>JAXLVN010000001.1:0-1579360 GCA_046328995.1 Kapaibacterium sp. (SeqCode)
ACCAACTACTTTACAGTTCATTATGATTGTGAAGTTTGAGGTTGTCGAATCAAATACACGATACCACCTATAAAAAGAGCAGAAAGTAGCCCGTACGCGAGTGACTTTGTTTTCATACCTACGACTATACCAACACCAGCTCCGGCCACAGCAACAGGTATGTATGCTGTGATTTTTTCGTTCACTCCCTGAGTGCAAATCTGCGTCAGTACACTTTCGGGCATCTGCTTGATAAGCTGAACGGCATTGCCTTCAGGTAGCTTTTTTAAGGTGTTTAAGAGTTCTTGGGTAGCTATTGCACCAACATCTACAACCCCGATTCTATCATTTAATCCAATTAATTTCATAGTTTTACTTAGACTTCACAGTAGATAATACCGGCCATAAGAGATAAACTCCAACACCAATCGCCCCCAATGTCAATATCCATTTAGCCGTTGTGATAATTCCATCAAAAGTGCCACTCACAGCATCGCTGGCTGCATCGACTCCAGAGCCAATGTCTTTCGGCTTCTGAATCTTGTCTTTGTTTTGATTGTATTGAAGAGGGGAGATATATTGGTAACTTATGCGATCGGAAGTGTTGGAATAGGTAGCCCAATATAGATGCGCAAGAACTTCTTTAACTCGAAAGTATGCTTGACCGGTGACTCGTGCAACATGGGTTATAATAGTTTCCGTTTCGGAAGCAATACGAGCTTGGGTCTTGTTTGTCTTATAGAGATTAGCAGGATCATACTCAGGTATGGTTTGCGCCATGACTTCATTATAGTATGCATTCATGATACATGCTACTTGTGAAAGCTCGGCACAATTTGAATCTAAGCCGGTGATGATAGGCCAACAATTGTTGTATATTCCGAATTCACCACCAACACGATTATAATTGATTCTCTTCAGAACTGTTTTGGCGGCAAGCTCATAATCACCTTGAAAAAGTGACCATAGAAAGTATTTGGTTATAGGGTATGATGAAGTACAAGGATTATCGCCGTCTTTGAGTTGAGCACCAGGGTTACGCTGATTTACCGGTATCGACATAAGATTCGCGTTACCGTTCTGAAGCGGGAAGGGCAGACTTACATTTTTGCGAGGTATTATTAGTTGTACGACCACTTTGTACTTCGATTTTCTGTTGAACTTTCGTGGCACAAAGTTCTATCGAATCGCAAATGAAAAAAAGTGGTAAAATTGTGTTACGGTATATTTCGGGTGTAATTTATTGGTAGGATTTAAGTTGACAAAAATTGTGTTACGGTAATTTTTCAGGTGTTTTTCAGGTGGTGCGTTTCTTCGATTTCTTGAGTTGGCTTTTTACTTTCATCAACAGCCGGTAATTTCTCATATAGATTTTACGATTGTCGCGTCGTTGGGCAAGAATACGTTCGCGGTTTTGTTGGTAGTACACTTGATCGTACGTTGATTGAATAGAACTCTCTATATCAGTACTTTGTTGTGAGATTTTTCTTGTCATGTTCAAATACGTATAATCTCCCGGACAGAAGTATCGCTCATTGATAAATGGCGGTAAGTGCAAATGTTGCTACAATACCTAAGTAGTCTAAAGATCGATTCTTCAGTAAACAGGTGAAGTTTGGGTGAAGTTTAGATTTTTAGGCAATATAGTAAAATAAAAAACCCCTCACAACTATTATTGTTGTAAAGGGTTTACACTGGTGCTTCCTGGGGGACTCGAACCCCCGGCCCATTGATTAAGAGTCAATTGCTCTAGCCAGCTGAGCTAAGGAAGCGCTGCAAACTTACGGAAATCATTTTGAACAGGAAAGAAGATTTATTAAAATCTTTCACCCCTCACCACGACAGTATGCCCTCTAAACGGGAATTTCATCGTAATTTTGCAGAAGAAATTGTCGAAAACAACCTCCATTCATATCTGAAAGACACGCTCAATGAACCCAAAAATGTTCGCCTCCGACCGCTTTGTCAATAGGCATATCGGGCCGGATTCTCAAGAAACACAGCACATGCTCTCGGTCATCGGAGCCGATTCGATCGACCAATTGATTGACCAAACTGTTCCCGCCGCTATCCGACTCACAAAACCACTTTCCGGCATTCAAGCTCTTACCGAAACAGAATTTTTATCGCATCTCCGTACGGTTGCTGCTAAGAATAAAATTCTTAAGTCCTATATCGGTATGGGATATTATGATTGTACCACGCCACCGGTCATCCTGCGGAATGTGCTCGAAAATCCCGGTTGGTACACCCAATACACACCCTATCAGGCGGAAATCGCACAAGGTCGTCTCGAAGCATTGCTCAATTTCCAAACCATGATCCTCGACCTTACCGGTATGGAAATCGCCAATGCCTCGCTCCTCGATGAAGCGACCGCTGCCGCCGAAGCAATGCACCTCTTCCACGCCTCACGCCCGAAAGAAGCAGCCGGCAAACATGCTTTTTTTGTGTCCGATCGTTGCTTCCCGCAGACAATTGACCTCCTGAAAACACGGTCTGCGCCGCTCGGTATCGAACTCATCATCGGCAACCACGAGTCCGTCGATTGGTCGAATGTATTCGGTGCGCTGGTGCAATATCCCGATAGCACCGGCTCAATTGTCAATTACACAGACTTCTGCGTCGCCGCCCATGCCAATCACGCTTTTGTGGCCGTGGCTGCTGATCTTATGTCACTCGTACTTCTGACTCCTCCCGGCGAATACGGCGCCGATGTCGTGCTTGGTTCTGCTCAACGCTTCGGCGTGCCAATGGGTTATGGCGGACCTCACGCTGCTTACTTTGCCACCCACGAAGACTTCAAACGCCAAATGCCCGGCAGAATTATCGGTGTGTCGATTGATGCGACCGGGAAGCAGGCACTCCGCATGGCGCTTCAAACCCGCGAACAGCATATCCGCCGCGACAAAGCGACGAGTAATATCTGTACTGCACAGGTTCTACTCGCGGTTATGGCGAGTATGTATGGCGTCTATCACGGTCCGGCAGGGCTGCGCCAAATTGCAGAACGCATACACTCACTGACGTCTTTACTTGCAAGTGCTGCTACGACAATTGGTTATCAATTGGTTAATTCAACATTCTTTGACACTCTGACCTTTACCTGCGCGAATACCGATGCCGTTCGCGAACGCGCCCTCGCACACGGTATGAATTTCCGGTATGATCAGAATGGTACCTTTGGCATTTCACTCGATGAGACCACGACGTATGCCGATGTACAGCAGATTCTCTTCGTTCTCGGTGAAGCGATTAAAGACCAAACGCCGTCCGGAACACGTTCCACCGTCACCGGTTTACCGGCTGATTTACAGCGTACATCTGAATTCATGACGCATACCGTATTCAACAAATACCTGTCCGAACAAGAAATGACTCGCTACATGAAGTCATTGGAAAATAAAGATTTGTCGTTAGTACACTCGATGATCCCGCTTGGTAGCTGTACGATGAAATTGAACGCTACTGCCGAAATGATCCCCGTGACATGGCGTGAATTTGGGGGAATTCATCCGTTCGCTCCGCTTGACCAAACTGCAGGATATCAGGAAATATTTACCGCTCTCGAAGCTGCACTCTGTGAAATTACCGGTTTTGATGCCATGAGTTTACAACCCAACTCCGGCGCACAGGGTGAATATGCAGGTCTGATGGCTATCCGCGAATATCATCTCTCCCGTGGCGATACACACCGTAATGTAGCGTTAATTCCATCATCAGCACACGGTACGAACCCCGCGAGCGCGGTCATGGCAGGCATGAAAGTCGTCGTTACCAAATGCGATGATATGGGGAATATCGACGTACCGGACTTGCTTGCCAAAGCCGAACTCCACAAAGACAACCTCTCGTGCCTCATGGTGACGTATCCATCGACTCATGGTGTATTCGAAGAATCCATCGTCGAGATTTGTGAAATTATCCATGCCCGCGGCGGACAAGTCTATATGGACGGCGCGAATATGAACGCACAAGTGGGTCTGACTTCTCCCCGCAACATCGGCGCTGATGTGTGCCATCTCAATCTGCACAAAACGTTCTGTATCCCGCACGGCGGTGGAGGACCTGGTATGGGACCAATCGGCGTTCGTGAACATCTCGCGCCATTCCTGCCTTCTCATGCGGTGGTGGATAATGGACGTTCAATTGCGTCAGCAGTTTCTGCGGCTCCATGGGGAAGCTCGAGTATTCTCCTTATCTCCTGGGCATATATCCAAATGATGGGAAGCGAAGGACTTACACTCGCTACGAAATATGCGATTCTCAATGCAAATTATATCAAATCACGCCTTGAAAAACACTTCCCGATACTCTATCAGGGTTCGAACGGACGCGTCGCCCACGAAATGATCGTCGATATGCGTAAATTCAAGCAAACAGCCGGTATTGAAGTAGGTGATATCGCTAAACGCCTGATGGACTACGGTTTCCATGCGCCGACGGTGTCTTTCCCTGTAGCAGGTACGCTCATGATTGAGCCGACGGAGAGTGAACCAATGGATGAAATCGACCGCTTCTGCGATGCATTAATCATGATCGGACGTGAAATCGAGGAAATTGCTAATGGTACGCAAAGCCGTGAGGATAACATGCTCAAAAACGCGCCGCATACCGTCAGCGTCGTTACCGCCGACGAATGGACACATGGCTACACGAGAAATCAAGCAGCATTCCCGCTGCCATGGGTTCGTGACCGCAAATTCTGGCCGTCGGTCAGCAGAGTCAATGATACCCACGGCGACCGCACACTCATCTGTGCATGCCCGCCGACATCGGACTACGAAACGTTGGATTAAATTCTTACTCTATGAATTACAAAGCCGCTCTCAACAAGAGCGGCTTTTTTTTTATGAATTATTATCGATGGTGCACAACCATAAATAAAGTCCGCTTACCTTTTTGTGGAACATAGTTTAGAAGACGTAGGGGCGAATCGCATTCGCCCGACCCTAAAGACGACCTGGGCGAATGCGATTCGCCCCTACGATGGTATATAAAGACCACAGTATAAAAAATGTCAGAGAACCAATAGAAATCATCTTCGATCATAAAAAATTAGAGTCATCAGTGTGCATTTGCGCTCTGTAGGTCTCTAACCTACATACACAATTATTTCTTGCACTAAACCATCGCTTTTTGTAATTTGCCTGCAAGGAAATCCAAAATAATACAAAGAGTTATCGTTTCGCCGCTAACGTCAGTTCATTTCATTTACAAAGGATATTTTTCATGAGAATTATTCTACTCATTGCACTTCTACTCCTCACGTTTTCGACACCATCTACAGCCCAACATGAAGCCGATAATTGGTTTTTTGGTGACTACAATGCCCTCAGTTTTCAATCCGGAGGGCCAATTCTCGTGCAGGGCTCCCAACTCAATACCCGCGAAGGAGTGGCTGCCATGTCCGACAAAACGACCGGAGCACTCTTATTTTACACCGACGGCGTGACGGTATGGAACAATCAGCATCAGGTCATGAAGGGTGGCACGCAGCTCCGGGGAGGAGGGTCATCGACACAAAGTGCACTCATAGTGCCTCATCCTACGAACAGCATGCAATATTATATCTTCACTGTTTCTGAATCCGAGTCCGGCGAGAATGCACTCTGTTACTCAATAGTCAACATGGCTCTAGGGGAAGTGATTGCAAAAAATTCTCCACTTTTCAGCGGTGTATCCGAAAAGCTGACCGGCACGCTGGACTGTGATGGCACAGGGTATTGGATCGTCACGCATCATGTGAGTACCAGTGAATTTTACTCGTTTCATATTACCGCTCAAGGCGTGTCAACTGCACCGGTCGTCTCACGGCATACGGCTGACCTTACCGATTATCGTGCGGGATATATGAAGATATCTCCAAATCGAACAAAAATCGCGATAGCATCGCAGATTACCACCGGTTATCTGGCTTTGGCATCGTTTAATCCTCTCACCGGCGAGATAACGAGTTATGCAACGATCAGTGCCGGCGGCAATACCTGTCCGCTTTTTACATACGGGATTGCCTTTTCGCCGGATAATACGAAGCTCTATGCGACGGGAATATTTAGTTCGATTTTTCAATATGAAATCAACCTTCCGACCATACTTGCCATTCGTACTTCACAGTCAATTCTCAATATTACCGGCGGTGCGCTCCAGCTCGGACCCGATGGTAAGATCTATATAGCACAGGAAAATACACGTTACCTTGGTAGAATTGACTACCCCAATCTCAAAGGTGATGCCTGCCAGTACAGGCAGGATGTAATTGCCTTACCGCGCCTCTCCATGCTCGGTCTGCCGAATTGCCTTGACTATATCTTTAATCAGGAGCGTCAGCCGGCTCTGCAGCGATGTACTGCTGCAATAGCTGCGATTGAAACGGACTCCGGGTGTATTGGAAGCGCGCTGGTCATTACAGATAAAAGTGCCAATGCAACGAAGCGAACCTGGACGTTTACCGGTGGAACGCCGGCGACGAGTACCGACAGTATCGTGCTCGTTTCGTATCCTGCAGCAGGGAAGTATCTTATTCGATTAGTGGTTGAAAATGCTCTTGGACCGGATACGGCGTATTCGACTGCTATTGTCTATCCTAATCCAATCGCCCGTGCAGGCAGTGACAAAACCATCTGCACCGGGGCAAATGTTCGGCTCGGCGGGCTTGCTGCAATCGGTGAGCGCTATTCCTGGAATCCTACCGCCGGACTTGATGACCCCACGAGTTCATCACCAATGGCAAGTCCAACGAATACAACAGAGTACATCGTCACCGTTACCGGCGAATTCGGTTGCGTGGCCTACGATACTGTCGTCGTTAGCATCGGAAAAATCGTCGCAACCGTTTCCGGCGATACTACCGTTTGTCCTGGTTCATCCGTGCAGCTCGGCGCGCAGGGCGGGGCACAATACCTGTGGTCACCGAGTCAAGGTCTCAGTGACACGACCGCTCAAAATCCCATAGCCACTCCGCTACGCACAACCACGTACAGCGTTATCGTGTCAAGCGGCTCATGCTTCGACACAGGCACCGTCACCGTGACCGTGCTTCCATTGCCAGTAGCCACTGCAGGGCAAGATCAATTCCTCTGTCGAGGGAATGCAGTGCTTCTCGGTGATACGGCGCAGGCAGGGAATACCTATCAATGGAAGCCGGTGTATGGGCTACAATCATCAACCATTGCCAATCCCACTGCATCGCCGGATTCAACCACGGAATATATTCTCACGGTGATTGGAGCTAGTGGATGTGTGGCCACTGATACTGTCATCGTCACCGTAGGGAAACTAAAGGCATACGTGTCGCCCGATACGACGGTATGCTGGAATACCGGCGTGAATCTGCATGCCAGTGGAGGAGCATCCTATGAATGGTTCCCCAAAACCGGCCTGAGCGATCCATTCAGTGCCGACCCAATAGCAACTCTTAGCGTATCAACTACCTACAAAGTAGTAGCGAGCAGCGGGGCATGCGTCGATTCGGCCACGACGACTATTTTCATCGACACGATGTCCATCGCCGACGCAGGACAAGAACGCTTCCTCTGTGATGGTGATTCGACAGAGATTGGCGCTCAGTTTGTCCCGGGTAACGGATATCTGTGGAGTCCGTCCGAGGGTGTGCATACACCAAATTCCTCGCGTACATTTGTATCTCCTACCCGAACAACCATTTATACCGTGCAGGTTACTTCCCCGACCGGATGCACGACGACCGATCAGGTGACGGTGAATGTATTCCCGAAAAACATTCATCCGTTCAGTTTCGTAAATGACACCGTCATTATCCTTCCAGGCACGTCCTTCCGAAACGTGCTGCATGTGCCTTCCGGTGTGAGTGCATGGAGTTTCCACCTTACCTACGACTCGCTGATAGCATCATTCGAGGGAGTGGAATCTATCTCGGGTGCATTGCAAGTGCAGTCAAAACAAGAAGTTAATGGTGGGTTGTTCCTTCGTGGCACCGGTGAAAACGGCGACCTGACGCTTCAATTCAAAGCATTTTTACCGCATACCTCCGATACAGTTTTTGCTATGAATCTCATCATCGACTCCGTCCAAACGGCGCAATGCGACCGCGCCACAGGGAAAGGCGCGAAGCTACTTCTTGATGCATATTGCGGGAAATACTTCCGCATGGTAAGTGGCACGGGCAAGCAATATTACCTGACCGTCAAAGACAAAAGCATCGACTTTGGCGTAGGACTTTCAGGCAATGTACGTTTGGAAGTGTTTGATTATGTTGGGAATTCTGTTCTTGTCGTATCAAATGGTATACTAGAAGCGGGTGAGTATTCTGCCGAGATTGACTTGCCGGTGGGAGTGTATTATTGTCGGATGCGGGCGGGGATGTATGAGAGTGTGGGGAAGGTGTTGATTGCTAGGTGAGATTTTTAATGCAGAGACGCTGAGGCGCAGAGGCGAGGAGAGTTCTTTGAGAGTTTTGCGCTAACATAATACCATTATTCTATTCGTAATGAAGTACATGAAAATAACTCTACTATTTGTAATCTTAGCCATCATGGCGAGCGGCCTGCTTCATGCACAGCACGAAGCAGATAACTGGTACTTCGGAGACTACGCAGGTATTAGTTTCTCTACAGGTTCACCAGCAGCGCTTTCAGATGGGAAAATGCAAACGTGGGAAGGATGCGCTTCCATTTCTGATAAAACTACAGGTAAATTGATATTCTATACCAATGGTGTTTCAATTTGGAACAACAAACATCAAATTATAAAAAATGGAACAGGATTAAAAGGTGGAAATTCTTCTGCACAAAGTGCTTTGATTATTCCTCATCCCGGTATTCCATTACAATACTATGTGTTTACTGTTTCTCAAACAGAATCTAATGAATTTTCACTTTTTTATTCCTTAGTGAGTATGGAATCACCTACAGGTGAGGTACTTACAAAGAATACAATGCTTATGGGGGGTGTTTCTGAAAAACTAACCGGCACACTCGATTGTGCTGGTACCGGATATTGGGTTGTAGTTCACTCAAGAGTAGGTGGTATATTTCACTCATATCACATCAATTCGTCAGGCGTGGAGAGTAGATATACAGTATCATATTATACAAGTACAGCAATTGGATATGAAGGAGGCTATTTAAAAATCTCACCGAATAGAAGTAAAATAGCTTTGGTAGCTTACGGAGATTATAAGGTTGAGTTATTTGATTTTAATGCAAAAACTGGCCAAGTAACTAATAACATGTCACTTACATATAGTGGCGATGTTGTTCCATACGGATTATCCTTCTCACCCGACAATAGTAAATTATATGCTTCATTTACAACTCCAAATTGGTTAGGAGTGATAATTTGTCAATATGATCTTAGTTTACCGACTGCCACTTTAATTCAAAACTCCCTTTATATTATCACCCAAGACTCGAAGCTCGAAATAGCTACTTTTGCTCTACAATTAGCACCGAACGGGAAAATATATTGTACTCAGTTTAACCAACCATATCTAAATGTGATAGAAAATCCTAATGCAAAAGGATCAAGCTGTAGGTTTGTGAGCAATGCTGTGACATTGACTAATAATTGTCAATTAGGCCTCCCCAATTTCATGGACTACATCTTCAATCAAAGCGGAGTGGAGCCCTTATCGCCCTGCTCACCACCGCAAGTAGCAATACAATCTGATAGTAGTTGTGTTAATAACACATTGCAATTCAAAGATAAAAGTAAAAATGGATTACGCCGCGTCTGGACATTCGAAGGTGGCACACCGTCCACAAGTACCGATAGTATCGTCACCGTTCGATATGCACAAGCAGGCACGCATACTGTAATTTTGAGGGTCGAAAATGATAATGGTTCAGTGTCGGACACAGCGTTTGCAACAGTCTATCCATTACCAACCGCATCAGCAGGTATCGACCGCACCATTTGTAAACTCGAATCTACTGAACTCGGCGACAAACCACAATCAGGCAACAAATATTCATGGTTACCCACAACCGACCTCGATAATCCAAACATCGCCAATCCAAACGCTTCACCCAAGAGCACAACTCAATACATCCTCACCTTCACCAGTGAACATGGGTGTATTGCGTATGACACCGTTCTCGTCACAGTCGGCAATATCGTAGCGAAAGTATCAAATGATACAACTATATGTTCCGGCACAAGCGTTCAGCTTCTCGCCAGCGGTGGAGCAAACTACACGTGGACTCCCACAACAGGACTAAGCAACCCAAACATTGAAAATCCAATTGCAAGTCCAAATACTACAACCAACTACAAAGTAAACGTATCGAGCGGCACATGCGAAGACTCCGCTTTCGTGACCATCACCGTGAATCCACAACCCACCGCCAACGCCGGACCAGACAAAACCCTCTGCATCGGCGCAAGCACAGAAATAGGCGAAGCAGCGCAAGCAGGATTTACGTATCAATGGCAACCAACAAATGGCTTAGATGATGCAACAAAGTCAAATCCAACAGCATCACCTACAAACACAACGCAATACATACTAACTGTTTCAGGGAAGGGCGGCTGCACGTCTAGCGATACTGTACTCGTGACTATAGGCACGATCAAAGCAATCGTCTCGAATGACACAAGCATCTGCGAGGGTTCAAGCGCAAAGTTATTCGCAAGCGGTGGTGCGAAGTATGAGTGGTCACCAAGTACAGGATTAGATAATCCATCCATAGCCACACCCACAGCAAACCCAACTATTACAACGAAATACAAAGTGATTGTTTCCAGTGGCACATGCATAGATTCTGCATTCGTAACTATAAATATACTCCCTCCACCAAACGCCAATGCAGGCAGCGACACAGCAATCTGCGTCGGCGCAAGTATGCAAATAGGCACTCCCGCAGAAGCAGGAAACTCATATTCTTGGAGTCCTTCGACAGGCCTTGCAAGTCCAACTGCAAGTCAGACAACAGCAAGCCCAGCAACGACAACAACCTACACACTCCAAGTAACGAATCCAGCAGGATGTGTAAAATCTGACGAAGTCATAGTCACGGTGAATTCAAGGAATGAACGTTCATTCACCTTGCAACCCGATACGGTAACTATCTTACCCGGCAAGCAATTCACGACGAGTTTAGAAATTCCGAGTGGAGTTGCAGATTGGAGTGTGAAATTGAAGTATGATCCATTATTAATTACGTACAAATCTATCACCGGCGCACAAGCAATTCCCGATGATTTAAAAGGAGAATTGTTGGTTAATGGCAATGGAGGAAGCCGTTCCATTCCGATAACGTTTGATGCATACTTGCCGCACACATCGGATACAATCTATCCTGTTAAGTTATCAGTTGATACATCAAAAGTTGCTGACTGCGAGACATGGAGTGCGGTCGGCAATATCCTCATGCTTGCCGATTACTGCGGGAAAAATATCCGTGTAGTGAGCAGTACCGGCAAGAAGTATTTCCTCACGGTGAAAGATCGCAGCATCGACTTTGGTGTAGGACTCTCGGGGAATGTTCGCTTGGAAGTGTTTGATTATGTTGGTAATTCTGTGCTTGTTGTGTCTGATGGTGCTCTTGAAGCCGGCGAGTATTCTGCTGCGCTTGACTTGCCGGTGGGTGTGTATTATTGCCGTCTTCGTGCTGGTTTGTATGAGCAGGTCGGGAAGGTCTTGATTGCGCGGTGAGGATTTTTAACGCAAAGGCGCAGGGGTACAGAGATATCTTTGCGACCTTTGCGCCTTTTGCGTTAAAAAAAGTCACTCAGCATGACGTACTGCACAATCAGTTTTTAGCACAAAGGACACAAAGGTAACCACAAAGTACACTACAAGATTAGGTGTATCTATAGTGATACTTTGTGGAGTATCTTTGAGAACTTTGTGTTAAAAAAAGTCACATGCTGAATTCCTGATATATTACCTGCGAAAATCATAATAAATCATACAAAATCAGCGTGTCATTCATCAGCCATTTCATTTTTTAACACAAAGAACACGAAGGTAACCACAAAGTACACTACAAGATTAGGTGTATCTATAGTGATACTTTGTGGAGTATCTTTGAGAACTTTGTGTTAAAAAGTCACCTGCACGATGTAACTACTGCACAATCAGTTTTAACACGAAGGAACAAAAGTCACAACAAGATAAAAACCAACCTTATGATTGTATCTGCGAGAATCATAGAAAATCATAGAAAATCTGCGTGTTATTCTGCAGCGCTTTGAGATTCTACTGCAAACGACACAAGAGAATCAGGTGTATCTATAGTGAATTTTACGGTATTGCAGAATGATGTACGGTTCATTTTTTGTATTTTGCACTATCGCGTCGCTCATTCTGCATTCAACGATGTATGCAGACTCTGATCATTAACTCTTCCCCTACAATTCCAGGATTTTTTCATGAAATCTTCTATACTTGCAGCAATATTATGGACATTTTTTTCGCTAGCAGCTACCGCACAGCAGGAGGCCAACACCTGGTATTGGGGAGCAGGTCGTGCGGTGCAATTTTTACCGACCCTTCAGGAAATAACGCCGGGCAGTGTTCATCAAAACTACGAAGCCTGTGTTTCAATGTCGGATCGGGTATCGGGTTCTATCTTATTTTACTCGGATTATCTGCTCACCGGCGGAAATAATACCGTAACGATCAGGAATTTGCTCCATAATGTCATCACTGTGCCACCCTTACCCGGCAATGGCACGACGTCGCAGGGGCTTTTAGCAGTACCTGACCCTGCCGATTGTTCCCGGTATTATGTGTTTTCGTTGGATATGCAGAAGTCTGCTACGCAGCCCGAACTCAGAAAATTGACCTATACGGTACTTGATTTTCATGATGGCATAGGCCGCGTGCTGACAAGGGATAATGTCCTGCTCGAAGATTATCTCGCCGATGGTATGACCGGTACGATTCACAGTAATGGCCGTGATTATTGGCTCATTGTCTATCGTACGACTAGTCCTACCTTTATTGCTATTTCAATTAACAAAAACGGGATTAATTCTTCCAATTCCGTCTATTCTCCGACCACGATTCCAAAGACCGACCCTGTCGCTCCGAACGGGAAATTGAAGCTTTCACCCGACGGCAAAAAATTGATGAGTTACGTGACGACGACCGGAAGCGGACTCTCCGATTTTAATCCGACTACCGGCACGGTCAGCAATTACAGACAATTACCACCTTTTCTTTCCTTTACTTTTTCTCCGGATAATACGAAATTGTATGCCATCGGAACAGCTCCCTATCAGGGTAATGCTGCACTTCCTGCCGGCAGACTGTATCAATATGATCTTGCAGATCCAACACTTACAGCATTTGCTGTCGATACCGTGCAGGCACGTTGGTATCCGCTCGGTGCATCGATGCAGATCGCTCCCGACGGAAAAATATACTTTCAGACCTCACCGGAGAACGGTTCATCGCCGGTGATGAATTTTAGCTGTATTGATAAGCCGAATATCAAGGGAAATGCCTGCTCGCTCGTACTCGATAGAGTACGCCTCAAAGATTATCAACCGACAAAAGAGAATGCCCTGACGCAATTACCGAATTATATGGATTATATTTTTAATGCAAGTGGTGTGGTAGGTGCGAAAGAACTCAGTATTCGCTGCGCGTTTCCGGAGGTACTGGCTCAGCCGGACAGCGGGTGTATAGGCAGTGCACTAACCTTTGTCGAACAAAGCAAATACGTCAAAAAACGCCGATGGATATTCACCGGTGGTACTCCGGCTGTGAGTACAGATAGCGTGGCCACTGTTCGCTATGCGGCAGCAGGAACATATCAAGTCATCCTCGAGGTCGAAAATGATAATGGCTTGCGGTACGACACGACGGAAGCTGTGGTCTTTCCCGATCCTTCGGCGCAGGCAGGGGCGGATAAAACATTTTGTCCGGGCGCTACCGTACAGCTTGGAGCGGCCCCGATTGCAGGATTGACCTATGCTTGGCTGCCCGTCACGGGCTTAGACGATGCTACGATAGCCAATCCGGTACTTACGCCGACGGCAGCATCTGCACAGTATATTCTGACCGTTACGAGTGCAGAGGGATGTGTCGCACACGATACGGTCGTGGTGACTGCCGGGAGTATTCAAGCAAAAGTGAATGCCGATACGACGATATGTTTTGGTGCGCCACTGCAACTCACGGCAAGCGGCGGCTCGAAGTATCAGTGGAGTCCAAGTAAAGGGCTAAGCAATGATGCAATTGAGAATCCTGTGGCAACTCCTGATATAACAACAACCTACACGGTCGTCGTCTCTAGCGGTACCTGCATCGATTCAGCAAAAATTACCATCAACGTTATTCCGTCGCCGGTAGCGAATGCCGGTCAGGACAGAACAATATGCCAGGGAACAAGCACGGAAATTGGTCAGCCGGCACAGTCCGGCGTTACCTACTCCTGGCAGCCCGCACAAGGACTCAGCGACCCGACACGTTCCAATCCGACTGCTTCACCGCTTGCGACGACTATGTATATCCTCACTGCCACGGCGGCGAATGGATGCATTGATCTTGATACAGTCGTGGTGACTATCGGAGCAATTACTTCGACTGTCTCGGCAGATACGACCATATGCCCCGGGGCGACTGTTCGCTTAACGGCAACCGGTGGAACCACGTACCGCTGGACTCCAACCGAAGGAATTGATGACCCAACGAGTGCAAGTCCGCTGGTAACACCAACCAAAACAACCACCTACAAGGTAATCGTATCCTCCGGAATATGTTCGGACTCATCCTTGACAACCGTCACCGTCGCACCGCCACCGACAGCAAGTGCAGGAGCAGACACCGTAATTTGTCGGTCGGGTAGTGTGCCACTTGGCGCGCCGCCGATTGCCGGCTATAGCTATGTATGGTCACCGGTAACCGGGCTGAGCGACCCGTTAATTGCCAATCCGATTGCTTCGCCGGTGCAGACGACCACCTATATTCTTACGGTGACCAATCCGATGGGATGTGTGAATTTTGATACAGTGGTAGTGGCGAATAATGCTGAGGTGATACGAGAATTTACCGTTGGTCCGGATAGCGTCATTATCGCGCCGTCTCAACCGTTCAGGCAGGTCATTTCAGTGCCGACAGGAGCTCTCAGCTGGAAATTAAAAATCCTCTATAATCCTTTTATTGCTGGATTTACATCTTTAGGTGCTACAACCGGATCGATCACGGCTTCTCTTCTTCGCGACGCTCGCGGTGAGCTGACCATAGGTGGAAGCGGGGGAGCGGGCACCGTAGAGGCACTCTTCAAAGCATACCTGCCGAATACGTCCGACACGACTTTTCCAATGCGGCTGGTCATCGATTCGGCGCAAATGGTGCCCTGTGAGTCGGCTGTAGCCCAACAATCGACTCTCAAGCTCGCCAATTACTGCGCCCGCTCGATCAGGATTGTCAATGTTTCGGCAAATTCATACTATCTGACCGTCAAAGACAGGAGCATCGACTTCGGCGTAGGTCTCACAGGAAATGTTCACCTCGAAGTATTTGATTATGTTGGTAATACCGTACGTGTCCTTTCGGAGGGTGAGCTCGCGGCAGGCGAATATTCCGCCGCTCTCGACTTGCCGGTCGGAGTGTATTACTGTCGGATGCGGGCAGGGATGTATGAAAGAGTAGAGAAGGTAATGATCGCACGGTGAGTGTTTGAGAAGGAGTGACCCGCGAAGGCACAGAGAGTTCGATGCCGGCCATGCTGCAGTACGGCAAAACAGCATGAACATAACGGTAAACACGGCACAGACAAAAGAAAAGCCCTTGAGAAATTAATTCAAGGGCTTTTTCATTGATAGAAATGAGATTAATCCATCCATCAATCAGATAATTACAATTCGTAAAAACATACAACGAATCATTTCACAACCGACAATTATTAGACTTACGACTCCTCGACCTACAACTTACGACTCCTAGACTTACAACTTACGACTCCTAGACTTACAACTTACGACTCCTAGACTTACAACTTACGACTCCTAGACTTACAACTTACGACTCCTAGACTTACAACTTACGACTCCTAGACTTACGACTCCTCGACCAACCACAAAAAAAAACTACCCATTGCCGCCCCAAGCGCAAATTCCGAGATCTGCTTTATCGGCGATCATCGGATTGGAGGGAAGTACGCGAACGGTACAGCCCTGCACGCCGCCGGTCGAACATTCATAGCCGCCCTGATAATAGTGGAGTCCGTGGGCTTCACTTTTTTTCTGGAGTGTGACGGTCAGCGGAGCCGCGATATTCTCATGTGAGTCGAGGGAGCCGTAGTACGCTTCAACGATGATATCGTTCGGAGAAAGTGAACCAAGTTGAATTGCAGCATAGACTTCAATATGTTTGCCGATATAGGCCTCGCCGGTGCCTTCGAGGTGAACGCTGTGTACTTTGACATTCGACCATTCGGCGAGTACGCGGCGCTTCCAATCGCGGAGTGCGCGGGCCTGCTCACCGTGATTGTGAGCGAGTGTGCGGAAACGTTCCATTGCGGGAAGGTAGAACTGTTTGGAATAATCCCGTACCATGCGAGTTGTGGAAAATTGTCCGGCAACACTTTGGATCGACGCTTTCATACGAGCTACCCAACCGAGGGGAGTATGATTTTTGGGGCGGTCGTAAAATGTTGGAATAATTACCTGTTCGAGCAATTCATACAGCGTACCTGCTTCCATTGTATCCTGATCGGCAGGATTCGGGTAATCCTCACCCTGACCGATGGTAAATCCATTTTCATTATTATAGCCTTCATCCCACCAGCCATCGAGTACGCTGACGTGGAGGCAACCGTTGAGACCGGCTTTCATGCCGCTTGTACCGCTTGCTTCGTGTGGTCGGCGGGGAGTATTGAGCCAGATATCGCTGCCTTTGACCATTGCGCGAGCGACTGCCATACTGTAATCTTCGAGGAAGACGACATGGCGTTCGAGGCCATATTGCCGCACATTATGAATAATCGTCTGTATCATTTCTTTGCCGGCATTATCATGCGGATGAGCTTTGCCGGCGAGGATGATCTGCACGGGGCGTTCGGGATTGGTAAGTAATTTTTTCAGGCGTTCCATATCGCTAAAGAGCAGAGTAGCGCGCTTGTAGGTCGCAAATCTGCGGGCAAATCCGATCGTTAGGGCATCAGGATTGAGGTACTCACCGACGAGGGCAAGCTGCTGCGGGGACACGCGTGTTTCGAGTTTTTTCTGTAAATATTTCCGTGCAAAGAGCACCAGGCGTTCACGGTAGCGCTGATGAATTCTCCATAATTCCTCTGACGGGATCGCATCGACACGTTTCCAGATGGACTGATCATCGGTTTCGGTGCGCCAGCGTGGTGTCAGATAGCGATCATAGAGCTCGCCGAGACCGCCGGCCACCCAGGTAAGTGTATGCACACCATTGGTAATAGCGCAGATCGGCACTTCATGCTGCGGGAAATTTTTCCATAATTCCTGCCACATGCGGCGGGCTACATCGCCGTGTAATTGGCTCACACCATTACGATAGCTCGATAGGCGGAGAGCGAGTACGGTCATTGAGAACGAGTCGGCAGCGCGGCGCTCGACATTACCGAGAGAGAGAAATTCTTCACGAGAAATACCGAGCGATTTCCAGTAACCGGTGAAGTATTTGTCGATAAGACCGACGTTGAAGACTTCATTGCCGGCCGGCACCGGAGTATGGGTCGTGAATATCATTCCGGCGTGCGTGAGCTCGATCGCGGTGGAGAAATCCATGTCATAATCTTGCATTAAAAAACGTGTTCTTTCGAGCGTAGCAAACGCTGCATGTCCTTCATTTATATGAATAATAGTCGGATTAATACCGAGCGCCCGCAATGCCCGAATGCCACCAATACCAAGTAAAATTTCCTGCTGAATACGGGTCTCGGAGTTACCGCCATAGAGCTGATCGGTGATATCGCGATACTCGATATTGCCACTATTTTGCTGCACATTGGTGTCAAGCAAATAGAGGAGTGTGCGCCCGACCTGTACTTTCCAAATCTGCGCATAAAGGCGTCCGGCAGGATATTCGAGGTCGATGGTCATGGGCTTGCCTTCATGATCTTTCATGAGTGTCATGGGCATCGAATAGAAGTCATTTTCGAAATAACTTTCCGTTTGCCAGCCATTTTGCGAGAGACTTTGGCGGAAATATCCCATCTGATACAGCAGCCCGACGCCGATGAGGGGCACGCCGAGGTCGCTCGATGACTTCAGGTGATCTCCGGCAAGAACGCCCAAGCCACCCGAATAGTTCGGAAAGCTTTCGTTGATACCATATTCTAAGCTGAAGTATGCTATGTAGTTGCCGGATTGTGGAGCCGCCGTCGAATACCATGATTTCGACTCCATATACGCCCGGAATTTATCATAAATCAGCGCCAGAAAACTCACAAAATCGGGAGATGCGGCGAGTGCTTCGAGCTGTGAGAGTGGGACGCGGTTCAGCAGGGCGACAGGATTGTGATTTACTTCCTCCCAGAGCTCAAAATCAATTCGTTCAAATAACTCTTGCGCATCGATATTCCAACACCACCAATAATTATACGCCAGCTCTTTAAGTGTAGAAATAGCATCCGGTAAAATAGCAGAAACAGTATAAGTTGCAACAGGTTTCATGGTTCTTCAATGTCCTTCGATCAATTAAATAAAAAATACAACACTACGCACATCAATTATACATACCGTTCTAAAAATTCGACGACTGACGGATCTTTTGTAGCCTGCAGTTCCTCGGCTGTCCCTTCAAATCGTACCATGCCTGATTCGAGCATCGCTACGCGGTCGGCGATCTTGAACACGGAAAACATATCATGGGTAATTACGAGCGACGTCACATTGAGCTTGCTGGCAAGATCTGCAATCAGATTATCAATCTGTTCGCTCGTCACCGGGTCGAGACCGGTCGTGGGCTCATCATAAAACACATACGACGGGCTCCCGACGAGTGCCCGGGCCACGCCAACGCGTTTGCGCATACCGCCGGAGAGGTCAGAGGGCTTTTTAGCGCTTAAATTTCGGTATTCTTTCTCGAAATTCGACGTGCCGTTTTCGGAAATATCGGGGAGGAGTCCTACAGCAGAAAGCACGCGTCGAGCTTCGCCATCAAGGACTTTGATATTTTTTTCTCCATGCTCATAGAGACCGATAATGACATTTTCGTACACTGTCATTGAGTCGAAGAGCGCAGCGCCCTGAAACACAAAGCCGATGCTGCGGCGTTTTTCGAATAAATCATCATGACCGAGCGAGGCAATATTGATCCCATCGACCCAAACGCTGCCGGTATCGGGTTCGAGCAGGCGCACGATATGCTTAAGCAGCACACTTTTACCGCAGCCGGACTTGCCGATGATGCACATTGTTTCGCCGTTCGGGATAGTGAGATCAATTCCTCTCAGGACACTTTTATCACCGAAAGATTTATGTAGATTACGTAATTCAATCATAGTTCAGTACTTGAGTTTTGGGTGCTGTTTGACCACCATTCGGCGACGATGAAATACTGTTCCATCGCTTCCATCATCCAAAACTATTGTATTTTTGCCAAAAAAGAGTGGAAATATGCCGATAAGAATGGAAATTTACGAAGTATTTACAGAACAATCACAAAGAAAGATATAGAATGAGCGAACAAATCAGGAGTATGTTTGCCAAGCTTGCGCCGAGATATGATGCGACCAACAATGCTCTATCGCTTGGAATTCATAGGTTTTGGCGTCAGAAAGCAGTGCGTTTATCCGGTGTAAAGCCCGGCATGAGTGTACTCGATTGTGCAACCGGAACAGGAGATTTAGCGATAGAATTCAAGCAGAAAGTCGGAGCCGGCGGGAGAGTAGTCGGGACAGATTTTTGTGCCGAAATGCTAGAGCTTGCTCCGGCAAAAGCTGTTCATAAAGGACTCGATGTGACCTTTGAAATAGCCGATGCCATGAATCTGCACTACGCCGATAATGAATTTGATATCGCAAGTATTTCCTTTGGAATACGAAATGTCGATTCACCACCAAAATGCCTCGAAGAAATGGCACGCGTCGTTCGCCCGGGAGGGAAAGTGGTAATTGTCGAGCTCGGTCAGCCGAGGGGAATACTAAGTGTGATGTATAAAATTTACCGTAAGACGATTATGCCGCTCTTAGCGCTGCTTGTCACCCGGAATGATCATGCATTTCATTATCTGCTCGATACCTCGGCTGTCTTCCCGAGTCGGGAAAAGTTTATTGATATTATGAAGCAGACCGGTGTGTTTTCCGAACAGCGTTTTTATACCCTTACCCTTGGGGTCGCCTATATCTATATAGGTACCGTAAAGAAATAACCGATACCTGCTCTCCCGGTGACATGAGAATTGACCTCGGATTTTCAATTTTTAGCAAAATTCCTTGGTCAATTCTTTATTTTTATGTAGATTTGATATAAATAAGAGCGAAAAATTACCAATCAGACCTCTCTTTTTATCCTACGATGATTAATATAGCAGATCTTCCCGTTGGCGCATTGGCAGTTATTATCGGTTTCGGTTTGGCAAATGAATTTACTGAACGCCTTCAAGAGCTTGGGCTTACAGCCGGTACGAATATTAAGGTAATTCGTCGGGCACCCTTTAAGGGACCTCTGGAAATCACCTATGGGCATAGTTCACGTCTTGCTGTCAGACCGAACGAAAGTACGGCAATCTATGTGAAGCAAGTAGGGTAATTCTTCACCACTCTGCCCGGAAAGCGTGATTTATGACCAAGCCCACGGTTGCATTTGTCGGGACTCCCAATTGCGGAAAATCCACCCTTTTTAATCTCCTGACCGGTCTCCATCAAAAAGTGGGAAATTTCCCCGGTGTGACCGTTGAGCCGGCGATCGGCACTCTCAAGTTACCTTCCTCTGAATTACAACTAATTGATTTACCAGGTACTTATAGTCTTCATCCCAAATCAAAGGACGAAGAGCTAACCTTATCCGCCCTTCAGGGTAAAGAAGCAGAATTACCCAAGCCCGATGGTGTCGTTTTTGTCATTGACGGCACCAATGTCGAAAAAGCTCTCTTTCTTTTTTCTCATTTTGCTGAGTTGCAGATCCCGTCGATTGCCGTCGTCACGATGATAGATGCAATTAAAGCGCAGGGTGGCGCTCTAGATGATATCACTCTCGAGCAGCAACTCGGCATCCCCGTACTCACCGTCGTTGGTTCCAAAGGAATTGGAGCGCATGAAATTAAAGACCAACTCTCAAAGCTTCACGAATTTAAGCTTCCTCACTCTTGGAGTCAGCAGCCGCTCGAGACATCCGAGCGGTATGAAAAAGCCCGAGAACTCACCCAAGCGGTGCTGAATATCCATTTCCATGATAAGCGTACCGAGCGACTGGATAAAGTATTCCTGCATCCTGTACTCGGTCCACTCGTGTTTTTATTCGTCATGGCTTTTTTCTTTCAGTCGATATTCACCTGGGCTAAGCCCCTGATGGATGGAATTGACGGAGGATTTCAATGGGCACAGGATTTAGTGACAACGCTCGTGCCGGAAGGTCTATTCCAGAGTTTTTTGGCAAAAGGCGTCATCGCCGGAGTTGGGTCGGTGCTCGTGTTTTTGCCCCAAATCGTGATGCTGAACTTCTTTATCGTCGTACTTGAAGACTGCGGCTATCTCTCGAGGGCTGCCTTTTTAATTGACAGGATGATGGGAGTATTTGGCTTGCAGGGCCGATCATTTATTCCGCTGCTTGGTTCATTTGCCTGCGCTATCCCCGGCATTATGTCCGCACGGATTATTCCCTCCGAAAAAGACCGTATGGCTACCATGCTGGTAGCGCCGCTTATGACCTGTTCGGCGCGCCTGCCGGTCTATGCTTTACTGATCAGTGCATTTGTTCCGGCGATTATGATAGGAGGGATTTTCTCCTTGCAGGCAATGATTCTCGGTGGACTGTATGTCCTTGCAGCTCTTTCAGGACTCGTCATTGCTGCTGTGTTCAAGCGAACAATGTTTCGTGGGTCAAAGCTACCTTTTCTCATAGAATTTCCACCGTATCGCCTGCCGACATTTCGTAATCTTGTGATTACGGTAGGGAATAGATCAAAAGAATTTCTGAAATCTGCCGGTACGATTATCTTGGTGTTGTCCGTGATTTTATGGGCATTAACGGAATTTCCGCGTACATCGGTGCCGGAGGGAACGCAGCCGTTGGAAGCAGCACGAATTCAATTGGAGAATTCGTATGCAGGGCAGATGGGGAAGACAATTCAACCGATATTTGCGCCTCTTGGTTTCGATTGGAAGCTTACTATCGGTGTCATCGGCAGCTTTGCCGCGCGTGAGGTCTTTGTATCGGTACTAGGGCAGCTCTACAGCGCAGATGTGAGTGAAAGTGATGCGCCGCTGCGGGAGATACTCTCCAAAACCATTCCTTTGCCGGCGGCGCTTTCGATACTTGCGTTTTATGTCTATGCTTTACAATGTATTTCGACAATTGCCGTGCTCAAGAGGGAAACAGGCACCTGGAAATGGCCGGTGTTCGCCTTCGGATATACATTCGTTCTTGCGTACGGTCTGAGTTTTCTGGTGTATCGGCTTTCGCTAAGTTGGTAATTGACCTCAACCTTCCTGACTAAAAGCAGAGTGCTGCTCCCCACAAAAGTACTTATTTATATTCCGACGTTTCCGATGGCTTGGCAGCTTCTTTATGTTCGTTCTTGAGCCGCTCCGCCTTTGCCTTAGCCCGCGCTTTTTCCCGTCGTAGTTTATTGTAGTTAATTGTCTCCCGAAGAGTAACTGTTGGCCGGATAATTCCACGAGCCCGCAGTGTATCTTCGGCTGTCTTGTAACGCTTTGGATTGACGAGACTTCCGCGCGAATCAACCGGAATCTGCGATAGAGGAATCAATGCTTCCTCGACGCTCATCGGATCATCGGGGAGCGTAATAACGGCTTGTTTATTCGATGTCACTTCCCGCCACGGTCCACCGAATTTCCGTGAAAAATCAAAAATATCAAGAATAATAACCGGCGTCCCGGTAAACGGAATGAAACGTCGATTGGAGTCTAATTTCGCACCACGGCCCCACTTAAAGAGCCATTCAGCATCATCCATGAACTGACGGATACATGAATGCGACACCGGCCGCCCGGGCATGTCGAATTGGTGAAAAGCACTCCCGGCCTGTAAATGAATATTACACGTAAACGGTAATACCCATGTACTGTCGAGCGAGGAATGCCGCAGACGCGACTTCCAGTTCATCGCATACCGTCCGGGAAAAGTTGGCTTGCGCTCTTCACCGGAATTACAGGCAGCATAGCGCACCAAGCGCCCGCTGTCATAGCATGCATAGCATTGATATTTATTCGAGACAAATACGAACTTACTGAAATTCTCACCGGGAATATAGTACTGAGGAAACATCGAATACGCGCGTAAATCCTTGCAAATAGTGTCCGGTATAACGACCGTATCACCCACACGATAATACTGAATATCCTTGCGATTAAGTGTGGTAAAGGCGCGGTACCCGACCATCGTCTCTTCCTTTTTGCCATAGACACGACGTACTGAGTCAAGGAGCTTAGAAGTAAGCACTTCCAAGCGGTAGGTGACCTTGGGAAACATTTCATTGGCTGTCTTGATCCTTATTGCCCGAAGTGAATCACTCCGGTGCAGCGAATCAGCCCGGCGAATGGAGTCCTGAATGAGTTTTTTTTGTTCAATTGGCATTTCCTGCGTCCGTGAGCATCCCCAGAGCACAAGAAAACAGACACAACACCAGAAAAAATTATAAACCGTAGAAGTACTTGAAAAAGTCATAGTCAATGAAGTTCAAATTTGAGCTTAAATCTGCCCGAAAGCAGTAAAAATACCGCAAACACATCGGCAATAATCATGCCGTCTTGCCCCATCTTACCGGCGTCCATATCCATTTTCTGCAAGATAAGCTCCCATGCGGTCGTAGAGCGCTTCACCAACCGGCGTAATAGCCCCGAGACCATCGACATACCTGTTGAACATGCAGAAAGCGGCGGCTATCAAAACAGTATCGTGAATCTCGATATCGCCAGCACCGGCAGCACGGGCGCGGTCTATATCCTCAATGCGCACCTGTCCGCCGCTTAGCTGTACACGGGCAGCGAGGGCAAGTAGAGCTTTCATGAGTTCACTAATCGGCGCTGCCTCAGGATTATCAAGCACTTGCTGCACGAGCAACGCGGTATTGCCGGGCAGATGAGCCGCTGCTGCAGCATGACTTTGCGTGCAAAACGAACATGCATTGAGCGACGATGTATAAGCTGCAATGAGTTCCCGTTCACCGGGAGTCAACGGAGATGTCTCGCCACGGAGGAGCGTCTGAGCGAGCATCATCAGCGGTTGCGCTGTCTCCGGGCGGAAGGCAAGTAAGCTACCAATACCGACGGTATTGGCAGGAGTAGGAATATGGGGCATTGTTGTATGTATCCTCTTGGTAAGTATAATAGTAATCAGTCTTTCCAGTCTACGTCTTCTACTTCGCAGAGCACCGATTCTAGGTCATTGAAGAGTATATTTTTGGGACGCTTCGGCATGAGTGGCAGGTCAAATACTGACTCCTGACCGGTGATAAATACTCTCATACGGGCAAATTGATCATCGCCGAATCCTACGCGAATCGGCACCGACATTTTGAACTCCGGGGGAACATTATCCTGCTTTACTTTGCAGGTGACTTTGAATTTACCGTCAGGTTCTTCCGTGACTTTATACGAGAACGTATAGCGGGGAATATCAGTACCATAGACCCATTGATCAAAAAACCATCCCACATCCTGTCCCACAAATTCCTCCACCGTTCGCCGGAAGTCCTCAGTGGTGGCACGCTTACCTTTGTAGGTCTGAAAAAAACTCCGCATAATTTTAAAAAACGCGTCTTCTTTCATGGTCTTGACATCCAAAAACATATTCCGGAGCATGTGGAGAACCCAAAGTCCTTTTTTGTAAATGATGAGGTCGTAGTCATCCGGAGTGAGCGAACCCCGTGTGCGGTAGCCAAGGCATATGGGGCCGCTTTTAGTGCCGCTGCCGAAGAGCGATTTCCGTTTATCGACAATTTTCACACGGTATGTATTCATCATGGTAAAGAATTTCATATTATCCTTCAGAGCTACCTGTGTATAGAGCATTGAGGAATAATCAGCAAATGCTTCGCTCAGCCATTGATCGTGATAGCTCTTGAAATCGACACCGATACCCCACCACTGATGAGCTACTTCATGACCACAGAAAGATTCGTTAAATCCGGTTCTGCTTGTACTTTCAAACGTTATATACGATAAATGGAGCAATCCCGGGAATGCTTCGCCATGGGCAAAGGGTATCTCCGCAACATCAAAATGCTTCAGGCCGAGCTCGCCATAAAGCTTTTGGTAGAATTTAAAACTCTGCGCAATATCAATCATGACATTGTCGCGCTGATCGGTGGTCAGCGAGTGGATCATAAAGTTCGGCAGGTCCTTGTCCTCAATTTTTTTGGATGTAAAGACACCGATAGTAAAGGAGTAATTCCGTATTTTTTGTGATGTAGCCCACTGAGTAGTAATGATTTCATCTTTTTCGGCGGTAGATACTTTATCACCGACAGCGACAAATGTATAGCGCTTAGGCACATGAAAAGTAGCATCAAAATAGCTCAGCTGCTTGTAGCCACAGCTGGGATACCAGCCGATCGACGATCGAAGAAATGTCCAGTTTTCATACCTCTTCATCAGCGATTTACTCGCGCAGGTGAATTGAAACAGCAAACTGTCGCCACGATTATACTCTTTCGGAAGCTGTACCCACATACTCCCTGTGCGGTCCGTGCCGGCATAATAGGGGAGATCGGCGCCATTCATCCGAACACCGGTCACGGTCATAAAATCTGATATTTCAAAGAGTAACCATGATGCCTTCGCAGCGGTCACTGTCCCTGTCACATTCATAACCGACGTGAATTCCAGTTCTTTGTCAATCGTACAATTCATCGTGTAGCGCTCGATGAGAAAATCACCGGTCGTAAAATTCTCTTCCGGCGGTCCGGACTCTGCGCTGTATTGATTAATTGGTTCATAGACATTCTTGGTCAGTCCCGAAATCACTCGTTCTTTCGAGAATTGAATTTGTTCCTCTGCATACGGACTATACGACCACGACATGCCGCCATTTTTCTTGGTATTGATAATTGCATAAAAGAGTCCGTTTGTCCGGTTTTCGAGCAGTGTTTTGGCCAGATCAAGATCCACCATATCGGTCTCATCGGGTATCACGGCAGTGAGTCCTTCTTTGATAATACTCGCCGTTGTCATCGGAAGGGAGGTTTGCTGAGAAAAGACACATCCCGAGCGGAGCTCCTGCTCGGTACTGTCAGCAAAGAAAATCGTCATCCAGCGTATTTCATCCTCGAATCTCTGTGAGCCGTGAATCCGCTCAAGCTGCTCGCGCTCTACCTTCGTCGCCGGTGTATAGCTGAGTGTGCCTTTACCGCGAAAAATGGCCGCACGGACTTTGCCGCCGATCGGCTTGCAGAGAGCGATCGTGCCTTCCTCAAGATTGAAGGAAGCCGACTCGCGTTGGAAGAAAAAATTAGACACCGTCGCTACATTTTTGTCATCGGCCTGTAGCCCTTTGAGCGCTTCAAGCATACGTTCATAGCTGGGAAACTCTTTTTCCTGCGCAGCGCCCCGGAGGGTCATGACGACAAAGCAAAAGACAAGAACAGCAGCGGGCATGGGGTAACGTCGTACCAAAATATTCATGATGACTCCTTGAGAATAATTGAGTTACTACAGATCATGTGTACATTCTATCATTCTATACAGCCGGCATACTTCTTCCGGCAGATGAATACATTTCTGTGCAGAAAAAAGGGAACAATGCTTACTTTTCCCAATCTACAGTATCCACTTCGCATAAGACCGAATTCATAAAATTAAAATACAGTTCCGACGGCCTGGCATCCATCACCGGCAGCTCAAAGGTCATGTCCGCTCCCGTAATCGTCACCTGATACACCGACACGACTTTATTGCCAAAATCGGCGCAAATTGGCACCGGCATGCGGAATTCGGGTGGCACATTGTGCTGCCTGACCCGACAGGTGACGGCAAATTTACCATCCGGCTTTTCAACAACGGTATAGGCAAACTCATACTTTGGAATGCCGGTACCATGCACCCATTGATCAAAAAACCACCCGAGTTTTGTTCCGGTGACCTCATCGATCGTTTTCTGAAAGTCATCGGTCGTCACGCGTTTCCCTTTGTACTTGGAATAAAACGACTTCATGACATTCAGGAAGGTATCGTCGTCCAGGGTGTTTTGCCCCCAGAACATAGTACGAAGCATATGGAGCACCCATGCACCTTTTTCATAGATCACGAGTGCATAATCGCCGTCGGTCAGACTCGTATTCGTCCGGGCTCCGAGTGATATCGGACCGCTTTTGGTACTATTGCCGAGGATAGACTCCCGTTTGTCGATCAGCCTCCGACGATAGCGGGCAAGGAGCTTGTAGAATTTCTCCTTGTCTTCAAGGGAACGCTGAATATACATAAGCGACGAATACTCTGCGAATGCCTCACTCAGCCATTGATCGTGATAATTCTCAAAATCGACGCCGATACCCCACCATTGATGAGCTACTTCATGTGCTGTAAAGGCATTGAGATAGCCGGTGTTATCCGGTGATTTGAAGACAAAATCCGGTAACTGAACAAAGCCCTGATACGCAGTTCCATGCGGCATCGATATCTCGGCAGCATCAAAATGCGTGAGATCGAGAGCGCCGAAGCTGCGGCTGAAAAACTTAAAACTCTCGGCTACATCCCGCATCATATCATCGCGGTGCCGGAGGTTAAGCGAATGAATGGTAAAATTATGTAAGTCTTTGTCTTGAATCTTCTTCGATGAAAATACACCAATCGTAAATGAGTTGTGATGCACGGCATTTGGAGTGAGCCAGCGGGTGGTCACGATTTCATCGGATTCCGACGTAGAAATCACATCGCCAACGGTCACAAATGTATAGCGTTTCGGAATATGATACGTGGCATCAAAGACGGCATTGAGCCGGTAACCGGAGCGAGGGAACCATCCGGAAGAGGATTTAAGGTAGGTCTGATCATAGAGCCGTACCATGAGTGAGGAGCTTGCATAGACAAAGGTAAAGGTCAGCGAATCGTTCCTCCTGACGGGTGAAGGCATATGCACCCAGCAATCGCCATGTTTACCGGAACCGTGATAGTATTCGACCGGCTTGCCGTTCATTAATATTTGGGATACCGTTATATAATCAGAAAAGTAGAATGGAAGCCAATCGGTCGCATCGACGCTCACAGTGCCGCGTATGGTGGTAGTTGCCGAAAATTCCAAATCTTTGTCAATGGTGCAGTTGATGGTATAGGAGCCAATTGTGAAATCTCCCTTGCCGAAGTATTCCTGTGGCGAGCCCGACGGTGACGGATATTGATTAATCACATCATAAATCGTTCCTCCCGTGAGTCCACGTGTTACTCGCTTTTGGATAAGCTGCATTTGTTCTTCAGCATACGGCTTGATAGCCCACATAAGATTGTCGGTAAGCGAGGTGGTCATGACGGCGTAAAAGAGGTCATTATCTCGGTCGTGCAGGAGTGTTTTGGCCAGATTATCATCGACAGTCGTATTCTCTTCATCGATGATAGTGCTGAGGTTATCGTGAATAATATACTTGAAGTTGGCAGCAATATCACGCTTCGTGAAGGTGAGTCCTGTCGATAGTTCCCGCTCGGTACTGTCGGCAAAAAACAGCAGCATCGTCCGCATTTCATCCATAATCATCATGCCTTTGCCGAGCTGACGATTGAGCTGCTCCTGTTCGATGAGCGTCGGCGGGGTAAAGCTAAACGTCCCTTTACCTTTGAAGACGGCGGCCCGTACTTTCCCGCCGATCGGCTTGCAGAGGATGAGCTCACCTTCCTCAAGATTGAAGGAAGCTGCATCTCGCTGAAAAAAATAGTTCGATACTGTCGCGACCTTGGACTCATCGGGTTCGAGACCTTGAAGCGCATCGACCATACTCTCATACGTAGGGAATGCTCGCTGTTGAGCATTCCCTGCGACAAGAAAAGTTATGAAGATTACACAGAAGAACCATAGAAGGCATTGAAGGGGTGAAAAGAACTTCATGTGAAATGTATGTGGAAAGGTGGATGTATCAGTGCATTATGGTACAATTCTATAAATCATTCTTGGGAATGGAATTACTTCGCGGATATGTTCGGCTCCGGTGATCCATTTTACTGTTCGTTCCACTCCCAGACCGAATCCACTATGTGGCACGCTGCCGTATTTCCGTAGGTCGAGATACCATTGAAATGCTTCCTGCGGTAAATTTTCATGGAGAATTCTCTCTAAGAGGGCATCATGATCATCTTCGCGTTGGCTACCGCCAATAATTTCGCCGGCTCCTTCGGGAGCAAGCATATCCATTGCGAGAGCACATTTCATGTTCTCGGGGTCACGCTTCATGTAAAACGCTTTCACTTCAGCAGGATAGCGATGGATGATGCATGGCTTGTCGAATTGCTGCATGATTGCTTCTTCCTGCGGTGCGCCGAAGTCCTCGCCCCAGGGGAAGTCGATTTGAATTTCCGACCCGTCGGGTTGCTTTTTGTTGAGCTTGACATTGTTTTTGTTGAGCCATTCGACCGCTTCGGTGTAGCTCATGCGATAGAACGGACGGCGAACAGCTTCGAGCTTCGAGACGTCACGGCCGAGGGTAGCGAGTTCTTTCTGGCAGGTTTTGAGCACATATTGCACAATGTATTCGACCATATCTTCGGCAAGGTCCATATCATCATTGAGGTCAAAGAATGCCATTTCAGGCTCAACCATCCAGAATTCGGTGAGATGCCGGCGGGTTTTTGAGCGTTCGGCACGGAACGTAGGACCGAAAGTATAGACACGCCCGAGCGACATCGCACTTGCTTCGGCGTAGAGCTGACCGGACTGCGAAAGATACGCTTTCCCGAGATCGAAGTATTCGGTCTCGAAGAGTGTCGAGGTTCCTTCGCAGGCGTTCGGCGTGAGTAGGGGAGAGTCCATCAGACGGAAACCGTTGCCATCAAAAAAGTCGCGGATGGCTTTGACGACCGCCGAGCGAACGCGCATGATTGCATGCTGCCGGGCTGAGCGCAGCCAGAGATGACGGTGCTCCATGAGGAATTCGGTACCGTGTTCTTTCGGAGTAATCGGGTAATCCTTGGATAAGGCATAGATAGTAATACCGGTTACATCCAATTCATAGCCGCCCGGAGCACGTTCTTCTGCGCGGACAGTGCCGGTAATGGCGACTGAGGATTCCTGGGTGAGTGACTCTGCATTCGTAAAGACTTCTTCGGGCACATTGGGCTTGAACACGACGCATTGGCAGATTCCGCTGCCGTCACGGAGCTTGATGAATTGCAATTTGCCTTTTCCGGTGCGGTCATAGACCCATCCGCGGAGTGTGACGGTCTGTCCGACTGCCTGCGAGAGGTTCTCAATAGTCTGATATGATTTATAGGGAGACATGTAAATATCCTTTTATGAAATAGTTAAATAGAGAACAAATTAATAAAACAGTCGATTAGGGTAGTGGAATTACTCAAATGTTTTCTGCCACAGTGCGGTGCAAAAATCACCGTATTCGGCGGGTGCTGATCCGAAGGTACTGTCTGCCTGAATCTCTCCACCGAGGATGGTATGATCATCCACCTGCACTTTTTTGGTACCTTTCATGGTGAGCGTCATGCCGTTACCACTATGAAAGACTAAAGTAAAAAGGCGCGGCGATACATCACACGCGCCTTCTATATTATAAATAAATGCGCTTTCGCCGAAGCCGTCGCCATCGACGTCTTCGGTTTCGATCGACGATACCAGACCTTCGCCGATATCGCAAACATTTTCAATATCATCATGCCATGTCCATACCAGGCGGCACTTGCCGCTGTCGAGTGTATAGGAATAGCCGAAAATTTCCTGTACACCGGCATCGACTCCTGTTTTGAAATTCTGGCTTATCAGCAGGATATTCTCACCGTTGGCGTCCGTCCATCGTGCTCCGCCGAGTAATTCGCCCTCGAACGTACATCGAGGCGGGAGAGAATCCTGTTGAAAAACAAGTGCGGTAAACTCACGTTTTTCGGGTGAATTTCCCGAGCAAGCCAGCAGACCGACAATCACGAACAGCAAATAGAGGGCAATGAAATTCATGGCATGATATCCGTCCCACCCGGAGGTATTATTTCTTCTTCGAGCGTTTTCCTGCTTTTGCTGCCGTGCCTTCTGCCGTTGCGGTATCGACTACTTTACGGGGTCTGCCCATTTTTTTGGGTGCCGCTGCACCTGCCTCGGCCACTGCTTTGGGTTTTCTGCCACGTTTTGCTGCAGGCTTTTCGACAGGCAATTCGGCCACTGCTTTGGGTTTTCTTCCGCGTTTAGCGGGAATTTTCGCCGGTGCTACGGTATCTGCCTGCGCTGTTTTTGCTTTTGGTCCACGTTTCGAGGGTGCTTTTGAAGTCGATGCTGCACTATCATTGGGAGCAATAAAGTGGCTCCATTTATACTCTTGCGGTATCCGGCGACCTTCCTGAGCGAGCTCAATGAGGTATTTAGCCGTATGCTGAAGTACCCATTCGAAATTATCTTCCTGTACGGAGGATTTTTCGGCATCGGGAGCCGGATTTAAATAATCAATGGCGTATGGAATATCGTCCTGAACGGCGAATTCGATCGTGTCCATATCATAATCGAGAGCATTGACAATTTTGAGGCAATATTCTTCGAGCTGCTTCTTCCGTTCGGGCGTGAGCGTAAATCCTGCTACATAGCGCAAATGATGCGGATTCCGCGGCTCATAGGGCATGATGTGGATGTACTTTTTGCCGATGACATAGCACCGATAGTATTCGGTAAAATCGACCGCAGCTTGAAGTGTCATCACTAAGTCGTTCGTTTTGTTATACGCTTCGAAGAGTTCGCGAGGATTATCCACTTTATAGACATGCTTCCAGCCGCCGCCAGCATGTGGCTTTAAAAACGCCGGGAAACCCACATATTCAAAAATTTCTTCCCAATTAAGTGGATAAATCAAATTACGCATGGAGTCGGCAGTCGTTTCCGGCGGATGATTCTTGCTTGGCAGCAGCACGGTCCGGGGAACGGGGATACCGATTTTTGATGCGAGAGCATAGTTAAAGAATTTATCGTCGGCGCTCCACCAAAACGGGTTGTTGACCACACGCGTTCCGCCGAGGGCTGCATTCTTGAGAATCGCCCGATAAAAGGGAATATCCTGCGAGATTCTGTCGAGAATTACATCGTATTTCATCAGATCTGCCATCTTCACGCCGCCTACTTTTACAAATTCGGCAGAGATTCCATCTACGTTCATACTGTTGATGCGCTCAACAAGAGCAGGTGGAAATGTCGATTCCATCCCGAATAAAATTCCGATTGTCTTCATAATTTGTACCTGTAAATTGAAAGAAAAATATATCAATCATGAGTTTAGTACTGCAAAATTACGAATTTATTTTGTTCATGTCCGCGATTTTCATCACGATACACCCCTTGCCCTCCGCAGGGCTGAATAAAAGAGTGATATTCTCACCAAAAGCTGCTCTCATCTGCCTGTCGAATAGCCGGATACTGCTGCATGTCTGCCCTGTCCAAAGTCCGTCACCCGGCACTCCGTGGCCGTCGTTTCGCCATTTTCTCTTGGCAGTGTTGCGTAAGGAAGCCATTTTACGTAATTTGCCTTTGAATTTTGGATAACTGCATAAAATTGGGAGATACGGTATATGGGAATAGATCTATCAAGCAGAGCATTGGCAGCCGTCGAATCGGCGACACTAAAAATTTCAAGTAAAGCCAAATCAATGCTGAAAAATGGTGTGGATGTGATTTCGCTTTCGACCGGAGAGCCGGACTTTGATACTCCGGCCTGCGCTAAGCAAGCAGCTATCGATGCGATTACTACAAATTTTACCCATTATACCGATTCCAACGGAGTCTATGAGCTCCGGGCGGCAGTTGCCGAGAAATTCCGCAGTGAAAACGGTCTTACCGATGCCACTCCCGAAACCGTTATTATCACCACCGGTGCAAAACAAGCCCTCATGGATGCACTCGGAGCCATCTGTAATCCCGGCGATGAAGTTATCATTTTTGCTCCCTATTGGGTAAGCTACCCGGCGATGGTCACTCTCAACGGTGCTACGCCCGTTATCCTGTCAGCAGGTATCGATCAGCGATTTAAAGTATCGGCCGAGCAATTGGCACAAGCGCTGAGCCCGCGCACGAAATGCGTGATCATTAATAGTCCGAACAATCCGACCGGTATCATGTATTCTCCCGATGAGATACAGGCATTCGCCGATGTGCTTGCCGATCATTCGTGTTATGTAATGAGTGATGAAATTTATGAAAAAATACACTACGGAACAGTGCAGCATTGTAGTATTGGCTCGTACAGCTCCCTTCAAGGCAGAGTGATTACCGTCAACGGCGTCTCGAAGGCATACGCCATGACGGGCTGGCGTATCGGCTTCCTCCATGCACCGGCCAAGCTCCTGTGTGAAGCAGGCAAAGTACAAGGGCAGACGACATCCAATCCAAATTCAATCGCACAGATTGCTTCGCTTGCTGCGCTCATGCACGCTAGCAAGGACGTCGAGATAATGCGCCGGGCATTTGAGCGGAGGAGAGAACTCATCTGCCGCCTGCTTGCCGAAATTCCGACGGTGAGATTTGTCGAGCCCGATGGAGCGTTCTATGTGTTTGTCGATATATCTCGAGTGCTTACACCGGCAGTAGCATCCTCTGCAGCTTTTTGTGAACTCTTGCTGGATCGCTATCACCTTGCGCTCGTACCGGGCGAAGCGTTCGGTGCAGAGGGATTCGTTCGGCTCTCGTTTGCCGCCGGCGAAGAAACAATTGTAAAGGCAATTATGCGCCTGAAAACATGTATTACTGATCTTGGAACTACTGTCTAATTATTTGATAACTGTATGAAGACTTCGCTCGATCTGCACGATAGCAGAAAAGATTATACCAAAGGCACACTCAGCGAAGATGCTGTCTGTGACTCACCGTTCGCACAATTTTCGGCGTGGTATGCCGATGCTCAGGCAGCAGGCGTACCCGAGCCGAATGCCATGACTCTGGCGACAGCCACCAAGTCCGGCAAGCCGTCAGCACGGATTGTACTTTTGAAAGAGATGGATGAACGCGGATTTATGTTCGCTACTAACTACGAAAGCCGTAAAGGCTCTGAAATTGAGGAGAATCCTGAGATTGCCCTGCTGTTTTTTTGGAGTGAATTGGAGCGTCAGGTACGTATCGAAGGCGTAGCAGAAAAAGTATCACCCGAAGAGTCAGAACGGTATTTTCTCAGCAGGCCCCGCGAAAGCAGAATCGGCGCATGGGCTTCGCGGCAGAGTGAGGTAGCCGATGGCAGGGAAGAAATTGAACAGTCCTACACGGCAATGCTTGAGCATTTTAAGGAAGAAGTACCGTTGCCGCCGTTTTGGGGCGGATATCGGCTCGTACCCGTGTATTTTGAATTCTGGCAGGGAAGAGAGAGCAGATTGCATGACAGAATAAGCTATATCCGCAATGAATTTGATGAATGGGACATCGTCCGGTTATTTCCGTAAGAATTGTCCTCTGTTCGGTCACGATGGTGTGTACGTAGAAAAAAAAAGTAGTATTGTTACGATGTAGAAACAAGCACAAATTTGTATGAATCATTACAGTGTTTTGATTGTTGAAGACGAAAGGATTGTCGCAAAAGACATACAGACCACCCTGGAAAAACAGGGGTATAGGGTTGCGGGGATTGCTCCTTCCGGCGAAAAAGCACTCGAATTGATGGCGGCTTCGCTACCGGATGTAGTGCTGATGGATATCAAGCTCGAAGGTGATCTCGACGGTATTGATACTGCCGATCGGATCCATGCACTGTATGATGTACCGGTAGTGTTTCTTACAGCGTATTCCAATCGAACCATCATCGAGCGTGCAAAGCTGTCGAATCAATTCGGCTATGTGCTCAAGCCCTTTCAGGAAAGGGAGATACAGATTGTCATCGAAATGGCTGTCTATAAGCATCAGACAGAAAAGAAGCTGCGGGAAAATAAAGAATTCATTTCGGCAATTGTGGACTCAATCGGTGATGGTATCGTCGCCACCAATGCCATGGGTGAAGTGACGTATATGAATGTTTTTGCCGAGCAAATCCTTGGGCGCGGCAGCAGAGAATGTATCGGCAAGCATTACTCCGATGTTTTTGTCCTCTCAAGCAGTGACCTTTGGACTGCCGACATACAGATGAAATTTCTCCGTGACAGTATTCGCAGTGAATTCCCTGCTCAGGTGTGGCTGCTTGATGCCAACAACAATAAAATACCCATCGAAGGTAGTATCAAGCCGATGCTCGGTTCGATCCATGCCAACAACGGAGAAGTATTCGCCTTCCGCGATATTACCGACCGGAAGTCGGTCCAGGAATCACTCATTGACAGCGAGATGAGATTCCGTTTACTTGCCGAACATTCACACGATCTGATAGCATTGATTCGGCAGGACGGCAGCGTAACCTATGCCTCACCATCATTTGAATATGTACTCGGTGTGGTCAATTCGGAGGATGGTTCGAACAATTTTTTTGATATTGTCACACCCGATGATATTCAGGTCCTGCGGGAAGCCGTGGAAGCAGTAGCGGCCGGGGAAGAACTGCAGACACTCGAGCTGCTGCTAACGAAGAGCGACCACAGCACCATCACCGTCGAAGCAAAAATTTCGCAGATTATTTTTCATAAGCAGGCCTCGATATTGATTGTTTCACGAGACATCACCGAACGGAAAAAAGCAGAAACCATACTCGCCGAAAGTGAAGAAAAATATCGAACCATGGTCGAATGCCTTAATGAAGGTATCATCATTACAGACCTGGAAGATAGGATACTATTTGTCAATCAGAAAGCGGCCGATATCTTAGATAAAACCATCGATGAACTCGTAAGCAACAGAGCCCATGAAGTGCTGCTGCCCAACGGCGGGTATAGTTTGGATTATATCCAAAAGCTCGAAGACCGGAAACACGGTAAGTCTGAGCGTTATACGGAGATAATTTATGACTCAAAAGGCAGGGAACGTTATGTGGAGATCAGTGCTGCTCCGTATCGTAATGCAAAAGGTGAGGTCATCGGTACTGTAGGCGCGCTGTATGATAATACCGAGCGCTTGTTAGCCGAACAGGAAGTCGTCTCCAGCAAAGAAAAATTCGAAAATTTAGTGCTTAATGCACCGGTAGGTATAATTCGGTGGCTGGTGAAAGAGCATCGCTACGAATTCGCCAATAAAGAGTTCGAGCGTCAATCCTCGATGACTCTCGAGGAATTTTCTCAATTGGATCACGATCAACGACTTGCATTGATACATCCGGATGATAGACAATTAGCTACTGATCTGGCGAATTCATGGATCGAATCCGGCGCTCACCGCCCGCAATCCGTTCAATACAGGACATTCGACAAAGATGGCAGTATCCGCTGGTCGAATACTTATATCTATGCCGAGCGCAATGCCACTACCTCTGAAATAGAGTCGATTACTCAGATTTCGGTGGATATTACAGAGCTGAAGGCAACGCAGGAAGCGCTGAGTCTGGCACAGCAGGAAGACTTCCGGAGAACCGTCAAGAACCTCCAAAATCTGGTGATTAAGATGTTCCGCAGGCCCGACGGCGAGCTCGCTTACTCTCTCCGTGAAGGGAAGCTGGCCGGTGATCTGACCACCGATCAGGTCTATGGGAAATCACCAAAAACATTTTTCGGTGATGAATATGAGAGCAAGACATTACCCAATTTAGAGCGCGCGTTTAGTGGTGAATCGGTGTCTTTCGAAGCAGAGCTCCCCGATGGACGTTATTTTTATTTTACGCTTGAGCCGCTCTTTGAGAATGAAACAGTCGTCGAAGTCGTGGGATCGGCCGTCGAAATTACCCATCAAAAACTTATCAGCAAAGAGCTGCACGAAAGTGAGAATAAATACAAAATTCTCACGGATGTCATCCCGATAGGTATTACCCAGATTTCTCATTTGCCGAGTGGAGACAATATTGTTGATTATGTCAATCCTGAATTTGTTCGCCAATCCGGCTACACACTCGAAGCATTTATTGAAGCTTCTGCGCGACAGGAATGGTCGTTCATTCACCCGGAAGATAAGCAAGAAACCATTCGACAACTCACAAAATGGCATCTCGGCAGCAGGAGCGAACCTTTTCGTACAGAATATCGATTTCTCCGTAATGATGGGCAGTATATATGGTTAGAAGTATATCTGACGTACTATGACAAAGCCGACGGCACCTCTGTCGGTATTCAGGCCGGTGTCGATATTACCCACAAGAAAATCGCACATCAACGACTGCAGCATCTGGCATCATTTCCCGAGCAGATACCTCAGCCGATTATTGAGCTTCTCGCCGACGGCACGGTGACCTATATGAATCCGGAGGCGAGAAATTACTTCTCCGACATTGTCGAGCTGGGATTTAAGCATCCGGTATTACAAGAATTAGCCAAAAAGCTTCATGATGTGAGCGATGGGTCATTCGGCAGTGATGAAATGGAAATTGCCCATGAATCCCGGTATTTTGCCTTGAAAGTCTATTATATTAATGAATCTAATACGTACCGGGTGTTTCTCTATGACGTCACCGACCGCAAGCGTCAGGAAACCGAGCTGCAGCGCACGCTGACCAAAGAACGCGAGCTCTACTCGCTTAAAAGCAGATTCCTGACGACGGTATCCCATGAGTTTCGCACACCGTTGACGGGTATTCAGATCTCGGCCGAACTCCTTTCGTCTCATGCTGCAAAGATGGATTTTAACCAACGAATCAGCGAAATTGACAAGATTAAAGACCGAGTCCATGATTTGACAATGCTGATGAACGACTTCTCGATGCAATCCTCGATTGATTCAATCGGAGAGTATCATAATCCTACGACTATATATTTAAACGAGTTCGCCAAAATGCTGACATCGGATGTCGATAATTTTATTCTCGGAAAGTCTCAGACCTTGACATTTGCAGTATCCCCACAGATACCTCCTATCATCGGCGATGAACGCATGCTGCGCAAATCAATTTCTAATATAATACTCAATGCCTCCAAGTATTCTCCGAAAGATAAGGAGATACACGTCGGTATCGAAGTCAATGATGACAATCAAATTATCATCAGAATCTCAGATCACGGTATCGGCATACCCCACCACGAGATGAAAAATTTATTTACTCCGTTTTTTCGGGCCTCCAATGTCGGTTCGCAGCCCGGAATAGGACTCGGTCTCTCGATATCAAAAGATATTATTGAGTTCCATGGCGGCACAATTGACGTTGAAAGTACCGTTAACTCCGGTTCGGTTTTTACCATTACGCTGCCGGCTACGCCGAAAGCCACACGCACACTGTAGAATTACCCATGAATACGACTTCTATCGAACCATTGCACCTGAAAAATCTCTCCCTGACCGAACTTACCGAGATCGTCAAAGCGCTCGGTGAGCCGTCCTACCGCGCGAAACAATGTTATGCAGCGCTGTATAACCCCGAAATTCGTTCCTTTGCCGACATGACGACCCTTCCTCAGGCATTGCGTAAAAAGCTTGACGAGCACTACCGGCTTTTCTCCATGGACATAGCCAATGTTCAGCTCTCGGAAGACGGCACACGCAAATATCTTTTTCAGCTCGCCGACGGGAAAGCAGTGGAGGCGGTGCTGATTCCGAGTGAACTTGTCACATCGGCCGGTGAACCAAAGCGGCTGACGCTTTGTGTGTCTTCTCAGGTCGGATGTCAGCTCGGATGTAAATTTTGTGCGACCGCATCCTTGAAATTAAAACGCAATCTGACGGTCGCCGAGATTATCGATCAGTACATGCTCGTTCAGCAACAGAGTGATAAGCCAATAACAAACATGGTATTTATGGGAATGGGTGAGCCAATGCTCAATTACGATAATGTCATGAAAGCGATTGATATGTTCACTCATCCTGACTTCAAGCTCATTGGCGCGCGCCATATTACCGTGTCCACAGCCGGTGTGCTTCCGGGCATACAGCGGATGGCAGATGAAAATCGTCCGGTAAAGCTTGCGATTTCGCTCCATGCTACCACGAATGCTTTGCGCGAGAAGCTGATGCCGCTTTCGAAGACCTTTACGCTCAAAAAGCTGGGCGATGCGGCTGAGTATTATTACCGTAAAACGCGCAAGCCGATCACGTATGAATATATTCTCTTCGACGGACTCAACGACTCCGAGCATGATGTGGAACGCCTGGCGAGGATTACGCGCCGCGTGCCGTCCAAGGTCAATGTCATACCGTTTCATCCGATCGAATTCACGCATCCTGAAGGATTTGCGGCAGAATTACAAGCTACGTCCAAAGAGAATTTCCAACGTTTTATCGCCAAGCTCAAGCATGCCGGAGTCACGGTGATGATACGCTCGTCTAGCGGAGAAGATATCGATGCAGCGTGTGGGCAATTGGCGTTTTCAAAAGTAGCCGAACAGCATGCGGCGGCTGTATCACTATAATTCATCTCCTGCCTATCGAATCGGACTGCTACTCTACACATCTGCGTCAATAATCGTACTCCCACTTATACAGGTGATCTACATGAATGTACTTCGCAATCTGACAGCTATGCTTGCTTTCGTGCTTGTAAGCGTATTTCCCCTCTCAGCGGCACTCGCGTCCGACTCAACGGATGAGGCGTCGATGGTGCAAAAAATTGAACCTTCCGACACCAAAAAACACTATGTTCGGCTCAAAAACGGGGATATTCTCACCGGATTTGTTCTTGAAATCATTACCGATGAAAAGGAGGGTGCAGGAATAAAGATCAAAACAGCGATTGGTATTGCTACCATATATGCATCCCAGATTGCGGATATCCGCTTGCTTGAAGAGGCGAATCGCCATACGCACAGAGTGTATATTATGCCGACAGCAGAGCCGATTGGTACCAATCATTTTATCAGTAATTTCGAAGGCGTATTTCTGTATGCCGGTGCAGGATGGAAATTCCTGTCGGTGACTGCAGGACGGACATTTGTGCCGACGGTGCCGGGTTCGGAGCAATTCTCCCTGCTGACGGCAAAAGCAACCGTCTATCAGGGTGACAATGACTATATGGCAGGGGGTGTATCGATTGCCCTAGGAGGCAGTCTTGGCTTTTTGAATGCAAAAAATGCTTTGCAGCACATTTTTGGCGCGGCGACGTTTACGATGACGAAGACCAAGCTCACAGGACTCGTTTTCTATAAGGCAGGGGCGCAGGATTTTTTCACGGCGACGGCCGGCACTCTTGGGAGTGTCAATGTCAAGTATCCGAACGGTGCATTCGGGATAGGAATAGGTATCGATACCAAGCTCAGCGAATGGAATGATTTACGATTTATAGCCGAGGGATGGAACAACGACATCGCTGTTCCCATGAATGCAGCGGCGCTGCTTGGTATTCGCATAGGGAACACCTCAGTTTCCGCTGATTTTGGAATTGCGGTCTTCCCGGCGCCGGCAATCGTACCCTGTGTAAGCTTCGCATGGACGCCGTTTTAAGTCCTGATTTTCGTTCATTATTTCAATAATCTGAAAAAAAGTTTTGGGTAAATAAAGAAAAGAGTGTATTTTCGCGCTCTCTAAAACGAGAAAATGGTCAGGTAGCTCAGTTGGTAGAGCAGAGGACTGAAAATCCTCGTGTCGGGGGTTCAACTCCCTCCCTGACCACCCTAAAGCGTTTAATACGAAAGTGTTAAACGCTTTTTTTTATTGGTAAATTCCGTCCTGTCAGTTGTTTCCCACCGACCATCAACCCTTCCCTCCCAAACACGCAACAAGCAAGCATAATGCTCCCGCATTTCCTGAGATTTTGTAAATTTTAGTAGGAAAAGGAAGGTAACTCTATCTGAGGTACGGATGTGAACGTTTCAGCGGCGAGTGCTGGTGTTTGGTTGTAGTTACCGACCGGACGGGGGAATAAACATGACATGTACTATTAATTAGGAGCTGATCAAATGGCAACCTTGTGCAAAAAAATACTCAGTAGTGCGTTGAGTCTGCTTTTTTTCTTTGTCATCTCATGTACTAAAACAGCTCCTCTCAGAATAAAACAGCCACCATCAACATACCGAACAGATTGGCATAATAGTTATAAAAACTATACAAATTCATTAGAGGATGCTGCTGAATATATGCCCGGAGATGATGGAGGTGCTATAGGTATGAGAATAGCTGAAAAGTCACAGCAATTGGTTAATTACCAAAAATTGAAAGCATATATAGATACCATATCAACCCTAAATTCTTGTATAGTGAGAATGTTTAATGAAAATATGTATTTTACCACTTTCAATGTATCAAAAAAAAAGATACCATTTGATGGAAAAAAATACCATTTATTTGTAGAAGGGGTTGAATATCCCATGGGGTATGTAGATACTTCAGATTGCGTTTGGTTTGTGAAAAACGCAGACAACGTTTTACATTGTATTTATCTCTCTTCCAACGGCGAGGTGCAGGATGAAAAATTGCCTTATGACAATGCTTTGGAAACCTCTTTACATACAATGCAACGTTGGAAGAAGAGTCGCCAAGTGAGCATTCCCTATGAAAAAAAGTATGGTACGATTGTGAGCTATTGGGATAAAGGAAACTCATATCATGTATTTTTTCCGTGGATGTGGAATGCTGCTGATTGTGAAAATGGGTGGAAATGTGCAACAAAAGATACTTCTGTAAATAATCTGCATTCAGCTATAATGAAATTTCTTTGCATGGCAAAACAAAAGGGTATCGTGGAATCTCAATAGAGAAGGATACAAAAAAATTAGGACCGTGCATTTCCAGACCGGGCAGTACTTTGAGCTGCCCGTCAACACGTACCGCAGAAACGCACTGCACGAAAACATCATCCACCGCTTGCCGCTGAGAAGCAATAGTATATGGATACGATTTTGTAACTTGTAACCGGTGTAGGAAGTAAATACGTATCCGCAGTTCTGCTGCCCTTGACGTTTCCATAGGCTAGTGTTGACGGACAGTTGGAAACAACCGACTGGACGGAACCCATAACCATTATGTAATATGAAATTTATAGTACTTACATTACTAAGCATTTGTGTTATTACTCAAGATATAACGCTTCAGTTTTATGAGTATGTGTTAAATGATACCATAAACAGTAGCTTTCTAGTTATTGATATAAAACAAAAATCAATTACTAAAAAAGCAATTATCGAAAACACGTACTTAACTCAATATTTTACACTTGCTTTGTCCGATACGTTCAATCGAAAAAGCTATATGAGTATGATGAAAAATAATTTGATTCATCATATACCGATTGAGATAAACGATTCCATACTGAAAAATCATCCTGAAATTGTATTTAGTGACATTACACCAACAGAAACTGTGACCGCAAACTCATTGAAAGGAGTTGATGCCTTTTTAGATATTTATTTCAACAAAAACCGAACGCTGAAATCAAGTAGCTATGGTAGCCAAGTACCTGCTATTATTCAAAAGCTATTTGAATGGGGAATAACTACCTATCGTGACCACGAAACACAATTACTATGTTATCATACATTCAAGCCGTTGAAGTATCAACCAAGAACAGGACTGGAATAAATCTTATACCCTAAAATATATGAAACCCTTCATTTATCTATATTCATACATAGCATTTACGGCGTTTTTTATCACTGCTTGCGAGAATAAAACCGAAAAGGTACCTATTAACCAGAAATCAGAGGTGCTCTTGGGTCACTATGGGGATACGATACAGCTTCGCAGTCCACTTGACAGCTTATTATTGGAATTTGTGGAACAAAATCATCTGAATAATATCCATGGTCAACTATATATTAACAAAGTATATCAAGATACCACAGTTATTACCATTGTCTCAAGACAATATATTATTTCTGAAAGTTCATACGCAGAGCATATATTTGCACATCCATTATTTTATGTAAAAATTAAGAATTGTGTTTTTGATGTTTATACGGGTATTGAAGATGAATTTGATTCAAAATTTATATATCCTACGTATGTTCGAGATACTTCAAATTTCATTGTTTGGAGAGTTGATCAGGTCAACGGTCATTTAAAAAGGAATAGAGTAGATGATGATATTCCATTCTTTCGTTAGTGATATTTTGATCTACCTCCAGAATTAGTGGACACTTAGGAAAAGCATTATAGCAAGTATTATCCTATTCAACTTCTTGACAGCTCAGGTGATTTACCTGACCATCGACACTTCCCGCCGAAACACACTGCAAGCAAGCATCATCCACTGCTAGCAAGTGTAACGCTCCCGCATTTCCTGAGATTTTGTAAATTGTAGTAGGAAAAGGAAGGTAACCCTATCTGAGGTACGGATGTGCATACGTTTCAGCGGCGAGTGCTGGTGTTTGATTGTAGAAAGCGTACGGACAAGTATTATTTCAGCTTGTAAATTTAAAACACGTCAACTACAAGATGTTTTAACTAAGAAATTTTTATGGTAAATGATATAAAGTTGATGGATAAAATCCAATTACAGAAGTATATTTTTCTTCTTGAGTTGTTAATCACAAAGAAAATTGAAACTGATACTTTTGAGAAATATTTCCTGCAAACTAGAAGACTTGATAGTTATTGGTTAACCGGTTCTTTTGATCCAATAATAGAAAGAGTTCTGAATACATTTTTTTTAGATGTTGACGAGTACAATCCAGAAAATCTATATGATCCAAATGATCAGTATAATATTAATGAAAATGAACTTCTAAAACGTGCAGCAATAGTATTTGTGAAGTTGAAAGATATGATAGGTTAAAGTTGGAAATTGAATGTTTTTCCTCTGAACCGTCCGAATAGTGCATTGTGTGATAAAGAAATATCATGCTTCCGTCAGCGGAGAGATCGAACAAAAAGGAGCATATTATTTCCTTCCGGTTGGATGTTCCCCACCTATCATCATACTACCCGCCGAAACGCTCTACAAACAAGCATCATCCACTGCTTACAACTATAACGCTTCCGCATTTCCTGAGATTTTGTAAATTGTAGTAGGAAAAGAAAGGTAACCCTATCTGAGGTACGGTGTGCATACGTTTCAGCGGCGAGTGCTGGTGTTTGGTTGTAGTTACCGACCGGCCAGGAAATCTTATTGAAGTTGTTTAGGATTATTTTTAGAGCCGATTTTTGGGGTAGAAAACATGCTGACTATGACCGGTATGCTGTATTTCCAAATGAAAAACAGGCGTCTTAGCCGCCCTCAACTATGGAGGTAAAGCAATGTTTCGCTCTCCGTTGAAAATACTAAACAACTTCATTGATTATTTAACTTCGCCAATTGATAATGAACGAAAAAAAATCCCAAAAATCGTATATGGAAAAAATCTCTTGGTATTGGAATTTGATTCACTTCTTATTCTTTAAAATTGATATTTATGCAGCAAAAGTGATAACCAGCCCTATACGATGGTTAGGCAACGCAATAATAAATACAGAACCTTTTAAAAAAAGATTAGAGAAAAATGGATCATCGCCGGAAGAATTTACTAAGCAACTTCGTAGTCAAAACGACAACCCAAAGACTAGTAATAGCATTTATATTGCTGGAGGAGTTACAGGAAGTTTGATTGGATTTACGATTTTTAGCCTTTTTAATTTATTACAGATAATTATCGATGTAAATTTTTTCAAATATATAGTAAATAACGAAATGTACTGGCTCGTAACTATTTTTGCTTTGACTATACCACCATTGCTTTTCAACCATTCTATTTTATGAAGTTGTTTAGGATTATTTTTAGAGCCGATTTTTGGGGTAGAAAACATGCTGACTATGACCGGTATGCTGTATTTCCAAACGAAAAACAGGCGTCTTAGCCGCCCTCAACTATGGAAGTAAAGCAATGTTTCGCTCTCCGTTGAAAATCCTAAACAACTTCTATATAAAAATGATAAATATTTACAATATTTCAAGAAGTTTAATAAAATGTCAAAAGAGCAGAGAAAGAGGGATTACTGGATATCGTTTATCATCGTATTTTCTATGGTAATTTTCATACTGGGCAGTTTCATACTTTATATTCAAGTAAAGCCGGGGTTTAACTAAAAGAATTTTCCCTGTTGTAGTAGGAAAATGGAAGTAAACCCTATCAGAAGCATGAACGTGCATATATTTCAGCAGCAGGTGTTGGCGATTGATTGTAGAAAGCGTACGGACGGGGAAATAGAAAATTAGAACCGAAAATTATACGTTCCGATATTTCTCAAAACTGCCTTAAAATCCTACCAGGTAGTATGATTGTACATTGCTTTCGATCGCTCTGTAATTATCCAATAGCGTTTTCTTGGAAAGTGGTACACGCTGATTTGTTGTTGTTTCTGTGCAGATATTCTTATTTTTATCGCTAACAATACAGTGGATATGACCATGAAATTTCTACTAGTTATACTCTTTACTTTTGTTCTTTCGAATTGTGCTTTTGGGCAACTTCAGCCCTATATGCTCAGTGCGCAAATTGATAGCCTGCTCCGTGTGGATACCACAGGTTGGAAACACCAAACTGCCGCCGTGAACTACTCAATGATTGGAGCATATATGCAGTCCCTACAAGCCAGGGACAGGGAATTCCCGAATGCTCGGGGTGCTGAACCAACTCACGAACAACACATGCAGTTCAGTCAATTCACGCCGGTGGATGCGAGAAAGGCAATACTGGAAGAAGCCACCAAAACGCGCGTACTGATCCTTAATGAAGCGCATCATAACAGTTTGCATCGGATTTTCCTGGCTGACCTCTTACCCGATCTCCATAAACTTGGCTATACGTTTATCGGGATGGAAGCGCTCAGTGCTGCCGATACACAATTGCATCGCCGCAAATATCCGGTCATTCAAAGCGGCTATTATACGAAAGAACCGTGTTTTGGGAATCTTATCAGAGAAGCGCTGGATATTGGATATACGGTGTTTCCGTACGAACAGGATGTTGCCGACAGTGCTCAGGTAAAAGCAGGACGTGAAAAGGCACAAGCGCTAAACATTGCAACAATCATCAATCGTCATCCGAAGGCAAAAGTACTTCTCTATTGCGGATATGACCACGCTGCAGAAGATACTTTACGGAATTTCATGGGGTTACCTATGGCAGGGCAACTCAAACTTCTCACCGGAATTGACCCATTTACCATCGACCAAACGGCACTCACCGAATATGTTGTCGTTGGCAACAGATACCGAAAATTAATACAGGAACGCCATGATGCGGTGTTTGTTGACTCTCAACGACAGTATTTCAACAAAGCTACCTTGCCGAAGAGAATGGACTGTAATCTGTACCACCCGAACACAGAATATGAGTATGGCAGACCCACATGGTTGAAAAGAAAAAACACCACATTCGTCCTGCTTCAGGATAAGGTGAAAATCGACTATCCCTGCCTTATCAAAATATATTTAGCGACCGATGACAAAAGCACTGCCGTACCGATTGACGTGGTGGAAGTCAAATCCGCGAATGAAAAAGTAGCTTCTGTCATTCTCAAGCGTAGAAAGCACGTAGCAGTCGTCGTCAACGGCAAAGGTGAACAACAAGAATTTCCTGTCAGATAGCGTGCATGAGACTATCGGAATTGCCGGTGTGTTCGGATGCAGGGAGATATCATTTGCACGCCTAGCTGTTATACTGAATTTGTTCCCATAAATTTCAATTGTGTGTCTATTTTGATGCAGTAACGCTTTCCTTTTACCCATAGCTTTGGAAAAGAATGAAATTATAGTATATTTGTCGTGTTGAATAACTGTTTTCGCTCTATGTTCAATATTTCCAGGATGTTCACTATGAGAACTCTTCTCCTTATTCTCGCCGTATGCACTCTATTTTCCGGCAAGCTCGTCGCTCAATCCTACCTTTCTCCGCGTGTCGGTAATGACATTGACCGCATCGAAAAAGAATATTTTGGACTCTTTCCCACAATTAATGGGTTCGTTTCGGCGAAAGCTGTGTCGAAGTCCGAACAATTTACGACCCTTACCATTACCACTCACTTCGAGGGGCGCAGAAAAGATACATCCTTGCTCATTGATGCCGGCACAATCGCTAAACTCGCGAAGTATTTCGACAGCTATGAAACGGTGAGAATGAAGGAAAACACCGTCAACTGGTCTGTTTTTAAAGGAATTGCTGCGGAATCACCGGCGATTAACGATCCATTCCATGAACCCATGGAGACGACCATTGAAAGTCTCGACGGAACGAGTATTACGGGTACATTGCTGTGGGCTGAGGACAGTTCGCTTGTATTATGGAAAAGCGAAGAACCCTACAATTGGCGAACTCTGGCGCAGAATGCAGGTCCGGTACGTGTCGAGCAGATGAAGCATATTCGCCTCGAGCGTCAGGGTGGATTCACGAGTGGTGCAAAGATTGGTGCGTATGCGGGAATTGCGCTTTATATTGTGGGTTTAGGATTGAATTATGAAGATATAAAAATACGAAATTTAGAAAATGTAGCAGGTTATATGTTCGGAGGTGCTATCCTCACTGCGTGCAGTGCTGTCGCAGGTGGTATTATCGGGTCTATTATTCAGCAGGATTTTCATGCTGATGTCAACGGGAGTATGGAGAACTATCTACCTCTTGTAGATACCCTTTCCAAATCCTCTGTGATTGAGTCCTATCCGCCGCCGGAATTGGTGCGATTAATTAATAAATAGCGAAGGAGAAAGGAATTACACCATACCTGAACGCTTCCGCAGGAACCATTCAACGGCAAAGAAGAGGAGGGCACTTGCCAGCATCCACGGCAAATTCCAGAGAGCAAATTCTGACTTTTGGGTGATTGTACGATCTTTAAATCCGGGGTGTTTTTTCATGTCTTCGAGGAGGGTTGATGCCGTCGCCGGAGTATAGAATTTCCCGCCGGTGCGCTCAGCCATTTGCCGTAAGAGCTCGGCATTCATCCGAACATTCTGATATTCGAGTGCTATATCGCCTACGCTGAAGCGGCCGTTGTCGGTGCCATATGGTTTTTGATTAACGGTCACGCTGCCCGAATATGCATAATCACCTTCCGCAAGTCCATCAATCTGACCGGTATAGCGTCCATTCGAAAGTGGTGTCAGATGCACTTCCCGCGACAATTTCCCGCCGGAAATTTTCACCACCACATCCGCATTTTCAATCGGTGCGAGCGTCTGATCATAGACCTGAGCAATGCACTCGACTTTCTCGCCGCTTGCATAGAGTTTCTTGCTCGTGCGAATCCGTACGGACTTTTGATTTTCTGTCGTCGTCAGCCATTTGGTGGTGTTTTGCAGGAAAATCGAGAGGATATCCGGCATATCCTGACGTCCTTTTGACACTTCAGCAGCTTCGCCTAAAAGCTTCCATCGGTAGAGACCATAGCCGAGAATGGCAACAGACTTTTTACCCTGAAACTCACGGGAACTGATAAGAGGTTCGCTCAGCGGTGTCGTATTAACCTTAATCGTCGAAAGCACTTCCGACTCGGGTTTTATTTTGACAAACGTTTCGGTGCGGTAAATGGGCGGTAATTGATTCCACAGGTGGGCATCGTCATTAGTACCGGTAATTTTCAGCAGCGAATTCGACAACGCTCTCTGCGGCACATCGGCGAAGGCGAGAAACTCCTGCGGACGTGAGGAAACAATTGAAAAAGGAAGGTACGGTTCCAAGATTCGTAGCTTGGTATAATCAGTCTGAAGCGATGCGACAAACAGCAGCGGCTTGCCGCGTTCGCACTCCTGAGCAATCATCTGCACCACGGCAGCAGGAGTCGAGCTGATCGGAAATCCAATTAATACAATCGCTTCGGCATCTTTGAGGGATTGAGCGCTTGGCTGTACGTCATAAAATTCAGCGCCCTGCTTTTGGATAAATGCCGTGATGTCAGCACCTTTTTCTTTGTCTAAGATTGAACGGATAAACGACACATCCGAACTCGGTGCGCCGGCAAAAAGAACGACTTTACGTTTCTGCTTAAGAACGGTGATGAATTCCGACAGGGAATTATTTTTAGATGTCAATTCACCGTTTTTGGGAGCAATTGTTGCCGTAAGTTTGTGAATTCCTTCGGTCTTTGGATGATAGTCAAAGAGAGCGGAATAGGCGGTTTGTTCTCCCCGCAGACGGAGTGTCTGCTCGGCTATCTGAACGCCGTTATCGGACAAAATGAGCTTCGTTTCGGTGCCTTGATCATCTGTAATGCCGGATGATTTGATGTTTATATTCACCGGCACCGACGCGTCGAGATAGGTAATTTCATTGGTAATAATAGTCTGAATTGCGATGTCTTTGGGTTCGGACGAGTCACCTATACCTATAATATACAACGGCTTGCCCTGCATCTCAGCTTCATAAAGCGGATTGGCTCCGGTATTAAACGCACCATCGGTTACGAGGAGTCCTGCCCGGATATTTGCATTTTCGGAGCGTTCTCCCATCCAGCGGATAGCGGCTGCTATATCGGTGAGCTGCCCGTCAAATTTCAGCGAATCGAGGGCGGTGGCATGAGGAATCGAGAGGACAGTTTCCTGAAATGCTGCGACATCGGCTGCATCATTGATCGAGAGCACATTGGAGGCCGTCAGGGCGGTTTTAAAAGCATCACGGCGACTGCCGGTAATATCCTTAATTGTCATCGACTGCGAATTATCGAGGAGGACAGCCACATGAGGTACGTCGATGCTTGCCCGCACGAGCGATAAAATAGGTTCGAAAAGAGCGATAATGAGTAGCGAAAGAGCAAGCGTACGGAGACTAAGAAGGAGCGCTTTCTTACCGGAGGAAATAGGGGGAATCGTCGTACGGTAACTATAGAAGGCGAGAGCAAATGCACCGAAGATGGTCAGAGCGACAAACAGCCAAGAACCACTAATACCAAGTGAATATGAATTCATGTACTTAAGAGGAATTAACGATAAAGATTAGGGTGAGACTTCAATTTTTGAACCGCCTTCGACGAACGTCACAGAATTGAATTTTAGGCACGAAAAGCCCGAAATTAACTTGCTTCTTATGCGAGAAGGTCGTAAGTTCGTACGCTTTTGGTCGAACTCTAAAAACAATTTGCACAAAAAATTACAAACAACAATCCTTATGGCGAAGAAAAATCCTCCTGAAACACAGAAACCCCATCTCACTTCACTACCCGAGCTTCAACCTTCTCAACTCTCCTGGCGCTGCCCGGAGGACTTATTTTCGTTTGAAACCACACAAGAGCTGACGCCTATCAAAGGAATCGTCGGTCAGGAGCGGGCAATTGAGGCGATTCGTCTCGGAGCGCAGTTATATTCTCATGGCTACAACACGTTCGTCTCCGGTGTATCCGGTACAGGCCGACTCTCAACGGTGAAGAAAATTCTCGATGAAGTAGCGACTTCGACGCCGGTGCTGTTTGATTTCTGTTATGTGCAAAACTTCGCCACTCCCGACAATCCACGACTCTTGCGTTTTCCTGCCGGGCAGGGCAGACTCTTTTCGAAGGCAATGGACGAGGCGATTAGTTTTCTGAAGCGGAGAATACCACAACTCTTTGAAGAAGAAGGATTTCAGCAGAAGCGGCTCTCGCTGATTGATTCCTATCAGCAAAAGGAGCAGGATTTAATCAGTGAGTTTAATATAAAAATACGGCCGAGTGGGTTCGTCCTCGGGCGCATCGAAACCGAAGACGGCATCCCGCAAACCGAGGTATTTCCGATTATAAATGGCAAACCGGTCCCGATTTCGGAGATTGATACCCTTGTCAAGGCAAAGAAAATTACGGCTAAAAAAGCGGAAGAATTACGGGAAAAATATGATACACTTCATGATGAATTGTATTCCCTTGCGCGGTTAGGGGTGAAATTAATGCAGAAATTCCGCAGCGGACTCATTGAATTCGACACCACATCGGCATCGCTGATTACCAAGACTGTTTTTGACGAAATCCGCAATGACTTTCCGGATACGCGGGTCAATGAATACCTGCGGGATGTGGAGAAAGATTTATTGGAGAATTTGGAAATATTCGAACCTTCCCTCGGGAAACTACCATCAGAAGTCGCTGAAATTAAAGCAGATGAGAATTCCAAGGAGAAATTTGCCGCCTACTCGGTAAATGTGATTTTGGATAATTCGCAGAGTAAAGGCGCGCCGGTAATTGTCGAGACAATGCCGACATTTGTGAATTTGCTGGGCACGATTGAGAAGAAATACGACGCCAACGGATTCTGGAAAACGGATTTTACAAAGATAAAATCGGGTTCGCTCCTCCGTGCCGATCAGGGCTACCTGGTCGTCAATGCGCTCGACCTTCTGCGTGAGGAAGGCGCGTGGCAGATTCTCAAGAAAGCACTCTTGTACGGCAAGCTTGAGATTCAGTCGGTGGATACGTATTTCACGATATCGCAGACATTGCTCAAGCCCGAGCCGATCGAGCTGAACGTAAAGGTCGTGATGATTGGTGATGAAGATTTGTACCGGGCGCTCTATTTTTCAGAGGAAGATTTCAAGAAGATATTTAAAGTGAATGCGGAGTTTGACTATGAAATTGACCGGTCGGAACATATGATCCGTTACTACGCGCATTTTATTCATAAAATCTGTGACAGTGAAAATTTACTGCATGCCGATCGGAGCGGTGTGGCGGCTATTGTCGAGTGGGGAGTGGCGCATACCGAGTCGCAGCAGAAGCTGACGCTGCAATTCAGCGATGTCGCCGATTTGCTCCGTGAAGCCTCGTATCATGCCCAGTTATCGGGTGGCAGCTCACCTCTTGTAACACGGAAAAGCGTTCAACAGGCGCTGCAAGCGCGCCGCCGTCGGAATGAAATGCTTGATGAAAAAATCAAACATCAAATCGTTCAGGAAACGCTGATGATCGACACCACCGGTGAGCGCATAGGACAGATTAACGGACTGACGGTCTATAGCACGGGATTAATATCATTTGGTAAACCGGCAAGGATCACGTCAAGTGTCGGAGCAGGGGAGTCGAATATTATTAATATAGAGCGTGAAGTGGAGCTCAGCGGCAGCACGCACGACAAGGGGGTGATGATTTTAGAAGGATTTATGCGGGAGCGCTTCGCTCAGGTGAGACCGTTGACGCTGTCTGCATCGATTGCATTCGAACAGAGTTATGGTGGAATTGACGGAGATTCGGCGACGGCTGCCGAGATTATCGTATTGCTGTCCGGACTCTCAAAACTCCCTATAAAGCAATCACTTGCCATAACCGGTTCGGTAAATCAAAAGGGCGACATTCAGCCCATCGGCGGCGTCAATGAGAAGATTCAGGGTTTTTTTGAAATCTGTGCCATCCGTGGACTTCAAGGAGATCAAGGGGTGGTAATTCCTCATCAGAATGTGCAGGATTTGATGCTGTCGGAGGAAGTGATACAGGCAGTGCGGGAGGGTAAATTCCATATATATCCCGTGGCCACTATCGAGCAGGCAGCAGAGCGGATGATGGGGTGCTTGGCAGGGAAAATAAATGATGAGTTTTCCTATCCCGAGGGCACAATTTACGGACTTGTTGATGCCCGTCTGATTCAATTGCATGCAGCGACGGAGGGCAGCTCGGACAAAGAACCTCCAAAGAAAGCAGGCACAAAACGCAGAGCACAAACGCAGGCAGAATAATGACCTCTCTATTAGCGGAAAAAGTGGTAATTTGCTTTTGAAAATGATGTGAAATGTACGTTTTCAACATACTTGATTAGGGAACATCCGAGTGGATATTTATTTAGTACGTCATACTTCCTTAAATGCAGATAAAGCCATCTGCTATGGTCAGTCTGAAGTTCATCTTGCCTCTACTTTTTTACAAGAAGCAAGCGATACTGCCAAGCTCATCCCCGAGCGTCATAATGCAGTATTTGTTGCTTCACCGGTGCGTCGCTGCGTACAGCTGGCAGAGTATCTCAGCCGACGACCACCTATGACCGATAAACGTATTCTGGATCTCAATTTCGGCGATTGGGAGCTCAAGCGATGGGAGCATATCGATCCGGTTGCACTCGATGCCTGGACTCGAAATGCGGTCCATACCAGCTGTCCCAACGGCGAGTCTTATACCGACCTCTTTACCCGCAGTATTGATTTTTTTGATGAATTGACGGCCAAAAACCAAAAAGCAGCCGTGATTGTAACCCATGCGAGCGTCATTCGGTGCTTGCTTATGTATGTATTGGCTATTCCGTTCGAACGCTCGTTTGATATGAGAATCGCCTATGGCAGTGTGAGCAAAATCAAAATCGAAGACGGTTCGGTGAGTGTCGATTTTATTAATAGAATTTAGTATCCCCCCTTACAATGCAACATCTAACCTTCGACGATACGGTTGAGTATTCGACCGGGAAACGACCGATGATGGAGTTATTCGACTGGTCGGTATTCCTGGTCGCAATAATGCTCGTAGCTCTCGGATTAATATCAATTTACAGCGCGACCTACGACATAAAAATGAGCGTCTATTTTACTAAGCAGCTCCAATATGCTGCCGTAGGACTGACCGTAATGTTCGGCCTTGCGTTCATGCCCGAACGCTGGCTATCGATTACCGCATTCGGTTCGTATGGTCTCTCAATCCTCCTCCTGATAGCCGTGGTCGTCATGGGGAAGACGGTCTATGGTTCCAAAAGCTGGCTATATCTTGGTCCCGTCGGCTTTCAGCCGTCGGAGCTGGCCAAAATAGGCACCCTGCTCGCACTTGCCGAATATATTTCTCGAAAGGGTGTGGACTTACGCACGATCAGGGATATGGCTACCACCATTGGAATCGTAGCTCTGCCGATTGGGCTGATTATGCTTGAGCCGGATTTTGGTTCTGCCTCCGTATTTGCAGCGATGCTTCTTGGCGTGATGCTGTGGGCCGGGGTGGATTTATTCCTGCTTTTTGTTGTGGTCGCCGCTCCTCTTATCGTGATATCGGCATTTGTCGGCAAGGTATGGTTCTACTCGATTGCAGCAATCTGCACACTTGGCGCTGTGTTTTTCCGCCGGGGTATTGTCGTTACCGTCCTTTCCATCGGACTCTTTGTAGGGGTTGGATTCTCCTCAAACTATGTCTATGGCATACTGAAGCCCCACCAAAAGGATCGTATTCTCTCGTTTCTCGACCCGGAAACTGACCCTCGGGGCAAGGGCTATAATGTTATTCAATCGGTGATGGCAGTAGGGAGCGGGGGATTGACCGGTAAAGGATTTTTACATGGAACGCAGACGCAACTGCGTTATATTCCAAAACAATGGACCGATTTTATTTTTTGTGTGCCGACCGAGGAATTTGGTTTTGTCGGTGGCATCCTCGTCATTGGTTTGCTCGGAATTCTCATCTTTCGTGCCATATCGATTGCTTCTATAGCACATAATAAATTCTCGGCGGTCATCTGCATTGGCGTGGCTACTTTGCTCCTGTTTCATACGATGGTTAATGTCGGAATGGCGATAGGATTATTCCCGGTGATGGGAATTCCTCTCCCGTTTTTAAGTGCCGGAGGGTCGTCGCTGGTCGTTAATTTTGCATCCGTCGGGCTGCTGCTCAATGCCTACAGGCTGCGTCAGGCGAAGCAGCGAACGTAACGGCAGGGCATAAAAAAAGCCCGAGATTAATCTAATAACTTCGGGCTTGAGCGTCTTGGCGCGACTCTCAGGGGAGAGATTGCCGCTCAACTCTGCACAAAAATACAACTTTTTCTGAAACTGCCAACACCTTTTCTGCGCCGGCATAAAAATTATTTTTCATGTTCTTCGGGTTCGATCACACACAGCACCGCACTTTTATCAACGACACTGCCTTCCTGCACGGAAATTCCGGTAATAATACCTCCGACCGGTGATTTAATAGAATTCTCCATTTTCATTGCTTCAAGCACAAAAAGCTGCTCGCCTTTCTTTACTTTCTGTCCGGTATGTACGCAGACGACCTTGATGAGTCCGGGCATAGGGGCAGGAATTTTGGTGACCATCGACTTGCCGCCGAGACCCGAAAGGAGTATCTGATTGTAGCGGTTTTCTTTCTCGCTCAGCACTTCGAGAGGATAGGAATAGCCCGAGTAAGAGACTATAGGATTGCCCCGACTGTCGAGCTTGACAATCATCGTACGTTCCTGCCGGTCTTCGCCTGTGATAGTGAGCACCAGAGGATATTCCTGCTCAACCAAACACGCATACTCCCGCCCGTTAGCAAGGGCAGTATGCTCTGAAATTTCAATGGTCAGCGGCGCGTTCTGCGTGATAAAATCTCCTGTTACATAATGCTTTGCGTTCATGTATTTCTCGTATATTTGAATGTACCTGATTGTATAAATTATATTTGTAAACCTACTATCGTCGTGCTTGTGCTCTGCGAGCCGAACCGGCGACCCAATTCCCATGACGAGAAAAATTATCGAATCTACCCGGAAAGAACATCGCGATTTTGATAGTCGCGTCCTCGAAATTGTACAGCAAATTCCCTTCGGCAGAGTCACGACTTATGGTCATATCGCCGCCGCACTCGGCGCAAGGCGTTCATCACGCATGGTGGGCTATGCACTCAATAATGTCAAAAACCGCGATTTTATTCCGTGCCATCGCGTGATTAATCGTAACGGCGAACTCACCGGTAAGCTCCATTTTGCTACGCCGACGCTCATGCGTGAGCTCCTCGAAGCCGAGGACGTAGAATTCATCGGCGATGCTGTCAATTTAGAGAAGCATTTGTGGGTGCCGGAAATACAGTAGAAGAATTACCGTGTGACGACCACATTCTGCGACCACATACCTGTTCCGGAGGTAAGCGTGCAGCGATACACACCGGCAGGAAGACTTGAGATATCAATTACCTGAGAAACAATTCCCTCTATCTGTTGATCAAGTACTCTCACGCCGAGGATGGTCTCAAGCGATACGCGAGCCAGGAGACCCGATGCCGTCCCGTGGATTGTAAGCGAACCATTCGTACATGGATTGGGAGAAATGCTCCAGGAAGTAGCATCAGTACTATTGGGAGTCTCGACACCGACCGTATTAGAGGTCGTGAAATTCCATGTATCCGACCATTGACCCCAGAGTCCGCCGATTTTAGCACGTAAGCGCCAGTAATATTTTGTGCTTATATCTAAATTGCTGACCGTCTTGAGTACAACGAGCAAGAGGGAATCCTGACGGTCGATTGTCGAAAAGTCGCTCGTCGTGGAGAGCTGAAGATGATATAATTCGGCGCCTTGAACTGTCTTCCAGATTAAATTGGTGGATACCGGTACATTCACCGCTTCATTGCTCGGTGAGGACAGAGTGACTTTACCCGGGATTTCTGCTTCGGTGGTCAAACGTCTGCTGGCTGACCAATCGCTCCAATGGGTGCCGTCGGACGTCGCCACACGCCAATAATACTCGGTACTGTTGGCAAGAGTGCTGACGGCCTTGGACGTCGTGGTAATCGTCGAGTCATCGACAAGGAGAGTCGAGAAAATCGACGACGAACTCACCTGCAGGCGGTAATGAGTCGCACTGACGGCAGGAGCCCAGGAGAAGGTAACAGAGGTCGAGACATTGGTTGCTTTATCGGCAGGGCTGATGAGTTCGGGAGCAATTAACACAATCTGCGCCTTAAAATCTACGGAGTTCGGCGTGATGTCTTTGACAATCACGGTTGCTTTCGGCGGCAGAAAACTATAGCCCGTTTTTGTCGGAGTAACGCTATAGGTACCATTAGGTACATTTTCAATGACATAGACGCCGTTCGAACCGGTCGTCGCTGACCGTAATCCGTCGCTGACGAGCACACCTTGAAGTGGGATGTCATTGAGGGTAATATAGCCGGTAATCGTATAGGTAGGGAAGTTATACCGCCCAACAAACACATCGAGTCCTCCCACACTACCGATATCCTTTATCGTGCCGCCTGGGAACGAACATGCATCGCGAAAACCTCCCGTGACATAGAGATCGCCTCTGGCGTCTGCGATAATACCGTTGCCATTATCATTGAGAGCGCCGCCTGCTCTGCGGGCCCATTGAAGTGCACCGGAATAATTATAACAGGCAATAATGACGTCGCTTTTTCCGGCACTAATCAGATCGGGTATATTACTGAGACCGAAATCTGTCTTATCGTAAAAATTACCAATGACATAGACATTACCACTCTTGTCGAGCGTGACGCCACGACCCATATCCGCTTCCGTATTACCGACTCTCACCGCGCCTTCGGAAAAGCCGTCGATCGTGTATTTCGCCAAGAACATTCCACCAAGCTTGAGCGAATAATCGGTGCTGAAAGTCGCCGTGCCTGTATAAAAACCGGTGACAAAGATCGTACCGGTGTCATCGACGGTAATGGCATTGGGTTCATCATCCGAAGATCCGCCGGCTTTCCGGGCCCATTGCGGTACACCGTCGAGACTGTACTGTGAAACAAAACAGTCATAATTACCGGCGCTTGTCAGATCCGTAGCCGTTCCACCCGGAAAGGTAGCCGTTCCCCAGAAGAATCCCGCCATGTCGATGAATCCGTTTTTATCAAAACACAATGCCCGTGCCTCATCATAGGAGGTACCACCGCAGCGCTTAGCCCATAAAGCTTCGCCTGTTGTCGAATATTTTGCGAGAAATATATCCGTCGCGCCGGCAGAAGTAATCGTTCCGGCTTTGGTACCCGGGAATGTAATTTTATCGGTAAATGCACCTGCTACATAATAGTTACCCTTGTCATCGACAGTGATTCCACGTCCTGCATCGTCGGTCGTGCTTCCAAAGCGCTGCACCCATTGTACACTGCCGGCGGAGCTGAGCTTGCAAAGAAAGACATCCGTACCTCCGGCAGACTTAACGGTGTCTTTGCCGAAGATGGCATTGGTCATAAACGAACCCGTGATGACGAGTGTTCCGCCGGGTTCACAAGCGATCGAATAGCCGATATCTTCTGCCGTGCCGCCGAAATTCTTCGCCCAGAGGACCGAGCCGTCACTGCTGTATTTTGCCACAAAAATATCACTGTTGCCATTGCTTTTGAGAGTAGTGCCACCGAGAGAGATATCATTCGTAAATGTACCAACAACATAGCTGTTACCTGTAGAGTCGAGGGCAATTGACTGGCCTGAATCATCACCGGTCGAGCCGGAAGCGGTCACCCAACGCGGGACTACCTGAGCATGGGTAAGGAGGGAAGTAAAGCATATCAATACCGAAAGGAGTAGCAGTTTTTTCATAGTGTTAAGAGAAATAATTCTTGTAAATGATACTATAGTTGGATTGAGAGTAACCGTGTGTGGATACAGAACCTTACTTCCCGCTGAAATTCGGGCTTCTTTTTTCAATAAACGCATTCACGCCTTCACTATAGTCGGCAGAGTCTCCGGCGCGTTGCTGATACACCACTTCCATTGCCAGCATTTCATCAAGGGTAGCTGTCATGCCATGGTGCAGCATTTTTTTGACGAATCCATAGCTTTGGGTCGGACCCTGTGCGTACTGCAGGGCAATTGCCATCAACGATTCCTGAAATGCTTGGGGATGATAGACATAGTTCACAAGCCCGAGCTGTAGGGCTTCGTCTGAACCGATCGGCTTATTAAGAGTAGCAAATTCAAATGCCTTTGCATAGCCGAGCATTCGTGGGTAGAAATACGTCGCTCCGGAGTCGGGCACGAGAGCAATGCCAATGAATGCTTCGACGAGTCGTGCTGATGCACTCATAATGCGCATATCACATGCAAGGGCAAGTGAGAGACCGGCGCCTGCTGCCACGCCGTTGATACCGGCGATGACGGGCTTCGGGAGGTCACGGATGAAGCGGATAATGGGATTATACCGACGTTCAAGCGAGTCCTGAAGACTGCGTTTACCGCCACCTTTGGGCGCGTCTTTCAGGTCTTGTCCGGAGCAGAAAGCGCGACCTGCACCGGTGAGGACGACGCACCGAACGTCATCATTCGTTGCTGCTTCCGAGAAGGCAGATTGTAATTCCAGCGTCAGGTCTTCGTTGCAGGCATTGAAGACATCCGGCCGGTTCATGGTAATTGTCAAAACGCCGCGATCGAGCGTCGTCAGGAGAGTCGTGTACGTAGTATTCATGCGTAAGTGTTTTGAAAGTCAATAAAATAATAAGCGTTATTCGATTGGATTGCTTACCGTAATTTCTACGGTACGGTTATACATTCTTCCTTCAGGGATTTCATTCGGATAGATTGACCCCTGCTCGCCGAGTCCTTGAATTGTTACCTTGCCGCTCGGCACAAGATTCTTACCTACAGAGGCAGCCCTGTTTTCGGAGAGTGTTTTGTTGGACGACGTATTACCTTTTCTATCGGTCGATCCTTTAACAGCCACCCGAGACGCAGAGGTAATGTCTTCACGAATGTATTTATCTAGTATCCGTAGTTGAGATGAGTTGAGTTTGTCGGAATTATAGTCAAACATTATCAACCGGTATTTGTTCACATCAAGGTTCCCCACGCGGTTGATTTTCTTTTTTTGAATGGTAAGGAGCTCAACAGGCATTGAATTAGAAGCATATCCCGTCGAATCAACTTCATCATGAACTACAAAATTATAGTTTATTGGTGATTCATCCTTCGGTATATTTTTATATTTCTTCTGCGTAGTAAAGTCATAATAGGCCGGAGCAGCGCCGCCGCCTGACTGATTAACGAGTGGAAGTGAGGGTTGACGGGAGGTTAATTTCCAATCTGTAATAGTCAAATCTGCATCCACACCCATGCGATAGCGGATCGTGGGAGGGTTCGACTCACGCAGCGTGTCGCGCACGACGACAGGATCGGTAATTTCCGGCATGGATGATTCAATTTCAACACGACTGTTTTCCTGATGACCATCTTCGGCATCGATGGTAGCTTTTGAGTCGAGTGTGGGTAAGTTTTGAGCTTTTATAGTGATTCGATTGTCAGCTATGCCCCAGGTCTGCGTCAGGTAGCTCTTTACTGTCTCTGCTCTTTTCTTCGATAATGTGGTATTTCCTGCTTCACCGCGTACATTACTGTTGCATCCAATAAGCGTTATTGTCGCATTCGGATAGGTCAGTAAACGCCTGCCCAGAATATTAAGCAGATGATAATAGACCTCGAGATTCACCGTGGTGATATCATCGGTAGCTGCATTGGTGAAGAGAAACTGACGTTCAGGGACAAAGTCCGTCGTCTGATTTTTCCTGAGATTCTTGTACCTCACGGGCAGAGCACTTTCATTTTCATCAAAAAACACATACGGCAAGAGAGGATATACCTGTTTGCTGAGGGTTTCTTCCACGGTAATCTTAGCGATATCGACCTCTGTGTTGTCGGCATTGAGCTGCTTTGCATGTACTGTAGCAAAGAGGCGGTGCTTCTTGGGCTGAAGACCTGCTTGAGAAGAGGCAACGGTAGAAGTAAATGCATAGGTCACTGCTACGCCTGCCCGCACTGCATTCATCGTCCATGTAGATTGTGCCTGACCTGCTGCGGAGAAATCGACCGGTGAACCAAATGGTAGTATATAACTGATTTCCGGGGAAATCTGCCAAGCATTCGAGAGGGAAATGTCATAATGCAATCCGGCTTCCGCTGCAAATAAAAGACCGGTCGCATTGGCGATATCACCCTCGGAACTGTTACGCTGATTCGTTTTTGTATCCGAATAGACGGCACCCGAAGGCGACAAAAGCTGCTCGTACTGTTCGTATTTCGGGGAAAGCGACAGCAGTCCATGAAACGCTACATCCACGCTAAGCGGTGTGGCTTTGAGGGGATAATACGACAGCCGTGCCGTAATATCCACCATCGAAAGGTTTGCCTTGAGGTAATGTTCGGAAAATGCATCCACGACTTTGGCTGTGCTGCCCGAACCGGATAATGCATTGCCTATGAACTCTTGATCGCGGAAAATACCGGTAAAACTCGCATATCCTCCGCGGACCTGTAATGCGAGCTGCGTCGTAAGCGGGAGCTGATATAACAGTCCGAAATAAGGCGTAGTGCCATTGGCTTTGGTATATTGCGGGCAGCAACTGACAGTACCCGGTAAGGAGGCAAAGTCTGCAGTGTGACTGTTGAACTGTGCACCGCCAAATATTCCAAATCGGGAAGGCGATGCCTCGCTCACCGATTGCTGTGCGTTGAGTACTAGTACGCTTGAGAAGAATGTCAAAAGGACAATTAGGTTGTTTTTCATAGGGATAAGGTTAAATTATTTTACAATGACTAATTGTTCGGTCGATACGCCTGCAGCCGTCCGCAGCACTATATGATACACACCGCTTTCACGGTTCACTATCACCGGATAGGTGGCAATTTCCTCACCGAGAGCGTCTGATTGTTGCCAGATTGTCGAGTATAATTCATCGCCTAACGCAGAATATACCGACATCCGCACTTCCTCTCCGCCAAAACGCCGCACCGAAATATTCGATAATCCTGTCGTAGGATTGGGTACCATCGCCAAAACCTTCGCACCTTGATTGAACGTCAGCAAACGCTTGCTGCCGGTTGGCAGGAGGCACAGTGAATCGAGCGTCAAGAGACCGTTGCTCGTGTCGGGCGATGCGATACCCGAACCGCACACCCATTCGATATCACTCATAATCAGATCCGTGAATCCGGGGTCGCCGATGAGCGCCGCGCCGGTGATGTTGAGTAAGACATCGCCTTGGGAAAGCTGCGTGATGGGCGAACACCGAATCGTCAACTTACGAACGATGACACCATTAGAAGTTTCAGTGGAATTTGATATAATAGAAGCACTTACACTACTGACCGAACCCTGAGTAATGGTCGGATTCGGGTCAAATAAATTCTCATTATAGCTGAGGGTAAATTGCATTTCCCGGGGTAAACACTGGAGATTCGGAGTAAATTCACCAACCACAACCGGTATGGACAATTTCTTATTACGTGGATCAGAGATGAGAGACGGTATGGTAAACGACGCTGAGGGTGCTTCGTCCTTGCCGACAGTAATCGACGTCATGATGGTCGTCGCGCAGCCGGTGACTTTGTCGGTCACGGTGAGACTATACTGTGACGATGCCTTCGGAGTCACCACAGGATTGGCAATGGTGGTATCGTTGAAGTTTTGCGCAGGCGAACCGTCCGCAGACGTCCATTTATAGATAAAATCACTCGGATTGCCGGTGACATTCGCCGTGAGCTGCACGGACTCGCACTCGCAAATCGTTGGTGGAGTGACAGTTACCACAGGGCAAGGATTGACAATCACCGTCGTAGAGTCACTGCTTTCACAGCCGTTTGCATCGATAATGCGCACACCGAAGGTCGTCGTCGTTGAGAGTGTATTGAGGATCATTACACTCGAATCGACGCCGTTTTCGCGCTGCAGCTCAATTCCATTCGATGACCAGATGAAGGAATACGGCGCTCTGCCGCGCGTACCGCGAGCCAGGATTTGATTGCCAAATACCGTGCATTCGCAGAGTACACTCGGATTAGGAGTAATAACTGACTTCGGATTCTCAAGAGCGACAATCGTAACGGTGCCGGTCGTCGATTTGCTTTGCGCGCCGCCGTCCTGATCTTTCACGGTGAGGGAGAGGGTATACGTGCCTGCTGACGTTGGGGTAAAGACCGCTTCGGGTTTTTTGGAGTCATTGTGAACCAAAAACGGATTACTTGCCCACGAATACACAAATTTCTCACCACAAGTCGATGGTTTACCAAGGGTAATACTTGCGCCGGTACAAATTGTATCAGCGTCACCCGGGAAGACATTCGGCACCGGATCGACGCATACATCAATAGTATGGAATGCTGTACATCCATTGGCATCGGTCACGGTAGCGGTAAAGGTCGTCGATTCGAGCGGTCGAGCAAAGACCTTTACTCCTTTTTTCGGGAAATCATTCACCGGCAGACTCGATGTCCACTCGACATCAAGTGGTGGCTGACCGCCAACGACCCCAGCCGAGAGCTCGACAGAGTCAATTCCACGGCAAATTTTCTGCGGACACGGCTTGCTCGATGTCGTTGATATCTTCAACGATTGAGATGTTTTGACGGTCACCGTTCCCGTTGCCGGACAGCCGAATTTATCCCGAACATTCACTGTGTACGTATAGGTTGCATTACTGTCGGGTAAACTAAGCGTAGGATTCGAAATATTTTTCCCGCTCAGTCCAGAGGCAGGGCTCCAATCATAGACCATTGCGTCAAGGGGCACGCCGCTGATGTTGACACCGATCGTCTGCGGTTTGGCGACGTCGCAGACAATAACCGTTGCATTTTCTACCGTTGGACAGGGGACGACGGTCACGACAACGGTATCGAAGGCAACTCGCGCCTGACCGTCGGTTACTTTCAGAATGTAGGTCGTCGTTGAAGTTGGCTTGGCAGTTGTTCGTGCTGTCGTTGTTGACGTAGGATTAGAGAGTCCGGTCGTCGGAGTCCATTCATATGTATAGGGTTGCACGCCGCATTTTGCTTCGCCGCCAAGCTGCGCGACGGAGGTGGCATCGCAGGCGCAGATGATTTGATCCGCACTTGGCGGGGCATCGGGTACGGGGCGAACTTCGACGATGAGAGTATAGTCAAACGAACATTTTTTATTTGGGTTGTTGTCAGTGACGGTAAGTACATAACTTGTCGTAATGTCGGGCTTTACCTGTGTTTCGAGGGTCGTCTGCGAACCAGTTATCGTGCTCGTGCCGCCGCCTGCTTCTTTCCAGGAGAAGCTATAGGGTGGCACACCTCCGGCGATGGTAATTTTATCACCAATAGTCGTCGGCGGACGATTAGGTTCGAGACAGCTAACGATAGGATTATCGGCAGCATTGGCGAAGCTTGGCTTGGGAACGACGGTATAAGTAATTGTAGCAGAATCTTGGCATCCGTTGGCATCGGTCACGGTGAGCTTGTAGGTGTACGTGCCATCGTTGAGAGTAGAAACGACAAGGGTATTCGCCGTTCGACCGCTGAGGATGAGGGAATCTGAGGATGAATTGAGTGCAAGCCATTGGAAGGTATACGGTGCTTTGCCGTTGGTAATGGTCGGTTTGAGGTTCGACACCTCACCCGAACACCCAAAAACCGTCGGGAGTTTCGCAATCGATGGAGGAGTAAAGTAATTGACAGTACATGTCTTAGACGCGATACAACCGCTCGCATCCGTGATAGAAAGGCGATAGGAAAACAGTCCGGCAACATCATGTTTGACGACAAGAGAGTCGGTCGCTTTCGATCCTATAACGCCGTCAGCCCCAACGGCAGACCAAGCGTAGGTATAAGGTGCATTCCCACCGGAGACGAGAGAGCGTACTTTCAGCACCGAACTCGGGCAACCGGCTACGGAGTCGATAGTTATCGCGATATTCGTGCGTACGTTGACAATGCTTTCAACCGTGTCAAACGCGCAGCCGTTCTTTTTTTCGAGAATTAAATTCACGCGGAAGCTGCCCGTATCGGGAAACGATTTGAAGACCGTGACATTCGTCGCATTACTGATGACCTGACCGTCATGAAAAATCCATTTCCATGAAAGGACGGCGGCTGAGTCCGTTGAAAATCCCCGAAACGCCACCTGACCTCCCGGACAGACCACCGTATCGTTCTTCGTGCCGTTGATGAATACCTGTTGATTGATATTATTAATACTTGCGCCGGCGATCATGCCGTAGGAATCCACCTGAGCAAGTCCGTAAATCGTCGCTGTAAAGCTCCCGCCCGGCGGAGAAACGAGAGTGTGATTACCGGGACTCACGCGGAAAGTAGCAACGGTATAATTCACTCCGTCGATCGTGAAATTTGCTGAATTTACCGGAACCCTGGTAGATAGATTCGTGCCGTCAAGCTGTGTAGTTGCAAATTGTGAGGTCGGCGCGACGATACCGGTATAGAGGTTCTGCGCCCAGCCGGATTGAGTATTTGGCACAAATGCATTGAACGTAATCCGGTCGATGCGCTGCTCAATCGGGGGGATAAGCATCAGAAACGGATCACCGACCCCTGCTGTATAGCCAAAGGTCGAAGACATCGAATATATTGCCACCGATACCGGCTGCGAAGCGCTTAACGACAAGGCAGACGTGACGTTGGGAAGTTCTAAAAAATTCGCATTGGCTGCAATAGTCAATGTCCCCGGAGCGATAGAAGTGGTAATCGTCGTAGGAATAGCAGTATTAGCAGGAATAATCCGCACGAGCATTTTGGAAGCCGTGGCAAGAAAGGGAAGGATGAAGTTTTTTCCCCAACTGCTGATGGGCATCATTTGTTCGTATAAATGATCAAAACCCGAACTTGCGGAATTATTCGGCAAATTCGTGCGCATGGTGCCCGAGAAGACCGCGACTTTGCCGCAGGAGCCGCCACCCGAACCTATCACTCTGATTTTAGAACCGGTTAAGTCGCCGTTCGACTGTGCAAAATACACCTGACCTGCATGTAACGTAATTGTGAATGGTACTCCGGTTGGTCGTGGTGTTCCTAGTAATATCGGCGCAGTAGGAGTGATTTCCACCACAGTGCTAGTGGCGATACTGACGATGGAGAATTGACTGCCGTCACGGTATTGCGTATTATTGGGTGACGAAAACACCCGGTATTCATCATCAAGTGTGGCAATAGGTATGATAATCGCTGCATCGGTGCTCGCGGTCAGTGTGTTGAACGCATAGACCGAAATCGGCTTGGTAGCACTGATTCTAATCGACTTATTGGTAATAGAATTACTCTCTAATTTCTGCGGAATCACCGGTATGGTATTACCCATGAGAGTTGTCAGATTGACAAAATCAGCGGTATTTGCCGATAGACTCCTCGTGACGACTGCACCGGTAGGCAATGTAATGGTCACAAACGATGCCTCGTCCGATGAAAAATAGAGCGCAAGCTGACTCGGTGTGCTGCTGTTCGGCAGGAATGACATGATAAAGTCAGTCCCTTTAGTTGAGAATTTTTGCGCAGAAAGTGAAGACCATCCGAACAAAAATAGTATGCACAATGCTACTGTTTTTTTCATAGAACTACATATAAAATAAAAAAATTACTTTACTATTGACAATTTATGTGTGGTTACGTTATACCCCGTTTTCATCACCAGATAATACGTTCCGTTTTCAATCGAAGAATTATCGAATTTCAGTATATGATCGCCTGACGGAAGGAACGGATACACGACTTCATCATGTACTCTGCCGAAAATATCGAGCAGGGTCACTGTACATGCACCTGCAATGCCGATCGAGAGGGAGACGGTGGTCGTTCCGCCACTCGGATTCGGCGCTACCTGTTTTATGACATCGGGGGTTGCAAAGCGAATCAATTGTGATGTGCCGCCATCTTTACAGACTTTGATATACACAATACTATCGCGGCAGGCGGGGAACACCTTGCCATTGGCATCGGTCCAGATGAATGCCGTCGAGTCGTTGAAGATCAGACTCGTCGAGTCAACATCTGCAAGCTTGACGAGAAACATCAGCGTATCGAGCCGTGGGTTACCCTGAAAACGGCGCTTTTCCTGCACGTTGAGCGACCAGTAATTGGTGCGTTTGGAGTCCTCGTCATTATACTGTCTGCTGCGCGGCAGCCATTGGAGCACACGGGAGTCATATTGCATATTTGCGATAAATTTTGTGGCTTTGCTTGCCTGTGGCTGCTCGTCTTTTATCCGTAAATAGACCTGCAGGGTGTCGCCCGGACTCACCGACAGGGCATTCGGTACCAGTTCAATTTCGGTGATGACCCCGTCCGAAGGGAGGGCAATTCCTTCACCGCTGATGCTGCCTCGTATAATTTCCCGGCCGGAATACACGAGGATATCATCGGTAAAGACACCGATTGCTGATGGCGTGAAGTCGATGTTAAAGCTAACCGTTACGCCGGGCGGTATCAGTCGCGGAAGTGCGTTTTTCTTGAGCGAAAAGACGGTATTTTTGACGATAATAGAGTCGATGATGCGGTCTATGGTACCATCGTTGAGCACTTTGATGGAATTGCGAAGCGGGGCATTTCGACCGATGATATTGCTGACGACCTGCTGACCGAAATTCAAGTCAAACACGACGATTTTGGAGGTGTTGACCACTTTGACAAACGTAAATGCCGGAGAAGTAGCTGAGCAACCGTTGATCGTACCGCGCACGGAGTATGTACCGTCCGCAGGCGGCGCATACTTCTGCGACGTTGCACCCGTGATCGGCGTTCCGTCACTTGCCAGCCATTGATATGTGTCGGCCGGCGTTGCTATAAGTTCATTGCCCGCTTGTGATATAGCAATGCTTGGCGTGGGGTTTACGGTGATTTTGATACTGTCGGAACTGCCGACACATCCGTTACTGTCGATGGAACAGAAATACACACCGCTTGTTTTGACCCACAATGTCGCACCAATCGAGCCGGTTGACCATAGCGGTGCGCCGGAATACGTAGCTTCATTCAGCACCTCGATAAGCGCGCTGTCCCCCTGACAAATGGTCGTACCACCCTTGGCGAGCAGCTTCGGCGTTGGTCGGTTTTTAATGAATATATCCACGAGAGCGGTATCTCTTTGAGATTTACTGTCTGTGACAATTACTCTGTAGGTGACGGTCGAAGAAGGAGATACGCTGATGGTAGAATCCGTCGGTGTACCACCGTTGCGAATGTCGGATGGTGTAATGACAGAACCGTCTTTATTCCTCCATGCGAATTGAAACGGGGGAGTACCACCGGTTACTTTCACCGTGAGAAGAGTATCGGTAAACCGGCACATAGAGACGCTAGGTGAAGTAAACGAAGCACGAACGCCCGGCTTGGAGGCAATACCTTCGCCGCGCATGGTCGAAACGATTGTATCGCCGGCTATCGTAACCCATTTCATGGTATCGGCATACACTGATACCGCCGTCGGTATAAAAGAGATATTGATAAGGGTATCTTTGCCGGCCGGGATCACACGCTTCGCAGTATCCTGTGTGGAAAACGGATCGCCTTGGGTGTTTTGAAGTAATGTCAGTGCCAGCGGAACTTTACCCGTATTGGTAAGGGTGATATCTTTGGCGTTGTTTGTATTTGTATCAGTTTTCCCAAAATCAAGGGTCGTTGAGATTCCTTTGGGAATGGATATGGCGAAGAGAGCGTCAGAAGTATCCGACGTCGCGGTGGTGACCTTCGTAAATAGTTGTATGATTCCATTATGTGCTACACCGTTAAAAGAATTGAACAGACCATATACAATTACTCCGTAATCGTTATTGAGTACTGAGCCTAAAGTATTTGCATTAAAACCTGATCCTTTTGTGAATTCCGGATCGTATTTGCCGTCAGGAAATACCCGCACGAAATTCGACACGGGAGAATTGTCATACGAAGTAAAGCTACCGGAAATATAAATTTTACCATCATTTTGTGATGTAGTACCGTACGCTTTGTTTGATGCATTATCAAAGAGTGAAACGAACGAAGAATCGACAGAACCGTCGGATAGTAAGCGAACGATGTTGATACTCTTAAATCCATCGTAACCGAATATACCACCACTGTACAGAATTTTCTTATCAGATTGGAGGCTAGCGTATTGAATCCATCCATCAAAACCGGATTTAGTTTTGTAGGTTGTATCATTGACTCCGTTCGGCAGAAGTTTAAACCCGTTTTTAAATGCACTTCCATTATAGGAAACTCTATTTCCTGCCAGATAGATGAAGTCATCATCGATAATCGATGCGTCAACAGTAGAACTAAATCCTGAGCCGGATTGAAATGTATTGTCCAAAGTTCCATCCGGTAAGAGACGGGCTATCCGATTCGCTGTCTTCGTTCCAAATTTTGTAAACTGACCGATGATAACAATTTTACCGTCAGATTGGAGGCCCATTGAATTGATCTGTTCATCGACACCTTCATTAACGGCAAAAGTTGGATCGAGTGAACCGTCAAGATTAAGGCGTACCAAACCATGGACGCTTGTTGAATTATAGGTAGTAAAATTACCGGCAACCAAGAGCTTGCCGTCTTTTTGCTGCGTAAATAATCTCACGTCAGTGTCGAAACCTGTGCCGATACGGAAGGTGGTGTCGAGCTTGCCATTCGGAAACAATCTGGCAACATTATGCACCGGGATACCATTAAAGTAATTAAAATGTCCTCCGACAAGAATCTTTCCATCGCTTTGTTTTGCAACGGATACAACATATCCGTCAACTCCGGTACCAGACTTGAAAGTAGTATCAGCTTCACCGGTCAAGCCATTAACACCATCGATTGCTCTCAATAGACACTTGTCAGACTCAATTTTGGGTACTGTCCACACATGCTCTAATCCAACCGCTTCATCTGTAATCACATGCCAAGAACTTCCACTGTCATCAGAATACTCTAGGCGTACATATGCATCTGCTGCTACTCCCCTCCACCGCACGGTCACCGTATCTTTCGCTGTAAGTATTTCATTGCCATTAGGATACGTGATGGTGATCTGGGATGCTGCTACCGCCGTTCCTTTCACTTCGGACATAATAGTATCACCTGCCTGCGTGATGATAAAGACTTTATCGCCAAACGTCCCGACAGAAGTAGGGGAGAAGGCAATATCGATAATAGAGCTGTCTTTCGATCGGGAGATTCCCTTGAGGAAAAAATTCGTATTTTTTTCAAAAAGTACCTCCTGTACCCGTAGAGTCGAGAGTCCCGTGCTGAGGCAAAGCATCGTTTTTTGCTGTGTAGTGCCAACCGTTGTCTGCCCGAAATCTATCGCCGAAGCTGTGCCCTTAGGAATAGAAATCGTGAAAAATCTATCCGATGTATCAGCGCCTGATCCACCGATAATGCGCACTTTACAGCGGCCGCTTTCTGCTTTGGGAACTCTCCAGCGGAACTTCTCGTCTACCCCGTAGGTGGATATCAATTGCCAATCGATATTGTTGGCGGTATAATAGATCGCAAGGGTGTCATTGTTCGTAGTGCCCTGCCAGGTGATTTCTGCTGTGTCACCTGAGGCAAGTACTTCACCGCCATTGGGATAGGTGAGATCAAATGGTGCAATGGTCGTGAAAGAAAATGTATCGGAGCTCAATGTAGTAATCGATGAGTCAATTACATTTCTACTATATTCGACTACTCGCCAATAGTATTTGGTATTGTATTGAAGGGCAGTCGCAGGTGTATAAGTTATACCTTTGGACTGTGGGTACGATGACGGAAATAATACCGATTGATTCAAATTCGCAGGTGAAGTGCCATAGTGAAGATAGACTTCATTCGTGTACATACTTTGTATCCAACGAAACGTCGGAAAAACGCTTACCTTGCTCGATTGATGCGCCGGAAGAGTGAGACTTGCCGGTTTGTAATTCATGATTGAATTGGTATCTGCGTAGAGAACAGGGCTTGTGCCCGCATAGAGCTTTGAGCCCAACCCAACCATACATCTGACGATGGCCTTTTTCAGACCGCAGTTTTGCCATGTCGCGCCATTGTCCTTGCTGGAATATACTTCCATTTCATACCCACTTACATAGAGAGTAGATCCGATAGAAATTAACGAGACGACATTTAAGGTTGGTTTTGAGATTTGTACCCAGGTTAGTCCATTATTTGTGCTTCGGTATAGTCCGACTTTATTGATATTCAGGTCTGCTGAGCCATAGTACGTACCGGCGAATAACGTCGAACCAACATTAGCAATAGCATTGACATATTTACAATTCAATCCATTATTTACACTATCAATATGGAGCCACGTTGCACCAAAATCAGTGCTTTTATACATATAATTATCTATGGTGCAAGCATACACCGACGAGCCAATTATTTTAACCTTAATGACAAAGCCGAGAACCGATGTTGGCTTCGTCCAACTGGTTCCATTATTACTACTTATATAAATACCATCTCGCGTCCCTGCATACAGCCGAGTGCCGTCTGTAGTAATCGAAAAGACATAACTGCTTGTAAAAGTACTAACTTTCGTCCAAGTGGTTCCTACATTAGTACTGCTATAAAGTCCTGAAGGTGTGCCTGCATAAAGCACGGTACCTTTAAATACTAATGAGTAAACGGCGGTATCTGTGAGCCCTGCATTCACATCGACCCAGGTACGCGCTGAGTCGGTACTTTTCATCACACCGGCGGTATTGGTACCGGCATATAGTACTCCGGCATTTTCGATGAGATCATAACAAAATTCGCCTTGAGGCCCATTCGATTCCGTCCATTGTGCGTGCACGATCGATGGTGAAAATACAATAGACAAACAAGCAATCAGCACGAGAATTCGATGGTAAGATACTGTAGTTTTCATAATAGGTTATGATAGAAATAAGGAGAGTCAAATATTCTCAGTATGTTATTTTGTAGTTTGAAATTTTTCAAGGAAATTCTTAACTGCATTCTTATAAATATCAACTGTTGGATGTAGTTTCATGCATGTTGAATACGATTCTAATGCAGCACTATACAGTTTCCGATCTTCATACCAGGCGCCGAGTATATACCACGAGAGCGCTTTCGAAGGAGAAAAGTCCACTTCTTCCTTGAGCTGCGTTCGCTCTCTGTCTAAGCGAAGTGCTTCATCTTCATCAAGATACATGATGCATGCAGGTGCCGAACCCGACGAGGCTAGTGATGAATTCGACACACTCCAATAATAGCATACTCCGCGCTTGAATTCACGTATGTCACTCGACAGATTGAGGGTAAGCGCTGTGTCCCTGAGTTTCTTGGAATAGACCACGATGCCACGTTCATCGGTCAGTTTTACCTCGAAATTTTCTGCTTTATCGGCATGCCATTGTAATGTTACTGTCGGCGTAAGTACTTTGGTATCAAATGGAAAATGCACTTTCACCGCGCCGGCATTCCGCACGATCGAGCCGACGAGGTCAGCCTGCGGACCTGTTTTCATGGCTTGATTCACAAAATTGCTGATTTTTTGAAGTGAACTAATATTCTTGGCTTTTTTCGTCGGCTTGAGTTCGTAACTTCCTTTTTTATCATATTCTACAAGCACACTTTCACTGCTGATGAATGTTGCATAGGCATTGGCGGCGAGTCTGATTTTGGTGTAGGAGGGCAGCTCGACGGTAGGGTACACGCGGAACCATGTCTTCGTGCCGGGCTTCTGTCCCTCGACCACACCTTGTGTCATCAAGACTTTGAAGATAGACTCTTGCGCCGCTGCAGTCATCGACATACTGACGCACAGGCAGCAGAGCCATACAGGGATACAGGCAGGTAATTTCATCGTTTTTTCTTTCTTCCTTTCCGAGAAGGCCGAGGAGCGATCACGGGTGGATGCGCTCCCGAAGGCAGCTCTTGTTGTGAAGTACTGCGTTTTTTTTGTTTTGAATACTTTCTCGCTGCTAATGCACTGGCATATATCTGATATCCATCGGCGGCAAGCGCGACCGATAAGGTCGCAAGTGCGCTGTCGAAATGATATCGGAAATAATCGAAACAGACAATGACCAAAAAGAGAAGCAAGATAATGGTAGTAATCTGCAATGTCTTTGAAATCAAGTCATAGTAGTTGGGGAATTTGTCGTCGATGAGCGTAAACAGGAGGATAACAATCCAACAAAACGCCCACGATACCACGACATTGACCGCCGTGCTCATGGAGTTCACGTAGTCCCGATGTATTATCATCGACAAAACATTAGCATGAATTTCTACTCCAAACATATCAGGAAATGACTTACCTGCATAGCGCTTGTTCACGGGTGTGAAATACCGGTCATCATATGAATTCCGATCGTTTAAATGTTCGCCGAGGTAGCCGAAGAGAACAATTTTACCCGTCATAAAGTCAATGCTGATACTCGTATCGAGCACCTGAGGGAAATCGACCCGTACAAATGAATTAAGTTTTTGATAATTAATTGATTCCGTTTGATTATTCCTCTCGCGGAGATACGCCACATCCTCGGGCGATATCAGCGCTGCAATCTGTACGGCGAATGCACAATGCTCTTGCGTGCCGACGTTTTCAAAAGGCGTCACCGTCCGAATAGTACGATACGTACCGACGGCAGAGGGGAAATTAACATACCCCGATTTTTTGGGACGTAATGAATCATGGGTGATACCCGGAATTGAGCCCACGGGGCTATCCTCCTCCCGTGTCAGCTGCTCAGCAAGCACAATATTGTCGTAGTCGTTGAACGTACGTACAAGACTCATCGTCTCCTCGGGGGACACGTCCCGTAAAAACATCGCATCGACGGCCGCAAGTTTCGGTCGGATGGACATCACCCGCCGAATGACGGCTGCAATTTCTGATCGGTTGAGAGCACCGATATTGACAATCACGATATTGGTGTCAATACGTTTCGGTGCCTCGTCCAAGAGCTGAGAATACACAATATCCGTCAGCTCAAAATCCTTGAATGCCTGCTGCAATGGATCAAAAAAATCCGAATTAATCGGCAGGGAATTAATGACAAAGAGCACCCCGAAAATAAGTGTCGTCAACAGCGCGCTATGAAAGATACGATTCATAGAAGTTACTTACGGTTATCGGTTTCGATAATAATACGTACGATCCGATTATAAAACCGTCCCTCGGGGAGGTCATTTTTGTACGTCTCGGATATGCCGTCACCCCGTACTTCACTAATATTCTCTTTTGGCAGCAGGGCAGCGATACTTTCGGCACGTTTGAGCGAAAGTGCTTTGTTGTATTCCTGACTGCCGATATTATCGGTATAGCCGACTATCCGCACGACAGATTGAGAGGTTATTCTTTTTGACACTTCGGCAATTGTCTGCCTGCTGATGGCACTGAGCTCGGTACTGTTGATATCGAAGAGCAGAACATCAACGATATCCACATATTTATCCGGAATTTTTTGACGTTCTTTCTCTTCCGGCGAGACCTGCTTTACCTTTAAATTCAGCGTCGTCGCCGTGCGTGGGATCACCCCTTTGGCATTCGAGACGACAAAATCATAATACAAATCACCTTGAGAGATCGGCAGGTTCGCGATCGATTTCCATGAAAAATCGAACGTATGAGGCACGATGTCGTTGAAGTTTTCTTTTTTGATAAATAATTGAGAATTCTGACCTTCCGCCGATTGCTTGAGTTCAAAATACCCTCCGGTCAGCGCAAAGGGAGACTTCACGGTCGAATAATATGTCAGGCGCTCCGGCTCGACTTCACGGTCAAGTTCTATTGTCGCAATAGGATCAAATAAAGACTGCTCATCGCTCATCAGCTCGACTCTCCGATTTTCCTGGCGGGCTTTTTCTTCTGTGGTACTACCATTTATCGACGCGGGCTTGGGAGGGAGTTCGCCGGCTACGACCACGAGCCGTTCATCCGGAATCTTCCAGGTATCCTGAAAGTATTTTTTGACAATGAGTGCCCTGTCATTGGCAATTTCTTTCCCGTTCGGCTCGATGCCGTCGGTATATCCTGCAATCGTCAGCACAGCATTCGGCTTTTGCGTCAAGCGTTTACCGACAATATTGAGCACGTCGTTATAGAGTGCCAGAGGTTTGGACTTGACTTTGGCGACCGTCTTTTCAATCTTATACTGATCGCGAAGAGTGGGGTCGATAAATGAATAAGCATCCGATATTTCACTGGCCGACGGGAAGTAAAAGATATAGGGCAGTATGGGTTTAAGAATAGTTTTTCTGAATTGCTGCACCGTAATTTCAAGTCCCGGATACGAGCGTCGTGTGCCATTGGAATAGACACCAACCACACTGTCAATTTCGGCAAGGGTGACCGTCGAGATACATTCGCATTTGTTGGTCGTCGGATTCATTTTCAGCTGTTGGTCATCTTTGCAGAGCAGTACTGGCACACAATCATTTCCCTCTAATACCGGTAGATAGCACTGAGGGCAATTATTCTCGGCAAAGACCGTAGGCGTCACCGAGTACCGAAGCGATAGGCCGGCATAGAGTCCGCTCATTTTCCAGGTACCGTTATCCCGCAGACCGGACGATACATCCGTAATGCCGAATGAATAGAAGAGTTCCGGAGTGAGCAACGTGCTGCCATTGAGATTAGCAGCAATATCATAGCTCAGGCCGAGAATACCGGATAGTTGGAGTGCATTCAGTGCAGGGAGCGTACCTTGAGTGGTATTTCTTTCTTTGGAATAAATGCCCTCGGCAGCGTTATAAAAATACGCATTCGAAGGATTGGAGACGGTTTCACTCTGGCGGTAGCTGCTGTAGAAGATGTAGTCTGTCTTTACCCCGCCCATGATGGAGAATCGATTGGTAATACGATATCCCGGCATGGCAAGTAGGGTAGCATTGGCAATTTTTGCCGATATAGCATACTCAAATGCTCCGGTAACAGCCAGATTACCATTGCTGTTATCATTAAAAATCGTCGTATGCGTTTGGCGAAGCGTCGCACCGTGGTACTGAATGCCGAGGCGTGCATCAAGGATCCATTTATTATCGCTCGAGAGTGGAAAGACGAGGAGTCCGCCGGCTGCAAAACCTATTCCGGACTGTGATGCCGCATCGCTGAAGTTATCCGGGCAGCAAAAGGCTATATCATTAAATTTTGCAAAATTCGCATGATGTATGTCAAGACCACCCTGAGCATATACTCCATAGCGTAAGTACTGTAGGGTATCCGTCTTGGGAGCAGTCTGAGCGTTGAGATGGAGGACACATACGAGAAATGCCGACACAAGTACCAATAATTTCATAGAGTTCTTTCTATCTGTTACTAATAGAATTTTCAATTTCAATTTGAACAGTACGGCAGTACATTCGAGATTCGGGTGTTTTCCATTCGTCTTTGAAGAGGTCTTTTTCGCCATTGCCAATGCTCCGAATATGGTCTTGCTGAATGATACCTTTAAATCGTTCGATGACATAGGCCATAATATTCTCGGCCCGTGCTACCGAACGCAGGCGATTGCGTTCATCATCACCAATTTCATCGGCATAGCCATTAATCGTCACCTTCGAGCTCGGCAGCAGGCGGCCTTTTTCATATATAATTTCAATAATTTTCCGGTGATAATCCGTAAGAAGATTCGAATTGAAATCGAAAAGTATGAGGTTGAATCGATGGAGTTCTTTCCCGGCAATTTTCAGAGTTTTTTTCTTAAACAATGTCTGCTGCTCTACTTGAATATTACTGACGGCGCTTACTTGTTGTCGGTTCGTATTATCGGTGGTATAGAGTCTGAACTCTATTTGCTGTTCGGTCTTCGGTTGATGTTCCACATCTTCTTCTATATTCCAGAGATACATCGGCGGCAGATCGGTGCCTTCGCGTCTGAAAAGCAGGCTGTCCTCTGTGAGCTGCCATGCTTTCAAATCATGGCGTACAATACGTTCACGCTGATCGCAATCGATCTGGAATTCTATCATCGGCGGCGTCATGCGTATCTGTACATCACGGATTTCGACCGGACGGAGTATTTTCCAGTCCGCGACGAGCTCGACGCGTCTGTTCTCCGTATACGAGGCCTCTGTATATTCCGACTGTGCCGTAATAGACGGCTTTTCCGGCAGGCCGCGGGCACGTATGACCAAGCGTGCTGAATCGATACCCCAAACAGTAAGAAAATACGTACGAATCGATTGTGCCCGAAGTAGGGCGATGGTGTCGAGTTCCATACCATCGGTACACCCGATAATCTGCATCGTATCGAGTGGATTGTCGCGTAGTCTCTTGCCGACGATATTGAGAATGTACCGGTAGGCGTACAGTGGGGTAATGGATTGAGGAAGGTTGTTTTCATTGAAATACTTAGCTTCAGCAGGAGTTAACTTTTTATACCTGCCTACCTGCAGATCGACTGAGTCTTTTTCAAAAAAAATATACGGCAGGAGAGGCAAGAGGGTAATTGCTTCCACTTCTTCACGGAGCACGGTAATAACGGGTTCTCGGTTACCTTTTTCATCCACTCCGACAGCCGAAACTCTTGCATCTGTCTGAGATACAAGCAGTGGAGGAAGCGCGCAGGAGAGTAGCAAGGCAATCGTAGTACAAAATCTAATCATAGGCCTGATTATTTTACTATAACTGTGTAAGAATAAACCCATCTGTATCATCCGAGCGGAATATCGGGGTCTGATTAATCTGCAATTCCGTTTTTAATTTTTTGACCCGTTTTTGTATGTAGTCCTGAAGACTCGTCAGAGAAATCTGCCGGTCTTCGAGCGAGGCGGCTCGCCCGTTGAGCCCCTCAAGCAGTGCTGTCGTAAAAATTCCGTGCTGCAGACTATCGACCTCTCGGGCAAATTGACTGCTAAGAGCCGATGACATCAGGTAAACACCTGAATTTCTTGGTAATTGACGTAAGAATTTGGTGGCTCCGGACTGTTCCTCAGCAAGCGTTGTCGTCAATGCACCCGCGTGGCAGGCATCGAGTATGAGTGCTTTCTTTTCACATTTAATATTCAAAAACAGTGCTTGAAGGCGACGAGTGGAAAGTCCGGATTGTCGCAAAAGATTCTCCGCTGACATCGACTCAATTTCATGAGTAATGAGATAGAAATCCTGATTGGTACCTGCGGTCGTCAGAGCGCCATGTCCGGCAAAATAAAAGATAAACCGGTCATTGGGCCGGATGACGGTAGCGACTTCCACAAATGCTGCTACAATGGAGGTGACGGTCGCCTGTTCATTCATCAGCTGACGAACCGTGACCGTCGAATACTCGCTCTGTGAGAATTTATTCTTGAGGGTCAACGAAAGGCTTTTCGCATCATTCTCGGCATACTTGAGGTTATACGAATTGTTTTTGTACGTACTTACCCCGACAGCGATGACATAGAGGTTCGGCTTGGATTCTACGCGCTGATTCGACAATACCGATAGTGTATCGGAATACTCAACTCCGTCAGCAGATACGCAGACGACTCTCAGCAAATTCTTACCGGGAAAGAGATGTATGGGGACGGTTTGAAAGTCGCGTACCCGGCTCCGTTCAATCGTCAACTGCGGGCTACCATTGTTGCTGATACGAATGCTGTAGATGGTGTCTTCGATATTGGTAAGTTCGAACGTCAGTAAAAGTTCTTCTGTATCAAATATCCGTGCAATCGCCGGCGAGAGAATACGAATGGTGGGGATTTTTTTGCTGCTTGCAAGAGTGACCATCGCAGCAGGAGCGTCAGCCCGAGCGCCGAGGCACCGGGAGAGAATTCCCGGCTTCTCAAGTACTGAAATGTAATTTTCCAGAGGTAAGGAATGGTTGTCTCGGACGATATTCACAGCCCCTACGCCAGAAGACGAAGCATCAAAATAGCCTTCCGGCGAGACGGCAATCCATTGTCCTCGACCGATAGTAACGAGCTTGATAACGGGTAGTAGGTTGGCCGGGTCCATGAGAACGCAAGTGCCGACATTATTGATGGTGGCTATGTAATTGTTCAACGGGACGATATCGACATCCCACACATTCGTAAAGGTAGCCGAAGACACTCGTACCGGTTTGCCGTCAGAGGACCAAAGACGTGTGGAGTTGTCCTTGCTGCAACTGACAAGCAGGCGGCGACGGGGAGAGCCCGGATCGTGGATCCATCGAAGTTTATTAACTCGGTCAGTATGCCCGACACAGCGTTGCTCAATAGAATGTATACTATTCGAGCGGATACCGATATCACCGTTCGAATAGCCGATGGCAAGCGAATTTGACGTTGTATCCCATTGGCAGGTCGTGATGGATCGGTCATTGGAAGATACACTGTCAAGGAGGGATAGGGTGCTCGTATTCCATTGATAAATCATATGTTTGTCAGTCGTTATCACCCACCGGGATGATACACTGAGTGACAGCTGAGGCGACGTGGTATGTATCTGAAGGAGCAGCTGCCGGGTATCAGCATTCCACATATTCATCGTGCCGTTGGCATGGAGCGATATAAATCGATTTGTTCCGGGGATGAATTCTAGGGCGGTCACTGCAGAAAGAGAGGTCCCAAGGGGAAGAAGACTATCCTGGGTCAAGAGCAGTACCGAAGCATTCGATGAACCAATGCCGATGGCAAGGATGTCACCGGCAGAATTATACGAAAGGTGATAGCCGGCACCGCTTTTCTCCGGTAACGGATAATAACCGCATGTACCACTAAGATAATCCCACACCCATACGTCATAGTTCTGATTTAATGTAGCCAATGAATGTGCGCCTGCGGCTACTGCACGAGGTATCGAATTACTTCCTGATGGCGTCGGTAGTTCACGCATCCCGGCACGCGAGAGCCATTGCAGCTTCCCGGTTCGGGTACCGACGACCATATTTCCACTTTCAATTGCAATGGCACAGGTAGCTGTTTGGTTGGAAAACGAACTCCGGCGACGTGTTAATGGATCTACTGAAATGACAGTACCTTGGTTAGATACTATGCTGAAAATTTTCTCTTCGGCATTGAATGTCGCAGTGAGTAGTTTGCCAAGCTGAAGCGGTTTCCACGGTTCGTCAGTTGCGTCCTGACGCGAGATGGAAATCCTGCCGATCATGCCTGCTTCATCAATCCATACGAGAGTTTGATCGTCGAGTCGTCCGATGGACATTATTTTGGAGGAACTGACAGAATGGATCCTGAGGGTACGTTTGGTGGGAATATCAAGCACTATTATTTCACCTGCACTCGTGCCGCATGCAAGGTGCTGCCAGCTGTCATATCCGAGCATCGCACTGACGTCACCTCCTGCACGAGGTATGTCTATCGTCGAGCTTTCGCGGAGTGTCTTGGTTGCATCAAAAAAATGGATCGATTTTTCTCGTTCCAGGGCCACGGCAACGGAATTCTGATAGGGGTCATCGCTATAGGTAACTGCAACGACATTTTCACCGACCGGAGCTGAGCTTTCGAGTTCACCGGTGAATAAATTCCATAACATTACAGTGCCGTCACGGCTCCCGCTCACGAGATTTTTACCTTCGGGCTGAATCCCGATAGCAGTGACATTATGATGATGACCTTGTAAAATATGGAGCAATCGACCGAATTCCTGCCCGGAATTCGAACTCCAAACACGGATAAGATTATCATTACTCGCAGTAATGACCTGATGCGTAAGTGCCGAGTGAAGGATTGCGGTAATCGTTGAGGTGTGGTCTGATTGTACGACTACTTTGAACGTACTCTCCTGTGCAGACCCTGTAGTGCCTACTGTGAGCAGCAGAAGCAGCAGACTAGCTACCCAGACTGAGAATGTACATTCTGAGTGATAAGTAAATTTATGTGGACGAACTCTCAAAATGTAACGTAAACTCATGCAAAATAATCAATAAATGGAATTATACATGAACGTGCACGTTCGTAAGCCATCATCTTCTATTCACCATGAGTACAATCATCAAGTCACATGGAATATTTACCTTTTCCGAACGATTGCACGAATATACGGAATATTTTTTTTAATCGAGAAGTTCTCATGATCGGTGCTCGGTAAATGCCAATCTACATCTGTGGCATACGTAAATTCGAACCCTCCATGCGCCGCAAGTACCTCCTGCTGATACGCATCAACCTCAGGAACATCGGTCATGAGATAGAGGCAGCCATCGGGTCGGAGCACACGATGAATTTCTGCGACAAGAGCAGCATTGAATGCTCGCCGCTTATGATGCTTTTTCTTGTGCCAGGGATCGGGGAAAAAGTAACACACGGCTGTGACTGACTCTGAGGTCACAAAAGGTAAGCCGTTAGTAGTATTATACCATTCGACTCCGGCATTCGGTAATTGCTCACCCTTGATAATGCTGTCTATCCATTCGACTGCCTGCTTGCGCACCTCTACTCCAAAAATATTGACATCAGGATGGCGCAGCGCATATTCAAGAAGAAATCCACCTCTCCCGCAGCCAATATCCAATACACCGGGGGGGCGACCATCGGCAAAATATGCTGACCAGTTCACCTCCGGTAATACCGGCGGATAATACCGGGGAAGTACTTTGAATTCATGAAAGGGTACATACAAATTCGGCGACGTATGATGCCGCATTCGGGGAGTAGGGTATTTTTTGTAGTCTATGTTCATACTGCTAAAGAGAATACGATGCTGTGAAGCGATTCCTGTTGATACTATTCCTCTGCCGACGCTCCTGCTCGGAAATGTACGGAACTGATTCCAATTGATGATAAAAGGCCAGATGTCTGTCTGTAGTACTGATGTACCGGGTTATTGAATTACATACTCGATCTTTTGTGCTTTGTACCGTCTTGTGGTCTTGGCCGAACCATTCATCCGGTACGTCTGCAATACACGATGCCAGGTCGAGCGTTCGCAACGTGACCAATTCACGCTCGATCATTTCATCCGATAGATGAGCACGATACAAAGGATTCTGCCGAAGTGCCTGCCGCACTGCCATCGATCCCCCGTAGTCTTTTGCCTGTATCGCCCCCATAATCATAAAGGATGCTTCATAGTCGATGGAATATTCCGAGTCACCGATAAGGAGAATATTCGTATTGGAAAACGACCTATCGACATTGAGCGTAATCAAATCAAAAATAAACAAGCGAGTACGCGACGAAGACGTTAGCTGTAAAAGCTCTTCACCTTCGACATCCTTTGCCTCCGGAAAATACGGCGAAGCACTGTTAATGCCATAACTTTTACGAATTAAGTCCCGAACTTCCGCATCGACTGCCGACACATCGGCGCGCTCATCGACAATGATTCTTCCTGTGGGCAGGATCGGAAGTCCGAGAGCAAGACCAATTGCCCGGCAAACGGCATCGCCTATCGCAGCTGTCGGACTGCTGAGCCCGCCGCTGAGCTTGATGAAGACAGAATTGCCGTCGGAATCTAAGGCGGTAATCGGACGTGAAGAACCTTTTTTTACAACGGATAAGACTCGTTGGGTAAACCTCATTGCAGCTTCCATAACGACTATTGTTTCAGTCCCATCACCATGCCGTCGCCGACCGGTAAAAAGCAGGATGTGAGTGCAGGATGATCGGCAATAGCACGATTAAACTGCTGAATTCCTTTGACGTTATGAGGTTCGAACTCCGGCTCGCTATCAGCGACATATCCCCAGGCAAGGGCATTATCACCGGCAATGACTCCTCCGGCACGAAGGAGAGGCACGCTAAGCTCAAGATACTTTAAATACTGAGGTTTATCGGCATCAATAAAGACAAAGTCGAACATAAAATCCGGAGTATATTTCAACAGAAATTCTGCTGCGTTGCCTTCATAGACGGTGATTTTGTCTGACAGTCCTGCTTCTTGTGCTTTGGTGCGGATAAATTCACAGAACGCAGGGTTCAGCTCCAGACAGATGACTTTACCGCCATCCGGGAGTGCGCGTGCCATCGTGATGGCCGAGTATCCGGCGAGGGAACCGATTTCAAGGACATATCGGGCGTTCATTGCCTTCAGAAAAAGTTGTAAAAATGCACCCTGAGCACCTCCGATACAAATATCAGGAATGGAATTTGCGGCAGCATCACGATTCAGCTGCGTCAGAAATGCATCTTCAGAGGAAAAATTTTCTTCGATGTACTGGGCAAGCTCTGCGGTTAAGTATGTTGCTTTTACAGCCATTTGAGTCTCTTTCAGATAGAATGAGGAATGTTATTATTCGGCAAAATACGGTGAAATGGGGTTATGAACAAACTTCACCGGAGAATTTACCGCCCTATTTCCCGCGTTGATAGCCTGCTTCGCCGTATATTTGCAAAGATTTTACATATATTATAGTCGATACAACTACCCGAAATGACAGAAGAAACCATCGTACAACACATCAAAGAAGATGAGGAAAAGTCCAGAAAGAAGGGCATTATCTTCTTCCTCTGGCGCGTCATCCGCGGGCTGATGGTCTGGTCATTTTTGCTTGTCCTGCTGTTGAGTCTTTCGGTGATAATACTGAGTCAGACGGAGAGTTTTCGTCGGTGGGCCGCTCCTCATATTCAAGGTATTGTCAACGATCAGTTAGTCGGAAGGATAGAATTTTCAGATTTTGAGATTAGTATTCTTGAGGGCCTGGTCTTTCATGATGTGCGGGTACTTGCAGCAGGAGATACAGTGCTCGCTACGCGGAAAATCACACTCGGTTATGATTTAGAACGCTTGTTTTCTAATGAAATATACGTTACGACCCTGACAATCGAAACACCACGGATCAAGATTCTCCGTTCGATGGACAGCATATGGAATGTCAGTAAAATTGCCAAGCCATCGACCGATACCACACCTGCCAATCCTTTTACCTGGAAAATCCATGCCTATAATATTGCTCTTCAGGGTGGTACAATAACGGTTTATGACTCGACGCTCATGGTAGGTACGGCGCCCGAAGGAGCTCTCGATTTTTCGCATCTGCACCTTTGGAATGTGCACCTTGGACTCTCGGCAGATGCGTCGATTGCACAAAAAGACTTCGCAGTATCGCTCTACAAGCTGTCTTTTGATGAAGCAACAGGGTTGTCTGTCAAAGAATTGTCGTGTAAAGCTACCGTAAATACGAAGGGAGTGGACCTTCGGGCACTCCGGTATGTCACAGCCGACTCCAAGCTCGTGCTATCGGCTCATGCCGACTCGTTGAATATATTCGAAGGTGATGTCGGTGAGAAATTCATCAGAACGCCTTTGTCGCTCGAATTGGATGCCGATTCGTTACATACGAAAGATTTGTTGAGATTTTTACCGTATGCAGGTGTCTATGGCACCTATAAGCTCTCTCTCAAAGCGCAGGGCACATTACCCCTGCTGAGCATTGATAAACTGCTGGTCGAATCGCCGACATCGCGACTGCAGGCCACCGGCAGACTTCGACATTTAGATCATCCCGAGAAGCTGTCCTTTCAGGCAACAGTCATAAAATCATTTATTAATTACAATGAATTACAGGCGAGTGCGCAGTCATTGTATTTACCTAAGCTTGATTTTCTCGGTACCGTGCGCCTGACCAAAGCATCGATTGATGCATTGCCGTCGGATTCGTTGGCAATTTATGCCGATGCAATGACTGCCTCGGGTAAAGTCACCGGAGATCTGACCCTTTTCCTCCGTGATACACTTACGTATAGGGGTAATCTGCAGGCAACAAATATTAATCTTGCCACGATAACGAAGAATACATCCCTTGAAAGCGCGATCAATGCTCATATCGATATCCATGGCAAAGGGATTATGCTCGGCGAACTCGATGCGTTTGCAACCATTGAATCCCTGAATTCTACTTTCGCCGGCCGTCACTGGAGTAAAATGTATTTTTCGGGAGGCAGCCACGGTCAGGGAATTGTGAATATCGATTCGCTGCTGCTCGATGTGGCTGAGAAATTACCCGAACCCGACAGTCTCGCCTATGACCCTTTTGCCGAAAAAATCCCGTCGCAGGTTTTTACCGGTTCCGGAATGGTGGACTTGCGCAATGTGCAGAACCCACGGTATCACATTACCGGGAATTTTGAACATTTCCCGCTCGCAAAACTCCTTGATAATACGGCATTTCCACGCATGATTGGTGCAAATTTTATGATCAATGGCAGTGGATTCCATCCTGATAGCTTAGAAGGAAAGTATCATTTTCAATTTAGAGAATTGACCTTTCCCGACCGTACGTTTTTGCCGTGGAAGCTGCAAGTGGATATCAATCGAGATTTTCTGTCCCGAGAACGCACGATAGACATTCAATCGCCAATCATCAGCGGAAAAGTGGTCGGATGGTTTACCCTTGATGATTTGATTCGAGAAAGCAGCTCTCAGGGGAAAATTGTTGCTCAATTCTTACAGCATAAAATTCCAATTCTAACGGCATCAATTGGCGGAGCCAAACTCTCGGCACCCGATGCACCGCTAGACTATCTTCATGCAAGACGACCGCTCGATGTGCGGTTTGACATCAATGTGCGCGATATTACACCTGTAAATGTACTCCTCGGTAAAGATTTGACGCTTGATATCAAGGCAGGAATTCATGGCGCAATGAAGGCAGATTCAATGCAGTCGTTGACTGAGTTGAATGACATAACGATTGAAAATTCAAGACTTATAGCAAGTGGAACGACGATTCAGTCAGATAAAATTCAGACGTCGGCACGCGTGCTGCTTCGGCATACAGGTTCACTCACGGAGGTTAGCAAACTCGTATTGACGACCCGCTGTGACTCCATGCTCTACATTGATGATGCCGTACTTTACCGGCCTTCAGTCCACCTTGACTATTCATCCGGCCAAATGGCGCTATCAGCATCAGGGGTACTGAATAATGAGATTTCCGGTGCTATTTCCGGCACATTGAATTTTCGGGATTCTGTCGTTGATTTTGCTCTCGATACGCTCAATGTGGGTTTTGGGGGAATGAAGTGGCAATCCTACAAAATATCCACCGGCAGCTTTACGCATCAGGGAGTGCAGGTGTCTAAGTTGGAAATGCGCCGTAAAAATGCCGAACGGGTTGAATTTAAGGGGCTTATATCAGATAGTCATTTTAAGGATTTTACCGTTAGTCTGCACGAGTTCCCCCTGCGTGAGCTCACCAAATTTCAATTTATTGATGATGATACGAAGCTATTGTTAAAAACACTCGAGGGTGAGGCGACGGTTCTGCAGATTGATTTGAACGGTACGTATAAAAAGCCGATTATCAGTTGTACCGGTCAATTCGATAATCTCGCCTATAATGGAATTGCCATCGGTAATCAAACATTGAATCTCCGGCATCAGGATTCGATTATTACAGGGAGTTTGGAAATTACGAACCCAAAGGTATCGGGCGCTCCGCAGGTACTGCGCATAGGGGTAGAGCAATTACCTCTCAACTGTGCTTTTGCAGACGTTGAGCACCGCCTAAGCAAGACCGATCCGTTGATTATTACCGGGAAGGCAAATTCGCTCTCGATGGGTGTTTTTGCTCCGTTTATCCCGGGGATTACCAAGCTTCAGGGATTTGCAGATGCTGAAATTACGGTCGAAGGCATTGCACCGAACATTCACTACGGCGGTACAGCTTCCCTGAAAGACGCAAATTTTGTCGTTCAAAGCACGAATATCAAGTATTTTGCAGACGGGAAAATGTCGTTGAAAAACAACGAAGTAATCATCGAAAAGATGAATCTCAAGAATGATGAAGTACGCGATCTTCGCGGCGGTAAAGCAGAAATTGACGGTAGGATAATCCTGAAGGATTTTTCAATTGATTCTCTTGACCTCTCTATACGATCCCGTAAAATCTTACTGCTCAGCTCGGCATCAGCCGCAACGAGTCCTACCTTGTACGGCAAATTTATAATCTCGACAGGGTCGAATCCCTTGCACTTTTTCGGAACGTTGGAGAAGCCCTTTTTACGCGGTGATGTTAATATTGAAGATGCAATGCTTACCTTTCCTCCTGATAAGCAGCTGAAGGTATCGGCATCGACATTCCACTATATCGTCGATACATCGAAAGGGAAAGTGACGATGAAAGTGACGCAGGATACGCTATCAATTCCTATACAGAATACGACACCCACACCTCAAGCTACTGTGAACTTGTCCGAGAGCAATAAAACGCAGAAGAAGCGCCGTGGTCCGGGAATCAATGAGTTAATCGATTATGATGTCTATGTTAAAATTCCGGGTAACTTCGGATTAAAAATGATCTTAGGACAATTTGACCAGCTCGAGGCGAATCTTGGCCCGAGGGATCGTTCCATTCCTCTCCATTATGTGCAGCCACCACTCGGCGGACCGAAGCTGTATGGTGATATTATAGTGAAAGAAGGTTCTAAGTATAAATTCTTTAAAATATTTGACGCTACCGGCAGCTTACAGTTCACCACCGGTGCTATCGACAACCCGGAGTTAAACATCACGGCGATGTACAAAGGGCAACGAATTAAAGAATCCATCCGCGAAAATTACACGGTTGATCTCTCGATTACCGGTTCGAAGAGAGTACCAAATGTTTCCATTAGTTATACAATCGACGGTCAGCCGGGTACCGGAGACTCTACCAAATTGAGAAGTGATGGCATATCGATGCTGCTTGTCGGGAAAAAAATTTCCGAACTCAAACCGGGGCAAAGCAGTGGTGATCTGCTCAATCTCATGAATGAAATATCAAGCGGTATATCGGGTGTGGCGTCGAATCAGCTCTCGAGTTTGCTGCAAGGTACCGGTGTTTTTACGGATGCTCAGATTGATTTTGTCGGTGGGTTGAAGGATTTATCGTCGGCGAGACTCAGTCTCAGCGGGCAGCTGTTCGGGAATGTATCCTGGCGTCTCGGCGGTACACTCGGGGATATGTCTGCTAATAGTCAATTTAGTATCGACTTACCGGGAAGCCTTTTAGGTAATTATGACCTACTGAATAATGTCATGTTACAGCTGACACGCACGATTAATACCTCCAATACGACAAGTCGTCAGCAAAAAGATTGGGAAATCAAGCCGGGGATTCGATATTCCTTTTAATGAAAAAAAAGTCGCTTGACAAATGTCAAACGACTGATGGGAGAGAGAAGAGAAACGCGCATGCTGGGTCATACAAGTCCGGCGGCCCTGAGGCTATTTTTTATTGGCAAGGATACTAAGCTTGTAGCCGGTTCCGTGAATATTGACAATTTCGACCGAGCGGTCTTCTTTCATATATTTACGGAGCTTCGTGATAAAGACATCCATACTCCGGCCGTTGAAATAGCTGTCATTACCCCATATTTGCTTGAGAGCCACTTCACGACGCAGCACATTATTTTTATACTGACACAAGAGCTTGAGCAGGTCGGCCTCCTTGCTTGTCAGCGGCTGCTGTTTGACACCAATTTGAAGGAGTCGTTGCTGATAGTCAAACGAATATTCACCTACCGTAAACTGATCTTCTTCCATCACATTCGCTGTACCGTTTTGACATCTGCGCAGCACGGCCTGTATCCTGCACAGCAGCTCATCGGCACTGAACGGCTTGGTGACATAGTCATCGGCACCAATGCTGAATCCCTCGATTTTGTCCTCTTTCATCCCTTTTGCTGTCAGGAAAATAATCGGAATCGTACGATTAATGGTGCGAATTTGTCCGGCTAATTCAAAACCGTCCTTTTTGGGCATCATCACGTCGAGTACGCAGAGGTCAAACTGTCCTTTGTTGTACTCGTCCCAGCCAAGCTCACCGTCGGCCGCGAGCGTTACTTTATAGCCTTTGAGCTGTAAATATTCTTGTAAAATAGAACCAAGATTTGCATCATCTTCGACTAATAAAATACTGCTTTCCATAGATAATACTCGTGTAAACGTTTAATAAATATGTGATTATAAATAGCTCTGAAATGGTATGTATAGTTCAAACAAACTACCTTTTCCGAGTTCGCTATGCACCGAAACTTTACCGCCGTGCGCCTCGATCATGGACTTGACATAGCTTAGTCCGAGACCGAATCCCTTGACATCGTGACGGTTACCGGTAGGGACGCGGTAGAATCGCTCGAAGACCCTGCGTTGCTGTTCACGATTCATGCCGATTCCATTATCCTGTATTGCGATGACAATGCCGTCGCAGGTATTGCGTGTCGAGACGGTAATGATAGGTTGCTGAGGAGAATATTTATTGGCATTATCAAGCAAATTGTGGAGAATGTTGCTGATATGTGCTTCATCAGCGAAGAGATACGAGCGTTCGGATTCTAAATTGCAATAGATTGCACCGCCTTTTTTCTCGACCTGCATCGAGATATGCTGTACTGCAGAGAGAATAGATTGATGAATATCCATTTCGCGACGGTTGATAGTGAATTTACCTTTTTCGAGAGCAGCTGCCTGTAGGATCAACTCTACTTGCTTGCCGAGACGCTTGTTCTCATCAAAAATCACATTGACGAAACGTGAGCGGCGCTCTTCGCTTGCAGCGATAGTATCATCACGAAGGGCTTCGCTGGCCAAAGAAATTGTTGCAATCGGTGTCTGAAATTCGTGGGTCATGTTGTTGATGAAATCCGTCTTGAGGTCTGTAAGCTTTTTCTGCCGCACCAACGCAATGACCGTGAATCCGAACGTACCGATGATAATCGAAAGAAATACTCCCGACGACGCCATCAATGCCCATAACGATTGCAAAATATAGGACTTTTGGTCAGGAAAGAATACCCTGAGTGAGTAGTGTTTGGGTAGGATGTCATTCGGGAACATCGTCGCGGTATAGACACTCGATTTTGTTTCTCTCCGCACGGTCGGTGTATTTGCGAGCAAGACCGAGTCATTCTTTTCAAGAAGGACTGCATATTCACAGTTAAGGAGAATACCTTTATTGCGCATGTTCTGCTGGAGCAGTGAGTCTAAACGCGATGGCTGTACTCTATCCTGGAGTGTTTTCATCTCACTGAGCTCGCAGACAAGCTTTACGGCTACATCACTGAATTGCTCCACTTTACGGGAAATTTTCTTGGCTTTTTCTTCAGTATTCGAGGTTTTTTTAGACTTTCTGACGACCGAAGGCTTTGATGCAGCGACCGTTGCTACCTCGTCGTCGCTTTCGGGATGATCCTCGATATTCATCCATATATCAGGTTCATTTTGCTCGAGATGCAAGATGACATTCTGAACAATATTATTTTTCTGTGAGTTCACGCATTGCTGCAATGAGTCGCGTACTTCGCTCCGGCTTGCGCTTCGGCTACGTGTATTACCAAAAATTACTCTCCCGTTTTGAGTCAATATCTGGAATGAATTATTACCGACGCCGAAGGTTAGTGTCTTGGTCATCGAATCACTCGTTTGCGATTGAAGTCTTTTTACGCGAACTCGGAGTGCAGAATCCTGCTTCCACATGTTTTTTTGTGCAGCAGCGAGTACCCGCTGATTTTCCTGCATTTGTTGCGTAGCTGCAGAGGAGGTCCAGATGGCATTATCTGTCATCATATAGGAAAATTGACGTTCAGCAGCGTTTTGTTCGAGAAGTGCGGTATTGTTTTTATCAGATTGATTAATTTGCGTGAATAAATGTGCGTTTTTCGTATGCGACGACTGAGCACGGGCAGTGATTTCAACCGGCATTGTCGCAGGCGTATGACTGTCAAAGGGAGAAGAGGAGATATGTTGATACTGCGAAGCAGGTAGTGGGCGAGAAACGATTTCCGGTGGTGTCGGAGGCTGCACGGGGCGCTTTTTTACTTTTGGAAGTGGATTCACCGGGGTAAAGTTACGAAGTGTGTCGGTAGGTGTCAGCTCCTGTCTGACAGCACTGGCTGATTCCTGAATCTCGAGAGTGTGAACAATACTTCCTAGCGCATCGGTCACATTTTGTGCAAATCGCTCTTCTTTGACATGAATGGCAGTGTCGATCCAATAGAGCTGTACTCCAATTAACCCCAACAGGGCTAAGGACATGGCAGCAACGATACCGTAAATTCTTTTTGTAGTCATGATTCGTACGACGCAATTGTAGTTGAAATTGAATTCTGGAACTGCAAAAATACGTGCTTACCGTTTGTTGTGACAGGTCTTTAACACAACATTAACATACTCGATTCAGTTTTTTAAATTGTCCACATTATAGACGTTTTGCCTGAGGAATTCCTGACGTTTACTATGACGAAAGGTTTCGTTTAGACTGTTTACTCTATCAAAAAGTTACAATTCCCCATGAAATATATCATAGACCCACGGGTAAAAAGTAGTATTCAGAATGAACTCATTACTGCTCAAGTGGCATTATCCGAGGGAAATGACGGCAAAGCACGAGTTGCGGCCCGGAGGGTTGTCGTTGCCGTCATGCAAGAGGTGTTCGGTGCGAATCTCGGTGTAGAATTTACCTCCTCGGCTGCTCTTGAGTACCTTGCCAAGACCATGGATTTTCCGGAAACGGTACGTTCGGCTGCCACGCGGTTACAGGGAGGATTACGCGCAAAAATCGAAGGGAACGTCTATTCCGAAAATCCAATCGACGATGCTGAGATTATTATTCGGTATTTTAGTTAAATTTGTATAAATTGAGTGTACAGACGGTAGAATATATTTCAAAATCATGCGCACTGAGCCGTGAATGTCACGCGTGAATGTCGCATACTATTCCACATATATCTATGATGAAGTCGTATTATCTTGCCCTCGTTCTCTTTTTGTGTGTATCTTCTTTCATGATGAGTCAGGAGCGTACCTATACCGTCGGACAGCCGATTGAGCACACGAAGAAAGTAGAAGACCCAAAGCTGAATCTAAGCGTAACACCGAAAAATAATAAGTGGAAAGCAGGAAAAGCCGTCAAGCTGAAACTCAAAATTAAAATCCCTAAAAAATGGCATCTGTACGGGACCGAACTGCAGGAAAATAAAGATGGTATCGGACCTCAGCCCACTGAAATTACCCTCAAAGACTCGATGCCGACACTCAGCCTAGGCACGATAACTCCTCCAAAAACACATGTCGAGTATGATGAAGGATTCGAAATGGACGTCAAAACCATCGAAGGAGAGGTGACAATTGACCTGCCAATTACCATATCAGCAGATGCGGCAGCCGGAAAATATACGTCCATCGTAGCTGTGTATTTCCAAATGTGCGACGGAAAAACATGTCTCACACCTCACGAAGAAACAGTCTCGTTCGAATACGAAATTGTCAAATGATACATCGTCGATTTGCATAACCCTTGAATATCCTACACGTTTATGAAAAAATATCTTCTATTGAGCGTAATCGTTATTACCTCTCTCTGTACTCTTTCTAGCTCACCGATGCAGATTGTCGAGCGGGCGAAATTCTCCCTGTCAACCAAAGCCCCCCGCGAACTCAAGCTCAAAGTAGGCGATACCGTCAGCGTGCCCCTCACGATTACCATCGATAAGGGATGGCATGCATATGATATGCAGCAAGAAGAGAGAAATAAGAAATCTCCGATGGGTATGGGTCCAATGGCGTTGTCCGTAAGTCAGCGTAAATCACCCAACTTTAAAATTGGCAAAGTACTAGCACCAAAATCAGAAATAAGCTATGACTCTACCTTTGAAGTCAAAATAGGGGAATATCATGGCAAAATTGACCTACAGATTCCGGTTATTGCCAAGCGAACCCTCAAAATCGGCTCGTATAACGATTCAATTGAAGTGAATATTCAAGTCTGTAATATTGAAGGTATTTGTACAAATCTCATCAAGCTATTCCCAATAAAATTAGTCATTACCGCAGAATCGGTCGGAGCCGTTGCTGAGCCCGAACCTGCTGCTCCAAGTGTTTCTTCAAATTCTCCAAATGTCACAACGGCACACAGCGGCACACACCTTTGTAATGACCAATCCTGCGACTGCAACTGTGACCTTTGCAAAGCCGCCCGAAAGGCGAATGATTCAACAAAAGCAGCTACTGCAAAGAATACTACAACTTCGACAACTACGACAAAGCAAGGTGGCTCAACCAATACTGATACTGAATCGCAAAAAGCAATTAAAGACGTAAAGAAAAAAGGAGTTTGGTCGTTCTTATGGTTCGCTATGACCGCCGGAGCTGCAGCTTTGCTCACACCGTGCGTATTCCCAATGGTTCCGATAACGGTGTCGTTCTTTACCAAACGTTCCGAAAAAGAAAAGGCACGCGGACTGCGTGACTCGATAGTCTATGCTCTTGGAATTATTGGTACTTTTACCGGATTGGGCATTCTTTTGGCTGTATTATTGGGAGCCGCAGGGATTCAGGATTTTGCTGCCAACCCATGGGTAAATGTTGGTATCGCCGTAATATTTCTGGTTTTTGCGATGAACTTATTCGGTGCATTTGAAATTCAGATCCCAACGTCAGTTCTGAACAAACTGAATTTGGCGTCAACCGGAAGTGGACTTACCAGCGTCCTTTTGATGGGACTTACGTTCTCATTAACCAGCTTTACCTGTACTGTTCCATTTGTGGGCTCAGCTCTCATCGCTGCGGCTGATGGTGAATGGTTCTATCCAATCATCGGAATGCTTGGCTTCTCAGGCACATTTGCGATTCCATTCTTCCTGCTTGCATTATTTCCTTCGAAGTTATCGAAATTACCCAAAGCCGGCGGCTGGATGAACAACATGAAAGTCGTCATGGGTTTTCTCGAAATTGCCGCTGCCATGAAATTCATCAGCAATTTTGAAATGGCTTGGAAATGGGGAATTCTTCCACGGGAAATGTTCCTTTCTGTCTGGATCGGAAGTAGTATTTTAATTGTTATCTATGTGCTTGGTGTCTATCGCCTTAAACTTGACTCCCCAGTGTCCAACGTGAGCGCATTCCGTATCGTATGGGCTATCTTTTTTGCGACAATTACGCTCTACCTCATGACCGGTTTGTTTGGTGGTAAATCACTTGGTACATTGGAAGCATTTTTACCTTTACCATCCCCTCAGTACGAAGAAATAACCAAAGGCAAGAAACAGCAACCAAGCTCCAAACCAACCGGTAACACAAACGCTGCACAAATGAATGTACAGCAAGAAGAGCATTGGTTTTCAAATTATAAAGATGCTCTTGCTGAAGCTAAAAAATTGAATAAACCCATATTTATTGATTTTACCGGTGTTTTCTGTACAAATTGCCGATGGATGGAAAGGAATATATTTACTAAACCAGAAGTTAATTCTTTGATGAGTGATTTAGTTCGTGTACGACTTTATACTGATCAACAAACAGATGAGGATAAATGGAATAAAAACATGATGATGACGAGGTTCAATTCCATCGAATTACCGCTTTACGCTATCGTCAGTCCGGATGATAAAATACTAGAAACGCAATCATTTACAAAAGATCAAGCAGAGTTTATTGAGTTTATTAATAAAGGTTCGGGAAAGAAATAATCATTAACCCATAAGGAAAACCCATGACAGATATCTTTACCTCGCTCAGCAGTCATATTGAAATGGTGTATATCATTATCCTCTCGATATTTGTGGGGATTGAAGTGATATCGAAGGTTCCTGCCGTCCTCCACACGCCGCTCATGTCCGGCGCTAATGCCATTCACGGTGTGGTGATTGTCGGCGCGATTATCGTCATGGGGCATGCCGAAAGCCATAATATCCTCGCTCTCGTTCTCGGATTCCTCGCCGTCGTCCTCGGTACACTCAATGTAGTAGGAGGATTCGTGGTGACTGACCGGATGCTCGAGATGTTTAAGAAGAAGAAGTAATTACCAGGAATACGCGATAGACAAAAGCCTCATTACGAATGCGTAATGAGGCTTTTTTATTGGTAGGAATGACGGAACATTTTTATGGGTCTCTGACAATTTTTGTGGTACCGATTAATGAATGTCCAAAATTGTATGTTGCAACAGTCCCATCGGGACGATATATTGGTAGAAAACGAGATTCTGATATGCCACAAAGTCCCGTAGGGACGATATATCAATTCTATAAAGTTTTGTCCCTACAGGACTTACTCGTGCATTCGTCCTCATTTTCTACCTATATGTCATCGCTAACGCGATTGAGGAGGACGATGAGTCTGTAGCAATTCAACCACAAAAATTGTCAAAGAACCATTTTTAATTCTATAATAGTTGCGAAGTAAATTATTCAACCCGAAAAACTCCATAACAGTCGAGCAGAGTGCCGTGTTTTACGGTATAACTATACGTTCCTGCCTGTAAAGAAAGGACGATTGCAGACACACCGTCTCCGATAGTACTTGTGCATATTCGTTGACCTAGAATTGAATACACTTCCAGACGTGCATCCGGAGAATTCTTCAGGCAATCGAGAGCGAGAACGCTATTATTTCCTTGATGTGTAAATACTTGAATGATGGGGTGATCCGATGCGTTAAATTCTTCAGCAGTCGATGTTCCAAGAGTGAGAGTAAGGTAAATTGTACTATCGCAACCATTCGACGTACGAACATGCTGCACATACGTTCCGGATGATGTATAGGTCACTCCGTTCAATGTGAAGGTACCTGTAGAAGTGATGTTCAGCTCGGAGGAAGTCGCAGGATGAACAGTAATTTCCGTCGAATCCTGATTGCTGCATCCGTTGCTGTCTGTGTAGGTATAGTAAATTCTCTTTTTTCCAGCGCCTCCAAGCGTAGGATTAAACATTCCTTCATAGACTCCCTTGCCCGAATACGTACCACCAAGCGGACTGCCGCCGGTCAACTTGATGGGGGCAGCATCAACGCATATTGCTTTTGGTGCATCGGTAGAAAATGTAACCTTTGGTTTGGGAAGTACTGTGAAATATGCAGAATCAGAATTCGATAACCCATTGGCATCCGTGAAGGTATAAAGAATCTTCCATTGTCCATGTCCCACTTGAGACGGATAAAAATATCCATCCATGACACCCATTCCTGAATAAATGCCCCCGATCGGTGTTCCACCGGTTAGCTTTACTCGATCACTTCCACTACAAACAGCTTGTAATGATGCTGATGAATATTTGACAACCGGCGGAGTGTTCGTGGTCTTGGTATATTGTACTACCAGTATGCTCATTGGTGGGAGAGAATACACTCCATTCGCATCCGGTGCTATTGTAGATTCTGAAATTACTTCGGCAGTAAGCCCGGTTGTGGTAAGGATTTTGGAAGCAATTATTGAATAGCCGTTCATCCCGCTGAGTTGAAAGGGAATCGTCGAAGTCTTGTCACGATTCATAGTAATGACATTGACTTTTGAAGCATCACTTGTCGCAAATGCGCTACTGCGAACAGAGTAGGGATTGTTATCCGAAGCAGTAGGCGAACTCGACGTGACAGATAGTGAATTATCTAACATCAGCGAACTCAGTCTCTTATACATAGCAGCAACCGGCATTAAGGTAAAGCTCCCATCAGAATTTTTACGAATTGGATGCCATATACTGCTCGTCATCCCATAGACCCAATAATTCGAGCGTTCGAGATTTGAAATCTGACTCATCGCCAGAATCAATTCAGTGGTCATGTGCGCGCCTTGCCATTGCATCGCCAGATCTTGTTCGGCTTGCGTGGGCGGGGGAGTCGCCGGAATATAATGCGCCTGATCACCCATGATTAACACATATCCCTTTGATTTTGCCGCTATTGCGAGTTCTTTAATACGTTTTTCGGCGGTGTTGACGCCTTGCGGCACTGTACCATTCACGACTTGTTCGGTAAGAAACGCATGGGCATTAATCGCGTATATTTTACCGGCGAGCTGCGAAGAATTCAGCACCGTCGTCACCCACGAAGAATTTGCATTCGCCGGTACGGTCACCGAAATCTGTATTGTCGGATCGATACTGCGCATAGCATCAATAATCGGGATAATTGTTGATACATACCCGTTTACGCCATTACTTCCAAATTCACCCGATGTATAAGGTTCATTCCCCATATTCCATATCTTAATACCATACGGTTCCGGATGCCCATTGACCGCCCGCATTGCTGCCCAGTCGGTGCCACCACCCGGATTGGAGCCGTCATTCGGTGCATTGGCATATTCCACCCAATCGGCGTTGTGCATTGCTACATTTGCGAGCGCGCCTAACTGTTGGAGGGAAGTCAGGTTAGGAGTTGATTTGTCATAAATCGGCACCATAATTTGCACATCACGCGGATGAACCCCACGGGCAGCGGTCATCGCCATGAATTCATCGAATCCAAATTCCAAGACTTGCGGTGTGGTAGAAATTGGTCCCAGTATTTGTTGGGGAATTCTGCTTTGAATTGGTCCTATAGACTTTTTCCAGTCGAATCCAACGGTAATTCCATTGGCAGGATAGCGCAGGGTGGACATCGGGAAGTCTTTGAATAATGAATCAATTCCCGGAATAAATGTTCCCTTGGTAGTGTGATACCCAAGTAACCCGTTTTGAGACGACAAGCTCGACCGGCAGTCATAGGTAATTCCAAGTAACAGTTTGGGATTATTCATAATTACCGATTGAGTGTTCACCGTAGTCGTAGCCATTTGAGAATAGCACAGTGACGGTAGAGATAGAAAAAGGGCGATGAGGAGAATACCTCGCATCGTTGATGATAGATGGTAGAATAGAGTATTCATAGTAGTATATGGTATTGTAGTTAACAAAATGTGTGACCGACGATAGCACCTTCTCATAATAAATCGTGCACACAATGCTCATAGTTATAGCAGACGAACAGTACGATTTCCTTTCATTTCGCGCGCTTCCGAAAGTTCAATCGCTGACGTTACTTGTTGAGAAGAAAGGTGACTGAGAAAATTCCGTTACAACATTATTCTAAAAAACTTTATCTCCCCCACAGAATTGAGTATTTTTGTAACCATATATCTACATTCAATATTTTTGACGCATTTCTACCTCCTATGAAACATTCAACTACTCCTTCTTCGGACATAGATTCTCATCAAACATCAACTGCATTATCTGCTCTCCGCGAGGCAATAGCCGAACTCGAAAAACACTTCCACCCGCAGTCCAAAGCCATTTTGGATGGATGGGAAGCGAAGAAACAGAATTATAAGAATGAGAATTTCAGCTATTTTGTGCGTGGGAAAGAAATTAAAGTGGCGAATTTCACCGAATCGCTCTCTCATAGCCAAATCCCCAAAATCGCCGTTCCCAAGTTCGAAAACTGGGGCGATATCCTCGAATGGTCCATGAAAGAAAACTTCCCGGGTGAATTTCCCTATACAGCCGGTGTGTTTCCGTTCAAACGTCAGGGCGAAGACCCAACCCGGATGTTCGCCGGTGAAGGCGGTCCCGAGCGTACGAACAGACGTTTCCACTATGTCAGCAAAGGCATGCCCGCAGCGCGCTTATCGACAGCGTTTGATAGTGTGACGCTCTATGGCGAAGACCCCGATGAGCGTCCGGATATTTATGGCAAAGTGGGGAATTCAGGTGTGTCAATTGCGACTCTGGACGATGCAAAAAAACTCTATTCGGGGTTCGATCTCTGCGCGCCTACGACCTCTGTTTCGATGACCATTAATGGTCCTGCTCCGATGCTCCTCGCATTTTTTATGAATGCAGCCATCGACCAACAATGCGAGAAGTATATACTAGAGAATAACTTACAAGATGAAATAAATGGTAAAATCGATGCAATCTTTGCCGCCAAAGGGCAATCGCGTCCTATCTATCGGAATGTAGCAGCCCAAGGCGAAGAATTACCGGAAGGGAATAATGGTCTCGGACTGATGCTGCTTGGTGTGACGGGCGATCAGGTATTGCCGGCAGATGTGTATGCCGAATGCAAAACGCGCGCGCTGCAATCGGTGCGCGGAACTGTCCAAGCCGATATTTTAAAAGAAGATCAGGCGCAGAACACATGTATTTTCTCAACGGAATTCGCGCTGCGCATGATGGGCGACATGCAGCAGTATTTCATCGACAAAAGTGTGCGGAATTTCTATTCGGTGTCGATTTCGGGATATCATATTGCTGAGGCAGGTGCGAATCCTATTACACAGCTTGCGCTTACGTTGTCGAATGGGTTCACGTATGTCGAGTATTATCTCTCACGTGGGATGAAGATTGATGATTTTGCGCCAAACTTATCCTTCTTTTTCTCGAATGGAATTGATCCGGAATATTCGGTGATCGGTCGTGTGGCGCGGAGGATATGGGCACGCGCGATGAAACACCGCTACGGCGGCAATGAAAGATCTCAAATGCTGAAGTATCATATTCAGACATCAGGACGTTCACTCCACGCACAGGAGATAGATTTCAATGACATACGTACAACACTTCAAGCTCTCTATGCAATTTATGACAATTGTAATTCGCTTCATACCAATGCATATGACGAGGCAATTACGACACCGACGGAAGAGTCCGTACGCCGCGCGGTAGCGATTCAGCTCATTATTAATCGTGAACTGGGACTTGCCAAAAATGAAAATCCACTGCAGGGTTCGTTTATTATCGAGGAGTTAACAGATTTAGTTGAAGAAGCGGTACTTACAGAATTCACCAGAATAGCAGAACGCGGTGGCGTACTCGGCGCGATGGAAACGATGTATCAGCGGAATAAAATTCAGGAAGAATCACTCTATTACGAAACACTGAAACACACGGGCGAATATCCAATCATCGGTGTGAATACCTTCCTGAGTTCGACCGGCTCGCCGACCATACTCCCGAAAGAAGTGATTCGCTCGACCGATGAAGAAAAGCAACAGCAAATCACCAATCTCCGCGCGTTCCAAAGCCGCAATGCAGATTCCCTCGCCGGCGCGCTGCAATCCCTGAAAACAACAGCAGTCCAAAACGCTAATATCTTCGCCGCACTCATGGAAGCGGCCAAGGTATGTTCGCTTGGGCAAATGTCGGGCGCGTTGTATTCGGTGGGTGGGCAGTATCGGAGGAACATGTGATGGAATAATAATTGAAACAAATATCTGTAATTCTTTCACTTATAGACTAGTTATACACCATGAAACTACACCTAACAATCGCAAGCATTCTCATTATGATGGCATGTACTTCGCAAAACCTTTTGGCAAGTGAACCGAGGATTTACATCAATCCGGGTGTGAAATTTGGCTATAGTTTTGGTGAAAAAGGTGGCTTTACGTATGGTCTTGATGTGAGTATTACCAGTACGTTTACTGATAGTTTTAGTCCATTCTGGGCAGGAATTGTATTTACTACCAATAAGCGTAAAGGCAAACATAGTATCCATTATGGCGTACAAGCGAGCTATTTGGGTTTTGGAATGGAAGTTGGCCCAACGTATGTAAATGACTATGGAAAAATGTACTCCGGGTATAGTGTTACTACATTCGGAGGATTTGTTATTATCCCATACTACACCTATTCCAGGTTTGATAAGGATTCGCTTACGAATCACGAAATAGGAACGTATGTAAAAATGCCCATTTTAATTATGGGTGAAAGCTTTAGATTTTAACATCTAGTAAAGACCAGTCCTGATAAAAAGAGCCGAACTGTTATTCATTCTCATTTGCCTCCATGCCTACACATCCACAACCCAATCCTCCTCTCCACACCTTCGGCACTCCACCGCCAGACGGACTTTGTGCAACCCGGGAAGCAGTCTATGCCGTTGTACGGGAAAAGGATATGATCGCAGCCGTGCAGACTGCACGCGGGTATTTCCTGCCCGGTGGAGGAGTCGAAGACAACGAAACCGTGATCGAAGCATTGGTGCGGGAAGTGTTTGAAGAACTCGGCTGGGCGATTATTATTCATGACCCGCTTCCTGTGGTGCAGCAATATCTGTTTTCAGCGGCGAAGCAACAGCATATTCTGACGACGGCACGGTTTTTTAATGCAACGTTTTGCGCCGAGATATGCGAACCTCTCGAAGATGACCACAAGCTTGTCTGGCTACATCAATCGGAGGCCGAAGAAATGCTGTTTACCGAGTCGATGCGGTGGGCGGTGAAGCAGATGGGAATTCGGTTTTTTTTCAACACGTAGAGACGCAAAATCTTGCGTCTCTACAGGATAGGCGGATTATCATTTCCCGTCCTGTCGGTTGGAAACAACCAACCGAACCGGAATTCGGTTTTTTTCTACACGTAGAGACGCAAAATCTTGCGTCTCTACAGGATAGGCGGATTATCATTTCCTTCGGTCGGTTGTAGCAACCGACCGTACGGGAAATTCGTTATTTCATTGATCATTAAAGAATTATATTTCTCTTACAAGGTGCGTATGATAAAACCAAGCCTGCGTTTGTTTGATCTGGTGATGATTGTCGTTTCGATGGTCATCGGCATCGGAATTTTTCGGAATCCAGCGATTATCGCTGCAAGTGCGGGTAGTGAAACAATCTTCTACAGCGCGTGGATTGTAGGCGCTATTGTCAGCATTTGCGGCGCGCTGACGTTTTCGGAGATTGGTTCACGTTTGCCGGTTGCGGGTGGGTATTTTACGATGTTCACCGTGTGCTATTCTCCGCGGGTTGCGTTTATGCTGATATGGACGTATATCCTTTTGAATGCAGGAGCTACGGCAGCGGTAGCGTTTACGGGAGCACAATATATTACACCGGTTATTTTGCCGGGAATGGCGCCGGGAATGGGAGAAAAACTTGTTTTTTGGGGAATAATGCTGCTCCTTTTCGGTATTAATTTCCTTGGAATTCGGCTCGGTGCCGCCGCGCAGAATATGCTGAGTGTGATCAAAATAATTTTAATGTTAATTTTCATTTCTGCGATTTTCTTTTTGCCGGAAAGCGTTTCCGGTCAACCACTTGCCGCATCATCTGTGCCTGCCGGAAATATCCTGTCTATGCTTGGCGTGAGCTTGATTGCAGTGTTTTTTAGCTATGGCGGCTATCAGAATACATCCAATCTTGGCGGGGATGTCGAGAACCCTCAAAAGAATATTCCACGAGGAATTATCATCGCCATTTCGGTGGTGATGGTGCTGTATCTGCTGATTAATTATGTGTATGTGACGGCGCTTGGATTCGAGAATCTCAAAACTTCGCCTTTAGTTGCTGCTGATTTGGCGACTATCTTGTTTGGTAAAGCAGGGGCAACGTTTGCATCAGTTGCTATATTTATATCAGTCTTAGGGTTTATTAATACATCGCTTTTGTTTAATCCGCGCGTGCTGTATGCAATGGCGGAGGATGGAATTTTACCGGGGATTTTCAAGAAAGTACATGAGAAAAAACAGGTGCAGGAATTCGCGTTAGTGTTCTTTACGGGACTTGTGATTCTGATGTTCGTCCTGCTGCAATCCTACAACAACCTCCTGAATTATGTCATGTTTAACGATACCATTTCTCTCGCACTCGCCGCGATGTGTATCTTCATTCTGCGGAAGAAAAAGGTAGGCAATGACACGCCGGGCTATCGCGTGCAGTGGTTCCCAATTATTCCAGCGATATTTATTCTCATGCAACTCAGCGTAACGGCGAATGTCGTGTATTCCGATCCCATGAATTCCCTCATTGGGTGCGCGGTGATGTTGTGCGGGTATCCGATGTATTCGATGTTGAAAAAAGTATCCACGAAGTCCTGAAATATTACCGGTGCTCATGCACTAACAGTATATAATATCAATTCCTTACCATCACAACTATGGAAAATGAACAACAACCTTCGCCCAAAGAAATAAGCCCCTTGTCACAGTTCCGGCATCCGTTAGAGTGGAATGATGAACCGCTCATTATTGCCGACTCGTCGGTCTATCGAACGATATGGTATGACCCTCTCTCCACATTTCGAGTATTATTACAAGCGCGGAATTCGGACTGGGTGACAGGGCAGACGACACTGCTTTTTGTCTTTGGAGGAATAATAAGATCGATTAATAAAGTCGATGTATCACTGAAAGATGGTGAGAATTCAGGAGTTTCAGGAAAAGTAATTTTGGCAATCATCAGCGGTGCATTGCTTGGGTGGATTTTCTTTATTGTGTATGCGGGTTTGCTCTGTTGGACCGGAAACAAACTGTTGCGTGGAAATGCTGAAGAAAGAGACTATAAAACCATTCTTGCATGGTCAATTGTACCCATGATTGTAGCGTTAATCTTTACCCTGATTCGCGTCTTGGTTTTGGACCGTTATCCGGAGTTTGGGCTGCTTTCCTTGCTGACAATGATTCCGGAAGTTGTGCTTGATGCTTGGGCTGTCGTATTGCTCGTTCGAGGGATAAAATTGATACAATCATTCTCCACACTCAAGGCGATAGTCAATATTCTGCTTCCGGGTGTGCTGTTTCTTGCGGTGATATTTGGTATCGGATATCTGTTCGATCTCGCTTTTGGACCACGTAGTATTGAATAAATTCAGAGAGTTCGTTTAAATTTTACACATTGAGGAATACATCATGGAAATCAATACTCCCGATGAAGAATTGCACTATCCTACCTCCAACGACACGAACGATAGCGAGCACCTATCGGACGAACCCACCGTTGAACCTGAAGAACATCTCTTAGAGACCGAAGAGGAAGACGTTCAGGAAGTGTCATTTACCAAGCATATTTATAGTGATATACTGTTCCATCCCAAAGTCACGTTTCAGCGTTTGCTCGCGGTGAATGGGAGCGTATGGGTAAAGAAGAGGGTACTATTGCTACTGCTCCTCGTGTGCATCCCACAAGCTTTTACTGTTAGCCATGCTACCGATAAATTTGCTGATATGAATTTGTATTATGCAGTCAAAGGGTATCTAGGATACTATGGATTTAACATCCTAAAGAATATAGCTATTAGCGCATGTGTTTATACTTTTGTTATACTGTTGTTTCTTGTGGTCGGGCGTAAAGTTCTCGATCGTGATGTCAAATTCAGGGACTATTCGACAATAGTAGCATGGGCGCACATACCGGCTATTGTAGCTAATTTTGTGGTTCTTGGGATTCAAACTATTGTTAGTAAAATATTTACTGCAGAATATTATCTCACCCATGCAGTAGATTCTACGGTGACAACCGTAAAGGCGATATTGGTTTCGAGCATTTTGATAAAATTGGCGTTCTGGCTATGGTCAATCTATCTTGTTGGGTATGGAATTAATGTCCTTTACTCCTTCCGTTTACGAGAAACCTTATCTACTATTATCATTTTAATATTATTTGTCATCGCGCTTATGGTACTAGGTGCTAATCTTTCTCCATATTTATTCACGACATCTTTTTGATAAGAGGTACGCTGATGATCCACTTCACCCATGGCGACCTACTCCACACTCCCGATCCATTCATCGCACAAGGCGTGGCTGTGGGGTCGCAGGAAGGTCTGGGAACAGGACTCGCGCTGAAAATATCGAAGAAGTATCCGCTTGCACAGAAAGAGTTTAAGGCGTTTACCCGTAATGGAGCGTTCAAAGGCGGTGATGTATTTGTATCGTCGAAGCATGAAAGTTATCCGCAAATAATGTACATTGCAACGCAACCTGATATGTATCACGCGACGCTCTCATTTCTGAATAAAGGGTTGCGCAATCTCGTGAAATGGTGTGAAAAATACTCAATAGAGCGCGTTTCATTACCGAAAATCGGTTGCGGGCTCGGGAAATTAGACTGGGAAAGGGAAGTAAAACCATTACTTGTACAGCATTGTACCGAAAGTTCAACATTGTTTACCATCTATGAAGAATTTCGAAATGACTATGAAGGATAGACACTTCGAGAGAAAACAACTTTTTACAAAAACAACTATCTCATTATTTATCAATTATTTCACAAAAACCATGAAAACACTTTTTGCAACTGCACTTGTTGTGCTTATGATGCTTGCATATACACCAAACGTATGTGCATCTGAACCAAGAGTTTATCTCAACCCAGGATTCAAACTCGGCTATACATTTGGCGAGCATGGTGGCTTTACATATGGATTTGAAGTGAGTATGACTACTCATCTTTCCAACAATTCCGAAGCCCTTCTTATCGGTGTAGTGATCGATGCAGATTTCTGTAAAGATTGGGCACGTTTACATACAGGAGTAGAAGTAAGTGCTGCCGTCGTCGGATGCGATGTCGGACCGTCGTTTTTATTTCGACACGATACCGTGTCTTATGGAATAAGTTTTATACCGTATGCAGGATTTGTTCTCTATCCTTACTTTCATTTTTCGACATTTGATACCGGCTTTACAACTCATGAAGTAGGGTCGTATTTCAAAGTATCGAAGATGATATATGGAGAGACATCCTCCATTAAGTTTTAATAATTGGTTCTCTGACAATTTTGTAGTACGGGGAATGAATGCCAAATATAGTATATTACTACCGTCCCATTGGGGCGATAGAGTGGTAGAAAACGAAATTCTGATATGCCTCAAAGTCCCGAAGGGACGACAATAAATTCTATAACGTAAGTCTCTACTGGACTTACTCGTGTATTCGCCCGTATTTTCTACCGATATGTCATCGCTAATTCGATGGAAAAGGGCAATGGGTTGGTAGCAATTCAACCATATAAATAGTCAGTGAACCTTATAATTTATTAAGAAATCACCTTCCCTGAATTGTGTTCAGTGACAGCGCTTACTGTAGATAATAAATGTGGAATCAAAATAAAGTAACGTCAGGTGGAGCAGGTACTTAAAGGGGCGTGAGTGACGAGTGCCATTCATTACCTGTAAATGATGGTGTAATATCAATTCGTACATATCAACTATGAGAATACATCTGCAATCCTTACGTAACTGTCTACTACTATCGTTCCTCCTCTTAGCGTGCATCTCCTGCAACAGCACAAGCGTTGCGACAATTCCATGTCCCGCCGACAAAGACATCCTCACCATTCTCACTGATACCGACGGCTCGCAGTACAAAATTGCCACCGACGGCAAGGTCTATAAAGTCGTCGGCGCTTCGTGCGAGTATTACAGTACGTACTTCGATCCGGGCTATGAAACGAAGAATTATGTGCATCATGGTGATACGGTCTATATTCGAACGCCGGAAGGGATGCTATTCAGAACGCGGAATACGTTTACCGAAGAGTTCGAGCGCTACGCCTCGCTTCCCGAGATGTTTGTTCTCAGTATGGATGATACTAATAACTACTGGAATACCATGACCTTGCAAAGCCCGCTAGCGCCGACGGTCAAGGAGTATGTCGCATTGCGGTCCTGTATTTTTGATGGCACATGTTCGTTCAGGGATAATAGAATCGATATCGTGACCGACCCTGTTAACCCTTCCAATCATGTTCTCAAATGTACAGCCGTTCCACCGAGCGCTTTGATGGTTACTTCTAAATCATCTATCGAGACAACGATGGGATATTTTACGAAAGGAAAGGACCTATGGTATCAGGCACGTTATTATTTTACGGAGAATTTTCCGTACAGTATTGCTGATTTTGAGAGTCAATGGTATAGTGAGTCGCCCGGTCCGCGGATTGTCTTTAGTGATGGAGCGCTCGCAGTGGAAAATAAATTTGGCAACAAGATCAAGTATCGTCAGTCCACGCCGGTTCAGGTACCAAAAGGGATGTGGGTGACCATTACCATTCATTACCTTTTTGATGAAGCGAACGGGAAAGTCGAGCTGTGGCAGGATGGTATGAAAGTGCTTGATGTGGCTGGACCTACGCTTCCGCTCTCTGGAGCGGTGCAGACAAATATTGAGGTTGGTATTTCTGCAACAAGCTCGGCGTGCGTGCTCTATGTTGATGACGTTCGGGTGTCCGATCATCCGTTCTGAGAGTGTATTGGTACGCAGCGCGTATGCTCAGCAAGCCGATTCACGCGTTCTGTATGAATTTATATCCAAGGTTGCGTACGGTTATAAAATGCTTCGGTTGAGCGGGATCGACTTCTATTTTCTTCCGTAACCCCAATATATAATTATCAATTGTACGCGTAGTAGGAAATTGGTCGTATCCCCACAGCTCATTCAGAAAATCTTCTCGCGTGATGACCTTGCCTTCATGAGCCCGAAAATACTGAAGGATTTCGAGTTCACGAATGAGCAATTGTTCGCGCTTCTCAAACGTAACGAGTTCACCTCGAATAAAATCGATTTTCACATTCCCGATTGGGTATTCGTCCTTTTCTATTTTCGGCGGTGCTTCCGGCTTTTGTACTCTCCGTATCAATGCTCGTACGCGCGCAAGTAACTCCCTCAATCGAAAAGGCTTGGTCATATAATCGTCGGCACCGAGTTCGAGTCCGAGAATCACATCCGACTCGGCACTTTTGCTCGTAAGCATGAGAATCGGACCCGTAATACCGTCTTTTCGCAGTGCTTTGCAAACTTCCCGACCATTCATTGTGGGTAACATGATATCGAGGATAATGCAATGGAACGGTCTATTTCGGGCTATTGCCAGTCCTTCCGCGCCATCTTTTGCGACCGTCACGGCGTACATTTCTTCTTCGAATGCATCTTTAAGGCCAAAGGAAATTGCAGTATCATCTTCAACAATGAGGATCGAATGTATATCATTCATAGGAATTTTCAGGGAAAGGAATACGGACTATCATTGATACAATCGCCGGTCGATTCCCGGCATGTTGGAAGCCGTAATTTACCGAATTTATTTCACAACTGAAAACATCACCGCCGCCTGCACCATGCCCTGGTGCGCACGAAGGCAATAGAGACCTGTCGGAAAATATTCCGTCGTGAATGTCATACGCGTATCTATTCCGACCGATTCTTGGAGAATTGCTCCGGTAAGCGTAGAAATAGTGTAGCGGACAGGTCGAGAGACGTCAAAGGAAGACGAAGGTGGCAACTGAATATGTATGTCGCCGGATGCAGGATTCGGAACCACAGTAAGTGTTTGATGTTGAATGGATAAAGGGTCACGTTCATTCACCGAAGACGCATTTTCGAGTTTCCAGACCCCCATGTCTGAGCCAAGGAAAAGGGTAGAACCGGCAAAGCAGAACGCATGAACAGAGGGCGTTGTGAGCCCTGCATTTTCATTCGTCCAGATTCCTCCTTTATCAACACTTTTACAAACGCCACCGACGGAATTCCGAGTGAATACGACTTTGCTATCCGAGCAGAGCGGATAGGAAGAGAGAGAGTTCAACCCCTCATTCGCCGGCTGCCAACTCGTACCCATATCATCACTTCGAAATACTCCATCTGCGGACGTAGCAGCGACGAGCGTTGTACCGATGGCCGTAATATCCTGCACTCTCTTGCCATTCATGGTCGAATCAACCACTTCCTGCCACGAAGTACCCAGATCGGTACTGCGAAATATTCTCGATCCCGCCACAACGAGTGTTGTTCCGATGGCGGTAAAAGCTCTGAACGATATTTCTTCCACTTCCAAAGGCACTTCTTCCCAATGCATTCCATGATCGAGACTTCGCAACATTGGGGAATACATTCCGCTCGAGGGCATGGTATTCGTTGCACAAGCAAAGACGACTGTATCGACAGTCATCATGCGGCTTACAAAATATTTGGGTGTAAAAGTGGTGCTCCATGTGACCCCATCATCCGTACTCCGATATATACCTTTTTGTGTCGATACCAGAAGAATAGAATCTTGGACACAAATTGCTTCAATTCCCTCGGACTTAAATCCAAGCTGAGTCCAGGAATTACCGCCATCATCGCTTTTATGCAGACCGCTCGGTTCCGTACCGGCATACATGACTCTGCCCCTGGATGCCAATTTTGTCACCGGCAAAAGTTTAATTCCGGTGTTGACCGGCACGTAATGCATACCGTTGTCCGTGCTTTTGTAGATACCGTCAGTTGCACCAAGATAGATGTCGGTACCGATCATTGCTAGTGAAGTAATTACAGGCGAAAGCCCGCCGGTAGGGAAGGGTTCCCATTGCTGACCATACGTACTCGAACGTTCAACACTCGTTCCAGAGAAAGAGTAGAGCGCTGAATTGATGATTTGTAAAGAGCTTACATGCGAAATGCTGCGCCCTGTATCACATGCTTCCCACGTCTTGCCATAGTCGAGACTCCGCCGCATGCCTTGCCCACCGCACCCACAGAAAACGATGGAATCGATAGAGGCGACGATGAAGCGTTCAAAATTGAAGTTATTTGGGTTCGGCACATTCAAAAACACCGGTTTCCACGTTTCTCCATTATCCAGACTGCGATAAACACCTTTGCGGTTGGTGCCGGCTACAAGTACGGTATCGACCATTGCAAGGGAGGTAACATCGAGGGTTGGAATTCCGGTATTTATGACCTTCCATGTACCGCCATTATCGGTACTTCGATAGACACCACCGCCGACGCTGCAGGCATATATTGTCGTACCTCTTGAGATAAGTGCTTGAAATTCCTCATTTGATTTGTTCATAAGCAGTAATTCCCACGATGCGCCATTTGTACTGCTTCGGTAGATACCACTGTCACCACCGGCATAGACCTGCGTGCCGATTGTTGTGAGAAAATTAACGTCCTGCGTCGAGAGTCCGGACGGAATCCAATGTGCGCCGTGGTCACTGCTGCGGTACACACCATGCCGATAGAGCGATGCAATCAGCGTAGTGCCGGATTGGGTTATACTGCGAACCAGACCGCCGAGGGGGCCGTTGCACTGCTTCCATTGAGCGTTAGTCGTAGATGAATGCAGGAATAAGAGTCCGGCGATGAAGCCGAAGAGTGATCGAAAAATTGAGACGGAAAACATGCCAATACCTCGTGATAGGTGATATACTTATTTAAGTACTGAAAATACGGCAACCCATTGTGAAAGTCCCTGACGGGCGATGACATAATAAACTCCGCTGCTGAGATCAGTCGTCGAAATCGACCATTGAGCATCCTGACTCTCGCCGCCAATCAGTGACCTGCCGGAGATGGTGGTAATACTATACCGAACGGGAGTAGCCGAGGAGTAGGAGGGGAGTGATGAACAATCAACCGTTATAGCTGAAGTCGCGGGATTCGGATAACAAATTAGGGATTGAGCATCCACGGAAGGAGGAATTTCTTCCTTCACATCCAAGGCATTTTCCAGCTTCCATACGCCGGTATTCGTCCCTAAATAGAGCGTTGTACCGGCAAAACAGAACGTATTTCCCGTTGTGTTGGTAAGTCCTGCATTGGCGTCGGTCCACGTCGCACCGGAATTATCACTTTTGAATATTCCTTTAGTAAATGTTCCAAGATAGCTAGTCGTGCCGTTGGCATATATCGAATACGCATAATCTTTTATAATTCCGCTGTCAATTTTGATCCAACTTGTGCCCATATTTTCACTTCGGAAGACTTCTCCGAATTCGGTAAAAATGATAATCGATGAGCCAAGCTGACATAAATCCTGAATATAGGTATTGTGGAACATCGTATCCGTTTCCTGCCATGTGTCACCCAAGTCGGTACTGCGGAATAATCCTTTGCCCACCGCAAAGAGGGTGGAATTGACGCGGGTGAAGGTATAGAGAATTCGCTGTTCAAGTTCGAATGACAATTCCGTCCACGTCTTCCCCTTGTCTAAACTTTTGTACATCGGACGAAAGCTACCCACGACGGGATAAAGTCTGATGACACCGGCAAAAAGCACATCGCCCATCGATACAAATTGGCGGACAAAAAACCTCGTTTTGATGGTATCAGCCCATGTCCGTCCGCCGTCGGTGCTGCGATAGATGGCTTGTTCGGTCGAGGCCAGTACTATTGAATCCCCCACACAGTGAAGTGCTTCAACACCCTGTGAATACAGACCGATATGCTGCCACGAAACGCCGTGATCTTCGCTTTTATAGACGCCGCTGTTGAATGTACCGGCATAGATATCCTTACCATGTGAAGCAAGCTTGGTTACGTTTTGATAGGATACGCCGGTGTTAACTGCCTGCCATTGCGCGCCGCGGGTTGTGGAAGTATAGATTCCTTCACCGTAACTGCCGATAAACCATTGAGAACCCAGAATCGCGATAGAAGAAAAATTAGCAGGTATAGTGTGGGTGGAAATTTGCTGCCAGGAGTCGCCGTGGTTAGTACTGTAATAGATGTACTTTCCGGCTATAGTATAGATAGTCGAGTCAATTACTTCAACAGTATTCACTTGCGTCACTTCACGTCCTGTATCGCATGACTCCCAGGTAATCCCAAAATCTTTGCTGCGTTGCATGCCGTCGGACATTCCGCAGTAGAGTACATTCCCTTGAGCGGCGAGTAAAAACCGTTCGAAGCCGATTGCATTAGAATTCGAAACATTCACATACAGCGGCCACCAACTCTCTCCATTGTCCGGACTGCGGTAGGCGCCATTGCCGTAGGTACCGGCATAGATCATGGTATCGATGACTGTAAGGGAAGTGATACTTTTGCTGTGAAGTCCGAGATTGGTTTCCTTCCACGTGGCTCCGTCATCTGTGCTTCGATAGACGCCGACTCCGGCACTACCGGCAAAGAGTATGGTACCTTTCACGGTAAAAGAGCGGATGACCTCACCGGGTAACGTGCTGAGCAGGCGTGTCCACGATGCGCCGTTATCCTTGCTGCGGTAGAGTCCGCTATCGGTACAGGCATAAACTGTTAATGCTCCCACTGCCGTTAGTCGATTCGCCGTAATTCCTTCACCGACGGTAGTTTGTATCCAATGTGCTCCTTTGTCGGTACTGCGGAGTATTCCATGACTTTCTATGGCTGCAAGCAGTACTGAACCAGATTGTGTCATTGCGTAAATAGTGCCGCCGAGCGGACCATTGCATTGCTTCCATTGTGCCTGAGTAGAAGAAAATACCACTACAAGGACAAGGCAGATACGGAGGACATACCTCCAAATGGTAAAACGTGATTTCATGGTACAACCTTTTGTAAAATGATGAATATTAATGAAATATCGAAAATAAAGTACTCGACCGTTGAAGCCCTTGACGAAGGGTAATCATATACACTCCGCTCGCAAAATCATCCAAAGGAAGAGTTGTACGCGTTTCTTGTAGCTCGAATTGTCTCAGCACTTCACCAGTTAATGATGTAATGGTACAGGTGACCGGAGTTGAGGTATGGAAGGGAAGTGAGCTGTAATCTATGGTAAGAGTTGTGGTTGCTGGATTGGGGTAGCAGAATGAAATCGGGAACGTTGGAGTGTTTCCATCTGTAACTGCTAAAAATGATAGATCTAGTTTCCAAATACCGGAATTATTTGTTCCTGCAAGTACTTTATTGTCTGAAAGTGCTAAGCGGAGGATACTCTTATCCGTTAACCCCGTACTTATATCTATCCAATTATCACCGTTGTTCGAAGAATAAAATAGGCCGTTACTTGTTCCGGCGAATACTCTTGTTCCTGTAGCAACGATGGAATACACAAATGTACTCACCAACCCGGTAGAAATTTGTGTCCAGTTACTTCCATTTATTGAACATCGGAAAACACCTGAATAGGTCGCTGCAAAAATTAAAGAGTCGGTTACGGCGATGGAATTTATTGAGCGATTTTTACCTATGAGGAGAGTATCCCAATGCAGTCCTTTGTCCTTACTTGTAAATATTCCGGGATCTACGACGACATATAGAGTAGAATCAACCACTGTAGTATATTGTATTCCTAATGATTTAAATTGAGGTATTACTCTCAACCAGTTGTCTCCAAAATCTGTGCTCTTATACAAGCCGGTATTTGTTCCTAAAAATACAACTGAATCAATAACCGATAGACTCCATATTGCGGGTTGATCTAATCCTGAGCTTACATCCTGCCAGTGGTCACCATTATCTGTACTTCTGAATACTCCACTGCCATACGCACCCGCATATACAAACGTGTTGTTTGCAGCAATAGCATGGACATTTCGATAATTGAATTTCTCATTTACTTTTTTTCATGAATTCCCATTATCTGTACTTTTATAGAGTCCAAGGTTTTCAATTCCGGCAAATAGCGAAGAACCTTGCTTACCGAACGCTCTAATTCTGCAATTAGTTAAACTAGTATTGGCTGAATTCCATGTTAGGCCGTTATCCATACTACGGTGAACACCTTCTCCATTGGTCCCAACAAAAAGTATAGTATCAATTTCAGTGATACAATGTACAATTCCAAAACTTCCTGATTGAGTATCAAAATAGTTCCAGCGTAATCCGGTATTCGCAATTCGATACAATGCCCCTAACTGAGCTTGAACAAATAAAGTACTATCAGTTACTATAAATGTATAGTCATTATTATTGCGAAATATTCCGTCATTGGTTAGTATCCAAGTCTTTGCAGTATCAGTACTTCTGTAGATTCCATCGTTGGTTGTGCTAAGAAAAAGCATTGATTTAAATGTGGTGACATCTACAATTTTGTTGTTGTCTATTCCGGTGTTTGCCGGTAGCCAAGAAGCACCATCGTCCTGACTTTCAAAAATTCCTTCTCCATAGTTACCAATAAAAATACTCTTGCCAACTACGGCAATACTTGAAATATACGACGTTGTGAAATTGGTGTTAATTCGTTGCCAAGTTTGACCTTTATCTTCACTTCTATAAACTATGCCATTCTCAATGGCAAAAAGTGTAACACCATTATAAATAAACTTGGAAATTGAAGTTAGGGTTGTATTAATCACCTCCCAGTGTTCACCTTTGTCGATACTTCTGTATATACCTTTGTCAGTGTCTACTACGAGTATCGAATCAAGTACCAGTAATCGAGAAGTTTTACGACTGCTCAGCCCATTATTTACTTCAGTCCAATTCTCACCATTGTTCTCACTCCGATACACACCATCTAATGTTCCTGCGAACAGTATTTTCCCGATTTTGGCAAAGGAACCAATAGTTCCACCAAATGATCCATTACATTTTGTCCACTGTGCTTGTGTAGTCGCCACACAGAGCAAATAAATCAAAGAATGTATCAAAACTTGAATGGAAGTCCGATATAGGTAAAATGGTTTCATCAAATTAGTACACCTGAGGTATAGTACTTTGTATATTTCAAAACTGAGTTATTATTGATAACTTACTCCTTCACAATCTTCCTTACAATCACCGAACGTCCATTCCGCACACTCAGAAAATACACGCCGGAAGCTGCATGGGAAAAGTCAATTTCCTGCGAAAATGTGCCGTCCGGTGCCATAGCTGCCGTAAATTCCATCATCTTGGAGCCCAGTAAATTCTGAATGGAAATACTAATTTCACTTCCCTGCGGGCGATCTATTTTCCCGTCAATAGAAAAGGTTGTGGAAAATGGACTTGGATACACATTAATCGAGCCTTGTAGCTCCGCGAGAGGTTCATCGACAGCCAAAAGCTCCGACTGCTGAATCGGTAATTTCCTGATTCTCTTACCGGTTGCATTGTAAATAGCATTGCAGAGAGCGGGAGAGACAGACGGGAATCCTGCTTCGCCCATACCGAGTGGGGACGAACTTTTACCGGTGACGATATGGACTTCAATCTTCGGCATTTCACTGATGCGGAGCCACTCATAATCGATAAACGTGCTTTGTTTGACAGCTCCTTTTTCGATAGTAATTGCTGCTTTGAGCGCTGTTGACAGTGCATCGACACATGCGCCCTGCATCTGTGCTTCAACGCCCATCGGATTAATCGCAATTCCACAATCGACGACAGCTACCACGCGCTCTACCTTCAGAAGTCCAATATCTGATACCGATACTTCAATCACATGAGCGACATTCGAATATGCGTTCGTGCACGCAATTCCACGTCCCCAGCCCTTCGGCAGCGGCTTCGTCCATTCGGCTTTTTCAGCTGCGAGATCCAGCACATCGCGCAAGCGTCCTGCCGGTAACAAACTTCGGCGGAATTGATACGGATCTGTCTTGGCAGCAACGGCTAATTCATCAATAAAACATTCATTGGCAAATACTCCGGCAGTATGCTGTACCGAACGCCAGGCGCCGGTGGGAACAGGGCTGCTGAGTGAACCGCCGGTAAGGGAAGGAGAGGGAACCTGATACGGAGGATTTTCACCCATAATTGACGGCGATACTTTTTGAATCCATCCGGTGACTTTACCGTCGGCAGAGAGACCTCCCTTGAGCACATGATAGCTCGCCGGACGGTACCCGTCGTTTTTCATATCATCCGCTCGGGTAAACATAAACAAAATAGGCATCTTAAAGGTCGACGATATGCGAGCTGCATACGATGCAAAGTCGGTGTTGCTCCGGCGTCCGAATCCTCCGCCCATCAACGTAGTATTCACGGTAATTTTAGAAGACGCCAGACCTGTCGCCTGTGCGACGGCATTTAATACACTGTCTCCGCTTTGAGATGGACACCATACTTCAGCGCTGTCCGAGCGCACATCGGCTACACAATTCATCGGTTCCATCGTCGCGTGAGCGAGGTAGGGGAGTTCGTAGGCAGCTTCAATCTTCACAGCAGACGCAGCCGTAATATCAGGCACGTTCCCGACACTTGTTTTCATTCGCGTAGAAATTACCGCACTGTCTATACTTACATTATTTCCCATGTTCCATTCAATTTTCAATGCTTCGCGTCCTTTCAGTGCTGCGTAGGTGTTTTCTGCTACCACGACAATGCCGGATATACCGTTGACACGTTCTGCCTTGAGAACGCCGGGCACTTTGAGAGCATCGGCGGGGTCAAATGTTCGGACAGATGCTCCAAGAGCCGGTGGCATCGCTATCACGGCATACTTCATCCCCGGAATGCGCACATCGAGTCCGTAGATTGCTTTACCGGACACAATATCGGGATTGTCGATATGCGGCTGAGGCGTACCGATGAGAGTAAAAGCTGTAGGATTTTTTTGTGGCGGATTACTCGGAACGGCTATGGTGGCGGCAATGTCGATGAGTTCGGCATACGTGATGCTGCGTGTGCCGTTCGTTTCTTTAACAACACTATTTTTGGTTGAAAGACCCGCTTCTGCAACGCCCCATTTTTTTGCTGCGGCTGATATCATTATTGCTTTAACGGTCGCACCTGCTTTGCGTAACGTGCTGTAACCTCCTTGTACACTGCCACTTCCGCCTGTACTGAGCTGTCCGTTTCCGGCATTCGGCCTCGCTTGCTTGACTTTTACTTTAGACCAATCGGCGTCCATTTCTTCGGCGACGATCATTGCGAGGGAGGTGCGAACGCCTTGTCCCATTTCGGACTTGGCGACGGTGATCGTAATCGAATTGTCAGCGTCGATGTTGACCCAAACATTAGGTTCGAAGCTTTGAGCCGATTGAGTATCAGTATTCTCAAAAATTGCGCTGTGAGCAATGCCTGAGGAGAGTACCATTCCCACACCGAGGGAGGTCATGCCAATGATAAAGCTACGGCGTGTGTGGAGTGGAAGTCCGGAAGGAGTAACAGTATTCATAGTACATTCAATTATGTGTTACAAGAATTTATAGTTTTATAAGTTGCTGAGTATGAGCGAACGAACCTGCGGTCATTCGAATAAAATACGCCCCTGCAGGGCAGGGAGGTAGGAGGATTGTTTGTTCAAGTTGACTTTGTTCATCGAGTCGTGCACTACTGCTGACAATGCGTGAACCGAGGATGTTTTCGATCGTCAGGGTAATTGCCGTCAATGCTGGCAGTGGTACGGCGCCTGTAATGTGAACGCTGTCGGTGACAGGATTCGGCATGATCGTAAGGTGAAGTGGTGATGCTGCCTCTTCAGCAATACTCACCGGCGTTTGTCTAATCGGCAAGCGACGAATACGGGTGCCTGTTGCCCGGTAGATTGCATTGCAGACAGCGGGAGCGACAGAGGGAACGCCCATTTCACCCACGCCGAGTGGAGGGCGATTGCCGGGCATGATATGGACATCAATGCGAGGCATTTCATTGATGCGCAGCCACCCGTAATCGGCGAAGGATTGCTGCTGTATGCTACCGCGATTAATCGTTATGGCAGATTTTAAAACCGTCGATAAGCCATCGACGACAGCCCCCTGCAGCTGTGCCTCGACACCCAAGGGGTTGATCGTCACTCCACAATCAATCACCGCCGTTATACGATGAACCGTAAGCTGACCGATAGCCGAGACGGAGACTTCCACGACATGCGCGATGTCCGAACTCCAGCTATAGCAAGCAATTCCGCGGGCTCTGCCTTTGGGGAGAGGATCATGCCAGCCGGAGAGCTCGGCTGCTTTTTCAAGCACTGCACGCAGGTGTGAATCTTCAGGAAGCATATTCCGGCGGTATTCGAAAGGATCTTTTCCGGCGAGAACGGCGAGTTCATCAATAATACTTTCATTGACAAAAACCGACGATGTGTGGCCGACAGACCGCCATGCGCCGACCGGAATAGGGAAATAAACACCATTATACTGATTCGTAGGTGCAGGCATGCGATAGGGTGGGTAGGTCGTCGTTTCGCCATTTGCAGTGGCGTGGATAATTCCAGTGATTTTTCCCTCAGCATCCACGCCTGCTTTGCAGCAATGATAGCTCGCCGGTCGATAGTAATCGATGTGCATGTCATCACTTCTTGTAAGAAGGAATGAAATCGGAAGCTTACATTTTTGAGAGATAAGCAGGGCTGCTTTTGCGATATCGATATATAATCGTCGTCCGAATCCTCCGCCGAGAAGGGGGATATGTACCCGTACATTCTCCACGGGTATCTTCAGGAGTGCCGCAGCTTCCGTTCGCACGAAGTCCGGCTGCTGCGTTCCACACCAGATATCTGCGCTCGATTCGCGTACATCACAGACACAATTCATCGGTTCCATCGTCGCATGCGCGAGGTAGGGAAGTTCATACTCTGCTTCAACACTTGCCGTCGTAGTCGAAGGAAGATCCGGGAGCGGCTGAATTGCTGCTTTAAGTTGCTTGCTGATTTCCTCACTGCTAAGAGCCTGATTTTTAGAGGTATTCCAATCAATAATCAGTGCGTTTCTGCCCTGAAGAGCTGCGTATGTCGAGTCGGCTATTACCACATATCCCAGATTCGGTACTAATTCGACCATGCGTACACCCGGAACATTCAATGCTTTTGATGTATCAATCGAATTCATAGAAGCACCGAGGGCAGGTGAATTGACAAACAGAGCATACATCATACCCGGAATGCGCACATCGATACCGTACACTGCTTTGCCGGATACAATATCGGCGTTATCTACATGATGCATACGGGTGCCGATGATGCGGAACTCTTTCGGATCTTTGAGCGGAGGATTGGCCGGAATTTGCTGCAACGACGCCCGTTCTGCGAGTTCGCCATAGGATAAAGCACGACTGCCCTGACGTTCAACCACGGTACCGGGCTTCGTCTCACACTCCTCCGGCAGTATTCCCCACATCGCTGCAGCGGCGTTCACCAGCATCGCGCGAGCGGTAGCGCTGGCTGTTCTGAGTCCTGTATAATTCAAGAGAATACTATTACTTCCCTCTGTTCCTGCAATTTTCTCCCCCGGCTTGAGAGCATGCGGAAGTGCCTGCTCTACAGTGACCTTCGACCAATCAGCGTCCAATTCTTCGGCAAGAATCATTGCAAATGATGTGCGTATGCCCTGGCCCATTTCCGACTTCGCAATTTTTAGGGTGATTTCCCCGGTGGGGTCAATTCGTATCCATGTACTTGGTTCGAACGACGCAGCAGGCATTGGCGGAGGTGTCAATACCGACTGCCCGACAAGATCCGGAGACCAGAGCGGCGAGAGTACAATTCCCATGCCCGAGGCAGCCATACCGAGGAGGAAGCTGCGCCGTGAGGGAGGGGGCTGTATGTCGGGTTGGGGGCGTGTCATGGATTTCAAAGAAGATGGGCAAACAACACATGCTATTCTTTCACAATTTTCCGTGTAAAATTCGCTGAACCGCAGTGAAGATGTACAAAATAGACTCCGGATGTAGCTCTTGGGAAATCAACCGGTTGATAGAACTCACCGGACGCAGACACCGAGGTCTCGAGTTCTAGCAATTTCGTCCCAAGCAGATTGTGCACCGCGATAGTTACCACACCCGCCTGCGGACTCTGAATCTTCCCCGATACGGTAAATGCATTTGTAAATGGGCTTGGGTAAAGCGAGATATCTGCCGGCATCTCTTCCACCGGAGGCTTGTCCACCGACGAGAGCGCTGTTTTTTGAATAGGAAGAGAGCGCACCCGTATGCCGGTAGCATTGAAAATAGCATTGCACAATGCCGGCGAGACGGATGGGAACCCTGCCTCGCCCATACCCGACGGCGAACTCGTACTTGGCATGATATGCACTTCGATTTTGGGCATTTCATTTATGCGAAGCCATTCATAATCGATAAACGTACTTTGCTTAATTGCTCCTTTTTCGACGGTAATTTCTGCTTTAATTGCCGTTGAGAGTGCGTCCACTGCCGCGCCCTGCATCTGCGCTTCGACACTCATAGGATTCACCGCAATACCACAGTCAACAACAGCGATAATACGTTCAACCTTGAGCGCGCCGATCGGTGAGACCGATACTTCAACCACATGCGCGACACTCGAGTAAGCATTCGTACAGGCAATCCCACGTCCCCAACCCTTGGGAAGCGGTTTGGTCCATTCGGCGAGTTCGGCAGCTTTGTTGAGCACGGCAAGCAATCGCGAATTATTCGTAAGCATATCCCGACGAAAGAGATACGGATCTTTACCGGCGGCTGTGGCGAGTTCGTCAATGAGACATTCATTCACGAAAACACTCGAGGTATGGCCGACTGAACGCCATGCGCCGGTGGGAACAGGCAAAGAGATGTATTTGTCACTGAGTTGGGGTACGGGCATGGAGTACGGGGGAAAAGTGCTGTTATCTCCATTGCTTGTATAATGCATGATACCGGTAATCTTGCCGGCGGCATCGACTCCTGCCTTGCATGCATGAAAGCTTGCCGGACGGTAATAGTCACCCCGCATGTCGTCCTGACGGGTGAACATGAAGAGTACCGGCACATTGAATGTTTTGGAAATAAGTGCGGCGAACGTCGCATATTCAGCATATAAGCGCCTGCCAAAGCCACCGCCCAGCAAGGTAACATTAAATGTTATATTGTTTTGCGGTATCCCTAATGCATTCGCTACGCTGTTGAGAGCATTGTCTCCGACTTGTGTCGGACACCAGATTTGAGCGCTTGTTCCACGGACATCTGCGACACAGTTCATGGGTTCCATCGTCGCATGCGCCAGATACGGCAGCTCATATTCTACTTCTACGGTTTTAACGGTTGTAGCCGGTAAATTCCCAAATTTTGTGAATCCCTGCCGCAGTTTTGTGCGGATTTCCGAACTGTTCAGCGTGGTATTATTCCCTAGATTCCATTCAATTTTTAATGCATTCCGTGCGGTGATAGCTGCATAGGAATGTTCTGCCAGCACCACAAGCCCGACACCCGGCACATTCTCAATGCGGAGCACACCCGGGACTTTCAGCGCTTCTGTCGCATCGAAGGAAGTAATTGATGCGCCTATCATGATCTGGCGAACCATCACTGCGTATTTCATGCCGGGAATACGTACATCGAGACCATAGACTGCTTTTCCCGAGACGACATCGGCATTGTCAACACGTGGGACACGCGAGCCGATGATGGAGAAACTACCCACACTTTTTAGCGGGGGATTCGATGGAGAAGATATCTTCGATGCTACATCGGTGAGCTCGCCGTAGGTGATTGACCGTGAACCGTTTACTTCGGACACTACTCCCTTGCTTGTCGTACATTTCGACTCTGAAATACCCCATTTTTTTGCAGCAGCAGAGATAAATACACTACGAGCGGCTGCGCCGACAGTACGTGATGCATCATAATTATCAATCACACTATGGCTGCCTCCGGTCATTGGTGCGCGTGCATCGGCTGAGCCTGCACGGGATTGTCTGACTTTGACCTTGGACCAATCGGCATCCATCTCATCGGCTACAATCATCGCAAGTGAGGTGCGCACGCCTTGTCCCATTTCTGCGCGGTTAATGGTAATGGTCGTCGTGCCGTCGGGATCGACTTTGATCCATACATTAGGTTCGTAGCTCTGCGCAGTTTGTTCGGGATGTATCATGAAGACCTCACTATGAGTAGAAATAGAAGAAATGACAACACCGACTCCGGTAGCTGCCATACCAAGCAAAAAGCTTCGGCGGCTAGGAGTAGAGTGAGTAGAAGGTTGGGGAGTACTGACCATCATATGTTTAGGGTTATAATAATGATAATTGTGAAGCAATGCCGGAGGTTGATTGCTCGTGGTTTAAAAGCCAATGCTTGCGCCAAAGTTCGCCGGCATAACCGACTAAGCTGCCGTCCGAACCTATCACACGGTGACAAGGCACGAGGATAGCAATGTTGTTTTTACCATTTGCAGTGCCGACGGCGCGAACTAATTTTTTATCGCCAAGTGATAGCGCTAAGTCTAAATAAGATATTGTGTTGCCGTAATTGATAGATGAAAGCTGCTGCCAGACATTCTGTTGGAATTCTGTGCCATGTTGCCGGAGCGGAACGCTGAATTCACGGCGAGTACCCTCAAAATATTCTCTCAGTTCAGTCGCGCACCGGCGAACTATTTCAGGCGGATTCTCACTTGAAACAGCATCGGTATCTCCGATAAATTCCACGCAGGAAATTTCCGACTCCGTGCCAATAATGAGTATATTGCCAAGTGGAGAATCGATAACAAGGTGGCAATTCATGTTCTTACGCGCCGGCTGCTTTGTGGATCGCTTCCCGTATGCGCTGATACGTACCGCAGCGGCAGATATCATCCTGCATCCAGTTGTCGATATCCTCATCGGTTGGCTTGGGTACGCTCTTGAGAAGCGCAGCGGCATTCATGATCTGACCTGCCTGACAGTAGCCGCACTGCGGTACGTCGAGCTCGATCCATGCCTTTTGGAGGGGGTGGGAATTGTCGGGACTCAGTCCTTCGATGGTTGTAATACTCTTACCTTCTAAGCTTGAGATAGGTGTCAGACATGAGCGAACTGCTTGATTATCAACAAGTACCGAGCAGGCGCCACAGACACCGACACCACAGCCGTACTTCGATCCGGTCATATTGAGAATATCACGGAGAGCCCATAAAAGAGGCATATCAGGTGGGGCATTGACCTCGCGGGATTGTCCGTTAATGAGTAACGTTGGCATAGTTAAAACTCCTTAAATTGCATAAAAAACAGCATGAAATTTTGTTCTTTCAAAATTAAACAAATTATTGACATACCACCGTATAGTATTGCCGGAATTATTGATAAAATTTACAGTTTTAGCAAATATGTTTTTCTACCACAGTTCATTTGGGTAATTTGCATCCCGTACTGCATGACTTCCTGGTCGCGGTGATGCGCACATTCCCGGTAGTCGGCAGCATTGTATCCGATAAAATAATTCATTGTAAATAAAAACGTTACGGTAAATTTCCTCACAAAGTATGCCATCGGGGCTTCAAACTATCATGCTCGTTGATACCCATTCCAGAATTCACGATTATCTCAGAATTTCTCTCACCGACAGCTGCAATCTTCGCTGCAGCTACTGCATGCCGAATGAGAAAGTACAGTCACTGTCGTCGAAGAAATTAATGCAACCCGAGGAAATTGAACATATTGTGAGCGTCTTCGTAGCTCTCGGTGTGCGGAAAATTCGGCTCACCGGTGGCGAACCTCTCGTTCGTAAGGAAGCCGATGATATCATTCGCCGCGTGAGCAAATTCCCGGTCAATCTTACCATTACGACCAATGGCGTGTTGGTGAATAAATTTATCGATCAATTCCACGAAGCGGGAATTCATTCGCTCAATGTAAGCTTGGATACACTCAAGAGAGACAAATTTATCACGATGACGCGGCGCGATAATTGGCAAACAGTATGGAATAACATACAGTTACTTGTTGATCGAGGTTTCCATGTCAAGCTCAATGTCGTGGCGATGAAAGGCATCAATGATGATGAAATAATGGATTTTGTCTCCCTGACCGAACATCTACCCATCCACGTACGATTTATCGAGTTTATGCCGTTTGAGGGGAATTATTGGGCGCACACTTCCGTTCTCACCGCGGCAGATATTCTCCAAAAAATTCAAGTACAATTCCCAATACAAAAACTGGTTGATGAAAAGCATGCGACGGCAAAAGCTTATACAATAAATGGTTACAAAGGAACATTCGCCATCATCAGTACCATGAGCGAACCGTTTTGTGACGGCTGTAATCGCCTGCGACTCACAGCCGACGGCAAGATGAAAAATTGTCTTTTTTCCAAAAATGAAACGAATATTCTTGCAGCGCTTCGTCAGGGAGAGGACATTATTCCGCTCATCAAGTCTTGCCTTCACGAGAAAGAAGCGCAGCTCGGCGGACAGCTCATGCCGACCTATCAACTCATTGACCCATCACAACTTATCAATCGCAGTATGATTGCCATCGGAGGATAATTCTCGTATGAATTCTATAATCAGTGTTCACGAAGCCAAGAAAATATTGCAGAACTATACCCGCCCGCTTCCTCCGAACGTAGTTCCGCTGCTGCAAGCGTGCGGACGTGTCCTTGCAAATGACATCATTTCACCAATCAATGTACCGCCGTTTCATCAGTCGTCTGTGGATGGATATGCTTTTAATTATTCTGACTTATCGCGTTATCCTCAGCTTCGTCTCTCGCAGGAAATTCCGGCAGGGAAGTCTTCGGATAGAGAATTACAATCAGGCGAAACAGCCCGAATATTTACCGGATCTCCACTACCGAATGGCGCCGACACGGTCATTATGCAGGAATTTGTGGAAGTCCATGATAATAAAGTCTATTGCAAGGATGAATTCTTAAAACTTGGCGGGAATGTCCGCCCGATGGGTTCGCAAACAAAGCGTGGTGAATGCGCTTTGCCGTCCGGCACGCTGCTCACGCCGGCTGCGATTGGACTACTTGCCGGACTTGGTATTACGGAAGTATCTATTATTCCGAGTCCGAGGGTTGCATTAATCACAACCGGTAATGAATTAGTCGAACCTGGTAATCAACTTCTTCCGGGACAAGTATTTGAGAGTAATTCGTATTCCCTTCAAGCTGCTCTTGGCGAAATGCATATTGAGCTCTCGGCGAAAGCATCGGTCAGTGATAATGAGTTGCAAACAACAGACTGTATTCGCGAATTGCTTGCTGATTGTGATGTGCTTCTTCTCACTGGTGGAGTGTCGGTAGGGGATTATGATTATGTTCCACAAGCATTGGCAAATTGTGGCGTCGAGAAAATTATCCATAAAATTCGTCAGCGTCCGGGTAAGCCGTTTTATTTCGGTGTGTTGGGTGAAAAACTTGTGTTTGGGTTGCCCGGGAATCCATCGTCGGTGCTCACTTGTTTTTACCGGTATGTGCGGCCGGCGCTCTATCAACTAATGGCTATCCAACCCTCAGAACCAATTGCACATACTATTCCTCTTGCAAAAGAATACACCAAAAAGTCCGGACTTACCTATTTTCTCAAAGGTCAGGTGCAGGATGGTCGTGCTGTTCCGCTTGGCGCGCAGGAATCGTATCAAATGAACACGTATGCAAGGGCGGAATGCTTGATTGAGCTTGACGAAATGCGAACAGAATATCACGCAGGTGAACCGGTAACGGTGTATATGTTATGAGTAAATGGTTGGTCAATTTGGTGATAAAATCCTTGAAAATTAACCATAAAGTTATAAAAAACGAGAACTATGCCTGACGTCTCTATCCTCTTTTATATCTTGTTATTTGTCGTAGCTTTCTTATATTCGTCTGTTGGTCATGGCGGTGCAAGCGGATATTTAGCACTCATGGCGATTTTTGGTCTGCCGGTCGGCTTCATGAAATCCTCGTCTTTGATCCTCAATATCTGCGTATCGGTGATTGCGTTTGCGCTCTATTACCGGAATGTGGAATTCCCCTGGAAGCTCTTTCTATCCCTTGCACTTGCGTCTATTCCATGTGCATATTTAGGTGGGATGATGGCGACGAATAGTACTCTCTATAAACAGATACTCGGCGTTGTACTCTTTGTACCTGCTGTGCGGTTTACGGGAGTATTTCCGGAAAAATCTAGCGTAAGGCGTTCGGTATCATTACCTTGGGCAATGCTCATTGGCGCCGGTATCGGATTTCTCTCGGGAATGATCGGAATCGGCGGCGGAATTCTTCTTTCGCCGGTACTGCTGCTCCTCGGCTGGGCGACAACCAAGGAAAGTGCAGCAATCAGTGCATTGTTCATCTTTCTGAATTCTCTCTCCGCCGTACTCGGAATGCAGTCGCGCGGGGTGGAATTCGGCGGGAATATGTTCCTGCTCATTGTAATCGCCGTCGCCGGTGGTTTACTCGGAGGACAGTACGGGTCTGCTTACAGTAATCCCAAACACCTCAAACGTTTACTGGCAGTCGTACTTTTGATTGCCTCCATAAAACTCATATTTGTCTAAGTATTCGTGATACGTGATGAAGATTATTCCGTTTGGCAGGCTTGCCGATATCCTGGGACATAAAGCCGTACTCGTCGATCATATATTCGACACCGACGGCCTGCGTAAAGCACTCGAACGTCAATTCCCGCAAATTATGCACATTCAATATCTTGTAGCTGTTAATCGTAAAATTGTGACTGAAAATACCACAATTACAGACGATGCAACCATTGCTTTGCTCCCGCCATTTTCGGGTGGCTAGCATACTATTATACTACGAACATTTACCATGCATTCTCGCTACGCCCGGCACATCGCCCTCCCACAATTCAGTGACGCGACACAAGATGCACTCCGCTCGTCTAAAGTGCTCGTCATCGGCGCCGGCGGTCTGGGCTGCCCTGCGCTCCTATACCTTGCTGCAGCAGGAGTCGGATCACTCGGAATAGTCGATCACGACCACATCGAGCTCTCGAATCTACATCGACAAATACTCTACACCGAGGACGATATCGGTAAGAATAAAGCATCGACCGCTGCTGAAAAACTCCGCAAAATCAATTCTGCATGTACACTTCAAGTCTATGAAATTGATATACATACCGGCAATGCATGTGACATTATCCGTGCATATGATATCGTCATCGACGGTTCGGATAATTTCCCGACGCGCTATCTTGTCAATGACGCCTGCGCTATCTTGAAAATTCCACTCGTCTATGGCAGCGTTTTTCGGTATGAAGGGCAGGTTTCGGTGTTCCATTCCACTGCAAAATTCCAAGATTCTCAAAACAGACCCGCCAATTACCGAGATTTATTTCCTATACCACCACAAGCAGGTGAAGTGCCTAATTGTATGGAATCGGGCGTGTTAGGAGTGTTATCCGGTATCATTGGTACCATGCAGGCATCGGAGGCAATCAAGCTCATTACCGGAATTGGGGACGTGCTCGCGTGGTCGGTGCTCACCTATAATTTACTGACGAATTCCATTGAACAGTTCGAGTTTTCCGGTACTGATGATGCCTTGCCGGGCGCTCCTACAACTGAGAATGAACTTGCCGCAATGCACTACGATGCGTTCTGTGGAATTACGCACGATATTCGTGAAATATCCTGGAAACATCTCGAAAAAATCTATTCACCCGAGACGATGATTCTGCTTGATGTACGTGAATCTATCGAACGTCCATTACTAGAAAAATATCCTTATAAGTCTATTCCATTGAATCAATTGCAGAATAGAACTCATGAGCTTGATGCATCCAAAACTATCTGCGTCTTTTGTCAATCAGGCGCGCGAAGCATGATTGCTGCACATGAATTACAGAATTCTTTCAATTTTCAACATGTATGGAACATCGAGGGTGGAATTACTGCTTTCGAACAAACATTTCCTTCCCAACTATGAAAAAAGCTAAAAAAAGTATCCATTTTATCGACGGTGCGATTCCGCCGTCACTCATCGCCGACGATATTGCCAAACACAGCACGAAAACAAATATTGGAGCGCATAGTATTTTCCTCGGACAAATAAGGAGCGATGTGATTGATGAGCGAACTGTCCAAGCAATCGACTATTCGTGTTATCCTGAAATGGCAGAAGAAGTTATGGCAGACATTCGCGAAGAAATTATTCCTAAATACGAGCTGACCTGCCTGCATGTGTATCATAGTATTGGCATGGTGGAAGCAGGGCAAATTTGCCTCTTTGTCTTCACGTCATCCAAGCATCGGAAAAATGCCATCGACGCCTGTGCCGAACTCGTCGAACGTATCAAAAAGGACGTTCCGATTTGGGGAAAAGAAATCTTTACCGACGAACATTATCAATGGAAAATAAATACATAATATGGTTAATATTACAGCAAAATCAAAGAGTTACAGAATAGCAATTGCCGAAGCAATTCTCAAAACAAGCGCTCAATCGACGATCGATGCCATTACCGAACGCCGGGTACCAAAGGGTGATGTGTTTGAATTTTCACGAGCTGCAGGTTTGCTGGCAATTAAAAACACGAGCAATGTCATTCCCGACTGCCACCCCTTGCCGGTTGAGTACGCTGCAATACGTTCAGAAATCAGAGGGTTGGATATTGTTATTACTGTCGAAGTACATACAATTTATAAAACCGGTGTTGAGGTAGAAGCCATGCACGGCGCGGCAGTAACGGCGCTGACAATGTACGACATGCTCAAGCCAATCGATAAGCAGACGGAGATCGGGACGATTCGATTAGTGGAGAAAAAAGGAGGGAAGTCGGACGTGAAAATGCTTGTCGATAGAGAATTAACGGTGGGCGTGATTGTATGTTCGGATAGCGTGTCTTCCGGCATGAAAGAAGACCGAGCCGGGAAATTAATCGTTGATAATTTATCGAAATATAAGAATATTACGACGGACTACCAGATTATCCCGGACGAAAAAGAGAGAATCATACGTTGTATTCAGGATCTGACCGCCAGGGGAGTAGATATGATACTATTCACCGGTGGCACCGGACTCTCAACGCGTGATGTAACGCCGGACGCGATACGTCCGCTGCTCGACCGTGAAATTCCGGGCATCATGGAAGTAGCACGCGGATTCGGACAGGAGCGCACGCCATTTTCGATGCTTTCGCGTGGTGTGGCGGGCATGATTGGCAATTCACTTATTCTCACGTTTCCAGGTTCGACAAAAGGCGTTAAAGAATATATGGATGCACTCTTTCCTCATGTACTGCATGTATTTACGGTGCTTGACGGGCAGCGGCATGATTGAGCGTATGTCTATCCTATGTCAGAGCTTATATGATTTTAACAGATCTGGAATCGACTGACAAAATCAGTTTTAACGCAAAACGTAAAGTATAAAAGTCGCATTACAAACGACCAAAAATTGATGTCAGCTTGTGCAGCAGTTTAAAATTCTTTTCTTTCATCATCGCGGGAGTCGCTCGCCACGACCAATTACCTTTAGATGTTGACGGTTGATTCATTCGTGCCTCAGCGCCGAGCCCCAGCACATCTTGAAACGGCAAGATAGCAATCATCGCCACCGATGCGAGGGCAAGCTTCATAAAATCCTCGTGGATAGTCGCTTCTTTCGGCGTATAGCCCAGATAGTCTTTGATATAGTGTTTACTTTTTGCACTTGCTTCACCCGAGTACCATCCGCGCGTCGTGTTATTATCATGTGTTCCGGAATAGACGAGACAGTTTTTGGGGTAATTATGTGGTAAATAAGGATTATTCGGCGTATCGTCAAAAGCAAATTGCAGCACTTTCATGCCCGGAAGGGAGAAGCGTTCCATTACTTCCTTCACATCATCGGTTATCGTGCCCAGGTCTTCGGCTATCACAGGAAAATGACGAAACGTCGCCGTCAGCGATTCCAAAAAATCTAGTGTCGGCACCCGTTGCCAGGACCCGTTTATCGCGGTTTTTTCATGGGCAGGAATATCCCAATAGGCGACTAATCCACGAAAATGATCGATTCTCACGGCATCATACAAGTCAAAATTCCGCTGTAACCGCATTTTCCACCAACGGTATTCGGACTGTTGGAGGGTACTCCATTTGTAGAGAGGATTACCCCAGCGCTGACCCTTCGGACTAAAATAATCAGGCGGTACACCGGCGACGGAGGTGGGCATACTCCCGGCCGTAAGCTGGAAAATGTCGGGATTCGACCATACATCGGCGCTGTCGTGACTGCTGTAAATAGGAATGTCTCCAAGGAGATGGATATTCTTCGACGAACAGTATTCTCGTAGTCGTGACCATTGCTTGGCAAAGATATATTGGAGGAATTTTTCCCGCTCAATTGCTCGGCTGTGATTGGCGGATGCGATGCCGAGAGCCGGCTGCTGACGGAGGCGCAGGGCGTCGGACCATTCGAACCACGGCTTGCCGCCAAAGTGAGATTTGAGGGCGGTAAAGAGGGCATAATCGTCGAGCCAGCCGGCATTGGAGTGGCAGAAGGTATGGTAGTCGTCCTTTTCCTCCTCCGATGACAGGAAATTCTCAAAAGCAAGTGAAAAAATATGCTGTTTATATGCATGCACTGCCTTGTAATCCACATGATCGAGAGGGAATTTGGGTGCAGATTTCAGGTCTTTCGGCTTGAGAAGGCGATCGTTGACGAGGAGAGTCAGGCTGATAAACATCGTATTACCGGCAAACGCAGATGAGCTGCTGTACGGAGAATTTCCGGTCGAGAGATCGGTCGGGGTAAGGGGCAGGATTTGCCAGACTTTTTGCTCTGCAGCATGGAGTCGATCGGCGAAGAGATAAGCGCCTTCACCAAAATCACCGATACCATAGGGCGAAGGCAGGGAAGATATGTGGAGTAATACTCCGCTGGAACGTGTCGAAAGTATCATGAAAAACGTTATATTGTGTATGTCTGTACGACGGAAAGAGACTCTGTTATCGAACTGATTTGCTTCAAATATACAAACAATTTCCTGCTCTCTCATCTTCAATTTCCAGCTATTGATGCCCAGATTTACGACTATCAGCGAGGTATTTGACCCGAGGCACAACAATTTCGGGTTCCTCCGATTTCTGCTTGCATCGCTCGTCATTCTTTCCCACGGCTTACCGATTGGCGGCTTTCCGGATAATGATCCGTTTATCATTCTCAGCCATCATGCGACGACATTGGGTTCGGTCGCAGTGGCAGGATTCTTCGCCCTGAGTGGATTCCTAATCACCCGCAGCTACTTAACCTCAAACAGTTTACCGCAATTTCTCTGGCACCGGTTTTTGAGAATTTTTCCTGGGTTTTGGGTGTGCCTTCTCATGACAGCGTTTGTAATTGCCCCGCTGATGCATTGGATGGAGAAGGGAAGTATGTACGGGGTGTTTGAAGCAACGGATTCTGCATTGAGCTATGTATATCTGAATATGCTGCTGTTTATTAAGCAATGGACGATTGCCGGTTTACCGAGTACGACTCCAATCTCCGGACTCAACGGTTCGCTCTGGACATTAATCCACGAGTTCCTCTGTTATCTGGCTGTCGGTATCGTCGGTGTACTGGGGTTGCTGCGCAAGCGGTGGACGCTCATTCTGACCGTCATTTGTCTGTGGATGGTGCAGCTGGTTCGATTACACGCTCCTTCATGGGTGCCGATGATTACCGGGCATCCGTTTATAGAGGAATTTATTCGTCTTGCGTGTACATTTTTTTGCGGAGCGGCGCTCTATGTATTCCGTGAGAAAATCCCTTTTTCCGGTTTGCTTGCCGTCGCTGCAGTTCTCCTCTTTATTCTCGGAAGCGCGCTGGGTTATACCCTTGAAGTCGAATCGGTGACGATTGCCTATTGCATATTTTGGCTGGCATTTCGCCTGCCGTTTCAGGCATTTGACAAGCGAGGCGATTTTTCCTACGGACTCTATATATATGCATTCCCGGTGCAACAGATGCTGGCAGTGGTTGATGTGCAGCACTATGGCTATGTACCGTTCGTGCTTCTTGGGATTCTCGGCACACTTTTGTTTGCAATTCCAAGTTATATAGTAGTAGAAAAGCCCATGTTGGATTTGAAGAGGTTAGTAGTAAGTCGAAAGTAGTAACTGTTCGTTCGCTGATATTTTTTTGAGAAATAAAGAAATAGTATGAAATTGCATAATGGCAACTCCCCCAACAATCATAAGCGAGCGTGTTGACGATATCCCATTACTCTACAGTCAGCTTGATTTTATGTCAATTCCAACGCTCATAGACACACATTTCCCGAGTCACGGTAACCGTCAAGGTATATCGTTAGGTAAGACCACTTGTGTATGGCTTTCGTACATATTATCCCAATGCGACCACCGTTTACAGGCAGTAGAATCATGGGCTGGAGCTCGTATCAATACCCTGAGCCAGTGTATAGGCGAACCGATGAGCGCCCTTGACGTGAGCGACGACCGCTTAGCCGGAGTCTTGCGTTCATTGTCCGACAATGACCGTTGGTCGGCATTTGAGCAAGCGTCAACTCGATGTATTATAAGAACCTACGATCTTGGCTCGTCAGTAGTGCGTCATGATTCAACGACCGTAAGCAGCTATCATATCGTCAATGAACAAGGGATACTTCAATTGGGCTACAGCAAAGACCACCGTCCGGACTTAGGACAAGTCAAGGTCATGCTTTCGACGCTTGACCCGTTAGGACTGCCACTGCGCGTGAGCGTTGTCTCCGGCGACAGAGCCGACGACCCTCTCTATGTTCCGGCAATAGAAAGCGTTCACGAGACACTTCATCGACGCCTGTTGCATGTCGGAGATTCAAAAATGGCGGCCGTAGCGACACGAGTTCGCATACAAGAATTAGGCGATTGTTATCTGTGTCCGTTGCCGGAGAAACAATACCAAGAGCTTCCTGTTCCCTCGGCAGATCAGCCCCTTATAGAAGTACTCAACCGCGATAAAGAGCTGATAGCTCACGGCTATGAATTGAGTCATACGATGAGCGCCGCAACATCTTTGGGCGATACTCTGACGTGGAACGAACGTCGGTTTATGATACGCAGCGTTGCCCATGCCGAGCGCCTCCAACGCGATTTTCTGAGTGCAATCGAAAAGGCCAAAACTGCAATCGAAACCTTGAATGAGCGCAAGCAAGGCAAGCGCCGACGAAGAGAACGCGCTGAGGTTGACGCCTATATCAGTACAGTCCTTAAACGTTATAATATATCTGAATTACTTACAGTTACTGTTCACGAAACGAATACTTCGGTTGCCAAACGTGCCTACAAAACCAGAGCCGCAGTCATTGAAGAGCAGAAAGATTTTACGGTCACCGTCGAGCCGAACACCGCCGCCATTGCTTCGGCTTCTGCTCGTCTCGGCTGGCGACTTTACGCGACCAATGACCCGGAGATGACGGTCGAAAAATCGGTAGAAATCTATCGAGCCGAAATACAAATTGAGCGGGGCTTCCATCGTTTAAAGGGGCAGCCGCTTGCACTTTCTCCGATGTTTCTGCAACGCGAAGACCATATTATAGGGTTGATTCGCTTGTTGACGATTGCCTTGCGCTTGCTCTCAGTGGTGGAGCACCGTGTTCGCACCGAGCTTGCAAAGACGGAAAATGACGCATTAGAACAGTTAAGCGGCCAAATACGCTCTGCCAGACCGACAACTGAACGAATGCTTAAAACCTTTATGTACATCACGTTAACTATTGTACAGACAGAGGATACCGTCATTCGACATCTGACGCCGTTGTATCCAACGCAACAACGTATTCTCCAACTATTAGGGCTACCACCGGACACATATCTCAAAATTGAAAATGTAAATCTCAAAAACTCATCATAAAATCAGCGAACGGACAGTAGTAAGTGGTAAGCTGAAAGTCGAAAGCAAAATTCTTTATATTACAATAGCTTAGCTCGCTATATATATAATGCTATTACTTTTAGTCCCTTAAGTCCCCTAAGTCCCCTAAGTCCCTTAAGTCCCTTAAGTCCCTTAAGTCCCCTAAGTCCCTTAAGTCCCCTAAGTCCCTTAAGTCCCTTAAGTCCCCTAAGTCCCCTAAGTCCCTTAAGTCCCTTAAGTCCCCTAAGTCCCCTAAGTCCTTCGAACTCTTATCCTCTAAAAGATGTTAAAAAGCAAAGCCCAACGAATGTTGGGCTTTCTTATTAAGAAAATTTATTTTTATTTATCTGTCGGGCCAGGCGCTTTAGGTGTTTTAGGTTTTGCCTTGGTTTTTGTTTTTGGTGCGTCGTCATCATCATAATCACTCGGGTGTTTTCCGATATCGAAGATAGAATTGAGATCAAAGGATACTCCTGCTCTGAATGCCGGCTCGAATGCGAGGGCAGTTTCATAGCTGCCGTTATGTACTTCGCCTTCTTTGGCATTGCGTATGTTGAGGTCTGCCTGCACATCGATGCAAAATACTTTGGAGAGAGGAATTTTTACGCCTGCACCAACGTAACCTCCGATTTCGCTGATACTTTCATAGAAATGACGTTCCAGTATAGCTATTGATTTTCCATCAAGAGTGAGCGTTGCTTTTGAGACTGCCTGTGTATTATACCGAAGACCTGCGCCGACATACGGATGAATATCGGTACCGAAGTGATAGCGTGCACCTAGCTCGAGGAGCCAACCGCCCAAAGTGACTTCCATCGTTCCGGGCACTTTCACCGTTGTATAGATCGTGTCCGGCTTCACTATTTCTCTGAATTGAATAGTGGAACTAAATGTGGAGGTTGATTTACCGAAATATTGTCCGGCAGAGGCACATATCTGCCAATTGGGATCAGCCATATACCCGATCGTGGCGATACCAAGCGTCGACATTGCATTTTCGTGTGTGATACTCTCCGTTGGTAGAAAGAGTGAGTAGATTTGCTTGGTATAAAAGGTCTGTCCATAATCAGATATATAGTAATACAGACCGTTGAGTCCGCCGGTGGCTCGGTCTGCACCGCTTTTGCTTTGGAGGATAACACCTCCATTCAATCCAAGGTCATATTTCGGTACCGGTTGTGCTTGTAGTGCAAGGACAGACAGTAAAAAAAGAAGGGAGAAAACTGTTTTCATGAAGAAACTCCTGATGGGTTAAAAAAAACACTGACTGTTAGATATAACGGTAAAACTAAGAAAAAGAAGGACAATAACCAACACGTACGGGTAAAAGCAAGGGCAGGGAAATAAATATTTTTACGGAGGAAGATATTTGTCTGCTTTTTCCTTTTTCCCACAAGCATAAAAAATTGTAATTTGCAGTTAAATTAAGAGTGATATCACATCTGTGGTCGCTTTTACAGTCTTGAACGACGCTTTTACTCGCAGTGTGCAGCACGCAGCTCAGCTCTTTATCTGAAACTTTGAGGAGAAATTCATGCCCCAAATTACTATTGACGGTCAGCGTATTGAAACTTCCGCCGGAAAAACTATCATCGAAGCCGCTCTCGAGCACGGAATAACAATTCCCCATTTCTGTTGGCATCCAGCCCTTTCTGTCTCCGGTAACTGTCGTATGTGCCTTGTAAATACAGGCTTTCCCCGCAAAGCAGCCGACGGCTCCTTTGAGCGTGATGCCGACGGTAATCAGGTCATCGGCTGGGGACCCAAGCTGTCAATTGCCTGTGCGACACCTGTCGCTGACGGTATGGTCATCGACACACTTGGCAGCAAGACCGAGCATGCTCAAAATGCTGTCATGGAATTCCTCCTTATCAATCACCCTCTCGATTGCCCCATCTGCGATGAAGCAGGGCAGTGCAAGCTGCAAGAATATGAATTCCTCCATTCCAAAGGCAAAAGCCGCTTTGACGAAAAGAAAAATCATAAAGACAAACGCGTTCCTCTCGGTCCGAATGTGATGTTCGACGGAGAGCGCTGCATCTCCTGTTCCCGCTGTATCCGCTTTGCCGAAGAAGTTGCCGAGCAGCCGGTGTTGACATTTGTTCAGCGTGGTGACCATGTGACAATTGATACCTTCGCCGATACACAATTCGACAGTCCGTACTCGATGAACGTGATAGATATCTGTCCGGTGGGCGCGCTGACAAGTATCGATTTCCGATTTACGTCCAGAGTATGGGAAATGAGCTTTACCGACTCCGTATGTCCCGGATGTTCAAGAGGTTGTAATATTAAAGTCGGCGTGCGGAATAATCAAATTCTCCGTCTTGAGCCACGTACCAATATGCATGTCAATACCTATTGGATGTGTGATGATGCACGCCTGAATCAATATAAATTTGTCAATGACAATAGAATTGAAGCCCCGATGATTCGCACGGGCAACGCCCTCACACCCACGACATGGGAAGCAGCCACCGAGCATGCCGCGAAATTACTCCGCGCCTACAAGCCCTCGGAAATTATGGTTATAGGTTCGGCACGCGCGACGAACGAAGACAATTTCCTGCTCGGCCGTTTTGCACATAAAGTACTGAAAACGACCCATACCGACTTCATGCATCATGCCGATAAGTCGTTTGCTGATAATAAATTGCGCACTGCTGACCGCTCGCCGAACGCACATGGTGCCCTCGAAATCGGTATCAAGCAGCAACATGGCGTGTCGATGGATAATCTTGCCGAAAAAATTAAGAGTCATGCTATCAAAGCCGTCTATGCCCTCGATGCTTCTATCGGCGACAATGCTGAGATTGCAAGTGCATTATCGCATGTCGAATGCCTGATTGTCCACGCCTCGAATCCGACACGGGTGACCGAAATGGCGCATGTCGTTTTCGCTGCCTCGACATATGCCGAGACCGAAGGTACATTTACGAATACAGCTAAACGGGTTCAGTATATACAGCCGGCTGTCGCGACGAAGGACAACGAGCGTATCACGGGTCTCGAAATGAGCCGGTGGGATAAGTTCGGTGCACGCAATGACCGCTGGTCACAAGGCGTTCGCCGTGACTGCAAGCCGGGATGGGAAATTATTCAATTAGTAGCCAATCACATGGGTGGCTCTTGGCATTTTGCCGATGCTGCCGGTGTGTTTAAAGAGCTGAGTATCGACGTCAAGAGTTTTCATGGCATGAGCTATGAATTACTCCAGGAATATCAAGGAATTACGTTGGGTAATGCCGAGCGTCCGGAAAAGAAAGTAACGGTGTATGAATCTCATACATTAAAGCCGAATTAATCAAAAAGCCGATTTAATTGAGTCGGTGCGTAACCCACTCGATAGTGATATAGATAGTACGATTGTCTAATTCATATTATGGAACCTTATGTCCCCAATGCTTACTGATGTTTTGATTTTAGTCGCAAAAATCTTTCTCATCGTCAATGGCCTGCTGATGGCAGCGGCATATTTGGTGTATTTTGAGCGCAAAATTTCTGCATGGATTCAAAATCGTATTGGTCCGAATCGTGTAGGCCCTCTTGGTCTGTTTCAGTCGTTTGCCGATGTGTTCAAGCTGCTGATGAAGGAAGATATTATTCCCGCCTTGGCTGATAAAAAGTTCCATTTTATCGCTCCTATTATCTCAATTGGTGTTGCAATGGCAGTGTATGCCGTGATTCCGTTCGGCGATTCGTTCATAGTCGGCGGCAAGGAAATCTTCATGTCTGTCGCACCGGGAATTAATATCGGTCTGCTCTTTGTACTTGCCATGTCTTCGGTTGGTGTCTATGGAATTACCCTCGCCGGCTGGTCGTCCAATAATAAATACTCACTCCTTGGTGGGTTACGCTCGGCAGCGCAGATGATTTCCTATGAGCTTTCGATGGGGCTTTCGCTCATCGGTGTGCTCATGCTGGCCGGCTCCCTGAATCTCAATGATATCGTTCACGCTCAAGCCGGTGGAAAATGGAATATTTTCTTGCAGCCGGTAGCGTTTATTATCTTTTTAGTGGCTTCTTTTGCGGAGACGAATCGAACGCCGTTTGACCTTCCGGAGGCCGAACCCGAGCTCGTCGGCGGCTATCATACCGAGTATTCGGGGATGAAATTCGGATTATTCTTTTTGGCGGAATATGCCAATATGGTCACGGCTTCAGCGATGATGGTGCTGCTGTTTTTAGGTGGCTGGGAAGTGCCTTTCTTGTACGAACAGCTCGCAATTCCGGCAGGATCTCCGATGCTGGCCGCCGTACAATTCGGTGTTTTTGCCGCGAAGCTTGTCCCGATTCTCTTCTTCTTTATCTGGGTTCGCTGGTCAATACCACGCTTCCGCTATGATCAACTGATGAATCTCGGTTGGAAAGTCATGCTCCCGCTCGCACTTGCCAATATTATCGTGACCGGTGTGGTAATGGTCGTGCTCAAGCATTATGGACTGATGAACTAATCCACGGTGAGAATACGTGCTCCCAAAACAATACCTATCCATTTTTCTTTATTTGAAGTGAATTTTGTGAAAGTATCCGTATGAACGTCGAAAAAAACACAGAAAAAAATCGTCTTACCTTCTGGGAAAGAATATATTTACCGGAAATTGCACGCGGATTGGGACTGACATTTAAGCAAATGCTCAAGCCCAAAATGACACGTCAGTATCCGGAAGAAAAATGGGAACCTACCGGCTCCTACCGCGGTCGCCCTGTGCTCGTGCTTGAGGAAGACGGCGAGCGTTGCGTTGCTTGCAGTCTTTGTTCGCGCGTGTGTCCCGCACTTGCCATCGAAGTGCAGGCAGGGGAGACGACGCGCGAGAAAGAACGCTATCCCGTGAAGTTTGAAATTAATATGCTGCGCTGTATTTACTGCGGCTTCTGCGAAGAAGTATGCCCTGAAGAAGCGATTATCATGAGTAAGGATTATGAACTCATCTTTACAAGTCAGGAAGAAGCAATTCTCGGAAAAGACAAGCTGCTGATCCCGATTGCACAGTTACAGGACCGATTGGAATTCTTACGGCAATACCGGTAATGTGTGCTGACGTCTTGTAGTATCTAATGATTAAAGCCACTTGCGCCATTCCATCTGCCGGTGGCTTTTCTTTTGCAGGGCAGTGGAATCGGTGATAGAATATTTCTCATTTTATTGATTTCGGAGGAACTATGTTTCTTGCAATTATCGGAATTATCGTCTTTTTTATCGGTGTCGGTGCCGCAAAATCAGACTCGCCGGGTATGTATAAGCTACGTAATTTTCTCAAAACAGGCGGCATTCTTCTCGTCATAGTCGGAATGCTCACTGCCGGTGTACGTCAGATTCCTGCCGGTACCGTCGGCGTGATGTCTCTCTTCGGGAAAGTACAGACAGAAGTTCTCGGCGAAGGACTCCATGTCATCAATCCACTCATGTCAGTGAATCAGATGGAAGTGCGGACACAGAATTATACCATGTCATCTGTCCACGACGAAGGCAATAAAGAAGGCGATGACGGTATTCGGGTCATGAGCAAGGACGGACTCGAAGTCATGCTCGACCTAACGGTACTCTATCGCATCGAGCCCTCCTCGGCCCCAAAAATTTATCAGGATTTAAGTCTCGACTACGAAAACAGATACATTCGCGGAGTGGCACGTACCCGCATTCGTGAAGGGGCGACCGGATTCGTGGCAACGGATTTGTATTCCCAAAAAAGAAAAGAATTTGAAAGCTCAATTCGAACATTACTCGAGGCAGATTTTGCGAAAAAAGGGTTTATACTCGAACAGCTTCTCGTGAGAAATATCACGCTTCCTGCCTCGGTCAAGGAAAGTATCGAACGTAAAATTAACGCTGAGCAGGATGCACAACGGATGGAATATGTGCTCGCAAAAGGGCGTCAGGAAGCTGAGCTCAAACGCGTCGAAGCGCAGGGTACTGCGGATGCACAAAAAATACTCAGTGAAGGTCTGAACGACAAAGTCCTGCAATACGAAATGATTAAAGTACAGAAGGAGCTCGTGAATTCTCAGAATTCCAAACTCATCATCTTAGGCGGCGGCAAGTCGAGTCCGCCGGTGATTCTTGATGGGAAGTAATCGTGCTGCTGTGCTAATGTGTTACTATTAAAATATTTAAAGTCAATTTATCAACGATGTACGAGCCATTTTTACCGCAAAAATATATGCCGAGCAAAGAAATAGAAAAAGCGCTTCAACAGTTTTGGGATGTTGTCAAAATGTCCGGCGAACTCATCGTTTCCCTTCAGGAGGATAATGCCTCGCTATCACAAAAAGTAGCAGGTATCGAAGACCTCTTCGACGGGAAAAAAGTAGAGCAGGCCGCCCTCAATAACCGCTTAAAAGAACTGCAGCAGCAGATCGACGGGTACGAAGAGCGCATCCGCCGTGTAGCAGAGCAGGAAAAGAATCAGCAGGATCTCGTCGATTCGATCGAAGAAAAAAAACGTCGGATCGGTGAGTTACTCGATGAATATTCGACGCTCTTTACAGAAAAAACAGCCCTCGACGAGAAAGTCGCCGGTTTGCTCGGTGTCGAAGCTCAAAATTTTGAAGCATTTAAGAAAATTGAACAGCTTGAACGTGAAAATGAACTCCTTAAAGCGCAGATTGAAGAAGTAAAAGAATTTGAAGCGAATAAAGAAATTATCCAAAAAGAGCTCGCACGTCGGAATATTGAAGTAAGTGCGCGGATAAATGAAGTACAGGAACTCAAAAATCAGGTGGCTGATCTTGAGAACAGTATGTATGAGATTCCGAAACTGAAGGGGATAATCGACGAACGTGATGCAAGTATTACTGCGCTCACCGACGAACGCGATCAACTGTTGCAAACGCATGAGCAAGCAGCCGAATACACTAAAAATTACGAAGAATTGACTGCGAAAATCACTGCCTATCAGCAGTCAATCGAGGAGCTTACCGGCAAGAATGCTGCTCTTGAGTCCGATATCGACTCTGCGCAGGCATTGATACGCGATCTTGAAATCAAGCTTGAAACCGAAAGCACGGCTCAGGAAAAACTTCACGTGGAGTTACGCTCGGCACGCGAGTATGAAGAGCAGATCTCCCGTCACCTCGGCGCGCTAAATGAATATTCCGGGCAGATTCTCGAACTCAAGCGTCAAAAAACCGAAGCAGAACGGATGCTTTCCGAGACGCAGTCTGCGCTGATTGCCGCCGAAACATCCCTGCAAATGGAGAAAGAAGATTATCAGATCATAGCCGAAAAATTACAGGCATTGTCGGTGAGATTTGCCGTGATACAGGGAGAGCTTGGTGACAGCAAACACGCCTATGATGCCGAAGTCGAGGCACGGCAGGCAGTTGAGACGACGCTTGCGGCGCGTGAAGCGGACATTGCCTCACTGCAGCAAGAGATGGGCAGCTTAGCGAAGCAAAAGTCCGAGCTTGAGGCCGAGATACTTCAAAAAACAACGGACATGGAAGCAGCTGAGGCGAAGATTGTGTCACTCACTGCATCACTCGAAGTGGCAGAGGCGACAATGTCCGAACTCCGCAGTGAGCTCGATACGGCAACCGCTGCACGGCAGGAAAGCGCGACAGCACATGCTGCCGGTCAGCAGGCGCTCGAAGCTTCGGAAGCACGATTGCAGGAGTATTCGGATGCACTAGCTGCCGAGAAAGCGCATGGTATCGAACTCCACGAGCAGCTTGAGCGTGCGTCAATTGCCAAAGCAGAACTTGAATCTCAGCTTGCCCACGCCGCCGATGCACTCAAAATCAGTGAATCAACCGGTGAAGATCTACAGGCACGACTTCTTGCTCTTGAGCAGGATCTGACCACTAAGCAGATGGAGTACGATAAGCTCCTGCAGACCAAAGTACTTATTGATGAAAAATTACAACAGGAAATCGACAGTCAATTAAAATTTGAAATTCTCTCCTATGAGCTCACCGAAAAGCTGACAGCATCGGAAGCAGAAGTGAAAAAATTAACGGAAGAGCTTCAGCAGCTAGCACTTGCAAAAGCAGATGTCGAAGAGAAATTACATACGGAGATTAATGCCAACGTAGCATCGCATGCCAAAGGCACCGAATTGAAGGTAAACTTGCAGAAAGCAGAAGCAGAAGTAGCCCGCCTCTTTGACGAAGTCGAGCGCGTAGCCCTTGCCAATGCGACTGCCGAAGAAGCACTTACCCAAGAAAAAACTGTCCGGGCGGAGTTGGAAGCGCAGCTCGAAACCATAACGGCAAAGCATGCACACGCCGAAGCGGAAGCTCAACGCTTACAAGACGAAATCGAGAAAATTGCCCTTGCAAAGGGCGATGCAGAAGAGAGATTAGATGCCGAGAACGTGGCGAAAGTTCAGGCAGATACCCTGCGCAAAGAGCTGAGTTCCAAGCTCGCCAAAGCCGAGAAAGAAATCAGCGAACTCCGCGATGAAATCGAAGCTATTGCACTGGCAAAAAGCGATATTGAAGAGAAGCTGACGCTCGAAGCTGACCGAAAATCACGTGCTGAGCAAACGGCCGCCGCACTGCAAACGCAGATAACCTCACTGGAGTCGCAGCTTGCAGCCCATGTAACTGCCGAGAATGCCACTGCAAGTGAAAGTCAAACCCGCCTCGTCGCTCTGACGGCAGAGCTGGCAGACGCTCAAGCGAAGTATCAACAGTTGCACGATGAAAAACAAGCACTCCAGGATGTAATCAAGCAATACAAAGAAGCACATGAAGCTGCCGATCATATTCATTTGGAAAATAAAGCGCTTGAGAGTGAACGTGATGAACTGACCATCGAACTGAGCAAAACACGGCAATCGCTCCATGCAGCCAAAGATCTTCACGAAAAAACGATGGCCGAGCATGCACAGGCAATGGATGAACTTCGTACAACGATGGCTGCACAAGCACAACAAATCGAATCCCTGCAGGAAAAAATTCAGGAAGCAGAGAAAAAAGCAGCCGAACATCCGGCAAGCAGTAGCGCGCCGGCGAAAAAAGAAGAAGCACCGGCAGCTGCACTTGATGACCAAAAAGCTATGGTCGTCGGAAAAATCGGCGATATTCTTGCCCGCCTCGAAGAAGCACTCCATTAATGCCGTACAAAGCGGGCTTTCGAGGGAACGTTGCCCCGCTTCTGGGGAAGTGCACAGCAGGTGAATATCCCGCATGAGAATGAAAACATGTAATAGTGTTAGTTTTGAACAATATAAACACAGCCATGAACACAAACCGACGTAATTTTATCAGCGCAGCAAGTATCGCAACCGCGGCGATTGCTACCTCCGCAATTACTCCTGCCGAAGCGCATGTCGCTGCCGATGACAAAGAGCCGCTTGGCAAGACAACCAAGCATGAATTGCCCACTCTGCCATATGCCTACGCAGCACTCGAGCCGCATATTGATGCCACGACGATGGAAATACATCATTCAAAGCATCATAAAGCGTATGTCGATGGTCTCAATAAAGCCGAAGCCGAACTCGCTAAAGCAAGGGGAGCCGGGGACTTCGCCATGATACAACATTGGTCAAAACAGTCTGCTTTTCATGGTGGCGGTCATTTTTTGCATTCAATGTTCTGGAAAATTATGGCTCCAGCCGGTAAAGGTGGCGGAGGCGAGCCAACGGGTATGCTTTCAGACAAAATCAAAGAGGATTTTGGAAGCTTCGAAATATTCAAAAAACAATTTACTGCCGCCGCTGTTGCCGTCGAAGGAAGTGGCTGGGGACTGCTGCAGTATCGCGCTTCCGACAAGCGACTCATCATCGCTCAGGCAGAAAATCAGCATAAGTTATCCGCGTGGGGAGTAGTGCCGATTATGGGAATTGATGTCTGGGAACATGCCTATTACCTCAAATATCAGAATAAACGAGCCGATTACGTGGCTGCCTGGTGGAATGTGGTTAATTGGCCGGAAGTTGCGAAAAATTTAGACGGTGCGATGAAGTAATATATTGAAATTACAGCTAATTAAAAAAGCCAAACTGATACTGTCAGTTTGGCTTTTTACGTGTATTATGGAGATAGGATTTACACATTAATCGTTGGCTCGAGATGGTCGAGCATTTCATCGCCCGGATAATAGACGCGCTCGAGGAAGAGTCCGGATGGCGGCGAAGTAAGCCGCGCCGGCTCATTGGAATAAGTGCGGAGATAGTTCTCGACTTCCGGAATGGAGAGCTTGCCGCGACCGACTTCAGCGATAGTGCCGACGAGCCGGCGAACGAGATTCCAGATGAAATGGGAGCCAACTATTCTGATTAAAATCAGGTCGTTATGTTCTTTCAAAAGCACTTCTTCGATCTTGACTTTGGTGGATTTCTGTTCAGGGTCATCGGCAGTAAACGAACGGAAATCATGCATGCCTTCGAATAATGCGGCGGTCTGACACATGAGATTGAAATTCAATCGATCTTTAATCCACCACACATGACGCTTGCCGAATGCAGTGCGCCGCCGGGAAATCTGATAAAGATAGCTCCGGGCGATGGCATCGTGGCGGGCGTGGAACTGTTTGTGCGTCTTTTCGACTTCGAGAATGTTGATGTCGGCAGGGAGCAAGTCATTGGTTTTCATGCGGATAATTTCGGGTCCGAGCATCGAGGGCACTTCGAGATGTGCCACTTGTGCGAGAGCATGAACGCCGGCATCGGTGCGCCCGGAACCGTAGAGTTCGAAATTGTCAGTATTGAAGACTTGCTTCATCGCTCCGATGAGTTCGCCTTGTACAGTGCGTGCATTTTTCTGCGCCTGCCAGCCGGAGAAGCGGGTGCCTTCGTATTCGAGATAGATTTTAAATCGTGCCATAGGAGTATTTGTGTATCATCATAAAAAAGCCGGAGCGGATAAAACGGCTCCGGCTTCGCAGTACTATGCTGCAATATACTACTTTTGAGCTACAATACGCACCGGCCCTACATCATTTTTCACCGGCTTGAGGGTGTGGAGGTAGTTCCAGATTGCTTTTATGTCGTTCTCACTCATGTGCTTATACATCACCCACGGCATAGAGGAGCCATCCGTCTGCGGTCCGGTGTGAATTCGATTATAAAATTGTTCAAAATTCCAATTGACAAGATGACCTGTTTCTTTATCGGGAGTCAGATTCCTAGTCACATAGGTCACTTTGGGATCTGTCTCACTCGGCATCATAAATCCGCCGGAATAATACTCATTGACATACGCGCCGGTCGCCATATCGCGATTCGTATGGCAGCCGCGGCAATTAGCGACACTATTTGCTAAGTACTCACCATATTTGGCGGTAGTATCGGAGACCGTTGATACAGGGCGCGTGCCGGTGAGTGAACCCATCGGTTTGATGAATATTGCACGGATTCCATCTCCGATAAAATTAAATTCATGGTTCGCGACTTTATTGTTAACCGGAGTTGTTGACCGGAGATAACTGATAATTGCCGTCAAATCTTCGTCACTTGCGTCGTAAAAATTCATAAAATCGAAAATTGCGCGACCGTCAGAACCTACACCATAACGGAGGGTACGGGCGATTTCAGCATCGGTAAATCGGCCGATACCGGTTTCTTTGTCGCTCGTAATATTCCGTGCCCGGACGATGCCGAAGGGGAGTATAAACTCCCGTCCACCTTTTAAATCAACAATTTCCCCTCGAAACATCTTTGCCGTATCTGCCATTCCGCAGTGGCAGCCGCCGCAATGTGCGGGACCGAATGCCAGATATTTACCGCGAGCAATGACAGCACTGTCTGTACTTGCTTTGATATTGGGATACGGCGCATCAAATGTACGGTGCCGCTGTGCAAAGATGTAGATCACAAGGATCACAGCGAACGCCCCGAGCACAATGCCGAGCCATTTCAAAATTTGGAGCACAATTTTCATAAGAATCCTTCCTAAAAACAAAAAAAATAGCCGTTAGCCGGCCGGAAATATCGAAATTCATGATTAGCAATGGGTTATATCATCCATAACTTCGAAAATACTCACTCTTGAAGAATTAACCAAGTATTATTTCATACAAACGACAAGCGGCATACCCGGTACGAGTATGCCGCATTGTATTGGTGGTGAGTGCGAAGGTGAGGGGACAGAAATTCAGGGCTTAGTCGCTCAATCCCTGCATACTAAAATCTACCGGATATTCGATTGAAAAATGCAGCTTCCAGTCTTTTTTCTCATTGGGCTTGAGCGTGTGTTTCCAGGTAATAACTCCCTGCGGTGACACCGGATTATCCTTTACGGTCGGCTCGAGTTGTTCGATAACAATTTTTTCGTGCTGCGACACCGGCATTTGGTCGAGGACTTCGACCTGTATGGTATCTTTTTTACGATTGTTTTGGAGGACATACTGATACTTGTATTCCAATACCCGATTTTTGGTAAATACACCCGTGTTCTTGGTTTCCGTGAGTCTGCTCCGATGTATCGTAATCGATGGATCGACACCAATCGACGCTGCAAATGTCTCCGATGGTGAGATGAACGGCAGTGAAGACTGACTGATGTAATCGCGGTCGCTGAAGATACTCATTGTACCGGGAAGGATAGGAGTATCGGACGTATTTTTAATGGTTGCTTTGAGATACACATTCAGTGATAGCTTCGGCGTGCAGCTATAGCCGAATTCCGATGCAAGCTTGAGCTTGGTGATCATTACTTTATGCGCGATATTGTCCGATGGAATGGTCGCCTTGGACGGGATATCGAACATCGTCGAATAATAATCCGATTCAATCCGTGCAAGTGCTTGAGTGACCGGTGCAAAGTCCGTATTGACTCTGCTGTATGAGTCCGCACTCGCTACAGAGGATTGAGTGACCACATTGCGTGAACGTGTTCCGCGAACCGAGCCCGGACTGAGCGGAGAATCCTCGGACTGACTCCGTATGGCCACTTGCTTGGGAGGTTCGCTGCCGTTAATGGTCCACGTCCCGAGCAACGGTTGATTACCGCCAACGTCCGGTCGGGCTGTCGAGAGGGTGAGAGCGACGTTTGTCCAATCTTCTCCGGTATATTGGCGGATCGATGCTCTGTAGTCGAGCTGTACGTCTTTGGTGGCTTTCTGCACGCGTAAGTCATAGACAGGAGTCCAGCTTGCACCCTGCACGACATAACTTGTGTTGAGTTCGATTTCACCCGAACGTGTTACATCGAGTTCGACAAGCACGGTTTTGACCTGTTTAGAGCCGACAGACTGCGTATTCGAATTGGCTAGCTGGCGCAATGAGTCAATTTTTATGCGTAATTCTGCATTTTGTCGCTCGTATTTACGCTGCTCGATGGTCAGTTTTTGAGAATTTCCACCGTAAAAGTCCACGAATTTTTGCCAGTCATCAGCTGTAGGTCGCGTAAGCTTGAGTTGCTCATTGATAGAAGCGCCGGTTTGAATCTTGATCTGATCGAGAAATGCTTTTTGTGTGTTGATAATATTGATTTTATCGTTGTTATCCGCTCGCAAAGCTTCGAGTTCTTCAACTTTGTCATAATACTTTTTCCGCCGGGCTGCCTGTACGCTGTCCGGCAAAGGCGGCACAGAGGTCGTGGCCTTGACTTGAATATCGAGTATTGCAGCGCCGACCGCCTCACCGGAGACGCGCACGGAATTGTCGTCAAGACCGTAGGGAAGTCCTTCAAACGCAACCGTATAGACGCCAACCGGCAGGGAAATGCGCCCTGTACGGGAGACGAGTGCTCTGTCCTGATAGACCGTCACGGCATCAATTTTTGAGGAAATGGGCTTGGGTTCAGCGGCAAAGACACAAGTGACCGCAACGAGTGACATCATCACTCCAAAGATTCGTTTCATACTGTTCTCCTGATTATACTAAAGTAACCTGTCTTGAAGGCGTAGAGGAGGTAGTCGCGGAGATGGTTACAGTCTTCGTGAAATTTTTTTTGAGAATTGACGGCAGGTTTACCCGGAGGCAGGTGGCACAGTTGTGGGCAGGAACAACATTCATTACCCGGGAAAACAAGAGAAAGGCCTGCTTCGGTCATCTTGGGATGCGTAGCAGAAAGTATGATCATTTTACAATGAATTCTCTCGGCACTGCTCCGTTAGATGTTTCGCAATTTTATATGAGATGCCCCACCGGTTCTCCGATTGTTCTACTCGTTTCAGCGATGAATGGTAGTTGTACGAGGGCGGCGGCGGGGAGGGGGCACATCTACCCGTTAATACGATCCGCCAATACGACGATTGACCTTTGAAATGCCCGGTATATCAGGCAGTTGCCGTGGTCGTGCCGTCGTGCCGGACGTATCGGTGAGCGTATGAAGAAATGCAAGAAGGTCCTGCTGATCGTGAAAGCTGAGATGAAGGTTGTCCGGAGGAAGTGTTTGATGAATACCTTCAATTCCAATCCCATGACCACCGCCACGATTGTAAAAATCGATCACCTTTTCAAGTGAAGTATAGACGCCATTATGCATGTAGGGAGCCGTGAGAGCTATATTACGGAGAGTAGGCGTTTTGAACGCATGTAAGTCGATGGTAGCTTTAGAAAATGCATATTTCCCGGGGTCAGGGTCAATCAGAGCGTTGCTCGTATCGGGGGCTGAGGGCACGCCTAGAATTTCTGCTTCGGTTTCAGTGTAATTAGGTGGAACAGTGCCATTAAAAAAAGGAATAAAATGGCAGGTCGCGCATTTCGCTTTACCGGTAAAGAGCGTAAATCCATGCCGCGCCTGTGCTGAAATTGCAGGTGTTTCACCACGCATGAAACGGTCAAACGGAGCATGCATCGGTCGCAAGGAACGCACATAGGCGGCAAGAGAAACACGGATATTTTTGTCGGTAATACTCTTATCGCCGTCATTCGGAAATGCTTGATTGAAAAGATGCTTATATTCAGGGCTACGGTGGAGGAGAGCAACCGTGTGCTCGAGGGAACCGTGCATTTCAATCGGATTGGTAATTACTGCCGTTGCCTGGTCTTCGAGATACGTGACATGCATATCGTAGAATTGTGCGTTTTGCATTCCTGCAAACATCAGCGTAGGTGCATTGCGAAGCGTTCCGGTCGCTCCTTCAAGCATGCGACTCCGTGGCAGCCCGTCGGTAAAGGCATGCTCCGGCTGATGACAGCTTGCACATGCCCGGTCAGTTTGGTGAGACAACACAGGGTCAAAAAACAAGAGTTTACCAAGATGCACCACTGCATCAGAGGTTAATCGGGAATAATTGGGTGCGAAAAAATCGGGATTCCATGCCTCCGGAGAAAAAACACGTACGGCGTCGGGGGATAATGCTGTGCTCCGCGTAGCACCCGAACCCGGTAGCTCTTTGCCGAATGCATACAAAGACTCCATCAATGGTGTTGTGTAAGAGATAATATAGTCCGCGCGGTCACATTCCTCAAATTTGTTCGCATTGCGAAGGAACGCTTGCGCTGCGTGTATTCTTTTGGTCACTTCGCTAATTGTAGCTTTATAATTGCCCGAATAGTAGTCGAGCGTCTGTTGCATTCCGTCGAATGAAGCACATGCTTCAGTGAGGGAATGAAGAGCGACGGGCGAGTCGAAACCGGTGATTCCAAGGGTCATGATACGAAGTACTTGCAAGCGAATCGCATCGAATATATGCCGGTCGGTGAGTTCAATCTGTTCGGCAACCTTCCGAATTCTCCGGACATTCGAATGCAGGAGTGCAAGACTGCGGGTGAGCTCATCTCGGCTGCCTGACTCAATTTCCGGAAAAATCAATTCTTCAACGACCTGAAAGCCTTCCGGCGGATTGATGATTGTCGGGTCTTCATCATCTGCTTTGGCGATGGCAGCACCATTGACTGAACGGGCAGTCAGCGGATGATAGTATTCGACCAGGAATTCAATTTTCTTGTAATAATATCGTGCTGTATCAAAGAGTTGCTGCATCTCGGTATCCGGCAATTGCCCGGAATTACCACGCTCAAGATGGGCAACGGCGGTATCGAGTTCAATGGCTGTGGAGATGTACCATAGCTTTACCTGCAGTGAGGCACGCGGAGGTACGTCTGAAGACTGACACCCGAGGACAAGGCAAAGGATCGCAACAGAAGCGAGAGAAAGGAAGATTTTCATTGAATAGACAAGAGTACGTACGAAGAAAAGCGCGGATACTGCTTTCCGGTATCCGCGCTTTTGACAGTAAAAGCAGGGAAGAAGATATTACCGCGGAACACCTTTAAGAATAAGCACTTGGCTTGCCTGCCATTCACTTGCTCTTTTGGTACCGCCATCGACACCTTTGTACTTGTCGCCGACCCATGTATGCGGCTGCACAGCGAGAGCAAATGTATTGGGAATACCGATAATATCCGATATATCAACCATTGCTCCATACTCCCAGGCACCTTTTTTGGAAAGTGCAGGCGCACCTGTCGTGACATCTTTGTTGTACAGGTCTTTGTCTGCTGCATCGCGATGATGGTCGAGTTCGCAGACAATTTTTACTTCTTTTGTTGAGAGATTATACTGATAGATATACGAATCATGAGTTTCATCACCGTAGCCGTTGGGGTCTTCCTGAACATACACATAATTGGTCGTCACACAGATATTATCCGGATCCTGGAATGATTTAGCCGGACCGGTGCGGTCGTCACCGTCCATGATTACTTCGAGTTTACCTGAAAGCGGACTCGCTGCATCGAGGTTCAAATGATACACACGTCCGTATTTTGTGCGGGATTTATCGGCATTAGTACCGGTATAAGGCTGACCGGTCACCGTAAAATAGACATCCCGTCCATTACCGCCTTTGCGGTAATCGACATCTTCAACTCTTCCGAATTTAATGGCTTTCTGTACATCCACCAGCGCGTTGATTTCTTTACCGGTAAGGGTAGAGGCATTGTCAATTTTTACGAATTCTACATCATACATGGTTCCGATTTTCATATCAGTTTCGATTTGATTTTGGTCTTTGCGACGGAGCATGTAGAGAGTTCCATTAGATAAATCTCCCACCGTATTACTCATATACATTGCTACCTGACCGCCACTTATACCGGAGTCATCATCGGTAATCATGATTACGGTTTTACCGCTGTAGGCTGTTTTGGGTAATGGTAATGCATTTTCTGCGCTCCATCGTCCGAAGGCGGGGAGTTCGCGGGAAAGCGAGGCATTGGTAACAGGGTCAAGCGGATTAATTGCATGCGTCCGTGACTCTTCACCGCTTTCGCCGCAGGTGAGGAACGTAGGACCGAAGCCATGCTCTTCGGGGGTCGCCATGGTAGCCGAACATAATCTCCAGGTGCCTCCGTCGGAATTAAGGATGTATTCGCCTTTCATTGGCTTGAGAGTTTTGTCAAACGTCACGCGCGAGACGGCATAGTTATCTTCGTGATTGAGGATCATGGTAAATCCACCATCGCTGTTTTTGAGCCAGCCCATACCATCGGCCGAACCGCCGAAGACAAAGCTTGGAGACTGATCGAGCTTGTCGTCACTGCCGATAAGGGAGAAGACTTCCACCGACTCAAAGCCGGTCATTTTTTTCACCAATGCCGGAGTAGTAGAATAGTTCTTCAGTTCTACTGTAGGAGTAGTTGGCGTCGTCGTTTCATCTTTGCTGCAACCGCTGATGCCGACTACAGCGAGGCCAAGCGAACCTATAAGGGTACTTTTCTTGAGCATAATTTCTCTCGTAAATGTTGATAAATTACTACATAACATATGCAAAATTACGGTGTGAACATTACCTCTGTGTAACGCAGATGATATGATGGCATTACCAATCTTCCGGGTAATTTTACGATGCGGTAATGTGTCACTTTATTCTACGGAGAGTGGTGGTGAATGGTGTATTCGTGAGAATAAAATGACGGTGGAGCAATTGGCGCTGTAGCCACCGTATTCCAAGACGCGTTTTCGTACTAATTCGAACGGTCATACGGGCGCCGAATAGGATGTTGACTCTGACCAATGACCAGGAGTCTGAATACACTGCCTGTCGTCGATAGCATCCGGAAATTGAAGAAAAATTACCGCGCCGACGAGTGTGAACCATCGCCGGAAAGAGGCAAGTATCAGCCAAGCTGCACAAAATTTCCCGAATAAAAAGAAATAGTATGGTAGTTTGGAAATTATTGGCAAATTTGCAGCAAGTAAATCCATCAACAACCACGTTTTTTTCGGAATGTGCGTATGAAATCTCTAGTGACTTCTTTTTTCCTTCTCTTCCTTGGAGCATTGACCGCCATTGCCCAGCCCAAAATCTCCTACCTGATACCTGATATCGGTGCCATCAACATGAATACGTATGTCGAAATCATCGCTCCGAATGCTGCGACAGGTTCGTTTGGTAAAGACGGCCTTTATCTTAATAACAAAACAGACGCTGTACGGGTAGAGTGCTTACATGATAATGATACGAACAAGATAGTAATCGGTCCGGTCGTTGTTAGTTGGAATGGCCGCTTAGTCTCGACACAAATATTTGTGCGTCCGATAATAGCGAATGGAGTGCCGAATTCAGATAATTGGCAAAATCTCACTGCTGACTGGAGAATTCCGATACGGGTATTTGCCGGGGGACAGTATTCCAATGCTGATACCTTCTATATCGTGCGGCCATTTTCCTTTGGTGATAAAAGTGCCAATCCCGATCGAGTCATCGGGGCTGGGTCCCTTGGATTCCGTTCCCGCCGTGGCGCGATGATTGTCGATCGAATGCAGCTTGGCGATGGTACGTACACTGTTTCTACGTTTGATTGCGACCCCTTTACCAACGGTAATCAAGGGTATTTGCCGTGTATTATTTTAAGTAAAGGGAAGATAAGTGGTACTCAGAATACGATCATTTCAGTAGATGCAGATAATAATAGAACAGGTAATGCGGGGCCCGGAGGTGGTGGAGGCGCTGGTTGCTTTTGTGATAATGGTAAAAGTACTAGTACAACACGTACCGATGGTGGCAATGGTTATACGGGAGGTTCAGCAGGCGGTATTAATATGTCAACAACCAGACAGCCAAATATCAAAGCTCTCGTAGGCGCGTCGACTGGTGGATTGAACATGGGAACTGCCGCAAGTCTCAACGAAACAAGAGGTGGTGACACTTCGATAGTTTACGAATCAGGTAGCGGTGGCACAGGACATCCGTTCGGTACATCAGGTGGTATTTGTGTAAATGGCACTAATTGTCAACCCCCGGGAGGAAATGGAGGAGGAAGCGGGGCAATAAATAATGAACCGGGCGGAGGGGCTGGTTTTGCAACTGCAGGAAATAGTGCAAACCTAAGAAATAATGGAGGTGGTATAGTTGGAAATTCATGTATAATCCCATTTGCAGGAGGAAGCGGTGGTGCAAGTGGCAATCCACAAGCATTTTTGATATCCTATGGTTGCTCTGGTGAAGGTGGAGGAGGTGGTGGTGCAATTTCCATATATGGTTACGAAGTTAAGAGTTTACAAGTTAATGCGGTAGGAAGTAATGGAGGATCTACATCCGGTAGCGCTGCTCAGACTTCGTCCGGCGGGTCAGGTTCCGGTGGAGCTATCACCTTACAAAGCAAATCCTTAATGACCAATTGTAATATGATCAATGTCTCCGGTGGTTCTTCTTTTCCGGCCGGTGGCTCGGGACGATTTCGACATGATGCACCTGAAATGCTTCCAAGTATCTCCACAAACTTTTCCGGTTCGCTCTACAGAGGGCCGACAACCGATACACTTTCTATCATATCAAGAACAAGTTACCTTACGTTAAGTACAAATGGGCAAAAGTATAAACTGTTTATTAGAGGTGAAGGTGGAAACTGGGGTTATTTCGACGAGCAGACGATTCCAGCAGGACAAACCAGTGCATTTTTGGATTTGACAGATCTTGTAAAATATCCTCAAACAAGATACTATCTTGTGATGATGCAGAGTATAGAATTTCCAAATACAGGTCAGTTTACTGCAGAGCCGGTATTAGTCATGTCTCAAGCGGCTGCCAATATACTGCGCATAGCAGACCAACCTATCATAGCAAGTGATACGGTGAAAACGATGCCGAATATCGTTTGCCCGACGGATGTGTTTTATGATACGCTTCTCGTCAAGAATGAAGGAACGACAATGCTTATCATCGATTCGGCACGATTCCTCAAAGGTAATCAAGGGTTTACACTCGTTTCACCGCCGAAAGCCCGATTCCCAGGTTTTACGATTCCCCTCAAATCAGTCGATACATTCATTGTCCAATACAGCTTGCCGCCGGTGCCGGGTTCACAATTCAACGACACCCTCATGCTCTTTAACAATGACCCTGAAGAAGGAAAAAATCCATGGAAAATCAGCTATAGCGCTCAAAAAGATTCGGTTGCCGTTGCATTCCTGGATTTATCGGGGAATGGACGTATCGATACGGTTGATTTTCGTAAAGTCTGTATCGGGCCGGGACGCGATAATCTCTATTCCGTACGCCTGCTGAACCGATCGCCGCTTGTGATTACCAATGCCGATTTGTTGCTCGGAGATCAATCGAATTTCACTGCTACGATTAAAAATGGAACAATTCCCGTGGGATTTTCAGAAACGATTGACCTGATTTTTAAAGCACGTTCACGAGGTCGCATTGAAACGCAACTCATTGCAAAAATTAATAAATGCGGTTCGGCCGATACTATAGTGCTTATAGCCGAAGGTATCGAGACCAAGCTGAATTTCGTTGGAACCGGACAGTTTTCGACCCTGAAAGTAGGAGATACGAAGCAAGTCACTATTATTCTGAAAAACGAAGGAAGTGAAGTGGCGAGCATGCAGGCATTCCCGCCGCTTCCGGCACCATTTAGAATTGTGTCGGTCGTGCCTCCGTTACCGACTATTCTTCCTGCCGGCGGGGAAGTGGTCATTACGGCTGAATATACTCCGACGGTCGAGGGTGATGACTCGGCAGCACTGGTGGCAGTGTCGCTGTTCCAGGATGGCGGCTGCCGTGATACGGCAAGAATACTCCTTGCAGGGAAAGCAATTACATCGACAGTAAATATCTCCAAGCCATCGATTGATTTTGGTGTAGTACCACGCTGCGAAACTCGTCTCGATTCGGTACGGCTGTCCAATGCCGGACCTGCGACACTCACAATCGGTGAACGTGCCGTGATTACGGGTACCAATGCGGCTGCATTCTCCATTGTCAATCAACCGCAACCACCGAAAACCCTGAACGCCGGTGATAATGTCTTCTTTACTGTGCTTTTTTCACCGGATTTGGGGGTCAAGGGGCTGAACACCGCAATTCTCACTATCAAGACGGATAATAGTACTTCTCCGAGAATAGATATTCCGCTCAGCGCAATTACTCAATCGGTGGAGGTTGCAGTACCGGGGTATATTAATGCAGGCACCGTACCGATCAACACATCAGCAAATAGCTCATTCACGCTGACCAATGCCGGTGGACTGACAGTGCGACTCAAGAATGTACGGAGCACTGTATCGACGGTCAATCCATCGGGTGCGTCAATCGGTGCGACGGGTACGATCGGCTGTACGGTGAATTTCCCGGTCAAGTCAGCCGGTATCAACCGGGACACCATCTATTTTATATTTGATCAGCCCTGCGCCGATACACAGGTACTCGTAGTAGAAGTCACCGGGATCGAAGCAGCGCTTAGCTTCCGGAATGAACTCAATTTCGGTGACGTGGCCTCCTGCGAGCAGCGCACCGATTCAGTATCGTTTACCAATACCGGTAGCGCAGATTTACAGATTACACAAATGGATATACAAGGCCCTGATGCAGGAGTTTTCCGTTTTGGTTCACCGCTCACGCTGCCTTTTACCCTCAAGCCGGCTACGAGCATCAGACGGGAAGTAGTGTTCAATCCTCAACTGACGACCGATGGTGCCAAAAACGCTGAAGTGATGACGAAAGCAGTCATTAATGGCGTTACAACCAATGTTGTGACGCTGCTGCATGGCGAACGTAAAAGTGCAATCCTCGCTGCGCCGGAGAAAATTACGTTCGGTAGTATCGAGACTCAATCATCCGTGACTCAACGCCTGACACTCAGCAACAATGGCACTCAATCCATTAGCATATCCGGTTCGCGATTTAGTGTCGGCGGTAATGACTTTACGGCTGTACTCGAGCCGCCTCTTACTTTCCCGCTTACCCTTGCCCCCGGAGATAATGCGTCACTTTTAGTCACCTTTACACCGATTCAGGAGCGTACCTGGATAGATACTATTCGTTTTACGCTCACGCAGCCCTGTACGGATGAACGTCTCGTTATTGTCACCGGTACCGGCCTGCCGAGTGTACGTACCGTGGTGCGACTCCCGGTCGATACCTCCGTTAGCCCAACGGCAATTGGCTATGAAATTCCAATAACGGCAACGCTGAATCCATCGTCGCTTTCACTCAAGCAAGTATCTTTTATTGCTGAATTTACGTGTGACAAACGACTGTTTCTTCCTCTCTCAGTCTCGCGCGGGAAATTAACCTCCCGACTCGATCCTGCCACCGACCGGCGTATCGTCACGGTGGAAGTATCCGGTGTCGATGTCACGGCAGCCACACCGGTGCTCGTGCGCATCATCGGCAATGCACTACTGGGAAGTATTCCATCGGACTCGCTCTATTGGCGGAGCTTTACATGGACTGCCGGTACGACTGCACGGATTGACAGCGCAATTAACGGGTTCCTGGCACTCACTCTCTGCGAAGCAGGAGGGAAGCGACTGATATCCGATACATTGAAAACATTTGGACTTGCTGTACTATCAAAGCCCAATTCGGCCGAAATATCGCTGTCAGTGGCGACTGTTGAGCTCGGGCATCATTCGATCGAACTCTTCAACACGAGCGGACAATCGGTGCTGACGAAAGAGTGGGAAGTGACCGATCGTGGAGTTGCGGGACGATGGCAGGAAATTCCACTCGAAACGATGCATCTGGCTTCGGGGGGATATATCGTGGTGTTCAAATCGCCGTCGAAAATCAAAACAGAAAACGTGGTCATTATACGATAGAATTTTTCACAAGGAATGAAGAGAAACAATGAATAGAAGTCGTTTTATCTTGGCAATGGTGATATGGGGCCTGACCTCAGTGCCTCATCTTGGTGCGCAGGAAGCATCAGAACAAAAAAGTAGGGAACCCCTCTATTTCCTTGGTCTTTATGGTGCGTATAATCGAACGATTCACACGGCAGATTTCCGGGAGTTACCCGGTTTCCCGAATTGCTGTCCGAAGTTTGCGACAGCGACCGGAAGCGGCGTTTCCTTCGGTGGGCTCCTGGAATTCGAATTGACGCCGTTTTTAAAACTACAAACCCGCCTCGGATTCGGCACTTTCGGAGCAGACTTCTCCGTACCGGAAACGATTGGCAATACTCCCATTACGCAGAACGGACGCGATACGACTACACCGATTACCGTCGAACATTATCTTGGTTCGACGGTCAATGTAATGGGAATTGAACCTACTGTAGCGCTCAAGTTCCTCGGTGGATTCTACAGCCGTGTAGGATTCAATGCCGGGTATTTACTTGCCGGTAATTTCACGCAACGGGAGAAGATTCTCACACCGGACAATGTGGTATTTCAAAATACCGGCAAAGCTGTTCGTAACGAAGCAGCCGGTGAAATCCCTGATAAAAATACCTTTCAATTCTCTGCAATCATTGGAATTAGTTATGAATTGCCGATAGGAAGCGGTGCATTTATTGAGCCCGATATCCGCTATGCATTGCCTATTACCAATCTAGCGGGAGTGAGCTGGAAGGTCGGCAGTCTGCAGCTTGGTGCGTCGTTGAAATTCCCAATCTTCCCGGCTCCTGTCATTACCCAAACCCGGGACACAGTCTATAAGCGCGATACGAGTGTTACCGCGTCCCTCGGACTACAGAAGATGCGGATCACCAAGCAGAAAACGGATGTCGATGTGAGGACTGTGCGAGAAGGAACGGTTGATCATCAAACAACGACCATCACCGAACATTTCCTCAAGGAAATTCCACTTAATTCAAAATTTGAACTTTCGATTGCCGGCTACGGTACCGAGAAAAATGGAGTGCGGCAGCCACAGCCGACGATTCGGATCGAGGAAATCGAAACCGAAGAAGGATTCCCGCTCCTGCCGCATGTATTCTTTATCGAAGGCAGCACGATGCTGAGTCAGACGGACGTTCATCAGCTCTCGCCGGAGAAGGCCGCGGAATTCAGCGAAGAACAATTACCGCGCAATACCCTCGAAATCTACAAAGATATGCTCAATATCATTGGGTCGAGAATGCGGAAATACCCGAGTTCGGCGATTACCATCACGGGTACGAACAATACCATCAACACCGACAAAACCACTCCGAATTTATCCCGCGACCGTGCTGAAACGGTGAAAAATTATCTGCAATCTGCCTGGAATATTGCGCCTGAGCGTATCAATATTGCCGCACAGAATTTACCGTCGAATGCTGCGAATAATACCGGGGATGACGGCCAGGTGGAGAACCGGAGAGCCGAGATTTCATCGAACGAACCCGAACTCCTCAAGCCTGTAATATTACGGGATATAGCACGGTCGGCCACACCACCGTTTATTGATATTGTGCCAACGGTGATTTCTGACTCGGGAATTAAATCCTGGGACATCCGTGTCGAGCAAAATGGACAGGAATTACGCTCGTATCAGGGAACAGGATTGCCGACCACTCAGCGCTGGGATATTCTCGAGCAGCCGCAGCCGATCGTCGAAACACCGGTCAAGCTCACGCTCTCTGCGCTTGATGCGCTTGGTGTGAGAAAATCTACCGATACGACTCTTACCGTAAAGCAGCTTACGATTCGCAAAAAGCGGGAAGAATTGCATGACGATAAGAAAATTGAACGTTTTTCACTGATTGTCTTTGACTACAACAGCGCCACTTTGTCGAAATTAAACAAACAAATTCTCGAGGATGTCAAGCGCCGTATTCAGCCGAATTCAAAAGTCACGATCGCCGGCTATGCCGACCGAACGGGCGAGCAGGGGTATAATCAGGACCTGGCGTCTCGACGCTGCGTCGAAGTGCAGAAATTCCTCAATGTACCGGCAGCGAATATATCGCTTATGCCGAAGGGAAGCAGTGAATTGATTTATGATAATACAACGCCTCAAGGACGGAGTTATTCCCGTACTGTACAAGTAGTTATCGAAACGCCGGTTAAGTAATCCCAGGAGATGGTATGCCGCAGGAAGACAAACCCAAAACAGTATTTATTACCGGTGCCGGTAAGCGCCTCGGTCGTGCATTTGCCTTGTATTTTGGCATGCGCGGATGGAATGTAGGAGTCCATTACTCGACCTCCTACGACGGAGCGAATCAGGTCGTACGCCTGATCGATCAAATGGGTGAAGTTTCAAACGGTCAGCGGGGAATTGCACTCCGGGCTGATGTCCGCTCCAAAGCACAACTCGAAGCCGCCTTCGATACCTGCACGCGTCAGTTCGGCACGCCACCCGATGTGCTCGTCAATAATGCAGGAATCTTTCCTCCGCCAACACAACTCGCCAAAGTCTCCCGTTCGATGTGGGATGAAGTATTTTCGGTAAATGTCGCCGGTGAATTTATCGCCGCACAGCTTTTTGCCGGAATTGCTGCCGATAACGCACGGATTATCAATATATCCTCGCTTGGCGGACTCGAAGTGTGGAAACACCGCATACCCTACAATGTATCCAAGTCAGCCGTTATTCATCTCACTAAAGCACTTGCCCGCGAACTTGCCCCGAAAATTTCGGTGAATTGTGTGTGTCCGGGTGCTATTTCGATGCCGGATGAACCTACCAATAATGATAGCTCGATGATCGCTCCGACGCGAATTCCGATGCAACGGCACGGTTCGGCTGAGGATGTTTGCGAGCCCGTCTATTTTTTTGCAACCTGCTCACAATACATTACCGGACAAGTCATTACCGTGGACGGCGGCTATCATGATGCACGATAATGAAAACCATTGAAATACATCGAAAAACATTCGTAAAAAGTTCTTAATTTTGAACAATAATCCTATAGTTTGGCACAATGAAAGCTCCAATTCCATGTCTGCTCTGTACTCTGAAACTGAAATAATCACGCCGAATTTCCCGGAATTAGACGCTTTATTCCGCCTGCTCGACGACCCTGATACACAAGTGTCAGAGGCAATTCAATCGAAATTCATTGAATATGGCGGCGCGATAGTACCGGACTTGCGCAGCTTACTCGATAATGATCCAAGTGTTTTTACGCGAAGGAATTGCGAACAAATTATTCAGACATTCCAGCTTCGCGCGCTCAATGAACTCAAGCAGTCGATTATCATCGCCCGACTTTCCGATACCGATATCGACCTCGAAAAATCCGTCGTTCTCCTCTCTCAATTCGGTTACCCCGAGACCAATCCCGCTGAAATCTCACTCCGCCTCGACGAAATCGCCCTCGACGCACATCACAGCTTTATCCGCAATACAAGCGCCAATGAGCTCACGCTCCTGATGAGTCTGAACGATGCGTTTTTTGAGCATGCGGGTTTCCGTGGAGCGACTCCTGAGTACAAGCCCGAACATTCCTATATGCACACGCTCATGCACGGGAAAAAGGGGATACCGATTTCGCTGTCTGCTACCTATATGTTGGCGGCGCAGAGAGTGGGAATTGAGCTTGAGGGAATTGGCATGCCATTGCATTTTATCGTGTATCATCCTATACTACATGTATTTATCGATGTGTTTAATTTCGGGGTATTTATCAGTCGTGAGGACTGCAAACATTTTATCAGCCGTTCGAATTTTGATTATAATGATTCGATGCTCGAGAAAATCCCGAATACTGCTATTTTAATCAGGATGATACGCAATCTAATCTACGCACATTCCCGAAAAAATGAACATTGGGAATCGGACACGCTTCAAACGACGCTCGATGAAATATTGAAGTGATAGGATGGTGGTTGGTTGAGACGGTAGATAAAAATCACGTAGGGGCGAATTGCATTTGCCCCAGTCGTGCAGGTAGGGCGAATCCGATTGCCTCTGTCGTGCGAGGCAGGGGCGAATGCAATTCGCCCCTACGATAATATATCTAATAAAATAAAGTGGTTATACGGTAAATAAAGTTCATATTTTAGCAGGAGAAAAGATATGCAAGCAGAATTACAACAACTCGAAGACCTGAAACGCGATCAGATTATTAATAGTCGCGGCGTTTCCTACACAGAATTCAAAAAAACGCTCACTCCGAAATATGCGATGGCATGGCGGGATATTTGTCTCGGCTATCTTGCGCTCATCCTCACCGGCTATGGGGCTGTGTGCATGGACCGCTATTATCCTTCGAGCTGGATGCCGCTCACGATCATCGTCTGCGCGATGCTTTTTGGGTATATTCATCAGTATATTCAGCTCTTTTTGCATGAAGCGGCGCATTATAATCTCGCCAAAGACCGGAAGAAAAATGATAAACTTGCTAATATCTTTATCGGGTCAATTGTCGGACAAGACATCAAAATGTACCGTCCGATTCATCTGATGCATCACCGTCATCTCGGAACGCCGGAAGATACCGAACATTCTTATTTTGATGCACTTACATTGAAATTTATCATTGAGTCGCTCACCGGAATTCGCGTGATTAAAGTGCTTACCCATCGTGAAAAAACCTTGCAGGCGCGTCCTACTCCCGGCGGGGACGAACCGAAAAAAAGTACATTCGGTATGCAGTTCATCCTTGGAGCGCTCATTAATGGTACGATCGTCGTTGGCGCTGCGCTTCTCGGTTGGTGGTCACTCGCAATTTCCTGGTCCATTGGCTTTTTAATTGTTTTTCCGTTTTTTGGTTCGGTGCGTCAATTGCTCGAGCATCGCAGCGAAGCCGCTCAAAATTCAGTGGATTACTCCAAAACCGCGCATGGACAGACGAACCGGATGTTCGGCACCGGTATTATCGCGTCCACGCTTGGCGCGGCGGGCTTCAACCGTCATTTGCTCCATCATTGGGAAATGCAGCTTTCCTATACTATTCTTCGCGATGTCGAGGAATTCCTGATGGATACGCAGGCAGCGCCGATTCTTGAAAAGTCACGCACAGGATATTTCCGCACTTTTGCTCATTTATTTGCTTTAAAATAAGGTATGACTCCACTTTCTACGATTGTATGTTTATGTTGCGGTAGCCGGGGCACGAGTGTCGTCTGGGCGAAAGCAACGGATCTTGAATACCGCACAACGAAGGATGAATTTGATATTATGCGGTGTAATACGTGCGGTTCGATGTTTATCCATCCCATTCCTCTCGAACGCCTTAGCGAGATTTACCCATCGAATTATTATTCCTTTGCGCAGTCGCAGGATTCGCTTGTGCATCGCATCAAAACATGGCTCGACAAGCGCTATTTCCGTCCGCTGCTCGCGCAAGTCAAGGGGCAAACGCTGAGCGCGCTCGATGTGGGCGGTGGGGCAGGGTGGGAACTCAATGTGCTCAAGGAGGCCGACAATCGCATCACACATACGCAGGTCGTCGATCTCGATCCGGACGCTGAGAAACTCGCACATGCGAATGGTCATGCGTATTTCTGCGGGAGAATTGAGGACTTTAGGTCGGAGAAAAAATTCGATGTAATTCTCATGCTCAATCTCATCGAACACGTAGCTAACCCCTTGGCAGTACTCGAACAAGCGCGGAATCTACTCGCACCGGGCGGTATTATTCTCATCAAAACGCCGAATATTGACAGTTGGGATGCGCGGCTTTTCCGCCATTCGAATTGGGGTGGCTATCATTGTCCGCGGCATTGGACGCTGTTCACGATGCCGAGTTTGTCGGGTCTCGTGCAGCGTGCGGGGCTGAAGGTCATCGAGGCGAGCTACACCCAAGGCGCGCCATTTTGGACGACGAGCGTGCTCTTTCGAATGGAGAAGATGGGGTTGGTGTCGATTACACGGGAGCGTCCTGTCGTCTATCATCCATTATTCGGGCTTTTGAGCGCATTTTTTGCGGGGTTTGATTTTATCCGCGGGATGTTCGCCAAAACCTCGCAAATGTTTTTTATTCTAGGGAAGTAGGCGCGAGTTCCGGGATAAATATTCTAGGTCTGGAATAAATTCCAGCCCTACAATTTGGTCGAGCCTACGGCTCTTTTTGGTAGTTGTTTATGGATGATATGGGTGGTAAAATAGGCATGGATAATCAATATAATACTATATAAATCAAATAAATACCAAAAAGTTCCGCTAGGAATGGGAGAAATTGTAGCAACGGATTTTAATCCGTTGTGGAAATCATGTAAGACATTCATCGGTAAGAGTTGACGACCGGTTATAACACGCTGTCGGACTTGGCAATTTTCCAATATTTGCTTCCATCAATCGCGCGGTCGATATAGGCGTGATCAAAGAGGTCGCGCCGCAGGGTGACGTAATCATCAAACGCGATCCACGCGCGGATAATCGCGTTCAATTCAGACTCAGAATATTCCACCGCTTCCTCAATTTTGCTATGGAGATACCGCCATATAAACGGCCGTAAGTGTTTCTTTTTCTTCGGGTAATATTCAATTCTGCCGTCAGCATCGAGCAGGCGGCGGAGTTCGGATGGGATGGTTGGGTCTTCCATGGTATTCTCACTAAAATCAATTCTACAGTACTCTTTCCAAACGATTTTTCATGTATTAATCGTTGGTTTTTTTTGCAAAATTACGATAAAATTTAAATAGTTAGGTGTTTACGACAGGTTGAAACAACCTGTGGGAATGGGAATAATCGGTTCTTATATAACAAGTTGTGAGAATATAGAATGAAAAACAGAATTGGTAGAACCCTACTGTGGTTTAAAGATGAAAATGGCATCATCAAGGACTTACTGGAAGATTTTCTTGGTATTTCAATGTTGCTCAATAGACTGCTCAATGAAGTATATGCAGGTAAACCTATAGAGTTTATAAATTTAAGTTTTGCCAATGAAGAGTATTATACTACTTATACTGCTAATCCAGTTCATAGTTTACATTACGTTGGTTCTATGAGAGGTTATTTAGAATATTATGGCGCGCTAGATTACTCAAAATTATGTCAACTGTCAGAGAAAGAACAGAGGAGTTTTATTTGGGAAGAAGCTTGTAAATACTTACAAGCTGCCGCTTTGAAAATCAAAAATCCTAAACTTTATGAAGCATCAGAATATGCACATAAGAAGGGTCTTGAAGGTAAGTTGAATACAGATTATCGAGTTTTAGAAGTAGATGCTATAGTTTATGGCGTGCCTATTAAGGTCTCAGTGTCGATTTTATTTAAGCACGATGCAATGTACTCAATACTTACCATTGAGAAAGAAGGTACGACTATTTGGACAAAAAATATAGATATTTGCGAAAAAGGTAACGGGTTCTTTCTGGAAGCATATAAAAAAATAATTATTGAAGATACCAATCTCATAGTTAAGGGACATTATCTAATGAAGTCATTGCCTTTGAAGATTCACATCACTCCTGCAATGGTAGGTATTCAAGAATAGCTCAATCATCATTTAAATAATTACATTAATCGAGTGTAACTGCATTCCTGTGAAATGGTTGAGTTTCGTTTGATTATATAAAATTCTGACTATTATTTACACAAAAGTTCGGTAAACAGAAGATTCGAGCAGGACGTTTCATCGGTGCGTATTGACGACCGGTTGTTGCAACCGGTCGGACTGGAATTTAAATAGATAGGTGACTACGACAGGTTGAAAAATCGGCCTGTCTGTATATTGAATATTAACTGAAGGTAGTATATGGTGCAATTTAATAGATGTGAATATCCTGACATGGGAAGATTCTTTACAAATAGGAATGATAATGAAGTAAATGAATATACAGAGTACTTTTATAGTGAAGCTATAAAGAGCTTTGAGGTGATTATAAATGAATTGCTGCATAAAACAGTGTTGCCGGAAAAAGCTATTGATGCAGGCATGACTGATCACCGGGACGGTTTATCAGTTGGAATAGATATGTATTGTACGAACGAAGCTTGTATAAAAAATAACATTGATACTTCACATACTGACCCATCTATGGGGTTTTACTATGTCCATAACAAACGAGAAAGTAAGGAAGGAAATACTATTATATGTATCACTGTTCTTGCAGAGACAGAAACTACATTTCCAACTTTTGAGATTGATGCTAATGACCCTGATTTATTCGAAAAATTAAAAATGCATCTCCATACTTTGATTGAAATTGCGACTTCAACACAAGCGATAGAAGACTTTATCGCAATGGTTGCAGATGAGATAGGGTATGAAAGAAAAAATGAGAGTTTGGACCGGTAATTTTTTTTGAAAAACAAGCCAAGGTAAGTCTTTGAGACCAGTTAAAAGAAACAGTCGGACTTGAAAGATTCAAATGAGTAAATTGAACAGTAAAAATGTGAATCGTAAAGTTCGCGATTACACCAAAAATGTAGTCTTGCTTTCTAAAAAAAAGAAGGGCATCACATCTTATATTCTAATATTGATGAGTCTTTATGTATCAGCTACTTATACTGATACACAATATTATAGTATATATATTCTTATGGGTTTGGGGATTTTAGGTGTATTGTGTTATGTTGTAGCCGATACGATAGAAGTTTATCACGACAAAATCGAGGTACTATCTTTTTTGGGTAGAAAGAAAAACTCGATTATGAGAAATGAAATACTAGAATGGAATGAGATCAAAAAAGCGGGTAAGTATTTAACTTACCATGTACTTATTGTTCAAACTAAGTACGATAAATTCGTAATTAGTAGCATTCGGTACAAGAACTATGAAGAGATTAAAAACAAAATTACACACGGCGTGATCAGAAGTGGTGAAATTCATGAAGGCTTCGATAAACGTCATTACATTTTTATATATGTGATATTTGTAATTGGAATAACTTCCTTGGTCGCTTTATTTATTTTCTAACAATTTTGGAAACCTGAGTAAATTCTGCCACAACTCCAATAGCTTTTACATTTATAGTACTACTATGATACAATTTAGGATATTTAAGTCTCTTGACAGCAGAAGATTCTTTCCAAATAGGAATGACGAAGAAATAAATGAATATATAGAGTACTTTTATCATGAAGCCGGAAAAAGCTTTGAGGTGATTGCAAATGTACTTCTTCATAAAACAACGTTGCCGGAAAAAGCAATAATAGGATTCAAGACTGAGACTTGGTATGGCTTAGGAGTTGGAATAGATATAGGTTATACGAAGGAAGCATGTATAAAAAATAATATTGATACATCACATAATGATCCGGCTGCGGGTTTTGGCTATCATCATGAAATACTAAAGAGTAAAGAAGGAAATGCAATTGTATCGTTCACTGTACTTGTAGATCCAGACACAACATTGCCAACTATTGAGATTGATGCTAATGATCCTGATTTATTCCCGAAATTGAAAAAGCATCTCCATACCTTGATAGAAATTGCGACTTCGGCACAAACGATAGAAGACTTTATAGTAACCTTGGTCGATGAGGTAGGGTATGAAAGAAAAAATGAGAGTTCGGACCATTAATTTTTTTTAAAACAAGCCAAGGTAAGTCTTTACGACCAGTTGAAAGAAAGGTCGGACTTGAAAGATTCAAATGAGTAAATTGAACAGTAAAAATATGAATCATAAAGCTCGCGATTACACCAAAAATGTAGTCTTGCTTTCTAAAAACAGAAGGGCATCACATCTTATATTCTAATATTAATGAGTCTTTATGTATCAGCTACTTATACTGATACACAATATTATAGTATATATATTCTTTTGGGTTTGGGGATTTTAGGTGTATTGTGTTATGTTGTAGCCGATACGATAGAAGTTTATCACGACAAAATCGAGGTACTATCTTTTTTGGGTAGAAAGAAAAAAACGATTATGAGGAATGAAATACTAGAATGGAATGAGATCAAAAAAGCAGGTAAGTATTTAACTTTCCATGTACTTATTGTTCAAACTAAGTGCGATAAATTCGTAATTAGTAGCATTCGGTACAAGAACTATGAAGAGATTAAAAACAAAATTACACACGGCGTGATCAGAAGTGGTGAAATTCATGAAGACTTCGATAAACGTCATTACATTTTTATATATGTGATATTTGTAATTGGAATAACTTCCTTGGTCGCTTTATTTATTTTCTAACAATTTTGGAAACCTGAGTAAATTCTACCACAACTCCATTAAAGCTTAGACATAGCCACGGTTTACATTGTCATGTCCATGATATTCAAAAGATACTACTATGAAAGAATCATATCGTACAGAATTCAAACTATCACTTTCTGAGTCGTTAGAAAAAGAAGTGGTTGCTTTTTTAAACAGCCGCGAAGGTGGTGTGATTTATATCGGAATTGATAACGATGGAATTACCCAAGGTGTTGAAAATACTGATGTTGTACAGTTGCAGATTAAAGATCGACTCAAGAATACTATTCATCCCACTTGTTTGGGGTTGTTTGATATTATAGGTGAAGAAATTGACAGTAAAGATGTGGTTAAAATTATCGTTGCAAGCGGTCCTGAAAAGCCGTATTATCTCAAAAAACAAGGTATGTCCGAAAAGGGATGTTTCATCAGAATCGGTACTGCCGCTGAGCCAATGCCACTACGGATGATTGAGCACCTTTTTGCCAAGCGCACCCGCAATTCAATCGGGAAAATCCGGTCGAACCGGCAGAACCTCAAATTCGAACAACTCAGGATTTATTATGAAGAATCAGGTAAAGAATTAAACGCACAGTTTGCCGCAAATCTCGGCTTACTCAATGAAGATGGTGATTTTAATTTTGCGGCATTCCTGATGTCGGATAGTAATACTATTTCGATTAAAGTAGCAAAATATAATGGTAAAACACGAGTTAACCTGATTGAAAACAACGAGTACGGTTACACTTCCATCATCAAGGCAACAAAGCAGGTTTTGGACAAAATTGAACTCGAAAATAAAACCAGAACCCGCATCACTTCACACAAAAGAATAGATACACGCCTCTGGGATGCAATTGCGATACGGGAAGCGATTATCAACGCCATCGTTCATAATGATTATTCGCACGAAGTAGTTCCGAAGGTCGAGATTTTTGACGATAGAATTGAGATAACCTCAGCCGGTGGATTACCGGAACAGTTAAGTCGCGAAGAGTTTTTTCAAGGATTTTCTATCCCACGCAATCAAGAAATCATGCGTATTTTCAAGGATATAGAAATGGTGGAGCATCTCGGCTCCGGTATCCCACGCATACTGAAAGCATATTCCGAAAAGTGCTTTCAGTTTACCGATAATTTCCTGCGGATGACATTCCCCAATAAATGGAATATCGCTGAAGAAGCAAATCAAGAGTTAGTTCTCAATGGTGGTGCAAAAGGTGGTGCAATAGGTGGACAAATAGGTGGACAAATAGGTGGACAAATAGGTGGACAAATAGGTGGACAAATAGAGCTAACAGAAAAACAGCGTGAGATACTGAATTTAATAGCTCAATTCCCAAAAATCACAAGGAATGAATTATCGATACAACTATCTATACACGAATCTGCCGTAAGCAAACACCTCGATGCTCTCAAGCAAAAAGGCGCACTCATACGCATAGGTGGCACCCGTGGATATTGGAAGGTGGTAGGGTGAAAAGCTGAAGGTGTTGGTGGCTGATTGTAGAACCCCCGGGCGTGAATGCCTTGTAAATCAATTAAATACCAAAAAGTTCCGCTAGGAACTCGAGAAATTGTAGCAACGGATTGTAATCCGTTGGCATGGTTTGGTGAAACGTCTCGTGTATGGTCTGGAATAAATTCCAGCCCTACAATTTGGTCGAGCCGATGGCTCTTTTTGGTATTTGTTTTATGGATGATATGGGTGGTAATTAATAATTCAGAGATTAATATAATTCTATACAAATCAATAAAATACTAAAAAGTTCCGCTACGAACGGGAGAAATTGTAGCAACGGATTTTTAATCCGTTGAAAAAATGGTAGCAATGGATTTTAATCCGTTGGAATGGTTTGGAAATACCCTCTTCACCCCTTCCCCTTATCAATCTCAATATCATACTTCGCCAGCAAACCGAGAACGCCGGGAGTGGTGAACTTTGCTTTTTTGATGCGGTTACGTTCGGGGTCGAGTGCGTAATTGAAGGATGTGCGCAGGTCTGCTTTGTCGAGAATTGTTCGCTCGAAAATCGCTGCTGCGAAGTCGCAATTATCGAGTACCGCGCTCGTGAGATCACACTCGGTAAAGTCTGTTTCGCGGAGTTGTGAATTGGTGATTGTTGTTTTATTGAGCTTGCATTTAAAGAACGACGACATGTTGAGGATACACCCCTCAAAGCTCACCGAAAAGCCGAATTCGGCGCACTCGTCGAACCTCACACCTAGCATTTTACAATTCTTGAAATGCACTTCCCTGAGTGCTGTATCGGTCAGCTTCACAACGCTCAAATTGCAGTGAATGAACGTACATTCAACAAATTTACAACCCGCAAGATTGCAATGCGAGAAGTCGCAATTGGTAAACGTACATTCCTCGTATTCACCTTTTGTGAATGGAGTTAGAGTGTAATTGATTTTGTCGAATTGTTCGTTGTCTGTGTACATTGTATGATCAAAAAAGTACTGAAATCTCTGCGTTCTCTGCGTCTTTGCGTTAATGGAGGATGCTGTAATTAATTCGAGGTGACACTACCACCTCAATAGACGGTAGGCGTTTCTAATTCACAGACATCGTATCCATATCGATATCATAGATCATCAGACGCTCATCATCCCGCACCATTTCTGCGATATAGGTGAAGCCCAATTTCTCGAGCAAGCGCTGTGAGGATGTATTATTCGGAATAGTTGTTGCCATGATCACATCATAGTCACGCGTTCCGGCAAGCGCGTGCAGAACATGCGAAGCCGCCTCAAATGCATAGCCCGCGCCGGCAAATTCCGGCAGCAGGGCGAATCCAAGGTCGAAATACTCGAGATAGGCGCGCTTCATGAACGTTATGATACCAATCGGTGTGCTCGTATTCTGCAGGCGAATTACCCAATAGTTGCACTCCGGATTCGCAATAATTTTCTCAATATACGGAGCAATATCCTCCGCCGATTTACGAACGCCATCACTGATAAATTCCAGCCAACCGGGTGAATTAACAAGCGCATAGACGAATTCATGGTCTTCGCTTGAAAGCGGGGTGAGGGTAAGGCGCGGGGTAGTGAAGGTAGTAGGGAGCATAAGTCAGAGCAAGCAAATGTATTATAAAATTGTGTGTAATTACTCTGCAAAATACAATTTTCGAAGATTGTGACAAATGCACGGGAAATATTTTCTTGGCTGTAATTCATAAAAAAACGTAAATTTGCGGACCGAAATCGAACTGTAGTATTTTAGTTGTAAATAATTGCAATGGTTACTCTTACATACATTCGATTTTTGTTGAAAAGATGCATTTATGGTACATGATTTTCCAGTCTTTTGTCGTTGTGAAAGGATAGTATATGCGACTTTTTTCCTCCGTCTGTGCAGTTGGTTTGATTGTGGTTCTTATTGCCGGTGCTGTCATGAGCGCGAGGGCTGTGGAGACACCGATATATCATTCGACTATAGCACGTGAAGTTCTACCTATGCCTCTTGATGAGAAAGGCATTCTTACACAAACTCTTACTCCTCAAAATACCATTACTACTGCATCTATCACACCTGCAAGTATTTGTATTGGTAGTCAGTTAACCGTGAACTTCAGTGCCTCCGGTTCTTTTAATGCAACGAATATATTTACCGCGCAAATTTCCGATCCGGATGGGAATTTCAGCGCGCCCGTCGCTATTGGTACAGTCAGTGGCACGTCATCGGGTTCGATACTTGCGACCATTCCGGTTGTTATGAACGAAGGCACAAAATACAGAATCCGAGTCGTGAGTTCCGGCCCGAGCATTGACGGAAGCGACAATGGCGCAAATCTTACGCTGCACCCGCTGCCGATTATGTATTCAATGGTGGGAAATGGATATACCTGTGTCGGTGATTCAGGGACTGCGCTGGGCTTGAATTCTACGGAACCCGGTATTACCTATCGACTTCTGCGGAATGGCACACCAGTGGGAACGCCGATCAACGGTAATAATTTACCTCAAAATTTCGGTCTTCAGAAAGCAGAAGGAGTCTATAAAGTCATTGGTACAAATTCAGTTAGTGGATGTTCCCAACTCATGAATGACAGCATCGTGCTCACGGTCAATCCCTTGCCTGCTGTCTATACAATCACCGGTGGCGGCGCGTATTGCCAGGATCAGGCAGGTGCAGTTATTGGTCTTGGAAATTCACAACAAGGAGTGCAGTACGAGCTTATTTTGAATTCTATAGCAACCGGAAAATTTGTCAATGGTACCGGCAATCCTATCACGTTTGGACCACAAAGTGATGTAGGATTTTACACCATTATTGCTCGGAATATCATCACCGGATGCACGGCGACGATGTTCGGCGGAATGCGTGTTTCGATTAATCCTATACCGGCAAAATTCACCATGCTCGGTGGCGGGGCGTACTGTGAAGGTGATCCGGGTGTGCAGATGGCGTTGTATTCGTCCGAACCGAATACATCGTATCAATTAAAACTCAATGGTGCGCCGACAGGAACGCCGAAAACTGGGACAGGCGCTCCGGTGGAATTTGGCTTTCAGACCAAGCAGGGAACCTATAGCGTCGAAGCTACGAACCTAACCACCGGTTGTACTGCCACGATGATTGGGAGTAAATCTGTCATTATGAATCCTCTGCCGCCGAAACCAAGCATTACAAAAACGGACACCATACTTAAATCCAGCGCAGAGACAGGGAATATATGGTATCGTAATTTAATAGAAATACCGAATGTCAATGCTCAATCCTACACACCGACGCAGAGTGGCAGTTATACCGTAGCCGTAAAGCTGAAGGGATGTATGTCGGCAATGTCAGAAGCAGTGACGGTGACTCTTGCCGGAGAAAAGCTACAGGCGGCATTCACAACGAAAGCCCAGAGTGGCGTTGCCCCGTTAACGGTGCAGTTTATCGATAGTTCCCGCGGGAATCCAACCTCCTGGTCATGGGATTTTGGAGATTCTCAGCACAGCAGCGAGCAAAATCCGGTGCATAGTTATACAAAACCGGGAAATTATACTGTATCTCTTGTTGTGGCAGATGGTCTGCAATCGGACAGCATAAGTCGTGCAAACTATATCACCGTAACGGAGAGCTCGGTTCTCACGGCAGAATTCACCGCAACCACGCAATTCGGCCGGGTTCCTCTCCGGATTCAATTTGTAGATATGTCTTCCGGTACGCCCACACAATGGAAGTGGGACTTTGGCGACGGCAGTAATCCCTCGGAAGAATCGAATCCGTTGCATACCTACACGGTGGCAGGGAAGTATTCGGATACGCTGACGATTACCAAGAATAGCCAGACTTCGACAATTACTAAAAAGGATTTTATCACTATTGATAGCGTAACTGGTGTCCAAGAGCACGAGGTACGAACAGGGCAATCAACCCTAGTGATTCCCAACCCAATAAATGGAAAAAATTTCCGGGTGAGATATTACAGTAACAGCCCACAAATACTAACGCTTGAACTGTTTACAGTTCTCGGGCAGCAACTGCAATCGCAGCAAGCAGCAGTCCGCAATGGTGAGAATACCATGCACGTAGAAATGCAGAATTCACTCCCATCCGGCCTTTATTTTTTGAAGATACACCATGAGGATGGAGTGGAGGTGCATGTGGTGAAGATTGTTCAGTAGAACGAAGTTAAACTTCCTACTTTTTACCTCGCATCTAGGAGCTGCGACTCTTGCCAGCTTGTGGTGGAGGTGCCACTTTTTCTTTCTTGTCCTGAAACCACATAAACACGGAATTCCACTTGCCTTTTTCAAGTGAAATGATGGCTAAGCTAATGGATAGAAAGTAAATTAGACCGAAGCTACCCAAAATAGATTTCATAAAGGTTGAATTACCAATATCAGGTCCAAACTCAAGAGAAAATATCACATATTCGAGTATTAAAATAAACGAAAGGGAGTACACAAGGTAGTTGTTTAATTTAACTACATCAAACCTAATCTTCTTGTCAAAAAAAGTGGAGTTGTTAAGTGAATTAGAAATAAACACATTATAAATGAAGAGCGAGAAAATCAATATAAATGTTGAAAAAATACTCAATGAACTTGCAGAGTCATTTACCAGCCAAAAATCGTAGACTCCATGCAAAAACGCTGCAAGCAGATAGGAAATCAGAAATGCAAGGTAGATGTTATTCTTCAGTTTATAGCGACTAACGACTAGTCCATAACCAATAATCGAAGAGTCCACCATGTGGGAAATCGTAGAACTAAACGCCCGACCATGTATCAAATGAAGACCACCTTGATCGAGATACATAATATTCTCAATGAACGCAAATCCTAATCCTACTACAGAAGAATAGATGATATAATCGATTGGTTCATTCACTTCTTTCGTACAAAGCAGAATCAGCAAAAAAGGGATGAACTTCATTAATTCTTCAATAGCACCAATTCCAAACACCGCGTAAAAAAAGTCATTACCCATATCACCGTTAAGATCAAATGATGTAAAGCAATGAAGTGCATCGGTCAATGTATAGGTCCCAAACGTACATACCATACCTAAGAACAAGGTCAGAACAATGTAAGACCACTTTTCTTTTTCGAAAATATCCAACTGTCTCAGATAATAAAGCCACGTCAGCATTATCAGCAAAGCACTAATTGCACCAAGAGGATGAAAATTCTTCCAAAACTCGGATGCGATAGTTGCCCAATATCCTATAACATTTCCTTGGAGAAAGTGTGCCTCTCGAAGGGAACGAAATGAAAAATACTTACAGGTATTTGCATCAGAAATTAATGCCTGTAGTTCATCAAGCCGCCGTTGCTGTACTAAAATCTCAATCAAATTTGAGTAAGCAGCACTGAGGGCACCGTGATTCTTAATTTCCTTTGATAAATACCATTCAGCTGAGTCAAGATTGCCATAGTATTTATGAATGTAACCTATGGAATTATTGAGGTGAGGTAAGTCGCGATGTATTACCCTGCTAAAACAACGTGCTGCTTGCGCGTAATCATCAATTTTACTGGCACATAGACCTAAAGCATACCATCCGATATCTTGTATAGTAGTGTCACTTGATAGAGTTTTCGAAAGATAAAACTTGTGAATAGTAGTATCATCACGAGTTATAGTAGTACTCTTGGAAATTTCTTCAGATGCAGGAATCTGAAAATGCGCACTGATATAGTTATAATGCGCTGAAACATTCGTTGAATCATATTGTTGAATTCGAAAATAACATGTCTCAGCTTTCCGTAGTTGATTGCAGTTCGTGTAGTATTCAGCTTCATCAGTAAGTTTCGTAAACGTAGGGTTTTCTAAGAAGTTATTCACACAGAGTGCAGTGAGTACTGCTATAGTAATTACGATGAAAAGCGGTTTTGAAAACATAGGTTTAGATGATAGTTATAGCAGAATCACTCCTCTAATGCGCCTCATCCCAATTCATCCCCGTCCCGACCTCCACAAGCACCGGAACTTTCCCGAGCGGGAATGCCGACTCCATGGATTTTTTGACGAGAGCGGATAACTGCTCGACCTCACCATCGACTGCTTCGAAGACCAATTCGTCATGAATCTGGAGGAGCATTTTGGACTGTAACTTCTGCGCTTTCATCTGCTTGTGAACGTCAATCATGGCGAGCTTCATCATGTCGGCTGCCGTGCCTTGGATCGGCATATTGATCGCCGCACGCTCTGCCGCCTGACGAATCGTGGCATTATTACTCGTGATAGTGGAGAAGTACCGCCGGCGACCGAGCAAAGTAGAAACATACCCATTTTGCCGGGCTGATTCTTTGGTATCCTCGATGTAATTCTTAATCCGTGGGTATTTCTCGAAATATTGATCGATGATTTTCTTCGACTCAGCCCGCGAAATACTGAGTTGCTGCGCCAGCCCAAAACTCCCCTGACCATACATGATTCCGAAATTCACGGTTTTCGCGATCCGACGTTCCGCGCTTGTCACATTCGCAATATCAATTCCAAAAAGCGCCGCCGCCGTCGCCGAGTGGATGTCGAGCCCATGCTGGAAGGCATGAATCAAGGTCTCATCACCGCAAACATGCGCAATAACCCGGAGCTCAATTTGTGAATAATCGGCAGACAACAACACCGCTCCCGGCTTGGGAATAAAGGCCTTACGGATGGAACGCCCAATTTCGGTGCGTATCGGTATATTCTGTAAGTTCGGTTCGACCGACGACAGGCGTCCCGTGCCAGCGATCGTTTGATTATACGTCGTATGCACGCGTCCGGTTCGTGGACTTACCATGCGCGGCAATGACTCAACATACGTTGACTGCAGCTTTTGCAATTGACGATGCTCGAGAATCATCCCGGCAATCGGAAAACTCTCGGCGAGTTCGGAAAGAACTGATACATCGGTGCTGTACCCGGTTTTGGTTTTTTTACCATGCGGCAACATCATTTTTTCAAATAAGATATCGCCGACTTGCTTCGGAGAGTCGATGTTAAATTCAACTAATGATTCTTTGAAAATGTTCGTGCGGAGTTCGGCTACTGCCACTTTAATCTTCTCCGAAATTACCGACAGTGCCGCCGTATCAATCATCACACCATTCGACTCCATCTCGACAAGTACTTCAATTAACGGGAATTCCACTTTCTGCGCGAGCGGGAGGAGCTTGTCTTTTACTAATTCCTGATACAGTATATTCCGTAATTTCAGCGTGACATCGGCATCTTCGGCTGCGTAATCGGCTGCTTTGTCCAAAGGTACATCGCGCATCGAACCTTGTTTTTTCTCGCCAATGAGGTCCGAAATCGGTATCGGCGAATAATTCATCCACCGCTTGGCGAGAGCGTCCATGCCATGCTGCACGTCCGGATTGAGGATATAGCTCGCAAGCATGGTATCGAAGGTAATAGGCGCGACATTCACCCCAAACCGCTTTAAAATGACAGCATCAAACTTCGCATTTTGCCCCACTTTCGGTATCGAAGTACTCTCAAGAAGCGGCTTGATGTGGAGGAGCACAAATTTCAGCGGCAGACCATGTTTGGAAGAAGTACTAGTTTTTTCGGGTTCGGCAATTTCCACCGGTTCGTCGAAGAGGGAAGCGGGAGCCGCACTTTGCTGCTTTGGAGCATCAAAGAGAATCGACAAGTCTTCCTCCGAGTCATCAGTGGCGATGTAGTATGCCTTGCCTTCTTTAGCCGAAAGCGACACGCCGACAATCGAACAACCCATTGTATCAAGAGAAGTTGTCTCAAGGTCGAAGGAGAGAATTTCTGCCGTTTGGAGTTCGATCATCATAGCGTTGAGGTCTTCGGTAGTCGCTACAAGCTTGTAGTCATGCTCAATATCTGCGATCGTTTTATGCACTACAATTTCCGGTGCCGCACTCGGCGTGTTGCTTGCCGTAATCGATTGCACCCGATGTTGACTCGACGTTGGTATCGGCTCAGCACCCACTTGCTTTGTACCCCATTTCATGCGTAAGGAATTGAAATTCAAAGTCGTCAGCACGGCGTCGAGTGTTGGGAGATGCGGGTCCTGACGCTTGCAGTCTTCAATTGAAATCTCAATGGGAACATGCTGGTGAATCGTCACAAGTTCTTTCGACAAAAACGCCATATCGCGACTGTCTTCGAGTTTTTTGCGGAGGGAATCACGTTCAATTTCATGGAGATTTGCGTAGAGATTTTCAAGCGAACCGAATTTCTCAATGAGTGGAATGGCAGACTTATCGCCCACGCCTTTCACGCCCGGAACATTATCCGAAGAATCACCCATAAGTGCAAGCACATCAATCACATGCTCAGGATAAACGCCGAATTTGGTTTTGACTTCTTCACGTCCGTATATATCATATTCCGTTGCATCTTTCCCGGGGCGCAGCACATTCACGCGGTCGGCGACGAGCTGGAAATAATCTTTATCGGAGGTGATACAACACACTTCCATGCCTTGTTCGGCAGCGAGGCGCGCCATCGTGCCGACGATATCGTCTGCTTCATAACCGGGCATTTCAATTCTCAGAATGCCAAGCGCATCGATAAGCTGTTTAATTCTCGGTAATTGTGGGATTAATTCCTCCGGAAAGGCGAGCCGATTTGCCTTGTACTGTTCGTAGAGTGTATGCCGGAAGGTAGGTTCTTTCGTATCAAACACCGCAGCGATATACTCCGGTTTTTCGCGGTCGAGCAGCGAACCGATGATATTGGCGAATCCGAAGACCGCCGAGGTGGGTTCGCCATCGGGAGTTTTGAGTCCCATTTTAGAAAGTGCATGAAACGCGCGGAAGACGAGTCCCATGGAGTCGATGAGGTAGATTTTGGGCATGGTTGTATAGTTAAAAGTCGTAAGTAGTAAGTTGTAAGTCTTTATTCTGTAGTAAGTAAATAAAAATATCGTCAGTCACACTGAGCTTGTCGAAGTGTTTAATACTAGCCGAATTGAAGTTGTAACGTCGGCATCAACGACCTGACAGGTTTTCTTCAACCTGTCAGGTCTCCTCAAAAAAGCAGACCGTTTGAAGAAGACCTGACGGGTTGAAGAAAACCCGTCAGGTCTAGGATTTGTATAATTTTCACTCCGCCAACATCTTCCTCAACCCGCCAAAATCACCATTACTCAAGAGGATAATCACATCTTTGGGCTGGATGATTTGTTCTAAATAGGAATAAACATGCTTGCCCCACTTGGCTTCTGCGCCTTGTTCGGCGTTTATTGTAAGTACTTGTTTGCCGTTTGCTTTGAGTACATTGGCTATTGCATCCGTGTCGAGGCGTTCGCTTGCCTGATAGCGTTCCGGGCGATTGAGCGCGCCGATGACGATGGTGTGGGCTTCATCAAAACATTGGGTGAGTTCGTGTTGGAATATATTCCGTGTCGTGCTGTTCGAACGGGGCTCGAAGCAAGCGATGATACGTTTGTTCGGGAATTTCTGTCGGAGCGCTTTCAGCGTTTCATGAATTGCCGTCGGGTGATGCGCGAAGTCGTCGATGACCGTCGCTCCATGCCAAGTGCCAATAGTTTCAAGGCGTCGCTTCGGTAACTTAAACGTATCGAAGCCGGTTTGGATTTGTTCGGCGGTCATGCCGGATGTGAAGGCAATCGCTATAGCTGCGAGAGAATTCTTGAGGTTATGTTCACCCGACAAATTCGTGGTGAATCGACCCATAATGCGTGTGTTTTTGTGAAGTGTGAAGCTCGTGCCGTGTTCGGTGTAATGAATATCCAACGCCCGCCAATTCGCATCTTTCCTGAGCCCGAATGTTTCGATAGTAGTTAATGCCGCTTTGGCAACTTCGCGACAGGTTTCATCTTCATTGGCGACAAGGAGGAGTCCGTTTTGCGGTATGAGCCGTGCAAAAAGTCGGAAGGATTTCTTGATATCATCGAGCGATGAGAAGATATCGGCATGGTCGAATTCGATATTATTAAGCACGCCGATATCCGGGCGATAGAGAAGAAATTTGCTGCGTTTGTCAAAAAAAGCCGTGTCATATTCATCACCTTCGCTTACGAAGTAGGTGGTTGGATTCTCAGGAGTTGGAGCGGGAGACGGCCTGCACCCTTGAGTGAAATTCCCCGGAATGCCACCAATGAGAAATCCGGGATGACGATTGCCGGACTCGAGCAGCCATGCAGTGAGTGAGGAAGTCGTCGTCTTGCCATGGGTACCGGTAATCACGACCGACGTATGCCGCGCAATGAGGTGCGTGCGGACAATATCCGGCATGGAGACAAGTTCGAGACGTTCATTGAGGCAGTATTCAAGTTCCGGATTCCCGCGACTGACCGAATTGCCGACAACGATTGCATCCGGCTTGGCACTGTCAATATTTGCCGGCGAAAAGCCTTCGTAGTAGGGAATTCCGCTTGCAGCTAAGAAGTCGCTCATCGGTGGATAGACATTCGCGTCCGAACCAGACACGTCGTGACCTAACTCGCGACAAGCGAGAGCGACTGCGCCCATCGCAGTGCCACCGATACCGATAAAGAATAATTTTGACATAGAATTAATTTTCAATGCGTTAGAGAGTTGAGTTAATGTTTTTCTGGAGGCTTGGACGGCCATGGGTGACCGCAACCTGCGGCTTGGAATTTGAACCGACCGAACCCCAAAAAAACTGATTAATTTGCCGGAACAAGCATAAACACGACCAAGAAGAGAATACTGAGCACGGCAATTGTGCGCCGGGCGCGGAGTGCATCGTGATTTTTATAGGTGTTCCAAATATGTGCTAATGAATAACATACAGCGATTAAAGCAGCTGTTAGAATAATTATTTCAAGTGGTGTGACAATTGTCGGGAGGAAGTGTTTGACACCGACATTCGCCACTGAACCGTAGATAAGCATACCTTGAAGCAGGTAAATGAAGAGTGATTCCTGTCCGCAGAGGCGGAGAACATCGGTGATGCGGGGAATTTTTTCAAAAAATTTCTCATTCAAATACAACAATCCAAAAAGCAGTGCTGCGCCGGATGTGCGGAAGAGGGCATGGGAGGGCGAGGCGAACCACCAATCCTGCCAGCCGGGATACGTAAACGGTAATTCTTTAATAATAAACAAGATAAAAGGGAGCGAAAGACCGGCAAGTACAAGACGTTTGGCAAAGAGTTTTTGATCGCCTGACTGCATGAACCAGCCGGTGATTGCCGCACCGGCAAAGAAATAACCGGTCCATGGGAAAAGCGGGAAAGGAGAAATCGGTTGATTGACAAATAATGTCGCCGGAAAAACCGGTAAATGTGCAAGCGGTAATGAAGCCCAGGCAAGCGGAGTAGCGAAAAAAAACATCAGCGACAGAAGTGCAAAAATCCAGGCGAAGGGCAGCTTCTTCGGGAGAATCATGACGAGCAGGAGTGCAATGAGCGAAGAGAAGACAATGCAATGGAGGACATCGCACTGCATGATACTCAGGACTTGTTCGGGCGAGGAACGGATGATCCGCCAAAACGAGAATTCCGGAAAGTGTGCCCAATAGGCGGCGGCGAGAATGAAGCCAAGGCGACGGAGATATGTCCAGAGCGCCGGTGTAAAACTTTTGTATTCCTCTGCCTTACGCGAGGCAGCGATCCAGAAACCGGCACCGGCACAGAAGATAAATCCAACGGCGACATAGCCATTGGAGATGCTGATTGCATTAAAGAGCCAGCCACCCTGATAGTACGAATTGAGGAATGCATTGACGACATGTGTCTCAATCATCCAGAGGGCAGCGATGCCGCGCATGAGGTCAATAAATACCAAACGTTGTTTTTTTGCAGGTAGCAATTCAGCCATAGATTCTCTTTCCAAAATGATGAAGATGCAAAATAACACAATCACGAATAATAGCACAACAGGGAAAGTTTGAGTTGGTGGAAAAAGTGCTCGAATATCATGATTCTACGTCGGTAAAAATCCGTATTTTTGCACTAATAAATACGGTACATATCGATATAATTTCAATAGAAAGGCCATGCAGCAATGAGCGAACAATTACTCCCCGAAGAACTCGAACCCGTCCAGCAAAACACCTACTCCGAAGATAGTATTAAAGTCCTTGAAGGCCTCGAAGCCGTTCGTCTCCGACCCGCGATGTATATCGGCGACGTCAGTGATCGCGGACTTCATCATTTGATTCAGGAAGTCGTTGATAATTCTATCGATGAAGCGTTAGCCGGCTTCTGTAAGAATATTCATGTCGTGCTGCATGCCGACGGGTCATGTTCGGTCGAGGACGACGGACGTGGTATCCCGACCGGTCCGCACCCGGTGAAGCAGATTTCAACGCTTGAAGTGGTGCTCTGTACACTTCATGCCGGCGGTAAATTTGATAAAGGCAGCTACAAGGTGTCGGGTGGTCTTCACGGTGTGGGTGTGTCGTGTGTGAACGCTCTATCGATGGATTTTACGGCTACAGTTCGCCGCGAAGGAAAGATATTCCAACAACGGTATTCCAAAGGCGATCCGCAAGGTCCTGTCGAAGTGATAGGTGAAACAGAAGCAACGGGTACGACGATTCGATTCCTTCCCGATGATACGATTTTCAAAACTGTTTTATTCCGTTTTGAAAAAGTTGCAGAACGACTCCGCGAATTAGCATTTCTCAATCCTGATTTGATGATTACATTGCGCGATGAACGTGATGGCGCAAGCGAAGATTATTGTTATCCGGGCGGCCTCGTGGACTTCGTACGCTACGTGGACTCCACCGTCACGACAATGGTCGAGCCGATTATTCTCTCGGGTTCGGGTAAAAGCGACTCCGGCGCCGATACAATCATCGAAATCTGTTTCGAGTATAATGACAGCTACACCGAGAACTTACTCTCGTATGTTAATAATATTAATACAGTTGAAGGCGGCACGCACGTATCGGGATTCCGCTCGGCTCTCACCCGCACGGTGAATGCCTATGCCTCTGCGAATAATCTCGTCAAGACTCCTCTCTCGGGTGAGGATTTCCGTGAAGGATTGACGGCTATTATCTCGGCAAAAGTCGCGGAGCCGCAATTTGAAGGACAGACGAAAACCAAGCTGGGTAACAGTGATGTCGAAGGTGTCGTCAAGTCTATGATTAATGAGCAGCTTGCGATATATTTGGATGGCAATCCGAAAGTCGCCAAGAAGATGATCGAAAAGGCCACACTCGCCGCGGAAGCACGCCTCGCTGCCAAAAAATCCCGCGAACTTGTTCGCCGGCAGAATGCTTTGGAAAGTTCGGCTCTCCCCGGCAAGCTCGCCGACTGTGCACTGCGCACGGCTGAAGACACAGAAGTGTACCTCGTGGAGGGTGATTCGGCAGGCGGCTCGGCAAAGCAAGGACGCGACAGACGCTTTCAGGCAATTTTGCCACTGCGCGGAAAGATTCTCAACACTCACCGTGCACGTATTCATAAGATCTTGGAAAATGAGGAAATACGTACGATTATTACGGCAATAGGCGCAGGATTCGGCGAGGAATTTGATGCTTCAAAAACCCGCTATGGCAAGATTATCCTCATGGCCGATGCCGATGTGGACGGTTCGCACATCCGTACCCTTTTGCTGACATTCTTCTTCCTGAACATGCGCGATCTGATTTATCAGGGTAAGTTATACATCGCTCAGCCACCACTCTACAAAGTCAAAAAAGGCAAGCATGATTATTATGCCTTTAATGAGCAGGAACGTGATGAAATCATCCGTCGTATTCGTAAGGATAAAGTCACGACCGAAGGCGAAGAAATCATGGAAGGCGCGACAGCAGACGGTATCATCATCTCCCGATTCAAAGGGTTAGGTGAGATGAATCCTGAACAGCTGTGGGCAACGACCATGAATCCCGATACTCGGACTCTGCTCCAGGTGACGATCGAAAATGCCACGGAAGCAATGCATGTCTTTGATACACTGATGGGCGAAAAGGTTGAGCCCCGTCGTGAGTTTATCGAGCGTAATGCTTTATATGTTAAGAACTTGGACGTTTAAAGACCTATGACCAAGCTCTCCATCGTTATCCCGTGCTATAATGAAGCCAAGACCCTGCGAACGATTCTCGAAGTCGTTCACAGGGTCGATTTATCATCTCTTGGCATCGAAAAAGAAATTATCGCTGTCGATGACGGATCTTCCGACGGAACACCTTTCGTGGCGGCTGCCCTGAAAAATGAGGGGCTTATTCATATCCTCGAATGCAAGCAGCAGAATCAAGGTAAAGGAGCTGCACTGAGAACAGGTATCGAGCTTGCAACGGGTGATATTATTATCATCCAGGACGCCGACCTAGAGTATGATCCGCAGGACTATCACAAGCTGCTGCCGCCGATTCTCAATGGAAAGGCCGACGTCGTGTACGGCTCACGCTTTATGAGCAGCGAGACCCGCCGCGTACTCTATTTCTGGCATTCCTATGGCAATAAATTTCTGACACTGCTCTCCAATATTTGTTCGGACCTGTATCTGACGGATATGGAAACATGCTATAAAGTATTTAAGTCTGATGTAATTAAGCAGATACAAATAGAAGAAAATCGTTTTGGGTTCGAGCCCGAAGTCACCGCGAAGCTTGCCAAACTCACCAAAAAGCATAATTACCGCATCTATGAGACCGGTATTTCCTACAATGGTCGCACCTATGCAGAAGGTAAAAAAATTAATTGGAAAGATGGCGTGAGCGCGCTCTGGTGTATCGTTAAGTACAATCTTTTGAACAATTAATCACGGATTATGGACCCGTTCTGCGTATTCCAAGCCGGCGTTTGCGGTCACCCTTGCCGTCCAACCCAACAGTATGACAGGAGTATTGCATGAAGCGATTTATCCTGTTTCTCCTCCCTCTTCTCATCGGAACATCTATCGCCGTTGCACTATGGAATTACCTGTGGCTACCATTTTCCAATCCGCTTCACATTATCAGTGCTGTCACCGAAGCCGGCTACAATCCGGCGAATAATTCCCTTCGTTTTGTCGTGCTTCTCCTTATGCCGCTTGTTTGCCTTGCAGGCATGTACCTGTTTCGTCGTGCTGATATTGTCGCCGTGCATGCAAGTAAAGAGGTATCAGTGGTACCGAAATCTTCTCGTCGTACTATGCTTATCATCGCGGTAGTGGCTATTCTGAGCAGCATTCTCTCGCCGACCTTTATTGCCTCCGGAGAATTTGATTCTTTTCACGAAGGGGAGAGTCTCGCGCCTGCTGTATCGTACGCCGCGGGACAAGTGCCGTATAGAGATATGGTGTTTATACATGGCGCGTATCAGGATCCTGTACGCTCGGTCGTGGCCTTTACGCTCTTTGGACGCTCGATAGGAGCGGTGAGGACCTGGGAATCGATAGTCAAAATGGTCACCTGGCTGCTTCTTGGTGGATTCCTTGTGCAGCTGTTTCGCGGGCAGTCGCATCGAGCAGTAGGTGTGATGATACTTCTGGGAGGATTCTCCTCGATAGGAGGTATGATTCTCCTGCCACGGGACGTGCTCACGCTTGTACTGATGAATATACTGGCAGTTGTGGCTTATGAACTGCGCGAAGAGACGTTTCGGCCTCGGATTATCGCTTCGTCTGCATGTATGCTCGGGCTGCTGCCGTTTCTCGGAATGGGATTTTCGGTGGACAGAGGAGTGTATTATGCGGTAGTGTCGGTGCTGACATTACCGACACTCTATTATTATTTTATTAGAAATAAAGGTATTACACTGCTGTATGCAGGAAGTGTAGTCGCCGGCAGCATACTCGGCATACTGCTTTTGGGTGTGCTCCTACGATGGAATTACAGCGGTTTTCTGACCTTTTGTTTCGTCCATGTACCGCAGTACAAAGAGCTCATGGACAGCTATATTTTCCCGATTGCCACTCTACGTTTATCGGCGTCAGTTTTTTTGGCTACAGTATTGGTGTATTATACCGGATGGCGATACATGCTGCATGTGGCTGGTAACGGATGGGGAGCGATGCGGGAGTATCTGAGAATGCATTTTCTCGAACTCTCGATGCTGCTCATCGGACTGCTCCTCATGCGGAATGTACTCGGACGAGCCGATATGGTGCATGTGAAGTATAGTTGGTTTGTCTTGCTTATCTTAGTTATATATTATACTTTTAGATTGTTTTCAAAACAAATGACACAGTATTTTTCTCTGCGGGTAGTGCAGGTACTAGTACTCGGCTCTGTGGCTGCCTACAGCGGTTATGCCGGCTATCGTACAATTCGAGGACACCTTTGGGAAGAGAATTTTCCGCTGGGCAGGTCAGACGATTACTATATTCCCGAGCAGGACAAAGCGACAGTGGAATATCTGAAAAAGACCGTGCAGAAGGATGAGGAATTTCTGACACTTACGGGCGAAGGAGTATGGTATTATTACCTCGGCAAGCCCTGTCCTGTCAGGTTTAACATCATACAATTTGCGATGACGCCGGAGTTTCAGAAAGAAGTGCTTCACGATTTGGAACACAAAAACATCAAGTATATTTTGTATTCGAATTCACATTGGGCGAATCGCATCGACGGATTTACCAATTTACAGCGCTTGCCGGAGATTATGAAGTATATCCACGAACACTATCATCTCTCGAAAACAATTGATCACAACCAAATTTGGGTTCGTAATACACTCTTAGCATGCAACTAGACGAAACTATACTCGACAAAGCCATCCGGTATCTTGAGCAGCAGCAGCAGATTAGCTCTGTGCTCTATAAAGAACCCAAGCGCCCGGCGGTTACTCAGCCGGTACGGGAGGAGCTTATGCGCCCGGCTGGCGAGACTCCGAGCGTACTACCCTCCAAAGTGCCTGCAGTGCCGGAGCCAATAACAACAACAATTCCCAATAAACGATTTACGATGCCAATACGAAAGACGGATATGTTTGAAGAATCTCCCGAGTGGATGAATGCGCCGGACCTGCCGGTGCTCTATGAAAAGATACACACTTGCCTCAATTGCGCACTCGGATCCACGCGGACCAAGTTTGTCTTTGGCGTCGGTAATCCGAATGCAGATATTATGGTTATCGGTGAAGCTCCCGGTGCCGATGAAGATGCGCAGGGCGAGCCGTTCGTCGGAGCAGCAGGGCAATTACTCACGAAAATTCTCGCTGCTATTGGCATAGCCCGGGAGGAAGTCTATATTGCTAATATCATCAAATGCCGTCCTCCGGGGAATAGACGTCCGGAAAAGAATGAAACCGATCAGTGCGAACCGTACCTGATGAAGCAAATCGAGCTCGTTCAGCCAAAATTCATTCTTGCCGTCGGACTTACAGCAGCAAATACGCTCTTGAAATCTGAAAACAAGATGGGGGATATCCGTGGTAAAGTAATTGATTTCCATGGAGTAACCATGATTGTGACGTATCATCCGGCTGCGCTTCTCCGTAATCCAAGTTGGAAACAGGCGACATGGGAGGATGTACAGCTGTTGCAGAAATTATATCAGGAAAGTAAAGCCGGGGCTGCTTGACGGATTGTAACGCAAAAGCTCAAAGGTCACAAAGAAATCTCCGCATCTTCGCGTTAAAAACTGAACTTGCTGTGGAATCGCACGCTGATTTATTATGATGTTCGCTGATAAAACATCAGGAATACAGCTTGTGACCTTTTTAACACAAAGTTCTCAAAGATACTCCACAAAGTTCACTATAGATACACCTAAATCTCTTGTGTAGTTTGTGTTAGAATCCGACATCGATGAAGAATGGCACGCTGATTTTTTATGATTTATTATGATTCTCGCTGATACAATCATCTTCAATCATAACAAATCAGCGGCATCTGCGTGCCATTGGAAAGCGTTAAAATCCTCACCTAGCAATCATCACCTTCCCAACTCCTTGAAACATCCCCGCACTCATCCTGCAATAATACACACCCACCGGCAAGTCAAGCGCAGCAGAATACTCGCCTGCTTCAAGCGCACCATCGGACACAACAAGCACAGAATTCCCTACATAATCAAACACTTCCAAGCGTACATTCCCTGAAAGTCCTACGCCGAAGTCGATGCTTTTGTCTTTGACAGTCAGGAAATACATCTTGCCGGTACTGCTCACGACACGGATATTTTTCCCGCAGTAATCGGCGAGCATGAGGATATTGCCGGTCGAGCTCCATGTCTCGCACTCTGCAATTTTTGATGTATCAACGGATAACTTAACAGGATAGATTGAATCCGAGGTATGAGGCAAGTATGCATCAAACGTTATCGGAATGGAACGGCTTCCGCCAGTGCCACTAACAATCAATTCTCCTTTTAAATCATCGGGAATTGCTTGACTGTTTGCGATAGAATTATACTTCATGAGCAATGGATCATAATTCAATTTCACACTCCAATCAGCAACACCACTCGGTATTTCCAAATTTGCCGTGAATTGCTTGCCCGGTAAGATACTTACCGTATCCGGTTGCAAGGTGAATGAACGTGCATTCCGTGGATTCACCGTGACGATGACTTCATCAGATTTTACACATCCTGCGGGATTCGTGACTTGTAGTGTATAGGTCGTAGTTGTCGCAGGACTTGCTATCGTCTGGCTTGTTGTGGGACTTGTGAGACCTGTCGTGGGACTCCAAGAGTAACTGTTTCCAGGTTCGGCAGGTGTTCCTATTTCTACACTTTCGCCGATGCAGATTGATTTATCTTCGCCTGCATTGGCGTTTGGTGGTGGGAGTATGGTTACGGTCACGAAGGCGGAGTCGATACATGTTCCACTGGAGACGAGTACCATGTATTTCGTTGTACTTGTTGGGTTTGCTGTGGGATTGGCGATAGATGTATTATCCAATCCTGCGCTCGGTGACCACTCATACTTCGAGCCACCACTGGCGGATAGCTTCGCACTTGCGCCTTCGCAGATACTTGTATCATTCGAGACAATTGCTTTGATCGTGCCGATGGTCACGAGAACGGTATCAATCGCCGTGCAACCGCCATTTCCGGTGACAGTGAGAATATATTGAGTTGTACTTGTGGGTGATGCTGTTGGATTTGCTTTAGTTGCATCATCTAATCCCGCCGTTGGTTGCCAATTATAAGAATATCCTGCTTGTGCTGCTTCACCTATTTCTGTGCTTGCGCCGATGCAGAGGGTTTTGTCTTGTCCGGCTTTGGCGGTGGGTTGTGGATTGACTGTGATGGTGACAAAAGCGGAATCTTCGCATGTGCCACTGGAGATGAGTACTTTGTAGGTTGTTGTTTTTGTGGGAGTTGCTATTGGGTTTTCGATAGTTGTATCGCTTAGACCTGTTGATGGTGTCCAGATGTATTTTGCGCCGCCACTGGCGAGAAGTTGTATGCTTGAACCTGAACAAATAGTAGTATCATTGGATACTTTCGCCACAATATTGCCGACGGTGACGAGAACGGTGTCATACGCAATACAGCCATGTTCGCTTGTGACAGTGAGGATATATTGGGTTGTAGTTTTGGGTGACGCATTGGGATTAGATATGCTTGGATTGTCGAGGTCGGCGGTGGGTAACCATGAGTATGTATTGCCTACTTCGGGCTTATCGCCGAGCTGTGCTGATGAATTTGGGCAGATTGTTTTGTCGGTGCCGGCGTTGGCTGTGGGATTTGGGTAAACTATCGCATACGTCGTATCCGACGCAGAACCATTATCATTCTCCACCGTAAGAATAACTTTGTATGTCCCTGCTTTGGAATATGTTACCGATACGATGCTATCAGAACTCGTACCCGGCAAACCATTCTCAAACTTCCATGCGCGGCGAGTGGCATACTTGCTCAAATCAGTAAAAACTAATGTACTGCCAATACACCCACTATCCGGCAGAACAAGTGCTTTCGGCGGCGAACACCGTGCAGCCAACTGCTCAGCGCCTAAGGCACCGTCGGTGTTGAAAATGTAGTCCATGTAGTTGGGGAATTGGGTTTCTGCATATTCTTTCCCTTTTATATAATCTTTTAATCTTAGCTTTTGTATCAACAACTTACATGAATCACCCTTTTTGTTTGGTTCTTCAATACAACTCAAATTCCATATAGGTGAGTTACCATTTTTAGGTGAACTTATAAAATAAATTTTGCCATCAGGAGCATTCTGTAGAGAGCCGGAGAACCTATACCAGATGTTAATCGAAGTGTCTATTGGGATAGCAGTAAGTGTCGGGTCTAAAAGTGATATTTGATACAGTCGCCCGGAATTCAATGCTGATCCTACTTCACCTCCTCTGATACAATAGATCTTTGAGTTGTCCGGTGAAAAGCTGAACGCCAGAGTAATATCGCCGATTGTAGTTGAATTCGTGATTTCTCCAGTAGTATTATTAAAATCTCGCAAGGTAAATTTCTGCCAGATGTCCAACATTTTTTTACTGTCTGGTGAAATTTTCAGCATATTGTAGTAATGGCCGATAAAACTGCTTGGAGTTAGGTCATTTGCTAAGGAAGTGACAATATTTAAATTATTTACTCCTAATTTGTTAACAGGAATAGATATAAAAGCAGGTTGGTTATAACGATAGACAACGACCCAGAAATCATGACCGTTACTGTGAATAGTACCTGTCATTCCTTCCGTTAAGTAGTCCTCAATCACCAAATTGTCCCGACTGATAATCTGACCAATCCCGTCACTCATATCAAGTATGGAATAAGATAAGCGAGTTTTAGTGGTGTACGGCATTCCGAAACCACGAGCATCTAACGAAAATATATAATATCGATAACAATGTGACGGGTCTGGAATACAAAGCTGTCCTTGAGATGTAGAGCCATCTCCACGTAGTGTTTGAGAGTTGATCTGATCATAATTATTATTCAAAATATTTAATTGGTTGATAGATAAAGATGTTGAAAAATGAGAATAAAAAAAAATATTCCCTGTATTTCTATTGGAAATTGAGATTGCACTTTCACCCCCATAATGGAAGCTATCCGCTATAACTTCTCTCAAAGCAGGTAAAAACTGTACAGCTCTGCCGGGACCCCAATACCAATTATTAGCTTCAAGCTGGGCGGAGGCGGGGATTGAGCAAATGCAAAACACACAGGCAAGCAGTAGAAATATTCTCATGAAAATATCCTTTCAGGAAGTATGGCTGTGGGAGGAAATCGTTGGGTAATTTTAAGTCATTGCATGAAATTGAAATACGTTTGCTGCAAATTACTAAAAGGAGCTCGTAAGTGCAAGGAATAAATCACCGCACGACTGCATTTCGGTTGCGCTCAATGCCCAGATGTTGGTAGGCTTTTTATCTTGTAGTGACCTTTGTGGCTGCTTTGTGCCTTGGTGTTAAAAACTAAAATCGCTGAAGAATGGCACGCAGATTTTTTATGATTTATTATGATGTTCGCAGATAAGATCATCTTCCATCATAAACAATCAGCGGCATCAGCGTGCCATCGGAACATGCACGCTGATTTTCTATGATGTTCGCTGATAAAACATCAGGAATACAGCTTGTGACCTTTTTAACACAAAGTTCTCAAAGATACTCCACAAAGTTCACTATTGATACACCTATCTTATTGTGTACTTTGTGGTTACCTTCGTGTGCTTTGTGTTGAAAACAGATTGGCAGTTTGCCATGCTTTACACGCAATGGACGCAAAGTGTGCAGAAAAAACTGCATTTTGGTTTTTGTAAACTTTTGTATAAAGAAAGCCGCAGAAATTGCAACGGAGTAGATCGCGTTGCATTCTCTGCGGCTTTTGTATGTCGAGGCAGTACTTACCGTACGATGACGATCGGCATTTTGAGCGAGTGACGCACCGGAGAAATCGTCGTACCATAGAAGAAGTCGAGGAAACCCCGGTGACCGTGCGCGCCCATGACGAGCACATCGATGTGATGGTCATTGGAGAGGCGGATGATTTCTTTTGGCACCGAACCGAACCCTAATTCTCCGCTCACCGTGAGTGTGTCTGTCGTAAGTGAGGCGGTAATACGTTCGAGAATTTCCGAGTCAGCTCGGGCCTCGACGCTGTATGCCTGTTCACCGTGTACGATGCCGGATGCTCCCTCAACAATATGGAAAATAACGAGTTCCGCATCGTGATGGGATGCAAGACTCACCGCGTGACTCAGTACTTTTTTATCAGACTCCGAAAAGTCAATTGCAACGCCGATTTTCTTATAGACCGGCAGATCGAGTTCGATAGCATTGACTTCATACCCGAAATGTTTTGTCAAATGTTGCGTAGCGATCGAACCGGCATCATCACCGGACTTGAGTGGCTTGAAGAGGACATACCCCAGCAGATAGAGAACAGCGCCACCGATTGGAAGTCCGAGTATATACAAGAGGGTAGGATTATCCGACGAATGAGTCCACTCAATAAAACTGCTGATGACGAGCCAGATATTGAGTGAAAGGATGATGGCAGCCGTGAGCCACGAGATGACCTGCACCCACATTTTATTGGCAAATTCACCCATTTTCTCGCGATTACTCGTGAAACGAACGAGGGGAATGACAGCAAACGATAACTGAAGACTGAGGATAACCTGACTAAGGATAAGTAACTTATACGATCCTTCATCACCGGAAGACAGGATGACAATCACTGCCGGAACGATAGCAAGCATTCGGGTAATTAACCGGCGGAGGAATGGACGAATCTTGAAATTCAGGAATCCTTCCATGATAATTTGTCCGGCAAGTGTGCCTGTGAGGGTCGATGCCTGACCTGCAACCAAGAGCGCGAGAGCAAAAGCTGCTCCTGCAAGTGTCGTGCCGAGGAGAGGAGAGATAAGTTCATGTGCTTGCTGGAGTTTGGTGACTTCGAGTCCATTCTTAAAAAACACCGAAGCCGCGAGAATTAAGATCGCAGCATTCACAAAAAATGCAGCATTGAGGGCGATGACAGAGTCGAAGAGATTGAACTTTGCGGCCGTTTTCTTACCCTCGGTCGTGGTTTCGAAGGCGCGTGTCTGCACGAGAGCGGAGTGCAAATAGAGATTGTGTGGCATGACGGTCGCCCCAATAATTCCCGTAACTACAAGCAGGGCTCCGGGTTGCAGGTGGGGTATGAATCCTGATGCGATTAGTCCCATATCGGGCTTGGAGAGGAATAATTCGAAGATAAAACACCCTCCAATGGTAATAACGAGCGTAAGAATGAATGCTTCAAACATCCGCACTCCGAGGTTCTGCAGACTAAGCAGCAGTAAGCTGTCGGCACCCGTGATGAGCACGCCCCAAATAAGTGGAATTCCAAACAAGAGATTGAGACCAATGGCAGTACCGATGACTTCCGCGAGGTCGCAAGCGGCGATGGCAATCTCTGCAAGTACCCATAATGCAAGGGCTACAGGACGTGGATACGACTCCCGGCATGCCTGAGCAAGATCTTTACCGCTGACAATACCCATACGGGCAGAGAGCGTTTGCAGGAGAACAGCCATGAGGTTGGACATGAGCAGCACCCAAATGAGCGTATAGCCGAATCGCGAGCCGCCCTCGATGTCGGTCGCCCAGTTGCCGGGATCCATGTAGCCAACGCTGATGAGATAGGCGGGACCAAAAAATGCGGCTATTTTTTTCCAGCCGCGGATGCCTTGCGGGATTTTGACGGTGCGATGCACCTCCGAAAGGGAAGCTGAGGTAGTTTTCATAAAACGTTGAAGAGTATAAAAGTAATCATGTATTATCTTGTTAAATGTTGTTGTAGTAGCGGGAGTCCCTCAGGATCCGATGGAATCAAAACTCATCGAAGGAATTCATTGAGGAATGTCTTTGAATTCTACAGCAATACAGACAGGTAACGGATCCAACATCAAAAAATAGTTTTGTTTATTCTCGTGATTTGAGTTAATTTTCCCTGTAATTTATTGTTCTGACTGCAAAACTATAAAAGTTAGACTAACCTAACAAATGTTTTTTAATTTTTTTCTCCTATGCTATCATTTACCGAAGAAAATTATCTTAAGGCCTTATTAACATTGAGTACGACCAAGGAATCGGATGAGCGGGTAGGTACCAACGAAATTGCCGGTCGTCTTCAAGTCAAGCCGGCGACAGCGAATGACATGCTCAAGCGATTAAAGGACAAGGGGCTGATTGAATACGAAAAATACGGCAAGATTACGCTCACGGCGTCCGGACGGGAACGAGCAGTTGTGGTGCTGCGTAAGCATCGGTTATGGGAGACCTTTTTATACGAAAAATTAGAATTCACCTGGGATGAAGTGCATGAAGTCGCTGAGCAATTAGAACATATTCAATCGGAAAAGTTGGTCGATAAGCTCGATAAATTTCTCGATTACCCGGAATTCGACCCGCATGGAGATCCGATACCGAAGCCGGACGGAACGATATCGGCGATTAACCGGCTCACGCTATCGGATATGGATGAGAAACAGTATTGCAAAGTCGTTGCTGTCAAAGATACTTCCGTTGAATTTCTTCAATATGCCCAGCTCCTCGGGCTCGGGATCAATAATCAAATACAGGTGTTACGCAAGCATCCGTATGACTTGCTGACTGAAATTGAAATCAACGGCAAACAGCTCACCGTCGGTCAGAAAATTATGGATAATATTTATGTGGTGTGCTTGCAATGCGAGGCAGGAAAGGAATGTACGAATCGTAAGTGTTCGTTGAATTTGTAGTGTATTGCATCAATAGTGACTGATACGAAAAAACCCTTTGACTGAAAATCAGAGGGTTTTTTTGTAATATAGCCAATTCTATGAGAATGAATGAATTAGACAGATATGAATTTAATAGTACCGTAATTATAACAACGCAGTCATTCTGAACCCTTCTTAGGGTGAAGAATCGAAACTTGCTGTAAAGTCATAGTATTACGACATCATCACGTTTCGATTCTTCGGCCGCTACGACTCCCTCAGAATGACATACATTTAAATCTATGTTGGTATTAGACATTAAATCTAAAATACAGTACATCACCATCCTGCACGATGTATTCTTTACCTTCGACGCGGTAAAGACCGGCGTCCTTTACGGCTTGTTCGCTGCCTAAGCGGGAGACATCGGCATATTTCATCACTTCTGCGCGGATAAATCCTTTTTCAAAGTCAGTATGAATTGCGGCAGCTGCTTGCGGCGCGGTCGAATTTTTCTTCACAGTCCACGCGCGCACTTCTTTCTTGCCTGCGGTAAGATAGGTAATAAGTCCAAGTAATGTATATGCTTCGCGGATGACGCGGTCGAGACCGGACTCTTCCATACCGAGATCCTGTAAAAACAGTTCACGGTCTTCCGGCTCAAGTTGTGCGATTTCGGCTTCAATTTTTGCACAGATTGGTACGCAGAGAGCGCCTTCTTCTTTGGCGATTTCGCGTACTTGGTCGATGTATTTGTTGCCGTTCTTGAGTCCGTCTTCGTCGGTATTAGCTATATACATCACCGGTTTATCGGTGAGAAGGAAGCATTGCTTGACGATGGCGACGATTTTCTCATCATCACGTCTAAAGAGGCGTGCTTGCTTGCCGGAATTGAGGTGAGCTTTGAGTTCGGCGAGGATTTCCATTTCTTCTTTGGCTTCCTTGTCTTGTCCTCGCGCTTTTTTATTCACGTTTTCCATGCGTTTTTCGACTGATTCGACATCTTTGAGCATGAGTTCGGTTTCGATGGTCTCGATATCCGACTTCGGATTGATCGTATTATCCACATGGATCACATTTTCATCATTGAAGCAGCGAACGACATGAGCGACGGCATCGGTCTCGCGGATATGAGAGAGGAATTGATTGCCGAGGCCTTCGCCGCTTGCAGCGCCTTTGACGAGTCCGGCGATATCGACGAACTCCATAATCGTCGGGACGGTGCGGAGGGTTTGATAAATACCCGAGAGCACATCAAGGCGCTTGTCGGGTACATTCACGACACCCACATTGGGGTCAATCGTGCAAAAAGGGTAATTGGCGGCTTCGGCTTGATTTGAAGTTAAGGCATTAAACAAAGTGGACTTACCGACATTTGGCAAACCCACGATTCCACAGGCGATTCCCATGCGTTCTTTCTGATTGTAGAGGGTAACATTGAATTTAGTACGGCAAAAATACGAACTTCATTCCAAAAGCGCTTCGAATACTCTCGACGGCTATTTTTAAACAAAAAAAATTAGTATTTTTACGCTCGGAAAAATGTAAGTGATTAGAGAATTATGCACATCTTTATGGGCATATTTCTTGGAATGTTCAGCCGTACAGTGAGCGTGGCTTCGTGCACCGTTCTCGTGTGGTTTTGTAGGTAAGCATGATATGAGTAGTATCCCTCAATACATAGAAAATATTCTCGCAAAAGCTGCATCTGATCAAGAAAGGGTGAAAATCCTGACCAATGCAGCAGAGGACATGCTGAATCCGGATGTACATCTCTCCAAAACGCTCGCTCACGAAGCGCGTACTCTCGCTGAAAATGTAGGTGATAACGAGGGACTAGCTCACGCCTTAAATATACTCGCCGGCTGCAGTTACCGACAAGCCGAATACCAAACAGCAATAGAATACAGCACCATCGCTCTTCAACTCTGCCAGGAAATAGGATATGATTACGGTGCAGCATTTGCCTTGAATACCATTGGTGCAGTCTCCATCAATACGGGTGAATTACCGTACGCGCTTGAAAGTTTTTTAAAAAGTCTCTCCATTCGAGAAAAAATTGCCCATCAGCAGGGAATCGCCACTTCACTCATGAATATTGGTAATGTATATCAGGCATTAGGCGATCATTCCCGTGCTCTTGAATATTTTATGAAGAGTCTGACCCTTCGTGAAAAAATCGGCGATAAATCAGGTATCGGCACCTCCCTGACCAATATCGGAGGATGCTATTCCATTTTGGGAGATTATGATACTGCCCTCGACTATTTTCTGCAAAGTCTTGAAATAAAACAGGAAATTGGCAACCGTCAGGGTATGATTTTTACTCTTATCAGTATTTCCGAGGCCTATTTAGCAGTTAATAATACTACACAATCCATCGATTATGCCGAGCGGAGTTATAACTTATCAACCGAAATGGATAATAAGCTCGGGCAAGCCGTAGCGCTTCACTGTATTGGCCTGGCTCTCGAGCAGGCAGGAGATCTCAACAAAGCCCTCGAATGTATGAATCGTAGTCTCGGAATCAGACTCGATATTCATAATCCGTCCGGTGAGGCAGAGTCACTGATGGCGATTGGACGTATTTCGATGCGTCTGGGGACCATCGATACGGCGCTTCATCATTTTCATCAGGCGCTGACGATTGCCGAGCATATTCAGCACAAAATGATTATTATTAAAGTCAATTACGAGCTGGCAGAACTCTATCGGAAAGTCGGTGATTATACAAAAGCATACCAGTATTTTGATGATTTTTTCAAGCTCAAAGAAGAGACACTCGGCGATGAGTCGAGGAGAAACATGAAAAATCTTCAGGTTATATATCAGGTAGAGCAGGCAAAAAAAGAAGCCGATATATTCAGAATTCGCAATAATGAGTTAGCCGAGCTTAATCAACGCCTTACCGAACTCAACACCGAAAAAAACGAATTTCTCGGTATTGCTGCTCATGACCTGAAGAATCCACTGTCCAGCATTATGCTCACAGCGTCCACCGTGAAAAACTATTATACAAAAATGTCGAGCGAAGAGGTGATTCAGCAGATGAATTCCATCGAAAAAACGGCAGAACGGATGCGTAAAATCATATCTAATTTTCTTGATATTTATACCATAGAGTCCGGCACATTTAATCTCTCTTTGCAGCATTTCGACTTCGCCGCCGCTGTAAAAAATGTGATTGAGGACTACAAAAAAGCTGCACAAGTCAAATCCATTACCCTCGAATGTACAGTAGAAACGCTTGCCGAAAATAGTCCGGTCTATGTCTATGCTAATTACAATTCAACCATAGAAATTGTAGAAAATTTAATATCCAATGCCATCAAATTTTGTCACCCGGGCAGCAAAGTGAAGATCCGGCTATCCGTCCTTGCTACGCTGTCGACTGCCCGGCTGGAAGTCATTGACAATGGGCAAGGTCTCACCGAAGAGGATAAATCGAAGCTTTTCGGTAAGTTTGCACGTCTTTCGGCTCGTCCGACTGCAGCCGAAGATTCCACCGGACTAGGTCTGTTTATTGCCAAAAAATTAGTCGAGTCCATGAAAGGCAGGATTTGGTGCGAGAGTACCTATGGTCAGGGCGCGACCTTCGTCGTCGAGCTGCCGCAACGCTGATGCATGCTGCATCTTATGAAGCAATCGGAGACATTCTCAACTTATGAACACAATTTTTATATAACTTATTACTCCATGCGTATGAAATACTTACGGTTCCTCTTTGTGTTTGCCAGCATATTTATCATCGTCCGCTCTGCCACTCCTGCGCAGACCTACAAGCAGATGATGAATGACCCCAACGTCAATTTCTATGATGTCGTTAAAGAGGCCGAGGCCTATTTTGAGCATCGTGATAAAGGCAAAGGGAGTGGCTGGGCACCATTCCAACGTTGGAAACATGCCAACGAAAGCCATTTTTATCCCTCCGGTGTGCGGAATCAGAGTTCACCCTACTTTGCACAGGAAGCGTACCAAGCATTTATTCGGCAGATGAATTATTCCAACCGTAAAATGTCTGCTTCGGAGAATGGCTGGAAGGATTGGGGACCCTATACCATCGACAAAATATCCGGTCATTATGCTCCCGGTCTCGGACGGGTTGAGTGCTTCTATGTCTATCCGAATGATACCATGAAAATTTTCCTCGGTTCCCGCAGCGGTGGATTCTGGCGCACGCTCGACGGAGGACGTCATTGGGAATGTACGACTGATTTTCTGCCGTCAAGCGGTGTCAATTCGATTGCTGTCTCACCGACGAACCCTAATCAGGTGTTAATCAATGTCCGTAATTCAAATAATGGTGTCACGCAGGGTATCTACCGTTCGTTAGACGGTGGAGGCACATGGAATGTGACGAAGTTCAACCCGACGAACCTCAAAAAAGGTGGTCTTGGAAGTAATTTCAGTGTGAATAAAGTGGTGTATAGCCCTCATGCACCCGGAATGGTATTCGTAACGGCAAGCGATGGCCTCTACCGCTCTACCGATAATCTGGATACATGGACGAAAGTTACCAATGGGAGTATTTCGGAGATTGAATTCCATCCCTCCAATACAAGTCTTGTCTATATTTATGACTATTATTATTGGGGGGCGAATAAAAATGTTATCCTCCGTTCTGTCAATCAGGGGCAGACATTCACCGCCACCAATACGATTGTCGGCAATAATGATAATACCAGCGTCACTCTTGGTGTGAGCACGTTCGGCTGTCAGGACTGCCTGTTCTTTGCCTCCGGGAATGGTGTATGGAAGTCAACCGATAACGGGAACAGTTTTACATTTCTCTCCAATCCCAAGACCGGAAACGGTGCATTTGCTGTCAATGATATGAATCCCAACAACATGCTCACCGGTGGAATCGATGTGGTCGTCAGTGCCGATGGAGGAAAAACGTTTCAGCAAAAAACATGGTGGGCACTCAGCAAAGACCATCCTTTTACCGGACCGAATTATGTCCATGCCGACCTACGGGAAGCCGAATGTATCCGTGGTGTATTTTATCTGGCTACCGACGGATATTTAAGCAAGAGTACCGATGGCGGTAATACGTGGACCCGCCTGAGCGAAGGCACCGGTATCCGTGAGAATTATGCCGTCGGCGTTAGTCAATCTAATAGCTTTAGAAATATTTGCGGTTCACAGGATAACGGCCAAAGTCTTTCCACTGAGAACGGCTGGCTCGAAATTTACGGCGCCGATGGCATGGAAGGAATTATCCATCCGTTGAACTATAAATGGATGATTGGTTCCTGGCAAAATGGCGGCCGTCTGCGTACAAAAGACGGCTCGGTCACGAATCAAGGCGTGACTCCACCCGGTCAGAAGAATGCAGCATGGGTGGCGCCTTTGCTGTTTGACCCCAATAATCACATGCGTGTCTATTCCTTCTCGGATTCTATTTATGTAAGTGATAATTTTGGAAGTAATTGGGTAAATATTGGCCCTACAACGGTCGGTACTGCCGAAAAAGCAGTCATTGCTGAAAACAATTCCAATATTATTCTTGTTTCGTCCGGTGCAAAACTCAGTAAGTCCACCGACGGCGGTAAGACATTTACCGCTGTTAAAGGTCTGCCAAATTACGGCATTACTGATATTGGTATAGATCCAAACGATGATAATACGATTATCGTGACCTACAACCGCTACGAAAAAGACAGCTCTAAGGTATTCATCTCGCAGGATTTCGGACTTACATGGAAGAATATTACCTATAATCTTCAGGATATGCCGATATACTCGGTGGTAATTGACCATACTCCTCAAAAAAATATCTATCTTGGAGCGGAAATTGGTGTTTTTACAAAACCAATGAATGCTACCGAATGGACGCTCTTTTCGACCGATCTGCCGAATATGTCGGTTCTTGATCTTGAAGTGCAATACGGTACCAATTCACTTCGGGCAGCAACCTGGGGCAGGGGACTCTGGTCACAAACACTGATTAACAGGATCGGGTATCCAACTATCCCGATGGTCACGACAAGTGTGCTGCCCACCGAAAATCTTCCGGTGGAAAGTGTGCCGGTCGTCGTCTCGGCTGCCGTGAAGTACAACGATAAAATCTCGAGTGTTTTTGTCAAGTGGTCGAAAGATACTCCTGAGGTAACATCAATTATTCCAATGACATTGATGAGTGACAGTACATATCGGGCGACCGGACCGCTGCCTGATGTTCCCGCTGGAACGAAAATCTATTTTAAAGTGTATGCCGTTGGGTCCAAAAAAGATACTACCGAGACCTACAAGTATATGTACACCGTCAATCCATTCAAATATTGCGATGCATTAGGTGCTGACGGTACCGGATCAGACTACATTAATTCCATTCGGTTGGCAGGGGTAAGTACGACATCCAAACAAGAAAAATACGCCGATTTTACCAAAACAACGATAGAGCTTGTCACTGACTCAGTCTATACATTGCAAATCGGCATGAATTACCATTTTGCGCCGGATACGACATCAGGATGGATTGACTATAATCACAATGCAATTTTTGAGAAAAACGAACAAATCGTGATGTCCCAAATTGACTCTCTCCATCAGTCATTCGGTACTTTCCGCGTGCCGCGAGATGTCGCAAAAGACACGACACGACTACGCGTGCGCAGCCAGTACAACAGCGAAACTCCCGAGCCATGCGGCACGAGAACAGGGGAAGTGGAAGACTACACGATTGTCTTCAAACACGCACCACCGAAAGTGACCTTTGATGTCAATCAATCGGCGTTGTGCGGTCCGTCGTACATTCGTTTTACCTACACGGGTGATCCTGCCGATTCGCTGCGATGGGTGCTCTCAAACAGCTCCTACAACTTTACTTCGACCAAGCTTAGCGACTCCATTCGCCTTACCAATGCAGGACTCTACACGCTGAAGCTCACGGCTTACAACAAAGGAGTAGGTCTGCCTGCGGCAAAGCCGATGGTGATATCCCTTGTTATTATTGATACTTCCATTACCAGAATACCGGGAGGACTCCGTGCAGGCGCCGACAGTGCTCGCTATCAATGGCTCAATTGCGCAGCCAATCATCAGCCGATACCGGGAGCTACTGCCCGTACTTATCAACCGCAGTCAGATGGATTATATGCAGTCGAGATTCAGCAAAACGGATGCACCGACACCTCGCTCTGCTACAATGTACAGGCAGTAGGCGTCGAAGAGAATCCGGCTGACAATACGATGCTCTCTGTATATCCGAATCCTACATCCGGCGAACTGGAAATTACCGTGCCGCTATCGCAGGAAATGATCGTGAATGTCTATGATATCCACGGCAAAATGCAACTTGAGCACGCTGCCAAGCAAACTGAACGTATAAAATTGAATATGAATTCACTGCCGGATGGCGTGTATTACCTCAAAATACAATCAAATGGTCATACGATGTATCGTAAGATCGTGAAAACAAACGATAAGTAAGTCCAACGCAACGTCCATTCTACAAAAAACGCCCGAAAGATTCTTTCGGGCGTTTTTTGTTGCGGTTCTTGATGTTCTTATCTGAATCCCGGCAAGTCACGTTTTTCGATTTTCAGATCCTGCAATTGCGGTGCCTTGATGCCAAAACGCAGGTAGAATCCCTGACTATATCCGGTCGGTGTCCAGGTGAATCGTAAGTCAAAACAATCCAAGTCTTTCGTTACATTGAGCGTTGGCGAGATAAACGTAGAACTGACAAAGTCATAATTCAGCGTCGTACCCATTTTCCAGGTTTGCGTCAAGCTGAAATCAATTGTTGCCATGAAGTCCAATCGTCTGCTAATCTGATGTTTGAAGGGTTCGTTGTAGGTGAACGTAAGGTTCAGACGCACACTCCACGGTATCGAAAAAGAACTGTATCCATCCGTCTGATCGCCAAAGATATCGACTTGTTTTTCGGTATAGTTTATTCGCCGTAAAAAGCGCTCGCCGACGGTACCGCTCAGCGAATCCTTGGCTTTGGAAGAGTCCGATGCGCCGGTAGTAGGCAGCGAAATTCCTTGGGAAGAAAAGGAAGTCGAAAAGTTAAGCGAGAAGAACGTGAGACCGAGAAGCCCTTTTCCGGCCGAAAACAGGGTTTGCTTGATACGCACCGGCGACCCAACCGTTCCATTCGGATTAATCGACAATGCTTCATCATAGACTGTAAAACGTGCACTGCCATTGATATTGAGAAATGTAAGAGCCGGAGTGCGGAAGTTCGTCAGGATATCTTTGAGTTTCAACGAATCAGCATTTATGTCATACCTGCTGCTTACATCGAAGGAAAATAAATCTAAATTGAGATCCGGCAAGGTATCATGTTGTGCAATTTTTGCCTGAAATGTATTGCCGACCGAGAAGCTGAGAACCTGTTCATCGCGGGGACGGGAAGCTTCGCCGCCGTCCTGATCAAACCTCGAATACTCTACCAGATCGCCGGTTGATAAGTTCTTGTACGTACCAATATTACTCGTCGTCGATGATGAATAGCTCGGCGTGTAGGTGTAGGACAGCGTGGGAGCAAACACGTGGCGCATTGCTTTGATGCCCAGAATATTCGGCGAGAAAACTCCATAAAGACGCGTGCTTATCGATAGAGAAGCATCAAATCGATAATCACGATACGGGAGTACAGAATACTCATACGTCTCAATAAGTGAAGAATCAACCGGATTAACAGTCTTTGTCTTCCGCCGGAAATACCAGTTTTCACGGTACGAAATACCGGGAGTAATTGAAAAATAACCAAGTTTCGGTGAAATAGAAATCGAGGGATTTTGATTAATAGAGTAGGAGTCCCGGTAGGCGAACGTCGTATCGTAGAGATTCTTCGCCGTATCGACGAGCTTGCGGTCTATGTTTTTGGCATAATTATACTGAGCACCGGTGGAATAATTAAACGCAATATCACCGATCCAATTATCGGATGCGACAAGTTTTTTAAAGGGGAATAATTGCGGCACATTGAAAGAAAATGTACCTCGTGTCGAAAATGTACCGTCAATGATATTCTGGCTTCTCGAAAAGGCAGTTGAAATAGATGTACCATTATCAAATGATTGAGAAAACATAGCATACGACGAAATTTCCTGCTTCAGACGAGATGCAAGATCATTGAGAAAGGTTCGGTTGAAATCCTGAGAGGAGAAGCTCAAATTAGCAACAATATTCGACTGAGGTGTGAGCGTTTGCTTGTGTGAGAAGTCGAATTTCCAATTATTAAGATATTCGTCATCAGTAGAAAAGCGACGATGCCCGAAGGAAAGACTGAAATCTCCGCTGAGGTTCTTTTGATACACATACCGCGTATAATTTTTAAGCAAAAAACCTGTTTTTGAGTAAATATTTGCTGAAAATTCTGTGTCGTAATAATCAGACAATGCAAAATAATATCCCAGGTTTTGGAAGGTCACGCCATCAATATTGGAAAAGAAAAATGATGGAATGACAATGCCCGACCGGCGACCCGATTTATTCTCAAAATAAATACCAAACGGTAACGCAAATACCGGCATATCTTCGACATAGACAATTAAAGGGTCGATGAATATCCGGTCGTTGGTGATCACTTTCATCTCGGGCGAACCGAAATAAAAGTGCGGATGAGGTTGCGCACAGGTCGTATAGCACCCGTTTTGAATAAATAAGGTATTGTCATTGACTCTTTTTACTTTCGACCCGAAATAATACCCGTCCTGGACTTTTGTCTCACCGAGGGTGATAGTACCGCGTTTTGTCTGGAAATTGAACAGCAATTTTTCCCCGACGAACTCCTCGCCGCGATCTGTGAATTTTGGATACCCGCTAAATTTTCCGGACGTATCAGCCGCTGCATTTGCCTGCATGGTCGAGGCATTGAAGTCGAATTCTATGACCTCGGCTTCGAGCTTTTGTTCTTTAAAAACTGCCTTCGCCTGCCCGCGTAAGCGCATGGATTTCTTGGATAAAGAGAACATTACCGTATCCCGAGCATAATACGTGACTACCGTATCGAGATCGGACGTTTTTCCCCGGGGCAGCGAGTCGGCTATTCCCGATGAATCTGAAGTGCGCACTCGAAACGCGGTATCGGCAAGTGCTCGCGCCTGCAAGCTCAGCAGCGAATCAGTCCGGCGAAGGGAGTCGATTCGTAGGAGAGAATCAGCAGCGTGGCGGGCCATACTTTTTTTGAGCGAATCGACGCGGGTCAGAGAGTCGATTTTTTTTCGAAGGTCTGTTTTGCGAGGGGCGAATTTCTTCTTTGCAGGGGTTTGTTGTGGAACTGTTTTCGGTGCCTGCAGTGTCGGCAGCGGCGCGCGGGCAGACATTCCGACTGCGCTGACAGCGAAAAGGAGAATACCACTGAGGAGAACATGAACAAAACGTAGCATCAGACTTTAGTCGAGTTTAATGACAGGTACACCTGAGGGAGCATTGAATTGCAGCTGCGGCACCGGCTGATTGATTTTGATATCGGAGAGTGTCATCTCGGCCGTTGCACTGTTTTCCGGAGACTGTATCAATACTTGATGTGCGAAATTAACACCATTGATATTCTTGAAGTTACTGTACTTTACATTGAGAAGTAATTTTCCATCCGGTGATTTTTTCTGAAACTGCACCATGGCTTGTTCTTTCAATGAAAACAGCACATACTCCGCGCCCAAAGTAGCCGAGCGTCTGGAATACAGAATATGATCGGGATTGCTTTGCTTCTCGGGACTTTCGGTGAAGGGATCATTGAATTGGGAAGCATTACCGGTGGCCTCGCCCCGGATTAAGTGTGCAAAATCAGTAGCACCCAGCGGAATATTCATTGATTTGCCGATGTTTTCAGCGCTGGGAATACCAAGAAGAACTTTATTCTCGAACGCATTGTAAAACATAAATTTCTGAGGAGTCGCGTACATTCTCCCGAGGAAGATTCCGAAGGGTCCGGTGATTTTCATCCCCATGGAGTCGAGTCCGCAGACGGAGGCATTACAAAAGCCTGATTGTGTCATACCGCCGAACGTCACCGTCATATCAGCGCCAAAGGCCATATTTTGGATAAATGTAGCTCTTTTGGACATCGCATCCTCAAGTGCAGTGGTCGTCTGCGCCCTTGGTAATTCTGAAAGTGAAGTCGTCGTAGATGCAGGGCGTGTTTCGGGTGGAATGGATGATTTTTCCGGCGGCTTGGAGGTCGAACATCCCAAAAGTATTGCTGCACCGAGTACACCAAAAAGTGTCGCAAAACGTGCTTGTCGCCGCAAATGATGAAGGAGAGAGAGATGAATCAGATGGAAATTCATAGAGTTGTCCGTAATTTGTTTGGTTGTCTTTCCTCAAAAATACCGATTTATTTCTTAGTTTTGCCGGTAAACGGCGTTAAATTTTATTCGTGATGGAGAAAAAAGTATGGTCTATGTTACCCGAAAATCTCATTTTTCTGCAGCCCACCGCCTCTATAATCCGAGCTTTCCCGCCGAAAAAAACGATGCAATATTTGATAAATGCAACAATCCCAACGGCCATGGTCATAACTATGTGCTCGAAGTGACGGTGCGCGGAATTCCTGACCCCGAAACCGGCTATGTGATTGATTTAAAGTTGCTTCGTGATATTCTCGACGCCGAGATTATCGATAAAGTCGATCATAAGCATCTTAATTATGATGTCGATTTCCTCCATGGAATCATCCCGACAGCAGAGAATATCGCGATAGTATTCTGGAGTATTTTAGAAAGCAAGATTCCGTCCGGCGAGCTGCATTCGATCAAGCTTTTTGAGTCGGACAGTAATTTTGTAGAGTATTTTGGTGAGCCGGTCAGGATTCCCAAATATGACCTCTCGCAAAACACACAACGAAAGGAAATACCCGTATGAAACATATGCTCAATTCCCAAATAAAAACGAGTGAAAATACATTTTCAGGGGAAGATTTCGATCCTTCGAATTATATGACACCCGATATCGAAATCCCAAGCTTTCCGGTCGTGAGCCCAAGTGGTCATGTTCTCTTCGATGCCAATGGCAATATGCCTATTTCCGGTGAGGAACGCACGGAAATGGTGGAACGAGTCGAACAAAAACTCGCCGAAATCTTTGAAATTCTTCGCATTAACCGCAACGATCCGAATAGTACCAATTCTCCTCACCGCATCGCAAAAATGTGGGTCAATGAACTCCTCGCAGGACGTTTCGAGCCACCGCCGGCATGTACGGTATTTCCAAATCGTAAAAAAGTCGATGAACTCGTTATCAGCAAAGGGATTACCGTAATGTCGATGTGTTCGCATCACTGGCAGACTATTTCCGGTACATGTTCAATCGGCTACATGCCGAATAAGCATGTCCTCGGTCTCTCGAAGTTCACGCGGATCGTCGAATGGTTCTCACGGCGCGGACAAATCCAGGAAGAGCTCGGCGAACAAATCGCCGATTTCCTCGAAGAATTATTACAGCCCAAAGCACTTGGAGTGGTCATTACGTCCAAGCATTACTGCATGATAGCTCGCGGCGTTCAGGAATCGGATGAAAAAGCAGAAATGATTACCTCTGTCATGCGGGGCAAGCTCGGCACATGTTACAATCTTCGCAACGAATTTCTACAGCTTATTGAGTGAAAAAATTACTCCCTTCGGTGCCAACCACAGATTTTGAGACTCCTTATTGGGATAAACAGTACTTCGTCGCCGGTGTGGACGAGGCAGGGCGGGGTCCGCTTGCCGGTCCGGTCGTCGCTGCAGCTGTCATTCTGCCTATTGGCACGCATACACTCACCGGAGTCAATGACTCCAAAAAGCTATCCGAACTCCAGCGATTACAATTGCTTGAAGAAATTCAGACAACTGCCCTCAGTATTGGAATATCCTTTGTCGATCACGCGGAAATTGACCGCCTGAATATCCGCAGGGCTACTCTCAAAGCCATGCAGCAAGCAGTGCAATCGTTGCGGGAAGTACCGAATCATATCTTCATCGACGGAAATTATTACGAACATCCGAAGCAGAACTTTACCACAGTCATCAAAGGCGATGGCAAGGTGCTCTCGATTGCGGCCGCTTCCATCGTCGCTAAAGTATTCCGTGACCGATGGATGACGGAAGTAGCCGATGCGCTCTATCCCGACTACGGATTCGCCCGGCACAAGGGCTATGGCACCAAACAGCACTGCGAAGCGATCAAAAAGTATGGTCCTTGCCCGATTCATCGTCCGCTGTTCTTGCGCTCGATTCTGGGGGAGAATCAAAAGTCAATGTTTTAAGAAATAAAGGGGTACCGTTCCTGAAATTCCAAGCCATCGCTTGCGGTCACCCTTGCCGTCCAACCATTTATCAAGAATATCTATGACAATGTACTTCAAAAATATACGCATTATCAGTCCGCTTCAGAATGTGGACAATCATTATAACCTGTTGCTGAATAATGGTATAATCGACTATCTCGGCACAGAAGAACCACTTTTGCCGGAGTCAACGGAAATTATTGATGGAACGAATCTCGTGGCATGTCCGGGGATGTTTGATATGCATGTGCACCTGCGTGAGCCGGGACAGGAATACAAAGAAACCATTGCCACCGGAACACTTGCGGCAGCGAATGGAGGGTTTACAGGAGTGGTTTGTATGCCAAACACCTCACCGGCTGTCGATTCAGTGCCGGTGCTTGAGTATATCAATAGTCGCGCGAGCGGCAATCTTGTTGATGTTTATCCATGTGCGACGATTACCAAGAGTAGGGAAGGCAAGGAGTTAGCGCCACTTCTGTCGCTTATAGAAGCTGGCGCTGTGATGTTCTCCGATGACGGCTCGTGTTTGGAAAGCGCGGAGATGATGCGCCGAGCGTTCGACTACACAGCAGAACACGACGCGCTCCTGACGCAGCACTGTGAAGAGCACACAATGACCCGGAATTTCGCGATGAACGAAGGAACAGTATCAGCCGAACTGGGCTTAAAGGGATATCCTACTGTCGCAGAAGATGTGATTATTGCCCGTGACATTCTTCTTGCTGAATACTGTGGCAATCGCCGGTATCATGCGGCGCATATCAGTACCAAAGGGGCAGTGCGATTAGTGCGCGAAGCAAAAGCGCGTGGAATCCGCGTGAGCTGTGAGGTAACGCCGCATCATTTTGTTCTTACGGACGAGGCAGTGCGTGGGTATAATACGAATGCAAAAATGAATCCGCCTTTGCGTTCGAACGAACATGTCGAAGCAATCATCGAAGGTCTGCAAGATGGCACCATCGATTGCATAGCCACTGATCATGCCCCGCATGCAATTCATGAAAAAGAATGTGAATTCGCACAGGCAGCTAATGGAATCACGGGCTTAGAAACTGCCCTTGGTTTGGGACTGACGTATCTTGTTCACAAAGGCAAGCTTACACTCAGTCAATTAATCGAGAAAATGAGTATTAATCCCCGCAAAGTGCTTCATTTACCTCAAGTAACGATTGCAGCAGGCGAGAAAGCGAATCTATCAATTTTCGATCCCACAGAATCGTGGATGGTGGACATGATTCATAGCTGTTCGAAGTCGCATAATTCACCCTTCCACGGCGTCGAGCTCACCGGCAAGCCGAAGTTCGCGGTGAATAATGGTCAGGTGTTTCGGTCGAGGTTGTAGGGAGTTGTGCGGTAATTGTACTCAAAGTTTCTTGTTCAATTTTCATGCGTATCTCTATGAAAAATATTCTTGTTATAATAGCACTCTTGTTTGTTTCTTTAGGTGTACTGCAAAGCCAAACGGCAGAAGACCATATTTATGCAGGGAAAGAAAAATTCAAATTAAAAGATTATGATGGTGCGATTGAGGAATATACGAAAGCATTACGACTTGATCCTAAAGATGGCGGTACATATTATGTGCGTGGTGAAGTGAAGTACGATAAAGGAGATATGCAGGGAGCATTGGATGATTATTCGAAGTCGATTGAGTTTGACTCGACATTTGATAAACCTTTTTATGAAAGAGGATTGATTAGATTGAAGTTAGAGGACTACAATGCTGCAATTCAAGATTTTACGAAAACCATTCAACTAAGTCGAAAACATGCGTATGCCTATTCAAACAGAGGACTTTGTAAAGTCTATCTCAAAGACTTGGCAGGTGCCTTAGAAGACTATGATAAAGCTATAGAATATTATGGCAAATCTGCTGATTTTTTTGTGAGAAGAGCTGTACTAAAATCAGAAATGAGTGATTTTTCAGGTTCTCTACCCGACTATACAAAAGCGATAGAACTTGGAAGCAAGGATGTTCTCACGTATTATAACAGAGGTACATCATATTCCAGAGTACATGATTACAAAAATGCAATTGCAGATTTCACGAAATCAATTGAAATCGACCCTACGTTTGCGTATGCATACCTTGATAGAGGAATTGCTGAGGCAGAACTTAAAAATAATCAAGCAGCGTTAGAAGATTTCACAAAAGCGATTGCGCTCGATCCGAAGAATAAGTATGCCTATAATAGCAGATCTGAACTCCGGACTGACTTGCAGGATTATCAGGGTGCGTTAGAGGATGTCAATAAATCCTTAGAGATAGATCCAACAGACGCAATGAATTACTCAAACCGAGGAAGTACGAAAGCGTATCTCAAAGATATTGAAGGCGCATGTAAGGATTGGAAAAAAGCGATTGAATTGGGGTTTGCAAAAGCTGCAGAGTTGGTAGAGAAATATTGTAAATGACTAAATTAGGTATAAATCAGGTTTCATACTACAGCAAATCAGATAGATAATCAACAATATCACTCCAAAACCAACATGCAACGACAAACAATACAAGCCAATTTCTTAAAGACAATCTGCTGGCTTGATGATTCTATCATAGACTTTGCTTCAGCAGGTACCCAATATACTATGGATGGTAGAGCAGAAGAATTGTTGAAATATTCTTTTACCTATTTTGACAGTGCAATCACTTCTTCGGATGGACAATACGCTTTTTTGTATAAAAAACTTGGAACGAAAGGAGTATTGTTGAAGAATGGAAAGCAAATGAGAGAAATTAACCGTTCGTATTATCATGCAGATGCGTATGAATATCCGGCTACATTTATTACAGTTGAACAGCGAATATTTTTAATTCATTGCCCAATCAGCTATGACAGACTAGAATTTGAAGATGTGGAAACGGGGGAGGTGATTACTGACATTCAAGAACGAAAGCCAACCGATTTTTTTCATACCAGACTTGAAGTAAGCCCAAGCGGTAAGTATCTGATGAGTAAAGGGTGGCATTGGCATCCATATGACGGGGTTCGATTGTTTGATATTCAGAAATGTATCTCAATGCCTACACTCCTTGATAATTCTGAAGTATACCCGGCAGTAGGAACAGAAGTCTGTACGGCAAGTTTTATCGACGACACCAAAATAGTACTAGGAGCTTCTGGCGAAGAAGGATTAGATGATAATCTTATCGAAAATCTCCCACAAAGGCATATTGCAATATGGGATTGTGAAGCAGAGCAATTTACAAAGCCGGTGAAAGTCAATGCTGAATTTGGGAACCTATTTGCAATTAATGATAAATTTGCCTGGGATACATATAAGTTTCCTAAAATAATTGATCTTGAGACCGGCGATGTGGTTGATAGCGATGAAAGTCTGTCGAGTGGATTACAGAAATCAGCAATAGATTACCACATGGATACCTATCCTAAAATTGTATTTAATTATAAGACAAAACAACTGGCAATTACTAATAAATACTGTATTGAAATCTTGACACAGTAGTGAATCAAGAAATTTCCAAAATCGGTAGGTATTAACAGGTCAACGTAGAGACGCGATGCATCGCGTCTCTACGGGCAGGCGCCACACTATTTCCCCAAATTATTCTTCAAATAATCAGCAAATTTCATCGCTGCATCGGTGGCAGAATCTGCTAAATCATTTACTTTGGACACAAGGGGATCGGTCGAACTAGCAAATTCTTCTTTGTACTTTTTGGCGGCTGTTTTGATACTGTCTGCTACACTTTCCTGATTGGTATCTTCTGTGGTTGCGTATTTTGGGGCGTGATAGGCGCGAGGATTGGTGTCGTCAGTATTGTGTGCAAACCCTCCGTTGAGTATGCGGGTATAATCGCCCGAATCGACCCATTTTTTGAGTTCCACCAAACGTAAGACAGGGAATGGATGTGACTTGCCAAGCAGATTGAGAATCTTGTGCATACTATCGATCATCGTGCCGCCCGATTCGTACTCGTATGCCTGCGCGAAAAATTCATTGATATTCATCTCCGCAACCTGCGCTCCTCCGGCTAATTTCATTTCTAATGTATAGCATACATCAGGGTCCTGCACCACAAGCAAACCTGCCCGGTCACAGGAGAGTTCACTCTTGCGGTACCATTCCATCAGAGCCATCGTAATTGCCGCAATTGCTACATTCCCAAGCGGTAAGCTCGATACAATCGGCATCGAGAAATTAGTAAGCAGCACGAGGAGCGTCGAATAGAGCATGTGTCCCGACATATAATGTCCGAGTTCATGTGCAATCACCGCCAGTAACTCTTCATCGCTCAACGTATCAAGCAGCGAAGAATTCAGGATGATAAAAGGGCGCTCAACGCCAATTATACGCGCATTGACAAACGGACTCGCGGAGATATACATTTCCGGAGGATTCTTGATATCCAAAATTTGACACGCTTCACGCAGTAAGGTATGCACTTTGGCGAATTGACGTTCGGACACCCTGACCGATGAAGAAAGCGCCACTAAACGAAGCGAGCGCTCGGTCGTGGCGCCTATAACTTTTCTAACCACCAAATCCAAACCCGGAACAGACTGTAATGCAGCAAGAGCTGCACGATCGGCGGGATGTTCCCATGAACGGGAACTGATATTCGGGAAAATTACTTTTGATCGTCGCATAGATGTATTGGAAAAATGGAAAATAGATTGGGGAATGGTTTCGTAGAGACGCGATGCATCGCGTCTCTACGGGTATTACAACACCTTAATATTTAATCAATTTACACAATTGTTGATGCCCGGTTGTACTGTTGGAGAATTTGAGAATATACACACCCGAGGCAAGCGAGCGAACATCAATAGTATTCGTAGAACCGGAAAGAAGCACTGTAGAACGATATGCGCCGAGTAGAGAAATGATTTCGACCGTATATTCGGCAGTAGCGCCACGGACAACGACAACATCACTCGTGAGCAGGGGAGAGACCGTAAGCAGGTGTTCGGAAGTCGATTCATCCTCGGCTGAGGATGACGATTTGACAACGACATTGAACTCATCGACAGCGAGTCCGCCGTTGAAGTCTATTGCCATGACATGAACCGTTGTAGTACCAACCGAACCTCCTGCAAGAACAAGCTGTTGACTCTCAATCTTCGCCTTCAGGAAAGATGCATCTTCGCTGGTCACATAAAAGAGGAGCGAGTCACCCTTTGGGTCTTTAAAGACATCCGATAATTTGATTGTATAGCTTCCAAAATCTTTCGATAATTCTAAGTCTTTGATAGAATTACTTACCAGAGGTGATTCATCTGCAGGCGAACGTTTCGGTTTCCAGTAGTAATAATTGCTGTATTTGAATCCAAGATTGTACGAACCGCATGCAGCATCAACGAGTATCAATTGAAAAGGTGCATTCGGTGTAGGAGTGGAATTTGCCATGATGAGTGATTCTTTCTCAATGCTTGGCGTCAGTAGCCAAGCGTCACCAGCATCACTTTTCCATTGAATCTGTCCTAATGTTTTAATCAAGCTGCCCGTATGCTGAGTATTTTTAACCGGTACTCGTGTGTAATTGCCCAGGGCTATTTCAATTGGTAGTGTGCCGCGCATCAACCCAAAGCGTTTTTTGTAGAATTCTCCTCCAAATTTGAGCGACGTCACTCCCGGATACGCATCACCTTCCACGGTTTGGTAGAGTTGGAGGAAGAAATCCTGTCCCGGATATGGAGAGTCAGCGCCGGTCGAAAGCTTGCCGTTGGCGAAGTTGGGCGTGACCGACCATTGAACATTCGCTTTATTTTTCCAGAAATACTTACCGTTATCCGAGATAATATTCCCCACATGCCAATCATTCTGAATCACATCAAGTGAATATTCACCAAGGAGTTCGTCAATTGCAAGTTGAGTAAAGGCAGGGTTCGGTCCCGAGGAAACTCTCGTGATTAATTTTCGTGCAAGCGGCGAACAATCCGGTTGGATTTTTTTATGCAATGTCTCCGAATAATAATCGGTTTCGAATTGCCCGACAAAATCACTCGGCCAGAATTTCCGGTCGAACCAATCATGCCCCTTTACTTCTAATTTCAATTCCGGATAAATGCGGTAAAGGTGATGGAAAAACTCATGCTGAAGCCATTGAGGGAGATACATTCTGCGTTCGATGTCGGTGTACATGCCTTTGCCGAGGTGGGCGGGCTTGCGAACGACCCATTTATCGTCGGCGATAAAGACAGGACCACCTTTTGCATCCGAGCCCATTCCGCCTGTGATGAAGGATTCATCGTCAAAGTCAGGACCTTCCGGGACATGCGACGGGTAGGTAATCAAGAACCAATCCGTCGTGTCTTTGGCGGCCTGTGAGAGTGCGCCCCAGACCGGCTGAATAGTTTCGTAAGCGAAATACGGTTTGGTGGTATTTACCTTCACCGGCAGACACAGCGTATCGAGTTCGATGACACCGACTTCTACTTCCAGCATACCATTGGTAATTGCCGTGATATATCGACGAAAGAGATCGAGTGATTGCCATACTCTTCGGTAATTATTGTCTTTAATCAGTGGGTCGATTGAGTGAGTGACGAGGACTCCGGTACCGCTTTGGAGTTCGGCCTTTGTTCTTGGCTGTATCCCTTGCGAGCATCCGACGATAACGACATTCATGTTCACCTTCTTTGCCTTTGCGGTGGGATTAGGGTGGAGTCCGTAGTCAATAATATCCTCCATCATCCGCATACCGTAATAACCGTTTGGAGAGCCGATATTTGCGCCATTGGGGGCATTCCAGGCATTCCACCAGATATTATCACCGATGGGATATTTTTTATACAAATCATCGAGTAATGTCTTTGCCTTTGTGTAATTCCCAACTTTAATCGCATCTTCTGCTTCAATAAAAGTTGTCACTGCGCGGATGGCATGTTCGCTAAACGCACTTTTCCCACCATAACACGCGAAAAATTCATCGACGGTAGCCGCATCGCAATTTCCTTGAGCAGATGCTGCAAAAAAGGGAAGCACGATAAGACAGAGTACCAAAAAAACGCTACGGAATGCAGTAGAATTGAACATGTAATTGCTCCATAATTGAGAATACGTATGCACAAGATATCAGGAATGGGGGACGATTTGTCAAAAAAAACTTCAAAAATAGCCACAAACAAAAAACGCAACTACTTGATTTTGTAAATAGTTGCGTGATGCTTTGCGGTCTCGAGAGGACTTGAACCTCCGACACCCAGTTTAGGAAACTGGTGTTCTGTCCAGCTGAACTACGAGACCGGGATTAGTTAATCGTTTCATTGCCCGTGAGCATGACCTGTGCGCCGGGTGAACGTATAGCGTGGTTGGTAGAATTGAGCAGCATCATTGCGATAAGCTGCTTGAGCGTACTACCGGATATTTTCTGAATACCGGAAATCATAATTCTGGTGATAATTTCCTCAATTAATTCATTTGTCAAAAAGCCGAGGGCATGGTATTCGACAAGCTCACCCCATGCTTCGGTTGAAAATGCATCGCGCTCTGCTTGATGCAATATCCGGAACGATTGCTTCTCCGTATTGACTATCTCGGATAATGCCGTCACTCCATGGGCGAATCGGTCTAAAAGCCAGCTATAGGCCGTTGAAATCTCGGCAGGAGTGTATCCGCGTTTGCTGATTTCGTCTAAATTTATAGATTGCAACGAATTATCACGCCGGAGCTGCGCCAGGATTAATGCGATTATTTCGATGATTCGTTCGTGCATACAGTATTCAATAATGGATAAACATTCCTGTGGCCAATTGGGCAATAGCACGGCATGGTACCTATGCCATATACTTCGTTTCTAACTCACTCATGAGGCGTCTTTTCTCCGGGGTGTCGTCGTCATAACCGGCTAAATGGAGAGCGCCATGCGCCGAAAGTCTCATCAGTTCATTCTTGAGCGATACCTGATAGTCAGTTGCCTGCATCATTGCAGTATCGATGCTGATGTAAATCTCACCTTCAAGCGGCGACTCCTCAATGGGAAAGGTAATAACATCGGTCGGATAATCATGCTGCAAATATTCCCGATTGATACGGTGAATTTCATCATCCGAAACGAGTATGATTCTGATTACAGCCTCCGTTATACCCTCGCCGGTACAGACTGCTGAGACGACCGTTGTCAGTGAAGTCCGTGGAATACGACGAACATCCGTTTCATTATATACCGTGACGTTTATCATTACGGTAGTATCGTTTCAGTAAGAGAAAGCTGCATCGCCGACATCAAAATTGCCGGATCCAATTCCGAAAAATCAGCCGTTAGGATCTCACGACGGATCGGTGAGAACATCGAACACGTACATTCACGGCCAATGACCATACATGATAGCTTGTCACTCGTGGCACTGACGAAGATGACTTCGTCCGGCTCAAAGATTATAAATCCCGTACAATCATGGAGCTCGAAATATCCATGCTTGGTCTGCACCACCACAAGCGAACCTTTTTTATGTTTCCCAAATTTCACGTTATTATGGAGGGTTACCGTTTGCTGCTGACGAGTTGCAGCATTTTGCATGTGCCACATCCATTGACCGTCTGATTCGGACGGTTTCGAACCAAAAATCTGTGAAATTTGTTTGATATCTGCCATTTGAAAAGAAAATTTCATTGTTCTTTTGTTAATGTTCATGCAATACGAAGGTTCTTTTTTTAGCAAAAATACGATAAACTTTGATTTTGCAGTACGATAAAATTCATGTCCGATTCGGGAGCCACGATTTCATTGTGCTTAGAGCGGCTTACACCTTAGCGATGAATGAAATAGGGGAGAATTACCGAACTGCTGCCACGGGAAATCATGCAGAAATACATACCGACCGGGAGGGTATCAACCGACACGGTCCACGAGCGTCGCCCTGCTTCTACTGTGCCTGAATAGACATCGTGTATCACTTCACCAAGCAACGACAGTATTCGTATCGAACAGCGTTCCGAGCCGGAATGTTCGCTCCTCATAGTGACGGTCAGATACTCTGCAGCAGGATTCGGCACCAGTGACACTGTCAGATTCCCGTCAAGCACCGATATTCTTTCTATTCCTAACGTGAAAGTGTCATTTGAGTACGCGCCGATGAGCGACCGTGGCAGTCGGGTAAATTGATCATAATCCCGGGTGAGAGTATTATCGTACACACCGGCAGGAGTAGCCGGCTTACCTTCTCGATCGGTTCCGGTAAAGGGAGGAATCTGAGCAGGTTGGAGAGAATAGAGAGTGCCGTTTTTTACCGGATAATATATTTTACCGTTCGGATTTTGCAGCTCGGGCATGAGCGTATTGATATAATTATCCTTGCGAAGCTGAGTTTCATTACAGAGCGGATTATCGGGTCCGCAGCCGCTTTCAGCGCTTCCAATGCCCAGATAAAACATCGTATCTCCTCCATTATACAGGATATTACCTTTGAATACCAGATTGTTGTCGGCGAGCGTCGGCACGGCTACATTCGAGCCGGTCTGTTCATCACCGGAATACGCGCCGAAAATATTGAGAAATTGATCACCCTTCGGATACTCTGCCGGATTAAAGAAAATGTTATTCATGACACACACATTTTTGTTCGGGATGCGGGTGAAATTGGTACCATCGGCTGTTCGGGTATTTCCCCAGCCGCCACGACTGATGAAGATTGCGCAGGAATCATGATCGGTGCCGGGTGTGTCGGTACCGTCGCATGAACGCTCTCCGAAGCCGGCTTCGAAAAGGTGAGATCTGCTCCCCGTTTTGTATGCCGTATTATGAGCCATGAGAATATTATACCCACCATGTACACCGAGCGCAGCCCCGCTGCAATCATGGATGATATTATTGATGACTTTGATATCATACGCTTCATAATGTATCCATGGCGGCGTCATGAACTGAAATCCTGTACCTTGTCCGGCGGTAAATCCACCCGTACCGGCATCGTAGAATTCATTGGCCTCTACCCGAAAATAGGCCGAGCCGCCTTTGAGATACATTGCCCAGTCACCACAATCGTGAATTTTGTTGTGAACCACATGCCCGAACTGCACAGCAACCGCATCAATCGCATTATCCCATGCACCTGAAATATCATTGCCTTCGATGTAACAGTACTGTGATTGATTGAGCTTGAGGCATTCCTGCGTCGTTTGATTGGATGAATGCAGATAGGAATTCTTGAGAAGTACGTGATCACAATGATCAACGTGAAGTACATCAGCCGTTGCATTGGTGTCAATGATGATCAGGTCGTAAAGGTAGAGATACCGGCAATCAAAGATATTGAGACCGCAATGCAATACGGCGCTGTCACCTCGGATGATAATCGGTCGCTCATACGTGCCATAGCGCGACTCCATGTAATTCGGCAGTAAGTCGCAGGTGTAATTGGCCTTGGCGAGGTTTATCTGGTAACCCTCCGCAAGAGATTGCCGGGCGGGAATACTCCGCCATGCAGCGTCGAGCGAACGGAACGGTGCCTTGTTCGTTGTGCCGGAGTTGTTGTCATCACCACGCTCAGGATCGACATAAAGCTGCATGAGCTTTGGGCTGCCCGGAGAATAATAATAGGGAGTAAAGTCCTGTGCGGACACCTGCAAAACGCCGAAGAGAAGAATAAGTACACAATACAATCTCATCAGGGACCTTTCAAGTACTATATATAAAGCGCGTAACTATTTTTTATCTAATGATGATGGGCAAGTATCACTCAGCACGCATTCACTACATTTGGGACGCCGTGCGATACAGATTTTCCTGCCATGACTGATGATCAGATGCGTAAAACCTGTCCATTTTTCCTGAGGAATAATGACCATCAGTTCCTGTTCGATAGCTTCGGGATTTTTCCCGGTGGTCAGGCCAAGGAGCGAACAGATTCTGGTGACATGAGTATCGACCGTCACGCCTGCAGCTATACCGAAGGCGTTACCGAGTACGACATTGGCTGTTTTACGACCTACACCGGGCAGTGAGTGCAGCTCATCCATCGTCTGCGGAATGACGCTATCAAACCGCTCTATAAGCTGCCGACAGCATGCCTGAATATTCTTTGCCTTTGCTTTATAGAATCCTGTCGAATAAATATCCCGCTCAAGCTCTTCGATCGCTACATCTGCGAATTCCTTAGGTGAGGGATATTTTTTAAACAGCGTACGTGTTACGATATTCACACGCTCATCCGTGCATTGAGCAGAAAGTATTGTCGCGATTAACAGTTGGAACGGATTCTCATGAATCAGCGCGCAATGTGCATCAGGATATTCGTGTTCGAGCCGGTCGATGATAATCGACGCTGTAGTGCAGAGCATGCGTTGGGACATTGTTTTCATATTTATACACTATAGGTTGAGCAGAGTGAGTCCGGCGTATCCCGGTAATAAATATAGGTTTGCGCGTCTGTCTCTCCGATTGTAAATCCTGCTTTCTGAGCCCGTTCGAAAAAATCAGAATCATCGGCATAGCGCATTGCACCGAAGCCGCCGAGACCGATGGCGAGTTCGCGTTTTACAAAAAACGTTCCCCCAATCACACATTCCGAGAGAGAAATCAGTCGGGACGGGTCATTTTTATCGGGTACAAAATTGTCACCAATAATTTTTACGCCGCCGTGCAAGAGATCTGCTTCAGGATAATCGAGGAGAATTTCCTTGCGAATAGCTAGATGGGTGGGGCTGTATTCGTCATCAGAGTCGAGAAAGGTCGCATAGATGCCGCACCCGGCAAGAAGTCCGGAATTACGGGTAAGTCCGGTTCCACGATTGTGATGATACAGATAGCGGATATTGGGATAACTGGAAATAAACGGCTTCACGACGTCGAATGTGTCATCAGTACTGCCATCGTCACAGATTACAGCTTCCCAGTCACGTTCGGTCTGCTTAAGCAGGGAAGTAAGCGCCCGTGGCAGAAGTGCGGCACGGTTGAAGGTAGGAATTATCACAGTAAAAAAGGGGATTCGCTTGTCGTAAATTGTCGTCATAGAGGGTTCGTCTGAGAATAGAGGGCAAGATTTTCTAAAAAAACAGCTAATTTTACACTGAAAAATACATAAATAAATTGAAAACCGTACATGACGCAGTCGAAGAACGCAGACAACTCAAAGACACAGACACGCACCAAAGCGCCGAACCCGCTTGGAATTCTCTTCAATACACTGGACTTATATGTAATTGCTCAATTTAGTATTTACACAATTTTTTCATTGGTGTTTTTTAACGATATCGCCTGGTCAGGGCGATTGATTGCTTTTAATCTTAGTATCATTTCAATAATTGTGGGGATTGCGTATTGGAACCGTACCAACCACAATACCTTCCTCGACATCCTCCATAATTTTTATATTGTTGCTTTGATGCTGCTGATTTTCAAGCAAATGTTTTTTTACATACCGGTCATCCACCCGCACGACTATGATTACCTCCTTATCGCATGGGATAAAGCCATCTTTGGTGTGAATCCTACACAATGGCTGTATCAGTTCCGCCATCCGCTGCTCACGGAAATTCTGCAGTTATGCTATATGTCGTTCTTTTTTCACGCAATTGTCCAAGGGATAGAGATGTATGTCACGGGACGAAAAGCGGAAGTAAAGACAATTGCACGGATGATTGCCTTCGGACTCTTTGTATCGTATTTTCTGTATTTAGTAATGCCTGCCGTCGGTCCGCGGTTTACAGTCCATGAGTATTCGTCTATTAATCAGGAACTTCCGGGTATGTGGCTCACGGAATGGTTCCGTACGGTGGTCGATAGCGGTGATAATATTGCCTTAGGCGAGCTGCATCCGATCGCTGTCGTCAATCGTGACTGTATGCCGAGTGGTCATACGATGATCACACTGATGAATATTATTATAGCATTTCGGTTCCGCTCACGACTTCGATGGGTGTTTTTGGTCGTTGGGAGTCTGCTGATATTCTCAACGGTGTACCTGCGCTATCATTATGTGGTAGATGTACTTGCAGGTATGGTATGTGCTTTAATCGTTCTGTGGATTGAGCCCAAAATTTGGAGGAAGTTTTTGGCAAACCAATGGGCTTCCAATTAATCAACATTTTTTTATAGGTAGTATGAATATCGACTGGCGATTGTATGAATTTCGAGAAGTACCGACTGCACTCCTGTATCAGATAATGGCAGTGCGGCAGGAGGTGTTTGTCGTCGAACAGAATTGTCCCTATCTTGATGCCGATGGCTATGATGCGCAGGCCTTGCATCTCTGTGGACTGCATCAAGGGAAAATGGTGGCATATTCCCGCTTGTTTGGGCCGAATATCAAGTATTCGGATGCATCCATCGGACGCGTGTTGACCACAAAAGAGGTTCGCCGGTTGGGTGTAGGCAAGCAACTGATGGTCGAGTCAATCGCGTATTGCCGGCAGCTATTTCCACGTTCATCGATTCGTATCTCAGCTCAAAGTTATTTAGAACGCTTCTATAATGAACTTGGTTTCGAGACGGTGGGCGAGGAGTATTTAGAGGACGGGATACCTCACCATGAAATGATTTTTCATGCGTAAGTACTTTTGGATTATATGGATATTGCCGGTGGTACTGCTTTCCTGCGGAGTATCTCCCAAGCCGATAAAGTTACCCTGTGCTTTGAATGACAGTGAATTCTACCGGCGAGTACAGGACTCACTCCATGCCTATAATTTCCAAATACTGTCGGTGGATTCCACTGAAATTACCACCATTCGAAAAGTCGACGATGGTATGAGTAATCGAACGGTCTATCTGACTCTTGCTCAGGATTCTACCTCCGCTTCACCCGACGAATGGTATATGGTGGTGCGGATTATTGTAGCTTATCATGGTGAGGTGAATGAGTTCTATATTGATGAACAGCCACGACTTACCAATGATTTTCGAAGAGATTTCAAGCCGGTGCTCACTGCCATACGATCAATGTGCGCGCCACCACCGAAAAAGAAAAAAAAGGTCAGTAAGTAATCAAACTCACTCCAAAAAACGGGCTTTGAGTTCGGGCGTAGGCATCATACACGAGTCCGTCATACCGAACCACCGATAGCGATTACGGGCAATTATTTTATAAAAAAAATCGAGAATAAACCGCGGGAAGAGAGAAGCAATCCGCCCCAAAAATGTCCACCGCCCACCCATACTCCTGAGAATACGAATCACAGCAGTAGAGTATTCGAGAATCGAACCGTTATCGGCTACCACAATTGAATCCGGTGGGAGAGTCGAATCCATGCGACCGGTGATTGCTTGCCACGAGGAACCGTTAATCGGAGCAAATCGGAGCTCGTGGCGCACTTCATGCCGCAGAATATACTGCACACTCGCATTACAGAGTAAGCAGTGAGAGTCAAAAAATACAATCGGAGTTTCCATGGTAAATGGAATAGATAATAAAGTTACAGCGGTTTCGGCTGAGAAAGCCAGTCCATCGCCACACCGGCCAGCAATGCAGTTCCCTTTGCAAACGATTCTTCATCCGGCGTGAATTTCGCGTTATGAAGTCCGGGTAAATAGGAGAGTTCCCTCGGCCTAACACCCATCACCCAAAAGCAAGCAGGTATTTTCTGCGCGTAAAAAGCAAAATCCTCGCCCCACATTTTGGGTTCAAAATCCGAGACCACTTCTGCGCCGAAAATCGACTCCGCCGTTCTCCGCGCAAACTCCACAGCAGTCGCATTATTAATAAGCGGGGGATAACCCAACAGCGGCTTGAACTCACACACCGCGCCATACATCGCCGCCAGTGACTCAGAATGATGCTTGATATGTGCGAGCGCTTCGTGACGCCATTCATTGTCAAAAGAACGTAAAGTACCTTTTAATTCAACAACATCCGGCACGATATTCGTAACTGAACCTGCATGAATTGATGTGATTGCGAGCACGCCCGGCTTGAGCGGATTCCGCATTTTGGTGATAATTGTCTGCAAATGCATGATCATTTCAGCGGCAATCATAATCGGGTCGATACCTTGATGCGGTTGCGCCGCATGGCAGCCCTTACCGGTAATCGTCCAGTATAATTCATCGGCCGATGCCATCATCGGTCCACTGACGAAAGAGATTTCGCCGACGGGAGTATCGGGATACACATGCTGACCGAAAATCGCTTCCGGACTTGGATTCGAAAGCACTCCTTCGTTAATTAAGATACTTGCTCCACCCGGTACTTTTTCTTCGCCCGGCTGGAAAATCAACTTCACGACACCACCTAATTCAGCTTCTCGTGACTTGAGAATCTTCGCAGCGCCAAGCAGCATCGCAGTATGCGCATCATGACCGCAGGCATGCATCACGCCCGGCTGTGTGGACGCAAAGTCAAGCCCGGTTTCCTCGTCAATCGGGAGCGCGTCGATGTCGGCTCGGAGAGCCACGCAGCGTTCACCGGAACCTATAAGCGCCACCACACCGGTCGTTCCCATCACGGTAAACGGAATATCCATTTCCCGAAGGGCATTCTGAATAAAAACAGACGTATTGAATTCAACAAACGACAGTTCAGGATTGCGGTGCAAATGCCGGCGATTGCTGACAATTTCACCGGAAATGGACTCGGCATGGGAGAGAATGGAGTGGGGCATGATTTTCGATTTATTAATTAACTTAAATACGATAACATGTTGATGGAAAATACTACTTACCCAAAAAAATCCTGCAATGAACGCACTTCAAACGGTTCGTTATTGAGCGAACTTATCCCGCTGAGCGATGCTCCTGCTGCTGCGAGAGTCGTAAAAAACGGCACCTTGTAGCGCATTGCCGTCTGACCCATTACATATTCGTCAAATCGGGCATTTTCGCCGATTGGTGTGTTGATGACGATATGTACTTCGCCGTTGGTAATATGATCGATAATGCTCGGGCGACCTTCATAATGCTTGAGCACTTGTTTCGCAGGAACGCCATTTTCCTGTAAAAATGTCGCCGTACCGGATGTGGCACAGATTGAAAATCCAAGCTCAGAATAGCCGCGCGCAATTTCCACAGCACGCCGCGTTTTGTCCTGATTGCTGAGTGAAATGAACACGTTACCGGACTTCGGCAGTGTATTGCCGGCGGAAATATGTGCCTTCACAATCGCTTTACCGAAGGTCGTATCAATTCCCATCACTTCACCCGTTGAACGCATTTCAGGACCCAAAAACACATTCGCTTTCGGGAATTTGATAAATGGAAATACTGATTCTTTAATCGCCACACGTTTGGCAGACAGCGAGAAATCTCGTACGCCAAGATCGGCGAGTTTTTCACCCAACATGACGCGCGTTGCAATCTGCGCGAGCGATACATTCGTTGCTTTCGATACGAATGGCGTCGTTCTCGAAGCACGGGGATTCACCTCCAGCACGTAAATCGTACCATTCTGCATCGCAAATTGAATATTCAGCAAGCCAATGACATTCAGAGCACGGGCCAGCTTGCGCGTGTAAGCAGTAATAATATCAAACTGTTCGTTGGTAATATTATACGGCGGCAGCACGCACGACGAGTCACCCGAGTGCACGCCCGCTTCTTCAATATGCTGCATCACACCACCAATGACCACACTTTCGCCATCGGCTACGGCATCAACATCAAATTCATACGCATTCTCTAAAAAGTGATCGATGAGAATTGGTCTGTCAGGGAAGGCATCGACAGCGCGGCGGAGATATTCTCGAAGAGATTCTTCACGGTAGCAGATTTCCATTGCGCGTCCACCGAGAACGTAACTTGGTCGTACCAGAACAGGATAGCCAATTCTATCGGCAATTTCCACTGCTTCATTTTCGGTAAGTGCCGTGCCCCAGGGAGGACATGGAATCGCAATTTCCTCCAGTAAATTTCCAAAACGTTTGCGGTCTTCGGCCAGGTCAATTCCCTCAGGCGATGTGCCAAGCAGGGGAACGCCGGCCTCGAGCAATTGCATCGCAAGCTTGAGCGGCGTTTGTCCGCCAAAGGTCACAATCACACCGTCGGGCTGCTCGAATTCCAAGACATTCATCACATCTTCGAAGGTAAGTGGTTCGAAATACAGCTTGTTCGTCGTGTCGTAGTCCGTCGAAACTGTCTCGGGATTACAATTAATCATAATCGCTTCGCATCCTGCTGCGCGTGCTGCAAACACTCCCTGCACACAACAATAGTCAAATTCAATACCCTGACCTATACGGTTTGGTCCACTTCCAAGGATGACGATTTTCCGTTTGTCGGAGCGAACAGCTTCATTTTCTTGTTCGTAAGTCGAGTAGTGGTAGGGAGTTTCACTCTCAAACTCCGCAGCACAGGTATCCACAGTCTTAAACACCGGTATCACGCCCAGCGCCTTGCGTGTTGAACGAACTTCATTCGGAGTAGAATTGGTAATCAAAGCGAGCTGAATATCTGAAAATCCTACAGATTTCAAATACTTCATCTCGGGAGCGGTTATTGACTGCAGGGTAGAGGTGCCGTCCTGTATTGCTGAACGGAGTTCGAGCGCTGCATCAACAATTTCCCGGCATTGTTCAATGAACCATGGGTCATATTTAGCAAGACGGAAGATTTCTTCAGTCGAGAATTTATAGCGCAGTGCATCGCATAAATCAAAGAGCGACTTCGATGTTTTGACGCGTAATCGTGAGCGGAGAGGAGCGAGGTCGGCTTCTGTAACTTCATTATCAGTAAAGTAGGTAGGATTATCAAATCCAAACCCGTTACGATTTTTCTCCAAGCTCCGAACCGCTTTTTGAAGTGCTTCTTTAAATGTCCGTCCGAACGCCATCGACTCACCGACAGACTTCATCTGCACGCCGAGTACATCTTCAACTTCGCGGAATTTCTCAAAATCCCAGCGCGGAATTTTCACGACAACATAGTCAATCGAGGGTTCAAAGCAGGCGGGAGTTTTCTTGGTGATATCATTGAGAATTTCATCTAACGTAAAGCCCACAGCGAGTTTAGCAGCGATTTTGGCGATGGGGAATCCCGTCGCTTTCGAGGCAAGTGCGGAGCTCCGTGACACCCGTGGATTCATTTCAATAATAATCATCCGACCATCGGCAGGATTGATCGCAAATTGCACATTCGAGCCGCCGGTTTCGACGCCGATTTCCCGCATGATTTTTAATGCTGCGTCGCGCATTTTCTGATATTCACGGTCGGTAAGCGTTTGGGCGGGAGCGACGGTAATCGAGTCGCCGGTGTGTACGCCCATCGGGTCGAAGTTCTCGATTGAGCAGACAATTACGCAATTATCCTTCGTATCGCGCATCACTTCCAGTTCGAACTCTTTCCACCCTAAAATCGACTCTTCGACGAGCACGCGGCTCACGGGAGAGGCGACGAGTCCGGCGCGGAGAATTTCGTTGTATTCTTCCATGTTGTACGCAATACCACCACCCGAACCTCCCATCGTGAAGCTAGGACGGATAATCGCCGGAAATCCAATCTCTTCAATGACTTTCAATCCTTCTTCGAATTCGTGGACGAATCCGCCACGCGGCATATCGAGTCCACAATTGCGCATGGCATTCAGGAAGAGTTCGCGGTCTTCTGCCTTGCGAATAGATTCTACTTTCGAACCGATAAGTTCGACGCCATATTTGGCGAGAATGCCACGCTCGTGTAATTCCATCGCAGCATTGAGAGCGACCTGTCCGCCCATCGTCGGGAGAATCGCTTCCGGACGTTCTTTCTCAATAATTTTCTCGATAAATTCCGGTGTAATGGGTTCGACGTAGGTCGCATCGGCGATATTCGGATCCGTCATAATCGTCGCCGGATTCGAATTGATAAGGCACACGCGATAGCCCTCTTCGCGGAGGACTTTGCACGCCTGCGTACCGCTATAGTCAAATTCACAAGCTTGACCGATAATAATTGGACCGCTGCCGATCACGAGAATTGTATGGATGTCTGTTCTTTTTGGCATGAAGTTAATTTCTAATAGAAAATGATACTTACTGTCTTTGCTACAACGTTTATCTACGTATAAAAAATATCGAATACATTACTCAATCACCACCGCTGCACCCGTCGCCATCGACTCTTCAGCGGCAAAAGTAGCCAGTGTCACACCACGGATTTGTTCGTAGCTGATGGGCATTTCTTTACCGGATTTGATGGCTTCGATGGTTGCTGCTACTTCCTCGCGTTGTCCTTTCGAACCGTCAAAATTCAGGGTTTTGGTTTTTTTGCCGAGCGTGAGTTCCACGGTTTTAAAATTATTCATCACCGCGACTTTATTTTCACAAAATACCTGGCAGAATTCTTTTGCAACCGCCGGGTCGCCATTGGCAAAATACTCAAGCACACCTACCGAACCGTCAGCGAATTTGATGGTAATAATCACATTATCGTGATGCATAATCTCCCGATTAGGGCTTGAGAGCGCTTCGGCATAGACTTTCACCGGCACCGAACCCGTGAGATAGGCCATTGTATCAATAAAATGGCATCCTTCGCCGATGATACGGCCACCTTGATTGGGGTCCTGTATCCAGCTCGTTTTGGGAATAAATCCTGCATTCACGCGATAAGTAATTGCCATTGGTTCACTTCGGTCAGCGTAGAATTTCTTAATCGCCCGGAAGCTTTCCGAAAATCGGCGGTTGAATCCTACCATCACGCGACCATTATTCGCACTCACTGCTGCATCAATTTCCGTAAGCTGTTCGCGATTGACACAGAGCGGTTTTTCGACGAATATCGGCTTACGTTCGGCAATCGCTGCGAGCACATAACGAGCATGAGAGTCGTGACGCGAGGCACAGAAAATTGCATTAACATCCTTATTTTTAATAATTTCCATCGAATCGGTCGAGCATACGCGGAAGCCGTATTTTTGGGCAGCGGATTTTGCATTCACCGGCGTTCCGGTCGAGACACCTACAAAATCGACTTTGGCAGATTTAAGCGGCGGCATAAGCATCGATTCGGCAAAGCTTCCGAGACCCACGAAGCCAATTCCAATCGAGGATTTTTTCTCGAAATTTGACACCTTCACGGTGCGATTGAGCGCTTCTTTGCGTTCGGGGTAATCGAGAACGATGCCCAAATACGGTTCGGACTTTTTACCGGTAATCAGATCATAGGCATCTTTTGCCGCAGTAACAGGGAAGTGATGCGTTGTCATGGACTTAACGTCAACTTTCCCATCAGCAATCAGGTCGAGAAATGCGCCCATATTACGGTTTTCCGTCCAGCGAACATAGCCGGCAGGGTAGTCATTGCCGCCTTCTTCATAGCTTGGGTCGTAGCGACCCGGACCATAACTGCACGAGATTTTGAGTTCGAGTTCTTTTTCATAAAACGGCGACCGCGGCACATTCATCGGTACGGCGCCGACAATCACAATCGGACTTTTCTTCCGTGCGATATCGAGCGAGAGCAGCATAGGTTCGTCCGAACTTGTACTTGCGGTAATAATCACGGCATCGGTGCCCAGGCCACGGGTAAAGGCGCGGATACTGGCAGCGGAATCGCGGCTGCTGGGGAAGGTCGCATCACAGCCGTATTTCTTTGCCATTTCGAATAAATTTTCGTTGATATCGAGTCCGACGACGCGGCAGCCGGATGCTTTCAGAAATTGCACGGTCAATTGTCCTAAGAGTCCAAGTCCAATTACAGCAACCGTTTCACCGAGCCTAAGGTCTGCCTGGCGAACACCTTGCAGGGCAATCGCGCCGAGGGTCGTATAGGCAGCTTCAGCAAAGGATACGTTATCGGGGATTTTGGTGGTAAGGTTTTTGGGAACGGAGATGATTTCGGCATGATTGGCAAATTGAGCACCTGCACAGGCGACGCGGTCACCGGGGGAGAATTCTTCGCATCGGGATTCGATTACGATACCGGAGGCGCTGTAGCCGAGAGTTTTGTAGGATTCGAGCTTGGATTTGACCCGTTCATAGGTCGCAAGAATGCCGTCTTTTTTAACATTTTCAATGACTTGTTTCACTGCTTCGGGCTGTGAACGTGCCCGCTCAAGCATCGACGATTGCGCCGAGGCAACGGAAGTGCGTTCAGTACCGGCACTTATGAGTGTATTAACTGTACGGACGAGCACACCGCCCGCGCGGCAAGACGGCGCAGGAAGCTCTTCGACGAGCATTTCGCCGGTCTTTTGAAATTGAACTACTTGGAGCATTGTTCTAATTGTAGAAGAAAATTAGGAAGGGTTATCACAGAATTGACCGCAAAAATAAGGAAAATTCACGACGTAGAGACGTTGCACGCAACGTCTGTTTGGTTCATGAATTTCGAATGGTGTGTGTGGTAGAGCCGTTGCATGCAACGTCTCTACGGGATATGGATTACGGTAGGTGTTCATTGTAGAGACGTTGCATGCAACGTCTCTACGCTGGAATGGATTACGGTTGGTGCATGTTGTAGAGCCGTTGCATGCAACGTCTCTACGCGGAAAATGGATTACGGTTGGTGCATGTTGTAGAGCCGTTGCATGCAACGGCTCTACGCTGGAAATGGATTACGAATGGTGCGGGTTGTAGAGACGTTGCATGCAACGTCTCTACGCGGAATATGGATTACGATTGGTGCGTGTTGTAGAGACGTTGCATGCAACGTCTCTACGCGGAATATGGATTACGATTGGTGCTGGTTGTAGAGCCGTTGCATGCAACGTCTCTACGGGAAATGGATTACGGTTGGTGCTGGTTGTAGAGACGTTGCATGCAACGTCTCTACGGGAAATGGATTACGGTTGGTGCGTGTTGTAGAGACGTTGCATGCAACGTCTCTACGCGGGATATGGAATACGGTTGGTGCATGTTGTAGAGACGTTGCATGCAACGTCTCTACAACCCGCACATTATCTTTTGTCAATGCTGCAACGGTCGTTTCTTGATGATTCCTCCTCGTGTTTCCTTGACTGCATTCATCACGACGAACGCTTCGGGGTCGAGTGCTTCAATTTCTGCATTCAACTTGTTGAGTTCGAGACGGGTGATTACCGTATAGATAATATCTATCTCTTTGGATTGTCCGCGCTTACCATAGCCACCATTACCACGGTAGATCGTCACGCCGCGTCCGAGCTTGTCGATAATGGTTTGTCGGATGTCCTCACTTTGGGTGGAAATAATCGTCACGCCGATGTATTCTTCAATACCTTCAATGACAAAGTCGATGGTTTTGGCAGCGGCAAGATAGGTAATCATCGAATAAAGCGCAATTTCAATGGAAAGCAAGTACGCTGCAACAGAAAAGATAAGGATATTCAGACAGAGAATAATATCACCGATAGTAGTGCCGATTTTCCTACTAAGATATATTGCAAGGACTTCCGTGCCATCTATCACAGCACCACCACGCACGGAGAGGCCGATACCTGCGCCGAGAAAGAATCCACCAAAGACAGCCACCAAGAGCTTGTCATGCGTCACATCCGGAAAATTCATCACGGCTACACAGAGCGCAAGTCCACTGATTGCCATGGATGTTTTGAGGGCGAACGTCGTGCCGACTACTTTTGAAGCCAGGTAGATAAATGGAATGTTAATGCAAAAGAGCAATATCCATAAGGGAATGTGGGTGAGTTCACTTGAGAGCAGTGCGATCCCCGTCGCACCGCCATCGATAAATTTATTTGGCAGCAAAAAACTCTTCAGAGCAAACGAGGCCGAAAAGATACCTGAAACAATGAACAATATATCCTTCAGTATTCTCTTTACCGGTAGTTTTTTGCTTTTTTTGTTCATGTGAATGGAGCGCTTGTCTGTACTATTTTTTACGTTGATTGAGCATGTCAACCATCCATGCAAGCATTTGAGTATAATAGTTTTGCGGGAGTTTGTTGATTGAATTAACTGCTGTTTCCAGATGGCGATTAATCTCGAGCTGTGCATCGGTAAATACGCCAAGCTCGCTCATCATTGTTTTCATGGTGTCGATACATTCTGCGCCAAGACCCTTTTCTTCATAAAACCGTTGCATCAAATGGAGATGCTCAGGGCTTCTTGCTTTTTCGGTAGCTCGGATGATGAGATATGTTTTTTTCCCTTCGACAATATCCTGACCAATAAACTTACCGAGTTCGTGCTGCTCGGCCGTGAGATCAAGCAAATCATCCTGAATTTGAAATGCGAGTCCGAGATGAAGAGCAAATTCCTGTAAATGATGCAATTGTTCATCACTTGCATTGCCGATCAGACCGCCGATGACTGCCGACATTTCGAGTAAACGTGCCGTTTTTTTCTCAATCATTTCCAGGTATTCTTCCATTGGCACCGAGCCCACATGCTGGAAGTCGAGATCCGTTGCCTGACCCTCACAGACTTCGATGAGACCATGCGTAAATGAAGTGAGAATTTTTGCGAAATTCTCCATCTTATCAGTCGTAACGAGCAGTAAATGATAGGCAATTCCGAGCATGACATCACCGCTGAGAATCGCCGTTGACTCATTCCAGCGTTTGTGAATCGTTTCTCGGCCGCGGCGGATAGGGGATTTGTCCATGATATCATCATGAACGAGCGTGAAATTATGAAGAATTTCCATTGCCACGCCACTTGGTAATGCGAGCTTTGGGTCACCTCCAACAGCACCGGCTGAGAGCATCGTTAGAATCGGACGCAAGCGCTTACCACCACCCTCAAAGAGGTAAGTAATTGGATGGTAAAGCGATTCCGGTAGGCGGGGAGCAAAAACGGAGGTTAGCGTTTCTTCAATTTGTTGCTGATACTCAGCAAAAGTACCGGCGAACTCTGAGGTAGAATAGGGCATAATAAATTCGAATTGTGGAAGATACAGTACAAAAATACAAAAGCCGAGGCAATTGCCTCGGCTTTTGTCGAAGGGGATTGAATCCCCGAAAGATTACCTACTGCTCACAGTACGAACGTTCCGTGAAGATTTCTTTTTGGATTTCACAGTAACCGTTTTTTGTACATCCATCATTGCTTCCATGGCTGTCATGCGGGACTTAAGTTCACTGAGTTCATCCACTTTAGTCGCAAGTTGAGAATTCTGTGCTTTCAGTGCAGCAATTTCATTGTGGAGGGATTGATTTTCTTCCTTGAGGTCGGCAGTACGTTTCTCAAGTCCTTTAATCATAATCATTTCCACACCATGCATGCTGATGACATCAATGGTCGTGTCGTTGCCGATTGTGCCAAAGGCATCTTTGCCAAAGGCAGAATTGAAATCCTGTGCCATGATACCGAAGTGACGTAACTTGTTCGGATCCTTGGTATAATTCCAGGCCCCGATATTTATATCACGCATTTTCGGTAAAAATTCTTCCGGATTAGCATTGAGGATGTTCTCTTTAATGGTTTCATCGGACGCAATGACGAGCACACCGGTCACCGGTGTGGCTCCAGCAAAGAGTCCGGATGCTGCACCAGCTGTCGTCACGGCGCCGTTAAGAGAAGTAGCACCATTGGACACGAGGGCACCATTAAAGGTAGCAGCGCCGGTTACAGTCACCGTTCCACTGATAACGACATTACCTGTAAGGTTAATTGTCGGAGCAGTAATGGTAGTGTTGCCTGTTGATGTAAAGTTGTTGGTCGCACCGGAAGTAATCGATGTCGCCCCGGTCACGTTATACGATACAGCCCCACCAACGCTATGAGTTTCAGCACCAGTAATGTTATATGTTGCTGCACCGCCAATAGTATGGTCTTCATAGCCGGCAGTTGAATAGCGGAACCCTGTTGCATAGATAGCGCTTAATTCACCTGCAGCAGCAGTGGCGGCATTACCTAACGCGAATCCGCCTGCAGCAGCCGAACATCCTGTTCCCATTGCAAAAGCAAGTCCACCGGTGACACTATTACCTGTACCACCTAAGATTGTATTATGATTACCGGCTGTAACTGTATTACCCTGACCACCGAGGATAGAATTCCAGTTACCGGCAGTAATTGTATTTGTTTGTCCACCGACGATAGAATTCCAGTTACCGGCTATGATATTGTTCGATTGTCCGGCACCAATAAAATTATGTGTACCGGCCGTGACTTTATTAACCTGACCACCGACTATCGCGCTGTAGGTAGCGATGGATGGGGGAAGAGTACCACCAACTGAATTTTTAAAACCACCGACGACGGAACTAAATGTACCAATTGAATTATTTTGGAAGCCACCTCCAACAAAACCGTGTGCTCCATCCACTTTATTGCCTTGTCCACCAACGATGGCACCATATACCGCAATTATACTATTACTGAGAGGTAAACTAAACCCTAAAACATCATTTCCAATACCACCGCCGCCGCCAATAAAGCCACCAACACCGGTTACCGAATTACCAACACCACCGGCAATCGTTCCATAGCTTCCGAGAGCCGAGCCATCACCGACGGTATTTTGGTAACCGCCACCGATAGTTGTGTAGTCATCCTGCGATAAATTTTCGCGTCCTCCGCTTACAGTTGCATAGTGTGCATCATCGAGGGTAGCGTCGTTATCTCCGGCGATATTATCGCTTCCTCCGCCGACGGTATTATATTCATCCGTTGCTTTATTGGAATTACCACCGCCGATGGATGTATAATTTGCCGTGCTTGAGTTTGTCGAACCGCCACTGATGGTAGCACTGATAGAATTAACGTCGATGGTATTTGTAGTACCACCACTAATAGTTGAATTAGTTGCCGTTGCAGCGATATTGTTCGTTGTCCCGCCGGCGATTGTTGCTCCTGTTGAAGAGGCAGCGATATTATTATCATTACCACCACCGATGAATGCATCGGTAGCTGCAGCGATGTCATTACTGCGTCCGCCGTGGATAGCTGAGTAATTACCATTGGTTGCGATATTGTTGTCATTACCGCCACCGACTGTCGCGTAGGTCGTGGTACCAATATCATTATTTATACCACCGCTAATAGTTGAATTTGTTGCCGTTGCAGCGATGTTGTTCGTCGTTCCGCCGGCGATTGTTGCTCCTGTTGAAGAAGCAGCGATATTATTATCATTACCACCACCGATGAAGGCATCGGTAGCTGCAGCGATGTCATTACTGCGTCCGCCGTGGATAGCTGAGTAATTACCACCATCAGCAATTGTATTATCATTACCTCCGCCAATGGTTGCATTCGTTGCTCCTGTTGCAGAGCCGATTTCATTAGAAATACCACCGCTAATCGTTGAATTTGTACTTGAAGGAGCGATGATATTAGAATTACCGCCACCGATAGTAGAGTAAGAGGCAGTATTTTTAGTCTGATTGCTAACGCCACCGCCAATCGTAGCGCCTACTGTATTTGTTGCTATAGAGTTATCAGTACCTCCACTAATCGTTGATGCATCAGCATTTGCAGCTATACTGTTCTTTGCTCCACCGCTTATTGTTGTACTGTCAGCATCGGTAATTGTATTCAATTCACCACCACCGATTGTACCATAAAGAGTATTTGTCGTAATGGTATTGCCACGACCACCGCCAATAGCACTCGCCACTGCAGAAGTTGTAATGGTGTTGTTTTGACCGCCACCAATAGAAGAACCATCTGATTCATCAAGGATTTGGTTGGTCGCACCACCGGCAATTGTCGCTGAGTCAGTGTTACTAATGGTATTTGTCCATCCGCCACCAATTGAACCTACTAATGCATTGGTGGTAATGGTGTTATCCACACCACCACTGATTGTCGAACCATCTGCATCAGTAATAATCGTGTTTTTCGAACCACCGCCGATTGTAGATGAGTCAGTATTATTGAGCGTGTTTTGCTCGCCGCCACCGATAGTTCCGTAGAGAGTAGTTGTGGTAATTATATTCGAGCGACCACCGCCAATAGTACTGGAAACTGCTGTGGAGGTAATCGTATTATCATGACCGCCGCCAATCGTCGAACCATCAGATTCAGCAAGGATTTGATTCGTTGCGCCACCTGCAATCGTAGCTGAGTCGGTATTATTAATCGTATTCGTCCATCCGCCACCTATTGACCCAACTAAGGCATCGTTTGAGATTGTATTATCCACACCACCGGCAATAGTCGAACCATCTGCATCGGTAATAATCGTATTATTTGCACCGCCACCGATAGTGGAGGAGTCCGTACTGTTGAGTGTGTTTTTTCTACCACCGGCGATGGTACCGATAGTTGCATTTGTCGTGATAAGGTTGTCTGCGCCGCCACCAATAGAAGAACCATCTGATTCGGCAAGGATTTGATTCGTTGCGCCACCTGCAATAGTAGCAGAGTCAGTGTTATTAATGGTATTTGTCCATCCGCCACCAATTGAACCTACTAATGCGTTGGTGGTAATGGTGTTATCCACACCACCACTGATTGTCGAACCATCTGCATCAGTAATAATCGTGTTTTTCGAACCACCGCCGATTGTAGATGAGTCAGTATTATTGAGCGTGTTTTGCTCGCCGCCACCGATAGTTCCGTAGAGAGTAGTTGTGGTAATTATATTCGAGCGACCACCGCCAATAGTACTGGAAACTGCTGTGGAGGTAATCGTATTATCATGACCGCCGCCAATCGTCGAACCATCAGATTCAGCAAGGATTTGATTCGTTGCGCCACCTGCAATCGTAGCTGAGTCGGTATTATTAATCGTATTCGTCCATCCGCCACCTATTGACCCAACTAAGGCATCGTTTGAGATTGTATTATCCACACCACCGGCAATAGTCGAACCATCTGCATCGGTAATAATCGTATTATTTGCACCGCCACCGATAGTGGAGGAGTCCGTACTGTTGAGTGTGTTTTTTCTACCACCGGCGATGGTACCGATAGTTGCATTTGTCGTGATAAGGTTGTCTGCGCCGCCACCAATAGAAGAACCATCTGATTCAGCAAGGATTTGATTCGTTGCGCCACCTGCGATGGTTGCTGAGTCAGTGTTATTAATGGTATTTGTCCATCCGCCACCAATTGAACCTACTAATGCGTTGGTGGTAATGGTGTTATCCACACCACCTGCAATCGTCGAACCATCTGCATCGGTTTCAATCTTATTTTTTGAACCACCGCCAATAGTAGAGGAATCGGTGTTATCGAGTTTGTTTTGTTCACCGCCACCGATTGTTCCGTAGAGAGTAGTTGTAGTAATTGTATTCGAGCGACCACCGCCAATAGTACTGGAAACAGCCGTGGAGGTAATCGTATTATCGTGACCGCCGCCAATAGTCGAACCATCAGATTCAGCAAGGATTTGATTCGTTGCGCCACCGGCGATGGTTGCTGAGTCAGTGTTATTAATGGTATTTGTCCATCCGCCACCAATTGCACCTACTAATGCATTGGTGGTAATGGTGTTATCAACACCACCGGCAATAGTCGAACCATCTGCATCGGTAATAATCGTATTATTCGCTCCACCACCGATAGTGGAGGAGTCGGTGCTGTTGAGTGTGTTTTTTCTACCACCTGCGATGGTACCGATAGTTGCGTTTGTTGTGATAAGGTTGTCTGCGCCGCCACCAATAGAAGAACCATCTGATTCATCAAGGATTTGGTTCGTTGCGCCACCGGCAATTGTCGCTGAGTCAGTATTATTAATGGTATTCGTCCATCCGCCACCGATTGCACCTACTAATGCATTGGTGGTAATGGTGTTATCCACACCACCACTGATTGTCGAACCATCTGCTTCAGTAATAATCGTGTTTTTCGAACCACCGCCGATTGTAGATGAGTCGGTATTATTGAGCGTGTTTTGCTCGCCGCCACCGATAGTTCCGTAGAGAGTAGTTGTGGTAATTGTATTCGAGCGACCACCGCTGATAGCGCTTGCAACTGCTGAAGTTGTAATCGTATTATCAATACCACCGGCAATCGTCGAACCATCAGCATCGGTTTCAATCTTATTTTTTGAACCACCGCCAATAGTAGAGGAGTCGGTGTTATCGAGTTTGTTTTGTTCACCGCCACCGATAGTTCCGTAGAGAGTAGTTGTGGTAATTGTATTCGAGCGACCACCGCCAATAGTACTGGAAACAGCCGTGGAGGTAATCGTATTATCATGACCGCCGCCAATCGTCGAACCATCAGACTCAGCAAGGATTTGATTCGTTGCGCCACCGGCAATAGTTGCTGAGTCGGTATTGTTAATTGTATTCGTCCATCCGCCACCGATTGACCCAACTAAGGCATCGTTTGAGATTGTATTATCCACACCACCGGCGATCGTCGAACCATCAGCATCGGTAATAATCGTATTATTTGCACCACCACCGATAGTGGAGGAGTCGGTGCTGTTGAGTGTGTTTTTTCTACCACCTGCGATGGTACCGATGGTTGCGTTTGTCGTGATAAGGTTGTCTGCGCCGCCACCAATAGAAGAACCATCTGATTCATCAAGGATTTGGTTGGTCGCACCACCGGCAATTGTCGCTGAGTCAGTATTATTAATGCTATTTGTCCAACCTCCACCGATTGCACCTACTAATGCATTGGTAGTAATTGTGTTATCTACGCCACCGGCAATCGTCGAACCATCTGCATCAGTAATAATCGTGTTTTTCGAACCACCGCCAATAGTAGAGGAGTCGGTGTTATCGAGTTTGTTTTGTTCACCGCCACCGATTGTTCCGTAGAGAGTAGATGTGGTAATTGTATTCGAGCGACCACCGCCAATAGTACTGGAAACAGCAGTGGAAGTAATCGTATTATCATGACCGCCGCCAATCGTCGAACCATCAGATTCAGCAAGGATTTGATTCGTCGCACCACCGGCAATTGTCGCTGAGTCAGTATTATTAATGGTATTTGTCCATCCGCCACCAATTGAACCTACTAATGCGTTGGTGGTAATGGTGTTATCCACACCACCTGCAATCGTCGAACCATCAGCATCGGTTTCAATCTTATTTTTTGAACCACCGCCAATAGTAGAGGAGTCGGTGTTATCGAGTTTGTTTTGTTCACCGCCACCGATTGTTCCGTAGAGAGTAGTTGTGGTAATTGTATTCGAGCGACCACCACCAATAGTACTGGAAACAGCCGTGGAGGTAATCGTATTATCATGACCGCCGCCAATCGTCGAACCATCAGATTCAGCAAGGATTTGATTCATTGCACCACCTGCGATGGTTGCTGAGTCAGTATTATTAATAGTATTTGTCCAACCACCACCGATAGCACCTACTAATGCATTGGTAGTAATGGTATTATCCACACCACCTGCAATCGTCGAACCATCAGCATCGGTAATAATCGTATTATTTGCACCACCACCGATAGTGGAGGAGTCTGTACTGTTGAGCGTGTTTTTTCTACCACCGGCGATGGTACCGATAGTTGCGTTTGTCGTGATAAGGTTGTCTGCGCCGCCACCAATAGAAGAACCATCTGATTCATCAAGGATTTGGTTGGTCGCACCACCTGCAATTGTCGCTGAGTCGGTATTATTAATTGTATTCGTCCATCCGCCACCAATTGACCCTACTAATGCATCTGAAGTAATAGTGTTATCAACACCACCACTGATGGTCGAACCATCTGCATCAGTAATAATCGTATTATTCGCTCCACCACCGATAGTGGAGGAGTCAGTGCTGTTGAGTGTGTTTTTTCTACCACCTGCGATTGTACCGATAGTTGCGTTTGTCGTGATAAGGTTGTCTGCGCCGCCACCGATGGATGAACCATCTGATTCATCAAGGATTTGGTTGGTCGCACCACCTGCAATTGTCGCTGAGTCGGTATTATTAATCGTATTCGTCCATCCGCCACCGATTGAACCTACTAATGCATTGGTGGTAATGGTGTTATCCACACCACCGGCAATCGTCGAACCATCTGCATCAGTAATAATCGTATTATTAGCACCACCACCGATAGAGGAAGAGTCGGTACTGTTGAGTGTGTTTTTTCTACCACCGGCGATGGTACCGATAGTTGCGTTCGTCGTGATAAGGTTGTCTGCACCGCCACCAATAGAAGAACCATCTGATTCATCAAGGATTTGGTTGGTCGCACCACCGGCAATTGTCGCTGAGTCAGTATTATTAATCGTATTCGTCCATCCGCCACCGATTGAACCTACTAATGCATTGGTGGTAATGGTGTTATCCACACCACCACTGATTGTTGAACCATCTGCATCAGTGATAATTGTATTGTTGGCACCACCACCGATAGTGGAGGAGTCAGTGCTGTTGAGTATGTTTTTTCTACCACCGGCGATGGTACCGATAGTTGCGTTTGTTGTGATAAGGTTGTCTGCGCCGCCACCGATGGACGAAGCATCCGATTCACTGAGAATCTGATTCACTGCACCACCGGCAATAGTTGCTGAGTCAGTATTATTAATTGTATTCGTCCAACCACCGCCAATTGAACCTACTAATGCATTGGTGGTAATGGTGTTATCCACACCACCACTGATGGTTGAAGCGTCGGATTCATTGACAATGGTATTCTTTGCGCCGCCGCCAATGGATGCGGAGTCAGTATTTGTTACACTGTTTTTCCAACCACCGCTGATGGTAGAGAGCATGGAAGTCGTTTGAATAGTATTATCTGCACCACCACTAATGGTAGAAGCATCAGATTCATCGAGGATGGAATTGTTAGCACCGCCACCGATCGTTGAACTGTCTGTATTGTCGATGACATTGAAACGTCCACCGGATATTGTTCCGTAGAGTGAGTTGTTTCTGATGCTGTTAAAGTCACCGCCACCGATAGCGGAAGCTTGAGAGATGCCGCTGATTGTATTATTAGCACCACCACTGATGGTAGCGGTATCGGTAGCTAGAATGGAATTACTGAATCCGCCACCGATGGTGGAACTACGACCCGTTATTGTGTTTCTTGTACCGCCACCGATTGTAGAGCTGTCGCCTGTCACGAGGTTGTACATACCACCGCCGATGGTAGCTAAAATACTGGAGCCATTATTGCGCGAGCCGCCGCCGATGGTTGAGGAGTCGCCTGTCAGCACGTTCAAATAGCCGCCACCGATGGTGGAAGAACGTCCGGATATAAAATTTCTGGAGCCGCCGCCGATAGTGCTGCTATCTCCGGTAATAATATGGAGATAGCCACCTCCTGTTGTGCTGAAAAAACCGGTTATCAAATTATCTGTACCGCCGCCGATAGTCGATGAACGTCCGGTAATTGTATCGCGTGAACCACCTCCGATAGTACTGCTGTCACCGCTGATAAAGTGTACGAATCCACCGCCAGCAGTACTGAAGTTTCCGGTGATTTTATTTTGTAAACCTGCACCAACGATAGAGTAATTACCATCGACAGTATTTCTTTCACCGGCACCGATAGAGGAGTAATTTCCGGTCGTACGATTCGTATTGCCGCCACCGATAAAATTATTGAGTCCGCTTGAGTAATTCGAACGTCCACCACCGATGATGCTATAATTGCTGGTGGTTGTAATTACATTTTCCTGTCCGCCGCCGATGGTACCCGATAATGACTGCATGGAATTATTGCTGCCACCTGAAATCGTACCATTTACTCCGGAAACAGCATTATTTACACCACCTGAGGCGGTTGAGTACTGCGCCGATGCAGCATTATCGCTACCACCACCTATTGTAGAATAATTTCCACTCGCAGTATTCAATGCACCTCCTGAGATCGTACCGTTGACTGCGCTGACAGTATTATTATTCCCGCCGCCGACGGAACCGTTGGTCGCCGTAGAGGATACAGCGTTATTATTCCCACCGGCGATAGTACCATAGGCACCTGCAACGGAGTTGCTATATCCTCCTCCGTTTGAACCGCCGGTGGAAGTCACTGAATTTGTTGAACCTCCGCTGATGGTAGAATTTAGTCCGCTTGCCGTGTTCAGTGTACCTCCGCCTACCGTAGCTTGTACTCCGGACACCGTATTATCATTCCCGCCGGCTATGGTGGCATAATTTCCGGTATTGGTCAAATTATTACTGAATCCTCCGGATACAGTACCATGAGTCGCCGATGCGGTATTACTATTCCCGCCTGCAACGGTGCTACTGACGGCAGTAGCTGTATTGGAAATACCTCCGCTAATGGTACTATTCTGCCCGGATGCGGCGTTGCTCGTACCGCCGCCAATTACACTTGCCTGTCCACTTGCTGTATTGCCGGTACCCCCACCTATGGTAGTGGTCGTTGCGCTAATGGTATTATTAGTACCTCCGCCGAGAGCACTATAGGTGCCACTTGCATTGACGGTATTATTATATCCACCGGCTATAGCACCGCTAGCAGCAGAGACTTGATTACTGAATCCACCTGCTACGGTGCCATATTGGGCGGTAACAATATTGTTGCTGCCGCCGGAAATAACTGAATGTGTAGAACTTACGTTATTCGTCAGACCGCCTGCGGCTACACTGTGCGCGCCGGTGACTATATTGTTTTGCCCACCGATAATGGAAGTGTAAGCACCTGAAGCAGTATTGTTATCACCACCACCGATAAATGCACGGAAGCCGGTGGCAAAATTTGCAAGCTTTTTTTCACCTTTAATTTCCGTGAGCAATGCCACTGAAAGTTTATCTTTTGTTATTGTGCCGTCCGCAATTTTTGCTGATGTGACACTACCATCAGCGAGTTTCGCAGTAGAAATACTGCCATCAGGCACATTCTCAGCAAAAACGGCGTAGGGAACAGTTGAGAGGGGGATGCGGGTGAGCTCTTCCTTGCCATCGCACGATAGTCCGACATAGAGAGGCTTGTCGAACATAATGGACTTAGGAATTGACCTTTCAACCCCGAGAGTCAGATTGAATACTCCTCCGTGGAGCGGTAGGGAAAATTCTTCGAGCCAAACAGGATCACCACCGGACTGCCTCTCATAGAGACGGACAGTTATACTGTGATTACCATCAGGCAATGGTTTACTCGAAGAATCGGTTAGCACACCCTGTACGGTAAATGTACGGGGAATCTGTGCTGCTGCTGTAAATTGTCCAAGAGAGAGAAGAAGAAGAGAAGCCAGTAGAATTTTTATCATACACATCACCAATTCAGAAGAGAAACAACGATTGTTAGACGTGCAATATCGTAAAAAACAAGGACTAAAATTGTGAAAAAAATTCAGGGACACTTTATTTTTGGAAATAATCGACCAAAGCATTTAAAAATCTACGTATATCTACGTAGATTTTATATATAATTGGTAGTTAGATAATTTTTTATTCGCATCGGATTTCGTTCTTTTTAGGAACCTTTGTGTATAGCTCAAAAAAAAAGCCGTAGCTATAAGCTACGGCTTTTGGTATCGAATTGCTTGAATTACTTTGCTTTGATAATCCAATTTACATAGATATTCATGGGACGAGTTTCATTGCCTCCGGAAGCATTTGTTGTAACAGTTGTTGTATTCCCGGCTGAGGTAGCGACACTAGTGCCGGCACCGGGAGCAGGATCTGCAGCAATGGTATGATTGTGGCTTTGTACACTATTTGCTTGTATAGAGCCAAGTTTTGCGCCGCTTCCGCCCCGTGAACCGTTATCTGGGTCATTGCCGGTACCGTTGTCTGCTCCGCGCAGGAAATAACCGCGCATGTCTGGCAGGTTGTTAGGATTTGGGTTGCCACCGCTGTTGAGGAGAGCAATTAGTGCATTTTTTTCAGAGCTGTTTAAGGAGTCTAAACTTGAAATAGAACGTCCATCACATAAATACCAACCGTTCCTTTCAAGAGTAGTTAAGTAGCTTCCGCTTCCCATATAGGCTTGTATTGTACCGATTGGAACTCTAAAGTCATTACTATTGACAGTATGCCACGATCTTTCTGATATGACACCATCGGCATTGATAATGAGTTTTAACGGTCGTTGTAAGTTCCCGTGAACTGGTCCAATATCATAGCTGTATTTGCCAGCTAAAAAGTTAACATTCGCGGCTGACAGTGGACCACTATTCCAAAGTTCCTCATACGGATTATCAGCATAGTTCACGGTAAAAGTAATTGTCGTAAGTGTTGTGTCGAGTTGTTGTACATATAATGTATCATTCACATAATATATTGAATCGACATGATTTGTCAAACTATCGATAATATATTTAGGTTTAGGTACAATTTGCTGACTCGGGGCTGAAAGCAGGATTGACGAAAACTTCATTTTAGGTAAAGATTGAGTTTGTGAATAGGAAATACTTGTTGCCAACAGAATAACAAAAAGATAAATGATTTTTTTCATAATAGTTATAATTAGTTTAATGTGAGTTTGAAATAACGACTAGATAGAAATAATTTATTGATGACTTTGAGCTTTGGAAGTCATTTCATTCAAGACTTTTACATTATACTTTTCGATCATGCTGCTTGTCATATTTTTTCTAAAGTTAGCATCTGATTCAAAACGCTTAAAGAATGGATTGTTGGAAATGTCGACTCCTCTTTTCATCATAGTTTCTTTTGCTACTCGCATAGCGATAGTAATGGTTTCTTCTGTACAGAAAGGAGATGCTTCCGGAAGTTTTTGCGAGACTTTAGAAGAAACAGTATTTGTCGATTTCTTTAAAGCTTCTGCGGATAGTTTTACCGAAGTATCTGCTTTAAATGAATCTCCCATTGCTTCTTTAAACCCAGGGACCAGCAGTGCGAGCGTATTGTTAGTTTTTGAAATACTGGATTCTAACTCTTTAATTCTAGCATTTTGCTTTTCAACAAGTGCGCTAACGGCATTAGCATTGAGTCCGACAGCTACATTGATTTCTGAACTTGCAGCACCTTTCGAGGCTGACCAAGCTACTCCGACTACATTTTTAAAATCTTCGGGTCTCATTTTGTCCGGAGAAATAGCTTTACCAAAGCCACGATTAGTACCATCCGGGACGATATAATCACCAAGCTTGACCTGACCGATAACAACGACCGGAACCTGGCCCATGAAGGCAACTTTTTCATAGAGGTGTTCTTTACCAGCAGGAGGAACATTCCCAAGAACAATCGGTTTACGTGATATTACCATTAACTGAGAAGCACCTTCTGTATTTTTTGTGATTTTACCGTTTTTAATACCAACTATGCTACCTGATATAAATCCTTCTTTTGGATTGAGTTTCGGTAAATATTCTGCGTAGTCTCCGGCTCCAGATTGATAGGTGACACCAATGTTTCTTTCTTCGCGGTCAATATAGTCTTGCTTAACAAAAAGTGCCTGATCTAAATTAATACCAGCATTCACTACTTCTGCAGCAGAGACTCCTACAGTAACTGCTGCTGCAGCCACTTCGGCAATTCCCAAACCAACTTCAACGACTTTGAGTGCAACATCAGCAGTAGCTGCCACCGCTGGTTCAGAACAAAGTGCAACAGTAGTCGCAGCGCAAGCAATAAATGCTACTTCATATGCATCTGATTGAATTTGTTCTAACCCATAGACTGCTAAATCAGTTGCAGCAAACAAAACTTCAACAGAACTTAATAATACATCTGCTGAAGCTAAGGCAACATCGAATGTAGCTGCTGATATAGCGAAATCGAGCTCTGCGATCGTTTCGATATAATCGGGGTCCTGTTGCAGCTCAGGAATCGTCTGACCTTCGATACGTCCGACCACTGCACCACTACCATCTTTGAAGGTGACGAAGTCATTGTCATTACGCGATTCCGGTGTGTTAATTTGAATTTGAATACCGTTTTTATCTGTCGGATTAATAAATGTCGCAACATAATCACCATTAGCTGTACCTGCGCCGCGGAATTTAAATCCTGCAGAGTAGCGTGCTGAGAACTCATTAGCATCTGCAGTAGCACCATCTCCGAGTGCGAAGCCATTGGCTGCTGCGGTGTTATTATTGCCTAATGCATAGGAATAATTGCCGGTTACTTCGTTATTTGTACCGCCAACGATTGCACTGTAATTTCCCGAAACGATTTCATTGTTTTCACCACCGAGAATCGTATTTCTATCACCTGAAGTAATTGTATTGTTTTCACCACCAAGAATAGAATTATTATTACCAGCAGTAATTTCGTTTAATTGACCGCCGGTAATTGCACCTTTGTTTCCGGACGAAATGATGTTGTCTTCACCACCGGTGATTGCGTTCTGGCTGCCGGCTGATACTCTGTTGTTTTCACCGCTGACGACTGCATTGTGCGTACCGGAAACGATACTGTTCGTTTGGCCGCCACCGATAAGATTGTACGACCCGGCAGTTTGACTATTTGAAGCACCACCAAGAATAGTGGTGTGATCGCCGTTCGTAATTGTATTCGAAGCACCGCCACCAATGAGGTTTTGAGTACCTGCATCATGATTATTGCCTGTTCCACCGAGGATGGTGCTGTTTGTACCGTCTGTAATAGTATTCGTCAATCCGCCGCCGATAAGATTTTGTGAACCTGCAACATGATTATTACCTGATCCGCCGAGGATAGTACTGTTTGTACCATTGGTAACAGTATTCGAAGCACCGCCACCGATGAGGTTTTGACTGCCAAGTGTATGAGTGTTTGCCGAGCCGCCGAGGATAGTACTGTTCGTACCGGCAGTGATATGATTTGTCGAACCGCCACCAATGAGGTTTTGTGTACCGGCATCATGATTATTGCCTGTACCGCCGAGGATGGTACTGTTTGTACCATTGGTAACAGTATTCGAAGCACCGCCACCGATGAGGTTTTGATCTCCTGCTGTGACAGTGTTCGATGCACCACCACCGACTGAGTTGTGAGTTCCTGCTGAAATTGTATTGGATTGACCCCCTGTAATTGCGTTATGAGTACCGGTGGTGTTGGAGTTAGATTGTCCGCCTCCGATAAACGAATAAGTACCATTTGCTCCGACTGAGTTAGAATTACCACCACTTATTGTTGATGAAAAACCTGCTGAAGCAATGGTATTGGAATGTCCACCGCCGATAGTAGCGGCTGCAGCATTGGTATTAATAGTATTATTCAAGCCACCACCAATCGATGATCCATCGGCATTATCGAGAATCGAATTCTTCGATCCACCGGCAATCGTTGCCGAGTCGCTATTATTGATGGTGTTTTGCTCACCACCGGCAATAGTACCATAGAGAGAAAAAGTTGTAATCGTATTAGAGCGACCACCTCCGATAGCGCTAGCTACAGCAGAGGTTGTGATGGTATTATCCATACCTCCGGCGATAGTCGAAGCGTCGGATTCATCGAGAATTCTATTGGCTGCACCACCACCGATGCTAGCAGTATCGGTATTGGTAACAGTGTTTTTCCATCCACCGCCAACAGAGGAGAGAAGAGAATTTGTTTCAATAGTATTATCAACCCCACCAGCGATAGTTGAGCCGTCTGCATTGGTAATGATGGTGTTATTGGTACCGCCACCGATAGTCGAGCTGTCGGTATTATTGATAGTATTCATACGACCGCCACCGATAGTACCAACAGTTGCAGTGGTTGTGACCAGGTTGTCCGCGCCACCACCGATGGTTGATCCATCAGATTCGTCTAGGATTCTGTTAACTGCTCCGCCGGCGATAGTTGCTGAGTCGGTGTTGTTGATGGTGTTTGTCCATCCGCCGCCGATAGCACCAACTAAGGCATCTGTTGTAATGGTATTATCGACACCACCAGCGATGGTCGAACCGTCTGCATTGGTGATGATGGTATTCTTTGAACCGCCACCGATAGTGGAGGAGTCTGTATTGTTGATCGCGTTTTGTTCACCACCAGCAATTGTACCATAAATCGAAGTTGTTGTAATGATATTCGAGCGACCACCGCCGATAGAACTTGCTACGGCTGAGGTAGTGATAGTGTTGTCCATACCGCCTGCGATTGTTGAAGCGTCCGATTCATCAATAACCGTATTTTTCGAACCGCCACCGATAGTAGAGGAGTCGGTATTGTTGATGGTGTTTTGTTCACCACCGCTGATAGTACCATAAATCGAATTTGTTGTGATCGTATCCGAACGTCCGCCGCCGATAGTACTTGCTACTGATGAGGAAGTAATGGTGTTATTCATACCGCCTGCGATCGTCGAAGCATCTGATTCATTGAAAACCGTATTTTTCGAACCACCGCCAATTGTTGCAGAGTCGGTATTGGTCACCGTATTTGACCAACCGCCGCCGATGGTCGAAACAAGAGAATTCGTTTGAATAGTATTGTCCACACCGCCTGAGATCGTCGAACCGTCAGCATCAGCAATGACCGTATTATTGGTACCGCCACCGATAGTCGAGCTGTCGGTATTATTGATAGTATTCATACGACCGCCACCGATAGTACCAACAGTTGCAGTGGTTGTGACCAGGTTGTCCGCGCCACCACCGATGGTTGATCCATCAGATTCGTCTAGGATTCTGTTAACTGCTCCGCCAGCAATAGTTGCTGAGTCGGTGTTGTTGATGGTATTTGTCCATCCGCCGCCGATTGTACCGACGAGAGCGGTTGTGGTAATGGTATTATCAGCTCCGCCCGAAATGGTCGAAGCGTCTGATTCATTTATAATCGTATTATGAGCACCGCCGCCGATGGTCGCCGAATCAGAGTTGCTGACTGTATCGGCAAGTCCGCCGCCGATGGTAGAAACGAGGGAGTTGAGAACAATGAGATTATTCATACCGCCGCCGATGGTGGATGCGTCTGATTCGTTAGAGATCGCATTTTTCGAACCTCCACTGATGGTGGAACTGTCTGTATTATTGAGAAGGTTCTGTTCACCACCGCCAATTGTACCGTACAATGATGTTGTCGTCACTGTATTGAGATCACCACCGCCGATAGTCGAGGCATGTGATGCTGTTGTAATGAGGTTTCTTGCTCCGCCGCCGATGGTAGCCGAATCGGAGACTAATACATCATTCAGCACACCACCGCCGATAGTACTGAAAATACCGGTGATGAGGTTGTCCGTACCGCCGCCGATGGTCGATGCACGTCCGGTAATTGTATCGCGTGAACCGCCGCCGATAGTACCGCTGTCGCTGGTGATATAATGGATATAACCACCGCCGACTGTGCTGAAATTGCCGGTAATTTTATTTTGTAAGCCGGCTCCGATGAAGGAATAATTACCATCGACCGTATTACGTTCACCTGCTCCGATGGAGGAGTAATTTCCAGTGGTACGATTTGTGTTTCCTCCGCCGATGAAGTTGTTGAGTCCGCTTGAATAGTTGGAGCGTCCGCCACCGATGATACTGTAATTGCTTGTATTGAGAATGGTATTTTCTTGTCCGCCGCCGATTGTACCGGAAAGCGACTGCATGGAATTACTATTACCACCGGAAATCGTCCCGTTTACACCGCTGACTACATTGCTTGCGCCACCGCTTGCGGTCGAATATTGAGCATTGGCAATATTATCACTACCACCACCTACTGTTGAGTAATTACCGCTCGCGGTGTTAAAAGCTCCCCCGGAGACAGTTGCATTCACAATTGTCACGGAGTTATTGTTTCCTCCGCCGACCGTTCCATAGGTCGCTGCTGCGGTAACGGTGTTATTGTTACCGCCTGCGATTGTACCGTAGCCACCGGCTATATTGTTACTGTTACCGCCGCCAATGGAGGCAGCCGTAGCGCTTGCCAAGTTGGTCGTACCACCACTAATGGTGGCATTTTGTCCGCTGTTATTATTGACCGTTCCACCGCCGATGACTGAGTTTACGCCGGATGCGCTGTTATCATTACCGCCTGCGATGGTTGCATAGTTACCTGAACTGTTGATAGCATTACTGAATCCACCTGACACTGTCCCATGGGTTGCGGCCACAGAGTTTGTATTACCGCCACCGATAGTGGTGCTGATTGCAGAAGCTGAGTTAGAAATACCACCACCAATGGTACTATTTTGTCCTGATGCTGCATTGCTAGAACCACCGCCGATGGAGCTTGCCTGACCGCTGGAAGTATTTGTCGTACCACCACTGACGGTGGCTGTAGTACCGCTGACGGTGTTATCCTTTCCACCACCAATAGCGCCATAGGTACCTCCAGAGGATATGGTGTTGTTATAACCACCTGCTACAGCGCCACTTGACGCGCCAACAGATTGACTGTATCCTCCTCCAATGGTTCCGTACTGAGCTGTAACTGTATTATTACTGCCACCGGAGATTACTGAGTGAGAAGAACTGACATTATTTGTGAGACCACCTGCCGAGACACTATGAGCACCTGTGACGGTATTGGTTTGTCCGCCGATAATCGAGGAGTAGGAGGCAGATGCAGTGTTATTATCACCCCCACCAATGAATGCTTTGAATCCTGTTGCGCTGTTGGCAAGTTTTTTTTCTCCTTTGATTTCCGTTAGTAATGAAATGGAGAGCTTATCCTGCGTAATAGCACCTTCGGCTATTTTATTATTGGTGACGCTGCCGTCTGCAAGCTTGGAGGTGGTGATACTACCGTCCGGTACTGTTTCTGAGTAGAATGCGTAGGGAACAGTGGAGAGGGGAATACGTGAGAATTCGTCCTTGCCGTCACAGGATATGCCAACATACATTTGGCGGTCGAATTGAAAATTCTTGGGCAATTGCTTGACGACACCTAATGTTAGGTTAAATAATCCCTTCGAAATAGGGGCGGAGAATTCTTCGACCCAAATAGGTTCGCCTCCAGACAATTTGTCATAGAGTCGCACTGTTACAGTATGGTTCCCATCTGGAATAGGCTTGCTCGTTGAGTCAGTCAGCACCCCTTGTACGGTAAACGTACGAGGTATCTGCGCAGAAGCCGTATGGGAAAAAGCGATTACTGCAACAGTAGCAGCACCTAGAAACAATTTTTTCATAATATACCTTGAAGAAAAATGAGAGAATAAAGAAAGTTTTTGTGCAAAAATCGCGAAATTATTGGTAACAATACTAAGATTTATGCTAAAAGTAAAAGTTAGAAATCTCGATAAATAGATACAGTTGAAACTTGCAATTTAAAGGTAACAAAAAAGCCGAAACGAGAATATGTTTCGGCTTTTGGAAACGAAAGTTAGAATACTTTTTTAGTATTTGGATAGGACCACATTAATTCTAAGATTTTGAACAACTCCCGTTGTCTCTTCAAAATATACATCAAACGATGAAGAAGTCACATTCTTAATAAGAGGAACTTTTATTTCATTATCATCACTGGATGTGCCTAAACTTGAAATACTAATAATTGGCGAATAATTGGTTGTACCTAAATCTGGAAATTGGATTGTAATCAGAGATTCGGTGCTACTTGGATTAGACTTAGATGCACTTGTAATGTAGCCGGAACTAGTTGTAGATGTGCCATTTGCAACATCGCCAATGGTTACTGAACCTGCATAAGAGCGGGAAGATAAAGCATAAATTGCATATGGTACAATAGGGAGAGGGAAGTCTTTGATCGTACCATCGACGTCCGTCCGGATATACATTTTCCTCTGGAAATCACCGGAGAATGGGCCTAAATCGTACCGTATATCTCCATGATTAAAGTTAACCTGCGCAGATGTTAAGCTGCCGCTCGTCCATACTACAGAATTATCATCTGAGTAGCGTATTGTGATTGTAATGCTATTAAATGAAGACCTTACTGTCGTAGCATTTTGCATGACAGTCATTCCGAAAGGAATAACCGGCTGCAAAGTTTGAGCTTGACTTACCGCAATTGATAAACAACATACGAGAATGCTAATAATAATTTTCATAGTATTATGTTATATTATTGAAAGTTCAAAATGAAGGGATTGTATTTTTTCGGGAAAACTGATCATATTAGTTTGTAGTTGGTTTGTTCAATCTTTCTAAAATTTGTGTGTTTAGCTTTTCTTCCAAAGATTTAATAGCAATTTCTCTAAAAGTTGGATTCGTATTAAACTGATTAAAGAAATAAACCTTATCTATATCTTTACCGGATTTGGCTACAATATCTTGAGCCTTTTGAATAATTGACTCTACTTGTTCACGAGTATAAAACTCTACTTTAGTTTCATTTGTTTTGGAAACTTTATTAGCTGCAGGCTGAGGTGCAGTAGGTTGCTGCGTATTTACTTTTTCAGCTGATGAACTCATAGCAGCGGTAAACCCGGGGACTAATTGAGCAAGGATAGCATTCGTTTTATTAACAGAAGCATTCGTTTCTTTCAAAGATGCTTTCAATGCTAGTATTTCCTCTTCTTGTTCTCTGATTTTGTAAGATTGTTCTTCTGCAAGTCTCGTCAAAGAATTAGTATTCAGGCCAACTGCAACGTTGATTGTGCTCATCGTTGAATTAGTCGATTCACTCCATGCTACACCAACTACTTTTTTGTAATCGGAAGGGCGCATGTCTGTCGGAGAGACTGCGATACCGAACCCGTTGTTGTTGCCGCTAGGTAAAATATAATCTCCTAGCTTTACTGTCCCTGATACATTTACAGGAACTTGACCCATGAACGCAACTTTTTCGTAATTAACTAGTTCTGCATCATTTTTTGCGTTACCAAGGATCATAGGTGCAGAGGATACGACCATCAATTGTGAGGCACCTTCAGTATTTTTTGAAATTTTTCCACCAAATACACCCACGATATCGGTCGCTCTAAATTTTTCCATAGGATTTTGCTTAGGTAGCCACTCAGCATAGTCAGCAGTACCTGAAGAATAGGTAACACCAAGATCGCCTGCATGATAGGAAAGTTCAGTAGCTTGGTAGTTGGCATGCTTTGTTGAAACTTCTGCTACATTTGCAACATTAAGGGCTGTAGAAGCGACACCTAACGCTACATCAGCAACTCCAAGAGCAATTTCTGCTATACCGTTACCGGCTTCACAACCTAATGTACAGGCAGATTCTGCCTCTGCTACAACACCAACAGTAACTTGCAGCGCACCACTTGCAACTTCACCTGCAGCTACGGCTGCTTCGAGTGATCCAATAGTTACTTCAGCAGCCCAACCTCTGGATTCTTCAATCCATTCAGGTGTAGCCATCAGTTCTGCAATTGTTTGACCGCTAATTTTACCGATACGAACGCCAGCACTATTTCTAAATTCTACAAATGTATTACTGGCCTCCGTTGGTATTAACGCACCTACCTGAATACTGATACCATTATCACCTGTAGGATTAATAAATGTTCCGGTAAAGCCACCATTTGCAGTTCCTGCTCCTTCGAATTTAAACCCAGCAGAGTATTTTGCAGAGAACTCATTAGCGACTGCAGTTGCAGAATTACCGAGCGCGAAACTATTATTAGCTGCTGTATTGCCTGTACCTAATGCAAATGCAAGATTGCCTGTTACGCTATTGTTTGTTCCACCTAACACACTGCTGTAATTTCCTGAAACTACTGTATTGCTGCTGCCACCAAGAATATTATTATAATTGCCAGCAGTAATAGTGTTCGATTGACCTCCGCCAATGAAGTTATGTGTACCTGCTGTAATAATATTGGATTGACCTCCACCGATAGTACCGTGAGTGCCGCCATTGATATTATTTGAAGCACCACCACCGATTGTACCACCGGTTACTGCAGCAGCGATATTATTATCATTTCCACCACCGATTGTTGCATCATTGGCAATTCCGATATCGTTAGCAGTACCGCCACCGATAACATTATGAGTACCACCGGCTAAGGTATTGGTATGACCGCCACCGATCGTATTATGTGAACCTGCAGTAATCGTGTTTGTTTGTCCACCACTAATTACATCATGAGTACCGGCTGTATGTGCATTACCTTGACCACCAACGATTGAACTGTAATTTCCGGCAGTAATAGAATTCGTTGAACCTCCACCGATTAAGTTCTCCGTACCGGCAGTATGCGTGTTGCTTATACCGCCAAGGATTGTGCTGTTTGTACCGTTGGTTACAGTGTTAGATGCACCACCACCGATAAGGTTTTGGCTACCGGCTGTGTGTGTATTGGAAGAACCTCCAAGAATAGTACTGTTTACACCCGTTGTAATATGATTTGTAGAGCCACCACCGATGAGATTTTGTGTACCCGCATCATGATTATTACCTGTACCGCCAAGAATTGTACTGTTTGTACCGTTGGTCACTGTGTTTGAAGCACCACCACCGATAAGGTTTTGGCTACCTGCTGTGTGTGTATTGGAAGATCCTCCAAGGATTGTACTTGCACTACCGTTGGTTACATGATTTGTTGTACCGCCGCCAATATGATTGTATGTGCCGGCAGAAACAACATTTGATTGGCCACCGGTGATAGAATTATGAGTTCCGGTTGTGTTTGAATTGGATTGTCCACCACCGATAAAGGCATAGGTACCATTCGCGCCGACTGAGTTAGAATTACCACCACCGATAGTAGAAGAGAACCCTGATGCAGCGATACTGTTGGTATGACCGCCACCAATAGTAGCAGCTGATGCAGAGGAACTAATACTGTTGTTTGTACCACCACCAATAGTAGCAGCATCAGCATCAGTTGTTATCGAGTTAGAAGCACCACCACCAATAGTCGTTGTATCGGCATCGGTTATCGTATTCATATGTCCACCGCCAATGGTAGCGTACAGAGAGTTAGTTGTAATCGTATTAGAGCGTCCACCGCCGATGGTACTAGCAACTGCAGACGTAGTAATTGTATTATCCATACCACCGTTTATAGAAGAAGCATCAGATTCATTGTTAATGGTATTTTTTGATCCACCGGTAATAGTTGCAGAATCTGCATTATCTATCGTATTACGTTCTCCGCCACCAATTGTAGCATAGAGGGAAGTGTTCGATACGGTGTTCAAACGTCCGCCACCAATAGCACTTGCAACTGCCTGCGTGGTCATGATGTTGTCCATACCTCCGGCAATAGTTGATGCATCAGAATTATCATTAATGACATTTCTGGCACCACCACCGATAGTTGCCGAGTCAGACAGGAAAATATCGTTGATATGTCCGCCGCCGTTGGTGCTGAAGTTTCCGGAGATGAAATTATCCGTACCACCACCGATAGTAGAAGAACGTCCTGTAATAGTATCGCGTGATCCGCCCCCGATAGTGCTGCTGTCATTGGTAATGAAGTGAATATATCCACCACCGGTCGTGCTGTAATTACCGGTTGTTTTATTTTGAAGTCCGGAGCCGATATGAGAGTAATTACCATCGACCGTATTACGTTCGCCGGCAACGATGGTTGAGTAATTTCCTGTCGTCCGGTTGGTATTACCGCCACCGATAAAATTATTAAGTCCACTTGAGAAATTTGAGCGTCCGCCGCCGATAACAGAATAAGTGCTTGTGCCGGAGATGATATTATCCTGTCCACCTCCGATAGCACCGGAAAGTGCCTGCATGGAATTGTTGCTACCACCGGCGATAGTACCATTGACGCCGGACGTTGTATTGCTGAATCCGCCGGATGTGGTGGAATACTGGGCATTGGCAATATTATCACTACCACCTGTAACAGTTGAAAAATTACCGCTGGAAGTATTATTTGCTCCCCCCGGAATCGTTGCATTTTGTGCACTTACAGTATTATTATTACCGCCACTGACAGTACCGTAGGTAGCAGTGGAGGTTACGGTGTTATTATTTCCACCGGAAATAGTACCATAATTACCGGAAACCGCATTGCTGTTACCTCCGGCAATCGTTGCTGAATTTGAAGAGGCATTGTTGGACGTACCACCGCCAATGGCTGCGTTGAGTCCGCTGACGTTATTGATGGTACCACCGCCAATGACGGAATTGACGCCGGAAGCTGTATTGTCATTCCCACCGGAAATAGTTGCATAATTACCGGCGCTGGTGACAGCATTGCTGAACCCACCCGAAACAGTACCGTGGGTAGCTGCTACTGAGTTCGAATTACCACCGCCGATTGTAGCGCTGGTAGCACTAACATTATTGGAAATACCACCGCCTACGGTACTGTTTTGTGCTGAAGCAGCGTTGGAATTACCACCTGCGATAGTACTAGACGAACCGCTGGCTGTGTTGGAGTTACCACCACCGACAGTACTTGATGTAGCGCTTGTAGTGTTGTTGGTACCACCGCTGACTACAGCGTATGTTGCTCCGTTTGAGAGGGTATTGTTATATCCACCGGAAATGGTTCCACTCGTTGCTGAGACCTGATTGCTGTATCCCCCGGCTATCGTTCCGTATTGTGCTGTTATTCCGTTGTTACTACCGCCGGATATTACCGAGTGAGACGATGATACATTATTGGTGAGTCCACCGGCTGACACACTGTGTGCGCCGGAAACGGTATTGGATTGGCCCCCAATGATTGAAGAATATGCACCGGAAGCAGTATTGTTGTCGCCCAATCCGATAAAAGCTTTAAGACCGGTTGCAAAGTTAGCCAGCTTCTTTTCGCCTTTAATTTCCGTTAGTAAAGATTGAGAGAGCTTGTCTTTGGTAATTGCACCGTCCGCGATTTTAGAAGAGGTTACACTGCCTTCAGCGAGCTTTGAAGTTGTAATGCTGCCATCGGGAACGTTTTCTGAGTAGAAAGCATAGGGGACAGATGAGAGAGGGATGCGAGAAAATTCACCTTTGCCATCGTACGAAACGCCAACATACATTTGGCGGTCGAATTGGAAATTCTTTGGTAACTGTTTAACTACACCTAAAGTGAGGTTAAACAGACCTTTCGTGATAGGAATAGAAAACTCTTCGATCCATAAAGGATCACCACCCGAAATCTTGTCGTAAAGTCGGATGGTAACCATGTGATTACCATCAGGAATAGGTTTGCTTGTCGAGTCAGTCAGTACTCCTTGAACGGTAAACGTCCGAGGAATCTGAGCCGAAGCTGAATGGGTAAATACAATCACTGCAGCAGCTGCAGTACCAAGTAACAATTTTTTCATTACTGAACCTTTAATATAAATGAGAGAATACTAAATTGTTTTAAGCAAAAATCGTGAATTTATTTTGAAAAATGTACTAAGTTTAATTCAGCACAGAGTCAGTTAAGCTGCTAAAAAAAGATTAGTCCATATTCTACATTCATTTACAAGAAATACTTGCGTTGATGAAAATTTACATTTGTCATCTATTGTGGGGGTACTTGATTGGTAAAACAAAAAAGTACATGCCGCAAATAAATTAGGAGCATTTTTTTGCCGGCTTTGTATTCAGGAAGTTATAAGATTACTGTTATCGATTGCTAGCGGTACGATAGACTTTTGAGGTTTTCTTTTTTGCTTTAACCGTGACGGTCTTTTGTACATCCAGCATTGCTTCAATCGCAATTAGACGGGACTTGACACTGTTCAGCTCTGCAACATTGGATGATAATTGTTCGCTTTGTGCTTTCATAGTCGACATCAATTGCTCATTCTGTGTTTTTAACGAAGTAACTTCTAGTTGAAGAGATTGATTTTCGTCTTTTAAGTCAGTGGTTCGTTTTTCAAGTCCCTTAATCATTATCATTTCAACACCATGTAAGCTGATAATGTCAAGGGTTTTGTCATTACCGATTATACCAAGATCATCTTGACCAAATGCTGAAAAGAAATCCTGAGCCATCATTCCATAATGACGAGATTTTAAAGGGTCATTGATGTAATTCCAAGCCCCGATATTAATGTTGCGCATTTTGGGTAAGAATACTTCAGGATTAGCAGTAACGATATTTTCTTTAATTTTTTCATCTGATGCAATGACAAGTACACCAACACAAGGTCCTGCGGCATTTGCAAGTCCACTAGCTGCTCCAACTGTAACTACAGCTCCATTTAAAGTGGTCGCTCCATTTGCTGTAAGGGCACCAGTTAAAGTGGTTGCTCCAGTCACAGATAATGTACCACTAATTACCACATTTCCCGTTAAGTTAATGGTTGGTGCAGTTATCGTTGTATTACCGGTTGAAGTAAAATTATTTGTTGCACCTGAGGTAATCGTCGTAGCACCAGTAACATTATACGTCACTGCTCCACCTACGGTATGATCTTCGTAACCAGCAGTTGAATAGCGGAATCCTGTTGGATAGGTAGCACTTAACTCGCCTGCGGCTGCCGTTGCACTTGTGCCTAGAGCAAAGCCACCTGATGCTGCACTACAACCTGTACCCATTGCAAATGCAAGGCCGCCCGTGACTGAATTATTCGTTCCACCGAGAATTGCGTTGTTTGTACCGGCTGTAACAGTATTAGATAATCCACCAAGTATTGCGTTATGAGTACCTGCAAGGACTTTGTTCGTTTGTCCACCTACAATTGAATTCCATGTACCTAAAGTAATTTCATTACCATTCCCACCCCCGATGACATTATCTGTACCAGCTTTCACTTCATTCTTAGAACCACCACCAATAAAACTGAAGGTACCGTTTATTGTATTTTTAAAACCACCGCCAATAGTTGAAAATCTTGCTAATGGGTTCAGCGGTCCACCGACATCGTTCATAACTCCACCGCCAATAAATCCCCAACTACCCGCACTATTTCCTTGGCCACCTGCAACCGCACTGTAAACACCAAATGCTGTATTGCCAAAAGCTACACCGTCAGCAAGGCCTAAAATTGCTGCTAACACACTCCCTAAATTGTCGGTAAGGTCTGAACTCACAAGACCGCCACCGCCACCAACGAAACCACCAAGACCAGATACTGAGTTTTGAGAACCGCCGCCAATTGTTCCGTACCGGCCTACTATGCTGCTTATGCTATTATTGAATCCACCTAAAATGGAAGAATATTCACCTTGAGCTTTGTTCTCTCGCCCTCCTGCAACCGTCGCAAAACTAGAATTATCAAACGTTCCGTCATCATCACCGGCAATATTTTCTTGACCACCACCAATAGTGCTATATTCATCGGTTGATTTGTTTTTATATCCACCATTGATTGAAGTGTAATCTGCAGTGTTTTTATTTTCTTTGCCGCCGGTAATTGCAGAATAATCAGCATTAATATCGACTATGTTTGAGTTACCGCCACCAATAGTTGAATTAGTGGCTGTGCTTTTGATTTGATTACTTACACCACCGCCAATTGTAGCACCTACTGCGTTTGTTGCAATCGCATTATCTGTTCCGCCTGATATTGTTGCAGCATCTGCATTAGCTGCAATACTATTTTTAGAACCGCCGCCGATTGATGAGCTGTCAGCATCAGCAATTGAATTAAGTTGTCCACCACTGATAGAACCATAGAGTGAATTTGAGGTAATTGTATTACTACGTCCACCACCAATAACACTTGCTATTGCAGAAGTTGTAATAGTATTGTCCATACCGCCACCAATTGTAGAAGCGTCGGATTCCTCGGTTATAGTATTCTTGGCTCCACCTCCAATAATAGAACTATCAGTATTATTGATAGTATTGAGGATACCACCGCTCACAGTAGCATACACTGAATTATTTGAAATTGTGTTTGAGTGTCCGCCACCTATAATACTAGCATCTATGGATGACGTAATCGTGTTTGAACGCCCTCCACCAATGGCACTTGAAAGTGATGAAGTAGTAATTGTATTATCAATACCACCATTAATAGAAGAAGCATCTGATTCATTAATTATGGTATTTTTTGATCCACCCGAAATCGTTGCAGTGTCTGTATTATTGATTGTATTTCTTTCACCGCCGCCAATTGTTCCATAGAGAGAAGTCGATGTGATAGTATTTGAGCGTCCACCACCGATTGCACTAGCAACAGCAGAAGTCGTTATTGTATTATCCATTCCACCATTAATAGCGGATGCATCCGATTCGTTGAGGATTGAATTTTTAGAACCACCGGCAATCGTTGCTGAGTCTGTATTATCAATCGTATTTCGTTCACCACCACTAATAGTAGCGTAGAGGGAAGTATTCGATACTGTATTTAAGCGTCCTCCACCGATAGCACTAGCAACTGCCTGCGTGGTCATTACATTATCCATACCTCCAGCAATAGTTGATGCATCAGAATTATCATTAATGACATTTCTGGCACCACCACCGATAGTTGCCGAGTCAGACAGGAAAATATCGTTGATATGTCCGCCGCCGTTGGTGCTGAAGTTTCCGGAGATGAAATTATCCGTACCACCACCGATAGTAGAAGAACGTCCTGTAATAGTATCGCGTGATCCGCCCCCGATAGTGCTGCTGTCATTGGTAATGAAGTGAATATATCCACCACCGGTCGTGCTGTAATTACCGGTTGTTTTATTTTGAAGTCCGGAGCCGATATGAGAGTAATTACCATCGACCGTATTACGTTCGCCGGCAACGATGGTTGAGTAATTTCCTGTCGTCCGGTTGGTATTACCGCCACCGATAAAATTATTAAGTCCACTTGAGAAATTTGAGCGTCCGCCGCCGATAACAGAATAAGTGCTTGTGCCGGAGATGATATTATCCTGTCCACCTCCGATAGCACCGGAAAGTGCCTGCATGGAATTGTTGCTACCACCGGCGATAGTACCATTGACGCCGGACGTTGTATTGCTGAATCCGCCGGATGTGGTGGAATACTGGGCATTGGCAATATTATCACTACCACCTGTAACAGTTGAAAAATTACCGCTGGAAGTATTATTTGCTCCCCCCGGAATCGTTGCATTTTGTGCACTTACAGTATTATTATTACCGCCACTGACAGTACCGTAGGTAGCAGTGGAGGTTACGGTGTTATTATTTCCACCGGAAATAGTACCATAATTACCGGAAACCGCATTGCTGTTACCTCCGGCAATCGTTGCTGAATTTGAAGAGGCATTGTTGGACGTACCACCGCCAATGGCTGCGTTGAGTCCGCTGACGTTATTGATGGTACCACCGCCAATGACGGAATTGACGCCGGAAGCTGTATTGTCATTCCCACCGGAAATAGTTGCATAATTACCGGCGCTGGTGACAGCATTGCTGAACCCACCCGAAACAGTACCGTGGGTAGCTGCTACTGAGTTCGAATTACCACCGCCGATTGTAGCGCTGGTAGCACTAACATTATTGGAAATACCACCGCCTACGGTACTGTTTTGTGCTGAAGCAGCGTTGGAATTACCACCTGCGATAGTACTAGACGAACCGCTGGCTGTGTTGGAGTTACCACCACCGACAGTACTTGATGTAGCGCTTGTAGTGTTGTTGGTACCACCGCTGACTACAGCGTATGTTGCTCCGTTTGAGAGGGTATTGTTATATCCACCGGAAATGGTTCCGCTCGTTGCTGAGACCTGATTGCTGTATCCCCCGGCTATCGTTCCGTATTGTGCTGTTATTCCGTTGTTACTACCGCCGGATATAGCGGAGTGAGACGATGATACATTATTGGAGAGCCCTCCTGCCGCGACACTATGAGCGCCGGAAACGGTATTGGATTGGCCCCCAATGATTGAAGAATATGCACCGGAAGCAGTATTGTTGTCGCCCAATCCGATAAAAGCTTTAAGACCGGTCGCAAAGTTAGCCAGTTTCTTCTCACCTTTTATTTCCGTTAGTAATGATTGGGATAGCTTATCTTTGGTAATTGCACCATCGGCGATTTTAGAAGTCGTTACGCTACCGTCTGCGAGCTTTGATGTTGTAATGCTGCCGTCGGGAACATTCTCAGAGTTAAATGCGTATGGAGTGGAGGTCAATGGGATGCGGACTGATTCTGGTCTTCCATCATATGACACTCCAATATACATCTGGCGGTCGAATTGGAAATTCTTTGGTAATTGCTTGTTGACACCAAGAGTAAGGTTAAACAACCCTTTGGAGATTGGTGCCGAAAACTCTTCGACCCATAATGGCTCTCCGCCGGTGACTTTGTCATAGACTCGGATGGTTACGACATGATTCCCGTCAGAAATAACTTTATTTGTAGAGTCTGTCAATACACCCTGCACAGTGAATGTGCGGGGTATTTGCGCATAGAGAGTTGGGGATATCGACAAGCTGCCGGCTACCAACGAACCAAGAAGTATTTTTTTCATAACTATACCTATAAAATAAACGTAAACTGAAGTTGTACTTTGTCTTCTATTCTGCAAAAATCGAAAAAAAAATGTTTTTTAAAAGCATCTTTTGTGTTAATACCCTAATTTATATTACTCTATATATCGTTTGGATAGAAAGTGTTACGTAGAACTACGTAGAATAAAAAAAGCTGAAGGTTCTTTCTTCAGCTTTTAAGGGAATTATTTCGAAATAGTAATCGGTTTTCGCAGCTAGTAATTCATCGTTCCTGTTTTCTTTCGAGCAACATTTTTTGTAATTGAGCTACAAAGTTATTCTCAAAAACAATGAATTTGGCGTATTGTTCCTCGGTCAGCAGTGAACGCATTGATTTAATCTTATCGCTGACCGCAGCGTTGAGTGCGTTTTGTTTTTCCAGCACAACATCAGCTTTTCGGTAATAATCACCGCTTTTGCCGGCTTTTGACCGCACGGCCTTCTCCAAATCGGAGACCGATTCCTGGAGGTCAAGCTTGGCTTCTTCGATTTTTTTCTGCAATTGGTTGTACCGAGTAAAGAATTTCTCAGCCGTTTGCTCATCCATGTCAAGGATGTCGATGAGACGCATTTTCTTTAATTGTTCGATTTTTTCTTTTGCCTTCGGTCTGTCTTCCAAGCGGTTGAACTGCTGTGACATAAGTACCGAAGGAGAGAGGCAAATTATCATCAAGACCACGAGCGGCAGTATCGAAAATGCCATAGTATCAGAGAATTGACGGGTTTTCATAGCGTAAGTCCTTCAATAATTCTTGGAGTTCAGTTTCGGTTAAATTGAGCCATAAATCATCACTATGGGTGTATGATACCGATGCATCATCATTCCATTCTTGTACAGATGCAGCAAGTAAATCTTCGACCGCACCGGATGCTTGAGGGATACTCTCCGGAAAAACGACGAGATTAGATGCTTCTTCAAGTGCAGCAGCGAGACTGACGTCTTCATTGATGAGAAGCCGGGTATCATCCGGATGCAAAAGTTGAATATGGCTGTCGGTCATCACCTGAGCTGTGTGAGGAGTAAAGAGCCCCGGCTGAAGTAAGCGTACGCCTAGCACTGCAAGGATGACCACTGCTACAGAAGGAAGTGCAAATCGAGCCCAAAAAGCAGTCGAGAGCAGCGCAGTCGAACGGGTTGTCCGGAGTCGATCATTGACTTTCATCGATAAATTGCGTGTCCGATGGTCAATTTCAGACTCGAGGAACGATGAATCTATCGTTCCAAAAACGTTCTTGATTTCGGCAAACTCTTGCTCTATTTCAGGATAGTAGGGAAGTGAACGCTCTATAAGTCGGATTTCTTCATCGCTTGCTTTCCCAAAAGCATAGTCAGGAAGGAGGGACTCGAGTTCAGATTTGGTAAGAATAGTGTTCATAGATGCACCTCATTGTTTCATATAGTCACTGTTTTTCAGAAGCTTGGCAAGCTTCTGAACCGCTTGGAAATAATTCGCTTTTAACCCACCCACACTAGTGCCGAGCATCTGAGAAATTTCTTCGTATGTCAGCTCATCAAAATAGCGAAGAACGAAGGTCTCCCGTTGCTTCTCGGGAAGTTGCGAGAGCATTTTATAAAAATTTTTTTCAAAATCTTTATTCTCAAATTGCTGATGTGGAGTAGAAATATCGGAGGGAATTTCAATCTCAGAGCCATCTTCACGGGTGAAAAATGACACGAACTTGCGTTTACGGACAATGCGAGTACAGACATTAATGGTAATTCTGTAGAGCCATGTTTGGACGGTACTATCACCCCTGAAATTATGGATATGCTTTAGTGCACTAATAAATACTTCCTGAGCAGCATCATCAGCATCGTCATGGGAGCGTAAATACCGTAACGCTGTTGAGTACACAAATTTCTGATACTTGCGTACAAACTGTGTTGCTGCTCTATTTTGATCGCCGCTGCAATACTCGCGAATGATGTCCTGATCTGTTTGCAGAGAAAGTGCCATTGCGTACATAAGATACTCTACCGGAAAGACAGAAATTACGACTGTTTACCGGCTACGAGTAATGAACCAACGGATAGGTTTAATGCTCAACCCACATATTTTGAAATTTCGAGGACTTCGTATTCTATTACGCCAGCCGGTACTTTTGTTGTGACAATTTCACCGACCGATTTACCGAGCATAGCTTTCCCAAGTGGAGAACTTACCGCGATTTTATTGGTGTGAAAGTCGGCCTCTTCTGCACTGACAAGCGAATATTCTACTTCTGCCATGGTCTTTTTATTACGCATCTTGACTTTAGAGAGAATATATACTTTATCATTTGGAAAGTCTTTGGGATCAATGACTTGTACTTTAGAAAGAATTGACTCTATCCGCGAAATTCTCATCTCTAATAATTCCTGCTCATGCTTCGCTGCATCATAATCCGCATTTTCGGATAAATCGCCATGAGAACGTGCGTAGGCGATCTTTTCAGCCATTTCGACCCGACCCTTCGACTTTAACATCCGTAATTCCTCTTCAAATTTATTCAATCCTTCTTTGGTCATATAGATTGGACTTTGCATTGTATTCCCTTTGTAAAAGCAGATAATAATAGTATTTAGACAATAAAAAAACAAAGCCATTGAACAACGGCTTTGTTTAGTAAAATTCGATAACCTGTACCGGCACCGTAGCTTGAGTACGGTAATTTTATTGAGATTTTAAGGCAAATTAAAGATTTAGAGCAAAACCACCAAACATTTTACGAATGTCCGAATAAATGACCCATTTTTAGGCGCTTGGTAGTCATATACTCACGATTGACATCATTCGGGGCAATTTCAATCGGAATTCTATCCGTTACTTCGAGGCCATAGCTCTCTAAGCCAACTCGTTTTGTAGGGTTATTTGTCAGGAGTTTCATCTTTCTTACACCCAAATCACACAGGATTTGAGCCCCGATACCATAATCCCGCGGGTCCGGTTTGAAACCAAGATGCACGTTGGCTTCGACTGTGTCAAATCCTTGCTCCTGAAGGGAATAAGCCTTGATTTTATTGATCAATCCGATTCCTCGTCCTTCCTGACGCATATAGAGCAAGACTCCTCGTCCTTCCTCGCCGATTGCTTTCAGCGCAGCATTGAGTTGGCTACCGCAATCACAGCGTTTCGAACCAAAAACATCACCCGTCAGGCATTCGGAATGCACACGAACGAGTACGGGATCTTGATGGTTCCACGAGCCCATAACCAGTGCTACATGCTCTTTACCGTCGATAGTGTTTTGATAGACTTTGAAGGTAAATTCACCAAACTCTGTCGGTAATTTTGCTTCAGCTACGCACGATACCAGTTTGTCAATCATTACACGATAGGCGATTAACGCTTTTACTGTAATGATTTTGAGATTGTGCTTCTGAGCAAATTGAATTAATTCCTGCTGCCGAGCCATCGTGCCGTCGTCATTAATTATTTCACACAAGACGCCAACCGGTTGTAAATTAGCCAGTTTTAATAAATCCACAACAGCTTCCGTATGACCGGCACGTCTCAAAACGCCTTCTTCGACAGCTATAAGAGGGAAGATATGCCCGGGTCTGCCTAAGTCGCTTGCTTTGGTATTCTTATCAGCAAGTGCGCGAACAGTCGCCGAACGATCGGCAGAAGATATACCTGTAGAGGTGCCATGTAAATAATCAACCGATACGGTGAACCTTGTACCATGAAGAGCGGTATTGGCCGGTACCATCGGGTCAAGCTCGAGTTCTAAGGCACGATTAACCGTCATCGATACACACACAAGTCCCCGCGCCTCCATGGCCATGAAATTAATCATTTCCGGCGTGCACAGCTCGGCTGCGCAAATCACATCACCTTCGTTTTCGCGGTCTTCGTCATCGACGACAATAACCATTTTACCGGCTGCCAGATCGTCAACTGCGTCCTTGACCGTGTTAAATTGAAATTCCATAATTATTTGTTAATTACTGTGGTTACAGCTACTTTTTCGAAGCGAACTTTTGTGTTTTCTGCTATTTGTACGGTGATGACATTATCTTCAATATCCGTAATTGTCCCGTGAATACCGGAAGAAGTAATGACTTTATCTCCCTTTTTCATCGCGTCAAGCATGGATTTCATTTCTTTTTGACGCTTTTGCTGCGGACGAATCATCATAAAATAAAAAATTAAAATAATGGCAGCAAAGGGGAGAATCGTCGAAAGCATATTCTGAAGGGGATCGGGCTGGCCGGGAGCTTGTGCGAGTACGAACGATAGTAAAGATGTCATAAGTAGCTGTCCTAATTAATAAATAAACGATAATTGTTGCAAAAAAAGGGCGTCTAAACGCCCTTTGCCGAATAGTTTTCGATAAAATTGCGCGCCCACTGACGGTACTGACCCGAAAGTATTTTTTCACGAGCTGTTTTCACAAGCCAAAGATAAAAGGCAAGGTTCTGCTGTGTCGCGAGTTGCAGTCCCAATATTTCTTTTGCTGCAAACAAATGCCTGAGGTAACCCAAGCTGAAATTCTGACTTGCGTAGGAGTCAATTCCTGCATCAATCGGTTCGTCACTGAGGCGATGCTTCGCATTGCGAATATTGATCTTACCTTTTGTTGTAAAAAGAGTTCCGTTACGCGCATTCCGCGTTGGCATCACACAGTCGAACATATCTACTCCAAGCCCAATTGCCGTCACTATATTCTCCGGGGTGCCCACACCCATCAGATAGCGCAGCTTGTTCCTAGGCATGATGTCCGTCGAATGATTCACGGTATCATACATGATGTCAGCTTCCTCACCTACAGCAAGGCCACCAATTGCATACCCGTCAAAATCCATGTCCACCATACGCGTTAGGCATTCTGTTCGCAAGTCTTTATAGACGCTGCCTTGTCCAATCGCAAATAACATCTGCTCGTGCCCATAGCGTGGCATCGAATTGTCAAAAGCATCTTTATTACGCCGCGCCCAGCGCACGGTCAATTCCATCGAATTCTTGGCATAGTCATACGTACACGGGTGCGGCGCACATTCGTCTAGCGGCATGATAATATCCGAACCTATACACCGCTGAATTTCAATGACTCTCTCCGGAGTGAAGGTATGCTTCGAACCATCCAAGTGCGAACTAAACAGCACGCCGTTTTCGGTAATTTTCCGTAACTCTTTGAGAGAAAACACCTGATAACCGCCGCTATCGGTCAAAATCGGCTTGTCCCAATTCATAAACTTGTGCAGCCCGCCAAATTGACCCAAGACTTCTTCGCCCGGCCGCAGATACAGATGATACGTATTTCCCAAAATGATCTGCGCGCCAATTTCCGTTAGTTCTCTTTGTTCCATCGCTTTGACCGTGCCCTGCGTGCCGACCGGCATGAAAATCGGCGTCTCAATATCCCCATGATCGGTGTGCAGAATTCCTGCCCGTGCTTTTGTTTTCGTGTCTGTCGTAAGTAGTTCGAATTTCTTCATTTATACTATTTTATAGAAAATTTGTGTTCGGTTCATCAAGCTCCCACCCGTCGCCTGCGGTCACCCGTTGCCGTCCAGGCCTTTGGAAGAATGCGTGATTTCCCACAAAAACGCGTACTTCAAAAACACATAGACAAACGCACTCACACCGGCAATCAATCCGGGAATGCCATCTAAAAATCCACGTTGAAATATATAATTGCGTGCAAAAGAAAAGAGGGGACTCACGAGCAGCTTCCCAAGACTAGGTTTGCGACCCTTTGTATGGTACGATTGAGCAGTGTGATACGCGTAATAGATTGTTTTTTCAAAATGTTGCCGGATATCACGATACGAATAATGGAGCAATTCGCCCGATGGTATTTTGGCAATTTTCCCCTTGATTTCCAGTACATCATGTGGATTATAGCCACCCCACAGTGGACTCGAATTTCGCCGGACTAATCGTAATTTTCTATCAGGTTGCCATGCATAACGAAGAATTTTCCCTAAATATACCGTTCGCCGGTTGATCGTATAGCCATCCGCCGAACCATTCGTAACTACTTCAACGATAGATTTTTGTAAATCTTCTGTGAGTACTTCATCGCAGTCGATACACAATATCCATTCCATAGTGCATTTGTCGAGAGCTGAATTTTTCTGGTCTATATGACCTTTCCAACTCTCAGTAAATACTTTTGCTCCATAGTGTTGTGCAATCTCTACTGTACGGTCTGATGAGTGCGAATCGACGATAATTATCTCAGAAGCAATTCTCACAACACTCTCGAGGGTACGCGCAATATTCGCTTCTTCATTGAAGGAAATCATCGCAACCGAAAGCGGGAGAGTGGGCATCTTATTCAACGACAAGCGAGACAAATTGAACTTTTCCCATCGCTGTCAACGTGCAGATATACTTTCCGGCAGGAAGGGAAGTTTGCATGAAGGATTGTTTGTCCCATAGAACGCGATTCTCACCAGAACGTGCCGTGCCATGAAACGGCTCAGCGACAATTTTACCGGAAATATCGTAAATTCTTACTCTGGCGAAACTTTCTGAGGGCAGCTCAAACGTTATCACTGCTGAACCAATAATTGGATTCGGGGACACAGAAAGGGGAAATTCCACCGAAGGAAGTGGATTATCATCGACACCCACACTCGCAAATTCTCGATGAGAATAATCCCATATACCACGACCATACGTGCCGAACCTCGCAATTTTTAATGCAGGTACATATTCAACACTCCAATAAAGGTGATCCGGTGCCTGATTGGTCGTAATATCAAACCATCGTCCCTTGTCCACCGAATACATCCATGCGCCGCTTTGAGTTGCCGCGAAAACATACTTATCGTCAGGGCTTGCAGCAAGACCATACACCAAGGTTTTCGGTAAGCCGACATTCATGGTATCAAATGTCTTTCCACCGTCATTCGATACATACACGCCGGGATTCGAATAGCCGCTACCGCCGATATATACACGCTGTGGATTCACCGGAGACGGACATATTGCTGTGCCGTAAAAGTAGTGATGTCCGGGAGATTTGAAACCCGAGGATTTTGTCCAAGTCACTCCTTTGTCAGAAGAGTAGAACACATCTGACGATGTAGTAACTATATACCGATACTGAGGATTAACTTCTGATATACCAATCGCACTGATAGGATTCGAAAAATTAAAAGGTAGTTTTTCTGCTTTTAATCCGGACGACACTTTGGAAATTTTATATAAATATGCTCCCGAATCAGATGTTCCACCGGCAAAATACGCTATGTCCGACGTTTTGGGTTCGCATTGCACCGGAGGCAGCCAGAGCGAACCGTTAATACCATTGTTTCCCCAATTCCACGATGCTGATTTTTCATCCGTTAGTGTATTATAATGATAATCAATAAAGCCCGGATAGTCCATCCAGAATGAATTACCGCCATCACCGCTCGTTAAATGTCCGTAATCGCCGCTTATTTTTTGTTCGAATGTCAGCCGTCCATTCGTATCCTTCATCGTTTTTTGATACCCTTGGTCCTGACTCCCGACAAACACCACCTTGGGGTCAATCGTGCTCGTCAGGGTCGAATAATACTGTCCCACACCGAGACCTTCAAGACCTATATTGGTCACACTATTGACCAAATCTTCCGAAAAGTACAGACCGCCATCATTCGAAATTAGAGTAATTTCATCGCCGTCCGGACTGGCAAATGAATTCACAACCTGTATATCTGCATGGAGCTTATGAACCATATCGCCATAGTATTCACCCCAGCCGTTGATTATTTTCCAATTCACACCACCATCTGTACTTCGGTACATATCGACTCCACCGGCATAGAGATAACTCTCGTCAATCATTGACATTCCAAAAGTAAGCTTGCCGGCATCGAAGCCCAAGGTACCTTTGTATTTCCACGATGTACCTTCATCAGTGCTGGTATAGACCTGGCTCTTGCCTCCACCGGCAACGCCGATTGCTAAGTTCTTACTGTCTTTGCCGAACAGCGTTACATCACCTGCAGTGGCAATTTCCGGTATTGATACAATGCCAATAAACTCTTCTTGAAAATCAGGAGTGAATCTCGACAATGAATCCTTGCGAATCCAATAGACACCACTTGTAACATCATAACGCGGCACATACACATCGGCTACGTTTTGATTCCCGATAAATGTTCGCTTGATATTCGTAAAGGTCGCTCCATTATCCGTCGAACGGTATAAGGTCATGATGGGGCGCCAGTTAGAACTATAATCCCATTCCGTGCCAATGAGATAAATCGTATTTTTCCCGTCATTCGAAAAGACTGCGCGGCGAATTCCGCCCCAGTTTTTCACGACATCGAGTCCCTTTGCCTCTGTCCATGTCTTGCCCATATCATCGGAATACCGAAGATAGGGGTTGTCTCCACAGACATAAAGGCGCTTGCCGCCTGAAGTCTTGACAATTCGTATTGTATTGATATATCCAAAGTTACGATAATCATTGAGCACTGTCCAATTCTTGCCTTGCAATGTACCACGCCACAAATTACCACCTGCGCCTGCTGCATAAATCTCGCGGGTATCCCAGTCAATTTCTGTAGCAAGCATTCGACCGGCAAGATTATTACTTCCACGCTCGGACCATGAGCCAAGAGCGGTGTCAGCAAGAAGGCGTTCTGATTTATTTGTAACTGATTGGTCCTGCTGTAATTGCCGTGCCTCACGATTTTCACGTTCGATAATTCTCCATTGAATATCCGGTGACGTACGATGCATTTGCTCAATCCATGCGTCACGTTCACGCTTGAAATCTTCGTCACCTTCACGGTTACCGGAGGGAATAGTCGCCTTTTGCTGAGCAAAGAGTTGTAATCCGCAGAGAAGCAGGGCAGTAGTTGCGAGATAAAATTTCATGATAGTCACTCTACAATTCAGGGAAGAACAAATAAATTAACCGAGAACAATCGTTTCAAGTGCTGTTGAATACGCACTCCGAAGTTCATCGACGGTGGTTGTTATCGAGCCAAACACGAACGCACCGCTTGTAACAAAGCCAATTGGCTCCATCGGAACATTATGGGTAGCACAGACTTCCATGATTTTCATCAAGTCATTCGGACGTACGCTCACGAGAATCCTGCTTTGCATTTCACCAAATAAATCGGCTGTGGTAGAAGGATAGGTTGTCGTAATTTGAGCGCCGAGATTATTAGGAGAATTAATGGCTTTTTCGGCGACAGCTATCGCAATTCCTCCCTCTGCACAATCATGAGCTGATTGAATAATTCCACTGCGGATAGCTTGTAAGACTGCTTTTTGAAGGCGAAGTTCTGCATCTATATCGAATTCCGGTGCATCGCCGAGGATTTCCCCGGTGAGTAATTTTACATATTCCGAACCACCGAGATTTGGCGTAGATTGAGCTCCAATAAGAACAATTGCATCGCCTTGATTTTTAAAGCCATTACCAACCGTTTTATTCACGTCGTCGATGAGTCCGAGCATGCCGATGGTGGGAGTAGGGAAGATCGCATGATTCCGCGATTGATTGTGGAAGCTCACATTACCGCCGGTCACCGGAGTGCCAAGCGCGCGGCAGGCATCACCCATTCCGCGGATAGCTTCTTTGAATTGATAATAGACTTCCGGGTCGTAAGGATTACCAAAGTTGAGGCAGTTTGTAATCGCAACCGGTTCAGCACCGACACATACCACATTCCGCGCTGCTTCAGCGACAGCGATCATACCACCACGATAGGGATTGAGATAGGCATAGCGGCTATTACAATCGGTACACACGGCAAAGCCCTTGCCCGGTAACTCTTTGATTCTCATGATAGCTGCGTCCGCTTTGCTGTTCATCGTGTTCGTACGGACCTGCGAGTCGTACTGTTCGTATATCCATTTTTTCGATGCCACAGTTGGTGACGTCAGAATTTTCCAGAACATATCAGCATCCGAAACGGTGCTTGTATCAAACGTAGCATTCCTCACACTTGCGAAATACGCAGGTTCTTGTGATTCACGGACATACACCGGAGCATCGCCGCCAAGCACAAGAGATTGTGCAGGTAATTCGACTACCTGCTGACCATTTCTGAAGATACGGATAATACCGTCGTCGCAGACTTCTCCAATTTCGGTGATGGGCACATCCCATTTTTCACAAATTGCCCGGGCTATATGTTCTTTGCCTTTTTCGACGACTGCGAGCATACGTTCCTGAGACTCGGAGAGCATGATTTCATAGGCGCTCATGCCTTGCTCGCGCAGAGGCACGAGGTCGAGGTTGATACGCATGCCGGAGTTGCCTTTGGCGCTCATTTCGCTGGTCGAACAGCATATCCCGGCCGCGCCCATGTCCTGCATACCGACAATACAGCCCGATGCAATGAGTTCAAGCGTGGCTTCAAGGAGTAATTTCTCGGCAAATGGGTCACCAACTTGTACGGTAGGGCGCATATCTTCTGTCTTTTCATCGAATTCTCTCGAAGCAAGCAGGGAAGCGCCGTGGATACCGTCTTTCCCGGTAGAACTCCCCAGAATCATCACCGGATTACCGGCACCAATGGCAATTGCCGACGCCGTTTCACCGACTTTTACGATACCGACAGCCATTGCATTGACGAGTGGATTGTCGGTGTAGCATTCATCAAAATAGACTTCGCCGCCGACAGTCGGCACACCAAAGCAATTCCCGTAATGACCGATTCCATGCACGACACCTTTGAGTAAATATTTCGTTCGGTCATTATCTAAGTTTCCAAATCTCAATGAATTAAGCGCGGCCACCGGACGCGCTCCCATCGTAAAAATATCCCGCAGAATTCCACCTACACCCGTCGCAGCACCCTGAAACGGTTCAACGGCCGATGGGTGATTATGACTTTCAATCTTGAAGCATATCGCATAGCCGTCGCCAATGTCGATGAGACCGGCATTTTCCTCGCCGGCTTCGACAAGCATACGACCACCCGAACGTGGCAGGGTCTTGAGTTGAAGGATAGAATTTTTGTACGAACAGTGCTCGCTCCACATCACAGAATAAATTCCAAGCTCTGTATAAGTCGGTACACGACCAAGAGTTTCGAGGATTTTGTCGTACTCAGACGGAGTCAGCCCGAGTTCTTTTGCGGTTTCGTGGTTAACGGGAAGTTCAGAGTAGAGAGAAGGAGAGGGTAGATATTGTGTCTGCATCAGGTTAACATGTTATATATAAAGACAATACAAGATAATTTTTAAAGTTTAATTTCTTATAGTTTATTAATTGAAGCAATAGCTTAGTAATATTCTTTGTTGTCAATGCCGGTAGTTAGAATTTTATGTGAAATTTGAAAAAAAAGCTGTTGAATGTTAGTAAGTATTTTACTTCTTGATTAGTTCTCTGTATCTTCCTTGAGCTATCAATATCTCTCGTTTAATTGTATCGGCGAGTTTTATTTTGGAAATATCAGCTTTCTGCTTAGCATCATCGGCTACTTCTTTCATTAACTCTGCTAACTGTGTATCAGTTGGCTCTTCATATCCCATTAATAGTGCTTGTTTCATGGTTGAGATTAGTCGTTAAAAATACTCGGTATTTTGTATCTGAGATCTAGTACTACCATCCCTACAAATACGCTTCCAATTCCGATACACTCTCCAAAAGCACCGCACGTGCTTTGCTGCCATCGAACGCGCCGACGATGCCGGCTGCTTCGAGTTCGTCCATCACGCGGGCAGCGCGGGAGTAGCCGATTTTGAGGCGGCGTTGGAGGAGCGAGACCGAACCCTGCTGATGCTGAATGACGATATTGGCCGCTTCTTCAAAGAGAACATCACGCCCGTCACCACCGTTGACATCACCTTTTCCGCTTTGTTTTTTATCGCTCACACTTGGCAGCATATACGGCATTGAATAGCCGACCTGATTGCCGATATGGGTGCAAATCGCTTCGACCTCATCGGTGCTGATGAATGAATTCTGCACACGTATCGGCTTCGGAGAGCCCCCCGGAAGGAACAGCATATCGCCATTCCCGAGTAATTGATCAGCGCCGCCCATATCGAGAATCGTACGGGAGTCAATTTTGGATGCTACCTGATAAGCAAGTCTAGCGGGGAAGTTGGCTTTAATAATACCGGTGATAACATTTACCGATGGTCTTTGAGTAGCTACAATGAGGTGAATTCCAATCGCCCGGGCAAGTTGAGCCAGACGTGTGATTGGTTCTTCGACATCACGTCCTGCTGTCAGCATGAGGTCAGCAAGCTCATCGATTACCACGACAATATAGGGAAGTGGACGATGCACGTAAGTCGTGGTTTCTTTATACTTTCCTTCAGCTACTTTTTGATTGTAATCGACGACATTCCGCTGACCGACGGAAGCAAGAATATCATACCGACGTTCCATCTCGGCGACAAGGGATTTGAGTACAAGAACTGCATTGGCAGGATTGGTAATAATCGTCTCATCGACATCCGGTGAGATTGCAAGGAAATGATTCTTGAGTAAACCATATAAAGCCATTTCGACTTTCTTGGGGTCGATGATGACAAATTTCATGTCATGCGGATGCATTTTGTAGAGAAGGGAAGCGATAAGGGTGTTAATACCAACAGACTTACCCGACCCGGTCGAACCCGCAATCAAAAGGTGCGGCATCTTTGCTAGATCTGTGCAATAGACTTCACCGGAGATGGTTTTACCGAGCGCAAGCGGGAGTCGATTGTTATTATCATGGAATTTTGGCGACTTAATAATACTGCTGAAAAGCACGACCGAAGGATTATGATTTGGAATTTCAATCCCCACCGTGCCACGACCGGGAATCGGCGCAATGATCCGAATTCCTTTAGCTTTAAGAGCGAGGGCAATATCATCAGCAAGATTCTCAATCTGTGAAATTTTAATACCGGACGCCGGGACAAATTCATATTGTGTGACGACCGGACCGGGCGTGACGGTCAGATTCTCAATGTTAATTTTAAACGTTTCGAGCTTTTCCTGCAAGAGGCGCGCGTTTTCTTTAAGCTCTGCATCATCGACCGTAATATCCTTATCTTGTTGTTCTTTTAAGAGCGATAATGTCGGAGCGGCATACTCAATTTCTTCATCCAAGACATCGACAACAGGTTCAATTTCAATATCATCCTTCGACGGCTGCCGTTCTTGTACGGTCAGAGTAAGTGTCTTCTGCTGTTCTTCGGCTTGATCCTGAATTTCCTGTGCCGACATTTGCGGCTCTGGTGCAATAGTTGGCTTAGCTGCGGCTGTCGGTTGAGGCGGCAGATCCAAATGAGTAGTCATCGGCTTGTACGCAGGTACATTCTCTTGTGGTGCCTCTCCGGAGGCAGGTGGTTGTACCGGCGATGCAGTCTGTATCGGCGGTTGTGCGTCCGGTCGTCGAATGAGAGGATCTCTATTGACGTGTTGTGGCGGTGGTGGCATCGGAGGCGGAACAGCTTGAGCGGCCGTTTGCTCGGCAACACGGCGTACGATTCGGGCAGGTTCATCATCGACGGGCTCGGCTGCTTTAGGCATTGACTTTGTTGCTGTTATGGGTTGTTCCTCCGCTGTTTCAACCGGATCAGAAGCGCGCCAGGTACGATATTTTTCGATGAACCGAGCCAGCTCATCTTGAGCTTTACCATAGTAAAGGCGCAATTTTAAGTACATTTTATCCATGTCGAGATCTGTGCCGAGCACGAGAGTGACAAGGATTCCGACCGAAATAACGAGAAAGGAGCCAATTTTCCCGATTAAGTCGGAAAAAATCGTGGCAATGAACTGACCCACAGCGCCACTCCATTCCGGTGAGACTGTTGGCAGCCAGGTCACGAGCTGAAAGGTACCCATCAATCCTGCAAATAATGTCCCAAGAATGAGAGCCGTACCGGTGAGCTTAATGACACGGGGAGGAATAGTCTGAGTAACAAATAAATTCTTTGCCCATAATGCAATTATAAACGGTAAAGTAATAGCGGAAAAGCCAATGGTGTAATTATACAGAAGATTCGAAATGACTGCTCCGACGAGACCCAGCCAGTTTTGGGTCGTATCGACTTTTGCACGAACAGCATCGTCGCCGCGGAAAATACCCGAAATATCATGTATCGTAAGTTCGGCATTTGCTTCGTCCCGGGAAGTGTATGATAGTAAAGCAATTAAAAGGAGCACCGAAAATAAGAGCATCGTGATGGCAATGATTTTGATCTGTCGTGTGCGATCCACCGGCGACTTTGCTGCCGGAGGAGCTGCAGATTTTGCAGAGCGGGGAGTACGCTTATTCTCTGCTGAAGTGGGCTGTGGATTGGTATTTTCCGGAGCAGGTGCACCTTTCCCAAGTGGGGGAATGGTCGAGCCTCCACGTTTAACGACTATATTTTCAGGATCAGTTGCCATAATTTCTCCGTCAAGTTAAAGTTGCCGCGATGATCGAATCTCCGCTCAGCACGGGCACCACGTCGAGGGAATTGAGATCGGCGGCGCATTCGATATCATCTGAAAACCCAAGACTATCCAAATACTTACCATGAGAGGTGTTGTGCAGAAAATCGAGCAGATCTTCTGTATAGACTGAAAACAACTGCTCGGCGGCTACAGCTGAGTCCGTAAGCACTGCTTCCTGCATAAATGCCTGCAGATATCCTGCGTAACCACCTGCACACACAGCATCTTCAAGTGAAAAATGTCCATTGCTTCCGGCACAAATGATCGTCACATCTAGATCCGGAGAGGTATGTTTGTCGGCAATATAGGAGGCAAGGGACTGCATGTTCATAAACGAACCAATATAAATGCTGTCTGCCTCACGCACAAGATGCAATGCTTGGGTTCCGTTGGAAGTCGTAAAACTGATAATTTTACCCTCGACTACATCAGGCAAGTACTCCAAAGGTGAATTCCCGACATCGAAGCCCGGCTGCCGAATACCGTGTCGCTCACCTCCAAGGAGCCGAATCGAGCGGGGAAGTGCCTGAAACAGCTCGGCTGCTTCTTCGACACTTGGTGATGGAAGTATCGCTTGCGCGCCGCTCGAAATAGCTACACAAATTGTCGTACTCGCACGGAGAACGTCAATTACAATAGCCACACGCTCGCCATTTTGAGAGCTTTTAGGAAGCTCGGCGGGCGTAAGTAGTACATTTATATTCATTTAATTTTTTGCTGCTAATAGTTGGGATGGCAAATTACGACGTAAAAAATTGAAGGGCAAATGATTTTTACATGTTGTCTATTTATTCTTGCAGGAATTGCCGTTGGGAAGCACCATATTGTGATGCTGAAGTACGAAAAAAACAAACAATTATTCCTCCACACTGCCGTTACTCCGTCGGCTTTGAAATATTAGACCCGGATTTTGGAATATTGAAATCACGAATGCAATCAGATAAAATAATTGAAATACAAGGCTTAACAAAAAAGTTCGGTGAATTTACAGCAGTCGATAATCTCAGTCTGAATGTCTGCCAAGGCGATATATTCGGTTTTCTCGGTCCAAACGGCGCCGGTAAAAGTACGACAATCAGAATGATTCTCTCCCTCATTACTCCCACCGAAGGCGCAATCAGGATTTTCGGTTCGTCGCACTCCACACATCGGTCAGAAATTCTCCGGAATATCGGAGCCATCGTCGAAAAGCCGGACTTTTATCTCTATTTAACTGCCTATAAAAACCTCGAACTCCTCGGTCGAATCTCCGGCACCGACGTTCCCAAACGTCGTATCATGGAAGTACTTGAAATTGTAAATCTTCACGAACGTGCCACAAGCAAGGTCAAGACATTCTCCTATGGTATGAAGCAGCGGCTCGGTATAGCGCAGGCATTGCTGCATAATCCTGACCTTATCATCCTTGACGAACCCACGAACGGACTCGATCCGAGTGGCGTCAAAGAAGTGAGGGATTTGATACTGTCGCTCAGTCATGATCACCGGAAAACAATCTTTCTCTCCTCGCATATTTTACCAGAAGTTGAGCTTGTAGCCACCCGTATGGCTATTATAAACAAGGGGCGTACGATCGTTGAAGGTGATGTACAGGCACTGCTGAATTCAGGTACATTGTTAGTCAAAATAGGGGTCGATAATTATCAACTTGCCCATGCCGTAATCGCCGAGTCGCGGTGGAGTGGTGCACTTGAGCCGTCGGACGGTGTCGGAGTATGGCTCGCTGTTCATCAGGACGATATTGCGCAGATTAATCAATTGCTTGTCGAGAAAGGAATTGCCGTGTATTCGATTGCCTCTACACGCTCACTGGAGGATTATTTCCTCACGATTACCCAGGGAAATTAAGATGTTAGCTACATTGACTCGTATCGAACTCTCTAAAATATTCAGTAAATGGCGTTCATTTATAGGTTTTATCGCTGTTGGTGTACTCGTGCCTATTATTCAGGTCGCTCTCTACACGGAAGGAGATGAGTATTTCAACCTCTTTACTCAGACTCTTCGGCAGCAATTTGACTTTTCAGGCAATATGACCAATGGATATCTAATTGCATTTGTCACTTTGCAGAGTTTGTATGTCCATATACCGCTCCTTATTGCCCTTGTCATGGGTGATTTGCTGGCAGGGGAGGCCACGGCAGGAACGTATCGCCTTCTGCTTGTGCGACCGATTTCACGATTTCAGGTCGTTACTTCCAAGTTTCTGGCAGGATTACTTTATACGAATCTCCTCATTCTGTGGATGGCGATTCTCAGCTTGGGTCTGAGCGTAGTTTTCTTTGGAAAAGGCGATATTTTAATTGTCGGGGACTCACTCACTATCCTCAGTGCTGATGATATCCTCTGGCGCTTTTTGTGGGCCTACGGCTATGCAGCCGGCAGCATGGTGGCCGTCGCTTCTCTGGCTTTTCTCTTTTCTGCTCTTGTCGAAAATGCTATTGGTCCAATAGCATCTACCATGGCTATAATTATTGTACTTACCATTATTTCTACGCTGAATGCTCCCTTCATTGTCGCTATCAAGCCATTTCTCCTGACTACTCATCTCAATGGGTGGAAGCTGTTTTTTGAGCAAACGCCGAACTGGTCAAAAATTGCAACTTCTGCGGCAGCACTTGCGGGGTTCGTTGTGGTGTTTTATACCACAGCGCTACTCATCTTCAAACGTAAGGATATTCTTACCTAACAACAAAACGCTGATACCATAATGCCTGTGATTGCAAACTAATTGCATCTCTCATAGACAATCGTGGTATCAGCGTTTGATACAAATCACCATCACTTCTGCCGGATCAAAATCTGCTTGGCATCTTCTTTTACTGCTGCGTTATAAAACTTCTTAAACTCTTCATATTGATTTGTTTCGATGAACGACTTCTTGTGTATGAAGATCCGGGTTGCTTTCAGCACGCCGCTTTCAAAGCTGTAGGTGACCGAATAATCTGCAATCGACGATGTGAGCTTTTTCGGCTTGGGCACTTCGAGTGGCTCATAGCCGGGAGGTAAATTAATCTGCATTTGCTCGTACGATGTGTCCACGCCACTTCTGAATTTCAAGGGATACACACGCTTTTCATAGCCAAATGCATCGTCTGCTCGCAGGTCATCGCGCCAGGGGAGCTTGAGGAGTTTGAAGTCACCGGCCTCGGTCATATAATTTGGAATTTCACAGGAATAGCCGAATTGCACAAGGGGAGTTAATTTATCTAAGTCAGATATTTCAAATGATGTTAATTTTACACTTGGGTATTCGGCGCTTAGCTCGGAAAGCATCGATTTTTCACGATCAGTTTGTGATTTATTCCGAAAACGTGCACGTAATCCGGCCGTAAGCACACCACTGTACTGTGTCGCGCAGGTCACAATGGCTTTGTTGTTGTCATCGAGCGTTACAAAAGTCGTCGATTTCATGTTGGGCGCAGCTGCCTGCACCCGGGGCAAGGTAATAGGCGCGGTATTTCCCGGCTTGATGACGAGGGAGAATGCATCTCGATCCATTGTAGGAATCGAACCGACCGGATGATTGTTTGCCGTGAGATCGAGGAACATTGGCGATGGGGTGCCATTATCCACTGCGACGATGCAATGATTGAATTCAATCGAGGGAGGGATGTTGCCAAAACGCTCCTCATCACCTGAATTTACAAGGACATAATGCGCTTTAATACCCACTTCGCGGAGCATGGCAATTCCAAGAGTCGCGACGTCTTTACAGTCTCCGATTTTATTGACGAGGACGTCCCGGGCTTTCTGAGGTATCAGACCCGATTGCCGGAAGGAAACGCTCGAATACCGGATATTTTCTGTAATGTAGTCATAGATTGTTTTGATTTTCTCGGCATCCGTCAGCGCTCCGGGATTGGGAATTAATTCCTGTACTTTTTCTTTGATTTCGTAGGTGGACTGCGCCTTTGCCTGAGCAAGCTCAGCATACCACGTCACGAGGTAATTCCAGTCAGGAATAGAAGATATACGCAGCATTTTGCCGATTTCGTCAAGATTTGGCATGTCGGCTTCGTAGGCAATCTGATCAAGATTTTCCATTTTCCATTCGAATAACTGCCCTTCGGGAATAGTCGAAACCTTGGGTTCAAAATTCAGATTCTGCCCCTGATACGTAAAGTCCATTCCTTTTGGTACCAGCAGGGAATACTTGGCTTCGACGACCGGAAAATAGCGGTTGAAGTAAAACTCATCCCAGAAATGCTTGGCGAGCTTACCGTTGTTATAATTACGAATATGCCATTTGATATAAATAAAGTCGTTCTTTTCAAGTGACTTAAAGACGATGTGCCCTTTGTCTGCATCGCCCCTTATTTCCGATCCATCTGCTTTGATAGTTACAGCTTTTTCGATAATCAGACTTTGAGAATACGGATTATATCCCAGATAATACTCTTTAAATCGATCGATTCCTTTATCATTAAACACCCGAATTAACAGTTCTTCCGAGGTCTCCGAAGCGCCTTGCGGATAGACGACGCGATTCGTCTTGCACAGCACAATCGATGATGTAGCTTCCAGATGCTGGCTTGCCGTCGGGGCAGCTTTGATGACACTGTCGAGATTGGTCTCTCCGAAAACACTAAAAATCGATTTTTTACCTTCGAGTTCGCGGAGGATATCTCTGCTGTCATAGTCTGTCGGCACATACTGTAAGGCACTTGAATATGCTTTTTTAGCGTCGTCCACTTTCTTGCTACTGCGCTTGATATCTCCTAATTTTGCCCAATAGGCGCCGCATGACGGACAGAACGCCAGCGCTTTTTCGGCGGATTCTGCCGCTCGGTCGTACTTTTGAAGCGAGATAAAGACATTAGCCATTTGGTTGTGATACCCCGGCGAGGCAGGAGAATACTCAAGCATTTTCTTGTAGGTCTTCTCCCATTCATCGAGCTTTGAAGCTTCTAAGTATGCTTTGGCGAGAGTCGACAAGCCGACTTCGTTATAATCCGACTGGAGGTATTTTTTGATGATTTCGATGGTACCGTCTTGCTTGCGGGTAGTTTGATAATCGATAACACAGGCTAAGTTTACGTATTTCCAATTGGTTGGGAATTTAACAAACCCTTCTTTTGCTGTCTGAATGACTTTCTCGGTGAGTTTCTTTTTAGAATACAAATCAAGTCGTGATGAATAGATAATCTCCGATTCCGGAAGCTGTTTTTCAATTTTGGCAAGCACTTCTTCGGCTTTGTCGAAGTCTTCATTTTCAAGGTGTTGCGCAAATTTATAGAGCAGAGCGTCGATGAGGTCCTTGCCAAGTGCTACCATTTTTTCGTATGTCGTGATGAGCTCGTCACGCTTTCTGCCGCGGTTGTATGCTTCCAGAAAATACTTGTAAATCAGACCACAATTAGGCGACATTTTCTGCGCTTTTCGTAGAAGTAATTCTGCTTCAATTGCCTGATCATTCCTCAAAAAACAGTCGGCTAACATCAGGTAATTCTCAATATGCGTCGGGTTCTGTTCAATTTTTTTCTTAAAGAACTCTTTAGCGAAAAGAGGCACCGGCCGGATAAACGCCGGAGCGACTTTGGAATACTGCTGTGTTTGGTTCGTCGACTTGAGCCCGGGCACCGGCTCACCATTCAGATCGGTAATCCGCGCAAGAAAATTACACCGTTCAATCTCCGAATACCCAACTTTAACAAGCAGTCGATTCCAGCCCTCCTGCAGTTCTGTTTCGACAATATAAGTATCAAAGTCATTATTTGTCTCTAGCGAGTCGCGGATGATTTCAGTATCATTAAGGAAGGTTTTGAGTGCGCCGGAGGTACCCACCCGGACATGAACGGTTTGTCTCTTCGGGGAATAGACGAAGGTATTAGCATATAAAAAGGTCTGACGGTCTCCGAAATAAGCTTGAAAATCGAGCCATTTATCGAATTTAATTGAAGGAGGAATGAACCATTTTGCCGGTACATTATTCTTGCCAACATATTCTGCCGACATCACGAATTCTGTTTCCGGTGGATAGACTGCATTAAATCCGCTTGCCGAAATATTTTCAAATGGACCAATAATCGCCCATTGATCGAGTGAATTGATGGCTTCGAAGTGTTTTTTGGCGCGCTCGAGCTGACCTTTCCGTTGATACAGATTACCGAGCACTTCATGCGACATAGCCTTGAGTACTCCGGTATGATCAGCTTTAAGTGCATATTTTTCATAGACATCAATTACTCCACTTGCTATGTCGTATTGATTCGTACTGATTTTAGCCGTGTACCATGAGCTGTAAAAATAGGGCGCTGCATCCGGTTCGGACGAGAGGATATTCTTAAAAACTGCCCAAGCTTCCTTGTCGCGATGTTGTAATTCATACAAATACGCAAGTCCGATATAGGCACGTGTATTCTTGGGATCGGCCTTGATAGCTGCGAGAAATTTCTGCTCAACGGTAGCATTATCGTTTTGTTCCCACGCTTTCCATGCCTCATCAATAAGCGATGAGCTTTGCGCCCGAAGGGGAAGGGTGCCTAAGAGTATCAGTGAGAACAATGAGACGTAAAAATAGGTTTTCTTCATACAAGTTCCTCTATAGTATAAGTTCTATCTTTTCCAAACAGTTGCACGGCCTAATCGAGGTAATTGATATCAACCCAAAGGCAGGCAACCGTACGAATCAACTATTCAATTTCAAGCATTTTTAGCGTAAAGCTTTGTTGGAAAGCAATTTCCTTGAGATAATCAAATCTCCCCGATGCACCGAAGTGGCCTGATTCCATTTGTGTTTTGAGGAGAATGGTATGGTTGTCTGTACGCAGGGCACGAATCTTAGCAACCCATTTAGCAGGTTCCCAATAGGAAACCCGTGGGTCGCTCAATCCGGCGAGTGCCAGGATATGCGGATAGTCCTGCGGGATGACATTATCATACGGAGAGTACGAGAGCATATAGTCGAAGTATCTCTTTTCATTTGGGTTACCCCATTCCTCATATTCACCGACCGTTAGTGGTAGCGTCGCATCGAGCATGGTATTCATCATATCGACGAATGGTACACCGGCGATGACGACTTTAAAAAGGTCGGGTCTCATGTTGGTAATTGCACCCATAAGCAGTCCTCCGGCACTGCGGCCCTCAGTTGCGATTCGCTTAGGGGAGGTATAGCCGTTTTTGACAAGATATTCCGCACAGTCGATAAAGTCAGTGAACGTGTTTTTCTTTTTAAGCATCTTCCCTTCGTCATGCCAATGCTCACCCATTTCACCGCCGCCACGGACATGTGCTACGGCATAAATGATTCCACGGTCAATGAGGGTGAAACGGCTCGCAGAGAAATAGTCGCTCATCGACATACCGTATGAACCATACCCATAGAGATAAAGGGAATGAGATCCGTCGAGTACGGTATCCTGTTTCATAATAATAGTAAGCGGTATCTCGGCACCGTCTCGCGCCCGTGCAAACACACGTTCTACTTTGTACTTGTCCGAAGTAAATCCAGGAACGTGTACCTGCTTGCGTTTGGTAATTTCACCGGTGGTAAAGTCATAATCCATTACCGTACTTGGGGTGATGGGGGAGCTGTAATTAAACCGATACTGTTCGGCATTCGGCATGAAATTACGTCCTTGCGTCAGTGAATATGCTACTTCTGTGAAGGGAATATAGCGGACGTCATCGGTTGCCAAATTCTGCACTCTGAGCTGTTCCATTCCTCCCGTCATTTCTAACGCAACCAAATGATGATCAAATACTTCCACACTCCGAAGCTTGGTATCCGGTCGGTGAGGAATCAGTTCGTGCCATTTATCCGGTGATGCGTCCGTCAGCGGCGCTACCAAGAGCTTGAAGTTCTTGGCGTTGTTATTTGTATGGATATAAAAATTACCATTGGCTACATCGAGGGAATAATCGATTTCATGAATGCGCCGCGCAAAGAGACGAAGTGTATCACCGCTTCCATTGGCATCGGCATAATAGCATTCCGACGTTGTCGAGCTGCCGATATGAGCCAGAAGAGTCGTATCGTCTTTTGATTTGGAAATGGCAATTGCAAATGCTTCATCTGTCTCGTGAAGCAGGAGGAGGTCGTCCGATTGATTGGAGCCAAGTGTATGGCGGAACACTTTATAACACCGGAAGCTTTCATCAAGTGCGACATAAAGAAATGTTGCATTATCGTTGAGCCAGACTACCGATCCATCGGTATCATGGAGAGCATCCGGGTGTAAAGCTCCGCTTGCCAGGTCTTTGACCACAATCGTAAAATATTCCGACCCGGTCAGATCAAAAGAATAGGCAAGCATTGTGTGGTCAGGACTGATTTTGAGCGTGCCGAGAGTGAAGAACGGATGCCCTTCAGCCAGGAGATTGACATCCAGAATTATCTCTTCCGGCGCATCGAGTGCACGGTGCTTTCGGCAATAAATTGAATATTGCTTACCTGCTTCTGTGCGGGAATAATAAAAATACTCACCCATCTGATCGGGGTATGTCTCATCGGTCTCCTGAATTCGGGAGCGGAGTTCCGCATAGAGCTTTTCTTGTACGGCTTTTGTCGTACTCATCACGGACTCGGTATAGGCATTTTCTTGATTCAAATACTCAATCACTTCGGGCTTTTCTTTTCCGCGAAGCCAGGCATAGTTATCGACAAGTGTACGACCATGAATAGTGGTAGAGTGGGGGATTTTGGCGGCGATAGGAGGTTGTATGGTTTGGGACATAAGTATTACAATAGTAAATAGACTGTTACAGTATAAAGCGGGCGACTAACACGATTGTCAGTGTAATTGATTGTGCAAGAACGAGCACATGAAGCAGCATGGAGCAAACATTCACATTTCTTTACACTTTTAGGAAATTATTATCAAATTTGATAATGAACGACGATGTATGGTTCTGCCCCGTAGGAGGTAAACGGTGCGCATCGAAATCGAACGATTTATTTCTTTCGATGAATTAATATCTATATTCTTCTACAACACAACCCGTTACCCCAAATTCTCAAGTTGCTCGAGTAAATCTGTCCACCGCGCCATTGCACGGTCGAGTTCACTGCGTTTTGCCTGATATTGTTGTGTCACACTTGCTGATTCTTTTTGATTCGTGTAAAAATCGGTAGCGCTCATTTTTTTCTCAAATTCAGTAATTGCTGTTTCGATGGTAGCAATTATTGTCTCGGCATCTATAATTTGCTTCTCAATGGAGCGTTTTTCCTTTTCCCGACGTTTTTGGTCTTCACGGTCGTATTCATTGCTTTGAAGGACTGGCTTGACCTCTACTTTGGGCGGATTATTTTTGATATCGCGTTTGATTTCGAGTTCTCGCAGCGAGTCGATCTGACGTTCTTTAAGGAAGTCATAGACATCACCCGAGTACTCTCTGATCTTACCACCTTTAAATTCAACGACTTTATTCGTTAGACCCTGCAAAAAGTCCCGATCGTGGGATACGACAATCATCGCACCGTCATAGTCCATGAGTGACTGCTTCAAGACATCTTTCGCGCGCATATCCAAGTGGTTCGTCGGCTCATCGAGCACGAGGAAATTAATCGGTTCGAGCAGAAGCTTAGCGAGCGCAAGACGTGATTTTTCACCACCGGAGAGTACTTTTACTTTCTTAAATACCGCATCGCCGCTGAAGAGAAACGCGCCTAACAAACTCCGTATTCGCGTTCTCATTTCACCGGTAGCTGCATTATCAATAATTTCAAATACCGTGGCATTGCCGTCCAGGCTTTCGGCCTGATGCTGCGCATAATAGCCGATGCGGACATTATGACCGAGCTTGAGCTGACCAGCCTGATATTCCTCCAGACCGACTAAAATCTTGGAAAATGTGGTCTTACCTTCGCCATTCTTACCAACAAACGCTACCCTGTCGCCACGGTCAAGACCAAAGTCAAGACCATTGAGAATCACCTTCTCGCCATAGGACTTGACGAGATGTTCGGTCTCGACGACGACAGACCCCGACCGAGGTGCGGGCGGAAAGCGAAATCGGATGGTCGAGAGGTCTTCTTCTTCGAGCTCAATGCGGTCAATTTTGTCAAGTGCTTTGACACGAGATTGTACGCGGGAGGCAAGATTCGCTTTCGATCGAAAGCGCTCGATAAATGCTTCTGTTTTGGCAATTTCCTTTTGCTGATTGGTATAAGCGGCGAGGTTCTGATCGCGGCGCTCCTGTCGGAGCACGACATACCGAGAGTAGGAAGTAGGGTAGTCTTCGATATTGGCATTGGTAATTTCGATCGTTCGATTTGTGACAGTATCGAGAAAAGTACGATCGTGGGAGACGAGTACCACCGAACCCTCATACGTACGTAAATATTCCTCAAGCCATTGAATCGACTCGATATCAAGGTGATTCGTCGGCTCATCGAGAAGAATACAATCCGGCTTCCGGAGGAGAATCTTAGCCAGCTCAATCCGCATTTGCCACCCGCCGGAAAACTCATCAACCAGGCGGTCTAAATCACGCTCAACGAATCCGAGGCCGGTAAGTATCCGCTGAATATCACCTTCCATCGTATAGCCGCCATGAAATTCAAAATACTCGTTGGCTTCTCCAAGCTTATGAAGCAAGTCGCTGTATGCATCTGATTCGTAATCTGTTCGCGTGGCCAGCTGATCGGAATACTCATGTATTTTCCGTTCTAATTCCACCAGCTCAGCAAGAGCAGTTTTTGTCTCTTCATATACCGTCTTACCTAGGCGGGCCTCGATATCCTGCGATAAATACCCGACAATAAAATTATTCGGCTGGGAGACCACGCCTGTTTCCGGCGATTGCTCGCGGGCAAGAATTTTAAGCAGTGTGGATTTACCGGCTCCATTCTTGCCGACAAGACCTATTCTGTCACGCGTGCCAATGGTAAATGAAATATCGTCGAAGAGATAATGACCGCCAAAATGGATAGAGAGATGGGAAATTGCTAACATGAGAACGTATAAAATTGAGAAAAAACAGATGTATTGATGTATTATATGACCTGCCGGAACCTATTTGAATTCCAGTGCAGTAGCGACCAGCATCGGCACTCGTTGGTCTCCGGAGATTGCATTTGTTTCCGCTTCACTGCGGCCGGCATTCTCGGCATACTCACGCGCTTCGTCTTCACTCGAGAGCATCTCCTGTACGCTGCCTTCGAGTATGATTTTTTTGGAACCCAGGTCCATCGGAGCAGCGAAGTCTTTGTTTTTAATAGTCACTCGCATTTTAGACGTGCCGTCGGTCACGATCAGCCAGCATCCTTCTGTCTGACAAACCCGATAGCATTCACCTTCTACACGTATCGGACGATCATAATTTGCCGGCTTAAGCGCTTCACTCACCGTCAGCGGATGCTCGTCGGGGAGGGAGAAGGGTAAGCCGAGATGATTCGGTGCTTTCGAACATGAGAGCAGCATCATCAGCGAAAGGAAATAGAGGGAAAATTTCATCTTGAAACTCGATAAGTAAAGTAAAAAGCCCAACATACTGTCGGGCCGGATGCCAAGGACTAGAGCCGCGAGTCGTGCTCGCAGCGGATGCCAATCTCCGGCAAAACACATAAGTACTGATACTCGTTGGAAGTACAACGACTGCAAAAATACGAATTTTACAAGGAATGATGGGTGTATAATTTACTCGTGAGGTCTTTGGGAACATGGTAGTCGGCAGTCCGGCGGAAGAGAGCCGAAGCAATTTTTCGATGTCACCCGACAGGGAATTCAACAGACGAAACTATTGTCGGTGAATTTGCTTCGTCACGGTAGAAGTCTCGTCATTAAGTACTTATCGAGGAACATACGGTCGCGGTTTTGTTCGGAGCTCATCCCGGTACTCTCTCCACCGCGGTAAGAATGTATCCATCAGACGCCAAAACCGCGCTGTGTGGCCACGTTCGAGCAGGTGTACCATTTCATGAACGACGACATATTCCAGACATTCAAGGCTCATGGAGGCGAGTTCGAGATTGAGCCATATCCTCCGGTCACGTGTATTGCATGTTCCCCATTTGGTGCGCATGCGCTTAATGCCAAATTCCCTGACCTCCACACCCATCGGTGACGACCATGTAGTAATCAGCGTCTGAATCGTAGCTTTCATCTGCCGGCGAATCCAGAGCTCAAGAATTTTTTGTCTGTCATCTCGGGTAGAGTTCAGAGGTGCATACATCCATAACTTGTTGTCAGAATTGACTTTTACAGCAGCTCTGCCGGTGCGCTCAACCACAGTTAGGGTATATTCTTGGCCAAGTATTGTATGCGTTTCACCGCTACTATAGTGAAGCTGTGGAGCATAAATACGGGACAGAATTTTTGCTCGTTGCTTTTCAATCCAGGGTTGTTTTGAATCTATCCATTGCCGTGCATCGGCAAGCGGCATTTTCAGCGGAATGCTGACGATAACATTTCCATCGGGTGGATAGATCCGGATATTCATATTTTTGATCCGTTTACGTTGAATAACCATGCGCGGAGTTAACACGAAATTCTGAGAAGGTGTAGTAGAATGCCGTCATAGTAGTCATACAATCGGATGGAGATATTCCCACCCGCCGCTATGGAGATCTTCCCATGAAAAGCCGTCGTCATCATTACCGGGTACCAGAAAGAAAGCATCGCGATCAACATGAGAAAAGTCAATCGTATTCAAGCGTTGGCAAAGCATTTGAAACGTTTGCTTGGAATAATAGTCATCCTCGGGTAGTGCTTCGAGGATTTCTTGTAAGGATTGAGTAAAGCGCGAACCCGTTTGCAAAAATGCAAGTGTTACGACGACATAATACTTATCATTACTCAAGCGAAATGCACCGTCAATTTCCTCACCAAGCTCGGCCCCGACGGTCGCTGTCGAAGCATCAATTTCACTGATCCATGTCTCGAACTCCTCGACCGCTGCATCCTGCCGGGGAATAAAATCCCAATAGCCGTATTCCCAATAGGCATAATTATCAAGTAATAAGGCAATCACATTCTTGTAAAATTCCTGCTTGTCACTTTCCGATTCGAGCTGCTTACTGCCATTGCCGGCAAGGGAGCGTAATTGACGAACGATAGTATCACCGGGAAAGGAATTAATGACAATCTGTAGTCCGAAGAAGATACTACCGGTGTCATATCCCTCAAAAAAAGCAGCGATGGAACCAAAAAATCCGCGTCTGTTCATGCGTGTAAATGTGTAACTCGTTATGAAATAATAGAAAAATTAAGATGAACTTCTTCCTGAACTCCTACCGAAGCTGCCGGAGCGACCTGATCGAACACCGGTCACCCGACCGGTGCGGGCAGAGGTCCGGGTCGATACTTTTCCGAATCCCGCCGGCTTGGTACGACCGACTCCCGATGCACCACCTCTTGTCGAAGCAGAAAAGAGCGTCGATCGTGGAATGGGACGGTACGCAGGACGAGAGACGGACATTTGTGGAGCTGATGTCTGAGCCGGAAGAGTACTAAATGCTCTGTATGTAGAATAATGATAAAAGAACATATACGAGTGACTGTAGCCGCCACCATAATAATACGGCTGCACTCCGGATGAATGCGATCGCGATGCTGTGGAATCAGCAGTGCCCGCTGCTACCGGCTTCACATCGGCTGCCGAAGGCTGAAAATTCGTCGCCGGCAGCATCGATACATCAATCTGTTTGTCCTGATAGGTTGTAAAATCAGCATTCAGATCGTCGGTTTCTTGCTTCAGATTTGCATTCGCATTGACATAAAGAACATGCGTAATACCAAGTCCTGTAAGTTGTTCAGCACTCGGAATTTTCGCTGCATACCGATTGTCGAACTGTTCGTCGGCATCGCTATAAGGCGCCAGCCGATTACTGTCGAGAATCATGGCGAGGGGAGGTGCTTTGGGGAGTGAATTTTTCTTTTGCTGTACTTCATGACCATAGTACCAGAGTGCACCGAGTGTATGGTGCGCAGGTACTACACCGAGTGGATGAGGCCAGTTATCGAAGGTCAGTGCAAGGGAGGCCACATCCGCAATTGCAGCACCGAATGCCACTGCTTCAGGACCCGGTAAATCTACTATAATCAAGGTAGTAGCAGCATCCTTACTTTCGGTAATGAGTTCGCGCATGCCGAGTCCTCGTGCGTAGGCAGTCTTCATCGCCTGGGTATTCAGCATATACATCGATTTGCGAAGCGACTCCTGACCGAGTGACTGTATGAGTGTCGATACCATAAACGGTTGATATTGCTGCATAGTCGGGAGGTACATGGCATTCAATTCGCCGGTAACGGCAGCTGATGTATCCATTGGCAGACCCATACTGTCTTTCGACGGTGGAGGTTCGGATGGAAATAGAAGATTTTTAGTATCCGATCCTACATTCCACTGTGATTTTTTCTGTAATTCCAATGCATCGTATTCGGTATCGACATCATCGTCATCATCGACGGCACTGTAGATTCCATACATAATGACGCCGATTGCTGCTGCACCGGTACCGGTCCGGAGTAAGGATGTCATCGCATCTCTCCGTGTCATGCTCTCGCGCCACCATGATTTCCCGGCTGCGACAGTGGTTGTTTCTTGGGGTTTTGGTTTGTCGTTGTTCGTACTCATTCTAGTAATTATCCATATTTCAATTGTGAGCGTAACATTTTATTATTCAATGGCTTGAGCTGGTAAGACAAGGGTAGCCGCCGACAGTGCATCTCCATCGGTGGCCCCGGCAGAGAGTCGTGTATAAATTCCTGATGCAGTACCTCCGATGAGATACACCCCGTAATTGGCAATGCGACCACCGGTACGCCGAGGTTCAAAATACCGCTGCATAATCCAATGTTTCCTGATTGCTAAATCCAGAGCAAGTGTCCATTGCTCGTCAGTCATGTCCTTGCCGAGCAATACATCATCGCCTTCGCAACCATAGACGGATTTTAATACCCATTCCTCACGAATAAGGTGTGTGAGATCGACATCCACCATCCTGCGTGTTTCGGGGATATACTGCGTAATGGCAGCTTGAGTTTCGGAGGAAAAATGATGAAGGTAATCATGAAGAAATGCCATCATCATTTTATTTTGAACCACGACTGCACCAAAGGGATTAATAACCGTTGTCTGATGGTCACGCACGGCGCGGAGGACTCTTGTCAATTGCGGCTCAATCGGGTCGGGATCGGGATATTCCTCAGCGTCCTGCCAGATGGTCTCGCGTTCACCCCACCAGTCGGTTTTGTAGTGGCGGATCAGAACATCGATTTCCGAACCGAACATCGTAATTTTTCCGTTCAGTGAGCGCCTGATATTAAAAGGTGAGCCCAGGACGACGGTATGGCCATGCTGCTCAAACAACTGCTTATAAAGCAGAATCATCGACAAATCTTCCGGTATATCGGTCGGATAGACAATTCCGAGGGTAGAACATGTATCTGATGTGAAATGTGCCATCTCACGGGTGAAGCGATAATACGTATCTTCGAAATTTTGATTAGGGTTATACAATTCGGGGTAATGTTCACTCACCAGCCGATTCAGCAGTACTGTTTCCGCTTCACCGCTTGGCGTATCGGCATTGATTTCACACATACGAATACTCCCGTCGGGTAATACAAACAAGTCCAGGCGGGCGATGAAATGCCAGCATCCTTCTGAGGCGAACCACATCCGTTTTTGCGTCTCGGTAAGCATAAAATACGTATCCAGCAGTTCGGGTGAATTCCATATACGCAATGAAGCCTCATTCATGGCTTCACCGATACGTTCAGCTGCGGTACAGAGGGCTTGATATTCGTCAATCGTCAGGACATGAGGTGTCATAGCAAAGCGTTCTTTACCATCGACCCAGGAATCGGAGATGATATGCGATGCCAGGAGGCGGCTATGAAATGCAGAATATGTCTCGTCGGTTGGAGGCATTGTACGATATTATCCCATGAGATGAGTAGCATACAGCGCTGCCGAGATATAAGTCACGGCTTCGATGACGCCGGCGGCTATGTTTTTTTGGGCACTGATTTCTTCATCAAGTCTTCCGCCATAAAGACTTATTCTGCCGCCAAGCAAGATGCTCTGTACGAGAATCTGCCGGATCGGGTAGAGGATCAACACAGCCAGTACTCCGATGCTAAAGTCTTGAATTCCTTCTTGATAACTCGTAAACTCGCCTGTCAGTGCATCACCGACGATGAGCCCAACAGCGATCATCAGCCCGGCGTAACTCAGTGCCGCTGCTGCGTTTCCCGTCGTAATTTCTTGGATGTCGTCATAGGTCGTCAGAAAGCGGTAGAGGAATGTGCAGCCGTAGAGAGTGATTTGCCCAAGAACGAGAAAGACGAGTGATGCCAGTATATTACCTTCGCCTTCACCAGAGAATACTCCGCTGACGATGAGTCCGGTGGCAATGTAGCCCGAACCGACAGTGATACCGGATGCAATGTTTCCTGCCTGAGCCGATGCATTGACCGAGGGATTCAGGCAGAAGGAAAGTCCGAACTTACCGGCCAGAGCCATATATAAAATCCCGCTGATGCCATACGTGGTGACTAGAATAAAATCTGTCAGAATATCATCATGGCCAGGACCGGTAAGTACTGAGATTATAATCAGTAACACTCCAAATATATACCCTGCGACCGACATGCCGAGAGCAGCATTGTCATGCTGAATGAGCACTTCGGTAAGGCGTGTTTTTAAAAACATCTGATGCACAAGGCGGGCAATCATCACGATGACTATCGTCGCAGCCGACACAAAAAGTAATGTAAGCCAATTCATACCTAAATCCTTACAATGGAATGTGTGTACACTCGCCCTCCGAAGAAGTTCCCCGTACATGAGAAGTGCTCGAGAACAGGGAGCAAGTACGTGTTTTTTTCTCAAATATAGCGTATTTCAGCTTTATAAGACCATGGATTCTTCGTCGGAAATTACAGACAATTTCGTATGCTGTAGGGAAATTGAGGATAAAGGGTAGTGCTACAACCGGTCAGAGGGTGCTCTACACACCGGTGTCATTACTTATGGAAATGTATCATTTACGGGAATGGCAGCATGCTCGGCACTGTATTTACAAGTTATTACGCCAAAAGGGGAGGAAACGGGGGGAGGTGAGAAGTGTTCGAAAGAGTGGAATGAGTATTCAATTCAAGAGTGAGAACCGACGGCACGGGCAACACTCAGTAATAAGTAATGCTAACGTACTGAATTGTATAGACATAAAAAAAGTCCGACAGTTACCACGCTATCGGACTTTCTTTTCACACCATACCCCTTTCGAAAAAGCAAAGCAAGGCAGTACAAAAATAAAGAATTGAAATGAAATACAAAATTAATTTTCAATAATGAAACCGATAAAAGCAGAACGAACGATTCCGTCAGCATTCATCATAAGCAGCATATATTTACATCAATGTGGAACGAATCAACTTTTCGTACTGACCGTGGCCGTGGTACGGCGTTAGATTGCCCCTACTGCTGCTTCTTCATTTCGCTTCATCACACCGACATAAAATCCGTCATATAAGTCATCAGCCGGACTGAAGCGTTGCTCTTTTTCAAGAGAAAAATTCGGATGGCCTTCGAGAAATTTTCGAACTTGATTCTCACCCTCACTCGGGAGAATGCTGCAGACCGTGTACACAAGAGTGCCCTTCGGTGCAGTCATCCTGGAATACGACGCGAGAATCTCTGCCTGCTTCGCACGCAGCGAATCGAGCCATGCCGGTTCGATCTGATACTTCGTCTCGGGGTTTCTGCGGAGAACGCCAAGACCTGAACACGGTGCATCAATCAGCACAACATCTGCCTTGCCTATTAAGCGCTTGATGATTTTAGTGGAAGTGATGGTCCGTGTTTCGATAATGGATACGCCGGCGCGGAGGGCGCGTTTTTTTAAGTCATCGAGTTTCTTTTCTGCTGTATCAAGAGCAATGATACGCCCTTTATTTTTCATGAGTTGCGCCAGATGCAGTGTTTTGCCGCCTGCTCCTGCGCATGCATCAATGACACGCATTCCCGGCTTGACACCCGTCAGGGGAGATACCATTTGTGAGCTTGCATCCTGCATCTCAAAATGTCCGAGCTGAAACTCATCGGTTCGAAAAATACCGGCTGAGGTAGGGAGAATAATTCCACAATCATTCCGGGAGTATGCTTTTGCTTCAAAACGGTTATTTTTAAGGGTTTTGAGTAATTGTTCACGCGAAGTCTTCAATAAATTGGTGCGAATTACTGCTTGTGCAGGTTCATCCTGGGCCGACATTTCACGTTCCCAGCGCCGCTCGCCGAGTTCTTGCACACCGAGAGCATCGAGCCAGTCCGGGTATGAGTAGCGCATTGCGCGAGTAGCAGAAAGCATGGTGATACGTTTTTTGAGGTCTTGGAGGTTTTTGACCGAACCTGTTGTATAATTCCGGAGTGCGAGCCAAGCGGAGAAGAGGTCGAGATTATATTCTTTTGTCTGTGCTGCTGCCTGCAAGAGCCGGAAATTGCGCAGCATATCGAAGAGCACTTCGACGACAAATTCGCGCTCGACGAATTCGAAGTCATGACTTTTGAGAATAGTCTGTAGTTCTTTATCGGCATGTCGGCGCGATTCTATCACGCTTTCCAATGCTTCGAGGATGAGCATACTCAATTTATGGAGGCGTGACGGGAGAAATTCATTAGGATGCTGCATTATTTCACCACCTTAACGCTTTGATTGCGGAATTCTACCACATCATTGGGATAGATTTTCCGACGTTTTTGCGTGACGACTTCTCCGTTCAGCGACACATAGCCGTCGGAGATGACGAATTTAGCTTCTCCGCCGGAGTCACAGAAATTGGCGGCTTTCAGGAGCTTGCATAATTCGATATAGTCATCGGTAATTGTAAAGGTAATAGTCATGATAGTAGGATAAAGATAAATAATTCAACAACTTCTATGCGATAAACATGCGGAGCGTGCGATAAAACATCTCCAGCGGGAGCCCGACTATAGTGTAATAGCATCCCACGATATGCGCTACGAATACTGCCCCAAAATCATCTTGTATGCCATAGCTGCCTGCTTTGTCGAGGGGAGAGCCGGTCGCTACATACCCGTTAATCTCATCATCGGTGAGCTCGCGGAACGTGACATCCGTGTGCTGAACTTCCGTGACGGAATGATATGTTGACGAATCGACAAGTGCTATACCTGTATAGAGGGTATGTGTCATGCCACTCAGCGAGCGCAGCATGCGGACAGCATCATCCGAGTCAATGGGCTTGCCGAGAATATGACCGTTGAGTACGACAATCGTGTCGGAGCCAAGCACAATCGAGCGTTGACTCGTCCTGCGGGCGACATCCTGTGCCTTCAAGAGTGACAGTCGCTTCACAAATTCATCAGGTGCCACACCGATTGTCGAAAGTAATGATTCATCGACCTCCGATGGCTGCACGGTGAATGGCAGACCGATTTGCTCGAGAAGATGCTTGCGTCGGGGCGAACCCGATGCGAGTATGAGAGGGTAGGGAAGCGTGAGCATAGTGTTAATCTTTCTTGCGCATCTCGTTCATAAGTTCACGGTGACGCAGGCGCTGCTCGCGTCTAAATGCAGCTTCTTCATAGCGTTGCTTTTCTTCGAGTGTCTGAGGTTCGACCGGTGGCACCGGAAGTGGCTTGCCATATTGATCGATTGCGACGAAGGTCAGATAGGCTGTCGAAGCATGCACTTCAGTATTATTGAGCGGGTCTTGGCGGAAGGCCTCGACGGTGATTTCCATCGACGAGCGGAAAGCGCGATTGATGGTCGCGCGCAACTGCACGACATGACCAAGCTTGATGGGTTCCAGAAACGTAATTTCGTCCACTGATGCCGTGACGCAAACACGTCCTGCATGGCGCATTGCTACAAGCGCGGCTGCAATATCAACGAGATGCATGAGTTTACCGCCGAGAAGGTTTCCGAGTTGATTCGTATCATTGGGCAGGACGAGCTCAGTCATAATGACCTGTGAATCTGCCGGACATTTTGCTGTAAGACTAGACATAAATTTGGGTAATTAATGAATAAACAAATAGTTATTTCGGCGTGCGAAGGATGTTTCCAATTGCAACGACGAGAAAGATAGCATTCGGCATCCAACCGATGACGGCAGCATGGACATCGAGCGAACTGCCGAGAGATTGTCCGATTTTCGTAAAAGCAAGATAACAAAAGCTGATAATCATTGCTGCTGCGATATTGACGGCAAGACCCGACTTTTTACGGACCGATGCGAAAGGCACGCCGAAGAGGACAACGATGACATTGGCAAAAGGGAATGCGTATTGACCATAATAATCAATCATTTGCGATCGTACATCCTTGCCGCCCTTGGCTATTAAATTGATGTATGAATGGAGCTCGTCGAAATTCATCTCATTCGGTGAGCGTTGTAATTCCATTATCTGAGCATGGGTGAGATTGCAGTGTACTGCACCACCGGCGGAGTGAAGATAGAGAATCCCGGAAGGTGTATATTCACGTCGGACCATGTCGGTTGCTTTCCACTGAGATGAAGCGCTGTCCCAGGTAATGGTCGCAGCTTCTGTCCGACGAAGCAGACGGGGTGATTTCTCAGAACTGTATTCCTCGACGATTACATTTGTGCCGCTTTTCTTGAGTCCGTCGTAGTACTGCATCATCACATTACGCAGAGGTTCATCCCTGAAGTAAAGATTGTAAATCGTTGTATTTTCAGATCCTCGCTGCAAATACTGCCGATCAATTCGTGCTTTTCTAGCGTTCGATTCCGGTACAATCCATCCATTAAAATAAAGCTGACCAAGACTCAGCGCAATGCTAAAGAGGACTAATGGCACAAGCATGCGATAGAGACTCAGTCCACCGGACTTCATGGCTGTGATTTCGTTGGAATTCGAGAGTTTGCCGATAGCAAACAGACTCGCCATCAGCGCTGCAATTGGCATCAATAGCTTGAGAATTTCCGGGAAGAAATGCAGATAATACTCGGCAATTATCCCAAAAGCCACTTTCTTGTCCAAAAATATCTCTAAGCTCTCGAGTAGGTTGACGACCAGGAAGATCGTGCACAGCGCGAAGACACTGAACATCAGCGTCATCACAAATTGCCGGAGAATATAGCGGTCAAGAATATTCATGACTGTCTGTAAAGTGAACTATGAGGATGCTTCTGACTCGGCGGCATGAAATTCATACAACGCGATTTTCACATCAAATATATCGCCCTGCTTGTACAGCGAGGCATACTCAGGATTCAATGCTTCGTCAATTTTGAGCTTCGCCCAGCATCCGCCTTTATATTCAAGTACTTCGGCGGCGTACAGCGGCTGATTGTTGTGATGGACGATATAGCTTTCACCGGCTTTCGGAGCGGTTGCCTTGTCGATTTTGTCGTGGATACGTTTCATATGGATACCTGTAAAATTAATAAACAGTAGAAGAACGAAGCGCTGCATGGAGATACCGAATACATTCCTGTGTTTTTGAGCCGCTCGGCAGCGAAATGAGAGACTGATGAGGCTCGATCGACAATCGAAATGCCGTTGTCTCCCATGATTGTGCCGGGAAGGATTGCAGGGCGGCAAATACCGATGCACCGCGAACATTAAGTATAGAAATTTCGGATAGTTTGTCGTGTTCTTTAACGGCAAAAAGTGCCTGATGAGAGGTGCCGGAATCACGTGAAATAGTTGTGAATTGAGCAGTGCTATCAAATGCTGACCTGAATGAAATCGGAATACCTGCCCGCTCGGTCGGTTCAATCATGGTCGCATAAATCAATTTGAGCCCTGCTCCGGCTGCGACTCTTGCTTCTGCGTAACTCATTTCCGGGATAGTCCTTGTGTCTGGTGCAATCTTGGGGTCGGCAGTGCAGATTCCCGGAACATCAGTCCAAATAACGACTTCCTCCGCTCCGAGCAGCTCGGCAAGGAGTGTGGCTGTTAAGTTCGAACTTTCCTTACCCATGGTCGTGATCTCTCCGAGTGAACTTTTCGCGACAAACCCTTGGGTGAGAACGAGTTTTTTCTTGTCAAAGGCAGGGAGGAGGGTTGAGGTGACCTTAGCGGCTGTCAGGTCTCGATTTGGCGTGGCTGCGCCATGACTACTATCGGTAACGATGACGGCATCAGCGGAAACAAATGCAAGCTCAAATCCCGATTCGTCGAGGTAATGACGAACGATGTGGATGGCAAGTAATTCTCCGTAACTGAGTATTATATCAAGGGTTCGACTCGTAAGCTCCCGCGTAATCGATATGCCGCGCAAGAGATCTCGGATACGGAGGGCAGATTCATCCAGAAAAAAATTCAGGGCTGCTTTGGTAGCAGAATTGGTGAGCAAATCATCGGCAAAACGTCGATGCTCGGTAATAATCTCTTCCAGATAGGCAAAGGCAAGCTCCTGAGCCCCGGATTCGGCTGAGCGTGCCGCTTGCTCGAGGTCACGGGTCGAGCTGCCGAACGCCGATATAATGACCAGTAAAGGGTTCGACTCGGCTTTCAGTATTCGGACCATATGTCCGAATCCTTCGGAAGTGCGGAGGACGGAGCCGCCAAATTTCATTACTTTCATGTCGAACGAATTAGCGAGATACAAAGGTAAGACAAACAGAATTAATACAATAGCGCAGTCCAGTCGGCTGCGGTCCATCATCAAAGACATGTCCGAGATGAGCGTTACAGCGTACGCAGGTGACTTCGGTGCGTTTCATCCCGAGAGTGGTGTCGGATACGGTGCGGATATTTGCAGAATTCACCGGCATCCAGAAGCTTGGCCATCCGGTACCGGAGTCGAATTTGTGCTCCGAACTAAACAAATCAGTATCACAGCACACACATTTATAAATTCCCGATGCATGATTATCATGATACTTACCGGAGAATGCACGCTCTGTTCCTTTCTTGCGGGCCACGTCATAAACTTTCGCCGGAAGCTGCTTTTTCCATTGTTTTTCAGGTAAATCGATTGTGTTGACGGCTATGAATTTATTCTGCTCCACCGAGAAAATTTTGATAGTTTGGGCTGAAGCAATGACAAAAACACACAGTAGGATGGCGAGCGAAGAGTAAGCAGATTTCATAGGTTTTGAGGAAGATTACGGGTTGTTTCGAATGCAAATTACGGAATCTTTGCCGAAAATGAGCGAGGAAGCTGTTTTCATGGCTTTGAGATTGCCGAAATTGGCGTAGTTTTGTGCCACCGGTAACGGTTTACTGATTTGTTCTATTGTCCATCTTCAATACCCATGAAAAATTACGATACACTTCGGCAATTAGTCGAAATTGATTCGCCCTCCGGCTTTACGACGACTGCCTGCAAGTATATTTATTCGTTACTCGAAAGCTATGGCTGGCATCCGGAATACACGACCAAAGGTGCCGTGAAATGTTCGCTCGGCGCCAATCCTACCCTCGCTATCGCCGCGCATACCGACACGCTTGGTGCTATTGTGTCGGGTATTAAGCCCAACGGAACCTTGTCATTCGCGCTTTTGGGGAGCCCGTTATTACCTAGTTTTGAGGGGAGTTATGTGAGAATTTATACGATGAATGGCACAGTCTATACAGGTACAATTCTCTTTAATAATCCCTCGGCACATGCTAATCGTGATGCGTCATCGGCCGTGAGAACGATAGATAATATGCACATCCGAGTCGATGAAGTCGTTAAATCTAAGGAAGATACGCAGAAGCTAGGCATACGAACCGGAGATATTGTGTGTGTAGATACCCGTTACACTGAGCTCCCGAGCGGCTATATAAAGTCACATTTTATGGATAATAAAGCCGGGTGCTATGTTTTATTCGAAATTGCACGCCGTCTGAAAGAAGCCGGACAGGAAGCGCCGGTTGAGATATTTTTCTCGAATTATGAAGAAGTAGGGCATGGCGGCACCTGTGGATATGCGCCGACGATTAAAGACTTACTCGTCATTGATATGGGTGTTCTGGGAGATTCCTGCGACGGCCAAGAAACCAAATGCTCAATCTGTGTTAAAGATTCAAGCGGACCCTATGATTATCATTTCCGGAAAGAATTAGTCGAGCTTGCTGAAGCCAACAGTATTCCGTATGCTCTTGATGTGTACCCTTTTTACAGTTCCGACGGCTCTGCAGCCCGCTCGGCAGGCAATGATTTCAGAGTCGCGCTCATTGGTCCGGGCGTGGCTGCTTCGCATGGTGTCGAACGAACGCATGTTGAGGGAATTGAAGCCACTATAGATCTATGTATGGCATGTATTGATTCCATGTCATCTCGGTAATTTGTCCGTATCAGAAAAAATCCCATCTTCTCTTCACAGTGTGAAAGTAGATGGGATTTTGCATTTTCTCCCGTGACTTCAGAATAATAATCCAAACCGAAAGCCAAGCGCAAAAGAATTTCCGGTTAAGGTAAAATAGCTGTCTTTATACCCCGGAGCATCTACACGATTCTGCGTTTGGAATGCTTTTGTGATACGAGTGTAAAGAAAGAAATCCATAAAAAATCGATCACCAAAAAACATGGTGTTTCCAATGCCCAACTGTGCACCGATACGTTGTATGGTCGAAGTTTGATCTATATCTCCGAAACGGTAATATTCGACCCCATTTTCGATATATGGTATCCACCCTCGTGTAGCATAGGTGAGCTTTACATTCCGGTATTCCGCTCCCAGGAAGAGATAGAAATTCGAGTAAGGTTGTTGGTCAACAAGGGTATGCGGGCTTCCTGTCGGGGCTCTGTGCAGTATCTCCGATACATAGTACCGACCGGTCATAGTGATTCCAAACCCGAGTATATCGATATTGTCATGATTGGCAAAAAGCATGATATTGTCGCTTGCGTTCTCGAACGTTCCGAAATACAGCTCAGGCGCAGCCGACAGCGAAAACTGACCGAGTCCCGAATGATGCTCAAGCTCAACTCGCAGACCGTTGGCGATAAGCTGTAAGGGATGAAACCCTATTAAATACGAGGTGCTTACGCTGTCGCTGCGTTCGGCAGCACTACTTGCAACCGTTGATCCTAAAACAACAGTGAGGACAATGCATATCCTACGACATATCAAATATAGATTCATCGGTATTGTAAGGAACCAAGTAAGTGGAGTGAATCATGTTCTATGCTGAAGTTGAGTATGCCGGTCGATGATAATGCTACGCAGCCGCTCTTGAACGGTATGATATCGACCATTGGACCGGAAGGGTAGGTGTGCAGCAGAACAGGTTTCATTCGATTGGATACATTAATGAGCTTGAGGCCATCATCACAGACGACGAGCAGACTATCATCGACCAGACCGAGTCCTTTGGGGCTTGTCATGGGAATTGAGAATACCCGACTTGGACTGTGAAGATTGGAAATATCAATAATATCAAGCACATTCGTGCCTCTGTTGCAGAATTCGGACGATGTGCGGAGTGTAGAGTATGCGTATCGTGCATCGGCAACGACAGGGTCGCAACTGACGATATGCTCATAGGTTGAGAGATATTCGGGCTGTTGGCGATTGGTGATGGAAAATATCTTCACGCCCGTACGCGAACCCAAAAAGAGAACGTTCTCGCGGATAAAGATCGTTTCAATACCGGAGCCGACGGTCATTGAATGAACAAGCAGGGCACTGTCATTGACAATTGTAAAAATTCGGAGGGTGGTATTATCGACTGTATAGAGATAATTGTCGGAGATGACGAACCTCGTAAGAGAGCCGGCTGTACCGGTAGTCGTACCCGTCGGAGTAACGACTCCTGTATCACATGAGCCTACAACGAGGAGAAGCAGTATTAGTACGAAGCAGTAACGGAGAGTATTCATTTGCGTTTCCTCCATTCGACGACGATAGTATTTGCAGGACGATACTTGGCCGAATATTCATCCGGGAGCGGTAAGTTGTCGGGTGGGGCCTGGTCCGGAAAGATATTGATTGTGCGTCGGACTAAGCGGGGCTTCGTCACATCGGTAATGTCGATCGAGAGTAAATCCGTGGCATTATCCGTATAGAGAATATCATTTTGAATTGCAATATCATGCGATCCTACGATGGCAATATAGCCGACTGCCGAGGGCTTCGACGGGTCGGAATTATCAATGACATGATATCCTTTATCAGGTTCATTAATAAAGATGTATTTCTTATATGCGTATATTTTTCCGGTTTTGATAATCGGTTTTGATGATGAATAACTGATGGAATTCAGCGAACTCCGGTCGGCGAGAATGGGCTCGTACGAACTGTACGGTGTGACTACACGTTCCACCGGGCATCCGGAAAGGAACATGCAGGAGGAGCAGAAGAGGAGTATCAACAATTGTCTCATACAACAATCTCCAAGATAGTTGGGAATAGATTACAGTGGGATACAGTGAAGGCCTTCTTCGTGGGCAACTATGACCACATGCAAAATTACTTTTTTCTCGAAGATTCACACTACAATTTTTCAATCTGTACTCTCTTCTCACTTCCTTCCGGCTCTCGTAAGCGACTCCGCTATATCAGTTGTAGCCGGAAGAAGTTTCTGAAATTGTATCCAATGAAATTTCTTATATTGCGATAACTGTTTTGTATTTCTTTCCAAAAGTTCACATGAAAACACTCTCTACACTTTTGCTTTTTTGTGCCGCCGTTCTTCAAATACATGCTGCACCGCCTCCTAACTACAGTAAAATCTGGGAATTATTTACCAACAGCAACTATACGGAGGCGCAGACTCTGATTCGACAGGAATTGAAGAATCACCCGAACGATGAGGCACTTCTCGATTTAGAGTTGCAGATAATTAAAAACACATCCGACTACCCCAAAACTATCGAGTATATCCGCTCGTTTATTGAAGCTGCACCGAACCCCAACCCGTTTTTACAATCAAATTTTGAACTGCTTTCAAGCCGCACAGTACCCTCGTCGTACGAAAAATTAGTCGAGCAGACGCTCCGTGAACTTGTAAACCATCCGAAGCTCGATGCTACAATGACGGCTACATTGCGTGATGAGCTTGGAGCACTGTATCTATCTCATAACGATCGCAAAAAAGCCGAAGAAGCATACGCTGCAATAGGTTCGGTAGCTACCTGGAGTTTGCTCGGACCCTTCGAAAACTTAATGGGTAACGGATTCGACAAATACACCGATGTCATTGAAAATCCTCAACAGGAAGTATTCAAGGGTAAATATAATGCGCTCGTATCGTGGTATCCGCTGAAATATCATATTCCGGGACGATGGATTCATCTCGAAAACTATTGCTACTCTGCCCGCGGTATCGTTTTTGCGCAGACTTATTGTACCTCTCCGATTGATCAGGATGTGTACATACGCATCGGGATATCCGGTTCGCTGAAAATCTTTGTCAATGACGCCCTTGTTATGAGAGAAAATCAGGAAATTAACAATGGTATTGATGCCATGTCGGTGAAAGTGCACCTTGCCAAAGGAGCAAACCGTATCGTGCTGCAATTGGGGAATTCCGATGCGAACGGACGCGTTAACTTCAACATGCGCTTAACGGATGAAAAATTTGCACTTATACAGGGGCTCACGTATTCTCACAGCTATGCCGGTTATCCGAAAGCCGTAACGAAAGCTCCACTTCCGGCTCGCAGTATTGCGCCGTATCAAGGGTATTTTCTTGCGGCTGCAGGCAAAAAAGGTGAACTTGAATATTATTATAAATATAAAGCTACCCAGGTCTCTTCCTACAATGAGGACCTCGATTATCTCGAAGAAGCAGGGAGCGAACTGCTTGAAAAATATCCTAATTGCAGCTTGTTCTATAGTCCACTCCTTAATTTCTATACCCGCATCGGCAATCGTACCATGTGGAGTGAGCTCAGTGAGCGTTATAAAAAGCTGGACCCCAATTCCTTGGGTGCAGTCACTTCACGCATCTCGGACGCATTTGAAAAAGAGAATTATCCGGAGGTCAGTTCATTACTTGAAAATTATAAAACAGTCATAGGAAATGAGAATTATTATGCCTTCAAAATCACACTGCTTATCAAGGAAAAAAAGGGTGAAGAGGCATATGCATTAATAGATGTGGCGTATAATGCGTATCCTAATAATACGATCTTTGTCGAGCTTAAAGCAAGCATGGAAAACGGAGACAAAAAAAATGCACCGGCCGCGATAGAAGTACTCTCTAAATATCTTGAAAATCATTATAATCTCAAATTATTCGGAGCGTATTTCTATCTTAAGTCCAATATCAAGCTCGAAAGCGCGGTCGATGATTTACATTCACTGCTCGATATGCATGATTATGAAGATTCGCCACTCTATTATGGTCTCGGCATTTATGACAACGAATATTTCAAAGATGACCGAATAAAGCTCATCAACAAGCTGCTCGAATACGCTCCCAATACGTCGAATCTCTTCTATCGCCGCGCTCAGGCGAAGCTCGGCACCTCAAGTGAAGAAGCCGTCAAAGACCTCAAGCAGGCGCTCGAAAACTATCCGTATAACTTCGATGCTATTGCATTGCGTCGAAGCATTGCCAAGAAACCCAATATCTATGATCTCTTCCAGAATTATGACTATGACAAGCTCTTTGCCGAAGTAAACAGTAAGACCAATTCCAAAAGTCCGGGAGATGCAGATCTCGAAATCATCCTCGATGAAGATCAAATGGTAATCTATGATCGCGGAGCTCAGGAATCACGCCGTATTGCAATGTATAAGATATTGAATGAAAAGGGGATAGATCGCGTGAAAGAAATCGATCTTCCTGTCTATGACAATCAGGAATTTATGATTGAAAAAGCAGAAGTACTCAAGCTCAACGGTAATCGACTCAAAGGAGAGGTCAATGATAATAAAGTCGTCTTTACCAATCTCGAAAAAGGTGACGGTATCTTGCTAATTTATAAATATAAAGACTATCCGATTGTAGGACTCAACAATCACAATATTCACATATTTCCGTTTAACTATTTTAATTACAACCATAAGCGTAAAATTACCCTACTCGTTGATCCTGCCTTCAGCTTCAATTATCAATCGACCGGCTTCGACTTTAAACCCGTCAAATCGAAAGTCGATGATTTTGATTCGTATGTCTGGGAACAGCAGGACGTCGAGCGCATTGAAAATGAAGTATCGATGCCTGATTACTGGGACGTAGCCAAGTATATCACGCTAACATCCATTCCGGACTGGAAATACATTAATAATTGGTATCAGATTCTCTCCAATACATCCACCGAAAACACACGGATTATTGATAAAACTGTCAAGAAAATCTTTCCGAATGGACCGTCAAAGAACCAAATGGACAATGCCAAGAAAATTTATGAATACATCGTGCAGAATATCCGATACAGTTCGATTTGGTTCAGAAACAGCGGCCTCGTACCACAGGAAGTGTCGAAGACCATTTCTTCAAAGCTTGGTGATTGTAAAGATGTGGCGCTGACATTCAAAACATTGGCCGGAAAAGTGGGTATTCAATCGAATCTGATATTAGTTAATACCAAGGATAACGGAACCAAACAATACGATCTTCCGTCGATTGAATTCAATCATTGTATGGTGAAAATGATTATCGATAACAAAGAATATTTTCTGGAGTTAACATCCGATGTTAATGGATTCCATACACTTGGAAGCCGTATCCTCAATGCATGTTATCTCGAAATCGGTGAAAATTCTTCCAATAAAATCGAGCGGATCAACCCACCTACACGCGTGAAAAACGGAGTCGTAAACACTACTGTCATGAATTTTGAAGACGAAAAACTCATGGTGACCAAAAACGTACTTTTCCTCGGTGACTATGCTGCCTACGAAAAGTCCACCTTCCGGAATACCGAACTCAAGGATCAGGAAGAGCAGATAACGGGAAATCTGCCGGATGCTTTTATGAATCAACAGCTTGTGAGCTTCGAGTTTAATAAAGAACAGCTGACAAGCGTGATTAATGATTCTCTCGAACACAAATATATATATGAAGTGAATTCACCGTTTACCAAGGTCGCTAATCTGTCGGTCCTCAAGTTACCGTTCAGCTATACCAAAAATGGCATGCCGATGCTGCAGACGAAGCAACGGGTGCTGCCACTGTGCTTGTGGAATAGTCCGTTAGACCTCGATTATGAAGCAGAAAAAATCGAAATAAATATCCCTAAAGGCAAAAAAATAGCCGAATTACCGGCTACAGTCACGATTACGAACAAATATTTTGACTACACACTCTCCTTTACAAAAGTACCGGGAAAATGTATCGCGTCGAAAGAATGTATCTATAAAACATTTGATATTCCTGCAAGTGAATATCAGGAATTTAAAAAAGCGATAATTAAGGTGAGCGAAGCAGAATCCGTGCAGCTCGCATTGCAAGATGGAGAAGATACACCTGCACCGACGAAAGGGAAAAAAGGCAAAAAGTAATATGCCTGAACATAAAAAAGGGAATGCGTTCATAGAATGCATTCCCTTTTTTTATGGATTTATGCCAAGCAAACACCCGAAGGTGATGGTCTTGCGTATATCAATACTGTTTAAAAAGTATGTCATACCAAAGAGGAGTCGTCGGTGCTGAAGAGTCGAACCTTAATGATGGCGTCCGGGCTTGACCGTGTCATAAGGTTCGATCCTCCACTATCCGAAGAGCTCATATCGTCAGCATTGTAATAGATACGATACAATGAAACATCTATCTGTATTACCAATACATTATTTCACAATTGTCATGGCACGACTGTCACTGAAAACACCTGCCTGCAACACGTAATAATACAATCCTGCACCCAAATCTTCTGCTGAAATATCGATGCTGTAGCTGCCTCCGGGGAGTGTCTGTGATCCATCAAGCACGGTGCGGACAAGCTGCCCGGTCATCGTGTATATTTTTAAGGTCACGGGCGTTGTTTCCTGCATAGAAAATTCGATGACACTTGAGGTCGTAAACGGATTCGGTTTATTCTGTGCAAGCGTCGAACCGGTAGCCGAAAATTTCAGCGTAGTAATCGCACATTTACCGGTCATAACAAACGGCGACTGACCTTGAACCGGGATAATATCAATGAATTGCAGCGAGTCTGTTTTGAAATTACTTGCCATCACCCGCATTGGTGCAATGAGCGTATCCGGGACCGTCACCAGGAATTTAAGATTCGCAATAACTCCCGCTTTCACATCATCAAGATTGCTATACCGCAGGTCGATGGAGCCGAGCGAAGGTGTAATGCCGAGTGCGGACGTGATCGGCGAACTTGCCGATAAATATTTGAGCATACGTGGGTTATACGTAACATTGACATCAAAATTCATCGCTTTCAGCCAGTAGGTCGTGCCCTTATACGTCGCGGAAAAGTCTTTTTCTAGATAGACAGGTATCGTGACCGTATCGCCAAGTGTACCGGCCAAAGAGTCGGGCAGCGTGAAGTTCTTCGAAAAGGCCAAGCCAACCGGAATATCAGGCGCATAGCCGATACCCGCCATCGAGGTTGAGTCAACTACCGTACACGGTACAATCGATCGAGCTTTAAGAAGTGATGGAGCCGCCTGCTCACGAGATGGACAGTAACGGATGGTATAAACAATTGAATCACCAACATTTATGACAGAAGTCGCAGGTGGTACACTACCGACAATCGACACATCTTTCCCGAGAAGTGGGAGGGTGTCGACGACGACGGGTACATCGCCGGTGTTCTTGACGGTCACGGTTCTGTCCGCGCAGTCGAGCACCCGTACACTGTCAAAATTAACTGTGTTGAGGACCGATATTTCTGTTTTTTGAACAATCACCCGTCCGGCATCTGCACCGGCAAGTATTTGGAAGAGAATGGTTTGCTCGGTATCGAACGAAATACTGTCCACCGTGATAGGTTTATTTGCTCGCTGTCCGGTTTTCGATACAAATTTTGCCGTCATAAATGGACGTACTGAGTCCACATTGCAGAAATTTTTCAATACAAATTCAGTACCGACTGTCGGGGACGGCTTCGTAATAATATTCGGCGAATACTCGGCAAAGCAGGTCTTCGAGAGATACACTGATTCTGCGCCTACATACCGAAATTCCGTCGTATCATAGCCAAGTCGGCAGTAAATATCAACCAAATCAGCCGGAATTTCCCGGGAACTATACACCGGTACCCGTAATGTATCACAGGTAGTTATTGTAAATGTATCAATATCGATGCGTTGATTGTCAAAGTTAAAATCAAGACCGAAAGCCGGTGCGAATCCATTGCCCGTGACGGTAACCGTCGTATCAATATCTACGCATGGTCTGCTGATATGGAGCCGCATCTTGGCTGTATAACTGCGGTGAGCGCGTGGCTTGAAATCTACTCTCACACGGAGAGAATCACCTGCGGCAAGCGTAATAGGGAAAGACCGCCCAAGAACATCCGAGTAGGTAAATACACGTTCTTCCGGCATGAAGCTGATAGAGTCGATTACGACCGGTTCCTGATCGGGATTCGTTACCACCGACGGGATCCGCACGTCAATTATCTTGGGAATACTAATCGTATCGACCCGGGCAGGTACAAATACATTCAGGGGCGGTGTGGGCTTGTACAGCATGGAGCGTTTGCCGAGCAAATAGACTTCATACGCGGCATTCCAGCCTGCTCCACTGGCATTTAAGTGCATACGGGCAGCGCAATTCACAAATTTATCCTCAGCAGGAGTGCGCGGACAGAAGACTAAGCGTACCGTATCCCGCGTGTCAGGTGGAATAGTAAACGGAAAAGTGCCTTTGGGTGAAAAAGCGGATGTCCAGCTCCAGAATTGAGGCGTACCACCCGGCACATTCAGACTATCAATCCAGAGGGAATCGACTTTCATTGGATGGACAAGTGATTGATTGATCAGGGGAAGCTCGCGGGTAATACAATCACATGGCTTGACGAATCCCCAGTTAATGAGAGAAAGGGGCGCTTCGAGTTTGAGTATAATCGCCCGGGCTTTGAATGTGCCGGTCGAACTGATAGAACTACACGGAGAATCCGAAAAAACCTTAACCTGACCATCATAGACTTGTGCAGCAGTGGGTGCGAATTCAACAACGAGCTGAATCGAATCGCGAGGGTTGAGAATTGTTTTGTTCGGTCGTGTCTGCGAGATAATCGTAAACCCGGGCGGTAGGGTAATACTATCGACACGCACCGGCAAGATAGATATATTCTCAATAGTAATAGAATCTCGCTTTTTATCACCGACTTCCAGCGTTCCAAATACCGTCAGTGTTGTAATTGCCAGCTTTGGCGAAGCAGACGTGCCGAATAAAGGCGCAGCCCATTGTACACCATTTGAAATGTACTTTAAATAGGCACGATCGGCGCGATCCTGCGTGACATCATTGGGCGTGTAGCGGAAGATGAAGCGAGCAGATTTCCCGACAGGAATTGCAATCGAAGCAGGTATCGGACTGGGATCTACAATTGTATATCTGCCTGATGGATCACTGAGTTGGATCTGTTCAATTGTTTGGTCGACGGATATGATGTTTTGAATGTCAAGCGTATCGGTTGCCGATTGGCATCCTACGACGTTCTGAGTTTCCATGACGATAGGTTCGAATTTAAACGTCTCCTGCACGCCGCGACCCTGCACCGGAATACACACGGTATTAAAACATTTTTGTTCGAACAAACACAACTTATCAATATACATCGAGTCCTTCAGTGGGCGGAATGTGATCGGTATCGTCGCCGTACCACCATTCTTGGCTATGGTCACAGCTTTTGCACCGGTAAGGAAGAAGACCTGCCCCGACTCCGGATAAAACGATACGCGGATATCATCCGGCGCATTATTCCGTGCTGTCACGGTGATTGTCTTTTCCTGCCCGACGATCACATTTCCAAAGTCGGCAAGTGGCGTTAACCATTCGACTTTTGCCTCGTAGCCGGTGCCGGACATGGCAATTTTTTTGATAATTGTACATCCCGACCCCTGAATTCTGGCTTTGATAATTACTGTATCATTAAACGGTCCCGATCGATTCGGGAAGAAACGGAAGTAATTGGTATTATAGCCGGTGTTAGGCAGCATGACGAATGGATACCGAAGGCGTGTTGTCGTAAATCCGGTCGGAATAATGACAGTATCGATCGTGACCGTTCGGAGGGTTAGATTCTTCCATGTCCAGGCAACAGGGTCACTGAGCTGTCCTACACATAATGTAGGGAACTTCACCGATGTGAGCCGGATTTTCCCTCCGTTATCCGATACATTCATCACTTCTCGGACGATTCCGCGCAGCGACACGACGACCGTACCAGGGCACCGCTCATCAGATTGAATTCTCAGTGAGTCAAAATAGTCTTTTGAGGTGTCTTTTGAATAAAAACGGATCTTGAGATCAATACATCCGCCCGGGGGGATGGTGACCGGGAAAGATGCCGGGCTCACCACTTGAAATATCTGCGGAAATTGCACACTGTAGCCGGTAAGAGTCATCGGCCGTGCTACTCCAATCGAGTCGCTTTGATTGCAGATACGTAGAGTGGTATCCTTAAAAAGCTGCTCCTGGCATCCGGCATATAACGTATCAAAATTAACGCGAATCGACTTGTAGCTCAGTTCTGTAATACGCGTAAGTTTAATAGGAATAGTAATTTCCGTTCCGCAGGAATTGGTCGGTGTAATCTTAAGGTCGGTAGTAATTAATCCTGTAAGCGAGGAATTGAACCGCACTTGAAACGTGATTGGCGCACGTGGTGTAAGATTCGCAGAGGTCTGAGACAGACTAAAAGCAGAGGCATTACCATTGACTACTCTCATCGTCACATTATTTCCACAGAGGGACGTGTCCTGAATAGTCACATCAAAGGTTGTCGCAGATATACACTTGATCGTCTGCGTAATAGACGACACGGAAGCGACTAAAGTCTGTGGCACTGTCCTCGTGGATTTCTGGCAGCTTGCACCGCTTTTCATTTCAGCTGAATACCCTTTTCCGGTCGCATCACAGAGAGTGATGTTGCCGCTACCTTCGTTGCAACGGTAGTAGAGCAATAGACCGGGTTCATTGCCATTGAGTGAACGATCTTTCTGACATATCAGCTCAGGGGCAGTCAACGGACGGGTCCAAATGCGGATTTCATCAAGCTGACCTTTGAAATTTTCATAGAGATTTTTATTGTCTGAAAGACCATTGCAACTACCAATTTGTAATGGTACTTTTGATTGTTTTGGTTCGTCGGTCGGTCGCAGATACCGTGTCGGATACTGAACATTATTAGCCGAGGCTACGGCAATACCATTGACATACAGGGAAGCAGTTTGCGCTGCTCCGTCAAATACTGCAGCGACATGAGTCCATTTTCCGAAGTATGGACCGAATGGGAAGCGTACGATGGTGTTATCGGTGCTTTTAAGCTTCGTGCCATCGCCATTGACTTCGAATACCAGATTATTACTTGGGTCGATATAGACCACCCAGACATCGTTGACATCAAACGACGGCCCCCACAAACCTGCCACATATTGCTGTTTGCCGGAGACTCGCGTTAAATTAATCCAACTTTCGAAGGTAAGGGCGGTCTGCGATTTATCTCGAATTCCGTACTTACTTACCTCGGCATAGTGCGTTCCTTTGGCGCTGAATTGTGTCAATGTCAGTGCAGGAGAATTATTGCACGATTTGTCCTTATCGCAAGCTGCGGGGAACTGTGCCTGCAGATGGGATGTAGCGAGTAAGAGGATGAAGAGAAGCGTACAAAATTTCATAGATATATTCCTAAAGACTTGATAATTTACGGGTTACAGCTTTATATGCTGTGATGTTACTTCAGCCGTCGCCTGGATTACCGTTCGATAATGATACTACCAACCATATATTTTTCACCGAACTTGACTTTGCAGAAATAGTGCCCGCTTGCCGATGTGAGGTCAAACGGAAGAGCATGAAGTCCAGCATCCAAAGGACCGGTGTACAGTGTTTCTGTCGTCACGCCGAGAATATTCGACAGTGTAATTTCGACCGTAGTCGGCGCTGTCAATTCGAACGATACCGTCGCTTGTCCATTCGATGGATTCGGAGAGATCAGGAGTTGCTGAGTAGGGAAGTCAGAGAGATTTTCCACAACACCCACCGGAGATTGCAGCACCGGCAAAGCAACGATAGAGTTATCCTGTAAAATTTCCCGTGCTTCTGTTTTTTCGGCACCGAACCATGTCTGCAAGACATCAGCATAGACTTTACGATAATCGATCTGATAGACAACATCACCATTTTTGTCAAAGTTAGAAAGGTCAGGATTCTTTCCGTAAATTCCTCCTAATACGCGAGTTCCGAAGACGAACTGAACCGATGCTGCACCGTGATCGGTACCACGGCTCCCATTTTCATAGGGTCTCCGACCGAACTCAGATACCGTAAGTCCGACGACCCGGTTCGCAAATCCCTGATTCACCGCATCGCCGGTAAATTGGCAAATCGCATTGGCGAGTGTATTGAGGAGGTTGGGATGATTTCCGCCGAGACTTGTATCCTGCTGCTGCACATGGGTATCGAATCCACCCATAGAGCACATGAATACTTTCGATTTGAGGCCTCCGGAGATCAATCGTGCGATAAGCTTGAACTGCTGAACCAGTCCCTGAGAGGAATAATTAATGGTATTTTTACCGGCATCAAATGATTGTTTAATAACCTGTGAATACTTGTCTGATTGTAATGCAATTGTACGTATGTAGTTAAATTCATTTGCGTAGGCCGAGTCACCGGAGAGCAGCTGTTCGTCCGGTGCGAGTCCGGCGCCGAGCTTGAAGAACGAGTCCGGGTCGGTGAGTGCAATTCCCATATCACCTTTTTCACTTTGGAAGGCGAGTGAGAGAGTACCACCAATTTGGACGCAGAGTGGGTGCTCGGGTATTTCAATCGGGAAATTCGTGAGATGCTTGGCAAAGTATCTGCCTATCCATCCGTCGGTGAGTTTTGCATTGGGGTCCGGTCCGTTAAGTCCGGAAAGAAAGATATCGGTTGAGCGGAAATGGGAAAGGTTGGGATTCTCGTAGCCGACGCCCTGAACGACGGCAAGTCTTCCGGTATCTAGGAGATTCATGAATCCACCGCCATAGACATTATCGACAAGAGCAGGATGGAGGTAGAAATCAGTATTCGCATAGCGTTTTGCCTTGTCTTTGGGAACGGCGATTTCGGGGCGAATTTTATAATAATTCGGGTCATCTGCCGGAATGACGGTATTGAGGCCGTCATTGCCGCCAAACAGCTGGATAATAATCAAAATCGAATCATTTTCCTGAAAATTACTCCCAAGCGTTCCAATCGGAGATTTAGCATAGACAGGTATGCCACCAATGAGTTGAGGAGCCAAAGCTGCACCGGCTGCGATTGCTGCCGATGAATGAAGGAATTGTCTGCGTTTCATAGTTGATCCTTGGAATTAGCATAAATGGAAATCGGGAGCTTTAATAAAAGTAGTCAGCAAGAGCTTGATATTGCGGGCAGCAGTGGCTGTGTCGTTCATGATAGACGCCCATTCATAGACCGGCTGTTTTTGCAGTAATACTTCTTCGACGTAGAATTTATGACGTGCTGCCGACACGGCTTTGGGAAGGAAATACATTTCGAGTGCGGTTGTGAGTTTGTCGGCATCCGTATTATCGGGGAATTGCTTTGCGAGGGCGACCACTTCAGCGTCGCTCATCGAGGCAAGCATTGCTGCAGCGAACGACCGTCGGTTCGGATAGGTTTTCGTGCTGATCCATCTGCGATATCCCTCCCAGCCGGAAACATTCGGTGGGTCCATCGGGGTTTGCTCCATAGCAGTCATCGCATTACCGGCATCAGAGACGAATGTCTTACCGAATTGCCGGGCAATACCAACGACATACTCAGCAGGTGTTTTAATCTGTACACCGACATTGGCATCATCATAAAAATGAGCACTTTTGAGCAGCGATGCCATCAGGGGGCGTATTTCAAAATTGCTTTGTTTAAAGAGTGTCGCCATTTGCATGATCATAGCATCATCGGTAGCCGATGGATTACTATAGACAAAATACCGATAGAGTTTACGCGAGATAAATTGAGCCACTGCGTCTGCGCGAATTTCAAAAATAATATCTATAAGCTTTTCAATTTCCTGTGACTTAACCAAGAATTCAGTGTTAGTGTCCGAGTCCCGGGCAATGATACTCCGACCGAGTATTTGTTTTGAACCTGTATCATGATCGGCGGCACTAAAGTAAGATTCAAACATACCGTTACGTGCCGGCTCATCATTGAATTGTCCTACTTTCCAGCCGGTAAGCACCCGAGCAGCTTCTTTGACATCTCCTTCGCTGTAATTACCGATACCACAGGTGAAGAGTTCCATGAGTTCACGGGCATAATTTTCATTCGGACTTTTCTTCGTATTCAGAATTCCACCCAAATAGACCAGCATTGCTCCGTTGAGAGTGATTTCTTTAGCAAATTGCTGGAAATTACCCAACCTATGGGAACGGATGAGCACGTTTTGGCGGTATAATAAGGCCGGTGGCATATACGCTGCATCGAAGGTAAATTCTGACGTAAAATGACCGCTCCAGAATAGTGTAAGCTTTTCAGAGAGAGGAGTCGATTCAGTGCGCATGATTGCTGTCCACCATTTCAAAAGATCACTGAAATACCCCTTCCACTTATTCTCAATTCCACTTCTTGTAATTGGGTCTGCTCCGTTTGGATTCTCATCGGTCGCATCCACCCATGTAGGTGGAGTCGTTTGAGGATTCTCTTTACCGGTTCCAAGCACCATTTCAACAGCTTCATCTGCTGTCTTCCCGACAAGCTGACTAGCAAGTGTATATGTGGGAGCAAAACTAATCCTACGCAGTAAATGATACGCATCAGCCAGTGTTAATGGCTTTGTGTATGGCTCAAGACCCGTTGTCAGAGCAGCGCGAGTGGGCTGTGCTTCGCCGGCCGTAGTAGGAGCCGTGTCACGCTGATTACTCTCGAGTGTGAGCATCGAAAAGAAGGAACGTCTGTTCATACCTGTGCCTCGTAATAAGTAGAATAAACCATGATTGTAAATGTTCTGTTTTGGAGTTGCCTTCTCAAGGAAGCATGGATATACGAAAAAGTTACGTCCGGCTGGACATCATTATTTCTGTATCATCTTCGCCCGATAATTGGCAAAGTACCGTTGCCGGTTGTGCTTATGGATTTACTTTCTGATCGGGGTTTTTACCTCGAGCGATACGGTTCTACAATAGTATCGGCCTTCAGGTAATGTATTGTCATACAGTAATTTAGATGCGCCAAGTCCTTTGACCGACGAGATAGAAGCTCCCGGCTTGAGCGATAGGAGGAAGTCCCGTACGCTCATTGCACGCTCTTCAGAGAGAAGTTGATTATGATCTGCTTCACCGAGCTTGTCAGTAGTACCTGTGATCGCGCTGACAGAGCTCGGCTGAAGCGCTTCGTTGACAAATTTTTTCATCATGTCTTTATTTTGATCCGAAATATCCGAGCGGTCAAAATCGAAGACGATAAGACTTAATCTGCTAACTTCGAATTGATTCTGCGACTTAATAATTGGGAAGTAGCATTCGGCCGAAACAAGAGACCCATCTTTTTGCTTAATAGTCAGCAAGCCGCGCAGTGAATCTTTGGAACTGATTTCTTTGCCGATTTTCGAGGTCTCATCGGTAGATAATTCCACCGGTACTGACGTCGCAGGGGAGCCCATACCATTGGTCTGATTGATAAGCGTACCTTTATAACTCATTGATAAATTCCAGGATTCAGCGAGTTCCGGATGGAGTGTTTGTACTGAAAAAATCTGTTTATTCTGCACCGGAGCAAATTCCAAAAATCGTGAATGTACAACCGGCGAAAGTACATACGTATTATCGGCAGCAATTTCAGCCCGACGGTTTTCTTCCATGCCTTCTCTGTATTTCTGATTGGATGGTAGCTCCGGAATATCACGAGTTTGAAGTACAAAACGTTCCCTGGGAATCGACCATTCTTTCGTTAAAAAATTAGCTATTGCTGCAGCACGCTCTTTTGCGAGAGCGGAGCGTTGAGCGCTTGTCGGTAGTTCTTTACCATCGGTGGTACCTGTTATAGTAATACGTTGTGTAGGCAACGATGCGAGGCGTTTGCCCAATAGACTGAGCATTGTATAGTACGTTGGCAGTGTTTCCTTCGGCAAGTCCGCCTCCGAAAATTGAGCAGACTGACCAGCCGACCTCGGCATAAACTTTGCCGGAATATCTGCTTTAGCGCTGTCAAAAAAGATATACGGTAAGAGTGGAAATGTCTGTGTGACAATGGTTTCCTGCACTTGCAGCGGCTCGCTGCTGACGGATTGTATCACGACAGCGGGAGGAGGCGCAATTTTGGGAGTTTCGACAACTACCGGCGGCGGCGGCGGCGGTGGCGGTGGTGGCGGTGGCGGTGGCGGTGCTGGTGCTGGTAGTTCTTTACCAAATTCATACCGGAGACCCAGCCCGAAGGAAAGGGAATTCACCGTCCATTCTGCAGATGAAACTATGGAACCAATTCCGTAGCGATAACTGATTTCAGGGTATAAATATATATCCGGCTGGAACTCTACTTCGGCACCGATACCGGCAAGTACTCCGTAGGCGGTACTTGCTCCGGCAATTTTACCGGAAGCGACCGTATGCTTCCGCAGGCCATCGGGGAAGAGGACACCGGAAGGCGAGGTGATTTCCTCAGTCTGTGTAAAATCTTTTCCTATAATTGGGTTACCCACATCAAAACCACCCCTGAGATAGACAGGAACATCCGGTATAGGAAAAACCTTCAGGCCCATATCCAGTAGGATGTACTGTAAGTTCGCAGTATAGACATGATGCCGAACGAGCGGAACATATTGATTCGTAGTGGGTTCGAGAATTTCGAATGAAGAATTGTCCGTTTCTAGTGTCGCAGGGCGTGAGGAGAAAATTAACCGACCGCTTGCATGGAGAAATTCGGGTAACAATGTATAATCAAATGTCAGACCTCCGAAAAATCCGGTTGACGTTCCTTTTGAAAACACACCGCAATCGGTAGCATCCGGTAGTACAGAAAGAGAGGTCGTATTCCAAATTTTAGAATATCCGCCTATGATACCGATAGAATACGGCCCGCGTATGTTTTCCAACAAAAGAGAATCCCGTGAGGGGTCATCGGCTATAGCACCAAGAGACATACCAACGAAGAGTACAACGAGCGCGTAGCATTTTTTGATCATAAAGTTTGTGCTTGATTATTGGAACTTCAAAACAAACATAAGGAAATATTTTGTAGTCCGAAAGCCGACATTCAAGAATTTATTTTCTAAAATAGAATTGATTCGTAAAAGTTACTTTTTGTAGGACAAACACCACCTTTTTGTCTGTTTTTGTCTGAGGCGAACATAAAAAAAGCGTGATGTTCATCACGCTTTTAGGTAGAATTAACAGTGTCGGACGTTGTTAATCAAACGACGAATTCGAATCGAAAGCTGAGCGTCGTCTGCGGACTATCATAACTATTATAAGTACCACACCACCGGCAACGACGAGAGTAAAGAAGAGAGTCATGAAAGAGAATGTCGGAGGATAGACCTCAACCGTACCATCCGGATTCGTGACATAGGTTGGTCGAGAGTAATAATATGCAGGATGAAAGGGAGTATGCCACAAAAAAGGAGTACTACCCATCATATATCCCATCATAAATCCATCACCGCGTCCACCGTAGTTATGCACGATATAGTTTTGTGAGCCTCCCTGTCCGTTCGGTACCGTCATCGGAGTGCTTTGGCGGGGAATGCCATACGATCTCCGATACCCTTCGGAGGAGCCCGATCGACTACCGCCGAAGCTCGAACGTGGGGATGAATATGACCGTGACGGTGATGTTGAGGGTGCCGTTCTGTTATAGGACGGAGCCGGAGCGCTCGGACGGGTGTACGAATTGCTTCTGCTACTGCTACCGCGGCTGCTACCGAAGCTACTTCCACCACCGCGGCTGCCACCAAAACTTCTGCCACCACCACCACGGCTACCGCCAAAGCTGCCTTTTGCATCGGCAATCAGTGGTGCGGCGATAAATGTCATGAGTGTCAGTGCGAGTAACAGCCATCGATTTGCGGCTGTATTAAGAATTTTCATGAGAATACTCCTTCAACTTCTGTGGAATCATCATCATTTCTAAATGTAAGCTCTGCTCTGAAAGTAACGGGTTCGGTCGATACCGGTGCTCTACTGAAGAGCGCTTTGATACCGCCATCTTTTGCCGTACCATTCTTAATATGGACAAGTAAACTGATTAATCCGTCGAGCGGCTGATCATTTCTATAGACAATCGTGTTTTCGATATCTCCATCACTCTCAATAGTAAGAAGTTGAAGATTCTGCGCTTCTTCTTCAGAGTATGATGCAGGTCGAATTTTGATGTTTTCGAAATAATCGTGAAATATCTGCTTCGTGTACATATTCTTGTCAGTCCCTTCATAACGGAGGACGGCATCAAAAGTTCCGTCTTCTTCTAAATTCAGGAATATTTCTTTTATTCCGCCAAGCTGTTCACCATTGTAATAGATGGCTGTATTTTCGAGCCTACCATTGCTTTCAATTGAAAAAGACCGCATGTGATGTTCCGGTAAAGTTAGTAAATTAACATCTATGAACGTTTATCAACAGACTACTTCCACGAATAGTACCTTGTCATATTTTATGCTACCGATTCATCGAGAGCTTTTTGCTTTTTCTGAGCTCTGAGTCGAAGATTGGTATCAAGAATTTTTTTACGAATTCTAATAGTGATTGGGGTGACTTCGAGTAATTCATCATCTTCAATGAATTCTATAAACTGCTCGAGACTCATTTTACGGGGCGTCTCGAGACGAATAATACCATCAGAGCCGCTTGCGCGCATATTAGTTAAATGCTTTGCGCGGCAAGGATTGACCTGGATGTCTTCTTCACGTGCATTTTCACCGACGACCATACCTTCATAGATATCGACTCCCGGCTCGATAAAGAGCACACCACGTTCCTGGACACTTTCGAGTGAATAGCCGGTCGCTGTTCCATTTTCCATAGAGACCATGGATCCCTTTGTGCGTCCGCTGATTACACCTTTGTACGGCTGGAAATCATGGAATGTATGATGGATTATTCCTTCTCCGCGCGTCGAAGTAAGGAATTCTGTTCTGAATCCGATTAATCCACGGGCAGGTACATAAAATTCCACACGAATGATATCTCCTTGAGGGATCATATTCACCATTTCACCGCGACGTCGGCCGAGAATTTCAATGACCGTGCCGACATGTTTATCGGGAACATCGACGAGAACATGTTCAATTGGCTCGACGAGAACACCGTTTTCGTCTCTGCGCATGAGTACTTCCGGCTTTGACACAGCGAACTCATAGCCTTCGCGACGCATGGTCTCGATGAGGATGGCGAGCTGAAGTTCACCACGACCCGACACTTTAAACACATCCGCCTGATCCGTATCAGATACCCGCAATGCGACATTCATCCGCAGCTCACGATAGAGGCGTTCACGCAGCTTTGGAGTAGTCACATGCTTGCCTTCACGTCCGGCGAAAGGGGAAGTATTGACACAGAAATACATCGCAATCGTTGGCTCTTCGACATTGACATACGGGAGAGCTTCCGGATTGGCTGAGTCACATATCGTCTCACCGATATACACGTTTTCGAATCCAGAAAACGCGATGATTTCACCGGCCTCGGCAGATTCAATTGCCACTTGGTTTACACCTTCATAGGCATACATTTTTGTGATTTTTTGTTGTTCCATTGAGCCGTCGATATGTATCAGGGCAACCGAGTCTCCGACTTTTACCTTGCCGCAATGGATACGTCCAATAGTAATCCGTCCGACATAATCACTCCACCCGAGAGAAGTGACGATCATTTGGAATGGATGTTCCGGCTGATGTTTCGGACCGGGTATCGACTCGAGGATGGTATCAAATAATGGAGCAAGCGTTGTAGAATCGTCTTCCAGCGAGCGCTTAGCAATTCCTTGGCGGGCAATGGCATAGATAACTGGGAAGTGTAATTGATCATAATCGGCACCAAGAGTGATGAACAGTTCAAGAATTTCATCCAAAACTTCTTCTGCACGAGCATCTGAGCGGTCGATTTTATTAATGACTACAATTGGAACTAAATGTAATTCGAGAGCTTTTTTGAGGACAAAGCGGGTCTGAGGGAGTGGCCCTTCTGCGGCATCTACCAAGAGCAACACTCCGTCGACCATACTGAGGATTCGCTCAACTTCACCACCAAAATCCGAGTGACCGGGAGTGTCAACAATGTTGATTTTTTTGCCTTTCCAATGCACAGCTGCGTTTTTTGCCATGATGGTGATACCTTTTTCTCTTTCGAGATCGTTGGAGTCCATGATACGTTCGGCGACAATTTGATTAGCGCGAAACGTACCGGATTGGCGTAACAGGTGGTCCACTAACGTGGTTTTTCCGTGGTCAACGTGGGCTATAATAGCGATGTTCCTCATATCAGAACGTGTTGCAATACTCATAAATCCTTAACAAATAATATAAAAAATGACATTCAAACTTTACAAAAATACGGAATACCGCACAAAGTCGGCACTTGAGATGTATGGAAGCATAAACAATGATTGCTAAATCTGGTATCAGAAGGTGGTCAATGTCAGCACGGTGGGGTGTTATAGTATTACAATCCGCAAAAAAAAGTGTGAAATTCCATAGTTAAAAAAACGGTGGTAGCAGATGACAAACAAATGCTGCATTCGGTTCAAACAAATGCAGCGTTGTCATGTACGAAGAAGAACGCGAAGAAGGACTGCTCAATTATTTCCCATCATTTCAACAAATTGACGGAAAAGATAATCTGAATCATGAGGTCCGGGCGACGACTCAGGGTGATATTGAACAGAAAAAATTGGGAGCTCACGGTGGCGGATACCGGAAAGGGTATTATCATTAAGATTAATATGTGTGGCTTCCAATTCATCCGGGAGCGTGGCTATATCAACCGCAAAACCATGATTTTGCGAACTGATTTCGATCGTGTCACTGATTAGATTTTTTACGGGGTGATTTGCGCCACGGTGGCCGAATTTCAGCTTGTATGTCCGGGCTCCATAAGCGAGGGCAAGGAGCTGATGCCCAAGACAAATTCCGAAAATCGGTTTTTTGCCGGCAAGCTTTTGTATCGTTTCAATTGCATAGGTCGCTGCTGCCGGGTCACCAGGACCATTGGAGAGAAAAATTCCGTCAGGATTAAACTCAAGCACTTCATCTGCGGATGTCGAGGCAGGAAAAACCGTCACGTCGCAGCCATAATCCGATAATCGTCGTAAGATGTTCCGCTTGATTCCAAAATCAAATGCTGCAACGGAAAACCTGCGGGAGGTATTCATTGAGGGCAGCGTGAATTCTTCGGTGCGAGGCTCCCACTGATACGACGCTCGGCACGTGACTCTGCCGGTAAGGTCGAGCCCTTCCATTGACTCAATGGATAAAGCGCGTTCAACGAGTACCCTAGGATCGGTCTCTCGAGTGGAAATTATTCCGCGCATTGCACCTTCTGTGCGTAAAATCCGAACAAGCATGCGCGTATCGACACCTTCAATTCCAAGTTTTTGGTTGGAAGCGAGCCAAGATTCTAGTGACTGTGTCGCTCTGAAATTTGAATAATGGCTGGAATATTCCTTTATAATCATGCCCTCAGCTTGGATATTAGAGGATTCGTTATCCAGATTATTAACTCCATAGTTACCTATATGAGGATAGGTAAACGACATTATTTGTCCTCTATAACTTGGGTCGGTCATGATTTCCTGATATCCTGTCATTGCTGTGTTGAATACTACTTCTCCCTGCGATTCAGAATCGAGATCACCAAATCCAAATCCATGAAAAATTGCTCCGTTTTCTAATGCCAAGATTGCCGATTTTTTCATAAATAACATTAAACTAATACGTTGAATAAGTTACAATTGTAAGAAATATAAGAATACACGAAATTTCAAAAGCAAAGTTAAGGCATTTTTTCGTAAGTTGAGAGTGATGCAGTACAAAAATTCTCCGTAATACATCAAAAGGAGGCGGCATTCGGTACGAAATCAGGAATATTGTCTCGAGCACCCGGTGCGCTAAGTGCTTCGCATAGTGCCGGGGGAGCGACTGTTTCATCGTTAAGCAGTAAAGTATTGGTTCTTAATCAAAGTTATGAGCCAGTGAGTGTCTGTAATGTCAAAAAAGCATTTTTGTTGCTTTTTATGATGAAAGCAGAAGTCGTGGTAGAGCGTGAAAACAGAACCCTCCGCTCTGTCTATGCATCGTATCCGTTCCCAAGCGTGATTCGGCTTTCTGCTTATATACGAGTGCCTTTTAAGAAAATAGAGCTTTCGAGGAAGAACATTCTTCGAAGGGATAATTATCGGTGCCAATATTGTGGATCATCAAGTACACCGCTGACGTTGGACCATATAATTCCAAAGTCGAGAGGTGGGTCTGAAAGCTGGGAAAACTTAGTCGCAGCATGCGTAAAATGTAACAATCGCAAGGGGAGCCGCACCCCCGAAGAAGCACAAATGAAGCTGCTTTCTATACCGAAGCGGCCTCATCATATAATATTTATAAAGCAATTCATGGATGGTGCGGATGAAAATTGGAAGCCGTACCTTTTTATCGATTGAAAGCATACGGGCATTCATAAAAAAAGTTTCACCTTGCTGTAACTTATTTTTTAGTCCTTGTGTCTATCGTTGTGAAGCCGAAATTAACATTACTTTAACAGGGAGACATATCATGTCGTTAGCACCGAGAAAGCCGAATGAAGAAGAGCTACAAGAAGCGACCCGTGGGTTCCGCTCCGGTAGTTCTGCGGCATTTCAAGTGCTATATCGATATCATTCCCAGAGTGTCTATCGGTTCTGCCTGCGGATGGTTGGAGATCCCAGTTCAGCACAGGATGCTTTTCAAGAGACATTTATTAAAGTATTCGAGCATCATGCAGAATTCAGAGGCGATCATTTCCCTGCATGGCTTTTTATGATAGCACGCCGAGTTTGTCTCAATCATCTGCGATCTTTGAAAAAGCATGATGAATATGATGAAGAAATCCACGGAGAAGTCACCGATCATCGTGAGAGCGATATCGGAATGAAAATGTGTATAGAGCGCGCATTACTCATGCTGCCGGTGCAATTGCGGGAAGCTGCGATTCTACGGGAATATGAAGGGTATTCGTACCAAGAGATAGCATCTATCGTAGGGATTGATTTGTCGCTAGCAAAAGTACGAGTTCACCGCGCTCGATTGCTGCTCAAGAAAATTTTAGCACCAGTGGTACAGGAGTGGTATGAATCATAACCTATTAATATCGAAATATTTAGACGGCGATCTTTCTGTAGAGGAAGATAATGAATTGCGTCGTCTGCTCTCGGAAAATTCTGACATAAAAGAAGAATTTGACGCTGCAACAATGCTGCATTTTATGTTCAAAGAAGATGCAGAATCGATTCAAATACCGTTTGAACTACTTGCTGAGACAGAGCAAGTAATTTTGAATAAATACAGTGAATTACCTACAGCACAAACATTAACTCCCCGTCATGGAGCAGCAGGTTACGCACGTACTGTGTCGTCGTTTTTAGCTGTTTTGATACTTTTTTCTGTTTTGCCTTTCGGTGACGGAGTGTTTCCTGTTTCTTCGATCGGCCTAGGTATAACCGGTGCAATGGAGCCACAGACTTCTGAAAGCGGCGCACAAGAACGTAGAATAGGGTATTCCGGTCATGGTATTCATCATGATAAGTCTATGGGGAATAAACTAGTAGTTTCTTCAATCAGAACTACTACTTCTGCTGGAGTACAACAAGATGTTTCGGTGTCATCTGGTGAACCATACGGTCCGTCCAACGAAACTACCAATGGTGCTCTCTTTGCAGACAACAAGCAGGGAAGTATGGAGAATTCTCAGCGTGACATTCAATTTCCAACTCTTCCGCAAAGTACTATGGCCGCTGTATACCAAAATCCTACAATCACGTCAGCTTCACCATCGGGACTAAAGACTTTCTTGCCCACATTAATCTCTGACCAATACAAGCAGTCAGATATACAGGTCAATACCTTTGTTTCTACTATGATTTCATTACCAGGAAACTATTCAAACGCGACTGCTAACATCTCGCAGAGTATTGCTTATTCATTAGGGTCTGAAAATCGGGTAGGTATTGAAGTCGGTTACTTCGGATATTCATATCAGGATGGTGGGACTGTACTGGTACCAAAATCATCTTCGCTTCGTTCAACCGGCACGATCCTCGGTATGGATGACCCATCACCGGGAGCCAATGATTTTTCAGCTGAGCGTACATCTTCAAGTTTGAGCAATGGTTTTGAAGAAAAAAAAGTAGCATATTCCATTGACAAAAACATGTATTGGGGTGCTGCTTTTTATGAGCATACATTACTCAATTCGGACAAGCTGTCTCTAAACGGCAGAATCGGTGTCGGTGGATCGAATGACGGTCCAATGGCATTTACAAGAGCATATGCGAAGTATAATGTATTCTCAGATATAGCTGTTACGCTTGGAGCTGAAGGTTCTACGTTCATCGTACACGCACCGTTAATGACGAGGAAGTCTGTAGAAGCAACCTCAGGAATATCACTCGTGTATGGTATGCAAATTAAATTTTAATCTGCAAACGTAAATTTCTGTAAATGAAGTGTTAAAAATTAAAGTTTGGCAACATAGGGCAAATCTTCTTATTTTCGGAGATGTTTAATCGTGTATTTTTTGTTCAATTGGAGTTTATTATGAAAAAATCGTTTCTACTTTCTGTCGTAACAGGTGGGGTAATGCTTGGAGCAACAATCGCTGCTCACGGGCAACTTACCCAAAGGGTACCTGTACCGACGACTCATACCTTGCCGATTGCGAGTCCATCGCAAAATACTATCCCACGTGTTATAAATGTATCACCTGATGTCAGCATACCTCGTGCTCCGTTAAGTGGTTCAGTAGTCTCCAAGACGAAAAAAAATGGAGCATCGACTTCAAAAGCTTTGGCAAAACCACCGGGAGTAAATATCGGTTACACCTATTATGACTTCCAAACGAATGCATCAATGGAAGAAAGACTCGTTTATAGTGTCGATCCATCTGATCCAAACAGTAAATATGTTCAAATGTTATGGATGGCATCGTTAGACAGTAGCAAAGGTGCATCGACCGGATTATTGGATGCAGTCGGATTCAATGACCAACGCGGTGCTCACTACGCACTGATTGATGTAGCTAGTCCCGACGCTCCCGAAAGCGTGTTGGGTTCGTGGAAGAAAATGGCAGCTGAAAAGACCGGTTCCGGAGCACCAGAACGTCGTGGTTGGCCATCCATCGTCAAATTCAAAGACGGTACAATTGGTACTGCCACTCACTCACCGGTAGATTTCTTTGCCAATACTTCATTCGGTGGGGAAGATTTCAAGCGATATACAGCAGATAACGGCTCGACGACATCTACATGGCCAAGAGCTGCTGTCGATGGAAAAGATAATGTGCATTTAATTTATACCTTTAGCGTGACAAGCGGTGAAGTGCAAACTGTCTACAGACGATCAACTGACAAAGGAAAAACATGGTCTGCCGAGAAAATTTTTACCGGTCCAGCTTTTGATGCCCCATCAGGACAGCAATACTCAAGTGGTGCCGGCGGCGATACGTATGCTATTGCAGCCCGCGATAATAATGTAGTTGTTATGTATGGAGATCGCTCTTTACGTATTTTGTACAGAAAATCTACCGATAATGGTGAAACTTGGTCTGCTCCTCGTATCGTGTTTGATCCACAGCATACAGATTTAGATACAACAGCAATAGCAGGCACAGACAGTGTTCTCATCAAAACAGATACCGTGCTTTCATGCGGCCAAATGATGGACGTTATTCTTGATTCTGAAGGTAATGCTCACTTTGTCTTTAATCAAATGTTGACCTATGTCGAACGGAAAGCAGTAAAGTCTGCTGATACGTTAGTTGCCGCCGGCGGTACAATTTACGATATTTCTGAATTAGCATCGTATGCTACGTTAGGGATGAGCTATTATAAAGAAAATGATCAGTTCATTTATTATATCGCGAAACCTTCCGGCACACGTTGGGATGGAAGTGGTCAAGTAGTTAGCCGCAGACGTTATTCCGGGCTCAGCAGATATCCACAATTAGGGTTAGACAGCGAAGATAACTTGTATATGGTTTATACTTCGGTTACTAACGGAGATACAAAACCTGTGATGATTGATAATTCTAGTCCTGCTGACGGTATTGCCGACATTCAAGTCGATGGACTAGTTGGACATATCTATGCTACACACAGATTAAAAAACAACACTAACTGGTCTGCACCTAATGATTTAACTCCGACCGGAATAGATTGTCTGTTTGGCACACTCTGCAACGAAGTCGTTAATGGCAGAATGTATATCGGTTATTCAGCTGATGATATTCCCGGTGATCGCGTGACGAATACAGAATTGCCTACTGAGCAAACTGGTATCTACATGTATGCATATGACATTGCAAAGTTGAATCAAGTAGGCGTTGATGATGAAAAAGCCTCAACTGAAGTACTTCAACTCCAAGCATTACCAAATCCGACCAATGGTACAACTGTATTTACCTTTGCTGTACCTGAATCCGGAAATGCAACACTGACTCTCTATAATTCTCTCGGCATGAATGTCGCTACATTATACCGCGGATTTGTTTCTGCCGGTAATTCTAGTGTTACTTTCGACACTGCTTCTTTACCTTCAGGTGCGTATTACTCTACACTTGAAATCAATGGTCATAAACTAACCAAAATGGTTTCTGTCGTGAAATAATGAAATGAAGGCAGATTTTAAGAATAAAATCTGCCTTTCTTTTTTCATTGAGTAATTCTTGCAATATCAATATTAACAACATATTTATTACATTATTTCAGGAGAAAAGTATGAAACGTACTATACTTTTTCTAGTTTGTGCTATGGTATTATCTCCCATTGCCGCGTATGCCGGTATAACAGGGATTTTATCTGGCAAAGTCGTCGATGAAAAAGGAAAACCACTTGCAGGGGCTTCGATTCGTATCCTCGGTACAACAAGGGGAGGGAATTCAAAGCTAAACGGAACATTTGTTATTAATAACATTACGGCCGGAAGTTATAATGTTCTGGTTAAAATGGTAAATTATAAAGACTATAATACTAGTATAAAGATTTCTCCAGATCAAACGACCGATATTACAGTCAAAATGGTGGAATCGACTGTTACAACAAAAGAAGTTGTGGTGGTTGACCAACGGGTAAAAGAACTTGTCCATAAAGATCAAGTCGGTACAGTTCGTGCGACCAGCGGTGAAGAAATGACAAAAGTCGCACGTGAGACAGTCCAACAGGCAGTCGCCCTTAAAGCCGGTGTGCAGACCGATGGTGGTGGATTTCAAGTACGTGGAAGCCGATCGAGCGAAACACAAATCAAAGTTGACGGATTAGATGTCGGCGACCAATTTACAGGCGGATTCGGTAATGGTGGCTTCACATACACTCCTACCGTCAGTGCCTCAGCGGTTGAAGAAGTGCAGGTTATGACCGGTGCATTTTCGGCAGAGTATGGAAGTGCGCTCGGTGGCGTGGTGAATACGGTTGTTAAAACAGGGAAAATTGACCGTTATGAAGGTTTTGCACGTTATAGAACAGATGCTCCCGGACTCTTTGGTACAGCAAGCAACGGACTCAAACTCATGGCTAAAAATGAGAATTCATTTGAGTTTGGCGTCGGCGGTCCAATTCCACTCCTCGATGGCTCAACCTTTTATGTAACAGGTAAACACGCATATGAAAAATTTGGTGGTGCAGGCATAGGGGTAATTGATCCATGGGGTAATAATCTTGGCCAACTTGAAAATACACAGACTTGGGTGAAGAACCTAACCGGTCGCCTTAAGTTTAATTTTAACAATATCAACTTGAGCATTGGAGGACAGCTTGGTCTTTCCTCACGGGAACGTGGCTCATGGGCATGGCTTTATGCCAATGATTTTGGCGTGACCAATATTCGTACAGAAAACGGACGTACATTTGGTGATACAAGCTTTGTGAAAGAATCGTATGCAAAGCCTGCGGTTGTTAATCAGGTGGTAAATAACTTATTTGTTCTTATTAATCATACACTTAGCGATAATTCTTTCTATGAGTTCAAAGTGTCAGTTAATACGAATACAAGTGACGTATCGAAGAGAACGAGCTTCGAAGATCCTTCATTGTTCCGCGGTTTTACTGTCTATGAACCTGCCGATAATTACAAGTCAGAATTCGACCCTACCGACCCGGCTCAGGTACGATTGGCATCAGGCGGTGACAGAGCGATTGACGTGTTCCAATCATTGACCAAAGCAGTACCTACTGCGGATGGATATGCAACAGGAGATATTCTCCAACGCAACTTTATCACCGGCTACATCGAAGGCCCTTCAGATGCATCGCCGACCAAAAATCCATACGGATTGTCCGGGTATTTTAACTATCACGGAAATGATCGGAATTTCGATTTCCGCAGAACCAATATTCTTCAATTTGACGGTAATTTTAATACTGTGCAAACAGCCGGAGAAATGAAGCATAATATCAAAGCAGGCTTTGAATTCAGAACAATTACCGCTCGTCGTCATTATAACAGCTTACCGTGGGATGGAAATGCATTTTACGATGTTTATACTGACGAATTCGGTGGCAATCCTTACGCAGATAATGCGACAGCAAAGCTCATTACAGAGCAGCCCAAAAAGCCGTTTTCAGGTTCTATATACGGTCAAGATCAAATCAGCTATAAAGGCATCATTATCAATCCAGGTCTGCGTGTAGATTTTACGGATCCGAATTCTACCTACCGTTTACCGAGCCCATATTTTACGCCTATTACGAGCGATTCTGGATTTGCTAATACGACTCTTAAGCTCCAAGTCAGCCCACGCGTGTCTATCGCTTATCCGGTAACAGACCGTTCCGTCGTGACAATTGCATACGGTATTTATTTCCAAATGCCGCAGCTGAATCAGTTGTTTGACTCCTATAATACTGACCGTTTACGTGGCGGATCGATTCTTGGTAATCCTCAGCTTCCTGCTCAGCGTACCAACCAATATCAGATTGCGTATAATTTACAGCTCAATGATGACTTTGCGTTTGACGTTACTGCGTATTATAAAGACAATTACAATCAAGTCGGTATCCATCGTGTATTTACCTCACCGGACCCCTATGATGAATATAGTGTTTCGGAATACGGAAATAGTCGTGGCCTTGAGTTTACATTCAAGAAAAATCCGACAAACAATATTGGCTTTAACGTAAATTATACTATTGCCAAGACGAGCACTACTTCTTCATCTCCAGAAGATAACTACAGCTTGACAACCGACCCCTATACGGGACTAGTTGCATTCCCGCTGTCTGATTATCCATTCTCCAATGATCGCCGCCATCAATTAAATGCGACTGTTGATTTTGTATGGAATCGCGATGAAGGTCCATCAATCGGTGGTATTAAACTCCTCGAAAATGTGAACTTGAACGTAACTACCCGTTATCAGACCGGTACACCTTATACTCGTTTGAGCCCGAAAGGTGTTGTTATTGGTGAAGTTAACGGTGAACGTCAGCCATCGACTTGGTCGTCGGATATTCGTTTCTCGAAGCAATTCCCGCTGAAAGATTGGTTCGGCGAAGGAATGGGAAGTTCATCACTTGAGTTTTTCTTTGATATCTACAACGTTACGAATAATACATTCTTCAGCGCAGTATATCCGAGAAGCGGTGATCCTGATCAGGATAATAACTCGTATAATCGTCAGTTAGGTGATTTTAGCGGTACAATTCTTTACAAAGATGCTACCTTAATAAACGCAAATACGTTTAGAAGTGACCAATACGATAAATTTGGTGACAGACTGTATGCTGAGCAAATCGACTTCAATCATGATGGTCAAGTTACACAAGCAGAGAAGTATCAAAGCTATCAAAACTTTGTAAAAGATGCTCAAGCACGCCTGCCTAACTATCTTGCGCCACGCCGCGTATTCTTCGGCTTTAAATTAAATTTCTAATACAGTAGTTGTGCTGTATATTCAATAAATAATAATTATTATTAGTACTAAACGGAGAGGAAAATCTCACATGAAAGCAACTACTAAACTTCTACTGTTCGCGATTATGTTCAGTGCGGCTGCATTGAATGTTGACGCTCGCACAAAAGAAAAAGCTAAAGGGAAAAACCAGGAAGGTGAAACTGTCCTACGTGAAGCTAAAAACACGTTTGATCTTCAAAAAAACAAAGTAAGCCGAATTGAGTTTTTCAATACGAATTATGGTATCATCGGACATGATACGAAAAACAGTCTTGGTGGCGGTATTTGGCCGCGTGGTTCACAAAATCAATACATTTATGCCGGTGGTGTGTGGTTCTGCGGCACCAAGACACTTGCCAATGGTAAGCCTTCGCGCTTGTGTGAAATCTCATATAACCCGAACTCAGGTGCATCGTGGTTCGCACCGGGTTCAATTGAAGACGGCGATTTAGTATCTGACGAACTTCGTCTGAAATACAGAACGTATTTTTCAACAGATTTCCGTCCTGACGGTGTGCCATTTAATACAGCAGACGGACCGAACTGGCCGATTTGGGACAATAGCACAGTAGCCGGCGATACACTTAAAAAAGATCGTTATCTGGGTCATTATGTCGATGATATCACGTTACGTAATAAGGCATTATCAAAAGCTCCTGCATTTATTTCCGGCGAAGACATTTTCTCTATTTTTAAAGATACTGACCTTAACCGGTATGAAGGTGGTGTCGGTACCCGGAGAAGCCAGGGATTCCCAATGAGATTGCAATACGAGCAAACAATATATTCGTGGGGATTTGGTGATTACCGTGATTTTATTTTTGTGAAGTATGCAATTATCAACAAATCAGTTGACACCATTCGCGATTGCTGGGTTGCTGCTGCGTACGATATGGATATAGCATCAACGACCAATGGCGCAAATGGCGCTGCAAATGACAGATGTAAATTTTATGCTGATGAAGATTCATTAAACCTTGCCGTACAATGGTCATTAGGTACACAAGGTGAGCGTGGTAAAGGTTTCGGTTACATTGGCTTTGACTTCCTTGAGAGCCCGGCCGTCGATGCAACCGGCAGAATCCGTCACGACAAGAAATTTTATGCTCAAAATGAACAATTAGGATTAGTGACCTTCCGTAACTGGTCAATTAATGAAGATCTTAAAGATAATGGTGACCGCTATGACTTCGTTTCTCAAAAGCAGAAAGACGGAGACACTGAAGCAGGGGATAAGAGATTCTTAATGTCCACCGGTCCATTTGTGATGGTACCAAAAGATACAGTCCGCGTTGTTGTTGGTATTGTATTTGCAAATACAAGCAAAGGTGCTGATGCGGACGGTACGGTTGAAGACTTGGTCGAAACTATCAGAAAAGATAAGTTCGCACAGAAAGTTTATGATGATAACTTCCGCGCCCCTGTTCCTCCTGATCCGGCAGTTATTAAATGGAGACCATTGAACAATGCCATGCTTATTACCTGGGATAGTACTTCTGAATTGTCAAACGACAAATTAGAAGCAGGAATGGATTTCTTAGGGTATAAGTTATATCGTGCACGCCGCGATGATTTGGATTCGTTTAATGTCGATGTGTTGAAAACACCGATTAATCGTGGACCACTTGGCTGGAAACAAATTGCACAATGGGAAATGCTTCCTCCATTCCTCAAATCATTGGTTCAAGTTGGTGATAAAGATGTTCATATGCCGTACCTTGATTCTATGCGTATCGTTCGACAAGTCGATTCGTTTAAATTTATCGTCCGTCGTTTCCCTTCAAGAGCTTCACAAAACACGCCATACGGAGTGGCTCATTGGCAGAAATATTATAGAAGTATGCCATTAGCTGATCTTCAAACTCTTATGACCGGTGAAATCAATATTAACAGAGCATTGGTATCAGCACCTCCAAAGTGGAAAAATACTACTGCAATTGCATGGATTGCTGATCCAAGCGGTATGGAAGTGCCGTGGAAGCAAAATACAGCACAAGGTTTTTCCGCTGCTGACTCAATTGCCTATGATAACCTGATGCTTAACCTACTTGCTCTTCTCCGTCAAGGTAAAGCTGTCCTTAATTTCCCTGATATTGAAAAAGACAGTGCTGAACGTGTGAAAATACAGCAGCAAGTCGTTATACCTTATATGGATAGCATTACCAATAACAGCTCATTTGTTGATCTTGGCGATGATGACCGTAATGGTGAAATCAACGAAGACCCTGACCCGACGAAAACGGAAAAATTGTTGAATAATGTGGATTATTACTATCGTTTACAAGCGTATGATGAAGGCGATTATAACCAGCTTTCGCCTCAAAAAGAGAATGTTGGTATTACTGATATCAATCAGTTGAAAGTATATCCGTATGCTGCCCCAGCTGGTGCAAAGGAAGCTTCCGTCGTAGTTACGTCGGTAGATTCGACAACAATGGGTGGATTGTATAATTTCCGCTTTCATGTGTTGAATCAAGATCGATTGAATCAATTGTTTACAACTCCAGAAAATGGTGGACACGAAATTGAAATCGAATTCCAGCCGGCAGTATCTCCCGTTAATTATCCGCCAGCGACGCAAGCCAATCCTTCGCCGGCGCAATGGGGACTCTACCAACGTAGAATCATCATGCGCGACAAATCGACCGGTAAGCCACTCTTTGACGGTACAACATTCCTCGAGCCAACACTCTGCAACACTAGTGTTTTGAGTCTCTTTACCGAAAACGCAGCTACCTATATCTTCAGCGATACGTTGCTGATCGATAGTATCTCAGGCCAACGGAATAGTTTTGGTGTTCCAAATGACAAAGGTAGAATCCTCCGTAACGGCACGTTTACGACGAACAAAACCGGTACAAGTTCTACATGCTATAGCGGACTTTTAGATAACGAAGCACGCCAAACACTTGGCTTCTCATTCGATTATGGTATTCAGCAGCAGGGTGGCGTGTTGCGTCCCGATACAGCTTTTGCGCTTGTCAATTCAACTGGCGCTGAAACACCTCTGCAAAAAGGTGAAATTCAAAGAATGCAACGTGTCGATACTGTCTTTACAGAAAATGGCGGATCGATACTCTTTGGCACATTTAATAATGGACCGGCAGAATACGAAGTAGAATTCACCGAAGGTGGAGAAGAAACGATTACGGTGTCGTATGGTACAAAGACTCCGCGGGACACAAAACAAGTAAAAGTACGATATCTGAATACAAAAGTCACGAATAAAGCTTCGTATAAGAGAATTAATGAAAATGGTGACTCGGTCACTGTCACCTATCCGGGTGAAATTCCACTGTATATCAATCCATTGACTACATTCAGTAGCTATCCGCTAGTGACAGATGTGCCGGTTGGTCAATATAACTTATCCTCATATGCATGGGTAAGTGCACGCGGTAGAAACAACCTTACATCAAGAAGAGCGCAAGCATCCGGACTTGTAGGTCAAGGAAGATATTATTTATCTGTCGTTGATGACAAAGATACGGTTGACTTTATCCATATCTTCCAGGCTTCGGGAGCTGAGTTCGGTATTGATTACGGTAATAAAGCCCGTCGCTTCTCGAATGACTCCCCGCTTTGGGATACCGTCGTCAACTACGTATGGAATAAAGATTTCCAAAAAGGCGATAAAGTAGTATTTAAATTAACGGGCGGTGCATTAGGATTACCTTTACCGGGTGCAAAAATTACGGCAAAAGTTATGACCGGCGTACCTAAAGTCGAAGACTACACCGATGCCATGCTTGACCAAATCAAAATCGTTCCGAATCCATACTACGTTACAGAGCAGTCACAACGCTCACCGTATGATGCCAAGATACGATTCACAAAACTTCCAAAGCAATGTACGATAAAGATTTATACCGTTACCGGTGAGTTGCTCCGTACCATCGAACACAACGAGCTTCTCTCTCCTGAGCCGGATAAATATGCAATCGAGCCGTGGGATTTGTTGACTTCTAACCGCCAACGAGCTGCAAGTCAGACATTGGTTGCAGAAATCACAACGCCTAATGGTGCCAAGTCAATTCAAAAATTCTCCGTAATTGTCGGCGGATTCCGACTTATTTCTGAATAATCTTTGAAGCCGGAAGACCTCGTCGAACGATGCGTCGGGGTCTCCGGCAGATTATCAGACTTTTTTCTAACATAGCTACGAACAGTAGAAATAATCTCAGGAGATGTTTACAATGAAAAAAATACTACATACTTTATCATTATTTGTCATTGGTATTGTCTTGGCAACCTGCATTACGCGGGCTGAGGATACCAAAAATACAAGTGGTACTTCATCAGGTGATTTCCGTAAAGTTGGTGCCTCCGGTGGACAGTTTTTGAAAATTGGTGTCGGTGCTCGTGCATCGGCGATGGCAGGTGCCTATGGAAGTGTCGGAAGTGACGTAACGTCAATCTATTGGAATTCTGCAGGGATATCCGATATTCAAGGGTTGGCAGCGAATTTTACATATACGTCTTGGTTCGCCGGATTCTCACACAATTTTGTGGGGGCCGTTGTGCCAATTGGCGATAAATATAAAGCAGCATTAACGTTATCTTCGTTTACCAGTGGTAATATTCCGATTACTACCATCGAAAAAGAAGCAGGAACCGGCGCTAGCTACCAAGTCAACGATATCGCAATCGGTGCTTCGTTTGGTGGATATGTTACCGAACAGTTCGCATTCGGTGCTACTATTAAATATGTACAAAATGCTTTTGCAGCTGTGTCGGCAAGTGGTGTTGCTTTTGACCTTGGTACAATTTATAAGACCGGATTTCAAGGCACTCGCGTTGCATTCTCCATCCATAATTTAGGTGGTCAGCAATCGTATACCGGTGCTGATTTAAACAGAACCAGTAAGACCGTTCCCGAGCAAAATGCAAGTCCGGTCGATGCACAAGTACTTACGAGCCCATATAATTTGCCTTTGATATTCAGAGCCGGTATTTCTACCGACGCGATGAGTATCGTCAATGGTGAAAGCTCTACTCCCGATGATGCTAACCATAAATGGATCGTCAGCGCTGACTTTGAAACACTTTCCGATACGCCGGAACAGTTCTCAATCGGCACGGAATACGTCTGGAACAACTTCGTTGCAATCCGTGGCGGATATCGTTTTGGACACGATACATTCGGATTAGCAGGTGGATTAGGATTGAAATATATCAGCGGAGGATTCGACGGTCAGTTGGATTATTCGGTCAATCCAGTCAGCAATTTCGGATTGGTAAACAGATTCAGTGTGTCCATCAGAATTCCATAGTTCTGCATGCTCTAGCGTTGCTCTTCGTAGCAGATGACTGCTACAAATACTGCACGAATTTAAACTCAATTGCCGTTGGATAATTCGTTCAACGGCAATTTTATTTATTAGCGAGGGAGAAATCTTGTATGAAACGATACCTTACCCGCTTGGTTCTTTTAGGGGGCCTGCTCTGTATTTTTAGCCCAGTATTTCTACGTGGACAGCACATTCCGCTGACGGTAGATGCAGCTCAATTCCGTTATGATGATACGCATACACTCTGGGAACTCTACTATACCTATGCTGATACATCTGTTCAATACATACCGGCAAAAAGCAAATCCGGCTATGTCGGATCCCTGTATTGTAAAGTAGTAATTCACTCGTCAGTGGGAATTGAAGCTGAGACAGAATGGATTGCAGATAATTATACGGATGAACGCATTTTAAGTCATTCTAAAAACCTTATCGGGCAAAAATCATTTATTTTGTCAAAAGGTCAATATTCTGTCGATATTTTCATAAAGGATGTCAACGATACTAGCAGATCCTCGCATCGAAGTTTTCCGATTGTCGTGCATTCTTTTCCTCAAACCAAGCTCACGACGAGCGATATGCAGATCGCATCTTCGATTGAGCCCACAACCGAACGCTCTGCAAGCGAACATTCCTCGTTTATCAAGAATAATTCAGTCGTGGTGCCGAATCCTGCCCATGAATGCATCGGTGCTGCTCCAAATTTGGCATTGTATGCTGAGATTTATAATGCCGCTACGTTTATTAAAGATAGTATCATTGTAGAATATAAGATACTTGATGGTGCAAAACGAGAACAATTCGCACTCGTTTTCCCTAAAAAAGTAGTTGGTAATGCTCAAGTTGAAAGCGTTACCATCCCGTTGGATGCTCTTGCGAGCGGTGTGTATTATGCTGAAATGTGTGTTCGTTCACTCCATTCTTCAGCAGACAGTGCTCTCAATCGTGTGAAATTCTATGTTCTGAATCCGGAGATGCCTGCCGAGCTTCAGCGCACATTTTCCGAGGATGAACTATTTCAGCAAAGTGAGTTCGCCACTCTATCTCCCGAACGTGTTCAGGATGAATTCATCAAGGCAAAAGTGCTCGCAACTCAAGCGGAAGTACAACTGTTTGAATCGCTTACGGAGGTGCCGGCAAAGCAGAAATTTCTCTTCCGATTCTGGAAAACGCGTGACCCCCGCGAAGATACCCCCGAAAATGAGCGGCTTGTAGAATTCCGAAAAGCAATTCAACATGCCAATACTTATTATTCTAATATATTAATTAAAGACGGTTGGCGTACAGACCCGGGACGTGTTTTACGAAAGTATGGATTCCCGACGCAAATTGACCGCCATCCTGCAAGCAGTGAAGCACGTCCGTATGAAGAATGGCTGTACGGGAATATACAGGGTGGGGTGAATTTTCAGTTCGTGGACCTCAAGGGGATAGGTAATTACGTACAGGTAAATTCAACTGCCAATGGTGAACCTCGTAATGATAACTGGCTTCAAAAATATGTGCTTATGTTTCAAACACAGGACGATCAGATTAAGTGATACATGCTTGTCTCGGGTGTAGTGACGTATGAAGAAATTAATTGACGCTTTCTTTGCTGCTCTGCTCTGTTGGGTAGGATTGGTGGGAGCATGGCTGTCTATTCCCGCCAGAACCCGCTTAGGGAAGCTTATCGGATTAATACTCCGCCTGGCAAGTACATCGAGGCGCAAAGTTACGATGACCAATATTTCAAATGCATGGCCTGAAATGCCAAGACAATGGCATCAATCGGTTGTCAATGCATCGTACGGAAATTTGGGAATTGTACTTGTGGAAATTCTCTCATTCCGCTATTTAACCAATACTGATATTTTGGAAATGATTCAATTTACCAATATTGACGTATTGCAAAATGCACATCGTAATGGGAAAGGAATGATGCTTTTATCCGGCCATTTTGGAAATTGGGAATTACTTGCTTTTGCTGCCGGCCTGTGTGCGGATATTCCACTGCACATTGTGGTGGCTCCTCAGCATAATCCTTATGCAAATGAATATATTAATGCATTCCGAACGCGGCACAATAATCATGTTGTTCCGATGACGAATGCAGCCAGAGCGATTATTCATCTTTTACAAAAACATCAAGCGGTAGCCATGCTTGCCGATCAGGCATCCGATTCCTCGACGGGGATTTTTGTAGATTTTTTTCAAATGCCTGCCGCCACGTACGAAACACCGGCTGCACTTGCCCTCAAATATCAAATCCCGCTCATTATTGGCTTTGCTGTGCGGCAGCGGTCCGGAGTATATTCTGTAACATTAGAACCTATACCGTATGATGACCTTACTTATTCACAAGAAGGAATAGCAAAGTTGACACAACGGCATGTGAATATACTCGAACAAGCAATACGCAGGCATCCAGAACAATGGTCGTGGCAGCATAAACGGTGGAAATCATGAACATCACCGATTATTCCCGCATAACAATTCTGCAGACTGCATTTTTGGGTGATATAGCACTAACATTACCACTTGCAGATGCGATTAAAAGTCAGCATCCTACTGCCGAAGTACATTTTATCACAACTCCGGCAGGTGCTCACATTGCCGCGTGTTCTGGGTCTGTAGATTCTATTCATATTTTCGATAAACATAAGACTCATAAGTCCTTAGCAGCTGTTAAGGGGTTTGCCGCCACACTCCTGCCTTTAAAAATTGATTGCGTACTTTCTTCGCATCGATCTCTGCGGTCATCATTACTGGTGCATTATCTTCATCCTGCTATGTCGGTGGGTTTTCGGTCAAGCACACTATCAATGGTGTATCATCATCGGGTTAATTATCCGCTTCACCTCCATGAAGCAGAGAGAAATCTAGCGCTCCTGGATGCTTTCGACGACAATTTTGCGTACAAAACACATCCTCTCCCGCAGCCAGTGATTATTGTACCCGAGGATGATACGTTGTATTCGCTACAACTATTATCTACACATCCTGACTACTCAATTACCTCATCAGTCGTCGCACTTGCACCGGGATCGGTCTGGCCGACAAAACGCTGGGGCACAGAGTCTTTTGTCGAACTGGCAAAGCATCTGAAAAAAAAAGGTATTGCATGTATATTTATCGGAGGTAAAGAAGACGAACGCCTCTGCAATCGGCTTGCTAAACTCTCCGGTGGTGTTTCGATGGCCGGGCTGACCACCATGCGACAAACCTTAGCATTACTTCAAAAATGTGCTGCAATTGTGACTAATGATTCGGCACCGACCCATCTTGCTTGGTTAGCAGGCTGTCCGGCAGTGACGATATTTGGACCAACATCACCGATCTTTGGGTTTGCTCCCCGCGGCAAACATGACGAATTCCTTGAAAATACAGAGTTATCATGCCGTCCATGCTCTATTCATGGCGGTAAGCTATGTCCCCTCGGTACCCATGAATGCATGAAATCAATATCAGCTTTGACAGTAGGAAGAGCAGTGCTTGATATACTGTCATTGAAACAAAAAACATAATCTATACGCCGAAAATTTTGTAAATTGCCGCTCAGAATACGAATTGTAGCCCTTATTATCATCTCAATGAAATCATCTCAAAAACGCATATCTTCCACTACTCGACGAGACACAACGGATGTTCAGGACGGCGTACGGATCAATAAGTACCTGGCCGACGCTGGACTATGTTCCCGTAGAGCAGCAGAAGACCTTATTACACAAGGGCTTGTTAAAATTAACCGCGAAGTGGTGACAGACCTCTCGCGGAGAGTACTCAAAAGCGATTTTGTGACTGTCAGAGGTGAACCGGTCACGATTTATAAAAACCTGATCTATATTCTCCTCAATAAACCGAAAGACTTTATTACGACGGTCAGTGATGAAAAAGGCCGAAAAACAGTCATGGATATCGTGCGGAAGCAAGATCGGATATTTCCGGTAGGGCGCTTAGACCGTAATACTACCGGCGCACTCCTGATGACCAACGACGGTGATCTCGCATATCGTCTTACACATCCAAGTTATGAAGTACCAAGAGTTTATAATGTAGTTTTGGATAAAAAAATCGATCTGGAAGATGCGAAGAAAATCAGTCGTGGCGTAGAACTCGAAGATGGTATGACGTCACCCTGCGAGGTACTCGTACAGCCCTCAGACCGCTCTCACGTGACGCTTGAGTTACATGAAGGCAGAAATAGGGAAGTGCGTAGAATATTTGAATCTCTCGGCTATGAGGTCAAGCGACTCGATCGTAAATCGTTCGCGACATTATCGACTCGTGGACTGGCACGGGGTGAGTATCGACATCTGACAAGAACAGAGGTGCTGGTACTGAAAAAGTCGGTAGGTTTAGAATAAGTTGTTAATTGTATCATCTTGAATTAAAAGGTGCTTAATGAAATATATGTTCCTTCTTGTCTGTTGCTTGTTCAGCTTGCAGTCACTTTCCGCGCAGGACAATCCGCCACAGGCCTCGACCCCTTCGGAAAATCTTCCGGGGACTAGCGCCTTACCCAAGGAAATTATTGGCATGAGTACCGAGTTTTTCAAACAGATGATGTCTGGAAATTCGGATGCAGCGTTCCAAAAACTGTTCAAAAATAGTCCAATGGCTGACAACAAGGAGCTAACGAAGCGAATTGCCGAACAAGCCAAGCGGGCAGATGAAATTTATGGTATGATTAAAGGGTTCGAAAGGGTCGGCATGGAAATCGTCGCTGAGTCCTACATCCGTCTCCGTTATATTTCATTGCATGATAAATACCCGATGAGATGGGTATTTACATTCTATCGTTCACCTACCAGAGGATGGATTGTCTCGAATGTTAAATTCGACGATGATTCTGAGTATTTTTTCTCGAAAGAATAACATGTGGGTGCGTGTAGCCGTCATCATTGCCGTTATGTCTGTCAGTTGTTTCGCCGTCACACTCCATTCAGCCGTTATTTCCGTTCCTGTAAAACACCGGTTTTCTGACAGTACCCACAGCCATTCTCCGATTGATTCTACGGAAAAAAAACGCCAAGTCACCGATACAATACAACCATATAAACCCCTTAGAAGCCACGGCAGTATGGTCCAACTGCCATATTCCTTCCTTCGGATTACGAAGCAAGAACTGCAGTACATGAATTTCATCGGACTCCACGATATCATATCACAGAAAGTCAGCAGCATTTATCCATTGCATTTAGGAAGCTATGGTCAGGTTCACGGACTTTCGATCTTCGGGTCCGGTCTTCGGGATGTCTCGATGCAGTTCAATGGCCGATCGCTTAATGAACGAATGATGGGGGCCGTTAATACAGAAGAGTATCCCTCAGAGATGGTAGAACAAATTGAAATCTTCACCGGCACCGATGCAGTTCTCTTCTCGGATAATGCTTCCGGCATGCTGATTAATCTACAGGAGAGGGTCTTCAACACCAAAACTCCGTTCACTCATCTCTGGTATTCACAGGGTGGGTATGATTATATCGCCTCCGATGGAATATTTAGTCAGAACATTGCAAAAAATTGGAATGCGACTATTGGATATCGTCGCCAATCATCCGGTTCCAGGTTCGTAAATTCTGCACTTGATCTATGGAATATCAGAGCAAATCTTCGGTGGAATCCCTCAGATGCAACGTCATTTACACTATCAGAACTCTTTACGCATCAACGTATTGGAGCTAATGGTGGTATCGATTCCACATCGCCGAGTATTGGAAATGAACTCCTTGCCGTAACGGTTTATCCTGAATATAGTCAGCGGGTATATCGTCATGACCTGACTCTGGCAGGTACGACGCTGCTGTCGGGCGATACAACGAATTCCTTGGCAGGCACTCTCTACTATTCTTCGGCTGTTTGGCAAAAAAACAGACCGCGTTCTATGGCAGTGACACCCTCTGATACGCTTCCAACTCTTGAGACGACGTCGTTGCGTGTAGGGACCACCCTCAAATATGAGCAAAGTTTTTTTAATCTGACGACTCTGCGAATCGGTGGAGTAGCAGAATATCAATCAGCAGGGCAAACGGTGTATAATGAACCAATTAACAACGGTGTTCTGGCAGGCTATGGTCATATTTATCAAAAACTCTCGGACTACCTAGGCATCAGAGGAGGAGTACGATTGTCGCTACAGAACGGCGTGTTTGTTCCCTCGTTTGGAGCAGCAGCCTCTATGAAGTCCTCGGATAATATAGCCCTTACCTTTGATATAAGCCAAAGCAGCAGAGTGCCGAGTCTTAGTGAGGGATTATCTTTGCTGTCGGAAAAGCACTTGTTGACACTTGCTGGAATACAGTATTCCTACGATTCGTTGTCATTTGGAATGACGGGCTATGTGCGTTTTGTGCGTTCGCCGATTATTTCTTCTGCTGTTCGCGACACGGCGGGTCAGATTCTAACAACCATTTCATCAAATGGAGATTCGCGGCAGATTTATGGATTCACGACACAAGCGAAGTACTCGTATAAGTCATTAAGTGCAAGTGGGTTTTTGCAATTATACCAAAGTTCTGAAGATCTGATTTCCAATCAACGATTTCCGTTGTTTTATGCCGGCGTTTCGGCACAATACATGTATTCTGTCGGGCAAAGTGTAATGTACGGCGGTCTGTCAGTATCCTTCATTGGATTGCATAGTGCTGATGAATTTATTCCCCAAACCTGGAGCTCGATTCCTGCACGTACCTCGCCCTCCTATGCTTCATTTAATGGGATTGATGCTTTCATAGTACTCCGCCTTGGTAATGCGTACGTGAGAGCCACGTACAAAAATATCGTGTCGCAGACATGGTATTATGTATCAATATACCCTCAATTAGACAGGAACTTACACCTGAGTGTTTCGTGGTCGTTTTTTGATTAATGCTTGGGTATGTGTGGTAAGCGGTTGCCAAAATATAAAGCGGTTGATCGCACTGATCCAAATTATACCGCATGGTATTGAACATGGACACTATAGAATACCTGTGACGTGTAGAGCTTGAATGTTGATTCTTTTACTTATATAACTCTCTGATGTATATTATCTTACTGTTCCAGCAGATGATCGCTTCGAGTACGCATTTGTTTGCCAAAAGCGTTACCTCAGAATTGCATCCTGCAGTGGTTGTCTTGCTGAGAGGTGTGTTTTCGGTACTGGCGTACGGACTGTGGAGTCTGATACAACGAAAAAAACTCAAGCACTTTGAAATGCAGGACTTACCGTTGCTTTTGCTCCTTGGTGCAATTAATATTCCCATTAATCAATTGATGTTTATCTGGGGGGTAAGCTTTACAACTGCGCCGAATGCCGCTCTTGCTTACGCGCTTTCGCCGGCATTTGTCTTGATTATTGCCACGTCGTTTTTTGGTGAAAAAATTACAAAATGGAAAATCATCGGAATTGTTATAGCCATTATTGGAACGGTACTTGTGTTGCTGGAAAAGGGGTTAGAACTCAATTCACGCCACTTTTGGGGTAATATCATGGTTCTTGGAGCGAGCTGTTCCTGGGCTTTCTACACCATCCTCGGCAAGCGTTTTGCGCAAAAATACGGCGCGTTACAAGCCACGGCTCTCTGTATGATGATGGGATTCGTGCTCTATGTACCGGTCTTCAGTATGCTGCCGGTGCCTATGAATCTCGGAGCAGTTTCAGCGGTGAATTGGTGGAAATTGCTATACTTAGGTGGCGTGACCTCTACAGCCGGGTATGCACTCTGGTATTATGCCCTCACCAAGGGCGATGCGAGTAAAGTATCGGTATTCAATAATTTACAGCCGGTGTTTACGACAGTTCTGGCGTTTATATTCATGGGAACACAGCCCACTCCGCTTTTTATTATCGGTGGGCTGATAGCAATAAGCGGAGTTATTATTACGCAACGAGGTTAATGGAGAACTATTTATTACAGAGGAGAAAATTATGAAAATTGGAAACTATACAATACGCAGTATTTCAACGGGGAATTTTGGATTGGACGGTGGTGCAATGTTTGGCGTGGTACCCAAAAATCTGTGGTCAAAGGCCTATCATCCGGGGGATGAACAGAATCGTATCCCGATGGCTGCACGGTGTTTACTGTTAGAATCCGACGATAAAAAAATTCTCGTTGACACCGGCTGCGGTACGAAGCTGAGCGAGAAATTACAGAAAATATATAATCTTACTATATCCGAACATTCACTCATCTCGTCGCTTGCCGGGTTGGGTGTCGAGCCGGGGGATATTACCGATGTGATTCTGACTCACCTGCATTTTGACCATGCCGGGGGAGCAACGCATTATGAGAATGGACAAGCCGTACCATCATTTCCGAATGCGAGGTATTATGTGCAGAAGGAACATCTCGCGTGGGCACGGAATCCGACCGAAAAGGACAGGGCATCATTTTTTAAGGAAAATTGGGAACCCATCATTGCTGCCGGCATGATGGAAATACTCGATGGTAAGGGTGAAATATTCCGGGGGATTACGGTGGAACCATTCGATGGTCATACCAAAGCATTGCAGATGCTGTCGGTGCACGATGGTGAGACCACGCTTATTTTTCCGGCTGATGTATTTCCAACTGCTGCCCATATTCCGGTACCGTTTGTCATGGGGTATGATAATTTCCCGCTAACAGCGATGGACGAAAAGCGTGCCTTATTGCCTCGCATCGTAGAAGAGGGCTGGATTGTCTGCTTCGAACATGATGCATTTGTACCTGCCGCGCGAGTAGTGGCTACTGAAAAGGGCTATGCTATTGGCGAACGGATAGAGGTATAATTTTCATTACTGCTATTGCAAGTGTAACCCCTGTGAATACATATAATTACCCCGAAATAGAAAAAGATGGTGTGACCTACCTTCTTGTAAGCAAGAGCATAGATGTGTTTGAAGGTCGGAGCAAGAATATTATTTTTGATGAAGAGCTGCAGATAGCAATTTTTAGAGTTAACGGCCTCTTGTATGCTGTGTCTAATATTTGCCTGCATCAGCATGCTGCTGTTCTCTGTGACGGCTATGTTGAGAAGCTGACCGTTCGATGTCCGCTACATGGATGGGTGTACTCGCTTGAAACAGGTCAGACACACGGAAGTCGTTCGCATTTAAAGACGTATAAGATATGGGAGCATCAGGGTGATATTTATGTGGAGCAACCCACAGCCGAGCTTCCCAAATGGATGGATTCATTATAGATGTATCATGACACAATCCCATAGTCGGACAGCCGAAATCAGACAAGCAGCACTCGATTGTGGTTTCAGCAGTGTCGGTGTAGCTGCTGCCGATATGATGACCGGTGATGTGGAGCGATACCTTCAGTGGATAGAGCTCGGGTATCATGGTACGATGTCGTATCTGGAGCGTAACAGCGACAAACGGGAAGATCCACATCTTATCTTGCCCGGTGTTCAATCGGTGGTCGTTGTGACGCAGAATTATTACACGCCGTATTCCCATGAGAATTATACGGGTACGCCGGATACACATGGCAAGATTTCACGCTATGCTTGGGGGGATGATTATCATGATGTCATTCCGCCAAAACTCCGACTGGTAGCAGAAAAAATCCATGAACTCGTTCCCGGGAGTGAATGTAAAATTTATACAGACACAGGACCTGTGATGGAAAAAGCATGGGCCGTACGGGCAGGAATCGGTTGGCAGGGAAAGCACTCCAATATTATCAGCAAGGCAAAGGGTTCTTGGTTCTTTATCGGCGTTCTGTTCACCACTGCATATTTAGAACCTGATACACCTATTGGTGATTATTGCGGAACCTGTACTGCATGTCTGGACGCATGTCCGACACAGGCAATTGTCGAGCCTTATGTCGTAGATGCTACGAAGTGTTTGTCGTATTGGACGATAGAGACAAAGCCTGATAGTGAGATACCGCCTGCTATTGCATCCTCGCTTGACGGCTGGATATTCGGATGTGATACGTGTCAGGATGTTTGTCCGTGGAATCGATTTCGCACTCCGACGACGGAGCAACGATTCGAGCCACGCAGGGGAGAGACAAAGCTGGAATTTGAGGCCATCTCACAATACACGCAAGAGCAATTTTCAGAACGATTTAGGAAAAGTCCCGTCAAACGGACCAAGTTGGCAGGGCTTCAACGAAATGTACGAGCGGCAAAATTATCGAAATCAATACAAAATAAAGAGTAACACGATGATCGTATCTTGGGGAAATTTAGTAGTAGCAGGAGTGACAGAGCGAGAGCAGGCGAAGTATCCTCCAATCGGGCTTTCGATTGGCAAGACTGGGGCTCTCTCTGCAGGTGAATTAGTGCGCCATCGACAGTCATTTGCAGACTCTATCAGGATGCCGGTATCGAGTTTGAAATTTCAGCGTCAGGTTCATGGCTCACATGTCGCGGTCGTCGATCCCGATACTCTCATCGTCGAGGCAGATGGAATGATTACCAATAGAAGGGGGATTGTACTCTGTGCGTTGGTTGCTGATTGTTGTGGGATATTGCTGTATGACAAAGAAAACCAATCCATTGGGGCAATACATTCGGGCTGGCGCGGCACGCATCTCAATATTGCACGACATGCAGTGGATGCTATGGCGGCTGCCTTTGGTACGGATCCTGCTCAACTGCTTGCATTTTTATCGCCCTGTGCATCTGGCGAACGGTATGTAGTGAGAAAGGACGTTGCCGAGTACTTTCCGACTGCAATTCGTCAGCTGGATGAAGAATTCTACTTGTTTGACAACCGACTACGTATCAGACAGCAACTTTTGGAAGCAGGGCTACAGGATGAGAATATGACAGTAAGTACTGAATGCTCAATCGATAATCCTGCATTCCATTCCTACAGAAGAGATGGAGATAATTCCGGTAGAACAGCTGTATATATAGGTTTGAAATAGAAACTAATCAGGAAGGTTGTATGCAAGCAGTCATTCGATATCAGGAAAACGAATGGGTAGTGGATTTTTCCTTACCTATTGATATTTCTATACCTCTCAGAGATGATGGCACCGGCCTTGAGGCATTTTATTTGCCGGGTGCTGAATATCGTCCCTTTCGGTACGGTTCGACAGTATTATCCACTCGTGAAGGTGGTGCTTGTAATTGTGAAGTGCTCACGATTGCTCCTCATGGAAATGGCACACATACAGAATGTGTGGGACATATTTCCCTGGAGAAGTTGACGATACACGAATGCTTGAAGGAATTCATCGTCATGAGTGAAGTCATTACCATCACACCGGAAGTTTCCGACGAAGACGCTTGTATTACCCGAGAGTCAGTCGCTGCGACTCTCAAACATCATACACCGGCGGTGATCCTCCGAACACTTCCGAACGAAGAAGAGAAGATGACACGCCGGTATTCAGGGACGAATCCACCATTTCTGGCTGTTGAAGCAGCCGAATTCCTGCGGGATAGGGGAGTCAAGCATTTGCTACTCGACCTTCCATCCGTCGATAGAGAAACAGATGGAGGGGCGTTGCGAGCTCATCATTGCTTCTGGGATTATCCTGCTTCTCCGAGGACGGAAGCTACAATTACCGAACTTATCTATGTACCAAATTCAATCCCCGACGGTATCTATTTGCTGAACATACAGATAGCGTCACTTCAAACAGATGCCTCTCCGAGTAAGCCGGTAATCTATGCCGTGAAAGCGAATTTATAACCAGTGCGATAGAGAAGGCAGGCCAACAGGCTCAAGTGACAAAAATGCTTCGGCATAATCCACCCCGATCAACGAACCGAAATAGCGGGCCCGTGCTTCAATCATTTCCATGAATGCAGGCTTGGAGATAAACGTTTGGGGTTCACTCCCATCATGCTCTCCCTCAACAAACACCTGAGATGAATAAGCCCGAATAGAATCCATTTTTTGTGCAAATACATCAGAGATATCGACATAGAAACTGGGAGAGAATTCGTATGTCTGCATGTAGCAGAACATTTTCTCCGGTCGATGTGGTTCGAGAAATTGGCCATTCCATGGTGTCTGTATTTTGATTAATCCGCTCTGAAATACTGCCATTCGTACGAGCTGATGTACATGTTCGTGGTCCGGATGACGCTCATGCGGTGGATTAAACAGGATTATAGTCGGTCGGAATCGTCGAATCGTCGTGATAATTTTTCTTGTATTTTCTTGTGACCGCAGAATATTGCCATCTTCCATTTCGAGATTGATGCGGTTAGTCACCCCTAAAATTGCGGAAGCCTTTTGCGCTTCGAGTGCTCGCAGCTCTATAGTACCGCGGCTTCCGAGCTCACCGCGGGTACAATCGGCGATGACTACTTTTTTACCGGCTGCTGTTAACTGTGCTATTGTACCGCCACACGATAATTCAGCATCATCAGGATGTGCGGCAATTACCAAAACATCGATTATTTCTTGGGATACAAGGTCCATGTAGAGTATATAATTGCTTAAAAATAAAATCTCTTATTAAAATAGAGGTACAAAAATAAGCCTGAAAACCCGTTAAAACATGGATTATGCTCCTTTTTAGCGAAAAAAAATGCAAATGATTTGTATTTCAAGAAAATATTTGTTGCATATTCAAAAACTTATCGTAACTTTGCGACGCACTGCCGTGAAGTTGGGTGCGAGCGGCAGGTAGTTTCTCCTCTCTGTTTTAGTTAAATGTTTGGCGACGAGAAGTTTTTTTACGCACCGGATGAGGTTTTTATGAATATATATGTAGGCAATTTGCCATACAACACCAGCGATGCTGATATGAAGGCATTGTTCGAAAATTATGGCGCAGTTACATCCACCTCGATTATTTCCGATAAATTCACCGGAAGATCACGTGGATTCGGGTTCGTCGAAATGGCTGACGATGATCAAGCAAGACAAGCAATCGAAGCAACCAATGGCGCTGACTATAATGGTCGTGCTTTGGTCGTTAACGAAGCTAGACCTCGCGAAGAGCGTCCACGCAGAGAATTCAACGGCGGTGGTAATCGCGGTGGCGGTTACGGCGGCGGTGACAGACGTGGCGGCGGCGGCGGACGTGATCGTTATTAAAAAGTACCCGAATCTCAGGTAATTTTTGAATCCAAAAGAAAACCTTCATCCGATAATATTGGATGAAGGTTTTTTAGTTATATCACAGATATATACCTTGCATACGATATTATTTCTTTGGTTATGAATTCCAATCACGTACAATCTTCGTCATCCTCATGGGTGCAATCGATTCAGATATATCTTCTAGACATGTTTTGGGGTGGATATGTTGCAATTATCTCCGATCGCATTTTATATTATCATATTCTACAGCCCGGGCCGGCACCGGTGATGAACGTACCGCGTGCATTGTGGTATGCTGCAGCAGCACTCATCTTTGCATCGCTCTGTGCTGCCATGGGGTGCTCCTTATCCGGTAAAATACTTGGCCGATCTCTTCACGGATGGAGAAATACCATTTCTCAGCATATAGGTTGGATTATTACTTCCACGTCGATTCTCGCAGGATGGGTAGTCACGAAAATATCACCTATTGATTTTTTCTCGACCCAGGGGCTCCAAGGCGCCAGCAGGATATTCACATCGCTGATTACACCGGAGTTTTCGATTGTGGATGCAGCACTCTTTGCGATGATCGAAACGATTTACATTGCCTTGATGGCCACGGTGATTGCGCTTCCGTTCTCGTTTGTTCTCAGTTTTTTATCTGCACGCAATTTAATGAAAAATCATCGTGTTATGTTTGTAGTGTATTATTTCTTACGATTATTTACCAATCTGACACGCTCGATTGAACCATTAATTTGGGCAATTATTTTTTCTGTATGGGTTGGTATCGGTCCTTTTGCAGGAATGCTTGCACTGATGGTGCACACCGTCTCATCGCTGACGAAGCAGTATTCTGAACAGATAGAAGACATCGATACCGGTACGTTAGAAGCAATTGATGCCACCGGCGCTCATCCTATTCAGGTGATTTGGTATGCAATTGTACCGCAAATCATTATTCCATTTTTGAGTTTTACAATCTATCGGTGGGATATCAATGTGCGCATGGCAACGATAATAGGACTTGTAGGTGGCGGTGGAATAGGTACTATGCTTATGCAATATCAAGGACTTGCTCAATGGAACGAAGTCGGGCTTATCGTTCTGTTGATAGCCCTCGTAGTATGGGTAATGGATTATGTATCTGCTCGTATCCGTGAAGCATTGGCATAATAAAATTCCAATTTTCCGCCGACGTCAACTAACGGTACGTGTCTTCCGTTGAGTCCTTTACGGAGAGTCAATGGCATATCAGAGATGATGAAATATAAATTCAACCAGTATTCCTTTAAAATGAAATGGCGACAATACAAAAATCAATTACAACTAAAGCAACGGCATCAGAAATGAAGCTGTATATTAATCAAAAGCTGTTAAATCGTAAAGAGTTAACTGCACTTTTCGATTCTGCAACTTGGGTAGGAAATACGCTGAATGTCAAGTCCAAGCTTGGTACCGGCACGGTCGTGTTGCTGGACAATCTTGTTGACATATCCATCGAACTTTCCTTCTTCGGAAAAATGGCTGCCAAACAGATAGAGTCCGGTTTTGATGCAGGACTGAAGCAGTTATCTTCTCGTCAGACGGAAGAGTAGGGGCATCCTCCGTGCCCGGATTGTAGTGACTGCTCGTTGCCAACCGACTATATTTATTGCCACGAGTGAGACCAGCTATGTAGTAATTCTGCTTCTTTTTCAGCAGTAAGACTTTTGCCAAGGGCTTTGGTAACTGGTTCGACCGTATCTAACCATTGAGCAGTAGCGATAATCGTATCTCTCAACGAACGATAGGTGAGTCCGTGTATAAGTGCTTTTGATGAATCGAAGGTTCGTGTTCCAAATTCTGGCGGTATCCACAAGGGAAGCTCGGTATAGGGCTGCACACCATTGTCTAGAAGAAAATGTTCGGATACGGGCACTAGTTCTCGGTTCCTGCCTTCCATCGCCTCTCCGCAGGCGTTTATGACATCCCCAAATGTGATTGAAGTATCTCCATCTGCATTGTAAATACCGATTCTTTCTTCTTCTGCCATTCGGACCGTCCATTCGGCGAGATCGCGCACGTCTATACATTGAGTAATCAGATCGGACGCATTCGGAACGAGTATCATACCGCCGACTTGGAGGCGATGCACCCAATAAGCGAAGCGTCCACTCCAATCATTCGGTCCCACAATGAGTCCGGGGCGAATCGTCAATACTCTGCCTGGCATGTAATATTCAGCAGCCAGCTCACACAGATATTTAAGAGCGCCGTAAGTTTCACCCGTGATGACCTCCACGGAGGGATCATCAATACGCATGACATCGGCATTTTCGTCCAAATGTCCATGTTCAGGAGAATAAACAGACACCGAGGATATAAACACATACCGAGTAGCTTTATCTGCGAAGAATTGCGCGGAAGCTCCCACAATTCTTGGGAAATACCCGCATGTATCAATAACTACATCCCACGACCTACCTTTGAGAAGATGCAAATCAGTGGCTCGATCACCTCTGATTTTTTCAATTTCGGGGAAATCATCCGGAAAGTGAAGACCACGGTTAAAAAAAGTAACGGAATGTCCGTTTTTAATTGCCGCAATTGCAATATGGCGTCCAAGAAATATCGAACCGCCGATAATGAGTATGTTCATAATTCACCAAAAAGAAAGTAATGGGTAATCCGTCCACGCGCCGGCATTAATTTGATTGCTACAATCAACTATTTACAACTTGAGTATGAAATCAATTCTTATCCTGCCGATTCTGTGTTTGCTGGTATATGCCTGCACAGCCGGCGAACCTTCATCTATTCCAACTAAGAAAGGCAAAAATATGACAACATCGTCACAAATCGATACCGCGACCTTCGGAGCAGGGTGCTTTTGGTGTGTCGAGGCAGTATTTCAGAACCTCGAAGGTGTCGAAAAAGTTGTGTCCGGTTATGCCGGAGGAACAGTCTCAAATCCAAGCTACAAAGAAGTTTGCAGCGGTACAACGGGTCATGCTGAAGTATGCCAAATTATCTATAATCCTCAAAAAATATCGTACGAACAATTACTCGAAGCATTTTGGGGAACGCATGACCCGACCACACTGAACAAGCAGGGAAATGATGTCGGAACACAATACAGGTCGGTGATATATTATCATTCCGATATGCAAAAAAAGATAGCCGAGGAATACAAATCTCAGCTCGATGCTTCTGGTACATGGTCAGATCCAATAGTCACTGAAATCGCACCGTTTACGAAATTTTACCCAGCTGAAGACTATCACCAAAATTACTTTAACCTCAATGGCGAACAGCCATATTGTCAATTTGTGGTACGACCAAAAGTCGAAAAATTTAAGAAAATGTTCCATCACAAGCTTAAAAAAGACTGATAGTTACCTATCCCAATATATTCCAACGACAAAGGGCAGCCCAGGTAGGAGCTGCCCTTTGCTTTTATACATGAAATGTACTGCGTTATGGCACTATCACTATGTTCTGCACAATCATGCTGCCGCCACTTAATAATTGCACAAAATATACACCACATCCTATCTCACTGCCGGCAGGGAGGAGAGCGTTCAATGACACACTGTGTTCACCTGCCAGCTGATGTTCGGAGCCTGTGGACGAGATACAGCGACCCAACATGTCAATAATGCGAATCGAAGTATTGGCATCGCGTGATAAAGTATAATGAACAGTACTCATAGAAGATACGCTTGGATTCGGAGTGATGAAGAGCGTCATCCTGTTCGTACCCGGCACTTCATCGATACCATTCACCTGCGTTGATTTGGTGGTAAAGCTCCAGACAGGTGAAAAATTGCTGGGGCCATTGCCAAGCGCGCTAGAAGCACGTATTTGCCAGTAATATTTCGAATTGGGAGCAAGACCGGTGTAACTATAGGTCGTTACCGGAGCACCATTGTTGACATTTACGAGCGGAGAAGTGAAGTCTGTGCTGGTGGAAATTTGTATCCTATAAGAACTTGCACCACTGACTTCCAGCCAGCGAAGTTCTCCGGCGGTGTCAATCTTAGTAGCTAGATCTGCCGGCATACTGAGCACCGGATTCGCAATGACGACGAGAAATGATCTCTTATCAGACCATGGACCATTTTGACCTGCTGCCGTACCGCGCACGTGCCAGTAATAGAGGGTGTTATTCGTAAGGGAGGTGAGAGGAAGTGTCGGGTCAGATGTTTTTTTGGAAATTATGCCTGTTAAAAAGGCAGAATCTGTTGCAATTTCGACCTCGTATCCCGTTGCATTGGCAAGAGTTTGCCACGTAAGTGTGAGATTACGGGGTTGATTCTTTACGCCATCTGCCGGAGCACTGAGACTCGGTGCCAGAAGTGGTATCACGGCAGACAATGTCGTAAACTGCCATATTGGGCTCCAACTGCTTGCACCGGCAGTGTTTACAGATTGAACTCTCCAATAATATGTCGTAGAATTGGATAAACCTTGGGTGAATTTTGTTGCAGCAGTCAGTCCGGTAAGGTCCATAACCGGAGAACTGCAATCAGGCAGTGGACTTACCTGCAGATTGTAGGTAGCACCTGTGACGGTCGTCCATTGAAGTGCTATATCCAGAGGTACTTTAGTTGCATTGTTGAGAGGTAGAGTTTGTATCGGTGTCTGCGGGAGAGCAACGATTCCAGCTGTGGTAAATTGCCAGGGTTTTGAATACGTACCGTCACCATATTCATTCGATGCGGCTACTCGCCAATAATACAGAACGCCGTCTTTCAGTCCGCTGTATTTAAGAGTGGTGGAAGTTAGATTGGTATAATCTCCTATTATCGAGGAAAAGTCTGATTTATCGGAGATTTGTGCATGATATCCTGTTGCAGAAGCTACGGAATTCCATTGTAATTCACCACTTACGCCCTGAGCGGTGGCGCTGTCTTTGGGGAGAATATGCATCGGTGCGCCAGGAATAACCTGTGATTTCCAGTATTGAAGTAGTGTTCGAAGTGCTTCGGGCTTGTTCTGTGGGGTTGCATTGAGTGGATTCACCGCCGCATCATTGGTACCATGACACGATGCGCAGACACGAATTTCACCGGCCGGAAAGGTAACCCAATATCGCTCGCGTACAATATCTTTGCCGTTCGGATCAGCCAATGACCAGGTAAGGGCGCGAGCAGTCGGAACAAACGATGCCATAGAGCCATCAGTACCGAGCTTGGTACTGCCGGGTACACCTGTTGGGTTCGGCGGGTTGGTCGCGTCATGAAGATGCTGTGCTATTACTCTACGTCCAGGTCCGGCCGGTGTAGAAGCACTGAATTTACCTACTCCGCGAATTAAATCACCTTGATAAATATTAAAATGAGCTACATCATAGACTTTACCGCTCGCATTCGGTGTTTGCTTGGCGGTACCTGCAATTTTCAAATAATACGGCTGCTGCTTATCGGCTTTGTCCCGATTGGTAATATCCCGGCTGATAATGAGCGCTAAATTGTTTTTCTTCAGATAACTACGAAATTTTGCTTCATCCACATTTTCTTCAGTAAATACAGATTTTTCAATTCCCGGTAACCCGCTTGTACGTCGTGTGGGTTTTGTGCGCGCTACTACTTCTACCGGGTACATTTCCCATAACACGCCATTATAACTAATCTGACCGGTGGAGGTCCATTGTGTAACGTTTTTGGTGATACCGCCGGTCATAAGCTGGTCAGGAACCCAATAAGTACCTTGCTTTTTAAGGGTTTTTAATCGGAAATCATAGTGCGAGAGCGGATTACTTGGTGTGCCCATGTTATTGTCCGGGAAGGTATAGGGAGAGTGTGAACATACCAGTTTTGCATCCGTCGTTGGAAGCGGATTACGGTACATGCCGGTATGATTACTCGACGGTGTATTTCCTGCGAACGTATAGGATGACGTCGCACGGTCGGTGATATAGGTGACCGTCATTTTGTCGGGGTCGAGTGTCGGCTGACCCTGAAGAGTACAAATCTGTCCTGCTCCATGCATGTTATTTTGCTGGCAATCCACAAAAAAATACTTTCCGGGACTCGTCGGATCTTCGCGGATTTGCATTAAATTCTGTAAAATATTCTGATTGGTACGCCCCGATGTACTGAAGAGCATATTGACTACATTCGGATCATCGTTGATATTACGGCCGATTGCATAACGTAACTCATGTCGTCCAATATGGTTAATACTTTCCAACTGCGTCCCGTCTTCGTTTAATTGCCATGGAAGGAATATATTAAACTCCATACCTACCATGTTCGTGCCGGCAAGCAAATCCGGCCTGCTGCCCTGCGGTTCAGGAAAAATTTCAGTTCGCACGCCATACTGCTCTTGTGCCGTAATGGATTCATCCGTGTAATTAAACGTTCCTGCATTTCCGGTACCATTATAATCACGATCTGCAATTCCATCACGTTGTAAATGGTCCCACCGGATCGTGAGCACGCGCCCATAGCTATCAAGAAACGGACTAAAATCGCCCGACGGGTTGTGGTCCATCATGAATAAATCACCCGTTCCGGGTTCCAAACTCCATAATCCCGACGTCGTTGGCTCCAGCTTGTATTCATCAAGCTGTGGATACAGATGCGATGCTCCATTACGTGGACGATCGCTTGTGAAGATAATCCGATCGTCGGTACCGTAAATCGGACTCACATTATTATAGGTCGTTGGTTGGTTAGGTACTTTTGTAATAACCGGTGTTTCGTTTTTGCCAAGGCCGGTAATTTCATAAAGTTGCCAGAAATATTGTGTATTGTCGTTCTGCGATGACGGCGCCCCTTGCACCATGCTGAATACCGCTTTGGTGCCATTCCAGTGCATGGAAGGTTCGCGTACGGCTATCGACAGAGCGCCCTGCATTCCGGATGAACCATATCCGGCTTCCTGCGTCAGATTTTTTACCGACCCATCCGGATAGCGTATCATCAGGTCGCCACCACGAGGAGCCGATGATGTGGCACCGAGATGATTACAAAAGACCGATGCCACGGCAAACGAGTCGGATGGAGTAGGCACTTGAGTCACAAAAAGGATAGGATTAACGGGGAATTGACCGGCGGCAGGTAATACCGAGAAGATAAAGAAAGCAACGATGCAAATCATTGCAAAAGATGTAGATAGCTTCATAACCTTCAGGATTGATAGTTGAGAATACTGTGGAATTATACGCTCAACAATCGGCAATCATGGGATAGGTTACAAGGCACATCTTTTTAGAATCTGTTGTATATCTCTCATAAAATCATAGAGATAGAAAAGATGATTTAGAATCTGGTCTCTACCTGGAGGGTAATGCTCCGTGTTGGAGCGAGATTACCAAGAATTTCTACATAATAGTAGTCGAGAGCATTTTTGACATTCAGCGTGCAGGAAAGCGGTACGTCGAAGAGTGATTGCAGCTTGACAATTGCGCGAGCATCTACGACATGGGTCGCTACACGGGCATCAGCATCTTCAACCACGTTGAGCGCCGAGATCCTGTCGTCAATGCGCTCCACACGGCTGATATACCGATAGTCGGCCTGTAGTTCGAGAAAACTGCTGATAGGCAGTAATAGCTTGGTGTACCAAAGGATAGACGAGCGGAAGGGAAGAGTAAGACCCGCGTTGTACTCCCTCGGACTCATTGCAGTCAGTGACATTTCAAGACCGACCGTTTTGTCGAGGAATGTTCTGAATGTCCATTCTATACCCTGTACCCGAGCTCTGGTGATATTCTCAAATTTAATTTTTCCGTCCAGGGTAAACTGTGGCTCAACCAATTGGTAGAGTTCATTTTGAAAATATGCAGCATCCACCGAACATGGCGACGAAAGCCATTCAAATTCATGGGTCAAGCCACCTTCAAATGACCAGCTTTCTTCCGGAACAAGCAGTAAATTCGGTACGACGGAAATTCCCTGAAAACGAATTGCTGCGAAGCGTTCGCCGGCCATCGGTGCGCGGAATCCACGACCTACCGATGCTCTGAACTGCACACCGAAGTCAGAAGAATACGAGAGACCAAGCTTGGGGTTGAATTGGAGGTTACGTGCAGAACTATCTGTTTTTTCAACATCATAGCGGGCACCGGCAGTGATGGTTAATTGACGGATTCCTGAATATTCGACCTGTGAATAAGCAGAGAGTATCGTTTGTCCGGGTGAACCATAGACAGGCGATTCGACGGCATTATTGGTATAATTAACACCTGATGTCAAGAAAAAATCTCTGTTCAATTTTGCCGAGAGCTGCGCTTCGGTATTCAGGACTATTGCTTTTGAATTGATTGCATCGACACCGGGCGCAAGTCCTTCGTTATGAAAGTCGGTAGAATAGATGCCGGTGCGCAGGACAACAAAAATTTTATCGGTAAAAAAATGCTTGAATTCCAGTGCGGACGCTAGCTTGTCCGATATGAGGCGCTCGTCGAAGTTGGTGCCTGTCGGCGGTCGCGTTGCACTATCTAAGCTATTCCAATACACCCAATTAGCATGATTTTCGGTTGCAAAATTAACAAATCCCATCACTGATGTTTTCTCTGAAAATGCATAGGAAAGTTTCGAATACGCGTTTATTTTTCTTGTATCATCGAATAATCGATACGCCCGATCATAGCGTGCACCACCGGAGACAGTAACGCTGAGAGCGCCATATTTTCGGGCATAACTTATGTCGAGCCCGTAATTCTCGGGTAATGAACTAAATACACGCCAGCCGTCATACTTCGGTTGTGTAAAAAAACCTCCGTATGCTTTGATTTTGTATTCGGGGGTTGACGTAGGATTCGTTGTGAATATACTCACCACGCCACCTAACGCAGAGGTACCATAGAGTGCAGAACCTGCGCCTTTCAGGACTTCCATACGTTCGATATTGAGAAAGGGAAGTGCGTCAAATTTCATATCTCCATTATCTCCGGAGAGAAGAGGGAATCCATCAAGCAGGAGTGCGACTCTTGACCCGAGACCGAGTGCAAATCCGGATGACCCCCGGATATTGACTTGATCTTTAGCCATATTCACTCCAGGGACATACCGCAAGGCATCATCGACGCGGGTGATATTTCGTGCAGCTATGTCTTTAGAATCGACGACAGATACACTAATTGGCACATCCTGAACAGCTTGGGTGTGTTTGCTCGCTGATACGACAATTGTCCGTGTACGCACATCCTGTGATGGCAGGAGAATCTCGATTTCAAGACTGTCATTCTCACGGATGACGAGTTGAGTTGTAGTGGTATGATAGCCGACAAGTGATGTGGTAATAGTGTAACTACCTGCAGGAATGGAAGAAATAGAAAATTCGCCGTATTTATTGACATATGCTCCACGTGCAGTCTTTTCGATTTTAACTACGGCACCAGCAATTGGACGCTCGGTAGCCGAGTCAAGGACGACTCCTTTGAGGAAACCGCCGATTGCATAAGCATTGCTGCTGCCAACCATTGCTGTAAGTATGAGGAGGAAAAGTCTTGTAAACAGAGACATGGTAATACTCCTTAAAATGGTTGAGGAGGTAAATTCTGAAAATCGACTTCGATATCGGCTCGATTACTTTTGCCTTTTTCCACCACTATTGACGATGGCTTCGTATTGTCACCCGTGAGCGAATAGATACCGATAACGCGCTGCTGTTTAGCAAGGTCAGCACCATATTGCTGAGCTACTGCAATATAGACTAGTTCAACGGGAACATCAGTAAATTCAATGGAATACGTACATGAATCAACATACAATGGCAGGGACTCGGTGATGGATTTGGGAGTAAAAAAAACTTTCTCGGCTAAAATATCTCGAATAATACCCGCACTGTCGGGGAAGGTCTTAAAGCCGACGACCCGGATAAATGCCAGTGAATCCTGTGCAAATTTCCAGCTTTCTTTACCGCCCTTGTACCGAATGGTACCGGTCAGGTAGGTCTTGTTTTCAGGGATGTGCGTGTTATTCGGCTCCAATCCGCCACCGCATGCTGTCATGCAAAGGAGTATGGCGAGAGCGAACAACTTACCGGCAAGAAGTCGCATAAGTGTACCTGAATATTGAATGTTACAAGAATGCAATACACAAGATAGCATAACGAAAAAAAGCTGCCTATAAAGACAGCTTTCAATTGTTGGTGCGGAAGACGGGACTTGAACCCGTACACCCAATGGGCGCCACCCCCTCAAGATGGTGCGTCTGCCAATTTCGCCACTTCCGCGTATTTTGGGAGCGCGAAAATACGATGTTTTCGGAGAATTACAAAACGAAAAATTACTTTTCTCTCCCTTATTTTGCAGCCAAAAGTATTGAAAACTGTCGACCGACGGGTGCGAACTCTATGGCACTCGATGATATGTAAAGAGTTACCGTTACGCACTACTACACATGTACTGTTTTTTCTTTCGCAATTGCAGAGAGCACTTCTTTAATTTTGTGCTCAAGCACGTCGGCAGTAAATGGCTTGACAATGTAGTTGTTTACTTTGAGTCGGATAGCAGTGATGACATCTTCAGTATTACCTTGTGAACTAATCATGATGATCGGTATTTGTTTGTACTTATCCTGACCTTTGACGAGGATCGAAAATTCGACACCATTGAGAACCGGCATATTCCAATCAGTCAGGACAAAATCGACATGTTTTTCTTTGATTACAGTATAGCCACTTAGACCATTCTCAGCTTCGATTACCTCTGCGAACCCTATCTCCTTGAGAGCTTGAATTATAATTTTACGTTGCGTTGACGAATCATCGATCACCAAAAACACCATACGTCCTCCGGTTATGAACAAGCAGCGGTGCGGATATTCCGCTCTTAGTACTGCGAATATAGCAAAATATCCAAAAAATCGTGCAGCATTCATGGTGGAATTATACGCTAACTCCATGAGTCTTGTCCCTAGTTCGCTGCAACGGCTAGCAGGAGCTTCGCCTGACTCACTTTGCCTGTCGTGCTATCGGTATATTCCATGACCAGGACATATCCTCCCGGTGGTACATTGTAGCCGGCTTCATCTTTACCATTCCATATAATTGCTCCTTCATGTGCTGTATAGGTTGTATTGAGTAACTGACGCACAGGCAGGCCATCGAGGGAATAGATTGTAGCATTCACCGAAGATCGTTGAGAAGCCAACGTAAATGAAATTAACGTATAAGCACTTCTCACACTGCCGGGTGAAAACGGATTTGGAGTAGCTCGCAATGTATCACTGCTTGGAGGTATTTCTGCCAAACTGTTCTGCCGGCCGGGAGTGGCCCCCCGCTCAAGATTACCGCAGCTTGACCAGGATGAGGATTCATTAGAGTGAAATGAGGGACGTATTTTTTCTAATGAGATCCCTTTGCTGCTGCTGAGTGATTTATCATGCCAATGTGGTGAATATTCCAGTGAATCAATAATTTCACCGTTCGGATCACGTAAAACAATAGCATCACCATCGGAGTTTAGACTTAGTCCCGGATGAATGATTTCTGTATTAGCAGATGCTCGTAGTTCAGGATACTTCTCGACAAGTACCGAGTCCCATGCAAGGACTACAAACTGATGAGCATCTATAATGCTGCTTCGTACTTGCAGAGTATCAGCGCCGCTGGAAGTGGGTCTGTCATGCAGCTTCCATCCACGCAGATCGATTGCTGTGTCGGTAGGATTATAGAGTTCGATGAACTCAGCACCACCACTCTTCGGTTCATAGAGGATTTCATTGACCAGGACACTGTTTCTGGGATACGAGAGATACATCATACTTTGGAGTGTATCATTATGTGTATGGTGGTCACCATTTGCATGACAAACAGCTATGCAGCGAATGGACCCATAGTGGTGAATAACAGCATAGATTGCATGGACATCAACCTGTAGGTTCATCGTATCACCTGCAATAAGTGAGTCGGCAGTGCCGGAGGTAACCGTAAATAGATAAGGTGGTTGTGTACTATCGATAATTGACAGCTCCACTCGGGGAGACAAGACCGCATCATCACTGGAATTCACAACATCGACTCGTATCCTTTGCGTTCGCCAGTCATAGCGAATGCCAGTTACTCCCACATCGTTCGGTTGAGGAGAAATACTATTGATATATCCGCAACTCGAGCTGTCCGGTGAACGTGATGCGAACAGGTTAACCGGGTACGTAGCAGGTGTTGATGCATTTTTTCGTTCAAAAGAGATTCCTTTTTTTATCCATTTGACATTATAATAGACTGAGTCAAGCATGGTCGAATCTTCACTTCGAAGGATAATCATATCGGTAGAGTTATTGAGGGTCGGTATTTTGACTTCGTAGAGGGGAGTAGAATTCGGGATGAGATGACTACTCTTCAGCAAAGCAGTGTCGGTCGTTAGCACTGCAAAACCATAGGGTAGAATTGTAATTTGGTGAATAATGATACCACTGCGAGAATCATGAAGACGAAGATTCATCCCTTCCATACGTTGATTGGTCGGGTTGTAGAGTTCAATCCACTCAGGTTCATCCTCGACAGGATTGGGTTGAAATTCATTGATAATTACTTGTGCCGTAGATGTGTGGTACGCACAGAACGTACTGCCGCCGAGGAGCGACAGAAAAAAAATGAGAGTACGCATGGTAATACTCTTTCGATTAGATGGTTGTGAAAATAACTACAGTGATTGTATCTGCGTTGATGGTGAACTGCTTACAATTGTGAAAATCCAACAAAAAGTCCGGCTATATGCTCAAGTTCAAGACGGTCCGTTTCGTCAAAACGGTCAAAAATAGGACTATCAATATCTAGGACGCCAAGAAGTTGATTACCCTGAAAGAGTGGGATTACGATTTCTGAGTTTGACTGAGAATCGCATGCGATATGCCCTTGGAATTCATGGACATTAGGAACGACGACCGTGGACTTTAGTTCAGCAGCACTGCCACAGACACCGCGTCCAAGCGCGATACGCACGCATGCAGGACGACCTTGAAAGGGACCAAGAACGAGCTCGCCATTCTTGAAAAAGTACACACCTACCCAGTTGACATCCGGCAGGCTATGATAGAGAAGCGAGGTAAAGTTTGCTGTATTGGCAATGAGATCTGTTTCTTGTTCTAGCAGCGCACTACATTGCCTCTGGAGCAGGGAATAGAACTCTTCTTTGGATGTAGTAGGCAAAATTTCTTCTAATTCAACCATAGCAATATTCTTAGAACGTGACCGGTAAGAGGACAAAAATTGCTGTATCCCAGATAGCATGTGAAATAATACCGGGGATGATGGAATGAAAGCGTCGGTACATCAGACTCCAATGAACTCCGAGGACGAGGGCAGCCAGAAGGAGCATAGGATTCAACGCCCAAATATGCACACCGGAATACAAGCATATACCGATGATCGTTCCTTGGGTAACGCCGTATTTTTCCATAAGTTTATGATGAACAAAGCCGCGCCAGAAAATTTCCTCGGCCGGAGCAATGAGAAAGAACAGCAATGGAGCGATGATAGCCGGTGACAGCTGTGTGCGGGTTTGGTATATAGACTCAATTTGAGGCATTACGCCATCAAAAAAATGTGAAAATATATACACGCCAAGCCGTGACATACCATACAAAATTACAGCGTGGAGAATTCCTATCCAAACAAATTTCCATTGAAATGCAAAAATCTTTGCAAGCTCCCGCCGCTGTGTATATAAAGAAAAGCACGACAAAAATACTGTCGAAAAGGTCATGGCATACCAGAAATACTGCGTATGAATAATAACTGCAATTTCTGGGAAGTGAGAGAACATCAAAAACCACAGACATGCTGCGATACTGATCCCGGTTATAAGTATTTTCACGATGGAATTTATAATAATGCGGATAGAAGAAGTCCGATAGCAAGTAAAATTCCGAAGAGGAAATGATGCTGAGCAGTCTGCACATCAATCATAGCCAGCTCCGACTGAGTCGATTCATTCGCCTGTGATATTGTTTTACAATTCTTCAATGCCGGTGGCAGACTTAGCAGCACAAGTAGTGTCCATGGCGAGAGGAGTTGTAGAACAACCATGCCTATGATACAGATATAGGCAGCTGCTACTAAGAAATAATATTCAATTTTTGCTCCACCTAAGCCCATCACGGTAGCCATGGTTCGTACACCGGCAGCTTTGTCGTGCTTGATATCGCGGAGGTTATTTGCATGAAGGATAGCTGTCACCAGGAATCCAACGGGTAACGAAGTGAGTATAATCGTGGAATTGTAGGTGCCGGTCAGTACAAAAAAAGATCCCAGTACCATGAGTGGTCCCATCAGCCAAAATACCAATACATCTCCAAGTGCTAGATATTTATATCCAATACCGCCACAGTAGAGATATCCGCCGATGATGCCGGTAAGTCCGAGATAGAGTATTTCAATCCCCCGAACCTGGACAAAAAAGAGACCAAGTAAGAAGCAGAGGATGAAGCTAACCATGCCGCCGGTAAACAATTGTTTCGGTTGAAGGAGTTTCCCGACGAGCACACCGCTTCCGCCGAAAGCCCCTTCTTTGTCAACTCCCTTTTTATAGTCATAGTAATCACTGAAGAGATTCGTGCCGGCATGTACGAGCAGTGAGCATACGACAACGACCGGAAATAAATCCCAGCGGACACTGCCCGGGAAAGACAGGGCCAGCATCGCTCCAATAATGATTGGTACCATTGATGCAGTAAACGAAAAGGCGCGAACAGCTTGTAACCACAAGCTAAATGCGCTACGAGTCGAAACAGTAGAAGTAGTCACATTTCCTCCGGATAATGCAATTATACGAGTTAGATTTTGACAAAAATACAGAACAAAACATAAAAATTAATAATCGTACACGAAAAAGGGGAGAAATTGCCGTAATTTGCAATGCAATTGATCGGGCAGAAATACCATTGGCCTCGAATAAAGAGCAGACATCGTATCTTACACATTCCAAGCACGCAGGTATAAAACATGCAGCTATCTCTTCCAGATTATAGTATTATTCTGCTGTATTTAATAGCCGTTATTGCTATTGGTTTTTATAAAAAAAACAAAAATTCATCATCTACAGAATACATTCTATCCGGTAGAAAACTCACGTTACCACTCTTTATCGCTACGTTAGTTGCTACGTGGTATGGATTAATCTTGGGAGTAGGGGAGTTCGTCTATTCTCAGGGGATTGTCGCGTGGGTGTGCATGGGCTTACCGTATTATGCTGCGGCTGTTGGGTTTAGCATCTTGATAGCGGGGAAAATACGAACGTCGAATGTACTTTCTATACCTGACCTGCTTTCTCGTAAATATGGCCGTGAGACTGGCTTGATTGGCTCTTTCCTTGTGCTGATCATATCCATTCCGGCAGCATACATCCTTATGCTTGGCGTATTAGTCGAAATGATGACGGGCTTTGCTCTCAGCTCTTCGATTATTCTGGGGGCGTTACTCTCAATTTGTTCTTTATTTACCGGGGGATTTGAAGCAGACGTTAAGACAAATACTCTACAATTTATTCTTATGTATTTGGGGTTCGGTGCGTTATTTGTCTTTGCGGTTATCACTTATGGTTCTCCCGGCTCGATGTTTTCTCGTTTACCGGAGTCTCACACCCATTTGCTGGGTAATGCTTCATGGCAAGTTGTCTGTACTTGGGCAATAATATCATTACAAACGTTTATTGATCCCAGCTTTCATCAGCGTTCAGCCGCTGCTATCACACCTGATGTGGCTCGGAAAGGGATACTGCTGTCGGTGGGGTGTTGGATTGTTTTTGATTTCCTGACGATCACGACCGGCTTGTATGCGCGTGCATATATTTCGACCGAACCTCTGCTGGCATTTCCTGCACTTGGAGCAGCGATATTGCCGCCTGTTTGGCGAGGTTTGTTTGCAGTATCTTTGCTTGCTACGGTGATGTCTTCGTTAAACAGCTATGCGTTTCTTTCCGCAGTGACAATTGGTAATGATATTATTTATCAATTAGTAAAGCGAAAGACTGCAACCTATTGGACACGTATTGGTCTAGCTGTTACAACGATTGTAGGAATTGTAATGGCTATACTTCTGCCCTCAGCAGTGCAACTGATTTATAAAACTGCATCGGTCGCCGTGCCGGGATTACTTCTGCCAATATTATCCGGCTATCGACTCAGACAACATCTCTCACCCCGGGGACTCATCACGATGATGTGTGCTTCGTCCTGCGTATCGTTGGTATGGATGATCATGCCGATTATACCGGTTATTCCGGTACCTGTACAAGATTTTTTTGCTTCGATTGAGCCAATGATACCGGGAATCGTGATTTCTATTGTTTTGTATAGTATTTTTGCATTGACATATCGGCAAAAACAGGCCTCGTGAACCATGGCCGGTCAATAATTTATTGAAGTAATGACAATTTTTATGAAAACGCTCCTTCGGATTGTGCTCACATTGTTGCTTTGGGTGACAGTGCTGACGCTTGGTGGAGTACAAGAAAGTGCCGCTCAATGGAAAAAGGTGACCAATATACCGGCACCGTATAACACCGGATACTACCTCGACGTGTTCTTTCTCCCGTCGAATCCTCAGTACGGCTGGGTCTGCGGCTTCCGCGGTTATGTGCTCCGCACGACAGATGGCGGTCAGACCTGGCAGGGAGTGTCAATACCGACGACAAGTAACTCTTCACTTTCTCCCATGCTGGAAAGCATTCATTTTGTTTCGCCGCTCGTTGGCTATACGTCCGGTCCGGACGGTATTTTTAAAACCACGAATGGTGGGTCTATTTGGCGGGATGTGTCGCCGAGAAATCCTCGAAACAACCAATTTTGGGGTTGCTTTTTTATTACCCAGGACATTGGAATGCTCGTCGCCGGTGGGTGTAACAACGATGGTCAGGTGTTTTTTAGAACTACTGATGGCGGCGCTTCGTGGACAGAATTTCGCGGAGCAGCAGCTGCAAGCGGTATGACCGACGCCATGCTCTATTCACCCGATGGGCTTGGCTATGCCTCGAGTAGCGGATGGATATGGAAAACACTCGACGGTGGTCGCTCTTGGAATCAGTTTTCTCAAACCGGAGCCCTCGATTGGCAGGAAGAAATTACTAATATAGGGACTTCCTTTCTCGTGCCAACGGCAGGGAATGACTGCGCAGGTGAGGGGAGTAACGATGGTTCTCTGCGTTTTACGAATGATAATGGTCAATCGTGGAATCGATTCAGTACCGGCGAACCAATGTTCGGTACCTTTCTCCTGAATTCTACTACCGGCTGGGGCGTAGGCAGCAATCGGGCCGTATATTATACTAATGATGCCGGAAAGACCTGGGAAAAACGTAATTGTGGAATTGAAGGAAATGATGACCTTGATGATATCTACTTTATTACCGATTCTATCGGATGGACGGTAGGCGATGGCTTGTATCATACCTATTATCCGCAAACTCAGTCTTTAAAAATTCAAGTATCCGGACTGTTGAAATTCTGCGAAGGAGACTCCGTGGTACTGGAAGCAAATAACGGATTCGACAATTATATTTGGTCAAACGGTGCGAAAACAAGAAGCATTACCGTTGGGAAGTCCGGACGATACATACTCTCGGTCTATGATAAGAATGCATGCCTGTATTTTACAGATTCAATTGATGTCAATGTGCTGCCACGGCCCAAAAACACTATCTCGCTCAGTAATTCCAAGCCCGTAATTTGTTTCGGAGATACACTCGAGCTCACTGCACCGGCCGGCTATCAAAAATACGACTGGTCAAATGGCGAAGCAACACAAAAAATCCGAATAACAACCGGGGGAGCATACACGGTGCGAATTACCGACTCGAATGGTTGTGTTTCCCTGTCCGATACAATTCATGTAAAAGCCATCCCTTTTATTAAGCCTGTCATTACGGCAAAACGAAATTTTACCTTCTGCCGGGGAGATAGTCTTACGATGCATGCTCCTCCCGGATATAGTCGTTATCTATGGTCTAATGGCTCTACGGCAGAGTCGTTTACGACGACTGTCGGTGGACCGTTTACAGTAACAGTTGTCGATTCAAATGGTTGTGTCGGTGTTTCCGATACTGCAATAGCGATTGAATTAATTGCAAAAAATAAACTGCAGTTTCTCGTTCCACAGGGTATAGTCGTCTTCGATTCCACAGAGCTTGGCATCCGTAATTGTACTACCGTCACTCTTTTTAATCGTGATTCCCTGTTGCCGTATGTAATTGATAATCCATATCTTGTGCGAAATATTCCTTTTTCGGTGCCGCAGAGTCAGTTACCAATTATTATCCGACCTCTTGATTCAATGGCATTCACTGTGTGCTACGCGCCGTATGATACCACTCTCCAACGTGATACTTTAATCTTTGAAGATACCTGTTCACAGCAATTATTGCCACTTGTGGCAAAGGGTAATGGAATACTCGCCGGAGGGAATTCACGGTGCGATATGCCCCTTGTTGGTGTCATCTACTCGTTGGGAGCAGATTATCGACTGTCTGCACCATATCCTCAGCCATCCAATGAAACAGCTACCATTGCAGTCAGTATGCGGGCATCCGACGATCTGCAGGAGCAAGCTGCCATACTGAAAGATATCTTTGGTACTACCGTAGCTACTGCATTCCCTCGCCGCGAGTCTTCGGGGGCAGGGCAGTCACAGCTCCTGACGCTGCAGTATGTATTTGATACCCGGCATCTTGTATTGGGTGTCTATTATGCAATCGTGCAGTGTGGTGCTGAAGTGAGTGCTGTACCGTTACTTATCGAACATTAACAATGACCTGGACGCTCTCAAATATTCTGAGTCTTCTTCGTGGAGTATTGGTTGTGCCAATGGCATTTGCACTTTGGTATAATCATTCTCTTGCCGTGCTTCTGATCTGTTGTTCAGCAGTCGTTACGGATATTCTCGACGGTTATTTTGCCCGGAAATTCAAACAGGAAACCGAGTCTGGCCGTATCATCGACCCGCTGGCCGATAAAGTATTTGTCGGTGCAATGGTAATCATGCTTGCGCTCCTTGGCAAGGTGCCCGGCTGGTTCTTAGCGTCCATTCTTATTCGGGATGTGCTGATTTTCAGCGGTGGAATGTTTATTAAAAAAAGAAACGGATATGTCTTGCCATCAAACTATCCGGGAAAAATTGCTGTTGTTTGTATCTCTCTTACATTACTTGGTCTTGCTCTGAATTGGGATACACTCTTTATAACGATATTGGAATGGATTTCCATGGCCGGTATGCTCGTGTCACTTGCAGTGTATGCCCGTCGATTCTTCGTCGTGCTTCATGAGCTTCCGGCAGGCGAGAGCAATGGTATTGCACATTGATGACAATCGATACTGTATTTCGATGACTAATTTTCTTCATTCTCTAGTAGTATTATGGGTTTATTTGATAAAATAAAACAAAAAGTGGCCTCAGCGTTTGAGGCGGTGACCTTTACCAAACTCAAGGAGGGACTCGAAAAGACACGCTCCGCTTTCGTCAATCGCCTCAAGTCGGTGCTTGGCAGCGGGAGGAAAATTGATGCCGAACTCCTGAACGACATTGAGGAGATTTTGCTGACGTCGGACATAGGAGTCGGTACGACAATTTCCATCATGAATGCCGTCAAGCTTCGGGCTAAACAGGACGGATTCAGTGACAGCAGTGAAATTTATGAAATGATTAAAGATGAGATTTTATCAATACTTACTGCGGTGCCGGCACCCGAAGAAGATGCGGTATATGCAGTCGATCCGAATGATACTCCTCATACCATCATGGTCGTCGGAGTCAATGGTGTGGGTAAAACGACGACCATCGGCAAGCTGGCCCGTAATTACCGGGAAGCAGGGAAGAAAGTCATTATCGGGGCTGCCGATACATTCCGGGCAGCAGCGAACGAACAGCTCGAAATTTGGGCAGAGCGTGCCGGTGTGGATATTGTGCAGCAAGGTCAAGGTGCAGACCCGGCAGCTGTCGCATTCGATACGATTAAAGCAGCCACTGCGCGTAAGTGCGATGTAGTGATAATAGATACGGCTGGACGTCTGCATAATAAAACTAATCTCATGGCCGAACTCGAAAAAATGGGACGCGTCATGAAAAAAGTCAAAGCAAATGCTCCCAATGAAGTCTATCTCGTTCTCGATGCCACGACCGGACAAAATGCCTTACAGCAAGCTAAAGAATTTTCGAAAGTAGCGAATTTGACCGGTGTGGTGCTGACCAAACTCGATGGAACGGCAAAAGGTGGGATCGTGATTGCAATTACCAATGAATTGAAGCTGCCTGTCCGATATATCGGTGTCGGTGAGAAAATTGATGACCTGCAGCCATTTAATGCCAGTGACTATGTCAATGCATTATTTGAAGAACGAGGGAACGCGTAGAAAGTGCAGCGTTCAGTAACATCTCGAGATGCGAATGTTTGTCTTCGCATCTCGAGTTATTTTTTGTATCACGACTGCACCTTCCACCACTCAAGCTTGAGCTCAGGAAAGACGGCATTCCGTGCTTCAATTTCTTTGAGAATTTTCATGTCCGGTTGCTTGATTCTCTTCTTATTCCCCTCGCAACGCTCAGCCATGGAGCAGAGGAGATTAAAGTCGGAATGATGATACGAAAAGCGTTGCTCTGCATAGTCTTTAGCCGAAAATGTAGAAATTAAAAACTGCCAATCGGAGGCCTGAAGGAGCATCAATTCCCGCAGCGCCTGCGTGAGTATTCGACGTATATTTTCGGTCATCGTCTCGAGTGGATATTTTCGTAAGAGTTCAGCAAAACGTAGCTCGTCGCGGTAAATTACCTCCCATGTCCATTTCGTATCATCGCCTATCCATACTTCATGATGACCTCCGCGCCCCCAGGAACTTTCAGGTATTGCCATCACTTCCCGCGGTTTGACGTAATCGATTTGTTCTGAAGCAGTTACAGCGTTGACATACGGTGAATGATGTAATCCACGCAGCACGGCTTTAACGAATTGAGGACCTTCGAACCACCAATGACCAAAGAGCTCTGTATCAAAGGGCGTACAAAGAGTTCCGAATTTTCCGGATTGAGAGCGATATCCAATAAGCGTCGATTCGATAGATTTGATGAAATGAAACGCGTGTACATCAATTTTCTCGGCAATCCAGTCGGGGACATAGAGCATTTTGTACATCATATCGGCTTTGTTGTCCGTGACGCGCCAATATCGAAGTGCCGAACTAAAGTGCTTTTTGTGAAAATCTAAGTACGTCGGATCGCCGGGATAACCTGAGTCGCCGCTCCAGACCTGCATCGCTACTTTTTGGTGGCGGGTAAAAGCAATCGACGATTTGCTCGTGGGTACTTTTTGCTCTGACTGTACATTGTAAAGCGACAGGGGAGTGCGATCGAAGCTGTTTTTTCGGATCACGAAGTCTTTTGACCATGTAGGTACGAACGATCCGCTTTGAAGTGCGCCGAGGGGCTTGGCATTGTTCGTCGGCTGTTGATCGACAAAGAAGAATTCGATGTCGTTGTCTGCCAGTATTTCTTCGACACCGAGACGCGGATGCAGCTCGGAGAAGGTCGGAACAGGAACGTAGGTTTGCCATGCATAAGACGGGCGGTACGCACATTCAGGGATCCAGGCACCGCGGGGATTTTTTCCGAAATGCTTGCGGTAATTTTCCACGGCTGCTTTCATTTGAAGGGCGACGCTGCGATCATCGCCCAGCAGAGGGAGATAGCCATGAGTAGCGCCACAAGTGATGATTTCAATAGCCTGCTGATCTTGCAGTTCTTTTAACGCATTGATAATAGAACGGTTGTAGCGTTCGGTAAAGTCATGCTTGCGTGCGGTGTACCATTGTTGCCAGAATTGCGCCAGATATATATTATGCGGCACAGCCTGATGCCGGCGGAAATATTTCTCATCGTCGGCTGCGAGACGGATTTTGTTGGTACAATACTGTTCAAATAGTGCAGGAAAGTCTTTATGCGTGAGCTGCTCGCAGAGAATCGGGGAAATATCAATTGTCACTTTGGGAGCAATACCCTCGGCAAGAAGCTCGTGAAAGGAATTCAGTAATGGAATATAGCATTCGGCGACTGCCTCGCAGAGCCAATCACTGCCATGTGGCCAGTTACCGTGATGCAGTACATACGGCAAATGAGTATGGAGCACTAATACGTAATTTCCTACATTCATAGTTCATCCTTTGGTTATCAAAAAAAAGCCGCGTTCATGTACATACAATGAACGCGGCAAATATACTGAGAAAATGTAGATTAATGAATACTTGATGTGGGTCCGCTCGGGAATTGATTGTGTCCATCGAGAACGATTTCTCCGTATTCTTCTTCGAATCGAACGATATTATCATGCAGGGCATGGGTCAGCAGCTTGGCATGCTGTGGCGTCATGATAATCCGTGCATGCACTTTAGCCTTCGGTAAGTTCGGCAAAATGCGGGTAAAATCAACGACGAACTCAGCTGGTGAGTGGCTGATAATTGCAAGGTTAGAATAAATTCCTTCTGCTTCTTTTTCTCCAAGCTCGATACTGATTTGCTGATGCTGTTCTTTTTGGTCTGCCATTGGGATATGTTCTCCAGTAAATAAATAAAATGTGCCGACGTAATCGGCTGATTGAGGGAATATCAATTAGGGTTATCTCTTTTTAAGTGCGTCTGCCTTGTCGTACATGGCTTTGGATTTTTCAATATATCCTTTTTTAATAGCACTTTGCCGTGCATAAATACCACCCATAAAGTCATAATATTCTATATTGGTGGTATTAGACGGCTCAATGGATTCGAGCTGTGTGATTGTCTGGTCGAGCTTCTTTGCTTCACGGGTAACTTCATAAATATTAGCAATTTGTATAAGCGCCGCCAAGTCGCCCGTGCGTTGAGGAAGCTGTAAATACCGGCTAAATAGTTCGGATGCTTTGTTTAACAGCGGGAAATACTTCGACTCATCTTCTTTATACTTCGGATTGCTTTTCTTCTTTTCTGCTTCGTATTTCTGAAATTCACTGGCCTTATTCTTATAGGCAGCAGCCAGATTAAAGAGAGCAATATCATAAGTGGGGTCGATTTCCAATGTCTTTTCATAGGTTGCAATCGCTTCGTCATTGCGTTGGAGTTTCGAAAAAATAAAAGCTAACTGTGACATATACGCTTTATTTTTCGGATACTTTGTCGTCATGCTTACCAAGGATGCCAGGATCTCGTTCGTACGTCCCTGATCTTCATATATCTGCAACTTAAAGGCAGCATTTTGCTCATCTTCCGGCGATAGCAAAGAGGCCTTTTCGATCGTTGCCAGGGCAGCTTCGTAGTTCTTCTTGGAATAATACATAAGCGCTAATGCCGGATACGGACGTACATTATAGACGAAATGACGATTACGTTCCTGCGGAAGCCAATTTTTAGGGAGATCGACTCTCCAGCCCTCGACCATTGCAGGTCCTTTGCGCTTGGTTGCGGAGAATAAATAGACGTGTTGCGAACCGCTTGTGATGTGGTCATAGTAGAGAGAGTCACCGGACTCTAGCGGAGTACTTTTGGTCGAGTCAGGGCGGCCTAACTGCTGGATAGCGGAGGCACGCGACATTCCGACAGACACGCCTTTTTCCTTTGCGAGATTAAATGCACTTTCTTGTGCATTAAGATAGTTGTTGTATTCGGCAATGGCATTGGTGGTATCGCCCTCTGTCTCGTAGACCGAACCAAGAAGCGCGTAGAGTTCTGAATTCTCTGGCTTAATTCTTGTTCCTAATTTCAGATGCTCTTTCAGGCGTTTGGTATCAAGCGACCGGTTAATTTGGAATTGATTAAAGGAATTAACGGCGACATTATAGACTTCTACCCATATCACATAGCTTTCTGTGGCAATCTGACTGCGTAAGACACCATCGCTCGGCAGACTTTGTGCTTTAATAATCGCCTCACCTGCACCGGCATAGTCGAGAAGAGTTCGACGACAATTTGCTAACAGATACCAGCTATTGGCATCATTGGGATTCTTGGCTACCACCTTTTCGAGCAAGTCACGTGCTTTGAGATAATCCTTTTGATTAAGAGCGAGCTTAGCTGACGTAAACTCGGGTGAAGCACATTCAAAACTTTGCAGCGCCAAGCTACATGCCAATACCACAAATACAGTATAAAGATATTTACTCATTGTATTTTTCCGAATTAATAAAACAAGAAGAACCATTGTGCGCTACAGACACAGTATCTGCGCAAAAGTTTACAGCGAAATTAACAAATACTACATAGGCGGCAAAGGAAATATATCCTTGCCGCCTATGATACTATTGATCAAGCTACATCTTCGGGAGATGAGAAACGCGCCTCTTAGGGTTCGTCCCTCATTACATCAGCGCTCGTAATTTCTTCCGGTGGAAGCGCATTGGAAAGGACAGCACCGACGAGGTATATATATTTACCTGCAAGAGCACGGTCTGTGCCGGTGAAAGTGGGATTTGCAACGACAGTCACTGCATAGCGAATATCCGGTGAGGCTGCGGTGAGCTCGCGTTGAAGCTTGATTGCTTTGGTGAAGTCAGTAGTGGAGTCAACGACCGAACATGCAGTAAAATCAAGAAGTAATGGTGTGCAGTCTGCTAAGAAACTCAACCGAAGATTACTGTCCGACCGCTGAGAAGTACATTTTTCGGGAATATATGCTTCTGCGGAAATATTTTGTAGATTTCCGCCTAACTCACTGGCTGCTTTCCAGGATAGATCCAAAATTTTCGACTTCATAAACGGACCGCGATCCGTCACGCACACCATCGTTTTTTTGCCGGTTGACAAATCGGTCACCACGACAATCGAACCAAACGGAAGCTTACGGTGCGCAGCAGTGAATCCATGCATGTCAAAATAGACGCCACTTGCAGTCCGCCGCTTGTGAAAGTCACCGCCATACCATGAAGCTTTACCGGATTGATAATATTGGCTCTCTGCCGGCTCAAAACGGAGAGAAAGGGGAGCTGAAGGTGGGGTGAACGGTACAGGAGGGGCATCCTGAGCAAGTACCATGAGTCTGATCGACAACACGGAAAGAAGTACCAGAACAAAGATTCCGATCCGTAAAAGTCGTATGCGCGTCAAATAACTATAAATCATAGGGGATAACCTCCAATTTATACTTGAAAATACTATGTGCAGCCCGAAGCATCCCCCACGCCTCGGAGTGCTAACCAAACCACCAAATGCTGATTAAATCGACCGAATCGGCTGATTTAATAATTGCAATAAACAAAAAATATCATTCATAACCCAATGAAATTTCTGTCATTTTCAAAAAAAGTTTTTGTAAGGGCATAAAAAAAGGGATAGCGAGCAGCTATCCCTGGAGTAAAAATCACCTTCTTTTGGGGACTAATAATGATCGAGTTGTTCGTTATCTTCCGGCTCGAAATCCTCCCATTCATCCTCGTCATCGTCGTCGTCTAGATCAAATTCTTCCTCCATAAAATCTTCTTCATTGACCCATTTTCCGCCTGCTCGATCATCGTTCATCGCGTCTTCCATCAGCTCGAGCTTGTCTTGCTGGGAGAACAGTGACACCGAATGTGTACTGAATTCTTTCGCTTCTGCCGGAGTCACGATCCACGTCGGCTGCTTGAAGCGTTCTTCGACTTTCGCACCGTCGAGAATCTGTTCCATGACATAGGGTAAATTAGTCACCGTGGCAGACGCGCCGGAGTCAACGCAAGTTGCGCGGATCTCAAAGGTCTGCTTGCCTGCTTTGGGCTGTGCGATGACGTCAAAAAAATAACGCTCACCTTCAAAACTGTAAATATTATGCATAAAATATCCTCGTAAAAAAAGTACCTGAATTCTTCTGTAAAAATCTACTTGCTCTCGTCTGTTAGTACGTAATTAAATTGTGTAATCGTTCGGCGATTTTCTCAACGGTCGGAATAATCACATCCATCATTCCCAAGTTGTAGGGAATCGGCACATCCGGTGTGGCTACTCGATCTATAGGGGCATCGAGGTAATGAAATGCTTCCTTTGCCAGGACAGCCGCAATTTCAGCGCCAAAGCCGCTGGTGATGGTATCTTCATGGAGAATCATACACCGATTGGTCTTCTCGATCGAACGAAGGACCGCTTGCTTGTCCCATGGAGTGATTGTTCGTAAATCTATGATTTCGACTGATTCTCCGAGTAGCTTCACCGCATCTTTGGCGCGGTGCACCATCTCACCCCACGTTACAATAGTAGCTTTCGTGCCGGTCTCGACAATATTTGCAACACCGAACGGAATCATAAAATCATTTCCCGGATAATTACCACGACCGGCAGAAGTATCTAATAAATTACGATGTTCGAGGAAAAAGACAGGATCATTGCCTCGTAAAGCCGTTCGCAGCAGACCTACTGCATCTCGGGCATTCGACGGCATCGCTACCATCCATCCGAGTGTGTGTGCAAAGATCGCCTCACCTGATACACTGTGCCATGGGTCACCGGTGCGCTTACTGTGTCCTACCGGTATCCGTACCACCATTGGAGCCGCAAATTGATTGTTAGTGCGCCAGCGAATGGTACCGGTATCGTTGATTTGCTCCATCGCCGGGTCGAGATACTTTCTGAATTGTATCTCCGGCACGGGCATCAGCCCGGAGTACGCAAGTCCTATCGAACGCCCGATAATCCCTTCCTCAGAAAGAGAAGTATCAAAAACGCGATCAACGCCAAATTTTGTCTGTAAATCGACCGTTGCTCCATGGACACCACCCTTGACACCGACATCTTCACCAAACACCAACACTCGATTATTGACGGTCAGTTCATGTTCGAGCGTCATTCGGACTGCATGAATTAAATTCACCCGCGGCCCTTCGGAGTCAGCACCGCTCAGGGTGGCTATCGCACGCTCCGGTAAAAGTCCGCCTACCTGTTGCGCGTGAATTCCATCATAAAAAATATGTGCTTCGGTAGTACTGGTATCCGGTTCTGACTGTTGTATTGCCCGCTCGAGTCCGGCTCTCACCTCAGCTTCTACCTGTGCTTCGAGTGCGGACCATTCTTTAGAAGATATAATTTTCTTTTTCTGTAAAAATGCTTTCAGGCGGGGTAGTGGATCGCGGCTGATTTCATTCTCTTTTGTCTCCGGTGTCTTGTAAGATTGATTATCTGCTCCCGAGTGCCCGCATAAGCGGGGAACGCGTAGGCGGAGCAAAACAGGAGACTGTCTTTTCCTCACGCTCTCGATGGCTTGTGTGATGAGCAGTTGCGCTTCCTCCGGATCGGCGCCATCACCGTCGAGAATTGTTAAATTCTTGAAATTGGAGAGATTTTCGGCAATATTTGCTCCGGGCGTCTGATAGCTGCCCGGCACGGAAATTCCAAAGTTATTATCTTCAATACAAAAAATCATCGGATAATTCTGAGTAGTAGCAATAGTAAGCGCCGCCCAGAATCCACTCGTCGCAGCCGAAGCATCTCCGCCTAACGCCACCGCACAGCTAGACTTCCAGTCTTTTTCTTTCATGACGGTAGCACGGTACACTGCTGCCTGTGCCCAGCCGACGGCCGGTGTGTATTGAGCGCCGACGTCACCGCTGGCCGGTAATACCGTAAGACCGGTACGTGGTGTGAGGTTATGAACAACGCCGATATCACGGCCGCCATTGCGGCTTCCGGACTTTGCCATCGGACCGGCAAACGCCTCCTCGATGGTCATACCGGCTGCAAGGACAAATGGACGGGAACGGTAGTACACAGTCGCGGCGTCATGCTTGCCGTCGAGATGGACTGCTAGGAGAATTTGCGCAAGCTCATGACCACGCGATGAGAACTGATAAAGCACCTTGCCCGCAGGAGCGAGCTCAGTCTCTTCAATAATATCAATCAAACGCGACGTAAGTAAGGTTTTAGCCGTAAAAATCCAGTCTGCTTTGGTCATGAATTATCCTTAGAATTTATAGTGTGACGTGTCTTCGAAGCGCAAAATTACAAAAAAAGTAGAGTTCGGGCCACTGTGACCGTATTTGCTCACAATCAACCTCAAAAACATTCAGCAGAAGTGCTTCCGGTATCCGGCTCGATAAAAAGTCTTTTTCTACGAGCGGTAAATTCAATAATTTGCAGTCAAATATTCATGTTTGTTTCCTTTGGTCACAATAAGTATCTATGAAAATCTGTACTGTTTTTCTGATTTCCATTCTCGTAACATGTACCGTAGCACGGGGTCAGCTTTTTGTTGCGTATAAAGCAACCGAAGGAGTAAGCGCAGCAAAGAAACTATCAGAGGCCGGGCTTGCTACTGCTCAGTTAGTCGGAGTTGTCACTCTCGGTGATACTACCTCTGCTTTTCAATTGCCGGTGAATGCGAAGTTTTTTGACTATACCAACGGAAAATCCGATGGCTGGGTGTATATCTTTCGCGGAAAATCAAAAACTACGTCCAAAGATTCTACCGTCAGTATCCCGCTAGCCAAGTTACCGCTTTTGGGCTACCAAACTATTGCGGTCAATTTACCCTTAGATGGGATATCTTCACTCTTCTCAAAGGATTCCGTGCTTCCAAATAAATTTTTGGAAAGCGATAAAATGATTCAAAACATACAAGCAACGGCAGATTATAAATTGTATGCAAAAGCGAATCCTAATCCCAAGGCAGCATTCATCCCGGTTGGTTTTACCCCGTTTAGTGTCTATTTCCCGAGTAATAGTCCCATTTGGCGGCTGACCTTTGGCGGAGTAGGGACAAATGGCACACTCAATTGCGAAGTACATGCAATCACCGGTGAAGCAAAATGCACGGCAATCGCCGTAGGAGTTGAGGAGGAGACGGAAACGAGCGACCTGCTTATCACGCCTACCCCTGCCGTGAATGCAGTCAGTATCACCATCCCGCGACGATTATATTCACCACAACCAACCATCGAACTCTACAATTCAATCGGTGTTAAAATTAATTCTTATACGCTGTCCATCGGTTCAGGTGAAAAAATCACTCTTCCGCTTGACGGACTCTCGGACGGTGTGTATTTTATGAAATATTCGGGCGGCAGCATATCTATTACAAAACCAATTGTTATTCAACGCTAATCCTTTTAATTATATATAATTATGAACACACAACTCAAACATCAGGACGAAGAAATCTATAAAGCTATCATGGGTGAATATGAGCGTCAGCGCGACAAGCTCGAGCTCATCGCCAGTGAGAATTACACATCCCTCGCCGTCATGCAGGCACAAGGGTCAATTCTCACCAACAAATACGCCGAAGGGTATCCCGGGAAACGCTATTACGGCGGATGTGAATGGGTGGATGTAGCCGAAAATCTTGCTATCGATCGTGCCAAAGAACTCTTCGGTGCTGAGTATGCAAATGTTCAGCCGCACTCCGGCAGCGGTGCGAATATGGCGGTCTATTTTACCTATATCAAGCCGGGCGATACCGTTCTCGGCATGGATTTATCCCATGGTGGACACCTTACCCACGGTTCACCCGTGAATTTTTCGGGTAAGTTCTATAATTTCATACCGTATGGTGTGGATAAAGACACCGGACTCATCGACTACAACCGCGTCGCCGAGCTCGCCAAAGAACATAAGCCCAAGATGATTACCGTTGGTGCATCAGCTTACTCAAGATCTATAGATTACAAAGCATTCCGCGAGATTGCCGATTCGGTCGGTGCATTTCTCTTTGCCGATATCGCTCATCCTGCAGGATTAATTGCCAAAGGCAAACTTGTAAGCCCCGTGCCGTATTGTGATGTCGTGACTTCGACCACGCACAAGACACTGCGCGGACCCCGCGGAGGTGTGATTTTACTCGGTAAGAATACCGAAAATACCTTTGGACAGGTAGCACCGAAAAGCGGTCGGGTGAAGATGATGAGCGAACTCATCGACTCGATGGTCATGCCGGGAATTCAAGGTGGACCGCTGATGCATGTCATTGCAGCAAAAGCAGTTGCTTTTGGTGAATGTCTGACGGACGATTTCGGTGTATATACCGAACAAGTCATTAAGAATGCGCAGGCAATGGCGTCTGAGTTGGTCGGAATGGGCTATAATATCATCAGCGGAGGCACGGATAATCACCTCATGCTCATTGATGTTCGCAATAAAAATCTTACCGGTAAAAAAGCCGAAGAAGCGCTTGATGCATCAGGAATTACGTGTAATAAAAATGCTGTACCCTTTGACACACAATCGCCGCTGGTAACGTCCGGTATCCGACTCGGCAGTGCTGCCGTCACATCACGTGGCATGCGTGAGGACGACATGCGCCATATCGCTCGATTAATCGACCGCGTACTGACCAATGTCGGTGACACGGCAGTCTATGCTGCCGTCAAGGAAGATGTTAAACATTTTTGCCGTGAGTTTACGCTCTATCCTACGATAGATCATTCATTTGCAGAAAGTGCTAAAAAAATCGAAGAAGGAGTAGGACACATCATGGAAGGTGTCGGGAAATTCATGCAAAGTGTGGGTGAAGAATTACAACAGGCGATGAAGAAGAAATAGAAGAACCTGAGAAACTATGCTACAGAAACTTTTGTCGATTGTAACAAGTGCATTGGTACTAACTACTTGTTCATTTGCTGCTGTTTGGGCACCTGATTCATTGCGTCCGGCTGCTGTTTCTCCTGATAGTATTACCGTTGATCCTGTTCTGGATTACCCTTCGTTATATAAAAATTTAGTTTATCCTGAAAAGGCACGGCGAGCGAGTGTTGAAGGTCCAATGGAAATTAAAGCACTTGTCGATACAACGGGGAGAATAGTTGAACATTATTATGTTGTGTCTCTCGGGCCACTGTTCGAGAAAAATGTCAACTCCGCTCTTGCCATGACAACATTTACTCCTGCACGAAAGAAAAATGGTGAAGCGGCTGCCGTTTGGGTGATAATTCCACTCAAGTTTAAATTTACACAACCGGATACGACTTCACAGCTGAATTACCATGAAATGGTGATCAAAGGTCTTACAACACTGATGGATGCTGACGATGACAATGAAGCGGACTATGTCTATCTCCGCGGAAAAGAATTCTTTAAGAATGCCAACTATGATAAGGCTATAGAAGATTATAAGAGGTATTCACAGCTTATCAGTACGAACAGGAAAGAGTACTATGAACAGGTTTTCTTGAAGCGTGTCACCGAAAATTTGTGGAAAGACTCATCCTATTGTGATTCTTTGGCTCAACGGGCAGAAGATCTCTCGGATAGTTATTTGTACAAGCAAGCAATAGAGCTATCGACGTATATTCTAAAAAAACAGACTAATCATGTTGGTGCTCTCTCCACACTTGCTACATCCTATTCTAAATTAAAACAATATTCACAAGCTCTGGATGTATATAAGAAAATCTTGACGATTTATCCCGATAGTGCATATTTTATACATAAAGTTGCATGGAATTGTTATCGTATCAATCAATTCAAGGATTGCATAGAATACTCTCAAAGAGCATTGAAAATTAATCCGAAGAATGTGTCCGGCAGATATCGTATCGCATTATCACATTTGCGGCTTGGAAACATAAATGAAGCCATCAAAGAGTACAAAGAAGCTTGGGCAATGGATGCCGCGGCTAACTCAGATGAAAGTAGTACAGGTGCAATCAAGGATCTGAAAGCAGTAATACATGACAAGCAGCACGTGGAAGAATGCAAACAGATTTTACGTGAAGTGTTTAAGCTAACTGATGTACAAATATTAACGTTGTGGTGATATTTCAAGCAAATGTACGTACTATTGAAGACAGCACCATGAATTGCAGTATACAACACATGAGCATACTTCCGCACGAAGTATAGTCCTGTATACGCTGAAATGCACAGTACTATCTCCGCAAACGACTATTACATTACATGAGTTTATCTACTCAACCTCATACACGCATACTTCCTCTTTTTGTCGATCTCGACGGAACACTGATATATTCCGACTGCCTGTGGGAAGGATTGCTTCTGCTTTTGCGCAGCAAACCGTGGGCGATATGTATGGTACCGTTGTGGATCCTGCGAGGGAAGAGCTATTTCAAGCATCAGGTTGCTATCCGCACTACCCTCAACCCTGAATCGTTGCCGTATAATCAGAATGTACTTGCCTATATTCACCGTGCAAAAGCTACCGGAAGAAAAATAATCCTCGCGACGGCTACTGATGAAATTGTTGCAGCACCGATAGCTCACTATCTCGGAATCTTTGATGATGTGATTGCTACAAAGAATGGCACCAACAATTCGAATACAACCAAGCTTGCTGCTATAAAGGTCTATACGAAGGACCAATCATTCGACTATATCGGCAATTCTAGCGATGACCTCCCGATCTGGAAAGCAGCTTCTCATGCAGTCGTCGTAACGTCAAGTGCCGGATTTACCGAGAAAGTACGAGCCTGCACCTCATCTGTCGAAGTACTTGAAGGCACGTCATTTAGCCTCATGACAATTGCAAAGGCAATGCGTGTGTATCAGTGGGTCAAAAATACACTGCTCTTTGTACCTCTCGTGCTCGCACACCGTTTTTTTGAGACCGAATTGCTGCTAACAACCGGTATAGCCTTTCTCTGCTTTTCGCTCTGTGCATCGTCGGTGTATATTCTCAACGATTTACTCGATCTTGAGTCTGACCGGCTCCATATTCGCAAGAAAAAAAGACCATTTGCCTCCGGGAAGCTACCGATTTCTCTGGGCGTACTGCTGGTGCCGATGCTGATTGCTACTTCATTTGTCGGATCGTATCTTTTTGTATCGCAAGACTTTACTCTTGTACTGCTGGCGTATTTTGCAATTACAACCGCGTATACATTTGTTTTAAAGAAAATTGCAATTGTTGATGTGCTTCTTCTTGCCGGCCTGTACGCTTTCCGTTTGTTTGCCGGTGCAATTGCAGGGAATGTGATGATTTCACAATGGTTAATTGCTTTTTCGGTGTTTATATTTTTAAGTCTTGCGTTTGTAAAGAGATATTCAGAACTCATAGCACTGATTGCCGACAATAAAACCACCGCAAATGGTCGGGCGTACACTGTTGGGGACGTGGATTTGCTGCGCTCAGTGGGTACATCATGTGGTCTGGTATCGGTGCTCATCTTTGCATTTTATATTAATAGTCGCGAAGTGACCGCTCTCTACCATCATCCACAGTTATTATGGGGTGTAGGAATATGCCTCCTTTATTGGATTCTGCGCGTATGGTTCGTCGCTCACCGGGGACAAATGCACGATGACCCAATCATCTTTACCGTCAAAGATCGAGCAAGCTATGTGGTGATAGCAATGTTGATAACAATCGTCGTATGTGCACTTTAACGAAGACCAACCAATGAAAACTTATCAATCATGGGGGAGATTGAACGCAGGAATGCCAACGCAGGTCTATCGTCCTCAATGGATTGATGAAATTATCCCTCCTGCACACGACACGTATCTCTGCTATGGCAAAGGGCGAAGCTATGGTGACAGCTGCCTGACATCGACAGGAAGCATGATTGATATGTCGATGCTATCGAGGTTGATTGATTTCAACACCGAGACCGGTGTCGTAGTCTGTGAGTCAGGTCTGACGATCGATGAACTTCTCCGTGTGTGTATTCCGAAGGGTTGGTTCGTACCCGTCACCCCGGGCACGAAATATGTGACTATTGGCGGTGCCATTGCCAATGATGTCCATGGCAAGAATCATCACAGAGCAGGTAATTTCGGTCATCATGTGCTTCGGTTCGAGCTCCTGCGTTCAACCGGTGAATCGATTATTTGCACACCACAGGAAAATAACCGGATGTTTTCGGCAACCATTGGCGGTCTTGGACTTACCGGAATTATTACATGGGCAGTGATTCAGCTGAAGAAAATATACTCACCTGTTATTGAAGCCGAAAATTGTAAATTTGGAAGTATTGACGAATTCTTGACCCTCTCGCACGACTCAGAAAAAGACTATGAGTACACGGTGTCCTGGGTTGATTGTACGGCACGTCAGCAAAAGATGGGAAGAGGTATCTTTATTCGGGGGAATCACTCCCAGGTGCCGGCACCATTCGTGATGCCGAGGGAGAAGAAAATTCCGTTTCCCATGGAAGCTCCGAATAGTCTGTTGAACAAGCTAACCATTAAATTATTTAATGGGTTGTATTACAACAAACAATTGCAGCCGATTAAAAAACATACAACAGCATTTGACCCGTTTTTTTATCCTCTCGACTCAATTCTCCATTGGAATAAAATGTATGGCAAGAGGGGATTCTTTCAGTATCAGTGTGTCGTGCCCATGGATGTAGGGAGAGATGCCATGAAAACGATCGTCCAGAAAATATCCACCTATGGTGAGGGATCATTCTTGGCTGTGCTCAAGACGTTCGGCACAATACCTTCGGTCGGTATGATGTCGTTTCCACGTCCCGGTATTACACTTGCATTAGATTTTGGAAATAATGGCCCTGACACGCTGAAGCTGCTTTCGACACTCGACGAAATTGTCATGGAAGCAAAAGGAGCCGTCTATCCTGCAAAAGATGCGCGTATGAGCCCCAAAAGCTTTCAGCAGTATTATCCTCAATGGCAAGACTTTATGCAGTATATTGACCCACAATGTATGTCTGACTTTTGGTTACGGGTCACAGCCTGATTTATACACTAATTTATACACTCATTGAAAAATATCGTACTTATCGGAGCCACATCGGCAATAGCCCATCAGACTGCATTGCTGTATGCTGCACAGGGCGCACATTTCATGCTCATCGCCCGTCATCAACAGCATCTGCTGTCTTGTGCGGCAGACCTTAAAAGCAGGGGAGCTGGGAGTGTCTTTACCGGCAGGATGAATGCAACTGACCCGACGGATGCACAACGTGTGTTTCGGGAGGCAGTCACGGCACTCGGTACTATCGACTGCGTCATCATCGCACACGGATCACTCACCGATCAGGCACGTGCCAATCACGATATCGTCTATGCTCTTGAGGAGTTTACCGTTAATTGTACCAGTGTACTCGGATATGCTCTTGCGTTTGCAGAGTATTTTGAGCAGAACAAATCAGGGTCGATAGTAGCCATATCCTCCGTAGCCGGTGACCGAGGCAGGAAAGGAATCTATGTCTATGGAGCCGCAAAAGCAGGTGTCTCAGCAATCATGCAGGGCTTACGACAGCGGCTCTCTGCATCAAATGTCCATGTGATGACCGTGAAGCCGGGGTTCGTCGATACACCGATGACGGCAGACGTTCCCAAAAACTTCCTCTTTGCCTCCCCGCAGTCGATCGCGAAGGGTATTTATACAGGAATTGAGCGCAAGAAAAATGTCGTCTATCTTCCGTTTTTCTGGCGTTGGATTATGCTGGTGATTAAGCTCATCCCGGAGCGTATTTTTAAACGTATGTCATTGTAATACATTACTACTATCTCTTCATTATCGGAAAGCAAACTTATGGAAATGATCGAACGTAAAGAACAAGGCGTCACCGTCTTAGAAGTGCGCGGCCGCCTTGACAGTAATACCGCAAGTGAACTCGAGGAAAAACTCCAGCGGATACTTGCTGAGAAAGAACAAAAATTGCTCATCGATTTCTCGCATCTCGACTTTCTTTCGAGTGCCGGACTACGAGTGCTGCTTTGGGGGATGAAGACTATCCGAGCAGCAAAAGGACGCCTAGCACTATCTTCGCTGAAGTCGAATGTTCAGGAAGTGCTCGATATATCAGGATTTAATGCAACGTTGCCATATTTCATGGGTATGGAAGATGCGGTGTTTTTTCTGTATCAGGACACCGATACAAGTACGCAGCAGAAGCCTACCGAGTAAGCTTTGCACGTAAATTATTTGTAGAAATCGACTCTCTACTTACCAGTATAACGCTATTAATTATTGTTTGTTATGAAAAAAAAGTCTCCCGTCAAGCCATCCGTTCTTCCTGCAGAATCGCGCTCAACAAAGTATATATCCATCCGCAATGCACGGGTACACAATCTCAAGAATGTCTCGGTCGAAATACCCCGGAATGCTTTCACCGTCATATCCGGCGTGAGCGGTTCGGGTAAATCCTCGCTAGCTTTTGATACTCTTTATGCAGAGGGACAGCGTCGGTTCACCGAGTCGCTCTCGGCGTATGCTCGGCAATTCATGGAACGTATGACCAAGCCGGACGTGGATTCTATTACCGGGTTGCCGCCGGCTATTGCTATCGAGCAGCGTGGCTTTGCCCGTAACCCGCGTTCAACGGTCGGCACAACGACAGAAATATATGATTATCTGCGACTGCTGTATGGTAGAATCGGAACGACGATTTGTACCTGTGGACGCACCGTCAGCAAAGATTCACCGCAATCAGCGGTGGAATCACTGCAGTGTGAAGAAGGCGATCGGGTGTATATTCTCTTTCCGTTACCGGAGAGTGATGAAAAATTACCCGCCAGACTTGATGCACTTGTCGAGAACGGATTTACCCGTATTATGCTGCGTGGAACGACAGATATAATTGATATTCAAGAAGATACGTTGCCAAAAAAATTAAAGGACAAAGAAATTCTCGTCATTGCCGACCGATTGGTATTTAAAAAAGATGCTGAGACCAGAACCCGATTAACGGACTCTGTCGAGCTCGCTTTTCGAATGGGGGACGGTAAGATAACGGTGAAGAATTTTACGTCTGCACAGGACTATCATTTCAGTACACTCTATGAATGTTCGTATTGCCAGATCCTTTACAAGGAGCCCGAACCTCGCCTTTTCTCGTTTAATAGTCCCTCCGGAGCCTGTCCTCGGTGCACCGGCTCGGGTAGAAGTATTGGCATTGATGAAGAACTGGTGATACCCGATCGATCAAAATCTATCAAGAAGGGCGCCTTTGCTCCGTTTTCTCTGCCGGGATTTGGTGATTATTTCGATGATCTGCTTCTTTGTTGCAAGCGCAACGATATTCCAATCGATGTACCGGTGGCAATACTGACAAAAGAACATTTTACTATTCTCTGGAATGGAGACGGTGGTGATTTTTTTGGGGTAGTTGGACTTTTTAAAATGTTAGACGAAAATCCCCACAAAATGAATTACAGAGTCATCGCCAGTAGATTCCGTGGATACAGCAAGTGTGTGCAATGTCAGGGGTCACGCCTGAGACGATCGGCACGGCAGGTGTTCGTAGAAGGGAAAAATATTCCTGAAGTAGTACGATTTACCCTTGAAGAGGCACATTCATTTTTTCACGGGATACAATTAACCGATCATCAGCTCGCCGTGGCCGGTCAGATTCTCCGGGAAATACGCTGGCGGCTTGATCTTTTGGTAGATATAGGGCTTGGATATCTAACCATCGACCGTCTTTCGCATACGCTTTCCGGTGGGGAATCGCAGAGGATAAATTTGGCTACATCACTGGGTTCTTCTCTCGTGGGTACGCTGTATGTCCTTGACGAACCAAGTATTGGGCTTCATTCACGAGATACGGAACGCTTACTGAATTTACTTTTCAAGCTCAGAAATATAGGCAATACGGTAGTTGTTGTCGAGCATGATCCGGAGATCATCAGGCATGCCGATCATATTATCGATATGGGGCCGAAGGCAGGTGAACACGGTGGGCAGGTCATGTATTCCGGTTCGGTTCAAGATATAATAGGCTCGAACGACTCCATTACCGGTCAATATCTCTCCGGAAAAAAATCTATCGATTTCCCTGAAAAACGTGCAAGAGGGAACGGTAAGTTAAGGATTCATAAGCCGATACAGAATAATCTCAAAGGAGATACCATAGAAATTCCTCTCAATACCCTCACAGTAGTCACCGGCGTGAGCGGTTCGGGTAAAAGCACTCTCATACACGACGTCCTCTACGGTAATCTACAGCGTATGCGTACTAGCTACAATGGCACCGTAGGAGCATGTGAATATATCGAAGGCGGTAATGACATTGACTTTGTCGAAATGATCGACCAGTCTCCGATTGGGGCGTCGTCGCGATCGACGCCGGCCACGTATTCGAAAGCATTTGATGCAATTCGAGATGTGTTTGCTAGCACCCAAGCCGCCAAACAGATGGGATGGTGGTCAGGGTTTTTCTCCTTCAATGTACCCGGCGGGCGATGTGAAGTGTGCGAGGGAAGTGGGTCTGTTACCGTTGAAATGCAATTTTTACCTGATATCACTCTGGAATGTGAGTCGTGTAAGGGCAGTCGTTACAAGCGGGAAGCGCGCAGCATTCTCTTTCAGGGTAAAAGTATCATTGATGTGCTTGCGATGACCGTCGATGAAGCGTTGGAGTTTTTTAATGGTATAAAGAAAGTGACAAACAAACTTCAAGTGCTTGCCGACGTAGGACTTGGGTATGTAACCCTCGGGCAGCCGAGCTCGATGCTCTCCGGCGGGGAGGCACAACGCGTAAAACTTGCGACGTATATTGATGCTGAAACGGCGTCGAGAACGCTGTTCATCTTCGACGAACCGACGACGGGTCTGCACTTGGACGATATATCGAAGCTCTTGCAGTGTTTCCGGAAATTGGTTGATAAAGGTCATTCCGTGGTGATTATCGAGCATAATCTACATGTGATTGCCTCGGCCGACTACATCATTGATCTCGGCCCGGAAGCCGGCGAACGTGGCGGTCATCTCGTCGCATGCGGCACACCGGAAACAATTGCGAAATCCAAGAAGTCGCTCACCGGTAAAGCGCTGAAGGCATTTATGTCGTAAGCTCTTAATACGTATAGACATATTCAAGCAAGCATTGGCCGACTGACGTCAATGATTCTATCGAAATATTGTCGATGGTATCATGACTGGTGTGCCAATATTTACGTCGTGGATTGCTGTCAACATGTCCGACAAGATTGACGTCGATGATATCGATACTTGGGATTTTCGCCTGTATCAGCATGTCGTGATCGTCACTGACACCGTTGCCCTGCTCAGCTTTAAAATTAGAAAAGCCCCTCCGTGCAGCGATATCCCAAATTTTAGTCATTGCCTGCTGATTGGACGCAAAAGAGCTTGGTTCAAATCGAAATACAGATTCTTTATCACCAATTAAATCTATGAGAATTGCACTCTCCGGCTTATAGAAGGGGAGGTTGCCGGCAAAATGACGTGAACCTATGAAGTAATTCGACAAATCATGTTCGTATCCATAATCTTCACCATCAAAAAGTACGATATCGATACCGATGGTCGGTGTTTTTTGGCGGAGACGTTCTGCCATTTGAAGGAGCACCGCCACGCCGCTCGCACCATCATTGGCTGCCGGACATGGCTTGGCTGTATCTGCCGGATTGGGATCCTGATCACTCCGGGGCCGGCTATCCCAGTGTGCGCAGAGAAGAACGCGCTTATGGGAGGATGGATTATACGAACCGATTATATTCGAGAATTGAATTTGCTTCCCGTAAATCTCAGATTTAAATGTTTGGAGAAATGCGGTATCGGTGAGACGACGTAATTCCCCAAGTAGGAAATCACGGCATGATAGATGTGCTTTGGTACCCGGAACACGCGCACCGAAGTTTAATTGCTTTTCCACCAATGTATATGCTGCTTGTCCGTCAAACTTTGGGATCGTATCGACGGCAGGTGTCTGTGGTGCTTCTACCTTGGGATTCTCGATTGGCGGTGTATCCTTTGCCGAGGGGCAGCCGGTAAGTAAAAGAGAAAAAGTACATACAAAGACGAGAGAATAAAAAGTTGGAATTATTTTTGAGGCACACATAGAACGTATAAAAAAGGATTGGACGGCAAGGGTGACCGCAAGCGACGGCTTGGAAGTAGAAGAACAGTAACCCAAAACACAAAGTAGAGAACAATTACGACCGCAAATTAGGGGAAAATCGATGGAAGAGCAAATTTTACATGAAAAATTACAGGCGATTGAGCTGTTAGTGATGGATGTCGATGGCACTATGACCGACGGAGCGATGTATTTTTCGGCTTCTGGTGAAGAGCTCAAGAGGTTCTCTACCCGCGACGGTATGGGAATTAACCTCCTGCAATTAGCCGGTATCGACACGGCGATTATGACGAGTGAATCATCGCCTATCGTTACGGCAAGAGCCAAAAAGCTCAAGATTAAACATGTCATCCTTGGCAGCAAGAATAAGTATCATGCATTGATGGAGCTTGCTGAGCAGCTTGCTTTACCGCTCAAGAAAATCGCCTATATCGGCGATGATGTCAATGATATCCCTCCGTTTAAACTAGCCGGTGTGAAGGCATGCCCTGCCGACTCTGTGCCGCAAATCAAGGAGCTCGCCGACTATATTTGTCAAGCCGGTGGCGGGAACGGTGCAGTACGGGAATTTGCCGATTTGATACTCAGCGCTCAGAATAAGCCGCTGACGGTGCCGGAAGATAACTGGTAAGAATACTTGAAGTTAACGTTATTTTTTTTATTTTCAATTATATACAGGAGAACATTATGGAACGTGAAAGTGAAATCGTCAATTCCTATACAAAAGGATTTTTGCTTGGAGCGATCGTTGGTGGAGCAGTTGGGGCAATCACGGCATTGTTATTTGCGCCAAAGCCCGGTGTAGAACTGCGAGAGGATATCGCCCGGAAATCCGGAGAACTCTACGACAAAGCCACGGATTATGTATCGGCAGCACGCGACGAGGCACAGAATGTCGTCAATCAAGGGCGTGTACAGGCTGACAAGATTGTCCACAGTGCTCGTACACAGGCCGAGCAGCTTATGCATAATGCAGAGCAGATGATACAGGAAGCGAAATACCGGGCATCTACTGCAAAAGATATGGTAGGGGAGAATGCAGCCCGTGTGAAGGATGCAGCAAAGGCAGGAATGGATGCATTCCGTTCTGAATTCAACCAAAAAGGTGATGTCGATACTGAATTAGGATGATTTATTAATTATATTTGAGGCGTATTATGCCAGAACTCCTTGCATTCGTTGGAATTATCGCGCTATTGTGTTTTGCTGCGATGTGTGTGTACGTGATAATAGCTCTCAAGGATTCCCGTGTGCTGTTCCGTCAAGTCACTCAATCACTTGATGAAACGGTGAAAATAGTAGCTAAAATTGAAACAAATTTAGCACCTACACTCGAGAGTGCCAATGAGACACTCAAGCAGACAACATCGACCATCACATTGCTCGATTCTCAACTGCAGAGTATCGAATCGGGTCTCCAGCATTTTAATGCGGTAGCGCAACGAGTCGATGAACTCGAAGCACGATTGCAGCATAAAGTCGAAGGGCCTCTCATGCAGGCAGCATCTGTCGTCTCGGGAGTCGCAAAGGCGGTGACGGCATTTACCTCTTCGTGGTCGGGTACGAAAAGCAAATAAGGAGACTCAATACTAAAAATCCCCTTTCCGATGTATCACATCAGGAAAGGGGATTTTTATTTGTCGGATGCTATAGATTATACGCGGGCAAGGGCCGGAATTTTCTTTTCTGCAAGGGCAAAAGCACCAAAGAATACGGTCGTGTACGTCAAATCACCGATGAAGGTATTGAGAGCCGGACTACCGAGAACAGACGATTCGTAAAACGGGATACCTGCTGCATAACACGTCATTAAGCCGGCGAATGTGTGCGGATAAAAGTCACTGCCAATCCACACTGCAAAGTTGGTAACAATGAAAAATAATGTCGAGCCGGCAATCGATGCCAGTGCGATTTTCCCGACAGATTTGTTATTTTGCAGTCTGAATCCGAGCAAGGCAATCAGCGCGAAGCATGCATAGACGACAAGCTGTGTCGAATGAAATCCAATAATTGTATCGCTGAGAAGCATTGCCATCAGGGGAACAAAAAATGCTAACCGTTTGTCGGTAAAATATGCTCCTCCGAAAAGTGCCATTGCAGTAATTGGAGCAAAATTAGGAGGATGTGGCAATATTCTTGAAATTGCCGCCATCAATATCATCCCGCCGATAGCGAATAAACGGCTCTTGTTTTCAGGCTTCATATATGTTCTCTTGTAGTAGTTAAGGTTAGATAATTTACTTGTTCTATGCGCAAAAATACGCCATTTCTTATAAAATTCACTCTCTTTTTCTTGTTCTTTGCCGCATCCGTATCCGTTCATGGGCAATATGTATCGGCAGGAGCGAATGTCGTCGTGTCGTTCAAGCCGGGTACAGGGCAAAATTCCGGGCAAACACCCGAATACTTCCCGCGAAATATCCTTGGCTTGCCCGACTCGTCAGCTCGCTATCAGGTGCCCTCGACAAGCCCCGAAGAAATATGTTCACTCGGCTTCGGTGGCGAAATCATCCTTGCGTTTCAGAACAAAATTCTGCGGGACGGTCAAGGTAAAGACTTCACGGTCTTTGAAAATGCATTTTATTCACCGGATTTCGGAAGAAAATTTGTAGAACCGGCACGTATTTCGGTCAGTAAAGATGGTAGTACGTATGTTCATTTTCCCTATGATAGTCTTACTCTGAAAGGATGTGCCGGAGTCACGCCGACAAATGGAGAAAACAGTCCTTTTGACCCGGCAGTAAGTGGCGGTGATAGTTATGATTTAGCAGATATTGGCATGGACTCCGTTCGCTATGTTAAAATCACTGATATTTCGGCTCTTCTGCTGAACCGCAAACATCCGCTGTACGATCCTATCACGACCGGATTTGACCTTGATGCAATCGTCGGCCTTCATCTGCAGCCGGATGATAAGCCACGTCTCAAAGTGAGCTTTGGTACAAAAACAGCGACCATTGAAGCAGAACAAGATGTCGAGGTGAAATGCTATTCGCTGAACGGTGCATTATATTCGAGCCGAAAAATGTCGGTATCTACGCCGCTCTATTCGCTTGAAGGCTTACCGTCCGGCGTTTTTGCTTTGCTTATATCTGCTGAAGATGATTCCTTTCACTCACTTTTTCCGTTTATTATATGTCCGTAACACCGATTATGCACATTGCACGACAAATTCTCTGTGCTGTGGTCTTCGCTTGTCTGGCTGCATGTGTCAGTACACCTGACGTCACGACCATTCCGCCTGTTGATCTCACACCGGAAGGGAAGGGCGCGTACATTCTCTGTGAGGGGCTCAGGGGTCAAAATAATTCTACCCTCTGGAGGTATTCCTTTGGGCAATCTCAAGTAGTTACTACGCAAGATTACTATACCACCGTCAACCCAGGGTTAAGTTTAGGAGATACCGGCAATTCATTAAAAATAAAAGGTGATACAGCATTTATTGCAATTACTTCAAATGGTGTAATTGAATTCTACAGAGTATCAACAGGGAAGTCGTTAGGGAGAATTATCTTACCCGGAGCAAACAGAGCGCCTCGGGATATTGCCATTGTCAACGATTCCATCGGGTATATATCCGACTTTCATACTCATTCGTTGACACGATTTAATCCTACGACCTGTACAATCACGAAAGATTTCATTGCCGTCGGGTATGCTCCTGAATCTATCGCAGCGACTTCGACACAGGTTTTTGTCGCAAATTCAGGATTCGGAGACTACGCGTACGACCATCCAAGTATCAAAGCACAGTCTATCAGTGTGGTGGATATTGCCACGAACACCGAAATTGCTGTTATTCCAGCCGGACCCAATGTACAATCCTTGCAGATCAATCATCGCACGAATCGTCTGTATGCGCTGTACACGCATTTACCTCGATTCAGCGCTGACTCGCTCGGAGGTGTAATTGAAATTGATATCTCAACACTTCGTGAAATCCGGCGCTGGCCTTTGAGCGTGTCCAAGAATTTCGCGCTGTCCATCACCGGTGATTCGTTGCTATTGCTGAGTAATAAGGGATTATCGATTCTCAGTACGATTGGGAATAGCGCACCGAATGTCGTCGCAGCATCCAAGCCAAATGAGAATTGGTATGGTCTGCAAGTTAGTCCGTTTGACGGTTCAATTTTTATTGCCAATGCAAAACAGTACACAACGAAAGGTGAAGTGATAATCCTTACAAACGCGGGACAAATCGTACGAACATTTCCTGTAGGAATCAATCCAAGTCAGTTGATATTCTTCCCGTGAACTATACTAACTTTACATAATGTAAATTATATTGATATTTTAAACCTACTATTTATCCTCATTACAAGCTACAGATATTTATTATGATACCCAAGAAATTTATCAATTTACATCTCTCTATCCCTGAAGAACAATTCGACTTAGCTTATTATGCATTAGAACAATATCCGTTTATCGGTATCGAAGAATGTTTGGATGAATTGGTCGTGTCTTTTCATCAGCTTGATTACAGTCATGAGCTCCGCGATTCTATCGTCGAGGAACTCACACACTCGGCAATTCCTGTGCATGTCATCAAGGAAGATGTGATTGAAGACAAAAACTGGAACTCAGATTGGGAGCAATCATTGGAGCCGGTAATTGTCAGCGAGCGTGTGGCAATCACGCCGGAATGGAAATTGCAGGATGTGACACAGGAAATTAAAATAGTAATCAATCCCAAGATGTCCTTCGGTACCGGATATCATCCCACGACACGCATGGTGTGCCGATTAATGGAACACGCAGTTCGTGAGGGTTCTTCATGGATTGATGCCGGCATGGGCACCGGCGTGTTGGCTATACTTGCTGCAAAGCTCGGTGCACGAACGGTCTTTGCATTCGACAATGATGAATGGTCGGTCGATAACGCATCAGAAAATATTGATGTTAATACCGTTACCGGTGTTGTTCACTCCATGCAGGCAGATGTATTTACGGTGGAATTACCACCGGCGGACGGTATATGTGCTAATTTATACAGGAACTTACTCATTCCGAACTTTCCCAAGCTCCGTACTTCCCTTCTTGCAGCGCACGGCACGCTCATCGTTTCCGGAATCCTCAAATACGACATTGAAGAGATCATCGAAGCCGCGGAAAATACAGGATTTACGCATCAGGAGACCGTCGTTGAAAATGAATGGGCAGCTTTGAGATTTACTGCATAAGTGGCTATGGAACAAACTTTTGCTTCAATAGATATCGGTACGAATACTTTGCTTCTGACGATAGCACGTCGCGATACAGAACGTTCGAAATTGACTGTGTTGGAAGATATTCACTCAATCGCCCGGCTTGGGCAGGGTGTGGACGCAGCACGGATAATTCACGAAGATGCAATTGTTCGGGCTGAGACTATCTTATTGAGATATCAGAATTTGTGTAGGGAGTATTCTGTTGACTCGCTCAGAGCAGTCGCTACAAGCTGCTTACGTGATGCCGCCAATAGAAACGATGTATGTCTTCGTCTTGCCGCTGCATTAGGGTATCCTGTTGAAGTGATTTCTGGCGATGAAGAAGCGCGGCTTTGTTTTCTCGGGAGCATTGAGGATGACTCTCCCACCACCATCATTGATATCGGCGGAGGTAGCACGGAGGTGATTTCTGGGAAAGATGGTGCTATTGAATTCAGAACGAGTATCGATATCGGTGCAGTACGTCTTACTGAGCGTTATTTTAAGGAGTTACCTGCTTCACATGAGTGTATAACTCAGGCACAAGCAGAAATTAGAAAAGCAGTATCGATCGTTCCCCATGCTGCGTTGTACCCGATCCGTGCTGTAGCCGGAACACCGACGACTCTCGCTGCAATGGCACTGCATCTCACGGAATACAACGCTGATGTGATTCATAATTACTGCCTTTCGTACGATGATATAGCTGCACGTACTTCTCAGCTTCTATCCTTGACACCATCTGAAATACGACAGATTCCCGGCGTCCATCCAAAACGAGCCGATATCCTGCCTGCCGGCGCACTGATACTCCGTTCGATTCTAGACTATGCGTCCGCGCAGTGCTGCATGGTCAGTACCAAAGGACTTCGGTATGGGGTTCTTTATGAACGTGCAGCATCAACCGTCATGATCGGCTAGAAGGTCCGTACTTTCCGCCATAGCAAGTAATTGAAAAAATTCATCGGTTGTAATCTGTACGACCGACAGCCGGCCTTGCCGGAGTAAATTGATAGTCTGTAATGTATCTGTCGCCTTGATATGCCGCAACGTCACCGGCTTCCGCAGGCGCACGACAGGCTGTAGATCAACGACTACCCAATTTGGGTCTTCTGTTGTCGGATCCTGGTAGAATTCACCGACTACCTTGGCAATTCCAACTATTTCGAGACCTTCGTTGCTGTGATAATAATAGACCAAGTCACCATTTTTCATGAGCTTCAGATTGTTTCTTGCCTGATAATTCCTCACACCGGACCAGAATGTCTGCCCCTCATCTACAAATTGATCCCAGGAATACACAGAAGGTTCGGACTTGATAAGCCAATAATTCATAATAGGTTACTGCAAATAAGATTCTAAAAAAACATAACATTCTCTGAGCGTCGGAAAGATATAATCCGCCTCCGGAATGTCAGCACGTGCGTAGTCGCCAATTAATATCGTTGTGCATCCGGCCGACTTCCCTGCCACTGCATCGGAGAGTGAGTCGCCAATCATAATTGATGCCGCAGGGTCAAGAGCATAGTCGTTCATTGCTTCGAGAAGCATACCTGGATTGGGCTTTCGCCGAGGACTGTTGGTGTTTGCTAAGTCAGAACAATAATAGAGAGCGTCGAAGGAATATCCTGTAAGTTCATTTATTTTATTTTGCATGTAGTTATGCACATCACTTAAATCAACATCAGACATTAACCCCTTCCCTATCCCCTGTTGATTTGTGATGATAGCTGTGAAGTACCCTCGCTCATGCACGAGCCGAAAAAGGGGTAAAAATTCCTGCAGAAATTCAAACTCATCCGGTGTTGTCACATATCCGCAATGTATCCGGCGGTTGACAATACCGTCACGATCAAAAAAAAACGCTTTACGTCTCATTACCGCTCCCCTGCCAGTACTTCATCGAGTATTTCATCGAGAGCGCTGTTGATAGCTTCCCATGAATGATGTTTTTCAATTTGGAGACGGGCATTTGTGGCAAGCTCTACTGCATAACTTTTTGATTTTAATAATTTTACAACATGAGCTGCTAGTTCGTCTTCATGCTCTCCGATCAAAACATCCCGTTCATCTTCGACCGGAATTCCCTGTATTCCAGTAGATGTCGTCACCACAGGGCATCCACAGGCCATTGCTTCCAGCAGTTTATTCTGAATACCTGATCCTCCCGTATGCGGATGAAGAAATACGCCGGCTGAATGGTAATAATCGACAATGGAGGGTACATTGGCATGGATGTGAATTTTTTCGGGATGTGCATAGCTTTTGGCGAGTGTATAGAGATTTGCCGTTGGGTTCGCGCCGACAAATTCGAACTCCACATCCGGTAAAAATGCATGAATTCGCGGCGCAATTTCTTCGATAATTTTCTGAATCATCAGTTCATTCGCCCATACATCGAGCTTACCGGCAAAAAGTACGGATTGCTTACGATTACCCGACAACTGAGCCGTGAAATCCGGCAAATTCACACCATTGGTGAGCAGACGATACTGTGCATGCGGGTTCTGCCGACGCATCGCGGTAATATCCTGCTGTGTAACCAGGGTCGTACGATCGAAATCCTTGACCACGTCGGGTTCGTACTTCCTGAGCTTTCGCACTTCCCACCACCGCACCAGCTTTTGCTTCAGAGATGTACTCACGGAATATGAACGTTCCTGATACATGAGTCTGCAGTCCTCTGCGACGAGTATTTTTGATAAATGCTTTTTCCGTACGTACTCGGCCGAACGCATAAAAAAGCAAAAAGCAGCATCAAATGTCACTTCACCGAAGAGCTTCTCAACGGCGGCTTTGTACTCCGGGCGGTGATAAAAGAGAATTTCCAGAGGAAGATTCGTAAAGAGTGTCCGAATACATCCGATGGCAGCGCGTATAGGGTTCAGAGGAATTGCTATTAGCCGCACTCCAAGCTGCTCAATTGCCTGCACCTGCTCCTGTGTCGGCGGTCCGCCATGATTGAAGGTGACGAGTGTAACATTATGCTGCGAAGCCAGATGCTTCACAAGATAGTAGCATTTGACATGGTCGCCTCCAATAAGAGGATATGGAAAACGCGGCGTCAGAAACAGAATATTGAGCTTGGGATAATATTTCGGCTTTGGCTTCACAGTGGCAGAAGATGTATTCAAAAAATCAGACTTTCACAAAAATAAGCTTATTCTTCAATTTGGGAAACCAAAACATAACGGTCAGCGACTTCCTCGCTGATGGCATCGAGAAACCGGGATGGTGATCCGAGGACGAAACCTGTCTCTCGGTCATAAATGTTGGTGGGATAGGTAATGTATAGCTTCTCTTTTGCACGTGTCACAGCTACGTACAGAAGCCGGCGTTCTTCTTCCGTATCTTCAACAGAATGAAGAGCTTTCGCCGAAGGAAAACGTCCGTCCAATGCCCATATCACAAAGACAGTATTCCATTCGAGCCCTTTGGCGGAATGTATCGTCGAGAGGGTGAGAAACTCATCCTGTGTATCCTCCGGCTCTACATCGCTCGACTCAACAGGTGCATCTAATGCCATATCCGACAAAAAACTCGACAATGTATCGTAGCGCTCACAAATCGCGATAAACATCTCAACATCCTTCCAGCGCTTGGCAAAATCGTCGTATTTTTTCTTGAGAATTGGCCGGTAAAAATGTGAGAATTTTGCTGCATTTTCAGCTATATTATCCTGATTCTTCGAAGCAATTCTAATAGTTCCAAAGAGATCGAGAATTCCTTCATTCCCGCGGTATCCTTCAATTGCCGAATAGTCGCTCAGCGTGATGAGCCCCGAGCTAATACTCTCGATAATCTGCGATGAAGTGCGCGGACCGACTCCATCGAGCAGTAGGAGCAATCGATGCCAGCTCACGACATCACGCTTGTTGTGAAGAACCCTGAAGAATGCAAGTACGTCTTTGATATGTGATGACTCCATGAATTTCATGCCACCATATTTTCGAAAAGGAATATTCGCTCTGTTGAGTTCGATTTCAAGGTCAAACGACATATATCCGGAGCGGAACAGCACAGCAATTTCACCTAAGGATATACCCTCTTCACGTGCTGCAAGTATTTGTTGCACAACGAATTCCGATTGCTGGCGTTCATCAGCCATACTCACGATAATCGGCGCATCGATTCCAACGAGAGACGAAGAGAGTTCTTTCTCATATTTCACCGAAGCATTTTTAATGATCTCATTGGCTACGTCGAGTATTTGGGTAGTTGAGCGGTAGTTTTTATTGATGGTAATTATCGAGCAACGAGAAAATGACTCCGGAAACTTCATGATATTCTGATAATTAGCCCCACGAAATGAATAAATACTCTGCGCATCATCACCCACTGCCATGACATTCTCCCGTTCACCGGCAAGAGCTACCACAATTTCATGCTGCAAGGAATTCGTATCCTGATACTCATCGACCATGATATACCGGTAGTGCCTGCGGATTTCAGCACTCCCCTGCCCGTTGAGCAATGACAGTAGATATACGAGTAAGTCATCATAATCAAGTAAGTTATGCCGACGCTTGTACTGTATATAGCTTTGAATAATTTTCTGAATTTGCTCGGTATCTTCCACGAATCGATTATACTGCTTCTCAATAATCTCTTCGATAGGAGTACAACGATTGATGGAAGCGCTATACATTGCAATCAGGGTCTGCTTCTGTGGAAATCGACGCTTTGACTTTTCAAGTCCAAGCTGAGCGCGGAGCAGATTAATTGTGTCCTCGGCATCAGATTGATCAAGAATGGAGAAATTCCTGTCTAATCCTACCAATGGGGCATGCTTACGGAGAATATGATGCGCAAATGAATGGAATGTGCCGCCGGAAATGTTGTCACACCGCCCGTCAAGGAGCAGTGATGCGCGTCGGATCATCTCGGCAGACGATTTTTTAGTGAACGTGAGCAGTAGGATTTGTTCCGGCGGTATGCCGTCTTCGACGAGGCGCGCTACCCGATAGACGAGCGTCCGCGTTTTACCGGTACCGGCCCCAGCGATCACGAGTGCTGCGCCGTCGTTATGCATCACGGCTTTGTATTGCTCGTCATTTAACTCATTATGATACGGTATTTTATACTGTTTTGTTGATGACAGCAGCAGTCCCGGAGCGGCCTTTTTTAAGATAAGTTTTTTCATTGTTTTCTACTAAAACTCGAGAGGCGCATGCAGATGAGATCCTGCATATTATGAACAATATTTTCTGGCACCGTGAAGCCGTTCACCATGATAGAGAAGGCGAGCTGTTCGTTGTCCCGTGTGGTAACATACCCGCAAATTGCCGACACATTATTCATCGAACCGGTCTTGGCGCGTACGTTTTTTTCGGCCCGGGACTGCGTCATCCGTCCTCTGAGAGTGCCCTGTGCGCCCGGCAAGGCGAGTGATTCCATGAAATCATTCCGCTTATCGGAGCGATAGACAGAGGACAGGAGTGCGACTTGATTTTGGGGTGAGAACAGATTGAGCCGTGAGAGTCCGGAGCCATCGACGATCGCGATATTATCGGGTAAAATACCGATACGTGAGGCGTATTTTTTAACCTGTTCGATACCCTTTGCGAACGAACCGATCCCTGTTGTCTCTTTACCGATAGTTTTGATTAGCATTTCAGCACAGAGATTATGGCTGAATTTATTGACGACAGCGATGATCTCTGAAAGTGGTGGCGAGGTATGTTCTGCAATGACAGGTAGCTGTGAATACGATATTTTCATATTCCAATCCTCATAATCGAGGAGCGCTCCCCGTACTTTAATACCATGTTTTTCTAAGGTTTGCTTGAATAAATTTAAAAAAAACAATGACGGATTGTCAATCGTAACCGAGAGTTTGGAGCCACTTGCCGGACTGATTCCTTTCATGTCTAATGGTATTTTGCCGCGGATTTCAATTGAATTCGTGCGTGGCTCTCGGAATGGTGTGAGGAGCTCAGGTATCTCAGCAGGTGCAGTTAGAGCGTTATTAATTATTCTGATATACGTGTTATCGGGCTGCATGGAGATTTTGGAGAGTTCGCCCACTGCCTGTGCCGGCACTACACGCACATCGACTTTATTATCACCGAAGCTCAGGGCATTAACCTGCGCTGAATATGGATACATGACATCATCCAAGGCCCAGCCGCTCGCATAATAATTATCGTCAAAATAGCTGTCGTCGGCGATAATATTACCTCGAATTGAGCGTATGCCAAGTGAGTCAAGCTTGAGGGCGATGACTTCTAGCACGTCGATCGGATCCGAATAAAAATACGTGGACATTGTCGGGTCACCGGAGGCACGGATAATCATATTTCCCACAAATTCACCGTCTTTCGGAGGTTCGCCATCGAGATAAATCTTCGTGGAATACCGGAAATCGCGCCCTAAATACTCAAGCGCTGCTGCAGTCGTGAGGGTCTTGAGTGTGGAAGCAGGAATGTAATTCTTGGTGTCATTTTTACGGTAAAAATACTCCCCGCTTTCAATAGCAATCACCGAAATACCTATATTGGCATTCGATAACTCAGGAGCGGACACGAGTCCGTCTATATCGGTCTGCAATTCACGCACAGGAGAAAAACGCACCTGACGACGTTCCGGCTTGCTCGTATCGGGTGCTGCTTTCGGACTCGCCGGAAGAAGTGTCTTGGACTTAACGGTATCCTGATCCGGCTTCGTGTGCTGAGCAGAAGCCGAAAACAGACTACCGGAAAGCAGCAGAATAATCGTAAGAAATTGCTTCATGAGAGTGATCCTTCGAGAACAATATCGAAAATACGAACAGCATTTTTGTACCGATGCTGCGAAACGAGACTTTTGACAATCGGCAGAAGCCCTCTGCATTCAGCGGGAGATGCTCCTACATTAAGCGCTCCTCGTATATGAGAGTAACATTGATTTTCCCACCCCATAGCAGCCAACGAACATGCCGAAATAAGTTCACGGGTCTTCGTCGATATCCCCGGACGTGACAGTGTCTTGCCATAGCCTTCAATAATCATCCAATGGTCCAAATCCGGAGAAATCCGCCCGAGTTTCGCCCGCATTTTTTCATAAACATTGGTATAAATCGATTGACATAATTGCTCTCCCCGATGACGGTATTCTTCGAGTGAGTACGGCATAGGCAAAGATTCAATAGTATTATTTGGCATGCATTTATACAATACACTTAAACCTTCGAGAGCTGCCGGAAAGCCGGCAAAAAGGTATGTCTGTAATACTGCTTCATACAGCTCAGCGTAGGATGCTCTTTCTTGCCTGAGAGTAAAACGAATTACACTTTCTGCGGCGGCCATGTTATTGAGCGAAGAGGCCGTAGCTACAAAGCAGAGCGAACGTGTCTTGGGGTCGGGCTGCTGCGTTTCAGCAATATCTTGTAATATATCGCGGTAGCGTTTCTTCACTCCTGATACCTTTCAAGAATGGAGCGAAGCATAATCAGTGCGTTACGTCGATGACTAATAGCGTTTTTTTGAGTCTGAGACATTTCGGCAAAGGTGCTCCTCTCACCTGTCGGTATAAAAATACAATCATATCCGAATCCTCCCTCGCCGCGCTCATCCTCACTGATACGTCCACTGCAAATCCCTTCGGCGAAGAGAGTGCGGATACCATCATGATAACAGATCACCGTTCGGAATTGTGCGGCACGATTATCAGAATTTTGCAATTCTTGAAGAACTTTTTGGCGGTTCTTCGCATCATCACCGTGTTCACCGGCATAACGTGCTGAAATTACTCCGGGTGCACCTTGCAGGGCGTCGATTTCGAGTCCGGTATCATCGGCAAGCGCAGGCATACCGGTAGCTATAAATACTGATAACGCTTTAAGATAGGCATTTTCTTCGAGTGTCGCACCCGTTTCTTCAACCTCGAGTGGTTCTTGGATGACCTCCTGTTGCAAGAGCAGCTGATAGCGATCTTCACCAAGTATCGATAAGATTTCCCGGGCTTTATGGCGGTTGTTGGTTGCGAGAACAATGTGCATGGAAGTATCGTAAGATTTATTTTTAGTAAATATGTTCTATTGTCTTATTTGCAAATTACTTACAACATCCTTAAAAGCAGCAATAAATTCCATGATTGTATGACGGAAATAATACCCCATGTGACCAATTCTTATAATTTCATCGTGGAGTGTATCCTGTCCGGCTGCAACAATAATACGATGCTTGAGCTTCAATTCATTAATAATCTGCTTGGCATGAGGCGTTTTTATAACCGTTAACGCGTTAGACGGGTGCTGAGGGAATAGTTCAAAACCCATGGATGTCAGGGAGTCGCGCATGAGTGCCGCATTATCGGCATGCCGTGCATAGATTCCTTCAAGTCCTTCTTTCTGAATAAGATGTAATGCTGCATCCATTCCCATGAGCAAGCTGACGGCCGGCGTGAAGAGAGTGAGATTTTTCTCCAAACTCTCCCTCGCCTTCCAGAGATCAAAATAATACGTGTCCGATGTGGAGTGTTCGGCTAGGTTCCACGCCCTTCTGCTGAGTGCTACGAACCCAAGACCCGGAGGAGCCATGAGCCCTTTTTGTGAACACGACACCAGGGCATCAATCTCCCATTCGTCCATCCTGCAGTCCTGAATGCCCACACTTGATATTCCATCAACACATATCAGTGCATCGGTCTTTTGTTTGATGGTTGTAATTAATGAGTGCAACGAATTAAGAGCACCGGTAGAGGTTTCGCAATGCGTAATCCACACACCCGAAATATTTGATAAATCTTCTAGTGCAGTAATATCTTTTATAGAAAATGAACGCGACATAGCAATAGCGGCATTAATAACATTGACGCCAATTTTGGTGAGCATTGCACCCCAGCGGGCGGAGAACCTGCCATTATTGAGGACTAGTACGGTGTCTCCTGCTTTATGGAGGGACATCATTACCGCCTCCCCTGCTCCTGTACCGGAGCAGACGAGAGGAATTACATGTTCCTTCGTCTGAAAGACATACCTGAGTCCGCCCTCCACTCTGTGTAAGAGTTGTTTGAATTCTGTGCTTTTATGATACAATGGCTGCTTTGACATTTCGTGCAGCACTCCGGGAGGAAGTATCGTCGGACCGGGCGTAAAGAGCGTAAATTCCTTCATACGTTTTGCGGTTATTTTTTCTTCTTTTTCGTACTCTTGATCGATCGATCTTTTTTTGAATTCGGCATAGCAGGTGCTGATTTTAGTGCAGCAGCCGGACGAAGAGAGTGCATTTCAACAAGTGCGTAATTTGATGTAACATAATGATTTCCCTTGAGCTCTTTACCGTCAGGCAGCTTGAGTGTAAGCTTGATTTCCGCTGTTGCATACAGATGATGCGGCACATTATACGCTGTATTAATTTCCATTTTTCCGAATTGCGCTATTACTGAATTGGCACGTATCATTTGACCATTGGAGTATTGGAGGAGGACACTGCCCTGTCCTGTCAGCGTGTATTGTAACTGATTACAGTATGCTCCAAGAGTATCCAGCGGAGGTAATGCTCTGAAAATTGACGTTTGCTTGCGCAGTGGTGCCGGCACACAGTTCTCCGGTAAATCGTCGAGTGTCTCGACAATCCATGACTCACCCACGTGCTTGTTTGACTCTTTAAAAGGAAAAATCAAATTAGGCTGAAAGGCACCGCCCGGTGAAACATCAGCTTTCACCGAATCATCTGCACCGTAAGAGTAGCGATTGCCTACGGAATCTATTTCGAACCACACTCGACGTCCGAGCCATGTCGTTTCGGTGCGAACTCTGTTACGGACATCGCCCGACGACTCTTTGGACGCAAAAGTCGTTAGCTGCTGACTTAAATAATAATGCCCATTCCTTCCTACCGAATCACAGACAATGAGGTACAATTCAGTGCGCTCTTTAATTAGCGGTAGTTGACCTGCAAAAGCTATGCTGTCATTGGAAACAACACGATAAAGAAGTGAATCATTTTTTATAAATTTTAAAGAATATGCTACACTGTCTTTAGAAGCTTTACGCACCGGAGCGGCTCCAGCATGCTGCCCGAAAATACACATCAGCACGATAAGAAATAGGTAATGTTTGGTATTCTGCATGGGTATGGTTACGTTCGTTAGTTGGACGTTAAATTGACCTTTATACATCAAAAATACAGAAAAACCGAGAATACTGGCGCGATGGTGAAGGTAAAGGAACGAAATAAATACAGGAGCATGTATTGATGGTGAGAAAACGGTGATAGACTCCCGCTAAGTTTGCAGTAGAAGTACATTCAGTACTCGATAGTAGTTCTTTGCGCACACTGCGCTTTTATTTATTATTTGGAGGAGTCCCCAAATGAAACATGCCTTTCTTGTTTTTGCAGTCACTCTGATGACTGCCGCCGCAATCCTTCCCCTGCGAAGTCAAGTACCGCAATCGGTTACGATACCGAACCCGATACTCTTCTGCACCCAAGTCCCTGTAGCACCTGCATTTCTGAATATGATGGATGTATTCGGGAATCATCGTGCCGAAACTGATGCAGCTCCACGAGGTGGTGATCTGTATATTCTCTATCCCAATGGCGTTCTTAAAAACCTCACCTCGGCAGCCGGATACGGCGGAGTAGGTTTACTTACCAACAATGCCATCGCTGTTCGACAGCCATGTGTGCATTGGAGCGGACAAAAAGCGCTCTTCAGCATGGTCGTCGGTGCGCCATCAGGACCATTTGATATGACAAAATTCTACTGGCAGATATATGAAGTGACAAATCTCGGGGAAAATCAAACACCTATTATTACAAAACTTCCCAATCAACCGGCAAATTATAATAATATTTCACCGATTTACGGTACAGACGGTCGTATCATCTTCACTTCCGACCGACCGCGTAACGGACAGGCGCATCTTTATCCGCAACTCGATGAATATGAAACAGCTCCTACGAATACCGGTATCTGGAGTTTGGATTTGCTCTCCGGTGACCTCCGCTTGCTCGATCATGCTCCATCCGGTGCATTCTATCCATCCATCGACAGCTATGGCCGGGTGATTTTCGACCGATGGGATCATCTCCAACGTGATCAGGAAGCAGATCTCGATGTGGATGCGCTGAAAGCAGCACAGCCTATGCCCTATGGTATGTTTAATTACTCCGATGAATCAGCAGCAGCACAGGTGAAATTCAATGACCGAACAGAAATTTTTCCCGAAACCAGGGCGCTCAGCAAAGACACTATCCAGAATATGATAACAAATGTACAAGGATTTACCTTCAACTTTTTCACTCCTTGGCAAATGAATGAAGATGGTACGGAAGCAGAAACTATCAACCATCTCGGACGGCACGATTTTCAGGCGTATATCAATCATACGTACACGGCAGATTACAACCTCAAAACATTCAATCCACACTTTTCGCCCAATGGTCCCAGAAGTATGATGAATCTCCGTGAAGATCCTACAAATCCGGGTACATATTACTTTGTCGATGGTTCGGAATTTTTCTGCGACCGCTCGGGCCAAGTACGCAAATTCACGGCAGCACCCACCCTTGATACCAGACAAATGGTCTTCTCACCTGTGACCCACGACGAGACATACGGATTTATTAATGATAATGCCGTCGCAACAGCCAAGCATACCGGCCATTATCGCAGTCCACTTCCTATGACCGACGGACACTTAGTGGTCGTTCATACAGCAGAATCGCGTATTGAACGGAATGACAGCACTCCGGCTAACCCCAAAATTCGCTATGATTTCCGCTTAAAATCTATGCGCCCCTATCTCGGACTGTATGCAGCAGATCAGGCACTCACACCCGGGATTTCAAAGAATGTACAATACTGGTCTCCGAACCAAGGTGTACTCGTTAAATTCAACGGTGTTCTCTGGGAATTAGACCCCGTCGAAGTCGTAGCCCGGCCAATCCCGGCTACCAAGGTAGCAAAACTGCCAACCATCGAGCAAACAGTGTTTTCAGAAGAGAACGTTAATGAAACTGAGTTCCGTAATTATCTAAAATCAAACAATTTAGGAGTAATTGTCAGCCGCGATGTCACCCATCGCAATACCGATGATAAGCAGCAGCCCTACTTCCTCAAAGTAGCCGGCACCAATCATCAAAGTCCTACTCCGGTCGGTAAAGTCTATGATATCTCGTATTTGCAGGTCATGCAGGCAGATCAGATACGAGGAAAAGGTATGCGAACAGCGACCTCGACTCCTCTGCCCGGACGGAGAGTACTTGCCCAAAATATGACTGGTGTAATAGTCCCTAAGCCCTATACGCCGAGCACAACACCCGGAGCCGTTTCAATTGGGTCGGATGGTTCAGCAGCATCTTATGTGCCCGCAAGTCGTGCAATGACATGGCATTTAACAGATGCTGCCGGTAAAAGTATTGTCAGAGAACGTTATTGGGTTACTTTTCAAAAAGGTGAAGTACGCGTTTGCGCCTCATGCCACGGTTCGAATGAAAATGCTACATTGCCGACACAAATTACTCCGCAAAACAAACCGGAAGCACTCCGAACCCTCCTCCGTCATTGGAGAGACAGCGTGGTGAATGTCGCTCCGTTTGCTCCATCGCTCGTTTATCCGAGCAATAATGCCGGTAGTATTGCGCAGGTGCCTTCTCTTCGGTGGACGAGTTCACCGGCCGCCACTTCTTACAAGCTGGAAGTAGCTACAGATTATTCTTTTACTCAAATGGCTTATAACAATCCTACCGTGACTGATACGACGCAGATTGTGATGGGTCTTTCCCTTGCTACGGAATACTTCTGGCGCGTTACGGCTCAGAATTCAATCGGTAGTGCTACATCGGTTATTTATCGTTTTATTACTCAGGGTGCGTTACCGGGTGTTCCGACGCTTGCCCAGCCTGCCGATGCGGCCACGTCCGTATCACTTGCGCCAACACTGCAATGGAATCTATCGCTCTCGGCGACCGGATATGACCTGCAAGTAGCGACCACAGCTTCGTTTGCAGCGCCGGTGATTAATGTAACCGGTATTACTTCTTTGACGAAAGCGATCTCGGGACTTGTCAACGGCACCCACTATTACTGGCGTGTTCGTGGTACGAATACGTATGGTAGCAGTGCATGGTCATCGGTATGGAGTTTTCAGACTGTTCCCGTTCTCCCGCCTGATATTCCACAGTTAACGGCACCGGTGACAAATGCGACAAACATTGCCACCTCCCCCACACTGATATGGAATGCTTCCTATGGCGCAGGCTCGTACGGACTGCAAGTCTCTACGGTGAATGACTTTTCGACGACAGTCTTTAATCAAGCCGGGCTCTCGCTGACGCAGAAATCTGTTTCAGGATTAAACGCAAATACACAGTATTATTGGAGAGTCAATGCAAGTAACTCCGGTGGTACCAGTAATTGGTCGACAGTATGGACGTTTACCACTTCGACAAACGGTGTGAATAATCCGCCTGCGACGCCGACTCTCTGGACTCCACTCAACAATCAAACCAATACTCTACTCAATCGGTATTTCCGCTGTCTCAAGTCTGCCGGAGCAGTGACCTATGGAATGCAAATATCGACGAGTTCGAATTTTTCGAATCTTGTCGTGAATGTCAGCGGCTTGCAGGATTCTATAAAATTTATCTATAATCTCACGCCATATACAACGTATTACTGGAGAATGAATGCTACAAATGATTATGGTACAAGTAGTTGGTCACAAGTGTTTAATTGTACGACCGGCAATACCACCAGTGATTTCCCGCCTGATGTTCCGCTTCTCAAGACTCCGGTGAACAATCAGACCAATACCTTGCTGAATCGAAATTTCCGGTGTGCGAAGACAATCGGCGCGACAACCTATGGCTTACAGGTATCGACCGATCAGAACTTTACAAATCTCGTCGTAAATGTATCCAATCTCACAGACACACTCTATTTTGTCCAAAATCTCACACCGTTTACGACGTATTATTGGAGAATGAACGCTACAAACAGCCGGGGTACAAGTGATTGGTCAAGCGTCTTTACCTGCACTACGGGTAATACGCCGATACCTCCGCCGACTCTTGTTGCGGAAGAACAACCCACCCAAATGCGCGTTTCCGTGCAGCCGAATCCTATCGAAAATGCTGCTCAAATTTCTTTCAGTAATGTCAATGCAGAACGTGTCCATATGAGTGTAAAAAATTCGTTGGGAATTGAAATTATGACACTCACTGATGCTGATTTTTCAGCCGGTGACCATACAATTTCATGGAATACATCACAAATTTCATCCGGATTATATTTTATTCAAATAAAAATTTCGCATGAATTACAGACAATTCCGGTGATAATTTCACGATAACTATTGATAAATTTAACTTCAATGTCTCCATAAGGTTAGAATCCTTGTGGAGACATTTTTATTTGTAGAATAATTCAGAATAATTACTCTTTGGCAGAAATACTTTTTTTATGAAATTGAAAAAAAATTAAAAAAAGTCCTGTAACAAGTAAAAGTTTTCAAAGTTAGTGTTTGTGAATCGGAAATGCATTCCCAACAAAAAAAATTCTCTTTCTGTTTACTTACTTTTATCGTGGAGATAATTATGAAACGCTCAATGAAAATCGCTTTTTCGACAGTCGCAGCTACTGTCTTGATGTTCGCAATCGGATGCTCAAATTCAGACAACAGCCCGGTGGCTGCAACCGAAAATACCGACGTCTTAACAACCCTCGTGGACAATTCTTCAACAGATCTAACCCCTGTTTGCCCGGATGGCCAATTTCCGAATGATGATGGTGTGACTCCGTTTGCTTCACCAAATGGTGATGATCATCGCGGACCGAATGGCGGCGGACCCAAAGGTGGCGGACCAAATGGCGGTGGACCGAGAGGTGGCGGACCAGGTATGATGGGTGATTCCAGCAAATTTGGTCAATTAGGTCGAATTCTTCCATGCCTGACGCTGACCGCTGATCAATTAACACAACTCAAATCGTTGATGGATGCTCACAGAACAGCAGTTGATCAAATCATAAACGATGCACGTACAGCTGAGCAGCCTTTCCGCACAGCAGCAGATGAAAAAGTAAAAGCAATCAAAGCAGAAGTACTTGCAGGAACAATGACTCGTGACTCAGCCCGCGCAGCAATCCAGGCAATCCGCACACAACTGATAGCTGATACAAAACCGCTTCGTGATGCAGCACGTACACAAATCACAGATTTACAAAATGCATTATTACCTCAAATCCGCTCTATTCTCACAGCTGAACAACAAGCAATCTGGGATGCATGGATGACGAGCGGTACCGTACCTTGCACACCACCACGCCATGGCAAAGGTCACAGATAATCACCAGACGACAACAGTAAAGCCGTTGAAATGAGAGTTTCAACGGCTTTTTTTATGCCTATGCATCACTTCTCTACTGTGTTTTTCCCTATTTTTGCAGTATATAACGTATTATTTCCTACCTCTATTCCGAGATACTTCATGATTACCTACGCTTCTTCCGGTGTAAATATTGCAGCCGGCGACGAGACTGTTTCCCGAATTAAGCCTCTTGTTCGATCTACCTTTACGCCGGCTGTCATGACTGACATCGGGCTTTTCGGCGGCCTCTATGATGCACGATTCCCGGAGTATGAGCATCCTATATTAGTATCGAGTACTGATGGAGTCGGTACGAAGCTCAAAGTGGCGTTTATGACCGGCAAGCATTCGACTGTCGGGCATTGTTTAGTCAATCATTGCACTAATGACATTCTTGCCTGCGGCGCGAAACCACTCTTCTTTTTAGATTACTTTGCTACCGGTAAGCTAGACCCTTCGGTCGCCGAACAAGTAGTCGTCGGGCTCGTCAATGGATGTAAAGAAAATACATGTGCGCTGATCGGCGGAGAAACAGCTGAAATGCCGTCGATGTATTCTGAAGGTGAATACGACATAGCCGGCACGATAGTCGGCGTTGTTGACAAGGCAAAAGTACTTTCTCCCTCGAATGTCAGCGTGGGGAATGTTCTTATTGGGCTTCCTTCTAGCGGACTCCACACCAATGGCTACTCACTTGCCCGTGCTGCTCTCTTTCCTACCTACACGCCGGATAGCTATTTTGAAGAGCTTGGTTCAACTCTCGGTGAAGCCCTGCTTGCGATTCACCGTTCATATTTATCCATCGTGACTCCAATGCTCGATGCGGGCGTGATTCGTGCCCTTTCACATATCACCGGAGGTGGTATTGTCGGAAATACAAAACGAATTTTACCTGCCGGGACTGCCCTCGACATTGACTGGAATTCATGGGAAATCCCTGCTTTATTTACTATTATTCAGCGCTCGGCATCTATCGAAATGGAAGAAATGCGCGAAGCATTCAACCTTGGTATCGGCATGATTCTGTGTGTAGATGAATCAGACGTTGATACAGTGACAGCGATGTGTAAAGAAGAGCATCCTGTTGTCCTCGGACGAATAGTGGCCGGTTAAGACCATGAAACACCTCTCAGCAGTACTGTCGCATGTGCAAGATGCCATTGTCTATGGTTCCGTCGATCGATTCGTACGTGAAATTGATAATGACAGTCGCTTGTGCAGCACGGATTCTCTTTTTGTCGCTATCAGCGGCACCACGACAGACGGCCACAGGTACATAGAAGCAGCGATTGACCGCGGAGCTCGCACAATTATATGCGAAAGATTACCGGATAGGCTGCTCGATACCTGTACATATGTATTGGTGGCGTCGGCACGAAAAGCGTGTGCTGATGTAGCGCATGCTTTTTATGACAACCCTTCACAATCTCTTCGTATTATTGGTGTGACCGGTACAAATGGTAAGACAACCATTACCTTCGTCCTTAAGCAAATGCTGGAGTCTTTCGGTGAAACTATCGGGCTCATCGGTACGACCGGTAACTATATCGGGCAAGAGTCTTTCCCAACAAACTATACAACACCGGAAGCTCCCGAACTCGTCCGTTTACTCGCCCGTATGAGAGATTCCGGATGTACGACCGTGGTGATGGAGGTGAGTTCGCATGCTCTGAGTATGCACCGGGTACGCGGTATCAATTTCTCTGCAGCAATCTTTACCAATCTGACACACGATCACCTTGACTTTCATGGTACAATGGAAGCATATGCTGAAGCAAAGAAAATCCTCTTTGACTGCCTGCCGGCTTCGGCCATTGCCATACTCAACCTCGACTGCTCGTATGCACCGTTTCTGGCGTCCGATACACGGTCACAGGTGTTGTATGTCGGACGGAATCATGCGGCACATTACCATATTAGCTCAGAATCAATATCACGGGAATCGTCGTCGTATGTTCTTAATGGCTTGCGTATTTCCTCACCGTTGGTCGGCCGATTTAACATTGATAATTCTGCAGAGTGCTGTGCGTATTTGCTTGCTGCAGGATATTCCGGCGAGAAGGTACAATCCGCAGCTCACATCGCTCTTGGGGCACCCGGGAGAATGGAACGCTATCATTTACCCAACGGTGCCACAGCAATAATAGATTATGCACATACCCCGGATGCACTCGAAAAGGCACTCGAAACGTGCAGAGAAATGTGTGCCGGCAATGGAAAATTACGGGTAGTCTTCGGGTGCGGAGGTGATCGCGATACCTCAAAGCGGCCTATCATGGGCTGTATCGCAGAGAACTATGCAGATGTCATTTATCTGACGAATGATAATCCGCGAACCGAATCTCCGGAGAACATTATGCAGGATATTTCTTCCGGTATCAGCGCCTCAGCTTGTGTTTATGTTATTGCTGACAGATCTGCCGCAATTGATACGGCTATTGCAGATTCTGGAGCAGAAGATATTATTCTAATAGCCGGAAAAGGTCACGAAACCTATCAAATAATACAAAACGAAAAAAGATATTGCAGTGATAAAGATGAGGTTCTAAAGCACATAAAACAAAAGGCCGATTGATTAACAATCGGCCTTTGTCGTGGTAAGTGTGGTGAGTAAGGGGACATTCATCTTACGTACGTACATTCAATCCCATTGTATCGAGCAGCGAATCGACGGCATGCTGCGCCTCAGCTGACGGTGTATGGGTATTTTCGAGATTCAGCACTTTATCGGCATATTTGACCGTTTGCTCGCGGTGCGTGACGACAATACATGCTGTATCAGGATATTTACGCTTGAACGCTTGCCAGAATCTACTCTCGGTACCGGCATCCATTGCTGCCGTGCAGTCATCAAGTAGTAATAGCTGCGGCGCCCGTACAAGTGTCCGAGCAATTGACAGACGTTGTTTTTGACCGCCGGAGAGCGAAATACCCTTTTGTCCTAGTCTTGACTCCAAACCACTATCAAACCTTACAACCTCCGGTAAAAGTTGTGCAGTTTCGAGCGCAGAATGTATCTCACTTTCAGTGAAAGAATTACCTAACATTATGTTTTGTATAATAGTTTCACTAAATAACACCGATTCCTGCCGAACATATCCCAGATACAGCGCCAGCTCCTCCGACGAAAGTCTGCGTGTATCGACTCCGTTGAGCAAAATTCGTCCGGAGGTCGGAGTCAAATTCTTGGCTACCAGCTCAAGAAGCGTCGTCTTGCCAGCCCCGACCTCACCGACAACAGCCAGAATTTCTCCCTTGTGCAGCGTGAAGCTTGTGGGCTTTAAGGCAAGCGTCGAATTTTCTACCGAAGGATATTCAAACGTTACATCCTGAAAAACCAATGATGTAAATTCTTCTGATTTCAGGAGATTTGTTCGGAACGGGAAATATTCATAATCATCCTCAAGTTCTTCTGTTTCTGAGAGACGCTCGGAATACTTCATAATCTGCTTCGACGATGCCCAGGACCAGCAGAGTGTCCAAACGGGCTCGACCAAGCGTTCTAAGTAGAGTACAAACAACAGGAATGTTCCCAGGTCGATTTTCTTCGCAATAGTAAAATAGCTCCCCACAATCACTACAATAATTGTCCCGCAATGATTGGTCAGCATCGAAAACAGGTGGACGAGCTGATTAATTCTCAAAAAATCTTTTTCGCGTTGTACTCTCTCATCGAGTGCCTGCTGATACTTTGCTACCTGATCGGCTTCACTCTGTGTGCTTTTGACCACCCGGATACCCGAAAGACAGGTCTCTAAGAGATTATTACATGCCGAAACGGCTTCCTGCTTTGCTTCAGCATAGTTGACGAGTCGATCCTGAGCACGGGAAAGAATGACGACCAGAAATGGCAACGGCAAGAAGCTCCAGAGTGTTAATTCCCATGAATAATAGCACATTACAGTTAGCGAAAACCCGAGTACGAGTACTGCTTCAATCGGACGCATAATACCCGAACAGCCGAACCACGCAATGCGGTCATGGGCTCCGTCGATATCATCCGTCAGCCGAGTCAGCAGGTCACCGGTGCGATAATTCTGGAAGAATTGATATCCTTTTTTCGTAAACACATTATAATAATACGTTCGTACCTGCTCGGCTATGCGGAAATTCATCCTCGCCCTCGAGAGCGGAAGCATTCGGGAGAACAATTCATGAATAATTCCAACAAAGAAGTATAGCCATATAGCTGAATGAATGCTGCGGAGATCGAATTTTCCCTGCATCTGATCGACGATAAGCTTGAGTAGAATCGGGAATCCTGTTTTGAGTCCGATCGTAATGACAGTAAGAGCAAGCACAATACTCATATGCGCCTTGTTGTTACGCCAAAATCTCATAAACCATTGCAATAGATTACGCATAGTGTGTGGCTCCTCCGGTTTGAAGTGAATATAATTGAGCGTACATTCCGCCCTTTGAAAGTAATTCCCGGTGACTTCCCTGTTCGATAAGCCGTCCTCTGTCCATGACAAAAATCGTATCGGCATGAATAATCGTCGCCAGCCGGTGAGCAATTATTACCGACGTGCGTCCTTCGAGCAGTGTATTCAAGCTTGCCTGAACACGTGCTTCCGTGACAGGATCCACCGAACTCGTCGCTTCGTCAATTACCAAGATATCCGGATTAAAAGCTAGGGCTCGTGCGAAAGACAACAGCTGACGCTCACCATAGGATAAGTTCTTACCGTTTTCGACTAATACAGTGTCAAGTCCATTCTCAAAACGATCGATGATATGTTCTATGTCGAGATTCTTAATTGCCGCCTCGACTGCTTCATCGGTAATGTCCGAACGTAAGGCTTTCAGATTCTCCCGGATAGTCCCAGGAAACAAAAATATATCCTGCATGACGAAGCTCATTTTGGCTGCCAGGTCTTCCTGCCTGTAGTGCCTGATATCAGTACCGTCTATCGTAATCGCCCCATTCGTCACATCATACCAGCGTGTTAGCAGGGAGAGAATGGTGGTCTTTCCTGCTCCGGTAGCACCGACAATTGCCACGGACTTACCTTTTGGTATTTCAAACGATACACCTTGCAGAACTGCGTTATCATTATACCCAAACTGCACATTGTCGAATCGTATTGCCGACTCGAACGGCTTCATTAATAAGGGCTTTGATGGATTCAACACTTCCGGCTTCATGTCCAGAATATCAAAAATACGTTCTGCACCACCCATCGACTTTTGGAGTTCGCTGATCTGCTCAGAAATCATAATCAACGGATGTACGATCGCAGCAACATATTGAATAAACAGCCAAATAGTGCCGACAGTCATGGTACCGGAGGCAATTTTACCTGCACCGATATGCAGTATGATGACATTGACGATGACGGGTGTGAGGAACATGATGAACCAAAACATCGCCTCAATACTTTCAATCTTCGTGGCGTAGATCGTCTTTTCACGGTTCATTTCCGCAAATTTATCGCGTGACCAGCCCAGATTCCCCAGATTACGAAGGAGGGGAATTGCTGTGATATGTTCGCCCGAGAAACCCGTGATCGACGCATACATCTCTCTGTCTTTTCTGAACATAGGTCGCATCTTACCAAAAACGACGATTGCACTTCCCACAAAGAGCGGTGCGCAGAGAAGGACATAGAGGGTAAATTCAACACTTACCGTGAACATTATAGCGAGTGAAACGCCAATATTCAACATGGCACCAAACAGTTGTAAACCGACCGACGAGAAAAGCATAAAGAGCCGTTGCGAGTCAGACTCAATCCTGGAGATCAGCTTCCCTGTTTCGGTCGTATCGAAGAAGCGTATAGAGAGGGTTAGGACATGATTGAGGAGTTTTTTCTTCAGATCGCTCACGATTGTAATTCCCATTGAACCCACGACGAGCGACTGAAAATACTCAAATCCACGGTGTATAACCAGCATACCAAGATAGGCAGCAGAGAGCCACAGGAGGAGTGCACCATTTCCCGTGGTGATACCACGGTCGATAATCGAACGAAATATAAGCGGCAAACCGGCAAGAAAGATTGTGGAAGTAATTGCCGATACAAAAGCCCACAGTAATTCTCTCCGATGCCCGCTAAATAAATATATCATGCGCTTGAGGACAGAAAGCTTGATCGCCTTTTTCTGTACTTCTGCGAAGTCGTCATTTTCTTCAAATAAATCAAACATTGGTTTTCTTTCGGTAAATAGTTAGATGTAAACATGATAATAAAGAGTAAGTGGATAAAAAATCAAAATTATTCTACAGTAAACTCGTAAAGCGCCGGCTAGATCGGCGCTATGGCCGCACTGTTTTGCGATGCGTTGCCGTTACAAGTCCAGTTTTATCCACTTCGACGACAGAAAATACCGTTTTTGTTTTCCGTTGATCTCCCATTGTTGGCTCAGCGGACAAGTGTGTAGTATAGAATTCATACAGCGAACCGAATAATCGGTTAGAAAAGAGCCCAAAAGAATAGTCATAGTCAATTCCTTTAAAAATTTGATAATAGTGTAATAATTATTGCAGATACAGCAGCAGTCGAGCGCCGGACGATGGCGCAGTTTCCCGGGTAAAGCAAAATCAATTCTTCGTCAGGTGCAACAATTCTCCTACATTGGGACACAATGCATAGAAACGAAACACCATTACCTCACAAAGGCTACCGTAATAGCAGGAAGTAATCACAACATGAAGATATAAATACGAAGGAATATATCAGGCGAATTCTGCGAAAGAATGCCCGAAGGAGTCGGATGCGCATCCTGCAATCAGCAGGTAACGCGGTATGAGAGAGGGTTGTTCATAGGGAGTTCTCCTTTCAGAGAAGTACTGAAATTGTCGCATCATAAGCACATATCAGGTCATTCGGAAGCGGCGGCTCGGACGTGCAGAAGCGGCGGCTCGGGATGAGAGAAATGCGTTCGTGCGAACACTAATCAGTGCGAAAATAGAGTATTTACATCAGAGTGCAAATTAAATTTTGGTCATTATCCACACAATTTTCTATCGGATTTTTTTACCTGACCATTTATTTATGCAGCGCCGGAACGCAGGAAATTCCGTATTTTTGAGTCAATTCGTCTCTAATTTTTGGATTACTTGATTACCTACACGAGCAATGTTATGCAGTTGACTTCCCGCGAAATTCGTCAGTCATTTCTTGATTTTTTTTCTGAACGTGGACACCGCATTGTTCCCAGTGCGCCGGTCGTCCCCCACGGCGATGCGACCCTCCTCTTTACGAATGCCGGAATGAATCAGTTCAAAGATGTGTTTCTTGGTGTTGGCAAGCGTGATTTTACCCGTTGCGCCGACACTCAAAAATGTATCCGCGTCTCCGGCAAGCAAAATGATTTGGAAGAAGTAGGCTACGACACGTATCATCATACATTTTTTGAAATGCTTGGCAATTGGAGCTTCGGAGATTATTACAAAGAAGAAGCTATCGCAATGAGTTGGGAATTGCTCACCAATGTGTGGGAATTACCAATGGATCGAATTCATGCGACCGTCTTCCGCACCGATGACGAAGCATACGATATTTGGCGTCACTACTTACCCGAAAGCCAAATTCACCGATTTGACGAAAAAGATAATTTTTGGGAAATGGGCGATACCGGACCATGTGGACCATGCTCCGAAATACACTTCGACCGTACTCCCGACTTATCTGGCGGACCACTTGTTAATAAAGGTGTCCCCGAAGTCATAGAAATCTGGAATAATGTTTTTATTCAATACAATCGTAAACCTGATGGTTCATTAGAGAAACTCGTTTCCACTCATGTTGATACAGGCATGGGTTTTGAGCGTATTTGTTCGGTTTTGCAAAATAAATCTTCCAATTATGAAACTGATATTTTTGCACCACTTCTTTCCAAAATCGAGCAATTATCAAATAAGAAATATGAGTCTGCCTTAGACAGTGAAATTGGTATTGCCATGCGCGTCGTCGCCGATCATATCCGTACTCTCGCCTTCTCTATCGCCGATGGTGCTATCCCTGGTAATGATGGTCGCGGCTATGTGCTTCGCCGCATACTGCGTCGTGCTTCCCGATACTCACGCAATCTAGGCTTCCGCGAGCCTGTTTTATGGAAATTAGTACAGACTCTTGTCGATACGATGGGTGATATTTTCCCGGAAATTGTGTCGCAACAGGCAATTGTAGAGCGTATAATCCGCGCCGAAGAGGACAGCTTTTTGCAGACTCTCGATCGTGGTCTTGAGAGATTTGGAGATATAGAGCGAACAGTACGGGCAAGCGGCTCGACGACTATTTCGGGTGAAGATACGTTCCAACTCTATGATACATTTGGTTTTCCGATTGATCTTACGGAATTACTCGCACGTGAGCGTGGGCTTACGATTGATACTGCACGATGCAATGAGCTCATGCAGGAACAAAAAATACGTTCTCGCGCAGCTCGAAAAGCGCATATTCAGCAGGTTGAGCTCCCGACTGTCGATGCTTCGTCGGAGTTTGTAGGTTGGAGTGATTTGACAGCCGAATCGACGGTGCTGTTTGTGAAGGATAATCAGATTGTACTCGACCGAACGCCATTTTATGTTGAAATGGGTGGACAGCAATCTGACTTCGGAGAAATTATCGTAGGTGGCAACCGTTATGGAATTATTGATGTTAGAAAGTCAGGTAATGCGATAATTCATTTCGCAGATACCGATGTAGAGCATCTCATTGGTGACACGGCCGTCGCGTCGGTCGATTCTCGCCGTCGCTGGGATATTCAACGCAATCACTCTGCCACGCACCTTTTACATGAGGCCCTACGCCGCGTACTCGGTAATCATGTGCAGCAGTCCGGTTCACTCGTTGCGCCCGATGCATTACGGTTTGACTTTTCTCATTTCCAAAAAGTCAGCTCGGAGGAGCTTCTTGAAATTGAACATATTATCAACGACAAAATCCGCGAACGTTTCCCTGTTCTCACTCTTGAATTGCCGATTGAAGAAGCCCGTAAGATTAATGGCGTGAAGATGTTTTTTGGCGATAAATACGGTGATAAGGTGCGGGTTGTGATTATCGACGAGAAATTTTCGGCGGAATTCTGCGGTGGTACACATGTGACAAATTCAAGTGATATCGGATTATTTAAAATCCTTCATGAGACATCCATTGCATCTGGAATTCGGCGCATCGAAGCTGTTACTTCTGCCGGAGTTGAATCCTACATTCATGGTCTTCATCAGGCGATTGAAGACGAGAAAACGTCTGCTCATGGGCTTCAAGACAGAATCAGGCAATTAGAAAAAGAATTATCTCAATACAAAGTAGAGCAAATCGCTGCTGAAATCCCTGCGATGATTTCAAAAGCAACCATCAAAGACGGCATTCGGGTCGTAGCCGAGCAAATTCCTTCAACCGATGGCGAACAGTTAAAAACACTCGGCGATCACCTTCGCAATGGTCTTGGTAAGCAAGGAATTGGCGTCCTTGCAACCGTTACGGACGGTAAAATTCAACTCGTATGTGTCGTCACCGATGACCTTCTCTCCCGCTTTCAGGCAGGCAAGCTTGTGGGCGCTCTTGCGAAACAACTCGGTGGTGGCGGTGGCGGAAAGCCGCACCTTGCGACGGCCGGAGGCAAAGACATCGATAAACTTAGTGAAGCATTAGCTTCGTTTTCCACTATAGTCGGCCTTTAACCACTTTTTTCGGTTTTTTTTATTATTCATTATTTATCGGAGTAGTAGTATGTCGTATGATGCAACAGGGAAAATTCACGAAATCTTCCCGGAGATACAAGTAAGTGACAAATTTCGCAAACGTGAATTTGTGCTCGAAATTCAAGACGGTATGTATGCTAATTTTATCAAATTTGAGCTTTCACAGGACAAATGCAGTTTGCTCGACGGATATAAAAACGGACAAGAAATCAAAGTACATTTTAATTTGTCCGGCAAGCCATTTACCAATAAAGATGGTAAAGTACTGTATTTCAATAATCTGCGCGCCTGGAAAATTGAAAATGTCAGCGGCGGCAGTTCATCGTCGAATGAAGATGATTACTATGCTCCTGCGGCTGCAGGTCGTCCCGATGAATTCGATGACGTTCCATTCTAATCCTCGCTCATTATCCAACACCGTATTCTTCATTTTGAGGAATACGGTGTTTCTATGTTACCCTTGCCCGGTTATCGGACAGGCATCTGATTTAACGTATTATTTTTAAAAGGACTTATATGTCTATTGCACGCGGACCGATTTCTCAGTTTATGGAGCATCATTATCTTCATTTTAATGCTGCGGCATTGATGGATGCTGCTAAAAGCTATGAGCAGCATCTCCTTGAAAACGGAAAAATGATGATTACGCTTGCCGGAGCGATGAGCACAGCCGAGCTTGGCAAATCCCTCGCCGAGATGATTCGTCAGGATAAAGTACAGATCATATCGTGTACCGGAGCTAATCTCGAAGAAGATATCATGAATTTAGTGGCTCATTCCCATTACAAACGGGTACCCCATTATCGTGATTTATCTCCTCAGGATGAATGGGACTTACTGGAGAATCATTATAATCGGGTGACGGATACCTGTATTCCGGAAGAGGAAGCATTTAGACGACTTCAAAAACATATTTATAAGCTCTGGAAAGACGCTGATACCGCAGGTGAACGGTATTTCCCGCATGAATTTATGTATAAGATGTTACTCAGCGGTGTTCTCGAGCAATATTATGAAATTGACCCGAAAAATTCCTGGATGCTCGCTGCAGCGGAGAAAAACCTTCCCATTGTATGTCCCGGCTGGGAAGATTCCACGATGGGTAATATCTTCGCATCGTATGTCATTAAAGAAGATATTAAAGCTTCGACCATGAAAAGCGGTATCGAATACATGGCCTGGTTGGCAAAATGGTACATCGCTAATTGTGATGGCAAGGGAATTGGATTTTTCCAAATCGGCGGCGGTATCGCCGGCGACTTCCCTATCTGCGTAGTGCCCATGCTCTATCAGGACATGGAAATGCACGATATCCCCTTCTGGAGCTACTTCTGTCAAATCAGCGATTCTACGACCAGCTACGGCTCATATTCAGGTGCAGTCCCCAATGAGAAAATCACCTGGGGCAAGCTTGGTATCGAAACGCCAAAGTTCATCGTCGAAAGTGATGCTACTATCGTCGCCCCCCTGATTTTCGGATGGCTGCTTGGCTGGTAAAGCATAAGCTAACAAACAAAAAAGCGATTCGGGATACTACCACACCTCCGAATCGCTTTTTTTATGTCCGTACTCTCTATGTGTATCTTTCATTCAATGCTTGAGCTTCTCCCGTTGCTCAAACATTTGTTTTTCTGTAGTTATAACTGCATGAATTTTATCGGCTTCAGCAGGTTTATTCAGCTTCAAATATGCGTTTGCCAGGAGGGTTTCCATCTCAGATCGTACCGATTCTCGCTGCTTCCTGTCCGAAATCTGCAGCCACGCATGCTGATCAAAATACGCTGACAAGCGGCGAACGACCTGCTTCGGATACTTTGCTGAATCTGTTCGTGCAGTCGAGATAATTTTACGTAATTGAGCGGCTACATCAGGCTTGGGTGAATTGCCATACGAACTGTCTTTCTTCTGACGTGAAGAATTATAGCGCTCGATTTTATTCTTCAATGTCTGAATTGTATTGTCATCCGAAAAGTCATAAAGCTTGAATTTATTGCCCACAGTTGGTCTGACGCGCACGGTAATTGCTGTGGAATCTCGGGGGAACCCCTTGTCTTTTAGTTGGGTTACAATTTGTGAGATATTATCTGCCGTGAGATTTGTTTCTACAAGAAGCAGTCCACCGCGAATAAACACTTCGCCAAAAAAACCATCGGCACGCCCGAAATTCTTGAGAATATTTTGCCGTATGAATTGCCCCTGATTATAGCAACGCTGGAAGTCATCACCTCCAAGCCCTTGGCGCGACCGTAACACCTGCAGGGTTGATTTGCTGTCTTTATGTCCGAGCAGCTCGATAATTCCCATTGCTTGGGAGAAGCCGAACTCTACGTAATAATCGATTTTCCCGACACCTGCAATTCTTGACGCTTCGCTTAAATATGCGCGAAGACCTCGATTTGCATGAACAATCGTGAGTTTGTTGAGAGAATTAGAATCGCTGAAACCGGCATCAGCAGGAGTATCTCGCGGTATTGAAATGATTTCAATTCGTCCGCTGTCGAGTAAAATTGACACGACATGGTTAGCATCGGCATGCTTCGTACCGGTGCCCATACGAGCATCGACACCTATGACCGCAATGTTTACTCTCCTGCCGCGGTAGGTCGATTTACCGGCATCCTTTTCAATTGTAAACAGAGGCTGATTCGTTGCTGTCGTCGGTTTTCCGGAGTCAGCCGGTGCGATTTTCAATAACGGGTCACGCGTTGACGTGTCTTTGATGCGTTTGGGCTTGTCGATCTGCTTTTGTTTCTTGGTATCACCGGGTGCTGTCGGCGCAGGAGATTCGACGGTAAGAAGAGGTGGCTTTTCCTTGATAAAAAACTCGTAAATTGCATAGCCGCCGAGAAGCAAAAGTAAGAGCAGGAAAATTGTAAGTTTCTTTGATTTCATCGATTATAAGAGGTTTGCAAACGGAGATTTTCCCGCTTTGAGTTAGTTTTAAACTACAATTTTACGGAATTCAGGCGAGATGACCAATGAATTGCACCTCATGAGCTGAAATTTTATGCCGTGTTGCAAGCAATATATACGCCATTTTCGATATTTTTTATGGTATTCTATGAAAATTGACTACAATTCTCCCGTTATTTTATCTTTTACCCTGATAGCTGTAGTTGTTATGGCTATTAGCAGTGTCACCGGTGGACTCCTAACTCAGCAGTTTTTTTCTGTAAGTCCTTTGATGTCATTGTTTTCTCCATTTACCTATTTCAGACTCTTTTCCCATATTATCGGGCATGCCGATTGGGGACACCTTGCCGGCAATTTCTCGCTCATCCTTCTCATCGGCCCACTCCTTGAAGAAAAGTACGGTTCATCACTCATGCTGCTGATGATTCTTGCTACCGCTTTTATCACAGGAGTGCTAAATATGTTTTTCTTTTCTACCGGTCTCTATGGCGCAAGTGGAATTGTCTTTATGCTAATTCTTCTAAGCTCACTCTCGCGTGTCAAAACCGGACATATTCCCCTGACGTTCATTCTCGTTGTCGCCTTATTCCTTGGTAAAGAAGTACTTAATTCGCTTAAACCTGATGGTGTCTCACAGTTCGCACATATCGTCGGCGGTCTCTGCGGTAGTATTTTTGGGTTCCTCAAACGTGAAAAACCCGTTGCCGAGGATACAGCCCAATGATGACCCCTGTGACGATTACATCTCTTGATGACCCACGGATTCAGGCATATCGATCTCTCGAAGGAACGCCGGTCAGGCACACGAAAGAACGTATATTTATCGCCGAAGGCAGGAAAGTCACGACCTCCCTGCTTGAAAGTACTCTACAGGTCGAGTCAGTCTTTGCACTTCCTAAATATTATCAAGCGCTTACTAAACTTATTGAAAGTAAAAACATACCAAATAGTTTCCTGTACACTGCCGACCCCTCCATCATGGACCGTATCGTTGGTTTCCGGCTGCATGAAGGCGTGATGGCAATTGGAAGGCAGCCGGAACCGATTCCATTATCAGCACTTACCTTCCCTATTGTAGCACTTGCCGGAGTCGTTAACTCGGAAAACGTGGGAGCTATCATGCGGAACTGTGCTGCATTTGGAATTAAAAGTATCATCGTCGATGCTGCTACAAGCAGCCCGTATCTTCGGCGTTCGGTGCGTGTGTCGATGGGTGCCGTGTTTTCGCTTGATATACAGTATGCAGATTCTATTATTGAAATCGTTGACGAACTACGAGCAAATGCTGCATGTTCGGTCATCAGCGCAGAAATCACACCTGATTCTCTTCCTTTGCCTTCATTTGTCTTCCCCGAGCAATCGGTCATTATTTTCGGCAGTGAAGGGAATGGTATTTCTCCATCCATTCTGGAGAAAAGTGATGCTATTGTATCGGTGCCTATAACAGCAATTACATCGATCAATGTTGCTGCAACGAGTGCGATCGTGTTGTATCATTACCAGCAGCACCGCGGTACTTCTTTTATACGTTAATACATCAAATTCATATTGTTATGAAACATCTTCTTGTCATATTCTGCAGTATTTTTACTCTATACAGTTGTAAAGCCGGTAGCGACTCACTCTCCTATTTTCACTCATTAGGTCGTGCAATTCATGAAGATTGGTACGCCGCAGGTGATGATGCAGCGTATATTTTCCATGCTTTCGGTCAGGCAGGCAGTGGCTATTCACTGACTGTCGCCGGTGGAGTAGCAGCAGCGACAGGCGGAGCATATCTGCTAGATGAGGACACTCGAAGTGAAGCGTTAAAGCAGCATACATATCAACGAGATAACGCAAGTGCTCTCTTTCGTGAATATGGCGGAACATATTCAATTTTGGCGTCGAGTGCGGGGCTCTACACGATCGGTCTGCTCACACAATGCGATGAAGTGCGCACCTCGGGTCGATTAGTCATGGAAGCATTTGTAGTGTCGGGAATTGTTAATGGTGGTCTGAAAGTACTGCTGGGAAGAGGCAGGCCGTATTTGAGTATTGGAAAAGATCAATTCAAACCGTTAAATTTTTTGAATGATTATAATTCCCTGCCCTCCGGTCATACGACAGTCGCATTTACGATTTCTACGGTTCTCTCTGACCACATCGACCGCTGGTGGGCCTCGGTAGGACTCTATACGATAGCAGCAGCAACGGGGATTTCACGTATCTACGATGACAAACATTGGCTCAGCGATGTCGTACTCGGCGCATCAATCGGCTATTTCTCCGGTAAACTTATCACCGCAGCTCATCAAACCCAACGAGCTACCACTTCTACCTCCCTCCGACTCTATCCGACGTTAGGAGGTATAGGGTGTACCTATCAATTGTAGCAATAATATTTTTATAAAATACAGGCATCCTCTACGTATGTAAGGCTACGATTAGGTAGTACGATAAATATTATCCTGGCATTATTCTACTTCGCTTTATCGTTTTGTTCTTTATCCCTACTGTTCTGTATAAAAACGAGTTACACTCTTCTTATTCCTTACCATATACGACTTACGACTTAAAGACTTACGACTTACCACTTAAAGACTTACGACTTACCACTTAAAGACTTACGACTTACCACTTAAAGACTTACGACTTACCACTTACGACTTACGACTTACCACTTAAAGACTTACGACTCTTCCCCACATTCACATGATTATACGGACAATGCCGGCATCCCGACCCGCAACAAAATCCACGCGCCAAATGATAGACGTTCGTAAACACCACATAGCCCGTTTTGGGGTCACGGTAGTCATTTTTTCCCTGCGCGCATGAATCTTCATGCAAGCGTCTGATTTCCTCTTCGTAGCTCATCCATGCTCCTGATATCGGAGCGTCAGCACGCCACGCACCGTTATAGCCGTTAGGACGACACACCCTCCGGCGATGGCCCATTGCTGCGGCGTCTCGCCAAGAAAAAGCATCACCCACACGGGATTAAGAATCGGTTCGATGACTGGCACGAGCAACGCTTCGAGCGCGCTCACATGTCGAATTGCTTTTGCATAAAGGACATAAGAAAAACCTAGCTGAACAATTCCCAATAATGCCATACCGACCCAGCTCTCTTTTGAGGGCATGCCGCTTGTCGCTATAAATGGAATAGCCACTACAGCAGCAAGCCAATTTCCAAGTAAAAGTGAGTCTTCCGGACGCTCGTTTTTCTGTTTGCGGAGGAACAACGCCAGCCATGCGAAGGCCACACCGCTTGCAATTGCGATGAGATTGCCTGCCATACCTTCTGTGGAGAGCGAGTCCATAAAAAACATACCCATTCCCAGGAGTACTACACCGATTGTGATCCAATCGAGTCGGGTTGTGCGCTCGCCTAAGTACCATCTACCAAACAATGCTACATAAATTGGACCGGTATATTGGAGTAAAATCGCATTGGCGGCAGAGGTCATTTTTGTGGCCATGACAAAGAGCACCACCGTGGCCATGTATGCAATCGCACCACCGATTTGCGCGCGTGACCACGTGAAGCGCGGCTTCCCGGATACTGCCAGTAAGAGCAGTGAAGCAATTGCACTCCGCATGCCGGCAATAGCAATAGGATCCCACTGAACACTCTTGATAAGCAGTCCGCCCGTACTCCAGAGAACGGCGGTAAGTGCTAGTAATATTGTTGCTTTAAGCTTTGAGGACATCGGTTAATGGCACGCAGATGGCGCTGATTTTTTATGATTGAAGATGATTTTAACTATCAAACTGCATACGTTATGATGAAGTAAAACACGCGGCACGTAGTAATTCCATATACTTCAATCCCTTGCCTTGTGCATACTCGATATTGCGCTCGGGAATTGAATCCGGATTCGGGAAATGTTCGATGGCATCGGTGATGCTCCGTTCGCGTAAGATATGAACCATCGGATACATCGAGCGATTCGTGAAATTCGCCGGGTCGTCGGCGTCTTCGCCGGCAAAACAGTACTCGGGATGAAATCCTGCTACCTGAAATATACCTTTCCACGACTTACTAGCGGCGACAGATTCAGCTAAGTGGATGATATCCAGGTAATTGTCAAAGTTTGCAAAGGAATGTTCAAAAATGAGAAAAGATGTTTCAGTCGTATCATTGTCTGACAAAAACCGGAACTCTTCGGTTAATCCATCGAGGGCTTCCTCTGTAGTGCAATTCTGCATCACCGTATAGCGTATCGTATTACGTAGCATGGCTTTAGCAGCAAACGGGCAAAAATTACAGCCGATGACAACGGAGCGTATCCAGTTCTGGGTTTCGGTGATGATGGTGGAGTGTGACAATACGTATGATTATAATTAGTAAGTAGCAAGGAAATAGAATGTTCTAGAGTTTAATTGGATTTGTTTTTCGACCTTTTCTCAACCAACCATTTTTCGCCATTTAACTTGTCGAAACCGACCAGACCCTGTGATTTGCTCCAATATAATTTATCTATGAAATCTTCTCGATCACGATATTCTGTATCGGTAGAAACAATTTCACAGACATCATTGAGTGAGATTGAACCTCTCTTGAAAAGTTGTTTGGGTAAACGAAGAATTCTTGCTACTGAATCTTCATCGGCATTTTGAAATCCATACCAATTAGCATCATCTACGTGAAATTGCATCCAGATTGTCTTAGCTCCATTTCGTTCAACTCTAAGATCCAGAATATCACCCCACATTCCTTCATTATCTGGTCGCTTGGTGTTTACACACAGCATTTCCCAACTATCTCCGAATAGTAAGGTATATCTATCTTTCAATACATGCCTATCTATCGATACAACAATCATTGTATCTTTATAAATTTCATTAGACTTAAACAGTAATGTATCACCATATTTGTAAGGATTAAATGCTATATCGTAGTTATCAAGCCTATATCTTTTATAACAACCCGAGAAAATTACAATCCCTAGCACAACAAAACAGATTGAATATATCTTTGTCATTTTCTTTGTTGTGCTAAAGCTTTAATGAAAAACAGGTACTCCTCCTGATTATTTGAATACTTACCTTTTCGCTGACGGCTTTGCCGGGTTAATCCAGATATGCTTGTAATATCGTCTGTCCATCGGATTATTATGATAACCTTCGATGTTGGGTTGTAATAATCGATAGTCGGCATCATAGAATAATATCAACAGCGGCGCATCACTCATTGCGATTTGCTCGGCCTGACGATAGAGATCCAGGCGTTTTGTGCGGTCAATGGTCGCCACTGCCTCGTCGAAGAGTTTATCGAATGCCGGATTGGCGTATCGTACTTGATTAATTGGACTTGCCGTACCTTCGGGAGGAACGATCTTGCCATAGCACAAGTTGAGGAAGTTTTCGGGATCAGGATAATCTGCGATCCAGCCAAGGCGGAAGAACATCGAATGTCCTGCATCGACTTCGTCTAAATGTTTCGCCCATTCGACTTCTTTGAGTTCTACTTTTACGCCCAGGTTTTCTGTCAGCATCGACTGAACTGCTTCGGCTACCTGTAAGTTACGTCCGCCGCCTGAATTAAGCTGGAAGGTCACCGTTGGGAATCCCTTGCCATTCGGATAGCCGGCTTCAGCCAGTAACTTGCGGGCGCGATCTAAATCGAATTTGTATCCTTCAATAGAAGTGCATGCATAATCAGGCATTGACGGAGGAATAATCCCATGAAAACCAGGACCGGCTGCCTGACCTTTAAGCACATACTTAATAATACGTTCGCGATCGACAGCCAACGAAAACGCCTGACGAACACGTTTATCGGAGAATTCTTTGCTTGTAAAGAGCATTCCGTAGAATTGTGTGGACATTGACGGCAGACTCAGGAGTTGATACTTTGCGTAATCACCTTTGGGCGTATTATTCTCACCAACAACATCAGCGAAAAATTCACTTGGTATCCGATATGCTTCATCGAGATTACCTTGTTTGAATTCAAGTAATTGCGCTTTTAAGTCTTTGACAAAGGTGAATTTAATTTTATCCAAAAACGGGAGCTGATTGCCGTGTTCGTCTTTTTCCCAGTAGCCCGGATTCCGCGACATAAGGCATTCTCTGTCCGGTGTCCAAGAGGTAAACACGAACGGTCCTGTACCGACAGGATGCTGAAAGAAGTCCTTTTTGTAATACTCCACTGCTTCATGTGGATGTATCATCATCACGCCAAGCGCCGGATAATTTTCAAAAGGTGCAAATGCACGGGTAAGCTTCACCTGGAATGTGTATTTATCGGCCACGATGAACCCCGGGATATCTTTCACTGTCGGCTCGGATTGCGTTTGCAGAGCTGTACGGGTGGACTCAAAATACTCGGTAGCACCGACCACTTTTCCCTGAAGATAGCCAAAACCACGCGTATTTGTGCGTATATCACAGACTCTGGTAAATGAATACTTCACATCTTCGGCAGTCAGTTCACGTCCCTTACCATTAGGAAAACACGGATTATCATGAAATTTCACACCCTTACGGAGATGATATGTGTAGGTGATGCCATCGGGTGATACCTCCCATGTCTCTGCTAATTCCGGCTTGACATGGAGCTTTTCGTCAAAGGTCACAAGATTATCATAAATCTGTTCGGCGATATGATGCGATGTAGCATCATTAATTCCTACCGGATCGAGCGAACGGAGCTCACCTGCCTCGTTGGTACGATACTCCCCGCCATACGATGTACCGCCGGCACCGGAATTCTGAATTGCTTGTTCTTTCTTTCCACCGCATGACAGCAGCAGAACGACACAGAGAAAAGGTATCAATTTGGAGTACATACTATTCCTTGAAGTTGTGATTATACGTATCTATCTTGTTCATAAAGAAACACTTCGGCTGTATCGACACATGCAGCCAGGAGTTCGCTCATCGTTGCCTGCATAATAGGATGCTTCACCTCCGGCGCAATTTCAGCCGTCGGAACAAGCACAAATTTACGCTCCATCATCCGAGGATGCGGGATATGGAGCACATCTGTATCATGCACTTCCGCACCGAAGGTAAGAATATCAATATCAATTTCCCGCTCATGCCACTTTTCGCGGCGGAGTCTTCCGATTTCACGTTCAATATGCTTGGTAGCACTATGGAATTCAGCAGCTGAGAGCATGGTAACGCCGGAAACGGCACAGTTCAAAAACGCGGGCTGTTCTTTGTAGCCGACCGGCTCGGTTTCATACACCGAAGACATTATAATATCAGTAAGTATATGATTTGACTGCAATAATTCCACAGCCATACGCAATGCTGCATGCCGGTCACCAAGATTTGCACCGAGTGAGAGGAGCACGAATGTCGTGTGAGGGGAATTGTGGGAAGCCATTATGCACTTTCGCGGGACATGGTCTGCTCAACTTCAATATAATCTACCACATGACGTATCGGCACGCTCAGCTTGCGCACTCTGATCGTCGCTTTGAGGAGCGACGGGAAGCGTTCAAGCAGTGCATTAAGAATATCATAGGCAAGCGTTTCGACGAGATTGAATCGGTCGCTGTTGAAGATTTCATCGATGCAGAACATCACCTCTTCATAATTGACAGCATCCGAAACATTATCGCTGAGAACGGCTGATTTGTCATCATAATAGAGGTCGGCATCGACTTGAAATTTCCCGCCAAGGGTTTGCTCTTCGGACTTAACCCCATGATACGCATAGAACTGCGCATTCTTGATTGTGAGCTTGGTAAGTGGTCTGTTCTTGGTCATACGATATTGATGGATAATGAATAATGAATTTTTAAGCGTAGAATATTTATTTCTTAAGGATGGATTCAATTTCCAGAATTGCTTTTTGAATCTCGGCCTCTGTGCCCTTGCCATAGGTATAGTACCGAACTGTTTCTGACTTGTCGATAAACACTATAGTCGGCACATCGGGCTTGAGTAGGTAATGTTCAGCTACATCGCCCTCCCAATCAAGGAGTATAGGATACTGATACTTATCTTTAATTTTCCCCCGAATGAAGCTTTTAAGAAAAAAGGGAACAGCGCTCACGTCGGCAATTGGTATATATTCAATAGACGTACCGAATTTTTCACGAAGCGGTGTCGTCCATTTGGGTGTTAGCTCACTCCCCTTCCGGTCGGCGAGAAACAGTAATACATTTTTACCGCGATACAATGACCACGGATATTCTTTAGAGAATTGATCCACGAGGGTAAATTGCTTGGCTTTCGTGCCAATGAGCGTCGTCTCGGCGACGGCCTGAGAAGTACCGATCACAGTAAGGCAGAATAGCGCAAATAATATGCAGCATCGCATCATAGTCATTATCAACTTATCCGTTTGCATTCAATTTCGCTTTCTCGGCCTGCATTTTTTCGTAATCTTTGAGGAAGCTTTGGAGTCCGGAGTCGGTCAGCGGATGCTTGAGCGATTGCATGAGAGCCTTATACGGCACGGTTGCGATATCGGCTCCTGCTTTAGCGCATTGCAAGATATGCATCGGATGGCGGATAGAAGCAGCGATGATTTGTGATTCAAGTCCATGACGGTCCCAGATTTCGCATACTTCTTCAACTACCTGCACTCCGTCTTGAGCGAGATCATCGAGGCGACCTAAAAACACGCTCACATAGCTCGCGCCGGCATTATTGGCGGCAAGCGCTTGTGTAGGGCTGAAAATGAGAGTAACATTGGTGGGGATATTCTGACGGGAGAGTTCTTTTACAGCAGCAAGGCCTGCTTCGATCATCGGGATTTTAATCGTTGCCTCCGGGAACCACGAGAGGATTCCTTCGGCTTCTTTGAGCATTCCGGCGGTATCGGTCGAAACTACCTCGACGGAAAGATGACCGCCAACTGTCTGATAAATCTCAAGGATACGTTGCTTAACATCGACCGTTGGGTCTTCTTTTGCCAAGAGCGAGGGGTTGGTAGTAACGCCACTAATCACCCCAAGCGAGGCGGCATGACGTATTTCATTGATATTTGCTGAGTCCACATAGAGTTGCATTGTTTTTCCTTTGAAATTATAAAGATTATTCGAGGTTGAGATGTCACAAAAATAGCAAAATTTAACGAGCAATCGGGCAGAGTGACCAACTTGATGAAATACTTGTTGGTTGTGACTATTTTATTCGATAACTTTGCCCTGTACCTTTTCTGTTGAATGTACTCCACTTTATTGATTACTACATATTTGCAAATTTTTACGGTTTTTTCCATGAAAATACTCTCCTCTATCGCCATGCTGCTTGGTGCGTTTTTCTATGTCCTAATTCCAGCCAACGCCCAGCAATTACAAGCTGATATCCTCAATCAACTCAAGAGTTCCACTCTTCAGTTAACCAATTCAAATCAAAGCAAGGAATTCTGGCTTGCTGTACCGCTTAATGAAAGCAAAGCTCAACCTACTCTTAACCTGGAATTCTATGTCACTTCTCAGTATAACTCATACGTTACCATTGAAGTACCGGGATCTGGATTCATAATGACAAAAAAAATCAAAGCATTGGAAGTAGCAGTTTTCTCAACGAAAACTGGAACTGCTAATTTCGACTGGGAAATTGAATCAAGTCAAGTGCCGGATAACAAAGGTATTCATATCTTCGGCGACAAACCACTTTCTGTCTATGTTTTTAATGGTAAAGAAGTTACTTCGGACGGCTATATGGCTATGCCGGTTAACTCGTGGGGCACGGAGTATGTTCATTGTGCATATTATGATTTCAACGAATATCGACCTCTTGGCGCAGGATTTGTGGTAATTGCAGCCCACGACAGCACTAAAGTAACAATCCGACTAAAAGGTAAAGGCAAGGGATTTGCAAAAACCAGAAGTGGCAGTAGCATTGGAGATACGTTCGAAGTGATGCTCAATCAAGGTCAAGTGTATAATGTAGTCGGCGATGCAACAACCATTTCTACCTTTGACCTTACCGGCTCCATTATTCAAGCCGATAAGCCGGTTGGTGTGATCTCGTATCATGAGCGAACACTTCTCCCGCAAAACAGCCAAAATGGTCGAGATCACTTAGTAGAAATGTTACGTCCCACCTCAGCATGGGGTAAAAAACATATTACTCTTGAGTTTATACGAGATAACAAAGGTGATTTTTTTAGAATTGTCGCATGCCGAGATAATACCAAATGGTCGCTCAAGTATTATGATAAGATAGCAGGTACGCTTCTCGGTCAACGCAGTGGCATCCTCAACCGTGGTGAGTTTTTTGAAGATTATAATACGTGGGAAGGTAAAAGTGCTATTGCCGGAATCCGCGGTGTGTCGGTCTGGGAATCAGACAAGCCAACAATGGTAATGCAATATCAATATTCGGCAAACTGGGATAGAGGAGATAAATTTGACCCGGATATGGTGCTCGTTACACCGGTTGAACAGTTTATGAATTCAACCCTCTTTCAAGCTCCTTCGAATCCGACTTTTGTCGATAACTGGTATAATTATATCGTCGAAGGAGACTCTACCGATACCAATAATGTCAAGCTTAAAACACTTGTCATTGACGGAGACAGCGTCTATAAAACATACCCACAACTCTTTCTCAACCGTGTAACCGGTACGAATTATTATTGGGGATATAAATTCATGTCACCCGGTCCACATATTGTGACATGCGCCAATAAATTCGGCGGCTATGTTTATGGGTTTGGTTCATTTATGGGTTACTCCTGGCCTGCCGGATCGGGTACACGGTCATTAGATCAACTCGATACACTTCCTCCAGTATTAACATATACATACAAATGCGGAGACTACAATTATAAAGCAACTGAAATACGGAAATTCGGCGTTCCACCGGATACTGTTCAGATAGATCAAGGTATTTATGATATTGCCTTAATTGATTCACTAAGTTATAATTATCAATTACAATTAGTTACAAGCCCATCGATTGTGCCGCTCCCGAAAGTAACGGAGTTCGAATTTAACATCCTCGTCAAAGACAAGACAAAAGATGCATTGGCAGTGGTTCAGGTGATGGACAGAGCCGGGAATTATGTAATGGATACCGTACGGTATATTGTCGAACGCCCCGGTATGTCAGAATCGTTGATTCGATTGTTGGACACGCGAGTAGGAGCTGTCCGACAGAAACAAGTATCGATTCTCAACCCATCAACCACGCAAAAACTTGTCATCAAAAGTATTTCCTTGCTGCGAAAAAAAGAGTATCGAATCACCGATGGAACGAATTTCCCTGAAATAGAAATAGCGCCGTCCGGCAGCCATACCATTACTCTTGAATACACACCAATTCGCGAAGGCTTACGTGCAGATGATGATGGACAACTTGATATCGACTCTATTCTTGTAACCACTACTTGTGCCACATTCAGCTTTCCGGTTAAAGGTCGTGGCGTTGTGCCCTGCGCAGATGTTGAATTATTATGGCGAGCTCCCGTTACCGTGATTGGTGACACTGCCCGTAAAGAACAATTTGGTAATGGGTTATCCATTCGAAACAGCGGTACGGACACAATGACCGTAAGCAGTATTAGCGGAGTACGACCACCGTTTTTTGTATCGAATCCCAAGCCCGCTTTTCCATTTAAAGTACCTCCGGGGAAAGAAGTTCTCTTTACCTCCGTTAGCTTTGTCCCTAAGAATACTGCCATAGATACCGTCAAAGTTCAATTCGTCACAGACGGGAATGGAGCGACTTGCAATGAAATATCGTATTGGATCGGAAGAGGCGTTCCCGTGTCCGTCGACGAACATGCCATGTCGGACAATTGGGAACTCTCTGTCACCGGCCATGCAATCACAGCTCGTTCCGGCGTATCGACAGGTTTTCCTGCACATGCTTCTCTCCTTCTCTACAACACAATCGGACAAGTCGTCGCTCAATCACAGTCAATGATGTCGCAGAATGAGATTTCTCTGTCAACCGAACACCTCAGTGTCGGGATCTACTCGGCAGTTCTTACAGCCGGCAGCCATAGTGTACACACTATTGTCTTCATTCCGTAACTCATTATTTAACAATTGATAATTGATAATTCTATCCATTTTTTACATCGTTCTATGAAATCTCTCCTTTTTCTCGCAGCACTGCTCTGTGCTTCGACACTCCTACTCCCCGGTCATGCTACTGCACAGCAAAGTCAGGATTTGCTCCGCAATCGCATTAAGAATGCTGATTTTGTGCTGAGTAATAATTCCACCAGTAAAGATTTCTGGTTCGCTATCCCCCTAAACACCGTCAAGACCCACCCTACTCTTGCTCTGGAAATCTATGTGACGTCACTTTATGCTACGACCGTAACAGTAGAAGTACCGGGAACAGGATTTGTTATCTCAAAGAAAATCAAAGCCAATGATGTGGCTGTGTTTTCCTCCAAAGACGGCAGCGCGAGCTTTGACTGGGAAGTAGTCTCGAGTCAGACACCGGACAATCGTGGGGTACATGTGACGGCTACCGAACCTGTTTCTGTCTATGTATTTAATGGAAAAGAAGTAACATCTGACGGTTATTTGGCATTACCAATTAACTCCTGGGGTACCGAGTATATACATTGTGCGTATTATGATTTTAATGAATATGCTCCCTTGGGTGCAGGATTTCTCGTGGTAGCAGCTCATGATAAAACGAGTGTTACCGTTAATCTCAAAGGGAGAGGAAAATCATTCGCCAAAACCAGGAGTGGCAGTAAAATCGGCGAGGCACTCCAGTTTAATTTAGATAAAGGTCAAGTATATAATGTGGTTGGTGATGCTACGACGATTGGTACATTTGATCTTACCGGAACAATAATTTCTGCCGATAAACCGATTGGCGTCATATCCTACCATGAACGAACTCTCTTACCGCAAAACTCACAAAATGGTCGTGATCACATGGTAGAAATGCTGCGACCGACCTCTGCCTGGGGCACAAAGCATGTGAACCTTGAGTTTCTTCGTGATAATAAAGGTGATTTTTTTAGAATCGTCGCTGCGGAAAACAACACCACCTGGAGCATGAAGTATTATTCCAAAACCAAAGACACCCTTCTAGGTCAACGACAAGGTAAGCTCAACAAAGGTGAATTTTACGAAGACTTTAATGAATGGGCCGGTCGTGGCGCGATTGAAGGAATTCGCGGCGTGTCGATTTGGGATTCTGACAAGCCAACGATGGTCATGCATTATCAATATTCGGCTAATTGGGACCGAGGTGATAATTTCGACCCGGATATGGTCCTATCTACTCCGTACGAACAATATCAGTCCTCGTCAGTATTTCAGACGCCTGCTAATGTGGCTTTTGTGAATAACTGGTTTAATTACATCGTCGAAGGCGATCCGAATGACTCGACAAGTGCTAAACTCAAGTCACTTGTCATTGACGGAGACAGCGTCTATAAATCCTATCCTCAGCTCCTGGAAAATCGTATTCCGACGACGAACTTATATTGGGGATTTAAGGCAATGTCGCCGGGAGCACATGTCGTTAGCAGTGCGACGAAATTTGGCGGATATGTCTATGGCTTTGGTCCATTTAACGGATATTCTTGGCCGGCTGGTACAGCTACCCGTGCCCTCGACACAAGAGATACAAGCAAGCCGAAATTACAGTACGAACGTAGTAACGCCGATCTGCATGTCACGGCCATAGAATTAGAACGTTTTGGAGCCGTAAACGATACGAATCAATATGATCAGGGCATCTTTGACGTTGTTCTTATCGATTCCCTCAGCTATAATTACAAACTCACCTATCTCACCAGCCCTCAAATCATACCGTTGCCCCGTGTGACGGAATTTAAATTTGATATAACTGTCATAGACAAAACGAAGCCCGCGTATGCTGCCTTCGCCGTGCTCGATCGCGCAGGAAATTATGTCATCGATACCATTGGCTATACTCCTACTATCATTACGGCGGAGTCACCGGTAATGAATTTTGGAAAAGTACGCGTTGGAAGTACAAAAACAAAGACCTATACTATCGAGAATCCGAACGCAAAGCCAACGCTGATCACTGATGTAAAACTTGTACGTAATCAAGCATATACTATAGTGTCCGGTAATGTTCCGAAGCAGTTTTCTATCCCTGCCAATGGCAAGCATACGGTGACGATTTCCTGCAAGCCCGGCAAAGAAGGTATATCAGACGACGATACGCAGCTTGAAATCGATTCTCTACTTATAAGTACCGACGCAGCAACCTTTAGCTTCCCGCTCAAAACGCGCGGCGTACAGCCCTGTGCTGATGTTGAAGCCAAATGGATCGCTCCGGCAACAGCTATCGGCGATACAATCTATCGTGAATCTACAGGGCTCGGACTCCTGATACGCAACAAAGGCACCGACACGCTGACTGTTACCGGCATTAACGGCGTCAAGCCACCGTTCTTCGTTCAGATTCAAAACCTCGCCTTCCCTTTTGTCGTTCCACCCGGCGGTGATGTCTTCTTCTCTTCCATCGGTTTTGCTCCCATTCAGCCCGGAGCCGACACGGTGATAGTCCAATTCAGCACAAACAGTGCTTCGCAAAACTGTAATACGCTATCGACCTGGATAGGCAAGGGCACACCTGTTTCCGTCGAAGATGAGGTGCTTTCACGTGACTGGGAAATTACTTCAACCGGCAACTCTATCATCGCTCAATGTAGCTGCAGTGATGCACCGGCCGCAGTACTGACACTATACGACCGACTCGGACGCACGATATGCGTACAGTCCGGCTCGACAGCGAGAAGTGGACTGCTGATTGCCGATAATCTGAGCTCCGGTGTGTACCTTGCCCGCTTGTCGGTGCAGGGACGGACGCTTACTTCTGTTCTTCTCTTACCCTAAGGAATTACATTACGTATATTATCAAAGACAATAGTTATGAAAACACTCTTTTCGTTCGCCTGGATTGCTTTCCTTTGTTTCATACAGTCATTACCAACATTATCAAGAGAATTACCCGGCGGTATTCCACCGGATGTATCTCAGAAGCTCGGCAATGCCGTATCAGTACTCTCCGATCCTAATACCGGCAAAGATTACTGGCTGGCCGTCCCGCTTAATGATTCTAAACAATCAGAAGTCAATGAATTAGAATTTTATGTCATTTCCCGCTATAATTCAATGGTGACACTTGAAGTACCGGGTATGGGATTTACCGCCACCAAAAAAATTCTTGCTAATCAGGTTGGCGTCTTCTCAACAAAAGATAATACCGCTGCCTGGGATTGGGAAGCAGTAGAAACCGAAATGCCCGATAATCGGGGAATTCATATCGTCGCCGATAACCCGATTACCGTCTATGTGAGAAGTTCCAAAGCCGGCTCGTCCGATGGCTATCTTGCCATTCCAACCAATGCTCTCGGAAATGAATATATACACTGCGGCTATTATGACTATAAGTCCGATAAGAATTGGAGCAGCGGCTTTATCGTCATCGCTACCGAAGATAACACCGCCATTACTATTAACCTTAAAGGCAGAGGTAAGCTCTTTTCCATGACCAAAAAAAATAGTAAAATCGGAAGTTCTCTAATGGTCAATCTCTCAAAAGGACAAATTTATACCGTGTCGGGTAATGGTAGTACGATAGGAACATTTGATCTTACCGGAACAGTCATTCGTGCCGACAAGCCGGTGGCTTTGATCTCGTATCATGAACGTACTGCCATACCGCAAAATACCCAAAGCAGTGACTTTTTGTGCGAAATGATGCCGCCTATCTCCCAGTGGGGCAAGAAATACTATGGACTCGAGTTCAAACGCCAAAGCAAAGGTGATTATTTCCGCATCATCGGAAGTGAAAATTCTACTTCCTGGAGTATGAAGTATTATGATCCGGTGAATGGTCAATTATTGGGACAACGAAATGGTAAGCTCAACGCCAGTGAGTTTTATGAAGATTATAATGAATGGGCCGGCAGCGGTACTATTGAAGGTTTTCGCGGATTGACAATATGGGAAGCCGATAAGCCGATCTTCGTTATGCAATACTCCTACTCGTCGAAGTGGGATAACGATCAACGGTTTGACCCGTCGATGGCGGCGGTGACACCCGTTGAACAGTATATACATACATCCGTTTTCACGTCCCCGTTTTCTCCTCAGGCGAATAACCATTGGGTGAAGTTTATCGTACAGGGAGATCCCGTCGATACAACGTCTGCCCTACTGAAAACATTTGCCATAGATGGTGTGCCGGTCTATACATCGAGCCCTCAGCTTCTTACCAATCGAATACCCACGACGAACCTTTACTGGGGATATCATACTCTCTCTCCGGGAGTTCATACCATTACATCGATGTCGCCCTTCTGCGCTACTGTATATGGCTTTGGAAATACTATGGGCTATTCATGGCCTGCAGGATTGCAGGAAATTGTGCAGACCGAACCAGACACCGTCCCACCCGGCGTGGTTGTTATCAGCAATACAGGTTCCGAACGCAGGTATAAAGCGACCGAACTTTCCACTTCTGCCGACAAACGTCAGGTCGATCAAGGTATATTTGACATTACCATGATTGACTCAACAAGTAGAAATTTTACCTTGGGGTATGTTAGCGCTCCGAGTATCATTCCGGTACCGAAAGTAACAGAATTCATCTACAAGCTCTCCGTCGTCGATACTCTGAAAAATGCGCTCGCTCACATCGTCATCATCGACCGTGCCGGCAATGTGACACATGATACGGTTACGTTTACAGCACAAGCTTCCTCCGTCCCGGAAGAAGAACATGCCTGGAAGAATGAAGATTGGACAGTGACAAACGATGGAAATCTGCTGCGTGTGACCTACATTCATGCCCCCGATAATTCTCCGGTAGTGGTCGAACTCTACGATATTCTCGGAAATATCGTCACAACAGCCGGCGCGGTAGCTTCCAACGGAACCTCCGTCGTCGAAGTGCCTACCTCTCATCTCACTCGTGGCGTGTACGTTCTCCGACTGCAAGCACATGGGATCACATATTCTCATACGATTGGTATCCGCTAAGAGTAGTCATTTTATATAACAAAAGCCCATCAATCGATGCATTGATGGGCTTTGTTGTGTCTATCGCTAAATTTACTCTCCTTTTACGGTTCTGCCTGCCGATGACTTACCTCTCGTGTCTATTGCCCTGACTTTAAAGACGAACGGCTTGTTCGTGTCGAGCGGTCGTATTCTAAAAGTCTGAATGACCACCATCGACTTCGCATCACGCTGCAAATCACCGCGCTGATCGACCGGTGTGCCGGCATTTCCTTCCAGTATTTCAAGACGTGATTCATTCATTTTACCATTATAGACGCCATAGGTCCGAGTTTGTACATAAATGAGTCCGTTTCTGTACATTGGCTCAAGTATTTCCGGTGGCGGAAACGATTCGACGCGCACCGATAATGACTGCCCCACTTGCTTACCGCCGATAAAACGTTCAAACGTGAGGATTTTCTGTGTGTCGGCGATATCAGGCGTAAAAGAAAATGGCGCTCCCTGCGGAGAAACTACCCGTTCGCGATTGCCTTCACGCAAGACGGCTTTCACATCACCGCCATCGGTAAGAATCGGTAAATTTGGTATAATGGTATAGGTCTGCCCGGGATACATTTTTTGTTCTATAACCGGCGATTGCAGCGGTTGTGGCTGTATCGAGAAGCTCACGTTCATCTCCTTCCCGTCTGCTGCGCGCAATGCCGTCAGCTGCACCCGCATCGTACCCGATGAGGGAGACATGCCGCCAAGAATTATCTCGTTGCCGCGAATTTCTGTGATCGTCGCCGTGCCGCCGGCGTCATTTTGCGAACGTTCAATTTTGATATTCGGGGCTTTGGCAAATTCCGAACTCGCAATTCCTGCCATAAATATTTTATTCGTCCACTGCTGATATGCAATGGATTTGACGAGCGTGTTTTGTGGCTGCAGGTAGAAATCACCAAGTTGCCGGTTCGTAATCGGTGGCGGACTACCGGCGGGCGTCAGCTGTGCACTCCGGGAGGTATCAGGTTGAAAACCGATCAGTTGGGTAATTTGTCCCGAAGGTGACGGATACGCTCCCTCATTGGCAAAGAGAATATTCACGCTGAATTGTGTTTCCGCCGTTAGTCGTGCACCTGCTGCATTTATAAGGCGCTCAAGACTGTCATTACCATTGACAGGATTCGGCGCTGCATTGGCACGGACTTTTACGAGGAAGCTGCGATTCATCCGCTCATGCACCGGTGGTGACCATTTGAATTCCACGGCCGGCTTCCCTGCTACATTCGTTATTGTAAATAATTGATTCTGCGATGGTTGAGATGATACTAAGGTTAGTGACTGCTTGAGAGATTGATCGATAATCACACACTCATACTGTACATCTTTTACATTGCCCGTGCAGAGTATTTGATTGGTAGAATCGATGGAAAGAACGGTATATCCGGCTGAATCGGCAAGTAAACGGCAATTAAGCACCGTTTTTTCCGGAACCAAGGTGAACGATTGACGGAAAATTGCAGCCAGCAGCTCCGCATTGACCTCCGGAAGGCGTTCGTCCTTCTTACTCGGCAGCAGCATCACCAGTGCAGCAATATAGAGCACGAAATATATTTCTATCATCCGTCTGCGTTTGGTAGGAGTGCGTTTCATTGAGCACGATTGGTGACATTTTGGGTAAGTACTTTCTCTACTTCACGTCGAACGGCAAGTTCGATCTCTTCTCGTTTTAATGCATCAGCCGATTGGGTCAGTGCGCGGACAGCCACCGCAAATTCCTGAAGCGCGGTCGTCGTTTCCCGCATCGAATGCATAAGTTCGGGATTCGGCGCCACCGCCATCGTCGCCACCTGCACCGCCTCCCGAGACGTCGTTATGAGTGCTTCCTGTCGTGAGGAGAAATTCTCCAGTGAATCGCCGATATTTTCAAGCCGAACCGAAATTGCCGCATAGTCGCGGGCGATTTCTCCTACCTCGCGTACGAGTTCTTCGACGGTGGAATTCTCGGATGAACGCTCCGCTTCTTCTTCGGTGGGAGAGAAGAACATCACAACGAACATAAACATGAGCATCAATGCTTCAAAAATCACACTGCCGATGACAATCGAATCCGGGAGGTCATCATAAATCCTTCGAAAGCCCACCGATACAAGCAGGATAGCAGCGCCGAAATAGACGAAGGAATTAATCGTAGAAAAATAAAACCGATTGACGATTTCTTCCATCCACAGACCCGTCCCGGAGAATATCCCGAGGGGATGTAGCACCGTTACCTCTGCATCGGCAAAACGGTAGAGTTCGCGCTCCTTGGTACATATCCTCCAGCACAATGCCAGTGTCGATATCGTATTCATCCTCTTGGTATAGCGAAATTCCCGGAACACGTCATGAAGAACTGATCTTCCTTCAAGCGATGAAAGCGATTCTATTTGAAGCATACTATCTCGACGTAAATAATAATGAGATTGCTGTGTTACCTGCCGGTAATCATTTGCAGCTTTTTTCGGCTGTTTTGTCCGTTATCACGACGCGTCTGGAATCGTAATTCTATAGACTGCTGCAAGCCGGGGTTATCCCTTCTCCCTTGAGTGTCTGCTCCTGAACCGGGAACGTTGAAGGATACACACTTCTGTCTTTGAAATAATGCTGCATGGCTTGCTGCAGTTCTCCAAGAAAAGCCTCTCCACGTTGGCTCGTGCACGACACATTCACTACTGCTTTCCTGTCTTGCTCGCCTGCTCCTCTATCGTCGGTCACTGCATAGCGTACATCCACTCTATGATGCTTTTCCGGAACTATCTGATTCATATAATCAATACAGCGGTCTTTTTCCTGCTCTGCACCGAATGTCTTCTTCAATCCAAAATCCGTCAACAGATGGATACTGCGATCTTGTACCATGGTGGTCGGTGGAATAGTGAAACGTCTATCCGGTCTCTGCCACCGAGCGCTGTTCGCATACTATTTCGACGGTAATCCTGACTCGAGTGAACTTATCTCGCCAAGTAATTTTCCCTTCGGGAATTTTTGACGGTATTGCTCGATAGTCGCACGTGCATCATCATAACGGCGCAATTCTTTTAATACTTCAATTTTCCCGAGGTATGCGGGCTCGTAATACTCTGTATCCGTGAATTCTTCGATGACGGTATCATAATAAACAATCGCAGCTTTCCAACTAAAGAGCTTGCGGTAGATAAGAGCCGTGTTGTATTCCCGCTCTCCAAGCTTATTGCGCAGCAGGATGATGTTTTTGGATGATTCTATTGATAATGAATCATTGGGATAGACAGTTTGAAATTCCGAAAAGGCCTGTATCGCCTTTCTCGTGTATTCCTGGTCTCTGTCCGGCGGCGGTGACAACTCATTATAACACAATGCAGAGTTGTATAATGCTCTCTTGGCATAGTCACTCGACGGGTAATTCCTCAAGACCATACTATAATTAAATGCCGCAATCACAAAATCTTTCTTTTTGAAGTTCATCTCCGCAAGGTAGAATTGCGCATCATCGGCATACTGCGTCGTGCCGTATTGGAGACGGATAATGTCAAACATCTTCTGCGCTTCGAAATAATCGTTGTCGTTCAAAGCGGCAATCCCCGCTTTAAAGATTGATTCGGGGTCGCGGTAATTGATAGATTCTCCACTGCCACAGCTGCAGAGAAGGATAATCGTCAGCATGCCGAGCATGGTGACAACTGCATGGCCGGTAGGCCGATTGTTCGATAGGTTTTGTTTCATAATAAGCAAATTTACCACTTTATACGGTTTTGGGAAACGTTTAGATTGTTCCGCCTACGGTTTTTGGCCCCATTTCATTCAATTTCACCCTTTTTACGTGGGAATATCGCGGAATTTTGGTAGATTGCGGCGAACAGTACATTCTCTTCTTTTCCACTATCTATCGGAGCTTTTATGCACGAATCCTATTGCGTCTTTGATATAGAGACCGCGCCGCTCGATTGGACGTCCTTTGACGAAGCCCAGCATGAGTATCTCCTCCGGGGTGCCACCACCACCGAAGAACAAGACAAGAAAAAAGCCGAAATGGCCCTATCTCCTCTCACGGCACAGATTGTGTGTCTCGGTATTATACTCTATGAACGGAATGCCGAGGGAGTATTTGAGGAAAAAAAACGAACCGCGTATCTCCAGGATTCTTCGCTTGATGATGATGCCTATACGTCCGAAGACCTCCCGAATGGAGCACGGCTGGTCCGGTCGAACGAGAAAACACTTCTTTCCAACTTCTGGAAACTCCTCCGGCAAAATCCTTCACTTCATTTGATTAGTTTTAACGGTCGTAATTTCGATGCACCGTTTATGATGATGCGTTCTGCGCTTCACCGTGTCAAGCCCTCGCGTAATCTCATGGAAGGTACACGGTTCAACTACCCGAAACACACCGACCTCATCGATGAGCTCTGTTTTTTTAATGCTTCTCAGTCCGGAGCGACACGCCGCTATAATTTCGACTTTTTTACCAAGGCATTCGGTATCGAATCTCCGAAATCCGCCGGCGTCGATGGCTCAAAAGTCGCTGAGTTATTCGCCCGCGGCGAGGGCCGGACGATCGCCGAATACTGCCTGCGGGATGTGCAGGCGACGTGGGAACTCTTCCTGATATGGCGTGAATATTTAGCGATGAAGTAGGACTTATTGGGAACGTATCGAAAAGAGAAGCAACACCGAAATCGCCGCTACCGCGATGAGTACCACCGGTTCGGCGATTTCGCTTAAAAACCCTTTCTCCGGCTCCGGCACGATACTTTTCGTATAGCTGTAGCCGGGATTCTCCAGCAGTGGTATATCCGCCCGCGATACGGTATCGCGACTGATCCGCTGGAATTCCGGCAAGGACTGCATCACTGCTCCGGGGCGATGAAGTACCCCCCGCATTTGCACCTGCACTTCCCGAATCACCGAGTCCGGTGCGTCGCTGTAGCGAAAATACCGAACCGCACAATCGGCGATTTCTATCTCGAGTTCTCGCCGTTTGCTGTCATTCGTTAGAAAATAAATATGCGGCAACGCCACAAAAGCATTCCTGAGCAGTGCTACTGCGGGATGTTCCGAAAAATGAATCCCGCAGGTGTCAATACCCTGTCCCTTCAAAAATGCTCCCGATATCTGAGCGCATTCCCGTACCATCGTTTCGAGCACTGCATAATTGTTCCGCGGAATGCCGGCACTGGCAGACTGCACGCAGCAGAAAACACAAATGACAATTATGAAACGGAACATAGATACAACGGAAAGTTTCGTGGATAGTTGACGCTGCAAAAATAGGTGTTCTTGCCGTAATACCGGTTCTTCCCCCATAATTCCCCGCTTCACCTTCTGCTGCCCACCCTGTACTACCCGCCTGCATCCGCAACGTACGCAGCCGGTCATAGCTGATGCGCCGCTTTCTCGGCTTGCTGACGAGTGCAGCCGTTTCATCGTAATCGGGCCGGTATAATTTTGCACCCTGAGCCCTCCAAACTCAAGCGGTATGCTATTTCTTTGCCCGAGAGTTAGTAATTTCGTGGAGAATTAGCGTTATAACCATGATACGAGAAAACTATACACATGAAAATCCATGAATTTGAACGGGGTTTGCAGGACAGGGTCGCCATTGTCACCGGTGCGGCCGTCGGAAACGGTCGTGCGTTTTGTGAGCGTCTCGCAGAAGAAGGCGCAAAAATTATTATTGCCGATATAGCGGATGCTTCGGAAACGGTCGAACTCGTTCGTAAGGCAGGCGGCGAAGCATTTGCCGTGACGGTTGACTGTACGAATCCCGCCGACGTGCGTATGCTCGTCGCGACTGCTCTTGAAAAGTTCGGACGCATCGATATTCTCGTCCATAATGTGGGTATGTACGATGAAGAGCCGTTTGAACTCATCTCATTCGAGCAATGGAAACGCATGCTCGATGTCAATCTTAATAGTCTTTTTCTGGTGGTACAGCAAGTCCTCCCGGTGATGAAAGAGGCCGGATTTGGACGTATCATTACCCTTTCGTCGAATACTGTCTGGCTCGGTACTCCGTATTTGGCACATTATGCTGCTGCCAAGATGGGTGTCATTGGCTTCACACGTTCTCTTTCATCCGAGATTGGTCGCTATGGTATCACTATCAACGCCGTTACCGTAGGGCTTACGGCTACGCAGCGGCCGGCCGGCGCGAGTCAGTCGAGCACTATTCTCCAACATATCCTGCCGATGCAGGCCGTGCATCGTGCCGACGAACCCGAAGATATCGCCAACGTAGTTGCGTTTCTGGCGCTGCCTGCTTCGGGAATTATTACCGGGCAAACGCTGAATGTCGATGGCGGTGCTGCACGACATTAATTTCAATCGAAACAATTATCCTCATCAACACATGATTGTTGGTATTTTTTATCCATTCCCATGAAAACATTTATCCTGTTTTTTCTGCTTATAGCCGCCTCCGCCGTCGCTCGCCAGCCACAATCGATGACCACACCGTCGATGTTGCCGAATACAATTCAGGTTCGTATGTCATCCTTTTCAACGCTTGAGGACGTCCGCCGAACGCTTGCGCCATTTGGAGCAGTGCCAATCCGTCAGATGCTGCAGCCGATGCAGAGTGTGACATTCGGCAATCGTTCAAGCCAGCGACTGGCGTCGTCTCCTGCACAATTGCAGGAGATTATTGCTGCTGAATCACCTGTCCTACGCACCTTTGTCGTACAGTTTACGGCGGTGCAGTCACCGAAGAAGTATTGCGCGTTTTTAATGAATTCGTGTTCGGCTGTAGAACTCGCCGAGCCCTCCTATATTGAGCAACCTGCGCACAAGCCGAATGATGCGCTCGCGAGTCAGCAGGATTTGTTGACCGTCATTCATGCGTTTGATGCATGGGATATCTCCAAGGGCGATTCTTCGATTATCATCGGAATATGTGATAATGGTGTGTTTCAGGATCACGAAGACCTGACTTTATCCATTGCGATTAATTATGGTGAAATCCCTAATAATGGTATTGATGATGACCATAACGGCTACATTGATGATTACCGTGGGGTGAATATTACGGCAGTGGAGGATGCGACCAAGCCCGGTAATACGTTTTGTGATGACTCTCACGGCACAAGTGTAGCAGGGATTGCCGGTGCCAAAGCCAATAACGGACTCGGCATTGCCGGTGTCGGATATTTATGCAGGATTTTCCCGATTAAAGCAGGATATGTCAATAGCGGAAGTGTGTATGCCGGCTACGAAGGCCTCATTTATGCTGCCGTGCGCGGCTTCAAAGTCGTCAATTGCAGTTGGGGTTCACCGAATTCCTACTCCAAAATCAACGAATCCATCGTTCGCTATGTACAAAGCAGAGATGTAGCTCTTGTCATTGCTGCCGGTAATGGTACCGGCGCTGTTCCATGGTATCCGGCCGCCTATCCGGGTGTACTCGGCGTGGGCGAAACAGATATTACCGACGAAGCCACGTTTGGCTCGGCTGTCGGCAGCCATTCACAGATCATGGCTCCGGGCAATGCATCAATTGCACCGACAAATCAATCCACCGGCTATACCCAAAGCTTCGGCGGCTCATCTGCCTCAGCACCAATTGTCTCCGGCGTCGTCGCAATTGTCCGTCATCATTTCCCGCAACTGACTGCCCGGCAGGCACTCGAGCATGTGCGTCTGACGGCCGACAATATCGAAAGCAGAAATTCGGGTGTCAAAGGAATTATCGCCGGTCGTGTCAATATGCTCAATGCTATCAGCAGTCAACCCATGTCCCGGCCTTCCCTTCGCCCCCTTTCATGGGAAATGAGCGTCGGCGGGCGCCCCACGAGTCAGTTTTTTGCCGGTGATACCGTCACTCTTTCCATTCGAGCAGAGAATGTCCTTGGTTCATCGGGGCCTGTGACATGTTCTCTGTCTGTCAAAGACCAATTCTTCCCCTTTCGTTTTATCGATTCCGTCGTTGTATTGCCTGCTATCGACGCCGGTGCAACGACTACAATTGCTCCTTTCCGGTTTATAATTCCTGCAGAGAATTCCGAACGTACCTTTTTACGCATTTCACTCAAGGGTACCAATTATGAGGATTATTTCCTGCTTCCTTTCTATCCGACCTCGGACATCGCCACCTTCTCGAATGCAATGATGAGCGTCTCGCTTGGCGATCAGGGACAGTTCGGTTTCGCCGGAGACGGCCTCACCTGGCGCGGTACCGGTCTTTCGTACGGAGAATTCGGTAATTTACTCTTTACAAATTCCAGCGGCACACCTGATCATAGTTTTTTGGTCATCGACGGCAGCAATCATATCCTCTCCGGCAGTGTCAATGAAAGTGATTTTATGACGGTGAAACAGTTCACCGCGCCCGAACCTTCCGTGTGCATCATGTCCGATTCGTTAGTCGATGAATCGTCACGCATCGGTGTGCGTATTAAGCGCAGTATCGCTATGGTGCCGAATGTTGCCGCATTTAAAATGAAAGTGGATATTACCAATGTCACATCGTCTCCGATTACCGACCTTGCAGTAGGACAGTATTTGGATTTTGATATCGGTGCGTATGGGAATTTCAATTATGCCCGTCCGTTTCCTGAAGCGGTGCCTTCCGGTCTAACCGGTGCTGCCGAGATCCTTGGCAGAGACGGCACGACCGATCTCGGCGGCGGACGCACCTCGTCCTACCCTATGGTTGGCTGTCTTACCCTTTCGGTCAGTCCGGGCGGCGTTCCGCAAATGGCAGGTATCATTGTCGGTGACTTTATGCCGAATGGACTCATTGCCGAGAAGAAAATCAGTCTTTTGTCGAACGGTACAAGTTTACAACCGACGATTAAAGGCGATATTGGTCTTGCTGCCGGTATGAAATTCCCGGGTGCGTTCGCCCCCGGCACGACAAAAACATGTGAAGTGTGCTATGCTGCAGCAATGACGAAAGACGATCTGACCCAAGCGCTGCTTCAATGTGCGGGTGTCAATTCGGTCGAAGAATCTGCCGGCACTTGGAGTGCGTCCTGGTCAGCGGCGCCCAATCCTGCGCAGGATATGCTCACGCTCAGCGCGCGGACCGAGATGGAGTTTCCCGCTCTCGGCATCATCTATTCACCCCTTGGTGAGGAGATGATGCGCATCGACCTGCAGGATGCGAAAACCCAGATACGCACCTCGGAGCTTGCCTCCGGAGTCTATTACCTCCGCATCGAGTCGCGGACGTCGCAGGACATTCTTCCTTTTGTTGTCTTCCATTACTAATTGATTTATTTACTTTTATACAGCTTATGCGCGATTATTTTCATGTTCCGCTTTGGGAAAAACTCGGTGTCAAGGTCGGGTCAACTCTTCTGCTTGTCAATGCACCCGAGAATTTTGAAGGTGAGCTCACCGGTATGCCGGAAGATTCTGTCATGGTCTTTGATGAGAATGACCGCTATGATGTAGCGGTGATTTTTGTGAAGACGCTTGCCGAACTCTACGAACTCTTCCCACCGATCGCTTCACGAATTCCTGAAAAAGGACGTGTATGGGTGGCATGGTACAAGCTTTCTGCCAATATCCCGACCGATGTGAAATTCGAAGCCGTGCAGCCGCTCGGACTCGAAGCCGGCCTCGTCGATAATAAGATCTGTGCCATCAATGCACAATGGACAGGATTGCAGTTTATGCATCGAAAAAAAGAAAAGAAACGCAGATAATTCGCCATTTTCTTGGTGAAATTTTGAAAATTGTGTAATTTTGCGACCGTGAACGCCAATTTAGCTCAGCTGGTAGAGCAGCTCATTCGTAATGAGCAGGCCGCCGGTTCAAGTCCGGCAATTGGCTCTTAGCATAAACCCTTTACAAGATAAATACTTGCAAAGGGTTTTTTATTTGCTATATTGCACCTAAAAAACATAACTTCACCCAAACTTCACCCATTCAAAAATCATGCTCCCTTTTATTCTATACAAGTATGCCCACAAAATCGACCTCCGAAGACACAGAACAGACCTACAAATCGACATACGAACGCTCCTACTACAACCAGAACAGAGCTCGCATATTGGAGCAACGGCGCACCAATCGAAAGCTCTATATGAGGAACTATAGGTTGATTTGTAAGATTAAGAGGGATCTTGGGAGGAAGTGAATAGGGATAATGCCGTTTCAATGATTGCGCCTACTGATATATTTCAATTAATTGAATGAATCGTCATTATAACCACGTTGATATTTATCTATATACCATCAATCCGGTTTGATAAGATAATAAGACCTTTGATTAATTTGGATATCTGAGAATAAGTACATAATTTTACATACATTAATCAATATATTCAAGAAAAAATGTGCCCGAAATTATCGTTGTGAGTATTTTCGCCAAAGTCAAAGCTAAATACAAGGTTAATTTAAACTAAGCTTCCCATTAATAAACACAAGTTTCATCAAAAACAATTTTAGAAGTAGATTCAAAATTGCGTTTATTCGGTTTTTTCATTCATTTTCAGCCTCCTATCGACAAATCAATCGTAATACAATATATCATAGACCTAATATGCGATCAATAAACATAACGTTTCAACATGGACACATTTACAATTCAGACACACAAGAACGAGTAATTGTAGAAGAAAACATAAATTATATTCTAATCTTCGAAACAGAAAGCGACATTAAAATTGGAAAGTTTGACAAACCTACAAGTCTTCGTTCTGAAACAGAGATTTACGATGAGATTAAGGCTGACTCAAACGTTACGCACATTAAAAAACTAAAACCGGCTGGGACATATCTTTACTTTTTCATTACAGAAGAAAATGAAAATAATGATGATAAACCTCGCAAACATTCTTGTTTTAGAATAAAACTTCTTGAAGATTTGTTTCTATACACTAGCGTCTCTTGGAAAAGTAACGACTTAAAAAAAGGTGGCAGACTGGCAGATTGTGCTTGTGTTGTTGAAGAGAGTTCTGAGGACAATCTTCCATTTTTTGAAGCTATTTATGCAAAGTCAGTAACATCTGCGTATAAAAAAACTCACGTTCACTACTTTGGTAACGCAGGAAGTCCGAGTAAAAACTCTTTTGACTGTTTGTATCTTTCAAAGAATAAGGACACTATCAATCTCTTAGAAACATTGAGAGGTTTTAACGACAAAGTCAAAGTTGCTCGAAATAAACCGACATCCAACATGGGTTTGTGGCAAGAAGGGACTGATGGAACATCACTATAGGGTACATCGACATGCCACAATAAGCATAATCAGGATATACAGACAGAAATTTCATACAAATAACGACACTATCGCGGAACATTCACAACCCCATCTAACCAGCAGATAAATGGCATCACTATTAGGTCAGTTCTATACTAGAATCAAAGGTTCGCAAGAAGACATTGCGTCTGAAGGACTTTCATATATCTTACAGCGTTCCAACTCCGCAAGACAAGCACTCAACAAAATTATCAAACTTGAGACCGGACTTCATTTTGAAAATATAAGCTACTCAACTCAAAATGTTGGCGAGAAATTAGAACGACCTGACATTTCAGGTTTTTCAAGCTACGGAAAAGAAGTGGTAATTGTAGAAGCAAAGTTCTGGGCTTCATTGACAGACAACCAACCAATAGAGTATTTAAACAGACTCTCTGACCATTCAATTTTAATTTTCATTTGTCCAACATTAAGGATTAGATCTATTTTTGATGAAATAGTTATGCGAGTTAAAAAAACTGAATTGAACAATTCAATCAACTATCAAAATCATTCTATTTCATTCGAAAACGATAAAAACCTTATAGTTAAAACGTGGAATGAGGTTTTGGGAATAATAAGATTACACTTAACTCAAGACAACGAGCATGCATTACTTTCAGATTTAGACCAAATTATTGGACTTTGCGAAACCATTGACAATAATTCATTTCAACCATATCAAAACGAGGATTTTGCACCTAGTATAGCACGAAAAATAAACTCATACTACAACATTGCCGACAAAGTAATTGACGAACTAAAAAAGCGAGGCATAGCAGACACAACGAATTTGAAAGTAACACCTCAGAAATACGGTTATTCTAGATATTTTAAATTCGGAACATTAGGTGTTTCTCTAAATGTTAATTTTGATTATTGGGAACGTTATGCAGACACTCCTCTTTGGTTATGCCTTAAAGAAGCGACAGATAAAAATTGGGTTCAGTCCATCCAATTCAAATCAAAAACTAAAATCATAGCTAATAAACTTTCAATACAATCTTATGAAAACAACAAACGAGAATTATATATACCTATATTTCCGCTCATCGACAAAACCGAAGAGATTGTAATTAAAGACATATCAGACCAGATAATTGCTATTGTTAATGGCCTTGCAGAAAGTACAGTAAACTTATAACTTTACATTTGCAACAGCTAGGTTTTTATGTACATCCGCAATTTTTCAGTTACAAAAGTTCAGGCATCCATTTCAATATATGTGCTAAAAGTTCTACCATCGCTTATCTGCAACCTATTACAGATAATGCTATTTGACAGCTCACTTTAATGAAACATCTTATAAAGTCTATACTATTTCTGTCGCTTATCTGTTTGACTTCTTTATCGGGCAAGTCACAAATTTTAGCAGACACTTTAATACGATCATTCCAGAAACACTTTGCACCAGTTTTCAAGGACAAGAAAGTAAAACAAGTGTCTTATTCATACTGGTTTCCGCAGCTTGACTCTATTAGCTTAAACAATCAAGGTAAGGTAATTTCTACATGGACTAGTGATACTTTGAATGTTTCTGATTCCTATGATAAGAACGGCTATTTCGTTACCAAATCTGAAACGTTTACAAATGGACAGCTATATAAAAAGACAGATTACATATATGATGACTTTGGCAATTTGATCAGACAAGTAGAAATTGATAGCAGTAGATTTCGTTCTTTTGAATATCTTTTACAAGTATTTAACTATCAAAACGGACAGATTAAAAGTATTGCTAAAACAAAGCACTATTTGGGGAACATAATTCAGTCGACTGCTACTTTCTATTATTCTCAAGATCGATTAACACAGGTTATAGAATTGTCAGACCATGGTGATTTACTAATGAGTTCTCTTTTTATTTACCCAATTAGTAAGACTTATGTAAAAGAAGAGCATTTAGAAGAACGAGATAGTTGCGAAGTAAGGAGTACTTATTATTATACATTTGACAAGCTAGGCAGAATAAACAGAGTTTACGGTATTTATAACAATTTTAAAAACCGAAAGAAGCCAATTAAAAAATTCAGTTACGATTTTGTAAAAGAAGCTTTTATTTTTAAAACTGGGCTTAAGAAAATTGAAAGATACAACTGACATCTTGATGTACATGCCTACAACATTAGAATTGATGCAAGTTGTTCTAGAAGTTGAAACTTCTGTTGGGCTACTGGACTTTTGTGCAAAGTTCAATTTCTACGCAACGATTTATTTCTAGTGCAAAAAAACCTCGCCTGAAGCAATACCTACACGATTATTCTCAGAGTAGTTTTATATTCCAAAAAAATCCCTAATCCCCACCCCTGCAAAACCCCTGCACAAACCGCGTAACACAATTATAACTAATCCCCTCCCCCATCAATACTTACTCCTCTCTACCACCGTAACACATTTTAATCGCTTTTTTTAGGGTTTGAAATCGTTGAACTTTGCACCACGAAAGTTTACAAATCATTCTCTTGAAAATTGATTACTCAACTTCAAATACCACGAAACAATGTAACCCTTACACGCTCTCTCCGAGATGGTGCCGGCAATCCATGCACCTCCTCCTATCCGATTTCAAAGTATTTTCTGTGGACACTCTTTCAAGGTGACTATGAATATGCTGCAAAAACTGTCCTGAAACGTATCAACTACAATCGTGTCGGCGGTGATTATGGTATCTATAACAATTGCTACCCGTTCATCACCGGCTTAGATCACAATTGCGCCGAACTTTCTCAAGTTGCTTGTATCATGAATGGATACTACAATGAAGTTATGGTGCTCACGATTCCCGAATATGATCCCTCTAACTTGTACCACACCAATAAAACAGCCGCAAGGATTGCCGCTGAAACCGAACAAATCATCTCACATATTGCTACCATTTCCGGGCAAGTCTATTTCCGTGTGAAAGAAGTGCTTGAACATCTGTACTGGGCCACTTACTCTGATACCGCCGAACGTATCAATTACCAGTATATCTCGCCTCTCCAATACAAAGCGAATAAAGATAAGACTCAGAAACCAAAGGACATCGGCTCGGGTGTCGATGCTGCAAGTGATGCTGTGACCGGAACGTTTGACGGCATTGTAACGACTGTTAAATGGTTGCTGATCCTCACTGGTGTTGGCGTTGCTGCTTATTTCCTCTTTCCAATTATCACAGCAGCTAAATCTAAATAACTATGAAATTAATTGGACTTAACGATCGAATTGGCGCCATTGATATTAGCGATATTGCTTCTCAGGAAATACTGACAGCAATGAAGAAACTGCCTGACGGTAACATCGTGAACGTGATCAAGCAATTGCCGGAGAATGTCATTCGGCAGGTTTGTACGCAAGGTGTGAATGAACAAATCACAGCATATATTCCGATTGCAGTTGCCGGACTTGGTGTTGGCTTGGTGGTAGGATTCAAGTATAAATCCTTCTTCTACGGTGTTCTGGCCGCCTCCGCAGTAAGCGCGTTTGTCTATCTCTTACGCAAACCTCAAATCGCGTACTAATTATGGAATGCAAAGTAGTTAGAACCTTAGAGAATGGTGCAAAGATAGAAGATTGCGGCGATATGGTTGGTGGAGATGTTGACGTGGATACAACCGTACAACTGATGAAGCAGTACAGCTGGGCAGATTCAAACGCACAGGAAATTGTAAAAATAGCAGAGCAAATCAAAAGCGATCATCCAAGTGATTTAGAGCAAATGAAAGCGGCGTATCTATATGTAGTACATACGATTACCTATCAGCCGGATGGCTCTGATGAATTTGTAGCTTCTCCTAGACATGCTCTTACATGGCTCAAGCAAGGTGACTGCGATTGTATGACGACAGCGATCTTCTCTCTCCTTCTCGCACTTGGGTTTCGCAGTTTGTATGCAAAAGTTATTGCTTGGAAGCCGGACTCGACGGGACAGAATGAATTTACGCATGTGTATGCAATGGCTCTGATTCCGAGTATGGACGTTGTGATTCCTTTAGATCCTGTGATGGAAATGTTGGGATTTGGAAATGAAAAGCAACCGGTCATTCGAACGAAAATCTACAAAATAGCATGAACGACACTACTCCCAAATTATACGCCTCATCGAAAGCCCTCCATTGGTCGGCAATTCGAGACTTGCGAGTAGCATCGGACATTGCAGGCGCAGGCGCTTCGGGAGAGTTTTCGCCGGATGGGATCACTGCCGAACAAATCTATGGCGCATCAATCGGAGTTCCCGGCGCCGGCGCTCACAGCGGTTATGGAATGTTCACCGATTTGAATGGAAACACGATATGTATTGCAACCGAAAGCCGCCCTGCTTGGGGTATGATCAAAGGCAAAGATTTACTCGGCAGGGATCCATACATCTTCCGAATTCCTAGGAATATGGGTTCGGGTGGAGCGTTTGAAAGTAATGCGTTCATGATTGGTGGAGTTGGGAAGAGTTTTGGCGAACATGCCGGTTGGTCCGAAGCCGAGAGCTCGCAGGTTACCGGTTTGCCGGGTATAACGCTCAACCTCTACAACGACTTCCCTCACCTTCTTGAGCAAATTGAAAATACGGGTAGAAAATTCGATCGTCCGATAGTCATCCTCAGTTCCGGTGAACCAATTACTATTGGTAGTGTTTTAGAAAAGGCGCTCACGTTCATTTTAGCGGTAGCAAAGCCATTTGCCGGTATGATTGGCATACCTCCTGAACTATTCGACGTACTTGCTCAATCCCTACAAGTGATTGCTACACAAGGCAAGTTCAGCATTGACATTCTTGCCGGTGCAGCTCAGCTTATAATTCCAGCCGAATATCGTTCCTTAATTCAACCGGCAAAATCAATTTACGGCAATATCGAAAGCGGCAACTATCTGAGTGCGATGCAAGAGCTTGGCGTTCATGTGAACTTCCAAGGCGCAACTAAAAGTCTGCTTGGAGGAGATATTTCGAGTTTGTTTGAAAAATCGAGTCTTCCTTATACTGATTTGGTAGGCAAAGTTCAGACGATGTTTCAGTTTGATACCATTCGATCGTTGTCGGCAGCGACGCGCTCTGGCTCAGTTTTGAATAATCTGATTGATGCAGGCACGATGACCAAAGTCCCAGTACTCCAGAATTTACTTGCAACGACAACAGCCGACACGCTCACCTCGGCGATTCCTGGAGTGCTTGACATTATGCAGGCCGCTGTGAATCAGACGAATGACATTTCTCATCCTGATCTCTATAAGGGTGCAATTCAACTTGGGCTGGGACAAATTGTTGGAGCAGATACATTCGACGAACTCACTCTTCGCGGCTTGAAAGAAAAAGCAAATCAGATTCTTGAAAATGGTGGTAAACGATATGCCATTCCCATCACGATTCCACAAACAAAACGGCATGAATGGGCGCAAAGCGTGGCAGATGAAGTCGGGATTGAAGTTCTTGCCGATATAGCAGGCGGCGGAGTGCAACAACAGTCAGCAATTCCACAAACTTTATCGAGAGCTTGGGGATAACATGACCATTCATAAAATCAAAACAAGAGAATCAAAAATCAACGGGTTACATGGGTATTGTTTATACAAAGATGGGCAACTAGTACCACCACAGGAAGCACCGCTAACAGCGCAACCTCCTCCGCAATCTGTTCAAGAGCCGCAACAATTGAATTCGGCGAATTCAATAGATTCCAATGGTCAGTGTTGCCCACAACCCAATCCGATTTCGATAAATATCACAAATAGCCAGGACACGAACAGTAGGAATACGAACACGTCCCGGCAAATAACCAGAGAACCTCATCGCGTCGTACGACCTCAGCAAGTCATTGCATCTCGTCAAGTTACTGCCATTCAGCGAGTGCCTGTTTATCGTACACTAGTCCAACGCGTTCCCTATCCTGTCGTGCAGAAAGTACCGATAGAAGTCATTAAGCAAGTAGAAGTCATTAAACGGGTTGAAGTACCGGTGGAAGTTATCAAACAGGTTGAGATTCCGGTTCTGCGGAATACGTATTCCGAACGGATTGTACAAATACCGGTCACCGGATGTGAAGGGAAAGAGTTCATCTACCCTTCGTGGACATAATTTCATTGCAAATACAAAATTTATTAAGCAATTACAGAAAGTCAAGTTTATGATCATTTCATCAGTACTGCAACCTCAACAACAAGAACTTACCGCCGCTTGCGCAGGTGGATATTGCTTCGGCGATGGTTCAAAGCTCAGCCAAATACGTAGTGGATTACGAGGACTCAGCGGCGATATGTTTGCAAGCGCAGGCGCAATTGGTGGTGGTGGCGCACCGGGTGGTACTTCAAACGGTGGTACTTCAAGCGGTTGCGCGCCATGCCCTACAGGATGCCGAACAGAAACGCGCAAAACGGTCTATCATGCTCGCCCACAACGAACTTCGGCAACAGATGTTGAAGTAAAAGTGAGCCGCAAAATTGTGAAATGCGAAGATGTAAGTGGTGTGCCTAAAATTGCTTGTGATCAATCAGCTGTAAACGGATTGAGTGGATTGAATGGATGTAGCTCGTGTTCCGGTACTCATTCGGATAGAATGTAATTGTACCAATGATTACGCAGATACAACCACATACTATTTCACTACCTGCAATAGAGCGAATGATTCGCAACCCCTTATCAGGTTTGGGATATGTTCCATTCCCGGTGGCGGAAAAATGCGAACGTGGATATTTTCAAATAGAACATTCTGGAATCGTAATTAGCGAATCAGGAGAGCAAATTGACGGTGCTATTCGGATATATCGCACGCAAATAAAAAGTTTTGAAGTAGTTAGTCGAGTCAGCAATGCGGAAGGTTCATTGGTTTTTCAAATGACGGATGGGAGATTTTTCAGGTTAATCGATGTATTCAATTCAGAACAGTATGTAATTGGTTATGAGGTAGTGTCTTGCCGTGATACTATTCAGAAAATCTCATGCCTCCCCTGCCCTACGAATTGCAAAAAAGTACCACGAAAGACAGTGTATTTCGCGCGGCAACAGAGAATTGCTGATTCTGATATTGCCGTACAATTCAGCCGCAGGCGGATAACATGCAACGGCGAACGAACACCTCGGGTAGATTGTGATAGCAGTAAAAAATTTGGACTCAATTAACAGTGAAATAGAATGGCACTCCCCGGATACTTTTTTGGTAAGCGGCAAGCAGCGCTGTTGGCGACCGACAATCCGAATTGCTCGCCTTGTCCACCGGTACAAAATTGTGTTCGAACATTGGAACAACAACCTCATTTCCTGCGCCGAGAGCGATTAAAGGACACAGATATATCGGTCAGAATGCTCCGCAAAATTCTCGTCTGCACTCCACATCTACCGGTGGTGGATTGTCAAAAATGAAGTAAAAAATATAATCAAATTTTATGAAGGTGAAGACATGATAACATCATTAGTGCCGATCAAAAAACGACATGCCGCTAGCGAATATTTACGGTCAATGGCAGGACTGAATGATACATTCGATCCAACGGTTCCCTATACGGCTTCTCAAAATTTCCTCGATATGCAGCGGGATCCGAGTGTTGAATCGAGAGTGATTCAGATAGTGAGTTCGGGTAGTGTTGGAAAGTACTCCAATTATCCTGTGTATAATGACAGCGCCACCGGTAAGGTGTTTGTTGATATTGGCTTGTCGTATCCAAGACTGCAAGAAATTGTCCCGACACCAACGACATCTCAACCTCCTGCGGAGTCCGACTGCCCATGTACTAATTGCCACGAAGAAACCGTAATCGAGACATGGTATGCAAGCAAAGAAAAAGCCAGTGCAAGTGATATTCCGGTGAATATGACCAGTGAAGTTGTGATTTGTGAGCCGACGGATGGGCACGGCTCTCCCCGCGCACTTTGTGCGGATGAATTGGCGCGTTTAAGAGCTCAAGGAATTAATGGTTTAGGGAATATGCTCTATACAGGCAAACAAAAAGCATGTATTGATGGTTGCAGTGGAGTAAGACCTGAATCAGCATGGAATAAATGCATGGATGGTTGTCAATCGACCAATGCTCCTATAGCATCTCGCACTGCCGATACGGCTTGGGGTAAATGCACGGCAGGATGTAATGTTCAAGGATTTTCACAAGAGCAACTCCAACGCTGTTATGCTGCGTGTGGCAATTCGCTAACAAGTGGATCTCCGGGTAGTAATTCGGGTTATATGGTGAGTCAATCGGGACAATTAGTTCGAGCTCTTTCGGGCTTGAGTAATGATAATTCGGTCACGGATCCCGTGGTCTATGACAACCCGCCCGTTTATTACACCAATCCAACTTCAATGGATTGTGAAAAAGGTAATTCGGGAGTGATGGCTTTTACGTTGGTGGGAATTGCCGGACTGATAATTGGCGGACTGATTGTAAAAGCAGTCATTAGAACTCGCTAACGTACTACAATACAGACAATTACAATAACTATTTTAAAATTTTCCAAAAGGAAAAACGATGGCAAAGAAATTTTCTTACAACATCAAAGCAAATATTAAGGTTGGGTTCGGTAAAGAAGCTTTGATCGATGATTTGAGCGCGCTCGCCGTGCCTCTTGTCTATACACTGCTTCCAACGGTGTTGAATGTTCAAGGCTGGCTCGCTATGTTTATTGGTTTTGCCGTGCCCTATGCTGCAGGTAAAATCTTCAACATGCCGGGTGTGTGTCATGCGGCACTCGCAGTTGCCGGAACGCATTTGATTTATGCCAAAGGACAAGGGATGATTACGAATGCATTCTCACGACCGATTTGGACATTAACTCCGTCAGCAGATTATGGACAAGCATCGACGAATCAAGCAACAACGACGCAAGCTGTGACAGCACCGGCCGGAGTTCCGATACAAGGTTTAAGTGGTACGCAGTACATTACCGCAGGAACGGAAAAACTCATCACCTATAATCCTCGGGAAATTGAACAGATGGCATTCCCTGTCCCTGAACCGGTGAGTACATCGACGATCGGTGACTTTGTAGAAGATTCCATCATGCCTGCTTCTACGGTACAATGGGGAAAAAACAATAATAGACGCAGGGTTGCCAAATCCACCTGGTGAACTATAGCAGACAATTCTACTATCCTGTAGATACAATTGATTACAAAATTATATTTCTTACTTTTTTTCGGAGATTACTACAATGGCACGTATAGATGAATTACTCACACCGGACGAGATCTTGGTATTGGCTGCAAACACCCGTTTAGCAGCCCAAGACAAACGACATGTGGGAACTTTTGGCGAAAAACCTGTGGTCGCAGGCAGTTTAGTGTTTTGGCCGGCTGCTACAGTCATTGCCTCCAAAACGTTCTACGACAAAACAACACAGGGACTTTTGAGCGACAAATTCACCGGAACGCGAACGTGGCCGGGTGGCTTCACGGGTGAGAATGTGATTATCTCCCATATCAGAATCGATCCTGAAATTGCGCTTGCATTTGCAGTAGCAATCGTCGGAGAGACAGCCGCACAGGCATATCATTACTTCCAAACAGGCACTATGATTGTCGCTGAAATCGACGGTGTTCGGCAATTTGAAATCAATGTCAAATCGTTTTTGCCCCAATACTCGATTGGCAATGGAGCAGGTGGTTATTCGCTTATCACGAAGGATAATTTTGATTTAGGATTTGAATTACCGGAAGTGATTAAAGTTCCAGCGGGCAAAGACTTGAAGATTTTTGTTAATCCTCCTGATGGACTTAAAACAGCAGCTGATGTTGCTGCTACGACAGGACATTATCCTCAGTTTTCTGCGCTTAACATCTATACCCTCTTCTTACAAGCATTTGGTCGTTCGGTTGCTGCAAACGTGTAATTGAGGACAATACTATGGGGGGATCACAACATTCCCCCCATGATTTACTACCACAAACTGAGGAATTACTGTGAGAATTATAGTGTTAGAAGATAGTATCTTAGCTTCGGGAGCATCCGGCAGTGGCGCAAAATGGACTATTGATGATAAGTACGATATCATTGACGGGACAATCAGTTGTTACGACAATGACGGGTCAGTCTTTGATGCTTTAGCCCATGACGATATTACGACTGAGTGGACAATTGGAAGTAATCCAATCGCTAATACCTCCGAGGCGCGTATTCCGCTCACAGCTTTGAAAACGATACTGGAGAGTCCAAAGTTCAGACCGTTTTCGCTTGAGAGTACCAAAGAAATGATGTTCAAAGCCAAGCACATAGCGGTAAGCGGTACTACCAATAATACATTTCCCATCAAAGTACGCCTTGTGTTGAGTGTCGTAAAACGAGGATAATATGTTGAATGATCATGTTGTTGCCGGAAATATTGAGGATACGCAAGGAATGTGGGAATCACATGTTCCCCTCTTTGCGATTTTCACATCTTCCACGGAAAGCGCCGAAACGCAGACAGATGGGTATGTTGAAAATAGTCTCGATGGCGGACGTTTAGAACTGCTGAATTGCGGTGCTTCTGCAACGACGATGGGAACGAATGTACTGCAAATCTCTCCGTATTCAACACGCCTGCGACCGGTTACTAACTTGAGTAAATTCAAAATTTACCGGAAAATCTATCTGACCAAAATCATATTTAACGTATTAGACACAACTCTTACCGGTTCGCTTCCACAAGACGCACAAATTGACACTGAAATCAGCGACTCACTTATCAGCAACAATGATGCGTACGTGCAGTCACGATTCCGTTTTGGTACTATAGGAAACTGGCAACCGAACTTTTTCAGACCCTCTGTTTCCCTCAAAAATGGCGATGACATCTTTGAAACGATGGTGAGTTCAAATTTTGACGACAAAAACAACTTGGGTGATATGTCGATCGGGGCGATGCTGCCATTTGATTATATCCCTCCTACTCCTCATTACTTAGGACAAGTTTTAGATATCAATGATGCAATCCGAGTGTATGCCGGTGCTGGTCAAATAATTCATGATACGGTCGCCGGTGTCAAGAAAGTACAACGATACCCTATTCACTGTCAGATGCAATTTTTAGGAATGAAGTAACATGACCGAACAAACTGCTTACAAATTACATCTCGAACAAGCGCAAGCAGTTGCACAAGTATTGCCGGTCCAAGTGTATGATCTTGCAAAATATGCCTTTGCCGTGAATAAAATCGAGAATCGATCCTTCTATGAAAAGGCAAAAAATCCGAACTCCACAGCTCGGGGTATGATGCAAATGCTCATCGGAACGCAAAAGGAACTTGAGACAAAGTACCTTAAAGTCAAGCATAATCCTGATAAGATTTTTCAACCTGCGTATTCTATCTACTTGGGACAATATGAACTTGCTCGTCAACTTAAACGCTATAGTGGTAACTGGCGCAAAGCGATTCATGCCTATAATCGTGGATCGTATCAAGCCAATAAAGCAAATACACCTGGCTTCGCTTCGGGTGAAAACTACGCAAACAGCGTACTGAGTGCGTTACAAAAAACAGATTACGCGGCCTTAAATAATGCCACCGGTTATGATGTTGTTGCCGCGAACACATCCGGTACTTCTACAACTTCTTTACGTCGGGAGTGGACATAATGGAAGAAAAAATCAAAGAATTCTCTGAATTCAAAACGTACGTGATTGGCATTCCGACAGCAGGATCATCACGTCAGTCGCCGATCTATATCAATAATACTTCCATGACTATTCATGGGAGTAATTTACGGAGAATGAAAATTGTCACTGTCTTGGATTTAGGTAAAAACCGTGAACCGAAAATCGCCCTGAAGCCAGGTAAAAATTATGTCGTTTTTGAGTTAACTGAAAATGGATTTGACTCATTCTTTGCTCAATTCACGCCAGAGCCACCACCACCTATCAATCCGGTAGCTCCTGTACGACGCAAACAAGGTTTGAACGATGTGGTAGTTCAACAACCGATACAACAGCAACCAATTTACGGAGGACTGCAGCAGTCCGAGAATCCTCAGCAGATCAAGCGGATTCAAGACAGCCACGAAACGCATGTCAAAAGTTTGCAATTGCAGATTGATACCTTCAATGCTCGGCAAGATGCTTTGCTTACTTCCATCAATGACCGGCATCTCAAAGAATTAGAACGAATTAAAGAAGCGCACGACGAAGTATTGATGGTACTCCATACCCAAATCGGACGATTACAGGGAGAGCGTGACGAGAAGGAAGGCAATTGTCTCGAAATGCAGAATAAGTACTTCGATGAACAAAAAGAGAATCATAATCTTAAAGAAGAAGTGAAATCAGTTACGACTAAATTCGGTCAGGATCTCAATTTAGCCAAACAAAAATTTGATTTTTTGTTGCATCAACGCGATGAAGAACTGAAAGTACAAAAGAAGTTTGATGCTATTGCCAGTAGTGGCTCTTTGGTCGGTGACAATGTGCTCGAAAAACTACTTCCAATTGGTATTCAAGCACTTACGCAGTGGCTATCCGATAAAACAGGTGGTACACCTGCCGCTGCAGCACCGGCAACACAACTTATGGTTCCCAATCCGGCGCAGAATCTCAGCGGTGTGCATACCAATAACAGTATGCCACCAGCCAAACCACGCCCTTTACCGATGCCCGAACCGGAAGGACACACTCCATGAATCAAGGACTCGCAACCGACGTTCCGGCATGGCTAAAGAACGTTCTCGTGAAAATCCACTGGAACGATCTCAACTTTGTTTTGAAGAAAGCTATCAAGGAAATTGTGCACTCCAACTGCAATGATTTACCGCAAAAAGGTGGCGATACATTTTACACAAAGATTCTTTTTACCTACGCACCAGGTGAAGTGATAAACGACATCAATTATGTTGATTTTAATCAAATGTCACCCGATGTACAACGGAACTTTCGAAAAAAAATAGAAGATGCGGTACGCACATATTTAGGAGTACAGTTATGATTGATTGGATTCTTCGGCATTGGTTTGTGCTCGTACTTTTCGTGCTCTCTCTTGTATGTATAGGATTTGAGCGCGAAACGCTCCGAACTCTTGCTACATGTTTTGTCTATGGTTGCGCTGTCATATTCCTGTCCGGGATTGCAGTCTATGCTTATACGAGTGTTGATTTTATCCATGAAAGGAATACTGATGCAATCGCAAAAATTTATCTTGGTACTTGCCTGCTTATTGGTTTGGTGGTCGCCGGTGTTCAATTCACTCAATTCCGCTAAGGCACAAGTCAGACGGTATGAAATCGAATGCTCGGAAAAGCTTTGGAATGCTTCGTTTGATTCACTTCGCTCTCAGGTTGGACTCGTCGAACTAACCGGCAATAATGACGGCAAGCATGTCGAAAAGTACTTGAAAAGTGTTGAGCTCACGGGGCGACACCCCTATTGCTATGCAGGACAGTATTGGACATTTTACGTAGCCGCCGACAAACTACAGGGAATTCCGGCAACACTCCTTCGGACAGCTCTGGCAGCGGCGGCTTTTAATTATGCGGTTCGTTGTGGAGTGAAGGCAGCGCCCTTCCCTCAGCCCAAAGACTTGATTTTTTGGAAATTCTCCCGCAGAATCAACGGTCATGCGGCACGAATTACAAAGGTCAAAACAGCAGGATGGATCGAAACAATTGAGTTCAACACGACATCGGGCATCAAAGGCGATCAACGGGAAGGCGGCGGAAATTTTGAACGAAGACGTAATATTAACTATCCACTTGGGCGCATGAATCTCAGTGGATTTATTGGAAGAAAACGTGATGGAAGGATTTAGCCCAACATATCCCGGATTTCCGATTACAGCCGCGATGGTGATATCCGGTGTGTTCGCTCCTGCGCGACTTGCCACAGGAACACCGTCGAATGTGACGGTGCTTTATGGTGATGGTGTTTGGAGAATTCCACCCGTTGCCGGAGATGCACTTACAAGCAATCCCCTTTCTCAGTTTGCTCCTACGACATCGGCGCAAGTTGCAAGTATTATTACCGATGAGACGGGTTCGGGGGCATTGGTTTTTGCCAACTCACCAACACTCGTTACACCGGTGCTTGGCGTGGCAACTGCTACGAGTATTAATAAGGTAACGATTACCGCTCCAGGAACAGGAGCTACCCTCACTCTCGCGAATAATTCTGTTTTCCGTACGATTGGCAATGATGTTGTCACGCTCACATCGACCGCTGATACAAACCTCACACTGCCGGAAAGTGGCTTTCTCATGGTCGGGGCAAATAACTTATCTGAACTCGATGATCCGGCAGTCGCGCGGACAAATATCGGGCTCAGTAATACGATTTTTTCCGGTACTCTCAATCTCGGTTCGGCGACCTCAGGAACAAATAACGCCACTCTCAATTTCGGCACATCGACCGGTAATAACTCCGGCACACTTAATATTGGTACTGCATCAGCCGGTAACAATAGCCGGATCATCAACATAGGCACGGCGAGCGGTACAAACACATCACAGGTCAATATTGGTGGTACTCTCAATAAATATACGCTCACAGCTCCGGCAACAGGTGCAACTATTACGCTCGCGGATAATAGCACATTTCAAACTGCCGGGAATTTCACAACGGTCGGTGCGAATAATCTAACCCTGACAACCACCGGTTCGACGAACGTCACATTTCCGACAGACGGACTATTATTATCGGCTTCGAACAATCTATCGGACGTACTTTCTGCTGGAACGTCGCGTGTAAACCTTGGTTTTGAGGATGCGACCTACTCCAGCAGTCTAAACGTAGGAACTGCCACAGGTGGAATAAATTCCGGTACACTCAATTTTGGTGCAGCCACGGGTAATAACTCCGCTACACTCAACATTGGAACATCTTCGACAGGATCGAATACAAACTCCGCGATCATCAACATCGGAACAGGCAATTCAACAATTTCATCAGTCATCAATATTGGTGCAAGTGTTTCAAATGTTGGTAGTTCAAATGTGCATCTCGGGTTTACAACATTTCGTGGAGGTGGTTTTAAAATACTCGGGGGACTTTCAGGAACGGATGAGGTTACGCTACGATTGCCAACGATAGGAATCACCACTCCGTTCGAACTCATTTTGCCTATAAGTCAGGGTTCTGCGGGAAGTACATTCATGAATGACGGAAATGGAAATTTGACTTGGTCGCCACTCCTACCTTCAAATGTCACATCTGACGGCGCAAATTTTACGGCAATGGCGGTCGTAGGAACGACAAACATTAATGCTTCAGGCACAGCGGCTACGAACATCGGTACAGGCGCATCGGCAGGAACGCTGACCATCGGCAGAGTCTCAGGAATAACGGATTTTAAATCAGATATTACCATCTCCGGCTCAACATCAGGAGCGGTTACCCTTAAAGCAGCGCCGACCACGACACCCTTTAACCTAACATTACCTTCGTCTCAATCTTCGGGTTTGAGAGCGCCGCTTTATAGCGACCCCTCCGGGAATTTATCATGGGGTTTAACAGTATCTGTACCATACTCAGTGAAAGATTCTGCTTCAATGAGTGGCAGTGGTGTTAATAATATTGCTCGCACCTCCACCGGTTTTGTTTATATCGCCGGTACAACTAATGTTGTCATATTTAACGGTACTACATACTCTACAGTTGCGCACGGATTAGTTGCGCCGATTTACTCGCTTGATGCCAACTCGACAGATAGTGTTGTCATGGTAAACAACACATCAACGTGGCGACGTTCCACCGATGGTGGTCAAACTTGGGGGAATATTACCGCACCGTCTTCTCTCTCGTGGAACGGTGTACGATCGGGAGGAGCAAATGGTGGCTCAACTGTTTGGTGTGCAATAGTGTTAAACCCAACAGGTGGTCAAGGCGCAATCTCGACTGACAATGGTGCAACGTGGTCTGCAAAAGCAATTACAGGAGCGGGTGTTGGTGCGAATGGGCTATGTAACGATGGAGGAACAAGTGGCGCAACGGAATGGTTAGCGACAATGCTTTCAAGCTCTACTACACGTATATCAACCGACAATGGAGCAACATGGGTTGCAGGCAATTCATTAAGTAACAATTGCTTGGGGTGTATCTATCTCAATGGAAAATTTATTGCTTGGGATACTGCGAATTACATTTACACTGCCACATCAGTTGGCAGCGCGTGGACGACGGTAAAAGCTCCAAGTTCTTCGGTAATCCACTCTTTCACATATTTCAAATCAAAATGGTATGTGATGATACTCGAAGGCGACCAACGGTTGTATAGCTGTACTGATATAACAGCACCAATTTGGATTCGAGAGATGAGTGTATGCCCCAATGCCCCACCGTACGCGTTTGTCGAGTATAATTCTGAGCTTTATCTTGCCACGGGTACGTCCGGTACCGGTATTTTTAAAATTTCGTGATAAAACTATGAAAAACGTATTTTCTATTCAAGCAATCACTATTGCAACGAGGATTCAGCCATTTATTGAAACCGCAGTTTATGCAGGTGTACCGATCGTTCAATCGAATGGTTTAGAGAAATTGTACCTGTCACAAGTACACTTATTTAATGAGGATAAGGTTCTCGTAGCTACGCGCTCCTATCAGCTTACAGAAGAAGATTACGCCGCATGGACAAATGAAGATGAGAGTATATATAGCGTTATTTATTGCGCTATGGGAATTACAAGAAGTGATTATTCGGTAGTGGATTTAGACTACCTTGCACCGATCATCAACAACAGTGAAATAGTCACGGTTGAGGAAGAAAATGGATAACAACAACTACAATTATTCTAATTCACCGGCTGGTTTGCTCGGTTTTCTGTTTGGCTGGGTGTATGTAGCTTTTGCAAATCTGCTTGCCTTTACCGATACCGTGACGCTCGATGATGTACAGAAGTTTTTTGCCATCCTGACAAGTATCGTGGTCGCAGTCGTGACGATTCTCACTTTTCTACGCAATCAAAAAAAGAAGAAATAGTTCATTTTATACATAATCAGGAGTGGTAATAGTATGACAGACAATAAGAAATTCAAAGGAGTAGGAAAACTTGAGAAACCTTTAGCACCAGTGACGGCTGAGCAACTATCCAACGCTCAACAAACAAATATAACCGAGGCGTACGCTCTCGTTCATGCAATTGAAAATGAAAAAGTAGCTCGGCAGACCGAGTGCTGGAAAGAGATTTCGAATGTTGCTTCAAAATATGGTTTTACAGTATCAGCATCGCATCAGCCGGTTGCGATCACTATTGAATTAATCCCATTACAACAAAAGTAATACCATGGAAAATCAATCAAACATCACATTTGAGAAAATGCAAGAACATCGGCAGCTTCACTTAGAACGCCGCTTGTCCGATGAGAATGAAGCGATCGAACGCATCGAAGCGCTCGGCAAACTCTACAAATGTGAGCTCATGCCGCAGACTGATGATGATGGTAAATTCTTGGGAATTATAGCAGCGACCCGCGAACCGGATAATGAGCACACTCGAAAGAACCTCGAACTCTTTACAACTTATCTTCTTGAAACAAAAGAACATTATCAGATAGAGTTCTTTCCGGTCTATCAAGAGAATAGTGACGGGAAATTAGTCCTCAGTCAGATTCTCCCTATGGTAACATGGTAATTATTCAATGAGTATTACAACCACCGAATATGGACGTGAGATTATTCTAACCGCTCTTGGCTATGCGAAGGGTTGGCGCGAACAACATTGTGTCGAAGATGATACGAGTTGTTTTCAATATCTCTTTGATAATGATTACTCAAAAGTCATCGGCAATCCATGGTGTGCATTTTTTGGTACACGCACGATCAACGATGCCGCTGATCGCTTGGGATTACAATGCCCCCTTCCCTTTCAAGGTTCATCAAAAGCCGTGGTCGATAAAGCTAAACAAGTTGGAATTCGTGTTGACCGGAAGCCAGCGATCGGGAGTTTGTTTTGGTATCCGACCGATACCGGCGGACATTTAGGAGTCATCGTTTGGATGGACAGCTCGGGGCTCTTTACCGTCGAAGGAAACACCGGTGACAATCTCAAATGCTTAGGTTGTCCAAAAAACGCGGTGGCAATTTTGGGTTCAAACTCATCGCGAACCTATCAGGCAATGATCAGTAAAAACGCGGTATTTGTTCATATTGAAGAACTTGGCAATACTCCCCCAATATTCATAAACGACATATTTACAATGCCTGTATCCAGTGGACAACAAAAAGAGCGTGTCTTGAATGCCGGTATGAGCGCTGGGCAAATTCTCATCATGCTTTCACTACTCGGCGGAGGTATCTATGCAGCTTCTCAATCTTAAAATTTATACGTTTCTGTGTTTGGTGATCATTCTCCTCACAGCCGTTCTCCTCTTGCATTGTGGGAAGATTCAACAATCGCCAATCATTACGGAAACAGTACGATGGAAAGACCTCCCTCCAGCGCCGGCGCTTGTTGTCCATGATTCTATCAAGGTGAAAGTCCGAACTACTATCCCGATTACCGTGCTCGATACAATAGAAGTCCACCGCTTGATGGCTATACGAGATTCCTTAACCCGAGAACTTGACTCACAATACGTGAGAATCACCTTTTCAACGGATACCGTTCACACTTTGACGCATGATACCTTGCGGATTGAATGCGACGAACTCAAGCATCATATAATTTATTCGATTAGTTACGCCCCACGGCAGGAAAAGACCATCATTCGAACAGAAACATACCACGAAGAGCTCACCTTTTGGGACAAATTACAATACAGTCTGATTGGTGCTGCAGCCGTGGAAACACTTCATCTCCTTATCGGAACTGGAAAATAATCATGAATATTACGCACATCACGATCCCTAAAATTGGCTTGGTTGATTATGCAAAAGGTGCTCTAAAATACTTAGAAGCACAACAGCTTCCGGTAACAGCAAACAGCCAAGCTCGACTTAATACTTGCTTGAAATGTGATTATTACTCCGAGAACACACGCTCTGCTGATACCGGCAAAGAAGTATGCCGCTTGTGTCGGTGCAAAGTCCGCGAAAAATCGAAATACGCTGATGTTGATTCAACCGAAAAATGCCCGATGAATTTTTGGACTGTCTAACGAATTCTCTCTACTAATTTTATTACTCATATTTATAGGTGTTATCATGGGAAACAAACTTCCTAAAACTCCCGAAGCCGCGAGAAACCGCGAAAAAGCTCTCCGTGAACAAGCAGACAAAATGGGCAAACGCGCTGCAATGCTTGCTGTCAAGAAAAAAGAAAAAGCTAAAAACTGTGTGAGCCCGAAAGCAATTAAAGCTGCTGAAACCCGGCTCTCCAAAGCGCAGAAACACATGGATAAAGTCAAAAGCAAGAAATGCGGCAAATCATTCTCAGCCAGCTAAACCCTCTCAACATAGCTCGTCCATAAAAGCCCGGCCCCAATGGGTCGGGCTTTTTTTTACCTACTACTACGATCAACAACATGGAAACACGATTTAACAGCGGCTATACACGCTTGACAAGTGAAGGAGTTATGTTCGCAATCGGAGATTATGTTTCCGCAGGCAGAACGAAAGGTACGATTATAGGTATCGATGGAGTAGATGGTGAGTTTTTATTAGAATCCGGCAGGATCATCAGTCATGAAAATTGCAAACATGCAATCAATCCATACCCGGCAGGACCACCCAAACCGGTGATTACAGACATAAAGCCGATTTCCAAAAGAGAAGCGAAAGCTACGATTCCTAAAGTGCGTACAGTTGAAGCAGATCCCAAGGCGAATGAACGTGCAAATGCAATCATCACCCGCCTGCAGCATGATCTCGACGAATGTAACGCTCAAAGAATTCTACCAAAAGTCGTTACGAATGCGCCCACTACCATTCAAGCGTTCTTGCCGGAAGTGCGTACTGCTTCTATTATGCAAAACATTCAAACAGCGACCACTGCGCTCGTCGATGCTGTACAGTCTGAGAATAAAATTGAAGCCAAAGCCGCCGAGAAAACAATACAACAAAGTGTTGATGAATTGAAAACCGTTGCAGCGCAATCGACGATTAGCGCTACGACCGGCTGCCGTGTGCAGATTTCAAAAGTAGCAGGCCGAGATACAATCCGCGTGTATTTTATCGACAAGCCCGACAAAGCTACTACTTCGGAAATTGGTAAACAGGGATTTAGAGCGTATTCCGAAATTGTCAATGGACGTAAAGAATGGTATTGGGGAGCTTTCGCGAATGACAAGCGCTTACAATTCGCCAAGGATTTTTGCAAAGATGAGGCAACGACTATTATTGATGAAAATCACAAGGAATATGCACCATTCTCACCAATCGTACAACGATTTGAATCTGAAATTTTGAATTCGAACGAAGCTGAACTTCTCAGTATGTACCACAACTATAGCGAACGAAGCAAAAAGTATGGCGTTACTCCGCGTTTTCCATCATTTGAATTGTTTGCAGCCGGATTACTTCATGAGTACCAAGATGAAGCACCTAAAAAACTCTATCCTGATTTTGTCTCATGGGCGAGAGAATGGGTGAATGATTATCCCGATTGGATTGATAAGGATCAAGATGGTACCTCAAAGGTGGAAACAGTAATTCCACCAATTCCAATTCACACACCTTCCGTACAACCTGAACCTAAAATAGTTGAAATTCTTCCACAAACAATCCGCACCATGCCAAAGCAACAAATACGCGTTCAGCCACAGTCGAACAAAATTGTCCTCAGTCCTCTCCTCACGGCAATGATGCCATTGCATCAACAAGCGTATTTGCGTGAACTCGATCGTGAAGGCGTTCAAGAATTACAGCCGGTTATTAACGGAATTGAAAAACAAATTGCAGACATTACCCACCGGCAGGACGGCGAACAATCCATTGTCAAAGCGCACTATTTTTATGGAGGAAGTGATTGGTATGCCACTGAATATGAAGGAGATGGAATACTCTTCGGTTACGCTATTCTCAACAATGACTATGAATTTGCCGAATGGGGACGATTTAGCATCAACGAATTCAACGATGTCGGGCGTGTAGAAATGGATTTCTATTGGACACCACAACCTATCGATGTTGTGCTCTATACTAAATCACCGGATGATTTCCCCAAGCCGGAAACTGTGAAGAATGAACAGGATGGTTATCTCTCGATGACAAAGCTTCCTGACCTTGCACCACCGCCAACAGCTCAAAGTGAGCGGGACAAACAAAGTTCGGCTATTCTCAATTCTATTAAAGAAGCATTCGAGAAAATTGCGGCTACTGCCACTGCTCGAGCAGGGTCATATTCATAAAGGAACTCTATCATGCTTTCAGACTTCAATGACGACCGCAATCAATTCAATGAACTCATCGACGGCTACACCGGGCTCGTGTCGTTACTAACACGAGATGAAGTACTTACGCTCAATGCAGCTATGGCGTTAGGTGCTGAGTTCTTCAAGGTGGACAAGGCATTGCCCATTCCTCCCCTTGTGTTGATTCGTGGCAATTCAACCTCCATCGAAACACCGCAGCGCTCGATTGATGCGTTCTATTCTATTGTAGAGTTGGATGACCTTATTCCGTCGCACAATCCTACAAACTTCACGACCGACAATCGATATCCGCTCAAATGCCAACAACGTGATTACACCCGTGATGCCCGTGAACAGTTCAAAGTAACGTCCGGTGCGGATCATTTCAATTCAAAATTTGTGATTAATGATGCACCAACAGCTACTGATGGCGCACCGATCATTACCAATCAAGGGTTTGTGCTCGGTGGCAATGGTCGCACGATGATGATGAAGCTTTTGCCGGATAGAAAGTTCGATAGTGAGTATTCTACTCGTCTTGCGGTGCAATATCGGTACTTCGGTTTCACGCAAGAACAATATGACAGCTTCAAAAAGCCGGTCTTAGTTCGTGCTGTGAATGTGAATATCAAGGAATGTTCGCTCTATTCTAATATTCTCAATCAGAATCTTACTCAAGAGATTGACATTACGACCAAAACCGTAAGCTTTGCTCGTCAACTTACGGACCGTGATGTTGAGTTAATTGGTGGACTGTTTGAAGAATACGAAGGCGATACTCTTGCTTCCATGCTCTCGACTCCAAAAGTTGTACGAAAGCTTCAAGAAATCTTCCGGCAAGCGGAGATTATCACCGCGCAAAATACTCCCAAATGGTTAGAATCGAGTGATGTATTCACCTCCGAAGGCAAAGCAACGATAGAAGGAATTTTGCTAGGTGTAATTTTGGACGACAAGGAGCTCATTGAAGCAGCTCGATCATTCACCGAGAAGTTTATCCGAACTCTTCCCCTGCTTCTGAGAATGCGCCGTGTCGGCGGTGAGTGGAATATGACGCGTGATATTATCGCAGTTATTCGGTTAGAATCTGCTCGTCGAGCATCCAAAATGAACCTCCATGACTTCCTCACGCAAGTTTCGTTTGACCGGCCTGCTGTATCGCCAAAAGAGGAGTTAATCTGGAAAGTGGTGAGTGAAAACTCCTGGCTTAAATGGAAGAACTTTTTGCTCCGCTACGTTGTGATGGGCGAAGAGGCGATGAACCAATTAAAGAGTTACGGCGGTTTTTTCAATGAACAGCTTACTCCCCTGCAAGCAATCGAGCGCCTCACATCCAAGCAAGGATTATCGGGCACTCTCTCCGATTATCACGACGATCAGTCCGCTTTTTATGAAATCTATAAGATGTACACCGAGCTTTCTCCCCTGCTCACTTCCGATGAAATTTCCACTCTCAACGAAGCAATGGCTCTTGGAATAGAGTATTATGAATTGGGCAATTTGTCCTTACCATCTGCTCCAAGCAAATTGAAAAGAGCAAATGAATTAGACAAGCACGTTCCCGAGCTTCATCCAAACCATGCACCAACCATTACCCACAAATACTCCTTAGCGCAGTATGCCGAGATTGTGGAGTCCGTATTCATCGCTCAAAAACTCACCGAACAAGAGTCAATCCTCGCACAGCTTCAGCGCGATCTCGAAGAATGGGAGAATATTCCTGCCGACGAAGTGCGCCCGATGAGAGAATGGACTGCCTTGGCAAAAGAAAAGAGAGTCGGCTATCGTGGCAAACGTGATGCGGCTGATACCATCATTTCCGCCATCAAAAAAAATCAGTGGAACTACGCTGATTCGACGATGGACGACGAGACTCGCCATCTCATCAACGTTGCGTATAATGAAACAAACGGAACGCCGACCCAAGAACAAATCAACAACTACATAGAAGTATTAGAACATACTTCATTCGATAAAGTGAAGAACTTAGATTACTACCCTACCCCGCCGGATATAGTTGCGCGTATGATAGCCAAAGCGGAGCTCGCCTATGCCCACAATGTCTTAGAGCCAAGCGCAGGCAAAGGCAATATCGTTGATGCTATTCGCTGGCAATTCCCGGAACTAAGAATTGATGTGTGTGAACTTGCCGAACACAATCGAAAGATTTTGGAGTTAAAAGGGTATCATGTTCTCCATGGGAACTTTTTAGAACTTGGCGTTACCGGCCGAACGGCAAAAGGTATTCCGATTATCAACCCTGCCCTACAGTATGATCGGATTGTGATGAATCCTCCCTTCCAAAATGGAACCGATTGGGCGCATATCCACCATGCCTACAAGCTCTTGAAGCCAAACGGAATCTTAGTAGCCCTTGCACCGGCGAACAGCTATCTCTCCAACAGCCGCGATGCAACTGAACGTCGGCTCTTCATCGAAGAAGAGAATGCAGGAACGATTGAAGTGATTCCTGCTGCAGAGTACAACAGAAATTTAGAATTCACCAAACTGACCATAGATATTGCGCTTATTACTCTCACGAAAGCATCGGCGATTGTAAGTACTTCTTCACCTTCGCAAACACTTGACTTCGAGCTTGACAGCAAGTATCAAGAGCTTCCTAAAACGGGAGAATTTTCGGTACCTGAGCGCACTGCTGCCCATATCGACATGGAATTTGTCAAGCCCAAAGTCGTTGTAGCGCAGGAACATTTAGTGCCGCCTCAAAGTTCGGTTGATGACTATGTTGCTGAAATCAATACCCCTAAACCCTTTGGGTTATTCGATTACCAACAGTTTGGTTGTAACCTTGCTATCAAGGCATTGTGCCATTCCAATACCGGGAATGGTTTTCTCCTTGCCGATGGAACCGGCACAGGTAAAACGACCGAAATGCTAACGATCGCTGCCTATACCTATCAGAAATATAAACGTCCTGTGGTGATCTTCACCGTCGATGACCGGGTGATCAAAACCTCGTTCATGAAAGATGCCAAGAGATTACGCTTCCCTGTTCCTGAATATGTTGAACAGTCCGATGCAAAAGCAATCTCCCGTCCTGAAAAATACTCAGGACTGTATGATAAATTCAACCCCGATGAGTTATTCGGTGAGGATGCCGCAAGCTTTGAGCCGGTAACAGAAGCAAATGCCCTTCTCCAATCGAACACAGGCACAAACCTGCCTGCTGTCTATATGGGTAATTCCAAGACCTTCAAACTCCGTGACGGTATTAATATTTTCAAATACACGGCGTTGTCGCTCGTGAAAAATTTAGTGCCGCCGGAAATCAAAGCCAAGAAAGATGCAGCCGTGAATGCGCTGAAATTCAATGAAGGGTTTTGGAAGAAAATACTCGCTAAAGGTATCGGTGAAATCGAACAAAACCGCTTCGAACAGGTTGGACAGGTGATCTATGTGCCACCCGAGAAGAAAGACCGGAAGAAAAAAGAACTCAAAGATGATTGGACCGCAAAGATTCAGAAAGCCGGATTGGATGATACATTCATTCTACAACAGAAATTTGCTTCTCTCATCAAAAATATTGACCGTGACAACAAACGTATCGTCATGCCGGAGACTGAAAAAGCCGGATTGAACTACATGGCAATCATTGACATACACGAAGCAGCCATTCAGAAAATACTCGTGCAGATTATTAGTAATACTTCGCTCGTGATATTTGATGAAGCGCACAAAATCAAGAATCTTCTTCAGAATACGGATGTCGATGCAACACGTGCATATTACGCCAAATTGATCACCGACTCCTGCGACCGCGTTCTCTTCGCCACGGCAACTCCCTGCGACCGGCCGTATGATATTCTCTATCTCAGACGTGCAGGATTGTTTCAGGGTGATGATGACTTTGAAACGAAAATGGGCAGCTTGGGCATTGAATATGTGCAGCCAAAGAAAAACAGTGACGGGCAGATCGTTCGTAAAGGTAAGTGGTCTATTTCAAAACAAGATGATGATGAAGTTCGTGCGATTATAAATTTCAGAATGGCGCAATTATTCGCCTTCATCGTGCGACGTGGCTGTATGATTCGCCGGGAAATTCAATACACCAATCTGACCGCGAAATTTGTCGATGTGATTGTACCGGAAGCCGTGCGTGGTGAACTCCAAGCAATCACCGACAGCGTGACAAAAATGGACGGTAACGGTAGAATGAAAATCGAAAAACTCAAGCAGATGCAGCGCCACCTCGAACACATGGAGGCCTATAAAATCGACGAAACGATTGAAATCACCAAACGCGAAGTTCGGGAAGGTCGCTCAGTGATTATCTTCACTAATTATGTTGATGAAGGCGACGAACCCCGCGCTGAAGATGACTCCATGAAGCTTGGTACAGTTCGAATACTCAAAAACCGTTTAGCCAAAGTCTTTGGTGAGGATGCGGTTGGCGTTCTTGTGTCCGCCACTCCCGGTTATGAAGATTACCGGCGATTAGAAAACGTAGAAGACTTCCAAACCGGTAAACGCCGTATCTTAATTGGTACCATTACCTCGGGTGGAACAGGGGTGAACCTCGATGATACAGCCGGTAATGCGCCACGAACAGTAATTATTATGACCGCTCCCCTTTCGTTTATCAATGTGATGCAAGGAATTGGGCGAGTTGTCCGCGCGAATTCTGCTAGTCGTAGCCGTGTCTATTTTCTTTTTGCCAAAACAGACAATCCGATTATTAAGAATAGATCTATCGCTATCGAATCCTGGCTTAAACGTTTGATTGGGTATAAGTTCAGCACTCTCAAAGCAGCTGTAGAGGGCGAAATAGGTACGATCGACCCCACGACGGTTGAACGTATGGAAGCAGGCGGCGCGGAGGCGGTAGCCACGAGCGTTGAGGAAACGTCCGACACTCCCAACAAGCATTCTCTCTATACTCAAAAGGAAAAGTCCGTCAAAGGGTGGAATTTACCGAGCAGGTTGCCGCTTGCTGTCGAACGCTACGGCAATTCTCGGGCGCATACCGTCATCATTAAAGGGAAATCAAAGGCGGATCTTGAGGGCTGGGCGAAGGCAAATCAGGAGTTTATTGACAAGTGGCAGCTGACCAAGAATGTTGATTCCGGCTATCAGGTGTATAACGGAACGCACTACGGCCGTGCTTTTGTAACGGCTGACAGTAAAAACTGGCAGGAGTCGTATGATGTATGGAATGCGCTCTTGAATATCGTCAAACAAGAAGATGCACGGTATTTGAACAATCAAACGGCGCAGTTCGCTATTGGTGAACATGTCGTTGCTACGACCGATGTACTCTCCGTTAATGCTCAAGCCGGTGCTTCGGGTTCGGTTATTAGCATGATGCCAATCATTATCGGCAGAAATAAGAGCGGTGATATTCATAGCTATGAATATGATGTCGAATTCGATGGAAGAATTGCTAACAACCTGCAACCATGGCAGATACGAAGCATCTTAGAAGTCGTAGTGCCTCCTACAGTGTCGAAATATCAAAAGAATGATGTGCATTATGACGTAAGCACTGATGCACGTGGAACTGCCTATTACAACTACATTATCATCTTGAATGTCGTCGTTGTGGAGAATGCGTTTGTCTATGAAATCGGGTACGATTTTCATCTTACGAAAGATGTATTTGAACGGAAAATTATGCCGGGCAACAGAAACCATTACGGCGTGAAACAGCAAACAGGCGAAGAAGTCATGCGTCGAATTCGTGAGAGTCGATTGGAAATATATAACCGAAGTGAATCCGGACTCGGTGATGCTGGACGCACTATGCGTACCGGTCTCATCCCCACGTTTCGCTCGAAGAATCTCAGCACAAGAATCAAAGAAAACCCCTATTTAAAAGCAAGTAATTGCACAGACTTGAATGATATCGAAGCTGCCTGCGATTCGTTGCGCGAACTCGACGATGAATTCGGCGCTGACAACCAAACTCTCCTCAATATTTGGGCGCGAATATTCGAACGGAAGAAAATACTAGAGAATAAAGAACGGCAATTAGAAGGACTACCACCATCAACACAGACTATGGAAGAACAAGAAGTAGAGCTCACGCCGGCAGATTTAGGGTTTTATGACCATACTACGATTATGGCTATCACACCGAACTTCATACCGCTCAACCGAACACAGCTATTATTAGAGAAAATTGCCAAGCCCTTTCGTATGATGATTTGGGGTCGGCAAGGTTCGGGTAAGTCGTCACTTGCCTTGATGTTCGCTGAGGATGTCAGTCATTACGGCAAAACGCTCTGCGTCCTAACCGACGAAAAAACCATATCCGGTAGAATCGGTCAGACGATCGGCCGGCTGAATATCAATGCAAAGAATATACTCTTCAATGATCGCATGGATTACTCTCGGTTACGTGAATTTCTGACGAAAAACGCTCAGATTGAATATGTAGTAATCGACAGTATCAACGAGCTCAACGTACCGGAGCAATCCATCGTTGACCTGATGAATGATTACGCAGAGGTCTCCTTTGTCTTTGTCTGCCAATCGACGAAGGACGGTAAAAACCACAGTTCTTTTGGCAACCTTGCCTACAAAGTCGATACAGAAATCACGGTAGAGAATCTCAAAGCCATAGCGAGAAAACATCGTGACGGGCGCACCGGGATAGAATTCTCGATCTTGGACAAGCGAGCGCAGCGCCAGGTTAAAAAAGAGATCACGCTCAATGGCTTCAAACTATAACAACCTATTTTTATTCACACTTTCGGAGAACTCTTATGTGTAATTGTCCAAGCTGTCAAGCTCAAAATGCCGGAATGAACGGTCTCAGCGGTTGTAATTGCCAGCAACAACCAACATCCATGAATGGATTAGATGGTATTGCACTCGACTTCACGGGTGCAATCACCGGCGCACTCATCGGTGCGGCAGTGAGCTATGTCGCAGGTTGGGATTGGAAGGTCGGCGCAGGTGTTGGTGCGGTGACTGCGGGGTTTGTATTGCCTAGTATGTCGAGTTGATCTAAACTACTCTTACCAAGGAACAGCTTTTAAAATGAGGATTATAAATGGCTTTCTATCAGGAGTGACGCATTACATGAAAAAGTCCTCCTCTGCGTGAGGTGTTTGAATTCAGATTCGTAAAAAGCACTAGAATGAGCACGTTATTGCACTCAGGTACATAGTAATGTCACTCAGCCATCATGTTAAGTTATGCATATCAAACATGTCTTAAAAGATGCTTTAAACGTGCTTAAATTAACAAATAAATAAAAATAATGTTGAGGAATTGCGTCAATTGCTGTAATTTTGGCTTAAAAAGATGTAGTATTCTGTAGCTTTTCTGTATTATGTTGGTGCATTTTATATAAAAATTCCGTAAAAATCAGTCTGAAAAATTAATTTAAACAATTAATTTAACGGAAGTAATTCTATGACTAGAAAATTGCCTGACTCAATTAATCCTTGCCCTATTACAGAAGCTATAATTGAGATTCGTTTTGAAACAGATACCCCTTCGAGTGTAATAGCTGGAAGAATTTATGGTTTGTTACTGGAATTTGGATTTGAAACTACTGAAGTTTTACCTACCGCCTATATGCCTGAAGAGTTTCGCAAGCAGATTGGAGATTTCAAATACCTGCCTCACCAAAAAGTCTTTGGTGATGGATTTATTTATCAAGTTGGACCACAGATGTTTTCATTTAGTGCTGTTGGAGATTATCCGGGGTGGGAAATTTTCAAACTAGAGACAAAGAAGATATTTGATATTATACTCTTTAGCACTAACTTGGTTCAAAAGGTCACTCGATTAGCCATTAGGTATATTAGCATATTTAATAGAGATGTGTTTCCCGAGCTAGACGTAATTTTTAATATTGGTGGTGATGATTGCAGGAAACAAACTACTTTTATTCGAACTCATATCGTTGAAAATAGCTCAAACGTCACTCTGACTTTAAACAATGGAATCGTAAATAATCAGGATAATTCTCCTGGTATGTTAATTGATATTGACATCGAGCGAACTACAGATTTAAGCGATTTTAATGATAACTACATAGCATTTCTTGATAAAATGCATCAGACTGAGAAAGAAACTTTTTTCAAATTGCTACCGGATGAATTTGTTCAGACCCTTAACCCCAAATACCCCTAAATTCTGTATTTAAAGGAACTATTTTATGGCAACGACAGACACACCTGCCCAATTGCGTCCTAAATATTCTGAAGTTAGGATTGCATCTACAAACTATAACGGACAGTTAATCGAAAAATTAAATGCCTTGGTTGGTTCAAATCAAAGAGTGGCTGAGCGCATACCATCAAACGCAGACTTACGGTTGCACAGCAATGCAAAAATCATGCTCGGTGTTGATGGGCAAAAACGCTTCAATTCTTTTTGCGATGAAAAGGCTGGTTGGAATTTCGGTGAAGGTGAGCCGTTGTCAACTACCGCTACCAACCACTTCAATCTTTTTTGTTCATTGGTTGAAGAATCATTGGTTGAAACTTTACAAACTAAAGTAAGTTTGTTTATGGGTAACGAAGGAAGTTTAGAAATTTCATGGAGAAATGGCGCATCTCAGTTATTTAACATTGAATTTTTTGATGATCGAATAGAGTATTATTTTGAGGTTTCTGGAGCCGAAGGTACAATCAATCCCAATGAAATTAGAGCCTTTGTTCGAGAAACAATGAAATTACATGCATAATACCATAGGACAGATTAATGATTAAAGCCCCTCATTCCGAAATTACCAACGATGAAAAAGTAGGTAGGGCTATTCATAAAAATTCATATGATTCCGAAAAAAAGGAATTTTCTTACCATATTTGGGATAAAAAGGGAAATACATCGGTTAGTAGGTTGCAAGTATTAAGTTTACAGGAAATTCGGGAAATATGGATTCAGATGCTTCATGAACCACCAGTAAAAGACTTAGCGTTTATCTTGTTGTTTTCTAAAGATGACCTTCAGGCTGCTATTCATGGGAATGCAGAGTATCGAAGTGTGCAATTTGATTTAGTCCCTGATCCTTGTTGTGTTCAGGATCACTACAAAAAATTTTCTAAAGAAGAATGTACAAATACTTGTCCTTACAATACGCAGCAACTTCACTGCCCTGTTGCTTCAGGTATATCTTCTCACCCATGTGTGAGGAACTATGCTCATGCCTTAGTTGTAACAAAAATATCAAGAGGATTGGCTAATACTTTAAATCGATACCTTGCTTCTAAAGAAAATATTCATTCTTTGAGTGAAGGATAAACCTGTTAACTTCTAAGCTAACATGCTGTTAGATTTTCCACCGATAGAATTAAGCCCTCAATGTGAGGGCTTTTTTTTGCTCTTAGGTAAGTAGAAATTGCACTGAGGTACATAGTATTATAAATGAGAAGTTATATTAATTACATAACACCTTGATACTATTCCAGTCTTCAATTTCCCCTTCAACCAATCACCCTACCATCTCCCAAAAAACCTCTTCTTCGAATAAAGCCTTGCAATTATTATTCATTAACGCAACGTAACCGAAACCATACATTGAGTTAGAATCACTTTCTACCATCTTACTCACGCTTCCTGCAATGTCAGGTATGGCTTCAACTACGTTAAGTGCAGCTTCAACAATTTTATGATTACCTTCTACCATTTTCGTGAAACTCGCATTCAGCGTTTGGTTAGACGTCTATCATGGTAGTCGTACCTCCCACTATCTTAGGCACGACATCTACCATTTTATGAGCGACCTCTACTATGGTAGTGGTGGCTTCGACCATCTTAGTGGAACTCCCGTTGTGCGTTAGAAGTACTCTCTACCATTTTAGTTGCCGAGCTTGGAGCGTTAGAAATAGAGTTTTTGTGTGTTTGGAAAGGAGTTTTTGGTGTTAGTGAAGGACTTTTCTGATACAGAATAGAATGGATTTTTGTTTGAAGGATGGATTGGTGGCGTTTGTGGTGGGTGTGGGTCTATTAGTTTTCTGGAAAGTTTCGTTTGGCGGGACTGGTGGTTTACTTTCACCGAAACGTGTGGTTTACTTTCACCGAAATACGTGGTATACTTTGAACGGAATGTGCAGTTTAGTTGCACTTTCTACCAGTTTAAAAACACTTTCTACCAGTTTAAAAACACTTTCTACCAGTTTAAAAACACTTTCTACCAGTTTAAAAACACTTTCTACCAGTTTAAAAACATTCCCGTTGTGCGTTAGTGGTGACTTCTACCAGTTTAGTGGCAACTTCTACCAGTTTAGTGGCAACTTCTACCGGTTTAGTGGCAACTTCTACCGGTTTAGTGACAACTTCTACCAGTTTAGTGACAATTTCTACCAGTTTAGTGGAGCTCTTGTTGTGCGTTTGTATTGGCAGCTATCTCTGTTTGTGCAGTGTTCAGAACGTTAGAAAAGTGGTTCTGGTGCGTTGACCATGGAGTTTGAGGGATTTGTAAATGGCTTTGGTAGATTTGGTGGATTGGAGTTTTGTACTGGGGAGGAGGTGGGGAGTTTGCGGTGGGGGCTGGGACTTTTTTTCCTAAGTGCCAGTATCCTTTCATTTTAACATATGGTTAAATTGTTGAACTTATACTTTGAAGCTTTTTAAAAAACAAGATAAATCTTGTTTTGCTTCTTCCTCAGAAGGGATTATAATCTTATTAATATTGCTTTCTATTAGGTTTATTGCAGTATCTAAAGTGGTTCTTTTAGCAATAATATCAATTACATATCTTGTAAATTCAATTTTTGAGTCTTTTATCATTGGTTGTACCCACACCCATCGTAACAAATCAAATAGAAAATATACTAGTGATTGTGCATCAAGAGTATTATCATACAATGTTAACAAACATAATTTTACATCATCTGTGAGTACATATTTTGAATCATAAATTATGTGCCTTATAACATTTTGTTCAATCGCTATTCTATAATAATTGAGCTTTATTAGCAATACTGTACACCTACAGTATTCTTTGAAATCAATTAAAGATAATTTTAGTAACTTTCGTAAATAAGGTAAAATATATGTTGACTCTTTTCCAGTAAATATTTTAGAAGTATTTCTTATGCAATGGTCGTCGCTATAAACAACATATTTCAAATTTTTTGATAGAATTAACTCACTACTTTCCATTCCGAGAGCACCTTGAATTTTTGAATTTTCATTTTCACTTTTATCAAACATCATAGTGTATTGCCCCACTATCTGGCACTTGTTATTAATGAAGCAAAGTATTTCATCAATGTGATTTAACTCTTGTTTATGAAATTCAGGCAGAGTTTCTGTCATTATAACCTCATTTTGAGAAATAAATAGACTTCTGCTTCCTTCATTGGCATTATTAACCATAGACTCACGAATTACTTGAAGTTCTTCCCATCCGCTCCGAGAAACGGATATCGATTTGAAAACCCTTGGCAGATTATTAAGAAGATTTAGCTTATGAATTAAGAAAAAACTATGTAAAGAAATAAGGACGTCCACTTGCTTTTCTAATATTTTATCTTCTAAAATATATTCATCTCCAAAAAAATCACATAACCATACTTTTAGTTTTGAATCTTGTGAAGTTATAATCTGCCAAGAGATAAAATTATCCTTACGCAAAGCAACTGATAAGAAGGATATGGGGAATTTATTGAGATTATAAGTATCAACTATCTTTTCATAATAAGATTTATCAAATGAAAAATTTTCTATCAGAAATGTTTTAATTTCATCTGGATCAGAAGGGAAAGTAAATTCTTGTAATGTCTTACTATCTTTATGTTTATGTTTATAAGTCTGTACTATTTTTTGGGCAAACAGTCTGTGTTCTTCAAAAACAAATTGATTAATTAAAGGGAAATGTATATTCAAATACCAATCAACACAATCTTGATCTTCATTCGATAACTCGATAGCTCTTTGTGCATAGCTTAATGAAGTATTGATAGATTCTTCATCAAATACAGTCAAGTATATTTTTTTGAAGACTTCGCTACATAATTGCAGAAAAAGAATATTTGTTGAAAGTCGAGGTTCTGCAATTTCTATTAGTTCTTTAATTTCAGTGAAAAGTCTCAAAGAAAATAAATTCCAACACCATAATTCTACAGCCTTGATATTACTAAAATCAATACTGTACAACCATTTACATATTAAGGCGCTTGCTTCATATTCCTTTACATTATAGAGTGCAATAGACTCAATCTCTTTCCACTCTTTAATTTTTGATCTGTGGGGCTCTATTTCTTGACAAATTTGAATGCACTTCATAAATTTATTCTGACTACATAGTAGCCGTAAGTAAATTATAATACCTGGATCAAATTGTAGCGTATCAAATAGTAATTCACCTAAGCTAATGGCTTCTTGTATATCGTCGAACTTATTACTTTGTGACAATAGTTCAAAAAGCATTCTGGGTATTATTGAGTATCCAATTGAAGTTGAATCCATTCCCATAGCTATACGTAAACATTTTATTGCACCCTCATAGTCTCCAAACTTTAACAAAAAATCTGCTCTAATTTTATAAGCATATGGTAAATCAGGGAATTCATCTTGAATTTCTTTTTCAATTAATTTAGCTTCTTTTATTCTTCCAAGTCTTATTAATGCTGAAACTTCTATTTCTCGTATTTGTAGGATATCATCATGGTTTAAATTTTTCATTAATAATATTTGTCGAACATCCAATAACACTATATCCGGATGTCCTTGTTCTACAAGAATATAGTTTTTCCACAATCGAAAAAACAGATCCTCACTATCTAATTTGTTTGCAAATTCAACAATTTCAATATTATTCCCTGTCTCACGAAATGCTCGAATTAGAAGCTGTAGATTTTCTTGATTTGAAGGATTTAGTTCATGGGCTTTACGTAGTGATATTTCTGCTTGAGTAAAATCTTGTTCCCAAAGTTTTAATCTTCCTTCCATATGTAAACATTTAAATAGGTTTTCTTCATCTTCATCATTAAGTACTTTTCTTATTTTACCAATGCGCTGTTTTAGTTCTTTTAACAGAGCACTATCAAGTATTTTGTAAGTGTTAGTAGCTTGTAAATTTTCTTGAATCCTCATTAATTGAATCTCAGCAATAATAATAAGGGAGTCTATATCTCCATCATTATCTTCTAAATATTTGTACGAACACTCTTCAGCATTCTGATAGTCCTGTACTAAAGCATAACAACCTGCAAATTGTAAATATTCGCTTTGTATTATACTTTCAGGAACAGTACTTATCACCTTCCTACCTGCATCAATACCGTTCACAAGCAATTCAAGTTTGCAATTATACACATAGCCGATTGGATTTTGTGGATTCAAAGCTATTGCCTTTCGACTATGTTGTAATCCTAGAATATTATTATTATTTAAATGACTTATAACCGCTCTAATTCTTTCTTTTCCATCTTCTTCAATGGTATGAAGAAGCATCTCATATAAAGTTTGGATGTGTTCTTCACGAGGTATTGAGTAAGGGAGCCTTCCTTGGCAAACAGAAATTTGTTTTAAAACTGACAATCGAAATATATCTGGTTTTTGGTTCGACAAATGATTTGCGTTTAATGTATTAGCTCTTATCAATGCTTGCTTGATTTTACCCTCCTTAACAAGTATTTTAACTGCTTCTAATTCTCTATCGTCACCCCTCAATTCTGCAACCGTTTGACGTACGTTCAGCTTAGAAGTATTAGCTATATGTCCAATAAGTAGAAGTTCACCGAAACTTAAAAATTCCGGTAATAACCGTTTTATTTCTTCTGCTATAGTCACGAGTAGGGTTCTTACATTATATCCATCCTGATGAAATTCCCATGTGCCATAATTAACTAATTCTGCAATTACAATTATATCGCCGGTTGCATTTAGAACCAATTCTATAATCGTGTTCTTAAAGTCTTGGCATTTCTTTATATCATCTCTCTGAGGTTCCGTCATTGATAATTTTTCAAATGATCGGATAAGAACAGTATTTAAGAATTTCAGTAACTCTGAATTGCAAATTTCTTCCGAGTTGTTTTTAATCTTGTCTCTTAGCTTTATAGCAATTTCGGTATTGGATGTGTAATTTCGTACCTTAGCGAGTAAAGTAGAAGCTAGATCTCCTAAGAAAGCATCAATAATTTTTGTACCTAATCCATCTGAGTCTGACATAATGACTTCCGAAAATATTTATAATTTATTAACAAGAGAACAACACTATAAAATAAAAATACAGAATATCTATTTCAAACATTGATAGTAGAGTAAAAGTAATTTTTAGGTTGACATTCAAAAGCCGGCAGTAATAATAAAATAATTAAATTAAATATCAACAGACTAATTGACATTAAGATCAACTCTTACCGCCCTATCCACCCTCCCTCCAAACTCAAAAAATCATCCAAATGATAAATAGTATCCAAATGCCTGAACAAAATCGTTCTATTATCGACAATCGTACATTGCTTACGCTGATTAATTCGTAAACGTTGAATTTCCGGGAAGTATTTCAGTGGTACGATCAATATCCTACCATCGGATAACTCGATGGTGATTTTACCGCGATGATGGAAGAGTAGGTTTCTGATACTCGTTTGAGCTGAATAGTCGACCATAGCTAATCTCTATAGATATAAAGTAGTTTTCTAACTTTCGCTTCACGGACATGGAATGTATGCTTCAACTACACTCCCCCACTCTCATTCCAATCCCATCGCTTTAAAAGCTGCATCGACAGGATCAGAATATACAATCAAACTGAACTTTGAGATCAAGTCAATCGGGATTTTTCCTAATTGAGACATATCAATTGCCGGTATGAGCACCTTCTTCGCACCACTGTCTGCTGCAACTTGGAGGAATTCGCCTAAGTTGTCAGAGCCGATTATTGCACCGCCAATACTCATCGAACCAAGCACGGCTAATTGTGGCTGTAATGGTCGATCGGCTACGCTTGATACTATTGACAAAAAGATTGCAAGTTCTAAACCTTTAATATTGCCTATGCCGTTCAAATCGCTTGACTTTAGATGAAATTCAAAATCACTATACTTCGCTGCTTGTGTAATACGATTGAGATTAGATCGAACATAGTTCACAGCTTCTTTCATTTCCTCTTTGATTGCAGTTCCACCACCGAAACCCGTGTCTGTAATTTTACCATTTCCGGGCATTTTTTGAATGTCTAATCTAAATAATCCCTTATGCCCGGAATCTACATTGCTTGCCACCGCATAGACTGTTCCCGGCGGAAGGTCTCCTTCTGGTATCAACGATTTCCCTCCGCTTTCCGGTACTCCTACATAATGCTCTTCATTATCTTCAAGGTCTATGTAGCTAAAATGAACATCGTAAAACTCCATCCCGCCGATCTTCTTTAACTGCTCTTTAACTCTCCTTCTCCCGATGAGAGCATATTCAAGACATCGTCGTAGCTCATCCTTAGTGAATTTCCCGTCAGGAAATAGTAGCTTTACCAATCCGCTGACTGTTCTTTTGACAGCTATCGAATCCCGTTGATTCAAGTCTTTACCTAATCGGAAATGCTTTGTTATGGCATCAGAAAAATTATACTTCCGCAGCTCGCGCAAGCATTCTGCATAATAATCGGAAATGAATCCGTACGCATTAGTAAAAAATTCTGGGCGCATTTTAGGAATTTCCCACCCCGGAAGGTAATGATGGAAACGATCAAAAAAAGCAGAGTCAATCATTTCCTTGGGGAATGGTGAGAGCAAGTGACTTGTCTTGACAAGATTCTCTATCGAACCATTAATATTACCGACAAATACCATCGAGGCATCGGCATTAATACTTTCTTTACCTCTGCTAAATGAACCGTTTGCCATGAATCCCTTCATGATCTGAACGCCGTCTTTATCCTTCATATTGATTCCAGCTACTTCATCAAATGCCACGACATCCCACATTCCCACCAAGCCAACAGTACGTGAACTCAGATTGTAGAATAAATTTGCAACCGTTGTCTGTCCCCCTGAAATCAGAATAGAATATGGTGATATTTCATCATAGACATACGACTTCCCTGTTCCCCTCGGTCCCAGCTCACAGACATTATAATTCTTCTCAACAAATGGTATCATTCTCGCCACTAAATGCCATTTCGTCGTCTCATCTAAATTTACCGGTTCCATTCCTACACTGCGACAGAGTACATCAATCCACTCCTCCAAGGTAAAATCCACTCGGTGACTAATGTAGTCGGTAATATCTGTCTCCGGCATCTGAATTGGCTTTAAATCAACAATTTTGAAGGGAGAATCCCTTGAATTTTCATCGAACCAATACTCTAATGTCAGAATCGACCAGATACCTCCTCCTAACAGCTTTTCATATTTTCGAATGTACGTATCATCTATAATTACATTCCTGATATTAATATTCGAGAGTAGTCCCTCGTAACGGTCTTCTTTTTCATTCAATTTTGCTGATACCTTGTCAATTATCTTGTACCGTCCCTTCTGCTTAATTTTTGCCTTGACCTTCTCAGATTCATCGGGGCGAACATAGTTATCTGCCAATATTTGCTTCACTTTCAGAATACCATCCTGAATCGTAGCTTCGTCATCAGTCGCACAGTACATACCAAGTAAATACTCCAGCACATAGACAGGCACATTCGCGCCTTCTTTAATCTGCTTGGTTAAATCTTTCCGAACTACTTTTCCTGCAAAGGATTGGTTGAGTTTTGTGTCTAATGTATCCATAATTGTCTATTTTATAAATCATCAAATTCATTGGTGAACGAAATTACCATTCGGTAAGGGAATTTATGCTTATATACTCTGAACTGATTTGTTCCTTCGTACTGTTCTTCCATTTTTAGGTACACGTCATGCCCTTGAAGCTTAGTCGCTTCGGCAGTAAACTGGAAGTTTTGTCTCTTCTCTCTTGCTTTAGTGTCGGTGTCCGTACTGTTAAACAATATCGTATGAACATCCGACAAGAGTCGCTCGTCAGCACTATAAAATCCTACTTTAAGTTGACGAGAGTGTATTTTATCGCTAACAGGTTGTTTTTGATAGAAACTAACCGCAAATGTATTTCCGGTGATTTGGGTGGTGTTACTAATAATATCTATTTCAACTTGATCAATATCATCAACTCTTGCCTTGTTGACTTCCAAAACCGGTACAACAATCTCCTGTAAACTCGCACCACCATGCACAAACCGACTCCCCGCACCTTGTACCCTAATTCGGTTAATCGACTTTGGTATCTGTGCTTCAGTATCATCAGCAAATCCTAATGCTGCACCAGTCCACGATTGTACGGAGCTGTGAGCTACCAAATTTTTCCCCAGCACAAATCTTCTGTTGCTTTTGAATATTTTACCAGCCGGTGTAAATCCTGTAAAATCAGTATCCTCCAGTCGATTGTGCTGATATAGATAGCCATGGTCAGACGTGATGATAGTATTATAGCCGTTCATGTTGTTGATATGCTTGAGAATACGGAATATATTCTCAAATTCAGCTTCAGTCGCTTCAAATACTTTACCTTCTGATGTTTTGTCGTCCCCTGTTTTGTCAATATGATTACTATAAATATATATAACCTTGTACGGCTTTATAAATTCACGACCCTCAGACTTGGCTTTCATTTTCAGGAAATCTTCGGCTGTGATGGCAATACTCCCCGAATATGTCTTTTGTAACACCTTGGTACGATTAGGAGTACCCTGCGTACTTAGTCCATCGGCGAATACTTCATCAGTTGATTTGTCAAATGTCAATGCAGTATGCGGCAACAACGCCGCCATGCCTAATTGAGTATAAGAAGGCAAAGAACCCAACACTGCATTGAGCGAAGCCGTGTATCTTTCTTCTTTTACAATGCGTTCACGTAGCTCATCAGCAGATTCAAAGCGCAGAGCATCAGAAATGACCACAAAAACTCGGTTGTCCGTTTTGATGAATGGTGCTACCCATTGCCCGTAGAATTGCTTTTGTTTGACGACAGACTCAATACTCCATGAATTCATTTCATCTATAGTAGCTTGCCATGTATCGCCAAGTTTTAATAAATATGAATTACCGTATGCCTTTTCTATGGTCGAAGACAAACTCTTGAGAATAGATTGATCTTCTGCCTTCTCACTCAAATAAATATACTTACGGTAATATCGATCAATTTTATACCACTGTTTTACGTATTTCTCGAATCCATCACCGGGTGATTGAATGGTCAGATTCATATTGCGAATTTCATCCAGTAGATGGGCGGCATTGCTTAATGCCTCGTATATCATGGAGTATTCGGAAAAGAAAAATTTCAGTCTCCTTTTTTCAATCCAACTTTGTATCTTATGATTGGGCAACGTGTTATGCAAGATATGCTCTTTGATGCCATGTATGATTTTTAAATCCAGAATGCTAAATGTATCTGCCTCTAACAATCTTTCGGTATCGTGATGTTCTATGGCATCGACTATTCCCAAATCACTTTCAAACCTTTTACTCCAATCTTTATAAACTTTCCTGAAATTTGTATTTTCCTTCCATCTGTTTACAAATAAATAAGCGTCTTTATTGAGTGTACTTATGCCTGAATGGATACTGCGGTCGAAATTATCTTGTATCAACTTCAACACAAAGTCCTTGACAGTTGCAGTGATAGGTTTGTATCTATATTTTTTTTCAAGCTCTTCCCATAGATATTGATTCAAGTTGTATTTCACTATTTCATTGAATTTGTTCTGCTTGCCTTTAAATGCTTCCTCAAATAACGCGTAAAGCACCTTGTCCCACTCCGGCTCTGATCCACAAAGGATTGATAGCATTTTCAACCGAATACTACCGTCTCGATCATCCGGCTCAAGTAACAACTTTAATGAATTCATATACGTTTCTTTCGCAAAGAACTCTTCATGCTTTTGTATCAGCGGTTTAAATTCATGTGAAAGCTCTAAGTCCTGCAAATAGAGTGACGAAGGTTCAGTGTGAAACTCGTAATTGGATAATAGTAGATCAAGTAGCCAGTTTTGACCATCAGCGGGCTTGGCTGACTTCGCATACAATAAGTACTTCTGCTGAGGATGCTCGATAAGTAGTTGATATTTCAAAGTGAATTCATTGTTATCAATCAGCACTTTCTCGACACCCGGCAATTGAATAGCATGAAACAAATCCGTCATCACAGCTTCCTCGTCGTACCAAAACACAAGACGATGCTGTATAAAAAGCTTCTCCATTGCAGACTGTACTTTGTTGCTAATCGTGAATAATGTCATGATTGTGTGCTTTCCTGGCTTGAACTTATTTCTGTTTGAATGTTGGTTGGTGTTAGCTTAATATATTCCGGAATTAATTGATCTATAAGTAGTTGCTCATACCAATTCAAAATAATGAGTATATTTCTACGAAGTATCAAATCTACTATTTTACGTCCATGGTTTTTAAAATCAGGATTTGCAAAATTGTTAATCTTGAAATCTGCCCAATTTGTCTCACAAAAAGACCATTCCAAAAGCTTTTCTCTCAAGTCATTATCATGCGTTATAAGACTCTGATTATTCTCAATAATGCGATTCCATTTCTCTTTTGTGTTACCTAAATTTTCTAACCTTGAATTTTGTAAAGGATTCAATTTTGAAGCAGGATCATCATCGCTATCCCCTCGATTTAAAGCATAAGGCCACGCTCTCAGGTTACCAATGGTTTGGTAGCATTGATTTACTACCAAGGGTATTTCTTTCTTATAATATACATTGCTTAGTGGTGAAATATGATCCCAATCAAACGGAATGGAAGTATCCTCTAAAGAGTACTGTAAATGCAGAAAATATCCCTCTAAAAATTGCCTTTGAGCGTAAATAAGTAAATCTTTATTATCAATTAGTTTATATACAGCGGACTTTCTGTCTTTTCCTATTAAGTCTGAAAGTTGATCAAACAAATCATTTTCTTTGTTTAAACTACATTTTTGTATTTCTTCTAACACTCTTTTAAGATTATCACTTGTAAGTGTAGGAATTGGCAGTGTCTTATCTTTAGATAAAGCGTTTTGTACTGTGAGAGCTGACCAAAATACTTCTCTTGTCGCCTCTTTGGCAGCATTCCAAATACCTGACAATAGCTTAGAATGATCTTTCGATTTATCACCCTTACCAAGCCACCATAACATGGTTAACATACCCAACATTTTTCTATGATAAATAGCTTCTTCTGGAGTTTTTGAACTAAATCTATCATCTTTGTTACTTATTCTGTACAAAAGTAAGAAAATCAGTTCTGGAGCAGTATCCGTGATTTTGGAGTAAAGTAAATAAGGTAAGCCATATTCACAACTATCTTGATTAAAAGCTAAACATTGCTCAGCGTATTTCAATAATGACATTTGCTCATATTCAGCTTTAGGACTTATAATTTCTATGAGAAATGATTCAAAGTCTTCGAGTGACTTAGTCATCTCTCGCTGAAATTGCTTCGGCTTGATTCTCATACTTAATCCGCTGTCTTGTAAATCTTGCTTTTGTTGAAACAACCGATATGCTATCGTGATAAATCGTGAGGGTCTGAACATGTTAATACAAACATCTTCAATCATTTTTTGCGTTTCTGGCTTAATCCGAGATTTTAAAATAGAATAATTAAGTTCTTCACCGGAAAGATGAGTACCGCCAGCATTGAGCCGAATAAATAAATTTTCAATTTCATCAGAAGATTCTTCGTCTTCATCCCCATCCATTTTTTCACTGTTTTCAAAAGTTCTTAGATTGAGATACAATGCCGGAAGTCGTTGTCCAGTATTTACATTCAACATAATTTGAACAGCATCAAAAATACATTTTACTTTGATGTGAATAAATTGGTCTAAAAATTCAGAATTGGATCTGTATATTTCAAATTGATTAGAATCGATATATCTTTTTTTAACCTTGTCCCATAATTCCCATTCGTAGATTTCGTTCCAAACTTTTTGTAGGCTTGTTGATTTGCAAAAAAATGAAAATGGAATTGGCAACTTTGCATCGTAAGGGAAAAATCTATCAAGGCTCGTCGTTAGTGGTTCTGAAACATTGTATAACTCAATTGCTTGTCTTATGTTATGTGCTTTTAGTGGTTTTGTGTTGTCGTGTCGTTGATACCCCCAAGGATGGGATTTAGTAATAACTCTAAAAATGTATTTCCGGTTATCATTACTATCAGCATTTTCTAAATCTATAAATACCTTGGCTTCTGTTGATCTAAAAGTTTTATTCCCAAACCCCAAACAAATAGCCGTCGCCCTTTGTTGCCCATCAAGAATTTCAAAGTTAGTGCTACCAGTTTTAGACAATACAAATGCACCAATAGGATATCCCCTTAGAAGAGAATCCCATAGGTTTTCAATCTGATGGGGTCGCCATACAAAACCACGTTGTACATTCGGCAATGATATACGTATTGCTTTGTTTCCATTTTCCTCTTCGACCCAATCTGCAATATCGCAAAGTGTATAGGATGATGGCAGTTGCTCCCTCATATCACTCCTCTTCCTTCTCTAAGCCCTTAATAGGCACTACTACCTCCTTGAACTTCTGGTAGTTCACCTTCACGCCGTCGTCCAAATCAATGCTTATTTTCTGTGTGGCTATCTCAAATAATCTCTGCTGATACTCCCTGCAATCCCGGAGCATTGCTTCATATCGTTCTACTTCTTTGGTTGATGCTATTTTCTCACGCGCCGTAATATCCTCTCGTAGTCCGTACATCGCCTGCGACTGCTTGGCAGACTCAAGCTTGCTGATAAACGAATGCAAATAATCGTTGAGAAGCTTGCTGCATACATCCGGCTGGTATCGGTGCATGTAGATCAATGCCCTGAAATGCCCCTTCGGACTCGTGAACATCCAATAGATAGGTCGCTTCTTGTAGCGCTTGATGTGGTCGTTGTAAAAATCCTTGACAAAGTAACTCCGAATATCACGCCCAATCGTATCTTCAATGTAACGAAGGTTTTCGTCGAAATGCTCGTCGCCAAATGCTGCTCTCAAAAACACCTTGAACCTTCCAACTATATCATCCGAAAACCACTCACCATCTAAGACTGGGATGATGTTGTCTTCGTCAGGAAAGAAAGAAGGAGTAGTCACCTGCCGTACATAATCCTCTAATGTCTCACCCTGATTGGCAAGTATCAGTCCGGGCTTGTCAAGACTGTATCGACCGAAGATACAACCGACTGCGTAACTGATAAGTTGTAATAGTACTGGTATGGGGTCAATGATTAATTTACCATCAATTATCTTTGATTCTTCTTGTAAAATGGTTATATCCTCAAACTTAATTTCTGAACTTAATTCCTCTTTCATCCCATAAATTTCAATTATTTGACTATTAAGCTCTTGTTCATTTCTATGAAGGGTTAAGAATTTACTTGACCAAAACCGTTCATATTCTTCCATTGAATTCTTTAATCTCTTTTTTTGATGTTTGACAAGTTCATTTTGCTTAAAATCCCAAGATGATTCGTGTGAATTCCATTCTTCTTTTGACAACTCTATACATTCATTAGCATAATTAACATCTAATTGTGAATAAAGTATAGGTAATCTGGCTATATCCCCTACTTGAAATGCAATAGTAGGATTTAGAACTTGTAAGAATTTATAAGCTACAGCTGAATTCATAAAAGAAATTAAAAACTCAATCTGTTTCTCTTCTGGAAAAACGGATGATCCATTATTGTCAAACATACAGTTTTGTGGAACGCTTCTCGCTGCAAACCCTTTAGAACCAGTAAGAGACCATGTTATGGCTGGTTTTAAGAAAAAAGATTGATTTCTGATAGTTGATGATGGGTGCTCTCTAATTAACTCACCATCATTTTGCCAGTTAACTACTAAATTTAGATTACCATACCATTTTCTTAACTCACCTCCTTTTACGTAAAAAAACCACTTTCTTGACTCAGATAGAAATGACAAATCCGAGAAATTGACTTCATGCCACTCTCTTAAGAAAAGACTATTTTTCCCGGTATCTATTCCCTTTCTAACAGGCGCTACTTCATTTAAGGGTTTAGCTGAGTTAAACAACGCGATTAAACTTTTGTTTAACCAATACCCTATTGGACTTCCTGGAATTTTCTTGAATTCTTGTTGATTAGAATAAAACTGCCATATACATTTTTTGCGTACGATTGCTTCTATGGTTTTATCCTCTTTCAGTTTAGCATTTTCAAAATCAGTTAATCGAATATAAACTCCAGTACTTATTGGTTGATAATTACCAAAAGTGAATGCTGTATTTTGTACTATTTCTCCACCAATTTCCGGAAAAGTGCGCGAACCTAAATGCAACATAGTTTCAAATTGAACAGATTCAATGAGCGACAAGCGAAGTTGCTCATAGCTACTCAAAAACATCCAACTATGCTGATTTATCATTCCTACTTTACCATTTACGGGAGTAAATGCAAGACAGCGTTCCATAAAACATGCCATTAGGTCTGATTTACTCTTCTCAAATGATAGCTCTACATAACTCTTGAGTGTCTCATTCATACCACCGCCACCCATATACGGTGGATTGGTCACTATGCAGTGATACTTCCGATTGAGAACGTCGGATTGCCGGAGAGCGAGCTGTAATCGCTCGATGTACGGAGCTTCAAAAATATCGGATGGATTGAGTATGCGGAGCTGCTCTTGCATCGCTTCACAGATTGTCGGATTAGGCAACAAGAGCGAGCCGATATTGTCCAATTGGTTGTAGCATTCACAGTCGTATTTCAGTCGCGCTCGATGGTGGTGGCTGAGCCCCCATATCCACGCAGAGAGCTTCTGTGGGTCTTGTATCTCGGCTATTTTTATTGAAGTAGTAGGTTTTTCATTCGCTTGCAATAATTGGCAGATTGTGGCTTCATCGGCATACTTCTTCAGTTGCGCACTGATCAGCTCAAAGGTATTTTCGGGAAGTGTCTTTTTAGGTTTTTTACCGGTGATGCTTTTGTTTTCTTTATTGAGTTGGTGATGAAGTCGCGTTATCAGCGTTGACTTTTCGTGTGATTGGTGTTCTGCTGTGAGTGTTTGGTAGTACTTTTTCGTTCCTTTAGCCACTAACCGAGTAATTTCATCATCCGTAAAATCGCAATTCACGTGACACAGGAGATTTGGTTCGACAGGTCTCCGTAAAAAGCGGGAATAATAGCCACGTGCTTTCATAGTGAGCGCGAAGGCAGCTAACTGTACAGCACGAGGATCGATGTCGATACCGAAGAGATTATGTTGGAGAATGAGTGCAGGTATCTCGTTGGTATTATAGCCCTCTTCTTCATATATTTTAGTAAAGAGGTCAAAGGCATAGACGAGGACGTGTCCGCTCCCTTGGCATGGATCGATGAACGTGATGTCGGTGATAGATTGTATTCCTTCCGGTAGTGGTGCGGGAGGATTACCTTCGGGCGCTTCGATATAATACGGCATGTGCTCCTTGAGTTTGCTATTGGGCTTGAAGGTGAGCCATAGTTTACCAAGGGTATTTTCTACCATGTATCGTACTATCCATCGCGGCGTGAAGAGCTGAGTAGCGGCAGGTATATTTTCGGCGGTGATTTTGATATTTTTTTTAAGTCCGTCGAATACGCTGTCTTTTTTATCGGCGATATAGAACTGGTACAGCCAGCCGATGATTTCTTCTTGTGAGCAATCTTCATCACTCATTCCATTGCGTACATCGGCGATGATGCTATATTCACTGAGCAGATCATCGGGTAGGAGCAGTTCGGTATAGTCTGTAATACGTTCAAACATAAAAGGCATAGCAGTATGCCAATAATTACAGCTTGCCACGAGCAACATTTTATACGCCTCAGTATGTGCATCGGTCGATGCTGTCTTACCGTCGAGTAGATCATTGAGTCGATGGTGGTCAAGCTTGAGTGATGGCTCGATAGTTCCTGCCATAGCATTTTGAAGAATTTCAGGATTGGTCATTCCCGGCAACGGAGTTAGTACTTTGGGTATTGAATAGCCATTGGCATCCATAAAGCGAAGAGCCACAAACCGATTGAACCATGTATAAGCCACCATTTCGATGACTTGTTCTTTGCCTTCTGTGGCAATCAATTTGTTAAGCTGCCGGATTTCTGTTTCCTTGCCCCGCAGCTCGGCGCTATCCTGTGTCAGGACATATTCCATTTTCCGTCCAACTTGGGCAAGTAGTTTGATACGGGCTTCTTTAGCGAAGCGTTTGAGGGTATTGGTGTTCATTAAAGTGATATTCGTTTGTTTTCATTGATAACTCTTAATAACTGTTCTTTGAGTGCTGCAAGATAATTCTCGACGTCCTGCTCTGTCTCTAATGCGGGCTTGTTGAAATGTACGTGAATGCTGTCTTTTCTGACAAATACAATACTTGGTTTTGGTGGCTTGGTATCACCTTGATCTCCCGGGTCAGGAGGTGAAGCCAATTGCATCATCCTTACCATTTGTGTTTGATAGAGATGCGTGGTTGCTTCGGCAGCTTTTGATCGTATGTTACCAATAAATTTTTCAGATTCAATAGCTTTACGTACTTTATCGAAAGGAGCAAGTATGTCATTTTGCTGACTACTATCAAGCGTTATAAACTCTTCAAATGTAGATAACTTATCTACGTTTCGCTGAATTGATTCCAGTGCAGTTTTTCGCTCTGTTATTTGCAGCGATACTTCTTCTTTTTGTACGAATTCTAACGCAGATTTCGCTTCTTGAAGTAAAGTTCCTTTATATGGTGATGCACTTTCTCTTACTGCATGGAGGATTGATAGAGGTTCTTTGCTTACGTATTCAAAATTTGCACTGTTATTCTCCAAGTACTGCAATATATTTTCAAAAATAACACTCTGAGTGCCATTCATAAACCTTTTGACAAGTTCAATGATATTCTCCTTGTCATCCATAAGATCATCTTGATACATGTCTAACGCATTGAAGAAATATGGATGTTCTTTGTCTGCAACAGCCTTCAATCGTTGTAGTGGTTCAGCTAACGAATCTAAAAAGGTGTACCGACTGCGGCGTTTATATACATCAGTAATGTCTGCTACTTCCTTTTCCATTCGTTCTTTGAACAGCTTGGATATTTCTTTGGCTTCATTCCCGAGGTTGGGTTCATCAAAATACTCTTGATAGAAATTTTTCAGTTTACTGATTTGTGAGCTACGAATTTCCTCTTCAAGCTCTATGATTGTATTTGCATACTGATTGCCTTTCTGTAGAGCTTCGAGTACTGCCTTATCCTCCAAGATACTTCCATCTTGCTTTATGGTTATCTTGTTACGTTTGTAAAGCTTTGCAATGATACAGAGCACTGCTGCCTGATACCAACCATAAGGTCTGCCCGAGAAACAATCAAGAAGGTACTTGATGGTAGTCCTGTCATTACTTAATTTATTACGTTGTATTCGGTTAAGTACTTCCGCTTCTACCGGGTGGATGGTATCTGTAAATAAGACATCATCTTGATTATAGATAATGCGTTTCAGGTCCTCTTCGGTGAATACAACCGTGAGCATGTTGATGTTGGTATAAATGGTTTTAATAAGCTGCTGGACACCAAGTGTAATTTTGGTTTTGGGCTCTTTTGTGGTAATCTCATTAAGCTCTGTACCATTCAGATACATTTTTGCATCGCCTATACATTCTTTCAACTGAGATATAATTGTTCTTTTACGTTCAATATTTTGCTGTGATCTTTCATTAAGTATATGTCGTTTCGTAGAGTCTATTGCCGGAGAGTTGGTAGTCTGAATGTATTTTTCTGTCTTAACTATTAACCTCAATTCTTCATAAAGCCGTTTATATTCAGGTAGATATACTATCAGATCATGTGGTCTGCCACTTGACCACATGACGATATTATCTGCGCTAACTCCATCAGATTTAAGCGGAGTGATGAAATTAACATAGAACTCCTTCTCTCGATGTACAAGATTGTCGTCAATTTTTTTTCCGAACTCATACGGCTGATTATTACTATCTAACTTTACTTTTGAGTCACGAAGAATTTCATCGAATAGATAGCCGGATAATAATGTGCCGGGTGCAGTTGGCTCGATCTCAGTATTCTTGATTTCATTCTCTACGTCCTTTTCCTGATTTGTCAGGTACTCGTAAACATCCACCGATGAACGCTGAATGTATGTTTGATTTTCTAATAAATTTAGGGCTTCCTGTACCTGACGGTGAAATTCAGATAAGTTTACATCAAAATTTGGTAAAAGGAGAATGGCAATATTCGAGGTAGTTGCTGTAAATCCTTTAACATACTTCACCAAAAAAAGTGCTCTCAAGACGGATTTAGCCAGTTCAGAGTCGATACTTCTATCTGCTTGAAGTATATCACTTTGGATATTACTCTGTAGTACATCTTTAATGCCTTCATACATTTGATCAAAGGAGACAATGGCATCTATGTCTTTATCGGAATATGCTTTGGCGACCTGCTGAAAAACTCCGAGCATCGAACGCTCACCAACAGACTGCTGGCTACCGATAAACGCATTGTGATCGGAAAGTGCCTTTATTGAAGCTTGGAACAAATCGAACTGATATGGAATAAACGGATAGGTGTTCACGAAGTGGTCGATGTCACGATAGGACTGATACTGTCTTGAATCATCACTGAACTTGAGGAGAGTTCGGATGTTATTCTGCTCCTTCTCATAAATTTTAAACAGCAATGCTGTGGCTTCTGGTTTTTTACGAAGTAAACGTTTCTGAATGACTTCATCAGCATTTGCGCTTGTCAGGGGTAACTTAATAGCAAAGCGACCTTGAATCCGAGAAAAATCATGTCGTTGCTGCTTATTCATTTCACCGACAGTGGCATTCAAGTCATTTTGAGAAGTAACAATGAGGAATGATTGTCCATTTGTTTTTGTAGAAAGCGTTTCAGCAATTGTTTGCAAGCTCAGCATTGACGCTATATTTTCGGCGATAAATTGACCAACTTCATCAACACAAAATACAAAGCGATAACCGTTTTGTTTTGAATTAATGTACTTCGCGACCATCTCTCCGAACCCTTCTATGTCGAGCCGGTAATTATCGATAGTTGTGTTAATGAAGCGATTAGCATCGTCAACACTGATTGATTTTATATCTGCGTAGATTTCAGCCATTTCATGTTGATTCAGAAAAAACGCCTCCCTACCTTTCTCCCACGGTTTATGAAACCGCTTCTGGTATTCTGTTTTGAAATAATCATATTGATTGATGCTGGCAAGGTGTCTTTCTATTTCTGCTACTTCGGGATTCAACGGGTCGTACCCTAATCGCTCATTGAATACTTTAAGGAAAATACTCAATACAGGGTCTATTTTTGAGTCGGAGCCGGTCACGCCATCGGCTTTAGCTGCAATATTAAATAGTATTGATTCAGTTGGTATTGCTGCTACTTTCTTGATATTCATCTCAAACTCAAAGTCAAGAGTATCTTTTGCTGCAAACTTGTCGGCACAACGGACACCGTCGATAACTCTGTTTTCTAACACCAAGGATAACATCTTGAGAAGGTGTGACTTTCCTGATCCAAAGTACCCAGATATCCAAATACTACTATTAAAACTGCTTTTAACTAACTCTTCAAACAAACCCGGTAGCATCCTTTGCGAGGTATGGATGCCTAATAGCTCATTAGTAAGAACATATTCTTCTAATTCTTGTAATAAGTGTCTGTCATCGTTAGCTTTAATAACACCTTCGATGGTTCGGTTTATATCATTGAGGTACAGTAGATGTTGCTTCATATCAGATAGTATAATTGTTGAGGTTGTGAGCTCGGTAGTAGTTATCGTCTTTAAATCTATCGAAAAGCGTTAAAGAATCGTTGTTATACGTTCCGGGAAAGAACAACACGAGCGGAATATCTTCTTTAACAGTTTGGACATTATTCAATATTGTATGTGAACGTATTACAGGAAAAGCTTCTCCGACTCCTGTAATAAAAACAATCTTCGCTGCACTAACAGCTATTCGTTCTTGAATTTCCGGGATCAGTGTTTTGTCCATATTCAAAGGACCATTCAGCACCCTTAGTAATCGTGGTTTTGGCAAATCTTTTTCTTTGTTCAATATTTGTTCTAAAAGGTTTTCTTTAGTAAGTATCTCAATACACAAGCGGTAAAGATCAATTTCGACGATAGTTATCCCTTGATTCGTTAATCGCTGATTGAGTGATTGTATGTGTTTAGTCACATTGGAGTGCAATCGAATCGGATATGAATGTATAAAGTGAGGTAATTCTCCTCCTAACCCTTCTTTATTCAAAAAGCGGGGCGATGAGAGAATCTTAAAGAGTCCTTCGAACTGTTTGTCTGTATTATAGTTAGGCATGTTGTAGTTTCTGTATGTAGCTTTTAATTTCATCATTCGAGTATAAGAAAGCAATGAGCAAAGCAGGGTTATCTTCAATAATAACATCAAGCACATGCTCGCTCAAATACGGCTTTATGATACTACCATTTTGGATATGAGAAAGTAGCCCCACCTGTACAAGTACTTTAAAAACAACTTGTCTTACTTTATTAGCCGTTAATTCTGTGATAGTTGTCAGCTCATCGTGCGTGATGCTTTTAGAATTATAGAACCGAATATAATCAGATTCCTCGATTACCGTATCAAACAGCAAATACTTATGGCGAATAACCTCCACAACAAAATCATACAAATAAGTATATGTCTTTACTAACGCTAATAATATTATAGCTTTGCTATCATCATAACTTCCATGAACCAATACATTCAGTTGTCCATCGGTTAATAATGATAGTCTTTTTTTAATTTCTGAAAACTCTCGTCTGAATGTGGAGTTTTTGACCTTCTTCAAGGAGTTATGATCAGATAGAGATTGTTCAACAGACTTCCAGTCTTTTAACTTACTATATTCTTCAGCAATAACCAACGTCTCGGCAATCAGGGCAGATGCGCCGGTAAAAGAAAAGTTATATTTTGTTGTATTTTTCACGTTCAATTATAAAGTCATTTTGGGGAACTCTTTGTCATCACTTTACATATACCAATCTTTATTCATTAGTACTCACCATCGCCACAGCCATCTGATACTCCTTCTCAAACGGCATCTTCAGGTCGGCTACTTTGTGCGGGAGTGCGAGTGACCAGCTTACGTAGTAGAAGGCAAGGATGTGATAACCCGAGAAGAGTTTGCCGGGAATGCTTCGGAGGCGGTAGTCTTCTTTTTGGGGATGGTAGCCATGGGATCCTTGGAAGGCGATTTCGTAGGCAATCTTCTCTATCTCTTCACGTGGCATATCTTTAAAGAATCCAAGAGCTTCCACCATAAACATCACGACCGAGAGATTCGTACCGATGTTCTGCTCAGACTCCATAAACTTCTTCATCATCCGCTCTTTGTGCGGGTCTTTGGATTGGAGGTCAAAGGGGTCTTTCTCGATGGATGAGAGGATCGTGTCGATATTCGTTCTTCTCTCTCGAAACTCATTTTCGAATACTAACTCAAACGTATGATTTACTTTGAGTTCGTCTGCCCATTCCTGCACCAAATCATACTCGTCGCCGGGTTTCCGGCTATCCTTCCGAGACAAGAAATCATCATAGAATTTTCGGGCTTGCTTTACTTCAAGCATCGATGCTTCAAAGTCCTTGATGTAATCCAAGCCATACAAGTCTTTGAATTGCAAGGCATAGACCATGCTGAATATTTTGGAAGCAGACAAAATGCCTTTGGGTGAAATCTCAACCACATTCTTACCGGTCACAGCTTTTATTGCTTCTTGGATCAATCTGTTTTGCGAGAGAAACTGATATGCATGGAGTTGCGGATACGTATGGTACAAGTAATCCTCGATATACAAATCAATCGGTGCGTTAAAGATTTGAGTATTGAGTCCGGTAAAGAGTCCGGTACAGTATTTCGATATAGACTCTTCGGAAACACCCATGCTTTGGAGTTTTTTGACAGTAAATCCAATCCCTTTCATAAACTCAGCTTTATGATGTCCGGTAGCCACAAACAGCTTATTGACATTTTCCCGCCGAGCTTCAATCACAAAGTCCAAGTGAACTAATTCATGCAAGAGGAGATGTTCGACAGCGGTAAAGGTTGGTTTGTAGAGAATTCGGTGTTTGTCGCGGTCGTAAACTTCGGCAAATTCTAATTTGGCTGCGGTATGAATATCTGGGTTTTCTATCACTTCAATTTCGGTTCCGCCTTTGATTTCGAGCTCGTGTTTGAATTTGGTGAAGGTGTCAAAAGTGCTATTGATTGCAGTAATTTTCTGGGCTACATCACTTGCCAGACTTCGGGCATTGTTATACAGCAAGTCTTTGTTTTTCGAATATTTAATTGCTTGTATAGCGTATGTGAATGCCGACTCAAGGTTATTCTCGGCTCTGGCGATCAGTGCGAGTGCGATATGTGTATTGGGATACTGCGGATTCAGGGCAAGTGCTTGATCGAAGTACTTTTTCGCTTTGGCGTATTCGTCTTGTTGAATAAGGTTTGCGCCAATATTATTTAAGGTAATATAATCATTAGGGTTTGCGCGTAATGCTTGGTCATAATACGTCATAGCGGTGGCTAAGTCATGGTTGAATTTCGAAGAGATATTCCCCATCATGAGCAGAGCCCAGCCATTGTTGGGATCCCACCGAAGAGAATGGATGAGATGTTCGACGGCACTGACTTGATTCCCTTCTTCGGAGAGTACTTGCCCCAAAACGCGACGATATTCAGAGTTGGAGGGGTTTGAACTGATGAGGCGTTCGAGGATAGGTTTTGCTTGAGAATACTTCCCTTTCTCGCAAAGACTAACAGCGCGGCGGTAATCGGTATCATTGGATAAGGCGCCGGTGGTATCGACTTCGATGATGATGGAGTTGTTCTCGATTCTGACCGTAGGGATCGCAGTACGCAAGGTATAATACTCACTGAGGGTTTGGATGAGACTATCAGAGTCACCGACAGCCACATCCGGGAATATGGTAGAGAAGAACTCGTTGATGGGATGAATGATCAGCATTATAGGGTCTGAGAAATGGGCATTATGAGTACGGCAGAGCGATATTTTTTGGTGTGCAAACTACGTAAAATTTTAGATATAGCATTGCGTGGGGTGGGTTGTGATTCTTCCGATGCTATCGCTTCTTGGCGATGGTATTGGTTTGTGGGGGTACTGGATGCTTCCTTGCTGTTGACGACCGAGATGGTTGTGAGATAGCGAGGGGCTTGGGGGGAATCTTCCGATGCTATCGCTTCTTAGAGATGGTATCGGTTTTTGGGTACTGGCTACTTCCCTGCTATTGCCGACCGAGCCGCTCGCGAAGAAGCGAGGGGCTCGGGGAGAAAGTTGATTCACCCAATAAAGAATTCCGGTTCATCCGGAACATCAAGTTCAAAATCTCTTCCATTCCATACTGCCGCACAGCTTTTGAGGCGAGATGCATTGCCTTGATTCCATCTTCCTTTGACGACATCTTCGATGAGGTCTTCGAGGATGACGTGTTCGCCGGGTTTGATGTCTTTGGGAACCAAGTACGCGGCAAACGGTGAGGGAAAGTGATACGGATAATAAAAGGTAAAGCCGATCACCATACTATAATCAGCATCACGACTCCTACCCATTGCCCTGAAATCTCCAATTGTTTTTATTTCACCGGTGACTGGATTTTGGAGAACTGCATATTTACTCCGAATCTCATCGGATGGTTCTACTTTTTTGAGGAGTGGTATGTAGCCGTCGCGTGCCCCTTGGTTGATTGCATCTTCGTCACGTGCAGTTTTGATCACGCGGAGTTTACTCCAATCAGGTCGAAAATGTGGAGAAGTGTGTTTTTTACGTTTAAATCGATCGAAGTCAATACGATTCCATAGATTAAAGAATCCTACAATGATTAAACTAGGGTACTTAAAGGAACAGAGCCATCTGAGAATAGACCAGAGAAAGATGGTGAAAGGGTTTTTATTCCGCGAAGCCATGATAGATCGTCTCCACATTAGGTTGATTGATGTCAATCTTGAGGCATGTTTCAGGATTGGTTGTCAGAATTGCAAGGAGTTCGGCATCATCATACTGTGCGGTATCGAGAATATGATGATTACATTCAGAGCATGACCGTTGCCGGGGACTCTCTTCAAATTGCTGCAGCACTTGCCACCGTATTCTATATGGGCAGTGGAGTTTTTTAAGGAAGTGACCGGTATCGGTGAATACTTCTTGTGTGTGAGGGTTGAATTTCATGCTCTGGGCTTGATGGAGTACAAGTAAATCGTTAAGTTTTTGTGGTTGCAAAGCTTGGTAGTTCAGCTCAAGCTTCATTGAGCACTTGGCAAGCTAATTTCACCCACTCTTTAGTGCTCAACAACAGGTTGAATTTTGCCTCCAATCGGTTAGAGCAGCTACAAAATAAAGCAAATATTTTCAATGCGTTGCAGGGGAAAAATATTTTTGTGGGAATTGGGATGTTTTGCTTTTGTATGTGGAGTGGTTTGGTTATGTTTGGAGTGAAATTTTTGGGAATCAACGTAATTGTTATACTGATTAATAACCAATCAAACAACGAATATTTCCAGATTGAATCACTTAGATACAAATAAATGAATGTTTAATCTTATACCCCGGGAAAATTATGAGCAAGAAAGCGACCGATGAAGAAGAGTTTGACAATGATAAATATGAAGAAGCCTTTAAAAACGCATATGATGAAAAGCAATCAGAATTTGATGAAATCAGTAAACAGAACTTAATTATAAGTTTAATCGGAGGAGTAAATACAGGTAAGTCAACTACTATTGAAGCTCTCACTGGCATTGAATATACAGAGGTAAGCCCTATTGCGGGTTCCACAACTAAAATTTCTTTACATAAATTATACGATGGAGTTTTTGTAGCTGATACTCCTGGATTGTTTGATGTGAACCCAGATATCAGCAAAAAAGCTTCAGAATTTGTAGAAAACAGAGCAGACATAATATTATTTTTCTTGAATGCAGCAGTAGGAATTACTATCCACGAAAAAGCAGCATTTAATGAGATAACTAAGTTAGGCAAAAAAATTCTTGTCGTTTTAAATCAAATTGATACAAGAAAAGAAAAAGATATTCCACTTATCATCAATCAAATAAACGGTGAATTAGGTGTTTCGACAATACCCATTTCTTCAGGAACGGGATTTGGGATAGAGAATTTAAATAATGAGATTATTAAAATATTAGAAAAAAACGGTAAAGATTTACTTTTTTTAAAAATTTCAAAATATAAAGAGAGTTCAGTAAAAAAGTGGATTATGTCAGCTACAGCAACAGCTTTAAGTATTGGTGCATTACCGATTCCAGGTTCTGATATAATACCATTAACAACACTTCAAGTTGGACTAGCAATGAAAATCGCATATATTTATGATATAAAACCTTCAAAAGATGATATAATGAAGCTTATAGCTTCTACTATAACTGGAAGTGTAGGGAAACAACTCACAAGATGGGGTATATCAATTCTCAAAGGTGCCGGTTGGTTTCCAGCTTTTTGGCCATTTGAAATCGGGATCTCTCTTGTAGCTGGATCAGTAGCTGCTGCAATGACATATGGATTCGGTTGGAGTTGCAATGCGTATTATAAGTCCGGAATGGAACTAGACATGAAAGATTTTGCTGCGATTTTTAATGATTTAGTTGATAAATATAAAAATCAAAATAATGACTAACTTGATGTAAACATGAGTTTAGGAAATAAACTTCGATGCTAAGCAAAAAACTCCCAAACGCCACTTATTCAACTTCAAGCGACTCGCGCCTGCAAACTCCCCGTGAGAATATTGCGGATATGATTATCGGATTCTTTGATGGGAGTATGCTCACTAAGGATGAGCTGCGGCAAGTGATTGATGATGCTTTGGCGTATGCAGGAAGTGATGATGATGACTCCCCTACTCCTACTTCCGTTCCTCTTGTTGTAAAGGTGGAGGAAGAAGTCACTCAAGGCGCGTTATCATCGTGCTACATTCATGCTTGTATCGCCGAAACGATTGTCAAAGAGCTTGGAGATGTGGAGTTTGCGCGGCGTGTGTATCTCCTGAGCGAAGAGCTTGCCACCGGAATAGATGATCTGCCATGTTTGGCGGGTTCTGTTCGGAGAACTTTGAATGATTTGGCGTGGTACAAGCGTTTGAGAGCGCGAGCTAAGGCAATGAAATCACAATAAAATTTTACGCCACGACACTTCTCCTTCTCCACTCTTCTCCCTCCTTTTTGTTAAGTTCACCTGGCTTTTTCATTGAGAGCATCACTCCGAAGTGATACTCTCCAGCCACCTATTCCCTGCCCATAAATCCCCCAACGACAAAATAGGTCGCCATACCCCATACTTTTGCAACGAAATGTTTTTGTATCTATTTTTTATAAGGATTACGCTATGGCACAGCAAAATTATGTTCGACTCAATGTCGCACTCGTCGTCAACGGAATATCGTGTACGATTTCTGAGGAAGTATTCACTACTTTTTTGGAACAAATAACCACCTATAAGCAATATAAAAGCAGGCGTAGAAGAGGTAATCAATTCCCCGAAGGAGCTGTGGATGACCTGCCTCAGACTATGCTGTCAGAGATTGTGCAATCACGCCAAGTTGAGCACAGAAGAGCAATTGCTGGCAACCCGGATATAACCAAAGAGGCAGTTGCCACTTTACTGAATGATGAGCAAATAGAAGTGATACGAGAACTTACAGAGAATATAAACGCATTAAAACTTATGAGGGGTCGTGAGATTTACGAGTTGGCTCAAAATACTACTGATGCGATTGTCCTCAGAAATTTAGCGAATTTATTCTACTTAAACAATGCCTTAGCAAAGGATTTAGCTGAACACACTCCATTAATAGAACTCCTCTCAAAGAACCCGGATTGCGAGGTGCGGAAACACATTGCGGAGTATTTATCTATCCAGCGAATCGAAGCAGAGCAGCACGACGAACATCTTGATTCCGAGATGGTGAGTATGGTCAATAAATCAATCGAATCCAAGCGCAACGAACGTAAAGGAGAAATCTAATGGCTCGCTCCCAAAATTTTACCTTCGATGGCGGCGCTGCATCGTATTTCGGTATGTCTTTGCTTGCATTGTTTCTTACCTGTATCACTCTCGGTATAGCTTACCCATGGGCATTGTGTATGAAAGAGCGGTGGCGCTGCCATCATACGTTTGTTCAAGGCAGGCGGCTGAAATTTCTTGGTGGTGGCGCTGGACTCCTTGGGCAATGGATCAAATGGTTTTTTCTGATGCTCATCACTGCCGGGATTTATTCCTTTTGGGTTGTCCCTGCTCTCAACCGATGGGTTACGGAACATACCGATTTTGCTGATGCTTGAATGCGAGAAGAATTCTATGGTCATTCATTTTTTCTATGGTACTTGAATGACCGTAGAATGGTATATTGCTTGTGATCACAGGCAAAATACTTCACAATTCAAAATAACATCCATGGATTCTTCCCAACTCCGTCGCTGCATGAAGATTATTCGTTTCCTTTCTACACATAAAGGAAGTAGTACCAAGGACATTCACACGGAAATTCTTGCCGATAAGGAATATCGGGATGTTCATCTCCGGCAAATTCAGCGCGATCTTCATGTGCTCGAAGAAGAACAACTTCTCGAATCAGAACAAATTGGTCGGGACAAATTCTGGTCAATATATCAAGACTGGGAGAATATCCTTCCGGAAACGTACAGCGGTCATCAATTGCTCGGGCTTTATGTGCTGAAATCATATCTGACGCAGTTCAAAGGTACTCGCATCGAGAAAGACATCGACGAGCTCATCAAAAAAATCGAAGGGTATGCCTCCGGGAATGTCTATCTGCTGTCCATGGAACATTCCGTCGGTCAAATGAATCTTGTGCGAATCAATGATGATATTCTCATCGGATGCGTGGAAGCAGTGAGGAATGGGAAATGGGTGGTTGTCACGTATAACAATCAAACAGAAAACACGTTCAAGACCTATCCTGTTTTTCCGTGCCGGCTCTTTACGTATAATGCAGAGTTGTATCTCATCAGTTACAACCCAAAGTATAAGAACTACTTGGCTCTTGCACTCAGAAACATACAAGCACTCCTTGAGCTTGATTGTGCGCTGGATGATGAGGAAGACGTGCATCTTTTTGACGAAGCTGCCTTCACCCGCGAACGTTTTGGGGTGTTTGCCGATGCTCCCGTTCGCGTGAGGATACAAATTGATGCTGAGGAAGCTCCCTTCTTCACGAATAGATCTTGGCATCCGACGCAGACATTCACACTCGCACAATCGGGCGATACAATTCTCGAAATGAATGTTCCCCTCTCCCCCGAACTCACGACCTGGATTCTCGGATGGAAGCACTACATTAAGGTGTTGGAGCCGAGAGAGTTGGTGGTGGATGTGTTGGAGTATTTGGAGAGGATTAAGAGTAGATATTCGAATGATGTTTAATCGTATATATTTACTAATAGTTATAAGAAGGATGACAGTATGAAACCTGGATTTATTGAAAAAATTAGCTCCGAGCTAAACGGTATGTGCGGTGGTAATGTCAACTCGGATTTATGGTTTTGTGGAATTGAGTGGGCAAATTGGCCGGTTAATGATACAATTCAAAACGAATTGTTTTCAGATGAGTATTATGCTATGTATAATAAAGTTAAAGTTAAATTACCGTGTGTAACAGAAGCATGGGCAGCCCACCATCTACTTGGTCATCCTTTTGATAAAAAAATTGCAAGGGTTGTTTTAGCATGGAAAAGTTATAGTGAAAAAACTGGTGCTAAAGTTGACGAACAAGGGATAATGGATTATATAACATCGAAGGTAGGAAATGAATCAGATAAGCAAGACTTAGGTTTATATCGTCGTTGGGGAGATATTTTCAAACTTAATCTCTTCCCTTTACATGAGAGGAATGTTCGTACTTGGAAAAAAGTTCATTCCGAAAACACAGGATGCCTACTAAAATCTGAATATTACACTTATTGCATTGAACATAGATTCCCTATTTTTAGAGAATTGGTACTAATTAACAATCCAAAGGTAATAGTATGTATTGGCAGACAATTTATAAAAGAATTTATCTTAGCTTTCTGGGGAGAAAAAGGATTTACCAGTAACAATAAAAACTCCGAAATAGAAATAGTAAGCCCAAAATATAGCATAGAATTGCCTCTTAAACCAAAAAAAGATAAACCTGATAAATCGGCACTTCAGATACAAATTTATTGTAACGAAGATAAGTCACTCCCAATACTGATTGGAACTCCTTTTTTCAGTGATTATCCTTCTTGTGTGAATTCTCCTGACGAGTTAGATAAAATCGGTGAAATAATTGCAAACATATTTCCTTATAAGTCAAATTTACCAAACGGAATTTGTAAATGTCCTTAACTTACTCCCTATATGCCCAACAATCACAAAAACACAATCCTCCCCTAAAGTATTCAAGTACAAGTTAGCTTTCGTTGGTCGGGATAATCTCCAAAATTCTGTAAAAACATTCCGGCTTTGATACATCCCTGCACATGTTCCCCCATCTGAGCACGTGCAGGGAAAAGTGCGCCCTATTTTTAAGAAATCATACAACTATATGATTCAATTCTCTCTATTTACAAAGGACACAACCTCATGACATTGCAAGACTTCCTCTCTCATTACGACAACCATGACTCCATAATCATTCTTGCCGGCAAACGGAAGGTTGCCAAAGAGGATGAAGAGAAATTGGTGCAGCTTGGTCGCCTTCTCGCCAAACATACCAAACACGCCCTCTTTCGTAGTGGTAACGCCGATGGTGCTGATTATCTCTTTTCGTCCGGTATAGCAGACATTGATCGAACTCTCCTACAGGTCATTACTCCTTGGGAGGGACACAGGCGCAAGTATGTTCTGACTGATGATGTTATTCCATTGGAGAGTATCGATCTTACCCGCGAACCCGACATTATTGCGCAGTCGAGATTACATGCGCGTACTTCCGGACTCATCGATCCCTTTATCAGCGGCGAGAAAGGTGGAAATTATATGTCGGCTGCCTATATTATCCGCGACACGGTGATGGTGATTGGTTCGGAAGAGCTCTCCCCTGCTACTTTCGGTATCTTTTACGATGATTTGAAACAACCCGAGCAAGGCGGTACCGGGCATACATTAAAGACATGCCGCCGGAATAATCTTCCGGTTATTGATCAAAGGACGTGGATGGAGTGGTTGGATGAGCAGTGAAGTGCCCTACGACTCGTTGTATGATGTAGAGTATGAAGAGATTCGCACTCTTGATTGGAATAATGTTGTTCTCTGACAATTTTTGTAGTTTTGAGCTTATATTCATTGTCGGGGCGAATTACCTTCGCCCTTACTCTTTATCGACCTGCTCAAATACAATTCGCCCATATAAACTAAATTCTATGTTCCACAAAGTATGCCAGAGCACCAATTTGTCAATCTATTCAATTTCCTTATTACCTATGTATAGCTGCTCACTATATAAAGATATTAACATCCATAACCTCCAGGTGAAATATGATAAATGATGAAATTAAGTCCCATCTAGACAAAGCCATTCGCTTTATGCTCGAAGGCAAATACGATGAAGCTGAAACATGCGCACTGGAAATTTGCGGAAAATTAAATCCGGTCACAAATGATGTAACAGAGATATCTCAAATAGATTATCAAATTGAAGCCCTAAATATTTTGGGGCTAATTTCATTTCGAAAGAGTAATGCAATCCAAGCCTTTAGTTATTATCAATCAGCGAAAATTATTGCAGAAGCAAATTCTAATCAGAGTGGCTTAGCAAAGACTTTGGGTAACATTGCCAATGTTTATGTCAGTATTTCAAGTTATTTAAAGGGATTGGAGTACTATCAACAATCTTTGACAATCTCTGAAACTATTGGAAATGTAGTAAGCGTTGCAACTACATTAAATAATATTGGGATAGTTTATTTATACCTTTCGGATTTTCCACAGGCATTGAATCATTTTACACAATCGTTGGAGCTAGCGGAAGTACTCAAGAATAAACATGGTATTGCTTTAACTACTGGTAACATAGGTACTGTTTATGGTCGTCTTAATAATCATAACCAAGCATTAGAGTATTTTAATAAAGCTCTTATTCTATCGGTTCAACTGGATAATAAAGCTGGAATTGCAAATATATATGGAAGCATTGGAGCTGTCTATAACTTACTAAATGACTATCAAAATTCTTTACAATTCTACACTACTGCACTTCATCTCCACGAAGAACTTGATTATAAATCAGGAATAGCGGGAAATATGGGGTACATTGGTAAATTATATAGTGAAATCGATAATTCGGATTACAATCCAAAACTTGCCGAAGATTACATGTCAAAATCATTGGCTTTATACACTGAACTAGGTTGTAAGAAGGAATCGTATGAATTCCACCAACACCTCGCCATCCTCTACAAACATCAAAAGCGCTGGGAAGACTACACCACAAACATCGAAAAATATCACGAGCTATATATCGAAGTCCAAAACGAAGAGGTAAAAAAACAAGCCGACCGTTTCGGGTGGGAACGCAAAATTGCAGATATGGAAAAGGAAAAAGAAATCGAAGCAGTTAAAACAAACGCCGACAAACGCCTCCTTGAAGAAACGATTAGTTTTCAAAAGCAGTCACTCGAACAGCAGGCACGGGAAGTAAAAAATACCGTCGATGAGCTCGTTCGCAAAAACAGCTTGCTACAGCTTATTCAATCCGATCTCAAGAAAATTGCACCGCATACGAAACGCGAGGGTACAGACTACATCGACCAACTCCTTGAAAGGGTTACACGAAATATCACACCATTAGAAAGTAATCAACAGCTTGACAAACAGCTAACGGAAGTACATGGAGAATTTATCAGTAATCTGCATCAGAAGTTTCCTGATCTTACTACAATGGAACTCAAAATCGCCGCGCTCTTATCTATGAAACTCACCTCCTCAAACATTGCCGCTGCCCTTTTCTTAGCAAAGCGTACGGTCGAGTCCCATCGTTTCAGTCTTCGCAAGAAAATGGGACTTGGAACGAATGATGATATTTATCAGGCATTAGCACAATACGCGACATAAAAAAGCCGCTCTCCACGGAATTGAAGAGCGGCTGACGACAGTACTTCAATGACTCTACCTTACTGGCAGTGTGCTGTTGATACTTGTCGTTTGGTAAATAATCATTGCAGATGACTTATCATCAAATATTTCTGTATATGAATAGCATATGTATCTTTTTTGTCAGAAACTAGAGAATGTAAATCCAACTAATTTTCTCCAAAGTCTAACTAAATAATATATACTTTGACGGTACAATCTGTACACACGACTCCATTACATTTGATCACAACTCGAACCGTAAATGAACTTCCTACTGTATTAAAGAGAGTTTGAGCAGAAGTACCAGTTGTGTTGAAACTCGAACCTGTGGCACTTGGAATAAGAATACCATTTACGTACCACTCGTATGTTGTGGCACATGCTCCGTTTTGAGGATTCATACATCCAAAAGCGGCTTGGACATCAATGATTTCCTGACTTCTCGGAAGTTTGACATTCCCTCCACATGAATCTTGTCTCGTTTGGCCGTCTATTTGTGCTTTGAACCGGATTGTTCTATTGGGAATCGGTTCGCACTGACAGGACGCAGGAGTTGATGGAGGGCAATTCGTAACAGTATGGGTTGCGGAACTTTTACAAGCACCACAGTCCAATTCAACGGTATATACACCAGGTTGTGTCACCGTTAACTGATTTGAAGGAACGGGTTGCGGTGAGATTACGATGCCATTACGTTTCCAAATGTACGTGTTACACAGTGTAGTGCAACCATCCGGAACTGTAAGATTATTAGCTTTAAGAATAATACTCTGCCCTGAGCAAATACCGCACGGACCAGTAATTGAAACAACAGGTCTCCCACAGATTTTTACCGTATTCGAGGTTTTAGAACTTGAACAAGAGACATCAGATACTATTACAGAGTAATTACCCGCCTGATTTACAATACGAGAAGAACCGGAACCAGACAGTAAAACGCCATCTTTAAACCATTTGAAAGCATTACTTGGCAATGTATTTGCCGGAGGGCAAGTTATTGCTGTTAATGTAATTGGCGAATTAGTACACAACTGCCCTGAAGGAGGAGTCAGAGTAACTTTCAATTCCGGCTTTACCTTAATCTCAAACGGATTTGACCAAATCGGAGGACAAGTTCCATTGCTTACTTGCACTCGATACCATACTGACCGAACACCACAATCCGGGTTATTGAGCTTATTTGTATTATACCTTTCTGTGCCGGTTGCACCCGGAATGTCTGCCCATTGGAACGTCGGTGTACCATTCGTAAATGGGTTGCTAGGATTGTGCTGTTGCCACTTCAGAATGTTAATGCCCTCGCAAGGCGCGGCGAGAGAGCATGTTCGCGTTACCCAGATTTTTGCCGACCTGTTATAGCAGAGAGTTGCCAATGTTGGCGTTGCCGTCGGAACCGTTTCGGGAAAGTCAGCTTCACTACCTTTCAACGTGACATCATTTGCGGAAAGCGGACGGTCAATGATGATGTTGAAGGAAACTGATTGCTCTCCACACTCGTTAGAAATTACCGCAGTGTATTTATACTCAGTACAACACTGGTTTGGATTATAACTGTGATTTATATTTAAAACGTTCCATGGGCTCGGACTTTGCTGAGCTAATGGTTGTCCGTTTAAATACCACTGAATTTTTGTAGCACAGCATAAGGTTTCATAATTCATCTTAAGCCCACCACTCCAACTCTTACAAGCATGATTCGTTGGAGATAGGGCGTCAGAGCCTGGGAGAGGAGTAATCACACCATTTAAGGCTGGACACACATTCACCCGTACAACATTGGAATAGTAACTAAAACAGCCGGAATCTATATGCGCCACATAGCAAGTGGGAGCGAAGAGCTTATTGGTAGCCACCTGATTTGCGCCATACTGTGGCGTAGTAGTAGTAGTTGGTACAAGTGACCATTGACTACCGGGGGCAGGCGGATAAGTAGCAGGCGGCGGAGGGCATGAACCCCCGCAGTTTGGGGGTGTATAGGAATACCATTGAATTCTTGCAGGCGGCGGCATGGGTGGTACAAGACGAATTTCCGTCGCGCCACCGGAACATATACTTGATTGGAGAGGCACTATTGTTGCTGTAGGTTGGTTAAGTGTAACTGTGAAAGTTTTTTGGCAGCCAGTTCCAAATATACCATTACCGGTTACCGGATCAACCATAAAATTACCGCTATTATCCTCGTTGGGACTCAACTCGGACACCGTAATGGTTTGAATTCCGGGTAACGGAGTTATATAAACTTTGAACTGATGACTTGTGCCTGATGGTATTACGTTTGATGGCGTAGGATTGCATGGGTGAAGTTGGTTTTGCAGGAGATAAGGATTCCTTGTCCACTGCCGTCTTTGCGGATTAACCACAGTTTGCACAGTCGGTGTTGTTGTAAGCCAAGGACTTGTCGAGGTAAAATTTGTAATCTGTGTTGTATTCGGACCTACCTCCACTCTTATACCATGAGGATACATATACAAAGATCCCGATGTATTTGTATTCGCATCACAAAAAGCATTCGTGTAAGTCACCAGCCAATGGCAGCCCAATGCGTCTGACTGCAGTGTTGCTGTTACATTGAAGTTAGGGCAACTCGATGCCGCTTTCGGTTGACCTGAGCCAACGTCAGTTTTTTTTGATTGCTGCCCCCAAGCGCCATAAACCGATAATAACATTATCGCCATAATTGGGATAATTCTGCGAGAGAATGTGAGTATGTTTTTCATAATTTTCTTTCTTATTTTGTTGTTGAGGAGTTAATGGTTAAGGACACTTAGTTACCGTAAACTGAGATGTTACTGTGCAACCGCACTTCGTGTATCTCACTTCATACGTAGTTGTCGTTGTAGGCGTAGGCACATTGAAACACTTAGGATTTCCGGGTGTGGTAATGTTTTGCCACGCAGACACTGTGGGAGAGATTGTCCTCCATTGTATTATAGCTGGACCTGAACAATTAGGCAATGGTCCAATAGTCGTAACACATAACTTCATTGTAGGAGCGTTTGGTGCACAACATGGACCGCTGATCGAGACAGACATCTGGCGTACTGTTACGGGAAGCACATTTGGGAACGCGCTGTCGCATGGTCCTTTCACGACAAGTTGATAGTTCCCCGGTAACGTAAATGGCGGTGGAGTTGTCGGTTCACCATTTCTGTACCATTGACTACTGACAATTGGTCCGCAATTTGGTCCTGTTGGCGTTGAAACTAGAATATTAAATAAACTACCGGGGCATTGAGGATTGGGGTTATTTGGCGCTAAGCTGATCGTAGGCGCACACGGTTTTTTAATGATTTTTATCAAACAACATGCTGAAACTGAGGGGCAGCCCGCATTAGCGTCTTGTACATACACTCTCCACCATACATAATCCCACTGTGAAGATGTGATGTTTGGATACATAGCATTCGTGTTCTGTTCATAATTGCCGCCGACGCCGCCGGCATGAATCCAGCTTGGTGATATGGTTGTTCCTTGATTCCATTCAGGGCAGGCGGCGGCAGGCGTACCCACACCCGGCAAATAATCCCAATTATACAATGCTCCAGGCGATGCGCTTTGTATAGCGGCGAAGTTGCTGACCTGAATTGTGGCGTCGTCATTCGGACACACAGTAAAGGGACAAGGTGCTGTGACAGATATGCCATTGTGTTTGACTATCTGCAATATTGGAATTGGCGGAGGATCAGTAACGATAACGGTATAAGAGGCAGAAGCCGAAGTACACTCCCCGTTCTTCCTTGTCACCGTAAAAGTATAAGTTCCTGCTCCTGTAATGGAATAGCTGACAGTTGAAGATGTACCCGTAATAACCGCCGGAGCAGGAGAAGAAGGACTTATTTTTACGACTGTCCATCCTTGGATTGTTCCAAATCCACCGGCAGTGAGATTGAGAATTATTGGATAGTTCGGCAGACCGTCGCCATTGTTATCGCTGCAAATCTTATTGCCGGGCTTAATTATATGCGCTGTGCTAACTCCAGTAAGAGTTACTACCGTCGGACACCAGACTTTAATATCCTTGATTTCCTCGCTACAATTTATACCAGGCGGGGGCTGAGGCAACCCAAAATCACCGTAGTTTATTTGTGCACGATATTTCCGAATACCAAAGGGCTGCCCCGAACCACAAGTTGGAGAGAAAATAAGATTCGTATTAACGCTTGTCCCAACATTGCCGGACCAAGTAGGAGCGTTTATCCATGTGCTTCCTCCATTATCGCTATAGCTCCACGTTATCGGAACCCAATTGCCGGGCGGGTTGGCATTAAGCGCAAACAGTTGGTTGTCATCGCCATGGCATATTTCATCTTTTAACGCTGTTATCGTCCCGACTTTGGGATAAACATTGATGGTGAAGACAGCAGTTCTTACACAACTGCCTCGCGTAGCGGTTATTTTAAATTGATGCACTCCTGCATTGCTAACGAATACCGTAGTTGATGCTGCATTTGAAGTGGTGATCGTGGACGTACTTCCCGTCAACTGTGTCCAAGTATAGGTAATCGGACCACTGCATCCCGGACAGAAAAGAAAAGCTGATAGGTTAATGGGGCTAGCATTTAAACATACTGATTGAGTTTGAGGAGTGGCTGAGATAAGAAAACAGGCTGGAAAAGGCGGAAAGCTAAAAGGAGATAGTGCGCTTTTCGCAATTTCTTCACCTTTATTATTAACTGCCGACACTTGCCAGACATACGCTTTTGCAGAATCAAGCGATGGAAGATTTGCAGGGTAGCGTAAAGAACTCTCCTTTATTCTTTTTTCTTCAAAAATTGCTTTTGAAGAAAAAGGCCAAACTACAATAGTGTTTCCATTTCCGGCGCTTCGCTGTGAGTTTGATGTTTCATCGACTTCTCCGAGTGATACCGTATAAGTAATATCTTCGCCTTTTTTGTCAAATTCCCATTTGAAGTCAGGTCTGAATGAAGTGGGTGGCGATATTTCAGTGGGGGTGATTAACTTGAAGCTATTCGGAGAATTATCAAAAGGAGCATTAACATTATTTAGACAACAATAGTATTGAACATTACAACCTAAAAAATATTCTGTTGAATTAGCAGGATAAGCAGATACGAGTTCAAAAGTAACTATCCAATTAATATCTCCATTAGGGCATATCGGTAGGTTACTTTCGGCATATTGTTTAGCATTAGCGATGAAGACATCTTGTTGTGTAGTTGAGAACGTTTGACTATTTATGCTACCAAAATAAGCTAAACTGGGATAAGATTTTTTAGAGAGGTAACTCACCATCTTACAAGCATTATCTGGGTACAAGCACTTATATACTTTATTCAATTCTAATGCAAGCTGATTATAATTCACGGGTTGTCTTGGACAATTTGCCGATGTACCGCTTGTAACAATGTCAATGGGCGTTTCAGTTACAACTTTGATTTTGTCGTTTTCCTTTAAGTCCTTCACTCCTCCCCCATTATCTGTCACATCATCCGGTGGGCAGCAGACGTCACCATATTTTAAACAACAAGGTTCTATAACAAATGGAGTAGCATATCCATACGGCTCTCCGATGCTATTGTCTTTGTCATCAAGTGCTCTCACTGTCCAGATATGTTGAAGTTTGGGGCTTGGCATTTCGACATCGGCAGGCCACTGATACTGTGTCGCCATAATATCGGTGCGATCCAAAATTGGTCTGTTGGCTCTGAATGCATTGATCGGCGTTTGACCGGGTAATACCTCAAAAACCTGAAGGCGGTATTTGATAGGAAACTGCGGTTTGGGCGATATGCCAGTCCAGCGGAACATCGGACGCTTATTCTGCGCGAGAATACTTTTGTCTTCAGGTTGCAGCAGCACAGGCGCCTGATAGCTCTGCAATGTAAAGCTCTTACATACAGGAGCAGTCAGCTGTTTATCCTGCGGGTCAAGTAACGCGCAGCAAAACTCATACGATCCCGCTGGTAGCATTCCTGTTTTGATGGCTGTTTGGTCTGCGCCATCTTTGATTTTTGCAGCTTCAAATGGCACCAAGTCCTCTCCGTAGTATTGACTTACTCCCGAAGGAATGTCCAGAATTTTCATCTTTTCAGGTTTGGTGTTTACAATCAAAGAACCTTCTTTGTTGATTTTGCAATCAAATTTTGCGCGTATTGATGATGAACCTGAGTTGATAACGGTAACAATTACCGTCTCTTTTCTCTCTGCCCAATTTGATAGATAGGGATCAGGCCGAGAGGACATGTTGAGTGTGACCTTCAGTTGTGCGAATGTTGGTATCGCAATACCCAACAAAAGAAGCATCACCATAAAAACTGTTTTTTTCATAAAATTACCTATGAATGAATATTTAAAAATGATTATTTATTTGTATTTTATTTTTTTCTAACTGTTTAATTATTAATATGTTAGAAATTTGACGCAGCAGAGAGCTGGAATAGTTGTTCCGAGAATGCTTTCCCTCTTGGTAATGGATTACCATACTGATAGTTGTTCGCGCCATAGCTCGCACCAAACGTTAGCCACTTTGTCGCCACCCATCGCAATCCTGCTTTCAAAAAGCTTTGCGTATCGGTAGGACTTCCGGCCAAAGAGCTGCTGCCTATACTAAGTGATGCACTTGGTACAAGTGCTCGGTTGAAGAGATAATAGGATGCATTGATGCCAAGCGAACGAATAATTATCGCGCCTGATGGTAAGGCGTTCTCCATATAGCTACCGGTCGTCCCGATATTCAGCCCGAGTTCGCTAAAGATGAGATTGTAATTTGCCATCAGAGTCCTTGTATCATTAGAGCTTTGCGCGCCACTCACCACATTGAAATCTTGAAATTGATCGAGCGAAAAACTCAGATTGATACTATGGGTCAATGTCTCACCGGCAAGAGTAAGGGATGGGTCTATGCTGAAAGAACTGCTGACGTTTTGGATTTTGAGAGTGTCGTTGGTTTGGTCATTGCGAACGCCGAAGTTGGAATAACTACCGCTAATACTGAATTCTTCCGTGAAATTCGTATTGATATTCGCACTTGCAATAAGCTGAGAAAGGGTTTCGCCTTTCGTGCCCGAGAGATTATTGACACGATTGCCAATCGAGCCGTTTATGGAGAGGTCACCATTAAAAAGCTTGAGGTAGGGTGAAGCTTTGATGTCGAATCTATCTGCCTGTTGAAACGGATAGCCGATTGGAACAAATCCAGCTCCAAGGTATAGACCTGAGAGCTTTATACCCCATGTTTTCATTCTCAATCCGAGTTCGGCAGTACCGGCAATGTCGGCTCGTGTTGAAGTACGAGTGGTGGAAATTGATCCGAGAGGGTTTCCGTCGATATTCTGTTCAGCAGAACTCAAGTCCCTTGTAAAATTAGAAAGTGCTCCTTCTATTTTTAGTTCGAGTCCTTCAATAATCAATACTTTTGCGTTAAGTGTGCCAACCATACCTTCTTCTGCTCGAAGTCGGACAGTATCTGCCGGAACGACCGTAAAGGAATCACCTGGTATAGTACGCGAGGGGGTTATTCCGATGATGTTATTCCCTATTGATTCTTTACTGTCTTTCGAATACACAACGTTGATTCCGACGTTCGATGAGTCATCCTTCCCATAACTCAGCCTCGCCATATACATATCTTTTCGGTATGCGCCTTGAATACCTTGGGTAAAATCAGCAGAAACAGCTCGTTGTGCTACTCCTGCTGATGCAGCAAAGCGAAATGCTCCCGGCTTGAGATCGATTCCGCCACCAAAAATCTGTTGGTCACCACCCGATAACTCAGAAAATTGGGGAATATGCGCTCCCAAATGAAATTGCGCCCAGCCAAGCTTTGGGGAAAATGAAGATAGACCAAAAGCATTTGCAGGGTTCTGTAAAAACTGCGAAACCGTTGGACTACCTATACTTGGCGTTGTGGTATTTGTCTCGGGGAACGAAAGCATGAAATTCAGCGGCAGCGATAAGAGCGAACCAAACTTGAGTGTAGGCGAGAAAAGTAAACGTGTAAGTGTAGCGGGTCTTCTTGCTGACTGCGAACTGGTCGGGTCAGATGTGAAGTTGTAGAAATCAACAGTCGCAGACGCACTTCCGGTTACTGATAACCAAGGTTCTGAAGACGTCGAGTCCATTTTTTCCTGCGAGTAAGCAACATTGTTTGGAGCAATAAAGCCCAAAACTAGGAGCCACAGACAAAGTTTGAGGCAGTTTGTAGTTTGCTTGGTACTCATAAGTCACCAGCAAAAAGAGATACGAAAGTAGTCCAGATACGACGCATACGCTATTCTCCGAAAAATGAAAAATTGAATTGTTAATTTCGGATGCAAACTTACCGTATCATTTTTAGTGCTCCTCTACTTAGATATACTGAATTTTTGAAGTTTTTTTTGTGTAATTTGACCTTAAAACCAATAAAATAATAAGATTCTACTTTTTTACAGTGAGGGATGCATTGATGACTACACATGAGATTGAGAAATTACACATGGCTGTTATGATAGCTAATACAAAGGATCAAAAAACAGTGTCATTAAATGCATTAGCATGGAAACTCTTCCAACTTTCCCGTTATGATGAAGCAAAAGAGGTAGCCCAAGAAGCATTTACACTAACTAACACCACAGAAAATATCTTTCAAAGAGCTTCCTCCTTGAATATAATAGGGCTAGTTCACCAAAAACAAGCAAGCTATATTTACGCAATTGAGTATTTTACGCAGTCAATAAAACTATACGAAATACTTGACGACAAGGCAAACATAGCGTCTGTAACCGGCAATATTGGCATGGTATATAATAACTTAGGTAATTACCTGCTATCCTTAGAATATTACAATAAAGCATTGGCAATTCATGAATCACAAAACACTAAAATTGGTATAGTAACTTGTACAGGGGGAATTGGGAATGTTTACTTAAGACTGGGAGATTACACAAAAGCTATAGATTGCTTTATCAGGTTGAGAATTCTATGTGGAGAAATTGATGACGACATAGGCGTAGCTACAGCTATATGTAATATAGGTGCTGTATATCATGAGTTAAAGGATTTCAGAATGTCCTTAGAATATCACCAAATGGCACTAGAAATGTACAGAGAACTTGATGTAAGAGAAGGTATTGCCCGGCAAATTGGGAATATAGGAATCTTATATTCTGAACCGGGGTTCGATGGGTACAATCCCAAAATTGCTGAAGAATATTTGTTGCATGCTTTAGAACTAAACTCCGCATTAGGTAGAAAAAGAACTCTTTATGATAATCATAAATACCTGTTTGAATTATATGAACAGGAGAATGATCTGCCAAAAGCACTTTCACAATACAAAAAATTCCACGAACTCTATGTCGAGATTCAAAACGAAGAGGTAAAAAAACAAGTCGATAGATACGGTTGGGAGCGAAAGATAGCCGAGATGGAAAAAGAGAAAGCAATCACGCAGATTACCGTAGAATCGGAGAAGAAACTACTTGCCCAGAAAATTGAGCATCAAACGAATGAAGTAGAATCAACCATTAGAGAATTGGTCGGTAAGAATAGATTATTAAGCGAGATACGCACGAATGTTCAACGTCTTGAACGCTACACCAAGGGCGAAGGAATCGATATTCTCGAAAAATTAAGCGAGCGTTTAGACCGCAATATCACCAGTCTTGAAGAGAAATCCGAGATTGAAACACAATGGCGTGAAATCCATGCGGAATTCACGGAGAATCTTCATCATCAGCACTCGGATTTGACGACGATGGAGCTAAAGATATGTGTTTTATTACGGATGAAGCTGACGACATCGAATATATGTTCGGTTTTATTTTTATCGAAGCGTACTGTAGAATCGCACCGGCTGAGTATCCGCAAGAAGCTTAGGTTATCAAAGCAGGATGATTTGAATGTGGTGCTGAGTAAATTGTAGAGGAGCGATGTTTTAAAAAGCTGCATATAACTCAAATTAAATAATCACTGTCGAACCCCACAAAACAAAAACTAAGGAAAGATATGGAAATGACACCTGAACAGCTACAAGAACTGATCAAACTCGCCGATGATGAGAATAACAGAGGCAATTATGCAGAAGCAGAAAGGATTGCGAATGAAATTCTCGGTGTAGTTTCGACATTACCTCAAGGCAGCAAACATGACCTGATTCTCTTCCGCGCATACGCATTGAACGCGCTCGGTATTGCGGCTTCGCATAGAGGAAACTTTTCACTCGCTTTTGAATATTACAATGCTGCCCTTACCCTATCAGAACAATTCGCCGATGCCAAAAGTGGAGCAAAAATTTCCAACAATATCGGACTCGCATATTTAAAAACGGGTAAATACCCTCAAGCTTTAGAGTACTTCAAATGTGCTCATGGTCTTTATGCGGAGACTGAAAATAACGACGAAGGCATAGCTCAGACCAACGGAAATATAGGTCTTGTGTATTGGCACACTGGTCATCCAAATAATGCTTTGGATTATTTCCAACATGCCCTCAATCTCTATCGAGAGTTAGGTAATATAAAAGGAATAGCAATCAATGCCGGCAATATTGGCCTTATATATCAAGGCCTCGGAGAATATCCCAAAGCTTTAGATTATTACAACCGTGCCTGTACACTCTATTATGAGACTGGAAATAAAGGTGGTATCGCAGCTTCTGCAAGCAATATCGGTGTTGTATATGCAATTCTTGGCGACTATTCCCGCGCTTTAGACAATTTCAGCTATGCACTCACTGTAGCCGAAGAGATAGGGTACAACGAAGGAATCGCAAAAAACATTGACAATATCGGAAGTGTATATAATATACTTGGAGATTATGATCGTTCATTGGAATACCATAATCGGTCACTCATACTCGCAGAAGTCATGGGTAACAAAGAAGGTATCGCAAGTACATTAGCGAATATCGGGTACGTGCATTCAAATCTTGGTGAATATACTCAAGCTTTGGAAAGCTATCATCGTGCTGTCGTAATTTTTGAAGAGATTGGGAATACATCAGGAGTTGCAAGTAACTTAACTAATATGGGGTCAATGCACGGTTATTTGGGCAACCATCAAATCGCGTTAGATAATTACCATCGTTCCCTGACACTTCATGAGGAGATAGGAAACCAAGAAGGTATTGCCAATAGTACCTACAACCTCGGGATAGTATATTCCCAAGAAGATTTCAATGCACGAGACTTCATAAAAGCTGAAAAGTATCTTGTCTATTCCTTGGAATTGTACCAAAAAATTGGATCCCAAAAGCCGCAATATGAAATCCACAGAGCACTTGCTGACCTCAATGAAAAACAACATCGTTGGGAAGATTTTGCTATCCATTATAAAGAATACCACGAACTCTACACCGAAGTCCAAAACGAAGAAGTAAAAAAACAAGCCGACCGTTTCGGATGGGAACGCAAAATTGCCGAAATGGAAAAGCAAAAAGAAATCGAAGCAATTAAAACCGATGCCGACAAACGTCTCCTCGAAGAAACGATCAGTTTCCAAAAGCAATCGCTTGAACATCAAGCACGGGAAGTAAAAAATACCGTCGATGAACTCGTTCGTAAAAACAGCTTGCTGCAGCTTATTCAATCCGATCTCAAGAAAATTGCACCACATACAAAAAGAGAAGGTACAGACTATATCGACCAACTCTTTGAACGTGTTACAAGAAATATCACACCGCTTGAAAGTAATCAACAACTCGACAAACAGCTCACGGAAGTGCATGGAGAATTTATAAGTAATCTTCGTCAGAAGTTCCCTGATCTTACCACGATGGAACTCAAAATCGCCGCTCTCTTATCCATGAAACTCACCTCCTCCAACATTGCCGCTGCCCTATTTCTATCAAAGCGCACGGTAGAGTCCCATCGTTTCAGCATTCGAAAGAAAATGGGACTTGGGACGGGTGATGACATTTATAGTGAATTAGCAAAGTATTCAGCATAAAAAAAGCAGGTCTCCATGGATTTGGAGATCGGTTTATTTATTCTGGTAGTTAGAACAACTTAGGAAATCAAACTGCATCTAGATTATATACCTTCTATTCCGCTAATATGGAATAGAGCCCTCCACGCATATTAGTATATCCTGTTAAGAATACCTCATACGTTAGCTATTCCCTCTCCGATCACCTCCCCTGCCCATAAATCATATTAACCGAAGTCCCATCCGTCAATATCAACCGCTCGCCACGTTCTTTTTCTTGTAATTCGCGCCATTGAGCTGCTATGGTTAGCATTTTTCTCCTGGTGAGGAGTCTGCCCAAGCCAACGATGAACGCTTCTCCTATTACTTCATTCCTTGAGATCCACCTTTGAATCGTATCCTCACTCCTTTTAACATTTTCACCGTACACACGGTAGCTGAGGCCTGCTTTTTGCAATGTAAACCGCAATTCCCTACCCGTCATAATCACTTCTCCTTAAATATTGAACCAAAAAGACCTTTTTTTAGGGCATATTCCAAAATTATGCAGTATGCCGCAGGACATTTGCAGTACTACTGCAGTATTCGCACAGTACTCCTTAAGTACCGTAATTCGCTATTTTCCATGGTTATTACCAAAATCATGATTTTCAGGGGTTAAAAAAGTGGCTTAAAATCAATGTTTTAGGCACTATTTCCCGTTAAAAGCTACTATCCATCCACTATTTGGCACTAATTGGTATTTTTCCAGCCTGTGATGCCAATGATCTGTTGTATTTTCTCGCTAAAAGGTTATTCTCAGTTTGGAGGATTCGTAATTTACGCTCAACTTCTAGGCGTTTGCTTTGTTCGCCGAGATATAAACGCGAAAGTTTCTTAATTTCCTCATCTAGATCTGTCGCCGGAACAGGACTCCTTGGCTCTCCCTTCAAACGTCGTATCTCTTGGGTTGCTTCAGCATACATTCTGTCCTTTTTCCCTGCTTCCTCTGTCATGCGTTGTTTCTCAACTTCAAATTGCCGTTGAATTTCTTTGATTTGCGCCTCGTGGATGGTACTATGCACAAACAGATCAGCAAACGGTCGCATATCGTCCTCTTTGGGGAAAAAATACTCAAACTGTAAATCCGGCAAACGGTAATTTGTCCACTTGCCGCAGAGAATAAACACTTGAGCGCATTTAGCTTGAGCAGAATTGTATCCACACTGGACAAGCAATTCCGAAAAGCTATCCACCTGTGCTTCGCTCATCGTCGGACGGCCTGCTTTGCCCAATCTTAAGTTGAGACCTCGGAGCCAAGACTGTATCTCCGATTGGCTGAGACGTATCGGAGCGTGTTGCACGGCTGGCACGAACGGCGTACCGGAGATTGGGCTTGAATTTTTTGTATTGTTCGATTCCATAGTTATCAAGTAATCTAAGTGATTTATTTCCATGCTTTATATTGAATTTTATAACCGCTTCGGGATCAGGTTCATCGGCAAGCCACGCAAGCTGTGCTGTGATTACTATAGCCATCAGGGTTTCGTTGTACGTCTCGAACCGATACTTCAAATATCGCCAATATTCGAGGGCTAATTCCACGTCAAGCATTCTCTCAGGAACAGCATCAATCGCCACCGGGGTTGAAAAGTTCGCTATCATCACCCTCATTTCCTCCTTCGAAAGAGTCGTCAGATACCAAGCCATAGTGTCGTAATTCGTTGTTAATGGTAAATTGTCCATTGACAGTATCCTTTGTATGTGGTTGAAATTCTAAATCATTATAAGTATCAGTTGCCGTTGATTCGCTGGAAGGAAGGGCTGTTTCAGTGCTGAATTTTTCAGGAATATCGCTATCCTCCGAGGTATCTGCAATGCAAAATGAATGTTCTGTTTTGGGAAATTTTGATTGCGAAAAAAAATCCCCCGCTCCCCCTTTAAAACCAATAGGAATCTCTTTATTTTTACCCATTTCCCCTAACCCAATCCCATTCCCATAAGAGGGTGGTGTATTTTCGGGTAGTGAGTTTGGAGCAGATTGGTAGTGAGTCGAGAGTAGGTCGGCAGGTGGTGGGCTTTTTTCGAACACTGGGTTGGTAGTGGGAGCGTTTTTTTCGGTCAGGGGGTGTGCAGGAGGTTGACAGCTCATGGCTTTTTGTTCGACGAGTGCGTATTTTCTTGCAGCCACTGTTCTACATGAATAGAATGCCGTGATAGTTTTTTTAAGGGAGAATATCCTCTTGCTTCGACCAGAGTCAGGTTGTTCCGTTTTCTCCTTTTCCTCAAGCTCGTCGAGTTCGTTTTCGTTGATGGACATTTCTGCAATCATCCAATCGATGGATTCGGACCAGTATTCGATGAATTTCTTCACAGCTTCATTGACTCCCCCATATCCTGACTTAAGAGATACTACCGATTCGCAATCAATCAACGCGCTCATAAATGATTGTTTGTAATGAGTATTAGCACTATGAAGTTTTTTTTCAAAGCATTCTGTTTCGGCGGTTCCGGGAATGAACAGTACATTATTATCAAAGACGATCAGATTGTGCCTGATAAGCTCGGGAAGTAGCGTATCAGTGATAACGCTTCTATCCAATCCTGTGATCGCAATCATTTCCTTGACTCGTATTTTGAACAATCCACAATCCGGCGCACGATCAAAGGATAATCGCAAGCACATATACAGAAAGTGTGATAGCGGCAGAATCTCCAGATCAGCAAGCATCTTGCTTTCGCCATTATCATAAAATTTCTTTGCCATATTTTTGGGAAATATTTAATAAATCATTGGGATACATACTTTTTGAACCTGTAAACATATTTAACATCGGACTTGATGTTTTTGAAAAGCGAATCTGTCACGCGCCTGTGCTTCAGCTCTTTAGTCTTGACTACCCATCTCCATTTGTCGATTCGCTTGTCGAACACAAACCTTACCCACATAATCTGAATGCCATTGGGGATGCACCTGAAACAAAGGTCTCCCCTTCCTTCTTCAACAGGAGTTTGGATAGCGCGTTTACATAACTTGCAAGTACTCATATTTAGTATTGAGTAGGGTAATTTATTCCGGCGCTGTCCACCGCTAACTGAACCTGCTTCGTTGAATTTTCCATAAATGACTCAAGTTCTTCAATTTCGGGTGATAATTTCCCGGAATCGTTGATAAGTTTTTGAATATGCTGTATAGTAAACGACTTACATTCACCTTTCTCTATCTGTAAATATTCATGCGCAATCTGCACCGGTATTACCCATGATGAAGCGTTGTAAAAGCGCCCATTCTTTTGAAGAACTGGCTTTAGAATCGTCAGGAAAGTTGTATCTGAATGTATTCCATGCTTGCTTCGGTAGGCGTAGAGAATCATAATTACTTCATAATAATTGAATTAACTTGTCCAAATACGGACGGAATTTGCCTGAAACGTCAGTTGCCGCCGTCATTCATACAAATCCCCCGGTTTTGGAATATTCTTGTAATAATTTTGAGAGGAATGCATCGGCAAGCTTCTTCTTCTCTGCTTTTGCCTGATCACGTAGATGCTTTAGTTGATCCCATGCAAGATTGAACGCAGTGTATCTGCTATACTTACCGTCAAACTCCAATATTGCAGCTCGCTCAAAGAACTCATCGGGATCAAAGCCGGTTGGCACTGGTCTTTCATCGACAGTATTATCCATGAATTGAAGGATATACGTAGCTCCTCTGTGGGAAGTAATATTTAAGCAGAACACGACCAGCCCACCCGAATACCATTGCAAATATTGAAGTAAGCAAGAGGTAATCGTTGAAAAACAGTATTGCTGTCATTAGAAAGAATATCACGGTAAGCCCGGAATGTATCATCATTCGTTTTTTCATAGGATCAGGTTTTAATGTCGTTTAAAATAGTAGGGTTAATTTTCTCGATGGCATTCGATACAATACGCAATAGTTCTGCAATTACCTGTTTGTCGGCTTGAGTTGCTTGAATCTCTAGTTCGATAACTGCGTTAAAAAAATACTTGTCATTCATGGATATTCCTCCAATAGATTATGAAGTGCATACGCTGGATACCGAATGTTGTGAATTGCCTTCAATTGATTAGAATTGTCTTTAATTCAGAGAATTACGCAGATTTTCGATGTCTTGTTTGGGGGATAAAGGCTTTAACTGGCGAGATAAGTTTGTGAGTGATAGTACCGGAGATGCATTCATTGAGGAAGGACATTGCTTCAAATCGTGTGGTTCGCATTTGGGTCCCGATTTTGAATGACTTGATGGCTCCATCCTCCATGAGTTTTTTTGCTACTTCATAATCAACATTAATTATTTCAGCTACTTGCGGTACTTTTAGGCACTGTGATTGTTCCGGTTGTCTGCTTTGTTTTGTTGATTCGGGATCTGCTTTCTTACTCATTGTCCTGCTCCTTTAGTGGTTGTGGAATTACTGGAGGAATTGTTTTACTGCCGTGTACAACAGCAGCGATGGATGCTTCTGCAATTGATTCGAGATCGAGTTCTATGAAATAGTTGTTCATTCTTCAGGGTCTCCTTCCTTTGACATTATGGTAGTATGTTGATTTGCCCAAATGACCCTCAATTCATCGGTGCGGCGCACGGCTTCTTCTTTCATAAGAAGTCGACATAGTTCGGGTAAGTCTCGTACATCAATCAGTTGGAGTAACACACTGGCCAATGAATACTCCTGTAAGTCCATAAATACCTTGAAACTCATCGTCTGTTTTTCAAAAAAATACTTCTTAGGCCGTCCTGATTTTCGCCCTGTTCCACCGATACGTTGTTTCACTTTTCGAAGGGTTGTAATTGGTGAAACGTCAATATGTTGCGGTAATACTTCAGGCATTTAATAATACCTCCAAAATGTAAATTAAAAATAGTATATGTACAATAAAATCCGTAATTTTACTGTTAGTAAAATAGCGACATTCTTATTTAGCACAAAACTAAGTATTTATTTACAATACGAAACAAGTATTTTTATTCATTATCAAGTATTTTATATGGAAAATAAGCAAAATACAGGGCAAAGACTTGAAATATGGATACTTAAAAATTTTAAGAATAAATCAGATTTTTGCCAAAAAGCCGGAGTAAGTTTACAAACACTGAAAAATTATACAAACGGTAGATCTGGTATCGGTGGGAAATTCAGTACTATACTTAGAGGGTTGGGTTGTGATGTCGAGTGGCTTGTTTCCGGTGTAGAAACAAAATCACCTGTCATACAACCTGCTATTCAACTTGAGAAGGTAGAAGTTTCTAATGAAAATTTGATCCTCTTAGAAATCATGCATCGAGTTTTATCATTGGAAGATCAGGGTAAGAAACTCCAAGTTGAGTTAAAAGAAGTAAAGGAAGAGCTGAAGGAAGCGAAATACGAACTCAAGGAAACGAAACACGAGTTGAAAGAAACGAAGTTCGAGTTGAAGGAAGTGAAGTTAGAAAAAGCGGGACATGCTGTGGCGCAGCAATAGATAAATATGGGTATGCCACAGGAATAGGGTTTTGTCCGGTAAGCTTGAATTAAATAATATTGCCACTTTCAAAAGTTCTTATCATAAACAGATTCTATAACCAATAAACACCATGGCCCAGCGCAAACAAATAGTTCCCGGATCAGTTTTCGTTCGGAATGGGTCGAAGCTCCTATATATCAAATATCAAGGTAAACATATTTCCACCGGCCTTGACGATACACCGAGTGGTCGTAAAATAGCAGATGAGATGCTCAGGCAGATTCATTTTGAATACATCAATTACAACCAGAATCCAGTCATACGAACTAAAAAGATTCATGAGGCATTCAAACTGTACTTCGAAGATCATTGCAAAGAGTTATCGCGCTCGACGAAACGCTTAACCGAACTTGCCTTCAAAAGTATCAGCCCGAAAGATTATTACATCACCGATGAAAGGATCAATGCGGATGTGATTCAGTTTACCAAATCTTACAAAACAAAAGTTCGACTCTCAACAATTACCATCTACCTACAGCATTACAGTGTATTTGCGAACTATTGTTTACAAAAGGGCTGGATTGAGCGTTACCCGGAAAAGATACGCAGCGCACGTAAATCTTCAAAACGTGGAGAAACTCCCAAACAAGTGATTGTCTTCGAGACTGAAGAGTTCGAAAAGCTCGTCGAATACTTTTTGAAAAAGGATAAAGAGTTCTCTTTGCTCCTGATGTTTTTGTGGCATACGGGAGGACGTATCTCGGAAACACTGAAACTCACCTGGTCACAAATCAATTTAAGGACACGTCAAATCCGTTTTGCTAATAAAATCAACTCCGGTGAGGATGACTATATACCTATATCCTCCGCTGTCGAGAACATTTTAGGTCAAATCAAGTTATTAAGCAAAACAGACAAGGTGTTCCGGTGGGCGGCAAGTACCTATTCTCGATTGATTAGAAACTTAGATCAAGCCATGCTTTTGCTTGGCATAGATAAACAAGAGAGAGGTTTTCATGCGATAAGAAGAACATTTGCCACAAATCTGATCGATAGCAATGTATCATTGACGGATGTTAAAGATTTGATGAGGCATCGTGACATAAAAACAACGATTGTTCACTACAAAGCTAAAAATGCTCAACGCTTAGAAGCTGTACTAGAGCAAGCAATTGTACAATCAAAAACTTCACCCAAACTTCACCCATAGTAGAATACAAAAGCGGTTAAAATCAGATAAAATCGGACTTTGCACAAACAGCACAAGTTGTTCATTATAAAGTAACTACCTATTTTAGTTCATGTTGCAAAAAGTCTGTCTTGATAATTCGTAATGAGCAGGCCGCCGGTTCAAGTCCGGCAATTGGCTCTTCAATAAAAAACCCTTTGTATAGTAAATTGTACAAAGGGTTTTTTTGTAAAAAATCAGATTTCGCTCCTATGTTTATTTTTTACAGCATTCATAATTACCTCTACCCGGTCTCATGATAACACTCAGCAATTTGAAAAAGCAGCGAAAACAAATTATACCATTTATAGTTGTATTGGTGCTGTATATTTATGCGATCATAGTAATTACCGACCAATTACCACTGCATATACGAAAAGGTCCACTTCCGATGATGGTGATGGGTACAGGACTTATCTGTATTATTTTCGGATATTTAAAAATTCTCCATAGCCACTATTCCTCAAAAATTGAGAAGTTGATTCAAACTGCTCCTCTGCCTGAAATACTCGCATATTATGATACACTACCGTTCAATTCTGACAAACCCGAACAGAGATTCAACGCCTCTCTTGCCCGTTCTCTTGCTCTTTGCCTCTATGGTGAGTTTGACCGTGGAATGCAAGAAATTGACACCTATGACTTGTCGCAATTTCCTCCCATCCTTAAAGCCGCACACCTAAACACAATTGTGGTTCATAATTACTTGCAGAAAAAAGATTTACCATTGACACTCGAGCTATCCAAACAAGCGCGGAATATCGCGCTCCAATATCGAGATTATCCGGGTATAAAAATGACCCATAACACCTATATAGCATTTTATACCATTGGTTTATTGCTCAATGGCGATACAAGTGATACGATTTTACAATCATTAGAAGTACTCTTCCCCAAGGTATATTTTGTAACACGCATTCAAATCGCTTGGGCTTTGGCTATTGCCTATAAAAAACGTGGATTCGATACAAAATTTCAGGAAATGGAACGCTACCTCCGTACCAATGCGCCAAACTGTAAACCATTACATGATTTTGAATTGTAGTTGAATATTCTTCTTTAGTAGTATGACTGTATCAATTCTTACTCCAACAGATCTCGATGACTTCAAGGCAATGCTTTACATATTTGAAGATGTGTTTGAAATGGACGGTTTTACTCTCCCATCAGACCATTATCTCTCAACTTTGCTGCAGAAACCTCACTTCAAAGCGTTTATCGCAAAAGTTGACACTGTCGTCGTCGGCGGTATGACCGTTTATATCTTAGATCAGTACTACTCCTCTACTTCTCAGGCGTATTTGTATGATTTGGGTGTGGCTCGATCGCATCAGCGCAATGGAATCGCGCGTGTATTAATTGAAACGCTCAAAACGTTTTGTGCTGCTCATGGTATTGAAGAAGTATTCGTACAAGCCGATAGCGAAGATGAACACGCACGTGCGTTTTATCGCTCCACCTCCCCGAGTCGTGTTTCGGATGTTGTTCATTATACGTATGTTGTACGTCCTTCTGTAAATGTACTCTAACACCTGTGTTTATCAAATTCAATACCTTCCATTACCAATCCATCAATGCTCTCTTTCAAGCCCTTGACGATTATACTTTGGTGCTATAGCATTCTTTTTCAGTTTGCATTTTCCGCTTTTCACATCTTCTTTTTTACTTTTTACTCCGGGAATCCGTACGAATCCACGGTTTTTATCACGCATGATGGCTCGGTACCATCGACCTATGAGATAATACTCTTTCCTCTCTCTAATCCCTTCGAGTATATTCATTTCAGCATTATTTCAGCATTGATGGGTTGTATGGTACACTACGGTACGATACTCTACTTTCGTAATCGACTTGCAAATTCTTTTCTGATTTCGATGGAATGGGCAGTATTCCTAACTATTTCCACCATATCCTATTTATTTTTATTTCATACGCTCCACATCCATTGCCTTTACCCTACCTATGACGAATTTATGAAGGTAGCTCTCCTTTTCTCAATCCTTTACGGTATCGTTCTTCTGCCTTTTGTTCTTGTTTTTTATCCAAAAATTGTACGGTCCTTGAAGCAACCGAAGAGCTCTTCTTAACTATTTACTCGCAGCGCTGTATGTGTTGCGGTATCAATACGAGACCAAGTGGACATTGCCGGCAGTGCCGTCGATAATGATATATTCACGAATCTACTACAGATATGAATGTAATAGGAACGTATTTAAACAACGCTGTCATTCTGAGTTCCCAACGGGCGTATAAACACCCGTAACAGGATGCAATGACACATGCTTGCCTAAAGAAATCCCCCGCCGAAGACGGCGCCCCCTTTATCAAGGGGTCAAAGACCAAAAACGTCCCCTTGATAAAGGGGAAAATGTTTGCGAAGCAAACGAAAGGGATGTACGGCGATAGTATAACGATATGATGCATACGCTAATTATGTTGTTTGCTTCTTCTGTGTCATTCACAGCCCTTCTTAGGGTGAAGAATCGAAACTTGCTGCACGGTCAAGCTGTTACGCCACCAGCAAATTTCGATTCTTCAGCCCCTACGACTTCTTCAGAATGACATACTTTTACATTCATATCGGTAGATTACATTCACTATAAACAACAAAGGGGTTCAAGAATTTGAACCCCTTTGTGTTTGTTTATCAATTTCCGCCACATATTCATGACCATCAAAGTCTATCTCCCTCTCTCGGGAGAAGGTGGGGCGTAGGTTCTTCCATTGCGGAAGCAATTTCCCTTTACCCTACCGGGCAGACGTCGTCCGTCCCTTATGATGGTACCATTACCGCTTCGACTGAGCCGAATTCTTTCTCCATGACCTCTGAATACTCCCCATATCCCTTCGCATTCCGCCCCCGCACTTTGTAGAGATACTTGCCTTCGGGCGTCGTCGGTAGTGAGTAGAAGTTGTCGGATGTGGTCACGTCTTTGCTCCAGGTAACTCCGCCGTCGGACGATACGGCTACCGCGTAACTTACCGCGTTGTCGATCTCATCCCACTCGAGAAGGTCATTGCCGGTGAAACGAAGATTCGTGGGAGCGCCGTGAACGCCGACCGGTGCAGCCGCTCCGTAGATAATATAGTCTGCTAATTTTTGTGGATTGTTCTTTCGAAAGACTTTCTTCCCCATATCGGTGTAATGCGTGAGCTTGACGTAGAATTCATTGCCTTTTGCTATCCGGTCTGCTGTGTTTGACGTGCGTGCCTTATTCGCTTCTTTCACTGCAATGACCGCTTGCTCAAAGGCGAGAATGGTAGCTGAGAATTCAGCCGTAGCTTCGGCTGTTTGTCCGAACTCTTCCAATTCTCCTGCATACTGTTCGATCGCTGCCTTGAAATGCCGCGCACGATTGAGAATTGTGTCTTCGCTTTGCTTGCCTAGTTCGTCGTTTTCCAATTCTTTGAGCTTTGTATCTCCGGCGCCGAACGCCATTTCGAATCGTAGCGTAACATGACTCATGGAATTCAGCAGGCGTTCGCGGGCGCTTGCGCGGTGTTCTTTGGCAAGAATAGCTTTCGTGACAAATGAGGCATCGGACGGAAAATTCATAAATTCTTCGCGTAGTGCTTCTAATTCGTCAATTTTAGCGGGTGTCACACCGAATAGTGTAAATTCCTGAATATCTCTGCGAATGTAGGTCAGTAATTGTGCAGCAAATGTTGTGAGCTCTGCATCACTGAGAAGATATTTTCTTGTTCCTTCGGTTATCATAGGTTTATCTTTCATAATTGTAAAAAATAATAGTAGTGTACCACCACGTGTGATACGACGTTTTGTACTATGAAATGCCAAATAGTACGCGCAGTTCGTACAAGTGTGCTCCATGCTGTACGCTCATGGGAGCAGCCCGAAGCTGCTCTGCATAGAAGAGCGGTCGGATGAGCAAGCGGTGCCGCAGGGGAAATGGTCCTACCGACTACCCTCTATTTCATCTCCGCAAAAACCCTTTCATGATTGTGATACATCTTCTTTCCTGCGGCATGTGCTCCTTCTGTGCTTCCTGCATCTCTGCCGCTTCCTCCAAGAAATTGTTGATTGCTTCATTGTACGGTGCAAAATTACACCCCTCTAAAAGCCCTTATGTCAGCGTTATGTCAGCGCTATGTCAGCGTTGTGTCATAAATCACCTTTTTTTGAATTTTTTTTTTGGTTCTCTGACAATTTTTATGGTTTGGCCGTTAAGTTCCCTTCGCAGATCGAAAAGTATTCACCCTAATCGTGCGAGGGGCGGCGCATGCAATTCGCACCTACGGACTAGTATAATGTTCGCCCAAATTGTCAGTGAACCTTTTTTTCGCTTCTTTTCACCTTTTTTGTGTTCACCACCCCAGTTCACCACTCTCTTGGCTCCATTTTATCCTCACCTACCCGGGCTTCACCACCCTGTAGCCGTTTCTTACCTTCTTGCTAGTCCGGTGCTGTGGCTGCACGAGTAGTTGAACGGTTTGGGAACGCTCCTCTTCCGGCGAACCGACCATTTTCCCCACTCCGGCACCATACTTTCTCTCTCAGTACTCCATGTATCGAACCTTTCCCCGGAGTCTGCCCCATGTGGCTAGACCGGGAAATCGGCAGCATCCACGATGTGAGCGAACGCCTTACGGCCCGGCTGCTTTGTCGAAATTGATTTTTAGCAGTGCGCTATATTATGCAAAAACAGCATCAAAATATTTCATTTCGTTGCAATATTTCCGTAGGTCATTGCTTATACAATGAATTACAACGGCCTTTCTGCTGCAGTTATACCGGATTATTCGGAGTTTTGTGGCTATTACGCAGCTTTTTGTGGAAGTATTCGGGTCGTTAGTTGCCCTGCCGGGTTGTTTAGTGGGTGCTGCGTGCTCCTTTCGTGAGAGTGAAACGTTACTTTGTGAGAACTGAATGTCGTTTCGTGAGAGTTGGAATTCCTTTCGTGAGAGTTGGATGTTCTTTCGTGAGAGTTGGATGTTCTTTCGTGAATACTGCAGCATTCGTACGTGAACAGTGAGCGGCGTTTCGTGAGAGTTGGAAGTCCTTTCGTGAATGGTGCACACCTCGTACGTGGAAGGTGAAAGTCCTTTTGTGAATAGTGCACACCTCGTACGTGGAAGGTGAAGGTCCGTTAGTGGAAGGTGACAAGCATTTAGTGAGAACCCATCAGTCCGTTTGTGACAGTTGAGCGAGCGTTAGTGACAGTGTTTTTCGCGTTCAGGCAGACTCTTCCCGTCATTACAGCACGCGCGACAGCGTTCATCACCGCGCCGCCTGCCTTTCTCGGCAGGCAATTGTTGTACACAATGAGGCGTTCTGTGTTCACCTCAGACTCTCCTGTCCTTGGGAGAGGTATGAGGAAGAACCTCACCCTGCACTCTCCATGGGAGAGGGTTCTTCATTCAGAGTCCTCCCTTTCTCGGAGGATAGTGGTGGGGTTTTACGACGAGAAGCTGTCTGAATCAGGATTCAAGGATTTGAGGATTTTCAGGATGCTATTTACTTATAATCGCATTTTCTCTTCAATCCTCTTCATCCTCTAATCCTGTAAATCCTGATTCAGACTTTTACCTGCTGTCTGAATCAGGATTCAAGGATTTGAGGATTTTCAGGATTCTTGGTGGGTGGTTGTATGGTTTTAAAATTTGTTCGGTAGGGGCAGAACATCTTCTGCCCCACGGCGTGGTGTCTTTGTGTAAATGTCTGAACTGTGATTGATGTGATTGGTGTGATTGATATGATTCTTGACGTTGCTGTCTGAATCAGGATTATCAGGATTTGAGGATTTTCAGGATGCAGTACCCTTATGATAACGTACACTCAACTCCTTTTTCTCTTCAATCCTCTAATCCTAAAATCCTGCAAATCCTGATTCAGACATTTTCTCTTCAATCCTCTAATCCTAAAATCCTGTAAATCCTGATTCAGACATTTACTGCTGTCTGAATCAGGATTAAAGGATTTGAGGATTTTCAGGATGCAGTACCCTTATGATAACGTACACTCAACTCCTTTTTCTCTTCAATCCTCTAATCCTAAAATCCTGTAAATCCTGATTCAGACATTCAGCATAATCCTCTATTCTTGTTGTCTGAATCAGGATTAAAGGATTTTAGGATTTTAGGATTAAGTACGCTTATGATAACGTAAACTCAACTCCTTTTTCTCTTCAATCCTCTAATCCTAAAATCCTGTAAATCCTGATTCAGACATTTTCTCTTCAATCCTCTAATCCTAAAATCCTGTAAATCCTGATTCAGACAATGTACCGTCAAAGGTGGTATCCTTTAACCGTAATCCATCGTATCCATTCACCGGATTGTCCACTTCCGGCAGAACAAAAAATCTCTCTTAGAATTCATCATCATAACCATTTTTTCGACGTTCTTCCATAAGCGCTTTTGAATTACCGGTAATCAAGAATTCACGCTCTGCTGCGGAAAGCGAAGGAACAGCTTTCTGTATGACCACCCGACCATTGACGAGGGTTTCGTATTCTTGGGCAGGGATTGTCACTGTAACTAAATAACCGGTAAAGACATCCGGCCCTGACAAGGTAACAAGATTTTTCTCCGGGTCACTATCTGTTGTCACATCACAAATAGTATAGTACTGTTCTCCACTATGAGGACACGGCTTCAGCTTCAGCCATGAAAATGCTCCTCTCATCAATAACAGAATGCGATAGTTGGAAAGTTCTCCACGGTCAAATGCTACTCCATCACCTTCGGGAAATGGACTGCACCACAAGCCGGCATCTCGAATACGTTGCAGTGCTCGTTTCATCAGATGATTGGGCTGTCGAGTACTGATGTCCCATAAGACATTGCCACAACACGAATCGAGCACTTCACCGGTATCTTTATTATACTTTTTCATTGGGAAATATAGTCGTACCACGAGTCCTGCTCCTCTCTACTTTGGTTGAATGAATATGTACATAATCTACCATCCTCTAAGAATCAACTACAAACTACTCGATGTCTGTGACAACTGTCTGTCAGGAGGAAAAAAACAGTGCTTGTGGAGGTGGTTTTGTCGGGGAGCATGATAATATTTTCGGTGATGGTAGGAAATCTTCTTCCCCATGTCGTGGTGTATTTTGGGGAACATGTCTGAACTGTGATTTGGGTGATTGGTGTGATTTGATGAATGGCTGTCTGAATCAGGATTTGTGGGATTCTTTGCATATCTGACAATAAGTACTTAATTTGAATGTCAGTAAAAATTATAATACACCGAGTTTTCAAATCCAGATTGGTTGATGATTCTGAAGCTGTATAATTAAGATTATAATTTTCTAAACTTACAACATTAAAACTTAAGCACAACGATTTCAATATTTCAGATGTTGTTTTCAGAATTATTCACCTCTAACAAAGAGATTTTATGACACAAGAAGAAATTCGTGATATAGCAATAGATAGTACTAAAGCATACTATCAATACCTTAATCAAAACGACAAAGGCATTCAAGAAGTAGATATTTTACAATTAGAGTACTTACAAAGTAAAGATACTCTAATCAAACTTCGATTATCAACAAAGCTATTTGATACTGAAGCGATTTTCTTTAAGAATCTAAGAAACAATAAAAAATACGACACCACAAGTATTAAAGTCATTGAATACGACAATGATAAAAATATCCTTTTAGTCAAGCCTACTGAAAAAGTAATTTCAGAATTATCAAACCTAAGTGCTGCAGATTTTAAAGTCATTTCTGATTTGAAATTTTTGGTTGAACGATTAAAAATTTGGTATGAGAGAAATGGTGGTAAAATTGCTTTGCCCGCAACAATTTCTAAACATGCTAATGATTTTCAGAATATAGTTTATTTTTCAGAAAAAGAATATGAGCCTTCAGAGAATCAAAAACAATCTCTCAAAAATATATTTACTAATCCATTTTCCTATATTTGGGGTGCACCTGGAACTGGAAAAACTCAATTTGTACTTTCCTATGCTGTTCTTCATTATATAAAAAAGGGAGATAAAATAGCCATACTAGCGCCTACAAATAACGCTATTGAACAGGTATTAAGAGGAGTCATTAAAATGACTGACAAGGCAGGGGTAGATAGAAAACAGATTATACGATTGGGAACACCTTCCAAAAATTTTGCTGAATCTTATCCTGAAGTTTGTGAAGAGAAAGGAGTTCAAAAGAAATTGGCTGAGATAGACAAACAGATCAACATACTTGAACGGATGTTTAATTTTCAAAATCAAAAGCAATCTCTTGTTAAACTTACTAACTTACCAGCTGAATTTGATCAACTTATAGATCTTCAAAATGAAATTAAAATTGAGCAAAGCAAAATTACAGAAGTAATTAAAGAATATAAAAAGAAGGAAATAGAAGTCAAACTTCTTAATGAAAACGTTACAAAACTAACTACCCAGCTTAACAAATACGTTGGGAAAACAAATTCAATTTTTCATACATTAGTCAAAATATTTAGTAGTAAACAGTCTAGCTTAGAAAAATCAATATCAGAAATCGAAGGAAAAATTTTTGATTCAAGGAAAGTGTTTGAATATTCTAAATTTGAACTTTCTGAAATCAACAATCTTAAAAATTCTCACGAAATTCGTATCAGAAATGCTCATGAGATTTCATTACTTAGAATCAAAAACTTGGTAAAACAGACTTCTGATATTTCTGATATTTATTCTATAGTATCTGCCCTTACAACTGATAACATCATCAAAATTAAAAACGACGTAGATATAATTATTGCTCAAAAAAAAGAGCAGCTAGAAGTTGATGAACATTTATTTAGTGAATACAAGAACAAGGGACTCAAAGAGATAAAATTTGAGTTAGACAGTTATTTGTCTTTGCGTGAGAAACTTGCATCTTTAACAACAGAAGAACGTTTAAAATCTGTAGATGTAATTGCTTGTACCCTTGACGGATACATTGGTCGTTATACTGAATCAAGATTAGATGTTTCGCACATATTTCTGGATGAAGCCGGTTATTCAAACATAATTAAAGCATTGACATTATTTAATCATACAATTCCTATATCATTTCTGGGAGACCACAAACAATTACCTCCAGTCTGTGAAATCAACGATAACGATATTGTTAATGACTTAAAATTTCATAATATGTTTTTGTGGGCTCAATCTGCTATTTTCCTAGATACACTTTTTTCTAAATCGAAAGAAGATTGCCGAAATCAATATTTAAAAAATGTAGATTTCAATCCGATTAGTATTTCTAAAACATCTTTAAACTTAACCTATAGGTTTGGAAGCAATTTGGCTCAAATCTTAGCTAAACACGTTTATTCAAACGACTTCAAATCTAACAACCCCGTAGGTCAAACCAAGATAATTAGTATTGATGCTAAAAAAACAGAAGTATTGAAATCTAGAATTTCAAATAACGAAGTTTCTGAAATAAGAAAAATTGTTGCTTATCTGAAACTAAATGGAATTGACGATTTTGTTATTTTAGCGCCTTATAAAAAGCAGATTAAACTTCTTAGTAATTCTTTACCACAAGAAAGAAACGATTTGAAAATATTGACCGTACATGGGTCACAAGGAAGAGAATGGGATACAGTTATATTAAGTGTGGTTGACACTTCAGACAAATGGTTTGTTGATACTACAAATTCAACTTCTAAAGGACTTAATTTAGTAAATACCGCTGTTAGTAGAGCTAAACACAACTTAATTATTGTTTGTGACACTGATTACTGGGCACATCAAAATGGACAGCTTATCACGGAACTCATCAATTGTGGTCATAAAGCAAAATATTAATTAGGACAAGACTTATGCTCATGAACGATTGTACTTTGATAGCGCTAATCAATTCGTAAGCTTAGTACTTCCGGGAAATATTTCTGTAGTAGAAGATGATATTTGCAATTTAGAAGTTGTTGTGTCGATGCCCTTTTTCATTAACTTCACATCACTTCATCCCCAATTTCTTCAATTCCTCCACCGCATCGACCAAACGGTCTCGCAGCTCGACTACTTCACTCTCGTCTAAATAGTAGGAGTACGTCAGACTGTTTTCCTTGGATTGAACGACACCGAGATTCATGAATGCTTCGTTCCGTCGATTAAAACCTTTGTAAATGAACTTGAAATCCGAGTCCCAGCTCTCGACATTCTTTGATACTGCTGTGATGTTCTGTTCCTTTGCAATAGAGTACTCTGTACTCATCCCTTTACGAGAAGTCCAGCTCTCTTTAAAGAGCTTGATTGTGTTTTCAAGGTGGTCAATAAGTTCTGTTGCTTTCTCCGGGCGTAGTACCACATGGTATGGGTGAATGTAATCTTCCACACCAAGGGAATAATCGCCTAAATATGCTCTCGGCGGAGCTATGAGCAGATAATAATCGACAATCTTGCCGGACTTGTCCTTGTCCGTTGCAGCAATCACTCCGAACTGAAGACTTTTTGTCGTTTTCGGAATCAATGTGAATTCAGAAGTTATAAACTTAGCAAACTGTGGAATACTTGCTTCTGAATGGTAAAATACAAATTTAGGCGGGGTTGCACAACTATTGAGTATTGCAGCGGTTAGGATGGCTATGGTTGTAGCGAGGTAGCTTTGTTTCATGAAATCTCCGAAAAGGTTATATAGATTTGATCGCCTTTATTTACAGTATTTTTTAATAAAGTTCATTTCAGAACCTGAGAAAACGTTTAAATTGTCTAAAATATCGTCTAAATTGTCTAAAATGAGGAAGTCATTGACGTCGGTACATTTCCTATCTTAATTCCTGTCTTATTTCCTATCTTAATTCCTGTCTTACAAAAATTTTACCTTTCAATCTTACATTTTTATCCTCAGAGTGTTACATCTGATTTAGGTTTCTGACTTATCTTGTTTTTGTCTTGATTTTGTCTTGTTTCTATCTTATTTCTGACTTGTTTCTGTCTTGTTTCTGACTTATCTTTGACTGTTAGAACCCCATACTGGTGCATACCAGTAATGCAACTACTCCCGTCCTGATCCTTTTTTTTAACACATGTTACTACTTATCAGCTCTATCCTTCTAATTGCTATCGACGCAAGTGTTTATTCGGCAATTAATTGACGTTTGGTGAAGCACCTAACCGGACGGGACTCTATCAACACATTATCTGCACTTCATCAACATTCTATCAACATTCTATCAATATTCTATCAACAAATCATGCATTATTTCACACTTATTTGTTGATAGAATAGGTACGCCATCTATTTACACCCAAAGATTTCAACTTCAAATCTATCCTTCTTATCTTCAAAGTGTTACATCAGCTTTAAGTTTCAGTCTTGTCCTGTTTCTACCTTATTTCTATCTTGTTTCGGCAAGTACTTGACGTCAGATATAGCACCTATCAAGACTTGGAATATCTCTTTAATCCTTAAATCCTGCAAATCCAAATTCAGACAACAAACTCAAGCTGCATCTGCATTCAAGTTAACCGCCTCAATAAGAGATATAATTTGCACGGCTACCTTCTCATCAAATACACCGGCAATTCCACTCGAATTCAAATCCGTAAACGGTGGTTCGAAGAGTTTGGCGGGTTCTATCACTCCCTCCGATGTCAGAAAATTGATGATTAAATCCATGAACCGTATTTGCTTTGCATTCAACGTCTGATTGTTTAATATTTCACCGAACGCTAGCTTTGCTGCTGTTACTTCCATACCAAGAATACTTCGAATGAATTTTCCGAATGGTTGATTGCCGTATGCTTTGATAAACTCCGTCTTCGTCCCAACACTTCCCTGCTCAAATACCATTCGCTCAAGTTCTTGCAATTCCAGCTTCGTTATCGGAACATTATTCCGCAGTTTATGTATCGTGATATTGTTGCTCTGCTCTCGGAGATACTCCTCTACCTTTCGCCTGTAAGCATCCAGATCAATGTAGTTGAATAAAAGACTACGTTCGATTCCTATTCCCTCCGACAGATTCTCATCTTCGAACATCGTAAAGTAATCGCCACCTTCTTCTTCTTCGATAAACTTCATGAGATCACGCAGTTCTGTCCGCACATTCTCCACTCCTAACGTGGTAATCCCTTCCCAATACACCTTTTGCTGAACAGCATAAATCAGATTAAGCTTTTCGGCAACTAATGGAATAGATGCTTTTTTGCTTAATTTCCCGGCCATCGATATCACTTTGTCTATCAGCGTTTTTTGTTGTACTTCTTTGTGAAATACCCGAAGCTCCAAATTGTACATCATTACATCAAATCTCTTCGCCTTTTCATCTTCGCCAATCTCCGATACCAATGGAGCAATATGCACAAACAACTCGCGCATATCTAAATCTCCTAACGCATTCCAAGCATGTGGGTCTCGATATTTTTCGACTACTTCCCAATGTTGCCGAACAATAAAGCTATTACCATTTAATGCTTGGGTTTGGTGAATCAAAAATTCTTTCAATAATTGTGAATATTCACGCATTTCTTCATTATCTTCAGACGCTAAAGCGATTGATAAACGCAACCGTAATTCAAATAATCGTTGACTAAGTGACTTACCGGTTTTTCCATCAACCCCGCCCGGATTGGCGTCGAAGAATTCGAAATTCTCACAGAAATCAAAAACTATAAATTCCTTTTTGTCATCATTCAAAGCAAACAAGTCTTTGCATAATCTCGTACCTCTGCCGATCATTTGCCAAAACTTCACGCTACTTCGCACCCGCTTAAAGAATACCAAATTGCAAACTTCAGGTACATCAATTCCTGTATCCAGCATGTCAACCGTGACGGCAATCTGTGGCATTTTTGTTTTGACTTTGAACTTATTTAAAAGATCATACCGATACTCTTCTTGATAATCAATTACCCTTAAAAACTCTCCACGATATTCCGGATACTGAACGTTGAATCGCTCTTCAATGAACTTGGCATGTTTGTGAGAACGTGCAAATATGATTGTCTTTGCAAGCTTATCTCCTCCCTCTACTTTAATTCCATACTTCATCAAATGCGCTATAACTTTATCGACGGTATCGGTATTAAAGAGCCATGCATTCAAAGCATCTGCATCAATTTCATCAGGATATGCTCCTGTTACAGGATCTGTGAATTGCTCGACGTATTCGAGCTTCTCTGCTTCTGATAACTCTTTAAACTTAATTCCACTCCGTTGAAATTTAATCGGCACCGTAATCGCTTTCGGTGGCACTAACCATCCATCCTGCACCGCTTGCTCAAGCTCATACGCATACGTTGGATTGTTCGGTTCCATTCCGAAAAGGGCGTACGTATCTCGGTCGGCATCTGATTTGGGTGTTGCAGTCAATCCTATTCGTATTCCATCGAAATACGTGAAAATATGCTTGTACCGATTATACACACTTCGGTGAATTTCATCGTAAATAATCACATCAAAATGTCCAACACCGTAAAAACGATTATCACCATCAGCTTCTCCGTCAATCATATTGATAATCGTCTGGTAGGTCGAAAATACAATTCGACTGCTCTCATCTTCTTTGTCTTTGGTCAAATCAACAGCAGGTAAATGCGGTAAATAATCGTTGAGATTGGTCTTTGCCTGATGGATAAGTGCATTTCTGTCAGCGAGAAACAATACTCTTTTCGCCCAATTTGCCTTACTAAGCAAATCAATTAACGATGCTGATACCCTCGTTTTGCCTGTACCTGTCGCCATCACCAATAATGCTTCTCTGTGCTTTCTATCCAATACTTCGGTTACCGAGCGAATCGCTTCATGCTGATAGGAGCGTTCGGTAATTGTCGCATTAATCGTCTCGTTTGCCAGAACCTTTTGAGTAGTACGCCTCTGTATCATCATTTGAAGTTCGTCCTTGGTATAAAACCCAAAGACTTCCCGTGCAGCATACCGTACATCGTCCCACATCCATGTTCTGAAGCCATTAGAATAAAAAATCACCGGGCGTTGATGACATTCACGCTCCAAGCAATCCGCATATAATTTCGCCTGATGTTGTCCTACTCTAGAATCTCGTTTTGTACGTTTCGCTTCTACCACTGCCAGCGGCTTACCGTTATCATCCCACAGTACATAATCAACATATCCTTTGCCTTGTTCATTTCCATTTCCTTCCGGCATTCCATGCACCAGATATTCCGCGACATTCACTCCGTACGGGTCCCATCCGGCCTCGCGTAAGAGTGTATCTATATATATTTTCCGGGTAAGATCTTCGTTCGGGTCGATTGGTGGTAGAACTTTCGTAAAGTTCTTTTCTTTAATCTGTTTGTATCGTTCAAGTTCGCCTTCAAGCCGTTGTAGCTTTTGCTGCTGCTCATGATACGATTTCTCTAACTGTTGGAGTTCTATCTTTGTTTTATCCTTTGCCTTTTCTGTCGGCAATAGATTCTCGTCGAACTTACTAATTACAACACTTTCATCGCTATAGACTTGCACAATCCAACCGATAAATCCATGTAACAACCGGAGAGCATTGAGTGCTTCAAGTGGTTTTATAGAGGCAGTAGTATGAACGGCACTATTCCCTAACTTACGAATCATATTAATCTGATTGAACTGATTCGGCGCAACCACATTTTTAAACTCTTGATCATACATCAGTGAGCTAAGGGAAGTATCATACGGCAATGTCAAATCAGCATCATGCTCATACATCCACCGCACCCATTCTTCCAAACTCTTTCGGCAAAGCATAGCAGCATATAATGGTGCGCCATAGACATGCGTTTCCGCTTCCTGCGGAGTCAAAGCAAAGCTTCCCCATCTTGTAGGAATGAATGTAAAATTGCTCATAATGATATGTTTCCCCTTTGTTTGTTGTCCCCTTTGTTGTCAGCATTTGTTGTTGTCTGAATCAGGATTTTCAAGATTCTAGGATTTTCAGGATTAAGTACGAATAGAAAATAATGAATACACAACTTCTGTTTCTCTTCAATCCTCCCAATCCTATAATCCTGTAAATCCTGATTCAGACAATTGCTCATCAATCCTCTAATCTCGCTGTCTGAATCAGGATTCTCAGGATTCAAGGATTTTCAGGATTCTATTCGGTTAATTTCTCCTATTCTCATAACCTCTCTTTTTCTCTTCAATCCTCCCAATCCTAAAATCCTGTAAATCCTGATTCAGACATTCAGCACAATCCTCTATTCTTGCTGTCTGAATCAGGATTCTCAGGATTCAATGATTTTCAGGATTCTATTCGGTTAATTTCTCCTATTCTCATAACCTCTCTTTTCCTCTTCAATCCTCCCAATCCTAAAATCCTGTAAATCCTGATTCAGACATTTACTCTTCAATCCTCCCAATCCTAAAATCCTGCAAATCCTGATTCAGACACTAAGAATACAATTCAATCATTTCCTTAATCCAAGCAAGACTATCAGTCGTTGCATCTCCCACCAACTCCTGACCACGGCCGGGTGATTGCCCTGTGCCATCACCGGTAATGGTTAGCTTGTATGTAAAGTTGGTATTCCAAAACGCATGGTCCATTTTCCAATGACTTATGGAAGATCCACTCTCTGTATCGGTGAGAATGAGTTGTTCGCTGAAATTAAATACTCCATACGTTTTCTTGAAACCGTGTTTGCTCTCTGTTGCTGGAATAAATAATGTGGAATTTTCTCTATTAGTCACTGTATTCGTGACATGTGGATGATTGCCGTATTTCTTTTGCTGGTCTTCAGTTAAAATACACTTCTTGTCTTTGTTGATTAATAGTATCTCTCCAACTTCCATAAATCCATAGATTGCATGAAAATCGGGTTTATCGCAGAATTCATATTTTTCTTCATGGAGTTTTGCTTCTCTAAAACGACCAAAGAAGAGAAAAACAGCATGTGGCTGAACGTTATTCGTCGTTAACAAATGCGTCAGCGCTCCTCCCTCTTGCCCAAATGCCGGACTCCATCCATCTGTCTCATCCAAACCATACAGCTCTGGACACAGATTAGGATCCATGTGGCATTCAGTAAATTCTTTTTTAGATCCTAAATCTCGTATCAGTTGAAGGACTGAATAATTACCACCAAATACCTTTAATTTATCGAAGGATAACCCCGACCCTTCCTCCGGTATCGGCAATGAGAAAAACTTATCATCTATCACCGGACTGGCTATCCCGCCGGAAGATGAATCAAAACCTTTTCGACTGAGAATAATTTTGCACTTGTCTGTGGACATACTATTTCCTTACAAATAAAATGGAATAAATCCCCACCACCTACACCACCAATTCTCCGCTGAAGGCCTTTTGGAGGAGGGAGTGGAATAATGAACTCGAAACTTGATTTGATGTATTTTGTTTTTCGATTAACAATAGAATTGGATATATCTTATTCTCAAAAACAGTCTGTAAATCAATTGAAGGAAGTAAAATTGGTATAGATTTAATCTGAGCCAAGCTTAAAAATTGTTGTGCTCCACCAATACCTGTAAGTTTTCTTAATTTATCCTTAAAGTATTCATTATTCAATAGAAACTCTAAAAATCTCCCACTAAGAATAGTTCGATTATATTTTAGCAAAGCAACATTTTTCATACTGAATTCATAGTTTACTGTATTCATTGCAGCTGTAGCATAATTAACCCCAATATTTGTATATAAGATATCTCCGTACTCAGGATTACAACGTTTATAAATTTCAGTATGAACTTTAATTGTAACATAATCAGAGTTGTTATAATCAATCGAAAATGGTCTTATATGTTTACCTGTAATAAATTTTATACCTTCAGTTAATCGTTCAGGTGTGTCATGAGTACCATCAGTTATTTTAGTACATACTTCCCCTAACTTCCTCACCTCCCACCCTTTTTCATTCTTCACCGGATCGCCAAACATATCAATAAAAACAGCTTGCGCCAGCTCGTCGTATTTTTTGAGAAGCTCTTGGTCTTTGCGACGCAGTGCATCAGCAGCGTCAAGTATTTCAGCTATCCGCTTTTGGATGGGTAATGGTGGGAGGGGGATTTGGAGTTCTTCAATGTATCTCTCAAGTTGTAGGTTAATAATTCCAGTGGTTTTGTTTTGATATTTTAAAGTATTTTGATTCTGGTGATTATTAAAAAGAAACCAAAATAGGTATCTACTATCAATATTGGATTTAGCTCTTATGACGCTTGTAAAATTATTACATAAATATGTTCCATCGATTTGATCAAAATATATGACTCTACCAACTGGCTGACTTAGACTACCTCCAGATTTTTCGATAATAGTATCTCCATAGAGTAGCTTTTTGCGAGTAATTTTATCAACGTCTATGTTTCTTTTAACTACATTTGATAAATTTAATCTACCCTCATTTGTAAAATTAGTGGTTCTAATAATATTAACATCACCTTCACTTTCACCCCATTCTCCACTAATTGGTTTATGTATTATTGCTTTTAAGTTTACTAAATTCAAACTCATGCTAACATCCCTTTTAATTGTTCTAAGAGTGTTACACGCTCTTTATCGAGTGCTTCTATTTGGGCGATGATGACCGTCGGATGTTCATACGTTTTCTCTTCATACACTACTTCTTTATAGCGATTTATGCTCAAGTCGTATTTATTGTCTTGTATTTCTTTCACCGTCACCATGAAGCTTTTGTCGGTTCGCTTGCGGTTTTTCTCTGCATTCAGATCATGAAACCTGCTGATAATGTTGGGAATATCATTGCCTGCGATTGGTTGGCGTTTATCATCGAGGCTGTAGCCGTCGGCTTGCATGTCATAGAACCACACCGTATCTGTTCCCCCGCTATTGGTTTTGGTAAAGATCAGCACAGCAGTACTTACTCCTGCGTACGGCTTGAATACGCCGCTTGGCATTGAGATGACGGCTTGCAGTTTTTGCCGGTCGATAAGTTCTTTTCTAATTTGTAGGTGTGCTTTACTACTGCCGAAGAGAACGCCATCGGGTACTATCACGGCAGCTCTTCCGCCGAGCTTGAGTCCTTTGAGAATGAGTGCTAAGAATAGTAATTCTGTTTTCTTACTATCGACCACGCTGAGTATTCGTCCATCGACGGCTTCTCTGTCCAAGCTACCTTTGAAGGGAGGATTAGCGAGCACCAAACTTGCTTTTTCGGTAAAGTTGCCATTGGCTTCACTCAGTGCATCGACATCAATCAGTTGTGGGTTTTCAATTCCGTGTAATATCAGGTTCATAGCACCAATACGTATCATCGTCGGGTCAAACTCCATACCCATAAACATTGCATTCTGGAAATGTTCGTGGTGTGTGTCATTATACAAGTCTGTTTTGTAATGTTCTCGTATATATTCACTTACTGCTACAAGGAAGCCGCATGTTCCCGAGCTTGGGTCACACATCACATCATCCAAGGTCGGCTCGACCATATCGACCATCATTCGAATTATATGCCGTGGAGTGCGGAATTGTCCATTTTGTCCGGCGCTTGCAATTTTGCTAAGCAGGTATTCATAGACATCGCCTTTCGTATCGCGGTCCACCATATCGACATTGGATATCATTTCCACGACTTGTGCCAGCAATCGTGGAGTAGGTATCATGAACGTGGCGCCTTTCATAAATTTAGAGAAAGCGGCACTACGATTACCGATATTCCTAAGAAAGTCAAACACGCCATCATTTTTCGTGAAGGTGCGATGCATCACTTCGGGATCCATGTTTTTGAAGTAGCTCCAGCGCAGTTCATTTTCTTCGGGTTGATAGATGGGTTCTTCGATGGGTGTTTTCAGGAGGTTGGCTTTAGCTTCTTTCTGAATTTGCAATTCATCCAATCGCCGAATAAAGAGCAGGTAGGTCATTTGTTCGATCACGGTTATCGGATTGGACAGTCCACCTGTCCAAAACGCTTCCCATACTTTATCTATTTGAGATTTTAGTTCGCCTGTTATCATGGAGTTGTTGTGTGTGTTGTGTATAGTGTGTGTTTGAATGTATTTCATTCCATCTAGTTTATATAACTAATCGCAGTTACTCTCTTAAGTAAGTTAACCATCACTCAAAGTTTTCCTATCAAAAATTATATTCAATTGATGAGTTCAATATTAGTTTGTATCAAGTTGCTAAAGTAACACAGGATGCAGGATTAGTTTAATTGACCAAGTCTTCCCATTTCTCTCCTAATTCGAATCCCTCGACTGTATTCTTTATATAATCAATTGCCATTTCTTCACAATTTCTTGTACTGAAATATTGAATCGTTCCTTTAATTATTAACTTCATATATTCAAAATAATGTATTCCATAGTCATAATGATTAAGAGCTTTCCATAAGTTAACAGCAGGGACAAAGAGTTTTGAAAAATCTCCAATTTCCAATTTAGGGTCGTTTTGGTCATGATATATTGATGAAGTCCAATAAATCTCATATAACTCACCCAGCTTTATTGTACCAATATATTTATCTTTTATTTTTACAGATAATTGATCAACAAATTTACTATTACAAATTAACCTGGGTCCTTTATAGGGTTTCTCTAGACCAATTGCTTCAATTACTGCTTTTCCTATTAAATTAGCCGACTGAATCAATTCACCATTTACTATCGAAGAGTTTTCTGTAACATAAGCTTCTCCAAAACTTACTCCACCTCTGAACAAAACTGGGTAATGTTCAACTGTTTTTCTTTCATTTGGTGCTCCTCCTAAATTCGGAATAGAAACTTCAAGCAGATTTAAATGGCTGACTGGATTTCTGTATTGTTCCGAATTAATTAAAAACGAATCAGAGAGAAGATGTGACACTTGCTCAACAAATCTATTTGGATCTTTTGAAGTAATAAAAATTGAATCACTACAAGGTAGAAATGTTTCAAAACTATCTATACATAATTTTATGTTCTTATCTAATAATTGAGGATGATAAGTTTGATCATGTATTTTATTTTTTATTATTTCATTGTAGTCCGATAAAAGCTCACTTGCACCACTAATATCTTTTTTTACATAATTTTTGAAGCCTAATAAGTCTAAAAATGCTACAGTTTTCATAGAATATAAAGATTTTTATAAAAATGTTTACTATCTTAATTCAGTCGGGTCAATAGATACAACTAATCGTAAATAGTTGCCTGAAAATTTACTTGTGATATTTTACACTTCTTTTCAAGTTTATGCATTCAGAGTTGTATTTAATCTCCCTTGGCACAAAAGCTGATTATAAACAGTCTAACTCCACAATCAAGCTAACATTTCATAGGTAGATATTTACGACCACTAGTAATAACTTTCCGGTCGGAAAAGTCCAGATATGCTGCTTGAAAATCGAATATCCATACTTTTGTTTATCGGCGGACATTGCACAAATAACTTAATTTAAATTCAATGAGTTACCATTCTAATTGTTATCATCTTTCTCCTCCTCACTTTCCCACATCTCCCTATACGCCTCAATATATCCGACAGTAGCAACAAGATTAATCGTAAAATAATAGCGGCAGAGCTTTTTGTAGAGGTCGAGCATTTCAGGAGAAAAGCAGTAACTCAGCATCCAATCGAGAGTATGCTCGATATGCTTTTCATTTTGATCCGAGGTTAGGATAATCTGCTCAACAATCGGAGTATAAATACTGACTGCTTGCTCGCCTATTCCCGATAATTGGGAAACAAGCTCTCTCATAGGATTGAGTATGTCCTCAGGTAATGGTTGTTCCATGGAGAATCACTTTCATGTATTCTACCTCGTCGGGAGGCAGCGCATTATGAAATCAGGATGTAAGTCTAAGCAACGGATAAAGAAACGTGATTGATTCCTCGCTTGGAATCAATCTTCCTGTGTGCGGAAGTAGTACTAGAGATATCGGAAGTAGTCCGGCAGCGTATCAATTTCATCATACAAAATCCTGCGAATAAAGGTTAGGATTAAGGGGTGTCAGCGTTTGTTTCTTGCAAGATACGGAGTTTTGATGAGTGGTGCAAGAGAGGGTGTGGGATTTTCTTCCGAGAGTTCAACGGAATAAATTCCGTTGCTACAATTTGCTACGTTCCTACCGGAACTCCACAATGTTGAAAAAATGTCGCAGACGTTTCAAAACAAAAGAGAGCCGGCGGCTCGACCAAATTGTAGGGCTGGATTTCAATCCGGTCCATCCGGTCGTGTATTTCATTGAGAGCATCACTCGGAAGAGATACTCTCAAAGAAGAATCATTCAACGGATTACAATCCGTTGCTGCAATTTGCTACGTTCCTACCGGAACTCCACAACGTTGTAAAAATGTCGCAGACGTTTCAAAACAAAAGAGAGCCGGCGGTTCGACCAAATTGTAGGGCTGGATTTCAATCCGGTCCATCCGGTCGTGCATTTCATTGAGAGCATCACTCGGAAGTGATACTCTCAGGCGGTACAGTAGGATAATGCTGTTATCGTGCTCTATTCTTGATAATGACATCCACTCGATAGACCAATGCGATGGTTACCACCATAATGCCGGTCGCTATCATTGCCAGTGTATCGAAATGTTCGAGCGGGGAGAAATTATCTTTCTGCACTATAATCACCCCGGCGAGCATTGCGCCGAATCCTCCGGCCATTTGTTGTAATGAAGAATTGATACTCATGAATGCTCCCCTGTCTTCCGGTGCCGGAATAGCAGAGGTGAGAGCCGTGGAGGGCACCATCCTGCTCATAATCGTCATCATCATCAGGATGTTGGTCAGGAGTACCAGTCCGAAGGGAGTGTTCGATAAATGCGCATACACGTTGATCACCACGACTGCCGAGAGCGTTGCTGCGGTGAAGAGTTTGAATTTATCGATCCTGTCACTCAGCTTCCCGATGATCGGCATCGACACGAGAGTCGCGACACCGGATGCCATGAAGAGGAACGGAAGTTGCTCGGGAGTGAGCTTTAAATTATTGATGGCAAATGCACTGCCGAAAGGCATCATCATAAATCCTCCGATGGAGAGCAGTGCCGTGGCGAGAAAACCTATCCTGTAGTTCTTCTGCGATACCGTGTGGAACAAATGCCGCACCGGTGAGCGCGATTGCTGCAGGTGTAAATGTCCCGCAATCGGCTTCAGTTTGACGAATAAGAGCAGTGATAAGAGTCCGGCGAGCACGGCTATTCCCCAAAATGGCACTTGCCAACCGTAGGCATTGGCAAAATATAAACCGATCGGTATTCCCAATACCTGACTCACGCCGAATCCCATCTGTACGAATCCCATGACCTTGCCGCGCTGCTGCAGTACGAAGTGATCGGCGACAATTGCCATGGAAATCGATCCTATGACGCCACCGAAAACGCCGGTGAAGATTCGTGCTGCTACAAGTAAGGGATACGAACCCGCGAGCGCGCAGAACATCGTGCCGATAGTAAAGCCGATGTAAAAGAATAGTAAGAGTTTTTTTCGGTCAAACTTATCGGCAAATCCTGCCGTGAGGAGTCCGGAGAGCCCCGCGCTGAAAGCATAGGCACTGACCGCCACGCCAAATTGCGATGCAGTGATGTGGAGCGTTTTCATCATAATATCGCCGAGAGGTGACATCACCATGAAGTCGAGTACGACGGTAAAGAGCGTCATTGCCAGCACGGCTATGACAAATTTTTGGTATCCGGTAAAGGTAGTGGCTTCTTGTTCAATCGGTTTCATAAGGGTTATTCGAGTTCGGTACAATGATAGTTATGGTTGGTTATAAGTGTAATGACATCGCCGGCAGATAAATCGTTCGTGACCACACGCAGCACGCAATCTCTATCCTGCTGATCAATAGTCCAGGAGAGAATGGCGCTGTGTGTATCAAGCGAAGGATGAATCTGCGCTTTGTCGTGTGCTGTTTTGATATTAGTGGCAAACACCAATATATTATCGAGGTTATCTTCCATAGAGTATGCTCGCTGTTAGGGTGTTAAGGATTTAAGAACCAAGCGGAGAGTTTCTTCCTGAATATCTTTCGTGAGTGTAAAGGGTGCGCCGCCCATGCTTTTGCCTTTGACATGAAATCGCAGCAAGGCATACAATGGTCCATAGGCAATACTCCAAAACACATCTTTCGAGACCGGTATCATTTCGTTACGCTGTTGCGCAGTATGGAAAAACTCCGACATCACGGTCTTGAAATCTTTCATCGTTTCGTGCATGATATACTCACTGTAGATGGAGTTCTGCAGCACTTCCCAGCAGGCGACTTCATTCGTATGCTCCAGCATGAAATTTGCCCGATTCTCCCATTGCTTGCGCAGACCATCTTCGAAATGCATATCCGGCGTGAAGTCTTTCATCATCGCACCGAAGAAATTCTTCCCGATTTCCACGGCGATTTTCTTGATGAGGTCTTCTTTGTCCCGATAATATATGTATAAGGTTGCCACCGACACGCCGCATTCCTTGGCAAGCTGATTCATTCCGAATCCCTCAATGCCGAGGCGCACAAGCATTTCAATCGCTTTTTGCTTGACAAGTTCTTCTTTAATTGTATTTCTCGTTCGCATTGCCTTCCCTTCTTCAAGTATTGAACATCAATTGCACTGCAAATATACATATAATAAATGAGCGTTCGCTTACTTTTAACGTTATAAATTGATAATAGTGAGTAATTTTTCTCTGCTGGCGATGCTTTTACGACGAGCTACATTGCAGGTAATACATTGCAGTGCAATAGGTTGTTGGTAATCGGAGGGTGAGCGAAGGAGTCACGAAAATTAGGACAGCTTTTTCCGTGCGTTGGGTATGTGGTGCCAATAGTCCCGTAGGGACGCTCTATCGGTAGTAAACGAGATTCTGCTATGACCCAAAGTCCCGCAGGGACGACATGTCACGACTATACCGTTCCGTCCCTACCGGACTTACTCGTGCACCCGCCAACATGTCCTACCGATATGTCATCGCTACTGCGATGGAGGACGTCGATGAGTCGGTAGCTACTCAACCACAAAGATTGTCAGAGAACAGTTTATTTTTATCTACCGAAGCAGCATCAAGAGTATTGGGTACCCTTCCCTTTTCACCCTTTCACCACTTGCTTGGGTTTGCTACGAAGTCATCACAAGTTCTGCCAGCTTTGGTGCTACCTGCCAGGTGTTCATTTCCTCGCGAACTTTCTTCTCGTAGTCAGAGCCGGGAACGGTAGGATTCTTCTCGGCTTTAATCATAATGTTTTTGAGGGTATGTTCGGGCGAGATGAACTCCATCAGATGCGCTGCATATCCTTTCGATGCCAGAATATCTCGTCGCATCGAGTCGGTGAGCATATCGGCAAACCGTTCGCGGGTGATACCGTCGGTGAGCAGTAAGCGCACGGACTCCGGCGCAGTTGCGGGCTTCAGACGTTCATTGACATAATGATGGCAGCACGGTGCCGACAAGATAGCTGTTGCCTTGCTGCCAATTCCAAGCGCGAGGGCATCATCGGTCGCAGTGTCGCAGGCATGAAGCGCGATTAAAATGTCAAGTTCGGTTGGTGGTGGAATGGAATTAATCAGACCACACGTAAAGGACATTCCATCATACTCAAGTGTACGGGCAGTGCGCGTGCAGAAGGATATGACATGTTGATTAGAGTCTATGCCGTGCAGCTTGACATTCAATCCGCGAAGGTTCGTCAGCCAGTGGTAGAGGGCAAAGCTGAGATATGCTTTCCCGCACCCGCAGTCGATCACGTTGAGAACGTCGGGAGGTGTTTTGAGTACGTCGAGCGTGGAAGCGATTGTCAGGAAATGATTGATTTGTTTGAACTTCGCCTGCATGCTCGGCACCACATTCCCCTTGCTGTCGAGGATGGATAATGCTTCAAGCAAATCGAGCGAGTTTTGTGGGTTAATGATGTAGTTTTTCTGTTCATCATGGGTAATCGACTCCCATTGTTTCTTCGACGGCGGCGTGGATTTCACGGATAATTGTCTGCCTTTGCCACCGGCGGCACGGCAATAGAGATCGCCGTTTGGTGATTGAAGATGCGCCTGACCGAAGGGTTCGCGGAGGACAAGCGCTACCGCATCATAACACGACAGTTCGAGCGGCAAGGTTTTGGTAAAATGTTGTTTCTGTGTATACGCAGATATCTGAAAGCGGAATTCACCACGGAGAATAATGGTTTTGAGGGTAATTTTCTGCGGCATTTCGGGGAGATTGAGGAGTTCGGTTACGCCGTTTTCCGGTCCGGGAGTACCATAGTCCCGTTGACTGACTGTGAGATTACAACGAAGATGTTCATCCGTTTTGATACAATTAACAAGGCGTTGTGTAGCTTCTGTGAGCATAGTTTTGGAGAATAATGAACGAATTTTCTACAAAAATGGTCAAAAATTGGGTACTATACGTTGTTACGGTGAATTTTAACGCAAAGACAAAGTGGCGCGGAGAGTTCTCTGCGACCTTTGCGGCTTTGCGTTAAAAAGTCACACGCTGAATTCCTGATACGTTATCAGCGAGAATCATAAGGAATCATAAAAAATCAGCGGGCCATTCCTCAGCAAGTTCAGTTATAACGTAAAGACGCAGAGGATATGCCGCAACGTTCGCAGAGGTAGATTGGTGGGTTTGGGAATATTATCCTATTTTCGCGGAAATTACTTCAATCATAAAAATTCATACAAACACATGGACACACAATCTCTCACACGCTGCGGTTGGACCGGCGGGCGTGACCTTGATACACACTATCATGATCTCGAGTGGGGCGTTCCCCTGCATGATGATCGCAAGCATTTTGAATTTATAATATTAGACGGTTTTCAGGCCGGACTCAGTTGGGCGACGATTCTCAAGAAACGGGAGAATTTCAGGCGTGCTTTTGATGATTTTGATGTCGAAAAAGTAGCAAATTACGGTGAGGAAAAGCTCGCTGACCTCATGCAGGACGCCGGCATTATCCGCAACAAACTCAAAATCCATTCAGCAGTCCGCAATGCGCGAGCGTTTATTGAAGTCCAGAAGGAATTTGGTTCTTTTGACACCTATATCTGGCAATTCACCGGTGGAAAAACGATCGTCAATTCCTGGAAAACGATGAAAGAGATACCGGCGCGCACCCAAGAGTCGGATGCCATGAGCAAGGATTTACTCAAGCGCGGGTTTAAGTTTGTGGGTTCGACAATATGCTACGCATATATGCAGGCCGCAGGCATGGTCAATGATCATTTGGTGGGTTGTTTTCGGTATGAGGAGGTGCATTTCGGCTATGGGCAATGACCTTTTCTTTGAAACCTGTCCGTTTTAAGAAGAACGTACAGGTTGGGGAGGGATGGTTGTTGTTTTGTGCGTTGAGTCCATTATGCCCTTTGTGTCTCTTCTGTCGTTCGACTCTTCCTAAATAGATAAGCCGGTAAAAATACAATTATAATCTACGCGTAGGATGAAGTATATATCTACAGAACCCATTCCGATATAGTCAATTCCTGGGAACCATGTTTCCAGATGACGGTACCAAGTTCTTGAAGTAGATGTCTATCTTCTTCAACCACTTTTGCAAAGATATTGCAGGCATCAATTCCTTTTCCTTCTCCATAATAAATGCCGAAGCAATTGGCGGTTTTGGTTCTGCTTGGTTTCGATGGTCCTACGACCACTTCTCCCGGTTCAGTAAATACCGATGCATTTTCTTGAATGATATCAAGAGAGGGCACATTATCTATCCATATTTCCTGACCGGACATGCGAGCGTGGTAGAACGTTCTGGTAAACGGCAGAATGGCAAGGAATGCAGCTGACGTCACCGGTGCAGTCTCTCTGTAGAGTTCGAACCGAATTTTCAGTCCGTCTTGTGTTGTGAGTACAAATCCGTTCATAGTTTTTTATGTTGAGGGTTCCAATAGTTGAGTAGAAACTCTTGGTAAGATTTAATTCACTTGTATTTTGCCATTCGTAATCGTAAAACTGTATAATTCTGAAACATCAACCGGCGTTCCATTGATTTTTCCGGGTGTCCAACGCTTTAATTCTGCAAACACTGCAACGATTTGACTATCCAATTCTGCACTTTTCGTTTTAATATCAATTTGACACCGTACGAGCTCACCCTTGCAGTTAATAATTAAATTAACCATACCCTTATCTTCATAATTTGGTTTATCGTTAAGGAACTTTACCCTGGAATTCAGTTCTTGCATAATTTCTTCCTTGGTTTTAGGTGCTTTTGCTGTCTCTTGTGCATTACCCGGGAACGGTAGAATTGCAATTACATTTTCATTGTCACAAACACCCGGTATGGGTTCTTTTACTTCAAGTCGTGCGACAAAGTTACCGATGCTGCTTTTTTGGGGGGTGGCACAAGAACTCAGTATTCCAACACCGAGTAAACCGATCAGATTCATTGTAAGTATGTTGTTTTTCATATTTGTATAAAGTTATGTATAAGTATAATTTGATTGATTTCTGTTTCGATGATTATAAATGATTTTGCTTTATGAACGGTTAGTCCTAAGAGCTGACTGTAATGATGTACCAATATGGCGTCTGCAAGAATATCGTGCAGTCATACCGTATAGAAAGTTTTAGGATTTACCTTCTAACCGGATGTTGGATACAAAGTATGGATGAGCAAAAAACATAACAACGGTAATAAGGTTTTATCTATGCGTTCCACTTTTGCTACTAAGGTTTTTCGTTTGGACGTTTAACTCTTTTGCTACTGAGGTTTTTCGTTCGGGCGTTTATTTCTTTTGCTACTGAGGTTTTTCGTTCGGGCGTTTAACTCTTTTGCTACTGAGGTTTTTCGTTCGGGCGTTTAACTCTTTTGCTACTGAGGTTTTTCGTTCGGGCGTTTATTTCTTTTGCTACTGAGATTTTTCGTTTGGACGTTTAACTCTTTTGCTGCTGAGGTTTTTCGTTCAGGCGTTTATTTCTTTTGCTACTGAGGTTTTTCGTTCAGGCGTTTATTTCTTTTGCTACTGAGGTTTTTCGTTTGGACGTTTATTTCTTTTGCTACTGAGGTTTTTCGTTTGGACGTTTATTTCTTTTGCTACTGAGGTTTTTCGTTTGGACGTATAACCTCCCTTCTGCCCCAAATCCACCCTATCTCCTACTCTTAAAATATGCTTCCAAATTCACGCATGTTGATAATAACTTATTACCAGATTTCACTGGATGTTTTATGGATATCCAAGGAGTCCTATCGTCGGCGTGATTTTTTTCTGATTCTCCAGTTGCGTTGGATCGACACTCCACTTCCCTGCCAGCTTCATGATAAATTCTTCGTCGGGAATGACGAGGCCATTTGTTTCAAAATAATGTTCGTTTTTTGCTTCTTTTGAAAAAGTATTGATGAGGTGATACTGTTTTTCAAATTCTGTGGGAATACCTTCGATCATAATATTGGCACCATCTTCGCCGGAAAACGAATACACTCTCGTTACTTTTCCGTTCAACGCTCTTATCCAGCAGTGGAGTTCTACTACTCGATGCGTGCAAAAGTACTGTGCTTCTCCGAACTCAGAACTCATCGCCGATAGTATCTGCTTAATTTCATTAATACGTTCTTTGCTGTCACCACCACCCGGTAAACCTAGGCCACAGGCGAGAGTCCAGCCATTAATAGGTGGTGTGATATAGACGGCACCTTCATACGCTTTGTCGATACCTACTCTCCAGTTACATGTTGCTACGTTTTTCAGTTTCAGCATCTCTGCAATCCGTTGTTGGTTACTTGTTTTTACGGCGAACCACATACACTTATAACCAAAGCTAACAGGCGAGTCAGTAATAGTCTGATCAATTTCAACTGTTTGAAGAGATGGCACCGTTGTATTCGAAGCAGATGATTGCCTACGTTGCTGTTTTGAAAAATAGAGAAATCCTACCAATGCTACGAGCACTATCAAAATTAGTATTTTTGTTGTCATAGTCGTATTAAAAAAAATGATAAGAAGGTCAGTCGTTTAACTTCAATAGTCTTTCATTTATTGAGAGTTGATATTTTTCACGTCAATTATGTATAGTCCGGAGGGCATTCAAGTTTGACAAGTACATTATATTCATCAAGTGCATCTTTCGAAATATACTCTTTGTTGATTGCTATAAGATTCAATATAATCGGTGTCAGCGTATCTTGGTCTATCTTGTCTTTGTTAAGCTCATCGATGAATTTTGTAGATAACTCCGAATTAAGAACATTAGCATTGTCTGGAAGCACACTACAGCCGTAACCGTCAAACGAGATTCGCTTCAAGGAGATTAATCTGTCACTCGTATAGTTGAAATCCATAAAAATACAACTGTCAAGGCAACCCAGATGAAAGTCTGATTTTCTACTCTCCGGCATTGTTGTTTTGAAAAAACCAAAATCGTGTGTCATTCTATATTCTCTAAAGAGTAATCGCATTCTGCTTGTAATCCTGATTCATACATGCGTTTAAGTATTGATTTGTCCTTTCCTCCGTAACGTATTCCAGCAATACAAGATACACTCATAGCATTGATTGCTCTTTCAATTTCTTCTTGTGTCTCGGGTTGTTTTTTAAAATAGCAATGTCCGTAATCGAGTTTGGAATGCTCAATTAAATCCGGTGCTTCGGCTTGTGGTGCGCCGCAGGAAATACAAGCTTGATTGATAACATAAAAGTCACCCGGTACATTTTCGGGATACCTATCAATTGCATTCATAACATTGTTTCCTTTTTCTATTGTTAATTGATATATACAGGAGTTATCCTTCAGTAACATGGCTATTATACCAACATATCGGTCTATAAAGAAGGTAATAAGGTTATATCTGTGCGCTCCACTTTTGCTACTAAGGTTTTTCGTTCGGGCGTTTATTTCTTTTGCTACTGAGGTTTTTCGTTCGGGCGTTTAACTCTTTTGCTACTGAGGTTTTTCGTTCGGACGTTTAACTCTTTTGCTGCTGAGGTTTTTCGTTTGGGCGTTTATTTCTTTTGCTACTGAGGTTTTTCGTTCGGGCGTCTATTTCTTTTGCTACTAAGGTTTTTCGTTCGGACGTTTAACTCTTTTTCTACTGAGGTTCTTCGTTCGGACGTTTAACTCTTTTGCTACTGAGGTTTTTCGTTCGGGCGATTTTTTCTTTTGCTACTGAGGTTTTTCGTTCGGGCGTTTATTTCTTTTGCTACTGAGGTTTTTCGTTCGGACGTTTATTTCTTTTGCTACTGAGGTTTTTCGTTCGGGCGTTTAACTCTTTTGCTACTGAGGTTTTTCGTTCGGGCGATTATTTCTTTTGCTACTGAGGTTTTTCGTTCGGACGTTTAACTCTTTTGCTACTGAGGTTTTTCGTTTGGACGTTTATTTCTTTTGCTACTGAGGTTTTTCGTTCGGGCGTTTAACTCTTTTGCTACTGAGGTTTTTCGTTCGGGCGTTTAACCTCCCTTCTGCCCCAAATCCACCCTATCTCCTACTCTTAAATTACGATTCCAAATTCACACAATGTTGATAATAACTTATTACCAGATTTCACTGGATGTTTTATGGATATCCAAGGAGTCCTATCGTCGTGATTTTTTTCTGATTCTCCAGTTGCGTTGGATCGACACTCCACTTCCCTGCCAGCTTCATGATAAATTCTTCGTCGGGAATGACGAGGCCATTTGTTTCAAAATAATGTTCGTTTTTTGCTTCTTTTGAAAAAGTATTGATGAGGTGATACTGTTTTTCAAATTCCGTGGGAATACCTTCGATCATAATATTGGCACCATCTTCGCCGGAAAACGAATACACTCTCGTTACTTTTCCTTTCAACGCTCTTATCCAGCAGTGGAGTTCTACTACTCGATGCGTGCAAAAGTACTGTGCTTCTCCGAACTCAGAACTCATCGCCGATAGTATCTGCTTAATATCATTAATACGTTCTTTGCTGTCACCACCACCCGGTAAACCTAGGCCACAGGCGAGAGTCCAGCCATTAATAGGTGGTGTGATATAGACGGCACCTTCATACGCTTTGTCGATACCTACTCTCCAGTTACATGTTGCTATGTTTTTCAGTTTCAGCATCTCTGCAATCCGTTGTTGGTTACTTGTTTTTACGGCGAACCACATACACTTATAACCAAAGCTAACAGGCGAATCAGCAATAGTCTGATCAATTTCAACTGTTTGAAGAGATGGCACTGTTGCATTCGAAGCAGATGATTGCCTACGTTGCTGTTTTGAAAAATAGAGAAATCCTACCAATGCTACGAGCACTATCAAAATTAGTATTTCTGTTGTCATAGTCGTATTAAAAAAAATGATAAGAAGGTCAGTCGTTTAACTTCAATAGTCTTTCATTTATTGAGAGTTGATATTTTTCACGTCAATTATGTATGGTCCGGAGGGCATTCAAGTTTGACAAGTACATTATATTCATCAAGTGCATCTTTCGAAATATACTCTTTGTTGATTGCTATAAGATTCAATATAATCGGTGTCAGCGTATCTTGGTCTAACTTATCTTTGTTAAGCTCATCGATGAATTTTGTAGATAACTCCGAATTAAGAACATTAGCATTGTCTGGAAGCACACTACAGCCGTAACCGTCAAACAAGATTCGCTTCAAGGAGATTAATCTGTCACTCGTATAGTTGAAATCCATAAAAATACAACTGTCAAGGCAACCCAGATGAAAGTCTGCTTTTCTACTCTCCGGCATTGTCGTTTTGAAAAAACCGAAATCGTGTGTCATTCTATATTCTTCAAAGAGTAATCGTATTTAGTCTGTTATTCTATATAAAACAATCATTTACACAATAAAAAACCGTTCAGCTGTACCTTATACTGGTTTGTACACTATTGTAACACCGTCACCACAGAAAAATGCAGAATTGTCTTTCTTGTTGAATATGATATCTTTATCATGCGAGATTTCCAGTGTCGAATTGTCAAGCCAAATTGCCGAAATACTTTTTCCTTTTTCAGTATAGTACAACTCAGCCCCTCCACCATTTTCCCACATCATTAGGCCGTATGTGTGTAGGTATTGTTTATTTGTATCTACTTCATGTACACAGAACTTTTTCTTGTTGTCTGGTGCAACTGCTTCCACAAGGTCAATGATTTCAGAGTCATTCTTGAGTCTAATTCTCCTTTTGGGATTTTCACGGGGCACCGATATTTTCGTAAGAAACTTGTTGAGAATAGACTTCCGTTGTTTTATCATCATTTCATCAGCACCCAGAATTTTCCAGACTTCAAGGTCTTTGTCATTATCGATAATCTCTTTTACGAGTTCGTAAATCCTCTCGTCCAGTGTTTTAGTATCCCATTGTGCTAAAGCCAGGGCGAATAAACAATTATTTCTGTCATCATGATCGTTGAACATTGCACCAAAATCATCTTGTATTTGCTTAGAGATATCCTTAGGACTTTTTCCTTGGTTATATAAGCTGAAGAAGTTTTGATAAATATCTTGAAATGTATCGTTACCTTCAATTGTATTGTTCCAGGTTCCCATATGAGCTTATGTTTGATTATTTAATAATTTGGTTGATAGCCTATACCCCACCCTATCTCCGACTCTTAAAATACGCTTCCAAATTCATACAGGACGATAAATCATCGCTATACTGAGGATAACGAGATTTGAGTTCTTTGTACGTACTGCCTATATTATACCGTGCATACTCTTCCATTCGCAGGCATAAGGCCTTGAATTTGTCGGTTTTCGCATTGTCATACGCTAAATGATAATATTGTTGGGCAAGTGTGCCGTTCCTGTATTCAATTTCATCGGTGTAGGATTCGTTGTTTCCTTCGGTATAATTCGTTGTTGATGAAAATCTCCGCATCATCCAGGAATGACCGTATTGAGTCATATTCATATAACAGGTTGCAATTACAAAGTAATAGTAATCCCTGTTCTCGGTTTTGGGATTGTTGGCTTTTTCGAGGTACTTGATTAAGTGATTGGTTACCGATAATTTCGTCACCACGTACTTTTCCTCATGCGGAATAAATGACTGTGTATAGTTGATGTCATAAAACGGATTCTTCTCAAACATATAGTATTCATCGTACTTATCACGTTCCCAAGCATTGTAGTTTTCCTCCCAATACCGCTTGGAAGCCGACGCAAATGCCTTCTGCGCTGCCAAAAGATTGTTTTCCCGAATATACTTGGTGCCGAGTAAGTCCTTGAGTTGATCTTCATCGTGCTCAACCTGATGATAGATAACGTTATAAAAACCATCGTGTTTGGTGGAAGTAAGCGAATTAACCACCGTCTTCACCTCTGCAGCACTATACACAAAATCCAGGTATTCAAAATAGTGATAAAAATACTTCAAATTGCCCGATGTTCGCAATCTATTTCCCTGCCACTCGACGGAGTTATTAACTATAGGTTCATAGTAGTCATCATTACCATACCCATTAGCTACTGACAGCAATGCAACTGCATCGGGAAGATTATTGAGATACTCAAGTTCTCTGCCAATGGCAAATATAAAATGTGCATCATGGATGTATTTCAAAATACATGACTTGACTTCATTCTTAATAATTGCCTTCCCGGCTTCCTGATGAGCAATGATGCATAATGCCTGTATTTTTTCTAGTTCGGGAATGATCTTTTCATGGGCATAGCGTTTTGTAAAAGCATCCACAGCCCGTAAACATGCATCATACTTTCTCGAAATAAACAAGAGTTGAATCTCGGCTGCTTTCCAGAGTGGTGCATCGATAATCGTCGAAGGATCAACGGATTGCACAAATTCAAGAAGTTGCTGCGCATAGATCCTGTCTTTTTCTGAACGTGCGCGGAGGGTATGTGTTGAGAGAATGTCGGCATGTTCATAATTCAAACGATCCGAAGCAAACTCCACAGAAGGAAGGTAATTTGTGTAATACGGTGTATAGACCCAATCTTCAATTTTATTCATTTCCCGCAGGAGTAAGAAGTCGAGAATTCTTGACTTGCCATTCAAATAATATATTTTTTTGAGGTAGTTCAGAGTAGGTTCTAAGCGCTGCACCGACGCAAATGCATAGACCGCTGCACTATCAGCCGGAGTTGAAGACTCTGTAAGTGCTTTCTCAAGCGTAAATTGCCGGTGAAAGTAATAATAAGCAGCATACTTTTTTTCTGCCGAATGAGCCATAATATTCGCAATATCAACGCTTCGGTTAGTACTCTCAAACACATCAAAATACAAGGCCCAATAGTAGAGATAATCTTTCTTCCCTTGCGCAAAATAGAAGGTAAACAGCGAGTGGATGAGTGCGTAGTCTTGCCCATAATAGGCAGCGCGGATGGTCAAAAAGGCGTATTTTCTCTTGAGATAGTCACTTTTCTCGGCGAGTGTCAACTTCTGCAATTCAACTAAAAATACTCGATAGTCACGAACGGGCTGGAGGTTACGTTCCCATTCATCATCGAAATAGGATGTGTTGTACTCTTCACATTTCTTGGCAGTGCGCAGGTAGGCAATCACATCAACGAGTTTGTTGGCATAGAGATACCGCACGAACTGATTCGATGATTCACTTTGAATATCGGTGTACGTCAAGGTATTCAAGCACGTATTAATCTCATCCAACGCGACTTGATTCTTCGTAAAAGCATACCAGTCATAGACATTGGATTCGTATTGATGTTGGTAATAATATCTGTATCCAAACGATGGTGAATTGTAATTAAATGCACTGAAATCCTGATAGTTGAAATACTCGGGTAGGAACAACGAGAACCGAATATCCTCACCATACGGAGAATAACCGCAAGAGTACGAGTTCGAAAAATTACTTAGTAAAATCGCTAAAAAAACGAGATAGTTCTTCATGGGTATATTGTGCAAAAGTGCTGTCGTCCAAATCAAATAAACTAACGGTAATATTCTTGTCTAATGCGACATTCTTCTTAATTATCGAAATGACTTCCGTAATCGCAGCTGCCGGCACATCTTCACATTTCAGCTGATCTCCGGCTTTGAGATAAATGTTATAATTAATACTCGTATCACGTTCGACCTGATACCACAAGGGTTTGACCGCCGTCGCAAACTTCTTGACTTCATTCGTACTAATATCCATGAGCCGGATAAAGCGATTATTCTGATAATGCTGCGTCCAATAAAAAGTCGGCAAGGCGATATCGGTATGTACGGGATAGCTTCGAAACTCATTCAGGTATTTTTTCAATTCCTCGATATCAAGAATGGAATTTTTGGACTGCTGTGAGAGGGGTTTGATGAGGTTATAGCACATGAGGGTAACTTTATCCACCGGCGGAACACCCATAATATCCGGGTACTTGTACGGATAGAGCCGCACTGTACAGCTTATCTTTTTCTTCGATAATTCTTTGATTTTCTTCAGAAGATAGAAGTATTTTTCTTTGGTGGATTTGGTCCAGTCGCAGTCTAGTTGAATTTCATCGTAGGAAAATATATTCGCTTTCCCGCCATACAACTCTTCCGAACTATACTTTTGAACAAGATAAACGATGTTATCGGCAAGCTTGTCGAGCGATTGTTCATCATTATACGGGAATATTTCATTCTTGATAAATATCGTCGGTACAAAGGTAATCGAATCATAATCCTTGTAATCATAACCACTTGGTCGATTCTTCGAATACGGAAAATTACCACGGGCTTCACTATAATCGACTTCAAACAATTTGACATAGATTTTCCGAATGCTGAGGCGGTTAACTTCCTTACTATTTTCAAGCCGAAGCGAACTCTTTTTCCAAAAGTAGAAGGCAGGTTCAACGGTCTCTACTTTCTTGGTGTTTGTACAGGAAATGAAGCACGTTGCGAGGATGAGCAGGAGGAGGGAATGTTTCACGGGGTAACGATATGTCATAGAGGTTGTGTCTTGATAATGATGATTATTTGTTGGGTATGAAGTAAGAGTAATTATAAAGAAATTCGCCTTTACGCATGTTGTGTATGAGAGGCTTTATGCATCCCAGAATTTTTCATATAATCTAGGACATAATTTCTTCATTGTTTCTGGTTTATCATCTTGCCATGTATCTTCTAAACCCGGATATTGTCCTTCTTTTGTTGTAAACTTATCGTTGTCTATATAATCATACAAGTCCTTACCGGTTTTATTGTTAAATGCAACAAGCGCAACATACCAAAAACTTTCAAAATCGTAGATCTCTGTATCATCGTTCACTTCGCTGATTAAACTGTCCGGGTTTTGTTTCGCTTTGTAATATGTTGACTTGCCTCGAGAAATAACCCAATTTCTAAAATATTCGAACCCATCATCAGAGCATCCACCATTCATTAAATACCCGGCGCACCACATTTCTGAAGTATAGGTGTCATAAAGCAACTTGTCTGTTCGTAAGCGAAAACCAACTATTTCTTTTGGAGTCAGATTTTCGATTTCTTGTATTAAAACCTGCTCTTGTTCATCTTGATTAGTGAAGTTTTGTAATGACGTATCAATTATTGACCAAAATAAATCTTCGTCCAACATATCTGCAGTTTCAGCAAGTTCTGAATTTTCAGTATCGGCAGAACTGATTTTCGTATGCTGGGGCGCTTCTTTCTTCCCAAATAGTTTGTCAAATAATCCCATTTAATATCCTTTTTAGAACAATGATTTGTAAAGCTATGTACTTATATTTTCAGTAGATTCGGTTTTATAAACGGATTGTAAACACTTGCCGCTGAGACGTTTGCACGTTGATTGATAAGTATGTTTCTTAGAATATGTTTGTCGGGCAAATTTAAAAACTGCACGGACTGGAAATTCATCTTTGCATTGCTACAGGATTCCAATCCAATTCACGGCTTCTTCGGCAATGTTTGAAGCATTTTCATGAAATTATCCGGTGGGAAGAACTGTAGTTTATTGTCTTCAATTGTGTACGGAAGGTTTTCAACTTGCCCTTCATAGTACCAAAATAGATGATTGCTTATTGAACCGGGACCTTCTGCATTCATCCCGTATATTGTTGGAATTAGTTGGTTTATCGCCGTCACGACTTCTAAATTCTCAATTCGATATAGAACTACAGAATGCCTATGGGGAATGCCGATAAGTGTGCCTTTCGTCCCTATGAGTTTTGGATAGTTGACTAAATCAAACACTACATTCGGGGTGAAGAAATGGTCGCCTTGAACGAACCATATTTTAAACGAATTGAATTTTTGGAGTGATATATCGAATTGATATTTGTTTTTACAATTTTGGAGTCCCACCTCAAACAACTCATCCATCCCCTTCCCCCATTTCTCCGCTTGTTCAGGCCGAACATTGATTACACTATCCGGAAAGTCGAAAACAAGCATTGCGTAAATGTCTCCTGCATAATCTTTTCCAATGGTTGATTCCTTTCCAATATGAGCAGCATAGTCATTGGGATATAGGCGAACGCCAATATAGTGCTTGACGCTGTCATAGTCGTGAACGATTGTAGCAAACTCAGCGTCAAACTGATTTGCTCGTACCATCGACTGAAAATGTTCGTACACGAGTCTTTCGTAGTTTCTTGGTTTATTTTGTTTGCAAACTTGAGCAATGTTTGTCAATCCAAGCATTGAAAATCCGAAATCATTTACACCAACGGTTACCATGCCATCAGTACATTCGTAGGCAAGATTCTCTTTTTTAAAATATGCATCTACTGCTTGAAGGAAAGATTCATACTCGTTATTGTTAAAGAACGCTGCCCATTCAGGAACGTCGGTGTTTACTTTATTTTTTTTGAATAATGAAAACATAGTTGATTTTGTATGTAGTTACTTAAACATAAACGGAATCCATGTATCGTGTATGCTTTTTCTTTCTGCGCCGGCGCCGAGAGGAAGTTCGTAAAGATCATTGATGGTCTTGTCAATTTTAGTTGCTTCTTCGAGTGAAATCACTTTAGCATTAGCATCTGTATGATCACTTTGACCGCAAAGGAACTGCCAGGAGCCATCATCCTTGTCGTGAGTAACATACAAAATTTGTCTCTTTTTACGGAATACATGGTCACAAACAAAGCACGCAGTATTTCCGGGCTCTTTAAATTTATATACTGACTTTTTTGAATTGTTGTACCCTTGGCCGAATACAGTAACCATACAGCACAATGAAATGATGAAGAAAAATCACTAGTGTCCACTAAAAATTTAGAGAAAATTGATTTAAGCCAAGTTCTTTGACATCATTAAAATCTGATTTATAAAATAGCTCATTAATTGGCGTTTTATCTAGTAACGAAATACTTAAAACCTGCAAAACTTCGTATGTTGATTTATTAATCATAAGTTCTTTTTCAATAATAGCAACTAAGCAATATGATATTATGGCACAATAAATTTGAATTTTAACAGCATTCTCACTATTGCCCCAAAAGGATTTAATTTTTAGATGCTGTTTAATCCATTTAAAAAATAGTTCAACTTGCCAACGATTTTTATAAAGTAGTGCAATTTGCTCAGCAGTAAGCTCCATATTATTAGATAAATATGAAAACGTTTTGTCACTTTCTTTATCATAGTAGATAACTTGGCGAATTTCATTAGGATAATCTTTTGACGCATAAAACCCTGTTAGTGTTCCTACTTGATCGCTTATTACTCCTGTGTTCTCATTGATTTTATTGAGCCGATTACATTTGAATTTAAGGTTTTTTTTAGCTCGAACAACAAAATATGCTGAGTGGTTACAAATCTTATTAAGTCTTTTAAAATCAATATATCCACGGTCAAAAACGTAATAAGCACCATACTCATAAGGAATAACATCCATTGCATTCATATCATTAACAGAGGCTTCAGTTATATGAATAAAAGCTGGTATTTGAGTACAAATGTCATAGAGTGTATGAATCTTGATCCCGGCTTTAAATTTGCGAAATTTTGCCCACCAAAATACGCTCAGACATAAATCAATTGTAGTAGAATCGAAAGCATAGACTTTACCTTGAATCTCAAAGTCACTATTGGCTCTCTTGTTACGTGCAATGTCAATCATATAATAAGCATATTCTTCGAAAATTTTGTTGTTTCGATTTTCGTTTGCTTTAGATAGATTACTTCTGGTACTATTCTTACCAAAACCTAAGTGATACCTTTTTCGATAATGAGCTTCAAAAGCTATAATCAAATCGCGTAAACTATCGCGACGTGTGAGTTGCCCAAACATCATAGCAAGCAAATGATTCCAGCAAGTGAAATGCTTTACATACTTATTGCCTTCATATTTCGTGACAATACTGTCGAAAACTCGTTGCGGCAAAAAGTCAACAAGTTGCGAAAAAACATATTTTCCTGTATTCATTTCTGAAATCTAATGATTTCAGATTAAATATTAAATTCAAATCGTCACGTAAATATTTTTGACGTAAACTTCAGATTTATAAATGATTTCAAAGAACTATATTTTTGTTTTAGTGGACACTAGTGAAGAAAAATAGTAGTTTGTTCATTGTTGAATTCCTATGAATGTTCGTTCTTAGTCGAAACTACACTTGAATTGCAAGTATTTCCTAATATACCTTCCTGACTGCTTACGGATTTGATTGAATAAAAGCACTTTTCCAAATCCCTTTGGCAATTCTCGCCATTTTATCTTGCCGAAGAGCGATCACTTCAGGATCGAATTTTTCATAATCGCAATAGGTATTGCTGAGTGTATAGGTTGACGTTTTATATGCTTGTACTTTTTCATCATACCGCATTTCATTGTGCAGCTTTTTATTGATACTTGCTTCCAGTAAAGTGTAGTTTCCCAAGCGGTAGATATAGTCTTCCTGCAATGTCATCGGGAAATGCTCACTCCAAACATCGCCGGGATTTTCGGGTAAGATATGCTCAATCGTAGCAATTGCTTCTTCGGGTTGATAATCGGTGCCTGCTATCTGGTTTTCGAGTTTAATTATGATATACTTTACTAACTCTTTCTTCCTTTTTGTATTCACACTTACAGTCGAAAATGCCTGTTCGAAATTATCATCCGGCACATAGATATTTTTCAGAGCCAGTACTGCATCTTTTGCCGTCTTGATGGAGGAATTAGCGATATCATTGGCTACTTTACTAAACACCCTCTCGGCTTCATTAGGATTCAGGTCGCTGATATTATAGCGAAAAACTATGACAGCCAATTCGCGTAACAGGATTTTGAATTCAGTCCTCGGTAAATACGTAATTGCCGAAATCATCAACGAAAAACATGTCGTTACGGTAAGAATATCTATCACTTTCAAATGCTTAGTTTCTTCTTTGTCCCAAAGTTCATCATGAGGATTGGTAAAAGCGGTATAATACGGGCTAATCTTTTCCAAAGAATCCAAGAATTCGAATGCTTGTTGTGGAGTGTGTATTTCACGTTTGATAGCCTTAAACAACCCTTGTTGTCTTTCCTGCTTATATCTACTATTCCAATAATGTCGTATAAAGGTAGTTAAATCATGGGTTTTGATGGTATCATTGATATTTTGCCATCTACGTTCGGCTTCTTCTAAATCGATTGCACCCAACTGATGAGTAAAATTAAACAAGTAATTTTTTAACAGGTCGGCGGTCGAAAGCTTCACTCCCCGAGCGTTGAGCGTTTCGAATACTTTAAATGCATCGAGATCATTACTGACTATTATCTGAGTAAACACAATTCCATTACCGACAATTTTTTCTAGAAAATCTGAGACTTCAGCACCAGATTTATTTTCTTTAAATCTTGCTTGTACCTGATCATAATAATAATTAAATGCTTTTTGTAATAATCGTTGAGAAGGTTTAAGTTTTGCAATCGCTGACGGTGATCGATAATTCAACAACCAACTTTTGTAGTAATCATCGTTATTTCTGTTTAATGTAATTTTAGGACTGATGGTTAGCTTCGACAGTGAATAATTGCCTATATATCTCTCGGTAAGTTTCTCTTTTCTAATAGTATTATCATTAGTATCAATGCCAACTTTCGACCAATTATCCAATAGCGCTATCACTGCAAGCGCCAATATTGACAACGTCGTTAAGCGCTGCTGCCCATCAATTACCCAAAATGATTCTTCTCTTCCATCAACCGTGGGTTGTAACACCAAATATCCGAGATAATGCGTTTTGTCGTTGGGAATTTCCTGTATGTCATTCCATAGATCCTCCCAGTCATCCCTATCCCAAGAATAGTCTCGTTGAAAGATAGGTACTTGATAGGACTTGCCATTACCGATAATTGTATTGAATGTAATAAATTGTGACATGTTTTATCGTTGTCCTTTCGGTTGTATAGTAAAGTAATACTACTTTATACAATTTTATTTTATTGTCCCGCTACTTTTGAGCATTCGATTCACAGGCGAGTATTTCCGTGCTATTGCTGAGGCAGTACAGAACAGGAATGCCTTGATATATACCATCTTATCCAATAGCCCGACCAACAACATGCCACCCCGCAAACGGTTTTACCGTTCCACAAGTAGGTCCATTGTCTTTTCCGGTGCCATGCACTCTTGCTACTAGCATGAGTGAACTAGTAGTGGATAATGCCCGGATAGTATCCCAATCAATCCCGATTAAAGGAATTTTCATTCTGCGACTCCAGTGGGTGTGTTGACCGGCGCTAGCACCGATATCAATATACACAAAACGTTGATTCGTCGGACCTTGAACGAAGGCACCCAGAAAGTTGGGAAGTCCATCTTTTGCAGGCTTTACCGTAATTGTGAACTCAAACTCGAGATTTTTATCACCCGAACGCTGAATTTGAATGGTATCGTAGGTGTTCCCACTTCCCTTCTGTAATCCAAAGTCGATGCCGGCTGGTGCATGTTCTATTATAATTTTTAGGGGTATTTCTTGCGTCATGATGGTTTGGGAATTAATAAGAAATGCTTGTAATCCTATAGCCAATAGATCTACAGCGTGGAGCTTTATCAGATACTTAGTTCAAAAGTTGCATGTGTTGCTTTTTCAAGTGTATTTTATTTAGTCCATTTTTGATTTTCTCGTAATTCAAACAACAACTGATATATTCTGTCAAGCCCAAATGTTCCAATTAAGCCATAATCGCTTATTGATTTTACCTTACCATTGTCATATGTAATTGTTAATATTGAAGATTGGTCGTCAGTCCAATTCACTGCATACCTATCTTTAAGAGTTTCGAAATCTATATAATTCAACAAGTTTGTTAATTCTTCAAATTTGTCCTGAGCTATCACTGTTTGAAATTTTCCTTTCCATTCCTGTTTATCAATATCGTTATACTCTACCGCATCCCATTTTGCAGTTTTGTCTGAATTGATTGATAATTTGAATATTGGGCAAGTTCCATAACAACCGGTGGTTGCATATTCAATTTTCTCAATCTTATGATTCGATGGTGTTTGATTTTCTTCAATGAAGTCGCCAAATTTATAGATCAGAGTTATCTTTATTAGTTTTCTTGGCACATTCCATTTCCCTGATTCTGGCTCACCTTCGTAATAATAGGTAATAGCATGCTTTTCAACAATTGGGAACGTACAATCCTGAAAACTTCTTCTCGTGATGCGCTTGATTTCATATTTCCCCTGTTTGTCTAATATGCACAGAACAGAATGGTCATACCATTTACCAACGACTAATATATCAGTCAATCCATTATTGTCAAAATCCGCTTTTGTCCAAGGTAGAACTTTTAGACTGTCACTCAACTTTTGACATTTTTTATCCCTAAATTGCAGTTTGTCTTTGAGTTTGAACTCTTTGTAACTACTATCAATTGTTAACAGTAAGTCTGTAATTTGTTTTGCGTTCTGAATACTGTCAATGTAATTAGTTTTACTTGAAACACTATTTTCAGTTTGTGCATAACTTGAATGAATTAGTGTCATGAAGATTATTAATTGAAAAATAGCTTTGATCATATTCTTATTCAATTCAATTGGTGGATAAAATTTTGACTTTTGTGGTTTGGTAACCGTTGTTCCGAAAGTCACCGACAAAACTAAATATTTTTCCGTCTTATCATTTTTATACAGACTGTAAATACTTGCAGCTGAAACGGTTGCACGTTGAAAAGCAGTACTTATTATAGGTCAGTGTTGACGGGTAGTTCTATGAACTGCCCGGATTCTAAATTTAACAAAGCGATAGCTTGTTCTTTAGTCACGGTTGGAAAGTCTTCGAGAAAGGAGTCCAAAGAAATGCCCGCCTCAAGATGATCAAATTAGGATTCTACAGGCACACGTGTTCCTTTAAAAACAGTTTGCCCGCCAAGTATGTCATTGTCGATTGTGATTAGTTCTTTAATATCCATGGCTTAAATTTACGAAATAATATTCAATAGTAATGTGCTCTAAAATTTGCACATGTTCCGTTTTATAACTGATTGCAATCGCATAACACGTAAACGTATTCAGGTTGAAAGAGCAGCATGTTTATAGGTTATTGTTGCCGGGCAGTACAAAAACTGCCCGGACAGGATTTAAAACCGTTCTCCTTCCAAAACCATATTAATCTTCACAAATTTCTTTTAACGTATCAAGTGCCTTCGGATAGGTCTCGTTCATAAAATCCACAAAATCGTCGGTGGTATCCAAGTCAACAGTCACCAAAGTACTTCCATCATGTTCTTCAAACGTATAATTTTCAAATCCGTTTGCCCATTTTTCCACTGCAGGTCCTTCCGTGATTTCTTCATTTCCCTGTACCATTCCGTAATGGCGAATTGAAATAAATCGGTTGGGAATATTCTCAGCAATCTCTGAAACCATTCCACCTTTTTCTCCCTTTTCATCGGTGCCGACGAAGAGCATTTTGCTGCCTTTATCCCAACTGCCCTCATAAGTCGATGTAGGATTGAAGGCCGCAGTCCATCGCTTATACGTTGATTTGGAGGTAATACCCAACATTACATCATAGACGTTGCTTGCAGGCGCACTGATTTGAATCGTGTATTGTATTTTTTTCATGGTTATAACCTTTATGTTTAGTACACAGTTAAACAGTTACTTTCGTAGAATTTTTTCCATTTTCCTACCCTTCGCCAATTCATCCACTAATTTGTCGAGATATCGAACGTGCTTTGTTAGTTGATTTTCAATGTCTTCTATTCGATAACCACAAATCATTCCGGTAATCATCGCTGCGTTTGAGTGTAATGATGCCTCCTCAAAAAATACTTCAAACGTTGCCTTCCTATCAATCAGCTCCTGAATTCGCTTGTCGTCATAACCTGTCAACCACTCAATGACTTGATGTAATTCTTCAATCGTTCTGCCTTTCTTCTCCACTTTTGTCACATAATGTGGATAGACAGACGCAAACGTCATTGTTGCCATGCGTCGGTTATGTTCAGGCGTAACGTTCATAGTTTAGTTTAGGGTTTCCGCATCAAATTTTTAAGGGGAAATAATCCATTTCTTTAGCCCTAGAAGGGCGAAATAGTAATAGAACACGTACATCCTATTATTCAAGAAGCTCCATCGGATCGATACAGGTGGTGGATTGGTCGTATTTATTTCGCTCCTATGGAGCTTTATTTCTACGAATTGTCCATTTTCTATTACGATTTCGCTCCTATGGAGCTATTAGAATTGTGATGCGGAAACCCTATAGTTTAGTTGGATTCTGTATATTTCTTAAAATTATCCAGAATCGCCTGCCAACCTTGTCTTTGAAGATCGACAGAGTGTACCGTTTCAGGGTCGAAGGTTACTGTTACCTGCGTCTTTCCTTCATGTTCGCTAAACTCTACGGATGCGGCACGTTCGCCAAATACATACCTAAAGCTTTGTCCTTCATTGATTTCAGAATACGTAGCGTCAAAGTCAAAGCCAAAACTCCCGTCTTTAGCTTCCATTCTCGCGACATATCTTCCACCCACTTTTAAATCGTTTGAGGCAGTCGGACAGCACCAATCATCACTTGCAAAATTCCATTTTGTGATATGCTCAGGCAATGTATAATAGTCCCACACTTTTTGTTTGTCCGCTGTGATTGTTGCTTGTACTGTTATCCTATCCATTGTAGTTGTGATTTGTTGATAAATGATAGTTTTTAGTATTTCCTTGTCATTTTACGTCTGCTTAGTTATTCAAACCGACCGTAAATACTTACTGATGAAACGGTTGTATGTTGAAAGTAAAGTACGATTCAATGGTATATGTTGACGGGTTGTATTAAGTCTGCCAGAATCGAATTTATCAAGTATCTGTCGGTGTCTCGTCCCAATTGTTATTACGCGCGAATCCACATAACCAATTTAAAGCAAAATGTCTTTCAATTATTATTGAAGTTGCTTCCAGAAAATCATCTGCGCCTAAATCACGAAATGGTATTCCTTTCAAAACAAAATCCTGATCCATTATTTCTTTAATATCACCATTTTCATACGCTGATTTTGCTGCCATTTTAACTATATCATCCAAGCTGTTTATTCCAGCTTTTTTCATATTCTCATCCGGTTCAAACTTATAATTATTTTGAATCAGCCTGCGAGTGTTTACTCTCCAATGCCATGCCTCAATAATGTCTCTCATTTTACTGATCTCATTATAAGGTCTCAGTTTCAAGTCACTGAAGAATAGACCAATCCTCTTTATTGGTATCTTTTGCAATCTTTCAGGATTTGCTTGTTCGTTTAAATCCGGAAAGTGGTTTTCTATGTTTAAAGCCCACATAAGAACTACAGCAGCTTCCATTCTCCAGGTAGCATTCATTTGTGATGTACCATCAATATTTGAACCATAGGTGGAAAGAAAGTCTTTCTCAGATTGTGTTGTGTATTTCCATAATCCGAAATCCTTTATTGATGATACTGTTTCCTCCATATTTTTTTGAAGTACGTTCTCATAATCTTCTTTATCGGCTACGGTCCAGTTTACAGTGTTTTGTTTCATCACATCAACCGGAACGTTTCGATAAGAATGTGAGATTACATACTTAAGAACCATTAATCTTCTATAAACATCTTTTGAGCTTGGTTTCATTAATGTATCTCCTCTCGGACAGATTTTCAAACTTGCCGTAAATACTTACATTGGAACGGCTGTATTTTGTAAGTGCTCAATGGTTCATGGGTTTGTGTTGACGGGCAGTTCTAAAAACTATATGGACCGGAAATTCTACGTCCGTTAGGTTTTTAAACAAACCGTAAGTACTTACTTCTAATACGTTTGCTCGTTGAATGTGCTGTACAGATGACAGTTAAGTGATACTATACATTTTTAAGAACAGTCCGGTCTGGGGTTCACTTTTTATAATTTTCTTGCTTGGTATTTATAGCGTTCAACAAACTCTCTGGCATCTCTGAGGTTTTCAGGGTATGCAACAAGATTTTGAAATGAAGTTATTCCGTTGTTAGTTTCTACAGTCTCGTAAATGTGCTGGAAGTAAAAACCATTATCAATCAGTAATTTAACAGTTTCCCACTTTTTGTCATCCGATTTTTTAGGCGGTCGAAACCTGTGAGATAAAAGCAGCATCGGTTTGCCACATGTTGGACAGTTGGCTTCTCTTCTGTTATTCAAGTCAGTACCTTGACTAAATGATATTCTGCAGTCTAAACAAACTACTTTATGTCCCATTGTCGTAATGTTGTAATATTTTGCCCTGTCAGTTTTTTAAAATGGCCGTAAATACTTACTGCTGAAACAGTTGCAAGTTGAAAGAACATTGAACTTCATAGGTTAGTGTTGACGGGCAGTTCTAAGAACTGCACGGACTGTAAGATTATTTAGATAAGCAGTGTATTCTTTCTGTCACTTTATATACTTTACCGGTGTCAGCGGGTTGAGAGTAATCAAATTTGTAATACTTTTCAACATAGCAGCTACAGTTATTGTTCTTCAAAGTCACGCTAATAATTTTAGATCCTCCAAAATTTGATTGTCTGATTGTTGTTACAGCATATCCATTTGCTTTACACTTTTCAACGAGTTCAATTCTTTGGTTTGGGTCGTTTATATAAGCTTGAGAATCATTATAAATATCAGTAAATTCGAGTGGTTTTTTATTACAAAGCTTCAAATTCTTAAAATCGAAACTTTGGAAACTAGTTTCAACAAACTCATCACTTTTAATCGTGCCATATTGGTAATTGTAATTTTTGTCCTTCCCTTCAGATCCATTAATTACTTTAAACGATTCAATATCAACCCCATATACGATGTCATTGTTATTCACTATTTGTTTTTTAGTCTTTCCCCAATCTTCGTCGATAGGAATAAACTCGTTGATATCTTCAAGATAAACAGTGTCTCGCCCATGAATTAATAAATTGCCTGCTTTTGCCCATGGATATGTAAGTAATTCGATTTTATGAGGATTAATTCCTTTAATGACACAATCATTCAAACTGTTGTAAAATCCAAAAAAATACGCACTGTTTTTATCGGCAAAAATATAATTCCCTATGAATTTAAAAGTCGAGGGGTCGATATTTTTCATTGGTATTCCATCCATGAATATATGTTTTTTATCTTTTCCAAAAGCAAAATTACAATCACAATTGAATTCTACTTTTTGAAAAGATTTTGCATCTGCTTCTTCAATGAGACGTTTTCCTTGCCCACTAGCCTCGTTCCAATATTCATAATAAACCTTCTGATTTTCTATTTTGTAACCTCTTCTGCAACCTGCCAACAAACAAATTGATAAAACTATAAAGAATACTTGCCTAAATGTCATTTTAGATTACCTTTTATAATTACCGCCGAAATCTGAACAATTGCAACCGTTGCATTATACCCTAACACAGTCATTTATATCTACCTAATTCCCTTCCGGCTTTATCGAATCTATCGGAATCTTATACAACTTTGGTTCTACGTGCGCATTACTCTTTGTCGAAGTTTCTCTTGTAACCGCCCACCTTCCCTGCTTAAATACTCCTCTCCTTTTCTCGTAAGTTTGATTGAATAGACTTCGTTGCATGGATACCAATTTGCAGGATTGTTTAACACCTGCTCAATATCCTGTAACTCAACTTTCTCAATCGGCTCGGAAGCATACGACTCGGCAAACTTTTCTATAATGATCAATTCATCTGTGAGCAAATCAACAAGCAGTTCGTGAGCTATTCTGTATTTGTCTTCAATTGTCAAAGGAAAATGCCCAAGCTCCCACGTTAACATATAAATTCCCGGATTTCCATCGAAAGCATTTTCAAGGAAAACAAGTTTTTCAATATCAAGGTCAATGTCACGATAGTTTGCCATTGTTTTTATGAGTATTCTTTGTTAGAAGTACATTTTTGTTCAATTTTTCTGTCCGGTCAGTTTTTTAAACTGACTGTAAATACTTACCGCTGAAACGGTTGCGTGTTGAACGAGCAGTATGTTTTACAGGTTTATGTTGAGGGGCAGTTCTAAGAACTGCTCGGACTGGAAAATCCCATGTTAGTGGCTGGCTTTTTTTCTTCGTATTTATTCATCTTCTAGTTCTCCGTCATTATAACTTACTCTCGTCAGCCCTCGTCCATTCTTAAAAACAAGTTGTAGTCCGTGTTCTTCTTCCCATTTACAACCACATTCAACTAAAACAAAAACTTCACCTTTTTCATTCTGGTATAGAATTATATCTGTCGGATAAACATAATCCCAAATTTCATTGTCGGATTTTAATTCAAGTCTTGGCGTATAGTCAAAAATTAAATTCTGTTTATAGTTCTCTATGATTTGAGAAGAATGGTTATGTCGTTCAGAAATTGAAAGTTGCATAAAATTATCAAGTGCAATGTCTGCAAGTGTAAAATAGCTTTCATTTTCAGCTTCTGTAAAAACAATATTCAGTCGTTTATTTTGAAAATATGGTATTTCAATTAATTCGCTATTCCACCATTCTTCAAAGTTTTCGTCTTGTATTAGTTGCCCTGCAATTTTTGAAATCATATTTACCATTCAATTTGTTCTGTAAATGCTTTGTCTTTATAATTCTTAAAGTCACAAATCTTAAAGTGTGATTTGTCCAAAATATTAAGTTCCCATATTGAAGAATTGTCTGCCCAAGGATCAATTAAAATTTGAACACTATTTAGATTTATTTGTCTAATTCTACAAGCCCAATACAATTCGTCAACTTCTAGTTCAGTTGTTTCTTTTGTAGTCCAAATTATTACAGTAGAACCACCAATTACACACCATTTATTGTCTTGGTCAATAAGCCCACAGCTTGGGTCGCCATACATACTACCTAATTCATATCTCTCATTTGTTTCTTTGTCGAATAAGTATGTTTCTTCAAAAATATGACCAAGAACATACTTATTAGTTTCGTTTAAAATTTTAAAATTGTCGTCCACTGTTTTTGTTATGTAGAGTGTCTCTGAAGCTTGCGACCAAAATCTGAATGAACGCAACTTTTGAGTTTATATCCTAAATATTTTCGTTCGCATCTACCTTATTCCCATTCGGTTAGTCGTTTCTTACCTGCCAAAAACCATCAAGCAATCTTTTCATTGGCAAGTACTTACGGGCTGTTGTAGCAACAGCCCGGACGAAAACAAACACCACCAGCCGTTCATTGAACAAAGCCGAAATGGCCGAAATTACTTAATTCCCCAACTCCAACTGATTCTTCACCAGATGATAATACATTCCCCGTGCTGCGGTGAGTTCGTCGTGGGTGCCGCGCTCGACGATTGTTCCTCGGTCGAGAACGAGGATTTGGTCGGCGTTTTTGACAGTGCTGAGGCGGTGGGCGATGACGAGAACCGTCTTGCCGGCGCAGAATTTGCTGAGCTTTTCCATGATGGCGCGTTCGTTGTTGGCGTCTAAGGCGCTTGTGGCTTCGTCGAAGAAGAGATAATCGGGGTTTTTATAGACTGCACGTGCGATGAGTATCCGTTGCTTTTGTCCCTGACTTAGTCCATGCCCGTCCTGCCCTATTTTCGTCGTGTAACCGAGCGGAAGAGATTCGATAAATTCTTTGATATTCGCTACTTCCACGGCATACATGAGGCGTTCGCGGTTGATGTGTTCGTCTCCAGGCGCCACATTTCGGGCAATCGTATCCGAGAAAATAAACCCGTCCTGCATCACCACCCCGCAATGCTCCCGCCATACTTTGGTGCTGAGATTGTCGATAGATGTATTGCCGATGCGAATATCACCGGTAGTGGGCTTGTAGAATTTCAGGAGTAACTTCAGGAGTGTTGTTTTCCCGCTTCCACTTACGCCGACGATTGCTGTCGTCTTCCCTGCCGGAATCGTGCAGTCAATTCCCGACAAAGTCGGCTCGGCATGAGGATTATCATAATGGAAATTCACGCTGCTCATACGGATCGTTTTGTCATTCGGCATCTCCTCGAGCAGCTCCGCTTCGTCATTTTCCTCATCGTCTTTCGTGTGAATCTCTTTGATCCGCTCAAGACTCAGGCGCGCATCCTGCGCTGTCGAGAAGAATCCAAGTAATTGATCTATAGGACTATTAAGCGCGCCGATGATATAGGACACCGACATCATCATACCAAGCGTCATGTTACCGTGAATTACTTCACTTGCCGCCAGAAAGGTAATGATGATATTTTTCAACTCATTGATAAATAAGAGTCCCGCTTGCTGATATTGCCCCAAGCTCAAGCTTTTCACCGTAATCTGGAATAAATTCGCCTGCAAACGTTCCCATTCCCAGCGTTTTTCTGTTTCGATGGTGTTGAGCTTGATTTCCTGCATGCCGTTGATGAGTTGGATGAGCGAACTCTGATTCTCACTCATTTTTGCGAACCGTCTATAGTCGAGTTCGGCTCGCTTGCGCATAAATACAAACACCCAGCCAACAGCCGCACAGCTTCCGATACCGAAAATCAGCGCCATTTTCATACTATAGACAGCCATTAATATTCCAAAAACTACGATATTAATGATGGAGAAAATGACATTTAATCCGTTGCTGGTCAGGAATCCTTCGACGCGCTTATGGTCGCCGATTCTCTGCAAAATATCGCCGATCATTTTTGTATCAAAATACGACATCGGGAGCTTCATGAGCTTCATCAGGAAGTCGGAAACGATGGAGATATTTATTCGTGCGCCGATGTGGAGTAATATCCAACTGCGTATGAATTCAACACTTGTGCGACTCACAAACAGCACAAGCTGCGCTACGAGCATGAGCGTGACAAAGTCAGTATTCTGCGTGTTTACTCCATAATCAACCAGCGATTGGGTAAGAAGCGGAAAGAGTAAACCGATCAGACTCCCCACCACTGCGCCCAACACAAGCTGCACGATATGCCGTTTATATCCTGTGAGATAGGCAAATAAAAACCCGAATCCTTTCCCTGCCTGATTACGTTCGTCCTTCATGGCTTTGAAGTCAGGAGTCGGCTCGAGCATGAGCACTATTCCCTGTTCTTTCCCGCTACTCGCCCATTCATCGAGGAAATCTTTCTTCGTATAGGTGATGATACCATGCGCGGGATCGCCAATCGTGAGCACATTACCCGCTACTTTATACAGCACGACAAAGTGATTCTGCCGCCAATGAAGAATACATGGTAAGGGAATTTCCTGTAATTGGTCAAAGTGAATACGCCCGGCTCTTGTTTTAAAGCCGATCGACTCAGCAGCATCGCTGAGCCCGCGTAAAGGAACGCCTTCGCGGGTGATATAGCTCCGGTCGCGGAGGGTTTGGAGTCGGTAGGTCTTGCCGTAATACTTGGCAATCATTCGCACACAGGTCGGACCACAATCTTTCGAATCATATTGTTTATAAAAGGGATAACGTAACCTAACCATGAATGCGCTTTGGAATTACTGGAGAGAAGAATGGGTCTAGATAATCTGTCAGTATGCAATTTATGGAAAATTCTTGTGGTAGAGTACTGCCGTCCTGCGGAATTGAGTGCAATCCTCATCGGTCATTGATTTTTGGTAAATAATGAACGCTCATTTTTCTACTTCCTAAAAAAACGATAAATTACTCACAAACTATGGTGTTGTGACTGAACTTTGTTCCTTCTTCGTTCCTAATTCTTGAGATACGTATGCGCTTTGTTTTCTGTTTGCTTCTCCTCGTTGTCGGCTCTTCTCTCCCGTCCTTCGCCGCTGTCTCCCGCCTTGACTCCTTGAAAACCGTATTGCAGCGTTCGCCGATGGATACTTCCCGTACGCGGCTCATGACCGAAATTGCGGCTGAATATTTCTCTCTCGGTCAGGCAGAAGCATGCCGTGCACTTGCGGAAGAATTACGCGTGTACGGCATGAAGATCGGCGACAACACAGCATTAGGTAAATCATTGATGATACTGGGTAATATTGCCTTTCAGCAGAAAAAACATGACAGCGCTCAGCATTATTTTTTACGCGCGTTTTCTGCTGCTTCTCCCATACATGATGATGTAACGGCAGGCCGTGGACTCTTAGGCGCAGGTCTTGTGGAACGGGAGTATAGCAATCTCGATAAAGCATTAGACTATTTTCTACAAGCCAAGCCGTTTCTGCTGCGTTCGAAGAATGCTCGCTATGTCAATTACCTGTACAATAATATCGGCGGTGTCTATACCTTCAAAGCAGACCTTGCGGGTGAAGTTCAAGTGAGGAAAGAACTCTTCGCCTGGAATACGTCCATGCATGATACCGTCTATATGGCGCAGACCTGTAATGGTATTGCGTTGCTCTACGCCTACAAGGGACTCTATAAAGAAGCAATTCCATGGGCAGAGAAAGCTGTGCGATTGTATAAATCGTTGCAACGCTTTGCAGATGTGTCGAACTCGTATCTTACGATCGGCGAAGCGCATTTAAAGCTTGGTCATTATGACATTGCCATCGAAAAGTATCTTGAATGCTATTCCCTTGCCGAGAAAGCCGGCAGCATGGAAGGCATGGCCAACACGCTTACAAATATCGCCGGAATCTACTACGACTTACATAATTATGATGAGTCCAAGCGCTATTTTGAGAGAGCACTCGCGATCTATTCCTCAATGCCTGTCATCGATCGTATTGAAAATAATAAAGCCATTTGCCATAATGCAATCGGTGAGATTTACTTTCAACAGGGAAAGTATGACAAAGCATTACAAGAATTCAATGCAGCTCTTCTTCAGCTCTCCCTGCATCCCAATATCTCCACGACTGCATCCTGTAAGCAGTATATTTCTCAAGTCTATTATGTGAAGAAAGACTATGCGACTGCTCTTGAATATCTGCGCGAGTCACTTCGCCTCTACGAGTCAGTCATTGAAAATGAAGGTATAGCTTCCTCGCTTGCTTCCATGGCTGAAGTCCATTTTGCACTCAAAAATTATGACTCGACCGTGTTTTTTGGAGAAAAAAGTCTGACCTATTCTACGCTCACGAATATTCAAAAGCAACTTCAGGTAACGTACGATATCCTGAGTCAGGCGTATCATGCCAAGCACAACGAACCAAAAGCGTACAGCTACCTTCTCCGTGCATATCAACTAAAAGACAGTTTGCTGACCTTCGATAAAACCCGTGAAATCGGCAAGATAGAAGCGAGCTATCAAATGAAGAAAAAGCAGGAAGAAGAGCAGCGCGCGCAGGAAATCCGCTTCAGACAGACAGAAGAAGCCCGTCAACGGAAAAATAATATTGAATATCTCGGGATTTTGATATTTGTGATTGGTTCGCTGGTGCTATTATACTTCATCCGCAAAACAGGTGTGAAGGCCACGCTAATTGAACGCTATGTGTTCCTGCTCTTTTTATTGGTCTTCGAATTTGTCGGCCTGCTGCTCAATGATCCTATCAACAGTATAGCCGGTGGCGATCAACTTATCAATCTTCTGGCTGCCGTGGTAATAGCAGTCATCCTCACTCCTATTCATACTGTACTTCATACCTTTATCGTTAAGAAACTTTTGCCGAAACAGGTCAATGCCAAGATGTATGAACAGTCAATACTATCGGATGTCGGGAATAGGAAGAAGTCATTTCCACCGTTGAGTTCATCGAGTATTGACAATAAAGCCCACGACACACCAAGCCCTACAAACGATGACTCAACTCCCGGACCGCCTTTATCATAATTGTCACGCCAAGTAGCAGGTTTATTATCAAGTTATAAAGATATTCATATAGTAATTATTACCATACTGTCATTCTGAGCCCTTCTTAGGGTGAAGAATCGAAACTTGCTGTATGACCCTACCCTTTACGACATCAACACGTTTCGATTCTTCAGCCCCTTCGACTCCTTACCAATGACAGTTTATAACGTGTTCATTTTATATGACTTGCATTCGTATAAGAGAAAGAGTTTCCCACAGAGTTTCACAGAGTTTTTCACAGAGTTCACAGCGGAATACTGCTGTGTGTGACTCTGTGAGCATACCCTTTTTAAAAGTTTTTAATTAGGCCTTCAGAATGACATACTTTTTAATCTATTTTCGTAGTACACGACCAATATTACCGTTTCAATTCCTGCTGCGCCCGTCGCTGCGCAGAATCCATAATCGCTTTTAGTACTTCGGGTGTATGTGAATATTCCATAAACTGCTGCCCGAAGCTGCGCTGGTCATAGCCGTGCTTTGCCATGATACTGGTCACTCCGCTATCTGCCTTGATGCTGTCCTGGATCTGTTCGCGGGCGATGAGGATTTCCATGTAGGTTTGGGTAAAATTCTCTTTTTTGTCCGTCCAGCCGTCTTCGGAACAGCTTGTGAGACTACAAAATATGCTCACTAGAAGAACTAAAAGAACGCCTGGACGGCAAGGGTGACCGCAAACTGTCGATGGGATTTGAGCTGAGGGAATCAATTGATTCATGAAATAATAATAGCCGATTCGCATATATTTTGAGTAGATTGTTTGATAGTTGCTCGAAATTTTGTTTATTGCCGTTTGATTTGCTGTAAAATTACGGCAAAATTGAAGAACAATGACCTTTTACAAACTACTTGACGGAATCGAACAATGATTTTTAGGAAAAGAACGCACACGTGTGGTGAATTGCGCACGGAGAATTCGGGTGAGAAAATTGTCCTCAACGGCTGGGTGAATTCCCATAGAAATATGGGAGGTCTGATGTTTATCGATGTGCGAGACCGTTATGGTATCACACAAGCGGTAATCCTCCCGGATGTCGCCCCCGAGCTCGCTGAACGTGCCAAGGAAATCCGTTCGGAATTCGTTGTGTGGATCGCCGGCACCGTGCGCGAGCGCGAGAACCCGAACAAAAACATCCCAACCGGCCTCATCGAAGTGCTCGTCGAGGAATTCGAGATTATCAACCGTTCGGAAGTGCCCCCATTTGAAATTTCGTCCGAAACCAATGCCAACGAAGAGCTTCGTCTCACCTATCGTTACCTCGATATGCGCCGCCCTGATTTACAGAAAAAGTTTATCCTCCGGAATCATCTCTATCAGATTACTCATCAATACTTTGCGCAGCATAACTTTCTCGAATTCGAGACGCCGATATTGACCAAATCAACTCCTGAAGGCGCGCGCGATTATCTTGTGCCAAGCCGCGTGCACAAGGGTAATTTTTATGCCCTGCCGCAATCGCCGCAACTCTACAAACAAATTCTGATGATGAGCGGTTTTGATAGATATATGCAGATTGTAAAGTGTTTTAGAGATGAAGACTTACGCGCCGACCGCCAACCGGAATTCACCCAAATTGACGTGGAAATGTCATTCATCGAACAAGATGATATCCTCACCATTGCCGAGAATTTCACGGCAAAAGCTTGGAAAGAAATTCTTGGGTATGAAGTAGCCACACCTTTCAAACGCATGACGTTCAACGAATGTATGACACGTTATGGAAGCGACAAACCGGACCTTCGTTATGGTCTTGAGCTTACAGAAATTACTGATATTGTTCGGAATTCCGGCTTTTCGGTATTCACAAATGCAATTGCCAAGAAAGACGGTACTGTAGCTCTCCTCAATGCCAAAGGATGCGCTGAATTCTCCCGTAAACAGCTCGATGAACTCACCGATTACGCCAAAAAATATGGAGCCGGCGGACTCGCGTGGATGAAATTTACGGATGGCGCGGTGACGAGTCCGATCGCGAAATTCCTTACCGAAGATGAGATTGCAGCGATTAAGTCTGCCTCGAATGCTGTCGATGGTGATTTACTCTTGATTGCAGCTGATGAGTGGGAACGTTGTTTTACGATTCTCGGAGCATTGCGCACCGAAGTAGCTCGCAGAACCGGAATATTGGACAGTGTAAAGGGTACATTTTCGTTCCATTGGGTGGTGGAATTCCCGCTTTTGGAGTATTCTGAAGAGGAAAACCGCTACATCGCGCGGCATCATCCGTTCACGGCACCGATGGCGGAAGACGTTCATTTGCTCGACACGACGCCCGAAAAAGCGCGCGCGCAGACACATGATTTGGTGATAAACGGCTATGAAGCAGCAGGCGGAAGTATAAGAATTCATCAGAATGCGGTGCAGCAGAGAATGTTTGATTTGATTGGGCTTACAATAGAAGAAGCAGAACAGAAATTCGGCTTTTTGCTTACTGCACTCAAGTTCGGCGCTCCTCCTCATGGTGGAATTGCCTTTGGATTAGACAGACTTGCGATGTTGCTGGCAAGCACAGATAATATCCGCGAAGTAATTGCATTTCCTAAAACAACGAGCGCTCTTTCGCTGATGGATGGATGTCCGTCAGAAGTCGTCGATGAGCAATTGAAGAATTTGGGAATTGCGCTGCGTACGGTGGAGAAGTAATACTACAATGCTGTTAAAATTTGATACTAATGTATTTTAACAACGCTGTCATTCTTTGCCCTTCTTAGGGCGAAGAATCGAAACTTGCTGTACGGTCAATCTATTCCCATCCTCAAGTTTCGATTCTTCAGTCGAAGACTCCTTCAGAATAACATGCTTTATATGTACTATTCGACGAAGCAAAAACCTTTACAAAACAAACAAAAATTACCTATAACAAACCCAATTAACAGAAAGAAAAATTGATGAGAAAATGGCGAACAGAAGACGCGGCTGAATTATATAATGTCAATGGCTGGGGAATTAACTACTTTGGAATCAACGACAAAGGCAATGTGACGGTGAGTCCGCGGAAGTCCAAGGGTCCGGCGATTGACCTCAAAGAACTAGTCGAAGACTTAATGCTGCGGGACGTCGCGCTTCCGGTGTTGCTCCGCTTCCCCGATATTTTGGATAACCGTATTGAGAAGATATCCGGGTGTTTTCATATCGCATCCGAGGAATACAACTATCAGGGTAATTACTATAATGTCTATCCGATTAAAGTCAATCAGCAGCGTCCGGTGGTCGAGGAAATCGTTCGTCATGGCAAGAAATTCCATATTGGACTTGAGGCCGGCTCGAAACCCGAGCTTCATGCCGTACTTGCGATTATGGATAATCCCGACGCACTTATTATCTGTAATGGCTATAAAGATGAGGAATTTATCGAGCTTGCACTGCTTGCGCAGAAAATGGGTAAACGCATCTTTATCGTTGTCGAAAAGCTCAACGAACTCAAGCTCATCAAGTCGGTGGCAGAACGTGTGAATGTACGACCGAATATCGGTATCCGCATCAAGCTTGCGGCATCCGGAAGCGGCAAATGGGAAGAATCCGGCGGCGATCAGAGTAAATTTGGTCTCACGGCAAGTGAATTACTTGAAGCTATTACCTACGCACGCGAAGCCGATATTCTTGAGTGTATCAAGTTGATTCACTTTCATTTAGGCAGTCAAATTACGAATATCCGTAAAATCAAATCCGGACTCCGTGAAGTAGCGCAATTTTATATTCAAATTCAGCAACTTGGTTGTTCGATTGAATTTGTCGATATCGGTGGCGGTTTAGGCGTCGATTACGACGGTTCACGTTCAAGCGCAAATAACAGTATCAATTACTCAATTCAGGAGTATGCCAATGATGCTATATACACGCTTAAAGACGCAGCCGACAAAAATGGACTTCCCCATCCTCATTTAATTACGGAGTCGGGGCGCGCGCTGACGGCGCATCATTCGGTATTGGTGTTCAATGTGCTCGAGACCTCTACTCCACCAAATCTCAGTGAAGAACATCGCAAGATACAGGATAATGATCATGATATCACGCGCGAACTCAAGAAAATTCTCATGAATTTATCTAGCAGGAGTATGATCGAGTCGTGGCATGATGCGCAGCAAATGAGAGAAGAAGCGCTCGATTTGTTTAGTCTTGGCCTGCTCGACCTGACAATACGTGCTCAAGTGGAGAGTTTGTATTGGACAATAGCCGGTGAAGTACGTCGCTTGACTGCGGAAATGAAACATCCTCCGGAGGAATTACGCACATTACCCAAGATGCTTGCAGATAAGTACTTCTGTAATTTCTCGCTCTTTCAGTCATTGCCGGATTCGTGGGCAATTGATCAGCTCTTCCCTATTATGCCGATACATCGCTTGCAGGAAAAACCAATGCGTGAGGCAACGCTTCAGGATATAACCTGCGATTCCGACGGTAAGATTGATAAATTTGTCGGACCGAGGGATTTTGTGCCGTATATCCCGGTGCATGACTTGAAGGAAGGCGAACCGTATTATTTGGCGGTGTTCTTGGTAGGCGCGTATCAGGAAATTTTGGGTGATTTGCATAATCTCTTCGGCGATACAAATGCAGTACACGTCATCACCGACGGTGATGGTTATGAAATCCAGCAAATCCTTGATGGTGAAACGGTTGCCGATGTGCTTGATTATGTGCAGTTCAGCGCTAAGAAGTTAGTTCGGACCATGGAAACGTGGGTAAGTAATTCGGTCAAAGAAGGCAAGATTTCAGTACTCGAAGGCAAAGAATTCTTAACGATTTACCGTTCGGGTTTGTATGGATATACATATCTCGAAGTATAAACAAGAATCATACGATACAATTAGGGAAGCCGGTTACACGACCGGCTTTTTTTATTGCCCTTGATAATACGCGCGTACCGCTTCGATTACTCGTGCTTGTGAGTGTTCATCGAGCCCATAAAACAACGGTAAACGCACCAGACATTCCGAGAAGCGGTCGGCATTCGGGAGCTGACGACCATCATGCTTTGAATGGAAATATGCACTCTTGTGCAATGACTGATAGTGAAATGCAGATTGAATATGCTTGCTTTTAAGGGAATTCATGAGGTTGGTACGCTCTTCCGGTGAACGGCATACGAGGTAAAACAGATGTGCATTATGACGAGCGTAGTGTGGCACGAGAGGGATACCCACTCCATACGTAGTGTGTAATGATATCAATTCATTATAATAATTGAGCCAAAGTTTTGCGCGGCGTGACTGTATATCGTCGAGTTCCATAAGTTGCGCGTAGAGCAGAGCCGCAAGGATATCCGACGGCAAGAACGATGACCCTACATCTACCCAACCGTATTTGTTAATTTCACCCCGAAAAAACGCTGATCGGTTCGTTCCCTTTTCGCGAATAATTTCGGCACGCTTGCCCACCTTGGGATCATTGACGATCAGCAGACCGCCTTCACCGCAGATGATATTCTTTGTTTCGTGAAATGAAAGAGCGCCAAGATCTCCTATTCCTCCCAACGGCTTATCATTATGAAATGCATCAATTCCCTGCGCTGCATCTTCAACTACTCGAATACGATAGCGTTCAGCAAGGTTCATAATCGACGACATATCACAGGCAATACCGGCATAATGCACCACGACAATCGCTTTAGTACGTGGCGTAATAAGCGCTTCAATTGCTACCGGATCGATATTGGGATTATCGGGATAACTATCGGCAAAGACAATCTTTGCACCTCGGAGTATAAATGGATTCGCCGATGAAACGAAGGTATAGGACGGCATTATAACTTCATCACCCTCTTGTATTTCAAGGAGTAACGCACAGATTTCGAGCGCATCGGTGCATGATGTGGTGAGCATCGTTTTAGGGAATTGATAGCGGGATTCGAAGTAGTCCGAACATAATTTCGTGAACGGTCCATCCCCTGAAATTTTCCCCGTTTGCAATGATTGGGAGATTGTGCTGAGTTCTTTTGTTGTGAAGTGCGGCTTGTTAAATGGAATCAATGATGGCATGTACGTTACTTTCCTGATGTTGCTGTATATGCATGATAATAGAGTCGTTTATGCTGTTCTATCGTCGTTGTCCATTGATGCTTCAGTCGTACCCATTGCGAAGCATTTGCTGCACTGCTTCGGCGCAGCTCCGGATGCTCGGCATACGTCTCCACTGCTTCTGCAATTGCTTGCGGGCTATGGGGTTCGATCAACAGACCTCTTCCATCCGTCAATTGCTCCGTCGTGCCGCTTCTATCGGTGCCGATTACGGGCACATTCATCAGCATTGCATCGAGAACGGAAAGAGAGTACATTTCACCGTACGACGGGAGGACAAATATGTCCATTGAGCCGAGAACGGGCAGATATTCTTTCTGAAATCCACGTCGAATAATCTTCGTTTCCAGGCCATTTTCTTTCGTAAAATGTTCTATCCATTCATGCAATTCCCTACCGGACTCTTCATACACGACCGTCCCATCGGGTAATGTTTCGGCGATAGACGGTTCACCAATGACCCAATATTCGACCTGAGTTTTGACATCCTGCTTGAGGAGAGGATATGATGCGACGAACTCTCTAATTCCTTTCAGCACATCAATTCTACTGAGCGTGCCGACGACGATTTTATCGTTTGTTTTTCTGCCAATTGCGCCACGAATTTCCTCGCGTTTTGTATCATCCAACGTATATTTTTCGACTTCACGGCCGTAGGGCATGAGGTGGATTTTGTTCGGCTTGACAGGTAAATACTTGGCAATATTACGATTGGTATAGTCTGCGGTTGAACATACTGCATCAATTTTGCTGTAAATATACCGGCTGAGAATGTCTTTTTTGGCGAGTGGTACATTCATATAAATCGAATGGATTTGTCCATAGCGTTTCGGCGTATTGGCCACGGAAGTAATCCATAGATCTTTACTTTGATGCGTGTGGATTGCTTGGATTGGATAGGAACGAAGGATCCGGCGTAACTGCTTGATATTCTGACGGTTCAACCGTCCCATTTCCTGCGTTCGTACGAGAATAATATGAGGAAGTGCAGACAGATACGTATCGACCTCCGAGCCGGCATACACAAAGGCGATAATAGATTCTCCGCCGGCTAAAAGCTGCTCAATGAGCTGACACACGTAGAGTTCGAGGCCTCCAAATGCCTGAGATATCAGTACATGGAGGATAAAGGAGGATACTTGAGCCATAAAAAAAGAGGGCGATTTCCCGGATAAGAAAATCGCCCTAAAGACTAATTAAACAATTATCGTACTAGTACAATCGGGTACGTGAGTACCGAATTACCGAACCGCAATTGATAGTAATACATGCCTTGTGCTGCGTTGTCGGCATTCCATACATAGACTTGTTTGCCGCTTTGCATACCATTGCTGAGGACGGTCATCGTCTGTCCGAGCGGATTGAGAATGCTGAGCGTTGCGACTTGAGGAGTCGGCAATTCGAACGTGATGGCTACATCACCGGAGGTTGGATTCGGAGAAGCAGTTAAATTAATTGCTTGAGCGATATAATCTTCTTGTACACCGCCCGCTGTTTCGATAGTAATTGAGCGAACGTCGCTGAAGTCGCCCCATCCATTATAATTGCTGGCTCTGACTCTCCAATAGTAAGTATTGCCGCGTTGGAGTACGGAAATGAGCTTCGAGGTGTCTTTGAGGGCTGAATCATTGAAGACTAATTTCTTCATCTCAGCATCATACGCGATTTGTAACCAATAGGTATCATTATTCGGCGTGGACTTCCACCCAAAACGTACCCCAGGATTCTTCGTCGTAAATCCATCAGCAGGATATACTTGCTGACCTTTGTCGGGAAGCAGCAGTCGGGTAAACGTTCGTACTTCCGAAAATTCTCCCCACAGAGCATCATTCATAGCAGCAACACGATAAAAATACGTGCTGTCATATTTAAGATTTTTGAATGTATAGCTCGTTGTTTCTACGACTGACGAGTCGTTCACTGCCATAAACTCATCAATAAATACATCATTATTAACCGCTAACTGCACTAAATATCGTGTGATTGTCGAATCACCTTTTTTCCATGCAATCGTATAGGTGTCATTCTTGGTTGATGTGACATTCTCAGAGGTAAGTTCAACCTGACCCGGAATAATTGTAATCGTAAAATCATTTGCTAATGAGAAATCACCCCATCCTGCACCGGTCTGCGCCTTGACATGCCAGTAATACGTTGTTCCGTTCTTCAAATCTTTCACATCAATCATCGTATCAGTGAGTGCCTGATTGGTAACGATCGGATTTAAGAAGTCTTCATTGTCAGCCAGCTCGAACCAATATGCCGACACATTGCCGGGGCTCTTGTACCAGCGGAAGGTAACTGCTTTTTTCGCGAGTAATTCCGACAAGCCGGGATATTCAAGTGATACCTGACCCGGAAGCGGAGAAGTAAAGTCAACTTTAACATTTTGACCGGAAAGAACTGCATTTTTTACAACAGTTGAACCAAGAGCGCCGCCTTTTGCTTCAATCGTAATTGAGCCAGTTGTGCCAGGAGCTATCGAAATAGCATATCCTCCCGATGTGGAGGTTACTGCATAAAAATTTCCCTTTGAAGGTGTAATTGTAACTCCGGAAAGTCCTTCACCAATATCATAGAATCCGTTGTTATTATTATCTTTATAGACAACTCCACATATAAAAGAAGTATCCCGTGCTCCAAAATCTTCGGTAATTGCCATTTTGCCGGAATGCTTTGTAATACCGATACCGATTTCTTTAAAAACGCTACCATCAAAATTCAAGCAATTTCTGCGGTGGCCGAGTTCGATTTCGTTGGTCGGTCCCCAGTCCACCAGGAATCCAGCATGACCATACCATGGGCTCGATGCATCTTTGAAGATATTCTCTCCTGCGCTACTCCATCCTGTATATCCTGCAGCATTCATTCTGTCAAATGGCGAGCTGCCATTGCGACCGGTGTGGTCCTGAATACCTGTCTCGACCATCCAATCCGAATGCAAGCGGGCTGCTGTAATAATTTTTGAGTTAAATGCCAGAGGCGGCTGCACCGGATAGCTGGCAAAGTCATTTTTGAGTTTTGTCAAATTCACTTTCCAATAGCTGAATGCTTGTAATAAATCGGCATCTTTCGTCGTAGCGATGCGAATTCCTTCTTCTTTCGGATTCGAGCGGGCACGATTGATGTATTCCAGGATGAGCTGCTCTTCCGGAGTAGGATCTCCGTGAGAATAGAGAGTGAGGGCGGGCTTGAGCGCTTTTTCGCTTTTAGCAGTAGGCTGCGCTTCGACAACGGGCTTCACCATGACCGGCGGATGCGGTGCCGGCTGCGGATATTTTGAATTTTCAAGAGTTTGCGCCGATACCGGTTGGAGATTTTTAGGAATAGCGGAACTATATTTCACCATCAATTGCTGAGAATTACCGGTGTAATTCTGTGGCACATACGGCTTTTCCTTGGCCGTTTCCCCTGCAATTGTCAGCTGGAATGATGCAGTCAGCATACATGCCACCGACAACCAAAACGTATTTTTTTTCATGCGATAAATCCTTACCGAATAGTTGAAAACTGTAATAGTTACACAATAATTTGCAATTTACGAAATTTCAGGAAATTGAATGATATACTGTTTTCCACAGTTCAATTTCTTCCTCAGTAGGCACACAATTCCTGCGTTTCATGACCGTGCATGCGACCTCGATAGCCTTGTCTAGTATAAAACGGTCTTGATTGTCTCCCCATGTAAAGGAAGGAATCTCAGTCGGTTTATACCCTGTTCCGAAGATATTTGCAAAAATACCTGCGACTGTTCCTGTGGAAAACATAGTAGAAATGCCACTTTTGGAGTGATCACCGCACAGTAGTCCTAAATACATAGAGCCCGTATCGACTTTTGCAGAATTGAGCAGAACAGATATATTTCCATACGTATTCTTGAGGTCTGAAGTATTGGTGTCTGCCCCCAGATTCACCCATTCTCCGATATAGGAATGACCAAGAAAACCGTCGTGCTGCTTATTGCTGTAGGATTGGAGAATTGAGTTCTCGACTTCCCCACCGACCTTACACCAGGGTCCGATACTTGTCTGAGGATAAATTTTAGCCCCGATTTTAACGATAGAATTGTCTCCGATCGAACACGGTCCGACGAGTGTTGCCTGCGCCATTATACGCACATTTTTCCCGAGGATAATTGGACCATCGGTAGCATCAAGAACGACTCCCGGTGAGATTGAGCAATTCTCAGCCGCCAAGACTCCATCGGGGTTCTCGACATAGACCCCCGCCTGTGGACTACTTTGGAGCGGCTCATACTCATCAAAGACTTGTGCATCATCTTGAATGGCAACGCCATTATAGTCGATTGCATCCCACAGATACGAAATAACATCTGCCTCTACCTCGTATGAGCGGGCGTTCTGAAGATGTGGATGGGCGGCAAAACCTTCAAAAAAACATGATCTTGGTTGAAAGACAGTCTCCGTTTGTGGCAGATAATACGCAATCGGACTATCCTTCGATGTCACAATCATTGGAGTATCCGGCTTGGAATGGAGCTTCGATTCAAGCAGCCGCACCAGACCCGACGTCAGCAAAAGTGTCGCCTTGACGACCAGGAGATTCCCGGTGGGAAATGCTTGTGTTTCCGGTAGTTCGCGAGCAATAAACGATTGTAGATGTGACCCGCGGCCAATAAAGTACAACGGATTGTCCGGAAATCGTTTTTCAAACTTTTCGAATAATCGTAGAGCCCCGCACCGCACCTCCCATGCGCAGTGCAGGAGTGAGAATGGATATAAATTCTGAACCGATTCCGGTTCGGCAAGGAGAATTGAGAATGACATACTGAGGATTTTCCCTAATTATTTTACACTTAAAAGTTCAACATCAAAAATGAGCGTCGAATTGGCAGGAATGCCGGGCCGGGCCACGCTCCCGTAGCCAAGTGATGGTGGAATAACGAGCTTGCGCTTACCCCCAACCTTCATCCCCGGAATACCTTTTTCCCATCCCTGTATCATTTCACCGGCTCCAAGCGTGAAGCTTAATGGCTGAAATCGATCGCGGGAAGAGTCGAATTTCGTGCCGTTGGTCAGCGTGCCGACATAATGCACAGTAATATACCTGCCATTCGTGGCTTCCGCTCCTGTGCCAACGAGCGTGTCGGTAATTTCGACTGTTCCCTCAGGTTCTGTTGAACACGATACCACACCAACACATACCAATACCGAAAGCAGCAATGCAATTATTTTCATATTGTTCAAGAAGGTTGTTGATTTTTTCCTGGAATTTGCGCAGCAAGCATCCCCTTTTTCCATGCTACGAACAGCAAAATTACAACAGAAATCACTGCCCCGATACCTGCGCACGACATATCGCGGTACCCGTCCCATATATCTCCTTGTAATCCAACGAACGGATCGTACTGTTCGGGTGGCAACGACCACGCCGTCGCCGCTTCGATGATTTCATACAACGCACTATAGGAGATGATGAACTCCACCGGCAGTACATACCACCACACCGAACGAAAACTCGAATACCGACGCAGCACATCATGGAAAATATATCCGAACACTACTCCAAACAGAAAATGAACCAACCGATCATACACATTCGGACGCGCAAAGCCAAAGGTCTTCGACATCCAAAAGCCGAGTCCGACATTGGAGTAACTGTCATGCGCGCCAACAGCATGAAAACACATAAAAATGGTGAGCAGTAGGTAGGAAACGTCAGAAAGCGGATACTTGCGGTAGGTAGCAATGATGACTGCAACGATGGCAAAGACAAGATAATTATCCAGCCACCACTGAGGCCGCCAAATAGGATTTATCGCGTAGTATATCCAGAAAATCAAATAGCCAAGTGCTAGGATAATCTGAAATTTATTTTTTAAGAATGTTTTGCCAAGCGGGGTAAAAACGGAGGAGAGCATTCCTTACTCACGATAATTCAACATACTATGAATGTACTAGTTACTTCGTTATTCACGTACAACAAACGGTTTGTATATTATTTCACCATTTCCAAAGCGAAGCTGACAAGAGTACACCCCACGCGGTAGCTGTGGGATTGTATACTCTTCGTGCGAACTCAGCGCGTCCTCAGCAAGAAGTATTTCCTGACCGAGAAGCGTAATTATTCGAAGGCTATACTGCTCGGTTTGCGGGAAATTTACCGTGATAAGTCCTTGATGGACTAGTGGATTGGGTGTAATTGACAGATAAGATTGATGTACCATTTCCACTTGACCTTCGACACTTGTTACTGTATCGGTAACGGTAATATACGCTGCCTTTTCGAGCACATCAACCGTCGAATCGACGCCTGTTTCAGGTGGACAATACGTTTTCAATGTAACGGTATATTTCCCTGCTTTTCCATACACATGCTTCGGCAGTCGCTCATTGGATGTGGTGCCATCGCCGAAGTCCCATTCATACCGGCAGCCGGAGTTCACCGGAATACTTGTATTAAAAAACTGCACGGTATCACCCTTGACTTTATTCTTATCGGATTGAGGTGCGATAAATTCTATCTTCTTGGTAATACTCAGTTTCGGTGTTTGCCACAGCGTTACGATACCTCCTGTATCACCGGTAGCAAATGACTTTCCATCTTTCGCGATTGCAATCGAGGAAATGATAAAATTCGCTTTGAAATACTGCATGTATTTTTTGGTGAGGGTATTAAATATTGCTACTGTGTCTGACTTGGGATACATCACGAGCAAATGCACGCCATCCGGAAACACTTCAAATCTCCGCGCCGAGAGTAACGGTAATGAATCCAAACGTTTACCATCAGCAAAACTCCATACGCCATCACTTGTAAAGCTATGATATTGATCCGGAGAGTGCCGGAGAATCGTGCCTTTGGTCGGGTATTTTGCAATAAGGTCGAAGGTGCCGTAGCGGATGTGGTGGACGCTGTTGTTAGCAATGATGAAGTAGGAGGTAGAGTTATAGGGCAAGCCTCCGCGAATTGAATAAACATTCAAATTACACAACGCATCAGATCCCTTTAAATATAAAGGATTTACAGGGTAGGTTCCTATGTATGGTGATCGCCCGTTATCATAAAGTATCGAATCATTTGCTATAGTTAATGTCCCAGAGTAACAGCCTATTGATTCACCACTTATCGTATTATTCGGTGGAATTCCACCGGACCATAGAAAACTAGCTTTACCAAAATTGGAATAGTGAATGTGAAGTGAATCGTATGAGAGTGCAAGCGAAGGAAAGCCTCCTGTACTATTCGTTTCATAAAAAGTAGCATCATTGGGATAATTACCAAACATGAACCCCGGTTTACCAACTTCTATTTTATTAACAACAGATGGTTGATCCAATGTAATTTTTCTGATGAACGTAAAGGCTGAAGTACCTTTCGGTACTCCAAGTACATAGAGATTATTTGTATGTTGGTTATAAACTATGTCTTTGTAATGAAGGATACCAATTTGATTCTGATAATCATTTGCAATTTGATAGGAGACTTGATTATGTTCTAGTAAGTATTTTCCCAGCCTACCATCATTCATTACAGAAAATACCGAGCCATCATTTGTTCCTGCAAAAATACTATCTTTCACAAAAGCTAACGAGGTAATCCAACCATTCGTATATTTTTTTGACCAAAGAGCGTCCGTCGGCTTAGAAAGGTCCTTATAATTTATATACTTTACTTTCAGCATCTCGGACGTGTCACCTGAAGTCATAAGTTTAAGCCGGACTGAGTAGATACCAGGTGATGCATATACATGCTTCGGATGCAAAAGCGATGAGGTATCACCGTCACCGAACTCCCATAATACTTGATATTTACTATCGGTAATGTAAGAATTGTTGCGAAACTGAATACTACCGCCTTTATAAGTTGACGTATAGTCTGAAGTGAAATCAGCATGAAGCTTCGCCTGTTGTACTTCCGGTAGATTATAAACTGTTAGTAATTTCGAATTTGTAACTACTACAATTCTTCGACTGTCTGCGCTGAGATGACAAGCTGATATCTTTCCTTCACAATGAATTGTTAGTATTGGAGTATCATCGTAGCGTAATACAAATAATGAATCCCCTTTTACAGTAATATAAAAGTCGTAATTATCTGAACACGAATGATAATTCCCTGTTTCAGGAGTTGTGAGATTTCGTACATAATCGCCTGTTGGTACGTGATATAAGGAATGGTCGAGTATTATGTAATTTGTGTCATGACATACACTTACACTTGAAAAATAAGATGGTAAAGAAAGCACTGCTTTGTTTGTGGTTAACGAAATTGCCTTCGTATATGGATTCACGGTGGGAGTACTTCGTTGCGGTACATCCTGTGATTTCCCTGACGCTATTACATGATTCGTTGAAATATTTGAGCTTAATTGTTCTACTACTTCACCGACAAGTTCCTTTGTTTGTACTCCATCCACGTTAAGAATGCCTACTCTACCTCGACTGAATGTCGCAGAAGTGATTGTAATGACCGTATAAGAATATCCAAAGAGTAATGATAAAGAATCCTGTGTGGGTTGTAAGAATCTGAAGGTAGGGTTAACAGTAAATAGTCCACCATTTAGATTATTTGGCAACTCCTTTAATGGTCGAAAGTAAACTGTATCATCATGTAGAGGAACCACATATATTCCATGTATTGAATTCACGATTCCGAGACAATATACAGTATCATTGTTTTTGGAAATAACGGGAGGCGAATTGAAGTTTAACGTAACGAATTTTACGTAAGAGTTCGAATCTTTTCGCCAGACATACAGTGATCCTTTGGAAAGACTTGCAAGAGTCGAACCATCCTGGGAAATCGCAAGATAATCGATGGTGGTCGGCGAAGTCGCCTCCCACACTTTGGTTTGTCCAAAGAGTGAGAGGCTACTTGACGTTAGGAGGAGGATCAGCAGTAGGAGGGTTTTCATGTTGTGACCCTTTTGTCGTTGATTTGATAGAATTGAGTAGAGTTGTAATCAATTCACTCTAAACTACCTACCCGGCTATTTTTGTTCCCTATGCGGTATCTATTCGCAATTTCACTCATCTTTCCCGGCATTTTTCCGACTCAAAGCTGCCTTGATGAATGCGATGAAGAGAGGATGTCCGCTCACGGCGCGTGATTTTAATTCCGGGTGGAATTGCACACCCACGAACCACGGATGATTCGGAAGCTCGATGATTTCGACAAGCGTGGTATCCGGCGAGAGTCCGCTGAGAATCATACCGTGTTCTTCAAGCGTTCTGCGGTATGTGTTATTGACTTCATAGCGATGGCGGTGGCGTTCGTTGATGAACTCCGAACCATACGCTGCCGCCGCATGACTTCCCTTTTTGAGCACGCACGGATAGGCACCAAGACGCATCGTGCCGCCTTTGTCAGTCACATTACGCTGATCCGGCATCAGGTCAATCACATTATTCTTCGTTTTTTTGAATTCCTTGGAATTGGCGTCACTTAAGCCACAGACATTTCTTGCAAATTCTATCACCGCACATTGCATCCCAAGGCAAATACCGAAGAATGGAATGCCATTTTCACGGATGAGCTTGAGGGCGTGGAGCTTACCTTCAATCCCTCTCGAACCGAATCCGGGAGCGACCAAGACTCCATCCAAGCCGTGAAGGAGTTCTGCCGCGTTTTCTGCTGTGATGTGTTCAGAATCGAGCCACCGCACGTTCACCTTCGTATTATTAATCGCGCCGGCATGAATGAATGCTTCCAGAATACTTTTGTACGAATCCTGTACTTGCGTGTATTTCCCGACGAGTCCGATAGTTACTTCATGCTTTGGACTTTTGATACGATGCACGAATTTCGTCCAGTTTTCCATTTCGAGTTCGGGCGTTTTGACATGTAATTTACGGAGCACGATATCATCCAGGCTGCGCTTGGCGAGTGACATCGGAACTTCATAAATTGTTTCTGCGTCAAGGGCTTCGATGACGGAGTCTTCCTCAACATTACAGAAGAGTCCGATCTTGGAACGTACTTCTTTGTTGAGCTTTTGTTCGGTGCGGCAAAGGAGAATATCGGGTCTGATCCCGACCTCCATCAGCACTTTCACGGAGTGTTGCGTCGGCTTGGTCTTGAGTTCGCCGGCAGACTTGATATACGGTACATACGTAAGATGTATATTCAGCGTATTCCGACTTCCCCGCTCATGGCAAATCTGCCGAACAGCTTCGAGGAATGGAAGCGATTCAATATCGCCGACCGTGCCGCCGATTTCAATGAGCACTACATCAACCTGCTTGTCGAATAAGGTCATGCGACGCTTAATTTCGTCGGTAATATGCGGTATCACCTGCACAGTTTTCCCGAGATAATGTCCGCGGCGTTCACGTTGAATTACTTCGAAATATACTTGTCCGGCAGAGGCGCTATTACTCCGTGACGTCGAAATATCGAGAAAGCGTTCATAATGTCCGAGATCGAGATCTGTTTCGGCGCCGTCATCGGTGACATACACTTCACCATGTTGATGCGGGCTCATCGTCCCGGGATCGATATTGATATAGGGGTCAAGTTTCATGACCGTCACGCTCAGGCCCCGTCTTTTCAGGAGTAAACCAAGCGATGCAGAAGCGATTCCTTTGCCGAGGGAAGATAATACACCACCGGTAATAAAGATAAATTTTGTTTTATGTGTCACAAGATAGATTTTTTGAAATTGAAGTACAGGATATTTAACTTTAATTTTACCGGTTTATTCTCTACGATTTACAATGCCTGTAATTATTTAAAGCTATGCAATTATGAAATTAACGATTGTTTGTTCAATCTGCTTCATATCGTATGTTGAAATAGTACCCAGTTTTTTGATAACATTTGTGTGCTCTAATGTTGCAAGCTTCATTCTAAACATTGAAGGTTTAGGAAGCCCTGAAATCTGCCAGTCGCGAATGTGGCAATCTCCAATTCTGTTAGCAACATTAACATTACTCGTTATAAACCCAATGAGAATATCAAGTGTGGAATTATAAGCATCAGGAGAAATAACCAAAGCAGGTCTTTTTTTGGTACCACTTTGGTTTGTAAAAGGAAATGGTACGAGAACAATATCTCCTTTACTATAGAGAATCATAAATTTCATCCTCTTCATTATCCCACTCTTGGAAACTTGGTTCAGAAAGCTTCGACATCTGAGAAACTATGATTTGTTCGTCGGTATATTCTTGATGTACAAGTAGTTCTACAAGTTGCAGCACCTGATTTTTATGTTCATCTGACAGATGCTCTATCTTATCGAGTAGTTCTTCCCTGCCCATAATAACTCCTCAGTAGTTTTGAAGATTTTCTGTTTACATCTTCCCGATCACTGCACTGCCGAATTCCGAACATTTCACTTCCGTTGCGCCATCCATGAGTCGGGCGAAGTCGTAGGTAACCGTTTTAGCAGCAATTGCGCCATTGATACCTTTGATAATCAGGTCTGCTGCTTCGTTCCAGCCGAGATAGCGGAGCATCATTTCACCGGAGAGAATGACCGACCCGGGATTGACTTTGTCGAGTCCAGCGTATTTCGGAGCAGTTCCGTGGGTTGCTTCAAAAATTGCATACCCGTTGTCATAATTAATATTTGCGCCTGGCGCGATACCGATACCGCCGACTTGTGCTGCGAGAGCGTCGGAGATATAGTCACCGTTGAGATTCATACAGGCGATCACATCATATTCAGCCGGACGGGTAAGGATTTGCTGCAGGAATGCATCGGCAATGACATCTTTTACGAGTAATTTATCACCGGGATTGCCATTGCAATCATCCCAGCCAACAGCGACGTCGCTAAATTCATCACGCACAAGCTGATACGACCAGTCACGGAATGAGCCTTCCGTAAATTTCATGATATTTCCTTTGTGAACGATCGTGAGGTTTTTACGGCCTTGGCTGAGCGCGTAGCGGAGTGCGGCACGAACGAGGCGTTTGGTGCCCGGTACAGAGACCGGCTTGATACCAATTCCGACTTCGGTAGGAGCTTCAGCACCAAAACGAATCTTTTTTGCCATAGCCGGGAAATTCTCCTGTAAAAATTCGAGCATTTTGGTTGCTTCCGGTGTACCAGCTTGGAATTCAATTCCCGCATAAATATCTTCCGTATTCTCACGGAAAATTACCATATCAACGAGGTCAGGACGCTTAACGGGAGACGGCACACCATCGAACCAGCGAACAGGGCGAAGGCAGACATACAAGTCCATCAACTGACGTAATGCCACGTTAATAGAACGAATTCCTCCACCGACAGGAGTTGTAAGGGGACCTTTAATCCCAACAATATATTCTCTAATTGCCGTAAGAGTATCTTCAGGAAGCCATGTGTTTGGACCATAGACATCGTTAGATTTTTCACCGGCATACACTTCGAACCATTCGATTTTGCGGGTGCCGTTATACGCTTTTTCTACTGCTGCATCGATTACTCTCACCGAAGCCGCCCAGATGTCGGCACCTGTACCGTCACCTTCGATAAACGGGATAATTGGATTATTCGGAACGTTCAATGTTCCATCGGAATTAACGGAAATTTTCTCACCGTTTGTCGGGGGCGTCAGCTTCGTGTAGGACATAGCGTTGTCTTTCTGGAAATGTAGGAAATATTGAGAGGGTTAATTTTGAGAAGGCGCAAAATTACTTAAATTCAGGCACGTAAGCAAAGATTTGGCAGGTAGGACGCTGATTTTTAGATGGGGTGAAGGTCAAGTGTTGGCTTCTATGTTCCGAATAACCACTGAGCATTACGGTAAAAGTGGCGGACAGCGCAGATCGGCAGGCAAATAGTAGTAAGAACAAAAATAAAACAGTATTTTTGAATTACCCTTCAAGTCATATATCTCAGTAATTATCTATACAATATGCTTTCAGCTCAGCTTCCTCCAGATGAACGCCGGCGTTTGGACGCCTTGCGTTTGTATGATATTCTCGACTCCGAGCCTGAACAAAGTTATGACGACTTGACCTACATAGCGTCCGTAATTTGTCAAATGCCCATCGTCCTTGTGAGTCTCGTTGATGAGCATCGGCAATGGTTCAAGTCCAAGAGGGGGCTTAATGTAGCAGAAACTCCCCGGGAGACTTCATTTTGCGCGCATGCAATTCTTGATAGTGGAGTCATGATTGTGCCGGATGCGAATCAGGACCAACGATTTATTGATAATCCATTGGTCGTTGGAGATCCTTCGATACGTTTTTATGCCGGTGCGCCGTTGTATTCATCGGATGGATTGGCACTTGGAACATTGTGCGTCATCGACAGGGTGCCGCGCACGCTAACCATGGATCAGATAAAAGCATTGGAAGCGCTAGCAAGGCAGGTAAGCACTCTGATTCAGATGCGCCACACGTTGCATGAATTACACACCGCTGTCAGCACCATCAAGCTGCTTGGAGGAATTGTACCGATGTGTGCTTCGTGTAAGAAAATACGGGAAGCAGACAACCGGTGGCTGCCACTCGAAGAATACATAGCAGGTCATACGGAAGCGCAGGTCAGCCATGGTATTTGCCCTGAATGTGCCGGTGTGCTCTATCCACAGTATTTTCCGACCCAACCGTAATTCTGAGATTGTCTTATTGGATATATGCCCCGCAGAGCCGCATAAAGCGATCTTTTTTGTCATGCGGCACCGTGATTTCTATCGTACTGCCATCATCTCCATCCTTGCGGGAATGCACTTCACCGGATTCATAGATGATTTTTTGTAAGTTCATCTCAGAATAAGGTATTACTACCGTTAGGGTCGTACTTCCCCGCTCTGCCGCCTGCTGCATTGCCAGTAGAAGTACATCGATATGGAGTCCTTTCTCGGCTGATACCAGCAACGAGCTCGGGAATTCAATTTCCAGTTGATGACGTTCATCGAGTGGTAGTGCGTCGCATTTGTTGAGCACAAGAATCGTCGATTTTGCACCAATTTCAAGGTCATCGAGCGTTTGATTGACGACGGCAATTTGTTCGCGAAACGCCGGGTGAGATGCATCGACGACATGGAGCAGCACATCGGCCTCAGCCGCTTCAGCAAGAGTACTACGGAATGATGCTATGAGATGAGTGGGTAATTTTCGAATAAATCCAACAGTATCAGAAAGTACCGATTGACGTCCATTGGGTAATTCGAGCGCGCGAACCGTGGTATCGAGTGTAGCAAAGAGCTGGTCTTTGACATATACACCGGAACGGGTCAAGGTATTCATCAGCGTAGATTTTCCGGCATTGGTATAGCCGACAAGTGCAAATTTCACCATATTTGCGCGAGATTTCCGCTGTTCATGCCGCTGTGTGGCAATTGTACGTAATTTATCTTTCAGCAGATCGATTCTATCTCGTACCAGCCGTCGATCGGTCTCAATCTGTGTTTCACCCGGTCCTTTGGTTCCAATTCCCCCGAGCTGCTTTGAAAGGTGTGTCCACAAACGGGTAAGTCGCGGCAATAAATACTGCAGCTGCGCAAGCTCGACCTGCGTTTTTGCTTCTGCCGAGCGCGCCCGCGAAGCAAAAATATCAAGAATCAGACCACTCCGATCGAGTATTTTCACTTCCAGTTCTTTTTCTAAATTTCGCACCTGCACCGGCGTCAGGTCGTCATCAAAAATGACAAGAGTAACTCTGTTTTCCTCGATAAGCTCTTTGATTTCTATTACTTTTCCTTTTCCTATTGCAGTGGCCCCACTTGGCTTATCCAACTCCTGATACATCTTTGCAATCACCTCTGCTCCGCATGTCTCTGCGAGGAATGCAAGCTCGTCCAAGTGGTCAAGTGCCATTGTACGATAACTGCCTTTGCGCCCTACCGAGACGGCGATTGCTCGCTCGACTGGGACTTCTGTGCTGTTTAATTCTTTCATATATATTGGGTTAAGTGGGAATAATTATCGTTTTTCACGGTAAAAGGCAGCCAGCAACTCAAACATTTTCTGTTTTGTCTCCAGTTGTCGTGACGTACGCACCCGTCGGATACCTTTACTGATACTACTTTTGAATGTATAATTTGCAATTTCAATACGTATGAACCAACGGACATGACGTGGCGAAAAGTGTTTTCGCATGTAGTGCACCTTGGATGTCACTAATTTTTGGAGTGCTTTTTCGGAAAAATTCAATTCTGAACCCGAGCTCGCACCACGGATATGCATGACTGTCGATGTCGGCACATAATGCACATACCAACCTTTGTTGTGCAGCCGGTAACAAAAATCTGTTTCCTCAGAATAAAAGTTGAAACTCTCATCGAATCCTCCGACATCGGCAAAAGCTGATCTTCGAATGGCAAGTACTGCCCCATCACAGTATCCGACACTCCGTGGACGCCGGAACATAAGCCTAGGATATAGAAGGCGCTTGAAATAATCACGAATGCCATAGAGAAGCAGCATGTCTTTAATAGCAGTGCCGACGCTTGGCAAAGGACCGAAACAATACTGCCAGGTACCGTCGGGATACACCTGCTGTGGAGAGCAGACTCCAACGCGTGAATGTGCCTGTAAATAGGCAATCATGGTGGCAACTGCACCAGCATAGAACTCGACGTCGGCATTACAAACAATTGTATATTCAGAAGTTGTGGAATTCATACCAATATTCACTGCATTGGAATAACTCTTGTTCTCGGGTGAGACAATCATTCGCACGGCAGGATATTCCCTACGAACAGCTTGCACCGTATCGTCGGGAGAGCGATTATCGACGACCACTATTTCTGCTTCAGGATAGGTAGTAACTATGGATGCAATACAGTTCAGGGTCAGTCGGCAGGTATTGTAGGAGATAATGATAATACTGACCATAAATGTAGTAATTTTTTAGCAATAATGCACTTACTCGAGCACGAAGCGAACGTTGTTGGGACCGAAAATCTGCGTCAGCGCATTTGTTGACTCCTGCGTAAGTGGTAATTTGGCAGGCGCATAGAATTGTGAACGTCGGCTGCCTTCTTCCATCACCGAGAACACGATTTTACTGTCTGCCTTCGCTACACACAGGGGTTTGATACGTTCGATATCCTCCCGTGTAACCGTGGCTGCATTGATTGAAATATTAAATCCTTTGGCAAACTTCGGCACGGTCTCTTCTATTGGAATTACCTCTTCGACGATAATTTTAAGAGAATCGGCGTTTAGTTCGGATTTCCCCCGCACCATGACTACAGTATCTTCGTGTAAATATTGCCCCCATTTTTTATATGCATCGCTCCAGAAAATACACTCTGCTTTACCGTAAAAGTCTTCGATCATGACAAAGGCGATGGTTTGTTCTTTTTTATCGAGCCGGGTCCGAACAGCAGTAATTAACCCACAGCATCGGACGGGCTTACCGATAAGCGGACTATCTTTTTTATTGAGGATAAGTGTCGAAAACGATGCAAGATGCGGACGATACTTCATCAGCGGATGACCACTGAGATAAAAATTCAGCACTTCTTTCTCTTTTTCGAGGCGTTCGGTTTCACTCCAGTTTGGAATAGTCGGCAGCTTGGGCTCGACGATATCGAGTTCTGCGACTCCCCCGCCGAACATACTATTGGTATCGCTCTGAGCAGCACCTGATTTTTTGGCAAATTCAAGGGCTGAATCTATAGCTGCAAACAGCTGCGCACGATGTCCGATTTTCAACGAATCGAACGCACCGGAAGAGATAAGTGCTTCAAGTACCCGGCGATTAATGACTTTATTGTCACAACGTGCTGCAAAATCATAAAAGGATGTAAACGGCTTTTCTTCCCGGGCTTTGATAATCGACTCGACCGCGCTGATGCCGACACCTTTGATACCGGCGAGCCCGAAGACGATATTTTTCGAGTCAATGGCCATAAATGTTGCCACCGATTTATTCACATCAGGAGGAAGCGTATTAATTTCAAATGCTTTGGCTTCATCAATTAAAGCCACTACTTTATCCAAATCATTAATTTCGGCCGTCATGTTTGCTGCAAGAAACTCTGCAGTGTAATGTGCTTTGAGCCACGCAGTCTGAAAGGCAAGGTAGGCATAGGCACACGAGTGGGATTTATTAAAGCCGTATGACGCAAATTTGATAAGGAGTTCGAAAATTTCTTCGGCAATCTTCTTGGGAATATCCTTGCCTTCTGCCCCTTCGATAAATTGAATCTTCAGCTTCAGCATTTCGGCTGCATCTTTCTTACCCATCGCGCGGCGGATAGAGTCGGCCTGTGCAAGGGTGAATCCCGCGATATCCTGCACCAGCTGCATTACCTGTTCCTGATAGACAATAATTCCATAGGTCTTTTTCAGGCATTTTTCCATAACCGGATGAATATACTCTATTTGCTTGCGTCCATGCTTCCGGTCAATAAAGTCAGGAATATTCTCCATTGGTCCCGGACGATAGAGAGCATTCATAGCGATGAGATCTTCCAAATCCGTTGGCTTGAGCTTCATGAGCGACTCTTGCATCTTGCCGGATTCGAACTGAAACACCGCCTGAGTCTTCCCTTTCCCGAGCATATCGTAGGTAAGCTTGTCTTCGAGGTCTATGGTATCGAGGTCGATTGTCAGGCCATGATTCCGCTTAATCTGATCGAGAGTATTATCAATGATTGACAGGGTTCGCAGGCCCAAAAAGTCCATTTTGAGCAGCCCTGCATCTTCGAGGTCTTTCATTGTATATTGTGTCGCGAGTCCTGAATCTCCCGATTTATACAGCGGAACAAACTCATTGATGTCACCGGGCGCGATGACTACACCGGCAGCGTGAAGCGATGAATTACGAGCCATTCCTTCAAGGGTGGACGCATATTCGATGAGTTCTTTCAGCTTTGGGTCATCGGTCTCTTTCAGCCATCGTAAATCCGGTAATTCCATTGCATCTTTGATCTTGGTAACTTTACCCTGAAAGACAGGAATTTTCTCGGTGATGGAATTGATGGTAGAAAGAGGCACACCGAGAACGCGTCCTACATCCTTGAGCACTGCACGGCTCGAAAGCGTCCCGAAAGTAATAATCTGCGCTACGGATTTTTCACCGTATTTTTCTTTCACGTAGTCGATGACCACATCGCGCTTGTCGTCGCTGAAGTCAATATCAATATCAGGCATCGATACACGGTCAGGATTGAGGAAGCGTTCAAAAAGTAGGTCATACTTGATTGGATCGACATTAATAATTCCTAGTGCATAGGCTACGACGCTGCCGGCAGCTGACCCCCGTCCGGGACCAACGCGAACGCCTTTTTTCTGCGCCTGAATGATAAAATCCTGTACGATAAGAAAATACCCTGCATATCCCATCCGCTTGATGACACCAAGTTCGAATTTTACTCTATCGAGAATTTCGGCAGTTTGGACCGGATAACGACGCTCAAGACCGGCATACGTCAATTCCTCAAGATACTCTTCCAAGGTCGTGGCTTTTGATTCCTGAGGAATTGGGAAGGTCGGCATTTTTATATCAGACTTCAAGGTCACATCACATTTTTCGGCTACTTCAAGAGTATTCTCAAATGCCTGAGGGAAGTCTTTGAAAATTTTAGACATTTCCTCCGATGACTTAAAGTACATTTCGGGTTTTCCGTAGCGTAATTCATGGATATTATTCACCCCTTTAATACCTGAATCCTTGATATGGAGCAGCACATTGTGCGCGACGGCATGTTCTTTTTTGATATAATGACAATCATTCGACACAATGAGCTTGATGCCTAATTCTTCGGCAAGTCTCGGTGCTTGTGCGAGTACAATTTCGTCGCCGTCGAGACCATGATCCTGTAGCTCGATGTAAAAATCATCGCCGAATAAGTTCTTGTACCAAATAGCGTTATTACGGGCAGTTTCATAATCTCCGGCAAGTAAAGGTGCGTTTATCACGCCGGCAAGGCATGCCGACAATGCTATCAATCCTTCATGATGTTTTTCGAGTAAATCGGTATCGATACGCGGTCGGTAGTAGAATCCCTCTGTATGCCCAAGTGTGGTGAGCTTCATGAGGTTTTTGTAGCCGATATCATTCTTGGCAAGAAGGACAAGGTGGAAATAATTCCGTTTTTTGGTCGCTGCCTTCCCTGCTCCACGGTCAAATCGACTGCCGTTCGCAATATAGACTTCGCAGCCGAGAATGGGCTTGATACCGGCTTTTTTTGCTTTTTTATAAAATTCAAAACAGCCAAACATCACGCCGTGGTCGGTGAGAGCAAGTGCTTTTTGTCCGTCTGCTTTGGCAGCATTGATGAGCTGATCGGGAGTGCAGGCAGCATCAAGTAAGGAATAATGCGTATGATTATGAAGATGTACAAATTCGGGCATAGGGCTTAGCTGATACAAGGAAGCTGGATAGAGTTTACGGTGTGCAAAAATACAAAAGCAGGGCATACCAACAGCAAAACACCTCGTGATGGGAGGTCTGATATTAGAGAGTGCAGGTCGATGTATCGAGCGAATCACCGTACGTTACGTGAGCATGAAATATCTACACCGTATGATAACTGGAGAACATCCAATGCGCTTATTGATGTCAATTCTTTGCCTCGTTGTCGGTAGAAGTATGTTTTTCTGCTCAATTTCACTTTCCGAGAAAATTTTTCTTGCTTATAGCGTGTGGAGAGCGTACTTTTGCACTATAGTAGTATCGAGCTACCCCTCTTTTAGTTTCTAGCACTTTCTTGTGAGACGCCATTTGTTCCAACGATACGGTTTTTGTGTACTTCGAAATTCGTTTCATTTTTCTTTGTAGGACTAATGGTACTTCCCATTCAGCACCTGCGGCAGCATTCTCGTGCCGCTCACGTTGCATTGTGTAGTGTATTATTTTTCATAGCATTATTCGCGCATTCGGAGAGCTTGGCAGCTGAAATCACCTTGAGTGATCTCACGCTGCTTACCCTGCACATGCCTCTTACTATTCCTGAGCTTGCCTATTTTGTGCCGGTAGAGACACCGCCGGATAGTACCCGACAACATCCGATTTTCAATCCCCCTCCTCTTTTTCGCGGCTCCATTCTTCCTTCTCAGTACGGTACCAAGCGACCTGCTTTACCCGCAGGGTACAAGATTACCTCAAAAATCGATACCGCAGGAGCGACATTCTCCCAGCGTGAGTCCTGGAACGGCATCGAGACTGCTGCGCCGAGCTTTTTATCATTGGATGATTATCTGGTCTATAGGCGCGAGAAAGAACGTCGTAGAATTTGGGATTCGCTGACTGCATCGTATGATCTGAAAAAAGCACTTTCACGTTCAGGACTCAGCAGCATTTTAGGTGAATTAGATGGACTGAGTATTCCTTTCCCTCCCAATCCTGTATTTGGTATTTTTGGAAAGCCAGAAATTAGTATCAATGTCACCGGTGATGTGAATGTACGCGCCGGCTGGAGATGGGACTCCCAAAATCTCGGATCTACTTCCGCTTTTGGTCAGACTCAATCCGGGCCGATTTTTTCGCAGGATATTAATCTGAATGTCAGCGGAAAAATTGGGGACAAACTCAAGCTAGGTGTAGATTGGAATACGAAACAAACCTTTGAGCTCAATAATAAATTCAATATTGGATTCAGCGGCAATGACGATGATATCGTAAAACGGGTAGAACTTGGAAATATACAGTTCCCCGTGCCATCAACTCTTATCGGTGGCGGACAATCGTTATTCGGCGTTCGCGCTGATTTCCAGTTCGGTCCATTATTCTTAAAATCAGTAGCTTCTCAGCGCAGAGGCGAGCGTAAATTCGTACAAGTACGCGGTGGTGGAGCACTTAAACAGCAGTTTCAGATTCGTGCCTACGATTATGCCAGAAATCACTTTTTTCTCGATACTGTGTATAAGAGAATTTATACAGAGTATTTTAAGAATTCGACGCCTGTTATACCCAATGATGCTCTCCAATACCAAATCAAAGAAATAGAAGTATGGGAATCTACCGGTGACGTAACGGCTACACAGGCTACAGAAGCGATCGCATACGCTGATTTGGAGCCGATTCCGATCGGTACACGATATCCGGATTCTAAGAAATTCGGTACAATTACAGCCGGACAAATTGCAAGAGGTCGGTTTTCACAGCTCGACAAAAGCAGATATGATTATGACAAAAGTCTCGGTCGGTTGACAATTTTCAATCTTCGTAATGAACGAACCTATGCAGTATCATACCGGATTGATAATCGTAATGCTTTATCCCCCGATGACGATCTTTTATACGGTACACCAGCTGCCAACAGAAGTCCGAAAGACACGTTAATTTTAAAACTCATCAGCGTGCAAGGACTCCAACCAAGCTTTAAAACGCTATGGTCCCGACAGATGAAAAATATTTACTCCATTGGTCAAAGTAATGTCAGTACAACAGACGCCAAAATTAACGTATGGTATCTCCGACCCAATAATGACTCATCCGACGTCCTCCCCGGAACAAGCGAGAAAGTAGTAACTGTCTTACGCGTTGATCAGGTCAATAATAATTCAGGTGAACAAAAACCGGACGGATTGTTTGATATTACTGCTACACAAATCACCCAAACGCAGCAACAACAAATACCTATCAGCGGTCAGCAGAATCCTCCACCGCAAGCGTCGCAATCCTCTCCATTTTTTAATGCCGTCCGCGGTGAGATTATTTTTCCGAGTGTTGAACCGTTTCGTCAAGGACTACGGGACTATTTTACGACGAAGGGTAATCCTCAGATCGCCGAACAGTATGTGTTTGATGCTGTCTATGACACCACTATCGAAGTGGCTCGATTACAGACCGGTAGAGATAGATTCATCATCTCCGGAGAAGCTACCGGTAATGCGTCCACAACCGGCAACCGTATTTCGCTCGGTGCGTTTAACCTCGCTCCCGGTAGTGTACGCGTTACTCTAGACGGCGTAGCTCTCAGGGAGAATGCCGATTATTACGTTGAATACTATACCGGACAAGTGACGTTGACCAATCCGAGAGCCACCCTCCCAAATGCTAATCTCGGTATTGAATATGAACAACAGGATTTGTTTAATCTAGCAACACGAACTCTCGTCGGGCTACGGGCCGACATGGATATTTTAAAGCGAAGGAATGTACAGAGTAGCATCGGAATGACATTTATGCTCTTTAATCAATCGCTTGTCCTTGATAGAGTTCGACTCGGTGATGAACCTGTATCTAATAATATGATCGGTTTTGACGGCTCACTCAATCTCGATGCTCCCTGGCTTACCAAAGCACTCGACGCACTACCCTTTTTGGATACAAAAGACAAGTCATACCTCAAGCTGAAAGGGGAAATCGCTGCGATGTTCCCTACACCAAACAAACGACTCTCTGACGTGGCTTCTGATAATGAATCACCTGTTGCGTATTTGGATGATTTTGAAGGAGCACAACGCTATATTTCACTCGGCCTCTCACCTTCTCAATGGTCACATTCGTCACAACCTGTTGATTCTTCTCTTTTTACGGACGACTCCTCTCGGATTAAATCGTATTTTAGAGGCAAGACTAATTGGTTCCAATACTTCCTTGGCCGCACACCGCAAGAATGTGTTTATCCCAACCGTTCAATCGTTCAGGGTCGGTCGAATATCAATGACCTGAAAGTAATTTTCAATCCTTATGAGCGTGGTATCTACAACATGAATCCTGAATTCGTGGATAAAATTAACCCTGCCTGGTCCCAGGATTCTGTAAAGCACGTGGATTATATTAATTCGAATAAGGATAAAATTTGGGGCGGCATGATGCGCCTGTTTTCACAGTTTAACACGAATTTTGACAATGAAAATATTGATTTCATCGAGATAATGATGAATGTCACAGGCCGCGAAGCTGGTACAAAAATGTATATCGATCTAGGGCAGATAAGTGAAGATATTATTCCTAATCAAACACTTAATACAGAGGACGGGTTTACTGCAGCGAGCCCGATTCCGAATAATGTGATTGACCCCGGGGAAGATGTCGGTATCGATACACTTAGCGATACACAGGAGAAAATTGTCTATCCGTTTCCGCTGAACCAAGAAGAAGACCCTGCGCGGGATGATTATGATTTTGACTTCAGAAAAGGAGTCACTGAGCAGCAAGTCGATGATTTTAAGAAATATAACAATTACGAAGGCAATGCCAGCAAGGCAGAGCTCGGGCAATTCCCCGACAAGGAAATACTCAATACAAACAACGGGCAAACCATTGCACTCGACAATAGTTATTTTAGCTATGAAGTTAACTTAGATCCTAATCCTGTAACGAATCCTCAGATTGCAGGAGAAGGTGGCTGCTCGAACTGGAGACTCTATCGCATCCCCATACGGAGACCACAAAGAGTCGTTGGCAATCCATCCTTCTCGAATATCCAATATGTCCGTGTATGGTATAAAGGAGGATTACTGACTGCTGAAATAGCCGATTGGCGCTTTACCGGTTCTCAGTGGCAACGCTCAAATAATCTCCAATCAAATGTGACTCCATCCGACAGCATACTCAGTATCGCATTTGTAAATGTTGAAGAAAACAGCAATGCACCGGATTATTATACTGTTCCACCAGGAGTACAACGTCCTCGACAGCTGAACAATCCGGACCCAAATCAAGACATTCGCCTCAACGAACAGTCTCTTGCCGTCACCGTTCGGAATCTTCGCTATAATGATGAGCGCATGGCCGTACGCGTACTTCGTCAGACTGATATATTTAATTATAAGCAATTGAAATTTTTCATACATGGCGACGGTTCTATGCCTGATAATATTCCTGCAGGTGCCGTTCCGTCAGCCTATGCGTTCATACGCTTTGGTATCGATTCTTCGAATTATTATGAATATCGTCGACCTTTGCTGCGGAACTGGCAGGACCTCGCTATTCCACTGACAGAGTTGACGGCAATTAAAGGAATCCGAGACCCTGCTCGAGAAAATGAACGCCAGCAATTTCCGGTATCAGGCGACCCTCTGGCAAGCTATGTGATTCGAGGGAATCCTACTTTAACCAAGGTTATGTTCCTTGGTTTCGGAATTGCCAACCCATCGGCACGCTTCCCGAATGATTTGACAACCACCATGTGGGTGAATGAATTACGACTCATTGATCCGGAAAGTTCGGTCGATTGGTCAGCCATTGGCAGCGCCGAGCTCAAGCTCGCTGATGTCGGGTCGGTCATCGGTACGTTTTCACGCTCTAATCCGAACTTCCACCGCCTCGAAGAACGCTTCGGCAATCGCATTCAGAGCACTAATTTTTCTGTACAAATGCAGGGAACCCTTGAAAAGTTTTTACCTTCTGCGTTCAAAGAAGCGAAGCTCCCGATCAGTTATACACACTCTGAAAGCTATGAAAAGCCAATATTTGAAGCACAAAGTGATGTCTATATTGAAGATGCTGCCAAGAATCAATATAATCGCGCCATCAGTGACGGTAAAACCCCGGATGAAGCACAAAGTATCGCTGATGCCGTTACAACACGTTCTGAAACACTAAGAGTGCAGGATCAATGGGCAATGTCCGGTGTGAAGCTAGGCATTCCAATCAATTATTGGCTTATCAAGGAAACGTTCAACAGAGTGTCGATAGGATATGATTATTCCCAAACCTTCGAGCGCTCTCCTGTCGTGGTAGAACGCTTTAAGTGGCAATGGCATTTAACACTTGCCTATGCTTTGAATCTTCCTCCCGTCTCTCTTGAGCCTCTGACATGGAGCGACAAAGTTCCGATTATCGGTTCGTATAAAAACTGGAAAATCAACTTTCTCCCCTCCAGCTTCACGACGAATCTTGATTTGAAACGTGGCCGCACTACCGAACAGTCGAGGTTTCTCGAATTTCCGAGTCCGGTCGTTCGTGATTTTACCGCTCAGCGGACAGCACAATTCTCCTGGAAGCTTGCAGAAAACGGGCTATTGAGTCCGGTGGTTGATTATTCATTTACAACAGCAAGCACGCTCGCCCCACTCGAAGTGGATGAATTTGGCCGTCAACGCACCGGGAATGAATTATCTAAAATGATGATTCTTGGCAATGGCAAGCTGCTTCATCTTGGTGATGATGGCTCACATGTGCAGAATTTTACCATCAATTTCCGTCCAAGACTCCCGGATATCTGGGGGCTCAACACCTACCTCGACAATACCGGTTCGTACATTGCAAAATACGAATGGCGCGATCCCCTTCAGCCGGATCCGGCATTGCGGGATGCAGTCAAGTACGGAACGGTACAGAGCAATCTCACGCTCAGCTCGAGATTACAGCTTAGACTCATGAGCGATAAATGGTATGGTGTGACCTATGGTAAGACCGATACAACAAGTTCCTTTTTCGGTACCGTCGGTAAAGTCTTTAAGACTATTTTCCTCGATTTTGATGAAATCAAACTGACCTTTAAGCAAGATAATATCTCAAGGAATCCGGGACTCTTTGGTGGGAATGGACTTACGAATCAATGGAGAGGAATATTCGGCTTGGGTCAAGATAATATCTGGGGACCTTCGGCAGCGTATCAGCTTGGATTGGTCGGTAGCCCACATGGTAGTTTTTCACTCCGGGGCAGTTCGAAATTTCCATTTTTTGGTTTTAATGCCGAGAAAGGTATCCGCCCACCGAATTCTGTGCTACCGGAAAATTTCAATCAAGCATCGACCATTGAATTTCGTACAAGCAGACAGCTGTGGGAAGGAGCCAATCTCGATTTAACGTGGAAATCACAGTTTGGATATAATCAAAATCAGACCGTGATTACCGATTCGGAAGGTGTACAGAGTTTTTCAAATGTCACGATTATACAGACATACAGCCGTACTTATCTTAGCTTACCAAAGTTTTTATTCCTGGCTCCTCTCAATAACTCCATCGAGCATGTTATTGATCTGTATCTCTCAAAGCAACCGGGAATTCTTGCACAGGCCGGAAATGACACTGTTAAACGCAATCAGCTAATTACCAATGCCCTTTCAGAGTCCTTCCATGATGGTCTTGAATCGTTCGCCTTTCTCCCTGCTGCCGTACGCAAAATCATGCCGAGCGTCAACTGGTCATTCCGCTGGGATGGCATTGAAAAATGGGGAGTGTTTGGTGGTGTCGCCCGCCGTATAGCCCTCGAGCATAATTATACCTCTACCTACCAGGAAAATGCGAGAATTACCGACAATGGTCGATTCGTCGATGGTCAGCAGGTACAGCTTGGGTTTCAACCTCTGATTGGACTAACGATGAGTTTTGACGAGACGAAGCTCAAAGGAACCCTTACAGGTACTGTACGCTATAATACGAAGACGTCCTATTCTCTCCTTTCGGCGACGTCGAACATCTCACGAGAATCTTCGAGCGAGTTATCGATTCAGGGAACATACTCTCGCCGTGGTTTTAAATTTGCATTATTAGGAATTGATCTTGAAAATGACCTGGAATTCGCTTTTTTGGGTTCGTACAAGCGAAATCAACGCGCCAACTACGACATTCTCAAATTGACTGACCCTAATGGACAGAGAATTGACGGTACGACGAACATCACAATCGAGCCGAGTGCGCGATATTCGATGAGTAACCGAGTGACGGCGCGACTTTTCTTCCGCTACGAAGGCACGATTAACGAAGGAGCTTCTACACCGGGTTTCAGTACGACTCAGGTGGGATTGGATATCCGGATATCCATTTCCGGCGGGCGATAAACGAGGTTTCTCGACAGGCGCCGCAGAGCGTAAGGTCGTTCATTTTGGTAGGGCAATTAATAAAAAAAGCGATTTCGGATGAAATCGCTTTTTTTATTGGTACCGAAGGAGGGACTTGAACCCCCGACACATGGATTATGATTCCATTGCTCTAACCGGCTGAGCTACTTCGGCACATTTTGGGAGCGCAAAAATAAGGAAAAAGTCGAAAATAACCGCATAAAAATTAGTTACTTTTTAACTTTGATATCTCATCCCGTAGCTGAGCAGCGCGCTCGTAATCTTCCTCTTTCACAGCTTTATCAAGGTATTGCATCATTAATTCGAGTTTCGATTTTGGCCTGTTCGGAGTCTCGCTCTCTTCCACTTTTTCTGCCTTGAGCCGTATTTTTTTCAGTTCGTCATCTTCTTCTTCCTCACCTTCACGTACTTCGTCATCGCCCATACCTTCCGGAAGGAAGCTCACTTCATCGAGCAGAGATTCGTTGATAAATATCGGTGCATTGCACCGTAAAGCAATCGCGATAGCGTCGCTTGGCCTGCAATCGACTTCTTGCGAGGTGGAGTCAAGGACGATACTTGCGTAGAATGTCTCGTCGCGCATTTCATTAATGCATACTTCGACTATGGAGGCATCGAGCGCTGTCAGAATATCACGTATGAGATCATGCGTCATCGGACGTTGTGCTTTGACTCCTTCAAGCTCATTATAGATAGCTCCTGCCTCGGGAGCCCCGATGATAATCGGAAGTCGTCGTGATCCATCGACTTCCTTGAGAATTAGTGCATACGCACCATTACTGGCAGGATTGGCCGAAAGCCCTAATACTTCTAATTGCACTTTTGCCATAATTCTGATGGTTAATGCGTGAGTTTTGCTGTTAATTTAGGTAATACATCAAAGACATCTCCGACGATTCCATAATCGGCGACTTTGAATATCGGTGCATCTTTGTCTTTGTTAATTGCGACGATGACTTTCGACGATGACATACCGGCAAGATGCTGCACGGCACCTGAAATTCCGCAAGCGACATATAAATTAGGCGATACCGTCTTGCCTGTCTGACCGACCTGCTCGCCGTGTGGTCTCCACCCTGCATCCACCACAGCCCGAGAAGCACCAATTGCTGCTCCGAGAACCTTACCGAGCGATTCGACTAAATGGAAATTTTCCGGACCCTTCAAGCCACGACCGCCGCTCACGACCACATCTGCTTCGGACACGTCAAGCTTGCCTTCATTGCGAACGACACTCGTAACGGTCACGTTGCAGTCGTCCGCTGTCAGCGAAGGTGAAAATTCTTCAACCTTGACCTCACCGGCACCGTCAATAGTACGCGCGGTAAATACATTAGGACGTAAACTATAGACGCCAACCGGAGTTGACACCTTTGCCGTGATTTTTGCTTTTCCTGCATAGACCGGACGTGTGGCCTGAATTGTTCCATTATTCATTTCTAAAGCAACACAATCGGGTATAAAACCTGCCTGTAATTTCACTGCAACCCGGGGAGCTAACTCTTTACCCGTTGCAGTAGCAGGAAAAATAACACTGCTTGCGCCGACACTTGCTGCGTACTGTGCCACCGTCGCTGCAACTGCAGTTGAGGAATAATTACCTAATAAAGAATGACTTGCAAGTGCGCAGCTCGTGAGCCCGTATGCACGTGTCACTGCCACATCCGATGCGGTAGCACCGATAATAATTCCCAGTACCGATCCGCCGTTTGATATTCCGTGTGCCGCAGTGATTGCCTCGAGCGATGAACGCTTGATTTGATTACCTTTTGATTCCAAAAATACTACTGTTGTACTCATGTGTTTGTATCCTAATGGTTTGATTTATATTACTTTTGCTTCTTCGTGAAGTAAACGGACGAGTTCGGCAATGTCGCCATCGGTGTCGCCCAATATTTTCCCAACTCGCTTCGATTGTGGCAATTCCATGGCAATGGTCTCGACCCGTGTGCTACTGGATACCGATGCCCGCTCTTCGATTGGCTTGGACTTGGCTTTCATAATATCAGGTAATTTTGGATAGCGTGGATCATTGAGACCCTTTTGCGCTGAGATTACACAGGGTAATGATGTCCGTAACAGTTCTTTTCCGCCCTCGATATCACGCTCGGCGGTAACCGTTGACCCCTCAATCGACCAGGAAGATACGACAGAAATTGATGCCATGCCGAGCAATTCACCTACCATGGAAGCCATGCCAAATGAATCATAATCAATACTTTGACGTCCGACAATGACAATATCAGGAGAAATAGATGATGCATAATCAGCAATATTGACTGCTACCGAATAGCTGTCACTTTTTGCTTCGTCCTTGACAATAACAGCCTTGTCAACACCCATCGCAAGCGCTGTACGGAGAATTTCTTTTGCAGATTCTCCTCCTACCGTAAGTGCAGTGACGGTGCCGCCGAACTTCTCACGCAGGCGTAATCCTTCCTCGATTGTGAACTCATCATAAGGGTTCAAAATAAACTTCACACCGGTCTTATCAATCGTTTTTCCGTCGGTACCAACGGCTACTTTCGTGGTTGTATCCGGTACCTGGGAAATACATACAAGAATATTCATTCCATTCTCCTTTGTTTCAAATAGTAATATGCAGTACAAAAATACGAAAAACTCTAAAATTAGCAGTTGTTTCGTGCATTGATGCCGATTCCGTAATTTTGCGGCGGTGAATACTCATTATACACTTTCCGGCAGAAAAAATACATGAAAGCAGTACTTCTTACCGAGCATGGCGGCTCTGATAAACTACTTTATACGAATGACTTCCCTACTCCTTCCTGCGGTAGTGACGATATCCTTATCCGCATTAAAGCGACAAGTGTCAATCGCGCCGATATTGTCGTTCGGAATGGCTATCCGATGCTTACAATCCCAATGCCTCATATATTAGGCGGTGATATCGTCGGCGAAGTAGCCGAAGTCGGCTCACATGTTCAGGGCTTCGCACCCGGTGACCGAGTCGTGGCTCTTCCCATAATTTCGTGCGGCGTTTGTCATGTGTGCACGACAAAACCGGAACAGAATCATCTTTGTCTTAATTGGCAATACTATGGTATGCATATTCATGGAGGATACGCTGAATACTGCGCTGTACCGGCTAAAAATGTCGTTCACTTGCCCGACAGTATTTCCTTTGAAGAAGCCACTGCCTTCGGTGTCGCCGGGCTAACTGCCTATCACGCACTCTATACCGTCGCAAAGCTTCAGCCGGGTGAATCATTTTTTATCTGGGGAGGGTCCGGAGGGCTCGGGACAATCGCCGTTCAGCTCGCGAAAGCAGCCGGTGCAGTTGTCATAGCTACAGCAGGCAAGGATGAGAAAAAACAACATCTTATGGAATTAGGCGCAGATTATGTTTTTAATCATTACACAGATGATGTCCCGGCAGAAGTTAAAAAATTGTTCCCTTTTGGCATCGATTGTATCATGGATTATGCCGGTACTGCGACCTTTCCGAAAAGTTTTGAAATGTTGACCAAAGGCGGGCGTATGCTGCTCTGCGGTATTTTGACCGGCCGTGAAACGACGCTCAGTATTCACCAAACATACCTCAGGCATCTCTCCATTCATGGCCTTTATCTCGGTACCCGTCGGGAAATGGAGGAATTACTGGCCCTGGCTGCCGAAAAAAGTATCAAGCCCCTCATTGGTAACGTGATGGACCTGAGTCAGGCCGCCGAAGCTCATGAACTGATGGTATCCGGCAATTACCTTGGAAAAATTGTTCTGACTGTGTAAATGTAGGTACCTGTAGAATGAACAGGTTCGGTAGATTTTCCTGTATCGTAGTCATGATTTTTTCTGCTGTGTAATTCCTAATTAACACGATTTTTGGGGTAAAAAATCGTATTTTTGAGTATCTACATGACGATATTGTCGCGGGATGCGTTGCCTCCTTTATTATGCTCAAAGAACTCCTCAAACCCGAAATTCTCGAACTCATCGAACTCCGTCAGTGGACGGACCTTCGGGAAGTTCTCTCATCCTGGGAGCCTGCCGAAATCGCGGACTTAATGCTCGATGTAGAGCAAGCCGACCGCGTACTGCTCTTCCGCACCCTTCCCCGGCATGTCTCTACAGAAGTCTTTGCCTATCTCGAGTCAGACCGGCAGGATGAATTGCTCCACGAGCTCACCAATCAAGAAACACGCGAACTCCTCTCACAGCTCCCCCCCGATGATCGTACAGCCTTACTCGAAGAATTACCTGCTGAGGCCACTCAAAAACTGCTCAATTTACTCTCACCGGAAGACTTAAAAGAAGCACGCGTGCTCCTCGGATACCCCGAGCAAAGTATCGGCCGCTTGACGACACCGGATTTTGTGTCCGTTCGGGCTGACTGGACTATCAAGCAAGCACTTGTTCATATTAGGAGTTATGAAAAAAACAGTGAAACAATAAATAGCATTTATGTCACGGATAACAGTGGCCGTCTTCTCGACGATATTATGCTACGGGCATTTATTTTTGCCGATCCCAACGCATCTATCCGCAGCATCATGGATGATAATGTTGTCAGCGTATCGGCATTCGATGATCAGGAAGAAGCGGTCCGTGCCATGGAAAAGTATGATATTCCGGCTCTTCCGGTGGTGGATTCAGCAGGAGTACTCATTGGTATTGTTACTTTCGATGATGTGATGGATGTCTCAGAAGAAGAAGCGACCGAGGATTTTCAGAAATTCGGGGGTATGGAAGCACTCGATAAACCGTATAACACCATATCTTTCATGGGAATGGTACAAAAACGTGCCGGCTGGCTGGTGATTCTTTTCGTGGGTGAAATGTTCACAGCAACAGCCCTAAGCTACTTTGAAGGTGCACTTGAAAAAGCGATTGTCCTCTCTATGTTTCTTCCACTGATTATGTCGAGCGGTGGAAATTCCGGTTCTCAAGCTGCGACACTCATGGTTCGCGCTATCTCTCTCGGCGAAGTACAACTAAAAGACTGGTGGTGGGTCATGCGCCGTGAGTTTCTTTCTGGATTATTACTCGGTGTGATTCTCGGTACTATCGGCTTCATACGAATAGTGGTATGGTCGGGTATTACGCATGCATACGGAGCTCATTACTTGCCGGTAGCTTTTACTGTTTCGTTCTCCCTTGTCGGGGTCGTGCTGTGGGGTTCACTCAGCGGGTCGATGCTTCCGTTTTTATTAAAAAAACTCAATTTCGACCCCGCCGCATCTTCTGCGCCATTCGTCGCTACCCTTGTGGATGTGACGGGAATTATCATCTATTTTAGCTTTGCAGTATGGCTGCTTAAGGGTACGCTGTTGTAGTTACAAACAGAAAATTCAGTAGTTTCGCAACGGCGATACGTCATTCTTTCAATTCCACACAATCAATTCTACAATCAATTCTACTAAAGGATACGCAATGTACGGTGCATTTCAAGAATTCTTACAAAATGAATTAACATCAATACGGGACAATGGATTATACAAGTCTGAACGTATCATTACCTCACCGCAGGGCGCCGAAATTATGGTCGAAGGTACGAGCGGGCACGTTCTCAATTTCTGTGCTAATAATTACCTTGGTCTCTCATCTCATCCTCGGGTGATTGCTGCTGCAAAAGTAGCCCTCGACTCACATGGCTACGGTATGTCGAGCGTGCGGTTTATTTGTGGTACACAGAATATTCATAAGACATTAGAACGGAAGATTGCTGAGTTTTGTCATACCGATGATACGATTCTCTACGCTGCTTGCTTTGATGCTAATGGCGGGGTGTTTGAGCCGCTGCTTGGCGAACTCGATGCAATCGTCTCCGACGAACTCAATCATGCCTCCATTATCGACGGCGTACGCCTCTGCAAAGCAAAGCGGTACCGTTATAAATGTGCCGATATGAATGACTTAGAGACGCAGCTTCAGGCAGCAAAATCCGACGGCGCGCGCTATATTATGATCGCAACCGATGCAGTGTTCTCCATGGACGGGACGATTGCTCCTCTCGACAAAATCTGCGACTTAGCCGATAAATATCAAGCGCTTGTCATGGTTGATGAATGTCATTCCATGGGCTTCATGGGGAAAAATGGACGTGGAGTCATCGAGCATTGCGGTGTATTAGGACGGGTCGATATTATAACCGGCACGCTCGGCAAAGCACTTGGTGGCGGAATCGGCGGCTTTACGACAGGCAGAAAAGAAATTATCGAACTTTTGCGACAACGTTCACGGCCGTATTTATTCAGCAACTCCCTGCCTCCCTCGGTCGTTGGCGCGTCAATTGAAATATTCGACCTCCTATCGGAGACGACGGCACTGCGCGATCAATTAGAAGAAAACACCGTGTATTTCCGCGAAGAAATGACGAAGCTTGGATTTGACATCAAGCCCGGGACACACCCGATTACCCCGATTATGCTCTATGATGCCGTACTTGCGCAGCAATTTGCACAACGATTGCTGGCGGAAGGCATTTATGTTATTGGTTTCTTTTATCCTGTTGTAGGTAAAGGGCTTGCCCGCATTCGAGTACAGATTTCGGCAGCGCATACTCGTCAGCATTTAGACACTGCAATCGCTGCTTTTGGTAAAATTGGTCGTGAATTAGGAGTACTTCAATGATGAACATTTCAATATGCGGTGCCGGTACGATGGGAAGAGGTATCGCACTATCGGCTCTGCAGGCGGGTCATTCCGTTCTGCTTTTTGATAATCATGACGGCGTGCTGATGACAGCGCACGAATATATTCATTCGCAAATTCAAAAATTGTCGGAAAAAGGTAAAATCACTCCGGATACTGCGGCGTCCCTACAGGAGCATCTCCATACTACACAGAATATTACCAAAGTTGCAGAAGGTGATATCGTCATTGAGGCAATAATTGAAAAACCGGAAGCAAAGTATGAATTGTTCAGCGCATTAGAGCATTCAGGGCTCTCCGACACCTCTATCCTTGCCACCAATACCTCCTCCCTTTCTGTCAATCAGCTCAGCACAAAACTCCGTCATCCACAGAATTTTATCGGCATGCACTTTTTTAACCCCGCTCATCTTATGAAGTTGGTTGAAATTGTCCCTTCCCGCCTTACGGCTGATGATGTCGTTCAGCGTTCACTTCAATTTGTCAAAGGTCTCCAGAAGTCACCCGTACTTGTCAAAGATGTCCCCGGATTTATCGTGAATCGCGTCGCAAGAAATTATTATAATGAAGCTATGAAAATTGCGACGGAGTCGGCATCCGAACCCGAACAAATTGATCGTATTATGAAAGCATTGGGATTTAAGATGGGGCCGTTTGAGCTTATGGATTTAATCGGAAACGATGTGAATCTGGAGGTTACGAAGTCTGTCTATGAACAGTATTTCCATGAGCCCCGATTTACGCCTTCAATCTATCAACAGGAAATCGTCAATGCAGGACGCTACGGCCGGAAAACCGGAAAAGGGTTTCATGATTACCAATCGTAATACACAGGCATCGGATGAAACAATTGCTCCTTCTTCTCTTTTGCGTTTACTGTTTGCTTAGCAGCCGGGCCATTGCTCAAAGTGATTCTCTACCGCCGGTACGACGCTCTACTGCTGACACTACTCTTCCCAAGAAGGTCTATGAAAAGCAAACTCTCTACCCGAACGGTAAATTAGAAGTCGGAGCACTCGCTTTATCTACCAAGTACTTCGGCGAATACACTGACAATAATGTCGGACTCGTATTCGGAGCTACGACACGATATATGATGCCCTTTTTACCAGAATTCGGCCTCGGTGTGCGGCTCACGAACGGCTACCTCAAGTACGACCGTCGGAATAAAGAGCGTTTTGGGTCCGATTGGGAACGACAATTCCCTGCCGCCGATTTCCCGACTGCTGCGACAACAGGCGTGATTCGCGAAACGAAAGTAACGGCATTTGAACCGGTAATATTCCTGAATCTCTTCCCTCGGCAGCGGTTAAATTATTATTTATTTGCCGGTTACAGTGTTTTGTTATTTTCCCCTCAAGATATCGCCGACGATCCTCTTAATGGTTCCGGAACGAAAAAACACTATCCTGATTACAAAGATATCGACGGCTCTGCCATACATTTGGTAGGTGGTCTTGGTATTGATTTTTACGTCACGCGCAACCTCTCCTTTGGCGTGCAGGCTGCCTATCGATATATGAAGACCGATATCCTCGACGGGTATGCGCAGCTCACCGCCGGTAACATACCCACGAATCCCGATGGGTACGCAGAAATGGGAGCAAAGCTATCATATTATTTATTCAGCAGTTCGGATACAGATGGTGATGGAATTTCCGATGAAGATGAGATCCGCTTGGGCACGAACCCTTATTCGAACGACACCGACGGCGACGGAATTTCTGATTATGAGGAAATCTATATTTATAAAACAGATCCGTTTGCTATCGATACCGATACAGATAGTCTGAGTGATATGAAGGAAATACAGGAGTATGGTTCGAATCCCCTGCTGACCGACAGCGATGGTGACGGTATTTTGGATGCCGATGAAATTCTGCTGTATAAGACAAGTCCACGCCTCGCCGATACCGATGCGGATGGAATCTCGGATGCAGAGGAATTAAAAAACGGTACGAATCCTCTGAAAGCCGACACAGACGATGATTCAATTACCGATAAATTTGATAAATGCCCTAATACATTCGGTTTTGCAGAGAATAACGGATGTCCTGTCGTTCCCCAAAATATCATCATCCGTGATACAATTACGCAGACAAAAGAAGTCGTCCGTACGATCGAAAAAGGTCAGTCCTATACACCGTATGGTATTAATTTCAAACGCGGTAAATGGGATATCGAAATTGAGTCCGAGCCGATATTGGATGATGTGGCTAAATGGCTGAGAGAAAACCCCACCTTCGTAGTCGAAGTCCGGGGCCATACCGATTCCGAAGGCGCCGATGCTGCCAATGTCGTCCTCTCCCAAAAAAGAGCCGAATCGGTTCGCTCCTATCTCGTGCGCCAGGGGATCGACCCTATGCGTTTATCAGCTAAGGGCTTAGGCAAGAGTACACCGGTATCAGATAATGCCTCGCTCAAAGGTAAAGCGCAGAATCGTCGGATTGAATTTTATGTAAAAAATAAATAACGGCTTTCGGTCCGCTGTGCCGCTCGCCTGTGTTGTGTAACTCTTTTATGGATAAATGTATGCGTATCATCCTGCCACTCCTTGTCCTTCTCTTTGCCTGCCCGGGTCGTCCCGCACAGGCACAATCGCTCGCCCGTGTGCAATCGTCCGACTTCCTTAAAATTCTCGGTAAATGGGAAGGGAAACTCACCTATATCGATTATACCTCCCATAAGCCCGTGACCATGCCCGCGAATGTCGAAATTCGGCAAATTGGTGAGACGACGTCATTTGCGTGTTTTCATAGCTATCCGACGGAACCCAATGCAAACTCGAAAGATACGCTCACCATTGGTAATGCCGGCACTATGATCGACAATGAAAAAGTACTCTCACGCACCGCCCTGCCGGACGGAAGCATCGAAATCGTCACCCAAGAGCAGGCCACCGATGGTAACGATGGCAAACAAGCGCTCATTAAACACACCTATACTATCAGCCCGACACTCTACAGAATACGAAAAGAAGTGCTCTTCTCCGGCGAAAAAGAATGGCTTCAACGTCATGAAATCGTCTATACATCCCATAAAAAATAAGCGGTTATCCCGAGATTCTGAAAGTCGTCAGGATATCTTCGGTTCGCCTTGAGTTCTATACTGTTCTATTCATTCATTTATTCGAGAGGTCTCTATGCCTGAGTTTTCGCTCTTTGTCGTTGCCTTTATCGCAATTGTTTTCTTTTCGTCGTTCAGGACGGTAGCGCAGGGCACGATAGCCGTCGTGACGACATTCGGAAAATATCGTCGGATTATGATGCCCGGACTCAATTTTAAAGTCCCGTTTATCGAGACAATTTATAAACGGATCTCCATTCAGAATCGATCGGCAGAGCTTGAATTTCAAGCAATTACCTCCGATCAGGCAACCGTGCAATTCAAAGCACTCCTCCTCTTCGCCGTGCTCGATCAACAGGAAGAAACGATAAAAAATGTCGCGTTTAAATTCGTCGATGAGAAGAATTTTATGCAAACTCTCGTGCGCACGGTCGAAGGTTCGGTCAGAAGCTTCGTCGCTACCCAAAAGCAAGCCGACATTCTTGGCTCACGCACCGAAATCGTCGATCATGTCAAGCATCAAATCGACCAAACTCTCGAAATGTGGGGATATCACCTCATCGATATGCAGATGAACGATATCGCCTTTGACTCGGCTATTATGAAGTCCATGGCACAAGTCGTGGCATCCAATAATCTTAAAGCTGCCGCAGAAAATGAAGGACAAGCGCTGCTTATTACCAAAACAAAGCAAGCCGAAGCCGAAGGTAATGCCATTAAAATCGCTGCCGCAGCCGAAAAAGAAGCTGCTCAACTCCGCGGTCAAGGTATCTCGCTCTTTCGCGAAGAAGCAGCCAAAGGGATGAGTGAAGCAATTAAGCAACTCCAGGGAAGTCATTTAGATGCGTCCGTCATGCTCTTCTCGATGTGGACCGAGACTATCCGCCACGTCGCCGAAAACGGCAAGGGAAATGTGATCTTTATCGACGGTTCGGTCGATGGGATGGAACATTCCATCAAACAATTAATGGCCATGAACAGCGGCGGCTTATGGAAAAATAATCCTCCCGCCTGAGTGAACACTCATCATACATCTAACGCCCATTTCTCTCGATGAAAATGGGCGTTTTTGTTTGAAGGAGTAATTTTCGAACGCATGACCTGAGAATTTTCTGAAAAAGTAGGTTTTTGTTTTTTGGTTGAATAGTTCTTTTGTAGTTTGCGCTTAAAGTTCGGAAAACAAGTACTTTCTCTACAAACAACTATCGTGCATGGAACAATCTTCTACTAAACTTCGACTCGATTCTATAGATTTTGTCCGCGGTCTCGTGATGGTCATCATGGCGCTCGATCATGTACGGGATTTTTTTTCGAATGCCGGATTTGACCCGACGGACCTGACCCACACGGATGGATGGTATTTTTTCACCCGATTTATAACCCATTATTGCGCACCGGTTTTTGTATTTTTAGCAGGAACAGGCGCATTCCTTTCGTCGAAACGCCGTGATCCGAGCGCACTTTCGAGGTTTTTGTTGACTCGCGGTATCTGGTTAGTAATTTTAGAACTTACGATCATTCGATTTGGTTGGTTTTTTAATCTGACCTATGCCGTCTCCGTCGGTCAGGTTATCTGGGCGATCGGCTGGTCAATGGTCGCTTTGTCACTGATTTCACGGCTTCCGGTCAAAGCTGTCGCTGCCGTCGGTATTGGTATTATTCTCCTCCATAATACACTCGATAGTGTTCATCCCACTACATTCGGTCCGGCAGGATGGCTGTGGAATATCTTGCACGAACCCGGATTTATCCAACTCTTCCCCAATCATTCTATTTTCTATCTGTATCCTCTCCTGCCGTGGATTGGCGTCATGAGTGCCGGCTTTGCATTTGGTGCGATTTATACGCTGCCACAGGAACGCCGCAGGTCGATTCTCCTCATCCTCGGCATTGGGATGACGCTTGGTTTTGTCGTTGTACGCTGGATGAATTTGTATGGCGACCCAAGTCCATGGGCGACGCAACCCAATGCATTCTTTACCGTTCTGTCGTTTATCAATGTTACGAAATACCCGCCGAGTCTGCTCTATGTGCTCATTACTCTTGGTCCGGTGATGTTTCTGCTCCGCGCATTAGACGGCAAGGAAATTACCATTGCCAAGCCGCTGATCACCTTCGGGCGCGTTCCGATGTTTTATTATATTACCCATATTTATCTCATTCATGGTCTCGCTTTCCTTGCTGCGTTTATTCATACTAATAATCCGTGGTATTTTACGAGTGATGCTGTGCTCGCACAGCCGATGGCAGAACGTGGTTTCCCGCTGTGGGTGGTGTATCTCGTGTGGCTTGGGGTCGTTGTGGCGCTCTATCCGCTGTGTAAATGGTACGCAGGCGTCAAGCGCAGGGATACAAGTGGTTGGTTGAGTTATCTTTAGGTTACCGTTCTGCACATTCCGGACCGTCGCTTGCGGTCACCCTTGCCGTCCGGGCGTGCCTAAGAGAATTTTAACGCAAGAGGCGCTAGAGGCGCAATTGTACTTTCTTTTTTTGAATTTTTATGCCGTATCATATTGCTGTTTTATCGGTTTGTATTTTGGCGTTGGCAGTCTATTATGTCGTTCGTGGAACGGATGTACGGCTTGTGCTGTTTGCGGCAGGTCTCGCACTCGCCTCTCTTGCGCTCAAACCTCTCGTGATATTTGATACCTTCCAAAAGGTCATGGGTGATGGTAAAATCATCGGACCTATATGTTCTGCAATGGGTTATGCGTTTGTGCTGCGAGCCACGCACTGCGACCGTGAAATGGTGCGCCTACTCGTCCGCCCGGTGCAAAAAGTACAATGGCTGCTCGTCCCTGCCGGTTGTGTGGTTGGCTTTCTGACGAATATGGCAATTACAAGTCAGACGGCGGCGGCGGCGGCGGTAGGACCGATTCTCATACCGATTATGCTTGCTGCGCGTATTCATCCTGTTATTGCCGGTGCTACGCTTGTGCTTGGATGTTCGGGTGGGGGGAATCTGTTCAATCCAGGCGAACCCGATATCGTTGCCGTACAAGCAGCGACGCAAGCACCTCTTGCGAATGTTCTCGGCTCCGCGTATCAACCTGAAATGATCTGTTTTGGTGTGGCAGTTCTGGCATTTACACTGTTTGCTGCATTTTTGAAACCCAAGGAAGTATATACAGTTCAGGAGGTTGAAGATAGTGAGCTTGCCAAGCCGATTAATTTTCTCAAGGCAATTCTCCCTCCTATGCCGGTAGTGGTGCTCCTGATGTCACAGCCGAAATTCCACCTGATTCCTGGAGTTTTGGATTATTATCCTGACGGATTGCCTGTGCCGCACATCATGGTATTTTTCACGATAATTATCCTGCTTATTAATTACAAAGAAGTGTCCGCGCTTACGAAGTCATTTTTCGAGGGCTTGGGGTATGCATATATACATGTCATTTCACTCATCATATCGGCGAGCTGTCTGATCGCGGGTATGGAAGCGGTGGGATTGATACAAGTACTGGTGCGTGTAGTATCCAATTTTGACCTTACTGCTCAGGCGATAAGCGGTTCGATGACGTGGTTGCTTGCCGTCTTGTCCGGTTCGGGTACGGCGCCAAGCGTTTCATTTTCAAAAGCGGTCTTACCCGAACTCGCCAAACTTAATCCTCAGGGAGCCGTGGACTTAGGCATTATAGGAGCAATCGGCGCGACGTTTGGACGCACGATGTCGCCTGTGGCTGCAATTGTGATATTTACGACCACATTAGTCGATGCCAAGCCGCTGAGTATTATCAAGCGAACGGCGCCTGCACTGGTGATTGGATTTCTTGCGTTGTTGATTTTTAGAGCATTACTATAATTTTGTACAAACGAATGACCACACGCCGAAGCTTCCTAACCCGCCTTCTCCATATCCTTGGTATTACTGTAATTGCGCCAATTCTGTATGCTGTATCGGCAGTAGTATATCCTCCCCTTGCCGGGAAACGACAACGTGCTGCTTCGCTTGTTCTTGATAACCCGGATGAAGTATTTTCAGCGACAGATTATGCAATTATTAAAGTAGGCGACAAAGATGCGATCCTCTTTCAAAAAGCGGATAAGTCGTATGAGGCGATGAGCTTGCAGTGTACACATGCGGGGTGTTCGCTCGAATGGAAGGATAGTTCGAAACAATTCTTATGCGGTTGTCATGGAGGCGCATTTCATCGTGACGGCTCGGTGGCTGTACCGCCACCTACGCGCCCACTTGAACATTTGACGGTACGAGCCGAGAATGGGAAAATAACGATTATTGATAAGCCGGTGAATGGTTGAGAGAGTAATTATTCATGTTGAGGTATCGACGTGATCCCAATCTGTTATTCCCTCAAATCGCCGTACCCAATTAAGCGCTTTATGTCGCTGAAACGAAACAGGGATGTTTATATCTGATTCATTCTTTTTTTGACTGATCATGATATCGCGAAAATATGTTGTGGCAAGCTCATTTACGATATTTTCCTCGAAAATTTCTTCCGGATTGCGAAGGGTTAATTTTCGTAAATATCGTTCTAATGGTGATGTCAAAAAAGGGATGATGTTGTAAATAGGATTTGGGTCAACCGTAAACATTTTTGAAACAAAGAGTTCAATCTGGTCATCATCTAATGGGTTGATCGGTTCATGTAACGATGGTATCAGATTCACGCACCACGCTAACGTATACGCGGATTCTACCTCCCAAGAAAAGTTAATCATTGTACGAGCATCCGTTATCTCCCCTTCAAAAAGTTTTTTTTCTTTTTGTGTCACATACGTCCATAAATTTTCTGCTTCCAGCCACGCTTTTATTCGTGGACCGGCTTCAATTTCATGCGGAACATAAGCTACTTGAGATAAAACAATCATCCTGATTCCAATTTCTCTCGCTGTTGCGAATTCAGAGGAATCAAATTCCAGGTACGGAAGATACTTAATGGTATAATTATGAATACCACGCTCTTTCAGTCGATGCTCTATACGATGTTTTCTGGCTGTTAGTATTTCATTGGTTGCCATTGAATTATCTCGTTTTGCGAAGAATGTATGTGGTCGTGATCGTATGACAACAGAACATGTTTTCAACTGTTCACCGGATCTTGCCCTAAAATATCACCATACGTTTTCCCCGGCGACACTCTATACACCGGAATTTTTATTCGTAGTTTTTCACAGTAATAGCGAATCTTGTCGTCGATTTCCTGTTCAGAATATCGTGCTGAAAAATGTCCGAGAATCAATGTCGATACTGTTATTTCTGACACCATCGCTAGTACTTCGTACAAGGTGCTGTGCTTGTGTTGATGTGGACTTTCAATCACATTATCCTCTCCTCCCAAAAACGTCGCTTCATGTATGAGAATGTTGGAATTATCCCACCTGTCATACGACTCGACCGGCGTATCTCCGGAATAGGCGATGACCGGTGTTTCGACGGGAACAGTGATGGAGTCTTTTCCATGAATTTCAACGACTTTCATGAGTTCCGCCTGCGAATACGACCGAAATTCATTCTTGAGCTTTCGCTTCGTTTGCATGATTTTATAACTTAAACTCTTGGCAATTCCATCGGCAGCAGGTACATGACCATTCCTTATTGGTACTACATGAATGCTCGTACCAATGCTAATTTCCTCATTTTCTCTCACCGGTATCCATTCTGATTCCAGTGCATGAGGGTCAAATTGCCTGGTGAAGTCGGCGAGAGCGGCTATCGAACCGCAATCCTTCGGGTAATAAATCTTTGGATAGCCGACGCGTGCATTGAGTTGGTTGAATTGCAGAAGTCCAGTCAGATGATCTCTATCTGCATGCGAGAGGCAGACATAGTTAATTTTTCGTGCTTTTTGGAGCAACCCGGACGTGATTCCATCACCGGCATCGAAGAGCAGGCCGAGTTCTTCGATAAAGTACCAGGTCGAGAACATTGCTGTCGAATACCCGGTAATCGTGTATTTCATGCTTGAGTACATAGCAGATAGTAGGTATGATATAAGAATAGTTAATTAGTTGGGATTGCAGTATCACGCTGCTTCACTCTCCCGCCATCTTCATCAGTTCTACCGTAGTTTTCCAATTTCTCGTTGTGGCTCTCACCTTCATCTTTGACTCGATGAGAGTATTGTTCAGTTTTGAAGTACCGTATCCCTTCGGACAATACAGATAGACAGCCCTGTCAGTAAAGAATATCTCTTCCTCCGGCAATGCTTTAGACGTAATACTGTCATTATCGGCAGTTGCGGAGGGATGTTCGAGATACGTTACGTAACAATTTGCATTATCTTTAGTTGCGTCAGGAGCGAACGGACTGTTTTGTATAATTTCCCTCAATGTTTCCGGCTCCAAGACGAGCACAACCACATCAAATCCAAACGTACTCGCAATTTGCGCTGAAATACGTTCAGCAAGCGCAAGGGTATTCGATTTTTGCGTCTGAAAGAGTACATTCCCGCTCTGAAGATACGATAGTACCTGCTCAAAACCAAGCGCTTCATACATGTGTCTCAGCGCATCCATTTTGATGATTTTTTGTCCGCTGACGTTGATACCGCGGAGGAGAGAGATGTAGGTATGCATGAGAGAATCAGTTGATCAATGTTACGAAAGTTCTTATTGCGTAGGGGCAACTAGTATTCGCCCATGTAGTGTTCGTAGTGGATAATTACCAATCGTACTTTTTCAATACAAAGAACCAAATTTTCATCTGTCTATTGATTTTTTCCTCACCGTGATATCCTCCCAAAACTATTCCCTGCTCCTACGCCAATGATTGTATCGTAGCCGCCGTATTCAAATTCACGGTAATAAATTAAACTGATAAAAGTATGCGGAGTTGCGCGGGTATTTCCTTCAAATTCCTCAAACGATACATTGTCAAATTTTTGGGTGTCGGCGTTATAATTTCCTGTTCCGTAGAGATAATTATGGCGTCCACGGCGCACCCACTGGCGCAGCTTGTAGAGGCGATCGTGCTCGTCATAGTACATCTGCCAGGAGCGGTCGGGTGTCCAGGAATTAAATGAACCTGCTATGAATACATCGCGTTCGGATGGACGAGACTCGGGATCGAGTATAAATTCCACCTGAATATATTCATCATCCGAAACCGCCGTATATCGTGTGGTGAGCATACCGTCATCGGCGCGATCAAAGAATGTTCCATTCCGCCGTAAATCTGCAAACGGAGGTCTGATTGGTCCATTAATACGAGGAAAATACCCAAGATTATTCATATCGAGAATACGATAGTCATTCTCTGCCGGCAGTCTGTCAATGCGGAATCGTTTGCCGATGCTCCCGAATCCGGAAACCATGGTCTGCAGTGGATACTTTCGGTATGAATTTGCTTCTTCTAATGACCCAATTTGTGATATGACAATGGGTTCCGTCCACCTGTTATTCCGATACATCACCGCTGTCTGTACCTGATTATCCATTACCGAACGCAATGTCTGTATCTGCGTTTCGATGGTAAAAGCTGCCGGACTGACCTTAAGATTCGGTTCGTAGAGGTCACCGTACACATCCACATAACACTCTGCAGCCGGATCAACCATAAAAAACCGGGCTTCGGTGACTACTTTACCATCGTCATTGTAGTCGTAAAATTTGGCTTTCCAATTGCCACCAACCGTAAAATTCACCTGAGAATTGGGTACAGAGAGCGAACCTCTATACGTATAGTACCGGGAATAAACGGGAGCGCTTTTCCAATCGATATTGCTCGTGCGGAAGGTAATTTGATTAATAAACACATTATTGTCTTCCGTCCAATCGGCGGCACAATGCACAAAGATTGCATACATCGAGGGTGGCAAATCTGCCTGTACATCGAGCTCGATAGTGACTGTTTTTTCGCCGAATGTAGGGAGAATGGAGGACTTCCGCGTGGGTGTACTCAGTATGGCAATCGGTGGCAGGCGTTCATCCGTTCCGCCGAAGACGCGTACCATCCGCACTTGCGGCGGGAGCTTAATCGGTGTAGTTTCCTTGTCTGTATTCTGCGCCTGCAGAGATGTAAGAGCAAGAAATATTACCACTACATAGAGAGTAACAGTATGTATAATCATTAGATTAGACAGTAATTTCCAGCACTACCGGACAATGGTCCGAGCCCTCTTGTGCCGGTTGATGAGTGCAATTTGTGATTTTTGATGTCAGGTCGTCGGTCGCCCAATGATAGTCGATTCTCCAGCCGACATTGCGCGGGCGGGACATTTGCTGCATGCTCCACCAGGTGTAATTGTCGCCGTCCTGATTGAACATTCTGAACGTGTCATGATACTTTTTCTCGACCAACCAGTCTAATTTCACCCGTTCACAGAGCATAAAGCCGGATGTGAGTATATTTTCCTTCGGTCGCGCTAAGTCTATGGGATAATGAGCGGTATTATAATCTCCGCAGATCACCAGCTTGCGTCCTTTCTTGCGTAATTGTTCGCAGAATGCAAAGAACGCATCATAAAAATCGAGCTTATACTGCAGCCGGCCTTCATTCATACCACCGTTCGGGAAATACACATTAAAGAGGATAAATTCACCGAAATCAGTTGCCATCACGCGGCCTTCGCCGTCGAATTTCTCGATACCGATGGATTTGAAGGTCGCTTCGGGTTTGATCTTGGTGAACGTCGCAACACCGGAATACCCCTTTTTCACCGAACATGAATGATAAAAAGCTTCATAGCCGGCGGGAGCACGCAGGTCGGGACTGATTTGCTCCATCTCAGCTTTAGTTTCCTGCACGCAAAGCACATCGGGCTGTTCGCGCTCGATATACTCAAAAAAACCTTTTTTATGAATCGCACGAATTCCGTTGATATTCCAAGTTGTTATTTTCATTGATGTTGTAGTATTAATTCAGTGAGTAGTTTTCATTTTGAGATGCAAAATAGCAGTTCTTGTGGAAGTAGCATAGTTTGGATTAAAAAATTCTACGGACGAACTTCCCCGAATTATACAGATATGAATTAAAGGTAACGTATTTATACATATATTAAAACGCAGTCATTCTGAACCCTTCCTAGGGTGAAGAATCGAAACTTGCTGAACAGTCATGCTCTTACGCCATCATCATGTTTCGATTCTTCAGCCCCTATGACTCCTTCAGAATGACATACTTTTTAATCTATTTTCGTATTAGTTAAAGGAGTGGTGTTTATGATAAAAATCGGTGGCGAGACATGGTAGATTTCGGTCAATCCTTGGTAAGTATCACAAGATAGTCTATGCATTCGGTAAGTACATGTGCTGGAAAGTGATATTTTCCTGTCAAGCATCTCCATTCACCGAAGAATCGAAATGCTTTCCTGTTGTAATAAAAAACCACAGATTAGTCGATTGGTCGTTCTGTTTGATAGATTTCTCATTTTTTTAAGTACCAATTTTGAATGAAGTTGTTTAGGATTATTTTTAGAGCCGATTTTTGGGGTAGAAAACATGCTGACTATGACCGGTATGCTGTATTTCCAAACGAAAAACAGGCGTCTTAGCCGCCCTCAACTATGGAAGTAAAGCAATGTTTCGCTCTCCGTTGAAAATCCTAAACAACTTCAATATCTTCTGATAACGTATAAATATAATAATTACTTGGTGGTTTTTACCACCTTTTTTTTATACTAGTTTTGGATGTATATATTTCTTTAATTTCTGCTTCCGTCAGAAAAATACAACTTGCAGAAGTCATTGCTTTGAAGGCACTAATTGTCCTTTTGATTAGGTTGATATCGTACCGTAAATTTCTACCAACACTTCATACCTAATTTGCCTTGATTCCTAAAGTGTACACTATTTTTTGGGCAGAACAACTGATTATTTCATAATCGTAATAATACTGGTATAATTCATGGTACCGGCAAAGAAAACCGCATAGTACTGACCTACCGGTAAGTAGCTGACATCTATTATCTTATGTCCGTTTTGTGATGGTGCCAACTGAGTAGTATATAGAGGTTGTCCTAACAGATTCACTATGGTAAATTGACAAGATTTGGAGTCGTGCGTTGAATATTGAAGTTCGATGTTTTCATTTGCCGGATTAGGTTTAATTGATACCGGAGATGTGACATTGAATAGTTCTGAAACACTTGTCACAGTATCAACCTTAACTCCAAGTAGTGTAAATTTGCCCGACACAGTTTCAAAATCGTAATCGACGACATTTCCTAAATCATCCTTGAGTCCTGCTTGTACGATATCTACCATCGTTTCGCTAACTCCTCCGGAATGTGCAATGAGTGGTAGTTGTGCTACCACGGTAGAACTCCCTACTTTGCCTTTGATTATCATATACGTTGAATCGCTACTTGACCAGAAGTCTGCCCCATTAATCGGCGAGAGTACTGTTGATTCAAATCGTATAGTTGCTTCAAAATTTGTACCTAACGATGCAATTTTCTCTGAGCTTACATTACTTATTTCAATCTTGAATATCTTCGTTTCATCTGTAAAGGCAGAATCATCTGAAACTTTTACTGTAGCTCCTATTCCGGTACCAAAAAGCTGTGTTTTTAGTGGAGACCCTACACCATTATACACACAACCAATTTGTCCGGAGGTTCGACCATTATGACTTGGTTTGAACGTTACAGCTAATTTTCTGCTTTGGTTAGCTTCGAGAACAAATGGAAGCCCACCTCCTTGAATCTCAAATTGAGACATGTCAGGACCCATTTGAATCACATTACTTATCTCAATTGCTTTACCTGTTAGATTTTTAACTACAACGGTATCAGCATTACTTACCTTCCCTAGCTCTACTTCTCCAAAATCAAGTGCACCTGTTAGTATTGCTACTTGTTGGGCAACTCCTTCTGCCTGAAGCTTTTGAACTAATGTATCAAATGGAGTTATGATAACAATTTCAGCGGTATGAATTCCTTCATTTATTGGTGTAAATTCAAATTCAGCAGTATATCCATTTGCGGATTGAACGATGAGAGGTAGAGTTTTTGAAAGAAGCCGAAATGAGGAAGCATCCTTACCTCGAAAATAGACTGAATCAATTCTGCAAGAATGAATGCTTTTGGTGAGAATGAAATTTCGAACAATCGTATCTTTGGTTGTACCCACGATAGTTTGCCCCAAATCTACATCGATTGCAGTTGCTTTCGGGGCTACTATTCTAAATACAGAATCCGACATATCTTCTTGGATTGGCTCATTACCGACGAACCAAACTTTGGTCAGTCCCCATCCGTATGCTGTTGCAATCCGGCTACCATCCGGACTCCAAAAGTGACTTAAATCTTCATCCTTTGCCTGACTGCCCGTATGAAGCAGTGTAAATAGTTTAGTACGTTTGGCTGTACTCCATATAGTTGTTGAATAATTTCGGGAGCCGGAGGTAGAAATACGGAAGCCGTCTGCACTCCATTTTGCATATAAGAGTACATTATCATGCTTCAAGTCATACAATTTTATGCCTTTTTGTGAATCCCAAACAATCGCAATACTGTCATACATCGATGTTGTTACAATTTTTGACCCGTCCGGACTCCAGTGTGCATCTGATACATACGATTGGGCTTCTAACGTTTTAAGTTTGGCACCGGTGGCTCCATTCCAGATTATTGCTGAAAGATCTTGATAAGCAGTTGTCAAAAACTGTCGGCTATCTGGACTCCACTCGACAGTACGAACTAACTTATTCATCGGATGTCCTACAGAATAAAGTTTCGTCCAATTTTTTACATCCCAAATGTTGGTATAGTTATAAAAATTATTGCTGGTCATGGTAATTGTTGCTATTCTTCTGCTATCAGGACTCCATTCTATGTCTCTATAATACTCACCTCCAGCATCTATTTTAGCAATCTCTGCACCGGTATTTGCATCGAAAATAGATGCTTTACCGCCTGATGAATAAGCCGATACTTCCGCTACTATATATAATCCGTTTGGACTCCAACTCACCGCCGAGCCGGATACATTAAATGTTTGTAGTACTTTTTTAGTAGCATAATCCCATAGAGCTACCAGTGGACCTGTACTGCCTCCGGTTACAAAACGACTGCCATCAGGACTCCAAGAAACTCCTCTACCTATACATTCAATAACTTTCTTACCTGTACTTACGTCCCAAATACGTACTTTGTCGTCATTGCAAACTACAGCAATTTTCAACCCGTCCGGGCTCCATACAACATCATAGTGGCGAGCTGAGTACAATAGATCGTGTTGTTGTGTTCCGGGTACTAGGTTACTATTTGTACTACCGTTTTGTTTTATCATCAATTTACATTGATTGCTAGCCGGCTTAGGAATATCTTTCCATATATACTGAAGGTTAGTAGCTTTGGTCGTTATAGTTTGCCATTTAATACCATTATCTGTAGAATATTCCAAGCTAACCGAATCCGAAGGAGCGATTCCAGACCACGCAATAATTGTATCACTTCCGATGGCAAATTCTTCTCCGCCATTGGGTTTGGTTAATTTGAGGGTTTGGACTTTCCTTTCAGGGAACCCTCCCGAAGCACTGATAAACGATGTGCAGAAATTTGTTTCTATTTGTAGTATTGGATATCCCCAACTTGAATCGGTCGGGGCAAATCGCAGAGTAATACTCTTGCTTGTATTTTTTGGTATTACCATTGGGAAGGTAGTGTCGGTCACGGAAAAAAATGTAAAGCGCGATGTGTTGGTAACCTTATGAACTATATAATCAGCATTCAGTGCGGTCAGAGTAATAGTTGTATCTTTAAATTTATTGGGTGTTACTTTTCCAAAACTAACATAACTTGGATTTACAATTAAGGATGCTAATTTACTCTTTTCAATCACATAATTTGCTGTAGATATTTGATTTAGCCACGTTAGCTGAATGTTGCCTGCTTGCGTAAGACAGCCCACACTGCTTTCCCAACTTATACTGCAGGCAGATTTTCCTATTGTTTCATTAAATATTATTCGGGCAACCTGTTCTGCTTGTTCTAGAGTTTTGATTTCTTCAAAATACCTTCCTCCTGTTTGCTCAGCTATATCTTTCATACATTTAGGGGCTAAGAATCCAAATGACAGACAGAATATTTTACAATTCTGGCTCTTTGATTCTTCTATTATTCGGGATGTTTCCGGATCAGAACTTGGCAGTCCGTCGCTAAATAAAAGAATGACCTTTTGAAATTTGGCACTTTTGGTTACTTGCAATCCTCCTGCCATCGGTGTTATTAAGGCAGCATCGTAATTTGTGCTCCCCTGAGGCACTAATCTATCAATTGCACGTTGTAATTTACTTTTATTGGTGGTAAAGTCCTGATTCATATAATTTACGTTATCAAAACTTGCTACCGCACTTTCACAAGCACCAAGCGGTATGCTATTCACCCATGTACTTGCCGCGCGCTTGGCTAGGTCCATATTTGTAATTTTTGGTTGCCCTACTTGCATAGAACCTGAAACATCCATCACCAGCACCGAAGATAAAGCTGAAAGAGGAACAGACTTTGGACAGCTAATATTTACAATTTTCCTTTTAACACCGTTTTCAATAAGTGTTAAATCTGATAGTTCAGGCCGAAGTTGTTTACCTTTGGTATCCGAAGTTAGGAGTTTTGCTTTTATGAGAGGATAGTTACTTTCATCAATATCAAACAGAGAAAGAGACTGACTAAAAGACCGCTGGCATGCAAGCAAGATACAAAGGAGAAATAGAACTTTTTTCATATACAACAATACGAGAGAAAAAAAATTATAGAAATACCAAATTAGAAATACATACCACTCTCTCTGTGCTTCTTGTGAAACACCCCAATACCTTAACTGTAGTAATTTACCGCCCCAAGATTTTATATCTTACTGTAAATAAAGCTAGTTGTACAGGACGTTTACATGGATTACACCTACATAATTCTTCAGCTTTTTCCGTTCCGACTGGTGTTTCACCCGAAGATAATCACTTACGAATGGGACATGTTGGCTTGGCTTCCTCAGAGAGTATACTCGGCTCGTAATCGATGCCAGATAGAACACTTTACACGACGGAAATCACTTGGTGTTTATTCTGCATGTAGTTGACGTCAGATGTTTCACCACAGATGGGACAGAAAGAATGCAACTCTTTATAGAACGGACTAATTACGATCATCAAAACATAGATTATTCGCAATGTCATTCCACCTCACTTCCCCGCCACTCTCATCAATTCCTCATACACTCCATCCTCACTCGGATGCTTTGCGCTTGGCATGGCGACATTCCCATTTTTGTCAATAATCATGAATGCCGGTACACCGGATATCTGATATAATTTAGGCACTACTCCGGCGAATTGATCTTTAGAATAGACATGCGCGCCGTCTAAACCAGAACTCTGCACATATTTCACCCACATGTCAGGAGTTGCGCCTTCGAGCCATACGGTGAGGAATTGTATATTGGGATTATTCTTGCACTTTTTCTGAAGTTCTTTGATATAAGGAATTTCCTTACGGCAGGGTCCGCACCATGTGCCGGTGAATTCCATATACACTGTTTTGCCTTTGAAGTCGGAAAGGGAGATGTTTTTGGACGTGAGGTCGGGTAAGGTGAAATTTGGAGCAACTTTGCCTTCTGACATGGCGAGTTTGGTTTGGTATAATGTATTCGCCATATTGTAATAACGGATATCAGTTACATCTTTTCTATAATCTTGGAGTTGCTTTCTCACTACTTCTAATGCCGTCGAATCGCTGAAAAAATTAAATAGATTTACTACACAATAATACATACCGTAGTCTCTTGACCTGCCGGTTAGGTGTGATTTGCAATATTCAAACTTAAGTGCGAACCGATCTTTTCGTGCTAAAGAAGTAGTCACGACATTTGCTTTCTTCCACCGTTTGAATGGAAATTCAAGGTACGTCGAGAGAAAATTAGTGTACGACATTGTCATCGGCATCGTATCATGCTTCAGTTTCACTCTATCCATAAAATCTGCACAGTGCGTATCGTTGATGCGAACACTATCATTGTCATCGTAATATAAATACATGAGTAAGTTCAACTTGTGGCTACTGCCGGAGTATCTGACAACATCCTCCATTTCTCTTTTTAATGCAGGATAGTTGTTTAATAAATAAGTATTCATCATCAAGAATGTCGATTGCGATTGGGTTTGTTCATCGAGTATCTTAAAGCATTCTTTCCAGTCTCCTGTTTGAATTTTATCAAAAAAAGTAGCTCCTAGTAGAAACTTCGTAGAAAAGAATCTACTAAACTTCGTTGCTCCTCCATTATCCGACAAAACCTCCGGAGTAGTATCCGTTGATATCTGTCGTATCACGATGCTATCTCCTCTCTTACAGTAAATTGGAATACCAACATGCCGGCTCCCTATACGGAGTGAATAGAATGAATCAGCTGATGCATCAACACGTAAATTAAAAGTACCGGTTGCATCAATCATGGCTGAATCGGCAGGTTTTTCACCATCATCCATTCGATTAACAGGATCTTTCATCCAGTAGATCATCTGATTTTTCTCCGGCACTGTTCCCCGTATCACCGCGCGGCTTGGATGCGTGGCAGTGGCTTTTTCAGGAGTACAGACGATGCAGAATATGGGAAGACAGGAAAGCAGGTAGAGAAGTGCGTGTTTCATAACATGTATGCGAATGTGATGGATGCCGTGAATTTCCTGCGAAAATAGTACTATCACTCGACATATCAAGGAGAAAGGTGTAATTCTTTGTTATGTCTGTTTCGTCGATTTTTTCACCACGAATTCCTGCGCGTACATCGGCACGAAATCTTCAGCAGGTATCCACGCAGACTGATTCCATAATTCATAGGCATGACGGGCGATAAATCGTGGTGTGAGGCGATTGAGACCGGAAAGCTGATGACGGGCGTGAAAGCTCGGTGCGGCAGGACCGCAGAGTATGGTATCGTCCGTGATTGCCGACTGTACATCGTGTTCCTCTGTTAGGAAAATGTCCGAACTCGGAGCGCCATCTGCGTGAAATGTTTGACTGAAAAAGAGATTTTGATTGGCAGGAATCACGCTCATAATTTCTTTCGTACCAAGAGATTGCGCGAATTCAGTCGCTGCTGAGGCAAAGGCACTGAGAGTAGGCACTGCTATGCATTTGATGTCACTGCCGAAACATATCCCCTTGGCGACACTCGCGCCGATGCGGAGTCCGGTGAACGAACCCGGTCCGGCTGAAACGGCGATGCCATCGAGCTTTTCGATCGTTTTCCCGCAGTCAGTAATGATTCTTCTACAGAGCTCGGCAAGTAATTTATCGTGGAGATTATCACCGAAAAGTGAGTATTCTGCCAGGAGTTTCGCTCCCGATGCGAGCACCACGCCACAGGTCGCACCGGACGTTTCGATGGAGAGAAGAAGTGGCGTACTCATAGTCCAAACTCTCCCGTCAGCACGGTTTGCAGGAAGAGTTCTGCCGTTTGTGACTTGTTGAGTAAATACAGAGGAAGTCCTACAAATATCATGCGTCGGTCTTCACTCCGCACGGCTACGACCGGATTCCCTGTCCATTTGGTGCTTGCCGGCAAACGATAGAGTGATTTAGCGGTGATTTTCGGATAAAGTGCATGTGGATTGACCGTGCCGGTCTCTTTGATGAAATTTGAGTAGATGGTTCCGCCGGAAGTGTCAGCCACAATCTCGCTATTATTCTTAATATCTAAAGGATTAGACGTAATTTCAAATGCTGACACACTATCCACCGGTGCAAAATCTATGAGCGCTGTCTGTGCTTCGGACGAGATAGGATTCGGCAAATCTGCCGCATAAAGTGCATGTCCGCCACTCCGGATATACTCCGGCAGACTTTCCTGCGCGAGTCTGTAATTCGCACCAGCATCGCTATACCATATCACCGCTTTAAATAATTTAAGTGTTTCGATAAACATAGGATTAATAAATGGCGGGATATTGCGCGTTTTGCCGCCGGTACGCAGGTCAAGTACATCTACTTTCCCCGCGAATTTACCCGATGCTATCGTCTGAACTGAATTTTGATAGAAATTATCGGCAGCCGGCAAATCATGGTCTTTAATGATGAGAATATTCCCCTTCGGCTTGCGCACATACCAGGTTTTCCCCGGTTGCGGATACCGCAATACTTTACTTTTGAGAGCTCCGATATCGACGGCACGGAGATAAAACGCGTTGTCGGAGTTTGAGACTAACCCACTGTCTGACGTAAGAGTTATAAATGTCTGACTGGTGGAAATTCTTCTCCAATTTGTACTTGCAGTATCATTGAGGGCATATTCAAAATAGGCGATCGTTTCAGCGCCGTCGAGGTCATAGGCGCCGAACTGAAAGGTAGCGACCGTGAAGGTGGAGTCGGGTAATTGAACCTGCTTGGCGGCAATGGAAGTGGAATCGGAACCAAAAAACACCACCGGCTGTGTATTACGAATCGGGAACCGTGTCGTAGCAGGTGTGAGATCGCAGGCGCCTTCGAGTGAAAGAAATTCCTCGCCATTATCATAGAGGCCATTGGAATTAGCATCTGCAAACTGTACGATCGCTCCTTCAATCGGATAATTTTTCAATGAGTTATCGACAGAACTCACACTAAAGAGATAACTGGTGTCATTATTTTCAATACGAAGTGAAAAGAGCGAATCGTTTTTACGGGTAAAAAACCACGTTTTCCTGTCCATAGACACGAGATAGCCATTAACGATACCGTCTGCATCATCGGCATACCAATGCAGAAGAAGTCGACTGCTTTGTTCAGTCGCGACGGTATCTACCGCAATATGTGTCTCCGGACGGCTATTTGCTCTCGGTGCGGTCGGCTCATCGGCACAAGCGCTGAAAATCATCCACATTATCACGAGGCACCAAGTACTACGTACGATCATATCTATTGTAAAGTAATGATTTAATTGCTTTTTACAGTCGGCAATCCTGCCTCGCGCCATGCGCCTATACCACCGATGAGATTATATATATTCGTAATTCCTGCCCGCAGCAAAAGACTACTTGCTATACTTGAACGGTCTCCGCCGGCACACTGAATCACCACCGTTCCCGTACGTGGCACTTCGTCTAATCGGCCGGATAAATAGCCGGCATGAATATGGTGAGCACCGTCAATATGTGCGTCGTTGAATTCACTTGTGGCGCGCACGTCGAGAACAGTATAGTGCGGATCACCGAGATGAGTGGCGAGCTCTTTGGCGCTCATTTGCCGCAATGACTCGAGTTCACCGCCAAGCGCAGTCCATTCTTCAACATCAGGGAAATACCCGTTCACATTATCTAACCCTATGCGAATCAATTTATTGGTAATTTCAGCAATAGACTTTTCGGCGGCGATGACAACAAATGGCTTGTCATAGCTGAGCATCCAGCCGGCCCAGGTACTAAAGGCATTATTATCCTGAATATTAAGTGCGCCGGGGATATGTCCGTCGGCGAAAATGTACTTATTGCGTGTATCGACGATGGTCATTCCGTTACGATAGGCAGCTTCCATTTGCTCAGGGCTCAGGCGATGCGGGAAAAAGTTGTCCCCAAGGATCGGCGGACCTTGTTTATTCAGCTTTTTCATCATTGCAAAATACGTTGGCGGCTCGGGTTGACCGGAGAGGAGTTCGGCGACAAAAGCATCCTCATTATCATACTGTAGCGCCCAATTGGAAATTTTTTCATACCCGACAGTGCTGCTTGGCACTGCGCCGAGAGCTTTCCCGCAGGCAGAGCCGGCGCCGTGTCCGCTCCATAACTGTATATAATCAGGCAATAGCTTAAATCGTTGTAAAGACTGGTACATCTGTCTGGCTCCGGCATCCATTGTGCCGACGACGCCGGCTGCTTTTTCGAGTAAATCAGGACGTCCGACATCGCCGACGAAGACAAAATCACCGCTAAAAAACATCACCGGTTTGCTCGACGCAGGATTATCCGTCAGCAGAAAACAGATATGTTCGGGAGTATGCCCGGGTGTATGGAGCACTTCAATGGTGAGATTACCTACCTGAAATCGTGAACCGTCATGGAGAGGTGTATGCGGGAATTGATACTGCCAGTCGGCCCCTCCCTCATCGGAGAGGAGGAGTTCTGCCCCAGTTCGCTCAGCAAGCTCTCGGGCACCGCTGAGAAAATCAGCATGAATATGCGTTTCAGTTACATGAGTTATCGTGAGTTTTTCCTGCTTTGCAATCTGAAGATATGTCTCGATATCACGCTTGGGATCAATAACGAGAGCCGTGCCGCTTTTCTGGCAGCCGATAACATAGCTTGATTGTGCAAGTCCTTTTTCATAAACATGTTGAAAAAACATTCAAATCTTCTTTCGTAATAGGTACTACAAGTTATACATCGACCCGGTATCCGAATACACGCTCAATAAGTACGTTGAGGAAGGCAGAGTTATCGGATTCACACCGTGCCGGTTCAGACCGGAACCGGAGCACAAATTTACGCTTAATTCACCAAAAATTGAACATTTTGAGAAATTTCATTTAACAATATGATTCTTTTATTTATTTTGCAGTATGAAAATCGTGTGGGCATAATAGTTTCTCGCCGTACATTGCATTCATAGATAATCTATACTACTCCAAAGGAAGATTTGATGAAGAAAATTTTGATTATCGAAGATGAACCATATATCCGTGAGGGTACGGCTTTACTATTGGAAGATCAAGGATTTGATCCAATTACAGCTGAAGACGGTTCCATAGGTATCGATATGGCCTTAAAGCACAAGCCGGACTTGATAATCTGTGACGTCATGATGCCGAACATTGACGGATACGGCGTACTCTACAAGCTGCGGCAGGAGCCGGAGACGGCACATATACCCTTCATTTTCCTGACTGCTAAAATCGACCGTACCAGCACCCGGATGGGGATGAATCTCGGCGCCGATGATTATCTGACAAAGCCCTTTACACTAGATGAACTGTTAAGTGCCGTCAATGCGCGAATAGTCAAGCAGGAGCAGATAGAGCGTCATGCCGAGGAAAAGCTAGAAAACCTCCGAAAAAATATTATCTATTCGCTTCCTCATGAATTAATGACTCCCCTCAATGGAATTTTAGGACCCATCGAGCTTTTGTCTCAGATGTATGATTCCTTTTCCAAAGAAGAAGCACTCGAAATGATATCGATGATCCGGAAATCCGGAGATCGACTTCATCGCTTAGTCCAAAATTACCTGCTCTATGCTCAGCTTGATCTCGTGTCTTCCAACTCCACAGCCATCAAAGGCATGCGGGAATGCACGACGTCGGAAGGCCTCTCTACTATCGAGTACGCAGCTCAATATATTGCACAGACTTACGAGCGTACACATGATTTTCATTTTCATGGAATTGTCGAGAACCTCATATTTCTTATCGATCAGGAACATCTCTACAAGATTATTACCGAGCTCACCGATAATGCCTTTAAATTCTCGACACCCGATACGCCAGTCCATGTAAATTGCACGAAAAGCGGAAATTTTTGTTGGGTTGAGGTGACCGATACCGGCAGAGGCCTCGCTCGCTCGGCGATTGAGTCGATCGGTGCGTATATGCAATTTGAAAGAAGGATATTTGAGCAGCAAGGGACCGGATTCGGACTTATCATTGCCAAGCGGCTCATCGAGCTTCATGGAGGGGAATTAATCATCGATTCCACACCGAATGTACTGACAAGCGTTAAATTCTCACTACCTGTCAAGCCGGCTTAGGAATGATGTTCTTTACGTATGTATGAATGATTTAATCATTCGTTTTAGCCGTCTGAACAGCACCTTCAGCAGTCGGGCAAGCGGAACTCTCGTTGTAGAGCCACCCTTTTTCTGAAGCATTTTCGCTAATTGCAATTCGTCTTTTTCGGAGAGCTCGATTTTCTGATGTGCCACATCCCCGCCCTCTTTTACCATTTGCTCGAGTAAGTGTTCGAGTTCTTTGGCTTTCTTCTGTAACTCCTCCGATTCGATACCATGATGCTCGGCCATCATTTCGAGATGATCGGATAGCAGGGCTGCCTTCTTCATGTCTTCAATGGTCGGTTCGTTGGTAATCACCTCGAGCATTTCAACCGTAAGATCATGTAATTCCTTGGCCTTATCTTCTGTGAGGTGAAAGACGTCTTCAGGATTTAAGTCATTGACCTGTATAAATGTCGATGAGATTTGTTCGATCTCCCTTCCATACGTCTCCCCTACCTTTTTCCCGATTCTCTCGGTCAGCGTATTGATTTGCTTTGCCAAATGTCCCATCTCGCTTCGGATCAGATTCTTCCTTGACTCTGTTCCTGCGGTCTGTACTTGATGCTCAAGGTCTTTGAGCTTTTGCTGAAGCATACGCCCGGTCTTTGCATCCTCTGCCGAACTTGTCAGTATTAAGTTCTTGATAAATTTAGCATCAGGAGCAATGGTCGCCGAACCTATCTTCACGGTATTAATCGTAATTTTATCGCCCATCATGGGGATAATTTTTTCAAGATTGATATGGGCTGCGCCATCTGTGATAACGAGGATCTCGGCTTCTGCCATCGTACTAGCAGTATGAATGTCTGCAATGGCGACAGATATCGCTTTCTCGAGTGCTGTACCCCTGCCAAGCGCCCGAACATGCATCAATTCACTGATTAAATGTTCGAAATCTCCCATATTACTTGCCTCATGCAGCTTGCCTATCTCCGCGTCAAACGTTCGGAAATACACGGTGCCCAGCTCTCTCATATTCTGCCGGAGGAAAAAAAACGCTATCGCCTTGGCAAGATGAATCCTATATGCATCCTGCATCGATTTCGAAGTATCAAAAAGAAGATAGACTTTCTGCTTCCGACTGTCGGGTGCAAACTGATCGCTTTCTGCCTGATAGCGGTAATTGCGAGGTGCTTTGGGCTTGGGCAGCCAGAGGGAACGCTCAACAAGCTTTTGATAAAATACTTCCTCAGGCAATAAAAATTGATGCGGATAAATGCGGGCAATATCCCGATAGCTGTCAATGAGCGCTGCTTCATATTCTTCGGCAGCCGGTAAATGCGGGATTATTTCCTTTTCGGGGCTATTCTCGGGAGGTGTGCCATCGGATTTATTATAAAGAATGGGAGCCAAATGCTTGGAAAGGGGTTTGGTCTCATCTTCTAGAATACGAGCAATTTCAAAGACTAAGGTGAATTCTTCTGGCAAGCGGGACTCAATGGCATCAAAAAAACCGAATTCATCCATTCGGCTAAAAAATGTACTTTGTGTAGCAAATTGATGGGACATGTGAGCTCCGGGAATGCTTGTGCAGAGTAATTTACATCATCGCCAGCCCATTGTATGACGTAATCCATTGATTTGCGCTACATGATTGATGCCATGACGCGCATAACCGTCGATGAGCCGCTCGAGGGTGAGAGTACCATCGTCGAGGTGATTCCCTGTTCGTGCAAGGTCCTCATCTTCAATATGATCCAGCAAATACGACCATTTTGCGTGCAGCGACTGCAGAAGCATCAGCGAGTCAGTAATCGGTAGCTGCAGACAATCCGGCAGCTGCGCCCATGCGTCCTGATCGTAGGGCTTGAGAATCGGATTGTCCTCCGTCAGTACCAGTTTCATACGGATGAGCGCGTTTGCATGAGAATCTGCAAGATGATGCACCACCTGACGAACCGTCCAGCCGCCGTCCCGATACGGTGTATCGAGCTGATTATCCGTGAGCCCGGAGACCGCCTGTCGCAGCAAGTCAGGAAGTGCGCGGATATGATTGATAGAGGATATTGTTTTGAGATTCGTTACCATACCAATGTTTTATAAAGAATTACTTCGATTTTGCGTTCAGTTGAACAGCACCCCAAGATATCGCACTGATAGTGGGATGAACGGAAATGCAGTCCAACCGAACGAAAACCGGAATCAAATTATTTCATATTATGATACACGACTTGTACATCTTCATCATCCTCAATTTTCTCGATGAGGGTGTTAATCACGTCTTGTTGATCTTCAGGCAGCTCGACAGTATTCGTCGGAATGCGCTGTATATCGGCACTTGTGACGGCGATGCCACGCTCTTCCAGCGCACGCTGCATGCCTATAAAGTCTGCATATTGCGTGTAGATGTAGATTTCGCCTTCGTCTTCCACGATATCTTCTGCACCGAAATCGATGAGCTCGAGTTCGAGATCTTCGAGATTAATTCCTTCCGAACTCAACACGAAGACGCCTTTACGTTCAAACATAAAGTCCAGCGCGCCGGACGTCGAGAGACTACCGCCCACCTTGGTCAGATAATGCCGGATATTTGCGACTGAACGTGTTGGGTTATCGGTAGCACATTCCATGACAATCGCGATACCGTACGGACCGTATCCTTCATAGACAATTTCCTGAAAATCTGCTTCATCACGACTTGACGCACGTTTAATCGCCGCTTCAATACGGTCTTTCGGCATATTGACGCCTTTTGCATTTTGAATAGCTACCCGCAGCCGTGGATTGCCGGCAGGGTCCGGACCACTTAATTTCACCGAAATAGCAATTTCTTTTCCGAGCCGGGTGAATGCTTTTGACATTTTTCCCCAGCGTTTTTCTTTTCGTCCTCTGCGTAATTCAAACGCTCTTCCCATAACGTAAATCCTGTAAAAGTATAATAATAATATAGATGGTTCAATTAACAAACTATTCTTTCAATGCTCCTGCCGTCAGCCCTTGTATGATTCGTTTATGAAAGAATGCAAACATCACCAAAATCGGTAATGCTGATATACTCGCTCCCGCCATAAGATGTCCCCAATCGATCGATTGCTTCCCGAGATAAAACGCCAATCCGACCGGCAGTGTACGCATCGACTCTTCATTGGTAAATAAAAATGGAAACAGAAAGGAATTCCAATTACTTAAGAATACATAAAGCGACAATACCGTCAGAATCGGCTTGCAGAGCGGCATCACCACTCTCCAGAGAATATACCACTCGCCGGCACCGTCGATACGGGCTGCATCTTCGATCTCGGCGGGAAGTCCTTGAATATATTGCCGTACCAAAAAAACACCAAGCGGCGTCACCAGCCACGGCACGATGAGTGCAAAATACGAATTTATCCAACCAAATTCGACGATTAAGCGATAAAGTGGTATCATGATGACTTGTTGCGGTATCATCATTACCCCAAGAATAGAGGCAAAGAGTATCTTTTTCCCGAGAAATGTTCGCCGTGCCAGCGCATATCCCACCCACAGACAAAACACGACATTACCCGCTGTGACAAGCGCTGCCACCAGTACGGAATTGAGAAAGTACCGTCCGAATGCATCAGAGCGTAACGCATCGGTATAATTGTCAAGCGAAGTCGGGGCACTGAGAAGGTGACGTATCGACGGATAGCTTTCCGGGTGCAAGCGCAGCGAGAGCAGCAGCATCCACAGCATCGGAGCAAGCATTCCGCAAGCAATTACAAGCAGCAGTATAAAGAGGCCAAAATGTCCTGCACGTCGCATATCTTACTCGCTTTGGTGGGTTAATTGCTGACGTTGTGTATTATTTTTGATCACCACCAGCGTGATATCGTCATGCTGCTTCGCTTTGCCGATAAAGCTTTGGACATCGGTCACAATCCCCTGCAAGAGACCAAGAGAGTCGGCAGAACTTTTGGATGCAGATCGCAGGAGACCGGAGAGTTCGAATTCATCCCCCGATAAATTCACGGCTTCCGTCACACCATCAGTGTAGAGGATGAGCGATTCACCGGAGCCAATTCGAACCGTGTGGTCGGTCGTGGCATGATTAAAGACCTGACCGCTGTCGAGTCCTAGTGCGAGTCCACGTGCCGGTAACATTTCGGTAGCTCCAGCCGAGCTACGGTGGAGGATCGGATTATGCCCCGCCTGCGCATAGGTAAACTCCATCGACTCGGTGTTTATAATGCCGTAAATCAGAGATATAAATTTACCGCGTTCCATCGTATCATACAGTAACTTATTAACTTTACACAATACATCCGCCGGTGAAAATGACTGCTGAATCTGTGATACAATCACACCTTTTGCAAGTGTAATGTAAAATGCAGCCGACATTCCCTTACCTGATACGTCTCCGATTAATATTCCAAGATGATGGTCATCGAGAGGAAAAAAATCATAATAATCTCCCCCGACTTCAAAGGCTGGGATGCATGTCGCCGCTACATCGAGTAATGGATAGGTTGGCATTTTCGATGGTAATAACTTGCGCTGCACCACCTGAGCGGCCGTGAGCTCATCGCGAAGGCGCTTTTCTTCTTCAATTTTATATAAATACTCGGGCTTATAGTCCTGCTCGTGTACTTTTTCCGGCGATTGGAGAAAACCAATCATCCCGATTAGCAGCAGAACGCCGATGATGCCATAATACAAGATCTGAATGAGCGTATAATCACTCGAAAGTGGGAGGAAAAAGAGAATTCCACTTACGAGCGCCATCACCGAGAGGCCGAGAACATCGGTATAATAAAAGAGGATCAGGTAGGATAGGCCAAGAAGGCAGCCCTGCAGCAGAACCGGGAACGTGGGATCACCCTGTACGCCTGCCAGTAATGCAAAGCTCAATACACTTCCGACGATAGCTCCCCACCACCGCCATCGACGCGTGGTAAAAAAACGGTAACTAACTGCAATCGGCATTAGTCCGATTGCAAAGCTGATTAAGGGTACGAACAGCAATCCGGCTGAAATTAATATAAACGGATTCTGCAACAGTGAGAAAAAGGCTCCGTTAAAAATCATTGTTTGCATCGGCTTGTCATAGCCGATCGCACTAAACATCCAATACGATAACGGAAATATACAAGCCCCGGCCATTGTTATTGACATACTCAATACAATACTTCGACCGGTGAAATATGACTTCCATGGGCTATCGACAATTCTGCGAACAGAATAGAATTTATGCGGGAACTGCTCTAAGGCAAGCGACAGTATCCCGCCAAGTGGCATCCCACCTAACAAAAAACCAACAAAAATAAATGTCGAAACCGAGATTAAGATCAACGCCGTAATACTCAGCCCTGCCGAAAACGACAGCGATACCGATACAAAATACAGAGTCACCGCAATACTTGCCAGTAATGTAAATGCAATACTGACAGCCCTTTTTCTTAACTGAGCAATAAATACTCCGATAAAACCTATCAGTACCAGTACGACAATTACAGCGACACCACCTCTAAAAGATGAAAACTGCTCGCCGGACGTGGTCGATTCTCGGCGGGGAACGTATTCTTTTTCCCAGCCGATGAGCATACGGCGAGGTTCCTGCGAGCTAGGTACAAGAGCCGTAAGGTGTATATTCTCAAGATGATACGGGAATAATTTCTTCGTTGTTACAAATGAATATCCCCGCTCTGCTGACTCCGGCTTCCACACCGAGAGTTCACTCTGATAGGCCGGTGGAAGACAGGTCATCAAATACTGAAGCAGCCGTGACGTATCTGTGAGAAGCGAGTCGGTTTCAACGATGACTTGTTTCTCCAATGCTTCAATATCCCCTTCCGGTGTCAGCTCTACTTTGAGAAAATGCTGACTCTGCGCCGAACGATTTTTCTTGGTAATATTCTGCCCGGTGGTAATTCTGAAATTGACTTCTTCCTGTACTTTCTTTTGTACATAGTATATCTTCGTAATACAAGGCAAATGATAGGTTTCAAAATATTGCTTTGCTCGGAATGTGCCGACCGAATCGGCAATTCCCGATGAGAGTACTGCGTTGAAATTAGGACGGGTGGTAATCGTAGCCGTATCTTTACTAATTCCTGACCGGTGCATCAAGCTGTCAAGAATTTGGTCATTCGTGCGGTCAGGAGGAATAGAGACAAAGCTCGGAGTCGGCCAGTAAGGCTTCATCCAGAAGTAAACTACTATGGAAAGAATACCAATAGCCAGAATGATGAAGTCGCTTCGATGCCTTTTCTGAGGGAAATGTTGCATAGTAGTTTTGCAGATAATTTTACTGCAAAAGTATCGTTTTGGCGCGAGGCATACAAGGAAAATGACAAAAACCACACCCAATCCTACCGGCTGAACAGAAGTGTATGCGCCTGCGAACCGATCATCTCTTCAAACAAAATCTCCGGTGGGCATAGTCAAGGCGAGTAGTCGTTGATGGTGATTAGACCTCACTCCTATTGCAGAAAAATTAAAGACAACGCTGCCTCAATTACTCAATGCGCGCTGGCAGAAACACACTCATCGTCGTTCCCTGACCGACTCTACTCTCTACGGTGATACAACCGTTGTGCAGCTCGACGAATCGCTTGACAATCGGCATCCCAAGACCGGTGCCCTGCTCGCCTGCGGTGCCTGCCCGCTGATGCTTGCCAAACTTATCAAATACTTTCGGAATATCCTCTGCAGCTATGCCAATTCCGGTGTCCCTCACTACAATTTTGACGGTGCGCTCCGAACCCATCGACCATCCATTTTCATTACATAAAACATCGACAGTCACCGACCCTCCCTGCGGCGTAAATTTGACGGCATTGGAAAGAAGATTATTAATGATTTGAATGATTTTAGGTTCGTCTGCCCACAGCAGCACTGTCTCATCATCAATATGGGTCAGCAGCTCCACTCCCTTGCTTTGTGCTACATTTTTCAAGAGTTGCATGCAGCCGTAAATCGTATGAGCGAGGTTAAACTCCTGAATATCAAGCTGCATATTACCTGACTCTATTTTTGCCAAATCTAGCAGGTCATTGACAAGTCGAAGCAGTTGGTTGGATGTGCTTGCGATGATGGCAGCGAACTCACGTACCAGAGCTACATCGGTGGCTTCAGCACCTGTTCGTAAGATATCGGCCAGACCATATATTCCGCCGAGTGGTGATCGTAAGTCGTGTGATACGATTTGCATGAGTTTGTCTTTTTCGTCATTGAGGGCAATCAGATTCTCGATATGTTGTTTGCGTTCTTTCTCTAATTTGCTTATTTTTAAATGGTTACCTACTCTCGCCAGCACCTCTAACGCTTGAAACGGTTTGGTAATATAATCCACTCCGCCTACTTCCAGACCTCGTACTTTCACCTCGACATCAGAGAGGGCGCTGAGAAAAATAACAGGTATCGATTTCAGACTGTCGTTCTGCTTTATCCTGCTGCATACTTCAAATCCATCCATATCCGGCATCATCACATCGACTAATATCAGATCGGGAATGCGTTTTTCCAGAATCCTTAACGCGCCTTCACCGCTGAAGGCAGCAATGACCTGATAATCGTTAGACCGTAATATCTGTGATACTAACGCTACATTTTGCTCTATATCATCTATGACGAGAATGAGGCTTTTTTTCGGATCCATAGTCCATGATTAGTATAAGTAGAACAAAGTATCTTAGCTCAAGGATGATGTGTACTGTTCGATCGAAACCAGAAGTTTATAATCCGAAAACTTCACTGCTTTTGAAAGTACGGCAGCGAGTGTCTGATATCGATTATCGTGTTCCAGCCGGACGGCAATGTCGCCGATGGTGTCAAAATCCTGAAACTCAATCGCTTCCAGGAGCGTTGCACCGTCATTATCCGGAAGGTCGCGTATCATCGTGACAATTTCCTGCGTTGTCAGTGCATCGGCATCTGCCATGTCTGCGGTATCGGCGCGGCGTACTTCGGTGCTGAATTCGAGAGCAAGATGTTTCTCTATGATTTCAATTAACTCTTTTTCTAAAAAAGGCTTACGTAAATAATCATTAAATCCTATCCTCATGAGCTCTTCCCGCTTTCCGTCGAAGCCGCTTGCCGTCACTGCAATAATAGGAATTTCTTTGAAATCCTCATTCATCCGGATCATTTTTGTGGCTTCGTCACCATTCATCTCGGGCATCAGGACGTCCATGAGAATGATATCCGGCCTGAATTTAGGGAGAAGTTGGAGGCATAGCGTACCATTGCTTGCCTCAGCACAAAGAAATCCGAGAGGTTCTAAGAATGCTCGGGCCACTTCCCTATTCGTGGCAATATCATCGACAATCAGCACGCTCGGCGTTCTATCTCCTTTAATTCCAATATAATTCACTTCTTCGGCTGCGATACTCTCAGATTGAGTGTGAACGAAGGTGAGCGGCAGGTCGAACCAAAACCGCGTCCCGATGTCGATAGTGCTTTCAACCTGTATCTTACCGCCGAACATTTCCACAATTCTCGATGATATCGACAGTCCTAAACCGGTACCATCACTGTACATACCGGAAACCTGCTTGAACGGTTGGAATACGGTGGCCAGCTGATCATCGGGTATTCCCCGACCGGTATCACGGATTGAGAATCGAACGAGGGCAGTCGAGTGCTCAGTATTGATGCTGATGTCGTGGAGCTTCTGCACACGGACTTCCACACCGCCCGATGGTGTAAATTTCACTGCATTACTGATAAAATTAATCAGAACTTGTTTGAGGCGTTTCCTGTCTGAACTAATCATCGTCGAGTCGAATCCGATATGCTCGATCGTGAGGTAGAGCCCCTTGTCTTTACAGCGCAGGGTGAACATTCCCCGTACATCGCTCAGCAGGTCCTGCATATCAAACGTCTCGGATACAATTTCCATATATCCGGATTCAATTTTTGAAATATCAAGCACATCATTAATCATTTCCAGCAAATGATTACCACTGCGATACATCATTCCGATATAGTTTTTGCTTTGTTCGCTCAGGGATTTATCCTTTTGAAGAATTTGGGTAAATCCGAGAATTGAGTTCAATGGCGTTCGCAGCTCATGACTCATATTCGACAAAAACGCTGATTTTGCACGATTTGCTTCATCGGCTGCTTCTCGGGCAATGAGCAGCTCTTCGTTTTGTCGCTCAAGGTTATATGCTTGCTCTTCAAGATACAGCTTTGCCTGTATAATATCTTCGGCAAATTTATGCAGCTTCTGCTGATTCTCCCAGCGTTCAATTGCACCGGCGATACTCGCTGCCACACTCGATAAAATGGATTTTTCCCATTCTGCCCAAATGCGTCGCTGGTGAATATCAAACGGCATAATCGCGCCCCACAGTGTGTCATGGAGAATAATCGGTACCGTCATCAAGGAGCAGACACCGGCCGTGGAGAATTCACTCAACCCACGATGCTCGAATTCCTCGTCGAACACATTGATACTATTGCCGGCCGAAAGGTCTTTATAGAGCGCAACTCCACCGGTGCCATTGAGTTCGATCAGCGGGTAGCGTGTCATGGAGTCGGTACTTGTCCATTTATAGGTCAGTTCGGACGATCGATGATGAGCATCGATTTCACTGAAACGGTACAGAAAGACACCATCTGCCTGTGACGTTGAACCGATGATTGAAATAATCTCTTGTATGCGTACTTCCAGATTGTCGGCAGTAATTAAATATTGCAACGATTGTGAAATTCCTTCCAGTAATCGATCACGTCGATCGACTTCCTCGCGAGATTTTTTTTGTTCGGAAATATCTTTGGCAATTCCCAAATACCCGTTGATTTCCCCTTCTGAATTTCTCGTCGCCGTTACCGACAGCAGCACCGGAAACGTTCTTCCCGAGCGATGAACATAGGTCCATTCGTTTTCATCCGGAGTGCCAAGCTTTGCTTTCGCGACGAATGTCTCGAATCCTATCGGCACATCTACACCGAGTTCTTCCCGGAGCAAATCGGCCCGACGGATGACTTCTTCGGCGATATGAAATACATCAGGTGCTTTTTGACCGATGAGTTCTTCGGCTGAATAGCCGAGCGCTCTTTCCGCGGCCGGATTAAAAATAGTAATGATACCTTCCGTATCGGTAGCAATGATCATATACTCGGCGCCATTAACAATCGCTTGTTGAAGATGCAGGGTATCCCTGAGCTGCTGTTCGGAGTATTTTCGGGCGGTGATGTTTTTACCCAACGCAGCTACACCAACAATCGTATCTCCGGCATGAATTGGATTAAACGCAATTTCAAAATATTGAAAACTGCCCCCGATTTCCAATCCTTGCTCGACCGAGAAATGCTCACCCTGCAATGCCCGTGAATACAACTCCTTAGCATACAGCATAATATCTTCAGACATTCCCCGAAAGGCAGATTCTTTGATCTTCGGCTGAAAGCCTCCTGTCAGCTGACAGGTAATGCTATAGTACCGGTTGAACATCAGCAATGAAAAATTGCGATCGACTGACCATACGGCATCGTTGGTATTATCAAGCCAGGCATCGATATTAGCTTTGGCATGCTGCAATTCCTGCTGCGCCAGCTTGCGATTGGTAATATCAATAAATGAAACAACGACGCCGGTCGGTGTCGGGCTGCCGTTTTGGAAGAGAGGTTGGGAATTGACTGATATCCATATGAGACTGTTGTCGGCCTTATAGACACCCATGATCACATCCGACTGCGGCTCACCGGTCGTGAGCGTCATCAGCGCCGGATGCTTCTCGACCGGTAATGCGGTTCCGTCTTGCTCAATCGTCCTCCATGCAGCATCCAGAGTAGGCAGCTGTCGCATCTGTTCGAGAGTAAGTCCTAATATTTTCTCGGCACTGGAATTCGCCGATATGAGGACGCCATCGGCATCATGCACCACGACTCCTTCCTGAAGCACCGAAAAAAAAGATTGATACATTTCCTTGCTCTCGATGAGCTGCTTCTGTATTTCTTTCATTTCGGTAATTTCCCGAGCCACTGCCTGGAATCCTATCGTCTTGCCGTTGTCAACCAAGAGTTGGGTGTTTTGCCCAAGCCAGATTTCCTTGCCGTGTCGGGTGATGACAGGATATTCGAAATACGTCGTCTGTTCACCGGATAAAAATTGTCTAAAAAAGAACTTCTCTGTTTTTCGCCGATAATCCTCCCGTACATAGTCCAGATACCGCTTCCCGAGAAGTTCATTTTCTTCTAAATCCCACGTTTTGAGTGCAATGGTATTCGAATACGTAAAAAATCCATCCAAATCACTCCTGAAAATGAGTTCATTGGCAGATTCGACGAGGTTTTTGTAATGATTCGTCTCGTCTGTCAGCAGAGTATTGACCCTTCTGAGTATCTGCATTTCTGCCTGTGACTCTGTCAGCTTAGTTCGTTCGAGCTCAAGCAGTGAACGCAGCTTCGACTGCTGAACAAGATATCCAACGGTAGCCACAAGTAGAATCACTATGCCAGCAAGTATAAGAATAATCATTCAATTACGGAAGAATGAAGTGTATCAATATGCACCTGTACTCGCGACCGATGAGATGGCTGCTTCACGAAAGAAAAAAGTCCGGATACACTATCCGGACTTTTCTCGTAGGGAACTCACCAATTCTGCACGTTGACCATCCGGCCGGCTCAGTCGTGCGATGGTGTAGGAGTACTACTATTAGCAGCTATCAAATTCAAGGCGCTTCCGGCTGCGAACCAACCAATTTGATTTTCGTTGAAGGTATGTTTGAGAGGAATATTAACCATTGTCCCGTCTTCGTGCCAGACAGTGGCCGTTAGCTCTTTTCCAGGCGCTAAATCCTGAACATTAATAGAGATACGATCGCCTTCTCGAAAGAGATCGTAGTCACTCGGATTCACAAACGTGAGCGGTAGCATACCTTGTTTTTTTAGATTGGTCTCATGGATGCGGGCAAACGACTTGACGATGACTGCTTTGCCGCCAAGATGACGCGGCTCCATAGCGGCATGTTCGCGGCTTGACCCTTCGCCATAATTTTCATCTCCGACGACGACCCATCCGAGTCCGGCTGCCTGATAAGCGCGAGCCACGACAGGTACTTCTGCATATTCTCCTGTGAGCGCGTTTTTGACGTGATTTGCTTTGTCATTGACATAATTAATTGCACCAATAAGCATATTATTGGAAATATTGGTCAAGTGACCACGGAAACGAAGCCATGGGCCGGCTGCTGAAATATGATCGGTCGTGCATTTACCCTTAGCTTTGATAAGTAGAGGCATATCGACAAACTGTTGTTGTGAATTCGGAAGGAACGGATGGAGGCGTTCGAGGCGCTCTGAACCTTCTTTAATATGCACTTCAAGATCTCTGCCATCGGCAGCCGGTAGTACGAATCCGTCGGAGTCCGGCACAAATCCTTTGGCGGGCAGCTCTTCACCTTTCGGAGGAGTAAGGAGCACGCCATTTATCGGTTCTTTCGTGAAATTCACCGTCAAATCGCCCGCAAGTGCGAATCCAATCACGGTTTCCGGTGATGCCACAAAGGCATGAGTTTCGGCGATACCGTCGTTCCGTCCCGTAAAATTCCGATTAAAGGAGGTAATGATGGAGTTTTTGTCGCCTTTTTTAACATCATGGCGTTTCCATTGGCCAATACACGGACCGCAGGCATTGGCAAGCACCATGCCGCCGACAGCTTCCATTTTGGCGAGAATTCCGTCCCGTTCAATGGTCGCGCGGACCTGTTCACTACCGGGAGTAATTGTAAATTCCGACTTCGTTTTGAGCGAATGACTGCTTGCAAATTCAGCAATTTCAGCGACTCTGCTCATGTCTTCATAGCTGGAATTCGTACACGAGCCAATCAATGCGACGCGCAGTTCACTTGGCCAATTGTTTTCGGTAACTGCCTTGACAAATTCGGAAATCGGCAATGCTCTATCGGGGGTAAACGGACCATTAATATGGGGCTCAAGTGCGGATAGATCGATTTCAATGACACTGTCATAGTATTTTTCCGGGTGAGCCACTACATCGTCGTCTGCACGGAGATATTCGGCTACTTCGGATGCAAGTGCTGCAATTTCAGCACGATCAGTGGACTCGAGATACCGCACGATAGAGTCGTCAAATGGGAAAACAGACGTTGTAGCGCCGATTTCGGCACCCATGTTGCATATTGTTCCCTTACCGGTCGCCGACAAGGTCGCGCATCCGTCACCGAAGTATTCGACTATTGCGCCGGTTCCGCCCTTGACCGTCAGGATTCCTGCGAGCTTCAAAATCACATCTTTGGCAGATGCCCAGCCCGAGAGCTTACCGGTAAGCTTTACACCAATGAGCTTCGGGAATTGGAGCTCCCATGCCATACCCGACATCACATCGACTGCATCGGCACCGCCGACGCCGATGGCGACCATACCGAGACCGCCGGCATTCGGCGTGTGAGAATCGGTACCAATCATCATACCACCGGGGAATGCGTAATTTTCTAAAACGACCTGATGGATAATACCGGCTCCGGGCTTCCAGAAACCAATACCGTATTTTTTCGAGACCGATGCAAGAAAGGCAAAGACTTCGTCATTTTCGACAAGGGAACGCTCCATATCGGACTTCGCTCCCGACTCGGCACGTATCAAGTGGTCGCAATGGACGGTCGATGGTACAGCTACTTTCGGAATGCCGGCACTCATGAATTGCAAAAGGGCCATTTGCGCCGTTGCATCCTGCATGGCTACACGATCGGGACGGAAATCGACATACGATTTACCGCGTTGGAATGTATCAGCGGGACCATCAAGGTGAGTGTAGAGAATTTTTTCAGCGAGGGTAAGCGGGCGGGAAAGCACTGCACGTGCGGCAGCCACTTTCGCAGGATATTCGGCATATACACGCCGAATCATTGATACATCAAAAGCCATCAGAACACCATTATAAATTGAATAATATGAGAGAATTTCGTGTTGTTAGGTATGCTTCGCAGTGTCATTTCCCTTTTGCCCGCCACTCTTGATAACTGGATGACAGTTAGAAATTAATCGTAATAATTCCTGTAGATTCATTGAATTCTGTCACAAATGTCTGCAGAGTCGGAGCAGATTGACCACCTATATTTTGTGCAAAATTTCCATCTGCGATGCTATACTGCGCTTGATGAAGATTACAGGTAGCTTTGTTCGATACAGGAGCCATGACACTACCACTTTCATGGAGGCATAACGTGGACATCGTCTTAAATTTTTTATCCTCCGTATGTACGACGATTACCGGTAGATTGTTGTTATTCCCCGAAAAAGCTCTGCGGATAAACCCACCGACACTTTGCAGACTCGTTTCAGTCGCAAGAGAAAGCGTTACTTTATTACCGGTTAGGGGTACGGTAGAGACAGAGTCCGAGCATCCGCCAAGACAGCTTCCAAGGGTAATCACCCCGCCAAGTACCGTTAATTGTCCGGTGGCTTTGAGGAAATTCCGGCGAGATTGATGTTGCGTTGTCATATTGCAAACCTTCGTTATAGTAGAACAATAATAGTTGATAGTAAGACCCGCGGAGCTCGTCCGTGGCTGACTCCTCAAGATATATTGTTACTGAAAATGGTTACTGCAAAATTACAGTTTTTTTGCCAATCGCCTTCGGAATAGTTGCCACTTCCGAGACGATGCCTGTAATTTCTACTCTCTGCCACAGGAATCTTTTGTAGATTCGTAGAAATGCAATCGCATTGCACCGTCAATTTAACTTCTACTATCATAATACTGTTACTATGAGTCCTACGAGTTTGATGCGTAGAGTACTGAGCGGAATGGCATTCCTGGGTGTGTTCCTGACCCGACTCCAAGCACAGAGTCCGGACTCCGTCTCCCCCCCCCGGCCGGACACCTTGCATGAAGTATCTTCTGTTGATGCGGGAAGACTTGCCATTGTCGGCACGGCAACAGCTGCAGCGATCACGTATGGATTTGTGCTTCAAGGGAGTATTTGGTGGAAGGGAGAACAATCTGCCTTTTCCTTTAATTTTGACCGTGACTGGAAATATGCTCTCGGCGCCGACAAAATCGGCCATTTTTTCTTTCCCTATGTAGTCGCAGGAGAGTATTCTCAAGCTCTGGAATGGTGTGGTCTTGACACTATCTCTGCACTCTGGTACTCAGCCGGTCTTGGGCTTGCGCATCAGACATTTGTGGAGATACGCGACGGCTTTTCGAAGGATCAGGGTGGCGGATATTTAGGATTTAGCTGTGCCGATATGGGAGCTAATATTCTGGGAGCAGCTTTTCCCCTCTTACGGCAGCGCTCTGAATTTCTCCGTCAATTTGCTGTTAAAATCAGCTACTTCCCATCCGAATCTTTCCAACATGGCGCACATTCTTCGATTATTGATGATTATGAGAGCACCTATCACTGGCTTTCGATTTCACCGTCCGTTTTCCTTCCTAGAGCTCTTGCTCGGCGTTTTCCGCCATGGCTTCACCTGGCTATCGGACATAGCGTTAAGCATCTCGACGGGTATGGCGGCGGTACGCATGAACTTTATCTGAGTATCGACTGGCATCTGTCTGCATTGCCGATTGAAGGCGCTTTTTGGAAGACACTCGCCCGTACACTCGATTATTATCACTTTCCTGCTCCGGCCGTGAAGGTGTATCCGAATATCGTCTGGTATGGGATTAAATTCTAAAAAAACGGTGTGCCGGGAAGCGTACCTACCAACCATAGACGGGCACGGATACTTTTCGTAATTTTGTAGAAATTTTATGTACTATTCGAGAAAGAACCCGCTATGTCATCCCAACCTGTCTATTATAGAGACTATCTGCAGCTTGATACTATTCTCAATGCTCAGACTCTCCAAAGTGAACTCAACGGAGCCAAAGCGCATGATGAAATGCTGTTTATCATCATCCATCAGGCGTATGAATTATGGTTCAAGCAAATACTTGTAGAAATCGACTCCATAGCGGAGATATTTTCGGGCGAGTATGTACAGGAGCAGGATATCGCTACCGCCGTTCAGCGACTGCATCGAGTCAACCGTATTTTTGAATTACTTATCCAGCAGTTCACGGTATTGGAAACAATGACTTCGCTCGATTTCATGGATTTCAGAGACTTCCTCCATCCGGCAAGCGGCTTCCAATCGTCCCAGTTCCGCGTACTCGAAACGAAGCTCGGCCTGCAGAATTCGCAGCGTGTGAACCCTACTTATATCAAGAATTTAGACACTAAAGACGCAGCAAAGCTTCAGCAGGCAATGGATGCACCGAGTTTGTTTTCCCTCATCGAACAATGGCTCGAGAAAATGCCCTTTCAGGAGACCGGCAATTGGTCATTCTGGAAAGATTATCAGAATGTACTTCATACGACATTTGAAAAGGACAGACAGGATCTTAAGAACAACCCACACATCCCAAGTGATGAATTAGCAATGAGTTTAGGTCGAATTGACATGATGGAGCAGGGTTTTGACGCTCTCTTCGACAAGTCCAAATACGATCAGCTCACCGACCGCCGACTCTCACACCGCGCGACACTTGCCGCAATTTTTATCTCTCTGTACCGCGATTATCCTCTGCTGCAGCTTCCCTTCCGCCTGCTTGATGCAATTATAGAAATGGACGAGAATTTTACCATGTGGCGCTATCGGCATTCGATGATGACGTCGCGGATGATTGGCGCGCGTATCGGTACCGGAGGGTCGAGCGGATCGGATTATCTCACCAAAACCAGTGTACAGCAACGCATTTTTGCAGATATCAAGAACACAGCCGGCATGCTCATTCCGCGTAGATCTATCCCCAATCTGCCTCCGGAAATAGCCGAAAAGCTCAAATTTGCATTCGAGCTTCGATGACACAGCTGCACGGGTTGATAGATTCTTTTCGGGATATGGTAGCCCCACGCCATTGTGAGGCATGCGGCTGCTCGATGGCAACGATTTCGGTGCGCTCAAGACTCGATTTTCTGTGTGCCACCTGCAGCAGTACACTCAAAGCACCTCCGCGGGAAGATGAGCTGATGCAGAGACTGCTCCGGCATTGCAGTCAGGACGATCTGTCGATATCTCACTTCTTTTCCCTAATGGCTGTGCCGCACTCATCGGATATGTTGAATTTAATTTACTCATTGAAATATCGAGGGATGGCTCGCATCGGATACGAGCTCGGGTACGAACTCGGCGCGACGATGAAGCACTTCGGATATCTTGATTTTGAGGTCATCATCCCGATCCCGATTCATCATGCCCGCAAGCGAGAGCGCGGATATAATCAGGCCGATGAAATTAGTGCAGGAATTGCCCACTCTCTGCATGTACCGGTCGCCGTATCGGTCATTCAACGTATAAAATATACCCGCACACAGACACAAATGAATGCCGCTGAACGAAAAAACAATGTGTCGGGTGTCTTTGCTCCGGGTGAAAACAGCGCAGCAGTTTTCGATAAAAAAGTACTGCTTGTCGATGATGTTCTGACGACCGGCTCGACGCTTAATTCCTGTGCTACCGCTCTACTTGAGCTCGGAGCACGGCAGGTAAATGTAGCCACCGTAGCCGTGGCTGAATAATTAATGTTTGGAAAATTGGCGCAAGTGGCGTATTTTTGCGGCTATATATCAATTAATACTCGAAATTTCAATACAAAAGGGACATACAATGTCGAAAAAATGTGAATTAACAGGCACAACGGTTCAATATGGAAATAATGTTTCACATGCTAACAACCGCACACGCCGCCGCTGGTTGCCGAACCTTCAGAAAAAACGTATCTGGGTCGTCGAAGAGCAAAAATGGATTACCGTTAAAGCTACGGCAAATGCTTTGAGAACCCTCGACAAAAAAGGCTACAAAGCTATGATGAAAGAGCTTCACGGCTAATCGGTACCCCAAAAAAGTGTCAAATAAAAAACCCCATGGAAACATGGGGTTTTTTATTTTTGTAATCTCACCGTGAAATGGTAATTTTCGGTAAAATTATCGATGGAATGCTATCTCCGAATCAGACACACAATGCAAATCTCTTCAACCTATATACGATTACTCCAATTTCTGTGTATTATGCTGATCGGCAGTGGGTTCGAAGCATGTACCACTACACCTTCCATCACCCGACGCGTCATCACTCCCCGTCAGTTTTCTTTTCAGCCGGACTCCTCACTCGCCTTCAAGCGGGCGAAAGACTTCATGATCCGCGGCTCCGTCCTCCAAATGCAGGAACTGTACGCCGAAGCTATTCTGGAGTATCAGCTCGCCTTGCGCTATGATTCTTCCGAGGTAATTCTCTATGCAATCGGTAAAAGCTATGCTCGATTGAATAAAAATGAACTTGCGCTCGAATATGCCAGAGCTGCTTATCGGAAAGACTCATCGTCCGTACCTACTATCCTGCTGCTGGCAGAAGTACTTGAGAAAATGGACGAGTCCGAGGAAGAAATCGCCCTCTACGAACGACTTGTCGAGCTTGAACCATGGAATACAGAACATAAATTTGGGCTCGCGCAATTGACGCATTATAAAGATCCCGAACGTTCGATCGAACTCTATCGACAAATTCTGAATGTCGAAGAAGATGAAGCCACGATGTGGTTTTTAGCGCAAGCATACCGAAATGCTAGAAATTACGACATGTATGTCACGACGCTCGAACGCCTCTACAGCGTTACCTCCGACAGCAGAGTTTCCAATATCCTAGTCCAAGCTTATCTGCGAAGAAAAACATTTGAGCCGGCATTGACCCTCTTACAGAAACTAGAAGTGACCGATGATCAGGACTCATATCACGAACTATGTATGTCATTAGCGGAAGAATTGCTGGACCAAGAGGACTCGACACTTTCTCATCTTGCTTCCCTGCACGATCATCTGCTGCGAATTTCCGAGCAGCAAAACTCATCGTCGCAGTTTCAATACATGCATGGTATGCTCGCCTACAGAACCGGTGATTCGCTTCTGGCTGCTACGTTTTTTCAAGCAGCCGACCGATATTCGGACTCAACGCCCGAGCTGTCGCTGCGCCTTGGCAGCTTTTATGTGCAGCGGCAGAACTTTCAGCGCGCGATAGATGTCTTACAGATAGCAGCTGCTCGCTTTCCGGCGGAAACGGCAATTCATCTATATCTCGGCATTGCGTACGCTACTGTCAATCGTTATCCGGAAGCCATAGCTCGGCTGCATACTGCCGTGTCGCTGGATTCTCTGAATTTTGATGCCTGGACTCAATTGGGAATAGTTTATGACCGGCAGCAATTGTCCGACAGCTCGGACCATGCCTATGAAAAAGCGTTGAGAATTAATGAAACAAGTCCTTTAGTAAATAACAATTATGCATATTCACTGTCGGTACGAAAAGCTAAATTACCCCTGGCATTATCCATGGCAGAAAAAGCAATCCAGGCACAGCCGTATAATGCTTCGTTTTTAGATACCTATGCCTGGGTTCACTATCAGCTCGGTAATTACGAACAAGCAAGGGAATTTCTCGAAAAAGCCGTCAGAACCGGTGAACCAAGCGCGACTATTTATGAGCATCTTGGTGACACCTATTCTAAGCTTGGCATCGACTCCAAGGCGATGGAGGCCTATACCAATGCTCTGAAAAAATCCCCCGATCGTACGTCCGTAAAAGAACGATTGCGGAATCTGAGCAAATAAGTAGTAATTTTGAATATTATTCAATTCTTCTAGTCAAAAGGTAACCGTATGTTTGTTATTATCGGAATTGTGGTCGTCTTCGGCAGTATCGTTGTCGGCTATACGATGCACCACGGTGATATGATGATTCTTGTGCAAATCAATGAGTTTATTATTATCGGCGGCGCTGCGATTGGCTCGATGCTCATTGCGAACCCTCTGTCACTGACAATGGGTGTGATCAAAGGAGTACTCGGTACACTCAAAGGGTCACCGATAAATAAAAATTCCTACCTTGAACTACTACAGTTATTATACGAAATTTTTCAATTCGCTAAAAGAGAAGGGCTTATCGCTTTAGAGCCGCATATTGAGAATCCTGAAGCGAGTTCGATCTTCTCCAAATACCCCTCCTTTTTAAAAAACCATCATGCCGTAGATTTCATGTGCGATACGCTGAAAATAGTACTCAGCGGTGGAATTCCGGCTCATGACTTGGAAGAACTTATGGATATTGATATTGAGACACTTCATACAGCAGAACTCCAAGCGCCGACGGCACTCAATACAGTGGGAGATGCTTTTCCCGGTCTAGGTATCGTGGCTGCCGTTCTTGGTGTGATTATAACGATGGGTATTATCGACCAACCACCTGAAATTATTGGTCATAGCGTGGCTGCTGCTCTCGTGGGAACATTCTTCGGTATTTTGATGAGTTATGGCTTGGTAGGACCTCTTGCTAAAAACATGGAACACATCGTAAACGCCGAGGGTCGGTATATGAATTCCATCAAAGCTGCCTTGCTCGCATTTGCCAAAGGTACTCCGGCTGCCGTTGCTGTCGAATATGCCCGTCGGTCAATTGCTCCGGAAGAGCGCCCGACCTTCAAAGAAGCCGAAGAAGCGACCAAGAAAAAATAATTTTAGTCAGAATCAGACAATTTCTCAATCTCAACTCGGTAACATACTTCAATTACAGGTAATTGTATGGCAGACATGCATCCCGAACAACCGATTATCATCAAGAAAAAGAAGAAACATGCCGCGCACGGTCACCATGGCGGAGCATGGAAAGTGGCCTATGCCGACTTTGTGACAGCGATGATGGCGTTCTTTCTTGTGATGTGGATTGTTGGCCTGAGCCAATCGTCCAAGAAATCAATGGCTCAGTACTTTAAAGAGCCGGGTGTCTTCAGCTTCAAGACCGGCAAAGCGCTCCCTGTCGATTTGAAAATGATTCGCGCTCGCTATGACGGTACAAAGGGTGAAAACAGCCGCGATAACTATACCGAAGCCAATGCAGCTTCGGTGACTGTCATCGAAAGCAAGGTCCCTGACTCCGTAGCCAAGCAAATTATGGTAGAATCCAAGCAAGACAGCTCTCGAATCTCACAGCTTGAGCAGAATCTGACCAATCAATTGAAAAATCTCGCCGAAGGAACGCCGAGTTTAAAGAATTTACTGAGTTCACTTAAAGTAGAGCTAACCAATGAAGGACTGAGGATTGAAATGGTAGAATCCAAGGACAATGTCTTTTTTGAAGTCGGCAGCGCGAAGCTGACGAAAGAGGCATTAGGTGTGCTCAACAAACTCGCTTCCGAGATTGGCAAAATCCCGAATTACGTTGAAATTGAAGGACATACCGACAGCAGACCTTTCGGTAACGGCCGTGGTTATTCCAACTGGGAGCTCTCCGGTGACAGAGCAAATGCAGCACGGAGAGTGCTGGAATTAAGCGGACTCTGGGAAGGCCAAATCGTGAGTGTCGCAGGGTATGCCGACCGAAAGCTGCGATCAACCGAAAATCCGTTTGATGTATCGAATCGTCGGGTGTCCATTCTGGTAAAATTCCAGCACCCCAAGGACTCTTAACGCAACATCAGTACTCGTCATATGTTCCTTACATAATGCCTACAATGGAGATACAGTATGCTCTCGTTTTTATTGGTTGATGAAATCTCGATCGTAACGTCACTTCAGTCTATAATATCACGGGTATTTCCCGAGGCACCGATTTATACTGCCTCCGGGGGTACAGAAGCATGGATGCAAATTCAGGCACACTCACCTGCTATTATTATTACTGACTTACAGTTACCCGGCATGAGCGGACTAGACCTCTGTAAAAGAGTGAGGGCCAGTGAACGCTTTAAAGATTTGTATGTTATTATTTTTACAACCGGTACCAACAAAGACCAACGCATCGAAATTCTCGAAAACGGAGCCGATGAATATCTTAGCAAGCCTATTGTAGTTGATGAGCTTACAACAAAACTCCGTGCTGCTGTTCGGATTGTGCAGCTCCACCATCAGCTCCTTACCGAACAAAGCAGACTCAAAGCACTTTCCGAGCAAATTGAGCGTGATTTTGATGAAATGGTGCATCTGACGGTTGGTTTTTTGCAATCCCGCTTCGCCCAGACAATTCCCATGCTTGCCAGAGTTACCAAAATCTCCTTATGGATTGCCAGCCAATTCGCTGAGATTACCGATCATGAGCGCAAAGAACTCGAATACGCTTCGCAGCTCTGCTATGTCGGCAAGCTGTTTTTACCCGATTCTCTCATGTATCAGCCAATCAGCATCGATGGTAAACCGGCTCACGAGCTCATGGCTCAGGTGCCGCATTCTGCAAAAATGATCTTGTCATCCGTGAAACGGTTCGACAATATCGGCGATATTCTCCATCGATTATATGAAAATTTCGATGGTACCGGCTTCCCGGAACGCCAACAATCCTGGCAAATCCCCTTATCGGCAAGAATACTTCGCGTGGCGCTTGATTTTGAAGAAATCAGAGAACGCACGCGTAAATCTCCACAAGACACTCTCGCTATTATTCAACGGGATTCGAAACGTCTCTACGATCATCGTATCGTGCTCTTACTGGCTGAATACATTTCCCGACAGTCCGGTTCACTTGCACATTCAGCTAGCAGACCGGTACAATTCCAGGATTTACGTGACGGTATGGTACTTGCTAGGGACGTCTACACCAATTCCGGGCTCAAGCTCTTACCGGCTGATGCCGTGCTGTCTTCCAAAACTATCGAACGTATTCTGACACATGCTTCTACTGACCCTATTATTGGTAATATCTACGTGAAAATGTCCTGATAGCTCTACGCCTCTCCATATCCCCTCTCTTGCTCACGGTACATAACGGCATCCACCGTCGCCGTCCTATCGGTAAGCTGGATAGTATTTAATAAACTCAACTACTGACTAACCTAGTTCTATGAAATCAATAGCAATTATTATGGCAGGTGGACTCGGAGCCCGCTTGTGGCCTCGCAGCTCCGAACGTCATCCGAAACAGTTTATACACCTCATCGGCGAAGGAACGATGATTCAGAATACGGTGGCACGCCTTGCTCCGCTTTTTCCGTATGATGACATATACATCGTTGCACCACAATCACTTTCGCAGATGATACGACAACAGCTCCCGGCAATTCCTGCAGCAAATATAATCCTTGAACCTTTCGGTAGAAATACTGCACCTTGCCTTGCTCTTGCTGCCTACACACTCAGCGAACGCTTACCCAATGATACCGTCGTGACGACTCTGCCGTCGGACCATGTGATTCATAATGTTCGGGAATTCCAGCAAAATATCGAGCTCTCACAAATCGCAGCTTCAGAGTTAAACGGTATTGTCGCTCTGGGTGTGAAGCCCACGCGCCCGGAAACCGGCTACGGATACGTACAGCAGAGCGATAACCCTAAAAAAGTAGGCAATTTGTATGAGCAGGGTATCCGTAAAGTCTATACCTTTGCTGAGAAGCCGGACGTAGCAACAGCCCAGCGATTCTGCGATGCAGGAGATTTTTTATGGAATACCGGAATATTTTCAAGCACACTTGGCACTTTCTTTGCTGCTATCGAATCCTGCCTGCCGGATCATGCTCCGCTCTTTGACTTTATCCGGCAAAATCTTGGCAAAGACAGCTATGCTCAGGCATTGCAGGATATGTACCGCCAAATGCGGTCCGTATCAATTGATTACGGTGTGATGGAAAAAGCCCAGAATGTATATGTCGTCGAAGGTTCCTTCGGGTGGAGCGATGTCGGCACTTGGGATGAAATCTACCGGTTGTCGATGAAAGATGCCAAGAATAATGTCATCGAAGGCGATGTCATTGCCCTTGATACTTCAAATTGTCTGATTAGTTCTTCACAGAAATTTATTGGTGTGGTAGGTATCGAAGACCTCATCGTCGTAGATTCTGAAAATGCGCTCGTTATTTGCAAGCGGGGTGAGTCGCAGAAGGTAAAAGAACTCGTCGATTATATGCGCCGGAAGCAAATTAACCGGCATTTATGAGTGCTTGTTATGAAACTATATTGCCTGTTCGTGAGTTGTGCCGTGCTTTCGCTCATCGGATGTACTTCGTCGATGAGATTTTCATCAACGCTCGCTTCCGGGCAGATCGGACGCTATACCGTCACTCAAAAACCACAACGGATATCTTCGCTCCCGACACCGCGCTCCGACAACGAAAAGCTCACTTCCGGTGATAATGACAAGCTTTCCTCACCGACGGCTCTTTCTGCCGATAGTATCCCCTCTTCATTCCGTGGACTTGCATCGTATTATGGGAATGAATTCAATGGCCGGATGACCTCGAGCGGTGAAATTTTCGATCAATCCCGCTTCACTGCCGCACATCGCTCTCTTCCCTTCGGTACTTTCTTACTCGTTACCAATCCCAAAAATAACGCTACCGTGGTAGTGCGGGTCAATGATCGCGGTCCGTTTAAAATGGAACGTGTGCTAGACTTATCACAGGCCGCCGCAGAAGAACTCGACATGCTCCGCGACGGTGTACTCGAAGTAAGCGTACGTGTGATTGAGTAATTTCACTGCTTCTCACGCACAAATACATCCCGCTTGATTCCCCTCTTTTATTCTTCATTTTTCAGTAACAATCGGCAATTGACAAGTTTTCTACCGTCAATCCCGTGAAATTCAATATATTCGCTGTTAATTGTATTGTCTCATTTCCATGAACAGTAATTGTATAATTTTTTTTACTCCATTGATGCTATGAATATACAACTACCCACAGTTTTCGTGTCGGCCCTAACTCTCTTTGCCACGAGTTTGTTTGCTCAATCAACTACGAACGACGGGATAACCCGGTCACTCAACAACTCGGTACGCGTTACTCCTCATCAGCTTACAAAAGCGCTGGAAGTACAACACACCATCAAAGACCTCATCCAAGAGAAAATTCATATAACCTCAGACGATATACGCAAGGCATTGAACAATTCATCGCATCCGTCTCCATCGGATGCAATGCATGCTGAGAAAGAAGCCCTTCCTGCCGGGCCTTTCAACGAAAAGGTTGTGAGTGATGATGCAGCAGCGGAGTCAGAACTTCATGCCGCAATAAATCCTACTGACAGCTCAAATATGGTGGTCTCACCTATTCGATCAACCCAGAATCCACTCGAAGGATTGTTATGTCCAATTTATTACACCAAGAATTTTGGAAAAACGTGGAATAAAAGTACCTTCCAGACCAAACCAAAATCACCCACTGCTCTCACCATCGGCGGAGGCGATCCAATGTTTGCCTTCGATGCCTCAGGGAAATTATACATTTCCTGGATTAATCTATATATAGAAAATTTCAAGTTTGATACGTTGTACGAAGAAATGTCCTGGGCTTATTCAACCGACGGTGGCGTGACCTGGAAACGTGAAGCACAAGGTATTATAGGAAAAACTTTAGTAACGTCGGCGAATCAGACCGAATTCTTTGACAAGCAATGGATGGTCGTCGATCAAACAAATTCCCAGTACAAAGGTAATCTGTATGCCGGCATTTTTCATCCGTCGGCTACAGACGGCAGAGTAGGACTGAGAAGAAAAGAAGCCGGTGCAACTGAATTCATACAATCGACTGTTCGGCCACAGGGTAGCGAATATACCCTCAATCAGTTTACCAGTGTCGATGTGGACATCCAGGGCGGCGTGCATCTTACTTTTTTTGGAGATATAAACAACGCTTTAGCTCCTGCTTTGTATCATGCGATATCAACCGATGGAGGAAAATCGCTGGCCAAAGAAGTCAAGATATCCGATGTTCAGATTCCGCGGTTTAGCAATGGCCAGGTTTCTGATTCTATTGTTGGCGTGCAAGCATCGCGACTCTATCCCTGCCCACATCTTGCAATCGACAAATCTACGTCAAGTCCATATAAAGGAAATTGTTACATGGTGTGGACAGCCAATGGAGTATCGGCCAAGCTGGACAATGGCTTAGACATATACTTCAGCACCTCCACAGATAATGGTGAGACATGGTCAACGCCTGTAATCGTCAACGATGATGAAAAAGGTAAGCAGTCGGAGCAGTTTTACCCAAGCATTACGGTCAATCCAAATGGCGTTATCTGTATAGCCTGGTATGATCGCAGGAATGATGCCGCTAACAATAACACCGAATATTATATGACTTTTTCGTTCGACGGAGGTAAGACTTTCAAGAAGAATTTTGCTATTTCTCAAAAGCCGTCCGATTTCACAACAGTTGGGCTGCTTAATGGCGGATTCGGCGTGGGAGAATACAATGAAATTCTTTCAACGGCAAGCTATGCAATTCCTTTTTGGGCCGATGCACGAAATAATGACGGTAATATGAATGTCTATTCGGCGTTTGTACCTATTTCTGCAACGACTAGTGTAGCAGAACAAATTACGACACTCAATCCAAATTTCGAGCTCTACGATGTTACTCCATCCCCAACTGTAGGAGCAACGCGTATTGGTTTTCGATTACAGAATTCATCAAAAGTAACCCTTGAAATTTTTGATGCCATAGGGACATTTCAAGCAGTTCTTTATAAAGGTACAATGAGTGCTGGCGAGAATTATGTGCCGCTTCCAGCAGGCTTGCTTTCTAACGGTAAGTACTTTTATAAATTGACGACAGACTTCGGGTACTCACTTAAGTCATTAGTAATACTTAAGTAAATCATTTTCTTTGCATTTCAAGTAACTATCATGGTTGTTAAATTTAATACTCCTTTATGAAAATTAAACTCATTTTGCTCTTCTGCATTGCTCTCCTACAATCAACGTCCGCACAGCAGTATCGTGGTTCAATTCCGGCTATTCTTCATGTAGATCATTCCGTTGACGAAAAGTCACTCCAGTGCAGTCGAGCCATTTCGCCTTCGTTGAAGATGATGAATCAACCTACCGGAACTGCCATAGTCCGGCGGAACTACAACGTTCTTTCGTACAAGCTCTTTATGGACTGGCGCTCTATACTATCCGATACCGGAGTCGGCCCGGCGAGCAGACGTTTTTCCGGTATTAACGAAATCCTCGTTCATATCGATTCTGCCAATACGTTTGTTCTCTCGTTTGATGCCGGTACGATGATTATCGACAGTGTGTTCCTACGCGGCGAGCGGGTCAAGCTCATTACGCAACCATCATCGGATAATAATTTTACGGTGTTTTTACCGGCACCGTTTCAGGCAAATGATACAGCTACAGTCACTATCTGTTACACATACACCGGCACCAATAATCGCGGGTTATTCCTCTATCCCAAAGGCATGTTTGTCGGCCGTGGACCACGTCCGGCAGAGGATTCGGTCTTTGTCGATGAGCGACTCGTCTATACGATGAGTGAGCCACAGGATGCACGCTATTGGATGCCGTGTAACGACTCCCCTTACGATAAAGCGCGGGCCTCCATTACCGTTCGCGTGCCGTATATCAACTCCAAATCTGCCTTGCAATTTACGGTGTCTTCTAATGGTCTTCGTACCATCAGCGCTCCCAAAGACGATGGCCTTGGCGCTTCGTACCGTGATTTTATCTGGCAGGATACCACGCCTATTCCGACCTATTTAATGGTAGCAAGCGCATCTAAATTCAAGGAGTATTCTGACTGGTACAAGCGTGTATCGAATCCTAACGACAGCGTCGAAATCATCAATTACTCCTGGCCCAATGATGCCGGCAATGATAGTATCACCGACGGCAGTACGTATAATACACGGAATTCACTGAAAAATGTACCCGCAATGATGGCGTATTATTCTACGAAATACGGTGAGTATCCATTTGTAAAATATGGACATACTGCGGTACAACCTTTTAATTTCGGCGGGATGGAACACCAAACGATGACTACCATTAATCGCTCATGGCTCCGCGGTACAAGCGAAATCGGCGTGGCCCACGAGTTGATGCATCAGTGGACAGGCGATCAAGTCACCTGCGCCACGTGGTACGATATCTGGCTCAATGAAGGCGGTGCTACCTATGGCGAGGCATTATTCTATGAATCCTGGGGTGGTGAAGAATGGTATCATCGAGTGATGATAGACAAGAAAAACGGCTATATGCAGCAGCAGCCCCAACCCCCGATTTATGGCATAAGTATAAATAATGTCTTTAATTACGCTACTTCTTATTGCAAAGCCGGCTGGGTCTATCATATGCTGCGTAAAATGCTCGGCGATTCCGTCTATTTCCCGACGATGCAGAAATACTTTGCGAAATACCGATTCCAATCGATTGAAACCGAAGATATGGTCAAAACATTCGAAGAATTGGTTCCGAATCCTCCGGTACCCTTCCGTACATTTTTTAATCAATGGATTTACTCGGCGGGTCATCCCATCTATGAGATTTCGACGTCCCAATATTATTATAGTCCAATTGAGCAACGTGTCGTCGTAAAACTCCGTCAAACTCAGTCCGGACAGGATGTACCGGACGTATTTGAAATGCCGGTTACGCTCATGTTTATTGGAAAAAACAATGAACAAAAAGTCGTCCGGTTTATTAACAACCAACGTAACGAGCAGACAGAAACCTTCTTTGTACCCTTTGTCGTTTCGCGTGTCGTGCTTGACTCAGCCGATGATATACTCTGCGAAAAGGTGATGAATGTCGTGTCTGTCGATGAATCCGAGCAACCACATGAAAATGCAGGAATTACACCAAATCCCACCTCATCGGGAGCTGACAGTAGATTTGGAGTTTCGATTACAAAAATGGACACCTACACGATTGAACTCATCGATATGCTCGGCCGAAAAATCCGGACTCTCCAGGAAGGTATTCTTGCCGAAGGGCGGTATTCTATCGCAGTGCCAAGCTCACATCTCTCTCCAGGAATGTACTCTATCAGAGTTCGTTCGATGCAGAAGGTTCATGACTCTCCTTTTGTGATAATTCCTTAACTTTTTGTATTACTATTATTTATATAAATTCTCTCCATGCCTGCACACAAAACCATTGAGCGTCGAATGAAAGGCATTCCTGCATCTCAGGGAATATGCATCGGCAAGGCCGTTGTACTGAGAGCCGAAGCTTTTGTTTCCACCGTTGAGCATATCGAGCCGGAAGAAATTCCGAATGAAATTGCCCGATTTTATGCAGCATTGGAGAGTAGTGCTACCGAGCTCAAGCATATTATTGACATTGCCGAAAAAGAAGCAATTCACGTAGCTCCTATATTGGAGACATATTTATTGATACTCACCGATCAGACGGCTGCTGACTCGATCAAGCGGAGAATTCAACAGGGATATTATTCTGCCGAAATCGCGGTAGTGCAGGAATTTGATGCTCAGAAGCAATTCTTCAAGCTTGCCAAAGATCCTATTCTCCGTGAGCGTGCCGTGGAGCTCGATCATGTGAAAGATCGCTTGCTCGATGGTCTTCGTAATCGATCGATCACACACTCTGTGGCAGCAAAAAGTATAGTCGTTTCTCCATCGATTACTCCGACAGACTTGATGATGTTTAATCAGGCGGGAGCACTGGCATTTATTACTGAAGTCGGTGGTATAGCTTCACATGCGTCGATTCTGGCACGTTCACTCTCCATTCCTGCCGTCATCGGCGTACGCGACGCGGCGCAGATAATTCATACCGATGATACACTCATTATAGATGGGAATGCCGGACTCATTATCTGTAATCCCAAGCCGGAGACGCTTGCTAAGTATGAAAAGCGGAAGCTCGACGAGGAGGAAAACAGACGAAGACTCGGAAAATTGGCGACCGCAAAAGCAGAAACCCATGATGGTCACGCAATTCATCTGCTTGCGAATATTGACTCGCTTGAGGAGGTCGAGGCAGCGCGTAATTCAGGTGCTGACGGCATTGGCCTTGTGCGCTCAGAGTATTTGATTATTCAGCGCCAGCATTTCCCGACAGAAGAGGAACAGTATGATTGGTATCGCCAAATCGCCGAGCGGATGTATCCTCATCCCGTTACCATTAGAGCATTCGACGTCGGGAGCGACAAGTATGCCGAGGGTCTCCCTCACGAGGATAATCCTGCTCTCGGTGTCCGCGGGATTCGATTTTTGCTCCACCGGAAAGATATCTTTAAGTCTCAGATTAAAGCAGTGTTACGCGCTTCACAGCATCGAAATATACGCTTGATGCTGCCCATGATTGCGACGACAGAAGAGCTACAGCAATCGCTCGAACTCATCAATAAATGTAAGCGGCAATTACGAAAATCGAATACGCCATTTGATGAGACAATGCCTGTCGGAATTATGATTGAAACGCCGGCGGCGGCGATTATGGCGGTTGACTTTGCGAGGATTGCCGATTTTTTCAGCATCGGAACGAATGATTTGACACAATATACCCTCGCTTCTGACCGCACGAATGAATTTGTTGCTCATATTTTTGATCCGTTTCATCCTGCAGTCTTACGGCTGATGAAAATAGCCATCGATGCGGCGAAAGCACGCAATATTCCGGTGGGAATCTGTGGCGAAATGGCCGGTCATGCGGCAGCGACAGAATTGCTGATAGGACTTGGTGTGACAGAGCTGAGTGTGACTCCCCCGCTGCTGCTCGAACTCAAAAAACGTATCCGAAAATCTGATTATCTCAAAGCACAGATCCTTGCCGTCGTAGCCCTTGGCAGTGACAGCAGCAATGAAGTACGGAAGATTATCGCGAAAGAACGTAAAAGGTAGGGATGTCGTATTACCATCCGTTCAGTATCACTGATAAGCTTTCATGAGCCTTGAGCTGCATCTTTTTTCTGATGTTGCGACGATGCCATTCGACCGTACGTACCGAACTACACAATAAATTTGCAATATCTTTATTTTCCATATTTATACGCAAAAGTGTCGCTACTTTTAGCTCCGTCTGAGTCAAATCTGGAAACGTATTACTGAGTCTTTTTATAAATTCATCATGTGAGCGATCGAACTTTTCGGTAAATACCTGCCATTGACTATTTCCTTCGATTTTGGCCTCAATTACAGGTAACAACTTATGAAGATTACATGCCGTGCATACAGGATACTGTTGTAAGTTTTGTTGAATAATGGTGTTTACCTGCTTCAAAAATTCTTGCTTTTCTACCAGATGTAGTCCTATAAGCTGCAGCTCACGCTTACAGAGCTTTTGTTCCTGCTCTATTTGTTCGAATTTCGTAATAATCGATGTATTTTCTGACTTGACTTGCTGAAGCTCAATTTTATTAAGTAACAAATGAGATCGGTGAAGAGCAGTTTCGTCCTGCAACTCTGATTGAAGCTCCACATATAATCGAAGATATGACAGCGATTTTGTTGGTTGCTCTAATTGTTCATAGACTTGCGACAGTGCATAATATGCCATAACGAGGAGTTGTTTGGCATGAAACTCCTGGCACAATTCTATTGCATTAAGCAAATGCACCTCGGCAGAGTCATACTTCCCTATGTGGTATAATATTGAAGCAATTTCAATAAAAAAGCTCGGATACTGACCGCTACGGTGAATTGACCTGCAATGTGTGAGTCCTTCTTCGGCATAGAGCAGTGCATTGGTGTAATCGTGCAGGGCTTTATAGACAGTGGCCACATTTAGGCAGGAAGATATTACTCCTTGTATATTGCCATTTTCCTTGCTGATAGTATAGCTCTCAAGGGCAATTTCCAGTCCTTTTTCGACATTTCCAAGTCGCATTTCATCGACGGAGATATTATTCAAGGCAAGTGCTATTTTGGAATGAATGTGGAGTTCTTTGTAGATATCCAACGACAACTCATGATACTTACGAGCCATGGAATAATTTTTCATCTCACCATAAATCGACCCGATATTATTATACGTATCTGCTTCACCGAGTCGATAGCCGATTTTTTGTTTAATGTCTAGACTTTGGTGAAAATTACTGAGCGCATTTTCATAATCTCCTCCCCTGATATACAAGCTCGCTATATTATGAAGCGCAGACGATACCCCGAATTCATCATGCAACGTTTTTCGGAGTTCTAAAGTCATTGTATAATACTTCATCGAATCAGCGGTATTGCCCAATAGATTATAAATAGCTCCTAAATTCTGTGTAACGACTGCTTCTCCTTCCAGATGACGTGTTGTTTTCCAGATGGTGAGTGCCTTCATATAATATTCGATAGCTGAATGCAACTCATGAAGCTGCTTATAATACGTACCATATTCCGCATACGCAGCAGCTTCTAGATCCGGTGAATTCTCCTGGTGAGCAATTTCCAGACCTGCCCTGAGATGCTCAAAAGAGGCTGTATGGTCCTTACCGAGCAAATGAAGCGATGCCAGAAGAAGGTGTGTCCTCGCTTCGCCGGCATTGTCCTGAATGATTCGGAACTGTTCAAGTGCAAGATTCGCATAGTACGATGCTTTTTCATTGCAGCCCAGATAGACGGAGTTAAACCGGGATAAGTTATAGGCAGATTCTGCTATCCCTTTGGGATACGGTAACTTTTGGGCAGCACTATGAGCGTCCAGACTGAGTGCAATACCCCTATGTACATCTCTATATCTCACAGCTGACGCCAGTTCATTCTGCAAATCGATGATATGTTTTGGCGTTTTAGCTTTTGTCAGGAGAGATTCTATTTTTTTTATCGTGTTCAATTGAGTCGGGTCTTGAGAATGTCGCTGCATTGTATGAGAAGAATTGTGTAACTATCGAACATTTGCTGAATAGCCTTTCCGCACCGGAGATAATAATTTTGGCGATCGTACCTGTAGAGACGATGTACTACTAGTACGACGAGACGTATGCTCAAGGTCAAAATTATGAATGATATCATTGAGTTGCTCGGATTGTGATGTCAGCACTTGAGCAGCAGAAGCAATTTCTTCGATCTGTTGAGCAGTACTTGATGTTACCTGGGTCATTGCAGAAATGTTTCTGCTGATACTCTCGGCTGTGGTGGCTTGCTGTTCATTGGCAATCGCTATTTGATGAATCATATCAAAAACATTCTGCGAACTCTTCACCACGTCCCTTAGCGCCGTGCCGGCCTGATCGGCGAGGGTAATCCCTTTTTGTACTTCATCATTTCCTTTGTTCATCACGCTGACCGCCTTACCGGTTTCACTTTGAATTCCCTTTATCATGATAGCTATTTGTTTGGTAGCTTCTGATGTTCGCTCTGCTAACTTCCGTACTTCATCAGCCACCACGGCGAATCCTCTCCCTTGATCTCCTGCTCGTGCAGCTTCGATGGCTGCGTTCAGAGCAAGCAAATTAGTTTGGTCGGCAATGTCATTTATCACGGATACTATTTCACTGATTTCCTGACTGGAATGGCCAAGTCTTTCTATCGTATCTACCGAATTCTTAACAACTTCAGCAATATCTGTCATTTTTTGAATCGTATTGTGTACGACTTCTCCTCCCCAGATGGCTTTGTCACCGTTCTGTCTCGCAAATTCTGAAGTTTTGGTAGCGCTTCGAGCATTATCGGCGATGGTGTTACTCATTTGTTCGATGGCTCCGGCTATCTCATCTGTTTGTGACGAGAGCTCTTGAGTCGCTGCAGCCATACTGCCTGCATTGAGAGAGAGTTCGGCGGCGGTAGTGCTGGTCGTCTGCACACTATCCGAGACCAAGAGCAGCGCACTTTGAAGAGAATCCGCTACATCATTAATCGAATCTTTTAATTCTTCAAAAACTCCCTTGTATTCACCGATCATGCGGGTAGTGAGGTTGGACGCTGCCATTTCCGAGAGTACGCTTCGTGCTTCGGTAATCGGAGCGACAACAGATTCAAGCATCGTATTGAGACTGTCTGCAATATCTTTAAACTTCCCCTGATAGATTGATGCATTGATTCTTGAATGCAATTCCGTGTCTGCAATCGCAGTGAGTATAGCCGTAAGATCGACATCAAAGTTGGCTTGTTCAGTTTCATCAAACCATTCTACGGCGAATCCTTTTTGCTCACCGCCTGGATTATTCAATGGAGTGACGACTAGCTTAAACACCAATTCACCCACACGAATACGATTTGTATATTGATAGGTAAGTGCTCCTAGAAGCGAGCGTTGATGAGCAGGATTCTTGTGAAAGACATCAATATTTTTTCCAATGAGATTATGGGCAGAAAATGTAGGTAATTGCTGGCGGATACGTCCCTCAGACTGTGTAAGCAACCGCTCGACCGAGGCGTTAAGATAGATAATTGTCAACTCTCGGTCGCAGATCATGATATTGGCTGATAGTCGATTGAAATCATCAATCGAGACGTCTGTAGCCGTCATGAAATTTCTTCGGAATTGACGATAGCTGAGCTGCGATGTACTGTAATACATACATCCTGAAAACAAACCAAGAGCTGTGTAAAATCGAATCAGAGCTGATACCGAATACTGCCCTTCGACGGCTCCGGAGAACACAGAATGGAATTCCATCCATGTGTATGCACCAAAAAGCACGATGATAAGAAGCACGAGCATGACGTATCGAAATGGCATTCTTGATGCCGACCCACTGTGTAGAGATAGATTCATTGATTACCCATGGAGAGTGTATGTAAATACAAAGATTATTTGTATGTTAATTGAGTTCGTATCGTTTGTTCGTTTTCAGTGGTTCGTAGTAATTGGGTAATGGTCGTCAAAAGCGTACCGGCGGTAAATGGTTTGTGAAGTACGGCCGAGACTCCGCCTGACTCGAGTCTGGCTATGATATCCCCCTGAAGCATTATTCCACTTGTGGCCAGTATAGGAATATCAGGGAATAATTTTCTGATACGTGTTGTAAGCTCAATACCATTCATACCCGGCATGACGACATCGGTAACAACTGCTGAAAGCCGATGCTGAAGCGTGGTGCAGAGTGCGAGGGCTTCAGCACCCGAGGAAGCAGTATAAACGGTGTAACCGTATTCTTTAAGTATATTTACGGTCGATGTCCGTACAAGCTCTTCATCGTCAATGACTAGCAGTACTTTAGTATTACCCGGAGAAATTTCGGTGGAATGGACATAGTGAGCATCGCATGGGCTCGTCGTCTGAGCAGGGATAAAGATCGTAAACTTCGTACCAACATTTTCCGTGCTTTCAAGCTGTATGAATCCCCCATGATTACGTACAATCGCAAATACCGTTGTGAGCCCAATGCCGGTACCTTTTCCAACTTCTTTTGTGGTGAAAAATGGTTCGTAAATCTTATCCTGCAGCTCTACCGGAATTCCCTTACCCGTATCTTGTACAGTGATTGCGACATATCGTCCGGGCTGAGCATCAATAAAACGCTTGAGCAGTGACTCAGTAGCGACTATATAGTCGGCGCTGATGGTGAGTGTTCCGCCTTTCTCAATCATTGCATCCCGAGCATTAATACACAGATTCATAATGACCTGGTGAATTTGAGTGTAATTCCCGTCAATGAGGAGTGCCTCAGAAGGAATCTGTTCATCTACACTGACTTCTTTCGGGAAAGTTTCACGTGCCATTTTGACGACTTCATCGATGCATTGCTTGACATTTATTGGTTCACGCTCATGGCTCGATCCCTTGGCAAACGTCAATATCTGACCAATCAAGCCTGATGCACGCTGAACGTTCGTGATGAGTCGATGAATAATTTCATGGGTGCCTACATCGGTGGATTTTATTTTAACGAGCTCCATTCCAAGCACGATAGGCGTTAGAATATTATTAAGGTCATGTGCAATTCCACTAGCTAACGTGCCAATACTTTCAAGGCGTTGCGCACGATAGAGCTGTTGCTGCAGGCTCCTTTTTTCTGTAATATCACTATTGGTAATTAAAATAGCTGACGGCTGCTGAGCATCATTTCGAACGAGTTTCCAGCGGCCTTGTATGAGTATTTTAGAACCATTTTTATCTGATTTCCAGAATTCTCCCCGCCATTCACCGGTAGCAAAGACGGTGTTCTTAGCAGCCGTAAACTCTGCTTCATCGCCGACACAACTGATGTCGACTGCTTTCCGCCCGATTGTTTCCTCTGCAGTATATCCATAGACTTGTTCTGCACCTTTGCTCCAGTATTCAATTTCAAATTGAAGATTACAGACAATAATTGCATCGGGCACGATATCGAGGAGTGAGGCCTGCTCACGAAGCTTGTTTTCTACTTTTCTCTGCTCCGTCACGTCGCGGAGTATTACCGTTGACAGCTTTTCTGCATATGTTTTGATAACGGAAATCGATGCTTCGATAGGGAATTCTTCACCATTAGATCGCATACCACCGATAGTTTTGGAATGGCGCATGTATCGAGTGCCTTCAACTCCATCTTTGAATTGGTTAACAGCTTCTGCATGACGCGCTCTGGCGGCAATGGGAATAAACCGTTCAATTGGCTTACCCAGCGCGTCTTCAGCAGACGTGAGGAACATTTTCTCGGCTGATTTATTAAACAGAACAATGCGAGATTCGCTGTCTATCGATAGTATCGCATCCATGGCCGAATCGACGATACTACTGAGCCGCTGCTGGCTCTTGATGAGTTCTTCTTCAAAATTCTTTTGCTCGGAAATATCATACACAGTCGTAATCAATGCTTCCTGCTCATCAAATACCAATTCATGGATTGACAATAAATACCAATGATATTCACCGGTATCGGGGCGGAGGCGCCGTATCGGATAATTCTTTAAGAACCCTTTCTCTTTGATGAGCTCCAGAATGGAGGTGCGGTGCTGAGGGTCGATTTCATAGACATCTATCGTACGGCGCTGCATGATGTCATCGACAGTCGTAGCCATCATATCCGCCAAGAGCTGATTAGCATATAGTATTTCACCTGTTGAAGTATTGGTAATGACAATCGGGACAGTCACGGCTTCGATAATATTTCTCATATTTTTATCGTGCTTGCGCATTTTCTCTTCCGTCAGTGTACGCTCGGTAATATCATGAACAGTCCCAATCGAGCGTAACGGCCTGCCGTCATCGGAATATACTGTCTCTCCCTGTTCATGTACATATTTGATACGGCCGTCAGCCATCAAGAGGCGATGTTCTATACTATATCGCGTCCGCTGAAGCACTGACTCAGTATAGCTGGTATTGACATACTCTCTATCATCCGGATGAATTGCATCCAGAAATGCTTCGTACGATTCGGCAAATTTGAGAGGATCGATTTCAAATATTCTATATATCTCGTCTGACCATTGCAGCTTATTATTCTCCAGATCTAAAGTCCAGCTCCCCATTTTAGCAATTTGCTGAGCCTTGTTGAGTAAATCTCGCGTATCATTGACCACCCGCTGCGCGAGCAGCTGTTCGGTACAATCACTGATGACAATACACCATGCCGATTTCCCTTCGTAATCAAGCGTGTGCGCCACCATGCGAACTTCTATTCCATCACCATTTTTCGTATAATGCCGGCACTGTAGAGGAGTATCCGGCAGAAATCCAACAGTTGTGTCAGGTCTAACCCAATGATGCTGACTATCTTCTGAACAAAAACTATCGGTGAAGTTCATCAAAAGAAATTCTTCTCTTGAATAACCGTACAGACGACAGGAAGCTTCATTTACATCAAGAAAACGGAATGTTGCAGAGTCTATAATCCACATTGGCTGAGGATACAGGCGGAACATTCTCCGGTACGGGTCTTCTTGTTTTTCGGGTAGTTCATTATGGGTAATAGGGTGAGAACCGGTGTTGATTTGGATATAGATAGCCCCGATTTCGGGCTCTTGCAGGAGATTACCAATACGAGCTTCTACATACGACCAGTCATTGTTCTCTGACTTCATACGGTGTGTAATTGAAGTCGTCCGATACGGAGATGATTGCACATAGTCCAATTGCTGAATAACAGACGCTCTATCCTCCGGATGTACATATTCGATATACTTTGTGGCTGCTATGCAATCCTGATGGAGATGCTGCGACTCACCCGTAGGATGTACGCACGCAGATGATTGATACTTGATAACACCATTTGTATCCAGAAAAAACAGAATGTCGTTGTTATACTGATGAATAATACGATAATACTTGTCGGGTAAGTGTGAGAATGAACGTTGTGTATATCTATTAACCATCTTCATTATATAATACTTTTGAAGGGATTATCATACGTAAAGAGTATTATCCGATAATCCATACCGGCTTCATGGATTATGATTGAAACAAAGATAGATAATTTCAAAAATCATCACTACTACGTGAAATGTACGAGGTGATGCCCGTAGCTAGGAAATGTGTCGGTAGTATGTCGAATATTGGAAAGAATATAAGTGTCGTAGGTGCTCTTGTGTACAGAGTCGGGTGTGCAGAAAATACTACCGGCTGCAGCCCGGTAATCATGAAATACGGGCTGCGCCGGTTCAGAAATCCTGTATTGTCGTTTGGTACATTTGCTTTACATCGCCGCTGTCATCATTTTATACTGCTTGTAGATGCCTTCGGAATTGGTAACGTTTAGCTGATAAAGGTAGCTGCCTTTCGGGATGGATAATGACATAAGATCTATATCGGCAGTGTGATTACCGGCGTCGAGTCTTCCGAGGTCGAGCATTGCTACCTGCTTGCCATCGAGACTCCAGAGGCCGAGTGTGACTGTTGACGGTCGATGAAGAGTAAAGGGTATCGTAGTTTTTCGGAGAAATGGGTTCGGATAATTCTGCTCGAGAATAAATTGCTTCGCCGTTTCTTTCTCTTCGTTCCCCACCCCGAGAGTACCGCTCCCCTGCACAGCTACTTCCAAGAAAGAATCATATCCGCCCGTCGCATTTTTAACTAACGTAGCCAGCTGATAGGCATACCCGTCAGAAAAAATATTATCGCTCGACGGTGACAAGGGATCGACACCTTTAGTATAGATGGTCGCGTTATCCGCATAAAGTGCATTTTTGGTAGGAATATCGAATGTCAATTGTGATACCGCAGAATACGATGTACTGACATGCACCTGAAAATGGATATGGCAGACGCGTCCTTGATACCAGCCGGGAAACACGGTCACAAAATTCACTTCCCCATTCGCATCCGTCATCTGATAGCCGCGTAAATACGTGAGTCCAGCCTGCCCCGGATTGTTGGTGCCGCTGTAGCCGGAGTACAGTCCATCTTTGCTGCAATGCCAGATATTTACCCGCACATTTTGCAGTGGTTGACAATTATCCGCACCGACAATTCGAAGCCTGAGATTCAGGGGGACGCCCTGCTGCGTTTCGCGCACGTCCTGCCGGAAAAACATAACATTTTCTGTGAGATCCAGTGGAAATGGTCCCGCTGTCTCTGACGGTATAAGCGTGCATCCGGCAGTAGTTTTGGGTGGATTCATGAGCTCTTGGGCGTCTGATTTGCTCACCGGCAGGAGTGAAGCTGTACCGGCTAATCCGGCTAATTTCATAAAATTGCGTCTGTTATTCATCATCGTATATTTGAAGTAGTACATAAATTTCCTCCCTGTGAGGAGGATGAAGCTGTTGGGGTCATCAACACACGAGAATTCTCTTAAGTTACACCTACCTCGCTAACCATCTACGGTGCTTCGTACTAGCCCGGCCCTTCATGATGAAGAGTGATTTTTCTGCCCGAGATCGTGCTGCGTAGTTCGTTGTCAGTGTGACCGTGCAGCACTCCAAAACCCGATTACCTCGTGTCAATTTTGTATATTTGGGGATACAAGTATTGTAACAACCTTTAGATTGAGAATTGGTATGGCAAGCTATCCGTTTAGCACTATCGAACCGAAATGGCAACAGTATTGGGAGGAACACAACACGAATTCCACCACAGATGATTATTCTAAACCAAAATATTATGTGCTTGATATGTTTCCGTATCCCAGCGGAACCGGCTTGCACATGGGACATCCCGAGGGATACACAGCGACGGACATCGTTGCCCGATTTAAGAAAATGAAGGGATTTAATGTTCTTCATCCGATGGGTTTCGACGCATTTGGGTTACCAACAGAACAGTACTCGATGAAAACCGGCATTCACCCCATCGATGCGACCGAGAAAAATGTGGATAATTTCAAGCGTCAGCTCCGCATGCTTGGCCTTGGGTATGACTGGTCCCGCGAGATTAACACGACGCATCCACAGTATTACAAATGGACGCAGTGGATTTTTCTGAAAATTTATAATTCCTGGTATGACCGGACGATGCAGAAAGCGCGGCCGATTGAAGAATTACCAATTCCTCCCGAGCTGACAACGCCGAAAGAAATGGAAGACTATAAAGATTCCCGACGCCTTGCTTTTAACGCATCTATTCCTGTCAACTGGTGTGAGGGTCTCGGCACGGTTCTCGCCAATGAAGAAGTCGATGAATGGATTGCCAAGGGCTTCACCGTCGAGCGACGTCCGATGCGTCAGCTCATGCTCCGGATTACGGAATATGCTGATCGACTGCTCGAAGATTTAGAACTCGTCGATTGGCCGAATTCCACCAAAGAAATGCAAAAACATTGGATCGGCAAAAGTACGGGAGCGGAGATTACGTTTCAGATTGACGGTACGACTTCATCCTCGGTCACCGTTTTTACGACACGCCCCGATACCGTATTCGGAGCCACCTATCTTGTACTCGCTCCGGAGCATCCGTTGGTTGATCAGGTAACGGCTGCCGAACAGAGCGGGCTCGTTGCAGAATACCGTAAAACCGCATCGCTGAAAAGCGACCTGGAGCGAACAGAGCTGGCGAAGGAAAAAACAGGTGTTTTTACGGGAGGGTATGCCATCAATCCGGCATCGAGCGAACGTATTCCGATTTGGATAGCTGATTATGTACTGGCGCACTATGGCACGGGTGCAATTATGGCTGTTCCCGGTCATGACGAACGCGATTTCGCCTTCGCGAGCGCGTTTCATCTGCCGATTGTCCGCGTCGTTACCAATGGTACCGATACCGGTGAATTATCGGAAGCATACACCGATGACGGTGTTGGAATGAACTCTGCAAATGCTGAAGTCAGCTTGAATAATCTCGCGACACATGATGCAAAGACTACGATAATACAATGGCTTGAGAAGCGTGGCATCGGCCGGGGAACGGTACAGTTCCGCCTTCGCGACTGGCTCTTCTCCCGTCAGCGGTATTGGGGTGAACCGGTACCGATATTGTACTTTGATGATGGTACCCGGCGCGCGCTCGATCCTGATGAGCTCCCGCTTGTCCTGCCGCAGATTGATAATTTTAAGCCCTCCGGTACCGGGGAATCTCCGCTGGCGACCGTTGATTCGTGGGTGAGCTTTACAGACCCCAAAACCGGTAAACATGCCCGGTATGAGACGAATACCATGCCGCAATGGGCGGGTTCCTGCTGGTACTACCTGCGCTACTTGGACACCTCAAACACAGATAATTTCTGTGCTCCTGAAAAAGAACAGTACTGGATGGGCTCGACCGGAGTGGACTTGTACGTCGGCGGTGCTGAGCATGCCGTGCTGCATCTCCTGTATGCGCGATTCTGGCATAAAGTGTTGTATGATTACGGCTTAGTGTCAAGTAAAGAACCCTTTGCCCGGCTCTTTCATCAAGGACTGATACTCAGCGAAGACGGCACAAAAATGTCAAAATCCATCGGAAAATCGGTGAGTCCGGATGCTATTGTCGCTGAATTCGGTGCAGATGCTTTGAGAGTATTTGAGATGTTTATGGGTCCACTTGAGGCATCGAAGCCCTGGGCTACGAAAGGCGTGGAAGGTGTGCTCCGGTTTTTGAATCGTGTATGGCGTTTAATGGCGACGGAGGAAGGTTCGCTTTTGCCGACGCTTCAGGATATTCCGCTCACTACCGAACAGGAATTTGTGCTCCATTCAACGATCAAAAAAGTCGGTGATGATATCGAGACTCTGAGCTTAAACACAGCGGTGTCACAGATGATGATTTTTGTGAATGAATTCACACAATGCGAGATAAAGCCACGCCGTGCAATGGAGGCATTCTTGCATTGTCTTGCTCCGTTTGCTCCTCATATTGCCGAAGAGTTATGGCAGATTCTTGGTCATTCGACATCAATTTTTCTGGAAACATTTCCGGTTGTCGATGAGTCCAAGCTGGTTCAATCTTCTGTTGAAATTGTCTTACAGGTGAACAGCAAGATCAAGTCCAAGGCAGTCGTTCCTGTAGAAGCAAGCGAAGAAGAGCTTGAGGGGTATGCACTTGCAGATGCAATTATTCAAAAAAACATCGAAGGAAAGATAATCCGCAAAAAAATAATTGTGAAGGGTAAACTCGTCAATTTCATCGTTGGATGATTATGAATGACCTCCTTATTGTGACATTAATCGGAGCATTCATTGGTACGAGTGCCGGTATGCTGGGGATTGGCGGTGCGCTAGCCGCCACTCCCCTTTTGAAAATTCTCATAGGTTTACCTCCCTTACTCGCTCTTGCCTCCCCTTTGCCATCGACGCTGCCTTCGGCTCTCTCCGGCGCGATTGTCTATCATAAAAACAAGCTCATCGATTTCAGGCTGGCTCTCTGGGTACTCATCTCGGCAATTCCTATGAACATCATAGGCACTAAAGCTACTCAATACATTCCGCCTTCCGTCCTGATGTATCTCACCGGCGGATTCATCTTTTTGGTCGGCTGTACGTTCTTTATCCGTGGCTGGCTCCTGAAAGAAGAGGCGCATCAGCCGACGGAATATTCAATTTTTTCTGCACTTCTTACGGGAATTATTACCGGTTCAGTCTCAGGCGTTCTCGCAATAGGTGGCGGCATCATCATGATACCTGCATTTGTGAAAATCAACAAACTCCGGGTAAAGTCAGCATTTGCAACGTCACTTTTTTGCATCGCTGTTCTCGCAATTCCCGGCGGGATAGGACATTACCTTCTCGGTCATATTGATATGAAAGTCATGACGATTTTAATGATTACCGTCGCACCCTTTTCGTATTTCGGTGCAAAGCTCGCCGTGCGGCTGAAGAGCAAAACGCTGGAGAAGATTTTCGGCACATTTATGATCGTCCTGTCGGTATATTTTATACTTACTCAATAACATTCACCGCCGCCCCAAAAACGGATACTACGCACGACCAAGCGTAAAATAAAATGTCGTTCCCTTTCCTTCTTGAGACTCAACGGTAATATGACCGTTGTGTTTATGGATAAATTCATGACAAAGCATCAGCCCTAGTCCCGTACTGGGTTCATTCTCCGTACCCGGACGTGATACTTTTTCAACAATATTAAACAGCTTTCCCTGAATTTCTTTGCTCATTCCAATACCATTATCTCGTACAAATATCACCGGTACCTGCACGCCATCCCCGGAATACCATTCGAAGCGAGAAGCTGCTTCCTCACTCAGGACACCCACTTCAATCGTACCTCCTCGCGGTGTGAACTTAATAGAATTCGAGAGTAAGTTGCGGAAAATTGCATTCAGCATGGGAACATCGGCGAGGACACGGATATGATCCGGGCAGGAACTAAACAGAGTGATATTTTTCTGCTGGGCTACAATTTCTTGTACTGCAATGACTTGCTTGACCACCATCGCGACCGAACATTCTTCAGGGTTGAATTTAACGGCACCCCGCTGCACAAGAGACCATTCCAATAAATTTTCGAGCAGTTTATAAAGATTATGCGCCGAATCGTGCAGATTTTTTGCCATTTCCTGTAATTCTTCTTTGGTGAGTGATTCATACTCATCCGAAATAAGCTTTGTAAGGCCGAGGAAACCACTAAACGGTGACTTAAGGTCGTGAGCAATGATAGAGAAAAATTTATCTTTTGAACTGTTTATGATACTAAGCTGAGCATTGGTCTCTTGCAGCTGCCGAGCGAATTCTTCTGACTTAATACGTTCAATTGTATATTGTTTATGTAAAAATCGAATAATAAAATACACCATCACGGCACAGTATAATACCGTTGTCAGACTATCTGCCCATCGAGGAAATCCGGGTTCCATCGGAATAATAAACCATGGAAAATTGAGCTGTACCAGATAAATAGCGAGGGTAAAGAGGATAAAGATTAAGAGAACATATTTCTTGTACGTATCAGGCACAATGACCAATGACAGAATCAGCACCACAAATGCAATAATGATATTTGCTCCATCAATCCCTCCATTGAGCAACCATATCATCGAGATGCCGACCATTGCAATAATTGATGCCGGGAAGAGGAGAGGTTCGATAATTTTCTTCACCCTCACCAGATAATACAGGACAAAGAGTATCGCTGTCAAAACAAGGGGAATAATCTTCAGGGGTAAGGGTGTCTTGGGGAAAAGCCATGTCGTGAAGACACCGGGTAAGCAAATAATTAATCCGACTACCAATGTCGAAAGCAGGAGTCTATTCTCCAATGAGTAGGAAGTAATATCTCCCAATACTAATCGAGATAATCGTTGTACACGGTCTTGGACAATACGCTTCATCACTGTTTCCTCCCGATTGAGGTTCGTCTTCGGTTAGTATAATGGTCATTCTATCTATATAGTTGCACAATTCGCGCATAGCGGACATGCAGAACAGAAATCAAATTGTGCAGGTCAGATACCGATCAGAACATGAAATACTTTTACTATCAATGCTGCTGTTTGCAAAATACAAATTATATTGAGATTGGCAAGAATAAAACCAAAGGCAGGTACCATTTGGACGCGGTGCATTCCCCGCTTCGCTGTGCGCCATCGAATGTATGGCATGAAGTAGTCGTGTTCCTGAAAGGCAGAATAATACATGAGAGATTCCGCTTTGTTGAAATGTATTCAACCATGTGCTTATGGTGAAATCACACTAAATTTGCCGATGGTAGTGTTTCCGTGGATGGTAATGGTGTATATATAGACATTACTGCTGAGTTCGATTCCGGTTGGCTTCCAGGCAAGTACTCTTTTACTCGACTCGCCGGTGGTGATTGGCATCTCACCGGCGAATACAGACCTCCAATCGACTGTATAAATTGCCAGATACGGCCTTTCACTGACCCGGGCATCGGATGGCGCAGGAAAGGAGAGAATATCATCTACTCCTGCATGAAATGGATTCGGATAGACGTAATCACTCTGAATAGTGGCCGTTCCATTCCGGATGATGTCTAGTCTGCATATTTGCGGAAAGGTTGTTTTGAAATCATACGAATAGTTCGTACCAGCGATAGGAAACGGCTGTGGCGTCTGTGAACATACAATCGTATAATCGCCGGGACGTTGTGTCTGCAGGCGTAGGTCCTCCATCGACGGATACGTCACTAGGAACTCCGCAGAATCCGGCGTATTGGTCGATGTATCTGCCGGCAAAATACATCGGGTGAATTGAATCTGGAATGGCTTAATTTGAAGGGTTTTCGTAAATGAAGGTGGTGTATAGCGTTCTTCCTGCTGAATACTAAACTCAGGATAAATTGACGCACGGGCAAAGTACTTTCCGGGAATCGCACGCCTGCCGGTATAATACACCCAGGGCAGAAAATCACACCATGCCTGTTGCAGACTACTCCCCCGCTCGACTAATGCACTGTCTGTCGCCCTATACGGTTCGAGCCCCTTCGATGAATTGTTCGGCTCGGCTCCATCGGCTACTAACTCCCATACATGACGCACAAATGCATCGCCATACTGCTGATGGAAATACTCCAATACCATACAATAGGAATATCCGTAGAAAGCATCACTCTGACCAAAAAAGTATTTGTCATTCTGCGTAAAGAAATTCTTGATATAATTGATATAATCCGTGACTTCAGGATAGACTCTCATTTCAATCCACGAGCTCATCATCTCGTGAAATGAACCGGTAGCAGAACCGTAACCATATTGTATCGCATGGTGATACTCATGTGCCAGGGTTACTTTTAATGCATCGTATCCAAACGTGGCATAGGCCGGCTTTCCATTATAACTATCTTTCGCATTGAAATTATTATCAATGCGGATAAAAGAATACGAGCGGGGATAAATACCACCTGTAACATTTCCCTCGGGAACGGTCTCGCCATACTTTCCTTCTTTCGATAAATCAACGAAATAGATATCATATTGGTCACTTCCGCCTTTCAGATTATCCGTTGGCGGGGTCTTGTATCCCATCTCCACCACTTCAACAGAATAAATATAATCCATCATCAATCCCGCTGAATCGATCCAATCGGGAACACCGTTTCGATTGTCATCAGCAGTCGGCACAGAATCCACACCCGATATCGTATAATGCAGTAAAAATCGACCCGAAGGAGACGCAGCCGTTAGCGGCAGCGGTGGGCGCTCATCGAGGATTGTTTCCCCCTTAGTAATCGACATCATGCGAGCAGTATTTCGCTCGGAGAATGTCCCGCATTTTGTGGGGATGTCCTCAAATCCGTGGGCATATACAAGAGGAATCGAATGGGCGCAAAAAAAGGCAATTGAAAGGACAATTGCCTTGATAAAGTGTCGTATCATATTGAGTTGTATCGTTATTTCGCGAAGAGGAAAGTACAATGAATCAACGGAACATTTCCTTGATCATACCCCATGTACGCCGAACGCCACTCACGCTGTGGGATACATTGATAGGGCTGGAATACGTGATCGAATTGTCGGTGCCGACATATTTCAAACGATAGGTATATTTTGTCTGCTGTGTCAAGGTAGGATTGTTGTCATTCTGCTTCATAAAAGCGTCTTCATCGGTATAGGAGTATATCGCTTGCGCACCGCGAGCATCTAACTGTCCGATATATTTAAAGATTCCGTCAGCGCCGGCTCGCTCGATATCATAACGCGCAATGCTGCGCTCGGTAGATGATTTCCAGGATACAGTAATACTTTTACCGTCGGATTTGGCTGTAAAATAATCGAGCGAAATCTCAGCTGCAACGAGCGTCGTCACGGATAAAAGCAGGGCAAGGATGGTAGTTTTAATTCTCATAACACAAAAATAGGGCGGTTAACGATAATTGCAAAATGATTTTTTAGATATTTTCTGCATTTTATGGTGTCGCGCACGGTTATACGGCATTTTTCATACTTTATTGTTAATTTGTATCATAATTCTTTGCTTACTCTGAGCTCATTGACTGCATGAACATTCGTAAACTCTATTATCTCCTCTCACCCGGGGCACGGCGGATTGTACGCCGCATCGTCTATTTCCCTATCGATATTATCGATTCCCTCCGCGGGAAATCGTCCTCGACAATTCCTCCGAAAGGTTTGATATTTGTCGGTGCCGGGGATTTTGAACGTCAAGGAGCAATTTTTTTAGACTATTTTAAGACCTACACCCACCTCAAGCCTCATCATCATGTACTCGATGTCGGCTGCGGAATAGGCCGCATGGCTCTCCCGCTGACGCAATATATCACTCCGCCGGGAAGGTATCACGGATTTGATATTGTTCAAGAAGGCATTGACTGGTGTACGACGACAATTACTCCCAAGTTTCCGCATTTTACGTTCCTTCATATCGACCTTCTGAACGACCTCTATACCTCGAAAGGCGCATCGGCTGCTGAGTTCGTGTTTCCATATGCAGATAATCAGTTTGATGTTGTGTTTCTAACATCCGTATTCACGCATTTCGTACCGGCTGAGACTGAACAGTATATCCGAGAAATCAGTCGCGTTTTAACGCCGGGCGGACGATGCCTTGCTACGTTTTTTATCTTCGATGCAAGCTTTCGAGAATCGGCATTGGACGAATTTTCTTTCCCGTATAACTATGGACATTACCGCTTGATGGACGACAAAGTCCAATCAGCAAACGTTGCCTATGAATTCGATTACCTTGAGCAAATCATCGCCGGCAGCGGTTTGATTCTCGAGAAGTATATAGTAGGCTCGTGGGGCGGCAAAACCCCGCAACCAATTGTTTCCTATCAAGATATGTTGATTATTTCCAAACCCATCTCATCCTAAATTGTCTATGCTCCCCTTGCGCGTTGCTTTTCTCTGGCATCAACATCAGCCGTATTACAAACAAGACTCGACCTTTATTCTGCCATGGGTTCGGCTGCATGGTGCGAAGGATTACTACGATTTACCGGCACTGCTCCGCGAATTTCCGGGAATTCGACAGACGATAAATCTGGCACCGTCACTGATGATACAAATCGAAGATTATCTTCATCATACCACCAAAGATACCGTACAGATTCTCACAGAAATACCGGCTGACGATTTAACAGTTGATGACAAAAGAGCGATTCTTCGGCTCTTTTTCCTGTGCAATCAAGAACTTATGACGCTTCCCTACGAACGCTACCGCACGCTCCACGAGCGGGCATCGCGTCCGGAGATTGCGGTTGCAGAATTCACCCCACAAGACTGGCGCGACCTCCAGACCTGGTACAATCTCACCTGGATTGGTCATGTATCACGTTCTGACAAGCGCGTGCAGCATCTATTCGAAAAAGGAATGAATTTTACCGAACAAGAAAAACAACTGGTGCTCACAATCCACCAGGAGATTATGGCTCGTATCCTCCCGGAAATGAAAGAATTACGAACGTCGAACCAAATCGAAATCAGCGTCACTCCCATGTATCATCCTATGTCTCCACTGTTGATTTCCAATGAGTCTGCCCGCGAGGCAATGCCGAATTGCGTGCTACCGGAGAAGCAATTTGATGGTCTTGAGGATGCTGTGACTCATATTCGACGGGCACAGGAGTATTACCAAACGACCTTTGGCGACTTGCCCAACGGAATCTGGCCATCAGAGGGTTCGATAAGCATGGCCTCACTCGACCTGATGGTTCAAAACGGAATCTCCTGGGCTGCAAGTGATGAAGATGTACTCTGGGCGAGCACCCGCGACCATCATTGGACGGATAAGTTTTTTCCGCGAACGGTACGCACGCCAAGCGGAGATATTGCAATGCTTTTCCGCGATCATGCACTCTCGGATGCCATTGGCTTTGTCTATTCACGCTGGGATGCCACGCATGCTGCCGATGACTTTTGCCGGCGTTTGCGGGAGATTCGTGCTGGTATTGTCGAACGCTATGGAGAGCAAGCACTTGCGCATGCAGTTGTACCCGTGATTTTGGATGGTGAGAATTGTTGGGAATATTATTTCCACAATGGTTCGTACTTTCTGCGTACCCTGTACAGCAGACTATCCGAAGAAGAATTTCAAACAGTTACCTGCGCTGAAGCTACGGCTCATCATGCAGAGTTTTTGCCGCAACTTACCTCTATCCGTGCCGGCTCGTGGATCAATGCTAATTTTAAAATTTGGATCGGTCATCCGGAAGATAATGCAGCCTGGTCGATGCTCGCGGAAGCACGCACTGCAGTATTGGGAATGAAGCAACATGCTGATTTTACTGCTGCGTATGAACACATCCTCATCGCCGAAGGGTCAGACTGGTGCTGGTGGTATGGCGATGACCATGTCTCGGCGAATCAGCCTCAATTTGACGAACTCTTCCGCTGGAATATCGCTCAGGCATACCGCACCGTCGGACTCACTCCGCCGGATACCGTGTTTCGCTCGATACTTGGCATTGCGAAAGAATCGTCGTGGAGCGATGCACAACTTTTCGAACCGGAAAGAACCGCATCTGCGATGCATTCGATTGGTGATGTGGTACGGAAAATTCTCTATCGACGGAAAAATACTACACTCGAAGTTCGCATGGATTTATCGCGTGATCTCTCAGAAAATGAACGTATTACGCTCACCGTTCAGGACCAATTCACGCTTGAAATTCATTCTTCATCGGTTACGTATCACGGCTCAGACCCACTTTGTATGCCACCGGTATCCGTGGTAAGAAGTCAACAGTATCTCGATGTTTCCGTAGAACTATCCGGGAAAGGAGCATCGGAATTTTTTATAAGCTTTACGTCGCCTGAGCAAACGACATTCTATCCGGGTCAGTCGAATTTTACAATTTGACCTGCGCTGATTTTGTAAGAATTATGACATCCGACATCACAGCAAACACTAATCTGCGAACATGGTACGAACCATAACAATCACCACATCACCGCACGCGATCCTCTTTATTACTAATTATTTATCACATCCACTTAAATGAAAAAGGGACTCACGAAGCGTGAATCCCTTTTTTGTGACGACCGTCGGGTAATATTATACTTCTTCCGGCTTCATCATTTCACCGACACTTTTCATCTCTTCTTTTGTGCGTTCTCGTTTAGCTTTTTTGAGGTATTTGAAAATTGCGACAAAGAAGCCGCCGACCATTGCGATGACGCCGAACCACACGAGGTTGATAAGCGGCTTTATAGATACTTCAGCGGCAAATACTTCTTTCAGAGGAGTTACCGGCTTGGTTGTATCGCGAAAACTAAACACTGCTTCGGATTCCTGGAGACTTTGTTTATTGGCATTAATTTTCAGGAATGAAATCTGCTGCGTTGTGCCGGGGATTACTTTTGGTTCCGGCTTCCCTTCCATCGTCGCCATCGTGATTGTAGCATACAGAGTATCGGTATATTGCTTCCCGTTGACCGTCGAGGTGACGACAGCGCCCGGCCGAATGGTACCATCTTTCCCTCCACCTCCGCGCATATTGGACATATCGAATGTCGTAAAAGTCATGGATACTGTGGAATCAGTGGGCAGCTTGATTGTTTCCATTTTTTTAAGAATACGTTCGGGTTCACCACCTATCGTGGACACTGACTTTGGCGACACATACACGTCTTTTGCGATAGCCCAGGCAATTCCAGGTTCTAAGAATGCCGACTGCCGGCGGTTGAAGTCATGCCAGTAAAGAATTGGAGCCACACGGCTTACATTGCCGTCTTTTTCAATATTGATATGGAATTTGAATTTCTCGCGGTCTTTAAATTCGAGTTCAATTTGCTCACGCCCAATGAAGGTCAAATTATACCCAAGGACTTGCGTGGGAACGTTTTGCACGAGCTGAACATGGTCAATGAGTGAATATCTTGATGTAAAGAGTATTCCAATCATCAGCATCGCTACTCCAACATGGGAAAGGTACGCACCGGTAGAGGAAAATTTATTCTTGATAATTTTTAAGGCCAAATCAGCATTGACGAAGAGTGAGAACCACGAACCGAGTGCAAGTAGTATATAAGTCGGGTCATGAACCCCGATAAAATAAGATGCAATAGTAGCCACAACAGACAAGATAAGCGGGTATAGTGATTTTTTCATTACTCCGCCAAACGTAGATGCTTTCCATCGAAGTAGTAGTGAGAAACCATTAATTACCATGATAATAATGGCAAGAGGTAAATGCATTTTATTATAGAAAGAAGGGTCAATCGCTATTTTGGGTTGATGTATGAGTTCGGCCATGAGTGGCCAGCTAGTGCCAATAAAAACAATTATTGCGCTACCCATAATTAACGCTGAGCCAATGGACAACGAAAATTCTCTCGATTTTGTCGAAAAGTTGTCAGTGGCTCCCCCTATATCTTTTGTCCGATAAATCACAAATCCAAAGCCAAGAAGTGCGAATACTACCATAAACAAAATAAGAATGACTTGTGCAAACATCCCGGGTTCGACAAATGAATGCACAGATGTATCGCCCAAAACACCACTTCGTGTAAGAAATGTTGAATACAACACAAGTATAAATGTAGTAACTGCGAGGATGATATTAGTCTTTACTAAGCCGCCTGTTTTACGTTGCACAAGCATTGTATGGACAAGAGCAACAGCCACCAGCCAAGGAATTAACGACGAATTTTCGACCGGGTCCCAGCCCCAAAATCCCCCCCAACCGAGTGTTTCATACGCCCAGAAACCTCCCAGCATGATTCCAAATCCTAAAATTGCCGTGCCATAGAGCGTCCATGGTAATGCGATGTCGATCCATGATTTGTAATCTCTTCGTATCATCGCTCCCATTGCGAACGCAAAAGGGACACTCATTGCAGCGAACCCTGTAAAGAGGATAGGCGGATGAATCGTAATCCATATATTATGTAACAGTGGGTTCAATCCTCTTCCGTTCGGGGGTGCAAAACCGGTGGCAATGCCGTCTTTTGCAAACGTCTCCCAGACATAGGAGAAAGGATTTTTGACGACTAAGAGCAGAAATAAAAAGCAAAGTATGAGGGAATAAAACACCATAACCTGAGGTTCCCACTCCTTCCGCCTCTTTAAATACGGCAAGAGTACTGTGCCAATCACACAGACCCAGAGTGTCCACAACATAAAGCTGCCTTCTTGTCCTGCATATCCGGAGGCCATGAGAAACCATGGGGGTAGTTCACGAGAGGAGTAGCTCCATACATACGTGTATTCAAAACTATGCATGATGACATTCGACATCAAGAGGCAAAAAGCGACAATCATACCCACTGAAATCCCCCGATAGAGATTCCGACCAATCGCTAAATAGTCATTTTTTCCCTTCAGTGCCCGGTAATATGCCCATGTGCAGGCAATAGATGCACCAAAAAGTAGGTGTAAAAGAATTTGACCGAACATAATGTGCTCCCATGGAGTAGTTGCAGAGGTTTGATAGAATTACTTACAAAATTACGAACCCCGGAGGAATATCACGTGGGTTATTTTCCCACTAATTTTGACATGAAAATACTTCAAAGGAACTTTTCATTTTGCCAAAACAGAAAAAACCCGTATTTTTGTGCTCTCCAAAAAAAAAGAAAATGGCGATCCCGTAGCTCAGTGGTAGAGCATCTGACTTTTAATCAGAGGGCCGATGGTTCGAGACCATCCGGGATCACACTTAAAAACCCTTTGTAAACTAAACACTTACAAAGGGTTTTTTTATTTTTCACAGCTCGCCACAAATAGCTAACCTCACCCAAACTGCACCTATACTGGTTCTTATGTGACTTATTATACAGCACTTACTTCATTTTGCCGTTCATTTACCTCCTTTCCCCCGCTCAAATTCTACCCAACAGCTCCCATCTCACGTTACGACGAACTCCTACCATTGCTCAATTCAGGCTCCGGTAATACTTGACTACCAATCGGGCAAGCGATATTCATACTTACACGTTATAGACCGGTAAATTTTGGAGTTGTAAGTAGCACGTATTTTGTATATTTGCGAAGGTTACAAACGTTACCTTTTGACCGACGGTTTACCCAACAATCCCCTCTTTACTCGTTACGGCATGACTCGACTGAATTTTGAGATTGCCTCGTAATCATAATCAGACAAATGTTGACTGTGTTATGCACATTGGGTAATGTTCAGCGAGGCTTGGGTTTTGTTCGGTTGTTCTTACTTAAACGTGGGATATTGGAGGAGAAATATACTACTAAGTCATGGAAAGCTAAGTACAAGGATAATTAATGTTAGAAGATAATCAAACTCCAATTTCTACATATCATGAATATATCCTTGAAGCTATATCTGCCTTAAGGTTTGGGCTGTCTTATTATAAGCAAGCACTTCAAGTTCCTGCAGATGTTGGTTCAGATCCATCAATGCACCATGCTGAGCTTTTCTGTCGCTATTCATTCCTTATGATATCAAACTCACTAGAAGCAGCGGCAAACACCTTGCTACTGAGCCTCAAATTTGAGAAAGTATCTTATGATGAGCTAGAAAAGTTAGGCACGATAGCTAAATTTCAATTGTATTGTGAATTAACAAAAAAAAAACTAAACCGAAGCGATGTTAGACTCTCAAGAGTGAAAGATATAATCACCTGCAGAAATGAATTTGTACACCCTAAACCAAAAGTTGTGAACTTTAGGATAGACAAGGATTCATCAGAAATTGTTTTCGATATCAAACGAACTAATACTAGAAATTATCCCAAATATTTTATAGAGTTAAAGCCATTACAAGTACTAACAGCTCTTGATGATACACTGAATTTCATTTCTTGGGTATGTTTTGACATATGCCAGTTTGATATCGTTGATGGTTCGTTTTTATTAGGGTTAGGCACTAATACGCAGAATGCAGACCTAGATATTATAGGTTACGAGCATAAAATTAAATTTGACCAACGTACATTTGGGCAGAGATAAAACCTTCTATTCCTCAGATCAAACTTATAATACAGGGACAAACTGCAGTGACAGTATAATACTAATAGAAGTGGGATGCGCGGCAGGGATAGGGTTTTGTCCGAGGGGGAGGAATTGAAAATTTTAGAATTCTGGGAGAGACAATATAGGAATATAACTTATAGTTACGAATAGAATGACCTGAATTTATAAAGAAAGTGAATGAAATAAGGAGTGTATTTCTTATACTTAACAAAGCGACTGAATATAAGGATAGGAACAGTAGCTTTTTTTTAACCAAATGCAAAAGTTGTGTTTATTAGTTAATAGACAGAATATTAAGCGTAAAACTATACAGCATGAAAATAGAACAAATTAGATTAGAGGGGCTCTTTGGAGAACTTAACTATGACATCAGAATAGATGATAATAAGCTGATTTTAGTTGCAGAAAATGGCTCAGGTAAGACAACCATTGTTAATATTATTTATTATTTTCTATCAAGACAATGGTCAAAATTACTACGTTATCGGTTTGATAAGATTAGTGGTATGATAAATGGAGAATGGCAATCAGTTAATCGTACCGAAATAGATATTCTATCCTCAGAGAATTTAAATAAAATCTTAAAGCGATATCCTCCTACTATGAAAGAGAGAATAAGAGATTTTATTATGATTGCTGACATGGATGAGGTATATAGAAACCCAGTAAAAATGGAAATATGGGCAGACAGAGCAAACTTACCAATACCTGTTATCTATGAAATCATAAGTGCCTTAGCAAATGAGCATACCACGGCATCGAATAAGTTAGTTCTGGAAAAAGAAAAACACTTCTCGGATTTGATCGATTGTCAAATTTTATACTTGCCAACGTTTAGAAGAATAGAACAAGATTTAAAAGCAATTTTTCCTGACTTGGAATCAGATATAGACAAATACAAAAGAAGAAAAAGAGGTTTGAGATCTATAGAAGACGCGGGTTATGTGGAGCTAGTCGAATTCGGTATGGAAGATGTTGAAGATAAAATTAAATTGAAATTGTCAAGCCTTCGAGATAACTTATCGAATAAAATTAAACATAAACTCACTGGCGGGTATTTAAAAGATGTTATAAATAGAGAATATCGTAAAATCAGTGAAGATCAAATACAAGCAATTAACGAAGAATCATTATCTTCTATGCTCAGTAGAATTGACGATACAGTACTTTCACAAACCGAAAAAACAAGTTTAATGCAATTTGTATCTGAAATAAATATTCAAGGAAGTATAAGCAATGATGAAGATAAGATTATCGCTTTATTTATCTACAAGTTATCAACTATTTACAACGAGTTAAAGGAAGAAGAAAAAGATGTCGAAAAATTCATCTCTATCTGTAACCTATATTCAAGTAACAAACAATTCATTTATGATAACATAAATTTTAATATTTCCATAAGAGCTAAAACAATCAAAAATGAACTCTCTAATGAGACTATTGAGTTAAAAGATTTATCAAGTGGTGAGAAACAAATTGTATCGCTTTTTAGCCATTTATTTTTATCTCAACAAAAGAATTTTTTTATAATAATTGATGAACCAGAGCTTTCTCTATCAGTCCCATGGCAAAAGAAATTTATAGTTGACGTTATCAATAATCCATACTGTAAGGGGTTGCTATCAGTAACACATTCACCGTTTATCTTCGCAGAAAACATACTGAATAATTTTACACATGCACTTGATGAATTTAGTTATTAGAAATGAATCTACTTCAATATTTAAGAGAATCTGTTAAGTCCGAGGATATTATTTATTCTGAGTTTCTTCGACAATATAAGAAGAAAGATAATTCCATTCATATTTTTCATGAAGGTGGGGACGATCCTTCTTTTTATTCGAATATAATTGAAGGTGCCTTTAGTTTAAATGATAAAATATATTATTACAACGCAAGAAACAAAGACAAAGTTTATATCAATTATTCGAAAATTAATTGGGTAACACATTCAAAACAAAGAATACTTTTTTTTGTTGATAAAGATTATGCTGATATTCTAGGTAGTACATATCCACAAGATGATAATATTTTTGTTACTTCATGTTATTCAATTGAAAACTACTTGGTGGATAAGTATTTATTTTGTCGGTCCTTACGGGAACTAATTAAATTGGATAATCAAAAAGCAATAAATTCCATTGCTCTGAAGTTTATAAAAGGTTTAAAGACGTTCTATAAAGAATCTATAACTTTGACAGCTTATATTATTTATCATAGAAAAAACAAAAATAATATAATTCTTAACGACTTAAGTATAAAAGATTTGTTTAATATTGATAGTGATTTTAGAGTAACAAAAAAGTCAAATATATTATCATTATTAGACAAAAAGACTGGTGTAAAAACCACTTCGGTCGTTTGTGAGATACGAAATATAATCAAACATTTGAAGAGCATTAATGACCCCAAAATATATACAAGGGGCAAGTTTGAGCTCGCTTATATGGTGCATTGCATAAACAGTACTCCCGAGCTTTTGAATACCTTTAGAAATAAAGGCGATAAAAAATACAGTTGTTGTGTTTCGATTTCCCTTAAGAATGCCGTCCAAATTTTAGCACCCAGAGTTAAGCACCCTAAAGAAATTGTAGAATTTCTCAACAAAAAAAAATAGTAGAAGTTGTATTAATAATACATTCTATAAGTTATAACTTATCTGTCAGAGTTTCAACCGTACATACATGCTACACAGCAAGTAACCCACTCCGGTAAAGATTTTATAGCACAAACTATCAACAAAACTATACACCAAGTTATTTGTAAATTAGATGGGCAAACGCAAACAAATAGTCCCCGGCTCAGTCTTTGTCCGCAATGGTTCGAAGTTGCTCTATATCAAGTACCAAGGCAAGCACATCTCCACCGGACTCGATGACACACCTCAAGGTCGCAAGATAGCTCAGGATGCTTCATCAGAATATAGGTTAGGTATCAAGCAAGACAGCACATCATTACAGGTAAACACAAATAATTAATTTTAAAGTACTTGCATGAACGTACGCGTTGAAATTTTTATCCTGATGGCCGATGGTTCGAATCCATCCGGGATCACATCCAAAAAGAGTCCGTAAGTTTCACACTTACGGACTCTTTTTTTTGTATATTGCTCGCCTGTCTCTAACGGGTTTCCTGTAGGATTTAACTTTTACCATCGGGGACTTCCTCTGTATTTCTCGTCCCACACTTGTATCCAAATACTGTATCATCCCATCTCCTGTGTTGTGATATTCAAGTTTTTCGAGTGTTCTCTGTTCTTCAATGTCGTCATTTACTATCAAATCTATCATGTTGAGCAAGCCGTCTATTTGTAGTTCTTAGCCTATAGCTATTTTTTGCCGATGAAATTTTATTCCTGCAACGCAAAGAACATATTGATAATTAAGTACTTGTTTCCAAAATCGTCATGAAAAAATTAATACATTTTCTCTGCCTTTTGCTGAGTATATGTTTTTCAGCGGAATCATCTGCCGATAGCTGGTTTGATCCAACTTGGAAAGATATGCTCGACAAATCTGATGTCGTTGCTTTAGTCAAGTTCATATCTGATGGCGACTTCCATGCAAAAGCCCACATCGAAAAAATTTACAAAGGTAATCGCAGTGCCGGCGATGAAATCATGATATCCGGTTTTAGTAATCGTTACGGACCTATCAATCGTATGAGCATCGGTGATGTGTATCTTGTTTTTCTTAAGTTCTACGAACCTACATCCGAAAGGATAGAGTATTACAAAAAAGAGCTTGACAAGAAACCGGAGCTTCGTGAATATGCAGAGGCGTATTCAAACTCCAACGTCTATTCCGTCAGTTCCCCTACCTCGGGTTTCCTGTATGTTCGTGGAACAAAGATTCAGTACAATATGGTATTTACTACGATTTCATCTAAGAATCATTATTATTCACTCCGCGAATTTGAGTCTTTCCTCGTTGCTTATTACTCACCAACATCGAAGTATGATTATTGCACTACGCTGATACGTAAACTCAAGCCAGCCAACGATAGTGATTTACGAACTCAGTATTTAGGTATGCTCTCTGTCATGGGAAATACACGTTTCGATGAAGTCTTTTTGGATTATATCACCATTAACAATGAATCTTCTCGGTTTATGTTGGCTAAAGTATTGGGAAATATACATTCTGATCAATCTCGTAATGCATTGTATAATTTGCTGAAAGATGAAAATACAATCGTTCAGGGTGAAACGGTGAGACAGCTTAAAAACGATACTTCTGAGTTCGTCGCTTCGCAACTTCTCGCTCATCTTCAACAAGCCGGATTAGGTTCGATGGGACCAACAAATTTAATGAGTCCCGTTATGAATCATTTGGATGGAGGTAAGTTAGAAATTATCCGGGCACTCGGAGAATTACGCTACAAACCGGCAATCCCTGCATTACTACCAATCTTAAACACGGAAGACAGCGAACTGTTTGACCTCGTTTTAAAGGCACTGAAATCGATTGGCACTACCGAGTATATCCCGTATTTTATCAAACACTTAGACAACAAATCGAAAGAACTGATCTACACGATTTCTACACATATATCCCGGGATAGTCTTGTAGTATGTTTACCTTCGTTGAAAAATTTTATCGCTACTTGTAATCGAGACAGCTATAAAAATTATGACTTTACCATTTCAACAACGGACGGAATTGGTAAATTTACTGACAGCAGCACCGTTTCATTTTTACTATCCGACTTTAAGCGATATTATGCAAGCAATGTATCCCACAACCATAACGATAGCCATACGTGGTTCTCTGAATATTTCGCTACCTTCGCTTCTCTGCATATCAAGGAAGTACGGCCATACCTCTACTCCATGATATTCGATTGGTACGGATTCAATGAAGATTTCGGACGATATCCGAAACTATTTGTCATAAAAAGAGCTATGGAAGATTCTTTCAGAGTTCGCTTTGCAGCCACTTTAGCCACGAAAGGCTACAAACTCAACTACTGTTACGCATTTATACAGAATGGCGTTCAGGCAGCAGCCGGTGCCAATCCTGTATGTAGCTATCGAATAGAAGTGACTATTCCTTCCAGTGAAAAAGTAGGAGATTATCCACAAATTATCAGTCAAGGGCTTGCTATTCCAACTGAAAATGTGTTTATACGATTCAACAATGGATGGTATCATGGTGAAAGCCATGGCAGATTCAAGCCCTATTTTGATAGTCGATCTCCCTTTATTAACTTATTGAATTTTGCTGCGGTACTGCCCGATACTAATGACCTGCTTTTCTTGCAACAGGTTCTTGAACATAAAGTTACAAAGGATAAATATACTCTCTCGATAGTACAATCCACCATTGACAACATCAAAAAAAAGCTAAAAATTGAATAGATGTCATTCCCAAAGACGAGGGAGTAATTTCAAGTATAAGTACCGCTAATAAATCCTGAATTGTGTAAATTTGTACTGTGATTTGCTGTCATTACCGGTACTCTATGTGTTGAATAGTCCGTCAATCCAGATTATGAAGATCGCTACCTCCTCTGCCTTCCTACTATTGGTACTCTTGGTTTCTCCTACTCACGCTCAATTTGCTTATGGTGACCATTGGTATGATAATCCATTGGGTTTCTCGCCCATTAACCTTCATACGAGTATGGGGTTTATTCTGCCTGCTGCGGCCGTCGGAACATGCTTGGCATTGACCGACTCGGATACTACTCTACGTAATAAACTGTTCGTGTACAATGAGTCCGGATTTTCCTGGGGATACAAATATCCTCACACCTTCCTTGCTCAGAATAATACCGGTATACATGTACAGCTTCGCCGATGGATGTCCGTGGGAATTGAATTGGATGTGTATGTTCCGAAAGATGGTTACAACAGCACTCTTGGGATTGCAATTCGTCCGTTTGCTCGATTTTATCCCATTAATACTGATTCATGGAGACTGTACTTCGAATCCGGTGGCGGGTTGGTGTATTTCGTCGATAATTTCCCGAAGCCAACCGAACAAGACAATCGCTTAGGCACACTCTGGAATGGAACGACGAAATATGGTATCGGTTCAGAGATCAATTTCAGTTCTCATACTTCGCTGCTTCTCGGTATCAGGCATCTCCACATCTCCAATGGTAACACACAAGGAGTCGAGCGGAATCCTTCGCATGACAGCAATGGACTCTTCATCGGTTTTTCCCATAGAATTGAAAAGTAGTCTTGTTTATTCTCATCAAATGGCGTGATTATTAGTGGAATGGTATTGTATAGGTCAATACGATTCATTTCTTCCAAATTATTTTCAACCGGATTCTTCCTATGGCACGGTTACTTCTTCTTTCTTTAACTCTCGTCGTCCTTGCCGGATGCATGCCCAAAAATCCGCGGGCGCTGCTCTCTCCCACGGGTAACACCATTAAAACACGAGTACTTCCACCGGAAGGGTATCACTGGAAAAAGGAAGACACTACTTCTTTTGCTGAATTTCTTCAAAATATCCCGGTCGAACCTGACGGCACTCCAATTCTCGACTATCACGGCATACCCGTCGGCAATCAAGGCAAACATGTAGCTGTGCTCACCTATGATGTTGGCACGAAAGATTTGCAGCAATGCGCCGATGCCGTCCTGCGGCTGAGGGCTGAGTATCTCTATGCACAACAACGTTTTGATGAAATTGCCTTTCATTTTACCAGCGGAGATCTTTTTTCGTGGAATGACTATAAACGCGGCATGCGGGCGGTGGTGGATAAGAATAAAGTTACCTTCGTGCAATCGGCCGAACCTGATGACTCCTACCCCAATTTCCGGCGGTATCTCGATGCACTCTATATGTATGCCGGTACGATTTCTCTCTTTCATGAAACAGAACCCATACTCCATGACTCACTCCTCAAGGCGGGAGATATTATCATCACTCCCGGCAGTCCCGGTCATGCGGTGATTATTATTGGTCACGCGATACATGACAACGGCGACCACGTCTTTCTCCTTGCCGAAGGTCTCACACCGGCACAGTCGATCGCCGTTAATACCAATCCACTTGACCCGGACATCAATCCATGGTATCGCCTTTCAGTAAAGTCAACGGTCACCACGACGGCGAATAATGTGTTTCTCAAGACAGCGATACATGCTTTTCGGTGAAGGTAGTTAGCGCATAGAACTCTTATCTTAATCCTATACCATTGCACTTTTTACCGCAAGACTCGCTAAGGTCTCGAACAGTTCGCAAAGGTTATTTTGGTTCTCTGTTAATTTTTGTAGATTGATCTTTATATCCATCGTAGGGGCGAATTGCATTCGCCCTAGTCGTGCTTTAGGGTCGGGCGAATGCAATTCGCCCCTACATATTTATTTATTCCACCACATTTTCAGAGAATTGAGATTACTTCTATCATCATCACTCCCCCACCCATCACATAGGATGATACAAATCCGGCGAATGCCGCGTGACAAGCGTCGAATACCGGTCGAGTTTTACTTCAATAAGCGTGGTGGTATTGGGATAAAATAATGAAATTTCCACCGGCGCTTTGGGGTCGTAAATTATATAATTCTCAAATTCTTGCGTATTATAAGCTATGTCTCTGTCACCCGTCTCGGCCGCTATACTGATCGTCAGCACATATTCATCGCCGAGGATTGTGTCTATGTCCTCGGGTACCACCAAAAAACGTTTATACTCGGGTGAAACGGAATGTGTGTGTGCATTTTTACGCAGGATTTCGTCTAATGCAGCACTTTTGGCTTCTTCGAATTCATCCATGTGTTCGGATTCAATAATTGATGTTCCTGCTTGGTTTTTATAGCGGTTACGATGCCAGATATTAAATTGTAAATGATAGTCTTCGACAGCATTTCCACGGTCATCTGTCACGCGAAACACAAATTGCTGAAATTGCTGTTTTGCTCCTGAAAGTTCATACGCTTGCGCGGTTTCCTTTTCGAACGCCGTGCCAAGCGCATTATACGAAGCCGCACTCGCCCTCAAACACCGCACCACATCCGTTCCGCAGTTTTTCCATTCCAGAATACTCGCATGCGTGAGCTCGGTATAGATTTTAAATGGAATCACCGGCTGCCCCGGATGCCATGCAATACTCGATTTATTATGAACAAAATCAAGCACATACTTCCGTGAATTGAGATTCGCACCCGCTACGACAATCGTGCCGTCGGTGCCGTCTTCGTTGATAAAGCTCCGAATGCCGCCATACCCCGCGCCGCCTGTCAGGACAAAAGCGCGAATTCCATCAGCCCCATAGAGCGTAGTTCCCCCGCCAAATAAATCAAAATCGGCTAATTCCCATTGCCGTGGCGAGGCGAGCTCGAGTGACTCAAGGATGTGTATTCCAACCTCACCAAAATCCTCAAGGTTTTTATTTCCCTTGGCAATACGACCGAGGAGCGATGGTGCTTTGTGGGCAAGAGGCGAACCAAAATTCGCCGGTGCGAGGAACGTAATCGACTCAATGCGTGCAGCAATTCCCTGATTATCGTTATACCAGGCAAATTGCTTCATCATCTGCCGCACGACGAGCGCGCCTGTACTGTGCGTAATAAAACGTAGAGTGCGCCCCGGCTGATGAAGTAAATCAATGACAGGCGTAGAGTTAAACTCTTTCAAACATAATTTCTGAAACATTCCCTCCGCAATATCTTCCAGCGTCGCAGCATCTTCGAGTGAGTCGTAGTTGATATAATGCGGCAGGAACCCTTCCTCTTTAAGCGGCTGATCGAAATATTTGACCATGGATTGATAATCATCACTCCAGCCATGAATGATGACGACATTAATTGGGTCGGTGGTTGGCATAAAGACTCCTTTTGTAAATGGTTATAATGATATGAGTTTGTCAAACAGATATGTTCATTCATCTCCTTCTACTATATATACTAAGCTGATATTCTCTAATTTTGGCAACAGCTTTCGGGCACTATTAAGGGATGTGCTCCGGATGGTGAATTCTCCTTTCGTTGGACAACAGTATTAAAGTGGATTTACAGTTTACATTATTATTCGATACGATTACGAATCAAGCACCCCGGCGATAACCGCAGCATTACCTGCCGGTGATACCGTTGGATTCAACCCGCAATGTTCGAGTAAGTCATTCGAGAATCGATCTCGTACTTGTTTGGTCGGTAAGAGACGTTCACGGGCAGTGATCCAGGAATTGACGGCTGTATCTCCCCAGCGCGAACGTACCTTCACATCGCCACCGGAAGCATAATCATTCATTTGTCCCCAATGGAGCGTAAAGGTAATCGATGCAGATTCAAACCCTGCAAACACCTGCGCATAAAACTCTTCGGTATCGGTCATTCCGACACCGGGCAGCTCGATGCAACATGACAGAGGGAATGCAGTAAATCCAAGCGTTGCCTGCGTTTGCTTTACAAAACGAAACGCAAAAGCGCCTGCAAACGGAGTCGAAGAATTCAGCGTCGTCAAGATATTGAGTGCTTTGACAGCATCCGTATGCGCGATACCAAGCTCGACAGACATGATACCGCCGGTCGCCGTCGTCGGGGCAAACATCTTCCCCCGTGGCAGGCGGACAAACGGCTTACACACCTGAAATTGTCCCGAAATTGTCGATGAAAACAATGGAATAAGTGTTCCCGTCAGCCATGCACCAAAGACATCTCCCAGCGCATTGACAGTGTCGCCGATGATGGTAATCGTTTCATTTCCCGGCACACCGGAAGCATCGCAAAACGGCACCTCGGTCATATCACTCGAGCGGTACATGATACTCACAAATGCAGCAGTGCTATCATGTGGATTCACATCGACTTCGATATGATGGAGATCCTGCGAATTTTTTCCGATAGCCGGAAAAATTAACTCAATTGCCGAGGTGTTGAGTTCGCTTGCAGGACTAATCAACTGCGTCAAAAACGCCGCCGCAGCCGCATGAGAAACTCGCTCGCGGTAGAGTTCGAGCGTATAAACGGGTTCGAATTCCAGCGCATATCCCACGATAATTCCCATACTTCCGAAGCTCACCAAGAGCGCGTTAAACACGTCATCATCACTAATCAGCGTTGCTCCAAGTGCCTCAATAAGCTGTTGATTCCCCACAGGATACGAGCTCCGCTCCACCCAGTAATTCCTCCCTTTTCCGCAAAGTACATGTATTCCCACGACTGCTTCCTGCATCGATCCGACATTGAATGCCGAGCCATGCGTTCCCGTCGAAATTGCTCCAGCGAGTGTTTGCCCGTCGCTTGCTCCGGAAGTTTTGAGCGCATATCCCCTACTGCCGAGAAAATCATTCACAGCCCGAACACTTATTCCGGATTGAAAGTAGCGAATAGTATCTGCCGAACCGCTATAAGTACCATGAAGATACGTATTCATTCGAAAGACTTGATTGAGATTTGCCGTTTCGAGCATCACGCCATTGCTATCGGCTGACCCGGCCGATGAGAGCGACCACCGTGCGCCATAGGCGCGGATTCTGCCGGGCGTCGTCTCAATAAGGTCTTCTACTTCATCCCATAAGGGTTGCAGCGATGCAAGTGAGCTGATGGGCGGATTATACAGCGTCTTGAGTGTGACCGGAAGATCGACAATCGTTCGGTGGAGATTGGACCATTGCGTGCTCCCATTGTCAATAATATACATGAGGCGCTCCTTTCGTTTACAGTGGGTGGATTGATATTCTTAATGTTCGTTCACACACGGCACTGCGCATGTGTATTCTATATCAAGCGGTTGAATCATACCGAGCGTAATGGTCGCGCAGAGCATGTAGAGCAGATTTGTTTTTACCTTCACTGTCGCAAGTGCTTTATTGGCTTGCGTGCCCGGCGGAAGATTCTGTCCGCAGAGATTCCTCATATCGGGCTGACCTGCAAGCCCATACAAATAAACTACTTCCGTGCGCCTTGTGACGGTATTGGACCCCGTGTCGCCTCCTTCAAGAGAAAAGGTCGCGCAGGATGAAAGCTGGAGAACGGCAACGACAGCAATCATTGCCTGTCGAGTAGAGCGTAGAAATCTCATGAAACCTCCTTTGGAAATTGAATAGAATAGATGTTTATTTCTCGTCGGAAAGAGTAATTTTATAGCTTGGCACGCGGTCATTCCCGGCGGATTGCCAGAAGGATTGCCAGAATCCATTATCGGCAAATTTCAGATGCACGACTTTTTTGCGGAGCGTTTCGGCGGAAATGACGAGCGCATTATTCTTGTCGTAGCCGCCGCCCGGGGTAATCCGCACTTCACTTGTTCCGGAGGGAAGATCGACAAAAATGGTATCGGCTGTCATGCCATGATGATAATGAAGGGGTGATACAGTGGGCGTTGAAAACCACAAATTCTTACTTTTTAATCGGTTAGCGGTGAGTTCTTTAGCATCAACCGTACTCTCCTGATCGATGATGAAGGTGACACGCTCCTGTGCCACTGGCTGCTGCTGCGCCGTCATCGGCGAACTAAAGGAGAATTCAGCACTCATAGTATGATTCGACTTCGTGAGTCCTTGTAATATCCCCGGAAGCGATGCGCCAATGGCGAGCGCAGTTTTCATGTTTTCTTCCTGATAAAAAAACACGACCAAAGCGCCAAAGAACATAAACACCGACGTACCCAAGAGTGCGCCGGCAATATTCCCGATGGATTGATTCGAAAAACTCAGATTAACGATTGATGGCATTGCGCCACCGACGGCGCCGGCGAGAAGAGCATAACCGTAGAATTTGGGCTTTTTGCTCTGTGTTGGAGTGCTTGGCATGGAGATATTCCTAACATGTAATGAAACAATACAACTACAATGCTAAATTACATTACTTTTTCTTCAATTCAAAGTTAGAATATTTTTTGCCGTAAAGTCGCATTTTAGCTGCGCTCAATGCCCGGCTAAAGGTTTGTTTTTTTTCTTGTTGTGAACTTTGTTCTTTCGTGCCCTTGGTGTTAAAACTGACTGTGCAGTAGTTACATCGTGCAGGTGACTTTTTAACGCAAAAGGCGCAAAGGTCGCAATGAACTCTCCGCGCCTCTGCGTCTTTGCGTTAAAAATCCTCACCGCGCAATCAAGACTTTCCCGACCTGCTCATACAAACCAGCACGAAGACGGCAATAATACACACCCACCGGCAAGTCAAGCCCAGCAGAATACTCTCCCGCTTCGAGAAATCCATCCGATACTATAAGTACAGAATTCCCAACATAATCAAACACTTCCAAGCGTACATTTCCCGAGAGTCCTACGCCGAAGTCGATGCTTTTGTCTTTCACGGTCAGGAAATACTTCTTGCCGGTGCTGCTCACGACACGGATATTTTTCCCGCAGTAGTCGGCTAGCATGAGAATATTGCCGCTTGAACTCCATATTTCACACTCTGCTATTTTTGAAGAATCAACTGATAACTTAACAGGATAGATTGTATCCGATGTATGCGGCAAGAATGCGTCGAAGGTTATAGGAATGGAACGGCTTCCGCCATTGCCACTAATAAGCAATTCTCCGTTTTTATCATCGGGAATTGCTTGACTATTTGTGATAGAATTGTACTTCACCAATAATGGATCGTAGTGTAGTGTTACACTCCAATCATTGACTCCAATCGGTATTTCCAAACTCATTGTGAATTGCTTGCCGGGTAAGATAGTTACCGTATCAGGTTTCAAGGTGAATGAACGTTCATTCCGTGGATTCACAGTGACGACAACTTCGTCAGATTTTACACATCCAGCGGGATTGGTGACAGTCAGCGTGTAGGTCGTGGTAGTCGTAGGGTTAGCTATCGTCTGACTTGCAGTAGGACTTGAAAGACCAGTTGAAGGACTCCAAGCGTACGAGTTTCCGGCTTCGGCAGGTGTACCTATTTCTGTACTTGCGCCGAGACAGATTGTTGTGTCGCTGCCTGCATTGGCGTTTGGTGGTGGAAGTATAGTTACAGTCACGAATGCGGAATCTATACATGTGCCACTGGAAACAAGTACTTTGTATTTCGTTGTACTGGTTGGGTTTGCTGTTGGATTGGCGATAGATGTATTATCCAATCCTGCACTCGGTGACCATTCATACTTTGCGCCACCGCTGGCGAATAACTTCGCGCTCGCCCCTTCACAGATACTTGTATCATTGGAGACAATTGCTTTGATTGTGCCGATGGTCACGAGAACGGTATCACTCGCCGTACAACCACCATTTCCTGTAACGGTGAGGATGTATTGGGTTGTACTTGTTGGAGATACCGTTGGATTTGCTTTGGTTGCATCATCTAATCCCGTCGTTGGTTGCCAATTATACGTAAATCCTGTTTGTGCAGCTTCTCCTATTTCTGTGCTTGCGCCGATGCAGAGGGTTTTGTCTTCTCCTGCTTTGGCGGTGGGTTGTGGGTTGACCGTGATGGTCACGAATGCGGAATCTTCGCATGTGCCACTCGATACGTTTACTTTGTAGGTGGTTGTATTTGTGGGAGTTGCTATTGGGTTTTCGATGCTTGGATTGCTTAATCCGGTTGTGGGTGTCCATGTGTAGTTTGCTCCTCCGCTGGCGAGGAGTTGAATGCTTGTGCCGGAGCAAATAGTAGTATCGTTTGATACTTTGGCTACGATATTCCCAACTGTGACGAGAACGGTGTCATGCTCTGTGCACCCCATACTATTGGAAACGGTAAGGATATATTCTGTTGTGCCAATAGTTGTGGCTGTAAATGTTGGGTTTGCTTTTGTTGGGTCGTCGATGTTGGTCGTCGGCTGCCAGGTGTATTGATGTCCGGCTGTGGGTTTTTCCCCTAGCTCTGCTGTGCCTCCCGGACATACTGTTTTGTCGCTTCCGGCGTGCGCGCCTGAAAATTGGAGAATACTCACTTCTACGTATGCAGTATCAGAACATATTCCATTCGATACCACCACTCTGTACTTCGTATCGACCTTAGGCGAGGCAATAGGATTCGGGATGTTCGGATTGTCCAAACTCTCCGTCGGAGACCATGAATATGTTTGTCCTCCGCTTGCTCGAAGCTGTACACTCCCCCCTTTGCAGATTGGGCTAACCTGCTCAGTACTTGCTAAAAGTGAATCGACAATAACTACGAATATTTTCGTTCGCTTACACCCCATTGCACCCGACTGTGTGAGCACGTACTTTGTTGTGGTTGATGCTGTTAACAATGGGTTAGATACTGTTGGGCTACTCAGGCCACTTGCGGGCTCCCATTGATACGAGTAGCCGATGCGTGGAGCTATCCCGATTGGTGTAGGACCGCTATTTTTACAGTGATAGATTGTGTCTGCTTGGATAGAATCATTGAAAATATAATCCATAAAGTTCGGTAAACCTAAGAAAGACTTTCCCGTCAAATGGATTGCATCCATTTGATAATTACAAGCATACCCTTTTACATTTGGATGTTCGATTACATCGAGAAAAGGTCTGTAAATCGATGACATATAGAGCTTCTTATCCGGACCTAGTTGCAGTGAAGATGCAAAAAGAGACTGCAGGCGAACCGGGAACACAAAGCGAGATTGAAACACTACTTCCGGCTTACTTGATCCTATCTCAAACTGAAAAATAGCAGATTGATACGTCGTCGATTGTATCGTAATTCTACCAATTGCATAGAGTTTTGAATTGTCCGGTGAGAAACTCACGCCGTAAAACATTTCAGAAGATGTGGAATTACTCAGTAGTATCTGATTGTCAACACTACCTGATTGATTATCAAAATTAAACATTGCCAAATATGGACGTGTCTCTTCTGAGATTTTATACGAGGCAATGGCGAGCTTCGTACCATCGGGTGAAATTTTCATACATCCTGCAGTGTGATCAACAGCAACATTAGCATAGGTTGATAGTATTGGAATTGTATCTATACCCGAAGCTGTAACACGATAGGAATAGAAGATATTCTGGGTTTGATGATGGGCTACTACCCAGAAGTCCTTGCCATTGCAAGAAATAGTGCCGGTTAGTTTTTCTGAAACACTATCGGCTAATGCAATGTTTTTGAGTATCACATCACCATCAGGATTTTGTAAATTTACAATCGAATAATGGAGTTTTGTGGTGGTAGGGGTTCCGCCGGATGTCAGGTCCGGTACTGTAAACACATAGTATTGCTTCGTATTACCTGGATCAGGGACAATCAACACACCTTGTGACGAAGATGTACCACTCAGTAAACTATCGCCATTTGACATGATTTGGTGTTTTCGATTCCATATCTGTTCTCCATTCGTGTAGAATAGTACTTCGCCTGATCCTTTATCTGAAATGGCAGCGCATCCTTCGGCCGAACTCAGTGGACCGGAAATTGAAATTGTCGAATCGTTTCTAAAAGTCAAGCCGGTATTATCACCAAAATACCAGGTATCTGCTTCGTGCTGTGCAAGCAATGGAGAACAACAAATACAAAACACACAGGTAAGCAGTAAAAGAATCCTCATGAAAATATCCTTTCGGGTTCGATGGCTGTGGAGGAAAGTGACCGGTAAAATTAAGTCATTACATGAGATTGAAATACGTTTCTTGCAATTTACACAACAACGGGCGTAAGTGCAAGGAAAATTAAAGATGGTGATTTAATTTTCTACTGCTGGTTGTGTTGGATGAATGGCACGTTGATTTTCTATAATACTCACTGATAAAACTACAGGAATACAGCAGGTGATTTTTTAAGCACAAAGTTCTCAAAGATACTCCACAAAGTTCACTATTGATACACCTATCTTATAGCGTACTTTGTGGTTACCTTCGAGTACTTTGTGTTAAAAATGACATTGCTGAAGAATAGCACGATGATTTTTTATGATATTCGCTTTTAAAACATCACGAATTCAGCAGGTGACTTTTTTAAGCACAAAGGCACCAAGATACTCCACAAAGTTCACTATTGATACACCTAATCTTATTGTGTACTTTGTGGTTACCTTCGAGTACTTTGTGTTAAAAATGACATTGCTGAGGAATAGCACGCTGATTTTTTATGATGTTCGCTGATAAAACAACACGAATTCAGCAGGTGACTTTTATAAGCACAAAGTTCTCAAAGATACTCCACAAAGTTCGCTATTGATACACCTATCTTATAGCGTACTTTGTGGTTACCTTCGTGTACTTTGTGTTAAAAATGACATTGCTGAAGAATAGCACGATGATTTTTTATGATATTCGCTTTTAAAACATCACGAATTCAGCAGGTGACTTTTTTAAGCACAAAGTTCTCAAAGTTACTCCACAAAGTTCACTATTGATACACCTATCTTATAGCGTACTTTGTGGTTACCTTCGTGTACTTTGTGTTAAAAATGACATTGCTGAAGAATAGCACGCTGATTTTTTATGAAATTCGCCAATCAGATCATCTTCAATCATAAACAATCAGCGGGATCAGCGTGCCATTGGAAATAGAACATTGATTTACTACGATGTTCGCTGATACAATCATCTTCAATCATAAACAATCATACAAATCAGCGTGCCATTACACCTAGCCCGTGCCGCGATTCAATTACCGCATTCTTCGTATTTTTGCAGATAGTCCTCACACATCCTGCAATTTCCTGAATTGAATAATGGAACAATCCGACGAAAAACTCTACAAAAAACTCGACACTACCCTGCTTCGCCGCCTGCTGCAATATCTTAAGCCCTATACAAAATGGATTGCTTTTGCGTTCTGCTTGACAATTGTCTCGTCCACATTGCCGCCGTTGCGCCCATACTTAACCAAAGTAGCGATTGATACCTATGTCGTCACCGGTGACTCCGGCGGCCTCCTGCAAATGGCGCTTCTCATCGCGGGTGTGCTCATTTTTGGGGGAATTATCCAGTATTCTCTCACCTTTCTCATGCAGTGGATTGGTCAGAAAGTACTTCTTGATATTCGACTTGCGGTGTTTAAGCATATTCAGACATTTTCCCTTCGCTATTACGACACCACGCCGGTTGGTCGCCTCATTACTCGCGTTACCAATGACGTCGAAGCGCTCAACGAACTCTTCTCCTCAGGCGTAGTGCTCATCATCGCCGATGCTCTGTTGATTCTTGCTATTGTCTGCTTTATGCTTGTTACGAGCTGGAAACTCACCCTAGCGACTATTGCCGTGCTGCCGCTGCTGTTTATCGCAACTACTATCTTCCGTAAGAAAGTACGTGTCGTTTATGCGCAAATTCGAACGCAGATTGCGCGGATGAATTCTTTTTTGAATGAATATATCACCGGCGCTACCACAATTCAACTCTTCTCACGCCAAGCGCAACAATTTGATACATTTAATGAAATTAATCAGACGCACACCGATTTGCAGCTCAAGTCGGTCGGCTATTATGCACGCTTCTTTCCGGTGGTGGAAATGATTGGTTCATTTGCGCTCTGCCTCATTATCTGGTACGCAGCCCGCACGATTTTTTCAGGGGAAATGACCGTTGGTGTGCTGATTGCTTTTATGCAGTATTCGGAAATGTTCTTCCGGCCGATCCGCGATTTAACGGAAAAGTATAATACCCTTCAAAGCGCTATGGCTGCGTCCGAACGTATATTTGGTTTGCTCGACACGAAAGAATCGATCGCCGACGCGCCGAATGCCGTGCCGCTTGTGAAGTTTGAAAAAGGAATTGAATTTAAAAATGTGGATTTCGCGTATGATGGTAAGACTCCCGTTCTCAAGAATGTTTCGTTCACCCTTCACAAAGGCGAGACAATCGCCATTGTCGGTGCGACGGGCGCCGGTAAGAGTTCGATTATCAATCTCTTATGCCGGTTTTATGATTATCAGAATGGTGAAATAATCATTGATGGGTTGAATATACGGTCTATCACACAGGCATCTCTCCGCTCAAAAATCGCGCTTGTCTTGCAGGATGTGTTTCTCTTTTCGCGGAGTGTGGCGGATAATATTTCGCTTGGACGTGATGGCATTACCGAAACGCAGATTCGTGATGCAGCCGTGGCATTAGGCGCTGAGGAGTTTATTTCTAAATTACCGAAGGGTTTTGATACCATGATGATAGAGCGAGCCGCCAATCTTTCGGTCGGACAAAAACAGCTTATTTCCTTCTGCCGCGCGCTTGCCGGGAATCCTGATATTCTCATTCTCGATGAAGCGACCTCCAGCATCGACACCGAAACCGAACAAATCATCGAGCGCTCGATTGACCGCCTGCTTGACGGGCGTACTTCTATCGTCATCGCTCATAGGTTATCCACCATCCAACGTGCCGACAAAATCCTCGTTCTTCATTTAGGAGAAATGCGTGAGTTTGGGACGCATGCTGAGCTCTTGGCGCTGAATGGATTGTATGCGAAGTTGTATAGATTGCAGTATAAGGAGCAGTTGGTCGGCAAGTCGGAAAGTCGGTAAGTCTATAAGTCGTAAGTCGGTAAGTCTATAAGTCGTAAGTCGAGTAGTTGGAAGTCGAGTAGTTGGAAGTCGAGTAGTTGGAAGTCCATAGGTCGAGTCGTAAGCTGTTGAGTAATTACTAATAAGTCGATTAGTAATGGGGTTACCGCATCAAAATATCTGATAGCTCCTTAGGAGCGAAATCTTAATAGAAAATGGATGATTCTTTGAAATAAAGCTCCGTAGGATCGACATAAATACGACCAATCCACCAACTATTTCGCTCCGATGGAGCTTTTATGAATTATAGGACGTACTTTCTATTACTTTCGCCCTTATAGGGCTGAAGAAATGGATTATTTCCCCTAGAAAAATTTGATGCGGAAACCCTAGATTAGTAAACTTATCTTTGCTTGGGATATTCCCTGCTAATACCCTATATTCCCTTTGGTCCTTAGTGTCCCTTTGGTCTGTACTGTCCGTTGATACTTCGCACCGCTCTCCACTTACCACTTTCCACTTACCACTTTCCACTTACCACTTACGACTTACGAATTATAGACTTATAGACTTATAGACTTATAGACTTATAGACTTATAGACTTATAGACTTATAGACTTATAGACTTATAGACTTATAGACTTATAGACTTATAGACTTATAGACTTATAGACTTACGACTCAAAGACTTACGACTTACGACTCAAAGACTTACGACTTACGACTTAAAGACTTAAAGACTTACGACTTACGACCACCCTCCAATATCCTCTTCGTCATCTCCTGCCGATACGTAAACATCTCCTCTATCTGCTTGCGCACGAAGAGTGTGTGAGCCAATTTCCCGAGCCAGCCGAAGGGTAATTCGTATTCGAAGATATCGGTGAGGGTCGTTTCACCGTTTTTTTCGCTTAACATGCGACGTTGGAACATTGACTTGAACGGACCTTTGAGCTGGCGGTCGGAGAAGAGCGTTGGCGGTGTGTATTCGACGAATTGCATTTTCATGCGCGAGGTGAGAAAGCCGAATTGCCGGACTTTGAGTTCGACGATTTGACCGAGCCCTGGTTCAGTGGCATGCTCGATAGTTACCTGAATATTCGGCGGCGTGATTTTCAGCAGATTCCGTGTATCATCATGAAAATGGAACACTGCTTCGATTGGAGCTTTGATTGTAATTGACCTCTGAAATACTTCCATGATTACTCTTTCTTGTGTGGATAATGCCGGAAAATTACGAAATAATCTACGATAAAGACCTACTTTTCTGCGTGATAGGCTGCAGTGAACTTTGTGTACGAGTATTGCAACAAATGAACGCTGAAGTACCGGATATGACGGCGAAATGCATTCTATAATCACAACCTAAATTGAGTCTAAATTACGATAGAGAAAATGTTTTTGAGGTTTGAAATGTTTTTCTGAATAAACCTATGATATTTGTCATATTTATAAAATTTATTTTACCGTAATTTTACATTGAAACATGTCAAAAAAAATTGACACATTTTTCAGTACATATTAAGGTAACATTATGAAAAGCGGTTCAATAACACGAGGTATTTTTGTAGCAGTAGCGATGCTTATCTCGTTCTCTTCCCTTACAGTATTTGCCTCTCAAAATGGTATTTCTGCCCGTACTATCAGCGGGTGTAGCGGCAACGGCTGTCATCCTGCGCAGACAACCGCCACGACCGTGAGCGTGCAGGGCGTCAGCGGCACGACGATTACCATGACACCGGGTGAAAACCGCAGTTTTACGGTGCTTGTTTCCCATGCCTCTCTTCCGAAAGCGGGAGTCGATATTTCAATTAAAAATGCAGGTGGATCCAATGTCGGAACGCTTGTAGCCGGTACGAATCTCAAGCTTAGTGCTAGTGAACTGACGCATACGGGTACTCATCCGAATATTACGGGAGCCGGTGCGCCGTTTACCTTCACGTGGACTGCCCCCTCGACACCGGGTGATTATTTCCTCCGCGCTGCCGGCAATGCTATCAATAATAATGGGAATGAAGCCGGTGATGCATGGAATTTTATGAATACCATTACTATTACCGTGGCGTCTGCGGCCGGCTCAGTCGTGCTGAACTCTCCCAACGGCGGAGAATCTCTCTGCCGGGGTTCATCGACGACTCTTACATGGACACCTGTCGGCATCAGCGGAAATGTAAAGCTTGAATACACGACAAATGATACGAATTACACACAAATTGCGACCGTGCCGGCGACGCCTTCTTCCTATTCATGGGCAATTCCAACAAGTCAGCTAACCGGAACGAGTTATAAAATCCGCGTGTCGGATGCGACCAATGCAGCCGTCAGTGATGTTTCGAATGCCGTTTTTTCGATATTGTCAACACCTGTCATCACGACGCAGCCCAAGCCGGACAGTGCATGCACCGGCAGCCCACTGACGCTTACTCTTACTACCGATAATCCAACAGGATACACCTATCAATGGCGTAAAAATTCATCGCCTATCAATGGTGCTACAGCCGCAAGCTATACTATTGCTTCGATGCAGGCAGCAGATGTGGGTACTTACGATGTCATTGTCACAGGATGCACCCCGCTGACGAGTTCGGCTGTGCAAGTCAGCTTGAATACACCGCCAACGATTACTTCGCAACCCAATGACACGGTTGTATGCCCGGGTAGCGCCGTGACCTTCTCGGCTTCGGCTGTCGGGACAGGACTCAGCTATCAATGGAAACATAATGGTGTCAACATTACCGGTGCCACGAGCCCCATACTCATGCTTACTACAACTACGCAAGCAGACTCCGGAAGCTATGCGCTCGTGGTTACCGGTCGATGTGCTCCTTTGCAGACATCCAATACAGTATCCCTCAAATTTACTACTCCGCCGACGATCACGAAGAATCCTCGGGATACGACAATTTGTCCCGGTGCATCCATCGTGCTGACCGCCGCTGCGACCGGTAGTGGCCTCACCTATCAATGGCAAAAAGACGGAATGAATGTCGAAGGAGGTCAGTCGAATACCCTGAATTTGAATTCTGTGTCAAGTCAGCAAGCAGGAGTATATATCGTTATCGTCAAAAATTCGTGCAATCTTACGACGGCTAGCACTTCGGCTACGGTGACGCTGCGTGACCCGGTAAGTATTACCGAACAGCCGGCTTCCCTCTCCCTTCAAACAAATCTGACGGCTACGTTCAGTGTCAAAGCCACGGGCACAGATCTGAAATATCAATGGATGAAAAACAATGTAAACCGGCTCAATGACACACTTCCGACACTCACGATAAAAAACATCATTCTCATCGACTCCGGTGCGTACAAGTGCGTGGTTCGTAACTCCTGCGGAAGCGTCGAAAGTGCCGTAGCCACTCTTTCGGTGACCTCTCCTCCGGCCGGTGCGGCACTCGCGCTCGGAACCACGACCCTGGACTTTGGATGTACAAAAGTCTCGGCTGCAAAGGACACGGTGCTTACAAATGTGATCTTTAATGCAGGTGGACAACCATTGTCGGTGACGGCTGTGACTCTTACAGGAGCGGACGCTGCTGACTTTACGATTCAAAGTGGTGGCGGTGCATTTACGCTCGCACCGAATGAAAAACGCTCACTCACGCTTCGATTTACTACGGCAACGAAAGGCATCAAAACAGCAAGTCTTGAATTTACAAGTAATACAACAACTACATCTCCCAAAATCGCACTTGCCGGAAAAGGATGCACCGGAACAATTTCCACGAGTGTCAACAATGTAGGAACTGTGGTAGTCGGCACGAAAAAAGACACGGTTGTCACGGTAACAAATACCGGTGACTATGATTTAGTCGTGACAGCGCTCACGCTCGGCGGAGCTAATGCAAGTGAATTTGCAGTAACACCACCCAAGCTCCCGCTTGTACTCAAGCCGAATGAAAGTATCATGGTAGCTGTCAGCTGTTCACCGAGTGCAACCGGTAAACGAGTCGCTGAATTAACCGTAAAAACGGATGCCGGAGACTTCATCTTGCCGCTTGAAGCTACATCTACTCCATCGACCGGTATCGAAGATGAAGTGCTTAGTGCAGGAATAGTCGCTTATCCAAATCCATCGACAGGTTTGGTGGAATTTACGGGCACGCTCCTGACGCCTATGCCGGTCACGATTCGTATCATCGATGCGCTTGGGAATATCATTCACCAATCATTGAATACTACAAGTGATGCCGGTACTTTCAGATATGTGTGGGATGGTACGGCGTATGGAGTGAAGGTATCGAGCGGACACTACTTTGCCGTGTTGAGTTTTGGTGTTCAGACGGTGCGTGTGCCCTTGGTACTCGCTCGGTAAGTCATAGAATGTATTCCAAAAACCGGCTCTTTCAGCATGTCTGAAGGGGCCGGTTTTGTTTTATCGCAGGAAGGAATACCTGACCACAACTCGTCGAATGGTAAACGATGAAAGTGATGAAATACGATGACTGAAATTTGCCTGACTTCAGTAATGTTATCACGAAGTTACGTCACTGTCAATGTACATACTGCAGCCAAGATTCGAAATTTACAATTTGGAGTATGGTTCGTTAAAGTGGTATATTTGTACCAGTTATCTGTTTTTTTATTCAATTTTAAGGAAGTATTATGCAACGTTTTCTCACTCTTTTCTGCCTTTGTCTTGTGCTCTGCGGCGGGAATTTATTTGCCCAATCCGGCAAAACGCTGAACGTAGGTGTCAGCGTCGGTCTGACACGTGGTATTAATGAATCGATCGACAAAGAGCGTACACTTGGCGCGTCTTTCGGCGTAATCGGTCTCTTTCACAATGGCCTTGGACCCGGTCTGAGCCCGGAATTCAGCTTCCACATGGCTTCGAATCAGACATCCGATCTTGGTGGGTTTTCGCAATATAAGACGAGCTACATGTCGCCCGATTTACGCCTGCGTTATTACCCGTTCCCGTCATCATCGCTGATGCCGTATGTATCAGCAGGTGTTGGTCTTATGATGTATGACGTGAAAGATGTTCCTTTCAACAAAGCACTCGAGTCCAAGCTCAGCAGCGCATCGCTCGTCGTACCGGTAGGTCTTGGTCTGACGTATTTTATGAAGGATGACAACTGGGTCTTTGATCTTTCGGCCCATTCGCATATTAGTTCGGATAATATGAATCCTGTCTATGATGACATTCCGGATGCCTACTGGCATGCTCGTCTGTCGATTATGTACAAAGTCAAGACCTTCGAAAAGGATTCGGACGGCGACGGCTTGAGTGATATGGAAGAAGCATCGCTTGGTACTGATCCGAACAATCCGGACACCGACGGCGACGGCCTCCTTGACGGCGAAGAAGTCAATAAATACAAAACCAATCCTCTCATCGCCGATACGGATGACGGTGGTGTCAATGACGGCGAGGAAGTTCGTCTCAACGGTAATCCGCTCGATGCTGATGATGATATCATGAGTATCGCTCCGGGCAAGAAAATTGCACTCCGTGGAATTGAGTTTGCTACCGGTGACTCGGCTATTACCAAAAAATCAGAACGTATTCTCGGCTTTGCTCTCAATGCGTTGCAGACAAGTCCTGATATCGCGGTTGAAATCAGCGGTCACACCGATAATACCGGCGATCGTGATATGAACCTCCGCCTCTCCTCAGGTCGCGCAAATGCAGTCAAAACATGGCTCGTGAACAAAGGTATCGCTGAAAGCCGCCTCACAACACGCGGTGCAGGTCCGGACGAACCAATCGTACCGAACACGACAGCCGAAAATCGTCAGCGTAATCGCCGTGTGGAATTCAAACGTATGAAATAATTCCCCGGTCTTTGAAATACAAAAGCCCTGAGAGCTCATCCTCTCAGGGCTTTTTTTTTGAGGCGACAGCGATATTGTTCAGTAGCTCTTTTTGACGATGCTATTGCTCAATTACCAATGGCGCAATTATCGTATGTATCCCATCAGTAAGAAGTAATCGATAAAGTCCACTCGCAGGAGGTGCCGGCAGGAGTATATCATGTTCACCGGCCGCGACATCACCTTCAAAGACGAGTTCCGTTTCCCTGCCGAGGATATCGAGGAGACGGAGTGTGATCCTACTATCGATTGCCGTGCTTACCCTGATATGTCCCATCGTCTGTAACGGATTGGGCGTGACCTTCATACGCAGCGGAGTTGTTTCGCTCGGCATTTCCACACCTACTGCTGCCTTGGTCGTAAAGTGCCATGTCTCACTCCAGGGCGCGGTCAATGCAGCATTCGATGCCTGCACATGCCAGTAATATGTCGTTGAATGCGCAAGCCCGGTGATTTCATGGAATTGAGCTACCCCGGAAGAATCATAGACAATATCCGTAAAGAGTTCGTTCTTCGACAGTTGCAGACGGTACTTTTCAGCATTCCGAGAATTCTTCCATGTACAGACAATCGACGTTGCCTGATCGACGGCTGCATTCTTGGGAGTCGATAGTATAGCCGTATCCGGCATCAGCGGCGTGGCTTCTCCGGTGGTGAAGCTCCATACTTCCGACCATTGACCATCTTTTGTCAGTAATTTATTGGCTTTTACTTTCCAATAATAGGTGGTTTTAGGACTTAAAGAATACTCGATTGATGTCGAAAAACTACGATTATCCGCTAAAAAGCTATTTGTAAAATCGGGTGAACTCGACAAAGCTGCATAATATACATCTGCATTTTCAACGTTTTGCCATTCGAGCTTGCCTTTAACTGCTACCTCGGTGGCTTTGTCGGCAGGTAAGCGAAGAAGCGGAGCCGGAAATTTGTCGGATGCACTGCTTGACCCGACGCGCATGCCGTGTCCAAAACTCGTGACCCATACTTCATCCGGCGAAAAGGGATTGAAAAAAACACGTTCGGGTTGACGAAACGGATAGCTCTCAACAAGAGAAAATTGCGGAGTGGATGCATGGATATCCGCCGTATGCCACAAGCCCTCAACTTCTGTAGTGACATACACTTCCGATGGATTTTTCGGATTAAACGTGCAACTCGTAACCCTGTCTGACTTCCAGATGCGTGTCCAGGTTTTACCGGCATCGGTCGTTCTGTACAGCCCACCTACATCCACAGCTGCCGATACTCCCCATCCGCTGAACACATTGACTAACCAGGTATTTTGCGTTGGATCGCTCGGGTCGAGCACGATATCCTTTGTCCAGTACTTCATGCCGTTATCCGACACATCCTGCCAGGTATTGGTCGATGGTGTATAGACAAAGCATCCGGAGCTCGCCGTAAAGGCAGGCGCTCTCCTGCCTGAGAACGTACAGACGACCCGGCCATCTTTCAGCACGACAATCGATGCCGGATGACCTTCCGTGCGGGGTGGTGATGGTAATTTCGTCCACGTCGCACCCGAGCCATCCTGTAGATTCTTTGTCTGATAAATTCCTCCAAGTGTCGAATGTATCACGCTTGCGTAACAGATATTTTCATTGACGGGATCCACAGCCACCCAATAGACAGGATGTCCAAAATTACGGATGTCCTTCCATGAAGCACCTTTATCGGTCGAATATATGATTTTTCCATAGTTGTCATTTGCATTGAGTTGTGCATCGGCGAGGCGCGTACTTTGGTACATGTCGTGCACATTGCTCGTCGCTGCGTAGAGAGTTCCATTCGATGCAGCAGCTATCCGATACATCGAATTCGCTCCATGACCGGTGTAATTAAACGACCATGTCGAGCCGCCGTCGGTGCTGCGGATACCTTTGATATCGGAGAAGCAGGCAAACATTGTGGATGCATCCTGCCAGGTGACTTGCCAGCAGGTTGTATTTTCTAACCCTATACTTTTATAGGACTTTCCGGTCGGTATTTTTGTGCCGGCAGGATGCTGTGTCGTAGGATCTACATAGCGTTGATTCCAGGTAGCACCGCCATCGGAGGATGTATGAATAAATCCAAAATCACCGAACATCAGTTTTTGGGAATTATTCGGTGCAACGGCGAATCCAAAGGCACATTCACCGTAGCTCCATGCCCGATCGCCGCCGTCTCCACTCCAGCCGGTAGTGATATTTTGATTGTTCGGTGCGAGAAAAGTATTTGTCCATGAAGCGCCACCATCGGTGGTTTTCATGACTTCGGGTGCAGAATTTCTGCTTCCGGCCAGATAACAGGTGGCGATATCATTTTGAGCCATAGCGACATACATCAGATTGTCGGCACCGAGAGTAATACCATTCATTTTTTCTGTCCATGCGGCACTTGGATAGTCCATGGAATACACACCTTTGAGGAATCCATTATACTCGCTTCCCGCTTTGCCGACATACATATCATTGGCACCGCCGGTGATGCAGAAAAAGCGAATAACACCATTCTGCTTTGCACCGGCAAACGACCATATCGCTTCTCCGGCACCGAGTCCGGTGGCTCCATCGAAGGCGAACGTCTGTCCACCATCCTTGGATACAAGCAGTCCGTCATTCGTTCCTACAAAAATCATATTCCCATCAAAGAATACGCCGCCGACAATGATGCCGCTGCCACCATTTTTAGCGGTGTGAATTTTCGTAAAGCTCGCACCTGCATTCGACGAAAAGTAAATCGCGCCATAATAGGAAATCAGCACCCTATCAGGATGTGCATAATCAACATCAATCGTAAATGTCTCCTCGGTCGGGTCTGGATTGCCGGGTAGCTTCGTCCAGGTAGCGCCGTTATCGGTGCTTTTTACCGGCACGATCTGATCAAGATTTCCATTCATTTTATAACTGATAGTATAGAGCAGACCTGGCGTGGAAGTGAAGCGAACCGTGGAATTATGCCCACCGTTCACTTGCCGGAAGTGCCCGACGGTATAGGACATACCAAAATCAGTCGAATGAAATAATTCACTCATGTCACAGCCGGCATAGAATTCATTGTCATTGGCGGGATTGATACTCGGAGCAAACATCGCACCGCCACCGCCGACACCTCTCGATACCCATTGAGCAGGTACCTGCGCTGATAGCGATGAGAGCATTAGTACGAAAATGATTACAGGGAGAATGGAACGACTATTCATAATACTTCCTTAAAAAATAATAAACTACTACAGCATAAGAAAGAACCAAGCATTACTATACGTTACAAAACTACATCAAAGTCAGTGGATCGCAAAGCTCGGGCAGGTGACCTCCATAAAACTCCTCACCTGCCATGATTTATTGGACGAAAATCGTTAATTTTCAGCTGCTGTGTGTGGATCCTCCATATCACTTCCGTTCTAACTAACAATCAATTTATACTCTTACCTGCTCATGACAATTTCTACCAAGCAGCACAATGCCATTGCTCTTATCATCTTCTGCGCTCTCCTTGTTTTTTTTCGTCTCAATTCCTCTCCCTTGACAGAGGCCGAATCGCTCATTACTTTCAAGGCAGACTTACTCGTCCAGTTTAACGGATGGCTCGATCTTGCTCCCTATTCCGCGCCGAACGGCAGCTTTATCCTGCCGCCAATGTCGGTCTGGCTCACAGCTGCACTTATGAAATATGTCGGTACATTACCGCTTCATCTACGGTTGGTATCTGCTCTGTTGTCGGCGGTGTCCCTGATAGCGGTCTATCAGATTGCCCGTCGGATGATGAGTCATACGGCTGCACTACTGGCGCCTGCACTCGTCGCCTCTACACTCATTTGGAATGATCATGCACGTCATGTGGGAGCTTCCATGCCTGCGGTACTCTGCACTCTTGCAGCGCTGTGGAGTCTGCTGATGCTCCGAGAAAAGGATGATATTCCCGGGATGGTGGGAGCTTTGGTGATGTATGGGCTTAGTATTTCGGGTGCATTTCTGTCAAGCTTTCCGGCAGGACTACTATCTGTGCTCATAGGTGTACCGTTTCTTATCGCCATTCCGCACCGTCGCCGGTGGATTACAGGAGGAATGCTGTTGGGTTTAGTAGCTCCCGTACTATGGTATTCTCATATGTATTTTACACTTACCTCACTTGGCTCTCCCTTTTCGTTGGCAGCTGTTGGCAGTACATTAGCAGCAGTGCTCTTGGCGCAGCCGTTCATTATCCCTGCATTTGTCGCACCGATGGTGATACGGTGGACGGCTCCATCGCCGTCTGCGGCACAGCGTTCGTACCTTCCTGAAATGGCAATTGTTACGTGGTGTATTTCACTGATAATCATCGCGGGATTCACTGCTTTTTCGGTAGAAGTGCTTCTTACTCCTGCCCTCATACTGTTAGCTCTCCGCAGTTTTGAATTGCTGGCATCACCTCACAAAGCTCGGTTAGCATGGATGGTAGTCATGGGAGTCGTCGGCGGAGTAGTGTGCTCCTTTCAGTCATCTGCCCCAGGTTTTGTTTCGGGATTTTTTTCCGGCAAGGAGAATGGTATGACTGTACTTATTGTCGGCGGGATGGCACTTCTTGTCGTGGCATTTGGAATGATCATTCCGAAAGTGCGATTATATCTTATTACCTCACGACTTCTGCGATGGTTAGGTGTGATTCTGCCGATAATTCTGGTGTTACGGGTGTTGGTGATGAATATCTCGCGTCCGGCGGGTAATCCGGTGCATGAGGAAACATTGAAAATGCCGCTTGAGGATGCCGGCGGTCAGCGATTGGTCACCACACTTCCCGTTCGGCGCGGGCTTGGGGAGTATTGATTTCGCGAGCCCGACGTAAGGGAATGAAGTCGATGCCGCTGAGCGATACGGTGCTTCCCGGGAGTGTTTCAGCGAAGGAGAATTCCGTTGTCGGAAGCGATGAAGTACCGTAATAAACAATAGAACATCCTACTTGTATCGTATATCGATTGCTCCAATTACTGATTATTACCCGTTCGGGAGTATGGAGTGCAGCACGCACGGTATCAAGCGTAGCGATAGTCACGCCGGCAGCTTCGACACGTGCACCGGTAGTGGAATAGACAAATGCGAGTTCACGACCATCAGGCAGGTCATGTTTAGTCGTCCTGAAGCGGAATCGGACACCTTGTCCTTCATCGACCGATACGGTATAATCAGCTATAAAATCAGTATTTAAATCACTCGAGAGTGCTACTTTACCGCCATCGTAGATGATCATTGCGTTATCAGCCGTTCGCTCTACACTGTCGATGGATGCGAGTTTTTCACAGAAGATGTAGGTGCCGTGAGACTCACGGTTAGCATTTAAAAAAAACTGATCAGGACTGCATGCTGTAATCACGACCGAGCATAGAAATGCACCGTACAAGAATACATTATTGACAGACATGCGTATCGGTGTACGTTTTTTCATCTATTATACCGCAATTCTTTTGAAGTAAATATTTTATCTAATACTCCAATCCCTAATCCCAGATAAAAACCTGATAATGAGGGGGACACACCGAGATGCTTTGCTAAAATCTCATCAATGAGCCTTGAAGTACTTCCGTTGACCCATCCGGCTTGCACATAAAAATTAGCAAGCTCTCCCATTTTCAGGTTGAATTTGCCTCCGAGATGAACGAAGTTAGACGGATAATAATTATATTCAATAAACGGCTCAACACTCAACTCGTTGTCATTTAATGGATAAAAATAACCTAATCTAACCGGTAATATCCCGGCTCCGAATTGATTTTGTCCTAATGATACTATGTTCATAAATGAAGTACTTGCGTAAAGCTTCGTATCTAAAAAAGGTAATGCAAGTGAAACAGGAGCAAGGCGAAGCATTATCCCTTTTACTAGTGATTTGGAATTATTCGTATCGAAAATTGAGCCCTCGGCTCCTGAAGTAAGCAAGGCAAGTTGTAGTACACCAATATTCCAGGAAGAGTGTTCGTGGTCTTTCCATTCGGTATATAGTTCAGGCACTCGATTGATAAAATCGAGAAGTGAAACCCCTAATCCAACATACGGTATCGTTGGGAATACCGCTTTATTACTATCATTTAAAAATGTATTCGCTCGATTTATTCCTGAGGCCAGCCCAACATATGCTCGTATATTAAAGCCCCCCATCGACCCAACATCAAGTGATGTGCTGATATTAACATAATGTGAGGGGAAAAATCCAAATCCAACAGATGGTGTGACTGAAATATAAGGTATTTGCTCTCGGAGATAATACCGTTTACGCACATAAAATGGGAGAAAGCTTTGAAGGGATTGTTCATTTTTTATCTCAGGAATAATAGCTTCATACCCAGAGAATCCGAACGTCCAGTCCTTGGCATCGTGAAACCATCGTAATCTCCATTCAGCTATACCAAAACGATAGAGCCCACCTGTGAAAAATACATTTCTGTTGGAATCTTTGTTGTTGAATCTAAAATCAGGATCTAAATATCCTAAAATCCCAAACATCCCACTTCCAACTCCGACTTTTGAATCACTAGTACCTACAAGTCCCACGCTTTCGAACACCCCTAATCGGATGAAATTCGGGTATCTTCTTTCTACAATACTATCGTATTGAGAAGTATAATTATCAATAACTTTCTTTCGTGAGGAAGGATATATAATACCATTACGACTGTCACCGGGATTATTTGTAACTGTGTCAACTATAGTGGTATCTCGGATTGTCATGGAATAAGCATCCTGTTCAATTCGGGTTCCGTACTTGGTATAATTCTGTAATTCTAGTGCCCCGCAACCAGATAATGCGATTACCAGGATTATAATTGCAGACTGAAATAGTATTTTCATAATAGATGAGTATAGATGTAAAAGTAATCCTTTTCTTATCACTCAATCGTTACCGTGAGGGAGGTCAATTCGCCGAGTGAACAGGTGATGATATCACCACTTCGTACCTCTGCGACACCTTCAGGAGTACCGGTAAAGATGCAATCCCCGCGACGGAGAGTGAATATCGAGGACACATATGCGATGAGTTCTTCTACGGTACGCTCCATCATCGACGTATCGGCCGATTGGCGCAATTGGTCATTGACCCGGAGCTCGAGTGTTGTAGAATTAGGATTGGGCAGCAGTTGCGCAGGCACGACGACGGATATTGGCGCCGACCCGAAGAATCCTTTGGATACGGCCCAGGGCTCGCCTTTTTGCTTTGCCTTGGACTGCACATCGCGCAAAGTAAAGTCGATTCCTACCGCATATCCGGCTACGTATTCAAGAGCCGAAGCCGGCGAAATTGAATCGCCGTCTTTCCCTATCACGACGACTAATTCCAGCTCATGATGCATGTTTTCGGATAGTTTGGGGATTTTCACACGTTGTCCGTCCGGTACATAGGCGGCAGGTGGCTTGATGAATACAAGTGGAGAGGTCGGAACGTCTGCACCCATTTCGCGGGCATGAGCGGCGTAATTCCTGCCGATACAATACATTGTACCGACGGGGATGCTTGGACTGCTGAAACCGGTAAAGATGAAATTACGTGTTGTATCAATCATTTCCATGGTCAATGGCCTTTATTGGTTGGTAAGTAATGGATAATACCGCTCCCGGATAACCCCGCAATGATGTAGGGCATGGCCGGCAATTAAAAAACCAATTGCCAGCACGGAGATATTTTTTTGGAATGCAATTCCCTCGCACTGCAGCATATCGCTGTTCAGAGTTTTGTAGAATGATATCGTCGCAGCGCGAACGACAGCAAACTCTTCGAACAATTCATCAAGAGTACCGAGTGACTCATGGGCCGATGCCGCGTAGAGGTCTTCATCAAATCCTGGCTGTAAGGTCTTGTCCCCTCTTGCAAAGGCGAGTGCGCGATACACAAAAATTCGCTCAGTGTCGATGAGATGCCGGAGGATATCTCGTATGGTCCATTTACCCGGAGCATAGACACTGTCGCCGAGGCGTACGAATACATCTCGATATCCCTCAAGCCATTGAATGCCATAGTGTTCTAATATTTCAAGCACTTCCCCATCTTCGACCAAATTAATATATCGGTCAAAATACTCGGGCATGGATGTTATATCTGATTTTTTCATAATTGTGTAAAGAGTTATCGACCAACCACCACGGCAGGTCTTTTTTCCAAAAACGCCAGCGTACCTTCTTTAAAATCTTCAGTACCACAGACTTCGCCGAATTTCTGTGCTTCGTATTTCATTCCCTCTTCCCCACCAAGCTCATCGGCAGCAAGAATACTTTGCAATGCGGCCTGAACAGCAGAGGGCGATTTTGAAACGATTGTTTGCACGAACTGTTCGGTAATCTCCATCAGTTCCGCTTGCGTATGCACGGAATTGACGAGTCCGATACGCTCGGCTTCCTGCGCACCAATAATTTTTCCTGAAAGCGTTAATTCAGCCGATTTTGCGCGACCAACGAGATGTGTCATGCGCTGAGTGCCGCCATAACCAGGTAATATTCCAAGATTTACTTCCGGTTGTCCGAATTTGGCATTCTCTGCTGCGAAGCGAATATGACAGGCCATCGCCAGCTCGCAGCCGCCGCCAAGAGCGAATCCGTTCACGGCCGCAATGACCGGCTTCCCGCATTTCTCGATGTGAGAAAATACCTGCTGACCGCTGGCAGAAAAGCGTTCGCCCGTTGTTTCGTCGCAATTGTGAAGCTCCGCGATATCAGCTCCTGCGGCAAATGCTTTAGCGCCGCTGCCGGTAATAATGATGGCACGAATGTCCCGGTCGGTGCGTAAGATTTCGATTGCTGCATCGAGGTCTTGAAACATCTGAGCGTTGAGTGCATTGAGTTTATCGGGTCGATTGAGCGTTAGGACTGCATATCCTGATTTTTTTTCGAGGAGGAGCGTTTGGAAGGTCATGAACTAAAACTTTCAGATTGAGAGAAATTTATCGTGATTTTCGGGCGCAAATTACTAAATTTGGCGGAAATGAAACGCGGGCTGTTCCGCGGCGAAGAGGATACACTGTCAAAATTACTTTTCATGAATGCAGACGACGAACGTGATATCATACAAAAACAGCGAAGGCGCCATGCAGAATACTGTGGCCTTGCCTCTTCTCAGGCGGCAATCGGATGGGTAGTCCGTGATGTACTTCATTGGGATACTGCTATTATTGTTGGTGGTGCGGCTTTTTTCCTGAGTTGGTTGCTCGCTCGTTACAGAGAACAGCGCCGTACCCTCGATGTAGGCAGCAAATCAAGAATACTGACTGACGCAGTAGAATCGCTTCTTTTGATGTTTTTACTGGCAATCGGTGCAATTGTCTCCTTGAAAACCGGTGTAGAATTACTCGTTCTGCAGGCACATTTGTGTGTTTTTCTAACTCTATACTTTATCGGTACCTGGATCAGTGAAATGCATTGGCGGAAGCAAAATGTGGGACAATTATCCAGCAAAGAAGCAAAAAATTATGTGCTTAATCTTAATCGTTCGGTGATATTTCCTTATAATTCAACATTCTTACGTTCACTCTTTCGCAAATAATGCCAACGGTCTCTTCCATCCTCCGCATATTGCTCTCTGCCTACCTTGCTGCCCTATTTTTCTTCGGCCAGCCGGCACCGCTTGGCGCAAAGCAGCCGAAGGCACGTCCTGCAACGACAACGTCCAAAAAAACAAAAGCAAGAGCTTCGTCAGGTTCTGCATCACGCTCGCTACCGACCAAACAGAAATCTTCCTCCGTACAGAAAAAGCCATCAGGACAGCACGCTCGACACCCCCAAAAAAGCACCACGCGTCATCCCTCCGAAGCCCCGTCAAAAGCTTTTGTGTCGAAGAAAAAAGCCGGACACTCAGCCACAAAACGCACAGTAGTCGTACGAAATACAGGTTTTCAGGAAATTTTTACCGATACCCTCTACTCTGCCGGACTGCGGTATCGGCATTTTATTTACGGGAAACAGCGCCATTCCGTGCATGTTGCGGAAATTTCGACGACCGAACCTTCTCTCAAGGTTGGGCTCATTAAGGGGTTAGAGAGGATCGACGGACTCGAACGACTCGGTGATATGAGTATTCGTCATGACTCGACTTCTCGAGATACACTCTACGCAGGAATCAATGCAAATTTTTGGAGAGCATACCGTAATACACCGATTGGTCCCATGGTCTCCGGTGGCGAAGTGGTTCACTTACATTCGTACCGACAATGGTCTTCCGCATTTTTTGATGCTAAAAACCGTATGACCATCGATCAATTTATCCTCACCGGTAAAGTGAGAATGAAGAACCGAACCTTAGTAATAGATAATGTCAATGAACGGGTTGATTCGAATGGACTTGTTGTCTATAATACATACGGCGGCAGCTCTATTCCTTTTGTTTCCCCTATTGACCTGGAAAAAGCAGCACAAGAATTTCTTCAAAATCATAGTATGACCACAGAGGACTCAACAGAATCCGGACTCAACATGCAGACGCTTCGTGATGAACTCGCTAATGCAAAACGGGAAGCGAGCATTGAATTTCCGATGAAAAAAGTCGTTCTCCGCTACCTTCGCACACCTGTCATCAACCGCGAAATCCCATGCTTAGTGCGTGCTATAGACTCCGGTGAAGTACAAATGCCTATTAGAGGTTGCATTGTATCATTTGGTGCTATGACACCACTTGAGCAGCTCCCACGCAGAGGAGATACAGTATTTATTAAATTTTCGACCAATGTCGCTGATACCGTACAGTTTTTGACAGCCGTCAGCGGCACACCGCGTCTGGTGCGCCAAGGAGTAGCCAAGCACGAAGCCATGATCGAAGGTTCGCATGCTAAAAGATTTCTCAATCAAAACTTAGCCCGTACTGCCATCGGTACTGATCGGACACGCACCAAAAATTACTTTGTTATGATTGAAGCCAACAACGAAAAAGGTAAAGGTGCGACGCTCGCGCAGACAGCAGCGATCATGAAAGCAGTCGGTGCTTGGAATGCAATGAACCTCGACGGCGGCGGCTCGGCGATGATGATTGTCTGCGGCGCAAATGCCTGTACGAATTCCACCGTACCGAGCGGGCGGAAAATTTCGGCAGCCCTCGGTGTGTTTAAGCGGCAACGCATACCGAAATCGTCGGAAAAGGATCGTTGATGAAACTTACGGCAATCTTGCTGTGTTCTTATCGTCAAACCGCCGAAACTTTTATTACTTGTATCCCTACGAATGCCTATTCTTCAGTTATTGGAGCTATCATGAAACGTCTTGTCAGTCTTCTCATTCTCCTCACCTTTGCTTGTGCTGCCCCTCCGCTAACGGCACAATTCGGACAGAATAAAGTCCAATATCAGGAATTCAAAAACTGGAAATATATCCGCTCAAAACACTTTGATGTCTATTTTTATGAAGGCGGGGAGTATTTAGCCCGCTATACAGCCATGCATGCCGAGCGGTCGTTATTGTCCATCGAAAAACGTCTTAACTATACCATCAATAAGCGCATCCCGGTGATGGTCTATCAATCGCACAATGAGTTTCAGCAAACGAATGTCATCAGTTCGACGCTCCCGGAGGGTGTCGGGGGTGTGACGGAACTCTTCAAAAACAGGGTCACATTGCCATTCGAAGGTAAGTATGAACAATTTAGACATGTTATACATCACGAGCTCGTTCATGCAGTGCTGAATGACATGTTTTACGGCGGTACAATTCAAACGGCGATTACCAATAATGTCAAAGTAGAATTACCTCTCTGGATGAATGAAGGGCTCGCTGAATACGAAGGAATCGGCGGCTATGATACTCCGACGGATATGTTCATGCGTGATATCGCCTTAAGCGAGTATTTAAAGGGTTTTCAAAATCTCAGCGGATACTATGCCTATCGTGGCGGTCAGGCATTTTACTGGTATGTAGCCGAGAAGTATGGCGAACAAAAAATCGGTGAATTGATCAATAGAATCAGGTCTATGGGTAGTCTGGAAATGGCCTTCAAGAGTGCATTCAACATGACAATCGAGGAATTCTCCGATCAATGGGTACGGGAGCTGAAGAAAAAATACTTGCCGGACATTGTTCGCTATGAAGCCGTTGATGAGTTCGCCACTCGTCTGACCAATCATGTCAAGGATGAAAATTATTACAACTCCTCTCCTGCCATTTCTCCGGATGGAGATCGCATGGCGTTTATTTCAGATAGGGATGGTGTATTTGGTGTATATGTTAAAGACTTACGTGGCAAAGACAAGCCGGAGAAGCAACCTGCAGAGAAAGTAATTTCCAGCGAACGTGCACTCGATTTTGAGGAGTTAAACCTGCTTACACCGGGTATTTCGTGGGATCCCAAAGGTAAAAAACTCGCCGTCTCGGCCAAGTCCGGCGGTGAAGATGCGTTGTATATCGTGGATGTGGAGACGGGCAATTACACCAAGAAACTCTTTGGCCTCAAAACACTTACATCGGCAATTTGGTCACCGGACGGTCAAACCATCGCCTTCATTGCCGGCGTTCGGCAGCAGTCGGACATATACTTGTATTCAATTGCGACCGGCAAGACAGAAAAGCTGACGAATGATATTTTTTCGGATCAAAATCCTGTATGGTCACCGGACAGCAAAACATTGTATTTTATATCCGACAGGGCAGATTATCTCGATGGCAAGCAGACCATCGACAATTTCAAAATGTGGGATTTTAATCATGCACATCATGAAATTTACTCGATTGATATTACGAGTAGAGCGATGAACAGAATTACTTACGATTCTGCCGAAAAGACGTCGATTGCCATCTCACCAGATTCAAAAAAAATGCTGTTTGTCTCTGATAAAAATGGCATTGGTAATCTCTACGAGCTAACGTTTGAAACCGGCGAAATCAAAGCAAAAACGAACTCTATCAGTGGCATTACCCAGCTTTCCCTTTCCAAAGACGGCACCAAGCTCCTCTTTACCTCACAGATTAAAGGCGGATATGATATATTCGAGCTTCGTTTTCCATTCGATCGCAAGCCATATGATTCTTTAGCGCTTACACGCTTTCGTCAGCAGCAGAAAGACTATCAATCCTCGCTTCAGTCCTCATCCTCCGGATCGTCGGTTATTGCTGATGCTTCGCCCAAACAATCTCTGCAGGGATATGGAAAATTCGACATTGATTTCTCACGGCAACAAGTCGTGCAGCCCAATCCCGATATTGTCAAGCCGGCTACTCAGATTAATCCCGGTGTGCTGTCTGCTGACCGTGAGCTTGCCGACACCTCGCTCTCCCCCGCACAAGACTACAAAATCAGCTTTTCCTCCGATATCATCCTCAGCACCGTCGGGTATAGTTCATTCTTTGGCGCACAAGGCGTGACGCAAATGCTCTTCAGCGATATGCTCGGAAATCATCAAATATTTGCCACCATGAATTTGCGGTATGATTTGAAAAACAGTGACTTTTATGTAGCATATAATTACCTGCCCGAAATTGTAGATTATCAGATAGCCGCGTTCAACAGTATCGGCTATGCGACGTTACTAAATGAAAACACATTTCGATATAACTCCTATCGTTTTCGTGACTTTGGGATTACCCTCGGTGCTTCGTATGCATTTGACCGCTACCGACGACTTGACTGGAATGTAACATATCATAATTCCGGCAAGGATAATATTGACTCACCGACGGAAGCATCGGTGACACGGAATATGTTCGTCCCGGAAGTGCGATTTGTCCATGACAATACTCAATGGGGCTGGTTCGCTCCGAATAAAGGTGCGCGATATTTCCTTGGTCTGCAGGCAGTGCCGAAATTATCCGAAGCAGGAATCGGCTTTTTGACTTTAAGCGCAGATTTCAGACAGTATTTTAACTTTTGGAACGGCTATCTGACTTTTGCGTTCCGAGGCGCCGGCAGTGCAAGTTTCGGACCGAATCCGCAACGTTTTGCTCTCGGCGGAGTCGATAACTGGTTCAACCCATCCATCAGTAATAATGTCTTCCCTTTCAAAGATCCCGAAGATTTTACTTTTATACAATCACGCTTAGTCTATACGATGCGCGGGTGGGATATCAATCATATAAATGGGAACAAATACTTTATTACCAATGGCGAAGTACGATTCCCACTGTTGGCTCTGATACCTGCGATTCCGATTCCATTCTCATTTCAGGGAGCGTTTTTCTATGATATCGGAGGAGCATGGGATAATGAATTCAGTGCTTCTACCGTTGACGGCTTCGGTAATGAAGTCCCGAACAACCTGCTGATGAGCGCAGGATTCAGCGTGAGGTCCGGTGTGCTGGGTTTACCGGTTCGATTCGATATCGCCTGGAGAAACAACTACACTGCATGGTCCGAGCCTAATTATCTATTATCACTGGGATTAGATTTTTAAATTTCGCTGAATGTTAAAATTTAAAGCGCATTGAAAATTCTCTTGTTTTTTCTTTGTAATTAGTTAATTTAGGCTACAAATATCTATATCAACTAGATTTACGGAGATAAGAGTATGAATACTGTGCGATCACTTCATTGGTTGTTTTTGTTGCTTTTAGTCGTGCCTGTCATTAGTGGATCAAAATGTATTAGCAGTACAGCCGATGACTCGAAGAATACAAAACATGAATCTCGAATTATTGTCGTACTTAAAGGTCCGTTTTCAACAGACGAATCGGCCGAAGCAAAGGTTGATGGTCAATCAATCGGAATTGTCACGCCTTCAGAATCGAAGTCCGTCATAGTAGATAGTGGCAAGCATACCATCTCAGTGACATCGGCCAAGATACCAACCACTATTTCATCAGTTATCAATATTTCTACTTTTCAGACTCACACTTTTAATTTTGAATGTGATTATGCAAGTGTGACATTTAAAGCCGAAGGAACGTTTGCTATTGAAAACACCAAATTAATGGTCTATATAGATAAAATCTACAGTGGTGTCATACTACCCGGTCAGCCACTCACACTCACCAAAGTAGCACCGGGAAATGATAGGAAATTTGAATTCTATGATGATTCCAAAAAATTACGAAGCACGACGATAATGACTATTCAATATAAATCTACCAATTCTATTGAAATACCGTATAATTAACTCTGAGCAACGTACATAGTTAACACGAGGCACATGTATTTGTGCCTTTTTTTTGGTCGAATTCAGGTAAAATCATTGGGTTGAGATTATTGAATTCTCTCCAGACTATTGTTCATGAAGAAAACAGATGGTTTTGAAATTTACGACCAATTATTTAAGTTGCCTTTAAATAATTATTTTGTTAATAGTAATAGAGAAACACCATGAAACATTATCTACTCCGCGTGTAATCTTTGTCCTACTATTACTTCTGCCTATTCTCACCGCTTCACAATGCGGAGACCCACCGAATGCATACGTAGGACGTAGTCAACGAATATATGTGGGTCTGAAAGGTACTTTTGCTGAAGGAGAATCCGCCACTGCAACCATCGACGGAAAATCAATCGGCATTGTGAACTCAAGCACTACTCGATACTTAGAAGTTACTCCCGGTTCGCACCACGTCGTTGTGACGACCACCAAAATACCCACCACATTCAATTATACTGCTGATGTAATGCAAGGTCAATATTTGTCGTACAACGCCGATTGTGGACTAGCATCAGTTACCCTGATACCGGATAAGTTGTATGCTCGAGAAACGAAGGAATTATTAGTGAACATTGATGGTTATTTAGGTCTCAGGCATAGACCCTCCGACAGACCATTTACCGAAATAATTAGCCCCGGGAATCCTAGAAAGTTTGACTTCTATGATGATGACAGAAAACTACGATACTCTGCCTTTACGACGTTATTACCGTATAACTCTATATATTCAATGGATATACCATATAAATAGTACTCATCAGGATTACTTTCTTATACAAGGCGCACAACGTTGTGTGCCTTTTTTTATCTGCATTGAAGAGATTCTCGGCAGATATTTCGCACAAATTCGTAAATTGAGCGCATGGTAGAACTCTTCCGCATAGGTTTCCTGAGCTTTACTCTCATCGACTTAATTGATGTAGGGATTGTTACTCTTTTATTCTACGCCGTTTACCGCGTTCTTAAAGATACGGTTGCTGTTCAGATTCTCCTTGGTCTTGTGCTGATACTCGGCATATCGTTCGTCACCGAAGCCGTCAATTTAAAATCTTTAAATTGGATCCTGAGAGCTATTTCTGATGTGTGGTTAATTGCATTTATCATTCTTTTCCAGCCCGAACTGCGTCGAGTCTTGCTGTTAATTACCCGGAGCCGGCTCTTTCGTTTGTTCGTCAGAAGTAATATCGCAGAAACGATCGACGAAGTCATCGATGCCGCCAAAGAGCTGTCCGAGAAGCATATCGGTGTGCTGATAGTATTTACCCGCACTCAAAATGTAAAAATGACCATCGACTCCGGAATTCCGCTGCAGGCGGTTGTTTCGAAGGAATTGCTTGTGTCGATCTTCAATCCGCGTTCCCCACTGCATGACGGTGCCGTAATTATTGAGAATCAATTACTGACAGCCGCGCGATGTGTGCTGCCATTATCAACCTCTACCAAGATCCATAGCCGTAATCTCGGTACCCGTCACCGGGCAGGCCTTGGGATAAGCGAACAGTCTGATGCCGTCGTACTCATCGTCAGTGAAGAGACCGGCTCGATATCCATTGCGCATGAAGGTACTTTGACTACCGACATCCCGATTCACCAATTACACATTCTTTTGCAAAAACACCTGACCGAACAGGTCTATCAGCCGGGTGAGTAAGAGAAGAATATAGTCATAGCGCCGCCTATTTTCGTAATTTTGCAGAAAGTAAATGTCATTCTAACCTAGCAGGTACTCCTTTTGAACCCCACGTATTTCAGTCAACAGAGATTAAAACTTATCGAACAGCTTAAAGAGCGCGGAATTACCGATACGGCAGTGCTTCAGGCAATGTCATCTATACCGCGCGAACGATTTATTCATGATGCTTTTGCCCAGAAAGCGTACGAAGATTCTGCCCTTCCGCTCACGAATCTACAGACAATTTCGCAGCCGTATACAGTAGCGTACATGACATCCCTCCTCCAAGTGAGGCCGCATGACAGTATCCTTGAAATTGGGACCGGAAGTGGATATCAGGCCGCAGTACTGGCACAATTAGGAGCGAAAGTGTATTCCGTAGAGCGTGAATATGATCTGCACCGCCAGGCGACACAAGTACTCCGTGACCTGGGATACTCTGTGCAAACGCGCTATGGAGACGGAACAATCGGATGGAGCCAATTCGCTCCGTATGACGGCATTATCGTCACCGCCGGAGCTCCCGATATACCCAAAACTCTCTTGATGCAGCTAAAAATTGGCGGTAAAATGGTCATTCCTTCAGGTAATCGTCAGATGCAAACACTCTATCTCATTACACGACAAAATGAGATTGACTTTGATTCTATCGAGCTTGAAGAATTCAAATTTGTGCCTCTGATCGGCCGCGAAGGATGGCAGGATGCGAAGTGAGACGCCACCACTTCCGATTGCAATTGCACTTGTCGGTGCCACAGCTTCCGGCAAAACTGCCGTATCACTTGCACTCTCGCAATACATTCCTTCGGAAATACTCTCCGCGGATTCACGACAGATATATCGCTATCTCGATATAGGTACCGCGAAGCCCTCGCTCGATGAATTATCCGCCTGCATGCATCATTTTATCGATATTCTTACGCCTGATATCCCCTACAGCGCCGGTGAATTCGCCGATGATGCACGCGAGGTCATGACGAAGCTCCATGCACGTGATGTTCTTCCCGTGATAGTCGGGGGATCAGGACTCTACATCCGGGCATTATGCGAAGGAATTTTTCAGGAAAGTGAGCTCGATACCTCCGGCGAGCGCGCTGCCCTTGATGGTCGATTACTGAAAGAAGGCAGAGATGCTTTGTATGATGAATTGTGCCGGATTGACCCACCGTCTGCTCTACGGTATTCTGATAAGAATCCACGGAGAATACTCCGGGCACTCGAGTATTATTACACAACAGGCATACCGTTGTCTCAGGCACATGCACTCTCCCCTTTACCCCCAATCCCCTTTACAACCTACTACTTCGGCATCAATCATCCACGGGATGTTCTCTATGAACGGATTAATCGGCGATGCATCGATATGTGGGAATCAGGACTCGTTGATGAAACGCAGCATGTACTGGACCTCGGCTACAGCCGAGACTCTAATTCTTTAAATACAGTGGGTTATAAAGAAGCGATGTGCTTTCTTGAAGGATCGATGTCTGCAGCCGAAGCACTTGCAGCAATGCAACAATCGACGAGAAGGTATGCCAAACGTCAGCTGACATGGTTCCGAAAGAACCCTGCCATCCAATGGCTTAGCGGTTCAACGGGTGAAATAGCAGAGCAGATTGCCGAACAAATCACTCGCCGTCATGTGACGGGCTGAGCGAGGACTGTGGTAGCATGATATCTGCTGTAATTTTTTTCTTACTATCTTCATTGACCAATAATTCCACAAGAGCCAGTGCGAATTCAAACGCTGTACCGGCACCTCGCGAGGTGATAATATTTCGGTCAATGACTACATTTTCCTCGACATAGGTATATTTTCCAAATTGCTCGGCGACGCTGAAATGACTGGTAATACGCGAGCCACGCTTGGCAAGGTTGAACTGCGCAATCATTACCGGTGCAGCGCAGATAGCGGCAAGAATTCCCCCACGATGACTCTGAATCTGTAGTAGTTTTTCGATATGTGGGTTCGATGAAAGTGACTCGACACCTTCCGAACCTCCCGGAATGATAATCGCATCAAAAAATTCCTCTTCAATCAGATCATCAAAAAGCACATCCGGGATGATTTTTATTCCATGAGCACAGGTTATAATTTCGTTCTCTCCTGCTACTCGTACGAGTATCCCGGCTCTGCGCAGAATATCGATGACAATCACTGCCTCCATATCCTCGGTACCGTGGGCAATTAATACCAATACTTCATTAGTCCGTTCAATTTCCTTAGCTTTTCTTCTCATGGGTAGTGTTACGTAAGTAGCGATTATAGGTTAATTTTCAATATGTTGAAATATTCTTGTCGTTTCTTTTTCGAGTGCCAGCTTGAGCTCGCGAACTTCATCGCATACAGGCACTAAGTCGTGTATGAAGTGTTCTAGTACGCGTTTATTATGATGCACTGCCTGATCAATTCCTGCTACTTTTTCCTTGAGCCATTCGAGCAACGTCATTCGCAGCGGTGTATTGGATAATGTCGTATTGAGCGGGCGCTGAAGAATGGTATGATCGAGCTCGATCTGCTCGAGTAATGTCTCGTAAGCAAGAAGTATTCGGATTTGTTCGAATCCATTACCGGAATTCAGAGCATTATTTATCGTATGAAATGACTTTTTAAACGCCTGCACTTCTTCCGGAAGTCCTACTGTAGCAAAGATATAGTATAATTTTTCTACATCTTGGGTCGTTGCGAGTGTCCTACCGTCCATAAATGCAAGTGCCCTCAAGAGGTCAAGCGATTTTGCCTGAGTACGGGGCGAAATATAAAAATCGCTAAATGCAGAGGTCGATTGCCCTTTGAAACGTTCACGCAATGCTTTGTTACGTGAAAATTCATAATGCCGTATCACCAAATTAGTAAAATACAGCATTTCTGCGCTGATGGCAAATTTATAGGTCGTATCGACCCCGGATATCATCCGTTGTAATTTCTTAAGATGCTCGTATTTAATTCTCTTCTCAGGTTGGATGACTCGTCCTGAGTGCTGTGAGTACTGCGCTGAGATTTTGAACTGGACAAGAGGATCTTTATCCGGCAGAATAATCGATTTATACAAGAACCGGTCCAGTACTGCCTCCGTCACTTCACTGATGCGGAGGTAGTTCGTAGCTGCAATGACAGTATGTATATTTGCCGGTACATTCTGCACGCCGCGAATCATGCGCCGTTCATTAAGTAACGACAGCAACGCCCTGAGAGTAAAGTCATTTGCGTCGAATATTTCATCGATAAAACCAAAATCACTCTCGACTAGTGACCCCTCCGTATTATGGAATATCTTCCCCGTCTTGAGCTTTTCTATGTCTAAACCACCAAAATAAGTATCGGGCTGCTGCTCTTTTGAGGCCTGCACTCGAAAGATACTTGCTCCATCGAACATTGCAAATATCTGCTCTGCCAGCAAGGACTTGCCAACGCCGGTACGACTTTGAAGTAATATATGCTCACCCGTAAGAAATGCACAAAATGCCTGTGCAATGACTTCTTCACGGTTAATCACTCGATGGGAAACAAATTCCTGGGCTGTTTTCAGATCTTTGGCAAGTTGCTCAAGCGAGAAATCCATACGTGTACCGTAGAAATATGAAGAGAATACACCTGTTTACGCGGCAAAATAGCATTTTTTTTGTGATTTTCGGTTGGTATCATGAAGATTTTTTTCAAACCGTTCTCCCTACTCTTCGGCATCCGTTCGTCGATGGTCAATTAGATAAAAAAAGTCTGTTTTACACCGAGTAAAACAGACTTTCCCATTCAGAAAATTGCCATCATCATCACCATCGCAGCTTGGCTCCGGCATGAAAATTCAGTCGAGAAAGATTCCAAGACCCGTCGCTGATGATACTCCCGAACATGTGTGTATAGGTACTTTCGACAAAAACCGATACTGCTTTTCCGACCGACTGCGTGAATCCCAATCCCCCGAATGCTCCAAAACGCAGAGTATGCAATGTAGAGACCGACGTAACCGGTTCGGTCATTTCTGCTTCTCCCGTTGATTGATACACTGCATACATCGGCAGGACTATCGACCTCTTAAGTTCGGCGGCATTAGACAGCTGAAACTCAGTCTGCATACCTGCTATGAAATACACCGATCGGTCGAGATACCATTCAGCTGCTATACCGGCAGACAGGGATATACCGGTCAAGCGGAGCGACCGCGATTCTTGAAACGGGATGACCGCTCCTGTGTTTGGGTCACGTGCCTGGCCAATCGTGCTGTCGGCCGCCGTGAGGACACCAGCGGTATTACCGGCTTGGAGGCGAAGCGACAACGCGAAATCCGGATATAACCGTTTGGAAAGTAAAGCACCTACGTAACCACCAAGTCCACTTCCCTGCGTAAATTTTCCATTAGCATTGACGCCACCTGCCGAAGAAAAATTTGCTGTATGAAACTGCTGACTCAGAATACCATACATTCCTGCCTGCCATGATTTTTCGGGAAGACATTCTTTGTTTTCTCCCTGACAGAAGTCAAACATATACTTTTCGGTCTGTGCATCCAATGAATAACAGACCGTAAAAATCGACCTGTTACCGGCAACGTCTGTCGCCTGAAGTACCATACGTCCGGGTGTATTTGGTTGCAGCGGTTTTACCATGAAGGTTACTTGTGGCAGGCCTGCTTCAATAGTAGGGATTGCTGTCTGTAAGCCCTGCGCAAAAAGCACTTTAACAGATTTTAAGCCCTTATCGGTTGTTCGGTCATCACGGATAATGGTTTGTATTCTTCCCGACAACAGTCGTGATTCACCCGAGGGAGCAATAGTATCCGGTACAGGTTCAATTTCAAAAAACGACTGACCGCCCATCGTACCATATGCATCGTATGCCTGACTTCCGTACCCGAATCCATACGAATACATCCCGAATGGCTGTTCAGCTCTGATAGTATGTGTGCCGTACAATACTTGTATTTGTGCGATCGAATACCGACTGAGACCGAGAGTTTCAAAAATGGTTGAATCCACTTTCCTGCCGTCGAGTCGGAGAGAAGCTATTGCATTCGTTGGAACGACAACATTGACAAAATGCCGCCATTCGCCACTTTTGGGAGTGGCAAAGCGATACTCTTTCAGAAATTGTTGAGTCGGGCTCGCAAGCAACATCATCGGGTCACCGATTTCGTCACCGTTTAAGAACCCCTGTGAATACTGTGCGACGAGAATCGGATGGTCGGCAGTAATTTGCAAATGCTGACGTACGGAGGAATTTTCGTAAAACTCACCCGGTCCAAGTGTAGCTACAAGTACTGAATTTTCAAAGACTTTTGTGTTTGGTTCATTCGCCAGAACCCGAATCGTATATCGGGATCTCCCTTCGAGCATACCCACATAATAATGGCTGCCCCAAGCGGTGACGGGTGGCATTTGCTCTACTAAGTGATTACAGCCGACGATGCCCTCGGGCACATACGCACATTGATGACCACTGAAAAGGGCAATTTTTTTGTCTGAACTGATTGTCGTACCCGTAAGATCAGTTTTTGCGTTCATATCGATCAGGGATGTCACTTGATACACATCTCCCCGACGGAGCTTCACCGTGTAGGGAATTCCGGGTGCATGCCGCTTTGAGGTATATGCTGTCGGGGTAATTGTCACGTTTGTCTCATCTTCAGTAGCGATGACGGCAAATTGTGACAATAATCCTTCGGAGTATTTGTAGCCAATTGCACGGTATTCCGTGCCTAAGACGGATACCGGGAGCCCAAGATAAGTATCAGTCGTCTGAAAACGGCTATTGAGACCATAGACAGAAATGGGATTATCCGAAACGACATGAATAGCAAGACGTTGAGCAATTTCCTCCCCTTTTACCTGGGCTGCAGGGTCTATTTTTACATTGACCACTGTTCCACCGGCTACTTTTATCTCCCTGCGGAATCCGAGTCCTTCGATTTCAATTGACACTTTAGAATCAACACTCCCGGTGATAAAGAGTTCGAGGAAGAGATCATTGGATGATTTTGATGACGCAGAGCCGGATGGGGTGTCTTTAAAATTTCGCTGAAAACAAAGCCAGAACTCGGTTCCTTCTGTGGTTTTTTCACGAATATTGACCGCACCACCGCCTGATGGTTGCGCGGAAAGTGTAGGTGACAGTACGGCTGACGCAAGCACAAACAGCATCGCCATCACCATTGTACGCGAAAGATCTGCCGGGAAAGAATGAAGTATTGTTGTATAGTTCTTAGACATTAGCTCTGTGTTAGTTAATTATCGCGCCGGAGGCGGTGTTGCAAAGAATCGTCCTCCGGATGTACCGTAGGCATCGTAGGCTTGACCATCATATCCGAATCCATACGAATACAATCCTAACGGCTGATCGGCCGTAATTGTATGAGAACCATAGGGTACCTTAATTTGAGCCACAGAATAGGTTGTGGCAGGCACCGGCACAAATTCAAGTTGATCACTCGCTTTTTTCCCGTCAATTATCAGAGAACCTATCGAAGTCGTCGGAATAACGACATTGATATAATGATTCCAGTCACCGCTTTTTGGTGTCGCATAATAACATGACGGCGTAAAGAACTCCGTCGGCGTCACCAGCAGCATCATCGGGTCGCCGGTTTGATCGCCGATAAGATATCCATGGGAATATTGAGCGACAAGGACAGGCTGATTAGCCGATATTGAAATGTTTTTAGTAAATTCAGAATTTTCATACACTTCACCCGCACCTAATGTAGCCACCTGTTCTGAATTCACGAACACCTTCGTATTCGGATCCTTGGCAAGAACGCGTACAGTATAATTCATACGACTATACAACTTGCCCACAATAAAAGATGTACCCCATGACGACAATGGAGGCATCTGTTCTACCAGGAAATTACAACCGATAATACCCTCCGGTACATATGCACATTGATGCCCGCTGAAGACGGAGATTGGTTTGTTCGCTGTGATTCTCGACCCGGTCAGATCCGTTTTCTCAGTTTTTGAATCGAAAGAGGACACCTGCAAAACATCTCCTTTTTTCATCGCAACATTATATGGTACCAACGCTTTATGGCCGGTTGATGTTTGGGCTGTCGGCGTAATGGTGACAGTCGTTCCATCAGCAGTGGCAATTATTGCAAATTGGGACAGCAATCCCTCTGAATACTTATAACCCATTACCATATAATCGTTTCCCAGAACACTGACCGGTAGTCCGAGGAATGCATCCGTCGTTTGAAATCGACTGCTAAGACCATAAACGGTGATCGGTTGGTCTGAGATCACATGAACAGCCAAGCGCTTAATTTTATCAAGATCTTTGAGCTCGGCCGCCTTATCGATCACTATTTTCTCCATCGTTCCTGCTGTTACTTTTCTCGTCACCTGATAGGATATCCCATCAATTTCGATGCTGACATTCGCGTCTGCCCGGGAAAAAATATAGAGTTCCAGACTAACATCGTTCGTATTGCTTTTTTGTGCTCCCGATGGTGAGTCTTTAAAATTCCTCTGAAAACAAAGCCAGAATTCCGTGCCTTCGGACGTGAGTGGATCCGGTACTCTGGTGGGTACTGCTGCCGGCAGTGCGCTTGTACAGAGGAAGAGCAGCATACAAGCAGCTGCAAAAGCGTAAGGTAGGAATGCATTCTTAGAAAAGCGCGTGTGTACATGTACACTTGTGGCCATAGAACGTGGAATCATCGTAACCTCATGAAATATGTGAAATATACATTACCATCTGTGGTCATTTTGACATAATAAGCGCCGTTGGCGAAGACACCGTCTCGTGGTATATAATTAAATTCATAGAAACCCTGTGTGCGGCTGATGGGAGGTATCTCTTCGACAAGTCGCCCGAGCATATCGTATAAAGCAAACGAAACTGAAGTCGGGGTGTCGATGGAGTACGGTATGCGGATAGTAGAAAAGGAGGGATTTTCGAAGGGTAAGCCGATACCTTCTTTGAAGGTCACACTCACCGGAATATCATCAATGGTAATTGTGCCCGGACTGAGAGTGCCGTCTTTTTTCAACCCATTGATATAGCATTCCTTAGGGCTGATTTCTGCTATGGTGCCGAGTCCTGCGAGGACAGTACAATAGATCACGCAAATTTTACCGTCCGTCACCGGCTTGATACGTTCACAGGATAGCTCAAGTGTACCGTCACGTATTACGACGTTATCGGACAGCGCTGGCTGAAGGCATTGAACCGCATATTCATCCCCACCTCGAACACTGTCTATTTTCAATCGGTTAGCATTGTATGCGATCACGACTCTCATACTGTCGATCCGGGAGTCGGTGATGGTACCGGTGAGAACGACAGCCAAATGCTCACCTTGCTTGGCGGAAGAATTACCAACCATAATACGTACATCCTGTGCAGATACTTTTGTCGGCGATACTATAGTCAGCAGCATCGTTCCTGAGAGTATCAGTAGCCACAATTGAAGTGACAGAAGGCGTAACATTAGGGTCATTACAGTACATATTAGTTGGTTTTGACTTCTCTATCCGGCAAATATACGACTTCAATTGAAGTCGGTAAAATATTCTTTGCTATTGAAATGTTAAGATAGGGCTATTTTTCCTTCTTTAAAATTGGTTTTTGGGAGGTCGATTCCCGTTCAATTCCTCTTGCTTTCGTGCATTCGGAGAGTCCTAAATTTAGGAGCAAAGGCTCTGATATGGTGTTCAAATAAGGCGATTTTAGTAAATTGCAGTTATAATTTGAACTAAAAAAAAATTTGTGTCAATTTTGAACTGTTTTCTATGAAAATTCTGCGTGTAATCGGTGTTGTACTACTCGTTTGTGTAGCTGTACCTGCTTTTGCTCAAACAAAAAAACCCGTCATGTATGGCGGTTATGCCGGATTAAACTTCAATTTTCATTCGCCAAATTTCAAGGTTCCGGGTCTCAACGGTCAATTTGCAGTCCCATTTTTTCAGGATGATACTACTACTTTTAATCAAAACAGCACCAGTCTTTCTTTGGCACTGGGCGGTATAATTGCCTTTCCTCTCAATGATCAATTCACGGTTTCCGGCAGACTGGGCGCAAATTTTATGGGTGCGAAGTTCACTACTCCGGGCACCTTTCACCCTGTTCCCGGCACAGTCACCAATACCGAACACACCTATGACGCCTCTCTGACGAATCTTGAAATTTCTCCTGTTCTTCATATCAACAATCTCTTCAAGGACGTTCCGGTCTATCTTGCCGGAGGTCTTGAGATAGGAATTCCACTTGCAGCAACGTACACCCAATCTGAAATTGTAACCGATACCGGTACCACATTTCCAAGTCCTGCCGGCACACGGAGCCGCACGTATGCCACCGGCGCTGATATCGTCGATAAGTCAGTACGCCTTGCAATTTTGCTCGGTGCCGGCTATGAGTATCATCTCAATTCATCGACCATTCTTGCTCCTGAAATCACCCTTCGCCTCCCACTGACCGGCGTCTCAAGCAATACTGCCTATACCACGTGGAGCGTTCCACAGCTTCGCATCGGACTCAATATTCTTTTCAGTGGCAAGACAGAGACTCCACCTGTTACTTCCACGCTCAAAACAGGCGTCGAATCAGGCTATTATACTCAGGATGGTACATATACTCCGCTATCGTCCATCAAAGTAGAAGACGCGCAATACGCAGAGCTGTATCCGTTTATTCCGTACATATTCTATTCGAATAATTCTTCATCGCCGGATAGTACTTCCCAGGAATTTTCCGGCAGCAGTGAACGTGGAAATTTCACTCTCGCCGCACTTCCACAGGATGCGATCGAAGTCAACCGCCATACTCTCGATGTGGTAGGATATCGTATGAAACAGAATCCTGCAGCAGCACTTACGATCGTCGGCAGCAACGATGGCAAAGGTGAAGCGAAGAATAAAAAGCTGAGTGAAGAACGTGCGAACTTTGCCAAAGACTATCTCGTCAAGACTTTTGGTATCGCACCCGACAGAATCACCGTGCAGGCACGTGACCTTCCGGAAAAAGCATCCGCTACTTCAGTTGCCGATGGCGATGCAGAAAATCGCCGTGTAGAACTCAAGAGCACGAATCGTGAGCTCTTCGAACCTATTATGATGAAAAGCGATGAACAGCGGATTGCAACGCCTGATTTGATCGAATTCAAGCCCAAAGCCGAGTCCAATGCAGCAATCACCTCATGGTCGCTTTCACTTTCACAAGCAGGTCGCATGCTTCGGGAATTTGTTGGCATCGGCGATCCCGCCCCTCAGCGCTGGTTAATTCGACCAAACGAACTCTCAAATGCACAAGTACCTGTTGATTATAAGTTTACAGCAGCAGACTCATTAGGCGGCAGACAAGAAACAAATGGTTCAATTCCGGTTGAATATATCTCAAGCACCCGCAAACGTACCGAACAGCTCGCCGACCGTACGATTTCAAAATTCTCGCTCGTGTTATTTGATTTTAACAAATCTGATATGACAGCTGACAATCAGAAAATCATTGAAACTGCTGTTTTGCCATCGATTCAGTACAATTCTACGGTCAAAATTTATGGCTATACTGATAGAATCGGTGACGACAACTACAACAAAAAGCTCTCGAAAGAACGTGCTGAATCTGTTCGTAAAGCCTTGGAATCGAAAATCAAAGAAGCAAAATACGAGACCTATGGCAATGGCGAAAGTGTTCCGATTTTTGATAATAATCAACCAATCGGACGCCACCTCTCCCGCACAGTGCAGATTTATGTGGAAACACCGCGGAAATAAGCTGAGCGACATTCGATGGAATAGAGCTTAGCAGAAAGTGAACCTTAATATATGTTAAGCTCCGGCAATCTATAAATTTTAAATACGTCAAACGCCGCACTTCAATTCAAGAACGCGTCAATCAACATACTCAATAACAGCACAATGCCCGAAGAAAAATCATTTGAATATCAGTATTTACCGTCGATTAATTCCCCTGCTGACCTCCGGAAATTACCCGAGTCAGCCCTCAAGCAAGTGTCGAATGAAGTGCGCGAATTTATGGTCGATGCCATTACAAAAGTCGGCGGACACTTCGGTGCCGGGCTTGGAGTCGTCGAGCTGACAGTTGCTCTTCATTACGTTTTCAATACACCTGAAGATAAAATTGTCCTTGATACAGGGCATCAAGGATACCCGCACAAAATTCTCACCGGGCGCCGCGATTCTCTCCTCACTATTCGTCAAAAAGATGGACTTTCGGGTTTTTTAAAACGCACGGAAAGCGAGTATGACGTTTTTGGCGCAGGTCACGCAAGTACTAGTATTTCAGCAGCTTTAGGCATAGCCACTGCCCGTGATTTCATCGGTAAAGACTACAAAGTAGCCGCCGTCATCGGCGACGGAGCAATGACCGGTGGACTCGTCTATGAAGCTATGAACAATTGCGGTGTGCAAAAGCGTGATTTGGTGGTAATTCTTAATGACAACAATATGTCCATTGCTCCCAATGTATGGGCAATTTCCAATTATTTCAGCGAAATTTTCGCATCACCTACCCTTCAAAAGCTTCGTTCGCATGTCTGGGATATCGCAGGACGTATGGATACCGTCGGCGATAGAATTCGCCATGCAGCTCATAAAATCGAAGGCGGACTCAAGGCAATTCTCACTCCCGGTATGCTGTTTGAAGCACTCGGCTTTAAGTATTTCGGTCCGATTAATGGTCACAATGTCAATGGCCTCGTCGATATGCTCAATAAAGTCAAAGATATGAAGGGTCCCGTGCTCCTGCATGTTATTACTCAAAAAGGCAAAGGATATGCTCCTGCTGAAAGCGACAAACAGTTCCTCCATGCCATCGGTAAAATCGATAAAATCACCGGAAAATCACTCGCGAAAGCACCGGCTACCATCCCACCGCCGACGTATCAAAAGGTATTCGGTGAAGCAATGACTGAAATCTGCTCGACGAACCCTAAAGTACTCGGCATTACAGCTGCAATGCCGGACGGAACCGGACTCGATATTCTCGCCAAAACATATCCAGAAAAGGTAATTGATGTAGGTATTGCCGAGGGGCATGCTGTGACATTTGCTGCAGGAATGGCTACGGAAGGTATGATACCGGTATGTGCAATCTATTCGAGCTTCCTGCAACGAGCATTCGACCATATTGTGCATGACTGTGCTATTCAGCATCTCCATGTCGTTTTTGCACTTGACCGTGGCGGACTTGTCGGCGCCGACGGGCCGACGCATCACGGCGTGCTTGACTTTGCGTATCTCAGAATTATCCAGGGTATGATTGTCATGGCTCCAAAGGATGAACAAGAATTACGCAATATGCTCTATTCGTCTATTCATGACTATACCTCCGCACCGGTCGCAATCCGCTACCCGCGCGGTAATGCCGTCGGTGTGCCAACGGGACCGATGAAATCACTCCCACTCGGCAAAGGAGAAATTCTCCGCGCAGGACTCGACGTGTGTATTATTGCCATCGGTAAAATGGTAAGCGAAGCACTGAAGGCAGCAGAATTACTTGCTCAAGACGGCATCAGTGCCGAAGTCGTCAATGCTCGCTTTGTTAAGCCATTAGACACAGAATTACTGAGCGATTTATCGCTGAGATTCGACAAGATTATCACTGTCGAAGATGGTCAGATCCAAGGTGGATTCGGTAGCGCAGTGCTCGAGTATATTACCACCCTTCCCCTCTTTCCCGATGTACTCCTTCACGGCATTCCTGACGTGTTTGTCGAGCACGGCACGCAGGAAGAACTCTTCCATGACCTGCTCCTCGATGGCGAAGGTATCGCCACCGTTGTTAAAGAATTTATCGGTTTTCCTGAAGTCGTGGTTGTTGAATAACAGCAGCCACGGCTTTGTTTTACAGTAGTTTACGTCTCCTTTCAGCTCTCTACTCTTCCCGCTTATACGATACATTGTACGTAATTGTCTTCTATACAGGATTCATCGGTGAATCCTAAAACGCACCTCGCGTCATCCACATACTAACCCAACCTGCTTCTGTACCTACTATTTACGCATTTGTTAAATATTAGCCGGTACATACTCGATGAAACGTCTCCTCGATGTGGCGCTCTCGCTTGTGGCGCTTGTTGTGTTCTTTATACCTTCTGTCATCATTGCACTTGCCTTAGTATTCAAAGAAAAACACCCCGTTTTCTTCCGCCAGCCGCGTGTTGGCAAGAATAAACACGTCTTTGAGATACTCAAATTCCAAACAATGGTCGATGGAATTCCTACACCCACCGGTAAAATTCTCCGTGCGACCGGTATCGATGAAATCCCCCAATTTATCAATGTCTTACGTGGCGATATGAGTATCGTCGGACCGCGCGCCCTCACACCGAATGACATACTTCGTCTGGGCTGGGATGATGATTTTCATGCCCGACGCTGGGATTCCAAACCCGGAATCACCGGCCTCGCCCAGCTCTACGGCGGACAGCACCGAAAAACGTCCTGGTTCTGGGATAATTACTACCTCCACCACCACTCCCACCTACTCGATCTCGGTATCATCGCCGCTTCCTTTCTGATGAATCTCCTTGGTAAAAAACGTGTTCGAAGAATTATTTTTCAAAAAAACTATCTGAGGTAATATGAAAGTAAAGATGATTTTGCCCGCACTCGCGGAAGCGGAAAGTCCATTCTGGCGTCCCATTAAATACTCGCTTTTCCCTCCGCTCGGGCTTGCAACCCTTGCCGCCTACCTTTCTCCTGACGATGAAATTGACCTGCAGGATCAGCATGTCGAGGTGCTGAATCTCGACGATAATCCTGACCTCGTGATCATCCAAGTCTATATCACCAATGCTTATAGAGCATACTCAATTGCCGATGAATACCGCAAAAAAGGCGCATATGTCATCCTCGGCGGACTCCACGTCACTTCTCTCCCTGGCGAAGCAGAAGCGCACGCCGATACCATTTTCCTCGGTCCGGGTGAAGATACTTTCCCTCAGTTTCTTAAAGATTTTAAGAATAAATCTCCACAAAAAGTATATTCCTCATCCGTACGAACACTCGACCATATTCCACCAATCAGGCGAGATTTGATTAAACGTAACCGGTATCTCGTTCCGAATTCTATCGTCGTCACCCGTGGATGCCCGCACCATTGCAATTTTTGCTACAAAGATGCTTTTTATGAAGGCGGACGTTCATTCTATACGCAGGCCGTCGATGATGCACTCGCTGAAATCGAACGTTTACCCGGCAAGCATCTCTATTTTCTCGATGACCATCTTCTTGGGAATACTCGATTTGCAGCGAATCTCTTTGATGGAATGAAGGGCATGAACCGCGTATTTCAAGGCGCGGCAACAATTGATTCTATTCTCAGAGGCACACTTATTGAAAAGGCAGCAGAGGCCGGACTGCGCAGTCTATTCGTCGGATTCGAGACCTTCTCACCGGCAAACCTTAAGCAAAGCAACAAAAAACAAAACCTCGAAAAAGACTACATCAAAGCCGTTAACAGATTACATTCATTGGGGATTATGATTAATGGGAGTTTTGTGTTCGGTCTCGATGACGACGACAAAGACGTGTTTCGCCGCACCGTCGATTGGGGTGTAACGAATGGTATTACAACGTCAACGTATCATATTCTCACGCCGTATCCCGGGACAGGTCTCTACAAAGACATGGAACGTCAGGGTAGAATTCTGACCAACAATTGGGACCTCTATGACACAAGGAATGTGGTCTATCAGACGAAGAATCTAACTGCAGAAGAATTGAAAAATGGGTATGATACAGCTTATAAGGAATTTTATAGCTGGGCAAATATTATCAAAGCAAGTCGTGGCCACGACTCCCTCAAGCATCAACTCAAGCATTTCTTTTATTCCGGCGGGTGGAAGAAATTCGAAGCGGTGTGGAATTTCCTCATCAAAACAAAAAACCTCAATTCTATGCTTCCGGTGTTAGAATCAATTCTTGCTAAGGTCCACAATAAAAAGGGTATAACCGACAGTTCCGTCGATTATACCCGAGATGATTCTTTAGCTTTTCCTCATGCATCGCCGGCGATGCGCGCTCTTGAGCCGGCCATTGCGTTACCCGTTCTTGAGGAGCGTGAAGAGTAATGACAGAATGGAATCATTGTCCAATTTTAGCCGATGCTTCAGCTTGTGCATCTCCGAGAGCTCCTTGAACGGATTTCCGGCCGTAGAGGGCCTCCACGACTGCATTTTCGAGAAGGGCTTCCAGCTCCAGCCAATGCGGATGAACCGGCGTCATGCGCGCTGCAGCAAGCTGGGTAGCAAATACATCTTTATTTTTTACGCTTTTGAAGTACGGATCATTGTAAAACTGTTTGTCAGCCGGAAATCCGGCTTCATTTACTTTTTTGCAGAAGGCAAGTGCATTTTTCCCATCCGTTAAATATGTAAGGAACTTACGCGCTAATTCAGTCTGTTGTGTTTTGGCATTGATCGCGACATACTCTCCACCGGCAAATGAGACTCCGGCTTGCTTCATACCGGGTACCAAAGCCACGGAAAAGTCAAGAGTAGGATTCCCTTGTTTGATTTTCTCCAACAGCCAGCCGCCGGAGAACCAAAAGCCGACTTTCCCTTGGGTGAAAGCGACGTCAAGCTGACGTTGAGTTTCGATTATCCCCATACGTGACAAAGTAATATACGCATTGAGTGCTTCTACGTTTTCCGGTGAATTCAAACTTGGCTTGCCGGCAGTCGACACAATATCGCCACCGTTACTCCACATAAAGGGTAATATTTTTTTGTAGAGGCGATGCTTGTCATCTCCATTAGCGCCAAAGGGATAAATTCCTTCAATTGCTTGTAATTTTTCGCAGGCAGCGATGAGTTCGTTGACGGTTTTGGGGATGGAAGTGACGCCTGCTTTTTTCAGCAATTCATTATTACAGAACATCACACGCGTATCGACTGTCCATGGATATGCATACACTTTCGATTGCCACATCGAGGGCGGGCGGGCAAAATCGGCGAATTTTTCAAACGTTGCATCTTTCGGCACTTCCATGAGCACACCACTGCTGGAGAATTGAGCAACCCAGTCCGAACCGAGCTCCAGCACATCGGGAGCAGTACCGGAATTAAACGCTGCCATGAGCTTTGTCTTGCCGTCGTTCCAGCTGAGTTCGGTCGTTTCGACAGTGCAGTGTTCCTGTTTTTCAAACTCCGCGATAAGCTCTTTCAACGCCTGCTTTTGCGCAGGTTCGCTGCCGAAATTCCAGAATTTGATGGTTGAATTGGTTGATGTAGAGCTTTTGTTACACGAAGCGAAGATGAGAGAGAATACGAGAAGGAGTAGCGTTTTTTTCATAGAATTACTATTGTAAATTAATTTTTTGGATCAATGATTTTGCTGCATGAAATCTTCAGCTCCGGAGGAGCGGCATCGTAATAGAAAGGTAACCAAGTCATTTCAAAAGCTCCGGAGGAGCGACATCTTAATAGAACATTAGGCAAATCATTTCAAAAGCTCCGGAGGAGCGACATCTTAATAGAATGGTAACCAAATCATTTCAAAAGCTCCGGAGGAGCGACATATTCTTCTATCCAATCAAAAACATATTTCTCATTAAATTCAATATTATATGAATGTAGAAGTTCAATATATTCTTTCTGAAACGTAACTTTCTTATGATGTTGTTCTTGATTTTCAATGTAAGCAATTACCTTATCAACTTGAGATTGTGAAACCGAAAATGCGCCAAATCCTTCCTGCCATTGAAACTTGCCTCTGATGATATTTTTAGAGTTTATCCATTTAGATGAGCTCGCTTTTATATCCCTCACAAAATCGGAAAGCAGGCAATTTGGTTTTATGCTTATTAAAATGTGAACGTGATCAGGCATTCCATTGATTGAATAAACTTTTTGATGATTGTTATTCACAATTCCACAAATATATTTATACAGTTCATCTTTCCATTGATTCTGGATAAGATTTGCTCTGCCTTTCACGGCAAATACAATATGAATGTATATCTGTGAGAATGTATTTGACATTATTATATCGCTCCTATGGAGCTTCGGTTATTGCTTGGTTGTTTTGCTATTAAGATATATCCCCTCTGGGGAACAGGATAATGAATTTATAATAAACGTTATAGTCTGTTTATTTAAACTCCATCAGAATCAAGTCAAAAAACAATCGGATTAAGCGCCGTTTGAAACGTAACGAACGAAAACATGCAACAATCAGAAATAGTATTATCTTACTAATACTTCCCCCTATTTCCCCACCCATTTCGGCTTGCGTTTTTCGACAAAGGCAGCCATACCCTCTTTTTGATCTTGACTTGCAAAGAGCATGTAGAAGTTTTTCCGTTCAAATTCGAGTCCGCCTTCAAGTGTCGTGCTAAACGCTTTCAGCACTGCTTCTTTCGCAAGACGAGCCGAAATCGGCGCTTTCGATGCCACATCAGATGCAAGCGCAAATGCTTCATTTAGATACCCTTCCACCGGTACGACGCGATTGACGAGTCCTGCTCGCAATGCTTCATGGGCGGAAATCATTCTTCCCGTAAGCACCATTTCCATGGCGAGCGCTTTGCCAACCGTACGTGTGAGACGTTGAGTTCCACCGGCGCCGGGCATAGCGCCAAGATTGATTTCCGGTTGACCGAATTGGGCTGTTTCACTTGCGACGATCATATCGCAGTGCATGGTGAGTTCGCAGCCGCCGCCGAGTGCAAAACCAGACACAGCAGCGATAAGCGGAGTCTTGGTCAAGCGGATACGTTCCCAGCGCGCAAATTGGTCGCGTTCAAGCATTTCGATTGTTCCGGCGTCGGCCATTTCTTTGATATCGGCGCCGGCGGCAAACGCTTTCGGGCTGCCGTGAATGACGATACAACGGATATCAGGATTCTTATCAAATGCCTCGACTGCTTCGACAAGCTCGACCATGAGCTGCAAACTGAGCGCATTTAATGCTTCCGGACGATGGAGTTCGATAGCGCCGACGAGTGGTCGCGGCTGATAGGTTTTGATACAGGTATAGTCTGCCATAAGAGTATTCCTTACAATTAAAATAATCTAAGCTTAGAGAGTATAAAGATCGCAATTAGAGTTCAGGCTGCGCAGCACGTACTAATGCCAATACCTGTTCAAAGTCCTGCGGTAATTCCGCTTCAAACATCACCCGTGCTCCGGTCGCCGGATGCGTAAATCCAAGCGTTCGGGCATGAAGTGCTTGTCGTGGCATCGCGTCAAGACAACGTTGCGCCAGTGATTTCTGCGTCGCATTACGCACACCGCCGTAGGCGATTACATTGCCGCCGTAGGTATCATCACCGAGTAATGGATTGTGCATAGCCGACATGTGAACGCGAATTTGATGCGTTCTGCCGGTGTGCAGTTTCAGGCGAACGAGGGTAAATATATCGTAGCGTTCGAGAACCGTATAATTGGTAATCGCAATTTTACCATCTTTCTGGACAACGGCGAATTTCTTTCGGTCTCGCGGGGAACGTCCGATCATGGACTCAATTCTTCCTTCATTTTCCTTCACCACGCCCCAGACGATTGCATTATACTCACGTTCGCAGGTATGCTCAGCAAATTGACGGGCAAGATGTGCATGCGTCACCGAGTTTTTCGCAATAACCAACAGTCCCGAAGTATCTTTATCGATACGGTGGACTATCCCCGGTCTAATTGCTTCATTGTTATAAAGATACGAGGTATTATCCTCTTCTGCATCTTCTTCAAAACCTTCAAGGGCAATCGATTCCCGCTGCCCTAAATGATAGAGAAGCGCATTGACCAGCGTTCCATAGCGATTCCCGAATCCGGGATGCGTGACCATCCCCGCCGGCTTGTTGACCACAAGCAGATATTCATCTTCGTATCGAATATCGAGCGGAATATTCTCCGGAACAAGTTCGAGTGGCGGCGGCTTCATCACACGGCATTGCACCACATCTCCCGGCTGAATTTTCCGTGATGCCTTGTGTACTTTCCCGTTTATTGTCACATTACCGGCGTCGATTGCGTCCTGAACCTTGGAGCGCGTCGCATTGGGTATCGTTGCCGAGAGAAACACATCCACACGCTCAGGTCTCTGACCGTGTGAAATGATGAAGTCATAGACTTTTTCGATATAATCGGGGTAATTATTTTTGTCGGGTGAGCGTTCCATTATGTACTATAATATAAATAAGGCGTTCATTTTGAACGCCTTGTCAGAAATTTACGATGATTGCCCAGTTGGTGATTGTTCTACTTCATCCGTCCCGGTCGGTACAGCGTCCGCGTTCTGCGGTGCTTCGTGGTCCGGAGGTGCCGGCACGGGGTCTAATTGATTGAGCATAGGGATTTTTTTATTCAAAATGAAGAGCAGAACCATACCGCAGCTCACGCATGAATCAGCCACATTAAACACGGGCCAATGGGTATAGACCTGTCCGAACCAATTCACATCCGGAATATCAACCTGAATAAAATCAACAACTAAGCCATAGAATAATGCGCCTTCGCCATAGAGCACACCATAAAATGCGCGGTCGATAAAATTCCCAATTGCGCCGGCGAGTAAGAGACTGATACCAAGCTGCACCCATGTCGAATGGTGGCGTAATTTGCTTAAATACCAGGCAAGTCCGATGCCAGCGATAAGAGAAAATAATGTCAGAAACACTTTCCCCCAGCCGAAGCTGACACCGAACGCCATACCGGGGTTCTCGACAAATGTCAGGCGTACAGCGTCTCCGATTATAGGATGACTTTCTCCCAAAAACATCCCATCGTGTTGTATGCCAAAGAGCGTAAAGCCCTTGACCCAGAGTTTTGTCAGCTGATCGAGCACGATAAGGCCTGCACTCAGCAGGAAGAATCGTTTTGGCGATGCCGGTAGAGATTCACTCATAAATTAATTTTGCTTGGTAATGCGATCAATACCGTCTTCCGGGCATTGCTGGCGAATTTTAAACGAAGCCGAAAGGGTTGTAATCGGCACGGCCATTAAGCGTTCTTTAGCGATCAAAATCCCGCATTCTTTGCAGACACCATAAGATTTATCCTTGATACGTTCGAGGGCTTCGTCGAGCTTGCGAAGGTAGTCGTTTATTCGATTCATTTGTGTATATGTCTTTTCTTTTTCAATCGCTTCCGAACCTTGTTCTGCCATGTGCATTGAATATATCATGCTATCTTCGGCATTATCCTGATTGGTGAGATCATCGAGTCGCTCGCGGAGCATACGCATTTCATCATGCGCTTCGATTTTTGCTTTTTCGATTACATTTTTAAACATCGCCAGATCTTCATCCGAATAGCGGATTGCGGGCGCAGTATCCACTGTTGTATTGTCACTTATTGCATTCGACATTCGTGTCTCCTGTATTGGAAATATTCGTGATTGGTAGTATTACTTGGAATAAATTATGTTCTGTTCGGATCATACTTTACGTATGGCGAGACTCAGGATTTCTCCTTCAATCTCAACGGATTCACTTGCTGCTTCCTGCGCATAAGTCACTGATTGCGCTAGAGTTTCACTTTGTATATAGTCTGTCATTTGTTCGATTGCCCGGTGTATGCTTTCCGAGCACCAATACGTAAGCTCTATCCTGTCGGTGACTTCGAGTCCCATTACCTTCCGTGAATTTTGAATACGATTGACAAATTCACGGGCAATACCTTCAGCCCGAAGTGCATCGTCAATTTCCGTATCAAGGGCGACCGTCACGGCACCTTCTGATGCCACAAGCCATCCCTCAATATCTTCGCTGATAATGTCCACATCCTCTGTTGTGAGGTCATATTCTTCATCGCCGACCGTGAGCAGATAATGTCCGTTTTGCTGAAGCATTCGGAGTGCTGCCGGTGGTAACTCTTTAATCACATTTGCTACATTTTGTGTATTCTTACCGCATTTTTTTCCGAGGGTTTTGAAATTTGCCTTCGCACTGCGCTTGACAATTCCGGTTTCCTCACTTACATACTCTACCGCTTTGATATTTAATTCTTCTAAAATAATATCCTCCACCGCCTGCAAATCACGGCGCTGCTGCGGTGAAATCACGGGCACTAATATTCTCCGTAATGGCTGACGGGTACGGATTTTGGACTTTTCACGCAGCGAACGAGCCAAGAAAACGACTTTCTGCGCTGTTTCCATTCTCCGCTCTAAGTCTTTGTCAATCAACGACTCATCGCATACCGGAAAATTCAGTAAATGCACCGATTGCGGATCAGTCTCATTACGCAGACGCAGAAATAAATCTTCCGATAAAAACGGTGCAGCAGGTGCCATCAGTGCAGCGATATTCATCAATACCGTGCGGAGCGTCTGATACGCTGCCAGCTTTTCACTGTCTTTCTCCCCTTTCCAAAAACGGCGTCTATTGCGGCGTACATACCAATTCGACACCTCGAGCCGCGCAAAATCCTGCAATAATCGCATGGCACGCGTCAATTCATAATTTTCCATGTAATCACGGAATTTCTGAATCACGGTGTGTAGCGAACTCAGAATCCAACGGTCGAGTTCGGGGCGCTCGGCGACGGGCACTTGAGCTTCCATGCCGGTGATTTCATCGATATTTGCGTATAATGCATAGAACTTATACGAGTTCGTCAGCGAACGGAAGAAGTCGGCAATGACCGTATCTTCGATATCTTTCTGATTAAAGAGTGTCGGCTTCCACGGTGGATTATTCACCAAAAAATACCAGCGCACTGCGTCGGCCCCATACTTAGACATCATTTCAAACGGATCGACGGTATTTCCTTTGGACTTCGACATTTTCTGTCCATTTTTGTCGAGGATTAATTCATTGACAATAATAGACTTGAAGGCGGGCTTGCCGAAGATTGCCGATGCGATATTGTGAAGTGTGTAGAACCACCCACGTGTCTGATCGATTCCCTCAGCAATATAATCAGCAGGAAAACTTTTCTCGAAAAGTTCTTTATTTTCAAATGGATAGTGCATTTGCGCAAATGGTACGGCGCCGGAGTCGAACCATACATCGACGACTTCGTGAACGCGTCGATATAGTTTTCCATCACGTTTGAAGACGACATTATCGACAAACGGTCGATGCAAATCGACGTCACGGCCGCACTCGGCTACATGAACGAATTGTCCCTCACGCATCTCGTACATTCCTTCCATGAGCTCAGCAATTGAGCCAATGGCGAACATATCCTTGCCATCTTCGCTGACCCAGATTGGAAGCGGTGTGCCCCAGAATCTATCACGAGAAAGAGACCAGTCTTTGACTTCTTCGAGCCAATTACCAAAGCGACCGGCACCGATTTCAGGTGGCTGCCAGCGGATGGTTTTATTGAGCGCAATCATGGTGTCTTTATATTCCGGTGACTTGATAAACCACGAGTTACGCGCGTAATACATCACCGGATTATCTGTACGCCAGCAATGTGGATAGCTGTGGACATAATCCATCGAGGATTTATAGATTTTTCCTGCCTTTTTGAGTGCAATGATAATATCTTTATCGGCGCCTTCTTCATTGTGATCGGCGTATTTGAAATTCTTAATCGCGCGTCCGGCAAAATCTACAACTTCGGTCGTGAAATGTCCGTTCGGCGTCACCGGCTGCAGCATCGGCAGGCCGAATTTCTTTGACATTTCGAAGTCATCGACACCGAAGGCAGGAGCGAGATGGACGACGCCGGAGCCGTCATCGGTTGACACAAAACTTCCCGCTAAAAAGCTGAGTGCATTGGGATATTTCGCGCTGTCGATGAAGCAATCAGTGAAGATTTGTTCGTACCGTGACCCTAGCAAGTCATTACCGGTAAATGTAGATACCACTTCTACATCACCCTCAAGAATCGATAGCCTGCTACTAGCGAGCACGAGGAGTTCACTTGCGGGTGCACCGTCAACAGGACGAGTGTTTTTCACAAGTACATATTCAATAGAATCACCGACGGCGAGAGCTGTATTAGCAAAAAGTGTCCAGGGAGTGGTCGTCCATACGAGAACGGATGCACCCACGACATCCGGCACTTTTGACGAGGTAATTTTCAATTTTAAATAGCAATTCGGGTCACGTACTTCGCGGTAGCCGAGGGATAGCTCATGTGAGCTCAGGGGAGTTTCGATCGTCGGAGACTGCGGCACGACTTTAAAGCCTTTATATATTAGCCCTTTATCAAAGAATTGCTTCAGTGCCCACCAGACAGACTCCACATAATTATTCGTACAGGTGATGTATGCTGTATCCATATTTACCCAATAGCCCATGCGACGGGTAAAATCGCTCCAGCCGCCGTCCATTTTGATGTTGTTATACACCATCTCTTTGCACGCACGATTGAATTTCTCGACACCCATTTTCTCGATATCGGATTTATTAACGAGTCCGAGCTGCTTTTCGACAGCAATTTCGACGGGCAGACCATGCGTGTCCCATCCTGCCTGACGGCGGACATAATATCCGTTCATTGTCTTGTAGCGGCAGATTAAATCTTTCAGCGTACGTGCCATGAGGTGGTGAATACCGGGCTTGCCGTTAACGGTCGGAGGTCCTTCGTAGAAATTAAAGAACGGAGCATCTTTACGGAGCTCAAGCGATTGCTCGAAGATATGATTGGTCTCCCAAAAAGAAAGAACATCGACTTCAAGATCCGGGTAGCTGAGTTTTTCGGGTAATTGTGTGTACATGATCGACAAATTCGGGATAATTATGCGCCGAAGGGCGTTTTCAAAAAAATAGAAGCCGCAAAATTAGGGCTTTTTTGGGGGAAAATCAAAGGAAATTGCCAAGTTCACGGAGAGGTTACTCTAATTGTAAGCGAATCGTTACGATAGTTCCCTTTCCTATCGTGCTTTCGGCCGTAATTGTACCATGATGCGCTTCGACAATCCATTTAACGATGGCAAGACCGAGTCCATTACCCTGCACATCCTGTGAGCGTGCTTTATCTACCCGGTAAAACCGGTCGAAAATATGCGGTAAATCATCGTGAGGTATCCCAACACCCGTATCACTTACCCGCAGAACTGCCCAGGATTGTTCTTTAATGAGTCGTACAAGGATAGACCCCTGCTTCGGCGTGTATTTTACTGCATTATCAAGGACATTCAGCAATGCCTGATGCAGTCGTACAGCATCTCCGGTAATAATCAGCCCCGGTTCAATTTTCATTTCGAGGGCTTGTTGTTTTTCTTCGGCTAACAGCTCTACATCCTCGCAGATGTCTTTTAATAAAAGACTTAAATTTACCGGCTCCGTGTCGATTTTGACTTGTCCCGTCTCTGCACGTGAGATTTCGAGTAAGTTCTTCACCACTTTTGATAATCTCGTCACTTCTTCAAGTGAGCTTGTGAGAATATCTGTTAATTGTTCTCTTGATTTCGGACTCCTGAGCGCGACTTCCAATTCCCCCATCAGAATCGCCAGCGGAGTTCTCAGCTCATGCGATGCATCGGAGGTAAATTGACGAATTTGAATAAACGATGCCTCGAGGCGTTCAATCATCTGATTCAGCGTGGCTGTCAGCCGCGCAATTTCATCATTGGCAGCCGGCATCGGTAAGCGTCTGCTCAGATTATGCGCTGTGATTTCCTGTGCTGATCGGGTAATATCATCTATAGGATTGAGAGATACCTTTGCAAGGAACCATCCACCGATGGTCGAAATGACCAAGACGACCGGGAAAGCGATCATCAGGTAAAAAAACAGATTGTTCAGTGTTTCCTGAATTTCAACAACGGTATATCCGATAGATATTTGCGCAAATTTTGTTTTACAGGCAAACAGCCGTAAGTCCTGATCATCATATTGAAATGCTATAAACGTGCGAGCATCGCTGTTCGGCTCGTCTTTACTGACGGCAGCATAGACCGGCAGAGAGTCTGGTTGTAAATTCTCAGAGCGGTACACGACCTGACCCTTGAGATCGGCAATTTGAATATAGTAGTTTTTGGAATTTAGGAGAATATGTTCATAGACTGCAGACCAAACAGGATTTTGGTCTTCATCCTGGGATGAATCACTCTCACTGCCTGCCGTATCTATGGTCTCACTCAGGACATCATTCTGACGGAAAAATGCGAAAGAGTCCTGCTTGATACTATCGGAGATCAAGCGTTCTTTTTTGGTTTTTTTCTTCCGGACGGGCGCCGGCTTGAGGGGAATTTTCGTTTCAGTCTGTTTCTTCTGAATAATACGATCCAATGACGAGGCTACTCTCATGAGCGATAGGTCAAGATTTTGATTCAGTTCGTTCGACACTGCGAAATAGGCAATACCACCAAGTGATGTCAGCGTCAAAGCAACGATAGCACTATACCAAGCCGTCAGGCGGATGCGTAGAGAAATTTTCATGGTAGAATAAAAAAAACGACGGGAGAAGGAATGACTACTCTTTCTCCCGTCGAGGTATGAACCGACTTCGAACGTTTATTCTTTAACTACCTTGCGAATGACGTGTTTTTGACCTTCGTAATAATGAAGGAGATACACTCCTGACGGTAGAGAATTCATTTCGATATTCTTGGTGAATTGACCGGGCTGAGCCAATTCGCTCCATTCGGACACTTTCCCGCCGAGGATTGTATTGAGTATGATTTTCACGGTCGTCGGCGTTTGAATTTGTGATTGAAGAGTACATGCATTGCTCGTCGGATTTGGATAAACGGCAAATCCGGCAAGTGCCTCATCTTCTTCGACACCACTTGGAATGACAAAGATTGGGTTGGAAGTAGCCGTACAGCCGTTTTCATTCGTAATCACAACTGTATAAGTGCCTTTTCCGTATGTATCGATGTTGATTTTCTGTGATGTTGCTCCGACGATCACGACACCGTCTTTGAACCATTGATACTTTGAGGCTGTTGAAGCTGTCAACGTGTCTTTTGATTGTACAATCACCGGACGATCTGCTTTCGGGAAGACCTTGACAAGGATTGTATCCCGAGCTATACATCCGTTTGCATCCGTTACTGTCACGACCAAGGTTGTATTGTTGGAAGGAGTAGAAGTCGGATTCTTAATTGAACGGTTATTGAGTGAGAACGGAGGATCCCATGCATAAATAAATGGAGCCGTTCCGCCTGCTACTTGAGCATTCAGTTGTACCGTTTCGCCGGAACATACACCTACATCTTCTCCGACTACGACAGCGACATTCGGCTTTACGGCGACCGATACGGTATCACGGGATACGCAACCATTAGCATCGTTTGCTGTAACAACATATACAGTCGATACTTGTGGATTTGCAACCGGATTCGCGATTGTCGTCGAGCTCAGACCCGTCGGTGGCTCCCATTGATACGTCACGGGTAATATACCGCCTGTTGCAGTTTTACCGATGACTGCACCATTTCCGGCACAGACTACTACGTCCGACCCGGCATTTGCTACGAGGTTACAGACTGATCCTGTTCGGAAATCTGCTTCAGATGGAGTGTTACTATTATTATTATACCACCGGCTATATGGTTGTAATGCCCCATTACTTGCTCTGTATTGCAGACGTACTCTCCATTTGTAGGAAGTATTATTGGTAAGACCACTGACGACCTGACTGAGAGCTACACCTGCTGTACCGATATCGGTCCAGGAAGAAGTCACCGTCAGACCATTACCGTTAAATGCTGTACCGAGTGGCTTGACTTCGAACTGTGCTTTTACTTCGACTCGGCCGGGAGCAGCTTTAGCGAACACACCGAGGCCAACAGAATTAGCTGATTGCGAGCGGAGAACCGGCACAAGCGGCGACGTGAAGTCAGCTTTGAACTGATTAGGAGTGACGCGAGTACCGTTAGCACCATTTCCGTAGTACACGGAAGCACGTCCTCTGTCTTTAAGGGAATTATCTGCTTTACGGGCACCGACGATGAAGTCTGCATAACCGTCACCATTGACGTCTCCTACACCTGCGACACTCCATCCGAAGAACGTATTTTCCTGATTAGGTTCACCAGTCCAGGATGAGGTCGTCAAACCTGTGGAAGAACCATAATACAAATCAACTTTTCCTTCATCAATCTGTCCATTATCATACAGCGGCATACCGATGATGATGTCGCCGTAGCCGTCGCCGTTGATATCACCGACTGCTGAGATTGAATGACCAAATTCAGCGGCATCTTGACCGCCATTAGCTATCCATGAAGGATTAACGGCGGCACCCGATGCTCCTCCGTTATATTCATATACGCGTCCTTCATTGCTGAAGGTACTGTCATACCAGATTGCGCTGACAAGTACATCGCTGTAGCCGTCACCATTAACATCACCGGCGGTTCCTACTGCATAACCATAATAGGCGCTGAGTTGATTTCCTTCCGAAGTCCAGCCGGCTGTCGATGAGAGACCGCTGTTGGTACCATAATAAATCATTGCTCTTCCTTCATCCGACTCGCCGTTATCATATAAATATGCACCGACAATCATATCAGCAATACCGTCACGGTTGACGTCTCCGGCAGTAGCAATACTATTACCGTAAGAAGCACCTGCTTGACCACCATCATTCACCCATGCATTATTAAAGCTCACACCGTTTGCGCTGCCATAATAGACAGTCACGCGACCTTCATTTTGGAAAGCATTGTCATACGATGGCGCGCCGATTGCGATATCAGCAAAACCGTCGTTATTCACGTCGCCAACGCCGGCTACCGAAAATCCGAGCATTGCACCGGCCTGATCGCTCTCAATAATGAGCGGTGTAGAATTGAGTCCTACTTGACTTCCATAATAAATATATGCTCTGCCTTGATCTAGCACCAAGCCACCGCTACCGTCATAATACGGGTCGCCGATGATGATATCTGCGAATCCGTCACCATTAATATCTCCTGCTGCTGATACCGACCAACCGAACAATGCATTGGCCTGAGCCACAGGTGAAAGACTCGACGATGGTGTCGTTGAGAGTCCGGCAGCTGTTCCTAAATACACATACACTCTGCCTTCATCGACAAATGTAGCATCGAAGTACGGTGCTGATACAAGAACATCCGCAAAGCCGTCACCATTAATGTCACCGGCGGCAGAGACTGTATAGCCGTGTTCGGCAAGCGCTTGAGCTCCTTCTGTGTTCCAGTTCGCCGTGGCAGCTAATCCGCTATATTTTCCGGAATATACATACACGCGGCCTTCATTATTTTGTCCGTTATCATACAATGGTGAACCGATGAACATATCAGTCCGTCCATCGCCGTTGAAATCACCGCCGTTGGCTACACAATAGCCAAATCCTGCGAACGATTGGTCGCTTTCTGCGGTCATATTGGGTTCAAGTGAAAGGCCTTGTGCTCCGCCATAATACACAAAAACACTACCTTCATTTTGCTGTCCATTGGTATAATTTGTAGCTCCGACGATAAGATCAGAATATCCGTCACCGTTGATATCGCCTCCGGCTACTGCATCTCCGAAGCTTGCTCCTGCCTGATTAATTTCCATGGTCCAGTTTTGCGTCGTCCCAAGCCCGCTCGCACCGCCATAATACACGAGCACGCGACCTTCGTCTGTTTGGCCATTTTCATAATCCGGAATACCAATCGCTAAATCGCTGTAACCGTCACCGTTGACATCACCTGCCGATGCGACAGATACTCCGTATCCGGCACCGTCCTGCTGAGTATCCGATGTCCAGTTCGGACTCGCTTGTGGCCACGAGCTCCGACCATAATAAGCAAATACTCTTCCTTCTTTTGGTGCATCTGCATCGGAATTGAAGTCAGGAGCACCGATAATAATATCGGCAAAACCGTCACCGTTGACATCATTGGCACCGGTGATGGTGGTTCCGAAATGGGCATCTGCCTGATTACCCTCACCGAACCACACGGGAGCAGCCGATAAGCCGTTAAGAGAACCGCGATAAATATAGGCAACACCTTCATCGGCCTGGCCGCTGTCAGCATGAGGAGCACCGACGGCAATTTCGCTATACGTATCTTTATTTACATCCCCTACACATGCTACTGCGAATCCAAACTGTGCGCCCGATTGATTACCTTCGGCTGTCCAGCTTGGGGTAATGGAAAGTCCGCTTGCACTACCATAGAAAACAAAGACCTTACCTTCATCTGTCTGCCCACTGTCATAGAGCGGAGCACCGACAATGACATCCGAATATCCGTCATTATTAACATCACCGGCCGTCGACACACTTGTACCGAGAGCCGCACCTGCTTGATTACCCTCAAATATCCATGCCACGGTGGTACTTAAGCCATTTGCTCCACCATAATATAAATAAGCTTTCCCTTCGCCTGCTTGTCCGTTGTCCCATCCCGGTGCGCCGACAATCATATCACTGTATCCATCGCCGTTGACATCACCGGCACTTGCTACGCTTGTACCATACCGACCACCGATGTAATTACTTTCAAATGTTGCCGATGCGCTACCGATACCGCTTGGTGCGCCGTAATAACCGAATACTCTTCCTTCGTCGAGCTCACCATTATCATAATACGGAGCGCCGACTGCGACATCGGTATAACCGTCTGCGTTGACGTCTCCGATACCGCTTACGGATATACCATATTGTGCATTTACTTGATTTCCTTCGGTAAGCCATGCGCTAGTGGTGTTAATTCCAACTGTACTTCCCTGATAAATATATACTCTTCCTTCATCAGTTTCACCGGCATCGTATAATGGTGCACCGATCATAACATCAGAATTACCGTCATTATTAATATCTCCTGCGCTACAGACAGCATGACCGAAGCGGGCATTGACCTGATTACCTTCGGCTGTCCAGCTTTCTGTTGTGGAGAGCCCTCCGGTACTGCCATAATATGCCATCGCACGACCTTCGTTCGATTCGCCATTACTGAAAAATGGAGCACCGACGACCAAGTCAGATGAGGCATCGCCGTTGACATCACCGGCATTAGCGACACTATAACCCATTTGTGCATCGTTTTGATTGCTTTCGCGTGTCCAATTCGGTGTAGTAGGCAAGCCGCTTGTTGCAAGACCGTAATACACCCATACTGCTCCTTCATTGGTCTGACCATTATCCCACAACGGAAGGCCAATGGCAATATCACTCTTACCGTCACGGTTAAAATCAGCCGCTCCTGCCAGACTCCAACCCATCCGAGCACCATCCTGATCGCTTTCGGCTGTCCATGGTGCGTCTGAGCGTAAGCCGCCAATACCACCGTAATACACGAATACTTTACCTTCGTCAATCTGCACATTGTCGAAATATGGTGCCGAGATAATGACATCCGATGAGTCATCATTATTAATTCTGCCTGCACCTGCGACAGCATAGCCGAATTGAGCGCCTGCCTGATCGCTCTCACGCGTGGCTGCCGGTGTCGATGCAAGACCTGTAGCACTACCTAAAAAGACAAATGCAGCACCTTCGCTTGTTTGTCCATTCGAATAGGTCGGAGCGCCAACGATGATATCCATATAGCCGTCTTTGTTCATATCACCCGCACCGGCTACACTCCAGCCGAAACCTGCACCTGCTGAGTTAACTTCGATAATTTTTGCCGGTGATACTCCGAGTCCGGTTGCTGATCCGTGATAAACAAACACAGCGCCTTCATCTGTCTGGCCATTATCGTATTTCGGAGCGCCGACAATCACATCCGGGAAATTATCACGGTTGACATCGCCTGCTTGGGCAAGACTCCAGCCGAACTGAGCATCGTTCTGATTCGCTTCGGCTGTCCAATTAGCTGTAGTGGATAACGGATCGACTGTCACCGGATAGACTGCATTGCGATCATCGACGACGAGGTCGATTGCATTTCCATGAAGCTCCATCTTTGCGGCAAGCTTCGTATGCTGAGCGTCCCATACATTGAGATCTTTATACCATACAACGCCTTGGGCATTGTGATTTTTCTCGGTGAATACTACAGCATCCGAACCTTTTAATTCAGGAACAAGATTGCCGCTTGTCGCTAATGTCAGTGTAAGAGGATTGGTCCCTGCCGGGCGAGATTTCACGATAAAATTCTGTCTCATACCGTCGGGATTGTTGAGATATTCGATGGTGAGATTCGAATAATTTGTAGCAATACGATTGTCTTTCACTTCCACTGCCGGCTTGCTCTCCAATGGAAGCTGACCGGCACCTTTGCTGACTGACGTCAGTGTCATCGATACATTCCACGGCTTGGTATCACCGACACGAGGCGCCATCGTGAAGCCGTTGTCACTATATGTGATTCTCAGGTTCTGTGAACGGTTCGGACTTTGGTACGATTTACTGTCTTCCTGATACCGTATGTAATATTCACTTTTTGCTAAGTCTTGTGTGACTTTGGCGAACCAATTCTGATCAATTCCGGCCTTCTGATCTGCTTGCTGCGCTGACTGCACAGAAGCCTTGGAATGCACACCATTCGTGCAGAGACCCAAGCCGTAAATTCCTGCTACCATTACTACCGCCGATAGGGGCAGAATATACCAGAGCTTTTTCATATAACTTCCTGTCTATAATGATGAAATACTGTACTTTACTTTCTGTTGTAATCGAGATATACGGAGATGGAATGACCGTAATTGATACTCTTTTGGCGACGTATCAACACGAAAATACCCCACTTCAATTTGCAAAAATACAAATTGCGTAGGGAAAATAATCGTGTTGAACAATTTAACTCAAATTTATTTCAGGATTTCACCTGTTTCCATGCTCCAAAAAAGCAAATCCATTTCTTCCATCGGAATACCGGTTTGCCGGCAAAATTTCAGCCACTCATCTTCAATTTCCCGGTACAGGCTCCGAGAAAGCGACATCGGATACTCGCTGATAACGCGTAATCGTGTCAGATGCTTAAGAATGTGCCGGTCAAGGATTGCCACGCCATAGATGCCGATATTCCGCAGAAAATGCGCTGCTTCTTTCATTCCCATCCCCCGCACAGATGCTGCAAGATGATCTCGCTTTTCACTGATGGGGACATCGCTGGCGATGATCTTCTCTATTGAGCTCCATTTGGACTGCATTTCCTGTAGATTATAAGATTTCTGCCGGTGGAATCGGATGTAATGTTCCGAGTTGCCAAGGATATCGGCTACGTCACAGGGATAGGATTGAAAATCTATCTCCTTGAGCTTTTCTACCACAAGAAGTGCATGGCGAGCTTTGGATTGCGGAGTACAAAGACAAAAACACATCTCATAAAAATACTCTTCCGACGGTACGTTTCTAAACTCGTCGAGTCTTGCCCGGATAGCTCCCTTTTGTTCTTCGTAGCTACTGCGCAATTCCCTCATCGCCGACTCATAGTCATCTCCTCTGCGTTCATTGCTCATGCTGTGTTACTTTCCTTGTAGAGGTCCACTGTTTGTCGTACTCTCATTGAGCAGATCTGTCTCATCTTCTTCATCTATGAGTTCATACCGATCAAATAGAACATTCGTATTCGGCATTGCTTTCAGAATTGTAGCAATACGGCTGAACGGTATTTTATTTCCCGAAAGATCGAGTACTTTAAGATGATTCAGCGAGGTAATAGAGCTGGGAATGTCGGTGAGCTTGTTACGCGAAAGATCCAATATTTCCAGGTCTTTCATATCACCGATGTCCTGCGGGAGTGTTTTGATTTTGTTGCCGGAGAGATTAAGAACTTTCAGCTTCTTCAGGCGCTTGGGCATACCTTCGAGTGAGCGAACGCGGTTATTTTTCAAATTGAGATATTTGAGATTCTTTGCGATATCGAGCGCGCCGTTTATGTCACTTATTCTATTGCCGGCAGCACTGAAATTCTCCATACCGGCAGGGATATCTCTCGGAATTTCTTTGAGTTTCGAATTGTCATAATTAACAATTTTGGCATTGGTTGTTTTTCTGATTGCAGAACCGGACCCGGCTTTTTCCTCTCCCGGCTGCGGAGTCGATGACAGCTTCTGCACTTCCTGCCGGAGATTGCTCAGTGCCGAAGGACTTCCATCCTGCTGGCGTACCGATTTCTGGAATCCCGCCAATGCCTGCTCGAGATGCTCTTTGGCAAGCGCCATGAAATACTCTCCATTATCATCATTTGTTCCACCCGAGCCTATATCACGGTATAAGTATCCCAGATATTCATGCGCCGTTGCGGACCAATAAGTGTCTCCTGCAACCATTGTTTTTCCCTGCAGCAGATATTCTTCGGCTTTCTCATAGTTGCCGGACTCACGATAGGTATTTCCCAGCTTTAAATAGCGCTTCCCTAGTTCATTGGCCTGCACTGATGTACTGAGTGTTAGGAATAGAATGAGTATTGATAGACATGTTTTCATAGGTAGTACTTAATTTTGGACATTGATTACAGAATCGTAAACCGCACACCGAGCGTAAAAACAGAGATTGAATTTTTTCCGATCGATACCGGCTTCACGGGATCGGCAAAGTTCATTTCCCGGGAGGGAAACAGAACACCGAAGTTAAAATACAAGCCCATGGGACTCAGCGTCGTGAACCGTGAAAAATTCAATTCAACATTCATCATCTGGCCTTTGTACTCTGTCTCGGGGAGGGCATCATTGGGCGCGCTTCCACTCCCCCAATAGTGTCCTGCTCCGATTTTAATACCTGCTTTCACCGGATGTAATTCAATAACTTCCGGCAGATTAAGATTGATACCGAAGGAATAGATATTCGAATTCCATTGTCTCCAGTTTTGACCTGTCTGTGAAGGATGAGCAGACTTTATCTGCGGCATGAGATAGGCGAACCACAAGTCGAAGTACTTTCCGTAGTCGGCTGCCGAGTTTAGATTGAGTTCCATCTTTGCTCCAAATGAGATATCCGTCTGTAATGCATCATTATTAAAAGCAAGGAAGGACGCCGCGTTGGAGAATTGAATCGATGGGATACTGCTTTGCATCACCGCTCGTGCATAGGCCTCCTGCGAGGAATACCGAAGCATGTAATAGGCGTACGTGAGGGAATCGTTGGCAGCTTTCAGACTGTCGGTGAACTTCATAATATTATCGAGTCGCTGCTTGTAGAGATCGACCCGGCGGGCGGTAAGCTCTTCTTCGTATTTGGCGATACTCAGCTCCGCGCTTTTATTCCGTTCACTCAGCAAGCGCCGCTCCACATCTCGGACATGAGCCCGGATCTGATCTTCGGACAATGCCTCAATCTGCGTCTGCAGTCTCATAGCAATGGAATAATACTTACGAATGGTCTTTGTCTCCTGCCCTGTCAGCTCATCGAGGGTGGGTACGGGCACTGTGGCTACGGGTTTAATTTCCCAGTATCGCAGCTGGGCATCGAGTGACGCCGCCGCCTGATAATAACTCAACAGCAGCTTCGCAAACAGTTCATCACTGTCCTGATAGACCTCCATCTCAGTTGATGTAGGCATGGGCGGGACTTTTACGACGGGTTCAGCGGCTGTGAGCGTCATCTTCCCGGGTAATAATCCGAGCATGCAGAAGACGCAGACTACCGACAGTCGATATGGGAGAGATTGTTTCATTATCTAATCACCGATTATGGAACGAATTCACTTTAACGGCGACTTCATCAATAATTATGCCAACTGGTATGCTTCTCTCCCCACTCGCCTATCTGCTTATGTACGAAGGAGCTTCTCCCTGTCGGATGGTACCGGTAGGAAAGACGTGGTTGTAGCGGTTTATGGGCTCCCGAAACACTATCACTGCCGTGCAAGGATTGCTTTTTCGACAGTATCCAGTAATTGCGTTGCGGTATAGGGCTTGAGTAATACTTCAAATGCACCCATTTTTTTGATATATTTCCCCTCCTGATCATACAGCAGGCCACCGGTCGCAATAATTTTCACGGCTGGATTAATTGATTTCAGAATTTTTATCAATTCCATACCATTCATAATCGGCATGACGATATCAGTAATAACCACAACGATGGTCTCCTGCTGATGCGTATAGATATGCATTGCTTCTTCGCCGTTTGATGCCGTCAAGACGGTATAATTATGTTCGTGTAAGACATCCTCTGCCGTCGCACGAAGGAGCTCTTCGTCTTCAACAAGAAGTACCGTTTTGTGATCTCCATTCGACTTCCGTGCCGTTGTGGAAAATTCTTGCTTTTCCATTGTCATGACGGCTGCCGGTAAGAGTATAGTAAATGTAGTACCTACATGTTCTTTGCTGGTAAAATCGATATAGCCGTTGTGGGAGCGAACAATGGAGAAAACGGTCGTCAGGCCGATACCGGTACCCTTGCCGACTTCCTTCGTGGTAAAAAAGGGTTCGAATATCTTTTCTTGCAGTTCTGCCGGGATTCCGCATCCGGTATCTCGAACGGTGATGCGGACATATTTTCCGGGTTTCATATCCACAAACCGCCGCAAAACTTCATCTGTGGCTTCTGTGTATCCTGCTTCTATATACAGCTCTCCTCCTCCTTTGCTCATTGCATCCCGTGCATTGATACTGAGATTGAGGATAATCTGATGAAGTTGTGTTGCATTACCATGGATCAGAACATCTTCGGTCGGAATATTAACGGTAACTTTAATTTCCGGCGGGAATGTTTCCCTAGCCATTTTTATTACTTCGCTGATACTATATTTGATATTAATGACTTCGAATTTCTCTTCTGTTCCACGTGCAAATGTCAATACTTGCCGGATGAGACCCGACCCGCGTTGAATATTGGTAGTAAGAGCGTCGATCCTGGCAGCGATTGCTTCGTCTTTCGAACGTATCTTTATAATTTCCAATCCAAGGACGACAGGAGTTAGAATGTTGTTCAGATCATGCGCGATTCCACTTGCAAGCGTCCCGATACTCTCCAGGCGTTGTGCGCGGAAGAGCTGTTTTTCAAGACTTCTTTTTTCTGTTATATCTCTATTGGTTACCAAGACTGTTTGATGTGCCGATTCATTTTTGATCAACTCCCACCGACTTTCGATGAGGAGTGTTTCTTTATTTTTGGTTCTATGTACTCGGTCGCCGCTCCATTTGCCATAATGAAAGAGATGATCAAGGCGCTCGGCTATGTCGGAAGGGTTGTCATCGGGTAAAACCTCTGTCCACGGATGGCCGACGACTTCTTCGGCTGTCCATCCGTACATTTTCTCGGCTCCTTTATTCCAAAAGAGGATTTTTCCGTCGAGTTCTTGCAGTAATATTGCGTCCGGTACAATATCGAGCATAGCCGCCTGATGACGGATTTTCTCATCCGACTCATGACGTTGATTAACGTCCTGATACGTGACAAGTATTGCCTGTAAACTTTTATTATCAAGATAATTATACGCATTCGATTCGATCCATTTCCATTTGCCGTCCTTCATGAGCCAGCGGAATTCCACACGTGCTACTTCTTCACCGGTCAGGAGCCGATTGAACCGTGATTCTGTCCTTGCTCTATCTTCCGGATGAATTAAGTAATCACGATTCATAGTCTGTAATTCATCCTGCGTATATCCGAATATCTGATCATTGGTCGGGCTCACATAGAGAATCGTCGCATCGCGGCTAAAGAGCGTAAAGCCGATTTTACTGTTCTCCATGATCGACCGGAATTTCTCTTCGCTCCTCCGGAGAGCCTCCTCTGCCATCGTCCGCTCGGTCATATCGCGTGAAGTCACTACAATTCCTTCGATAGCAGGGTTTTGTAACTGATTGACTCCAACAGATTCGAGTGTCACATAGTGACCATCTTTTGCAAGGAATCTGTACTCGACACGTTTACTCTTTCCACTATCTTTCAGTACTTCTGTCATCGCTTCGACCACATTTTCCAGATCCTCAGGATGCAGAAATTCCAGAACACTTCTCCCCAATATCTCATCTTGCTCATACCCGAGTGTTGATGTTATAGCCGGACTTTCATAGAGTAACACGCCGTTTTGATCGAGTATCGTTACGATATCGGTGAGATTTTGGACGACGGTTCTGAACTTCTCTTCGCTGTTTCTCAATCGGTCTTCGGCTATTTTTTTCTCGGTACTGTCACGAATGACCACTGTGTACAGTCTGCCAGTCTCGGTATTGACTGTGGATATCGAAGCTTCGATCGGAAATTCCTGTCCATTTGACCGGAGGGCGAAGACTTCGTGCGTGAATCCCATTTCTCGGGATTGCTGCTTGTTATCTCCAAAATTTTTCATTGCCAGCGCATGTCCCCACCGGTATTTCAAGGGAATGAGCAGGTCGAGTGACTGACCGAGTATTTCCCGGGCAGAATACCCGAACATTTGTTCGGCTGCCGAATTGAAGAGCATGACCTTCATCTCTTCATCGACGGTAATCATCGCATCCAATGCCGACTCGAATATTGTCTTCAGTCGCGACTGACTCAGCCGCAGTGCTTCTTGCTCCCGCTTCCGTTCGGTGATATCCTGCATCGCCCCGACGATGCGAGTCGCTTCACCGTGCTCGTTGTAGAGGATATTCCCCCGGTCATAAACATGTACTATTCGTTCATCTGCAGTAATAAAACGGTATTCGGCGCTCCATAACGGACACTTCCTCTCGATGCAATGGTAAATTCCCGCAATGACAGCATCTTTATCGTCAGGATGGACATGATCCGCCCATGAGGACGTCGAAAGGTATTCATTTTCTTTGGTATAGCAGAATTTTGAATAGAAATTGTCGTTCCACCAGATGACATTTGTCCTCAGGTCCACATCCCAAATGATATCGTTGGTAGCATGTGTGACGAGCTCAAATCTCTTGTTTGCCTTCAATAATTCTGCTTTGGACTGTCGGTATTCGGTGATGTCATTGACGAGTATATGGCGTGCCGGTTGATTATTAAACAGAATTTCATACGAGGTAAGCTGTACATAAAAACATGTACCGTCTTTTTTGATATGTCGCCATGTGCTGCCTGAGAGGAACTCTTCGTGTGAGTCCCGAAGAGTATGCATGTATGCCAGAAATTCCTCAATATCCTCCTTCGGTCTGAGATCCATGGCTGTCATTCCGCCGAGTAATTCTTCGCGCGTGTAGCCATAAAGACGGGTAAAACCGCTATTGACCTCCAGGAGTTTATACGTCTCTTTATCAAATACTCCCATCGCATGGGGATTACTTTCAAACATCGCACGAAAGCTTTCCTCGCTGATTCTCATTTTGTCGAACGCTTTTTTTCGCTCCGAAATATCTCTGAATACTACTTGGATCGCTTTTTTGCCTTGATACATGACCACCGATCCCATTGTCTCGGCATAGAATTGAGTGCCGTCTAGTCGTACAATTACTTCTTCGATAAGAGGAGCAATTTCAAGAGTACTCAGCATCTGTTTCTGTCGTTCGATGGCTAATGACAGATAATCGGGATGAATAAATGAGAGTAATTGTTTACCGATTAATTCATCCGGCGATTGCACCCGCATGATGGACATTGCTGCTTTGTTGACAAGCAGCACAATGCCTTCGGAATGCAGTACCACTCCATCCGGCAGCATATCGAGCAACCTCTGATAGCGTTCATCACTTTCATTGGAGGAGAGTATATCCGAATGTGGCTCCGGTGCCGGTAACGATGCAAGCGTATCCATGAGCGTGTACCTGTTTAGTGGTTCTTCTGCCGGCACTTCCGGCTGAATCGAGAGGACTCCATAGCCTTTGCAGGTATAGTCGCCGGCCATAGACATCAGCGTCACCGGTGGAAGCGTGCAAGCGTTCGCTTGCTCCGGGAGCCGACATCTTTGCTGAGGTATGGAGCACGTATTGCTGTAAAACAAAAAAAACCCAAGAATCTCTGTAGTTCAACCCGCCTTTCATGTCCAGTTCTTCACGTTTACTACAGAGATTCTTCGGTTAGCTTCTTATCGCCGACGCACCTGATTACATTCCCGGTCACCTGATGAATTGATAAGAATTACTTGAATTGAGATTACATCGTCAGTGCTAATTCCTGTGGTTCCATTACTTTATCCAAGTCCAACAGTATTAATAAATTATGTTCCATCTTTGCTATACCCTTGATGTATTCTGTATCAAGATTGCCTACGAGCTGCGGTGTATTTTCGATAATATTCTTGCTCACTCGGAGCACGATATTGACTCTATCGACAATAAACCCAATAATTGTATGATTAATCTCCACAACAATGATACGATTGTCGTTATTTTTCTCTTTATCCGGCAGCCCGATCCGTTTACCGAGATCCATGACGGGAATAACCTTCCCCCGGAGATTGATCACCCCATTTATAAACTCCGGTGAATTCGGTACACGTGTAATCGGAATCATCCGAATTATCTCCTGTACTCTAAGAATTTCAATTGCGTATTCTTCATCGCCGAGATTGAACGTCACGAACTGCAATTGTTCGTTGATGTCTGCATCGCTCTGCGTATGATTTGTTTCGTGTTCGGTATGTTTCATATGCTTACTTTCCCGATAATGTAATGTGCAATTTTATGACGGTTGTCGATACAGCGGTATCACGTTTTGCCGGTTTTGATCCGGCTGAGACCAATCTTGGGTCATCATTTCTGCCTGCCTACGCCTCGCAGTGCGAGGACGTGAAGCAGGCATCCACTTTCCCGCGCATTTAGTTTAATTGCTTGGCATAGCCATTATTGAGCATTTTAGACGACGATGATTTCTGCGACAACGATGAGCCGTTGCGATACGTACCGTTACCGTTTCCATATGCGGAATGATCTTGTGTTTCAAAGTGAGCGAGTAATTCCTGCAGTGTCATTGTCAGACGTGACAAATCATCCGTCGCATGAGCTACCTGCTCGATTGCCCGATTATTCTCGGTCGCCACATTGGATATATTCTGAATATTACGTGCTATATCCTCGCTTGTCGTTTCTTGTTCGGCACTTGCTCCGGCAAGCTGTGTGATGATTATCTGTACTTCATTGGACATTGAGATAATCTCGCGTAGGGATGAGCCGGCTTTGTCGGCGAGTTTTTTCCCGTTCTCCACTTCTTTTGTTCCCTGCTCCATGACACTGACTGCGCCGGCTGTTTCCCGTTGAATTTTCTTTATCATTGTACTGATTTGTTTTGTCGCTTCGGCTGTTCGCTCGGCGAGCTTGCGAACTTCATCTGCTACCACGGCAAAACCCCGACCTTGTTCTCCTGCACGTGCTGCTTCAATCGCAGCATTGAGTGCAAGAAGATTGGTCTGATCGGCGATATCATTAATAACCTGAATAATTTCGCCGATTTCTTCGCTTGATTTTCCGAGATTATGGACGGTATTTGCTGATTGCTGCACGACATCGGCTATTTTGTTCATACCTTCAATCGTCTGCACGACCACATCGCCGCCTTCTTGTGCGCTTTCACCGGAGGCGCGTGCTTTTTCGACGGCACGGTTCATCGCCCTGTTACTTTCGACGATATTGGATGTCATTTCAACCACGGCTGCCGATACATTCGCAGCTTGCTCTGATTGTTGGCCGGCACCGGTGGACATCTCTTCGATGCTTGCTGCAATCTGTGCGGTGGCACTTGCGGTAGTCTCGACGGCTTCTGTAACTTGAATGACCATACTGCGGATATTTCCGACTGCTGAACTGAATCCTTCATACAGCCGTGCGATATCATCATCATTACGACGCGGAGTGAGCTGTACGACAAGATTACCTTTCGCAAAATGTTGTATTTCCTGCATCATTGTCTCGACACTTTCGGACAGATATAGTCCTTGTGCTTCTGATTCTGCCTGCAGATTCTTCGCTTTATGCATGGCAATACGTGTTTCTTCGCCTGCTTTATGGACTTCCTCCAATGTTTGTCGGATATTGGCGACCATCGTATTAAATGATGCCGACAGTCGTCCGGTCTCATCGGTATGCATATTACGTACCTGCTGTGTGACGTCTCCTGCCGCTACTTTTGCAGCTGCTTCATCGAGTTCGATTATCGGTCTGCTGATAATCCTGGCGATTATATAGCCCAGCCCTACTGCTATTGCCACTCCTACGATGACGAGTATGAGCATCAGCTTCGTCGCTGAACCTGATAATTCTGTATTGGCAATACTGATTTTATCGGACTCCAAGATTCTGTCATCCACCAAATCATAGATAACCTTTTGCTCGGCATCGGCTTTTTCTTTCAGCGTGCTTCCCAGGAATGCAAATGCTTTTGCATCTTCGTTCGCCCGTGCAAATTCTATCAACCGGTCCAAGCCCTCGGCATATGACTTCCGCGCTTGCTTGAATTCATTAAATTTTATTTTGTCATCTTCGAATGTAATACTCGGCTCATACAAGTCCGAATACTTGGTAATGGAATCCCTGCTTGCGACAATATCCTTAGAAATTTTCTCAATCGACGCTGCATCGTTTTCAAGAATGATGTCTCGGGTAGAGACACGAACCCTCTGAAAATTCGTCGAAATCTTTACTAAATAGCCAAGTGGCACCGCACCATCTTTAAAGAGGATCTTATCCTGCGTTTCCATTTTCTCAATATCCGTCATACCGATATATCCGACTACTGCCGTGACGACCGATACAATTACAAAACTGCTGATGAGCTTTGTCTTGATACGTAGATTCATAAACCAATTCATACTGCCTCCTAAGAATGAACGCGCCGAGCTAGCTGCCCGCTGCGTATTTACTTGTTCCGAAAAAATGTTCCCGCGCCTGCACTAGTGGTACTTTCACCGTAAATATTCCTTTCGATGACCTTCTCGTCCACTTGCCTACTAAACACGTATAGATATTCCGCGACTCCTTTGCCATTCTACCAGAATGCGGTATTGGGAAACGGATAGAGCGACGCTTCGGATGCATGTGCTCCCATTTCAACAGCAAAAATATGGCTACCTATAGACCCAAAAAATGATAAATATCATGTTTCTCTTCTTTTTGAAACATTAAGCACCTCTTTCTTCACTCACTCCATACATGCCGCTTCTCTCTCTCTGTGTACTGCTGGCATTTCTTCCGGCTTCTGAGTCTTTGTTCGCATTCTTACAAAAAAGAGTGACGGACTACCGGGTTTGCCGAACGCTCTCCTCCTTGTCCTATCTTATACGGATGGAAGCAGTATAAACCCCGGTGCAGCAATATGCAAAAACAGCATTATCTAATTTCTGTTAGAAGGAAGTCATCGCGCTGTTGAATGTGTCTGCCCGATGTTCGGCGAGGGTGTACCGGTATAGGGTGGATTTGGGGCGGCCGGTATGATTGCTGCATTTTGTGTTCTTGAAGCGCCACCGACGAACGTGGTAACTGATGTTTGCTTGGCCATGCCTGCTCGATTTCTCGGCATCGTTCCCCACCGTTTGGCGAGACTACTGCCATGTTTTGGGAAAGGAATCCATCGGTTTGTGGCAGTTCCGCGACGTTTTGTGACTATTCCGCGACGTTTTGTGACTGTTCTGCGACGTTTTGTGAGAGGTGACAACCACTTTAGTGAACGCTGAACTTCATTTTGTGAAACCTGAACTTCATTTTGTGAAACCTGAACTTCATTTTGTGAAACCTGAACTTCATTTTGTGAAACCTGAACTTCATTTTGTCAAACCTGAACTTCATTTTGTCAAAGCCTGAACTTCATTTTGTCAAAGCCGGACATCGTTTTGTCAAAGCCGGACATCGTTTTGTCAAAGCCGGACTTCGTTTTGTCAAAGCCGGACACTCTTTTGTGAGAGTTGAGCATCATTTTGTGAGAGGTGAATATTGGTTTGTGAGAGGTGACCATCGGTTTGTGAGGGGTGAATATTGGTTTGTGGTTAATATATTCGCATTGGGCAAGAGGTGAGACGCCGTTTGTGACTTTGTGAAGAATATGTCTTGTGGTTTGATGACGTATTGGCAAGCAATTTTTCCGTATGAAGAGGATTGTTCTTTATGATACTCACACTCTACCGCCGGTTGTACAATTCATTCTATTTAAAATAGTTACCCCGGCAGTACCACCAACAAGTCTGTCCAGCAATTCGGTATGGATATTCAGGTTATACTGAGTGATATGATTTTGGTGGGAGTAGTTCGTTTTTGGGGTCCTATGCCCGTAAGGGAAGGTGTTTGTCTGCCTTGCTTGTTTTGGTGAACCCTCATTCAATGATAAGTTTTTTCGAGATGATAACAGTGTCTCTTGCTGTAATTGTCACCATATACACACCACTTGACAGTGCTTTTCTGTTAAAGGTGAGCATGTTTTTTCCTTGGTTAAGCTGACCGTTGAAAAGTGGAGCAACAACACTACCGGACATGTCTGTAATGTCTATACGTACAATTGACGGTCGTGCTAGTGTAAAATCTATTGAACAAAAATCAACCATTGGATTCGGAAACAGTTGCAATGCTGGTGTTTGTTTTAAGTCATGTTCGTCGGTACTCAATGTTCTGCTGTTTATCTGAGCAATCCAGGTTCTAAAACAGTTATAGGTTGTAGTAAATAATTTTTGAGTAGTTCCATAGCAGCCACTTACCCAAATTTCAGGAGCTGTGGAGTTATACGTATATGCTATACCTGTATAATCTCCCCAGCGTGCGGTGTTATCATATTGGAATGCATCGACATACGTCGTACCACTCTTTACAAGGAGAGAATTTGACCATGTTTTGGTGCTGTCAAAAACAATCACTCTTGTTTCGGGATAAATACGTGGACCACTCCTCAGATAACAGATAATGACGGAGTTGTCCGTGCGAGATGTTCCATACGATGCTACCGTCGGATAAGCACAATCGAAGCCATTTTGTCCATATGAATAGGATACATTCGTGAGTGTACGTACATCTAATCGATTGTAATTAATTCCGGTGTAATTGGAACTTTGATAATCAGATTGAAACACATAATGTATTATCCCTTCGAGATAAAACGCGTTGATAATTTTACAATCTCCGGTAATTAACTCTACCGTTGTCCCCAATTGTTGTGCATATCCGGACGGTTCATAATCACTTTTAAAAATTTGATTCCTGGTTAGTTGTGGATTTGATCCTACTTCATCGGTTATCTCATACAACTCAACCGAATTTCCACTACCGGGGCTTTGGGTGATGAAATAAAGCCCCGGACCATAGTTGCCTTGTTGACCATACGAAACTGGGTAAAGGTATCGTGGAGAACCGGTAATATCAGTCCATAATTTCCAACGCAGATTTGTGCCTGCGTACGCATTATTTTTTCCCAGTTGATAAATTATTGATTCGCTAAAACCAGTATTGTCGTTAAACAAATTGCCTGCTACAGACCTTCTTTTGCGTTTCATGACTCATGTTTTCGTTCTTCTTGTCCTGCTCTGATTTAAGTGTCTCATTACATGCAGTATAAAGTCGGTTTTACTCCAAGCATTGCCAACCTTGATTGCAACCGTTTTACTTCCGACAGGGTCAATGTCGTGTCCATAGCCAGTTTGAATGGTAAAGCAATTTGTAGTTTAGTTGCCTTGTCAATTGTCCTGATGTTCATCTTGTGTATCAAACAGTCGTCTAACGGTAAGCCCGCTAATTTTTTGAGCTGTAGTAGTTCCCAAAGAATGTTTGTACGATGTGAGTTTAGCCCGAGAGCACTTCGAATCATCCGGCCGGCCTGATGTAAAGGAACGTTGTCCGTGTAACCGAACATGAGAATTACAATCGTAGCAATTGTTGTTCTCAATACTCTTGTTATCATATTGTCACACGGTGCAAGTATCGAGAGCGCAGTCAAATGTGAAGTCTGTAATTTTCAATTTCAGATACGGTTAGTACCAATGTGCTACCACAGAAAACAAACTAATCCCATGTATTCACCGAAAGGCATTCATCGCTGAATAATCAACGGTAGATCAAGTGCTACGGGAAACAATGGTACTAAATATCAATCACTTCAAATATTCCCGTGCAAGTAGGCAGGAATCCGGGGCAATTGGAATTGTTTCGTGCAAGATACGGAGTTCTGACAAGGGCTGCAAATAGGTTATACATTTCTGCCTGAGGGTTGTAATTCCGATTAATGTTCTTCGTGATGAGATTGCAGAGTGGGTTTACATGTAGAATCCACCGGAGTATCACGAAGAAGTGATACTCTCAGAAGAGGGTGTACACCCATAGGGATTCGAACCCCAAACCTTCTGATCCGAAGTCAGATGCTCTATCCAGTTGAGCTATGGATGCATGGTTGAGCGCGAAACTACGATATTTCGGACTGCCTTCAAAACGCAGTGTTACTTTATTTTCAGTTCTTTTTTTAAATATTTGCCGGTATAGCTCTTTTTAACCTTACAGACACTCTCCGGTGTGCCTTCGGCGATAATCTGTCCGCCGCCGCCGCCGCCTTCCGGACCAAGATCGATAACCCAATCAGCACATTTAACGACATCTAAGTTGTGCTCAATCACCACGACAGTGTTCCCTTTCTCGACTAACTTATCAAGAAGTCCCAGAAGGAGACGTATATCTTCAAAATGCAACCCCGTTGTCGGTTCATCGAGAAGATAGAGCGTCTTGCCGGTGGATACTTTGGCAAGTTCGGTCGCCAGCTTCACCCGTTGCGCTTCCCCTCCGGACAATGTCGGCGCCTGCTGTCCAATTTTTATATACCCGAGTCCTACATCATAGAGCGTTTGCATTATCCGCCGGATTTTCGGGATTTCCTTGAAAAATTCCAATGCTTCTTCGATACTCATATCAAGCACATCGGCGATGTTTTTTTCTTTATAATACACCTGACATGTCTCAGCATTATACCGTTTGCCGCCGCAGGTCTCGCATTGGACATAGACGTCGGGCAGATAATTCATTTCGATTTTCTTTATTCCTCCGCCCTCACAGTCGTCACAGCGCCCGCCTTTGACGTTAAACGAAAACCTGCCCTGCAAATATCCGCGCATTTTCGACTCCTGTAGCTGAGAGAAGAAGTCCCGAATCTGGGTAAACACACCGGTATAGGTCGCAGGATTGCTTCGTGGAGTACGCCCAATCGGAGTTTGGTCAATTTCAATCACTTTATCTATATGCTCGAGCCCCTCAATCCGACTATACGGCAGAGGAGATGAAATCGCATTGTGAAAATGTTTGGATAAAATCGGATACAGCGTTTCATTAATCAACGACGACTTCCCGCTTCCGCTCATTCCTGTGATCGTGGTGAACGTCCCAAGCGGTACTTTCAACGTTACTTCCCGGAGATTATTCCCCCGCGCGCCACTAAGGGTGATAAATTTTCCATTGCCTTCTCTCCGGGTCTGCGGCACTTCAATTTGCCGCGCACCGGTCAGATATTGCGCCGTATTGGAGAGCTCTATGAGGCTTTTGGGAGCAGCAAGGAGTTCGTCAGGAGCCCCTTCAAACATAATCTCACCGCCATGCACCCCAGCCTTCGGGCCAATATCTACCAGATAATCCGACTGCTCAATCATCTCTCGATCATGCTCTACGACAATCACCGAATTACCCAAATCTCGCAAATTTTTCAGCGATGTTATCAGCTTTTGATTATCATGTTGATGCAATCCAATACTTGGTTCGTCAAGGACATACATCACCCCCACAAGCTGACTTCCAATCTGCGACGCCAAACGAATACGCTGCGATTCACCGCCGGAAAGCGTTCGCGCTGACCGGTCAAGATTCAGGTAATGGAGTCCTACTTCGAGTAAGAATCTCAATCGTGTCGTAATTTCTTTGAGAATTAAATGTCCGATGCGGCGCTCTCGCTCACTGAGCTTACTTTCGAGCTCGGTAAAGTACCCATAACTTTTGGTTACATCATAGCTCGTCAGCTCTGTAATCGATGCCTGATGGATTTTCACGGCCAGGTTTTCGGGTTTTAAGCGCCCGCCCTCACATGTCGAACACGATTGCGCCGACATATATTCCTCAATTCCTGCCCGGATATCGGACGATGACGTATTATCATACTGCTGCCGGTAAATGGCGAGCACTCCTTCAAACCGTGTCTTATATTCTACCGTTTTCCCGGAGGAAAGCACATATTTCAGAGTAACTTTCTTGCTTTTAGTTCCGTAAAGAAGTGCTTGTATTTCATTAACTTCAAGGTCTTTGATGGGCTTCGTCAGATCAATTTCCGCTGCTTTGGCGAAGGCATTGACTTTATCCCAGATCCACATTTTCCGTTGCTTCCCGAGGATAGAAATTCCGCCGTCTTCCACCGAAAGATCCCGGTTGGGAATGACACGGTCCTCGTCAAAATCCCGGATATTGCCGAGTCCCTGACATGTCTCACAGGCTCCGAAGGGTGAGTTGAACGAGAAATTGTTCGGTGCCAGCGATTCATAGGAACGTCCGCAGTTCGAACACGAATTAGCCGTCGAGTAGAGGCGTTCAGCCCATGTTTCGTCAGCATTTTCGGTGAGAATAATGACAATACCCTCGCCTATTTTGAGGGCTGTGTGAATTGACTCCGAAATACGGGTGTCTTGGTCAGGTTCGATAAGGGTGCGGTCTATCACCAGATCGATTGTGTGCACTTGGAAGCGAGACACCTGCATATCGGGTACAATTTCCTGGATCACGCCATCGACCCGCACACGGGTATACCCCTGTCTTCTGTACTGTTCAAACACCTCCCGATAATGGCCTTTCCTTCCTCGCACAAGCGGTGTAAGTATCTGAATACGCGTTTGTTGGGGTAATTCCATAATCGAATCGATGATTTGATCCGGGGTCTGGGATTGCACAGGAATATGGCAGTCTACGCAATGCTGCACACCAATTTTTGCAAAGAGGAGACGGAGATAGTCATAGACTTCAGTAACCGTTCCGACGGTCGAGCGGGGTGAATTGCTCACCGATTTTTGTTCGATAGAAATCGCCGGCGAAAGCCCTTCAATTGTATCAATATCGGGCTTTTTCATGATCCCGAGGAATTGACGGGCATAGGGTGAAAGACACTCGACATAGCGGCGCTGGCCTTCGGCATAGAGCGTGTCGAAGGCGAGACTGGATTTACCCGAACCGGACAAGCCGGTAATTACCACTAATTTATCTCGCGGAATGTCGAGCGAGATATTTTTGAGATTATGTTCACGAGCGCCGCGCACAGAAATGTGCGTGCGTTCATCGAATTGAATATCGGTCGTTTTTTTTGCCATAATGGGGAGCGCTGCTGCGGGGATTTTTTGTGTAGTTCAAAGCTATAAGACCGCAAAATTACGACGTTTTTTGTAATTTAGGGGTAATAAAAACATGAACAATTCTCTTATTTGTCCTATCCAAGATGCCTTTTATACGTTCTATTTCCGGTATTCGAGCCACCGTCAGTGATTCCCTCCCTACTTCCGATGTCATCCGTTATGCCCGAGCCTATGCCCGATACTTGCCTGCGGGTGATATTATGATTGGTCGCGACGGGCGCCCGTCGGGTGAATGGATACAGGGAGTTATCGCCGATACACTCGCAGCATGCGGACGGAATGTCCACGTTCTCGGCATCGTTCCCACGCCTACCATCCAGTTACTCGTCGAGCATTCTCCCGCTGCAGCCGGTGGAATTTCTATTACGGCATCACATAATCCTTCCCAATGGAATGGGATGAAATTTATGTATGCGGACGGTATTTTTCTTGATGCAGAGCAGAATTACCGGTTTTGGGAAATTGCCGATGCAGAGCAATCTGACGAACCACATGCGATAATGGGACAGGTTACGCTGAGCGAAGATGCGATAGAGCGTCATATTACGAACATCCTCGCGCTGCCGATTTTTACTGAATCGTCGCGTGCAGCGCTTCAACAGAGAAAATTCACAGTCGTTGTCGATGCCGTCAATGCATCGGGTTCTGTCATTGTCCCCCGCCTTCTCGAGCGTCTCGGCTGCACGGTTATTCCTTTATTTTGTAATGAATCAGGGATATTTCCTCACACTCCGGAACCAATACCGCAGAATCTTACCCAGCTTGCCGATGCAGTATGTGCGGAAAAAGCAGATTTGGGTATCGCCGTTGACCCGGATGCCGACCGATTAGTTCTGATTGATGAGCATGGTCACCCAATTGGAGAAGAGAAGACGATTGTTCTCGCAGCACAGGCAGTCCTCGAAAATGCTCATCTCTTCGGTGGTATGACCATGGATGTGGCAGTCAATCTTTCGACGTCGCGAATGATTAATGATATCGCAGAGCGTCATGGCGGCACAGTCTGGCGTTCACCCGTGGGCGAAGTAAATGTCGTGCGTACGATGCAGGCACACAATTGTATCTTCGGTGGAGAGGGTTCGGGCGGCGTGATCCTCCCTGCGAGCCATTACGGTCGAGATTCACTTGTCGGAATTGCCCTTGTTTTGCATTTACTTGCCTCGCATTCGACGACACTTTCTGCGGTATCTGCGGCAATACCTGCGTATGAAATGGTAAAAACCAAGCTTGACTTCGGCGGTGATTTCAGCGACATTGCCCTCCAATTACAAAGACATTTTTCCTCGGCCACGGTCAATGACAGCGACGGCGTTCGCTTCGACTTTCCGGACTCCTGGGTGCACATTCGCTCATCGAATACAGAGCCGATTGTGCGTATAATTGCCGAGTCATCGACAAAAGCCGAAGCCGAAAAATTGATTGAGGAAGCCAGACGCGTTTTTTGATATGCACGACCTTTCTAACGGCAGACATGTATAGACGGTTTCTCTCCATCACGGCATCACAGTTCAATACAACTTTCACCACCAATGTAACCTTTCCGCCGCTACGTTCACTTCCCACGCAGTTTGGCGATTTACTAGTTATTCGGACTTCATGGTACAACACGAGACACAACAGCAAAAGTTTATGAGATTGCTTGCTCCTTCGCAGGAGCCGCTCGAACGCTTTGTTCTGTTTTTGACGCGTAATCGTGACGAAGCCCGCGATATTGTCAGTGAGACACTCCTGATCGCCTATGAAAAGCTCGACACACTACGCGAGGAAATTGCATTCCCAAGCTATCTGATGACGATTGCTCGGCGAACGTTTTACAATCGTCGCACGCGAACGCGGACACATGAGCATTATGAAGCCGAGCAGCTCGATGAACTCTTCGGAGACGGTATGGCACCGGATGAGGCAATGGATGTGACAATTCTCTATCAGGCGCTTGATCAGCTACCTGCAGCACAGAAAGAGGCAATAATTATGGCTGAAATTATGGGCTTTTCGCATAAAGAAATACAGAAGGTACAGGGAGGCACCGTGACCGGTGTGAAGGTTCGTATCTTTAGAGGTAAACGTCAATTAGCAAAATTACTCGGTGCAGAATCAGCCCAGAACAACGAAGTAGTAGAATTACAGGAAAGCATCGTATGAAACACAATATACAGACCTATTTCGATACGGCAAAGAAAGTAAGGAATACGTCCCCTCTGCTTTCGAAGGAAGAGATTCTCCGCCAGGTACAAGGGAGCACGGTACCTGCACACCCACTACCATTGATACAGCAACGCCCGTATATCAAGCCGCTACTCGCTGGTTCATTACTTGTAGCAGCATCGGTTGCAGCTGTTTTTATGTTTCGTGATACTACACCGTCAGCACCCAAAGTGACGCTCCAATCGCCGGTCATACAAACGGTACCGTCTTCTTCTCCGCAGAACCCGAAGTCTGAGCAAGACGCTTATCCTGCAGTCGGACACACGTCGGCATCTGTTTCAGCAACGGAGAGCACACAGGTAAATATTCCGGTACTTAATCATAATGATTTACTGCATGTACCACTATCTTCTTCTTCTGCTACTAAGCCGAACCTTGCTCATTCTCCTATTTTTGAGTCCACGCCGCCGAGTGCAAGAGCAAATGATATAGAAGGTGTCAAAAAAATTGAACTTAGCGAGACTGAAGCTGTTCTGCTTGCCACACATTATCCGAAGCTCCATATCTGGCTGCAACGGAAATACATAGGCACCGATACCTGTGATATTACCCTCGCTCCATCGGAAAACATACGTTCGGATAACTCACAGCATCATTCGGCAGTCTTGCTTCGGATCACGTTTGATCATGCAGAAGCACGTGAATTTTTATTGTGGTTTACACCCAATCCTGAATTTACCAGTGCTTTACCGGGTCGCTATCGGGAGCAGCTCCAGAATGAACTCTCGGTTCTAGCCGACGTCGAGACACGCTGTATTCCGGCCGAACAGGCATGTAAAGCCGTCAAGAATGAATCTCCGTTTTTTGATTTATGCCGCAGAGAATCCGGCGCACTTTCAGGAGTATCTATTGCTCCGAACCCGGCACGGGAGAATGCCGAATGTACTTTTACACTCAAGGATCAACGCGATATCAGTATTTCGTTGCATGATCTCAATGGAAGATTCGTACGCACAATGATATTCAGCGAACTCAAGCCAAGCGGAGAAAACAGGGTTCCCCTTATGCTCGACGGGATACCGGCAGGAGCATATCTTCTGGCTCTCCGCACCGACAGAGGTGAGCAGGCAGTACAGCAATTAGTAGTAGGACAATAAGTTAACAATTCTAACAGTATTCAATGTTTTTATTTTTTATAAGGAATTTTTATGAAAACACTCGGTATTCTCGCGGCAATGTTTGTCGCTTCAGGTATGATTGCTTCGGCACAAGGCCAGCATCCGACTCCTCAGGTTCAGGGGGGCAACACGACAGTAGGTAAAACTTTAGAACCAAAATCCAACTCCAAGCTTGAAATCATTGGCGGTGATACGTACGACTGGAAAAAGGTCAAGCCCAAGGACACACCGTTAAAAGCGAAAATTAAAATTATAAATACCGGTACCGACATGCTCAAAATCTCTGATGTCCATCCAGGATGCGGCTGTACTGCTGCTCCGATTGACAAAAAAGAGCTCATGCCCATGACCGATACAGCTACGATAGAAGTGTCGCTGAATCTCGGACAATCGACCGGACCATTGACAAAGAATATTACTATCACAAGCAACGATCCTACCTCGCCCAACAAAGTACTCTACCTCAAAGCAGATGTAATTCGTGAAGTTAATATTGCTCCAACTCCATACTTCGCATTTACGAACATGACCGTCGGTAAAACTAGTGAAGCATCGGTTCGCTTTGAAAACAACTCTGATAAAGATGTGACTATTAATGAAGTGTCAGCAACGAATGGCATCGAGGTCAATATCAAGCCCGGTACCGTCGTCAAAAGCAAGACACAAATTGAAGTTACTGCCCGCGTCACCCCAAAAGACAAGGGATACTTTACGGCGACAGCCAAGATTCTGACATCGCATCCTGACTACGCAACCATTGACTTAACAGCATATGGAAGTGTCAAAGAAGCAGATGTCGCGACACCGCCTGCGAAGTAATTACTTTTGTATCGACAATTGCGTAGAAATGGTACGTCCGCCTGCCTCCAATGAGAGCCAGTAGCTGCCTGACGGCAGCGAAGAGGTAGGCAGATTGACAATCCTGGTCCCCTGCTGAAGTAAAATACTCTCCAGTAGCACCAATTTTCCGGCAGTGTCGGTAATACGAATCATAGCATCAGCGGTTGTCGATGACACGACCTCCACAGATACAATTGCACCGGCCGGATTGGGAACGATTCTCAACTCCGGCCGTTGTTCGTTATCCTCTTCAACTGATGTAACAGTACCAACTTGCAGGAGCGAGCGAATACTCGGCCCTTGATTAATTGTCAGTGATGCATACTCAGCAGGTATATCTGCAGGCAGCGTGAAGGTCTCATCGTCGGTATGCAGCATGAGCATCGTGTATCGGGTGGTGCCGTCTTTTGCTTTCACGCCTACCTCAACCGGAACATTCGTATATGTGCCATATTCTTTCGGTTGGACCTGTCGCAGGCGTAATGTCAGAAGAGGTGTACCGTTCGATGAGCTGGTGCGTGTGGTTTCACAATTCAGCTTGACCCATCCTTTTGTATGCACCCATTGCTGAAAGAACCAACCGAGATCACGTCCTACCACACTTTGAAAAATCGATTCGAAATTCGCCGTTGAGGCCACACTATATTTATAGGTCTCAATATATTTCTGCAATCCTGCATAAAAGAGAGAATCCCCTACTTCATAACGCAGCATGCCGAGGACGACCGCACCCTTAGAGTAAATTGTACCAGGGTAATTCGACGAGGGTGATGCATGCGGGAAATTATAAAGCGAAAATACACCTTCCGACGCTGCAGTACTGAAATATCCGGATAATTTCCCGCTTTGATGCTTGATATAGCCCGCAAATCCTCCTAATTCTTCCGCCCACACGGCTTCGGAATACGTGGCAAATGACTCGGTGAGCCAGGCATTGCGGAAGTCCTCAGGAGATACCTCATCGCCAAACCATTGATGGGCAAGTTCGTGGGCGCCGGTGGAATTGACAGTGTCTTTCGAACGCGACAAGAAAGTCGGGAAGGAAATCATGGTTTGATGCTCCATCGCGCCCGTCGGTGTATTGACATATCCTACCTTATCAAACGGGTATTTTCCGTATTTCCGCTCAAAGGTACTGACCATTCGAGGGAGCAAACTAAATGTTTTGCGCGTCGCACCAGTATCGGCGACCTTTGAATACACGGTCATCGGGAGCTGCGGAGTACCAAAATCGAGTGGGAGATACGCGTCAACGGCAAAAGTCAATAAATATGTCGCACACGGCTGATCATGCGTCCATTCGGACGTGATGGTGGCGCTATCGGCAAAAACATTCGACAAGAGTCCGTTTGACACGGCAAATTTGCCGCGGGGTACTCGGAATCGTCCACGGAATAAAGCTTTATCTGACGGATGGTCATAGCATGGCAGCCAGTGCTGGGTCGTTGAAATATAATCGGCGACGAATCCCACACCAAGCGTGTAGAGGGTATTGTCTTGTGAGGTTACTCCTCCGCACCATCCGCTCGAACCGCCGATTTCACAGGTCATTGTACCATGATAATACACCGTCACGAGGGTCGTATCGCCGAGCTTGGCTGACGGTGGTGACGGAACGGAATAATAGCTAATCGATGTGCCGGGAATTCCACCGGAAGTCGGCGAGGTTTTGAGGGAATTAACCAAAACGGTGTCCACTGTCAATCCTTTGAGATGAAAATAAAATACATTTCCCTGCGGATTGTCGGTCCAGCGCAATGTAATCTTACATACACCGCTCATTACTGCCGATGGTGCTTTTGTGAGATCGAGCGCTGCATCATAGAGTAGCACATCAAATGGCTGCTTTATATAAAGTAATGGAAGAGATGGACTTGTATTCTGACCATACATCGAAAATGACGCCGTCAGCATCAGGAAGGATAGTAGAAGGCGAAATGCTCTCATAGTACTACCGGATTGTGGAAGAGGATATTTACTGCGAAACTACTCATTTCTCAGGATATTCCGATATCAATTCCTTTCAACTCCCAGGATTTCCGCCACGCAATGCAGATGCGTTTCTCCAACTCCGAATTATTCATTATTTTTGTAGAGTTGTTCTACATTTTAGTGATAGACCTATGGTATTTCTTATCATAGACGATGATGCTTCGCAGCGTGAGTTTCTCCGAGAATCACTCGCTGTAATCGGGTATGATACCGTCATCGAAGCTGTCGATGGCCTCGACGGATACACAAAGCTCAAGGAAAATAAAGTAGATTTTATATTTTCCGACTGGAGTATGCCCGTACTCAATGGCCTGGAGTTCATCGCCTTAGTCAAAGCAAATGACGACTTTAAGAATATCCCTATCGTCATGGTGACGTCCAAAGGGAATACGTCCGATGTGGTGATAGCCCTCAAATTCAAAGTCAATAATTATATCGTCAAGCCCTACACGCCGACGCTCCTTGAGCAGAAAATCAAAGAAGTACTCTCCTATCTCAAGCCCGATAAAGATTCTCTCTCTCAGGCGAAGTAACCGGTCGATCATGATTTATAGCTCTACTGTACGCTCGACAATTTCGAAAGAATAGACTTCCCTCAGCCCACAAGCACCCTTGTGGGCTGTTTTGTTTGTGCAAAAATGAGGAAATCAATTCAACTTGAGATGACCGCGCACATACGCTGCAGATCTGAGACTATGCTCAAAGTATATATCCTAACCGACTGAATTCACGGTGGCTTTATGAACCGCCGGATATCATGATCAAAAAAAATACGTCTCGATGATATCGTGAGCGAAGGACAGAACATCGAATGTCGTCCAATGTATCAACGGTGAGACGATACGGCAGCAGGGTATGAAAGCAAGGCATTCTTACCACTTCCGCAATAGGAGCGTTATCGTCCATGCGATTGTCGGCCTTTGCTCCGGTACCAATGACTGATACAGTACTCTCAAAGCATTACATTTCTTATTACAAATCTATCATCGTATGCATAAATTTTACTCTCTTGTCTTTTGCTTTTTGTGTATAATTCTTCCGACCTCTGCTCAGGGATTTCTTGATACTCCTGTTCAAGGCACCTACCTCAAGGATTATTTTATTATCAATTACATGGATCAGGACAGCATCGCAGGACGCGCCCGCGACCCGTTTTGCGGTTCGAAGGCCTACGAAGGCAATACCGGTATCGACTTTGTCATCAAGGATTACAAGCAGATCGATGAAGGAGTGAAAGTAGTTGCCGCTGCGCCCGGATATGTCTTCAAGGTCGTGGACTCGGAATTCGACCGGAACACCACGTCCAATCCTGCACTGGGATTCGGTAATTACATTGGTATCAGTCATTTATACAATGGTAAATTATATTACACCTATTACGCGCATCTCAAGAAAAATTCGCACAAAGTCGATAGCGGCATGATTGTTACCGCCGGTCAGGTCATCGCTGAAGTCGCCTGTAGCGGAAATTGCATCACGCCGCACCTGCACTTTGAAGTGTGGACCGATTCGTCGGTGATGGACCCCTTCCTTGGTACATGCACCCTCAATACATCGATCGGTTCACTCTGGCGGTCCCAACTATCCTACGACGCAAATTTCGGTGTCATCCAATCCGGTCTCAGCAATACAGCCCTTAGCTATGGTGCATTGCGAGAACGACCGACTCACGTCAGTACCTATACCTTTCCACAGGATTCTACGATTACTTTTTGGGCAGAATATAAAGGCGTTCGCTCCGGCGACTCCCTCGTCGCCGAATGGTATGCTCCAAGCGGACAATTATGGTATCGTTATGGCACAAAAGCAGATGCAGATTATTGGCTCGGTTGGTGGTGGTCGATAATTTATCATCCCGCGCTCTATAATGGCGAAAGTGGACTCTGGAGCGTGAAGCTGCTCCGGAATGGTGTGGTCGAAAGAGTGCAGACCTTTACGACGAAAGTCACCATTCCACCCTTTCTCTCCTCTCCAATTGCCGGTAATTACCTGAAAGATTATATCATTACCTCGTATGTCGATCAGGACCTCACCCTCGGCGCGGCCCGAGACCCGTATTGTGGAAATAAAGTCACCGATGCGAGCTATGGCACTGACTTCATGATCAAAGATTACAAACAAATCGACGAAGGCGTCAATGTGCTCGCAGTCGCTCCGGGGACTGTCTTTATCGTCGTCGATTCGCTTCCTGACCGGAATACAGTCTCGGACGGAACGCAGAGTTTTGGGAATTATATTGGTGTACAACATACCATTATGGGTAAAAATTTCTATTCTTATTATGCCCATATCAAGAAAAATTCACAGAAAGTATCCGTTGGTACGGTGGTAACGGAAGGTCAGCCGCTCGGACAAGTCGCCTGCAGTGGTGACTGTTCTGCGCCAATGCTGCATTTTGAATTGTGGTCAGACTCTTCGGTCATCGATCCCTTTGTCGGGAATTGCAGTTATGCATCTTCCACTGGTTCTTTATGGAAATCTCAACCTGCCTACGACACGAGCTTCAGCATCCTTCAGTCGGGGATGAATGAACATGCCATCACCTATGCTGCCATCCGCGAACGTCCGAGCATGACACTCGATTATAAATTTCCGCAGGACTCGACGATAACCTTTTGGGTGGAAGCCAAGGGAATTCACACCGGAGATTCATTAGTCGCCGAATGGTACACTCCGAGCGGCTCTCTCTGGTATCGTTTCGGTACTCAATCGGATGCAGATTATTGGGTTGGCTGGTGGTGGTCGGTGATTTATCATCCGGAGTTTTATAAGGGAGAATCCGGACTCTGGACCGTAAAATTCCTCCATAATGGCGTTGTAGAGAAATCTCAGACGTTCACCGTCCGCACCGTGACCGGCATACAGCCGTTCCTCGATACACCGATCGAAGGTCAATACCTCAAGGACTACTATATTGTTAATTATGTCGATCAGGATACGCTCCTCGGCGCATCTCATGACCCGTATTGCGGCACAAAAACATATGACGGGAATTACGGAACCGACTTTGTCATCAAAGACTACAAGCAGATAGATGAAGGAGTGAATGTCGTGGCTGCTGCTCCGGGTGTGGTCTTCAAAGTGGTCGATACACTCGCCGATCGCAGCACGACATCGGACGGCACGTATAGTTTTGGGAATTATATCGGCATACGGCATTCGATCAACGGAACGAATTACTATACGTATTACGCACATTTAAAAAAGAACTCTCATTCGGTTGACAGCGGCATGACGGTGACCGCCGGTCGGGTTCTTGCCCAAGTCGCCTGCAGCGGCGATTGCCTTGCACCGAATCTCCATTTTGAAGTGTGGTCGGATACATCGGTGATTGACCCCTTCCAAGGACCATGCAGCTTTGCTAAAGCGGGTACGTCACTCTGGAAATCTCCCTTGCCGTATGACTCAACCTTTGGGATAATTCAACATGGATTGTCCGACAAACCTGCATTATACAATACGTTACGCGAGCGTCCGGATCTCGTTACCGAGTATCAGTACCCGCGTGATACGACCGTTACCTTCTGGCTCGAATCCAAAGGCGTTCGCACGAACGACTCTCTGGTCGCCGAATGGTACACGCCCTCCGGCACACTCTGGTATCGCTATGGTACGAAGTCCGACGGCGATTACTGGCTAAGCTGGTGGTGGTCGGTGATTTATCATCCGGCAAAATTCCAGGGAAAAGACGGCGAATGGACGGTTCGTTTTTACCGCAATGGCACACTCGAACGTAGTCAGGCATTTACCACGCGCACCGTCTCCGGAGTGCAAGGTGAAAGTACAGCAGATACCGAACCTACCGTCATCATCACGCATCTTGCCAATCGGATTTTTATTTCATCCGAAGATCCGGGTTTCTCTGCGGCAAGAGTCGAACTCTATGACCTGCTTGGACGCAACATCGCCGCTGACGTCACTTCTCCCAATGAATCAACGAAAAGCATTCTTCTCCCGGACAATGCGCAGGGCTTGTATTTACTGAAAGTGACCGGCGCAACAGGCGTCAGAACCTATTCCATAATGCTCCATTAATTTATTGACTTGTATTAGAATGAATATCAACAAAAACATAGCCATCAGTGAGACGGGATTTATTTTTAATCCGACGACCGGTGATTCTTTTACGACGAATCGTATCGGTCATGATATCATACGGTTACTTCAGGCCGGGCACGAACCTGCTGATGTGCTGACCGCAATCTACAATCAGTATTCCATCGACCGGCAGACACTCGAAAAAGATGTCGCTGATTTTATGTATATGCTTAAAAATTATCAGATTTTACGAACCGATGACTAAAAAAAACATCACCGTCGCCGTGACCGGACTCAACAATATCGACTCGCCCGGACCCGGAATTCCCGTGATTCGCGCGCTGAAAGAAAGCACGAGATTTGATGTACGGATCATCGGGCTGAGCTATGAAAGTCTCGAACCCGGCCTCTACATGCATGATTTGGTCGATAAATCCTATCAAATTCCCATGCCGCCTGCCGGCTCGGGTGTGTTATATGACCGTTTGGAATATATTCATTCGCAGGAACAGATTGATGTGATTATTCCGAACTTCGACTCCGAACTCCATAATTTTATTAGAATTACACATCAGCTCAAGCAGCTCGGTATCGCGACGTTCCTCCCGTCGCAGGAATTATTTGAGTCGCGCCATAAATCCGTACTCGATGAATTCGGCAAGGAAAATGGCGTCAACGTTCCGAAATCGAAAATGATATCGACAATAGCCGACCTGCGTGATCTCGATGAAGAATTCACGTATCCTCTTGTCATCAAAGGGAAATTCTACGAAGCGATGATCGCCTCCAATCTCGAACAGGCCATCAATTACTTCTATAAAATTTCTGCTAAATGGGGTTTGCCGATCATTGTTCAGGAATATATCAGCGGTATCGAAGTGAATGTGACTGCTCTCGGCGATGGCACCGGTCGCTGCATCGGCGCCGTACCGATGCGTAAGCTCACCATTACCGACAAAGGTAAAGCATGGGCCGGCATAGTCTTAGATGATGATGAACTCATTGATATCTCACGGCGGATTGTCGAGAATTCCAAGTGGCGCGGCGGGTGCGAACTCGAATATATCAAGTCGCCTAAAGGCGAGTATTATCTGCTCGAAATGAATCCCCGCTTCCCGGCATGGGTCTATCTCGCCGTCGGATGTGGACAAAATCATCCGGAAGCACTTCTCCAAATGGCACTCGGCGAAACAGTCGAACCATTTGAGAGCTTTACGCAAGGTAAGTTATTTGTTCGCTATAGCTATGATATGATTGTCGATATAGCAGAATTTGAGAAGATTTCGACCTTGGGTGAATTATAACCCAACCCTAATTAATTACAAAAACAAACAATTACACACACTCACATTTACAATCGTTACACATGAGCAAGCTAACTTACGAACGTCCCATCATTACCAAGCTCAATACCGGCATTATGAACAAATTCGGTACTCGTACCGATTATGCGCCCGTCACCCACATCGAAGGAGTACCGGTCAAACGCCTAATTCAGGAGTTCGGTTCGCCCTGCTTCGTCATCTCCGAGCGTACCATCCGCGAAACGTATCGCAATGCCGTGCGGGCATTTACGACGAGGTATCCGAAGGTGCAATTTGCCTGGAGCTACAAAACAAATTACCTCAATGCCGTGTGCAATGTCTTTCATTCGGAAGGTTCATGGGCAGAAGTCGTGTCGATGTTCGAATACGAGAAAGCCCTCCGCAACGGAGTGCCGGGGAATAAAATCATCTTTAATGGTCCGGACAAAACGGAGAATGACCTGCGTATCGCTGTGGAGAATAATTCACTTATTCACATCGACCATTTTGACGAACTCTACATGCTCGCCGATGTGCTCAAGGGTATGGGCAAGAAAGCAAGAGTCGCAATTCGCGTAAATATGGATACCGGTGTCTATCCGATTTGGGATAGATTTGGGTTTAATTATGAAAATGGCACGGCCTGGAATGCAGTCAACAAAATCTTTGCGCATCAGGAAATGGACTTGGTGGGGCTGCATTGTCACATCGGGACCTATATGCTCAATCCGAACTGCTACAGTATAGCAGCGACCAAGCTCTCGGATCTGGCGTTCAACATCAAGCAGAGATACAATAAGAATATAGAATATTTAGACTTAGGCGGTGGCTTTGCATCCATGAATACACTCAAGGGAGCGTATCTTCAGGCGTCGGATACCGTTCCGACGATCGATGATTACGCTGAAGCGATTACCTCCGCGATTCTCAATTATGGGTTTAAACGGGAAGAATTACCAACTCTTTTCCTCGAAACAGGCCGCGCGCTCATTGACGATGCAGGATACCTTCTCGGTAGTGTGATAGCAATCAAGCGTCTCAGCGACGGACGCCGGGCGACGGTGATGGATTTTGGTGTAAATCTATTATTTACAGCATTTTGGTATGATCATAAAATATCACCTGCGCAGGATTTTACCCATCACAGCGAGGATATGGTGCTCTATGGTCCATTATGTATGAATATCGATGTGGTAAGGGAAAGTATCAATCTTCCACTCCTGAATCGCGGCGATCAGGTGGTCGTGCATCGGGTTGGCGCATATAATATGACTCAATGGATGCAATTTATCCAAATGCGACCGAAAGTGGTGATGATCGACATGCAGGGTAAGACTCATATCATCCGAGTACACGAGTCGCTGGAGACGATATCGACATATGAGCGCATGCCTGAACACTTAGCTACTTTTACGTTATAAACCATGCGCGTTACTCTCAAGGACACAGCGACATTTTGGCTCGAGAGTATTCTTAACAGTTACTCGCAGATATTTTTTTCGCTTCATAAGCCGCTCGCTCTCAGTATTCTACTAGTGACGTTTATCAATCCGATACTCGGGGCATGTGGACTGGCGGCTGTATTCATCAGTACGGTGCTTGCGCGCGCGCTTCGCCTTCCGGACGCACAGATTCGGGAGGGGCTTTTTGGTTTTAATGCCTTGCTTGTCGGTCTGGCATTAGGGTATGAGTATGCCATTACACCGGTCTTTCTGCCCGTCTTTCTTACCGCAATGGCGGTACTGATGCTCACGACGATTGTCCTGCGTAATATTCTTTCCTATCAACGACTTCCATACCTGACAATACCATTCCTTCTCACGTATTGGCTGATGTATCTTGCCTGCGGGAGTTTTGCGAATATTTCATTGCAGGAGCAGTATGTTTATTCAGTGAATTACTCCGCGACGGCAGCCCATTCTCCGATCTATGTTCTTGCTCACTCTCTTGATGCTGCGCCATGGCCGGCACCGGTGATGACGTATTTCAAAACACTCTCTTCGACATTCTTTCAGAATTCGGTGCTTGCCGGGATGCTGATCGCAGCTGCCTTACTAGCGTATTCACGGATTGCATTTACACTCTCGGTACTCGGCTTTGCGGGAGCATTTTTGTGTTTTATGATTTTCGGTCTGCCGCCAATTCTCCTGACCGAACACTTGGTAGGAATTAATTTTATCTTTATGGCAATAGTCCTTGGGTGCTTCTTTGTCGTGCCGAGTACGTGGAGCTACGGGATGGTTATTGTCCTGACTCCGGTACTTACAGTCGTCTATATCGGACTTCAGAAGCTCTTACTTCCCTTCCAACTCAAGGGATTCACACTTTCATTCAGCATGCTGACCCTGCTGGTCCTCTATTTTCTGAGATCGAATATTGCATATCATTTCGTGCAACTCGTTACAATTCAATATTATTCCGCCGAAAAGACAATATACAAACATCTTACGGCTACTAAGCGCTTTGCACATTCGCATTTAGCCAAGCTCCACTTGCCGGTGTGGGGTCAATGGCGCGTGAGTCAGGGATATAATGGTTCGATCACGCACCTCGGTGAGTGGTCGCATGCGCTCGACTTTGTAATAACCGATGAACGGGAGTCCACTTATCGAGACCCCGGCACGACATGTGAAGACTATTATTGCTACAACAAGCCGGTCCTCGCGCCGCTCGACGGGTATGTCTATGATATTGTTAATACTATAGAAGACAACGAGATAACCGATGTCAATGTCTCCCGTAATTGGGGAAATTCGATTGTTCTGAACCACAACAACGGACTCTTTACACAGCTCTCGCATCTGCGACGCAATAGTTTTAAAGTGTCGATTGGTGATTATGTGACCAAAGGTACCGTGCTCGCTGCGTGTGGCAATTCCGGACGCTCACCTGAGCCGCATCTGCATTTTCAGGTGCAGTTGACTCCGGGAGTTGGCGCGAGAACGTACCCGTATCCATTTGCGTATTTCATTGAAAGCACCAACGATTCCAGACGCTTGTGTACGTTTGAAGTTCCGAAAGAAGGTGCGCTCGTCAGTGCGGTTGAGGTCGCAGGACTCCTCCTCCGGAGTTACGATATTACGCCCGGCAAGCATCTCCGGCTCACCGACGAACATCAGCAGCAGACAGAGTGGCAATGCAGCACCGATGCCTATAATCGAACGTATCTCTACTGTGCCAAAACCAATTCGACCCTGTGGTTCACCAATGACGGTGTGATGTTTTATTGTTATGATTTTGAAGGAGATACCAATTCCCTTCTCTTCGATTTTTACTTAGCAAATTATCGGGTATTACTTTCTGTCGATCGGAGCATTGAAGTAACCGACAGCTATCCGCTGATTCATTTCAGCAATCGTTTTTTGCTTATTCTGCAGGACTTCCTCGCGCCCTGGTACATCTTTATTCAAGCGCAGTACCGGCTTGTTTGCATGGAGTGTGACAATCCGACTTCGCCGAAATCCGTACGGCTACAGGCATCGGCATCGTCACAAATTACCGGGAAGAGCATTCTGACTAAATCATTCGAAATGAACTATCGCGACAATCAGTTGCACGAGTTTTCCATTCTTCATCATTCTACCAAATCGACCTATACATGCGCTCTTGTTTAATTGGAATGTTCTTGCTCTTGGGTTTCTTCCGCATGCACGCACAGCAGGAATCACTCACCTACGACTCTGCCGACAGTATTACGTACCGCCTCTATATGGAGAAGAATTACAGCGAATTACAACGGGTTGCCAACGTAGCACTTGCACAGGAAATTGACTTTTTCTACCTGCGGATGAGAGTGGGTATTTCGTATTATGGTGCCTATAATTACGAAGCAGCGCTCGAACATTTCAAGCGTGCCTATGAAATGAGTCCCACTGACGAAGCGGTGCAGGAATACTACTATTATTCCCTCTTTTTGACCGGACGGAAAGAAGATGCTCTTGAGGTAGCAGCAGCAGGCGGTGAACGCCTCAAAACGCTGACGGGCTATGCAGGACGACCTGCTTCGGCGTTTGTCCGGTCATTCGAAACACTCTCCTGTACCGGTGGTTTTTTTCTCACCGATCACAGCAGTGGTGCAGCGAGTAAAGACTACAAGGCAGACGGCGTCTATGCTGAAACATCGGTGCAGGGTGCAATGTCTTTTTTTTCGGCACACATTGCTAATTCGCTGACAAGCCGTTGTAAATTAAAGAATTACTTTTCAATTTTTTCCGTTGCTTCGACAGGAATCGTGCAGAGTTTTTTGCCTACTGTCGAGCGTGCGTATGCGAATGCGAGTGTTCAGTATAATCTGGTAACTGAGTATCGCTTTGAAAATGGATTCATGACTTCCATGGCGGCAGGAGTGTATAAAGAGCGCTCTACTCGCCTAACTGCGACATTCGATCCATCGAATATTACGCCGGAGTACACCACGATCGATTTTGAAAATAACGCTGTATCAGCTTCTATTCTGGGAGGTTACAGATACAAGAATCTACAATTTACCGTATCTGCCTCAACCGCGACGTTTTCAAAGCAGTCACAGTTGCAGGGTGAAATTGGGGTATGGTATTATCCGTTTGGCAATCAGAATTACTATGCCTATTCTGCGCTCGCTCTTCTACGGAATGATACACTGACGCGGGCAATTACATCCATTAAGCTTGGCGCAAAACTCCTGCCGATGGTCTGGTGTGAGGTCAAAGCCGGCTACGGGAATCATCAAAACTATCTCGGAGCACTTGGAGTCGAAGCATATAATACGGTCGATCCAGTCAAAGCATACATAGGTATCGGCCTCCTCGTGAGCTGGAAAAACATGTCCCTGCAGCCCTATTATACCTTGCAGCAACGGGAGATGAGCTCAGTGCAGTATCCGACGCTCAAGGAAATGGCAATTATTAGAACTATCTATTATAATCAATTATTTACAACTACTCTTACATGGAATATATGAAACACCTGATTGTATCCTTTCTCCTCGTCATGGCAGCACCCGTGATGCAGGCACAGACGCAAGCTCAATTACAGGAAGCATTTTTGAAAAGCTACACAGCTGAAAACAGCAAGAAATACGGGGAGGCAATTACGAGCCTGGAAGCGGTGGTTTCGCCGAGTTCGTATGAAATCAACCTTCGCCTCGGCTGGCTGTATTATCTCGACGGCAAACTTGAGCGTTCGGTCGGTTATTATAAAACAGCCGTGAATCTCATGCCGGCAGCGACAGAGGCATTATGGGGAATTGTCACGGTCTATGAAGCCAAAAAAGACTGGGTGAATGTCGAAAAAACGTATCAGGCAATTCTCAAACTGGACCCCAAAAACTCATCGGCCCATTATCGTATGGGAGTAATTTATTATTACCGGAAGGACTACACGACGGCCAAAAAGTACTTCGACACCGCGCTGAATCTCTATCCATTTCAATACGAAACGATGCTCATGAGCGGCTGGACAAATTATTTCCTCGGCAAGACAAGTGAAGCGAAAGTGCTCTTCTATAAAGTGCTCCTCAATCATCCGAGTGATGCTTCTGCTCTTGAAGGTCTTGCGCTCATCAAATAACAGCAAGCACAGTCTATCTACTTGTTTTTACAGAATAGTACGGGGCTATTCAGTCGGAATATTCATCGAGTAATTCATCAAAATAGTCGCCGCATCGGCGGATACCGGTCTGATAAACGAATTCGTAATTTTCCCGTTCATCGGGGTCATTCTTGAGGGCATTACAGAGAATTGCTATTTCAATTTCTGTAAATAATATGAGATCATCTCTGTTTATTTTCATAAAGTAACTATATGATTAGATGAATAATTAGGTTGCAGTAAAAATATTCATTCATGCATTTTACCGTGAAAGCGGTCGTACATTGAAGAATTTGCACCTCGTGAAAGTTTAGTTGGAGGTGATTACATTCAGAAGGAAGTTTGGTACCTACCGTTGTGTCGTGTAAAGGTCAATTCACACAACAAAATTACTTCTTTTCAACATACTGTCAAAACCGTATCGAAACGGTAGAGACGAATTGTGCCCAAATAACACCATACTTTCTATTGGCGATAGATTAGATTTATTCTATATTCATTTGGGAACAAATTAGTTTGCTTAAGCAGAAAACATGACAAAAGTCATAAATCCCCAGACGGGAAATATATATTTTGGTATGCGCTGTTTATTGAAATCTACTTCAGCGAACAATTGCTTATTATACTATATTTCAAGGTGTTACCATGAGAAATTGGTGGTTATCATTGGGTATTCGCACGAAAATTGTTCTACCTATATCGGTTATCTCCCTTTTGATGAGTGTGGGGTTGTTTATTTTTTTTAGTAACAGTTATCGACAGTCGGAAACGAATGCATTAATTCAAAAAGCCCGAACGATAATCCTTGCCGCTGAGGCAGCCCGTGAGTTTACGGCAGATCAATATAGTCTTGGTATTTTTAAATCCGATATCACCGAGCAGGAAAAGATTCTACACACTGTCCCTATCTATGCAGCCATCCAAGTGGCAGAAATGAAAGCAAAAGAGCTTGGTTTTCAGATGAAAGTACCGAAGCATAGTCCCAGAAATCCGGATAATCAACCCGACAGTTATGAATCGGCTGTCTTGAAACAGCTGGAAACCGGCACTGTTCCCGAAACCTGGGAAATTGACCCTGCGACCAATAAAGTGCGCTATTTCCGGCCGGTAAAGCTTACACAAGAATGCATGCGGTGTCACGGAGATCCTGCTACTTCCAAAGAATTATGGGGAAATTCCAACGGAAAAGACATTACCGGTGGCAAAATGGAAAACTGGCGCGTCGGTGAAGTGCATGGAGCATTCGAAATCATGATGGATATGACGCCTGTCGATCAGGCATCACGTTCCCATGGTCTGACAATCGCAGGATATACCTCCCTATCGTCGATATTATTAATTGCATTTGTGACGTTTTTTGCTAATTCTATCACGCGTCCGATTCGCCTGCTTAATGAAGCAGCTCGCCGAGGCGCTCAGGGCGAAGAAACGCATATTACTATTTCTACGAAGGACGAGCTGGGTTCGCTTGCCGATTCTTTCAACACCATGACCGGAGTATTATTACACGGCATTCGTGAGCAACGGGAATATTTGGCTCGGAGTATTGATCAATTACTTGGAGAGATGAATCGATTTGCCAAGGGAGATCTGACGGTGAGTGTGATACCCGAACAAGATGACAACATCGGACAACTTTTCATAGGGTTTAACTCATCAATTGATAATATGAAACGCGTGGTTGGCCGAGTCGCGGAAAGTTCGGCTGAGTCTGCAAGTGCCAGCACGCAGATTTCCGCCAGTATCGAGCAAATGGCACAAGGCATTCAGGAACAATCGTTGCAGGCATCGGAAGTAGCCCGGGCGATCGATGAGATGGTGCAGACGATTCAGGAAACGACGAAGAATACAACCGCAGCATCGCATTCTGCGAATGAAGCCAATGAAAAAGCACGGAAAGGCGGACAAGTCGTGTCATCGACAATCGAAGGAATGTCAAAAATTTCCAAAGTGGTTCATAACTCTGCTCTTATTGTCCAGAATCTGGGTAAAAGCAGCGAAGAAATCGGTGAAATTGTGCAGGTAATTAATGATATAGCCGACCAGACCAATCTTCTGGCTCTCAATGCGGCGATCGAGTCCGCACGCGCCGGCGAACATGGCAGAGGATTCGCCGTCGTGGCCGACGAAGTGCGAAAGCTAGCCGAGCGAACAACGGAAGCAACCAAACAGATAGCATCGATTATTAAAAATATCCAGCAAGGCACCATGAATGCCGTCGATGCTATGGCAGAAGGTACCAAGGATGTGGAAGCAGGTATGGAACTTGCCAATCAGGCAGGATCGGCACTGCAAGATATTATCTATGGAATTTCCACTGTAGCTGATATAATATCTCAGGTAGCCACAGCTAGCGAGGAACAATCGTCGACGAGTACTCTCATTTCACAAAACATAGAAAGTATCAGCCGTGTCACCCATGAGACTGCTCTCGGGACTCACGAAATTGCTCGGGCAGTTTCGGACCTAGCCCGCATTACCAATGGGGTGCAAAGTCTGCTTGCGCAATTCAAAACCGAGCCGTCATCGCGCTTTACTTCAGCCGCTGAGTTCTACCCTCAGTCGACTCCTACCGGTATGCTGGAAGCAGGACGCAGATCATAGACAATTCCGTACGTAATCATCCCCCGAAATAGCCTGACGATTTTTCGTCAGGCTATTTTTATATGAAGGTCGTGTAACGCTATAACCGAATGATTATGTAAGAGTTCGGTGTATGCTCTGCTTCTTCGTGATGCATGATACATCCCGTTCGGTACTGCACTTGCCGCCACCTCACCTAACATATTGAAAATCTATGAACGTAGGATAAACACGTACGAAACGCATAGGGTTTTCTCCTACGTATATAATTATTTTAACTAATTGTTATTATTACTAATTAGAGATGATAATTGTCATATGGCGGAAGTAAATTGTTTCGTAAGTTTGATTTGTGATGCTATTGGTTACCTTAATTTTAAGTAATTTCCCAAAAAACAAAGAAGATCGTGTTAAGTTCATGCGTTAGTAGGCTTGGTACTTTGGCCCGGTGTCCGAGACGTTCACGCAGCTGACGGAATTCAACTTATCCCCTTTTCTTCCGGCCGACGTTTACTATAGATACGATGCGTTGGTAGGTATATTTCCAAACCCTTTCTATGGAGTGTATGATGAGAAAATGGTGGTTGAAATTAAATATTCGCATGAAGATAGTGATTCCGATCACGACCATTTCCCTTGTGACAGGCGTTGTGCTTTTTTTGTATTTCAGCTCGATGGTGCGCGACGAAGAAACGGCTGCCCTCGTTCAGAAGGCTCGTGCTGTCCTGCTGTCGGCAGAGTCCGCCCGTGAGTTTTCCGCCGATCAATTACGCCGGAATGTCTTTCGTAATGACCTCAAAACAAAGGACGATATCCTGCGGACGGTGCCAATTTTTGCGGCAATAAAGGTTGCTGAGAATAAAGCAAGCGAACTGGGGTTTACCATAAAAGTACCGAAGCATAACCCGCGTAATCCCGATAATTTACCGGATGAATACGAGCATTTGGTGCTCAACAAGCTCAATATCGGTACGATTCAGGAGTTGTGGGAAATTGACAAAGCCACCAATGCCGTACGATATTTCCGTCCGGTGAAGCTCACCGAGGAGTGTATGCGCTGCCACGGTGACCCGGCGACCTCGCAGCAGCTTTGGGGTAATGCAGACGGGAAAGATATCACCGGCGCGAAAATGGAGGGTTGGAAAGTCGGTGAAGTGCATGGAGCATTTGAAATTAAGATGGACATGGCACCTGTCGATGACCTTGCTCGCCAAAAGGGGCTGATTATTGCAGGTTTTGTGACATTATCCACCGCCGTGATTATTTTCTTTGTTTTTCTGATTGCCAATTCCATTTCTCGTCCGCTTCATTCTCTCAATGAAGCGGCTAAGCGCGCTTCGGAGGGTGAATCGGTAGAGATCTCGCTCGAGTCCGAAGACGAGCTCGGCATGCTTGCAGGTTCGTTTAATAAAATGATTGCCATTCTCTTACGAGAGCGTCAGTATCTGGCACGCAGCATTGAGAAAATCATGATTGAGATGAGTAAGTTTGCAAAAGGTGATCTGACGGTATCGGTGGTCGCCGAACAAGATGATAATATCGGTAAACTCTTTGATGGATTCAACATTTCCATTTCCAATATGAAGCGCGTCCTCAGCAAAGTCACCGAGAGTGCTAGTGAATCGGCAAGTGCCAGTACACAGATTTCGGCAAGTATCGAGCAGATGGCAAGTGGTATTCAAGAGCAATCCTACCAAGCCAAAGAAGTATCAGGGGCAATTGAAGAAATGGTCAATACAATTCATGAAAACACCAAGAACACTACCGCTGCGGCTAATTCTGCTAAAGTAGCCAATGAAAAAGCGCTCGCCGGCGGCAGAGTCGTGTCTGCGACGATCGACGGTATGTCAAAAATTTCGGACGTCGTTCATAATTCAGCCACTATCGTTCATCATCTGGGTAAAAGTTCGGAAGAAATCGGTGAAATTGTACAGGTTATCAACGATATCGCCGACCAGACCAATCTCCTGGCTCTCAATGCTGCCATTGAATCAGCCCGTGCCGGCGAGCATGGGCGAGGGTTTGCCGTTGTCGCCGATGAAGTACGTAAGCTTGCCGAGCGTACCACGGCTGCTACCAAGCAGATAGGTACAATTATTCGGAATATCCAGCAAGGTACCGGAAGCGCCGTAATTGCGATGAACGAAGGGACCAAAGAAGTAGAAAACGGTATGATACTTGCCAATCAAGCCGGCACAGCCCTGCAGGAAATCATCTACGGTATAGAAGTCGTAGCCGACAGTATCACACAAATTGCTACCGCCAGCGAAGAACAATCTTCGACGAGTTCACTCATTGCCAAAAACATCGAAGGCATCAGCCATGTGACCCAAGAAACAGCTCTCGGAACGCATGAAATCGCCCGGGCTGTATCGGACCTTGCCCGCATTACAAATGGACTACAGACCCTGGTCGGACAATTCAAAGTAGAAACCGCTACCGGATATACTCTCGCCGACGATAAGCTCATCCTGAGCACGAAGTCACATCAAATGCTGAACGCATAACGGGGCAATTTCCCGGTGAACAGTCCATGCTACCATCCAAGACTTGAAGAAAGCTCACTTCAAGTCTTTGATGGATATATCGATAGGATTGAATGCAATTTATGGGGGAGCACTCACCTCCTGCTGTACGGGCCTGAGTGTCGATGAAAAAAAATAGAACATCTTCCTCTTATTCGAAGTTTTTAGCCCCTCAATAAACGGTGATTTTGTAAGTTTGTATTCGAAATTACACGAAGTACCGCTACGGCAACGAATGATTCAACTTCCAAAGCATATTACAGACCTCACGCCATACAAACCCGGGCAGTCCGCTGCTGAAATACGGCGTTTATATGGTATTGAGGATGTAGCAAAGCTCGCTTCCAACGAAAATCCGTTGGGCAGCTCTCCCAAGGCAATAGCTGCCATTCAATCCGCTCTTTCGGAGTGTTCGCTGTATCCCGATGGCGGGCTAGCACTTCGTGAGAATCTGGCTTCCAGATTCGGGCGAATGTCCGACGAAGTCATCTGTCACAGCGGTTCGGACGCTCTCATCCATCTTGCTCTGCGCACCTTTCTCGATGACGGGGATGAGCTCGTGGCATCGCATGGTACGTTTATAGGATTTCAGGTCGCAGCCAAGCTGCATGGGTATGCTCCTCGCTATATACCGCAGACACCTGATTACCGGTATGATATCCCTGCACTTGCCGCAGCAATTACCCCCCGCACCAAGATTCTCTACCTCGCCAATGTCAATAATCCAACCGGTACGTATTTCAACACAGAAGAATTTATCTGGCTTATGGAGCGCGTTCCGGAGCATGTCCTTGTCATCATGGATGAAGCATACTGCGAATACAGCAAGGCATTGGTTCCTCATTTTCTCGATAGTCTGAGCTACCGGTATCCTACTATGCTTACTCTGCGGACGTTCTCGAAAGTTTATGGTTTGGCCGGACTTCGCGTCGGCTACGGCATTGCCGGCAGCGACATCATTGCGCCGATGATGCGAGCGAAGCTGCCCTTTGATCCCAATACGTTAGGTCAAATTGCAGCCATTGCAGCCCTTGACGACCATGAGTTTCTAGAGCGCACCGTGGCGCTGAACACCCGTGGTATCCAAGAATTTACGGCAGCGTTCACCCGTATGGGTCTCCGCTTCCCTGCCTCGGCAGGTAATTTTGTGATGATCGATTGTCAGACGCCCGAAATGGCGCAGAATGTCTATATGGGACTTCTCCAAAAAGGATTTATCACACGGCCTCTCGGCGGATTCTCCCTCCCGCATTGCGTGAGAGTCAGCACCGGTACCGATGAGCAAAATGCGGGTTTCATCCAAGCCATGGAATCGGTCGCGCACCTGATTACCGGCTAACGGTATCCTGAGGAGCATAGTATTTGCAGCGAGACAAGCGAGAATACATGTACAACTTTCAGATTATAATTTATACTAATTATTACTAGTTACAAATACGTATGATACGAACAGACAGCGTGGCGGCTGATTTTCTGCCACTCAACGGAACCGATTACATCGAATTTTATGTGGGTAATGCCAAGCAATCGGCGTATTATTACCGGGCAGCTTTTGGATTTGAATTAATTGCGTATGCAGGCCCCGAGACCGGCGTTCGCGACCGCGCATCGTATGTGCTCAAGCAAGGCAAAGTGCGCCTCGTCCTCACAACCCCCATGCACCCCGACTCTCCCATCAATGCACACATCGCTCAGCACGGCGACGGCGTAAAAGTACTCGCTCTTTGGGTCGATGATGCCGAAAAATCCTGGAATGAAACGACCTCACGCGGCGCGAAAAGCTATCAGGCACCGATGACACTATCCGATGAATTTGGTGAAGTCAAGGTCGCATCGATTCATACATATGGTGATACCATTCATACATTTGTCGAACGTAAAAATTATACCGGCGCCTTTCTTCCGGGATATAAAGAATGGTCGAGTCCGTTCAAATCTGAACCCGTCGGCTTGCTCCATGTCGATCATTGCGTTGGTAATGTAGAGCTTGGGAAGATGAATGAATGGGTAAAGTTCTACGAAGACGTCATGGGATTCAAGCTCATCCTCACATTTGACGATGAAGATATTTCGACAGAATATTCCGCACTGATGAGCAAGGTCGTTTCCAACGGTTCCGGTTATGTCAAATTCCCCATCAACGAACCGGCAGCCGGTAAGAAAAAATCCCAAATCGATGAATATTTAGAATTTTATCATGGTCCGGGTGTGCAGCATATTGCCATTGCTACACATGACATCATCAGCACAGTATCTGAGTTGCAGCGTAGAGGTGTAGAATTCCTGCGGGTGCCGGCGACGTATTACGATACAGTACTTGAGCGTGTAGGGACGATTGACGAAGATATCGCTCCATTACGAGAGCTCGGAATCTTAGTCGATCGGGATGATGAAGGGTATTTGCTGCAGATCTTCACCAAGCCGGTGGAGGACCGACCAACGGTATTTTATGAAATTATCCAGCGTAAAGGTGCCAAATCCTTCGGCAAGGGGAATTTCAAAGCGCTCTTTGAAGCAATTGAGCGCGAGCAGGCAATTCGCGGTAATTTATAATTAGCATACACTTACGCATAGTTATTTCCAATTATCTTTTATTTTTTTGAACTAATCGAGGATAGTATTATGGCAGGAACATCGGGCGGAGACGCTCCCAAATATTTTGAAATCCCGTTTTTTGAATCAGTGAATCAGAATTTCGACAAAGCGGCGGTTTTACTGCATCATCCCAAAGGACTCTTAGACCAGATTCGTGCGTGCAACTCTGTGTATTATATGCAATTCCCTGTTCGGATCAAAGGTGAAATTCAAGTAATCAGCGCATGGCGTGCCGAGCACAGCCATCATAAGCTACCCTGTAAGGGCGGTATTCGCTACAGTGAGAATGTCAATCAAGATGAAGTGATTGCTTTATCAGCACTTATGACATACAAATGCGCTGTGGTCAATGTTCCCTTCGGCGGTGGTAAAGGTGGTATAAAAATCAATCCTCGGAATTATAATGAAGATGAGTTAGAACGCATCACCAGACGCTATACTGTCGAGTTAATCCACAAGAATTTCATCGGACCATCAGTGGACGTGCCTGCTCCCGACTATGGTACAGGCGCTCGTGAAATGGCGTGGATTGCGGATACATATCAAACATTCTCCGGCAAAGAAATCGACGCTCTTGCCTGTGTCACCGGCAAGCCAATCCCTCAGGGAGGTGTCCGTGGTCGTACTGAAGCCACCGGTCGTGGTCTGTTTTTCGGTGTCCGCGAAACGCTGAACGATACTGAAGTAATGAAAAAACTGGGCATGCCGACAGGTATGGATGGCAAGACCGTCATTGTTCAGGGATTTGGTAATGTGGGATATCATGCTGCAAAATTCCTTCAAGAAGGCGGAGCAATTATCACCGGAATCATCGAATGGGATGGCGCTGTCGTCAATCCGAAAGGTATTGATGTCATGGCATTGGATGCTCATCGCAAGGAAACAGGTTCGATTACTAATTTCCCAGGAGCAACGACCGTAAAAGACGGCAATTCGGTGCTTGAATATGAATGCGATATCCTTGTACCATCGGCACTTGAATCACAAATTACCGATCGGAATGCAGCCAATATCAAAGCAAAAATCATCGCCGAAGGAGCCAACGGACCGATCGTTGCGTCGGCCGAAAATACACTGCTTTCCAAAGGAATTTTAATTATTCCGGACATGTATCTCAATGCAGGCGGTGTGGTGGTGTCGTATTTTGAATGGCTGAAAAACATCTCCCATGTTCGCTTCGGCAGAATGGACAAGCGTTTTGAAGAAAGCGGCAACCTACGTCTTGTATCTGTCGTCGAGCGTATGACCGGTAAATCGCTGACGACCGAAGAAAAGAACCTTCTCATTCGTGGTGCCGACGAGGAAGATCTTGTGAATTCAGGTTTGGAAGATTCGATGATTACCGCATATCATGAAATCATGGACATTTGGAAAAGCCGTGATAATGTGAAGGATATGAGAACTGCTGCTTTCATTTCCGCGATCGATAAAATTGCAATGTCGTATTTCCAAATGGGTATCTTCCCATAATTGTTTCTGGCAAGCATTTGACTACAAAGGCACGTTGCTCGGAATTGAACCTCTGACGGCGTGCCTTTTTTCTATTCCAAGTATGTATGAATGAGCAATCCGAACAAAAAGCAGTATTAATCGGGCTAACCGGCGGCATAGGGAGTGGTAAGTCAACGGTAGCCGAACTCTTTGCAAAATCAGGCTTTACCGTATTGAGCGCTGACGAAGTCGCCCAATCACTCATGGCGACTCATACAGACGTACGGGCTGCAATCGAGCACGAGTTTGGGTCTCAAGCATATCGTCCGGACGGTTCGCTTTCCCGGGATTACCTCGCTCAACGTGTTTTTGGCAGTACGGCTGACCATCGAAAAGCATTACAAAAGCTCAATACTATTGTCCATCCGTATGTTCTCGATGAATTGCTCGCTCAGGCCGAGGCGCGTGCTGAGGACGGTGAACGTTGTATTATCATCGAAATACCGTTGTTGTATGAAATTGGACTCGAAGATGCCTTCGACTATGTTGTGCTCGTAATAGCAGCTGATTCTAAACGGATTGAGCGTGTACGAAAGCGGAGTAGTATAAGCGAAGAACAGATCAGAGCCCGTATGAATGAGCAGGTATCACCTGAGCAGATAAAGGGTTATGCTGATTTTGTAATTGACAACAGTCATGATCTGGACAAGCTCCGAGAAGCAGTCGATTTTTTAGTACAGATACTTCCCTACTTGCCTGCTGTGGACGCTGATTCTGACGGTGAGGCACCGGGTGAGGAAGTCAACAACTAGTATATTATGAGAATTACCCGTTCAATCATACCGAACCTCTTCACGCTCGCGAATTTATTCTCGGGCTTTACGGCTATTATTCTTACAGCCGAGGGAAAGTTCAAGGAAGCAGCGATATTTATCATCGTTGCCGGTATTTTTGATATGTTGGATGGAATAATGGCCCGGCTGACCAAATCGACAAGCGAGCTTGGGGTAGAACTAGACTCATTATGCGATGCCGTTTCTTTTGGAGTAGCGCCGGCATTTATGCTTTACAAGGCAGAGTTTTATTCAATTGAAACCTTTGGTGTATTGCTGGCTTCGCTGCCTGCACTTGCAGGTGTTTTTCGACTGGCTCGTTTTAATTCTGAGCTGACCACCATGGAAGATAAAGAATATTTCACGGGGATGCCGATCCCGGCGGGAGCATTAACGGTCGTGTCGTATATTGTTTTTTTTCATATCGGCAGCGGTACAACATATCTGTCATCTTTCGGAATCGCCGGGAGCACTCGTATCGTCATGCTGGCTGTAGTAACGGTCATCGTCTCTCTCGCGATGGTGAGCAGGATAAAGTATGACAATATGCCACGCCCTTCGAAGCGTTCTATTGCCGAGCATCCTGTAAAGTTTGCCATTTTCATACTCGGACTGCTCTTTTCAATATTCACTCAAGGTATTGGTATTTTTCCATTTATGCTTGCTTATATAGTCGTGGGAGCACTTCGCCACAGCAGAACATTACTTCAAGAAAAAAACGCATTGGAAGAAGATGACGAGGAGTAAGTTCCGATCCTTCATAAAATATTAGAAAAAACTTTCTAATTCTTAAAAAAGATAGAAATTTTGTTTCGCATCAAGAAGATTTTTCGCTATTTTTGCCAAAGAGTTATTAGGTATTTTATTCAATAATAAACGGCATAAAACTGTGAGCATAACCGTACTTCTTTTTTCTCTTCTCTCCCTCGGTGCAATAATATCTGCAATTAGCTTAGTTACAAGGCGTAATCCTGTTTCGGCGGCTATGTCTCTCATCGTACATTTCTTCACCTTAGCCGGAATGTACCTTACTCTTCAGGCTCAATTCATTGCTATCATCCAGATTTTGGTCTATGCGGGTGCCATTATGGTACTCGTTGTCTTCGTGATCATGCTTCTCAATCTCGGCAAAGAAGAGAACATGCACGAAAAGTTCAACTTGAGGACAACGATGTCCCTTGCGATGGCAGCATTATTGGTAGTTCAATTCCTCACTGTATTCCTTGGTAAGCCCACAGGAATGAATGCATTACCTGAAAAATCCCTTCAGATGGGTTCGACTCAGGGTATCGGTTCGATGTTATTTACAGAATATCTCTTTCCTTTTGAAGCAATTTCCTTATTGTTGCTTGCAGCAATTGTCGGCGCAATATTCCTTGCCAAGCGTAAAAGTGAATCTGCATAAGTCTTTCTAATTATCAACATACATCAACTTGTACTCGGATTACTATGAATCTACAAACAATCCCTCTTGAATTGTACCTCTCGCTTTCTGCAATTTTATTCACCATCGGTGCAGTGGGCGTTCTCACCCGTCGAAATGCAATTATAATCTTTATGTGTATAGAAATGATGCTTAACGCAGTCAATCTGACTCTCGTCAGTTTTTCGGCGTTTATGGGCGATGCTGCGGGTCAAATGTTTGTGTTTTTTGTCATGGCAGTAGCAGCGGCTGAGGCAGCTATAGGACTTGCTATCGTTCTTGCGCTCTTTAGAGTAAAGCAGACGGTCTATGTCGATGAAGTCAACATCATGAAATGGTAGTTGTTGTCCGGCTGTTATCTGAAACAGCAGTGAGCAGATAGGAGTATGACCTCTAATTTGTACTGTGATTTTTTTATACTCTACGGAACAAAATATGTACCTACGGAGTTTAACGGGTAATCGCTGTGCCAAGGGGTGACCGGCCAGCGCTATAGACATCGTAACTTCATTATAATTATATCGGTTATTAAATTTTAGATATTTTTTTAGTTTTTCTTTTTTTTTATTTCATTTTTCTGGAGTTATTCATGAAAAAGTTTTTTCGGTTTCTTGGTGTGTTCGTAGCAACTGCCTTGACGCTCTTTGGCTCTAATTCGAGCATGCGAGCGCAGACTGTCGATCCGGCGCCGTATTGCGGGGCGCTGAACAACTGGTACGGCCAAACTTGTACTACCTATTGGATGGGTATTGGTCAGGTAAAGATTACTAATGGTGCTGCCACACTTTTAGACAAAACAAGTGACTGTAATGGCACACAGTTTTATACGTATTACAACAATGTCACGCCTCCCACACTTATTCCTGGTCAAACATACAACTGGGAAGTACGCCCGTATCCTGGTATGACAGTTAACTATACCAATCAGCTCAGCATATGGATTGACTGGGATGGCAATACTGTTTTTAACGATGCAGGTGCAGAGCGTATCGGTGGCGGTCAAGTTGGTCAGCTTGCTCCCGGATCTATCTTAACAGGTACGTTTACAGTACCCACAAGCGGATTCTCACCTATTCTTCGTATGCGCTTACGCACGATGAATAGCGGTACAATGACTGCTTGTGGCGATGTAAACTATGGGGAAACTGAAGATTATCCGCTTATGATTGGTGGCGGTGGTATCAAAGATTCGTATCCTACATTAAATTCAGTGTTACTGGCAAATAGAATCTATGATGGCAGCCCTGGATTTGCAAAGCCAAGTCTGCTTGTCAACAGAACAGTTGCTCCACTCGGGCAACGTATCACACGCTTTAGATTTGTCGTTGTAAGCGCAGGTTCACTTGTGCCAGGTACAGTTGTTTATGAAGCACTCGATCCTATTACCTACTCGACAACGATTACAAATTTCAATAATGCTACTGATCCATTTACCATTACAGCTTCGAAAGCGCAAGGAACTGCAACCAATGGCTTACCTCCTTCCAACCCGGGTAATGACGGATCATTTATTACGACCGGAATTCCTGCCGGTACTTATCGTATAGAAGCAATTCATGAGCTTCTATCCGGAACTACCGTTGTCAGCACTACAACGTACAGTAACGAGTTCATTATCGCTTTGAATCGTGATATGTCCTGCGTCAGCATAGAATCTCCTTTGTCTTCGAATAGACAGCGTTATTTACGGACATATGGTATTCCGATCAGAGCTATTTTCAAAAACGTAGGTCTTGAGTCAGTTACCCGTTATCGTGCTATTGCTGAGGTTCGTCGTGCAATTGACGGCTCATTAGTACGCCGTGATACTGTCGAGCGTTCATCAGCATCCGGAAGTCTTCCTGCAGCTGGTCTTCAATCTACCGTTACCGACGAAGTGATTATTAATTCGAATTTTGTTTCGAATCAAGCAGATTCATTCTCACTCAAAGTATGGTGCGAACTCCTTGAAACAGTTGGTAATCAATTTGCATATGACGAGCAGATTTCTAATGACGTTCAGCCACGTGCCGGTCAGACATATGTATTCCAAGTTTGGTATTTGATTGACTTCGAAACCAAGCAAATTCTGAACCCGCCGGCTACCGGTGCTTATGCAGGTCGCACGCTTAATGTCTCGGCATTATTTGCCAATAATGGTTTAGCCTCAGATCCTGTACCTGCTACATTGACTATCAAGTACAACAATCAGATTATCAGCCAGACAACCATTACGCAGGAAGTGCCGAACGGATTTTATAATACGACTATCGGTTTCTTCCCTCCGTTCACGCCTCAAAATGCAGGTACGTATGAATTCTGTATTAAAATTCTGGCTCCCGGCGATGAATACAGTCCAAATGACGAAAAATGTATGAACGTGACTGTTCTCGACCGTCTCAACGGTATCTATACTATTGGATCGAACTCCAAGCCAGGTGTACCCGGCTTCCCGACAATTCAGACTGCAGTTGATGCATTGTATCGTCAAGGCGTTCGCGGTGCAGTTACATTCCAATTAACCGATCCATTTTATTCGGTTGGTTCAACTTCTTCATCCCCATGCGGTCCTGCTCTTGAGCTTACCTCCCGCATCGTCGGTATGGATGCCAACAATACGGTTACATTCGTTGCTGACCCACAATCTACCGGTCTTTCAAAAGCAGGTGTGGTGATTCAATTAAACAGCTGTAACGGTGCAGGTATCGAATTGGGACAAAAATATAACGTTTCCAACCCGAACGCAATTCAATTTGAATTCCAGTCACCGGACAACGCTAACTCCCGTGGATATATCACCTTCGATGGTGGTCCACAAAAATCGCTTAAATTCCAACTTCGTTCGTATGCAAACCGTCGCGCAGTATTTTATATCGGAAAACGCGCGTATAACAATACGGTTAAAAACTGTATTATCGAATTGGACCCGAGCACTCCTGAGCTCGACTTCTGGAGTACACTCCCGGGTGTGACGATCGAATCGAACGCATTCAAATTTGGTGCAGATTCCGCCGGTTTCGGTGGGAACTTCTCGACATTTACTGCCGGTATCTTCCAACGCAACATGCCTCCTTCCAATGAATTCGGTAACAACATCGAAAAGCTTGATACCGTTATCGTTGAAAACAACGTTACCTATTATGGCAACAAAGCCAATAAATTCATTGGCAATGAAATCCGTGGTTTTGGCTATGGTATTGCAAGTATCGGAATAGGTACTTTGAAGAAGAACAACAAGTTAACCCGTTATTACAACAGTGGCACCGAGATTCGCGACAACATGATATCAAAAGTTCGTCGTGCAGGTATCTTCCTCGGCTATGAAGACGGTGCAATGGTCACCGGCAACAAGATATTTGATGTAGGTCTTGCAGCAACGGGTAAAACCGGTGAAGCAAACGGTATTGAAGTCGGCGGTCAGCAAAACAATTTGTCGAACCTTGGCTTTAACAACATCAACTGTGAAATCGGACGTAACGAAATCAACGGAGTGACATCTGATGTATTCGCCCGTGGTATCAAAGTTCAGCAAAGTCTCAATGACTTATCATCCGTCGTACCTCCTCCTGGAGAATACCTGCAACCGAGCGTCGCAGAGAACATGAATATTCATGGCAACATGATCTGGGGCTTGTCCCGTACTAATGCCGGAGCAAGCCGCGCAGGTATTCACTTGTTCACCGACCGCAACGGCGCAGCCGGAATCAATGGTCTTATTACTGCAAGAATTGCGAACTACTTTACCCGTAATGACCAAATTGCAAACAATACGATCATGATGGCCAATGATAACATCAGCAATAGTGGTGGTGTCGTCGGTATCGGCGTACAACATGCAAAATCGACAACTCTTATGAACAATGCAATAGCGATGACCGGCACAAATACAACAGCCGATATCGCAGGCGGATATCCACATGCAGCTCTCTTCTATCAAGGTTTACATCCAAAATATGTAGGCGGAATGACAGCAGATCGCAATGCATACTGGTCACCGAATGCAGCAACCGTTCGCTTCTACGAAATCGATAGTATCAGCCAAACATTACTCGCCGGCTATCAAGACGAGTATCAAACCCTCGCACAATGGCGTGCATGGACCAAGCAAGACCTCAACAGCTTGATTGGAAACTGGACAGGCGATTATGTAACAACCGGAGTCGCTCCGATTCAATACGTACGTATCAGAACCAACCCTGCTCCAACAGGCTCGATTCTCAACAACCGCGGAGCAAGAATTGCCAATGTAACATCCGACGTTGATGGTCAAGCTCGCGGTTCTGCGGGTCAAGCATATGATATCGGTGCCGATGAGTTCAATGGTGTATCGTATGTCAACGATGTTGAAGTAACGACCATCTTAGCTCCACGCTCATATCGTACAGGAGCATCACAAGTGAACTTTGCCGATGCAGAGCACTTAATGATTGATGCAAATGTGAAAGTCGTCGCCCGCCTCCGTAACAATGGCAGCATTTCTCAAGTAGTAAATGTAGTCGGAGAATATGCAGTAGAAAATTCAGCATCGAGTGGTAACTCCCTTCCGAGCTATCCTAGCTTCAGCGGCTTAAGCAATGTAACAGTTCAAATAGCAGCAGGCGAATCAAAAGATGTAGATTTAGGTGTATTAAGCCCACAATCATTGTCCCAATTGAGCGGTTACACGACCCCAATCTGGATGCAAAAACAGGTTGACTCTTCAATGCGCGTGAATGTGACTCCACGGTACAAGATTCAAGCACGTATAACAACCCCTGATGAAAACTTCGGCAACAACTCCGATGCAATGGATGCACGATTCTATATCCGTCGTTCAAACATCAAGATGATGACAAGCTGGGTCGGCAAATCATATGCTCATACAAATGCAGCAAATGTATCGGGCGATCCACTCTATGCCCGTAACACAATTGCTCGTCTGAATGCAGACAGCTTGAAACGCGGCTTGGACGCAATCGGCTTCTGGAGCGGCTTAAAGACCGGAATCGCCATGTCAGATATCAATTATGATATCATGGATCGCGATGGATGGGAACCCCGTTCAGTAGATTATACCTGGTACAAGACCCTCGTATGGTCAGAAGACAACACCGGTATGACCCGCTTCGAGCGCGATAACATTCGTGACTTCGTGGCAGCAAGCAATGTCGTCAACACGAAAAAGAACTTCGTCATTGGTAGCCAAGAAATCGTCAAAACACACGTAGGTTTGAATGCTGTTAACGATGAATACTTCCCACGCTACACCTTACGCAGCCAACGCGGTAAATCAACAGCAGCAATTCCGGCCGTTGTAACGACCCCGGTAGCAGCAGGTTATGCAATGCCTCCGATTGTAGCACCGTTCCGCTCGGATGTCGTCGGTATGACAATTGAAAAGAACATCACAGAAAACATCAAAGGCACAGGCTTTGTCAATGGCACCTTTAGTGATCCATTACCATTACCTGCCCTTATGAGCGCTTATGTCGATGGCTTTACGCAAGGCTTGGCCCGTCCGGCCTTCAAATACACAACCAAAGATGCAAATGTAGCCGACTCAGCAATGGGTATTACGGTAACAGGCGCAGGAACGAACATCGTTCACTTGGGAGTTGACTGGCGCCATTATGGCAAAACGACACAAAGCAATGGTATCGAACGCGTTCTCCGCGGAACATTAGACTTCTTTGATGTCAATGACGGTACCGTTGTTCCGGTAGAATTAGCAGACTTTGATGCCAAAGCAGCCGGAAAGAGCGTGAATGTATTCTGGAGCACCGCGAGCGAAAGCAACAGCGGTTGGTTCGAAGTAGAACGCAAGCAAGCAGGTAGTGAATTTGCAAATGTAGCGACCGTTCCGGCAGCCGGAACCAGCACAAGCATCCTCAACTACGGCATCAAAGATGAAAACGTCGAAAGCGGCGCGACCTATACCTATCGCTTGAAGAATGTAGATCGTGACGGCAAAACAGGCTATTCCTACGAAGTAGAAGTAGTCATCGGCGGAGAATCAACAACACTGAGCTTAGGTAATGCAACACCAAGCCCAATCAACAATGAAAGCACAGTCAACTACAGCATGACCATTGGTGGCGATGTAGCGCTGAACTTATATGACATGATGGGTCGCTTGGTACAAAGTGTCGATAACGGCAACCGTGCAGCAGGAGCTCACGTAGCAACAATCAACAGCAACGGCCTCAGCAGTGGCATGTATCAATTAGTACTCAAAGTAGGCAGCGAAACAACTACCCGCTTGGTACAGATCGTAAAATAATCACCTTCGGGTGATAGCAAATCGCAGCCGCCCTTTGGAAGTCAATTCCAAAGGGCGGTCGGCGTTTAGAGAGGTACGGATTGTTCGACTCATGTCTCGTAGTGGATAGTAAATTACAGTTATCAAGATTGCTCTAATAGAGAATAGGTACGATTATTGTGGAATAAAAGTGAAGATTCGAACTCAAGACATATACATTTGAATACCATGGTGCCGTTATCCCCGTATATAATCACTTTTTGCAGTGGAAAAAGCGGAGTCGGAAAAAGTATTATTGCAGCAAACATTGCTTCCCTCCTCTCGAATCGAGGAGTAGAGATTCTACTGTGTGATGCCCATCATACCTCCCCCGCTGTCGATAAATTATTCGGTATAGATCCAGTGTATTATTGGCAGGATATCGTCGTCAACCGTATTGATTTACAAAGAATTACCGTTCAGCAACGACCGCACTTGAAGCTTGTGGCTGGTAGTCCTTCTTCCGAACTCCAGCTCTCGACTGAGCAGTTCAAATCGTCGTTACAGACTATTATTTCCGAAATTAAGGCCGAATGTATTATTTTTGATTGTAATTCCGGAGTAAGCAGTGAGATTATTGAATGCTGCTCAATTTCAACAATTATCTTTGTCGTCCTTACTGATGAACCCGGCGCTGTCATTGATGCGTACGGTCTGATCAAAATTATTCGGGCTCGTGTTCCGCTAAGCCAAATATATCTGATTATTAATAATGTAATTGACCTCGAAGATGCAGATGATACAACAACGAAACTTAATCGAGCAACAACTCATTTTCTAGATTCGGAATATACGTCTATGGGGTTCATTCCCTACGATCGTGAAGTTCGCTCGTCAATTATACATCAACATGTTCTCTGCGATTATTCTCCGATGTCGCCTGCAGCACAGGCATTGGAAGCAATGGCTTCCCAAATCAAGGATACCCTGGATGCAGTAAAGCCGGTCATCGCGACATCATACTGATAAAGAGACACTTATGGCTAAGAAAAATTCAACAAAAGATAAAAAGAAAGAAAAAAACGAGAAGTATTACAGTGACTATCCGATAAAATCTCTCTTTCAGGTAGCCATGCTCGCTGCTTCTATTTCTTTTATTCTTTTTTATCTCCGAAATACCGCGATCATTGATGCATTGTTTAAATCATTCCTTGTCTTTATTGCCGTCTCCGTCGCCGGAGCAGTGATTATTATCGTCGTATTTTCGATTCTCGGCTCAATAAAGCAACAGGAATACGAGCAGATGATCGCTCAAAAAAATGCTGAAAAGTCGGAAGATACTGCACCTACCCCGAATATGCTGCCCGGTTCGATGCAGGATCCAATAAAACTCTAAGAACTATAAATTGTTAGAATCATGCTGTATCGATCACAACAACAGCTTCCCGAACAAGAACTCAACGAGCTATGGCAGGAGTACTTTCGTACGCGCAGTACTGCTGTACGGCACAAGCTTACTCTGCATTACCTGTGGCTTGTGCAGTATGCTTTAAGCGGAATGTCGTTACCCGGTCATTCTATCCTGGATGAAAATGATTTTCTTCATATTGGAATTATCGGACTCTATGATGCATTTGACCGATTCGAGCCTGAGCGAGGCCTTAAATTCGATACGTTTGCTCTTCCTCGCATACGAGGCACGATCCTCGATGAGATGCGCAGACTCGATTGGCTCAGTCGTACGGCACGCAAAAAAGTACATGATTATCTTGAAGTTGCCGATAGATTGCGGAGTACAGAAGGAAGAGAAGTCTCCTCGGAAGAGATTCGGCAGAAGCTGAATGTTACGCAGGAAGAGTACGAATCATACCTCGCGGCAGCGGCGGCGGCCTTGTCGTCACTTTCGATGCAAAACAATAGAAATGCACGTGCAGAAGAAGAAGAACATGACATCATCCACGAAATCGCTGACCCGGAATGGAATAATGTTCTCCAAAATTTGGCTGATGAAGAACAGACTCAATTTATCTCGGCGTATCTGCTAAAGCTGCCCGAGCGCAAGCGCCTCGTTATGATGATGTATTACTTTGAAGAGCTGACATTTAAAGAAATCGGACAGGTTCTCAATGTCACTGAAAGTAGAGTGTGCCAGATACACGGGCAGGTAGTCCATCATTTACGACTCAAAATGAAAGCGTTCGCTGATGCTTAATCCTCAGATACAAGATAAATTAGAATCACTCCGACAGATTCCCACCATGCCGGCTATTGCCTCTGCAGTATTACAAACGATGGAAAATTCGGATGTCAATGGTGTAATTTTGGCAAAATTAATCGAACGCGATGCAGCGTTAACTGCGAGAGTTCTTGCTGTGGCAAACTCCCCTTTTTATGGCTTTTCCCGAAAAATCTCTACGGTCGAGCTCGCACTTGTACTCCTCGGACTCAGTACCATCAAAGAAATTATCATCAGTCTCATCCTCCAGGGAATTTTCGCCAATACGCAAAGCAGTATTCTCGATATTACGACCTTTTGGCGGTACTCGGTCTTTTGCGGCTCGACTTCCCGTTTTTTAGCAAGAAAGCTCGGCTATCGCGTTGCGGGCGAAGCATTTGTCGCCGGCCTGATGCATGATATCGGAATACTTATCGAAGCGCAGTATCTCACGAAGGAATTTGTGGAAATTCAACGTGTTATAGATAAGAATGGAGTGTCATTCACGGAGGCGGAACATCATGTATTGGGCTGTACTCATTGCGATATCGGTGCTTGGTTCGCTGAGAAATGGCAGCTCCCGGCGCAATTACTAGAGTCGTTGTATTACCATCACAGTGCAGAATTAACCGAAAAAGAGACCCTTGCTCATTTTAATGACGGTAAACCGATGCAGGAAAGCGCATATTACCTTCAGCAGCAAATTGAGCAGCCATTGACTGCACTTGTCGCGCTCTCGGAATTATTCGCAGCTGAGCTTGGATTCAAGCATTGGTCAGGCGAAGTCGATACGATGTCCCCACTCTACTTACCCACTCCCCTTGTTGAGCATCTGACCTCACTGCATTTCGATGACGAGTCTGGCTCGCTGCATGATCAGCTCCATTCCGAATTTGATTCTGCAATTGAGTTTACCCGAATATAATCTCCGGACGAAATACCAACAGATACATACAAAAAGAGCCGTCTTTGATTCAAAGACGGCTCTTTTTAGTAGGATATATTTGATTAGATTGCGCTCGCGCCATCTACTTTCAATTGGAACGTGAGCTTCATTTCACTGGTCATGGATTTGATGGTACCGGTGGTACCATTGAGAGTATATGTCGCATATACACAGAATTTCGGACGGCTTTTAATTTGATTCACTGCTGCATTCAATGCCGCATCGGTCACAGAAATAGACTGTGGAGCACTCATCAAGGTAGCAACGCTGACATTGGAGAATGAACCCAACAAATACTCGGTGTTATCGCCATAAGAAGGATCAAATTTGAGCTTATAGGTAATATTATCGTACTTGGCTACCGATGAAGCAGGTGTGCCTTCGTACGTCATCACTTGGAACGTGAGCTCTGAAATTGATGCTGATTTTACTTTGTCTTTGTTGTCATTAAACTTCGAATTTGACGTTAAATCCGTGCACTCCGGAGTAGCAGCATGAGGCATGACAGCATTAGTCACCGTAGGATTGAATGTCACGGTAATCGGTACATTAATCTCTGTCAGACTGTTGAGCTTATCGCAACCGATAGAGAGAAAGCAGAAGGCGCTTATACCCATCAAAACAACTCGTGTAAGGATGTGTTTCATAATAATTCCTATAAAAAAGTAAAAAAAATGTAGAAAGTATGTACTTCAGTTGCAAACTAACAAAATAAAATCTAATGAGCAAATAGTATGGTAGAAATTATACAACGAATTTATAAATCAACGAATAAAGGTGAATTATGTGTATCCGGTTCACCATACGGCAGCACAGCTGATGTACTATGGTACAGAGATATCCACTCGTCTGAATTTCCATCGTTCTCCCGAGTTGACTTCCCTGCCGCGAATACTCTTCTCGCCATCCCATTGTATTTGCTTGGCACGGATTCCGCTTGCGTGCAGGAGCTTCGCAACAGACTGAGCACGTTTTTTTGAAAGCGTCATATTCAGGTGATCAGACCCGGTATCGTCCGTATAACCGGTGACGATGATATTCTTTCTGCCGGAAATCTTTGTTGCTATTTGTGTAATTAACGTCCGCATGCTGTCCGTGATTCTACTTTCACCGGTCTCGAAATAAAGCTGATACGTCTCCGGAGTATCACGGTTGTTCTCTTTAATGTACTGTTCTAAATTCACCGTCTGCGGCCGGACATCCTTTGGCAGGCAGACAAAATAGATCCCTTCAAGCTGATTAATCGAGTCAGCAGATACGATACAGGCAGTATCTCCGGCAGCATTTATTGATATCGATAACTCATCGGCAAACGTATTAATGGAAGGTCCAAGGTTTTGAGGCTTTGACCATGACAACCACGTATCGTCAAGCCGCCGGGTCACATATAAATCACTCGCTCCGTATCCGCCTTTGCGCGAGGACGAGAAATACAGTGTCTTACCATCAAGTGCAAGGAATGGAGACACTTCCATTCCTATTGAATTTACCGTCGGTCCCAATGACACAGGTTCCGTCCATTTCCCTGCCGCATCTTTAAGCGAGAAATACAGATCTAATTCACCAAGGACATCTTTTCGGGCAAGTGCAAAGAGTAAAACGGCGTTGTCCGAGCTAAGACTTGCATAAAAATATCCCGATGTATTATAAAAATTAGGAATTACAATGGGTACCGGCTTAGTCCATGCGCTCCCGTTCCATGTCGTTACCGAAAATCCGGGTACTTTCTCACCGTCAGGCGTATCGGCATAGACTCCGCCGACGAGGGCTGATTTACCGTCGGGAGAGATGGAAAACAGCACATCACATCCACGGGTGTTCAATGGTGCACCGATGTTGACCGGCTCACTCCATGTGCCGTCTGCCTGGCGGTCAGAATACCAGATATCATCACAATCACGGGTAGAACCTATATTAAACGGATGATACTTACGGTCAAAATAGAGTCTGCGGCCGTCAGGGGTGAGCACCGGTTGGATCGTCGGTCGATAGGAATTGATGTTGTTGGGGAGTCTCGTTTTGCAACCGAAAGCTGACATATCTTCAAGTCGATTCTCTGAGCGAGCGGTCGTTTTAGACTGTGCCAACAGTGCTGATGGGAGGAGAATGAGTGTAAGGAGGAACACAAATATTTTCATACTATAGATATCATTAGTTACTAAATTGAGCTTTAAAGAGCGACCATGTAGAATTCACCGTATCACTCTGCGTCGGGCTCGAATCGGCCCATCGAACAATGCTCCAAAGTCCGCTTGTCTGCGGTGCCACCGTGAGCCGGATATACCCACGGACCTGCGTAGGTATGGTCTGCACGCGATGAGGCACCGTCAGCACATACTCAGCCTGAAACACCGTAGAATCCGGAGTAGTCACATCGTAGCGATCGTTGATAAATAGCAGTGCCGGCGTGGCATCGGAAGCAGAGGTATTCATTAATGACTGGAATGCCTGGCGCTCTTTACCGACATTCCATTGTAAAAACAAACTCGGGTATAATGCACTAACACTTAAGCTCGGCTCGAAGACGAAGGGAGTAGTAGCGCCTTTGGTCGTATCGGATAGGCATTGTATGTAGTTCTCGGTGTTTTTTTCGAGAATGGCATTTTTCAGATTACCAATCACCAGTTGAGCAGATGTCGGAGGGATAAAGGACGAACGTGCCGACGTGGGATCCTCAGGGTCACGAGTCGAAAAAATAGTACACCCGGTAATAGTGCAGACAGCTATACTCATTAAACACTGAATGAGGTATTTCATTGGGAATGTCATGGTCGGTAGCATGTTATTTCTTTCTGGCAAGAATGATCAGGCGCGGTGATGAAGTGGGGTCATACTTCTCGGCGGTATAAGAACCAAAATACTCCTGAATCTCGAGTGACGAAGCAGCACAAAGTGCGGTAAAGTCATGCAAAGTATAGAGTTTGACCCGCTCCTCAAAGTGCTGTGTATTACCTTCATACTCGATGGTGATATTTTTTATCACATAGACACCTTCGATACGACGCTCCTCGGTAATGACCGCACCGTCTAACGATTTCACGCTTCGTGGTACTAGATGAGCCCGAACTTTGGCTTCATTGAGATAGTCGAGCAGCAGCCACCCGTCTGTTCGCAATGCGGCGTGTACCTGCTTAAGCACGAGCAGATTCTCAGCATCATCTTCGAAATACCCGAAACTTGTAAAGAAATTCACGACGGCATCATACGGAGGATGAGGATACGTATCCCGCATATCGCAATGGATAAATTCAAGGGTATCGAGGGTGTTTTCGCGCGTTGCCTTCGCGATAAAATACTGTGAATAATCGATACCGGTCACCCGGTAACCACATTCAGCCAATGATCGGGCATGACGTCCGGTACCACAGCAGAGGTCAAGAACCCTACTCGAAGGAGGAAGCTGCGTTTTTGAACGAAAAAGCTCAATGGCTTTGGTAGCTTCTTCATCCGTACGATGACTATAAAGCTTGAGATACCAAGGGCTTTCGAACCAATCATCAAACCATTCTTTTTTTGTCTGCGGCATAATTTACAATTGAATTCTACCTTCCATTGCCCGAGAAAGCGTCGCTTCATCGGCAAACTCCAAATCACTTCCGATCGGTACACCGCGTGCAATACGACTTACTTTTACGCCAAGTGGCTTTAATAATTTCGACAAATACTGTGTCGTGACCTCTCCTTCGACATTTGGATCTAGCGCGAGAATCACTTCTTCGACCTCATCGGTAATTCGGGCGACGAGCTCCCGTATCTTGAGATCATTCGGACCAATTCCCTCGAGTGGGTTCATAGCGCCATGGAGCACATGATACATTCCGGTGAACTCGCTCGTCTTTTCGACGGCAAGCACATCGTTGGGCTCCTCGACGACACAGATGATTGTTCGGTTCCGCTTTGGCGACGAGCATATCGGGCAGGGGTTCTTTTCGGTAAAATTAAAACACACCGAACAGAAACGAACGTTTTTTTTCATATGTACGAGAGAATTAGAAAACTTATCGACAAATTCTCCCGGTTGTTTAAGCAGATGATACGTCAGACGTTGCGCTGTTTTCCGTCCGATTGAGGGCAAGGACGAAAACATTTCAACGACTGTTTCTATAGACTCAGAAGTAAATTGCATGGTTCAATTGAGAGTAGAAATTCTAAATAATCGCAAAATTACTCATTGGAGAGGTAACAACAGGGGTTCAGAAAAAAATTTATCGTATATATATTTTGAGAAAACTCAGCGAAATGCTAAATTGCCGCGAATTTTGTGATTACTTGTACTATAATCAAGAAGAGGACTCCCATGGGAATTTTTGGTCGAATATCCGACATTTTTAAAGCAAATGTCAATGACACCCTAGACAAGGCTGAAGACCCTGAAAAAATGCTCAAGCAAATGGTGATTGAAATGGAAGAATCCGTCAATAGAACCACGCTTGCCGTAGCGAGTGCAATTGCCAATGAAAAAACGCTTGAACGTAAGCTCACCAAGGCGAAAGCAGAGTCAGCAGATTGGCAGCAGAAAGCTATGCAGGCACTTAATGCGAATCGTGAAGACCTCGCGAAAGCAGCCCTGCAAAAGAAAGCAGTCGTCGAAAGAAATGTTCAGGATTTAGAGCCCATTTATCAATCGGCAAAAGCTACTTCCGATAAAATGCGTTCTCAGCTCGATCAGTTGAAAAATAAATTGGAAGAAGCCCGCAGCCGGCAAAGCACCCTTATCGCCCGTTCGCAGGCAGCAAAAGCACAGAAGCAAATCGCCCAATCCTTCAGTGGTATTGGGTCGGATGCGTTTAGTAAGTTCGACAAATTTGAAGGCAAGATAGAGAAATTAGAAGGTGAAGCAGAAGCATTTGAGCAGCTCGGCGGCGGAAATACGCGCCTTGAGGACGAATTCAAAATGCTTTCAACGAGTGCCGGTGTCGATGATGAATTACTCAGACTCAAGGCAAGTATGGGTAAATTACCTCCTCCATCAGCAGACAACGAATAATTTTTAATCCACTATCTTGATTTATACTAAATACTTACTAAAGGATTACCATAATGGAAACCCCTGTCAATCTGATTAATGATACGCTCGAAAAGGTGACTGTCATTCTTGACACAGCATTCCCTGATTATCTGACCTTCGAAAATTGTACGTTTACCATTGCCCGCGGCTCGACGCAGGTGATGATTATTATCCGCCCGTTCAATGAGACCGATACCTGTATTGAGTGCATTTCCAATGTCGTCATCGGTGCAAAAATCACCAATGACCTGATGCGGTTCCTCCTGCGGAAAAATGCCGAGCTCCACTTCGGGGCATTTGGATTGCTTTTTGACGATACGATTATATTCTCTCATTCGATTGCCGGTGCTAATGTCGATATGAATGAATTAGTTACGACGATTCATTCTGTTGCTATCATCGCCGATTATTACGATGATGAAATCGTTCGTATGGCCGGCGGCAAGCGAGCTATTGATGTCGGAAACAGCGATTGATCGCACTCGCTTTCCCGGATGAAGAATCTCCGTTCAACGGCTACTCTTCGGCTGATGGGTAGCCGTCGTTGTATCGTCGTGGTACGCATGCAGATTCATCAACCCAAAAGCTATGATGTGATACATACAGGATTGTACTTACTTTTATTCATAAAGGAATTTCTATGAGAGCATCTTTATTGTGTGCCTTTTTTGTACTAGCTGCTCCCCTCTGTTTTGCTCAGTTTCCCGCGAAAGACCCGCTCCTTGTCGATACCAAAGCGCAGACGCTGGCTCCGTTAGTCAAAAAATATCAACCGGTTGTCGATAAATACAAGTCCATTGCCGAGAGAATCATACAGGCCTCCAAAAATGACAGTACCTGTTACAATCGCCTCGCCGAAATGTGCGATACCTACGGGCATCGTCTCAGCGGTAGCGAAAGTCTGGAAAAAGCTCTTGACTGGCTCGTCGTGCAGCTGGAAAAAGACGGCTTTGATGTGAGTACCGAAAAAGTGATGGTGCCGCATTGGGTACGAGGAAAAGAATCGGCTACGCTCGTGAGTCCACGTTCTAAGAATCTGGCAATGCTCGGCTTAGGCGGAAGTATCGCTACTCCTCCCGAAGGTATTACCGCTGAAGTCCTCGTCGTACGCAGTTTTGATGACCTCAAAGCGCACGCGTCTCAGGCAAAAGGAAAGATTGTACTGTTTAATGTGCCATTTACGACCTACGGCGCCACCGTCCAATACCGCGTCAACGGATGTAACGAGGCCTCGCGCTATGGAGCTGTTGCCTCGCTTGTACGTTCTGTCGGGCCGGTATCCCTCTACACTCCTCACACCGGTATGCTGCATTACAACGACTCAATGAAGCGTATTCCTCATGCTGCTATTACGTTGGAAGATGCCGAGATGCTGCAGCGCATGCAGAATCGCGGTCAAAAAATTGTCGTGACCCTTACGATGGAAGCCAATACCTTACCCGATGCCCCCTCCCGGAATGTCATCGCTGAGATTAAAGGCAGTGAAAAGCCGGACGAAATAGTCGTCTTCGGCGGGCATATCGACTCCTGGGATGTAGGTCAGGGCGCCATGGATGATGGCGGCGGATGCTTTACCGGCTGGGAAGCTCTCCGCCTGATTAAAAAGCTCGGACTCAAGCCGAAGCGCACGATGCGCCTTGTCTTCTGGACAAATGAAGAAAATGGCGTGAAAGGCGGGGCACAGTATGCTCTCAACCGCGCAGAAACGATGAATAATCATGTACTTGCTATCGAAAGCGATGCCGGAAATTTCAGACCCGAGGGTTTCGAAGTCAAGGGTAGCGACAGCACGAAAGCATTAGCGGTAGCAATTTCATCGTTGCTGACACCGCTCGGAGCGACCAAAATAGTCGATGGTGACGGTGGCGCCGATATTGGACCTATTTTGGAAAAAGGAGTCCCCGGAATGGAACTGATTGTCGATGCATCCAAGTACTTCTGGTATCATCATACCAATGCAGATACCATGGATAAGCTCTTACCCGAAGAATTAAGTGATTGCGCTGCAACGATGGCGATAATGACATTTATCGCAGCAGACTTACCGTTTAGATTTCCGAAGTAATTGATTTTACAGGTAATTTCATATACATGCGTATTATTTCCGGAAAATTCAAACATCGAATAATCACGAAATCTGTGCCGGCCGGCGTGCGTCCGACGACCGATCAGGCACGAGAAACAATTTTTAATATCTTGGCGGGATCGATAGAATGGGACGGCGCACGGGTTCTTGACCTGTGCGCCGGTACCGGTGCACTCGGCTTCGAGGCCCTCAGTCGTGGTGCAGCCTTCTGTGACTTCGTCGAAATTAATCGCACAACTGCCGGACACATTGATACGACGGCAAAGTCATTGCACCTTACGGCTGACGACTATCGAGTGCATACCGTCGATAGTGTTCTCTTTGTCCGTGAACTCGACGATACTCATCTCTATTCTGTGGTATTTACAGACCCGCCCTATCACAAAAAACTCCTTAATTCTCTTCTGCGTATCCTCATTGAACGCAATGTGCTTCATGAGGATGGAATCGTAGTTGCCGAGCATGACATCTCGGAAGTCTTGATACTGCCGGAGAATGTATCAGTATTCTCTACACGTATATTTGGCACGACAGTGGTGGATTTTATGGAGATTGGTCGGATATAGGACAAGCACTGACAGGCAACCTCCTTTTTTTTCTAACTTTTTATTTAACAATATCTTATTTTATCATTAATTGCAATAAAAGTGTATATTTGTGCTTACTATGAGGCAGCACATTCAAATTCATGCTGTGGGGCACTCATGTAACTACTACTATCGCGTATTACTACACGCATTACTACTACTTTACTATATTCTATCCACTATTAATTTCATAAGGAACAATTACATGAAAAAACTCTTTCTAACTTTGACGACGGCGATTGGTGTAGCGGCTTTTACCCCACCGCTCACTGCCCAGATACCGCGAACTCTGACGGTGCAGGGCGTTCTTTCCGATAGTCTCAGTCGACCGGTGATGGATGGTGTACATAGGATTAGTATTCGTATCTATGATAGGCAGACCGGCGGTAATTCTCTATATTTCGAAGAATTTACGACCCAGGTATTTGAGGGATTGTTTAATCTCACCCTTGGAGCAATTAAACCATTGCCAAAATCTTTGGGATTCGACAAGCAATATTATCTTGGAATATCATACGACGGTAAACAGGAAATGCCCCGTATTCCGCTTTCTTCTGTGCCCTACGCGTTGATAGCCGAGACCGTAGCCGACGGCGCAATTACCGGATCGAAGATTGCCGACGGTACCATTACTTCCGATAAACTATCACCTGATCTTGCCCTGAGTCTCAAGCTTGGCGAGAAAACACTTGGCAATACTTTTACCCCACCTGCTTTTGTCGGTGGCGGTAATAATAATATTGCCTCAGGGAGTTATTCGACGATTGGTGCAGGTTTACAAAATACTGCATCCGGAGGGTATTCTGCTATTATGGGAGGGCACACCAATACAGCATCCGGGAATTACTCTGCCCTCGGCGGCGGACAATCGAATGCCGCACAAGGTGCTCATTCTGCTCTTGCCGGAGGCAGTAATAATTCATCTGCTGCGCAATATAGCGCCATAGGGGGCGGATACAGTAATTCCATTAATTCAAATTCAACTGCCGGTCTCATAGCCGGCGGGTATGATAATACCATCGCGACAGGTTCTCAATATGCAAGCATCGGTGGCGGACTATTAAACACCGCATCGGCGCAGTATGCGCATGTCAGCGGTGGTCGTGTCAATACCGCATCCGGCAACTATTCTTCGGTCGTTGGCGGTTGGTCAAATTCAGTCAGCGGTCTCTATTCCTTCATCGGTGGTGGATACAATAATACTGTATCGGGAGAATTCTCATCGATTCCGGGTGGAAAAAACAACACAATTTCTGGCGACAATGCCTTTATAAACGGTGGCGTGAGTAATTCTGTAAGCGGTGAGAATGCAGCAGTCTTAGGTGGTGCAAACAACAGTGTCGGTGCTTCCGGCGGAATTGTACTTGGTAATAATCTTGCTATCACCAACAGTGCAACCAATGCAATTGTCATTGGTAGCGGACCATCTGCCGGATCAAAACTGACATCTGCTTCTCCGAATTCTTTAACCATAGCATTCAACTCCAATATCGCCACCGTGTTTGTCGATAAAGCCAATGGTTCGGGCGGTATTGGTAAAGTAGGATTCGGTAATTCCAACCCATTGACAATGATAGACATGACGGGTGTACTTACTATGAGAAGCATAGGTCAAAGTGAGCCTGCAGTATCTCCTCTTAATCAAGGTCGTATTTATTTTGATGAAGTGACCGGCAGATTTAGAGTTTCAGAAAATGGCGGACCATACCAGGATCTAATGGGCGAAGGCAGAGGCGGCGGCGGCGGCGGTTGGTTGCTAACAGGTAATGCCGGCATTATCGAAGGTACGAACTATCTTGGACCAAACAACGATGCTTATCTTGATCTTCGTGCCGGTGATGGTGAGGGTGGTTCTATCACTCGTCTGTTGTTAAATACGAACGGTAGTATTCAACGTTCTATCGACGGAGACCCACGAGGCGACGAAGCGATTGACCTGCAGACGTTCCGCTCGTCAAGCGATCAGGTAGCAAGCGGACTTTATTCCGTACTGACCGGTGGGCAACTCAATAGTGTCTCCGGTATTGCTTCAGTCGTATCAGGTGGTCAGCAAAATAATGCAGAAGATATTTTAAATTTCATTGGAGGCGGTACGAATAATGATGTTCGGGGAGCTTTCAATTCTATTGTCGGCGGAGGTGGCAATAGTATCTCCTTTGACGCACAGATTTCGTCAATCCTCGGTGGTGGCGATAATGAAATTAATGGTCATGAAGGCGGTATCATCGGTAGTGTAATCGGTGGCGGTGATTTTAACACCATAAATTCAGACTATGGTTTTATCGGTGGTGGTACCGAGCACATTGTAGATGGAACAGGTGCTGTCATTGCCGGTGGTGGTGCGATCGAAGATGATGGACAAGGTGGTTTTAATTATTTCGGTAATACTGCAAGTGGTAATTATTCCGGTATTCTTGGCGGCGCAGATAATACGACGAACAGCCAGTATGCCTCTATCGGAGGCGGTCGTGGCAATACTGCATCAGGTGATTATTCGGTTATAGGCGGTGGACTCACGAATACAACCCTTGGACTTACATCTACGGTAAGCGGTGGTAGCGGTAACCGTGCGAACGGCGATAATTCAACGGTCAGTGGTGGCGAACAGAATTATGCGTTCGGTGAATTCTCAACAATCCCCGGCGGACGTATGATGACCCTGACCACCAATGCAGCACGTTCGTTCGGCTTCAACGGTAATTCATCCGGCGCAGTCCGCGATATTACCATCGATGCCCCTAATACTGCCGTCTGGAATAATGTCGATTTCTGGCTCACGAATAATGACGGCGCGCCACGGACATTGCGATTCTACGGACTCTATGATGCTATCGGTGCTTTCCCGAACGGAACACAATATGTAGGATTTAAAGCACCAAATACCATCGCAACCAGCGTGACGTGGACTCTCCCCGATGCTGACGGCACAGATGGTCAATTCCTCAAAACAGACGGCAATGGTGCTTTAAGCTGGGCAACAGCCGGTGGATTGCAGCATTTCGTCGAATCTGAAAATACCACTCCTCCCAATAGCGAAGGCGTACCGGTCGTGCAGTTTTTGGCAAGCAGTGTATCTACTAACGTCGATGTCGCACTCACACCCAAAGGTACCGGCGCTCTTCTTGCTCAAATACCTGATATGGCAACGACCGGCGGTAATAAACGCGGACTACAATCTGTCGATTGGCAAATGCTGCGTTCAAACGCACTCCAAGTAGCATCCGGTAATCGCTCGGTCATCAGTGGTGGTGAAAGTAATCGTGCATCAGCGACAAACAGTACCGTCGGCGGCGGACAAGCTAATACAGCCAGCAATACAGGGAGTACTGTCGGTGGCGGTACTTCCAATACGGCAAGCGGATTTATGAGTACCATAAGCGGCGGTACTACTAATACGGCAGGTTCGTACTCGGCAATTCCGGGCGGCACCGCTCTCCAGCTTGGACAACGTTCCTTCGGGTATAATGCCAATCTCGACAGTTCGAACTTCAACGTACGCCCGATGGCTATTTCCCAGTCTAATGTCGCTGTGTTTAATAACGTCGATTTCTGGCTGACAAATAACGATAATACGACACGTTCACTCCGTATGTATGAGCAAAATAACGTACCAAATGGCTTCCCCGGCACTACCAACTTTGTTGGATTCAAAGCGCCGAATTCTATCCCGGCTGACGTTACTTGGACGCTCCCCGATGCTGACGGAGCTGATGGTCAATTCCTCAAAACTAACGGAAGTGGCGCACTTAGCTGGGCGACAGCATCCGGCGGTCTGACACACTTTACCGAGTCAGCCAACACTGCAGCACCGAATAACGGTGTGCCGGTCGTCCAGCTCCTTGCTACCAACGCATCTACAGATGTCGATGTAGCCCTTACTCCCAAAGGAATAGGCGCGCTTACCGGACATGTAGCCGATAACACATCTGCCGGCGGTAATAAACGCGGAGCAAATGCCATCGATTGGCAGACCACCCGCTCCAATGCAACGCAAGTGGCAAGCGGACAAAATGCAACCATCGGCGGCGGTAGCGGAAATACATCAAGCAATCTTTATACGACAGTCAGCGGCGGCGAGCAAAACGTTGCAAGTGGCGTGCAGTCAACCGTTAGCGGTGGATTTTTTAACGTCGCAAGCGGTGAGCGCTCCACCGTCAGCGGCGGTATTATCAACACAGCAAGCGGAGATTATTCTACAATTGTTGGCGGACGCGGACTCACGCTCTCAGGTATCGGTAGCGTCGGATATCACAACAATACGAATGGTACGAACGATATGGTAGTTGCCGATAATGGTACCGCCGTCCTCGGCAATACCGATCTCTGGCTTGCCAGCAATGATAATACTCCCCGATCACTGCGCTTTTTTGCTCAGAATAATACACCCGGTGCATTTCCGGGTGCTACAAATTTCGTGGGCTTCAAAGCTCCCGATGTCGTTACTACAAGCGTGACTTATACTCTCCCGCCTGCTGACGGTGCCGCCGGAGACCAACTCACGACCGACGGAGCAGGGAATCTCTCCTGGGCTCCTCCTAGTATTCCTTGTGGTGGTATAATAATGTGGCAGGGCGATATCAATAATGTACCCACCGGTTGGGCTCTCTGCGACGGAACCAACGGTACTCCAAATCTTAATGATCGATTCCCTCGGGGAACGACGAGTTCCGTTAGTGTGGGTATTTTGGGAGGCCAGGATACTCACTCTCACACTGTCGATGATCACTCGCACGCTATTTCAACACTCACTGCAACCGGTAGTGTTGATAATGGAAACATTACCGGTAGTACGGATAATTCGACTACCGGCATAACTGCATCTGCGACACTTGACGCAGGTAATGACGTTACTACAGATGGTACCACCAATACCTTATCATCCACCTCCACGGTCAATATCACCGATAACGGTCACGGACACGGTGTTTCCGGCAGCTTGAGCAGCACTTCCGTGACGATTACTTCCGTTAGCGGTAATACGGACAATTCGACCGGGGTTGGAACCAATCAAGCTGATAATATTCCTGCCTTCGTGTATGTGGGATTTATTATGAGAGTCTGCCAGCAATAAGAGAGACTTCACCGCAGCATATGCCCTGTTCAATGAGTGAACAGGGCATTTTAATTAGACGTTACAGCAATTACACATTGAACTATTTATACTATATTTGTAATCATACCTGCCATTCGCGGTTATTTCTTAGAAATCGTCATTTATGCATTATCCGTAGATTCTAATCAACTGTATTTTTTAATTTTTATATATGAGGTTTTATGAAAAAATATACCTTTTTCGTTTTTGCCTGCCTACTTCTCGGGAGCACTGCTTTCTCAATGGGGCTTTGGTCACAGGTACCACGTCAGTTCAGTGTACAAGGTATTCTGACCGACAGTACGTCGAGGCCGATTCCTGATGGTATCCATACTATCACGCTCCGAATCTACGATCGGCTCATGACTGGTTCAGCTCTCTATGTAGAAGAATATACAGTACCTATTCACAATGGTTTATTTAATCTCTCACTTGGTATGAAGGCACCACTTCCAGCTTCGCTTGTGTTCGACAAACAGTATTTTGTCGGTATCAGTTATGATGGCAAGGCAGAAATAGCGAGAGTTCCACTTACCTCTGTTCCCTACTCTCTGATTGCCGAGACAGTCACTGACGGAGCAATTACTACATCAAAAATCGCAGACGGTAGTATTACCAAGGACAAACTCTCTCTTGCCTTACAGGCATCCCTTAAAAGCGAAAAAACACTTGCCAATTCATTTACTCTTCCTAATTTCATCGGCGGTGGTGATTTTAATACTGCAACGGGAGCAAATTATTATAATACGATTACAGCCGGTCGGTCGAACAACGTTTCTGGACAATATGCAACGGTCGGTGGTGGATTTACGAATAAAGTACAGGCCTTAAGTGGTACAATTTCCGGTGGAAATACCAATACAGTCAACGCAAACGGTACGTATTCATTTATCGGCTCCGGGAAAGAAAATACTGTTGGTTCTACCTATTCTTCCATTGTAGGAGGATTCTCGAATTACAGCTCAGGTTCGTATAGCGCTATTGTCGGAGGGCGGGACAATTCTGCCTCCGGTGACTATACTGTAGTATTAGGAGGAAACGCTCTGATACTCAACACTGATGCAGATAGATCCATAGGATACCTCGCTAATAACGGTACACGCTCAATGACGATCAATACACCTAATGTCGCTGTGTTTGGAAATACTGATTTGTGGCTCGCATCCAATGACGGAACAACAAGAGCCCTGAAACTCTTCAGCAACAACCTCAATGCATCAGGCACATATCCTGGAACAACGGCAAAAAATGTCGCTCTCAAAGCTCCCGATGCCCTGGCCGCCGACATTATACTCACACTCCCAAATACCGCTGGAGGTGCCGGACAAACGCTGACATCAGATGGGTCAGGCGCATTGTATTGGAGTACTCAAAGTGCACTTGGAACTGCAGGAGGAGACCTGTCGGGTACATACCCTAATCCAACAATTGCTCAAAAAGGTGCTACCACCGGTCAAATCCTTCAATGGAATGGTTCTGCATGGGTCCCCGCTAATGACAATGTCGGCGGACTCGTCAACTTCACCGAATCTGTCTCGACCTCAGCTCCAAATGCTACAATCCCCGTCGTTCAATTCTTAGCTACCAATCCCGCAACGAATGTCGATGTTGCGCTTACTCCCAAAGGTACCGGCGCACTCACGGCAAACATCGCCGATAACAGTGCTTCCGGCGGGAATAAACGTGGCGCAAATGCTGTCGATTGGCAGTCAACACGGCAACAAAATACGCAAGTCGCCAGCGGACCTCAAGCCGTCATCGCCGGCGGCGCGAATAACACTGCAAGCAATAGTTATGCTGTCGTCGTCGGTGGTAATTTCAATGATGCTTCCGGAGCTCAAAGCTTTATCGGCGGCGGCGATATCAATACGGCAAGTGCCGCCTATGCTACTATCGGCGGCGGGAATTTCAACAGCGCAACCAATACCGGCGCTACCGTCGGTGGAGGGATGAATAATCATGCAACTAATACTGGAACGGTCGTTGCCGGTGGTAATAATAATAACGCTACTGCTGTCAATGCTGTCATCATTGGTGGTCAGGATAATAGGGCAAGCGGTGTCTATTCAGGCATCGTCAGCGGCTATCAAAACTCCGCTTCCGCTCCCTACGCCTTCGTCGGTTCGGGTCAACAAGACACGGCAAGTTCGCTCGGTGCGGTCGTTGCCGGTGGTATCCTCAATACGGCTAGCGGTGCGTATGCCGCTATTCCGGGCGGACGCGGACTCACTCTTGCAGGACAGTCAAGCTTTGGATACTTAGCCAATTTCAACGGCACGAATTCTATGGCTGTTTCAACACACAACACCGCCGTCTTTGGCAATACTAATCTCTGGCTTGCCAATAATGATGATACGACACGCTCGCTCCGATTCTATGAAAAATACAATACTGCAGGTGCTTTCCCTAATGGAACAAACTTCGTCGGCTTTAAAGCACCAAACTCCATCGCAGCTGACGTGACTTGGACACTCCCCGATGCCGACGGATCGAATCTACAGGTACTCAGCACGAATGGAAGTGGCGCACTTCAATGGAGTTCGGTGATTGTTGACGGTGCTACTGCCGGTGGTGACTTGACCGGTACTTACCCCAATCCGACGATTGCTCAAAAAAGCGCAACCAATGGTCAAATCTTAAAATGGAATGGTTCGGCATGGGTTGCGGCTAATGACAGCATCGGCGGACTCGTCAACTTCACCGAATCTGTCTCGACCTCAGCTCCAAATGCTACAATCCCCGTCGTTCAATTCTTAGCTACCAATCCCGCAACGAATGTCGATGTTGCGCTTACTCCCAAAGGTACCGGCGCACTCACGGCAAACATCGCCGATAACAGTGCTTCCGGCGGGAATAAACGTGGCGCAAATGCTGTCGATTGGCAGTCAACACGGCAACAAAATACGCAAGTCGCCAGCGGACCTCAAGCCGTCATCGCCGGCGGCGCGAATAACACTGCAAGCAATAGTTATGCTGTCGTCGTCGGTGGTAATTTCAATGATGCTTCCGGAGCTCAAAGCTTTATCGGCGGCGGCGATATCAATACGGCAAGTGCCGCCTATGCTACTATCGGCGGCGGGAATTTCAACAGCGCAACCAATACCGGCGCTACCGTCGGTGGAGGGATGAATAATCATGCAACTAATACTGGAACGGTCGTTGCCGGTGGTAATAATAATAACGCTACTGCTGTCAATGCTGTCATCATTGGTGGTCAGGATAATAGGGCAAGCGGTGTCTATTCAGGCATCGTCAGCGGCTATCAAAACTCCGCTTCCGCTCCCTACGCCTTCGTCGGTTCGGGTCAACAAGACACGGCAAGTTCGCTCGGTGCGGTCGTTGCCGGTGGTATCCTCAATACGGCTAGCGGTGCGTATGCCGCTATTCCGGGCGGACGCGGACTCACTCTTGCAGGACAGTCAAGCTTTGGATACTTAGCCAATTTCAACGGCACGAATTCTATGGCTGTTTCAACACACAACACCGCCGTCTTTGGCAATACTAATCTCTGGCTTGCCAATAATGATGATACGACACGCTCGCTCCGATTCTATGAAAAATACAATACTGCAGGTGCTTTCCCTAATGGAACAAACTTCGTCGGCTTTAAAGCACCAAACTCCATCGCAGCTGACGTGACTTGGACACTCCCCGATGCCGACGGATCGAATCTACAGGTACTCAGCACGAATGGAAGTGGCGCACTTCAATGGAGTTCGGTGATTGTTGACGGTGCTACTGCCGGTGGTGACTTGACCGGTACTTACCCCAATCCGACGATTGCAAATAGCAGCGTAACGGTTGCTAAAATCAGTGCAACTGGTACTGCAAATGCTAGTTCATATCTACGCGGGGACGGTACATGGTCGCCGGCGACGACAGCCGCACCGACGTTTATGACAAAATCCGCCGATTATACCATTACAGCATCAGATGCTTCCGGGGATCTTTTCATTGTTAATGACCTAACTTCTACCGTGGTATTTACTCTTCCTCTGGCATCATCCGTGCTTCCTGGTCGCAAAATCAATCTTGCCTGTTCTGCCGAAATACTCAATGGACATGCTAAGGCGTTGACCTCCGGCTCGGATGTATTCGTCGGAGCCGGTGTTCCTAATGGTACCGTCGATACAGAAACAGCTCTTGGAGGAAATTTTGTGTGGATAAATCTTGTCAGCAATGGCACAGACAAATGGTATGTTATTGGTGTAGGAATGCCATAATCTATTGCATTCATACTCTCTTCCCAAAGCAGCCGATTCTACCAAGAATCGGCTGCTTTTTGTAGTACATCAGTCATTACACCGACACTTTTTAAAGATGAATCTCGCCTTTCTCTTCTTGAAGAAAGTACCAATGCTTGCTCATTGTTTGGAATATCCGTAGTTTCGTTGAACAACTACACTGTATGATTAGCCGAACTCCATCATCCTCCGACCTCATTCTATGAAAAATTTAGTACTCCTTGCATTTTTCCTTGTCACGGGAATCGTCGCATCAGCGCAGAATATCATGATCAGTAATCTGGATTTCCCTCACGAACCCTCCATCTGCATCGACCCAAAGCACCCGAATGTACTCATTGCCGGCTCGAATATCGATAATTATCATGTAAGTACCGACACGGGACGTACATGGTCATCCAATAGATTATCGTCGAGTCTAGGTGTGTGGGGAGACCCCGTTATCGCCGTCGATACTTCAGGGAGCTTTTACTTTTTTCATCTTTCCAACCCTGCTAGCGGGAAATGGATCGACCGCATCGTCTGTCAAAAAACATCGGATCGTGGTGATGCCTGGAATGATGGTACCTTTACCGGTCTCAGCGGCGCAAAAGCACAGGATAAAGAGAGTTGTGCCATCGACCGCACCACCAACACCATCTACCTTACCTGGACACAATTCGATAAATATGGTTCCAAAGCTCCATCCGACAGCAGCACTATCCTCTTCTCCAAGTCCACCGATGGCGGCTCTACCTGGTCACCGGCCAGACGAATTAACGCTGTCGCCGGTGATTGCCTCGACAACGACAACACCGTCGAAGGTGCGACGCCTGCGTGCGGACCCAATGGTGAACTCTATGTCAGCTGGGCAGGACCACTCGGGCTGACATTTACTAAATCACTCGATCAGGGCGAGACTTGGCTCCCTCGTGAACATATCATTGACCCGTTTCCGGGTGGGTGGTACTATGATATTCCGGGAATTCCCCGCGCCAACGGACTCCCCTTTACTGTCTGTGATCTGAGCAAAAGCCCTTACCGTGGAACAATCTACATCAATTGGTCAGACCAGCGGAATGGCCCCAACAACACCGATGTGTGGATCATCAAATCCGCCGATGGTGGCACGACTTGGTCATCCCCGATACGCGTTAATGATGATCAAACCGGAACGCATCAATTCTTTACCAGTATGGCAATTGACCAAACGACCGGGTATCTTTATTGCCTGTTTTATGATCGTCGGAATTCAACCGGCCTGGCAACGGAAGTGTATCTCGCCATCTCGATCGATGGAGGCACGACATGGGTCAATCGGAAAGTCAGTCAGAGTCCATTCGTTCCGAATCCCGATGTGTTTTTTGGTGATTATACTGGAATTACCGTGCATGACGGCATCATTCGACCAATCTGGACTCGCCTCCACCTCGGCGCACTGAGTATCTGGACGGACATTCGACGGCATAGTGATTATATTACGACATCGGTTTCCACGAACGATTCTCCGGTAGAATCGCTGCAGCTCGAAAATTATCCTAACCCTAGCGATGACAATGTCTATGTGTCCTTCAAGCTGCGCAGGGAATCCGTCGTCAACCTTGCAATGTACGATGTTAACGGTTCGATCGTGGCGGCTCTCCTCTCCAACGAAACCCGGAAATACGGCAAGTATGTTGAGAGAATTGATATGAGCAAGCTCACGATTCCCAGTGGCACATACATACTCCAACTCGTTGTCGATGGTGAAGTTAAGACCGCAAGACAGATAATTATCAAGTAATAATTCGTGCTTCGTGCCGATGAGGACATCGATTCCGTAGCATGTCTGTTCACCGTATCGGGCGTATTTTTCAATCGTTGTTTCCGTTCTTTATCGAACGTGCTCTGTAGCTTGAGCATAGAAAGTTCTCACGCTGAAATGCCTCCACAGCATAAGCTGTGTCCTGCGGCTCCTCTCATGTACGCTGAACACGCGCCGCCCAACGCCAATTCCACCAAAATTCCGTAATTTGCACTTCAATTCTCTTGAATGTGTCATGAAAAAAGTACTTGTCATCGCATATTACTTCCCTCCACTTGGACTAAGCGGTGTACAGCGTACGCTTAAATTCGTAAAATATCTCCACTTATTCGGTTGGCACCCGACGGTCATCACCGTTGGCGAGACCGGCTACTACGCCAAGGACGAAACACTACTCAAGGAAATCAGTCCGCGAATCAGAGTCATCCGCACCACTTCCAGAGATGTCAATTCCCTTGTCAAAAATAAAGGCATCATTGCCCTTCCCAAAGAAAAATTCCGCAAATTCCTAAGCAAAATCAGCGATTTCTTCTTTATTCCCGATAGCAAAATCGGGTGGAAAAGAGCGGCAGTTCGGGCTGCGAGCGAACTCCTTACCAAAGAAAAATTTGATGTTATTTTTGCTACTGCTCCCCCACAGACGGCACTGCTGATCGGCATCGAACTCAAGAAACGCTTCAACATACCGCTCGTCGTGGATTATCGCGATTTGTGGGTCGATTACCCGTTTAAGACATTCTCGACCATCTTCCACAAAAAGCTACATATTCACTTAGAAACCAAAGTCTTACATGCAGCAAACATAATCATAACCGCTTCCGACAACATCCGGCAAAAGCTCCTTGGGCGGTATCAATTTCTGACATCGAGAAAAGTGATGACCATACCGCAAGGATACGACCCGGAGGATATGGAGATCCCTGCTGCCCCACGTCATGATGGAGTGATGCGTATAACATATGCCGGGTTATTTTATGAAAATCGTACACCGGAGTATTTTTTACAGGCATTACATCAATTTTTCAAGCACCGTCAATCGCTTCGCGGGAAGATCGAAGCACATTTTTTAGGAGCGTTTCGGGAGGAACATCTTGCGATTATTTCCCGGCTTGGACTAGAAGATTCGGTGGTGGTTCATGGCTATTTAAGTCATCGTGACTGCGTCGAGTTTCTCCTCGACTCCGATGTGTTGTGGCTCATGATGCAGGACGATGAAAGCACTCCCGGGAAAATATTTGAATACATCGGCACCGGGAAAAAAATTCTCGGATGCGTGCCCGAAGGTACAATGCGGGATATTATTACCGAGGCAAGCGGCACATGCTGCATGCCGGATAATGTCGGTGAAATAGAAATGGCAATCGAGGATGTCTTCGGTACATTTCTTCGCAATGAACTCACAGGAGCATCGAAGGATATTATCGAGAAATATAACCGCAAGAAGCTCACCGGCAGACTTGCGCTAGTATTGGACTCATTGCAACATTAAGATATTGACAGCTCGTATCACATGCAGAATTAGTGTATGTGATTAATATTACATTCTATTACAAAGGACAGGACTATGACACACGCACGACCCGAACGCCGCAGTTGGGCTGAACCATACAAAATTAAAATGGTTGAACGCCTGAAAATGACCACGCAAGAGCAGCGCACAAAAGCGATGCAAGATGCCGGATACAATACCTTCCTCCTCCACTCAGAAGACGTCTATATCGACCTCCTCACCGACAGCGGCACAAGCGCAATGAGCGATTATCAATGGGCGGGAATGATGATGGGAGACGAATCGTATTCCGGTTCGCAGAACTTCTACAATCTCGAAGCAAATATTCAGAAGTATTATGGATATAAGCATATTATCCCTACACACCAAGGGCGTGGTGCCGAACATCTCCTCTCCCGCATCTGCATCAAGCCGGGCGATTATGTGCCGGGGAATATGTACTTCACTACCACTCGCCTCCACCAGGAACTCGCCGGCGGAACCTTCGTCGATATCATCGTTAATGAGGCGCATGACCCCGATAATCTCGACCCTTTCAAAGGGAATGTCGATATCCAAAAGCTCGATGATCTTATCGCTCGCGTAGGCGCAGATAAGATTCCGTACGTGAGCGTCGCTGCCACGGTAAATATGGCAGGCGGTCAACCGATTTCGATGCAGAATATGCGCGAAGTCCATGCTCTTTGCCAAAAGCACGGTATTAAAATCATGCTTGATGCGACGCGCGCCGTGGAGAATGCCTACTTTATTCAGCAGCGTGAAGAAGGGTATGCGACGATACCCGTTGCAGCCATTTTAAAAGAATTCTGCAGCTATACCGATGGCTGTACGATGAGTGGCAAGAAAGATTTACTTGTGAATATCGGTGGATTCCTCGCTATCAATGACGAAACAATCTATGAAGAAGCCCGCAACCTCGTTGTCGTCTATGAAGGAATGCACACTTATGGTGGTCTCGCCGGTCGTGATATGGAAGCAATGGCTCGCGGTATTGAAGAAGCGGTGCAGGACGATCACATCCGCGCTCGCGTCGGTCAAGTGGAATATTTGGGTGATTTACTGACGTCTTGGGGCGTGCCGATTGTGCTTCCTGTCGGTGGACATGCGGTGTATCTTAATGCCAAGACCTTCCTTCCACACTTAACTCAAGATCAATTCCCTGCGCAAACGCTTGCCGCCGAACTCTATATGAATTCCGGGGTTCGCTCAATGGAACGTGGCATCGTCTCCGCCGGTCGTGATGCTAAAACGGGCAACCATCATTACCCAAAACTCGAACTTGTTCGCCTGACAATCCCCCGCCGCGTTTATACGCAAGCGCACATGGATGTGACTGCCGAATCGGTGCTTGATGTGTTCGAACGTCGTGATGAAATCCGCGGACTTGAGATGATCTACGAACCAAAGTACTTACGATTCTTTCAAGCACGCTTTCGTCAGTTGTAATTGATTGCATTGTGTATTTATTGGAGAATGGTTGCAGTGAGTGAATGTTCATTCACTGCTCTTCGCTTGAGCAGCCGTTTATAAGTCTGTCATTCTGAGGGAGTCGTATAGGCCGAAGAATCGAAACTTGATGAAGAAGTATTAGCATAATTGTGCAGCATGTTTTGATTCTTCACCCTAAGAAGGGTTACCAATCACAGTTTTACAACCTGTTCTTTTTATATGACTTGCATTTACAATGATAGAAAGAGTTTCCCACAGAGTTTCACAGAGTTTTTACAGAGTTCACATCGGAATACTGCTGTGTGTGACTCTGTGAGCATACCCCGTGTAACCCTGTGGGAGGAATTCTTCCGGCTACGTATAGCTGATATTCTCTTTTGCAAGTACTTGTTGTGTCATTACTTGCTTTTTTAAAAGTATTTAATTAGGGCTTCAGAATGACAGTGTTGTCTAACTACCTTACAATAATGATGATAAATTTACCATGGAATTACTCATGACTACCGAACAAACCGATACCGTTTTACTTAACCGTTACTCTTCGATGCAGACCGGATGCGCCGTTGAATATACTTCGCAGGATTTACTTGGACTTGTCGAAGAGATTCGAGAGCTGAAGAAGCAGCATAATGCGGTCGTGCTGTCGCATTACTACATGCCGGCCGAACTCCAAATCACGACCGAACATGGTGGCATTGCCGACTTCGTCGGTGACTCGCTTGGGCTCAGCCGTGCAGCAATGGATGTGGAAGCAGACTATATTATCTTCTGCGGCGTGAAATTCATGGCAGAGACGGCCTTTATTCTCAATCCCGATAAGAAAGTTCTGCTGCCGAATCATGATGCGGGGTGTTCGCTTGCGTCAAGTATCACGGGCGCAGATGTTGTTGCCCTCAAAGCGCAGTATCCCGGTGTGCCGGTGATTGCGTACGTCAATACCTACGCCGAAACGAAAGCCGAATGTGATATCTGCTGCACCTCACGGAATGCGCTGGCAATTGCCGAATCATTCGAGAGTGACACGCTTATCTTTCTTCCCGATAAATTCATGGGACGGAATCTGCAACGTGTGATTACCGAGAAAACCGGCAAGAAGATGATCCTCTGGGAAGGCGCATGTGAAGTACACGAACAGTTCACGCCCGGCCGTATCGCCGGCATGCAGGCAATGAATCCAAATGCCGCCGTGCTCGTGCATTGGGAAGTGCCGGATGATGCTGTCGTGCAAGCACTTGCGAATGCTCCGGGAATCGTTGGCAGTACGTCGGATATAATCCGCTATGTCGGAGAAAGCCCGATGACGGAGTTTATATTGGGTTCGGAATGCGACCTCGGCGCGACACTGCAAGGACTCTACCCCGAGAAGTCATTCGTCACGCCGTGCATACAATGTCCGCACATGAAACGCATTACCCTCGAAAATACGCGTGATGCGTTGAGGTCGATTGGAACAACATTGGAAGCGAAGTATATCATTGATGTAGCGGAAGATATACGTTCCCGTGCACTTCTTCCAATTGAGCGGATGATGGAGTTTAATTAACATCGTAGTTCTGCTTTGGCACGTTTGGATTATAGATCAAACGGTAAACCTTAGTAGAAATATGTCAACTGAAGAATACACCTTATTACCTTATTGTTTTCTTTGCAACCTGTGAGAAAGATTGCTTTTATACAATCAGGTTTTCCTTCAGGTTGATATTGAGTGCTACTAAGGTTTTCAGATTCATTCATAGAATGCATGTCTATTACCCAAAGTAACGTATCAACATCGGGTAAACGATGCAATTCAATGCACAAGAATTACTAACAATGGATGAAATGCGATGAAAGAACTGATTGAAACGGACATCGTCGTCATCGGCAGTGGAATTGCCGGGCTCACTTTCGCGCTTGAATCGGCGCGTCTTGGAATGAAGGTGGTAATTCTCACGAAGAATGAAACGCGGGAGTCGAATACGAATTACGCTCAAGGCGGTATCGCTGCTGTGGTAACCGACAATGATAGTTTTGACTTACATGTTAAGGATACGTTGATAGCCGGCGCCGGACTTTGCGAAAAAGCAGCGGTCGAATGTATCGTTCATCAAGCACCGGATGCGATTGCATGGCTTATCGAACAAGGCACGAATTTCTCCAAAACGCATGACGAAGTACTTGAAGTAGGTCGCGAAGGCGGACACAGCCGCCATCGAATCGTACATGCGAAAGATCTCACCGGACGGGAAATCGAACGGGCACTCACCGAAGCCGTGTCCTTGCATCCACTGATTACGACAATTGAACATGCAATTGCTCTCGACCTGAGCTTCACATCTAGCGTTGAATGCACAGGAATTACTGCATTTATCCCCCACGAACACCGTTTACTTTCCGTGAGTGCCAAGGCGACAATGCTTGCGACGGGAGGATGCGGTCAAGTCTATGCGCACACGACGAATCCATCGATTGCGACCGGTGACGGTTATGCAATCGCCGCACGCGCAGGTGCAGAGATGAAGAATATGGAATTTGTGCAGTTCCACCCGACATCGCTCTATCATCCGAACGCGCATTCGTTTCTTATTAGCGAAGCAGTGAGAGGATTTGGCTGTGAACTTAAGCGGCGGGACGGTTCGACGTTTATGGAAGAGTATCATCCTCTAGGTTCACTTGCCCCACGCGATATCGTCGCCCGTGCTATTGTTCGTGAGATGCGACTTACCGGCGATACTTCTATGTTTTTAGATTGCACTGCGCATGATGAAGACACCTTACGAGCGCACTTCCCTACTATTTTTGAGGAATGTTTGCGGTGGGGAATTGATATTTCGAAAGAAATGATTCCCGTCGTGCCGGCAGCGCATTATCAATGTGGTGGAATTGTCACCGACCTTCACGCACGAACGAGTATCAAGCGATTGTATGCCTGTGGAGAAGTGGCCTGCACGGGAGTTCATGGTGCGAATCGGCTTGCGAGTAATTCCCTGCTCGAAGCAGTTGTGTTCGCAAAAGCAGCGGCACAGGATGTGATTCAATTGCCGGAAGTTACTTCAGGAATTGTTCTCCATGAATCGAATTTTTCTACCCAAAAAGGTGCGCTGACCACGCCGATGGTGCATCTCTTCAAACAGGATATACAGGATTTGATGTGGAAAAATGTTGGTATTGTGCGGCATTCGCAAGAACTAGAATTCGCGCAGCATCGCCTGATCGAAATGTCCTATGAAATTGAGTATTTATACCGGCACAATGTGCTTACGCCCGAACTTATCGAAGTGCGCAATATGGCGCAGACCGCGCTATTAATTGCTACAGCGGCGGCATGCCGAACGGAGAATTGCGGATTACATTTTAATGTGAATTTGTGGTGATGGAAATAAAGCACGTTGCTTTTTAAATGAAATGGTCGTAGGGACGAATCGCATTCGCCCTGGTCGTGCTAGATGTTGGGCGAATGCAATTCGCCCCTACGCTCTGATAATTATACCAATCTTATAACTCTTTTATTCGTTTGATATTGACAATTTATTACTGTTATGTCCACATCTCCTCAAACAATTATCCTCCCGGTCGAGGGCATGACGTGTGCAAGCTGCGTCGCCCGCGTCGAGAAAGTACTGCTGAAAGCCGATGGCGTTGACTCTGCGCTTGTGAATCTTGCGACCGAAAAAGTTAATCTCACCTTTCATCCTGATCGTATCACCCTGGCACAAGCCGCGGAATTGGTTGATGCAGCAGGATATACGTTAATCCTTCCGAAAGATGTTCCCGTAGGTCAATCCGCACCTGCCGCCGCCGAAGACCATACAAATGTTCATTTTAAAAAACTCCAAACAGAACTCCGCCTTGCTGCCATTCTCGCCATACCGGTGATGGCGGTGAGCATGCTGACGATGACCGATTGGTTCATGAGTTTGCCAATTCGAACTTCATCGATGGTCTATCTAGTATTATTTATTGCTACTTCTATTCTTCTCGTGTTCTCTGGTAAGCGCTTTTTTATTGCTGCCTGGAAAGGACTTCTCCATTTTACTGCTGATATGAACACGCTTGTTGCTGTGGGGACCGGTGCGGCGTATTTGTATAGTTCAGTAGCGTTGTTTTTCCCTACAGTGCTTGGTATTACGCATATTCATGATCATATTTACTTTGACACGACTTGTACGATTATCGCTCTCATCTTACTCGGACGTTTCCTCGAGGCGCGGGCGAAGAATAAAACTACATCAGCGCTTCGTCACTTGCTCAATCTGCAACCCACAACAGCAAATGTGATGAAGAATGGCGTTTTAACTGAAACACCGGCCGCATTGATTCAGATCAACGACATCCTCGTCGTTCGTCCCGGTGAAATTATTCCGACCGACGGAGAAATCGTCAGTGGTGCGACAGCGGTGAACGAAGCGATGCTCACGGGCGAGAGTATTCCGGTCGAAAAAAGTGTGAAGGACAACGTCTATGGCGGCACGCTGAATACGACGGGAAGTATAGAATTTCGGGCTACTGCTGTTGGCTCGCATACTGTTCTTGCGCGGATTGCCTCGCTTGTGGAGTCTGCGCAGGGGTCAAAACCTCCCATCCAACTCCTCGCCGATAAAATTGCGTATATCTTTGCTCCTACAGTAATTGCAATTGCAATTCTAACGTTTGTAATCTCCTATTTTGGCTTGAGTATTGAGTTTCCAACGGCTCTCATGCACTCCATCGCCGTGCTTATTATCGCCTGTCCGTGCGCGCTTGGACTTGCCACTCCAACGGCGATTATCGTGGGTTCGGGTATCGGTGCCACGCATGGAATTCTCATCAAAAATGCCGATAGTCTTGAGCGCGCGGAGAAGATTCGAACGGTCGTCTTCGACAAAACGGGAACGATTACCCTTGGCAAACCCAACGTGCAGGAATGGAAATGTGATCCGAGTGCTGATGTGAGTGAACTCCTGACGTACTGCGCAGAATTAGAGAATAAGTCCGAACATCCACTCGCCCGCGCAATAGTTGAGTATTCCGAACATTCAGCACCACCGCAAGTCTTTGATTTTTTGAACATTGCCAAGCAACCTCAGCCGTTTGAGAAAGGGAGTTTTCTCTCGCTCACCGGCATGGGAGTGCAGGGAAAGTTCGGAACGAATGAAATTGTGATTGGTAATAGTTCTGCGATGAATGAACGTTCAGTCACTCTCGGCAGTTTCTCTGAAGTTGCTGAATCGTATGCACAAAGTGGACTCACTCCTGTCTTTGTTGCGGTGAATGCTACGGTTAAGGGAATCTTTGGAATTGGCGACACAATTTCCCCTACTGCACGCGAAGGAATTGCGCAGCTTCACGCGCTTGGGATTGAAACTAGTATGCTCACCGGCGATAAGCGTGCGACGGCGGAGGCAATTGCGCATCAGGTGGGAATTACGACGGTGATAGCAGAAGTCTTGCCCGGCGATAAGGCATCGAAAATTCAGCAGTTGCAGGCAGGCGGACGATCAGTCGCGATGATTGGTGACGGTATCAATGATACACCTGCACTCGCCCAAGCGGATGTTGGAATTGCGATGCGGAGCGGTTCGGATGCGGCTATTGAAACGGCCGACATCACGCTCATGAAAAATGATATTCGCGACGTAGCCCGCGCGATACTTCTCTCCCAAAAAACGATGCGCACGATTCGTCAGAATCTCTTTTGGGCGTTTATTTTTAATAGTATCGGGATACCGCTTGCGGCGCTTGGTTATCTCAATCCGATGATTGCGGCGGCAGCGATGGCGATGAGTTCGGTGAGTGTGATTAGTAATTCGCTGCGGCTGAAACGGGCGAAGTGGTGAAGGGGTGGGTTGGAGCATGGTGCCATATGGAGCAACAATTATCCGTTTGGTACTTGTAACAACCGCTCAAAAATAATATTACGACCTCAGCAAGGTCGAATATCTGTAGATAGTCCAGACCATAGAATTCACGACCTCAGAGAGGTCGAATATTTGTAGAAATGTGCAGACCATAAATTTCACGACCTCAGAGAGGTCGAACGTTTGTTTGGTGGTGCTTACACTCAGCTCTGATGTGCAGTACGTTTCAGCGGTATGTGTATTGACGGGCTATTGAATTAACTGCTGAACTGGAAAATACAAGATTTCCTCTATTCTTTCACGTGAAATTATCTCTTAAAGTAGTCTTTGGTTTGCAAGATTTTCTCTATTCTTTCAGGAGTAATAATGTTGCAATCATATCGATTAATTAACTTAACCCACCTTCTTTCCACACTATCTTTAATAACCCACCCATAATCTGATTGGCTCGGCTTATAAACTGAATCACCATACGTAGCAACTTGGATAGATTCATCGGTATTAAAGCCATACAATTCATTTAATTGATGGTTTGCAACAAACGTCCATACTCCTCTATGGGGATTCGTATCTACGCGCTCTACTCTTCCACTCAATTCTGAATAAAATAATAATACACGTTCAGTACATTCATCTTTATACCGAACCGGCCCGGAAAGTTCTATCATGAAGATCACTATAAATGCAACAATAAGCAGTGTAAATACAATGAATGTCGCCCGTGTGCCAGGCGGTATATGTACAAAATCCGAAATTTTCGAGGACATAATGACTTTCCTTATTAATCTTCGCAATTTCCCGTCCGGTCGGTTGTTACGACCCACCGTCAATACTTACCTATGAACGTACTCCTCATCCATACTTCGGATATGTGGTTACTTCCTATACACCTACAATTTACAAAATCTCATCAATATGCGATAGCTTCACTGTTTCAAACGGCGAATGTGGATATCGTGCAGTACGTTTCAGCTGTATGTGTTGATGGGCGATTCTATCAACCGCACGGACGGGTATTCCCGTAGAGTCGCAAAATTTTGCGTCTCTACGAAAGATTGCCCGGACGGCAACGGGTGCCCGCAAACGACGCCCGGAATGCAGCCACGGGAAAACAAATGGAGTCTCACGTTTGATTACCTTTGCAGGTTTTCGTAATTTGCACTCAAAAATTATGCGAATGTTTCATAAACAGGGAAAAATTCATGCTGAAATTTTTACGCTCTACGATATTGAGTAAAATAGTGATGGCGGTTTCCGGAGCGGCAATTGTGGGATTTTTAATCGCCCACTTAACCGGAAATTTGCTGATGTTTGCCGGGCCGGAGAAGATTAATGCGTATGGACAGGGACTGCGGGATTTGGGACCTTTATTGTGGATACTACGTGGTGGATTAATTGTCATGCTGCTTCTCCATGTGATTTCCTCGATTTTCCTTGCCGATAAGAATCGTTCGGCGCGACCTATTACCTACGAAAAGAAAAAATCTATCCAATCGACGCTTGCCTCGCGTTCGATGTTCTTTTCTGGACTTACCATTCTTACCTTCGTGACCTATCACCTTCTGCACTATACATTTGGCATGGTACAGCCGCAATTTTACAATGGCGAATATACGCTCCATGATGGACGCGTTGTGCATGATGTCTATACAATGGTTATTCATGGATTCCAGAATCCATTTATTACCGTAAGCTATGTACTTGCAATGAGTTTTGTGTGTCTGCACCTCAGTCACGCCGTTCCGAGCGCGTTTCAGACGCTTGGGATCAACAATCCGAAATACAATGCAATGATAAAGAAAGCAGCTGCCGGACTCGCAGTGCTTCTACTCGTGGGGTATCTTTCCATTCCGGCGGCAATTATGGCCGGCGCACTTAAACTAATCGAAGGAGCGAAATAATGTTGAATCTTGATTCTAAAATTCCATCAGGAGCGATAACGGACAAATGGGATAAGCATCGTGCGGAAGTGAAGCTTGTCAATCCTGCCAACAAACGGAAATATACGGTCATTGTCGTTGGCACCGGACTTGCCGGAGCGTCAGCAGCCGCATCTCTTGCCGAGCTTGGCTACAAAGTCGAATGCTTTACCTTTCATGACTCCCCTCGCCGCGCGCACTCGATCGCCGCACAAGGTGGAATTAATGCAGCAAAAAATTATCAAAATGACGGTGACAGCATCTGGCGTTTGTTCTATGACACGGTCAAGGGCGGCGACTTCCGCGCCCGTGAAGCAAATGTCTATCGACTCGCGCAAGTGAGCGTGAATATTATCGATCAATGCGTGGCGCAAGGCGTGCCGTTTGCCCGTGAATATGGCGGATACTTGGCGAATCGTTCGTTCGGTGGCGCGCAGGTGTCGCGGACATTTTATGCCAAGGGTCAAACGGGTCAGCAATTGCTGCTTGGCGCGTATTCTGCTCTCTCCCGTCAGATTGGTGCCGGCACGGTGAACATGCACAACCGCAAGGAAATGCTCGACTTGGTGATTGTTGATGGTCAAGCGCGCGGTATCGTTACCCGCGACCTCGTGACCGGCAAAATCGAATCCTTTGCAGCCGATGCCGTCATCTTAGCCACCGGCGGATATTCGAATGTGTTTTACCTCTCGACCAATGCCAAGGCGTGTAATGTGACCTCGATTTACCGCGCTCACAAAAAAGGTGCCGGCCTTGCAAATCCATGCTATACGCAGATTCACCCGACGTGTATTCCGGTGAGCGGCGATCATCAGTCAAAGCTTACTCTGATGTCCGAGTCACTCCGTAATGACGGACGTATTTGGGTGCCGAAAAATAGAGGCGACAAGCGGGCAGCACAGGATATTCCGGAAAGCGACCGCGATTATTATCTCGAACGTAAATACCCGAGCTTTGGTAATCTTTCTCCGCGTGATATCGCAAGCCGTGCTGCGAAAGAAGCATGTGATGATGAACGCGGCGTCGGACCAGGAGGACGTGGTGTGTATCTCGACTTTGCCGATTCGATCAGGAGACTCAGCGAAGCGACCATCGCCGAACGCTATGGCAATCTCTTTGAAATGTACGAGCGAATTACCGGTGAAAATCCGTATAAAACTCCGATGAGAATTTACCCTGCTCCCCACTATACCATGGGTGGCTTATGGGTAGATTATAACCTTATGAGTACGATTCCGGGTCTCCATGTGTTGGGTGAAGCGAATTTCTCCGATCACGGTGCTAATCGCCTTGGTGCGAGCGCGCTGATGCAAGGTCTTGCTGATGGTTATTTCGTGATTCCGTACACACTCGGACATTATTTAGCAAGCAATAAAATTGACAAAGTAACCACCGATCATCCTGAATTTAAACGGGTTGAAGCAGACGTTACCAATCAAACCAAACGCTTCCTCTCGATTAATGGCAAGCGCTCGACGAATTCCTTCCACCGCGAACTCGGCCTGCTGATGTGGGATAAATGCGGTATGGCGCGGACCGAACAAAGCTTGAAAGAAGCATTGCAACGTATCCCCGAACTTCGTGAAGAATTCTGGAAAAATGTTCGTGTGACCGGTAGCGGCGAGGAACTTAATCAATCGCTTGAGCATGCGGGAAGAGTGGCTGATTTCCTTGAATTTGCTGAACTTATGTGTTATGACGCGTTAGAACGCGAAGAGTCGTGCGGTGGTCATTTCCGTTCAGAATATCAGACCGAAGACGGCGAAGCGCTCCGCAATGACGATAAATTCTGCCACGCTGCTGTATGGGAATACAATGGCTACGGCAAAAAGCCCATCCGCCATAAAGAAGAATTGACCTTTGACAATGTTCATTTAGCTACAAGGAGTTATAAATAATGAAACTGAATCTTAAAATTTGGCGCCAGCAAAATGCGGGAACAGAAGGCAAAGTAGTCGATTATATGCTCGACGATGTGAGCCCGGATATGTCCTTTCTGGAAATGCTCGATGTGCTCAATGAAAAATTAATCGTGAAGGGCGAAGAACCCGTTGCCTTCGACCACGACTGTCGTGAAGGTATTTGCGGCGCATGCAGCTTAATGATTAATGGCGTGCCCCACGGACCTGAAAAAGCCACGACGACCTGTCAGCTTCACATGCGGAAATTCAATGACGGTGATGAAATTACCATCGAACCGTGGCGTGCAGGTGCTTTCCCGGTGATTAAAGATCTTGTCGTCGATCGTAGTTCATTCGATAGAATTATCCAAAAGGGTGGCTTTATCTCCGCTTCGACAGGTAATGCACCGGATGGCAATGCAATTCCTATCTCCAAAATCGATGCCGATCTTGCCATGGATACCGCCGCATGTATCGGATGTGGTGCCTGCGTGGCTGCCTGTAAGAATGGTTCGGCGAGCTTGTTTGTCTCCGCTAAAGTTGCCCACCTCGGGTACTTACCGCAAGGTCAACCCGAACGCTACCGCCGCGTGATTGCAATGGTCGATCAAATGGACACCGAAGGATTCGGTTCGTGTTCGAATACCTACGACTGCGAAGCCGCCTGTCCGAAAGAAATCAGCGTTCGCAATATCGCCCGTATGAATCGCGATTATCTTAAAGCGAATTTATTTGGTGTGTAAGTCTATTCATACAAGATACTTCTTTAAAAAGCGAACTGCCTGGTCAGTTCGCTTTTTATTTTGTGGTGGTGGTGTTTCAGTCCGGTCGGTTGCTACAACCGACCGTCAACATATACCGCTGAAACGTATGAAGGTTAGATAGTGCTAGTGTCTGATTTGGTGAAGCACTCTGATAGTGGTGAGATTTGTATAGTGTCTATTGAATCGTTTACTTTCTCCCATTCATACCTCTGCGAAGCAGTACGTTTCATAGGTAAGTATTGACGGTCAGTTGTAGCTACTGACCGGACTAGTAACAGAAAGAGTTTCCCACAGAGTTTCACAGAGTTTTGCACAGAGTTCACAACGGAATACTGCTGTGTGTGACCCTGTGAGCATACCCTGTGTAACCCTGTGGGAGGAATTCTTCCGGCTGTGTATAGCGGAAATCCTCTTTTACAAGTACTTGGCGTGTCATTACTTGCTTTTTTAAAAGTTTAGAATTAGGCCTTCAGAATGACAGCGTTAAGATGACCACGTTGGTATTAAATTCATATCTGTTTTAACTCATAATCTCAAAATTCCCGTGCCACTCCAACTCGAAATCAAGCTCCTCCCACATGAACAGACCGATGCGCATATCCGTCAGTCAGCCGCATCGCTTCTTGGTATTCCGGTCGATGATATTTCGGCTGCTGTAATCCTTAAGCGGTCGATTGATGCGCGGAGTAAATCACCGAAAGTCGTTCTTCTGGTTGATATTTACCGTGGCACGGAAACGCCTCCCGAGATTGCGCCTGCTCCTTTAATTCCCAATGTCACTCTCCTGCCGACGGCGAGAAGTGTGATCATCGTTGGTGCAGGACCTGCCGGCTATTTCGCAGCACTCGAACTCCTCAATCATGGCATCAAGCCGATTATCTTTGACCGTGGGAAGGATGTGCGTGCGCGGCGGAAGGATTTGCGCGCGATTCAGCAATTTGGGATTGTTAATCCTCACTCGAATTACTGTTTTGGTGAGGGTGGCGCTGGTACATATTCCGATGGAAAGCTTTACACGAGTTCGTCGAAGCGTGGTGATATCAACAATGTGCTGCGAATCCTTGTTGAGCACGGCGCTAAGAGTGATATCCTCATCGACGCGCATCCGCATATCGGTTCGAATAAACTCCCGCTTGTCGTGCAGAATCTCCGCCAAACGATACTGGAGCGCGGCGGTGAAATACACTTTGACTCCCATATTACAGATGTCATCCTTCATGAATCGACGATGCGCGGCGTGGTGGTGCATCATACGAAAGAGTATTTCGCTGATGCGGTGATTCTTGCGACCGGGCATTCGGCGAGAGACATCTTCGAACTCCTTCATCATAAAGGAATTGCTATCGAAACAAAACCTTTTGCGCTTGGCGTACGGGTCGAGCATCCGCAGGCGCTGATCGATCAGGCGCAGTATCATCAGAATCCGCGGAGTGAATTCCTGCCGGCTGCGAGCTACAAGCTCGTGTGTCAGGTCGAGAATCGTGGGGTGTTTTCGTTCTGTATGTGTCCGGGTGGGTTAATTGTTCCCGCCGCAACGGCAGCCGGCGAAATCGTGGTCAACGGTATGTCGATGTCACGCCGTGATTCCCCGTTTGCCAATTCAGGCGTCGTCGTCGCGGTCGAACCGAGTGATTTGGAGGAATTCAAGCAGCACGGTGTATTTGCAGGTTTGGAATTTCAGAAGCATGTCGAACAGCGCGTGTTTCAGGCGGGAAATGGTTCGCAGCAAGCACCTGCGCAGCGTTTAACGGATTTTGTGCGCGGGAAAGTGTCGTCTTCACTTCCGGCGACATCGTACATACCGGGTATATATTCCGCCGACCTGCACACGATACTACCAAAACGTATAGCCGCTTTACTTCGCAAGGCATTCGAAGAATTTAATATCAAGATGAAGGGTTATCTCACGAATGAAGCAATTGCCGTAGCGACGGAGTCGCGAACGAGTTCGCCGATCAAAATCCCCCGTGACCGTGAGACATTCGAGCACACAACGGTAAAGAGGTTCTATCCTTGCGGTGAAGGCGCAGGATATGCAGGCGGGATTATGTCTGCTGCGCTGGATGGGCAGAATGTGGCGAGGGCGATAGTGAGGGATGTGAAGTAAAAGTATCAGTTAAATTCAATGAAACAAACGTAGGGGCGAATCGCATTCGCCCCGGTCGTGCTGAGTAGGGCGCATTAGTTACCCCAATAGTACAAGAAGATAACCTTTTACACTAGAATCACATACCAAACATTGATGTATTTTTGTGTTTAACAAAAATATTTTCATCTCCATTAAGAAAGGAACTACTTTATGATAATAGAAGATAAAATCATAGTCAAAAACTATAAATGCTTCGATGACGAAGGCGGTGGATTTGAGCGGATTATGCCGTTGAATGTGATTATTGGGAAGAATAATTCTGGGAAGAGTACTCTTATCGAATTAGTCGATTTCATGCAGGCTGGAAACGGTCCAATAGCGCATACAGGCAGAGACAATGGTATTCCTCCTGAAGTTATTGTAACTCATCTTATATCTGAAGAAGAATACTTAAAAATTTTAAACTCAGTAAACAGCCGAGATCACATGCTACAAGGTGATTATACAGACTTTGGAATTGATTTTACGAATAATACATACAAATATATCTTCAAAGGAGGTAAGGGTAATATATCAAAATCTACCAATAATATATATCCAGATACAAATCAAATAATCGATACTGTAAATTCTACGATACAAAATTCTTTTACAAATAAAATATTCTGCAAAATTGCCGCTGAACGAGATATTGTACCAGAAAAATCTAACCAACATAGTGGTTTTCTTCTTCGTCCAAATGGGGAGAATGCTACTAACACTATACAACGGCTAATCAACCGAACAAGCCTGAACAGCCGTAACTTAATTGAAATCAAACTATTAGAAGAGCTAAATTTAATAGTCAATCCTGATATTGAATATACCAGAATTTTAGTTCAAGAAGATGATAGTGGATTTTGGGAGATTTTTTTTGAGAATGCAAATAAAAAGGGTATTGCACTTTCAAACATGGGTAGTGGAATAAAAACAGTATTACTCGTACTTTTAAATTTAGTTGTAAGACCTGTTATGGAGAAAGAAAACAAAGACTCCTATGTCTTTGCATTCGAAGAGCTCGAAAACAACCTCCACCCTTCTTTACAAAGAAGATTATACAATTACATCATCGAATATTCAAAGAAACACTCTGCTTATTTTTTCATTACCACCCATTCAAATATCGTTATTGACATTTTTGGTGCAAATGAAAATGCTCAAATTATCCATGTCGAAAATGACGGAGTACGATCAAGAACGACGACGGTGCTATCGAGTAAAGAAACAAAGCACATACTCCATGACCTTGGCATAAAGGCGAGTGATTTGTTGCAATGTAATGGTGTGATATGGGTGGAAGGTCCAAGTGATAGAAATTATATCAATAAGTGGTTGGAAATACTTGCTCCTGACCTTAAAGAGGGTTTGCACTATTCAATCATGTTTTATGGTGGTCGATTGCTTGCGAATCTTTCATTTGATAGTGAATCGTTCAATAAAGAGGTAATTCCATTGCTCAAAATTAACCGGAATGCCTTTGTTATCATTGACCGAGATGGTAAAATCACTTCACCGAAACTGAATGATACTAAAAAGCGGATTAATCAAGAGATTGGCGACAATCATTGCTGGATAACAGAGGGAAGAGAAATTGAGAACTATCTTTCTGGCGAAGTAGTTACAAATTGGCTTTTAGGGAGGCATGGTACAAACGTACAATTCGTGAATGATAAGAATACCAAGCTCGAAGACAATATTCGCAATTCTACTAAAAGGAACATACTCACTTATAATTCGAGCAAAACTCTATATTCATCAGAGATTAGAGAGTTTATTGATCCTGATTCTTTGAATGTAATGGATTTGAAAGCTAGATTACAACGGTTAGTTGAGGTGATTAGAGAATGGAATCGAATGTGAAATGATGTAATTCAGTATCCTAAATGTTCAATTATTTTTCCGGTAAGGGCAGTTGATTCCAACTGTACTTCAACACCTACCGATGAATCGTCCTGCATATAGCTCTACCAGCAAGTATTTATTCGGCAAGTACTTGACGTCAGGTGTAGCACCTGACGGGACGAAAAATTAGACATTCCTGCCCTACCCTATATTTACCATACCTCCCTTTACTTCACCACATCCACCCGCGTGGAAAGCGTTTCTTTGTTTGTTTTGAGACGGATCGCGTACACACCATTGCCGAGTGAACTTAGATCGTGCGTAAGTATATACTGTCCTGCGACTTGGGACTGATTATTTACGACAGTTTGTACAATTTGTCCTGTAATATCAAGCAGTTCGAGTGTCACTGTGAGCGGCTCGCGAAGACTGTACTGAATTTGAAGTGAATTCTGAGCAGGGTTCGGGCGTGTAGAAAGAGACGTAGAATTCTTGACGGGAATGAATAATCTCACCCCGCCCTGATCACAGATACCGGTGATGGTGATGTTCCCGTTTTGGGTTTGTGTTTCGGTGGCAATCGTGTTGTTTTTCCAATAAAACGTATCAATTACCATGATGGAATTATCTGTATTTCCAAGCGTTACTACGCACGGTATGGAAGCTAATACATCACTTGTAGGATTATACACGCCTGATAGCTCGAGTACACAACTATCATCCGAACCCGACACACATACATTATTTGTCAGCTTATTAAATAAAATGGAATTGTTGTAATGAATCCTAGCGAACCAGTCAGTAGGTGCGCCGATGGCTTGCATACCGGATTGTTTGTTAAGCTTGAGTGTAAGATGTACTTTTTCTCCTGCCTGTGCTGTGATGTCTTCGATGACGACGGTCGTGCGGGCGGTATCGGGACGAATCCCCTCAGCAAACAACTGGACCGTCGCCGGACTTCCGACTCCATTATACTCAAAAAGCAAGCGTCCACTTGTTCTGCCTGCATCTTTGGGTGCGAAGCGAAGGTCTAATCGGGCACTGCTATCGGGATCGAGGATGAAATTTCCGCCACCTTTGAGGGTTGTAAAATCAATATCATTTGGTCCGGCGTGCTTTGTGGCAGTAATAGTTAACGGAGCATTCCCGATGTTCTTAATCGTAACAGCTTGAAGGGTATCTTTTGTGGAATCAACGAATACCTTTCCGAAGTCTAAAAGTTGATTGACCACTGCTAACGTTGGTGCAATTCCTTCGCCTACAATTGTTTGTGTGAGTGTGTCAGATTGTGTATAAATCAAGAGTTCCGCAGTTTTAATCCCAACAGAAGTAGGACGGAAACGGAATTCGACGGCATGAGGGACTGCGGCGACGGTAAAGGGAGGTATACCCGAAACAAGTGAAAATTGGTACGAATCAGTGCCGGTAATGTGTATTGAATCGACACGAAACGGGTAGATGCCATTATTGGAAATAAACGCGGTAACAAGAGAATCTTTCACGTTTCCGACGAGGCATTGTAACATATCTACATTTTTGCTTGTCGGCATTGGGGCGACAATGCTGAAGTGGGCATCAGATTCATCTTGCTGCAATTCTATAGTAGCAGAATCTACATACCAGATTTTGGCTGTGTTATCCTCGCTTGCCGTCGCTACTCTTGCTCCGTCCGGACTCCATGAACCAAACCAAACACTATTTGTATGTCCAGCTAACGTAAAGAGAAGGTTTCCTGATAGAGCATCCCAGATTCTGGCAGTATTATCATTACTTCCGGTTAATAGTTTTGAACAATCCGGGCTCCATGACACATGAGTCACCTCATTAGAATGGCCAAGTAGTGTGAGAAGTAGGACTCCGGTTGCTGGATTCCAAATTTTAATTGTATTATCTCCACTTGCAGTCGCTACTTTTAAGCCATCCTGGCTCCATGCAACGTGTCTGACCCAATCCTCATGACCGACTAAAGTAGTAAGCTGTACTCCGGAATCTGTATCCCAGATTTTGGGCTTATTATCTACTGTCCATGAACCTGGTCCGGATTTCACAAAAAAAACTGTGGTAACTAATTTCTTACCGTCCGGACTCCAGCAGGTATTAACAACGTCTGAAATTTCAGGCAACGTACATATAAGTGTACCTGATGTTGCATTCCAGATTTTCGTTGTAGTATCTCCGCTAACGGTTACAATTTTTGAACCATCTGGGCTCCATGATACATGAGAGATACGTCCTGTATGCCCGACCATGGTATGTAAAGATACACCTGTGATGACATCCCAAATTGTTGCACTATTCACGTCACTCGCAGTAACAATTTTTGAACCGTCTGGGCTCCAAGAGACGTCTCGCGAAATCTCGTTTATTGTGAAAAGTAGTCTGCCCGTTGCTGCATTCCAAATTTTTGTCACATAGCTTGAGGTTACGATCTTTGTACCATCAGGACTCCATGATACATGAGTAATGGATGAGTATTCCCCATCTAAGGTATAGAGCAATGAACCAGTTGCGGCATCCCAGATTCTTGCTGAATCATCTCCACCGGCAGTTGCTACTTTTGAACCATCCGGACTCCATACTACAAACTGGACATCCTCCGTATGACCCTCGAGAGTAAACTGCAACGTCCCCGCACTTTCGTTCACACTACTATTCGTATTTTGTTTTATCAGAACTTTACACTCATTGCTTGTCGGCTTTGGTATATTTTTCCATGAATATTGTAATCCGCTCGCTGTATTGGTAAGGAATTTCCAATGTGCTCCGTTATCGATGGAATATTCTAACCGCACGCTATCGGTTGGTGGTATACCTTCCCAAGTTATAATTGAATCACTTCCTACCACATACCTTTCTCCGCCATTTGGTTTCGTAAGTTTCAAGGTTTTAACAGTTGGTTTTTTGCCGAGGTAGCCACCGCTTGCGCTATATACTGTTGGGCAAATACTATTTGTAACTGTAAAATTTCCAAACACATAGCCACTATCTGGAGAATTGAATGTAATGATGAGTGTAATGCTTTGTCCTTTAAGTAAATTAAACGTTGCCGGAGTAATACCGAAGGCAGAATTAGAACATGTGATATTTGAAACAAAAAAGTCAGAGTTACGCGCCGTAACAGTTACAGTAGCGCTTTTCTGCGTACCGGGAGATACCTTCTTGAATGCGACAAAAGTGGGTGAGAATTCCAATGCAGCAACCGAGGAGGTAGGTGGTTGATAGCTAAAACTTGAAGTCAAGTTTGGTTGAAGAAGCTTTATCTCCCCATTGATCAAGCTATTGATACAGTTAACTCCGCTTTGCCATTCGATAATGCAAGGTGAGCTTCCTAACGCATTTTTTAATATTTTACGGTAAATATCTTCAATATCATTGACCATCGTTACATTCTCAAAATACTGCCCTCCTGTTTGTAGTGCCATATCTTTCATACATTGAGGAGCAGGCAGGCCAAGAGTCACACAGAATATTAGACAGTTTTGCTGTTTCGCTTCATTGATAATTTGCGCTGTTTTGGGCTCTGTATTAGGCAGCCCGTCGCTGAGGAAGACGATGACCTTTTGATACTTTCCACGTTTGGAAACAATCAAACCGCCCGCCTGAGGATCAATCATCGCTGCGTCGTAATTTGTTCCTCCGTTAGGAGCTAAACCTCCAATTGCATTCAAAAGTTTAGTTCTGTCAGTGGTAAAATCCTGATTCAGGTAATTACTTCCGTCAAAACTGGTTAACGCTGCTTCACTTGCTCCCAGCGGCAAACCATTCACCCACTCTTGAGCAGCTTTCTTAGCTAAATCAATGTTTGGTACTCCCCCACTTCCTTCTTCCATCGAACCAGACACATCCATAACGAGCACCGATGAAATCGCCTTCGGCGTCACGGGTGCCGGACAACTCACACTTGTAATCGTCCTTTGCTGACCATTTTCCGTTAGCATCATATCACCCACATTCGGACGCACTTGCTTCCCTGCTCCATCGAATGCGTAAAATTTAGCTTTAATTGTCGGATATGCAGTCGTATCAATCGCAAAGAGTGAAAGTGATTGTCCGTGTGCTGACTGCGTATGGATACCGATGAGCACCAGAAATAACAGTGAGAATTGTTTCATTCGTAACAGCTCGTAAAAATTGGTTAGTAGAGAACGTATCCCGCAAAAATACGATATATAGTGGTTACACCCAGTCAACCACCATCCGAATAATAAAAAAGCCACTCCATTGAAGCAGTGGCTTTGGAACAGTACAGTACGCTTACAGCTTTTTATTTTCTTTCATACTCCACCCCGAAGCAATCGCTGCATCGGCACCACCCGGAGCTTCCTTTTTCTGAGGAATATAGGACCACTTGATGGAAGAGAAATTGAAGGCTAAGCTTTCTATCGGCACGTCACCGCCACTGCCGCTGACACTATATGAAGCTATAATGGCATCCGTGAGAATATATTCCATGTATTTCACCGGTTTGCTGGCATCCTGAGTGGCACGGTAGAGTTGAATGGTCACCGTTTTGAAATGCGAACCTTCACAACAGGCTAAGTTCAGAACAGGACTCGACTTATCAAGATACTTCTGAACCGTAAAGTCTTGTACGGATACTTTCCCGGTTGTCCGAGCGCCGGCTGTGCTTACGGCCGAACTTGTATGATGCATTTCTCCGTGTGAATAAGACAAAATTTCGAGCTGACCTGCATGCTCGGAGTCAGTACTCTCACCGACAATGTTCGGCGATTCAATTTTTAAATACATGTTTGATGCCATACGCTTTGCTCCTCTTACATATTATGAATGGAAATACCTGAAGAATCAGTCTTTTGTAGTACAAACATTGTCATTTAAACTCAGTCCTGCAAACTTTCGGCGTATTTCTGAAAAATAAACAGCATTCGGCAGCTTGTTCTCGCAGTACGGGTATATGCTGTAGAGACTGAGATAAGAAGTATGTTCACTTTGACATTTGATAGCTAAGCAGCATTGATATACCTCATCTTGTACGGCCTTTCTCCTAGAAGCTGGGAAAGACTCCCTCCTTTCTCGACACCTGCAGCGGTGAATTTTGTAAAAATTGGCGCGAAAAGTGTGGTACAATTCTCCGTACGGAATGCTTCACTTGAGGGGCAAATGGAAAAATCAGCGATTATTCGTTCAATATTTCCGATTTTTGTACTGTAATTTCAAATAATATTCTCCTAAACGACAATTATACGAACAATATGCGCTTTGGACTACTCTCTACTGACGTAGCAATTGACCTCGGAACAGCAAACACAATTATTTGGATGAAAGGCAAGGGCATCGTCCTCAACGAGCCGTCGGTCGTCGCTTTTGACCGCACCAACAAGCACATCCTTGCCATCGGACACGAAGCTCAAATGATGGTTGGCAAGACCCACCGTGACATCCGCACAATCAGACCTCTCAAAGATGGAGTTATCGCAGATTTTGAAATCGCCGAGGGTATGTTACGAGCTTTTATCCGTAAAGTCTCGCTCAGTTGGCAGCCCGCCCGCCGCGTGGTAATCTGTGTACCATCAGGAATTACGGAAGTCGAGAAACGCGCCGTTCGTGATAGTGCAGAGCACGCCGGCGCAAAAGAAGTCTATCTCATCGCAGAACCCATGGCTGCTGCTATCGGTATCGGACTCAACGTCCACGAAGCGGTTGGTAATATGATTGTTGATATTGGAGGCGGCACGACAGAAATCGCAGTCATTGCTTTATCAGGAATTGTCAGTGATGAATCCATCCGTATTGCCGGCGATGAAATGACAAACGCCGTTGTACAGTTCTTCAAGCGTCATCATAATATATTAATCGGCGAGCGCACGGCAGAAGCCATCAAATGTGAAGTTGGCTCGGCATATCCAATGCGCGAAGAAGTCGAAATCGAAGTAAAAGGACGTGATTTATTAACCGGTATCCCGCAAATGATTACCGTAGGTTCGGCTGATATCCGCGAAGCGCTCAGTGAGTCCGTTGGAGTAATTGTCGAAGCTGTTCGTAATCTCTTAGAGCGTACCCCGCCCGAACTCTCCGCCGATATTTTTGATCGTGGTATCATGCTCACCGGTGGAGGCGCATTGCTCAAAGGTCTCGACGAACGCCTTCAGCGTGAAACGAGTCTTCCTGTCCATATTGCTGACGACCCGCTCACGGCAGTCGCCCGCGGCACCGGCAAAGTCCTCGAAAATTTACAGGAATATTCAAATGTGTTAATTAAAAGCAAGCGCTACTAACACTTCCCTGCCGGTCAATACGAAACGCCGCATTCAGGTTTTGAATGCGGCGTTTTTTTTTTTTGTGTTGAATATGTGGTCGTCACCAGGTATTTCGATTAAGCTGTATGGTTGAGATTGATACGGTGTACATACCTTCTATCAATTTTTTCGACCGGATGATGGCAATGCTAAACTTGCCGTATAGTCTCGAATTCCAGAGCCGAATACAGCAATCGAAAATAGAGTCAACACCCATGAGAAGATGCCATAATTCGAAGATACAATTCCTGTTGGTTGTCTCCACCATTGAAAAATCAAAGGTAGTAAATTAGCCAATAGTCCGCCATAAACGATAGCCATGATGGTGTGCATCGCGCGTTCACCGACCGGCAGCTTTCGGGTGAGATCTTCTTCCACAAAATCCCAAATCGTGATGAATATTTCTCCCGCTACCAAACTTGTAAAGAGTGCAGCCAATACACCATGCCACTCAAACCAAGCAAAGGTTATGAAAATTAAAGAATATGCGAAATCCCGCAAAGCATGTAATTTTAACTCCAATTTTGCAAGTCGCGATTTGGGTAATTGTAATTTATATTCATGATAATACAATGTATCAAACGCACCTAACATGGCCTGCACCAACGCATAGTAAATTACAATTTTCATAGTTCTACTGTAAATGTTCCATAATATTTTATGAGTAATCCAACGACCGGTGCTCTCGTTTCGACATGAATACGCCACCCGTCGTTTTCTGCTTCTATAAAGGCGGTCGTTGCGACACTCATTATTTTGGGCAGCTTCATGCTAAAGATACCTGAAAATTCATGTCTAAACTCTAATCCCGATTCCATTTCATGCAAACTGAATGCCAGCACGATCTTCCCCATTTGCTCAATTAACAAGTCGTTTTTGATGAATTGTTCGGTTCTGAAAATCTGATCATTGAATTCCCGAGTCCATATTTCTCTATTTTCAGTACGAATAATCTGTAATTTCGTACGAACATTCCTACCCTCACGTGGCATTGCAAAACACCTATTGAGAAACCGGATAAGATACCCTTTACCATACTCTACTTGAACGACTCCTCGGGCTTTCAGTTCCGGTTGTTGCCCATGAATTTCCCGGAGAATGGGTGACAATTTTGCGTACTCATCACGAAGCAATTGTTGGTAAAGTGATAGGGACATGGCTGCCGGGTTAGAGAAGTTAATTATTGTCGAACGACTATTTGGATGAGCAAAAGTAATTGTTTCTAATGAGTATTGTTGGTATTTTTTTCAAACCTGCCCCAATTGTATAACCATGCGCTATGATTCCGATGGGATTTCTTAATTCATTGTGGTGTTTTTTTTGCATACGTTCATACTATCTCAATACACTAACTATGCGTCGACGACTCTTTCTTCCTGATGCAGAATTTGCCTGCTCTTCCATATTTCCTTAGTTTTGCCTTATTTACATCCTCAATTTCTTCGGATTTTCGATATGAAAGATTTGTTTGTTGGTACTGTACATCCAATTTTTGGGGTGTACTCAATACTACTATTCATAGTGTGGTGCGCATTCACTATCTCTTTTATCTTCTTTTCGCCGGCTGTAGTGGAAAATCAGGTAGTATTTTTTATAGCATGCGGGTGTTTGCTCGGCGGTATCGTATATATGGTTTCTCGCCTGAGAAGGATTGATTTCGACGGTCGAGAATTCATTCTTGAAGATGTTCGGTTTCGAAAGACGCGCATTGCGGCATCACTTTTTCAAATAATTGAAGCACCATTGGGTCCTTTTGCCAGTCTTTATAAAATTAGATTTACAAACGGTGAGAGTTATTTTTATGCGTATTGGCGATTTGATCATTTATATAGACAAGAAACCTATTATTCTGTTGAAAGACTGCCCTATTCAATTCGCCTCACCAAACAAATCAAGCAAGTCATTGAAAATGAAAAGATCCTCGTTGTAAAAGAGAAATCGTTATTGAATATAACTCCTGAAAAAACAAACGAATTGCGCACACAACTCAGGGAGGTGTTCGGCGCAAGACCACGCCCTGAAACGCTCACCATCCAACACCCCGACGAACCCTTCACCTCGCGCATGCTGCGCCGTGATATTGAAGCAATGGATCGTAATGAACTTACCCTCGAACAAACATCAATGCTCCTTTCCCATCTTGATGTACTCTCCAACGATGGGCTGCTGCATCTGCTACCTTCAATGATGAACTATATCGATCGCACGACAAAAGAATTTGCCACTCTGTATAAAAAGCTGGAAGTGCTACAGACACGAGTTTCATCTTCCGGCGAACAGCTTCTACTAACGCAAACCATTGACTATCTGAAGGATTGTGAAAATGTGAGGGGGATGGAGTGGTGATGTTTTTTGGGGGAGGTTGGGCAATTGAATCTCGGTCTATGATATATCAGGTTATGAACTATTCTTGCTCCCCATAATGTTCAATGTTCTTTGTGTCCCTTCTGACCTATGTGTCCCTTTTGTCTTTTATGATCCTAGGTCCGACAAACTCTTGGCAATTGGTATTGTAGAGACGCGATGCATCGCGTCTCTACCTAGCAAACCTTCTGCGCATTTAGGTTTACACCTACCCCTCATGCTCCCCTCTCCCCCAACTCCTTCACCCTACACAATGCCCCATACGAACAATACTCGCAGCTCGATGTAAGCGGCTCAACCGGAAAGTGCTTGTTTTCTATATTATGGGCTATTTCGAGCGCTTGATGCACAGACTCGGCGATGATTGCGTCGCGTTCGTCAGAGGACTCAACGAGTTGTGATTTCTTTGACTTACTTGGCGGTGCGATGGGTGAATCCTTGGGTAGTAATTGAAAATGATGGGCATCATACTCCCCTTTTTTACGGTCGTATTCCGGGTTGAGTAAGTAATACACCGCTCCTTCGGGCGTGGCTTCAATGCCTTTTTCCAGGAGAAGATGTTCCGCTGCTGCCATGTAGAGCGGCATTTGGAAGGATTCTCCTTTCTTAACCTCATTATTCCCCTGATGCTTACCCGTTTTGTAGTCAGCTATGAGGAATTTTGTGCCGCCTTCATCATTCGAGATTTCAAGGCGGTCGATTTTCCCACGGATTGTGAGTCCATTACTCAGGACGACCGCTTTTGCTTCCGTGCCATGCTTCGACTTCATACCAAATGCATATTCAAACAGTATCGGCGCAAAACTCCACCCATTTTCGATTCTGGCGAGTTCGGTGTCGAGCCATACTTCTATTTTCCCCTTTTTTCCGCCCTCAACGCCCAGCAAATCTTCCTTTTCGAGTTCAAAAAACGCATGGTCGTATTCGAGATGCGAGAGTTCTTGATGGGCAATTTCAATCAATTGCTGTTTGTATTCTTCCCGATGAGATTCCGAGAGCCGAACAGGTTCGTCCTGACCGAGCGGTTTTTGTAATTGCTTGTAAAATTTATAGAGTACACCATGAAACAGCGTGCCTTTCTCAATCGGCGAAAGCCACGCATCTTGCTTCCCTGTGTCACCAATTCCAAGGATTTTCTTGGCATAATACTGATACGGACACTTAGCATACGTCTCTAAATCCGTGATGGAGAATGGATGTTCAGGTATTGCAAGTTGATTCTCCTCCGCACTCTGCAAACCATGCGAGAGAATTTCCTCGGTAAGTGATGCACTTGCCGCAATGAACTCTGCAGTCTGCGCGATACGGAGTTCGCTTTTGTCCTCATCGTTCAGCGCTTCTGCATCCCGCGCAAGCAGGAGCAATGCTTCTTCTTTCGAGGCAATTGCATCGAGCCATTGGATGTCGTCCCACTGCTGAAGTTGGTCACCGGACAATGTTCCTGCCGCCGCTCCGCGCTGTAATTCCTTCAAATTATACACTTTCGCATCTTCCTGCAGCGAGGATACTTTCAGCAATGCATCCACAAAAGGCGATCGCACTGTTTCGCGGCCGTCATTGTGCATCGGATAGGTGAGATAGAGCCGCTTTTCGCCCGATTCGAGGGCGGGAGTATTATTGGTAATTGCCTGATAATAGAGCATACGTTCGGCTTTGATAAAGCGTTCTTCCGTTTCGGGAAGTTCTTTCCCAAGAAAGGTTTCCGGGGTATAGACTTGTGGAAATTCACCGTCGAGCAGTCCACAGAGGATGGTCACTTTATACGGAATTCCGCGCGTTTGCTCAATCGACGTGACCGTGACTCCATAGGTCGATTTTTCGAGAATTTGATACTTCCCGGCGATGGTTGCCGTGCGTAATTTATCACTGTACTCTGCAAGTGAACGTTGAATAGTGGGATTCCGCTGTTTATCAATTGCCGTCATTTCTTCGGCAATGCGGATGATTTCCGAGAGGGCGCGGGCATCTTTTTCCACTTCTTCGAGCAGACGGATATAGTCAGATTTGACGGGCTTGTAAGCTGCGATATGTTCATAGAAGTCAAGGATATTCTGCCTAATTTTCAAGCGTTTAAGCATAGTATCGGTGAGAATTCTGTAAAAATCAGCCGGCGTCATGCGCGATGTTTTTTGGGGTAAGTAATTGACGAGTGCTGTGAAGTCAGCGAGCGCGCGGCGGGTCGATTCGAGGTGCTTTTGGGTGGTGGAGAGTTCCATTTCATCCGTCAATTCACTCTCATTCATCAATTTCAGGCGCGCTTCGAGCTTGATGATTGCCCGTTGTAACTGTTTGGTCCAATAGGACGCTCCACCGAATTTCTCACCTCCGGTAATCCGCAGTCGAAGTGCAGTTTCGTATAAATTAGCTCCATTTAACTCGACCTGCGCGCCGTCAGCATCAAAACGCATAATTGTTAAGTACGGACTCTGCAATGCGCGGTGAATATCTTCCCTTCTGTATCCACGATTGACAATATCAAGCACGGCAAAGATGGCAATTGCCACCGGAGACTTGGCAAGCGGAAAACGGTCAGTGATATTGGCAGGAATCGAATACGTGGCAAACATCTCGCGGAAGAGCCCCGAATACAACTCCGGCTGACGGATTGCCACACAGATTTCGGCAAGCGGAATGCCATCTTCAAGATGAAGATGCCGGATCAACTTGGCAATTGCCTTCACTTCTTCGGCGCGTGTGTCAGCAGCAAAAACAGATACTTGCCTGCTAAGACCGCGATGTCGGATACGACGCTCGGTATTAAAGAGCCACCGCCGCAAATACGCACCCATCGGTGTAAAAATACATTCATCATCGGGCGTCGTGTCGTGAATAATCGGTATATCATCGAGCGGCGCACTCCGGAATCCCGCATTGACAAGATGAGCATGCGTTTCCCTAAGATTTCCAAAAAGTGGTCCGTTTTGTTCCGAATAATCGAGATGTATCGCCATCGGGGTTCCGGACTCGGCAAAGCGAACGAGAAATTCAATCTCGGGTTGCTTGTATTCGCTGAATCCTTCGATAAAAATCGGATATTCTTCTTCAATCGTAAACCTATTCAGGGCAAGGAGTTTTTGGAGGATAGCAGGTTTGTCGAGGAAGGTAGTCCCCAACGCTTTCTCGTATTCTTTGCACAATGAATAGATATCTTGGAGTCGGGGAAGATCGAAGTCGAGTTCGCTGTTGGTGCGGGAGATATCTTCGAGAAGAGATTCGGACGAGACGCCGTCTTCTTTCAATCCAAACACAACCGAAGAGAGACGCTCCATCGTCGCCGGCGAGAGCGACTTCCCTTCTTGAGTAAAGAAGGCAAGGTTCGCACGATCGGCAGCTTCCTCAAACAGTGCAAGCCGGTAGGCGTCCGATATTATCCTACACGTATCCTTCGGAAATTCTCTGCGGTAGCGATCACGGATAAACGACTCGAGGGTCATAATTGTAGGCGTATCGACCGGCTTCCGGGTTCGGCTGAACTCATCACGCACATATCGGCGCTGCAAAAGGCGCACCTGACGTCCGGTAGGTACGATGTGAATGTTGGGGTGTATTGTATTCCAGTCGAGCTCAGAACCAACGGCACGAATTCGCTCAAATGATTGATTATAGAGTATATATGCCATACAGGTAATGTCAATAATTGTTCGGTAGTACTAGAGTATTTGTCAGTTGTAGTTCGGAAAAAAAGAAATCTTGCGCAAATATACTCAATACCGGAAAGCCAGCCGAAGGATTCCTTTCGGGTATGTAGGAGAGCAAAGAATTCATTACTTGGTAGAGTGTATTGGGTTGGCGTAGATGTAGGACGAACTTTTATTGGATTATATCCGCAAAACCGATTATCTTTGTAACCAAACAAAATAAGGGTGCTTTTTGTTCAGGTAAATACAAGACCTTACAACAAGCTATCGCGTATGAACATTGCTCCTGATTATCCACAGTTATCCGATGAAGAACTCTTTGAGCTCGTCAAGCAGCATGATGATGCGGCATTCAGGGTGCTGTACAAGCGATACGACAAGCGGCTCTTTGCCTATTGCACGAAAGTCGCTGCCGGTGAGAGAAAAGTAGCCGAGGATTTATTTCAAATGACGATGACAGCAGTGTATGAAAAGCGGGAGTCATTTTTGGGTGGGAGTTTTGTGGCGTGGCTATTTACAATTGCCCGAAATTTCAGCATTAAAGTCACGCAACGGGCGAATTATCAGCGCAATACGATGGTATCGCTTGATGATTTTTCAGAAACAATAGCAGATGTGAACGACCGGACCGACGGCGACATTTTTATGAAAGAAGCTTTAAAAAAGGCTATTGCATCGCTGTCGCATGATTATCGGGAAGCACTTGAATTACGCTATTATGAAGGTTTCTCATACGAACAAATTTCAGACACGCTGTCGATTACCGTATCACTTGCAAAGGTGAGGGTTTTTCGGGCTAAACAACAATTACAACAGATTTTATCTCCTTATTTGAAAGAGTATCAATCATGACGAACGATGAACTACTCGCCAAGATGCTTGACGGCACCATCACACCGGCAGAGAAATCGCTGCTGACAAGCGAGGCATTAAAGAATGCCACACTTGCCGAAGCGATTGAACAGCTGCAGCGCGTCGAAACATTACTTGCTCAATCTCCACATAGTTATAGCGCTGCTACCGAAGAATTCCTCAGAAGTATTGAGGACGAAATCGCCGAAAAAGTGCGCGACAACCGTCGTAAACCGGTGCCGATTCTCCCGCCATATATTGATACGAAGTGGAATTGGAACATCCTGCTCTACAGTGTTTCCGCGATTTTGACAGTCGGTGCAGCCGGATATTTCGGCTATACAGCATTGACAACCGGTAAAAAAGTTACTACGGCTCCATCAGCCACTGTGGTAGTTGCTCAACCAAGCGGAGAGAACCCACAGGCAGCAAAAGAAATACCCATGACATCGACTCCCGGCCCGACTACGGCTCCGGCACAGCCGACATACGGTAAAGTAATTCCAAAGCAAGGTACACTTCAGACAGCGCCGGATATGCATGCAGCATCCAAGACAGATGTACCGAATACTCCAATACTTACGACACCACAGACAGATAATCGTACTTCAGCACAAACGCCTGCGAATCCGCTTCCGACAGCAGCACTGACACCATCAAAAAATGCCGAAACTATTGCCAATAACGGTTCTCGTGAAGTCGAAGGCAGTGCTGCAAGTGAAGGCAGCATCAAACGACAACAAAAGCGAACCGAGCTCCTGGCACAACTCGCTGAGAAACGTTCCGGAGGAGATAAAGTCGGTGAGATGACGCTCAACAAGCAGATAGGCATGCTATACAGCAGCGATGGCAAGCATGATGAAGCAGTTAAATACCTCGAAGCGGCACTTGCCCATTCCCGCAGCATCAATTCCCGCAATGACGAAGGTATTATCCTCGGTGAAATTGGTCTGTTGGAGTCAAAATTTGGAAATAAAGACCTGGCAGTCAGCAAGCTTCAGCAGGCAATTGATATTCTTACCAAAGCAGGAATGAATCATGACAAACTTAGCCGGGAGCTTACCAAGCTCACCCGATAATTTATTCATCATAATGCCTTACAACGACACAAGCCCGATGATTCAATCTCATCGGGCTTGTTTTTTGTTTCCGGCAGAATGACAATCAATTCCGCTTCATTCTATTATTTAGGAGTGGATTTAATTTCTTTTTCAATTTCAATATCTACGCGTCTGCTGTAGAATCTACCTTCCGGTAAATTATTGGGAAAAGTGAAGATATCCTTTCCTGCTCCGCTAATCGTGGTCGATATGGATGCTTTTAATGCTTTGGCAATTGCACGCGCTCGACGCTCGGAGAGCTCTTTGTTGTATGTATCGCTGCCGACTACGTCCGTCGAACCGGTAATATTAACCTTTGACGTTGGTGTAATTGAATTTCGGATAATTTCCAGCTGCCGGCGATTGGCGACGGTTAGCTTCGTTTCGTCGTAGTTAAAACACATCAACGAGAAGTGATCGCTCATTTTTTCAGCCGATATGATTCCCGGTTTTAGCTTTTTTTCTGAAAAACTAATCGTTCCGTTCACACTTTGATGCTGATTATCTTCATCGACCACAGACAAGGTAAATTGTATCGGATTACCGGTTAACTTCTTGACATTCATTTCATTATTGATATCCCAATCGATACTTGAGGGTGGCTCGCCATTGGCTTTAAAACTCCGAACAATCTTATCTTGCTGATAAATATTGAGCTGCCAGTTCTTCACACCTGCTTCGCTCACTACATCCGGGCGGAACCTCACGATAGGCGGGTCGGCTATCCGGGTAGTGTCCTGCCGTAAGACCGGTTCTAAGATTTTTTCATCGGTGGACGTCAGGTCCACCCGTCGGTTTTCTTCGAGACCAAATTCGTCGGACGTCTTCGAGGGGTTTTCCGGTAAATTTCGTACATTCATCAACAAACGCGCAGAATCGATATTCCACTTTTCGATGAGATGTTTCCGTACACTTTCGGCTCTTCTTCTCGAAACATCTTTTGTCTCTGACATACCATCATTGCATCCGGTAATTGTAAGCCGTGCGCTTGGAAATTTCTGCATGCGTTTGCCGATGATATCGAGAATGGTATAATAGACCTTGAGTGCATTCTGCGACGTTTCGGTGCTTGGGTCAGAATACCGCGACGGAATATCAGCTGATTGTGCATCAAAAAAAACGGATGGCAGTAATGTGATGTAATGATTGGTAAGACTTTCTTCGATGGTAAGCTTGATTCTGTCGGACTCTGTTTTGTCTTTCAGCACAAATTTCACTTCGCAATTTGCCGTCAGAAGTGGCTTGGGCTTCGGTATCAATCGATGATACAAGAGTTTACGGGTGAATGTCATGCGAATTTGCAGCGGCATTTCTACGGTGTCTATTCGATGTAACGAATCGCTGTGCAGGACAATTTGCGGAGCATTAAAATTCTCACCAAGAACGATGACCGTATCTCGAAGCAGAATTGTGTCGGTGAGTATGATCTTCGCCGGTTGAGGCGTATAGACGAGGCCGAGCCCTGCGGCGAGCGAATTAGTCTTCCATTCAATTCCCGAGATTCTGCTTCCGATATCGGTAGAATACGTCAGCGTCGGCTCTAAATACAGCGATTTATTCGTATTAAGTGGCAATTTTGTGTCAAGTGAAATAAACGTCGATACAAATGCCTGTCGGTCCCCTATATCCTGTTCACGGTAAATTTGCACGCTTAGTCGCCCACCGACCGAATCGAGGATATCTTGCGTTTGAACGAATCGTGCACCGAGGTACGTATGAAACACCCCTCCGATACTGAGGGTTACATTCTTATACAAAGGCACCTGTATATAGGGCATAATACTAAAGTCCTGCATCGAAGTCGAGACAGAATCAATAATTTCTGCTTTTTGAGGGCGGCCGTTGACGGATATAACGGTTGGAGTGGTTTTGGTGAATAGTTGTTGAAGTGAACTGTACTCTGTACCCAATCCAATGCGTACAATGGGTGAAATCTGGTATCCTACGCGGAGCGATGCCGAGAGGCCGCTGCCTGCGGTTCCGGTAAAACGTGTCGTATCCTGTAAAGGAAACATACCCGGAAGCAGGCTGAACGTCGGCTGCTGCGTCAAAAATGTATAGCGAGCTCCACCTGAAAATATCCATGAATCCTGCGCCGTTAGACTGATCATTCGAAGCGAACTAGAACACGCGAGTACTAGTCCAACAGCGCATAGCAAGCGCATGGAGAATAGTAAACGAAAGAAAGTAATACTGCTCATGAGAATGGAAGGGTCGTAAACGCAACGAATCAACACTACAAGATACTAAAAAACTGAGAATTATGCTATGATATGTGCCTGATTCATTGATATTAATCGAGGAGCAGATGCTATGGTATAGGGGCGTGCGTCAACAGTGATGACGAGAGTGAGTGGTCTTATTCCACGACAAATTGACGGATTGCAATACTTCGGCCGGATTGGAAAATACAGTAATACGATCCCTTCGCGAGTGAATGAGGATCGTAATTCAATTCTCCGGTGCTATTTAACCGTGGTGACAGATCTTCAACCCAGCGTCCGGTTGCATCATAAATCGTAAGTGTGTTTGTCGCGATATAGGGTAAACATTGGAAGCGAATTGAAGATTGGTGCACTGTATTCGGAGTCAGCTCCAAGAGCAGCTTACCGGATGAAAAATAGAGCCGCTGCTTGCCGTCGATATTCCATATATTGGTCACATACAATGTACTTTTCGCGTGCTGTACCGATGATGCGTCAATGTTTTGACCATTGGTCTTCCAAGCAAAATCCACAAGCTCGATTGTAGTTGTACCGGAATTACCTAATCCTACGGTCAGCGGCAGCATCAGTAATGTATCGCCGCGAGAAGGTAATCTGAGGTCTCCGGAAAAATGCAGCAGAGCGGTATCATTATTGATAACAAGAGTACTATCATAGGGATACTGCACCCCCAATACAGTTGAATTATAGCGGATAGAGCCGGAATAGGACGAGATTTTATCTTGGAAACTACCCGTGATCGACCGTAGTACCACCGGCACCAATACCTGCTCCCCGATCGCTGCAAAAATCGAGTCCGGCATCTGAAGTACAGTCGTCAACGGCGTCGGCTTTATCGTCGTATATCCCTTACCTGTTAAATAAATAGTCACCGTATCAGCGACCCCTCCCCATACTTTCAAGAGGGCTGTCTTTGTGCCTACAGAGCGTGGGGCAAACTTCACAAGAATGCTGTCACGATTACGATATTTGATCACCGGAGTCACAGAAGCAAGACTGAAGCTACTGCTCGTATCTTGGGTAATAGCCATTTCCGGGCGTTCTGTGATATTACCGGAATTATACAATTTGACATAGAGCGACGTAAACGTGCCGACTTCTGCTGAATCGAAGCGTATTTCGGTTGGATAGGACTCAAAAATAGCTCCCAACCCCTCACCTCTCAACAAACAATTCAGCATTTTGCCATCTGCTTGAATACTCGAGGTTGCAATTTTTAGTCCGATACTGCGCGGGGAGAATTGGACGACCACCGCCACGGAGTCACCCGGGCTAACCTCGATATCCTGTGGCAACTTACCGACGAAAGAATAACTATTGGTCGTATCATTGAGATAAATATTCCCTATCAGACCTGCATCGGTGCCGATGTTTTTGATAAAGATTGTCTGTGTGGCTTTTGCACCCACTTTCGTTGCAGAATACCGTATAGTATCTGTGATTTTAAACTGAGCGGCGACGCCTTTACCGGAAAGAATTGACTCAAAACTGTGCGTTGAAAAGTCCACGAACGCAGTATCACGTTTAATTCCCGGAAAGAGAGGTGTGAACTTGATATATACCACGACCTTCTTCCCGGGCTGAATGATATATCGGGGAGAGAAATTCGATAAATTAAATGGTGTAAATAAAGTAGTTAGCCTCGTTGAAGTGAGGGTATCGGCATCGTCTCCGTCGTTTACAAACACAAGGGAGTCATATTTCATGGAATTTACTGCTACCGGACCGAAATCGATCTCATTCTTTGATAGAAGTGTAATTTCCGGAAATACACCTTTTGCAGAGATATAAGTCTTCAGCTGACCGCTTGGAGTATTGGCAAAAATTGTCTCCGTCTCTACCCCTCGCTGCACGGGAGCGTACTCAACAGTAAAATTAATACTGTCGCCGGAATTGATGAGCGAATCCGGAGGATACAGTACGGGAAGTAGTGTAAATCGTTTATTATTAAACAAAAACACGTCCGTAATTTTTCCTTGCGCTTTTCCTATATTCTTCAAAGTCACCGTTCCACGGCTCTTGGTACCTAACCGGGTAGGATTCATGTACACTGTATCGATCGACCAGCGGAATTGAGACAGTATACCTTCACCGGACAAGACACATCGGAGCGGAACGCTATTCGACTCCAGAACGAGGGTATCGGTGTAGAATCCGGTGGATTTCGGAGCAAATGCAAACTCGACCTGCAATGTGCCTCCTGCTTGGATCACCGTGTCTCCGGGAATAGATGCGCTGTATGAAAACACACTCGATGTAAGCGCTGCAAAGTGCAATGCTCCGGGTGCTGTTCCGGTATTAAGAACGGTAATTTTCATCCGTTTCAGGGAGTCAACCTGTACTTGTCCAAAATCAAGAATATCGGTACTAAGCGTAATTGACGATGCTATCCCTTCACCGAGCAGACGTACCGGTAGTTCGTCGGATAAAGTACTTCCATACTGGATTACGGCATTCACCGCCGCCGAACCGGTTATCTGAGGATGGTATTTATAAATCAAATACATACTATCAGCAGGGTCGATAGTAATTGTTCCACTAGGACGGATTTGTGAAAAAGGAGCCGTTAATGCAGCTGCCCGGAAGGTCATCGGACGAAAACTCCTGTTTTTAACGGCAACACTATCAAGCTTTCCGGCAGAATTCACCGTTACTTTCCCGAAGTTGAGAATAGAAGCCGTGAGAATCGGTTTTCTCGACGGGAGGTCCAGGACAGTAAAGAACCCATCAAAGAGTCCACCTTTATACTGTGAAGAAAATCCACCTAATGGTCTAAAATCATTAGAGTTTGAAAATCCTGCACAATAAACGTGATTATTCATCAGAGCAATAGATCGGCAAAAATCACTCCCACTTCCCCCGAAATACGTCAAATAATTATAACTCAAGGGTTCGTTCGGATGAATGACCGTCATAAAACACTCCGACCCGCCAAGAGAAACACCAAAATCAGCATCGGCAGACACTTTCGGCACACTCATCTGGCCTTGTGTATTGCCTACAAGATAAATTTGACCATATTTATCAATTTTAACATCAAAGATTTCATCATCAGACGAGCCACCGATGATAGAGGAATACAGCATCACGGCATTCGGAGAAAATTGAGCCACGAAGCCGTCATCACCGCCGATTTTAGAACCGGCAAAGGCTGTGGTAGTCACTTCAAGCGTTGGTGAATTGGTAGTGCCTGCTATGGTTATTGTTCCGGCCGCATCGACTGCAATCCCCCACACCTTATCATTACCCAGGCCACCGTAACCATGTGTATAATACAACTGATTGGTGTTTTTGTTGATAATTGAATAAAATCCGTCGTTATTGGAAACATAGGTATTGTTCAGCCCTGCCAGGTCCGCACTCGTCGTATATCCGGCCAGGTAAAGATTATCTCCGGAGAGCTCCATGTCGGTGATGACATCATTACCGGAGCCGCCTATAAAATATGTGTACAGTAATTGATTACCCGAGAGGTTGATAAGTCCATAAAATCCGTCTTGAGCCCCATAAGAGGCATTCACGCGCCCGGGAATACTATTTCCTTCCGTCGCACCGGCGACGAAAAGCTGCCCTGAAGTGCCGTCAAATACAATTTTCTTGACCGTATCGCTCCGTTCGCCACCGTAATACGTGCTGAATCCGAGTCGCGTTCCTTCGTCTTTAAACACTGATATAAACCCATCAACATCACCGGGAAAGAGCACTGAATCCGGTGCCGGTGCTGTCAGCGGAAATGCCTTCGCAGTATCAGAATAGGTATATCCTCCGACTATAATACCACCCGTTTTGTCGAGCGCAATCGAAAGAATTTCATCATCCCCTACTCCGCCAATCGTACAATAATAGACGAGATTTTTTCCTTCGGGCGTAAATTTAGCAACAAAGCCATCAAGCTTGCCGCTCGGAATCTTGGATTTTGGGTAGTTGTACTTGCTGGAATTCGTCGGTAAGTCATTAGGGGACGTAGTTGATCCGCCTACATAGATATATCCTGCCTCATCGACTTTGATGTCGTACACTTTGTCATTACCCACACTTCCAAAAAAAGAACCGACAACGACAGGATCAATAACCAGTAATTTTCCGGGGTCATACTCGCCGACGGAGAAGCCAACACGCCATTCATTCGCTCCGGACCGGGAAACGGCGAAGCTACAGGGTACACTCGTCCTGCTTCCCGCTGTTAGCGACTGATACGCCATCAAGCCGCGCTGAAGCATTCTTTGAGAACCGATTTTTACGGCTAATTCACCTTGATCAGAAGTGGTTACATCATCGCAATTTTTAAGAACAAATGAAAATTCTTTCGGTCGGGCATAGGGATGTACGATAAAATCATACCGAGGATTACCATGATCAAAATACCATTTCATATCAATTCCCGGTGCGACATCCGCTATGAGTACCGACGCAAAGCGGCGAATACCCGTGACAGCATTTTTTCCACGGAATTGATTGATATCGCCCATAAGCTGCTGATACCCTGTAGCCGTACGGAGCAGCGTGGATGGGAACTCCATCGGAACAGTTCGCTGCGCATCACGAAAGTCACAAATAATTCGGGTAGTTGTGATCCAGATAGTGGTAGTTTGAGTCTGTGCGGTGAAAAGGACATCCGGCGAAAATTGTCCTCTGTTTTCGATAAATGCCGGCTGCTTCATTGCAGGAATATCCATGGCAGACAACTGTACGAACGCACAGGTGACAACCACAAGCATACTCAGGAAGCGAAGAGATGGGATATAGGCAGACATTAATCGAGGAACAAGAGCCATTGGCACATTAAAAAATGAAAGTTCGGGCGTCTAATTTACAAAATACTTCCGTATCAAAAAAGATATAACAAATAAATAGTTACAGAACTTACAGCATGTCAAAAAAAAATGTAGCACCACCCAACTTTTCTACTGCATTTTCCATTTCATGTGATGCTCTACTTTCGAATTTTTCCCGGAGATTTCCAATATCTCTATAATTTTCCTTGTACCGTTACTAAAACTTGGTTAACTTTGCCCTTATAACTGTTTGACGCCCGATCTCTGCTCTGCACATCGTTCCGTCATCGTCTATTATTCAACTATTTCAAGGAATTAGCGTATGTCAATTGTGTCCGAGTTCAAAGAATTTGCCGTCAAAGGCAATATGGTCGATCTTGCAGTCGGTGTGATTATTGGCGGTGCGTTCGGTAAAATCGTCGCCTCGCTTGTTGATAATGTACTCATGCCTCCTATTGGTATGATGCTTGGCGGTGTTGACTTTTCAAGCTTAGCTATTACACTTAAAGCAGGCGCTGGAGATGTGAAACCAGTAATGCTCAAGTACGGATTATTTATGAATTCCTTGGTCGATTTCCTCATCATCGCCTTCGTGCTCTTCATGGTGATTAAGGGAATTAACGCTATGAAACGCAAAAAAGAAGAAGCACCCGCCGCTCCTGAGCCGCCACCGGCACAGGAAGTACTGCTCACGGAAATTCGTGATTTACTTAAGAAAAACGCGTAACCACTTAATAATAAAAAAAACATACGAAAACAGCCCTTCAAACGAAGGGCTGTTTTGTTGTCTGCCTGTCAGTACGGTCACTTTCCGTATTAAAACGTAAAGCTCGCATTTGCCGTGAACATACGTGGCATTAATGTACCGCCCAGAATTTCATAATGGCTACGGTTGAGCAGGTTAAAAATATTTACGCCTAGGCGGAGCTCGTCGGTAACATTCACTCCACCATTAATATTGACGAGGGCATAGGCAGGTACGTATCCCTTGAAATCTCCTGCAAGCCATGCAAAACCATCAACATACCGAAGTGTAGCACTCACATCATATTCACCGGCTACCGAATAGGTCGCCGTGAGATTCACACGGTGCGGTGAGGTATTTGGCAACAAAAGATTCTCCCCTTGAGCCAAAAACGGATTCGGGGTAGTCGCATCGACTAAGTCGAAGGAGTAATAGGAATAATTTCCTGCTAGGAGTAATTCGTTGGAAAGGTAATAATTTACACCAATATCCACACCGAACTGCGTAACTTTCCCGATATTGGTATTCGATACGAGAAAGGTCGGTGCACCATTGTAGGTCGTAAGACGCGCTTTATCGGTCGTTGAGAGTTGATTATAGACCATACTGTCCACAAGCCCTGCATATTGCTGCAAGTTCGACGGCAGTACTGCTTTCGAAGTCCAGGACGGATAATTCGGATTGACACCCGGAAGGAATCCGGAGATGAAATTCGTGAGAACATTATAGTATGCGTCCACGGTCACAAAACACGATTTATTAATCACTCCTTTATATCCGAATTCATAGCCGACATTCGACTCCACATCGAGAGAAGAATTCCCTAATCCATAGGCTGCGGGCTGAATTCCACGAAGATCTCCCTGCGGAGCAGTAGTACTGAACAATCCTAAATCCACATTCTGCGCTGCCCCCGTGAGCTTGGATAAAGTATCGTTGATTCCTGCTGCAATAGGACGGAAATTAATCGGTCCACGAGCCCCAAGTGCCGGAGCAAACCCATATTTACGAAAGAGTTCGGAGTAATTTGGACGTTGAAACGAGCGGCCTGCCGTGAGTCTGAACTGATGATTATCCATCGGTGTAAAGACAAGCGCACCACGTGGAGAAAATTGTGTGGGATAGATATTTCCGTGATCGACCCGAGCCGAACCGATGAGTTTCAGCATCGGCGACGCAGTCCATTCAGCCTGACCATAGACACCCTCAAAATCAGCTAAAATTGGTTCATTCGGAAAGACCGTATTATGTGAAGCCGTACTTTGATGCTGATACTGCGCTCCGACTACCAGATTGATGTTCTCTATAATACTCGTATTATACTGAGCATCGACATTAATATCATAGGATTCATCGAGAATTATTGTTCCCTTCGGTGCTGCCAGAATCCGCATCGTATCGAGCGTATTACGGGCATTGTAGGATGTTTGGATATTGAATCTTGTTGAATTATACGCTACTCTTGCATACGGCTTTTCGCTTTTGGGCACATGAATTCTTCCTGCGCCTGCAAGCATGACCTCATCACCGAATTGTGAGTATCCGACCTCAGCAAGCACTCGGTCATCGCTATTGAGATCATAATCCATACGCAGGGTACCATAGGTCGAAAATGTATTTCTGTCTTCATCACGAAGTGGCTGCTGTTCGATGTTTTTGGGAAATAACCCGGGATATTCAAGCGATGCCGTATCGAGAATTGTGCGGCTTTGAGAAATATTTAACGACTGTGAATGTCCTGCTGTAATCTTATAACTGAGCGCATCCCAAGCGCCTGCATGACGAGCGTCAAAACGCATCGTCTTGTAATCCCCGGCCAAAAATGATACTTTCGAACCCAATACTTCCCGCGGAGAATACGACGTCATATTCAGCACACCGTTGAACGCATTTGCTCCGTATAATGCTGCTGCCGGACCGCGCACCATTTCAATTCTCGAGAATTCATCGAGCGGGAGTTGGAATGAATTCCACTCAGTCGCACCAATCTGCTGGAGTGCGACATCCCGACCATCGACTAAGATGAGCAGACGGCGATTGGTACTATTGTTGAATCCACGTGTGTTGACATTAAAGTCCGTCGTTCCATTCTGCACCACATCGACACCTGTCATGCCTTCGAGTGCGCGTCCTAGTTGATTACCACGGGCGGCTCTTTGAATTTCCACAGGTGTGATAACAGTGACGGCAGAAGGCGTTTCCGTGACTTTTTCCTTACGTTTGCTCGCACCATAGACCACGACTTCGTCAAATTTTGTTTCGGGCATTTCCATCGTTACCGATACATCGCTTGTCACTTTCGAATCCCAGACGACGATATGATCTTTGACCACTGTTCGCTTACCGATCAGCGAAAATACAATAGTATGTTCACCTGCCGGCACATCGGTAATGGTATATGTTCCATCACTTTTTGAGAGCGCGCCGCGGGATGTCCCTTTGACCTGAACTCGCACTGATTTCAGGGGAGATTTTGTTTCTTTGTCGGTAATCGCACCGGTGACCGTTCCGCCGGCAAGCACCGGTACCAGCGTAGCCGCAAAGACGATAAAGAATGTCGCCCCACGGAGAAATAGTTGAAATGATTTCATAGAAACCACCTTTAGTAAATAATGAATAATTCTGTACTAGTTATATTTTTATATACATACGCTACATTTTCAGCATAAGAACCCCAACCCATGCACGATGGGTAACGAACTGTTCACGCTTGGGGAATTATCTGTTTCTTACGATAGAGGGATTGGCATCGGCGGCGTTAAATAGCCGCTTTCAGCCCGCTGCTTCCCTATCATATCATAAATAGATTGATCATCGGGTGCATAGGTTCCGAGCCCATCGACGTATCGATTGAACATACAAAACGCAGCGGCAATCAAGACCGTATCATGAATTTCGATATCCGTCGCTCCCTCTTTGCGGGCATTGGCGATCGATTCGGAAGTCACTTCTTTGCCACTGACTTGCACGTGACCAGCTATTGTCAGTAGAGCTTTCATTTTCTCACTGACGGGTGCTTCGGTAAGATTCCCGAGCACCGCTTCGATGGTCGTACCGCCATCTCCGAGGAGATGTTTTGCGATGGCACCGTGGGTAGAAGCGCAATATTTACAATGGTTTCGACGAGATACATAGGTTGCTATCAGCTCTCGCTCGCCCTTGGTCAGCGTCGAAGGTGCCTGCAGCAGTTGCTCGGCAAGAAGATTAAGAGGTCGCGCAGTCTCAGGGCGGAAAGCCATGAGTCCGCGTATTCCGGGCATGTTTTCGGGTACAGGTATATGAGCCATGTTGTAATTATTTATATGATACTTATTGTTCTGGAGGATAGACCGTATATCCGCCTTCCGGCCGTACATACCCCCGCTCGACGAGACGCTTGGCGAGTGTGGTATAAAACGTCGAATCGGTCGGCGTAAAGCTTGCTAATCCATCGACATAGCGATTGTAAAGGCAGAAAAGAGCGGCAATAAGCACCGTATCATGAATTTCGACATCGGTAGCACCATGCTGCCTCGCGAGAGCAATATCATCTTCCGTCACATTTTTACCGCCGCGTTGTACTTTCCCGGCGATAATCAACAATACTTTGAGCTTATCGCTGATGGGTGCCTGAGATAAATTCCACTTGACAGATTCCACAATTTCGGTATTCCCAAGGAGTAAATTTGCAGTCGCGGCATGTGCTGAAGTGCAAAAAACACATTCATTTAAAAATGAAACATAGGTCGCAATGAGTTCGCGGTCTGCTTCTGTTAATGTCGATGGGCCGCGGAGTAATATCTGTGTTAATTCTCTGATCGGCTTCGAACTATCAAGCCGAAATTCTAATAAACCCGTTATCCCGGGTAAACCTTCCTGTACAGCAATATGAGCCATAAAATTCCTTATTGAAGTTGATAATCTTATTGTGCCGGTGGTACATACCCGACCTCAGCCATACGCTTTCCCATCTCTGCATATGTGGCCGGATCAGTCGGTGTAAAGCTTGCTAATCCATCGACATAACGGTTGAACATCGAGAAGGTAGCAGCAATCAGCACGGCATCATGAATTTCCATATCCGTCGCACCGAGCGACCGTGCATAGGCGATATCATCGTCGGTGACGATCCGTCCGCCTTTTTGCACCTTGCCGGCAATGACGATGAGCGCTTTGAGCTTGTCGCTGATGGGTGCATTACCCGGGTTTTCCATTACTTTATCGACGATTTCCGAATCTTCACCCAAGAGATGACGGGCAGCCGCAGCATGACTCATGGTACAAAAAACACATTCGTTTTTTGATGAAACATACGTTGCGATAATTTCACGTTCTGCCTCTGTGAGCGAAGACGGAGTACGCAGCAGCGTCTGCGCTAATTCATAGAGCGGTTTTCCCGTTTCGGGTCGAAAATGAACGAGTCCTCGTATTCCGGGCAAACCTTCTTTCACTGGTATATGTGCCATATCGTAACCTTTACATTGAGGTATAATAAATTCTTATTTCACAACCATTATAATTACTGCATTCATTATTTATATCGGCAACGCTGCGTCTTTGGTTTCTTTTGCAAAAAATATCACAATGAACCCAAGAAGATAGGCGTACGAAAAGACAAAAACGGCATTGTGGTAGCCGCCGAGTGTCACAACGATCATTCCCACAAAAAACACTGCAATTGCCGTTACAATTCGTCCGATATTAAAACAAAACCCCGTCGCTGTTCCCCGGATGATTGTCGGGAATAGTTCGGGAATATAATTCGTCATCACTCCTTGGCTGAGACCAAAAAACAGGGACAAAATGCCGACTTCGATGAAGATTAGTCCCGAGAGCACCGTATTAGTCTTATATAAGAGTATGGAAGCTAAAAAGCATCCTAAGAAGCTAATGAGTAAGGGCTTTTTTCTGCCAAGAGTTGTGCTGAGAAAGCCGGCGAAGAATGTACCGACAATTCCTCCTAACCCGAGCAGCATCATTGCGATTCCACGTTCTTTCTGTCCATTGGTTTCTCCGCTGAGCAGACTTTGTATCCATGTCGGCAGCCATGAAAACGTAGCCCACAGGCCGACGAGCATTGTACCGAACATCATCGAGGCGACTATGAAATTACGGCGATTATCCGAATTCGTGAGTGTAGCAATCTGCGACCTCTGACTACCGGCAGCAGAACGTGCACTTTGCCACAATGCTGTGTCTTTCATAGCTATTGCAACGACGACAATCATGACAATCGGAAGCGAAGAGACCCAAAAGGCAGTGCGCCAGTCGGCAATACAATAGTTCACTACACCGGCTGAAACGATACCCACGGCATAGGAATTTGCCAGAATCCCGAGTGCAGTCGCCCGAGAAGAATTTTTCCAGATCTCAGCAATAAATGTGGTTGTTACCACGAGCGTTGCCCCAATTCCTGCGCCGGTTAGAAATCGACATACAACCAATATTTCCCACGAATGAGCGAAGCCTGCCATTGCCGTCGGAAACGTATAGAGGAATATAGCAAGCATCAGCGAGCGTACTCTGCCGATTTTATCGGCGATGATACCGAGACCAATACCGCCGATGGTCCAACCTATCAAGAATAAAGAGCTTACATACGAACCTACCATACTCACCATCTGTGCATCCTGTACACCGGTCAGGTCTTTGACCGCTACGGATAAATACAGGGACATCAACGTGGAGGCCACGCCGGCAAACATACTGACGACCCAGCATAGAATATACATCTTCCATCGATAGGATGAGCTGAGGGCTTCTGTCGGTAAAGTCATTTCACACCTCCCGAGGGCTTGGCGAGCTTGCGGCGTATGCGACTGAGCGTTTCCGGTGTAATTCCAAGATAGGATGCGATATGATATTGAGGAGCACGCTGTAGGATTTCCGGGGATTGGATAAAGAGCTTTTGGTAACGGTCTTCGGGTGAGTCTAATAAAAATGATGCTTCCCGTTCTTCTTTTTGCTTGTAACGCGCCTCTGCAGTGAGACGTCCGATTTCCTGCCAGCACGAATGCCGGCAGAAGAGCTCTTGATTGTCACGATACGTGAGCGTTAGAAGGCGCGTCGGCTCCAATGCCTGAATACTATAGAGAGAAGGAGTCCGGGAAATAATACTCGTATAAGCGCTCACATGAGAATGCTCAGAGAAAAAATCACGAACGACTTCTTTCCCTTCTTTGACATAATACGACCGCATAAACCCTTGCGTGATAAAGGCATACTCATGTGCAATCTGCCCCTCGGTGACCCAGTGACTATTTTTAGGAATATCCTTTTCAATTAATCGCGCGGCGAACCACTCCCATTCGTCGTCCGGGATAGTGGTCATAGATGCATAATACTCTTTAATAATGTCTAAAGTGTCCATCAATTCGCAGTTCTACAAGACGCATGATTCGCACGGTCACTTGTCACGGCGAATCGAACATTCTCTGTGTATAAAACATTGTACATACTGCAAAGATAGTGAAGTAATATCCATTGCGCCTTGATATTTATCAATAAATTCCACTAAAATACCGGTGAATTGACTTCATAATCAGTCAGATTTAGAAGTCATCCCGGCTGTTTACTTTGGTTCAATAAAACATCCAACCGCTTCTGTTTTCTTGACTTGTACGACCTTCCCGGCCAGTATTGCCATCAGAGCATCCCGCAGTTCATGTGTTGTAGCCTTGTAGCGTTTACGGCCGATAACAGGGAATAAATCATCAATTCTCCCCTGATAAAGCACTTCGTATTCAGACGAGAGTACCACTACTTCCGGGGTAATACGTGCGCCGAGGAGTGTAGTCAATTTCTGAGCAGTATCGAAGAGCAGAGGGAACGGTAAGCGATAGGTACGTTGAAATGATTCTACCGAGTCGATGTCGAGGGAGGATTCGGGAAAAACACCGTAGAATCCTATATTATTCTGCGCATACTCCGCCCATAATGCCCGCAACGTAGGTGTATATTTCTGACAAATTGGACAGCTTTCGGATAAAAAAACAAATACTGTCGCTGTGTTCTGCCGGAATGAAGTACCGGTATGGTATGTTCCACCAAGGCTCCTGAGCGATATCGCTTGTACCGCAGCGGTATCGATGTGCGATGCTTGCCCGCCAGCAAGCTCAAGAGAGAAAGCACCGAACAGGACGATCATGATTGCCGGCATCCCAGCAATGATATTACGAACAATGTACTTGAATTTCATACCGGCTACAGGATATAAAAAAAGCGTTAGAAATCACTCTAACGCTTTTATAAGACTGAGAGATATATTATTTATTCAAACAGTCAAGGACTGTTTTGAGAGTAATAAACATACTTCCTTTATTTTCGACACAAATCTGCGGAACATCTTCCATTTCTTCTTCTTCCTCTTCATCAATCGATTCTTCTTCATCCGCCATCAGCATTGCACTGAGACTACCGAGAATTTCGGGTTGCGGATAATTACTGTACATTTCCTGAACGACGGCGAGTCCGTCGCCCTCCGACTCACCTTCGAGCGATTGGAGCATCGTTACATTGACTTCTTCCTGCTCTATCAGCTCATCCCAGGAAAGAGTACGCATGCTTGGATTGGCACTCTTCATGGACTCATAGACCACGAGTCCGAGGCAAATCTGAAAATTAATCTCGGGATCCGAAAATTCATCCGGAACACTTTCCAGATATTCATATAAATCGGGCTGCTCATTCGCCATTTTCTCAATTGCTTCCCCAATTTCTTCCGGCTCATACCCTGATATTGTGTCCCAAATTTCTTCTACCACCTCTATCGAAACCTTGTTCATAGTTCATCTCAATTAAATTGTACCGGAAAATAAATTAAAATAATAATGCGCACATTGCAGCAATCGTTCATCATCGAAGTTTTTTGCCTGTAACTGCATACCGACCGGTAAGTTATCCTTCGACATGCCGGCAGGAATCGATATTGCAGGAATCCCTGCTAAATTAGCAGAAACAGTAAAGTAGTCCGATAAATACATCGATACAGGGTCATTCACCTTCTCCCCGCGCTTAAAGGCAGGTGTAGGTGTGGTCGGTAAAAACAGTACATCGGCCTTACTAAAAATATCATTGTACCCATCGAGTATAAGTCTTCGAGCTTTCTGAGCCTTACGGTAGTATGCGTCATAATGTCCGGACGATAACACATAAGTACCAAGCATGATACGCCTCTTGACCTCGGCGCCGAATCCTTGTGAACGTGTCAGCGTCGTCATATCGTCGTCATCCGAAGTCAGCTCAGCCCGGAAGCCATAGCGTACCCCATCGAAACGTGCAAGATTCGAGGATGCCTCAGCCGTCGCCAAAATATAATATGTCGGTATCCATGCTGTACTTGCAGGGATTTGCATTGTAATAATCGTCGCACCTGTGGATTTGATACGTTCCAAACATTTGCGATAAACGCTGAGGACATTTTCATCACACCCGGCGAGTTCACTCTCGGGAAGAACAGCAACGGTAAACTCTTTCGGCATCGGCTGTGACAGCATTTCCAATGACCGTGTCGCCGGCTTAGCAGCAGTCGTGCTATCTTTCGGGTCATGACCGCTGATAGCATCAAAGAGCCGTGCCGTCGTTTCCACATCCTGCGTTAAAATACCGATCTGATCGAGCGATGAAGCAAATGCTACCAATCCATAACGGGATATACGACCATAGGTTGGCTTGAATCCAACGACACCGCAAAGGGCGGCCGGCTGTCGAACCGAACCTCCGGTATCGGAGCCAAGCGCCGCATGGACGAGTCCTGCTGCGACCGCAACGGTCGAGCCGCCGGATGACCCGCCGGGTACTAAATCCTGACCTAACGGATGAGCAACACTGCCAAACGCGGAATTTTCGTTGGACGACCCCATCGCGAATTCATCGAGGTTGGTCTTGCCAACAATTACCCCACCATTGGTCTTCATCCGCTCGACAACCGTCGCATCATACACCGGAATAAAATTTTCGAGCATTTTCGATCCACAGGTCGTCCGTATCCCGCGCGTTGAAATATTATCTTTGAGCGCAATAGTCATTCCCTCAATGATACGGGCATCGTGTGCAGCAAAACGGGCATCGGCTGCTTCTGCCTGCTCCATTGCCTGTGGCGCCGCCACCGTGAGAAATGAATTGAGGTGAGCGTGCGATTCAATCGCTGTAAGACTTCGGAGGGTTTCTTCGCGTGCGGTGTCTGCAGCGTGCTCTGCCAAAGCTCGAAATGTAGAATATAACTTCATAGATAAGAATGTACTAATAGAATCTGTCGAACATAAGTAGTATCAATGCACGATGATCGATAGGCCGGTGCTAATCATCATACACGGTATCGTCAAAGACTTTTTTAACGGTATGAGGGTTGCGGGAAACGGTCGCTTCCGCCGGCTTCGGAGTAATCGTCTGCTGATGCTGCTCTTCAGACGTCGGCATCTGCTGCTCGACTTCCTGCGAATTTTCCTGAGCAGGCACTTCAGGCCCCGAAGAATCCAAATTCACCGGCGTCGGTATTACCTTTACCGGCGTCGGTATTACCTTTACCGGCTCTTCTACTGCGGTCATCTTTTCCACGTCCGCCGATAAGTCCCGCATCTGCTGCTTGAGGTCTTCCTGAGCTTGGCGAAATTGACGCAACCCCTTGCCCACTGAACGCATTACTTCAGGGATTTTCTTTGGACCGAAGAGCAGTAGAACTGCTACGAATATGAGAAGGAGTTCGCCGCCGCCTACATCAAACATAATATTATTCTATTTTTTGACCGGAAATTCACGTGCATACGCAATAAAATCAGTTACCGCCGGGGACTTTCCGCATTCGCGGACATGAGTCGCAATCTGCGCTCTGTGATAGGCAGAATGTGTGAGCACATGAGTAACTATATCCTGTACACTATTGACAAATTCCACTCCGGTGGTCGTCGTATACCGTATCGGATACGCTATCTCCCCTTTTGTCAAATTTCCAAGATATTCCCGCCAAAAATCATGAAATTCTTCTGTTAGCTTCCGGCATTCGTCAAGGGAATACGCCGGAAAAATATTGATATCCGACGGTATTTCCTCGCCAATTAACCGCATAAGCCATACTTTTTGGCTCACAAATATGTGACTCATCAGCTTACGAGCGGGTTCTGTATCCTTTGCCTTCAATTGTTCAATTGACCCAATAGCTGCCTCATTTGCCCAAGTATCATAGGCAAATTGACGTAAATAATGTGCGATATCCATTGTTATGCCTCTTTTTTGGGTTCTTCTTTTTCATCAACTGCAGCGGCTTTTTTGAATTCTTTCAGTCCTGAACCAAGCCCTTTCATCAATTCAGGTATTTTTTTTGCGCCGAAAAATAGGACAATGGCTAGCCCAATGACCAATAATTCGGGAGTTCCTAATCCAAACATAATATCTCCTATGAGTAATGTGTTGTCATACCTACTGGTTGCGCAGAAGCTGACGATGTAAACAGTTCAATTGATTCAAAAATTGCATGCCCGTCGTTGCATCCGAGCAGTGCATCGGAATATCGCTCCGGATGCGGCATCATACCCAGGACATTGCCTCCTGCATTGATGATTCCGGCGATATTATTGATTGAGCCGTTCGGATTGGCTGCCTCCGTAATGCGGCCTTCAGCATCGCAATACCGAAAGACGACTCTATTAGTCGATTCAAGCTCTTCTATAATCTCATTCGTTGCATAATAATTGCCTTCTCCGTGAGCAACCGGAATACGAATCACAGAGTTACTCTCGAGCGTGGATGTAAACGGCGTCGTATTATTTGCTACGGTGAGATGAACATCCTTGCAGACAAAGTTTAATGATGAATTTCTCAGCAGCACGCCCGGAAGCAGACCTGCCTCTGTCAAAATCTGAAATCCGTTACATATCCCCATCACTAATCCTCCTCGGCCTGCAAATGTTACGACCTCACGCATAATTGGCGAAAATCGAGCTATCGCGCCGCACCGGAGATAATCACCGTAGGAGAACCCACCGGGAATGATAATACAGTCAATTCCGGACGGAATAGAAGTGTCTTTATGCCACAATAATTGTGAGGTTGAACCCTTGGAAAGTGCTGCCGCAAAAAGCGCATCATGATCGCAATTCGACCCCGGAAACTGAACAACGCCGTAGTTCATGCATTCTCCGGGTGAAGTTCATGAATCTCAACACTGAAATCCTCCATAATGGGATTGGCAATGAGCTTGGAGCAGGCATTCTCGACGATCGATTGCGCCGCTTGTGCGTCCGCTGCCTCGACCGAGAGCTCCACATATTTTCCTATCCGAAGATGGGAAATCATCGGGAAATCCGTTGCCTGCAAAGCATGCTCAACCGTCTTGCCCTGTACATCGAGGATACCCTTGCGTAACGTGATGGTAATAGTTGCGTTGTATGTATTCATAGTTCCTTTTGTAGTATTATGGCCGTATAATAATTTCGACTCCAACCGGAGTATGTGTGTATATTTCATCTAGTTCGCTATTGGTGACAGCTATACAACCTGCTGTCCAGTCCAAGAGACGGTGGAGCTTTCCAAGTAAACCAAGTCCGGTTCTCAACCCGTGGATTTTGATATTGCCGCCGGGCGACTTCCCCATTGTTCGCGCTTTTTCTCTTGCAATACTGTCAGGATACGATATCGAAAGATTTTATAAAAGCTGCTGTGCTCGCTTTTTGCATCAATGATAAATCTACCTTCGGGTGTTTTACCGTCGCCTTCTGTTTCTTTCGCCCCTGTCGTTACCCGTCCTAAGGCTATAGGATATGTCTTGAGCAGAATCCCTTTCTCGAAAACAAGTAATTTTCGTTCTGCTTTCAGTACCAGTATTTTGTCAATAACCGCCTTCGGGTTAATCTCTTGGTCCGGTACGTAATTATACAAAATGAGGAGAATCACGAGACCTATGCCGAGAAACAAACTATAGTGCCTCATCCGTTCGCTTCCCGATACTGTCAGAATTACTTTGCTATCTGCTCTTCAATGTTAGCGACAATTTCTTCGGACATCGGCTCGATATTTCGTTTATACCGTTGGACAATCTTGCCCTGCTTGTCCACAAGGAATTTCTCAAAATTCCAGGCCACTTCGCCAGACAGCTTTTCATCACCGCCGCCTGCTGTCAAAAACTGATACAACGGATGTTTTGCGGCACCTTTGGTCGAAATTTTACTGAACATCTGGAATGTCACATTATATTTCGTCGAACAGAACGTCTTGATTTCTTCATCCGAGCCCGGCTCCTGAGCACCGAAGTCGTTGGCAGGAAAACCAAGTATCACAAAGTTTTTGTCTTTATACTTTTGATATAATTCTTCCAAGCCCTTGTATTGTTTGGTAAATCCGCAGAACGACGCCACATTGACCACGAGCACTACCTTGCCTTTATATTCATTGAAATGAATATCCTTACCATCGATACTTTTCATGGTGAAATCATAAAATGATGCGCCTGCAAATGGCTCTGCTATCATACTTGACCCTGCAAAAAATGACAAAAAAACAGCTGTAATTCCGTACACAATTCTCTTTATATTCATAGTAGTATAGTTGATTTATAAATTACTCTTGCGAATAATTACCTTTCATTTCATCCTGAATATCTTCACATTCGTATTCTTTTTTGGGTGCTTTCGGACCTTTAGCTTTGACAGCATCGCCACCGTTAATTGAGTCCATCGCCCGTTGCTCGAGCAGCGCACGATAGGAGGCATCACGTTTTCTGAGCTGTTCATCGACAGCACGGTCAAAGTATTTCCTGCCATCGACATACGTCTGCTCTACTCTTGAAAAATTCGATAGTGGATTGCCGTTCCACAGCACAAGATCAGCGTCTTTACCTACTTCTATCGAACCGACGCGATCATCGACCTTGAGTAATTTTGCCGGATTCAGAGTCACGAACTTAAGCGCTTCCTCCTCCGACACTCCACCATATTTCACGGATTTACCGGCCTCTTGATTAAGGCGGCGTGCCATTTCACCGTCATCGGAATTAATGGCGACCGTCACGCCCTGCTCGTGCATAATGGCCGGATTTTGAGGAATTGCATCATACACTTCAAATTTATAATCCCACCAATCAGCAAAGCTCGACCCACCGACTCCGTGTGCCGACATTTCTTTCGCGACTTTATATCCTTCGAGAATATGCGTGAAGGTGTTGATTTTAAACCCAAATTCATCTGCAAGTCTTATCAACATCAGAATTTCCGACTGCACATATGAGTGGCAGTGTATTAAGCGTTTACCGCGAATAATTTCGAGTAATGTCTCAAGCTGAATATCACGGCGTGGCGGCAATGCAGTCCCCTTTTCACTTGCTTTCATTTGCTTTTCGTATTCGAGAGCTGCCTGAAATCCATCGCGCATAATTTCTTCGACCCCCATACGAGTCTGAGGATATCGTGTAGTAAAACGCTCGCCCCAATTCGCCTGCTTCACATTTTCACCAAGTGCGAATTTAATCGTACCCTGGAAATTTTGAAACTTGATGTCGTCAGCGTCAGCACCCCAACGCAATTTGATGAGTTGTAATTGACCGCCGATCGGATTAGCCGAACCATGCAGCAAATGCGAGCTCGTCACACCACCGGCGAGCTGACGGTAAATTGATATATCATCCGGGTCAAGTACATCGCCAATACGTACTTCTGCCGTCACGGCATGTGTCCCTTCGTTGACACCACCCTCAATGGCAATGTGAGAATGTTCATCTATAATCCCCGGTGCAATATGCTTGCCGGTAGCATCAATAGTCACATCTGCTTTATTGGCAAGATTTTGTCCCACTGCCGATATCTTCCCGCCGGAAATGAGCACGTCTGCCTGCTTAAGAATACCTGCTTTGCCACATGTCCAGACCGTAGCATTTTTTAGAAGTACTGACTGTTGCGGAGGAATTTGATCGAATCCAAAAGGTTCATTTGGCTGCAATACGCCGAGCGTCGGACGGCTCGATTTTTTACTTTCGGGTTCGGACTTTTTCGTAAACGCACTATCCCGGCGAGCAGACCACAAAAATTCCTTGCCATTGGGCAGCCAGCCTTTACCGCGTGCCTGCAGAGAGTCCATTGTACCGCTTAAGCGGGTTGTCCCGCTATAACCAAGCGTGTCGGATGGGAAGCTGATAGCACAATTTTTACCCGACAGGGAAAATTTCAGATTTAATTTTACCGAGTCTTTCAGACCGTCGGCCGAGGGATTTTCAGCTTTCCCGCCTATTTTGACGGTCAGCTGCGGCAGGCCGTCAAGACTAAATTTCCATGTACCGCGCACATCAGTTTCTACCGGACGATTGAGCACAAATTCTTCACCGGCGACAAAGACCGATTGTATAGAGCCCGACTCAAAAAGATTCCCGTCGGCGATGACCAGATTGGCAAATTTTCCTGCATCGAGAGTTCCGAGTGTTTGGCTAGCACCACAGATTTGCGCAGGGACAGTCGTCAGTGCAGCGAGTGCTTTATCGGGCGAGAGACCGTATTCAATTGATTTACGGATATTTTTCCAAAATTCGCTTTTGTCTTTGAGTCCGGTGGTCGTCAGAGCAAATGTCACTCCAACGGAGTCTAGTGCGGCGGGATTACGGGGAGCAGCGTCCCAAGCTCTTAATTCTGAAAGCGATACATCACTCGCTCGTTCCATTGACGTCACATCCGGTACTGCCGGGAATGCAATCGGAAGAATAAGTGTGGGCTTGAGTGCAGCTACTTTAGCAAGGCGTCTATATTCCTGACCACTGCCGAGATACATGAATTGAACATTGAATTCCTGGGCGATTTTCGCGGCGCGGAAGAGGGTATGTTCGTTATTAGTCTCAAAAATTATCGGTGTTTTGTCTTCGATGACTTTGCTGAGCCCTGCGAGGGAAAGATTCGTTTCGGGAGTCTTAAGTTTTGGATTGGCAGAATATGCTTTTTGAGCTTTTGCATACCAGTCCGCATCCATAAATGCCTGACGTATAAGGGCGATACTTCCCATCATCGAACTTGGATAGGCATTGCGCGAGCTTCCCTTTCTGAACGACATCCATTCTGCTACATCGCTCGTGATGATAATATCATTGGCATTTCCCGACTTCATCAGCGCTACGGCACTGAGGCCACGCATGATGCCATCGGTTGAGTTGACTTGTGCAGTCGTAAACCCAAGTTTACGAAACTCTTCCGCAGTTTTTTCATCAATCGCCACCGACTCGACAGCACGAAATTCCGGCTTAATAGCTTCATTCCAATACCGGGCACCACGACCTGCCGGAAGCGGCTTTTCAATTTCATCTTCGTCATTTTCAGCTGAAAACCCCGGACGTCCTCCTTTTTTGGTATTCATACCCGCATCGGAATATGGCTCAATAAAGCCGGCATAGACCCATAAGCCCTTACCGTCGCGAACAGTCGCACCTTTAGGAATTGCAATCCCCGATCCAATAGACTCGATTTTATCATTTTTGATAATAATCGTACCATTTTGAATAATCTTACCGGGGGCGGGCACTATCGTTAGATTCGTAATCGCTATATACAACATATCCTTACTGCGCAGTCCGTCAATAACCTTGGTCTGCAAAGGAGTCTGAGCGTTCGATAAAAGCACCGAGAAAAAGCACAAAAGCGCGAGAGCAAATGTCCGACGGAAGGAAGGTAGAAATGTATGCATAACGTACGGAATAGTTCTACTTTAAGAATAATATTTACAAAATTCGCCAATACTCAAAACCTGACCAAGTAATTTCGTCTCAACCGGTAAAATTCACCCCAAATTGCCGGCATCGCTTACTAGGATATGAATACAATGCTCTCAATCCCGAAGTACTATTAACCGACGATGATAAGTTCGCTGCTACCGGAACTCAATATCTCACAACCGTTTTCGGTGATGAGAATATCATCTTCGATGCGGACGCCGAACTTCCCCGGCAGATAAATACCCGGCTCTATGGTAATCACCGCTCCTACAGGGATTTTCCCTTTGTCATTGCGGAAAGAAATCCCAGGATTTTCGTGAACTTCAATACCCAATCCATGACCGAGAGAATGTTGAAAATAATCTCCATATCCGGCTTCACGGATAATATCGCGGGCCACTGCATCCAACTCTTTTCCGGTCATACCGGCTTTCGCTGCTTTGATCGCTGTCCCATGCGCCTGACGGACGATTTCATAGACGGCACGTTGCTCTTTCGACGCCGTAGCGACGGCCACCGTACGAGTGACATCCGAAGCGAAACCTTCGTAATAAAAACCAAAATCGAAGGTAATCATATCACCTTTTTTGATTTTCTGCTGTGTAGCCCGACCATGGACCCATGCACTATGTTCACCGGCAACAACAATTATATCAAATGCTTCCTTCTCAGCTCCAAGCTTGCGGCCGCGATAGGTAATTTCGGCAGCTAGGTCTTGTTCGCTGACGCCTACCTTGATAAGCGGTAAAATTTGATTAAAAACTTCTGCCTGTATGTCGGCAGCCCGACGGATTTTAGCGATTTCATCCGGTGTTTTGGGAATAGTCGCATTTTGGACTATGCCATTCGCTTTGGTAATTTTCGCGGGCTTGAACATCGACCGTAATTTCACCATTGTATCATAGGCGACTCTGCCGGTTTCCACACCGATGATCCCTACTCCCTTGAGAAGATGCTTCTCTTTAGCCGTTGCATACGGGTCACGCTCGATATAGGTCTCCAGGCCTTTTATTGCATGGAGTTCGGATTTCACCTGTTCTGTATATCGGTCATCGGTAAAGAAAAGTACTTTGGATTTCAGAATGAAGACCGTAGCATTCGAACCGGAAAAATTGGTAATATAGCGTATGCTTGGCAAGTGTGTCACCAGCAGTGCGTCGATTTTTCTGGATTTCATTTCCTTTCGAATTGCAGCTAAGCGCTTTTCAGCGCCGGCGCTCGGAGTTTCGGATACATTATTCATAGTGGTATATATCAATAATAGTTAGGAGATTCTTTAGTAACAATTACATCATGCGGATGAGATTCTCTGAATCCTGCGCTTGTCATTTTTACCATTTGAGCATTAGATTTCATCGCATCGACAGTCGCACATCCGCAGTATCCCATTGCTGCGCGGAGTCCGCCGGCCATTTGATAAATTGTATCGCTTACATTCCCTTTGTAAGGTACACGGCCTTCGATGCCTTCAGGAACAAGCTTGCTGATTTCATCTTCGACATCTTGAAAATATCGATCTGCGGAGCCGGAGTTCATTGCTCCCAGGCTGCCCATACCACGGTATGTCTTATACGCACGGCCCTCAAGTAGGATTTTCTCGCCCGGGCTCTCTTCGTGTCCGGCAAAGAGTCCGCCGATCATCACCGAGTCGGCACCGGCCGCAATAGCTTTTGCAATGTCACCGGTTTGCTTAATACCACCGTCGGCAATGACAGGAATATTCGATGCTTGAGCTACATTCATAATTGCCGTCAGCTGAGGTACACCCACACCGGCTATGATTCTTGTGGTACAGATACTACCAGGTCCGATACCGACTTTCAAGGCATCGGCACCGGCTTGCATAAGTGCTTGCGCCGCAGCACCGGTAGCAATATTTCCGGCAACGACCTGCAGATTGGGGTAGGCCGCTTTTACCTGTTTCACCATATCGATCACACCTTTTGAATGACCATGGGCTGTGTCGATGAAGACACAATCGACGGCAACAGCATTAAGTGCTGCTACACGTTCCATCGTATCTTCGCTGATACCGAGTGCAGCGCCTACGCGTAATCGACCGAGCTCGTCCTTGCAGGCATTCGGGTATTTTTTCTTTTTCTGAATGTCTTTAAAGGTAATCAATCCCTGTAAACTTCCGAATTCATCAACGACTGGAAGTTTTTCGATTCTATGCTGTTGCAGCAGGAGCTCTGCTTCATCGAGTGTCGTCCCGAGCGGAGCAGTAATAAGATTGTCTTTTGTCATTACATCATCGATTTCACGCTGAGCAAAAAGCTGAAAACGTAGATCACGATTCGTGACTACACCAATCAGCTTACCGTCAGCATCGACGACCGGGAAGCCGGAAATACGATATTTCGACATTAAATTAAGTGCATCCTGTACGGTGTCATGTGCTTTAAGAACAATAGGATGCAGGATCATTCCCGACTCGGAACGTTTTACTTTATCGACTTCATCTGCCTGACGGGCTATACTCATATTTTTATGAATTACTCCCATACCTCCCTCGCGTGCAATTCCGATCGCCATATCAGACTCCGTCACTGTATCCATCGCAGCCGAGAGTATCGGGAGATTGAGTGTGATTTTATGTGTCAGTCGTGACGCCAGACTGGTCTCCCGTGGCAACACCTGAGAATATGCCGGTATCAGCAGTACATCGTCAAATGTGAGCCCTTCCCCGATTATTTTTTGAATTGTCATACACGTTCCTTTGTGATATATCTGTTGAGTTTCATTGATTCCTGTAGTTGTTTCCCAACGGCTGATGGTGCCGTGCTTCTATCCTACACATAAGCTACTCCACCACTTATAAGCCGGTTACGCGATTCTCTTACCGAATAATCGTGTCTTCACGGTTCGGACTGAGCGAAACGATAGTCACCGATGCACCGGTAAATTCTTCGATATACTGAATATACTTTTTCGCATTTTCGGGAAGCTCGTCATAGCTTGTAATGCCCGCAAGAGATGTTTTCCATCCTTGAAGCGCTACATAGTGCGGTTCGATTGCATCCAGCTGCGAACAGTCGGCCGGGAAGTATTTCAACGCCTTACCGCCTATCTGATACTCGGTACAAACCAGTATTTCATCGAAATTATTCAGCACATCGAGCTTAGTGAGTGCAATTTCAGTAATTCCATTAACCATAAACGAATACTTGAGAGCGACCAAATCCAGCCATCCGCATCTGCGGGGGCGGCCGGTCGTCGCGCCGAACTCCGCACCCTCAGCGCGCAGGAATTCACCGGTAGCATCTAGAAGTTCTGTGGGGAACGGACCATTCCCCACTCTGGTAGAGTATGCTTTTACCACGCCCATGATGCTGCCGATTGACGTTGGAGGTACACCAAGTCCGGTACAAGCACCGCCACTGGTCGGATTCGAGCTGGTCACAAATGGATACGTACCGTGATCGACATCGAGCAAAGCGCCCTGTGCGCCTTCCATGAGTACATTCTTACCATCTTTGATTGCCTGATTCAGCAATGCTGTTGTGTCGGTGATATATTGGTCTATTTGTGTATCAAAAGCCAGGTATTCACGGACAATTTCTTCAATATTGAGCTCAGCCTTATCGTATATTTTCGTCAGAAGTATATTTTTTTCTTCAATATTAGCACGGAGCTTTTCCTCTAATGATGCGCGGTCGAGCAGATCGACGATGCGGATACCGACCCGACTAAATTTATCGATATACGACGGACCGATTCCTCGTCCGGTCGTACCGATAGATTGCGTGGAGCTCTGTTCACGTGCGGTGTCCAGCAATTTATGGTACGGCATAATCAAATGGGCTTTATGACTAATAAACAGACGGCCCTGAATCGAAATTCCCAGCTTTTCCAACATAGAAATTTCATCCATTAATGCGGCAGGGTCGATGACCACACCATTTCCAATGACACATTGACAATGAGGATGGAGTATCCCGGAGGGGATGAGATGCAGAACAAATTTCTGTCCGTCAAAGACAATCGTATGCCCCGCATTTGCGCCCCCCTGATATCTGGCAACGATATCTGCCTTCTCACTCAGGAGGTCCACGATTTTACCTTTACCTTCATCACCCCATTGCGCACCAACAATTATTCGCGTATTCATTTGTTACGTATTCTCTTAAAAATAATAATAGTTACTGTTCTCTACGATGTAAAATGCAGAACTCCGACTTTACTGCTAAAATCGGAGTTCTATTTCAATACCATCAATCATATTATTTACAACTTTCTTCAGCGTCGTGGATTGTAGGATACGAATGCAAGACTGTATCCAAGTGTGTCATTTCCAACAGTTGCCGCACTTTATCCGGTACTGCTGCGAGCTTGAGACTACCGCCGGACTTTTTCATCGTGCTGTGACCACTGACGAGCATTCCGAGTCCGCTGCTGTTGATAAGCTCGACTGCACTCATATCGACGATCACATTCGGCACATTCTGTTCGGCGAGTTTACGCAGCTCCATACTAAAGTCGAGAGCATCGGCTCCACCGATTACCTGCTTGCCCAAGGCAATGGTAGCTGATGTATTCGCATGTTGCGCAGTATTGCTCATAATTGAAAGTCGGGAGTAAATGGTAAAATTACGCTTTTGCAGCTTTCAACAGCTCGGCTTTGGTATCGCGTTCATGATCACCTTCAACGTCAATTTTTCTCACATTTTGGAGATACCAGATCACAAATGCACTGGCAATATAAATTGATGAATACGTACCTGTGACGATACCGACAAGCATAGTAAAGGAGAATCCTTGAAGTACTTCCCCGCCAAAGAGCGTAATAATTAAAAGCACAAGCACCACTGTCAAGACCGTATTAATCGTTCTGCTCAGTGTTTCGTTGATACTCATATTCATCAGCTTTATCATATTCATGCCTTTGTGACGCTCAAGGTTTTCACGGATACGATCAAAGATAATAACCGTGTCATTGACCGAGAAGCCGACCACTGTCAGGAAGGCAGCAATCATCGACTGATTGACTTCCAAATTCAGAATTCCGAGCTTGCTAAAGAGGGTCACGAGCGCCAGAGTAACAAGCACATCGTGCACAATAGCGATTGCAGCACCCACTCCATACGTAAACTCAAACCGGAACGCTATATACAACATTATGGCAATAATTGCCAAAATCACCGCAAGGAGCGCTTTCATACGCAACTCTTTCCCCACTTTCGGACCGATTGTATCGACTTTTAGAATCGTAATCGTTTCGTTCGGGTATTTATCTTTCAGAGTTTGAATAATTTTACCGGTTGCATCTTTAGTCAGATTAAGCGCTACACGCACCAAGAATTGATTTTCTTTACCGTATGATTTGATTTCAGCGCCTTCGAATTGCTTGTCGATTACGGTTCTGATTTCAGCCGTATTGATTTTTTCTGAAAATTTCAGTGCTATTTCTGTTCCTCCTTCGAAATCAATACCATAGCGTAAGCCCAATACCATCGGAGCCAGTATCCCCACCACATTGAGAATGAGCGACAAATAGATAAATGTTTTTCGTTTTCCTAAGAAATCGATTTTTGTTCCATGTAAAAATTGCATTGTATGTTCTCCAGTATCAAGAGGTTTAAGATTTAGGTTGACCAAAACTAATCGTACCAGAACCACGCGATATCATGATTTCGATGATAGCCCGTGAAACAGTAATTGCCGTAAAGAAGGTGCTCAAGATACCTATCATTAATGTTAACGCGAATCCTTGGATAGGGCCTGTTCCTAAATAGAACAGAATAAGTCCCGTAATAAATGTCGTAATGTGCGTATCAATAACTGCGGTAAGTGCTTTGCTGAATCCTTCATCAATCGATCCTCTGAACGACCTGCCGCGGGCAAGCTCTTCACGAATCCGCTCAAAAATCAGAATATTCGCATCGACCGCCATTGCTATCGTCAGGATAATACCTGCTATACCGGGCAAAGTCAGCGTACCTTGGAAGAGTGGAAGTGTAGCCATAATAAGCGATACGTTAATCAGCACGGCAGCATTAGCAACCATACCGCCTGTGGCATAGTAAATACCCATGAAGAGTATCACAAGCAAGAACGCTATACCGCTGGCAAGAAGTCCGCTTTTGATCGAGTCTTCACCGAGTGACGGTCCGACAACACGCTCTTCAATAATTTTAACGGGAGCTTTCAATGCTCCTGCTTTGAGGATAATTTCCAACAAATGTGCTTCTTCTGCATTTTGCATACCGGTGATTTGTGAGTTCCCGCCGGTAATTTTCTGAATAACATTTGGGGCGGAATAGACTTGCTCATCGAGAACAATCGCGATTTTCTTGTTTACATTTGCGCCTGTGATTCTTGCCCAGCTTGCGGTACCGTCAGCATCCATCTCCATCATAACGACAGGAGAATTTGTCTGCGGGTCAAACGACGCGCGAGCATTGGTCACGACATCACCTTTTAACTCGGCATCGCGCTTAACACAATAGAAATTAAAAATCGGGTTGGAAGCATTCAGTGGACTGCTCGACTTAGCAGCACGCAACAATTGGAGGTCAACCGGTATTAAACGTTTAATATCTGAACGGTTAATAATCTCATTAAATCGTTTTTCGGTTGATTCAGGAATTTGGAAGAAGTATTCGCCTTCCGGAAAATCATCTTTAATATAGCTGATTGGTTGTGAACGCTGATTCTGAACGAAGTACGAAATAAAGAGGGATGTAAACGGATGGTCTTGCTCGTAGCGTTTTTGCTGCTCTTCTTTCGGCAGACCTGCATACGGATTGGATGTGTCGGCAGCTTTTGCAGCCTGCATTGCAGAGTCATTCTTGGCTGTATCGGCAGCTGTGCTCGGCGTAGCTGTTGTATCGACTTTTGTCGAATCTACTTTGGCGACTGTCGTATCGGAAACAGCAGTTTCTTTTTTCGATGACTTACGTTTTGCAAGGTATTCATCTATTTTAAAGAAAGCACGGACGATTTCCTGATTGTTACGTACGAGCTTGAACTCTAGACGGGCAGTCCCTTGGACAAGCTGACGCATTTCTTCGGGATTGTTGATACCGGGTAATTCAAGAACAATTCTTCGTGAACCCTGTTTTTGGATGGACGGCTCACTGACGCCGTATTTATCGATACGTTGACGAAGCACTTCTTTTGCCTGATCGACGGCATCTTCGATATCTTTTTTGAGCTTTTCGAGTATCTTCTCTTCGGAAATTTCACCACTGATTTCGTAATAATTAATCAGCGTACGACCTTGTGGCTTGGCAATCGCATTGAAATTCTTGGTAAAAACATCGAGCACATTTTGGCTTTCATCCAAATCGGTCTCTTTTTTTGTTTTTTCAATGACCTGCGTGAAGATATCATCAACTGCATCACGGGAGGCTGCTTCTTCGAGCAATTTTACGATATCGACCTCAAGCATCACATACATACCGCCACGCAAGTCCAGCCCGAGCTTTATGCGTTTGGTCTTGTTGCTTTTGATATCATCACCGTATTTGGTCATAAAATCAGCATATCCTACCGAGTCGATGACATTACCGTTAGCATCTTTGTACGATGCTTCTTTTTTCTCCAAATCGCTAGAACGATAGGTAGGATAGAGCAAAAATCCCGCCATTACGAGTGGCGCGATAACGATAAAATATTTCCAAAAAAGATTTGGTTTCAAGGGATTACCTCCAAAATTTTTCTGCGTGTGTTCGTCAAAATCAGGTGTTACCTGTCAAAAAGAAGTTGCGAATATAGCGGTCTGCGCTCAAATAACCAATCATTTTTCCAATTACAACGGTTATTTACCGATTTTACACCAAAATACTTTGCTTCTTCTTTATAATCTATGACCAAAATTACTAAGTTTCTGTTTTCTCGGATTGTCAATTTCCCCACTCATTCCACCAAAGATTATCGGGTCGGAGTTGACAAGAAAATCATGCGGGAATCCAAGCTCAATTGCGCTTGCCGTATGCAGACGCTGAATCTGCTCGTCATTCAGACTCCAGTTCAAACAATCCAAATTCTCCTCGATCTGCCCAAGCGTCCGTGCCCCAACGAGCGGAATAACAGTCCCCTGCTGCTGACGCAACCAATTAAGCGCGACAGCCGAGGGCTTGCAGCCGATCTCTTTGCTGATATCGACCACTACACGGGCAGTTGCCGTATTTTTATCATTGAGCCGGGCACTTTCCGGCTTCAGACGCTTCTCTTCGCCCGCATTCTCCAGATACTTTCCGGTCAAAGCCCCGCCTGCAAGCGGCGCCCAAGCCAGAATTGCCATATCGAATTGACGTGCCATCGGTACTAAATCCCGCTCGACCGTTCGCTGTGTCAGGCTGTATTCGATCTGTAGCCCGACGAATTGAGACCAACCGCGTAATTCGGCAATTGTATTTGCTCGTGAAACGACCCATGCCGGTGTGTCGGATATTCCGATCGTCAGTATTTTCCCAGCCCGAACCATATCCTCAAGCGCACGCATGACTTCCTCTTCCGGCGTCGTAAAGTCCCAGGCATGAATCCAGTATAAATCTATATAGTCTGTCCCGAGACGCTTCAAGCTCGCATCAAGCGCCTGCATCATATTTTTACGGTTATTTCCCGATGCACTGACATCGTTTTTCTTGGTAAAGAGCGTGTATTTGGTAGCAAGCACGAAATGCTCACGGTCGGCAGCGATAAATTCACCGACATATTTCTCGCTCGTACCCTCAGTATAACGATTCGCCGTATCAATGAAATTCCCGCCCTGATTGCAATAGGCGTCGAAGACGGCTTTGCTTTGTTCTTTGGACGAACCCCATCCCCATTCTTCGCCAAAGGTCATCGTGCCAAGACAAATTTCAGAGACCCTGAGTCCGCTTTTTCCCAGTAATTTATATCGCATCGATTCGTTCCTTTTCTTAAAAAATAGGTTCGTTCCATTGCATTTTGAAGTCGAGCAACCAAAAAAAAGGGCGTTGCTGATGGGCAACACCCTGTACTTTGGTTCTATGGGCGAGCGAAGGGGCTTGAACCCTCGACATGCGGAACCACAAACCGCTGCTCTACCAACTGAGCTACGCCCGCCATTCGAAGTGCAAAAATATCATTTTATCTTTTCTTGCGCAAAGAGAATTTCACTTTCTTTAATTTTTAGTGTCGGTCATCGAAATGCGACGGCTCCCAACTATTACCTTCACAAGGAATATACGTCGTACTTACATGCTCATCATAAATTTTGCACAATTGACTCGTCGGGTCAAAATATTTGCATGTGCCGCACATTGTCTCTTCTTGTAATACTTCGATTCGGCCCGTAAAGTGTGAATACTGACTATACGCGGGATAAATCACGAGCCCCACTATTGTGAGCAATACAATCATCCAATAATCGCGAAGCTCGAAGTATTCGACCACTACCCAACTGATAAGTACGATGAGTGCCGTCCGAACGAGCGCGCCCCAAACAATGGAACCTGTAGTAATATAAGGCCTGGGCTCCGCATTGGTATCTTTTCCCTGATTAGTATAGCGGAAGAGGATGAGGTCAGTCAATCGATCAAGCATGGTGAGCGTTTAGAATAGTTTTGAAGAGATGTTGGATGCCGTAATTTGCCGTCATGAAACGTGACGAGGAGCATAATAGTGCAGCCGGAAGGAGAAATTTACCCCAAAAACTTATTGCGCTCTTTCAGTAACTCACCTGTCAGCTTGGTAAATGCACCATTCGACGACCCTTCGACAATCGGCAGATATTGCGTCTCGGTTTCATGGATATAATGATGCGGATTCCGCTTTAGATTGAACTCAAGACACCTAAAATTGTCGAGTCGCGCTGCAAGCTTAATCAGCATACAGTCCGAGCTCGAATTTTTAAGAAGTTCAATATGCTCGCGATCGACGACGTCGGGTTCATACAGCCGCCGCGCAAGGTCCTTGGTCAGCACATCGACGACATACGCCACATATCGTCCAAAATTATATTCTATTACTTCAGCCGTGAGAGACGGCGAATCTTCGAGAACATCATGCAACAAGGCAGCCGAGAGTACATCGGCGTCGGTAATCCCTAATTCAAAGGCGAGAATCCGGCATACGCGCGTACAATGATAAAAATACGGACTCCCATCCCCCCGAAATTGATTCTCATGCACACTTTCGGCTAGCTCATAGGCACAAATCACGCGGTTAATCTCTGCTGCATCCAAATGCTGAGTGAGCATTTCTTCTAATTCAGCGCTCGTCAGGGTTGTATAATTGTATGAGCTCATAGTGCTACTTTTATAATATTATCAATCTTTTACCTGCATTAGTTCACGTGCGCTCTCGAGTGATGCTTCGGTGATTTTTTCTCCGCTCAAGAGTTTGGCAATTTCACGAATTCGCTTTTCTTGGGGTAAAAATGCCGCCGTTACCTTCGAGCGACCCTCCGATTCAATTTTTATTACCGACAAATGTGCATCTGCGAGCGCAGCAATCTGCGGCTGATGCGTAATGGCGATAATCTGATGAAATGCTGCAAGCTTTTTCATCGCTATTCCCACCTTTTGAGAAATTCTTCCGCTGATACCGGTGTCTATTTCATCAAAGACAAGCATCGGTAAACGGTCCTGCTTGGCAAGAATACTCTTCAATGCCAGCATCACTCTCGATATTTCACCGCCGGAAGCTACTTTTGCCAAAGGCTTGGGTTCTTCACCGATATTCGTCGAGATAAAAAACTCTGCCCTGTCGACGCCGTCAGCATAGGCGGTGTAGTATTTGCCGTCCACCAATGCTCGCACATCATTGGCAGCAGCTTCTGACTGACGGATCACTACCTTGAACTCCGCATGGAGAATTCCCAGGGTCTTAAGAATACTGATGATCGATTTTTCGACTTTCTGCGCTATTTCCTTTCTCTTGCCGGAGAGCCGCATCGCATGACCGCCGAGTACTTTCTCTGCCTGCAGAATCTCCTGCCGCAAGCGCGCAATTTCCCGCTCAAAATTCTCGACTAACGCCAGCTCTGATTTGAGCTTGTCCCATTCCTCAAACACCGCTTCAAGTGTTCCGTATTTCTTGCGTAATCGTTGCAAAAGGCCAAGACGCTCGCGGATGATATCCAGGCGCTCCGGCTGAAACTCTATGCGGGAATTATAGTTCTGCGCAAATTTGGCAATCTCCTGTGTAATGACAATCGCCGATTGGCATTCGTCATAAAACTCCGTAAAGCTCTTGTCAATTTGCTGTAATTCTCCCAGTAAATTTCTCACTCGCACGTATCTGTCCCGGAGAGAATTCTCATCATCATAAAGAATCGAATAAATTTCTTTGGTCGTCTGATGCAGATATTCGGAGTTTTCTATAATCGCCAGCTCTGCCGTCAGCGTCTCCTCTTCGTCCAAAAGCGGACTGACAGCTTCGATTTCGTCGAGCTGAAACTGCTGGTAATCCTGCTGCTGACGCAACGTCGTCTCCCGGCGAAGAAGACTCTCCAAGCTCCCGATGAGTGATGTCAGATGTTCATACGCTTTTTCATACTCACGCCGGATTGTCTCCGTGCCTCCGGCAATATCAATTTGCTGTAAATGCGACTCCGGCTTGAGCAATGATTGATGATCGTGCTGACCATGAAAATCAACGAGCAGATCGCCCAATTCCCGTACAATACTCACGCTTGCCGGAGAATCATTGACAAAACACCGGGACGTACCGCGGAGCGTCAGCTCCCGACGAACGATAATTTCCTTACCAAAAGACTCATAATTATTACTTTGCAGCCACTCACCGACAGCGCTATTGCCTTCTGTACTGAATACTCCTTCAATCACCGCCTTTTCTGCCTGATGACGAATCATATCGCTCGATGCCCGCTCTCCTAAAACCATCATCAAGGCATCAACGATAATAGACTTCCCTGCTCCGGTCTCTCCGGTAATGATATTGAGACCGGGAGCGAACTGGAGTTCGAGTGCTTCGATCAATGCGAAATTTTGGATTGTCAGTACTTTAAGCATGCGATATTAGAGCATTACCACAATATAGAGTTAGAGAGAGTTAATTTCTGCATACCGAAGTGCAGTGGGGTCCTGAGCACCGACAAGAAACATTATACGCCGCAGGTCCAGCTCGATTGAATGCAGCATCGAGACGAGACCCTGCTGACCCGATTTCATCAGACGTTGGAGCACCGGCCGAGCCATCCCGGTACAATCTGCCCCGAAGGCCAGCGACAGTGCTATGTCTTGTGCCGACGTAATTCCTCCCGATGAGATGAGAGTAAAGCGAGACTCCGCTTTTAATGGAGCAATAGATCGTACACATTCAGCAGTCGGAATACCCCAGTCCCAGAATTGATGCAAAGCTTCACGATGCACATTCCGCAATATCTCTACTCCTGCCCAGCTTGTGCCGCCTGCCCCGGCAACGTCGATACCCTTTACCCCTACATCAAGCAACCGCTGTGCTACTTTTTTTGAAATTCCTGCCCCGACCTCTTTGACAAATACCGGTATGGTTAGCGCGTTGACCAATCGCTCAATCCCCGAGAGCACACCCCGAAAATCCGGCGATCCCTCCGGCTGCAACAGTTCCTGCAATGGATTGAGATGAATAAAGAGTGCATCGGCTTCGACAAGGTCGATAATCCGCTGAATTCCGTCGCTCGACTCCAGCTTGGCTACTTCCGCAGCACCGATATTACTCATAATCGGCACCGAAGGAGCACTCGCGCGAACTGCTTTAAATGTCCCGTGATACGTAGAATTTTCCATTGCCTGACGCTGCGACCCTACACCCATCGGGATACGAATTTGTTCACAGACTTCGGCAAGCTCACGATTAATTCTCTCAGCATCGGCATACCCGCCGGTCATAGAGGATACCAGAAGCGGCATCGAACATTCCCTGCCGAGAAATTGGATATGCGTCGAGACATCCGAGAAGTTCAGTTCCGGGAGTGCATTATAGACAAATTCGTAGCGTTCGAACCCCGACGTTTTGGTACGGAATGCTACATTTTCATTAATGACGAGATCAATATGCTGCTGCTTGCGAGAGGTGGTTTGTTCCATAGTTATAGTTTAATAAAGTGCTTACCGGCGAGCTGACGTACCAACGATTTAAATTCCAGCATTAAGACATTCACCATCACATCCTGCGCCGAGAGCTTTGTTCGCTCGGAAAGCTCATCTATATGCAGAGGTTCGTAGCTAAGCGCCTCATAGACTCTCTTTTCGATATCATGCGTAAACATCGGCGCATGTGTCTGCTTTTTACCGGGAGAGATATATCCGAGTTCAGCGAACATATCCTCCGGACTGACAGCAGCAATTGCCATATTTTTCCGGATAAGCATATTTGTACCGTCGCTTTTCTCGGATGTGATATTACCGGGCACGGCAAAGAGCTCACGGGACTGATCAACGGCAAATTGAGCGGTAATGAGCGACCCTCCTTTCATCCCACTTTCGGTGACCACGACAGCTTTTGAGAGGCCGCTGATGATACGATTCCGTTGCGGAAAGTATGGCGGCAATGCTTTCGTACCACAGCGGTATTCGCTGATGACTGCACCATGATTGCTGATATCTCTTGCGAGCTTCGCTGCAATCATCGGAGAAATACAATCAATTCCCGAAGCAATGACTGCGTATGTCTTTCCTCCTGCCTTCAAAGCAGCTTTATGTGCTATCGTATCAATTCCCGATGCCAGTCCACTCGTTACGATACAGTTATGAGAAACAATCGCATCGGCAAAACGCTCGGTTGTGAGCTTACCATACACCGTAAATTTCCTTGTACCGACGATCCCGATAGAGTCTGTATCGTTCTCAAGACGACCTCGTACATAAAGTAAGGCCGGTGGATACGATATTTGTCGTAATATGTCCGGATAGCGTCGATCCCAGTAATCGATAATCGTCACATGGTGACGTTCACAAAGCTCCCGTTGACGGGCTGCTTCTCCTTTCAGGGCTGCAATTCCCGACGTTGCGAATAAATCGTCCTGCAGCAGGCGTTTGCCTGTCTGAGTATTCGGAGGATTGCTGAATAATTCTTCAATAGAACCGAATTTCGTTACCAATGCGATCAGCGTTGTTGCGGTGAGTCCGCGAACATACGAAAGGGCAAGAATATCATCTTGATCCCATGCAGTGTGTGGTACAATCATAGTGAACGTTGTATAATGGTGGTAGAATATGAAAAAAAATGCCCTATTCTTGTGTGAAGTGCGAACAGGGCATAACGTGCTTCAATGCTGAATTACTATCATCCGCAGACTTTTTTAACGAGATCGACAACGCGGTTGGAATATCCCCATTCGTTGTCGTACCAGCCGACGACTTTGACAAAATTACCGCTTGCCATCGTTGACAACGAGTCAAAAATACACGAATGCGGATTGCCGACGATATCGACCGAAACGATCGGTTCATCCGTAAATTCGAGAATTCCGTTCATCGCTCCCTCGGACGCTGCTTTAAATGCTGCGTTGATTTCATCCTTCGACGTATCGCGCCCGAGTATTGCCGTAAAGTCTGTAATTGATCCGTCCGGCACAGGTACCCGTAAAGCGAATCCGTCTAGGCGTCCTTTGAGCTCCGGCAACACCTCGGCCACCGCTTTGGCAGCACCGGTCGTTGTAGGAATAATGCTCACGGCTGCCGCACGGGCGCGACGCAGGTCTTTATGCGGCAAGTCTAATATATTTTGATCATTGGTATAGGCATGTACGGTGGTCATGTACCCTTTGACCAAGCCGAAATTGTCATTGAGTACCTTCACCATCGGTGCCAGACAGTTCGTCGTACACGAGGCATTCGACATTACTTTTTCGTCGCCGGTAATCTCATGGTCATTGACACCCAATACCACCGTACGATCTAATTTATCCTTGGCAGGTGCCGAAAGAATGACCTTTCGTGCGCCGTTGGCGATATGTTTTTCAAGTGCTTCACGACTTGTAAAGACACCGGTCGATTCAATAACGGCATCGACTGCTCCCCATGCTAAATTCTCAATTTGCTTTTGAGCGGAAATGGTGATGGTACGGCCATTAACGACGAGATTACCGCCCTCGGCATGAACTGAACCGTTAAATTTCCCGTGTACGGAGTCGTATTTCAGAAGATGTGCCAGAGTATGTGCATCGGTAAGATCATTAATACCAACTATTTCTATATGTTCCTGCTGAGCCATTGCAGATCGGAATACTAATCTGCCGATACGCCCGAAGCCATTGATTGCAATGCGAATTGCCATAACATTCCTTTAGTATAATGGTTGAAACTTGAATCCTTTTTTACAGAATTCCGAGTGCGAAACTACGAAAGATTTAGGAATTTTTCGGGCTCTGAGAGAATTATCCTTTACTAATAGCACCATGCACGGTCAAAACGCTATTTTTGCAGTCAAATTACCTGTCTCAATTTCTGAATTCGATGATGATTGTCCGCACTCTGCTTCTCTTCTTTGCTGCCCTTACCCTTGCCTCGGCGCAGGATGATACTACCTTTTCAGCGCCGGCCGAACCTCTGACCGGCATGCCGCTTCACGCTCAGATGCCTATTGCCGTGCAGGACTCTGCAGTTCCGATAATCCCTACTGCGTATGATTCTTCGGCAGTACTTCATCAGCCGCTTCCGGAACCTGAGCGCACCCTCAAAGCAGAAGATCCGGACCTGATTCCCCTCGAAGAATTCACCCTCGCCGGCGATCAACGCTATACTATAGATGCTTCTCATCCTCGTCGTACCAACAAGCTTAAACCCCTGACCACAGCGCTCGTTGGCGGCACATACTTCGGTATTCTGACAACAATGCACATCTATCAGCTAAATACGATTTGGAACGAAACACGCACGTTTCGCTTTGTCGAAGATGGTAATCAGGACTTTTATGCCGATAAAGGCGGACATTTTTGGGGTGCTTACTTTACGAGTTACTGTTCGACCGAGGCACTCATCGGCTCCGGCTTCAGCGTCGATAACGCAATCCTCTACGGAGGTCTCATGGGATTCGGTTATCAGATGTATGTCGAGATTATGGACGGATTCGGTAAGAACTGGGGGTTTTCCACCTCCGACTTCATCGGAGATTTCGCGGGTTTTGCCTATTATTTAGCGCAGCATTATGTACCTTTTTTACAGAATTTCACACCGAAAGCCACGTATTTCCCTGCTCCGTGGTTCAAGGAGAAATCGCGACTTGAGGCATCATCTTTCATCGATGACTATAGTTCATGGACCTGGTGGCTGTCAGTGGATGTCTATAATTTACTCCCGCACAATTGGAAAAAAAATTACCCTTCCTGGCTCAACCTCGCCGTCGGCTATGCGGTACGTGACTTGCGCTATGAAGATAACATCTACAAAGGCGACAAAAAATTCATCATTGCACTCGATTATAACCTCGCCCGGCTGATACCGAACACGACTAATTTCCTCAATTGGCTCCGTCAAAGCTTTCAATACTTCAAATTCCCCGCTCCTGCGATTGAATTCGGTGATAGTGGCGTAAAGTTCAATCTCTTTTATCCGTTTAAAATCAGTACCGGCGATATACATTTTTAAGATACAGTATCTTTACGGCGTTCCGCATATAAGAGCTGCACTGCTTCGCGAAGCACTCTACTACCGAACCGGTCCGGACGGATAGTATCCACCCCCCGATACCACATGCCTGCCTTCCGTACTACACGCCCGTACTGTGCAGACGTGCTTATTTCCTAAGCCATCTTGACCAAGCAAACTCTCTGCGCCATTCGACAGCATCGTCGTGACCAGCTATGGCAATACGTATCGTGCAGACGTTTCTGCGGCACGAGTTGACGGACAGGTACAATAACTTCCCGAACCGGACATTCTTCTCAACCGCCGTCTTTCACCAATACGACATCTCGGTAGTGTCCCTTTGCCTACACAATATCTTCTCCGCATGGATGCAATCAACAAAACACCGTCGCGTTCCGACCCTACTGTATGTGGTACTCTACCTTCGCCGGAGAGATAACGAGGTGTGGATGATACCTTATGAACCGCACCTTCGCTGCGTCTAGATATGCCGTCGCTCTGTATCCGTGCCGGGTAATCGTGCTGCTGTTTGAGCTGTTGGCACGGCCGGCCGGCATGCGAACCCCGCACACAGGCACCGAACTGTCGTACAACGCTGATATGTATAGATGATACAATAGCTTGCGAGCCGGCTTCGCCCTTATTATTATCCGCTTTTGTGGTACTGACACCTTATTTTGTGGCAACGAAGCGGTCTTTAACGACAGTTGAATTTCGTTTAGTGGGTACTCTTCGGTTGTTTTGTGAGAGGTAAATTTCATTTTGTGGATACGTGACCTTCATTTTGTGGATACGTGACTTTCATTTCGTGAGAGGTGAAGTTCATTTTGTGAGAGGTGAAGTTCATTTTGTGAGAGGTGTGAGAACGTTCGTGGAGGTTGGGCATCGTTTTGTGAAAGGAGAGCTTAATTTCGTGGGACCCCTGCAGTCCTTTTGTGGATACTGAGATACTCGTTAGTGAAAGTTGGGTATGCGTTCGTGAGAGGTGGGAGTGCGTTAGTGGAAGTCGAGAGTGCGTTAGTGGAAGTCGAGAGTGCGTTAGTGGAAGTTGAGAGTGCGTTAGTGAAAGTTGAGAGTGCGTTAGTGAGAGTGTTTTGTGGTCACAGGGGCGACTCTCCCACCCTTTTTCACCAACGTGACAGCGTTCAATTCACCGGTGCGAACTTTTTCCAGACTGTTTTTCCCCCTCATCACAACCGATCCGGCACTTGTACAATCAGTGCGAGAGGACGAGGAAGCAGAGCGAGAACCGTGACTGCTTGTTCTTGCGCATACCGCAAAGGAGTTCGATCTTTTCCCGTCCTATTGGGGTGTTTCCAAACGACCGGAAACGCACGGTGTAGAGACCCAATATTTTGTGTCTCACCGTAGGTTTTCGTATTCCAGAAACTATCGTTCTTCCCTTCCGGTTAGGTGTTTCCAAACGACCGGAAACGCACGGTGTAGAGACCCAATATTTTGTGTCTCACCGGAGGTTTTCGTGTTCTGGAAACTATCGTTCTTCCCTTCCGGTTAGGTGTTTCCAAACGACCGGAAACGCACGGTGTAGAGACGCAAAATTTTGCGTCTCACCGTAGGTTTTCGTGTTCTGGAAACTAGCTTTCTTCCTGTCCGGTAGCGTGTTTCAACAGATCATCAACACATACCTAAGAAACGTCCTACTCATCCGTACCTCGGAAACGTCGTTACTCCCTCTATCAACTAAAATTTACAAAATCCTAGCATGATGCGATAGCTTTACAGTTGGTTCTAGCAGCAAAGCGGACATTTTCCTACGACCTCAGCGAGGTCGAATATTTATAGATACATGCAACCCATAGATTTCTCGACCTCGGAGAGGTCGAATGTTTGATTGGTGGTGCATGCTCTGTATGAGTGAGCAGGACGTTTCAGTGGTGTTTATGAGCGGTTGTAGCAAGTGCGTGAACAGGAACTCAATCATGTCATACCGTCGTTATTATTAAGCTACGTCCACCTGGTTTTGGGCTCAAAACGGTCCGGTAAATGAAGAGAACTTGATTACAGAAGACGTATTAATAATGCGGATCCCAATACGATGAGCAGTTCGTAAATACAATAAAGTTTAAAAAGAATAAAAGAAGAGTTATATATAAGAGAAACACTTCTCGTTTCATTATCTTCAATATTATGAGTATCAAAAGAGGTAAAATGAGAGCAAAAGAGAGAGTGCCCCAGTGTTCCCACGCAAAATATACGAATCCTCCATACGACCAAATCGGCAAGGGCTTTGTCGTATCTATCCAAGTATGAGGCGGTATTGCTCCTATTAGTAATATCGATTCCATGATAGTGAAGAGCAGCACTAACGTAAATGGAATGTATTTATCTATTCCGCTATTTTTCATTGTTTTACTCGTTTCTGTCTGAACTGTAGTTTCAAGTGCCCATCAACATGTACTGAATTTGAACTGCACACACCGACTCTGTTTCCAGAACATTGCATTTCAACGCAATGGAGTCCTCACACGTTCTGTCGTGCGAATACTTCGGGATTAGCAATATTCGTCGGTTCTCCGTTGATATACCGAATTACATTTTCGAATGCTTTCCCAAAATAGAGCTCATATCCGTTTCGCTCGACATATCCCAGATGAGGTGTACAGACTACATTCGGCATGTGAAAAAGTTCGTAATCAGGGTTATAAATAGGTTCGTCCGGGTAAACATCCACACCCGCATATCCCGGTCGGCCGGCTTTGAGACACTCCAGCAATTTCCCTTCTTCTACCAGTTCTGCCCGTGCGGTATTGATAAACACGGCTTCGGGCTTCATCGACAGCAAATCTTCTGATTTCACAATACCTTGCGTTGACGCCGTGAGCCGGAGATGAAGGGTAATGATATCGGCAGTTGTGAAAAATGCTTCCCGGGATTGAGCGTGTTCAAAACCGTCGTTCACTGCTTTTTGCCTTGATGCCTCACTTCCCCAGACGAGAACACGTGCACCGAATGCCTGTGCGTATTGTGCTATCCTCTGTCCGATTTTACCGTATCCCCAGATTCCAATGGTCTTACCGTGTACGGTTGAACCAATATTTACCTGCCACTGTCCTTGCTTCATACCATCAATTGCCTGAGGAATTTGCCGGATAGTGTTGAGCAACAATGCCCAGGTGAGTTCTGCCGGAGCAATCGGTGACCCCACACCTTCTGCCACGGCCACACCATACTTCGTGCAGTCAGCTAATGACAAGTGATTGGATATTTTACCGGTTTGACTGATCAGTTTGAGATTCGGCAGCAGGGCGAGCAGCTGTTCATGTATTTCTGTTCTTTCCCGTGTGAGTACAAGAATTGACGTATCATACAGTTGCCTGGCAAGTTCTGCCGGGTCTTTGATGGTATGATGGAGAATTTCTACTTCTTGTTCTCTAAAGAGTTCGAAACACGTAAGATTTTTTATGCAATGCTGGTAGTCATCGAGAATCGTTATTTTCATGATTCAAGTGCCTTTATCTTGTTGAAATTGTTTGATATTTAATGAATTTCCCGTCAGGTCGGAAGTTACCATCGTCCGTCTCCACACACCTATGAAATAACGGACTTATCCGTACTTCGGATAGGCGTTACTTCTAATTCTTAATACAATTTACAAAATCTTAGCAGCACGTGATAGCTGTACGGTATTAAGTTACGGATGGTGCGTTCGTGGAGGATGTTTCAGCGGCAAGTATTCGCAGTCGGTTCTAGCAGCAAAGCGGACATTTTCCTACGACCTCAGCGAGGTCGAACATTTATAGAAACGTGCAGCCCATAGAATTCCCGACCTCAGCGAGGTCGAATGTTTGTTTGGTGGTGCTTACATTCAACTTGGATGAGTAGGACGTTTCAGCGGCAAGTGTGAACGGGCAGTTGGAACGACTGCCCGGACGGAAATACCTTTTCGTGCTATCTTCCATGGTGGGGATAGCTTACGGACAACTAGACCGTGATAGTTTCCTTGACAAGATTTTGCATTTAAGCATCATTTATTCTGTATTCTATGAGCCTTTGGGCTATCATTAAATTTGAATAACCTTTATCTTTCAAATCTAAATCAAACTCTATTAGATCCATTGCATGGTCTATGGCAAATAATTGAATATAACGCTTACCATTTTTTATAAAAATTAGATAATCTTGTGTTTCTTCGGATTCAAAAAAGACAACTTCTGATTTCAAATCTAATTCTCCATGCATATACATTAATAATGATTCAGGTTCCGAATTCAATCCTAGCTCTTTATACAGTTGTACTAGCTGCTCAGAATTTACTAAATAAGGTATTAATTTTTCTAATTTCACAAGGTTAGTAAATATAGTTATATAGAATTATTATTTTCCGTCCGGTCGGTAGTTACAACTTCCCATCAACACAAACCTATGAAACATCCTACTCATCCGTACTTTGGATACGCCGTTACTCCCTCTACCAACTACAATTTACAATATCCTAGCATGATGCGATAGCTTTACAGTAGGTTCTAGCAGCAAAGCGGACATTTTCCTACGACCTCAGCGAGGTCGAACATTTATAGAATGGTGCAGCCCATAGACTTCACGACCTCAGCGAGGTCGAATGTATGTTTGGTGGTGCTTACATTCAACTTGGATGAGTAGGACGTTTCAGCGGCAAGTGTTGACGGGCAGTTGTAGCAACTGCCCGGACGGCAATCATACGTACTCAAAATAGAACCATCAGAATCCAGTACCACCCGCGTAGAACCCAAATGATCCACGATCTTATGCTCTCTAATTTCTCTTTATTTCAGCTTCTTGTTATAGTACAAATAGATCAGTGTAATTATAAGTACTGCCGGTATGATAGAACCGAAAAGTATGATTGCTTTTGTAATGAGTATATCTCTATACTCACTAAACCAAAAAAAGATAGTTGTCATGATTGATAAGAATCCTGAAAGTAGGGCTATGTATCTTGAAAAAGCACTTATGGCCATACTAACAAGCTGAAATTTACTTACAATCGGAAGTTGTATTCTATCACTAAAAAATGCAAGACCTAATCCTATTAAATTAAAAGGCATAATCCAATTGACTGCATCAATTTTATCTGTTTTATAATCCGGCATATTGGAAAATAAACTTGTATAAATATTTAGTATAAAATAAAATTGAGCAATAACAACACCTGTTCTAATTACTAATTCTATATAAGGATCGCTTTTATATTTGTAATTCTTGTTTTGCATTTTATTCAGTTTTCTTCTCAATTGTTTTTTTAATTACTTCAACACCTGTATTTACAATAGCTTTATCACCAGCTTTTACAGTGGCAGCACGAATTGCCGCTGCGTTCGCGGCTTTCGCTGTGGATACTACTCTATCTGCTTGTGCAGGTCTTGGCCGACCTGCCGTTGCAGTATTTGTAGCCCTCCTAGCTGCTTCCGCTGTTGTTTTTACACTTTTATCAGCTGCCTTTACGAGAGCTGTCCCAAGCTTTTCTGCCAATAAATACCCTGCGCCACCAGTAGCTGCGGATACCAATAATTCCTTTGCACTGGTGGTTTTACCATCTATATTATTTCCCGTCCGGGCAGTTATTTCCAACTTCCAGTCAACACGTACCTATGAAACGTCCCGCTCATCCGTACTTTGTGTAAGTGAATATTTTTACAACGATTACTCTTTCAGTCCGGGCATTTGCGCAACCAAACTGTAGGAATCCTACGAACTCTGCAAGGTCGAATATTTGTAGAAATGTGCAGCCCATAGAATTCCCGACCTCAGCGAGGTCGAATGTTTATTTGGTAGTGCATGCAATCAACTAAGATGAGTAGGACGTTTCACCGGCAAGTGTGGACGGGTAGTTTGAACTACTGCCCGAACGGGAATACACAGATTAGTATCAAAAAATTTCACGAGCTACGATTAAGGCCTGCTTTTCGAGTTCGTCTGAGATACGGAAATCAGTTTGTCGGATTTTTTGTATCAGTGGTAGAATAGATGGTATCAATCCATTGAGTTTTGCTTTGATAATGACACCAATTGTTCCTGTTATGTGCACACCCAATCGTTGTGCAACTTTTCTTGCTTTATAATCATCTAAAATTATTGTACAATCAGGTGATTCAAGTGCCAATGCTATTGCACTCGCTTCTCCAATGTCGAGTTGTAATTCGAGAATTCGTTGTCGGTATTGGTCTGTTGGTGCGGTAATTTCAATCCACTCCGGTAGTGATTGTCCATATTCAGTAGCCACTTCAATGGTGGTAGTAATTGTACCGTACATTTTCTGCAAGAGTTCAATTTCACCGATAGTAGTAAGCACTATCAAACAACTCGTGTCCGAAATAATGGTCTTATGCATGGTGAACGTCACTCGAAAGGTCGCTAGCCGGATAGTTGAAAATTGATACATCATATCGAGCAAGAAGCTCGACAAAAGTTCTTTTGGAAACACCAACCAATTCAGCAGCTTGACCTAATGTAAGCTTCCCTTGCTCATAAAGCTTTGCTCCAACAAGCATTGCTAGTTCATTGTTATCGAGGTCGAAGTTATCGGGGAAATTTAATGTTAGAGTTTTCATACTTTTAGTGTACTTATACGTTGAACCTACCTTGTATTTCAAGCATACAACATCATGTTGCGTTCATATAGTACGAAACTACGGATAAAGTTCAATCCTTTCCAAGTATTTTCTAACCACCTCTAGAGTATCGAAAGACTGCACATGAGTACCATAGTAAACCTCTTAATGCCCCAACTCCCTTTCCATATTCTCTATTTCCCCTATTTTTCGTATCTTTGCATTCGTGAAACGGGGATGTACCGGTTTCGACGGGGTGAAATGTTCAGGTAGGAGCAAGCCGTGCTCGGTTCGTGGCGCACGTAAATTCAACGGACAAAACAACAAGTGCAAACAACACTCCAAACGTTTATGCGATGAACTCTGTTCCCGCATACAGCTTAGCCGCTTAATAACTTAGGTCGCTAACCATCCGCCCGGAAGCTCGTCTATTGGCTTCTGACGCGGGTGTAACCCTCAGATAGACTGGCAGGTATGGGATTTTCGGCAGTACCTGTGAGATTTTACCGCAAACAGCGAGACGGCTCCTGTCGTTTGGATACCCGGCTCGTTAAACTCAAAAAACGAATAAGCTTGTAGAGCCAACGGCTCATGCACTTCGGACGCGGGTTCGACTCCCGCCATCTCCACGTTTTATTATTCAAAAGCTCGTTTCTGGAGAAGAAATGAGCTTTTTTTATGGGGTGTGATTTTTCCCCGGTTCCCCGGTTCCTCCAGCTGAAGCAGGAGTCTAGTCAACGGATGTTGATTTCGGGCAAATGAATGTTGGTATCTCGTTAATGGATGCTGATTTTCAACTGCTTGCCGTAAAACTGTTGTCCCCCACTCCCACACCTACCATAATTTTCCTTTGCCCGCACTTCTTTTTTTCCTAATTTGAAGCAAAGAATTCACAATTCTGCTACTTTCACATCTATACCCATTTTTTGGAGGTTCTATGAAATATTTTTTCTCAGGTTTTTGCCTGCTATTGTCTTTCCTTGCGCTTAGCGCAAACGCACAGAAGCACGATTATTCCATGCCTGCCCCTATCGTGACGTCCGACAGCAGTGACGGTCGTTTGAAATGCATTTTAGGCGGGCACGAAGATGACATCACCGATGCAAGCTGGAGTCCGGACTCTAAATATGTCGTCACTTGCAGCAGAGATCAATCGGCTATGGTCTGGGAAGCTGCAACCGGTAAGCGAGTTTTTACCCTCTTTTCTACAGAAGAAATACATTACGTATCCTGGAGCAAAGACGGGACTAAAATTGTTACTTCGTCCGATTTTCCACTCATCGATCTATGGGATGCTAAAAGTGGGAATAAATTACTCCACCTTGATGGCAGGTCTTTTGCATGGAGTCCGGATGGGAAATCATTTTCCTACTTCACACTCGATTATACTCTTCATATTCTCGATGCCTCTACATTTGCTACACTGCATACAATTTCGCTAAAAAACAAACTCATCTATTCTGCATATTGGAGTCCTGACAGCAAGAACATCGCTTGTAATGCAACCGATTCCAGCGTCGTTGTGCTGGATGTGGCTGCTGAGAGCATGGTATATAGCGTTGCTCTCCAAAATAAATTCACGAAAGATATTCACTGGAATTCTGAAAGCACACGTATTATAATTGCTACTGATTCTTCGTTCTTGACAGTCGATGGTAAGACCGGAATGCTCCTTTCGACGACCACTATTCCAAATTCGCAATATTGGAGACCTATTGTGTGGAGTAATGATGGCAATAGAGTAGCTTTCTGTGGTGATTCCTTGCAGGTCTGGGACACTCAACCATGGACGAAATTATATTCTGCATCAGGACACACAGCAAAGGTCAGATCTATTTCCTGGTCACCGGACGACAAACAGTTTGTAAGCGCAAGCGACGACAAATCTGCACTTATTTGGGATGCTGCGACCGGTAAAAAACTCTTTACCCTTCTCGGTCATAGAAGTGAAGTAAACGTAGTTCGCTGGAGTAAAGACGGTACTCGTATCCTCTCCGGTGGGAGTTTGTTAAATAACCCTATAAACAGTTCTAAGAACAGCGGTGACTTTACTGCCATCATATGGGACGCACAATCAGGTGCACTCATCCATCGAATGATGCCACATAATTCATTTGTTTGGGATTATGCATGGCATCCTGACGGAACAAAAATTGCGTCTGCAAGCGCTGACAGCACTGTTATCGTTTGGGATATTGCTACCAATGACACGGTGCGTATTTTTCGTGGACATAAAAGTAGTGTCTATGCAGTCGGATGGAGTCCGAATGGAACAATGCTCTACTCTGCTTCAACCGATAGTACTACCATCATCTGGAACTCGAATACAGGTTCAATCACGAGTACCTTTCATCCTCAGTCGAGGAATACAAAGCTTGGCTGGAATCCTTCAAGTGATAAAGTTTATACAACAAGCTCAACGAATACATCTATTTGGGATGTGTCCACCGGAAATATGCTCGTGTATTTTCCTAACTTTACAAATGGTGCATCGTGGAGTCCGGACGGCAGTAAGTTCGCCTCAATCGGTAAAGATACCATCATTATTTGGGATGCTACTACTTGGGTTGAGTACTTAAGAATTGTCATTCCATCGCATACGAACACCTCCGTTAACTGGAGTCCCGATGGCTCACGCATTGCACTTCAAGACAATACCACTTTGAAGATATGGGATATGCAATCGAAAGCAATACTTTTTACTATTCCTAATCAAGCATATTCATTGTCAAGAATTCAATGGAGTTCGGATGGAAGTGAATTTTCGCTCCTGAGTTATAATTCAACAACGCTTCTCACCTCGCCGGACTTTTATAATAGTCAAACCGGACTAAAGGTACGATCATTCCCTGATAGTATCGCCTTTTACCCACAACAATACTTGAGTCCAAATGCATCGCGATTTATAGGTGTTCAGAGAGATTCTAAATCACAAATGAATACAATTACCGTACGTGATACAAAGACCGGAAAAGAAAAACTACTTCTTCCATTACATACGTATGATTACCCGAATGAGGTAACGTGGAGTCCAACCGGTAAATATATCGCCAGTTCATATCGCTCCACCATAAAAGTATGGATGGTAGAAGAGGTAAATAGTGTGGTAGAGTCACTGCCCGTACTCCCATCAACTCAGTCACCCTTCTCGCTCTATCCAAACCCAACAGACAATATCCTCCATCTTCATTGTACAACAACATCAGCCCGAGCGACTACCGTGCGCGTTCTCAATCTGCTCGGACAGGAAATGCTCACGACTCAAGTACCGGCAGCAGTGAATGAATGGACCCTCCCCATGGCTGATTTGCCGAAAGGCGTCTATCTCGTTGAATGGAATGGTGCTGTTCAAAAGGTAGTCGTCCATTAATAAATCGTACTCCGTACACAACAAAGCCCACGGTTAACGCCGTGGGCTTTTGTTTTTCTTTGAATATTTCTTTCTTGGAATTCACCTCATTTCCGCTCACTCCTTCACAAGATTCCTCCGCCGGACTTCTCCTCCACTGGTCAGTTCAACCATATACATACCACTTGCTTGGTTGTAAAGATCGATCGTGCAGGATTCTCCGCTGAGTTCTGTGCGCTCGATTATGGTTTGACCAAGGATATTGAGTACTCGGAGCGTTCCGGTGCTAATTGTTTTCCCGAATTGTACCGTCGCAACACCATTGATTGGTGATGGATAGAGCGTTAGCCTAGGCGCAATGCTTTCTTCATCCACACTTACCGGTACTTCAGGTAGCTTCAGGATGAAGATATCTGTTACTCCCACAGAAGATAACAACCGCTGTCCTGCACCCGGATCAAAATCACCTATACCACTAAGGGTGCCTGCTACATATATTGCGTCAGTAGCATCAATTCCAATCGAAACAGCAAATGAACCTCCTAATTGTCGTGACCAAAGATAGTTTCCATTGGGGTCTAGCTTTGAAATAAAAATATCCGAGGGACTAGCTTTTGAAATATAGACCGAGCTCCCTGATGCTGTCATCGTCTGAATTTCCTGTCCGGGATCGAAATCTGCAATGCCGTTAAAGAATCCTGCTGTATAGACATTCCCTTTTGAATCTAACGTAAGAGAATATCCTGCATCCGATTGCGCTCCTCCCATTTTTTTCGCCCATTGCAGCTTTCCATTAGAATCCAATTTGAGTACACATATATCTTCGTTGCCGCTCGATACGAGAATTTGTTCCGTTGAATCAGGATCAAAATCCGACTCATATCGAAATAAACCTGTTACATAAACATATCCAGCAGCATCTACTTTTATGTCTGTACCTGCATCTAGCATTGCCCCACCAATTTTCTTCGCCCATCGAAAATTTCCGGCTGCGTCAAGCTTCGAAATAAAGATATCATTGCCTTGATTGCTTGCCTTTTCGATATGTTCCCCCGGACCTGGATCAAAATCTGCTTCATAGGCAAAATTACCGGTTGTATAGACATTTCCCGCAGCATCAACCGTGATTGCAGCACTTTCACTGTCATTTGAGTGAGTATACACCATTAATTGCTTTGCCCATACAAAAGTTCCGGCTGCGTCGAGCTTTGCAATGAAGAGGTCCGTTGTTTTTGTCGTTAGTTTATATTCTCCATTTCCCGGATCAAAGTCGGCTGTTCCCCAAAATTTACCTGTTATCACGACATTCCCTGCATCATCGACGGCTATACCGGTTGCATAATCGTCTGACAATCCTCCCATATTACGTGCCCAGATCAATTCTCCGTCATTCGTATATTTGGCGACAAAGATATCGGTCATGCCGTTCGTGGTGAGTATTGTCGAGTCCGGACCGGAATCAAAGTCCGTCTTCCCGAGAAATGCGCCCGTTACATAGATTGTTCCTGCCTTATCAATCGTAAGAGCAGGCGGTGCAGAGACCAATACATTCGTTACTGTTTTTGCCCACACAAAATTCCCCAATGCGTCGGTTTTGGAGAGAAAACAGATATTATTTCCTGTTTCAGTGAGATTGTGCACCCCATTTCCTGGGTCAAAATCGACTGTTCCGTTGAAATAGCCGGTTGTATAGACATTACCGGCAGGATCGACAGCCATTGAAGTGGCGTAATCGTACCCTACCGAACCAATCTGGCGAACCCATTGCAGTGTAGGTACTTGAGAAGAGCTTATAGTGGAGGCAGTCAGCAGTAGTAGAAGCGTTGTGTAAAGTTTTTTCATGGCATTGCCTGTAAAAAATAGTACAAGAATAAGAACAAGGAGTTTCTACGGAAAAGAGAAAGGTACAGACATCAATGAATGAATCACAATGACTTACAGCGAAACTACATATAAACCTGAACGTGGGCAAGGAGTATTAGAAGTAGTATTTGTTAAACAACCGTAGAGGCAGAAAATCTACTGCCCCTACACGTCGTGGTGTATTATTTTGGATCCATTAAAAATACTACTTCTTAACGCAAAAGACCCGACCGGTCGAAGAAGACCTGTCGGGTCGGGAAGATGTGTAGGGGCAGAAAAATTTCTGCCCCTACGCGTCGTGGTGTATTTCTGTTTGTCTTGTTTTTGATGCAATCGGTTATTTCCCGTCCGGTCGGTTGCTACAACCGACCGTCAACAAATACCGCTGAAACGTCTGCAAGAAATTTGTAGCTAGAGATCGATATGGTGTGAAGCAATCCTACTATTGAAGAAATGTTGTACATTAGCGACAATATGAATCTTATGCTATACTCGAAATACCGACCTTTGCATCGCATTGACAATCAGTACGTTTCATCGGTATGTGTTTACGTCCAGTTGTAGCAACTGGACGGACGGGAAATGTTTAAATCTACCTTGACACCTTACTTTATCAATTGACAACGACTTGACGCCCGTGCAGAAATACCTTAGTAGCAAAAGATACCGACCTGAACATCAACCTTATTTGTATAAAATGCAGGCAGCCTCACTAATCGAGATGGAAATAATAAGGTAATAAGGTTTACATCTTTTCGTGACCTATTTCTACTAAGGTTTATCGTATCGGCGTATTACCATAAGGTGATACAATAGAAGTAATTGCTGTAGATTTTGTTCTGCACCTACAACCCAATGATATCAACAACCACACCTCATCCCCTCTTAAACAACATCCAATTCGCCTCCACCTCAAACAAAAAATGTCGTGCTATTGGGAGGGAGAGTGGATTGTCGTAGTCCATTCTCTCAGGATGCCATTGTACGCCGAGGAGGAACGGCTTGCCGGCAGGGTCATTCCATTCAAATGCTTCGATAATACCGTCGGGTGACTGCGCCGACATGCGGAGATTCTCTGCAAGGTGTTCCACTGCTTGATGATGCGCAGAATTAATTTCTCCTTCGGTGACTCTGCATATCTTCTTGATAAGTGATCCACCTGCAACATTGAGCGGATGATGACTATCGCCTTCCTTCGTACTCCGATGCTCGATATCACTGTAAAAGTCCGACGGAATATCGACAATCAATGTGCCGCCGAGCGCAACATTGAGAATCTGCGCCCCACGGCAAATACCGAGGATCGGGATTTTCATTTCCTGCGCCTGCTCGATAACAGCAAACTCCAGCGTATCACGTTCGGCATCGATGAAACAGTCCTCCAATCGGTCTGCTTTGCCGTATTTATCCGGCTGCACATCCGGACCGCCGGTGAGTATCAGTCCCGAACATTCCCGCAGCTTCTCTAATGCATTTTCCTGATCTGCATAGAGGTCTAGTACGTCACATTCTGCGCCGGCTGCTCTCAGCCATTCTTCGTATTTCGCATATTTTGGGGTGCCGCTTGCTCTTGATATTGCTATTTTCATGGGTTGTCCTTTGTAATAATTATCAATACATATACTGTCCGTTCGCTGATTTTATGATGAGTTTTTGAGATTTACATTTTCAATTTTGAGATATGTGTCCGGTGGTAGCCCTAATAGTTTGAGAATACGTTGTTGCGTTGGATACAACGGCGTCAGATATCGAATGACGGTATCCTCTGTCTGTACAATAGTTAACGTGATGTACATAAAGGTTTTAAGCATTCGTTCAGTTGTCGGTCTGGCAGAGCGTATTTGGCCGCTTAACTGTTCTAATGCGTCATTTTCCGTCTTTGCAAGCTCGGTGCGAACACGGTGCTCCACCACTGAGAGCAAGCGCAAGGCAATCGTCAACAAGCGAATCAACCCTATAATATGGTCTTCGCGTTGCAGAAACATCGGAGAAAGTGCAAGCGGCTGCCCCTTTAAACGATGGAAGCCCCGCTCAATTTGTATTTCGGCTCGATAGATTTCTACCGATTTTTCGACCGTCATCTCCGGGTCATTGGTCGCGTAAAGTCGCCAGCCGAGACGAGCAGAAGCCGAAGCAATGGCGGCGGTGTTCGGCTCGACGGTGACCGTAAAATCTTTCTGCTCTTCAATGACTGCGGCTCTGGTTTTGTAGGCACGTTTGGCAACCGAAGTATTCGTTTCGTGAACAGTAACTGTAAGTAATTCAGATATATTATAACGTTTAAGGACTGTACTGATATAGGCGTCAACCTCAGCGCGTTCTCTTCGTCGGCGCTTGCCTTGCTTGCGCTCATTCAAGGTTTCGATTGCAGTTTTGGCCTTTTCGATTGCACTCAGAAAATCGCGTTGGAGGCGCTCGGCATGGGCAACGCTGCGTATCATAAACCGACGTTCGTTCCACGTCAGAGTATCGCCCAAAGATGTTGCGGCGCTCATCGTATGACTCAATTCATAGCCGTGAGCTATCAGCTCTTTATCGCGGTTGAGTACTTCTATAAGGGGCTGATCTGCCGAGGGAACAGGAAGCTCTTGGTATTGTTTCTCCGGCAACGGACACAGATAACAATCGCCTAATTCTTGTATGCGAACTCGTGTCGCTACGGCCGCCATTTTTGAATCTCCGACATGCAACAGGCGTCGATGAAGTGTCTCGTGAACGCTTTCTATTGCCGGAACATAGAGAGGGTCGTCGGCTCTGTCGCCGGAGACAACGCTCACGCGCAGTGGCAGTCCTAACGGGTCAAGCGTCGAAAGCATGACCTTGACTTGTCCTAAGTCCGGACGGTGGTCTTTGCTGTAGCCCAATTGAAGTATCCCTTGTTCATTGACGATATGATAGCTGCTTACGGTCGTTGAATCATGACGCACTACTGACGAGCCAAGATCGTAGGTTCTTATAATACATCGAGTTGACGCTTGCTCAAATGCCGACCAACGGTCATTGTCGGACAATGAACGCAAGACTCCGGCTAAGCGGTCGTCGCTCACGTCAAGGGCGCTCATCGGTTCGCCTATACACTGGCTCAGGGTATTGATACGAGCTCCAGCCCATGATTCTACTGCCTGTAAACGGTGGTCGCATTGGGATAATATGTACGAAAGCCATACACAAGTGGTCTTACCTAACGATATACCTTGACGGTTACCGTGACTCGGGAAATGTGTGTCTATGAGCGTTGGAATTGACATAAAATCAAGCTGACTGTAGAGTAATGGGATATCGTCAACACGCTCGCTTATGATTGTTGGGGGAGTTGCCATTATGCAATTTCATACTATTTCTTTATTTCTCAAAAAAATATCAGCGAACGAACAGCATATAGTTTAAAGTAATAAAATCAAACACATACCAACCAAAGTCTCCTCCCGGGAGGAGATTTAGAGGTGGGTTACCCTATTCATCATCCCCAAAAACTCATCCCGCTTATCCGCAATCACCGTTCGAATCGACACGCACAGCACATCTATTCCATGTGATTGAAATTCATCGATATAAGAAATGAGTTTAACTGCATCTTTCTCTGTAGTAATAATCGCCTGCACGTTTGCCTGCGTGCATTCAGCAATAAATGTTCTACAATCTGCCAGCGTATAAGCATGATGATCGGCAAAGGTGCAATGTTTGATAGGTTGAATCCCCTCGTTCGCGAGTGTCACTTCGAATCTTGCGGGATGTGCAATTGCTGATACAGCAAGAAGCTGTTTGGGAAGTTGAATTGTTGAATTGTTCGTTGAATTCCCCGCTCTCAGTCCGGCTTTCGTGAGCTTATACACGCCGTTCCACTCGGTACGGATACTAATAATCAGCGCATGATTGATGTCGGTAGGAATATCCTGCGGTGAAATTCCCTCGTGCAACGCAATGACATTCGCACGTTTGAGAGCGCTCCAGGGTTCGCGCAGGCGACCAATGGGTAAGAGCGCCTTTTGCCGCAGCGTAAATTCATCAATAATCACAATATCCATATCCCGATGCAATGCGCGGTGTTGGAATCCATCATCGAGGAGGATGAGGTTCGCTCCGAAACGTTCGACGGCAGTGCGCGCGCCTTCAACGCGCTCCGCATTCGCTATCACGGGAATAGGAAAAAGGGTGGCATGCATCATGAGTTCATCGCCGGACTCCGCGCTCGTCGCAAGGATAGTTGTACCATCCGACACCACCACTTCCCCATTCCCTGAACGCTTATACCCGCGGCTAATGACAGCAGGACGCGCCTTCATCGCAAGTGCCTCGCGCACAAGCATCTGCACAAAGGGCGATTTCCCGCTTCCGCCGGTGGAGATATTCCCTACGCTGATCACCGGCACGGCAGCATGACGCACAGCGCGCAAGCGGCGGTCATAGAGCATGTTGTTGAGGCGGACGAAGGAGGAGTAGAGCATGTTACAAGTAATTACCAGTTATATAGTTATTTCTTTTCTTCAATCACAGAGTGATTGTATGTTTGTAGAATGTTATTACCAAAACCATTCTTCAATCACAGAGTGATTGTATGTTTGTAGCAAGTTATTCCAAAAGCCATTCTTCGGCGGTCGGGGTCGAATATATAAGCGTTCTGCTACTGTTCAATGTTGCAAACACTACCCCTACTATCATTCTAATACCCAGCTTTTCGTAAAATTTCAATTGCTTTGTCTGCCATTGTAGATCCTCTCTTTTTCACTCGCTGGTAGTGTTTCATCCCAGATGAATAATCATGGGAAAACACATAAATAGCACCACGGAAATAATTTGCGGCGATTAGGTTTGGATTCCGGCGGAGTGCGTTATCAAGGTATGTAGCTGATAATTTATATTGTTTTTCACGAAAATATATATAACCAAGAAAATAATTAAAAAGCGTACTCAATGGTCGTATAGAAATCTCCTTCAGTAATAACTCCTTGAATTTGATTAACTCATCCGGATTTTCTAACAGAATTGCATTTATTTTACATGTCAATACTAAATCTCCATATCCATCTATCGTAGATAGCGAATCTGCTGTTGCATGAAGCAGTTTGAAATCTTTTTTATCTATGAGAGAATCTACAATCTTAGACATCTTTTCCTGTTCTTTAAATAGTCTTAAAAAGGCAGAATTGATAAAATCGTACCTGAACATATAGGTCGTAGTATTTTGAGTGAAGATTGAAAGCAGAGAAGATTTATCGGTGAAATTGATGACTAATGAATCAAATACACTATAATACCCATAACTGAGAATAATACTGTCTGCGATCTGAGCTATACGCTCATTACCCACAGATAAATCGTTACTATTCTGAGGATTGTGAATAGTAATCGTCATCATGATACGCTCGACAGAATCAGAATAGGTGAAAGTAGATAAATATCCGGTGATACTATCTGCTCCTAAGCTATTCCGCAATTTATCTATTGTTCTGCTATCGCTAAATATTAGGGGGTACATTTTTTCGGGTGTCGTCTCGACTTTACAACCTATCATTGAAAGTGAATACATTACGATCAATGAGGATAGAAAGAAATTCATAAAATTCAGATAAATAGTTGATGGTACTGTAAATAGTGTAAGGCGAACAGACAAATGCTTTTCAAAATAGTTACAATCAATTTTTCCATTTTGAAAGTAGTTTCCAAATGCCCAAACGGGAATTGATTGCCGTCATCTTTTCTTCAATCACAGAGTGATTGCATGTTTAGAATGAGATTTCCGAAAACTAATTAGATTGGCTTTTCCCTGCCACCCCACGCCAAGCCGTAAACTCCATAGAATGTCTGATTGCTTTATAGAACCGAATGTCAACATTTATTGTACGGAGTAGCTGTCTGAACTGTGATTTATGTGATTTATGTGATTTAATCTGGCTGCGATGTAAGAGATGTAAGATAATGCAGTAAGAATTGAGAACCTCGCAAAAATTACAATCACAGCAATCACCACAATCCCAAAAATCACAGTTCAGACAGTAGAATACGATTCGAGCTGTTGAACCAAATACCCGAACGGGAAATAGTATTTACCCGTAGAGACGTTGCATGCAACGTCTCTACAATTTGCTACGACCCCTGTTCATTTACCATGTTTTTTATCGGGATAACCGTGGAGACGTTGCATGCAACGTCTCTACAATTTGGTACGGCGCCTGTTCATTTACCGTGTTTTTTATCAGGATAACCGTAGAGACGTTGCATGCAACGTCTCAACAATTTGCCACGCCCCCTGTTCATTTACCATGTTTTTTATCGGGATAACCGTAGAGACGTTGCATGCAACGTCTCTACAATTTGCCACGCCCCCTGTTCATTTACCATGTTTTTTATCGTGTTTACCCGTAGAGACGTTGCATGCAACGTCTCTACAATTTGCTACGGCGCTTGTTCATTTACCATGTTTTTTATAGGGATAACCGTGGAGACGTTGCATGCAACGTCTCTACAATTTGCTACGACCCCTGTTCATTTACCATGTTTTTTATAGGGATAACCGTGGAGACGTTGCATGCAACGTCATGTTTATAATCTACAGACGTTGCATGCAACGTCTCTACAATTTGCTACGACCCCTGTTCATTTACCATGTTTTTTATAGGGATAACCGTGGAGACGTTGCATGCAACGTCTCCACAATTTGCTACGGCGCATGTTCATAATACCATGTTTTATCGGGATAACCGTAGAGACGTTGCATGCAACGTCTCTACAATTTGCTACGACCCCTGTTCATTTACCATGTTTTTTATCGGGGTAACCGTAGAGACGTTGCATGCAACGTCTCTACAATTAGATTGACAACACACAAACACCTAATCAACTTTACCTCTTCGATTCTGCAAATTCCCTTTGTAATTCCTCTTCACACACGTGTATCATCGCCGCTATCTCTTCACGGTCTGCTGATTGGGGAATGCGTATCGAGGGGAAAAATTCGAGGTCTATGCGGGTAAATGGCAAGGGTATTTCGAAGGAGTCCCAGGTTTTGAGGGTGATTTTTCGAGAGATGTGTACCCTGCAGAGAATGAGTTCGCACCCTGCCCTGCTTGCTGCGACCACTGCGCCGGGCTTGAAGATATGCGGTGGTCCTTTCGGACCGTCCGGTGTGATAAGCACGACATTGCTTCGTGCGGCTGCCGTTAATTGGTCGAGTGCTTCTTTCCCACCGACCGACGACGAACCTCGTATTAATTCGAATTTCCAGGCAGTAAGGAGCAGTGCAAGTGCATCACCGTCATTACTCCGGCTTGTGATGCCGACGGAATGTGTTCCGGCGAAGTATTTCCAGACGGCAAGCATGGTTCCATGCCAGAAGGCAACGACCGCCGGACTCTTCGGCACGTTTCCCGTAACGCGATAGCGCCATGTGAAGGCAATAGCCCGCAAAAGCCAGGAAAGCAGGATGCGAATTGACTGTTTATTCATTCCTTCTTCCCTACTATTCGCGCAATGATTTCTGCTGCACGCCTTGATGCGCCTGTATCACCGAGCAATGTGCGTATTCCCGTGAATTCATCGAGCATTTGTCCTCGCTTGGCAGCATTGGTGCATAATTCTACCACAATGGGCGCCAGCACGTCGGCTCGCGCATCCTGTTGAATCATTTCGTGGACGATTGATTTGTTTGCTAAGATATTCACAAGCGAGATATATGGCAGCTTGATGAGGTGTTTGCTGAGATGATATGACACGCTTGACGTCTTGTACATCATCACAAACGGCATGCGGCAGAGTGCAGCTTCAAGCGTCGATGTACCTGTCTTCACTATCCCTGCGGTTGATTGCTTCATGAGCGCGCGTGAATCAGTGTGAATTTCCCAATCAGAAGGAATCATAGATGAATACACATTCGGGTCAATTGAGGGCGAGGCGGCGATGGCAAATCTATACGTAGGTAATTGCTTTTTGAGAAGTTCATACGTTTGTACCATCACCGGAATGTGTTTCTTCACTTCCTGCAATCGGCTTCCGGGAAGGAAGGCAATACGTTTGTCGTGCGCGATGTTTGTTTGGGAGAATATCTCATTATCCAGTAATGGATGCCCAACAAATTCGGTATTAATACCAAATTTTCGGAAGAATTCTACTTCAAACGGGAACACAACGAGTAATGTATCAACGCATTTGGCTAATTTCTCGGCTCGTCCGGCGCCCCATGCCCAGAGCTGAGGTGCAATGTAATAGACGACCGGTATGCGCTTCTTTTTGGCAAAGGCGGCAAGGCGCATGTTGAAGCCGGGATAATCGACGGGCAGAAAACAGTCCACGCTGCTGTGTTCTAAGAGCTCTTCACATTTTTTGAGTAATTGCCGGAAAAATGTATAACGTTTGGCGACTTCCCAAAAACCCACCACGCTGATTTCCCGTAAGGATACGAGCGATTCTAATCCTTCCCGTTCCATCTCCTGACCGCCAATTCCGATAAATTCAACGTTCGGAATCTGCTCCTTGAGAGCGCGCATCAATTTCGCAGCATGGGCATCGCCGGATGTGTCGCCGGCTACTATAAAAATTCGTTTCAACGTGCGTATTGTTCTTCTATAATGAGGTTGGGAACGTGAATTATCTACGCAAAAATACTCGATTTTCACCGAAAGCCGGATGAATCTCGCAGATTTGAAATATTCGGCTTATTTTTGCAGGCAGTTTTGTTCTACTTCCTTCGCCGCAATGAGTTTTTTAGTTCTTATGGCACTCGCCATAGCCCCCGGACTTGCAATTGCCATCTATGTCTATTGGCGGGATAAATTCGAACGCGAACCTTTGTCGCTGATGGTAAAGTGTTTTGTCTTTGGCATTTTGAGTATTATTCCGGCCATCATACTCGAAACTCAGGGTACCAAAGTATTCGGAAGTTATTCTCCCGAGAATGCGCTGCAGACAGCATTTCATGCGTTTGTGATCGTAGGCTTGAGCGAAGAATGGAGTAAGTATATATTTCTTAAGGGGTATGCGTATCGCAAGCCGGACTTTAACGAACCCTACGACGGCATCACCTATTCGGTGATGGTGTCGATGGGTTTTGCGACGCTTGAGAATATTATGTATGTAGCTGAGGGCGGCTTTGGCGTGGCGATTATGCGGATGTTCCTATCGGTGCCCGCGCATGCGACCTTTGGTGTGATTATGGGCTACTATGTTGGGCTTGCGAAATTCCGCGAACATTCTTTAAAATTAAGACTTACGGGATTATTCCTCGCTGCTGCGTTTCATGGAGCGTATGATTTTTGTTTGTTTATGAATAATACGCCGATTTTGATTCTCGGAGCGCTTGCTTCGTTGATTACGGGTGTCGTGCTGTCACTCAAAGCGATTAAACATCATGCGCTTTATTCTCCCTTTAACCCGCTGCGTGTAGAATCCGGCAGCGATTCCCTTGTATAATTTTTGTCTTTTGTTTGGTTACTATTCCTTATGAACTATAATTTCCGTGGCGTTTGTCTCCTCGTTCTGTTCTGCACTGTCCTATTTTCCTGTTCGAATGCCGAGCGTGATGCAAAGAACCTCTACACGCAGGCTGAAGTTCACATGAAAAACAGTGAATTTGGTGCAGCCAACGATGTTCTGATGCAGGCAATAAAGCTCAAGCCGGACTATGCCGAAGCGCTGTATGCCTTAGGAAATTTACATTACAACAGAAGTAGTCTTGACACGGCGATTGATTTATTCCGCAGGTCATTGGCGGTAAAGTCGGACAATTTTGACTGTACGAACAAGCTAGCGAACTCATTTACCAGAAAAGAGATGTACGACTCGGCGATCGCTGCGTATAAGACCGCTATCAAGCTCCGTCCGGACTCTATTCTTTGTTATAATAATCTCGCAGCAGCTTACATTTCCAAGGGTGAGATCGACAATGGTCTTGCCGAGTATCAGACCGTCATCACGAAGCTTGTCTCGCAGGCATCCGGCTATACCAATCAATTACTCCCTGATGCCTATTACAATGCTGCCAATGCCTTAGCCCGCAAAAAAGACTACGAGAATGCAATCACTATTTACAAGCAGGCAGTCGCACTCAGACCCGACTTCCCGGAAGCATTTTATTATATGGGGCTTACGTACTATAAAACGGGTGAAATGCTTGAAGCTGCGAAGTTCATGAAAACAGCCGTTACGCAGCGACCCGATTATCAATCTGCCCTTCACGATTTGGGTGTGCTTTCGAATCAATTGGGAGACTCTGCTGTCGGTTATAACTATTTAGGTCTTGCTGCTTCTTGTGCAGGACAGTACTCTGATGCGATTGTTCACTTCAACACAGCGATTGCAAAGAATCCCAAATTTGTCGATCCTCATTATAATGCGGGACTTTCCTATGCGTTGTCCGGACAGATTCAATTTGCGATTAATTCTTTCGAAAAGGCAGTAGCTCTCAAGCCCGACTATTTAGATGCGCAATTGAACCTGCAGGCACTCTATCTCAAGATCCATGATGATGGCAAGGCAGATGTTGCAGCGCGGGCAGTGGCACGCATTCGGGCTGCGCAGGCTTCGAAGTACTGAGCTGACAGTATCACGTTTACAAATACAATTTTATAGTTTTAATTTTATCTAACTCTCACGGAGATGTAGTACATGAAAACAGTTGCACGTTCGATGTTTATTGCCGGCATGATGGGTATGGCAGCATTGCAATTCCACTGCGGTAACGCTGAAAAAGAGGCGTCCCTCGAATTTTTCAAAGGCGAGACGTATGCGAGGTTCCAAGACTGGGACAAAGCCATCGCTTCCTATGACAAAGCCATCAAATCCAAGTCCGATATACCGGAAGTGTATTTCTACCTGGGCAATGCATATGCCGGTAAAGGTAATTACGAAAAGGTTGTCGAATCGTACAAAAAAGCCATCGAACTCGACCCGAAATACCTGGATGCGTATTTTAATCTCGGGCTTGCCTATACTGCCAAAGGTGACTATGATAAAGGAATTGAGACCTACAAAAAAGCAATTGAAGTGAAGCCCGACTCGGCTCTCGGACATAACAATCTCGGCGTGGCGTATCATGCAAAGGGTGATTATGCCAAAGCAATTGAATCCTATGGCAAAGCATTGAAAATTATGCCGAATTTTGTGGAAGCATATTATAATATGGGTAATTCCTTTGCTAAAATGAATGACTTCGACAAAGCAATCGAAGCATATACCAAGGCCACTGCCAATAAAGGTGACTATGCTTCAGCGTATTTTGAATTAGGCGTCTGCTACAATAAAAAAGGCAATACCGTCGAAGCGCTCAACAACTTCGGTCTCTTTTATTACTTTAATAATCAATTCAATCCTGCCATTGAATCATTTACCAAAGCTACCCAATTCAATAAAGACTATGCCGTAGCGTACAACAATCTCGGTGTGGTCTATAATAAACTTGGCAATCAGGCACTTGCTGTGTCGAACTTCCAGGCAGCCGCTAAATTAGGCTATGCCCCGGCTCAAAATGTACTCAAACAAAGCAATTTATCCTGGTAATTCAGAACTGCAATAATTTGTGGATCGATTCTTCAACGGGCGGGAAACAGCGGTAACGTATGTTTCCCGTCTTGTATTTGTTATGTATAACTCTCTTATTTTTACTCTATTATGAATAAATTCGCCGCTCTCCTGACAGTGTTGATTGGTGCCTTGGCAGCACCGAATGGCTATGCACAATCTGCTGAAGAACTCCACCGATCGGCCGTTGCACTCGCCGCGAAAGGGAAATGCAATGAGGCAATTCCGGTGTACCAGAAATCGATCGAACTCAAATCGACCGCCGAGGCGTATAATGACCTTGGGATATGTTATGGGACTCTCGGGAAATTTGACGAAGAGATTGCATGCTATGAAAAAGCACTCGCCTTACGGTCTAACTACTCGGACGCTCTCTCCAATCTTGGCAATGCCTATTCCTCAAAGGGACAATACAACAAAGCCGTCGAGACCTTCCTCAAAGCCATTGAGAAGAATCCTGATAACCCTACCACCCACTATAACTTAGGTATCGCCTATAATGCTATTGGAGAGGATTATAAAGCAATCGAATCCTTTCGCAAATCGGTCGAGCTCAAGCCGGACTTCATGAATGCTCATATAAATCTTGGAATTGCATTCAACAAAATCGGTGTCTATTCCAAAGCAATTGAAGCATTGAAAGCAGCAAGTGCCATTAATTCCGATAATGCAGATATTTGGCGCAATCTCGGCAACAGCTATGCCTATTCCGAGAAATTCGACCTGGCGATGGAAGCGTATGAACGCGCTATTTTCCTCAAGCCGGACTTCGTCGAAGCCTATAATAATCTGGGGATATTATACGCCACCAAAGGATTGAATGATAAAGCAATCGAGCAATATACCAAAGCCATCAGCAAAGATCCGAATTTCGCGCAAGCCCATTATCATTTAGGAATTATGTACTATGCCAAGAAGGAGACCGACAAGGCAATCGAGGAGTACAAAACAGCCGTGAAATTACTGCCGAATTACAGCAAAGCGTATTATAATTTAGGAATTGCCTACTCATCAAAAGGTGACCATAAAAATGCGTTCGCTTCCTTCGGCGAAGCAGCGAGAATTAACCCGAAAGACCCGGTCGTCTATTATAATCTCGGTCTCGTCTCCAGCAATATCGGCGATGACAGCAGCGCTGCAGGATACTGGAATCGCGCTATCGAACTCGACCCAAAGTACGCAGAAGCGTATTATTGCCTCGGCGTCATCGCCGAAAAGCATAAAGAAGATTCATCTGCGATCCAGCATTGGAAAATTGCCGTTACCATCAATCCACGCTATGCAGAAGCATTCTATGCTCTCGGACTCATCACCGGCAAACAGCTTAGTTTGGATGAAGATACGCGCTTCGCTAATAAGATCAAATACTTCCAGACCGCAGCACGCTTCGGCTATCTGCCGGCACAGGAATGGCTGCAACAGATTAATCAAAAGTGGTAACACTTGATAGTTTACAAACAAAGGGTGTTCATTAAAATTTGAACACCCTTTGTTATAACATACCTCCTGCTTCAGACCCGTCACGTTTCAGAAAACATGCGGGTCTTTTTAATTACCGGCACATCATGTATACATTCCTACTCTCACCCTCGCATTGCTGCAATCATCTGCTTTACTGCCTGATCCATTCCCACAAAAACAGCACGTGCGATAATTGCATGACCGATGCTGATTTCTTCCATATTTGGTATTTGGCAAATTGGGCGAACGTTGCGGTAATCTAAGCCGTGGCCAGCGGTGACTCTCAGTCCGGCTTCGGCAGCTATTTCGGCTGCTTCACGAAGGCGACGCAGCTCAAAGTCACGCTCGGCGGCCGTAATGGCATTGGAATAGATGCCGGTGTGGAGTTCGATAATATCCGCTCCCGCCGTCGCAGCCGCTTCTATCTGCTCTTCGCTCGGCTCGATAAAAAAGCTGACTTCTATTCCGTGCTCCCGCATAATTGCCGTTGCATTTGTATAATAATGGATATTGTCGGCGACGTTGAGTCCGCCTTCGGTGGTGAGTTCTTCGCGTTTTTCGGGAACGAAGGTCACCAGCTCCGGTACCACATCGAGCGCGATGGTGAGCATTTCTTCGGTCGCTGCCATTTCGAGGTCTAATTTAGTATGAATGACATCTCTGAGCAGACGCAGGTCGCGGTCATTAATATGGCGGCGGTCTTCGCGGAGATGGCAGACAATTCCCACCGCACCGGCAAGCTCTGCGAGTAATGCACCGGTGATAGGTTCGGGTTCGGTACCACCCCGCGCCTCACGCAAGGTAGCAATATGATCAATATTTACAGCAAGATTAGTCATAAGAGTAAGTGTTAAGATTGAGGAAATCGATTATCATTCTTCAAAAATACTATATGTGATGATTTTTTGAACTATGCGACGTAAGGTTTCCATAGGTAAAGAGAGTACTTGATACGTAGAGTAACGGTGAACGGTTAACTTTTTGCCATGCAAAGGTTCATCCATCTTTACCCATGAACTTTAGTATGCAATTGATTGTACTCTTCGACGCGTGTGGTACTGGTAATCTTATGATGCAGATTTTCAGCAACATCGTATTTTTGTACAAATTAAATGTGTTCTTTCGAAAGGCAAATGACATGCGCTCTGTTCTCCTGATCGTTCTCACAATTCTTCTCGCCTCCTGCAGCAAGACCTCGATTCCTCCCACTGATACCCCGATAGATTCCTCGGCCGTTATGTCCAAGGGAATGACTCCCCTTCCAAGCCCATTACACCGTAATTACGGTTCGGGTAAATTTAATCGTGTAGCCGTCGAACTCACCAACGGTACCATCCTTGTAGCAGGAGGATATACCTACGACGACATGAGTCGGAAATGGGGACAGCTTCCGACCGAGATCTACGACACAACCACGAAAAAATGGACAGAATTACCGCCGCTCGTCAAGGGTACGCAATCCCAGGACAAGATATTTTTACTCAATGACGGCAGAGTATTTTTCAAATATGGAATCACGGCAGATGGTGTATCACTCGATGAAGGGCTTTTTTATTTCAGTATTTTTAATCCTACGACCAAGACCTGGGAGATGAAATACAATCCGGCATCGTTCACCGACCGTTCGCCGATACAAGACTGCTGCCTCTTGCCTGACGGTACGGTATTTATTCTGGCAACCGATTATCATTATGTGTGGAATCCCTGGAGCGATACCTACACCGAGAAGGTAAATAACAAGTATGATGCGACCTCCGCGCGGTGCGTCCGTTTAGCCAATGGTGAAGTGCTCGTTTGCGGTGGTAAAGGCAGCGGCAGCACGACACCAACCGATTATTGCTTCCTCTATCCGAGCTACAAGACATGCCGAATGCTAAGCAGAAAATCGGTTATCGATCTCGTTGCTACTGACGATAACAAAGCATACATCCTCGTCAAAGGGAATGAAAAATCCAACGGAACGCAGTATTCAAGTCCTTATCAATATTATGATTATGCTACCAATTCATGGAATGCCATCAATACCAATCTCACGACCGACGGCTATGGCGTCAGTCAGGGTTCGGTGGTATTCCCGTCCAACAAATGCTTTGTCATGAGCGAAGGTTTTGGTGCGGTTGCATTTTCAGTATTTGATTTTACGACTCAGAAAGTCATACCGAATAGAATTTTCGAATACTCAGTAGCACCAATTGCCAAAAAACTCGCATTGTTCATACGCTTACGCACCGGCAAAATCTTCGTCCTCGGTTATGACCCAAGCGGCAAGCTGCCGGAATGCTATCTGTATGATTCACGGGTGGATTATCCGTAGAAATTGTACTGATGGAGCATCCCCTTTATCATAACAAACCCCGCTGAATGGATCATTCGGCGGGGTTTGTTGGTCGTGTATCTCAGTATTTTTTTTATTCATGTATCAGCAGCATCGCTTGCCGGCAATCGCCCGTTCCGGGTGACTGTACGATGACGGTATAGACGCCGGCAGCAAGTGCGCTGACGTTCATCTGTTGATTGGAATCATACACATCATAGCGTAAAACTTCCTCTCCTATTGCTGAATACAGACGCACGATTGTTCCGTCTGCGATCCCTCCGGTCAATTGACAATATCCGTTTACCACCGGTTGTGGTACGACTGTAAGAGTTGACTGCTGCACCTCACTGTCATCTTCATTCACCTGATTTGTGCTTTCATTCCAGTAGTACATCGTTCCATTCGGTTCAAAAAGTCCTGACGTTACCATAACTTTAGCGTATGGAGTGGCATAGATCAACTCCGCTTCGATAGGTTTCGACATGGTATTGCCTTCAATCGGCTGTCCATGCCAGGATTGCCCGCCATTCGTCGAAACAATCACTTTCCCATCGCCGCAAGCATAGACGGTGTCGTTGTTTAACGGATACAGATCGTCGATTCCGAACGGTGAAGTCGCGAGCGCATCGGTAAACACGGTATCCAGTTGCGTTATCCACGTTGCTCCCCCATCGGTCGTGGCAATGACAATATCCCTCCATCGGTTATCGGTCGTATTAAGCGAGGACACACCGAGCAGCCAGCCATGGTTCGCATCAGTAAATCTCATGCAGGAATGCATTGCCGATGAATCACCATACGGCGTGATTCTTGTGCGTGGGATGACCGACGAGCGGCTCCATGTTCTTCCGCCATCAGTTGTTTCATGGAGCATGTAGCGTCCGATGTTTCGCGTACGATGGTCACTCATCAGGTACCAGTGATTCTCATTAAACCATTGTAATGCATATACATCTGCTTTGTATTCAGGATTAAACGGGAGGGAATCGACGGTGCGAGGAGTCCAGGTGAATCCTCCGTCATTTGTTTCATAGACAGAATACGGATTGGTAATTATCACCCCTTTCCCACCTGAAAACATGCGAATCCAGCTTTGTTTTATCTCGACCGACATGGAGGGAATGGTCTGTTGTGTCCATGTATTCCCGCCATCGGTCGTGAGTAAAAGCGTCGCATTATCGCAGAGAGCAAGTAATGTATCCTTGGAAACAACAGCCATATTCGCTTTGGTATCGGAGGGACTCAGCAGCGGCTTGTCCATTGGCATACGTTGATAGGAGTAGCGCCACGATTTACCGAAGTCCTGTGTGGTGAAAATCACCGGGAGCTGACCGACTGCACGGTACCCGACCGCTATTCCTGTTCCCGTGGAATTGATACTAACACCCTGAAAAAACCGTGACCCGCCTTTGTCATCTAGAATCGTCGATTTGGTCCACCGACCTTGAGCAAATGTAGGAAAAGTAGAGAAAATACCGAGCATGGCAGCCAACATCAATGCGCAAACTCTCCGGTGCGAATTTGGAGAAAGTATCATAATAACCTCTTGGTAACTATTGAAATAATTGAATGTGCCTCAGAAACACAATACTTGAGTTTCAGTTGCATTCAGGGTGAGAAAGAGGTATGATTGCACACTGTTCTATAGGCAGATACAAGATATACCACAATCATTTCCTCTACCCGGTGAAGTACAGTAGCTATTGGTATCTTACCGATGACACTCGCCCTGCGGAACAGGTGTCGAGCTGAGTTTGGGGCTGATATACGGTATGCCGAGCGACATTCCGCGAAGGATAAAGAGCACGGCAAGAGTCGCCATGCCGACAGGTAGGAATCGACGAATAGCATTCCGCACATTCATCGAAATGAGATTGGTCGCCAGTGATGCCATGAGCATCATCGGGAAGGTGCCGAGACCAAAGAGCGCCATGTAGAGCGCTGCATCGGCAACGGTTTTGGTGGTCATCGAGCCTGCTATACCCAGATAGACGAATCCGCACGGAAGCAGACCATTGAGCACGCCGATACTCAGCAATGAGAGCATCGAACCATTCCCAAAGAGGCGTCCGATGTTCTTTTTGAGGGGCTGTACCAGTGGTGCACGTATGCCGACGGAGAGTATTTTTTGAGAATATCTCTGTGGAATCATTACTGCTGCAAGCATGAGCACGCCGAGGGTAATTGAGAGTTTTTCCTGAAGTCCGGCCAGTGATACTGCCTGACCGACGATTCCAAAAAACACTCCGAAAAGCGTATAGGTCATCACTCTGCCAAGGTTATAGAGTATCCTTCCGGCTAAGAATCGCCATTTTGTGCCGTTTTGCGGCAATGCAAAGGCAATCGCACCACACATTCCTATGCAGTGAAAGCTGCCGAAAAATCCTATCGCAAATGCGCTCCACAATTCCATTGGTTATCCGATTATCTAATGTGCAATCTGATATTCAATTCACATTAATCGAGTAAGTATTCACGTTTTATAGAAAATACCTCATCCTGTGCTTTGCTGAGCTCAGCATCGAATTCAGGACAATTAAGAATTGACATCCCGACTAATTTACGATAATACACAATTGCTTCGGATAAATTTCGAAGAAATGTTTGGAAGTACATTTTACGCTTCGTGTCGATGAGCGGAATTTGTTCTTGTGTGATTTGTTCTTTTACATATGAAATGTAAAGATTCATTTCTGCAATAAATACATGCAGGCGTTGGTTGTTTGTCATGATATTTGTCCTTCCGTATATATGATCGACCATCGTTTGAAGTGAGACTATCTCACTGAAATTTGCAATATTCGGACCGGGGCAAATTGTAACCGCGGTCAGGTGCTTTAAAAACGGCTCGTCATAGGTAAGGGATGCTGAATTACTGAGTCCGACGCAGAGGCATTCCTTCGCGAGTACGTCGGCCTTTTGCTTTTCATATTCACTTTCCGGTAACTCAAGTGACTGCAAGTGCTTTAGCTTGAGTTTCTGATATTTTCGTGATGCTGTACAGATCGGCTCCTCCGTAAATTCGGTGTTCAATGCCAGGTGCTTTTCCGTACAAGGACTTCCGAACTTCCCTTCCTCAATTCTGAGGAGCTTTTCCTGTTCGGATGTCGTGCCTTTCAGATATTGAAATCGCACTCCGAGGGGAGAATTATGACTGAGAACGATATCTTTATCTGTCGCTTCTTTGAGTAAGTCGAGAGTATGTTCATCGACTGTTGTGGCTTCGGGAACCAATAAAAAGGGCGTTCCCCAGCCGGTGCTTGCGATATGGTAATACGACCGTAAGAACTCATCCTCGGCTGCTGTGCCGATCCCGCCCTGTACTGTCACCAATACGTCTGGATAGTCGGTAAATGTATATCCGAGCTTCTTTTCGATAGCTGTTTTGTAGAGATCAAACATCGCATCGGTGAGTTCTTTCCGCTTCGTCTTGAATTCTTCGAGAATTGGCCCAAGCAGCAGACCATCGGTTGCAAAGGCATGTCCCCCGCAGTTAAGTCCTGATTCAATACGGAATTCACTTACCCATATCCCCTTTTTAGCCAAGAATTTCCCTTGAATCAGTGCTGAACGGTAATCACTGACCTTGATGATGACTTTTTTGTCAAATTCGAACTGTTCGTTCGGATCAAAAGCAGTGGATGCTTCGAGATATGTAAACAATCGTGGATTCATCCCGGCAGAGAAAACAATGGATGAATTCTTCAGACCGCTCTTCATGTATCCGCGGAGGGAGGCGACGGCTTCCGAACCGTCTTGAACGATGTCTCCGCTCTTCGTGCGCTGCTCGCGATCGACCTTTGTCATGATATTGACATCGATTCTTCCTGCTACAAGTGCCGCACGCAGCGCCTGCTGTAGCCGTGCTTTTTCCTCGGCGTTTTCGGTGTCGAGCATTGCCTTATACTCTGCTTTCAGCCGGCTGCCATCCGGTAGCATTTCAAAATACTTCACGATATCCGTGCCGGCGGTAAAAGGTTCGCGGCGCAATTGCTCCATCTGCCGTTGTACAATACTATCGAGGAGATTGAGATAATCGGTGATGCGTTTTGCACGGTAATCCGGCTCATGCGTCGAAATCGGATAATATTCACCGTCTATGACTGGATAATAATGCTTCCGCATCGTTTCGATAATCCGATCTTCGACAATCGAGACGACGGAATTAATCCCAAAGCGGGCGACTTTCACCGGAGAGTCGAGGGTAAAGGCTATTCCCATCACAGGAATATGAAAGGTATGTTCTGATGTGCGATTCATGAGATAAAAGATATATTCAAGTTATTGGTAGTGCTTACTGTACGTGCAATTCCACCCAAAAAGACAAGAAGCCGTACTCACGTACAGCTTCTTGATGTTCACCGTACAGTAGTTTATGTTAAAGTGTTCCGCGGCGGGCTTGCTCTGCTTCAATCGATTCGAACAAAGCCTGGAAATTACCTTTTCCAAATGAGCGTGCGCCTACACGTTGGATGATTTCAAAGAACAAAGTCGGACGATCTTCGACCGGCTTCGTGAAGATCTGCAACAGGTATCCTTCTTCGTCACGATCCACCATAATTCCAAGAGATTTAAGCACTTGTAGATCTTCATGGATATGCCCCACTCTTTTTTCAACCGTGTCGTAATACGTGCCCGGAACATAGAGAAATTCCACCCCGTTTTTCCGCATTGCCGTCACTGACTCGATAATATCATTGGTAGCAATAGCAATGTGCTGGCATCCGGGACCTTCATAAAAGTCAAGATATTCCTCGATTTGCGATTTTTTCTTGCCTTGAGCGGGCTCGTTGATCGGGAATTTAATATATCCGTTTCCGCTCGACATCACCTTGCTCATAAGCGCTGTGTATTCGGTCGAGATATCTTTGTCGTCGAACGTGATAATGTTTTTAAATCCAAGGACTTCTTCGTAGAATTTTGCCCAGGTATTCATCTTGCCGAGCTCAACATTACCGACGCAATGATCGACATATTGAAAGCCCATTTCCGGTGGATTGTATTCTGATTTCCACTCGATAAATCCGGGTAGGAATGGTCCATTGTACTTCTTGCGTTCGACAAAAATATGCACCGTTTCGCCATAGGTCTTGATACCGGCGAGCTTGACCGAACCATGTTCGTCGGAGATTTCATACGGCGCGCAATATGGTTCGGCGCCGCGCTCAACGGTCGCCTGATACGAATACTCGGCATCATCGACCCAAAAAGCAATTACTTTCACGCCGTCGCCGTGTTTTTTGATATGGTCGGCAATAGGATTATTGCTCGTCAGAGGCGTCGTAAGTACAAGTGTTATCTTGCCTTGGCGGAGTACATAGCTTGTACGGTCACGCACACCGGTTTCGAGTCCGGCATAGGCGACTGACTGAAAACCAAAACATGTTTTATAAAACACCGCCGCTTGCTTTGCATTCCCCACATAGAGCTCGATATAATCGGTGCCGTTGATGGGGAGAAATTCTTCGTTTGTTTGTTTGGACGCTTGATCCTGATTGATTACAGAGGTAATTAACATAATACTATTCGTTTAAATGATTGAAATAATTATACATTCGATTTATGACAACCAAGACTTGTAATAGTCTTTAAATTCAATTTTCAATGCTTCTTCGGTAATTGCAAGCGGGCGGAACGGATCAATCATCACGGCTAACTCCTGCGTTTCGGTTTTGCCGATACTCCGCTCCATCGCCCCCGGATGAGGTCCATGCGGTATTCCTCCCGGATGAAGTGTAATCTGTCCTTTTTGGATATTATTCCGACTCATAAAGTCACCATCGACATAGTAGAGAATTTCATCGGAATCGATATTACTGTGATTGTAGGGCGCCGGAATTGCCTGCGGATGATAGTCGTACATTCTTGGTACAAAAGAACATACCACACAACCAGCATTCTCGAATGTCTGATGAATCGGCGGCGGCAGATGCACGCGTCCGGTGATGGGTTCAAAATTGTGAATCGAAAATCCATACGGATAATGATAGCCGTCCCACCCTGCCACATCAAAGGGATGTGTCGCATAAATGTACGGATACATCATCCCGCGTTTTTTGATCATAATTGTATAGTCACCTTTGTGATCATGAGTTTCGAGATTTTGAGGTAATTTAAAATCACGTTCGCAAAACGGCGAATGCTCGAGTAATTGCCCAAAATCATTCCGATAGCGACGCGGGGTAAAAAGCGGAGCGAAGGTCTCGAGCACGAGTAAACGGTTGTCCTCAGACTCAAATTCAAGCTGATAAACGGTGCCACGGGGAATGATAAGATAATCACCATATTCAAAAGGAATTACACCATACATCGTACGCAGCATACCATTGCCGCGGTGGACAAAAATCATTTCATCGGCATCGGCATTCTTATAAAAATAGGTCATCGTCTGCGTTGGAGCGGCGAGTCCGATATGGAGATCACCGTTAACAAGCAATGTTTTCCGGCTTTCGAGATAGTCCGGTGATGGTGGTACATTAAAACCCTGAAAGCTGCGATTCCGCAGATTATGCGTAATTGCTACTTTCGGCTCCACTGAATAGGGTTCGCCCAATTCCTTGACAAGTGTCGGCGGATAGAGGTGATAGACCAGTGACGACATGCCGGAGAATCCTTGGGTACCGACGAGCTCCTCCTGATAGAGAGCGCCGCTCGGCTGCCGGCTGACGATATGACGTTTTTGGGGAATGGTTCCGAGTTTGTGATAGAATGGCATGTCGTGTTTCCTCTCCTAAATAATTCTATTCGTTACTTCATATTAATTATATTGTTACATCAATTTCCGTATAATACGCCGTCGATTGTTCTTTCCAGTCGATTTTCACTTTCCAAAATCCTTTGGGAATTGATTCCACAGGAATTCGCTGCACACCATCAGTGCCGGCTGCGATAGTAAATGTTCGATCTAATTTCGACGTTGAAGGCCTATAGAACGTAATTGTACCGCTGACTGCGCTTGGAAAATGGAACTCCACCGCTGCTCCGTCGGGCGAGAGGTTCCACTGTACGCTTTTGGCGTCACGGTCAGTACGGCGCACCGTTTCGATATGATTTTGATACTGTAATTCCTGCTTGTAGTAGTCCTCGCTCACCAGATCCACTTTCTGGCTGGAAGCGAAATACACGAATCCTAACGTACCGCTAGCAAAGAGAGAATAGACGATAATGGTGCCCCAGAGCCAGGGTCTTCCGCGTTGTTTTTTTGTTTGGGTGTCCATGATGGTACTGTTTATTAATTCACATACTTAAGGATTTTCGGGTCCGATGAACGATGTTTCGATTTCTTTAATGGTTGTTCCATTGGAAACGAGTTTAAATTTCACTTTTGTCTGAGACTTGCTGAGCTGATCCTTCGGCAATGTCAGGATAAATCTCATCTCTTTTGCCGATTGCTGATGTATTGGCGAGAACGAACCGAGCGGAGTGATGCTGCCTTTCTGCGGGCTTGAGAGTACCACGTCGAGCGGCAAATCTGCGTAGGTTTTATTTACCCCTTGGAATATATAGAAATTAGCATATTTGTCTTCTCCGATTTTCTGGAACATTGTTCCCGGCTGCCGGAGAATAAGAATTTCGAGTTCGGGTCGGGTTGCAAAAAGATAGCTGACGGTCGTAAGTAAGAGTACAAACACCACGCCATAGGCAATGATTCTGGGTTTCATCCGATGCCGGATACCGTCTTTGATAGCATTAAAGGACGAGTAGCGAATCAGTCCGACCGGCTTGTTAATTTTCGTCATAATTGTATCGCAGGCATCAATACATGCAGTACAATTCACGCATTCGAGCTGGATACCGTTGCGGATGTCAATTCCGGTCGGGCAGACATTCACGCATTGATGGCAGTCGATACAGTCGCCCCGGGGAGCGGCCTGTGCTTCTCCGCCTTTTTGTTGAATTTTATCGGCTTTCGTGAATTTACCGCGCGGTTCGCCACGTTTGAAATCATACGTCACGGCGATAGTATCTTCATCAACGAGCGAGGACATATAGCGTCCGTACGGACACACCACCACACATGCCTGCTCGCGGAAGCGGGCGAAGACAGCATAGAATACAAAGCTGAATATCGTTATCGCCGTCAAGCCGCCGACATGACTGCCAATCGGGTCGGTAATAATCGTAAACAGCTGCTCACTACCGATGATATAGGCAAGAAATGTATTGGCGATAATAAAGGATAAACTAAAAAAAATGACATGCTTACCGCCCTTTTTTATCGCTTTGGCCATACTCATCGGAGCAGAATCGAGCACTTTCTGACTCGAAGCGCTCCCCTCGATGGCATATTCGATTTTCCGAAAAAGCATTTCGAGAAAAATAGTCTGCGGGCAGAGCCAGCCACACCAGATCCGCCCGAAGACTGCAGTAAACAAGACAATAGCTACAAGTGCCGTAAGCACAACCAATACAAGAAGATAGAAGTCCTGAGGCCAGAATGGTACACCGAAGAGAACGAATTTCCGTTCGAGTATGTTCAGCAGCATCAGCGGTCTATTCCCCCCTACTCGTATATAGGGTCCTAGGAATAAGAAAGCCAGTAAGAATACACTCACGACAGTGCGTGCATTATAAAACCTTCCGGATGGCTTTTGGACGTAAATCCAGTTACGGGTACCATCTTTATGTATGGTAGCTAAATTATCCCGAAAGGTGCCTTCTGCTTCTGTTTGGTCGAGTATTGACATTGTAGTATGTATTAAGTAATTCTAAGAGTAACGTTATTGCGCGTGCTCTTCTTCACATTTAACTTCACGTTCCGGGTCGATTGGCTTCGGGTCGGCGGGATTGGTGCCATGTAAGGATATCACATAGCTTGCCACCTGGAGTAGTTGCTCGTCCGTCAGCTTTGCGCCACTGCCATAGGGAAGCATCCCTTTATCCGGAAAACCGGTAGAGATATTCTTCATAATTGCCGAGAGACCGCATCCATGTATCCACAAATCATCCGTCAAATTCGGACCGACAAGTCCACCACCGTCATTTTTATGACAAGTATAACACAGGTTATTGGTACCTTCGAAGATTGCCTTACCGGCCGCCAAACTCGGAGCATCGGTAAGCACTTTAATTTCAAGTTGTTTTTTAGGTTTGCTCTTGTTTGCTGCCTCTGCCATCTGCATTTCTTGCTCATACTCTTGCTTGCTGAGCGGAGATGAACCGGTTACATGGTACATCACCATATACACAAGAGCAAATGCGATTGTAAAATAGAATCCATACAACCACCACCTTGGGAGATTATTATCAAATTCCTGTATCCCGTCGGCATCGTGGTCGAGGAGCTTATCATCATATTTTTGTGCCATATCAATTTCTCCCGAAATGTTGTTGTGGAATGACTGAAGTATCATCTGCTGACTCTAACGGAATCTGAGCCATGTTATGTAAGTGTGTTTTATCTGCTTTAAAAAACCACACTAGTACGGAGATGAACAATCCGAAAAATACCAGCATGGATATGATTGGATAAATCTCAACTCCCTGAATGGATTGCAATATATTTTTAATCATTGAAGTTCCTTCGTATTATGGTTTTTTTTCAGCTTTAATATCTTTACCCAAACGTTGCAAGTATGCTATCACCGCCACGATTTCTTTATCAGGTGTAGTCTCGATACCTGATTTCTTAAGATTGGCTGCAATTTTCTCTGCTTGAGCAGTCAAGTCTGCTGTTGCTTGGCGCTCATATCCTTCCGGATAGGGCACTCCTAATTTTTGCATCGTGAGTATCTTTCCTTCAATATGACTCATATCGAGCTTGTCGGTAATCAGCCAAGGATATGATGGCATAATTGATTTGGGAGATGTAGAGCTTGGCTCGCGTAAGTGTCTGTAATGCCAATCATCACCATATTTACCACCTTCGCGTTGGAGATCCGGTCCTGTTCGTTTTGAACCCCACAGGAACGGATGGTCATACACAAATTCACCGGCTTTGGAATACTCACCATAGCGTTCGGTTTCTGAACGGAATGGGCGAATCATTTGTGAATGGCATCCCAGGCAGCCTTCACGGATATAAATATCTCGACCTTCTAACTCGAGTGGAGTATAGGGCTTAACACTTGAAATCGAAGGAATATTGGACTTAATCAATGCTGTAGGCACATACTCTACCACACCACCGATGATGACTGCAATGAAGGTATAGAGAGCAAATTTTGCCGGCTTACCTTCGAGTACGCGGTGCCAATGAGCATTCTTTTCTTCTGTAAGCTGTTGAATTGGCGCAGCTTCGGCATGTTCGTTCGGTACAAGTGTACCTGCTTTAGCTGTTTTCCATAAATTATATGTTCCAAGAAGCACGCCGACAATATAGAGCGATCCACCGACGATACGTAACGTGTACATCGGAATAATCTGCGTGACAGTCTCCAGGAAATTAGGATAGCGGAGAATACCGTCGGAGGTAAATTCTTTCCACATCAAGCTTTGGGTAATACCACCGATATAGAGCGGAATTGCATAGAAGAGAATACCGAGTGTAGCAGCCCAGAAATGATAGTTTGCGAGTTTTTTGGAGAATAATTCCGAACGGTAAATGCGCGGGATGATGTAATACAACACGGCAAATGCGATACCGCCATTCCAGGCAAGCGCGCCTAAGTGCACGTGTCCGATAATGTAATCGGTATAATGTGTGAGCGCGTTGACGCTCTTGAGTGACATCATCGGACCTTCGAAGGTGGACATACCATAAGCAGTGACGGCCACAACCATGAATTTCAGAACGGGATCTTCGCGGACTTTATCCCAAGCCCCGCGGAGAGTCATCAAGCCATTAATCATACCACCCCAGCTTGGAGCGATGAGCATCACGGAGAATACCGTGCCGAGTGATTGTGCCCAATCAGGAAGTGCTGTATAGAGAAGATGGTGCGGACCTGCCCAGATATACAGGAAGATCAGCGCCCAGAAGTGCACGATCGACAAGCGATACGAGAAAACCGGACGATTCGCAGCCTTCGGAATGAAATAATACATCATCCCGAGAAATGGCGTCGTCAGGAAGAATGCTACTGCATTATGACCATACCACCATTGCACAAGCGCGTCTTGAACGCCGGCATACATCGAATAGCTTTTGAGAAAGCTAACCGGTAATTCGAGCGAATTCACCACATGCAGCAAGGCAACGGTCAAAAACGTAGCAATGTAGAACCATATAGCAACATATATATGCTTTTCACGGCGTTTAAAAATAGTGCCGAGCATATTCCACCCGAACACGACCCAGATAAGTGTAATCAAGATATCAATCGGCCATTCTAACTCTGCATATTCTTTACTGGTTGTAAAACCAAGAGGTAGCGTAAGAGCAGCTGTCACGATAATTGTCTGCCAGCCCCAGAAGTGAATTTTACTCAGCAAATCACTGAACATACGCGACTTGCATAGCCGTTGAAGTGAGTAATACACTCCCACAAAAATTGCATTCCCACCAAAGGCGAAAATCACCGCATTCGTATGCAGCGGACGCAACCGCCCGTAGGAAAGTTCGGCAAGTCCCCCTAAGAATGCAGGGAACACGAGTTTAATTGCCACAATAAGACCCACAAGCATACCGACGACTGCCCACAGCAGCGTAGCGATAGCGAAATTGCGGACTATCCTATTGTCATAGTCGAAGCTTTCTACTTTCATCAGACAACCTCTTTAATTATTTGAAAAATATAAACCTAAAAAAAACAACTACCTTAATGATCCGAGATCGTAATTTCACTTTTTTTGGAGGTACTTCCTCCATCATCTTCTAATAATATGCGAACCGCCGGGGTAAACTTGTCATCATACTGACCATCATTGACAGACCAAAAAAAAGCAATCAGAAATCCGCCGGCTACCAGCAAACTAAATCCGACGAGCATATATAGTACTTCCATTGTGTTTCTTTCGTTGTATAATCACAAGAATGTCAAGCTTGTTTTCTCCGTAAAGCCCTGGCTTTCCAGACTACCATACCGGTTGTAAATCCAATGACAGACAGCGACGAGACCGGCATAAAAATGGCCGCTACTATCGGCGTAAGCATTCCGCTAACGGCAAATCCGAGACCGACAGCATTATAGACCAGCGATAGAATAAATGCATAAACAATCACATTTCTGGTGCTTTTGGCAAATCTGAGAATTTCAGGGAGGAGGTCGATACTCTCGGCAGAGAGCACACCATCGCATGCGGGAGAGAATGAACCGGAGCGTTCGGTCACCGCAATACCGACCGTACTTTGCTGAAGTGCGCCTGCATCATTGAGCCCGTCGCCAATCATCGCCGTCTTTTTTCCTTCTGCACGTAATGTTTTAATAAACATCAGCTTATCTTCGGGAGACTGCGAAAAGCGCATCATGCGTGCATCATCGAAATAGGGTAATAATGTCGTCACTTCCCTACCATTATCACCGGAAAGTAAATATACAGTACAGTTGTCTTTCAGCTTTTCAAACAGTCGTGTGAGACCGTGTCGGTATGTATTTTCAACAGAATAACATCCCTTATATTCACCATCTATCGCGATATAAACACCACCTGCCGAAGGTGACGGCGTCGGGGCAGAAGCGCATCGACCGGTAATGAACGCTGCCGAGCCGGCAGAGACGAGACGATGCTCGATCCTCGCTTCGACACCAAGACCGGCATATTCTTTAAATTCATCTACTTTCAGTCCGTCTTGCTGCGGCATTTCACTGGCAATCGTGCGGCTGAAGGGATGATTTGAATTCCGAAGGCATGTCTGTATCAGGCGTTGCTCATCAAACGTAAGTATCGTACCGGTATAAGAGATGGAATTGTTCTGCGCTTGAGTAAGTGTTCCGGTCTTATCGAAAACAACCGTATCAATCGACGCTAGGTCGAGAACTACCGATACATTTTTGAGGTAGAATTTCGACTTTCCGAGCATAGTCAATCCCCATCCGAGAGCAAACGGTGCCGCCAGGGTCAACGCGCAGGGACAGGCAATAATCAGTACGGCAGTAAATGCATTCAGCGCGGTGACAGGATTGATAGTGAGCCAATATCCTGCTGTGACAAGAGCGAGAAGAAGAGTAGCAATCGTAAAATATTTACCAAAAATATTATTGGCTTCAAGGAGCTTGGAAGGTTTTTCTTTGGTGAATACTTCGTTGTTCCACAATCGTGTCAAGTAGCTCTGTGAACATTCCTTGGTGCATTCGATGTTCACCGCTGCACCGCTGACGCGTCCGCCGGCATAGACCTGCTCACCACGTAATATTTCCACGGGTATGGACTCGCCGTTGACGAAACTGTAGTCTATCCAGGCATTATCGCAATAGAGTATGCCGTCAGCGGGAATAATCTCGGTATTTCGGACGACCATTCTGTCACCAACGACAATCGACGATATTGGAACCGACAATTCTGCTCCGTCACGAAGGACAGTCGCCGAGAGCGGAAAATAAGACTTATAGTCACGATTAAACGATAACGTGTCAACAGTTTTTTTCTGTAATAATTTCCCGATAAGCAAAAAGAAAACCAGCCCCGTAAATGAATCCATAAATCCGCTGCCCGCACCCGTGAGAATATCAGCCACGCTGCGTACAAAAAGTGCCGTAAGTCCAAGAGCTACAGGGATATCGATACTCATAGCCCGTTCACGGATACTATACCATGAATTCGTAAAATAATCGCGTGCACTATAGACAAATACCGGTATGGCAAGGACGATGTTGAGTATTCCAAAAAACCAACGTAAATTTGCATCAACAGAAAGCCCAAACGACAGATATTCCGGAAAACTAAGCATCATCGTATTCCCAAAAGCAAAGCCGGCGAGGCCAAGCTTAAGATAAAGATCATGCTGACGATTGTCTGCGGCGGGTTTGTCGAGATTACTGAGCTTGATTTCAGGTTCGTAACCAATCTTTGCTAACAATTCTACAACTGCTCGAAGACTAGTCTCGGCATCATTAAATCGGATACTGACTTCTTTGCGTAAAAAATTGACTTCTGAATGAATGATTCCGGCATTAAGTTTATGGAGTTTTTCGAGTAACCACAGGCAGGAAGTACAGTGAATATCTGGTATATAGAACGTAACGGAAGTGATGCCGCGCTGTGAAAAGTCAATGAGACGACCGACAATATCGGGATGATCGAGATATTCAAATCGTGTGACCCCTGTTTTGAAGCGAAATGAATTCCCGGCTTTTGCATCGAAGTCATAATACGAGCAAAGATTATTGTCGCGAAGGAGCTCGAAGACGAGTTTACAGCCCGAACAGCAAAATTGCTCTCCTGAGTCAAGAGTGACTGCATCGGCAGCACAATCCTCACCGCAGTGAGTACAGAGAGTCGCAGAATGTTGTAAGAGCTTAGACATAACAAAGGATACAATGAATTGACACTTCTTCTTGGTTCAAAATTACCGAGACTTGTATCCTCAAAAAATGACATTTGTCATAAATCTGAATATTTTTCCTCAAACTAATCAACTGCTATGAAAACACAACAAGTACAAATTGATTGCGATGCATGCGAAGTACGTGATGCATCTGTTTTTGCGGAAATCCAATCCTCTGAATTGAGTGTTATCAATCTCGGCAAGCATTGCAATCATTACCAAAAAGGTGATGTCATATTCAGTGAAGGTCAGTATCCGTCGTCCATTTTTTGTATTCATCATGGCAAAATCAAGCTCCAGAAGCTTGGTGCTGATGGGAGAGAACAAATCATCAGACTCTTTAAAGCGGGTGAACTCGTAGGATATCGCGCGCTCTTGAGTGGTGAGCCCTTTTATTCTTCGGCTGTGGCAATTGATGATTGTGTGGTATGTATCATTCCGAAAGATGCGTTTTTTGACCTCGTCCGGTCAAACGCGCACCTTGCTTTTAATATGATGGAGCTTTTATCGACAGAGCTGAGACATGCACAAATGAAAGTAGTGGAAATGGCTCAAAAGTCGGTGAAAGAGCGCTTAGCAGAAGGATTACTCATTTTGCACCACACCTACGGGCTGCAAAATGACAAAAAGACACTCGATGTGATGCTCTCACGAGAGGAATTGGCGACGATGATAGGTACAGCTACCGAAACGGTTATCAGGCTCTTGGCTGAGTTTAAACGGTTGAAATATGTCGATTTCCGAGGACGCAATATAGCTATTCTCAACTATTGCGCACTCCTGAAGGCAGCAAATGTCGATGAGTAACAAAGCGCGAGCTCAGGTCACAACATACCATGAGCTCTCTACTCAACAAATGACGTGCTATCGATCAGGTAATCGATTTTTGTGAAATAATAATGCCAAGCTGCTCGATTCGATACCGGAGCTTCGCTCGGGATATCTGAAGTATTTTCGCGGCTTTGATCTGATTACCACCGGTTATTTTAAGTGTCTGTAAAATAAAGTCCTTGAGCACATCGCTCATCTTTGCTCCTTCTTTGGAAATCTGTAGATAATGTTGCCCCGGGGCTAACTCCAAAGTAGGCCGTGAAGTGCTCGACGGTGCTGCCTGCGGACGTAAGAAATTCAGGGATTCTTTAGAAATGACCGTGCCTGTTTCGAGCAGGACCACGCGCTCAATGACATTGCGGAGCTCACGTACATTCCCCTTCCATTGATATGACTCCATTAATTCTGCAGCTTCGGGTGTAAAACCACTGATTTTTCGTCCGAATTTTTTGTTGAACTCATTCACAAATGAGGTCGCGAGCTCCAAAATATCACCCCGGCGTTCCCGGAGCGGAGGCAGCGTCATGATGGCTACATTGAGACGATAATAGAGGTCCTCGCGAAACTTCCCTTCCTCGACTAACTGTTCGAGATTTCTATTAGTTGCCGCAATCACCCGAACATCGACGCTTACTTCTTTCACACCGCCAAGCCTATAAAAGGTCCGTTCTTGTAATACCCTCAAAAGCTTGACCTGCATTTCAGGACTGAGCTCACCTACTTCGTCAAGAAGAATGGTCCCATGATTTGCCTGCTCAAATCTTCCCTGCTTGACTTTCTCTGTAGCACCGGTAAAGGCACCTTTTTCATACCCGAAGAGTTCATTTTCTGCCAATTCGCGTGGAATTGCACCGCAATTGATGGTAATAAACGGTCCACGTGAACGTGCCGATCGCTGATGAATATATTTAGCGATAAGTTCTTTACCCGTACCGGACTCACCGAGTATTAATGCAGTCGTATCATCAGCAGATGCAACGATTTGGCCAATTTGCAACGCCCGGCGGATGCCTTCGGAATTCCCGATAATTTCTGTCGATTCTTCACGCCGGAGACGCTCTTCGAGTAAATTGACTTGCCGGCGCAAATCATAATTTGCCAGTGATTTTTCAACGGCAATTTCTAGCTGTTCGAGGTCTAAGGGCTTCACGATAAAGTCTTCTGCTCCAAGCTTCATTGCCCGTACTGCCATTTTAATATCCGAGAATGCAGTCATCATGACCACCGGCATCGTATAGCCGAAAGTCCGTATTTCTTCAAGAATATCAAGCCCGTTCATATGCCCGAGAAAAATATCAAGAAGGATCAGATCCGGCTGCGTTGCGTCAAGCTCATCGAGACCTTTGACCGGATCGGTATATCCATGCACGCGAGTATATTTTGCGGCTAAAATATCTGTGACGGTTGCATTGACGAGCGGGTCGTCCTCGATGATAACAATGGAGTATTTTTGAAGTGCCATAATATTCGACCTAAACGTTTGAAATGGAGTACGTAATTTCTATCTATATACTAAGTTATTGAATAAATTCTTCGTCAGCCGGCTGCCCTTTCAAGCAGCGGAGCCGGACGGCTTTCAGACTGCGGTACCGGTAATTTCACATAAAATGTCGTGCCCACGCCGACAGTACTTTCCACATCTATACTACCGCTGTGCTGATGAATTATTCGCTGCGTAATCGGCAGCCCCAATCCTGTTCCTTCTGCTTTACGGGTAAAGAACGGATTGAATATTTTGGTAAGATCTTCTTCCGAAATACCGATACCGGTATCGGTAACGGCAATCACGACATACTGATCGCCGCGACGGGTGATGAGTTCCCGATAGGATTGTATCGTAATCTGCCCTTTGGCCCGAATCGCATCAGCGGCATTGGTGAGCAAATTAATGAGCACCTGCTGTATTTGTTTTGCGTCAATGGCGACCTGCGGCAAGTCGTCGGCCAGAGAAACGTTGATGGTAATCGTTTTTCGGCTGAACGTAGAGCGCGTGAGCTCCAGAGATGAACGTATCAGCATGTTGACATCCTCCGACTGTACGTTCGTCACCGCCGGACGCGAGAAATTAAGAGTGGCCTCTACGATTTTGGCAATACGCTCTACCCCTTGTATCGCTGTCTGTACATAAACCGCATCGGTGGACTCTGGGGCCACTTTTCGCTGTAACACCTGTAAATTCAAATTAATAGCAGCGAGAGGATTACGAATTTCATGAGCGACGCCGGCCGATAGCTGCCCAAGCAGAACCATTTTGTCGGCCTGCACCATCCGGTCGGTAAGAGCACGTTGCTCACTGACATCACGAGCATTGGCCTGTATCAATCGCTGACCGTCATAGGTGACGAACCGAGCGCTGACTTCTACCATCAGATTGTCGTTGTGCGGCGAGTCGAGAGATAATTCGCTTAAAATTGTCGGCGAGCTTGATTTGGTTAACAGCTTGAATATTCTGCGAAATTGAGGAAGGGAGGTACCTAATAACTGTGTGCGGGGTATGCCGGTGAGCACTGACGCATATTCGTTGGCATCTAGGACGCTCCAAGTCTCGGGCTGCACGATAAAGACTGCATCGGCTGCATTCTCAAAAAAAGCCCGATACCATGCGAGCTGCTTCTCAAGCTGTGCGACCTTATCACGTTGAGATGAAAACGAAGATTGAAATGAACGCGAAGCCATGCCCTTGTAACTCCTACTGAGTAATAGTTAATCAAGGGCGAAAATACAGATTTTTTTCGGTTAAAAAGAATAATATTCGCCAATTATTTATAATTCTCCCTGAATCAGAGCATTTATGGCTTTTGTTTTTTTTCAGTCGTGTCTTTTTTGGTAGTATCACTTTTCATAAACGGTAACTCGGGTACCGATTTTTCAAGACCGAATGGCAGTGACAATTTGATCTTTGATACATCAATTTTTGCATCCACCGGCAGTTTGTCGGTCGATGGCATTGTGACCGTGCCGTCTGATTTAATCGCAGGACGTGCATTTTGCTGCGGTGGTACATCTACCGGTAAATCCTTGGGCTGCTGCACATTATACAACGCAGCCGAATCCGCTGTCATCGACTTCGGACGCTGCCACGGTGCGACCGAATCTGGACTCGCCTTATTGACCTGATAGGCCGAATAATAGGACAAACTCGGCGATATATCTTTCGCATACACTGAGTTAGGATACCGTTCCAACAAAAGTCTATAGTACACAAGTGCACTGTCCTTCAATAATAATTTTCGCTCGTAAATCCATCCGACCGCATAGAGTGAACGTGGTGCAAAGGCAGATGTTCGGTATTTATCCGCTAATTTTACGAACTGACGGATCGCATTTTCATAATCTCCGATTGCTCGGAATTTTGAACCCGATTGAAACAAATCGGCAACCGTATCAATGACGACAGCTTCGGTAAAACCAAGCTTCTTCCGCGCTTCAATACCGTAATCGGTCGTCTGATAATTCAACGCCAGCAACTCCATCAGTGAGTCTGCCGTCTCGGGTTCGGTTGGAGCCAGAATTCGTACGACAGCGTAGATAAACCTCGCTTTTTCTTTGTTTTTATCCGGACACGAATCCATCGCAGCCCGATAATACTTAAGTGTCGAGTCAGGATGCCCCAGCTTTTCATGAGCGCGGCCAATATCAAACACCGTCGAAGACCATTCGACTTTTAATGAATCGCTTGCCGGGAACTTCACAATTTGTTCTTTGATTTTCACCGACTTTGATTGGCGGTCCTCAATCGTATTCAGCAGTGAGTAATAACTTGTGGCTGCGGCCTGTACCGGAGATTTTACGGCTGTCGCTTTTGCTAAATAGACACGCGCTTTTGTGTAGTCCTTTTGATTGTAGAATTCCATCGCCCGCTCAAAATACATCGTCGTTAGTGCCGGACTTCCGGGGATTTTCTCGCCTTCTTGTTCGGCTTGCGTGAGCTCCTTCTCTTTTTTCTGCAACCTGTACATTCTCATACGCTCAGCGAGCACATTCTGAGACCAGTCTTTGTAGTTTTGATTCCGCTCGAGTTCGCTTAATAACGGCTCGGCTAACTCAAACTTTCCCATCTGATTATAGCACGACGCGCGCAGAAGCATCGATTCAAACTCCGACAGCAAGTCCGGCGAATACTCACGGGCGGCGGCAAATTCCTTCTCTGCTTTTTCAAACTGACTGATCCGATAGAGAATCGAGCCGATCTCAATCTGCCACCGTGCCCGGATTTCATTATCATCACACTGTGCAATTGCCTGACGATACGGCCGTAGCGCCTCTTCAACATTTTCTTCAAATAATGCCTGCTCTGCCATGAGCTGAAATGCCTCCGAGAGGATGTCATACCGCTTCATTTGCCAGGCGATATCGACTGTGCGGGAGAGCATGTTTTTACCGAGAGCATATTTACGTTCAATTAAATAACATTTAGCTTGCAGCAGGTGGGCGTCCGGCGAGTATTCCCCAAGTGGATATTTATCAATAAGTTCGCTGCACTTTACTTCGGCCGGCAACCATTCCGAACGGTAGAAATAAGCCTTGGCCATGAGGAAAATTGTCGATTCGATGTAGTCGGATTTGGGGTGGAGTTTGATGATTTTCGAACCCTTAATCAGCACCGAATCGAGCTTGATGGCTACCGGCTGCAGCTTCGACTGATCTATCATTTGATCTTTAATATACGGTGGAAGCTGATTGGTATTCGCGACTTGTCCGAACGACGCCCCGCTGTCAAGCGGCACGAGTACCCGAGGCTTCACCCTTCTCTTTTCCTCAGTGAACGAGAACTCATCCTCCGTTTCGTTCATCAGGCGCTTTTGGTTATAATACGTATTGAAGAGCGTGGTGGAATTATCGTAAAATTTGCACCCGCCGAATGTGGCAAGAGTCGCAATTGCGATGAAAAGCAAACGATTTTTCATAAAATTTCCTCAAAAAAACAGGCAATAATCAAACGTTTGGGTGCTTCGTAACAGATGAGCTCTCTACACCCTATGATGTTGCTGAGAGGTCAGGCATATTCAGGTCAATATTCTATATTCTTATCTCTGGAGCCAATACTCGAGGAGACGTTTTTGTGTTTCCGACATATCCGATACCTGCATAAGCGCTTTATTAACAACCGGTTCAGGCACAAGTGTTGTTTCGTAGAGTGTGCCGTCGCAGAGCGCAGTAATCGTCGCACTCTTCCCTGCTCCTACCGACTGCATTTCCTGCATAAATGCACTCGCAGACGACACACGGCGACCATTCACACACAAAATTTCATCGTCAATGCCAAATCCGGCACGCTCGGCAGGTGTACCAACCTCTACCTCGCGAACAATCACTTTCCCCTGCTCTTCTTTCAGCGAAACACCTAAGAAAACAGGAGCTTTCTTGGTAGCAAACGGACGGTTTTCGCCAAATGTGTTCCATGGAGTAACTTCCGTACGCGTGCCCCAGACAAGTCCAAATGGTTGTAATATCTCGTTATACGGGAGTTCGTCCGTTCCGCCCATCCATTCCAAAAGCTTCTCACGAATCTTGACTCCCACGGCAAATTCGATACAATTAATAATATCATCTTCCGAGAGTCCACGCTCGGGACGATTTTTATATAACTCCCACATCGTTCTCATCGCATGATCAAGTCGATACGTACCATTTGTTTGCGCTATGATCCACATATCGAGGAGCATCGTCACGATTCCGCCTTTGAGATAGTAAGACGGAAAACGGTTGTTCATGTCCGGGCTGAGCGAATACAGCTTCACCCATGCAAGAAAACTACTATCCTTCACCGACATCGCAAGACGCCCGGGAATACGTTCGAGACGGCCTAAGTGCTGTTCACTCACGACATGAAGATATTCTTCCCGCGTATAAAACCCGCATCTATAGGTCAGTAAATCATCATAATACGATGTAAATCCCTCGGCAAGCCAAAGAAGTGACGTATAATTTTCATTCGAATAGTCAAACGGACCAAGCTCTTCCGGGCGGATGCGTTTAATATTCCAGGTATGAAAATACTCATGCACAAGGAGTGCAAGCATCCCCTGCGCGCTTGCTTTATCGGAGAAAGCACTTGGTTCGACAGCACTTACATTCGACCGTGCATGTTCGAGTCCACCGCGCTGACCTTCACCTACAAGCAGCATAAACACATAGCGGTCATACGGCAATTCACCCCAAAACGCACGTTCCGTCTCCACAATCTGATGCAATTCCCCTACGAGCCAATCGATATCGACATTTTGGTTACCCATAATTGCCAGCTCATGCCTTGCGCCGGCTATCTCAAAATATCGCACCGAATGATTCCCGATTTCAATCGGAGAATCAGCGAGAATATCGTAATTCAACGCGCCGAGAATGAGCGGTTCGCTATCGGCAAAACTCTCTTTTACCGGCGACAATTGGGTCGTAATTGTTTTCCAATTCGAGCGGTTATGATGAAAATAGACATGATGGATTTCGTGAATTCTGTCTTCTACAAACATCAGGCACGCCACCGGCATAATATAGGCGTGAAAACGGTTCACATGGGAAGTGCGCACGCCGCGTTCATTGGCGAAGTACGTGTAATATAAGCGGATAGAAGAAGTGTGTTCGGTCGTAACCAAGATGCGGTTTTTCGATGTCCATTGCCATTGAAGAGAATTTCCCACTGCATCGGTGATGATGACATTCCCTTGATGAGCCACCATTTCGCGGATTTTATAGCTGCCGGGCATCCACGACGGCATCACAAGGGCTGTCGATGGTGTACTAATATTATCAATATGAAGCTCTACACGGATCGTATGCTGCGCGGCTTTGTCAAAGTAAAGATGATAGCGAATTGAAGCTGTCGTATGAAGTAATTGTTCGTCTCGTTGCTCAATAGAATAATTCTGCACGTTGATAAGTTCCTTAATAATTAAACAGTAATTGACGTTACACAGATTAGCGATTGCCAAAATAGGTATTTTCCACGAAATCATCCTGGAAGTTTTGTTCTTCTTTCTCCTCAGGTGTCGGCTTCGGCGGTTGATACTTCCCACCGCCGGTCAGGTGATGTAATGTAGCACGTAAATGCTCGATTTCATGGTCTTTTTTGAGAATTTCACGTCGGAGCTTCTCCTCCTGCAGCGCTATCCACTCCGGGTCGTATAATTCTTTTTCAATTCTAAAGGGCTCTTCCGAACGTAAGCGCTTCAGCGTTCGGGACTCCCGCTCGAAACGTATTTCCAATTCTTTTATTTCCGCCCGAAGAGCATTTTCTTCGGAGAGATCAGTTGGATGGTGTTTTCGCACCGCCGTCGTCTCCTCACCGCAAATCACCGAATGTAAAGCGCGCATTTTCTGAAGGTTTTTCTTTTCAAAAGCATTCTGCGTTTCCTGCCAGAATTGCGTAAATTCTTTACTTTCTGAATTTACATCAGGATGAAGCTTTTTGACGATCTCACGGTAGAGTTTTGGTAATTCTCCTTTACTCTGCGGGTCGCCACCGGAAGAACTCTGCGGAACGGCGTCGTCAAAGGCTTTGCTGAGGCGTTTTCGATAGCTTTCGAACTCTTTATCGACGAATGTATGGACAAGCTGCACGACCTCAGGCGTTAATTTCTCGCCCCTCGCCTTCTTGATTGACAGCAGCTCCACCCTGCGACCGATATCGGCTGCCTCCATCGTGCGCTGCTGTATCTCAATCTCAAGTGCTTGAAAATGCTCGTCATAGACGGCAAGCAACCTCGGACGGAGTGTATTCTGCAATTCAAACCATTCCTTGAGAATTGCTTGAATATCTGCTTTCAACGTTCGGATTTTCGCCAGTAGTTCCTCCCGAACAGGCGAGGATATGAGTTCGTTTTCCACTATCCTCCTCACTTCTTGGTTAATGCAAAGAATCGTTTGAGCACATCTTCTGCCCGGAATTCGGTCGTCTGCCGCGCGATCCATTCATAGCTTTTTGCGAGCATCACATCGTACTGTTCATCAGAAAGCTTGTCGATATTTTCAGCTAAGTCTTTGGGATGATGATAAGTAAGACAATTAACCCCACCGACGAGTTCATGCGGGGCGCAATTCGGATGTTTGAGTTCCAAATCCCTGAAACACTGCACGCTACCATTAGCCGCAATTTCGTAATGACGCAGGCAGTCCCACCCTGCCCGCTTGATGGTCACCCCAAATTTTGCTTCCTGTAAATTTTGATAATAGTCTTCTTCACGGTCAAAGACATGTCCCGTATTTCCATCCACTGCACGCTTAAATGCAGGATATTCAAGTACTTCTTTATCCACAATATGCTGCGGCAGGAGCGTTTTTTTGCTCTTTCGGTCAATTCCCCATGTAATTTTTTCCTTCGGAATTGCAAAGCTAATCGGCTGCACGGTCTGCGGCAGGAGCCATACACGATTATAGACCATAGGAGGAATTAATTTATAACGATAATAATACGATGACTTCGGCAAAAATTCTCGCTTGAAATACATAAATTTTCGGGCTGACGGGTGAATACGGGCGGTGTCTTCGCCGTCTATCATGAAGGTATTCTTCGGGGTTAACCATTTTCTAAGTGCTTTGTACCATGGCTGCGTGCGCCATATCGAACCAAATATCACGAGATCAAAATCCTTCCGTTTTACCCGATCTTCGATATCCATCCGGTCAACGGGAATATCCGGTAAATTCCGCCAAATCGTGAATAATTTCCCATATTTCTTCTCCGGCTCCTTGATGGGAATTCCCTTGTACATCACCTCTTTTTTGGGAAAATCAACCACATCTGCGCCATAGAGCGACCGAAAGCCATGCAGCATACTGTCTTCTAAATTGTCGCAACCGGTTGAAGTTACAAAGAGAATTTTCATGTTTGATGTGATGCAGAGTCGAGAAATTGAGGTTCGAACGTATGTTAATTGAGTCGATTGGCGTGCAAAATTACCGCAATTCTCCTAATCAACGCGTACATTTACCGACGGAAGTGCATTTTCTACTGCAAAAACGAGCGAGCGGAACGTTGCACCGGTCGCTGCCGTCATCCCCATTTCACAGGTCACATTACTCGAATAATAGCCGTCAAAGGTCTGTGTGGTGATTTCGGCGGCTTCCTCCCTTGTTGCCGATGCCGTTAATTCGGGATATGCTATCCCTTTATCTCCCGCGAAACCGCAACATCCGAGATTCTCCGGTATAGTCACGCTGCGTGAACATCGCCGTGCAATTTCTTCCATTTTGTCGGTGAGCCCCATTTTCACGAGCGAACAGTTCGGATGAAGGACTATCGACGTATTCTTCGGCTCCAGAGCAAGCTTCGGCAGCAGATAATCGTGGATAAATTCTACAATATCAAGGAGTTTAAGCGATGCATATTTCTTCAGCACTTCCGGCGAAACGCTCTCGGAAGGCGGCGTTTTTGCAAAGAGCGAACACGAACTCGCGTCAATCACGACCGGCAGCTTCCCTTCCAAAGTCCACTCCCAGCAATTACTCATAAATCTTTCCCACATTTCAATCCCCGTTTCGGTGAATCCTTTCGACGAAAAAGCAAGCCCGCAGCAGGTATTGTTTACCTCAGGAATCATGAGGTTCACTCCGGCAACTCTCGCAATTTTCACTAATGTTTCGGGTAAATTATCCTGGTCGCTCTGACCAAAAAGACGCGTCGAACAGCTTGGGAAATAAATAGCTTGCGCGTGCTGAGGGTGTGTTGCGGGCAGTTGTGGCGGACGTCGATGAAGAGCTTTCCACTCCGGAATTATCCCGCCGGAAATCGACGTCAGCTGACGCGACACCATACGCATTCCTGATTTCCCGAGTAAACGCTCGCCGATTCCTCCAAGCGTGAGCCCAACTTTGGCTGCACCGACAACAAGCGAAAACTTCCGTGCAATTCGTTTGGCTGCAAGAAGTTCCTTCGGGGTATGCTGCAACCTTTTTCGATACTTGACAATGTCACCGGTATTAATTCCCACCGGACACACCGTGGCGCACATGCCGTCCGTCGCACAGGTCTCGATGCCGGAATAGAGGAAATCTTGGTTCAGTTCTTCAAGCGCAACGCGCTGATGTTCCTTGGGTAGGCGCTCCATCTCCCGCCAAAGAATTATCCGCTGCCGTGGCGTGAGCGTCAGATGTTTGGATGGACATTTCGACTCGCAATATCCGCATTCAATACATTTATCAATTTCGGGTGAAATAATCGGAAATGATTTCAGATTACGGAGATGCGCGCTGTGATCCTGCTCAATCAGCACTCCGGGATTGAGAATTGAATGCGGATCGACAAGCTGCTTGAGTTGTGTCATGATCGAATAAGCAGTCTCGCCCCACTCCGTCTGGACGTAGGATGTGATGTGACGCCCGGTGCCATGTTCGGCCTTGAGTGAACCGTTATACTTCCCTATAACGAGGGCGGCCAGATCATCCATAAACGCGCCAAATTTCTTCGTATCGTCATCAGTATCAAAAGGTTGCGTTGCAATAAAATGTAAATTCCCATCCTTGGCATGACCAAAAACAATGGCATTGACAAAGGCATATTTTTTGAATAATTCATGCAAATCGAGCACTGCATCGGCGAGGCGGTCGATAGGAAAGGCAACGTCTTCATTGAGAAGTGCTGTTCCTGAGGCGCGCATTGCTCCCACCGTCGGAAACATTCCTTTACGGATATACCACAGCCTGGCCTGCTCCTTCGGCTGCTGAGTAAATGTCGGCGTGATGATAAGTTCAAAATTCTCAATCGCTTGCCACGCATGCTTCATTTTACGTTCTAATTCCTCGCTTGTCGTTGCCTGAAATTCCACTAGCAATGCGGCGGCTGTCGGTGGTAATCCCTTTAATTCTTGAGGAGCAATAGGAAGATGTTCGACCGACCGTAGTGCGGCGCGGTCCATTAGTTCCAACGCTTCAGCTCCTGCGTCCCGTAAGGGCACAATCGCCCGACAGGCAGAATGTACATCCCGAAAATACAGCAACCCCGTAGATTTACAAGGCATATCGTCGATTGTTCGGAACGTGGCATGCGCAATAAATCCAAGCGTACCTTCGCTCCCGATCATAAGGCGACCAAGAATATCGGCAGGCCGTTCGTAGTCGAGAAATGCGTTAAGGGAATAGCCGACGGTGTTTTTGATTTGATACTTAGCACGGATTTTTTGGGTGAGTACTTCATCATCAAGAATGAAACGGCGGAGGGCGAGAATTCCATCATACACTTCCGGAGCTTCACGCTCAAGTTGCTGATTTGCAGTGGGTTCTGCTGTGTCGATATACACACCATTCGGCAGGATATACGCGATGGAATCGATCGTATGATAGGAATTATACTTCACCCCGCAGCACATGCCACTCGAATTATTGGCGATAATTCCGCCGGTCATACAGGCGTTGATACTTGCGGGGTCAGGTCCGAGTTTGGTACCGAATTTTTTCAATTGTTGATTGACTTTTCCACCAATGATGCCGGGCTGTACACGCACTTTTTTTCCATTCTCCAACACTTCACATTCATTCCAATCCCTTGATATATCGACAATTACTCCGTTCGTCACTGCTTGCCCGGAAAGTGACGTGCCGGCTGCACGAAAACAGAGTGGAATCTGATGCAGGATACTCCAATGGAAGAGTGCCTGTATTTCTTCGATGGAATTGGGACGCACGACTGCCTCGGGGATAATACGATAACAGCTTGCGTCACTTGCGTACGAAAGCCGGTCGATCCACCGCGTGTGTACTCGGTTAGGTGCGAGAATCTTTTCGAGGGAGGATTGAATAGATGAGGTAGTTTGAGACTTCACAAATGTAGTACTATACTGACAACAAAGAAATTATCAAATTTTAATGCGAGCACCAATCCGCGCCGCAAATAACTCTACTCCCGTTTTTTCATCCGATTGAAGCTTGAGTGAATTGAGGAGAGATGCTTCTATATAAGGTTCAAAGTCTTGTGTCGCACTCCATGCTACAGTAATCCCAACTGAGAGATTCACCAAGGATGGCATGCGGCTGCGGTAGGGTTCTTTTTTCGTCGTGTCCTCTTTATACCACACCGAAGCTCTTCGTATGTTATGTGGATCTGTGAGCATACACCCGACACTTGCGAAAGCGGAAAGACTGAATCTGTGAAAGTCACAAAAACGATACCGCGCTCCTAATCCCAAATTTTGAAATGAGTTATCATCACTATCTATCGGCTGATCATTCCCGTCAAATACATCATACCGCGCTTGATAGAGGAGCCGAGAGGTATCGGATGTACCAACCTCGATGAGCAGGTGAGCCGAATTATTATAGCTTTCACTACCATCGACGGAAAATCGAGTGGCGAGAGCAGCAGGCGAAACTCCTAATTCTATGTGCTGAGCGTTGGCTGCACTAACGGATATAATAAGTAGCACGACCATCGCTATTAGTATAAGAATACGATTATTCATTGAGTTACCGGAGTAAATAGGTGAAAAAAAAAGTATGTTTGAAGTATATAATATCGTCGGTGTCGATTTTTTATAGTTTCAATCGTAAGCCCAGCCGCAATGCAAAAAGCTCCAATTGAGTTTTCTCATATTCTTTGGTTTTTATTGATTGGACAATCGCTGCTTCTACGAATGGTGCCAGCTTTTGGGACACATAATATTCACCTTGGACACCAAGAGTTGCATTGATAGTCGAAGGTGCTTTACTCGTGTAGCTTATAAAATTGCCGAGTGAATCTCTGACAACAGGTGTAGCAACGGGCTCCTGTATAGCCGATGTAAATCCCAGGGATGCAAAAGCAGAAATACGAACAGGTTCGCTGAAAAGTACCACGCGGGACAGTCCTATTCCGATGGTATGAAAAGAATTATCCAACCCGGAAATCGGGTCGAATTTTGCTTCAAAATAGTCATACCGAAGTTGAATACGCAGGAGTGAACTGTCTGTTTTAAACACACTCAGCATCAATCCATATGCATTATTATATTTCGCACCATTCTCCGGAATGCTCCATACCGCTGCAAGCGGAGTGGCGGCGATTTCGACGCGTTGCGCCTTGGATGGAATAATCCATGCAAGCGAGGCTACCAGTACAATTATGAGCTTGATTTTCATACAGTTACCCTTTACCTGTCAATGTACACCATACGTTTGTATCTACTTCCCTCCTGCCGCCTTCAATTCCGTCATCGTGCACAAAGCACGCATTTCGATACCAACCTCAGCGAGTGCTTCGCGTCCACCCTGTTCGCGGTCGATCACACACACACAGCAGAGGATATTCGCGCCGGCATCGCGTAAATCTTTCGCGCTGAGCACGACTTGTCCGCCGCTCGTAATCACGTCTTCAACGATGACAATCGGACGCCCGTTAATATCAGCACCTTCTGAAACCTTATTTGTTCCATAGCCCTTAGCGCTTTTTCTCACGAAGGCAGCCGGCAATCCTGTTGCAAGAGACAGCGCCGTTGCGATCGGAATTCCACCCATTTCGAGTCCAGCGAGCACTTCCACATTTTCCGGTAATAATGCTTTCAAATGGTCGGCTATCGCTGCAAGCAACGCCGGACGGCTCTCAAAAAGATATTTGTCAAAATATTCATTGCTCACTTTTCCCGAACGAAGGGTAAATGTACCGGTAAGATGCGAAACCTCGAAAATTGCTTTGGATAATTCCTGATGTGTCATAGATAATAAGAAGTTAAATAGTCAAATAACAGTAATTTCAATCGTAATATACTACATTTTTTCGTCAGAATCAGTCTCCGAACCGAGCACTTCACCTAAAACACGCTTAATGATGTCCCACGAGAATCCCTGACGCTGCAAATACCCGACGAGCGCTGTCTGCTGCTTGGCAAGAGGCTTGTGTGTTACCGAGCGAACTTTCTTCTCGGCTGCTTTGAGGGCGAGAGCATAGGTATCATCCTTCGGAAAAAACTGCTCAATTGCTTCCTGCGCAGCTAGTTCGGTAATGCCCCGCCGGCGGAGCTCCATCTTCACCTTACTCGCTGACGACGGCTTGCGTTGCAGAAAATCCTTGACAAACATTCGTGCATACTCGGTGTCGTTGAGATAATTAAATTCTGTAAGGAATTGAATCGCAAGGCCTTGCTCGTGTGACGTGTGCTTGGTTTCCTGTAATTTTTTCCGTACCTGCGCTTCGGTTCGCGGCTTGTAGGTCGCGTAGGCAAGTGCGCGTTGCTTGGCATCGACGATACGTTGCCGGGCGAGGATGGTGTTTTTGAGTTCGTCGGTGAGAGGTACACCTTTGCCTAATTTGAATTCGAGCACCAAATCCATCGAACATTCCAGACCAATCTCGTCGCCTGTAAATACTATACAGAGCGGTTTACGGCGGCGTTTGAGGATACGGGTTATGATTGGTATGTTCATGCTTGTGTGCGATACCGTGGGAAGAATTTAACGCAAGAGGCGCAATAGGCGCAAGAGTACGCAAAAGAAGAAATAAAAAAATCTCACGGTTTTTTAGGCCGTGAGATTGTTTTTTCCATACGCGAATTATTTCTTCGATACTTTGTCGCTTGGGGGTTCGTTAGTCTGTGGAACAGACGGTATGATATGCAGCACTTTTTTCACGTCGGTTTCGAGTGCGGCGAACATCGCGGGTGTATCCTGAAGCAGCTTGCGCAGGCCGTCACGACCTTGAACGCGGTCTTCTTTATACGTGAGCCATGATCCGCTTTTTTGGACGATACCGTGTTCGATAGCCACATCCAGCATATCCCCTACTTTTGAAATTCCTTCATTATAGAGAATATCGAATTCTGTTTCTTTGAACGGCGGTGCCACTTTATTTTTCACAATTTTCACTTTGACACGGTTACCGACGATATCGGTGCCTTCTTTGATGGCGTCTTTTCTTCTAATGTCAATTCTCACAGATGCATAATATTTCAACGCATTACCACCGGTAGTGGTTTCAGGATTACCATAGACAACGCCGATTTTGCTCCGCAATTGATTGGTAAATATCACGCAGGTGTTCGAGCGGCCGATAGCGGCGTTTAATTTCCGCATACCTTGGGACATAAGGCGCGCTTGTGAACCCATTTGTGCGTCGCCCATATCGCCTTCGATTTCGGCGCGGGGCGTGAGGGCGGCGACCGAGTCAACAATGACCACATCTATCGCGTTGCTGCGCACGAGAGTTTCGACGATTTCGAGTGCCTGCTCACCAAATTCGGGCTGAGACAAGAGTAAATTATTCAAATCCACCCCGAGGCGCTGTGCATACTGCACGTCGAGGGCATGTTCGGTATCGACAAAGGCAGCGAGTCCGCCGGATTTCTGTGCATTAGCAATAATATGCAAACACACGGTGGTCTTACCGGAGGATTCCGGACCATAAATTTCGATAATACGACCTTTCGGCACGCCGCCGATACCGAGAATCGCATCAAAGGAGAGCGAACCCGTCGATATTGCGTCAATTGCGACCACATTCTGATCGGAAAGGCGCATAATTGACCCTTTGCCATATTGCTTTTCAATTTGCTCCATTGCTGTTTCAGCGGCTTTCATTTTTGAATCGCTGATTTTCATTGTACCGTTCTTTACGTCGTTCGACATAATATTTCCTTACGAATAAGTGTAATAAATAATAAATAGTTAGATATATTTTTTAATGCCAATGATTGATTTTGATGTGAAAATTAAAACGACCAAAGTGCCAATCAGCTTTTGCATCAAAAAATGAGAGCCGGGAGATTCATTTGTCGCCATTCCAAACGAATATGTGCTCCATAAGCGGCAAAATACTGATTTCAGGCGTGCCAACCAATCAAAATTCGTGAATCTGCGCTTGCTACAATGTAAAATTCACGTATTTTTGCCTCACGTTTAGTACATGGTGCTTCTGCTCATCAGGCAGAAGAGAATAGGGAATCCCGTGAAAATCGGGAACGGTTGCGCCGCTGTAATGGGATACAACTCTTTCAAAATCAAGCCACTGCTTACCAAAGCGGGAAGGCACTGAAAGACGAGGACGACCCCAAAGTCAGAAGACCTGCCTGTACTACTCATCGTTACTTATCAAAAGTACATTCGCGCTAACGAATGTGATGAGGAAATGCCCTTCTCTTCTGCTTTCCTGCATTTCCCTATCTTCATCGAGAGCAAAATTACTGCCTCTTACTGACAACAGTCTGTCAGTTGGAATTTTATTTATTTTTTTTTCGGGGAAATTGTATGTTCTCTTCTACTTTTTTGCGCTCATTGTTGAGCGCTGCCTGCGTGCTGTTTGGTGCATTTACCGCTACTACTACCGCTCAAACCATCCTCAAGGTAGGTCAGCAACCGCTTGCTATTATTCCGGTTGGCAACACCGTCCATGTATTTTGCAATGGCAATGACATGAATTTTAATTCTATCTATGAGCCCGACAGCGGTGATGTGGCGGCGTCGTGGTGGATAATTGATACACAAACACGCGCAGTGATTAAGCATAGAGAGTTTACTGATAGATACTTACCATTTCCCTTTAGGATTGCACTATCAAAAGAAACAGAAAATCATGCTTATATTAGCAACGGAAATCATATAAGTAGTTTTCTGGTTAACTCGTTGGAGCTTGAAAAAGATACTTTAGCAATTATACCTGATTCATTAGGCAATATTTATGCATTAAGTAAATCTCAAGGGGATGCACTGACACTTTCTTGTCGGAAGGAGTTTGATAAACCGGGTCATATTGTAGGAATTGATATTATGAACGGAAAGATATTGGGAGTTGTGCCAACATTTATCAATACTCAACAAACAACAGATTTCAGGAACTCTATCAATCAGTACATGATGATTGTTTTGAATGAAGGGAGCTACGGTTCAAAAAATTCAACTCTTCAAATATTTGAAAAAAATTTAACTTCTATTGACATTCCTCTTGGAGATGGGGGGAATCATATTTTTTATGAAGGCATGGGACGCGATTCATTATTTGTCACGGTTAATGGATCACATAAAGTTGTAATCGTTGATTTGATTAAGAAGCAAATCGTCAAATCCATCCCTACCCTCACCACGGGCTTCAACGGTCCGCGCGAGTCGGCAGTCATCGGCAACAAACTCTTCGTCACGACCTACAACTCCGATGTACGGGAATTCGACATCGCTACCGGCGCGCTCGTGGCCACGCTCAATTCCAAAGGAAAACCCGAAGGCCTGACCGTGATTAATGGTAAATTATGGATTGCAAATGCTTTCGGGGCAGGAAGTTATACGCCTGACAGCACGATTGCAATCTTCGAGTCTCCGCTCGCCGTAGAAGAATATTTCACCGAAAATAAAAACATTGTTTTCCCGAATCCAGCCCTTGCTTCGGCGACAATTTCGACCTCATTTTCAGGACAAGCAAACGCGCCGGTTGCAATCGAACTCTACTCCCTCACCGGTACGAAACTATTTTCAACTTCAACGACTTCCGGTAGTTATGGCGAGGTGAATTATGCGTTGCCGATTCAGGATGTATCCGCCGGAACATATTTTGTGCGGGTAATTTCCGGAACAATGGTGCAGGTGACACGGCTGATGAAGGTGGCGCAATAGCTTTACCCAATAACCGAGGGCATCGATTCTAAGAACGTGCTTTGTTGAGAAGCGATACTCTCGGGGGAATCCAAAAACCGAGGGTATCGCTTCGAAGAACGTGCTTGTTGTTGAGAAGCGATACTCTCGGGGGAATCCAAAAACCGAGGGCATCGCTTCGAAGAATCTGCGTTGACTAGAGAAGCGATACTCTCGGGGAGCAGGAAGCATTTCTTGCTTTACCTAAAAATAACTTGCATACGAGGAATTAGTTTGGCAATTTGTTCGTTTGTTTTTGTTAACTTATGGTACATGTGAGTCCGTAACCTATGCCTAAATCAATACCTTCTAACGGAATGCTACCCAAAACAGACTTGTTTTTTAATCGTGAACTCAGCTGGCTGCAGTTCAATCAACGCGTCCTCGAAGAAGCCGAGGACAAGAGTAATCCTCTGCTCGAACGCCTGAAATTTATCTCGATTTTCAGTTCGAACCTCGATGAATTCTTCATGGTACGCGTCGCCGGGATCAAAGAGCAAATCGAGTCGGGAATTATCGAACCCTCAAGCGACGGTAAGACGCCCGAGCAGCAACTGGCTGCTATCCGGAAAGAACTCCTCTCCCTCGTCGCGCGGCAGACGGCAGTGCTGATGAATGAGGTGCTCCCGGCATTAGAACGTGAAGGAATTACGCTCCATTCCTTCGCCAAGCTGAATCAGCGTGAGAAAGAATACCTGCATAACTACTTTATTGATGATGTCTTACCGGTGCTCACGCCACTCGCTCTCGACACCGCTCACCCATTCCCACGGTTGATTAACCGCAGCTTGAACCTGGCATTTGTACTTCGCGATTATTCGAATGACAAATCAGAACGGAAAATTGCCGTCCTTCAATTACCGCCGGTCCTCCCACGGTTTGTGCCCTTTCGGCGCGCATCGGGTTCTCATTTCGTCCTTCTCGAACAAATCATCCAAGCCCATGCCGAGACGCTGTTTCCGGGCTTGACGGTCGAAGACTCGTATCCCTTCCGCGTCACGCGCGATGCCGATATTGAAATCGCCGATGACGAAGCGAGTGATCTGATCACGGAAGTCGAAGAACAAGTAAGACTTAGGCGTTGGGGTACTGCCGCCGTCCGCCTCGAAATCGAAGAAGAAACACCCGAATATCTCATGAATTTACTCATGAATTCCCTCGAACTCGAGCCGGCCGATGTCTATGCCAATAATCGTCCGCTGAACCTTCCCGATTTTTTGGAATTAATGAAAATTGACCGGCGTGATCTGAAAGATCCTACGTTTAATTCCCGTAAATTACCCGAGTTTGAAGAATCGACCGAGGACATGTTCGAAGCCATCCGAAAGCGCGATATTATGGTCCATCATCCGTACGATTCGTTCACTAATAGCGTCGTTAAATTCCTTCAGGCAGCCGCTGAAGACCCAAAAGTACTTGCGATTAAAATTACGCTGTACCGTGCAGGGCGTTCTTCGCCGGTAATCGAAGCCCTCAAGCAGGCAGCCGAAAAAGGCAAGCAGATTACGGCGTTTGTGGAATTAAAAGCCAGGTTCGACGAGGAAAATAACATCTTGTGGGCTCGAGAGTTAGAACAGGAAGGCGTGCATGTCGTCTATGGTATTCTCGGCCTGAAAACGCACACCAAAATTGCGATGGTTGTGCGGAAAGAACGCACTCGCTTGCGTACGTATCTCCATCTTGCGACAGGTAATTACAGTTTGCTTTCCTCGAGGATTTATACCGATATCGGGATTTTTACCGCGCGGGAAGAATTTGCCAATGATGCCATTCATCTGTTCAATTCCCTAACCGGTTACTCGCATTACTCCAAATGGCAGGAATTCTCGGTGGCACCGGGTAATTTAAAACAAAAAATACTCGCCCTTATCAAACGCGAAGCAGAGCTGCATTCAGCGCAAAAGCCGGGACGAATTATCGCTAAAATGAACGCGCTTGTCGATGAAGATGTGATCCGCGAGCTCTACAAAGCAGGACAAAAAGGCGTTAAAATTCAATTACTTGTACGCGGTGTCTGCTGCCTGCGTCCGGGGATAAAAGGCGTAAGCGAGACCATTGAGGTGCGGAGTATTTTAGGTAGATTTTTGGAACACAGCCGTATCTTTTATTTTGAAAATGGCGGTGAACCGGAGTATTATCTGGCAAGCGCCGACTGGATGCCACGGAATTTTGAACGTCGGGTGGAATTGATGTTTCCGGTGTACGAGCCCCGCATTTGCGCCACGATTGAACATATTCTCGTCAATTACTGGCAGGATAATACTAAGGCGCATGTATTACTGAATGATGGTACATACCGGCGGCTGAGCCCGCAAAAAAACGAAGAAAAATTCACGGTACAGCAGTTTTTCCTTGAGGAAATTCGTTCCGGTGCACGAAAATCGATCGCTAAAATGAAACGCTTACATCCGTCCACGGATAAATAATTGCCTGTTATGAACCTTCCCCTGCGCTTTGCTTTCCGGTATCTGAAGACTAATCGTCGGAACGTGAATTTTATCTCTATTATTTCGGGTATTTCCCTTTTGGGAATAGCCGTTGGCGTGGCATCGCTAATATGCGTGATGTCCATTTTCAACGGCTTCCGCGACCTGCTCCAATCGATGCTTATCGGGTATGACCCGCATATCCGTGTCACTGCGCCGGCTACCCTCGGCGACTCTTCTCTCCTTTCGCTGATACGCGCTCAGTCCGACGTCAAAGCTGCCTCGGATGTGGTGCAGGGCAGAGTCGTGGTTATTAAAGGAGCAAATTCTCAAGTATTTATGCTCAATGGAGTTAAGCGAGAGGAGATTGACGGTGTCTCCGGCGTGAAAGATGCACTTTCTTTCGGGAAATTTGAAATCCGCACGATCGATAATTTCTATCATGTTGTTATCGGAACAGGTGTCGCCGACAAACTCCGCGCCATGCCCGGCGATACGCTCACTCTCCTTTCGCCCTCGGAAATCGAATCAGCCGCCGTCGGCTTTTATCGTCCGAAAGGGCTGACCGCCATCGTCGCCGGCGTATTCCAATCGAATGCCAAAGAGTATGATCAATTCTACTTTTATGGTTCGCAAGAACTCGGCCGCAAGCTCTTTTCCCCAAAAAACATCTTCATCGATATCCGGCTGCATGATTTGCAACATGTGCAGTCCACAGCCCAAAAACTAACTTCTCTCCTACCCAAAGGAGTACAAGTCGAGACGTGGTTCGACCTGCACAAAGAACTCTATGGTATCATGCAATTCGAGCGTTTGGTCTCGTTCAGCATTATCAGTATTATCGTCTTAGTAGCTGTATTTAATATACTTGCATCGCTCTCGATGTCGGTCGTACAGAAGCAGCGTGACATAGCCCTTCTCAAAGCAATCGGCGCGACGAACCGATTAATCCGCAATATTTTCCTCGCTGAAGGAGTAATCATCGGGCTCATCGCCGTCTCGGCCGGCGTGGCTCTCGGACTCGGTCTCTGCCTCGGTCAGCAGCAGTATGGTTGGTTCGGGCTCGACCGCTCGAAGTATATTATTTCCGCCATCCCCGTTTCGGTGTATTCAAGCGACGTGCTCATCGTGTGCGCGCTAGCACTGTTACTCTGCTTCGGGGCAACGATTTACCCCGCGCAAAGAGCTGCTACAACGTTGATTTCACGGGCATTACGCGAACAGTAACCACAATTTCGGCTTCACTCAATGCCCGACTGTCGGCAGTGGGTAATTGTCGTACATGTTTTGAGAAAAAATACTCTGCGTTCTCTGCGGATTTGCGCTAAAATAACATAAACAGTCATTCTGCGAAGCCCAAATGAGGGTAGGTGTTAATTTTAACGCAAAGACGCTAAGATGCAGAGATATCAAGATGTTGTCTGCAATGGACATACTACTCTTCGCACCTCATTTGAGAAAGAATTCTCCGCGTTCTCTGCGCCTCTGTGTTAAAAAAAAAGAGCGGTCATTGAGCGAGCTGACAAATAAAAAAGCGCAATCATGATATATGATTGCGCTTTTTTTTCTTCATCCGAGGATTGCAGCCGATCGGAATCAGATGGGGGGTAATTTATGACCGAGTTTGATTCAAATGTCTATCATGCTGAGTTTCCAACGGGCGTACGAACGCCCGTAACAGTAAGCAATGACAAAAGGTTGCCCATAAGAAATCCCCCGCCTAAGAAGGCGACCCCTTTATCAAGGGGTCAAAGTCCAAGAACGTCCCCTTGATAAAGGGGAAAATGTTTGCGAAGCAAACGAAGGGGATTTAAGGCGATGGAATAACAATATGATTTATACGCTAATTATGTTGTTTGCTTCCTATGTCATTAATAAGGAGTCTTCGACCGAAGAATCGAAATTTGATGAAGGCGTACCGGAATTACTTTACGCCAACATCACGTTTCGATTCTTCACCCTAAGAAGGGTTCAGAATGACAATGATGCAGAGATTATGACAATGATGGAGAGATTACGTTACCACTAAATTTATAAGTATATTACATCTCCCGATACACTTGCCCGAATTGCAAAATATATCCGTTGTTATCCTTGATGGCGAATTCACGCATCCCGTATTCAAAGTTGTCGATTGGGTAAAAAATGGTAGTCGTATGCCGTAGCTGCTCCCAAAGGGTATCAATATCGTCAGTGTTGATATACAATGAGCCGGTGAAGGCTGCTTTCTCAAACGGACTATGTGCGGTTGGCCGCGCGACCATAATTTCGACATCGTCCCGGTGAAGCGATGCCCAGCCCCATTCGTCATTACGTTCGCCACAGATAAAGCCGAGCACCGATGTATAAAAATTGACCGTCTGCTCAAACTCCGCCGTCCAGAGCATAGGTCGTAATGCTTTGAATTTCATAAAGATACCACTTGTAAATTGAGTATTAGTGCTGTGAATGGAGGGCTACTTTTCCGCCTTCAGAATCGATAAATGCTGCCATGTAGCCAATGTCCTCGGTGATGAGGGTCTTGGGAAGCACAACCGAACCTCCGTTGGGCTCGACTCTGCTGAGGATATCGGTAAGATCATTCCCTGCATTGAGATACACCAGCGTACCCATTTGACTCGGCTCGCAACCATCGCCTGAAACAATCGCTCCGCCAACGCCTTTTTCTTCTGTCGGGAGGAACGCCATGTTGTAGCCGCCCATGACGGTCGTGGGTAATTGTGTGTCCAAAATTGCCGAATAGAATTTCACGGCGCGGTCGAAATCGGTCGCAGGAATTTCGAACCAGTTAATCGCATTTTTCATGATAAAACTCCTAAAAAAGTTGTGTACTAATGCCCCAACGCACCTTGCGTTTGGTGACGAATGCAAAATTACAGCCGCGTACTGACAACAGTCTGTCAGCAGAGTTTTATCAAGAAAATTTAATGTAAAAATTCGGTTGAAGGCGGGAAATGGAATCACTCATTATACATATCAATCACCCGTTGAGCGCGCTCGCGGAGCACACTTTTGAGTTCGGGCGGATGCACCACCTCTACATTCTCGGCAAACGAGAGCACCCAGCGCGCAATCCAATTAAGAGAGGGCACGAGGAAGGTCATCAGCACGCCGTCCGAGGTTTCTTTTTCCTCGACTAAGCCATAATAATATTTAGCAGTTGCGAATCGAGAGAAGTTTTTTGGGAATTTCAGCCGCACTTCCAGAGGATGCTCAAGGCGCAATTCCTGACGAATAAATTTCTTGACCGAAAAGTCCGGACGCGCCGGAAAGGTATCGGGAAGTTCGTCGAGTGATTTGATGCGGTCCACCCGAAAATCGCGGAAGTCTTTCCGGAGGCGGCAATACCCGACAAGGTGCCAGTGATCGCCGTAATACATGAGTCCGAGCGGCTCGACCTCGCGGGTGGTGGTGTCGTTGTTCGACTGCGCGTGATAGTCGATTCTGAGCACATAACGGTGCACGACGGCATGCTGTATGTCATTTAAAATATCATTACTTAAATCATTTGTCAGCCAGGGTGAGCGTGCTTGGATGGAGACCGAGTCCTGTAATTTTTCGAGGTATATTTTTTTATCTTTCGGGAGAATGGAGCGTATTTTCATGAGTGCAGAAATCGTCTGCTTCTGCAACGCCTGATCGGTGGTTTGCTTGAGAAATTCTCCACCTAAAAAAATCGCGCTCGCCTCTTCTTCCGTGAACATGACCGGCGGCAGATAATAACCCGATGCGATTGAATATCCAACGCCTGCTTCAGCTGCTATCGGCACTCCTGCCTCTTCTAATGCCCTGAAATCTCTATAGATAGTACGCACGCTTACATCAAAATGTTCGGCCAGGTCTTCGGCACGAATTACTTTTTTGTTGTGCAATTGCAGCACGATCCCGAAATAGCGTACGAGTTTACTCATAAATTTGAGGAATTGTTTGAGAGATTAATTCGTTGATGTCAAAGATATTTCAGAACAAAAATATAATTTTTTCTGCGAGTGTCAACTTCAAATCTTACCGATGGTCACGAAGCAGGCCATATTCTGAGTCACCGACGCACTATCAAACGATTGGCGTGAAAGCCATCTCGAGAGATTACGGCAAGTGCTTATAATTCGAATAGATTTTCGTATTTTTGCAGTAGATACTGTCGAATATTTCCTCTATTAGTCCTTAGAATTTATGCCTCATAAACTAATCGACGACTTCCTGTCTATTCTCAATGTCCACAAGCCGGAGGCACGAAAAACTGCTGCAGACGAGCTATGGTCACGACTTTCAGGAGTTACGCTGCCTATTACCAACAAAAATCGCGCATACTTTTTATACAAAGGCAATGCCGAATCAGTGACACTTGTTGGCGACTGGACCTACTGGCAACCTGCCGTAAAATTACAGAAAATCGACTACACGGATTTATTCTACAGCATTCAGGAATTTCACCCGACGGCACGGCTTCAATACAAGCTCATTGTTGATGGAAATTGGATGTTAGACCCCGGGAATCCGCATTCATCAATCGAAGGATTCGGACAAAATTCTGAATTCTGGATGCCGGAGTATCATGATGAATCCTGGCTGCAGCCACACTCAGCAGTCGTGCATCGCGGGAATATCAAACGCTTCGAATTCAAAAGTAAGCTTCTCGGACAGCAGCGCGAGATGTTTCTCTACACGCCGCATTATAACTTAGAGAAAAATCAAACACTTCCGCTCCTCATCGTCCACGATGGCGCCGAAGCGATCAAGATTGGAAAATTCCATCAGATTCTCGATAATTTACAAGCTGCCGGTAAAATCCCTCCCTGCGCGGCATTATTCATTTCCCCAAAAGATCGCATTGGTGAATACGCTCTCAAAAGCGAGTATCCGGAATTCTGTATTAAAGAAGCGCTCGGTGAAGCGCTGAAAATATGGAATTCCTGGGGCGTGCCGATATCGGAAAGCCCTGAATACAGAAGTATTACCGGTGCATCGCTCGGCGGACTTCTTGCGACCAAAACATCGCTCCAATTCCCTACTGATATTGGGGTTTGTATCGCTCAATCGCCGTCGTATTGGTGGAATCAAGCCGAGATTTTCCACTCTCCGTATTTAAAAAATGCTCCTAAAATTGAATTCCACCTTCAGACCGGCACCGTCTGCGACGCGCAGCAAATGACCGAGTCGATGTTCAGACGCCTCCGCGCAATGGGCGCCGACGTCACGTATCAGGAATTCCATCAAAGCCATACGTGGGGTAATTGGCGCACAAATTTAGCATCCGCAATTCAATCGTGGCTTTCTCCGAGTTTAGTCCCGAATCATATTTAATTATACTAAGGTGATGATATGGAATCAAATAAAACAGTTTTATGTGTTGTCGGCGCTCTCTTCGGACGCCCGTTTTTGCTCGAAGCAAAGCGACTTGGATGGAATGTACACTTACTCACCGAAGAGCGCTATCTGAAAGAAGCATGGCCACGCGATCAAATTGACCAAGTCTATGCCGTTCCCGATTTATTCGATGAAAAAGTCGTTCGGAATGTGGTCTGCTATTTATCCCGCGTTGTGAAGTTTGATAAAATCATCGGCTTAGGTGAATTCGACATCGAAGTGGCTGCCGCCCTTCGCGAGCATACCCGCATCGGAGGTATGGGCGAGACCACATCCCGCTACTTCCGCGACAAACTCGCCATGCGCATGAAAGCCGACGAAGACGGTATCGCAGTGCCGGAATTCACCCGTATATTGAATCATGCCGAAGTCAAGGAATTCATGGATAAAGTGCCCACACCTTGGGTATTAAAGCCGCGTATGGGTGCTTCATCTGCCAAAGTCACGAAAATGTACCACGCACAGGAAGTATGGAATGAAATCGAAAAGCTCGGCGATAAGCAATCGACCTATCTCCTCGAACGCTATATTGCCGGTGATGTCTATCACGTTGACTCACTCGTCAATGACTCCAAAGTTGTCTTTGCATCGTGTTCCAAATACGGCATCCCAATGCTCGACTTGACGACAACCGGTGGTATCTTTACAACCCGGATGATCAAACGCGGCAGCGCCGATGAAAAAGCCCTCCAGAAAATTAACAAAGACATCACAGCAAGCTTTGGTCTCGTTCGCGGCACGATGCACAATGAATACATCAAAAGCAAGGAAGACGGTAAATTCTACTTTCTCGAAGCCAGCGCCCGCGTCGGCGGTGCACGCATTCCGGACGTGATTTTCCGTTCAACCGGACTCTGCCTCTGGCACGAATGGGCAAAAATCGAACTCCTCCCGAAAGGCGAGTACAAGCTCCCGAAATACGATAAAGTCTATGGCGGCGGTATATTTACCCTCTCCCGTCAGGATGACCCGGATCTCACAGCGTATAATGACCCCGAAGTAGCATGGGTTCAAAAGAAGAAAAATTACGCCGGACTCCTCCTCAAGTCGGAAAATGCCGACCGCATTGAAGAACTGCTCATGAATTATTATCCACGTTTCGCTGAAGATTTCATGGCGCATGTGCCGATGAAGTAATCGTCAGCAAGTCACATTCAACAAAAAAAGGCATCTCATACGAGATGCCTTTTTTATTTTCCCGTCCAGTCAGCTTATAAAACTGACCGTCAATAGATACCTATGAAACGTCCTGCACGTCCGTATTTTGGATAGGCGTATAATTTTTAATAAATAATACACTTGCTCAATTCTGCCGGGATTGGTTCTTTATTTTTTCTGGACCACCGGAGTATCTTTTCCGGCTTCTATCGCGCTTCACACATTGCCGAGGCGACCCATAGAGCTCGTAGTTTTTCTTTTCGATGGTGCGGGTTAATTTGTCTTCTATTCCTGTTATTGCTCCTCTGTCTGCATTTGGGAGCATTATGCCCAAGCGGAAATACCGAGTAGATGTTTCATTCGCAAGTGTTTACAGATAGTTGGAAAAACTGGCTGGACGGGAATCATTCAATTTGAGTCTTACGTTAATAATGAGGGTCCCAATAACTTGAAAAAAAGTGCTGGATAAAGTTAGTAATAATTAATAGTATAGTACCATAAAAGAGAAACACTTCTTTCTTCAAAAGCTTTAAAAATACCATTATTAATAAAGGCAATATAAAAAGTAGATCTATATAGTATCCATTTTCAAGAACAAAATAAACTAATCCTCCATAAGACCATATCGACAAGAGTTTTGAGGTGTCTATCCACTCATAAGGTCTTGCACCAATTATTAATATTGAGTATAAAATAGTATGTAATAGTGCTATAAAAAATGGAACATATTTGATGATTTTGAAGTACTTCATTTTCTATTCTTATTAAAAATTCCCGTCCGGTCGGTTGTTACCAACCGACCGTCAACACTTACCTATGAAACGTACTGCGCATCCGTACTTTTCTGTGAGTGCATATTCGTATAATGACTATAATTTACAAAATCACGGCTATATGCGATAGTTTCACCGTGTCAAGCTGAGGCTTCTCTGCATAGTACTTAGTACAGCAAAAGTTCATCGATTCGGATAACACCATATAATAGGAGTCATCAAGAAGCAAGTGCAACCAATCCACCATCGTAGTTGTGATGAAGTACCATGCTTATAATTCTATAGTTACTCTATTTCGGCGCATAAGTGGTAGGTGAAAATAGTGGTAATCCTTATGTTGCTCTAAACGCTTTCATGCAGACGTTTCAGCGGTACGTGTTGACGGTCGGTTATAACAACCGACCGGACGGCAAGTGCTATTTTAGTCTCTATATTCTGTTTGTTTATTTGCCTTTAGCTCATTCACCACAATGGTTTGTAATTCATCTTTTGGAAGCAAGAATTGATATTCTGCTACCGCTATCGGTTTGTTTACATCTTGGAGGGCAATTTCTACGTCCAAGTGGTCTTTGTCGGCACAGAGGATTATTCCAATAGATTGGTTTTCGCTATCAGTTTTTTCGAGTTTATCCAAGAGGGAAAGATAGACATTCATTTTGCCTATATATTCAGGTTTGAAGCTTCCAATTTTCAGTTCTATAGCGACAAGCGAACGCAATCCCCTATGAAAGAAGAGCATATCAATAACGTATTCTTTGCCGTTGTACTCCAATCGGTGTTGGTTGCCGATGAAAGAGAACCCTTTGCCGAGTTCGAGAACAAAGTTTTTAATTTTAGCAATCAGGCGTTTTTCCAACTCCACTTCTTTGACGGGTTCGGTTATACCTAAAAACCCTAAGTTATAGGAACTTTTGAACACTTCGTTAGCATAATCGGCATGAGCGTCAGGGAGAGTGTCGTCAAAATTGTGTGACTTTTTTTGCCGTTCATACTGGGTATAGGTATCTAATTTGATGGCATTGAGCAGTAGCTCTCTAGACCATCCTTTGTTGAGGGTTTCGTCAGCGTAAAATGCTATTTGCTCATCTTGATAGACCTTGTTGAGTAGCAGTAAATTATGCCCCCAGGGTAAAACTGCGACAGCTTGTCGCAGTTTTGTATCTGCCTGATAATACCGCTCATAGAACCGTTTCATATCCCATAAATTACGGGGCGATGCTCCTAAATCGGGGAACTCTGCTTTCAAATCAACCGACAACTGTTTCACCACGCCGCTGCCATATCCCTCTTCTAAGTGTTTTTCAAAAAGTATTTTACCCAGAATCCAGTACACAGAATTGGCGGCAATATTGACTTGTTTCGCAATGGAGGCTCGTGCAGTTCGGATTTCCGCAACTGCTTGTTGTAGAATAGAACTATATTCTACGTCGTTCAGTCGTATTACAGTAATTTTGTTCTTTGTACTCATAGGTCGTCAATCTAAAAAAATGTACTACCGTGTGCTACTATATTTAGTATCGGGTCCCGTCAATGACCGTCAACACGTACTTTCAAATATACCACTTGACTATACTTTGTATCGCACAGAAGCCATGAAATTGCCGCTTGCACCCATCTGGAGGTAATAGGTTGTACTATCAAGCTGTGGGCTCTGTTAATCTACAAACTTACGGATTCTATTACCCATTCCGTCATACAAAAATGAGATGGTGGGAGGTATGAGTAAAGGAACAATTAATTGAGAAAATTATCATGCAGACGTTTCAGCGGTAAGTGGTTACGTCCAGTTTAAAGAACTGGACTGACGGAATGTCAATGAATACTATTACGGGTTTTCCGTTGCCGGTTGAGAACTCATTTCCCGTCCGATCAGTTTTAAAAACTGAACGGACAGGAAATCTTACATATCGAGATTAGCTCTCTTCTCGACAACCAACCAGAAGGGAAATTCTGGGATTCATAACAGCTCTAACATTCCTTTTTTCCATAGTTCCAAAGTAGTTGCTGCTGACAAACCTGTTATAGATGTTGAATTTGATAAATTTTCCAATGTTTTTTCCGCTTCTTCTGGAAATACTTTAAGCGTAAATATAGCTGCCCAAAGCCTTACATTTTCATCAGATTCAGTCAGTAACTCACTAAATATGTCTGCTTGATTAGATCCCTTTGCTTTATTATATAAAGAATGTAATTTTTTATGAAGCTCATTAGCCTTCCTATAGTCACCTTCTGATAAAGCGTTGGCATGCTCAATAGCTTCAGTAATAAATTTATCTTTGATAGTATCACTCGAAATCATGGTGTCCATCCTAATCGTTTTAGTACATCAATGCCGTATTCCCGTCAGGTCAGTTTTTAAAACTGACCGTCAATAGATACCTATGAAACGTCCTGCGCGTCCGTATTTTAAATAGGTGTATAACTTATAATAAATAATATACTTACATAATCCAGCACTATGCAACAACATTACACACTAATGATTCTACTGTATCTAGTATGCAGACGTTTCAGCGGTACGTGTTGACGGTCGGTTATAACAACCGACCGGACGGGAAATTACACTCGCTCAGAACTCAGAACAGCATTACTTAATGATAGTTAAATTATTCAGTGATTCTAATCTTATAGGAAAGAGGTTAAGAAGTTTCCTTTTTTTTAAATCACAGATATAGAGGTATGCATACGAAATCTCAGGATGTTTTTGATTTCCATCACCTGCCAACGACATAAATACGTTAAACACACATATATTTTTATAAATATTACTTATGTTGTGAACCGATACAAAATTGGGATTTAATGCTCTATATTTATTTTTGAGAAACAGTGGGTCTCTGCTAAAAGACATTGAATGTAATTTATTGTTTTGATAGTAGGTAATGGTATAAGCAGACACAGTATCCTTCCAAATCAAGTCGCTGGTATGTGAATTAAAAACAATAGCCGAAGCATTCTCATCCTGTAATGAATCAATTCGTAAATGTTTTAAGACATAAGGCAGTGAGGTACTCCATCGCTGTAACCCAGAGGTATTCGTACCAAATCCGGATAGATATAAAACAGTATCTACGACTTTAAATTGGACAACCTTGATATCTGTCTTGATATTTGAAATACTTCCATTTGTGAGATTGATAGCATTAAGAGTATAAGTACCTACGGTCGTATAGAAAGCCCACGTTTGGCAAGCCACTCGAGGTGTCGTACCCAGTATCACCAATAATAACATCACTGTCAATCTTATTTTTTTCATTTTTTTCATTTAGGATAATATACTCCAAAAAATAGTTGCTCCTGAGGTGGTGGTGGTTGACGCCAAACCTGTCGAGTATCAATACGATCTATTAATCTAATAGGATCATTTCCTAAATTTAGGTACACTACTCCAACCTTAGCTCCGACATCTAGCGGTAATCCGCTATAATCCATTTTTTTTTCAGTTTGCTCCAGATATGCTTCAATTTCATTATTTAAATTTGTATGTGGGTACCAAGTATGATCTTGTTTTTCAAAATAAAGCTTACCATCTTCAAATACCTCGCTGAGGTCGTGACTTGTTGGTTATCTCTTGCTACAAACATTCGACCTCGCTGAGGTCGTACAATCTTGTGTGTCCTTTTCTTGCTACAAACATTCGACCTCGCTGAGGTCATAATCTTTTCTGTGTTCATCCGGCTAGAAACGTCCTCAGCGAGGTCGAACATTTATAGAAATGAGCCGACCAAAGAAACCACGACCTCTGAGAGGTCGAACGTTTGTTTGGTTTTTTACACACATTCCGTATGTGCGGTACGTTTCAGCGGTACGTGTTGACGGTCAGTTCAAAGAACTGACCGGACGGAAAAAAGGCATCTCATACGAGATGCCTTTTATTGTTTATTTACACATATTTATCGTCATCACCTGAAGTTATTTTCCTACAAAATAAACTTACTCAAATCCACATTTTTGACAATGGCATTCAGTCGGTCACCCACGATTTCGGCGGTTATTTCGATGCGTTTGTCGGTGAGATTGTCGGGCGCATTGAACATAATATCCTCAAGCAATGCCGTGAGAATCGTATGCAGTCGTCGTGCGCCGATATTCTCCACTTCTTCGTTCACCTGGGCAGCAATCGATGCTATTTTGGCAATCGATGCATCCGTAAAGTCAATATCCACTCCCTCTGAGAGTAACAATGCCTTGTATTGCTTAATGAGTGCGTTTTCGGGAACAGTCAGAATTTTAATAAAATCTTCTTCCGTTAAGTTCTTTAATTCCACACGAATAGGGAATCTTCCTTGTAATTCAGGAATTAAATCACTCGGCTTTGCTACATGAAAAGCACCCGATGCGATGAAGAGGATATGGTCGGTTTTGATTGGACCATACTTCGTATTCACGGTCGAACCTTCCACAATCGGAAGTAAGTCGCGCTGTACACCTTCCCGGGAAACCGAGGGGCCGGAATGTTCGGTGGATTTAGCGGCGACCTTATCTATTTCATCTAAAAAGACTATCCCTGAATTTTCACAACGGGTTATCGCTTCCTCGACGGCTTTTTCGTGGTCAATCATCTTGTCGGACTCTTCTTCCTCGAATATCCGGCGCGCTTCGGCTACGGTCACCTTGCGTTTTTTATTTTTCTTGGGCATCGAATTCCCAAACATTTCCTTGAGATCGATTCCCATTTCTTCGAGATTGAACGGACCCATGATATGCATCGAGGGCATAGCATCTGTTTCTACTTGAATATCAATGACTTTATCGTCGATTCTGCCCTCACGTATATCCTCGAGAATCTGGTCACGTTTCGTACGGTTTTCTTCGATTTCTTCATCGCTGATAGTATCAAAAGAGGGTCCGCGTTTGAGAACAGGCATGAGGATATCCTGAATGCGTTTCTCCACCGATTTTTTCACTTCCCGGCGAACTTCCTTGGCTTTTTCTGAACGGACAATGGCGACAGAAATATCTGCTAAGTCTCTGATAATGCTTTCAACATCACGTCCCACATACCCGACTTCGGTGAATTTCGTAGCTTCAATTTTGAGAAATGGCGCTCCGGACAGTTTGGCAAGGCGACGGGCGATTTCTGTTTTTCCGACGCCGGTCGGACCTATCATAATGATATTATTCGGCATAATCTCTTCGCGCATTGTGCCGGTTACTTGTTGGCGCCGCCACCGGTTACGCAGGGCGATTGCAACCGCTTTTTTGGCTGCATCTTGTCCGATAACATATTTATCGAGCTCTTCGACGATATTCCGAGGGGTAAGCTCTTGGAGAGAAAGTATTGGATTATCGTGAGTTACCGTGATTTTTGATTTACGTTTTGCCATAATGGTTAGAGTTCTTCAATGGTAAAATTATGATTCGTATAAATACAGATTTCCCCGGCAATGGTCAGTGATTTTTCCACAATGTCCCGGGCTGACATGTCGGTATGAGCGTATAATGCACGAGCGGCCGAGAGAGCATACATCCCGCCGGAACCGATGGCAACGATATTATCATCAGGTTCGATCACGTCTCCTGTACCGCTAATAATTAATATTTTCGAAGAGTTTGCGACAATCAGCATCGCTTCCAGTCTTCGGAGATAGCGATCGGTCCGCCAGTCTTTTGCCAGTTCAATCGACGAGCGTTCGAGATTACCGCGATGCTGCTCGAGCTTTTCTTCGAATCGTTGCAGGAGGGTAAAAGCATCGGCTGTCGCGCCGGCAAAGCCGACAAGCACCGAATTATTGTACACCCGCCGCACTTTCTTGGCGGAATGCTTCATGATCGTATTGCCGAGCGAGACCTGCCCGTCGGCGCCAAGCGAGGCCTTCCCGTCACGGATGACACCAACGACCGTAGTGGAGCGAATTTCCGGATAAAATGTTGATTTCATAGTATAGTATAATAGGTTAATTTTCTCTACGCAGCAATAATTTCTCCGTCACGCATCGTTAAAATACGTTCCGCCAGCGATGCGACCTCCGCGCTGTGCGTAGCTACGACAAAGGTCAAGCCATAGTCTCGGCGAATGTCCTGAATCAACGTAAGAATTGCCTGTGCATTAGCCGTATCGAGATTGCCGGTCGGCTCGTCAGCAATAATAAGTTGGGGGGAATTCACGAGTGCCCGCGCGATAGCTATTCGCTGCTGCTCACCACCGGAGAGCTCGGATGGCTTGTGGCGCTCGCGATGTGCAAGTCCTACTTTTTCAAGTAAGGTACGTGCGCGCGCTTCGGTCTGCCCCGATGAACTTTCTCCGGCTATAAGTGCCGGCATCATTACATTCTCGAGGGCAGTAAATTCAGGTAATAAATGATGGAATTGAAAGATAAATCCAATATTTTTATTCCGCACCGATGCCGCCTGCTGCGTCGTCAGCCTAGAGGCAGAATACTCTGTATCGGCAAAATTCCATGCCACATCACCCGTATCGGGCGTGTCGAGCAGTCCAAGAATATGGAGCAATGTGCTCTTCCCTGCTCCCGACGGACCAATGAGCGCTACAAATTCACCACGCCCGATTTCTACCGATACATTCCGCAGAACAGGAGTGTCATTGTGCGATTGGAGCGAATACGACTTCACGATATTATGTGCTCGAAGGAGTGCCATCAATGCGGCTTTCGGGGATATGTGTACAGGATTACTATTTTTATTTACAATTACTTAGACACAGCACCTACATAAAATTGCTCAACATCGGTCGAGAATGTCTTCAAGGATGCTTTATGGATATACATCATGTGTCCTGCCTCATAATATTTCATCGAAATATTACGGTGGAGTTCGGGCTCGATACCGAGATGGTCGATAGTATATTCCGTCGCCGAAAATGGAGTAGCGAGATCATAATATCCATTGGCGACGAACACTTTAAGATGTTGATTCTTGCTCATTGCTTCGCGGAGATTGTCGGCTACGTTCGGGAAGCCGCGCTCGCCTGATCCCCAATTCCAAGGATGTACTTTACCCGTCAGAATTTCATAGGGAAGGTCATTTTCATACTGAAGCTCATTGCGCATGTAGTCGTTTAAGGCGGCGGTAAACGGGCCATAAATCACGGCATCATAGCTTGGGTCATAGTCAGGATTTTCACCGGCAGCATCGCGGTCAATTCCTTTGAATCTACTGTCGAGGCGCCCGACCGTACGGCGCTCTTCACGGGTTAATTCCTTAATAAACCTAAAGATATCTATCCGTAAATTACACGCAAGAATGTATGCTTTCGATAGACCTGTGTAGCGGGAGAGACGTTCGGCGACGGCAGATTTCTCAGCCGGAGATAGTTTATCGCCCTTCGCCAATGCCAGTAGATAGTCGGTCATCGTCCAGGCACGGACTTCGTCGAGTGTTTTGGTGAGATTGGCCTGTAATTCCGGAGCTAATTTTTTGTGATACCACGCTGTAGCTGCATAGGCAGGTACATAGAGCAGGTACGGCATTTCGTTGCCTTCATTGAAGCGTATGGTCTGAAACTGCAGAACGGTCGAAATCAATACTATGCCATTGAGAGACATGCCGTAGGATTGCTGCAGGAAACTGGAAAGTCCGGCAGCACGCGTGGTACCATAGCTTTCCCCGGCAAGGAATTTGGGTGAGAGCCAGCGTTTATTCTGCGTAGTATAGCGGCGGATAAAGTCACCTACCGACGCGATATCTTCATCAATTCCATGGAATTGTTCTTTTTTTTCATCTTTTGCGGGACGACTGTACCCCGTGCCTACCGGATCGATAAAGACAAGGTCTGTAAAATCCAACCAACAGTATTCATTATCAATGACTTTGAATGGTGGAGGTAAAGCATTGCCATCATCATCGAGTAATACACGTTTCGGGCCGAGAGCACCGAGATGCAGCCATACCGAGGATGAGCCGGGTCCGCCATTAAAGGCATACGTAATCGGTCGTGTCTCCGGCTTTGCACCGTCTTTTACATAGGCGACATAAAACATATTCGCCTTGGACTTTCCTTCCTCTGTTGTAATATTCATATACCCTGTCGTTGCAGTATATGAAAGCACTTTGCCCTTGATGGTAATCGTGTGCTTCGTCACGGTCGGAGCCGGAGTTTTTGCATCCGTCGTTTGTTCTGAATCTTTGCCTTTTTCAGGTGCTGCCGCTGTAGCCTCATCCATAACAAATCCTTGTAAATAAAGAAATAATAGGAATAACAGTATATATCGTTGTTTCATAAGAATTTCCTTTCTGTCCTATAATAGATACGTACAGGAGCAGATAAATGTAGAGAATCACTTTTGTTTTATGAATGTGTACGGACCCTTTACTTCTCCCCACACGAGTTTTCCGTTCGCATCATAGCCCCTGTCCCATGTAAGCATCTTAGTGGGCATGACGGTCACGCTTGAGGTAATGTATGATGCGCCGTTTAAATCGCTCAGGCAGGTCTTGTCCTTGGTACTTCCTTCGAAAGATTGTCCGTGAGGATGCAAAAAGACTGAACATCCTCCCCGGAGAACGAGAGAATCGGGCAGCAGGGTCGTGAGTAACGTAGGTTTTCTCCATTCTCCGACGTACCGTAATGGTGTATGTAACGTATAGACGGAGCTTTCGATCACAGAGTCTTCTCGTTGCGTGAGTCGGTAAATCCTTTGCCGGTAAGGTTTTTTGGGATTGGATGCTACTGCCTGCTCGACATACAGCCATATACCGTCTGTCCGTTCCTGCCATATCCTTTTGATATGCAGGCGGATATCAAGATAGGATGTATCTTTTTTCGATTGCAGCGCGCTTGAATAATTTCCTTCCATCATGGCAGCAAGCCGCTGAATAGCTGATTGGTTATCAGAAGTACTGCCAACACTGCCCACGACATACTCCTTTGCCTGTGAGAAGAGAGAGGGGCTCGTACATGAGCTCAGCAGTAGAACAAAGAACGCACACCGGAAAAAGCGAACCATAAACACGCGAATATACATTGACAAAGAGTAGAATTAAGGCCACTGCAAACTGTAATCGGCAAATATAATCTCTTTTCCGTAATTTTGCAGCCGCTATTCTTTATTTATTTTTCAGGAACTCATCGAATGTCAGAAAATCAAAGTACGAACCCCAACGATTATGAAATTCTCATCCGCCGGTATGATAATGGAGCCAATTATGCATCCTATTGTCCACAGCTTGCCATTATGATCAAGGGGACGGCACATGAAGAAGTAGAGAATCTCATGAAAGAGCATATTTTAGCGCATATTGCGGCGTTATCGGCAGAAAACAAATAAGCCCCCGTTGTGTTCCCTTTATCCACACTCCCGGCGCACAAGCTATGGTGAATCCGAGCGATAGTATGGCCTCTCTCTTATCCCGCTGGTGGGTGCGGTTACTTCTGTTTTTTTGCGGGTTTATCATCGTCAATATCAGCATGATCCTCCCACTGATGAGCCCGGTGATACTTCCGGAGAGCATGAATATACTCGCAGATCTGAGTCCGCTTCTCCTCCTCATACTCGCTCTCGGTATCGAATATGCTCGCAAAGAAGGTAATTACCGAACATTGGGCTTTTCGGTGAGCATTTTTACCGTCAAAGAACTCTTGACAGGCATTTTGCTTGCGGTCGTCCCGCTCGGAATAATTATCGGTAGTATCATCCTCTTTGGCGGCTCATTGTCATTCGGGAGGATATTCTCTGAGTCCTTGCTTGCGACTCTCGGGGTCGCGCTTCTCGAAGAAGTCGTCTTTCGTGGGATGATTCTCCGTTCGTTGGAGCAGCGCTTCGGTACTATCACGGCGGTGCTTCTGTCCGGAGGGGTCTTTGCGGCAGCCCATTGTATCAACGGAATGATTCCCACGCTTGCAATTATTACTGTTGCACTCGCCGGTGTGGTCTTCGGTATGATGTATATTCTGACCCGTTCACTTTGGATGCCGATTGCCTTTCATGCGGTGTGGAATTATATCGAATATTCGGTCTTCGGGAGGAATCCCGATCCTGCGATATTTACAGGCATTCCGGCGCAGTACCGATGGCTCTTTACGGGTGAATACGGCATTGAGCAGGGACTCTGTACCACTGTTTTTTTAATATTTATAATAGTTCTTTTACCATCAATTACTACTGTATCGCCCTATGCCGCAGCAGCGGACTTCAAGCAGAAATATGCTGAAGCGCGGGTGATTGCTACCTAGTGAACCATACTTCAACTTCTGAAGGTACTTATGCTGCTACGATCAATTCTTCTCTTCTGCACTTTTGTATCTACCATACTTGCAGCCTCTGCTCAATGGACGATCATGCGTACCGATGCCGACGTACTTGTCCAAATGGGAGCACGGCAAATCTATAATCTCGAGTTTGACAGTGCTTCGGCTAACTTCAACAAAGTCATAGCGATGTATCCCGAGCATCCTGCCGGATACTTTCTTGATGCCATGGTCGAATGGTGGAGAATCGCGACCAATCGCCGCGCCAAACAATTCGACGATCGATTCTTAGAAAAAATCAACCGCACCATTGACATATGTGATCGACTCATCGAAAAGAACCAATATGATGTCACCGGCAAGTTTTTTAAAGGCGGGGCTGTCGGGTATCGTGGGCGATTTTATGCGCAGCGCGAACAGTACTTAAAGGCAGCCGATGACGGTCGTATCGGATTCGACATGCTGCTCGAATGCCAGAAAATTGCCCCTACCAATCACGATATCATGCTCGGTACCGGTATTTACAATTACTTCGCAGCTGTGCTGCCGGACCAATACCCGATCTTGAAAGCTGCTATGTTTTTTCTGCCGAGTGGTGATAAGCGACTGGGAATATTACAACTTCAAACCGCCGCAAAGCGTGCAAAGTATGCCTCGACCGAAGCTAAAGTCGTGCTGCTCACGGTCTATTATCAATTTGAAAAAAATCCGACCGAAGCATTAAAAATCGCACAGGATTTGTTTACCATGTATCCCAATAATGCCTATTTCCAGAAGTATGTCGGACGGTGTCAGGTGCAGCTCGGCTATAGTGCCGAATACGAAGCAACATGGCGGGATGTGGTTAGTAAGTGCATTGATAAGAAAAACGGTTCGTACGACCTGCTGACAGCGCGGGAAGCGCTCTATTATGTAGGACTTGGACTGATGAACCGCAATCAGCTCGACTCGGCGCTCCGGTATTTTTATAAATGTGATGAGGGCGGGCGGCATCTCGACGAAGACCCGTCGGGCTTCACGATATCGGTGAATATGAAAATTGGGAATATATATGACCTGCAGGGAAAGCGCGAATTGGCTATCATGCAATATAAAAAAGTACTTGCATGGACAGACAACAACAATTCTCACCAAACGGCCAACGGGTATATCAATAAACCTTATGGGAAATAGCCGCGTATCGAATCGAATCCTTCTGACACTTTTCCTGGGTATGCTCTGTGTATGCAGCATTCACTGTACCAATCCATTTGCTCCCAAGCTGTCGGATAAGCTCCCCACTGTCACGGGCATCGGCGATCAGCATACAGTCGAAGGTGTCTTTCAAAATTTCAAATATGCTTATCAATTCAAAGATACTTTGACCTATGGACAGCTTCTGGCTCCGGATTTCACGTTTACCTATCGGGATTATGACAAAGGCAATGACAATTCCTGGGGACGCGATCAGGATATGCTCACGACGGCGGGATTGTTTCAGGCAGCACAAAGTCTGGAAATTGTGTGGAATGAAGTAGTAACGACGATTGGTGATTCGCTGGTCAAGGATATTTCTCGGGGATTTAATCTCACGATTACCTTCAGTCCGACGGATGTACTGCGGCTGAATGGACGTGTCGAACTCCGCATCCGCCGCCAATCCATCGATGATGTGTGGATGATCGTACGCTGGCGCGATGAATCGAATTACTGATGTACTTGGCTAGCGTATGATTATGATTTTTTCGGATTGAATTCCACCTACTTCTTGTATTCGTAGAATATAAGTACCGGAAGGTATCCCCTCCTTCGATACATACATCGTATGATTGCCCGGCTTTAGCGCGCCGTTCTGTAATAGCACTACCTCTTCCCCGGATAAAGAATATAAGCTAATGGTTACGACTCCCTCTGCAAGCGTGGTAAATTCTACGGTACATTCACCTGGAGAAGGATTTGGCGTAATTGTAATGTCTGGTGATGACGTAGTTTCGCCGGACACAATCCCTCCGCTTACTTTTTTTGATATTGGAAAGTTGTAAAAAGTTAATGCTCCAATCCCCCGCTGATTGACTATCCAGGGACCTTCATACGTGACCGTGGTTCCCTCATAATAAGTACCAGGTAAATAGGTCAAAGCAAGTGCTGTGGAGCGTGCTGCAAATCGTATAAATACCGTATCATTACTGCACTGTACGTTTACAATCGAGTCTGAGTTCGTCGTTCTAAAACAATCATACATAGTACCTGTGACACTCCGGTACGGCACCTCATCCTGGATCTGTAATTTTGTACCATGGGGTGAGAATACCAGCGCGAGTTCTGTAGCCGTTGTATCGGTAAAAAAAGCACGGGAAATATTCGGCGAGCTAATTGCAACCGTATCGGTCGATGCATAAAAATCCCTTGCAATGAGCCGAAAAACTATTGCAGCAAAAGCATGGTATCCGAACACTGAAAAATGGCATTCTTCATGCCCCGGCAGGGCTGTCGTTGCAATTACTTCTATGTCTGAAAACTGAGTCGGAAACACTCTCTGCACCTCCCGCAGCTTCCCCTGATCGCCACCTGCTTCACAACCGGGACGAATTTGCGCTACATAAATCTTCTGAAGTGATGGATAATCCGCCTTCCATTGATCATATAAATTTTGGAATGCATCCAGGTAATACGTGTCAATATTCGACTCTCCCTGATACCAAACCAATGTCTTAACCGCGTTCTGCAGTCCTGACTTCCGGAACCGGTAGAGCATGCTGCCATAGAGTGTACTGATATCAGCAGGATTATTTTCATTCGGGCTGAGTTCGAGAATCGTCGTACTTCCCTTTCCTCCATTTATGAGACATATCGGGATATGGCTATATTCCAGAAGGAGTTGCTGCAATCGTAATCCCCATGCTCCGACACTGGTTCCGCCGCCGGCAGTCAGTGCTGTTGAATAAGCCCAAAGCGTATCACCGGGATTCTGCGATGCATTGATGCCGAACGTGCGACAGAACTTGTTACGATAGGTGGATTGTAATGTACCCTGTATGGAATTCGACTGTCCGCTGACGGCAATGACATCACCGCAAACAATATCACGACGGATAGTAAGAAGTGAATCTACAGAGCGAGTCCGCGCATATATCTCGAATGTATATTCTGAAAGTTCGGCATGTATCATCGCCGTACATTCGAATGGTGCTGCAGATTGGCTATAGGTAAGCGGAAGAAAAACTTGTTTCCACAACCTCTTATTTTTTAATATTTTTACACAGATAGTATCTACATTTGGTGTGCGCAGCACTCCACTGATTTTTACTGCAGCAGAGTCCTGTACATTGCGTGGATACAACTGGAGATCCTGTGGAATTTCTTTCCATATTTCCGGGGAAAGAGCTGCGGTGATCGGTCTTGGAATTTGATATTTTTCAAGCATATACTCAACCAATTTCCCCTGCTCGGCTTCGGTGCATATACGGTCGTAGATCACTATTTCACTGATATCACCTATCAGATAGTTATCATGCTGATACGATCCAATCTCAAGGCTTGGGTCACGGTTTTCACCAATCTGAGTTTCCTTCCCGCTTGGGATCCCATTAATAAATATCTGTGCAGATGCTGTAGTCTGCCGGTAAACCACCGTCACTATCGTCGGCTCGAGCAATACGATGGGGGTTACCGATTGAGCAATACGATAAAAATCTCCGTGATGCACCAGAGGAGGACTGTAAAAAATAGAATGTCCCTTGCCGCCGACCATGTTATTGGCAGATGCAAAACTATTTATACGTATGACATACGTTATCGTATAATCTCGGCCTACCGGAAACACAGCAGGACCATCAAAAAAAAGAGCAGATCCGCTAAAACGAATCGTTGGCTGTCCATGCATCCCCTTTCGGATGATGTACGGTCGATTGATTGGGTTAAATTGAGAACAGACAAGCAGTGAATCATTCTTCGCACGCCAGAGAATCACCCGACCGGCCGAATCTGTAATCCCTGAATCTGCGCGTAGCCATAGAACACTACCCTCAGGCAGCTGACAATGAAGCAGACCGGTAACGGTGAACAGAAGCACAGATACAAGGGCTGAAATATTACGAAGTTGATTCATACTGTTCCGGAAAAATTTACCTCGGAATACTCCAATTTTTGGATGTTGAAAATTGATTCCCAAAAGAATTTTTTACGGTGATTATGCATTCTATATTTTTCTGCCAGTTGATATCGGCCGGAAATGGACAAAACGCCTGCGCAATGACAGCGCCGCTGCTTTTCCGCACTAAGCTCACCGATTGTGCCGCGAACTTCGTTTGCCTGCCGCTCTCTTCCTTTGCCACTACTTCGATCGTGCATTTGGCAGGAGGCAGATAATCCGAGAATTCAATCATCAGTACCGGGGTTTGATCGTTAAGCTTGTAAAATTCCGCCCCCTTGAACTCCGGCTGATCCTCCAGCGAAATCCGCTGAATCTCGGTACTGTTTTTTAAATGTTCTTCATGCACGGAATTAAGCGTAATGGTCTGCGAAATTCTCTGCCGGCTCTTGTCCTGCATAAACCACGGAATTTCCTTCATCGTCTGACTCTTGACGCTCACCACACCGTCGCCGCTTTCAAACAACGACTCGACGCCGAATCCGAGCACACCCATCACCCGACGGAGCATTTCCTGCACGGCTGTTTTGTTCAGCCCTTTTGTTTCTTTGAGTAATTGCACATCCCCTACCACAGACACATACTCGACATCAAGCGGATGCGGCTGATTACCAAGCTTTTGGAGATAGGTGCCGCCATCTTCCGGACGGCGTAAGTCGCGAACGGCGTAGGCGTCAAAAGGAACGTCACTTTCGGCTGATTTGAAGATATTGAGCGATTGCTCAAGCAGGAATTTTGAGGCGAAATTTGGATTGTCGTTGAGCTTGGCGGTGAGACCGGATTTCCAATTCCACACTTTGGCAAATGCCGAACCCTGATGTGGTGTGCCGATGGTAATTAACCGTTGCACATGATGGTCGTTGATATGGCGTGTCAGATAGCTCCTGCTCGCGAGCCCGCCCATGCTGTAGCCGATGAGAATCACTTTTTCAGCATTCGTACGCTTGAGAACAAGTCCTATATACTGCTCAAGTTCCATACGCCACGCCTCGATCGAATCGACCGGATTGGTAAACGACACAGTGAAGAAATCTGCCGGTCCGGCATTGTCCTGCGAGCCGCGCCCTGCGTCGAGAATGCAGCGGCCATTTACTTTCTTGAGCACCCCGCCGAATTGCAGACCGAGTTCTTTTTCGTAATACTTCACCGCATACGAGTCCCACACAATAGATTTCTGCCCGAGACCATGGACGAGAATGATTGGATACGGAATCTGCGCCGAAGTAAAGCGTGAGGCGGCACCGAACTGCTGTAAATGATTGAGCGTCGGAACAGTCGAGCATTGAACGAATGCCAAAGCGCAGGCTAGAAAGAGAATTATCTTGTTTATTTTCATTGAGATATCTTCACAAAACTACTGTAATATTTTTGAGAACCTGACACTGCTTCAATCGTGTATGCTCCCATCGGAAGCGCTTGTACATCGACTTCGACACCATAGCTTTGGTTATAGCGGGTCGGGAGTTCAATTTGCCTGCCTTCCATCGAAAATATTCGGAGATGGTTGATTATTCCTGCATCCACGAGTACTGTGCAGCGGGAAATACACGGATTCGGGTAGATTCGCACCGTATTTTCAGGATATGGAGGTGAATCAATAAATGGAAGTTTATTCACAAAATGTGGCAAAAGAGATGGGAACATAGCATCCGAAGACACACCGAACCACGACGAAAGTAAGGTAGCGTAAATTTGCCGGAAGTCTGTTTGGAATCGTATATTACCGTCCTGATCGAGGTTGAGTAAGTCCGGATTATTTCCATAGAGCCCGCCTTTGACATTCGTACCGAGAATGAAGACCGGCCCGGCAGCGCCGTGATCTGTACCCGTCCCGCTTGGAGCTAATCGTCTGCCGAATTCTGAGTACAACACTACAATTATACGATCTGCAATTCCTAGATTCTCGATGTCTTTCTGAAACGCACCGACGGCAGAATCTATGATGTTCATCGCATGATTATGATAATTCATCAGCCCTTCGTGATTATCAAACATATTGTCGGTAATCAATGAATAGACATTGGACTTCAATCCGGATGCTACTAATCGAGCAACATGCGCCAGATCATCTCCAACGGAATTATTTTCAGGATACTGGACGGTATTTTTGGTAGATCGCTCTTCTAACTCGTTCAGGGTTTTGAGATAAATATGCGATTGGTTTTGCATCGACAACACATAATCCTGTTCCTTTTTCGACCCTTTTGTCGCCCGCGTTCCATTCTCGGGCTTATCGGGGACAGGTATCGCTCCCCGATAGGCGAACCCATAATGATTCTTTGATCCAAGAAGTAATCGACTGACTGTCCGAGTGAACTCAACTGCCGGTGGGTGTACCGGTGGAGCATTTGTAATATCAGGGAATCGAGATTCGAAGTATCGCCCCATCCAGCCGGTTTCCTCAAACACCTCCGTATCACTTCCGGAGAGCCAAATATCCGTCGAACGGAAATGCGAGAGATCCTGATGAGGATATCCGACATTTTGTATCACAGCCAGCAGACCATCGTCAAATAACGTACGCAATGATGTCATTGCCGGATGAAATCCCATCGTATCCGTGCCCGTAAGCCGGAGCACAGTATTCGGCGCGATTGCCAAGGAGCCAGCAGGATTCTCACCACGGACTTTGTAGTAAATATCGTCGGTATATGGCACGACACTATTGAGACCGTCATTACCTCCAAACATACGCAGCAGTACAATGACCCTATCCTCCAGCGGTGGCAAGGTGCCTCCGAGAGAGAGTACCGGGTCGCGGGCAAGTGCTTGCTGGAGAGAACTATAATTCACGAAAGGGAGTGCTATTCCCGATTGCAAAATTGAACGTAGAAGTTGTCTGCGGGTAATCATACCATGTGTTAGTAAAGTTGATACGCAGGATGTGAAACAATAGCATCCAGACATTTGACCATCCGCTCGGTTGTACGCTGCTTGGGATCATCGATATTCCATTCATATGCTTTCCCTCCATCGAGAATTGCTTCAATGAACTGCTGAACATCATGTTCCGAAAGTGTATGTGGCAGCAGATAATTAGCAAATTCTACAGCTAAGAGTTCCGGATTATTGATATTCGAGAATCGTCGCGCAAATCCGGGTACATCAAAATTATAAATCGCCGGTGGCATAGGGTAGGAAATTGTGTATAATCTATTCTGCACTATCTCTCGTGCAAATTGTAATCTCCGTGACAGCACCGAAGGATTCACCCAGTCTCTCTTCCCCTTCCAGCCACCAACATTGGGAGGATTATACATCAGCTGCCCCCATGTTTCGAGTCTGTTAAGAATATCACCAGGACGTACCTGCTCTCTGTAAAAATCAGGGATATCCTGCAAATTACATTGTCGCACCATACCGATGACATATTCGATATGACTCTTTTTGAGCACACCACGATTGTCCTCATGAAAGAAATGCTCACTGCTCAGGAGCTCACTCAGCACAGGCTTAATCTCCCAATTATTTGCAACAAAAGTAGTTGCGAGCTCATGCACGACCTCTGTGTCGGGTTCGTCTCCCACAAACAGCTGGTAAAACTTCGTACACATATTCACCGCTATCTGCCTCGATCGCTCCTCAAAGAGTATGCGGATAATGTCATCTGTATTCCATTTGCCGGTACGACCTAAAAATGTTTTTTCCCCGTCATCCCACCTGCCGGGAATAAAACGGCTGTACATGGGAATGTAGCCGTTACCGAGTTCACTGGGCTTTGAGAACCACCCCGTGAGCGCCCGCGCTGCTTCATAGACATCTTTTTGGGTGTAATTTCGGTTGTTATGCTCATCAAAGATTCCCACCGTATGCAGTTCCATCATTTCGCGGGCATAGTTTTCATTGATGTACTTTTTACCGTCATGTACATAATTATAATGCAGACTCAGGTAAAGTTCCATTGCCAGATTTTGGGTAATTTCTTTAATAAACTCCTTAAAATTACCCATACACATTTTTTGCAGAAGTCTATACTGTACATAGAGATGCTGCGCGATTTCTAAATTAACTTTAACATCAGTTGCAAAATGTCCATGCCAGAAGAGAACGAGGCGCTCCTGCAAGCTCACCGGAGAATCCCGGATATTCATCAGCCACCATTGATAGAACATTTTTTCATGACGTTTATTCGTCCAGAACCAAACAACGTAGTCTGCTTCATTTTCCGGCCAGCTCGTCGAGTATGTCCCCGCCCATTCATCAATATATTCGACTCCTAAATCACATGGTTCAAACAGCTTATCGAGAGTCTTACCGAGCCCGTCCCGCACCGATTGCAGAATTTCTTCGTGCGTCGGAGCGATCATTGCACGGCGTAAAAGGTGTGCAGCTCGCTCGTAGTTGTAGGGCTGTTCATCAGATGGTATATACGCTTTCAGCATAGAAGATGAGAAAAAATTTCCTACATAGTTAATTAACCAAAGACCGCCTTTTCAATACATGCTAAGACTTCGCGCGCGGCATGAACGATATTCGTGCCCGGTCCGAACACCGCAGCGACTCCGGCATCAAACAAAAACTGATAATCTTTCGGTGGAATCACTCCGCCTGCTATGACAATAATATCGCCTGCATCCTGACGCTTTAATTCTTCAATTAACAATGGAATTAACGTTTTGTGTCCCGCTGCCTGACTCGAGACGCCAATCACATGCACATCCGACTCAATCGCCTGCCGAGCCGCTTCCTCGGGCGTCTGAAAGAGCGAACCTATATCAACATCAAATCCAATATCAGCAAATCCCGTCGCGATCACATGCGCGCCTCTGTCATGTCCGTCCTGACCAAGCTTGGCGATCATTATCCGCGGACGGCGCCCAGCTCGCTTGGCAAACGCATCGACATCATTTTTAAGCGCAATAAAATCGGCATTATCTTGATTTGCCGAAGCATAGACCCCGCTGATTGAGGAATGATGCGCTTCGTATCGCGTAAATACACTCGCCATTGCATCGGTAATTTCACCGACCGTCGCCCGCAGGCGTGCCGCAGTAATCGCCGCTTCGAGTAAATTCCCTGTTCCCTTCGCTGCTTCCGTAATTGCCACGAGTGCCGCCTGCACCGCCGCTGTATCCCGCGTAGCACGAATCGCTTTTAGCCGTTCAACCTGCGAGAGCCGCACTGCTGTATTATCAATATCAAGCACATCAATCTCTTCTTCGGTCGCGGGCTTATATTTATTCACCCCTACGATCACTTCTTTTCCCTGATCAATCGCTGCCTGACGTCGCGCCGCCGATTCTTCGATTTTCATCTTCGGAATCTGCGCTTGAATTGCTTTCGTCATACCTCCGAAGTTCTCAATTTGTTCCATAATCACCCTTGCTTCTTTGACGAGCGAATGCGTGAGCGACTCGATATAATACGAACCTCCCAGCGGGTCGGCGACTTTGGTAACATGTGTTTCTTCGGCAATAATAAGCTGTGTGTTGCGGGCAATGCGGGCAGAAAAATCGGTGGGAAGTCCGAGCGCTTCATCAAACGAATTCGTATGGAGCGACTGCGTGCCACCAAGCACGGCAGCCATCGCTTCGATCGTCGTGCGGATGACATTATTATACGGGTCCTGCGCTGCAAGCGACCATCCGGACGTCTGACAATGCGTGCGCAAGGCAAGCGAAATTTGTTTTTTGGGGTTGAATTGTTGAATTAATTCCGCCCATAAAATTCTCCCGGCGCGCAGCTTGGCAATTTCCATGAAAAAATTCATCCCGATTCCCCAAAAGAAGGATAGTCGTGGCGCAAAATCGTCGATGTTGAGTCCTTTGGAAAGTGCGGCGCGTACATATTCGAGTCCGTCTAGGATTGTAAATGCGAGTTCTTGCGCAGCATTCCCTCCTGCTTCATGAATGTGATATCCGCTGATACTGACCGAATTAAACTTCGGCATAGATTTGCTTGTAAATTCAATAATATCAGCTACTATCCGCATCGATGGTGCCGGTGGATAAATATATGTATTCCGCACCATGAATTCTTTGAGAATATCATTTTGGATCGTCCCGGAGAGTTTGTCGGCGCTCACGCCTTGTTCTTCACCGGCAACAATAAACATCGCTAAGATGGGAATCACCGCACCATTCATCGTCATCGAGACAGACATTTCGTCGAGAGGAATTTGATCGAAGAGAATCTTCATATCCTCCACCGAATCAATCGCAACGCCTGCTTTCCCGACATCCCCGACGACGCGTTCATGATCGGAGTCGTAGCCGCGATGCGTCGCAAGGTCAAAGGCGACGGAGAGTCCTTTTTGTCCGCCTGCGAGATTACGGCGATAGAAGGCGTTTGACGCCTCGGCCGTCGAGAAGCCCGCATATTGGCGAATCGTCCACGGGCGATGCGTGTACATGGTCGAGTAGGGTCCGCGTGTGAAGGGATAGAGTCCCGGGAAGGTCTCCTGATATTCAATTTTATCAAGGTCTTCGGCGCTATAAAGCGGATAAATCGGAATACCTTCGGGAGAGTCCCAGGTAAGGGAATCGACGGACTTGGTTTTAAGGTCTTTCGTTGCCTGAGCAAGCCATTCGGAACGTGTTGTCATGATAGAGTAAGAGGTTAGTATCGAGGATTCATATCTAATACCTGCAAATTAACTACAAGTGGAAAACTTGCAAAAATGTTTTTGGTGGGAGGGTGGATTGGGAGTCGGTGGGCAGGGGCTACTTTATTGAAATACTACTCTTCTTCACAGATATGTACCTACGTTATGTCACAGTCCGATTGATTGAAACAACCGGTTAAATTGAATATATACCGTACCACCGTAGAGACGTTGCATGCAACGTCTCTACAGCCATGAATGTTGGCGATGACAGACGTTTTTCATTGCGCAGTAGAGACGTTGCATGCAACGTCTCTACTGCAGCCGTGAATAATGCTGAAAGAACAGTACGAAACGTATATTTACCATCCATACGTAGAGACGTTGCATGCAACGTCTCTACAGCCCTGAATGTTGGCGATGACAGACGTTTTTTTCATCCATACGTAGAGACGTTGCATGCAACGTCTCTACAGCGCAATGAATGATGGTGACAATGGACCGGATTTTTTCATCCATACGTAGAGACGTTGCATGCAACGTCTCTACTGCGCAATGAACGATGGTGACAATGGACGGGATTTTTTCATCCATACGTAGAGACGTTGCATGCAACGTCTCTACAGGCATGAATGTTGGCGATGGCAGACGTTTTTTTCTTCCATACGTAGAGACGTTGCATGCAACGTCTCTACAGGCATGAATGTTGGCGATGGCAGACGTTTTTTTCTTCCATACGTAGAGACGTTGCATGCAACGTCTCTACAGGCATGAATGTTGGCGATGGCAGACGTTTTTTCTTCCATACGTAGAGACGTTGCATGCAACGTCTCTACGGCAGCCGTGAATAATGATGATAAAACAGTACGAAACATATATTTACCATCCAAACGTAGAGACGTTGCATGCAACGTCTCTACAGGCATAGCCCGTCAGCGTTTAGCGAATATTATTATGCCTTTTCTTTTTTTACTCACTTGAAAAATTTCTGTAGCATTGTGAAGTAATTTTGCATCTAATCTACTTGTGGAGGATATGATGATTGAGGGCATATGTCGCACATTTCCCTCATCACTTTGTACTCTGATAGTCAATGTACTTCTGTCGGGCGCATTCGTTGCAGGGCGTCTGTAAATATTAATCTCGTACGTATGTCATGAACTTTCTTATCGTTCCATTTCTATTCCTTATCTCTGTCTCTGCGCTTGCTCAGCGGACGGTGAGCAGAGAAGATGCTCGGCAGGATATAGCGTTTCTTCGCACAACGCTCCTTGATGTGCATTATAATCCTTTTTTGTTTGTTTCGAAGGATAGATTCGAACAGCGCATTCAAGCGCTTGAGTCTTCCCTGCCCGATTCGCTGACGACGCAGGAAATGCTCGTAACTCTATCACATATCACATCGATGCTGCAGGACGGGCACACCATGCCGGCGCTCTCACAACCGGTGCTCCGGTCTCTGCTGCGGAGTTCTGTCTTTTTCCCCTATCGCCTCCTCTTGCATGAGAATCGTCTCTATCTTCCACAATCGACGGCTCAAGCGCTTGCCGTGCCCAAGGGCGCAGAATTGATAGCCGTGAATAATCACCGCATTGCCGATCTGCTGCCACGGATTGACAGTATGATTGGCGGACGCACCTCCTACCGACAGGAAATGACCATGCGCATGTTTCCTTATTATCTGATGATACAAGGAATTACGCCGCCGTTTACGCTGGCGTACACTCAAATCTCGGGTGATAGCGGCACCGTACTACTACCGCAGGGAATTAGTTTTAAAGAAGCTCTGACCCTGCGCCTGCCTGCGATTACAACACCGTATAGTTTTCGGGTTCATAATCATACACTCGGCGTCCTAACCCTTAACAGTATGTCCGGAGCGTTTGAAGTAATGGATCGGTTCGTCGATTCGTGCGTGACTTACTGCAACAACAATTCCATACATCATCTGGCAATTGACATTCGGGACAACAGCGGCGGTAATTCACAACTTGCCGATATGTTAATCAGTTATTGGTATCGGGGGAAATATACCCTCATGGGTAAACGCCTGTGGAAAGTCAGTGCGCAGTACAAGCAGTATCTCCTAGCTGCCGGTGATTCGTCGAATCACTACCATGGACATGAGAATGGCAGCGTGTGGGAACTCGGGGATTGTTCACCTCAGTCGAATAGATTTGACAACACCACAGTATTCACCGGCACGGTCTATCTCCTCACCGGACCATTTACGTTCTCAAGTGCGAATATGCTGGCAGACGGTGCAAAACAATTTCATTTAGCCGAGATACTCGGCGAAGAAACCGGTGAAAATACGACTGATTTTGGTGAAGTGTATAAATTCGAATTACCGAAGAGCAAAATTATCATGCAGACTACCACTTCTCTCGATTATGGCGTTGACTGCTCTTCTTCGCACTATGCGCCTGTCATGCCGGATGTGCTTATTACCACACCTCTTGAAAAGAAAATCGACGAATCGGATGCAGTGCTTGAATATCTGCTCGGGAGGATCGGCAAGAAATAATTGGCAGCTTACAAAAGTGAACAGACGGTCGTTTTGGTAATACAGCAGACGGGTATTCAGGATACAACGACACATCTGTGCTGTAATCATAGAGGTTCATGATACTACTCTTCTTACGTTCTGTCGATGAAGGACTCCCCCCATCGGTGGTTATCTAACCATAGATAGGTAGTTTTGAGGTGAACTCTCCCGGATTGGGTAAATAAGAAGCCATAGCCTTTACGACTTCCGGCAGCTGCATCATGCCTGCATCCCTTGTACTCCAGAGAGCTTGTATGTACCTTTATAATCGACAATTACAATCCATTATCTTTTTCCTATCAATCGTGAAAACTCAAAAATTACGCGGACACAGCAGGCGGCATCGCTGCATCGAACGCTGGCGATGGAATAATCTGGAACTACGACAGGAAGTGCTCGACAAATACCGGTGCGATCATGTCAGGATACTGGTGCGTCCATGGTGTGATATGTTGATGACGAACAGGAGCATTTCCGAACCCAAACGAATGACAAAGAAGCTGATTCTCAGCGGCTTACTGGATATTTATGAAGCATGGAAACATCAGCTTGAGATGCTTGGAGAACCGTATTATCTGAAAATATGGCTGTTCGAGCCTCGATTTTCGAGATCTCAAGTCGTCTGTGCCATCGGCGACAGGAGTGAATTCTATAACAATACCTTCTCGACGCCGGAAAGAACGAAACCATTCTCCCCGGGTACTTACGGGCAGCTTCGGAAGAGACTAGAGGCGTATCACTGGGTCCAACGACTCGATGAAGATCAGTACGACAATACATGGGTTGGAGAGGAGGATATGTATCCGACACTGAAAGACTACATGGAAGCAAAACGATGGTTTGACAAGCTCCTCCGACAGCCGCACCGCAGGCACCGGCACGAGCCGCCCATCGGTGATATAGTCGAATCATACGTATTTAAACGTGGAGATGTGTGGATCGGCGGTTTGTAACGTATCTGATTGTAGAGCGGCGGTATGCTCCTTTCGGCAAGAATGGGCATGAAGAGTTCGACCATAAACACGTGAGAGGCAGCATCAAGAGTGAGAAAATTCATCGTATGAGTCGTATTAGAAGGTAGTGGATTGGTCGTATTTTTATCGCTCCGATGGAGCTTTGTTTCAAAGAAACGCCCTTTTCTAGTACGATTTCGACCCGGCGGAGCTTTCAGATATTTTGATGACGACACCGTATTTCGTCACTACCGTAAAGACTCACTCATATGTAGTACATTTCATGGTCAAGTGCTTCTGTCCGGGTGAAACATCCGGACAAACGTAAAGAGTACAATACATTTTTCGTCATTACCAGCATGAACACATATAACCTAATTATTTAATGAGCACATACTGGCATTTGAAAATAATTATTCTTCTTCAACAAACCATATCTTTATCGTTCCGTCACTACTTCCGGTAGCAATTCTTTTACCATCCGGACTCCAGCATAGCGTGGTAATACCTTCAGTGTGACCTGTTAATGTCAACGTTTTTTTACCGGTAGAAGCATCCCACACCGATGCTTCATCCCAAGAATTCATCGCTACTTTTTTCCCATCAGGACTCCATGCAACGGTTGATGTTACCTGATCACTACCATCTAATCTAAAGAGTTGTGTTCCGTTTGAGGCATCCCAGATAATTGAACCTCCATCATAAGAACCGGTCACAATTTTTGAACAATCGGGGCTCCATTTTACCACATTAATATCTTGAGTATGACCGACTAACGTAAATAGTTTTCTACCGGTTGCTATATCCCAGATAATAGCAGTTTTATCCATACTCCCGCTTACTACACGAGTTTCATCGCTACTTACATCAATATCTTTAATCCAGGAAGAATGGCCGTTGAGAGTTAGCATCTTATCATTCGTCGGCGAACGCCATACAATAATTTCATTATGACTTGCCGATACCGATGTATGGTTTTTTGTATTCCAGAAGAGTTGATTAATTATATCGGTATGGCCTTGCAATGTATTATACAGGTACCCTTTATCAGGATTCCAAATATTAATACGACCGAGTTCGGTCGTTGCTAGATATGCCCCGTCGGCACTCCAGCTCATGCATTTTGGAGTAGCAAGTGTAATACGTTCTCCCATCGTCCAAATTACCGATCCGTCCTTTGCATTTCTTATAGAAATTAGTCCAATGTCAAATCCTGCCGGAGCATATTCATCATTTGATGTTGCAATACGTGTTCCATCCGGACTCCAACACACGTGTACTTCAGTTTGCGGACTTTTTCCGACAATGGTGTACATCAGTGTACCGGTAGTTGTATTCCAGATACTAAAAGAATTATTGCCTGTTGTTGCAAGCATCGTTCCATCAGCATTCCAACTAACCTCTTTAATCTCATTATCTTTTCGCTCAAATGTGAATTGAACATTAGCCAATTTCTCTCCAAGATGGAGATTCACGTTTGAGGTACCGGATTCACAAGCAGCAAGTAGAATGAGTACGCCTATCATTCCGCAAAAAACTAGATTTTTCATAGCTCGACGAATAAAAAGTTTATAAAAGTGAGTTTACATTCTTGATATCACTTCACAATCACAGTATGATTCCCCACCACTACCTATAGAGTGAGTTGATACCTTTTTGGTCGGTTGGTACAACATCAACTCATACCGCTTATACATTCTCTTCTTTCAAACACTCACGTCATAATTACTTTCACCTCACCTTCACTTTACTACTCTTCTGCCTACGGGGTAATAGCATCTATGAATGCTTTCGAACGAGAGGTATGATGCAGTACATTGCAGCGGCACACGTTAAGGATGTTGTCGTAGAGTGTCCGGACGGACGGGATAATCCCCGACAGCACCACCGCCCTCCTACGGAATATCATACTGAATATACTGCTCATCATTCGTATAAAAATAAGCATAATTTGAGCGGAGCTCCTCCCAACCCTTTTCTGTTGTATGCTTCTCCAGCATTACATCTTCCCAGGCAATTCTCATTTGACGGGCGCATACCATGGGTGGGACTTGACCGATTCCTGTTCCTAAGCCGGGAATTGCTACCGATTGAACTTTGTCTTTTACCGGTGTGCCATCGCTCATGACGCCATACTGAAGGAGAATCAGGAGTGCTTTGGTCGCTAAATAGACATTGGGTGAACGCGAGAGTGTCATCGGATTACGCATCGTCGGGGCTGCAATGAGATATGGGAATTGCGTGTGCCCGGTATCGACAATCGTCGCTTGCCCGACAAGCAATTCACCATAAAATTCCGAACGGATTTTCTCCTGAAGTTTTTTCTCGATATGCCAGCCGAGATTCTTGGATATTTCAAAATCAACGCCACCATTCATGAAGCCAAAACTATTGGCAGGGCTCACTATAGCGTCACATGATATCTCAAAAATCGAGGTATTCATGACAGAAACATCAGGAACAGAATCGAATACTTTCTGCCATGCATCGGTAAGCTGAGGATTGATATCTATTAGGGTAAATTTCATAGTTGTTGTGTGTTATTTTGGGTAATTATTTGAAATTATCGCTACTGTTGGGAATACACGATACTATTTCCTCTCGACCACCACCTTCGTTCTCGCGATGCGACCTTCTGCCGCAGTCACCACCACTGAATACATCCCACTTGGGAATCCTGATACATCAATGGTAATTTTCTCTGAATTCAAATCTGTTGTCTCGAAAGCTTTTTGTCCATAGATATTGAACACTTGAAGTGTAGAAACTGTTGAATTCCATGGAAAAGTAATTGTTACCAATGACGTACCCGGATTTGGAAATGCATTCACGATACTCGGATGGTGAGGAGATGAATCGCCATCATCATCCACACCAATTGTTGTTAGGTCAAGTTTCCAGATACTTGCGTTATCAATTCCGGCAAAAAGTGTCGTACCATGCACTTCCAACGACTGCACATACATATTCGGTAAACCTGTGTTCAATGACGTCCAATTGTTGCCATTGTCCTTGCTTACAAACACTCCTTTGCCATAGGAACCGGCGAAAAGGACAGTGCCATACACAGCCAGGGAATAAATATCATTATCCTCTAGGCCAATTCTCTCCCACTTTGTCCCTCCATTGGAATAACGATAGACACCTTGCAATGAACCGGCAAAAACTGAGTTTCCAATTACTCTAAGTGAATAATTATCAACATAATCTAATCCTAAATACATCCACGTAATACCATAGTCGTCCGAGCGATACACGCCCGTTCCTCGGCCGGACGCATAGATGGAAGAGCCATGCACAATGAGTTCACCAAACGTAGCAGAAGTAAGTGTTCTAATTTTCAATGCCATCCAACTCTCGCCATTATCAGTACTCCGAAATACGCCATCATTGTGTGTACCGACAAAAATGACTGAATCAAGTACTGCTATCCGGGCAATGTATGGACTAGTGATGCCTGTGTTGTATGCTACCCAATGATTACCATTATCCGTACTGCGGAACATCCCTTCCGTTGTGCCTGCAAACAGCGTTGTACCGCGCCGAGCAAGGGCAGTTACGTAAAAATTGGTCAGTCCTGCATTACTTGTCGTCCACTGCGATCCATTATCCTCACTCCGAAATATTCCACCGGAATAGGTGCCTGCAAACAAGGTCGCACCTCCGGTAAGAAAAGAGAACACCGTCTGACAATTCAGCCCGTTATTCACTTCTGTCCAACTCTCGCCCTGATTGGTACTTCGATACATACCACCACCGATTACACCTGCAAAAAGACTCGTTCCGCAAAACGTAAGCTTACCTACTTGTTGCACCGGTAAGCCACTGTTTGCCTCAATCCAATTATCTCCATTATCCGTACTCCGATAAACGCCACCATACCTTGCGCTCACAAAGAGAGCCGTATCTCGTATCACAATGAATGCGACTAAGGAAGGATCAAGTCCGACATTTGCTTCCTGCCAGGTAGCGCCATTATCAGAACTTCGAAAGACGCCTGCGCTATTCAATGTGAGGAAGACAGTCGTACCACTCACGGCGAACGATATCACCGTGCGCCTCGGAGGTAATCCAACACCAGCATCCTGCCATGTTGCGCCATTATCAGTACTTTTATACACGCCGTAATCCTTCATTCCTGCAAAAATCGTCGAGCCAAGAACGGCAAAGGTAGAAACATACCGATCCTTCAACCCTTCATTCGATTCACTCCAACTCTGTCCAAGATCAGTACTTCGAAAGACCGGTCCGTAATCTGTTCCTGCGAGCATGGTCTCCCCGACAAAGGTAAGAGCGTTTATTCTTTTATTCGTTAATCCTCTGTCAAGTGTCGTCCAACTCACGCCGTAATCTGTACTTCGCAGAACTCCATTATCGTACGCAGCAGCATAGACTGTCGAATCCTTTATAATAAAAGGTCCTACAGCGTTCATTGTTAGACCCGTCTTCGTCCACCTCTCCCCTTTATCGATACTGCGGTAGAGTCCACTGGTAAGTGAACCGGCCAAGAGGATAGAATCATTAATAGCAAACGGAGCGAAATTACCGCCTTGAGCTCCTTTTGCCTGCACCCACTGTGAATGCACGTTCGGCACTCCAACCAAAAAAAGCATACCCATTACCAGAGTATGCATGATTATGCGAACACTTGTCAAATGTATCATGGCTGACCCTTTTGGAAAATGATGAGAACAAGAAACGTAGAGACGTTGCATGCAACGTCTCTACGGGTGTTATGATCGATAATTACAACAAACGCTATTTTTCGTGCTTTTGCATGCAACGTCTCTACAGGTGTATGATCGATAATTACAACAAAGCTATTTTTCGTCCTTGCGTAGAGACGTTGCATGCAACGTCTCTACAGGTGTATGATCGATAATTACGCTATTTTTTCGTGCTTGCGTAGAGACGTTGCATTAATTACAACAAACGCTCCTTGCGTAGAGACGTTGCATGCAACGTCTCTACAGGTGTTATGATCGATAATTACAACAAACGCTATTTTTCGTGCTTGCGTAGAGACGTTGCATGCAACGTCTCTACAGGTGTGATGATCGATAATTACAACAAACGCTATTTTTCGTCCTGCGTAGAGACGTTGCATGCAACGTCTCTACAGGTGTGATGATCGATAATTACAACAAACGCTATTTTTCGTACTTGCGTAGAGACGTTGCATGCAACGTCTCTACAGGTGTGATGTATACAACAAACGACGTCCTTGCGTAGAGACACATGCAACGTCTCTACAGGTTATGATCAAGAATTACAACAAACGCTATTTTTCGTACTTGCGTAGAGACGTTGCATGCAACGTCTCTACAGGTGTTATGATCGATAATTACAACAGACGCTATTTTTCGTCCTTGCGTAGAGACGTTGCATGCAACGTCTCTCTGATCGATAATTACAACAGACGCTAGGTGCGTAGAGACGTTGCATGCAACGTCTCAATGCCGATAATTACAACAGACGCTATTTGACTTGCGTAGAGACGTTGCATGCAACGTCTCTACAGGTATCGACGATCGTGAACACGGACGTTATTCATCCAAATCGTAGAGACGTTGCATGCAACGTCTCTACAGGTGTTATGATCGATAATTACAACAGACGCTATTTTTCGTCCTTGCGTAGAGACGTTGCATGCAACGTCTCTACAGGTGCAATACACCAATGCCAAATATGATTATTGTACCGGACAGGCTTACCGTGTGATAACAATTTTATCGGTGCTCATCCTGCTTCCGGATGTAAGAACATAATAATACACACCGCTTGGGAGCGCTTCTGTATCGATATCGAAGGTGTAGGTACCGGTAGCACACCGCACTCCGTCGATGATGGACTGCACCTTGTCGCCGGTCATGTTGTAGAGATGAAGAGAGATGATACTTGGCTCCGGAATGGAGAATCGAATTTTGGAGGTAGTGTTCGCAGGATTCGGAAAATTCGTCACTTCGGGTACGAGCGTTTGCGTTTCATTCACCGAAATCACAATCGCTTCGCGCTTACCGGTGACTTTGAGTATTGTACCGCCATTGCCAATGATCCATGCCGTCGAGTCATTGATGGCAGATACACCACTGAGCTGATTAGCTGTGCCGCTTGCCTGCGGCTTCCAGGTTTCCCCGCCGTCTGCAGTGCTCACAATTACACCTTCGTCGCCCACTGCCCAGCCGCGCCTGGAATTGACAAACACGACCGATGTTAACGGTACCGCCGTACCCGATAACTGCGCCGTCCATGTCTCGCCGCCATCGGTCGTATGCCGGATGACGCCTACATCACCAACAGCCCAACCTGTCTTTTCATCGGCAAAATAGACACCGTCCAAACGTGACGACGTGCCACTCGACTGCAGTACCCAGTCCTTGCCGCCATTGCTTGTTTTGAGAATCATTCCCGCTTCACCCACCGCATAAGCAACAACTGCATTCACAGCAAAAACGCCTGTTACATTGAGCTGCGTAGGACTCGGCAGTAAATTCCAGGTCACTCCCTTGTTCACCGTCTGCAAGAGTACCCCCTCATTTCCAACGGCATAGCCAATGTCCTCATTGACCATTCGCAATGCATTCAAGGTCGATGATGTCGGCGTGGTTTGCGCCGTCACACCGGGTGAGGATGAGAGTGAACATTCAATAATTCGGCCGTTTTCACCGCAGAACCAGGCCTTCGAGGGCGATACCATCGTCACGGCACGTAAATTATCGGGAAAAAGATTTTCAATACGTTCCCATTTCTTACCCGAATTCGTCGTCGATAGAATCATACCACTGTCGCCAATGGCAATACCCGTATTGAGATTCACAAACGACACGCCACGGAGATGCTGAGCAAATCCCGAAGACAATACTTTCCAGTTCGTACCACCATTAAGCGTCTTGAGCAAGGTTCCCCCGGAGCCAACCGCGAGTCCGATCGATGCATCATAGAATAACACCGACGTCAACATAACCCCTGTGCCGGACACTTGCTGTTTCCAGGTCTCGCCACCGTCGCTCGTAGTAAGTATCATCCCATTGGCACCGCATGCCCATCCCATGGTAGCTGAGGTGAAGGTCACAGAAAGCAGATTTTCCTTCGTACCCGATTGCTTTACTTTCCAACTGTCGCCACCATCGGTGGTCTTGAGAATTACGCCTTTGTCACCAACTGCGATACCGACTTTCGGCGTGAGAAAACGTAGTGCATTAAGAGGATCGTCGGCACCGGTAAACTGAGCGAGCCAGTTATTACCGCCATTTTGTGTTGCCATAATTAACCCACTGTTCCCTGCTACCCATCCATGAAGCGAATCAGCAAAATAAACAGCACTGAATTGTGCCGAAACGCCGCTGATAACGGCACCCCAGGACTCACCACCGTCGGTCGTTTTGAGAAGTGTGGATTTTGCGCCTACACAAAACCCTGTCGTAGGGGTCGGAAAATGCACCGACCGCAGCGCATTCGAGGTATTCGACAGCACCGACGACCAATGCGCTCCGCCGTCAATCGTACGGAGGATGAGCCCGCCATAGCCGACTGCACAGCCAACCGACTCAGAGGTAAAACAAACGGAATACAATGTCTGCGAAGGAATACTATCGGTGGGTAGCCATGAGCCACCACCGTCGGTAGAAGAGATAATTGTACCGGCATTTCCTACCGCAAAAAGAGACGCCGGAGAAGATGTGCCTTTAAACGCTATACAATTAAGAGCATTACCTTGGGGTAGCGGATTCTGCCAGGCCCAGCTTTCCTGAGAAACGGACGGGACGGCGGCTAGAACAATGAGAAGGCAAATAGAAAGGAGAATTCGGGTCATAGAGATACTTGTTAGGGTTTGGAGAGTGGAAATAAATTTATGAGACGCAAAATAACGACATTGACAATACTCACAAAGGAGTTTTTTCGGGAACAATACTTCCGCACCCTGCATCTTGTTCCCTTTGGAGCACTACCACCACAATGCCCGAAATGATTCTATTCGACTATACTATCACTCCCGGGCAATAACCATCAACTCTACTCGACTCAACCGCGAGACAATGCCGCACGAAGCTCCTGCAGAGGGTTACCGTACCGTACGCCCCCTCCCTTCAAGCTCTTCCCTTCTTTCGCCTGCCCGGACTCTTCCGTTAAAAAAACGCTGCACATCTCCTCTTGCCTCACGAATACATGGTAGTGGCCTCCCTGAAGATGGTCAAGAGAATCTGCACCGCGTCACGACCCTGATTACACCCTTCCTTACCCTCGTCACCGCCCTGCCCTGTAGCGTTGCAAAAAGCACTCTTCTTCCCAAGAAGTCCTTTTTTTCGGTACACTCCTTCCCAAATCCGTTGGCTTCGCGTACGAAAGCGCGCTCACATGTAGGGTACTCTACCCGGATTTCCGGAACAGAATATTGCCACTCACCTCCGATCACAACATGCTTCCTGTATTTCTACTCCTCCATTTCAAAAGCTTGCTCTCCTCCCACTACAGGATACGCACTCGTCATACCCATCGATAATCGTGTACCAAATGCTCGCTTAGCGTACTCTTCTCTCCGCTTGAGATTCACAAACCGCCGCAACGGTCTCTCAAAACGCTGATTCTTTGTCTCCTACGAACAAAATACCTTCCACTAAACACCGCAGCACTATCACTAACGAACCTACCACCTTCCACTAAACACCAACGCACTACCACTAAGTGCCTACCACCTTCCACTAAACACCAACGCACTACCACTAACGAACCTACCACCTTCCACTAAACACCGCAACACTACCACTAACGTGCCTACCACCTTCCACTAAACACTACCTCACTTTCACTAAACACTTTCACATGCTCACTAAATACTTTCACACACTCTCTAAATACTTTCAAACGCTCACTAAATACTTTCAAACGCTCACTAAATGACCGTACAGTTGTCACAAAACGCCGAACCACTCACCCGAGATGACGTCTTCGTACCTACAAAACCTGCTCGACTATCACCTCATCACCGCCTGACATTCACGTCTCCCCACGTAATCGCGCTTGCCCCTCGGTCAGCATCGTCTTGCGGTCGAACTATGACAATAAATGAAGTATTATAACCAAACAACAATCTCAGTGTAGTCGAATATCGCCAGAAAGGAATAACCTCCATAGAAAATACGTCCGCAACGTGGTCGTTCGTTTGATGCAAAACGGCATACTACTCTCACAACGACCGCAGAAAGGATGAATAGGTATAGCGTCGAAGACCCAAAGCAAAAAAAACACCCGCAACGTGGCCGACCATTTGGAGGAGTATGGTGTTCCCGTAGAACATCGACCGCCACGTAGTCGCCCATCTTCCATTCGATGCAGAACACAATTGCCTGACATTCGAAAAGTCGCTCATCTACAAATTGATTCCTCAGCCGGTGCGCCTAAACAATTGGACGACGGCACGACAGTAGTCCGGCAATGCGGCTGTTGTATAAAACAATGAGTTGTCCGGAGCGGAAATACAAACAATCGATTTGGAAAACCACCGGTAATCCCGTATTTTGCACCCGACGTACTTCACAATGACACAACTACTCTATTTTGTTCATCTTCACAGTAGTATCTACTATGATAAAACCGCTCCTTCTTCTCCTTGCCTGCTGTAGTATTCTCACAAAAGCTTCCGCTCAGAATTTAGAAAATTTCACAGCCCTCACAGGCGCAAAAGCAGCCCGTGAAAAGGTTGCACAAATGGGTTATTCGGATGCCAAGCTCTTACAAATCAATACTTATACCCACAATCTACCGATTTACAATTATAACACTATATACAATGAATATAGTGAAGGCAAAGCTCTTCAATGGATTTATGTGTTTTCTCATTCTCAGGACAATATGATAATTACACTGTCTGTGACGAATGAGAAAGGGTCTTTTACTATTACTATTAAAGATTCAATGTCTGTTAAATCATATAATGCAAAAGAAGATAAGATCGAATATCTACACTTAGAAGATTTCAATGACTTGCCAACTACTATGATTGACAGCGATTTCCCGTTCATTCTTGATAGTGGTCCTTTTCCTTTTCAATTATACAATGATTCACATTCATTAGGAACTTTTACATTGAACTCGTATAAAAATTCAGAATATGGATGGTACGGTTTGGCAAACACGATGGCTATTGATTCATTATCAACATTCGTTTGGGTTGTCACCTTGAATAGTGGAGGTCGTGGATTAGATGGTAGTTGGAGTGGAAGTAATTCCTTGACAGCCGGTTTCTCCGGTATCAATGGCATACAGTTATTTCATCATCGAACAACAGACGTACAAGAACCAATCAGTACAGAAACTTCGTACTTCCTGATCTCCCCTAATCCTACAACCGGCAGCATCAGCATCAACGGCACAACGACTTCGCCTCAAATTCCCATTCATGTTCGGATAATCGACGCGCTTGGCAGGCAGCAGTATCAAGATTACACCCAAGCAAGCCCGGATGGAACTTTTACCTTCATTTGGGATGGACTCGCCGGCGGAGAATCACTGCCAACAGGCGCTTATTCGGCGGTAATGACGGTGGGTTCGGTGGTGAAGAGTGTGCCGTTTGTGGTGGTGCGGTGAGTTCTTTTGGTAAACAACGTTGTTAGGTTCCTAATTTCCAGTCCGGTCGATTGCTACAACCGACCGTAAACACTTACCGCTGAAACGTCAGCTTTGAAGGAAGAGATGTCTCAGCCAGACGATTCTTGAATATGCCTTCACTATCGACGATACTTTTTGTCGTGGTTGGCAATCGTAGTGTAGCAAAGAAGGAACGTACAGTACGTTTCATAGGTAAGTGTTAACGGTCGGTTGTATAGAATCGTGCTTTAAATAGTTATAATGCACGTTCTGCACTTCATTTAAAATTTTATTTGTTTTCAGATAGTTACAGAAAAACAACCTATAGTGTATATTTAATTTAACGCTGTACGACCCTATACAACCGACCGTAAACACTTACCGCTGAAACGTCAGTTTTGAAGGAAGCGATGTCTCAGCCAGACGATTCTTGAATATGCCTTCACTATCGACGATACTTTTTGTCGTGGTTGGCAATCGTAGTGTTTCAAATATGGAATGTGCAGTACGTTTCATAGGTAAGTGTTAACGGTCGGTTGTAGCAACCGACCGGACGTGAACATGGAATGTGCAGTACGTTTCATAGGTAAGTGTTAATCATCAAACACGTTAAAGATCCGAATCAACAGATTACATATACAACCAAAATATTCATGAAAAAAGTTATTTACCATTTATTGATACTAAATATTACCATTGTTTCTTGCTTCTTGGCTTGGACGTTAATTGTTGGATATACCACTTCCATCGAATCATTACTAAAGCTATCAAACCAACAAAGCAATCACGATAAAGTATTCGCTTTGATGACGAAGAGTAAATTTTATGGAGCGCAGATTATAGAATTGTTTCTTATTCTTGGGTTGGTGTTTTTATTTTTAAAAAGAGAAAATTTTTATACAACAGGTATCACTGTTTTTAAGTACGTAAACAATGCACTCAGGCGACTCCTTTCCAACTTTTTTCATTCATCGGGTCCTATAATTGTTTTCATACCCCTCGCGACGTGCATTTATTGTGCTTTCGTTATACCTGTGTCGTATGACGAAGCATATACGTATCTTTCCTTTACAACAAAAACCCCTTTAACGTCTGCTTTGTATTATCCATTACCAAACAATCATATCTTGCATTCTATCATCACAAATTTCACGCATTATATTCCGTTCCTTTCTGATTTGGTATGTTTAAGAATCTCTAATATATTCATCACGTTCCTCATGTGGATGATTTGTTTTTCTTTCTGGAAGAAATTTTACTCTGAAAAATTTTCACTTATCCTGACAGGCATCTCTTCTATGTTGTTTATGTCTGTTTATTACAGTTACATGTCAAGAGGGTACGAACTTGTAAGTTTATTTTTCGTTGTATCACTCTACTGTACCTATCAAATAATACAACATTCATCCGAAAAACGATACTGGATCATTTTTTCAATCAGCAGCATTTTGGGTTTTTATACCATGCCTTCTTACCTATATCCCTTTCTTACATTACATGCATGTCTTCTTCTTGGTAGGTCACCATTAATCAGAAGTCAGAAGTCATCGTTTTTCAGCACAATTGCCATTGTTGCAGTAATTTATACTCCAATCATTCTTGTTAACGGATTGAAGGCAATCGTTGGGAATGTGTATGTACAACCAATACCTCGATTAGTTTTGATAGAAAAGCTACCTTCTTTTTTCTCAGAAACATTGCAAACTATTTTCGGCATACCTTGGTTGTTTATTGCTCCACTGATGGCAATTTCATTACTTTATGTTGTTTACAAAAAAGATAGTTTTCACATAAAAACTATATCTATTTTTATCGCAGCACCTTTTTTGCTCTTAGGAGTACATTCAGTGATACCTTTTCCACGAACGTTTTACTATTACAGCGTCATTGTCGCTTTTCTCTGTCTCTATCCTGCGTATTCGTTCATTCAGCGATTTTCAACGAAGACTATCCTCTTGTGTGTCATTGTTGCGCAGGTTCTTTTATTCGTAAACTTTACGAACGTCATTACAGAATATGAGAACTATAGCATATCATCCCATCACATTATCACCCAAATCATTGGTGCTAAGAACTATTTCATTAATTCAGAACAGTTTGATATATTTTTACGATTCGAATTACAAACGTCCGGTTATAAGTCTGTCGTACCAAACGTAGTATTTCCTCCGGTGAAGATGAGTTCAGACACAATGACCAGCTACGATTATGTCGTCATTGATAAAAAGTATGACATGACTCAGAATAGAAAGCCGACTTATACCAATCGACTTTCAAATATCTATTCTTCAAAATACTTATCAGTTCAATAGATACAAGATAAATTTCCAGTCCGGTCGGTTGCTACAACCGACCGTAAACACTTACCGCTGAAACGTCAGCTTTGAAGGAAGCGATGTCTCAGCCAGACGATTCTTGAATATGCCTTCACTATCGACGATACTTTTTGTCGTGGTTGGAAATCGTAGTGTTGCAAATATGGAATGTGCAGTACGTTTCATAGGTAAGTGTTAACGGTCGGTTGTAGCAACCGACCGGACGTGAAAACCACACACACAAAACCCTCCAATTCCCCTTCCACTACCCTTCGAAAAATTATTCCGTTTGAAAATCGGGCGCCGTGGTGGTAAATTGCAGTCAAAATTGTTGTTTTTCATACTCCAAGGCGCAAATCAGATGTCCGCTCCGCAAAAAGCTACAAAACAAAATACAGACACGGTATCTCTGGCCGGTAAACTCAAAGAACTTTCGCTTCCGATTGTTCTTCTTGTCTTTGCTGCCACGACGATGATATTTTTCCGGGATATCCTTTTTGGTAATAAGTTCTTCTGGGATGACGTAGCCGAGTATATTTATCCGTTCACTACCTTTGCAGCACGGCAATTAGCGCAGTTTCAGCTACCGTATTGGAATCCCTACACCTTCTCAGGAATGCCGTTTTTAGCCGACTTTCAGACACAAACCCTCTATCCGCCCCACACGATGATGGCACTCTTCCTCAAAAAGGACGGCATGTTGCCATCGAAAATCATCGAAATTGTGATTATCCTGCACTTCTTCCTTGCCCAATTTGCGATGTATAAATTCGCACGATTCAAGAATATCTCCAGTTACGGCGCCATCCTCGCCGCAGTCTCGTACGCTTTCTGCGGTTCGCTTGCCGTGCGCGTCATACACCCGATGGTGGTCTATCATCTCGCATTATTCCCGCTTATATTGCTTAATTTTCATCGCGGAATCTTTGAAGGAAAGATCAAAAACACACTCTATGCCGGCTTACTTCTTGCACTTGCACTTATATCGGGTCACCCTCAGACTTCAGCGTATGTCCTTTTGTTTTTAGCAGGATATACCGTATGGATGGGCGTAGGAGCGATGAAAGACAAGGAACTTTCGGGCGGAGCAATCGGTGGATTTGCGCTGCGGGCGCTCCTGCCGGTGATTCTTGCCTTTGCGCTGACTGCTATGCAGTTCATACCGGCGCAGGAACTGGCAGGACTCTCCGAAAGAACGAAAATTACGTACGAAAAAACACCTGAAAACCCTAAATTATACGCCTCTGACGGTTCGATGCGGCTTGGACAAATCTACTCTGCGGCGGTAGCAAATCTCTATGGAAGAGTGTCGCAGACCGACCCAAAACAGAATAATTTCTACCTGCCGAATGTGAGTGACACCGGCACCGACCAGCATTATTACTGGGATACGGCCTTTTACTTCGGGCTCGCGGCGCTCTGCCTCGGACTCTTTGGACTGAGCACACAATGGAAATCGAGATTCGGCGCATTTACGATCGCGATGATAGTCTTTGCCATTCTCTACGGCTTAGGCGCTAACGGCTTCCTCCACCGCATGCTCTTTGGTATTCCGGTGTTTGGATCATTCAGAAATCCCGGTAGAATCATGTTTTATATGAGTTTTGGCTTGTGTTTATTCGCCGGAATTGGTTTTGATGCACTATGGCAATCGGCTAAAAATTCCAAACTCCAAGTGCGGTTCTTAGTAGCAGGTGCTATTCCCCTTGGCATTACGCTTCTGGCAGCCACCGGTATTCTTCAGACCTTTATCGACACGCCTGAAGCAGCCGTCGCAGCCACACAAAAAGAGGGTTTGACGGCGTTTTTACTCTGTCTGAGTGTAGTCGCCGTAGGTTTTTTGCTGTACCGGAAGGTGCTTCCCGTCGCGGCAGCAGGATGGATACTTGTTTTTATAGCATTTATTGACCTTAATGTTGCCTATTCACAGTTCGTCGGCAGCAAAGAAAACCCAGCCGAGAAGTTTAAAATTTCTCCTGAACTCAAGCAACAGTTCTCCATTACCCCGCCAAACAATATCTTTCGTGTAGAAATGTGGAGCAAACGTGGCAGCTATGCGATGAAGCGGAATCAGGGTCCGCTTGATAACATCATGCTCTTCGAAGGATACAACCCAATCCTCCTCGAAAAACGTTCACCGATGGCAGCAGATGCAAATACCGTCGAAGATTTGCTCGGAATTCGCTACAAAATCGATGTGGATAATGCCACGCAGCAGCTTGCGGTCATTGAGCGGCCGACGGCATTCAAGCGGGCATGGATGGCATATCAACCGATTGTGACCGAGACCGACAATGTGACCAAAACCATGAAAGCAGGAGGAATTGACTACCGCAATCAGGTTGTGCTCGAGAAATCTCCGACGATGAGTTTGGGTAATCTTCCTTCGGATTCTATAACACATACAGTCAATTGCACCGAATACACGAATAATCAATTCTCCTATACCGTCAAAACCGACAAAGCAGGGATTCTCTGCATGAGTGAAATATGGTATCCGGCATGGAAGGCAACGATTGACGGTCAGCCGGCGGAAGTACTGAGAATAAACTATAGTTTGCGTGGTGTAGAAGTCCCCGCCGGTGAACACACAGTTGTGATGAAGTATGATTCGGACGCCTTCCACACGGGAGCATGGATCTCGCTGTCGAGCTTGGTGCTTACGCTTGGTGCGGTGGTGTTTTTCAGGATTAAAGAAAAGGCGTGATGTTCCGCTAGGGCGATGATGGCACGCTGATGCCGCTGATTTTTTATGATGAAGATGATTGTTGATAATGCCAAGCGGCAATTAATTACCCAAAACAACAAATAACCGACGACAAACAAAAACAATCCATAAAACCTTAGTAGCGCATACGATGCCAACCTGACTATCAACCTTATTGGTATAGAAAAGCAGATATTCTCAATGGTAAGAATGGACAGTTTAAGGTAAAAGGTTGCATTAATTGCTTGACATTTTAGCTACTGAGGTTAATCGGCGATTTCCTTCATCGTAGAAATTGATTGTATAAGGTAATAAAGTTGCATTCATTGCGTGACATATTCCTACTAAGGTTTATCGTATGCACCTATAAATGCACAGTGTCGAAGTAGCACTAAAGACTTAAAAAATTACGACTTACAACTTACGACTTACAACTTAAAACTTACGACTTACGACTTATAATCTTACGACTAATTCTTCCATCCAACAACCTCACGGAGTGTGTATGAAAATTGTTTCTTCTGTTCGTAAAGGCATAGCTATTCTTGCAGTACTCGCCTGCCCTTTCTTCGTTCACGCGCAGGATAAAACCTGGATATACGATGTGACCAATGAAATAGGTATGAGTGGTGTCAAAGGTGCACGGGTAAACATGGTCGATATCAACAATGATAATTACCCTGATTTTTTCGTGCAGGAAGAATTAGGCGCCAAGCTTTCGACGCGGGCGAGGAATATGAAGATATACATGAACATGCAGGACCCATCGACCACCAATCCCGGGAAGAGGGTATTTGTTGATATGACAAAGGAATCCGGTGTATGGGTACATCCCGACATTCCGGATAGCAGTCGGGTGATTGATATAGCGCTCATGGCAGACCTCAACAATGATGGTAATATTGACCTTGTGACCGGACCATATTACGACCGACTCGAGAATTTCAAGTTTCCTGACGATCGTTGTGAAGTACTGCTAGGCGATGGCAAAGGGCATTTTACGTTGGTGCCTGATAACGGACTCCACGAACTAGGCCTCCTCAATTGTGCCGGTATGACATTTTTGGATTATGACCTCGATGGAGTGCTGGACCTTTATATTGCTACATGGTTCAAGGATAAAAACTATAATTATACCGTAAATCCCAATGGCGGCTTCATGCCCGACTATTTACTTCACGGTAATGGTGACGGTACATTTACCGATGTTTCGAAAAAGGCAGGAATTGCGGGTGTTGAATTCCCGATGTACGGTGCTACGGCAATGGACTGGAACAATGACGGCTGGCCGGATATCCTCACCTCTGCCTATTGCAGAAGCGGTGGTAGCTTATGGAGAAATAATAAAGACGGAACGTTTACCGATGTGGCTGCGACGGCAGGATATACCTCCCAACTCATCACCGGTGATGTCGATGGTTCAGGTGCTCGCGCTTTATGCCAATGGGCTGTCGTTCCGGCGGACTTTGATAATGACGGAGATATCGATCTCTTACAGGCATTTGTACATGGTGGCTTAGACCTCGGCGAGGGACGCTCGACAATTACCGTCAATCAGGGTGCATCAAAGAGTTACAAGCTAAAATGGGACATGACACGCCTCAAAAGAAAAGACCCGCAGTCGTTTCATCTCGGTGATATGGATGCTGCATGGTTCGACTTTGATAATGACGGCTGGCAGGACTGCGCGTATGGAGAGAATGTCTATCTGCCGGCGACGGATAGAGTGTTTATGTTCCACCAAAACCCCACTGCACATGACTTTGACGACATGACAGAAGCAATCGGAATGCTTAAATACATGCCTTGTCATATCACCCGTCCATGTGATTTTGACTTAGACGGCGACGAAGACTTGATTATCGGTTGGAAAAATGGACTGTCGATGATTCGGAATGATGTTGGCAAGAAAAACAATTTTGTTGAAATCAAACTCGAAGCACCACAGGGTGTAAATCGCAACGCAATCGGCGCACGGATTACCGTCTATGCCGGCGGAATGGCGCAGATACGAGATGTACTCACCGGACAAGGACATTTTGGAGCACAGCAGCCGCTTGAAAAGCTATTCGGTCTCGGCAAAGCCACGAGTATCGATTCGATTGTCGTTCACTGGCCCCATAAAACCCTTGCCAATACCGTCGTCGTGAATCCTCCGATCAATCAATTCCTGATAATTAATGAAAATGGATTGAGTAAAACATTCGCCGTCGGAGTCAGTGAACAGCCCTCAAGTATCGAGCATGGAATGACCATTACCCCTAATCCCGCCCAAGGACTTCTTCGATTGACGTTGCCGACCGCGGATCACAATGGTGGAATAGTATCCATCACAAATGTCTTGGGAGGAGAAATCCTCTCCCGGGTAGTACCACCGCAGACGCCTGAGCTGTCGGTACCACTCGACGAACTCTCCGTAGGCACGTATTTCGTAACTGTTCGCTTAGATAATGGTACGTCCTATTCACGTCCTTTTATGAAGCGGTAATTCTCATAGGAACTACAAGGGGAAGCAATACCGAAGATGTTATGATGGAAACTGTTTGCAGCAAATATTCGTGCGATAATTTCCCCTTTTTCTACTGAGGTTGATCGGCTGATACCAGGTTTGGGAATGAATTAAATAAGGTAATTTTGGATTCAATGCGCGGTATTCCCTCCCTACTGAGGTTGATCGGCTACTTTCCGGTTTGGGAATGGAGTAAAGAAGGTAGGAAGGTTGGATTCAATGCGCGGTATTCCCTCCCTACTGAGGTTGATCGGCTGATTCCCGGTTTGGGAATGGAGTACATAAGGTAGGAAGGTTGGATTCAATGCGCGGTATTCCCTCCCTACTGAGGTTGATCGGCTACTTTCCGGTCTGGGAATGGAGTAAAGAAGGTAGGAAGGTTGGATTCAATGCGCGGTATTCCCTCCCTACTGAGGTTGATCGGCTACTTTCCGGTCTGGGAATGGAGTAAAGAAGGTAGGAAGGTTGGATTCAATGCGCGGTATTCCCTCCCTACTGAGGTTGATCGGCTGATTCCCGGTTTGGGAATGGAGTACATAAGGTAGGAAGGTTGGATTCAATGCGCGGTATTCCCTCCCTACTGAGGTTGATCGGCTGATTCCCGGTTTGGGAATGGAGTACATAAGGTAGGAAGGTTGGATTCAATGCGCGATATTCCCTCCCTACTGAGGTTGATCGGCTACTTTCCGGTTTGGGAATGGAGTACATAAGGTAGGAAGGTTGGATTCAATGCGCGATATTCCCTCCCTACTGAGGTTGATCGGCTGTTTCTAGGTCTGGGAATGGAGTAAAGAAGGTAGGAAGGTTGGATTCAATGCGCGGTATATTTCTAGTAAGGTTATTGTGTGTACCTATTAACACACAGAACCACAGAAGAACTAACAACATAAAAACTTACAACTTACGACTGTTCGTTCGCTGATTTTATTCCGAGTTTTTGAGATTTGCCTTGCAAAAGTCAAACCATTATGTCACGTCTAAAAATTGATACGTTTGAATTCAATATTTTTTGAATTTCATGACCCAAAACATCGACTTTTTGCATGAATTTGATCTTTTTCAGTGTTGGAATTGTATCGTTTTATGCATGAAACATTGAATTTCATTCTCAAGATCTAAAAATGCAGTTGAAAAGCAAGAAAATCATAGTTATTGAGCTCAGGAATTTCAAAATTGGCGATTTTAAGCCATTTTTAAATTCATTTTTCTGTTAAAAAAATCAGCGAACGAACAGATAATACATAAGAAAGCCCTAAACTTCAATACAAAATGTATAAAGTTACTAATAACGACAATCTTGGCTCGATATACAATCACAATATGACCTAAATTCAATAATTCTCAAAAAATTTATGAGAAGTTATCAAAAAATGATAACAACGTTGATATTCTTCGCAATATCAGTATTTGTAGTTCAGTCAAAAGAAAATGAAAGTGTTTCCAAACTCCTTTTTATGAATAATTGCTTGACTTGTCTTGATAGTTTGATTACTATTCGTGGTGAAGAGGAATTACTTAAAGAACTAGTAAAATTGAATTTCAATAAAAAGGATACGATACGAATTGTTGATAAGAGTATTTGGGAGAGAAACTCAGATTTTTTTGGTAATACCGGAAATGCAGTTCAAAGTAAGCCAAATTCTTTACAAATGATCTCAATTGAGCCGGAAGTTCTTTCGATGAACATCAAACTTATCTATTGGGTTTGTTTAATTTATAGTGATAGTATTCATAAGGCAATACTTCAACAGAATCCAAACTATGGGACAGCTTTAATCGATAGGCAAAGTGGTAAATACTTGTTTGATTACGAGAACACCGGTGATGAAATGAAACGTATTTTTAATGCTAACAATATTTCAGAGGAGATGAAGTGGGAGAATCTTACTTTTTGTAAAGTAAAGAGTAACTGGCTCAGAGAAATAGAAGAGTCGTTTCATTTATGGATAACGTTACTAAACACCAAAGGACTGAAGTACTTGAGGGAAAATAAAATCTCGCCCATGGATAATAAGAAATATGAGTTTAAATTGGTTAAATTAGACCCCTGGGTTTTATTCGTGCGTAGATTGAATTACAAAGAATGAACTGTCCGTTCGCTGATTTTATTCCGAGTTTTCGAGATTTGCCGGACGAATGTCAAAATTTCGTGTCTCTGCTGTAAATTGACAAGTTTGAATTCGATATTTGTGATTTTCATGATTCAAAACATCGACTTTTTGCATGAATTCGACCATATTCAGCATTGGAATTTTACCGTTTTGAGAATGAAATTCAATATTTCATTCTCAAAATCTAAAAATGCAGTTGAAAGCAAGAAAATCATAGTTTTTGAGCTCAGGAATTTCAAAATTGGCGATTTTAAGCCATTTTTAAAATCATTTATCTCTTAAAAAAATCAGCGAACGGTCAGTTACTGACTTACGACTTACAACTTACTACATTGTCATCTAAGTTTTGTCAGATGTTCTATTATCAGGATTGACCTTCTGATATTTAGTTGCCATCTTTGTTCTTGCGGTCTTAATCGAGAATTGCCATTCAATTTTTATTGCTTTATCATTTCTGCGTTTGATGATGGCAACTATCTCTTGAGCTAGCTTTTCTTTGTTTGGAATTCTACGATTGAGACACTGTTTCGTTAACGCTGAAAATTCAATTTCTATCATGTTGAGCCACGATGAGGAGTTCGGCGTATAGTAAAATTCAAATCGCTCAGCCAACGCCAATGCTTGCTCTGCAGGCAGATGTTCGTAAAATGAACCCGTGTTGTGCGTGTTAAGATTGTCTTGTACTACTCTTATTTTATGAGCCGTTGGATATGCTTTAGCTATCTCCTGCATGAATAATGTGTACTCTTTCTTTGTTCGCTGATCATAGACCTGAGCACAGCGTTTTCCGCTCAAAGGTTCAATCATCGCAAGCAAACTACAGGAGCCGTTCTTAGAGTAAGAGTAGTGCTCCTTGGCCACTACGCCTGTTTGCATCGCTATGGGTTCAACTCTATCGCCAATAAGAAAGCAGGGACGTTCATCGAAGCATACAACAGGGAAATCAGGATTGTATTCCAGAGCATAAAGCTGAAGAATCTTCTCCATCTTGGCTAAGAAGATGCCGTCAACTTTTGCTATGCACCATGTGCGCTTCAGGTGCGGTTGAAGTTCGTTTTTTTTAATATCTTTGATACATGCTCATGGCTAATATGCTCGCAAATCTCTAATTCGACAATCTTCTCGGAGAGTAAGCGTAACGACCACTTTGCATAGCCTTCGGGTGCCTGACTACACGCCAATGCTGTGATTTGTGCCCGTTGTTGGCCGGAAATAACAACCGGACGACCGGATCTGGGCTTGTCGTAAAGTCCTGTTAAACCAAATGCTTTGTATTTATCTATCAATCGTCGAAGTACCGGTGGCGTTATCGAATATTCCTTCGTAATTGATTGATAGGTTCGTCCGGCATCTAAGGCAAGCAGATATAAAACCCGCTTGTAAATCTTAACCGACAAGGTATTCTGTTTTGATAGTGCTTGTAATTCTGTTCGATCTGTTTTACTCAATCGAAGATGAGATTTTGCCATGGTTCCTCCAAAAAAATGACAATATAGCGCTTTCTGTCAAAACTTAAATGACAATGTACTTACAACTTACAACTTACGACTTAAAGACTTACAACTTACGACTATAAACCATGACCCCAAAGCAGAAATCTACCATCAAAATAACCTTGAGTATCGCCCTTGTGGTGGGTTCTCTCTATTATGCACAATACGGTATAGATTTCTCGAAGTTAATGGACTCGCTGACACGGGTAAATTACTGGTGGATTATTGCAACGGTACCGGTCGTTGTTTTTTCGCATTGGTTACGTGCACTTCGCTGGCGAACCATGCTTGAACCGGTTCTGAAGAAGCACTCGCTTCATCATCTTTTTTCGGCGGTGATGGTCGGCTATGCAGTCAATAATGTCTTGCCCAAAGGCGGAGAGTTCTTACGTCCATTAGTATTCAGCCGGCGAGAGAAGGTGTCGTTTTCAACGGTCATGGCGACAATTATATTAGAGAGATTTATCTTCGACATGCCGGTGACACTCATGATGGCAGGTGGTGTGTTTCTCTTTATGCGGCAGGATATTGCAATCGCATATCCGCAGTTTACCCTTTCACAGCTTACGGGATTGGGAGTAATGGTCGCCGGCGCTTCGGCAGTCATTCTCACTCTTGTGTTATATCCCCGCCTTACGGAGTGGATGCTGCAGGTAACGATCCGCAGGTTTTCGGAAAAGCTGTATCAACGCTTTCACAAGCTTGTCGAATCCTTCCGCGATGGCTTTGCTATCGTCAAGACACCTTCGCAATACTGGCGACTTTCGCTTGAATCGCTGGCTATATGGTTCGTCTATATCATCCCCATGTGGATGACCTTTTTTGCCTTTAATTTCCACAGCAGTCATCAGCTTGACTTCGGCGATGCGACGTTTTTATTCATTGTCGGTACCATCGCCTTTATCCTCCCTGCTCCCGGAGGAATGGGACTCTTTCACTCACTCGTCGCCGGTACTATGACCAAGCTGTATCATGTAAGTCCGGAAGAAGCATTTGCGTATGCAACGCTCACGCATGGTGTCGGATATATCGTTACGAGTCTTGTAGGCGGCTTTTACTTTATTATCGAGAATCGTGATCATCATATACCGACCTCGCTTCCCGATGGAGAGCTCGTCGAGTAGACGTCGGTACAATTATGGCCGGTCGAGCAATTCCAATTGTAGGGAAAGCAGCTTCTTCTTGGTAAAGAAATACTGCCGTGCATGAAGGTAAGCATATTCTGCCAGCGCGGTCATCAGTACGTGAATTGCCTCACTGTCATATGCGGAATCCTTAAAATAAACCCACTCTTTATCACAGTATTTCCTGCAGTTTTCTGCTGTCGCCGGCGGTATTTCCCCATTGAGAAGTTCACTTGTCAGCATTTTCTGCAGCTCTTCCTTGATTTCTCGTTCTTCCACGGCAATTTCCCGGAAATTATATTCGATTTGTTCGATCGGTGTCGTCGTACTCATGAAGTCTAATGATCGACGGAATGCGCTGTAGCGTTCACCCTTTTTGTCATAAACGCTGTCCATGAGAAAGAACCCCATATACGCTAATTGTAGTTCTTCCTGCCTGCCAACCCGTTCCGCAAGTTTAGAAAAACACCGATAAATTTCGATATCATGCCAAGCGATGAGATGGTGTAATTCTTCCCTTCTCGTGTTCATTGTAACTATTAATTTCTGCGCCGAGTCGGATGAATACTTCCGGCCGTCATAGTCAAAGGTGCGAATGTCCGAAGGGGTATCGGTGATGTTCTTCAGCGTGACCCGATCGTTGTCAAGGGCGATGAGTTCATAGACCATATCCACTTTTTCCTTCGTAAAGCATTCCTCGGGGCGAAGGCAAGCGGAGGTGGGGTCAAGAACACTACTCGGGTCAAATGCAATTGGAATTTTGTGATCGTAATAGCCGTTGTAGAAATCATCGAAACTGTTATTACGTAGTACGTTCGTGTACTGATTCTTGAAAGTGTCGATATCATATTTCGAAGGTGCAGCGGTATAGCTCACCTTCGAAAAGAGCAGGAAGGTTAGTTTTTCCTGAAGGCGTTCCGGATTGGAAAACAGCTCAATCGCAGGTCGATGGCCGGTTGATTCTTTGGTGATATTGAGCTGCTCGAGAGCGTGTATTCTGTCTTCCGTGCTCGGATGGGATGCCCATTGCTGGAGAAAGGACAATTTTGTGGTTTTGTATTTCGTACCGTCCGATTCTCTCACGGCAGGCAGTCCATGCCGAAGCGGAATCTCATTCCGTTCGGCCAGAAAATTCATGACAAAAGAATGTTCGGCATAAATATTCGCACTCGTAATATTCTCATGAATTTTACCATTATAAAAATCAAGAACCGACGAGTATGCATAGTCTGCAAATTGTAAACGCAGCAGGGAATCCTTGAGAGGAGCGCAACCTGCTACATGAGCAGCAACGGCATCAGCATGAAATTCCATTTCCCGCGAAAGCGCCATGTAGCGAATATTAATTGCTTCATACAATTGCTTGAGAATCCACTGAATACCCTTGATGATGTGAAGTCCGATAGCTACAAATACCGAGATTGCACCATGCTCTTCGGCCCATTTGTAGAGCAGTACTTCGAATTCGTCATTGTCGTAGAGCATATTATAGATCACTTGATTGACATTATAGACATAACTGCCCACTTTCATCGTACGTTGGGAAAAATGTCCGAACTCATGAGCCAATATAGCTTTAAATTCGTCTTCGGTCACAGAGTTGACCAGGCCAAGCCCAATCTGAAGATTCTTTTTGACCGGCAGAAACATACTCCAAAAACTCGAATCATAAAAGACACTCGCATTCACATCTGCCGAAAGATAGATTTTGTGCGGGAAATCAGTCTCCACTTCACGCACAATATCACCGATTAACCCGATGAGTCGGGGTTCGGTTTTAATCGATATTTCCGTAAAACTCCCCACATCTTTTGTATGCTTCTTAAAGAGAAACTTCACTAAAAACAGCATAATAAATATGCCGACGCTTGCCATGCCGACTCCGCCGATAATTGTAATCAGCATCGGTCTAGCCGCAATGAGAGCAAGCCCGCCATAGACGCAAACGATCATCAGAGCGATGGAAAAAAGAATAAGAAGCAGGTAGGTAATGATAAACATGACAATCGCAACAATTGCGCGGGTCGTCATCTGTTTGAAGCCGGTAGAAACCTCTACATTCATCGTGAAATCCTTGACAATAGTATGTGAAAAAGTAGCAGCAACCAAGCCAACTCTCAGCAATGGCGGATGCTTGTAGAATTATGACTGCAAAAATAGAAAAATCTCTCATACAGAAATACGATGAGGTGCGTTCGGCGTGTGACGCAGGTCGAAGAACCTCCGAAAAATATTTTCGTTCGATTACTAAACCTTCACTAACTTTGCAACACTCTCAGCCGATATTTATACGGTGATGCAGCTGAGAATCCAATCCAAGGACGCCCCATGAATACTGATACTCCTTCTCTTCTCCGCGTGGTGACAATTGACGACGAAGAGCACAGCAACGCGACCATTCAGATCTTTCTCAAAAAATACTGCGACAATGTGGTCGTGGTCGGCACGGCGAGTTCGGCTGAAGAGGCCCGTACGGTGATTGCCGCCACCAGCCCGGACGCCATATTCCTCGATATTCAAATGCCGAATGAAGATGGATTCGCCCTCCTGCGTTCAATGCCGGAGAGAGATTTTTCGGTCGTGTTTGTCACGGCGTATGATCAGCATGCTATCAGCGCAATTAAAGCCGGCGCCATTGACTATCTCCTTAAGCCACTTGATATAGATGACTTACGTTCAGCTGTGGAGAGACTCCGCATTCGAAAAGAATCGAATCATCATGATACGGTGCAGGATTATGCACGACAAATTCAATCCGTGCTCGATCATCTTCATACCAGCCACCCGACAAAGCTCACCAAAATCTCCGTTCCCCTGAGTAATGGCTATCAAATGCTCACCGTCGCTGATATTATCCGCTGTGAATCCGATAATAATTACACGACATTTTTCATGAATAATAACAAGCAAATCCTTGTATCCAAGCCCATTAAAGACTACGAGGAAATGCTGGAAGGTTCGGGCTTCGTCCGCGTTCACCGCTCACACCTTGTCAACCTCGCCCATGTCGAGAAATTCATCCAAAAAAGCTATGTCGTGATGAGTGACAAGACGGTCGTCGAGGTAGCACGGCGGAAGACGGAAGAACTTCTGGCACGCATTCAAACCTTATAACTGCATGAAGTTCATCCGCCCTATTCTCCGCATATTGCTTGGTATTGCTGGACTTGCACTTCTACTTGCACTGCTTCCCTACTGTTTTTCTGCGGTCTATGATTTCCCTGCCGCCGAACCGTTTACGGGTGATTCGCTCTATAATCCGTACTCATCGATACCACACTTCGTGAAAGCTAATTTTCATGCTCATGCGACTGCGTATAAAGGAGTCACGGATGGTCACACCAGCGAACATGAAATGTATTCTGCGTATAAAGCAATGAACTATGATATCGTCGGCATATCGAATTATCAGACTATCGACACGACGTTCCGACATGACTCGGGGTATATTCCACTCTACGAACACGGGTATAATCTCTTCAAGCGGCATCATATTGCGCTTGGGGCGCGCGAGGTGTCGTATTGGGATTATCTGCTTTTTCAGACTATTGACCAAAAACAGGACATGCTGAAACGGCTCTCATCAACGACCCGTGCAGTGGCAATTGCGCACCCGAAGTTTCGGGGAAGTTTTGATCCCGAGGACTTCACACGCTTAACAGATTACACGTGTATCGAAGTCTTGAATCATTACCGGACATCGGCTGAAGCATGGGACTCTGCGCTGTCGTCCGGTTACGCAGCATGGATACTGGCTGATGATGACACGCACGACTCCCGCTCCGACGGTGAGACCGGCGTTTGCTGGACGATGATCGCGACGTCTTCACCGCAGCAGGACTCTGTCATTCATGCAATTCAGAATGGAAGAATGTACGGTGTATCCGGTAAGCATGGCATGAATGTCAATACCCTGCGCAGCGTCTCGACCAATGGGATGGAATGTTCATTTACCTTCGGGCATGCTGCCGACTCTATCCTTCTCATTGGCCAGAATGGAACTATTCACCGAAAATTCTACCGAAGTGATAGTGCACGCTATACCTTCGGTTCGCAGGATACTTACATCCGGGCGATGGTGTGTACCGGTGAACACACCATGTGGCTCAATCCGATTATCAGAATACACAGTAGCGGCTTGCAGCACCGACATGCCGAAGAAAACATACTCCTGACATGGCTCTGGAGGTTGGGATGGAGCAGCGGTCTCCTCTTGCTCATCCGGCAAATTTCTAAAGCAGCACGGAAAAAGAATAGGGCTGTCCAATCGTAGAGATGGGAATATTTTGTAAATTGAAATTAATTTTCTTCGTGAATAGTTCGACTCTACATGGCCTACTCTACCGAATCTGCACACGCAATTCTCCACCAATATTTTGGGTACACCTCCTTCCGAGAGGGGCAGGAAGAAATCATCGCGGCCGTCATGCAGCAACGCGACAGTCTGGCTATCATGCCGACCGGCGGCGGTAAGTCATTATGTTATCAAATACCTGCCATGATGAGCAGCGGAACGGCACTCGTCATTTCACCGCTCATAGCCCTGATGAAAGATCAGACTGACGCACTCTCCCGCGCGAAAATTCCGGCGACATTTATTAATTCCACCCTCCGCACCGACGATATAGCACAGCGGCTCGTCGCTGCCAAGCGAGGTGAATACAAGCTCATCTATATCGCTCCCGAGCGCCTGGGCAGCACGAGTTTTCTCGAAGCTCTCAAGCAGATCCCACTCTCGTTTCTAGCCATTGACGAAGCGCACTGTATCTCCGAATGGGGGCATGATTTCCGGCCGGCATACCTCGAAATTCCCAAAGCACTCGAAACGCTCTCACGTGTGCCGATTATTGCTCTTACCGCTACCGCCACTCCCGAAGTGCAGGACGACATTGTCCATCATCTCGAAATGAAAACTCCGGTGAGGATTATAAAAGGATTCGACCGACCGAATCTCACGTATGCTGTCGAAGCGACCAAACAAAAAGCCGAACGTATCACCGATATCTGTCAGGAGACGCAGGGAGAGGGTTCGACAATCATCTATTGCGGTTCCCGAAAACGTGTCGAGGAATTCACCGACATGCTCCGGCGCTACAAGCTGTATCCCCTCGCCTATCATGCAGGTTTGCTCGATATTCACCGAAAATACGCTCAGGAACAATTCCTCAGCGGTGACTGCCGGATTCTTGTAGCTACGAGCGCATTTGGTATGGGAATCGACAAGCCCGACGTGCGCAATGTGATTCATTGTGATCTCACGCTTACTCTCGAGGCATATTATCAGGAAGCAGGGCGTGCAGGTCGCGACGGCAAGCCAAGCAGGTGTACGATGCTCTATCAGCCATCGGACAGGCGGTTAATGGAATTCTTTTTAAATCATACTTTTCCGTCTATCGATTCAATTAAGATTCTCTATAATACTCTCTACGACCTCCATCAGACTCCCCTCGGAATGAAGCCAAGTGCTTCGATTCATCTCGATGATGCGGCTCTTGCCAATCGGGCCAAGATTCATGGTGCTTCCGTGAGCTCGATACTTAGTCTATTCCAACGGCACGGCATTCTCACCTCCGGTACGTCCGGTGGACTGGCGTCCCTGCTGTTTACCACGAGTCAGGAGCGTATCAAAGACTATTTCCGTACGACATCGCCGGATCGTCAGCGCGTACTTTCGGCATTGCTGCGAAGTGTCGGGGCAGGCGCACTCTCGGAAGCGACGCAGATCGATATCGCGGATATGATGTACAAGCATGAGCTCTCACACGAACAGTTCACAGCGGCCATCCGGGCATTCGAATATGCCCGCCTATTGAAGTATGAGCCTCCGGGAAGCACCGGTGGAATTGCCCTCATTCTCGAACGTATGCCGTTTGAACGTTTGCCGATAGATTTTCAGGACTTTGAGCGACGACGGGAGCGAAGCTATGCCAAGCTCGATATCGTGCAGCGCTACGCCGAGACGCCGGAGTGCAAGCGGAACTTCATTCTCCAGTATTTTCAGGAAGAGACCGCTGAGCCGTGCGGGCGGTGTTCATCCTGTCTCGAGCCCGAACGGAAGACATCCAAGCGCAGTCAACGACAGGAATATTTAAAGAAAACGCTCATAACCATTGCCGCAGAATTACAGGGTAAATTCGGCCGTCTGGTCATAGTCGATGTGGCAATGGGTGTGATGTCCACGAAAATTAAACAGTATAAATTGTCCAAACTCGAGAGCTTCGGCGATGCTACTGAATTCACAAAATCTGAAATTCTCGATGAAATCGAATCACTGCTTTCGGAAAATATCCTTCGACTCAGTGCCGATATACATCCGACAATTTCATTGACAGATAAAGGGTTACGCGAGATAGCCGGACAACACATCACGCCCTATGTCCTTCCCAAGCCCGAAAAAGCCGCGATCGATTATGTTTTAATCGAAGCGCTCACCGTGCTGCGCAAGGAAATTGCCCAGCGTGACGGTGTGCAGCCATCGGCAATTCTTGATAATACGGCAATTATGGCGCTTGCCGAACAGCTTCCGACAAGTCAGACCGATGTGCGGCGGATCGCGGGTATCGGTGAGAATTTCATCACACGCTATGCAGCACAATTTCTCCATCTTATTCGTACAAGACTTGCCAAGGATGATCATGTACCTGCTGCCGTGGCTGCGTCATTGCCACCGACAGTGATGCATACCGTGCAACTGGCAAAAGCCGGAAAATCCTTGACAGCAATAGCAGAAGAACGTGACATGGTGCCGGCTACCATCGCTCAGCATCTCCAGCAGGCGCTCGAAACAGGCGTGATGCTCAGCCGGCAAACGCTGATTTCTGATGCGTTGTACGAGCTGACACGGGCTGCCCTTCATGCAAATCCACGGGCAGTTCTTCGGGAAGTGCGCGCTACTATTGGCAGTGAATATGATTTCCCGGAACTCCGCGTGGCAGTGGCATTTGTTCGGGCTGAGCTTAATCGCAAGCGCTGAGATTTCGTTAGTTATAATGATTCTCTGACGATTGTTGTGGAGAAGAAAAAGAGAGGAAAGTAGAAGTGGTCGCTGTCATGCTGAATTTATTTCAGCATCTCCGCATGCATCTGGTAAAGCATGACCTGACAGCCACGAAGATCCTGAAACAAGTTCAGGATGACTGACGGCAAATATTCTCGAATGTAGTATTTCAGTTACAACACACACAATTGCAGAAATTCCATAAACATTTACATATCATCCATTTATTATTCTCCCCTTTATTCACTTTTTGGAGTATTTCCATGAACAAATTGTTCGCGTGTGCTGTTCTTGCGGCAGCTTTTTTGGGTAGCATCCCTGCTGAAACTAGTGCCCAAATCCCGGGTACAATCAGTTATCAGGGCGTGCTCACGGATGCTGCCGGCAAGCCTGTCTCGCCGGATGGCAGATATAGCATGACTTTTGAAATACGTACAGCCGGCGGTACGCTGCTCTGGTCGGAGTCGTATGGTGAACTCGACAAGGACAGTATCAGCGTTACCGGTGGACTCTTTTCCGTCTATCTCGGCAGTAAAAACAACCGGGCAAACGGCGCGGGTAATTTTGTAACATTACATGAGTTACCCTTCAACGAACCGTACTTTATTACCATGTCACTCAGGAATGCGAATCAAAATCTCACACTGAACGACAACATCCCCTTTGCCTCCTCCGGCTCATCGTTCAACACATCCCGAATTAATGGCGTTACCGTCCAAGCCACACCGAAAACAGGCGATGTTCTCAAATATGACGGCACAAAATGGGTCGCCGGTACCGACAATACCACCGGTGGTGGCTCGCTTCCGGCAGTCGTCGGCGATACAGGAATTGTGATTACGATTGACCCTCTGAATAATAATGCCATTAAAATTACCGGCGGTAATATCCAAAACACGGATGGCGGTCTGGTGTTGACAAGCGGAAACGGGAAATTAACCATAAATCTCGGTACCATTCCGCTCAAATCACTCGAGCGTGGCGGAGCCGATACAGGTCAAGTCCTCAAATGGAGCGGTACGTCTTGGACGCCGGCAAGCGATATACCAATCGGTTCGGTCATGGCGTATGCAGGCGAAAATACCCTACCGAAAGGTTGGATGTTTTGCGATGGTCTCTCTGTTCCTGTCGATTCTTTTCCCCAATTATATAAAATCATCGGCAAGCTCTACGGTTCCGTCGGTGCAGGATTTTTCTCCTTGCCCGATTATCGAGGTACATTCCTCCGCGGGCTGGACTCAAGCTATACTACGCACACAACGACCACCCGAGACCCGGATAGATGGACGCGCACCAAATATGCTACCGGTCTGAGTGAGCGGAACAGAGTCGGGAGCGTACAATCAGATGCCCTCGAATTGCACCGGCATTTTGTGTTCGAAGCCAATGCAGCCGGTGCCGGCACGGATAATGAAATTATCACCCAAAAAATCCAGGGTGATTTGACAAAATTTGTGAGCGCGCGGGGTGATCAATTCACCACACAATTACTCGACAACAGTTATATACTCCTTACGAAAGACGGCGGCAATCGTGTTCCGCTCGAACCCACCACCGGTCCCACCGGCTTACCAATGGGAACGATGACCACCGACCCGGTCAATACCTCCGTCGAGTCACGCCCCAAGAATACATCCGTCAATTGGATTATTAAAGTGAAGTGATTGATACGACTAGATATACAAAAGCCGAAGGATAATGAGTCCTTCGGCTTTTTGTTTTTAAAACTGCCACTTAGCTTATGATTGAGGTTCGCTTGAATGCACGACGACAGCGTCAGCAGGAACTGCTGTTCCATAGTCATCATCATCTTTCGGTACAATCGTACGAAAGATATTCTTCACCGCATTTGTCATCGATTCCATAAAGATATAGATCACCGGTACGAGCACGAGTGTCAGCAGCAACGAACTCGTGAGCCCGCCAATGAGCGCCCATGCGAGACCTGTTTTCCATTCGGCACCGGAGCTTGAGGACAATGCAATCGGGAGCATACCGATAACCATCGAAAGTGTCGTCATGACAATCGGTCGGAGCCGCGTTTCGCCTGCTTCGAGCAATGCCGGAATGACGCCCATACCTTCACCGCGCATCTGATTAGTACGATCGACAAGGAGAATCGCATTCTTCGCCACAAGTCCTATGAGCATAATAATGCCGAGAAAAGGAAAAATACCGAGCGCTTTCATGTTCAGTGCCATAGCGAGAAGTGCGCCGATAAGAGCCACCGGTATCGAGAAAAGCACGACAAAGGGGTAAATGTATGAATCGTAAAGGGCTACCATGATTAAATACACGAACAAAATAGCCGAACCAAACGCAATCCCCAAACTAACAAACGACTCTTTTTGATTCTTCGTATCACCGAGATACGTTACGTCAAGTCCTGCCTGTACCGGCTGCGCTTTGAGTGCAGTTTCAAATTCTTGAATAATGGTACCGCTTGGCTTGCCGAGAGCTTGCGAGAATACGGTAATAGCTGTATTTCTATTTTCACGTTGGAGTTTTGTCGGACCTGTCGCCGTATAAATATCGGCAAATTGCTGTAATTCTACCTGCTGACCACGGTTATTGACAAAGGTGAGAGATTTAAGATTCTCGGTTTTTGCTCTGTCATTTTGATCAAGAATAATACGCATTGTATATTCATCATTGCCATCACGGAATTTGGCATCATCATCACCGCTGAGAGCTACTCTCAGTGATGAGCCCACTTCGGCAATTGTCAGTCCGAGGGCAGCAAGCTTCTGGCGGTCGATATCGACACGTGTTTCGGGCTTACCGTCTTCTGCCGAAAGCCGTACGTCAGCCGTACCTTTAATTTGCTTGAGCAAGTCGGCGATATGATTTGCGCCTTTATTAACATCTTTGAAACTCGTTCCGCTAATGACAATCTGAATCGGTGTCTGATTCGCCGTACCGAAGATACCGATCGGATTAACCCGTACTTTCAGTCCCGGAAGATTCTGCACTTTCGTCTTAATGACCTGTCCGATATCATCCGTCGATCGGGTTCGCTTGTCCTTAGGCGTTAGTGCGACGTTAATTTCGGCCGAATTGTTCGACGACTGCCCGAGCAGCCCTTCATTAGATGCACCGACTGTGACAAACGTACGCTCCACTTCAGGTATATCTCTTAGAATTTGCTCGACTTGCAAGGTTGCAAAATTTGTATTTTCAATCGTTGCGCCGGGAGGAAGTTCTATTGTTACAGCAAATTCTCCCCGATCGGATTGGGATATAAATTCTGCACCGATAAACCCAAAAGCGACGAGTAAAAACGAACTAAAAAGCAGTATCACCGAAGTAGCGACCACAGCAGAACGTGTCCACCAGTTCTTCAAGCTCCAGGCGAGAATTCCATGATAGCTTCGGGTAATTGACGAGAATATTCCTTCGAACCACAAGCCGAAGCGTCCCATGAGTGTATTTTTGGTCAGATGCTCTACTTTCGCAAATCGCGAGGCAAGTACCGGAATAACAGTAAACGACACGAGCAAGCTGAATAAAGTCGAAACGACCACAACGAGCGCGAATTCACGAAGAATATTACCTACCAAGCCCGACACTAAGGAAAGCGGCACAAACACCACCACGTCCACAAGAGTAATAGAGAGCGCCGCGAATCCGATTTCATTCCGTCCTTCGAGTGCTGCTTTGCGTTTATTCTCACCCTTTTCGAGATGCCGGTAGATATTTTCGAGCACCACAATCGAGTCGTCCACCAGAATTCCGATCACAAGCGACATCCCGAGTAATGTCATTAAATTTAATGACAAATTGAACAAATACATAAAGAACAATGTCGAAATCAAGGATGCCGGAATCGACACCATGACAATGATAGAGTTCCTAAAACTGTGGAGAAAGACCATCATCACAAATGCTACAAGCAGAATTGCGATGAGCAGGTCATGTTTCACCGCATCAGCCGCATCGATGGTAAAGAGCGAACCGTCTTGCGCGATAGTGAATTTGAGCTTTTTCTTTTCATATGTTTTTTCCATCGAGGCAATTTGCTGGCGAACGAGTTTACTAACATCAACAGAGTTGGCATCAGATTGCTTCGATACGAGAATACCGATCGAGGTATTTCCGCTTAAACGACTGATGTTTGAGTAATCTTTCCGGCCGTCTTCCACTTCCGCGATATCCTGCAGGCGGATATCGCCTCCCTGACGTGAGCGACCGACGACTAAATTCTTGAGTTCATCGACCGAATTAAATTTACCGGCAACGCGGACCACAAATTGTCCTTCAGCTTCTTTGACATTACCGGTCGGGAAGTCAAGATTCGACGCTTTGATTATCTGCGTTACCTGATTAATAGCAAGGCCATAGGCGCGTATTTTTTGTGCATCGAGGTTCACTTTAATTTCACGCTCTTCTCCACCGACGACGGTAATCAAGCCAACGCCTTCTAATTTTGAAAGCTCGGGCTGAAGGTGATCTTTGACGAATTGATAAAATTCGCGGGCAGGCATATTGCTTGTAGCACCCATACGGACGACCGGGATTTCATCGAGAGCAAATTTTGAAATAATCGGCGTACGAGCGTCTTTCGGCAGCAGCATCTGAGCGCCGTTGACACGTCGCTGCGCATCTTGCAGGGCCAGATCGACGTTAGCGCCTTGTTTCATTTCTACCGTTACTGTCGAGCGTCCTTCGGCTGAGGTAGCACGCACGGCGGATACTTTATCGATACCGGCGACGGCATCTTCAATCGGCTTGGTAACGGCGGTCTCGACTTCACTCGGGGATGCGCCGGGATAGATGGTCGAAATATTAATAATTGGCGGACTGATTTTAGGGAGCAGCTCATATTTTAGCTGCGAATACCCGAATAGACCGAGCACACCCAAAATCGCAAAAAGCACTACCACAAGCGTCGGGCGTTTGATGGCAAGTTCTGTTACTGTCATAGGTTATCTCCAAAAACTGGATGTATAGAGGTTATGGTACAAATGGTGTATTATTTAATAATTCTGACTTCAGAGCCATCTTTAAGATTGTTTTGACCATTAATAACAATCGATTCTCCGGCACTCAATCCCTGGAGCACTTCGAGATTGGACTCTGCTTCGGCACCGATAAGCACTTTTTTCAAAATTGCTTTCTTTCCGCCTTCTACGACAAAAACATGCGCATCTTTAACGCTGCCGACGAGCGCTGAGCGGGGAATTACCAGTGAATTAGCACGAGCAATAGTCGTGAAATTCACCCGGGCAAACATCCCGGCTTTCAGTGGTTTTTCTTTGCTGTTTTGCAAGGCAATTTCGACAGGATAGGTATGCGCGTCATCACCTTTAGAACCAATACTCATGACATTACCCATAAAGTTTGCACCCGGATATACTTCCGACGTAATCGAGACTTTGTCGCCGGTTTTTAAGGCAAAAGCGTCTTTTTCGGCAATGTTTAATTTCACTTTAAGTGTTGAAATATCAACGATATTGACGATAGGCGTTTTGTTATCGACCGATGCGCCGGCATCGATAAAGCGCATAGCGACCACACCGGAGACGGGCGTTGTAATCTTCGTATCTTTGAGCTGACGTTTAGCGACGATAAGCTGCGCTTCGGCCATTTTAAGTGCGAGCTTGGCTCCTTCAAATTGTACGGTTGTCATCGCATTTTCTTTATGGAGCACTTCATAGCGATTGAAATCGCCGACTGCTTTGTCATAATTTGCCTGAGCGCTGATGAGAGCTGCTTGCTTGAGTTCATCATCGACGGTGGCAATGACCGAACCCGCCGGCTTAAAATCTCCTACTTTCGCCATCATTTGGAGGACGCGGCCTTGTGTTTCACTGAGGACATTGACATCATTATTGGCGAGAATCGTTCCGACCATCGACAAATTATCGCTGAGAGACTGTTGCTCTACTTTCCCGACGGACACGGGAATTTCCTTGCTCATTTGGGTCGATACAGCTGCTGTTTGTGCTTCGCTTTTTGCTTTATTGCTTTTGAGTATATAGCCAAAAAGTATGACAATAGCGAGTGAGATGATTATTACAATAGTTTTTTTCATAACTCTTTCTATAAATGGTTAACAATTTCAAAATTATTCTTCGCCTAACGCTTTTTGGAGCTTGGCATAGGCCAGCTCTACATCAACGATGGCATTGGTAAGATTGGTTTTGGTCAGCAGCAAGGCATAATCTGCATCGATGACATCGGTACTGAGGGCAACGCCATTTTTCAGACGTTCATTGGTAAGTCTGAGATTTTCTTCTGCTTGCTTAATCCCTTCCTGTGCTACTTTAAGCTTTTCTTTGGCTTGGTTCAGCGTCAGATAGCTTTGTGTGACTTCGACATTAATGCCATCTTTTATCTGCCCGATCGCATCCTGCGCCTGTATCACCTGCAACTCTGCCTGTGAGGTTTGCTCGGTGGTGATTCCCCAGTTCCAGAGGTTCATCGAGACATTCACACCGACATCCCAGGTACCGTCGAACTGTGTACGCGGCGGCTGAATACGTTGATTCGGATTATTGAGATTGTAATGCGCTCCGACCGATACCTGCGGGTACCAGGCAGATTTCGCCATTGTCACTCCTTCTTCGCCGGCTTTCATCCGCAGCTCGGCTGCACGAATTTCAGGACGTTGTTTCGTGGCCGTTTCAAGGGAATTTTCCCAGCTTCCGCCATCTCGCCGGCCGGATTGCGCTGCCGTCGTGAGCTCAAGCTCGGTCGTCAGAGGCAGTCCGAGATAATTATTCAGACTCACCTGTGTGAGCTGCACCAAATTTTGAGCATCTATCTGACGATATTGCGCATCCGAAATCTGCACCTGTACCTTCAGCACATCATTGTACGTCGCAAGTCCTCCCTGCTGAAGAGCTTGAATATCCTTCAGGTGAGCTTTAATCTGCGCGACGTTTTCATTGTTTACTTTCCGGAGTTCCTGCGCTTTATAAAGATTCCAGTACGCATTTTTTACGGCAAGTGCCACATCTGACTTGTCTTTCAGCGACTCTACTTTCGTCGCTTGTGCATTGTATTCAGCCATCTGTGATGCGCTCGACAGACGAAAACCGGTGAAGATCGGCTGCTGCAACGTCAGCTGCAGAACGAAATTGTCGAGCACGGGTTCGGAGAGAACAAGCTTGGTGGTGGTGCCGGGAGGTGTGAATGTAAACGGGTCAACGGCAGAAAGCCGAGTATAGCCGCCTTGAAAACTCAGCGTCGGCAGATTATTTGCGTCTGTCTCGCGGATTTTTGCCGAAGCAGCATCGATTTTTGCCTTCGAACTATGGAGAGACTTGCTCGATGAAATACCCATTTCAACGGCTTTCTCGAGAGAAAGTGACATTTTTTGCTGAGCTTGAGCAGGCAGGGCACCTACGCTCAGGAGGCAGACCATCAGCAGACTGAGGCTTGGGTTAAAGAACTTCATAACACACTCTTTCTGAATAGTTAAGTACACTAATTTGTTTTTTGTTAATCGTTGTTGAGAGAGGATGAATATTGCAACGTCGGAAACCGAAAACGTATTTACAGTTTCTAAGTTTCATTTTTTTTTAAATTGACAGAAAAAAATCATTTACCACGGTCGGTCTTGTGCGCAGCATATAGCCATTGCGTGCTTCTTCGGCAATGATGCCTTCGGTCAGCGTGCGGGCTATCATCACATACACCTGACCTGGCGTAAGTGGTAATTTATTAAGAACTTCTGCGCGAAACATTCCATCGATCAGTGTGAGGTACATCATCACGACTCCTTCGACATTCATATCATCGCGAAAGACATGCTTTTGAATTCCTTCACGAAGAAAGTTTCCGAAATTTACGGTAATGTTGTTTCTCCTCCACTCAAGGTATTCCCGCCAGATTTCGGGAGCATTTCTCTCCAAATCTTTGAGAAAAGGGAAAGGAATTTTCGCAATATTTTCTGCGACAATCGGACCCATTGTCATCATTTTTTCGATAAAATCTGTGTCGGTATTCTCCATTATCGGCTTCATTTTACATTCCATACCGGTACAGTAGCTCTGCATTACTTCCTTTAAAAGCATATCTTTACTTGAAAAATGCTTGTAAAGAGTTTTTTTGCTCATCCCCAGCTTCTCCGATATTTCATCCATCGTCACACGACTAAATCCATATTCGAAAAAAGCTTCCCGTGCACCATCGACGATACGATTACGCACATGCGTTTCTTTAATCTGCTCTTCCGGGTTTTCCATTATATCCTCCGCAATAAATACATATTGGAAACTAAATTCGTTTTTTAAGTTTTCAAAATTACAGAAATAATTCGGCAATGTCAAGAAAAAGTTTCACTTTGAAAACTTTTTTTGTTTTTCGAGTTTCCAAGAATAATTATTTACCTATTCACCTGCCACCTCCGTGCATCCCCCTCGCTGCAGTGAATGATCTTCGGCATCTACATTAGCCCGGGCTTTGTCAGGCACTGCGATTGAATCGAGCAGATGATTGGTGGGGTCATCGCATTCTTCCTACGGATGTTCGGGGAAGATACGATAGATAATGGTGTTGTCGGCGGCGAGCTCCGACATCGCTGCCGGTGAACTCAGTACAGGAAGGAATGGCGTGCATCCCCCAAAGACCATAAAAAAACCCCGAATGATTGCTCATTCGGGGTCTTATGGCGGAGAAAGGTGAGTTGGTTAGAAATCTTCTTCTTGTTCAGTCGCTTTTTTCGGCGTCGCTTTACCGGGTATAGGATGATTGATGCTATCAGGCGTGCGTGCTGCCTTCTGGGATGCAGATTGCTTCACGTTATCAAATCTGGTATCACGCTCGACGCGGACCGGAGAAAGATCCATTTCAACTGCTTCTTGCTTGGGTAGCAGGGGCGCGACCAATTGGTGCGCCGGCTGCTGACTGACTGTATAAATGCTTATAGTACTGCCGGTTATCAGTGCTACCACACCGATGACTGCCGCTGTGCGTGTTTTGAGAGCCGAGAGTATGCGCTCCCAATTCTGCGGCTGTGCGGGCTGAGCTTCTGCGGCAATTCTCCGCATGACTTCTTCTTCGAACGTATCGGGAGCCGTGACACCGGTCGCTGACATCAGTATCTTGCTCACAACATTCTGCTCAAAGTCATCCGGCAGTGCTTGGCTGCTCTTGGGGGAAGAGACATAATGCCGGAGCTTTGCCCATTCTTCCGATGGCTGCTGTTCGTCGTATTCTAAAGGAGTATTCATTGTACTAAAAATAGAGTATATTCACTGTTCATAGAGTATCGGTTGGTTCTGTTAGTATCGTTACTTTTCGTCCTGCTGCTTCGTAAATATCTGGAAATAATCATTATAAATATCGCGTAAATGCTCTTGCAGCTGCTTTCGCCCACGATTGATTCTCGACTTTACGGTACCCAATTCAAGCGATGTGATTTCCGCAATCTGCTCATAGCTGCAATCTTGTAAATCCCGGAGGACAATCAGTTCTCGATTCGTCGGCGATACTTTCATGAGCGCAATTTGGACACGTTTGGCGATTTCTGATTGGTCGGCCCGCTCATCGGGCAAATAATCATGATCGGGTACATCCCACGATTGATCATCACTTTCGACATTTCCCTTCTGATCGAGCGATACGGAATTTCTCCGCCAGTACCGCTTGAGCTCCGTCTTGGATAAATTCGCGGTAATCGTATAGAGCCAGGTCGTAAATTTTATGGCATGTCCGAAATTGTTTTTGTACTTATACACCCGGACAAACACTTCCTGCCCTACATCGACCGCATCATCATAATTACCCAAGAACCGATATGCATAATTGACCACCTGATCTTTATAGCGTCGCATCAGCAAGGTAAAAGCACCGTCGGAACCTCGCTGAAACTCAAGCATCAGCTCCTCATCAGTGAGGGTCGTCATCCGCTTTTGATCCGCTTTACTGTCTATTTGACTTTGGCTCATGGTATTTTGTTCCACTTTTTGAGAAAATATTTTATCTATTCGGCTACACCATTTTATTATCTTATTATTAAGCAATTAGTTGCGAAAGTGCGAGCGAAATTCTTTCTACCGGTATCAGTCTCACATCATATCCTTTCGGCAGCTTGAGTGCATTCGACTTCGGCAGCATTACACTCGCAAATCCTAACTTCTGAATTTCAGCCACCCGCTGCTCAATAGCCGATACCGGTCGCACCTCGCCGGTCAGCCCTACTTCACCGATAATGACCATACTTGCATCGAGTGGATTGTCCCGCAGCGAGCTCACAAGTGCCGCCGCCACACCGAGATCGACACCCGGGTCGTCGAGTGAAACACCACCGGCGACGTTGACAAATACATCATACTCGCCGAACTTCAATCCGAGGCGTTTTTCGAGCACCGCAAGTATCATTTGCAGCCGCCGAAGGTCAAATCCGGTCGGCGTTCGCTGCGGAACATTATAGTTTGTCGGTGTTACCAATGCTTGAACTTCGAGTAGCAGTGGTCTTGTTCCCTCAATCGTCGAAATAATTGCTGTTCCCGAGTCCTGCTGATTACGTTCTGCCAGGAAAATCTCCGACGGATTAGGTACCTCGCGCAGGCCTTCCTCGGCCATTTCGAAAATTCCTATCTCGTTGGTCGAACCGTAGCGGTTTTTAATTGCCCGGAGGATTCGGTAGGAATATGTCTTTTCACCTTCGAACTGTAGCACGGTATCTACCATGTGTTCAAGGACTTTAGGTCCGGCAATCATCCCTTCTTTCGTCACATGCCCCACGACAAATATCGCCGTACCCGATTTCTTGGCTGCTTTCATGAGCATAGCGGCGCATTCCCGGACTTGGGACACACTCCCGGCGGTCGATTCGATCAGATCCGAATGCACTGTTTGAATTGAATCGACAATCACGACTTTTGCCCCGCTTGTCGAGATGGCCGACAGAATAGTGTCAATTCCCGTCTCTGCCATCAGCCGAAGCGAGTCGGGAATCCGCGCCAGGCGTCCTGCCCGCTGCTTGATCTGATGCAAAGACTCTTCTCCCGTGATATAGAGCGGCTGTGAAGACTCAAGGAAAGCACACATTTGCAGCATGAGGGTGGACTTGCCTATTCCGGGATCACCGCCGACCAGAATGAGCGATCCGGGTGTAATTCCACCGCCAAGGACCCGGTCGAGCTCATTGATGCCGGTCTGAATTCGCTGCGTCGATTGCGTATCAACCTCGCCAAGGGTGATAATACCGCCACCGGATTTGGCACTCGATTTTTTCATGCTGCCTCGCTCAGAGACCTCCTCGACGATGCTGTCCCATGTTCCGCATACATGACATCTGCCTGCCCAGCCGGAAGACACCGCACCGCAGGACTGACAAACATATTGACTCTTGGTTTTCATACGTGTTCAGGATAATTCATTTAAAATTTTGTAATTGGTGCATCGCCGATCGAGGCAAGAATCGTCGCGCGGATATCCTTCATTGACATGGCGAACTGATGGTGCTCCTGTATCTCCCGGATATGATCCCGCGCGCGGTCGGCTTCATCGATCATTTTTTTAAACTCTTGATATGCCTGCACATAGACTGTCTGAGACAGCATCGCCCGAAGAGCAGCCTTGATCGCAAGCAGCGCCAAATAGACCTTCTGTTCACTTCCATCCAAATGGACATAATGGAGATACATTTTATTTCTTTTGGAAATCGTCCGTACTTTCGCGGGCTTTTCTTTTTGAATGGTCTCCGATAACGAATGCCGACAGTATGCCGTGTCGTCATAATAGCACCGATAGCCCACCTTCCAGGCGCGGAGTCCGAGATCTACATCTTCTGCATAGTACGGACTGAACATCTCGTCAAAGCCGCCGAGCTCGAGAAGCTTCTGGCGGTCGATCAGGGCATTGGCACCACTTAAAAACATCGTATAAAGACTTGATTTTTCGCTACTTCGGTAGTTTGTTGTCGAGCCGATACGCGCATATGAATAGTCCGGATACTTCGCGCCATCCTGCACATGGTCCGAGTCGAGAGCAATAATTCTGCTCATCACGCCGAACGTATTCGGACGGTCAAAATAGTGCAAAAGCGGGATAAAAAAGCCCTCGGTTAATTCTACATCCGAATTGAGCACGAGCACCAGGTCTTTACTACTGGCGAAGATACCGCTGTTGGTATTGACAGCGAAGCCGAAATTACCCGGATGTGCGATGACAAGCACTCCGGGAAATTCCTTGAGGAGAAATTCGACCGAGCCATCTTTCGAGTAGTCATCGGCGACAATGATTTCATAATCAGTAATCCCCGAGGTGTCGAGCGCACGATACACATGCGGCAGATTTCGCTTCAGGAGATCTTTGCCATTGTAATTTGGTATTACGACAGATATGCTTTTCATAAGCTTGAAAAATGTGAACAATTACTTCCAAATAAAACTGCGAATTCTGAAAAAGCGCACGCAGCGGTTGATGACGTTGATACAATTTCGGGATAATTTAGTAGCCGCTCGCTTTACTGGCGTTCGGTGTGGAAGACTATCCGGAAAGCTGGGTAAGCCGGTTTTTTCGGTGAAGGGCTTTCCCCGTTTCTTTTTTTCAATGACAAGCATATTGTCATCGTAATGAATCGAATCGATCGAAGTGGTGACGTCATTGACCTGCAATCGCTTCTGCTCTGAGTGACAGGCGTTGAGCTCGCCGATGAAATTCTTGCTGTACTCGATAAACGTTCCGTCGCGCTTGTGCCCGCCTCCATCTTTGCGCCTGTATGAAGTGTGCAGGTCCTCACAATGATACACACCGCCACCTGCCACCTGGCTGAATAATTCCTCGTAGCTGACAATCTGCTGCTGCATCTTGTGGCCGCCGTCAGCAATTACTATATCTACCGCAGGGAGGTTTTTTTTTACATCGTGGAGAAAAATTCGATCAGACTGCGAACCTATGTGAATCGTAATATTCTCCTCATCAAGCTGCTTACACTGCGTCTTAATATCAATACCATAAATTTTTGCCTTATCGCCCAAATTTTCCTTCCACATTTGCAGACTGCCACCCTGATAGACGCCAGTCTCCAGAATGGTAATCTCTTTGTGGCGAAATCTCGAAAAATGCCGCTCATAAATGTCAAAATAGTGCACCCATTTACTAATTAAGCGCTTGTCATTCTGACGGAAATAGCGTTCTAAATCATTCATAATTCTATTAATTTACTCCTAAAGCATACGCAGCGGCTCAGTAGCCGACTATCAGTGCTGCGGAATTGACTTCCACTGCCAACTTCCGCGTAACTCTCTCCACACACCATGATGTAAGCCACGAAAACTGCAAAATACCATTCCGCCTGCAAATCTTCTCCATATTAATTTTCAATACTCCTCCGAACGCTTCCCCCTACCAAGCAATAGAGTAGAGAGAGCAATTTCAAATCATGTTTCGAATTGGTAATGCAGTCGTAACATTCACGTAATGTTGTGGCGGTAATTTTGGATATACAATTTGTCTCATTTGCCGTACTAATCCATGAAACGTCGTACTACCACTCTCCTGTTTTTTGTCGTGTGCTTTCTTTTTACATCGGTTGCCCTCCCTGCGCAAACCCCTGCTACAGGTACTATTACGGGAAAAGTAATCGATGGTGGAGCAAACGAACCTCTTCGCGGGGCATCAGTGCTCGTCGTCGGAACGAAAAAAGGTGCGTACTCGGATGTCAAGGGGAAATTCACCATCAAAAGTGTGCCCGTCGGCACGTATTCCATCCGCATCAGTTACGTGGGAATGAAGTCCAAAACAGTGGATAATATCGTCGTTACTGCCACCGGTGAAGCTGCTACGGGGAACATCGTACTCATGGCTGATGTCAAAAAAACACAGGAAGTGGTCGTCGAATCTCGCCGTATAAACGATAATCAGGCAGCAGTGCTCAATCAACGGAAAAATGCAGCGCAAGTCAGCGACGGCGTAAGTGAAGAAGAAATCGCAAAACTTCCGGATGCCGATGCAGGTCAAGCACTTAAAAGAGTGTCCGGGATCACGCTCGTCGGTGATAAATTCGTCTATGTTCGCGGTGTAAGCGACCGCTACAACTCTACGGTGCTTAATGGTGCCTCGCTGGCAACGACCGAACCGGACAAAAAATCATTTGCTTTTGATATGTTTCCGGCCGAATTCCTCCAAAGTGCTAATGTTACGAAGTCATTTACACCAGACTTACCGGGTAATTTTGCCGGTGGACTCGTGCAATTAACTACCGTGGACTTCCCGAATGGCTTCTCCCTCAAAGCAAGCACCTCTTCATCCATGAATTCTAATGTTACCTTTAAAGATCAAGCTTTTCATTCCTCGCCCTATAGCTCGACCGATTGGCTCGCTACCGACGACGGCACTCGCGCGCTCCCGGCAAATGCACCGGCAAGTCGTGATGAAATGAATCAGTTGCTTCGTTCTGCCAAGAACTTCAACGACCCCGAAACGCAGGTAGCAGCTCAGATGAAGCTTCAAAACTTCGCCCGCAGTCTCAAGAGCAGCAATTGGAAAGAACAGACCATCTCAGCAATGCCGAATACCGGTTTCGGACTCTCGTACAGTAATATTTTCACGGTCGCCGACAATGACCTCGGCGTGATCGGTTCACTCACCTACGGCAATTCCTACGCTCGATCCGTCGGCACCGAATCTCCTGTACAGGCAGGCACGTCCGATCTGGATCGCCATCGTCAAATTCAGGCACCAGATGTCTCGACCCGCTCGGTCAATGTCGGCGGACTACTTAATCTTGCCTACAAACTCGGTACATCGAGCTCGATTAGCATCAAGAATCTCTTTAACAAATCGAGCGATGATGAGGCAATTCTCTCCACGGGCAAAGATATTCCTCAAGGAATTGATACTAAATTTTATACGTATCAGTTTGTTGAAAAATCGTTGTATTCCGGTTCGATCAGCGGCGAACACACCCTTCCCTGGGAAAACATGCTCTTCGACTGGCGTATGGGTCTCTCGACGTCCGAACGTGACGAGCCCGACTTCCGCCGTCTGCGGTATTCGCGTCAAAGTACGGACACAACGCTCCCTTTCATGGCTGATATCTCTCAGACTCCACAAGGAGACGGCACACTCGCCGGACGCTTTTTCTCGAATCTACATGATAAAATTGTCAATGGTGCCGGTAATGTGATGGTACCGCTGGGGAATGAAATGAAGCTTAAAGTCGGTGGTTCAACTGATTACAGAACCCGGACATTCAGCGCACGTTCGTTTACCATTAATCAGCAAAACGGCTATGCTGACAGCGTCGATTTTACGCTGGCGCCGGATAAACTCCTGACTGATGAAAATTTCCGTGTCGGACAGCTTGGGATTTCGGAAGATTCCAAAAAAAGTGACTCCTATGACGGCACCGAATCGCTGGTAGCAGGATATGCCATGCTCGATATGCCATTTGATCTTGGTGGTGAGAGCTTCCGGTTCATCGGCGGTATCCGCGCCGAAGATAATGTATTGCGTCTCAATAGTTTTGGTCTTGCCGGTGATACGATCAATGTCAATTACAGTACGTTTGATATCCTTCCATCGATCAACATGCTCTATAAAGCGAGTGCATCGACAAACATACGCCTCTCGGCGAGTCAGACGCTCACCCGTCCTACGTTCCGTGAAATTGCACCATTTGCATTTTATGATTTCCGGAGCTTATTTACCGTCACCGGTAATCCGCAGCTCAAGCGTACATTGATTCAGAACTACGACCTCCGTCTCGAGACCTTCCCCAATCCCGGTGAAGTACTTTCCATCGGAGCATTCTATAAGTCCTTTAAAAATCCTATCGAAGAGTCAATTCAACCTACCGCAAGCGAATGGGTAAAATCCTTCTCAAACGGTGAAAGCCGTGACTCGACCGGTGCTATAATCGGCGATGGATACGCGCACAACTATGGTATCGAACTCGAAGCACGCAAAAGTCTGGGCTTTTTGGGCAGCTTCGGTTCGAACTTCCTGATGAGTATTAATTATGCTCTCATCCGCTCAGAAATCACCGTCATGTACGGCAAGCTGCAAGACACCCGCGCAATGTGGGGACAATCACCCTATACCCTTAATGTGGGTGTGTTCTTTGTGGAGCCGGAATACAAAACGGCTATTAATCTTGCCTATAATCGCTTCGGCAGACGCATCGTTCAGGTTGGTGCCGTCGGCTTCCTCAAAGACCCGCATGTCTATGAGGAGCCGCGTAATGTTGTTGATTTTTCTATCATACAGCCGATCGCCGATGCATTTGAAATTAAATTCGCCGCCCGCGATATTCTCAATGAAAAATACACCCGTACCACCGATGGCATCACGAGCAGTACATCGCTCCGCGGTGCTACCTACAATCTCGGTATCAGTTTTAAATTCAAGTAAGTTATCGTTGTCCTTCTCTCCTTGTCTCTCTCTAACTTCGGCTATTATTATTAATTTATCCAGGGGATTTCTTTATGAGAAATGCGCTTCTATCTCTTGCTGTGCTCGTCATTGCTGCGCTCAGCGTTTCAGCTCAGCCAACGAGTATCACATTACTTACTCCGGGAGCTAATCCCGGGGAGACCTATCGTGCCGGTGTCGGATATGACATCACCTATAAGTCAGACTCTACCACCTACCGCAGCCGTTTTTGTTTTCAATTCGCGACTTCGCCGAATGGTCCTTGGACCACCATGCTCGGAGCGTCGAATATTCTCGACAGTACGGTATCGAGCCAGATTAGACGCGGACAATTCATCGGCGGCTTCCGTGCTCCTGCAGTGGTCACTTCCACCGGTTATATCCGCATGGTACTGTTAAATTCCGACTTAACATTAAATCTGAATGTTACCAGTATTTGTAAAAATCCTATCACCATTACTCAGCCACCGGTCACGAAAGTCGATTCGCTGTTATCAGGTTCGATTACCGGCAACCTCACGCTCAGCCGCAATAAAATCTACGGGTTACGCAGTTATGTACATGTGCTTGCGGGTGCAACGCTTACGATCGAACCCGGTACCATTATCTTCGGTGATTCGGTCGGTGTCAATTCAGCATTAATTATCAATCGCGGTGCTAAGATCATGGCCAACGGACGTCCGGACGCACCTATCGTCATGACAAGTATCGCTCCTGCCGGTCAGCGTGCAGCCGGTGATTGGGGTGGATTAATTATCTTGGGCAAAGCGCCATGTAATAATCCGGGCAGTGAAGCAATTATGGAGGGTGGATTTGATATCAATGACAAAACGCGCTGGTATTATGGCGGTACCGACCCGAATGACAATTCCGGAATTCTGCGCTATGTACGAGTGGAATTTGGTGGAATTGCCCTCCAACCGAATCAGGAATTAAATGGCATCACGTTAGGCGCTGTCGGACGTGGAACGACCATGGACCACGTACAGAGCAGCTATGCCAATGATGACGGTTTTGAATGGTTCGGCGGATCCGTCGATGCAAAGTATATCATTTCAAACGGTGCATTAGATGATGATTTTGATACCGATAATGGCTTCAGCGGTCGTGTGCAATTTGCCGTGGCACAGCGCTATGCAACCCGTGCCGATCAATCGACGAGTCAGTCTTTTGAGTCTGATAATGATGCGAGTGCTACCGGCAATCAACCATATACTTCGGCGATTTTCTCGAATGTAACCTCCATTGGTCCCCTTTCAACGATAGCCAATACACCGAATTCACGTTTTGGTGCAGCAGCCCAAATCCGCCGAAATTCCAGAGAATCAATCATTAACTCTGTCTTCCTCGGCTGGCCTCGCGGTATCGAAATCGCCCAATCAAGCACGATGGGAGCAGCGTTCAATGACTCTCTGGTGATTCGTAACTGTTCGTGGTATGGCGTCAAAACTACCTGGCTCAACCTTGCAGGTGGCACACCGCCCGGCCCGATGACTGCAGATTGGATTAAAGGCTCGACGTTCCAAAATTTCCTCGACGCTTCCTCTCCTGATGGCGCAATGCTCGAGAATCCGTTCAGCGATACTAAATTCAGTGCCTTACCAAAAGCCGGCTCCCCGCTTTTAAATGGTGCATCCTTCGTACGCACCGCAGGAACAGTAGCCGTCGATGATCCATATTTTGATAAAGTAAATTACATTGGTGCTTTCGGTACCACGCGCTGGGATATGCCATGGGCGAATTATGACCCAATCAATACGGTCTATGTAGCAGGCGGACCAACGTCGATGAACGGGAGCTTAAAAATCACCTATCCTAATGGTGGTGAAACAGTTACAGGTAATTCTCTTCAAGATATAAAATACGACACCAGCAACACCTACGGCATGAAATTCAAATTTCAATTTGGGTTGACTCCGAGCGGACCATGGACAGATATCATCAGCAACGTCACCGACGCCTCAGCGCGCGGTATTGTTAAAGGCGGCTTCAGTGTGCCCAATACTCCCACCGCAACAGCATATATTCGCATGGTGATGCTCAATCCTGACGGCACAACGAATGACAATGTCGCCGACGTAAGTGACGCACCGTTTACTATCACTGCAGGTGTATCGAGAATTGTCAAACTCCTCTCCCCCGGTAAAGCTGCCGGTGAAAAATACCGCGCCGGTAACTCATATGATATCTCGTATGATACGACCGGTAACTTCCGCCAACGTTTTCGTTTTGAATTCGGTACATCGCCGACCGGACCATGGACAGTACTTCCCGGCGCCGGAAATGTAATTGACAGTAATGCCAGCGGTACGGTTCGCCGCGGTTTATTTATTGGTGGATTCAGAGTACCCTCGACTGCGACCACTACCGGCTATATCCGTATGGTGCAAAACAGTGATACCACCCAACAAAGCGTGTCAGCCAATCCGTTTGAAATTGTCAAGCCAACGGTGTCAAAAATTGACTCGATACTGAAAGACCCGATTACAACGGCAGTAACTCTTTCAAATACAAAAATTTATGGACTTAAGGGATATGTTCATGTTCTCTCAGGCGGTGTCATTACTCTCCAGCCAGGTACCATTGTTCTAGGTGATGAAGTCGGTGTAAACTCGGCGCTTATTATCAATCGCGGCGCTAAAATTAACGCAGTCGGTACCCCGAATCTCCCGATTATCTTCACCAGCAGCGCACCTCCGGGTCAACGTGCAGCCGGTGACTGGGGCGGACTCATCATCCTCGGCAAAGCGCGGATTAACAATCCGGGCGGCGAAGCAATTATGGAAGGCGGATTCGATGCAAATGACAAAACAAAGTGGTATTACGGCGGGACGGATGATGATGATAACTCCGGTACACTCAAATATGTACGTGTAGAGTTCGGTGGAATTGCCCTTCAGCCGAACCAAGAATTAAACGGTATCACTCTTGGCGGTGTAGGTCGTGGTACGACGATCGATTATGTCCAATCCAGCTACGCTAATGATGATGGTTTTGAATGGTTCGGCGGAACGGTGAACGCAAAACATATCATCGTCAATGGCGCGCTCGATGATGATTTTGATACAGATAACGGCTTTAGCGGTAAAATTCAATTCGGTGTCGGTCAACGCTATAAAAATCGTGCTGACCAATCGACAAGTCAGGCATTTGAATCGGATAATGATGCGAGCGGTTCGAATAACCAACCCTACACATCGGCAGTCTTTAGCAACATGACACTTGTCGGTCCACTTGCCGATACTGCTACGGTTCCCAACTCTCGGTTCGGCGCCGGCGCACAAATCCGCAGAAACTCACGCGAAAGTATCGTCAATTCCATCTTCCTCGGCTGGGGACGCGGTATTGAAATTTCATCAGTCGGCACGATGAATGCGATGAAAGCTGACTCTATGCTCGTCAAAAACTGCGCATGGTTCGGTGTAAAAACTACATGGGTTAATCTTGCCGGCGGCACTCCTCCGACGGGCTTTGATGCGAATTGGCTTGCCAAGCCGGAATATGGAAATATTCTTGACAAAGCAACGCCGAATGATGCACAGCTTGAAAATCCGTTCGTCGAAACTACCTTCAACCCGCAGCCCAAAACAGGTTCGCCTGTACTCACGGGTGCTACCTTTACCAAAACAGGTACGGTCGTCGGTATCGACGATGATTACTTCGAGAAAGTAGCATATCGCGGTGCATTTGGATTACAACGCTGGGACTTACCATGGTCAAATTACGACCCGATTAACACAGATTACAAAGCACAGGAAGTAGTTGGTGTAGAAGAAGATGCACAGATTTCAGGAGTTGCTGTCGAAGTATTGCCGAATCCTGCAGCTGACTACGCGACCGTACGGTATGCGCTTTCATCTTCAAGTAAAGTGTCTGTACGTTTATCGAACGCTATCGGTACCGTGGCTGAGAATTTTGTGAATAATGAATTCCAATCGGAAGGTGTCTATCAATTTGGTATCAATACCTCCAATCTCCCCAATGGTATGTATTTCTTACAAGTTATTACACAAGGCGGCAGCAAAATCACCACACAGAAAATTACGGTAGTTCGGTAAGATTCGAGTGTAGATTTTCATTCAAGGGCTTTCTTCTATTCGGAGAAAGCCCTTTGTATTTTTGCTGAACAATATGTATCAAAGCCAGCATATATTCCCTCCAACTTTTTTGTTCCTCAAGGAATTGGTATTTTTGTGTAAAAATCTGTTCTTCATGGGAATCAACGCGCTTCCCTATCAACATCATCCTCAGAATTAACCTATGAAAATTTCGAATAATTGGCTTAAAGAATTTGTGAATTTCACCCACACCCCGGATGAACTCTCGGACGCTCTCACCATGCTCGGCATCGAAGTCGAGGCAATGGAAGATGAAGGTAGAAAATTCCGTGGATTCTTTATTGGTAAAGTGCTTACCCGTGAAAAACATCCCAACGCCGACAAACTCTCCGTCTGCACCGTTACGCTCGGTGAAGGCGAGCAAACTATTGTCTGTGGCGCTCCGAATGTAGCTGCAGGACAAACTGTCGTCGTCGCTACCCAAGGCGCGATCGTCCCTTCGGCAGGATTCGAAATTGCACTCAGGAAAATCCGCGGCGTCGAGTCGAATGGTATGATTTGCAGCCGCGCCGAGCTCGGCGTAGGTGAAGATGATGGCGGAATTTGGGTACTGCCGGAAGGTACGCCGCTCGGCATGCCACTTGCCGATTATCTGGGCGTCAATGACATTATCTATGAAATCGGCATCACACCGAATCGCGCCGACTGCCTTTCGCATCTCGGTATCGCCCGTGAAATCGCTGCGCTTGATGCGACATCGGTACGTATGCCCCCCGTGCAACTCCCCCGTAACGAGCCACTTTCCTCCTTTCAAATTACCATCGAAGACCCCGCAAAATGTCCACGCTACGCCGCCCGCATCGTTCGGAATGTACGCGTACAGGAATCACCTGACTGGCTCAAGAACCGCCTGACATCTCTCGGGCTACGTCCCCGTAATGCAGTCGTCGATGTGACCAATCTCGTGCTCATGGAATGCGGTCAACCGCTTCATGCCTTTGATGCCGATACGATTACCGATCGTCATATTATTGTCAAGACTGCCCGTGACGGTGAGAAATTCACAACACTCGACAGCAAAGAACGCATGCTTGACGGCGAAATGCTCATGATCTGCGATGCAGTGCGACCGGTAGCAATTGCCGGAGTAATGGGCGGTGAAAATAGTGAAATCACCGATCAGACGACCACCGTTTTTATCGAATCTGCATATTTTAATCCTTCGTCTATCCGCCGTACCGGCAAGAAATTAGGAATATCGAGCGATGCGTCGTACAGGTTCGAACGTGGCGTCGATATCGATAATCTGCTCTACGCGCTTGACCGCGCAGCAACGCTCATCGCCGAGCTGACCGGCGGCACCATAGACAATGGTATGACCGATGTCTATCCCACTCGGCAAGCTGAAAAAAAGTGTTCGATGCGATTCGACCGGGCGAGATCTATTATTGGAATTCACATCGAAAACAGCACGATGACTTCCCTCCTCGAGCGGATTGGATGCGTGATTACGGCGACAACAGACGAAGCCGTATCGCTTATCGCGCCAAGCTACCGCGTGGATATTTCCGAGGAAATTGACCTCATTGAAGAAGTAGCGCGGATGATTAATTATGATAATATCGACCCCGATTTATCTTCGAAATTTCCGTCCGGTGTGGCAATTGCACCGAAATTTTTGAAGCCGGGAGTGCGGGATATTATTCGCAATTTCTTTACTCAACAAGGTTTTAATGAAATTCTAACCTATTCATTTTTGGATAAAGCCGGCGCTGCGGTGTTTACGGAGAATCCGATCGAACTCGCCAATCCACTCGGTGAGGAGTTCTCGGTTCTGCGGCCGAGTATGCTGCCGGCGATGATGAAGACCCTCGAGCGGAATCTGCGGAACGGACAAACAATGCTCCGTCTATTTGATATTGGCAAGACCTTCCACCATGCTCCTTGGGCGAAGACCTTTATTCCGGGTATCGAAGAGCGTGAGCATCTTTGTATAGCCATTGCAGGGAACGATATGCACAAGCATTGGAGCGCAAAAGAACGTGCGGTCGATTTCTACGATTTGAAAGGAATCATCGAAGATTTATGTGCTGAGCTGCATATTGTGGGAATTAAATATCGGACTCCTAAAGCCGAAAGCAGTATATTTACCGCCAATGCTGTCGAAATCGTTGCTAAAAATGGTGCCCTTCTCGGTACATTCGGTGAGATTTCTCCTTCGTACCGATCGGCGTACGGCATGACGACAGAAGTCTTCGCAGCAGAATGGAATCTTTCGGCGCTCTATGCTGTTCAGCCGGTCAAGAGCTCGTATCGGCCCGTACCTCATTTCCCGGAAGTCAAGCGCGATGTAGCATTTGTGACGTCGGCGGATGTAGCTTCGGATGCACTGGTAAAGGCAATTCAACAATCGGCAGGTCCATTATTGAAGAATATTTCGGTCTTCGACGTGTTCGAAGGCAAAGCACTCGGTGAAGGCAAGAAGTCGCTTGCATATTCACTGACCTTTCAATCGCCGGAACGAACGCTCGTCGAGCAGGATATACAGACTGCGATGACCTCGATTATCGGCGCTGTTGAGAAATCGACGGGCGCTCTGCTGCGCGAGTGAGCACGAGGGAACTTTCTGTCATCAAGGCAAGTATGAGCCATACAGCGTCTATGGACGACGTTACGGACTCAGCTCCAATTATCCATCAATCAAAGTAGAATTCCAATGAAAAGACCGATAGTACAGTATCTTGTCGTTGTCATGACAGCACTTCTTGCCTCATACGGATGCATGCGGGCTCAGATTATTAACTATGTGGCGTATGATTCTTTGCTGCAGAAAAATGTCGCCGGCGGGAAAGTATATTATAACGGCTTCCGGAATATGATGTTTGAAGAATTTATCTACAGCTTGTATTCCATTCATCCTGATGAATTTACGAAAAATGACCAGCTTGCTTTTTGGCTCAATGCCTACAATGCATTTGTCATTCACAGCGTGAAAAATTATGGTGAATTGTCCTCACCAAAACAAAAAGTCGGCTTTTTTGACTTCGATAAATTCGAAGTAGCAGGCATGACACTCACGCTGAATCAGATAGAAAATGACATGATAAGGCCATTATTTAACACTTATTTGGTTCATTTCGGTCTGGTCTGTGCAGCCAACGACTGTCCAAATCTGCCCTCTAAGGCATATTGTGGAGCGACGGTGCGGCAGCAGCTCGAGCAAAACGCCCGCGATTTTATCCGTTCGCCCAAAGGTGCGCAGCTTGACCGCGCCGGCAAGACTCTCCGTATCTCGCAGATATTTAATTGGTATAAGCGCGATTTTGAAATGGGCGGCAAGAAACTTGTCGATATTATTGCGCTCTATGCCAGCCCCGAAGATGCCGACTTTATCAAGAAAAACAAAGCAGATATTACGATTGAATTCATGGAGTATGACTGGAAAGTCAATGCGACAAAGACGGTTCCTCAGCCCGTAGTTGTCAAGCCGTTCTGTAAGTAAGTGCCATGTATCAAAGAGGCATACCGGCTCGTAACGGCTGCCTCTCCCCGGGCACCAAAACGGAAATCCCGTTCAGTCGATCCGCTGTCAGTACTTCTCGATGGTAATTACAGTTCTACTCTTCTACTTCTCCCAATCGCATGCGTCATATAGTACTTATTGGCAATGGTATCGCCGGAATAACAGCTGCACGGCATATCCGCAAGCGCAGTAATGACCGTATCACTATTGTCTCCTCGGAAACTCCGCATTTCTTCTCCCGCCCGGCGCTCATGTATGTGTATATGGGGCATTTAAAATTCGAACATACCAAGCCCTATGAAGATTGGTTCTGGGCAAAAAACCGAATTGAACTCGTACATGATTATGCTGAACGTATCGATACGACGCACAAACAGGTGCACCTGAAGTCCGGTACTCCCCTTTCGTATGACGTCCTTATCCTTGCGACCGGTTCCGTTCCCAATACAACAGACCGTATCAGCCCGGACATCATCGGCGTGCAGGGATTGTATTCCAAGCAGGATCTTGAACACATGGAAACGGCTACCCGCGGCATTTCCCGGGGCGTGGTCATTGGCGGTGGACTCATCGGCATTGAAGTAGCGGAAATGCTCCACTCCCGGCATATTCCCGTGACAATGGTAGTGCGAGAATCCTCTTATTGGAATTCGGTCCTTCCACCGGAAGAATCGCTGATGATCAACCGACATATCCGACATCAGGGTATAGACTTGCGCTTAGAGACAGAACTACAGGACATTCAAACGGATGACAACCGACATGTCCAAAGTGTACGGACAAATAAAAGCGATGTGATACCGGCCGAATTTGTAGCGCTGACGATAGGTGTACGGCCGAACATCGGACTGGCTACGGCATCCTCAATTCCTACGAACCGGGGAATTTGTGTCAATGAATGGTTCGAGACCTCCCTGCCTGATGTCTATGCGATCGGTGATTGCGCAGAAATTCTTGATACCGGCAGCAGTGCAGGCAGAGTCGAACAGCTCTGGTACACCGCCGAAATGCACGGAGAAACCGTCGCACGCACTATCTGCGGTGAACGTACACGGTATGAGCGGGGTATTTTCTTTAATTCAGCCAAATTCTTCGATATAGAGTATCAGACCTATGGACAGGTCAATGCTCATGTGCCGGGCGAACAGTCCCTCTTCTACGAGCATCCGGACCACCGGCGTTCGATACGTATTGTCTATACATCAGAACATGTTATCGGATTCAACCTGCTTGGCATTCGGTATCGGCATGCCGTGTGTGAGGAATGGATTGCCCAAAAGCGCAGTATCGATTATGTCCTTGAGCACATCGAACAGGCCAATTTTGACCCCGAGTTCTTCGAGCGATTCGAGCCGGCACTCCTTGCAGCATACCGGCAGCAAACAGGGCGAGAAATTCATCTCAAAAAACAGCGTTCGTTCTTTGGGTTCAAGCAATTTCTGCGTTCGGTCTCATCCTCATGATAACGACGCCAATGGAGCATGCGGCCGAAGATAACGACCGCTTACAGCAAATAATCCACAACATTTGATTCATTTGAACTACGACGTATCTCCATGAACCTGATACAAATAGAAATCCCGCAGCCATCGCATCCCCGGGAATCGATTCTCAAAAAAATCGGCGGTGCGGTCGTTGCTCTCGGCATGCTGATATTCCTTGCGGGAGCTACAGGTGCATTTGAGCATCATGTACTCCTGTACTGCCTCGGTAGCCTTGGTATGGCTACTCTTGGAGGGATTCTTTTTATTCTTCCCGACCGCAGCAACGGTCTGCCGGGAATTAAAAATAATGGAGTGATGTTCAGCTCAGCGTCCAATCGTGGCGCAGTAGCATGGGCGACAGCGGTGTTTCTCACGGGGTTCTATATACTCCTCTACTGGTATCCTGAATATTTAAAAGGGCTTATTCAATCAACGGATGTATTGAGCACTATGCTCACCGGTAAGCCCGCTAACCAATGGTTCCTCTACGGCACCATGTACACGCTCACCATTCTGGTCATGGGCATGAAAATGCTCTTTAAATACAGACACAGCAGATATCAAATAGTGCGAACTCTTTCGGTGATGTTTTTTCAGCTTGTGTTTTCGTATCTGATACCGCATATGTTGGAAGCATTTCAGCAGCCGGAGTATTATTTCTCTTATTTTTGGCCATTAAAAACCGGTGTTCTTTTTCCCGGTGACCTCCAATGGCTATGGTCGCAGCCCGGAGCGTTATCGCATTTCATGGTGATCTGGGGTATCATAATGTCTATTATCGGCGTGCCGGTCCTCACGTATTTTTTCGGAAAGCGCTGGTACTGTTCGTATGTCTGCGGCTGTGGCGGACTCGCCGAAACCATGGGCGACCCATACCGGCAGAATTCCGATAAATCACTTAAAGCATGGAAGATAGAACGTTGGATGGTGCATTCTGTTCTGCTGTTTGTAACGCTCACCACAGGATTATTATGGGCGAATTCATATTATGGCGGTGCGCTTCTCGGTAGGATGTCGATGTATTTCTCACAGTGGTACGGGTTTTTGATCGGAGCAGCATTTTCGGGTGTGATCGGAGTAGGATTTTATCCGCTGATGGGTTCGAGGGTTTGGTGTCGCTTCGGCTGTCCTCAAGCAGCAATTCTCGGAATTTTTCAAAAATACTTCTCCCGTTTTCGCATTACAACCAATGGCAGTCAGTGTATTTCCTGCGGTAATTGTTCTACGTATTGTGAAATGGGAATAGATGTACGGGCGTATGCGCAGCGTGGTGAGAATATTGTACGAGCATCCTGTGTCGGCTGTGGTGTCTGCTCGTCGGTCTGCCCGCGGGGCGTCCTGAATTTAGAGAATGGACCTGTTACCGGTAGAGTTACCAAGTAACTATCACTATTAGGAAATATAATCCCCGGAATGTATAATCAATCCTCTCTCCAACCTGCTCACCGGCATTTGCTTCTTGCTGTCTATTGCTTGCTTTTCGTGGGTTATGTGCTCCTTCCTCCCGTACGGAATGCCACTAATACGCATTATTTCCTTGCTCTGTTTACGATCCATACCGGTATCGGGATTATTGCCTTGCGATGTGCATCTACAGCGATTGCCGCGCGTCCTATTCTGGCCTGGGCAGTATTTTTGAGTTCCCGACTCCTTATTTTCCCGATGCTTCCCTGGCTCTCGGATGATGTGTTTGGGTATTTATGGCAAGGCACTCTCACGCTTAACGGGTGGAACTGTTATGTCTATCCTGCCAATGCACCGGACGTGGCGTATTTACGCTCTCCGCTCTATGACCTGCTGGCCTACAAGGCGCATCCGGCTATTTATCCGCCCCTTGCGGAGATGGGTATTGCATTGGGAGCCTGGCTCGGAGGGCTTGTCTCTTCTTCCTGGCAGAGTGCATTGATGGGATGGAAAGTGGTGCTTTTGCTCGCAGAAGCGCTTGGATTCTGGCTCCTGCTGAAGGCACGAAAGCATGTGCCGTTTTTCTCTCCGGCATTCTATCTCCTTCTTCCGCTTCCGGTTGTAGAAATTATGGGGCAGGCGCATAACGATGGTCTCGTGCTCGCTCCGTTGGGTGGATTAATCTATCTCATGGCTCGGCTGTGGAATAGTCCATCGCTGCGGCGGGAGTCTCTGACAGGCGCGCTCCTTGCTGCAATGACGATGATCAAGCTCATACCGGCTGTGATGCTGCTGCCTTTACTGCGACTACGGATATCGGTACTACAAAAAGTAATTCTATGTATCTCCTTTGGTACTCTATCGGTTGCACTGGCTGCGGTGTTTTTTTACGATAGCCGCGCTCTTCATAATTTTTTGGAAATTCTTCAGTTTTATAATCAAACGCAGTTCAACAGTCCACTTCTTCAGCTCATTCGCGGCATACTCGAGCTGTTACAGGTACCGAACTGGTGGCTTGTCGCGCCATCGGTGATATCAGTGCTACGGTTGTCCGGGATTGTGATGATTGGACTGATGATGAAACCGGTATCTTTCCGCGCCGGAAGCATGCAATTGCTGGCTATTTTCTCAGCTGCGACACTCATTTCCCCGAAAGTACATCCCTGGTATTGTGTGCCGTTGCTGTTTTTAAACGCCGTCGTCGGCTGGCGCTGGCTCGCCTATGGAGCTCAGGCGATGATGCTTTCGTACGCTCTTTACGCCGTCACTCCGGAAGCTGAGCAATTCGTGGTGGAATCTCTCGTATGGGTGGGAGTAGTCATAGCAATGGTATGGGAATTACGAAACAGCAGGATGAATGCTGTTCCCCGTAATGATATTATATTATAGAACTTCAGCGACGCTCATCCATCAAGCTTTCCCGCCAAACTCAATGCGTTTATCACCATGCTCAATAATAATTTTACCGGAAGAAATATCGATTTTTAAATCCTTTGTACCTACTTTCCCTTTTACATTGCCGAGAGTCTTGAGGGTGTCGAAAGCAGTAGTAATATTTCTGCGTTTGAGAATTTTTTTGGCTCCTCGCTCCAAATCTTCATCGCTTGGCATAAATGTACCGAGTGCATCGAGCGCTAGCCCGAGTCCCCAGCCGAGCATTGGCCATATGAACCAATTTCCTCCCGTCATCAGCGAGACGGCCACGAAGAATGCGTTGACCACCAGATACGTACGTAAATGGCTGTAAAATTTACGTTTTTTATTTAGCCGCCATTCATTTTTCGCCTCTTCAAGCGGAGAAATTCCTTCGATATAATCACGAATTGCTTCTTCGAGGTCATGCTCGTTTATGCCGAGTTCTCTGGCCGTCGAGACCAAATCATCATGCGAGATATTCCCTTTTGTTCCTTGCTTTTTGATGGCATTTTTGAGAATTTGTTCCATCTGCTCGGATGTGTATTTAGAAGGTGCCATAGCGTAGCTCTGTCATTATTGAACATTATACCATCGATATATGGATTTTATTGTCGGGTTGTACATGCATTATTCCAGCAGTCTGTAGAGGATATCGGGATGGAATTGGGCACGTGAGAGTAGGGTCAGATTATCAATACTTTTCCGGAGAACAGCTGCTTCGGCAGTGAGAATTTTCTCACACCACAGAAGGGTAACTCCCTGAATTGAAGCTATTTCAACGCTTGCTTCCAAGGATGAAGCGCCATACTTGAGCAGGTCAATATCGGCTTGAACGCCGATGATACTTGTTTGTAATTTTTCGAGTGTGGCGGAAGTTTTTTTCGAGAAGCCGGACAATTCCTCCGTGTATGCTTTTTCATGTCTTGTGGTGAAGTCACGGATAATTTCACGAGCTTTTTTCTCGTACGTTGATTTGTTTGAAGCCGATTCCTGATGTGCTTTGCGTAATGCAGCGATCATTTCAGTGTTAATTTTTTCGTGCGTTTTGTCGATGGCAACCCTCGCAGTGTCGATACGCGAGCAATTCGACTCGAGTGCCTTGGCTACGTCACAGCTTGCATGCTCGCTAGCGCAGGTACGGAGTGTTTTGATACGTCCGACGGCAGCTTCTTCCTCCTTGGTGAGTTTTTGGCCCGGAGCCGGAGATTTTGGGGCTTCCCGTGGTTCAGCGTCGGTGTTGATATTGAGCGATCGGAGGTATTCACTTTTTTCTTCGGCTTTCAGTTCGCTCATTTTTTTTCTATGTTCAGGGTCGCGGAGCACTTCCTCGAGTCTCGGACCTTTTTTCTTCTCGGCAGCCGGGGCAGATGTCTCTTTCGCCTCTGTTGACGCCGAGGGCGCAGGTGGAGGCGTCGGAATGACAGGCGGGGCGAGCTTGAGTTTCAGGATTGTCAATGACGATTCGGCTGACTCTAGAGATTGGTAAATATACCCTGAAGTATCGCGCTTGAGGGTGATGCCTCCACGAACGGCTTCGATAGATTCGGGGAACGGAATACTGCATCGAGACAGAAGCGAGGTTATTGGTTGTTGTAATGGTACCTGCTGAGCGGTACTATCGATCGACATCAACAGCGGCAGAGCACACACGAAGAGTTTCATTCGCAGGGGAATTTTTTGAGAATATAACGTCATTTTATAGAGTACAAAAAGATGAGAAAACTGTTACGGTAGCACAGGTTGCTTTACTTTAGCTATTCGGCGCCTCTGCTGCAACCGTTTGTATCAATTACACAAAAATCTCACCTGCTGCCGAACGGTATGTATTATCCAGCAGCATGGCGATTGTCATTGGTCCTACGCCTTTCGGTACGGGTGTAATTGCTTGTGATTTCGGAAACACGGATGCATAATCGACATCACCGACAAGCCGCGAGCCGGACTTCGTGGTGGGGTCTGCAATTTTGTTAATACCGACATCAATGACAATGACACCATCTTTCACATCGTCGGCTGTGATACGATTGGGTACTCCTATTGCCGCCACCAGTACATCTGCCTGCCGTGTGAATTTGCGGATATCGTCTGTGCCTGTATGGCATATTGTCACTACGGCATTGGCATACGGCGTTTTCTGATATAATAGATTCGTAATCGGCTTCCCGACGAGATTGCTGCGTCCGACGACGACGACATGTTTTCCGGCGAGGGAAATATTGGAGATTTTAAATAATTCCATAATCCCGGCCGGCGTACAGGGAACGAATCCCGGAAGGCCGAGGCATAATCTGCCGACATTTTCCGGATGGAGACCATCGACATCTTTATACGGGGAAATTGAGAATAATACTCGCTGTTCGTTGATATGTTTCGGCATCGGAAGCTGCACCAGAATTCCGTGAATGGCAGGGTCATTGTTCCACGCTTCTATCACCGCCATGACCTCTGCTTCCGTTGTCGTGCTCGGGACCCGCATCACGACGGAATGGAAGCCTGCTTCGAGGCAGGCAGCTTCTTTCGAACGAACATAGACCTGTGAAGCAGGATTTTCGCCGACAAGCAACACAGCTAGACCGGGTTTTATACCACGTTGGGAATAAAGAAGTTCCGATTTCATTTTAATATCATTGCGGAGTGCCTGAGCAATGGATTTTCCGTCGATTATTTCAGTCATAAGTAGTAAGAGAGTATGTTATACAGACACAGAAGGAGCAAGTAGTTTTTTAAGTGGAATATGCATTACTTTACAACGCAGCATTGGTTGCCCGGTTTCTCGGCAGGCAATGGCTACGATGGAATAAAACAATGCAATTTCCAACCAAAATTGAGAGGAAACAAAGGTATTTGCGGTAACGGATGCAATCATCAAAAGCATCACATTATAGATTGATACATGTAATAATATGGTCGTATCATCATCCAGAGAATAATTACGTCGTCGTGTTGTCAACGAGCGAAGAATTACAAACAGGGATGTTATCATACCACTATACATGACGAGGCCGATAAAACCGGTCTCGGCCAGACAAGAAAACACACCGGAATCTGAAAACCCATGTGCTTCCATCGTGTTGAAATAGTAGTATCCTCCCATTCCGATACCGGTCATTGGATAGGCGTACCAAACGTCCATGGCGTAGGTAATGGTACTCAAACGATCAAAAAATGACTCTCCGTATGTGGTCTCTGCCCTTCCACCGGCATATTTACTAAGTATCCCGCCGACACGTTGCGTAAAGAGACTCGTGACACTTATTTCAGTCATTGACTCAACGATAAGATCAGTGCTGATGATGATAACGACCATGATGGCTATCATTTTGATGAGTTTAATACTCTTTTTAGAGCGTTCACTTACAAGACCATATACCACCAACCCCAATAGCATCGACAATGCCGTAAGTGAGAACGTTAGAAAAAGTGATACAATCGTTAGCACCGTCACAATAGTAATAAACCGTTTCGATTGTACAAAATGTTGTACATTTCGAAGATATGGCACCATCAGGATAGTGAGGACAAACGTGCAAAACCCCGCCAGAGCAGAGGGTTCGCTAAAAATTGACGTTGCCCGATAAAAACTCCCGTAATTGAGACTGATTTGACGGACATCCCCCTCATTAATCGATGACATGTCATACCCACCACGTCCGGCAATTGCAACGCTATTCATACTAATCCACGCGAATGGCAAATCCAACGCTCTGGCTATAAGCTGATAAATACCAAAGAGATGAATACCGACGGCTGAGATAAGTATAACTTTCATAGGCAGCTTCCAATCATCCGGGGTAATCTTCAGCCCTGACATCAGTACTGCAAGGGCTATGAGATATAAGAAATGAAACGTTGTTTTAAAATATTGTAGCTGTCGAGCCGGCTCACCATCTATGATAGGATTAATTGCAGAGATGAGCACTGCACCGATGAGTCCAAAGAGAAAAAAAACAGCAAAATTACGGGGAAACTCGAGTACCTCCCCATCCCAAATGATACGCTTGGCAGCGACAGCAAGAAAGACCAACATTCCTATATCAAACACAGTCACCGGATACGTATCAATCGCAAAAAGCTGATAAATACCAAAAAACTGAGACGTAAACAGTATAAGCAGAGCAAATTTCATATCGGCTTCAGAGTATTAATGTTCCGTGCGCCAAGTAGTGTTTCAAATCCTCCGGCGCCGTAATCGGCAGCGTACAGTGATAATTTTCACAAATCTGTACCGACGGAATGAGTGTATCTGCTTTAGACGTAGTAAACCAGGCAGCTTCTTGGGAATCGTCAGCATATATGAGCACAAATCCAGGTAGAAACGCCTGTTGTAATATTACTACAAGCTCTTGTACCTTCGGTAGTTGCTGAGAGCCATGGACAACTATTTCCGCTCGCTTCCCCGTAAAAAATTCAAGAGCTGTCAGCATCCACGTAAATCCCGCCGAGTATGAGGTAATCTGCTTGCCAAACGCATACACTGCCTTGAGGGCAGACTCAGTAAAGTCATTCCGCTGCAAGAGTGTACCTGCTTTCATAAGATTAACGACAGCCATTGAGTTGCCGGAAGGAATTGCGCCGTCATATACCTGCTTTTGCCCGGTAAAAGGCGTGGCTTCATGCTGCATTTCTGTGAGGAAAAATCCCCCGTGCTCATCTTCGAATTTATCTCTTACTTGTTCGGCAAGTATAATTGTTGCGTCAAGATACCGTCGATTTCCGGTAGCCTGATACAACTCATACACCCCAAAACCCAGTGCTGCATAATCATCAAGCAAACCCCTGATTGCTGCTTCGTCGTCGCGATAGCGGTGAAGGACTTCCCTGCCATCCGCGTGCAACAATGTCGATTCGACGAATTCCCATGCTTTGGCAGCCCGCTCGGCATATCGCGAATCACCAAACGCTGCCGATGCCTTCGCAAGCGCTGCGATCATCATGCCGTTCCAATCGGTCAGAATTTTATCATCCAGCAAAGGACGTACTCTTTTCTGCCTTGCTTTCCAAAGTGTTGTGCGGATTACCTGAAGTTTATTCGTGAGCAAGTCTCTATCGAGTGAATGCGTGTCGGCATATACATCGACCGGTATTTGTAAGAACGGAATATTCTCTTCCAGCGGATTACCTGTGGACTCATCATGGAAGTTTCCTGAGCGTTCTATTCCAAACACATCACAGAACAAATGGGCATCTGACTCCGGAAGAAGAGCATGGATTTCGTCGTATTTCCACACATAAAATTTCCCTTCGACTCCTTCACTATCAGCATCTTCGGCCGAATAAAACGCACCTTCCGGACTTGTAAGGCATTCATCTACATAGGCTATGATTTCTTCGGCTGTTTGCTTGAAGAGTGGCTCGCGGGTCACCTGATACGCTTCGGTATATGCTATCGTCAGCCATGCTTGGTCATAGAGCATTTTCTCAAAATGCGGTAAAAACCACCGCTCATCGGTACTATAGCGGTGGAAGCCATACCCAACCTGATCGTAGATACCTCCTAAACGCATTTTGGTAAGAGTTGTCGTCACCATTGCCAGAAGAGATTCATCCTTCGTACGAGCATACATTCTCAACAAAAAACACAACTGATGAGGGCTTGGAAATTTCGGACTTTGACGAAATCCCCCATAGACATCATCAAAATTCTGACGGAATATTTCAACTGTTTCTGTGAGAATGTCGGGCGTGAGCTCGGTGTAAAAATCTTGTTTTGCTCTTTCTTGCAATGCATTGTAAATATATGATGTTGACTCTACAATTTTCATCCGGTCCTTCTGCCACAAGCCGGCGATTTTCTCCAGAATATCGATGAGTCCGGCTCTGCCGTGTGAGCTGTGTTTTGGGAAATAAGTACCCGAAAAAAATGGCTTTTTATCCGGCATCATGATGATTGTCAATGGCCATCCGCCACGACCTGTCATGGCCTGGCATACCTCCATATACGCAGCATCAATATCAGGATGCTCTTCGCGATCGAGCTTGATTGGTATATAGTGGTCGTTCAGGAGAGTAGCGACACCGATATCTTCGAATGACTCATGCTCCATCACATGACACCAGTGGCAGGTGGCGTAGCCAATCGAAAGAAAAATCGGCTTATCTTCCCGCGATGCTGCTTCAAAAGCAGCGTCATTCCACGCTCTCCATTGTACCGGATTGTGCGCATGCTGCAGGAGATAGGGCGATTTTTCTTTCGCCAGCTCATTTGTATAACTAGGGCTTGCCTCAGGCATACCGTTTCATGATATTGGGCAGTAAATACTCGTCAAATGTTCGCTTGAGATCATACTCCGGCTTCCATCCCCAGTCATGACGTGCAGCCGAGTCATCGACATCCGACGGCCAGGAATCGATAATCCCCTGTCTTTTTTCGTCCGGCTTGAATGAAATAACTGCCGATGGGAATGCTGCCTTTACTAACTGACTGAATTCCAAGGCAGTAGGCGCATATGCACCAATATTATAAATTCTCCGGGTCAGGTTCTCTGAGGGCGCTGCTGCGAGCTCCATTAAAGCACGCACGCCGTCCGGCATTGCCATGAACGGGATCTGCGCATCGGCTCGTACAAAGCAATCATAGGGTAGATTCTGCGCTGCTTTGTGGATCATTTCCGGTGCAAAATCACTCGTGCCGCCGGTCGGAACAGTAAAGGCAGAAATTAATCCCGGAAATCGTACGCCTCGAAAATCAACGAAGCCTGTTTCCTGATGCGTCGAGAGCCGCTTGTAGAGCTCAGAATAATAACGGCCGAGATGCTCATTATACAGCTTATTAACTCCGTACATAGTCATCGGCATCAGGCAATCTTCTTCAGTAACTTTCCCGATTTCAAGCTTGTCGGCAAGTGATGGTATCCCATAGACTGCAATTGTACTCGGGAATAAAAATTTGACCTGATTCCCCGTTCGCTTGCCCATGCGATATGCTAACTGTAGAAAATTCAGGGTTCCTTCGACATTGACTTTATGCCCCTGCTCCGGATTACGCTCCGCACTCGTCGAAAGAAGGGCCGCGAGATGGTAAATTTCATCGACATCATATTTCTCTGCCGAACGAATCACGTCCTCGTCCAGGATATTTCCGACAATGACTTCCTCGCATAATGCCTGATGTTCACTCGACATCGGATTGAGATCTATCGCGACGACCGAATGTCCTTGACGCGTGAGCTCCTCGAGCAGAGTATGGCCTATTTCACCATTTGCTCCTGTAATGAGAATTGTTTTTTTGTGCATAGTTGTTGTGTGGATTGTGATACAATACGTTGATGTTCTTCCCCGGTGTGGACGGCAACGGGTGACCGCAGGCGACTGCTTGGGACACAGGGAACCGAACACTTATTTATATAATTTTCAATATATTACTCTAATGACTTTAACTTCTTTTGCAGTGCATCATGGAGAGACTGCCAGTCCACGAGTGGTGTCATCACGCCCTCGTGTAAATGCGTCGAGATACCCTTCATCGGTGAAATGCAGAGTGCTTTTCCAAAGAACAGCAGGCCACCGAAGAGGCGGCGGCTGAGGTAGGCATCATTGGCATTTTTTGCTGATTTTGCCAGTATCCGGCGGTATTTTTGGACGGTTTTCCCCTCGCACAAGAAGGTAAACGTTGTATTGGTAATCTGCCGCCAGTGGCAGTATGTGGATACAAACAGCAACGAGAACCGACGGTACCGCGGCTTATAGCGGTCCGGATAATCCGGCGGATGGATGATCAGCGATCGTGTGGAAGTATTAATGAGTATTTCGAGGGACAGGCGGCGGGGCTTGTACCCGAATACTTCGTTTCGATTCACAATCAGATCCGTTAAAATTTTGAATGAATCCGGCGTATGCAGATAATCATCTTCACAAAAATACACCCAATCATCGGGTTTTGCAGTATCGGCTACACGAAAACTTTCACGAATCGAGTCGTCATTCCCCCAGCTTCCATGAGTAATTTGTACCGGAAAGCGGGCAAAAAAAGCTGTCAGCTCATCCGATAATTTATCGGCAAGTATATGAATTGTATAATTATAGCCCTGCAGGGCCTCATAGAGACTCAAAAAACAAATCTTTATCAACGTTCGCTTGTCGAGTCCGAACGGACGCGGAGCATTATGGAGAGAATGCACGACATCACACGTGCGAAAGAGGATGAGATAATGAGGCATTTTTTCAGAATTCATAGCCAACCCAGAAGCGTTTTTTTCATTGTTTCGTGACTCAAATGGTCAAATTTTTCGAGAGGGATATCGATGACCGAACGATAGAATTCTTCATCAGTAAGCAAGCGTTTTCCGAGAGCTATTGCGCCGTCAATATCCATTTCATCGACCAGCATTGTCTGCGGAAAAAAGTCTTCGGCATGTCCCGTCGATCGGGTCGTAATCACCGGAATCTGCAGGGCAGCAGCATCGAGAACATTACGCCCCCATGTGTAGCGGTCATCTAAGTTCATCCATAAAAATGACTTACCGGTAATATCGAATACTCTGCTCAGATTCGTCACCGGTTCAATCCGCAGCCGCTCATCCTGATACAATCGTTTCACATTGTCGAAGGCGGCATACTTATCGACAGCGCTGCCGTATTTTTTGTAATTATTCCAGAGCAGCTTGAATTTCCGGGAAAGTAAATGCTCGAAACCATAGAAGTCCAGACCGAGCTCTCGAGCCACAAGGTAATCATTCCATCGTGAGGTAAGCATTTGGCATAAAAGTACTTCCCTTTTACGAGCGTGGACCGGTACCGACAGCTCGCGTATTGATTCAGCCGGATAGGGAATCCCGAGATATTCGACTCTTGCGGATGTAATTGCGCGAAGGAGAGGGAGGGAGAATTTATTGATGCAATTGACGATATCGGCGGAGTCGAGGACTTGTTTCATGGTTGGATTCGGGCGTGTGTAGTCACTAGCCGACCCTTCGATCAAGGCGATCCATCGTGCGGTAGGCGAGACATGATCCCGGAGACGGAGATATTCCCGAAATCGATCGAAATTTGTATTAGCTATAATTATATCATAATTAGCTATATCAGTATCGCGAGCAAGCTTATATCCGCAATAGTCCCCCCAGAAGGTAAACGCCCAGGCCTCGATCCCGTTCATCGTGTTTTTCATCTGTGGCATTTCACGTGCAGACCATCGTGTGGAGTTGCCTCCAAGGACTAAGACGCGCGGCTCGTAGGATGGTCTGATCATAATTTCGTACAATAGTAGTAGTTATACGATGGGATATTGATTTGTTAGTTGTTCAAACGCGGCAACGATTCTCCTGCTTGTCACCGTGCGGAGATCATCACCATCGTCGGAGAGGACGAGCACGCATTGTCCATGCTGTGGTCCCCACTGCTTTGCATGGCGGACTGAATTTTTATAGATACCGACAATCGGTCTCATAAAAGCGGCAGCGATATGGATGATGGCTGTATCCGGAGAGATGACTGCCGAAGATCTGCTAACAACAGCGCAGAAATCGAGCACATCTTCTGAATACGGAAGTATATGTACATTAGAGGGATAGCTATCGTATAACGTGGCATACTTCTCTTTCTCCGATGGAGCTACATTGAGAAGTAGATGCAGCCGAGGATAGCGATTTCTCAGGAGACCGACGAGCTCTCTGACGGTACCGGATGTCATTTCCCGTTCCGAATTCCCTGCCGTCGTATTGATAAGCAGGGTCGGCGCTCCTAAAAACTGCCGGTAATATTGCTCTGCGTAGTCTCGATTCTTCGTGGACAATGCTATTGAAAGCTGCACGAGGTCGTCCCTGTATTCCCAGCCGAAGGTATCACAGAGAAATTTCACATGAATCTCGCTCATCGTGTGGTCATTCGGACTTGCCGGGAGCTGCGCATTGAAGAGAGCCGTGTATAAATGCGCTCGTTTGGGATTCGCCCACGTTATCTTCGTCGCCCGCCGACCGGAGAGCCAATTTGCCCAAAGTCCAGCTTTCGTGGCCTTATAAAAGACCATTGCGATGACACAATCGTACTTTTCACGACGTGCTATCCGGCGTAACTCAAGGAGTGAACGAAAGGTTCCCTCATAGCGCAAAACTTTGCTAATCCGCTTATCATGCGCCAGCACGCCTACATTACGCGGCGTGCCGAGCACATGAAGTTCACAATTCGGTGCCTTGGTATGCAACAGATGAAAAACCGGCGTCGTGACAATCATATCACCGAGCACATCATAGCGCAGAATCAGAATTTTTTTCTGAGCGGCGATGTCGAGCGGGAGCGCCACTTGCTTATTGCGCAGCGTTATACGAAAGAGGAAATAACTGAAATTCCGGACGGCGGATTCAATCCATTTCATCGGACTCCCCACTCTCGGTTTTGGCCTGCTCAAGCAGCACACTCACCTCTCGGCTCAGGGGCTGGCTGGCCGAACGGTAAAAATTGAGTGTATCGGCAAACCCGTATCCTTTAATCGCTTCCGAACATATCATCCCCTTGAGCCCGCCGGTGCGAATGAATTCCAATAATCCCTGTTGCTGCCATAAAAACTGCTGAGGTATGGTCGGAAATTTCCGGGCAAGCACGCCATATTTCCCGAGAGCTTGTGTTGACCAATACCAGGCAAAGACGTCAATGCGCAGCTCTGTAGGCGCCGATATGATCACAACCGGCAGCAGACAATTGAGCGCAATTTCCCGGCGCATAGCCGCGCCTTCGTTGATAATTTTCTTGCTGAGCATTGTTTTCATGACTTGTGCGAACGGCATAGCTCCTGATAGTGCTTCTTCCAGAATTGCATAGAGATTTGATTTTTCAAGATGTTCTGAAAAATACCTCAAGCTTGCATCCGAGTACACCGGCCGGCGGCGTTTTCGTTGAAAATTCTCAATAAACTGGCGAATTCCGGCAAAATATGCTGCCCGAACGCCGAGTTCATTGACATCATTCTGCATATCCGATGACTTTCGGAGAAGGCGGAGCAAAGCATAGTCCTGCAGGTCTTCGAGTACTTCGCGGTCCCGGCTTGCGTCGCTTCGGCTTCGAAGGGCGCGGGCGATACCGGTCACTTCATCGATGGGCAGCACAAGTGTTTCCCGGGCAAAGCTGCCCTCGGAGTCCTGCACAAGTACCAGGTGGAGCAGGAGATTATCATACATTACATTGTCAGAATGCCGGTGAAGGATCCAATCGGAGGCACGACGGTGAAATTCTGCGTTGCCAATGAGTACTTCACCATCAAGTAATATTGCCATATCGGTGTAGTCCGGGCCTTCATGGACATTCAATTTGCCCGGCGAGAGAGTTTGGAGGCGTTTGCCGCTTTCGGTAATCCAGATACGCGATGGCTCGGAAAGAAGAGCATGAACGCCGCGCTGGAGCGCAATTTCGGTGAAGGCGTTATCGGGGTGGTGGCTCACATTCCTATCTCCTTCTGATAGTGAATTGCCTGTAAACGTGCTTTTTCTACATAATCGAGCCCGGTGGAGGCATAGATGATACCTCGCGAAACATTGACCATCGCCGGTCCTTGTCCGTTTGCCTGCATCGTGGCCGCCGTTTCACCTCCCTGCGAGCCTACACCCGGTATCAGGAAGACTGATTCGGGAGCATACTGACGTATCTCCCCTACTTCTTTGGGATGTGTCGCGCCGACAACAAAGCCGAGCGCGGACTTGGCTTCCCAACGCAGGCATTTCTCGACGACATGCCGGTAGAGTGGCTTGCCGTCGGAGACTAAGCGTTGAAAATCCGTCGAGCCGGGATTGGAAGTAAGCGCCAGGACAAAGACAAGCTTGCCGTCGTACTGAAGAAAAGGCTCTACCGAATCTCTTCCCATATAGGGGCTTACGGTAATTGCATCAAAATTCATTTCTTCAAAAATTGCCTTCGCATACGCCGTCGATGTATTACCAATATCGCCCCTCTTGGCATCGGCGATCGTGATAATTCCTTGCGGCACGGCTTCAAGTGATTTCCGTAAGGCTTTCATGCCACGCTTGCCGTATTGCTCATAAAAGGCAAAGTTGAATTTATAGGCACAGGTATAGTGTGCCGTGGCTTCGAGGATACCAAGATTGAACCGCAGGAGGCCTTTGTCAGATTCCCGTAAATGATGCGGTATTTTCGTGACATCGCTGTCTAAGCCCACACACAGCCGCGAACGATGCAGCTGTTGTATGGCTGTGAGTTTTTCGAGTATGCTCATAGATTAATGTGGTTAGTGGAAAATACAACCTCTTGGTTGACAGATAGTTATGGTAATCTTTTTTTAAAGTCCGCATATGAACGTGATGATAAATTTGCCTCCGTCGGTGCCGGCAGACCGGCAGCTTTAATACGTTGATTCATTGCATCCAAGCGGTCCTGAGGTAATGGATGCGTCGAAAGGAGTCCCTCAATGGCATTACCGCCATTCCCTTTTACTTTTTCAAAGAAATAAGATATAGCTCCCGGATACCAAGAAGTCGATTGCATATATTTAAAGGAGTACTCATCTGCCTCGCTTTCATCGTCGCGGCTGTTTTTCAAGAGAGCCAGCCCGGTAAACATGTTCGCCGCTACTTCTGCCGTTTTGCTGGAGTTTTGCCCTAACGCTATTTGCAGTGCCATTTGAGCGCCGTACGCTTTTACCATCCGATTAGCACTGTGGCGACGCTCAGCATGGGCAATTTCATGACCTAATACCCCCGCGAGACTGGCATCATTCTCCAGCATTTTTATGAGTCCGGTATAGACATAAATGTATCCTCCGGGCGTGCAGAATGCGTTTATTGTTTTGTCATCTTTAATAATTTCAACCGTATAGGGGAATGTTCCGCGGTACTGAACCGCCGGTGACTGCAGGAGCTGATTGACAATATTCTGCACATACTGCTTGGCCTTGACATCATTGAGAATCGGGTATTCCTTGGGGTTGGAACGTATTTGAGTGTCCATCTGAGCGCCGAGGCCAACGTCGTTTTTGACGGGAAAGAGCAGACCTGTCAGACTCGAGCATTGAATCAATGCAACACATATGACGAGAAAACCTGCCATACGCACATGCGAGATAGAATTGATCGTACTAAAATTCATGAAATACTCCGGATAAATAAGGTTAATTTTGCAGCTGCATTGGGGGAAATTCTCTCAATACTTCGTAAATTTACGACAATTCCAAGAATCTCGAAAGAAACTCCCGCACAGGATGCGGACTTTATCGCAGAATGAAGCCACTGTTAAACAATTTATCAGCCCGATTAATCCGTGTCATTGTGACGTCGGTCACGCTGCTGGCGCTGATTCCATGCTTGTATATGTTTATGTACATCATGGTGTTACATGTGCAGGGTAATGATGAATGCCTCTGGATTTATCAGCCGTCGCAGAAAATTTACTTCATTACACGCGTCGTACAGGGCGGAGTGGCAGACCAGGCCGGAATCAAAAACGGCGATTATCTCGTTCGCTTCAACGGCATTCCCTTCGAGCATTCTGACGACGCGGTGAAAATGCTCAATAATGTTCCGCTCAACGGCTACGCGACCTATACAATTCAGCGGGGCACTCAACAGTTCGACACCAAGATTCGCATTGTTAAGGTATTTGATTATTCGTACTTCTCGGTGTTTCTTCTTGGATTTGGCTTCTTAGTCGTGGGCTATACAGTCGCTATGACCAAGCCGGTCGGTGTATTACAGCGGCGTTTCTGGCTCTATGGACTCCTGTCGCTCTTGTTTTTTTCCGTGCCGAACCCACCGTTTCTCAATGCCGTTGACCCCATTAATTTGTTACTCAAGCACAATCCCGAAGCATGGGATCTCCTGATGACCCCCAAAGGAATGATTGGCTTCCTCTGCGCACTCGCCTTTCATGTTTCCCGGATATTCGCTCCGCCGATGTTTATCCTGTTTTTTACCCGCTTCCCCGTCGATTTATTGCCGACACGACGCACGCTGGCGACAGCCGCGCTGTTTTGTTTTAACTTCGGCATCGTCGTATTCAATCAACTCAACGGATACAAACTCATTAAATCTGACCTGTGGGCCAATGCTATTTTTATCGTGTTCAGTCCGAATTCGTACTTCACGATGGGCCTTGCGATGTTTGTCTATGTGTATATGAAGTATCCTCATTTGCAGCATCGTGAACGGCTACGTCCTATAATTGTCAGTATTTGCGTCGTTCTCTCCACGTTTACGTATTTGATTCTCATTAATATCTTCCGTTCGGATGCAATTTTTACCAATCCCATTCTCCTGACTCCCACACTGCTCTTTATCGGACTGCCTCTTGCCTTCGGTGTGAGCATATTCCGCTATGGACTCATGGATATCGATGCCGTCGTCCGCCGCAGCTTGGTCTATGCCGGACTCACGGCTGCGATGGCAGGAATTTATCTGCTCCTCGTCGTTGGCTTTGGCAGCTTCCTCGAGCGCACGTTTGGTACAAGCGAGAGTAAAGTCTTGAATATCATGACGTTAATAGCCATTGCCTTCGCCCTTGACCCGATGAAACGCAGGGCACAGGAGGCAATCGATCGGTTATTCTATCAGGAACGTCTCAATTATCAGAAAGTACTTCTCGAATTCAGCCGTGAATTACCGAGTAAAATTAATATCCGCGAAATACTGCAGACCACTATGCAACGCATCACCGGCACGATGCATGTCGAAAATGTGGTGGCTGCAATGTTTGATAATTTTGGCATGGAGCAGCAGATTCCGCCGGATTATTATACGCCGGACAGCGAACCCGGCAGCTTGTACAATCTCATGCTTGAGCGGAAGGCACCGCTGTATTTTGCTGACACTGACTCTGCCCTGCAATCACGCCTGAATGCCACTGAATACGAACGTATCACCCAATTTGGTATAGCACTTACCATCCCGATGATTCTCAAAGACAAGCTCATCGGCACCATCAATGTCGGACAAAAACTTAACGGTAAGCCCTTCTCTCAAGAAGATATCGATCTCCTTTCCACTGTTGCTTCCCAAGCAGCGATTGCGATTGAAAATGCACGCCTGCATCAAGGCGAACTCGAGAAAATCAAGATTGCCGAGGAGCTTGCCCTCGCACGTTCGATTCAAAAGCAACTTCTCCCGAAATGCAATCCCGATATCGCAGGACTCGATATCTGCGCCTCGAACGAACCCGCCCTCGTCGTCGGCGGTGATTATTACGACTATATTTCTATCTCGCCAACCAAGCTTTTGGTGGTCGTTGCCGATGTTTCCGGCAAGGGAATGTCCGCCGCGCTGTACATGTCCAAAATTCAGGGAATGATGCACTTAGCGGCGCATTTATATGATTCGCCGAAGGAAATCCTGACGCATGTCAATCGGCACCTGTACGCTACGCTTGACCGTAAATATTTTATTTCGCTTGTCATTGCAGTGTTTGACACGGAGAAAAATACCGTTACCTTCTGCCGCGCCGGCCACACGCTCCCGCTCATCCGGCAGTCGGACACGTTTGAATATTATAATTCCGCCGGACTCGCCCTCGGACTCGTCAAGGGTAATATGTTCGCCGAGAAGTTAGAAGAAGTGACTCTCCCGCTCACGCCGTCAAGCGCATTTATTTTCTATACCGATGGCGTGACCGAGGCAGAAGACATCGAGCACTCCCAATTTGGCGAAGATAATCTTCTCCATCTCGTCAATTCTTTATCTGAAAGGAGTTCGTCGGGGATCGAAGCGGCAATCTCGGGTGCGATTATTCAATTTCAAGGTGCTCTCGAACAGCATGATGACCGAACCGTGGTGGTGATTAAAATAGGGTCTGAGTCGAAGCAATTGTGTTAACTACAATGCTTCTCTGACAATTAAGGTAATAGATTTTTGGGTCGTAGGGGCGAATCGCATTCGCCCAAGTCGTGCTTGGGTCAAGGGCGAATGCAATTCGCCCCTACGCGGAATAAGATGACCAAAGTCCGTTATTTCCCACCTGCATCATTGCCTCATTCAACGATTCTCCGTATTTTTGAACTCCAAATCAGGCAGTTTCTCCATTCTTGTATTCAATTGAATTCCCTCACAATCCATTATTTATGAAATCAACGCTTATCCTGCTCTCGCTCTTTGTCGCCTCACTTCAGCTTTCGGCTCAGCAATCACCGGTGATGAAAGCTCTCAAAGCCGAACTCCAACGGACAATGACTGACCTCCAATCGCAGAAAAATCCGCCGTACTTTCTCTCCTATAGTGTGACCGAAACGCAGACCGTGCGCATCTCGGCATCGTTTGGCAAAATCGAACTCGACGAAGCACCAAAAAATCGTATCCTCGATATTGATCTCCGCGTCGGTGATTATAAAACTGATAATACGCACACCATCCGCGGCAGCAGATTCGAATTCGGTGGCAGTGGACGCGGCGTGGAACTTCCCTTCTCCGACGATGAACAAACGCTCCGTTCGGTCATCTGGGCAAATACCGACCGTCAATTCAAGAAAGCCGTCGAACGCTACGGCAAAGTATTAACGAATAAAGCAGTGAAGGTAAAAGAAGAAGACTCCTCGGCTGATTTTTCCTTCGAACGTCCGAATCAATACTCCGAACCGGGCGCGACATTTGTGATCGACACAGCAGCATGGCGCGAACGCCTCAAACGCCTGTCGGCGATGTTCTCGGTGGAACCGGAAATTTATCAAGGGAAAGTGTATTTTCAGGCAGATATTCTGACGAAGTATTTTATTAGTAGTGAAGGCACGGAATTACAAACAAGCGAACCTAATGTGCGCGTCTTTGCGCAGGCAAGCACGAAGGCGGATGATGGCATGTCTCTCCCCCTCTATCGTAGTTATTTTGCCTTTACGCCCGATCGATTACCGCCGGAAACCGATATGGCAAATGATATTCGGCAAATGATTGCCCTTGAAACGAAACTCAGATCAGCGCCGCTGACTGAGACAGTATCGTGTCCTGCGATTTTATCCGGTGAAGCATCGGGTGTGTTTTTCCATGAAATTTTTGGGCATAGAGTCGAGGGTCACCGTCAGAAAGATCCGAACTCCAGCCAAACATTTAAGTCTTTTGTAGGCAAGAAAATACTTCCTGATTTTATCGATGTGGTCTTTGACCCGACGATCAAAACGCTTGCCGGACGCGACATCGTCGGTTATTTTAAATATGATGATGAAGGTGTGTTGGGGCAAAAAGTCGTTGCCGTGAAAGACGGGATTTTCCAAAACTTCCTCATGTCACGTTCGCCGATTGAGAATTTTATTACCTCCAATGGTCATGGTCGCAAGCAAGCCGGGTATAAGCCGGTGTCACGCCAGTCCAATCTTCTCGTTCAAGCCAAGAAACAGGTGTCGTTCGATTCATTGAAAGCGCTTCTCCGCGCTGAATGCAAGAAGCAGAATAAAGAATACGGACTCTATTTTGTGGAAATATCGGGTGGATTTACGTTCACCAATCGAACAATTCCGAATGCGTTCAACGTGCAACCGCTTGTCGTCTATAAAATTTACGCAGACGGCCGTGAAGATGAGCTTGTTCGTGGGGTCGATCTCATCGGCACACCGCTCACAACCTTCAACAACATCGTCGTAGCTGCCAACGATCTCGGGATTTTCAATGGTGTGTGTGGTGCTGAGTCGGGCGGAGTTCCGGTATCGGCGAGTTCGCCAAGCTTATTCGTCTCGACCATCGAAGTGCAGAAAAAGCAGAAATCGCAAGCCAAGCCACCCCTTCTCCCCTCTCCGCTTGGTAGCAAAGGGAAATAAATCTAATTCTATCGAAAAGTAATAGTAAAGTCTTCTGTTCTTTAGGGCAGAAGACTTTTTTTATGTTCAGTTATCTACAAGCAATACTATAGACTTGACGTTAAGAAATATTGAGATTAGGTTTGGTCATCGTTGAAGATTGGTGTATTTTGAGGTGGGAAGTTTGAATCGATGAAGAAATCGCATATATCGGCGGACATTGGTGAGAATATTCTACGTAAAGATTCCTAGGGATATACGGTACTTTATGGGGAATAAACGACACTACTTGGGGAATAAATTCAAGAATGTTAGTTATTCTAATGTCAGGTGCAAGCGTAAAGAAAATCATTCACTTAAATAATTATATGGACATAATAAACTACGACAACTTCTATAAACTAAAACTTGCAGACTTTGTATCAAACAAAGAAGACATCCAAGAACTTGAAGATTGGGAATTTATGAATGCTATTTGGAATGGAGAATCAATAGGTTTTACTGAGTGGCTACAGCTAACAGAAGGACCGAAAGAAAAATCAATATCCATCGACCTTAACAACCTTGCAGATTCTTCTATAGACAAAATGTTTTCGACCTTAAAACTTTATTTGACTAAAGGAATGTCAAAGGAAAATGTTCTTGCGCAATTTGGAGAACCTAATAATATTGAATCCTTTGTTGAAGACAGAGTAACGTTTGAATATATTATCGGTTCAAAAGAAAAATATTATTTGTCGTTGACAATAACAAACGATATTGGCTTAATGTATGTAGTATTAATGAACCATAAAGACACTATCAAAAATTTAATAGAGAATGCCAGCACCTAACATGGGTTTGGCAAAAGTGGGGCTTTAGTACTAGACTGAACATTTGTAGTTTCTATAAACTTTTGTACTAAATTTGAACATTGGTACTTTCTCCCCCCACCTTCGCCAAGCCCAAAACCGTTGTGCGTCATTTAGTGAGACACGCAAAGTGAAAAATTTACATAGACAAAATGAAAGAGCCAGTTTTATCTACATATAAAATTCTAAAGGAAAAAGCCTGCAATGCAGACATTGACGAAAGTTGGTCGGATTGGGCGATAGAAATGATGCAAACAGGTTATGAAGCAGTCACTTTGTATCAACTTGCGGGAATTTCAAAACCATATAACCAATTCGTACTGCAAGACTTGACAAATAAGGTATTAAAAGACTTAGAACTTGACTATTCGGACAAACGAAATACTATAGAAAACTATGTTTACTTTTTGATAAAGTCTAATTTGGACAATTCAGAGAAGTATTACGAAATCCTAAAAGAGTTCATAGATATTTACTATGAACTTGATATGGACAGTAAATTTCAAAACTTGGCTTTATTATTCTGGGCGAAAGACGACTTAATTTATGATGAGTACCAACATTATTGGGATGGTGCAGACCGAACAAACATTGATAAAATCATTAAAGAACAGTTTGAGATTTATATAAAGCAAATTGAAAACGAAAAATAAAAACGAACGCACAACAAGGGGTTTGCGATAGCGGGGATTCCGTGCTTCGCAGACACTTTTGTGCAAGCCAAAAGTTCAATGCTACACATGAACATTTGTGCTGAAAAACCCACCCGAACGCAAACCCCGAAACCGTAAGCACCCATGTTGTTTCATCACTCGTATCCATCCGACAGTACCACAACCTGACCTACTACAGATGTACATTGCGGAGATTAACTTTTGCATTCTCCGCATTTTTGCGGAGAATAATATGTATATTTGCCGCAAAAACACCGAGCAAACTATGGCAAAATATATCTACGAAAACAGAAACTGGACTAATTTTACGTGGCGCGAAACAGATGTCCACGTCCTATTCGGCGAAGTTCGTCATCTACAAGGTAGGATTATCGGACAGATGAACACACTTGGTTTTGCTACGAAAACCGAAGCATCACTTACAACACTCACTCACGACGTTATTACATCATCCGCAATAGAAGGAGAAAAACTCGACTATGACCAAGTGCGATCATCCATCGCTAGGCGTCTTGGAATTCCTATTGCCGGAGTTGTTCCTGCTAACCGGAACGTGGAAGGCGTTGTTGAAATGATGCTCGATGCCACTCAAAACTATCAGAACCCATTGACAAATAAACGACTATTCGGCTGGCATTCGGCACTTTTCCCTACCGGATACAGCGGTATGCACAAAATTGAAGTAGGACGGTATCGAAGTGGTGAGATGCAAATAGTTTCAGGTCCGATGGGCAAAGAAAAAGTTCATTTTGAAGCTGTTCCTGCAAATAGGGTGAAAGAAGAAATGGATAATTTTCTCAAATGGTTCAATGACAACTCCCCTATAGACCCTATCCTAAAAACAGCAATAGCTCACTTTTGGTTTATCATCATACACCCATTTGACGATGGAAACGGAAGAATTGCAAGAGCTATTTCAGATCTAATGCTTGCCCGAGCTGACCAAACGACGGAACGTTATTATAGTATGTCAAGTCAAATTTTAGTAGAAAGAAAACAATATTACGAGATTTTACAAAAGGTTCAGCATAGCGATGGCGACATTACAGACTGGTTGCATTGGTTTTTACAATGCCTTAAAAATTCACTGCTAACAACACAAACGACCTTACAGAAAATTTTACGTAAATCTGAGTTTTGGAAGATTCACGAGAATACAGAATTGAATGCAAGACAACGATTGGTGTTGAACAAACTTTTTGATGGATTTGAGGGTAAATTGAAATCATCAAAATGGGCAAAAATTGCTAAGTGTTCACCCGACACAGCACTGAGAGACATTAAGGATTTAATTGATAAGGGAATACTACATCAAGAGCAACAAGGAGGTCGAAGTACAAATTATGAACTGTCAGAATTTTGAAACGAACATCATCAACAATATCGGTGGTGCATCAGGCGGGGTGACGTGTAAATTTAAGCTTTGTGCTTCGTGTTAGGTTTAGTAATAGAAGTAAGTTTAGTGCTCTGAAACCGGCTCAGATGCATAGTCCAAAAACATCCAGTATATCCATGGGCAGACTTCGGTAAAAGCATACTACATAAAAATTCCACAGGATATCCAACACACCCTGAGGATTACATTCAAGAGTATCTATTATACGGATGGAAGGCAGAATGCCAAGAGCGCCCCCTCAAACATAAGCAGTCAGACAATAAATGAACAGAAACGGTGAAAATGGACTTTTCACATCGTTGAAGATAGAACTTGACGCAACTTTTTTAAAATAAAAATGCAGAACATCGAAACAGAAATATTTTATCCGAAAAGTCAAACGGAGTGGCGTAACTGGTTACAAGAGAACCATCTAACAAAGCAGGCCGTATGGCTTGTCTATTATAAGAAAAAATCAAAAATAGAATCGTTAACGTGGAGTGAAGCCGTTGATGTAGCACTTTGTTTTGGTTGGATAGACAGCAAGAGAATTTCCATCGATCAAGAAACATCTCACCAATTTTTCAGCAAACGTAAGCCCAAAAGTACGTGGTCTAAAATAAACAAAAACAAAGTTGAAAAACTGATTGAGCAAGGATTAATGACAGAAGCAGGTTTTAAGAGTATTGAGACAGCAAAACAAAATGGCTCCTGGACTATGTTAGACGATGTGGAAGAATTACTTATTCCACACGATTTGGAAGCAGAATTCATTAAAAAACCATTCGCAAAAGATTTCATTATGGGGTTAAGTAAATCATCGAAGAAAATCATATTGTATTGGCTTGTTAGTGCCAAGACATCTGAAACGAGACAAAAACGAATTGCTGAAATAATAGATAGTGCAGAAAACAACCTCAAACCCAAACACTTACGATAAAAGGTACATACGCCGAACATTGGTTGTGCGATGTTGGGGCAGAAGTACGTATTTGAGCAGCAGTAATTCTTTGAAACTTTTGTACTCCATTTGATCTTCAGTACATGTAAACCCAGCCTTCGTCAAGCACGAAACGCTTTCGGCAATTTTGCCGACCAGACCGTAATGTAATTTAGAATATATATAATTGAGTACTATAATGAACTGTAAGCACTATAATAAAGAACTACATACAAAATTTTGTCCCGACTGTGGACATCCTGCCAGTCTTCAAAGAATTGACGGAAAATACATTCTTCACGAAATTGAACATGTTTTGGAGTTTGAACGTGGGATTTTATTTACTATTCGTGCACTCACCACACATCCTGGACTAACCATTCGAAAATACCTTTCTGAAAACAGAAGCCGCCTCGTAAAACCTCTCCTATTCATCATCATTACTTCAGTACTTTATACATTTTTAGACCACTTTTTTCATATTCAAGACGGCTATGTCAGCTATCAGAAAACTTCAGGCGAGCCCCCAAGTGCTATTAATACCATGGTACAATGGGTGCAGGAGCATTATGGCTATGCGAATATAATGATGGGAATTTTTATCGCGTTATGGTTAAAATTGTTTTTCAGAAAGTCTGACTACAATTTTTTTGAGATCCTGATCATGCTTTGTTTTGTGATGGGAATCGGCATGTTGATTTTCTCAGTTTTTGTCATTATTCAGGGCTTGACACACGTTAACGTAATGACATTCTCCGGAATCATCGGAGTAGCATATTGTGTGTGGGCCATCGGACAATTTTATGACAAGAAAAAAATAGTTAATTACAGTAAAGCTTTAGTAGCGTACTTGTTAGGAATGATTACTTTCTGGATAATTCCCGTACTTATTGGAACAATAATCGATTTAATAAACAAACAATAATTGGACATGAAAAATAAAATTTGCTTCAACTTCTTATTTGCAATCATTACATTTACAGTAGGATTAGCATTCTGCAGTGAATTTGACTTCCAAACGTTTACTTTTAGAAAAACAGCATTGGGGATTCTTTACTTATTGGTATTTATAGTATCACTTTATCTGACATTTAAGAAGAAATCTCAATCAATCGAACAATAAGAAACTGCCGTTACTCTCGGCTTGGTGATATGTCGATTGGTGTACTTCCGGGAGACGTTTGCGCAAGAACCAACATACGTAATTCTATAAGTATTAAGTATTTATAATCCTCTGCAGCGCTAAGACGAACGATTATAGCAGTAATAAAATGACGAAACTGTAAACTTTACAAGCAGAACTATTTTTAACTTTATGTACACAAATCATGACAAATTCAAACGGTAAAGCAACGACAATTAAAAAGACATTTAGCAGAGAAACTTCGGTAAATGTTGACGTTCAAGCTGACCCTAAAACGATTTGGGGTTTGCTCACCAATGCAGAAAATTACCCGAAATGGAATTCAACTATTATTTCCATTGACGGGAAAATTGCACTTGGAGAAAAGATACAACTCACATCCTATCTTGACCCAAAGAGAGTTTTCAAACTTTCTGTAAAGGCAGTTGAACCTGAAAGCCGGTTGGTATGGGGTGATGCTATGGGAAAGCGAGAGTACAAGTTAACTCCACGCGCAAATGGACAAACAAATTTTGCAATGACTGAAAAAATAGGTGGACCACTATTTCCATTGTTTGCTAAATTGATACCTCCATTTGATGAATCATTTGAGAAGTTTGCCGGCGACTTAAAGAAGGAAGCTGAAAAAAGATAATCACTACTTATAGATTTCCACGGGATATACGACACACCGCGGGGATTACATTCAAATGTGTCGATTATTTAGAATTTACTTACAACGTATGAAACCAACATTTAAAGAGATTGCCTATAACAGTCCGGAATGGACAATTGCGGTGAAGCTTCGAGAAAAAATTCTCAGAGAACCACTCGGAAGTATCTTTACTGCCGAGGAATTAGAAGAAGAGAAACATCATGTTCAAATAGCAGGTTTTATGGGCGACACTATTATCGCCACTGCCGTGCTCGTGCCTGAAGGCGATGCAATGAAAATGCAACGAGTGGTGGTAGCGGAAGATCTCAGAGGAAAGAATATTGGCTCAGAAATGATGGCAATCTGCGAAAAATTTGCCGTTGACCGGAAATCTAAACTGATCTATTGTCACGCTCGCGACTCAGCCGTAAACTTTTACATCAAAAATGGTTATGAAGGAATCGGAGACTATTTTGATGAAGATGGGATACCGCATTTGAAGATGAGTAAGAGATTGTAGAGAATTGTACTTCAAGGAATGGCTGTCTAGTGTTTAAATGAAGACTTGTGCTTTGTGTCAAGCTCTGCTCTGGTTGACAGTTCCCCTCTTTGATATCGCCATCTTCCTGTAGATGCAGAACGTTAGGACAACTCCTTTATAAAGAAACCGATATAAATTATTCACAAAAGGAAATTAAAAATAATGGGATACTACATTCGAGTTTTGGGGACATCAGACCCAAACATTCATATTGAAGAACTTATCAGCGGTCTGACCGGTGATGGTTTAACTGCTATTTTCGACATTGACCATAATGAAAGTGATAGTGATTGGACTATTCTTGGCGTTTCAAATTCAAATGGTGACGAGCTAATGCAAATTGAACGTAATCCGGTAATTGAAGGAGAAATTGGTAAAGATGAAATTGAAGAATTTAAAGAAACCATTAAAGAGTATAAACCAGCTTCTGCAGTTACGTGGCTTGAAAAGTATTTTGACAAAGTAAAAGTTATATATGCATTTCAACTACTTAATGCTTCCACGGAAGATGAAAATTTTCAAATAGTTACTTCTATTAAATCAACAATTTGGAGTAAAGTTGGAGGGATACTTCAAGCAGACAATGAAGGATTTACAAATGAAGATGGATACCACATTCTTTGGCAATTTTCAGATGATGCGACAGGAGATTGGAATATGGCAGTTAAGAACTTCTTTGGCAACTGGACAAACTTTACAATGGACTTGGGCGATCAACAACAACGGGAGGAATTTTGGGCCGGTAATGTTCCTAAAAAAGTAAAGAAAATATGACGACAGAAAACAGAGCATACACTATAACACTACATTTACAAGTAGCGGGGTGACGTGCTCTTTAGACAGCTTTATTTCCCAGTCCGGTCAGTACTTTGAACTGACCGCTACCACATACCAAAGGAACGTACTGCTTGCCAATTCTTCGTATAAGGGTTTATTTTTTAATCAGTTACATTGCACATCATCTCTGCTGTATGAGAGAACATCACTGGGCAAAGCTGCGGCAGGTACGATTATGTAGAACGTTTCAGCGGCAAGTGTTTACGTCCGGTTGTAGCAACCGGACGGACTGGAATAGCAAAGAATCGCTATTTTTGCAGAAAAAATCATGACCATACACTACTATTATACTACAGATCACATTCTTACAACTCTCTACTTATAAGCACGATAATGAAATATCCACGTACTCTTTCCTCGGGTGCAAATAATACGGTCATCGTACTTTCGGACACAGAAGTTGCCAAGCTTTTTACGGGCGATACTCGGTCAGATATTGGCTCAGAAGCCGAAAAAATGAAATTTGCAAACACCATTAATACTCTCGTAGCACGGTTCATTCGCTTGTCCTATAGCGAAGAGTATCAGGCCGAAATGCTCATCATGGAGCGTATTCGACCGATTGATTTCAGAGGGTATGAAGTCGAAATCCGCGAACTCTGGATGGATGTTTTTGAAGATGAGATACAGCAGCTGCATCAGGCAGGATTTGTACATCGGGATTTGCAACGTCCCTCGGGTATAGGTGGATTGACCTACGACAATATTCTCTTAACTGACAACGGGTTACGGCTTATAGATGTAGGCATATCTGCACTCCGAACACAAGTTGGAGCAATCATTTTCGACAAATATTGCGAAGCGGAACGTCGTGAGATAGCAGCGTTTAAGGAGTTTTTTTTGAATCGGTAATTGCTGAGCTACGTTTGATTGCAATTCTACCGGCAATTTTCCTAAAAACTGTTAAATCTCACAAAACCTGCTACGAAATCACCTGCCCGTCCGTTACCTGCCCGCTCACACTTCTTCCTTATTGTTTTGTTCAACATTTTTAGGTGCTTTCTATGATTCAGCGTCTTCATGAATCGGGTAAACTTACGCTCACGATTCTATTGGTAGTCTTCTCACTTTTCAGCTTCGGACTCTCTATCGTTCACTCCTACGCAACCTCTACACGGGGCTTTCTATTCTTAAATTGGAATCTCTTTCTCGCCTTTCTTCCCTGGGCAGCGACGACCTATATCACGCTGTACAGTCATAAAACGAAGACTCTTACCCTTGGCATACTCCTCGGTTTGTGGCTTTTGTTCTTTCCGAATTCTCCCTACATCCTTACCGATTTATTCCACCTGCTCGACCGCGGGAAGAGTCCGATGTGGTTCGATTTGATTATGATTCTCTCCTTTGCCTGGACAGGACTTCTCTTCGGTTTCATCAGTTTATTCGAAATTGAAAAAATGCTTGCCTCCACTCTCAAGCCGAAAGTCGTGCATCTCATCGTGAGCACGATGATCTTCCTTGCCAGCTTTGGCGTCTATCTCGGGCGGTATCAGCGGTGGAATAGCTGGGATATCTTCAAATCACCGATCGGACTCTTCTCCGATATCACCGATCGATTCCTCAATCCTCTTGCTCATTCACGAACATGGGGATTTACTGTATTAATGGGATTGCTGCTTGTGATGATGTATTGGACGCTCAAGCTCTTTCGTTCGGGGATGACAAGCGGCGCTCTCTCGCCCTTGCATAGTAGAGCAACTAATTATGAATCAGGAAAATAGCACGATTTATTTGCCGGAGAATTTAGTGCATATCCATTCTTAAAAAAAATAGTAATTTTGCCGCCGTTGGAATTAGATTCCATGGTAATTGTCTATTCTCCTCTCAGTATTTGGAATGTCTATGCTCAAGCAACTCCTTCTTGCGGCTGCTCTTTTTGTTTGCTCGCTCTCCGGCCTGTCGGCTCAAACAGTTACGTATAGCGAACACGTCGCGCCGATTATGTTCTCCCACTGCGTTTCCTGCCATCGCTCCGGTGAAATTGGTCCGTTTTCTCTTACGAATTATGAAGAAACAAAGGCGAAACTGCAGACAATTCGCTATGCAATTGATAGTGATATCATGCCGCCGTGGAAGCCGGCAAACGGCTATGGGAATTTCGTTGGTGAACGTCGTCTGACGCCGCTTGAAAAACAAACCATCCTTAATTGGATCGATGCCGGCGCTCCGGAAGGTGACAAGTCCAAAATGCCAAATCTCCCGCAATTCCCTATCGGTTCGCAACTTGGTACACCAGACCTCGTGCTGCAGATACCTGTCAAATGGCAAGTGAAGGGTGACCTGCAAGACGTGTATCGCAATTTTGTAATCCCGACAGGACTCCTCGAAGACAAAAACATCGCCGCGATTGAAGTACGTCCGGGTAATAAAAAAGTCGTGCATCATGTTCTGATGTGGAATGATATCAGCGGCAAGGGTCGTCAGCTCGATGCTCGTGACGCCACACCGGGTTATGAAGACTTCGGCGGTGTCGGATTCGACGGCGTGGCAGCTACCTATCCCGGCTGGGCACCGGGAGCACTTCCCCGCTATTTCCCGGTCGGTATTGGTATGAAAATGTACAAAAACAGCGACCTTATTGTGCAGATACATTATGCACCGTCGCCGACGGAAGAGGAAGATCAGACGTCGATTAATATATTCTTTAAGAAAGAAACGGATATCCGCGAAATAACGGAGTATCCGCTCTTACCGGATGTTTTTCCGAATGGTTACAATGGATTTACTATTCCCGCCAATCAGAAAAAGACCTTCAAGGGCAGCATTACCATCAATCAGGATAAGTCGGTCGTTGGTGTCTTTCCTCATATGCACCTTCTCGGCGCCGATGCAAAACTGTATGCCGTGACTCCCGCCAAAGATACCATCAAACTCATTAATATCCCCAAGTGGGATTTTAATTGGCAAGGTACGTACTTATATAAGAATTTACAGCGCGTTCCGAAGGGGTCGAAAGTGTATTATGAAGCCACCTATGACAATACGACGAACAACCCGTACAATCCCAACACGCCACCCAAAACCATCAATTGGGGTTTCAATACGACCGAGGAAATGTACCTCTGCTATATCTTCTCGATGCCATATGAAGCCGGCGATGAAAATATCTCGCAGGAAACTCCGACGAGTGTTGCAGAAGAACCTGTGTTTAAAGAGCCAAGTATAATTAATGTACAGGGAATTGTGCCGCAGCCCTTGCATGATGGAGTAGTTCCACAGCTCAATTTCACGCTCTTTGCCGATGCAAAAGTACGCATTGAATTGCTCGATATGCGTGGCAGAATGGTCGCAACTAATGCAGACGTTTCGCTCGGCGCAGGGTCTCATTCCCTTGCTTTACCGGATGCAACGTTAGCAAGTGGTGTGTATGTGTGTAGAATTCATGTCGGCAGCAAAACGGTGGACATGCCGTTCAGTGTGGTCAAGTAACAGCAATAACTCATGTTGTAGTATTATTTTATCAAAGGTCACAGTATGATAATCAAAAATTTTCTTCACTCAACAGTGACATTCCTTTGGGGAATGCTGATGATACTCGGCGGAATTTTTGCTATCGGCGGCTTCCTGCATATCCTCTCGCACAGCTATGGTCTGACGGTTCATTCCGGCGATGAAATTCCTATGGTTTTAAAGGGATTAGCAATTTCAATTCTGTTTTGTGTCGGTGGCGTTTTTATGTTTAGAATTGGAAAATCGATGCTGAAGTCATCGTTGTAGAGCTTTGGTATTTCTTTACATGACAAACAGCCCGTTTGATTGATTTCAAACGGGCTGTTTTTTTTTGATAGAAGTCGCAATCACTTCGGCGTCTCGACGGTAATCACCACCGTACGATTATAAAATCTTCCTTCCGGTAAGGTATTGGGGAATATATCGCTTTCGCCGTCACCGCTGAGCTCGGCATTCGGCAGACCAAGTACATTGGCGGTGGCGCGGGCGCGGTCCAAAGAGAGCTTGCGGTTGTACGTCGCGTCACCAAGCTGATCGGTGGTACCGGCTATCTGGACCTTCGACTGAGGCGTGAGGGCATTTTTGATAATTGTCGCAATTGATTTGTTTTGAGGCGAGAGGTCCGAACGGTCAAAGTCAAAGACGATAAGTGAGTATTTGTCAATCGTTTTGTCCGCCATTTGTTCATCACGTTTTCGGCGGAGCGTGAGGAGTTCGACCGGGATACTCGACTGCGCCGGCACCCAACCTTCTGTATTTGCAGACACTTCCACCGACTCACCGAGTGAAGCGGCATATTCCGCGGGATGCCATTCGATTGTTTTACCGGTGGATGAAGTGAGCGTTGCGAATTGTTTCCCTTTCGACATGAGATTTGTACTCCATTGTTTATCGGCAGAAGAAACAAAGCGCAGTGTTTTCGGATTTGTATTCCGCAATGTATCGCGGGATATAACCGGAGCAAGGATCGCTGCATTATCGCTTGAAAATTCCACGCGTCTATTTTCTGCATCGGCAGCCGAGGCATCGACTTCCGCTGTTCGTGAGGCATTTGCAGGTAGATTTCTGCTTTCAATTTTAATACGCTGAGCGGGAATATTCCACAGGCGTACAAGGTAATTTTTAACAGCTTCAGCCCGGCGGAGAGAGAGCTCTTTCCGGGAATGTTCTTCCTGCACATCAGCATTACAACCCGTTATTTTTAAGACAGATGCAGCATTTTCTACCATTCTTGCTCCTATAATGTTCAGAAGATGATAATACACCTCCAACGTTGGCTCATGTGCCGTCTGATTCATCGAAAAATCTGCTTTGCCTTCGGCGCTGAGCTGATGATACCGTGGTGAGAGTTCAGCACTTGACGGCTCGAAAAACATATACGGAAGCAGCGGCTTGAGCTGTGTCGAAACAAACTCTTCGACCCGAATTTCATCGAACTTGTATAGTTCGCCTTTATCCGAAACACCATACGTTTGATATTCGAAACGTGGAACTGCCGGTGTATTGGACACATTGACCGGTACTTCTGCAACCGGTGGCGGAATAATCACTTGCGGAGACGAGGGACGTTCCTGTGTAGCAGGAGGAGTCGATTGCGGAGCAAATTTAACGGCTATGCCGAATTGAAAAGAATTTGCTTTCCACGTTTCGGATTCGGTGAGATTGCTAAGGCCGATACGGAATAGTGCCTGAGGTGCGAGAACCATCGAACGCGAGCGATTGAGGGGTAATTCAAGACTCGTTCCAAGCACGATCGACGATTGGATAGCGTTCACGTTTCCGAGTTTACCGGAAAATTCATTCCTCGTTCGCTTGAGATTTTCTTTAAAAACGAGTCCGTCGATCATCATTTCCTCGACTTGGTCGTACTGAATAGCACCTAACAATGCAATTTCCATTCCTGCATGAAATCTCAATCCGCCGACAGGATTCGCTGTGATCATCGGTGCTAGACCCATCGAGGCGAGATGTGCTGTAATTCGATGACTTATCTCGGCTTCGGGGAAATAATAATCGTCAGCCACTCGAAGTGCAGGCACGTATTCCGACCGTCTGAGCGTTGCATCGAGTGTGGATATTCCTGCCTGAAACGTGAGCCAGAATTTACGGGAGATTGCCATTTCGTAGAGCGCGCCGAAGGCGAGGCCGCCGCCCGATCCGCTTTCGAAAGCAGGACAGCAATTCGGCACACCGGGCAAGGCGCGAAAGTCTGCCGAGTGAAAATTGATACTGTACCCTCCATAGATACCGAAGCGTTCCGTGGACACCTGTGTCTGCGCTTCCAGGCGTCCGGTCAGGAAGAATGCAGTAATAACTATCAATGTTTGCAGTATATTCGTAATAGACATAAATTCTCCGTTGACACTCAGCGTTTGATAAATGGTACGACTTTGACCTCACTGCGTGTCGTCAGGCGGAGGGAATAGACTCCCGCGGCAATATCCGAGGCATCGACCGTGATAAGATGGTTCCCTCTCCCCTTGTAGCCGCCCTCAATAATCCTGACTTCCTGCCCAAGCATCGAAAGAAGCGTAAGGGTAACGGGGGTATCCTCGGCTAGAGTGAGGAGAATTGTGGGGTTGTCGGAGGCAGGATTTGGCCGGAGAATTACCTGCGTAGTAGGCGCGCCGGCAAGTAATCGTGTAGCCCCCCCGGCTGTGCATAAGTCGGTTAATTTTATCGTTACCGAATCTGTTTTAATCGTAAGCGGACATCCACCGTCATTGAAATACAGCGTGTCGATGCGGACGGTGACGGTGCTGTCCGAACCAAGCATCGTCAGCAACGGCAGCAGCAATAAGGTATCGCTATTGGGCAGGCGGTCAGCTTCGAAGCTGACCGAGCGCCGGTATCCTGTACTCTTGTCGAGCGTGCCCACCGGTAAAGGCAGTACCGGCAGCAACATATCAGCGGCAAAGGAAAATGAACAATACACACGCTGAGATATCATATCCCGGGACAGACCGGGCTGCAGTTTGAAGACCACCGGCACCTCTACAATTGCCCCAACAACGGATTGTATTTCGTTACCCAGGGCTACTCCTACGACGCGCGTACTGTCAAATCCACAGATACCTTCACCGTACAGCTGCAAATACACAGGAGTGCCAACGGTCGGAATCATGCCTTCCCGTGTGAAGTCAATCTTGACCCGTGAACTCGTTCGTCCGAGGATTTGTGGTGCGAATCGCAAGAGTAACCTTGATGATTGCATAGAAGATAGACGAATGGTCGTATCGCCGCCGATGATGATAAACTGTTTCTTATCGGGTCCTGCAATCGAAGTCGTAGCGATGAAAAGCTGCAAGCTGCCCACATTGACCATCGCCGGATTGATGAGTGTATCTTTGGTCATCCCGACCGGAATTTTCCCGAAATCTATGACGAGGTCGGGATAGGTGAGCTCGATATCAACTCCATTTCCCTTCAGTGCGACATCAAAAAATTTCCCATTAGAATACATGCGCAGCATAGCTGTAGCCGGACCGAGCTTCTTGGGTGTAAATCCTACTTCGATTGCCACACAGGCCGGGAGCTGTGGTGCGAATGTAGCAGGCACACCGGAGACAATACGGAATACACCATCGGGGTCGTTGTAAATCAAGGCAGAGTCGAGCTTTGAAGTTGAGAGTGGATTCTGCTGCACACATAGAATCGATTGGACAAGCGAGTCATGCGAAGAATTTATCCGCACAGACCCCAGATCGACGGATTGGAGTGAGTTGAGAACAGGAACGGTGATTTCCCACACATTATCCGATATATCCTGCTGATCGACGAGGTCACTGACCTGCCAGATAAGAGCCAGATTATTGGTATAGCCGGCGACTACTTTCGTGCTCGTGGCGTCCCACCGTATCGACAGCGCGGACTTATGTACTGTATCCAAGAGTCTGGTAATTTTCTTGCTTGCGACATCCATGATAGCCAGGACACCGGAATTCAACGCAAAGGCAATCGATTTTCCGTCCGGCGACCAATCTGCTTCGTTGACGGCATCCCCGCCAAAAGGACGCACAATTGTTTTTGTGGGATAAAAGACCAGATCACCATTCCGGAACGCTGCACATGCACTACCTGAGTCAGTGGGATTGGCTATATACGCCACGCCAACATCCGTAGATGTAAAGTCCAAACTTGCAGTACTCGTTGCCACCATGCCATTAGTGATATCATCCTGCGTAATTTCGAGGGCGATTCGTCGTGCCGAGCGGTCACCACTTGCCGTGAGTATGGAGAATTTTTGAGGTAGATTGCTCACAACCGACACATGGTTAATTCCACCGGTATGACCCGAGGAAAGTTGTGTCAGATTTTGAGTTTGCATACTAAAGATGCCTATTTTATTTCGAACGGAATTATTGGTAATCAGATACAATCCATCACGTGTGTATGCACAGGAAGCTATCGTTCCGCTATCGATGTGCTGAACATACGAAAAACTCGCGCCGTCATATAACTCCACGCCATTATTACCAACGGCGATTCTCTGACCGTCCGGACTCCAATCGATGCAGTATCCGGTGGACGTCTTTGCCTGTATCGGCGGAAAAATCATCGTGCCGTTTGTTGCATCCCAGAGCCGAAGACTTCCATTCCAGGAAATTGTCGCCACGCGAGCGCCATCAGGACTAAAGCAAGCTCCGGTAACAGTTTGCGGCTGTTTGTCCAGAAAAATCACCGTGTCCATTCCCCTATTTCGATACTGTGTAGCCCGCAGAATACATTGATTGCTTGGTGTCTGCGGGACTAACCATTGATACTGCAATCCACCTGCTTTAGTTGTAATCGGCAGCCATGAAACGCCTGCATCGATCGAATATTCCAGACGTACGGTATCGATAGGCAGCACACCCGTCCACCGCAGTGTGGTCGTGTCGCCTGCAGCAAAACGTTCTCCGCCATTAGGTGCCACTACCCGGAGCTGCGCCGAGGGCTTTCGGAACCCCGAGTAGCCTCCGATAGCGTACATCGTCGTGCCGAAGCACATATTCCCAAGTACTTTGATTTCAGCAAAGGTCAGCGATGAATCGGTCGGCGTAAAGCGCACGCGAAAGGTTTTACTTTCTCCTTTCTTTAAATTCCACACCGGTGAAGGAGGATTTTCAATGGTGAAATCATTATTGAGAGAAGTCACGGAAGTAATGACAATACTATCTGTTACCGCCGTTACGGTCACATCCTGTACATCAGTCTTGCCAGGAGGTACATTCGGAAATCGTGCCGATAGAATGGAAAGAGTGACATTCGGCAGATTAATCGGTGCTATGATATAGTCAATATCCTGCTTGAGAGCGTGTTGATTGAGTTGGATCGTCGCCGTGCGAGCTACCGAACATGCACTCGTCGTCTCCCACTCGATTTCGCACGGTGGACCTGAGACAGCAAGATCGAGAATGCGGGAGTAGATTTCTTCGATACTTGCAGCCGAACCGACATTTTCGAACCACGCACCGCCGGTTTGCTCGGCAATTGTTTTTAATGGCAGAGGGAGTGCAAAATTCACCCCTACACAATAGACCGTAATACCATTTGCCGACGCCTGATTGATGACGTCTTGTTCGGTAACACTCCCCTGCCCGTCGGTAAGAAACACTGCAATCCGCCGATGTTTGGCGCGGGTGAGAATGTTCACGGCACCATTAGCGTCGATAAAGCCGGCATTGTAATTCGTTCCACCGCTTGGAGCTAACGCATCAATGGCCGACGTAAGCAGCGTTTTATCGGTTGTAAAATCCTGATTAAGATAGCCATTGTTATCAAAACTCGACACCGCACATTCCGAGCCGTCAGTCGGCAATTGCCTGATCCAGGCACGTCCTGCTGCTTTGGCGATACCCATATTCGGCACGGGTGAACCTCCGGCCATCGAACCGGAAACATCCATCACAAGCACCGATGATATTTTCAAGGGTGGGCTATCGGGCGGGCATGTTACGCTAAGGACACGGCATGGCGTGGAATTTTCGGTCACCGTAAAACTCGCCGGTGTGAGCAAATTCAAGCGTTTACCCTGTGCATCCTTGGCATAAAACAATGCTTTAACGGCAGGAAAAGTAGTACTCTTGGCGCCAAAGACAGAGAAGGTCTGCGCAGAAGAGGTACTGACGATAAGGAAAAATGACCAAAGGAGGCAACGGTACATTTTCATAACTATACTCCCAATCAGAAACTTAGTGAATAATTGACACTTGTGTACTCCTCATCGAGGCACCGAATTCCATCCGTGCGAAATACACGCCGGACGGCAAGGATGATACGTCGGCAGTAATCGTATATGCTCCTGCCGGCAGTACATCATCGGCTACTGACTGCACCACTCGGCCCAGGGCATCGATGAGCACCAAACGGCAGCGCTCGGTATGCAGGAGTTGGGCTTGGAATTGCAGGGTGTTTGACGCAGGATTCGGAGCAGCAGTAAGTGACGGATTGCTGCCGGTCACTTCTCCGGCGTATTCTACCCCATTGGTTCTGGGAGGAAGCCATGCAGCAATATTAAACGACGGCTTGCCGCCTGCGTAGGTAAAAGCGCCGCCAAAATAAACGGTATCCCCAATAAATGCAATTGTTTGCACGGAGACTCGATTATAGGTCACCGTGTCTTGCGTGAGCGTCTTTACGAATCCACTTCCAAGGGGCGACCACTGCTTGGTCTTCAAATTATAGACCGCCACATTATTGGCAGCGATATCACCGATATGATCGAATCCTCCGGCCACATACAGCAAATCTCCTTTGCATGCCATCACCGAAATTGACCCGTTATTCTTCCCTTTGAGAAATACTTCGGTAATAGTTTCATAGGAGTCTCCGCTTACCCGCGCTAGAGACCCCGGACCTTTGTACGATGCACTCGACAGAAATCCTGCGACGAGAATTTCGCCACTTGGTGTAACGCAAAGTGCATTAATATATGCATTTGCTGAATCTTGTCCATTGTAGCCGAGAGCTTTCCATTCTACTCCATTCCATGAGGCGAGCCCATTGGCAACGGTACCACCAATTTTTGAAAATGCCCCAGCGACGATCAGGTGGTGCGAGGAATCTTCGGCAAAAATATATCGGTCACTTGCACTATTGAGCACACCGCCACCCATCGATGACCATGCTTTACCGTCCCACTGTGCCAATGAACGTACCTTGAGTGAACCGGCTTGAAGAAAATCACCGCCCACATAGAGATTCTGTCCGATAGAAATAAGCGCAGTCACTGACGCAGGTACAAAGTATCCGCTGCCTGCCCCCATATGACTTTGCGTGAGCCCACCGCCGACGCACTCGGTATTGCCATTATCATACATCGTGAGATTATTGCAATTGTAACTGCCGAGCTGTTCGAAGGTTCCCCCTAAATACATCGTTCCGCCCACACGCGCAAAATTTGTAATTCCGGTCGGACCGCTGAAAATTCTTGTTAGGCCGGTATAGGTATATCCGGCACCGCCAATGATACCGGTGCCGGCATTTTCCCAGTCTTTTCCGGTCCAATACCCGACGCTGTTGAGGCGTTTATCCCCGGCATAGTCATAATCACCGGTCACGAGAAGCTTGCCCCGATCATTGAATACAAAGACATTTCCAATACCGATGACGCTCGGTGCCAAGGTCTTGGCATCGCCGAAAGGATACCAGTTGAAGGTCGTGAGGTCGTACCGTGCAAAATTATTCACATTTTGTCCGCCCGCTGTGGCAAATTGACCGGCAACATAGACTTGCTTGTCTGACACAAGTATCGCATTTATTTTCGCTCCGTAATCATCACCGCTGATTCCGCTACCGAGACCGGACCAGCGCGATGAGGCATTATCCCAACGGGCGATACGGTTGGCAGTATATCCTTGCACTGAGGAAAATTCACCGCCGATGAAGATATCTTCACCGTCAAAGGCGATGGAGCGAACATTATTCATAAAATTACTGTCGATGATGCTTTTCCATACTGTTCCGTCAAAACGCATCAGACTCCCGCCTTTCACCATTTTTCCGGAAGCCAATTCCATGGAATCCAGTCCGCCGAGCAGATAGAGATAATCACGAGTGGCTCGCAGTGTATAATATGTATAGGCAAGTGAATACATTTTCTTGATAATCGGTACCCAGGTCGTGCCCGCCCACCGGGAAATTGCCGTGTATTTGGTTGGTACGGAATACAAGACATTACTATACAATGCACCTTTGTATTCACAAATTACACCGGGTACCATCGTCGTATCGCTTTGGAATGCACTCCATTGACCATTACTCCATCGGGCGCAATTGCGGATCGAGGTGCCTTTTATCGTAAAACCGCCGGAGAAAATCAACTCATTGCCAAGAGTGCTGATTGAGGAAACAGAACCGGAGAAAAGGGTATCGGTACTCCATACTTTGGTGCGTGTATTAAATATCGCATACCCCTCCGCCGGTAAACCGCCTGCCGTGGTGAATCGTCCCGAGACAAAAATCGAGTCGCCGACAGCAGTCAGACTCTGCACTTCAGGATAGTCATATTGTGTAGGATTTTTCCATACACCCGAGCCGGCTTGTTCCCAGGAAAGAGTGCGTTTGTTCCAGAGGGCGATATTATTTCCGGGAACAGTAAATCGTCCACCGACAACAACATAGTCATTATTGGCAGCAAGGGCAATCGCGCCTCGGATCGGAGCGCCGTTGTATTCCGGATTACTAATTCCGGGCTTGGAAAATCGATCATCCCACCGGTAGTCATCCGGGTGCTGTGCGGAGGCTGCGGTGAGTGTGAGAACAAAAAGCAGGAGCAATGTTTTCATAAATTCCCTGTTCTACTATTATAGAAATTCAATTACTTACTATGAATAAATATTTTTGTAACCGTTGTATGCATACCGGTGAGCACACAATAATACGCGCCACCGGCGAGCGTACTGCAGTCGATCTGCGTTTGATACTCGCCTGCCGGTAACTCACTCTCCGAGATACGCAGCACTTCCCTGCCGAGAGCATCCCGGAGAGTAATGGTCACCTGTTCAGTTTGGGGAATCGCGAAGGTGAGCGTTGCAGCTGAACTAGCAGGATTGGGCGTAATTGCTAATTTTGATGTGGTTACGGAAGAACCAATACATTCGACACTATTTGGCTTAGCAGGGAGCCATGCAGCGATGTTGAACGACGGCTTGCCGCCGGCATGGGAAAATTCTCCTCCAAAATAGACGGTATCGCCCACGAAAGCGATGGAGGTGATTCTACCTCCGTTATCGACGATAGTATCTTTGTAAATTACTCTTACAAAACCACTTCCGAGAGTTGACCATTTTTCAGTTTTCATATTCCACACTGCTACTTTATGTGCCGTAATTCCACTTATTTCGTTAAAATTACCGGTTACATACAACAAATCACCTTTACAAGCAATTTCATAGAAGTAAACCCCGTTAATCGTATCTCTTGGACATTCGCCTATCTTGACAATTTCATTTCCTCTTTTCCGCAGCAACACCGGCGCGATTGGTTTTCCATCAACTGACATACTACCCGCTAGATACACATCTCCATTTGGAGCAACACAAATTGCCATCGGATACGCCGACGAATCTTTATTGCTTATGGGGATAGCTTCCCATTTCTGTCCGTCCCACGATGCCAATCCATTGCAAGCGACTCCTCCGGCTGAGGTTAGCTTTCCTGCTACTAATAATTTATTCGTTGAATCGACCGCTAATTTATATTGTCCTAATTTACTTCCCTGTAAACCACTTCCGGGAGAATCCCATTTTTGTCCGTCCCACTTTGCAATTGATTCGACATTCACATTCCCGGCTTTGACAAAATTACCAACAGCAAATAGTTCATTTCTAAAAACTTTCAACGATGAGATAGAAGAGGTAAATAAAAAATGACCCGATGTCCCTTGATAACTTTGGGTCACCCCACCTCCTACACAATTAGTGACACCATTATCGTAGGTCGTAATATTTTCACAGGGGTAATCGCCCAAAACATCAAAACTCCCCCCGAGATACATTGTTCCATTCAATCGTGCATATTGAGTAAATCCGGTCGGGGCTTGAAATAAATGATTGTATTGTCTTGTAAACGTTGCATTTCCAATAATACCCGGACCAATATTCAACCAGTTTCCTCCTGTCCAGTAGCCAATATTATTTAGTGTTTTATCACCTGCATGGACAAATCCGCCAAATCCTAAAAGCTTCCCTTCATCTTCATACACTGTGAAAATACTTGCTGCTACCACGACAACAGGTGCTTGGGTTTTCGCATCTCGAAGAGCAAACCAACTTGATGTAGTTTGATTAAATCCAGCGATATTATTTACATATTGAGCTCCCGCAATATCGAATAATCCTGCTGTAAAGACTTGGCTACCTGCGACAATTACTGAACTTATTTCCCTTCCATAGTTTGGGTTGAATGGAATACCGCTCCCCAAACTTGACCATCGATTGGTGGTATTATTCCTTTTTGCGATTCCATCGCTTATAATTCCATTAACAGAAGAGAAATTTCCGGCAATGATTACGTCTTCACCATCAAATGAGATTGTTTTAATACGGTCTTGCATAGTTGTATCGAGTAACGTTGACCAAGTAGTACCATTAAACCGAACGAGGTTATTTGCTTTAAAGAATGAACCGAGCATCGGCTTCATTGAGTCAACTGCACCGTAAACATATAAATAATCATTTGTAGCTTTTATTCCCCGAATAGGGATAGAATTATAATACGATTTAGCTTCGACTTTTTCGATGATTCGCTTCCATCTCATTCCGTCCCATCTTGCTATGGTAATGATATTATTTAGATTAACGTATTTTACATTACTATAGAGCTCGCCTTTAAACACAGCTAAAGATCCGGCGATTGTGGTAGTGTCAGGATTAAATTCTGACCATGTACCACTATTCCACCGAGCACTATTTTGAATCGTCGTTCCTTTAATCATGAAATCTCCGGAAACAATTATGTCAGCTCCATATCGGATGACATCATAAATTCTCCCGTTAATGAGTGTATCGGCAGTCCATACTTTTGTCCGTGGATTGAGTATAGCAAAGTTAGAAGCTGGTATTGTATCATCGACCATGGTGAAATTCCCCCATACAAATACACTATCTCCATCTGCGTACAAGCCATTGACATAGGCTATATTATTCCCTGCTGTTTTTTTCCAAACGCCAAGTCCTGCCTTTTCCCAAGCTTTATTTTTAATATTCCATACTGCAATGTTAATACCCGGAATAGTGAAATTACCTCCAACAACCACATAATTTGAAGTACTTGCTAGTGTTATTGTCGTAGCTCCGTTCAGAGTATTCCCAGGACTAACAATCCCGGGCACGCCAAACCTATCATCCCACCTATAATCATCAGGATGTTGTGCCGAAGCAGAACCTATTGAAAGCAAGAAGAAGAAAAGAGTAACTAGTATTTTCATAGTATATTGATATAACTTTATTACAAACTAACTACTTACCGGTTAATTACCAACAATTGTGTTCGTGTAGAATGCGGAGTTGACAGCACGCAATAATACGCGCCACCGGCGAGCGTACTGCAGTCGATCTGCGTTTGATACTCGCCTGCCGGTAACTCACTCTCCGAGATACGCAGCACTTCCCTGCCGAGAGCGTCGCGGAGAGTAATGGTCACCTGTTCAGTTTGGGGAATCGCGAAGGTGAGCGTTGCAGCTGAACTAGCAGGATTGGGCGTAATTGCTAATTTTGATGTGGTTACGGAAGAACCAATACATTCGACACTATTGGGCTTAGCAGGGAGCCATGCAGCGATGTTGAACGACGGCTTGCCGCCGGCATTATCGATAAAGCCGCCGCAGAAAACGGTATCGCGGACGATCACGATGGAATTGACCTGACCGCCGTTAGTGCCTTTGGTGACGCCACTTCCGAGCGCGCTCCATGTATTGGTACGGACATTCCACACAGCAATATTTCTTGCAGCGACATCACCCGCTACGTCGAAAATTCCGCCGACATAGAGGTCGTCGCCCTTGACGGCAAAAGAAGTGACATAGATAAATCCATTCTTACTACCTAAACCATTACCAACCGAACTCCACGATTGTCCGTCCCATTTTGCGATACTTGGTGCCAGTACGCCATTTACACGCCTAAAAGTCCCGCCGACATAGAGATCATTCCCAATAAAAGCCATTGCATAGACCACCATTTTTGTTTCATCTGGTATCGTCTGTCCTACATTATGCCACTGTTTGCCGTCCCATCTCGCAATTCCATCGACTGAAATTCCACCTGCTGTATCAAAATCACCGCCGATGTAGATGTCACCGTTCGGTGCTTTGGCAATAGCATTGACAGCGGGAAATGAAGTTGAATTGGAAAGAGTCACTCCACCGCCCAAGGCGCTCCAGGCACTTCCATTCCATTGTGCTATGTTGTTCGCCGAAATTGATCCGGCGTTCTGGAACGTTCCACCGACATACATGTCATTAGAATCAAGGAGAATTGTCTTGGCAGAGAGGTAGCCGGGTGAGGAGCTGCTCGGTGAATACGGACCGGCAAGGCCTCCGCCGATAGGAGAGATAACCCCTTCATTATACTCAGCCAGGCAGACTGCTTTTGTCGTTCCAATTCCTGAGAAATCACCGGCGATGATGTAAGATTTACCGTTTTGTCGGACAGCGTTAATGGACATTTTGAACCCAATACTTATAGAACCGCTCTGCACGTAGCGACCTTGGAATTGACCATCGAACCCGGTACCGATTGGCTGCCATTTTGTTCCGTCCCATCGTGCAAATCCATTGACGCGTGTATCTCCTGCGAACTGAAAGTCACCAATTGCAACCAATCCGCCGGCATCGGCGATGAGAGGGTCGGTGCGAACGGCGGTCGGCAGTAATCCGAGAGTAAAGGAGCTGGCGAGAGGATTCCAGGTAGTACGTTGAAGGTCAAACAGCGCTACATTATTTACATATTGTCCACCTGCTTCAATAATACTTCCTCCGATGATGACGTCCGTTTCTGAAGCGGCTAAGCTGCCCACGAGTGTAGTTTGGTTGAGCCCACTTCCGAGCGAAGCCCAGGTATTGGTGGATGCATTCCACCTGGCTATACCATTGGCTAAGATACCATTGACCTCCCGGAGCTGAGCATTGGCAATATAAAGGTTCTGTCCTGAGCTTGCAAGTATTGGTGTAATGGTATAGTTACCGAAGGATTGAATTGGTGTATCCCAGACATTTCCGTCATAAGAGAGGAGTCCGTTCGACGTGCGGACAGGTGGTAAGGAGTTGATTTTCAATGAATCCCAACTCCCTGAGACAAAAAGTTTCGAACCGGCAACCGCCATCGATACGACTTGTCCTTTCCACGGCTGCGATGTAATTCCGGGCGGTACGCTCCATGCATTCCCATTCCAGACAGCGAGGCGTTCACCGGTTGCAATCCCACCTGCTGCATCAAATGTACCGCCTACCCAGAGTACGTTTTGAAATGTCGCCAGAGAGGTAACCTGTCCGAACAGCACCCCGCATGAGGTTCCTTTGCCCAGTGATTTCCACTCACGACCTGTCCATCGAGCAATTTTATTCATGGTAGAATCACCTGCTGCCGTAAAAAGTCCCCCGATGTGGAGTTCCCCCTTAAACACTGCCATCGTCAGTACTTCACCATTGACGCCTTTGTCAAGCGCCGACCATTGTCCGGTGCTTTTGTGCCACACAGCAATATTTCCGGCTGCAACATCTCCTGCTTTTGTAAAGAGACCGCCGACATAGACATTATCACCGATGACGACAATCGCGCGTACCTTTCCTGTAATTCCGCTTCCTAATTGTTGCCATTTTTTCGTGACACGATTCCAGGCAGCAATTGAATTACCGGCACTTGTGAATTCACCACCGACATATATATGGCTTGTATCAATAGCAATTGAATTGATGGGACTCGAAAACGTGCCCGTTGTAGTATTCACTATCCCGGGAGCGCCGAATCGATCATCCCAGCGGTAATCGTCGGGATGCTGGGCTGAAACAGGTAATACGGAAAGTACCATCAAAACAATTAGTAGGGTTTTCATACTAGTATCCATTATAATCATATGCAAATAAAGTAGTTATCGGTTTATGATCAGCATCTGACTCTGCACGCCGCTTAGTCTTGTCATTACACAATAATATGCTCCCACGGCGAGCGTGCTGCAGTCTATGTGAGTTTGATATCCTCCTGCCTGAAGTTCACCTTCAGAAATACGCTGCACTTCCCTGCCAAGTGCATCCCGAAGCGAAATCGTCACACGTTCGGTGTGGGGCAAAGCAAAGGTAAGTGTCACAGTTGTATAGGCAGGATTGGGCTGGATGCTGAGAGAAGGAATAGAAGCTGACGTACTGATTTGTTCGACGTTATTGGGCTTAGCCGGGAGCCATGCAGCGATGTTGAACGACGGCTTGCCGCCGGCGTAGGAAAATAATCCCCCAAAATAGACGGTATCGCCGACAAAAGCAATTGTACGAACAATAGCAGAGTTATGGGTTACTGTATCACGGGAAATTGTTTTCACAAAACCACTTCCAAGGGAAGACCATTGTTGAGTTTTCAGGTTATATACGGCTACATTATTTGCATCAATAGTACCGATATGGTCAAAATTTCCCGCGATGTAAAGCATATCGCCCTTACATGCGATGGCAGAAATACTACCGTTCGTATTCCCATTGAGGTATACATTACTTAACTGTACAATGGAATCTCCTTGTAACATCCCAAGGAAATAATATCCTGGATATCCGACATTCGATGTGTACCCAGAAAGTATAATGGTGCCATCGGGTGCTACGCATAGACTATTGACAATTACAGCAGAATTGGCTGATTTATATCCACGAGCTTCCCATTGATGACCATCCCAGGATGCTATTCCATTACATACAATTTGTCCAGCTTTTGTAAGATTACCAAATACTAGTAATCTATGTAATGAATCTTCGGCAAGTTTATAGGAACTATAGGTACTACCAAAAACTCCACCAATGTCATTCCAAGAAGAACCATCCCATTTGGCTATCGATTCTACCTTGACATTCCCTGCTTTTGTAAAATTTCCGGTTACATAGAGGTCTTTTCTGATAGATTGTATCGACGTAATGGACGCCGGATGTATAATTGTCGCACTCGAACCTTGATGGCTCTGCGTCACTCCACCACCAACGCACTCGGTAGATCCATTATCATAGGTGATTATATTATCGCATGAACTTGCTCCGACTGTTTCAAACGTACCCGCAAGGTACGTTGTTGTACCGATACGAGCATAATTTGTTAGCCCTGTAGGACTTGTAAAAAACCTCACAGCTCCGTTATATACATAGCCTGCACCACCAATGATGCCGGTCCCGGCATTTTCCCATGCGTTCCCTGTCCAGTAGCCAACACTATTAATTCGTTTATCTCCAGCATATTCGTAATTACCAATTACGAGTAATTTATTATTATCATTAAAAACGTATGCAGGTCCTAAACCAATTATGCACGGTGCGTTTGTCTTGGCATCTCCAAGGGGATACCAGGTAAAGGTTGATTGATCGAATCTGGCAATATTATTGACATTCTGACTACCGGCAGTTGCAAATTGACCTGCAGCATAGACTTGATTATCTGTTATATGAATAGTATTGATTTTCACACCATAATCATCTCCGCTGATACCGCTGCCCAAGCCAGACCAACGTTTTGTTGTATGATCCCATTTTGCGATTCGATTTGCATTATATCCCTGTACCGATGAAAATTCTCCAGCAATATAAATATCTTCCCCATTTGCCCAAAACGTACTAAGTCCTCCTGGAATAATACTATCTATCATTGTACTCCACGTCAATCCATCGAATTGGAGCAGGCTTCCTCCTTTGATTATTTTGCCTGAAGGTAGCTCGACCGAATCGAGGGCACCATAAACATAAAGATAGTCATTGGTTGCCTGAATTCCACGGACGGGAATTTGATAGCTGTTTAACAGTGGGAACGCATTTTTAAAAACGGGAATCCATGTATTTCCATCCCATTTCGATACTGCTGTATAATTATTCAGGTTTTTATAGCGCACATTGCTGTATAATTCCCCTTTATACTCAGTAATGGTCCCGGGAATCATCGTCGAGTCATATTGAAACTGACTCCATTGTCCATTTTTCAGGCGAGCCATATTGCGTATTGCAGCACCCTTTATCGTAAATCCACCGAAAACAAGCATTTCGTTACCTACGACACTTATCGTAGATATATATCCTGAGAATAAAGTATCGGTACTCCAAACTTTAGTGCGTGTATTAAACATAGCAAATCCGGACGCCTCTATTTCTCCGGCAGTTGCAAAATTTCCAAAAACATACACTGTATCACCAAATGCAATAAGTCCATTCACATCAGGATAATTATATTGAGTTGGATTTTTCCAAACGCCATTGCCCGCTTTTTCCCATGATTTGGTGTGCTTATTCCACAAAGCGATATTATTTCCAGGAACGGTAAATTGTCCACCGACAATCACATAGTCACTATTGGCAGCAAGCGCGAGTGCGCCGCGTATGGGAGCGCCGTTGTATTCTGGATTACTAATTCCCGGCTTGGAGAATCGATCATCCCACCGGTAGTCGTCAGGATGCTGCGCAAGAGCTGCGCTGAGGAGTGTGCAGAATAGAAAAACCGTAAAAAGTAACTTCATACCTTGTCCGAAACATGTGAATGTATGGTAATTAAGTACAACAATAACACTTCGCCGGATTATATATCACCGAAAATTATCAACTCCCGTTCCTTTGGAAATTTATTTTGTAATTTCGGTGATAGAATTGATGAAATGGTGTCATTACCACCAATACAGGTGCAGTTTTTCCCATTTATACATGTCTATGCGGAAATTTTTACATTCGTATTCTGATAGTGAGCTTACGGCTTTGCTGCTTGAAGAGGATGAAGCATTTGCCAAGAATGTCTTTGCCGAACTCTACAACCGATTCGAGCGGCGCATTTACGCCTATTGCCTGCGCGTCACCGGTTGCCGGGATGATGCCGGTGATATCGCACAGGACACGTTCATTAAATTCTACCGCATTGCACGCACGCGGCATATCGCCCGGCCTGCTGCCTACCTGCTGATGACCGCCCGGAATAAATGTTTGAATTTTAATCGCGACCGCACCAGCTACGAACCACTTGGGGAGCAGACGATGACTGAGGAGAGTTTGCAGGCAAATTTCGAACAGCAGGAATTACTCGCTATGATATCTAAAGCGTTACCTTTATTAGACTTTGACCGACGCGAAGCATTTGTTCTCCGGTACTGGAGCGGACTCGATTATAAAGAAATGGCCGAAGTATGCGGTGAGAGTATTAATGTGATGCGAACGCGGGTATGGCGCGCCAAAGAACGCCTGAAAGAAATTCTAGCACCTTTTATTCATGAAATCAACAATTTATGAAGAACAGTTATGGTGAAATGATTCACCGATACCTCGATGGAATTCTTCCTGACCATCTCGAGCATCAGCTCTTCGATGAGCTGGCGCGTAATCCGGACTTACGGAAATCGCTGAGCATGGAAATACAGCTTCAAAAAGCGGCCGGTGACGACAGTACGGCAATCATTCCTCCGGAGAATATCCGCTCAGGCGTCTTCGCGGCATTGGATATTCCGCTCTCAGCAGACGCTCCGGAAATAGTTGCCGCAGCGCAGCCACCCCTGCTGACCTTCACCTCTATCGCACTCGTCTCCATGCTTTTCGGCGGGATGATGGTATGGCTGGGTTTCCAAGCCCGGGAAACCTTGCCGACGGCGCAGGAGACACACGTAGCTGCTTCGTACTCCGCCGGCGATGCGTTTACGGGTGGCAGCAGAACAAATTCAACTCCACAAGCATCTACGAATCAAGCACTTCCTCCTCGTCCGCATTCATCATCGTATGGTCATAGTCTGCAATTAAGTACACCGGAATCTGACGATATGAGTACGCCAATCAAGCGCCCTGCTCCACAACCGGAATCTCCGGTATTCCCTGCTGCTCAGTACCGTCAAATTTTGCAGAGTGTACCTGCCGCGCACATCGCGCATCGTGACCTCTATGTCGCTTCAGAACTCCGGCTACCCGAATTTTTAACACCGTACAATGAAATTCCAATGTCAATTGCTGTGCGAGGTTCACAAGATTATGCGGGTACAAGCGGAGTAGCACTTACGGCTCTTTATTCCCTCGATGATGATAATGCATTCGGCATTGAGGTGGGCAGAGCGCAGCTGACACGATACGAACAGCGTAAAACAGGGGGAATGGATAAGCAAGTCGGGATTTCCGAATCAGTAGCGATGATAGGGCTGACACATCGTATTTCCTTACCAAGTATATCGTTTGGTGAATGCATGCCGTATCTGCAGTCATTTGCCGGTGCGACGACCACCGGCGCTCCCGTCGGACATGCCACGATTGGCGTACAGTGGACTCCCGATCGGAGAGTCACTCTCAGCGGCGGTATTGATGCCATGATATATGGATACCGAGCATCGGGGTCGTGGAAATCAGGCACCATGACAAGTCTGGTCTATGGCGTTTCGGTAGTGCTGTAAGTGGTGATTATTCGATACGCCCACTAATAAAAAGCCCTTTGTAAGTACTTTCTTACAAAGGGCTTTTTTCATTTATTATGTATTGTACACTATGAGGAATCGCTCCAGAAGCTTAGCAACCACTGCCGCCGCCGGCGCCCGGACCGACATTGAACTGGAATTCCTGCTTTACTTTCACGCCTTTTGCTGTTTCGGCTGGACGCCATTTGGGCATTTTGGTAATTACTTGTAGAAGGGTTTTATCAATTTTTGCATCATTTGAAGATTGAGCGACATGAGCATTGGCAATTTCACCGCGCTCGTTGACGGTAAACTTCACGACCACGGGCTTGAAATCCTTGGAATTTTTGTCGCTGATTTTATTGATGGCATGTTCTTGTATATACGCTGACAACTGCTGATATCCACCTTGATACTCCGCTTCTTTTTCGGGAATGACCGTCGCTTCATAATGCAGAGTTGCCGATTGGGTATTCTCCGTAACGGCATTTTTCTCCGTATAGCCGATGGATATGGCGATTTCCGAACCTATATCAGCTGAACGGAGGATGGTTTTTTGTTCTGTACTGAGAACACTATTTTTTCCGGCAGCTTTCGTTATTGCGCCGTTTTTTTTGACAATGACTTCTACAAATGCATAGTTTTTAATCCATTCCGACGGGTACTGCGGAATAATATCGGCAACAGATTGAGCGTTTGCGAGGGTGTGAGTTTTCACCGACGTCGAATACGCAGCGTGAACGTCAAAATTCAGGTTCTGCGGTTGTGGCGAGGTCACCATAAACGACAGCAGCAGCGAGAGTAGATTGTTGAGCATAAAATGTAATGGATAATGGATAAATGTAGAATCGGCGAGACAAAATTACAAGGAATCATGCAAAGTCGGTAATCAGCAATCCGGTAATTAACGTTTTTTAGGATTCGTTAACGAAGGAAGAATAGTAGTGAAGATATTTTTAATGTTCCTATTCTCAGAAAGGATACATTTAGAACGCCGGTATCTTTAAGCTAAACTCCGAACGAAAAAAAACCCTTGGTAAGAATAATATTTACAAAGGGCTTTTCTATATCAACAATTGACCACTACCGACAGTACATTACGCCTCATATTGTTTTGCACTCATCACAATCTTATCTGCAAGCGGAAAAATATCGTCCAACGTTTGAATTGCAAACTTCTCAGGCGAATTCTTGCCATTATGAAATAATTCAATTTGTTTGTTTTTCGGATTATTAAAATAGAACTTACAGATTGGTGTAGTGCTTTTATTATCGAGCAGCACCAAGCAGAGAGTTTGTTGGTCTTTTAAAACCGCTCGTTTACCGTCAAAACCGCCGCTATTCAATATTGCTTTGATAGAATAGTATGCCTCATATTCTTCGGCTGTGGTGACAAAGGTCTTTTTCTCTTGTTCGGTTGCAACTATTGGAGTCTCAACCGTTGCTGTTTCAATAGTGACCGATGATAACGCCATCGCTGTTTTTAAACGGTCGGTAATTTTTTCATTAATATATTCCGGTATTGCTCGGCGTAGAATCGCAGAGAACTGATCTATTACCCGTTGATTAACCATACCGGAATATGATTTTTTAGCAAAAAATCTCACAAAATCATCACTTGGTTTTGTAAATTCCTCGGCTAAGATTGCCTTGACGCTTGTTGTATATTTGAGTTCAAGGGCTGCAGCAGCAATCACATTAATATCAAATAGTTGCTTGCTAAATCTTTTAATTTCAACAGCATCACTTTCACTAACATCACTCATCGTACATTCGAAGAATGGCTTTGAATCCATTTTATTCGGTTCTTCCAACTCAGAAAAAAATCTATACGTATCACCATTGGTAAGAATACCGATTTTGGCAGACGTTGTATGATAATATCTGAAAAGCTGTGACGCATGGTCATTGTCAAGGTTTGCACCAATTTTTTTGCATTCAATCAGCATTATTGGTTTGCCGTCGCGGACGATTGCAAAATCTACCTTCTCGCCCTTTTTGGTGCCCATTTGCGAAATATCTGCGGTAAACTCCGGTACGACTTCCATAGGGTCAAAAATATCATACCCTAACGCATTGAGAAAAGGAAGTACGAGTGAATTTTTCGTTGCTTCTTCAGTTTGAATGTTTGGGCGCAAGCGTTCTATTTTTTGCCCGAGTCCGCGGAGAGTGTCAATTAAGTCCATAGTGTTCTACTTGAATTGTGAATAGTACTGTTAATAATTTTCAAATTTAATAACAACTTGCATATTACCAATACATTTTCCGCAGCAACTTTAAATTCACTCCGGATTTTTTGAGGAATTCGACCATGGCAGCCAGTTAATTGACACTGTAGATTGATGTAGTGTGCAAAAAGTGTGCACATCTTTGTTCGTTGGGCAAAGTCATAAAAAAAGCCCTTTGTAAATACAATATTTACAAAGGGCTTATAAGTACACCCGAAGAGAGTCGAACTCCTAACCTTCTGATTCGTAGTCAGATGCTCTATCCAGTTGAGCTACGGGTGCATCGTTTAAATTCTTATGCTACTGCCGCAGCTTTGAGCTTGTTGACGGTGCGTGCGAGCGATGATTTGCGGTTCGATGCAGTGTTCTTGTGCATGATACCACGTGCTGCCACTTTATCCAAAATGCTCGTCGCTTTGATGAGTAATGCTTCGGCTTCAACGGCATTGGTCGCTGTGCGAACAGCTTTAACGGCTTCTTTTACTAACTTTTTGTTTGCGCGGTTATACGCATTTTTCTTAATTGACTGACGGTTACGCTTTTCGGCGGACTTATGATGTGCCATTGACAACCTTCTACATTTTCTTTGAGAGAAATAATTTAGACCGCGAAATTACAGCTTTCTACGTTCTTGACAAAATTTTTTCCTTCATTTGGGTAAATTTAGTTGAATTTTTTGCCAAAATTTATTCTTTCCTGACGTTTGGACGGCAATGGGTGACCGCAGATGACGGCTTGGAATATGCACAACCGAACCCAAAATTCACCGCCTTCCATAGGCCATTTTCTTTTCTAAATGCCGTGCAAAGAGCGATGCAGGATAACTCATCATGAAATAAATCGTCGCTGTCAAAGCTCCCAACCCTATATAGTCATAACTACTTGCAGCGAGATACCCATACACTTTCGTGAGCTCGACCATTGTAATCACCGACACAAGCGACGAATCCTTGAAGAGTGCGATAAAATCATTGCTCACCGGCGGCAGAACGATTTTGATCGCCTGCGGGATAATAATTTTGCGGAGAGCCATGATTTTGGTCATACCGAGCGCGAGGGCGGCTTCCATCTGACCATGAGGTATGGATTGAATGCCTGCGCGGTAGTTTTCTGCCTCATACGCCGAGTAATTGAGCGCGAGACCTGCTACGGCTGCCGTGAATGCATCAAGCTTGATGCCGATATTCGGAAGACCGTAATAGATGAGATAGAGCTGTATCAGCAGCGGCGTGCCACGGATAATCTCCACATACGCGCCAGCCAAAAACCGTATCGGTGCCGGCGAATAGAGCCGGAGAATGGCAATAAAAAGTCCCAAGCTCACCGCGAGAATCATCGCAACGACCGATAGCTGCACCGTCACCCACGCGCCGTCGAAGAGTGCGGGCAGGTATTTGCCGAGCTGCTCCCAGGTGGATTTTTTGGCCGAACCAAACACGCTGTTTTCGCGGTAGGCTGTGATCCGAGACTGCGCCCGCGTATAGATATTCCATTTTTTTGCGATACGTTCCGCCGTACCATTGGCTACCATCATCTCTATGATAGAATTGAGCTTATCGCGGAGTTCGGTGTCTTCTTTGCGAACGCCGATACCATAGAACCCTTCGCCACTCGGTTCGCCGACGAACTTGAGTTTGGGATTCGGGCGGGCGTAGAATATTGCCATTGGCAGGTCGAGCACGACGGCATCGAGTCGCTTATCGGCGAGGTCACGGTAGGGTTCGACCACTCCGGGATAGATTTTTATATCCACTTTCCCGATCTCTTCGAGCATGTTCAGCCCCACCGACGCCGAAAGCGCGCCGACAGTTTTGCCTCGAAGGTCGAGAAAAGTGCCGATGCGTTCTTCTTCGGAGCGAACGACGATTTGTTGGGAATAGACATAGTATGGCTTGGTGAAGTTGATGACTTCCATCCGTGCGTCGGTGATTTCGAGACCGTTGAGGATAATATCGAAGTCTTTGCGATTAAGAGCCGGCACGAGCGCGTCCCAACTGTTTTGTTTCATCACGGCTTTAAGTCCAAGATACTTGCCGATTTCATTCGCAATATCTACTTCATAGCCAATGAGTTGATTGGGATTGTCGGGATTGACGAATACATACGGCGCGCCTCCCTCAGCGTCGGCCCCCCAGGTGAAATACCCGCGCTGCTTCATGCTCTCAAGAGTCGAAATATCCTTGGTCTGAGCGTGCAGTGGCGCAATCCGGCCTACGCACAGCAAGAGAATAACGAATGAAAACCGCAGTAGAAATTTCATAACGGGACTTTCAAAGAAGAGAGTTTCGGCTTGTATGGTCGGCAGTGCTACCTCGGGCTGCACATTTTAGTAATAATACTCATCCGGAGCATAAGCAATATACTTCGAATATTTTCGAAGCACTTGCAGGAGCGCCTGATAATCTTTCGGATACGGCGCTTCGATTGTAATGGACTCACCCGTCGCCGGATGCTTGAAGGTAATCGAAAACGCGTGCAGCGGAGTACGCGTGAGAATTGGACGTTCTTCCTCGTCCTTCGATACTTTAAAACGGCGCTTAATTGTCGAGAGCTTGAATTCCGTCAACGTGCCATAATCGGAATCGACGAGTAATGGATGTCCAATCGCCGCAAGATGCACACGAATCTGGTGCTGACGTCCGGTCACCGGCAGGCATTCGAGAAGCGTCGCGATTTTAAATCGTTCCTTCACATTGATTTTCGTAAACGACTCCTTCCCCCGCGCTGACGGTTTCATGAGTCCCTTGCGGTTCGTATCCTCGGAAAGCGGAATATCGATATCCATCGTGTCTTTCTCCACCACGCCGCTCACGATTGCATGATAACACTTCTCCACTTCCCTATTTTGGAAATTAATACTCATCACCTTATGCGCCTCGGCATTCTTGGCAAAGACGATCACACCGGTCGTGGCTTTGTCAAGGCGATGAACGACAAAAATTTCGCCGAACATATCAATGAGCTGTCCACGCAAATTGGGAATATCCTGACGGAATCGGTCGGGCAACGTCAGCAGTCCGGCGGGCTTATTGACGGCTACAATGTGGTCGTCCTGATAGAGTATCGAGAGAGGAGATTTGGGCATAATTTGATGATTTCTTTAGAATTATATTCGTTTTGTTATTCGTTATCTGTATTTCTCAGAAACCCTATAGGGCGTTTGTGCGAAGAGGATATCGAAGCACAATACTGTCAATTCATCTCAAAGTTTGATACGAAGCAGGATGTTCAATTAACCACTAATCCACTTCCATTATTAACTGCCTATAAAGGTTCGCACTTCTGTTCCTGAGACATTATTTTGTCTTATTATCAATTACTTTTTTTAGTCGAGTATGTCTCTAACTAAAACTTTTGTGCTGTCTAAATTTGTCCAAATTGTTTGAATATTCCTGCTGTCGTCTGTTGAGTATTCATAAACCATAATTGTGTCGCCTAACGTTGTTGGATTAAACCATGGTAATGTTTCATAATATTCGTTCCACTTTGCAGTCGGAAGTTTGCTTGCCGTGAATTTGTGCATTGATAAAACCCGCTTTACTTCAGTTGGGCAAGATTCAAAGTGCAACCAAATAGCATAGTCAATTTTGGGAACAACTTGGTCTTGGTAGTGCAAAATCTTAATGCAGTCAGTTTGTCGTTGCCCAAACAGTGCGTCATAAATTTCATCACCGTTTCTTGGTCTTAAAGTTTCTGTTACTTTATGATATGTCTTGTTTACAAACCTGAAAGCCGTCCAGCTTGCCAAGCCGATAAACGCGATAAACATGAACAAAGCTAGCAATTTAAGTCGCTTATTCTTTTTAGACAAACCCCAAATAAGTATCACGAGAAAAAGCAAAAATGCAAGTCCTGATACTATTGTCAATATTGTTAATTCTCGCATCTTTGATTTCGTTCAGTTGACTGTCGGTGTGATGTTACCTGACCTCCAAGTTCCGCTTAATCGCAAGATTCACCTCAATTGCCTTTTCACTTTTTAAGACCGATGACATCATAGCCACTCCTTGTTCAGTAAAAGCGAATGGTAAGGCACGGGAATAATTACGGTTACGGAGGTTATCACATGTTGTGATAACCCCAACCCATTCTAATATTGTAAAGTAGTCCTACTACTTCACGCATAACTAAAAAATCCCTTGCCTGACTTGCGTCCAAGGCATCCAGCGGCGACCATTTTTCTCAGTAATGGACAAGCGCGGTATTTGTCATCGCCGAGTCCGGTGTGGAGCACTTCCATGATGGAGAGGCAGACGTCGAGTCCGATGAAGTCGGCAAGTGTGAGCGGACCCATTGGATGATTCATCCCGAGCTTCATCACAGTGTCGATATCCTGAGCACTGGCAACGCCTTCCATCAGGCAGAAGACGGCTTCATTGATCATCGGCATCAAAATTCTATTGGAAATAAATCCTGCGTAATCCTGTACACTCACGGGAGTTTTTTCGAGCTGTTTGGCAAGGTCTTCGATGATAGTATAGGTCTCGTCACTCGTGGAAAACCCACGGACAATTTCACATAACTTCATCAGTGGAACGGGATTAAAGAAGTGCATACCGATGAATTTATCGGCACGTTTGGTTGCAGCGGCAATGGAAGTAATCGAGATCGAACTCGTATTACTTGCAAAAATCGTGTGCGGTGGGCAAATTGCATCGGCGGTCTTGAAGAGACTCGTTTTGATATCCACATTTTCACTGGCAGCTTCGATGATAAGATCCGCGTTTGACGCAGCTTCAACGAGACTTGTCGATGGCTTAATGCGAGCGATTGTTTCTAATTTCAGGTCTTCTGTGATAATTCCTTTTTTCGCCTGACGTCCGAGATTTTGCTCAATCGTCGTGAGTCCGCGATGAACTGCTTCGGTGCTAACATCAACGAGTGTAACATCATAGCCAAATTGTGCAAAAGTATGAGCGATGCCATTTCCCATCGTTCCGGCGCCAATAACAACAACATTTTTGATAGTCATGATAATCCTTTGTTCTAAATAATACGTACATAATTTGTGAGAATTCACGTTCGGTCGCAAAATTACGAAATAAGCGTGCATAATTATTCGGAGAATTGGGATTGTGGAGAAGTTTTGGTAAGTTGCACGCAAGATTTGGGGCGCATTGCAGGCGTGTTTTTTAACCGCAATGCTCGCAGAGGTTTTCGCAAAGGTCGCGGAGATGTAGCAAGACTTTCTATCGTGCCCCCTCGTACTACACTCACATTAATCGCACAACTCATGTCGTGGAATTCCATCATCGGTCAGCAGCGGGTGAAGAACATCCTGCAGCATGCAATTTCGGAGAATAAGATTGCCCACGGATATTGTTTCTGGGGTATGGAAGGCGTTGGCAAAGACGCACTTGCGCTTGAATTTGCGAAAGTGGTTAATTGCCTTGAGCCGCGCGTAACGAGTTCGGGTATAGAGTCTTGCGACAACTGCCGAAGTTGCCACCAATCCGACAAACTCGAACACCCAAACATCAAATTTGTCTTCTCTCTGCCCGCCGGCAAATCCACCGACAGCCGTGATGACTCCCCTATTTTCCGCCTTTCGGACGACCAGATCAAGCTCATTCAGGAGCAGATGCACATAAAATCGGAAAATCCATATCATAATATTACCATCCCAAATGCTTCGCAAATCAGGATTTCGTCCATTCGTGATGTGAAAAAGAGTGTAACGATGTCTGCGTCCCAATCCGGACGCCGCGTCGTTATCATCTCCGAAGCCGACGAAATGACCACCGAAGCGGCGAATGCGTTCCTCAAAACCCTTGAAGAACCTCACGATCAGGTGACGCTCATTCTCACCACCGCGCGGCATGATACGCTCCCGCAGACGATTCTCTCGCGTTGCCAGCAGATCTACTGCGAGCCGCTTTCGGATGAGGATATTGCTGAGAATTTGGTGCTCAAAATGGGTGTCGAGCGCAGTGAAGCCCGACTGATTAGTTCTTTTGCACAAGGGAGTTATGCCAAAGCATGTGAATTCCTGGACGAAGACATGCGCGCCATGCGACTTGACGTCATTGAGATTCTGAGGTCTGCGCTCAAAAAATCCTATTACCGCGCCGACATGCTCTTCAAAATCGAAAAGCTCACCGGTGAAAAGGATAGAACGCGCGTCGAAATGATGCTCATGCTCCTCATGATTTGGCTCCGGGACTGCTACGCATATTCCCTCGCCGGCAATAACGCGATGATAATTAACATCGATCAGCAGGAAACGATAGAAAAATTCTCGGGTGCGTTCACAGGCGCAGATTATCCGGCCGCGATTCAATCGGTTGAGGAGGCAATCTCACATGTGCGGAGGAATGTGCAGCTCCAGCTGACGCTTCTGACGATGCTGATTACGTGCAGGAGGATATTTCTCCGTGAAGTGTAGTTTCGCTTTGCACTGCTTTTCGATGGTTTATGCAACGTATTCCGACGGAGCTATGGCACAGCATGCCGTTAGTATTCATATAGTTACTGACAGGTAACACGATTTGACGTTCATGTTACCCTGACTAAACCATTGATGTTAATACGTCAACATCAGTCCTGCGCCATACCCCTTGTCACTGTCGTAATGTCCTGAAAGTGAGATGTACTTCGTGAGTATATAACGTGCACCCAGTCTCGTCTCACGATCTGAGTTGATACTTCCCCATAATCGTAGTCTTGATGTCAGCGGAATATCATCACGACTAAGTTGCAGCCGGATGTTCCCAGAATGATCGATTCGAATATCTGTGCGTATGAACCAAGGCATCATGTATTGTAATCCTACGCACACGACATTTCTCCCATTTTTTGTATCCTGCTGCCCGAAAAGATTTGTTTCGGAATGATCGCTCTGCCGGTACCGCCAATCCCAGCCGGTATAGAGCGAAAGGAACTGATTTTGATCGAGATAGAGTCCAAAATGGCTTTCAGTTTCGTAACCTTTGGTATCCGTGAATCCGATTCTCCACTCTGCCTGATGTATCCACCGGGTATTTGAGAGTGTAAATGCACCATCAACGCCATTACTTTCCAGTCCTAATTGCAAACTCGGAAAATACCTTCTATCATCATGATACACTTCTTTCAGCGCCTCTTCAGGGTTCGGTATCTGCGGATTCGCCGGTGAATCTGCATACGTAAATATTCTCCCCATTCCACTCATCATGTGGTAGAGAATATGACAATGAAAATACCAGTCTCCGTATTCTTCCAGTGCAGTAAATTCAATCGTATCAGTCTCCATTGGCATGATATCAAGCACATTTTTCAGGGGTGAATACTCTCCTTGGCCGTTGAGCACACGAAAGTAATGACCATGCAAGTGCATCGGATGTCTCATCATTGAATTATTTACGAGAATTATGCGAATATTCTCACCTCTTTTGATAAGAATTTTATCGGATTCCGAGATCGTTGCATTATTGATAGTCCAGACATACCTGTTCATTGTACCGGTGAGCTCAAATCGCAGCTCTCGCATCGTCCCGGGTGGCAGGGTCGTGTTCACCGGCGATTTCAGCATTGAATAATCAAGCGTGATGATCTCCTCCGGTAGTTTTCCCTCATGAGTAGGAGGATGAGACATTTCTTCATGATTGCTCGGGTGCATTTCCGGATACATTACCGCGTTCATATCCATTTGCTGCAGACTCATTTCCATGCCCATGTCCCGGAGATTTCCACCGACGGTCATCATCTCATTCATCATTTTCATGCCGTTGAAGTACTGCAAACGAGGCAATGGAGGCGGAGTATGGCGGGTACCGGCACCAAGCCATAAAGTTGCTGAACCTGTTCTATCTTCTGATGTTGCGACAAATACCGATGCCGCGGAGTCATCGGGAATGTACACCATCACATCGTACGTTTCGGAAACGCCGATGATTAACCGGTCAACTTCTACCGGTTCTACTTCCACCCCGTCGGTAGCTACAACCGTTATCTTACTGCCGGGATAGGTCAGCCAGAAGTAGGTAGATGCACTACCATTAATGACCCTCAGCCGCACACTGTCCCCTTTTCGATAGTGCTTTGCGCCTGACTCAACCATTCCATTTATCAGGAATCGCTCGTAATACACATCACTAACATCCATTGCGTGCATACGTTTCCATTCATTTTCGAGTTTAACGGATATATTCCCCGTTACCAGCGCCTCCCAATAATTCTGAGTAGCACCTTTTTGAATAGCATACCAGTCCGTCGCATAATGCAGCGATCTCTCGATCTCATGAGGATTCTCATCACTCCAATCACTGAGTAGTACTACTTCTTCGTTGCGTATCGAAGCGCCGCGTTTATGAATGATAAATGCTCCGTACATACCGATTTGCTCCTGTAGCATCGTATGAGAATGATACCAATATGTTCCGCTTTGTCGTACCGGGAACCGATACAGATGAGTCGTATGCGGCAAAATCGGAGCAGTGGTAAGATACGGAACACCATCTTGTTCGTTCGGAAGTAATAAACCGTGCCAGTGAATCGAGGTCTCGTGATGCATCATATTATGCACATATATCTCGGCGGTATCACCTTCGGTAAATGTAAGGGTCGGTGCGGGTAATCTGCCGTTGATTGCAATTGCTTGTTGAGGCGTACCGGTGTAATTCACTATCGTATCAGCAACATAGAGATCATATCTCACGAGCTGCTGAGCGGTAGTATTCGCACGCATCGCCAGGAGTAGTACGATGCACATTAGGATAATTTTCATGGTTCTATGGATATTGTATTATGGATAGCAGCTTCCTGCCCGACACGTCCAACTAATTAATTTTCAATATGTTAAAACGCCATCAATACAATCATAACTACGCTCATTCCAATCATCATACCATCTTCGATAATCGTCACGCTGCTCATTGGCAAATTAAACACATCGCCCAGGCATGCGCATTGTATCTTCCGTTTGTTCAGCACGCTTTGGAGGACGCCAATAATACTGATACTCATGACAACCAAGGTGATAATGCTTGTCAGCAGTGGACTCCAATTCATGATAAATGCAATTCCTAGCGCAAGCTCCGTAAAAGCATAGATATAGGGCCAAATTGCTATGCGTCGGGCGAGCACATCATACATGAGATAGCTCTCAGCAAAACCTCGAAGATTCAACAGTTTAAAAAATGAAAACACCAGGAAAAATCCCGCCATAAAATGACGCATCCATTCCATACCATCGATATGAGGATTCCCTGCTTGAATCAAGAGGGTGACAACGGTGATATAGGAGAATATCAGGAGAATCGGCTTGTAGGTGGAGAGCCAGCTTTTGGCTTGTTCGGCGTGTTCATTATGGCCGGTCGCCGTAATGATGTATTTGCTTGTGTCACCTCCGAGTGCCCGTTGTAACTCATCGATAGATACGTGCTTCGACATAGTCACAACTGCTGTCTGCTTGTCTTTTGATACGAGGGCACTCGTGATGTCCGGATGGGCTTGGAGACGGGTTTTGACCGTCATTTCACATTGTTCACAGGTCATTCCTGCGATTGAATATGTGTGTGTCATAATTTCTATCCTTCTTGTAAATAATGGAATAAATGTACGACACAAAATTACGGCGGTGTTCTCCCTGTACTGTTACAGAATTCAGTGATTAATTTACAATGTTTACAGTTCGTCGAGTGACCTGCGTTTATTCACTTTTATTCGCTGTATTTGCGAAGGTGCGAATCCGGTCACTTTTTTAAATTGATTACTCAGATGTGCCACGCTTGAATAATGGAGTCGAAAGGCAATTTCACTCAGCGACAATTCTTCATACATCATCAGTTCTTTGACTTTTTCAATTTTTTGTGCTATGAAATACTTTTCAATCGTAGTGCCTTCCACTTCTGAGAAAAGATTACTGATATAATTATACTCGTAATGAATATGGCTTGAGATATAATCCGACAGATTTACCTTCAATTCGCTGTTCAACTCCTGCACGAGATCCACAATCAGCGTCTTTACTTTGTCGATCATCCTGCTCTTTTTATCATCAATGAGCACGAATCCATACGGTTCAAGCGCTGCGTTGATGCCCGTTGTCAGAGAAGCATCCGGGAGCGCTTCGATTTCTACCTCGCCTAACTCAACGCTGTGCACCACGAGTCCTAATTTTTCAAGCTCCGCTCTGACGATCATTTTACACCGTGTGCAGACCATATTTTTAATGTAGAGTTTCATAGTGTACGTATGGATAATAGATAGAATTGTGTTCTGTTTTTATCTGAGACTATCACCTCTTCCTGAGAGTATCACTTCTTCGTGATACACTTGGTGTTTCTTCCGAGAGTATCGTGTCCGCACGATGCCCTCGGTTTCCACGAATAGGTATATCTTCCGAGAGTATCGTGTCCGCACGATGCCCTCGGTTTCCACGAATAGGTGTATCTTCCGAGAGTATCGCGTCCCCGCGATGCCCTCGGTTTCCACGAATAGGTGTATCTTTTGAAAGCAAGACCCAAAAACCGAGGGCATCGCTAAGAAGCGATACTCTCGGGCACTACCCAAAAACCGAGGGCATCGCGAGGACGCGATACTCTCGGGAGGATGCAAGTCCACTCACTCCTTCACCAGCTTCACGCGCGAAACAATCCCACCATCCGAGAGCTCCAGAATATACATCCCCGGTGAGAATTGCGACACATCGACTTGCAAGGAATTTCCATTCACATCTGTCTGTGATACAAGTACTTGGCCGAGTAAATCAGTAATCCTGACCGAAGCACTGCGAACCTCTTTTCCGAAGGCGGCGGTGATGGTGGTGGTGCCGGGATTGGGATACACGGAGAAACTTGGTGAGGAGATGTGCTCTTCGACACTTGTCGGTTGTTGACTGAGCTTGAGGAGGAAGATATTTAGCCCGTTTGATTTGAGATTATAGACTTTTTCACTTGGGTCAAAATCGACGGTACTCTGGAATCTCCCAAGTATATACACATTGCCCAATTTATCTACTTTTATCGAATTTATTGCATTACCTTGGGCAGCGAAGTCAATTGTGAAACCACGTTTAAAATTCCCATCAAACTTTGTTGACCAAAGTGCTACCCCATTTGAAGTGAATTTTTCACAAGCCATGGTTGAATCACCACCCAATCTACTGTCAGGCACGTAATAATTACTATTAGCATCAACGTCAATTGCAGTTCTGTTTTTTGTTTCTTTTGCACTTACAAAATTTCCTTGGTGGTCTAAGGTTAATAAAAATTGTCGAAAGACATTCGATGTATCGCCTAAATAATATGTACCTCCCCCCGGATCAACATCTATTCTTCTTTCAAATTCACCTAAGAGAACTACATTCCCACCGTTATCCGTGCTTAACAAACAACCATTTTTGCCGTTAAGCGTACTACCATTTAACTGTTTAGCCCACATGAAGTTACCTGTAGCGTTTAATTTTAGAATATACACCGAACCATTCGAATCTAAAAGATTATATACTCCTTTACCCGGGTCAAAATCACAGAGATTAGTATCTCGACCATTAAAATAACCTGCTGTAAAAATATTACCTTGTTTGTCTAACTCCATAGAATAAATATCTGCATCAGCGTTAGCAAAAAGATGCTGAACCCACAGTAACTCACCGTCGGGATTCACTTTAGCAATGAATAGAGACCCATCGAAGAACCATAAGTTGTGTGTACCAATACCAGGGTCCACATCCATCGAATCTATGGCAAGTCCTACCGTTCCCGACAGAATCGCATTTCCAAATTCATCTAACTCTAACGATCGCGCATGATCATTTCCCTTCCCTCCGAATTTCTTAACCCATACAAAATTGCCTGCTGAATCTAACTTCAACAAAAAGATATCCGGAATATTAAGTCCCGATCCATTGCTAAATCCTTCTAACAATTGCTTGGATGGTCCCGGATCAAAATCTTCAGAATAACTTACTTCGCCGAGAGAATAAACATTACCGGATGCATCTACTTTGATACAATTTGAGGTAACATTCGTGATATTTCCACCCATATTTCTCGCCCAAACAAACCCACCATTTGGAGCATACTTTGCGATAAATCTGTTTCCTTTTTGCCAGTCCAAAAAGGTAGTATCCGGTCCGGGGTCAAAATCAAGTTTACCCACTGTACCAATTCCACCGGTAACGTAAACGTACCCGGCATCATCAACGGTCATTGCATACGGGCTATAGTTAAAATAATAACCTAGTTGGGATTCTATAGGAATTACCCACTCAAACTTCGGTGTCTGCGCCAAAAGCCCCAGTCCTGTCAAGCATCCTAATAAAATGGTAACAAATAATGTTTTCATAAGGTTTCCTCGATGAATAGTTGTACGGTAATTGTGACAAATGTATCTGCCTGATTCTTGGACTGATGGGATGGTGGATTTGTTCCATTTTGTTCTGAGAGTATCACTTCGGAGTGATGCTCTCAGTGAACATGCTTGACCAACCTGCTTGACCACTGAGAGCATCACGAAGAAGTGATACTCTCAGACAACCAACCTGCTTGACCACTGAGAGCATCACGAAGAAGTGATACTCTCAGACAACCAACCTGCTCGACCACTGAGAGCATCACGAAGAAGTGATACTCTCAGGATATTTCGGTAAATTGCACCTCAAATACTCACGTACAAAACCCTAACTTCTTACTCTCTCTTGTCTATGAAATATCAACTTGTGAAGCAGCAACCGACCGAACTCCCCGATTTTCTGCAAAATTTAAACCCCGAACAGAAAAAAGCCGCCTCCACCACCGAAGGGCCGCTGCTCATTATCGCCGGCGCCGGTAGCGGCAAAACTCGTGTCGTCACCTTCCGTATCGCGTACTTACTCGAAAAAGGCGTCGCGCCGCAGAATATTCTCGCCCTCACCTTTACCAATAAAGCTGCCCACGAAATGAAAGAACGTATCAGCGCTATGGTCGGCGGCAATACCGCCGCTAAAGTATGGGCAGGCACCTTTCACTCGATCTTTGCACGTATCCTCCGTATGGAAGCCGAACATCTCGGCTATACCAATTCCTTTACTATTTACGACTCCGATGATTCGCTGAGCGTCGTGCGTTCGGTGATGAATACACTCGGAATTTCACAGCAACAGGTTCCACCGCAAGGAGTTCGCTCGCGGATATCGGGTGCTAAGAATCAAATGATCGGTTGGCAGCGCTATGCCGCAGAAGCCGGTAATATCCTCGAAAAGCAAACCGGACAAATCTATCAGGAATACGAAAAACGCCTGCGCGCCAATAACGCGATGGACTTTGATGATTTGCTGCTCAATATGATCGTATTACTGAGCAATTTCCCCGATATTCTCAAAAAATATCAGGAGAGGTTTAAGTATATTCATGTCGATGAATATCAGGATACGAACCGCGCGCAATACGTTGCCGTAAAACTACTTGCAAGCTCGCACCACAATCTCTGCGTCGTCGGTGATGACGCGCAAAGTATTTACAAATGGCGCGGCGCCGATATTCGTAATATTCTCGATTTTCAGACCGATTACACGGATGCAACGATCGTTCGCCTAGAACAGAACTACCGTTCGACCAAAGTAATCCTCGCTGCCGCTGACGACGTTATTTCCAACAATCGCAAACAATTAGCCAAAAAACTCTGGACCGATAATGCCGAAGGATCAAAGATTACCATTCTCCCCGCCCGCGACGACCGCGAAGAAGCCGATATGATTCTCAAGCATATCCGCACCGAGATGAATGAGAATTTCAATTCGCCGAAGGATTTTGCGATTCTCTATCGAACCAATGCGCAATCGCAGGCACTTGAGGACTCGCTTCGCCGGGCGCAGATTCCCTATACCATCGTCGGTGGAACGTCCTTTTACAAACGCAAGGAAATCAAAGATACGATCGCCTACCTTCGCCTGCTTGTGAATCCCAATGACAGTGAGAGTGTGCTCCGGGTTGTCAACGAACCTCCCCGTGGACTCGGGCAGACGTCGATTCAGCATATCAGGACGTATGCTGATGAACGGAACATATCGATTTTTGAAGCATTTGAGCAGGGACAATTCATCAGTACGATTCAAAAGCGAGCCGGTCAGGCAGCAGAGAATTTTACGACAATGGTGAAGAGATTTATTGAAATTAAAGACTCCATCCCTCCTGCCGAACTCGCCGTAAGCTTCATTGAAGCAACAGGTTTGCTAAAGATGTTCAAAGACGAAAACACCGAAGAATCCCTCGACCGCTGGAATAATGTGCAGCGCCTACTCTCGAATATCGCCGAAATGGCGGCCCGTGAGGAGAATCCGACGTTGGAGGCGTTTTTACAGCAGGTAGCGCTCGTGTCCGAAACCGATGAAACGGATACGACGCAGAATAAAATCGCTCTCATGACGATGCATGCCGCGAAGGGTTTGGAGTTCCCGATTGTGTTTATCGCCGGTATGGAGCAGGGTTTATTCCCGATGGGACGCGCCGAGAACAACCCCGAGGAACAGGAAGAAGAGCGGCGATTATTTTATGTAGGAATCACCCGCGCGAGAACGAAATTATACCTCAGTCATGCCGAGCGAAGATTCAAATTTGGGGAGTTATCCTACGCGCAGCCATCAAAATTCATCGGTGAAATATCCGAACATCTCATCGAATACAAGACCGGCGGGCCGGCGTTTCAAAAGGCGGCGCCGTCGAAGCCGCTGGAGGTGAAAATCATTCGTCAGCCGTTTTTTGATGATATTCCGGCGGAAGAATCGTTCTCGCAAATCCCGCCGCCGCCGATGCCGAAGCTCAGAGTCGGGCTCAAAGTACGACATGCGCAATTTGGTGTGGGAACGATCCAAGCTCTCACCGGCGAAGGCGCTAAGGCGCAGGCACTGGTCTATTTTCCGACAGTGGGCAAGAAGCATTTGATGCTGCAGTATGCGAAGCTGCAACCGGTGTAATTTCAAGATGGTACGTCGTATAACTATAAGTAGTAATAGTTTTTCCGTGCCTTTGCGCCTTTTGCGCCTTTTGCGTTAAATCTCTTCGTCGGCTTGGACGGCAAGGGTGACCGCAGGCGACGGTATGGAAGATGCAGAAGGGGGACAAAATTCACCTTCTCAGTCAGTAGCATCCCTATAATTTTTTGGAATTGTGGTATATTGCACCTGAATCTTGGAATAATGTGTCGTTTATCAATATTAATCTGAATCCTATGCTTCCAGAATTACGCTACAAAGCCGACCGCCGAACCGTTGCTTATATGGCAGTTACGACGTCTCTTCTCTTTATTCAATGGTATTTCGGGTTCATGATACCCGTCTTTATCCTCTCGCTTTTTATGGCAATTACCGTGGCGGTGATTGCGCATAATCACAATCATGTGCCGATGTGGAAAAATAAAACGATGAATAATCTCACCGACTATTGGCTGACGATTTTTTATGGTTTCCCGGCCTTTGGATGGATACCGACTCACAATCGTAACCATCATTTTTTGAATAACAAAGAGGGCGATTATACCATTACCTACCGTTTGAGCGAAAAGAACAATTTCCTGACGCTTGTTTCTTATCCTTCGATTAGTAGTTTTTTCCAGCAAAAGCCGATTCGCGATTATCTGAAGATGTTGTATAAAAACAACCGCAACGGCTTTTATCTCGCTATTTTTCAATATGTAGCGTTAGCTGCGGTATATATTGCCGGGATACTCATCGACTGGCAAAAAACGCTTCTTTATATCTTTATTCCTCATCAAGTGGCACTGTTTTCTATTCTTATCTTTAATTATGTACAGCATGTGCATGCCGATGAAGAGTCGGACAATGACCACTCGCGGAATTTTACCGGCTTTTTGAATGTGCTTCTCTTTAATAATGGATATCATACCATTCATCACAAGAGAGCGAATATTCACTGGAGTTTGACGCCGGAAGAACATAAAAAAATTGAACATCTCATCGACCCCGTGCTGCTCGAGAAGAGCTTTTGGGGATATATTTTCCGGTCGTACTTCCTCTCGATATTCCTGCCGAGCGCCGGCACAAAATCCAAGAGATTGGCACGAATCGCGGCAAAGCAGCAATCCAAGGGAACATTAGTTCAGAACTGATAATAATTTACGGTACTTTTACAGGTAGGAATCAAGGGTGACATCACCGTTTGGTTCCTACCTTTTTTCTCTCCCCCTAGCGCGTATGTATTCTATTGACTTTCCGGCACTTGGCTTCTCCCGCCTCTTTACCGATTTTATTGACAATTCTCCATTTTTTGCCGACGCTTTCCCCGCTAATTCCACGCTTGAGAACCCACAATACTGGCTCGACGAGCGTGCTCAACGCTTTGATAGTCGTCCTGAGCTCGTGGCAGCAATACAAGCGACAATGCGTACCGTATCGCTGACAGCGCAGCAGGAACATAATCTGCGTCTGTTAGAGAAACGCACCACGCTTGCGTCTGTAACCGGGCAACAGGTGGGCTTCCTCGGTGGCGCTCTCTACACCCTGCTGAAAGCACATACGGCTATCCGCTTTGCAGAGAATAGAACGGCATCAGGGCTCGAGACGGTTCCGATTTTCTGGATCGAGGACAACGACGCCGACAGTGCGGAGGCAGCGAAAACTTCTGTGCTGAATGCACTGCAAGAACCAATCGAAGTGTCGTGTACTCAAGAAATTACCACTTCGACTCCCGTTGCCGAACGTGTCTTCGATGCGCATATTACGGACGTGATAAATACACTAGAGTCCACTCTACCGAGTTCGGAATTTTCCCTTGATACGATGACCCTCCTACGGGATATTTACCGTGAAGGAGTGAGCTGGACGCAGGCCTTTACCGAACTCTTACAGCACTTTCTCGGCAGGTACGGGATGTTGTTTCTTTCGGCAGAAGGAGCTCGTAAGCAGCGATTATTTAAGGATATTATCAAAAAAGAGCTCTCAGATCCGACGGCAACGAAATCTGCGGTTGACCGGATGGCGGCGCAGCTCGAAAGCGCCGGCTATCATGTTCAGGCAATTGCTTCGGAGCCGAACCTTTTTATGCATCATGATGGTGAGCGGAGTAAACTTCGATGGACAGGAGAACACTTTACGGCGCATGATACTACCTATACAAGAGAGGATTTACTGGCAAAAGCAGATATAATGCCGGAGCTTTTCTCGCCGAATGTGCTATTACGACCAATCGTTCAGGATGCTATTCTGCCGACGATAGCTTATATAGCGGGTCCGGGAGAAATTGCATATTTATCTGAATTACAATATGCTTATGATATGTTTAGTGTTCCGGTACCGGCTGTCCTCCCCCGCCATTCTGCTACATTTATGCCACCGTCGGTGATACGATTTTTGGAGAAAAATTCGCTTGATGTCGCATTTTTCCTTCGTCCATGGCGGGTGATTGAGTCCGATCTCACTGCTATGACGGCCGATACACAGGGCGCCGAGCTCTTTGGAGGTGCTGCTGAGGCGTTGAAGACAATGTTCGCATCGATGAGCACCTATGCAGTTTCTATTGACCAATCGCTCGGTGGTGCCGTCGGGGCGGCGGAACGTCAGACAGAAAAGGTCGTCGAGGACTTACAGAAGCGGATTGCATCAGCGCAGAAAAAGCGTCATGCCACACTTTTTGACAAAAGCCGTGAGACGGCATCGGTACTTTTTCCGAATGGTAAGCTTCAGGAACGTGTGCTATCGCCGATAGTATGGTTACAACGGTTTGGAATGGAGACTTTATCCGAGGTGATGCGGCAAATTTCGAATGAAAACCCAACTTCACATTTTTTTAGTCCGTTACGTCAGGAAAAGGCATTATTTTTGTAAAAAATAAAAAACATGAAAATTTAACGTTTACAATTTTAACGGAGTTCAATAATGGCAAAACCTTATCTTTTAGTTGTCGATGACAATAGAATTACCACCAAGCTTCTCCGCAGATATTTGGAAGCTAACGGCTACGATGCTGCTGAGGCCTATGATGGTGTAGAGTGTTTGGAGCGCGTCGCAGAGCGTATGCCGGATGCTATTGTTCTCGATGTGATGATGCCGCGCTTAGACGGTTACGAGACGGTAAAGAAATTACGAGAATCGCCCGCAACGGAAAAAATTCCGGTCGTTATCGTTACAGCGCTCAATGATGTATCGAACCAATTAAAAGCAATTGAAGCAGGAGCCGATGACTTCTTGAGCAAGCCGATTGAAGAAAAGCTCTTAATCGCCAAAGTAAAGCTGCTTTCTACTGTCAATATTGAGCGCAAAAAAGTCACTGCTCTGAAAGAATTACTCCTTCAACACGGTGGAGCAGACGCGCTGGCTGCCTCCGGACTCGAGTAATTATTACCCACGTGCAGCCGTAGTCAACTTCACCGAAATTCGGAAGGATGACTACGGCTTTTTTATTTTACAATATCTTACTTATCTTTCTACGAGTTATGAAGTTACCCTTCCAACGCATCGGCATCTCCTTCCTCTGCCTGCTGGCAGCTATGAGCCTGCAAAGCTGCCCCTCGATTATGAATGCTCTCAATAATGTGAAGCGCCTGCAATTTAAGCTCGAAAATGTTGCTCAATTTAAAGTCGCAGGCATTACGACTGCTAATAAATCGGCGCTTTCCGATTTTTCGATTGTTGACGGATTGTCGCTCTCCCGTGCAGTGGCACAGGGGAAATTACCGGTAGAATTCACGCTCAATGTCGCTGCGGTGAATCCTAATGACGGCACGGGAGGATCGCCTGCACGCACTGCTACCCTTTCCGGCTTGGACTTTCGGCTCCTGATTGACGATGTGCAGACTATCAAAGGGGATATTACTTCTCCGATTGATATTCCCGGCACCGGGCAAAGCACGATTATTCCCGTCACGGTCACTCTTGATTTGTACGAGTATTTTGGAAATAAAGGGTATGACGGGCTCATTAATCTCGCCCTTAGTCTCGGTGGTGCCAAAGGCAGCGCGTCTCGGCTGAAGCTCGATGCCCGCCCGACGGTATCGACGCCGCTTGGTCCGGTTGCATATCCGGGCAGAATTACAATCATTGACAAACAGTTTAGTAATTGAGAATTTCGTATGGAACTCTTTTTTATTATCCTCTTTAGTCTTTTGTCGGCGGCGTGTTCATTTTTCACCGGTTCGGCTCTTGGTCTTTCGGCAGTTTTTTTGGATACTTTCAAAGAAATTCACCCCAATTTTACCCGCACACTGACCGCTGCTCAAAATTCTCGATCCGGGGAGGCGCTCTCGCTTCAGATCCTCGATTTCGGTTTTCTGCTGCTCGCAGCGACAATGACCGCATTATGGAGTGAGACGATTGTTGCGACATGGGAATCGCCCGTCGGCGGAGCCCTGCTGCTCTTTGCCCTGCTGCTTCCGCTGAAAACGTTTGCTCATGCTGCCGGTGAACGCTTCTCCGAGCGCACTGCCGTGCAAACTGCTGTACTGGTCAGTGTTGTATCTGCTTTCCTGAAGCCGCTGACGCTTTTGATTGCAGCAATCACCCGTATAATTGTGCCTCCACCCTCCGAAGATGAGTCCCGTGAAGAATTCGACGCACTCGTCGATACAGCTCGCGATGAAGGCACTCTCGATGACGGCGAATACCGTATCTTAAAAAATATCATGGGGTTCAGCGAAGTACAGGTCTCCGACGTCATGACTCCCCGCACCGTCGTCTTTAGTTGTAATGCTCTCATGACCGTCGGCGAAGTACTCCGCCTGCCCGAGCTGCAAATGTATTCCCGTTTTCCTGTTTGGGAAGGCGACTCGCTCGATGGTGTGGTGGGCTACGTGATGACGAAGGATGTGTTAAGAGCTGCGTTAAATGCTAAAAAATCAAGAACCTTGCGCGAACTCATGCGGGAGGTGTATTTTATTCCAGAAAACGTCGAACTCGGCAAAGCTCTCGAGCAATTTCTGCAGCGCAAGCAGCATTTGATGATGGCAGTCGATGAATATGGAGGAATTGAAGGACTCATCACGATGGAGGATGTCGTCGAAGCTATTCTTGGCGTGGAAATCGTCGATGAGGCTGACCGGATAGTAGATTTGAGGGCCCTTGCCAAGCAGCGGCGCGATAAGCGTGTAGCCGAGGTACAGGCCAAAGGTGAGCTGGATGAAGAGCAACAGGCAGTGCTTCCGTCGGATGAATAAACCTAACGAGTTGCCACTTTGCCATACATACAAAGGAGTTACAACATGTTTATTGTGTTTTAAGTCTCTTCATAACCGTAAAAAACTCCGTCTCCTGTACCAGACGAAAATGTTCAGTGACATAGGAATATGCCTCTGTATCCCGTTCTAAGCTTTCTTTACTGCTGCGGCTATGGCCGAATAAGAAAGGATGGTGATCATCTTTCTCGATGACCAACCAATCTGCCCCATGTAATTCCTCGATAAATTCCCGACGCATACCCGTAATTTCCACCGTACTAAAATACCAAACGGAATATGTGAGCTTGGAGAATGGACGTTCATTCAGATGATAATAAATCGCACTTGCGTACGTAGCAATGGCAAATGTACGCCCCCCCCTCGCCGAAGAATCTGCTTCTATCAACCGAGCAACCCTCTTCATATCCGCCCGCATCGACACTGTCTCGCCCTCGGTAACAAAAAATGCGTCATAAACCCCGGGTGCATAATAGTAATAATACGGGACTATCGCAAGATTCATCCATCGGGGGAATGGGCTAAAAACGAGTAATGTACATGCTATCATTGCCGCTATTCCTCGCTGATAGAGCACAAAGTCCTTCCAGTGAGTACGTATCGCGGAGAAGAGAATCATTGCTCCCGAACCCGACAGCACCGACAAAGGAACATACAACCTCAGGAAGTGATAGGTAATTAACTTTTTTTCAATAACTATCGATCCCATTAAAAACACAGCCAGCAAGAATGAAAATCCTATCCAATGGTAGCGTTGAACCACAGATTCACGGTCTCGTCGGAAGAATACTGCCAGAGATGCACCAATACAGACAAGAGAAAAAAATGAATAATTATCGCCCAGAAATCTTGATAATCCTTTGAGTAAGAAACGGATAAAAGCAGAATTGACTGCCGGCATCGAGGTATAGAATACAGCATACTCCCACATGCGTTGATACCCAAGCCAGACGTGGCTGTCGAAGAGTGGTATCAGCATCAGCACCAGCATTCCGATGACACCCAGCATGGTCAATGACCAATAGCGCAGTAATTTCCGTGGAGCAAACCCCATCATTAGCAGATCATCGAGCATTACGGCAATCAGGGCCAGTCCCATCGGGTATTTTAATCCCGCTGCTACACCTACACAGACTCCACGAAGTACCAGTGTCAATGCAGGACTGCTACCCTTGAGAATATTACCGTGTCCTACTTTTGCAACTCCCGACATATCAGCGGAATACAGAGCGGTTTGAAAATACAGCAGCCATACCAAAGCTAGACCTGCAAAGGACTCACATTGGAGCGTGACAGAAGCATTTAATGCCGTGTAGCTTACTGCATATATCAAAGCTATCATGTATGCTAACGGTACATTCGATGTTCGCTTCCTGATAACATACAACAGCGAGAGAACAATACTTATCTGAAATATCAAATCATAGATTCTCATCCCGATTTCAGTATATCCGAATATCTCCCCACCAATACCAAAGATATAGTAGATCATAGGTGGCTTTTGGTCGTAATAATCCGCATAGATTTTGCCGCCGTTCATCACGACTTCGCCGCCGCGTAAGAACGTAAAATGATCAGTACCGAGAGGAAAAAAAAGGGTGGGTAGTAAAGCAATGAGAATAGCACAACAGGCGAAAATTTTGGTACGTGTAGTCATAGATACGGGGATGGATCTCTTAATTCAGAAAACTAACACTCAGTGATAGAAATAATCCTCCGAAATCATGGATCGGCGAATCTTTAATACTTTCTATTCCATCACCTCCGAAGGGGATGAAGTAATAGCGGGCATTGACTCCCATCATCGATTTACTGATTGCACCGAAATTTGCCCCCACACCGACAAATCCACCAAACCGTGTGTAGGTATTAGCATGACCAAGAGACTGAAAAAACTCATACTCGTACGGCGCCGCTACGACGAAGGTCGTGCCAAGCCCCGCACTCACATACGGACGGAGCGTCTCGGCTATGTTGTCGGCAAACAGACGATATTGCGCTCCCACCGTCAGCGGAAATATATAGAGTCTGTTGATTTTAAAAGGAATAAATGTGCGCTGCGCATACGGATCATAATACTCAATCTCATCGGTGTTCCGCGCGCCCGACACACCCAAATTCACAAATCCACTCAATGTTTCCGAAAAAATTCGCTGATAAAATACCCCGGCACCAAAGCCATTACTCGAAAAAATCACATCGACGCCGAGCCCCTGACGCAGCATACGCGCCGACTGCTGCTCAGATAGCAGAGGTCTCGGTGAGGGAAAGACAATCGTTGTGTCTCCTGCTCCGGGCAACGATGGCGGTACAGAACGTCCCGGTAGCGGTCCCCCGCCAGTCGCCTGTGCCATCATTGGATGAAGCATACCGAAGCAATGAAGAATTGCAACGGCAAAGAGCAGCAAAATGAGACGCGAGGTAACTACTATAGCAGACATGATGATACTCCTCTAAGGCATGGAACGGGCAGGTAAAGCGTAGAATACTGCATCGATGGAAGATGGAAGTTGACCATAATTTTCTCCAAATATGACGAAAAGTATCCTTTCCTCAAAATAGAATTGCATTTCTTGACATTTTCGCTCTCCATTGTGGGAAGATTACAGGTAATTGTCCGTACAACTTGGCTAAGAACACGAACTTTCATAATTTTGCAGAGAATAACATTCCCAAGAGCCGAATACTCCTAGTGCAAGTACAACTCTATCCGGCATAATTATCATGAATATCCACCAATTCGTACAGCTGCTGCATACCGCGCTTCCACCCGAAACCGCCATGAAAGGCGATCGACTGGGACTACAGGTGCAGAGCGGACGAACGGAAATTACATCAATTCTCGTAACACTCGAGGTGACGGACGATGTCCTCACGGAAGCTCAGAATAACGGCATCGACTGTATTGTTACGTTCCACCCGCTGATTTTTTCTCCGATGACGGCATTGCAGGAAAATGACCGCGTCGGTCGCCTCTGCTCAGGTCTGATACGAAGCAATATCGCACTCATCGCTGCACATACGAATTTCGACGCCTTCCCGAAAGGAACAAGCGCGATTTTGGCAGAAGAACTTGGCTTGAAAATTGAGCGGATTCTTCTGCCCGATAAGGCATTCCCGGGTAGCGGTATGGGCGTGGTGGCACGATTCGAGGTACCAATGAGCGAGAGTGCTCTCGTCGAAAAAGTATCAACAATTTGCGGTTCACCCGTTCGCTATGCGACCGGTAAAACCACTGAAATCAGTACCATAGCCATCGTCGGCGGCAGCGGTTCGTCCTTTATCGACGATGCCATCGCCTCCGGTGCCGATGCGTTTATTACTGCTGATGTAAAATATCATACCTTTCATCGTGCTCTCGGCGAAGTGACCCTCATCGACCCGGGACACTATGAAATGGAGCGTTTCGTGCCTCGTGGCCTTGCGCTCATGCTCGAACACATACTTCCTCACGAGGAGAAACTCTCCGTTCGCGTGAGCGGCACGGTAACGAATCCGGTGCAGTATTTTTGTTCGTAAAAAATTAGAAATAAATAAATTACATATATCTATCATCAATTACAGGGAATTTCATGCAATCACTTATGAACCAATTAGCGGAACTTGCGGCTATCGACAACGAACTCGACGAACTCCACGAAGAGCTCGGCGATTTACCCAAAGAGGTAAAAAGCCATGAGAAGACCGTCAAAATGAGGTCTGCTCTCGTTGACGAAACGCAAAATCTGGTGAATGAGCTCCACGCCTTCAAGTCGAATTCGCAAATCATGCTTCAGGAAATCAAAGACAAAGAAGCACACTATGCCGAGCAACAGTTTCAAGTACGAAACAATCGTGAATTTGACGCAATCACTAAAGAAATCGAGAATTTACGAGATGAGCGTAACCGCATTCTCGAGCAGCAGCGTACCAGTGGCGTGAAAGAAGATAATCTCGCACAAATTCTCTCGCAGCAAAAGCAAGATCTCGCCGACGCCGTCGAAGTACTCGGCGAGAAGGAAAAAGAGCTCTCCGAACTCTCGAGTGGTCATAATGATGTGCTGAAAGATTTGATGGAAAAGCGTATCGAGCTCGCCAAATCAATCAATGAAGGTGCCCTCGCTGACTATGAACGCATACGCACCTTCCACTCTGCTGCAGCCGTACCACTGCGTAAAAACAGCTGCACCGGATGCTTTAGCGCCGTGCCTCCGCAAAAAATTGTGGAAATCAGAAATAATACCAACAAAACATTTTTCTGTGAGCACTGCGGCAGAATACTCTTCCCGGAAGACATGAAAAAGACGTCCGTTTGACGCTCTTGACTCTAAATCATAGACACCGTAAGAGATAGACATATTTAAGCGGGGAAAACGGGCGGTTGCATTAGAAATAATGAGGAAAGTCCGGACTCCACAGAACAGCACGCTTCGTAACGCGAAGGCAGTAACATTTGAAATACCCTTTCAAACAAGCTGACGGAAAGTGCAGCAGAAAATAAACCGCCAACTTGTGTAGGTGCATAGATTCTATGCTCTTGCGCGACGGTAAGGGTGAAATGGTGAGGTAAGAGCTCACCGCGGCTCCGGGTGACCGGAACGGCATGGCAAACCCCGTGCGGTGCAAGACTAAATAAGAGTCAAGAGCATTTCGATGCTGACGGGCTGTTCGTACGTCTCGGCAGAATCCTGCCACTTGGCTCGGGTAAGTCGCTATAAGGATTGCGGTGACGCAATTCACAGATAAATTTCCGCCTCTTTGAGCAATCAAAAAGACAGAATCCGGCTTATAGTTTTCTTCGCTTAATTTTATTTATGACGCTTCCCTTCTGCTGGACCCGTCGTATCGTCTGATTATATTCAATTTACAAAAGGTATTGTCTATGAAGCTTCCAGATGACCCCATCATTCTCGAAATTCTTCCGGAATTTATCGACCAATGGCTCGATGACCTGACGAATCTCTTCCCGACTCTTGTCTCGACAAAAAATTCGCAGGATTTGTACCGAATGGGACATACGATTAAAGGGTCGTGCGCACAATTCGGACTCGACGACGTCTCACTCATGGGTATAGAACTCATGAGCTATGCCAAAGCAGAGCAATGGGATAAAGCCATGGCACTCCGCACGAAAATTTATGACTCGATACTCGAAGTCAAAAAATATATCGCATCCCTGTAATATTCTATTTATTGTTTTGTACGAGAAGATTAGTATGAAAAAACTCCTCATCGTTCTTGGTCTGCTGCTTGTCTTTGGCACCGGCTACGCTTCCGCTCAAAAACGCATCGCCGTACTCCCCTTTCGGAATATGGACGGCAATCTCGCCCTGACTCCCTGGTGCGCCAAGCTCTCCGACTCGCTAGCGACCATGCTCCGTCAGGCAGACTCCGCCTCGAAGCACTATACGGTCGTTCCGCAGGACTCCGTCGCCGAAGTACTGGCATCCCTGAATTTGGACCCAACGAATCCTCAATATGAGTCCGACCTCTGGAAAGCAATTGCCATGCTTCATGTCGAGCGGGCAATTACCGGAAATTTCAATATTCAGTACGGGAAAATGCTCATTAATGCCTATAATTACGACGTGCAAACAAAAATTCCGCACATGTCACAAGCGAAAAACCTCTTCCGCACGCAAGATAAAACGCTCGATGCCGTGCCGGCAATTCTCAACAAACTCCTCCCGGGGCTGATGCAGTAAGTATTCTCTCGAAAAACTAAAGGGCGAATTGTATATACCCGAGCAGAGCGCTGCCGGATATGTGTAATTCGCCCTTGTATTTCCAACTCCTATTCTACACATTCAAAACATGCTCAATCTCTCCATTCTTACCATCGGCGATGAAATTTGTATCGGCCAGATTATCAATACCAATGCCGCCTGGATAGCCGCCGAATGCACCCGCATCAGTTGTAAAATACTCGCTCACTCCTCCATCGGTGATGAAATGGATAGTATCATCTCCGAGATCGGACGCCTCATCGCGCAAAGCGACGCTCTCATCATCACCGGCGGTCTTGGCCCCACGCACGATGATATTACCAAAGAAGCTATCCGTGCATTTCTCGGCGACACCATCGTTCTCCACGAGCCGACACTTGCCTACCTCAAGGAATTCTACACCAGCCGCAATCGCATACTCACCGAACGTAATGCGACGCAAGCACTTCTACCGTCAACCGCTCAGCCGCTCCATAACTCGCGCGGCACAGCGCCCGGTATGCTTTTCGATTATCATGGTAAAATGATCGTCTCTCTCCCCGGCGTGCCAATGGAAATGAAAGGAATCATGACCGACCACGTACTGCCACTGCTCGCAAAACGTGCCACTATCGGTGACGTTCTCCTTTACAAAACGCTGATGACGACCGGCATCCCGGAAGCAAGTCTCGCCGATCTGATTGGCGAACCGAGCGAATTCCTGCATGGCGCATCACTTGCATTTTTACCGTCCTATCAGGGCGTTCGCCTGCGTATCGGTGTGAGCGCAACTACCAGCATTGCCGCCGAAGCTGAAATTGAGAGAATCGAAACCCATATCCGCAGCAAAGCCGCTAAATTCATCTTTGGTGAGGATAATCAATCGCTTACGTCCGTTGTGACAAATCTCCTGCTCGAAAAAAAACTCACCGTCTCCGTCGCAGAATCCTGCACCGGCGGACTCCTCGGCGCTGCTCTTACCGACCTCGCCGGATCATCGGCGTATTTCGAAGGTGGCGTGCAGACCTATAGCTATGCTGCAAAAGAACATATCCTCAGCGTCAAGCACGAAACACTCACAACATACGGCGCTGTCAGCAGCGAAACCGTCGAAGAGATGGCTGTGAATGTACGGCAAAAATTCTCCACTGATTTCGGCATATCGATCAGCGGTATCGCCGGTCCGGGCGGTGGTCTCCCCGAAAAACCCGTTGGTACGGTGTGGATAGGGCTCGCCCACCCAAGCGGAGTAATCACCAAACGTTTCAACTTTGGGAATGACCGCACGATGAACCGCGAACGTTCGGTCGGTGCAGCGCTGGAAATGCTGTATCGGGCGCTGATTGGGTAACACGGCTGTACTTTTTTAACGCAAAGGCGCAGAGGACGCAAAGTACTACTCTCTGCATCTTTGCGCCTTTGCGTTAAAAAATCACAAGCTTTACTTATAATTGTAACCAATTTCGACCGAACATTCTCTCCATAATTACGACATCCTTTCTTTCAATTTAAGCGAGATATGACTATGAGAATACATTCTGCACTTTGCACACTCCTCTTTCTCTTCCTGCTAGTTCCCCGCCTAAGCGCCGCCGATGACTATGCTACCCAATGGAAAGCAGTGGAAGCACACCTCGAAAAACAACGTCCGAAATCGGCGCTTGAAATTGTGCAAAAAATCTATACTCAAGCGAAGAAAGAACGCAACGAACAGCAGATTATCAAGTCCACCCTCACCAAACTCCGCTTGCAGGCAGATGGAGTAGAAAACAGCGAACTCATTCTCTACCAAGAAATTACCAAGGAAATTCCTACAGCCGCGACTCCCCTTGTTCGCTCGATGCTGCAGTATGCTCTCGGTGAGTTGTATTGGAATTACTACAATCAAAACAGGTGGAAATTCAGCCGGCGTTCACAGACGAAAGATGCGAACTCGAAGGATTTTAGCGCGTGGGACCCCAAAGCGCTCCGCGACACAGCCCGTTCGTATTATCTCGCCGCCCTTTCCGATGAAAAAGCGCTGCAGTCGGCCAATGTGTCGAACTATGAGCTTTTGCTCGAATCAAATAAAGAATCTGCTCACTACCGCCCTACATTCTACGATATTCTCACGCATAAAACGATTGAATTTTTGCAGCAAAGTCAGGCAATGTCCGCAGAAGCTACTCCGGAAGTCAATGATAAAGAAATACTTGCTTCGCTTCCATCGTTTATTTCGGCAACGACACTTACGACATCCACTCCTGCCAAAAATGCCCTCGCCATTGGAAATAATAATTACCTCATTCTCTCCCTCTACCAGAAAATTCTCACGTTTCATCAAAAGGATAAAGAACCTACCGCGCTCATCGATGCCGATATTCTGCGCCTACAATTTGCACGTACTGTCAGCGCGAATGAGGATAAAGACTCGCTTTTTATGAATGCACTTATTTCGCGAATGAACGTTCATTCAGCAGATTCGAGCATGACACTGATTGCCTTTGCCATTGCGCAGGAACTCGTCAATCAGGACAAACCTGATGAAGCAATGCAGTACTGTGAGCGTGCCATCAAGCAATTCCCAAATTCTCATGGCGCGAAAAACTGTGAGGCACTGAAGGCGCAAATATTGCGGAAAGAACTCTCCGTAGCCGTCGAAAAAACGCTCCAACCGGATGCTCCATTTTTGAGCACTGTTACGTCGAAAAATGTCCAGAAACTCTATTTCAAAATCGTCAAGACCGACCACAAGTCTGATTTATTCAAAAAGATACGTTCGTATGACGATGGCGAGCTCCCCAAAGACAAGCTCAAGAAATTACTCGCGCTCACCACCGTACAATCATGGGAAATGACCCTCCCGAAAAGCACCGATTTTCGTTCGCACACCGTCGATATTCGCTCGCCTGCTCTCCCGCTTGGACAATATTTCCTGCTCGTGAGTCCGCAGGAAAAATTCACGCTCGACAGCAATGCCGTTGCCTATACTCCGCTTCTAGTGACCCGTCTTTCGCTGCAAAGCCAGATCCAGCCAAATGATGGCACGATGTTTTTTATGGTCAATGATGCAGAAACAGGCAAGCCGCTCGAAGGTGTAACGGCAAAAATTTATTCGAGTGATTTTGACTATACCACCAGAAAACAACGCGAGGATTTACTGACAACAAAAAAAACGAACGGGAATGGAGAATTCGTGGTAACGCCAAGTGAGAGTAACAATAAGAATTTCCGCGTCGAGCTCACGAAAGGCGAGAATTATTTCGCAACGGATAATAATTTTTATACCTTCGAGCGAGCACCTGAGCAAGACCACAACCGCACACTATTCTTCACGGACCGCCAAATTTACCGTCCGGGACAAACGATTTATTTTAAAGGAATTATCTTTAAAAATAATAATGAACAGGCGATCAATGAAGTGCTGAAAAACGAAAAGACAACGGTGCGTTTTCACGATGCAACGTATAAAGAAGTCACCAAACTTGAGCTGCGGACGAATGAATTTGGTTCGTTTTCCGGTTCGTTCACCGCTCCAAGCACCGGGCTCACCGGCATGATGAACATCCGTAACGAGACCGGTAATATCGTCGTGCGGGTTGAGGAATACAAGCGTCCAAAATTTGAAGTGAAATTCAATCCTACCAAAGGTGCGATTGTGCTCGGTGAGAAAGTCACGACCACCGGCAACGTGCTGAGTTTTGCCGGCGCGAATATCAGCGGCGCCACGGTCACCTACCGCGTGACACGTTCAGCCCGCTTCCCCTATCCGATGTGGGATAATTTCCCTCCACGATACAGTAATCAACAGAAAGAAATTTCGCATGGAGCAACCACAACCAATGCGCTTGGTGAATTCACGGTCGAATTTCCGGCGCTCCCCGATAAAAGCATTCCCAAGAATGACAAGCCGGTATTTACTTATACCGTAAGTGCTGATGTGACAGATATTAACGGTGAAACGCATTCATCGCAGACTGTTGTGTCGGCCGGTTATATATCCCTCGAACTCGGGCTTGTTATCGGTAATGATGATGAGCAACGAATGATGTATGAAGATGGCTATAACCAAAATAACCATTCTGGAAATGAACCGTTTGTGCGGAATTTCAAGCAGAATATTCGCATCACGTCAAAAAATATTAACCAGACTCCCCTTCCAGCCTGGGGAACACTCAAGATTGAGCGCCTCGAGCAACCGAATAGGAGCGGCATTCTCCGCGATCGTCTGCTGCCGCAGCCCGATCAATTCCTGATGACCAAGGATGATTTTATAGCCGCCTTTCCCAATGAAAGTTATCATGATGACATCCTTCCCGAAAAATGGACTGTTGCGCAAGTGATTGATTCAAAAGAAATTCAGACAGACTCAAGCGGACTTTTGACAACAGGAATTGACCGATTACTTGCTCCGGGAATGTATCGTATTACGCTTCAATCTAAGGATATTTCGGGTGCTGCACTGGAAGTCGTTCGGCATTGTGTGGTGTATGATTCCGCGGCGAAAACGCCTGCTCTTCGCTTGCCGGTAACACTCATACCACAAAACGTGACATGTGAACCGGGCGAAAAAGCAACCTTTTTATTCGGAACGAGTTACCCGTCTGCTACGGTTCGTTATCAGGTTGAATATCGCAATCAAATGCTCGATGAAAAGCTTTTAGAATTCTCAAATGAAGTACGTGAATTTTCACTTCCCATCGAAGAAAAACACCGCGGCGGCTTCACCATTCACCTCACGATGGTGCATGACGGTCGGATGTACGCCCGCAGCGTCCACATAGCAGTGCCCTGGAGCAACAAAGACCTGACGATTGAAACTGCGACCTTCCGCGATAAACTACAGCCCGGCGCGAAGGAACGCTGGCGCTTGACCATCAAAAATAAAGACGGAAAAGCGCCATCGGCGGAAATGGTAGCGCGGCTCTATGATGCATCGCTCGATGCAATTACGCCAAGTAAGTGGGAGGAATTTGGGTGGATGAATATGTATTCGAATGTGCAGACAAGTAATCATTCATTTGCAGAACTGTATGCAAATGTAGAACAAGTAAATTGGAATCCTATACCTATTTTTCTTTCAAAAAATTACAGTCGTCTTCTTTTAAATTTGTATAATGCGAACCAGTCTAGATATTACGGCGCTAGCGGTGTGATTGATATAAAAGGGAAAGATCAAATTGGAACTGTACGCTCATCAAGTGGTGAAGAAATGAATAAAGTAGCACGTGAAAGTGTTCAACAAGTTGTAGCACTAAAAGCTGGTATTCAAACAGATGAAGGAGGATTTCAAATAAGAGGGAGTAGAGCCACTGATTCTCAAATAAATGTCGATGGCTTAGATGTCGGCGATCAATTTAGTGGTGGTTTCAATAAAAAAACACTAATTGAAGACCTCACCACCGTCAAAGCCCGCACTAACTTCAACGAAACCGCCTTTTTCTATCCGCAGTTGTTGACCGATTCGAGTGGCGCGGTGATTCTCGATTTTACGATTCCCGAAGCGCTGACTCGGTGGAAAATGACCGCTTTTGCGCATACTCCTGATTTACAAACAGGTTCGATTGAGCGGACAGTGGTGACCCAAAAAGACCTCATGCTCGAACCCAATATGCCACGTTTTATGAGAGTTGGTGATACGATGACCTTGCCGGTGAAAATTACCAATCTCACGAAAAACGTACTCAAAGGAGCTGTCGAACTCACGCTGTTTGATGCCTTTACGATGAAACCGGTGAGCGCGGAATTTGGGCTTGGCTCCTCAACTCGGTTGGATTTTTCTGCTCCTGCATCGAACGCCACCACCGTTCAATGGCGGGTGATTATTCCTGAGAATTATCAGGCAATTGTCTATCGCGTCGCTGCTAAATCAGGTGATTTTTCTGATGGCGAAGAAGCTCCCATTCCAATTCTTCCGAATCGTATGCTCGTTACGGAATCGATCCCGATGTGGGTATCTAATGTTGCCGGTGGTGCGAGCGCAAGTAAGAAATTCACGATGGAAAAATTGAAACAATCCGCATCATCTCCTACACTCAAACACCACAAACTCACGCTCGAAATGACGAGTAATCCTGCGTGGTATGCGATTCAGGCATTGCCGTCGCTCATGGAATTTCCGCATGAATGTGCTGAACAAATCTTTAATAGATTCTATGCAAATGCACTTGCTGGACAATTAGTTACTTCCAAGCCACGGATCAAACAAGTCTTCGATGCGTGGAAATCATCGCCCGATGCGCTGAGCTCAAACTTCGAAAAAAACCAAGAACTCAAGTCCCTCCTCCTCGAAGAAACGCCGTGGGTGCTCCAAGGACAAAACGAAACAGAACGAAAAAAGCGCGTTGCCCTTTTCTTCGACCTCAACCGTATGAGCAATGAACAGTCGATTGCTCTCAATAAACTCTCCAAAATGCAGCTCCCGAACGGTGCATTTGCTTGGTTCAGCGGGATGAGCGAGAGTAGTTTTATTACAAATTATATACTTGCAGGGTTTGGTCATCTCAATGTCTTGGGCGTGAAATTTGACAATCCTACCGTAAAAAAAATCACCTCCCAAGCACTCTTCTTCTCCGATAAATCGATGAATGAAGATTACGAACGTCTAAAAGCGATAAAAGATTTTTCGAAAAAAGGTGATTACCTCGGAAGTACTGCGATTCAGTATCTCTATGCACGGAGTTACTTTACGGAAACGAAAATGAGTAATCAGTATGATGAAGCGTTCGACTTTTGGAAAGAACAAGCCAAAGCACACTGGCAAAAACGCGGACTCATGGAACAGGCGATGATTGCCCTTGCGCTCAAACGATTGGACATCAAAGGAACGCCGGAAGACATCATCACCTCGCTGAATGAACGTTCACTCACCTCTGACGAACTCGGCATGTACTGGAAAGAAAATAAAGCGGGTTGGCTCTGGCAGGAAGCTCCCATCGAAACGCAAGCTATTCTCATGGAAGCATTTGACGAAATCACCGGTAATTCAAAAGCAGTTGAACTCATGAAAGTATGGCTCTTAAAACAAAAACAAGTGCAGGACTGGGCGACCACGAAAGCAACAGCCGAGGCATGTTATGCACTCCTCCGCCGAGGCGCCGACTGGCTCGAATCGACGAATCTTGTGAATATTACCGTAGGCGGAAAAACACTTGACCTCAAAAGTGATGGCGCAAGCATCGAAGCAGGAACTGGTTATTTCAAAACGTCATGGAGCGGTAAAGAAATCACACCAAATATGAGTGATATTACACTTACTAAAACGGACAAAGGTATTGCATGGGGCGGATTGTATTGGCAATACTATGAACAACTTAACCGCATCACTCCGCACGCTTCCCCGCTCTCATTAAGCCGTACAATATATCGTAAGAATTTGACAAGTAATGGTGTGGAGCTTGCTGTCATCAGCCCGAATTCTCCGCTGAAAGTCGGCGATGAGATTGTGATTAAATTGGAATTGCGCACAGACCGTGACATGGAATTTATCCATCTCAAAGACATGCGCGGAGCAGGATTCGAGCCAACGATACAGCTATCGGGGTATAAGTATCAGGACGGGCTCGGCTACTTTCAATCCCCACGGGACGGTTCGATGAATTTCTTCATATCCTCAATGTCTAAAGGAACGTACGTTCTTGAATATCCTCTTCGTGTGACGCATGAAGGTGTATTTTCCGCAGGTATTTCGACCCTGCAGTCGATGTATGCGCCGGAGTTTTCGAGTCATTCGCAGGGCGATGTGGTGAGGGTTGGGAAGTGAAGTACGGAGGTTGATTTTTGTAGGGGCGGATGGTATCCGCCCTTTTTTTTGATAGCACGAGAACAAGAACTCACCCTCTTATTTAGAATGTAACTATACAAAATTTTGTGTTGTCTTGGTAACGGGTCTGCAATACATTACTTCGCAATTTCAATGCAGAAAGGAAACGGTTATGAGAATAATTACTATATTTATTTTGATAGTACTTTCATCCACTCTGATTGGATATGCTGCTGATTTTGATTACCCGGCTCAATGGAAAGAAGTAGAAGAATTACGAATAAAAGATCAAAATTTCAAAGCTGCTAAACTTGTGAAGACTATATATGCAGCAGCGCGATTGGAACGCAATGAACAACAGATCATAAAATCGGCAAGTTATAGAATTGGTTGGGAAAAGGAGATCAACGAAAAAGGTGATGTGCAGTTAGTCCAAAATTTGCGTTTGGAAATTGACAGTGCGATTTCACCGCTTTCTCGGGCGATTTTCCGGTATTTACTTGGTGAAGTTTATTGGAATTATGCTCTCGAAAATGATGGGAGAATTAAGCATCGTTACTTTACCAATGATACACTCTCATCCGACTATACGACCTGGAGCATGCCATCTCTGATTGATACGGCGTATTCGTATTATATGCAGGCACTTACTGCAGATTCGATTTTACAATCGGCACTCGTATCGCAGTATGAAATGCTGTGTACCAAGCAGGAGCAAGCTTCCCTTTACCGTCCTACTCTCTACGATATACTTGCTGCTTCAACCATTAAATTTCTGGAGTGGAGCTTGGATTACAAACACTCCCCTTCCCATCGAGGCATCTCTGATTCTGCACTCGTTCCTGTCAGCACATATCTTCAATCGTCACTCTATTCTACTCAGCAATCCGGTACTAAAAACCGCGATTACATGCTTGAACTTCTCAGATTATACCACCAACTTCTCTCTTTTCATAGTCATGATGATGATAAAACAGCACTTCTAACGTATGAAATACAACGGTTAAAATTCATTCGAACAAAGAGTCAAAAAAAAGATGCTGACTCATTGTATATGAATGCGTTACGTTCTGACAAAACTACATTTTCAAACGGTGCATCATCTGCACTTCTTAGCTATGCAATTGCCGATCAACTCAATAAAAACGATAACCTTACAGAGGCAGTAGCATATTGCGATCAGGCAATACACGATTTTCCAACTTCCCAAGGAGCAATTAATTGTCGGGTACTACAATCGGAAATCAGAAAAAAAGAATTGTCGGTAGCAATGGAATTGAATAACGCTCCCGGCCGTCCGATTCTAACTTCCGTAAACTACCGAAATATCAAAAAGATATATTGTAGAATCGTTAAGGTGCCATCGGTTGACCACCTTGGAGAAATGCTTCGTAATTCTCGGTATCATACCCGTGAAAGTGACGTAGTAACAAAGATTCTTCACCACCCACTTCATTCCAATTGGAATATCGCTCTCCCATCAAGCGAAGATTACCGTAGGCACACCGTCGATATCCGCACTCCTCCACTTCCGTTTGGCGTGTATTACCTTGTTGTGAGCCCGAGCGAAGATTTCATTCTCGACAGCTCTGCTATTGCCTATACTCCGATAATCGTCACGCGATTATCAATGATTAGTCAAAACCGTCCGGATGGAAGTAAGATGTTCATGGTGCAAGACTTGGAGACCGGCAAACCAATCAATGAAGTAAAAGCCACACTCATCGCAGTAGAAAAAAACGAAGAAAATCAATCTTACACAGAAGAATTTCTCGCCCAACGCACGACCAACAACCGTGGTGAATTTGTAGTCACCGCCGGTGAATTTAAAAACAAACAGTACTGTGTCGATCTCTCGAAAGATGAAAGTGTTCTTATCTCGTTCAATCAATTCGAAGTAAATGAGAAGATTCAGGCAAAAGACCAGATTGAAACATTGTTTTTTACAGACCGAAAAATATACAGACCAGGCCAACTCATTTATTTTAAAGGAATAATGTATAAAAGCAATCGCGATAAAGCTTCCAAGGAGATACTAATCAACCACCACTCAACTGTTTCCTTTCGAGAAATAGGCGGCAATGTTATCGAGAAACGTGATCTACAAACCAATGAATTTGGTTCATTCACCGGTTCATTTCTCATCCCGACGACCGGCTGGACGGGCACCAAAATTCTTGAGAATGAATCGGGTAAAATTATGCTTGAAATTGAAGAATACAAACGTCCTACGTTCGAAGTAGCGTTGCTGCCAATTACAGGCAAGATATTCCTCAATCAACGCGTGCAACTTGTTGGTCTTGCTAAAGGTTATGCCGGTACAAATTGTAGTGGAGCGCAGGTCAAATATACTATTACACGGACTTTCATCAATAGTGATCCTGCACTGCGGTACAAAGACCGAGGAATTCGTAGCCGGGTTATTATCGATACTATGTGCAGTATGAATGCATTTGGGGAATTTACAATTACCTTCACAACCCTTACCGACTCATCAATAATAACTAATCCTGATTCTAGGTACGAGTATTATGTTCATGCTACGGTGACGGATTTCAACGGTGAATCTCATACTTGTAGTACGACTGTCGTTGCCGCCGCTGTTTCGGTGAACCTCGCACTCCAACTCGGCATACGTGAAAGCACTCGGAATTATTACGAAAAGTACTATTCGTTTGGCGACGAAGATATTACGAGTTACCTACAGAATTTTGACCGAAACATGAGGATTATATCGACTTCCCTTAATGCGCACCCAATTTCCGTTCGTGGTACGATACGAATCGAACGATTACTTCAGCCCCGACAAGATCGAATTTTGTTCGGACGAGTGCTACCTATTCCTGATCAATTTATTCTCACAAAAGAAGAATTTGAAACTTCATTTCCGAATCAATCGACTGCCATCGATGAAGATCCTGCACAATGGAATGTGGTAGAAAATGTGTTTTCAGGGGAATTCCAAACGGATGCGTCCGGCGAACTGATCACGGGAGATTCGATGCGATTACAGCCGGGAATGTATAGGGTTACAATCACAGCCACAGATGATTCCGGAGCCGAACTCACTGTTTCTCGTCATAGTATTATCTATGCGCCTTCCATTAAAACTCCACCTTTGCGTAAAGCGTTTATTTCCATACCACAACATCTGACCTGTTCGCCCGGCGAACAGGCAACATTTATGATTGGCACAAGCTACGACTCTGCGTATATCCGGTATCAAATCCATTATCGGAATATGATTGTCGATGAAGGTAGATTCGAAGAACATATTCTCACACTTTCCAATGAAATTCGCCAATTTTCAATACCAATTGAGGAAAAGCATCGCGGTGGGTTTACAGTACTACTGACTATGGTCAGAGAGCAGGGATGTTATTCGGTATCCTATACGGTAGATGTACCATGGTCAAACAAAAAGCTCTCCATCGAGACTGACGTTTTTCGTGATACTCTCCGACCCGGAAGCAAAGAACGCTGGCGATTGAAAATAGAATCCAACGACGGTTCACCTGCGGTAAGTGAAGTAGTAGCAAGATTATATGATACATCACTCGATGCAATTAGATCAAACAAATGGGAAGAATTCTATTGGGAAAACTCATATTCAAATTTTCAGGTGTTTGGTAATTCATTCCGACTTTCCGAATCAGAACTTTACGCATCCAACTGGAACTCAGACTACACATTAGCAGGTATTACCTATACAATGTTACGCTTAAAAATTATCTTTGGATGGACTCGAGAGTTTTATTGGATATATATGGATGGTATGCGTCATTCTGAGAATAAAGATACGAGAGGTCAAATCGGTACCATGCGTTCTTCAGGCGAAGAATCTCAAGTTCTCACGTCTGCGTTTTCATCAGAATATGGCAATGTCGCTCGCGAAAACGACAATTTGACGACAAAAAAGAGCATTGACTATTCTCTACTCACAAGCCGGGTAATTAATCAAAAACCACTAGTTGGACCTGACCCCGGTATGCTCCCTCCCGAAGACCTCACCACCGTCAAAGCCCGCACCAACTTCAACGAAACTGCCTTTTTCTATCCGCAGTTGTTGACTGATTCGAGTGGCGCGGTGATTCTTGACTTTACGATTCCCGAAGCGCTGACAAGGTGGAAAATGACCGCTTTTGCGCATACCGCTGATTTACAAACCGGAACAATTGAGCGGACTGTGGTAACTCAAAAAGACCTCATGCTTGAACCCAATATGCCACGTTTTATGAGAGTTGGCGACACGATGACCTTGCCGGTGAAAATTACAAATCTCACGAAAAACGCACTCAAGGGAGCTGTCGAACTCACGCTGTTGGATGCCTTTACGATGAAACCGGTGAGTGCCGAATTTGGGATTGGCGCGTCTGCTCGGTTGGATTTTTCGGCTCCTGCAACGAACGCCACTACGGTTCAATGGCGCGTCATTATTCCCGAGAATTATCAGGCAATTGTCTATCGCATCGCTGCCAAATCGGGTGATTTTTCTGATGGTGAAGAAGCGCCGATTCCGATTCTGCCGAATCGTATGCTCGTCACGGAATCTATCCCGATGTGGGTGTCGAATGTTGCCGGTGGTGGGAATTCTACCAAAAAATTCACGATGGAAAAGTTGAAACAATCCGCATCATCACCAACACTCAAACACCACAAACTCACGCTTGAAATGACGAGTAATCCTGCGTGGTATGCGATTCAGGCATTGCCGTCGCTTATGGAATTCCCGCATGAATGTGCTGAACAAATCTTTAACAGATTTTATGCTAATAGCATTGCCGGACAATTAGTTACTTCCAAGCCACGTATCAAACAAGTCTTTGATGCATGGAAATCATCGCCCGATGCCCTCAGCTCAAACCTCGAAAAAAACCAGGAACTCAAGTCACTCCTCCTCGAAGAAACGCCGTGGGTGCTCCAAGGACAAAATGAGACGGAACGTAAAAAGCGCGTTGCTCTTTTCTTCGATCTCAACCGCATGAGCAATGAACAGGCGATTGCGCTCAACAAACTCTCGAAAATGCAACTCCCGAACGGTGCTTTTGCATGGTTCAGCGGGATGAGCGAGAGTAGTTTTATTACAAATTATATACTTGCAGGGTTTGGTCATCTCAATGTATTGGGTGTGAAATTTGACAATCCTACCGTGAAAAAAATCACGTCGCAGGCACTCTTTTTCTCCGATAAATCGATGAATGAAGATTACGAACGTCTAAAAGCGATAAAAGATTTTTCGAAAAAAGGTGATTACCTCGGAAGTACTGCGATTCAGTATCTCTATGCACGGAGTTACTTTACGGAAACGAAAATGAGTAATCAGTATGATGAAGCGTTCGACTTTTGGAAAGAACAAGCCAAAGCACACTGGCAAAAACGCGGACTCATGGAACAGGCGATGATTGCCCTTGCGCTCAAACGATTGGACATCAAAGGAACGCCGGAAGACATCATCACCTCGCTGAATGAACGTTCACTCACCTCTGACGAACTCGGCATGTACTGGAAAGAAAACAAATCAGGTTGGCTCTGGCAGGAAGCGCCAATCGAAACGCAAGCCATTCTCATGGAAGCATTTGACGAAATCACCGGTAATTCAAAAGCAGTTGAACTCATGAAAGTATGGCTCCTAAAACAGAAGCAAGTACAAGACTGGGCGACCACAAAAGCAACGGCCGAGGCATGTTATGCACTCCTCCGCCGTGGCGCTGACTGGCTCGAATCGTCGAATCTTGTGAATATTACCGTAGGCGGAAAAACACTTGACCCAAAGAGTGACGGCTCAAGCATCGAAGCAGGAACTGGTTATTTCAAAACGTCATGGAGCGGTAAAGAAATCACACCAAATATGAGTGATATTACACTTACTAAAACGGACAAAGGTATTGCATGGGGCGGATTGTATTGGCAATACTATGAACAACTTAACCGCATCACGCCGCACGCTTCCCCGCTCTCATTAAGCCGTACAATATATCGTAAGAATTTGACAAGTAATGGTGTGGAGCTTGCCGTAATTAGTCCTTCTTCTCCGCTGAAAGTCGGTGATGAAATTGTGATAAAATTGGAATTACGCACCGATCGTGACATGGAATTTATCCATCTCAAAGACATGCGCGGTTCAGGATTCGAGCCAACGATACAACTGTCGGGGTATAAGTATCAGGACGGGCTCGGCTACTTTCAATCCCCACGGGACGGTTCGATGAATTTCTTCATATCCTCAATGTCCAAAGGCACGTACGTGCTTGAATATCCTCTTCGTGTGACCCATGAAGGTGTATTTTCGGCAGGTATTTCGACCCTGCAGTCGATGTATGCGCCGGAGTTTTCGAGTCATTCGCAGGGCGATGTGGTGAGGGTTGGGAAGTGAGATACATAGGTTGATTTTTGTAGGGGCGGATGGTATCCGCCCTTTTTTTTCCTACTGTACGAATTGTCGTGCTTTTCTTATGGAATAATTTCACCTCTCTGACAATTTTTGTGGTTCATAGTATATATTCGTAGGGGCGAATTGCATTCGCCCTTGACCCAAGCACGACTTGGGCGAATGCAATTCGCCCCTACAATGGAATGAAAAGACCAAACCACTACAATTGTCTAGAATCAAAAACTGATGTTGATTTTCAGGTTGGAACGATGGTGAAAGTGCGTTGCTAAATTGATGTAGATGCCCTATCGCGTTATTTGGCTGCTGTGTTTTGCCTTCAACTGCTATATTGCATTTACAAATACGATTATCCTATCCTTAGTCTATGATTTCCAACGAAAACGAGCTCACGCAGAAGAAAATTTTTATTTTTTGGGCACCTCTTGCCGCCACATGGCTTATGATGGCGCTTGAGGGTCCGATTCTGACTAGTTTTATCGCTCGATTATCGGATGCAACGCTCAATCTTGCCGCCTATGGCGTGGCTCACCCGCTTGCGATGATGATTGAATCACCGATTATTATGATGCTCAGTGCATCAATTGCTCTCGTAAAAGATGCAGAGTCGCTTCGCAAGCTGCAACGCTTTTCGTTGATACTCAACGGACTTGTAACGCTTGGAATGCTGATTGTCATTCTCCCGCCGGTGTTTTATTTTCTTGCCTATCATCTTCTCTTCTTACCGCCGGAGATTGCCTGGCGTGCACATTATGCGATTATCATCCTTCTGCCATGGCCTGCTGCTATTGGTTTTCGCCGGTTTTATCAGGGAATTCTCATTACGAACGGGTTTACAAAGCGTGTGGCTATTGGCACGATTGCGCGCCTCGTATCGATGCTTACAGCCGCATTTGTGCTGAGTTCGTTGGGTGCTGAAGGAGTAATCGTCGGAGCGGCCGGACTATCGTTTGGTGTGGTATGCGAGGCATGGTGGACGTGGTATATGGCGCAGAAAATCATTCATACTGTTCGCAATAGGCATACTGACTACGGCAAAAATTTAACGGCAAAGCGCATTATTACTTTTTATTATCCCCTTGCTCTTACGTCAGTTATCAGTATGGGAGTTTCACCTGTTCTCACGTATTTTATCGGTCACAGCCGGATGCCGGTTGAGTCATGGGCCGTTTTTCCGGTGGTTGATTCGTTTGTTTTTCTCTTTCGGAGTTTTGGCTTTGCCTATCAGGAAGTAGGCATGGCATTACTTGGTGAACGCCACAAAAATCACCGTCCATTGTGGCGATTCGGTACACGGATAGCCTTTATCACGTCGGCGGTGCTTTCTCTGATTGCTTTCTCTCCTTTTAGTTCGATTATTCTCGAAAAGATGTATGGTTTGAACCCAACATTAGCAGATGTTGCTCTTGTACCGATGAAGATTTTATGCCTTCTTCCTGCGCTGTCGGTGTATCTTTCGATTCAACGGGCGGTGATTATTAATGCACATCAGAATACCATTGTCACCATTTCTACCCTTATTGAAGTACTTATGATTATTACAGTTATCGCAACGCTCGTCTATTCATTCCACCCGATAGGCGTAGTTGCTGCCGCAATTTCATTGCTCACCTCGCGAATTTTTTCTAACCTGTACCTTGCCAACCATCACAGACGAATCTTGAGGGAAGCCCAGCCGGCAACGTGAGCTTATTTTGAATGTGTTCTATCGTTGCATCGCTATGTGTGGATGATTGCTGATTGCCTGCCTCCAATCTTTCTTCCACGCAAGTAGAGAAGAATAATGACTTGGCCGGCAATTCAACCACACTACTTGTCAGCGAACATGTATTTATAGTCCTGCCTTCGATACCATAGTTTTGCATATCTCGTGAAATGAATACCTCGATTCACACCTACCTACATCGTTCATCGATAATTTCTCTTCATGTTTGCTGTTGCTCACCGAACTCTGTATTTTTGCTGCCAATACAATGGGTTGCGATGATGAAACCCTTTTTTTCAAATCCTATGATACGTTATTCTACCGCAAGCGCGAGCGGCAGGAATTGAGAGCGATCATTGGGGAATTTATGAGCAGCTATGTCATACCAAGAAATCCTCCATCATATTGAAAAAGCTGAACATTATGCTTCCACAGGTCGTGACTTTGCGCCTGCGCTTTCGCATGCGCGTCAAGCGCTCGAATCACCGGAAATCAGTGAATTTCCTGAGCTCAAGGTTCGTGCATTACTCGTTGAATCCAAAACCTTGTGGCATGCAGGCACGCGGCAGGATGCGGTGGCACCGGCGGAGGAAGCGCTTGCCATAAGTATTGCATTACACCTTCCGCACTTGATTGCCCGATCAAAATCGATCTTAGGAAACATGTATATTGGCTTTGCTGATTACGATCGGGCGTTGGAGTTTATGCGGGAAGCATTGCAGATAGATACTGAACTCAACAACAAAGACAAAATTGCGCAACATTATACAGATATTGGAATTGTGTATGCCACTGTTTCCGATTTCGGTCCCGCCCTTGAGAATTTGAATCTTGCGCTCAGCATAGAAGTCGAACGTGGCAACCATCGAAAAACTGCACCGATTTTGAGTAATATCGGCATCGTGTATCAGAATTTATCGGATTATTCCCGTGCCTTGGAATTTTTTCACCGGGCTTTGGCAATTGATGAAGATTTAGAAAACAAGCGTGGTATTGCCATACGGAAAACGAATATAGGGATGGTTCATCACAAGCTTGAGGACTACTCATTGGCAATCGATTATCTCACCGAAGCTCTTGCGATTGCTGATGAATTACACCTTCACATTACGTCTGCAATTCTCGGTAATCTTGGTACGATTTATCAACGTCGTGGTGAATTTGAACAAGCACTTGAATTGTATAAACGTGCGTATCACCTTGACAAAGAAGCCGGTGACAAACGGAATGCCGCCATCAATCTCGGTAACATTGGCGGCGCGTATGCATGCTTAGGCGAGTACCTTCCGGCAGAAGATTACTACAGACAATCACTCTCTCAAGCTGAATTACTTGGTGATAAGCGAGGTATCGCTATCGGGTATGGCAGTCTTGGTGAACTGTATGCCGATCCACGTTTTTCAAACTATGACCCCGAAAGAGGTATCGACTATCTCAAAAGCGCGATTGGCTTGAATGAAGAACTAGGCACTATCGCCCGTAATTTGGATTATTATCAGTCGCTTGCAGCGCTCTGCGAACGCCTCGAACGCTGGAAAGAGGCCAATGAATTCAACAAAAAAATCTATTCGCTGGAATCGACTATTAAGAGCGAAGAAGTGAAAAAAAGAGTCGATCAACTCGAATACGAACGCCTCGAAGCAGAACGCGATAAGCAATGGGCAATCGAGCGTGCTCGCTCACAGGCGACGGACGACATTCTTGCCAATATTCTCCCGCCGACAATTGTCGAACGCCTAATTAAGGGCGAGAAAAAAATTGCAGATACGCATGATAAGGTGAGCGTGCTATTTGTTGATATTGTGGGATTTACTTCCATTTCAGAAAAGTTAACTGCCTCCGAATTAATCGACCTGCTTGACAGCGTTTTTACGAAATTTGATACAATCTGCAAAATGCACGGCCTTGAGAAAATCAAGACCATTGGCGATGCGTATATGGCTGTCTGCGGAGCGCCGCTTGCGCGGGACAATCATGCTGAAAGAGCCGCGCAGGCAGCGCTCGAAATGCTGGCACCTTTTACCATTGAGAGAGAATTTTCTATTCCTCTACTGCTCAATTTCCGCATAGGTTTACATTCCGGCAGCGTCGTGGCAGGTATTATTGGTGAGAATAAATATTCGTATGATTTATGGGGTGATGCAGTGAATATGGCTAGTAGAATGGAATCGCACGGCGAACCGGGTAGAATCCATGTAACAGAGGAATTTAGAAGGGCTTATATGGCAACGGCCGAACATCCTTCGTCGATTACATTTCGCTCTCGCGGTACGATAGAAATTAAAGGTAAAGGCATGATGAATACGTATTTTTTGGAGAACAGATGACACAGGATGAACTACAGCAAACGCTCATCAAGGCGTTTAGAAGTAATGATCGCGGCGACTACCGGGAGGCAGAACGCTATGCGACCACCGTGCTTGAGGAGGCGTTGAAATCGACCTCGATCGCGCTCCCCGACCGAGAGACATTCATGGCGCGGGCAATGCTGACTATTGCCACTTCGTATGGGCAGCGCCTGATGTTTGATTCCGCTCTTGAATATGCCTTGAAAGCGCTCGCTGTCGTTGAGGAATATAATCTCGAACCGGTCCTCACGCTCAATTGGAATATTCTCGGTAGTATCTATTACTATTTCGGTGAGTATGCGCAGACATTAGACTATTTCACCCGGTCACTCGAGAAACTGGAAGAGACTGATAATAAAAACGGTTACGTGACCCTCTTGGGAAATATCGGCTCTGTCTATCGCCATCTTGGTTCGTTCGATAAAGCACTCGACTATTACTCCAAAGCACTCCTACTCTCCGAAGAAATCGGCTATACTTCCAATCTTGCCGGCGTGCACGACAACATCGCAGAGATTTACCTCAGCATGAATTCGTTGGAAAAAGCGCTCGAATATTATTCGAAAGCACTCGGCTTGCACGAATCCATCGACCAACGTGCCCGCATGGCAGTGACCCTCGGACGCATCGGAGAGACCTACTTCGAGCTTCACGATTATTCCCTTGCGTTGGAATACTTGAAGCGGTCATTGGCAATTTCGGAGGAACTTGATGATAAAAAGCAATTCGGTGCTGTATGGACGACCATCGGTCAAGCCCTGCGCGCGCTTGGCGAGGAAGAAGAAGCGCGTCAGTATTTTCAACGCGCTCTTGCGATACGATGCGAGGAACTTGCTGTTAATCAAAGAGTTCCCAAAACCCTGCTCGACATCGGCACCCTTCATGCCGACCTTGGAAACGTTGAATCAGCACTGGAGAATCTCTACCAAGGGCTCGCACTTGCCAAGGAATTAGGCGAAAAATTACATATCCGTATGGCTCATCACGAGCTCTACAAGTTGGAAAATCAAAAGGGAAATTTTGAAACAGCGCTGCGCCATTTTGAACAGTACCATGCACTCGACAAAGAGATTCTCAGCGAAGAAGCTACGGAGAAGGCGGCACACTTAGAACAGCAAAAACTCATCGCCGAGCGGGAAAAAGAAATCGAACTCGCGAAAGCGGCTGCAGCGATAAAGCTCTCGACAACAACGAGTTTGCTTCACAGGGTGTTGCCGGGGAGTATCGCATCCCGTATGATAGCCGGTGAAGCCGATATCGCCGATTATTTTCCGGAAGTCTCGATTCTTTTTGCCGATATCGTTGGCTTCACGCCCATTGCCTCCCAAATGCCGGCGCAGAAGGTGATACGATTTCTGAATTATATTACCGGTACGTTCGATGCAATTATGAAAAAACACGGTTGCGAGAAAATTAAAACCATTGGTGATGGCTACATGGCCGTTGCCGGCGCGCCACTCCAATGTGATGATCATGCCGAGCGTATGGCAGCCGCCGCACTCGAAATGCTCGAAGTGATTGAATTACCTGAAGAATTCAGAGAATATATTATCACCGGAACTACATTCAGCATTCGAATCGGCCTGCATTCGGGTTCGGTCGTCGGTGGAGTCATCGGCGCAGACCGTTTTGTCTATGACATCTACTCCGACAGTGTCAACATAGCCGCGCGGATGGAATCGCATGGGAAACCGAACAAAATCCATGTGTCGCATGATTATTACACTCATCTTCAGCGTCGATTCACGCACTCCACTACTCCCTCTCAGGGAATACAATTCGAGCATCGCGGAGAAATGGATATCAAGGGTAAAGGCAGGATGAATACGTATTTTATGGAACGTCGGGGCGGCTCCCTTTCGGCTTAGCTCTGGGCAAGCGCTTGTCAGCAAGCCGTGATTTGGAAAATGCACCCGATACCCCTATATTGCAACCATGAGAAAAATTCGCTTCAAAACACTCGTCGAAAATAACGATACCGGATTCAGCAGTAAAGCGTCGAGCCAGGCCGGACGCTATGTGAATAAAGACGGTTCGTTTAATATCGAAAAACGCGGACTCCCCTTGATGGAACGCTTTAGTTTTTTCCACGCGCTCATCACCATGCGCTGGCGGAAATTCTATGTGATTGTCATTTGCTCGTATATTCTGCTCAATCTGATCTTTGCCGGACTCTACCTCCTCACCGGACTAGAAAACCTCAGCGGTATGACGCCCGATAATCCGATCGGTGAATTTTGGGAAGCGTTCTTCTTTAGCACGCAGACATTTACGACGGTTGGCTATGGAAGAGTGAATCCTGTTGGTATGGCAAGTAATATTATCTCAGCTGCCGAATCGCTCACAGGTCTCCTCTACTTCGCGCTCGCTACCGGCGTTTTGTACGGTCGTTTTTCACGTCCGGTCGAGAAATTCTTATACAGTGATATGATGCTCATCACACCCTACAAAGACATCACGGCGCTGATGTTCCGCATCGCCAATGCGAAAAATAATGTGCTTAGTAATGTAGAAATTGAACCGATCATGTCGATGACCATTACCGATGACAACGGCGTAGCGAATAGACGTTTTTTCGCTCTCAAGCTCGAACGTAATCGTATAAATTTCCTCACTCTTAGCTGGACAGTTGTGCATCCTATTGATGAGAATAGTCCGCTCTTTGGCTTCACTCCGCAAGACCTCGAAGAGTCCGACGCCGAGCTGCTGCTACTCATCAACGGCTATGATGACACGTACGCGCAGAATGTCCACGCCCGCCAATCCTACAAATGGCATGAAGTGGTCTGGAATGCGAAGTTCAAGGTGATGTTCCACCCGTCGGATGACAACCAGCGCACGATTTTGGATTTGGATAGGATAAATGATATTGAGCAGTTATAATAGCTTTACAATGATATAGATTACCGTAGGGGCGAATCGCATTCGCCCCGGTCATGACGGAAAAGTGCGAACACCATTCGCTCGAATCATATCGGAAAAGGGCGAATGCAATTCGCCTCGATCATACAGGAAATGGGCGAATGCAATTCGCCCCTACGTTAAATCAGATTTTCAACCATCACCCACATACCATGTCCGACAAACCGCGTATAATTTTCACGCGCTACCCGGCTTTCCGTCTTCTTTGCGGCGTAGCGCTCGGTATATTTTTCTATCATACTGCTTCGTGGAATGAGACGGGATTTATCCTGATGTTTTCCTGTTTGGGTATTCTTGCCTGCACTGTATATTATTCTCGCAACTACCATACATCCTTTTGGATTGCTGCATTTGCTCTTGGACTGTGGACTGGCAATGCGGCGCAGCAATTCCGGACTCCAAGTCTTGATATCCGGGATATTCCGAGTGTTTTTCATGGTGAGGTGGTCTCACTTTTACGGAGCGATTCTCTATCTATTCGATGTCTTGTCAGCGGCACGCTTGATGCGCAGCCGATGCCGGCGATCCGTTCGTGCAGAGTGATCCTTACGGTACCGTTGCCGACGGAACGTGAGGGTTTTCTCCGTGCGGGAGCGAGCATTTATGCCGTCGGAATGATTCGCACGCCGGCGAGACCGACGCTGCCGATGGAATTTGACGAACGCCAATACTGCATGGCGCAGGATGTGCAATTTTTGATGACGGCACGTCCGGCGCAGGTGGCATTGCTTGAAAAAGCACATGGGTTACCGGCAGTTATCTCTCGATGTACGCAGGCAATTGAGGAGAGAATCCGTCTTCTCTATTCGGACGAAACGGCGGCAATTGTCACGGCGCTGTTGCTCGGGAATCAGTCAAAGATTTCACCCGAAACGCGCGCACGATTTTCGCTCTCCGGCACTGCCCATATCCTCTCCGTAAGCGGTTCGCATGTCGGAATCATTGCTGCTCTGGTCATGGTCATTCTCGGGTTTGTTCGCCATAGGTGGTTGAAATTCTTCATCTTTACCGTTGCGGTCTCTACTTTTATTCTCCTGAGCGGCATGCAGCCGTCAGCTCTTCGTGCCGGACTGATGGCAGTGCTCGGCATGCTGGGATACACCTGGCAACGCAGGATTTATGCGTTGAATATTGTGAGCTTGTCGGTGGTGATATTACTCCTCTCGCAGCCCACGCTCATCTACTCGGCGGGTTTTCAGATGTCGGTGGTGTCGGTGGCAGGGATTTCAATTTTTTATGCACCCTTTCGCACATTTCTCCTCTCGCTGCTTCCATTTCAATCGTCGAGTATTGAATTTATCGCCTCTTCCCTAGCGCTTACGTTTGCCGCTTCGGTGAGTGTATCGCCGCTTGTTGCGTATTACTTTTCTACGTTCTCTGTTGTGTCGCCGCTGGCAAATCTCTTCGTCGTTCCACTAATGAGTCTTGGAATGGTCTTTGGAATGCTGAGCATTGTCGTAGTACCCATAAATGTCGGTATAGCAACCACCTACAGCGCCGCCACTGCCTGGTGTATCCGCATGGCAGACGCTGTGAATCGTTGGTCGGTGGAACTTCCTGCTTCGTACGTTCACGCACCCGAACTCGCCCTTTTGCTTTCGATACTTGTGTCAAGCGCTCTCTTGCTTGTGTTGATGTCGCAGTCGCGCCGTCAGGCTGCATTTCGGGTAATAATGTCGTCCATTTCTCTCTTTTTTATCATACTCATTGCCGATGTGCAGCCGTCTGTTTCCCGTCTCATTCCACGAACGAATGTCGCCGTGTCGGCGATTCCGTTTCAGAAGGATTCGACGTTGATTCTTATTACGGATCGTAAGCCGCATTTGTATCCTTTTGGTGATGCTGCGCTCGAAGAATTCATCATCAAGCTACCCGACTCGGCGATTGTCGGTATCCGCGGGAATTCGAGTGAATGGATTAGTGTTCAGGTGCGCGCGCAGAGGCCGTCGGTGCGTGTCTTCAATTATCCTAAGTCACTTGAGAACCGTGTGCTTGCGGTGCAGGGTGAGGTGAAGGCGTTGCATGAGGTGGTGAGGTAAAAAGAATAAATAAATACCCAAAAGAGCCGTAGGCTCGCCCAAATTGTAGGGCTGGAATTCATTCCAGTCCATTTGAGTTCAGTTGGTTGTTCAACCGACCGAACGGCAATTCAATCACATGGATATGTCTCATTGTCTAGCTTCTCCAAATCTAATAACAATTTAGTTTTGTCTATTGCAACACTTTTCTTGTCAATCAGCTTAGCAATCCAGTACTTTTTAATTTTTTCAACCTCCGATTGTCTAATACCAAAGTCTTTTCCATCATACCATTCCCAAACCAACCCATTATACACATAATGTGTACCTACCCTTTGATTGCATTCCTTAAAAATATACTTTTCAGATAATAAACGGTTTTTATTATCATTCCAGATTTGTGTCAAAACTATATGTGCGATAACAGTCTTGCTGGTATCATCTAGTGCTTCGATTAACTTATTGGTCGCCGGCTTTCCAATTTTAAGGATTGCTTTTTCGGTACTGTCTTCGTGGGTCAACATAATTATTGTTCCCATGCAGTTCATTGAAATAGATTTCCATGACAACCGGTTCACCAGCAAATATATTCTTGCTGAGTCGATCTGTCCGAATGCTAAATTTTGAGCTGTCAGTAAAATTATGATTGGTACGATATGCTTGAAGTGTCTCATATAATAATGCTTTACAATGGTGCTTCCCGTTTAATGGGAATACATTTAAAATTTGTTCAATTGGGTATAAAAGTTCCAAACCGGACATTTGATGTATTAGTTGACATGCGGTTGTTTCAGCGGAATGGGTCGAGGGTCAGTTCTAAGAACTTACCAAACAGGAAAGTTAGTCAAATTGTGGAAAGATCAAGAAGCAAGCATCCCCGAACTGCAAAATGAAAACTAGTCGCACAGAACCACCTAATTTTTCTTAATAGTTTGATTGTAATAATTAATGACAAAACTATCTATTTTCAGCAAGCGGCATAGAACAGGTGTAAGGATAACTATTGAAAAATAAAGAGGATACTTAATGAACAAGGGGATTTTATCAGGTAGTCCTAGAGAAAATACTCCCGAAAGAATTGGAAACAATAAAAAAGAAATAAATAAGAAAAATAATGAGTTGACTATACCAAGAAGTATAGGATTTATAATAATTCTTTTATCATTAAATAAGTAACCTTCTATAAAATTGTCATGCTTTAAAAGAATGTAATATAAAATAGCATAAGGAATCCAAATAAATATTAATTCGAATACTATCGCTCCAGAGATATAAAGCAGAAAACCAACAAAATCACATTCTCTGATACCAAAAATCAGCTTATTGTATAACATAAAAAAAACAATAGCGTTCATTGCGGTTTGTAACATTAAAACTGCAGCAGAAAACGCTACACTAATGAGCAACCTGGACGACTTTTTATTTCCCACCATTACCTCACTGAGTGTTACTTCTTTCTTTTTTAATATGAAGTTGTTTAGGATTATTTTTAGAGCCGATTTTTGGGGTAGAAAACATGCTGACTATGACCGGTATGCTGTATTTCCAAATGAAAAACAGGCGTCTTAGCCGCCCTCAACTATGGAGGTAAAGCAATGTTTCGCTCTCCGTTGAAAATACTAAACAACTTCTATATTTTGCTACTTGCTGCCCAAATAAATAATCTATGGGATTCATTTTCTGTCCGGTCGGTTATTATAACCAACAGTCATTACAAACCTATGAAACATCTTTCTCATCCGTACTTCGGAAACGTCGTTACTTCCTATTCCAACTACAATTTACAAAATCTCGGGATTATGCTATAGTAATGCTGCATCAAAACGTCGGCTATTTTCATCATGAAGGCGTTTCAGGACGTAGAGACGTTGCATGCAACGTCTCTACAGTGCGCCCGAATACAATTTGTCTAAAGCCGCCTTCCCCCCCCCTCTTGGCCCTACAGCTGAAGCTGTAGTCTACAGCAATTATTTCTTTCCCGAGCCACTCGCTTCTTCGCGAGCGGATCGGTGGGTCGTTCATCAATCAGACGTAGAGACGTTGCATGCAACGTCTCTACCCGGCTGAATATTAATTGCCTTACCTATGCTCGCCACAAGCGAGGGGCTCGGTCAGGTTATTTCACAATATCCACCCTTGTTGTCAATGTCTCTTTATTCGTCCGCATGCGTAATTGATATACTCCATTGCCCAAAAGCCCAATATCACTCGTTACCGTAAATTGTCCGGCCGGATGTACTTGCGCATTGGTGATGGTCTGTACTACCTGCCCTGTAATATTGAGTAATTCGAGCGTGATGGTAAGTGGTTCGCGGAGACCATATTGTATGTGTAATTTATCCTGCGCCGGATTCGGACGCGTCGTCAGTGAGGTCGAATTCTTCGCCGGAATAAATAACCGCACCCCGCCATCTTCACACACACCAGAGATACGAATACTCCCATTCTGTTTTTCTACTTCCGTGTAAATCCCACTGTTTGTCCAGGTGAAATCATCGATGATAATCGTTGAATTATCCGTCGTTCCCAGCGTAGCGACAAAAGGAATGGCAATTAACTCATCCGTTTGCGGATTATACACGCCACTTGTATCCAGCGCGCAATTATCACTTATTCCCGGGCAATTACTACTCGATTGTTCATTATACAGAATCGATGGATTGTACAAAAGACGGGCTTTCCAGGTCGTGGGCGCGCCGAGCAATTCCATGCCGCTTTGCTTTTGTAATTTCAATCTTAGCATCACCTTATCCCCTGCCCGCGCCATAATATCCTGCACGGCTACCGTCGTTTTCGCTGTATCACGGTTCACTCCCGTTCCGATTAATTGCACCGTCGCCGGACTCCCCACACCGTCGTAGTCAAAGAGCAGGCGTCCGCTTGTCGTGCCATAGTCTTTGGGCAGGAATTGTACATCAATCGGACGTTTTTCACCAACAGCGAGCGTGAATGCGCCGCCGCCATTCAATGTCGTAAAATCTTTGGCATTCGGGCTCGCGTGACGGGTGGAAGTAATGGTGAGAGGAGCCGTGCCGATGTTTTGAATCGCTACGACGTGGAGGGTATCTTTTGGGGTATTAACTTCAACATACCCAAAATCTATGATGGAATTGACAATCGCAAGCTTCGGCGCAATTCCTTCACCGACAATCGTTTGCAGGAGTGTATCGGTTTGCGTATAAATCACCATTTGCGCTTGCCGTATTCCCGTTGCGTTTGGTGTGAAGCGTATTTCAATCGATTGACTTCCGCCCGAAGGTACGACAAATGGCGGCGCACCGGAGAGCATGGAAAACTCCGTTGCATTCGTGCCGATGAAGGTAATCTTATCCACCCGAAACGGGTACGAACCCGGATTTTGAACCGTTGCTTGAATCACTGAGTCTTTGTCTTTCCCCAGCAAACATTGCAGCATGTCGATATTCTTGCTAAGCGGCTGCGGAGCGACGATTGAAAAGACCGCATCCGAACTATCTTGCTGTAATGGCTTGCCTTCCGGGTCGAGCTTTACCACCCAACAGCTATATCCGGGTTGATTCCCCGTCACATCTCCATCGTTCGAAGAAGTAGCACCGGCAATGATATAACTCCCGTCGAATGTTTGACGGATTGAATTCGCAATATCACTTCCTTTGCCGCCGAGAGACTTTTGCCAACTGATTGCACCGGTTTTGGTTAGCTTCACAATCCAAAAGTCTGAACTTCCTTTAGGCGACGTAATATCACCATCATTCGACGAGGATTGTCCGGCAACGACATAGCCGCCGTCGGTGGTCTGCTGAATGGAATTGGCAATATCAATCGAACTCCCCCCATACGATTTCTGCCAGTCAAGATTCCCCTGCGCGGTTAATTTGAGTACCCAATAATCATTCGCTCCTTTTGCACCCGTGACATCACCATCATTCGACGATGTATTTCCCGAAACGATATAGCCGCCATCGGTGGTTTGCTCGATGGAATTTGTGTTATCGGCAACGCTTCCGCCGAAGGTTTTTTGCCATTCAATGGTGCCGTCCGATGCAAGCTTTACAATCCAAGCATCCGAACTCCCCTTCGTTCCCGTAACATCACCGGTCAGTGAAGCGGTTTGTCCGGCAATCGCATATCCACCATCGGTCGTTTGAACAACGCAAAATGCCTGATCATCACCTTCTCCGCCATACGTTTTCTGCCATTCAACTACTCCTGTTTTGCTCAACTTTATCACCCAATAATCAAAACCGCCTTTATTTTCCGTAATGTCTCCATCAACAGAGCTCGTAAATCCGCAGACTATGTATCCGCTGTCGGCAGTTTGCTGTATGGACTCCGCGTAATCCTCATTTTTACCACCTAAAGTTTTTTTCCATTCAATTCCACCATCAACATGAAATTTCACAATCCAATAATCTGTTTTTCCTTTATTGCCGGGGACATTATTATCATTCGATTGAGAATAACCGACAACGATATAGCCTCCATCGAACGTTTGTCGGGCACATTTTGCATTATCGCTCTTCGATCCTTGATAAACATAGCTCTTCTCAATCTGTCCTGAACTCGATAATTTCAGAATCCAATAATCATCCCCCCCGGTAACGGTGTTCACATCGCCATCAGAAGAAGCTGTATATCCTGCAACCAGATATCCGCCATCGCTTGTCTGATCGACCGAACGTGCAATATCGACTTTACTCCCTCCATACGCTCGTTCCCAGTCGATCACCTGTCCTACTCTTCCACCTGTCTGCACTACTTTCACCAAACACTGCGCGCTCGTCGGTCGTGGGATATTCTTCCACGAATAGCGGAGTCCCGTTGCCGTACTTTTGAGCAGATTCCACGTGGCTGCATTATCCGTGCTGTAATACAAACTCACCGTATCAGTCGGCGCCACACCTTTCCAGGTAATCAACGTATCACTGCCCACTGCAAAGAATTCCCCACCGTTCGGACTCGTGAGCTGCAACGTAGGAATTTTCATTTTTACACCAGGGAAGCCGCCATACGCACTACAGAACGCCGGACAGGTATTGGTAGTAATACTAAAACTCGCATATTGGGAAGCGGAGTCCGTGGGAGCAAATCGCAGGGTAATCGTTGCGCTTGTGTTTTGAGGAATGCTCAGTGGGAAAGTGGTATTCACGACTGTAAAGTCAGCCGTTCCAAATGTTTTGCTCACGCCGGTCACCGTCATATCGGCATTGACTGCTCGTAGGGTAATCGTTGTATCATTGGTCGAGCCGGGAAGGCGTCTGCCGAAGGAAATGGCGGTGGGAATTACTTTCACCGAACCCCGATTAGTGGGAGCAATAGTATATTTTCCGGTCGAAGTTTGCGCTTGCCACTGCGCTTGAACGGTTACATCACCGGTTTCGCAGGGGTCTGTGCTTTGCCAGGTAATTTCACAGGGTTGGCTGCCTTGAGCAATGGTCAGAATCTGCGCGTAAATCCCTTCTGCTTCTTGGGATGTAGTAACATGTTCAAAGTACTTCCCGCCGGTTTTGGTGGCTATATTTTTGAGAATATCCGGCGCGGGCATCCCGACGGCCACGCAAAAGATGATACAATTCTGACGATTGGCTTCGGCTATAATAGCAGTTTCATTGCCGGTGGCTTGTCCGTCGGTAAGGAAGACGAGTATTTTCCGGTATTTGGCGTTTTTACTGAGGACTAATCCTCCGGTTTTCGGCGCGAGGAAGGCATTGTCATAGTTCGTGCCGCCTTGTGGAGTGAGTGAATTGATAGCACTCAGCAATTTTGGATGATCAACGGTAAAGTCTTGATTCACATAATTCTTATCATCGAACGAGGTAACAGCGCATTCATTGCCTGGCGGAAGGGCATTGACCCACGAAGAGGCGGCAGCTTGTGCGAGGTTCATGCGTTTTGTCGTGCCATTGCCTTCGTGCATCGAACCGCTGATATCGATGACGAGAACTGAGGAAAGCACATCCGGCGCGGAAGGCGGCGGACACGTAACGCTTGTAATCGGTCGTGGTTTCCCATTTTCCGACAGAATAATTTCAGATGCAAGCGGACGCTGTTGTTTTCCGGTTGCATCAAAGGCGTAGAATTTTGCTTTTAGCGTTGGGAAACTGGATACGTAGATGTTGAAGAGGGAGAGGGATTGGGCATGAGAAGTATAAATACAAAATAGGGTGAGGATGAGGGTAAGAAAATATTTCATGTTATTTGCATTACAATCGGTTACGATATTATATATTATTACTATTTGTCATGTTTGATGAACTAAGTTAGCTAAAAGTTAACCATATTAGTCGTTTTAAAAATACATTGACACTAAAACTTGCTTCCTTCAATCGTCCGAATCGAAAAAAGACAGTTAGTGATGGCAAGATGGAGAGAGACTTGATGAAGAATAAGCATCTACAATTAAATTCTATAACAACACAATTACCAAAAGTAGTTAAAAAAAGACCAACTAATTAGAGGATATATTATCTGTCTTTAATATAAAGAACTGTATCATTGCATTTAAAAAAATTGCACATTAGTAAGCTGTCATTATTAAGTTTATAAACAATAGCGTCATAATTAACAGTATCTGATGTAGTGACTATTAATTTATTTTTGCAAAGTCTAAACACAGCATAGGTCATACCACAATAACCTCTAATACAAAGAATACTATCTGATCTAAAAATAACTTGAGGATAGTATTTCTGTAATCTGTATGGATCCCATTTTTCTATAGCAGGTGTATTTTTATCTAATGACCATGAGCCTATTAGAGAATCAGCTTTAAACTCTGTTGTTAACATACACACTAATGCAAGTATTAATAATTTATACATATTACCCCTCAAAGCGTTCCCTTCCGGTCGGTCATTATAACCGACCGTCACACAAACCTATGAAACATCCTGCTCATCCGTACTTCAGATAAGTGATTAATTCCTAAATCAAATACAATTTACAAAATCTCGGCAAGATGCTATAATTGAGCTGTATCATAATATCAGCTATTTTCATCATGCAGGCGTTTCAGGACGTAGAGACGTTGCATGCAACGTCTCTACAGCATGCAAGAATACAATTTGGCTAAAGCCGCATTTCCTCCCTGCTTCGCCCTACAGCTGAAGCTGTAGTCTAGTCAACAATTATGTCTTCCCGAGCCCCTCGCTTCTTCGCGAGCGGATCGGGGGGTTCGATAGTTCAGACAGAAATGATATTCATATTTCATTATTTTCTTGCATAACTCCTCTATTTTATTTAGTTTGCACCACAATTATTTCCTTTCTTCGATTCTTTTTCCCGGAGGTTCTATGAAATATCTCGCCCTCGTTTTTTCCGCTCTCCTTTTTCTTACCTGCAATGCCGTTGCCGGTGATTGGGTCGACCTCGCGCCTGCGACGAATGATACTATTTTGCTGACTTCAAACGGTAAAGATACGACGGTGTCTATCAATTTTATCAGACGCGATCAGACCTTTACCGAATCTCTGTATATGACCTATGTATTTGAATATTATACCGACGGTAAAGCGTGGGTGCCATGCAATGATACGTATGGAAATAATTCATGCTACAAGTTGAAAACTCCTTCGCTTGCTGTTAATCTACCTTATAAATCCATTGGTATTACTTTCACTCCTAAAAGTAGTGTTGATACTATGGGTTTGTTTAGAGTACGGATAACTGCAGCAAACGGACCCAAAAGTTCGGGTTGTGTAGTCTATTTTCGGGTTACTCCCTACACACCACCGTCCAATTTTTATGTTCTCAAAGACTTGGCAGGTGCTGATAGAATTATCATCTCTTATGATACTTCATTAAAAACACCATTAGTAGGTGCATATAATAATGTAACCAAGAAATGGGATTCAAGATATGAATATTTATTAGGTAAAGGACCTACCTTAAGGAAGATATTCTATCAAGTAGGAGGAGTAGGCCAGTACTGCTTTAGTATTGATAAACAAAATAATTTCTGGGTAGTTGGTGTAGGCTCCGATGGCATAGGTACAGTTACCAAATACGGCAAAATATACAATACAACGTATGACAATCAAAACTCCAAGTACAAAGGAGATAATTACGCGAATTATAATTCTCACAAATTTGTGCACCTAAGCGACGGAACAACCTTTATAAGCAACCAAAATACAGGTACGTACAAGTTTAAAGATGGAGTAGTTACTCCTTTCCCGGAAGATGATTCCCTCCTTGCAAGTGGTCGGACATTTGCCATGCGTGAGTTTAAGGATACGGTATGGATTTCATTTAATCCGCCAGTACGAAATCCTAACAGTTCTCTTCTGATTGAGCCGGTCTATAAATGTTATGGAAACACGATAGTGAAATTACCAACAAGACTTGCAGATACGAATGAATTAGTTTCTGCCGGTGGTATGCTAATAGACAGAAAAGGTGTTTTATGGTGTGGTATGGGTATCTATGATAAATACGGAAAACTAAAACGTACACAACTCGCAACATTCGACGGAACTAGTTGGGTTCCCATCATGAATTTGGATTCTATAAATTCAGATTATAAGGGGACGTTGAGATATTTTGTGTTCGACAGCCACGGAAAAATGTGGATTCTTACCAGTAAGAAATTTCTCTATGAATTTGACGGAAAGAAAATTGGCCGGGTCTTTGACAGCAAGGATACTCCACTCGAAAATACGGAATTTAAATTCATGGAAATTGATTCTGCGAACACCATCTATTTTGACAACCGCAATGGGGTTACGCTCTTCAACCCCGACGGTATTCCCCTCCCTTCCATCGCAGTGACAGCAGTAGAAGAATCTGAGGCGGAAAATGTAACGACCGGTGTCTATCCTCAACCTGCACGGGACAATATCACGTTTGATTTACCCGCAGAATCTCGTGACAATCCGACGACTATCGAGATTTTCAGCAGTCAAGGCATGGCTGTGATGCAGGGCACAACTTTTTCGGATCAATTACGCTACACCATGGCAACCAATGAACTTGCAAGCGGACTCTATTTCGCGGTGATTCATGCGGGTAAGAGTATAGTGAGGAAGCCGTTTATGGTGGTGCGGTAATTAGCTATCAATCTATAGGGGCAGAAGATTTTCTGCCCCTACGTTTTTCAATATTGTATTGTATTCTGTTTTTTTCTTCAGTAATTCTTTTCTTTATTACTTTTTTCCCTGAGGTTCTATGAAATATCTCGCCCTCGTTTTTTGCGCTCTCCTTTTTCTTACCTGCAATGCCTTTGCCGGTGATTGGTTCGACCTCGCTCCTAGTACAAATGATACCTTGCAGATGGAAATAAATACCGGCGATCAAACATTGTCCATCCATTTTTTACGGAAAGACCCGACTTTTACATCTACCGTATTTTTATCCTATACTGTTGAATCTCTGATATCAACTTCTTGGGTCAAAACCTCTGATAATAATGCTGCCGGCGTACGACTATCTCACACATCGGTCAATGCTCCCTATACAGATTCGCCAGTCATCACCTTTTCGCCAAAATCGTTTACCGATACCGGCTTGTATCGCATTCGCATCAAAGCAGAAAATGGACCCTCATCATCCCAATGCACTGTATATTTTCGGATCATACCGAATAATCAACTTCCTAAGTTTTATGAGATTACTGATTTGCAAAGTCCTTTAAAATTAACAGTAACGTATGATACGTTGATTAATAACGGAATTAATAAAAAGTGGGAATGCAACCTCGGAACCGGCAAAACAAGACGGAAGATATTCTATGTTGTCGGATATTTAGGGTTCAGCTTAAGTATTGACAAGCAACATACCTTTTGGTCTGCTCAAGGAGAGAGTATAGTAAAATTTGGTAAAGTCTATACAACGGTCTATAATGAAAAAAACTCTGTTTATAAGACTGACCCGTCCATATCTACCTACCAATATTACTTCTTTTCTCATTTGACAGATGGAACTACTTTTATAGGCAATCATTATGGAATTTTCCGAGCAAAAGATGGTGTACTTTCATACTTTCCGGAAAATGATTCCATTCGCTCCCATCAGTTCACCTACTCGATGTGTGAATACAACGATACGATTTGGGTGTCAAGCAAATCAAACACCAATAACGCAGGTAAATCATTGTTTTCTGTAGTAAAGTATTATGGCAACAGCTCGGTTGAGCTTCCTTCTACAAGTTTAAAGAATACAACTGAATTATTTACTTACCCTTTATCTAAATTAAAACATGATAAAAAAGGTACTTTGTGGGCGATAGCAAACATTAATAGTGGTAGTGATAAAATCATCAAGTTTGATGGTACTAATTGGATATCAGTGCACGGCTTAGATTTAATTGACGTTCCTTCTTACGGATATCCCGTTGAATACACTTTCGATACTCATGGAAAAATGTGGATACTAACCAATAAAAAGAATATCATCGAATTTGATGGGGTAAATGTGGGCCGTATTATCGAAAGCAAAAACACTCTTTTGAGTAAGTTAAATGATAATCTACCCGATATAGCAATAGATTCTTTGAATACTATTTATCTTCCCTGCCCTACTTCTATGCTTCTCTTTAACCCCGACGGTATCCCTCTCCCATCCATAGCAGTTACAGCGGTTGAAGAGTCTGAAGCAGAAAATGTAAATACAGGCGTCTATCCTCAACCTGCACGAGACAATATTACCTTTGATTTACCGGCAGAATCACGCGACAATCCGACCACCATCGAGATTTTCAGCAGTCAAGGCATGGCTTTGATGCAGGGCACGACTCTTTCGGATCAATCACGCTACACAATGGCAACCAATGAACTCGCAAGCGGACTCTATTTCGCGGTCATTCATGCGGGGAAGAGTATTGTGAAGAAGCCGTTTATGGTGGTGCGGTGATTGGGTGTACGGTAAGGATGTCAGCCGGAATGACAATCAAACGTAATGATAATCAATCGTAATGACAATCAAACGTAATGACAATCAATCGTGATGACAATCAATCGTAATGACAATCAATCGTAATGACAATCAGACGTAATGACAATCAATCGTGATGACAATCAAACGTAGAGACGTTGCATGCAACGTCTCTACAGCATGCACGAATTCAATTTGGCTACAGCCGCATTTCCTTCCCTCTTCGCCCTACAGCTAAAGCTGTAGTCTAGTCAACAATTCATTCTTTACCGAGTTCCTCGCTTCTACGCGAGCAGATCGGGGGATTTGTTCATCCATCAAACGTAGAGACGTTGCATGCAACGTCTCTACCGTCAATGGCGAATAATGCGAACCCCTTATATCACCTCCACCTTCGACAATTCTGCCCCCATCCCCTTCAGTGATGCAAACGTCAGCTTGTCCATCCTTGCGCCGTCGAAATTGATGGACTTGATGGCGCGGAAGTACCGATTTGTCAAGGCAAACGATGGACGGAAGGATACATTTGTCGAGTAGAGAGCTAATCCACAGTCTTTAGATTCCACCGTAGCTCCGTGTCCGCATTTCTGCTTTTGTGCCTTAGGATGTGTATTTCTTGGATGCTGTTGATTGCTCCCCCTCGCAGAACCGTGCGTGAGGATTTCCCTCACACGGCTCCTCAATTGTATTCCGCACTCAGTGCTTGTAAAAGCTTACGTATATCTTTGGTTCCGGTAATGGATACTTGAGTAAATATTGCTGAAAGCTCTCCCACGTGTAGCTCTTCCGCTGACTTCGGCGGTTGAGCCATTTGTAGAGAAGTCTCCTTACTCGGGATGTATATCGCAATAATCCTTGCAGGTTTTCACTTACTCCGTAATAGTGGTAGTGTCCCCGAAGGATGCGTGACATGCTCTCCCAAAGTTCTTGCAGCGTATAAAAATTCTTGTGTCCTTTCAGGAATATGTTCACCTTTCGGATGCCAAGGCGGAGTCGGGACTTACTTGTCCGCCTACATACCTTGAATTTGCCTGCTTTAGATTTGCCACAGTAGTGGGTAAATCACTAGAAAGTCAAACGTACCCGGATGTTTATGCTCGTCATTTGTGTCCGTATTACGACCAAATTTTACCACAGATGTCTTGGATTCCGATAATGTAAGGTTGAACTTTCCAAGCCGTACTTTTAGCGATTCCAGTATCACTTGGCAATCCGATTCCCGTTCTACCAATATGATAAAGTCGTCGGCATACCGTACTATTGATGCATAACCCTGAAGGTCTTTCTTCAGACGTTTCTCGAACCAGAGGTCAAGCACATAATGAAGGTAAATATTTGCTAAGATTGGGCTAATGATACCACCTTGAGGTGTTCCCATGTCGCTTGCTCTTACTATTCCCTCATCCATGATGCCTGCTTTCAAGAATCTGATTATCAGTCGGATAAAGTTCTTGTCCTTTATGCGATGTTCCAGAAACTTGACTAACCATTCATGGTCAACTGTGTCGAAAAATGATGTAATATCTGCATCAATAACATAGTTTACGGGCTTGAAGGTTATCTCCTGATGTACCTTCTTCAAAGCATCGTGACAGCTCCTATTGTTTCTAAAACCGTAGGATGACTCTATAAAACTTGGGTCGAATATTGCCGTTAGTATTGAGGATATACCTTTCTGGACTATCTTGTCCTCCGTCGAGGGAATGCCCAATGTGCGCGTTCCGCCGCGGTCTTTCGGTATCTCCTTCGTACGAACGGCTTGTGGGCGGTATGACATGCTTTTCATCCGTTCTACCAATCCTTTAAGATTCGCTTCCAGCGATTCTCCGTATTCTTCTACACTCACTCCGTCTATGCCGAGTGCCTTCTTACGAGGAAGCTTGGCATAGCACGTTCCAAGGTACTCTTCATTCAGCAAGCTGGCTAATGAGCCAAACTTGTAGCTTGGAGAGTCCTTCGAGACCTTGCTTAGCTGTATAAGTTTCGTTGCCGTATCTAACTGTGTTCTATGAGACATATACGTTTCCGTTATACAATACATACAATTGTCAGCCCCTTGGCGCTGCATCAGAATTGAATGTTTCTGCATGCATACCTCTGCTTTCACAGAGCTTGACGCTACTATGGGCTAATCCGACTTCCACTATACCGTTACGCATTCTACTCCTTTTCGGATTTGGTTGCGCTTATGCCGAATGGCAAGTATAGTGGATATCCCAAGTTCCTGATATATCCGTTTGATATCATACTGCGGACTTAGACCCCGATGATGACTACATGCTCAAGCCATACGAGCATATAATTGTTGCATTCCTGTGCTAAGAAACAGTCTGCCATCATATAGTGGGCAATTACGGGGCTCAACACCTTCACTTGCGTTGCGGTCTGATATCTCCCTCGTCGTAGCTTCACTGTGTTTGTTACCTTACACAATGTACGATTATGGTAGCGGGTGGGTGGCTCCCTTCCCGCGAAGGATTTGCACCTTCTGAATATACCAAGCTTCGCTTGGCGCACCTGAGCGTTGCGCCGTTGAAGGTGGCGCCACTGAGTGCTGCTTTGTCGAATTTCACTCCGGTAAAGGTCAGACCGTCAAAACGCTGACCTGACAAGTCGGAATAGGAGAAGTCCACGCCGTCAAACGTGCAGTTTTCAAATGTCGTTGCCTTTAGGTCGGACATCGTCATTTTCACATCCATGAGTTGTACATCGGTAAAGTGTGCGCCGCTGAGATCCGACTTGTTGAATTCCGTGCGCGCAAGAATTGCTTTCTTAAAACTCGCTCCCGAGAGGTCGAGCGTCGTGAAGGTACAGTCGGTAAGATTGGCTCCGTCAAAATTTGCCTGCCGCACATCACTGCCGGTGAACGTGCTGCCGGTGAGGTCGGCGACTGCGAAGTTCGAACCGCTCAACGCGCTCCATTTAAACGTACCTTTGTGAGCAGTAACACCGGCAAAATCGCTCTCTGCGAGGTTCGCAGCATTGAAATTCGTCAGCACCTGCCGCTCAAGCGACCGTGACAGATTCGCCACTTCCTGCACCGTCTGCTCGATATCGCCGATACTGTTAATGGTCATTTCAAAAGCAGTATCATCATCATTGCCCGATGCTTTGAGTTCGTGGTAGCGCTCCTGCAAATCTGCGTGGAGTTCGGCCTTTAATTCGGCAACGCTTTTTACCCCGTCATACGGCGCGAATGCAGCGTTTAGGTAGTTGGTTAGTTTATCATTCATTGGATTATCTCCTTCTAGTAATTAATTAAATAATATGACTTTCTAATCTCAGGTATGCTCTTGAACTGGGTTGCATATCCCCGTCCGGTCTGTTGCTACAACAGACCGTCAACACATACCGATGAAACGTACTCTTTATCTGTGCCTTGGGTAAGAAGATATGTATTAATCACCTACATTGTATATCTACTTAACTGTTGGAGTTATTCTCACAGATGTTTTTTTGCAACAAAACGAATAATTGTTCAGCGAGTAATCTATCATGCAGTACGTTTTAGCGGCAAGTGTTTACGTCCAGTTGTAGCAACTGGACGGACCGGAAACACTCACCCGGGAAATTGCTTTACAGTAATTGATCAAGTACAGCTTTTGCGTACTCCCAGTTTTTTTTATTTTCTTGATAGGTTGCCCTGCCTTGTTCGGTTATTTTATAATATTTTCTCCTGCCGCCCTGCGTTTCATCGCCCCAATACCACGTGATATTGCCATCACTTTCCAAGCGTTTGAGACTCGAATACATCGTCGCTTCTTTGAGTTCATACGCCCCACCCGAAGCGCTGTGAATCGTTTTGCTAATCAGATACCCGTACATATCCTCATTCACCAGCAATTTGAGGATGATGGTATCAATGTGTCCGCGGATGATATCTGCTGAAATTTCCATGGTACTTCCTGTTTGTTCAAAATATCGAGTGCAAAAATAATAAAAAGTACTCTGTCTGTCAAGGTAATTTTTCAGAAAAAGTACACTGCCTAACAAAACAATCTATTTTCATGCATAAAAATCAACGAATTGGGACTATATTTGCAGAAATGTTCGATGAGCAGTATCGCCTACCCCTGCATTTTGGATGTAACACCGGTACGACTCAACACAGCAATTCACACATCTTTTTTCAATTTTTGCAGGAATAATCGCAATGCTACAAGGAATGACAGTGATAATGCTCTTCTGCGCGGGTATCATTCTCCACGCACAACCCACGGTAAAAAAAGTGTCGGTATTTAAAAACGGTTCGGCACTTGTCGTTCGTGAAGGCACAGCCGACATCAAAGACGGAACCTTCATCCTCCCCGTTCCCGAGAATATCGTCTATGGCACCCTCAGCGTAACGGTGGGTAAAGATGCAGGACTGCGTGGAATAATAGCGCGCACGGATACGATAAAGAATTCTGTTCCCTGTGACCGCATCCGCGACTACCTACGAGCGAATATTGGGAATTATGTGACCTTAAAAATTCAGTACAACGGTGAAAAACCGTATGAAAAAATATTCTCGGGCATAATTGATTATATCAATAATGATAATATGATACGAATTAAAACCGATGCCGGAGCCACAGCAATGTTTAGTTCTAATTTTGTAGATTATGTCGAAGTGCGCGGAAATGCATCTAATACAAATTCCACAGATAGTATCGTCAAGCGCTTACATGTTATGACCAATCGCCAATCGGGCTCAACGGATGTTCAGGCGTCGTACATGACGCGAGGAATTACCTGGGTGCCGACCTATTCCGTGAAAATGCAGAGTGATACATCTGCGCAACTAGAACTTAGAGCAACCATTGAGAATAATATCGAGGATTTGACCAATAGCGATGTGGAGTTGATTATTGGCGCACCGGAGATGAGTTATTTGGATAAAGCGGATCCGCTTTTTTATTCAACGGGGAGCTTTTCGAATGGTTTACAAAATCTATCTGTTTCAAATAACGGTTCTGCATCAAATTCTTTTGGCACTTTTGCAGCCGCTGCTAATACAATCGGTAATGCCGGTGGGTCAAATACCATCATTGGTACAACACGTTCAATTATTGCCTCAGAAATGCCGGATATTAGCGCTGAGAGTAATGTTGGGGAAAAGTCAGGTGATATTTATGCCTATTCATTGAAAGATGTTACGCTCAAGAAATCCGGGCGAGGGATGTTCACTCTTACATCTCGTGCTATTAAAGCAGTTGACCGTTATGAGGCAACGTTGAAAACTACGCTTCGAGATATACTTGGTAGTCTTACGTATCGTCCTGATGCATGGAACAAAAACGTTGATGTCTTTCACTCGCTCGAACTCTGGAACAGCGGCAGTTCACCTCTCACCGCCGGTGCGATGACGGTATCGGACAAAGACGGCAGGATTATCGGGCAAAATACCGTGTATTATACACCCGCAGGAGCCAAAACCTATCTGCGTCTCTCGAAGGCAATCGACATCACCATCAACAGTTCGGAAGAAGAGGCATCCCGCGAAGAAAACGCCAAGAAAATCAAGAAAGTAGTCTATACCAAGTCACGAATGCGCGGCACGTTGACGATTACCAACTATCAAACCAAGTCCGCTGCCGTGTCTGTCAATCGCGAGCTCGCAGGCAATGTTCTCTCGGCCTCCGATAACGGCAAAAAATCAAAAACCATCGTTCCCAATGATCTCAACGCCGCCTCCAAAATCGAATGGCAAATAACAGTAGGCGCCGGAGAAACAAAGACCTTGGAGTATGAGTATGATATTTTTACGACGTTTTAATAATCCTACAATCACCGAGCCGCTCGCGAAGAAACGAGGAGCTCGGGGTAGTCTCTTCCTGAGAGTATCACTTCGGAGTGATGCTCTCAGTGGTCAAGCGCGAGGCCTCAGTGGTCAAGCGCGATGACCTCAGTGGTCAAGCGCGATGCCTCAGTGGTCAAAAGCCAGAAATCCAAACCACAAAAATTACCGAAGAACCAACTATTTTAGATAATTTTGCTCTTGCAATTCACAATAAATGGTCAATATAACCAACAGTACATTATGAGATATAGAGTAGATATAGATATTGCAGAGAATAAGCTAGCATTCGCACTAGAGTTTTTCAAAGCTATTTCTTTTGTGAAAAAGGTGAACGTAATCGCTGACAATGAGATTACTAATCCCGCCATTTTGCAAAGTATAGAGGATTATGAACGTGGCAATGTAAAACCGACGCCTCTTAATTTGGAAGAACTTAAAGCAATGATAGATGCGTGAACTTCATTTTATGGCAAAAGCTTGGCAAGATTTGGGTTGGTGGATGAAAAATGACATTAAAAACGTTAAGAAAATCCACTTGCTCTTGGAGAATACCTGCAAAACCCCTTTTGATGGACTTGGGCAGCCTGAACCGCTCAAAGCCAATTATACAGGTTACTGGTCTCGCAGAATTAATCTTGAGCACCGAATCGTGTACAAAGTAGAAGACACTCAAATAGTTGTACATTCTCTTTATGGACATTATCAGTAATACAAAGCCCCTTGTTTTCGGGGCTTTGTAAATTTTACATAGTATGAGAATCCACCACCTTTAGTCAAATCCCCTAACCTCCATGCCCCTCAAACCCGAATCCCAACTCATCTGGTCGCCGACTGTCGTCAATTCCCGTATGAATCGTTCGCGGAATGCGAGCGGTGTTAATAGTTATGAAAAGGAATTTGGTTTCCGTCCGGAGGATTTCCTGATGTCGGTACTGCAATCGCGCGGCACTGCTTCGTGGCTCGATCTCTGCTGCGGTCATGGTAAAGCGTTGCTGCAGGTGAAACACTATTTCGACAAGCAGCATCTTGGCGATCGGTTGCATCTCAAAGGAATAGACTTGGTGGATACATTTGATTCGTATGACCAAAACGCGCCAGGATTGACGTTTGAAGTGAATTCATTAATCACCTGGAAACCTGACACGAGCTACGATCTCATCACCTGCGTGCATGGGTTGCATTATGTGGGTGATAAGGTATTTGTCATTGAAAAAGCCGCTAAAGCGCTCTCACCTACCGGGCTTTTCATAGCGAATCTTGACGATCAACACATTGTCGTAGAAGGAGTTCAGTCTAAATCATATCTCAAGAAAATGTTTGCTCAGCACGGTTTTGAATTCAACCCGCGTCGTAAAATACTCAAGCGTGTAGGAGCGCGGGAGATTCACTTTGGACTTCAATACCAAGGAGCAGATGACGAGGTAGGACCTAATTATACCGGGCAGGAAGCGGTGGCTTCGTATTATATGCTTTCTCCGACAGAGTGAACAGGTTCATCCCCCGTTCTGTCAGTTATTGTAACTGACCGTCAACACGTACCTATGAAACGTACTGGATATCCGTACTTTAAGTAAGTGCATATATTTTTATCACCTACTGAAAGAAAGAATCAACACACAAGCTATCCATTAGCACAAGTTAAAACAATGAGTGAATCAATGAACAATACAAGCGACAATTATATCTGGCTTTTTCATAGTTAGCTAAGACGCCTGTTTTTCGTTTGGAAATACAGCATACCGGTCATAGTCAGCATGTTTTCTACCCCAAAAATCGGCTCTAAAAATAATCCTAAACAACTTCAATGAGTGAATCAATGAACAATACAAGCGACAATTATATCTGGCTTTTTCATGGTGCAGGAGGAAGATTTGCGTCCGGGGTCTTTTCATCGAAAGAAAGAGCATTCGAATGGATAGGAAGGCATGCGTTAACTGGCACACTTACCTGCTATCCTATGAATAGTGGTGTCTATGATTGGGCAATCAAACAAGAATATTTTACTCCTAAAAAAGAGCATGAACATTCAAGCGACTTTATTCAGAATTTCACTTCAGCAAGTATGAAGCATTATCATTTTGAGAATGGGATAGTGGAGTGAGGCGGTGATATTTCACTTCAGGTCTCTTATTAATGCAGTACGTTTTATTGTAAGGGTTGATGCCGGTTGAAGCTACTGCATGGACAGGGATTTATGGTGCAGAATCTATCTATTTTTTATTGAAAAAAGAGTTATTTTTATTCATATAGAATCCTTGTTTAACTGTATTATATTTATAGGGCAAATTGACAGGAGAAATTTTGTTTTTTCGAAGATATCGTAAACCTTTTTTTTTAAGCATGGTTTTCCAACTTTCAAATGTTGAGTCCATTTCTATGACCCAACCGGCAGTTTTTCTTTGAAAGGTAGATAAGTGCCATCTAAAATGAGTACCGGTGTTCACATAGTCTAACAAAGAAAGACCTGTAGAATCAACTAACAAATGCATTTGTGAATTATCCCGTAGAAGTTTTGCTGTCCTTACACTATCACTGTATATGAGCCACGCCCAATATATCAATTTCATTCTTTTTGAAATATAACTATACTGAGTTTCTATAAAGTTTCTGTGATTTGGTATATCCTTACGTTCTGTATCTTCAACCACTGCCGGAGTTTGATCCTTATATGTATAGGTAAGTAAATACCAAATGCCATTGATATTACGCTTTGAATTACTATCTGGGATAACCGGTGAGTTATCTTGATTAATGGGTATTTGCACGAGCGCATTAAGTACCTTTTCTTCGCCATACCGACGTATCAGACTATCGAGCTCATCAACGCAATTATGACAACTTGAGAACAGAATATTTTTAAGATCAGATGTGAGCAATTTCTGTGCAGCTGTCGGTACAACCAAGAGTAGTGTAAGCAGGAATATTGTAATGAGTTGTCTTTTCATAGTTGTTCTTTGTAGTAAGTTAAGATACTTGCTAGTTTCCCGTCCGGTCAGGTATTTTAATTGACCGTCAACACATGCCGATGAAGCGTACTGCACATCCGTACTTCAGATAAGCGCCTATATTCCTATCACCTACAACATTTTCTTTCTCTGCTCGATGTGATAGCTTCAAGTAACAATATGCAGCAATTGTTATCCTGCAATACGTTTCAGCGGTAAGTGTTGACGTCCAGTTGAAACAACTGGACGGACTGGGAACACCCGTAACAGTATTCAATGACATTGCGTTAAGAACAGGCGCCGGAAGAACCTCACCCTGCCCTCTCCAAGGGAGAGGGTAAGAGGAAGAAAATCGCTTTTTTCTCAAAGTCCTCCCCTTCGGGGAGGATTTAGGTGGGGTTTCAGGTTTCCCGTCCAGTCAGGTATTTTAACTGACCGTCAACACATGCCGATGAAACGTACTGCACATCCGTACTTCAGGTAAGCGCATATATTCCTATCTCCTATAACATACATTATCTCTGTAAAATGTGATAGCTTCCTGTTGCAAGATGCGGCTAATGGTTTCATGCAGTACGTTTCAGTGGCAAGTGTTGACGTCCGGTTGAAACAACTGGACGGACTGGGAATCGGCAGCGCTTGCATTCTAGCATCGGCTACATAGCGCCAGTAGAATACGAAAATCAATATTACAAACAGCAAAAAACTCTCTTCGTACTGTCAACTGAAACGGGGGAAGACCATTAGAATTCAACACTGATTATTCTTGAAGTTGCTGCATCTATAATGAATCTTACTGCCAATGATCCATGAAAATGAATAGGTTTCTCTGAGTTTTCATTACAATTTCTTCCAAAATAATAAGTTACCAAGTAACAAATGTTATGTTGAGGTAGTGTCGTAAGATTACCTCTGTCTATACAACGAGGTAACTGCTCAACATCATTAGGCGCCCCTAATAATTCTACAAGAAAAGAAAGATATTGTCCTTCTAATTTAATTTTTTTCTTGATAACATAAAATGATAAGGCTGAGCGAAGTCCTAAACAAGTCAGACTATCTTTTTTCCAATTTAATATTGCTTCATCAGATGTAAATGGTGGATTTTCAATTAGTTCATCCAATGTTATATCTTGCTTTATTTGTTTAGTACTATCTATTGTTAAGAAAGAAAAGGCAAAGCAAGAAAAGTGGCACAACATGAGGCCCACTATAATGATTGAGTATATAAAATTTTTCATTTTATTAAAAAATGAGTAATATTAGTAAGAGTATATAGACCAGAAGGTTTTGATGGAATTTTATTCCAAAAAAACATTTGATTTATATTGGTAGCTGTTACGTCCACCTTTGAGATGGAAAAATCCTGTGTTCCACCATTAGGATAAGGATAACTTTCTTTCAAGTTTCCTCCTACCATTATATCGAATACACCTTTTATATAACCAATTTGGCTATATCCTACCCAATCTTCGCTATGAGTTGGTATTCCCAGTAAATGCCCATATTCGTGTGCGAGTGTCTTTCCATTATCAATGTCTTTCGTGCCCCACAGTCCTATATTTAATTCAGCTTTAGACCCAAGAGCAGGAATATTTGTGGGTATTCCAATAAGAATATTTCCCGTCCAGTCAGGTATTTTAATTGACCGTCAACACATACCTATGAAACGTTCTGCTCATCCGTACTTCAAGTAAGCGCATATTTTCCAATCTCCTATAACATACATTATCTCTGTAAAATGTGATAGCTTCCTGTTGCAAGATGTGGCTAATTGTTTCATGCAATACGTTTCAGCGGCAAGTATTGACGTCCAGTTGAAACAACTGGACGGTCTGGGAGTTGAATGCCGTACGGAATCAGGCATTCCCCTCATCGCACCACCTGCACGCGCCCCATCACCGTACCACCAGCATACCGAGCCATCAGATAATAATTCCCTATCGTCGCATCCTGCACAGAGTAGTGAATATCTGTATTGCCGATTCCAATTTCCCCTGTGTATATGTCTTGTACTTTATTTCCTAACACATTGTACAGACTGAGCGTAATCATTGTTCGCGTGCCCGATTCAATTCGTACGATTGCTTCGTCAGTTGCAGGATTGGGGATACTTGTGAGATGTACTTTTTTCTGTGTGTCTCCACTTCCATCATTCGTCACGCTTGATGATTTTTCGACAATGATAAATGATTCCTTTGTTTTGGTATCATTGGTTATTGCATTCGAAACGGTGAGTTTAACGGTGTAATTTCCGGGTGTGGTATAAGTATGCGTCGGATTCTGCTGAGTGCTCGTTTGGTTATCGCCAAAATCCCAACTCCAGCTTGTTGGATTACCGGTTGTGGCATCGGTGAAGTTTATCGTAAGAGGCGCCGCACCTTTGGTCGTGCTTGCATTGAAACCGGCCGATAATTTATCGGTATCGAGAATATAATCATACCCGGCTGACATGAGTGATGTGCAGGTGCTGTTCTTCGCTTTCACCGTGTATCGTCCGCTCATCGTTGGTGTGTATGTCTTTGTAGTGGCTCCAAGGATTATTTGATCATTGCTATACCATTGATTACCGATGTCTGCGCTCGAAGACAGCTCATTGCCAATTTTCTCGATGGTTGGTTGTGGCGGTCGTGCATTTTTTATCACAAGCGTTGGTCGCGTCATACGGGCTGTACAGTTCGTAAGATTATGCACTGCTACAACCGAATACGTCCCGGGCTGCGTTTGCAAGCCAAAGTCAATTGCCGAACCTGTTCCATCCTTGGTTATACCCGTAAATTTCTCATCTGCTAAGAGTCGGTAGGTCGTGTTAAGGTCTGAGAGCGGCAAGGATACCGGCACACCCGGGTCACCTTCGCAATAGCTGCCACCGCCGGAAATATCATAGGTTTTCGGTAATGGAAAAATACTCACCTTCACGCTTCCCTGCATTTGTGTGCAACCGGAAACGGTGTCGGTAGCAAGCACTGAGTATGTTCCCGTATCCGACTGAACGCCGAAGCTGATGGCTGCGCCGGTTCCGTCGAGCGGCAGTAAGGTATCGGTGCCATTTTTCTGAAATTGATACCGTACGCCAAGTTGTGTATTACTGAGCCCAATCACAACTCCTGTATCTCCAACACAATATCCGCCACCGCCGGTTACTTTATACTGAGCAACAGCCGCATGTATGCTTACAGTACCGGCATTCGGAGTGCCGGTAATCGCAGGGCTGCTACTTATCACACGTACTTTATACGCATTCCCAAGAGAAGTTGTCGGTGGAATAGTTGCAGTAATCGTACCGGTCACAGTGCTTGTACGTGTTCCGATGGTAATTGGCGCAGCAAAACTTCCCGCACTATCCGAAAGCTGCGCAGTGAATACATTCGTGCTGTCATATTCACCAAATGCAGCGTACGGAATGGAAAGCGAAGAGCCCTGACAGTAGATTGACTTTGAAAGAGGTGATGCAGCAATGGAATGCGGAATATTGGCGCCGGTATAGAGATAACCGTTATTCGTACAGGCGATGACCCTTCTGCCGTCTGCGGAGACAGCGACCGAACTCCATGCACGTGAACCTGCCCGCGTCTGGGTGGTCCACGTAGTACCGGAATCAGTGGAAATATAAATATATCCGGGACTTCCCTCGGCAGCAACGATGGTGGATCCATCGGAGGAAATAGCCACTGCCGACCAATACCGTGCTCCCGCTGCAGTTCGGGCAGTCCATGTAGCGCCTGTATCCGCAGAAAGATAGAGATAGCCGGGATTTCCATTAGCAGCTACTAATGTTAATCCATCGGCAGAGGAGGCGATGGATTTCCATTGTCGATTACCCGCAGATGTTCGCGTTGTCCATGTAACTCCTGAATTGGTGGATGTATATACATAACCGGTCGAATCATGGATTGCAGCAATAATAGAGCCATTGGAGGAAGATGTAAGGGATCGCCAGTTTCGTAATCCTGAAGCGGTTTGCCTTGTCCAAGTCCCCCCGGAATTAAAAGTATATAGATACCCATTATTTCCATCAGCTGCAATGAGCTTACTTCCATCAGAGGACGAGGCTATTGCGCTCCAGTAACTCCAGCCCGCAGAGTAACAACCAAGCCATGTTGAGCCCGCATCTTGCGATCTATACATAATATCATACGTGTTACCCACTATGATTTTAGTTGCATCGTACGATGATGCGACTGAACACCAAGTAAAATTACCGGGAGATTTATTCACCCATGTTGAACCGGAATCTGTTGAGATGTGAACAAAAAAATTCGCCACCGCCACTAATTTACCGCCATTAGCTGAAGAAGCCACCGCTCTCCAATTTCGGGAACCCGCAGAGGTGCGCTCTGTCCATGTATAGCGCTGAGCCAAGATGAGTGAATGTGAAAGGAGGAAGAGAATGGCAAGGAGTATTGTTTTTTTCATGTAGTTCTTTCATGAATATGTGTGAAGTATGGAAATTAGTTTGAGAGGAAATGATCGTTTGGATATGTTTTTGTGTAAATAAAGTAGCTGATGTACTTCTTCTGATTGAAGTGGCTGCACAGCGAAAAATCATGATGTGTGATACCGGTAGGGGCAGAAGATTTTCTGCCCCTACATGTGGTTCGTATTTCAGGTCAGGTTGATTTGTTTTAAATGGTTCGAAAGGAACGAATCCTATCCTTACCTCACGGACAATCCCCTGCTTTCAAAAGCACTATCTGTTTATTCCACAGCGTCCAGCTTTTTTTCAAGGTCATGCCGGCAAAACCCATATTCATGCCCGCTGCGCCGATAAAGGCCACCTGCGCTTGCTGACAAGGATGAATTCCGGTCGTAAAATCACCGCCAACGAGTATGCCGGGCTGCACGTACGGCACAATTAATCCCGTTCCGAATAAATCGAGTTCGGTTCGTGGGAATCCAATCCCAAAACTCGCCGCGACCGTGGACGATGACCCTGTTGCCAGTTCGCCGTCTTTTGCCATGTTGTACGTTCCCGGCGTGCCGAATGGATTGGCATCGACGCCGTTGAAGGTAAAGCCCGCTTCTGAATCGTAGGAGAATTTTGCATTGAGATTCGACGAACCGTCCGCCGGAACCACGGAATTGGCAACGACTTGTATTTTCACATTCATAAAAAATACGAATGGTCCGACGGCTATCGGATACTTGGCAACCACTATCGGCAATTCAAAATTAATGGCATCATTCCCCGACCCTGCCGCCGCTAAGCGAAGAGTCATATCCCCTTTGATGTGCTTGTTGATATGGTCAAATTGCTGAAGCGTGGAATTGGTGAATTTCATCGTCGTTTGTTGGCGGAATTTCGTCACATTCCCCTCTGCGGTGAACGATGCGCGAAAACCCTGCAAGAGTTTTTTCTCGACGCCGATTTTGGTGTACATCTCGTCGTTCTTGAGCTTGATCCATACTTTGTAAATATAATCCCCAAAGTCTAAGCGTATGTAAAATGTGTCGTTTGCTACCGGTGTCAAGGCGAATTCGCCCTTTTTCCCGACGACCGTGAGTGAGGGTAGTATCACGCTGTTCGGCGAGTAGTCGGCAGCGTAATCCCAGGAGAGTGTGCCGTCTTTTATAACTTCATTCAAGCCGCAGCTTTCAGTAGTGACCGTCACCCGATCGCCGTTTTTTTGCACCGCCGCTATCTTGCGCACATCTTTCCGCCAGAGAAGGAGGATTTTCCCTGCTTCCAAAAGCGAGACTTTCGGCTTGGCTGCGTCGAAGGTATACATATGCTGCGCCGTGTCAGAGCCAACAACCGCACTCACCTCACTACTGTCAAAATAAATCGTATTCGACGTGTAGGTCACATTATATGATGTGGTCGTGGGCTTCCATTCCTCGGGAGTGGAATTGACCGTATCATTTCCGCCGCATCCACTGCTGAGGAGTATGACAGTGCAGAAGAGAACAAAGTAACGAAGAGTATTCATCGTAGTCCTTTCGAGAGAAGTACAACATGGGTAATGTCTCTATCTCCCCAAAAAAATCGGCTCGGCAGGAAGATATGAGTATCACGGTATTATGGTTGTTGTATGTAATTTACGGAGTTTTGCCGAGCGATGCAATTCCATACAATTTTTTGTAATAATCAGCGAACTTGTATGCCGAATATATGTAGATATTCGGTGGTACGGTAGCATTCCTCAATGGTATTGCTCACACATCAAATGCAGCGTAAAACGACAAAAACCCAACAACCGCGCGTAGTATTCGCGCGAGGCTGTTGGGTTTGTTATGTATCGTTGCGCACCATTAGAGTGCTTTTTTCCAATTCATCATCGCACGGGTCAGTTCCGAAGAAACAACCGTAAACTCTCCGCTCATCGACAGCAATGAATTGGCCTCGTCTTTTTTCTTATCGACGACCAGCTTCGCCACTTTGGCGGCTACGCCATGAAATTTCTCATGGAGGCGTGCGACGTCCCGATAATGTGCATCGCGCTTGGATTGCTCGACTGAATCAAGCCATTTGCCGAACTCACAGAGGTGACAATTTTTCACTGTCTCGACATTACCGTCAAAACTACCTGAGTCAATTGCATTTCTCAGGCGGGCTTTCCACATACCATGTGCGGCGACTGCTCTTGAAATTTCCGCTTCCATACCTTTTTCTCCTTCCGACAAGTATATAATAGAATAGTATATTGTTGGCGGTGAGTCGTGGAGTCGAAGGAAGGTGATTGTGTGTAGAGTCTCATTTTGCCATTCATCAGCGCATCTTCAATTCCCGGTTAACTCACTCATTCCAAGTGCAAAAATACTGAATTATTTGATGGACTGCGTGATGTTTTTCTTTGAAATGTACCCTGCATTACAGGTTCATATGGCGAGTATTTTTATACGGTATTCACACAGTGCAATCGCCCCAACAACACCGACCAGCAATAATTTATAAATTCTACTTATACCCCTGCGCCTGCAACGCAAACAGCTCCGCATATCTGCCTGATAATGCAAGGAGTTCTTCATGAGTTCCAATTTCAATTTGTTCGCCTTTTTCGAGCACTAAGATCCTGCTCGCCATACGCACCGTGGAGAAACGATGCGAGATAAGCACCGACATTTTACCCTCTGTGAGCTCGGCAAAACGCTTGAATACTTCGTACTCGGCACGCGCGTCGAGCGCTGCGGTTGGTTCGTCGAGTATGAGCAGTTGTGCGTTGCGTAGATACGCTCTCGCAAGTGCTATTTTCTGCCATTCTCCGCCGCTGAGATCGACGCCATCGGCGAATCGTCTGCCGATCATTTGTTCGTACTTGTGTGGCATACGTCCGATTACCTCCTGCGCCCTGCTTTTCTCCGCCGATACTTCGATTTCCGGTTGATTCTCGAGTTCGCTGATCTGCCCAACGGCGATATTCTCTTTCGCCGTCATTTGATAGCGCACAAAGTCCTGGAAAATCACGCCGATTGCGCCGCGTAACTCTCCCAAATCATACTCTTTCAAGTCAATGCCTTCGAGGAGAATTCTGCCTTCGGTCGGGTCGTAGAGTCGCGAGAGTAATTTCACAAGCGTCGTCTTCCCCGCTCCGTTTTCACCGACCAAGGCGAGTTTTTCACCGGCATGAAGCGTAAAACTCAGATTGCGAATCGCCCATTTGTCACTATTATGATATTTAAAACCCACACCTTCGAATTGAAACCCTTGGGTAATTGTTTTGGGGAATGGACGTGGATTCTCAGGCGCAACGACATTCGATCTAATTTCAAAGAAATCAAATAAATCCTTGAGGTAGAGCGCGTCCTCGGATATCTGTTGGAACCTCGAAAACATCCCCTGCAATGTGCCCTGAAGTCGCGAAAATGTTCCCGTTAAAAATGTCAACGTACCAAGCGAAATAAGTCCGCCGATAGCTTCGAGAATAATCATAATATAGGCAGAATAATATGCCAGCGTCGTCAGCGCGCCGAGCACCGTTCCCCAGATTGCGCGGCGTTTCGACAGCTTGATATTGGCATTGTAGAAATCTTCGGCGAGCGTGCGGAAGCGTTCGATGACGTAGTCCGAGAGTCCGAAGATTTTGAGTTCTTTTGCCGTCTCATCGCTCGCTCCAATGAAACGATAATAGTCCATTTTGCGGCGTTCGGGTGTCCATTGAAACGCCAGCGTATACGATTCGCCGCTGAATTTTAATTCTCCGATAAAGGATGGAATGAGTGCAACGGCGAGCAGCAGAATCAGCCACGGATTAAAGGCGGCGAGTCCTCCGATGAGGGCAATGATGGTGATACCGTCTTGAATTTGATTGAGCACATCGGCCATGAGTCCGACCCGTGACCAGGTTTGCCGGCGGGCACGCTCGAGTTTGTCGTAGAACGTTGCATCTTCAAACATCACAAGGTCTAATGTCGCCGCATGCTTCATAATTCGCACGGAAGTCGCATTCGAAAATTTATCGCCGAGCATGGCATCGAGCAAACTATTTGCCCGTGCGAGGATGAGTCCGAGGAGGACGAGTCCGCATTCGATGGCAATAGCCGTCCAGAGAGGATTCAGATCGTGTCGTGCATTACTTGTCGCGGCTTTTACCACTTCATCGATAATGATTTTGCCGATCCAGAGATTTGCAAGCGGAAGGAACGCGCGGATAGCACGAAGGATAATCATCGACACGACAATCGGAGGCGACGTGTGCCAAATCATACGAAAGAGCGGACCGATATTCCGGAGCGCCAGAAAACGGTCTTTCCAGGTAGGTTTTTTGGGTTTTGGTGGTGTCGATGGAGAAGGAGTTGTCGTAGTAGCAGTAGTACTCATGCAGGATAAAATATGTGGATAGAATAGTCAAGCTCCGCCCTACAACGGATTCGACGCCTAACTATTTCCAAATTGCGAACTCTAGCGCCTCTTGCGCCTCTTACGTCAAAAACTACCGCACCACCGTAAATACACCAGCCGAACGCACCAGACCCTGCCGAGCAACAAGCGAATACACCCCACTCGGCAAGCCATCCACCGAAAGAGTAAAACGCGTTTCGCTCTGCTCAACATCATAGACTTTTTCACCTGTGACAGAGAGAATGGTATAATTGACAGCACCAATTGTGAATGGAAGTGACGCGCGATCGATAGTGATGGAAGTGGTCGTAGGATTGGGGTAGATGGATAAATGTGGTGCAGATGTTGTAGATGTTTCTTCCTGAACATCAGTCATGCTGATTGGACGTTTCCGGATGCCGTTACTTGTTGCGACATAGAGAGTTGATCCGGAGAGTTCTAATTGATTTACAATTATTTCAGGCAGAGTATCTACAAAAATAAAGTGATAACCGTTATCATAACTTTGATAAACAGTTTTTACAACATGGGCAAAAACTATATTTCCGTTTGCATATATCTTATTGAGATAATTATCTCTAAAACTTGCAGTAGTTTTTGTCCACGTAATTCCGTCATCCTTACTTATTTGAAGAACTTGAGTGTTACCATCATGTGCGCCAAGTAATACATTTGGTCCGCTGACTGCTATCGGAAACTCAGAACAGCAAAAACCTAAAAACCGTGATTTGCCAATACCATGATTAAAATAATTACGAACTAATCCAATTTGATTATCATTAGTTCCAACAAATAAGCTTGTGTCTTTGAGTGCAAGAGAAACTACATGTTGCCCTTTTGTATAGGATGTATCGCGTACCCAATGCAATCCATTATCATAACTTTGGTAAACCCCACTACCGTCAGTACCGACAAAAACTGTTGAATTACCTACTATTATTTGAGTTATCGGAGCGGTCAACATCATAGAATCACAGAGAATCCAATGATCACCATTATCATCGCTTCGCAATACTCCTTGATGTTGGGTGCCTGCAAAGATTGTCGATCCATTAACAGCAATTGAATTGATTTGTGGATACTTTACCCCAATGTTGATTTCTCTCCAGCTTTCTCCCTTATCATAACTACGGTATATTCCGCCGTAGCGAGTACCTGCAAAAAGAGTATCTCCTTTTGAAGCAAGTGAAAGTATATGTAGATAGGGGAATCCTGAATTTATGTCTGACCAGTTACGTCCAACATCGGTACTACGATAGATCCCCCCGCCTTTCGTACCGGCATACAGGATGTTATTTATGTACCGAAGTACTCCGATTGAATTACAAATCATTCCCCAATCTTCTTGAATCCAGTGATCACCGTTATCTATACTACGAAATACATTATAACCGCCTTCAGCAACAGCGTATATCTGTGAGTTCGCAAACAATAATGATTTAACACTAACTATATTCGTTGAGTTATTGTACTGTAAGCCCGTATTCACAGCAGCCCAATGTTCTCCGGCGTCCACACTACGAAAAACACCACCATATTCGACGGTAGTAAACAGCGTATCACCAATTGAGGCAAAGCAATTAACAGCATATTTTGAGGATATCCCGGCGTTCATTGATGTCCATGTCACACCAAAATCTGTACTTCTATAAATACCTTTAGATTCTGTACCGACAAAAACTACATTCCCCATTGACTTCAAGGAAACAATGAATCCGTCAAATCCTATTGGTATAATTTCCCACATATCTCCATTATTTGCACTACGGTATAATCGCTTTGCCTGTGAGTCGTACCCTAATAAAATAGAATCATCAACGGAAAGGATAGAGATACTACTGCGACTTATCATTGTATCCTTGGAAGGTTCCCAACTGTTACCGCTATCAAAACTTCTATACATTCCTTTTTGAGAAGCCGTTGCAAAGAGAATTGTTCCATTTGATTCTATTTTATCAACATTGGTAAACGGTATATCTGTCATTTGCCACTCGGAAGAGCCGACTTCACTTTTATAAATGCCTTCTATTCCACTGGCAAATACCTTATTCCCAACACCCGCCAACGTACGGATATTTTCCCCACGCGGACCACACTGCTTCCACTGCGCGCCCGCACTACTGACCACCCCAACAAACACAAGAAACGTAAAAAGGAGTTTCATTCTTCATCCAATTGAAAATAGAAAAAGTCAATTTAACTGCATACCTTCCAAGCGAATAGAAAGTTCCACAATTGCGAACTATTGCGCCCCTAGCGCCTCTTGCGTCAAAAATCACCGCACCACCGTAAACACCCCCGACACGCGTACCAATCCCCGACGCGCTACCAGTGAATACACGCCATTCGGCAATGCATCCACCGGTAGTGATAAACGCGGCTCGGGGTACCCGCCTTCAACTACTTTTTCTCCGGTTACGGAATAGATAGTATATTCCACATCACCGGAAGTAGTTGAAAGAGAAGGGGAAATAATTGTAATTGTTGATGTCGCAGGATTCGGGTAGATAGTGAGAGGTTCACGCTGCGCCGGCGGCTCTTCCTCCACTCCGACGACGAGATCATTCATTTCCACACTCCAGATACTTGCGCCATAGCTGCCGGCATAGAGGGTGGTGCCAATGGTGGCAAGCGAACGTATATTCTTACTTACTAGTCCTGTACTTACATTCGACCAAGTCGCACCATTGTCGGTACTGCGGAATACTCCGCCGGCATTGGTACCTGCATAGAGCGTATTTCCACTAACGGCAAACGACCAGATTGTCAGATCAGTGATTCCGGTGTTGACCGGCACCCAGGAGAGTCCCTTGTCGGTGCTTCGGAACACTCCCCCGCCGTCCGTTCCGGCAAAGATGGTCTTGCCTTTAACGACAAACGAGAGCACTGATTTGTTGGTGAGCCCGCTATTGACCGCCACCCAGCGAGCACCGCGATTCGTGCTCCGGTATATGCCATTGCCAAGTGTACCGGCAAAAATCGTCGAGTCCACGGCGGCGAGAACGACGACATTCTTAACTTCCAACCCTGAATTGACCTCCGTCCAGAGGTCGCCGTTGTTGGTCGAACGGAATATCCCGTCGCCGTTGGTGGCTACAAATAATGTGGTATCAATTCCGACAAAACTCCGAATCTTTCTGCTGCTGACGCCTTCCATGATTTCCGTCCAGGACTTTCCGTCGTCCGAACTTCGATAAATTCCAAAGCCATAAATACCGCAATAAATATTTTTTCGAAATGAGGTCATGCACCATACATCCTGATTCCGAAGACCGGCGTTGATATCTTCCCAACTCTTTCCTTTGTCCTTGCTGCGATACACGCCATCGCCGCCGGTGCCGGTAAATAAAAGCGTATCATGTACTAGCAGCGAGAGAATATCTTTGTTGGTCAGACCAACATTGATATCATACCATACTTTCCCGTCATTATACGTTCGGTGCATGCCTGCGCCGAATGAACCGGCATAGACAGCACTATCGCGGGAGATGAGCGAAAGCACAATCTGGTCTTTCAATCCAAGGATGGTTTGCGTCCAGCTTCCGCCATTATTGGTGGAACGGAAAATGCCGTGGTTGTCGGTGCCGGCAAAGACTACTGAACCTCTCATGGTCATCGACCAGATGGTTTTGTTAAGCAGTCCGGCGCTGACATCTGTCCATGAATCTCCGTTGTCACTGCTCCGATAGACTCCGCCGCCATTGGTACCGGCAAAGAGCATTGCGCCACTCGCTGTAATCGAGAGCACAGTCGGTGAGTTGAGTCCGGTATTGGATGATTCCCATGTGGTACCATTATCCGTACTGCGGAGAATTCCACCATCCGTGACGCCGGCAAAGAGCGTCGGACCGCTCACGGCAAGTGCCCTAACTACCTGGTATTTACTTCCACTGCGAACAAGTGTCCAGGAGGCGCCGTTGTCGTCGCTTTTATAGATTCCGCCACCGTCAGTGCCGGCGAACACTGCACTGCCGATGGCGAGCAATGACCACACATTCGGAGATGTTAGACCGGTAGTAGCTGAGCTCCAGGTCTTTCCAGAATCGGCACTTCTGAATATGCCACCGCCGTAGGTACCGACATAGACATACTTATTATCCACAGCGAGCGAGCGTACATTTCTGTTTGTAAGCCCGGCGTTGCACTCTTTCCATGTGTTGCCATTATCATGACTACTGAATACACCACCGGAATTAGTACCGGAATAGAGTATAGTGTTGGTAGCAGCAAGGGCGGTAATATTCCCGCCGAACGGACCCTGACTTTGCTTCCACTGAGCGTGAAGAGTAGATACAGTTATGGCAACAAACATAAGAGTAATGAAGCTTTTCATACAATACCTCTTGTTGATGATAAACAGGAAAATTGCGTATCGAAGTTGAACTTTGCATGTTGGTGGAAAGTTCCACCGGATTGGAGTATTTATGCTTATTTATTACAATTCACCGTACTACAAAAAACACCACCGACGTGCGCACCATGCCCTGCCGCGCTACCAGTGAATACACGCCTGTCGGCAATGTATCCACCGGTAGTGATAAACGCGGCTCGGTAAACTCACCTTCATAGACTGTTTCGCCCGTGACGGAGAGTATGGTGTAGTTGACAGCACCACTCGTGAACGGAATTGACGTGCGGTCAATGGTTAAAGAATTGGTGACAGGGTTGGGGTAACACAGTAATTGAAGTGAGGTAATGCCCGGGAATGTATCTTCACCGGCCGACAATGTCGCAGGATTGAGCTTCCAGACGCCTTGAGCATTATAAGCAAAAACAGTCTTGTCTTTGATGACAAATTTAGCAGAAGTGAGATGCTCGGTATCCCAGGTGATTTCACGCCAATAATCACCTTTGGTGGTGCTGTAGTAGGTGCCTTCGGCCGTACCGTAATAGAGTACAGATTCATATACTTTGATATCAGTCGTTTTGGGGAGTTCGGTTGAAGAAGTGATTCCGCCGTTGATGGGCTGCCAAGTGTCATCGGAAGATGCATTGATAGTGTTTCGATAGATACCAAATGTACCGAAATTATACCCAAGCCCAGCGTACAGGAATGTATCGAGCACAGCTAACGCTGTAATTCTATAATTATACGGGTTACTCTTATCCTGTAAACCGGCAATTTTCGTGGTGTTCCACACATTTCCGTTGCTAGTCACCCTGCAGACTCCGGCACTTGTGCCTACATACAGACTTGTATCATTCACGGTGAATGAATAGACAACCTCATTTGAAATAGGCGCATATCTCCAATTTGTCCACGTTGTTCCAACATCTGAGCTTATCCACAAGTTTTCACCGCAACAATCATCCGAGGCAAAAATGGTACTCCCCAAAGTAGCAAGCAACGAAACAGCACTCATTATTTTTGCCTTTGGGTTGTGTAGCCACGTTGTTCCATTATCAACACTTCTGTAAAATTCTGTTCCATAATTACCACTAGCGACCATCAGTCCAGAATCACTTTTCGAGATGTAATTATAGCGATTTCTGAATGGTATGCCTGCTTCTACCCAGTGTGCACTATTATCCGAACTGATGAATAATCCACCTTTTGCAGTGCCACCGATGAGAGTCGAACCGCTGACTTCCATGGATACAAAGCCTTTCGATGATGGCATACCGGTATTAGACTGTACCCAGCTTGTACCGGCATCGGAGCTCCGATAGACTCCCCATTGCTCTGTGCCTGCATAGAGCGTCGTACCTTTCAGCAAGAGACAAGTCACATTCAGGCCTTCTACACCAGCCTTTACCTGTGTCCAGGTATCACCTTTATCTGTGCTTCTATACACTCCGAACCCGAAATTGGATTGTACCCCTGCAACAAGTGTTGTATCTGGTCCTATGATCGATGTAATAGTCAGTCCGCTCGGAATTCCTTGACTCACGGACAACCAATTTTTCCCGTTATCGGCGCTACGATAAATTCCACCGGACCTTGTCCCTGCATAGACCATTTCTCCATGTACTTTTACAGTTTGAACGGTCACACCTGCTTTAATCCCGGTGCTGCTTTTGGACCAAAGACTGTCATTTTCTCCGCGACTATAGACACCATCAGCCGTACCAATAAGTAATGTCGATTTCAACACATCAATAGAATAAACCCGAAGACTCAACTCCTTGAGTCCTGCATTTGCTTCCGTCCACGTCTGCCCATTGTCAGTACTTTGATAGATGCCGTGTTGCAACGTGCCGGCAAGCAAGGTTGTACCGACACTAGCAAAACATCGAACGCTTGAGCCTAACTTCGCTTTCACCACGGACCAGCTTGTGCCGCTGTCTGTACTTCGATGTATATCACCGGTAGCATAACTACCGACAAGTGTACCTGCTAGCAGTGTAGAACCGCTCGCCAGAACAGATTGTACATATTCATTGTTTAATCCAACCAGCGACCAACTGTCACCATTATCCGTACTACGATACACGCCGCCGGTGAGTCCGGCAATAAGGGAATTTCCAAATTGAGTGATGGAGTGTACATCACCGCCGGTAGGACTCTCGCACTTGACCCATTGCGAGTGAAGTGAAATTGGTAGAAGAACAAAAAAAACGAAGAGAGAAGCAATTGCTTTCATCAGGCACCTCACGAAAAATGGTATGGTAAGTACATGTATTTGCACTAAAATTGACACAGTGTAAGAAAAGTTCCACATCTGTCAACTGCAATGAAATTCTGTATTTACCATACCATGAATTGCTGTAAGTCCTATTTGTAGCAATTATCCAGGCATGATGGCTCCCGTTGTGGGAGCATTATGAGCAGATGAGAACTGCTCCTATTGTTTCAAGAACCTTGCCAGTTCTGTTTTGCCCTGAAATCTGACCGCCACGAAGTACACTCCCGAGGCAAAATTTTCTGTCGGAATGGTCAGGTTCGACACACCGGACGAACGTTCGTAGCGTCCTGATGAATAAACTACTTGCCCGATTGCATTATACACCGTCACATCGATTGCCGACTCTGTGTCGAGCATCATACTGAGGGTGACCATATTATCCTTTGATTCGGTAATAACCGGCGTTTCCTCGACGCTGAGGAGCAATTCCGGAGAGTACGGAAGCGCTTCCGGATTAATTCCACAGGGAATGGACACTGCATTCGGCAAAAGGGTGAACTTCTCCCCTTTGGTACGTGGGAGCGAGCGTGTGCTTTTGCCGTCATCGACACTGATGGTGTATTTGGCGGGTTGATTTTGGAATTTCGCCAGTGGGAATTCCGTCACATACTGATAGAGATTGCCGGTGGGAAATAAGGTATAGCTGTAGGATTCTCCGACAAAATCGAAATTTAATTTTGCAGAAAGTATCACCGACGAACTCCGTATAAAGACCACCACTCGCTGACGTCCGTTGACCGGATAGGTGGCCACTGCCGGAGAAATAATTATCCCTGCTTTCATCATTGCTGCCGGCAGATTCGCCACGCCATAGCCGGACGCATTATTCTTTTGGGACGCATTGGATGCCGTTTCATAGAGATATTTTTTCACTTCCCACGGCCGTAATTCAGGAAATGCGGAGAGAAATAATGCGGTTGTGCCGGCGATGAGCGGCGTCGCGAGGGATGTGCCGTTAGCCGCACCGATCGAGAGCGAATCGTTGTATGCCGTACAGACGACCTGACGTCCCTGTGCAGCGATATCCGGCTTGATCCCGCCATCACCGCGGGGACCACGGGAAGAAAACCCGGTGACAGACCGACCGTCGGGTTCGACTGCGGCTACTGCGATCACGCTGTCAGCGTCTGAAGGAGTAATTAATGTGCTGTCACGCGAGCCTTCATTACCGGCAGCCGAGACGCAGACCACACCTCGCTCCACGGCACGGTTCACTGCCTGAGCGGTGATGGTGGTTTTTCCGTCAAAATCGGCAAAGGTGTAATTCTCTTCCTCCGGTTGATTAAAATTTGAATACCCGAGGGATGAACTAAGAGCATCGGTCCCTTTCGCTTCTGCCCATTCAACCGCTGCTGCGTAATTATCTTCCTCGAGATGCTGTTCGGTCGGTATATCTTCTGTCTTCGCCAGCAAAAAGCTTGCATTTGGTGCTATTCCGATGAGTGAGTCTTGGAGGAAGCCGCATACGGTAGAGAAGACGATACTGCCGTGTCCGTCCTGACCGCCGTCGTCACCGTCTTCATTACCGGTAATGGAATCACGCCGGATAAAGTCATACTCACCGAGGACGTGTGCATTTTTGGTTGATTCGTGTGCTTTCCAGCGGAAGCCGGTATCAAGGAAGGTCAGCAGCGCGCCCTGACCGAGAATTCCCATCCCGTGAATCTCGGGTACACCGAGCATCTGCGCCTGATTAAATGCGCGGCCGTAATGGAACACACCGCAATTATCGACTGCTGCGAGGATGCTGTGACTGATGGGATTATCGGTCACATAGCGCATTGATGTCGCGGGTTCTGCGATGGAAAGGGGTTGTAATTTCGTCGCTGTACGTTTGATTTTCCGCACATACGGCAGCAGGGCAATGAGTTCAGCCGTTGCCGAATCACACCGGATGACGGCATAATTATTCCACCGGAGGCGAAGAAGAATATCAGCTTTGAGGAGTTGTAAGCCCTGAAGGTAGGGTTCGTAGAGTGGAGCATCCTGCAAGGAAATTATCGCGCTGTCCGGCATCACTTTCCGCCTGCGATCGAGCGCGCGAGGAGTGAATTGCGCCAGAGTCTGCGTGTAGAGCGCGCTCCCTTTTTTGAACTCCTGCGGACCCTTATCTTTGAGAAATACTCTGTAGGTAGTGGTTGTATCCGCCTTGGATACAGACCATGAGACGCCGAGCATACCCATCAAAAGTGCAAGCATAGCCATGCTACGTTTGCTAAAATTCGTAAATTGTCGTTGCATTAATTGTGCTATAGTAGTGGAACATCCCTTCGAAATTAGCTAATTTTCCGCATAAAATCTCAATCCTAAACAATATCCATGACAAGTCTTACCGGTACATTACTCGCAGGCTACACGGCAGCAAAACATGCCGTTGTATTTGCCTTTCCCGATGCTGCGGTGCTCCGTTCTCGTGGCGCTGATCGGATCGACCTTCTCAACCGTCTTTCGACAAATGAACTTAAAAACCTCCAGCCCCAGCAGGGTGCTCTCACGGTACTGACGAACGAGAAAGGGCGCATTATCGATGTGCTGACCGTTCTTACCGATACCGACAAGACCCTGTTACTCTGCTCCCCCGGCAATCAATCATCTGTGATCCAATGGCTTCGAAAATATACGATCATGGATGACTGTAAAGTGCACGATGCTACGGCAGAATACTTCGCTCTTGAAATTCATGGCCCCGAGTCCACGAGTCTGCTCAGCAGTCTTGCCGGTGAAGTCATCCTCGATCTGCCAATGAGTCATTGGCAGAATATCATGCTATTCGGACAGCCTGCGAAGCTGATCCGTCAGCCCGCATTTTGTGAATTTTCCTTTCTTGTGCTCTTCGATGCCGGCTCCGAAGCGATTGTGAGAGCCCACTGTGCCGAATATGCCGAAAGCGTACCGAGCATCAACAGCGACGTCCTCGAAGTGTTACGCATAGAAGCAGGCAGCGGGAAATACGGTGCAGAGCTCACAGATGCCTATAATCCTCTTGAAGCAGGACTACTTCACATGGTGCACTTCAAAAAAGGGTGTTATATCGGACAAGAAGTCATCGCCCGCATTGACAGTTATAACAAAGTGAAGCAGCGTATCATGGGGTTCGTCTCTCAGGAAGTACTCACACCCGGTGCCGATATTACGGTCGATGATGGTACTACTATTGTCGGCAGAATTACGAGTGTGACTCATTCTCCTGACTACGGCTGTATAGCGCTTGGCTATATCAGGGGTGAACACGCTCATCAGCATTCCATGGTGAATATAATCGGCCCTACTTCTCACCTCCCGGCAGAAATCCGACAGCTCCCGTTTGAATAAAAGTAGCGTAAGCTCAAGCAGCAGCAGTATTTTTTGAAAGATTGAAAAAAATCATTGCACTAACGGAATTTCCGCTGTAATTTCGCGCCGCATTTACAATTCATTTATTAAATTCTTTTTATGGGGGTAGAATGAAAATCTCAACATTCATGCAATGTTTGACCGTTACTATAGTAGCAGCGCTGTGCATCAATACTGCATCCGCGCAATCACCTGACAGACAGATTGGCTTGGGGGTATCCACCGGTTCGTCGGTCGCTCCCGGTGGTGGTTCTGTGGGAGCAGCTCATGTGTGTTATGCCTTAAGTCCCGGGCTTCATTTAGGAGCTCAAGTTGGAATTAATTTGTTCAGTCAAGATAACTCTTCCCACAATTATTTAACATTTGTACCGTACGGCAAGTTTATTTTAGCCGGAATGAAAGATATGAAGCCCTATATATATGGCGCATTCGGTGTGCAGACGGGATATACAAAAACCCAGACTGCCCTTCAATTCGGTGCCGGTGCTGAGTATTTTGCCTCCCGTAATGTAGGTATATTCGGTCATGTATCCGTGATCAACATAGGTATTGAGCCAAGTCTTACCAGTATCGGTATTGTGTCTCCACAAATTGGTATTGAATGGTTCTTGAATCCATGATACTCTCTCATTGAAGGTAAATCAGTGCGAAATCATCCCGGTTTCGCACTTTTTTTTTACTTTCCTCCGCTATACGTACTCCATGAGCACCTCATACGACATACAGGATACTCTGCAACGCATTGCCGTCGTGCGTACCGACCGCCTCGGAGACATGGTGCTCACTCTTCCGATGTGCGCAGCGGCTCAAACAGCATTTCCCGGTGCGGAGATTATCCTCATTACACGTTCGTACGTCGCTCCCCTGCTGTATCGCTCTCCCGTTATTGATCGCGTCATCTACGCCGATACGCCCGAAGAAGTATCTGCTGCGATTCGGGGAACGGGTATTGACATGATTTTTTTTCCACGACCGCAATTGTCGGAGTATGTTGCAGCATTTCGGGCAGGAATTCCTTGTCGGGTCGGGTCGGGATATCGGTGGTATAGCTTTTTACTCTCTCACAAACAATACGACCACCGCAAGACCGCCGAGTATCATGAAGCAGAATATAATACACGCCTGATCGAACGTGTACTCGGGAGGAATGTATCGACACAACTCGTTCGCCCCGTTCTACAACCCGAAAGTATCGAAAAAGTGCGTCATTTACTACAGCAGTACGGAATATCCGACTGCACGCCAATTATCATTCATCCGGGCAGCGGTGGCTCGGCTGTTGACTGGCCGACGGAAAAATTCGGTGAAGCAGCACGAGAATTACAACACCGTCTCTCCACACCTATACTTCTGACCGGAATACCATCTGAATCTCATCTGTGTGATCAAGTTCACAAAATCTGTCCGCAGGCAATAAATCTCTGTGGTCAGTTACCCTTACCCGACATGATGGCACTGCTTGCCGGCGCATCGCTGCTGATCGCCAATTCGACGGGAATATTGCATGTCGCTGCTGCCCTCGGTACACCAGTGCTTGGACTCTATCCGCAGTCTCCTGCTATGAGTGCAGCACGGTGGGGACCCTACACCGATACCGCAACAGTGATCTCGCCGCCGGTACTGACGACGGTGAATGATGATATGAACATGATTTCAGTACAGGAGGTCGTCATTGCAGCGCAGACGATGCTTGATACATATCGGTAGATTGTACATGACCGTGAACGTCAGAATTCAATATTATACATCTCATAGTATCCTAATACATTACTTGCCATGGGACTTAGCTATCTCAAAGACATCGCTATCATACTTGGTGCGATTATCGCCCTGTTTTCGTTTGCAAACGGTATCCTCGAATATATACGGCAAGGTGCGCAGAAGCGGGTCGAACAGTTTGTGGCACTCCGCCGACGCCTCAAGGAAAATCCGGCGTTCTATGAAATATGTTCGCTCCTTGTCTATGATGATATCCGCCTGCGAGAAGTACCGGCACAAGACAAGCGTGATTTCCTGGGACTCATCGAAGAAGTAGCCCTCCTCTCGAATTCAGGTCTTATTCGGCGGGAAGTAGCGCACTATATGTTTGGCTATTACGCCGTACGCTGCCTTGAAAGTATTCACTTCTGGCATGAAGTGGAGCGCGAGAGTATTTACTGGAGTTTGTTTCATGATTTTGCGTCTCAAATGCAAAAAGTTGAAAAAACATTTCGTTACAAACGCCGAAAATTGCGATTTTAGTAGATATTATTATGCTTTTTAGCGTAATTTGGAGTGCAGTAATTTTCCGCACTCGACGAAATTGTCTATATTTACAAGAACTTAGATGCAGTTCGCGTAAAATAGGGATATAGAGAACTCGTATTTTTCGTATTTTTTATTCAAAAACGCATCTTCTCTACCATCGTCAAATTGGGGAGAGTTCTTTATTTAGAAATGTGATTCATTTATGGCTTTAGACTTATCCAAACCCTTTGATACTTCCGTGCTCAATGAGGCGTTTGACCGTGGGATGCCGCATGTATTGATGAGTGATGCCGTCTTTATGCAGTATCGAGACTTTATCTACAACAAGAGCGGAATTTATTTTGCGGATAATAAAAAGTACTTATTAGAAGCGAGAATTGCACAACGTTTTCAAAGTCATCGACTCAATAGTTTTGAAGATTACCTTGCTCTTATCCGCTCTCCTGCCGGTGCAAGTGAACTGCCGATTCTCTACGAGTCAATCACCATCAACGAAACATATTTCTTCCGTAGTCCTCAGCAGCTGGAAGTCATGGAAAAAGTGATATTACCCGACCTTATCCGCGCAAAGATGGCCCGTGGCGATACGAATCCTACCATTACAATTTGGAGTGCCGCCTCATCGAGCGGTGAAGAAGCACATACTATTGCAATTATCATCACCGAGAAAATCAGACCGATGTTTCCGAATGTTAAATTTCGGATTGTCGGCACGGATATCAGTAACTCCGTACTCCATACCGCTCGAAGCGGTATCTATAAGCAATATGCTATCCGACAGGTTGCCCCCGATATCCTCATGAAATACTTCACACAGCATGATAATCTCTACCACCTGAAGCCATCAATCAAGTCGATGGTGTCGTTTCACAATCTCAATCTCTTTGACAGCTCTGCAATGGCGTCGATGTCGAACGTCGATCTGATATTTTGCTGTAATGTATTGATTTACTTCGATACAGAGTCCAAGCGGAAAGTGGTGAATTCACTCTATCGCTCTCTCAATAAAGGCGGGATGCTGTTTGTCGGGTATTCGGAGTCGCTGCATGGTGTGTCGCAGGACTTCAAGCTCGTGCACTTGCAGAAAGCACTTGTGTATAAAAAAGAATAATTACCCTTCGCGTTCAACTATCGTGATACTATCACCCACACGCAGGGTTCCCTCTTTCCTCACATTCACAAAATATGCGCCGAAGAGTACTTTGCCCCCTTCACCACGCCGGAATGTAGCCATTGTCGCAAGAGGTTCTTTCCCCACCTCTCCTGTCTGTTGATTAATCGTCGTCATCACACAGCGCGCGCACAATTTCCCGAATAAAAGCCGGTTCCCGTGAATGTCTATCTCCCGCCATCTATCTTCATCAAACGGATGCAATACATTATTAATAATAATATTTGCGCGAAACCTATCAACGTTAAGCGTGTCCCCGATATGCACATTCAAGTCCTCCATCGAGGCAATCGACGCCACTAAAATCGGATGCGAATCCGAGAAATTCACCTGATGCCCCTGCCCCACCAAATTACCGGAATTGATATCTCGGCGATAGGCACCCGCTCTGCGTACTAACCGTGTCGGACTGCCTATAATCTCACGAAAGAATTCCGCAGCATGCTCTCCTTCATCCCCCACAGCTAACGGAGGCGATGCCCATACGGAAGTCGTAGTAACGGTATCATATTCTTTCATCAAAGGAATTGATACTTTCCCCACAGAATCATACTCAATATGCAAAAATTCATCATCAATCGACGTGCGAACGAGCGCAAGAGCCGCGCATTCCCGCTGGGTGATGAAAGTGCCATGTTCGTCAAGCAAGAGCCAACGGCGGTCATTTTCAAAACCGAATTCATCGAGCGACACTTCCTGAAGTGCAATACTACCGCAGGACTTGATAGGATAAATATGGAGCGAGTGGATGGATGGAGTGAGCATATTGTATTGTTGTTACAGCACTGAAATGAATACTCATAGCAATTAATTTGCAATCATTTACGGCGATGAATTATAGTTTTAAATCTGTCGAGTTCGGTTTCATTGATAAATTCAATCGCCGGATAATAGGACAGAGCGCGTACAACTCCGGTACCGAGTCCTTTATACGGCAATACATACTGTGCAAGAGATTGTAAGATTGGATTTCTGGGAATGGAAATACCGCTTTTCATCTTCTCTACTGTAAGTGAATTCGGAAGTTTGCCCGGACTGATAATTTCAATTCGATCGGGAAAGATGAAGATTTTGATGGTAGAGTTGATGAAGTAATCGCGATGAATGAGTGCATTGACGATTAACTCCTCAAAGACCTGATACGGAACCTCCCACTGTGCCTGACTATTAAAGGACTCACCAGTCGGAATTTTGTGGATATTCCGTCCGATAAACTTGAGCGTCTGTTCAAATACTTCAGCGATGGTTCCCTCAAATGCCGGCTCATTGTCCGTAAAAGTACCAGACACAATATCAATCGTATCGACAGCCACACATTGTATAGAAAACAACGGACGCAATGTATGTCTCCGATGACTAAAAAGCAATAACCCTGCAACGGTGAGCTTGCCTTCCGACATTGCATACTGACTTTCCAATGATTTTTCACCGTCAACATGCATGTCTTCCCAACTTCTGTTAAATTTTCTCTCGATAAATTTCTTGTAATAGTCAAAGTCGATGTCATCGAACGACGTGCCCTGCACTGTCATTTCATCGGCATAGAGAATTTTACTGCTTTGTAATAGTCGTGAGATTTCTTCATTGGAGGTTACTTTGCGCTTGTCAGCACCATTTTTCATGAAAATCGAACCGTTTTTATCTTTATACGGCTTATGCTGACCTTCTTTGATTGTAGCGATGACCACTACCCTATCATTTGAACTGACGGTTTCAGTAGAAATAGTAATCGGTGGGAATATTTTTTGCGATGCACAATGCGCTAATTCTTGATTAATCCGTTGAATTTCGACATACTCAAGTCCTACGATTTCGCCGGATTTATCATTAATACCAAAAACAATACATCCGCCTTCCGTATTAGCAAACGCTATCATCTCCTGAGTAAGAGAATCTGAGCTGGGCAGACGCTCTTTAAACTGAACAGTCGTACTCTCACCCTTTCGCGCTACATCAAGAAGTTCAATTGGACTCATAGCAATGAACAAATATCACATTTACCGATAAAAAATCGGGTACGTACCCGGATTGACTTCATGCAGTACATCATACACGCACTCAAAAACATGTTCGGCTTCCGGCTTGGAGAAGTAGTTCCCGTCCGTCCCATACGCAGGACGATGCGGCTTGGCAGACAATGTCCGCGGTTGTGAGTCGAGATAGCGGTATCCATTTTGCACTTCAAGTACTTCACGCATCATATATGCTGTCGTCCCACCCGGCACATCTTCATCAAGGAAGAGAATACGGTTCGTTTTCTTCAGCGATTCGACAATTATCCCATGAATATCAAATGGCAGAAGCGTCTGCACATCGAGTACTTCACAGGAAATACCCGCTTTCGCAAGAAGTTCGGCAGCATCAAGTGCAATCTTACAGCTTGCACCATATGTGACAATGGTAATATCCGTCCCGCTGCGCAAGACTTCAGGAACCCCGAGCGGCACGGTATATTCACCGACATTAGCCGGCAATTTTTCTTTAAGTCTATACCCGTTCAGCACTTCGACGATGAGCGCCGGTTCGTCTGCTTGAAGCAGTAGATTATACATTCCTGCCGCCTGCGTCATATTCCGTGGGACACATACATGTATGCCTCGCACCACATTAATCACACCCGCCATCGGACTGCCGCTGTGCCATACGCCTTCCAAGCGGTGACCACGGGTACGGATAATCACCGGTGCCTTTTGCCCGCCCTTCGTTCGCCATTGCACGGTCGCTAAATCATCCGACATAATCTGCAATGGATACAGGAGATAATCTAAATATTGAATTTCCACAATCGGACGCAAACCACGCATTGCCATACCGATTGCCTGACCCATAATCGTCACTTCACGGATACCGGCATCGGCCACGCGGAGTTCGCCATGCTTGGCTTGGAGTCCGGCAAAACCCTGATTCACATCGCCTATCTTCCCTACATCTTCGCCAAAGGCAATGACGCGGGGGTCACGCGTGAGAGCAGCGTCAAAACATGCGTTCATCACTTCCGAACCGTTAATCGATGGTGCGTCATCGGCATAGCGCACCGGCACATGTGCTACCTTGAGTGCCGACGAAGCAGTCTCATCGTGCAGCGAAGATGCATACCGGTCAGCAGCGAGCGCTTCCTGATGGAGTTTCCATTGAACGAGCTTTTGTGTTGCAGGAATCGACTCATTCCGCGTAAGCAGCAGAACGCGGTGTATTGCGCTCATATAGTCCTTGCGGAACGGTTCGCGAATGGCGCATAATTCATGTTTAATTGCTTGAATTTCCTGCGCATTTGCAGACGACACGCTTATCTCGTCCATCATCCGGGAAACTTCATGTATTTCATTGATAATTGGTTGAATATATGCCTGCCATGCTTCATCTTTCCACTGTTTAACAAGAGCGATATCTTCTTTCTCGAAGGCGTCGAGTTCGTCTGCGGTGGCAAACTTTTGGGCAATAATCCACGCACGAAGATGGGTAATGGCATCGAAATCTGCCTCCCATTGCAGACGTTCTTTCGATTTATAGCGTTCATGACTGCCGGACGTGGAATGTCCTTGCGGTTGGGTAACTTCTATCACATGAATAAGCTGCGGAACATGCTCCGTCCGCGCTGTTTCCGTTGCCTTTCTGTATGTCTCGACAAGCGCCGGATAATCCCATGCTTTGACGACATGAATATCATAGCCATCGGTGGTACCGGGCTTGCGTTGAAAACCGCTCAGTACTTCACTGACACTGTTTTTGGTCATCTGCAATTCATTGGACACCGAGATTCCGTAGCCGTCGTCCCAGACGGAGATTACCGCCGGAGAGCGGAGCACGCCAATGGCATTGACTGCCTCCCAAAACATCCCTTCCGCCGCGCTTGCATTACCAATCGTACCGAAGGCTACTTCATTCCCATTGTTCGAAAATTGGGTGAGCGATTTGAGTCCGTCGAGGGCGCGGTATAATTTTGACGCATAGGCAAGTCCGACCAAGCGTGGCATTTGCGAACCTGTCGGTGATACATCGGCCGAAGAATTATACTGCGACATCAGATTCTTCCAGGTGCCGTCCGGATTCAGGCTGCGGGTACCGAAATGTCCGTTCATCGAGCGTCCGGCTGAGGATGGCTCGGCAATGACATCGGCATGGGCGTACATTTGCGCAAAAAACTCGCGTACATTGCTGATACCGAGGGCGAACATAAAGGTCTGGTCTCTATAATACCCCGAGCGAAAGTCCCCTTTTTGAAATGCGCGTGCCATTGCGAGCTGTGGTACTTCTTTGCCGTCGCCGAATATCCCGAATTTTGCTTTACCGGTGAGCACTTCCCGGCGACCAAGCAGACTTGCCTGACGGCTTTGGAATGCGATGCGGTAATCGCGCAATACGTCGTCTTTATTCCATTGCAGAGAAGAGCTTACAGGTGCTGACGATGATTTTCTGGACGATGTGCCATTGGGTGCAGGACGTGTCGAAGCGGATGTTTGCTGAGCTTTTACGGAGGTTTTTGCCATGTGTTTGTATCGTTGAATAGCGGAGAAATTACCTTATTGGAAGCACAAAAATACTGCCATTCGTTGGTATGACCAAAGTTCAGGTGAGATAATTACCCCATTCTTTTGGGAAACACATCATTACGTGGTTATTAATCATGGGTTTTCTTGTAATTTTACGGTAACAGTTTCTCATGTGGCACCTCATTTTTCATGGCTATGGCAATGCGACGATGTATGTTTCATTCGAATCGGATTCTGTGGTGGTTCCTACCTGTTTTGGGTGTATGGTATCTGTCCGGCTGCGCGCATATCATGCGGGAGAAGCTCCCGAATGTGGTGTATGTGGGGTCCGAACCCGACAGTGCCGTCGTGTATATTGACGGGATGTATCATGGAATTACGCCATTGAAGACCTATCTGCCGTCCAAAAGCTCCTATATTGTGGAAATGAATAAGCAAGGCTATCAGCCGCGAAGAGATACGGTGTCGTCGATTATCAGTTCTCCCTGGCTGTTTCTCGATGTGATCACCAGCTTTTGTATTCTACCACCGCTCGTTGATGCATATACGGGTGCCTGGTTCACACCGAGCGACAGCGTTATTTTTCGCGGACTGACACCTGCGTCCGATACTGCGCAGCCAATCTTCAGGCCGGTATCACCACAGCCGCTCAATACCTTTTCCATTGTCTCTTTCTTCGACCCGGATAAGCTCCGCGAGACGCCGATTATCGCCTTTATTGGCTGCGGCTACAGTTTCCCGTCGCCCTTTTCGACGGCAGTTCCGCTCTTACCAACGGCATATTGTCTCGGTATTGGATATAAATTCACACCGGATATCTCGATTGGTGCCATGTGGAATGTATCGGTCATCGGCAAGCACGTGCTCCTGCCTACGCCTACGCTCGATGATGCGACGAGAGTAAAAGTCACACCCACGCTGTCGGTCTTCTCAGTCGACGGGAGAATGCGCCTCTATCATTCACCACTCTATGTCGTGGCAGGTATTGGACTTCTGGCAGCAGGAATGGCAGAAAACGGAATACAGACTCCCGGGCGCAGGCGACTGCCGGAAATATTTGGCACGGCAGGATGTGTATCCTTCGGAATGGGTATTTCATTCAGAAACGGTAGTTTTTTTACGGAAGCACGCACGACAATAGGATGGAATAGCGTTCACTCAGCCCCGTACAACCCCTTCTCCGTCAATCATTTCTGTATAAATCTCGGGTATTATCTTGATCGGTAGGTTCTGCGATGTACCGTACTTGATCACGAAGTGACTATCTATTATTCATGATAGAGAAGTTTGGTACCAATCACCCGGGTGCCATGCTTGACGATAAGAACGGTGATTCCCCTCTCGGTTCGAACATGGATGCTCCCCTCAGTTGATTCGGTAAACGATGCCCGTCGCTGACCAAGAAGTGAGAATACATCGACCGCACACTGCGGAGGAAGTCCATCGATGTGCCATTCTCCATTCGAAAACCGATACGTCATTGCTGCCATACTCCCCTCCTGCTCGTGTACCGATGTCATCACCCCTGCATTAACGACACTGCCATCCCGGAGAGCAGCATAGATGCCGAGTTGAGTTGCCGAGGAATGAGATGAGCCGGCGAAACCGGAAATAAACAGAACCACGGCATTGCCTGCGAAGGCGGTAATATCAGTCGTGAATGAGCGGACGATTGCATTCGATTGAGGGTCGAGCAGGAGAAACTCATAGGTCGTCGGGGGCATGATTATCGTGGACGGCGTGGCGCCTCCATACCCCAGATTCGGCAGGAGCGGTGCCACATCTTTGGCGATCAGATTCGTAGCCGCCAAATCAATGCACCCATCGGTAATTTTCACAGCCACTTCATCCGTAGGAAGCTGTTTGGTGGTAATATTTTCTATAAGCGTCCACTGCAGACGTATCGATTTCCCGTCCGGATTCGGCTGAAAGTGTGCGGTATCGGCTACTCCATGCAGCACAAACGCGGTCGCAATTCCCGGCTCGGGCCGGTAATTCATCGTAAGAAGCGTATCGGTATCTCCTGATCGTGTCACCGCGAGCTGAAAAGCATGGTCCGACGCCACCGGTACAAATGGTGTCGCCGTGCGGAATGCCATCTTCCCCAGAATTTTCTCGCCATTAAGATAGACATCTATCTGCCGAAGGGTGGTATCGGCCGAGTTGTGAATTACCTGAATGAGCCCGGGCTCACCTGCGGATGCAGGAATTCGGAGTGCAAAGAACAGCACAGCGGTCACTACGGTCAGCAGACAGGATGGGAATGAATGGATGCAGACAGAACTCATGGCGTACTTTCGCAACGTAAAAGGGGTTTTTCTTCAAATATACGAGAAAATCCCCGTGCACTCAGCAGCCGGATGTTTCTCTGCTGCCGAATGGATTCCACGACATGTCAATGACGCCGTACAAGAGAGATAATCGCACGCAACAAACACCTGAAAATCGTTTGGTAATCATTCGATTTTCGCGTAAGTTGTGTAGATAATAACTGCTAATCGGGTATTCAACTTGCGCAATAGATGCACTCTCTGCCACGAATGCCTACGTTCACAACCTTCATAAGCTTTTGCATGGGTATTTCTACGACCGCTATTTGTTTTTACGTTCTCTACCGGCTTATCATGGGTGCTTTTCAGCAAGCGCAGCTCCTTCCCTGCTTGGCTCTCCGGGCTGTTGTTTCCATCGAACATCAACACGTACCGCATGCAAGCAATGCGGCACTATCACCCCCATACATTCGACATAGCTGAGAGGTCGTGATTGCTTTGGTGATGCTTACGCATGCTATAGACATGCAATATGATTCATAGGTAAGAAATTAACAGTCGGTTGAAAGTACCGGAAGGATGGAAAAATATTTTAGGAATAAAACAATGATAATACTGAACAACAATATGTTCCTATTAATGGTAAAAACATTCAAAAAAACTAACAAGATAAGTAAACGCTTACTGCCTATTATTAACCAAGGTGTCGTAAATATCAATGGGTGCTATTTGTTTAAATATTTTTATGAAAGAAACAGACATATAAAATTATCCGATTTTGTAGATAAAACGGGGTATGAATGTTTTATTAATTCATTTCATGTTGATTATTATAGTTCTAAAAATATTCTAATGGAGTCCCTGCTTTTTATAGAGCAGTTCATAATTGAGTGGAATAAATTAAATGGTAGTATAAATATTCAGATTATACTGAGCGAAACCAAATCTGGATATGTTTTTAGATTTCATCGTATAAGAGAAAATGAAATTTGGGTAGATAGTCAGCGACTTGATTTATTTCGTGAATCATGTCTAGTCATTTCCCCTGTCACCGATATGCAGTTTCTTTCTTAAGCGAATGGCTGCTCGGTTGCTTACATTGCTGCTTAAAACTTATCGAATGATATTAGTGCCTCTGGAGGATCACTTGCCTTAGAAGGTGACCCGTATAATCCTGCTGAGAGCGGACCAAATGGCACATGAAGCAAGTCAAATCATAAATTTTATGGTTCTATATGAAATTACTTGAGAAATTGTAGTCAGCGAAAGCAAACCTGATCATTTTTTTAAAATTCTCTGTGTATCTGTATCCTCGAGCTATACGTTTGATGGTCTGGATTTTAGAGTTTATCCCTTCCATAATACCATTGGTAATTGAGGAAGTACAGTAATTGACAATTCCTTCGAAATGTCTTCTGATTGATGTACTAAAAGAGTTTTTTCCCAAGCATTCATCAGCGAAATCGGCAATGAAGCATAATTGTAATTCAGCTTCTTCTACAGTATCAGAAGTATAGAAGTCTGTTACTTCGTCAATGAGTACACCGATACGTTCTGTAAAAGAGATTGCTTTGCTGCGTAAATCTTTTAAATGTTTATGCATAAGTTTAATCACGTGCCATTTGTCAAACGTGATTTTGGCGTGCTGAAAATAGGTCGTGACACCCGAAATGAAGGCAGGAGACATATCCATTGAAATATTTTTAACCGCCTCAGGATTGGGATGATCGTGAAAGAATTGTTCGACACATGCCGATGATTTACCATCGTAAATGCCGATTATCTCTTGCTTGTCAAGATCGTAAAATGTCGTAACATAGTCGTGTCCTTTGCGCACAGATGTTTCATCGCAGGCTATGTTTATTGGCGTCGTATCTAGGACATCGGTTTCTAAATGTCTGGTATAGTAATGATAGATACTTTCTACTCTTTGAACGTTGATTTGCAGCTGTTTAGCAACTGTTGTCATGCAATAATGAAGTTCGAGCAGACGCAACACTTCCTTCTCGAACAGCAACGTGAATCGCGAATAATCGCGGGAAAATGTTATCTCAGGCTTATGCAGAAGACCAGTGTCTTTGTTCCTATAAATGGGAATACGACAATGGATAAACGTTCTGTATTGAAAAAGACGTAAATGCTCCCACGTGCGCTCGTAATAGCTCTGTATCCTGTGCCCGGGGGGAAGGCTCTCTTCCCGCACTTTCAAATATATATGTGCCTCGGTATCAAAGGCATCTTTTTCAATACGCTCTATCTCAAAGGCTGAGTCTAATGGTAAAAATTCCGATAGTTGATCGATTATATCCATACATTCTCCTAATATCATAGTTATTGTATGGCAAAATTAACACTTGCAAGTAAATTCATAAAGAACCAATTTTATGGTCAACAAGCGGCAAAAATGGAGGGAATGAAGTATTTAAAATTGGCTATAAAATATGGAATAGATGCTAAAAGTGAGATCACAAAACAACTTTTAGAAAATTGTCATATGAAACAGATAGATTTGTTTGGTAAATACAGGCTAGGAAGTATTAAGTCTGTGCTTAAAGATGTTGGAGACAACCGATTGGCGAAGTATTTGATGCATCAGATTCACAAACAAGAAAAATGATATTAAATGGAAGATTTAAAAAATAAAGATCAATCAATTAAAATAATTTGGAGTGTTATTATAGAAACATTCGGTGCCAACTTTTTTACATTAGTTGATTTTTGGGATGCCGATAACTATGCATTTGCTTGTAAAAAAGATGGAAAATTAATATACATATCAACTTGGGATTTTAGAATGAACCAAGGCAATGGAATTAAATGTTATTCAGAGTTTGAATTAATTGATGAAGAATCCGAGACCGAAGTAACTATTAAACAAATAAATGAAATATTATTAAATAATCTACTTGACGAAATAAAAGATTTTACAACAAAATAATAAGAATGCCTCTGAGGAGATAGTTTTCCCTCCCGTGAGGTTCATTACATCCACCCAGCAAACAAATACCGCTAAAACGTACTGCACGATACCAACATCCTACAACTAAAACAGTGAAGCTCTCTTGTATTGCTGAGATGTAGTAAATTGTAGTTTCTGTAGGAAGTAGTGAGGTATATTTTGTACTGATGAGCAGTACGCTACATAGGTATTTGTTGACGTTTGGTTGAAACAGCAGAACGGACGGGGAATGTTCGACCTCGCTGAGGTCGTGCATTTTTTTGGTTATCCGTTTCTATAAACATCCGACCTCGCTGAGGTCTTTTCTGTACAATCAGTTGTAGAAACCAACCAAACAGGAAATCTTCTGAATCACAGCAATCACATAAATCACAAAAATCACAGTTCAGACAATTTCCCGTCCGGGCGGTTGCTACAACCACCCGTCAACACATACCACTAAAACGTACAGCAGGATACCAACATCCTACAACTAAAACAGTGAAGCTCTCTTGTATTGCTGAGATGTAGTAAATTGTAGTTGTAGTAGCAAATAGTGAGGTATAATTTGTACTGATGAGCAGTACGCTACATAGGTATTTGTTGACGTTTGGTTGAAACAGCCGAACGTATGGGGAATACCATCCTTGCCCGTCAGTTAAAAATTACGTAAGTTCGTAGAATGAAAAAACGAAAAGAAATAGGGCTTGATTTTGAGGTTGATAAACTGACCAATTCTATCGAAAACGTAAATTCAGGTGATAGTTTTCAGACTGAAATTTCGTTGTTGACAAAAATTGACGTCAAAGGGTTAACCAAGAAAAATGGTTGGCGGTTTAATTGGGAAAATGAGCTCAAATCCCCAACAAGAGAAGTTTACAAGCTGACAATTACAAACAATCCTACTATTATTCAAGGTGTTGTGAGCTTAGAAGTTAAAATCGACCATGTGTATATGCATCTCATTGAAAGTGCACCTTTCAATATTGGAAAACACAAGACTTATTTGGGCGTTCCGGGAAATCTAGTTGCCTTTGCTTGTAAACTATCATTTCAACGAGGCGGAGAGGGCTATGTATCCTTCCTTTCTAAGACAAAGCTGATGAAGCATTACGAAAAGAGTTTAGGTGCAGTCCATGTTGGTGGACACACCATGATCATTACAACAGAAACAGCATTAATACTGACCAATAAATATTTTGAGTAAAAATATGGGACTCATAAAAGAACCTCTTGAAGTTGACTTTGTGGTTGACCCAAGACCCTTGACAAAGGCAGAAGAGCAATCAATTAGTGAGTTTATACGGGCTGACAAAGAAAAGCGTACACAAAATGAATTGCTCAAAACGAAAACCAAACGCAAAGCCAAACAGCTTGCCTGACAACAGGTGATGAGAACAATTGCTCTGTTCTTTCCCGTTGAAACTGACCAATTCCCCGCCCAATCGTTTAGTTTCAACCACCCCTCAACAGATACCGTTGAATCGTCTGTATGAATGGTCTAACCTCACGTTGATGATGTGATGTGAATCGCCTCTTGCCGAGAATTTGTAAATTGTAGTGATAGATGAAGTACCAGAGCAGGGATGAGCAGTACGGTTCTATAGGTAAGTGTTGACGTTTGGTTGAAACAGCCGAGCGGACGGGGAATAAGTCTGAACAATGATTTCTATGATGTTAAAATGAGTTCCCCGTCCGGGCGGTTGCTACAACCACCCGTCAACACATACCGCTAAAACGTACTGCAAGATACCAACATACCACAACTAAAACAGTGAAGCTCTCTTGTATTGCTGAGATGTAGTAAATTGTAGTTGCTGTTTATAGATGAAGTATATGTGCATGGATGAGCAGTACGTTTTATAGCTAAGTGTTGACGTTTGATTGAAACAGCCGAACGGACAGGAATATATAGACGAGACGGGAATTATATTTGAAAAAAAGCAATTGGTATATTTAATGAGATTAAAAATTTCTACAATAGTATTGTTAACTTTGTTTGCTTATACTGCAAGTTTTGGTCAAAAGAAATCAACAGCAAAGCAAAAAATATCGAATGGGAAATGGGTTCTCGTTCAAGATACTCTAAGTTCTATAGTTGTAAAGAATAAATTCGTTTCCCATTACTATGAAAATAAAGCTCTTGACACAATAACCTATACAATAGTTAGACATCCCTGCGATTCTTCCTATAAATCGCCAAATAAAAAAGCATTGTATTTGTTATGGAATAATGGACTATGTCATGAAGTTATAGGTATAACAAATAATTATATTGAATTAGTATATACTTTAAACGGAAAAACTATTACCTATAGAAGAGTAAATTGAGCTACCCAGTATGGCGGTTGCTACGAATGCCAGACAACAACCTACCACTGATACAACTTTAACATATCAATCAATATGGACCTACATCAAGTACAGGACTTTTTTAATGCTACTGTCGATACAGAGCGTCTCAAACAAGAAACGATTGATTCTTTACAATTATATGTAAAAAACCAAGATTTGCTTCATGAATTTGCCGAATATCTGCCGGCAAATTGTACAGGAAACGATTTATACGCTGAATATAGAGATACCGTCCTGTATCTAAACCGGACATTCGATACTATACCTACGCCTCCTTGGATAAGAGTAAGATACTACGTAAAAGATAAAATTGATAACAAAGTTAGATTACATTTTGATATGGATTTTAGCTATTGCGGAGAACATATGGATGAGTATCTTTTCGAACCCGATTAGATAGTTCTTCAGGTCGGAAATTACAAGGATAGGCTCGTCGAACCAACCTTCGATACTAACCACTCTTTCTACAAACATTCGACCTCGCTGAGGTCGTGCATTCTTTTGGTTATCCGTTTCTATAAACATTCGACCTCGCTGAGGTCGTGCATTTTTTGGTCATCCATTTCTACAAACATTCGACCTCGCTGAGGTCGTGCATTCTTTGGTTATCCGTTTCTACAAACATTCGACCTCGCTGAGGTCGTGGATTTTTTTGGTCATCCGTTTCTATAAACATTCGACCTCGCTGAGGTCGTGCATTTTTTGGTTATCCGTTTCTATAAACATTCGACCTCGCTGAGGTCGTCCATTTTTTGGTCATCCGTTTCTACAAACATTCGACCTCGCTGAGGTCCTTTCTGTACAAGAAGTTGTAGAAACCAACCAAACAGGAAATCTTCTGAATCACAGCAATCACACAAATCACACAAATCATAGTTCAGACAATTACAATCACACCGTCCCCTGTATCTTTTCCACCCCAACAAGACTTTTATTCAACAATCAACAGAAATATCGGATTGCTGATGATTGGCCGTTCGATTTTTTCATAATTTTGTTCAAATCGTTGTTCAGTCGGTTGTAGCAACCGACCGGACAAAAAATAAAGTGTATTGTCAATTCTCCCAGGACTAACCATGAATAAACTGTTCCGTATTCTACTTGTTATAGCACTGGCTCACTGCCATACGTTTGCCGGGAATATCCACATTGGTGCCGGACGCGATTTCCCGACTATCGAAGCTGCTTGTCCTACGCTTAAGCCGGGGGATTCGGTGTTTGTTCATAGCGGCACCTACGATACCTACCAATATTATCTCGGACTTAAAGGCACTCCCGACAAGTGGATTACCATCACCAAAGCGCCGAATGAAACGGTGGAGATTAATGGCGGCTGGCAGTTTACGAGTTCGGAGTATATCCGCATCGAAAAGTTAGTCTTTAAAACCAATGCCAAATACAACAATACCCTTCTCCATTTCGACCATGCCGGAGACTGCACAAAGCTGTCGAATCATATCATAATCGATAGCTGTTCTTTCTTGGATGTCGCCGGAGGTAATACCTTTAAATTAGGTGGTGTTTCCGACTTTGAAGTGAGTAATTGCAGGTTTGTGAATAATACGAGCGGTTTTGCCGGAATCGCCCTCAACGAAAGCAGAAACGGTGTGATACGGAATTGTTATTTTGAAAATATTAAGACCAAAGGGATACAGTTCAAACTCGGCACAATGAACGTGGTCGTCTATGGCAATTATTTCAAAAACACCGGACTCGACGATAGCGCCCTCAAGATTGGCGAGTCGGGAGGCAAGGAATTCTACTGTCCGGATGCAAAAGACTGGCATGCCAAGGATATCAAAATCTTTTCCAATATCTTCGTCGGCGGTAAAACGCCATTTTCAATAGGATTAGCAATAAATTCCGAGATTACGAATAATACAATCGTTGCGCCGGCGACGTTTGTGATGCGGTTGCTGTCGGACGAAGCAGAATATGAAAACAAGAATAATAAACTCACCAATAATCTATTCTACCTCGATAAAACGATCTATTTCAATGGTACAAGCGGCGCGAAGAATATCGATTTTCCATCAATTGTATTCCAAAACAATCTCTTCTATTCTGCCAGTAAACCAACGTGGACAGGACCCAACCCGAACGGCGGCGATTATGATGCCGAAGAAATCAAGGGCGTGCAGTTTATCAATTCTATAATTGCCAATCCACTCTTGAAAGATATCGCGGGTGCCGACTTCAACCTCAGCGATAAGAGTCCGGCCTTAGGCGCAGGCATGGCGGTGCAGGCACCAATGCTCGATTACTTTGGGAATCCATTTCGGCAGCAGCGCTGTATCGGCGCGATCGAAACCGGTTCGGTGCAATCGATCATCAATGTTGTGTCGGTAGGTTTGAATATGACCAATGCCACGATGAATGTCGGCGATTCACTCCCGTTAGTTGCGACGGTGGCACCACAAAATGCAACGAATAAATCGTTACAATGGAACACCTCACAACCAAGCATAGCAAGCGTGTCGAACGCAGGAGTAGTGAAAGCGCTCAGCGCAGGAACTGCGGAAATCACCGTGACGACGGTTGATGGAAATTTTAAAGCGAAGTGCTTCGTGCTCGTAACCAATCCTATTGTAGCCGTACAGTCGATAACTCTCACTACAAACACCGCATCGATGAGAACAGGAGATTCACTCCAACTGACAGCCACCATTCTACCGCAAAATGCAAGCAACAAATCCGTCACATGGTCGAGTGCAACTACAACCATTGCAACCGTTTCCTCCAATGGCATGGTCAAAGCGCTCAGCGCCGGGAAGGTTGACATCGCCGCCACCACAATTGATGGCGGATTCAAAGCAATCTGTACCATTCAGGTGACGAATCCAAGTGGTGTGGATGAAAAAGCATTATCTGGGCACATCCTGCTTTCGCCAAATCCGGTGAACGATGAACTACAGTTCACATTGCCACATCCGAGTCCTTTTGATATGGAAATCTTTAGTGCAATAGGCGTAAGAGTGCTGCAAGCGAATACTAGCAGAATCAACATCGAGCATCTGTCAAGCGGTATGTATTGGGTGAGAATACGGCAAGGTAGCAAAGTATATTACGGGTCGTTTGTGAAGAAGTGATTCTTAGTAGAGACGTTGCATGCAACGTCTCTACAGGAGATTACGATGAAATATTATCCACGAATTATATTCCATGCAGGCGTAGAGACGTTGCATGCAACGTCTCTACAGAGGTCAGGGGAAACAAAAAAAGCCCTGTTCACTTGTGCGAACAGGGCTTTTTATCTACCATCAGGTCGATTACTTAAAGAACTTCAGCAACCAACCGCCATTATTCATGAAGAATGGCACAAATACCAGTGAGATAATCGCCATGAGCTTAATGAGGATATTCAAAGCAGGTCCGGATGTATCTTTGAATGGATCGCCGACCGTGTCACCGACGACTGCTGCTTTGTGGGTGTCTGACCCTTTGCCGCCAAGCTGACCTGTTTCGATGTATTTCTTTGCATTATCCCATGCGCCACCGGAATTCGCCATCGATATCGCGAGCATCACGCCAACGATAAGAGCGCCGATGAGCAATCCTGCGAGCATTTGTACGCCGAATAAGAAGCCCACGACAAGCGGTGAACCAATCACGAGAATACCGGGAGCAATCATTTCACGGAGAGATGCTTTCGTCGAAATATCCACGCATGTTGCGTAATCCGGACGTCCGGTGCCTTCTAAAATACCGGGGATCGTGCGGAATTGACGACGAACTTCTTCGATCATGTCAAATGCCGCTTTACCTACCGAACGCATCGTCATCGCCGAGAAAGCAAATGGGAGCGAAGCACCGACGAAGAGTCCCGCCATCACTTCCGGATTCAACATATTGATTTCCGGTAAATTAGCGCGGGTGAGGAATGCTGCGGTCAATGCAAGTGATGTCAGCGCTGCAGAACCAATCGCGAAGCCCTTACCAATTGCCGCTGTTGTGTTCCCCGCTGCATCAAGCGCGTCTGTACGTTTACGGATATCTTTACCCATACCGGCCATTTCCGCGATACCACCGGCATTGTCCGATACCGGACCATACGCGTCGATCGTAAGACCCACGGCAATCGTACCAAGCATACCAATAGCCGCCATCGCGATACCGTACATACCGGCATAGCTAAATCCAAGAACAACGGTAACCGCCATTAAAAGCATTGGAATAACCGAACTGTTGTATCCGAGAGATAAACCGTAAATAATATTCGTTGCAGCACCTGTTTTCGATGCATCTGCTACCTCACGAACCGGTTTGAAACGGTGAGACGTGAAGTATTCGGTGACAAGACCGATGAGCAAGCCGGAGATTAATCCCGCAGCAAGACAGATAAATACACCCGTGTTGGTAAACATTTTTGTACCAATCATAAAGGTCGCAGGGATCATTTCCATTGTTGGATAATACAAGCCGACAAGCATTAATATTGTCGATAAAACCAATGCCGTCTTGAGCGCGCCTTCGACTTTGTCTTCTGTTTTCGGCTTGATAAAGAAGAGCGAAATCAAGCTCGCCACAATGCCCACACCACTGACTAAGAGCGGGAAAAGCAAAGCAGATAAGCGAATATTCCCCTCGGGAAGCAAGGCGAATGCAGAAGCGCCGATCACCATCGCAGCGCAGGTACTTTCAGCAACTGAACCGAACAAATCGGCGCCCATACCGGCGATATCGCCCACATTATCACCCACGTTATCAGCGATAACGGCAGGGTTACGTGGATCATCTTCCGGAATTCCGGCTTCGACTTTCCCCACAAGGTCAGCACCCACGTCAGCTGCTTTGGTATAAATACCGCCGCCCACACGACCGAAGAGTGCTACAGACGAACCTCCAAGGGCGAATCCCGAAAGGATTTCCATTAAAATTGGTTTTTCAATACCGGGGAGCATCGAGTCGAGTCCCATATACACAAGCATCAGGCCGACAATAGCAAGTCCCGTAAGGCCAAAGCCCATCACCACTCCGGACTTAAACGCCACGCCAAATGACTCGGCAAGCGAGATCCGTGCAGCGGCTGCTGTGCGTACATTGCCTTTTGTTGCAATTTTCATCCCGATATAGCCGGCAGCGACCGATGTACCTGCACCAATTAAAAAGCTAATAGCAGAATACATACCCATCGGTACCGTTGAATGCGGATCATTGACCGTAAGAGCAATGATAATTGCAAACAGCACCATGAATAATGCGAGAATACGATACTCACGTTTCAAGAATGCCATCGCACCTTCAGCAATCGCACTTGAAATTTGCGTAAGCTTTGCTACTTCTTGCGGCGACTCTGCTCCTTTTTCAATCGAAATCGAGCTAACCATCCGCGAGTACATAAATGCCACCAGCAGCGACAATGCGCCCAAGCCAAGTATTAACCAAATAACCATATAATTTGAAAAATAATGAAACAATACTATTATGATTCTGAATCGAGGGTAGAAGTCTGATTTGTCGGGATTTGCATGAATGTTGAGTTCACCGGTTTCACACTTTTTTCCCGACTCGTAAAGAATTCTATTTGTTTGTTGGCGAGATTCGCCTTATTTTCGCGCTCCGAAATTTGAAACACTTCATTTGATGTGCGGCAAATTTCAACTTTGAATCCTTAGCTCAGTTGGTTAGAGCGTTACGTTGACATCGTAAAGGTCACTGGTTCGAGTCCAGTAGGGTTCACAACATCCACGTTTTATTCAATCGTACCAGCTTGGAATTGAAATGTAGGATTCACATCTCTTCTGATAAAAAGAAGCTCCATACAACAATATGGAGCTTCTTTATTTTTACGGTTCACGATGCGTGAATCAGATACCGGCAAGCTTCTTGAGTTCGTTTAATGTCATGGACTTTGGACGGACAATCGGCGAACCGAACAGGCGGTGGAAGACGATCTGCGAGCAGATACCCATCGCGCGGGACACACCGAACATCACCGTGTAGAATTCAAACTCCTGAAGGCCATAATAATAGAGCAGCGAACCTGACGCAGCATCCACATTTGGCCATGGATTCTTCGCTTTGCCTTGTTCTTTCAGCACTTCGGGTACGATTTTGAAGAGCTTTTGCATGATGGCGATGTTGTCATCAACCAAATTATGCTGCTCAGCGAACTGATAAAACGCCGTAAAGCGTGGATCGGTAACGCGTAACACAGCATGACCATACCCCGGAATCACCTGACCGCTGCTGAGACGTTTCCACGTAAAATCGCGGAGCTGCTCATCGGTCGGAACGCCGTTGAATTCATTCTTCAAGTCAAGAATAAAGCGTAAACATTCTTGATTGGCAAGACCATGGAGCGGGCCTGCAAGACCATTTAACCCTGCACTAACCGAGTAGAATACATCAGAAAGCGCCGAGCTGACGACGTGTGACGTCATCGCGCTCACGTTTCCACCTTCGTGATCGCTGTGAAGCACGAGGTAGAGGCGGATCAAATCACGGAAGCTTGCGTCATCCGAGATTCCGAGCATGTGTGCGAAATTCGCACTCCAGTCGAGACCTTCCTGCGGAGCAATTAAGTCACCTTTATCAAAGCGAATGCGGTAAATGCCGGCTGCAATGGTCGATACACCGCTAAGGAGTGTAATAGAATCCTCGACAGTTGCCTGCCAGAGAGCGTCTTTCGAACCGCCTTCTTCATAGACTTTACGGTACGTAGATTCGCGCTCAAGTGACATAATTCCAACGCTTAACATCACCATCGGATGCGTATCTTTCGGCATTGCTTTCAGCACATCCCAGACATAGGCAGGCACAGCCGCTTTTCTGGCAAACGCGTTTTTGATTTCTTCACGTTCGGCATCATTGGGCTTGGAACCTGTACAAAGGAGAAAGAAGATATCTTCGGGAGTGGCATCCGTCAGCTCGAGGATGGGAATATTGCGGATACGGAGACCTTCATCAGCGGAGACGGATGAAGTATCACAAACTAACGCGGGTACGGCGCGCATACCGCCAAGTACTTGTTCAATCGCTACGGTGGCAATTTGCTGGTCGCCATGTTCTTTCATCAATGCTGCACGGTCAGCACGGAGCTGAGGCAACATTTCCATTAATCGGGAGGTAAATAATTCCATACTACACCTAAAAGTTGAAATAAGCTGTTAATTTGCGGGATAAAAATTACATTTTTCGGTTAATTTTCCTGCAAAATTACGGATTCCTCCGCACTCGTGAAGCATAAAAATTTAGGAGAGAAGAGAAAGTGGTGACACAGGCAATCACGACGGAAGCTTCCCGTACATCGGAAGGACGGCGCCGCTGATTCCCCTGCTGCTTTCCGAACACAGCCCAAAGACCGCAGCAGCAATTTCCTCCGGCGGGGTCCATGCCTTTTCTTCCCCGTTTTCCGCCCATTCGAGATTTGCTTTGGTGAGAATAATCCCCGGTACTATCACATTTGCCCGCACTCCCCGACTCTTCCCCTCTTCGGCAGCCGTCAGAGTGAGTGCAATTGCCGCGGCCTTGGCTGCTGCATAGCATGATTTGTTCACCTCAGGATGAATCGCAGCTTTGGCGCCGATCGTAACAATTGCTCCTCCCTCAGGCAACGTACGTAATGCCTGCCGGAGCACGAGAAACGTCGTGCGTGTATTGAGCGCCATCATTGATTCAAAGACATCAATACTCGTGTCGGCTAGCAGTGCTCCGGGAGAAATTCCACCGACCAAATGCACAACGGCATGTATCTCTCCTGCCTCGGCAAAGAGCACTTCCACCTCTTGTTCCTTGGAAAGATTCCCTATTGAATACGACAGACGGTCATGCGCCGGCAGGCGGGACGCTTCCCCGTCACTCATACAGGCAGCATGGACATGCCAGCCCTGAGTAAGAAAATAGTCCGTGACAATTGCACCAAGATTCCCGGCAGCGCCGGTGAGAAGAAGGGTAGGCATGAGGATAGCTGTAAAGTGGAACACAATATTCGCCGCAACTTAACGAATTTTCCCTTGCCGGACAATCAGCGGGAGGATTGCAGGCGAACAGTGCACGCATGGAGCCGGGGGGGTGTCTTCGATACCCACGTGCAACCATAATAGTAATTTTGCACTGAATGGTATCTTGTATTTCTTGGGGTACAAACACATAGGAGACGCAATATTTTGCGTCTCTATATAGGTTTTCGTATTCCCGTCCGGTCGGGTGTTTCCAACCGAACGGACGGGATAGTACACACGGTGTAGAGACGCAAAATTTTGCGTCTCTACGTAGGTTTTCGTGATCCAGTCCGGTCGGGTGTTACCTACCAAACAGACGAGATAGTGCGCACGGTGTAGAGACGCAATATTTTGCGTCTCTACGTAGGTTTTCGTGTTCTGGAAACTAGCTTTCTTCCCTTCCTGTCGCTAGTTACAACCGCCCACCAACACATACCTATATGAAACACCCCGCTCATCCGAGCCTCGGATACGACGTTACTTCCTATTCCAACTATAATTTACAAAATCTCAGCAGTATGCGATAGCTGTACAGTATCAAGCAGTGGATGATGTATTCATACAGGATGTTTTAGCGGCAAGTGTGGGAGGGTGGTTGGAACTACTAACAGGAGAGGATACTTCACCCTGTAGAGCAGCGGTTATCACGATCAGGCAGGCGTTTCAGCGGTATGTGTTTACGACCAGTTGAGCAAATGAGCAGACTGGAAATTTAGGGGCGTTTAGCAGAGACAAGAGGAAACAATAGTTTAAAATAAGTATTATCCATATTTTCGATACGTATCTCCTCGCTAGAAGATTGTCGATATAATATTCTTCCCTTAATTAAACACAATATAAATTTACGGGGTATTATCTCCACTAACTCCCAACCGTTAGTTTTTTCTTTTGGTTCAAATTTAGTGCTGTCATATTTAACATAAACTGGATTCCATGAATTTGTTTCATTTAATAAAAAATCTTTGTAGCTTGAATCTTGTAATAGGTGTGGAGATATGAATGTTGGGTAAGAAAGTATTAAACTTCTAAATGTAATTGGATGAAAAAAAACAGCTCCATCTCTTGAACATAAAAAATCTTTAAAACTGAATGATGTGTCGTTCGGTATAGACTCTAAATACTTTTTTGAAACAAGCAAAGAATTAACATGATTCTTCTTTAATTGTGGAGGATTAGCCTCACGAAATTTAACTAATACAGGATCATTAATCTCGATAATATCGAGGACAAGGACTTCTTCCTTCATAAAAGAGTTGTATTTGGCATGCTCTTTTTTTGCAGCATTTTGGGCTAAACATGAGATAGTCATTGTAATAACTATCGATATTAGAACGAGATACTTAATATTCATAACGCAGTACAATTTTATTTAAATTTTGACAGATTTCCAGTTATTTCCCTTCCGGTCGATTGTTACAACCGCCCACCAACACATACCAATGAAACACCCCGCTCATCCGTACCTCGGATACGTCGTTACTTCCTCTACCACCTACAATTTACAAAATCTCAGCAGTATGCGATAGCTGTACACTCTCAAGCAGTGGGTGATGTATTCATACAGGATGTTTGAGCGGCAAGTGTGGATGGGTGGTTGGAACTACTAACAGGAGAGGATACTTCACCCTGTAGAGCAGCGATAATCACTATCAGGCAGGCGTTTCAGCGGCAAGAGTTGACGACCAGTTGAGCAACTGAGCAGACTGGTAATTGTTGAGACTCTATTTTTTTCTATTAGCTATTAAATATTTTAAAGCTCGATAACAATAGAACGTGAACCATAATGCAAACAATTCACAAATAGCATACAAGTAAACACTCTTATAGCTCGGATGTTTAACTTCTGGCGAATAAACTTGATACATTCCAGAAACATACAAAATTTCAATTTCTTGTCTCGGAATCAAAGATCGAGAATATATTAATTCTTCATTTTGAATTACACCCTCGGTTGGCAATCCTGTGGTATAATCATTATATTCAACAAAAATCTTACTCGATTTACCATCTTTTTCTACTCTACGAACAGTTGCATTTGTATTCCTGCACGTTGAAGCAAATTGAAAGTCCTGAAATCCCCTCCATGGTATCCAAATATCCAAAAGGATTATTATGATAAATAGGAAAAGGTATGGTTGAAACTTATGTGAATCATACTTTTTAATCACAGACCCATTTTTGTTGATCATTTCCATAGAATTACTTTGGATTATTATTGGTATAATTAGCAGTTAACGCATTTTGAACACTTTCCCGTCAGGTCGGTTGGAAATACCAACAGAACTGGATACTTCACCCCGCAAAACAGCGATTATCACTATCAGGCAAACGTTTCAGCGGCGAGTGTTGACGACCAGTTGTAGTAACTGGTTGGACGGGAAATGTCTGAATCAGGATTTACAGGATTTGAAGATGAAGAGGATTCAAGAGAAATAGAGAATGAGAGCGGAAACATATCACAATAGTATCCTGAAAATCCTACAATCCTGATAATCTTGATTCAGACAGTTAGTATCGTATAATCCTACGAATCTTACTTCAGGCAGTTAGGGGAAATTCCAGTCCGACCAGTTGTAGCACTGGTCGGACTGGAAATATATTTCTAACTCTATACTGTATATTTACTTATTAACTCATATTTTAATTCTTTACATTTTATCATAAAGTCAGATTTATCATTTTCTTTTAGTTCTTCGAAATAAATTAGCGGAAAGAAATCAACTGTTATAACGCCATTTTCCTTTTTCAGTAGAGCAGAGTTTATCTCAGTACTGCAAGAGTTTTCAATTTCTACAAATTGAAAATGAATAACATCCATAAATATTAATTTTATAACATTCCACTCACAGTTGTTTTGAAAATCCATACAATGTACAATTAAATTAATCTCTCGTTTAAGGTTATTATAATCAAATTTATAACTAAACTCTGATATTGAACCATCAGGAAATTTTTCGTACTTATTGATAATTTCATCAATCATTATTTTTTATCCTTTAAATATTAAATTTCAGACCAACCAGTTGTTCCCAACCTGTCGTAAAGACCTACCGATGAAACGCCCTACTCGCCCGTACACTGTGTAAGCATCTCAACGTAAACATACGACCCCGCTGGGGTCGTACCTTCTTTGATATACAACGTGCTACAAACATTCAGTCCCGCTGGGATTGGGTTAGTGTTTATCGCTGCTAAGGTGCAACTTGCTATAAACGTTCAATCCCGCTGGGATTGGGTACTGTGTTTCTCGTTGTATCAGTCTGTCCAGTAGTTTTCTTCTGGTCGAACAGAATATCTCCTTCACCTCCCACCTCACTCCTTCGCAAGTGCCTTTATATCCTTCACTTCAAGAATTTGCTTATTATATCCTTTCGTCACTGAATGTATCATGGCGAGACCTAAATCTTTGAGGGTGGACACTTGATTCGGTGCAATGAGCTTGAGCAATGGGTAGAGCCAGGTGATGTATTTATAGTACGAGAGCGTATTGCGGAGTCCGGGTGTGGGGTGCATGTATCCGGGACGGAAATTATAGACCTTTTTAAAGGGTAATTTCATTAAGTCATTCTCGGTCTTGCCTTTGACGCGCGCCCACATTGACTTCCCTTTTTCGGTGCTGTCGGTACTTGCGCCGGAAATATATCCAAATGTCATCTCAGGATTACGTTCGCTCAGCGTGCGGGCGACATTCATGGTAAGAGTATAGGTGAGCTTAACATATTCCTCTTCCGTCATACCAATCGACGACACGCCGAGACAGAAAAAACAGGCATTATACCCGCTCAATTTATCTGCTATCGGTGAAAGATCGAGAAAGTTCGCATGGATAATCTCTCGCAGCTTCGGATGCGTGATACCGCATGGCTTTCTGCCAAGCACGAGCACGCTTTCGCAATCGGGATGATGTAAACATTCATGGAGCACGCCTTCGCCTACCATGCCCGTGGCACCGGTTAGTATTGCTTTTATTTTCATAGGGTTATTGAGGGATTTGATTATAAAACTGGAATTATTATTCAATGTATAAGTGTAGCAATCATAGTTTGATTCACCAGCGTAGGGGCAATCCCTTGCGGTTGCCCTCTTTATATACCATTAAAACGAATCGATTTCCATCGCGCGCTGTCGTGCAGGACATGGGGCAACCGCAAGGGTTTGCCCCTACAATGGATTCAGTCCGACCAGTTCTTTCAACTGGTCGGTCGGGAATCTTCATCAGCTACCACTATTTTTAACGCAAAGCACGCAGAGGTTGCGCAAAGGTCGCAGAGAAGAATGGGTACTGTCATAGTCAGATTGGATATTTCTCCCTGAGCGAACCTGATAATAATCGTGCCGGTTCGACCGGTCAGAAAAATTCATTCTCCATCCAACAAAATATACTGAAAACAATCAGTTAAAATAAAGGGATGAAACCATGCAATCACAAGCTCTTTATCGCTAATTTCGACGCCTGATAAGCCTCTGTAAAGGTTAATATCACTGAATACTTTTGTTCGTCGTTCTGGAATACAAGTCTCCGAATTCAGCGTTAAACTATCTTCCTTACTACATTCTATCCGCAGGTCAAAATTGAAACCAGATTTCTTTAAGAGATCATAGCCACATATATCCTTATACCCGGGTTCCCTATTGAAAAATATATACCTCTTACCAATAAATGATACAAGACGCCAAATATCTTCTACGGTGTAATAATCGAGATTTTTTTCTGCTATTGTTCGTATTTTTTTGAGGATACGGTCAACTTCTACCTTGCGATTGGATTGTATCATCCCAACTTTGATGAACCAATCAGGAAAACTTTTCACATTGAAGCTATCTATCACCCTTAAATTTGTATCCAGTGCATAAGCTAACGGCTGAAATGGATAACTAGGATAAGGTGCTTGCCAAAAATAAATTCGCTTTCTTCTTTCATTATAATAAAGGTGAGTAGGAAATCCCCAAGGGTTTTTTGCTGATCGTAGAACTGTACCGTTAAGAGAAATTATGGAGAGAGCACTTTCTAATAGAGAGTCCGAGGATGCTACTACAATACCTTGATTGGGTATGTATGCTACTGCTGAAGGAGGATGAAACATAGGGAATAAACTCTGTGACTTAGCAGATTGTACGCTGGGTTGATATGGTGTGCAGTCATATTTTTTTAAATAAACTATACGGCATGTACCTGTTTTCTTTTCAAGAGTAGTATGTTCAGCAGATACAACTGTTGAGTATATCAGGATGAATAGTCCTATAAACAAGAAAGGCATTAGGATGATATGTACGGTAGATACGTTCTTTTTCATTTTTTCTCCGGTTCTGTCGCAGTTTTTTCAGTCCGACCAGTTGTTTCAACGGGACGGACTGAACATCATCTTACTAATCACAACAATCACATACATCACAGTTCAGACATAAGGTCACGTTCGTCTGTACTGCCGGTAAGTGTTAACTACAACTATCAACTACATTGTATAAAAGCTCTCGTACATTCGATACCTTGAGCGGACGGGAAATGTCTGAATCAGGATTTACAGGATTTGAAGATGTAGAGGATTCAAGAGAAATAGAGAAAGAGAGCGGAAACATCTCACAATAGTATCCTGATAATCCTACAATCCTGAAAATCCTGATTCAGACAGTAAGGGAATTTGTCTGAATCAGGATTCCAGTCCGACCAGTTGTAGCAGCTGGTCGGACTGAACATCATCATACTAATCACAATAATCACATACATCACAGTTCAGACATAAGGTCACGCTCGTCTGTACTGCCGGTAAGTGTTAACTACAACTATCAACTACATTGTATAAAAGCTCTCGTACATTCGATACCTTCTCCCAAAGCAGCGGCTATTACTATCATGCATTACGTTTCAGCGGTATGTGTTGACGACCAGTTGAAACAACCAATAGAACAGTAATCTTAGACCTCAGAGAGGTCGAATATTTGTAGAAAGGTGTAGCCCCTAGAAATCACGACCTCAGAGAGGTCGAACGTTTGTTTTGGTGATGCTTACACTCGGTGCGGATGCGCAGTTTGATTCAGTAACAAGTGTTAAAAGTCAGTTATGGGGTACAGTCCGGACTAGCACTACTTTTACGTTTACTTTCCAACTATTCTTCCTTTTGACACGAAGGTGGTATCATATTGGCCTGTGTAGTCATGCCAGGTACGATAAAACCCATTACCATTTTGTAATTTACTCATATTCCATGCTTTCCCTTCTTTATCATATTCGGCGACAAGAGAATCGAGCCCCTTGTTCTTTTTTACATTTATAATAGATTGCTTTATACCATTGGGGTATAATCGCATATAGTACCAGTTGGTAGGATCATCATAGGAATAAAAAATGTCCTCAACAGCTCCTTTTATTGCTTCAAATTGGATATAACCGTATTTTTTATTCAGCGTATCGCCTGCAAAAGTAAAAGACTTTACTTTTCCCGACTGAATACGCAATTGCATGATTTTCTTACGTGTACCGCCTCCGATATCTAAATATCCTTCAAACATCATATTTTGAGGATCCGCGGAATCATCTAATCTATCAACTATGATATTATATGATGGAGCGGAATCTTGGTGATTTGCGCCATTCTTCTCGGCTTGGCAACTAATGAACAAAATACTAAACATGCATATTCTGAAAACAGTCGTGAATGTTCTTTTAGAATTAATCATCATAATAATATTGATGTTAGTAAAAATCGAATTATAGTATATAGTTCCAAAATGATTCCAGTCCGACCAGTTTCTACAACTGGTCGTTAACACATACCTATGAAGCGTCGCGCTCGTCTGTACTGTGTGTAAGTGTGTAATTTCTATTTCAACTACATTGTATAAAAGCTCTCGTACGTTCGATACCTTGAGCGGACGGGAAATGTCTGAATCAGGATTTACAGGATTTGATGATGAAGAGGATTCAAGAGAAATAGAGAATGAGAGCGGAAACATCTCACAATAGTATCCTGATAATCCTACAATCCTGAAAATCCTACAATCCTGAAAATCCTACAATCCTGAAAATCATACAATCCTGATAATCCTATAATCCTGATAATCCTGATTCAGACAGTAAGGGTATTTGTCTGAATCTGGATTTACAGGATTTAAAGATGAAGAGGATTCAAGAGAAATAGAGAATGAGAGCGGAAACATCTCTCAATAGTATCCTGATAATCCTATAATCCTGATAATCCTATAATCCTGATAATCCTGATTCAGACAGTAAGGGAATTTGTCTGAATCTGGATTTACAGGATTTAAAGATGAAGAGGATTCAAGAGAAATAGAGAATGAGAGCGGAAACATCTCACAATAGTATCCTGATAATCCTACAATCCTGAAAATCCTGATTCAGACAGTAAGGGTATTTGTCTGAATCAGGATTCCAGTCCGACCAGTTGTAGCAACTGGTCGGACTGGAATCGCACCCTTATTGTCCTTTTTTATCGGAGTAGAGTTTAGTAAGCATCGGCTGTACCTTTTCCCATTCGGTATCGAGGATACTGTAAATCATTGAGTTGCGATAGGTGCCATTATCACGCAGCAAATCATGTCGGAGAATTCCTTCATAGACTCCGCCGATTTTGGTAATTGCCTTTTGCGATCGCTTATTGGTCTCGTCGGTTTTGAAGGCGACGCGGACTGTATGGAGAACGTCGAAGCAGTAGCGAAGCAGCAGTAATTTACATTCAAAATTTACTTCCGTTGCCCAGAACTCCGGATGAAGCCACGTCCAACCTATCTCAAGCTTTCGATGTTCGTGATTCATATCCATGAAACGTGTACTGCCGATCAACTTCTGCGTTTGTTTGTGGTATATCACAAACGGAAACTGATTTCCCTTATCCCGTTGCTCGAGTGCTGCCTCAAGAGTACCACGATAGCGCGTGGTATCGGCGCCGTTGAGAATATAGAATTCCCAAATACGATCGTCTTTTGACCGCTCAATGAGTTCTTCAAAATGTTCGAGGGCCAGAGGGCGGAGTTCGACAGTCTCTCCGCGTAGTGTTGTATCGTTTGCTATCCATGGGTTCATTGATCTTCCTTTGCATTGATTATTTAACAATGTTTTTTACTACATACTACCATTGCCGGTCGCACGCTCAGTCCGCATTTTTCGAAGAATCCTGCAGCGTTGCCGAATGTTTCGAGATAAATATCCGTGTGCTGAAACTCTTTGAGCGTGCACGCGACTAATTCCCTGCCGATTCCTTGACGTTGATATTCCTTTGCTACAAGTATCTCGGCTATCCAGGTAATGCTCACCCTATCACTCAGCACGCGAATACATCCTACAACCTTTTCATCGTGCGTAGAAAATGCCGAAAACGTGGAATTCTCGAATCGTTCTTTGAGAATATGTTCGTTGCCGTAGAATTCCCCCCAGCCGGCATCCGAATAGAGTCCGGCTAGCTCCATGAGGTCTATTGTGCTGAGAGTGGTTGTAATCATTGTAATTAGTTGGATGATGGGATATAATCAGCCATCGGGTATTTCCAGTCCGACCAGTTGCTACAACTGGTCGTTAACACTTGCCTATGAAGCGTCGCGCTCGTCTGTACTGTGTGTAAGTGTGTAATTTCTATTTCAACTACATTGTATAAAAGCTCTCGTACATTCGATACCTTGAGCGGACGGGAAATGTCTGAATCAGGATTTACAGGATTTGAAGATGTAGAGGATTCAAGAGAAATAGAGAATGAGAGCGGAAACATCTCACAATAGTATCCTGATAATCCTACAATCCTGAAAATCCTACAATCCTGAAAATCCTACAATCCTGAAAATCCTATAATCCTGATAATCCTGATTCAGACAGTAAGGGAATTTGTCTGAATCAGGATTTACAGGATTTAAAGATGAAGAGGATTCAAGAGAAATAGAGAATGAGAGCGGAAACATCTCACAATAGCATCCTGATAATCCTATAATCCTGATAATCCTGATTCAGACAGTAAGGGAATTTGTCTGAATCAGGATTCCAGTCCGACCAGTTGTAGCAACTGGTCGGACTGAACATCATCATACTAATCACAACAATCATATACATCACAGTTCAGACATAAGGTCATGCTCGCCTGTACTGCCGGTAAATGCTAACTACAACTATCAACTACATTGTATAAAAGCTCTCGTACATTCGATATCTTCACCCTGCAAAGCAGCGGTTATTACTATCATGCAGTACGTTTCAGCGGTATGTGTTGACGACCAGTTGTATAGAATCGTGCTTTAAATAGTTATAATGCACATTCTGCACTTCATTTAAAATTTTATTTGTTTTCAGATAGTTACAGAAAAACAACCTATAGTGTATATTTAATTTAACGCTGTACGACCCTAAGCAACTGGTCGGACTGGAATATGGTTATTTGATTTCACATGCCAACTGCCTACTATGCTTGTGCATCATTTGACAGCAAATGATTGAGTTTGTCCTGCATCAATGTAACTGCAGATTTATATTTTTTTGAACCCATTGGAGTTCTGTTTGTTGATGTAGCTACATACTGTTTCACTCTTTCGATGAAATCCGGCTCGCCGTCATCGTAAAACGTGATTCTATATAACGTATCTTTCAGCGAACCCAATGTACTGCGGTCGTTATCGGTAGGTCTGAAGGTGATCGCCCCCAGTTGTTCTCTGACAGCAGGTTCCTGTTCTTTTTTCAGAATATTATCAGAGTATAATTGAGCGATATACGCTTCGGTAAAACGATGTTCGAGTGTGGGAATATCTTTCTTTGTAACATCAAACAGTACAACAACATACACAGTTTCTTTATGCATAAAAGCAATACACTTACTTCGGTTTATGGTGAAAAGATTAGCATTCCATTCTTCACCTGCAGGCATGGATACTTCATGCTGTACTATTTTGGAGGGAATATAGTCTTTGAGCTTCTGCGTGCAGTATATAGTTGCCATAAATGATTGATTTAAGAATCGACAATAGAGAGTTGGATGTATGTTTGTTGTTTCAGTCCGACAAGTTTAAACAACTGGTCGTTTATACTTATCTATGAAGCGTACTGCTCGTCCGTTCCTCCCGTCCGAACATTTGCTACAACTAGTCAGACTTGAAATTCGATACCTTCACCACGCAAAGCAGCGGCTATCTCTATCATGCAGACGTTTCAGCGGTACGTGTTGACGACCAGTTGTAGCAACTGGTCGGACTGGAAATTTATGATAGTCTTTTTATTTCGCTGTGTAGCCATAGTCAGAATTTAATTATTAGTCCAAACTCTTTGTTCATTGTCAGCAATGCTTCCGCATTACCTTTTGCATCGTCCACTGGATTATGCGTATGTTTGGTTTTTCGTAAATGTTTGAATGATTTAAAAGTGTCTTTTACAATTCCTTTATAAAGACTTCCCAAGTTTTGTGAACTAAATCCAAACGGATTTGCCCCAATGAAATGATGAAAGTACCAACAGATAAACATCCAATCAAAACCGTTATTATCGCTGATGAAAATAGGTCTGTCTTTGCAAGTCTCCTTAATCCAATTTGCAAAGTTTGTCATTACTGTCTTTGGATCTTCAAAAGTTAGTGTCTCTTCCCTTGAATAACCTGAAACTGCTAATGCCTCTTCAACAAACTTGTCGGAAATTGGTTTCAGTTTTCCATAAAATGTTTTGTCAAGTTGTTCATCCACCAAAACTGCTCCGAACGAAATCATGGAAAAGTCTCCTGGAATTGGTCCATCACTTTCTATGTCCACCATTATATATGCCATTTTATATCTTTCTTAGTAACTACTCAGGTAGGCTAACAATCTGATTTATAAAGAAATTTCCAGTCCGACCAGTTGATTCAACTGGTCGTTAACACTTGCCTATGAAGCGTCGCGCTCGTCTATACTGTGGGTAACTGTGTAATTCCTATTTCAACTACATTGTATAAAAGCTCTCGTACATTCGATACCTTGACCGGACGGGAAATGTCTGAATCAGGATTTACAGGATTTGAAGATGTAGAGGATTCAAGAGAAATAGAGAATGAGAGCGGAAACATCTCACAATAGTATCCTGAAAATCCTATAATCCTGAAAATCCTGATTCAGACAGTAAGGGAATTTGTCTGAATCTGGATTTACAGGATTTGAAGATGAAGAGGATTGAAGTGAAATAGCATCCTGATAATCCTATAATCCTGAAAATCCTGATTCAGACAGTAAGGGTATTCAGTCCGACCAGGTGTTTCATCTGGTCGTCAACACATACCTATGAAACGTACTGCTCATCATCAGCGTTACGAATCCTACAAAAATATCAAGGAATTACTTCTTAGGCAAGAAGATGCAAGCGGTTAAGGTAGATGATTGAGTGAAACATCATCGTTATGAGATATGGTAGTAGTTCTGCCCTCGGAGACCTCAGTTCTGCCCTCGGAGACCTTAGTTCTGCCCTCGGAGACCTTAGTTCTGCCCTCGGAGACCTCAGTTTAGCCCTCGGAGACCTTAGTTCTGCCCTCGGAGACCTTAGTTCTGCCCTCGGAGACCTCAGTTCAGCCCTCGGAGACCTTAGTTCAGCCCTCGGAGACCTTAGTTCTGCCCTCGGAGACCTTAGTTTTGCCCTCGGAGACCTTAGTTCTGCCCTCGGAGACCTTAGTTTTGCCCTCGGAGACCTTAGTTCTGCCCTCGGAGACCTTAGTTCTGCCCTCGGAGACCTCAGTTCTGCCCTCGGAGACCTTAGTTCTGCCCTCGGAGACCTCAGTTCTGCCCTCGGACGCATCAGTGCTGGCCTCGGGCGCGCAAGTAAACCGCTACGATGGACTTGCTAACCTCTCCGATAAACCGGTTCATCAATCCGATGAACTATCTTATGAATCCGATGAACTAGTCAAGGGATTAGTCTGCTGATGATGTGTACAACGCATCTCGTCATCATGCACGTAGGAAAATGTATCTTCCGAGAGTATCCCTACCCTTTCACCAGCGGCATTTGATTGTTGATAATACCCGAGAATTTTGAAAGTAACGACTCCATTGCACGGGTGTCTGTTTCGAGATGAGCGAGCGTGCGTTTTACCTCGAGCGAACTCCGCTCGACGCCGAATTTACGGGCTACCTTCGAGAGTTCGTAGCCGTGATGCGGGATCTCACTTGTGGCTATCTGACGAAGTGTGGTTGATTTATGACGCAATCCCTCCTGCTGTAAATGCAAGGCAAGCTCGACTTCATTCGGCGGGAAATAGACGCCGAGACTTGGCGTCTCTACCTCGTCATCAGTATCGTCGTCGTCGTCGGTATCCGCATATTGGAGAAGCAGTTCCCGTGGAAGAGGTTCTTCAAGATGCGCGAAGTCGGAGGCAGGTTTTTTAGCGGGAAGTACTTCTTCTTCCACTTCCTGCCGGTCATCTTCGGTAATCTCACGGTTGATAATCGACCCCTGCTTATACAGCGATGCTGCCTTTTGAACCGCCGCACGGTTGGGTTCGTCTGCTTTCTCGGCTAACAGTTCATCGAATTTCATCGTCGGTGTGCGATTAATTCTCGCTTTCAGCTTGGACTTTCTCCACCGGAAATACAGCCATGCCAGATAGAATGCAGCGGTTGCCACGAATCCTACACCGGCGATAGCGCCTGTTTTCATCCATTGGTCAATCATTCCAGATTCATTCGGCTTCGTTGGTTGTGTTTTGGTATCCGGTGGAGCGAATAGTGAGGCAAATCGCGTCGTATCCTTTGATTTTCGTACGGTCGAGTCCGGCAGTACGACCGGCGTGCTCGCTGTGTCTGCTGCGGAGTGCTCGTCTAAAATCATTGCAAGCGAGACAGGCTCGCTCGTGCTCATGCTATCGGTTGGCGGCTGATATTGTGCAGGGATGTCGAGTATTGACCGAACGCCGGATTTCTCTGCATACTCATCCTGGAAGCGTTTTGCCTTGTCGTCCTGGTGTTTTAGTCGGGCAATTTGGGCGAGCGCTGCATAGATATCGGGTATTGTTGATTTGTTTTCAAGTGCGGAATTGAGTCGCGCGCTTGCTTTGTCGAGGTCACCGGTTTGAAGGGCATTGATACCGGCAAAAAAGAGTGCGTCACTGCATTTCAAATCGGCGGATTTTGCAATCGTTTGATACGCAGCAGGGGTAATTTCCTTCTCACTTCCTAGCAAGGCCGTGCGGTACAAATCATCGGACTTCGAGAGCGAATCCCAGGAGAAAACATCAATCATCACGGCATTGGAATACGGCAGCTTGACAGCCGTAAATCCTTTTTTATCATTTAATTGAATCATTACCTGAATATTCTTTCCCATCTGCTTGCAATACACGTCTTCGATTGCCCCTTTGCCTTGGGTCATCCGCGTTTCTTCGGCGGCTGAATAGTTCGGGAAATTGAGGGTGATACGGCGTTTGTCGGGAGATAATTGAGAGGAGAATCCAAGCGGCGCGTGCGAACAGTACAGCAGGATTCTTTTGGGAGAAATCGTCACCCGTTCGATGGAATTTTCCGCAGAAAATGCCGATGATACAGACATGACGAAGAGGAGAATCAAAGAAGAAAACGATAATTTCATTGCGCGTCCCTGCGATAGTACAACGTTGAATTTGTACTATGTGAGCAACGGGAATGCCAATTTGAATGTCGTGCCTTTGCCGTCCTGTGACGACACCTGAATTTCACCTCTGAACTGCGCCGTAATTGTCTTTACGATCGAGAGTCCGAGCCCTGTTCCCTTCCCCTGCGGCTTGGTCGAGTAGAAGGGTTCGAAGATAGAAGCAATCTTATCTTCCGGTATTCCAATCCCCGTATCGGCGATAGTAATAAAAGCGCGGTTCTTTTCAGTATATGACGTAATGGTAATCGTTCCACCGTCGGGCATTGCGTCCCGTGCGTTGAGCATGAGATTCAGGAGTACTTGTTCGATCTGCGTTTTGGTGGCCGATATCGCCGGTGACGGCTCTTCAAATTCTGTATAGATTTGAATTCCATCGCGATTTAGCTGCGAATTAATAAAAAAGAGCACTTCATTAATCACGAAATTCACTTCGACACGTTCAAGTTGGGTTTCGGACGGCGCATTGCGTGCAAAATCGAGCAATCTCCGCGTAATATCGCTGATACGATACACTTGCTGCTTGATGATTTCGATGCGACGTTCCGAACTCCCCACGCCGGACTCCAGGAGTTGGAGATGGGCGAGCAGGATTTGGAGCGGATTATTCACTTCATGCGCCACGCTACCGGCGAGCTCGCCGATGGAGGCAAGCTTGGAAGATTGGAGCATTTGTTTATTGAGCTGACCGAGGCGTTTATTCATGCGGGTAATTTCCTCGGCGCTGCGGATATTATCGAGTGCCATCATCGCTGCTTCGGTCGCGGCAAGAAGAGTCGAAATATCGTCTGCGCTGAAGGATTCGGCTGATTTACTGCTTGCGGCGACAAATATCCCGACGGGTGCGTTGCGGAGGAAGAGCGGCACAAGGATAATATTCGCCTCCTCAAGCGGTGCATTTTCGGTGATATTGGGAATAATTCGCGCGTCGCGCTGTTCGATGGCCCAGGTAATAATCCCCTGTTCATCCAAATGCCGCACAATGAGTGCGAGCGGATTGTCCTCGATGAATTGAGTACCTGCCTGCAGAAGCGTCTGCGAGGTCGAGAGGGTAAATATTCCGCATTCACGGATTGCAAGAATTTCTTTTAAGTGTTTTTGTAACTCCTCTATTACTTCATCGACGGTGGTGGCATTCTGGAGCAGCCCGTACGTCGTCTCGGGTTTGTTCGACACCGATACCGGCATCGGCTGCTCCGCGCTGCGACGCTGCTGACGCAGATTCTCGACTTCCCGTTGGAGCAATTGCAGTGCCACCTCTAGCGTCCGGATATACTCCTCCCTCGTTTGGGCAAATTGTCCGGCTCCGGGGAGGAACTCGGCAATTTCAGCATTGTCTGGAGCCGGAGTATCGACCGGTTTTTCGGGAGTTACGTCAGAATTTGGGGACATACAAAACTCGTTATCGGATGAATAGTTGCCGAACTACACTTCTACCGGCGTTGGTAGAATTGAATGCAATATACGTGCAATAGTTAATATAACAGAACACAACACCCGAACCAAACTGAAAATTCATGCCAAAAAAAAGGCGAACATCGGGATGTTCGCCTTCGTAAATACGGAATTGCTCAACCTACTTATCGCAGCAATGCATAGACGAGCATTGTGCCGAGGGAGAAGCGCATGATTTCGGATGCGCGATAGACATTTTTCTGGATATAATCGCTGAGGTATATCGAGCTGAGGGTAACGATAATCACGCCGACAGCAACGGAGAAGCTCATGCCGACAGATTGAGATTTGGCATAAATTCTCCCAAAACTGGAGAACCATGGAGTGCCGTAGATCAGCAGAAGATGCACGATATAGACATGAAACGAATGCTTGCTGAAGAAGGAATATATCTCACGATAGGCCTGCAAGCGGCGGTGCAGGCGAGCCATCAGGGAGAAAATGATGAGAATCAGTCCAATGCGTATGAACATGAACGCAGGATTCGACATCATAAAATCATGATTCGGCAGCGGTAATTGATTCAGGAGGACTGCCCCTATACCGGCTATCGCGAGGAGGACCGCGCCGTAGATTGCGCTTTTCTTGAGGAGAAATTCATCACGTTCTTCGGCTGACATCGACTTGAGATAGGCGCCGAAGCTCACGCCGGCAAAGAGGAATCCGGCAAATGGGAAGATTGGGAAGAGCGAACCATGCTGATAGCTCAGGAAGCTGGATATCGGCTCGGGCATGTACTCCGACCAACTAATTGCATGCATAAATGGCGTAAGAGCAAATATTGCGAACGTTACAACAGCCGATACGATCCCGAGAGATTTCACCGAGCGCGTGCTGCGCGATGCCCAAACGACGAGCAAGAGTGCGACACCGGTCAGCTGCAGAATATTTGTCTGGAAAAACTGCTTCCATGCTTCATAATTAAGATATGGAAGGTCAAATATTCTATTAGCCGGAAAGACAAGTAAATAACCGACACTCATGATCAGCAGTGCCCACCTGATGCGTTTCATCATCGTGGCTTCGTTCATTCTGCCGGTCGTATCTCGCTTGATGGAGAATACATGGACAGCGCCGGAAACGATCAAAAACACCGGAGCCGTCAGGCCGCGGATAAAGTTCCAGATATTCCACGGAAATTCATGAATATTAAGAAGCTGTGGATCGGTAAGAGCATCAAGGGTATGACCTTGAATCATCATAATCATGGCGACGCAGCGTGCTAAGTCAAGCACAAAGAGTCGGGAGTTCGAATTCACTTGGGAGGCATGTTGGCGTGCAAGCGGCAGAGGATCAGCCATTAAATAAACGCTCTTTCGGCAATTGTTAGACAAATATCTACTACAAAAATCGGAACTTCCCACCTGGTAATCAACTTAATTGTTTTTCATCGAAGTGTTCACTTTTGGTTCAGATTTTTAGTTTGATGTTTCCCACATTTTTTACGCCAATTTACGCCTGCGTGGTGAGAGAGGTTTGTTCTGGTGTTTGGAGGGGGAGGCACCGCGAACAGATTAGAAGCGACTAAAGAGCTTACGTAACGCTTTTTCCTTTATATTGAAATAGTTAATGAGTAAATCTTTCGAGGTCTCTACTTCGATGTTCTCGTTGACAAGTTCTAAGATATCCTCTATCGAACCTTCCATGGAAAACTTTTTTTTCGTAGCCGTTATAATCGCTTCTTTGTATAAAGTAACAGCTTCTTGTACCTTGCCTGTCCGTAATTGAACGAGTGCATAGTTAAAACGAGCCGTCATTTGATCCGGTTTGATGTCCAGTGCTTTTTGGGTGTATATCCTACAACTATCATAGTTACCTGCCAGATAGTAGTTCCACCCAAGATTGACAAGCGCATCTGCATCTTGGGGATGTACCGATAGATACTTTAGGCATCCTTCGATTGCCAGGTCAAAATACTTGAGTTGTGCATAAGAGCCTGCTTGATTAAACCTATAGCGAGCTACGGCTGAAAGATCATGTTGATTTCGAGAAATCAGTGTATCATACCATGCTATGGCCTTGGCATACAGGCAAAATCTATTGAGCAGCCATGCCCTATATTCGAGAGAATCGGTACGTTCTGTATCTACAGGTAATAGGTGCTTCATTTCATCATAAATTGCTTCATCAAAGTATGGCAAATCTGCACCATTCAACTCAGCAATTGCCTGATAGTAATCAAGTTGTGCAAGTGAATCCTCGCCCATTCGAAAGAATTGCATCCCCCGCTGATAATAAAACCGACCGATTGCGGATCCGCTTTTCGATGGCTTGAGTTCGTTGTAGTTGCTGAGTAAGAGTTGCACCTTGGGGAGCTTACTGAATTGTTTTGTAGCTATCCACACCCTGGCAACCATCTTCTGAGAAACAGGTTTACAATTCCGTACAGCCGGACGATGCTTGACAGTACTCAACGCCTTGATAGCCACATCGTTAAATTCGTCGCAGTACGACTCAACGACAATGATATCGTGCATATAGCCATTGGTGTCCACCTCGCCGTACGTGGTGATATATCCGCTGATATCAAAATCAAACATCCATTTAGGATAGCTCATGGTCTCGTATATCTCATCGTAGTTTATCTTCACACTTTCCGTACATGAACGGTCACTCTTTTGGGCAAGTGATGTGTCATACATCGCTACAATGATGAAAAAAAAGATAAATACTCTTCTCATGATAACCTCTAGTTGTTATATGTATTCTCCCCCAATCTTCTCATCTCTTCCTCCGTCAGACGATATGGATACCACCCTGCTAAGTGATTCGCACCCAAACGTTTGTAAAAATCGATTGCATTGATGTTCCAGTCGAGCACCTGCCACTCCATCCGCCCGCATTCGCGCTCAAGAGCGAGATCGACAAGAAACTTGAACAACCGATATCCCACCTGCTGCTTGCGCGCCTCCGGCAGTACAAACAAATCCTCCAAATACAGCGTCGGTTTCGCCAAAAAACTCGAATACGTTTCGAATATTATCACATACCCCACTGCCCGGCCGTCCAAAAAGCCAAGATATGACTCAAACTTCGGTTTATCGGCAAAACAATGCGTTCGCAAACGCAGCTTCGCCTCCGCATTCGGCGGGTCAAGCTTTTCAAAATCAGCTAGCGCTGTGATGAGCATGAATAAAGTTTCGAAATTTTCGGGCGTTACTTTTTCAATTTGTAATTCTTGCGGCATAGAGTATTCCTTAAATAAATGAATTCGTTTGAAATGTCGTGTGGTATCTTCACAAATAATCAATATCAGACGCCTTTGCAAACGCGATGATATGTCCATCATAATCAGCCACATAGCACACCACATCACCCCACGAACGCCTCGCCGGCGCACTCACCGAACGAGCTCCCGCTGAAAGCGCATTGCTATATGTCTGCTCAACATCGGCGACCCTGAGGTAGAGTTCGCACCGCGGAATTCCCGTTCCACTTCTCGGATGCGGCATCATATCTCCGAGTATTGTTGCGATCCCAGAGTTCGGCATGAGCCCAAGCTTCACCCTGTCCGATAGTGTAAACTCTGTCATTCCCGGCACATCGAGCGTTGGCACCAGCCCAAGCAGAGCAGCATACAAGTCCCGGCTGCGCGCCTGATCCTCAACATACAAAATTATCTCAACTTCAGTAAAAATCATCTTCAATCTTAATAATGGTTCTCTGACAATGTATGTGGTACAGAGTAATAAATGCCAAAAATCGTATGGTATCAGAGTCAAGTAGGGACGATATATTGGTAGAAAACGAGATTCTGATATGTCCAACAGTCCTGTAGGGACGATATATCAATTCTATAAGGTTCCGTCCCTACGGGACTTACTCGCGCACTCGTCCACATTTCTACCGATATGTCATCGCTAACGCGATTGAGGAGGAGGATGAGTCATTGGCAATTCAACCACAAAAATCATCTTCCATCATAAACAATCATACAAAATCAGCGTGCCATTCTTCAATCATAAACCCAATAGTATAATCAACAAGAGACAATCTGCGAAAATCATAAACAATCATAAAAAACCAGCGTGCCATTCTTCAATCATAAACAGAATAGTAAAACAAGAGACAATCTGCGAAAATCATAAACAATCATAAAAAATCAGCGTGCCATCGAAACACTACGCTCTCCGCAGCACCCGCTTCAACGCCCGCACTTCATCGGCATTAAAAAACTTTAACACCCACAGCACAAACACAAATACCACCATTCCGACCAGCTTACTCCACACACGATCCGGCATTCCCCACTCGACTCCACCATACACCGCAAGCGTGAGCGCGATAATTCCCAACACCCGCCGCCACTCATAGTCAATCGGATAAATCCTGCGCGAGTATGCATAGAGTACGAGCATACTCAGAAAATACGCGCCAAACGTCGCCCATGCGCCGCCGTAAATACCATAGTGCGGAATAAGTAAGAAATTGAGCGCGACATTCGTCACGGCAGCAAGTCCGGTCGCCATTGGGAGAAATTTCGTGCGCTTTTGAATATGAAAACCCGCCGCGAAATTCACAAATAATCCATTGAAAAAATACCCGCCCATGATGATTGGTATAATGCCAAGTCCGCTCCAATACGAAGGATGGATAAATTTCCCACCCACGAACGGCATCTGCACGATGTACTGCATTCCAAAGCTCACGACAAGAAACACGCCTGCGCAAATAAGCGTAAAATACGTCAGAATCCGGCTAAATAACTTCGGCGCGTCGGCTTCCTCGTGATGCCCCAGATAAAACGGTTTCCACGCGAAGTCAAAGACTGCCACCAGTAACATCATCGGTATGCCAAGCCGGTAATTAACACTATACATACCAAGCGTTTCCGCGCCGGCGAGTAATTTCATAATCGGACGGTCAGCAAGCTGTAGCATCATCAGTGACAAAGCAGATGGCAGCGTGGGCAGCCCAAAAGCAAGCATCTCCCGAAATAGCTTTTTGTCCCGAAGCGGCGCAAGCCACCGAAGTATCGTCGGCACAAACGCCACGAGCGCGATACCGGAAGAGATAATCCCGGCTATTATAATCCCCCGCACGCCCATTTTGAAGCTCACGACCAGTACAAAGGTCGCACCCACATTGACGGCAACCGTCATTATCTTGAGAATTGCAAAGGTCTTAGCGCGACGATTCATCCTCAGTACCGCGTACGGAATAAACGTAAGCACATCACAAAGCGGAATAAACGCTGCGATGAGAATTATGGATGTGCCATACATAGCATAGAGTTCGGGGAAATAATGCGCAATGGGTTCGGAAAATATCAGCACCACCGCCGTAAACACCGCACTGACGACAAATATTCCCCAAAAGGAGTACGAAAACGCACGTTTGGTCTGTTCATCGTCCGAGCGGGAGAAGAACCGAAAGAACGCCGAGTCGAGCCCGATGCAATAGATAATTGTAATAAACCCGAGCACAGAAAGGAGATCGGTATAAGCGCCGACTTCTGTTTTGGTGAGGTAATTCGAGTACAGCGGGGTGAGAAGGAAGGTCATAAATCGCACAAGGATCGTCGTCAGTCCGTAAATCAGTGCGTCCGAGGCAAGTGTGCGAAGTTTTCCGAGCATAGTTTTTTTTAACGCAATGGGCGCAAGGGGCGCAAAAGTTCGCAAAAAGATATTAATTTCCGTATAAACAACTGTTAGTATTTAATTATAAGCTCTCTTCTCTTGTGCCACTTGCGCCTCTTGCGCCTTTTGCGTTAAAAAAAGGAAGTAAGCCCATCACCCCACATACACCGGGAATTCGACTACAAATGTCGCGCCTTCGCCAATGGTGCTTTCGCACCATATGGTACCGTTCATGGATTCGACTAATTTTTTGACGATCGAGAGGCCGAGACCTGTGGAGAGTTCGCCGCCGGTCGGGCGGGCGGAGAGCTTGGAAAACTTCTTGAATAATTTCGACTTGTCGTCTTCTGTGAGTCCGGGTCCCTGGTCTTGGACACGAATTTGAATTGTTGTTTCGTTACGCAGGAGCATACGAACATGTACTGCGGTGCCAGTTTGTGAAAACTTCACGGCATTTGATATCAGGTTATCGAGAATCTGTGTATAAATGAGCGGGCTTGCCTCCATTTGTGCATCAATGATATCGACCGTAATACCAATATTCTTACCGAGTGCGGCAGGCCGGTGATGTTCAATCGCTCGATGGGTATAGTCTGCCACGGAAAAGACTTCTTTTTCGGCGAACATATTACCCTGTTCGATCTTATTGATATCGAGCAAGTTAATGATAAGCTGATACATCCGCTTCGAGGAGGCGCTGATGTCTTCGGCCATTTCTCTGATCTCGTCATAGGACAGGGATGTCGTATCTGTTGCAAGAGCATTAGCGATCATCGTGATAGCACTCAGAGGATTCTTGAGGTCATGCGAGGCGATACCGAGAAATTCATTTTTCTCGACGTTGAGGAGGAGAAGCTGTTCATTTTTCAGCTCCAGCTCTTGATTGAGTTCGTTGAGTTCGGCATTTTTCTCCCGCAAAATATCCTGTTCACGTTGAATAAGCGCCAGATCATGTTGTATTGCAAGACGTTGCGCCAGACGCAGTGACTCTTCACTATTGACTTCTTTTTCGATATCATGATATTTTTCAAAATGATGGGAGAAGCGTTCCCAGTCTTTCTGTTCTTTATAAATCATCGCCAACGTCTGATGATTCTCGTACAAATCCTGCTTCATGCCAAGTTTTTCGTCAATTTCAAGTGCGCGTAATACATAATCAATTGCTTTTTGAGGATCACATCCATCAAATTCATTGGCTGCATAGAGACCGCCGATATGACCTAAGATAATTGCAATATCCGCCTTCAAGTCCATTGATTCAAATTCCGCCAGAGCTTTTTGGTAATACTCAAGTGCGAGCGGGAATTGATGGAGTGAGAAATATACCGAACCAATATTACCCATCATGCGCGCGGCTTCTGTCTTCATACCGAGCGATTGATGAAGGGAGAGCGCTTTGATAAAACATTCAAGAGCAAGGGGATACTCTTCCTGCGAACGGTACATGATGCCGATATTACATGTCACATTGGCTACTTCGGACTTCATGCCCAGTTCTTCATGCACGGCAAGCGCTTTGGTATAATACGAATACGCACGCTCGTAGTCTTCGAGCTTGGAATAAACAATTCCGATATTTCCGGTGATCATTGCCACGCCCAGCCGATCATTGATTTTCCCCGCCGCTTCGATTGCACTCGTGTAGTATTCCAATGCTTTGGTGTAATTCGAGGTATTCCAATTGACAAGCCCGATGATATTATTTGCTTTCGCATGGATTACATACTTGACCGAGTCGGGCTGCACTTCAGCATCAACCGCCATAATGGCTTCTTGGGAATGAACTTGCGCCATTTCAAAATTTCCTCTCAACCAAGCATTTTGGGCAAGCGCGATCTTGAGCATGGCACGGAATTCGAACGTTTGCGCCGATACCGGCTCCTGCTGCAGGAGAACGAGATATTCATCAAGAACACGCTCGGCATCGTCATAATTGCCTTTGTTGTTTTCAGATTGAGCACTTTTTATAATCTTTTGAAGCTCTTGGAAATTCATAAACGGTTGAATTGTAAGGTATGGAAATACGTTCGGCTGAAGGATTCGACGAGAATATGCTCAATGAGAGCACGGAACTTTCACAAAATTAAAGATATATCTCTCGACGGCAAATAGAAAAGAATTAGGCAGCTACTATGACCACCTCCCCTTCACCGGGTGAAACATGGTGAAAGCTGGTATTGAGGCAGGAAAATACGCCAAACTCTGTCAAATATTACGACGTTCGCCCGAAGCGTCTGTCAAATTCCGTAAGCGGGAAATCCACCACCACCGGTCGTCCATGCGGACACACATACGGCGTCGATGTGGCAAATAAATCCTCTACCAAGCGTCGCATTTCGGGTTCACTCAGGCGATGCCCCGTCTTAATCGCTGCCTTACATCCAAACGACGCAGCAAGATTATCCCGCTTATCCGATTGCCTAATCTGCTGATATTCTTCGAATTGAGCAAGAATTTCCTTGAGCGCCACTTCCTCTTCTCCCGAATGCACGTCGAGCGGAACGCCCCGAATTTCGAGTATCATTCCCTCCATACTCACGTCGAAACCCAAGTGCTCGATATCGGACGCAAGCTCTTCAATCAGCGCTTTTTCAGAGGTTGAAATTTCGATTTTCACCGGGAATAACAGCTTTTGACCGTTGACGTACTGTTCGTTCATCGCCTTGAGCGCGCGCTCATAGAGAATCCGCTCATGCGCATTGTGCTGATCGATAATCATCACGCCTTTATCTGTCTGCACGAAGATGTATTTGTTGTGTAATTGCCAAACGGTCATTGCCGGCGTGTTTGGTTCTTGTATTTGAGCAACTGACAGATTATTTTGCGGTAACTCATTGCCAAATAATGCTTCAAATGCTGAACGCTGAGCGCCGGAGAACGTTTTGGACGCACTCTGAGACTGCATTTCCTGAAAATTTCCGGACGTTTTCGACGGCGCAAACATCGACGATGTTGACGGCTGTGGCGGCTGATAGGAAGAAGTGGAGCGTTGCGGCTGCGGCGGTGACGGCATGGAATTGATAATCTCTCCTGTCAGTCGGTTCACGAGCAGCACATCATTCGGCGTCGATGACGGCGCGAGCTGGATTTTTTCAAACGGCGACTGCGCAACTTGTTCGCGGAAATGCACTTCCCGCACAAGATTACTCCGCTGCAACGCTTCGCTCACACCTTGGGAAATGGCATTGTACACCATACGCTCGTCGTCGAATTTCACTTCATGCTTTTGCGGATGCACATTTACATCCACTTTTTCATGGTCAATTTCAATATTAAGTACAAAGAAAGGATGGGAATTCTTGTCGAGGAGATGTTCAAACGGGAAAAACACCGCATGCGAGAGCGACCGACTCGCTATCGAACGTCCATTGAGGTAAAAATACTGTCCGCTGCGTGACTGCTTCGCCATCGCCGGCTGACCGATATAACCCGAAATTTTCACGAGTGGCGTTGCAAATTCGACCGGAATCAGCATGGATGCAGATTTTTCACCCATTAATGCCACGATGCGCTGTTCCAAATCCGACGGCTTCACATCAAACACCAGCGCATCAGCATCAAAAAAAGTAAATCGCACCTGCGGACGCGACAGCGCGAACTTCATCATGGTCTCCGAGATATGCCGGAATTCGGTGAGATCCGACCGAAGGAATTTCTTGCGTGCGGGCACATTATAGAAGAGATTCCGCACAAAAATCTGCGTGCCTTTCTCGGCTTTAAATGGTTCAATTGCATCCTCTTTCAGCGGTTCTGCCGTCAATTTCCACCCAAACTCTTCCTGCTCCTGACGCGTACGAATTTCAAGATGCGCCACGGCGCCAATCGAGGCGAGCGCTTCACCGCGGAAACCGAGTGTCATGATATGTTCGAGATCCTGAACCGTTGTAATCTTGCTTGTCGCATGGCGTTTGGTGGCGAGCTTGAGGTCATCCTTTGTCATCCCCGAACCATTATCCGCTATATGAATTAGCTGCTTACCTGCTCCGCGCACGACCACCGATACTTGCGTGGCACCGGCATCGAGGGAATTCTCGACGAGTTCTTTGACCACCGATTCCGGACGTTGAACGACCTCACCGGCGGCGATTTGATTGGCAATAAACTCCGGGAGAATGTGTATAGTATTTGTCATACAGTAGATACGATCAGTGGGAAGACATGAGATTAAATTGTCGCAGCAGCCAGACGACATTCCAGAAAAGAAATCCTAGAAAAACAGCCATCAGCGGGAAGAAGGTCAGAGAATTAAGATGAACATCTGCCTGAAGGTTAGAGAAACATGTGTCGGCAAAGATGAGTCCGAGAAACAGTACCAAGGCACAGGTCATCCGTTCGAAGAAGCCGGTGAGAATCCCGAAGCTAGCTTTCGCGCGTTCGGGTGCGAACCAATATTCTTTATTCGGCATATTGATAAGCGAAACCGGCATTTTGGGCATAATCGTGCCAAGCAAGAGAAACAATCCGCTCAGCCCGAGCACCAGCAGTGCATAAAATCCATAGAAGCTCTCTTTGGCTTGCCAGCCATTCGGCTGACCATCTCCGCCGAAATGAATAGCCATCGTGCTCGGAAGCAAGGGGTAGAAATACATCATACAGCCGGCGAGAAGGAGGAGTTCGCCGAGCAGAACAGAGTAAAACACAGATTTTTTCATGTCAATATCCTTTCATCACAGAAAGTAAAATTCTTTTAAATCCATAAAATACCGGGCGATGCGGAAACTTCACGCGCATCGCTTCTTTGTATCGTGTCATAAATTTCACGCCGATTTCGGGAGATAACTGCGCCATATACGGCACCAAAAGCGTACCTTTGGTCCACTCGACAATCGCATCGGAAGTATCGAGAATATGCGGATAGACCTTCATCATTGCTGTAATTTCCTGCCCGCCGAGCTCAAAAAAGAGTTCAGCATAGCGCTCGACCGGCAGCATCCACCCGAGACGATTGGTGGGATTATGTTCCTGAACCGGGAAATATTCCGCAAAGTCTTCGGTTGCAAGCCGATACGCAAGCCGGTGCGAGTAATGATCCTGATTACTCGGCATCTGCACAAGGAGCTGCCCGCCGGGCGCTAGATGACGCCATATCGTTGGGAAAAGCTCTTCATGATTCCCGCTCCACTGCAAGGCAGCATTGGAGAAAATGACATCATACTCGCCGTCGATTTCCTCGAATGACCGTTGCTCGAAGGTCAAGCCGGGACGTTCGTACTGTTTTGATTTTACAAGCATTTCCGGTGATGTATCAATCCCCTTCACCGTGCTCTCGGGCAGCATATCAGCTAAGCGGCGTGTGTGTTCTCCGGTGCCGCAGCCAAGGTCAATTGCCTTCAGATTCGGGCGAATGAGAAGCATTGCCAAAAGGTCAAGCACAGGAGCAGTACGTTCACGGTGGAACTTATCGTATTGGTCAGGATTCCAACTCATGAGGAAGTATAAAATTCAATTTTGACGTCATTTTTATCGGCGAAACTACTGAATTTTTTGCTCTTTTAGGGTATAAACAGGTCGTAACTCACGGCGGATAATGTTGAATCATACTTTCATTGCCGATTCAACAAACAAATCTGGAATATTCTTTGCGCCCTCTGCGCCTTTGCGTTTAAAAAGTCACCGGCTGCATGTACATACTTTGATTGAAGATGATAGTATCTGTGAAAATCATAAAAAATCAGCGTGCCATTCCTCAGCGTTTTTAGATTCTAACACAAACTACACAAGAGAATTAGGTGTATCAATAGTGAACTTTGTGGAGTATCTTTGAGAACTTTGTGGTAAAAAAAGTCACACGCTGAATTCCTGATAATTTATCTGCGAAAATCATAGAAAATCATAAAAAATCAGCGTGCCATTCCTCAGCCATTCATTTTTTAACACAAAGGACACGAAGGTAACCACAAAGTACACAATAAGATAGGTGTATCTATAGTGAACTTTGTGGAGTATCTTTGAGAACTTTGTGTTAAAAAAAGTCACAAGCTGAATTCCTGATATTTTATCTGCGAAAACCATAATAAATCATAAAAAATCAGCGTGCCATTCTTCAGCAATTTGAATTCAAACACAAACGATACAAGAGAATTAGGTGTATCAATAGTGAACTTTGTGGAGTATCTTTGAGAACTTTGTGGTAAAAAAAGTCACACGCTGAATTCCTGATGTTTTATCAGCGAAAATCATAGAAAATCAGCGTGCCATTCCATATTCAAGTCATTATCAAGCCAAAGGGAACGAATCTGAACAGATAACGACCGAATCATATAGTTTACCTTCGAACTACCATTATTTTCTTGAGTGCTACCATTTTTTTATCTATTTTGCACCTTAAACAGTTGCACGAAATTTTCAATGTATAATGTACCTTCCCTATGGCGCAGAATCTAAAAGCAGTAGCCAAGATTATCAGTGAATTTGAAAAAGATAAGTTGATTCAAGCATATTCCAAACAGCTTGCACCACTTTCCGATGAAGAAATCAACCGCTTGGATCAGACTAATTTCCCGAAGGATTTTCAGCAATCGGGTGTCGATGGTCGGATTGAATTTCTGAAAGAACATGATATCAGGTTCGCTTATCTGACCAATCAGCAGCAATTCACCCAACCCGAGACGCTCAAAGGTAACATCGAACATTATATAGGGATGGCGCAGATTCCGATTGGCGTAGCCGGGCCGATTCTCATTCATGGTACGAAGGCAAATGGTGAATTTTATATTCCGCTTGCGACGACGGAAGGCGCGCTCGTTTCTTCGTATCACCGTGGTATGAAAGCTATTCGCGCAAGCGGTGGTGTGACGGCTGCCTGCTTATCAGAAGGCACACAACGCAGTCCGTATTTTAAATTTAATAACATTGGTGAAGTCGGAGTATTTGTCAAATTCGTCCTTGACAATTCTCATACTTTCGATGCAATTGTCTCACAGGCAAGCAGATACGCAAAGCTCAGTGATGTCAAAGTCAATGTCGAAGGCAATAGCGTGATTCTTACCTTCGAATATACGACCGGCGATGCATCCGGACAAAATATGGTCACCATTTGCACCGATCAGATTTGTCAGTTCCTCCTTGCCAATATTCCCTTCCAACCTCTTGAATGGTATATCGAATGCAATTACTCCGGCGATAAAAAAGCGACCAATATTTCCTTTGCCAGTGTTCGGGGTAAGAAAGTAACCACTGAAATTGTGCTCAAGCGGCGCATCGTCGAGAATATTCTCAAAACCACTCCCGAAAAAATGCAAAAGTATTGGCAATCCTCCACCTTAGGCGTGATTCAAAGTGGAGCAATCGGAGCGCAAGGTCATGTGGCGAATGGACTTGCGGCAATCTTTATCGCCTGTGGTCAGGATGTGGCCTGTATTTCTGAGTCGTCGGTCGGTATTACGCGGATGGAGGTCAATGGCGAGGGGCATTTGTATGTTGCAGTGACTTTACCGTCCGTTATCGTCGGCACCGTCGGCGGCGGGACTCACCTGCCCACTCAACGGGAATGCCTTGAGATGCTTGGGTGTTATGGCGCAGGCAATGCCCGTAAATTCGCCGAAATTTGCGGCGCAGTCGCCTTAGCCGGTGAAATATCGATTGCTGCTGCTATGTCGTCGAATCATTTTACACGTGCTCACCTCTTATTTGGCCGTAAAAAATAATGGCACAGCACGAAAACTCCCTCCCCTTTTACCGGCGATTTCTCATCTATCAAAAGGAACGTTTCCCGCTTCTCGGTCATGGCGTGATGATTACTTGCTTTACGTTTTCGGCGGTATCATACTCGAGAATTTGCCGCCACGAACCCGGTTTTATAGCGCTGAGCGATTTTTTCATCGGCATCTTTGCAACCATTACCCTCTTCTTGCTCGTTCGGATTTTTGATGAATTCAAAGACAAAGACGACGACAAGCGATACCGCTCGTACTTGCCTGTGCCTCGGGGATTGATTTCTCTTCAGGAATTGAAAATTGTGGGCGGTATTGTTGCTGCAGCTCAAATTATCGTCATCGCCGTTCTTCAACCGCAAATGCTTATTCTCTATAGTGTTGTGCTGATGTATCTTCTGCTGATGGGCGTCGAATTTTTCATCCCGCACTGGCTGCGCAGACATCAGATCGCCTATATTACTTCCCACATGATGATTATTCCGCTCATTGATGTGTATTCGAGCGGACTCGACTGGCTGCTAGGCGGCGCATCGCTCCATACTGGCGTTCTCTGGTTTTTTGCGGTGTCGTATTGTAATGGAATTGTACTCGAGTTCGGACGGAAAATCCGAACGCCGGAGACGGAAGAAGAAGGTGTAATTTCCTATACAGGATTATACGGAACCCGAGGCGGTGTCTATATTTGGATTGGATTACTGACAACCACAATGGCACTCACCGTCAGCGCTGCACACTATGCCGGCTACGGGTTGCCCGCTCTGATTGTTCTCTTGGTATGCTACGCTCTCTGCTTGTTTCCGGGAGTATCCTTTCTCTCTGCTCCCACCCCCAAAAAATCCAAACTTATCGAATATGCCTCCATCGGCTGGACCATTCTCATGTACCTCGCTCTTGGTGGAATTCCCATGATCACTTCACTTTTTTCATGAAATCTATCCTCACGTCATACAGCGACAAAGAGCAAGCAAGTACCATTGGCGGCAAGGCGCGGAATCTCCTTCTCCTTGAAAAAATTGGGCTTACCGTTCCAAAGTGGGCAGTTGTACCCGAAGATGTTCTCCTGCATCAACTCCCCGATACCGATGATGTATCCCACATTCAGGCAGCGAGCGCCACCCTGCAAGTCCCGGATGATATTCTCAGCGCACTCGAAGAGTATTTTGGAAATGACGCGCTCGCTTCTACCTACGCTGTTCGCTCATCGGCGCTGCAGGAAGATGGTGCTGCCTTCTCCTTTGCCGGACAATTCACCACATTTCTCCATGTGCCGTTTTCGGATATTTCTCTGAAAATTATGGAGATATGGCGTTCGGTGTATTCCGATCGCGTCATGACCTACTGCCGAACGAATAATCTTAAACCGCACTTTGGTATCGCCGTTATCATTCAGAAAATGATTGATGCTGATGTCGCCGGTGTTGGATTCGGTATCGATCCGGTGCAGAATGACCCGACCGTCAAAGTAATTTCCTCGGTCTATGGTCTCGGCGAAAGTATCGTGTCCGGCGAAGCGAATGCCGACACGTTTCGGGTATCCGCGTCCGGCATAACCGAACATCTCGCCTGCAAAACGCATGAACTCGTCCGAAGCGGTGATGGGAATGGTGTCATTCAGCGCGATATTGCGCAGGACAGGCAATTACTCCCAAGTCTTACTCATTCCCAACTCTATGATATTGCAAGAGTTCTTGAAGTGCTCCATGAACATCTCGGTTCGCCGCAGGATATCGAATTTGCGTTTCAATCTTCCGTGCTGTACCTGCTGCAAACGCGGCCGATTACCACCCGAAAACCTCAACCTGAGGGTGAATATACCGTTTGGGATAATAGTAATATCATTGAGTCCTATCCCGGCATTACCACTCCTCTGACCTTTACATTCATCCTCAAGATGTACACTATTGCTTACAAGCAGCTTGTTCGGCTGATGGGTGTCTCGCCTGAAGTCATTGCCACGCATGAACATATATTTGCTCACACGCTTGGCTTAGTGCGCGGCAGAGTGTATTATAATTTACTTCATTGGTATAAAATGCTGGCACTCCTGCCGGGATATCGGATCAATGCCGAGAATATGGAACGGATGATGGGCGTGAAAGAACGCTTTGAATTGGATGAAAGTACGACGATGAGTTTGAGCGCAGCGAGGATCAAACTCATTCTGATGAGTATTAAAATGCTCTATCTTTTCGTGCGCCTGCCGAAAGAAACGAGAAAATTCCAAGCGCATATCGACGCAGTGATTCAGGAGTATAAGCGTATCAATTTCAATGCATTACCGCCAAATGAGATTATTACTGCCTATAAAAAATTCGAATCATCGTTGCTTCTCGAGTGGAAAGCGCCGCTCATCAATGATTTTTTTTCGATGATTTGGCTCGGTATTCTGAAAAAATTGACGCACAAGTATTGCGCAAGCGAACCGAACCTTCACAATGATTTGCTGTGTTCGAGTAATGATATTATTTCCGTCGAACCTATCCACCGATGTATTGAAATTGCGACCGCCATTGCCGCACATTCGGAAGCCAAGCGATTATTTACCGAACAAAGTCCGGACGAGATTCTTGCAGCGCTGCGATCGGGAATGCATAGTCAAGTCAACGTGCTTATTCAGGACTATATCAGAAAATTTGGGAATCGATGTGTGGGTGAATTGAAGCTGGAAACGATCTCGTACGAGGAGAATCCTGCGTTATTAATTCGTATAATTAAAACATACATAGAACAAAATATCACTTCAACGACGACGACACATGACATCGGTCACACCCTGCGTGCGGACTCTGAACGTACGATGCTGTCGGCTCTCGGGAATCATCCCGTGCGACGCGCGTGGTTCCGGTATGTGGTGCGCAAAACACGCACACTCATCAGCAATCGGGAGAATCTGCGATTTGAGCGTACACGAGGCTTCGGCATGGTGCGCACGATGCTCTCAAGTCTGGGGCGCGTGTGGCATGAGCGTGGACATTTGCGCGAACCTAGAGATATATTTTATATGGAATTAGAAGAAATTCTCGCTATGGAACATCATTTCGACCCGGCTGTCCTCGATCGCATTGAAGCGCGGAAAGCTGAATTCAGAGACTATGCTACGCAGGAGCCGCCGCAGGAACGTTTTTTCACGTACGGAGAGAATTTCAGCGATGAGTATATTTATTCGACAGCCAAAGCAGAATCAGCGCGTACGGATTTGCAGGGTATCGGGTGCTGTCCGGGTGTAGTGCGTGCTGCTGTGCGGGTGATTCGGAGCCCGCAGGATGCCGACTCGCTCAATGGCGATATTTTGGTAACGATGAGCACTGACCCGGGTTGGGTGACTCTCTTCCCTACGGTCTCAGGTATCATTGTCGAAAAAGGGAGTCTCCTGAGCCACTCGGCGATTGTCGCGAGAGAAATGGGAATACCATGTATTGTGAGCGTGAGCGGACTCCTCAAAACACTCAAAACCGGCGATATCATCATCATGAACGGCGCTCTCGGAAGTATCGAAATCGTTAGCCAAGGAGCACGCGAATGAAAGCACATCTCGGCGACGTGAATCATGATTACATCCGCTATGCCAACTGTTGGGAAGATGCGGATATCCTCCTTTCTGCCCTCAAGGTCACCACTTCTGACCGAGTTATTTCGATCGGTTCAGCCGGAGATAATGCATTTTCCCTGCTGTCATGTTCACCGGAAATCGTTGTTGCTGTAGATATTAACTCAGCGCAGCTTCAGGTCATTGCCTTAAAAAAAGCAGCTTTTCGTGGTCTTGGGTATGATGAATTTGTAGAGTTTCTTGGTTTTCGTCCGAGTGAACGTCGCCTCGAATACTTTCAACGCATCAAGCAGTATCTATCTGCGGAAGCGCTAGAATTCTGGGAGAATCGTTCGGCAGAAATTGAACAAGGAATTATCTATCAGGGAAAATTTGAGAAGTATTTTGGCGTATTTCGAACGAAAATCCTGCCCTTAATTCATTCAAAACGCACCGTCAGGCAGCTTTTTGAGCCCAAAACTGCGGTCAAGCAGGATGAGTTTTACACATCGGTCTGGAATTCGATGCGGTGGAGATTGCTCTTTTCCTTATTTTTCAGTCGATTCGTTCTCGGTCGCCTCGGGCGTGACCCTGAATTTCTGAAAGAAGTTGATGGTTCGGTCTCGCAGTTTATTTTTGCAAATGCCGAACGTCATTTACGATCTGTTGCCTGCCTTGGGAATTATTATCTCCATTTTATTCTCACCGGCACGTATGGTACATTTCTGCCGCATTACGCGAGGCCGGAGAATTTTGACATCATTAAATCACGACTGGATAATTTAGTTATTTATCATGGTCTTATTGATGATGCATTGGAGAAATACGGTTCGTTCTCGGTGTTTAATTTATCCGATATCTTCGAGTATATGAGTCCCGCAATTTTTGCTTCAGTCACCGAACGTCTCGTGCGCAGCAGCATGATGAATGCGCGGTATGCGTATTGGAATCTGATGGTTGATCGCAGGATGTCCCGTATTCACAGCGACTTGCAGCATTCTCCCGATTCAATATTACTTCATGCTCAGGATAAATGTTTTTTTTATAATGCTTTCATTCTCGATACTTATGATGGGCGCTGACTTACTTCATACTCTCTTGCTTGCCGGAGCGTTTCTCCTGCTTTTCGGTAGTGCCGAGCTACTGTATCATCGCTTTAAAATTCAAGCAGATATTACGCGGAAGTATGTGCACATCCTCACCGGAATCTTTACTATGATGTTTCCTCCGCTGCTTGGCAATCATTGGTATGTGCTTGCGCTGTGCGGTAGTTTTTTGGTAATTTTACTGCTGTCGATGCGGTTCAATATTCTCCCGTCGATTAATGGTATCAAGCGGCCGTCGCTTGGAAGTCTGTTTTATCCGATGATTGTCTATGGCTGCTTTCTGGCGTTTCAGTTTCGTGAAGGTAACCTCATCTATTATTACATTCCCATTCTCACACTCGCCTTCTGCGACCCGATTGCGGAATTATGCGGAAAAACATTAGGGTACGGCAAATACACTATCGGCATACACACCAAGACTCTCGCCGGTTCAGCAGCGTTTTTTGTGAGTTCTTTCTTGCTCAGCATGGCGCTATTTCTCAGTATGACGTCGCAAGAATTGATGCATCTGCTCCCACTCTGCGGCGTACTTGCGCTCTCGATGACCATTGCCGAGGCATTGGCGCAAAAAGGGTATGACAACCTGACGATTCCGGCAACGGGAACGCTGATATTATTTCTGTTTGGGGTATGATGACGCAGCCATTTTCACTCCTTCGCGCTGAACACGGTGATGAATGTTCTATGCACTTTCAGTCGCTCCCTGCCCGACTCTATGACCAGCACAGCCAACGGTTTATTCTCGGTAATGACCCCGTACCAACACACTTGGAAGGGTGCTATGTCCTCTACCGTCACGACGAACCGGTTGCGCGCTTTGCATTCTATGAGAATCCTGATCTACGCTATAATAATGAAGCATGTGCATGCTTTGGAAGCTATGAATGTATTGCAGATGCAACGGCAGCAATACAAGCGCTCACAGCTGTCAAAGAACTCTCAGTGCGTAAAGGATACCGTCAATTACTTGGTCCGATGGAAGGTTCGACATGGAATAATTACCGTTTCAGCGATCATAATGTGCACCGAAATTTTTTGGGTGAACCGTTTCATCATGCGTATTATAATGAGCAGTTTTTGAAGTTTGGGTTTGTGCCCATTGCGCGGTATATTTCACAAATCAGCACCATCCAACCGGTTGATAATCAACGCATAACAGAACTTGAGGAATACTACCGAAGGCGCGGGGCGTGTATCCGAACGCTGAACATGGGAAATTTCCGGCATGAACTCCGCCTGCTTGCTGAGTGTAGTCTGACGGGATTTGGGAGTAATTTTCTCTACACTCCTATTTCGGTGGAAGATTTTGTCGGTAAGTACGAGAAAATACAACGTTTTTTGGATAGTGAATTTGTGCTGATTGCCGAAAATGCGGCGGGTGAAATTGTGGCTTTTGTCTTTGCGCTGCCGGACGTCTGCGACCCCACGGGCAAGACGCTCATCATCAAGTCGATAGTCAATATACCCGGCAGCGGTATGAAGGGTATCACGTCTTTTTTGACGCATAAAATCCTTCAACTTGCTTCTATTAAAGGATATACGGCATTACTCCATGCCTTCATGCTTGAAGATAATATTTCCGTCAATGCTTCGAAAAATTTCCATGGAATGCCGTACAAATCGTATTCATTATATGGAATGAAGGTATGAATACGACCGAACTTTTCTTCACGGCGGCGCGGCAATATCCGAATACACCTGCATTGCTGGAAGGTTCGGCGGAGATTCTGTATGCAGACTTAGCACAGGAAGTACAGGGCACGGCATCGTATTTTGCTTCCAAGGGAATCCGTGAAGGCGATCGGGTCTTGGTCGCTGTTCCGATGAGTATCGACTTCTACCGCGTCGTTCTCGCCTTGCTCTATCTCGGTGCAACAGCAGTCTTTATCGATGAATGGGCAGGTATGGAACGCCTGAATATGTGTTGCAGAATTGCTGAGTGCAAGGCTATCATCTGCGGTATGAAGGCACGGTTTATTGCTTTATTTTCAAAAGAATTACGAAAAATACCGATCCATCTTTCTCTTCGCGGTCGCTCTCGCAAGTCGATTATGATGAATGATGTACCTCCGGAAACTCCTGCACTCATTACCTTTACAACCGGCAGTACAGGCGTGCCGAAAGCAGCGAATCGTACACACGACTTTTTACAAAAACAGTATAATGCCCTTTTGGAAGAATTGCTTCCTCATCCCAATGACCGCTGCATGTGTACGCTGCCTATTATCCCGTTTATTCATCTCGGAGTCGGCTGTACGACGATACTTCCGGGCAAGATTGGAGCATCGCCATCCATGAGAAGGCTGCGGGCAATTGCCGGTGAAATTGAACATAAAAAAGCAACCAAACTCATCGTATCTCCTAATTTTTTAACGCTGCTGGCTCGGCAAGTACTCCACGACTCACGTTCCCTGCCACTGCTTGAACGGATTTTTACGGGCGGCGCTCCTGTCTTTCCGAATGATGCTGAATTGTATGAGCGGGCGTTTCCGACGGCCGAGACGACGGTGTTTTATGGTTCAACCGAGGCCGAACCGATCAGTTCGATTCGCGCATCCGACCTACATGCCCGCCGGCATGAACTGAGTCGAGGTTTGCCGGTGGGAAGAATTGCCGGGAAAGCAACAGTACGTATCATCCGTATAACACCCGAGCCCATACCTTCACTACCGAAGGAAGAATTTAACCAACTGATTCTACCTGATGGTGTTATCGGCGAGATCATCGTCTCCGGCGACCATGTGCTCAAGAACTATTTCAAGAATCCCGAGGCATTTGCGCAGAATAAAATAATCGTCGGGCAAGAAGTTTGGCACCGAACATCGGACAGTGGATTTTTGGAGGGCGATCAACTCTACCTGACCGGGCGCTGCAAGCAGATTATTTCATGGAATTCGGAATTGATTCTCCCCTTTCTCATCGAAAACAAATTGCAATGTATCAATGGAGTTGAGAAGGGTACGATCCTCGAAATTCACGGGCAACTCGTGGTGATTGTGCAAAGCAAGCTGTCCCGAACACAAATTGAGCATTCTCTCAATGACCTTCCTACTCATACACTTATCATTCTCCCCCGCATTCCGGTCGATAAACGACATAATTCCAAAATTGACTATGACGTACTGCGGGAAATGGTCATCAACCGGAACCTAGTCGTTCTCTGAGTTTTATGCGGGCGCGTTCATGGGCTAAAAAAATCACCGGCGGGATGATATTTATCTGCGTACATCATAAGAAATCATACAAAATCAGCGTGCCATTCCCCAGCAATGTCAATTTTTAACACAAAGGACACGAAGGTAACCACAAAGTACACAACAAAATTAGGTGTATTTACAGTGTACTTTGTGGAGTATCTTTGAGAACTTTGTGTTAAAAAAAGTCACAAGCTGAATTCCTGATAATTTATCAGCGAATATCATAGAATATCATAAAAAAATCAGCGTGCCATTACCCAGCAATGTCAATTTTTAACACAAAGCACACGAAGGTAACCACAAAGTACACAACAAAATTAGGTGTATTTATAGTGTACTTTGTGGAGTATCTTTGAGAACTTTGTGGTAAAAAAAGTCACAAGCTGAAATCCTGATAATTTATCTGCGAAAATCATAGAATATCATCGAAAATCAGCGTGCCATTCTTCAGACTTCCACCAATTTCAAAATAACTGCTCAAAAATTAATTCAATTTTTAATTTCATCATTTCATTACTGACATAGTGTTGTCAATCGAGGGCGGTAATTTTGCACCGTCGGAACCAATCAGCGGGTATTTTTATGGTTTCCGCACGACTCAATCTTATTTTTTATCTCTATATTGCGGAGTGTATCATGGCAACTCTTAGTCCATATTTGAACTTCAACGGAAACACCGAGGAAGCGTTCAATTTCTATAAATCTGTTTTTGGCGGTGAATTCGCGACTCTTCAGCGCTTCAAAGACGTTCCCGGTCTTCCCGGCACAGAGAATATGTCGGAGGCGGACGGACAGAAAATCATGCATGTATCGCTGCCAATTGGCAATGGCGTCAGCTTGATGGCATCAGACTCAATGGAGTCGTTTGGGCATTCGCTCACTGTGGGTAATAATTTCTATATTTCCATCAATGCCGACAGTGAAGCTGAAGCCGGCGAACTCTTCACCAAGCTTTCGGGTGGAGGAAACGTGCAAATGGAAATGCAGAAAACCTTCTGGGGGGCGTATTTCGGAATGTGCACCGATCAATTCGGTATTCAATGGATGATTAATTACGACTATAACCAACAATAATTCCAACCTTTTATTATCTCAACATGGATAACATTACATCAACCGGTACGCAGAAGATAGCACCGTACTTATGGTTCAATGGCAATCTTCAGGAAGCGGTCGAGTTCTACACTTCGACTTTCAAGAATTCCAGAATTATCAGCATGAACATTTTCCCCGAAAAATTCTCAATGGCAGTATTTGAGCTTGAGGGCTTACAATTCATGGCACTTGACGGCGGTCCGCATTATGAATTCTCCCCTGCTGTTTCATTCTACGTTCCTTGCGATACACAAGATGAAATCGATCAACTATGGGATGCCTTCATCCAAGGAGGAGGCTCAGAGCTTCAATGTGGCTGGCTCACGGATAAATTCGGTGTTACGTGGCAGATAATCCCTTCAATTTTAAGCACGTTAATGACCGATCCGAATCCTGCAAAGTCTGCTCCCGTAGTGCAGGCGATGCTCAAAATGAAAAAAATGATTATCGATGACTTACTTCAAGCATATAATCAATAGCATCGTTTACCTCCGTACTTCATGTAGAATTTAGACGTTACATCATGCCATCCCAACAAACTCCATTTCGTATTGCGACAATATTCACATTCATCAAAGAATCGCTTAATAGTGAAGAGCGCGATTATACCCAGGGAAGCATCAGAACAGCAGTATTTCTACTTGCTATTCCGATGATTCTTGAGCTAAGCTTGGAAGGTGTCTTTGCGCTGGTCGATATTTTTTTCGTCAGCAAGCTTGGTCCTAATGCCATTGCTACTGTAGGACTTACCGAGTCAGTAATTACCATTGTCTATTCCGTGGCAATTGGACTCAGCGTGGCGGCGACGGCAATTGTCGCCCGCAGAATTGGCGAAAAAGACCCCGAAGCAGCGTCTTTAGCCGGCGCGCAATCGCTTGTCGTAGGTGCGGTGGTCACGATTGTCACCACGCTCGTAGGACTCTTTTTTGCCGGAGATATTCTGGCGATGATGGGAGCAAGCGAAGAGGTGGTGCGTGAGGGTACAATGTTCACCCGGGTGATGTTCGCCGGGAGTGCATCGATCATGTTTATCTTCCTGATCAACGGCATCTTCCGTGGCGCCGGTAATGCGGCAATGGCGATGAAAAGCTTGTGGGTAGCAAGTATTATTAACATCATACTTTGCCCTATCTTTATTCATTTTTTCGGGCTCACGGGTGCGGCAATTGCGACGGTCATCGGGCGCACATCGGGAGTACTCTATCAATGCTATCACCTCTTTCGGGGGCATGGTATTATCAAATTCAAACGCCATCATTTTCAAGCACATAAAGAAATTATCTCGTCTATTATTGCGATTGGTTGGCCGGCGACATTGCAGTTTATTATAGCGAGTGGAAGCTGGATTTTACTTGCAAAATTAGTCGCCGAGACCGGTGGCACCGACGCATCGGCAGGGTATCAGATAGCCGTGAGGAATTTTGTGTTCTTTATCCTGCCGGCGTGGGGACTCAGCAATGCAGCCGCCACGCTCGTCGGACAGAATCTCGGGGCGAAACAGATCGAACGTGCTGAAAAAAGCGTACAGATTGCTGCACTCTACAACAGCATTTTTATGGGTTCGGTCATGCTGCTCTTCCTCTTCGGCGCTCATCCGATTATCCATTTTTTCACCAATGATGAAGCGGTCGCCAAATTTGGGATACTGTCGTTGCAAATAATAGGTTCGGGGTATATCTTCTACGGTATCGGCATGGTGATGACGCAGGCACTCAACGGTGCAGGCGACACGCGCACGCCGACGATTATCAATTTTGTAGGGTTCTGGTTGTTTCAGATTCCGCTCGGGTATTTTCTTGCCAAAGGACTGTATATGGGATCAACGGGAGCGTTTATCGCGATACCGGTCGCCGAGTCGTTTATCGGGCTTGTGGCGTGGTATCACTTCTCCAAGGGGCGATGGAAATCATTAAAAATTTAGTTATCCACAATAGATTAGAATGTATGTCATTCTGAGGGAGTCGCATAGGCCGAAGAATCGAAACCTGATGATGTCGTAATGCCATGACTTTACAGCAAGTTTCGATTCTTCACCCTAAGAAGGGTTCAGAATGACAGCATTATTATAAATTCGTTACGATTAAATTTATATCTGCATTATTATCAAGCAATTACATACAATTATGCGCAAGTTAAAATTACAAATGCAGGTCTCGGTCGATGGTTATGTCGCCGGACTAAATGGTGAAATGGGCTGGATGACCTGGAATTGGGACGACGCCCTGAAGAATTATGTCTCAGAATTAACGGATAGTATTGACAGCATTGTTATCGGCCGAAAGCTCGCCGAAGGGTTTATTCCGTATTGGGCGGGCGTCGCCGGAGATGACAACAATCCCGAACAGCCGTTCGGCAAGCTCATGACCGACACACCAAAAGTCGTTTTTTCTCAAACGCTTAGTGAATCTCCATGGGAGAATACTATAGTAGCAACGGGCGATCTGGTTGATGAAATAAATCGTCTCAAGCAGCAGGATGGTAAAGATATGATGACATATGGTGGCGCGAGCTTGGCGGCGAATCTACTTCGACATAATCTCATTGATGAGTATCATCTTTTTATCAATCCGACGGCAATTGGTCGCGGCCTTTCGATATATGCAAATTTAGAGGAGAATCTCAAGCTCCGGCTTGTGCGTTCTCAGGCATTTGAGTGTGGAATTGTCGTGCTGTGTTATCAGCCGGAATAGTAATTGAACATCTATAAACTGAACATCGTACAATGCGCAAACTAGTACTCTTTATGCACACGTCCCTCGATGGGTATGTCGCTCGCCCGATGGGAGAAATGGACTGGATACATGTGAACGACGAGATGTTTGACTTTGCAGATCGTCAGACTCAGGATGCCGATCTCGCCATCTATGGTCGTAGAACGTTCAATATGATGGAGAGTTATTGGCCGACGGCGGCGGAGAATCCACGTGCGACAAAACATGATATCATTCATTCTGCCTGGTATCGCAGTGTAGGCAAAATTGTATTCTCAACAACACTCGAACATTCGAATTCTCCGCTCACTCAGATACGTAGTGAATTCAACCATCAGGAAATACAAGATCTTAAAACCCAAAACGGCAAAAATATCCTGATGTTTGGCAGCCCAAGTATTGCTCACCTTTTGATGCAGCATCACCTCATCGATGACTATTGGCTGTTTGTCAATCCTATCCTTCTGGGTAAAGGGTTGCCGCTATTTACTACTACAAAACAAATTACCCGCCTCCGCCTCGAAGAATGCACGACCTTCTCATCCGGTGTGATCGGTATGCACTATGTGAAGCGGTAGTTGTGTGTTTGAGGGAGATAACAAAAAAAAGACGAACCTTACAGTTCGTCTTTTTTTTGTTTCATCATAGTAATCTCTATCTTATACGAAAATAGATTAGTATGTCATTCTGAAGGAGTCTTCGACTGAAGAATCGAAACGTGATTATAACGTAAAAGCATGACCATTCAGCCAGTTTCGATTCTTCACCCTAAGAAGGGTTCAGAATGACAGCATTTTGGTTTTTGATAAATACGCTACTTTTAAATTCATATCGGAATTACTTCTTCTTTAAAAACATCGTCTTGAGTACGATGCTCATGCCATCGACTTTGCAATCGACTTCTTCATCATTATCCGTAAGACGGATTTTCTTGATGACGGTACCTTGCTTGAGATTCACGGACGAACCTTTCACTTTCAAGTCTTTGATTAACGTAACCGTATCACCTGTTGCCAATACCTTGCCATTGCAGTCTTTTACGACTACTTCCTGATCGTCCATTTTCATCTCCTAATTAATTTAACTATAATAATTTTCGTCAGTTACGGCTTTGCAAGTCCGGCGAAAAGACTCATCACCTCACTGACATTCATCACACCTTTGTCGCCTACTCCGTGTTCGCGGAGGGAAACCTGTCCATTTTCCGCTTCACGCTTGCCGATGATGAGGGCAAACGGCACTTTTTTCTGTTCGCTCTCAGCAATTTTCCGTTGAATTTTCTCCGAACGGTCATCATATTTCACTCGGTAGCCGCATGCTTCTAATTGCGCTACGAGACCGGCGGCATATTCTTTTTGGTCGTCCGAGATTGGGAGCACGCTCACCTGCACCGGCGAGAGCCAGAACGGGAAATTGCCGGCGTAGTGTTCGATTAAGATACTCAGGAAACGCTCCATCGAGCCAAACGGCGCGCGGTGGATAATCACCGGTTTGTGTTTTTGATTGTCGGCGCCGGTATATTCTAATTCAAATCTATCCGGCATCACGTAATCAACCTGCACGGTACCGAGCTGCCATTTACGACCGATTGCATCTTTAACGATGAAGTCGATTTTCGGTCCGTAGAAGGCCGCTTCGCCTTCACCGATGAAGTATTCGAGTCCCATTTCATCTGCGACTTCTTTGATTTCTCGTTGGGAGCGTTCCCATAACTCAAGGTCACCACCGTATTTATTGGGATTGTCATCGCGGAAAGAGAGGCGTGTGGTCACGTCCATGCCGAAGGTCTTGAAAACGTAATTTGTTAATTCGACTACTTCCTTGATTTCATTCTTTAATTGATCGTGCATACAGTAGATATGCGCGTCGTCTTGGGTAAAGCCGCGCACGCGGGAGAGACCGTTTAATTCACCGGACTGTTCGTAGCGATAGACCGTGCCGAACTCCGCGAGACGCACCGGTAAGTCACGATAACTTCTCGGCTTAGACGAATAAATCTGATGATGATGCGGACAGTTCATCGGCTTGAGCAGGTATTCTTCGTCATCGACGACGATAGGAGCGAACTGCGAATCAGCGTAATAGGGATAGTGTCCGGATGTTTTATAGAGGTTGAGATTCCCGATATGCGGCGTGATGACTTCCTGATATCCGCGTTGTTTCTGGAGATTACGGAGGAAATCTTCGAGCGTACGGCGGATGATGGTACCATTGGGCAGCCATACGGGCAGTCCACCACCGATAGTCGGCGTAATCATGAATAATTCCAATTCTTTACCAAGCTTGCGGTGGTCGCGGCGTTCGGCTTCTTCGCGCAGGCGGATGAACTCGTCGAGCTGTTCTTTTTTAGGGAAGGCAATACCATAGATACGGGTTAATTGCTTGCGCTTTTCATCTCCGCGCCAGTACGCGCCGGCGATCGAGAGAAGTTTTGGGAATTTAATTGCACCGGTAGAAGGAACATGTGTACCGCGGCATAAGTCTATGAAATTCCCTTGTTTATAGAGAGTAATTTCACTTCCTTTGAGTCCGTCGAGGAGTTCTAATTTATATTCATCTCCTTTTTCCGTAAAGTATTGGACAGCATCTTCCCAAGAGATTTCGACGCGTTCGAAGGCAGAATTCTGTTTGACGAGTTCTTTCATTTTTGCTTCAATGACCGGTAAATCCTCGACGGAGAGTTTTTTCCCGTTTGGCAGGTCAACATCATAATAAAATCCATTTTCAATCGGCGGTCCGATACCGAATTTCACACCGGCATAGAGTGATTCGAGCGCTTCGGCCATAAGGTGGGCTGTTGAGTGCCAGAAGATTTGTCGTCCGTCTTCATCATTAAACGTCACAATACGGATTGCGGCATCGTTCGTAATTGGGCGGGATAAGTCATAGGGAACGTTATCGACAAAAATACCGAGGGCGACGCGGGCGAGGCCTTCGGAGATAGATTTGGCAATTTCCATACCGGAAGTGCCATCGGGGAATTGACGGACTATACCGTCGGGGAACGTAATATTCATGGGTTATTGAAATAGTAATACATAATACTTCTTGTAGATAATACCCTTGCATGCGGGGTTAGAATCGAGGCATGAACCATACGGGCGATGCAGTATCGGATATTCGTACGTTCGGAGATGTTTTCGATTGGAAATGCGGGGAATTCAAAGCTCACGGCAGTACCGTTTACGTTCGGGTCGGGAAAATCAATCCGCACATTGGGCAGCACGTTGCAATCTGTCTATTTCTATGCAAATACATTATTTTCGCCGGCAGCCCGGACAGTTTTTCCAATCTAATACTGCAGACTTGGTTGCTGTTTTCTCCTTCCCTCTTTTACAAATATAACCAATGCCTTCTAAAAACTTTGTCGGTGAAAGATAATAATCTGTTTTTTACTACTTCGTAGAAACGGTTTTTTTCGTAATTTGCCGAAAAATTATTACAAATCCGAAGAGTAATGTTTTGCTCATAAAATAGAATTCGATAAAACTCTGCTTGTGAAAAACAATCAAACCGAAAAACTCTATTATTCTATCAGCGATGTCAGTCAGATAATTGACGAGGAGCAATATGTCCTCCGCTACTGGGAGCGAGAATTCGCTGAGATTAAGCCTCGTAAAAATCGCGCCGGCAACCGTGCCTATACGGCAAAAGATGTAGCGATTGTCCTGACTATTAAGCGTTTGCTCCGTAATGACCGTTTGACTATTCAAGGGGCGAGGGATGTGTTGCGTACGATGGATATTGATGCCATTGAAGAATACAAGCCTTCACCGGCAGAGATATCTGCGTCGCTGGATGCATCCGGAAGCACGACAAAACGGAAGCAGAAGGGTTCGACAGCGGGCAGTCCGCAGGAAGCATCCGGCGATATGGTCTCCCTACGCCGTCAGGATGTCCTTGACTTGTGCCGCTTACTGAAAGATATGGCCGTACTGATACAATATATGTAGCATATTCAGCACCCGAGGCATGGGGCATTTGACTTTTATATCGAAATTATTCAATGTTTTTTTAATCTTAAAGTGAGGTAACTGTCTATGAAAATACTTCGTTGGCAAGGAATTCTTTGTATGCTGATTATCGCGCAGGCCGCTTCCGGCTTCCTGCTTGCGCAGCGTACGTATGACATGAAAACTCTCGGTAAACATTCCGATGAAGTTCTCGGTGTGTTTGTTAATGAGAACAACACAAAATTCGCAACCTGCAGCCTGGACGAAACGATAAAATTGTGGAGTCTTCCGGACGGGAAAGAGCTCAAAACGTTGACCGGACACTTGGGGCAGGTCAATAACATTTCGTTTTCCGGTAATGGAAAATTACTTGCAAGTGCGAGCAGTGACAGAACGGTACGTATCTGGGATGTAGAATCCGGCAAGCAAAAATCAGTGCTTAACGGTCATACTGCCGAAGTCATCGGCGTGTATTTCAGTCAGGATGCCAACAGTGAATTTTTAGCAAGTACAAGCTTTGATCAGACCGTAAAATTATGGGATACAAAATTACAAAGTGAAGTAAAGACTCTCCGTGGTCATACCATGCAGGCCAATAATGTCGCCTACAGCTATGACGGAAAATATCTTGCGTCATGCAGTGATGACAAGACGATCAAAATCTGGTCCACTGATATTTCCTCCAAAGAACCCATCATGACGCTCACAGGTCATAATTCTCATGTGTTAACAGCATTATACAGCTTCGACTCCAAGCTCCTTGCCTCTGCTGACCAAGATGGCGTCATCAAAATCTGGAAAATGCCTTCCGGCGAACTCGTTCGCACAATCAATGCTCATACCGATTTGGTGCAAGACGTTTCATTTGCAGCTGATAATCAAACTCTTGTCAGCGCCAGTCTTGACAAAACAGTGAAACTCTGGAACGTAAATACCGGTGAAAACTTAATGACCATGGATGTCGGTGTCGAAGTATGGTCGGTGGATTTGACCAGCAATGCACGGACTATTCTTATTGGTTGCGCCGATGGCACTGTACGTATGTTATCTGAAACAGCAAAAGGCAAATTGCCGAAAAAGGGAGGAAAATAATTATGAATACTAGCAAACTCTTTAGAATGGTCGCAGTAATGGCATTTACTGCATTGATGATTTTCCCGACACAAATTTTTGCTCAAATCGGCACCGTCATTACCGTCGCCGGTAATGTGCTTGATGAGGTCACCCGTAATCCGGTGACTGTCAATGTCGTCTTCAGTGACGAATCCGGTAACCGAGCCGGTTCATCCCGCAGCAATTCCAAAGACGGGTCCTACCTCGTCACCGGTCTAAAGCCCGGCAAGAAATACAAAGTACGCCTCGAGCAAGCCGAGTATTTCCAAGCAGAATACGAAATCTCTCTTCCGAATACCGGAAAATATGCAGAAATTTCCCGCGACTTCCTCGTAAAGCCCCTCGTCAAAGGCACGAAAATCGCCGCCCGCAATGCTCCATTCGAGCTTAAAAAATCGAAGCTCCGCGTCGGTGCCAATGAAATCCTCGACGATTTCAAGCGCTCCCTGCTCATCAATCCGAATGTCAGCATCGAAATTCAATGCTTCCCGGATAATGATGATGACAAAGCCGTCAATACGAAGCTCACGCAGGAACGCTGCAACGCACTCCGTGATTACTTTACCAAAGCAGGTATCTCCGAAAAAAGAATTACTCTCAAGCCGTCGGACTCGGTTGACTCCGTCAACCCTCCCCCGCTCCGTAAAGCAGCAAAAGGCAAGCGCTACATCGGCTCGACCTATTTTGTGGTTACAAAAATCTAACGTACATCACTATTTCCGTCAAAAAAGGAGTGGGTTTTCCACTCCTTTTTTGTATTTTGCCGTTGATAATTCAAAACGTTATCCTATCCAAACAACACGATTGTTTATTTTTTTCGGCAAAAAATTATGACCCGACCCTTACGTATTGTCCTGTTCCTGTTTTTTGCGCTCTCCTCACTCCCTACTCTCACTGCACAAGTGCTGAAAAGTAAATGCGCCGAATGCCCGCTGCCTACATCGCGGACTATCCGTGATACCGTCATGGATGTGCAGTTCCGTGATAAGACCGTGCTCTCGAACTGTGTATCTGTCAAGCGGGAAATGATGGATATTAACGGCAGCAAACAGCAAGCGCTCCGGCTGCGGTTCGTGCGGCAGACCGGCTGTAGTGATACCGTAGTACTGGCACATCAGGTGGAATATATTTCGACCGGTAGTCTTGGTTTGGACGGTAATCCATTTACACTTCCGGTGTTACCTGCCCGTGAATTTTTATTGTCTCTCGACACATCCGAGATACCGGCAAGCTTCATAGAGCTCACCGGCAATCTCGGCTATGGTGGCAGCGATGAATCGGCGCGAAAAATTGGGTTCGGCAGCCTCTATTACGGCGGCGAGCTTCTCATTGCCCCCTTCGGCACGATGCTTGGACGTAAATTTTCTCTTGCTCTCGGCGGCGGAGCATTTCTCGAAGGCGGTCGCCTGCGCTTTCCTCTCATGGCGCACCTGCGCTATACATTACTCGGTGAAGCACATTATGAAACAGTCTATGAATTCGTGCCGTCTGCCTGTCAATTCGGTGCTCCGGACGACAAACGCATCGACCCCGGGTCGGGCTATACGGAAGTACAATCACCGGGTACCACCGACTCAACGGTCTATTATTACCCCCAAAATAGAATTGTACAGGATAATTTCCGCCCTTTTCTTTTTATCGAAGGCGGTATGATAGTTAATCATTCATTCGAGGGAAGCGGGAGCGAACCTTCCATTAACCCTGATGATTATGGTCAATATCTACTCGGCGGCGGTATCGGGCTCCCCTTTGCAAATTTCTTCACGGCATCGCTTGGCTACCGATATATGCGCCTGAATCTTCGCACGCCCTGCCTGACATGCCCGCCGGCAGCGAACGGAAATCCGGATGAATTCTATGTCGTCAATACGAACTCTGTCCATAGTATTCTCCTCAAGCTCGGTGTGCACTTCGATTGGTAGTCGTGTACTGTATTCTGTATCACATCGTTAATACTGTTTCGTCGAACTTATTTATTCTCCTGTGCCATGATTACTACGTACCATTCATTCCAGCTGTCCAAAAATCATATTCTGCAACTCCTCACATTCTGTATCCTTGTCCTCTGCCTCGGGTGTCAGCAGGCAACCGAGCCGACAGATCTCGTCGTCGGCAAGGGATTTGAAGTGACGGTTCGCGTGCAGGACCAGTCCGGTCAGCCCCTTTCCGGCGTTCGCGTGCAATGGGCACTGCTCAATGCAGCCAAGCAGATTGACTTTACGACGATGTCACTCTCCGGTAATGATGGAGAATTCTCGGCTACTTTGCCGGTGCCGGTCGCCAATGACAGTGCGCTCGTCGTCATTCGCACCGATATTCCTGCCGGTACTGCGGGACTTGAATTCAAAGGGAATCAAAAAAACGGAGACTTCCGCCTCGACACCATCCGTGTCTGCCGCAATGCCACTATCGATATTACCCTTGTCCGTACGGTGACCATCTCAAAATGCGGGCCTCTGTCGTGTTCACCGGTGAACCTTCTCTGCGAATTACCGGATAACACTGCCGACTCTTCGTGTACGACAGAATACGTCAATTCCACCAATGAACCTCTTACGCTCAATCAACTATCTGCTGCTATTCCGTTTGTCACTACCCGTATCAAAGTCAATGGCGTGGTCGTTGCGCAGCCGGCAAGTGTGCCAATCGGTGCGCGCTTTCAGGTATGCTACTACTTTAATCCGAGTGCAACGGCGACAGTAAGCCGCGATCAGTACACGGTGAATCTCGTTGCGTCCTCCCCGTCGAATCCGGCATGCCTTACCTGTACTTTTACTCTGACTACCGAAATCCGTAAAAAAGAAGACTGCGACTGCCCATCGGCAATCAAACCTATCGACGTTCCGACCGATACCACCAAGCCCGTAGAAGTGTGTATCGGCAAAGACACGGTCGTCGATATTCCAATCGGACTCACCAATGACAACCGCGCTGCCGGCTGTGACCTTGAGTTCACCCTCATCGCACCGGGCACTACCCGGGAATTTGAAGTGCTCTCGGCAAACAACAGTCTCCCTTCGGTCGTGCGTATCTCTCCCGGGTCGTCCTTCGGCAAACTCTCCGTACGCTTCAGCCCTACACAGAATATTGCGTACCGGTATGATATCCGCTATGCCATGAAGGTAATACAGTCTGATGGTACCGTCAAGCAATGTCCGAACGAATTACTCGTTCGGTTTAGAGGTTCTGCCGGGATGCCCTCCTGCCGCATCGACACACTCAATTCATCGATTTTCCTTTCGCCAGCCAAGAAAGTCCTCGACACGCTCAAGAATTGTGTTGATGTGGATTTAGGTCAAAACGCACGCACGCTCAGAGTGATAAACACCGGTAAATGTGAGGTGACTATTTCAGCGGCATTCAATTCTACTATCTTTACGGCCAGTCCGTCGTCCAAGCTCGTAGCAGCCGGCGATACTGCAATCTTTACCCTCAAATTCCTTCCGAAAGCAAGCGATGTGTGGAGCTCCGGGCGAGGTACTGCTCCCGGTAAGATCCGATTTGCATCGCAGCTTACCATCGGCGGATGCGTGCAGCAATTATATACTATTAATGGACTTGCCGATACTGCTTGTAATTACTCGCTCTATCAGTGTATGCACAAATGGTCGGAAACATTGGGTAAATGGTATGAAGTGATACAAATGGACCGCACCAGTAATATTATTACCTATAAAAATAATCCGGCAATTACTACCGACCGCGATATTTTTATTGATAATATCAATGTCGGCGCACTAACGACTATCCTCAATTCAGACTATGCTCATTGGAAAGTCGTGGACAATCATCCGAGTACATTTGCCGGTGAGACTGCCTGCAGCTTCGGCGGGAAGTATATTACCTCCTGCGACGCTGCCGCCCCCACAGGATCATTACCGGTGAAATTATGGGATGTGATCTCATTTACGCTCAATTATACCGACGGACGGGAATTCTGCGGGATTATCTGGATCGTCGATATCCGCAATGACACTCAAAGCGGAGCAGGAGTGCCGACGGTGTGCATGCAGATTTGCTATCCGTTGTAATTTGTTCTTGATGAGCCGGATACTCCATTACAGGGTTTCGGCATCTTCATTTCACGCAATGCGCTATTGAGGGGATACAATACTCCGCAACGCGCGCCGAGGTGAACCTGTGTGGGTATAAGGACATAATCCATTACTCATTTCTGATGCGAGAACCCTTTACTTTCTAATAAGTTGTCTGTACCATACCGGAAATTTACTTTTACATCTATCGCAGGACTATGTATGATTCGGAAATTCTTTACGCATGCCGGTGTAGTAATTCTCCTATCGCTGTGCAGCGCGGTCATTCTGACAGCGCAGCCACTTCCTTATACATCGCTGAACTCCGGACAGGATGATTATGCGGTGGCATTTCGAACGGTGCAGAATCGGACCGAACTCTGGGTGACGACCTCGCGGGGCAAAGACTCGGCGACCAAACGTGCCCGGAAAATCATGATGGCTCCCGTCACCGCGTCGGGTGTGGGAGAATTCACGCCTCTTCCCTACCCGATTAATCAATCGCAAGGCGGAAAAAGTGCGCACATTCAGCTCGACGGATGTCCTGTCTTCTCCCAATGCGACGGTTCGTACGGTATCATGGTATCGAATCGCCTTTTACCCAATAACAAGAGCGCCGGTAATGATTTATATGAAATCACGGCATCGGCATCGGGTGAATGGAGCATCAAGCGCCTCGATTCACTGAATTCCGACTATTGGGACGATACTCCTGCTCTTTCGCCGGATGGTGCATTCCTCTATTTCTCATCCGACCGACGCTCACCCGGCAAACGCAAAACCGATCTCTATGTCTCAAAGCACACCTCCACCGGCTGGAGTGCACCCGTGGCTCTCGATGTGATAAATACGGCTGAATTTTCCGAACAAACCCCCTCCGCGAGTGGTGACGGATACTTGTACTATGCCACCAATCGAAGTGGTGATTATGATATTTGGCGTGTCCGCCTCGACCGCGCTACCGGCTTACCGCTCGGGTCAGCTTCCATCGTTACTCTTCCCGAGGTCAACAAGCCAGGCACTGACGAAGGCCAGCCCTTTTTCTCCCCTAGCGGAGAATGGTTCATGTTTACTTCCAATCGCTCACCTGCAAGCACGGTCAAGGACTTCGACGTGTACTCCGTTCACATCCCTCAACCTGCCGATACTCTTGAGCTTACGGTACTTCTTCGAACGCAGAAAGTGCTGCCGGGCGGAGAATTTGAAGACATAACCGAACCTCAATCGACGACCGTGCATGCCGTTGATAACGCTTCGACGGCTATGAGTCAGCAGTCGAACAGCAAGGGTCTCGCACGATTCATTATACCGCGAGTCGCGACCAAAGAACCTGCCTTCGACCGCAGAGTTCGCTCGATCGTCGTACGCGCCGAGGAAAAAAATCCCGAGAAGCAAATCTCATCGGTGGATACTTTATTATATGACGGCTTTTGTCGCATACCGCTCTCCCATACGCTCATTATTTGGGACACTGCCACGTATTTTACGACCGGATGCCGGCAGGATTTCCCGATCGTCAATGTGCAGTTTTTTGTGTCGGCATATTGGTGCCCGACGACGCTCAAATTCCAGAATTACACGCCGTGCGGTTCGATCTTTCAACGTCCTGAATGCAAAATAATCGACGCGCCGAAGCCCACTCTCCCCTGCGAAGGCAATGATGTGTATAAATATACCCTCCGCTATACGGAGCCGACGGTCGAAGTTAGCCGTCCGTACGGACTCTGCGCCGACCTCAATGAAGCCAAGCAGCACGGCGAAGAATACGCGATGAAAGTCGATTCGGCAGTGTCAAAATTTGTGGAAAATATGGAAATCGCGCTCCGTCAGCCCTGCGTTCTACGAGCTATTCGCTCAAAAAAACCGGTGACAATCGAGGTCGTCGGATGGACAGACCCTCGCTCGATAGACGGACGCTGTATTTATACCGGACGGGATATTAATTTGATGACAAGTTTTGTGCAGATACAAGGGTCGGAACAAAAACCCTACATCTCCGACGGTATTCTCAAGTCCGGTACAGCATTTTCAAAATCCGGTGCCGGCGGCAATCAAATGCTGAGCGACTTACGGGCATATTATACTGCGGCGATGCTCGATACATTGTGGCAGGAACGTATCCCGGAATATAAGTCCCTGCGGCAGCAAAAGGGTGCGTTGAGTGTCGTCGCGATCGGCAAGGCAGTCTCACTCGAACGCTCGGCGACCTACGGGCAGCAACGTTCGGTGAATGTGCGCATCATCGCCGAAGATAATAATGAAGTCAAGGGCAGCAAGAAAATCCCGCTGCCGAGTTCGTCAGTGGTCGTTTGTGGCGAAGAATGCATCCGCATGCAGGCGTATTCATCACTTGAAACGCCGAACGCATCTCCTCAGCAAGTGACGCCGCAAGCCTCGGCACCGCAAGCAGTTGCCGTGCAAAAACATCAAGATATCATCGGCAAGGCACTCTCATCGTGTTACTCGATTCTCTTTCATACCTTTCCATCCGAAGCCGACGCTGTTAAATTCCAAAAAGAAATCCAAAGTCAGAAGTTTGCTTATGTGCGAATTCTCTCTTCACCGGCAGCGAATGGCGGGAAGAATTATCGGGTATTGTCGGATTGCTACGAAACCAATGATTCCGCCGAACTCGTCAAACGGGAGCTCGCGCCGATGTTTCAAGTGCTGAGTGTGAAGTGCAAGCCGATGATCGTGCAGGAGTGAGGTGGTGGTCCCGTATAGAATTATCAATTCAGGTGGCAGGGGCTATGATGACGCTGATGGATATGATAAGCGCTGACTGATAAAAGACGACTACTGTCAATTATTTATCCATAAAGCACTTACTCGTCCATTTTACATTTCAGGAGTATCACTTTGTTGCCTATCATGCCGAGTGATTCGTATTCGCCGTGCCGCCAGCTGTAGATGGGAGGCTCGACACCATCGACCATTTTGCCTGAATAGGAATAGCTTTTTTCTAATTCCCGTACCACCATCCCGGTCGAGGTCGCCACGGCATAGGTATTTCCTTTCGGCATCACGGCGCAGGGTTGATTGAGATTAATGGCAGAATTCTGCACGTATTTTTTGCCGTTAATCGAAATAAAAAATTCAGTATCGAAGCCGCAATAGACAAATTCCGAACCGTCGTGAGTAAAAAACGGAGCCGACGTTTCTTTACCTCCATCATACTCGGTTCGGTTAAGCACCATATGCGCCACTGAATTCACCACCCCTCGAAACCCCATCAACGCAGCATTCGGATGAAGCACGAGATTGGTAATGACATCATACCGTTTGCTTTCGAGCGGCTCGGTATAATCGTCGGAATAGAGAAAGGCCTGTGAACTTTGCGGTTGATTGCAGACGGCTGCAGCAACAGTACCGAATGGATTCATGGTAAGCTCAGCCACATTCTCACAGACGCCGGACACTGCCTCGGTGCCGCGATAGACTTTCCACTGCGTGCCCTGCCGTCCTGCATAGCAGGTCGTACCGTCGTACCAGATACCGGCGAGCTTGATCTCGTCAAACTGCGGCCCCTCACCGCTCGATGTGAGCAGATATTGCCCGCCAATCTTCCCAATGACGCATGCCATCGATGTTCCGTCCGGACTCACATGCAGCCTGCTTAGCCGCTGCTGCACGCGATACGATTTACCACGAAAGACAATAACCTCTGTATTCCCTTCGAGATACGAATAGGACATTTCGCCGGATTGCCCGATTTCGATATCCCCGACATCGGTGCATTCAATGGGAATAACCGAGTCTGCCGTGAGCAATTGCCATCCGGTAGCCACACGTACAAAGGCAGCCCAGCCGTTTCCGTTCGGTGAAAACACCGGAGGACGCAAATCTTCATAGACTTTTGGCGAAGTCTCTCCATCAATAATCAAACTATATGCGCCGCTAAACGGCTTGGTAATTGCCCACCAGTGATCGGTCGTATCGAGGTTGAAGAGAACGACCGAGTCGGCTCCGCCAAGGAGAATTTCATAGCGGCATTTATCAGCCGTTGCCGAGGTAACGAGTGCGAGAATCAGACAAATACCGAGCGCTATTTTTGACAGCATGAGTTTCTATTCTAAGAGTAGTATGATGAATTAGATAGCCAGATTTTGCGGCAAATGAAGCGTCACCAGCGTGCCGGTCGGCTCCTTGGTATCGGAAGTGGCATCCTGAATTTCCACCCAGAGTTTCATTCCGCTCGTCTCGGTAAGCAGATTCAGGCGTTCGTCGATAAGCGCCATGCCAGAGGAGCGATGCTTGGTCTGTTCGAATGGTTTCTGTTCGCTGCTTGCCTTCCGTCCGATGCCATTATCCTCGATGGAACATGTAAAATACCCGTCTTCGGCGGGAGTAATACCAATTTTAACACTACCTCCGGTCTTACGCGGGAGAATTCCATGCCAGATAGCATTCTCAATATAGGGCTGAATGAGCATCGGCGGGATCTCGATAGACGCGCTGTTGATTGCTGGATCAAGGATGATTTCATAGCTGAATTTATCGCCAAAACGCAGCTTCTCGAGCTCAAGATAGAGCGTAATTGTTTCAATTTCATCGCTGAGAGGTACGGTGGTATAGCGGCTGTTTTCCATGATAAGGCGCATGAGCCGTGCGAACTTCGAGAGAAAGCGATTGGCTTGTTCGGTGTCGGATTGAATGAGGAAATGCTGAATCGAATTGAGCGCATTAAACATAAAATGCGGGTTAATCTGTGCGCGGAGGGTTTTGTGTTCGGACTGCAACAGTTTCCGCCGTAACTCCTCTTTTTCCTTCTCGGCTTTTTGATTACCATAGCGCATTTCGAGGAGGAGAATCGACGTTTGCTGCGCCTGATGATTCACCTCGTGACTGATTTGATTATAGAGCTTGAAATGCCGGAGTGCTGACTTGGGGTCTCCTTGTTCTTCAAATACTTCCGACAGCACTTTATGTATCGCCGCCTGTGCATCTCGCCCGCCGTTTTCTTCGGCAAAGACGAGTGCCTGAAAGAGCGTTTCGAGGGCATTTTCGTAGTCTTTGCGTTGGAAATACAATTTCCCCATGTGGGAGAGCATGAGGGTATAATTTTGTTTGTCGGTGAGAGGTTCGATCACTTCGAGCGCCTGACGGTGCAGATCAAACGAAAGGTCTTGGTTTCCGAGCGACTCGTGAATCACCCCCATATTCCCGAGTGCAAGTGCTACCTGTGAGGTATTTCCTTCTGCCTGTGCGATTGCAAGACTTCGCTGCTGATAGTCAAGTGCTTTGTCGAATTGCCCTAAATATCGGTATTCCTCGCCGATATTACCGAGCGACGCTGCTACTGCACGTTGGTCGTTGAGTTCATTGCGCAGGGCGAGGGAACGGACATAATAATCGAGTGATTTGTGGTGTTCGTTGATTTTGGAATACAATGCGCCGAGGTTGTTAAGCTGAAGATGGAGTATGCGCTTGTCCCCTATTTCCTCGGCGAGTGCAATTGCCTGCAAATAGTAATAGAGTGCGATATCATTATTACTGGTATCAAAATAAATATGACCGATATTGCCAAGGGCGAGTAATTCTCCGTTTTTCCATTGCACTTCCCGGCAAAAATTGAGCGATTCCTGTTGTGTTTCGAGGGCTCTGTCAATCTTGCCGCCGGAGCGGTACATGATCCCGAGCCACCCCAGCATCTGGGCGAGTGTATGCTTGTCCGAAGATTGACGATATAATTCCACAGCACGCTCACAATACCCTATTGCTTCAATGTAGCGGGAGGTGAACATGTGAAGATTGGTAATTACCCGGCAGGCATGAGCGACTAAAGGCAGGTCATTGTCTGATTCGGCACGCTCAAGAGCTACCTTTGCCAAGCGCATCGACTCCTGTCGGTCGGATGTCATACAGCGCTCGGCATGGGCAAGTACTTCCTGAATCGTTTGTTCCATACTATCATTAAAATGAACACGTTTTTTCTGCAAATTACCGCTCTCTGCATTTCCTGCCAAGAATAATTTGTGTGAGCACTCTGATTCTTCCCCTTCTCCTGCTTTCTTCCTTACTTCTCCTGCTTCTTCATCATGGCATCATAGCGGTCATTGATTTCCTTCATCGGTGGCTCGGCCTGCATGCAGCGGCGGCGTTCATCGGAACCGGTAATCCACCTATACAACCAGGATATTCCCCATTTTTTATAATACAAGGATGGTTGTGAATAGACCGGATCGGTCAGCGCTTCCGCGAGCGAAATACATGTATATCCCTTGTCGGATAATGTCCGGATAAGCCGATTGAGATAATCACGATTAAGCGGATTATCATGACAGAGATAGATCTGATGAATCTGACGCCCGTAAATAGCCATCGACAGTGAGTCGATATACTGAAAAAGCCGGAGCGTATAGCCGATATATTCCTCGCCAATACGTGCTGCTTCACTGCCATTACCGGTGCGGAGGAGATCGGCGTAGATATAATTGTACATATAGTCCGAACTCTCCACCGTAAAAGGAGTAAGCACATATTTGCGAGCATGTAAATACGCGGCAATCGCGTGATGCTCGACGGAATCTTTGCCGAGATCATTATACGGAAAACGAAAATAATCGAGGGACTTGTGATACTGATGAGCAAGCATTCGGGTCAGGAGTTCGCCGGAGTCAATTTCTACTTTGAAGGAATCAATTCCCACGGCCGAATACCGCGCATGATGAAGGGTATGATTGCCGGGTGTGATGTAGTCCCGTGCCATCCAATTTCGTAGTACTTCCCGATTACGCGCACGGGCATTCGTCCTGTCAAGCGCTCCTTCGTTGATAAATATCGTTATCGGAATGTGCATTGCGTCGAGACTGTCAAGTAACGGCGAGTGAAAATTATCATCCTGATACATCCTTGTATTCGGCACATCATCAATGGTGATTGATACTGTGCGCTGAGCGTGAAGTGGGAGGAAAGACAATATGAGCGACGCAGTAAGTAGTATACTACTAATAGAATAACCGTGTATCCGGCGGAATGAAATCATAGACGGTACGACTGCTGAGAATGAATAAATTCTTGTATTACTAGTACAAACATAGGAGAATCGCCACGTCTGCATCATAATTATTTCCAGTCCGACCAGTTGTTTCAACTGGTCGTTAATACGTACCTATGAAACGTCGCGCTCGTCTGTACTGTGTTTAAGTGTATAATATCTTTTTCAACTACATTTTATAAAAGCTCCGATATTCGATACCTTCTCCACGCAAAGAAGCGATTTTCACTATCATACTAACGTTTCAGCGGTAAGTGTTGACGACCAGTTGTAGCAACTGGTCGGACTGAAATATTGTAATTTATTATCAGATTTGGTATAAGTTGAGATTTGATATTGCAACAACTCTATTCAATTAATAGGTACTTTACTGATATTTAGCACCTTATAACTCCGATACTTTTGATTGAGTACCAGTCCTTGATTCACATTCTCGATTATAGGTAGTTGTTCACTTCTGAGGCTCAATTCGCAATTATTCGTATAATTACTAATCACAATTTCTCTGAAGTAAACGCTTTCTTCCTTGCCGCTTTTCTCGTACACATCTGTCGATATTTTAGTTATTCTTTTTGACTTGATATTAAAGTAGATTCGATTCCGATATGTTCTGTGTACGCCTCTATATTCATCATACATTCTTTCGAAAACAATAGTATCTTGTTCTTGTTTCAGAATGAAAAATGGAGTACTTTCATTTTGTATTGAAATTAATAACACTCTATAATCGCAAGAGTTAGCGAAATAGTAATTGGTCATAGTATCTCTCGGTATCACCGTTATTATGCTATCTTCATAATTTAAAGATACGAGACAATAGGTAAGACCATAAGTCAATTCTTTCTTGGAGTTTGCTAACAAATACGCATCTTTTATCTTCACATCATAAATAACATTAGCTACACCCTCTCCATTCATCGTGAATGTGTTTTTCAAGGTGTAGCAGTAAGCAGGTGTCTTAAACTCCTCACGCATTGATGCACGCAACGCATTATAAATTGTTGCGGTATCTATTATATTTGACCGTGCCGTATATGTGATTAAGGCGCACAGAAAGCTTACTAAAACCATACATAATTTGAAGTTCATACAATTTAATTAAAAAAAAACATAGAAAATTGATTTGGAGATAAATAGTTCCCTTTTCAGTTAACAAGTGCAAAAGTGAAGAATGTGTTCCCCTCATATACTGGACAGTTTTGAGCCCAAAACAAGATGGATTTACCGTCCGCTCAGTAGTTCCCGACTAACCGTCGATACGTACCTACAAACCGTACTGCTCGAATGTACTTCGTATCCACTAAACCTGTGTAGCAATCATATCTCAATACAAATTTATACTTTATTTCTGTTTTTTACTTAACAGACGTTTCATTGGCATGTGTAGGCGGTCAATTGGAAACTAATGACCGAACTAGAAAAGTAAGACTTACGATTCATCGCGTACGGCTTTCTACTTCCTCACCATTTCCCATACTTTCTCATTAAAATTCGACTCGTTTATTCCGGTTAATTTCTCAAGAACTTCAAAATACTTCGCATCGCCTTTTTCTCGCCTGCCGCATTGGAGTAATTGCCTGACTGCGTCGAATCCTTTTTTACGTTCGAGCTGTTGGATAATCAACGCATTAATCACATAACCGATGGTCAGCGGCTTGTCGCCTTCTTCGAAATTCTTGGTATCTTTATACAATTCCAACCAATTAGCCGTTGGATTGTTCGCCGCATACACCCGGAACCTCCGGAGAATTTCCTTCCATGAAATTCCCCAACTTCCGCCATAAAGATACGCACATCCTTCATCGACCGGACGGTAAATCGTTGCAGCGGGCAAGGCATTGCGCAGGCGACTGTGGAAGAGATCGTGTGGGTCGTACGTGGTGAAGTCTTCGGTAAGCGAACCATCCACCGTGAGCGCTCGGCTGTCATTTTTGGTGACAAGCGAGGAATGACTCACGCCATTATAATCGCTTTTGTAATCAATGCCGCACAATTGGAGCGCTTCGTCAAATGTAGAAGCGCAGTAGAACTCAGTCGGGTGAGTTTTGGCACCAAGCTTGGTATCATAGAATGTAATTGTTGATTGAAAATCCTTCGCTTTAGCAGTCGCAAGTGTGGATTTGTAATGAAAGGTGTAGTGTCCGATGATACTCGATTTCCATGCAGCCGTCATCTCAGGAAGTGGAGAGCGGAAGGTAAAAGCGTGATTATGCTTCTGCGCTATGAACCGAATACTTGCTTTGAGAAGAGGCATCGAATCGCGCAAACCCCAATATGCGACCTGTACGAGAAACACCGAATCGGAGCGAGGCACGATACTGACGAGATACGGTGTATAGAATCCGGAGTCCTTCGATTGTTTATCGTAGCCAATCCCTTGAAGTTCGTCGAGAAGTAGCGACGTAGCGAGGGCATCTTCGGGCAGCACCAACGGATTCTCACGTATCGGCGTAGCGCTCGAATGGAGAAAATCATTGATGCTTGTCTGCAGGAGCATTTGCGTTGTAGAATCACGAAGAAGGCGCACATCCGGAGCAATGCGAAGCGTATCCTGCCGCGCCTGCACCGAGGAAACAAGAAGGCAGATGCTGCAAAGGAGGTAGGTAATGTTCATAGAATAATGATTGTGGGCATACTGTATATTGCGGCAAGATGACACGCATGCGGTGGGAAAGGTTACCCCGGTGACGCTGTGGAAAGACGAGAACACATCGCGGTAGGAGGTACGACCTAAGCAGCATCTCTGATAGAAATCAGTATCGCCTTAAGGCCGGAAGTGACGGCGGGACAATCCAAGCGATTTACCGCAGAACGGATAGACTCGGCTCAATTGCCTGCTTGCAACATTTGTCATGCATGCACATCATTCTCTGCTTTACTTCCTTCATACACGTACGTATTATCGAATACTTCCGGCGCATACTTCCGGTAGGAATACCGTGTTTTTCTGTTGAAATTTCAGCAAGATGAAACGGAGTGCGTTTCGTGGGAATATGACGGTACGTGCATGCACTCATTGAAATTCCCTTCTCCGGGAGAGTGATTTTTATGACCGTTTCATTGGTTGAATACAACGCATCGACCATATTGATATCCTGAATTGTGAGTACGTATTTTCTATCCTACAACGAGACAAATCCCGACAATAAAATACACCGATGCTACTATCCGGCAGAAGGCAGAGCCGTCGCTGCCGGAATTTCTCCTCTCCTGTATCCCTTGTATTTTCATATTCTTCGTTGTTGGTGTGAGTGGAATTACTCCTACACTTCGAACAGGAACAACAATACTCATTCTGCGGTCAAAAGACCGGTATAATTGATGTGTAAAATGCCAAAAATGCTTAGAACTCTAATTTTCTTGAGTTTCGTACTCACCAGAGTGATAGACAGTTACACAATTATTCGTAATTTGCGTTTACCATAATCAAAATTACGGACCTGTCGTGGGTGACATCGGGTCATAATTTCCCTTTTTTAAAAAGGTTTTTAATGCGTTCTTTCGGTCAACATGAATAAAATTCGCGATTCATAGCCATCTCTTTTGACAGAGTCCAATGGTGTGATGATGTGAAGAACTATGTCCCGCACGCAGCGTATCGGCTCTCTCCTCTTCGTTATTCTCCCCTTCATTTAATTCTATTTCTATCCGGTATTCGTGCGGAACCGTGGAGTCTGCTACCACGACAACAAACGACTGTCCTCTTCTATATTTTTATTTGAAATTACAACTACATTATATAACATGAAAAAACATTTACTCCTTGCATGTACTCTTTTAACTCTCGTATTATCAGCATGTAATAAAAGCGAGACTACTTCAACGCCGACTGAATTGATGGCATATCCGTCATCGCTTATCAGCACTCCTATTATTACATCCTCTATTCCGGCTGCGATTGCCGAGGCACAAACGCCGATCAATATCGACCCCGCTTCTACGGTTGTCTTTCACAGCAACGACCCCGAGCTCCATTACGGCACAATGAAGCTGACTTCGCTTTTAAATAATGAAGGTGAAAATCTGAAAGTAAGCACCGATTCGGCAGATAAGAGCAATAATTATGTCGTCATCGGCGGTAAGAAATACAACCTTGCTCAATTCCATTTCCATTACACAAGTGAACATACTATTGGCGGTAAATACAGCGCTATGGAAATACACTTTGTGAATGTTGCAGCAGACAACTCCTATGCTGTGTTAGGTGTGTTGGTGGATTTAGGCACAGGAAACAACGCACTTCAAACGCTCTTTTCGTCCTCTCCTAAGGATACAAATGAAGTAAAATCATTGAGTTCGACGTTGAATCTTGCCGATTTATTCCCAACAAATACCAAGCAGTATTATACCTACAGCGGTTCGTTGACGACACCGAATTTCAACACTCATTCCTCTCAGCCCAATGGTGGTCCGGTGACCTGGATAGTCTATAAAGACATTCAGCATCTTTCCACTACTCAATTTGATACCTATACATCGATTTACCACGAAGAGAATTTCCGCACAATTCAACCGTTGAACGGCAGAAAAGTGTATTCGAATCCCGGTAATTAATCTCCGTCGTTCACCCACGACAATCTGTAGTGTATTACCGGTAGGAAGAGGGTCATCGTCCTCTTCCTACCGGGTACTACACCACTGATGCCGGTCTATTTCCTTCCGTTTTATCTCCAACGAACACGACTGATTATACAGTCGGCACACACTCTCGGCACTATCAGCAAATACTCCCCTCTTCACTTGCCCCCGGCCGATGCTTGAATAGAGACCTCACGGATACACCCTACCATTTACTCTTGCAGAGATCAGTACAAATGAATCGCCGAAGTTTTCTTTCCGCTCTATCATTCCGAGATGCGGAGCATAGATTTCTACCGGGGGACCCTCATAAAATGTTCCGTGCCAGGTAACGGTATGCACGTGGTAGTGCATACCGACAGTTGTCAAAAGACTATCGGCAGTGCTTTTGACATATCCGCCGGTTTCATTGGAAGAATTAACAAAATCAATATAAAGATATTCCGGGCCAATCTCTCCGTTCGGATAAGACGGCAACGCATACACACGACCATTCTCCACCCGGAAATACAACGAATCATACGGCCGACCGAGAGCAGATTTACGTATTTTATACCATGTTTTACCGACATATATTTCCGTCGATACTATTGTATATTCATAGATCGTACTGTCTTCACTTTTGTATTTCCAATAATCTCCCACATGCAGCGGGAAGTAGTTCGTCGCCTCTTCCGAGGGTGTGGTAGGATGACCGGAACAGCCGAGACACAGCAGCGCGATCGCTATGGAATGGAGGATGTATTTCATGATGCATTGCTTGGTTAGTTAGTTGGCAGAATGTATTTTGCTGTGTTGCAACAGTATTTGTATATCGTCAGATGGTACTGCCTCCGAGCGGAGGGTCAACTGTCTGAAGTGATATTATTCTGATTAATTCGATTATTATGATTCGTATGTCTGTGCTGTGATTGGTGTGATTACTTCGATTCCATTGACTGTATTTACGGTCAGTTGCAACCAACCCAACCGTCGATAATAGCAGCCAGGAGTACTCTATTATTTACTAATAAACGTGAGTTCGGGATACCAACAGTGCCTGCATTCGAGAAGCCCAAAGGGCTTGAATTTCAATAGCCACGCATGAAATGCAGGGGACATAGACAGGTAATCCCAAAACCCCAAAGAGGTTTAATCGCGTCCATACCGTCATTAAACCTCTTCGGGTTTGTTGGGGAACGCTGCATTGCTCCACCGATTTGATTGGTGGCTATTGAAGTTCACCCCTTTCAGGGATGGAGAACGTGCAGAGTAAATCATAATTCCATCTATCACCCTTATACTATTGAATAGTAACAGCGGTGGGTATCCCGAACTCACGTTAATTATTTGAAGAAATAATCCCACCGGCTGTAATGGTTTCTGTTCCACGATAACCGGATTCAAAATAATTTGGTTGCGTTGTCAATACCGAATCATTGGAATAAGTAACCGAAAGTGTATAGGAATTCTCTGTAGTATTAGAAAACTGAAACAGTATTAAATCCTTATCTCCGATATTGCTCGCTTCTATCGACCCTCGATTATGCCGGAGCAGCACTTTTTTCACATGTTGTCCGGATTCATTTTTAATTGCCACTCGTGCAAGTGTATGCGGCACCATTTCTAGGGTATAATTGAAACTTATGCCGACATACCCGAGCAATACGAGGATGAATCCGATGAGAATTCCGAGGATTATTTTTTTCATGATGTTAATAGAGAGAATAAAAAAAGACTGTTTTCAGTGAATTGAATGTATAATCCCCGTTAATTCTGCGTTATACTCCGGATTACTCGTCATGCCATTATGCCGCTGCCCTTTAAGCAGGATAAGCTGCGCCGTCGGGAATTCTTTTTTTAATTGCAGTGAAGAACCACAATAAATCACTTCATCTTCATCGCCATGAAAGAATACCATCGGCACGGAACATTTCTTGAGATATTCATTCGTTGCAAATTTGTACTGCAAAATAAACGTGGGCAGGAAAGGATAGGAATGCTTCATCAGATCGGTCATGCTGTAAAATGGCGCTTGTAATATCACCATCTTCGGTGTATTCTCCGCAGCGAGTTTTGCAGCAAAACCTGTACCGAGGGAGTATCCGAGAATAATGATATTTTCCTCCTTGTATTTCTTTGACATTTCACGGTAAGCGCTTTGAATATCATGATGTAATTGCTCTTCCCCATTGATTGTTCCCTCGCTTTTTCCATATCCCCTGTAATCAAGAATAAACACATCATAGCCGAGGTCACTATATGTTGAAGCAACATCGCCCCACGTGGCTAGTGAACCGGCATTGCCATGCAAGTAGAACACAAGACCTTTTGAACTATCTGCTTTAAACAGCAGCCCATGAAGCCGGATTCCATCAGTAGCCGTGATAAATATTTCCTCATAAGGATGTTCAAACTCAAATACATAATCGGGATCCAGTTTTTGGGGAAAGAAAATAAGCTGTTCCTGAATTCCATACAACAATACGCAAAGTCCGCCATACAGTGCAGCAACGAACAGGACTATTTTGAGGAGCTTGTGGATCATAGATTATGGCGTCGATTTATGTTGACTGAACCCGTCAAATGGCGTAGGCGCGCTCCCACTTTTCGAGATAGAATACGTGCTTTTTTGGTTGAGTTAACATACTACAATCCAGTTGTATTTTTTATCAATGATATAGAAATCACCACTCGTAAACTCTAAAAGTGCTGTCAAAGCTATTGGTTTACAGTCATAAATCCAATGTTTTGATGTTGGAGTCTGACCTTGCACAATCACCACCCAATAGTTGGTATTTGATTCAAGCTGATGTACATGCTGATATATTTCGGGTAACGTCACAATGCCGATGAACGTCTTTTGTTTAATTCGTTCCGACCAATTTGAATACCGGTAATTAGAATCATGAATAATAAATGCAGCTTCTATGTTCTTGATAATGTTCGTCCACTTTGTAAACAGAACATGGAAATCCCCCGATGGAAACTGCTTTTGAAGTATGTCTATTTTTTCTTCCCAAAACATGTAATCGTAGATCTATGGTTGATGAATTCCCCGCCTTTGCAGTATTTCCTTTTTCAAGGACGGGAGTGACATTATTCGACACCGAAAATATATCCTATTTTCAAAGCTAATATCCTAGCTTCCGTAATTCCTCAAGTTTTACATCTGCTCTTGCTGACCCTTTATTTTTTATGTTCAAAAACAGTCTTTTTGCTGTTGCTAAGTCATTTTGTTCCCAATAGATATTTGCACGATAGTAAAGAAGGTCAATATTATTTGGATATCTTCTAAGGAGAATATCAAAGTATTCTGCTGCTTCATCAGATTGATCGTGGATATAACATATCTTACCAAGACAGTCTATGAACACCAGATTCAATGGCCTTTTTTCAAGCTCTTTCAGCAGAATACCCTTCGCCAACGGTAGATCTTTGCTCAATTCAATCATCATGAGATGTATTTTGTTTTCTAATACTATTTCTTCATACTTGGGGAATGCAGCTAATGAATCAATAAGAGTATGCACCAGTTGCAGTTCTTTATTCCTGCGTAATAAAGATAGTCGCGTAAACCACTCCAACTCATCTTGAAAAACATGATCTCTTACCGGTTGAATAAACTCCAAATTAAATGTGTACGCCATTTCTGATTTTAATAACGATGGCTTTAATATAAAGATGAGTTCTAATGAATCACAATGACTTAACACGCCCATACTTTTTATAATACTTTCTGCATATTATTGAATAGTCGGAAAATTAGCAGAAAACTCATCATACTTTTGAGGATGCAGAAATGTGACTTTTAACAATGTTCGATCGAGTGAATCATACCCCGTATAAACACTCAAAGACCCGGTAATAGATCTTGAACCTGTTGTCTGCCGGAGATTATCAATGATAGTACTATCAAAAAACTCCATCTGGTAGGATGTATCTATGGTATCATCATGAACATCCTCACATCCGGGAAGAGCATATAAAGAAAATACTATCAATACTAAGATTACATTTCTCATTCGTTCTCATCAATATAGGTAAAAGTTCTTCCCGTTTTCCCGCCCGTGCAGTTTTTTACAAACGCCCGTCAATACAACCGATGGAATGCACTGCTTGCTCTTACTGAGCCCAAGCATTTGATTTATAAAACAGCTACAGATTCCCTTCACCTCAACACCTCCGCACCGTTCACTTTCTTCATCACACCAATCTTCTGATGGATGTATCTTGTTGAATATCTGTCGGTATGTATTGACGGGCTATTGAAACTGCTGCGCGAACTGAAAGTACATGTTGACGGACGGCAGTAGACACCCAAACTGACTGAAATATCTCTGTACAACTCGTCCCTTTACACCTGCTTGGACAGGAAATGTCATAGTTTACAGAATTGATATGCTTACGGCAATTTATTCGGCAACATCCCTTTATCTAGCATCTTTTTAACAGAATCTACTCCTACCTTATCCACCCAACTTTCGTATAATGTTTTTTCAAAATACATGTTGTTTTCACGCAAAGCTTTAACATATTTTTCCTTAATTGTCTTATACTTACCTATACTTATGTCCAAAATTGTATCCTGTCTAAACAAATAAATCGGAACTTCAACCATAGCTTCTGTCGCTCCCCAGTTAAAATTTCTGTCTTGGTTCTTCCATTCTAAAAAAGTACGTTTACCTACGACACTAATACTAAAAGTACTGTCCGGGTACACATAATCAAAATGATAACTCATCTCTTGTGGTGGCCATGTCATAGGAGTACAGAATGATTGTACTCTTTGTGGCATACCTTTTTGTCGGACTAATGAGTCAATGAATAGTTGTACTCGACGCCCTTCAAACAGATGATAGTTCTTTTCATCAAAGAGATCAAGAGTGGCAGCTTGTTGTTTACGCTCATTACTACATGAGACTACCATCAGAACTAATAGAAGTAAAATCAAATACTCGTAATTTTTATGTTTTTTCATATATTTTTACCTATCCGGTTAGTTTTTACAACCATCCGGCAATTTGAACCGAAGGGATGTACAGCTCGCAAGTACTGCACATACGCATCTACTGTATAGATTAACTACAGATTTCCTACACCTCCGCACCGTTCACTTTCTTCATCACACCAATCTTCTGATGGATGTATCTTGTTGAATATCTGTCGGTATGTATTGACGGGCTATTGAAACTGCTGCGCGAACTCAGAATTTGGCTAAAGCCACAATCTTTTCCGCCCCCCCATCCCACCGTCTAAAGCCGATGGCTAGTCAGAAAGAGCTGATTTCATGGGAATGAAATTGTGCATTGTGCTTGCTCTCTCTGCACTGGGGCAGAAGATTTTCTGCCTCAACTGTGGCTGGCGCATTTTCTTATGCTGAAAAAGTCTATTTATTCCTCTCCTCGTATTCTCATCATTCGACCGTTATTCCCATCATGCGGGTTGTTTTGCCTTGTTTGATCGATACGATATAATTTCCTTTGGGATAATCGGACATATCAATGGTACATGACTCGTCGGTAGATTGAATTGAGAGTATTTCTGTTCCTTGTAGCGTATAGACCTTGATTAACGATGCTTCGACACCGGCTTTCAGCATTGAAACGGTAAAAGCACCTTTTGTGGGGTTGGGGTATACGCTTGCAATTGCATTCTCAGCAAGCTGTTCATCTGCTGATAGAATACCTGTCGAACAGGCAAACAGATTGACTGCATCTATTGAATTATTGCCGAGTTGACCAACGTAGTTAGCGCCTGAACCACAGATTACATCACGTGATTGTTTAATTCCCAAGCTGTGCAAGCCAAAAATAGATGAGTTATACGCAAATCCATCGGCACCAGTGATGCTATTCCATGTATTATCACTTCCAATTCGTATCGGAACATTTTGTTCGGTCTTGTCACCGTTCCCTAATTGACCGGCACCATTAAACCCCCATCCGTACAGCGAGAAATCTTTTGCAATTGCAAAGCCGAACGTCGACCCGGCAGCAATTGTAATCCATTCATGTTCTTTACCTATTTGCAACGGTGAATTCTGCTGATCTGTTGTTCCGTTCCCCAGCTGTCCATTTCCATTAAAACCCCAGGTCCATAGTGTTGAATTCGACTGACGTGCTACAGAAAACTCGAATCCTCCTGCCACATCTACCCATTGAGAAGACGTGCCAATTTGAATCGGAATCGTCGATTGATTAGTTGTGTTATCTCCTAGCTGTCCTGTTCCATTTGCCCCCCAAGCCCAAAGAGTACCGTCTGTTTGCAGAGCCAGTGAATGACCGCCACCGGCTGAAATTTTCCACCATTTATGTAATGTACCAATTTGCTTTGGCACATGAGAATCCTCAGTATTTCCGGTGCCTAATTGTCCGTATTGGTTAAAGCCCCAAGCCCAGAGAGTGCTGTCTGTTTTAATAGCTAAGGAATGTGCTTGTCCTGCATCGATTACTTTCCAATCATTATCCGAACCCACTTGAACTGGCTCAAGACTCTGTGTTGTTGAATTATTACCAAGTTGTCCGAGTGCATTGAGTCCCCATGCCCATAATGTTCCATTTGATTTAATAGCCAGGCAATGAAATGCTCCTGTCGTCACATCTTTCCAATCGTGATCGCTCCCTATTTGCTTTGGTTCAGTTTCGAGAGTAGTCGAATTGAGTCCTAATTGTCCACTCGCATTAAATCCCCACGACCATAATGTACTATCGGAACGTAATGCAATCGAGAATTCACCGCCTGCTACTACTTTTGTCCACGTTTGAGCAGTAAGTACATTCGGATTGGTTATTACAGTCAGCAGTAGGAGTATAAGTATGTGCTTCTTCATAAATATTTCTTTCTGGTAAATGTTAGTAAGTTGAAATTTACAAATTATTCTTTCGTATAGAGATTTAAAAAGCATCTGTTTACAATCCGGACAACGAATTTGGCTAAAGCCACAATCTTCTCTGCCACCCAACCCACCGGCTAAAGCCGATGGCTAGTCAGAAAGAGCTGATTTCATGGGAATGAAATTGTGCATTGTGCTTGCTCTCTCTCAAGACGGGGGCAGAAGATTTTCTGCCCCTACGCGATTGCTGTATCCTCTTATTTTGCGTCCTTTGTGTCCTTATTGTCCTTTAAGTCCTTGTACTCTTGGGGCAGAAAATGTTCTGCCCCTACTGAGGTTTTGTGATGTTTTTTGATTGATGCCTCCATCTCTCCGTTCACGCGTTTTATCTTCTGGCGTTTACGGCCAGATGAATCTCTCAATGACTCACCACAACCGGACGAGTAATCATACCCGTAGCCGTGCGGAATTGTACAAAATATACACCATTCGGTAAGCCGGAAACATCAATTGTACTGCCCATATTCTCCATTGAACACTGCATCACTGCCATCCCGAGAGAATTGACAATTGTTATGGCAGTAACACCCTCTATTCCTGAAACGCTCAAACTCGTGGACACCGGATTCGGAGTAAGAATAATGCTTCCATCCGTATCAGGATTGTCAATCGGTTGCTCTTCGACAGAAGTAGGTGCCATCGGAAACGGTAATCCATTTTCGTTGAATACACCCCAGAAACTGATGTAATCGTTTGGTAAGTATTGGTGGAACCACACATTATCATCATTGTCCACAGCTAGCCAATTAATTTTATTATCAGGGAGCGGTGAGTTGTCTTTTGTGTACGCAGTCCATTCTTTATTGTCAAATTTTAAGATTCCTACACCACCATAATCATATGTGTCTGTCTGATGCTTGGCAGTAGCAATCCATTTATTACCTTTTTTGTCTATTGCCACGGCATTGACAATATTACTATAATTGAGAGGACTATTTTTATCATTGTAAACCGTCCATGAAGTACCATCAAACTTTCCGAGGCCTTTCATTGCATTCTCTGCTTCAGGATTATCAGTTGTCCAACTTCCACCCAATCCAACCCATACATCACCGTTTGATTCTACCGCCATTACTTTAGGTGCGTAACACGGCATGCCTGAGTTTTGAATAGTATATTCCGTCCAGGTTGTCCCGTCATATTTTACTAACGCACCTTCGGTGCCCATCCAAACGGTCGAACCGGAAAGCGCGAGTCCTAATACAGGACCCCGAAGAATAGAGTTCGTCGTGTCGTAAATCGTCCATGTACCCTGTACATAGCGAGCCAGCCCATTCCTACCGCCCGCCCAAATTGTGCCGGTATTAGTATCGAGAACAACACAATATCCTAATTGCACAGGATGCACTGTATAGTACTTTGATTGCAGATTGATGCTCCATACTCCGTGATCTGCCATCCAGAGCTTATTAGATTTATAGTCAACTATAGGGGTGTGTCCTGCATAGCCATAGACTGTCGTATCATCACCTCTCCACTGATCTAATGGTGTACCTTTACTTACTTTATGGAGATGTTTACCTGGAATGCTATACCAGTAATTATTCTCGGTATCTTGGAAAACAGAGTTTAGAATTCCTCCCATGGGATTGTTTGCAGTTTTTATTCTCCAATGAGTCTGTGGAGAAGCTACTACCGCTACATAGCAAATTACACTTGAAGAAATTCCCGTATTTGTACCATCGATTCGAAATTGATATACACCTGTTTTTGTAAATGTAGCTGTTGTTTTTACCATAAGCTTTACATCCGAGTACGGAAAATTCACTATGTACGCTGAAAGCGTTCCATCACCATATTGTAGGAGGGGTTTTCCCGGTACAACATTCAATTTAATCGAAGCATCATACCCATTTTGGATATCAAAACCGATAGAAAATACTGCCGTCTCACCCGGATAAATTTTGATGGTGTCTTTATCGGTTTTGAGGGTAAACTGTGCGAGTGCTGTTTGCGCGAATCCAAACACGATTACGCTCAGCGCTATAGTAACAATTCTTTTCATGATGTTTCTCCAAAAAGGTATTAAAAATGAATGTGTTGTAAGATTTGATCAGTTGAGTATTTCCATTGCGGAAACAGACGAGCAGGCAAAGCCGTAAGAATTGATATTTAAGCTGAAAGAAGTAGTATTATCGACAAGCAGTGCAAAGCAGCGGAGAAATTGATCATACCTATCCTGCGAAATTGAGTAAGGAATATGGCGTGGGCGCGTTTGTTGTATGCAAGATACGGAGTTTTGACCACGAGCGCAAGAAGAGAATGGTTTTTTGGTAACCGGGAGCAAGAATCGAATCCGAGCAAAGACTACAGCACCAGAGTACGCCCACCGCATCGACCTCGGTGCACCGTCATTGGCTCGGTCGAGGTCGTGGTACTATGCACCATCTCATGATGGTGAGATGCCTCCGCTTTATCTGCATGGCCGCACCTCCCCTATCTTGCTTGACACATTTTTTCCTATTTTCAGAATGCACTCCTGCTCTCTTACAACCGGCGGTGCCGCGATGACAATCCTCTCCCCACTCCACAGATCGCATCATCACGGGTACACCCCTCCCTGCCTCCTCTCTCCTCACCCCAATCGACTGCATTACGTTGCTTGGAATAGGTTCGGATGGCGGGCTCGTCCACCCCAGAACCTCACCAACTGTACCCCAGGGATGACCTTCCTGCCTTCACACCCGGCGAACTCGAATGCCCCGAACAGCAGCACGAACTCCCCGAACACTCCCTTTCCTTCGGCCTGCCATCGTCGCACCGGTAGCAGCCGTCACCCTTTCTCCCCGCACACTCAGCCACCCTGCCCATAGAATCGTTTCCTTTCCGGCTGCATTCGCCTGATGATGCTCGGCAGCGTCAGGAGTCGGCGCGTCGTCCGAATGCATAGAGGCACCCGCACGAGCACCACTACCATCACCCGGAACAACCACGACCTGCGGCGGAGGGTCACGCGTATGGTCCTCTAGGAATACACCTACACCATCGAAGGAAGAATTCAATCAACAGGAGGAATACATCCATCAATCGGAGGAGTGAAAAAGTCAGCCCGAGGAGTGAAAAAGTCAGCCCGAGGAGTAAAGAAGTCAGCCCGAGGAGTGAAAAAGTCAGCCCGAGGAGTGAAAAAGTCAGCCCGAGGAGTAAAGAAGTCAGCCCGAGGAGTGAGGAAGTCAGTCCGAGGAGTGAGGAAGTCCGTCCGAGGAGTGAGGAAGTCCGTCCGAGGAGTGAAAAAGTCAGCCCGAGGAGTGAGGAAGTCCGTCCGAGGAGTGAGGAAGTCCGTCCGAGGAGTGAGGAAGGTGCGTCCGAGGAGTGAGAAAGTCCGTCCGAGGAGTGAAAAGGTGCGTCCGAGGAGTGAGGAAGTCCGTCCGAGGAGTGAAAAAGTCAGCCCGAGGAGTAGATAGAGTCATTCGGAGGAATAAAACAGTCATCCTAAGGAACATAACCGTTAACCTGAGGAATGCTGCTGTTAGCTGACCGCATGGAAGAAATGTTCGGCAGAGCGTTTCACATCGGCGAATGAACATATACCACCGGAAGGAAAATCACGAATGATACTTTTTCAAACTGTTTATTTTCCCTTAAGGTTACGTGCGCGGCCTTTCCTGCTCCCGGGCTGTACCGCATCTTCACCGTGTGGCACAGAGGCATCTTGCTTTGGGTTACCCGGTGCTTCGCTTCCGGGTAACCCTTCGGGAAAGGAACCTAAAGAACTCAGCCATTGCGCAAGCTACTATTCGCTTGGTGATGATTGCCGTGTCCATAGCAAGCGAACGTACCACGATGTTCCCTCGACTTCGGCGCGTCGCTCAGCATACCCATGGCTCACCCGTCGGGACATAGCGCAGCGTTCGGATAGTATGCATGTGCCGGAATTGGGCTGTGGTGTGCATGAATTCAAACATGAGCGGTTGACAATGCCGTTCGACTGCTGCTCGCACGACCGGAAAGAGAGCCTTACAGCACGCAAAAGTAGTGTTTTTGTAGTAGTGATTGAGGCGCCCGTATTCCCGAATTTTGCACCGTACAATGACGCAGGTATGACCGCATGTGAACAGCGGGTGCCGCGCAGTATTTATCTTCCAATTTATCAAGAGTTTGGTATGAGATTACCTTCAACCTTAATCGGCGCGGCAATCCTTGTCGCAGGATTGGTAGGGTGCACAAAAGATGAAACGACATCCACCCCTACCGTCATTCAAATTACGCAAGCGCAGCTTGATGCTGCAACAATCGTGTATTCTCCGAAAGACACGGGAATTGTCCTCGACCCCTATGCGGCTTTTGTCAATCCCCCGCTCTTTAATGATACAACCACCCGCGACAAAAAAATTCGCTATCTGACAGCGAATATCAAAGCCGGCGATCCTATTGTGCCGGGTACGATCTTCGTACGTAAAAAATTCGATCATCTCGGCGGCAATGCTCATTCTGCCACGCCGAATGATATCGTTGTGCTTGTCAAGCGGGAAGCAGGATACAACGCGAATAGCAAAGATTTTGAGATGATGAAATTCACGGCCTCGACCTATGGATTGAAGGGTGTCGATCTCACGAAATACCCGAATGGATTGCTTCCACCAACAACTGACAGTACCCGGGGAACGAATGCCACGTTCTTTGCTAATTGTCTGAGTTGTCATAATAATACCTCTTCCACAGGTGGTGATTTTATATTCAGTAAATAACTATTTTTCTATGTTTCCGGGATGTCGTAATTTTACGGCATCTCGGAAGTAATTACTATTGCATGGGGTTATAGGTATGAAAAAAAATATACTTCAATACGTTACACAGATCTTCAGTATTGTCTTCATTGGGTTAGTAGCATGCTTCCTCTCTACAACAATGCGTGCGCAGGAAATTGGACTGGCAAAAGCCGAGAAAGCAATGGATTCCAATCGGAGCAGCGAAAAAACACCAAAAATATCTTCATCGGAATCAAAGAGTTATGCGGACGCAGAAACGGATGAATCCGAGCTCTTTATTCGTGAAATGAAGCCGGTATTTACGTCCACACGCAGTACATTTTACGTTATTCTCCACGAAGCAGCCGTGCTTGAAATCCGGTTGTTTGACTCCCGCGGTGCTGCCATCAGCGCGATGCAGAAAAAGTCATTCGAGTCCGGCTGTGTGATACTTGAAATACCTATCACCATGCCGGAGGACAAAGAAATCGTCTGTTGTGTGAAAGTGAACGGTAAAAAGTATATGAAAACATTCCACCTCTAACGGCATCTGCAGGTCGTGTATGGAGTTTTGCATCCGTGATGCCATAAAGCACACATGCCTCTCCTCATGGCTGAAAAGCTGATTACGAGAGCGGTGAATGCAATGCCGGAAAAAGTGCGCGCTACAATTGACAAAGACGACAATTATGACAGATCACGAACTCGAAGACCTTTTAGAACAATCGGACTCTGAGGCGACGAAAGGCAATTACACGGCATCGCTTCATCTTGCCGAGCAAGCTCTCGTCTATGCCAAGGCATACAAACGTGAGGCATTTACTGTGAATGTCCTCAATAGTCTCGGCAATATTCATGAATCGCTCGGAAATTTTGATAAATCATTACTTTACTATTCGGAAGCATTAGACTATTATACCGAGCGCAATCTTCGGTCGGGCATAGCCGGCATTTCCGGAAATATTGGTCTCGTCTATTCTTATCTGGGACAGTATGAAAAAGCGCTGGAATATTATACCCGGGCAATCACCCTGCACCGGGAGCTGAAGGAAGATGCACATACGGCGCGCGTCATCGGCAATATTGGTCTGATTTACTATTTTTTGAAATCGTATGATCAGGCATTGGAATACTTCACGATAGCTCTTGAATCCCACGAAAAGCTTGGTAATAAACTATTTATTGCTAATGTTGCCTGTAATATAGGAATTGTCTATACTGCCACACAGCAGTATGATAAAGCGCTAGAATATACCCATCGGGCATTGTCTGTTTTTCAAGAACTTGGTTCGCAAAACGGAATTGCGGTGATGTTCGGCGAGCTTGCTGCTATCAATGCCGACCTCGGCAATTTTGAAACTTCGTGGGAATACTTCAGGCAGTCTCTTGATATCCACCGAACTCTCAACGAAAAATATGACGTTGCCCGGGTGCAAGGGAATATCGCCGGGCTGTTTGCCAATCAACAATGGAACGGCTATTCTTTGGAGACGGCAGTTGAGTGGTATGAGCGGGCAATTGAAGGCGCACGCGAAGTCGGAGCCAAGTATCTGGCAGCTACATTTCACCATGCACTTTCGGAATTGTATCAGGAGAAGGGAAATTACCGGGAAGAACTCCGTCATTTCAAAGAATATCACCGTATTGAGAAAGAAGTATTCAACGATGAATCCGACAAACGCCTCAAAAACCTTCAGATTATCCATGAAGTCGAGCAGACGAAAAAACAAGCAGAATTCCTACGACTTGAGAATGAAAAGATGAAACACGAACAAGACCTTCAAACAAAACATCTTACAACGCTCACAATGTCGCTCGTGCAGCAAAATGAATTTCTCAGGACATTGCGAAACGAACTCCTACGCCTTGCTGATACTGTCGATGCTCATAGAGAATCACCGCTCAAAGACATCGCTAAACGGGTGAAGAAACAAAGTCAGGCGCAGGAGGAATGGTCTGCTTTCGAGGCGCAGTTTAGTTTGTTGCATGCTGATTTTATCCAACGTTTGTCAGAGAAATTCCCGACTCTCTCCCCTACTGAACTCAAAGTCTGTGCTCTCCTACGGATTGGACTTTCTACCAAAGAAATATCAACGCTTTTGTTTGTGACCCTGCGATGCGTAGAGACGCATCGGTATAGGATCCGGAAGAAGATGAATGTTGAAGGCAAGGATAATTTAATTTTGATTCTGCATTCTTTGTAGGAGAAAAGAGCGCATCCCCGTACCGGGAAAAACGTTCGGTATCGGTGAAGATGTGGTCAAGTAAGTGGGGGCAGTTTCATTCATTGTGCATTGGGGACATGCAGGTGACGCATACCGAAGAACGTCACCACGCGAACTACAACGACTACAAGGCGCAGGACGCAAGCAGGAGCAAGAATGGTGTGCGGCGCGTTCGGTCAATTCATCTTACAACTGCAGCGCCATTTGGCATTCGGTATAATACTGTCCTTTCCAAAAGATTGCATGGTCTTCGGTAGCAAAGAGTCGGAATCCGAATTTTTCATACAATCCCCGTGCAGCAGTATTATGGGCGACAACGGTAAGATTAATTCGTTCAATATCACCAAGCTTCCTTGCGCGCAGCAGCACTTCGTCGATCAGGCGCGCCCCAATGCCGCGTCCCCGTGCCTGAGGAGCACAATACATGCGAAAGAGTATTCCTTTATGCCGTAATTTTTCGCGGTTCATGCCATCGCGCATAAAGCTCACCACACCACGCAGAGTACCCTCCTCATACGCACCAAGCGTAAAACTGTCCGGAGTATCATTCGTTGGAAATGGAGCATGCGCATCATCATTGGGAGTGATGCGGAAACTATCTTCATCGAGCACAAGCCCTTGATGAAAGAAATGCTTGTATGCGTGGATTTGTGCGGAGGTAATCTCTTGTATGATTATGGAATTCATGGGGAATAGATACTTATTGTTGTAATAATTTGAATTGCAGGTACATGCGCATATATTAACTTGACCATGTACATCGAAATGTAGGTTTGATATGTTGTAGGGGCAGAAAATTTTCTGCCCCTACGGTCACAACCTTCATCAACTGAATACCTTTCGAGTAATCCTATCTTCTACTTTTCAATTATCAAATTCCCTGTCTTCATTATACCGCTTATCGATGATACATGATAGAGGTAGAGTCCGTTCGGCAAGTCGAGCGTTATCATTTCATGCTCACTACTTATAGGTTGCCGAGCTACAATTTGCCCAAGAACATTGTGGATTGTAAGAGTAGAGTGAGCAGCTATTGCTTCACCGAAATTGACCATAAATGTGCCAATATTCGGATTTGGAATTATACTCGCCTGTTGTATGGCAATCGGCTCTTCAACCTCGGTAGTGGTCGTATCAAATGTCAGAATCTTCACACCGGTCCAATTGGAGGCAAAGGGCACCACGGCACAGATATAGGAAAGGTAGAGTTCATTTTTGTAGAGCCCAATGCCCCACGTGCCAAGTCCATTCGACTCACCGCCGTAGCTTGTGCAGGAGTCCGGCCGCCGGGGATTCGACACATCGATGACCTTCATATCGCTTTTGCCGGTGGACATAAACACTTTCCTGCGGGAGGCTTGATAGTGAATTTCATTCGCATGTACGGGACTGGTGAACCAATTATTATCGGGAGCATTGTACGGATTCCACCAACCGATCAGCGTCATTGCGGAGGTGTCTTTGATACTCAGCACTTCCATTCCCGCATAATCGACGGCGACATACAGCAATGTATCATCAAGCACAAGATTATTATATGCTTTGGGATGATTAAGCGGCTTGTACATCAGAGGATTGCACCACCTCCCTGTTTCGATGGGCGCTCGTTTATCGGTACAATTAATAATACGCACGCCACCGGCATCATAACACAAATAGACAATGCTGTTTTTTACTTCCAAGCCCCGCGCGTTGTAGAGATTTGCGTTTGGATTGGCTACAGGAGGAAATTGTATGGAAGGAATATACTGCGAGACAAACTGTATATCGTGTTTGTCACTGACATCAAGCACAATCAATCCGCTTTGCATAGCGCCGAGATAGGCGTACTTCCCTTCTGTTTTGACAATTCCCCCACCGCTTGCCGAACCGGGAACGATGTAATAATCGGTAACGACAGGTTGAGTAGGTGCAGTCACATCGACAATCGCCATTCCCCCTTGCTGCGGATTGGTAAAGGTATTTCCGAGCGCGAGATAGAGATACGTACCGTTTTGAGAGAGGTTCATCACATCGAGCGAACCAAGCGCAGACGTTGGAACGGTGGCAACGAGCACGGGCTGCATACGATTATGTATATCATAGATGTTCAACCCCGCCTCTTTCGTGGCCACATAAAGGTAGGGACGCTCATCAGCATCATGGATCATCGTCATCGTCATCGTTGCGCAGGTGGAAGCAATATCTGCCTGCCATCGAAGATTCATCGGGCAGTCAATTTGAGATGAACACGGAGAATAGCAATACGAGAGGAGCAGTGCAACAAGTACTATTTTTTTCATGGCTTCTCCTTGACTATGATCAGTAAATGCGAATGTATAGTACAACCGGTTTTATTATCTGATGTACTGACAGATTATCTATTCACAACACCTCAATACTTCAATTCCACATCGAGCTGACGTCCTTCCTGCAGTGCTTTATTATCCAATCCAATACCGACGGCAATTCCAATTGCCATTCCAATCGGCATTCCTACACCAAGTAATCCGATATTGCCGATACTGATGCCGAAAGCAACGCCGATAGGCAGACCGAATGCGGTCATTCCAAGCACGAGCCACATATTGCGGTAGTGGTTTTTTATAACGAGCCGGAGTTCTTTTTCGAGAATTTTGAGTACGTTCAGCTGCACCTTTCTCATCATCTTACGGTGTGCACTACTAGTACCGGAAAAGGAATTAATTGCATGAATTTCAGCGTTGATGGATTGAACAATTGCATCCGGCACCTGTTTCATGCGGAGCTCGGCAAGGAGCTGCTCAAAGCTGCCGATCATATCATTCAGTTTTTGATCTAAGGCATCATCTGTTCGGATATTGATCTGTGTGTATTCCATGGGATATTGATAGAGTTGTCATTGATGTAAAATGCTCACCATCGCACCTGCGAAAATACTGAAAATAGCCAAACACACTGTACGACAACCAATTCTATCAATAGCTTCACCAAGCCGCGCTCTTCCTCGCGTACTTGACCAAGCCGCTCTTCACCGAGCCGCTGGCGAAGAAGCGAGGGGCTCGGGGGGGGGGTGGGCTAAAATATTGAATTCCATGGCAAGCACGCGCATTCCTCTTCCGTCGGCAGATTACCGGTATCGCGAAACGAGAGGAAATCGGGTGAATTATCGCAATAGATAATGTCAAAGGCGAATCTGTTCTTGCCATAGAGTCCGCGGTGAATCATATTGGCAGAGAATATCAGCACATCACCTTTTTCGAGGGGAATGATACGTCCGGTTGAGAGAGAGTCGCTTGAGGTTTTACCATCTAATTGCATGCGGACTGCATATTCTTCATTCGTATCCCATGCGCGGTGCGAACCCGGCACGAGCTCGATACCATGTTCGGCAGTGAGTGGTATTCGGCAGTGAAGAATTGTCTGGGAGCCGAGCATTGCTTGCTGTTCGGCAATGCCACGCCCTGTGTATTGCACATCCCGATGCCAGTAATTCCGTTGCTGTGGCGCGCACGGATCAAAAAAGAGCTGTGTATTGAGGAATTTCGGCGGGTTCGGAAAGAGAGGTTCAATAATCGAGCGCACCTTTGCTTGCGTAATAAACTCAAACACCCGAAGCAACTCTTCACGCCTCAGATACTCACCCGAGGTGATACTATGGCTATTAATCGCGCCCCGCAGGTACAGTTCTTTATTTGCCATCATCCACGCCACATGAAATTGCCCTAGAAGAGTTTCGATATCCACAAGCTCTGAATGTGTAAAGAATTGCGGGAGATGTAAGTAGCCGTTTTGGGAGTATTGATTGTGCATGAGAGGTTACGTTAGATGAGAGAATTGTTGTAGTAATTGTTATTGATTCTTGTCTCTGAATTCTTCATTTTTCCATGTTATTCAAATTGCAGCACTCCAATCATCACACCAAACTGTCCATCGGTCTGTTCCCATTTCTTCTCTGGCAGATATGCTCTCGAGACGAAACCGTCTAGATATAAGGCATTCGTACAACCCATCGATTGAAAGTATCGTGCGAAGGTATAGAAATTAACTTCTTTCTTGGACATCACAAACAGCACGTCGTTATTAGGAAGAATACCGACACCATTACGCACGTTCAGATTCGTGGATTTCTCAACAAAATCTGGGTGAATTTTGCCATTAATGACTAGCATCGGACCTGACTGCGTTGCATAGGTGATGGCGGTAGTATTCTTCCATTCATCCACGGTACAGATTCCTGCTCGCTTATCATTTGTCACATAAAACACTCCACCCGGTCGCAGATAAAAATTCCCTTTTCCGCTCGACATATTGAGCGGCGTAATGACCTTCCCCTTTTCGACAAAAAGTCCAAGCGGAGAATACTCGGCCGTAAACATCCCGGCATTCATAGCAAACAACAGCCGCGAGTGTTGCGTTTTGACACAAGAGTCAAGACGCTGAAAATTGCCAAGCACTTCCCCGCTGTCATTCTTCCAAAACATCTTGATACCCGATGACTTCGCATCGACCGTATAACTCAGAAAAAGATCATCCTGCTGGTGCTGTTTGGTGGTGTAATAGTAGATAGAAGTGGAGAGGAGGAGGGTTGCGAGGACTGAGAGGAGGAGGATTGGGGTTTTCATAGGTATTTTTTCATATTCTTTGTAGTGACAGGTCGCAACCTGTCACTACGCGCAGTGGTAAATTTTGATGTTGGGTGTACGGGCAGTAAATTTTCTGCCACTACAGTATAGATTATTGCCAATAGTAGGCATACTACATCAATTATTTGTGCATACATTTCCGTAGTATTTGTGTAAGGTTATTGGATTCGCTGACTAAAATCAGAATTAACACTCATCTACCTTTATTTCTATTTTTAAGGATTTGCTCTTGTATTTTGTCAACGAAAGTAGTCTTAAATTTACTTATTTCTCTATTATTTGCTACATACCAGAAGTCTCTGTTGATGAGTCTATGCTCGTCGGGATTTTCAATAGTACTCAGACTTACAAATGCAAATGTGGTAACCGTCTCATCAACTTCAGGTCTAGTCCATGTGTGAACGATTTCTTTCGTATCAGGATAATACAAATTTATATGCAGCCAATGGTTATAGGTACTATTAGCTGAGTTCTTTGCCGTTAATACTGTTAATGAATCTGTCTTGAGCTTATTGAGATATTCTTGCATTTCGTTCGATGTCCATACATAATTTGTATCTCGCTCATCAATAAAGTCAACGCTCAGCGGGGGGTGAAAATTAGGATTAACAGAATGTAATTGCTCAATAGCCTCTATTACTTCTCCCTCACTTGCTTGAATATCCCAGTATTCAACGAATGGATAGCTTCCTGCAATTCCTCCGATTTTTCGCCTTAAAAATTCATTTGCAGCAAATAGAAATAAGAAACAACTTACAATGATTACTCCCCAGTAAGTCCAAGGTCGAGTTGATCTTATTTTATTCAGTTGTTTAAAACCAACTACAATAATATAGATACCTATTGCCAGTAACGGTATTACGTAATTCATTATATAGATATAATCTCTTTAAGTTGAAAAAATGTATAAACATATTGAAGCAACGAGAATTGACATTTCCTCCTACCTTGCCCCAAAATTACACCAATCTTCCACTATACCCAAACACCATGCAATGAATCATTATGCGCCTTCCTTCTTTCCTAAACGTGTGGACGGCAATGGGTGACCGCAGGCGAACGTCTGGAATATGCACAACCGAACCAAAACCTCTCTTCATGGAATAATTACAAGCACTTAGCGTTTGCTCCGTCGGGTGCTTGATATTTCATTTTGGTAATGTCGTATTTATTTAGGTCTATACCTTTCATTTTTTCGTATTTTTGCGCCCTCAAATTTTGTTTGTATCCATTGCACGCCCCGTGGCTTGCACTTTTTTTCTTCGCATACGAAAAAAATGAAAAAAAACGACTCTTTCTACGGCTTTTTGACCGTGAATACCGGGTTCATATCGAATTCGGCGTTTTTGTCTATTCCTTCCGGAATAGTTTTTGTTTCTCCACGCACCCGCTACGCCATCAGGCGCTAATGCGTACACACTCTACGCCCCCCGCTTTTTTCTGATTCTGTTGTATTACTATCCTTTTGGAATTCCTTGCGCTTGCCCTTTTTGGGGTGGGTGTCGGGACGTTCTGCAATTATACTTGTATTACTATGAAAAATACTCTTTCTTTTACCGTTGAATTAGCGACCGATGCGCATCTTGACTTTGCCCGCGAGATCTGCGCCGAGATGGAACAGTCCGCCAAAGCCCGCGGCACGGGTATCGCCAAGCGTACGCCGGACTATGTGCAACAGAAAATCCACGAAGGCAAAGCAGTCATCGCACTCTCCAATCGCGGCGAATGGGCCGGGTTTTGTTATATCGAAACCTGGAGTCACGGCGAGTATGTAGCGAATTCCGGCCTCATCGTCGCGCCGCAGTTTCGTAAGCATGGTCTTGCTACACGCATTAAGAATAAGATATTTGAGCTCTCGCGAACAAAATACCCGGAAGCAAAGATTTTCGGACTCACGACAGGTCTTGCCGTGATGAAAATCAACTCCGATCTCGGCTATGAACCCGTCACGTACTCCGAACTCACCAATGACGAGGCCTTCTGGAAGGGCTGCGAAAACTGCGTGAACTTCGAAATTCTCCAGGCAAAAAAACGGCAGAATTGTCTCTGCACAGCCATGCTGTACGACCCGGCTGAAAAGCTGAATGATGCGAACAACAAGGCGCCGGAGTTTGAGCTGACGGTGTTGCAGCCGGTGTGATATCTTACCCTCTTTCGGGAAAGGACAGGGTGTGGGTATCGTAAACATCGCTTAACCCACCCCTAAATCCCCTCCCGAGAGGGGACTTTGAGTAAGCAACTGATTTTCAAGCTCTTACCCTCTCTCGGGAGAGGGCAGGGTGTGGGTTCCACGCTCGACAATACTAAACAATTAACAAACAGAAATTAACGAAAATGAACAACAAAGTACTCGTTGCCTTTAGCGGTGGATTGGATACCAGCTATTGCGTGGTGTATTTATCCAAGATTATGAATATGGAAGTCCATGCCGTGACGGTGAATACCGGTGGATTTTCTTCTGATGAAATCGCTGCGATCGAGCGTCATGCGCTTGCGCTTGGTGCAGCGTCCTTTACCCATATCGACGAAACCGAACACTACTATTCCTCGGTCGTCAAATATCTGATTTATGGGAATGTTCTCAAGAATAACACCTATCCCCTCTCCGTCAGCGCTGAACGTATCGCGCAGGCAGCAGCAATTGCTACGCATGCTAAACGTATGGGAATTAACATCATAGCGCATGGCAGCACGGGAGCCGGTAATGATCAGGTGAGATTTGATATGATTTTCAATATCCTCCATCCAACCGCGACCATTCTCACGCCTATCCGCGACCAAAAGCTGTCCCGTGCGGTGGAAATTGACTTTCTTACCTCCCACGGCGTGCAAATGAACTTCGAAAAAGCGGCGTATTCGATTAATAAAGGACTGTGGGGAACATCCGTCGGCGGCAAGGAAACTTTGACCTCGAATCTTTCGCTTCCGGAGTCTGCCTGGCCGACCCAGGTGACTAAAACGGAGGAAGAATTAGTAGAATTGACCTTCGAACGTGGTGAACTCACCGCAATTAATGGTAAGCACTACGCACATCCGGCGCATGCTATTCAACATTTACAGGAAATGGCGCAACCCTATGGTATCGGACGGGATATCCATGTCGGCGACACAATTATAGGTATCAAAGGACGTGTTGGCTTCGAAGCTGCTGCACCGATGATTATCATCAAAGCGCATCATTTACTCGAAAAACATATTCTCACGAAGTCGCAATTGTACTGGAAAGATCAACTCAGTATGTGGTATGGAAATGCCCTCCACGAAGGACAATTCCTCGACCCCACAATGCGCAATATCGAACGCTTCCTCGACGATACGCAACTCTACGTAACCGGCAAAGTAAACGTGCGCCTCCTCCCCTACCGTTTCGAACTCATCGGCATCGAATCCCCGCATGACTTAATGAATTCCAAATTTGGCAGTTACGGCGAGATGAATAATGGTTGGACCGGCGACGACGTGAAGGGTTTTACGAAAATATTTGGGAATCAGGTGGCGATGTATCATCTTGTGCATGGGGATGAGAGTCGTAGGTCGTAAGTCGTAGGTCGTAGGTCGTAAGTCGTAGGTCGTAGGTCGTAAGTCGTAGGTCGTAGGTCGTAAGTAATTACTTGTATGTCGGTCACGCTGAGTTCCTAACTGTTGTACGAACACCAGTAACAGTATGCAATGACATTGCGTTAAAGAACATACCGTCAAAAGAACCTCACCCTGCCCTCTCCAAAGGAGAGGGTAAGAGTAAGAGAATCAGTTACTTACCAACCAAACTCCCCTCTCGGGAGGGGATAAAGGGGTGGGTTAAGCGGCTGTATATGGTAATAGAGTATCAAAATTTAGAATGTGTCATTTACAGCTTGCGAAGTGTTCAACTACTTACCAATTAAACAGTTGTAGGGGCGAATTGCATTCGCCCTAGTCGTGCAAGGGTCGGGCGAATGCAATTCGCCCCTACAGTAGAAGAAGAATAACAAACATCGAATAATGACAGGCACATTCCATTCAACAATTCAGAATTAATCCATGACCACTCCCATACACGTAGGAATTATCGGCGCAGCCGGTTACACGGGCGGTGAATTACTCCGCTTGCTTGTGCTGCATCCGCATGTTCATATTGCCTTTGCGCAAAGTACTAGTAATGCAGGGAATTATGTGTATGATGTTCATGCTGATTTGTATGGCGATACCGACCTTCGCTTTACAAGTACAATTTCTCAGGATGTGGATGTGCTTTTTCTTTGTTCGGGTCATGGCGAAGCGATGAAGTTTATGAATACGAATACCCTTGCTTCCCACACGCGTATCATCGATCTCAGTCAGGACTTCCGGTATCGGGAAAGTGCATGGGATTTTGTGTATGGTTTGCCGGAATTGCATCGCGAGCGAATTAAGAATGCGCAGTTTATCGCCAATCCCGGTTGCTTTGCAACGTGTATCGAACTCGCCTTGCTTCCCCTTGCGTCGGCCGGACTGCTTTCTAGTCCGATTCATATCACCGCTACAACGGGTTCGACCGGAGCCGGGCAATCATTGAGTGCAACCTCGCATTATAGCTGGCGGACGAATAATCTTTCCGTCTATAAGCCATTTGAACATCAGCATTTGTATGAAATCGGGAGATCATTACATTCCCTTCAGAACTCCTTCGATCAGCCAATTCATTTTATTCCGCAGCGTGGGAGTTTTACGCGTGGGATTTTCGCGTCGGTTCATTCTGAACTTGCAATTTCAGCAGCAGATGCGAACGCGCTCTACGCTCATTATTATGAAAATCATCCTTTTACCTTTGTCAAGAATTCCGCGCTTGACCTCAAGCAGATAGTGAACACGAATAAAGCATTTCTCCGTGTGCAGAAATTCGGCGAGCAATTGTATATAGAATCCATCATCGACAATTTGCTTAAGGGAGCATCAGGACAGGCTGTGCAGAATATGAATCTGATGTTTGGGCTCGATGAAATGTGCGGACTTCGGCTTAAGAGTGTGGTGTATTAATCATTTTTTTAACTCAACATCGTAATCTCTGCGACCTTTGCGCCTTTGCGTTAAATTCTTCATAATTAACGCAAAGGCGCAGAGAACGCAAAGTCTTACATGTTGGTAAAGCTTTACTTTCTTCTAAAAATCCTATGAACATCTTCGACGTGTACCCCTTATTCACCATCACACCCGTTCGCGCGCTCGGTTCGCGTCTGTGGGATAGTAGCGGACAAGAATATCTCGACCTTTACGGCGGCCATGCGGTCATCTCAATTGGTCACAGCCATCCACATTATGTGCAAGCGATTAGCGAACAGCTCAGCCGTATCGGGTTTTATTCGAATTCCGTGCAAATCCCACAACAGCAAGTGCTTGCAAACTTACTCGGGAAGTTGTCAGGGTATGATGACTTCTCCCTCTTCCTCTGCAATTCCGGTGCTGAGGCGAATGAAAATGCCTTTAAACTGGCGAGTTTTCACACAGGCCGCACGCAGATTATTTCCTTTACAAAGTCATTTCACGGGCGCACGTCCCTTGCGGTGGCTGCCACCGACGATCCAAAGATTATCGCGCCGGTAAATGAGAATCCGAATATCACCTTCCTCCCGCTCAACGATATCGAAGCATTGGTAAACACTATTAATTCGAACACTTGCGCGGTTATCTGCGAAGGAATTCAAGGCGTGGGCGGTATCAATGTGCCATCGCCGGAATTCCTGCAGGCAGTGCGCGAGCAATGCGACAAACATGGAGCGATTCTGATTCTCGATGAAGTGCAGTCGGGTTATGGTCGGAGTGGTAAATTCTTCGCGCATCAGCACAGTGGAATCACGCCCGATATCATCACGATTGCCAAAGGCATGGGCAATGGCTTTCCGGTCGCAGGCGTGATGATTCACCCAAAGTTTACGGCAAAACACGGCATGCTCGGCACGACATTCGGTGGGAATTATCTGGCATGCGTAGCATCGATTGCTGTTCTCGAAGTACTGGAAAGCGAACACCTTATCCAAAACGCTGCCACCGTCGGCAACTATCTCATGAGCGAATTGCAAACAATCCCGGGAGTACGCCAAGTACGCGGACAAGGTCTCGTGATCGGCATCGAACTCACCATTCCCTGCGCTCCCATCCGCAGCAAATTACTCTATGAGTATCATATATTTACGGGTTCGTCTTCTGAGGTGCATACCATACGACTCCTGCCCTCGCTCGCGCTGAGTAAGGAAGATGCGGATGAGTTTTTGGCGGCGTTTAGGGTTGTGATGGGTGTGGTGTGATGGGGATAATTCCATTTATTTTTAACTTTTACATAAAATACTCAATCTCTGCGAACTTTGCGTTAAAAACAAATTTATACCATGCACAAAATCAACATCCCCGAAAAACTCTCCCTCTTCCACGATCATTGGAATCCGCGTATCGTCGGCGAACTCAACGGACAACACGTCAAGCTCGCGAAGTTTCAGGGCGAATTCGTATGGCATAAGCATGACGAGGAGGATGAACTCTTCTATGTGTTAAGTGGTGAATTTAGAATGGAATTCCGCGATCACTCCGTTACACTCCGGGAGAATGAATTCCTGATTGTACCCCGCGGCGTCGAGCATCGTCCGGTTGCCGAACATGAAGTATCGGTCCTGCTCTTCGAACCCGCCACTACGCTCAATACCGGCGATGCGGAGAGTGAATTGACGCGGGAAACGTTGGAGAGGATATAAGGTTAACCTTTCATAAAAACATGCACGTTGCAGAAAGCCCTGGAAGGGCGAAAGAATAATAGAAGATGCGTCCCCAAAAACCAAATAAGCTCCATAGGAGCGATATATTTGTTGGCCGTAGAGACGTTTATGTCGCTCCGCCTGAGCTTTTATCCTTGAGCTATCGTGTGCTATTACGATTTCGCTCCTATCGGAGCTGTTGAGTAAGAGCTTCAATTTTGAATCGAAAACCTAGCGAGAATATGAAATAGTGCATAAACCTAAATATTCTTATCTCTATGATAAATAAATTTATTACGGTCATTTCTACAATCGCTTTTATTTCTTGTAGTAGCTGTCAAAGCGACCTAAAAGAAAGTAGCACGAATCATCAAGTACTTCACGCTTCCTATCATTGTCTTTTAGATAGCTTGTCGAACACGGATACTTTATATATAGCTCATGTCTCCTCGGGATGTTTTCTTTTATTCAAAGATACAGTCAAGATATATTATAATTCAGACAAACTCTATGCTGAATTAGCTGTTTATGATGATATCAGACAAAAAAGTGCAACAATTACAGATGAGCTTAATGATGCGTCGGTAGTTGCGTATAAAAAATTAGAACACGCTGCTGTTTTGTATAAACCCGATAACCTAATTTCAACAAGTACATATTATTATAATATACATGTGAAAAGCGTACAGGTCAGCTTTAAGGAGCATTCCAATGAATTCAAGGATTATTCCAATTTTATTGAATCAGTCTTTGGAAGAAACAGATTGAAACAATTTCAACAATATGCTAAGTAATTGAGAATTAAACGTTATACAATTCAGCGATGATGGTACAGTACATGAACTCCTTTCAAACATTCCCCCATGAAAAAATTCACACAAGTATCCGACATATCCTCCGTGCCTGCAATGGTACGCAAGGCATTAGAAGTAAAAGCCAATCCACACGCCCATACTGCTCTTGGCGCCAATAAAACTGTTGGATTAATTTTTATGAATCCGAGTCTGCGCACGCGGCTGAGCAGCCAAAAAGCGGCGATGAATCTTGGTATGAATGCCATGGTGATGAATATCGATAAAGAGGGCTGGGCGCTCGAACTCCGCGACGGCGCCGTGATGAATGGCACCACGGTCGAACATATCAAAGATGCGGCCGGCGCGATGGGGTTGTATTGCGATGTGATTGGGATTCGATGTTTTCCCGGGCTCATAAGCCGCGAGGATGATTACCGCGAACATGTTCTCTCGCAGTTTATTAAATATTGTCCTGTTCCGGTGATGAGCTTGGAGTCGGCGACGCGCCACCCACTGCAGAGTTTTGCTGATATGATTACGATCGAAGAACACAAACTCCACACCACACCGCGTGTCGTGCTTACCTGGGCGCCGCATGTGAAAGCGCTCCCGCAGGCAGTGTCGAATTCCTTTGCAGAATGGGCACTTGCGAGTAAGTATGATGTGGTAATTACGCATCCTGAGGGGTATGAACTGAGCGAAGAATTCACGCACGGCGCGACAATTGACCACAATCAAGCGCGCGCGCTCGAGGGAGCGGACTTCGTGTATGTAAAAAACTGGTCGTCCTATAAAGACTACGGGAAAATCCTCACGCAGGACAATTCGTGGCTGCTGACCAATGACAAACTCAAAAATACAGCCAACGCTAAAATCATGCATTGCCTCCCCGTTCGCCGGAATGTCGAGCTCTCGGACGAAGTCCTCGACTCGCCGAATTCGCTGATTATGGAGCAGGCGGAGAATAGAATCTATGCAGCACAGGCAGTGCTGAAGGAATTACTGGAAGGTAATTGAGTTAACTGTATGTCATTCTGAACGAGTCTTCGAGTGAAGAATCGCCGCTTGCTAATGGTGTCACAACATGTTTATAAATCACGTTTCGATTCTTCACCCGAAGACGGGTTCAGAATGACAAAGCGCTAGGTATTTGATAATACGACACTTACAATGATACATCTGTTCTTAACCTTGTGTGCGCTCTGCAAACATTCATCGTTATTCATACACAATCTGCGCCATCAGCGTTCCATCTCTTCAAAATCTATGCAACAAGTAACCATCATAAAAATCGGCGGAAATATCATCGATGATGAATCACAACTTTCGCACTTCCTCTCAAATTTCAATGAAATTGACGGCTCGAAAATTCTCATTCATGGCGGCGGCAAGCTCGCGACGTCGATGAGCAAAACGCTTGGCATTCCCACGCAAATGGTTGATGGCAGACGCATTACCGACTCCGAAACATTGAAGGTTGTGACGATGGTTTATGCCGGATGGATTAATACCTCGATTACCGCTTCGCTCAACGCAATCGGCACGCCGGCTGTCGGACTTTGCGGAGCAGATGCGATGTGTATTCCGGCGGTGAAGCGTCCTGTACGCACCATTGATTATGGTTTTGTTGGTGACCTGCAGTCCGGCACGCTCAATATCCCCTTTTTTCAATTACTCCTTGATGGTGGTTATACACCGGTCGTCGCACCTATCACCGCAGAAGGCGCGCAACTTCTTAATACAAATGCTGATACAATTGCCTCGACTATTGCAGTGAGTTTATCGAAATATTATCAAACGCACCTTGTGTATTGTTTTGAAAAAAATGGCGTGCTCTCGGATGTGGAAAATGCAGATTCTGTGATTCCTACACTTACCGAATCGGAGTATCTTGCGCTAAAATCCACCGGCGCAATTGCAAGCGGGATGATCCCGAAATTAGATAATGCATTTGCTGCGCTGCAAAGCGGAGTAAGCCGCGTAAGTATCGGACATGCCGGTAATGTGATGGGGTTAATTGACAATCTTTCCGGAACACATATCATTCATTAATACAATGTATTCACAAGCACTTGAATTATTACAGACATTAATTTCCATTCCGTCACTCAGCAAAGAGGAAGATCGTACTGCGGATGCAATTGAGAAATTTTTTGCCGACAGAAATATCCCGACAAACCGGAAATTGAATAATATTTGGGCGGTGAATAAACATTATAATCCCGACCTCCCGACGATTCTCCTTAATTCTCACCATGATACCGTGAAGCCGAATAGCGGTTATACGCGTGATCCATTTTCGCCGACAATCATCGATGGTAAGTTGTATGGTTTGGGAAGTAATGATGCTGGTGGATGCCTCGTGTCGCTGATTGCTACCTTTTGCAACTTCTATGACAAAAGTAACTTACGGTATAATCTCATCCTCGCGGCAACGGCAGAAGAGGAAATCTCCGGTTTAAATGGAATCGAATGTATTTATCCCGACCTCGGCCCAATTGACGTCGCCATCGTCGGCGAACCTACCCTTATGAATCTCGCGGTTGCCGAAAAGGGACTCATGGTGCTCGATTGTGTGGCTCATGGCAAGTCCGGTCATGCAGCCAGAGAAGAAGGTACGAACGCACTCTACATCGCGCTTGATGATATTAACAGATTGAGAAACTATGAATTTGAGCGAGTCTCTCCGCATCTCGGGAAGGTGAAAATGACGACGACGATTATTCATGCAGGTTCGCAGCATAATGTGGTTCCGGATACGTGTACGTTTGTCGTCGATGTGCGTATTACAGATGAATACACGCATGAGGAAGTGCTTGCCATTATTCGGGATATGCTGCACAGTACCGTTACGCCAAGGTCGATACGCTCGCGGTCGTCGTCGATTCCGATGGCGCACCCAATTGTGCAGGCGGGTCTTGCCCTTGGGCGCACGACGTATGGTTCGCCGACGTCGAGCGATCAGGCGCTGATTCCAGCCATTTCACTCAAGATTGGTCCTGGTGATTCTGCGCGCTCGCACACGGCTGATGAATTTATTTATCTTCATGAAATTAAAGAAGGTATTGAACTGTATATTGCGCTTTTGGAGCGCGTACTCTATTAAAAATGTAGGGTCGTTGTCATTCTGACTGAGTCTTCGAAGGAAGAATCGCCATTAGCAGGCAGGATAAGCAAGTGATGTTCGTTCGTTCACTGTTCTGTGTGCCGTATAAACGGTTGAAACCGTTGTATTGGCTGTATCATGCGTATTTGTAAAGGTGAAGACCATTCTTTGTAATCAAAACCGTTAAAACGGTTTACGAATACTTCTCGCGACTCTTGACCCCATGATTAAAATCATGGGCTATGTTTTTTACCTTATGTTTTTGTTTTGATAGAGGCGGGCTATCGCCACTTGACAACTCAGAATGACAGGGTATTACTTTCGATTATTACTACTTAACTACAATCAATTCCCTTATGAAAATCTGGCAAAAAAACGCATCTCAGGTTCCTGAATTTATCGAATCATTTACGGTTGGTCGAGATCAGGAATTCGACACTCTTCTTGCTGAATGGGATGTGCTTGGTTCGCTTGCGCATACGCAAATGCTTGCTTCGATCGGCTTACTGACGAGTGAGGAATTTACCGCAATCCGCCGTGAATTAACTGCAATCTATTACGAAATCAAGGCCGGTAATTTTGCCATTGATCCGGATGAAGAAGATATTCACTCGCATATCGAAGCGCTTCTTACGAAACGTATCGGCGATACCGGCAAGAAAATTCACAGCGGACGCTCGCGGAATGATCAGGTGCTCGTCGATATCAAGCTTTTTCTGCGGAATGAAACACTTGGTATTGTTTCGCTTGTCGAAGCATTATTCAAGCAATTACAATTACTTAGTGAGACGCACAAACATCACCTCATGCCCGGCTATACGCATTTTCAGCTTGCGATGCCGTCGTCGTTTGGCTTGTGGTTCGGCGCGTATGCCGAGAGCTTGGTCGATGATATGGAAATGCTGCTTGCTGCCTACAACGTGATTAATAAAAATCCTCTCGGTTCCGGTGCGGGGTTCGGTTCGTCGTTCCCGCTTAACCGCCGGATGACGACTGAATTACTGGGTTTTGGTGAATTGAATTATAATGTGGTTTATGCGCAGATGACACGCGGTAAGACGGAAAAAATTCTCGCGATGGCGATGAGTTCGATTGCCGCAACACTTGGGAAATTCAGTATGGATGTGTGCCTGTACATGAACCAACAGTTTGGTTTTATTGGCTTTGCCGACGAACTCACCACGGGCTCAAGTATCATGCCGCACAAGAAGAATCCTGATGTGTTTGAATTACTCCGCGGAAAATGTAATCGCCTGCAGGCATTGCCGAATGAACTTGCATTGTTGACAGCTAATCTCCCGTCCGGGTATCACCGTGAGATGCAATTAACGAAGGAAATTCTCTTTCCGGCGATCAAAGAACTCACCGAATGTTTGGAGATTTGTACGTTCATGCTGCAGCATATCGAAGTCAAACCCGAAATTCTCAATGATGAGAAATTTGACCTGCTCTTTAGCGTGGAAGCGGTGAATAATCAGGTACTTGCGGGAGTTCCTTTTCGGGAGGCATATCGTGCGGTAGGCGCGCAGATTGCAGACGGAACGTTTCTTCCGCCGCGCTCGCTGCATCATACGCATGAGGGAAGTATCGGGAATTTATGTTCGGAAGAGATACGGGAAATGATGGCGGCAGTGGTGCGTGAATTTGGTGCTGAAGAACAAAAAAAAGTCTTCAATGGACTCATTGAAGACGTACAGTAATTAACCGAAGCACTTGATATCAGAAGGTATAATAAATCCCGGCACCAACACCGAAACCGAGATAATAGGTATGCCGGATAGTCGCTGTGTAGTTGCTGCCGTTATAATCATTGCTTTCTCTGTTCATGTCACGATACACGTAGCCGCCTTCGACATTGAGAACAAAACGCTTAAAAAATGACATTTCCCAGCCGATACCGAGCCCACCGGTATAGTCTTTATAATTAGAATAGTAATTATTATACGTATAGGAATTATTTTCAAGCCAATAGCCGATGCCGACAAATCCATAAAAGCGGGTATCGAGTGTATTGATAAAGTTGCGTTGTACCTCTGCACCGATTGCCACCGTAAGATAGGAATTTGAATTATCATACGAACTGCCGGTATTTCCTCCCTCACCAAAGACTGCCCCGGTCAATTCAAACGTAAAATCTCTGCTGGCATCATATTCATAGCTGATACCGTAGGCAGAGAACATTGAGCCGGCGAAACCGATTTTATTATTATACTGAATCGGTTGCGCGAGTCTGCGTGCATTGCTATCCTGTGCGGTGCTGAATTGACTGCTTGCCAGCAGAATCAGCAATATTGCGAGAAGATGTTTCATACAATTCCCTCCGAAGTAATGAAAGAAGTAAATTAACAAACTGATGGTACGTTTGAGTGAGTAAATAATTGAGAATCAATTACATAAACTCTCACGACCTGATGCACGACGCTACTCACCCTACTGCTCCCCATTCATCCGGGTAAATGCATGCCGGATGTCATCCTGCGACGCCTTGCTCATTGCCTCGCTGAAGCCGAAGGTGATTTCTGTTTTGCCTGCTGCTAATTGTTCGAAGACTGATGCAACAAACGCGCTCACCGGCGGCGCGAAGTCGTGCAGGCCTTTTCCTCCGAGATCGGTATTGAGTGCAGGCGGGATAAGTTCAATTACTTCAATACCTTTTGAATGTACCAAATGCCGGAGCGAGAGAGTAAACGAATGCAGGAATGCCTTCGTTGCTGAATAGACGGGTGTTTTGACAAGCGGTACAAACGACAGCCCGGAGGTCACATTCATCACTGTGGTCAATGCCGGGAGCTGCATCATCAGCTTTGTCAGGTGGAGGGGTGCTTCGATATTGATAGCAATTTCTTCGGTAGCCCGATCAAAGAAATTTTCATCATCGATCGACATCCATTGCTGAATACCGGCATTATTGATAAGGACATTGAGGTTCGGGTAATGTTCGGCGAGCCAGACATATAATTCTTCACGTTCATATGCGACCGAAACATCGCATACTTTTGTGATAATGGCAGGATGTGAAGCCTGTACTTCTCGCAGAACATCTGCGCGGCGCCCGCAAATGATGATAGTATTATTGTCTTCCAGGAAGCGTTCAGCGAGACCACGTCCGATGCCGGTACCGCCTCCGGTAATGAGAATTGTATTGCCAGATGTATTCATAATTGTATATAAAGTGTTGAATCTATTTATTTTAAGTATTGCGAGAAGAATCCCATCATAATCGAATACAATTCGATTCGATTCTCCTCATGCCGAAAGCCGTGACCTTCGTTGTATTTGACCAGGTACGGCACGTCAATTCCCTTGCTTCTCAGTGCTGCGACCACTTGATCGGACTCATCGATATTCACCCGCGGGTCATTTGCGCCCTGTACGATAAAGAGCGGCTTGGTAATCGCATCGATATTAAGTGCAGGCGATACCTGTTTCATGATTTCCCGTTCTTCGGGATTCGTCGGGTCATACCACTGCTCATGCATCTGTTCGAGGAACGGCTTCCAATACGGCGGTATCGTATCGAGGAATGTAAAGAGATTCGATACACCGACATAGTCGATACCGCAGCGGTATAATTCTGGTGTTTTGACCAGGCTGCCAAGCGTAGCGAGTCCGCCGTAACTTGCTCCGTAGATTGCAATTTTGGACTCATCGACGATACCGAGATCAATGCAATAAGCGACGGCATCTTCAAGGTCATTGAGCATATTGCGTCCGATTTGCTTTGCTCCTGCTAAACTAAAACTCTTGCCATAACCGCCGGAGCCACGGTAATTTACCTGTAATGTCAAATACCCGCGACTCGCAAAAAGCTGCGTTTCAGGATTAAAATGCCAGCTATCCCGCGGTCCGTACGGTCCACCATGCGGATTAACAATCAGAGGATTTGTCCGAGATTCGGCACCTGTAGGGATGGTAAGGTAGCCATGAATTCGCAGCCCGTCACGGCTGATGAATGAGATTGGGCGCATTGTCGCCATGTCTTCCTCCCGGAGATGCGGCATGGTATCGACGACAAGCGTAATTGTATCCATTCCACTATCATAGAAATACACGCGCCCGACAATTTTATCGCTATAGACATAGATCAGATACTTATCTTCATTGTCGTTGTGAGCATATATCTTATAGGTACTTCCCCGGAATTCTTCATCCAGCCGGCGGCAGATGTTCGTGTAGTGTTCGCTCACCGGTATCAGCACTTCCTTCTCGCCTTCATAGGCCCAATAGTCAATTTCATAGCCACGTTTCCGAGAGAGGGAAAGTTCTGCAACATCGTACACATCATTGCGATACAGCACTTCGAGCATCTTGCCTTCCTTGAGATCATACCGTTGAATTTCCATCGTATCGGCGTGCAGATTGCTCACCACAAATGCTTCATGTGGATTGGATGACCGGTAATTAAAGGCTAGAATGCCGAATGCTGTCTTCCAGGACGTCTTTTCGATTGTTCGGAACGGACCCTCATTCGACTCTCGGTACATACAATGATACTCCGTACCGTTAAAAAGCCGGGTAATTGCCCGTAAAATACCGTCTTTATCAAAGACATATCCCATGATAGGATTGATGGTGTCCGGATTGTCGTATAATTTCTCGAGTTCGCCGGTAACAATGTTAAGCTTATACGGCTCAAACACTTCCTTCTTTTCACGATTCATACTCACGATGCAGAAGTCGTTCTGCTCTTTGAGTTCGTTAATAACCCGCGCACGTACATTCTCAAATGGCGTCAGGTCTTTGAGGTTCGAGCCGTCGATATTTACCCCAAACACATGATGATTTTCATTGCCGCCCTGATCTTTGATGAATAAGAGACGGTCATTATTGGCCCACCAATACCCTTCGATTAACTCTTCGTTTTCTTCAACTACTTTCGTTATCTCATTAGAAGATAAGTTTCGTACATAAATATGGCTTTTCCCGTGATTATCTTTCTCGCGGTACGAGAAATACCTGCCATCCGGGGAAAGCAGGAATGCACTCAGCTTGGGCTTGGAGAAATAGTCTTCGACACGATACCGAAAGGTGCCGCTTTCCTGCGCTGCAATGCGGTCAAGATCTGATTTTGATGACGGTAGGGCTGTATTGCCGGGAAGGTTGTTCATACAATAGAATAAATGAATAAAATAATTATTATAATTATCAAAAATTTACATCAATCACTTCGTTTTAATTTCTGACGACAATCAATGGCTGATGTTCGACGCTAAAATTCATAGAATTGGCAATAAAACACTTCGCATGTGCCTGAGAGTGTAATTGATGAGCCTGCTCGACCATCGATTCTTCGGTAACGGTCACTACCGGTCTCAGCACGACCCCTGTAAAATGCCCGCCACCTTGCGGCACTTCGACCATTGTGCCCGCAGGAGTATCGACATAATCAACGACTATAACGCCGGCATCGGCACAAAGATGCAGATACCACAGCATATGGCATGACGAGAGCGATGCCAGCAGGAATTCTTCAGGATTGAATTTAGTGCGATCGCCGCGGAATGCCGGATCGGACGAGGCCTCGATGGCCTGCTTCTCGTCTGCCTCAATCCGATGACTACGGTCGTATGCTCGATAATCATTGGTGCCGGTACCGCGATTCCCGGTCCAGGTGTTTGTCAGGGTATAGGTATGCTGTTTGTTCATAACATCTTCGTTAATTTGCAATAAGGGCTATTCGTATATTTGCTGTCGAAAGTATAGATTCTACGTCGGGATGGTTCGCTATTTCCCGCAGTGGAATCGGTTGTGACGGATTAACGGAGTAGGATTCTTGGAGTGGCCGCTGCAACCATTGTACATCGTGCCATTTGCCGTGTTTGAAGCCAATATTCTTGAAGATACCGATTTCTTCAAAACCCAATGCTTTATGCATTTTTTCGCTGTTTTCGTTCGGCACGAGCACCCCGGCGAAGACCGTATAGTATCCCTGAAGCGAGAGAATTGCAAACAGTGTTTCATACAATATCCGTGCAATTCCTTTCCCTTGAGCAGCTTCGGCGAGATAGACTGTCGATTCCGGTGACCATTGATACGCGGCGCGGAGTCGGTGTTTTCCGGCATATGCATACCCCACAATCGTATCATTTTCCAGGCATACGAGCCATGGGAAGTCCTCCGTCGTGTGGATTATCCGTGAGGTAAATTCTTCAACGGACGGCACTTCATACTCAAATGTAATAGACGTATTGAGGATATACGGCGCATAGACTGCAAGAGTGGCTGCAGCATCAGCGGGCGTAATGAGTCGTATGGAATAGGGCATGATACTCTAGGAAATATTGACATGAACCAGCTACCGTAACGTCTGAACCCACCAGCACCACCCGAGCGGATTACCGCTTCACCTTCGGGTAATAATGTTTTTTGTCCTCATCTAGTACATCGCACGGTTCCGGCGGTGGTTGCATGAGTACATTGGGAAAGAGTTTAGTGGGAACTCCCTCAAAATCGCGTGCCCATTGCTTGTGGTTATACACGCATACCGGCAGGCATATCGAACAGTAATTATGCTTTGCAAAATACGGGAAACACTTACCGGTATCGACCTTATAGCGATCATTGCCGAGATGGTCCTTGCCTGCTTCCGGGCTACGAGTATCGCTGATGGCATCGGCCGGACAATATATCCTGCAGGCGCGGCATTTATCGCAAAATTTCGCGATTCCGGCATCAATCGGATGGTCGATTGCCATTGGTAATGAGGTAAGTACGCTCCCCATCCGAAAGAGCGGGCCGAGCATTGGATTGATAATTGAGCCATGCCTGCCGAGCTCGCCGAAGCCGGCTTTGAGTCCGATCGGAATATGGAGCACATCGCTATCCCCTATCGGGTGCTCGACCTTACATTCATAACCGATCGACCTGATCCATTCGGCAAGCCGTATGACCGTTTCTCCAAGTGCGTAATAAATCCGCAGACATTCGATCGCCGACTCACGAGAAGGCACAGTCTGAAATTCTCTCCACAGCATTTTTTGACCAAGGGCAATGGCGAATTCATGGGTCACCGACCGTCCACGATACATGTCTGATGGCTCAAGTGTACAGATTCCGACGAGATCTGCACCGAACTCTACGGCTTTTGCCTTGATTGCCAGAGCAGCTTCTTCAGGCGAAGCAAACGTCATTTTCTGTGCTGATACCTCCCCGTCGAACCTCGGGTACTGTTCACTGTGGATCTTCCGAAGGTATTCCTGTACTTCAGGAATATCTATCGTTCGTCCGCCGACGCCTGCATACCATTCATCCCACAGAAATGCCGGCGGTGATTCCGGATCAGCCAGTATTTCCGTGATTTCGAATTCAGGAGTATGTGCTTTCATAGTAATTACTTACCAAATTAATGATTTCGCTGCCGTGAGTGCCGACTGCATTGCCTCATCAGCATTGCGGCCGAGAGCGGTGATGTGTCCCATTTTACGTCCTTTTCGTGAGCCGCTCTTGCCGTACAAGTGCAGGGATGCGGTGGACACTTTCAGCGTTTCGACGACGCTGTCGGGGATCGCACTTCCGCTGCGCTCGCCGAGTAGATTAATCATCACAGCGGCGGGTGCGATCATTGTAGGCGAACCAAGAGGCAGATTACAGACTGCGCGCACGGCATTTTCAAATTGAGAGGTCACGCATGCTTCAATCGTGTAGTGTCCTGAATTATGAGGACGAGGAGCAATTTCATTAAATAAAATATCACCATCGTTGGTCAGGAACAGTTCGATGCCGAACATCCCGACTCCGTCAATTGCTTCCACACAAGCACGGGCTATTTCCTGTGCCCTCGCCTGCAGGGCATCATCGACTTGCGCAGGGGCGATGACAGCCCTACAAATATGATGTTCCTGTATTGTCTCGACACAAGGATACACCGCCACTTCACCTCTGCGATTGCGGGCGACCATGACGGCAAGTTCTTTGGTAAAATGAACGAATTTTTCAGCCATGAGTTCACGAGGCTCTTCCGTATCTCTGAATCTACTCCATGCGCTGTATATCTCATTGGTATTTCTGACTGTTGCATTACCGTAGCCGTCGTAGCCGAGTGTACGGGTCTTGATGACGAACGGGAAGCCGTGATTTTCGCCGAATGCGAGTGCATCGTCGGGCGATTCGAGTGCTGCAAATTCAGTCGTGGGGATGCCGGCGGATTGGAATGTTTGCTTCTGTATATACTTATCTTGAATTCGGGTAAGGGTTTGTGCCGACGGAAAGACGAGGCGTTTTTCGGCAATTCGTTCAAGGATAACAGGATTGATAAATTCATTTTCCAGGGTAATTGTATCACTTGCCGCGATAAAGCGTTCGAGGTCTTCCTCGGAATTCCAACCGCCCGAGAATTCGAGCTTGGTCATGATTCCTGCGGGAGAATCGGCGCCGTGTTCGATAATAGCGACACGTAATCCAAGCCGATAGGCAGACTGAGCAAGCATTTTAGCGAGCTGACCACCACCGAGAATACCGAGAGTAAAAGGAGTATCGCCGGAGCGTTGATAGGGAGAGCCAAGCATAAAGAATAGATAAATTGAGCAACACAACAGTAAGGGTACGTTAATTTGGGTTACAAATTTACGGCAAAATTGATTGGTGAGCGGTAGTTGTCGGAAAGAAACTCACGTCACACGACCGATATGCGGTCCCCGCGTGTGATTATTATGGTGAAAATACTCAGCATGAGGGAATGTGTGAATTCTACAATTCTTCATTCTACCGATGTAACATATCAGCCCCTGATTTTCGCTAATTTTGCGCTTTGATTGCAGTTGCGTTATTCACTCAAGCTATGTCATTTTCTCACTCTCACTGCGTGGCAGTCTGTTTCAACCGGCGATAGCACGCTGATCATTGGATCGTTTTCTGAGAGTTTTCAGACCTATAATGGAGGTGCACGTATCAGGAATGCTATTCATGAGTTTTCATCGGTTAGTTTATTTAATTTGTGTTCATTTGGCTAAAAATTAACGCACGGTGTTTGGTTTTGTGGATAAAAGAGGGTTATATTTGCCCGCTCAGTACGATTCTCAATTGTTTTTTTATAACTTTTAGTGGAGAACATTCATGTTCAAATACAAATCTCTTCTCGCCGCAGCGACGCTTGTGGCATTAATCATGGTCGGTTGTAATGAAAATACAACGACACCGACCGACACAGTACCCAATCCACCCACCGGCTTGATGGCTTCGTCCAACAGCAGTTCAAAGATTACTGTGAAATGGACTCCTCCGACAGCAGGCACGTTTACCGGGTATAAGCTTAGAATAACCGGTACAGGCCTCGATACGACGGTTACAATCAACGATAAAACAACGATTGGATACTTTGCAGATAACCTTACCAATGGTGTCAAGTACACCTTTGCAGTATCTTCCGTGAATGGAACTGCGACAAGTGCTACAGCGGCAACTATTTCGTGGTCACCTGCAAGCAGATTCACGCAGATTAACGGTAATGATATCCGTATTTATGAGTCAAGCTCCACCAAAGGCAGCGGCTTACGTCTGTATAATGATGTTACGAAATCGCCTGAAGTATTAAATGTTTCCGGTGGTTCTTTATGGGATATCGGTTTTGACAATAAAGGTATTGCCGATTCTATCGATACCGGCTCCCCGGGTGCCTTAAGCTTTACGATTGCTCCTCGCCGCGTTACCTTAATGGGCAAAATTTACTCAAATGTCACGAGCTTAGATGATATTTATGAGACAGCTGACCTGACCGTAGGTACAGACGAAGGTGCATATACTCTTCCGAACAATGCGGCAGCCGGATACTGCTTCGTCCTCAAAACAGCAGACGGAAATTTTGCAAAAGTGCTTGTCAAATCAGTGGGCGGTAAAATCCTCCAAGGCACAGCGCCGGATCGCTATTGCCAAGTAGAAGTTTCGTATCAAACCACCAAGAATGTTGGACACGCAGAAGTCAAGGGAACAAACGGTAAGTAATTAATTTTAAAGTTTCTCACAACTATTTTTAAGGAAAATTATGAAAAAATTCATGTGCCTTCTCGCTGTAGCTGTCCTGATGAGCGGCTCAGCATTCTCTCAAGAATTACGTACGACAAAACGTGGCGGTGCCGCGATCCCGCCTGCTCCTAAAGTCGAGCCTTCTAAGGGTGCTCCTGAAGCCAAAAAAGCACCTGCCGGCAAGACAATTAAAGGTGATATCGTGAGTGTAATGACCTATTGCACGACAGGCAAAGCTACTGCGCTCACGAAAGATCAGGCAGCAGATATGGCAAAACGCGGTGAAATGCTTGGTGTGCTTTCTGCAAAGAAATTGTACCTGATTGTCAATGCAGACGGTACATCAGCAGCAAGCAAGCTTGCTAAAGGCGGCTCGGTAACTGTCACCGGCAAAGTACTGTCAAAAGGTGGCGTGAATTTAGTCGCGGCAAATACCGTAGAGTAATCCACCGACAGTTGACACCTATCGAAATTCGAAAGCCCTATGTAATCCTACATAGGGCTTTTTTTATTGGATATTGTACTACAGCAAGGACGCCCTTAGTCAATACTACCGATGATGTTACAGTAGCTCTGATAACGCTCGGCATCAATGTCCCCTCTCCCGAGAGCCGCGACGACGGCACAGTCGGGCTCGTCAGTATGAAGACACAACGAATACTTACAATACGGGAAATACTCGTCAAATTCATGAAAATAAAACTGCGCTTCCTGCTTGGTAATATCCCAGATACCAAGCTCCCGCAGTCCAGGAGTATCGGCGATGAATCCTCCCTTGGGCAAGGCAAACATTCTCGCTCCGGTGGTAATATGCCGACCTTTCCAGGTACGCTCGCTGATCTCACCTACTTCCTGATGCTCTTCACCGAGAAGCGCATTGGCAATTGTCGATTTACCGACACCGCTCGGACCGGAAAACACCGTAATCTTGCCTCGCAATGTGCGTTCTAACGCTTGCAACCCTTTCTTAGCGCGTACGCTTACACGATGGACTTCCACGCCGAGCTTCTCGTAAATCTGCATGTCTGCTTTTACGAATTTTATTGGCATCAGTTCAATTTTGTTGATACATATAATCGGCGTCAGGCTCCCCTTTTCCGCTGCAATTAAATACCGGTCGATGAGCCGGCGATTATAAAACGGTTCGGCAGCCGCCATGACTATCAGCAGCTGTTCTGTATTACTGACGATGATCTGTTCACTCGCGCTTTTGCCTACTCCCCGCCTGGAAAGCTTGGTAATACGCGCGTCCACAAACACGATTTTCGCCTGTTCGGGTGCATCTGAATTTCTCACAAAGCCCACGCGGTCACCGACAGCAATAAGCGATGAATCGGCATGTTGTGAGCGAACGGTTCCTGCTGCCTGACACCGCACGACCGGTGATTTCACGTTTTCCGGCTGCACATACCATGCTCCTCCTTCGCTATACACGACTCTTCCGTACTCTGCTTCCACCAGGATTTTATCGTCGGCTTTTCGAAAGGTTTTCGTTTCATTCTTGAACGACAGAATCGAGCGATCCCGCTTTTTCTTGAGTGAATCAGGGATGATAGTCTCGTCGTGATTTTCCTCTGAAAACTTCTGTAAACGTTTTTTGGTATTATGGGTTTGCTTTTCAATTTTCTTCATGTGTCAGGTAATTTCCACACTCTATTTTTAAATCTGTTAAAAAATATTGACAATATTCGGGAGATTTTTTGTAAGTTGTTGTCAGTTTTTAACAACAATATACAGTTATTTCCTTGAAATACCGTTGGATATTTCGTGAGTTTTCTGATGAAAGTACAGTTCAACATTTAGCATCATCGTTACATATTCCTCGTGGCTTAGCTCAGGTGCTTGCAGCCCGTGGGCTTGACAGCGACATTTCAGCCAATCGTTTTCTTGTTCCTACGTTTGCCGAGCTGCATGATCCGTTTTTAATGGACGGAATGGAGCTTGCAGTCGAGCGCATAGAGCGGGCAATCAGCGCCGGCGAGCTGATATGGATTCATGGTGATTATGATGTTGACGGTACTTCCAGTACAGCATTAACGCTTCAATTTTTGCGTGAAATTGGTGCGCGTGTCGAGTATTTTATACCCGATCGCCAAGGTGACGGCTATGGGCTTTCGCACACAAGCATTAACCAGGCCCGGATTGCCGGTGCCACACTGATTATCACGGTAGATTGCGGTGTTACCTCGGTAGAATCCATCCATTTAGCCAAAGAGTACGGCATAGACACCATCGTCTGCGATCACCACGAGCCGGGTGAAACCCTTCCGGAAGCTGTCGCTATTTTGGACCCTCTCAAGCCCGGATGTACCTATCCTTTTAAATATTTAGCTGCTTGTGGTGTATGCTTCAAGCTTGCTCAGGCACTCAGCATACGTCGCGGACAGCCGCAGCTTGCGTTTAAGTACCTCGATTTTGTCGCTCTTGCATCGACAGCAGATATCGTGCCGCTCATTGGCGAGAATCGTGCTTTGGTCTATTTTGGGTTACAAGTCCTCAATGAATCACCGCGTGCGGGATTCAGAGGATTACTTGAATGCGCCGATATGCAGCCGGGTAACCTTACAACCTCTAGTATTGTCTATGGCCTTGCTCCGCGCATCAATGCTGCCGGCAGAGTTGGCGACGCCCGGAGAGCCGTCGAGATGATGACGCAAAACGATGAGGGTGCTGCATTTGCTATTGCGCAGCAGCTTGAGCAGGACAATCGTAAGCGGCGAACGTTTGATGAATATACCTTTGCCGAAGCCAAGCAGGAAGCAGATCGATTGCTGAAAGAAAAGAAACGTCATTCGTTGGTCTTGCATAAGCCCACGTGGCATGCCGGAGTAATCGGTATCGTTGCATCCCGGCTGGTTGAGAAATATCATTTACCGACCGTCATGCTGACGACGATTGACAGTCATGCCAAGGGATCTGCCCGCAGTATCAAGGGCTTTGATATTCACAGCGCTCTCAAGAGTTGCGAAGAGTATTTACTCGAATTTGGCGGTCACAAGCACGCAGCAGGTCTTACACTTGAAGAAGCGAATATCTCCGCTCTCCGCGAGGCATTTGATGCCTATGCAAGCACCCATATGTCCGAAGAAATGCTCGTTCCTGAGTTGCTGATCGATGCTGAAATGCGCCTTAATGAGCTGTCACCGGGATTTTTTGATGTGATTAAGAAATTTGCGCCATTCGGGCATCAGAACCCTAAGCCGATATTCTATTCACGCAGTGTAGTCAGTGCAAACGGTGTGAAGGTTGTGGGTAATAATCACTTAAAATTCAGGGCATTACAGTCCAATTTTATCATTGATGCCATTGGATTTAATCTCGGTGATAAGATTTCTCTCTGCACGGGTGGCAAGCCGTTCACTATTGCTTATACTCTTGAAGAAAACACCTACAACGGCACAACTACCCCTCAGATTTCGATTAAAGATGTACGCGCCGATGCATGATGAGGCAGCTGTTCACAGCTTCCCCTCTGTGCCACTCACTGCTGCTACTACCTCCTTCTTGCAGCCACGGCTTCCGGCTAATCAATTCTCTTACTTACATACGGTTCTTTGAGGCATTTACGGTAAGTATCGCCGTCGTCATCTCATTGGGAATACTGTCTATTGCAAATGTACCGCCCTGCACTTCCATGATTTTCTGCGTGATGACCAGCCCGAGTCCATTCCCCTGCTGCTCGTATTGCTTACGTTCGAACTGCTGATAGCCGCCGATGCTTGCTATCTGTTCGGGTGTCATACCACGACCGCGATTTTCAATTTTCAGTATGAATTTCCCTCCTATGGGTTCACCGCGAACATAGACTTTCGTATTCGGCTCGGAGAACTTCAGCGCATTATCGAGCAATTCTTCTACTGCTTTGAGGAAATAGAGCGGAAGAATACTGATCGGAGAGTCAGTGACCTCCATAATGATATCGTCTGCCCGCTTAAATGTCGCTCCTTTAGAGCTAATGGCATCATAAATAATTTCTTCGGCTGAATGAGTGACTTCATCAAGCAAATCCCCCATCGACTGCAAGTCATAGGAGAGAATTTCGAGACGCGTGTAAAAGAGGAAATTCTCGGTCACCCGATGTAATCGTCGTGCAGAAATGGTGATTTCATCAAACATTTCCATCGCATCCTCACGGTCAAGCATGTCGTAATTATCGCGCATCATCTTGGTAATACCGAGGATACCGTTGAGTGGTGTCAGGAATTCATGTGGAAGTGAAAACGCAATATTCGTCCGGAGGTTGTCGAGTTTTTGTTCGGCATTTCGCTTTATTTCTTCGCTTTTGGCCAGTCGTGTCTTCACGGCAGCGACAAGCTGATCATGCTCAAAGGGCTTTGTCAGATAGTCGTCCGCACCGAGATTCATCCCTTGGCGAATATCACCGGAGTCTGCCTTGGCGGAAAGAAAGAGAAACGGAACAGTAGCAAGAGGCGGATAATTACGTAATTCTTCAAGCACTTCATAGCCGCTTTTTTCAGGCATCATGATATCGGAAACGACCAAATCGGGCAAGCATTCCTTAGCTGTAATGATACCGGCAGCACCGTTTTCAGCAGTAAATACATTAAATCCGTTGATGCGTAAAATAAGCTGTATGGCTTCACGGATTAAATCTTCATCTTCAATAACAAGTATCTTTTTCATGATGTAATCTGACTGTAGTTCGTACTGTGATAGATTATTGAATAGGCAGTTTGACGGTAAATGTAGTGCCTTCGTTCAGCTCGCTCTCGACGCTGATTTCACCGCCCAGCAGATCGACCGATTGCTTGACGATTGCAAGCCCGAGCCCTGTACCCGAGATATTACCGACATTATCTGCCCGGTGAAAGGACTCAAATATACTGCCAATACTTTCTGCCGGAATACCGATCCCTCTGTCTTGGACTTCGATAACGGCATGACCATTGTCGCGAAAGACACGCACATCTATGTCGGTGTTGAGCGGAGAATACTTAGCTGCATTCGACAGTAAATTCACCACAATCTGTCGCAGCAATTTTTCATCGGTGCGCAAGCCCGACCCCAAGTAATCAAATTTATAGTTGACAGTGTGCTTATTCGTGTCCGTAAAACGCAGCTCTTCAATGACCGAATTGCAAAGCTCAAAGAGATTAACGACTCGTAAATTCACGGAAATTGCTCCGGTATTAGATGAGCCGATAAAGAGGACATCGTTGAGAAGATCTGTCATGCGAGCTACAGCAACCTGTATGTTTTTCAAATACTTCTCTTCATCCTCCTCTGTCCATTTTCCTTTGTAAAGCTGCAAAATCTGTGTGTAGGACAGAATAGTCGTCAGCGGCGTCCGGAATTCATGCGATACCATGGATACAAAATTTGACTTCAACTCCGAGAGCTCTTTTTCACGCTCGAGCGCAATACGCGCTGCCTCTTCTGCACGCTCACGCTCCGTGACTTCATTGGTTAGCTTCCTCACCAGCGCATTGAGTTCGGTCGTCCTCTCCTGTACTCGCTCTTCGAGCATCAGATTGGCGCGAAGGAGCGCATCTTCAAAATTCTTACGAACAGAAATATCGAGGAAGCTGTGGATAATCCGGCGATGCGGACCGAGGTGTATCGTCGCTGAAGTCTCGATAACCGGCAGACTTTCGCCGTCAGACTGCAACAAGCTCGACTCGATTTTTTCAGTATTCTGCGAGGTTGAGAGTTCATCCTGCGGAAAAAACTCCGAATGATGTTTGCCGATGACCGCATTTTTCTCGGCTTTCATCATCTCCAATGCGGCGGGATTCGCATCAAGAATTTCTTTCGTTTCGGCATCAATAATAACAATACCCGTTTGGATAGAGTCGAGTATCGTCTTGAGCTCTCGTTGCATTTGTTCTAAATGGATGGTCCGAGCCGATACTTTTTGTTCCAACACGCTTTGATTATACGTAAGCCGTTGTACCAACTTAGTATTATAGAGAGCATACGCAAATTGATTAGCCGATAATTCGCACAATTGAAGCAAAGGGCGCGAGGGTGGATCCTCGTCCGGGGTGTTTTCAAGGATAATCACGCCGAGAACGGATGTCGGTACGGCTAGAGGAAGGACGATGTAGCTGTGCTGTCCGGCGGAAGAACCGTAATATGTCACCGCGCCTGCCGTACTGAGTGCTTCGCCGATAATACCCTGCTCCTGCAGTTCTGCAAAAATATGAGCCGACTGCTCACTCTCAGTGACAGGATTGCTTGAGCTGAACCGGAAGTCAAAGTCAATCTCATCCATCAAATACAAATAGACTGCACTATTCTCCGGGTAGCTCCGCAGGACAAGCAGACCGTCAGCAATAATTTCTGCAACTGTTTTTGTATTATCACGGTTAGCAGAATTAGCGACAATCGTATTGAGGAATTGAACTAATTTAGGATGTTGTATTTCCATTTTCCATAATTAAAGTAGAATTGAAGCGGCCGCCTCTTGGAAATCTTGATGTATTTGCTGTTGCATACCGACAATCGACCCCTTCGGAAGCTTGAGTATATCCCAGATTACTTCGTTGGGTTCGGGAATAATATCATCCCCCGCATGCCCGAGTGACAGGCATCGGGCTATGATATTTGCTAAATGTACCGATGCAGTCAACGGATCGGGCTTACCGTCTGCTGTGCCGGTCACGTGAAATCGAATACTATTACTGATTGACGGCGGTAATTGCCACTTTTGAGCCAGAATTTCTCCTACCGCCGTGTGCGTCACTCCAAGCACATCTCGCTCTGCTATCCGTATCGGCATCTGTTTTTCTGCGACGAGAGAGAGGACAGCCGAGAATTCTTTCGGTACGAATTGAAAGAAAAACAACTTTCCAATATCATGTAAAATCCCAGCCAAAAAATAATTCTCAGGGTTACTTGCCGACGAATACTTGCCAATAAGCCGCGTGATGACTCCCACGGCTATCGAATGCTTCCAAAACTCAACAGGATTAAAGAGTTCGGTCGCACTCGCCTTGCCAAACATATCAATAATCGATATGGCGGCGACGAGATTCTGCACTTCGGTAAAACCAATAAAAAATATGGCTTTCGATATCGTATCGATACGACCGCTGTACCCGTAAATCGGGGAATTAGCCGCTTTGAGCACTTTTGCTGCAGACGCCTGGTCCGATGCAATTACATTCGCAGCATCATTAGCCGTAGAACGTGGATTGGCAATGACTTCCGACAACGCAGAATAGACCGTCGGCAAGGTCGGAAATTCATCGACTCCTTGTAAAATTTTAAGGTCGAGCCGCATCTGAAGCTTCCCTCTGCGATGATTTAAGAATTTTCAGTTCGGTCTGAAATGCCAGATTAAAGAGCTCGTATTCGAGTGCATTCCGCGGCTTCCAGGACATTTTCCGCCGGACATTCATCGCTGCCTTTACCTTGTCCTCATCATTAATCTCCTGCGCGTCCTCCTCAATCGTCGATATCCAGACGGCTTTTACTCCCCAGGTCTTGAGCAGCTCGATTTTGTGATCGGTAACTTCAACCCCGGCAGGTAATAACGTCTGCCCGAACTTATTGATGACCGGCTGCTCCAATATCATGCCCGCCGAAAGTGCATCTCTGGTAACCATTTTACCCATACAGTGCTTGTTAGTTTGTCAGGTTTTGTTCACGTAAAATGTCTCTAATTTATCGGCAAAATAAAGCAAACTCCTTTGATAGCCAAATCTATAGTAAAATTGCATGATTTTCATGCCGAATCATCCCACTGCTCAGCAGTCATGTAACTAATATTCATGCCTCGGTGTCCGTACCCTCAGAGAATGCGCATTTGACATGTCACCACGGTGGTAGATACCAATGTCCACTAACTATATTCAGAAAGCACCACCCTTAGTTTTACCCGACCGGTAGAATCATCCCGTCCTTTTCTGTGCTCCCGCAGCCGGAGAAGGACCGGATGGTGGGGGCTCTCAGACGAAGGTCATTATACCACAATAAATACCGTCGAGCACCGTAACAGGCGCCGGCCGACATAGATATGTCGTATATACATCATGATCGTGAGGGTGACTGTACCTCACAGTGCAGATGAACCGATCAACGGCTATTAGTTATCTATCTCATTCTTCTGGAGACTTGTATGCGTACTCTACTGACACTTCTTTGCTGCGTTCTGGCTGTACAATCCGTAGCGGCTCAACATATCCTCCCCACTCGCCTGCTCCGATTATCCGAGTACAATCTCGCAAAAATCGGCATTCGCATTACTGATAATGGTATTACAGTTATCGAAAAATCTCCCCAGGGTAAGCCCTCTGCCTCTTCACGTAAATTACTTTTGACAAGCAATACCATCTCCGTCACGACAGCTAAAAAAAACGACCTCCACGATGCCCGGGGATATGCGCCGATATTTGTCGTCAATACGTTCCACAACGGCAGCACTGCCTATTTCCGTTCGATAGGCGATACTCAAAAATATTCCCTTCCCGATTCCCTCCGAGCCGGCTCCACAGCCCGGCTTCAGGATGCTCCCTGGGCAAATTCTCTTATCTGCATTGCCGTCGATTTCACCGTTAAAAGTAAAACACCCGGCACGAATACCGCCTACCTGTGGTATCAGCCGACGACGGAATTTATCGACGCACTTCCTCAGGATGAGGCAGAGCTGATTTGGAGTGAAACAATCCTGGGCGACCGTGGCACTATTACCTCCTCCGATGGAAACTATACCGACTCCTGGCGCAGTATGAGTGAAATTCTGACGCCAACGCTCTATCCGAATCCCGTACGGGACAGCAAAGCCACCCTGGAATTCACCCTCCAATCTCCTACTTCTCTTGCGATTATTCTCTATGATATCACCGGAAATACCATCCGTGAACTATATCCGCCTTCACCCTATGGTCAGGGTAAGCACACACTCGACCTGCCACTTGGGTCACTCTCTGACGGCATGTACCTCCTGGCAATCATTCCCGAAAATCGTCAGCCCATTGTTCAACGGCTGATGATCGCCCGGTGAATCCCCCCACGGCGATGGCGCATCGCGCCATCGCCATTACTCCCTATTGACAGCTTTTGCTATGTATATAATCATGGAAGGAACATCCTATGAATACGCCTAACTATTATAGAATACTTATCCTTGTGATATCTGTATTTTCTCTGCAATTCCCACTGCTCAGCCATGCTGCTCCTGTCAAAGAAGATACGGCAAGCCGCGTATCTATACGGCATACTCAAGCACCTGTACCGGCCCTTTTGGTCAAAAGCAACGATGGTGCATCGATTCCCCTACATATCGAACGCCTCCGTGTCTCGGTTGAAATTGTCGCTTCTATCGCTGTGACGACTATGGAAATAACGTTCCGCAATGACCAAAACCGCATCCTCGAAGGCGAACTCAACTTCCCACTCGGCAATGGCCAAACCGTTTCCCGCTTTGCTATGGATTTTAATGGCTCCCTCCGCGAAGGTGTCGTCGTTGAAAAAGCCAAAGGTCGTGAAATTTTCGAAGAAAAAGTACGGCAGAATATCGACCCCGGTTTGGTCGAGCTCACGCGCGGCAATTCATTCAAAGCACGTGTGTATCCTATTCCTGCACATGGGATTAAGAAAATTGTTGTTGCCTATCAACAAGAACTTTCCTCCGACGGAACCGGCGACTTGAGATATTCCCTCCCACTCGATTACAAAGATACTCTCACCGAATTCACCGTCAATGCACATGTTCTGAGCACTCTCCCTCCGGTCACCGCACAAGGCGCGCTCACCGGCGCATTCACCCAAGAATCAGGCGATGCCGGCTACGCGCTCCGGATGAAATATTATGAGTATCAGGCGAATACTCCGCTGGAATTCAGCGTTCCGCAAGCGACTACCAAAACAACAATTTACCTTGAATCATTAGGCGGAAAGACCTACTTCTACATAGCCGCTCATCCGCCGGTGAGCTCGATGCCGAAGCAACTTCCACGTGCATTGTGCATTTTGTGGGACGCGTCGGGTTCGGCTGGCGGACGTGATATTGACCGTGAACTTTCCCTCCTCGACGCCTATTTCAAGGCAATCGGTAATTGCACCGTGACGCTCGTGACGTTTAGCAATGCGCCAGACAAACCGCAGCAATTTACGGTTTCGGGTGGGAATTGGTCTGCTCTTCAAGCATTACTGAAAGCAGTCAAATACGACGGCGGCACACAACTCGGCGCTCTTCATCTTCAAGATTACAAATGTGATGAATATCTCCTCTTTAGCGATGGTATTTCAAATGTAGGTTCAGCCGAAATTATGCTCGCGAAAAAGCCGGTGATTGCGATTAATTCCACTCAACATGCCGAACATTCCTACCTTAAGTACTGCGCGCAGGCGACCGGCGGCACGTATATCGACCTGAGTTCAATTGCCAATGAGAATGCTACGCGTCAGCTCACCGAACAGCCCTTTTCGTTCATTGCAGCCCGCAACACGAGTGGCATTCGTGAGCTTGTGCCAAGTATCACGACTCCTGTGCACGACGGCATGACCCTCGCCGGTGAACTTGTGGGAAATAGCACGGAAATTACCCTTGAGTATGGTTTTGGGAATAAAGTCACGTATTCCGAAAAAATCACGTTAGACAAGTCAACCGGTATGGTCAAAACAGGACTTATACCAAACTTATGGGCGCAGAAAAAGCTCGCCGAACTCGATATGCGCTACAAAGAGCAAAAAGACGCCATCACCGCCATCGGCAAGGAATTTTCCATCGTCACCCGCAATACTTCCCTGCTTGTCTTAGACCGCATTGAGGACTATGTCGAGCATGGCATTATCCCCAAAGAAGACAGCTTACAGCAATTATATACCAAGATGATAGCCGAGCAAACCAAGCGCATCACCGATGACGGCAGCAAGCATCTTGAATCGGTCGTTGCGATGATGAAGGAACGGAAGGAGTGGTGGGATAAGTCGTTTGAACCGAAAGTAATTACGCGCGATACTATCCAAGGAAGAGGAAATATTGTACGTGATACTCAATCGCGAGTGACTATACTTACCGGTAGAGATACAACAGTACCTGCGAATACTGGGATTTTAACTGGTCGAGTGATAGATTCTTCCGGGATGCCGATTTCCGGTGCTTCTATTCTTGTACAAGGTTCAAATCGAGGAGGGAATGCAAAACTTAATGGTAGTTTTACAATTACAAAAATCCCTATAGGTAGATATCAAATATTAATAAGATCTGTAGGATTAAAAAAATATACAACTACCGTAGAAATTTTGCCCCAACAAACGACGGAAATAATTGCTAAAATGTTAGCAGATCCTATAACTCTCAACTTTGACATAGTAGCCCAACGAGAAGCACCAATTATACACAGAGATCAAGTTGGTACAATCCGCGTTAGTGGGTCCGAGAATATGACATTACAAACAGAAACTATACGAAGCGAAGTGGCTATGGGTGGCGCTTCTGCTGCTGTTAGCGATGCAGCTCGCCCATCAGGTGCACCTTCAATACTGACGGCTTCAGTTACCGATAGATTAAGATTTGCCGTTGATTTTAACACAGATGACGAAACTAGTAACTACAGAAATCCTCCCACCCTCTCCTCCTCCATCGAACTCAAAAAATGGGATGCAAGTGCGCCGTATCTCAAGAAATTACATAATGTTGCCCGTGGTGAGGAATATTCTGAATACTTGACACTTAAGAAGGAATATGGTGCGAGCCCGGGGTTTTATCTCGATTGCGCGGACTATTTTGCTGAGAAAGGTATGAAATCGGTGGCGCTGCGTATTCTCACGAATATTGCTGAGATGGAACTCGAAAACCATCAATTATTACGGGTACTTGCGCACCGTTTGTCACAGCTTGGTTATACTGCTCTCGCCATTGACGTCTTTCGTGATGTGCTTGAAATGCGCGAGGAAGAGCCGCAGTCCTACCGCGATCTCGCGCTCGCTCTCGCCGAGGACAAACAGTATCAAGCGGCGGCCGATACGCTCTATCGGGTGATTACTAAAAAGTGGGATTCACGGTTCTCGGAGGTGGAGCTTATCGCGCTCAGCGAACTGAACCATGTGCTCTATCAAAGCAAAAACACCGTCAAGACCGCCGGTTACGACTCACGGCTCCTTGCCCACATGCCGGTCGATGTGCGCGTCGTGCTCAATTGGGATGCCGACAATTGTGACATGGATCTCTGGGTTTTCGACCCGAATAATGAAAAGTGTTTTTATAGTAATCGCCGCACGCGCATCGGCGGCCTTCTCTCCCGCGATATGACGGGCGGTTACGGTCCTGAAGAATTCCTGCTCAAGAAAGCATTACCCGGAAAGTACAGCGTTCAGGTGCAGTACTTCGGTTCACGTCAGCAAAAAGCAGCCGCACCGACAACCATTCAACTCGAACTCTACACCCGTTACGCCACCGGCAAAGAAGAGAAAAAGGAAATCACGATGCGCCTTAAAGACCCGAAGCAAGTGATTGATGTAGGAGAATTTATGTTTGTGGAGGGGAAATAATATAATTGAATAACCGTAGGGGCAGAAAATCTTCTGCCCCCCGTCGAGCGGTCTGGACAACGGCTATACAATACACCACGACGTGGGGCAGAAGATTTTCTGCCCCTACAGTTGGATCGTTTTATGAATGCGACAGAAACACCAACACGCGTAAAGGCGAATATTACCAATACAAGAAAGCCCTGCTACGAACACGTAGCAGGGCTTTTGATTAACTATTCAACATTTCAACGCAGTAAGAACAGCGAGAGCACAAATGGCGAGATAAACAGGAGGCAAAATATGATTATTAACTCACGTAAAACTCGCTGGTGATTCGCACCGCCGAGACGCTTGAAGAGGATAAACATCCGTCCGAACCCGAATATGCATAATACACCGATTATAAAGTGAAGGATCATAGTAGTAGGTAGATTTTATTTCTTTTTCCGTGCTTTCCAATAATCGTCTATCGGCTTGAATGGTCCATACTTATGCTGATCCTGCGAGAAGGTATCGGCGTATGGTCCGATTGGATAATCGACCGACTTGTCGGAATGATTTGGGTAGAGAATATCATCTTCGTGGAAGTCGGGACGATCATTGACTTGTTCGTTATTGATATAGGCAGCGATATCATAGGCCTGTTCTTCGGTCACGTGGATTTTCGTAATCTCCATATCATTGGGCATATTATGACGAATGAACGCAGCGAGCTTGCCGACGCGGTGCATACTTGAGCCGATGGCGTAGGCATGCTTGCCCCAGACCGGTGGATAGGTATAGCCATCGCCATTGGGAGCTTTGACGCCCTGACCATCTATTCCATGACAACGCGCGCAGAACTGTTCGAAATCTGCTTTCCCCTTTTGCCAGTCTGCTTTACGATCCATCCATGGCAGGCGATTCGGAATATCACCGGCAATTTTCATGGAATTTTTATTGCAGTCCCAGATCCATTTCAGGTACATGGCAAAAGCATTCATCTCTTTGCTGTTGAAGGGAATCGGCTTACCGAGAAGAGGACGCTCGATACAGTTATTGACTCTGTCCTGAATCGTAAGAATATTTGCCTCCCGCGCTCTGTATTGCGGATAGCGGGCGACGGATGTAAAGAGTGGCAGTCCGAACGGCTTGGTACCGCCGTTGATGTGACAGTTTTTGCAATCCATTTCATTACCGGCTTGCTTGAGCACGCTGCCGTTCGGCCCGATATACCTATGCGTATTCATGAAGAGTTCGCGGCCATAGAGAATCGCGACTTTTTCGGGACCTTCCGGAATTGCTGAAGTGTCATACACCACATGAACCGCCGAATCTGCCTTCGGTGCTTGTGCTGCCTCGCTTTGTTTGTGCTCAGGAGCAGTGCAACTTATTATTACCCACGGTAGTATAGCAAATGCTACTACTCGTAAATACTTTACTATCATAGGATTATTTCTCACAATTATGGAACATGTATATTGCAGTGAGGCGTGTACGAATTATACGCATGACTATTTTAGCAGTACCTACCTTACCCGATTGTACGAAGAATTACGAGCAATGAACCGATCGAAATCGTAAGCCACAGGAGGACGGCAAGAACAAGTGGTCGGAATCCGACTGCAGCAATTGCAGACCGCGTCAGCCCGGTTCCGATGAGAAAAAGCGTGAGCGTAAGTCCTTTTTTAGCAATCATTCCCACTATTTCAGCCGCCGGACGGATGCCGGAGAATACTGTGCTGACGGTCATTGCTGCCACATACCACAGGATAAAATACGGTATCGCAATTTTTTTGCCCGATGACTTATAGGCAATTGCTGTCATAAACGACACCGGAATGATCCATAAGGCTCGTTCTAATTTAATCGTTGTGGCAACATGCAATGCCTGCTGACCATACTGCTGTGCAGCGCCTACGACCGAACTCGTATCATGGATTGCAAAAGCAGCCCACCAACCGAACTGCGTCTCTGACAGATGCATACCATGACCGAGCGATGGGAATATAAACAGCGCAACTGCATTGAGAATAAACACTATACCGAGAGCGACGGACATTTCGTGTTCCTTGGCTTCGATAATCGGCGACACAGCAGCGATCGCACTACCACCACAGATTGCTGTTCCCACAGAGATCAACAAGCCTGTTTTTTTCGACATCGAGAGCAGCTTTCCGAGGAGCAATCCGAGAAGAATAGTGCAACTGATCGACGCTACGGTAAACACGATAGCCGACTCTCCTGCAGCTGCCGCATCATAAAGATTAATGCCGAAGCCGAGTCCGACAATCGAGACCTGCAGGAGAAGCTTGGTGACTTTCGAAACATGCTTTCCGAATGGGTTACCAATCACCTGCGAGGCAATTATACCGAGTAACAGAGCAAACGGACTACTGATAAAGGGCATCAGGCAGAGTGCTGCGGCGGCAACGAAGACTATTTTTCGCGTTGTGATTGTACCTACAGGTAGAGTCATTGTTTTTCTAAAAAACGTGAGTTCGGGATAATATCAGCGACTGCATTCGAGAAGCCCAACGGGCTTCAATTTCAATAGCCCCGCATGAAATGCGAGGGGCATAGACGCGTAATTTCTACCCCCCCAAGGGGTTTAATCACGTCCATACCGTCATTAAACCCCGTTGGGGTTTGTAGGGAAACACTGCATTGCTCCACCGATTTCGTCGGTGGTTATTGAAGTTCATCCCTTTCAGGGATGGAGTATGGTACTGTATAGCATACTTCGTTCTAACTTGCTTATATTCTTGAATTGTATTATAGATAGATATCCTTTGCTCACGTTAAAACGTAAAATTCGTCACCACATTAATATTCGCCATCCGCACGCGATTAATTATATATTTATCTTGATTATAGCTTTCGCCGAGGAGACCTTTGTAGGTCGTAAGGAGCTGCATGTCGAGTCCCTGCAACGCACCCGTAAACTTATATCGAATATCAACATTACACTGATTATACGACGGCAGACCGTATTTATTCAGCCGATAATCGCGTACATCGGGCATGGAGTAATGACCGTAGGAGAGTTCGGCAGTAAACCCTTTGAATATTTCGTGTTGGAGCGCGCAATTCATGGCATTGACATTACCGGCGCCTTCGTTGCGTTCGCGGAGCATGAACGTAAAAAACACATCCCGTCCCCATTCCCGGGGAAAAAGCCATCTCCCGTCGCCGGTGATACGGGTATAATTAACAAGAAATCGCCATCCCGGCGCGCTATAGCCGAGCCGCGAGCTGATGGAGAACGCACGCGCATGCGGGTCCATGTATGTTTTTTTAGGGTCTGCATTCCCACCGTCCCCTACTGCTGTCTCGCCGGTTATTTGCAGTGCCATAAGGAGTTTATGCCGGTTTGACGAGAGCTCGATATCGGCATTTGCCTGCACGAGTGCGCAATTGAGCAATCGATCGGCGTGATAATCCCAGACCTGCACCTTGACCTCATTGCTCACGGCGAGTGTATATCCGAGATATGCGATCCATTTACTGTCAATATTCTGCGGATAGAGGGCTTTTGTGCCGTCGGTGTTGATGGCAGCGGGGTTGATGCCGACACTCCTGCCGACGGAATACCAGCCGTCGGTGCTTCGCGGGGAAATTTGGGTGATAACACCTGCATCGATTGTCGATGACGAGGAATTCCAATGAACGACGAGTCCCTCGATGAGCGTGGGACTCAGGCGACCGTCCTGTGGATTCAGAATAGGCGTGCGCGCACCCTGCTTGCCAAGAATGACCGTAAGTTCCGGAGTAGAATATTTGAGATATAAATTTTCTAATCTCATGAGATAGCTGCTCGTTATATCCTGCAGATCAAAAAGTCCGATTTCATATCTGTTCGGTGCGCCGGTTGCTTTATCGGGAGTCGTGAGGTCGGACGAAGCGATATTATACATAAAAAACCCGCTTATTCCTACCTGTAGATTATAGATGGAGGCCGATTCGTAGCCGATACCGAACCCCAAGCCATTGGCATAATAATCGGTAAGTCCGGCGGCATTATCGGTAGCCATGAAGAGGTTTCGCACTCTGCCGGTGGCTTTACCGCGCTGCATAACTGACAGCAAACTCGTGGAGTCTGCGCCTGCAAGCACCTTATTTTCCTGAGAAAAAGCAGGAAGCTGAAGAAACATGAACAAAAAAAGGAGCAATCGTTTCATTTGTTGGGCGGGCGTGTTTGTTGTTCTTGCCTTTTGGCTACAATCGGAGCAAACGGACCAAATTTATGCTGACGTTCCGAGAAGCCGTCGGCGTATGGTCCGAACGGATAATCCACCGGCTTGCGTGTGCTGTCGCGAAAGTCAGGACGGGTATCCATTGTTGGACGGGGGTTACTATTGACAAACGCTGCCACATCCCAGGATTCTTCATTTGTCAGTTGGGGCAATTCCTTGGTCGCGCCAAGTGGCATATTATTCTTGACATACCCGGCAAAGCGTGAGAGTCGATAGAGACCGGCACCGACGGAATAGCTGCTCTTGCCCCACAGCGGCGGATAGAGGTAGGATGCGGGATTTCCGGGCATTTTGAGCCCTTGGCCATTGTTTTGATGGCAGACTGCACATTTACTGTTAAATATCTTCTTCCCTGTGAGTGGATTAGCTGCGCGGCTCAGATACGGAATATCCTCAATACCCGCACCGACCGGCTTTACCCCTTTGGGCACTCCCTGCCCGAGCCATTGTATATAGGCAAGAATTGCCCGCATTTCGCGGCTGTTGGTGTCGAGGAGGAGTCCGTTCAAGCTGCGTACAAAGCAGTCATTGACCCGCTTGGCAATCGACTCGACGGTGCCGGAGCGTTCTCTGAATTTCGGGTACATGGAGAAGACAGCCGAATAATTATTCCCCCAGGGGCGCGTGCCGGCATCAAGATGACAATTCTGACAATTCATGCCATTGGAAGTATGCCCGAGAATCCCCATCGGGCCAAAATACTCGGCTGTATGTGCAATTAACTCACGGCCATAGAGAATTTCGGCACCTAATCCCAAGGAATCAACGAGCGTAATATCGGGCGCACTCCACACCGAATCCGGAGAAAACCACCATTCGTTTTTTGGGGAATCAGCTCCCGACCGCAGAGATTGTACATTCCCGAAACCTACCAGAATTCCTACACTTACAATTCCTGCTAACGGAATAATCCATCGCCGGAATCTATGGGGCGCTCTGTCACTGCTTCTCATCGTGAGAATTGATTTTGTTGGATCGTTGGAACTTGTTGTGGAACATAGAATTTTGCCGTAGGGGCGAATCGCATTCGCCCAAGTCGTGCTAGGGTTTGGGCGAATTCAATTCGCCCCTACGTTCGGTTAATTACCAAACCACAGCATTGTCATAGCATCTTATTTTTTCAATCGAATACGCATACTTCGATTGAGGAATCGACCTTCGGGAGTATTTTCCGGGAATTTATCGGTCTCTGTTTCGGTGGCAATTTTGAATTTATCACCGGACAAAGAGCGTATATAATCCTCGGTCACCTTCGCACGTTTTTGGGATAATTGCTGATTCCCGGTGCCCGACCCAAGCGCGTCGGTGCTGCCATAGACAGTGATCGATGTACCGGCAGGAAGCGGCTCAATCATCTGCTTGAGCAGGTCTTTATTGGACTGTGAGAGATCACTGCTGTTGTAGTCAAATCTCAATATTGCTTTAAAATTATCGAGATTGAGCTCGACTTGCTTATTCGTAAGCGTAGCCACCTCAATCGTTTTGCTTGCTTTTGCCGACAATGACCGTGTTGTAGCATCAGCCGTGAACGTAAACTCTTTCTGAGCACTCGAAATACGACATTTGAGCGGCAAGGTCATCGTTGGCACTATATTCTCCGTCACCGGCTTTTCGAGGCAATTACTCGAGATGACCACAGTTTCAGTCGGCGGAATATTCCGGGCATCGACGGTTGCCGAAGCAATACCATTGACCTCAGAGTATTGATTACGACTTACATATTCCTGCAAGGGTGCGTTCTGCACGAGAATATCGACACGACGATTTTCCACACGACCTTCGGGGAAGTCCTGATTCGACGGATTCCGCGGCATGATGGCACTCTTACCGGTGATTCTTCCCTGCTCGACACCGAGACCAATGAGCGCCTTTTTCACAGCTTCCATCCGCGCATTTGCGAGGTCGATGCCTTGAGGTTCGTCCTCCGTACCACTCGTTGCACCTTCGAGTACAATCGTTGCTTTCGGGTTATTACGAACAATTTTCGCGATTTGCGTGAGAATTTGCTTGTGATTTTCGACCGGATTCACGTTCGGCGTTTTTTGCAGATCTGCCGGTTGTGTGTCATATTTTTCAGGAATGTCGGCTGATTGCTTCTGAAAAAACACTGCATTGACAAGCGGAGGCGATGACAGAAGTTCATTACCGGAATGCACTTCGCCGCGGATATCAGTGATTTGCAGCGCGAGCACCGGTTTTGGCGGCGGCGGCGGCGGCGGTGGTGGTGGTGGTGGTGGTGGCGGTGGCGCGGGAGTAGTATCTACTTTCGGCGGCAGCACGCTGAACCGAAGACCGAGCTCGATACGGGCGCCGAGAAGTTTCCACGTGGCGTCCGAGACGATATTGGAGAAATTATAATCCACTAAAACCTGCTGCGTAAAGAAGGTATTAGCGCCGATTTTGAGCATATTCTCAAGACCTGCACTGAGTCCGAAACCAATTGATTTTGTAGCTATTTGCCCTGCTGCTATTTGTCGGATTTGGGAATTATTGTTGACAAAGACGGCGCCTTCCGGGGCGAGGATGGTCTCATCTTGGATAAACGAACCCGATATTGGGATCGCGATACGGACTGCACCGACAGCACGAAGGGGGCCATTGAGAAGGTTCGGCACGACCACCGTTCGCAGCTCGGGCTGAATCTCGACATAGCCGAGGGTAGCATGGATGGCATTTTCCGTGGAAATTGTCGTCGTGGTCTTCGTCGTAGGGTCAAATGACGTAAAGCTGCCCGGTACCGTCAGCTTACCGCTGCGATCGGTGTAGCCGACACCGAGACCGAGGTAGCTCGATGTCGAGAGTGGAATTTCACCGAATAAAAATCCGGTAACACCCGAACCGCTCCCCTTTTCAAAGAGTCCGCAGTCGGTGGTTCCCTGAAAACTTTTAAAACTCGACGAGAAGGAATTAAATGCGAATCCGACTTTAGGGTGTATGGCGAATTTCTCGGATGCAAGGGGCTCCATCTGTGCAACTGCCGTATAGCAAGCAGCTTGTAGCAGCAAGACACCTGCGCTCAGCACTGCAACCCATCTATTATTAGGAAAGGAGGACCAATATTTCATCAACAATCTTTCGTTGTAATAAGTACATACATTACAAATTTACAAGTTTCCGTTTGACCGAAACTCAATTTTTTTACAATTTGCATTCTAATACACGAATTTCTTGCCATTAGAAAAATTTGCTCACGGTATATGGAGAATGCGATGGTTTTCTTATTAATACTTGTTTGCTTGATACTCTCAGTAATTGCACTGGTTGTTTCCTTTTCTACGGCAGGAAAGCTCACCGATAAAATCTTCGAACTCGAGAAAGAAATTGTAAAACTACGTGAACAAATCCGGGCGTTTCGAGAGCGTAATACTTCGACGCATGCCTCTCAAGTACTTGATGATCTACAGGATTCATCATCAAAAGTCGAACAGAAGCCCGGCACTCAAAACGCTGACATACCTCGCCACTCTCCTGCAATACGTAACACTGAAATAAGCATACCTCCTCCTCCACTTTATACTTCAGACCTGTTTCAAGAGCCCTCCAACGGTAATTTGGCAGAGTCTTCGGGTCACTCATCCTCCTCTACCGCCGATCAACAGAAAAAATCCCCACCAAAAGTCGAATACACACCACCTAAAAAGCGCACAAGCAGCGAACTCGAAGCACTCATCGGCGGGAAATTATTAAACCGGATCGGCGCACTTGCGATGATTATCGCGGTAGGATTTTTCCTGAAGTATGCCTTTGATAATAATTGGATTAACGAATGGACGCGCGTGTCGATGGGCGCTGCATTTGGCACCGGTATGCTGCTTTTGGCGAATTATTTCCACCGTAAGGAGCTCACGGTGTTCGCTCAGGGTTTGGTCGGTGTGGGAGTGTCGAGTTTGTATTTATCAGTCTATGCTGCGTATAATTTTTATCAGCTCATGCCGCAGCTTCCGGCATTTGGACTGATGATGGGAATCACGGTAATTGCTTTCCTCCAAGCTCTTAAATATGATTCCCTTGCAGCGGCTGTCATGGCGACGGCGGGTGGTTTTTTGACGCCGCTACTCCTGCCGACGGCGCATCCGAATGAAGTGGGACTCTTTACGTATATGGCGCTGTTGTATGTGGGAATTTTGATACTTGTCGTGGCGAAAGAACGCTGGGTACTCATCGAGCAATTAGCTCGCATTGCCACGTATCTTATTTACTTTTCATGGTTTCAGGAATACTACCAACAGAGCGACATGGCGCTGACACTTTTTCATTTGACACTCTTTTGGACACTGTTTTTTGGTGGTGAATTTTATAAATTATTCACCCAAAAGCTCAATAATCGCATATGGCTGACCGTGGGATCGGTGATGAATGCACTCGCATTTTTTATCGGGCTCATGATGATTATCGACGGACCCTATCACGAGCATTCCGGATGGGTGACCTTTACTCTCGGACTCGTGTATTTTGGCGCGTATCAGATACTTCGCTTGCAAGGTAAGACCGATAAACGCCTGGAAATTCATTACCTTCTCTCGGCAATTGTTCTGTTGATACTTTCTACCGGATTGCAATTCAAGCAGTATGACTTAGTGGCGCATTGGTCGATTCAGGCCGGTGTACTCGTCTGGTGCGGTGTGCGGTGGCGCATGCGGTTTGTGACGCTTGCTGCCCTCGTGCTGTATTTCTTCACGGTGATTCAGCTCATGAGCTGCACGACGTTTCCGACATACGATTATACCTCGATGTATAGATTTGTCTTGAATGATCGCAGTCTTGGACTCTGGCTCTTTATTCTTTCGTGTTTCAGTGCATCGCTCGATATCAGGAAGTCGGAGGATTCCCCGTTTAAACAGTTCTCGCTGTATCTCCTTACGTACGGTTGGATTGCGCTTGTATTTACCTGGCTTACGGTGGAGACGAACGATTTTTTCGGGATGTATATCAATTATAACAATGCCGTTGAGGTCTGGACCCGGGCACATTACCGGCTCGAAATGGCGTTCGGATATGTATGGTCAAGCTACGGGCTGCTGCTCTTTGCAGGTGCAGTCCTGCGTCGTAGCCGGATGGTCCTGCAGGCGAGCATGATTGTCACGGCTGTCGGTAGTATTGCTGCCTGTCTCAATAGCGCAATGTACAAGCCGATTCTTGATTTTGTACCGGTGGTTAATATTCGGGCAGGACTCTTGTGTTTTGTGACTGTAGTAGTGGCAGTGCAGCTATCTATTCTCACGAAGCAGGATTTGATTCCGCCGTTTCTTCGTAATCTCTATGGCATTGCCTTATTGGTAGTTGTGTTTGAAATTCTGAGTGTCGAGACATTCAGTTACTACGAGTATCAGATTATTGAATTCGGTACTCGGACGGGTGCGCGGTATTATGATTCGACGTATATGATAGCGCTCAACAACACCCGGCAACTCATGCTGTCGGTCGTGTGGCTCATGTATTCAATCGTGATGATGATACTCGGCTTCTGGCGTAAGCATCGTGGACTTCGTCTCGCATCGATTACACTTTCGGGGATAGTGATTCTTAAAGTCTTTATATTTGACCTGCATTTCCTGACGTTGATTAATCGGATTATTTCTTTTTTCGGCTTGGGTGTAATTTTGCTGTTAACTTCGTATATTTACCAAAGATATAAGCATATTTTACTCTCAAACGAATCGGCTCAAGGGGATCTACATCAGCCGACAGAATAGCTTCTCATCCCTTTCAATTATTGTCTAACGTTCATGATGAATCGTTTTTTTACTGTATTTCTGCCGTGTGGACTTCTCATCTATGCTCTTTTTATACAAGGAACATGCATAGAACTCCACAGCCAGCCTCTTGCTGTGTCCGATATTGACATATCGTTGGATTCCCTGCTGTCAATACCGTTGAATACGGCTACCAAATCATGGCAAAAGACCAAAGAAACACCGGCCTCCGTGACGATTATTACCGATAAAGATATTTCGAGGTTTGGGTACAAGACCCTCGAAGATGTACTCCGCAGTGTCCGCAGTTTTTATATAAGCAACGACCGTAATTATAGTTATATCGGTATTCGCGGATTTAGCAGACCCACCGACTACAACAATCGTATTCTCCTCTTGCTCAACGGGCAGACAATGAATGAGAATGTGTATGGTGCAGCGCCATTCGGTAATGAATTCCCTCTTTCACCGTATCTGATCCAACGGATAGAAATAGTGCGCGGACCAAGCTCGGTCGTCTATGGGACGGGTGCGATGTTCGCTACCGTAAACATTGTCACCAAGACGGGTTCGGCAATCAATCAGCTACAGGCGACAGCTGAAATCGGCAGCTTTGACCAAAAAATACTCAGTGCTCAGTATGGCAATACTATTGCTGATGTTGACTTCTCGGTCGCTGCACGCATGGGTGATAATGGTGGTCAACGCTTGTATTTTGATGAATTCAGGACAGACAGTCTCACCCGCGGCATGAGCAGTGAAGCTGCAGATGCCGAACGGTTTTACAGCATCACGGCGACAGCCAAGTATCAGCATTGGTCGTTGCAGCTGTTCAATTCATGGCGGCAAAAACATATCCCGACGGCACCATGGAGTACTCGTTTCAACGACTCAAGGCAGCAAGCGATTGATGCGTATTTTGCCGCCCAAGTGCAGCATACGCATGATTTTTCGCCCAAGGTTTCGCTTGCGAATCGCCTGTATTTTCAGCGCTACCATTATGAAGGCAGCTATCCGTATGAAAATTATGTATCCGACGAAGCTACGACGAGTAATTCTCTGGGTGGCGAATCCCTCCTTCGATGGGATTTATCGGCAAATAATCGTTTTGTAGCTGGACTTGAATACCGGTCTAATTTTATGGTAAAAATGAATTTTATGCCCACCGATTCGAGTGTTTTCAACGTAAATTCACCCTTTAGCATGTTCTCTACTTTTATCACCGATGAGTTTCAGATCACAAAAGATATTGCGATAACAGCAGGATTTCGCTTCGATGACTACTCTTGGGCAGGAATGAGCGCGATTACGCCCCGACTTGCGGTGGTCTATAATGCAGGTGATAATACGACTCTCAAGCTGCTCTACGGTTCGGGGTTCCGCGCGCCGAATGTCTATGAAATGTATTATCATGATATCCCCTCCGGTGCCAAAATGAGCGAGAATCTCCGACCGGAGCGCGGGCGGACTATAGAACTTGTCGGTGAACAGCAGATTGATGAGGATCTCTATGTCGTCGGCTCATTGTACAGATTTTCTACGATGAATCTTATCGATGTAGAATTGGACCCGGTCGATTCGATGACACAGTATCGTAATTCGGCGTCTAATGTGGCATATGGGGTAGAAGTCGAAGCGAACCTACGGCTTACGAACGGGTTACGGTGTTATGCCAGTGTCAGCTATCAGCATCTTCGTACCTCTTTCGATTCGTTACTGACCAATTCACCGGAAGCTGTCGTAAAATGCGGTATCGCAGTCCCTATTGCCTCGATTTTGACAGCATCATTGGATGCAATGTATGAGACCTCTCGCCTGACCACTAAGTTCGACAATTCCGGTACGACCATTTCTACTAAGCCATTTACGCTTGTCAATTTCACTGTCAATACCATGCCGTTGTGGTCGAGTGTCTCCTGTTCGCTTCAGATTCGTAATCTGCTCAACACGTCCTATAGCTATCCTGGCGGTATTGAACATATAAGCCCTGCAATTTCACAAGACAAGCGTAATTTCTGGTTCTCAGTTTCCGTAGGATTATAACATATGAGCCCGATCAGTCCATATCGTCGGTGGCTATTGCACATGATTGCATTCATGGCAATGCTCTGTGGTATGCTTACTCATAGCATTGCTCAGGAAACAGCGATCTCGGTCTCGTCGCATGTGCCGATACTCTGTAAAGTGCTTTCTTTTGACAGGAATCTCAAGCAGCAGTCCCGCGGCGTCATTACCATCGGGGTGGTCTATCAAAGTAAATTCCGTGTATCACTTAATACTGTCAATGACCTACAACGCTATTTTACCGAGAATCCTGTGAAGATTTCGGGTCAGCAGGTAGTGCTTAAACTCATTGATATATCTGAGGACAACCTGAATACGGTCCTCAATTCTGACAACTTCACCGTCCTCTATATCGCTCCTCTCCGCGCGTATAATGTAGCGAATCTGCATTTGGTATGTTCTTCCAAAAAAATACGCACCATTACCGGCGTTCCGGAATATGTCGAGGCCGGCATCTCCGTCGGGGTGGGCACAAAGGGCAATCAAGCCGAGATTATCATTAACCGCACATCGAGCATCAGCGAAGGTGCAGACTTTTCGGCTCAATTATTAAAGCTGGCCAGAATTATCGAAGAGAAGTGATGAAAAAATTATCCCTGCATATGCTATTTTCGATGCTGAATAAAACATCTATCCGCATGAAGCTTGTATTTTTGTTTAGCGGGTTCATAGCGTCTATATCTGTAGGTCTGATTCTGATACTCCCTGCCAAGCTCGAAGATGAAGCACTCACCACAGTCGCCAATTTATCGAAGACAATGAGCGAAATGGCATCGAATAATATAAGCTCAGCTATATTTTTTGGCGATGAGCAAGTCATCAAAGACGAATTACACACCATTCATAAATCGAGTACAATTACGTTCATGGTTGTCAGAGATACTGCCGGAACAATACTCGGTGAAATAGATTACGACAAAGTAAAGGGTACGGATTTTGACGGTCGAATCGATACGTCAGGCGTCTCGACCGATGGCAATGTATATTGTGTGGTGCAGCCCATCAAGCATGAAGGTGTCATCATCGGCAAGCTCTCGCTCGGTGTGTCGATAGAATCGATCCGTGAGCAGCTCAACAGCACGAAAAAGAATTTTCTGATAATCGTATTTGTTCTCTTTATTATCGGTTCCGTTCTCATCTATTCCTTTAGTCAATTCATCACTAATTCTCTTCGCTCGGTCGTAGAATCGGCTCTTATAATTACCTCCGGCGACCTCTCACACCGTGCGTCCGTCGGCTCGCAGGATGAGATCGGACATTTAGCCGCTGCTTTCAACACGATGGTCGATAATTTACAAAAAGCACTGATTAAAGAACGGGATATGCGGATTTTGAAGACACGATTCGTCAATACCATCTCTCATGAATTCCGCACGCCATTAACGGGAATCACCATTTCGGCAGAAATTATTGAGCATTACGATGAGATACTGTCGAAAGACCAAAAACTCCAGGAAATTCACAAAATCAAAAATAGAGTCAATGAGCTCACCGACCTGATGGACGATTTTCTCCTCCACAGCACGGTCGAAACCCTCCGTGACTTTTTCTCGATTACGCCTATAAATTTCAGGCAGATACTAGAGCATTCAATAGATGATATCCGCCGGATTGCACAGGATGAGGAAATCACGCTCAATGTGCATTTGACCGAGCAAGATTTCATCATCGACGGCGATGCCAATATCCTGCATTATGTCTGCAGCAGTTTGCTGTCGAACGCCGTAAAATTTTCTCATCGAGGATCTTCGATCAATGTATCGCTTGCCTATGTACCCGAACAGGAGTCGCTTGCTCTCACCATCGAAGACTCCGGCATCGGTATTCCGGAGTCGGATATCGATTTCATTTTCACACAATTTTACCGCGGCTCCAATACCGCCGAAATCCCGGGCACCGGGATCGGTCTGTCCATCAGCAAAGAGTTTATCGACCTCCATCATGGTACGATAAGCGCTCAAAGTACCCTCCATCACGGCTCTACATTCACTGTTATAATCCCCGTGAGCCACAAAAAAAACTAAGCTTCTGATGATTTCAGGGGCGCCGGTGTATTCTGCGAGCAAGTTTTCTTGTAATTTTGTACTCATTATTTGTCAAACTACCCCTACTTCTTTATGCTAACTCTTAATTCTGCCTACATTGATGAAATGTACGCCGATTATCTCCGCGACCCCGACTCGGTTGACCAGCAATGGAAAATCTATTTTCAGCAGCAATATTCAAGCACGTCAGGCAATGGTACCGCAACGCCAACGAGCGGCTCCAATGGTGTTTCACAGAATGGCACGCCTGCTGCGGCAAGCGCGCAACCTGTTGTAATTCCACCACCTCCAGCCGTTACGCTGCCTGTGCCGCCTCCTGCTCCTCCGGCAGCTGCTCCGAGCCCCGTGGCACCGCCCAAAAGCAGCGTCACACTTGGCGCCGGAGATACAGCGGAGCCGATGAGTGGCATCACGGCAAAAATCGCCGAGAACATGATTCATAGTCTGAACGTCCCCACCGCTACCTCCGTTCGCTCCATCCCGGTCAAAGTATTAGAAGAAAACCGCCGTTTGATTAATAAATACCTCGCGAGTCAACGTCGCCCCAAAGTAAGCTTTACGCATATTCTCGCATGGGGTATTGTCAAAGCGCTCATCAAGTATCCCCAATTAAATGACGCATTTGCGATGGTGAACGGTCAGCCGACGCGTATTAAACGGTCGTCCATCAATATCGGTCTTGCTGCCGACACGACCCGCAAAGACGGTTCGCGGTTGCTCGTCGTCCCAAGTGTAAAAAATTCCCAAACGCTTAATTTTTCAGAATTTTGCAGAAATTACGACGACCTGATAGCCAAAGCGCGCACCGGTAAGCTGAGCTTAGATGAGCTCATGGGCGCATCCGTTTCGCTGACGAATCCCGGCACAATCGGCACGGTCGCTTCGATTCCCCGCTTGATGGAAGGTCAGGGACTCATTATCGCTTCGGGCGCAATTGAATATCCCGCCGAATTCATGGCCGTCATGCCGGATGTACTCTCGACACTCGCAATCAGCAAGGTTATTACACTGACAAGCACGTATGACCACCGTATTATTCAGGGTGCAGAGTCAGGTGAATTCCTTGCCTATCTTCATAAATTACTCATTGGCGAAGAACGCTTTTATGATCAAATCTTTGCGACGCTCCGTATCCCGTATGAACCCATGAAATGGAGTATGGACAAGCGTCTCAATCCTTTTGGCTCCCAAGATGAACTCGAAAAATTGGACAAAGAGGCCTGCGTCGCCCAAATGATTCATGCTTACCGCGTTCGTGGTCACTTACTTTCCAATATCAACCCTCTTGGACTGCAGTCCTATTATTATCCTGAGCTCGATCCTGCTCATTATGGCTTTACAATCTGGGATCTTGATCGCGAATTTGATACCGGTGGCGTTGGTGGTCTTAACCGTGCACCACTCCGCGATATCATCGATATTCTCCGTGATACGTATTGCGGCAAGATTGCTATCGAATATATGTACATCCAGGATCCTGAAAAGAAAGAATGGGTACAAAAGCGTATCGAACCCAACCATTTTTCGACAAAGCTTCCGAAGGACGAGAAAATTCACACCTATCGTAAACTCATTGAGGCAGAAGCATTTGAGCAGTATTTGCAGACAAAATACATTGGTGCAAAGCGCTTTTCTCTGGAAGGTGGCGAGACGACAATTACATTTTTAGACAAAATTCTCGAATTATCCGCCACAGCCCAAATGCATGCCTGCGTCATCGGCATGGCACACCGCGGCCGGCTCAATGTACTCGCCAATATCCTGGAAAAACCCTACGAAAAAATCTTCGATGAATTCGAAGGTAATTATAATGTTGAGTCGTTTCAGGGTTCGGGCGATGTGAAATATCACTTAGGCGCAAAAGGTGAATTTATCTCCCGCTTAAATGAAAAAATTAATGTCATTCTCGCGCCAAATCCAAGCCACTTGGAGGCCGTCAACCCGGTCGTCGAAGGTATGGCCCGCGCAATGGATGACGCAATTCAAGATAAGACATGTTCGCAATCGGTGCCGGTGCTTATCCATGGCGATGCGGCATTTGCCGGCCAGGGAATTGTTCCGGAAACACTTAATTTATCGAGACTTGCCGGCTATCGTACCGGTGGAACGATTAATGTCATTATTAATAATCAAATCGGTTTTACGACTTCCCCCGATGATGCGCGCTCGACGACATATGCGTCAGACATCGCAAAAATGCTGCAGGTGCCGATTCTCCATGTCAATGGCGACGACCCGGAAGCTGTGCGCACAGCCGCGCTATTTGCCTTCGAATACCGCCAAAAATTCAATGATGATGTGATTGTCGATATTATATGTTACCGTAAATGGGGACATAACGAAGCCGACGAACCCGGCTATACGCAGCCATTACTCTACAAAAAAATCAAGATTCAAACGCCAGTCCGCCAGCTGTACCGTCAGCAATTACTGGAAGAAAAAGCTCTTACCAGCGAAGAACTCGACAGCTTGAGCGGTGAATTCAAGCAGGAATTGAACGAAGCATTTGCAGACCGAACGGTAGAAACGACCTTTACAACCAATAAATTCATCAATGACGGCGCTGATATTTTTGCAAAAGTACCGACATCGCTTTCGTCAGAAATCTTGCATTCCATTGTTTCCAAAATCACCGCCGTTCCTTCCGGCTTTACGCCGAATCCGAAGGTCGTCGATCTGCTCGTGCGTCGCAGTAAGATGCTTGATTCAGAGACACCTGCGATAGATTGGGCAATGGGCGAGGCACTCGCATTCGGCTCGATGCTGCTAGACCAAAAGACCGTTCGCATGTCGGGTCAGGATTGCGGACGCGGTACATTCAGTCATCGCCATGCTATTCTCCATGATTATAATACCGAAGAACAGCTCATTCTGCTCAATCATCTCTCTGAGGATCAAGCGCATTTGTGGCTGTATAATAGTCCGCTGTCAGAATTCGCTGTGCTTGGATTTGAATATGGATACAGCGCGATTTCAACCGATGGTCTCACGCTGTGGGAAGCGCAATTCGGTGATTTTACGAATGGCGCACAGGTGATTATCGATCAGTTTATTTCGAGTGCCGAGGAAAAATGGGGACAAGTGTCGAATCTGACGATGCTGCTGCCGCATGGGTACGAAGGTCAAGGCCCTGAACACTCCAGCGCGCGCCTCGAACGCTTCCTGCAGCTTTGCGCTGAAGATAATATGTTCGTCTGCAACTTCACGACTCCCGCTCAATACTTCCACGCTCTCCGCCGCCAAGTCTATGCGCCGTATAGAAAACCGATGATTGTTATGTCGCCGAAAGGTATTCTGCGTCAGCCGATATCGGTGCTGTCGGAATTCACGGATCGTCAATTTGAGGAAATCATTGATGATCAGGCAATTACGAATCCTGATACAGTACGGAGAGTGATATTCTGTTCGGGTAAAGTCTATTACGACCTCCTCGCCGAACGCACGAAAATCGAAGCGCATGATGTGGCAATTGTACGTGTGGAACAGTTATATCCATTCCACGAGCAGCGCGCAGCCGCGATTTTGGAACGCTATCCGAAGGCGCAGACAGTAGTTTGGGCGCAGGAAGAACCGAAAAACATGGGCAGTTGGAGCTTTATCGCGCCACGCATTGCACCGATCCTTCGGGGCAATCAACGCCTGTGTTATGCCGGACGTAATGAAAGCGCAAGTCCTGCAGCAGGATACAGCAAAGTCCATGAACAGGAACGTCTTGCGATGCTCCGTGCAGCGTATTCGGTGGTGTAATTTCCCTGCAAATTTCTTCTTACAAAAAAAGCCCGATATCGCTTGATATCGGGCTTTTTTTGTGTAAAATTCTTACTATGAAATCGAGGCACTACAATTTTCACCGGTAGAATTTCGTGGTGTGGCTCCGTTGTAAAGTTAAATTATCCGAATGTACATACATAAATGCCCAAATCAAAACCGCACTTCATCAATGGTAAATTCCGTAACATCCAGCATGTGAATATGTTGGGTGAAAAACGAGTACAGCTTCCGAACGAACAAAACTACAGTTCAGGTAATGTCATGTGGCAGTTTTTTACTGCCGACAAAAAGATTCGCAGGCCTCAGCATGCATTCCCCGTTCACCGACTCACATCGGCTCAATTTCAGCATTCCCCTTCTCACACGCTTCGCACTTGGTGGCTTGGTCATTCCTCGACCTTGCTTGAGCTTGGCGGGCGCCGGTATTTGCTCGATCCGGTTTTTTGTAAGCGGGCATCGTTCACGCAGCTTGCCGGCCCGAAACGCTTTCACCCGAGTCCGGTGGCGATCCGAGATATTCCCAACGTTGATGCCGTCATCCTCTCGCATGATCATTACGACCACATGGATTCTCACACGATGAAGCAATTATCGAGTACCAATACGCTCTTTTACGTGCCGCTCGGCGTGAAGAAAATACTCGAATCATGGGGTTGCAAACCAAATAATATCAAAGAATTAAACTGGTGGGACGAAGTAATGGATGGTCCCAATCGATTAGTCGCGACACCCGCCCGGCATTTTTCGGGACGCAGCTTGTTCAATCGGTTTGAGACATTGTGGTGTTCGTGGAGTATCCTCGGCGCCGACCAATCAGTCTTCTACTGCGGCGACAGCGGCCACATGGACGGTTTTCAGGACATACGTCAGGAGATTGGCACCTTCGACCTGACGATCATGCCGATTGGCGCCTATCATCCTGCATGGCGGGATATTCATACCAATGCCGAAGAGGCGCATGATGCGCATATTACCTTGGGTGGCAAGGTGATGCTGCCGGTCCATTGGGGTACGTTTGATTTGGCGCTCCACCCATGGGATGAGCCGATTGAACATCTCCTCGAGCTCTCTCAAAAAGCGAAAACAACGATAACGACCCCGCAAATCGGCGAGGAGATTAATTTCCAGAATCTTCAGCGAAGTCCTTGGTGGAGAAAATAGTTAAGCATGACAAATTAAAACAGCCCGTGATGAATGCATCACGGGCTGTTTATGTTTTTGGAGAATTCTCCCTATCAGCGATTCACCACAACCGGCTTGGAAATTATCCCCGTCTCCGTGCGGAACTGGATGCTGTACATTCCATTCGGCAAGTTCGACACATCAATTTCATACGTTGATGTCGCGCCTAGTACTTCGCAGTCGACGACCATTCCCAATGTATTCACCAATTGTACCGAACGAATTCCTTCGATACCGGAGATGGTAACTGATGTCGATGATGGATTGGGAGAGATAGTGATACCGCTGATTGGAGGTTGAATTTCTTCTTCGACAGCAGATGGCTGACTCATGAGTGGAAGTGGTATTCCGTCAGGGTTGAACATTTGTAAACATTTCCAACCTTTAGCATTTGAAGGGAAATAAAATGTATTGGAAGAGTCAATAACGAAATACGGTACATAAATAGATTTTACAGCAAGTGGGCTGTTTTCATCATTATAGATTTTTTTTACACTTACTCTATCGAATTGAATGAGTTGCCGCCACCCACTTAATAGCCAAATGTCACCATGCATGTCAAATTCAAATTTTGTAAAATGTGCTTCAAATTTCAAATCTGGATTCTCCTTCAGCGGTATGGAATCTAATGCAGGAAATTGTATCCATCGATTCCCATCAAACATGACGAGCTTTTTCATTGTAATCGGCGAATGATAATAATGAACTAAGCCCCATAAATTATTTAGCTTATCTTGTTTTAATTCGTAAAATGCCATTATAGAATCATTTGAAATTCCATCAATTTGGATAGGAATTGTATCCCATTTCACTCCATTGTAATGGTAAATTCCGGCATTCGTTTTTGAATATAATTTATCGGTTGCAAAATAGGTATCATTACTTTTGGGGTTCGAATAGATAGACGATATTTTCAGATCATGAAATATATCCGGGTTGCTAGCTAACAAATCCACTATGCCCCCATCCTCAATCGAATATGCTCCTACATCATTAGCCCAGTATTGGACACCATGTACATCTTCTGCGAATTGACTCATTATATAATTTGATCCACTTTTATTTTTGAAAGGTGAATTAGAGCTATTATAGAGTGTTTTATAATTCCTGTCGTATTTCAATAACCCATAATTTAGCTCAACTACCATCTCTTTCTTCTTGTTGAACATAAATGGAGTTACATAGCCGGCATTATTCAGCTCTTTTGAACCGGTATAAATAAGTCTCCTTTTATTATTGCCGGATCCTATTGTATGCTCATGCGTAGGTAGGTAATAATTATGATATGAAGTATCTTGGGTTACAAATAAGTAACTTGGGAACAACGTTTCGTAACTATCTTGCGGTTTTAGCTCTAGTAAGTACCAATTTTGTACTTGCTTTACTCTAATAAACAAAGAGTCTTTGCCAATTTTATTATTATTATTGATAGTGATGTAAATCCGATAGAATCCTGTATCAGCTTGATTCGCCTTTATTGAGCATGATAATGGTTTATATGGCTTATTTACTGCGTTTGTAGGTATATCCAATAAGGGAGGGTTTCTGAGCCAAGTATTTGATCCTGATGTTTCTTTCAGACATGGTTTCCACGTACCATCTCCATCTAAAAACATGTAATTACCGATGCCGGCTCCCAAGAAGAGTGTAGCACTAAATGTACTATCGTGTTGGATGAAATTTAGCGTGAAGGATGAGTTCTCCCCAACTGTGAGCTCAACTGTATCTCTGGATATGAAAATATCAAACCAATCTGAAGCGAGGAGTTTTGAGGGAAGCACCAGGGTACAGACAACAGAAAAAATAGCAACAAATACTTTCATAGTATTCTCCAATTTTTGAATGAAAAGTTCCCATTGACGGGAGATGTAGATATCGTATAGTAGCGAAGCAGGTATAACTAGAAACGACACACTAACTTCTTTTTCCTACAAAACTTGCGATAATTTTGCTAACAAACAAGAAGAAAATCCGGGAATCTGGAATTTATCGAGAAGCAGATCGATTTTTGAAATGAAATGAGCGTAGTTTACCCCAATATTCCGAGAACGGTTGGACGGCCACGGGTGACCGCAGGCAACGCTTGGAAGGTAAATTACGGGGTCACCAAAATAAAATTTGGGGAATTGGAATAAAACACTTGCCAAAGCCAGCCAAATTAAATAACTTTGCTCATTAGGATTGAGTAGTTTCATTTTTCTGAAAAACAAACGAGGAATTTCGATGAATAAAGCAGTAATTATGGCGGGTGGATTCGGAACGCGGCTTCGCCCATTAACGACGAGTATCCCCAAACCGATGGTGCCGCTGATTAATGTTCCGATGATGGAACACATTGTTAACCTGCTGAAATCCCACGATATTACCGACATTGTTTCCCTCCTCTACTACCAGCCCGACGTTATAAAAAATCATTTTGGCACCGGCGATAATTTTGGCATTACGATGCAGTATCGTGAAGCAGCTGCCGACTATGGCACAGCCGGCAGTGTGCGCAATGCGGCCGATTTGCTCAATGATCGATTTATCATTATCAGCGGCGATGTGCTCACGGATTTTGATATTTCGGCGGCGCTTGAATTCCACAAGCAAAAAGGTGCGAAGGCGACGATTATGCTCACGCGGGTGCCGAATCCCCTACAATTTGGGATTGTGATGACCGATAGCGAGGGTCGCATCACCCGTTTTCTCGAGAAGCCGTCGTGGGGCGAGGTGTTTTCCGATACGATTAATACGGGAATTTATATTCTTGATGCCGATGTTTTGGATTTGATTCCTTATCAACGTGATTTTGATTTCAGCAAGGATTTATTCCCTCTTATGCTCAAGCAAAACATGCCGTTATACGGTTATATTGCTGATGGTTACTGGCGTGACATCGGTAATTTGAACGAATATCAAATCGCCTGTATGGACGTGCTCGACAGCAAGGTAAAAATCACCATTTCGGGTGAAGAAAAAGATAAATGTATTGTGGGCGAAGGCGTGGGAATTTCTCCGTCGGCGAGCTTTTCGGGTATGGTGGTGCTTGGCAATCATACGACCGTGGGTGACCATGCGAGTTTGCGTAATTGTGTGATTGGTAATAATGTTACTATCGGTGCCGGCGCGAGACTCTCGGGCGTGGTGCTCTGGGATAATGTCATCATCGGCGAGGGCGCATCGCTGACGGACGATGTGATTTGTAATGATGCGGTAATTGGCGGTGACTCGACCATTTCTGAGAATGTATTTATTGCCGAAAGCTGTATTATTGGACGTGAAGCGACGCTGATGCCGAATATTAAACTATGGCCACGGAAGCAGGTCGAGGCGGGAGCGATTCTGTCGCGAAGCTTGGTACAGGAAGAAAAATGGCTCCGCGAACTCTTTACGGATGCGCGAGTTACAGGACTATCGAATATTGAAATCAATCCTGAATTTGCCGCTAAACTAGGCGCAGCGATTGGGAATGCCGTTGGTGCTAATACAACGATTGTCGCAAGCCGAGATGCCGATGCCGCGAGCCGGATGACACACCGCGCGCTCATGAGCGGACTCATGTCGGCCGGGGTAACGGTGAATGACCTGCAAGTGACGTCGATACCGCAGACGCGGCAGGAATTGCGGAACGGCAAAGCAGTTGCCGGACTGCATGTGCGGCGCTCCATTCGGCAGCATGATCGAACGGATATCATTGTATTTAATAGTGATGGAAGGGACTTACCGTCATCAAAAGCAAAGAATATCGAACGTTTTTTCTTCGGCGAGGATATCAAGCGTGTATCCTATGACAAGGTTGGTGATATCAATTTCCCCGAGCGTACAAATGAGGCATATCGGAATCGTTTTCTGGAGGCATTAGAAAGTGATGCTATTTCGAACAAACATTTTAAGATACTCGTTGATTATTCGTTTGGTCTGGCTTCGACGATATTCCCGCAAATCCTTGGTAAATTTCAGGCTACCGTTGTGTCGATGAATAATTATATGGATGTGTCGCGGCCATATTCGGATACGAGCACGGACGAGGAGGCTGCAGAATCGGCGACGGTTATGCGGTCATTGGGGTATGAGCTGGGCTTCAAGATTGACGCCGGAGCCGAGAAAATCGCGATTGTCGATGAACGTGGTAATTGGTTCTCCCGTCAGCGTTTACTTACCATCATGACTAAATTATTCTTAGAATCGAATCGCAGCCGGGAGCCGTATTCGATAGCAATACCGGTGATGGCGAGCAGTGAAATTGATATGATTGCCAAGGACTACAATGTGCAGGTTGTGCGTATTAAAAACACGCATTCGGCGATGATGGATGCGACGCAGAACAGGGATATAGCGTTTGTCGGCGGCACGCGCGGCGGGTTTATTTTTACGGATTTCTTGTTTGCGTCGGATGGAATGTTCAGCGTAGCAAAGACCATGGAAATGCTTGCGCTTACCGGAATTAAAATCTCCGAACTCGACGCTCAGCTCCCCCGCCGGTATCAGCATCAGACGAGTGTGGACTGTGCCTGGGAGAATAAGGGCACGGTGATGCGTCGTGCGATGGAGCATTCCGAGGGCAACGAGCGGATGCTGATTGACGGAGTGAAGATATTTCAGGGCGGCAATTCAATATTACTCTTACCGGACAGAGAAAAAGCAGCGTTTATCGTGATCACTGAGAGTGACACCAATGGCGGCGCGTTGGAGCTGTCGGAGCGGTATTCATCGCTTGTGAACCAGTGGGCTGCGTAGTTCGGTAACTATATGGTAAAAAAAAAGATAACCTCTAATCAATCTCAAAGATAGCAAGAAGTTCATTCGACCGTACATCTTTTCATCGGAGCACTTGATGTATTACATTACTATTTTTTTATTACTTGTAGTACAAGCGCTGTGTAGTGCGCAAGAAGAAACTACTAACTGGTATTTTGGCGATAGAGTTGGGCTTAGTTTTGCAAGCGGAACACCTGTACTGCTCAATGACGGTAAAATGAGTACGACTGAAGGCTGCGCAGTGATGTCAGACAGAACAACCGGCAAACTACTTTTTTATACAGATGGCAGCACAATTTGGAATGGTAATCATGATGTTGTAAAGAATGGCACAGGACTCATGGGAGGTGCGTCCGGTACCCAAACTGCATTAATAATCCCGAATCCTGGTAATGAGAAAGAGTACTATATTTTTACAGTCCCGGATCTCACGACAAGTTCCACACCGCTAACAGAGAGTATGTACTATTCTCTTGTAAGTGTTGCTAATCCTGCCATAGACATACTTGTTAAAAATGTCAAGTTGTTAGATGGCGTTTCTGAAAAGCTAACCGGTTCTTTAGATAATACTGGTAAAGGTTATTGGGTGGTGACTCACCATCGACAAAACAATGAATTTTACTCGTATCACATTACATCCAAAGGAATCAACACATCACCAGTAATTTCAAAGTATATTGCGCCAACTATCGATCACACTGCCGGATATATCCGCATTTCTCCGGACCGTTTGAAACTGGCTATAGCGACCCATAACGCGAGCTCATTTTTAGCACTTTTTGATTTCAATCCTGCAACAGGCGAACTGTACAACTATAGGTTACTTGGCAAACCAGCGAACAATGATAAGTTTTATGGTGTTTCATTTTCACCTGACAACTCTAAGCTCTACGCAATAGGCAAAACTTTTTTGAGCAGAATTTATGAATCTGCACTCTTTCAATATGAAGTAAACTTACCAACAAGCACAGAGATACAGAATTCTGTCGTTGTTTTTCCGGTAAGAATTCCTGTTACTTTTGTAGCTTCTCTCCAGTTAGCAATGGATTGTAAAATCTACATTGCTTCAACGTTTAGAAAATACCTCGATATTATACATTCTCCCAATGAGAAAGGTGTTCTATGTCAATATCAAGAAGACGCTATTGCATTACCTAGACAATGTAATCTTGGATTACCCAATTTTATCAATTACACTTCAATATCTCGCAACTTTAGTTTATCTCCGGATACAATAACATTTATTCCAAATGATGTATCCCAAATTGAACTTAACATCCCAAGAGATATATCTGAGTGGCACTTACGAATACTTTACAATCCGCTTATTGCTCAATTTGACACCATAGCCCGTCAGTCTCCAACTCTACACATCACCTCACTGAAAGTCCAAAACAATGGTCAACTCTCCCTCAATGGTACCGGTGCAATTGGTACGCTTCTCTTAAATTTTAAAACATATTTACCACATACCAGCGATTCAATTTTTGCGTTCCAGTTGATGCTTGATTCCGTCAAAAGCAGTTCTACTTGTGGAGATATTCTTTCCACCGGCAACACCCTCAAAACCGGTGACTACTGCGGTCGCAATTTCCGCTATGTCAGTGGCACCGGCAGCACGTATTTCCTCTCGGCAGCTAATATGCAAGTACATTTCGGCGTCGGACTCGCAGGAAATATTCGCCTCGAAGTGTTTGATTTTCTTGGACGATCCGTGCAAGTGCTTGCTGACACGTACTTTGAACCGGGTAGCTATTCCACTACCGTCGAACTTCCGACCGGATTGTACTTCTGCCGCATGAGCGCCGGGGTCGTTGAAAAAGCAGTGAAGATGGTGGTGGTGCGGTAAACCGGCATCAGGTATGGTGGAGCAAGCTGAGGGAATCAACACGTATTCATTTGGTACCCCTTCATCAATTTCCGGCCGTCGCTTGCGGCCACCCTTTGCCGTCCAACCATTGTACGACGTTGTTTCTCCATCCCCCCAGACGCTCGTCTCTGCGGCGCGAGGCGGGGAGTATGCCTCATCATTCTATCAAAGGAACTCCATGCAATCAGTTTTTACTCAACGGAGGTACATACGCCTCGCATTACTCGCACTCCTCATCGGACTGTACAGCTCTTCTAACGCGCAGCAATACCGCTGGAATCTCCTGACTACCCCTCCGCAACGAACCCAGATGAACGCAATCGCCGTCTCACCAAATGGGAAATATGTCGTTAGTGTCGGACAATTTACGTCAGTTCTCGAAAGCAATAATTATGGCACTTCCTTCTTTGAACAATCCTTCGGTGTCATGGGTGACCTTCTGGCAGTCACGTTTTTCTCGCCCGAAGGCGTCATAGCTTCAGATGATGACGGGCATATCTATCGCCGTGAAACGTCCGGTGGAATCTGGACGACGAGCAGTATCAACCCCGGGAATCGTTTTCACACCATCGAATATGCCGGCGCACATACGCTCCTCATCGGAGCCGGCAATGGTGATATCTATCGAAGTACCGATGACGGTAACCATTGGACAAAAGCTATTGCCCTTCCGTCGGCTATTTATTCCATCGCCACCTCCAAAACCGGCACCTGCATGGCTGTCGGCGCACGCGGAATGATCGCGCTCAGCATGGATAATGGTCTCACGTGGGAACTCTCTGCAACTCAAGTTGATACAGCGATTACCCTTCGACGCGCGGCGTTTGTGAGTGACAGCACCTGGGTAATTGCCGGCGATACGTCCTACGCCGCCCGGACGACCGATCATGGCACCTCGTGGACGCCGCTTCCTCTTGACCGGTCAATTACTCAGAAAGTCTATTATCCGCTGGCTCTTGCATTTAATTCCACAGGACACGGGATGCTTATCGGATGGAATAATTATCTTGCAAGTGCTTTTATCTACAGCACTTTCGATGGTGGTACTACATGGCAAACCGGTGAGAATACGCTCGGCGACCCGGCGAGTCAATTGCTGTATGTCAGTGATATTGCATTCCCGGACAGCAGTCTTCGGGCGATGTCATCGGGAAATAGCACGCGCATATCCTCCATTCGCCTTATCCCGGATTCTCTTCCCTATCTCTATGAACGTCGGGAGATTATCTCACGACTCATGACCGGTGCTGAGAATAGTCCAGTGGCATTTTCACCTGCTTCTCCAAGTACATTCTTTACGGTTTACCGGGAAGGCAAGTCACGTTTTGACGGTGGGATTCCCCGTCAATTTAATGTGCTTGAAGAGCGTTCGCAGGAAGGAGCACTTATAAAACGTTGGCATGAAGCACCCCGCTACGACTCAACGTTTACGACGAATCTTTCCTTTGAGTCGGCTACGTATCTTTCTGCTACTTCAGCACTTATACTCGCTGACTCCGGCGCTGCAGACGGCTCCTATACGTACAAACGCCTCCTCTCGACGACGGATGGCGGTGCGTCCTGGAAGAGTAGTACACCGGATTCTCATCTTCGACTCAGCAGTCCTGTGGTCAAATCTCCTACCGAATTTATGGTGGCAGCCGGCATTACTACAGCGTATTACACAACGAGCGGCGGGGCATCGTGGATACGTGCCGCACTCCCTGCCGGCACGACGAGTACAAATCTTGCGACATCGGCGCAATCGTTCCTCGCTTTTATCACACAAAAAGACAATTCCACGGCGCTTTTGCGATGGGCAGACAGCAATCAATGGGAAGTGCTTCTCAGTACTATTCCTACCGGCAAGCGAGTGTTTCTTTCCCAAAACACGATCGTAATTCTTGGTTCGGACAGCACGTATACCATCAGTATCTCACCTGATGAACGCACGGCAACGCTAACAACGATAGGTGCAATCAAGGATAAATTCACCCCAAATTTGTCGATAGTGCAGGCATACCGGAATAAACTTTTTGAAGTAAGCAGGAATTATATCATCCACATATCGTCGGACACCGGGCGGACGCTCGTACCGATGGTCCCTGATAAAGCGCTGCGATACCTTCAAACCATTTCTTCTCCCACTGACAAGCCGGTTGGGATGTTCATGCTCGGCAGCAGACTCTACCTCGGCATGGCGTATGGCACAATTATCTATACTGACCTGAGCGACACGATAACGACAAGTGTAGAATTTACAAGCACTTCCCCGCTCCCATCTCCCTACCCCAATCCATCAAGCATCAGCACGACGCTGAAAATTCCACGTTCACTTGTGGCGGGTAATGGCGCACTTTCCCTCAAGATTTATTCTCCCGTAGGCGTTGAAATGGCTGATCTTACGCAGCAGCTTACCATGCAGGATGAGTGTATCACTGCCACGCTGCGAACTGCTGAGTTTGCGCCGGGGGTGTATTATGCGGTGTGGGGTGGTGGAGTGATCGTGCAGAAGGTGGTGGTGGTGCGGTGAGGAAATTATTATATAGCTAACATTATTTAAACAATAGAATTACGATAACTTGCAATTACATTTTATAGAATGAATTTCATAGAAAGTACCTATAAGGGTACTTTACAACTTACTAACTCTAAGCTTCGCATGAAAGTACAATTTATCATACTTATAACCAGTGTTATACTCGTTTCATCCTGTAGCTATAGAATGGTTACGATGAAAGATACAGATGGGGTCGAACATACCTTTCGGGAATATGAAACGCTTGAAGAGAATTTAGAATATGCTTTTAATTATCACTACAAGCCCCAAGTTTACAACAGATATACGGGACTAATTTCTTCAGGCGAAGATAGGGGATTTCCCCATATCCAATTTGACAGTATTCGCGTAGGTTTTGGTCCCGAAGCACGACAATATATGCCAATATTTTCCAGCGGAATTCTCAATAGTACCATTATTTACTGCAATGAAGACACTTCGTGCAAGCCATGTAGAAGAGGAATTATTGAAATTGACCCCAAAACGAGAAAAGAGATTCCCCATGATCGCAGTAAAGGGTATAGTCATTACATCAATATTGGAGAAATTCAAGAACCTGAAAATTTGAAAGAGTCCCCACAGCGTAGAAGATTTAAATTGTGGATTAATTGTACCGGTGGCCATGGTTACTCTTATTATATCATAGAGCTTACAAATCCTACTGTAGATGAATATGTTGATATCAAGAGCTTTGTTCAATCTGCCCGTCTTACTTTTCTAATGTCATTTTGTTGTGAGATTTGAAATATTTGTTGAATGCTAGCAAACGACATTTTATACTATGTAACTTCCTTTACTCTACATCCTATAGTCAATTCTATACTAATCATGAATCTCCTTTCCCTCCTCTTTGTATCTATCTTTTTCTCTCTCATCTTTCCACTATCGGTGTTTGCAAACGAACGGAATGATGAGAAAGGTGCTTCTTCGGTTCACTCCGCCGACAATCACCTCTACACAGCCAATTTCCTAGACCCACCTCCTCAATTCCCCGGCGGACCTGCTGCTTTGCAACAATTTATAGATACGACTCTCATTCGAACAATTTTCCGAATTGACTACGAAGGCTATATTACGCTACGGTTTGAAATTGATACACTTGGGATTGTCCACAATCTGGTAGCTGTTGGCGAAGAAAACGGTTCGCCTGTCTATGAGGCATGCAAGAAAGTACAACACACAATGCCCCGCTGGCTGCCGGGAATGCTTAATGGAAAGAAAGTGCGGTCGGTGTATAGTTTGCCCGTTGTGATTGTAAAGAGGTAGTCTCTCCTGAGAGTATCACTTCTTTGTGATGCTCTCAGTGAATATGCTCGACCAACCTGCTTGGACTGACCTGCTTGACCACTGAGAGCATCACTAAGAATGATACACTCAGGGCTTTGCTCTGCTTGACCAACCTGCTTGACCACTGAGAGCATCACTAAGAAGTGATACTCTCAGAAGACTTACCCACACTCCCTCAGCTTGACTGCTATATTTTGAGCAAAGTTGTGTATTTTTGCGGCGGAATTATCGCAAACCAATTGCCGCTGATGCGGAACGACTATAGAAATGGCTACTCTCACTATTGGAAATGTTTCCGTTGAAAATGGCATCCTCCTTGCACCGCTTGAAGATGTGACCGAGCTCCCCTTTCGCGTGATGTGCAAACGCTTGGGCGCCGATATCGTTTATACGGAGTTCATTTCGTCCGACGGATTAGTACACGACGCACGGAGATCTCTTGAAAAATTACGACTTGCTGACGAAGAACATCCGGTAGCAATTCAAATATTCGGCGGTGACTTGGACGTGATGAGAGAGGCCGCCCTGATGGCAGAAGCAGCGGGTCCGGACTTTATAGACATTAATTGCGGTTGCTGGGTTAAGAATGTTGTTGCCAGGAATTCCGGTGCGGCTCTCCTCAAAGACCCGCCGATGATGGCAAAAATGACCAAAACTCTCGTTGATACCGTGAAGCTGCCGGTGACCGTCAAGACACGGCTCGGATGGGATAAAAATAATATCGTTATCGTTGAGGTTGCGAAAATGCTCGAGCAGGCTGGCGCTGCCGCACTGACCGTGCACTGTAGAACCCGCGATATGGGGCATGCCGGTGAAGCAGACTGGACATGGATAGAAAAAATTAAACGGGAAGTGTCGATACCGGTGATCCTTAATGGCGATGTGACAACCGTCGAAGATGTAGCCCGCGCATTCAATGATACAGGATGCGATGCGGTGATGATCGGAAGAGGCGCTATAGGTAACCCCTTTATATTCAGACGGGCTAAGATGTTTTTAGCCACCGGGGTCGTTCCCCCCGAGCCCAGCGCGAATGAACGGATACAAGTATGTTTGGAGCATTTGAAATTAACCATTGCTCACAAACCTGAACGGCGGGCAATACTCGAATTTCGGAAATTTTATGGCGGATACTTGCGCGGACTCTATACCTCCGCACCTGTCAAACAGGATATACAGCAATTACTCTCCTATGCCGAAATCGAAGAACGTTTGCACCGCTATATTGAATTTTTAGCCGAGCGTGCAGTTGAGCAAACTCACGAAATCGAGCAAATATAACAGAGTAGGAAAATTATTGTGAGTGTAAAAAAAACGAACGCGAAAGCTACCGGCACGGGCGCCGTACAAACGTCAAGCCGTAAACCAAAAACAGAAAAAAAAGGCAACCCAACTACAGCAAATAGTACCCTCGCCGCATCAGGTATCCCCGATACGGCGAACGGTACAATGACCGCCGATACCATTCCTACACCTTCCCGTCATGCTGCTCCGAAGCAATCAACTCTCAGCAGGAAAAGAGCAGCCGGTATCCCCCAACAGACTTCTCAAGAACAGGTAACAGTAGCTCCAAGCGAACAAAAGGGAAGGAAAAATAGCGACGGACAATCGAACCAACATCTTAGCACACCTGCACTTCCGGCGGTTGCTACCACTAAAGTCACCCGCAAGAAATCCGGCAAAGCCACCTCCGGTGCCACCGCTGCACTGCCTGCCGGTGGAACTGTAACGGATGATACCGTACCACCGCTCGCCGATGCAACCGTTGACAATGTATCTGCCCCTGCACCAATAACCGAGTCGAATACTACCCGACGTGGCATCGCCGACCGCACGCGCAGTAAAAAATCAGCTCCACATGAGAAGAAAGAATCGACTATTCCACCCAAATCCGAACAAACCTCCCGGCTCTCTACACCTTCTCCTGCGGACATTACCCCACCGCTTGCACGCAGCACTCCTGCATCAATCGCAGTCGGTAAAAAAACGGGTTCAGATAAAAAAATAGATTCGGGTAAAAAAACAGATTCCGGAAAAAAAACAGATTCCGGTAAAAAATCAACAAAAAAACAGAGCGTATCGACAGGCACATCAAGCATTGACACTCCTGAAAATATGCAGCCGCAGGTCGCTGAACGCCATATCGCACCACCCGCTCCGCCGGTCGATGATGTATGGGCAGCACGATTACAGGCCATCGAAGAACGCTATGGGAATGACCGCAGAGCCACAACGCCTGCTCAAGAAGTGACGGGAGACAAGCGTGCTGTTCGAACAAAACAACCACCGCTTGTGAATATCCCCCTTCAAGCCCCGGCAGCACAAGATATGCCCGCTCCGAGTACACCACCGCCCGTGGAAAAACGACAGCACGTCGAACGTAGCCGCGCGCCGAAGCCGGGGAGGGGAGCCGCCCAGCAAGCAGGGAAAAGAACGGAACATGCAGAACCTATCGGTATTCCGGAAAAGACAATACCCGCGCCTGCAGAGGATGCCGATGAGGATATCGCACCAAAGCTCAGCTATTGGCAGCAACGACGGCTGAATAAAAAACTGAAGCAGCAGGCCCAGATATCCGGTAGTACAACACCAGAAGACTCCCCTTTGCGTATCACAGCGAACGAAGCTGCGGTTCCTCTTGTGCCTCAACCCGATGCGCCGGCACAGCTTTCCGGTACGCCGCACGAAGAAACGCTCAATCCCCTGCTCGTAGAAGCAATCCTACAAGCATTGGCAGAGAATGAATCACGTGCAGCGTTGGCTCCGGAACCTTCCGCTCAAACGTCGGAAGTACGCCCACAGGCACAGACATCGCTTAGCCCCTCTGCCCCATCAGATACCATTGAAAGTGATGACGATACCGATGAAATCGCACCGAAACTCAGCTATTGGCAGCAACGACGCCTCAATAAAAAACTTAAGCAGCAGCAGTTAGCCGCGCAACAGGGACAAGTCATTCAACAAGAACAGGTTACTCAATCCCTCCAAGATTCAGTGACCGCGCCACCGGCGGCTCTGCTACTTCCCATCGAAGCAGCAGCTCCGGTCAGCACTCCTGCACCGGTGGAGGCAACGATCGAAAGCGTCCATACACCGCAGACCGACCCCGATGACTCCGATGAAATTGCACCAAAACTGAGCTATTGGCAGCAGCGGCGTCTCAATAAAAAATTAAAACAACAAGCCCAAAAAGCAGAAGGCGGAAGCGGGATTCCATTGAACGCTGAGTCTCAGACAGCGCCCGTAGCAGCGACAGCGACACCGCCGGTACAGCAGTCTGCCTTGCAACCATTTGTGACCCGTAAAGACGTGCCCCCGGCACCTCTACCGATCGTCGAAGAGCCTGAAATTATTCCACCTGCTCGCAAGCTGACGAAAGTGCAGCAACGTCAATTAGACAAAAAACTCAAGTTGCAAGCCGAGGAAAATGAACGCATTGCAGCAGAAGCAGCAGCGCAAGCGGTAACCGGTGAAGTTCAGTTGCACGGTGCGACCGAAGCCGAAGAGCTGCTGAATCCACCTATTGACGGTGGTGATACATCCGATGACCTCCCTCTTGCTCCTAAACTCAGCTACTGGCAGCAGCGACGCCTCAATAAAAAACTCAAGCAGATGGCAGCAAAGGGTGAATCGCCGGAACCGGAGTCCGGTGACGACCTTCCCGATGTTGTTCCACACCAGAATGCAACGCCTGTTCAAGTGCAGCCGGATCCCGTCGGTGAGATGCCTGTGGAAGAATCGGCTGAGCAACCGAAGAAGCTAACCTATTGGCAGCAGAAAAGGTTGAATAAAAAACTTGCCAAGCAGCGCGAGCTCGAGCAGGCAGGAATCATTCCGTCAGAAGAAGTACCTGTCAAAGCGCCGGAGACTCCCATCGAAAAACGGATCCTGCCGGTACCCGAGGGAAAGAAAATTCTCCCCGTGCCTGAAGGAAAGAAAATTCTTCCTGTGCCCGAAGGTAAGAAAATTCTCCCCGTACCCGAAGGTAAGAAAATTCTCCCCGTACCTGAAGGTAAGAAAATTCAACCGGAATCCGACGGTAAGAAAATTCTCCCTGTGCCCGAAGGAAAAAAAGCAGCACATTCCCATGATAAAAAAACGCATCACGACAAACGTGATCTAGAGCCCGTCGTTGTTGAAAAACATGTACCGCCACCGCCGCTGGTGGCACCTAAAACACACTATCCGCCGAAACCGAAGCCGGTGCTGCCGTTACTTCCCGATGAACTCCGGGAAATGGTCACCCGTGTCGAACACTTCATGTCTCACGAACTCAATGTATTTCATGAAGCTACGATTCTTCTTGGGGTGAGCGGTGGTGTTGACTCTATGGTGATGCTCGATATATTTGCCTATCTGTCGCACAAGTATGATTTCTCGCTCCATGTCGGACATTGCAATCATCATCTTCGTGGCGAGGAATCCCATGAAGACGAGCGCATGGTCAAGCGAGTCACTCATAAATATGGGTTTTATTTCCATCATACATCATTAAAAGTGCACGAATATGCCGACAAACACAAGCAGTCTGTCGAGCATGCTGCACGCACTCTGCGCTATCATTTTTTTGAAAAAATGGCCAAAACCACCGTTTCGCATTTTGTGGCCACGGCGCATACGGCCGATGATTCTGCCGAGACATTTTTATTGAATCTCTTGCGCGGTTCCGGGCTGACGGGGCTTGCCGGTATTCCTGCCCGACGTGAGCTCTCCAAGCGGGTGCATGTGATTCGTCCGATGCTGCCGCTGCTCAAGAGTGAAATTATACGGTATGCGACCCTCCGCGAACTCGAATGGCGGGAGGATGCGAGTAATACATCGCTGCTTTATACTCGTAACAAGATACGATTACAATTACTTCCGACGCTGCGCGAACAGTTCAGCCCTGCGATTGTCGAGACGATCAACCGTACGGCGCGTCTGCTTCTCGGCGCCGATGAGATCGTCAATGAACGTGCTGAAGCTTTGATTTCTATGATGGTTCGGTCGGTTGGTAAGTCTGCCGTTGCCATTTCAATTCCCCATTTTGAGTCGGTTAATGATTTTCTTAAGGGTGAAATTATACAGAAAATTCTCAAGGAAAAATTCCAAACTCTGCCGGTATCGATGCATACGATTGACAGAATTATCGGACTTGCGACAGGTGCCGACAGCGCAATGTGCAGTGTGACGCCGGCTCTCGATGCTTTGCGGGACCGCTCGGAGATTATCCTGAGGAAAAAGTATGCTGTCGAAGTCGTCAATCATCAAATTCCCAAGACCGGAAAGCTTGCGACCGATACTTTTATTCTATCAATGAAGGAATTGACCAAGAAAGATGTGAAATTTTCGGAAAATCCGAATATCGAGTTTTTTGACGCCGATTTAGTACCGCTGTGGCTCACTATCCGCTCATGGCAGGACGGCGATAGAATTCAACCGCTCGGGATGGCGGGTTCGATGACGGTCGGTGATTATCTTACCAACGAAAAAGTAGATTTACTCGATAAAGAGCGCACGCTCGTGCTTTGTGCCGGTGCGGAAGTGCTGTGGATCTGCGGACGGAGGGTAAGCGATAAATTCAAGGTAACTCCGAGTACCAAACGTATTATTTGTGCTGAATTTACATCAAAAACCGAGCCTGCCGTCAAGCAGGAGCCGGCAAAGGAACGGTGAGCGGCATGCGAGTACACGACAAAGATTTCGAGCCATTTATACCGCAGGATGCGATTCAGCAGGCCGTGAGGCGCATTGCGGAAGCGCTCGAACGCGATTATGCAGGATGCGAAAGCTTGGTATGCATGGTGGTATTAAAAGGGTCGTTTATCTTCGCAGCCGACCTGCTGAGAGAGCTTACCGTGCCATGCAGAATTGAGTTTATCTCCGCCAAAAGCTACGGTTCAGCGATGGAGTCTTCCGGCAAGGTCGCGATGCAGATACCGGATATTGACCTCAAAGGCAAGCATGTTCTCCTGATCGAAGATATTGTCGATACAGGTCTTACGCTGTCGTCACTTCTTTCGGCCATACAGGCATCCGGGCCGGCATCTCTCGAAATTGCAGCATTAATTTCCAAGCCGGCGATGCGGAAGGTCGAGCTGAGAGTCAAGTATCAGGGCATTGAGATTCCGCCTGTTTTTATCCTTGGGTATGGACTTGATTATGCTGAACACGGTCGGGCATTACCTGATATCTGGGCACTTGCCGGAGGTGCCGAACAATGACGATTCCTCCAATGAATTCACGGCCTATCGGTGTATTTGACTCAGGTGTCGGCGGATTGAGTGTGCTGCGCCATCTTGTGCGGATTCTTCCCGACGAGGAATACATTTATCTCGGCGATACAGCGCGTGTGCCGTATGGGAATAAATCCGAGGAAACTATTATCGAATATACCGAGCAAGCGGTGAGATTTTTGCTTCATAAAGGCGCCAAACTCATTGTCATTGCTTGTAATACGGCGTCTGCACTTGCCCTCCGTCAGGCCGAAGCGATGAGCCCGGTCCCAATTATCGGGATGATTATTCCCGCTTCACGGGCAGCCGTGCAGGCAACGGAAAACGGAAAAATCGGCATCATCGGTACGCGCGCGACGATGAAGAGTAATGCCTACCCGACGACGATTCAGGAGCTCAGCCACGAGCGTACTCTGATAGTCTTTAGCAATGCCTGTCCGCTGTTTGTACCGCTTGCAGAGGAAGGATTCCACAATCATCCGGCGTCCGAACTCATTGCAGCGGAATATCTTGCAGGATTTCACACGGCTGGTGTCGATACCCTTGTTCTCGGCTGCACGCATTATCCGTTGCTGGCGACGCTTATCGCGCATGAGCTGCCGGGAGTAGAGTTAATTGATTGCGGTGAATACGCTGCCTTGGAGGCACAGCGTGTGCTGGTGCATCAGCAGTCCGGAGAGCACGATCGTGACACTTCTCCGAAGATTGACTTTTATTTGACCGATACTACGACGACATTTTTAGAAATTGCGGAAAGATTTTTGGGATTTTCGGTATCTGTGCCGGAAAGAGTTTCGTTAGAACATTTCGATTATACGTCAGCAACGCATTATGAACAGTAATTTTACCTACGACAACACCGTCGAGCAATTAGCCACACAGCTTGCATCGAGTATTTTTCAGACGATACAGGTGCTCGGCAGCTTGGTGCGTGCCAATGAAAAAAATTACAATGGCAGTCATTCGCTGTTCGTATCCGAAAAATCGGCCGAAGTCGCCGCCAATCTTGGCATGTCGCCCGGGCAAGTCTTTGAAATTAAAACAGCTGCTCTCCTTCACGACATCGGTAAAATTGGCTTCCCCGATACATTACTCACGCGGCATCCACAGGAATTATCGTCGAATGATTTTCAGTATTATGCCAATCATTGTGAAGATGGCAGGCGCATACTTTCGATGCACGAGGGACTCGCCGACATTGCAGAAATAGTCTATCAACATCATGAAAAATACGACGGTTCGGGTTTCCCCCGCAAGCTCCGTCGAGACGAAATTCACCGTGGTGCGCAGATCATCAGTGTCGTCGATTATTATCATAATTCGATGGAACGCGTGCAGCGGGACAAGACGACGATGAGTCAGCCGGCAGGACAAATCACGAGCACGACAACATATTTACATACAACGCAGCCGCGCTTTGCGCAGACAATGAACTATCTCAATCAGCGATCGGGATCGACCTTCGCTCCCAATATCGTCGATGCTTTTATCGCGATTATTGAAAATGACCGCCGCAGTGTGGGAGAAAAGACCATCATGCGCCTTGCTGTCAATCAAATCAAGCCGGGAATGATTTTTGCCAGTGATTATTATACCTCGTACGGACTGCTGATAGCTGCCCGGGGTGAACCAATCACCGACATCGCTATTGGACGATTAATCAGTCTAGCCGAGCTCGGAGAAATTCCGCAGAAAATCCTGGTGATGAAATGACGGAGGAATCGTAGATTTGAAGTACGTCGTGGGAAGGATAGCCGGAATCAGCATGAATTCAACAATCAACTACTTTGTAAATTACTATGATTGCATATATACTTCGTAAGATCTTATACTCGATATTAGTGTTGTTTGGCGTTATCACCGTTACGTTTTTCATCAACTTCGTCCTCCCCGGAGACCCTGCCCGTCTCATGCTTGGTCAGCGTGCCGATCAGGCATCGATTACGGCTCTCCGTCAGCAGCTTGGGCTCGATAAACCCAAGATTGTCCAATTCGGTAATTTTCTTGTCGGTCTTTCTCAGGGTGATTTCGGACGGTCATTTTCGACGAACCGGGATGTATTCACGACGATTAAAGAACGTTTTCCCGCTACTGCTCTTCTAGCCGTAACTGCCATGATTTTCTCGACATTTCTTGGAGTTATTCTAGGAATCATTGCTTCCGTCCGCCCGAATTCCTGGCTCGATACATCACTGATGGGATTCGCTTTATTGGGGATTTCTCTGCCCTCGTTTGTCTTCGGACTACTGCTGCTGCTCTTCTTTGGGGTGTATTTAGACTGGCTGCCGATATCAGGATATGTCGATCGCGGAGTGGAATATTTGTTTTTACCGATGCTCACTCTTGCCTTCAGACCACTGTCAATTATCGCGCGCGTGACCCGCAGCAGTATGCTCGATGTGCTCGGACAGGACTATGTCCGCACCGCCAAGGCGAAAGGTCTCGCCAATAGCAAAGTGATTGTACGGCATGCGCTCAGGAATGCTCTCAATCCCGTCGTAACGACGGTAAGTGCTTGGTTTGCCGGTCTTTTAGCCGGTACTTTTTTCGTCGAATATATCTTCAACTGGCCGGGTATCGGCACGGTGGCGATTGATTCTATACTTAAATTAGACTACCCGATGATACAGGGTACGGTGCTGTTTACTGCTATTGTGTTTGTTTTTGTTAATATGGTGGTCGATGTGCTGTATGTGTTTTTAGACCCCAAAGTAAAACTCCAATAATGACTCCACAAAACCTCCAACCATCTTCCGAAAGCTTGGGGCAGCTCGCCTGGCGAAAGCTTCGACGTCATCCTGCCGGTGTAGTCGGCATGATACTTATTGGTTTACTCATTGTAATTTCTCTTCTTGCGCCACTTCTTGCGCCGTTCAATCCGCGCTTGCAGGTCCTTGAATACTCGGTGAAGCCGTCGATGTTTCGGGGGAATGTAATCTATACCAAGAACCCTTCGAATCCCGATCAGCCATCGATACTTGCCATTACGTCATACCGAGTATCGGGTGATTCGATTTTCATTACCGACCTTTCCAATCAGACAAAAGCCCTTGCTTTACAAGAGCTCTGGGGTACGAGCGAGAAAGAGTGGCATGGCGAGCCGGTCTATTATCTCGGCACCGACAACTTCGGGCGAGATGTGCTCAGCAGATTGATTTACGGAGCGCAGATTAGCTTGATGGTAGGTGTGGTTTCACAGATTATTGCGCTGATGATCGGCATATTTTTAGGGGCTCTTGCAGGATATTTCCGCGGCTGGGTAGATAATGTCATCTTGTGGTTTATCAATGTCGTATGGTCTTTCCCGACAATTTTACTGGCTATTTTATTTTCTTCTGTTCTCAAATCGACGCATGATGTTTTTGGCTTTGAATTAAACGCCTTTTGGCAGACATTTATCGCCATCGGCATTTCGAGCTGGGTGGATATTGCCCGTATCGTGCGCGGACAATTTTTCTCCCTCCGCGAGATGGAATACGTCGAAGCCACACGCGCCCTCGGTTACGGATCAATGCGCACAATCTTCCGACATATTCTGCCGAATGCTTTCGGTCCGATTATTGTACTTGCGACAGCGGGAATTGCCTCGTCGATTATTGCGGAGGCAGGACTGAGTTTTCTGGGGCTGGGAATTCAAAAACCCGAACCCTCGTGGGGAATTTTAATTTTTGACGGGTATGGCTATATTGCTGCCGGAACAAATTGGGGACTCACGATTTACCCAAGCATAGCAATTGCTGCGGCGGTGTATGGATTTAATCTCCTGGGTGATGGTCTGCGCGATGCATTAGACCCTAAATCTATACAACGCTAATACTTGTATCTGCGGCCAAGTCACAGCGGCAAAAAAAGACCATATGCTAAATTGATTGAAACAGTCCCATCTCCCCGGAGCTCCTGCGGTAAGGGTAGAGGGTACTGCGAAGGTCTGTATATTCATTGATAGTATGTTTTTCAAATTTCCGATGATTCTATGGATTATTCACAACTCAATGTGTTTGTCGTCGATGATGATCTTTCCATGCGATCCTACCTCCGGCGGATCCTGGAGTCTGTCTTTGGACTCACGGTCTATGAATATGGCAGCCCGATACCGGCATTTAAAGCGATGGTAGGCGTGATGCCGGACCTTATTATCCTCGATATGCACACACCACACATGAGTGGATTTGCAGCGATGAAAATAATCAATGCAAATGAAAAACTACGGGGTATTCCCGTCTTTGCCTGCACCGGCGACTCCTCGCCCAAGCTCATTAAAGAGCTTGCAAAATTGGGAATTAAAGAATATATCCTCAAGCCGTTCGAGCTCCAAAGTCTTATCGATCGCCTCAGGGTCTATTTTGATGAAATTGTCCCCAAAAAGCAGGCCGCACTCGCCGATCCGAATGCACCTTCGGGCACCGGTTTCGATGCCTCCTCCCTCGATATGGAGCTCACGCAATCGTCCACGAATCTTCCGACGGAAGAGAGCTAACCGTATGATGTACGAATCCCTGGCATCATTGCTGGCTACTAAGCCGCTCCCGCCGATAGTACTCCTTTTCGGTGAGGAAGATTTCCTGCTCGAAGAAGCATACCACAAGCTCATCACCGCGGCACTCGGCAGCAGCAGCACAGATAACAGCTTTAATTTTGACACCGTTGACAGCGATTCAGCATCGGCGGAAGCCGTCGTGTCGATGGCGAGCTCATTCCCCCTGATGTCCGACCGGCGCGTCGTATCGGTCAAGAATTTCGAGAAATACTTCAGCGGCAGAGGCAGTAAAAAAATAGATGACAAGTCACCCTTTGCTCGGTATTTTCAATCTCCACAGCCATCGACGCTCCTGATACTACGCTCGTCAGCGTCAGAATTGAACGGACTCGGCGCCGCACTCTCGAATTCCAAGCAGCAGGAGAAAGCAGCCAAGAAACTCAGCGCCCTGAAATTCCCGTACAATGTACTTCTTGAAAAAGCGGCATGTCTTGAATTTCCAAAAATTTACGAACGTGATGTTCCCTCCTGGCTCGCCCGGAGAATGAAAGAAAAAGGACGTGAAATTTCCCCCGAAGCCGCTGAATTCCTTACCACCAAAGTAGGCGTTAGTCTCCGTGAATTAAACAATGAAATCGAAAAAGTCCTGATATTTCTGCAGAATAAAAAGAAAATCACGGCCGAAGACATCAGCGCCGTCGTCGGAGACTCCCGGATCTATAATATTTTTGAATTACAGAAATCGATCGGCGAAAAAAATCTTGCCCGGTCACTCGATGTGATGTTTCATATGCTGTCGGCTGAAAAACAGGAAATCCTTATCGTGTCAATGCTTACGCGATATTTTACTGTTCTTTGGAAGCTCCTCGAAGCTTCGCAGCAGACGAAGAACACGTTTGAACTCAGTAAATCGATCGGCATTAGTTCGTTTTTTATTCCCGAATATCTGAGTGCTCTTCAAAAATATTCTCCTCGTCAGCTCAACAACGCGTTTTTTGCTCTCCGGGATGCTGATGTACAGATCAAATCCACTTCCCTTTCTGCGGAAATCATCCTCCAAAAAATGATTATTTCCATCATCGGCATTAAGCAATGACACCGGCGTTGATTATCTATAATCTACTGATTATCATACCGTTACGGTTGGCAGTGTTTGTATTGTCGTTTTTTAATCCCAAGCTCCGCGAGCGGGAGCGTGCGTATGGCTCAACTCTCCGTGCGCTGTCTGCCCTCTCTCCGAAGACGGATCGGCGCATATGGTTCCACGCGGCATCGATGGGTGAATTTGAGCAGGCGAAGCCGATTATCGAGGAGCTGAAAATCCTTCATCCTGAGTGGCAGATTATCGTGTCGTTTTTTTCGCCGTCGGGATACCGACATCAAAAAAACTACCGGTATGCCGATGCAGTAGTCTATATGCCGCTCGATACGCGAGCCAATGCACGGGAATTTATCACGCGTCTCCAACCGGACGCAGCGATATTCATCCGGTATGAATTATGGCTTAACCATCTGACGATATTGAGCGAGAGAGCGATTCCGGCGTTCCTCGTCTGTGCGACCTTTCCCGGAAGTGCACTGTGGATGTATCCGCCGTTCCGGACGATACTGCGGACAATTCTCCGTTCATTTACCGCGATGTACGCCATATCAGCGCAGCAGGCCGCACGTTTTACCGGATTCTCGCCTTCTTGCTCGGTACACATCTCTGCCGATACACGTTTTGACCGTATTATTTCGGTCGTAGAAAAGGCATCATCACTCGGCGATCTGCTGCCGGCGAACTATTTTGCAGTTGATGATTTCGTGCTCGTTGTGGGGAGTTCGTGGGAAAAAGACGAAGATATTCTTCACGAATCATTACACAGTCTTGCGCCGCAATTCCCCCGTCTCAAGCTCATCATCGTGCCTCATGAGCCGACGGAAGGGCATGTAGCTCGACTCACGACAATGTTCCCTTCCGCCCACCTGTTAAGCAGTCTAACCGACAATTCCCCCAAAGGTCAACATATTATAACCGATAGCATCGGCAAACTATTACGACTGTATAACAAAGCAGATGCTGCCTACATCGGCGGCGGATTCGGAGCCGGTGTCCACAGTACCGCAGAGCCAGCCGGCTATGGAATTCCGATTGCCTGCGGTCCATTTATTACCCGATCGCCGGATGCACAAAATTTACTCTCCAGCGGCGCACTCGATGTGATCAACTCATCTGAAGAATGTGTACACTGGCTCACAACGATTCTCACCAATCGGGATATCTATTCGCACAAAAGCACGCTGGCAAAGGAATATGTCTATCAAGGGAAAGGCGCGAGCAGGATGGTAGCCGAGAGAATTGTTGAGGCGGTGAGTCGGTAAGTCGTAAGTTGGTAAGTTGGTAAGTCGTAAGTTGGTGAGTCGTAAGTTGGTAAGTCGTAAGTTGGTGAGTCGTAAGTTGGTAAGTCGTAAGTTGGTGAGTCGTAAGTTGGTAAGTCGTAAGTTGGTGAGTCGTAAGTTGGTACGTTGGTACGTTGGTACGTTGGTGAGTCGTAGGTCTTGAGTCGTACGTTGTAAGTCCTTATGTCGTACTCTCGAGACGATTTTTTATCATGGTGTAATTGACATTAATTCCCGTATCTCCTTTCGTCTCTTTTGACACACGTTGAGGATACACTTACGTTTCGATGGTACGTTTCACCGTTGTGGGCGACAATTTCACGACGACTACGGGTAAAATTCATCGAACGTGCAGCCCGCCGACACCCCTTTTCTGCAAAAAACTCTCGCTGTGGAAAAATCAATTTGGCTACGTCGTAAAAAGAACGTATTTTTGCGGCTTATTTATTAGTTAAATACGAGAAAAACCATGAAAAAAATTCAGGCAATTGAAGATATTCAAATCGCTAGAGCACTTGAGATTCGCAAATCGAAAAGTGAAACCGGTACTGCGACTATCCCGACTTTCCGTTCGGGCGACACCGTTGTCGTCGCTGTACGCGTTATCGAAGGTGAAAAAGAACGTATTCAAAATTATCAGGGCATCGTGATTGCACGGAAGGGCTCCGGAATCAATGCTACGTTCCGCGTTCGTAAAGTGTCGAATGGCGTTGGCGTTGAGCGGATTTTCCCACTCTATGCTCCTATTATTCAAAGTATCGATGTTGTGCGTCAAGGGTCAGCACGCCGCTCGAAGCTGTACTACCTCCGCGGAATGTCCGAGAAGAAGATTCGCGCAAAACTCAGCTAATTCCTTATGTAGGATATATGTATTGTACCGGCGAACAAATCACGTCTTTGTTCGCCGGTTTTTATTTCTAACTGTATGAACATCTCCGGTTTTACATTTGTTCGCAACGCAGAAATATTTGACTATCCCGTTCTCGAATCCCTCCACTCTCTCCTCCCACTCTGCGATGAAGTCATTGTCGCTGTCGGTAAGTCGGACGACCGCACGCTACAGATGATTACCGATATTGGTGATCCGCGCATCACGATTCATGAAACCGTATGGGACGATTCACTCCGCTCCGGAGGCAGAATTCTTGCCGTTCAGACCGATATCGCCCTCGCCCGCTGCTCCGGTGACTGGTGCATCTATCTACAGGCCGATGAAGTACTTCACGAAGATGATTACCCGCTGATCCGTCAGGAAATAAAGAATGCAATCGTCCAACCTGAAATCGACGCTCTCTTATTTGCCTATCATCATTTTTATGGAAGCTATGCATATATCGGCGGTGGCAGGCAATGGTATCGGCAGGAAATCAGGAGTTTTAGAAATAGTGGGAATGTACTGTCATGGGGTGACGCTCAAGGGTTTCGGAAAATGGAAGATGGTGAACCCCAAAAGCTCCGCGCCCGGCGAACCAAGGCGCGGGTATTTCACTACGGCTGGGTAAAGCACCCGCGGATTCAGCAGCGTAAACAGCAGTATTTTCACAAGTTATGGCATTCGGATGACTGGATGAAAGAGAATATTCCGTCCGTCGATGAATTCGACTACAAATGCTTTGACCTGCAACGCTTCACCGGTTCGCATCCGGCAGTGATGCACAAGCGCATCGAACAGTCAAGGGAATGGACGCAGCATTTCGACTATAACCGTAAAATTCCCAAGCCCTTACGCCACAAAGTCCTCGACACAATTGAGCGCGTCACCGGCAAACGCATCGGTGAATATAAGAATTTCATCGAAGTCTGACCGACACTGCTTATCAACTATGCACAGGACGACGGCGATTCTCGATGCGGGTTTTAGCAATCGTCGCAGCAATTGCCAATGAATCAAAGAGTTCGCTTGGAATCTCCTCTTTCCAGTACTCCGCTACAAAGCTCGTCGAATATCCTCCGCTGACAAAAGCAGGCGACTCCAATACAAATTTACAGAACGGAATCGTCGTTCGTAACCCGCTCAGTCTATACTCATCCAATGCATTCAGTGTGAGGGCAATTGCTTCATCTCGGCTATCGGCATGACAGATGAGTTTTGCGACCATAGAGTCATAATTCACCGTCACTTCATACCCGGCAAATAGTGCAGAATCATTGCGAATTCCTTCACCCTCCGGCATTTGCACATAATCAACAACGCCTGTCTCCGGTAAAAATTCCGAATACACGTCTTCAGCGCAGATTCTACACTCAATAGCATGACCTTTCGGCGCTAAATCGCTCTGATTAATGTCAAGCGGCAATCCGGCTGCAATTCTGAGCTGCTGTTCGACGAGGTCCACACCCGATACCATCTCCGTAATCGGATGCTCAACCTGAAGCCGTGTATTGACTTCCATAAAATAAAACTTACCCGATGCATCGAGTAAGAACTCAAGCGTACCGGCATTGGTATAGCCGCATGATGCCACGAGGCGCGCCGCTGCTGCACCCATTGCAGCATGAATTTCCGGCGTCACGGCCGTCGAAGGCGACTCCTCGACCACCTTTTGATGGCGTCGCTGGATTGAACATTCCCGTTCGGGGAAGTAAAGAATTTTCCCAAAATTATCTGCCAAAATCTGAATTTCAATATGCCGCGGTTGCACGATATACTTTTCGATAAACACCCTGTCATCACCAAAAGAAGTGAGCGCTTCACCTTGCGCCGAACGTAATCCTGCGAGCAAATCCTCGGGTTTTTCGACTAAACGCATCCCTTTCCCGCCACCGCCGGCTGCTGCTTTCAGGAGTACCGGATAGCCGATTTCCCCGGCTATTCGTATGACTTCCGCTTCGTCGGAAATCGCTCCGTCCGAACCCGGCGAAATAGGCACACTCGATGCAATTGCAATTTCCCGTGCTGCCGTTTTATCGCCTAATGCCTGTATTGCTTTGGGACTTGGACCGATAAACACCATCCCCGCATCGGCTACTGCCTGCGCAAAAAGTGCATTCTCCGACAGGAAGCCATATCCGGGATGAATCGCCTCAGCTCCCGTCTCGCGGGCAGCGTCAAGTACTTTATCCATCACCAGATAGCTCTCACGTGGTGTCACCCCGCCTATCGCTACCGCTTCATCAGCTTCCTTCACATGGAGCGCCGACACATCCGCTTCCGAATAAATTGCTACAGTTTTTATTCCCATTTTCTTGCACGTACGAATAATTCTCAGCGCAATTTCACCGCGATTAGCGATTAATATTTTTGAAAACATATCACTTAAATCCTTTTTTTTATTATAGTTATGTTACCGTTCATTATTTTCCGATTCGACGCTTGCGGTCACCCGTTGCCGTCCAAGCCACATTATTTCGCAATTACAATCCTACGCACGACCAGCTCCGTCGGAGACTGCACACATAAGAAATACACACCCGTCGCGATATCCCGTAACGAACTCGCAATCACCTGCGTACCCGTAATTTCTCCGGAATATATTTCCGACTCCTTCGCGCCTAATGTATTAGTTATATACACCTTATGTTCGCCGACTTCTGCCGCTGTCACGGTAATCGTCAGAACATCACTCGCTGGGTTGGGTTCGGTTGCCACGGTCAAAAGTGTACTACCCGGCTTGAATAACCGCACGCCACCATCGGTACAAATTCCCGTTAGTTTGAATTCTCCATCTACCGTCGTCACCTGCGCCTTGCCGCTCGTAAAAGTTACTGATTTTAATGTGATTGGTGATACTTCCACTGCGCCGAGACCTGCTTTAAGTTCGACGATCGCAAGAGTGTCATTACCGTCTTTCCGTGTGCCATTGATGGTAATTATCCGACGATTGAGATTATCTATCGTCGATGTGCCCGTGGCAGGGATTAAGACTGTCGATTCTACCGCAAGTTCAGCGCTGAACGATGATGCCGTCGCCTGCGTCAGATTCTTGGAAGACGTAATAACTATTGGCACTTTCACCGTTTCGCCGGCCGCACCGATGATGGTTTTGGGTGATACGGCTACCGTCAGAACAGCAGTGCTTGGCTTTGTGTAACCGAAGACATTTGACGTCACCTTGCAGCCGTTCGGACTCGTCGTTTCAATCGTGTAATTGCCGTCTTGTGTTGCCTGGATTCCGGTGCCGGTCGCGCCGGGAAGTGCGACTCCATTTAATTTCCACTGAAGTGTATTCCCTGCCTGAATCCCGAAGGCAAGGAGAGAGTCATCGCCTTGTTGCGCGATGGTTGAAGCGACAGGTAGTGGGTAAACTGTGACATTCTCAACTCCTGAGCTGCCCGTACAACCCGATGCATTCGTGACAGTTACATTGTATGCGCCGGCTGCTTTGACCGTAATTGTACGGCTTGTCGCGCCGGTGGACCATGTGTATTGCGCATATTGTCCGGCGTCCAATATCACACTGTCTCCTTCACAAAAATCGAGTTTACCGTTTGCGGTGATGCTTGGCGTTGGAAGCGCGCTCACTGTCACCGTGATCGGCTGTGACTTCCCTTTACAACCGCCCGCGTCTTCGACATCGACGGTATAGGTTCCCGCTGTTTTGACCGTGATCGTTTGGGTCGTTTCGCCTGTTGACCATGTGTATTTGGCAAATGTCCCAGCGTCTAATATCACACTCTCGCCTTCGCATAGTGTTGTCTTGCTGAGCGCAGTTACTGTCGGTGATAGTGAACTGCTCACGGCGACCGTGAAGCTCGTGTCTGTCACGCAGATGCCGCCGGTCTCGCGGAGTTGTATCTTGCCTGTTCCGGCGGATGTCCAATTAACGGTAATCGAGGATGTGCCATCGCCGCTGATTAATTGACCTTCCGGTGATACCGTCCACTGATAGGAATTACCAGGCGTGTTGGTCACCGAATATTGGACTGTTTTGCCGCCGACGCAGGCCACACTCTGACCCGTGATTACCGGATGAGGTTTGGGATTCACCGTGATATTCACCGTATTCGACTTCCCTTTACAGCCGCTTGCATCGGCGACATCTACGCTGAACGTACCCGTCGATTTGACCGTAATTGTCTGCGTCGTTTCTCCACTCGACCATTTGTAGGTGCTATATCCTCCTCCGGCGTCAAGGATGATACTATCGCCTTCGCAGAATAATGGACTGCCGCTCGCCTGAATCGTCGAACTCAACTCAGTACTGATAGTTACTGCATAGGTTGTGTCTTTCATACAGCCGGAAGTCAGGTCTTTTTCGCTCAATGTCAGCAAGCCCGCGCCAACTGTATTCCAGCTCACGGTGATCTGATTGGTGCCATTACCATTAGTAATTGTCCCATTCGGACTGATAGTCCAGGCATAGCTCCGATTCGGATTCGAGGCGACCATGTATTTGAGTCCCGATGAATTGACGCATGCAGCATTTTGACCAGTAATCACCGGTTGGGGCGAAGGAAGAATAATGACTTTCGCTTCCGTTCGCTTGACGCTTGTGCAATTCGTTGTCGTATCAAGTGTTTCGAGATAATAGCTTGTCGTGGTATTAATCACCGTCGGCGTCGTAAATGTCCGTCCCACAAAGAGAAGATTTCCGCCGGTCGGGGCATCATACCAGCGGAAATTCACATCCGACGGGAAGATAGCCGAGAGCGTCGCTTTGCTGCCACCGCACTGGGTCACATTATCGAGACTTGGTTCGGTTGGAACGGGGACGACCGTGATTTTTAATGCTTTACGGCCGCTGGTGCATTTGGTCGCCGTATCGGTCGATTCTACATAATAGGTCACCGACTTGGTAAGTGCAGGCGTTGTGAATGAGCTGCCGGTTCCGACCGGTGTCGTCGCATTCGCCGCATCATACCAGGATATCGTATTCCCCGCATCTCCGGCGACGGAGCTCAGCGTTAGGGAGGTGCCGATGCAGGTGCGCCGCTCGTCAACAGTACTGATGGTCGGCGTCGGCTTGATAAAGACATTATAGATTACCTTTTTTTTGCAGTTATCATCTTCGACAGTCAGAGTAATCGAGGTTGGTACGGTAGGTACGAAGGTCAGTTCAGAAGTCGTACTGACAGTCGTGCCGCCTGCCACCGCATCCACCCAATTATACTTTACAGTGCCGGTCCCGCTGGCGTTATTGGTGAGCGTCAAGGGTACGAACGCACAAACGGTGGTATCTTTTGCGGCCTGGAGAGTTACCGAGCACGAACTCAACGCCGTCACAAAAGCATCATAAAATCCTAATATCTGTTTGCTGTACGACGGCTTATTGACCATCGGATAATTGTTGGAAAATGTCTTTCCGGTGGCATAAACTCCTACTTGATTAATTGCGATTGCATTACATTCATCCTGAGAATTTCCACTCAAAAACGTCATATACTCGGCAGATGTGCCATCGGGTTTTAATTGGATAATTACTCCGTCCGTCGGTCCACCTTTAAACGGCAGATCATTAATTGCGCCGGTCGGAAAATCGGCTGAATTGGTCATGCCGCAGACGACCAATGAACCGTTATTATCGAATTTTATACCTCTCATTTCCTCTTCATCGCCAGCACTTGAACCTCCCAAATATGTCGTAAATATTGGACTTCCGCCGGCTGTATTAATTTTCATGGCGAATCCTTCCTTCGAGCCGCCCAGTGATTGATCAAACAGATTCGCACCAAAATCAGTTGAAGCAGTCCAGCCGCACACAGCAGCATATCCAAAAATATCCACATCGACTGCCAGGCATCGGTCATGACCGCTTCCGCCGATTAATGTTCCGCTCTCGAGCACACTTCCGGAGGTATTAATCTTGACCATAAAGCCGTCGCTCGTAGCCGGGGTCGTGTTGTTGGGTCGGTATCCACCACGTCCATACAGAAATGCTTTAAACGCAAAGACATCGACGCCTGACTGGATCGTAAAATTATAACTATATGAATAGCCGACAATTATGATAGCATTGTTTTTATCGAGAGCTACTCCCGTACAAAAATCATTCGATGAATCAGCACCAACAAAGGATGAAAAGACGGTATTTCCATTGGTAGCAATTTTAGCTACGAACCCATCTTCAATGGTAAAAGCCGGCAATCCCATTGCCGGTCGAATGGTACCAAGTGTCGTCGGGAAGTCTGATGATGTCGTATGTCCAACAACAACAGCTTCTTCGGTGAAGGGAACAATCGTCAGGTCCATGACTTCATCCCCTTTTGCACCACCCAGATTTCGGCTGTAAATTATCGCTCCGGCAGGATTCAGCTTGGCAACAAAACCATCCCCGCTTCCGTGATACGTATGATCGCCGCCTCCGACCGGTGGTACAATACCGAGAGTTTTTCCGGCAAACGTAATTGTACCGGTAATTTTATCCACGGCGCAGGATGAGGCAAAATCATGCCCCGTGCCGCCATTCCCCGCAGCTGAACCATAGAAGGTACTGAAAATTATACCACTTAAATCTGCCTTGAACTTTGTGACGAATGCATCGGATGGTGCGTTCAGGGTTCGCTGTACTCCATTATCATTCGGAAATCCTTCGGCATTGGAGGAAAATGTCGTACCCACGACCACCACATCTCCGACCGGGTCAAATCCTATATCCATCCCTTCATCGGTTTGTTGGCCACCTAAATACGTCGAATACAACAGTGGGTCGATAATCAGCGGTTTACTGCGGTCATAGCTCGCAAGTCGAAAACTGTAGGAATGAGCGCCTGTCTCGACGAACGAACATTCGATCTGACGCTTTACTCCATTAACCTCTTGATATGCATAGAGTTTTTGCTGTACTACTTCTCCGACCGATGTTTGCAGTACGACTTCTCCCTGAGCATTGATTGACGTGGATTCGGCGCCGGTAAAACGGAGGACGATATTTTCCGGATGGGCACTTACTCCAACATTAAAGTCATACCGCAAAAACCCACCATCAAAATACAGGCGTAAATCAATCCCCGGATACACATTTTGGCGCAAAAGTTCACCATAGAGCGGTACATTGGTCGCCCACTTCGACGGGTCAGCGCCGACATAATAATTATGATACGCATTTTGGAGCATCGTAGGAGCGTCAGTCGGAGTCGTACTACCGACCAACTCCATATCCACCACATGACTCCTCACCATTGGCTGAGCGGTGGTAATACTCGATGGTATCAGGTGATCCGTATTTTTTTCCATAGCATAAAAATCATAGCGAATTCCGGATGACGTCACCCAGGCATTCATCCCACCTGCCCGTGCCAGAAATTTGACATCACGAGGCCATTGACCCTTATTCTGCACAAAGACCTGCGGTGATTGTTTGAGTTGTGCAGGGTTCATCACCCCGGCCGTCAGCCAGGTAGCGGCTGAAAGTATAATTCCAATCACAAAAACAATATATTTCATAGAAACACCCTATTCTACAATGACATTCAAATTTATTTAATTTCTTTTACTATTGAATACTTATAGCGTCGTTCATACCCTTGATGCGCCATGAGCCTCGGCGTTCATGACTACACCACTTTCCCCTATTTTGCAATTACAATCCTACGCACGACCAGCTCCGTCGGAGACTGCACACATAAGAAATACACACCCGTCGGGATATCCCGTAACGAACTCGCAATCACCTGAGTACCCGTAATTTCTCCGGAATATATTTCCGACTCCTTCGCGCCTAATGTATTAGTTATATACACCTTATGTACACCCGCTTCTGCCGCTGTCACGGTAATCGTCAGAACATCACTCGCTGGGTTGGGTTCGGTTGCCACGGTCAAAAGTGTACTACCCGGCTTGAACAATCGCACGCCACCATCGGTACATATTCCCGTTAGTTTGAATTCTCCATCCACCGTCGTGACCTGCGCCTTGCCGCTCGTAAAAGTTACTGATTTTAATGTGATTGGTGATACTTCCACTGCGCCGAGACCGGCTTTAAGTTCGACGATCGCAAGCGTGTCATTACCGTCTTTCCGTGTGCCGTTCACCGTAATTATCCGACGATTCAAGTTATCTATCGTCGATGTGCCCGTGGCAGGGATTAAGACCGTCGATTCTACCGCAAGTTCAGCGCTGAACGATGATGCCGTCGCCTGCGTTACATTCTTCGAACTGGTAATTACCAGTGGCACTTTCACCGTTTCGCCGGCCGCACCGATGATGGTTTTCGGCGATACTGCTACCGTTAGAACAGCAGTGCTTGGCTTTGTGTAACCGAAGACATTTGACGTCACCTTGCAGCCGTTCGGACTCGTCGTTTCAATCGTGTAATCGCCGTCTTGTGTTGCCTGGATTCCGGTGCCGGTCGCGCCGGGAAGTGCGACTCCATTTAATTTCCACTGAAGTGTATTCCCTGCCTGAATCCCGAAGGCAAGGAGAGAGTCATCGCCTTGTTGAGCGATGGTTGAGGCGACGGGTAGTGGATATACGGTCACATTCTCCGAACCAGATATCCCTGTGCAACCCGATCCATTCTTCACCGTTACGCTATATGCGCCGGCGGCTTTGACCGTAATCGTGCGGGTGGTCGCGCCGGTGGACCATGTGTATTGCGCAAATTGTCCGGCGTCTAATATCACACTGTCTCCTTCACAAAAATCGAGTTTACCGTTTGCGGTGATGCTTGGCGTTGGAAGCGGGCTCACTGTCACCGTTATCGGCTGTGACTTCCCTTTACAACCGCCCGCGTCTTCGACATCGACCGTATAGGTTCCAGCTGTTTTGACCGTGATTGTTTGGGTCGTTTCGCCTGTTGACCATGTGTATTTGGCAAATGTCCCAGCGTCTAATATCACACTCTCGCCTTCGCATAGTGTTGTCTTGCTGAGCGCGGTTACTGTCGGTGATAGTGAACTGCTCACGGCGACCGTAAAGCTCGTGTCTTTTGAGCATATACCGTTCGATTCAACTACGTTAACCGTTGCTGTACCGGCAGTTAACCAATGTATTGTAATTGATGATGTTCCATTACCATTGGTAATATTGCCCTCGGAGGTTACCGTCCATGTGTAGGTATTTCCCGGTATATTCGGAACGGAATAGGCGACCGGTGTGCTTGTGATACAGACGGCATTTTGACCGCTGATGATTGGTTTTGGTTTCGGGCTGACGGTCACATCGACGACATTCGACTTCCCTTTGCAACCGCCCGCATCGGCCACCTCTACGCTGAACGAACCGGGCTGTTTGACGGTTATTGTCTTTGACGTTTCGCCACTTGACCATTTGTAACTAGTATATCCGGCACCGGCATCGAGGATAATACTGTCTCCCTCGCATAGAGCCGGGCTACCGTTCATGAGAATGGTCGATTGCAATTCATTACTGATGCGTACAGCGTAGGTGGTGTCTTTACTGCATCCGGAGGTTTGGTCTTTTTCTGTAATCGACAGCACTCCAACTCCGAGAGCATTCCAACTCACAGTTACCTGATTGGTACCATTACCATTAGTAATTGTCCCATTCGGACTGATAGTCCAGGCATAGCTCCGATTCGGATTCGAGGCGACCGTGTATTTGAGTCCCGATGAATTGACGCATGCAGCATTTTGACCAGTAATCACCGGTTGGGGCGAAGGAAGAATAATGACTTTCGCTTCCGTTCGCTTGACGCTTGTGCAATTCGTTGTCGTATCAAGTGTTTCGAGATAATAGCTTGTTGTGGTATTGATTATCGTCGGCGTGGTAAACGTTCGTCCGACATAGAGCAGATTCCCACCTTTTGGTGCGTCGTACCAGCGGAAATTCACATCCGGCGGGAAGGTAGCCGTAAAGGTTGCCGTACTCCCTCCACATTGGGAAAGTGTAGCTGTGACGGGCTCCGGCGGAAGTGGCAACACGGTAATTTTGGTGGGCGTCCGCACACTGCTACAGCCCGTCGAGGTGTCGGTTGATTCGACATAATAGGTCGTTGAAGTCGTCAGCGGCGGTGTGGTAAACGTCGCACCGGTCCAGATTGGTGTCGTCGCTGTCGGACTGTCATACCAGGCGATGATGTTTTTAGGATCACCGGCTGCGGCTGTCAGTGGTAATACAGTACCGATACAGGTTTTACGTTCAGACACGCTGCTGATAGTCGGCACCGGCATTGTAGAAATCCGATAAGTCACTGATTTTGAACAATTATCATCCTTCACGGTCAGAGTAATCGTCGTGGGAACGGTGGGCACAAAAGTGTATTCGCCGGTCGTGGTATCGGTCAAGGAGCCGGTGACGGCATCTTCCCAGATATAATGAATGGTACCGGTACCGGTCGCTGTGTTTTTGAGTGTAAGCTGCTTGTATGCACAGACTGTCGTATCAGATGCGGCCTGCGGAAAAACAGTACACGAGTTCAGCGTCGTCACGAATGCATCGTAGAATCCAAGTAATTGCTTGCTGTAGCTCGGTTTATTTACTAAAGGAAAATCATGCGAATAGGTTATCCCGGTAACATAGATTCCGACAGAATTCAGTGCTATGGCATTGCATTCATCTTGCGAACTCCCCCCTAAAAAACTCCGGTATTCGGCTGCCGAACCATCGGGTTTTAGTTGCACTACCACGCCTTCCGACGTACCGCCTTTATAGGGAAGATCCGTAATGGCTGCACCCGGGAAATCCGTCGAATTGGTGACGCCGCAGACGACAATCGAACCTTTGTCATCGAATTTGACGCTGCGCATTTCTTCTTCATCGCCGGAACCTGTTCCACCTAAATAACTTGAGAATAATGGCGGTCCGCCATTGATATTTATTTTCAGAACGAATCCCTCTTTCGTACCGCCCAAGGATTGATCGTACGCTGTTGCACCAAAATCCGTCGAAGTAGTCGATCCACAAATCACGGCATAGCCATTTTTATCGACATCGACTGCCAGACATCGGTCGTGACCATTGCCACCGATGAGGGTTCCGTTTTCGAGTACATTCCCGGCTGCATTAATTTTAACCATGAAGCCATCGATAGATGACGGCGACGTATTATTAGCTCGGTATCCGCGGCCATAGAGGAATGCCTCATACGGAAAAATATCTATGCCGGTCATTATCGTAAAATTAACTGCGTGCGTGTAGCCGACTATCACGATATTATTATTTCTGTCTAAGGCCACGCCGGTACAAAAATCATTGGAAGAATCGGCTCCCATGTACGAACAAAACACCGTAGCGCCGGTTGGAGCAATCTTGGTAACAAATCCATCATCAATGATAAACGTATCCGGTGGAAATGCGTTAACGACCGGTAGTTTTCTCACCGCAGGGCGTACTGTACCGGATGTCGTCGGAAAATCGGTCGATGTCGTATGCCCGACGACCACCGCTTCATCTGTACCCGGAACTATAGCTAGATCATAGACTTCATCACTTTTAGTACCACCCAACGTGCGGCTGTACATAACTGCTCCTGAACCATTGAGCTTGGCAATAAACCCATCGCCGTTGCCATGATAGGTATGGTCTCCTCCTCCGACGGCAGGTACGACCCCCTTCGTGCTACCGGCAAAAGTCACATTTCCCGTTACCTTATCAACAGCTCCGCAATATGCAATGTCTTTTCCTGAATTGCTGCCGGCGGCGTCCGAACCGTAATAAGTGCTGTAGATGATACTGCTCAAATCTGCTTTAAATTTCGTCACAAATGCATCCGTAGGTTGCTTTAAATTGAGATACGGACCATTAAAAGCAGGGAATCCTTCTGCGCTTGAAGAATTAGTTACTCCCATTATCACTATATCTCCATTCGGGTCTATACCGATATCTCTGCCTTCATCTGTTTGCTGTCCACCGAGATACGTCGAATACAACACAGGATCGATAATCAGTTCTTTGGTATGATCGTAGTTCCCAAGGTGAAATCCATAGACACCTTTTTCAATTTTTTTGAATGCACACGATACCGGCTGTTGCACGCCATGAACGAGCTGATAAGCATATAATTTCTGCTGAATAATATCGCCGACGGACGTGTGAAGCACCAATTCTCCCAATGAGTTAATTGACAATGAATCAGCGCCGGAGAATTCTAACTCAATACGCCCGGTCATGGCACCGGGGGCGACAATTACATCATAACGCAGGAGTCCGCCATCAAAATACAGCCGAAGGTCAATTCCCGGATAAATCCCGCGCCGTGTAAGCTCTCCAAACAACGGCACATGGCTTGCATATTTCGCAGGATCGGCTCCTACATAATAATTGTAATAGGTGTTTTGAAGATAATTCGGCACATCCAACGGCTGCGTGCCATTTTTAAATGTCATGTCCACAACGTTGCCTTCAAGCGAGGGTTCGACGCTACTATAAGCACTTGCAGAAGCTTGTGTTAATGTTGAATTCGTCGCCGACCGATAAAAATCATAGCGGATGCCGGACGATGTCACCCATGTGTTCATACCGCCTGTTTTTGCTAAATACCGCACATTGCTTTGCCATTGACCTTTATTCTGTATAAATACTTTCGGTACATGCACTAATGGCTGCTGTGGCGCGGCCTGGAGATAGCAAACCGAACAACAAACCGTCAAGACAGTACGGAAGAAAAGTAGAAACAAACGCATACTTGAAGTAAATTATAGAATGAATCAATGGTCTAAAACAGTCGCATCGGTATTCACCATTCCCACTCCCCTATTTCGCAATTACAATCCTACGCACGACCAGCTCCGTCGGAGACTGCACACATAAGAAATACACACCCGTCGGGATATCCCGTAACGAACTCGCAATCACCTGCGTACCCGTAATTTCTCCGGAATATATTTCCGACTCCTTCGCGCCTAATGTATTAGTTATATACACCTTATGTTCGCCAACTTCTGCCGCTGTCACGGTAATCGTCAGAACATCACTCGCTGGGTTGGGTTCGGTTGCCACGGTCAAAAGTGTACTACCCGGCTTGAACAACCGCACGCCACCATCGGTACATATTCCCGTTAGTTTGAATTCTCCATCCACCGTCGTCACCTGCGCCTTGCCGCTCGTAAAAGTTACTGATTTTAATGTGATTGGTGATACTTCCACTGCGCCGAGACCGGCTTTAAGTTCGACGATCGCAAGAGTGTCATTACCGTCTTTCCGTGTGCCATTGATGGTAATTATCCGGCGATTGAGATTATCTATCGTCGATGTGCCCGTGGCAGGGATTAAGACCGTCGATTCTACCGCAAGTTCAGCGCTGAACGATGATGCCGTCGCCTGCGTTACATTCTTCGAACTGGTAATTACCAGTGGCACTTTCACCGTTTCGCCGGCCGCACCGATGATGGTTTTCGGCGATACTGCTACCGTTAGAACAGCAGTGCTTGGCTTTGTGTAACCGAAGACATTTGACGTCACCTTGCAGCCGTTCGGACTCGTCGTTTCAATCGTGTAATTGCCGTCTTGTGTTGCCTGGATTCCGGTGCCGGTCGCGCCGGGAAGTGCGACTCCATTTAATTTCCATTGTAGCGTATTCCCTGCCTGAATCCCGAAGGCAAGGAGTGAGTCATCGCCTTGTTGGGCGATGGTTGAGGCGACAGGTAGTGGGTAAACTGTGACATTCTCAACTGCTGAACTTCCCGTACAACCCGATGCATTCGTGACAGTTACATTGTATGCGCCGGCTGCTTTGACCGTAATTGTACGGCTTGTCGCGCCGGTGGACCAATTGTAGGTAGCGAATTGTCCGGCGTCCAATATCACACTGTCTCCTTCACAAAAATCGAGTTTACCGTTTGCGGTGATGCTTGGCGTTGGAAGCGCGCTCACTGTCACCGTGATCGGCTGTGACTTCCCTTTACAACCGCCCGCGTCTTCGACATCGACGGTATAGGTTCCCGCTGTTTTGACCGTGATTGTTTGGGTCGTTTCGCCTGTTGACCATGTGTATTTGGCAAATTGTCCCGCGTCGAGAATTACACTCTCGCCTTCGCATAGTGTTGTCTTGCTGAGCGCAGTTACTGTCGGTGATAGTGAACTGCTCACGGCGACCGTGAAGCTCGTGTCTGTCACGCAGATGCCGCCGGTCTCGCGGAGTTGTATCTTGCCTGTTCCGGCTGTCGTCCAATTGACGGTAATCGAGGATGTGCCATCGCCGCTGATTAATTGACCTTCCGGTGATACCGTCCACTGATAGGAATTACCAGGCGTGTTGGTCACCGAATATTGGACTGTTTTGCCGCCGACGCAGGCCACACTCTGACCCGTGATTACCGGATGAGGTTTGGGATTCACCGTGATATTCACCGTATTCGACTTCCCTTTACAGCCGCTTGCATCGGCGACATCGACGCTGAACGTACCCGTCGATTTGACCGTAATTGTCTGCGTCGTTTCTCCGCTCGACCATTTGTAACTGCTATATCCTCCTCCGGCGTCAAGGATGATACTATCGCCTTCGCAGAATAATGGACTGCCGCTCGCCTGAATCGTCGAACTCAACTCAGTACTGATAGTTACTGCATAGGTTGTGTCTTTCATACAGCCGGAAGTCAGGTCTTTTTCGCTCAATGTCAGCAAGCCCGCGCCAACTGTATTCCAGCTCACGGTGATCTGATTGGTGCCATTACCATTAGTAATTGTCCCATTCGGACTGATAGTCCAGGCATAGCTCCGATTCGGATTCGAGGCGACCGTGTATTTGAGTCCCGATGAATTGACGCACGCAGCATTTTGACCAGTAATCACCGGTTGGGGCGAAGGAAGAATAATGACTTTTGCTTCCGTTCGCTTGACGCTTGTGCAATTCGTTGTCGTATCAAGTGTTTCGAGATAATAGCTTGTCGTGGTATTAATCACCGTCGGCGTCGTAAATGTCCGTCCCACAAAGAGAAGATTACCGCCGGTCGGGGCATCGTACCAGCGGAAATTCACATCCGACGGGAAGATAGCCGAGAGCGTCGCTTTGCTGCCACCGCACTGGGTCACATTATCGAGACTTGGTTCGGTTGGAACGGGGACGACCGTGATTTTTACTGCTTTACGGCCGCTGGTGCATTTGGTCGCCGTATCGGTCGATTCTACATAATAGGTCACCGACTTGGTAAGTGCAGGCGTCGTGAATGAGCTGCCGGTTCCGACCGGTGTCGTCGCATTCGCCGCATCGTACCAGGATATCGTATTCCCCGCATCTCCGGCGACGGAGCTCAGCGTTAGGGAGGTGCCGATGCAGGTGCGCCGCTCGTCAATAGTTAACAGCGTCGGAATAGGTTTTACCGAAATAGTATATGTCACTTGTTTGGAGCAATTATCATCGGTAATCGTGAGAAATATACGTGTTGAAGTTGTAGGTGTGAAGGTTAAGTCTGCATTAGTTCCGATAGTTGTACTGCTTGCAGATTCATCGACCCAGCGATACCGTAGGGTTCCGGTGCCGGTTGCATTATTCGTCAACGTCAGTGGAACAAACGCGCAAACACTTGTATCTTTAGGCGCTTGGGGTGAAACTGAGCAGGTATTTATAGCTGTGATTACGGCTTCATTCAAGCCAAACGATTCTTTTGAAAACGTTGGCTTATTAGCCACCATTGTGTAATTATTCGAATACGAAGTACCGGCTATATAGATGGTACCTACAGCATTGACTGCGATACTGTTACAAGCGTCTCCCGATGAACCGCCTACAAACGTCATGTAGTCGGCCGAGGTGCCGTCAAATTTCAATTGAATGACTACGCCATCTGATAAGCCGTTGAATGGCAAGTCATTGACTTTGCCGGTCGGGAAATCTGCCGAATTTGTCGCCCCACAGACCACAATAGCTGAATTATTCTCATTGGGATTTAAAAATTTGATTCCGGTCATTGTTTCCTCATCGCCCGAACCTCCTAAGTACGAGATAAAGCCGGGAGGTCCACCGGTCGTAAAAATCCTCAGCGCGAATCCTTCTACCGTACCGCCCAAGGAGAGGTCAAACTGACTCGCCCCAATATCAGTGGACTTGGTCCAACCGCAAACCACTGCATTACCAAATACATCGACATCCACGGCACTACATTCGTCATCTTTATTTCCACCTATCAGAGTTCCGTTGTCTATCGTATTCCCTGCAGCGCTGAGCTTAAGGAAAAAGCCATCTTTGGTAGCCTTATCGGTGTTGTTTTGTCGGTACCCACGTCCACGTAAAAACGAGTTTGTCGGTAAAATATCCACCCCGGGTGTCATCGAAAAATTATGACCGCTGGTATAGCCAACAACAATTGGGCAGTTACTTCTATCGAGAGCAACACCGGTACAAAAATCCTGAGCAGAATCTATACCTATATATGTTGAAAATATGATAGTTGCATTACCGGAGGAAAGCTTGGTCACAAACCCGTCAAAAATACCAAGTGATCCGAACCCAATCGCAGTGCGGGCTGCACCTGCCGTGATAGGAAAATTACCGGAATTGGTATTCCCGACCACAACAGCTTCACCGGTCTGCGGCACCAATGCAATGTCCATGACTTGTTCTTCTCTACCTCCTCCGAGGTTTCTGCCATACACCAAGCCGGAACCCGATGACGTAATTTTAGCCACAAATCCATCTTTAATACCACCGAATGAATTGGTTTGTATCGATGGTACCAAACCGAAGGTATATCCTCCGAAAGTAATACTTCCATCCAACTTATCAACGGCGCAACATGTTGCTTCATCAGCTCCCTGTGTTACCCCGGGATTCGTAGAAGAACCATAATAGGTACTGAAGATAATATCACTTAAATCTGCTTTGAATTTGGTAACAAAGGCATCAGTAGGTGGGGTAAATGTAGGATAAATACCATTCTTTACAGGGAATCGTTCAGCTACTGTTGACGTAGTAGTCCCGACGATCACCACATCACCATTCGGATCGAATCCAATATCATTTCCGGAATCCATTTTAGAGCCGCCTATATACGTCGAGTACACAATTGGATCAATCACAAGCGGCTTGGCCTTATCATAATTTCCAACTATAAACCCATATGTATCTTTGTTACCTTTGGCAATGAACCTACATTCGATTGCCTTCTTTTCGCCATTCACAAATTGATATGCCAATAGCTTTTGGTGAACAACATCACCAATCGACGTCTTGAGTACCAATTCTCCGCTCTCATTGATCCTCGTGCCCTGTGCGCCACTGAATTTCATGGTAATTTGTGAAGGATCCGAGCTCACTCCTACATTAAAATCATAGCGCATATACCCGCCGTCAAAATACAAGCGTGCGTCGATTCCTTTATAAATATCTCGGCGCGTGACTTCTCCGTAGAGCGGTACATGACTCGCCCATTTTGTGGAATCTGTGCCAATAAAATAATTGTGGTAGGTCGTCTGTAGTGCGGAAGGGGCGTCCGAAGGAGTAGTGCCGCCAACGAATTCCATGTCAACCACATTACCGCGGATCATCGCGCCCGGGAGTGAATTTTCACCGAGAATCTGCTCGGATTTATCACGTTTTTTCATTTCCATCACGTAAAAATCATAGCGGATACCGGTGGTCGTAATCCAGGCATTCATGCCACCGGTCTGTGCTACATACTTCACGTCTCGTGGCCATTGCCCTTTATTTTGTATAAATGCTAACGGAGTTTTCTTGGATGCAAGCGATGGTGGCACTTCGCGGGCAGTGACCGAAAAAATGGCTGTGAGCACTGCACAGAGAAACAGTACAGAATGTTTCATTTCACTACTCCGTCAGAAAAAGTAAAAAATAATTATTTCATTTATTTATAAAGAAAGTACACACTATCACCCTTGCTAATTGGATACGCCTCCTCTACATCAACGCAGCTCTAATACCGTCACACCGTCGCCACCCTCTTGGATTGTCCCAAGCCGGAAACTCGCCACCGACGGATGCCCTTTCAGCTGATCATGAATTGCAGCCCGAAGCGCCCCCGTCCCTTTGCCGTGAATAATATTGAGCGTATGAAGATTGGTCATCATCGCGTCGGATATGAACTGCTCGACCTCCTTACACGCCGCATCAGCCCGCTGCCCGCGCAGGTCGAGATTGATTTTGGAGTCAAATTTAACAATTCCACCCGAACTCTTACTCGCTTCTTTCTGCTTGGATTTAGCGGCCTTACGGAGCTGCGCGAGAGCAGTCTTGAATTTGAGTCCGTTGAATTCCACCACCGCCGACTGCGATGCTTTGTCGAGCGTGATGAGCAGACCTACTTCGTTCGAACCGCTCATCGTGACCGAGTCGCCGGGTTGTAACTCTTCAGTTTCCGATTGACTTACCTTCGGCTTCATCGCCGCAGCGCGGGCTTCGATGTCCTTTTTACCACCTTCGAAGTCTTTTTTAATCTCCGCAATCGGACGCTGCGCCTCGCGAATTTCTTTGATCGTCTGCTCGACAAGCGCGTTTGATTTTTGAACGATACTTTGTGCCTCATCGCGCGCTTCGCCGATGATTTGATTGCGCTTGGTCTTGATTTCCGTTAATTTTTCTTCGTAATCAATCCGCTTTTTCTCTGCGACAATTCTCTCCTGCGCCGCCTTACGTAAATTCTCCTCCGCTTCTTGTTTGAATCGCCCAAGCGCCGCAATACTTTCCTCTAATTCCGAATGACGATCGCCGAGATAGGTCTTGGCACGCTCCATCACAACATCAGGAATACCAACCGATTGCGCGAGAACAAATGCATAGCTGTTCCCCGGCACACCCGACTGAAACCGATACGTCGGCACGAGGCGCGCACCGTCAAATTCCATCGAAGCATTCAGGATTTCCGGACGGCTCAGCGCGTAGCTTTTGAGCGAAGATTGGTGCGTCGTTACTACAAACATCGCACGGCGCTCGATGAAGCTGTCCAAAATTCCGGCAGCGAGAGCGCCGCCTTCCTGCGGGTCGGTACCCGAACATATCTCATCGACCAATATTAATGCCTGCGGCGAGCAGTGTGCAAGAATTTCACGCAGGCGCACAATTTGCGAACTAAATGTACTCAGGTTATTTTCAATGGATTGATGGTCGCCGATAGCACAGAAAATTGATCGAATATTCGTTTCGCAGTCGCCTAACGGGAAAATTCCGGACAGTGCCATCGCGATGTTGAGTCCGATGCTTTTGAGGGCTACGGTTTTCCCGCCAGCATTGGGTCCGGAGATAAGGTGTCCACGCGTATCTGCCGTAAATTCAATTGATAATGGAATTGGCTTCGCATTGCCGGTCCATTGGAGCAGCGGATGATAGACATTGCGGAGTTCGATGCGGTTTTCATCGAGAATCTGCGGCTTAATTCCATTACGTTTCAAGGCATATTGCGCTTTGGCATACATGGAGTCGAAGTGTGCCATCACGTCCATTGTGCTCAGGAATTCGCGGGCTTCGGCGCCAAGCTCGGCCGTGAGGGTCGTGAGAATTCGTACAATTTCCCGCTGCTCTTCATTATAGAGCATCGAGAGTTGGTTGTTGGATTCGAAAATTTCGGACGGCTCGAGAAAAACTGTCGAACCGGTTTGCGACACGCTGTGGATCACGCCGGGGATTTGGCGTTTGTGTTCGACCTTGATCGGAAGTACATATCTGCCATCACGTTGCGTCACATATTCATCCATTGCGAGGTCATCTTCGACTACTTTTTGGAGAATTTTCCGCAGACGCGAGCGGAGCTTCGCCGATGTTTCGTGAATTTCACGGCGGATATTGGCGAGTTCGCGGCTTGCTGTATCGCGGACGATCCCCGTTTCATCGATCGCATCGGTGATATGTTTTTCTAAAAACCTGCTTTCATGGAGAGCCGAGCAGAACCCCGAAAGATGCGGACAGCTTTCGAATAACTGCTTGAAATAGTTCTTCAGAAGGCGTGAGGCGCGGATAGCTTCGAGGACGGCGATGAGTTCAGACGGTAAAAGATACGCCGCCTGAATGAGTGATTTTTGTAATTGCGGACGAATATCCGAGAGTCCGTCGAGGGGAATTGTTTCGTTTTTGGCAAGTAAGCTGCGTAATTCATCGATACGTTCATGTTCGGCGCGGAGCCAGTCTGCATCGTCGATCGGAGTGGTTCGGAGGATAATTTCTTTGCCTAAGTCTGAGAATGCGAACCGTGATACATGGTCTAATACGGTCGGGAATTCAAGCTCTAGGAGGGTTTCGTGAATGAGTGCTTCTTCGGTAGTCATAGCTATTAATGGGTTAATGTTCGAATAATTCCTCTTCTGCGCTTGGAAATTCCACGATAAACGTTGCTCCTTTACCGAGCTCGGACTCACAGCGGATGGTGCCTTTCATCAATTCGACGAGTTTTTTGCAAATCGAGAGCCCGAGTCCGGTGGAATGTTCACCGCCGGTGGGCTTTGCCGAGAGTCGTTGGAATTTCCCGAAGAGTTTTTTTTGGTCTGCGTCCGATATACCGGGACCATTATCTTTAATACAAATTTCAGTGGTTTGACTTCCATGATGAATGCGCACTTCAACATGTACTTCTGTGTTTTCTTTTGAATACTTAATCGCGTTTGAGAAGAGATTGTCGATGACCTGACGCAGCAGCTGCATATCGGCAATGACAAAGACATTGCGCGGGACATTACAGAACACCGAAATATTCTTTCGTGCCGCGATTTGCCGGTAATTCTTCGTCAGGTGTCGCAGTAATTGCGCAGCATCGACGGAGGTTAGAGAGGGTTCTACGGCACCGCTTTCGAATTTATTGCTGTCGAGCAGATTCGAGATCAGATCAAACATCGACTGTGACGATGAGCGGAGCATTTCACCGAATTCATAGATTTCTTCCGGTTTGTAATTTCCGGATTTCATCGCATTGGAGATATAAAGAATTCCTGTAAGCGGATTCTTGAGATCATGTGCTGCAATGGCAAGAAAGCCGTCTTTTTCATCATTGAGTTCCTTGAGCTTTTGATTGGCTTCAAAGAGCGCTGCATTCCTGCTTTGCTCGAATTCCGTTTCGCGCTGATAGGCCTCGATTTTGTGCACGACTTCCATTTTATTGAGTTTTTCCTGAGCTGCCTGGGAGAAAACCTGTTCTTTGATTGACACATACAACTCATGATGTTCCAATGCGTTCGGATAATCTCCGAGTGCTTTGTACACTTTGTAGAGTCCTTCGTGAATTTCAAAGAGCCGATGCTTGGCGCCGATGGTATCAGCAAGGTCAAGTGCGATGGTAAAATTTTCGAGCGCCTGCTGATTTTCGCCATTTCTCAGAAATGCTTCGGCCAGATTATTATAGGTATTGGCGAGCGTTTCTTTATTCAGCCGGCCGATACTGTTGTGAATCTCAATTGAGGCATGAAAGTACTCTTTTGCTTCGGCATACCTGGCCATCGTGCCGTACAGGGCTCCGATATTGCTGAGTGCTTTGGCTTCGAGTTCTCTTGCACCGATAGTGACATAGATATCCAGTGACTCGCGGAAATATTTTTCGGCAAGGTCGTATTCCTTAAAGCTTAGATAGGTCGAACCAATAGTCTGCTTGCATTGCGCTATCTGTCGTTGATCGGTATCCGAGGATAATTTTCCAAGCGAAGTAAAGAGATTCTGAATTGCGAGCTCATAATTCCCCATTTGCCGGTAAATTTCTCCCAACGCGTTATAGCATAATGCCTTCGCGCCGGGTACATTCCAGTTGACATCATAGCTCAGACTCGTATAGATATGCTCAAGGGCAGTCGGATATTCGCCGAGATAATAATAGACAATCCCGAGATTATAGTACGAGAGACTGCATTCACGTTCATTTTTCTTGGCATTGGCGATTTCGTATGCCTGGCGATGACAGTCAATTGCATCGGAATATTTGCCGGTGCGTGTCGCAATATTCCCCATTGCCGTATAGAGGTTAAACAACTGCAAGCGTTCTGCCGACGGAATGAGTGTTTGTGCCTCTGCGACATACCCAAGACCACGTTCATTTTCAGCATTTACATCACAATAAGCAATCACAGCAGCGATCGCCTCTATTTTTGCCGAGAGGGTCGTAGCTGTATTGTACGTATCTATAAGCTGCAGTAATTCAACGGTCATATCGTAGTTCGGTTATATTCTTCTGAGAGTATCTACCTTCTGTACGTGCTGCGTGACATGGTCTTTTAGCTGCCGAGCAGAGACTTAACCACCGACTGCACGAGAGTGCCGTCTGCCTTGCCGCGTAATTCTTTCATCGCCGCGCCGATGACTTTGCCAAAGTCTTTCTGGGAGGTAGCACCGGTGTCGGCGATGATGCGTTCGACAATTGCTTTGATTTCGGGTTCATCGAGCATTTTGGGCAGGAATTCCTCGAGAATTGCGAGCTCTGCCTGTTCTTTATCAGCTGCTTCATCGCGTCCGTTTGCCCGAAAGATTTCCATGGCATCTTTGCGTTTTTTGGCTAATTTTTGGAGCAATTTCACTTCATCTTCTTCATTCATCGGGCGTCCGACGCCACTGGTATTAAATTCCAGAATTGCAGCACGGATCGAGCGCACGGTCTCGAGTCGGAGCTTATCGCCCGACTTCATGGCCGCCTTCATTTGTTCGGTAATTGTTTGTTCGAGATTCATGGTTTTTCCTTCGTTATATAAGACTATGTTACTGTTAAATCCGGCAATTATTCTGCCGTTGCCTTCCACCAACACGCATGCCGAAGCAGCTGAATGAATGCCCTGGGCTGACACTGCTTTCCGATTTCCTCACCATAGAAAAGGGCAAGCCGCACGGCTTACCCTCTTCGAGCTGCATTTTGCCATGTACTACTGAGTTATTTTTTCAAACAGCGATGTCATTTCGAGTGCTGCCATCATTGCGTCGAAGCCTTTATTGCCTGATTTGGTGCCGGCGCGCTCGACGGCCTGCTCAATTGAATCGGTGGTCAATACGCCGAAGATACAGGGCACGCCTGTTTCCATCGACACATGCGCTACACCTTTGGATACTTCGGAAGCGACATAATCGAAATGCGGTGTCGCACCACGAATTACGGCACCAAGGGTGATTATTCCATGGTATTTCCCGGTCTGTGCTAGGCGCTTGGTCACGAGTGGAATTTCATAGCATCCCGGACAATAGGCGACCGTAATATCGGCTGTATCGCCGCCGTGACGGCTGTAGCAATCGATCGCTCCGTCGAGGAGCTTTTCGACTACAAAATAATTCCACCGAGCGACCACAATGGCGATTCGCTGCCCGGCTGCTACAAAATTTCCTTCTAGTGTAATCATGCGTATTCCTCGTATTCGATATTACTTTTTCTTGTTCTTATTGGCAATTTCTTTGAGTCGATCGGTTACCGAATTGGTAAATGTCTCTCCCCATTCCTGCCATAATTGCTTTACATCGGTTCCTACTTCAGTATTCGATGCAAGATACTTCTTCCCGGTCGGTGACTGAAAGAATGCGATTAACTCTTTAATTTCTTCATTTGTAAAGCGCTTGTCATATGCCGGAACTGCTTTGATGGCCATATTAAGCGGAGAAATATCTTTCGTGATGTCTTTCCAGAATGCTTCCGGAATGGATTTGTAATTTTTCTTGAGAGTACTGATAATTTCGGCAAATACTTTCTCGCCGAATGCGGTTGTTCCGTTTAATTCAAGTAACTTCAGTATATTTTTGTTTTTCTCTTCCTGTGCGGTCGTACCATTTTTTTGCGCGGAGGCACTACTTGCTCCCAATGCGATAATGGTAAACATGACGGCCAGGAATCGATAGAGAGGAGAATTCATAGAAACCCTTTTAAATGAGAGTATTACATATTGACGACATGTGTTTTCATTGCTTCGACCAAGTTGTACGGAACAGTACACGCACCAAAATTCACGGCATCATAGTCACGATTACCATGAAAATCGGACCCTCCGGTCTCGAGCAGACAGTAGTTGTAGGCAATTTCCCGGTAATGCCGCTGTGTGTCGGCATGATGCGACGGATGGACGACTTCGATGCCGTCGATTCCACTGTCGATAATTGACATAAGGACGTGTGGAGGAAGATCTTTACCCGGATGCGCCAGCACTGCCACACCGCCGGTCTGATTGATGAGCTCGATCCCCTTTGCTACCGGAAAATTCGGCTTCGGCTCGTAGGCACGCTTCCCGTTACCCAGATACCGGTCGAATGCTTTTTTCATCGTTTCCGTCACACCGGCATCGACCATGACTGCAGCCACATGCGGACGCCCTATAGTGGCATTGCCGGCCTTGGTCAGAACATCGTCGAAATGCACGGGCAATTGTAAATTTTGCAGCTTTTGCACGATACGCTCGGCACGCTTTTCACGCTCACGGCGGAATATTTCCAGATGCTGCTTGAAAATTTTGTTGTCAGGATCGACATAATAGCCGAGGATATGATAATCCCGGCCATTTTCAAAACAACTCACTTCGATTCCCGGCACGAGCTCAATGCCGTACTGAGCGGCAAGCGGCTCTGCCTCAATGTAGCCGTCCATTGTGTCGTGATCGGTGATGGCGAGGGCAGTTAAACCTACTTCCGATGCTTTTTTTAGGAGTTCTTCAGGAGTCAAAACCCCGTCCGAGCGACGGGTATGGGTGTGTAAATCAGCGACTGCTTCCATGATTTTGAGGACTATTTCTGTGCAATATTGTTTAATTAAGCACAAAATACGGCTTTTACCCGAAAGTGACAAGGAATTCACTCTCTTTGGTCGTTTGTTTTTTTTCGTAACCGCACTAATTATTCGATATCGGAGAATTTTAGGCGCATTCCGAGCCGAAATGAACGAGATGGCATTGGGTAATTGACAATGACGGCGTACTGTTCATTCAAGAGATTGGTGCATTCAATTCTCGCTGTCGCGGCTGTTTTCATGAATTCTATCGTATATTCACCATATATATTAACTTGCGCATAACTCGGCAGAAGATATTCAGGCGAATTATCAGCCGTAAAATATCGAAAGCTCGAATAATTCACCGTCGTACCAAGCGTGGCGACTGTCCACAGGCGGCAGCTCAGCGCTGCAGAAAACAGCTCTTGCGGGATCGTCGGCACCATCAAATGAGAAGTCGGAGAGCCGTCCGACTCGTCGGTCGCTTTTTGTCGTGTATAGGACAGACGCACCGTCAGCAGTCCGTTGAACGGCTCGCCCGTCACACTGCATTCGACTCCTCGGGAGAGTACTTTGCCGATATTCTGCGCCGACCAGGCAATCGGGCTTTTCGGCACGGCAAGAATTTGATCATTGGTACTGATGAGAAAACCGTTTCCTTCTATTGATAGCAGGCGGTGCGGCTGCCATAGGAGACCAAGATTTAGTGAATGCGCCCTCTCGGGACGCAGACTCGCTGTACCGTAATTAAAATAGTAGAGTTCGTTGAAAGACGGCAGGCGGAAATTATAGCTCCAGCTGCCACGGAACCGCACGGGTATTTCCGTTGTGCTGAGAGTCATTGCTGCCAGCGGAGAGAAGGCATTGGGAGCAGACGAATGAACGTCATAGCGCGCCTGCAGCTGTGCAGCCAACGCATAGACCGAGTCGAGGTGCCATTGATTGTCGATCGACGCCGATACCGAGAACGTGTGTCTGCCGACAAAAGTCCCCACTTCCGGCTGAAAGGTATTACCCCGCAAGTCTGCTCCCGTCCACTCAAGATGTACATGCAGTGCGTCCACTGTGCCATAGTGGTCCAATGCTGCTGCAAGCATTGCCTCGCGGGTGATATAGAGATCATGAGCACCGGCCGGACCACGGTAAAGAGCGTCTGTATCATCGTATCGGAGATTGGCATAGCGGGCCGACCCGGATAAGCGGAGAGCAGAGTAATCCGAAAGCATCCGTTTGGATGAATGGACAAGCAGCACGTCATCTTCCCCAAGCCGGGCTGAAAGCTGCTCGACCTTCCCCTGGAGAACCGCGCCGGGAGTCCCGCGCTCCGCTGTCCGGATAAATATCCTGTTGGCAATTGTCCAGCCCTTCGTTTCTGCCGTTCCGGCGAGCGTCAGCCCTAGTGTGCGGTAGTCACTGTTGGAGCGCCTGAGCGTCGTATCTATCCCATATTCTCGTGATTGAAAGGGGTAATCTCCGTCCGAACGTACCACTTCAACCCCGGCGCGCCAGTACATGCCAAACAGCTTCCGGTTCGCCGACGCCGAGAAAAGTGCATCGCCGAACGACCCACCGGCCAGATTCACAGTCGCAGATGACGGCGCATGATGTCGTGTGAGTAAATTCACGACTCCGGCGATTGCGCCTGCGCCGAACTGAGCCGATGCTCCGCCGCCGGAAAGCTCAATATCATCAAAAAATAATAGTGGAATTGCACTCAGGTCGGAGGTTCCGGTGGCGCTCGAAGCGAGGCGAATGCCATCGAGCAGAACCAAAGTCTGCTGCGAGGTCGTCGCGCGTAAGGAAATAGATTTGAAGGCACTTAATCCACCATAATTTTTCACAAATGCCGACGGCATCAGATGCATGGCATCCGATACCTGCCAGGCACCGACGGCGGTGAGCTGTTCGCCCGAGAGGATCGTCAGCGGCGCAAACGATGCCTGTTTTTTCCCGCTGAGATAGTCTGCCGTGACATCGACAGGCCGCATTTTTCGGGGAGTCGTGTCGGCGGCAATAGCCGGCAGCTCGACTCCGAAAGCAGCGTGATATGCCATGAGTACCAGCAGAATGAAAAGACAGGATTTCATGAAGAATGTAGAATTAGTTTGGCACAAGGAGTACATTTTTCGTATATTTGCGGCGGAATGAAACGAAATGGGCTAAAAAGCCCATTTTTTATTAGTGCACATTGGAACACACACGATCTGTGAAACTCGTACTGCCGGAACATATTCGCTCTTTTATTGACGATACCTGCGCCCAAAACGGCGTTGTATGTCTGAGAGTCGTCTTACGTGGCAGCCCGCAGAAAATCTTACTCGATATTTTTATCGACAGCGCGGACGGCATCACCCATGACCACTGCAAAAATATAAGCAAAGCACTCAATGACCTCTCTGAAACAGATGAATTTCTCTCTCACGTGAGTTTGATTGAAGTATCGAGCCCCGGCGTCGGCGACCCTCTCACATTTTCCTGGCAATATACAAAACATTACGGTCGCACGCTCGATTGCCGGCTCACAGACGAGACCCGCGTGCTCGGAAAATTACTCAGTGCCGATGAGCAATCGGTGACCATTGAAGAAAAGCCGGCCAAGAAATCGGGGGCGACCATGCCGGTTGTACGCACGATTCCACTGTCCATGGTAGAGACCGCAACGGTTGTATTATCATTCAAGTGATTATTTATTAGAGAATTACAGCAATCATTTTTTAAGAACTTTATCCACATTATTCATATCAGCAATGGCAGCACGTCGTAAAGTAAAACCGAAATTCGACAAAAAGGTCATCATCGAAGCATTCGCCGAAATGGCGCGTGAAAAAGGGATTGACCGCGATCTCCTTCAGGGTATTCTCGAAGAAACTCTCTCGCTCCTCGTTCGCAAAAAATACGGACAGGAAGCTAATTTCGATATTATCGTGAACATGGAAAAAGGCGACATTGAAATTTACCTCACCCGCGAAATCGTCGATGACCCGTGGGATGATGCCATTCAAATTGATATCGAAGAAGTGCAAAAGCGCACTACTGAGCCCTACGAGCTCGGCGATGAATTTATCGAGGAAATTACCCTCGAAAATATTGCCGATAACTTCGGCCGCCGGATGATTACACTCGCTGCACAAACACTCAATCAACGCATCCGCGACGTCGAGAAGGATAATGTTTTCAACGAGTACAACAGTAAAGTCGGTGAAATATTAGTCGGTGAAATCTATCAGGTGCGCCCGAGCGGTATATTAATTATGCATAATAAAGTGGAAATGCGCCTCCCCCGCGAAGAGCAGATTCACAACGAAAAATACAAGAAAAATCAGACTATCCGGACCGTTATCAAGGAAGTACGCCGCCAGCAAGGCAGCGGCACACCGGATATTATTCTCTCACGGTCGGCCGATGAATTTTTAGCACGGTTATTCGAAATCGAAATCCCGGAAGTCTATGACGGTATTATCGAAATCAAAGGCATCGCCCGCGACCCCGGTGAGCGCGCCAAAGTCTCGGTCTCCTCCTATGACGACCGAGTCGATCCCGTCGGCGCCTGCGTGGGGATGAAAGGTATTCGTATTCACTCAATCGTTCGCGAGCTGAACAACGAAAGCATCGACGTGATTGAATATTCTCCCGATCCGAGAATCTATATTGCCCGCGCACTCAGCCCCGCAAAAGTCAAGGAAATTGTACTCTCACCCGAGACCCGTCAGGCGACGATTACCATCCCTGACGAACAGGTGCCACTCGCAATCGGGAAAAACGGACAGAATGTTCGCCTCGCTTCCAAGCTAACGGGCTACTCCATCACGCTCATCAAAGAAGGTGGTGAAGATATTGAATTAATTGAATTTAGAGAAGAGCTTGGTCGTGACATGTATGATAAAATTATCAATCTCGGCATTGATACGGCACGTGAATTCCTCGATGCTGATGTCCTGGAGCTCATAAAAATCGACGGTATGACCAAAGAGCTCCTGCTCGATTTGCGTCAGCTGATGCTCACAGAATTTGATGAATCGGAGAACCCCGAAACACGCAAGAAAATTCTTCTTTCTCATCTTGCTGATGAGACCGATGAAGACGATAACGATCCCCCGCAGCCGATCTCGAATGAGTAATGTAGAGACTCACGACGGTGAGCCATCAGCAAGGGCATTCGCAGATTTCACAGCGACAATGAAGCTGTGACCCAAAGCGGAGGAAAGAAATAACTATAATAAAGTAAAACAGTTAACTGCATTTTTTGCATCAATTTTCATTTTGAGTATGTCCGCACAACAAGGTACACGTTTATTCAAACTTGCTTCACAGCTTAATATCGGCAAAGACGCTATCGTGGAATACCTCCAGTCAAAAGGTATTTCCATCGAGAACAAGCCCACTACTTCCCTTACGGAAGAAATGGTGACGCTCGTCATGGGTAAATTTGAAAAAGAGCAAAAGCAGGTAGAAAAACAACGGGAAAAATTAGAAAAGCATAAGATTGTACGCCATGAATCGACCCCGATTCATGATACCGCCGAGCATCTGGTGCATCCGGCTGCCGCACCAACGGTGACGGCACCGGTGGCAGAACCTGTTCCTCCGGTCGCTGCTCCGGCACCTGTCGAGGCTGCTCCAGCAGCAGCTCCGAAGCAGGAGCCAACGGTTGTCATCGCTGCTCCGACAAGTACACCGGCACGGGCCACTGAGCCTCCTGCTCCCGCACCGGCGCCAGTAACGCCCCCCGCGGAGCCGGTGGTTGCAGTGCAGCCGCAATCTCCTGTAATCCCTCTCGAGCCGATTATAAGCGTGGAACCTGTCGCCGATCCGGCTCCCTTACCTACCGCCGAAGTACAGCTCGCGAAGCCGACTGAAACAGCCGTGCCCGATGCCATCGCAGTGCCTGTCGAAGCAGAAGCAAAATCGGAGACGGTCACTCCTCCGGTGGTCACGGAAGGAGCCGAAAAACCTGCGGAGCCTGCGTCAACCGAACCGGAAGCTGCTTCCCCTTTTGACAGCAACGATGAATCTGCTGAGAGCTTACAACGCAAAAAACGCAAAAAATTTGTGCAGGTTGAATATGAAGCAGGGTCAAAAAATCAACTCCGCGGACTGACTATCGTCGGAAAATTGGACTTAGCTCCGCCGCCGCCGACTATTACGACAACGCAGAAAGCGCAGAGTAACGAACCCGGTGCCAAGAAGATTAATACCAATGTATTCCGCACCAAAGCATATGAAGAAGAAGAAGCAGCACTCGCCCGCTCCAAAAAGCCGCTCAAGCCACGGGAAGCGTCTCCTGCTTCCGGCAGCGCTCCGAAGCCCAAAGGCCCGGTAAAGGAAATCAAAGTCATTGATAAGAAAAAGAAACGTAAAAAATCAATCCGCGAGACAATTACCGAGGAAGAAGTAGCACGCGCAATCCGCGAGACCCGTCAGGGGATGGACGAGTCATCGGCTGTCAGCTCACGGAATAAATTACGTCAGCGGAAAAAACTCGAACGGGAAGAAAAAGAACAATTACGGATTGAGGAGCTCGAACGCGAGTCATCGATTCTACGGATTACGGAATTCCTTACAACCGGTGAGCTGGCTAATCTCATGGGTGTGAATTCTGCCGATATCATCATGAAATGTATGAAGCTCGGTCTGATGGTGTCGATTAATCAGCGTCTTGATAAAGACACGATATCGATTATTGCCGATGACTACGGATATCAGATTGAATTCCTCGATGAAGTCGATGCGCAAATCATGGAAGACGAAGTCGATGATCCGGAAACACTCGTGCCACGTCCGCCGATTGTGACTATCATGGGTCACGTCGATCACGGTAAGACATCGCTCCTTGACTATATTCGTTCGGCTAATGTCGTCGCCGGTGAGGCCGGCGGTATTACGCAGCACATCGGTGCGTATCATGTTGATTTGCCGAATGGTAAGTCCATTTCCTTCCTCGATACTCCCGGTCACGAAGCCTTTACGGCGATGCGTGCCCGCGGCGCGAAGGTAACGGACATCGTGGTTCTCGTCGTCGCGGCCGACGACAGTGTGATGCCGCAGACCATTGAAGCCATCAGTCACGCACAGGCGGCGAATGTACCGATAGTTGTGGCGATTAATAAAATTGACCGCGCAGAAGCTAATCCTGATAGAATCAAGCAGCAGCTTGCCGACCGCAATGTGCTCGTCGAAGATTGGGGTGGAAAATATCAATCCGTTGCCGTGTCCGCTCGCTCTGGTCTCAATGTCGATACCCTGCTCGAAAAAATCGTTCTCGAAGCAGAAATGCTCGAATTAAAGGCAAATCCAGATCGGAATGCACGTGGCACCGTCATCGAAGCCCACCTCGACAAAGGAAAAGGTGTCCTTGCGACGGTCATGGTCCAAAAAGGTACGCTCGAAGTAGGTGACCCATTCGTCGCAGGTATGTTTGCCGGTCGTGTCCGTGCATTATTCGATGAACGCGGTAACCGTGTGGAGCGCGCGCTGCCATCTATTCCGGTACAAGTGTCCGGTTTTGACGGACTTCCACAAGCAGGTGATATCTTCACCGTTCTCAATTCAGAGTCGGAAGCGCGTGACGTAGCACATCAACGGCAAATGCTCAAACGCGAGCAGCAATTCAAGCAAGTACGCCATATTACGCTTGACGATATTTCCCGCGATATTTCCGCAGGAGGTTCGCGTGAACTACGCCTGATTATCAAAGGTGACGTGGGTGGATCGGTCGAAGCACTCTGCGACTCCTTACTCAAGCTTTCAAGTACGGAGGCACGGGTAAGTATATTACACAAAGGCGTGGGCACGATTTCCGAGTCGGATGTCATGCTCGCAGCCGCTTCAAGCGCTGTGATTATTGGATTTAATGTTTCACCTTCGGGAGCAGCCAGAAAAGCCTCCGAAAGCGAGGGTGTCGATATCCGGATTTACAATATCATTTATGACTGTATTAATGAAATCCATCTCGCCCTTGAAGGATTACTTCAGCCGGACATTAAAGAAGAAATTACGGCCAATGTCGAAGTACGTCAAGTATTTAAAATCAGCCGCATAGGTGTGATTGCCGGATGCTATGTGCAGACCGGTAAGATTACACGGAACGACAAAGTACGGCTTCTGCGTGACGGATTGCCGATATTCAAAGGCGCATTACACTCACTCAAGCGTATCAAAGACGACGTCCGCGAGGTCGATGCCGGATACGAATGCGGTGTGGCGCTTGCCGGATTCAATGATATCGAAGTCGGTGATATTATTGAAAGTTATAAAATTACTGAAGTTAAACGTAAGTTATCCTAATTCTCCCCTAGATGTCTATTCGCACCCAAAAAGTAGCCGGCCTGATCCGGGAATATTTGTCGGACCCGTTGCGCAGAATTGCCTCGGAAATGTCGGCCGGACTCATTACCGTAACCTCGGTGAGAGTGTCCGATGACCTGAAAATAGCCACCGTTTACCTGAGCGTCTATGGCGGCAAGGCCTCTCCGGCGAATGTACTTGCCCGGATTAAAGATGACAAGGGTAGAATCCGACATGCGGTGTCGTCGAAGATTAACCTCCGATCAGCGCCTGACTTACGTTTTTTTCTTGATGATACACTCGACACGATGGAACAAATTCAGTCACTGCTCGACAAAGTTAAGAAAGAAGATGAAGAAGCCGGACGTATCGTGCAGCCGCCCGATGAAGAAGAGGATATGGATTAAGTTCTATGTTTCTAGACCGCTCTTCCCTCTCAACATTTGATGAATGGAAGCTCGCCGCCTCCACCGAAGGCGGCGTAGCCCTCCTCGACAAATCCAAAGACTGGACATCCTTCGATGTCGTCGCTAAAATGCGCGGACTCACCCGTATCAAGAAAGTCGGTCATGCAGGTACTTTAGACCCACTCGCCACCGGGCTTTTAATCCTCTGTTTCGGAAAATTCACCAAAAAAATTAACGACTATCAGGACGCCCCCAAGCAGTACGAAGCGGTGATTAAATTCGGAGCTACGACCAAAACCGACGACTCTGAAGCGCCGGAAGAAAACATCACATCGACCGAAGACCTGACGGATGAAGCTATTACCAACGCATGCCAACAGTTCATCGGGGAAATCGATCAAATTCCTCCGATGTTCTCGGCTATCAAGAAAGACGGTCAGCCTCTCTACAAGCTTGCCCGGAAAGGAATTGAGCTCGACTTACCTCCACGGCGCGTGAGCATTTATTCGATACAAATCACCTCCATCAACATCCCGTATTGCCACATCACGATTGACTGTTCAAAAGGCACGTATATACGTTCACTTGCCCGCGACATCGGCGCGCTTCTCGGTTGTGGAGGGTATCTTTCTTCGCTCCGGCGCACGGCGATTGGTGAGTTTCGGGTGGAGAATGCGGTGACAGTGCAGGAGATTATGGAAGAAATACAACGTTCCGCAGACCGATACTAAGATAAAATAGCGCAAACTCTACAATTCACCGCTGACTCTTGTGTGCTTTTCCGTAATTTTGTACAACTTTGAAACTTCCAGATAGAAATGCTATGAATATCTACTCCGATTCACGATTTATTCCCTTTGACACAAATTCTGTCGTTACCGTCGGCACCTTCGACGGTGTGCATGCCGGTCACCGGCAGATTTTCAGTCGATTAGTTGAGTCTGCGAACGAAACGGGCGCACGCTCGGTGGTCGTGACCTTCGAGCCGCATCCGCAGATCGTACTTCAAAAGCCGGGACGCGAGCCGATTCAGTTGTTATCTTCCATCGAAGAACGCCTGCAATTACTAGAAAAAACAGGTGTTTCAGACGTCATTGTTGTTCCCTTCTCCACCGCTTACTCTCAGATTTCCTCCGAGGATTTCGTGCGGACGGTACTAGTACACGATATCGGGCTCCGCAAAATCCTTGTCGGCTACGATCATTCGTTCGGCAAAGACCGTGAGGGAGATGAAAAATTACTCCATACCTTGGGTGCAGAATGTGGCTTTGATGTAGAAATTATCCCTGCCTTCCGTGTGGGAGACGAGGCGGTGAGCAGCACAAAAATCCGTCATGCGTTGCTGGCCGGTCATTTAGAGCATGCTAATTCGATGCTCGGCTATCCGTATATGGTAGAAGGAGTTGTCGTTGAGGGTCACAAACGAGGGCACACGCTCGGCATCCCGACAGCGAATGTCAAGCCCAAGAATCAGCATAAATTACTTCCTCGAAACGGTGTGTATCTCGTATCGTCGGTGATCGATTCTCAGCTCTATTATGGTATGGCGAATGTCGGCCTCAGGCCTACATTTACCGATGACCTTGTGCCCACGCTCGAGGTTCATTATCTATCGATGGATTTGAATTTATACGAGCTTACGGTGCAGGTTAATTTTATTCAATTTATTCGTGATGAACGGAAATTTGACAGTGTAGATTTGTTTTTATCGCAAATTGTCGAAGATAGACATCGATGTTTTGAGCTTATTGAAACGCTCGAACACGCATAATTTTGACTTTTTTCGCTTAATCTCCATTTTACAGTGCTTTATTTCCAATTTTTTCACTATTTTTGCGCATTCATTTTTGTTCAATCGGAGTTTTTTTAATGCTAACTAAAGAACGTAAAGCAGAGCTTATCACAAAATACGGTGGATCTGCAGAAAACACAGGGAATTCAGAAGCCCAAATCGCGTTATTGACAGAAAATATCGCGGCACTTTCAGCACACTTAGAGCTGAATAAGAAGGATCATCATACCCGCCGTGGCTTGATGAAATTGGTCAGCAAACGCCGTAAACATCTCAACTATCTTTTTGATAGAGACATTACCCGCTATCGTGCAATCATTGCAGCACTCTCAATTCGTAAATAATATCGTTAAAGTTCGGCGCGTTAGTTCGCGCCGTTCTTGTTTTCTGCGCAGTCGTGAGCTCACGTTCTGCGCTTTTTTGTGATTGTAAATTTCTCTCTTCGGCGAGAGTTCGGCGCCACGCTTTTTCGGTTGCTAATCGTCGTCTGAGTGCAGGATTACACCTCTAGTGCGAGATGTATTCCTCCGCTCAGAATGACTGACGAGTTCCCCCTTCAGCACTCAGCGCCACCGCCTCGCCACATTTTGTTTTATTTTTATAGGTGGCTAATATGCACACAGTATCTCTCCAATTAAACGGCAAAGAATATTCGCTCGAGACAGGGCGCTTTGCTAAACTCGCACAGGGTGCGGTCATGGTTCGCTATGCGGACACCATGGTCCTCGTCACCGTCTGTGCTTCAAGCGAAAAGAAGGATTTAGACTTTCTTCCACTCACGGTAGAATATCGCGAAAAAACAGCATCGGCCGGAAAAATTCCCGGTGGATTTTTCAAACGTGAGGGCAAGCCCTCGGACAAAGAAGTGCTCTCTGCGCGTCTTATCGACCGTCCGGTGCGTCCGCTCTTCCCCAAAACATGGCGCCATGAAACGCAAATCGTGGCGACTGTTTTCTCAGCCGATCAGGAGAATGACTCCGATACACTCGCAGCAGTCGGCGCTTCAGCAGCAATCATGCTCTCCGGTTTGCCATTTGGTGGTCCGTTCTCCGAAGTAAGCGTGGGTCGAATCAATGGTGAATTCATCCTTAATCCTACCTTTAAGCAGCTTGAAGAGTCTGATCTCGAAATGATTGTCGCCGGAACAGACGATGCGATTTTGATGGTCGAAGGGTCGTCGAAAGAAATTTCCGAAGAAGATTTCGTGGCAGCAATTGAATTTGCACATGATAATATCAAGCAATTCAACAATTTACAGCGTGAGCTTGTCGCTCTTGCCGGCAAGCCGGCTGTTGAATTCGTCGAGCCGGTGACCGATGAAGCCCTCGTCGAGGCCGTCAATGCACTCATCCGCGATGACGTACGGGCTCAGGTTCGCACGATGTCGTCGAAAGAATTCCGTTCTGCTTTCCGCAAAGAAATCACCGAAAAGGTACTGACGACGATCAACGAGCAAATGCCGCTCGAATCACCCGAAGAAATTGCCGTTCGGAATAAAACTCTCACTAAGATTGTCGGTAAAATCGAGAAACACGAAATGCGCCGCATGATTTTGGATGAGAATCTCCGCCTCGACGGACGTAAGACGACGGAAGTACGTCCTATTACCGTCGAAGTCGGCGTGCTCCCGCGGACACATGGATCAGCACTCTTTACTCGCGGTGAAACGCAAAGCTTGACTACCGTGACACTCGGTACCAAGGACGATGAACAGATTATCGACGGCATGCTCCCGACATATTTCCGCCGGTTTATGCTTCATTATAATTTCCCTCCGTACAGCACCGGTGAAGTCGGAAGAATGACCGGTACGAGCAGACGTGAAACAGGGCACGGTAATCTCGCAGAACGTGCCGTAAAAGTAATGGCTCCGACCGAAGCGGAATTCCCGTATGTCATTCGTATTGTTTCCGATATCTTAGAATCGAATGGATCATCTTCCATGGCAACGGTTTGCGCAAGCAGCTTGGCGATGTGGGATGCCGGTGTGCCGCTGAAAAAAGCAGTATCCGGTATCGCAATGGGTCTTATTAAAGAAGGCGATGAAGTGGCAATTCTCAGTGATATTCTCGGCGATGAAGACTTCCTTGGTGACATGGACTTCAAAGTAGCCGGTACGGCTGACGGTATCACCGCCTGCCAAATGGATATCAAAATCGGTGGACTTTCGAAAGATATTCTCCGGAATGCTCTCCTCCAAGCCCGCGATGGCCGCCTGCATATCCTTTCTAAGATGAACGAAGGCCTCAGCGGCGTACGCTCTGAGCTTTCACCATACGCACCACGCCTGACGACGATTCAAATTCCGGTCGATGCTATCGGCGCCGTTATCGGCACCGGAGGTTCGGTTATCCGCGCAATGTGCCTGGAATTCGGTGTGGAAATTAATATTCAGGATGACGGTACGGTCGTCGTAGCTTCAACGAATGGCGAAGCATCGGCAAAAGCGGTCGAGCGTATTCTCTCGATTGTCCGTCCGCCGGAAGTCGGTATGGTCTATACAGCTACAGTGAAAGAAGTACGCGAAGGTCTCGGCGCAATTTGTGAATTCATGCCGAAAACCAAGGGCTTGCTCCATATTTCGCAAATCAGTTATGACTATTTTGAAAATGTCGGCGACATCCTCAAAAATGGACAGCAAATTGAAGTGAAATTAATTGAAATTCAGCCCGACGGTAAATTCCGCCTGAGCCGGAAAGCATTACTCGAAAAACCCGAAGGATATGTCGAACGTGAGCGTCCACGTGAGCCAAGACGCGATGATGATCGTCGTGATGACCGTCGCGGCGGTGATCGACGCGATGACAGACGCGGCGGCGGCGGATACAACAGACGCTAACCCTCCCCCGCTTCCAGAAATAGAAAAGCCGCTTTCATCACGAAAGCGGCTTTTTTTATTTACAACCTCCATATGAACATGTGAAATATATTACAAATTAAAAACTTACAGAAAATTTATCATTTTCTGTTTTTCACCAAATTTGTATATTGCACCATAATTACACCATTTATTGATATTTTAATTGTGTATTATGCCTGATAATTTATCACCTGAAGACCGTGCGGCTGAGAATAAACGTTACTACGACCAAAACCGTGAGCGCATACTCGCCCAACGGCGAGATAATCGTAAAATCTATATGAGAAACTACCGGCTGTTGATGAAAGTAAAAAGCCAACTCAAGAAATCGAAGAAACGCACCACCTGAAAAACACCGGAAAAATTACCGTAACACATATTTTGTTAACTTAAATCCTACCAATAAATTACACCCAAAATTTACCGTAACACATATTTTTCGCTTTGTACCGATGAGGATTACAAAGAACTTTGCACCACGAAGTTCTACAGTTACCCCTAACTCATGTGATTACTCATATACTAATACCAGGTAAAAATGTATCCATTACCCGCTCTCTTCGCGACGGTACCGCGAAACCTATGTCGATACCGGTAAAAAAACAGCGTAGCCCTGGTGCTCAACTCAAAGACGGAGATAATCCCTGTACTTCATCATACCCTATTTCTCAGTATTTTCTCTGGACTCTTTTTCAGGGTGATTATGAACTTGCCGCCAAAACAGTTCTGAAGAGAATCAATTATAATCGTGTTGGTGGTGAATACGGATTATACAACAACTGTTGGCCGATTATCACCGGACTTGATTCGAATTGTGCTGAACTTTCACAAGTAGCATGTATCATGAATGCATACTATAATGAAGTCATGGCGCAAACCATACCAGAGTATGATCCTGCCAATCTATATAAGACAAACAAGACCCAAGCTCGTATTGCTTCCGAAACGGAAACTATTATTACCCATGTTACACGAGTCACCGGTCAAGTATACTTTCGAGTTAAAGAAGTTCTTGAGCATCTATATTGGGCTACCTATTCCAACACCTCCGATCGCATTAGCTACCAATACATCTCCCCTCTTCAATACAATCAAAACAAAGACAAGATCCAGAAGCCGAAAGACATTGGCTCTGGAGTCGATGCGGCCGGTGAAGCGGTTACTGGAACATTTGATGGAATTTTAACAGCAGGCAAATGGTTGCTGATTGCCGGCGCGTTAGGGGTAGGTATATATTTTTTATGGCCAATAATTTCATCCATTAATTCCAAGAAACTATGATTCGGTATATCACACATCGACCAGGTAATTCACTTAATGATCCTGTCATAAATCCGTGGTGCGAAAAAAACTGGACACAATCTAATTTAGCGCTCAAATTTGGGGCTGAATATAAGTCACTTGTTGAGTTAATCACCAACAGAATTCAGTATAATCGAGCAGAAGCAGGTATTGGCGGAGATTGTGATGTAGATCCGAATTGTTTCCAAGAACGCTACGTCTCTTGTGTGTTAAATGCGTATTGGGATCGAGCTGCCAATGGTCAGATTAAAAAATATACTCCATCAACACAATCTATTATAGATACTGTAGTAGCTGCGACAAAAGAAGATGCATGGAAGGTAAAAGAAATCTTGAACCATCTTTACTATATCACTAACAGTAAAAATGTATACCATTTAGACAACAAGTACTTAGACCCATACAATTATTTTCGTACCAGTGGAGTTACAACATCTGGTTCTACAGTTGCAACGAACGGACCAACAACTGCCACAAAGACCACAACAAAAAAGATAACAACCGGATCTACTTCAACAAAAGTTAAGGAAGATACAAGTAGTACACCCGTTTATGAACCGCCTGCACAAACACAAACTAATTCTAACGATACATTACTTTATGTTGCCGGAGGAGCAGGAGCATTATTATTAATTTATTTTATTATGCGTTAATATTATGAAATTAATAGGTTTAAATGACAAAGTAGGTGTAGTAGATGTCGGAGATATAGCTACCCAAGAACTCTTAAACACCCTAAAAAAGCTACCTGAAGGCAATGCCGTTCAGCTTATCAAGCAGATGCCTGAAAGTGTACTGACGCAGATTTGCACTCAGGGAGTGAACGAAAAAATCACAGCATACATACCTGTTGCTGTGGCCGGAGCCGGTGTTGGTATAGTCGTAGGTATGAAAACAAAGTCAATTGCGTACGGGATACTGACTGCTCTTTTTATCGGTGGTATCGTGTATTTGATCCGACAACCTCAAACTTCACAATCATAATGAACTGTAAAGTAGTTGGAACACTTGATAATGGAGCACAGATTGAAGACTGCGGCGATATGGTTGGAGGCGACATTGATGTTGACACTACAGTAGAGCTTATGAAGAGATACAGCTGGGCAGATTCTACATCAAATGCAATCTTGAAAATCGCAAATGAGATCAAAAGCAAGTACAGTACAGATTTCGAGCAAATAAAAGCAGCTTATTTCTTTGTAGTAGATACAATTACCTATGTACCTGACGGTAAGAATGAAGTGGTAGTATCCCCACGACACGCTCTTACATGGCGCCGGAAAGGTGACTGCGACTGTATGACGACCTCAGTAATCTCGATACTCATAGCCCTCGGCTTCAGGAACTTATATGCCAAAGTAATAGCCTGGAAGCCGGATACGACCGGACTCAATGAATTTACTCATGTATATGCGATGGCGCTTATTCCAAGCTTGGATGTCGTTATTCCTTTAGATCCAGTAATGGAAGCATCCGGCTTCGGAAACGAAAAACAGCCGGTGATCAGAACGAAAATTTACAAAATAGCATGAACGATACTCCTAAAATATACGCCTCATCAAAAGCACTCCATTGGTCTGCTATACGGAATTTGTCAGTGGCTGCTGACATAGCAGGAGCCGGTGCATCAGGAGAGTTTAAAGATGTAGGTATTACTCCTGAACTGCTCTATGGGGCTGCAATAGGTGTTCCGAACGCAGGAGCACATTCCGGATATGGAATGTTCACCGACGAGAATGGTAATACTATATGTATAGCAACTGAAAGCCGTTCTGCTTGGGGAATGATTTGGGGTAAAGATTTGCTCGGTAAAGATCCTTATGTTTTTAGAATACCACGGAACATGGGTTCAGGCGGCGCCTTCGAAGCCAATGCCTTTATGATCGCCGGTATAGATCAACGATTTGGCGAATATGCCGGTTGGTCTGAAGCCGAAACCTCACAAATAGATGGTATTCCCGGACTCACTCTACAAAGGTACAACAACTTCCCTTCCCTTTTAGAGCAAATTGAAGCGACCGGCAAAAAGTTTGATCGACCAATCGTAATTCTCAGCTCAGGAGAGCCGGTCACCATCGGTAGTATTCTTTCGAAAGCTTTGAATTTTATTCTTGCCGTCGCAAAGCCATTTGCCGGTATGATTGGAATTCCCGGAGACGTATTCGATCTCCTTTCTCAATCTCTTCACATTATTGCGACCGAAGGGAAATTCACACTTGATGTACTTGGGGACGCCGCACAATTAATCGTACCGGCTCAATATCGCTCACTCATTCAACCGGCAAAATCCATTTACGGTAAAATTGACACCGGAAATTACCTTGAGGCAATGCAGGAACTTGGAGTACAAGGAAATTTCCAAGGCGCTGCTCGGAGCTTACTTGGAGGTGACATTTCCAACTTGATTGAGAAATCGACTCTCGGTTACCAAGAGCTCACCGGTAAAGTACAAACAATGATCCATTTCGACACTATTCGCTCATTAGCGGCAGCCAATCGCTCGGGATCTATACTTAACAATGTGATAGATGCCGGAACAATGACGAAAGTGCCTGTACTACAAAACCTCCTTTCAGCTACTACTTCAGATACTCTTACATCGGCAATTCCAGGTGTTTCCGATTTGATGCAAACCGTTGTGAATGAAACGAATGATATAGCTCATCCTGACTTACACAAAGGAGCCGTGCAGCTAGCCCTTGGGCAGGTTGTGGGTTCAGATACATTTGATGATTTAACCCTCCGTGGATTGAAAGAAAACGCGAACACCCTCCTGGAAAATGGTGGAAAGCGTTTTGTTTTACCCATCACAATTCCTGTTGAAAAACGGCATGAATGGGCGCAACGCATCGCTGATGAAGTCGGAGTAAATGTTGTCGCTGATGCCGCAAGTACAGGTATTTTATCGCAACCAACGATCGCTGTACCCGCGACGTACACTCGGGCATGGGGGTAACGTGATACGTGACGTGAGAAAGTCAAGATTACATGGGTTGAGTGGATATTGCTTATATAAAGATGGGCAACTCGTACCACCACAGGACACACCGCCACCATTGGCGCAAGTTCCTCCACAAACAACTCCACCGTATGAACAGAATACGGTGGATGCAAATGGTCAATGTTGCCCACAGCCCAATCCAATTTCAATCAATATTACCAACAGCCAAGACACGAATAGTAGAAATACCAATATGTCTCGGCAAGGGGTTCGACAGCCGTACGCTGTACTACCCGGAGCCCCACGAATTGGCGTTCAAAGAGAAAGAGTAGTACGTGTGCCGGTCGTTCAACGGGTTCCCGTTTATCGGAATGTTGTACAACGAATACCGTATCCTGTGGTCAGGCAAGTTCCGGTTAAAGTCATTAAACAGGTTGAAGTACCGGTCGTGAAAAACACCTATACCGAACGAATTGTTTCGATACCTGTTACCGGCTGTGAAGGTAAAGAGTACTTATACCCTGCATGGCGATAAGTTATTCCATTACAATGATTAAAAACTATTGAAAATTTACATTTGAGGTTACAATGATTACCCAATTATACAAAGATTCTGACAGTGACACCTACGGTCGTCGTGGCCGGCAGTATCGTAGTCGTAGTCTTGGATTCGTTCCACCTCCACTTGGTGGTGCTTTTGGCGGAGTTTCCGGAAATCCCCCCGCAGGTGGAGCAAGTTGTGCTCCATGCCCGACCGGCTGTCGGACGGAAACGCGAAAACTCGTGTATTATGCCCGGCCTACAAGATCCTCACCGAGTGATGTGGCAATTAAAGTTGCTCGGAAAATCGTGAAATGCGAAGATGTTTCCGGTGTGCCCAAAATTGCCTGTGATCAATCCGGCTTAAATGGACTCAGTGGATGCAATTCATGTTCAGGTAATTACTCCAACAGAATGTAAATAATAATGTTTACAAGCATTCACAACCTGCCTACAGGGCTTGGTTCTCTTCCATCCCCGGACAAGTGCGATCCCGGATATTACGAGCCAATCTCATCAGGGAAGATCATCGTAGAAAATGGCGAAGAGATCTATGGGGCACTCAGGATTGACAGAGCTGCAATACGAAGTTTTGACACTGTTGGTCACGTTGGGAATTCTGATGGTGCACGGGTTTTTGAGTTGCTCGATGGCAGACGTTTTATTCTGATCGATCGCTATAACTCTTTAAACTATGTCATAGGATATGAGGTAGTTCCATGTAAAAACAAGTGTTTTCCCTGCCCTACGAGTTGTAGAACAGTACAAACAAGAACAGTTTACTACGCTCGACCAACTCGAACATCGCCGACCGATGTTGAGATAAAAGTTAGCCGCAAGAAAATTACTTGTTCAACGGATTCAACTATACCAAAAGTCGATTGTGCACAGTAATAGGAACTCAAAAAAACATGATTTATCCGGGATATTTTTTTGGACATACTTCTTCAACTACCCCATCAGCTCAAGAATGCTCTTCTTGTCCGCCGGTGGTAAACTGTGTCCGAAAGTTCGAACCGCAGGTTCGATACCTACACCGAGAGCGAGTGCATAGTACTGACGTACCGGTGCAAATGGTTCGCAAGAAGATAGTTTGCGGATCTACTGCCCCGGTTGTTGATTGTCAACAAAGATAAAAAATTATACATCAAATTTTAGTTAAAGGTGAAGAAATGATAACCTTAATAGCGCCGCGTCGGCAAGGAGTAAGCTTGTACGGATTGAATGGCTTAAGAGATAACTTCAATCCCGCATTACCTTATGCCGCAGTACAGAATTTTCTTGACATTCAAGCTGATCCCGGAGTTCAAAGCCGGGTACTTGATATCACTTCTTCCGGAAGTGTAGGTAACTACTCAAGTTATCCGGTTTACAACGAGTATTCGTCCGGACGTGTATGGGTTGATATTGGATTGTCTTATCCAAAGTTACAGGAAATCGTTCCGACCACTGCCACAACGACCTCCGCTCCTCCACCATCGCAGTCTGAATGTCCTTGCAACAACTGTCACGAAGAAACAGTGATCGAGACCTGGTATGCAAGCAAAGAACAAACAAGTTCAGGTGATATTCCGGTGAATATGACGAGCGAAGTTGTGATTTGTGAACCTACTGATAACAGCGCTCCGAGACCACTTTGTGCTGCTGATTTAGCGGCACTTAATGCACAAGGTATTAATGGGTTAGGATACGTAGCTCCTATTTTTTCGAGTAAACAAAAGAAGTGCTTTGACAGTTGCTCAGGTTTGCCTGAAAAAGAATGGAATAAATGCATGAGCAGATGTAATTCCCATCAATCACAATCACTTGCTGATTTTACATTTTCGTCGCCTTCAAACGGAAAGTATCAGCAAAACATAACGTTCACCGGATTGACTTCAAATCCTGTCAACTCATCGGGAGCGAGAACGGCAGACTCAGCTTGGGGCAAGTGTGTTGCTGGGTGCAACAGTCAACGGTTGTCGCAGAATGAGCTGCAAAAATGTTACGCTGCATGTGGTACTTCCGGAACAACATCCGTTGTTAATTCAGGGTATGCTGTCGGTCCGGGAGGGAACTTAGTGTCTCTGTCGGGCTTAAGTAATGACTCTTCAGTTCCAACGGATCCAATCATTTATGATAATCCTCCGGTGTACTATACTCAGCCAACTACAGATTGCCAACGCGGTAGTGACAATGTTCTGGGTTTTGTGGTTGTCGGTCTTGGTGGTGCTATTATCGGGGGTCTAATCGTGAAAGCATTGACCAAAACACGCTAACACATTGAAAATTAAACAATACAATTACTTTTTATCAATTTTTTCCGAAGGGAAAAACGATGGCTAAATTTTCTTATAACATCAGAGCAAACATCAAGACCGGCTTCGGTAAAGATGCACTCATAGATGACGCAACTGCGCTCGGTGCGCCGCTTTTATATACTCTCGTTCCTACATTGCTCGGCCTCCAGGGATGGCTCGCAATGTTTGTAGGTTTCATTGTTCCTTATGGTCTTGGCAAGCTGTTCAACATTCCCGGAATGGTTCACGCAGCGATCGGTATTGCCGGAACACATCTCATGTATTCTAAGGGGCAGAGATTTGTCGTTCAAATGTTCTCCAAACCAATTTGGACATTGGAACAGACTCCTACAACCTTTGAACAGGGAGATACGACGCAACAATCTACTAGTACGGTACCAGGCATAGCCGTTCAAGGATTGAGTGGAGTTCAATACATCGATATTGGCAAGGAAAGGTTTGCTACCTATAATCCTCGCGAAATCGAAGCACAAGCTCATAGCGTACCATCTGAAGGTATCAGCGGCACGACGGTAGATGACTTTATTCCAAATGCTTCAAGCTCAATCCCTGCCGGATTATCCTGGAAACAAACTGACCGGCGCAAGTCGAGAGCATGGGGTAAACCCTCATACGCTTAATCCTTTTAGGATAAGCCATTAAATGAAAAAACAAACTCAAATTTATTTATTTTTTTTCGGAGATTATTACAATGTCACGTTTAGAACAACTCCTCACGGAAGACGAAATTCTTGCACTGGCTGCAAAAGCTCGCCTTGAAGCATCAGGCAAAAGAAATGTTGGCAACCTCGGAACAAAACCGGTAGTCGCCGGTAGCATGGTGTACTGGCTGGCTGCCAAACCACTTGATGCTAAGACTTTTTTCGATCCCAAAACCCAGAGCGACCTTACTGAGAAGTTTACTGGTACACGCACATGGCCGAATGGGTTCCAAGGTGAGAATGTAACCATCACTCATATTCGCATTGATCCGGAATTGATGGTTGATTATGAAACTACTATCGCGGGTGCTATCGCGGGATCAGCGTATCATTACTTACAAACTGGTACGATGATCAAAGGTGAGGTAGGTGATAATACTGTTTTTGAAATCAATATCAAAAACTTCCTCCCTCAGTATTCTGTTGGAAATGGTGCAGGTGTTTACACCCTCATCACGAAAGATAACTTCGACATTGGTTTTGAACTGCCGGACCCAATTTTTGTTCCGGCCGGTAAGAACCTCAAAGTCTATTTCGTTCCACCTCCGGGTTTGAAAACGGGTGCAGATTCAGCGGGAACAACCGGTCACTATCCAAACATCAGCGCAAGTAACATCTATACGATGTTCCTTCAAGCATTTGGTTGGAGTGAAGCAGCTAACGTCTAACCAACGTTAGACAAACAACTCATCAGGGGGAGTAGCACTCAACCACTCCCCCGTTTATTTCATAGTAAAAAGAAAGACTTACAATGAAATCAAAATTTTTGATTCTTGAAGATACAATTGCAAGCGCGAATACATCTGGAAATGGAGTAAAATGGCAAGACGGTGATACTTACGAGATCATCGACGGAACGGTAAGCTGTTACGACCCGGATGGAGCTGTGCTCGCTGATGCGCCGCACGATGATATCACGTTAGAATGGTTGATTGGAGGCGATCCGGTAGCGACAACCGCAGAAGCTCGTTTCCCACTCATGGCACTGAAAACACTTTTGGAAAACCCAAAGTTTAGACCGTACGAACTACCGGCTTCGAAAGAGCTTTCACTGAAGGCAAAGCATACTCAAGTGACCGGCGGCACGACCAACAACACGTTCCCTATAAAAGTAAGACTTGTGTTACATCTGGTTAAAAAAGGGTAAAACATGCTTGGAGATCCGGTAATCGTAGGAGGTCCGAAAGAGGTTGAGCAAATGTGGGAAACATATTCTCCCCTCTTCGCGATATTCATGTCGAGCACAGAAACGAATAATACTCAATCTAATGAGCACATTGATGATAGCATCGATGGTGGTCGTTTGGAGCTCATTAACTGCGGACAATCTGCTACAACGATGGGTACAAGAGATCTCATCGTGTCGCCGTATTCTACTCGCCTTCGTCCGGTGACTAATCTCAGCAAATTTGCACTCTATAGAAAAATCTACTTAACGAAAATCAAATTCTATCCGCTTGATTCTACCCTGACAGGAGAAGCCGCTCAGGATGCTCAGATTGATACCGAAATCCAAAGCTCTCTGACCTCATTAAACGACGCTTATGCTCAGTCACGGTTTCGGTTCTCAGGACTTCCACCATGGCAACCAAATTTCTTCCGGCCGAGCTTATCGGTGAATGGTGGAGATGATGTGTTTGATACCTTAAGTAGTTCGAATTTTGGAGAACAGAAAAACAACCGTGGCGATTTATCCATCGGCCCGATGCTTCCCTACGAATACATTCCACCAGTGGCAATATTCATGGGACGTGTTGCTAATCTTGATGAAGCAATTCGAGTGTACGCCGGCTGTGGGCAACTCGTTGAAGATACAGTAGCCAACGAAATGAAAGTGCAGAGATATCCTATTCACTGCTATATAGAATTTATGGGTGTAAAGTAACCTCTATGACAGAAACAGCTGCATACAAAATTCATGTCCAACAAGCTTCTGAGGTAGCAAAATTACTCCCAGTAGCTTCGGGTGAGCTCGCTCGCTATGCTTTTGCAGTCAATAAGATTGAAAACCGATCTCTGAATGAGAAAGCAAAGAATACAGGCGGTTCATCAGCACGTGGAATGATGCAGATGCTTCTCGGAACGCAAAAAGAGCTCGAAACGAAATATCTCAAACTGCCACACAATCCGAACAAAATCTACAATCCTGAATACGCGATTTTTTTAGGACAATACGAACTTGCTCGGCAGTTTAAACGCTACGGTGGGAACTGGAGGAAAGCAATACATGCGTATAATCGGGGCTCATATCAAGCAAACAAATCGAACACTAAGGGCTTTGCTTCAGGTGAAAATTATGCAAACAGTGTTCTTAGTACAGTACAAAGAACGGACTATGCGGCGCTAAATACTGCTGTCGGTTATGATGTTGTTGCCGCTAACACATCCGGCAATTCAAGAACTTTTATTCGTCAGGAGTGGACGTAATGGAAGAACAAAAACACAAAGAATTCTCTGAATTCAAAACCTATGTAATAGGAATACCGACTTCGACTTCGACACGGCAAAAGCCGGTCTATGTCAACGGTAGCTCGATGACGATCCACGGGAGCAATCTACGGAAAATGAAAATATTCACGATCATGGACTTAACCAAGAATCGTGAACCAAAGATAGCATTAAGACCAGGTAAAAACTATGTTGTTTATGAACTGACAGACAATGGTTTTGATGTTTTTTTTGGCCAGTTCAGCCCGGAGCCACCACCGGTGAAAGTGAAAATACATACGGTCCGTAAACCTGGATTGAATGATGGTCACGTCGCTCAATCGCAGTACGAACAATCTATGCAAACGCCTATTTACGGAAGCTTTCAGAGTTCAGAGAACCCAGTGCTTGCAAAACGTATGCAAGACAATTACGAAATGCACATTAAAAGTCTTCAGTCTCAGCTTGATGCTTACGATCAAAAGCAAGAAGCCCTTCTCAACTCAATCAACGACAGACACCTTAAAGAACTTGATCGCTTGAAAGAAATGAACGATGAAGTACTTATGGTGCTCCATACTCAAATTGGGAAGCTTGAAGGAGAACGCGACAGAATGCAAGGAGAGTACTTCACGATTCAGAATGAACTACTTGATGCAAAAAAACAGATATACGAGCTCACTGAAAAACTCAAAGCAGATGCCGCTAATTTCACCAAAAATCTAACGTTAGCTAAAGATAAATTTGATTTTCTGATCCATCAGCGCGACGAACAAGACAGAGTACAGCGTAAAATTGATAAAGCCACAGCTGAAGGAACAGGACTTTCCGGATTAGGTGATGGCATTATTGAAAAATTGATACCTATGGGTGTTCAAGCGCTCACTCAATGGTTAAGTGATAAAGTAGGACCAACTGCCGGTGCTCCTACAGCTCAGCCACCAATTCATCAGGGGCAAAATCTCAATGGTGTGCATCATCAATCTGTGCAACACACTAACAACGGAGTGAGTCAGCCGCCTCCACGACCGCGACCGTTACCAATGCCGGAACGGGAAGGAGTGGAAGCATAATGAATCAAGGACTCGCAACAGATGTACCCGTATGGCTGAAAAATGTCCTCGAAAAAATCAATTGGAATGATCTCAATTTCATATTGAAGAAGACAATCAAAGAGCTTGTCAATTCAAATTGCAATGACTTGCCTCAAAAAACCGGCGCTACTTTTTACACGAGATCATTTTTCACTCATGCACCTGCCGAAGTGATTGATAGTATCAATTATGTCGATTTCAATCGCATGTCACTGGAAATGCAGAACGAATTCAGAACAAAAATTGAAAATGCAGTTAAAACATACTTGGGAGTAAAGCTATGATAAATTGGATTCTGCGACATTGGTTTGTCGTTTTGCTTTTTGTAGTGGCTCTGATCTTTATAGGTTTTGAACGAGAAACACTCAGAACCCTTGCCACATGTTTTGTTTATGCTTGTACAGCTATAATTCTTTCAGGAATAGCAGTGTACGCCTATACAAGTGTAGATTTTATTCAAGAAAGGAATACCGATGCAATCGCAAAAATTTACCTTGGTACTTGCTTGCTTATTGGTTTGGTGGTCGCAGGCGTTCAGTTCACCCAATTTAGGTAAAGCACAAGCTCGACGATATGAAATCACATGTTCCGAAAAGTTATGGAATGCTTCTTTTGATAGTGTACTCTCTCAAGTTGGACTCGTTGAGCTCACCGGCAATAACGATGGCAAACATGTCGAGAAGTACTTGAACTGTGTTGGTTTGAAAGGTCGTTACCCCTATTGCTATGCAGGACAATATTGGGGATTTTATGTAGCCGCCGCTCAATTACGGGAGACCGTATCGCTCCTACGGACAGCTCTCGCTGCGGCGGCTTTTAATACTGCAGCTCAAAACGGAGTGAAGACAACGCCAATACCTCAGCCCAAAGACTTAATCTTTTGGAAGTTCTCTCGGAAAGTAAATGGTCATGCAGCCAGGATCACAAAAGTAAAGAAAGCCGGATGGATTGAAACAGTAGAGTTCAACACTCCTTCCGGAGTCGTAGGCGATCAACGAGAAGGCGGTGGGAATTTTATTCGTAATCGTAATATTAACTATCCACTTGGAAGAATGAATCTTAGTGGGTTTATAGGTAGAAAGCATGAGTACTGATGTTGTAACATATCCCGGTTTTCCGATTACCGCTGAAATGGTTATTTCGGGCGTGTTCAATCCGGCACGGCTTGGAACAGGATCATCCATTGCCGCAAAGTTCTTGCGTGGTGATGGAACGTGGCAAACTATTGTCACAGGCGGTGATGCACTGACAACCAATACACTCGCCCAATTTGCACCAACGACAAGCGCCCAACTTGCAGGAGTAATTTCAGACGAGACCGGATCCGGCGCATTGGTGTTTGCTAATACGCCTACTCTTGTAACTCCCGTACTCGGCGTTGCTACGGCTACAACTATAAACAAAGTTACAATCACTGCACCTTCGACCGGTGCGACACTGACACTTGCAAATAATTCATCTTTGATTAAAGCCGGTTCTCACTCACTAACTCTTACCACCACCGGCATAACTTCATTAACTCTGCCAACTTCCGGCACATTGCTTTCAAGTACAAACAACTTGACGGAGCTATCAAGTCCAACAACGGCTAGAACAAATCTTGGTTTTGATAATACAATATTCACAGGTACACTAAACCTTGGAGCATCGACAAGTGGAAACAATGCATCGACCATTAATATTGGCACTGCTACAGGAACAAATAGTACGACCATTAATATTGGTACTTCGGGTTCTACAAATACATCAAATGTCAATATAGGCGGCAAGCTCAATAAATACACTTTCTCAGCTCCATCAACAGGCGCAACCATTGCACTTGCTGATAATTCCATATTCGCGACATCCGGAGGCCATGTTCTTACTCTTACAACGACCGGGACTACGAATATTACTCTGCCAAATTCCGGCACATTGGCTACGCTTGACGGTGCGGAAGTACTGACAAATAAAGCTATTATTTCGCCACTTATTCAAGTTGGTAGCAATGGCTCTGCCGACATGTATTACTCCGGCTCCGATGGAGCATTAGTTCGACTCCCGATTGGAACTAGTGGTCAAGGTTTAAAAGTTGTGAGCGGTCTTCCTGCTTGGGGAACAGTTGGCGATGCTCTTACGGCAAATCCACTCTCTCAATTTGCAAATACTACCGCAGCTCAGCTTCGTAGTGTCCTCACCGGCAATACAACCGGTACTGGTCATGCTGTTTTTTCGACAAACGCGCAAATCTACAGCTCAACGCAGTTTGACCCGCGCATTCAATTTACCGGAGGTACGCCCGGCGGTGTTGGTGATATGTGGTACTTGGCGAACACAGCGACGTATGATTTAGCGCGCCTGCCAATTGGTTCCGATGGTAAGGTGCTCACCGTTAGCGGCGGCGTACCGTCGTGGCAATCGGCTTCAGGTGGATTACCCTCCAATGTGACCTCCGACGGCACAAACTTTACCACAATGGGAATTGTTGGTACGACAAATATCAATGCCTCGGGGACAGCAGACACCAACCTTGGAACCGGAGCATCAGCCGGAACGATAACAGTCGGGCGGATCGGCGGCACTACAGATTTCAAATCAGCGATCAAACTCTCGGCATCAACTTCCGGTGCAGTGACATTAAAAACACCATCTACGGTTACAAGTTATGATTTTACATTGCCAAGTGCTGTTGCCGGTGGTTCTGCCTCCCCTCTTAGGAGTGACGCTTCGGGTAATTTGTCATGGGGACTCACTATAAGTATTCCGTATAGTGTTATTGATGCCGGAGGCAGTGCGTCCGGCGATAAGAATAGTTTTATCTGCAAAACAAGCACAAGCTACATTGCACTAAATGGACTCACGAATGTAATTACTTATAATGGAACAATGTACGCAACAGTTGCACATGGTTTATCCACTGCGACCGGCATAGCAGCAAATACTACTGGAGTAGTGGTTCTGACGGGTACAACAACCACATGGCGACGCTCAACGGACAATGGCGCTACATGGAGTAACATTACTGCCCCATCATCTCTCTCATGGCGACATATTAAGTCAGGAGGAGCGAATGGCTCATCGACTGTTTGGTGTTGCGCTCCTTCTAATACTACCGGTGGACAAGGTGCAATTTCTACGGACAACGGCGCAACTTGGTCGGCAGTAGCAATTACCGGTACGTCGCTCGGGGCAAATGGACTCGCAAATAATGGAGACACAAGCAGCTCGACTGAATGGCTATCTACAATGAGCTCATCGACAACTACACGAAAATCAACGGACAACGGTGCAACATGGTCGGCGGGTAATCCACTTAACAACAACTGTGCTGGGGTAATATTCCAAAATGGATTGTTTATAGCATTTGATTCGTTTGGATATATATATTCGACACCATCGGTAAATACTGCGTGGACTGTAGTTCGCGGCCCCAACCTTTCAACAGTACAAGCTGTTACCTATTTTAATTCACGGTACTATCTTTTGTCATCTGATAGCGCCGGTACAATATGGTCGTGTGCTGACATTACAGCGCCGGTTTGGGTATGTGAATGCTCCATCGGACAAGGATTATCCGGGTTTGGGGTGATTTCATTTAACAATGCTTTGTATTTATCCACTGCAAGTTCTACCGGAAACGGTGCATTTAAATTAAGCTAACCGCTATGAAAAAAGTTTATCCTATTGCTCCTATTTCAATTGCAACGAATGTTGCTCCTTATGTTCAATCTGCTGAATACGCAGGTCTGCCGGTGATTCAATCGAATGGCCTGGAAGAATTGTATCTGTCACATGTCACGTTGTTTGATGCAAATAAACGCCCAGTTGGTTCACGGTCCTATCAGCTGACAAATGATGATTACGCAGCCTGGACGAATGATGATGAGAGTATTTATAGCGTGATCTACAGCGCGATGGGAATCACACGATCAGATTATTCTGTCGTTGATTTAGATTATGTGGCTCCTCAAGTAGCACCAATATTTGAGCCTGACGAAAACTTTGTACTTCCGTTAGTTGGAGATGATAATGGATAATAATAACTACTCTCACAATCCCGCTTTCGGTATGATTGGTTTACTTTGCGCATGGGCATTCGTTGCCTTTAACAATATACTTGCTTTTACCCGGACGATTACGCTCGATGATATACAAAAGGTATTTGCGATCATCACAAGTATTGTCGTTACAGTTGTTACAATCCTCACGTTTCTCCGCAATCAAAAAAAGAAGAAATAACAGTTTTATATATCAAATAATTAGGAGTGAATTATTATGAATTTCGGCAAAGCATTAGAAGCCCTTAAAAACGGGCAATTGGTTACTCGGGCAGGATGGAACGGTAAAGGTATGTTTCTGTTTTCACGGTGTGCTGATACATTCGACATAGAAGTAGTGCTCGGTATGAAGTCTTTGCCGAAAAGTGTAAAAGACTATTATGAACGGAAGCATCAACCAATTCACCCGGCCGACAACATACAGATTACCTTCACGGCTTTTCTCTGTATGAAAGCAGCTGACGACACAATCGTAAACGGTTGGCTCGCTTCTCAAACTGATATGCAAGCCGAAGACTGGCAAATATTTGAGTATAATTAATCATTTTACAAAATCAATAATCAGGAGTGGATTATGACAATGAATAAGAAATTTGAAGGCACAGGCGCAGTGGCTAAAGAAGATCCCCCAAAAGTGCCTAAAATGACCGACGAACAAATCATGGAGGCAAGACGAGTAGTCCAGGAGTTCGAAGCCGAAATGCAACAGCGGAGAGACGAATGCTCTAAAGAGATTGCCGCTGTCTGTAAAAAGTTCGGTTTTCAGCTCCATGTTGATCTCGTAAACCCGCAGATAAGTATTTCATTGCGACCTATAGAATAAAGAGGTTGCCATGACTGAACAATACAATATTACCCTCGAGGAACTGCAAAAACGACGAGAGATCCACTTAGAACGAAGATTGTCAGATGAGAACGAAGCCATTGAGCGCATAAACGCACTCGGGGCGCTGTACAAGTGTTTTCTTATACCTCATATTGACAAAGAAGGAAAGTTCGTTGCAATGGCAGCTGCATCCCGAGAGCCTGACAACGAACAGACGAGAAGTAATATAGAGCAATTTACAAAACATCTCATTGAAACTAAAGAACACTACCAAATAGAGTTCTTCCCTATTTATACCGAAGAAAACGGCGAATTAAAGCTGACTGAAGTAATCCCGATGGTGACCTGGTAATATGATCACAACAACTGAATATGGACTCGAAATAATGCTCACAGCTCTTGGCTATGCCAAAGGGTGGCGTGAGCAACATTGCGTTGAGGACAATGTTGGGTGCTTTCAGTACTTGTTTGATAATGACTATTCTAAGGTCATAGGTAATCCCTGGTGTGCTTTTTTCTCGACACGAGTAGTAAATGATGCCGCCGATCGCGTAGGTGTCAATTGCCCACTCCCCTTTCAGGGATCGAGCAGAGCCATTGTCGATAAAGCCCGGAAAGTAGGTATTCGGGTTGATCGCACTCCAGCAATTGGGAGTATTTTTTGGTATCCCACGTCAACAGGTGGTCATGCAGGTATCACAATTTGGATGGACAACAAAGGGTTATATACTGTTGAAGGAAACTCCGGTGACAGCTTGCGATGCCTAGGGTGTCCCCAAAATGCTATCGCGGTAATTAACTCGAACTCATCAAGAACATACCAAGCCATGGCAAACAAAGGCGCTTGGTTTGTTCATATTGAAGAGTATGGAAATACATCCGCTGTGAACGTTGACAATATCTTCAGTATGCCGGTCTCCAGTGGCGGGCAAAAGGAACGCATACTGAACGCCGGAATGTCCACAGGGCAAATGCTACTCATGCTCTCACTGATCGGAGGAGGAATCTATGCATACTCTAAATCTTAAAATATATGCTTTCCTCTGTATGGCGATTATAGTTCTCGCTGTTGCTCTCTTCTCTCGGTGTGACAGACAACACCCATCATTACCGGTAAAAGTCAAGGAAGATGTGGAGTTTAAAGACCTCCCGCCGGCTCCGCCAATCATCATTCGTGATTCGATAAAAATCAAGGTAAAAATATATGTTCCGGTACATGATAGTTCTGAGCTGAAGGAGGTAATTGCCGAACGGGATTCATTAACAAAAGTACTTACAGCTCAAAATGTACGCGTTTCTTTTTCAACTGATACAGTCCATCCGGTAACACATGATACGATGCGAATTGAATGCGACGAACTCAAGCATCATATAAATTACTCCATCAATTATGCTCCACGGCAAGAAAAAATAGTAACCCGGACCGAAACATACCTGACGGAACTAACCTTCTGGGACAAAATCAAATACAGCCTTTTCGGCGCAGCATTCATCGAAGGACTTCATTTAATTTTTGGGAAATAATATGCCTATTACTCAGATTACCATACCGAAACATTCCACGGCGCACTATGTGAAAGGAGCGGCGAAATTTGTACAAGCACAATTTCTTCCGGAGACGCCAACGAGCCAAACTCGTCATGATATCTGCAAAAAATGTGATTACTATTCAGAAAATACAAAGTCCGCAGACACCGGAAAGAAAATTTGCAGATTATGCCGGTGCTATGCTCTCGAAAAATCAAAACGTGCTGATGTCGATAAGAATGAAAAATGTCCTATGAACTTTTGGCCGGTCTAAAAACGAATTCTCTCTTCTATTTTTTATTACTCATATTTATAGGTGTTATCATGGGAAAGAAACTTCCTAAAACCCCGGAAGCCGCGAGAAATCGCGCAAAAACACTCCGCGAACAAGCGGACAACATGGAAAAAAGAGCCGTTGAGCTTGCTAAAAAAAAGAAAGCATGTCCGCCGCCAAAGGCACTCAAAGCCGCTGAATCGCGCCTTGCAAAGGCTCAAAAAAACCTTGATAAAGTCAAGGGCAAGTGCAAAAAAGTCTCGGCAAGCTAAACAGTTAACATCAATAAACTGCATAATGAAAGCCCTGCCCGATTGGGTTGGGCTTTTTTTTTAATCACTGTATTATGAGATAACGATGGATAAGAGATTTAACAGCGGATTTACAAAGCTAACCGTCGATGGAGTTGTTTTTACCATCGGTGATTACGTTGCATCCGGACGCACCAAAGGGATAATTACAGGTATCGACGGTGTTGAATTCGATATTTTGCTTGATACCGGTAAAATAATCAGCTATGAAAATGTTAAACATGCATCGCGCCCGGCAGCCATACCGCCACCGCCGGTAGTACAAAAAACAAAGATTAAAGCTGATGAGAAGCCACCTCTTCAGAAGACTGATAAACGCACTATAATCGAGCAGTCTGTACTTAAAAAGTCAACAAAAAACAATGACTTTGATAAACTTGCCTTTGATCCTCCCGGTTATTCTGCCTCTGATTCGGACTGTCATGCTACAATAGCTCGGTTAGAACGGGAACTGGAGGAGTGCAATTCCTCCAAAAAGCTTCCCGAGATTGTCGAGAATGCACCGGCTGAAGTCTATACAAAGCTCCCGGAAGTACGTACTGAAGCTTTGAAAAACACGATCGAGGAATCTGTAGAAGATCTTGTGAAGTATGCACAGTCCGGTGACTCAGTGGGAGTAAAGAAAATAGAAAAGGTAATTTCATCAACAGTCAATGAATTGAAAGAAGTTGCACCACAAAGTACGGTAAGTATTACTGACAACTGCCGGGTACAAATTTCCAAAGTTGGCGGACGAGACACTATTCGTATATACTTTGACTCAAAGCCGGACAAAGCCACCACCTCCGAGATCGGGAAACACGGCTTCCGGGCATATTCTGAAACAGTGAATGGTCGCAAAGAATGGTATTGGGGAGCATTCTCGAATGATAAGAGATTGGAGTTTGCCATGGGCTTCTGTAAAAAAGAAGATAAGCCCCTTTGGACGGAAGAAGATACTGAATTCATTCGAGAGTACGCCGCAAAGATGGAAGAGTCGAATGCAGAAATTCTACGGAAGAATGAGTCCGAGCTTAATGAAATGTATCGTACGTATGAAAAAAAATCCAAGAAGTACGAAGTTTCTCCCCAACGATTCAAAAACGCTACAGAGTTTGGGACCGGATTACTGAAAGAATATCAAAGCGATGCTCCCAAAAAGCTCTATCCTGACTTTATGGAATGGGCTCGTGAATGGGTGAGAGAATACCCTGAATGGATTTTTGACAAGGACGAAGAGAGACCGACGAAGGTAATTCCACCTCCGACCGTTCAGCCCAAAGTTCAGCCCCCCAAATCAAATAAAATTGCCCTAAGCTCCCTTCTGAAGGAAATGATGCCTAAACATCAACAGGTGTATTTGCGCAGTTTAGATGCTGAAGGTGTTCAGGAAATGCAGCCGGTGATTGACAACATCGAACGACAAATCTCCACAATTAAGAAACGCCAAGACGGAAGACAAGCGATTGTAAAAGCACATTACTTCTATGGTGACAGCGATTGGTATGTCACAGAATACGAAGGAGATGGCATTATTTACGGCTATGCTATACTTAACGGTGACTATCAATTTTCTGAATTTGGAAGATCAAGTATCGACGAATTCAACGATGTTGGCAGAGTTGAAATGGATTTCTACTGGACACCACGCCCGCTTGATGTTGTTTTGTACAAGAAAGCGCCGGACTATTACCCGGAGCCAAGCACTGACACACTCTTACATAATCGTTCATCTAAATTACCTGATATACCTCCTGCTTCAGAGCCACAAACAGAGCAAGACAAGCAAAGTACGCAAGTACTCAATTCAATTAAATCTATTCTTGAACGAGTGGCCGCTGCTGCAGCCGCACGAGCCAACAAATAAAGGATCATTCTATGCTTGCAGATTTCACAAAAGACCGGAAAGAGTTCGACCAAATCATTGATAACTATAACGACCTTGTGCCACTGCTCACGCGTGAAGAAGTCATTGAACTTAATGAAGCTCTTGGACTCGGAATTAAATTTTTCAAGGTTGACAGACAATTACCTGTGCCACCACTTATGTTGATCCGTGGGAATAATACGACCATTGAAACGCCTCAGCGTTCAATCGATGCCTTTTACTCATTGGTTGAATTAGATGATCTGATTCCATCTCATAACCCGAAAAACTTCTCTCCGGACAGCCGCTACCCGCTGAAATGCCAACAGCGCGATTACACGCGAGATGACCGCGAACAGTTCAAAGTCACGTCCGGCGCAGATCACTTCAATTCGAAATTTGTGATTAATGACGCACCGACGGCAACGGATGGTGCGCCGATTATCTCCAATCAGGGCTTTGTCCTTGGGGGCAATGGTCGCACGATGATGATGAAGCTTTTGTCTGATAAGAAGTTCGATAGCGAGTATTCTACCCGGCTTTCCGTTCAGCGCTGGTACTACGGATTTACCCAAGAGCAATACGATAGTTTCAAAAAGCCGGTTCTCGTCCGGGTTGTGAACGTGGACATTAAAGAATGCTCCCTTTACTCGAATATTCTCAATCAAAACCTCACCCAAGAGATTAATATTACTACCAAAACCGTGAGTTTTGCCCGGCAACTTACGGACCGTGATATTGAGCTCATCGGAGGGCTATTCGAGCAATACGAAGGTGATACCCTTGCTTCGATGCTTTCAACTCCGAAAGTTGTCAAAAAGCTTCAGGAAATCTTCCGGCAGGCGGAGATTATCACAGCTCAGAACACTCCGAAATGGTTAGAATCGAGTGATGTTTTCACATCTGAAGGAAAAACAACGGTCGAAGGAATCTTGCTTGGTGTAATCCTGGACGATAAAGAGCTCATCGAAGCAGCTCGAAGCTTCACCGAGAAGCTGATCCGAACTCTCCCCCTGCTTTTGAGAATGCGCCGTGTCGGCGGTGAATGGAATATGACCAAAGACATTATTGCCGTTGTTCGCTTAGAATCAGCTCGTCGGGCTTCTAAAATGAATCTGCATGATTTTCTGACTCAGGTATCGTTCGACCGGCCGGAAGTGACCAAAAAAGAGGAGTTGATTTGGAGAGTGCTCAGCGAAAATTCTTGGCTGAAGTGGAAGAACTTTTTATCGCGCTACGTTCTGATGGGCGAGGAGGCGACGAATCAATCAAGGAGTTACGGCGGTTTTTTCAACGAAGAACTTACCCCTATGCAAGCAATTGAGCGCTTATCACTCAAACAAGGATTATCAGACCGGCTCGCAGACTTCTCGGGCGACCAAGCTTCATTCTTAGAGCTTTTTGAGATGTACCTTGATGTAGTTCCACTACTTCTGCCGGAAGAAATTGCAGAGATCAACGAAGCAATGAAATTAGGCATGGAGTATTTTGGTGTGGAGCGACATTTGCCCGGTATTCAAGCCCAAGGTAGAAAATTCAATTTCGAGCAATATGCTGAAATTGTTGAACAGGATGCAATTAATCGAAAGATCGCCGCGCTTGAAGGGCAATTAACCGAAATCCGAGCGAAAATCGAAGAACTCGATACCGTTCCTTCACATTGGGGAGGCACAAAAAAGGACTGGAAGGATCGTAAAGCAAACGAACGTAAAAAATTAGCCGAAAAACGTGACGACCTAAGCCGGACAATTACGTACTTCAAAACCGAAGGTGGGCAAGATCCTGATGTACTTGCCGAGATCCGGGAACTCTACGATAAATCGGGCGGCGTTCCAAGTGATGAGCTGATGCAACGGTATATCGCCCATTTAGAGAATACGTCGTTTGATAAGGTCAAGAACCTGGACTACTTCCCTACTCCACCGGATATTGTCGAACGAATGCTTGCAAAGGCAGAACTCCGTAACGCCTCAAATGTCTTAGAACCATCAGCCGGTAAAGGAAATATTGTTGACCTCATCCGGGCTAAATATCCTGATTTGAGAATCGACGTGTCAGAGCTCGGAGAGCATAATAGAAAGATATTAGAATTAAAGGGTTACAACATCGTTGCCGACGATTTTCTAACGCTTGGCGTTACCGGCAAGACAGAAAAAGGCGTTCCGATTGTCAATCCTGCCGTTCAATATGATCGCGTCGTTATGAACCCTCCATTCCAAAATGGTATGGATTGGGTGCATATCCAACACGCCTACAAGCTCCTCAAGTCATATGGAGTACTCGTGGCTCTCGTTCCGGCAAACAGCTATTTGTCCAATAGCCGGGAAGCCACCGAACGCCGTCTTTTCATCGAGGAAGAAAACAGTGGTAGTATCGAGGTGATCCCGGCTTCGGAGTACAATCGGAACATGGAATTCACTACACTGACGATTGATATCGCTATGATCACACTGACCAAAACTCCGGCTGTAGTTGCTTCAGCTCCGCATAGCTTGGACTTTGACGAGGATAGCAAGTACCAGGATCTACCAAAAAAAGGAAAGCTCGATGTACCTGTCCGCACCAAAGAGCACGTTGATACCGAGTTTATCAAGCCTAAAGTGGTAACCGCACAGGAGCACTTGCTCCCCCCTCAACATTCAATCCCGGACTATGTGTCGGAAATCCAATCTCCGCAACCTCTCGGGCTATTTGACTACCAACAATTTGGTTGTAATCTTGCGATCAGAGCGCTCTGCCATTCAAACACCGGCAACGGCTTCCTTCTTGCCGATGGTACAGGAACAGGTAAGACGACCGAGATGTTGACGATCGCCGCCTATGCCTATCAGAAGTATTCCAAGCCGGTGGTAATCTTCACCGTTGACGATCGAGTAATCAAAACTTCATTCATGAAGGATGCCAAGAGGTTGAACTTCCCTGTTCCGGAATATGTCGAGCAGTCCGATAAGAATCCCGTGCCCAGACCTGAGAATTACCGTGGACTCTACGATAAACTCACTCCGGATGAGCTCTTCGATGATGAATTCATGGACTTTGATCCTATGGATCTAGTCAACAAAGTATTGAACCCGGATATGAAACAGAACTTGCCAACCGTTTACCTTGGCAATGCAAAGACCTTCAAGCTTCGAGATGGCATTAATATCTTCAAATACACAGCGTTATCACTTGTAAAAAATTTAGTGCCCCCTGAAATTAAAGCGAAAAAAGAAGCCGCAGCGAGTGCCTTGAAATTCAATGAAGGATTCTGGAAGAAAATCCATGCAAAAGGCATTGATGATATTGAGCAGAACCGTTTCAATAGTGTCAGCCAGGTGATCTATGTTCCTTCCGAGAAGAAGGATATCAAGAAGAAAGAGCTCAAGGACGAATGGACAGCAAAGATACAGGCGGCCGCTCTGGACGATACCTTCATCCTCCAACGCAAGTTTGCCGGGCTTATGAAAAATCTTGATAAAGATAACAAACGTTTAGTCATGCCCGAAACTGAACAGGCAGGACTTAACTTTATGGCAATCATTGAAGTATTTGAAGCTGCAATACGCAAGATATTAGTGCAAGTGATTGGCAATACATCTCTTGTGATTTTCGATGAAGCTCACAAGATCAAGAATCTTCTTCAGAACAATGATATTGATGCAACGAGAGCATTCTACGCCAAAATTATCACCGACAACTGTGAAAGGGTACTCTTTGCGACCGCTACTCCATGCGATCGTCCGTTCGATATTCTCTATCTGAAGAGAGCAGGATTGTTCCAAGGGGATGATGACTTTGAAATGAAGATGGCAAGCTTGGGGATCGAGTACGTTCAGCCGAAGAAAAACAGCGAAGGTAAGATCGTCCGAAAAGGTAAATGGTCAATTTCCAAGCAAGATGACGATGAAGTTCGGGCAATTATCAATTTCAGAATGGCACAGCTCTTCGCCTTCATCGTGCGCCGTGGCTGTATGATCCGACGTGAAATCCAATACACCAATCTGACTGCCCGGTTTGTCGATATTACCGTACCGGAGTCCGTCCGGGGCGAATTACAGGCAATCACCGACAGCGTGACCAAAATAGACAACAATGGAAAAATGAAGATTGACAAGCTCAAGCAGATGCAACGACACCTAGAGCACATGGAGGCGTACAAGATTGATGAAGCAATTGAGATTACCAAGCGCGAAATAGCTGAAGGGCGCTCCGTGATCATCTTCACCAATTATGTCGATGAAGGCGACGAACCACGAGCTGAAGACAACTCGACGAAGCTCGGTACTGTGCGGATACTCAAAAATCGTTTGTCGAAGCTCTACGGTGAGGATGCAGTTGGTGTTCTTGTGTCGGCAACTGCCGGCTACGAGGATTTTCGCCGATTGGAAAACGTGGATGATTTTCAGACCGGTAAACGCCGGGTACTTATCGGTACAATCACTTCCGGCGGGACCGGTGTGAATCTCGATGATACGGTCGGAAATGCTCCGAGAACAGTCATCATTATGACCGCTCCCCTTTCCTTTATCAACGTTATGCAAGATATTGGGCGCGTGGTCAGGGCGAACTCCGCGAGCCGTAGCCGTGTGTATTTCCTCTTTGCTCAGACGAACAACATAGACCCGAAGAAACGCTCCATTGCCATCGAAACATGGCTTAAGCGGCTTATTGGGTACAAATTCAGAACCCTCAAGGCGGCCGTCGAAGGCGAGATTGGCAATATTGATCCTACGACCGTCGAACGGATGGAAGCAGGTGGAGCTGAAGCAGTAGCCACAAGCGTAGAAGAAACGACTGAAACACCGAACAAACACACTCTCTACACTCAAAAAGAGAAGCTTGTCAAAGGTTGGGAACTTCCGAGCAGGTTGCCAATCGCTGTAGAACGTTTTGGTAATTCCAGGAATCATACGGTAGTCATCAAAGGCAAAACCAAGGCAGATCTCGATAACTGGGCAAACGCAAACCATGAATTCATACGTAAATGGCAGTTAACCAAGAATATTGACAAGACGTATCAAGTGTACAACGGTACACATTATGGTCGTACTTACACTACTTCAGACGCCAAAAATTGGCGGGAGTCGTATGATGTGTGGAATGCACTTCTGAACGTGGTGAAACAAGAGGATGCACGGTATATGAACAATCAAGCCGCTCTTTTCAATGTCGATGAAGAGGTCGTTGCAACGACGGATATAATCTCGGTAAACGCCCGGACCGGAGATCCGGGCAAAGTTATCAGTATGATGCCGGTCGTGATCGGACGTAATCAATCCGGGAACATTCACAGCTACGAATATGATGTAGAATTCGACGGTAGAATAGCGAACAATCTGCAACCATGGCAGATTCGCAAGATTGAGGCAGACCTAGAGGACGAGCTCGATCCTCCGAAGTATCATAAAAACACTGTCTATTACAAGCATAATACCGAAGGAAACTCCTACAGCTATCTTGCTATACTTGATGTTACCATTGCTGAAGATGGTAGAAGCTATATGTACACCATCGGAAAAGACTGGAGTATAAACAAAGAAATGTTCCTTAAAAGAACATCCAAGAACAACAAAAAACACTATATGGTAAAGCAATACACAGCTGAAGCAGTCCAGGAAGAGATTGATAAGAAGGAGCTTGTGCCGTACTCTGTGAGTGAATCCGGATTGAGTGATGAGCTTGGTATGGTCAATATAATAGACGAAAAACCGATTTCAAGCAACGTACCCGAAGATAACGAACTAACACCTCAAGATTTAGGGTTTTACGACCATAATACCATCATGGAGATTACTCCGAACTTCCTTCAGCTCAATCGCACTCAGCTTCTCCTGGAAAAAATAGCAAAGCCCTTCCGTATGATGATTTGGGGACGACAGGGCTCAGGAAAGTCTTCACTGACTCTGATGGTAGCCGAGGATCTCAGTAATGCCGGTAATACTCTCGTCGTCCTGACGGATGAAAAGACCGCTTCCGGGCGCATTGGGCAGACCATCGGCCGGCTGAATATCAATGCCAGGAATATCCTCTTCAATGATAAAATGGACTACTCCCGTATGCGGGAGTTCTTGACCAAGAACCCACAGGTTGAATTCGTGATCATCGACAGTATCAACGAGTTAAACGTGCCTGAAGAGTCAATTGTTGACCTAATGAACGATTACCCCAATGTATCGTTTGTGTTCGTGTGTCAATCGACGAAGGACGGCAAGAACCACAGCTCCTTCAGCAATTTGGCGTACAAGGTTGATACAGAGATTATGGTGGAGAACCTGAAAGCAGTCGCCAAAAAGCACCGGGACGGCCGCACCGGGATTGAGTTTTCAATCTTAGACAAGCGTGCTCAGCGACCGGTGAAGAAAGAAATCATATTGAACGGATTTAGACTCTAACTTACTATCATTATTCAATTTTCGGAGAACTATCATGTGTAATTGCCCGAGCTGTCAAGCTCAGAATGCCGGAATGAACGGCTTAAATTGTGGTTGCCAACAGCAACCAACTCAAATGAATGGATTGGATGGACTCGCTATAGATTTTGCCGGTACGATCCTCGGCGCTCTGATCGGCGGCACTGTGAGCTATGTCGCCGGATGGGACTGGAAGGTCGGCGCCGGTATTGGTGCTGTGACCGGCGGCTTTGTCATGCCGAGTATGTCGAGTTGATAAATAGACTACTCTCAGGAGTGGATCTTATACAAAGGCGAGTAAGTGTGCATCCGCCAAGAATTGCACTTACCGCCTTTTTTGTTTTCTACAAGCCCTCCATGTGACGGCATTTTTTGCACTCAGGTACATAGGAATTGCACTCAGGTACGGGTAAAATACCCTCACGCGAGAAGGACTATTCAACCGCCCATTATTTTCCTTCATAAAAATATTTGGTCATAATTGATATTTTATGTAATATTGTGCATCACTGTCTAAGTTATTGTTTTTATTATATGCTTCTGCTCTTAACTTCACATATGTAAAAAAACCATACAGTGTGTATGGGATTTATTTTACTCTCATTTTATAGGAGTGCTTTATGCAAAACCCCCTTCTTGCAGATAGAAGCTCTGCGCATGCGCGTAGCTCAGTCCCAACTTCATCTATTCTCCACAACGTAATTAAAAAGTTAGGAGGTGAGTCATATGGGCTCATACTACTACTGACTTTAGTATTTGCTTTATGTTTCCCTCAACATTCTCGGGCACAAAGTAACTCTTGTAACGCAGATAGCGCGTGTACCAATTGGGGAGCGTGGACAATAGTAACGGACAGTGTACCAATTGTCTTAAATGGTGATACTTGCTATGTAAAATTTAGATACCAATGGCGTTTATGTCCAACCCCAGTGAAAATTCAAATAAAAACATTTGAGATGACATTTCCGGACTCTTCATGTGCTTTTGGTCCGTATCTTGACTCATTGAACAACAACAACTCTAATGACTTGTGGCCAATAGTAGAGAATATGCTTGCTCAGGCAGACAGAAGATTTGGAGAGAAAAGATTTCTTATTCATAGAACTAATTATCCACCATCGAGTAATTTTGATTGCTCATATTCTGTAGGATGTAATTCAATTGCGGGACTAGTCGAAGTCGTTACCTATTATTCAGAATGTCGTGACTATATTGCTGTCGGTGCACCCGGTGGCGGTGTTTCTCCTTCATGCCCCGGTATCTCATATGTAGTTGACTGTAACTCAGATGACTGCTGTATTCTTTCTCGTAAGATGTGCTATGATAATAGTACAGGCAAAGTGAGAGTTTGTGAAACATCTTCACCGGGAAGTGGCACATCAAATTGTACCGGTAATGGTACATATACACCACCTCCAGGATGTAGTATTGTATGGCGTTCCGGTTGCCGAAGCGTATCTTGTCCTTAAAATATTTTACCAACCTTAAATTAAGATATAAGCTATGAAATACTTACTTTCTATACCTGCACTCTTACTATTGTCAACTGTTTGCTTTGGTCAAACATCAAGCAATATTAACAAAATAACAGACTCTCATAATATTCCAATTTCCAAATGCATCCCATCTTTACTTACTCCATCGATTCCTGACGATTACATTTTTGCAACACATGGCAACATTAACGTCGTCTCAAGAAATATAAATACTATTCTCGAAGGAATGACATTTCCTTCCCTTTATCCCTCACGTGATGGCAACTTCTTTTTGCAAGGATTCAGTGGGAGAGGCGGCACTTTTAGCAAAATTGACGACAAGGGAACTATGATTTGGACGATAGATCAATATGATCACAATGATAATTCTGCTAAATTCTTTGCGAGCTTTGAGCAATGCTCCGAGCTTTCAGATGGCACTGTCCAAGTTTATGGAGGAGAAGGTGTTTTGAGTGGTGTCGTATCTGGATATGTCCCAAAGAAATTATTGATTTCCTCTAATGGCGTGATTCTCGGGGAAACGAGTACTCGCCATATGGTTGATACGTTAGGAAGTTCTGCTTTTGGAATTCCAACATTTACAAATATTGTTCCTGGTGAGATTCTATTCTGTAGAGGTGTTGAATTTTATGATGTAGATGATAAATCTGCCCTAATTTTGTACTCTATGGACACAGAGTTAAGGCAAAGAAAAAACATACTTAGGATAGAAACCGGAATGTCAGAATTTGCCGGAATTTCAGGAGTACTTCCTTACACAGGAGGAACATTTTTAGTAGCCCTTCAAGGGAAATCAGCCGAACAGCCAATTTTTCATATAGCGTTTTTTCAATATAAAAACGATTACACATTAATCAAGAAAACTATTATACCAACCAATGGTAATAGTCAATTTGTGGTTACCGACAACTATTCCATCGTTATAGCCAGTTCTATTACTACCGCTACCAACAAACCTCTCCATCTTCGAAAAATAGACCAAAACGGTGCACAACTGTGGGAAAAAGTAGTCGATGGATTAAAAGATATACCGTTAAAAGTAAATAACTTCTATACTTCGAAAGATGGTGGGTTTATTGTGACCGGCGAGACATGGTTTCGGAAAGCGGATGGATCGGTTGATTATAATAATGGAGCAAGAACAGGAATTATCATCAAACTTACGGCAGACGGTGAGTTATTGTGGTATTACACTACAGGTCGCGAAAATCTTTGGAATAGAATGTTTGCTGTTGCTGAAGCAGACAATGGAGACATCATTACCGTTTGTAATTCTGGACATACGTTATCTGCAAGAGACTACGATGAAAGCATGGAGATAGTACGCTTACGTCCAACGTCGTCTAGCGTGAAGGACGAAAAATCGTTTGATGAGAACAATGCTTTGTCGCTTGCCCCCAATCCTGCTAATTCAACAATTACAATTACTTGCCCTGGAAATATATCCTCTATAAGAGTTTACAACAGTTTAGGAGTAAATATAGAAGATAGTTGCCCCCAATTTATTGGGAATGATCTCCATAAATTGGATGTTTCTGGATTACCGAATGGATTGTATTCTGTACAAGTCCTATCTTCGAATGGAGTAATGCACAAACCATTCATTATTTCAAGGTGACAAAAAACCAAAGCTCCGCAAAACAAAAGCCCTCAATTTGAGGGCTTTTTGCTTGTGAGGGAGAGCTTGGAATTATCGTCTTCTCTTTGGAGTTTTGGCTTAGGTTGCCGCTGTGAATTCCGGGTCCGGAAATCGTGCCAATACATTGTCGGCGCAGTCATTGATGTGTTGCTCGAGTACCAATGCTTCGTTGGATCGTGAGGTGAAGAAGGTATGTGATACAATACTTGCCTTCATCTCTTGAATTGCTTCCTGTGCTGTCATGTTTACCTCTTTCTTTATTTGATAGTAAGTTGATTAAAATATAATTGATAGACTCTCCTCCACAAGAATCTACAAACTTCATAGCCGAATATTTGACTTTGAGTTGACTTAGTGCCGGACTATAGCGCCGTCAACATTTTTTTCAGGTAATAAATGGCGAATTGACATTATTCTTTTTCGCACGATGCTTGTATCACCGGTAATGCTAACAATTCCCGCTTTGTATTTATGCTCTGCTTCTACTTTGTCCAGGTATTGCTTCAATCTTTCTCTCATTTCCTGATGAGTTAGCAAACGTACCTCATTGTTGATGCTTACTTCATTCCCATCATTTACTACGCTAGAAAATATATCAAGATGATCATTGATCAAAAATCCAACTACCATCCAAGTTGGAGCACATGGAGGTCTGTCAGATATAGAGCAGAAATGGAATCCCTGCCCTGGAGCATACTCTATTCGTGTAATGTGAGAATTGAGAAAGTCTATAAAGTCCTCTGACATTTCTATAAGATGTGTTGTCATAGCTTCCTCAATCTCTCCAGGACATCGTTCTGTGTGTGACCATCGAACTCCGGGGCTCTCTCGAACTCTAGAGCAAAATCGCACTCATCCCATTTTTCTGCCGGCAGATGGTACGTGATCTGCTCACCAGGATTGATACCATACCCTAAGATGAACCATCCATCATACGAAGTACCATCAGAATGAAGCTTCGACTTCCACGATGGGTTGTCGCCATGCTCAATGAAGCTCATCAGTTTGCACAGCGCTATAAACAAAGTACACCTATGCTCATACAGCTCGTCGAACGTATGGTATCCATCGCTCACGCTACCGATCGTTTTATCGTCGGCAGTCAACTTCTCTAACACTACCTCGTAGGCATCGAGCTGTTTAGTCAGCTCCTCGATTTCGTCCATACCAATTAGCTCAATCTCTCCAGGCATCGCTGATGGGGATGTTGCCGGTCGTGGTAAGAATTGAATGTATGGAACTAACTTATACAGCGTTCGCAGAAAACCTCTCGCTACTTCGAGCAAATTTGTCGGTTTACTCTTCGCTACCTGCTGCTCTGTTTCGATAATATCTAAAGTGACCATCAGGGCACTCCTCTGTAAATGTAAAACTTCAGTTAATTATACCGCCACAATCAATTTTTGACTTTGTAAACTACATTAATCGGCTCCCCATCGTCGAGAGTAGGTAGCTGATCGAGCTGTAGTTGGTCCCACTCCTTCTGAATTTTATTAAAATGCCTCCGTGTGACTATGCTTTCGAGTATTGTCACATAAATTCCCCCTATCTCTTTGTCGCTTGAGATCCAATGTTGGATTGTGTCTGGCTTCTTACCGATGTGCTCTGCAAATTTTGGATAAGTGATCCCCGCTTTTTTCAGAAAAAACCGTAATTGTTTGCCATTCATGATGAAATTCCATTAAAAATTGAATAAAAAGACCATTTTTCTTGCATTTCTTCCAGTCCGTTCCGGTGTTTTTCCAGTGTTCTTCAGGTGAAAATCAGGTGATTTGCCGTACTGTTTTTCTCTGTTTTTCTTGGGGCTTCGCCAAAAATTCGATTTTCGGGCAGTAAAATCGCCCCTAAAAGTGCCTAAATTTTCAATATTTAGGCACTTGAATTTTCAATACCGTAACGTCCTCCCCTATTTGAGGACTATTGATTGTTTTTTTTATGGAGAAGCTTATTGTATCGCTTGAGCAATAATTGATATTCTTTTTGAGTCGTTCGTAATTTGCCCTCTGCCTCAATACGAGCGTAATTTTCTCGTTCTGCCATTTTTGTCAAGCGCATAATTTCATTGCCTGTCTCGGACTGCGGAAGCGGTGTAGTTGGCTCTCTCTTCAATCGTCGTATCTCTTGTACTGCCTCAGCATACATCTTGTCCTTTTTCGTCATCTCGTCGTTTATACGCTGTTTTTCAACGTCAAACTGCCGCTGAATCTCCCGGATTTGAGCATCGTGAACGCTGATCGGAACGAACTGTGCCGAAAATGGGCGCATGTCGTCTTCCTTCGGGAAGAAGTACTCGAACTGTATGGCATCAGATCGGTAGTTCGTCCACTTTCCGCATAAAATGAATACCTGTGCCAACTTAGCTTGGGGAGCACTATAGCCGGATTGAAATAGTAACTCCGTGAAATTCTCGATCTGAGCATCAGAGATGAGCGGCCGGCCGGCCTTTGCCAAATTTGAATTGAGAGCGCGGAGCCATGACTGTATCGCTGATTGGCTTAGTCTTGTCTGTCCTGGATGCACGGGAGGCACGGACTGCGTAGCGTTCCCCCGATGGTATGAGCTTGTATTGTTCGTGTCCATAGTTGTCTATCGGTCTAAGTGATTTATTTCCATGAGCTAATGTATGAATTAAAACTGCTTTCGGATCCGGTTCTGCGGCGAGCCATGCAAGCTGTGCGGCAATCACCTCCGCAGTGAGAACTTCGCCATACGATTTGAACCTAAACTTCAAATATTCCCAATACTTGAGAGCTATTTCAAACTCTACCAAGCTATCAGGCACTGCACTAATCGGTATCGCTGTCGAAAAATTCGCTATCCTCTCCTTCAGCTCCGACTTCGAAAGGGTCGTCAGATACCAATCCATAATCTCGTAACTCGTGTTCAGAGAAAGATTGTCCATAGCTATTTCCTTCGTTATACGTTGAAAAATCAAGATCATGGGATTCAAGCATAGTGCTTACCTCCGGGTCGTCTTGCTTGGTTTCTGTGCGTAAATAACCGTGTTCTGCCGGGCTGTTAGGTGTATGACCACCTTCGATGCTACCGACGAAAAAATCCCCTTGGGGCGGCAAAAAATTTTCCCCCGCACCCCCTGGAATACCAAAAGGAATTTCTTTATTTTTAACCATAGAACCATTAACCATAGAACCATTAACCATGTACTCTTTAGGTGTTTTTGATAGGGTATTTGGGAATGGTTCTGAAACTGTTCTCAGACTGTTTGGGAAGGGTTCTGAAACTGTTCGGAAAGGGTTCGCGCTTTTATCTTGATGGGGTTCGGAACTCTTTGGAATGGGTTCTGAAACTGTTTGGAAAGGGTTTGTCATTTCCTCTTGATGGGGTTCGAAACTGTTTGGAATGGGGTTCGAAACTGTTTGGAATGGGGTTCGAAACTGTTCTACAGGTAATGGAACTATAGATTGAGTGTGATTTACGGGCTCAGAGTTACTATTTGGTGAGACAGAAAGTCGATTTTTATACAAAATCAGCAGCTTGCTCGAATAGTATTCTTTAATAACCATTTGGATTCTTGTGGTCTCTTTGTCATTAGATGGATCGGTGGATTTAGCATAAAGCAGTAGATCTTCCTGTTTCATTAGATACTGAAGCATCTCATTAACTTCGGAATGTAAAAATTCAAAAGCTTTCAAAATAGCCGTGTTCATTCCTCCGTAAGGAGACTCAGATTTTAGATTTTTGGGGTTTGATTCGATATAAATAAGATGGTTGAGAAAAGACTTCTTAAACCTCCATGTGTCGGTTGGCGGCTTTCCATCCTTTCTTTCTTCAGGAATGATTTTTCCGGCAAACCCTTCTACAATTGGAGTTTGGGGTAAAAACATTACCGAGTTATCATAATAAATCAATTCATTGCGCTTTAATTCGGGTAATAGAACTCCCGTGATGCACGCTCTATCTATTCCCGTCATATTCATCATTTCATTCACACGAACGATACCAAGCCCTGAGTCATGAATGCCGTGGCATAAACGAAGTGTCATATAGAGCAGACGCGAAAGTGGTTGTATATCAATATCTGCCATCATCTTGGCTTCATCCGGGTCGAAGAATTTTTTTGGTAGCTTTGCCATATTTTTGAGAATTAATTAAAAAAAAATGTCTGTTCTGCACCTTATAGTACTACTTCAAAATCACCTACGACCAACCATATACACCCTACCCTGTTCTGTAATTTTGGCGTTTCGCCTTTTTGCAAGGCATCCATCATCTTCTTCAGCTTAGCGGTATCCTTCCGCATCAAAGCGATGAAAGTCACATTCTCAATATCCGTATGGAGTACCGGCGTGATCTTTGTCAAAATTCGACGAATAAATTTGGACTTCTTCTCAAGGTCGTCTTTCGTATTTACGCTGATTTCAGGTAAAGAGATATGCCCATCTTTATCAACGATACAATTCTCTGCTATGATTTGTCCGTCTTTGACTCCAATCACCATTGGTTGAATTTTATCTAAATCACCATTCATGATGTTGTTGAGAAGCGGCGCCAAGCTTTCTATCAATCTCTCCTTATTAACAGCCGCACTTGATTGAGGACTTACTAATGCTTCAGTAGATTTGCCATCTATTCCAGTATCCGGGTTTACGTATATTGGAGTTGGATTTATTGGTGTTTTTTTTACTTTATCTTCCATATTTAACAGCTCCTTCGTAGATTATTTCGAATTAAATTTATCGAGAATTTTCTTGTTGATTTTCTTGCGTACTGACTCCTGTTTTTCACTCATTATTCGCTTCCGCAGGGTATCAGTGTAGAAATTATATTCCCAGTCGGAAATCCAATATCTACGGAAAGCATACTGGAGCATCTCCGAGCCGATACTTTTACAAGGATCTTCCTTTGTTCGCTTGATTCCAGAAAAGTAGGCATCTGTGTTTATCCCTAAGAACTTCGTAACGCAATAGTTACCAACGATAACAGTTTCGTTGTTCAGATTGTTGTGCATAACACAGCACTCTTTGATTGGGTTTTTACCGCATAGGCACGTAGATTTGTTGCGAAAGAATATCTCTTTCAACCTCCATTCTCTTACGGCTTCTTCCCATGTCGATGCTACGCTCCGAGTGATAATTTCATGCTTAAGAACTTCTAAACTCATGTTGAACTACTTATTTTGAAACATACTTTTTATACCGATAAACATCTTGTACTTGTGGCTGATAGCCCTGAAAAAGTGAGTTCGTCACACGTCGGCGAACAATCTCCTTCGTTCTCACGATCCACCGGTATCGCTTGGTTTGCTCGTCGTAAATGTTCTTCGTCCACATGATCTGTACTCCATTGGGAATACACTTGAAGCACACGTCTCCGCGAACTTCTTCAGCTGCTGTCTGTAAAGCTTTCTTGCATAGTTTGCACGTACTCATTTCTGTAATAGTGATTTGTTGAACAATCGATCTTGGCGTTTCGCTTCCAATCGTTTATTTTTCTGTTGTTGTAATTCTATCTTCGCCAAGCTATAAGCTGTATGCCTCGGAAATTTGGCATCGTACTCTAAAAATGCAGCTAGCTCAAAAAACTCATCTTCATCGAATCCGGGTGGAGCTGTGTTGTACTTTAAATCATAATCAGTACAATCGAAAATCCCAAGCTTGCCCAGGCATGGTAAAAATGGAACAGACATACTATTTGTGAGTACAAATCCGAACTTCCCACAAAACCACGGCGACTCATGCTCAAGAACACAATCAGTAATGGTCGTCATCCCGATTATACCGCCGGTCGCAAAATCCTTCTCCGTTTTGCCGAGAAGTACCCCATACTTTTGTTGTACGTCATGGAGTCCGATGGTATCAAACTTCCGGCTTGCATGGATCAGAATATTTCCCCGGAAGGGAGTACTCCAGTTCCTGTTTTCGATATCCTTCACGCCTGTCGCGATCAGCTCGGCGTATGGTTGTTGGATTGAAATGGCGTTCATTCAGTTGAAGTTAAAGTTTTAATTAACCCACCAATATTCAAGAACTTATAGCTTACATTAAAAAAATCAACAACTTTTGGACTTACTCCAATCTTTTGGCTTGTGACTAAACCCGCGATATGGTAACCACCACTATCCGAAATACTATATAATACTACAAGTGAGTACGCAGGGAGTATTTCTCCGTCTTCGTTACTTATAGGTCTATTTAAGCTTACTACATGCCCGCCTAGAGATAAACCCTTAAGCTTATTGTGTTCTTTAATTGTCATAAAGTTGCCAATTAATTAATTTTAAAAGACTTATGTTTAACAATTGGAGTTGGAGGATCAGGAAATACATCTAACAATTCGTTTACAATATCTAAGTAAATCGGTTGGTTATAATTGGGAAGTGAGCAGCTTAAAAAAATATGAGTAAACTCATATTCACGCGCCTGATCCCATGCAATTAACTCGATTCTTACACTACATTTTAAAGCAATCAATAAGCTCGCTAAAAGTGATGTTAAGGTAACTCCATCGGTAATGTGAGTAATTTTCTTACTCAGTAAATGTACCGGTGCTACAAAATATTGGTTGTTATGATAAATACTTTTGTACGGATAAGTCATTAATACATAATCAAATACAGCCTCAACAAGTCGTATTCCTGTTCTATCAGTCAGTGTTTTGGCAGTTTCTATTACAAGCTCATGTGTTGAATCTCTTAACACGATCTCAATTATCTTTTGCACTATTTGAGAAGCAGTATCTTCGTCTCCTTGCTGTAAAAGTATTTCTTCAATATCAGGATCGAATAGAATTAGTTTTTTCATTATCATATCTAAAAAAAGTAGTCAAACTGAACACTATAATTCCAATGCAGTAGATATGTTAGGGAAATTTGTTTTGAAAATTTTAAGAATTTCCATAGCCACTTCTTGGTGCTCTTTTTGGGTGTGAGGATTGGTTCGTGATTGCAGATAATGTATCCAACTGCGAATTGAACCTTTCATGTACATGGTTGTCTGAGTTGTAAGTGGTAACACAAATCTTGCACATTCTTTTGCAACTCCATGGTTGATCATTTCAAAGTAAACCATCTGAGAAACTTCAAATAAATTATCAATGAGAGTATTAAACTTTATGGCATCTTCAGAACTAAGCTCTTGTGTCGATGACTGCCGATTTTTTTCAGCCTGATAGCGTAATTGTATTGGCTCAAAATCAGTTACCTTGGCATATCTCTGAGAGAATTCTTGAAAAACAAACGACCGGTGTCTGAGAATTTGTTGAGCGATCGCTCGGCTCGTCACTATTTCAACGGTCATGTCCACCATCTCGAACGGCGACCAATGGAGATTTTTAATAAGATAGGAGATGAGCTTATCCGAAGTATCCGTGTTCATTTGATTACCCGGATTGCTTACTCTTGCTGTGTACACGATAAGTTCTTCAGCATTGAGCTGTTTTTCCTTCGCCCATATTAGAGCTTCTGTCATTGATACTAATTTTACCTGCATGTTTGCTCCTGTCAGTTAAAAGTAAATAAATCTATTTCTTAGGATTGCATTCTGCATCGACAAACTCTCTCAAATCAACCAAAGTAGAAATCAATACATCAAGCTTGTACAACGCAGTTTCTTTGGTCGCTTTAGTACTTGCTGATGCTTCCAAATGAATCCTTCTATTACAATCACAGATATTAATCTCATATCCTGATTGAGTAGCATGAGCTACTATAGCAGCCGGCGATGATATTTCATACTCTCGTGTCTTTACTGCCTTATTTAAAAAGGCTCGTACGAGAAAATACTTTGAGACTTTATTAACTTTTTTGTACCTGTTAGAGCGTACAGGGATCGCTTTCTCAACAGCCTGTGCTTCAGGGGTTGCTGTCGTAATGCCTTCCATTTTCACCTCAAAAAATGATTTATAAAAACCAACTACATTTTGCCCCGGCGAAGGAATTGAACCTTCCAACATTAGTATTGCTTATAGCACTAAGCCAACCATTACCGGGAACCTCCCCTCCCCGTCAATCTTGCTCGTCGAAGGTGATTTCAACCTCGTCCTTCTTGTTCAGGACTTTGCTTTTGAACCACTCCTCCAGGTGCTCAACTACGTCTTCAGGTGACTTCTTCAGCTCGTCATTATCTGAGTGTAGGCGCACTTTGATTTTGAACTTTATTTTCATGTAAACTCCGATTTGAAACATAGATATATAAAACACTTCCAGACACACCAAACATCATTGCAAATAATGATGTTAGTAAATAGTAGCCGTTTACAAGTAAGGCAACAGCCAAAACGAGAAACAACATTGTTAAACAGAAATGAATGAACATTCGAGTTTCCATAGCATTACCTTTTATCATCTTGTAAAACAGAAGGGTTAATTAATTCAATCGTATTTGATGCTGTTCTAAGAATCTCGGCAATCGTCCGCTTCTCAGCTAACGTGGCCTCTATCTCAAGCTGTATCAGTACATCAAAAAAGTAACGATCATCTTTGGGGTCTGGCATATTATTTACCTTAACCTTTCTGGTAATGTTTGAGGATTATGAGAAGCTGTGTAGTCAACAGCATCGTGCTTAAAGCACATGTACATAAGCAGGAAAACCATAAAAACAACCGTCAGATTACAGAGAATATCAAATGCTTTTTTCATAAAAAATCCTCGTGTTGCATTTCTTCAATAAGGTCGCAGAGTAATCCCCTACTGCATTCAGAAATAATTGTGAACAATAAAATATAGAGCACTGCAAGTGCATATATTTTCAAAACTTTATTTATAATTACTTTCATATAAATCCTTAGAATTTTAGAATCAAGGGAGGCGTGACTTCACTTCAGCTGTGAGATCAAGGAGGTCAAAAAACCAATAGCGGGAGTCTATGGCAAAACTCCGGCGCCACGCCTTCAGCCACGGAAATATAGCCAAACCGTGCTTGCTTTATTGCGCCCTTGAAAGTTCATCCGTGACAGTGTAGAGTCTGTTAATTACGGCTGTATCGTATTCAGCTCGGCCAATCTTTCGAACAATATGCTTGTGAAGTACTTCCCAAATTGCAGGATAGAAATAGGCAAGATCGAGCATGGTCGTGCTAAACATGAAGTCACGTATTGCAGTAACCATAGAATCAACTACTTCGGGTTCCTCCGGTGATGGAGTATCCGTACCTAATGCTTCCGCTTGATCAGATACATTAGAAGGTTCAAAGTTGGGTATCGTGAATGGTAAGCCGGTAGGTAATTCAACCGATATTTTATTAGTGGAATGACCTATGGAATGACCTAAAAGCTTGAATACATTTTGCTTGTTGTCTTCAGGAGCAGATGGTAACTGTTCGGTAGTAGATTCGGTAGCGGTTGGTTTGGGTATTTCCGTAGCGGTCTCTTTGCTCCCCTCCTTGCTTCCTCTTGAAGCTCGGGCATTGAGTGCTTGTATCCTTCGTTTGGAACGGATAACTTCCTTATAGCTTTCCTTGCCTATTTTAGCGACGATATAAAATTTATAGTCATCAGTACTCAGCTTAACACCATACTTTAGTACTAAGTCTGCGAGAGACAATGAACGAGTGACAAAATCCTCGATTATCTCATCACCATGTGAAATAAAGGGCTCTAATGTAAAGATGTTCGCAAGTGGATCCCGTTTAGAATCTTGCACGATTTCAGGCAGTTCAGGCATCTGTACCTCTTCTGTAGTTGTAGATAAAATTGGAATGAATGGATTTTCAATGGGAATTGGATTGATGGAAGTGAGTTTGCGACCACTTTTACCAAAAAGTTTCTCACGCTCTTCCTTTAGTTGCTGAGCGAAGCTCTTTTTCGACTGATTCCAACGTTCACTACTCATAGCTTTCTCTTGGCGTATGTTCTTCGCACAGGCTGAATTTTATGGATTGTTGGTCCACCATCTTTCAGCTTTTTAACGGCTCGTTTTGTGCGTCGTGGTTTGGGATCGGCTCCGGGTTTTTCCGATCTGGGGGTAGGTGTCGGGACATCCGGTACGGTAGGATGGATCAGCTCATGCGTGATCGCATTGGCGAGGCAGCGTTCAACAAACAACTCAACCTCTTTCCGGCTCGTCATCAACTGATGATTGCCGCCGTAGCAGAACGAGCGTATCACGTTGTCCTTCATTAGTTGGCGCACATATTCTTTATCCATGCCAAGGATTTCAACAACTTCTGAAAGCTTGATACAAATCGGTGGCTGAGGTACACGCTTGGTATTATTCTCAATCGTTTGAGGCGTTGTCATTCTGATCCTCATCAGGTTTAGGTTGTACTATAGGTGGATTGACAGAATAGCCCATTTCCCGGGCTGCAATTGAAGCTTCGGCGATATCTTCTATGTCGATATTCATGAAAAAGTTATTCATGATGTGGACTCCTGCTTATTGGTGAATTGAATAAGGAAGGGCTTATAATGACAGTGTAGGAGGAAGTCAATCAGAAGCTGTGAATTAACCGGCTGACCTGTCCATGGGAAATTGAATTCGCGCTTGAAAGAGAGCTGTAAATACTCGGGCAGAATTTCAGGTGAAAATTTATTCTCGTTAACAAATTCGATTAAGTACGAAATAATTATACGGTGTTCGAAAAATGAGTTTGTTGCTACGATTGTAGAAGCAATGCCTTTTATACTCTTACCAAAATATTTGAAAACCGGATGGTTATATATTTGCCGAGAGTGCATTGTCTCAATAGCTTTCCCAACGGCAGGATTGTAACCGTTAAACTGTGAAGTTGAAAATTTATCATCCGTAAATATCAACTGAATGATATTTTCACAATCTTCAATAAACAATCTTGCATCTTCTATCGTAATTAGAAGAGCATCCTCAACACATTCTGCCGATGAATCAAAGGTATATTCAGTTGAAAAGAGAACCAATGGTACAAGGTATTCTTTGGCCTCTAAATAAGACAGAGGGAATGTAGAACCTATGTCTTTATGCGTAGTCTTTTCAAGTACTGCCACTATATTTAGCGCAGTCACCTTCCATTGCTCATGTTCCGCACGGGTGATATTCGTGTGGATTGCGGTAATATCTCCGGGTATCATGACACAGCTCCTTCCTCATCGGCAAACACAATCGGAACAATCGTATCGCACTGATCGAGATAAGCATTAAAAAAGTCACGCATAATCATTAACGCTGTGTGCTCTGAACATTTGCCACGAGCTGCCGGGGGCATGTACTTCGGCAGGTTGAGTTTCTCGAACCAACTGAAGCCAACTACCAAATATTGCGGCAATAAAACTGGTATGTGTGTAAAGTGTTCTACGTGGCTTCTGAGTATTGATACGACCTCATTATGTTCTGCCCTGGTCAAAATTGAATGTACCCTCGATGCAGTTGGTCGCTCAATCTGACTGTTGTAAAAATCTAAAAAACATGGGCTTACTTTGGGCTTTTTGCCAAATGAAGTTTTCATTTCTCTGACTCACTTTCCTGCTTGGCTGCTGTAACTCCAAAAGTAAGACTAAACTCCAATAATGTAAGAAAGCTATGCATTACTCTGGAGGTGCAAATCTTGTATAGTTTAGCCCAATTAATTTCTTCCGTTGGAAGCGGCGTTTGTGCTAATAACTCCTGAAGGTTAATTCTTGAAATTACGGTCTGTGAGGTAGTAGCTTTTACAGGTTTTACCTTTTCCCACAGAAACGTCATTGCTAGGAGAACTATATAAGGGCTATGCTTTTGGAGTTCAAGAAGGTCTCGTAGAACAACTAAACTTACGGCATAGCTCCGTACTCTATCCTCATAGTGAAGCTCAATATGTACTCCTCGATAAGAGGTGGAGGAGGCAAGGCGTTCTAAAATTTGCATGTTACTGCTCCTTTTCGTTAGGAATAATACAATTGAATTTCTCGTATAAAACTTGGATCCATAAATACCCTTCCTTCCACTTGGAAAATACACCTAACATATTTACGTTGTGGTTAGTTAAGATTCTACTGTGATATTTGTAAGCTTGAGAGGTCTTAATTATCACAGCAGATGCACTATTTTCTAACTATTTGGAAGAGGTATTTATGAATACCAAGCCGAATGACCTCTGTGTTAAAAACACTTACGGTCAAGTATGCGTTCCACCTAATACTACCGGATGGGACGCTGTCCTAATACTGGGTGCAGGTGCTATCGCCTTACTCGTATTGGACAAGATATTTAGCAAGTGACCATAACTTTCTAAATATCATATATGGAGTTTGACTTCGGTTTGACTCCTTTTTTTTATTACACTTGAATCCATAAATACCCCTCCTTTTAATTAAAAATATATACCAGATGGTTGCGTTATGACACAACAGGCCGGAGTGCCTTTAAGATTCTTCCGAGATGCTTAGAACCAACTTGGAAGATGTAATATTTTCTAACTATTAGAAAGGGTATCCTATGGATAATCCTCCTTCAAACCTCTGCGTTCAAAACGCTTATGGTCAAGTATGCGTACCAACGGGTATAACCGGATGGGACGCTGTCCTAATACTCGGCGCAGCTGCTATCGGCCAGGCGGTATTAGATGCAGTATTCAGCAAGTGATAAACTTGCTGATAACTCAAGGAGGTAAGCTTCACGGTTTATCTCCATTTTTTCACTTGGATCCATAAATACCCTTCCTTCCACTTGGAAAATATAAGTAACATATTTACGTTGTGGTTAGTTAAGATTCTACTGTGATGTTTACTACCCTCAAAGTTTATAACCATCACAATAGATGAACTATTTACTAACTATTTGGAAGAGGTATTTATGAATTCCAAATCTACCGACCTCTGCGTCCAAAACGCTTACGGTCAAGTATGCGTACCAACGGGTATAACCGGATGGGACGCTGTCCTAATACTCGGCGCAGGTGCAATAACCCTGGCGGTATTAGATGCAATATTCAGCAAGTAACATACCTTGCTGATAACCAAGGAGGTAAGCTTCACGGTTTATCTCCTTTTGTTTTTCTAAGTGCTTTGTATTTAAAGAAATTACTGCATGCCATAGCAATTAGAACCAAATTAACTCCGATAATGAAAACTTTAAGGGAATCCATTGAAATAAAAATATTTACGAACTCCAAGCAGAGCAAGGATAGGTACATGATCCAAAATATCCGCCAAGTTGAAAAGCTGTATTTCACTCCTCCGGCTCTCCTTCCCTATTGGTCCTGCGCCTGATTCGTAACTCCTTTATTTCATCTTTTCTCCGAACTGCTTCCTCTTGTATCAATCGCTTAGACAGGTCGGAATACACCTTGTATCCAAACAAATCCATCAGATCAGAGCAGACAGATTCCTCGAAAATGTTGTTATACACTTTGTGAAGAATATCGCGGAATTCGGATTCTGGGAGTGGCTTACGTCCTCTCTTCGGCACTACCGCTGAAGGTGAGATTTTAACACCATTTTGTATGATATCTTCCATTTTAAAAGTCCCTTTTCGAATAAAATAAAGTGTTGTAAGTACGTCGTATTTAGTATATTTGTGGTACTGTAAAATTTAAACATCAATGTACCGATGTATCACATGCCAAACGCTAAACGAATTAATGTAAACTCATTAGTCTGTAGGTGATAATAGATAGCTTGCAAATGCTTTTCGAAGGCTTTGATTCACATTTATTAACCGTTCGTTGTCTTTTTGAAGTTGTGTGAATTCTGCGAGATTGACTGTACTGTTGTTGTCTGCTTCTGCTTCTGCTATTTCTCTGGAGAAGTAAGCAATTCTTTGATGAGCGAATTTTACCTCTTCTTTTAAAGTACAAACTGTGTTCCTGAGATTCATTATCTCAGCTTCCAGTTCTTGAGCATAAAGCTGAGATTTTATCAATGCTTCCTCAATATGCTTTTGTGACTTCGCTGCGCTCATACCTTTCCTCCTAAAACTAAAATTCTTGGGCATAAGTACCGTCCAAATACTATATTTGCAGTACCGTAAAAAGCGTCATGCTTTCGGGGCGCAAAACTAAGTGAATCTTTTTATAAAAGCAAGAAAAAATATTAATATTTACAAAAATATTTATTTACTTCAATTGAATAACAAACAAGAAATATCGCAACGCCTTGAAAACTGGATACATAACAACTTTAGGACTAAAACCGAGTTTTGTCAGAAAAGCGGAATGAGTCTGCAATCATTAAATATGTATACAAGTGGAAAATCTGGAATAGGCACAAAATTTCTAAATAGATTGCGGGAAATGGGCTGTGATGTAGAGTGGCTAATTTCCGGCCGGGAAGCCAATCAGCCGACAATCAAGCTCGAAGTACCGACGACAGACAAGTCAACGGAGAATCTACTTCTTGTTGAAACCTTGAATCGTGTTATAGAACTGAGCCAGAAGTTTGATATTCAAAGCGCAGAGCTTCAGCAAGTCAAAGAAGAGCTGAAGGAACTGAAGGAAGAAAAACTAAAACTTCCAGGACAAACTGCGGTGACAGTATAATTCTGATAGAAGTAGGATGCGCGGCAGGGATAGGGTTTTGTCCTAGGGGGAGAAATTGAAAATAAATATCCTATGGATGGGATTTATTAACAAAATTGAGTAATAATTGAGTAATGGACGGTTTGGAATATGAGGTAAATTTGTGAAACAGATATTAACTACTTTCTATTCATAATCAGGACAGTTAAATATGGCTCATAATCGAACAAAGAAGTTTGAATTGTATCGTTATCAAATAATACCTCAGAAAACAGGTTTCCAATACAGCATCCTTGAAGATATAAAAAATGAAGAGGATTTATTGAAAAATAAAAATACTATATTTGCGGAAATTGTCAAAGGAACAAAAACTTATAAGAATGGTAATGATAGCCTCATAAATCGCATTGAACACCAAGTTGATGATTTGTTCATTATCCACTTTGGGCAACCAAGAAAGCGAAAAATAACTACTAATGATTTTAGGCCTAGTTATGTGGATGATTACCCTGATGCTATTTTGGCATTCAATAACGCACCGGAAGTACAAATGATAGCTATACAATCAAACTCCGAAGCATTTAGACAAACAAGAACACTCGCAAATATTTTCCAAAACACGGTAAACAAGGTTCTCATCAAACATAATCTTGGTATTGTTATAGAGCCTATATTTGACCCAAAAGACTTTTGGGATTTGGTTAGAAAATATGAAAAGAAAATAACTCAAGTTCGCTTTAATATCGTTCGACCTAATATGCCGAACATATCAAAGGAACTGACTTTTGACTTAAAAGCTTTCAGCCAAGATGTAGGAAGTACTCGCTCCAGTTTTGAATTTACAAGCGGAGACGATTCTCATCTTAATTTATCCCCATCTAACGAAACAATAAATGGATTAGTAAATTATTCAGCAGCTGGAGGCGGAAATATTACTTTAAAAGCAAAAGGAATGAGGAGATTTATGAAAACCAATGATAAAATATCAGAAGCTATCGTTGATGAATATGAATTACATGGGCCCCCTGATGAAGTCGTAAAAGTATTTAAAACTATGATGAGTCTGTAATTTTATGCACACATTAGGTTACATATTTTTATGGATTGTTGGAGGGGTGGTTATGCAGTTGTTCTGTTGTCTCCTGAAAACAAGCTATTTAGAAACTTTTTACGAGAATAATCTAATCTTGTTATTAGTATCGCTCATGGCTATCAATATCACAACCATAAGCGTTATAATGACTAAGCTTAAGGAAATATCTGATAAACTACATGGAAATTTTTCTGCAACAAAATCAGCTATGCGTAGCTCTATTTTTGAACAAGTTGGTTTGATTGTAGCTGCAATTATTTTGTTGATGTTGAAAAAAAGTACCATCCAAGAATTAGTTGAAAATAACTTTTATTGGCAAAGTGGTTTTCATGCTGTCTTTATTGGGGCTATTAATATTTTAATCGATACGGCAAGGACAATTTTCATCATTTTAGATTTTGAAGAAAAGAGAGCAGTGCAAAAAGATAGAGGGCTATAATCTACAATCTTAGTAATATATATATCAACTTATACAAATTTCGACGCTATGTCTGATGATGGGAGACGTTACGCCCTGTATTTAAATGAGTTAATTCGTCTATACAAGCTATTCAATCCTGCCTTTGATAGAAGTGAATTGAATATATATATAACAGATGCTCTTTTTGAATTATTAGAGGAAATGTATGTGTCAATTGATGAGTTAGAAGCATTTGTAGCAAAAGACTCTAAGGGATTAACTACAGTAATCAAGCCTAAAAATGGTTTGTTATTTCAACAACCAGCTGTTATTTTGGCTTTGTATTATTTTTACAACCACCAAACATTCTTAAGAGATAATTGGGTACTTAATAATGAAGCGCTTAAAAGTATTTATAAAGCCACAAGTACCTCTTATGAAACTTACTAAAGATTGATATATGGGTAAGCGCAAGCAAACCGTCCCCGGATCCATCTTTAAGCGCAAAGGATCATCGAAGCTTTATATCAGATATAAGGATCAGCAAATTGCGACCGGTCTCGAAGATTCTACGCAGAACCGAAAGATTGCCCTTCAGATGCTTGAGAAGATGCATTATAGCTTCCTTGGTTTCAAGCCCGCACCGGTCTTCAAATCAAAAAAACTGGATGAAGTTTATGCGCTATTTGTTGAAGATCACTACAAAACCGCCACAGACAAAACTAAGCGTTTGTCTAGGAATGCAGTTAATGCAATCAGTCCTAACGACACTTATCTAACCGTAGAGAATATAAACAATGATGTTGTTCGATTTACTGAAAGCGCCACACGTCTTCAGCAAATCACGATATCTGTCTATCTGACATTTTATTCTGTATTTATACAATGGTGTGTTAAGAAAAACTACTTGACATCCTTTCCGGAGAAATTAGATGTAGAGCGTAAACTATCGAGGAAGAAAGAGCGCAAACGAGAGGTTATATGTTTTACGAAGGAAGAATTTGACCTGCTGGTACAGTACTTTAATGATAAGGATAAAGAATTTTCGCTGCTTTTGCTTTTTATATGGCATACTGGAGCACGAATTACCGAAACATTAAAACTTACCTGGGAGCAAGTTGATTTTCAAGAACAACGAATACTGTTTGTAAATAAAATTGATCCGCGAATACATGAGTATCTTCCAATCAGTTCAGTAGTCGTCGATATACTTCATCAGCTCTCTGTAAATGAAGAAAAACCGTTTCGGTGGTCACATACAAGCCGGTCAATTCTAAACAACCGTCTCAATCAAGGTATGTTTGCTCTTGGGATCAACAAACAAAAAAGAGCATTTCACTCCATTCGTCGTACCTTTGCGACTAATTTATTTGAAAATGATGTAGCAATCCCCGATGTGATGGATTTAATGCGCCATAAGAATATTCAAACGACTCTAAATCATTACAAAGGTCATAAGAACGAGCGGCTTCTCGCTGTCCTGGAACAAAAAGTAGTGAATGCACCGACTGCACCAATATTGCACCATCAAAATCCTACAAAACCCATCAAAACCGATTAATATCGAACAAGACTCAATTGTCAATATATTATAAATACAAGCTACTTACTTACAAATTAAAGACTTAAAAACAACGAAGCCGCTTTCATCACGAAAGCGGCTTTTTTTATTGGACAGATAGTGTCAGTCTTAACGAAGAATAACCACTTGCTGCGTACGAGTCGTGCCATCGAGAGCCGTCACCACACACGTATATGTGCCGTTTGTCAAATTCGTAGCATTGAGGTTCACACGGAATGTACCGGCAGGATATTCCGAACGCTCGATAGTCGATACTAAGCGGCCTGCTTCGTCATAAACACTCACACCGGCTGTAGTCGGAGTATTGAACGTAAGCTCAATCGAACCATTAAATTGCATCGGATTCGGGAATGCCGACATCGTAAAACGGGCAATCGGATTCTCTGCTTCATCAACCGATACAGCGCCAAGCACGACATCGTCGTTCTGACGTGGTACCACTTTGTAATTGCTGAAACTGTACAGCATGATTCCTTTAAGTGAAGTGATTCTCTGACCGCGTTGCAGCCATACTTTCGCATTTGCTGTTTTGGTTGCATATTGTGTATTGCCGTCATCCGTCTCGACTCTAAGCCGTGCACTTGCCTCTCCGGGACCACCAAATTCCGTCGAATCAACGACATTAAATTCACCAAAATTACTTGGCGCATCGGCATTGGTATCAGCGACCACGACATTTTCTAATTCGATCATCATATTTTCCCATTGTTCGACTTTTGGGTCGCCTGAGCGTTTTCCGGCGAAGTCTTTTGTTTTTAAGCGTTTTGGCGGATACTTCACCCCTGGATCTGTCAGTAATGCTGCATCGGAATTTGCAATTGAGTCCATCGTTGTCACACCGTTGAGCTCGCGGATGATACCACGTACCCGTATTTTGTCCCACCGTGAGAACGCGCGGATTTTACTCGATGGAGAGGTAGAATTGAGCACCAATGCCGAATATCCTTCTTCACCGTCCTGAATATACACCCGTGGCGCGCTGAGCACTGCATTTGGAACATCGGCAGCATCGGCAGAGACCGTTGCTTCGAGTGTCGCGTAGTAGCCGTTATACGCTGTCGAACCGGTCGCGGTGAACTGTTCGCGGATGTCTTTAATCATCGGAGCGCGGTCGAGAACACGATAGTAGAAGACGGCAGTATCGGCAGTTGGGAATTTCACGACTGTGTTATCGACATCGGAGATTTCGGCTTTCCAGCGAACGAGGGAATTGGCTGCTTGGGCGGGAATAGTAGCTGTATAGAGCGTATCTGATACTTTGGTTGCATCGAGCGACGTCATGGCGCCGCCATTTACTGAATACTTGACTTGGACATATTTGAGGTCTGCTTTCCCCTTACGTAGTGTAATCGATACCGGCACTGTTTCCGTAGATGTCGGGATGGCATTGACGCGGCTACTGCGGGTATTGACCAATACCGGCGGCGCGGAATTAGCATCAACGACGAAGTCTTCGGGAAGTGCAGGCGAGATCATAAACGATACCGTCTGTCCGCCGACGGTATTGGAAGTGATATACCCCTTGATAGAACTAATTTTCTGTCCGACCTGCGGAGCGACAAATGTTCCGATTTTCACGGCATCGGTGCGGAAATAATTCGACTGATCGCGGAGATACATTTGATTACCGGCGGCATCGGTGAGGATAATTGTCGTGCGTTGAGCGCCGCTGACGGTAATTGACGCCACGGTCACATCATTAAATTCTACTTTCATACCGAGATACTTTGCTCCGGTAAGGAATTGCGGGGCTGCAGGAATTGCCCCCGAGACAAAATCAGAGATTTTCACTTTCGGTACTGCCGGCAACGCAATGCCTTCGTCAATAAAGTCCACCGTGGAATTAGCGATCACCTGTGCCTGAATCGCGCCAAGATTATTTACGGGGAAATTCGTGACTTTAACGGTCATTTCCACTAATTGTCCCACGCGTAACCGATTGAAATTTGAAGCAGTATTATTGGTATCGCAGATCACGAGTACGCCGGCAAATTCATTAAGCGTGGAATTTGTATCGCGCATAAAAACGGCATAATTGACATTACCTGCGATCATAATTTTGCGATTGTCGGTCGGGTAATTCACGACCGGCGGCAACGACACAATCCCCGTCATTTTCACCGTATCACCAATCTTCGGCGATTGTAATGAGCCCTTCGTCAATGAATCCATAGGAATAGCCGCTACGTCTTTGACGCTCATTTTCTTAAAATTTTGCGCGTGCAGTGTTACCGACGAACATGCAAGAATCGCACACATACCAAGAAACAATTTCTTCATTTTTTCTCCTGAAGTAAGTAATATAACTATATAGAATTGATACTCTTAATCTACTTTTTTGTAAATATCTTCGATAATGTAGAGCGGCCGGTATTTTGTCTCATCATGCACGCGGCCGAGATATTCACCGATCATACCGAGTGCGATGAGCTGCACGCCGCCGAGAATGAGCACGATGATGACTATCGACGACCAGCCGGGGACCGTAGAGTTCGTAAAGAGCTTTACCCGTAAAATATCAAGGGCATACAAAAACCCTGCACAGGCAGTCAGAATTCCCATATATGAGGCAAGGCGCAGTGGCACAGCCGAAAATGAAGTGATGCCGTCAAAGGCAAATTTGATCATTTTGGACAAGGTATATTTCGTTTCACCGGAGAATCGCTCATGGCGCTCGTACTCGAGACCGGTCTGCGGGAACCCGATCCAACTGATCATACCGCGGATAAAACGATGGCGCTCTTTCATCGACACGAGCACATTCACCACACGGCGGCTCATAATGCGGAAATCGCCGGTATCAACCGGAATATTGACATTCGTGAGTTTTTTGAGTAACCGGTAGAAAATCTTAGCCGTAAAGAGCTTGAAAAATGTCTCGCCTTCGCGTTTTTTCCGAACGGCATAGACCACATCAAAGCCCTCTTTATGCTTGGCGTACAGGTCGGCAATTGTCTCCGGGGGATCCTGCAAATCACCGTCAATGACTGCGACTGCATCACCCTTCGAGAGGTCAATTCCGGCGGTGATGGTGATCTGATGACCATGATTACGGGATAAGTTGAGTAAGAGATATCCGGTATGCTTCTCGCAGAGGTCTTTGAGGATCGAAAATGTTCCGTCGGACGAACCATCATTGACAAAGATGACTTCAATTTCATCCCGTTCAATTCCAAAGCGCTCGCGAAAGATTGAGCGGACACCTTCCATCCGTTCAAAAAACTTATGAGCTATCCCCTCTTCATTATACATCGGAACGACGACAGACAATTTCATGCGTTATACTTTAAAGTGAAGACTGTTTTTAAATACAAAAATATGATTTTACGGCGGTTTAGCAGGCGAATTGTTCGATTGTAGCGAGAATTTTATCAAGCGGAATATCGCGGATACCATCGGATTCAGGAGCCGGACGGAGCACGGCTGATTGTGGACTCAGCGGACGGAACTTGTAATAATTCCAGTCAATTGCGGGATATAGTCCTATTGTCGGAACGCCGAAGGCAGAAGCAATATGTATTGCGGCGGTATCAGGTGAAATGAGGGCATCTGCCTGCCGGATGAGCGACACGGCATCATGAATAGAACGGGATTCAAAGCGATGGACCGATGAATTGGATCTTTCGATTGATGCAGCAAGCTCAGCATCATTGGGCATGTAATTTAAAAAAACAGGTCGCCTGACCGCCGCACAAATGGCTTCCCATTTCTCAAGCGGCAGAGCGCGGGATACATTCCCTGACGATATATTAACCACCACGTACGGACGAAATCCATCCACTGCATGACGTACATAATTTTCTGAATCTTCAAGAGGATAGAGCTCGGGCAGTGTATCTTCGGCAGGTACATGCAGTACCTCCAGGGCTGCACAATTAATCTCTGTCTGATGGTATGTCTGAGGATACTCGGGGGGCAGAGGTAACGTAAACGCCTGATGTTTTTCACTGTTATATCCGATTTTTGTAGCAGCACCGCACAGCGCAGCTAATAGCGAGCCTTCCCGGGAAGCATGGTCTTTCGGGTCGATCCAGACATCAAAATGTTCGCTGCGCAGAGAATAGAGCAGCTTGAGCAGTGAACCAATCTTCTTGGAATACACCCACACTTTTTTGACTCTCGGGTGATGCTCGATGATGTGATAATTACGGCGGGAAGCCAAGACATGTAGTTCGGCAGAGGGATGGTGGCGGTGGATCTCGCGGAACATTGGCGTCGTGAGTATCATATCGCCGTAGCGACCAATCTGTACGATGAGGATTTTCATGGGCTTGTGAGGGGATACGCTTACCGGAGTATTTTAAAAACCATGAATTCTCCTATGAATTCCTGTATTTCGACACGGCTGTCGGTTACTTCCGATATCTTAGGACCATGTTTTATAAGCCGCACGAGCGATTCTACGTGTTCTTTCTCACCTTCAAGAATACTTTCGACTTCACCCGTGGGTAAATTCCGCGTAAAGCCGCTGACCCCAAGCTTTTTTGCCCAATGAAATACAAAATTACGAAAGCCCACTCCTTGGACGATTCCTCCAACGATGATTCTGACCCGGATGTGAGTTGGCTGCATATCTGATGGCTGCATGGTTATCGAATAAAAAGCCCTTACTATTTTACAGCAAGGGCTTGTTGATGGTATTCTGGATGTACATTATCGTTGAATCACAAACGGTATCCGAAGCTGCGACGTACCAAAGCTGAAGACTGCCAGATAATTTCCGCTTGGTGTATTGTCGGTGCCGGATGAATTCCATTCGAAACGAAATTCACCGGAATCTCCGGCAAGGCGTGTTTCCGTAGTCACTTGGTTACCGACAAGATCGAATATTCTCATGTTGACCGGAAGTGCGGCGGATGCTGAGCCTGCAAAAGACACCGCGCCGGAAGATGGATTCGGATAAACTCTTACCATCAAAGGTGATACGGCACTTTCTTCTACACCGACCGACTCTATACCTCTCCCTTGTATTGGGAATCGCACGGTGTCTCCTTCCTGAGTAATGACTACATATTCTGAGGAGTGAATTCCGACGAATGTAGGAATAAAGGTCACCACAAGCGTAATACAATCACCCGGAGGTAGATTGACATTTTCGAGGTTGGATTGAGGAATGGAAAAACTACTTGTGTTTTGTCCTTTGAGTCCTGCATTTACAATTTGAAGCGCAAAATCACCCGTATTGCAAATTTTCAACTCTTTTACTTTGGAAGAAGCTCCAACAATAGTCGAGTCCATTTCCAGAGTTGCGGTACTTCTCATTTCCCCTAAGCATCCCTTGCCCATCAATTGTAATTTCGGACTTGCGACCGTGCTATTACTTGTAAATTCAAGGGTTGCAGATTTTTCACCTTTTGAACCGGGAACAAATTTCAGCGTAATTGTTCGCTTTTCATTCGGTGCAAGAGTGAATGCGCCGCCCCCGCTGACGATTGTAAAATCTTGTCGATCGGCACCGCTGACAGCCATATCAGTGACATTCAGCGGCAGTCCGCCGCCATTGAAAACAATATTGGTCAGCGTTTTTTCCTGTGTGGTCTTGACTTTGGTACAGCCGAAATCAGCTACAGATGCACTGAGCGCAAGAGCAGCACCGGCAGGCGGTGGCGTGACGGTGAGCTTTGCGGCTGCACTTTCAATCTGTCCGCATGCATTCTTGACACTACAACTGTATTTTCCTGAATCGGAGAGCTTTACGCCGGCTAGAGTGAGTGTGGACAGGGTATCATTCGCCCGTGGTGCACCATTTTTCAACCATTGATAGCGCGCCCCGGTACCGGTCGCGGTGACGCTGAAGGAAATGGATAAATTCGCCTGAACACTAGTATCACGGGGCTGTGAAGTAATCGCAACAGACTCCCTCGTTTTCAGGAGCGCAGGAGCACTCGCTGTCGTCTGACCGCATGAATTTGTAACAACTACATCATAACTTCCTAGTTCGCCGGTGGTTACAGCAGGTATTACGAACTGCACACCGGTTGCATTATCAATTTTCTTTCCGTCTTTGCGCCATTGATATGTGAGTCCTTTGCCGGAAGCTTCGACAGTAAATTGGGCCGCAGTTCCGGAACAAACAGTCGTATCACGTGGGTTTTTGGAGACAAATGGCGGTACATTAAAGCGGACATAGGCGCTGTTGCTTGTCTGTGGCGGAGTGCATCTTCCGGTGATACTTATCGAGTAATTTCCTGTATCAGATGCTGTTACAAACGGGATGGTATAACTGTTACCCGTTGCACCGGCTATTGGTGAACCGTTTTTCTTCCATTGATAGGACAGCAGTGACCCTGTTGCCCTGCAATTGAGAGTCACCGACGAACCGGCGCACACTGTTGTATCATTCGGCTGTTGGGTAATATTGGGTGGCTGACTAATGAGAAAACCGGCAGGGTTGCTCGTTGTTTGAGCACAACCGTTGATTACGACATCATAATTCCCTTCATCGGTTGCATGAGCATTCGTTATCGTGTAGGAGGTGGAGGTGGCACCCTGTATGTTCGTGTTGTTTTTTCGCCATTGATATTGATATCCCGGGTAATCATCAGCGGTTACAGTAAATGTTACTGTGCCGCCCGCACATGCGGAGTCGGACTTGGGCTGGGTAATAATCTGGGGTGTCGTCAGAACAGCGAAGAGGTTGTTGGAGGTATCGGCGAGTGCGGGATTGTATGTCGAGACGACGCGAACTTTATAACTAGTCGATATGGCTTGATTGGTGGGTAAATTCCATAAATACGACCCTGCAGGCGCTGCGGGAACGGTAGCCAATGTGTACCACGAGGCACCGTTATTACTTGAATATTCTACGTTTACGAGGCCTTTTATGATGACGGGAGTCCAGGTAATGACCGTATATGTTCCCTGGCAATAGCGTTCACCACCATTAGGTGAAGTGACTTGGATTGTCGTATCGGCTACCCGGATAGTGACCGGTGTCATGAAGTCCCATTCATCACCACTGGAGAGAAAATTATTATTCGCACCAAGCCCTACGCCTCGAATGGTAAAATCCCCTGCTTCATTCGGCGCCGTCCATGTGAATCCGAAGTTACAAGAGCCACTTAAATTCTGCGGTTGATTGTGGGTAATTTCATTGTTTGAAATCTTGGTACCGCTGCCCGGCTCTAGGGTGCCGGCAAAATTACCGACAGAATCGGTAATTGCAATATTGATACCGGCTCGCGTTTTGGTTTGATGGGCAACGACCGCCGTAAAAGTCTGAGTGCTTCCGGGAGTCATATATATCACATTATTCGTGACCCCCTGCAGCGAAATCGTAGTATTCGGGTCTTGAGTGTGACAATTGGTACCACCACAGCCACTTTGGGTGTATCCGGCAGAACCGTTTCTGTATGCAGCGGCAGGTAGTGTTCCGATGAAGACGACCAATACCACCAACAGCAATCGAAGTGTACACAAACGCGTATAAATATTCATAATGATTATGGAATGTGAATAAAAGTACGATAAGCTGCAGCAGTAACACTCTCAATACCGACGAGTCGCAGCGCATGTACGCTGCGACTCGTCCGGGCCTATGTCATTCAAGAAGCAGGGGCGTCTTAGCGAAGTATAGTAAACGGCACTCTAACCTGATGTGTACCGAAGCTGAAGACAGCCGAATAGGCACCTGCGGGCGCGACTCCTCCGTCAGACAACATGCCATTCCATCCGATTCTCAATTCACCGGCAGAGGTCATGACCGCCGTTTCATGATGTAGAACTGCACCCTGGATATCAATAATTCTCATATGCACGGGCATTGGCGCTGCGACGGACCCTACGAAGACCATGGCGCCGGTTGACGGATTCGGATAGGCAACAATCGAAGAAACCGCCGTCTGATCTTCATCAACGCCGACCGGTATATAACCGATACCTTCGAGTGGAAGGGCCACTTTCTCGCCGTCTATCGTAAGCTCTAATGAAGCCGTGAGCTTACCTTCGCTCTTGGGAGCAAAACTAATCGGCACTTGGAGGCATCCTCCTCCGGGCTTAATGGTAGCATTTGTCAGTAAAGCTGTATTTACCGTGAAGTCAGACGCATGCACGCCGACTAACGTTCCGCTCGATATGAGTACCGGATAATCGCCGGTATTACAAATCTTGAGTACTGAGTCGCGCTTGGATGCGACAAGCACTGAGTCCATCGAGAATATTATGCTGTTTTCAATTTTACCCAGGCATCCTTTTCCTCCGAGCATCATCTTGGGAGATGCTGTGGTGCTATTACTTGCAAATTCGAGGGTTGCGGACTTGACTGCTTGTGAACCCGGTGTAAATTTGAGGACAAGTGTTCGCTTTTCATTGGGCGCCAGGGTAAATGCCCCACCGCCGGAGACAATGCTAAAGTCAGCGGCATCTGCTCCGGAGAGAGTAACGCCTGTCACATTTAAGGGCTGTCCGCCTCCATTGATGACGACATTCGCAAGTGTTGTATCGAGGGACGATTTGACTTTCACACAGCTGAAATCTACTGCTGACACACCAAGCGCGAGAGCTGCACCGGCAGGCGGGGCGCTCACAGTAAGCTTTGCCGGAGTACTCTCAAGCTGCCCGCATGGATTTTTGACGATACATTTATACACACCGGAATCGGCAAGCTTGATATTTTTAATTATTAATATCGACGAAGTGTCACCCGGTCGAACAGTATTATTTTTCATCCATTGATACTTGAGCTCTTCTCCTGTCGCCGTCACCGAAAAGGAGGCCGACAGGTTGGTCTGAACAGCGGTATCCCGTGGCTGAGAGGTAATGGCAGCGGATTCACGGATTTTCAATACTGCCGCACGACTTGTCGAGATGAGATTACAGGAATTGGTTACTACCACATCGTAGCTGGCAGCATCGGCAGCAGTTACACCATTGATAACATAGCTTGTCCCCTGAGCATTTTCTATATTTTTTCCGTTTTTCCGCCATTGATAGGAATGTCCCTTGCCGGCTACATCGACGGAGAAGGTCGCCGTCTGCCCCAAGCATTCGAGCGTATCACGCGGCTGCACGATAATCGCTGCCGGTGTTGTGAATCGCAGTGAGGCCGCATTACTCGTCTGCGGAGGGCTACACTTTCCGGTAACGGTAACGGTATAATTACCTGTATCAGCAGCAGTTACGGCTGCAATCGTCAGTACCGGCGAGGTTGCTCCGTTGATCGTGGTTCCGTTTTTCTTCCATTGATACGTGAGGAGCGAACCTGTTGCCGTACAGTGCAGGATAGCAGTAGATCCTGCACAGACAGTCGTATCCACGGGCGGCTGAGTGATAGAAGGCGGCGAGCTTATCTGAAAGATTCCGATATTACTTGTCACCGGAGTGCATCCGGTCACGACGACGTCATAGTCGCCTTCTTGACCAATTTGAGCATTGGTAATCGGATATGTAGGATTGGTCGCACCGGTAATATTCTGTCCGTTACGGCGCCATTGATAGGTATATGCCGTTGGATTGTCGGTAGTTACCGACATCGTCACCGACCCTCCCACACACACCGAGTCCGTTTTGGGATGAGTGACAATGACGGGTATACTGCTGATAGTGAAGTTATTGTTCGAGGCGTCATTGACCGAACTTGATGCAGCATCCGAGACTCTGATTTTATATGTAGCGGCGATGGGAAGATTAGAGGGCACATTCCATATATAAAAATTGGGTGATGTGGGCACGGTGGCAATCGTCGTCCATGTGGTGCCATTGGTCGTATATTCCAGCTTGACATTTGCTCCTAGATTGATGGGAGTCCAGGAAACATTTACTTGCGAACCGCGGCACGCGACTTCTCCACCATTTGGGGCGACGAGGGTCACGCTGGGATTCGCCACAATAATTGTTACCTGCGACATGAAGCTCCATTCATCTCCACCGGATGTATTATCATTATTGACAGCATTCCCCGCTGCTCGGAGATAATACGTGCCGGTAGCCGCAGGTGCCTGCCAGGTGAAATTAAATGAAAATTGCCCATTCGACATTACTTGGGACCCATTGTGCGTGAGCTCGGCCGATCCCGGTTTTTTTAATCCTGTGCCGGCAGTCAGATTACCCACACTTTGATCATTTGAGTTTTTGACTCCGATATTTATACCCGCTCTTACCATCGAAGAGTGCGCTACTATCGCAGAAAAACTCCGGGTGCTGTTTGGGGTCATATATATCGTATTACTCGATAACCCTGATATATTAATGGATGTTGTCGCATTTTGATCGTGACATCCATTTCCTCCGCATCCGCTTGTCGTCCGTCCGGTAATACCGTTTTTATCCGCATACGCCGAGGTAAACGATGCCATGAGCAGCACCATTACAAACGCTATCAAAGAAGTACTCTTATTATTCATTTAGTTCCTTTACACTTACTATAAATACACATGTACTGAATTCATTTTTTGCAAAAATACAAGATTCATACGTAAAAAATACCTAACATTTTTTCGGAAAGAAATCTCTCCTTAAATTCATTTCAATTCTCCTAACATATTTGAGAAAATAGATTTGTAGAAAATAAAAAAGCCCCCGCCAATACAGCGGGGGCTTATCTGAATTCTTCACCAATCTCAGATTATCTGGTAATGGTAAACGGCAAGCGGATTTGATGGGTACCAATGGTCAAGACTGCGTAATAGCTGCCGCTTGGCACAGGTGTATTCCAAGTGATATGGAATGTCCCACCGGTGGTTTGGCTGTAGATTTCCTGACTTACTTGAGTACCGGTCACTGTAAATACCCGTACATTAATTGGTGTGGGCACTGCTACCTCACCGCTAATGACGACATTGCCGGTCGATGGATTCGGATAGACACTCACTGCTGAGAACACACCGTCTGCCTCATCGACACTCGAAGAAGGCTCGCCGGTAGCTTCAAAATTCACCATGAATTTCTCTCCACCCTGCTCTGTAATTGTAAGTGTTGCTGTTACTTTCCCTTCTGCATTCGGCGTAAACTGGACCGGAAGCGAAATACAGTCACCGGGGAGGAGCGTTTTGCCGGTAAGCACGGATGTTGTCATCGTAAAAGCACTACCGGTCTGTGAGACTTCTGCCGTTTGGATGGTCATTGCCGCATCTCCGGTGTTGCAAATCTTAATTGTCGTGTCGAGCTTCGAACCGATTTTTACGGTGCCGAGCGCAGAACTGGTCAAGCTGATAGTACCGGTACATCCCTTACCTGTCAGGGCTAATTTCGGTGCCGTCGTTGAGCTGTTGCTGGTAAATTCGAGTGTTGCTGATTTGGTAGCTTTTGTCTTCGGCGTGAATTTCAGAGCAATTGTTCTTTTCTCACTCGGAGCAAGGGTAAAGCTGCCGCCACCGCTCACAATGGTAAAATCTGAAGCATCGGGACCATTGAGCGTCACATCTGTCACATTCAGCGGTTGACCGCCGCCGTTGAAGACGATATTCGTCAAGGTCGTGTCTTTAGAAGTAGTTACCTTGGTGCAAGAGAAATCAACCGTACTGACGCTCAGTGCAAGTGCTGCGCCGGCTGGCGGTGCTGTGACCGTTAATTTTGCCACGGCACTCTCGAGCTGACCGCATTGATTCTTAACGATACATTTGTACGAACCGGAATCAGCGAGCTTTACATTAGCAATTGTAAGTGTAGCGAGAGTATCGCCTGTACGGTTCGTACCATTTTTCTGCCATTGATAGCTAACAGAAGTGCCGGTAGCCGTCACGCTGAAGGTAGCCGTGAGATTCGTTTGTACACTTGTATCTTTCGGCTGTGCGGTAATAGCGACGGATTCACGGGTTTTGAGCTGCGCGGCGATGCTGGTAGTCGAGAGGTTACAGGAATTCGTGACTACTACATCATAACCGGTTGCATCTGCTGCTGTTACATTCGCGACGGTCAGGTTGCTGCCTTGAGCGCCATCGATATTTTTACCGTTTTTACGCCATTGATATGTGAGTCCGTTGCCGGTCGCTTCGACGGTAAACTGTGCTGTTTGCCCGATACAAATGGTAGTGTCGCGTGGTGCTTTTGTAACGGTCGGCGCCGGCGTAAAGCGCACATTTGCCGGAGCAGTCGTTTGAGCCGGATTACACTTTCCGGTTACCGTCACGGTATATGCACCTGTATCGGCGGCAGTTACGGCGTTAAGTATCAGTTTTGCACTCGTTGCGCCTGCGATGGCTGTTCCGTTCCTCTTCCATTGATAGGTAATATTCGTTCCTGTAGCATTCGAATTGAGGATAGCCGACGTTCCCGGACAGACAGTGGTATCATTGGGCTGTTCGGTAATGGAGGGAGCAGAATTGACGACCAGCGACACGGCGGTACTGGTCAAGATAGAGCATCCGGTCACCATGACATCATAATTAGCTGCATCTGCCTGCTGCACCGAGGTAATGGTATAGCTGGAAGATGTAGCACCGTTAATTGGATTGCCGCCTTTGCGCCATTGGTACGTATATCCAGTAGGATTGTCTGTCACGACGGTAAACGTTGTCGGGCTACCGGGGCAGACTGTATCGGACTTCGGCTGCGTGGCAATTTGAGGTGCCGCTGAAATCGTAAAATTCGCATTCGACATGTCAGTAATCGTCGTATTCGTCGCATCCGAGATGCGGATTTTGTACGTCGTAGAGCTTGCTATTGCAGCAGGAATACTCCAAGCATAGGTCGTGGGCGTAGCAGGAACCGTCGCAATGGTTGTAAACCCGGTACCATCAGTCGTATATTCAATTTTGACATTTCCTGTCAGCAGCGATTGGGTCCAGTTGATATTCGTATTGCTCCCTTTGCAGAGCACTTCTCCACCATTGGGTGCCGAGACAGTCACACTCGGAGTAGCGACGGTAATTGTCACAGTACTGAGGAAATTCCAGAAATCACCGGTATCACCGCTATTGTTATTCACAGCGTTTCCGGCAGCTTTGAGAAAATAATCTCCGGTGGATGTCGGCGCCGTCCATGAGAAACTGAACGTTGCCTGACCACCGGTAATATCCTGCTTGCCATTATGGGTTAATTCACCACCCTGTGTCTTGAGCCCGGTACTTGCCGTTAATGTACCGGCGTTGCTTCCACCGGAATTGGTAATGGCAATATTGACACCCGCTTTCGGCTGTGAACTGTGAGCGACAAACACCGTAAATGACCGTGTTTCACCGGGAGACATTGTTAACGTATTACCCGTAAGCCCTTGCACACTAAGACTTGTGGCATTATTTGAACCACCATGACACGTACACCCTGCCGTCGTCTGCCCGGTAATACCGGAACCGGTAGCTGATGCAGTATTCGATGCTCCGACCAAAACTATCCAAAGAGCCAGAATAAGTTGGATAAAAAATGTTGATTGTTTGTTCATTGAGAACCCCTTATAATTAAAAAAAAAACTAAAAATCAATAAAAATGGAACCAAAACAAGAGTTAACTAAGTTTAAGTGTTTTGAGTTCTAAAAATACCCTTCTTTATTCGTCCGGCAATTGTACTTGGTAAGCCAATTGTTTGGTTCCATACCCGGAGCGTATCTTCTCAACGTATTTTTAGGAATCAGGAGCATGTATTTAGGGGTAAATACACTGCCGCTTGACGCCTTCTTTTCAGACATATACATCGTATCTTCATTATAAATATATTAGTTTAATTTTTTTTGTGATGATATAACAGTACATATTCATTCTATTATTTTTTAGAACTGCATGAAACAAACGGACGACTTATTTGACCTGATAAAATCTCTTAAAAAAACAGAAAAACGGTATTTCAAGATCTACGCGACACGGCATTCGGAGCAGGCAAACTCGGCAAAACTCTTCTCTGCAATCGAAAAAATGACCGAATATGACGAGTCGGCGTTGCGACGGATATTCAAGGGCGAGAAATTTCTCGATCAGCTTGCGGTTGCAAAAAATTACCTGTCAAAAATCATCCTTGAGAGCATGACACTCTATCATGCGTCCGACTCTGTGCAGTCTGAGATCACGCATTTACTGCAGCAAGTGGAATTTTTGCTCAATCGCGGCCTGAATGATCAGGCAGCAAAGAAGCTGACGAAAGCAGAAAATTTATCATCCAAATATGAAAATCACCAGAAAATACTCGAATGCTGCACCTGGCGGCGTACTTTGCAGACCAAAAGTAATTACAAAGACCTCCCGGCGCTCCTTGAACGCGAGGAGCTTACCCTCAAACGACTCCAAAATATCTTTGAATACCGTAAGATATCGGCAAAAGTATTTGGAATACTCCGGCAGGTAGGTCGTAATCCCACTGCTGAGCAGTGGGAGCTCATCAACGAGGCGCTGTCGCATCCCCTGCTGACCGATGCTTCGAATGCGATCTGCTTCGAGTCCACCGGTCATTTTCTCAATATTCACGCAGCTGTCAGCTTTCTCAAAAATGACAAACAGGCGATTTATTATTATACCAAATCTCATGTCGAATGGCTCGAAGCGCATCCTTTTCAGATTGAAATCCACCCGAAATCGTATTTGGATTCGATACATAACTATCTGCATTCCTGCTTTGATAACCGCAAGTTCAGCGAGCTCGAAGCAGGGCTGACGAAGTTGAAAGCTATTCAAATTGATACGCCGTATCTTGAGGAACCCACGTTCATTACCATACATTCTTTGGAAATGCTGCTGCGGCTTACGAGCGGTGAATGCACCAAAGGGCTTGAATCTATTCCCCTTGTCGAGGAGGGAATTGCGAAATTCCCGACGCTGCTGCCGACCGAGAAGGCAATATTGTTCGAACGGGTTATCCGTCTCTTGGTGGCAACCGGTAATCCGGCCGGTGCACTGAAATGGGTCAATACTCTTATCAATGATTCGGTCATTCGGACGATACGTCCGGATATATTTACGAGTATTAAATTTCTGAACATTCTCGTACACTTTGACTTAGGAAATATTGACTTTGCGCAGCATTTGATTAAAACAGATGCCAAATATTTCCAGAAAGACAAGCTGCCGTATATTGAGTTTCTCCTGCTCAGCAGTATTGCTGCGCTGCCGACGGTGAATAAGAAGGTCAGCGTTCCGCCGACATTCTTCCATGATATTCTCGGTGCGTGTGAGCAGCATTTTACCAAGAATCCAGGAGAGTTATCTTCGCACTTGTATAATTTATCATGGATTGAAAGCAAGGTCATTTCACAGCCGATGGAGCTGCTTATCCAATCTCATTTTGCAGAAATTTACTTGCATAAGCCACCGCAATTCTAGCTACTGCCCTTTCTCTCAGCGCCTCGAACGTACAAAGGCCTCTCCAGAACGAATCAGGGAGGCCTTTTTTATTGATGTTGTGTGTCGGTAAGCGCTCAACTCTCTCTGTCAGGTCACAGCGAGCGAAGCGACTAGGTTGACGAGTTCGCCGTTTCCCCTTAGCTACTTCCCCAAAAAAGAATGGTATATAGTCCATCCTGATGAAAAACGATTCTCCGGCTTACTTTATAATGCACAACGCTCAGGAGAGTAGTCAATTGGTACCTCATAATACACTTCGGACAATAAAAAAGGCCTTGCGGGATTTCCGCAAGGCCTTGTTGCTTGAGAGCATTTTGGATTATTTCACGACATTGACTTGCTGAACGAGCGTTGCGTTACCTGCATTCAATGTGAAGAAATACGTACCTGATGCGAGTGATTCTACATTGAAGTGCACATTGTGTGCGCCGGATGTGAATTGCTGGTCGCGAACGACGGTCGCTACTTCACGTCCTGTAGCATCATGTAATGTAATCGTGACGACTTCTGTGCTTGGAAGCGTGAAGTTGAGTTCTGTTTCACGACGTGCAGGGTTCGGACTTGGAAGCTCGAAGGTAAATCCATCGAAGCTAACCGGATCGACACCTGATGTACCGGTCACCGTAAAGATTGGTGAGCGGGTATATTCCATTTCGGAGTCACCGGAGAGGAAGGCGCGGAGCATACCTTTTGTGGTCGGTACATTCGGCACTACCCAATCCCAGTATCCTTTCACTGCATCATTTGCTAATTTCAACGGCATCCATGTCGTACCGCCGTCTTTGCTGAATTCCATGTCAAAGGACGTGACATTGTTTTCAACTGCCCAGCGAACGCGATTTTGTACGCCGGCTTTCCAGACTTCGGCTGATTTTGGATTGACGAATTTCAATGTGCCTGCTAATACTTTAAACTCTTCTGAGCGGATAACTTCTTCGTTGTTATCTGCTTCGATCATACGAACGACTGCATGCTTGGAGTTTACAGCAGGTACTTTCCAGCTGAGTGTTCCGGTCGATGCATTGGTTGTTGTCGAAACGCTGGTCCATGTTTGACCACCGTCAGCGGAGAATTCAAACTTTACATTACCTAAGCTTTGAGCTGACCATTTGATATTGTCGGTTCTACCGCCAACGTACACTGGATCAGGTTGCGCAGGGCGTGTAATATTTGCAAGAGCAGGGCTGATTGCGAATGCGTTGTCGCTTCTGTCGATTTCATAGCCGGATTCAGCGTCGAGTACGCGAACAAGACATTGAGTAGCTGTGATGTTTGGAAGCGTCCATGATGTAGTCTTTGCGCCGGAAAGTGCTGTTCCGAATTTGGTCCAGGTTGTTCCGTTGTCAACTGAATACTCAAGGTTTACATTAGCTTTGCCGTCGCCGTTCCATTGAACGTTATACTTGCGACCGGCTCTCCATTTTTCGCCACCATTAGGAATGGTAACGTTTGCTGTGTAGGTAAGGACAGGAGTGATAGGTCTCCAGTCGCCGTTTGCTGTTACATTTTCACGAGTTGTAGAGTACACGGCTCTGTTCCAGTGCCATGTAAAGACTGCAGGGCGATCAGAATTTTTAACTTTAAAGCGTAGCGTACCAAGATATGTGTTCACACTTGGAACAGCGAGACCAACTTTGTTAGATAATGGAGAAGCGTCAAAAGTAATTTCGATTGCTCTCATATCAGGGATACCATTTTCTGCACCAATTTTTGGAGAGCTTGTTGCAGAACCATCGTATCCAAGTTCACCACGATTGCTGAAAGGTACTTTATCTGCACCTTCATACGATACGAAGTCAACGACATTGGAGTTGTATCCAAGACCAAATGTAGAGTTTGCTAAGTTCCAGTTAGTGCCGGCATTACGGATATACACAGGTACATCAATATAATCACCGGTGCGAATCGGAGTAGCAGTAACCACATATTTAATTGAAGAACCTAATGTCGATTCACCTTTCATAAATACTTCAGCTATCGGAGTATTAAGCGATGCTGCAATACCTTCTTTTGCTGCGTTGTTGAATGCCATTGAGAGCTGTGGATCTTCATCAGAAATTGCATCAAGAACCGAGCTTCCGATAGCACCACCGTTTGGAGCTGAAAGAGGAGTTGCTTTCTTTGATTCCGGGAAAGATACACCAATAATAGAAGATACTTTACCGAAGTTTCTATCGACAATCTGACGGTCAGTTGCATTGACAACGCCATCACCGGTTACATCCGAGCGTACAAGAGCTGTACCATTGTCAACACGTACTCTCACGCGGTCAGCTGCATTGATTTGACCATCTTTTACAACGTCACCACCAACCATTGCAGCAAGTGGGTTAAGAGCGCCACCTGATTGTCCGTCATTATACACTAGACCGGTAGTAGAGTATCCTGCTGTTGTTGATGTAAAGATAGCACTTCCATACGCTGAGTATGAAGAGGCAGCACTACGTACATACGTAAACGCTTGTGGAGCAGGATAAACACCTAACCCTACATAACCGAAGTAATTTCCGACTGTTGCGTTGTAGTTTGCTGCGGTCATCGGATTATTGTTTGTACCTTCCCATGACATAAAGTCCCATCCTGATTCTACCGGCCATGTTTCGAAGTTATCACCGGTGAAGGTAAAAGTAGCCGGGAATCTTGACATAACAGGTAAGTGATTGATATTGTCAACAACTGCCCAGTATGAACCATTATTTAAACTCGTAAAGATAAATGGAATATTACCGAAGTCTGATCCATCTCCCGGAGGTCCTGCAACTTCCGTGAAAATTGCCGGTGCGGCTGTAGGATCTAATTGCGAATATCCCGGACCTGCATCTGATTCTGCAGTATCGATAAGTGAACCAACGGTACCTGCATTATCTGTATATAATTTCAGCTTCACGCCGCCTGCTGCATACGTTGACGGAATATTATTCGGCATTGCTGCTGCTGCACCGACGTGGCGTCCTTCGAGAAGTACGCGGGCAGTAAAGTTACTGTTTGGCACTACGGTAAAGAGAGGACTTTCTGCGCGAGGAGAAATTACTGTCGTACCGGGCAATGTATAGGTATATGTCAAGCGTAACCGTGCATTACTTAATGCTGAAGTAAGTCTTGTTTGACCTGTTGGAGCAGCATCATTATAGACACCGTCATTGTCACCGTCAGGATCTGCTGTGTTTGGAATGAACTGAGCAGCAAAACGAGGAGCATTACCAGCTAAAAGACCGGCAACTGGGAAGACGTAGCTTGATGTAGTAACAGCACTTAATTCGAATGAAGATGTCTGAGGTAATACTTCATCCCAATAACGGCTACCTACATATTGATAAGGAGATACTATGACATTTCCACCGCCGTAGAGAGAAAACTCAAGTGAAGGAGCAATGAGTCCTCCCGGATCAGTTGTACCACTACCTTCGTTGAATCCATTAAACAGGAAGTTTGCGCCTGTTGTAGCTGCATCATAATCAAAACCAATCCAGCGCACGGTTGTGTTTGTAGATGTAGCTTGTACTTTTTGACGGAATGTCGGCTCAACGACTTTAACAAACGGTTCTACCGGCACATAGCAAAGGCCAAACGCTTGACCCGGAGTGTTTTGATAGAAGAATGCACGAATACTTGAATTTGTTGAGCCAATCGAGCGGAGGTAACCTACACCGGCAGGACCATTGACAAATGCACCACCGTTGAAGTCGAACGCTGCTACGAGGTTCGTCTGATAAGTAGAAGTCATGTTGTTGGCTCTTACCGCAGCTGCACCACGAATAAAGGTCTTCAAGTCTGGAATAGTGGCCGGAATCACAGAAGAACCACCGGGAGTTCCGTTCCAGAAGCGAATTTCTTTAAATTCACCGATAAATGCTTTTGAAGATGTACCGGGTTCATAACCGATGTATGTCGGGAATGTATTTGTTGTACTAAGCACGCAATTAGTATCAATTGGCTGTGCTGTCTGCATATCACCATCGATGAAGAATTGAGCGGTAGCTGTACCGACACCACTGTTACGATTGAAATACACTGCAACATGTGTCCATGTCGAATCGAGCTCTACCGAATTCGGGCGAAGAACAGGCTTGGTCGTATCGCTTGTAACGGTAGATGTTGTATTCGAAGTATCTGTGATAGCAAGCTGTAATTGACCTGTCGAAAGTAATCTAAACGAATAGTGTGGTTTTGCGCCGCTGGTCGTGTCGATTTTCGAGAGAATTGGGAAATATCCTTCACCTGAAGTTGGGTAACGATATGGACGTATCCATGCTTCCATAAGCGCGGTGTTACCGGAAATGTTCATATCGCTTGCACGGGGTATTTCCAGACGTGTAGCAGAGCTAAGTTGCTGCATCGAGAAATACGGAGCAACCCATACAGCAGCCGAAGTGCTCGTAAAGCTTTGGTTCGCAGCACTACGACCACGGAGGCGTACAAGAATCGATTGAGAATAATTTACTCCACGCAGGTTATAGCCGGCACCATCATCAGGTGTAGCACCGTTGTTGTTATACACATTCCATGTAGCTGAATTTTGTTCGATATCTACTGCACCGCCTGCAGGACCACCCAGGTTGTCCGTCACGAGTAAACCGGCCGCATCTCGTGCATACGTCCAGGTGCTACCGTTATCTGCACTGAATTGAACATCTAAGTCAGCTGTAGCATCATTTGTACCGGCACCGGTTACCGAGCCGAAACCATAGCCAACCCAGCGTACTTCAAATGTACGACCATTGACATTCGAGATACCTTCACAACCGGTCGGTGAAGTAAGGCGGATATGCGGGAGGTCAGGACGGAAGCGAATGGATGAATTGCTGATTGTACCACTAAGATAATATTGCGCAGGGTCTGTACTTTGTTGATACGTAGCATCAGATGCAGCATCATTGCGACTACCTTCAAAGCGATAATACACATCAAGTGAGGTTAAGAGGTTGCCCGGCACTGCGAGTGTCGTAGGGTCAGGAATACCTGCTACTCTTTGACGAATCTGAGCTTGCGTAAGAGCTGTGCGCCATACACGTGCACCTTTCAATCCTGCGTGTAAGTAATCTGCATCTTCAATGCTTGTATTGGGATTAACACCAAACCAGATCGGGAAATTAGTTGCAATACCATTGATACCCATACGGATATCAGGAGCTTGTGTATTTGTTTCTTTACCGACTAATTCACCATTGACATATAAAGAAATCACATTATCCTGCACAGTAGCAGCTAAATGAACCCAATTACTGGCATGTGAAGCACCAAGCGGATAAGCGTCACTTGCAACAAGTAATGAATCATATGCAATGACATTGGCAATGTATCCTGAAGGACCACGACCATTAATTTCACGAGCGCGGAAAGCCGGATAGCGACCATCTTTCAAATACAACATCCATTGACCTTCGGCTTCTGCACCCGATACCGGACCTGCAGCAGAAACAATCACACCGGTTTCAGAACCGACGGGCTTGTATTCATTAAGATTAATCCATGTCTCAACCGTTAATTGTGTCGAATTGCTGTAATTGTTCGCCGTTTTGAAGTATTGATTTGTACCGTTTAACTGTGCAAAGAACAATCTGCCGATTACAAAATTTGCATCGCTTTCGTCGCTGATTCCGAGTGGATCAGCTACACGGTTCGTAATCGGGTTCACGATACCGTTTGTTAATTGACGAATACGAATTCTTGCTTCTTCGGAGCGGCTTGCAAAGGATGCATTAGCTTGCCAGAAAACACGGACTACATTACGAAGCCGTGCTTGAGTTCCTAAATCTTGACCATTGAGGTCTGTAATCGTAAAGTTCGCAGCAAGATTAGGATTGTTTATTTCACCACTGACTAAAGCTGCAGCTGCAGGAGTCAAGGCGTTCGACGGATCAACCGTTTCTCCTACTCTACCGAACTCTGTCCACGAAACACCACCATTGAGAGAATAGTCAAAAATATAACCAAGATCTTCATCGACTGCTGCAGGATTGTAAATAAACGGATCAACTGTACGCTCGAAGAAAATAGCATAACCATTATTCGCAGCGACAGACGGAGTGTTCAAAGATGGTCCAAGATACGGACTCAGCGGCGCAGCACCTCTGTCTCTATCAACGACTTCAGAAGGACCATTAGGATTGAGTACAGTAATTCCAATAATTTTAAACGCATCAGGATTAACAAACGAAACCTGTGACTCGATATCATTGCTGTCACGGTCAAAAATGCGGATATCACCGATGTCGGTGCGACTGTTCCATGAGAAACGTGCAAGCGAATCTACCGGGATGGCAGCACCCATATTGTTGATGCTGAATACCAATCTACCGATGTAGCTCCCTCGTCCGGTGCTTGACGGTACAATACCGGCAGTTCCCAATGTCGTCAGGTTGACTTCCAGCGAGTAGATAGCATCCGACGCATTACCATAGGCCTGAGTAGTGGGATTATCATACCCGTTGGCTCCAACGCCTAAGTTTGTAGCTACAGCCGAAGTAATATTCTCCACAGGAGCTGTACCGCCGGTCTGATCCAAGTCATAAATAATTGAGTCAGTTGTAGCAGTAATAGGATCCGGGAAAGTAGGAATACTTGGAGTAAGGTAGGTCGAATTATAATGTATCGCAAGCGAAGCTGACCCCAGTCGTGTCGTGTTCGACGCTGAAACCGATTTCAGCCACACTTCCACATGGATTTGGTCGTAATGTCTTCGTTGACGAAGAGTTGCAATATAATTCTGAGCGAAGGACTCCGTTGCACACAAGAGCAAGGAAAGGACAGCAAAAACCGCAAGAGTAATAGCCCGAAATCTATGTCGTCGGCTATTGCAAAGCGTAGGGCAATTCATAAAACCTCCATGAGAGATAAAAAATAAAACCACATCCTGTGGAAAATTGAAATCACTTGGACAAATTTCGGTACAAAAATCAAAAACTTTAACTGAATGATTTCATCCGAGCGTCGAATGGCAAGTCACGTGCCAAACGAAAAAATGTGAAGAAGTAACGTATTTACGGCATTTATCACGATTTATACTGAACAGATTTGAACTTTTGGTGGTGATATTGTCTATTTTTAGCCACAATATTTTTTCAGTCTTCACCTGCCTTGCTACCTCAGCTGCCATGAATTATCCCTCCATTGCATCACTTTTTTGCACGACCTCTGCTCTTTCCAGCCCATTTTCCCGACGCACCCAGAGCAAATACATGGCAAAAAATGGAATCCAGATAAAATCATTACATACATTTGTCCATAAAGTACGCGCCGGGATATTTCCCAAATAGACATGTACTACCCAGCCGAATGAACCGAGCACCTTGCCCATAAAACCAATAAACGCAAGCTGAGGATACCTTCTCAGATTGCCGCCAACGACCCAATACCCATAGCCATAGACTGCGACAAACATCCCAACTCCTGAGAATATAAATGGATAATTAATCACCGGAATATCGAAAATTTCGAAAAACAGTGTCGGAAAAAGCACGACAATTCCACCCCAAAGGAAATTATATACCGCCGCCGCGCGAAACATCCATCGGTAAAATACTTCTTGCGTCATGTGATTGGTCTGATGTGTTCAACATGTCAATTCAATTGCAAATTACACTTTTTCAGACATTTTGTTTTTCCATAAAATTTTCACGGATTACATCTCTATTTGATTGCCGTATTTTGGTATTTTTGCACTCCAATTCCCCCGTCAGTCCGCTACTCTGTCTGTCATTCAATTCTACACATTTATTCTGGAATTTCTATGAATTTCCGCATCCTCTTTTGTGCCCTTGTGCTCATTGCTATCGCAAGCTGCGGCGGCGATACGGTACGCATCGCTTCCCGAAATTTCACCGATGAAATCGAACGTGAGCAAAATCTCTCCTTCACGTTCGATCATACGCTGATGCCGGACTCTCTCATCACATCTGACTGGGATACAACGGCTTATATTCGATTCACACCACAGGTGCGGGGGAAATTCAAATGGATCTCCCCGACCGAACTCGTCTTCTCGCCAAGTAAAGGATTTCAGCCGAGTACTGACTACAAGGCAGAATTACAATCTTCTCTGCTGCTTCATGCCGATAAAAAACTCCGAATCACCGACGAAAAAACTATCGCCTTCCACACTCCCTATCTCAAGCTCATCGACGCCGCTCCGTTCTGGGTCAAATCTACGAAACACCCCGGTCAGGTCGCGCTCCAATTACGGCTTAATTTTACGGAAAACATTAATTCTCAAGAACTTGCCAATCTTCTCCATGTACAGTTCGATGGCAGCGGGAAAGACGCTCCCTTTGAATTACCTGCCGCCACCGTTGGCTCTACCATGCTTGTTATCGTCGAAAATATTCCGCAGGGCACCGGACGGCTTCCCGTCAAAGTGGTGGTGAATAAAGGACTTCGCTGCGTGGAGAGTGATTATGTGACTATCACTCCCTCCGAACTCACCTTCGACGCACCCGCTCGTGACAAGATTCAGATTATTCAGGTGACGACCGGCTTCGAAGATGAAAAGCAGGCAATTCAACTATTTACTACCCAAAGCATTGAAAATCAAGACGTTCAGTCACTTGTGACTGTCAATCCTTCCGTAAAGTTCACCGCCGAAACTATCGAATACGGCATGCTGCTCAAAGGTGAGTTTCAGATTGGAACTACGTATGAAGTAACGGTTTCCGGGAAATTAAAAGGTATTGTCGGCGGTGAAATGGAGCAGGCATATACACAGTATGTACAATTCGGCGAACTCAAGCCTGTAATTAATTTCACAAGCTCTAAAGCCACCTACCTCACAAGCAAAGGTGATAAAAATGTTGGGCTCAAAATCGCCAATATCCCCAAAGTACGGGTGAAAATCACGAAAATCTACGAAAATAACATCCTCAATTTCCTGCGGGACGGCGGCGGCGGCGGCGGCGATTATGAGTCGGAGGAGTATCCGTCGGAAGAGTATAATAATTACGGCTGGCTCGATACCGAACACTACGGCGACGTGGTCGTCGATAAGCTCATTGATACCAAGTCATTACCCAAGCAGAACGGACAGAGTCTGCTGAATCTGAGCTTCGAGGATAAGACAATGTTCAAAGGAATATACCTCGTCAAAGTCTCCTCCGAAGCCGAAGAGTATCTCAATGCTGCAAAAGTAGTTGCGATATCCGACATAGGACTCATCGCTAAAGCAACCGATGACGAAATCGTTGTTTTTGCTAATTCCATTCTCACCGCTACTCCCCTTTCCGGCGTGTCTGTCCAACTCGTGAGCACTAATAATCAATTCGTCTATAAAGCCACAACAGGGTCGGACGGCGTGGCACGCTTCCCGAATATCAAGCAAAAAGCGCCCGGATTTCGTATCGAATTACTCACCGCTCAGATGGATAAGGACTACACCTATCTCCATCTAAACCGTTCAAAAGTCGAGACATCGCGTTTTGATGTCGGCGGTCAGCGCGAGAATGCGACCGGCTATCAGGCATTTCTCTACGGTGACCGGAATATCTACCGTCCGGGCGAGAACCTCATTCTCTCCGGTATTGTTCGTAATCAGGAATGGTCCCCGGTCGCCGGTATTCCCGTCAAACTCAAGCTCCTGATGCCGAACGGAAAGGACTATAAGAATGCGAAATACACGCTGAATGAGCAAGGCGCCTTCGAAACGTCGATTCCGCTTCCATCATCAATTGTGACAGGGACTTACACTGCCGAGCTTTATTCAGCCAACGATATTTTACTCACGTCCAGCTATATCAGCGTCGAAGAATTCATGCCCGACCGCATCAGTGTGAGTGTCAATTCCGATAAAAATGATGTTAAATCCGGCGAGAATATTCAGATATCAGCCACGGCCATGAATTTATTCGGTCCTCCGGCTGCAGGACGGAATTATCATATGGATTTTTCGGTTGCTCGGAAGCAGTTTTTGGCGAAGAATTTTAAGAATTATATCTTTACCATCAAAACTAAAAATGAGATCCAATTCCAGAAAGAACTCCGTGAAGGCAAAACCGACAACGAAGGAAAATGCGCGCAAACCTTTGCTATTCCTGCCGAATACGAGAATACGGGCATCCTTCAGGGTAAAGTCTATACGACAGTCTTTGATGAGACAGGACGCCCCGTCAACCGCCTGAAAGCTTTTGACATCCTCACACAGAGTTCGTTTTTTGGAATCAAAACCGTCGATAATTATGTCGGCCTCCGCAGCGCGATGAGTTTCCCGCTTGTCGCTGTCGATAAAAACGGAACCGCGCAGTCCGGCATTCAGGCGAGGGTGCAGATTGTAAAATACACCTGGCAGAATGTAATCGAAAAGGATAATAATTATTACCGGAATGTATCGCAAAAGCAGGAGCAAATTCTGAGTGAACGGGTGATGACGCTCAGCGGAACCACGACGAATTTCAGCTTTACTCCAATGATGTCAGGCGAATACGAAATCCGCGTCATGAAGCCCGGCACCAATAGCTATGTCGCGCAAGGATTCTATGCGTATGGCTGGGGATACACGCAGAGTTCGTCGTTTGAAGTCAATAAAGAAGGTCAAATCGACATCGAAACCGATAAAGAATCCTACGATATCGGCGAAAAAGCGACGATTCTTTTCAAGACTCCGTTCGCAGGGAAAATGCTGGTCACCGTCGAGCGCAATAAAGTACTCGAACAGTATTACCTCGAAACAGACAAGAAATCGGCGATGCTGACGCTCCCGATTAAAGAAGCATTCCTGCCGAATGTGTATATCTCGGCTACACTCTTCAAGCCGGTCGATGATGGTACGATGCCGCTGACGGTGGCGACCGGATTCAGTCCGATCATCGTTCAAAAACCGTCAACCCGTATTCCTGTAACAATTTCCGTGGCTGAGAAGTCACGCTCGAATACGAAGCAGACGATTACCGTGCGCACGGGCGAACCGAATGTGCATCTGACAATTGCCGTTGTGGATGAAGGAATTCTCCAACTCAAGAACTTCAAAACGCCCGACCCGCACGGCTATTTCTATGCAAAACGAGCCCTTGAGGTGTCGTCGCACAACATTTATCCGTTCCTCTTCCCCGAGCTTTCCCGCAAGAAGTCGAGCGCTGCCGGTGATGGCTATGACTTATCGAAACGGGTCAATCCTTTTACGAGTAAGCGGGTTAATTTAATTGCCCTTTGGAGTGGAATTATCAAAGCAAGCGGCACGCAAGCCACCTACACCATCGATATCCCTCAGTTTTCCGGTGACTTACGCGTGATGGCCGTCTGCTACAAGAATAAATCGTTTGGTTCGGCCGAGAAACATATCAAAGTCGCCGACCCGATTGTAGTCTCATCGGCACTGCCCCGCTTTGCGAGTCCGGGCGACACGCTGACTATTCCCGTAACTCTCACCAATACAACAGCTAAAACTGCGACTGCCAGCGCAAAAATCTCAATCAATGGAGCGATGTATGTGTGGGGAAATTCTCAACAATCCGTGACTATTCCGGCGAATTCCGAGGCAAATGTTACCTTCCGGGCAGTCGCCAAAGCTGAGGTTGGACTCGCCAAAGCTGAGATAAATGTGCAGGCGCTTGGTGAGACATTCACCGAAAAGACCGAACTCAGCATCCGTCCGACGGCAGGATTGCTCAAGACTGCAGGGTTTGGAACGGTGAATACCGGCCAATCGCAGGCAGTGAACATTATGGCACCGTATATTCCGGCGACGATGTCTGCGCGGCTGATTGTGTCACGGTCGCCATTTGTGCAGTTTACGGGGAATTTATCCCAACTTGTTGATTATCCGTATGGTTGTGTCGAGCAGACGGTTTCGACTGCCTTCCCGCAGCTCTATTACTTCGACCTTGCGAAAGCGATTCAGGATCGAAACATGGTGAATTCGAATCCTGCCTATAATGTACAGCAGGCGATTGCCAAACTTGGTTCTATGCAGTTGTATAATGGCGGACTTAGCTATTGGTCAGGCGGTGAACGTGAGTCGTGGTGGGGCACTGCCTACGCAGCGCATTTCATGATTGAAGCCAAAAAAGCCGGCTATGATGTGCCACAGGCGCCGCTTGAACGTATGCTCGCGTATCTTGGGCAGATGGTGAAGAATCGTAAAACCGAACTCTACACCTATTCCACTTCGATAAATGGCGCAGCAGTGACAAAGACCATCGCTCCGAAAGAAATCGCGTATTCGCTGTATATCCTTGCACTTAGCGGCAAAGAAGACCTCTCGACGATGAATTATTACAAGTCTAATCTTGGGTTACTCGCCATCGACTCGCGCTACCTCCTCGCGTGCGCGTACCTATTATCCGGTGACGCCGCGAGCTATAAAGGTATTCAACCGAAGGCATTTAAAGATGAATATTCTGCGCAGCAATTAGACGGCAGCTTCTATTCGTATATCCGTGACGAAGGAATTACCCTCAATTCCCTGCTGGAAGTCGATCCGGATAATATCCAAATTCCTATTATGGCCAAGCACTTATCCGAACAAATGAAAACCCGGCGCTACCTCTCGACGCAGGAAAATGCCTTTGCCCTCCTCGCCTTCGGTAAAATCGCCCGCCGTAGTGCATCGATGAATGCTACGGCAACTATCTCCGTAAACGGTAAAATGGTAGGTTCGGCAGGCGAAAAAGACTTCACGACAACAAAAGATATCGCCGGCAAACAGGTGAAGGTGCAATCCTCGGGTGGCATGATGTATTATTTCTGGCAAGTAGAAGGTATGAGCGCAGACGGGAAGTATGTACAAGAAGATAAATATCTCAAAGTACGCAAGACATTTATGAATCGCAATGGGCAGGCGCTATCGGGTAATTCATTCAAGCAAAACGACTTAATTGTGATAAAAATTACGCTCTCCACATTGAACAATGCAACGCTTCCCAATGTCGTACTGACCGATATGCTCCCTGCCGGCTTCGAAATTGAGAATCCGAGAATAGGTTCCGTTCCCGAACTCTCTTGGGCAAAAGATAACACGCAGCCCGATCATCTCGATATTCGAGATGACCGAATTACTATATTTACTACTGCGTTCGGCAAAGAACGTTCGTACTATTATCTCGTACGGGCTGTCTCCAAAGGCGTCTACACGATGGGTCCTGTCAGTGCCGATGCTATGTATAATGGTGAATATCACTCCTACAATGGAGCGGGAACTGTGAGAATTGAGTAATTTTACAGTATAAATTTTGTTTTAATTTTACAGATTAATCTATGGTACAATCGATAAAATTATGGACTCTCTGCCTCCTCTTCAGCACAATGTGCGTGTCGTGTCAGCAGCAGAAAACCGCACCTGCGAATTACACGCAGGCATCTACCGTTTCCCAAAACACCGGCGAGCCGACCGACTCGCTTGCCTATTATGTGCCGACAAGCATACGTAAGGACACGCAGGTCGTGCAATTGGATATCGATCCAATGTCGCTTGATCAGTTTTCGACAGGGCTCTATTACTCCAAAGAACCAATTCTCTATAATTACTATCTCGGGCATGATATCTACAGGTTCAGTCTGCTCCGTGACTTCAAAATGCCTATCTATGTGATATTGCATAAAGATGGCGAGAAAGTATGGATCACGGTCAAGGCGCTCGATCGCAGTCCGAACATGGCGCCGCCACCCAAAAAATTCGTTGGAGATTGGAAAACCGGCAGCTGGGTACAGGTCACGCATGATGAATTTGGCGATACTATTGTGAAGAATGCCCGTGGAACCTATACCCGCCGCGCCAATATTGCCTACACGACCACTATTCAACTCACACCACAGGACTGGACGGAATTTGAGAAGCTATTACAGGAAGCTGATTTCTGGAATATGATCCCATTCGACTCGGAGGATCACTTAGATTCTGAGCGGTGGCTCATTGAAGCTCACTTGAAGAATAAATATTGGTTCGTCCATCTGTATAGTCCGAAGGGCGGATTTTACAAAGCCGGAAATTTCCTTCTTGAGAAATGCGGTATCAAAAATCAACCGATTTTCTCAGCCAAAAAAGCCAAGTAAGATAGTGATATGCAGCGGCTTGGGATGCTTTTGACACACGATGTGCTCAAGCCGCTGACTCCAGTATTATTCATTCCCGGCACAACAGGTGATATTACCAAAGGACACGTTCATATCAGATTGAATTATGAAACTTGTACCGTTTTTCATCGCGTTCATTCTCCTTGCTTCCTGCACTTCAGATATGGCGCAGGATGTACCGGATAATTATCCGAAAGACTTCAACATTTCCAGCCCTTCCGGCAGACCATGGGACTCACTCGAGTATTATGTGCCGACGACCGTCCGTAAAGATTCCCACGTCGTGAAATTGGATATACCTCTCTATCATCTTGAGTATTTTTCAGCAGGATTGTATTACGCTCAAGAACCAATACTCTATAACTATTACACCGGTCATGATATCTACAGATTCAGTTTGCTCCGTGCTTTTAATGCACCGATATACTTTATTCTCCACCGAGATGGCGATAAGGTGTGGCTTGTCACGAAAGGCCTAGATAAACGGCCGAATACCGGTCCGCCAGCCACAGTTTTCGTCAGAAAAGGAAATATCGGACACTGGGAAAATGTTACGAAAGATGAAAATGGAGATACTATTATCTATAATGCGCGAGGCAGCTATATCCGCAGAGCGCATGTACTCTACAATGGTTATGTGCAGCTAACCAGGCAGGATTGGGCAGAATTCGAGGGATTGCTTAAGGAGTATGATTTTTGGAATTTACAGCCATATAATAAAGAATGTTTATACGAAGTTGACGGTCAAACATGGCTTATCGAAAGTCATCGAAGGAATAAATATTGGTTCGTTCACAGTTGTCGCCCCCAAGGTGCATTCAACCAGGCAGGTGAATTTCTCATTCAAAAAAGTGGTGTGGAGGATTTACCTATATTTAAGCAGAAGCCGTAAATACTACATAACCACTTAACAAACAAAGTGTTAGTTTTGCTATAAATATCAACCTCCATCCTATGAACAACTCACCTAATCTCATCTTCACTCAACGCACGAGTCCGAATATTCAGACAATTCGCGGGATTTTTGCTTGTTTTCCAATCGTATATCTCTTTGTGTATATAGTGGTTGGTGAACCGCTTGATATTCCGGGTAATGTAGTCATTTTTATGATTATGCTCGGCGTTACCGCTTTGCCGGCAATGTTCAGACGGCACGTGACGAGTGTGCAATTCGACGATGAACGCAAACAGCTCATCATCACTTATCCTAAATACTTCTTTTTTCAGCATGATGTGCGCATTGAGTATGATGATGTTGGGTATATCGCTTTCCATGATCTCGGCGTGCTCAAAGACACACCAACATCCTTAACCCATCTAAAGTTCTACAACAAACGCACGTACATCGCGCAGATAACAACCAAGCTTACTTCGTGGAAAAGGGACTGGCAATCCGAGGATCTTGACAAAATGCACGCCAAGCTCAAACCATTTGCCAAGGAATACAAGGATAGCCCGGGGCTGATATAGCAATCTGTTCACCTGTAACGATTTCCCGAAAATGGATTTTTGGTGCTTGGTATCGAGAGTTTTTTTAAATCATTCTCCTGTATAATTATGCACGTTCTACGTTCTGCTATTCTTTGCTTTCTTGCTTTATCTACTGCTAGTTACGCTCAAATTTCCTTCACTCCGCTTCCCTCTCAGCCACAGGATCATGTGCTGTCAATTACTACCAATCCTATAACCGGCACAATGTATTGCTGCACCTCCACGCGCGTGTCGCAGTCAACGGATAATGGCGGTTCGTGGGGCAAAACGGCGAATACCGGAGCGCTTGGAATCAATATTCTCTACTGCTCGCCAAAAGGACAACTCTATGCAGGCGTCGATGCGACAAATGGCTCAAATCCTGTAGGATTAGTGAGTTATAACGCTTCGTCGAGCGCTTGGTCACCAGTTGCCGGGTCTCCGCTGAATATCACGGCGATCGTCGAGGATACTGCCGGTAATCTCATCGTGGGAACGGGTTCGACCGGGAATTTTAATCCCAATCCTATCACCTTCGGCAAGGGATTTTTTCTGTATAATGGTTCTGCCTGGACCGAGATAAACGCCGGTGTGCCAATGCTTTCCGGGTATAGCGTGCTTCCGGCCGTCAAGTCGCTCTTGCTTGATAAGTCCGGGACTGTCATCGCTGCTACCTACGGCGGCGGCGTGCTCCAATACACGAATTCAACATGGTCACCTCGCGGCAGCGGCTTAAGTAATTTAAATATCAGTTCATTAGTCGTAAAACGTGATGGGATACTGGCCGCGGGAATGGACAATGGAGTTTCATTCCTCAAAGGCACGACATGGGTCAATGAAAGCGACGGCTTGCCGAACAAACCGGTGCGCGCGCTCGCGGTCGATTCGAGCGGTAAGCTCTTCGCAGGTCTTGGCTTCTATCAATGGATGGATGGCAGCTTGAAAGGTGAAATGTACGCGACAACCGATAATGGAATTTCATGGTATAATTTTAATTCCGGACTCATGACTTCAGATATTTTATGTCTGTATATCAATTCGCAGAATACCGTATTTGCAGGAGCAGCAGGAGTTTGGCAAGTACTCAATACCACCACCGCGTGGACTCAATCGGCAAGCGCTTCCGTGGGCGTCAATCAGACGTCCCGCATCGTCCGCAACTCCAAAGGGCACCTGTTCACTATCTGTGACAATCAACCCAAATACTACGGTTATGGCGGAGTATTCCGTTCGACCGATGGCGGCGCATCGTGGACACAGATACTTAATGGCATCAACCGGCACCGCGGGAATTTCATCTTCTGTGACAGCAAGGATAATCTTTGGGCGGGGTTTACGACGCTCATCGGTACGGCATCGAACGGTTCGCACACGGGTGGAGCTCTTTATAAATCAACCGATAACGGCGACTCGTGGACGCAAAACACGACAATTCTCACCCCATCTCTCCGCTTTTCCGGCATGCAGGAAAGCCCTTCGGGGAAATTATACATCATCAATGGCTGGGGCGGTCCATCGAATATTTCCTCAACTACCGACTTTGAAACCTGGGATAATACACTCAACGGAGGCGCAGGCAATGGCGGCATGGCATTCGGACTGGCCATTAATTCCAAAAATGATGTGTTCGTCGGTACTGAGACCAATGGCGTGATGCGGTCGCTGAGTAACGGTACCGATCCGTTTATCTCCGTTACTCCCAAAGGTGGAAATAATTCGGTGTTTATTGACCGTCAGACTGATTTTATGTTCGGTGGAATCTCCGGCGATGAATCGGGAATTTACCTGCGGGGTTCTTTGCCGGCCGACAATGGCGCCAACTCCTTTGCATTCAAAAAGTTTCCTCCCTACACTGCACCGACGGCAATGGCGTATGACAATCGAGGGAATGCCTATATTGTGGCTAATTCGGGGAGTTTTGCGAATTCGGGATTGTATATCCTGCCATCGCCGTGGGACTCAAATTCTCAATTCACCAAAGTCATGGCGAATGCAAATGTATCCTATTACTTCACTTCCATGCTGATTGATCCGTGCGGGTATCTCTATGGCGCGCAGGCAGGAGCGGGAATTTCGGTGAGTACGGCACCGGTGAATCTGCCCGCACCGCCACTGCAGGAATTGCCGCTGGATAAAGCGACGTCGCCCCTACCGGTGAGACTGCAGTGGTCGCATCCGTGTTCGCTGGACAGTATTGAATTGCAACTCTCAGCCGACAAACAGTTTACGACGATAGTGCTTGATACCATTCTCCAAACCCGAACGCTCTCCCCTACGCTTCTCAAGGCAAATACCACGTATTACTGGCGCTTGCGGAGCAAGAATTCGCTTGGTTCCGGCGCCTGGACGCAGCCGTATCAATTTCAAACCGGTACTGTCGGCGTGGAAGAAGGTAGTCAAAACAACGAGATTCGTTGCACGCAAGTATTATATTCCAAAAGACTTGAAATTGAAATCAACTGTCTAACAAAAAGTATGAATTATACAATTTGTAATCTACTCGGTCAGCAAATTTCTACAGGAATTTTACATGACGGAGTAACATCACTTGACACAGCATTCTTACCTAACGGTATTTATTCATTGAAAGTTGGAGATTGGCATACGTTCTTTTTCACTGAATAACATCCATTACTCAGCAAAATAGCGACGCTCTCCTGCCACATACACTGCTTTAACGTTTGTTTTGAGGATATCGGACTCGGCACATGTGGCCAGATTCAGGTCATGAATCACGATATCGGCGTCAAATTTTGGCTTGATAATGCCCCGACGATATCCCATTTGGGCAGCTTCATGCGACCAAAGTGTGTAGGCGTACAATGCTTCCTGACGAGTGATACATTCCGATTCATGCCAAGATTTCTTCCAGCCGAACGGTACGCGGCGAACGAAGGCGTCGATTCCAAGGAGTGGATTGCAGGACTCTATCGGGAAGTCCGAACCAGCCGCAATGGCGATTCCGCCATTACGCAGTGAACGCCATGGGTAGCCGTAACTACATCTGGGTCCAAGACGTTGCTCGGCCATCGATGCGTCGCTTGTGCAGTGAACGGGTTGCATCGCCGCCACGACATTCAGGTCGGCAAAGCGTGGCTGATCGCTTGGATGAACGATTTGAGCATGTTCGATTCTGAGCGTACGCGTGTCGTCAGCAAGCTCTTCTTCCCGCAGGCGCTGATAGACGTTGAGTACCATGCGATTAGCGGCATCACCGATAGCATGCGTCGAGATATCCCATTGATATTCGAGGCCAATTTTAGCGCGGCGGTAGAGTTCGTCTTCGGTCAGGAGCAACAGTCCTTTATTTGTCGGGTCATCAGAATAGGGTTCGAGCAGCGCTGCCCCGCGTGAACCGAGCGCACCATCGGCGTAAAATTTCAGTCCAACCACCCGAAACATCTCGCCGATTGCCGGCAACAATCCTTCGTGCATCCATTCATTATTTTGTGCTTTGACATAGGATTGCACGCGAATTGGCAGCTCGGCACGCTCAGCAAGTGAACTGAATATCGGCAGAAGATGGGGCGAGACATCCATATCATGTACTTCTGTAATTCCATGCCGTACACATTCTTGCGCAGCTGCCCGGAGGCAGGCGATTTGTTCGTCTTTGCTATGTGGCGGGATCAGCGACCGCACGAGGTCCATCGCGTTGTCCACGAGAATTCCCGTGGGGTTCCCGGCTTTATCTTTGAGAATTTCTCCGCCCGGAGGATTCGGTGTGGCTGCGGTAATTCCGGCAAGTCCCAATGCACGGGAATTCACCCATGCCGCGTGACCATCGGCACGGGAAAGATAGACCGGTACATCGGCAAAGACGCTATCGAGCATCGCAGCCGTCGGATAGGACTTCACACGCCATAATTCCTGATTCCACCCCATACCCACTATCCACCCACCTCGTAAGGAAGTATGCTGAATTGCTCGACTTATGCATTCTTCTGCACTAGTGGTATCGTAGATTGCCAGCCCCATGAGCCGTGCGCCGAGTCCATAGATATGCGCATGCGAGTCCACCAGCCCCGGCAGAGCCCATGCATCGGGATACCAGTGATTACCGGCTTCGCTGATAATGCGAACTCCGCCGAAGATCGGCTCTACGGAGCGGATACGCCCACGCTCAACGGTTATAATTGCCTGAATTGGCTCCATAAATATTGTACCAAGTTGCGTTTGAAAATACGATTATAAAAAAAGCCGACACAGATTGTAGTATCGGCTTTATACATCATGCGCTTAGTGTTCTCCTTCGGCTTCATTAATTTCGACGGCGATTCGGGTCGATGACATTCAAATATGCGACCTTGGCGATGAGCTTTTCTTCCGATTCCACATTCTCGGGATCGGGCAGGCAGCAATCGACCGGACACACAGCCGCGCATTGCGGCTCATCATGGAAGGTCTTGCATTCCGTGCACTTATCGGGCACGATATAGTAATAGTCCGGTGACCAGAAATCACGGTGGAAATGCCCCGGAGAGGTAGAGTCGGTATAGGTCACATCACCAAGATGCCACACGGCACCGGACTCGTAAATCGCTGTATTCGGACATTCGGGTTCACATGCCCCACAATTAATACAATCGCTCGTTATGTAAATAGCCATTCGATAATTCCTTTCAATTAAAAATTGGTAGTTGATTACGTTGGGGAAACATCACTCATCCTAAGTATCTTTTGTCTAAGACAGTCAGATCACCATCGAGTGTGTAGAGCTGCGGAATTCCCGTCGGAATATTGAGCTCGAGAATTTGTTCTTTGGTTAGCTTATCGAGTTCGGCGACCAAGGCACGGAGAGAATTTCCATGTGCCGTGATCATCACGTTTTTCCCTTGCTTGAGCAGCGGCACAATGTGCTCGTGGTAGTATGGCAGCACCCGCTCCTGCGTCATTTTGAGGGATTCTCCGTTCGGCGGGGGCACGTCATAACTCCTACGCCAGGTTTTAAGCTGTTCAGCGCCGAACTGACGACCGATTTCATCTTTATTAAGTCCTTGTAAATCACCATAATGGCGTTCATTGAGCGCTTGATTACGTTCGGTCGGGATATCGGTCTTGCCGGCAGTCGTGAGTGCAATTTCAGCTGTTCGAATTGCCCGTTTAAGCACCGAAGTGAATAAATAATCAACCGGATAAGGAGCAATGAGCGTACCTGCTTTGGTCGCTTCCGACTCACCTTTCGGGGATAGATCGACATCAACCCAACCGGTAAAACGATTCTCCAAATTCCACACCGACTCGCCGTGCCGTAATAAAATAAGATATGCCATGGATTTACTTCCTTTAAATACGTGTTCGTAATGTTGACTGACGTTTCTTCCGATCTATCTCTGCTGCTTCAATGAGCAGGAGCCGCAAGAGTTCAATTTCATGGGCGCCCACGTGCTCGATCGAAGTAAATTCTTTATAATAAACCTGCTTGCGCTTTCCTTTTTCCAGATACCCCGTTGGGTCGCAGAGGAGATTACCATCACAGAATCCGAGCTGTACACCATTCATGCGCACGTTTCCCCATGGAATCGATGCCGGCCACAGATAGCAAATTCTGGTATTTCCGTAGAAATACGGCACATTATAGCTTAATTTTTCGGTGTAACCGGGGATGCTCTCAACAATCAATTCCCGGATGAACAGCATGATTTCCAATTCCTGTGGCGTTACGTGGGCATAGCAGTCTTCGAGCGACGTAAAGCTCACATTCTGAAATCGATTACTCATGTTCTCCCATCGGCTGACACAGCTCCATCAGCACACCGCCGGTTGATTTGGGGTGAAGAAATGCAATGAGCATATCGTGTGCACCATTCCGCGGCTCATTATTTATCAATGAGATACCTTCGTTGTTCAGTCTTGTGAGTTCGTCGGACACGCTCTCGGCAGCAAAGGCAATATGATGAATCCCTTCGCCGCGCTTTTCAAGAAACTTTGCAATCGGAGAGTCCGGCGAGGTCGGTGCAGTGAGCTCAAGCAGCACATCTCCCACCTTGAACGACGCGACGGCTACCATTTGCTCGCTGACGACTTCCTCATGGAAGTGCTGCACGTTAAATATCTTTTGATACAATGCCTTGCTCGAGTCGAGGTCTCGAACGGCGATACCGATATGATTGATGGCAGTAATCATACTCTTGATTAAGGATGGCTTTGCTGTGCGAGGTATATCTCCTCGGCTGCTGCTAATTGTTCGACCGTGTTAATTCCCAGGAATTCCCTGTAATCTTTTGCTTTAATTGCATTAAAATTCATCCCCTTACGGAGCATAATCTCGACAATATCCGTTAAGTAATACTCGCCCTGTGCGTTGTTGTTTTCAAGCTCTTTCAGCACACTAAAGAGCGATACACCTTTAACGATAAAAATACCGGTATTGATTTCGGTAATTTTCTTCACATCGTCGCTTGCATCTTTCTCTTCCACTATTTTGAGAAATTCACCTTTGTCATTTCTATAAATCCGCCCGTATCCTGTAGGATTATCAATAGTTACCGAGAGTACGCTTCCCGAGAGAAAGCCCCGAAAGCGCTGATGCTCTTCGATAAACTGACCGAGTGTATCGAGGCGAAGGAGCGGGGTATCCCCGGTAACAATAAGTACATCACCATAAAAATCATCTAAGAACGGCTCGGCCTGCATCACGGCATGTCCTGTACCCAGGAGCTCGGTTTGCTCGGCTGTCTCGACCCAGGGAAAGGTCGCATCGAGGTACCGGAGAACGATATCCTTATGATGCCCGACGATGACGATAGTGCGCTTCGGCTTGAGAGGGGTCACTTGTGCAAGAACGTGGCCAATCAACGGCTTACCGGCAATTTCAGCCATTACTTTCGGTACGTCGGGATTATTCATCCTCTTGCCTTTTCCGGCAGCGAGGATGACGCAGGCGATATCGGCGATGTGATTGGTATAACTCATAGTAAAATCAGCTTAGTCAATGGCATAAATAGTATTTGCATCCACGGAGAAGCGTTTTTCGACGATGTTATTTTCATCATCGACCAAGACCACGGTGGGCTTGTGCTTTTGTGCTTCTTCATCGCTCATATTGGCGTAACTGATGATTATAATTTTATCGCCGACGGCTCCGCGGCGGGCGGCGGCACCATTGAGACAGATCGTACGGCTGCCACGCTCACCGGTGATGACATATGTCTCTAAGCGTTCACCATTATTGATATTTACGACTGCGACTTTTTCGTACGCCAGAAGATCTGCCGCCTCCATCAGCTCTTCGTCGATCGTCAGACTCCCCTCATAATTGAGATCGGCCTGCGTAATTCGCGCGCGATGGATTTTCGATTTGAACATGATTCGTTCCATGGTAGTACCTCTCTGAAGTCGAAATATCACAAAATTTTTCACAAAATTACCACAATTTCATGGAAAATGAACATGCTGCAGGCGATTGAAGCACATAATAGCGGCGTAATCAATCTTCATTGAGCACAATTATCCCCTTGGTACGCTTGCATATACCGTCTTTTTCGAGCTGCCCGATCAGCAGATCGAGCCAGTGAATATCATCATCGGTTACTGCGAAGCCGAAAAGCAGGCCGGCGATATCGGCAAGCGAACACCCGTCATGTTCTTTCCGTAAATGCTCGACGATTTTGCCGCGCCAAATTCTCCGTGGCACGCCGTAACGGGATGGTTCTGCACGCTTTACGGCAGCTTGCTCGGTCATTTTTCCGGCTGAGGCGCAGATGTTGTTCAGCGGACATTCCGTGCATTTCGGTTTGCGCGCCGTGCAGTATCCGGCTCCGATATCCATTAATGCCTGATGCCAGGCGGAGGATTGCCCGCGCGGATAAAGTTCTTCGGCAAGCGCATCGACTGTTTTGACCGGCAATAATGCAGCCGTAGTATCCATTTTTTCGACAAGCCGCGAATACACCCTTCGAATATTTACATCGACCACAGCCACGTCTTTTTTAAAACAAAAGGCCAGAAGTGCAGATGCCGTATAATTTCCAATACCAATCAGGTCAAGGAGTTCGCGCTTGGTTGAGGGAATTTCCCCGCCATGCTTCTCGACCACTGCCCGCGCGCAGTCCCTCAGGCGAATCGCCCGACTATTATACCCCATGCCTTGCCAGGCGCGGATAATTTCAGCGTTTGTCGCCGCGGCGAGACGCTCAATGGTTGGGAATTTTTCGAGAAATTCGGGTAATTTTTCGGCTACTCTCGTGGTTTGGGTCTGCTGTAGCATCACTTCCGAGATGAGGGTCACAAACGGCGCGGGAGTTTCCTTACGCCAAGGAAACTCCCGTTTATTCCGTGAATACCAATCAAGAAGTGTTGTCTGTACAAGGTGTATTTGTTTGGGATTCATTTAGTTAGCTACGACAATTTTCAGCGTTTGCGTTTGTTTGTCACGGGAAATTGACAGCAGGTACACGCCTGCACTCACACGTTGTCCGGTCGAATTCGTGAGATTCCAGCGAATGGTGTGTGTGCCGGACTGATAGGTTCCCTGTCCGAGTGACGTGACCACAGCACCGGAGAGATCGGTGATGTTGATCTGAAGATCGGAGGGAAGGTCAGTCGTGAACCGAAGGTCGGCATATTCCGTAGCCGGAGTCGGCGTGCAGTCGAGGGATGAAACGAGTGTCGGCATTTCGTCAACGCCAACGGGCGGCGTGGCAACGATACTGATACTGTCACTCACGTCATAGAAGCTGCCGGTCACCGATTTGCGAAGAACAGCGGCACGAACCATATATGTATAAGACTTACCAAGTACTGCTGTAGTATCTGAGAGTGAGGATTCTGTTTGGATGGTAGTACCTAATGGCTTAAAATTACCGGTAGCTGCATCTGCACGATACACGAAATATCCATCGATCTTTTTCTCATCCGAAGGGTTCATGTACTGCCAATCTATTCTGACCGGTCCACCGCCGCCTGTTGGAAACACCTGAGAAATAGCATCCGGCTTGGGAACAGAGCCCTGCTCCATATTCATTCTGAGTGTCGGGTCGCCCATGAGCGCTTGATGCACCCACCGCGTTCCGTAGGACGGCATGGTCGCGCCATCGGGATACTGCGTATTATACACAGCTGTAAAGAAGTAGTCGGTGGAATTGTTGACAGAAGTGACAGTCGTTGCTCCGATTGTTTTCCCCATTCCCATTTGATGATAATAGGTATGCGGTCTGCCGGCCCATGCGCAGGTGAGCGCCGTTCCATTGGAGGCCAGCACCGCGCGCATGATATTATCCTGTGAATCCCAGTCTCCGAAGTAACTGCCGAAGAGCATGGTAAAGACGGCGTTGACAGGCTTGGTCACGAAGTCGGACGTGGAGCCGACGCCGCCGCAACTGGTATAGCTGCCGCCGCCACAGCCGTAGGCCCATAAAACATTCGTATCGGCGACAAGGGTGAAGTAATTTCCGGCCGTAATTTTGGACTCGCCGATTAATGACGACATAGCACGCCAGCCGGAATTTGCGAATGCTTCGACGAAGTCTCCTGAGCGGAGCACACCGAAGTTATCGGCAATAATTCCATTCTTTTTATTGGGATAGCCACCCGTGCGATAGGTATGATTTTTATCTAAATACTTCTTGAGTAATTCCAATTCTGATGCAAAAACACTTGCGTGGCGGGCAGTATCGCGGAAGAGCGGCATATTATAAAAGTCCACCCGACCGACCTGCAGTTCGATCGACATAGGCGCTAAATTTTCATCAAAGGATGAATAGTCAAATTTTCCGTCACCCGGAATATTCTTGTTTTCGGCTCGGGAAGCGACGGTGCTATTGACGGTATTATCCGTCCACACGCCGTCCACATCGCCATAATAGCAGTCGGCAGGCCAGGCACCTTTATGGTCAGGATGGGCATCCGGATTGATATTTCCGGAATACGGCACGGCGACTCTGCCGAGTAAAAAGACAGACTTGAGATTCGCTTTGTCTTTGTTGTATTCTTGCATAATTACCCCTTTGACCGTCTTCACTGCATTTCCATTAAATGCTTCCGTACGGCTGACATAGCGCCGCACTACGCTCCAGCCCTCATGCTTGAGATCGTCGATGAGCCGGACTATTTCTACGGATAATGGATTGGCAATCGCGCTATCGACGAGTAGGAGAACTTTCCCGCGATGAACAGGAGGCAGGGCGTCGATACCGGCAGAGATATATCCGGTGGCCAGGTATGCAGCGGTATCGGAGACGGTGACTTTCTTGAGAAGCTGATATTCGTACTCGGTGCCGATTTTCACGTCGGTGTCTTTGTATTCGGTCTGTGGTGGGTCCACATCTGCTATCGGCTGCCCCCATGGCTTGGTGGGATCGGTTCGCCTGAAGAGTTGAAAATGGGTGGCCTGCTTATCGGTTGTCCAGCTGAGTGTAATACTCGGAGCCGGCGATTTTTGGGTGGTCACTTTCACCATAAATGCATAATCCTTCGGCGTTTGGGCGCTGAGCATACCCAGAGAAACGCATAGACCAATCAGCAAAACAGTATAGAATTGTTTCATCAGAATCCCCTCTAGAAGATAAAAGAAATCGAACACATGTCGTAGGACTGCAAAATTACAGAAAATCAAGTAGGTAGGTGGAGATTACCGGAGATTTTTTACAAGTCTTTCTTATAATTCCATTGTAGGACAAGCGCCGACATACGTTCGTGCCTATGATTCGGAGATAATCACATAAAGCCGGGATTTTGATTCCTTCTGTTGAAATACATACTATTTTCTTATGCATACAACGAAAAGGAGGAGTGTGATAAAGGGTGAATAGCAGGGCAGCGAAGTAATTCTGCCCTATAGGATTGTGTCATGTAATTCATTCAGATACTGCTTCTATCGTATTCCAAATCCATAGAAAAGCATGATGCCGCTTGAGCTTGATTCGTTGAAGGGAATACTCGAATATCGCACACCCACAAAATCAAAATACGGCTTGCCGAGCCAGTATTGCAGTTCTACAGAATGAAGAGGTCCATCTTTCTTGGGTGCAATACATCCATAAAAAAATCCTGCCCCGCCACGAGCAATATTAAGTTGTAAATCCTTGTACGAATATTTCAGGACCAATTTGCTTCCGATATATCCTCCGACAGGTGTGGCATATACGACGATAGGATCGTAGAACATACCGACCATATTTTCATCATCAATTTTATATCGTCCGGTAATACCGAAGATATCAGCACTTAGCTCGGCAGTCAATTTTGAATTATACGTACCTAAGCCGGCAAAAACATCCATCGCCCACCCAATCCCAAATGTATTGGGTGCCAGATCTTTTGACGAGTACTTCCCAAAATCACCGCCAAATTCACAGAAAATTCCGCCCGTATAGCCACTTATCGAGGGATCGTTTACCTTCCGGGAATCGTAGCGCTGAAGATAACCGAAAAAAGTAAAACCTTGTGCGGTGGAAATTTGCGGACAAATACAAACAGTTGAAAGAAGTACCATCACGAAGCTAACCCTTTTTGATACTAAGTGTTGCATACTTTCTTTCACTACAGAAACATCTACTTTTATGAGTTTCATACATTCTTTTCGATAACGATGATAAAAATACATTGTGCACTACTGACTGCCAAGGCAAGCTTGCATGAGTGCAACTCAACCGGAGATTACCGGCTGACCGATTATCGCTGTTTCTGTGTTCTGTATCCGTCCTTTCTGATACGTGATAAAAGTTAATTTTTGGGTTGTTGCTTCACCGTAATGAATAAACGTTTTCTCCAAAAGACAATCGATCCCAACCATTCGGCACCACTTTCCGGCTCCTGTTTTCTACGATAGTATCAAAGTACGATGATTGATTTTCATGATTCCTCATCGTATGACATTTTCGCGTAATCTGTTCAGAAACAGTAGCTTGGTTGTTGACCTCACACTATAAAAACACTACTGATATATATCATCTCACAACAACCATTCGCCCAATTTCCCTGCGTGTGCCGCTCGTCAATGTGTAGTAATACATCCCTTCCGGCAAAACGGATGTATCGAATTCGGTGCGAGTCCGACCGGAGGAGAATTCGTCGTTCCAAACCAGTGCTACTTCATGATGCAGCATATCATACACCCGCAGATCGGCCTTTCCGGCTGCCTGCATTGTCACGTCAAATGTCATGTGATTTGAGGTAGGATTTGGATATGCCTGTACCTGTAGATCATTCATTTCACTAGTAGTTTCAGTGACTCCCGTCGCTTTTGCCGTCTTGTAAATACCATCAAAAGACGTCGCATAGACAGTCCCATCCTTGCCCTCGGCAATTTTAAATCCGACTAATGTCTGTAAGCCGTCGGTAGTCAAGGTCCAGGTCGCACCGCCGTCCGATGAAACATAAATTCCCAGATTCATTGCTCCGATAAAAATCCTCCCATCCGAAGTAGCAGTGCCATTGATAGAATAGGATACAGAAGAAGAAAATGCAGGTACTTTCTGCCAGTTCACCCCATCATCATTGGAACGATAGACGCCGTCTTTTTGTTCATGCGTTCCGGCGAAGACCACTCCATTCGGCGCGACGGTCAATGAATAGACCCGCGTTGTCTGTGGCATCGAAGTCAGCGTCCACGTCGTACCATCGTCTGTCGAACGGTACACACCATTTCCTCCTTTTACTCCGATGAGAAGACTACCATTGGACGTGATAGCAAATGCGCCGATATTTTTCTCCGTCACCATCGCAGACGCGGGCTGCCATGACACCCCGTTATCTGTTGATTTTACAAGACCTGCATCTTTTGTCGATACATACATTACATTCCCCTTGAAGATAATATCCCTGGCAGTAACTCCCGCCGTCACCGGTAAATGCTGCCATGTGGCACCATCATCGGTCGAGGTATAGACTCCATTACCACCTTCACCGCTAAGAACAGATGTTGAGGCAAAGAGTGAGCGTCCGTCTGGACTGATCTCGATGTCGATGATACCGAGAGGCATACCGATGGAACCTTTTGTCCAGGTCATGCCATTATCGGAAGAGCGATGTATTGAACCCGTCGCATCACCCGCATACAGCACCCCTGTAGTTGATACTTTGAGCGAGGGAAATGTTCCTGTCGTCATACCGGTTTTCTGCCACGTTACTTGTGCATACACCATCGTTGCCGAGAGGACAAAGAGAAATAAGGTAAGAATTGTTTTCATAAATGTTGTAAATTGTTCTTTAAAAAAACACCCAAGCAGCTCCGTGCTGCCGATACAAACTTACACCATCGGCACTCTTGCTCACCTACGTACGCCTACGTATTTTTGAAAAAAACGAATGAATTCTCGAAGCTGATTTTGAAGATAAGGATTGGAACAATGGAAATCTACGACGACAAGATTACAGAGCAGATAAACACGTTGGCTGAGAGTGCAGAAAACGCTAAAAAACGCGGTAACTGGCCGGAAGTTGAACAGGTAGCAAATACCATTCTGGCTTATTTCCCGCTGCATCAGCTCGACATTGCCACCGAGCGAACTGAGCTTTTCACTCAAGAATCGTACCCGCAGATTGCCCATGCGTTTCGCCTGCTGTCGGAGTCCAACTGGCGGCGCGGCACATTCGGCGAGGCAAAGGCATATGCCGAACGTGCCATTGAATTCGCCCGACCATCCGGCAATCACTCAGAACTTATTCAATGCCTGAGTAACATGGGGACGGTGCTCGAAAAAATGCGGGAATATCAGAATGCACGGCAGATGTATGACCAAGCATTGGCACTCTCCCACGAACACGGCGACCGGACAAATGCAGCACGAATCACCGGCAACATCGGCATTCTGCATCTCAGTACTTTTGAATATCAAGAAGCACTTGCGTATTTTATGGATGCACTCAGAATTAATACCGAGCTCGGTCGAAAAGATGGAATGGCGCGTAATCTGGGGAATATCGGGATAGTGTATTATTCACTTGGCGAACACTACAAAGCGCTCGATTATTATCAGCAAGCACTTGAAATTGAACGGCAGCTCGGTAGAAATGATGGCATCAGCCAAAATCTGAGTAATCTCGGTACTGTCTGTGTAGAGATAGCTGACTATACCAAAGCACTAACCTACCTGCGTGCTGCTTTGGAGATTCATGAAGCGACGGGTTCACACTTCAAGGGTCATACATTATGTTCTATCTCACTAGTATTTACACGATTACGTGAATTTTCCAAAGCTCTCGACTATGCTCAATCAGCGCTTGAAGCCTCACGGGTAATGAATGATCAATACCTCGAAGCTACAGTGTACACCAATATCGCCAATACCTATATGGCGCAAAATGATTACTCACCGGCTGAAATGCACCTCCGAAAAGCGCTATGTATCTATGAAAAATTACACTCTCAATCAGGTATAGCGTTGATACTTGGAAATTTAGGGAATCTTCACGGTGCGCGCGGCGAAAACACCCAAGCGCTCGACTTCATGGAGCGGTCAGTAGATTTATACCTCGACATTGGCTATTTGTCCGGTGCAGCACGCAATCTTGCTAATTCCGGACTGATCTATGCTGATGAAAAGTATAGCGGTTATGACAGTGCAAAAGCAGAAAAACTCCTCACAAAAGCAATTGCACTTGATGAAGAAAGCGGCACCAAAGGGCAAAGTATTGAACCTCTCAAAAAGCTGGCAATGATCTATGAACGTGACGGCCGGCTCCGGGAAGCGCTTGATTGCACCAAAAAACTCTATCAGATTGAAGTGGAAATTGAACGTGCAGAGGCGCAAAAACAGGCGCAGCAGTTTCATTATGAACGGAAAATTGTGGAAATCGAGCTCCGAGGCGAACTCGACCGGCTCGCGGCTGAAGCGCAGCGAAGAGAAATCGAACACACGGTGCGCCTTCAGCGTGATGAACTTGAGCGCAGTATCGCACGACTCGTCGAAAAAAATAAATTTCTGTCGTCGATTATCGCAGAAATGCGTGAGGTAGGACGCTACGCACGCGGCGAAGGAAGCTTAAAAACAGATGAACTTATCGAAAAAATCCGCCGGAATATCGCTTCGATGGAGTCACTCGGCACACTCGAACAGCAGATGAATGATGTTCATAGGGATTTTATCCGGCATATCCGCGAGCTTTTCCCCACACTCACCCCGATGGAAGTGAAAATTGCCGTTTTGCTCAAGATGAATCTCACCTCCCCGAATATCGCTTCTCTCCTGTTTATCTCCCACCGCACAGTCGAGGTTCACCGCGCGCATATCCGCAAAAAAATGGGTCTCAAAGCCATGGACAATATGTATTATGAGCTTGGGAAATTGTGAGGCGGGTAGTGTGGGACGCGGTGGAATGCAAAGCGCATCCACCGACGATGCAGTATTCTCTATTTAAAAGTAGTTACTAAATTAACGTGAGTTCGGGATAATCGCCGATGATACTCTTCAAAACTAAAAGCATGATAGGTGGAAGCATGATATACTCTGCACGTTTTCCATCCCTGAAAGGGATAAACATCAATAGCCACCGATGACATCGGTGGAGAAATGCAGCGTTTCCTAACCCCAACGGGGTTTTATGACGGTATGGACGTGATTAAACCCCTTTGGGGTTTAAGAATTACGTTCCTATGTTCCCCGCATTCCATGCGGAGCTATTGAAATTGAAGCCCGTTGGGCTTCTCGAATGCTGGCACTGCTATTATCCCGAAGTCACGTTGAATTTAATTCTACAGCCAACTGAATATAGCCAGTACCGTTATCCTCATTACTCACATCCTTACCACCGTATATTCGCAATAATTCTTCCCGATCTTTCTACTGCAAACGATTTTTTGAAATCTTGTGCTTCAGACGCTCGGTAGTCAAATCGCATCTCGAGAGTGCCAATTGAGCCAATTTCGAATCTTGACGAACAGTACCCACCGATAACCGCAGGACTCCCCTTGAGACTACTAATGTAGGTAACTACTCCGCCTATCGTGGCTTCACACCAAGTAGCAGGTGTTAGAAGAAGTGATATATCAGCCGTATAAGTTTCAGTTGTAACCGTCTTTGCAGTATCATTCGAGCTTGCTCCACTGTATGATGCCGACTCAGAAACTACCCCTAGTGGATGGTTCTCTGTACCAGAGTAATTCGTCATTATTCCCAGAGCAATATAGTTACCGAAGGCAATACGATTACTTGCGAGCAATGTCCACGAAGAAAATACACCTGCCCTATCGGCTTGCTGCTGTCCTGATGTATTTCCAACCTGATATATCATTGATGCATACGATGACAGTCGGATTACATCATGACCGAATAAATGCGTTGCTGTTAGGAGCCATTGATCAATTGAATTATCGATAGAAGCTTTGCGGAGAGTATCTCTTTTATCGGTTTCGAGGGTTTGAAAATGTCGGGAATAATCTATTGTAAGCGCCGGCAACCCACGAAAACGTACATCCAAGCTGCTATTCACCATCCGTATTATCGAGTGATTCACGGAATCTTTATAGCCGGCCTCGTCATACGAGAATGATGTTTTGAGGCGTATCTGCCGCTCCAGAAATTTCTGTTCATAAAAGATATTCCCGTTCAAGACATCCGTTCGCAAGCCGGATACTCCGATGGAACGGAAACCACCGCCCACATAGCGCAGTGCAACGGCAAACTTAGCATCTTCGAGCAAAGCATAGCTTGCTTTCAAACCATAATTAAAATCGGTAATGGTACTGTTAGTCTCACTACCTTCAAGAAAACCCGGCAAAGATTCCGGCGGAGGGATTAATCTGAGCGTAGGATAATTCGGTATATCCTGTAAATACATGAGGTTGAATTCAAAATCACAGACAAGCCGCGCGCTGTCAAGAGTAAAATGCCCGGCAGTGCCGAATCCGAAGTTTTTTTGTGGTGAAACGAGTGTGTTTTGTCGGACGACGAGAGAATCAGGTCTTTCTTCGAGTCTCGCTGAGTCTGTGCCTTGGTTCACCGAGTCGAACACTTTGAACCTCTCAATTATTGGTCTATTCAAAATACTTTGCAGGAATAAGCTCTCGTCATCATCCTCACCATACACGCCTGTAAGTGCTATATAATTTCCATTCTTTCGTCCGTACCCTACTCGCGCGGAATAGATATTTCTATAGAATTCGAGGGATTGAAGGAGTGGGTTTTTTAGCAAGGTGCTATCATCCTGCAACTGCAGTTTCTCGGTGAGGGATGGCAATTCGACTTGCCGTTGCACTTTTCCTGCGGAAGCTGCGCAATAGAAATTTCCGGGATTGTATTCAATCATCCCGCCATTGATGGTCACATTATTAAACAGGAGTGTTCCGAATTTTGGCGCTACTTTACCGACACCGAAGGACGGAAATTGAGAGAGAATTTCCTGTTCGGGAGTCATCACATCGTTTTCGCGCAGCAATTCCAGATTTTCATCCATTTCGCCTGTCCGTAATTGTTCGAGAGCAGTAATTTTCTCAATAAACAGGAGCGAATCTTCTGATGTCAGCATGCGCAGAGAGTCGATTCCCGCCGAATCCCGTGCTCGCTCAAGTTCGTGAATTTTATCGTCAATTCGTTGAGAGAATACGAGGTTGAGTCCTTTTCTTGTATTCTGCGAACCAAATGTCCCTCGGGAGATATCCGATTGCTGAAGATTTTCCTCGGTGGAGAGCAGGAAATTCATTCCAATTGGCACGCCGAAAAGCTTGAGCGTTGGCGCAGCTTCAAGCCGGTGCGATTTTTCCGGAGTTACCGATAAATTACCTTTACGATTGCTACCCGAAAAGATATACCGCGCATTGCCGGTAAATTCTATGGGTGGAATCTTATCCGTGCTGCCTGCGGCAGGATCAGGTTCGTTGATGTGGGATACGGTGTCTTTCTCGGAGATTGACTCGTTGGTAGGAGTTAGAGATATTGTATTCCCCACGACGGACGCATCGAGAGGTTCGGTGGGGTCATGATAGACGAATGTCCATATTTCACTTGCACTTATAGTCTTTGTATTTTCAGGATTTGCAGTTATGGCTGTATTGATTTTCGCCACAATATGCCATGCATAGCGTTTGCCGTGGCGTAGATTTCTGACGGCAGGATTGGTTTGCCAGGAAGTAGAGGTTAGATTTTCTTTGAGAATGACCGGCGGATTGAGCCGCAGGGCTTCTTCGGGTGTTTGACCGTCGAGGATTTCGACGACGACCAGGTCGCAGAACATCGCTTTCCCGCCGCTTGCTTTCGCTTGGACGAACCATGTCCAGACTATTTGTGACTCGACCACATCTTTACCGTCGTAGGGTCCGACTAAGATCGGCGCAAGCGCGGAAGGGTCTTGGGCAAGTATGGGAGAACCATACAGTACCATCAAAGTTAGCAATGCGTTGATCAGTTTCATGGCTTCCATTTCTTTCCAAGCGGCTGCCCTACTATACTGTAGGGCAGCTTGGAGTCTGTAGTATTGCGTTAGTTGTTAATTTTTTGCACCGACCAAAACAACTTATAATTACCGGAGTTTGAATTCTTCGAATTGGCTCCCAATGGTGAAAAAGCACCGTAAACGCTACTCATTTCACCGAGGTCATCATCTAAAATTTTTCCATTTAACAATCCTTCTGTACTAAAGATTTCTTTTAAAAATGGCTTGGCATTGTTTACGCTTCTATCATACTCATCATGAATAATACCCATTCTTGTATTAATGTGGTCGCCTTCCCAACCATTTGCGAATACACGATATGATCCCAATGGGCTCACATACACATTACAATTGATTTTAATTGCATACTCTTGCCCCTCTTTTGCATCATGAATGCCGCCACTGAGAGCATTTGTTTCATTGGTAGTAAACTCATTGAGCATGTACCAATCGCTGCCTACATTTGCGTACATAAACCATTCACCGTCATCATTTCCCGTAAATACTTCTCGCACTTGCTCAGCTACGGGTACGCCGTCGGTAGAATTATTATCATCATCATCGAGGACTTTTAGCTTATCCAATTGAATTTTATGTAAGGTCGGTTTTTCTCCCGGAAGTAATATACCTTGGGTAGCGGGTACATTCCAGTAGAGTACAATCGTCCGTGCAAAGGTCTGAAAATCGGATACATTATTACTTTTCCATGGCACTGTAATTTGTGCATCTCCATTCGGTAAAAGGGTTACGATAGGATCTACCGGAAAATCGTCGCCGGGGCGTTTGATTATTTTGAATGCAAGCTGAGCTTGTGAATTTTGTGGTTTTGTGAAGAGATTACCAACGGTAAATGTATAATCTTTACGGCTCATATCTACAGTTTGAGCAAATGGCTTGAGACCTTTTTTATTCCACATTGTGCTTCCATCGGCATCAGCAAAAATATCAATACGAGTGCCATAGAATTGATCGGTGGGTAGATTATTAATTTGAGCACTATTACCGACTACATTGAAAGAGACGGGCAAGCTTCGTTCGATCGCAATGAAATGCGGAGGATGAATTTCTGTATGTGAAGGTAGATGACCTCGCTCCCATATCCAGATGCCTTCGACATGTACTCTATCATTCGGAACAGCCCAATTCCAAATAACGTCTTTTCTTTTATGACCTTTTGAGTAAAATCCAAAGCTATTGCCTTTGATGTTTGACTGTGCCGCTGGATTATTACTTCCGCCATCAGCCCCCAATCCCGATTCCCATTCCACTTCTATGTTCTTTTGGAAATTATCGCTGCCTTTTCTTGCCAATAGATGTTCAAATTCCTTGTCGGGCAGAACATGAAATGTAAAGTCGTGGGTATAATGGGTAGTAGGGAAATCTTCATACGATACTTGACATCGATTATCATGTAATACTATTCCTTCCAAAATTTCATAGGACTGTTTAGGTCGAGTAAGTACACTCGTTTCGCCTATTGAGCGATGCTGCGGTTGTAATCGGTTGATGTCAATATTGTCACCGATTACTTTGATACCGGCTTCTTCGAGATCTCCGCTTATTCCTGCCATATATGTAACAACACTAGATCCCGCTCCGGGTGCATCTGTCATCAATGTACTATAACCAATCTCAGATTCTGCCACATCGGGCCTTGTTCTTGGAGAAACAGTTCCGGGTGGTTTTCGTGTTGGTGGGATATTAACTGGTGTCTTATCAATTTCAGTACTCGGCTCTGCCCCTGCACGTGCTCTTTTCCAATGTCCTCCTGCGGCGGTTTGGTCTTTTACCCATATATAACCTGCTCGTGCCGGCGGATCCGGTTGAACCTTTGATTGAGCACTTGCAATTCCTGCTGTCGTCATGACAATCATTGCCACAAAAACCATCACTTTTTTCATAGATACTCCTTTGATTTGCCTACTCGTTATAGCGCTTTTCGGCTGCCGCGCTTGGGGAGGAATTTATGTGGGTTCCCCGGTAATTTTATCGGCAGGTAGATATCCGTAAAATTATTGGATAAAAGTACGATGAGACGGTGTGGGTTGCCGGGCAAAATGGTAAAGGTAATAAATATTTCGGGTGATTCGCGAAAATTGTAGTTTTGCGGAACAAAATTCAAGATTCAATTTAAACAGGCAACATTCTCTCACAATTTTTCAAAAGGACGAGCATGGGCGGTATCATTCAGCCACTTCTACGCTTTGTTAATCAAGGAGTCTTCCCTTTCATCGGACGTGAGCAAGAGCTGCTGCACCTACAGCAATTTTCCTCAAAAATTGGCGACACTGATTCTCTGCAAGTGCTTCTTTTACAGGGCGAAGCTGGAGTTGGGAAGACCCGTTTATTAGACGAATCATTGCCCTTACTAGCAGAAAATGACGCCACTATTATCCGAGCAAAATTTCACAACGGCACTCTCTGCTCAAGTGTATCGGTACTTTCTGATGCGCTCCGGCATTCAGATTCTGTTCGACGGATTATAAAAGCAGAATCACCGACCTCTCTCGATTTTGTGATTTCATCTATAGTCCGGATTGCACAGGTTCGACGGTTGATTATAATTGTCGAAGATATTCACCTCTTGGCAGATACTGCATTGCAGGAATTTGCACAAATCATTTCGGCTTTATCGGACGAACCTATCGGACTACTCTGTGCGTCGCGTCTGCTTGACAGTAAAATCAGGAGCATCATCGAACCCTCTATCGTCGATGAAATTCACTTACGCGGATGGTCGAATGGTGAAGTGACTAGGTTGTGGCGGGAATTATTCAGCAATGATTTCATAGAGCCGGGTTTCATTGAGCAATTTCAAAAAAACACCGACGGTAATCCTCTCATGATACGAATGGTATTGCATTCAGGAGTGCGTAGTATTTTCAATAAAAGTGGCAATCCGAGTACGATTCTTCCATTACAACTTGATCAGCTGAGAATTGAACAATCCATTCAGAGCGGTAAACAGTTGTTTGCTCATGGCCTTGCCGCTCATCTTTCGGAAGAAGAACGTTTATGGGCCGAAAAACTAGCAACCTTAGGGGAGATTTTTTCCCGTGAAGCGGCAGTGATTATACTTACAAATGGTGAAGCTGCACTATCTCGACTACAAACAAAGGGTATAATTATAGAATCACTTACGCAGTCCGAACCAATTAATTCTTCAAAAAAATCATCTCTCCCGTTTATATTTACCCATACCTTACTCCACAAGCACTTTGCAGAACAAAAACGCTTTGATAGTACTAGATTTTGGAGGGTACTCGCTGAAGGCGTGCCGTTATATTCGATAGTGGCTTTTGAACTCATTGAAAAGAATGCTGAAAAACTGTCCGTCAGCAACAAACTGCTGCTAAAAGGTATGACGGAAATGACAAGACTGGTGAGTTATTTCACCGGACTTTTCGATACTGCTCCTAAGCACAAGGTACATCGTGCACTAAAAGCCGTTGCACATGCCCGGAAAGGAAAAATAGAAGCAGGTGAAGAGTTAGAATTCCGGTTGCTGACTGTGTACTCTGACGTTGTCGTATTTCAGTTTAGGGCATTTTACCATACCATGGAGCAACGAAAAGAATATCACGAGCTCCTTATGCAGTATCACGAGCTGACGGGGGGTGATCTTCCTTTAGAGCTTATACACTACAGACTTAACGCTCTCGGATATATACTAAATTATGAAACCAGCACTTCAGGAACCTTCCCCATAAGCATTTGGGAGCAGATAGAAACCTGTGTTGATACTCAGTCGGAGCTTATGACACACTCCACATATTTTTCTATCTTATCGAGCGTACTCTCGGAAATATACAGGTTATCAAGCCGCTCACTACGAAAGCAAACCCGCCCTATTTTGCTTCAAATCCACAAGCGTGTTTCTGAAATTGCCTTGCATGCCGACGAAACAACAAAAGCTATTCTGCAATCAAAGGTATACCCGCAATTGATGATGATGTATGAAGATGCGGAAGAACTTAAAAGATCGAAAGCGATGTTTAATGAATCCTTGAGATGTAGTACAATTGATTATACGAGACTGCATAAAAGATTAGCAGGGTTTGCAAGAGAACATATAGAGGCAGAGTCGGCATTAACTATAGCGAAAAATCATCTGTATCAATACGAATTACAAGAAATAGTATATCCGCAGTCAAATATTTATACGAACTGGGTCAATCTTCTTGCGGCTGTCAATTCGCCTGAGGACGAATTGATTGGTGCTTGTCTCTATGTAGAAAAACAAATCGGCGGTAAAATTAGTTCAACTATATTCTTACAACTACTTTTAGAATTCAGAAGTTATGCAGTAATGCGCTGTGATGAAGCGTGGATAAAATGGCTAGACCAACATATCAATACGATTCCTGACAGTGGGTCATTCAGTGGTAGATTCTATGAATTTTTACAATATTATCATTTTCAAGGAACCGTGCGGGATAATGTACCTCATCTGAAAAAGATATTGGCATCAAGCCGTGAATCAGGCAATTTGATGAATATTGCCTACTGTGACTATAAGAAACCGGTCGTTGAACTCCTTGCACGTGAAGTGATTGAAAGGGTGACTCTCGTTCCTCCTGACGACCTTGCAGATTCTATTAAAGTGGTTCTACAGGAAATGTTCCAAAGTCAAACACCGTCTATTGACGTACTTACTATTCTGGCTCTCCTTTCTCATGCCGAGGACGAAGGTATAAGCAATCTATCCCAGCGACTACGCCCCGAAATCCGCTCCGCCATGTTCCGGATGATGAACTGGCTCATCGAAAGCAAACGCATAGTCTTTGCAAAAGTATATCCCCAGCATTTTCAACGATTTTTTGAAGGCGATGAGATAGATCACTGGTCACAACGCATTGACAAAGAACTTGTGCATCAGCATCAACGACTCCGGTACATTGAAACTAATCTTTCCAGTACAGTATCGCTTTCGATGATTGGCAAAGTCGGATTTAAATACAATGGTACAGGCGAACTTCAAACCATAAAAGGTTCTCGGCTAAAATGTATTCTCGGGCTGATGGTACTCGACCTTATTCTACCGAAACCACTGACTCGGAGAGAGTTTTTCGATATTGCCGCAGATCAGGAACAAGACGAGGCTACTAAACGGAATACGGTGAAAGTTGCAGTATATCAACTTCGTAAATTACTCGGTCATGATAGTATTATTCAAGGAAAGGAAACCCCAAAACTTAACCCAAAATACAGCAGAGTAGATTGTGTTGAAATCTGGAACTCACTTCTCAAAGCAGAAAAAGCGCTTGCAAAAAATAAATTGAATCATGCCAGAAATTCGCTGCTGTATGTGCTGCGAACGTTAAATGGAAATGTGCTTTTTCCAACGCTCTACGAAACTATTTTTGAAACTATCCGCGAGGAATTTGAAAATCGTCTGCGAAGTATTATCATCAGAATTTGCAAGCTCTTTTCATCTATAGGGGATAATGATAGCTGTGAGTTAATTTTGCAATTAGCCGAAAGCCACCTCGTTGGCGATGAGGAAATAAAGGACTTATTGGTAGATACGCTTCAAAGCCAACATAACTATACCGGGGCGCTGCGAGTACAATTTGCATCTACTGCGGCGTAATTCTTCTCATTGCACATTTCACGTACTGTATTTATTTTCGGGTATACCTGATAGGACAATTACAATATAGATGCTGGTTTGTTGGAATAGATTGCAACAACATTGAACGCGGTTTATACAGTATAAATCATGTCTTTGAATTCATCAATGAGCTTTTGAGCGATTGATTTCTGGAATTTCGATAATTCCTGAAGCAATTGCGTATGTCTTTCGTTGGTAAGCACATACCCCGGCTCGAGTATTCCTCTGCTCTGCACGAATCCTATTCGATATGCAGTGGGCGGGTGTGATGAATCAACCTTGGAATTATACAGCAAGTTTACTCGCTGAATACGCTCGATTTCACGGGGAGGGATAGAGTCAATCGCCTCACGGAACAAGTCAAATACGTCATTTTCTTTGCGATGAACCACCGACTGCTGGACTGCAAGTTCGAGAAAATTACGGTAGTGTAATTTCCTGAAGGATGACTCAGAACTCTTGGTACCACTCATAGTTATGGCCAAATAGTCGGCATAATATTCTGCTCGTTGTGAGTCTCTCCACAGTAGCCAACTCAGTAAATATGCACACCCCAAAAATACCTGAGAAATGCACCACATAGCAAGATTAAATGGTATCGAGAGCAGTACGCCGTACAATCCTGCATCGGTCGTGATGATTTCCACCGGATACGTCACCTTGTACCACCGCCAGAGAGATTCGAATGCATACCACTGCATATAACCTCTCGACGGGTCACGATTCACATCATGAGCGAGCTCGTGACTGATCAGCTCCACAGTTTCTTGTGCGTCGAGTACAAACAGCAACGGATAGCCCAATGTCAACACCCGCTTCCGTCGGAATCCTGTGTATCCCATGGAAGCGTTAAATTTTTGATCTATCACTAGATAGTCGATTTTTGAAGCGCCTAATTTCAACCGTAGATCCTCAATAATTCCGAACAGAATCGGCGCTTCTGCCTGCGTGAAGAACGTATCAGGCGGAAGATTAAATCTGGGTCTGAACGTCACGACTATTAAGCTGCAGAGTATACAACCCAGAATTGCAAACATGTTCGGTAGCTTTGTAAGGAGCCACACATCGAGCACAATAAACATCACCCACGACAAAAACACACCCGATGCAACAGCAAGAGTAAAGAAAGTCAACCAACTCGGCTTCGGCTTAACATCTTGTATAGTCTTGACTTGCTCGTAGAGTTGCTTGCTGAATCGGTCACCGAGTTTGTTCACAAATGTAGCATATGTACTCTCATTGTACACTGTCTGCCTATGCTCCTTCACATTCCAGTTACATGCCTCACACCAATCGGTGTAGCCCTCGTGTGATGGGTACGGTTGTGCGCAATTCGGGCAGGATTTGATAATAGGATTCATAATACAATTGAATTAACCCAATCAGAACAACATGTACAACTATTAGGTAAAATTCCTAATTAACATGAGTTCGGGATAACAGCAGTGCCTGCATTCGAGAAGCCCAACGGGCTTCAATTTCAATAGCCCCGCATGGAATGCGGGGAACATAGGAACGTAATTCCTAAACCCCAACGGGGTTTAATCACGTCCATACCGTCATTAAACCCCGTTGGGGTTAGGAAACGCTGCATTGCTCCACCGATGTCATCGGTGGCTATTGATGTTCATCCCTTTCAGGGATGGAAAACGTGCAGAGTATATCATAATTCCAGCTATCATGCTTAGAATCTTGAAGAGTATCTTAGGCGGTTATCCCGAATCAAGTTAATTACATTCGCGTACAATAGCTAGGCTTACGGTGTACCATCCATCCAATAAAGAAGTCCTGGAAATCCTTTTTGATGTGAATCTCCTATATAGGTAAGTATAATTGTATGAATTTGAGTACCGGCAAAAGGTCGAAATGCTGGATTCTTATTGAGATATGGATTCTTGGGATAGTAATCGAGGGGGTAATGCCATACCTTGAATTTCCATTTTAAAATTGAACTTCGAATATTTTTATCCAAATCGCGCCAAAATTTATCGTTCTTTGGAATTGTATTACCTACATTATAGAGCGGATTAATTTCAATACTTTTAGCAACTCCATCACTTGTCACTATAATAGAAATACATATTTGAACTTGCAAAATCACGACCCGGGCGTGACCTTTATATCTATATCCTGAATTGACTGAATCTATTGTGATATATGAAGGTAAGCGAGGATACTCAAATTCAGTAAACAGTGAATCAGGCGGCATCTGTTTTACAGGATATTCGTTGGTAATTACCTGTGATTTTATTGGTAGTATTACCGTAAGCAATAGTATAAATAGATAGTTGAATATCATTTTTGTATTTCTAATCTTTACTGATCCGTAATCCCAAGGTTAAAACCAATGTCTATTAAGGAAAAGATAATTTCATTACAATGAGTTCGTGCATTTCTCGCGATGACTGTAGGGGCAGAAAATTTTCTGCCCCTACAAGCAAGATTTTAAAAATCAACATTATACTTCTTTGTTAACCCTTCACCCCTTCCGCTTCCAGATAAAATATACCGGAATACCGGTGAGGACAATCGCTACACCCGGCAGTGTAGTACCCGGCTTGAGAAGTAGTAAATCAATGATAATCGCTGTTGCAATGAGGATATACAATGCAGGTAACACCGGATAACCAAACGCTTTATACGGACGTTCGGCATTCGGTTGTTTTTTGCGGAGGATGAAAATACCGGCTATCGTCAGAATGTAGAATATCAGCACTGCCGTCACCACATAGTCCAATAAATCTCCGTACTTACCCGACAGACAGAGCGCCGAAGCCCATATTCCCTGAAAAATAAGTGCCGAAGCCGGTACACTATTAGCATTCAATTCCCCCGTTTTTTTGAAGAATAATCCGTCCTTTGCCATCGCAAAATACACGCGCGCACCACTGAGAATGAGTCCGTTATTACACCCAAAGGTCGATACCATGATGAGCACCGCCATGATTTTGGCGCCACCGTCACCGAAAATCACTTCCGCCGCCGCTGCGCCTACTCTATCCGTCGTGGCAAATTGTATCCCACGGCCGACGACATCAGCTGAAGCAGCATCCCCAACTACCGGCAATACAAGCAGATATGCAACATTTGCCAAAATATATAATACGGTTACGATACCCGTTCCGAGCGCTAAGCTCAGCGGGATTGTTCGCTTGGGATTGACGACTTCCCCTGCCGTGAACGTGATATTATTCCACGCGTCACTCGAGAAGAGCGAACCCACCATAGCAGTCCCAATCGCGGCAATAATCGCAAATGTCATCGGCGTGCCCGACGGAATAAACGCCAAACTGTCCCATTTGCTTAGGTCAACAGCCCAGAAATCCGTAAAATTTGCATTCCAGGCAGTAGCATTTGCACCAACGATTATTCCCAAAAGAATGAGTCCGAAGAGGGCTATTATTTTGGTCGAAGTAAACACATTCTGGACGATTTTCCCTGCCCGCACGCCACGGATATTAAGCCATGTGAGGAATGCAATACTTGCAATTGCAAGGAGTTGTGCGGCTGAGATTGAAAAGCTTCCAAGTTGTAACAGAATATTTTTTTCACTAAAGACACGAAATAACACGCCTGTATATTTCGCAAAAGCTACGCCTACAGCAGCGATTGTACCGGTCTGAATCACCATGAACAGCGTCCAACCGTAGAGGAATCCAACAAACGGATTATATGCCTCGCGTAAGTAAACGTATTGTCCGCCCGCTTTCGGCATCATCCCTGCGAGCTCGCCATAACTGAGTGCAGCAATGAGCGTTACGAGTCCGGTTATCGCCCAGACGAGCAGGAGCATTCCCCCGCCGCCCACACTGCGGGCAATATCAGCGCTCACGATAAAAATTCCACTGCCAATCATCGAGCCGACGACGATCATCGTCGCGTCAAGCAGCTTGAGGTCACGTTTGAATTCTGTAGAAGACATATCTATAGTAATGTATTATAAAATAAAAAGTTATGTGTTTATTTTGTGTATGCAATTTGTCGGTACGTATGTTTCTTGCGACCACACCTGCAGGACAGGGGCGCATGCAATGCGACCCTAGGATTGTAATTGCAATGTGACCCTACTAATTTTCTTGCGACCACACCTGCAGGACAGGGGTGCATGCAATGCGCCACTAGGATTGTAATTGCAATGTGACCTCACTAATTTTCTTGCGACCACACCTGCAGGACAGGGGCGCATGCAATGCGCCCCTACCGACTTACAACTTACTACTTAAAGACTTACGACTATTCCACCGGCGTTTCAATCACCACTTCCACCGTGCGGGTGTACATGCGACCTTCGGGAAGCGAACTATCGTAGAGTTCGGCTTGGCCGATGCCTTCTACTTTGATGTTATTCACATCGAGCGCTTTTGCGGCTGCGAGCGCGCGGCTATCGGCGAGCTGCTGATTATATCCTGCCTCCCCCAAGCGGTCGGAATAGCCGGTGACTTTTATACTGGAATTTGGCTTGCAGTATTGCTGTATCTTTTTGATAATGGAACGGTTAACACCGACGATATCCGATGAACGAATATCGAAAAGAATCAGACTGAAGCGGTCAATTTGCTTGTCGCCACGCCGTTCGGTACGCTTGGACTGTATCGTTATACGTTCCACGGGAATATCCACGCTTGTGTGAGTAGTGGTATGTTCGGTCGTAGAGACTTCTATCATTGCTGTCACCGGTGCATTGGTGGTAGGCACTGAAGCCGGGTCTCCGGCCAGGTTCCAGAGGAGCTCACCCGGTGGGCGACCGGGACCGTCAAAGGATTTCAGGGCATGGTCTGCCTGACGGGTATGAAGCTGCCATGAAGCGAGCGGGCCATTGTACTCGGTAGTAATGGAGAATTTAACCGCCGGTGGATTCACCGTGCGAAATGTATCGCTCACAATGAGGGGCTCGAGGAGGCGTTCGGACGAAGCCACAATTTCTACCCGCCTGTTTTCCTCTTCGCCGTCTTTTGTTGCAGGATTCGCCGCTTTTGCCGGGAGGTTCTGCGACTGAACCTTAATTCTCGCCGGAGCAATTTTCCAAACATCGGTTAAATAGCGCTTGACTGCTTTGGCACGTTGCAAAGAAAGCTCGGTATTCCCCTTTTCACTTCTGCTGTCCTGATTACACCCGATGAGGGTAATCGTCTCGCGGTCCATTTCCGTTAACCGCTCGCCAAGTATATTAAGGAGGGTATGATAGGTGCTTATTTTCCCTTTTGTTGCTATATATTTACTGTCGAATTGATCGGTCGTCTGCGCAGTAAGCATTGTGTAGCGGTCAGGAATCACCGATGAATTTTCATCAAAAAAGATATAGGGCAAAATGGGAGTCATGAGCGTCGAGGCAAATTCCTCGGTGGTAATTTTGAGAGATGGAATTTCCCTGCCGTCGGTTTCTATTCCTACGGCATTCATATGAACGCGGATGGTACTTGGCAGCAGGAGTGTAGCCACGGTAAGGGTATCGGTTCTGCGGATAACCTCGGTCTTGATTTGCTTTCCATTCATGGTGACAAGTTGCTGGGTTCTCGTCTCAATTCCCATTTTATACGGCATATCAATATATCCTGCACTGTCCCGGCGGATGGTATCGACTATCATTTGTACAGGTGGCACATTTTGGGGTTCGCCATGCCCGTCCACAGCCGGCGAATACTTGAGCGCAATGCCGAGTTGGAGGGTATTTGCCTTCCAGCTAAGATCACGTGCGACATTGGTAAGTCCCAGGGTATAAAAGAGTTCGGGAGCAAGAAAGAGTGTTCGGGAGGAATTAATCGGCACTTTCATCGACGCACCAATAATCGCCGAGAGTTGCAGGGATTGAGCATCGGGAATATCGCCGCTGAATTCATTGCGGAGGCGGCGTCCGGAGTCCTTGCCGGCTGAGTCGAGGAACGTAGCGGCGTCGACGGGCTTGGTGATTTGTTCGTATTGTCTGAAGCCTTTACTCATCAGCATTCCCACCCGAAAGCCGGCATGAAGATTCACTCTGCCGAAGAGCCGATAGCCAAGAATTGGTTCGACCCCGACGGTCGAAAGCGTCGCAGTAAGGTGATGTTCAAATTCCCCGTCAGCAGCACCTCCACCGGAGAAAATGGTCGTGGCTTCCGGGGTAATGAGTTCGGCACTGAACTGCTGATACCCACCACGCAGCTGCATGGTAAGCTTACGGGCAAGGGAAAACTGGTACAGCGCGCCAAGCGAGAAGCCGCTCCCCGAGCCACTATCGAATTCTTTACAACAGTTTGGAATACCCGACAATTGGCGAAATGATGCCGTGTGGAAATTTAAAGCAAAATCACCATATACTCCATATGCAGGACGTTCACTATCCTGCGCATGAAGCTGTAAACTACCGATGAAAAGTGCAACAATCAGAGTAGCAAGTATTCTCATACACTTCCGTAATTCATTAAAAAAATAGACATAATCCTAACCCCATGAACATCTTCCTAAAGATTACTATCCCCATTGACCATAGAATTGATACCGCAAAGTTCGTAAAAAGAATACAATTCCATGCAATCAATTCCACCACAAACGCCAGCAAAAAAAAGCAAAGACGCAAGGGCTTTGAACCCTACTACGACATAACCCACCCCAGTGAAACTACTTACCGCCTACCACATTCCCCATACGACTCCCGACTTTCCACTTTCCACTTTCCACTTTCCACTTTCCACTTTCCACTTTCCACTTTCCACTTACAACTTACGACTTACGACTATTTCCCCTTACGACTTACGACTTACGACTTACGACTATTTCCCCTTACGACTTACGACTTACGACTATTTCCCCTTACGACTTACGACTATTTCCCCTTACGACTTACGACTATTTCCCCTTACGACTTACAACTTACGACGTTCCCCTCACTTCACTTCCACCTGCATTGCCTTGCGGATAGTTGGTGACTCAAGGATCAAAAAATACGTGCCGGCGGCGAGCTTTTCTTTTTCAAAGGAAAGACTGTGCCTGCCGGGTGCCATCCTGCCGGAGAATATCTGCTGTACCCTACGTCCGGAGGCATCGACGAGAGAGAGTGTAAGTGTATCATTTTCAATACTTTCGAACTCCACATCGCAGCGATGGGTAATGGGATTCGGGCGAACGCTGAGTGTAGCCGACGGCGTAGGACGGATCAGACGGGCTCCGCCCTGATAGCACACACCGAGGAGCTCGAACCTTCCATGCTCGACTTTCAGGGCTGCGCTTCCACCGAGAAGCGATGCGTTTTCGAGTATCAGACGGGTGGCGGTATCCGTTCCGAGCATAGCAAGCATCGGATAAACGGCGACGACGGTATCATTGGACGGGAGGACCGGCAGGCTCAGCGAGAGCGTTCGCTCAGCGTTCGTCAGCACGCCGGCAGGTGTAGAATCGACCGGGAAGAGTAACGATGAATTGCACCGCAGTGTGAGCTGCACCATGGTATTTTCTGCAGCGGCAAGGCGAGCCGCATTTCTGATGCGGAAGTGCAGCCAGGCAAGTTCACCCGGATATCCCCGTGCCGTATCGACCGATACGATGACGGTATCACTCGTCGTATTGAGAATTCCTTCACCCGAAAGCTGCACGACAGAGGGCGAGCCAACATCCTTATAATAAAAGAGTAGAGCGCATCCTGTTCGACCTGCCGATCGAGCCGTAAAACGCAGATCAAGCCGCAGGCTGCTATCGGGGGGTATGCTGATCGGTCCGCTGCCGCCGAGAAGACTAAAATCTTTGGGATTCGGTAATCCAAGACCGATTGAGTCGATGACGACTGCTTTCGTACCGGCGTTCATAATGGTCAATGCCCGGAGGGTATCCTTGAATTTCCCGACAAATACTTTCCCGAAATCGATGCGGCCATTGCCTATCGTTTGAATTGACGGCTGCGTGCCATTACCCCAAATTTTCATGCGCAGTGTATCTCCTTGGGTAATAATGACGATCTGTGATTGTTTCAAGCCCTGAGATGCGGGAGTAAAGCGGAATTCAACATTTACACCTTTGCCCGCGGGCACAGAAAACGGCGGAATTCCTGATACGAGCATGAATTGCGAAGAATCTCCCCCCCGAATCTGGATATCATTGACCTTGAATGCCTGCGTCCCTCCATTAAAGACCAGACTCTCGACAAGCGAATCGCGGCTCGTGAGCACGGGTACTGAGCCCATATCCACATCGCGCGCGCCGGGACGCGGGGCGATAATACTCCAGGCAGCATCCGAGACATCAGATTGTAACTCGCGCTGATACATCGACCTGACATATATGTCTTTATTGAGAATACCTATTATCGTATCCGTGGCTAGAATCGTCGTGTCGAATTTTGCCTTGTACTCAAAAGTACCGGTCATGGCGATATTTCCAAGACGGTCGGAGGTGATTGACGAACAAAAATCAGCCCCCAATCCTCCGGCCTGCTTGGCATATTCAATCTTGCCATTGGGAAAATATTTAGCATGAAATATATCGTAAAAGCCACTCGTACCACCCGCATTTTTAATTGTTATGTCGTCAAAGGCGGCTTCTGCCTGAAACTCTCCGGCAATATAAATACTGCCCGAACCATCAATGGCGATTGAATTTACTTTATCTCGGCCGGTGCCGCCGGCATGGGTAACCCAGTCGAGTGCGCCTGTCGGACGGTATTTTGCCAGAAAGACATCTTCGCTGCCGCTCGAGTAGAATTGGAGTGTGCCGAAGACCATTTTTTCATTAAAACTCCCGGCGACGATGATATTGCCGTCATCATCGGCTGCTACTCCCCGGCCATCTCCGAAAATATCTCCTCCAATGTTGGTAGCCCAGTCAATTGTACCGGAAGCAAGAAATTTGACAAGGAAAATATTACCGTCATACAACGCGGTCTTTCCGAACTGAATAGGAGCTTCATAGCGACCGGTAATGAAAATATTACCATTTCGATCGGTGCAGACGCCTTGTTCGGAATTGCTTCCCGCCTTCTCGACGATTTTCACCCATTCCATGACACCATCGGTGTGATACTTGGCGACATACATGTTATTCCGGAGCTTTTCGGTAAACGGAATCACCGTCGTGCCGAATTTTGCGTCCCAATTGAATCCTCCCACCATATAGACATTTCCCGCACCATCGGTCGTCAGATGACCGCCGATATCGTCATACTTGCTTCCGGCATTTTGCGCCCATTCGACCGAACCGTCGGAGTGAAATTTGACGAGGAATAACTCTCCGAGAGCGGTAGAATTAATCTCGGTTATCGTTTTTCCACCGATGACAGCTTTTTGGGCAAAGACTCCTGTAGCAAAAATATTACCCGCATTATCGGTCGCCAGTGAGGTCACGACATCATTCCCAGGACTCACGATTGGCTGGACCCATTCGACGGTTTTATCCTGCCGGATTTTCGCCACGAACCCATCAGTCGCAGTAGTCGACGAAGCATTCAGGGTAAAGCTTCCAAAAGTAATTGAACCCTTATAACTCCCTGCAACATAAATATTTCCGGCAGGGTCGAGCGCGACTGTTCTGCCCTCGTCGAGATTATTTCCCTTGAATTGTAATGCCCAGTTTTCACGCTGCGAATTGAATTGCCGCACCCGGGCAAGGCATTGATTACTCGGCGTATTCGGCACATGCCACCGATAGCTGCCGCCGGTGACCCTCGGCGCGATTATCTCCCATGTAGCGCCATTAGTGGTTGAATAATCAAGCGTTACCGTGTCGTCAGGTGATATTCCGCTCCAGGATATGACCGTGTCGCTGCCAACGGCGAACTCCTCGGTACCATTAGGTGCAGTGAGTACGAGCGCCGTCGCGGAGGGTGATGTACCCGAATAGCCGGCACTGACGAAGTAATACACGGGGCAGACTGCGTTGACAAATTCAAATTTTGTCCATGCATAGCCACTGTCGGTCGGTGTGTAATGCACAGTCAGCACTTGACTTTGTCCGCTTGAAACGGTAAATGATGGTGGAGTAATGCTAAAGGCAGGATTCGTAGAAGTAATCGACGTCACCGTATAAGAAGCATTCTGCGCCGTAAGGGTGATAGTCGTATCATAGGTCGAGCCGGGTGTCTTACCGTAATAGTAGAGCGTTGAAGGAGATACTTTCAGCGATGATGCAGAATTCGCCGGTGGTGTGTAGTTCGTCTCTCCGCTCGCCGACGTCTGTGCGAGCCCCACCGACACCTCACGTGCCGACGGGATGCAGGAAGACGAACTTTGCCAGGTGAGTCTGCAGGGTTCAATTCCCTGAGATTCTGCAAGAATTGAACGGTACACCGCTTGAATTTCAGCGATTGTACGGATCGATTCAAAACATTTTCCGCCGGTGCGGCTGCTGATTTCCCGCATAGATTGGGGTGCGAACATTGCCACCATCACGCAGTAAATTTTACATCCCTGACGCTGCGCTTCGGCGACGATTGAGTCCTCATCCGGGTCCCGCGAGGGCAGGCCGTCGGAGAGAAAAACGATGATTTTATCATGTTTTCCGGTCTTTGACACCTGTAATGCTCCCGCCTGCGGAGCGAGCAGGCCGGCATCGTAATCCGTTCCATGATTCGGAATTAAATTCCCTACCGTGCCCAGGAGCGCAGCTTTGTCGGTCGTGTAATCCTGCATGAGGTAATTCTTGTCATCAAAAGTCGTCAGCGCGCATTCTGATGCGCCGAGCGGCAGGTCTTCTATCCACGCGCGGGCCGCTGCCCTGGCAATATCCATCTTGACAGTACCGTTGATCTGATCGTTCATTGAAGCAGAAATATCCATCGTAAGTACCGAGGATATCGCCCGCCGCACAGGAATCGGCGGACAGGTCACCGAAAGTATCGTACACGGCTTGCCGAATTCCGAGACGGTAAGATCTGCGGCGGCAGGACGCAGGACAGCACCGGCCTGATCGAAACTATAAAATGAAGCGCTCACGGTAGGAAATGCCGTGGCATCCGCCGGTAAGACTTTTATAAATTGGGCATGTAGAGCTGCTGCGTGCAGTGTGAACAGCAGGCATGCCGATACGAACAATTTCATAGATTCTCCTGCGAAAATTGTGGTTAGTTTTCATAACTGTGAAATTACGTAATCCAAGCGATTTCACCATGCTATTTCTCATCTCCCTGAAAAAATATTCTTTCACTATTTGAATTCATTGCCCTGGAAGAATTGCACGCTGATGAGGCTGACTTATATGCTTTTCGCAGATTTATGTGGCATCAATGTGCTGTAAACGCTCTAGATGACAATTCAGAAAGAAAACACTTGTCGAACATCCGGAAAATAGCTAAGTTGCATCTGATTTAACGGGGTAGCCGAAAACCGCACAGAGTAGGCCGAATATCAGGAAACATTGTATGGAAGAAATCACCCAAACACAGTCAAAAACAACAATGATTATCATCTCGTTTTTTCTTGGTGGGCTCGGAATTCATCGCCTGATGATGGGCTATTCCAATTGGTGGCTCATGCTGATAACTCTCGGCGGGTGCGGTATTTGGACGTTAATCGACTTTATTCGAATCATTACCGGAAGTATGAAAATGGCCGATGGACGCGACCTGTCCAACTAGTTGACCGATAAACAGTAGGTGCTCAAAAGCGTCGGATAGTGCGTACACTACAGACGCTTTTTTTATGGCAATACTCGGGCGAACTCCGTATTTTTGCCAATACAATTGGCGTTGTTTTACTAACATCCCTCCCCCAATCTATGATAACAATTCACCCCTATCAATCCGCTCAATTCGATGAATTTGATGACTTTGTCGCGCGGTCGAACAATGGCACCATCTTCCATACGCAGCGGTTTTTGTCGTATCATCCTGACGGAAAATTTGACTTCCATGCGCTGATGTTTTATGAAAATACGAAGCTTCTCGCCGTGCTTCCGGCCGCTCTCCGTGAAGGTGGAATTTCGCTAGAATCCCCAATTGGCTCAAGTTACGGGGGAATTGTTCTCTCTGCTATGCCCTACAAAAAGCACGAACAAATCGTCGATGCCCTGCTCGATTACTGCGCTCAACAGGGATTTCAAAAAATCTTTCTCACGCCTGCCCCATTTTTCTACCAGCACGAGCAAATGCAGAATATCGATTATGCGCTCGCTTTTCGGGGTTTTGACTTTGACCGGCATTATATCTCACATATTATTGAGCATGGACAGAATGAACAATTCCTCTCAAACTTCAGCGCGACTGCCCGGAATTACGTTCGCAAGTTTAAGAAGAATCAAGACCTTACCATAGAATTCACCACACACACCGACGCCTATTACGAGATCTATCCAATTCTCGTTGAAAACAAAGCGAAGCACAACGCGCATCCCACCCACTCGCTCGATGAGATGGTAAAATTACAAGCTCTCTTCCCGCAAAATATACAGCTTGTTATCGCCCGTTTAAACGGGAAAGCAATCGCCGCTTCGTGGATAATGGACTGCAACGCGCAGGTAACGCTCTGTTTTTACAACATGATGCTCTATGAGTTCGAACAATTCCACCCCATGTACGGCATCATGAATGCCATCGTTGAATATTCCCGCGGCAGAGGCGCATCGTTTGTCGATATCGGCGTCTCACAGGATACGAAGAATGCCAATCCGATGACGCCGTCCTACCCTTTAATTGACTTTAAAGAAAAATTTGGAGCGAAAGGTATGCTCCGCAGTACATTCAGGAAAATTCTATGATTGCCGGTATCTCCCTCAATATTCCCGATACCACGAAGCCGAGAGTCGTTATCATCGGCGGTGGCTTCGGTGGACTCAATCTCGTGAAAAAATTACCCCTGAAGGAATTTCAGGTGGTGATGTTTGACAAGCATAACTATCATACTTTCCAACCGCTTCTCTATCAGGTAGCGACAGCCGGACTCCAGCCGGACTCCATCGCCGGTCCCTTGCGGAATGTATTCGCAGACAAGCCCGACTTCCACTTCCGACTCCTCAAAGTACTCTCGGTCGATTGCACCACGAAAACCATCGACACCGTTGCCGGAGCGCTCTCGTACGATTATTTGATTATCGCCAGCGGTTCACGCGCTAATTTTTTCGGTAATACTGATATTCAAAAGTTATCCTTCCCGCTCAAAACAATTCCCGAAGCGCTGAATCTCCGCAGCCAACTGATGCAGGTATTTGAAATTGCAGGAATTACCGACGACCCTGCACAGAAGGCACGATTAATGAATGTAGTGCTCGTCGGCGCCGGACCAACCGGAGTGGAGACAGCCGGAGCACTCGCCGAACTCCGCAGGTATGTGCTCCCGAAAGATTATCCGGATCTCGATTTTACGAAGATGAATATTTATCTGATTGAGGGTTCGAGCCGCGTACTGCCGTCTATGTCAGAATACGCAAGTGATAAAGCTAAAAAGAGCTTGGAGAAAATGAAGGTCATCGTGAAAGTTAACTCTTTTGTCGATGGCTACGACGGCAAAACCGTGCGTCTGAAAAGCGGAGAAACCATCGAGGCACAGACGGTGGTGTGGTCTGCCGGTGTGACGGGTGATATCCTCTCAGGACTCCCGCAGGAAGCACTCGAACGCGGGAGAATTCTCACCGACGAACATTGCAAAGTGCTAGGCACAGAAGGTATTTATGCAATAGGTGATGTGTCGTGTATGAAATCAGCCGAGTATCCGAACGGACATCCGGGGGTCGCGCAGGTAGCGATTCAGATGGGGACATATATTGGGAAGAATCTGGTGAATTTCCACACCAATTCACCTGTTAACCCCTTTAAATACTTTGATAAAGGTTCACTCGCTACCATCGGACGCAACAAAGCCGTCGCCGACTTCCCCGGCAATCTCCATGTCGCAGGACGTCCTGCCTGGTATGTATGGCTGTTCATCCACATCGCGTATTTGATTGGATTTCGGAATAAACTTTTGGTGTTTATTAATTGGATATGGAGTTATATCACCTACGACCAAGGTAACAGGTTGATTATCCGACCATTTATACGCAAAGATGACAAGCTCGGGCAGGAGATTGCGACGATTAATGAATTTGAATAGCTCGACGATTGTAATGCAAAGACGCCGAGAATGCAAAGCTTGATACCTTTGCGTTCTCGGCGTCTTTGCGTTAAAAATACACATCACCGATTGAGCATTGCCTTCCCTTCCGGCGACTGCTCGGCGCTTGTTTTTTCCCACGGACGTAATTTACCGTAGGCAGACCGAAAGATTGCCGTCGCTTCATCATGCTTGCCAATTTTATAGAGAAATACTGCAAGTTGAATATTCCCAAAGGTATATTCGGGGAATGCGACGGGAATTTCGCGCATTACTTCTTCGGCGAGGGCGATTTTTTCCTGTGATTCATAAATTTTGGCGAGTGTCACCCGGGCGCGGGCAAAACTTGGCTTCGCGCCGATCGCGCGGTTGAGCCAGAGGATTGCATGGTCGAGTTCACCGAGCTTTTCGCAGGCGATGGCGAGAGCGAGCATCGTTGTCTCTTCATCAGGAAATTCACGGAGAATACTCAAGGCAGTTTCTTTTACTTTCTCCCAATTCTTAAGTACTTGGAATATCTGCATTTCTATAGCGCGATTGCTGTACGAATCCGGCGCCGAACGAATCAGTTTTTTTACGATCGGGAGTACATCTTCTTCGAGGTTAATTTCCGGATGCTGTCCTGCCATCCAGCACATGGACGAACAGTACGAGTCGAGACCTTTGGGCGTAGCGCCTTCGGGTACAAGTGCGAGCGTTTTTTGGTAGAGGTTGTAGCTTTCCTCGTTGCGGCCGCGCCAGAGTAAGCTCCCGGCGAGGGTGAATTGTACGGTAAGATCGGGCGAATTTTTCACGTCTTCAATCAGCAGGGTCGCCACCGATTCATCTTCCTGAAAGGCCACATACCATGCTTTTAAAAAGTCGGAGTCGGTGGCTTCGATGCCATCGACCATGGCGTTTTCGCCTTGCTCGGACATATTTCCGGGCGAACGGAAATACGCAAATGCTAGGGTTGCGTAGGGTTCGGGATTCATAGGGTCGAGCGCAATTGCACGATCCAGGAACACACGCGCTTGTGTAAGTCTTGATCGTGATTCGAGTTCGGCTCCTATACGAGCGAGACGTTCGGGTTCATTCCAGTGTGCATAGCCATCATTAATAAGGTCATTGATAGTAATCATAGAGGTAGGAATAGAGATTGTACAAGTAATTATTCTGCATGCAAAACTACTGCTATTTTCATTCTCGGAGAAATTACTCCTTAGGTATTATGGTCAACGTCATGCATTGTTCACGTAGTTCCACCTCGGCACTCCACTTTTAGCAATAGACAAGGACTATGTTAAAATGCATAAAAACCTTAGTAGTACACAATACCAACCTGAAAGACAACCTTATTTGTATAAAAAGCAGGCATTTCCCATCGTAGAAATAGTCGTTCTAAGGTAATAAGGTTTAATTCTTTGCCTAACATATTTCTACTAAGGTTTATCGTATTACCTATAAACGTAACGTACCAAAGTGGAAGTAGATGTAGTCAGGAAGACCATGATTTTGCGCGATGATTTTTTGAGGGAGTTAGGGGTGAATATTATTTTCAAAATAATTTGAATTCTTCTAAAATAATTCTTGCATAACGCCATAGAATATCGTAGTTTAGCCATCAGGAATTACCGAAGAATATCTATTCACATTTCCGGCTTATTTCATGAAGCAATGTTTACTCCTTCTCGCCTTGATTTCTCTTTCCTTTTCGACGCAAATTTCCGCTCAAAACGCTGCCGGTTCGGTGGAGGTGGGGGTGTATTCTGCCTATCAGTTTACGCAGTTTAGCGGTGGATATATTGAGCTTGACTCTAGTAAATATATCGATGACGTCTATTCGACATATGGATATACTATTGGTGGTATGGTGGAACTCCATATCAGTCCCACTGTTGCACTTCTTGGAATGTTACGGTATGAAGAATTGCATGGTTTAAAAAGCAGGTACACTAGCGAGACATCGAGGAAGGCGAATGGAACAGAACAAACACTCCAATTCAGCAATGATTTGGAAGTGAGGGCTCCACAAATAATGACTACTCTTCTCGGGAAACTGACTATTCCCGAGACTAAGTTGAGTGTTGTTGTCGGCGGTTCTGTTGGGGTACTTGTTTTTGATAAAGAAGAGCAGCGAACAGTTAACTTATTTGACCCACAGAATCCATATCAATTTTTTCCATTGATTGTTGATTCTTTACATGCAATCAAGTTCGTCAAAGAATACAAACCCCACTATTTAGATGAAACACGAAGTACAATCATCTATTACACCGGTCCTATCTACCAGCGCACCGCCCTCCAACTAGGCCTCACAGCAGGACTCCATTACGACCTACCCATCCATACGCTCGATGAAGCAGCGCAAAAATTTGTGACGCTCACGCCGAGTGTATTATTCAATTACAATCTCACAACATATTCTGATTATGAGAAGTTACGTGCGTGGAATGTGAGTGCGGGGTTTGTGTTGAAGGTGGGATTGTAAGTTCTATTTTTCTTCACTCTATTCACAATTTTTATGAAACACTTTGTTGTACTTTTTGCTTGCTTGTGCGCTCTCTTTTCGATGAATCTCTCTGCGCAGAATGTGGAGGGTTCGTTGGAAGTTGGGGTGTATTCGGCGTATGAGTTTATCCAGTTTGCCGAAGGTACTCCTGAATATTCCGGTGAAGTTGATGAAGGCAACTATAAAGCAAGGGGTTATAATCTTAGCGGGTTGATGGAAATTAAACTTGACCCTATGCTAACAATGGTAGGTATCATTTCGTATGAGAATAGAAGAATTGAAAATGTAGTAGGGATAAAAAAATACAAGGATCAATGGCCGGACAGGACATTGACTGAGTATAGGTACTATTTTTCTGCTCCTCAGATTCAAGTGACATGTCTTGTAAAGGGCAGCTTAGGAATGTCAGGATTCAGTATACTCGGAGGCGGATCAATTGGAGTGCTTTTCACGGATAGACAAGAAGAACGATATGTCATCATTGATTCCAATATTCAGTTTCCAATTAGTGTTGATTCGCTTGCCGGACTACCAACTTCCAAGGGATATACTCCTCACTTCACCGATGAATCCAGAACATCAATAACGCTCTATAAAGGTGAAATCTACCAGCGCACCGCGCTCCAACTCGGCTTCACCGCAGGACTCCAATACGACTTGCCCATCTATACGCTCGATGAAGCAGCGCAAAAATTTGTGACGCTCACGCCGAGTGTATTATTCAATTACAATCTCACAACGTATTCTGATTACGAGAAGTTACGGGCTTGGAATGTGAGTGCAGGGTTTGTGCTGAAGGTGGGATTGTAGTGAAAATAAACGATTTTTTTTTAACACAAAGGACGCCAAGTTAATCCACAAAGGACACTACAAATACCGGTATCTATAGTGTACTTTGTGCTACCTTGGTGTACTTTGTGTTAAAAAACGCACCATGCTGATTTTTAAACACAAAGCACACGACACAGATGCAGTTCCTGAGCCTAAAATTAGATACAACATTCAATTATTCTTCACTTCATTCACAACTATCATGAAACACATAATTCTACTTTTTGCATGCGTTTATCTCGCATTTTCGGTGAATCTTTCGGCTCAGAATGTGGCGGGTTCGGTGGAGGTCGGGGTGTATTCGGCGTATCAGTTTACGCAGTTTAGTGGTGGGTATATTGAGCTTTTATCCGGGAAATATGATAACGATCCTTATACTACGTATGGGTTTACCATTGGCGGTATGACTGAAATTCACTTTAGCCCTACATTTGCAGTGCTTGCTTTATTGCGCTACGAAGAGCTCCACGGTAATAAAATACGTAGCGGAGATAAGTATCCTAGTAAATTAGCAGATGGAACGGAAATTACGACTGAGATAAACCATGTCTTTGAAGTAAAAGCTCCACAATTTGCATCGACAATTTTGGGGAAATACACACTTTCCGATTCGAAAGTAAGCGTGCTGGCAGGTGTTTCGATTGGCATACTCACCAATGATAAAGAAGAGCAGAGATATGAGCTAATTTTTGATCCAGAAAAACCAATTCAATTTCCTCTAGTTATAGATACTTTACTGGCTCTATATTCTGTCAAAGATTACAAGCCACATTTTTTGGATGAGACACGACAAACGATAATTCAATACTCTGGTCCCATCTACCAACGAAAATCGCTCCAACTTGGCCTCACAGCAGGACTCCAATACGACCTACCCATCTATACGCTCGATGAAGCAGCACAAAAATTTGTGACGATCACGCCGAGTGTATTATTCAATTACAATCTCACAACCTATTCTGATTATGAGAAGTTACGTGCTTGGAATGTGAGTGCGGGTTTTGTGTTGAAGGTGGGATTGTAAGTTCTATTTTTCTTCACTCTATTCACAATTTTTATGAAACACTTTGTTGTACTTTTTGCTTGCTTGTGCGCTCTCTTTTCGATGAATCTCTCTGCGCAGAATGTGGAGGGTTCGTTGGAAGTTGGGGTGTATTCGGCGTATGAGTTTATCCAGTTTGCCGAAGGTACTCCTGAATATTCCGGTGAAGTTGATGAAGGCAACTATAAAGCAAGGGGTTATAATCTTAGCGGGTTGATGGAAATTAAACTTGACCCTATGCTAACAATGGTAGGTATCATTTCGTATGAGAATAGAAGAATTGAAAATGTAGTAGGGATCACTAGTGTCCACTAAAACAAAAATATAGTTCTTTGAAATCATTTATAAATCTGAAGTTTACGTCAAAAATATTTACGTGACGATTTGAATTTAATATTTAATCTGAAATCATTAGATTTCAGAAATGAATACAGGAAAATATGTTTTTTCGCAACTTGTTGACTTTTTGCCGCAACGAGTTTTCGACAGTATTGTCACGAAATATGAAGGCAATAAGTATGTAAAGCATTTCACTTGCTGGAATCATTTGCTTGCTATGATGTTTGGGCAACTCACACGTCGCGATAGTTTACGCGATTTGATTATAGCTTTTGAAGCTCATTATCGAAAAAGGTATCACTTAGGTTTTGGTAAGAATAGTACCAGAAGTAATCTATCTAAAGCAAACGAAAATCGAAACAACAAAATTTTCGAAGAATATGCTTATTATATGATTGACATTGCACGTAACAAGAGAGCCAATAGTGACTTTGAGATTCAAGGTAAAGTCTATGCTTTCGATTCTACTACAATTGATTTATGTCTGAGCGTATTTTGGTGGGCAAAATTTCGCAAATTTAAAGCCGGGATCAAGATTCATACACTCTATGACATTTGTACTCAAATACCAGCTTTTATTCATATAACTGAAGCCTCTGTTAATGATATGAATGCAATGGATGTTATTCCTTATGAGTATGGTGCTTATTTGGCTTAAATCAATTTTCTCTAAATTTTTAGTGGACACTAGTGAGTAGGGATAAAAAAATACAAGGATCAATGGCCGGACAGGACATTGACTGAGTATAGGTACTATTTTTCTGCTCCTCAGATTCAAGTGACATGTCTTGTAAAGGGCAGCTTAGGAATGTCAGGATTCAGTATACTCGGAGGCGGATCAATTGGAGTGCTTTTCACGGATAGACAAGAAGAACGATATGTCATCATTGATTCCAATATTCAGTTTCCAATTAGTGTTGATTCGCTTGCCGGACTACCAACTTCCAAGGGATATACTCCTCACTTCACCGATGAATCCAGAACATCAATAACGCTCTATAAAGGTGAAATCTACCAGCGCACCGCGCTCCAACTCGGCTTCACCGCAGGACTCCAATACGACTTGCCCATCTATACGCTCGATGAAGCAGCGCAAAAATTTGTGACGCTCACGCCGAGTGTATTATTCAATTACAATCTCACAACGTATTCTGATTACGAGAAGTTACGGGCTTGGAATGTGAGTGCAGGGTTTGTGCTGAAGGTGGGATTGTAGTGAAAATAAACGATTTTTTTTTAACACAAAGGACGCCAAGTTAATCCACAAAGGACACTACAAATACTGGTATCTATAGTGTACTTTGTGCTACCTTGGTGTACTTTGTGTTAAAAAACGCACCATGCTGATTTTTAAACACAAAGTACACGGCACAGATGCAGTTCCTGAGCCTAAAATTAGATACAACATTCAATTATTCTTCACTTCATTCACAACTATCATGAAACACATAATTCTACTTTTTGCATGCATTTATCTCACATTTTCGGTTAATCTCTCTGCTCAGAATGTGGCGGGTTCGGTGGAGGTTGGGGTGTATTCGGCGTATCAGTTTACGCAGTTTAGCGGTGGGTATATTGAGCTTCCATCCGGAAAATATGATAACGATCCTTATACTGCGTATGGATTTACAGTTGGCGGTCTGGCAGAAGTTCACTTTACTCCTACATTTGCAGTGCTTGCTTTATTACGCTACGAAGAGCTCCACGGAAATAAAATACGCATCGGAGATAAGTATCCGAGTAAATTGGCAGATGGAACAGAAATTATGAGTGATATAAACCATGTATTTGAAGTAAAAGCACCACAATTTGCATCGACTTTTTTGGGAAAATACACGCTTTCAGATTCGAAATTTAGTGTGCTGGCAGGTGTTTCGATTGGGATACTCATCAATGACAAAGAAGAGCAGTTGCATCAATTAGTGCTTGACCCGACTCGTCCTGTGCGATTTCCAATACAAGTCGATAGTTTTCGGAATCCTACAGATACTATACAGACATCTGTAGTAATAAAAGGACAAAAGCCACGATATACCGATGAAACAAGAACATCAATTACGCTTTACTCCGGCCCCATCTACCAGCGCACCGCCCTCCAACTCGGCCTCACCGCAGGACTCCAATACGACCTACCCATCTATACGCTCGATGAAGCAACGCAGAAATTTGTGACGCTCACGCCGAGTGTGTTATTCAATTACAATCTCACAACGTATTCTGATTACGAGAAGTTACGGGCTTGGAATGTGAGTGCGGGGTTTGTGCTGAAGGTGGGATTGTAGAGAATATCAGCATGTTTCGTTTTTTAATACAAAGTCACGAAGTAGGCACAAAGTACACTATAGATACCGGTATTTGTAGTGCGCTTTGTGGCTTACCTATGTGTTTGAAAAATCTGCACGTTTCATTTTTAACACAAAGTCACGAAGTGGGCACAAAGTACACTACAGATACCGGTATTTGTAGTGCGCTTTGTGGCTTATCTTCGTGACCGTTGTGTTTTAGATAGTATTCAAGTACCTACAAATATCCATTAATGTATCTTCTCACACCATCTTTAAAAAGTACGGTGTTGAAATTCATTAACAGACCTAGTTTACAGTTGCTCACTTTTAAATACGTAAGAAGCTGCGCTTCGTGTAAAGGATGCAATGAATCAGCAGATTTAATCTCTATAATTAGTTTATTTTCAACCAGTAAGTCAATTCTATACCCAGCTTCGAGTATCACACCTTCGTAAATAAGAGGTAATGGCTTTTGTTTTTCAACCTGTAGATGACGTGAACATAATTCATGATACATGCATGCTTCATACGCGCTTTCCAATAAGCCGGGACCTAATGTTCGATGAACTTTAAGTCCTGCATCAACAACGATTTTGGAGATTTCATTTTCATTCATAATGGTAGTGTAGAATAGTGAAAAATACTATGATTTTGGTAATATTAAAAGCCACAACATGCACTACAAATACCGGTATCTATAGTGTACTTCGTGCCCACTTCGTGTCTCTGCGTTAAAACGTAACATGCTGATTATAAAGCATATAACGCAAGATAAAAAACTGCCTACGCATTCCAATACTGCCGGTCAAGCGAGCGGTATTGAATCGCTTCACTCACATGCTGCGGCTGAATACTCGGACTCGCTTCGAGATCGGCAATCGTTCTCGCGACCTTGAGTATCCGGTCGAACGCACGCGCCGAGAGCCCAAGCTTGGTCATTGCAATCTTGATGAGTGCCTCGCCCGCTTCGTCGAGCTTGCAGAAATGGCGGATATCCTTGGATGCCATATCTGCGTTTTTATACACATGCTTTCCTTCAAAACGTTCTGCCTGAATTTCACGGGCTTTCACGACGCGCGCCCGAACTGCAGCCGATGTCTCCCCCACTCGCCCGCTTGACAAATCCTGATATTTCACCGTTGGTACTTCGCAGTGAATATCAATTCTATCGAGCAACGGCCCCGAAATTCTTGCCATGTATTTCTGAATCGACGGCGGCGTACAGGTACACTGTTGGCTCGGATTCCCAAAATTCCCGCATGGACACGGATTCATCGAGCAGACGAGCATGAAGTTCGCCGGGAAGTCCACCGTCATCTTCGTTCGTGATATCGTAATGCGTTTATCCTCAAGCGGCTGCCGCAATACTTCGAGCACATTCCGCGCAAATTCGGGTAATTCATCCATGAATAAAATACCATGATGCGAGAGCGAAATTTCACCGGCTCGAACGATTCCAATGCCACCACCAACAAGCGCTGCATCCGAAATCGTATGATGCGGAGCGCGGAACGGACGCTGCGTCACAAGTGCGACACCCGATGGCAGGAGTCCGGCGACCGAATGTATCTTCGTAGTTTCGAGTGCCTCGCCGAGTGAAAGCGGCGGTAGTATCGACGGTAAGCGCTTGGCAAGCATGGTCTTGCCGCTGCCGGGAGGACCAATCATGATGATGTTGTGTCCACCCGCTGCTGCGACTTCCATTGCCCGCTTAACATTTTCCTGCCCCTTGACATCGGCAAGGTCGAAAGCACTGTGCTTGCCATTGTCGAGAAACATCGACTCCACATCCACCACACGCGGAGCGATGGTGGTCACTCCGACAAGGTAATCGACTGCCTGTATGAGCGAATCGAGCGGAATGACGGCTATTCCGGAGACAAGTCCTGCTTCGTCAGCATTTTGCGCAGGAACTAATATTCGTTCAAATCCCTTTTTTTTCGCTTCAATGGCTATCGAAAGTGCGCCGTGCACTGGGCGGAGTGAACCGTCCAGAGCGAGTTCGCCGAGGATCGCAGTCTTTTCAACACGCGATTGCTCGATGATTCCCATAGCGACGAGCACGCCGATAGCAATCGGTAAGTCGAAGGCACTTCCCTCTTTACGGATATCGGCAGGCGCGAGATTGACGGTAATTTTTTTGTTGGGAAAGGTGAAATTGGAATTTTTAATTGCCGCTGAGACCCGCTCGCGGGATTCACGAACAGCCGAATCGGGCAGGCCGACCATGAGAAATGCAGGTAAAGCGTTTTCGAGATGGGTTTCGATCTCAACAGCAAATGCGTTGATTCCAAAAACAGAAAAGGACATCAGGCGTGAGTACATGGGAGTGTTCCTCTCAATAGTGATAGAGAATATGATAATTATGCCACGTGAAGTAATTGGCGTATAGTAAAAGTCTTAGGTCATGAGATACGGTGAATTACGCGCCTGCTTTATCTCCCTCGGCAGAAGGAAAAGACAGCGTGAAGGTCGTGCCGTTACCGAGTGAACTTTCCACATCGACCCGTCCATTATGGCCGCTCACGATATGGCGTACGAGTGCGAGTCCGAGACCTGCGCCTCCTGCCCGCTGTGTTGCGTCATCTTTGAGTCGTGAGAATGGTTGGAAGATGGTATCGATGAATTGTGGTGCAATTCCCACACCTTTATCCCGGATTTTCACACAGACAAACGTGTTTTCGCGAAAAGTCGAAATGCAAATATAATGTTCTGTACTCGAATATTTCAAAGCATTGGAAATGATATTCATAATTGCCTCGGCAATTGCATCACTGTCGGCGTCAAAAGCGAGCAATTCTTCAGCAAATTCCGTCTCAAGAGTGAAGCTTTCTTTTTGAATTTCATAGTGCATGACGGTCAGTACATTCTGCACTATCGAGGTAAGTTCGCTTGGCGTTTTCCGGTACTCTTTGAGTCCTCGCTCGATCTTTGCAAAGTCGAGGACATTATCAATCAATCGCCCGAGGCGCGCGCTTTCACCTTCGATAATATCCAAATATTCCTGAGCTTTAGCGCCTTCGGCTCTACCACGGAGCATCTCGGCGAACATCCGGATAGCAGTCAGCGGCGTCTTGAGCTCATGCGACACGCCGGACACAAAATACGACTTGAGCTCATTAAGCTCGGCAAGGCGCTTGGACTCTTCCTGCTCGAAAGCGATTTTTTTCCGGAGCAATATCCTTTCGACCGCTGCAATGGAAAGCTGTCCTGCGCCGAGCAGCAGGTCACAGTCTTCGGCAGAGAAGCGGGTACCGGATTTTTTTTCACCGACGGCAAGCAAACCGACGAGTTTTTTGTGGTCATTGAGAATAGGATAGAGCAGACAAATTCCCATTGCGATAAACTTCGGTTCATCGGCGCGCACAAGCTCTACATCATGCTCTACAATTTGTGGCAGACCGAGAAGCGTTGGATGCTGTTCGAGCTGAGGTGCGAATTGATCGAGATTTTTAATTTCCATGGAGGTGACGAATTCCCAACTATCCGCATCCTCGCCCTTGTATGCGATGCAGAGCCGCTCGACAGCCAGAAAAGCCGAGATATTTTCGCTGATAATTTCACCGACATCTTCGCTGTTTTCTGCGACAGAGGTTTTTTCGGCCAGTACTTTCAGTGCCGATCGGTAATCGTACTGCACGCGAAAGAACGACTTATCGACAAAGCGCTGTATTATTCCGCGGGCAGGAGCAAAGAGCATCACATTAATAATCACCGCCAAGCCCGACACGCCGAATGTGCCTGCCGTGCCGAGCTGACCGCTCAGCTTGAGCGCCACGCCAAAGCAAGCAGCATAAATCACCAGTATCAGCACCGAGACCGCCACATAGACTGCACTTCGGTTAATCAAAAGAGTAATATCCATCACCCGATAGCGGATAAGAGCGATGCCAAAGGTTATCGGAGCTAAAACGGAAAGCAGAATAATCGCTTCTTCGGGCACGATTGCGTGCCCCAGAAAAAATTGCGGTAGCAACCATAAATCTACAAAACCCAAAGCACTAATGCATACTCCGAGAGCAATCCAGAGTATTTTGCGACGTTCGGCTTCTTCCTTGGCTGCCCTGTATCCGGCGCCAAAACTGATTATCGTGGCCACGACGCACGCGACGAACCATACCTGTACTGCCCTGAAGATAACAAAATGGAATCGAAATGCCGCCAGGGAATCACTCCAGCAGGCAATGAAAAACGAGAACATCAAGACGAGCGTAAAGAGGCCGGCAAATTGAATAGTACGTTGGAACAGCAGCGGCGACTCCGCTCGTCTGTCCCGTGGGAAAATTCTACTAAAAAGAAAAAGAAAGACCGGCGCAAATGAATACGCCGCAAAGAAGAACGCCGCCACAAGATAGCCGATTCCCAGCCGTACGGTGTAGCGTCCGGACGTCGTCATGATAAGCATTGCCATGCTAAGACAGAGCGCATGAAAGACTTGTATATCCATTCCCTCAGACTTGCGCCGACGTACGAATGCAGCTACTCCCAGAAAAATTCCGGCAGCAAGAAGAATGATAACAATAAAGGACGGTGAATAATAACGGCGAGTGACAATCTGCGTCGTAAAGGGTTCGGGTGAGATACTCCCCATCAACTTAAGCTGCAGCGTATCACCGATTGCTGCACCGTCGAGAAGAAATTCTGCTTCGTCGGATGACTGAACCGGTATTGAATTAATAGACTTGAGTGTATCACCGATACGAATGGCACCGCGAACGGTGGAGTCTGCCTGCTCGACATATCCCCTGTCGCCGAGCATGAGAGGCATTCCTGCTTTTTGAAGTATTTGATAGAGACCGGCAAAGCATATCAGAACAGTAACCACTTCCAGAACAACATAACGAAGGCGCAAGTGCATATTCACCAATGAGAAAAGAGCGACAAGTATTTTTTGCAAAAATAGGTGTTTTTTTCTTGGCCTTCATCTTTGGCGGCATAGCAGGCCTGTGTCGAGGGGTCGCATTGAGCTCGACCTGAGGACAGGAACAGCAATTCCGGCAGCAACGCCGAAAATCGTTAATATTCCGCGTGACTGAATGTTGATTGTTGGTTACGCGTGAAATTTTACGTATTATTGCTACAGATTTTTTCATTTCGATGGGGGTAGCATCTCCTGTTACCTGTTTTTTTTCAATATTTCAATATTTCAAGATGATACAAAAACCATCCGGCGCTTTTGTCGCTGCTTCGTGGATTGCTCTCGGCTCGGGCTTGATCGGCTACCTTACAGGAATTTGGGGTGCGCAGCTTGTCCTGAGTGAAAAAGGGTATTATTTCACCATCATTATGTATGGTCTATTTGCCGTCGTGTCGGTGCAGAAAAGCGTCCGTGACCGGCTCGAAGGTATTCCGGTAACAGATATTTACTACGGAATTAGTTGGTTCTCGACGATCCTGTCGATCGTGCTCCTGACCGTCGGTCTCTGGAATTCAGCCATTCTCCCAAGCGAAAAAGGATTCTATGCGTTTTCGTTCTTACTTGCACTTTTTGGCGCAATCGCAGTTCAAAAAAACACACGGGATTCGAAAAATTTTGACGAGAGTACATCGCAACGGGAAGTGAGCAATATCTCCTAATGATGTTCTCTTTGATAATGGTACGCAGTTACATTCTCCCCTCTTCACAAATTGTATCGGATGACCACGCATCCGTTTTATGTATAATTATTCAAACACCACTATGAAGACGATATGTATTGTTCTCCTCGCCGGCGTGCTTTTTGTTCCGTCGGTATTTGCGCAACGTCCTGACGTTCAGCCCTTCCTCCCGGGCATCATCGGGCAATTCCCGAATGTTCGTGATATAGCAATCTCTCCCAATCGCAATGAAGTGTACTTTACAGCACAAAGTATGCAGGGCGATTTGTCGGCGATTTTTCGGATTAATTTGATTGATAATGAATGGACGGACCCTGAACTTGTTGATTTTTCAGGGAAATATATGGATTTGGAGCCCTCTTTTTCCCCCGACGGTCTCCGACTCTATTTTGCTTCCAACCGACCACTGACCCAGAATAATTCCAGTGCAAAGGACTATGATATTTGGTATGTTGAGCGCAAGCTGATATTTGACGCATGGTCTGCCCCCGTCAATGTCGGAGCGCCTATTAATTCTGCAGAAAATGAATTTTATCCTTCCGTTTCGAAATACAAAACCATCTTCTTCACGAGCGACCGGAAGGGTTCGCAGGGCAAAGACGATATTTTCTTTAGCGAAAACATCAACGGGCACTACGATACACCGCTCTCAATGCCTGATTCGGTCAATTCCCCGGGATATGAATTCAACGCATTCATCTCTCCTGATGAGACCTTTGTCGTCTATACCTGCTACAATCGCCCCGGCGGACTCGGCAGCGGCGACCTCTGTATCAGCTTCAACAAAGGTGGCGGCAAATGGACGGCTCCCTTCTTTTTGGGTCCGGATGTCAATTCCCCACAGATGGATTATTGTCCGTATGTCGATACCGAAAAAGGAGTTTTATATTTTACCAGCAAGCGCAGCACGATTGACAAACAGGTCAAGCCCTTTACCACCAAACAGTTTATGCACCAGCTCCTCCGCTATGACAATGGCCTGAGTCGGCTCTATATGGTTGATATCAAAGACTGGATAAAGAATGTTGTGAAGAAGGACTAATTACTAAGCACATGCAATTACAAAAAATTCGGAAGTATCTCAAAATTTCCCTACTCGCTGTGCCTTGTATCGTGGTGATGTGGAAGCTGAGTCCGTTTGAAATTGCCGATGCACAGCTTAGTGATGTTGTATGTTATTTACTTTGGAGTGTGGTTGCTATTTGTATATTAGCTTACGGTAATATTGTTATTTATGAAGGAAATAAACGCGATACTGCTTTCAAGAATATGATGCTTATTTTCTACAACATATCTTGGTGTCTTATCCTGTATTGTTTGTCTGTGGTAGTAATTTTTGGCTCGATGTGTGCAAGTATTGAAAATGATGTTTATATCTCGACATCGTTTTTTCCAACAAAAATCATACGCTCACATATAGATTGCGGTGCTTATGACAGCGATTTCCCAAAGTACAGTTTTCATAAAGTTGTTGAAATCACTCCATTTGTTCGCTATATTAGTGTTATCGATACAGCGAACATCGACAAAAGCGAGTGGATTTTTGTCGGTAAGAGTGGACAATAGTACGTATCCAACATTCGCAGAAAACTCAACTATATAATTTTTTAAAAGGCTAACGCCTATAAAACTATTGTTTCTCCTTCTCTCTACCTTCGTTCTTTTTCCCTCACAAATAACGCATAAGTACCTCTTGAAAAAGTGGTTTCATACACGTATTTTCAAGCAGCCGGCGTAGCAGTCACGATTCATCTACAGAATATGGTGATTTAACCGAGTCAATGCCTGTATCAGATTATGATGACGATGCATGGAGCTTTCGTTGGATTGCAAGGATGTATGAAACGCTGATGACGCTGATTGTTTATGATGGGTTATGCTAGATAGTTCATTGTTTTGCTAGGAAGGCGGTTTAAGTAGATTTTGCCGAACACAACCCAAATTTCCTTATATTGCACAAGAATTCAACGCAACAATTTCTTCTGATATGGCATTTATTCGGTTTATAATACAAGCACTTGCTGTAGTATTACTCACAGTCTATTATTCGCTGGTAGTCATTGCCAAAATGCTTGGCAAGCGCGATCGGAGTATATATTTTGAGTATTCGAGAGCATGGTCTCGGCGCTTGCTGTCGATCTGTGGTGTGACGGTACGGGTGTCGGGCACGGAACTTCTGCCGAAGGGCGAATCTCGGGTGTATGTGGTGAATCATGCGAGTTTATTCGATATTCCGGTGCTGCTTGCTTCGCTAGATGACAACATACGTATCATGTATAAAAAGGAATTAGAGAAGATTCCATTCTTTGGTTGGAATATTCGAATGTCACCCTTTATCGCCGTGCAGCGCGAGAGTGTTTCGAATGCAATGGAAAGTATCAACACCGCAATCGAGGCAATTACCCATGGCGAAAGCGTGATTATATTCGCTGAAGGTACACGCTCGAAAGATGGTAACTTACAAGCATTTAAGCGCGGTGCGTTTTATTTGGCCGCCCGGAGTAACAAGCCGATTGTGCCGATTATTCTCAAAGGAACACATTCGATTCTCCCGAAAAAAACGCTGAAATTCAATGCCGGCGAAGTGCAATTAGTGATTAAAAGCCCGCTTCGCGCAGGCAGCGAACTCAGCCGAACACAGGAAAAAGAACTCATGCAAACCGTGTGGAACACGATGAATGAGGAATTGACGAGCGGGAAAACTGATCTTTGATTGTGCAGATATATCTGAATGTAGGGGCGAATCGAATTCGCCCACATCCAAGCACGACCCGGGCGAATGCAATTCGCCCCTACGGATAATTACGATACAATAAGTTATTATAATTCATATACATCCCCATACGAGGAAACAATGCTGGAATTACACGACAATACCTACACGCTTCAACATATCCCGATCGCAGATCTTGCCGAGAGATACGGCCTGCCGCTCTATATCTATGATGCCGACACGATGAAGCGTCAATATGACAATCTCAACAACGCATTTTCGGGACTAAATATGAAGGTGAAGTATGCGTGTAAAGCATTGAATAATCTGGCGATACTCTCGATGTTCCGCGCATGGGGTTCGGGACTCGATACCGTTTCCATCCAAGAAGTAGAGCTTGGTCTGCGAGCCGGTTTTGCGCCGCAGGATATTATTTTCACGCCGAATTGTGTGTCTTTTGAGGAAATACAGCAGGCAGTGGCGTTGGGCGTGGTGATTAACATCGATAATCTCTCCGTCCTTGAGAAATTCGGCAATACGTACAGCGGCAGCTACCCGTGCTGTGTGCGCATCAATCCGCATATTTTAGCCGGCGGGAATTATCATTTACAGACCGGTCACATCGATTCGAAATTCGGGATATCGGTTTATCAGCTTCGCCACCTGCTGAGAATTGTCAAGACGTACTCCATGAAAATCAACGGTTTGCACATGCATAGCGGTTCGGATATCTTGGATGCCGGTGTGTTTTTACAAGGCGCTGAGATTATTTTTGACGCTGCCAAAAACTTCCCGGACTTACAGTTTATTGACTTTGGCAGTGGCTTCAAAGTGCCGTACAAGGATGATGATGTGGTAACAGATATTCCGGACTTGGGACGGAAGCTGACGGAGAGTTTTCGGGAGTTCTGCGCTGATTACGGCCGCGAACTCGAAATATGGTTCGAGCCGGGCAAGTATTTAGTGAGCGAATCCGGCTATTTTCTTGTGAAGACAAATGTCATCAAGCAAACGGTTTCGACCGTATTTGCAGGTGTGGATTCGGGACAGAATCATTTGATACGGCCAATGTTTTATGATGCGTACCATCGAATAATCAACATTTCGAATCCGAGCGGCACCCCACGGGTGTATAGTGTGGTTGGCTATATCTGTGAGACGGATACCTTTGCCTGGGATCGCCGCCTGCCGGAAGTGCGCGAGGAAGATACGCTCTGTTTTCTGAATGCCGGCGCGTATGGCTTTACGATGAGCTCGAATTACAACTCTCGGTTCCGCCCTGCCGAAGTGCTGATCGTAAACGGCAAGGACCATTTAATCCGCAAGCGGGAAACGATGGAGGACATTTTGCGGAATCAATTGCCGATTGACGAAAAAATCGTTTTTGCGGGCGACAAATAATCCGTATTTTTGCGCACCCAAAAACATGCGTTGGTGGCGAAATGGCAGACGCACAGGACTTAAAATCCTGGGGAGTTACATCCGTGTGGGTTCAAGTCCCACCCGACGCACAGAGAAAAGTCCTAACTATGATTGGTAGTTAGGACTTTTTTTTGTTATTTGAATTTCATCGTATATTACAATGCAATTCTGGAATGATAGGTATTAGGATTATGATTATCTACAATCCATGCATTGAGTTGTGGTAATCTCTATCATTGCTGAAACCCATTCGTCGAACGTAAGGCAGTGATAAGTTCTATTTATTCAGAAGAATATCTATCCATTATTTCGATTCTATTCTTTCGACCTTTCGCCGTAAGTAATCCCCATTTTGTGGTTCCCAGCTCTGGTGAGATATCCACCACATCATCATAACTAACTCTTGCGTTATTTATGAGCTCATATTTTGAATCGTAAAATTCAATAAGATAGTCTGTATAAACTGTGCCGGGCTCTCCCCCCCACTCAAAATTGCTAGTATCTGCCGTAAAAGACCTAAAAGAATCTAAGAACTTTGAATCAGCTTGGAAGCTTTTTCCTTTAAAAAAAGTCCATTTTCCCCTTTATTTAGATTCTTAAATATCTTAGCAGTACGTACTTCCTTCATTGGGAAAGTTAGTTTATTTCGCTTAACGCACTTGCATATTGCTGTATAGTTTTCAGGAAATAGTGCAAGTTTATCGCATACTTCATATTCTTTAATAGTAGATTCAGTCTCACATCCCAGACAATTAAGACATATCATAAAGGACACTATCCAATATATACTGCTACTTTTCATAGATAAAGAATAATTCGTCGGAAAATTCTTGGTATTGAAACATAACTACATGTCAATAATACATCTTGTAGCCGCCGCACATCCTTCGCAAACATGACTGTTATGGTAGTTAAATCAACTGTCTGCATGTAGTTATACGTTTTAACACTACGTGTATCTTACTTATCTTGCACGCTCTTCCATTCATGTTCAATATTTGTCATGAGGAGTGCATTGTCAAATTGTATCGAACCTTTAGGAAACATGTCCTCATTTTCAAAGAAACTTGATTGTACATTTGATACTTCGAGTGGTCTTACTTTCCAGTTGTAGGCGCGAAGTTCGAGTCCGTCAAATCTGTCTTTATTTGGTGAATATCCAACTGCACCTTTTTCAAAGAATTCAGATACGTTTTCGAGTGTTTTAAAAATTGACGTTGGATTGAATTGTGTGACTTCTTTAGCATCGATTGAAATTCTTGTATTGTCAGCACTTAGAAAGTCGATATGATAATTTCCGTTCATTTCCTTCACATTGAACTCTGCCAGATGATGTTTTCCCGGAAAAAGTCGTCCGCCGACTATTGTATTGAGGCGCAATGAAGTATCTCGACGCGGAATAAACACACCTTCCTTGACAGCACCATTCTCGTCCCACTCCACGGCAATTCGATGAGCACCATTTTCGGATGAGACCCCTATGAAGTCAGGAAGTCCTTTGGGTTTCACATTCTTAAGTCGTATCAAACAAATTCCTACGATTGCTTTACCTTCGTATATTTTCGGTCTGAAAGGAGGTGGAATTATCTGCTGAACTATAGTGGGGTCAGCAGTAAAGTTAATCAACATTCTTCGGTCAATGTGACCGTGTAAGGTAGGTATTTTCATTGCATTGTGTTTTGAAAAATGGTAGAAATGAGATGATAATCGTCTTTATACTCACACCTTATATTACCGCGCCAACCTCTTTTTATATTGTGAGTTAGCGTTGTTTTCTGTATATGATTTTCGTCAAATTCCCGTAGAGACGCTTTCCCTGTTTTATTCATCGAACCCTATGCGACCTCACCCCTTCTCCACCGGCGGCAACTCCACCGCAAAGGTCGTTCCCTTGCCGACGGCTGAGGATTTTACGTAAATCTTTCCTCCGTGGTATTTTTCGACGATACGTTTTGAAAGCGAGAGACCGAGACCCCAGCCGCGCTTTTTGGTGGTGTAGCCGGGAAGGAATACTTGCCGGCGCACCTGAGATGTCATCCCTTTGCCGGTGTCGCGAACGGTGAGTGTGATTTTGCCTTTGGCGTTCCAGAAAAGCTTGACATTGACCGAACCGTTTTGTGATTCAATAGCTTCGACACCATTTTTGAGGAGATTTTCAATGACCCATTCGAAAAGATCGGCATTGATAACAGCGGATATTGTCGTGTCAAGCTGACGGTTGATTTCGATTTTTTTGCCGATATGTGGCACACGACGCTCGTAGTATGCGCATACTTTTTCAACGATTTGCCCGAGATTTTCGACTTTTTTCTTCGGTAGTGAACCGATCGTCGAGAAGCGATGCGCGATGATATTGAGCCGCGCCACATCATGCTCCATCTCGGCAATTGTCTCATGCACGGCCTGAGGTTCGTCAAGATTCATCTTGAGAATTTCAATCCATGCCAGCAGACTCGAGAGCGGCGTCCCGAGCTGATGCGCTGCTTCCTTGGCCATTCCCACCCACACATTCGATTCTTCCGTACGCCGCACGTAGCTAAATCCGATATAGCCGATAAACACAAATGCCGCGACGATGATAATTTCGATCAAGGGAAGAAGTTGAATCCGCCTCAGGAGCGTGGAATTCGAATAATAAATCTTCTGAATTACCACATTTTCTTCATTTTTAATCTCAATCGGCGGGTAATTCTCCCCCATTTCTTTGACAAGCCGCATCATAAACTCCTTTTGCTTCTGCTGCGAGAGTGTCGTGTCGAGCCCCGTATTCTGTGAGAAATCCTTATACGGCACATCGGGCAAATCCCGCGCATCCGTCAGAATCGTCGGGAAGGAAATCGTTCGGTTAATCTGATCGATGAAAAAGAGGAAATTGTCCGGTTCCGAACTCGGATTCGACAAAAATCGCGAGTAAATCTGCGCGTACAATTCCACCGTTTTTCGCTCACGTTCACTGAGCTCACCGACCAAAATTCGCGAATACAGCAGCACGCCGACCACCATCAAAAAAGCAAATCCGGCAAGCAATGCCTTGATTTGCCATTTGGTGAGCGTGCGCTTCCATATTTTTTGATAACCTGGATGAAGGAGTTTCATAGAAATAATCAGCTAAGATGTGCAAGGATGAACGCATATTCTTCGGCCGTCTGACGTAAATGTTCGTACCGCCCGGAAGCACCAAAATGACCCGAATTCATACTGGTTTTAAATATCAACGTATTACGCCCTGTACCTAAAGCCCGGATTTTCGCGGCAAGCTTCGCCGGTTGCCAATACTGCACTCGTGGATCATTCAATCCACAGGTGAGGAAAATATGCGGGTAGTCCTGCGGCGTCACATTCTCGTACGGTGAATAGGACTTGATATAGTGGTACTGTTCCTCAATTTGCGGATTACCAATCTCATCAAAGTGCGCTATCGAACCTGCCACCGACGTATCGAGCAGTCGTGTCAGCGAGTCCACTGCCGGCACACGAGCGATAACGATATGGAATAAATCGGGTCGCTTGTTCATCGCAGCGCAGACGAGTGTGCCACCGGCGCTGCCGCCTGAACTGATAATCTTATCGGCAGACGTATATTTTTCCTCGATAAAATACTCTGCACAGGCGATAAAATCATCAAAAACCACTTTCTTTTTCATGAGCTTAGCTTGGTTGTGCCACTCCTTACCGAGGTATCCGCTCCCGCGAATATGGGCTATCGCGATAATAAATCCGCGGTCAAGCAAACTCAGGCGAATCGACGAAAACGATGGATCATTTGTGATACCATAAGCGCCATATCCGTATAAGTATAAAGGGTTTGCGCCGTTGAGTTCAAGTCCTTTTTTATAGACAATCGACAGCGGTATCATCGTACCGTCAAACGACGGAGCAAAAACTCGGCGGGCTACATATTTCGATGCATCAAAATCTCCTCTAATTTCATACTGTTTCTTGAGTTCCTGCGTGCGGGTGACCATATTGTAATCATATATTGCCGTTGGCTTCAGCAATGAGGCAAGCGCATAGCGTACGATTGCACTTTCATAGACTTGGTTATCCAAATCGAGGGAGTAGTCGTCTTCACTAATAGGGACGGTATGGCTTTCGAGCGTCTGCAAATCCATACAAACTACATATTTGAGTCCGTTTTGGCGTTCGACCATTGCGCAGTGACGTTCAAAAAAACTGTAATTTTCAATCTTCACATTCGCGCGATGCGGTACAATTTCGGTCCATGTTCCGCTCATCGCCTCCGCTTCCGGAATCCTATACATCGCATTATTGCTGCCGTATTCATTGGTAATGCAATACAAATATTCCCCGGAATGATCGAGACTGCGTTGCACTCCTTGCAGGTACGATAATATTTCTAATGGAGTTGCCGTAGGTTCATCAGCGCTGAAATACCATGACTGACTGCTGTCAAAATTCCCGGCGCTCACGACAATATACTTCCCGCTTTTGGTGCGGCGCATGCCTAAAAAGAGGAAATCGCGATCCTCCTGCAGCACAAGCGCGTCGCTTGACTCCGGTGCGCCTATCGTATGCCGATACATCTGATAGGGACGCTTGGCAGAATTGTATTTGGAGTAAAAGAGCGTTTGGTTGTCATTTGCCCAGACGAGATTCGGAGAGATGCCGCTGATGGAAGATTCGAGAATTTCATTAGCTTGTAAATCTTTGATATGCAAAGAGTAAATTTCATCACCGTTTGTATTGACCGTGTAGGCAAAATACCGGTTATCCGGGCTCAGCGATTGCCCGCCAATCACAAATTGTGTGTGACCTTCGGCAAGAATATTTTGATCTAAATAGACTTCTTCCGGTGCATCAAGTGAGGCAAATTTTCGGCAATAGATAGGATAGGGCTTTCCGGCTTCCGTGCGAGTGTAATACCAATATTCACCTCGCTGAAACGGCACCGATGCGTCCGTTTCCTGAATTCGGGCGAGCATTTCATTGTAAAGTGATTCGCGCAAGTCATTGGAAGCGCTAAGTACCGACTCGGCATATTCATTCTCTTCGCGGATATAGTCGTGCGTTGCGGGATTGGTTTTGTCCTTGAGCCACGCATAGTTATCGATGCGGGTATCGCCGTGCAGGGTGAAAGATTCGGGAATTATCGGAGCTATAGGAGGGGTTAATTGATTCATAATACTAGAGATAAGTGTGAACGAAGAGGATTATTCCCAATCGCGAAGTAATTCTTTACATTTGGCAAGATGCGCTGCGTCATCCGGCGTTTGAATTTTGAGGGAGAGAGCTTTTTTCAGCGACTGAATAGCCGCCGCTTCCTGATTATTTTCATTTTGGCATTGCGCCAAATCGAGCCAATAGAGAATAAAATCCGGCTGTACCTGCGTGGCTTTCTGCAAATATTTCAAGGCGTTATCGTTACTAGCGCCTTCCGGTAAGCCGCCAAAGAGTGCATTGGCAGCAGCGCGCTGAATGAAGTTCAGATTCGCCACTCTGAAATTCCACATCCCAAGCACATGATTAGCGCCAGCGTGATTCGGGTTGAATTTCAGTGCAGCTTCGGCATACTTTTTCACATCTTTCGAGAGCAGTAGCGCTTCTTTCGTGCTTGCTACCTCGGCGACGCTGCCGATAGCCACCGACATCACGTAATTGGACTCATCAGATGATCGAACCTTCAAGGCACGCTCTGCATAACTCTTAGCTTCAGTAAAATATTGACTTTTCAGGTCGTTATTCGTTTGCCGGCGACCAATTCGCGCCGAAAACAGCGCAGCGCGGCAGAGTGATGTGTAGTTCGATGGGTCCTGCGTAATCTCTTGCTTGCACTTCTCAAGCACAGTCCGTTCTTCCTGAATCGTCGCTGGTGGCGTGAAGGATTTATCGGCTTGTGCGAAGGTAGAAGTCGTGAATAGTAAGCAGTAAAGTAGGAATACAGAGCATTGTTTGGGGAACGGTTTCATACTTACCCTCTAAAATAAGCAACAGTTTTTTCAAGACCTTGCATAAATTCCACTTCCGGACTCCACCCAAGCTCGCGCATAATTTGTTCATAACTAATCACGCTTCTCTGCTGTTCACCCGGCTTTTCATCGCCATGGATTTCCGGACAATTGGGATTAATAATCGCCTGCAAATGTCGGAAAATTGTCGTTACATCGGTCTCCTTGGCTGTGCCTACATTATATGCTCCCTGTGCTGAGTCATTGAGTGCCAAGAGGTTAGCTCGTGCCACATCCCCGACAAATACATAATCCCGCGTTTTGAGGCCATCACCATTGATAATCGGCTGCTCGCCATTCAACATTTTTTTCACAAAAATTGCTACTACTCCTGCCTCGCCGTGCGGATTCTGGCGGGGACCATAGACATTCCCGTAGCGGAGTGCTACATAGCTAACCCCATACTGCTTCGCATAATAGAATAAATAGTGTTCATTCGACAGCTTGGCGATACCATACGGCGAACATGGCCGCGTCGGATGGTCTTCGCCTGCTGGAAACTGTTCCTGATCGCCATAGACGGTGCCGCCGCTCGAAGCAAAAATGATTTTCTTCACGCCATGCCGAACAGCAGACTCGTACAAATTGAGTCCGCCAATGATATTCTGCGTTGCGTCAAACATCGGACTCTTGACCGACACACGCACGTCAATTTGCGCAGCATGATGATTAAGTACATCAAATTGCTCAACTTGAAAGAGTTCGTCAATAGCAGGTGAGGTAATATCAAGTTCGACAACACGCGCTTGCGGAGGAACGTTCTTCAAATTCCCGCTCGAAAAATTATCGATGATCACGACGTCGTGTCCGGCTGCGATGTAGGCATCTGCCACATGCGAACCAATAAACCCGGCGCCGCCGGTGATTGCAATTTTCATAGATTCTCCTTTGTAAGTCCTTTTTTACCAATATCTTTTCTATAAAATTTATCTGTGAATTCAATATGCGATGCGCCGGAATAGGCGTTGTCAATCGCATCCCGAAGCGTTTCTCCCCTGCCGCATACGCCGAGCACGCGTCCACCGCTTGAGACGAGAGTTCCGCTAGGATTCAAAGCAGTACCGGCGTGGAAAACCGTGACATTGTCCTCTGCTTCTGCCTGCTCTATACCGGTAATTTCATACCCTTTCGCAAATGCATCTGGATAGCCGCCTGATGCGATAACAACATTACAGGCAAAGCCATTACGTGTGTTCGTAATTGTCTCCCGACGTAAATTGCCGAGCGCGCTGCTCAGGAATAAATTCGCGATATCGCCTTCCGTCACAGCGAGCACTGCCTGCGTCTCGGGATCGCCGAAGCGGCAGTTAAATTCTACTACATTTGGTTCACCATTATCAATCATCAGCCCGACGAAGAGACAGCCCGAGAAGGGATTCCCATCCTGCTTCATCCCTGCAAGTGTTGGCTTGATAATGAGTTGTTCGACTTTTGCAAGCACATCCTCACTCACAATCGCCGCCGGAGCAAAGGCGCCCATGCCGCCGGTATTTTTCCCTTCGTCATTATCAAAAGCTCGCTTGTGGTCTTGTGCAGGAGCGAGAGTAATAAAGCGTTCGCCATCACAGATTGCAAACACCGATGCTTCCTCGCCATGGAGAAATTCTTCGATCACGACTTCATTCCCTGCTGAGCCGAATGCGCCGCCGAAGATTTCATCGAGCGCGCTGATTGCCTCCGGAATTGACTGCGCGATAATCACCCCTTTGCCGGCGGCGAGTCCGTCGGCTTTGAGAACAATCGGCGTGGATGTGAGTTCATTTACAAAAGCAATCGCTTCATCCCGTTGATGAGATGTAAAGCGACGGAACGCAGCAGTAGGAATACCGTATTTCGCCATAAAATCTTTGGCAAATCCTTTGGATGTTTCGAGTTGCGCGGCACGCTTTGACGGACCGAATACTACAATTCCCTCCGAGCGCAAGTCATCGCTGAGTCCTGCTTCGAGCGGCTGCTCGGGACCAATGACGACGAGATCGATGTGATGGGTTTTGCAGAATTTCACGACGGAATCATGCTGCGAAACAGCAATATCAGCGTGTTGAGCGAGGGTAAGAATACCGGGATTAGCAGGAGCAGCGTAGAGCGCGCCGGCTTCGGGAGAGCGGGAAAGAGCAAGGGCGAGGGCATGTTCGCGCCCGCCGGAACCAATCAGTAAAATATTCATTAGTTGCTTACAGGAGAAAGAGTTATCAATTATTATCTGTTGAATTTAAGAGATTGTAATTTCTTCTTTGCCGATAAATTCCGCCGGACCTTCCAGCCAAAGAGTTGTATCATTCCATCCGACAACGATTGGCTTTCCGCTTGTGGGTACGATGGTAACAGGCGATACAGTCTTTTCAGCCAGGATGAGAGATATTGCCGTTGAAATTGCACCGGTACCACATGCGCCGGTCTCAGCTTCTACTCCACGCTCGAACGTTCGGAGAAGTACCGATTTGTCTCTTTGGAGCGCATAGACGTTCACATTCGCACCGCGCGGCGCGAGCGCATCATGACTTCGGAATTGCGGCGCAAAGCGTTCAATATCAAAGGTTTTGAAGGAATCACTATCTTCAGATATGTGCGTGTAATCGACCACTATATGCTGCGAGCCAACATCGACATAATCACACGTAATGGTCATTTCACCGCTTTCAAGTTGGAGATTCCGTTTAATTTCAATTGGTTGCGGGAAGTGCACCCGTACATTATTTCCATGCATTTCAGCGAAATAGAGCGCGCCTGCCATGGTGAACGAGAAGTTTTTCACGCGGTTAAGTCCGAGGATTTGCTTCGCAAATTGCACGGCGCAGCGTCCGCCATTGCCGCACATTGCGCCGTGTGAACCGTCCGGATTGAAAAATTCGGCTTCGAAGTCGAGTATTTCGGCGCCTTCGTTGAGAATTATAAGCCCTTCAGTGCGGAATTGGGTGCCGTCCTGACCGCAGAGAATCGGCGCATAGACCATCCATTCTTCATTGGAAACAGTTAATTTTCTCCCGTCAATTACGCTGAAGAGATTCCCGGCGCCGGACATATAGTGCACATCAAATTTCATCGGAGTACATCCACAATTTCTTGATCAAAGAGTCCGTTTGATGCGATAATCGGTCCATTACCCATGACATACTCCTCACCGGAATAATCACGTACTTTCCCTCCTGCTTCGCGGACGAGCAAAATGCCGGCGGCCACATCCCACGGGCTGAGCGACACTTCCCAGAAGGCATCGAAGCGACCGGCGGCCGTGTACGCCAGATCGAGCGCCGCTGAACCAAGGCGCCGGATAGGAATTCCTAACTGTAAAAAACGGCTAAAATGATCGATACAATTCGAAGGATTCTCAGCGACGATATACGGGAAGCCGGTGACGAGGAAGCTGTCCGAGAGTTTTGATGTAGCTGACACATTGATTTGCTGACCGTTAAGCCAGGCGCCCTTGCCTTTTTCGGCGATGAACAGTTCGTCCAGCATTGGCTGATAAATTACTCCGCAAAAGAGCTCACCATCGACTTCGGCGGCGATACTGACAGAGAAAACGGGTACGGTATGGGCAAAATTCACCGTGCCGTCAAGCGGGTCGATAATCCATCGAACGCTCGATTCATCGCTGCTATCCTGTGTAGCGCCACTCTCTTCGGCGAGGAAGCGGTGATGAGGATACGTGGCTTTAATAGTTGAAATTATTGCTTGTTCGGAGCGATAATCATAATCGGTGACCAGATCGTGGCGCTCGGACTTGGAGGAGATAGTAAACGCCGAGCCGAACCCGGTACGGAGTACATTTCCGGCAGTCTGTGCAGCATAAATAGCCAGCAGAGTCAGATCGGAAAAGTGAGATAATGCGGGAGAATGTTGCGATTCCATCGAGAGTTTGCGATTGTAAATGGTTATACCGGAATAATCGACATTAATAATAAGCTCAAAATTACGAAAACCTATAGGAAGGCGGGATAATTTTCCATGGAATTGGCCTGTTAACGAATATATTTTACTATTTTTGCAGCCAATTCGATACATTTCTCCCTCTCTTTAGGATAACGAAATAGAACAATTGTGACGATGACAGAGTCTAATGACTGCGTATATCTGTATTTCTGAGCCGGTAAACGCTCAGAGCCCTTCTGTCGGCATACTATTCCGCTTATCTTAATCTATACTAATCATGGTGTTCCGCTTTAACCTCCGGTCTTTCTTCATGCGTTTAGCTCCTCTTCCCGTACTGGTCTTATTGTTTATCTTTCTTCCGTTTTCCGGTTCTTTTGCCCAACAATCCACATTAAAATTACCCAAGCCTCCCTCGGCAAAGCCCGGAGAGTATGATACAATCGGTGTAAAAATGTCGGCTGATCTTGCCAAAGACAATGTCGGTATGATGGAGAATGCCATTGATCCTACGACGTATTTGCTCGGACCGGGTGATATCGTCAGTGTGTTTATTGGTTCGCTCGAGCCCAAATTATATGACCTGATGATCACACCCGAGGCACGGCTTGTAATACCGACGATTGGTGTAATTCCTGTCAAAGGTAAGACATTAGCCGAGACCGAAAAGCTGGTGGCAGAAAAAGTATCCACGGTCTATAAAATTCAAAGTGTATTCTTGTCTTTAAAGAAGATTCGTACGTTCAAGGTCATGGTGACAGGCAGTGTACGCACGCCGGGATATATTCCGGCGAGCCCGGCTGACCGCTTGTCGGAGGTCATTGAGCGGGCAGGCCGACTGCTCTTCAATGCAGCTCAGCGGAATATCATCATTCAGCGGGAAGGGATGGCAGAGCCGATTATCGCCGATTTGACACGGTTTTATCTGCTTGGTGATAAATCAGGCAATCCTACAATGCAGGGTGGTGATGTCGTCACCGTGCCGCCATATCCTGAAGATAAAGTAGTGGATGTAAGCGGCGCAGTCGGGTCACCGGCTGTATTTGAATTCACGCCCGGAGACAAACTTTCGACCATTATTCGCTTTGCGCAAGGCTTTCTGTCATCAGCTGTTACAGATTCAGTGGAAATTATTCGTTTCAAAAATGATGGTTCCGAAACACAACAGTTTTTTATCGATGCCAGTTCCTGGGGCACGAGACTCTTTCGCGGAGAAAACGCACTTTCAAATGATATTGAGCTTCGCGCAGGTGACCGTATCTTCATTCGTGAACGCATATCGTATCACGCTGCTTCGACTGTTGCAATTAAAGGTGAAGTGAAATTTGCCGGCAGATACGGTATTAATCCTACGGGCACAACGGTCGCGGATCTCATTGAACGTGCAGGAGGATTTACCGACATGGCCTCTCTCGAGAATAGTGTATTAATACGCCGTAAAGATACGCGGGATGAGGTAGATGTCGAGCACGCGCGCCTGCTAGGAGTGCCGATCGCCTCGATGAGCGAAAGTGAAAAAGCATATTTCAGGGAACGCCAACGGGAGGTGCCCGGTAAAATCATGATAGATTTTACTAAGCTCAACGACAAAAACACCAAACAGATTTATCTCAAAGACTTAGATTCTATCTACATACCCTCAAAGAACAGCTTTATCAATGTCACCGGGCGCGTAGCAGCACCGGGTAGAGTGCTCTATAATCCTGCTTTCAGCTATGATGACTACATCGACAAAGCCGGCGGCTTTTCAAATCGTGCGGACCGATCGGAGGCGATGATTGTCAAGCAAAAAGGAGAGCGGTATTTAGCGTCCGACTCGAAGGCAAAAATCGAACCCGGCGACCATATCCTGGTACCTGAGGAGCCCGAATCAAAAACAAAATTTATGGATATCCTCACAACAACACTCACGATTACCGCTCAGATCGTCACCGTGGTGGGTGTGATATTTACGGTCTCGAAATAGTTTTGCAATCCCTAGACTTATATTTGAATGGACATCCTGATGAATGAAGCACAATCTCCCTCAGAAACGGTCACCTTACGACAGATTCTCACGGTTTTTCGCCGGAGAAAATGGACGATAGTCTCGATTGTACTGGCTGCTGAAATTCTGGTCGGTGTCTATAGCTATATTATGCCACAGACGTTTACGGCGGTAACATCTCTGATGCCACCCGAGCAGCGGAGTGGCGGAGGAGGACTTGCTGCCCTTCTGCAAAGTGCCGCTCCCGGTATCTCACTCGGTGGTATGGATTCAAAAACATCGGCTCTCTCGGCTGATGTCATCCAAAGTACCGCGCTGAGTGAACGTATTCTAGCACATCTTCAGCTCACGACACATCCGTTTTTCCAAGGTGTTGATACAGCTTCTATTGTCGAATTTATAAAAGCATCAATCTTTGTTGACAACAAAATCCGCAGTGGCGTCACCTATATTGAATGCTCGTCATCCACAAAATACTTTGCTTCCAACGAAGAACTTGTACTCTCGGCTCAACTCTGCAAAAATATAGCCAATGCAGCCACAACCTGCCTCGACCAAATGCTCCGTGATAAGAATGTCTCTACCGCCCGAAAAACCCGTGAATTTATCGAACGTATATTAGTTACCAACAAACAAAAACTCGACTCCCTTCAGTCGGAATTCGAGCAATTTCAGATGGTTAACAAGGTATTCACTATTGATGACCAGACAAAAGCGATTGTTTCCAGCGCCGTCGGCCTTGGCTCCGAACTCGCCAAAGCTCAGATTGAGCTCGCTGCCGTGCAGCAAGAATATCAGACTTCTTCTCCGATGGTAGAGGCGTATAGAAAGAAAGTCAGTGAACTTCAGGCACAGTACAATCGGGTGCAATCCGGTGGCCTGACCGGCACTGATAAATTCTCAATTCCGCTTCAAAAAGTACCTACGCTTGCAAGAAGATATCTCAACCTCATGCGGGATATGAAGATTTCAGAGCAAATCAATGCGTATTTAGAATCTCAGCGGATGCAGGAAGCAATTCAGGAGGCGCGGGATGTGCCGGTGATACAGGTGCTTGATAGAGCGGTGGCGCCAAAACACCGATCGTCGCCGAAGCGTTCAATTATGCTCATTCTAACGGGATTTTTGTCGCTGAGTGTGGCCACGATGTGGGTGCTTTTTATGACTATCAGAACGTCTTCAAAATCCTAGGAACCGTAGTCATTTTCCGGCTATACTTCCCTGTTCGGCTGCTCATGCATCGCCTGAAGTAGTGCATCATACATTTTCTGATAGACACGGTTGCCGTAGTGGGAGAAATTCTCGAAGTAGCCGGTGTACCATTGGTTCAAAGCAATACCGGCATGTTCAGAGGCCATAATATCCGATGCCGATTCTATTCCACCGGTACGCACGACGTGAAATTCATCCTTCGCCGGGTGCCCCGCAAGATAGTCACATGCCAGCGTACATAATGCAAGCGACGATTCTTTCAATGGCTTACCACTGAGCCCGCCACCAAAATTTCCGGTAAAATAGCGGTATAATTTTTTCTCCGATGCCACAATCTGTCCTTCATGAGCTTGATATGTCGTCGAGGTATTTCCAAAATTCACCCCGTCGAATCCAAGCGTTGTGAGCAAATCAATCAGTAATGGCACAAGCGACGGATGCGTATCATTCGAAAATTTAACAATCACCGGCAAGCGCCGCGGACGCTTCGTCAGAAATGTATGAAAGACATGCTCACACCGGCGAATTAAATTCTCATCAAGCATCACCGTACTCGCGCTCCCGGCATGACCGGGCACATTCGGACAGCTTTCATTGAATTCTATAAAATCGACTCCGGCCTTTTCATACAGCCATAATCCATCCGTAAGCTCTACAAGCGCTACCTTCTCGGCCTCCTGCGGCGAGGCACTCACACTCGCTCCTATCGGACAATTCTCAATCCGATCCAGCTCAGCAAGTCGCTCTGCTACCGCCGCATGCCCTTTATTTGGCAGGCCAAGCCAATTCGATGCCATCTGCGAATGCGGATATGGTGCAAATGGCTGGAATACTCCATGCTTGGAATTACCCGTTCTCGGCGAACCCGTCGTAGTGCCGGCAAGATATGCACCCGCTCCCTGCCGCGCGACAAGCGCGTAGCCGTCACCATTTTTAAACATCCCGGCAGCATTACAAATCGGCGAACGGAATCGTATGCCCCATAAAGTCCGGGCGAGCTCCTCGGGTGGCGTCACTACCTTCGACGGCACACTCTGGCCGAGCGTCTCGATAAAGCGTTTGCGACCGGCCGAGAAGAACCCAACAGCTATTCGTGGCGGGAGACCAACCATCAACGGGCGCAGCGTTTTTTCAGTTCGTGCGATAATTTCCGACAGGGATTTCATAATCAATGATATGTAGTATTTGTTTGAATAATCTAAGGATACGGTTAATTTTAAGAATAGCAAATCGGCAAATCGAGCCTGCCTTCCTCCTTGCAAGCGACCACAGGGCGCATGCTATTCGCCCCTATGTTGTTTTTACAATTCTTTTCTCAACCGTGCGACCGGTATTCTCATTTGTTCACGGTATTTTGCGACCGTTCGCCGGGCTACATTGAGTCCGATTTTCTTGAGTTCTTTCGTTAATTTCTCATCGCTGTGCGGCTTCCCTTTCGGCTCTTTATCGACCATTTCCTTGATCCGCTGCTTGACAATCCGCGTCGATACTTCTTCGCCGTCGTCATTCGGGAGAGACTCGCTGAAGAAGAAGCGGAGCTCGAACGTGCCATAACCGGTCTGCACAAATTTTCCGTTCACGATACGGCAGATGGTCGAAACATCGAGTCCTGTATCCTCGGCTACATCTTTATAAATTAATGGTTTAATTGCATTTTCACCATACTTGAAGAAGTCGCGCTGCAGTCCTGCAATGCCGGTCATTACCTTGAGCATCGTCACTTTCCGCTGCCGAATTGCTTGCAGTAAAAATTTCGCATCGTCGTATTTTTTCCGCAGCCACTGACTCGTTTCTTTGTTGAATTTCTTATACCGCGCTTCTTTTTTGAGCTTTTCGTACATCACATTCACGCCGAGGGAGGGTATGCGGCTGTCATTGACATTAATAATGATATCGTCTTTTTCTTCATCGTACTCGACCATGAAGTCCGGGATCACACTTTGAGTCGAATTCGTCGCAGACCCGCCGCCCGGCTTGGGATTTAATCGACGAATCACGTCAATAGCATCTTTAAGCTCATCTTCTGAAATTTCAAGGGATTTCATGATACTGTTATAATGCTTCATCGCGAACGCATCATAGCAGTCCCGCAGCACGGCGAGGGCAAGCTTTTGGGTCACTGTCGGCTGATGAACGGCTTTAAGCTGCGTCATCAGGCATTCCTGTACGGTGCGTGATCCTATTCCCGGCGGCTCTAACTTCTGTACTTCCTTGAGTACTTTTTCTGCCTGCTCATAGGTAATAAGATCATAATAAATAAGGTCAGTAGCCGGTGGAGCTATGCCGCCGTTTTTTGCCGTCTGCGCCGTCTGCGCAGAGACCGCTGATGCCGATTGAGCATACTGCAAGGCAGGATTCACGCCGAGCGTGCTGCCGGCGGTCGATTCCTCCAATGCTGCAGCGAGCGCTGCCCGCTCCTGCTGCATGGCTAATTTCCGGGTTTTGAGATTGTGTTCGCCAATCGCATCATTCACCTCACCCGTAATTTCCTCAAGGTCACGCCGGAGATACCCGTCGGCATCGATATTCCCGATAAGGTATTCACCGATCAGCATTTCCTCGCGGTTGAGATCCAGAAAGCGCAGTTGCGACATGAGGTCATCGACAAACGTCGGCACGTCTTTTACCTGAAAAAAGTCATCGTCGTCTTCGTCATTATTACGCGGATTGTCGGATGGTGCGGACTCATTCCATGCCATTTCATAAAATTCAAACGGATCATGATGGTTTTCGTCGAATTGATCGTCGGGTCCGGCTGCGGAATAATCGTCATAGCCGCCGTCATCATCCCCGCCGCCACCGCCGCCACGGTCTTCGTCATACGTCATTCGGCTCAGTGGTTCTTCGGTCATCGGCTCGAGAACTTCAAAATCATCATCATCCATCGTCGGAAGTTCATCTTCCAATTCCTCGAGCATGGGATTCTCTTCGATTTCCTGACGGATATGCTGTTCGAGCTGGAGCACCGGAAGCTGCAAGAGCTTCAGGTATTGAATTTGTTGCGGAGTAAGGGTTTGCAACAGTGATGTCTGCAACGAGAGTGACAATTTCATGGCGTCACCTCGGCAGGTTTAATCTTCGGATTGAGTGTCGAAATATGGTTAATGAGGGAATTATACCACGTCTCTCCATAGAGGCGAATGAGGGGTTCGCGCAGCATCTCGACCGCATACGTCTTCTCACGTCTGCCTTTGTCGATCGCCGGGTCACAGGTAGAAAATGGCTGGTAGGACAGGTAATCACCGCCAAAGCTTCCCAAGCGAATCGGAAACAAATGGCAGGAAATCGGCTTGCGGAAGTCGTATTCACCGGCGAAATATGCTTTTTCAATCGCGCATTTGGCGACGCCGCTTTCGTAAAAAACGAAGACGCAATCGCGGCCTTGGATGCAGGTGGTGGAGTAGTCTCCTGCCGAACCCGACACAGGACCCTTTCGCGCGATTTCCTCGAGCGAACGCTTGGATAAGTAGGGCGTGGCCACCTTCACAGCGGCACGAACGAGCTCTACTTCTTCATCCAATAGCGGTGCGCCATCGCCACCGGGGACGGTGCAGCAGGCGCCTTTGCATTTATGTAAATCGCAACTAAACTGTTTGGTAGCAAGTGCTTCATCCACCAAAACCGTATCAATCAAAAACATAGAATTCCCCCAAATTCGTTGTGTTCTGAAAAATGGTATAATTATTGTGTGCAATCTACGAAATTTTTCCGCTTTCCGCCAAACTTTACCGCAAATCCGGCAAATTATTTGTCATTACCTGCTTTCATGCTTTCCATTCCCCTGACTTGAAATGCTATCGTTTTGATTGGGATATCGTTTATGTGTAGTTTTGTGAAGGTAAGGTAAATTCAATAACATCTCATTCAAGTCAAGCTAAATCATCGAACAAAAACGATTACTTCTTATAGTCACAACATCAATAAGTCCATAACCTTATGAATACTCCTCGAGAAAGCCTCTATTGGCAAACCGCTGAAATCAAAATAGATAAAAATGCTCCCTCTGAATACCATCCAGGCTGTTCTGGATTTGTAACTACTAAGAACTACATCGACTGCGAAGAAACATCAAGTGCATACAATGCTGATATTGATACGTGGGTATATACGATTCGGTTAACTGATAATACATTAGCAACTGTTCCAGAGAAATACATTTTCAGAGATAATACATTCACCTGGGGTGATTCAATTATCATATCAAACGATGCACCCGAAATATATCGCCCCGGTGAGTACGGTGCTGTCGTAGCAATGACTTTAGTTAGCAATGAAATCAGAGCGTTGAAATACAATGCAACTATTGGCACTTGGACATATCTCGTAGAATATATTGACGGAACTGATTGCGAAATACCCGAGAGGTATTTGGTGATGGATTTGGAGGAGAATTGATGCGGTTTGTGGAGCGGATGGAGTGATTGTATCAATTAAATACTGCGGTCGTTCCATTCTTTTCGTCCTTGTGTTACAAATTGTTGGAGTGCTTCAGCGATATCCGGCGGTAATTTCCCTGCATATTTTTCCGACAGTTTTTGTGGTGGCTGACTGTTCTTTTGCAGCACGGTAATAATATCCAAGTCTTCAAGATCTTCCAAAAGCTTATATGCTTTTGCGTTGTTAATTTGCAGAAGTACAGTTTCCATAATTTCCTAAATTTTTAGATGGTAATGTAAGTAATTTTTCGTCCTGTTGATAGGCAATGACACCATGTACAAAAATACGATAATTCTTTTCTTATCGAGTAATTATATAGTTATTTCTCTTACGAAACCACACCATTAACTCTTCTCTATTAATTCCCCGATGGGAACGATATTTCCAAACGAAAGTACAAAGGATTATAACTTCGTTTGGTCTGATTGTTCTACATTGACGTAAATTTCGATTAAGAATAATCTCTATGCCCACAAAAAAAAATGCCCACTAACCGTGGGCATTTTCATATCAATTCTCCTTCTTCTTCCCCGATTTCTTCGGGGGTTCTGCTACCGGTACTGCGAGTGTGCGGAAGGCATACGGCAGCGCTTCTGTCAGATGTCCAACCGGCACAATATTGAGTCCGGACGTAATAATCGGATTAATTTCTGCGATATCCTGTTGATTGTCTTTCGGGATCAATACCGTCGTATATCCTTTACGTTTCGCGGCTAAGAGCTTTTCATTCAAGCCGCCGATAGGAAGGATATTTCCACGAAGCGTAATTTCTCCCGTCATCGCGAGGTCGCCGCGCAGTGGCTGCAACGTGGCCGCAGATATAAGCGCAAGTGACATCGTAATACCCGCCGATGGACCATCTTTCGGTATCGCACCTTCGGGCGCGTGAATGTGAATCTCTTTATTCTTCGCAAATTCCTCGGGCACTCCGAGTGCGTACCAGTTCGAGCGAACATACGAGAGCGCAGCCGTTGCCGATTCTTTCATCACATCACCTAGCTTGCCGGTGAGCGTGAGTTTTTCAGAACCGGGCATGATCGTCACTTCGACCGGAAGTGTATCACCGCCCATGCTTGTCCATGCAAGTCCTGTCGCTACACCTATTTTGTCGGTGAGTTCATTGGCCTGCGTACGGAAACGCGGTAATTTGAGGAATTTCTCGACCATCGATTCGTCGATGATAAACTTCTTGTTTTTCGGGATTTTGAACTTCAGGATTGGTTCTGTTTCCCCCTCTTTGACCGGCTTTTTCGCTGCCTTCGCCGTCTGCTTTGCTTCAAAATCCATGACTAATTCTTTGGCTACTTTACGCAAGAGTGAGCTTATTTCACGCTCTACATTCCGCACACCTGCCTCGCGGGTGTATTCACGGATGACCTTCATAATTGCATCATCGGTGATGGTAATATTCACGTCCTGCATGCCGAATTCTTTGAGTAGTTTCGGTATTAAATGGCGCTTGACAATTTCGAGCTTGTCATGGTCTAAATAACTTGATATTTCAATCACTTCCATACGGTCAAGCAGTGGCGCCGGGATATCATACTTCACATTCGCTGTCGTAATAAAGAGCACGTTCGAGAGATCATAATCGACCTCGAGATAGTGGTCGTTGAAGGTCGAATTTTGTTCGGGGTCTAATACTTCCAAAAGCGCGCTCGACGGGTCTCCACGGAAATCCATCGCCATTTTATCGACTTCATCAAGCAAAATCACTGGATTAATCGTGCCTGCCTTTTTCATCGACGCAATAATCTTCCCGGGCATCGAACCTATATACGTCTTCCGGTGACCGCGTATCTCGGCTTCGTCACGCACGCCGCCGAGAGCGATACGCACGAACTTGCGGTCAAGCGCTCTCGCAATCGACTTGCCGAGCGAGGTTTTGCCTACGCCCGGTGGTCCGACAAAACAAAGAATTTGGCCGCGAAGCGACCCCACAATATTCAGCACGGAAATATATTCAAGGATACGTTCTTTCGGCTTTTCGAGGTCGTAATGATCGGCATCGAGGATTGAGCGAACATGATCGATGCGGAGATTGTCGTTCGTTTTGGTCGTCCACGGAAGACTTGACAGCGTCTCGATATACGAACGTATCACGCTGAATTCGGGTGACATCGACGGTGTTTTTTTGAGTTTTTCGAGTTCTTCATTGGCTTTTGCGAGCGCTTCTTCGGGCATTTGTGCTTTGTCGATTGCCTCGCGGAGGGTGGAGATTTCGGGGTTGGCCTCATCATCATCGTCGAGTTCTTTTTGCAGCGTACGGATTTGCTCTTGAATAAAGTACTTCTTCTGCGTTTTTTGCATTGTGTCGTTGATCTTCTCGTCGAGTTCTTCCTCGAGCTTGAGCACTTCAATTTCTGCGCTCATCATCGAGATGAGTTCGTAAAACTGCTCCTTCATCGTCGTTTTCTCGAGAATGCGCTGTTTTAATTCCACTTTCTGATCCACATTTGCGGCTGCATAGTAGAGTTTGCGGGAGTAATCATCGAGATTATCATACGCAGCCACGATTTCCGGCGCGAGATTACGATTCGACTTCACATAATCGGCGAATCTTTCGGACGTGCGGCGCACCATCGCTTCTAATTCCACATCTTTTTCATCGAATTTCGGGTGAATGATATCGACTTTCGCTTCAAGGAAATCGGTATTCTTCACGACCGAGGTAATCTTGCCCTGCACGACGCCTTCGACGAGCACTTTGAGGAGATTATTCGGCAGACGCAGAACTTGAAGTATCTTCGCCACGGTGCCATGCTTATAAATATCGGCATGGGTCGGCTCCTCGACAGAGGGGTCTTTCTGCGCGGCTACGAAAATAAACTTATCGCGCTCCATCGCCTCCGACACCGCCTTGAGCGATGACGAGCGTCCGATGAGCACGGGAAATATCATATTCGGGAAGAGCACAACGTCGCGCAGTGGCAACACTGTGATTTTTTTCGGGATAGAGGGTTTTTTCTTGTCTTCGAGGAGTGAAGTGAGTACGTCTTCTGGAGTCGGCATGATAACCTTTATAGTGCGTTCATTAAATTAATTTGTCTTCAATAGGCGCGCTATGACGGTAAAAACAGCAAAAAATTTGGAGGACATGCAGATTACGTTTGCCAAGCGCCTGTGAGGGTGAGTAGTTTGCTTCCCCTTCTGCATACTCCGGGCCGCCGTCTGCGGGCACCCTTGCCGTCCAGGCAGGTCGAAGAATTTTCCCTTTGAATATATGGATGAATATCCGTAGTTTCGCCGCACTACTATTATTCTATATATGCATAGTTCAATACATATTTAGACATTAAAAAATACACGAACCCAATTATTTAATGAACTTAAAAAAATATAGCGGATATATAGAGTCTGCGATTAGACACTTTTGGGATACAAGAAATAAGCAGAAAAATGAGCAGGAAGATAGAGAGGTAAAAGATACAGGAAATAGAAGTTCAGTAACAGGTGGGAAACAGTTAGACGGATTTATAAGTCTTTTACATAAAGTTGCTGTAGATGTAGGAATACCCCACAAATATATATACACCAAAGGTAATCAGTTGCCCGGCTATTTTCGCCCAACTAAAGACTGGGACATGCTGATAATATCGCCTACCCGAAAGCTTATTGCTGTTATAGAACTAAAGTCACAAGTAGGTTCATTTGGCAATAACTTTAATAATAGAACTGAAGAAGCGTTAGGAAGTGCAATTGATTTATGGACAGCATTTCGGGAGAAAGCGTATCCAAATCAGTCTGCGCCATGGTTAGGATATATGATGATCGTGGAGAAATCTAAAAAATCAACAGCACCGGTTAGGATTTCAGAACCGTATTTCAAAGTATTTGGAGAATTTTATAATACAACGTACATTGATAGGTATAGTCTTTTTTGTCAGAAGTTAATGCTTGAGAGACACTACTCACAGTGCTGCTTACTCTGGTCAACGGATAACTATGATTATGGTAATGTCGCAGAAAGTATTTCTATTGAAGCATTCCTTCATTCTTTTATAGGTCAGCTTACTGGCCAACTTCACGAATTTAAATAATACTCACACCATGGAAAGAAAAAACGGAAGAAACACCGGAGAGGTTTTCACCAACAAGAATGTAGTTCAATACATTTTAGACGAAGTAGGATACATTTCTGAATCGGATTTAAAAGATATAAGGATTTTAGAGCCGTCGTCAGGAAAAGGTGCGTTTGCATTGGAGATAATTAATAGACTCTTCGAATCCTCGCAGATACACGGCTTCTCATTTGTCGAGGCACTTAAAAATAATATAACATTTATAGAATTGGACATAAGTGCTTTTACAGAACTATGTATTCTAATAGATACGTTGATTGAGAAATTAATTCATTACCCATCCAACATGAGTTCAATGATTTGTATCAATACCAATTATTTAACATACAAATTCGAATCGCAATATCATTGTATCGTTGGGAATCCTCCGTATATACGTCATGAATTAATACCTGAAATCGACAAGCAGTTCTACCGCCAAAAGTTCAGCACCTTTAAATTCAGAGCCGATTTATATATTCCATTTTACGAACAATCTCTCCTCTTACTAAAGCCGAATGGAATACTATCATTTATTTGCTCCAATCGTTGGCTATACAATCAATACGGTGAGAATCTAAGGGAGTTCATATCAACATATTTTAACCTCAAAAAGGTGTTAAATATCGAAAAATCATCACCATTTGACGAAGCGGTAACAGCCTATCCATGTATAACAACAATCGAAAACAAGGCAAATAGCGACTCAGTTTTATTCTGTGAGAACAGTTCAAAGATTATAGACTTTAATAATCTCGACTTTATAATGGTTAAGAGTCCCAGCAATTCCTCGTGGCAAAATCTGTTTTTAAACTATAATATTAACCATACATCACTTTTAGGAATAGCAGAACAAGGTTTTGAAATTGGTATTGGCGTGGCTACAGGTGCAGATAAAGTATTTATTAAAAGCAAGAACGAGCTAAACGGTATTGAAAAAAGTAGATGTTTACCATTAGTGAAATCTTCTGATTTGAAAGACAATGCTTTTTGCTGGCACGAGCATTATTTAATAAATCCGTATGATAATGATGAGCTCTGCAATTTGGAAGAATATCCGCACTTGAAATCATACTTTGATGAGAACAAAGAGGTTCTGCAAAAAAGACATACCGCACAACAATCACCTGAGAAGTGGTATAAAACTATAGATAAAATCAAACCTGAATTACTCGGAAAACCAAAGCTACTTTTACCTGATTTAACTGGAAATAAATACTTGTTTATAGATGAAGGTAATTATTACCCCCATCATAATATATACTATATCACGGCGGATGATATTCTATCATTAAAGGTATTGGGTAGTATCTTGATGTCAGATTTTATAAGAAATCAGATGTCACAAATTGGAATTAGAATGAATGGCGGGCTACCAAGATTTCAATCTCAAGTGTTAAAGCGTCTTAAAATACCCGTAATCAGTCGTTTTAGCAACGAGGTACGAAACGAGTTAATTGAGAGTTATAATAAACAAAACTTACAAAAGGCAAACGAGATAATAAAAAAGTACTGTGATGAAAATGGGGTAGCTACAATGATAATAAACGATTGATATCACTCGTCGAACCAATATTCCTTCAAACAAACAATCCTTTTATCTACACTTCGAGCACCTAAATCATAGAATGAAATAAAGCCTAATAGAAATAAAGCATCTATGAGAATCAATTAAAGAAAAAATGCTTGCATCAATCAATCTAAACCCTTATATTTGAAATGCCTCTTACGTAGCTTCTGAGGCGATAGGTAGGTACAGGTGAGAACCTAAAAAGCCCAACAGTGTGGTAACTGTTGGGCTTTTGCTTTTGTATGACGCGAAGTCGATTATACGTTTACGTTTAGCTCTGCCCACTCGCCTACAATCCCACCATTCACCGCACGGATACGATATGTCCAATTACCCGGCGCCGGAGAATCCGAGAAGCTTGTGCCGTTGGTGTTGAAGAGAAGTGTATAGACGCTTGTTCCTGCTACTGCGCGCTCGATTTGATACGTTTCCGCGTAGAGTACTGCGCTCCATGTTAACGTGCCGCTTGAGAAAGAGAAGTTTTGCACTCCTGCCAAACCGAATAGACGTTCTAATATTCCCGAATATCCTGTGAGTCCGCTAGCATTCCGCGCTCGTACCTTGTACCAAAGTTTGCCGTCGAGTAATGTCGGCACAACATGGGAATTTGACGGGGACGATATATCGTCTTGCCAGTCTGTGCCATTGGATGAGATTGCAATGCCGTAGCTCGTTGCGCCATCGACGGGTGTCCATTCGAGAGTAGTCGAACCGTTGAAATAGGGAACGTTGGGCGTATCGGGCACTGCGCCGCCGCCGCCGCTTTGTCCCATACTTGAGGAACGCACAAACCCCAAATCTATCAGGTTGATATGATCATCATCCCATGTAATGCAGCAGCACTGATAGAGATATTTCAAATCGTTGGTGCTCGTGTCCCACACTTCATTGAATACATTACGAGCATGGGTGGCTTCGCCGCGTTCTTTGGCTTTTGCTTGATATTTCTCGGTAGCTGCTGCGAGTGCTGTGGTCAGTCGGGTGATAAGTGTTGCCGGAAGTAGCGGGGACTCGCCCAATGCGACAAGACGCGTATGCTCACCGAGAACAATCCGAACTTTCTCTAACTGTTCGAGTTGACTTGTCGGATACGAGATGTTGAATTGATACTCGGCAAGAAATTCCGGCTTGTCTTTGTACAAGTTATCGGCAAATTTCTTGGCAACGACGTATTCTTTGCGCAGGAAGTCGAAGGCGAGGCGGGCTGAAGTCGTAGCAGCGACACTTTCACCGTCTTCTATGCTTGCAAGATCTTTCTTGGCGAGAAAGAGCGAAGAGCAATTTGCAAGGCGCGTCGAAAGATCGACAGGCAGCTCAATGAGCGTTGGTAAATGCGTTGCAAGATTCATCTCGATGAGTTGCAAACGTTCGGCACGAACGGCGATAGTGTCTGCCGAAAAGCTATTGTCTGGAATCATAAATACTCCATAGAAAAAGGGTTATGTAAAAAAGATATAAATAAAAATGGGATGTGGAAATCACATCACGGCTAACGGGAGATTCGAGTAAAAAAGTCGATAATGATGCGGAAATTGGTTGAAGTAGTGCGAGGAATTGGCTGTGAATTGGTTTAGATGCCGTTTCCTGATGTAGTTGAGCTGTTTCCTTGTGTAGTTGAGCTCTTTCCTGATGTAGTTGAGCTCTTTCCTGACGTTGATGAGCTCTTTCCTGATGTTGTTGAGCTCTTTCCTGATGTTGTTGAGCTCTTTCCTGATGTTGTTGAGCTCTTTCCTGACGTTGATGAGCTCTTTCCTGATGTAGTTGAGCTCTTTCCTGACGTTGACGAGCTCTTTCCTGATGTAGTTGAGCTCTTTCCTGACGTTGATGAGCAGTTGACTTGGGCAGTCGAAAAATGATCTTGAGAAAAACGAAAATTGATTTGTTCAAAAATAGTACATTTTTCAAAAAAAAAACTGACAAGTTTTTTTTTGCTTGTCAGTTTTTATAGAAAAAAGCACCTATTTCTGAATAACAAACGGACGTGTAATCGACGACGACGAAGTCCGCAAGCGACAATAATAACTTCCCGATGCAAAACCGGAAATATCTATTTCTAAGTAAGATTGTTTATTATCCTCTTGAATTACTGATGTATAGAGTACACGCCCCTGAATATCAATAATATCAATACTCTTAAAGTAGCCAACGCGTTCAAATGCTATTGTAAGCATACCTGATGCTGGACTTGGATATATTCGGACACCACTACCATCGCCGGTTTGCTCTTCTATACCCGTCACCATTACTTTCTTTGCCGGCTGACCTAACGAATCAACTTTGAAAAGCCAATCTCCGGGTTCTGAGGGCGCACCTTCGGAAACCACTTCACACCATGTCCATGGAGTAATCTCATGATTACCCGAAATGATAATCCCACCGTCGATATCTTCCATCATACTATACGGTACTTGCCTTTGTCGTTCAGTACCATAGAGTGCGGTATAAAGTACCTTTCCACCAGTATCTATCCGACTAAGAGCAATATCATCAAAGCAATATGCAAAAGGTTTAAATTTTGGATAGTTATTAACCTCAACAGTATCATACGCCGTTCGAGCAATGTAATACCCACCATTACGACTTTCCACGATGAATAGCTTTGAAGATGAGCTTGAATTTGTTCCTGATAAGGTCGTTGCCCATTGCTTTTTAAAATTCTTGTCATATTTGATCAATGCCACTAAGTCCTGTGCTCCTCCATAAATGAAATAGTAATATCCGAAGCAAATTCCACCGTCTCGCGTAGGGATAATACCTGCCGTCGCTTTTTTAAAGTCGTTACTATCAGCTAATGGTTCAGAGAATTGGAAATTAGTATCAGTAGTCACTAAGTTACTTGATACGTTCATTGTGCTATACCTTGTAGTTTTTTTAAATAGCAGTTGTCCTGAATGCATCTGAAACAAGAAAGTAAAATTAGTGGTCGAAGATTTATTTGTGTCGAGAATGGACGTTCTACCAACCACCCTTCCATCCCGTGAAAAACGTAGTACCATCTGTTCTTTACCCTTCGATGTAATAACAGGGGAGGAGATCAACAGAATACTTGAATCCAATAGTGTACATATTCGAAAGTTAATATTATAATCAAACTGTGTCGGAAAGCCAGTTATGGTAGAGTCTAATATGGTATTACTTTTTACAACTAAGTTTGAATCCAAAAGTACAATCCGAAGTTGTCTTGTAGCAGGTAACGTTGAATCCGGTCTGATCGCTTCGCTTGCCAAATAAACAACAAGCGCGCTCTGTGGGTCATACTGATAGAAGCTCGTAGATTGAGGTGGCCACCAATGATGTGCCACTGTCCCGTCGTTATTGATAGCAACCATGCCGTTTGTTGTTTGGGCAAGAATGCGTGTAGGGGATATTCGGCATAAATCCGAGAATGAACCCCATGGCTCTTTATCACTTGGAATATGTATAATATCAAAAATCTTTATTTGTGCTTGCACTGCCGACGGTATGCTAATGATAATAAAGAATAAAATGCTAAGAATGATACGCATGATTGTGCCCTCGTATAAGAAAAGACCTGACAGGAGATAATAGCCCATCAGGTCTCAGAATATTTTATCGTATTATACTAATTTGCCGTGTTGTCTGCCAGTTATTTGTTTGTACAGTTAAAAAATATGTCCCGCTTGCTAACTTTGAAACATCAAATTCTCCGGCATTATTCGCCTTCGCTAATTTAACTGTACGTTGAAGGATAGCATCACCCGTTAAACCCGATAGACGAATCGTAGCTGGAATGGCGGCTTCACCGTTGTTGACGATTGTGTATCGTAGTACAGTTCCATCAATTTTCGTCTCAGTAATTATTCCGTTATTTGCCAATTGTTGGGGCTGCTCTTCTTCCAATGCACCACGCTTCGATGCGTTCGCAGTTGTGAAGCAACATTCAAATGTTTTTTGAACGGAGCATTTTACCGCTTGTGCAGAGTCGAGCACTTCGATGATATACGTTGCGCTTTTGACTGCCATTTTACCGGTCTCCATGTCAATTCCACAACCGCCTAAATTGTCGCTCCAGATAATTTTCGGAGAATCAAGATTAAGAGGGCTGCCGGTCATAGTATGCAATGTTGTACCTCCAAGAGTTTTTACTCGAATTCCATACACTTTGCATTTACTTAATGAATTTAGGTGGCGTATTACAAGGTCGAATTTACATTCCGAGCTTGATGTAGCAGTGCCTCTTCGTAATTCAATTGAAAGTTTATCACAGCAGTTTTCAGATTCTCTACATACAAGACTATCCCTGAAACTGCGGCACTGTGTTCCGGATGCATTCTTTCTAAATGTCGAGTAAACTTTAGGTGGGTAAGGGCTTGATTGCGCTTCAGTACATATTTTGAATACTTTTGAAGTAGTATTGTATTTCAGTCCATTTGTAGAAGAGAAGATATGCGTACTTCCAACTAAACTATCTGTCCAGCCCGGAAGTGCGACAATAGTGGTTCCGCCACCGCTTATTTCAATCTCTAATTTGTAATCATTCAGGTAGCTACAACTGTAATTATTCTTAAGGGCATATTCCCAGCAGCATTTACTTGAATCGTTGGCAATTTTCGTTAATGTGTGCTCGATAATTTTAACAGGAACTCCTTCGGCAATATTTTCATCAGCGAGGAAGCAGTTACAAATGCACTGTGCGTATTCATTCTTGACGCAGACGACAGCTCCAGTTGAGTCTAAAAACTGATATTGAATAAGAACATTACTATCTTCACTCGATGTTTTGGGGATACAAAACGATGCACTTACCGTATCTCCAAACTTAATATATTTTCCAAAGTCTTTTGTAGGCGGGTCGGAAATAACAGTGTCGCCTATCTTAATACGCACCGACCAAAATGGGCAAGATGTTTGCGCGGGAATTATTGGCGTGGTAAAGCAGCATGTATTTGGATGGGCTGATGAGTCTTGTAATGGTTCATTACGTGTGTGTGGGCAAGTAAATATTGATTTACATTGACAGGCACCACTCTCTACTTTTCGGACTTCTACGCTGTCTATAAAAAAGTAAAAACGATAATGATTGCTGTCGTCTATGGTTTTCTCATCTGAAGGTAAATCTAATGGGGTCAACCCTATATCCTCCAATGCTATTCGTTGCTGGAAATTTCCTATGATGATGTATTGTAGTGTGGTGTCGCTACAAGCAAAGTAGGATTCAAAAGTTCCCCATGTACCGGGATTCACATACGGTAAATTATGCGTTTCAACATAATTTGTGCTATAAAGAGCCATTGGTAAATTATTAAAGGTTGGTCCCGAACCTTCTTCGTACCATGTACTTCGGCTGAGTAATGGCGAAGGCGGCAGATAATAATCTAGGAAAAGTGTAGTAGGAGCAAATGCAACGCCGAGATTCTTTAAGTAGTATTCAACTTTTTTACCATCATCTTTTTTTTCCTCTGTGGTTTCATACTGTGCTATAGCATAGTGGAACTTAACCAAATAAGTGCCTGTTTCAAGATGATTGTTTAATTTCAAAGCAAGATACTCGTGCCAGTCATAATAACCTGTTCCATGTACTGAGTCTGAAGCTGGCCACCGTTCTGTAAAAAAACCTGCATAAGCACTATCATCACCTCCTGATACTGGATAGAGTGGGTGTAATGAATCTTGTCCCCAATTATGGGGAATACCGACACCAGCATTTGGACTGACGGCATTGTATGGAACGTAACTGCCAGGTGGGAAAATATGGTAATAATCTGGGGTTGCTTGGTTTGCCCTAAACCAATCGTGAACATGTTCTGGGTCTAACGAGTCTTCAAAATACGGCTTGAATCGATCTTCATTCCTCCGTACAATCCAGTGCAAGCCCAGTTTATTATTTGGAGTATGAGGAGTAATACTCAGTTGTGTAGGTTTTGGTAGTGTATAATAGTTCCGAAAGCTTGAATTTGGAACTAAGTTTGGATTTTGCGCCCTTGCAGCGAATGAAACTATACCTGTAAGTAAGGCAATTACTGCAAATGCAAAAAACTTGGTCATTAGAGACCTGAAGTCAGCAACCGATTTACATCTGGTCACATGGTAAATATTTGTCATAATGTCTCCGAAATTGAATGATAAAAAAACAACTACATATTATGTTTGTTTCTAATCCGGAAGCTGACTACCAAATTTACTCTCTGAGAGAAATAAACTTCACTGCAAAGATACAAGAATATATGATGGTTGTCAACCTCATCTTACTTCGAGCAACTGCTACTTTAATTCATGTTCCACGTCGGTTACCAACGCTTAACGTTATGTGCAGATTCTAAAGCACGAAGATATGGTATATTTTCTACCATCCGTTACTCAATTATTACTCAATTTTTGAAGGAATGTGATGTTTTTTAAGAGAAAATTGTGGTTTTGTGATTTGAAGGCATGATGTGTTTGCAAAACATGAGGCGGTATATCCTAGTTTCTGCTTTGAACATCGATAAGAAACGATACTCTCGGGGGAGTGGATAATAAAAAAGTCCTGTTTGCTCGCAAACAGGACTTTTTTGTTTGTATTGGTCAGGATATGTTATGAACATCCGCTAGTCGTGCCGCAATCTTGCAGCTGTTGAGGTCAGAAATACAGAAGCATCGAATCCCGATTGTGCAGTAACAGAGACCGAGAAGAGTGCTGTTTCACCTGCATTAATTTTAAGTGTGAGCGGAGTGATTGTTACACTGTTTTGAGCAGATAGATTGGCTGTAAGCGATAGAATAGCCAAAGTAATAAAGAGAGATAGTTTGTTCATGGTAGTACTCCAATAAAAACATGTAATGCTTGTCAGTTTTTTTTGCGTTTGGTTGGTTAGTGCATGACTACTATCGGCTTGCTTATCATTCCGGTGGGAGTGCGAAGCTGTACAAAATACACTCCCGAAGCCAAGTCCGACACATCGACATTCAGCGAACCGTTCGCGTTTGAAATGGTTTGTCTGCCTACGACTTCCATTCCGAAGCTGTTTACTATTGTGACGGCGGAGATAGCATCTGTGCCGTTGATGGTGATGGTTGTGCTTGAGGGGTTTGGAGTGATGGTGATGCCGTCGGTCGATTCCGGCTGCTCTTGGACATCATTGGTGAAGAAGGGTAGCCCGCCTTCGTTATACACGCCAAACTTTTCTTTGCATGTGAACCAAATATTGTCGTTTCGGTCTGCACCCACCCATTGTACGTCATTATCGGGGAGAAGTGAGTTTGAAGTTGTAAAGCTTGTCCAATTTGTACCATCGAATTTTAACAGGCCACAACCTTTTACATACTCCATATATCCGAATTTGTTGTTAGAAGCTGTTCCTACCCATACATTTCCTTTGCTGTCCAAGGTTAGTCCATTCACATAGTTTGAAGTTAACGGAGAATTAGTAGAATTATACAGTGTCCACGTTGTGCCATCGAATTTTACTAAGCCAATCATAGATTTAGGGCAATCGTTATAGCTTGATTGCCATGTACCTAACGCTCCGACACCCATCCATACCACACCATTTTTATCAACAGCCAATCCAAATATGTACGGCGCAGGAATTCCTGAATTTTGTGGTGTGTATCGCGTCCAAGTATTACCATCGTACACTACTAATCCGGTTGGTGTGCCTATCCATATTCTGTTATCGGGTCCTACAGTTAGTGCCGTAATTCTCTCATCACCAAGAATAGAATTAGTATTCGAGTTGTTATAGGGAGTGATGGTATAATTTTCAAGTGAAGCCAAGCCGTGAGTGGTACCCATCCAAATCTTACCATTGGAATCAATTGCTCCACGTTTTACAGCTTTGTCCGGAAGTGCCGAATTAGAGGGATTATAAATCGTCAAGTTGCCGTCCTTCCTTTTGTAAACGCCGGATATAGTGAAAAAATACGGTACATTGTCTTTATCAATTACGGCGTTGTATGAAGTCGGAATATTCATTTCCGAACTGATGCTACTTGAAAAATAGGGTGATGAAAGGTTAGTATTCATAGTGCCATCATATGACAGCATCTCATCCGGGGCTGGTGTGAGTAATGAATAATATAATTTTCCGGCGCGATCAAGGGTAATAAATGCCGGTCTTGTGCGATAGTTCGGCTCGAATATTCTCCAAGGGGTTACATTCAGTACTTCCACGGTACAAGTATCAGTCGCTACGATGTTTCCGATTTTTGCAGAAACAACTACCGTGTATATACCACGCTTGGTAGAGGTTAATGTCTTAATCATGACACCTATGGGCGCAGTATAAGGGTAATTGATGATTGTTGGGGAAATAGTACTGCTTTCCCATGATGAAGAGAGAAATACAGAAGCGTCAAATCCCGCCTGCACAGTAAGCGAAACGGAAAACTTGGTTGATTCGCCAACATTGATAGTTTGAGTTCGTGGGCTAATTGTTACCGTGTTCTGTGCAGTAAGTGTTGAAGTCATTGCCAATATTGCGGATATGAACGAAAGTAGAATTTTCATAGTAGCACTCCTGATTGTTTAAGGGTAATGCATTAATTAACTTAATTTGTTTGCAGATTATATCAATCGAATAGACATGAGCAGCCATGAGATGCTCTTTGGCTGAGATGCGGAGCTGAGCTGGACTTCGATGAAGGAAGTTTTGAGACTTTTGAGTTATAGAAAACAATAGGATAAATACTCATGCACAATCTCCCCTACAAATGTACACCCACCCGGGCAACGAGCGCCCTTGCTCTGCTGCAATTTCTAAGAACATTATGATTTATTTGCAACTTATGTGGATTATGGGGAATTACCAAAGACTTTTTTCTTTGAGCCCTTCGCTTCCGAGCGAGCAGGTCGGTTTGGGCGTGTAAACCGAGGGCAT
>JAXLVN010000010.1:0-60855 GCA_046328995.1 Kapaibacterium sp. (SeqCode)
CCTGCATCTGCCCGCTATCGACCGCGCAGAGATACAGTAGGAAGGCAACGACAAGATAGGTAAGAATTGTAATTATCAGTGATGAACCAAACAACTTAAGCGCTGTGCCGGATGATGCCTTCGGTGATAATTTCCCGCCGGAAATATCGACCAAGGAAAACATCTCATCGATTAATAAATGTGTAATGAACCCAATGACAGCACTCGCTGCAGCAAGATTCTGAATCAGCGGGGGTGAATGTCGGAACGCCAAAAACACGAGGCATCCCCAAATTATCGCCGCAGGAATACTGTGAATAATCCCCCGATGCACCGTAAAGCGCTTAATCACCTGACGGAGTATGACCCGCGCTCCCAAAAACACACCGAGAGCTATCAAAAAAATCTGCGACGCCTGAAGGGTATGCATCTTCAGCATTTGCAGGATAAAGACCGGCGCTACCGCGCTCGAAATACTCACCACAAAATCCGCCGGCTTGCTCACCGGACTGTCAATATCCGGCATAATTCCACCGACAGCACATAAGGCAGCACAGGCCGCCGAATCCACCGGTGATGCGTGAAAGAGATAGCTCGCTCCCACACCGCAAGCGGCACCGGCGATAACCGAACCGGTGAGATGTTGAGCAAAATTACCCACTTAGAGCACTTTCGGTACTTTGAAAAAGGATTCATTCCTCTTCGGTGCGTTCTTAAGGGCTTCCTCAATCGAAAGTGACGGAATGACCACATCCTCACGAAACACATTCGACATTTCTGTGATATTCGTCAGTGGCTCGACTCCCTCAAGATCCAGCTCTTCAATGGCTTGGATATACGTCAGAATTCCCTGAAACTGTTCGGCAAACGCCTCAATTTCAGACTCCGAAAATTTCAAACGCGCTAGTTCTGCAACGTATTCTACTGTTTCAATTGGATTCATACTGCTAATGTATTTGGTTGTACTATATTCACTTTGCGCCCTCTGCGCCTTTGCGTTAAAATCGTCATACGTTACTACGACCGTACCTCACTCGTTCCCTGCTTCGCGAGCTCATCGGCACGTTCATTCCAAAAATCACCCGTGTGGGCTGCTACTTTCTGCCAGGATATCCGAATACCCGATGACCGTACAAACGCCGTATAGCGCTGCGTAAGCGGTAATTTTGCTTTCCACTTACCCGTTGCCCAGCATTCGATACCGGTGTAGTCGTAATAAATCGTGGCTGACATCTCACCATTAATCTTACACCATTGGAGTGCTTTCCCGACGGCGAAGAGTTCACCGGCGACCTGGCGGGCTGTGAGGTATTCCTCATTCTCGACCGAACCTGAAAATTCCCCGACAGCAACACCGTCGCGGAGAATGACGAGACCATAGCCGACGCGCCCGTCGATAAACGAACCATCGACATAAATTTCAATGCCTTTCTTCCCTGCCGGTTGCGCTTGCTTCGTGGTTGTTTTTTTAATCGGCATGAGGCAGCATTGCTGAAATTTTATCTAAAATTACGACCGCACAGGCGTTTTTGGACTGCGGCGGAAATTCCTCCACCTCACCATGAGCCGTGATAATAGTAATTGTATTATCATCTCCACGAAAACCGCTTTGAGGTTTGTTGGCGGAATTGAGAACAATCATATCACAATTTTTGGCGGCGAGCTTTTTTTTGGCATTGTCGAGTTCATTCGTCGATTCTAATGCAAAGCCAACGAGGATTTGTCGATTCGTCTTCGCCACGCCTAGCGCCGCAAGAATATCTTTCGTCGAGCGAAGCTCAAGCTGCATCGTCTCACCGACATCACGTTTTTTCATTTTTCCGCTCACCGTCTTCACGGGCGAATAATCTGCAACCGCTGCAGATAGTATTGCTATATCGGACTTATAGAAATGTTCCGTTACGGCTTCATACATCTCGTCAGCCGACTCGACATCAATCCGGAGAACGCCATTCGGCGTCGGAAGGGCGACCGGACCGGCGACAAGCAGCACATTTGCGCCGCGCTTCACTGCCTCAGATGCCAGAGCGAATCCCATTTTACCGGATGAATAATTCCCCACAAAGCGCACATCGTCGATTTTTTCATACGTTGGTCCGGCAGTAATGAGGATGGTTTTCCCTTGCAGCACCTGTCCGCTTTGGGCATCTTTGAGCTTTTGGAGTTCCATTTCCACCGTCCACTCGTCTTTTTCTACAGCATCCTGTAGGGAAAATGTAGGCAGGTTGAGCGCGTATTCAATCGTATCATCCGTTGTTTGCGTTTCGTGATGTTCATTCGAATTATCCCGACTTTTCGCCTGCGATTCAATCACCGTATCTGAATCAGAATGTGGGATTTCATTCTTGAAACGCATCACCGACTGTTCTGTAATTTCTTTACATTCATCCGGTTGAAACGCTCCGGAGTCGGACGAACCGTTCAGTCCGGCAGTCTCGGTTTTGGAGAATAATGCATATTCAATACTCCGAATGAGGACATGTATTTCCGGCAGGCGTCCTACGCCATAGAGACCGCTTGCGAGCTCACCTTCGGCAGGCGGAATTACGGTAATTCCATCACGCTCAAGCTGCATCACATTCCGGAGTACCGCGGGGTGTTCCCACATATCAGTATCCATCGCCGGAGCGACAAGAAGCGGCGAAGTCCTTGGCAGAGCGGAGGCAACGACCGTCAATGCGGTATCGAAGTATCCATTGGCAATGCGGGCGAGCGTCGCAGCAGACGCCGGCGCAATAATCATCGCATCACACCATCCGGCAAGGTGCACATGCCAGGAGCCCCCATGCTGAATCGTTGAGTCGAAGAGCTCCATTATCACCGGATTCTTCGTGAGATTCGTAAGGACAAGCGGGCTCACAAATTCCGCAGCCGAGGGCGTCATCACCACGCGCACTTCAGCGCCGAGCTTGATGAGTTCGCGCACCAGGAGCGGAGCTTTATACGCCGATATACTTCCGCTGACGCCGACGAGTATTTTTTTTCCTTTGAGCATGGTATGAGGGTAATAAAAAAGCCATTAAGCGTGGCTCAATGGCTTTATTTGAATGCAATACAACGGTTTATTCGCCTTTATGATCCGGCAGGCGGAAGGTAAGCGTACCGTCGCTGATTTCTTTCATTGCTTGAAATGTTGGCTTGGCTAATACATCAAACTCACGGCTGATTGCGAGCTTGTCGTAGTTTGGTCCTTCCGATTCATCAGCATCATTCTCCACATGCTCCATACGGCGTGTGAGCTGATACTTGATTTGGTCATTGATTTGACGCGAACGGAATCCCATTGCTACGATCGATTGGTAAATACTGCCTTTTGCAGATTCGACCATCCGAACTTCAACCGGATTAACAATATACGTGCTGCTCATAATTTTCGTACTCTCTGAAAATTGTAAAATTCTTGTGCAAAAATACGGCATTTGTACGACATAATGAAAGAGAAATTGATGTTTCTACTTTGTAATACAATTACAAACGGAATTTTGAAGAATCTAATCACCCCTCAACCATACACATTGCCATACATTCACTCACTTCCCTGCCTCATACTTCTCCCGCAACATTTCGGCTGCTTTCGCCGGCACGAATTCACTCACGTCCTGGTTGTAGCGGGCTAATTCTCTGATAATGGAGGAGTTAAGATACGTGTATTTTTCATTCGGAAGGAGAAAAATCGTCGTAACCGAGGGCTCAAGCTTGCGGTTCATGAGAGCGATTTGAAATTCATATTCAAAGTCCGACACGGCGCGCAGACCGCGGATGATGGTGCTAGCGCCTGCAGTGCGAGCATAGTCGATAATGAGTCCGCTGAAGAGCTCAACCGTCACATTGCCAAGGTGAGCGAGCGCCGAAGAAGCGATCAAGAGGCGCTCGTCTTTTGTAAACAGCGGCGTTTTGGTACTGTTTATTGCGATCACGACGATCACCCGGTCAAACATCGCCGCCGCACGCTCGATCACGTCCAAGTGTCCGTTCGTAATCGGGTCGAATGTGCCGGGGTAGATTGCTATTTTCATAGAATACCTGTAGTTGTGGTTAGTATGACAATCATGTTTGAGTCTTCCCTATCCGGCATCTGACTGCTCGGAGAGTATCCTGCGGATACGTTCGGCATCGTCCGGCGTATCGACGGCGACAAGCTCGTGCGTGGTCTCGACGCAGCGGAAGGTCGCACCGGCCGCAAGAAGCCGGAGCTGTTCCAAGCTTTCGGCGTTTTCGAGTGTGTGCGGCTCAAGTTCGGCAAATTGCCTCAGGGCATGAGCGCGATAGGCATAGATACCGATATGCTTCCAGAAGGTATGTTCATTGAGCCATTCTGCCTGTGGAATTCCCCGTACAAACGGTATCACGCTGCGGGAGAAGTAGAGTGCTGAGCGGTCATTTCTGAGGGTGACTTTTGCAACTGTGGGATTGAGTAATTCTTCAAGCGAGGTAATACGTATAATAGGTGTGGCGACATCGGCGGTGGAGTGAGCGAGTGCATGCACCAAATTATCGAGTAATTCAGGCCGAATGAGCGGCTCATCTCCTTGAATATTCAGCACATAATCGGCGTCCGGTGCGACAAAACGTGCAGCATATTCGACTCTATCGGTGCCACTTGGGAGTTCGGACGGGGTGAGCACCCATGCTGCACCGATACGTGTACATTCTTCAATAATTCGTGCATCGTCAGTTGCTACATACACCGTAGCGAGTGAAGGCGCTTGCACGGCGGCCTCCCACACGCGCTGAATGAGCGTTTTGCCGTTCAAGTCGCAGAGCGGCTTACCGGGGAAACGTGATGAGCCGAACCGAGCGGGAATGATACCGATTGCTGTGTGTTTCATAAGAATTGTAGAAGACGAAAGGTCAGTTATACGTGTACATTCCCACTTTTTCTATTCATCAAAAACAAAGACCGGTTCATGATAAAACCGCACTTTCCGTTCGACAATTTTTGCTGTCAGCCATTGGTCGAGCCATTCATTTTTTTCGGGAATTGACTGTGGGTTTTGGAGTAATTCCAGGGGAATATTGACATTGAGCGCGCGCCCCGGGATAATATGGCGTGTAATTCCGGCCGGCAGCTTGATGGGGCTAAGAGCGATATCTTTTATTTCTTTAGGAGTAAATTGCGGAAAAATCATGACCGAGGAATGTTCGTGACGGGAAGCAATGAGCTGCTCGAGGTCTGCCTGTGCTAACCGGTAAATTTCCCCGTGGCGTTCGTATGTTTTGACGACTTTGCTGAGTAATTCCACTTGTGCAAAAAAATCACCATCGGCACGAACGGCGAGAATTTTATCAGGGGAGGAATAGATATAGCCGGCAATTTCGCGCATCACCACGCAGCGGCGGGCTTCGTCGAGGGTGGTCTCGGAGAGGTGGAGACCGTCGATTGAACCTATCATTTCGAGGATATTGAGATTCGTGACATCGGGTAGAACGTGATTCCATGCTTCGAGGGTGATTCCTCCTTCGCCGTATTCGACGACCTGAACCAATATATCGGGAATGCCGAGCTCGCGGAGGGCAGTGGTACGGGTGGCGCCGTCGAGAACAATATAATGCGTTTGGTTACTTGCGTGCATTTTCCCGACGATGGGCGGATTTTTGAGATATCCGTGTCCGGAAATGTATTTTTTAAGTCGATTAACCCTATTAAAGTCCGTTTCTTCGTGAAGAAGAGCGGCTTGTGTCGGGATAATTTGCAACCGAAGATTATGTAATTCCATACCAAAAGCAAGTAAAATTGAGAAGATTCTTGGAAAAGTCACCAAACGTGAATAGTTTTGCGCTTTATTTTAATGCAAAGTTAGCAAAGACAAGTATTGTACCAATCTATTTTTTCATCGAAAGAGAGTTTTTGACGATGGGTTTATTAACAAGAATGCGGCAATTTTCTCCCTATCTTTTAGGGTTATTTGCCTTTTTATTTATAGGGTTTATGGTGGCCTCCGATTCTAATCTGGGGGAAATTATGCGTCGCGGTGAGAGCTACGGAAGCGCTACCATCGGGTCTGTAAATGGAGTAGATATCCTCCGTAAAGACTTCGAAGCACGTGTAGCCGAGCTCGTCAAGCAGCAGCGCGATGGCAATCCGAATGCTGAAATCGATGAAGAGCAAATCCGCCAACAGGTGTGGGACCAAATGGTCGAAGAAGCGTTACTCAAGCAAGAGGCTGAAAAAGCAGGTATTAGAGTAACGTCGGAAGAGATTCAGGATATCATGCTTGATAATCCACCTGAATTTCTCCGTAAAGACTTCACCGACAGTACCGGTAAGTTCAACCGTGATCAGTATCTCAAGGTTGTGACCGACCCTGAAAGTATCGGGAATAATATCCGCTCGATGATTCAAGAGGGTAGAATTCAGCCGAATCAAGTCGATCCTGACTCAGAAGTTGCAAAAATCAAGCAAGGACTCCTCAAAATTGACGAATTCCTCCGCAAATCTCAGCTGACCGAATCGATGCGTTCGCTCCTCGGTGCGCAGGCATCGCTCACTTCCCCATTGTATATCAAGCGTAAATACATGGCGGATAATAGTACTGCAGATGTAAACTTCATTTCGTTCGACGCAATGAAAATTGCTGATAAAGAAGTCAATGTGACCGATGCAGAAATCAGCGCATACTACGAAAAATACAAAGATACCTACAAGCAAAAGCAAATGAGAAAAATGAAGTACGTTACCTTCCCACTCGTACCTTCTCTTATTGATACCAACAACTTAGCTAAAAAAATCAAGAAAATCCAGGAAGAAGTAGCGAAGGCGCCGACGACGCAGCAAAAGGACTCTGTTTTTGAGTTAAATTTCGCAAGCTACAGCGGCAAAACCAATGATTTTGTTCCCGTGAAAATCATGGATCCCGATCGTCGTGCCCTCTTTACCGACAAGCAGCAACGCGATGTCGTCGGTCCGGTCAAGCTCATGGACGGTACGTATTTCTTCCGTGTGGACAGCTTGAGAACCGGTACCAACGAGCAAGTACGTGCAAGCCATATTCTCATCAATTTCGGTACGGACAAAGACAGCGCCAAAGCATTTGCCGAAAAGCTCTATAAGCGCGCCAAGTCAGGTGAGGATTTCGCACAAATGGCATCCCAGTATTCATCGGATAAAAGTAGTGCCGTCAAGGGCGGAGACTTGGATTATTTTGGTAAAGGACGTATGGTAAAGCCCTTTGAAGAAGCTGCTTTTGCTGCTTCTGTCGGCACGATTACCGCTCCTGTGGAGTCACAGTTCGGTTATCACATTATCAAAGTAGTCGATAAAGCCAGCGATGAAATCAAATTCTCGGAAATTAAATTTGATGTCATCCTCAGCAATTCCACCCGTAATATGCTCAAGCGGGACGCTATCAGCTTCAAAGAGCAGGTAACTGCCGGCAAGCAAATCGATACCCTCGCCAAGCAACTCAAAAAAGCCAGCACCGAGACAGTGTTTTTTGATAGGAACACTCCGGTATTGGGTTCGCGCCTTCTCACAGAATTCGGCTTTGAAAATCCTGTCGGTACTGTTTCGAATCCTATCGAAGTTAAGCGTGTCGGCATCGTCGTCGCACAGGTTTCCGATGCTCGGGAAGCAGGCGTCAAGCCGCTTGTTGATGTGAAAGAAGAGATCAAATCGCGTCTGCAACGCATCAAGAAATTGGACATCATCAAAGCAAAAGCACAAGACATCTACAACAAGATTAAAGATAAAGATGTAATTGCAAAAGCGACAGAAATTGACCCGACATTAGAAATCCGTACTGCCTCCAAAATCCGTGACAATGGTCAGGTAATGGGCTTGGGTAATGAACCGGTATTTACTACCTCCGCATTTGCCGCACAAGTCGGTAAAATCGTCGGTCCTATTCGCGGTGAACGCGGATACTTCATCATTCAAGTCACCGACAAGCAAATGGCTGATGAGTCAAAATTTGCTACCGAGTCGGAAAACCTCGCCAAATCAATTGGCCAACAAGCAAAGGGCTCGGCATACTACCAATGGGTAGCGACTCAAAAAGACAATGCAAAAATCGTCGATAATCGCAGTAAATACTACCGCGACTAATTGAAATACTGGTCCAACAGCAAAGCCCGTGCTAGCCAAGCACGGGCTTTTTTTTATTGGTATTCTATGAAATTCAACCACGAAGAATTACTCGAGCTTACGACTGAGTCCGGCGGGAGATTCCATGCTGCATCACTCGATGAAGCACAAGAATTCTGCAAGAGAATTGCTGTGTCTCATTATGAGAATTTCCCCGTGGGTTCATTGCTGATTCCCCGCTCTCGCAGGGCGGACTTTTACAGCGTCTATGCTTTTAGCAGAGTAGCAGATGATCTCGCTGATGAATTACTCACATTCGGCAGCGATGTGCAGATGATGGCTTTGAATGAGTTTGAGCGTCGCCTCCTTACTGCGACCAATGGTAATCCAATCTTCGTCGCACTTCGAGAGACGATGCAGCAGAGGGATATACCGGCGTCACCCTTTCAACGCCTGCTGACTGCTTTTCGCCGCGATGTACATTTTACGCGGCCGGTAACGATGCAGGAGAATATCGATTATTGTACCTATTCGGCTAATCCCGTCGGGGAATTGGTTCTACGTATTTTTGGGTTATGGAATTCTCACACAGCTCCCCTGTCGGATGCTATCTGTACCGGACTCCAACTCGCGAATTTCTGGCAGGATATATCCCGGGATTTCGAAAAAGGCAGAATCTATATTCCAAAGGATATTCTTCCTGAATTTCCACTCGAAATGAAAGATAATTTGGTTAACGGCAGAAATAACAGTAATTTCACAGATGTTTTGAAAGAAGTGCTCGCCTACACCGAGACTTTTTTTGAAAAGGGCTCCGGTCTGCTACGGCATTTGCCGTCGATACGACTTCGACTTGAAATTGCATTGACTATCGAAGGCGGGAGGGCAATTCTTCGCAAAACTAATCGTCTCGGTGGTGACATCATGGCACAACGACCTGCGGTCACAGGTACGGATATTTTTTGGATACTATTGCGAACAGTATTGCATCACAAGATTTTTTCTTAGCGGAGTTAGGTGTATGTCAAATATAGCTATTACCAACTACGACACTCTCGAATCTCAGCCCGAGCAATCGAAGACAAGCTTTTATTACTCGTTCAGTTTTTTGCCCAAAGAAGAGCGTGAAGCAATTAATACAGTCTATTCGTTCTGCCGGCAAATTGATGATATCGTCGATGAGACTCCATCTCGTAATGCAGAGATTATCCTCCGTAAACGTGAGCGCTTAGCATGGTGGCGAGCTGAAATTGATAAATGTTATGACGGCTTACAGATCAATCCCCTCCTGCTTCCTCTCTCCGGGGTCATTCGCCGCTTCCCGATCCCGAAGCAATACTTCCTGATGCTTATTGATGGATGCGAGCGTGACTTGATGCAGTATCGTTATGAATCATTCGATGATTTAAAGGACTATTGCTATAGCGTCGCAAGTGTCGTCGGATTGATGTGTATTGAGATTTTTGGTTATAAATACGAGGAAACAAAGGAGTATGCCGTGAATCTCGGCTATGCCTTGCAGTTGACCAATATCCTCCGTGATGTGAAAACGGACAAGGATCGCGGGTTCATTTACCTGCCCAAAGAAGACCTAGAGCGCTTCCGCTATACAGAGGAAGACCTGATGAATGAAAATTACAATGAAAATTTTATCGAACTCATGCGCTTCGAAGCCCGCAGAGTCCGCGAGTATTACCACAAAGCACGCACTGCACTCCGCCCGGATGAACGTGTCACGATGTTCGCCGCTGAAATCATGGACGCCATTTACTACCGTTTACTCGAGAAAATCGAGCTCAATGATTTCAACATATTCCGAAAAAAAATCAAAGTATCGACCTCTCATAAATTCATGATTGCCATCAAGCATTGGCTCTCGACACGTATATTTGTCGGAAGAATCAAGAAATAATCTCAGGCAACATACACTCTCGGTACGCGCGCAGAAATCGCCGTCAGAATTTCATACGGAATAGTCCCGCATTGCTGTGCTACGTGTCCGGCAGTTATAGATTCCTGCCCCTGCTTCCCGATAAGAATCACTTCATCACCACACTCAAGTGCATCATCTCCAACATCGACCATGCATTCGTCCATGCAGATTGTTCCCACAATCGGATACCGCTTCCCCCGTATCAGGCACTCTGCCTTACCTGTTAAAGCGCGCATATACCCGTCACCGTACCCAATCGGTATCGTCGCTATCGTCGTCTCTTGCGTCGTAAAATACCTGCGACCATAGCTGACGGATGTTCTGGCCGGCAGCCTCCTCAGAGATAACACCGATGATTTCAATGTGAGAATCGGTTCGAGCGAGAGCTTTCGCTCCAATTCGTCTGTCGGAGCACATCCATACATCGAGAGTCCTGGCCGAACAAGCGTGAATTTTGCTTCCGGAAGATGCGCAATACCGGCTGTATTTGCCGCATGAATAAAGGCGAAATGAATTCCTGAATTTCCTAAATTACCAATAACTTGATTAAATGACTTCAACTGCTCTTCGGCAAATGAAGTATCCTCTTCGTCGGATGTGGCAAAATGAGTACATATTCCAATTGCTTCACAATTGGGGAGGGATGATACTGCGTGCATAAATCGCACTGCTTCCTCCGGCAGGACACCGTCGCGGCTGAGTCCGGTATCAATATAGAGATGATAGCGGAGGATAGTCTGCTGCCGAGTCGCTTCGCCAGAGAGCACTCTCATACTCTCAATTGAACATGCTACCGGTTGCAAGTCATATCTACAGAAGAGACTTGCCTCGCTTGGCTCAGGCGGCGTCATCACGACGATCGGGGTTGTAATCCCATAGTCTCGCAGCGCTACACCTTCCGATGCAAAAGCGACGCCCAGAAAATCAGCACCTTCTTCCGATAAAATTGCAGAGCATTCCATCATACCATGCCCGTAGGCATTGGCCTTGACCATTGGCATTATTGCTGCTGCTCCGGCAAGCGAGCGGATGTGGTGAAAATTATGACGCAATCTGGATGTATCAATTTCGGCTATCGTAGAACGCATTCAGGAAGAAGATAGATTTAACAGTATAACTATATATTTTTTATGTAATTACAAATGGTGTTCATCACCCCGGCGGCGTATTTCCGCCACGGCCTGACGTACGTGCTGCGCCCTGTCTTTCGGGCAGATGAGTATCGCATCATCGGTGGCAACCACTACAAAATCTTCGAGTCCGATCGCTGCTATGACTTGGCCGGACGTTGTATTGACGAGGGTGGAATTTTTGGTATCAAGCAACACATTTTTCCCGGAACTAACATTTCCTGCCGTATCTTGCTGTCGCATTCTATCGAGAGAATCCCAGGAGCCGACATCATCCCATTGAAAGAGCGCTCGCGCCACGGCAACGTTACCGGCCTTCTCCATTATTCCATAATCGATTGATATATCAGGGAATTGACTATACAATGACTTAATTTCCGGAATACTGCCATCGATGGTGTCCGACGTTTTGCCCCGCAGCATTTGTCCTAACTCATCTAATGAATTGCCTATCTCCGGTAAGTTCTCGCGAAAGCTGCCTAGGAGTGTATCCAAGCGCCAAAAGAACATACCGGAATTCCACAAAAACGTGCCCGATACCAGAAACGACAGCGCTGTCTCCAAGGACGGCTTCTCGCGGAACGATACAGCCGGTGTAATCAGTGCAGTCGTATCATCGCTGTCAATTTCTATGTATCCATATCCTGTTTCCGGTCTGTTCGGAGGAATTCCTATGGTCACAAGTGCAGGGTTATTCTCTGCATACTTTAGTGCATTATCAACGGTTTCTACAAACTGACCTAAAGTAGAAATATAGTGATCCGCCGTGAGCACAGCCATTGATAGTTCGCTCGCTGGCTTTTGATATTTTTCCGCCAAAAACACCGCAGCGAATGCCAGACACGGCGCGGTATTACGCTTGCTTGGCTCGGCGACGACATTTTCAGGCGGTAATCCCGGCAGCGCTTCCCGAATCGGTCCCTGAAGAATTTCGCTGGTAAAAATATAAATATTCTCAGGTGGAATAAGCGGCTTGATGCGTTCTATGGCCTCTTCTATCATCATTTTTTCAGATGTAAGCGCCAGTAATTGTTTAGGCTTATTCTTTCGACTCAGGGGCCAGAATCGCTCACCTGAGCCGCCGGCCATGATGACTGCTGTTCGTATCATACTAATGTTTGGATTGCGGAGGAGAAGTTATGTATTCATTTGATTTACCGCGTGGAATCGACATTGTTCGCCAATTTTCCCCTGTTAAGTGCTTGGCAATATAGATAATTTGTCCCACATGTGCGCCGTAGTGTGTCGTCTGTCTCTCGAGTGCCTGCAGTACGGTATGCGGCTCTCTGCGAATGGTAATTTCACGCAGCAAATCATCGGGCCGGATCGATTGAAGTGTCTCAAAGAAGCACGCCCATCCTTTTTCCCATAGCTCGAGAATATGCTCGGAGGTGATATGCTCACGTGTAAACTCACTGTCACGGTCGCGTGTGGCTTTTTCGCCGTCGGTCGTAAAAATATCCGTCCATCGAGAAAGCATATTTCCGGCAAGATGCTTCATAATAATTGCCACTGAGTTCGACTCGTTATCCGGTACATAATTCAGTCCTTCTTCCGTGAGCTGCTGTATCGAAATATCAGCGATTGACTTCAGCTTGTGAAATTCTTTTTGTACCGTCTCGAGGTAATGCTCGCCAAGTATATGTTCCTTGTTCATCAATTCACCATAACGTTAATTTAGAATATGTTACACAATCCATTTCAAGTAATGCACGTGCTATTTGCACTGCATTAGTGGCAGCGCCTTTTCGTAAATTATCGGCTACGACCCAGAGATAGGCACCATTTTCGACGGTATCATCCCGACGTATGCGTCCGACGAATACTTCATCTCGGTCTTCTGACTTATATGGTGTGGGATAATACTCTTCTCGCGGCTCATCCTGAAGTATCACACCTTTGGCATGTTCGAGTGTGTGGCGTAATTCGTCAATGGTAAAGGGTCGAACGGTCTCAATATTCACGGATTCTCCGTGCCCGCCCAATATCGGCACTCTGACGCAGGTAACGGCAATTGGTAAGTCGGGTAAATTCATGATTCGCCGAGTTTCACGGCGAACTTTCTGTTCTTCTTCCGTAACCCCCGAATCATCAATAAACGCATGAAAAACTGTATTAAACGCTACGCGGTGAGAAGATATCCGGGCGTCGGGTTCACGCCCTTCGATCTCGGCAGTCAGGTGGTCGACACCTTTTTGCCCTGCACCGCTCACCGACTGATAGGTTGAGACAACGACTCTTTTCAGGCCGTAGGCATCTTCAATCGGCTTGAGTGCTACGACAAGCTGAATGGTAGAGCAATTAGGATTCGCAATAATACCATGATGGCTGCGCAAATCATGGGCATTGACTTCCGGCACAACAAGCGGTACCTGAGGGTGCATTCTCCAGGCGCTGGAATTATCGATGACGACGCATCCTGCGGCAGCGGCAAACGGTGCATACTTCTTGCTTGCCGCGCCGCCGGCCGAGAAGAGAGCAATATCAATTCCATCAAAAGAATTCTCGGTAAGCTCTTCCACTTCATAGCGTTCACCGCGGAATTCCATGCTGCTTCCCGCACTGCGGGCTGAGGCAAGAAGGCGAAGTTTTCCGATCGGAAATTCATGTTCGTCAAGTACTTGGAGCATTGTACGCCCCACTAAGCCGGTAGCCCCGACAACGGCTATGGTCGGTAATTGTAATTGCATGGAGATAAAGCGTTAAGATGTAGGAGGAGGAGTTTCGAGCTGGATAGAAGCAGAATTGACGCAATACCGCTGTCCGGTAGGCATCGGTCCGTCATCAAAGACATGGCCGAGATGTGCGCCGCAGCTTGAGCAAAGGATTTCCGTGCGGTACATGCCGAAGCTGCGATCGAGAGCAGTCGCTACCGTCGAGTCGTTTGCCGGTGCATAAAACGACGGCCAGCCGCAACCGGAGTCGAACTTTTCTTCGGACGTAAATAGCTCTTCACCGCAGCAGATGCATTTATACACTCCATCGGTCTTGGTATCCCAATACTGACCGGTAAATGCCCGTTCGGTACCCTTTTCACGGGTGATTCTATACTGTTCGGGCGTGAGCTGCTCACGCCATTCTTCGTCTGTTTTTTGAATTTTCGGCATAACGTTTAATTATTTAACGACTTGTGAAGCATGGAAATAGGGGGTTTCGCCGCCGTGAACATGACCATAGACCTGCACCGATTGTCCGTTCTTAAGTTCACCAATCGGGTCTGCGCCGGTATAGCTCACGGGAAAGAGTGTACTTTCGGGGTCAACAACAAAGAATTCACCGGGCTTATAGGGATGCTGCTCATCAATGACCACTCCGGCCGAGATTTTCACTTTTGTCGACTGCTCGCTATCTGATTTCTGACTGCTTTCAGCGAGAGCTTTTTTAAACGACACCGTCTGTACTTGACCATGCTGCAGGGCGACATAAATCACGATGGGAAGCCCAATGACGAGTGTAAGAATAATAATTTTCCGTAGCATAACATCCTTTTAGAAATGAATTACTTACCGGTATTTTTGAGTTGCTCGACATTGCCCTCATACTTGGACGGACACTTGGTAAGAATATCGGTTGCATGGAACTCGCCTCCTTCATAGCGCCCTTTTACGACGATACTTTCGGCAATGTCGAAATTGTTCGGCCGGGCTCCAGAAAATACCACCTTCACCTCCTGCTTATTCTCATCGGTCATTGTAAAGGTAAAGAGATTTGTTGAGCTGTTGTATTCGGCGCCTTTTTCTTTCACCCATGCACCTTTGACCTGTACTTTGCGGCCATTAGTCTTAGCAGCGGCGAGGTCTGTGTATTCGATTTTCGATCCATTCAGCGAATAGACACCGATACCGGCAAAGATGACGACGAGTGCGATACCGATTCCGTAGCGTAGTTTCATGGTTGGGTTTCCTTTGTTATTCGTGGGTTTTCTTCTCAATAGAAGTAAGTTTTTTTTCGATGGAATTGAGGTACACTGCTATACCACACCACACCGTAAGGGTAATCATTAAAACAACATAAAGTGCATTTTGGGTAAAGAATTCGTACATGGTATCTCCTATTGCAATTGTGAGTCCTGATGAGAGAGTCGTAGTTCAAGTATTTTACTGCGGATATGCAGGCTCAGCATCCAGAAGAACAAAAGGGTAAACCCGGCAAATGACAAGCTGAGAATGACCTGTTTGATAGGATTGAGCGCTTCGGCTTGCGGACTGATGACGGGGCCAATATTAACGTCCCCTTTTGAGCCGGGATGAAGTCCTTCATTAATTCGCGGGATTATAAAAATAAAGAACGGGACCGTCACGGCGGCAAGGATTGCATAGACAGCGCTCAGGCGTGCCCGGCGCTCCGGATTATCAATCGCCGAACGGAGTGCAAAATAAGCCGCATAAATCAACAAAAGCACAAAAATCGACGTTTCCCGAGGGTCCCAATTCCAAAAGCTGCCCCAATTAAATTTCGCCCAAATAGATCCCGTAACGGTAGCCAAAAGGCAGAAAAGCGTACCGAGCGCGGCTGCGGAAGCTGAAGTGATATCATCACGGATATTCTTCCGGGAAAGGTACTTGACAGCAAACACCATAGCAATTACATAGGCCAGCACCGCTATCCAGCTCATTGGTACATGGAAGTAGAGAATCCGTGCTCTTTCCTCAAGACCAATGATATACGGTAATGTCAAGAGTGGATTGACGGCGATAATTTCATGAGCGCGAAAGACAGTATCTACCCCCTCGCGCTTGAGGCTGACGATAGCAGAAGCAGCGCTCTCGAGCTTTTCGGCTGGATACGCACCTTCACTGAAAATGAGGGTACAAGTCTGCTCCCGTCCGGAGAAATCTTTGGCTTGAATGGTCGTTTCGTGGGTTGTTGAATCGGTGCTCTTGCTTGCTGGCAGGACTGTAACTCGCACGGGAACATCATGTTGCACCTCCATACGATACGTAATCGTTGCATCGGCAAATGTTCCTCCCGTCTGCGGATAAAGAGCGAGAATCACCATCAGAGTGAGGATACTGATCGTCATCACACGCCAATACAAGGGACGTGGCTTGTCGAGGGAAGGAAAAAAGCCAAATATCAGGCCAATGCTAAAGGCAAGAGTAAATAATACTGCTTTCATTGAATACCGTAGGAGAGAGAAAGTTAGAAATTCTCACATTCTGAGAGCGAAATTACGGATAATATTTCAAAAGGAAAGCCGGGCGTATGTCTTTAGGTGAAAAACCAACCGCATCCTTCAGATAAAATGCTTCGTTAAGGTAAGTATATTCAGCGATTTCGAATTTTTTGCCGGTTGGTAATTAATTTCCGTCATTACTTTTCTCATCAGATAGACCCCAAGCCCGCCGTGCTTGAATTTTTTGAAGTATTCATTCATATTCGGCTCCGGCACCGTCAACGGATTAAAGGGGTCGCCGTTGTCCATAATCTTAATGATCATTTGCTGATCGGCAACGTCAACCGTGACGATGAATTCACGGGTCTCGTCATTATTGTAGGAATGGCGGATAAGATTCGAGCATGCCTCATCTACAGCAAGGGCAATTTGATATGCATCTGTTTCGCCAAAGCCGGCAGCATGTGCCTGTGACTCGACAAAGTATCGAATTTGCTCCAAATCGGCCGTATTACCGCGGGCGCTGATTTGATTGGTCTGGGGTTTGATTGTTGCTACCATAGTTTTGTATGGGTTAGTCAAGGAAAATTACGCGGTGAATTTATCGAAAGCATGCTGGTCTTGATCGACGATTTCAAACAGCATGGGGAAGCCTAGTAAATCAAATACAGTAAATACCTTGGGCTTCATTTCCGAGAGCTTGATATCGCCGCCCGTCGTGCGTACGTCTTCAATATAGACCATAAACACGCCTAGGCCAGCACTTGAAATATAGTCAAGGTCTTTAAAATTAACGACAATTTTGTGACTACCTTCCTGAATTAAATTACCGAGTGCCGACTCTAAATGAGGTGCCGTATGTGCATCGAGATATCCTTGGAGCTTGAGTAGTTTTATGTCACCGACACTTTGATGATCGATAGTAAATTTCATGTCGTTCATTCTGTATTCCTTTGGTTGCCGTGGATAGTTTATTTGTAAATTAAATAATTTTAGTGGAATTGATGCCTGCTGCCGAGGATTTGTCCGTTACTCGGTAAGAATTTTATTTGTTCCCCGAAAGATAAATGCCAGCGCTGTCATATCGTCGTGCTGCGGATGCCCTTGAGCATGTCTATCGGCAGATTTCATCACCTCGCTGATGATGGTTTGTGCTGAATGTGCCGCCGGCGATCGCAGGACATCGAGCATCGGCTCATATCCAAAGTCCTGAGATTGCGGGTTCTGCAATTCCGAAAGACCGTCTGTGAAGAGGAAGCAGGAATCTCCGACGGATAATTCAAGCGAATACTCTTCGAGATTGGCATCAAATATTTTAGCCGGTGCGAGCCCTATCCCGAGGCCGCGGGGCGTGACTACGGAGACTCCGCCATGTTGTTTCACCAGAAAAGGCATGTGCCCGGCCCGCGCCAGGGATATCACCGGAGAATTCGGCTCCAGAATGACACAGGAAAGAGTAATATACGTCTGCCGGTCAATATTCCCGTACATTGTAGAATTTATTTTTGAGAGAAAATCCCTTGCTCCGGATACCTCGCGTGCCAGGGCAAGCACGACCCCTTTGAGCTTGGCCATATAAAATGCTGCCGGCACGCCTTTTCCCGAGACATCCCCCATAAACACCGCCACCCTACCGTCTTGCAGCTTGATGACATCATAATAATCTCCGCCGACTTCATTGGCCGGCAGCGAGAATGGAGCAATATCGAAGCCGCAGACAGATGGAATTTTCTGCGGTAAAAGCTTGGTCTGTATCTGACGAGCTACCTGAATTTCATGCTGGATACGTTCGTTTTTAATGGACTCCCGTATTAATCGTGCATTTTTAAGGGCGATGGAAATATTATCTCCGAACGATGCAAGCACATTCACATCATCAATTTCGAAACCGAAATTTTGTATATGTAGCACAATTAACGAGCCAATTTTGCTGGTCCCTTCAAAGAGAGGGATCACGATCATCGACCGTGCTATCGGCTTGGGAAAGGAGGATATAGGCGATAAATCTTTGTTTTCGTCAAAGGACTCTATCATCATCGGTACGGTGCATCCATGGATAAGAGTATCAAAAGCAGTGAAATTATATAACCAATCAATTTGCTCTTTATTAATAAATTTCATTGATGCGATCGAACGTTCATCCGTGTGAGAATAGAGCTCACACCAGGCAGCAGATGCGCGGGACACGTCCATCGCTCGCTGGGTTAGATTGTCAATAAGTGTATCAAAATCAATTGTTTCTGCTATTATTCTATTAAGATGTGTCAACGACGACACTTCCGAATTCCGGCGGTCAACGGCAGAGGCAGTCGGCAGCGACATCAGTGCCGGTCCGCAGAGGCGGGCGGCATACATCGATCCGAAAAGCATTGCCATACCGACGAGACCGGTGCTTGCCGGCAAGAAAAACTCAATAGCATGATGCAAGCCGGGCGGATCATTAAAGACAACAACAGTGCCGATAAAGGTAAAGGCAAAGAATCCGACGGCAGAAAGCCATGCGAGGCGTTTTTTCTCTTTCTTGGTCAGCAATGCCACCCATGGCGTCCTACCTACCGTCAAAATGAATATAAGTGAGAGAAAGAAAACCCCAATGCCGGCAAGGGGATTGTCCGATTCAGGCGCCGAAGCACGTATGAGTGCCATGACAGCATAGAGAATCACGGTGCCAACGGAGAGGATTTTAGTGAATTTTTTGGTTTTTTCATTTCTTCTGATATGGAGTGCATAGTAGAGAAAAAGATACACCTCGACGCCCATGAAGAGAAACATTGCCCCAATAGAGTTCATCACGGCACCTTCGATAACACCGCTGGGACTTTGATCATCAATAAAGAGCAGCAGTAAGATGCCGCTTGTGAGAAAGGTAATCAGTAGCTGTAGTAATATTCTACTGAGCCCTTCGAGGATAATTTTCCCGACATTTGCCGATGAATGCCGGACAATTTTCGTGGCAATTTGCCCGTGGCGCGCAAGTAAGATACCTGTTACATAGGATATTGCAAGCATTGAGCTGCTGATGAGACCGAAAGAAGCAGGTACTTGCCCTGAGGCGAGAAATACAGAATCCAATACACATTTTAGTATAAGCGCAATAATGGCTACACTATAATATACGGGAGAATTATTTTTGAATTCGTAATCACCTTGTATATCAATTTTCATAAGTCATCACAGGGGAATAGAATAGTTTATCACAGGCCGTCTCCTACGCCGCAACATAACAAAAGTTTCCGAGTTTTCATTCATTTATTTTAATTTCAAATTCATGCAACATTGCCTAGTATCAATCGTTCATTTTGGCCGTTTGCATGCTACTATCTTAATTCTTTTCTCTTATCCGAAAGGAGCACAATCATGAAAGCCTTGTTCATATTCTTCGCTACAGCCGCAGTATTCAGTGCCGGATGTGCGACACAGAAAGGCACGAAAGAAGATTACTTTGGCTATAATAATAGCCCGACTATTCCCGAAAACACCGAAAAGCCGGCCTCACCCTCCAAGCCCAAACGTTCAACTCCTCCACCCGACACAACCGTCCCACCGACAGCTGCGTCAGCTATCACTGCTGCTCCTGATGATGACTGGGTGAACCCAATGACGCAGGAAGACGTTGATCCACAAGAGGATAACCTAGACGAAACTTCTCCGCAAGCCGCAACAAACGTTGTCTATCGTTCCTATTCGGCTCCACAGTATGTACCGGTGGTCGTGCCCTGGTGGGACAGCTATTCGGGTTGGATGGGCGGATGTTATTCCCGTCCGGTCGTTGTCGTGCGCTATCGCAACTGGTACTGGGGATGGAATACATATTGCGATTGGTATTCTCCGTATTATGACTATCATCCTTGGTATGGCGGATATTTCTCGTATTACCGCCCCAGATATTATGGATGGAATTACGGATACTGGCGTCCATGGCATCATTATCCTATCTATTCGTACGGACATCCGTTTACCCCTGCTCCCCACAAGCCAAATACAGTACGGTCGTGGGGTCCGAGCCGGGGTGAACCGGCAGCTACCTCGGGTAGTGTACGTGGCACGACGGTAACACCGACACCGGTTTCATCCACGCCGGCAATTCGCAATGAACGGGGACAAGTCTCCGGCTCAACACAAACTCGCCCGACCACTTCGGGAACGTCAACAACCACCGGTCCAACCCTCCGAAATGAACGCGGGAATTCTTCAACCACGCCGCAACAATCCGGCACGCAGCATCCATTACATCGCAGTGAAACGACTCCGGCAGGTACTTCGCCAAAATCAACGACGACAGCGACACCGTCCGAAGCTCCTGTTCGACACGAACGCTCGACCAAAGATGCCACGCCTCAGCCTCGATCTGAACCGCGTCCGGCTTCATCGACCGGGGGCTCATCTTCACCACGTCAGGAACGCTCTTCATCGTCAGCACCTGCTGCATCTCCTGCGCCCAGAACTACACCGGCACCGAGTGCTGCTCCTTCGACACCGACTACGAACTCTGCGAGAGGAACAAGAAAACCATGAAACTACCCATCATAGTTCTTACAGTGCTCCTCGGATACCTGCCGGCATCGTCACAAACAATTGACGATGCTATTCGCTTAGCCACACCTACCGGCTACATTACTGCCCGTGCTGGAGCTCTTGGGCTCTCGTACTCGGGAATTGCAGATGACTATGCTGCCTTATATTATAATCCAGCAGGACTTTCACTTCTGGCCAAGAATGAATTCTCGATAGGGTTGGAATTCATGAGAATACGAACGACGACCGACTTTTTCCAAACGGCAACGCAGCTGAGTTCTAGCTTTGTGACCCCTACCCATTGTGGGTTGGTATTCCCATTTAAGACTAAAACAGGCGTGGCAGCCATCGCTCTTGGATACCAGTATGAGAGTAGCTTTGATAATACAATGCAGCTGAGTGGGTACAACCCATCATCGTCCGTCGTCCAGAGTCTTTTAGGGGAAACTACGGACCTGACGCAAAATCTTGCCTATCAGGTGTATCTTGCTGATACTGTCGGTACAGGATCATTGCACAGCCCGCTGAAAGGGAATGTCGAGCAGAGCGCATTTATCTCAGAGCGAGGCGGCATACATTCCTTTACGGTCGGGGGTGGTGTTACCTTGTCAAAAACAGTATCGGTAGGACTCAATGTCTCCGGAAAATGGGGCAGCTACGCATACGCGAACGAATACACCGAATCTGACTCAAAAAACATGTATAACTATAATGACCCGATTACATTCAGTAGTGTTGATTTCTCATCGCTTCGGCTCAATAGCGACATCGACCAGCAATTCTCCGGTGTCAATGCTACTTTCGGCCTACAGGGAAGATTCGATAACAGCATCAGACTTGGATTCACCATTACCACACCCACCTTGTATCGGATAGATGAGGAATTCTCGCGAACTATTACAGCGACCTTTGATAATGGTGATCAAGCCACTCCTAAATATCCCAGCGGTGAGAAATCCTACAATGGGCGCAACTCCTACGAAATTATCACACCTTTTGTCTTCGCTGCGGCTCTCTCTTATCATTATGAATGGATTACTGTCAGCGCCGCTGCCTCTTATAATGATCTGACTCAGCTTCATTTTGATGAAGCTCAGCCCGAGCTTTTGAGATTGAATAATCAAATTCTGAAATCTCTTACTGGTTCGCTCACCTATAGTGTCGGCACAGAGGTAGAAATCCCTTCGACTCCAGTCGTCCTCAGAGCAGGGTATACGGCTGTATCTGCTGCATATACTAATGACATTGCGGGAGCTGAACAGCATATTCTGGGACTCGGGGCAGGGCTGTTTTTGGCACCGAATGTTCGGCTTGACCTCCTTACCCGCTTTAACTCCTTCTCTCAGCCGCGCGTCAATTACGGCACAGGCACAGAATCACGCTACCTATACACCGCGTCTCCGATGCAGGCGTCGGTTCAATTCGTGTACAGATACTAATGTGACATGCCTTGGCTTTCAACAGGGAATTGCCGGAGAATGAGGCAATTCCCTGTTCTCTTCTCGGGACTTCACCAACAAACTTCCCCCCACTTTGCTCTAATTTTCGTAAATTGCCGCTCAAAGTAATCGAAAACGCTCTCTTTTCTCTATGGAACAACCCTCAATTCCTCCTCGTCCGTCTCTAGTCGGCTCCCCTGACTCGCAACGTCCGCTCTCGGGTATAGAATTCCTTGCTTTGTTACTTAAGCACAAGGTTTTTTTACTTGTTACGACAATATTAGGCGGTGGAATCGCTCTCGGTATAACCCTTACTCTCCCGAATTGGTATGAGGCGACGGTCAATTTTGTACCGCCGAACAACCCTCAATCCGGTATGAGCTCTATGCTTGGGAATGTTTCTTCAGCTCTCAAAGACTTCGGTCTCGGTAAGCTTGGCAGCAAGGGCGAAGCGTATTCGTATATTGTGATATTGCAGTCACGTTCTTTCCAAGACTCGCTTATCCAACGCTTTGAGCTGGCAAAAGAATATGAGCTGCCGGATTCACTTATGGATGAAATCCGGCTTAATCTTAAAAAAAACATGGAGATTAGTTATCTTCCGGACGGAAATTATACTATTACGTTTGCCTCTAAAAATCCTCAGAAAGCAGCCGATATGGCTAATTACTCGGTTAAGATTGCAAACACCATCGCTCTTAATTTGCAGCAGCAGGAGGCATCTGTCAATCGCCTCTACATGGAGCAGCGCCTTCAGAATGCCGATTCTGCCCTGACCCGTATCGGCGATTCGCTGAAAAAATTTGCCAAGAAAAATCAGGTCTTCTCCCCTCTCGATCAGGCGAAAGCACTCACGACCGCCCTTGCGGAAATGAAAGCTGCCGTCATCAAGCAGGAAATACAGGTACAGACCTACAAAAATGCATATGGCGAGGATGATCCATCTACGAAACTGCAAAAGCAAAATCTTGAAGAACTTCGTGCGCAAGTCTATAAAGCAGAACATGAAGCCGGATTCGGCGGTAATTTTGCCATGACGGATGCCATGGATGTCGGTGTACCGTATTTACGTCTGTTTACTGACTTTGAAGCTATGTCCAAAGTCAAGGCATTCCTGCTGCCTATGCTCGAGCAGGCGCGGCTTGATGAATTCCGTCAGTCGCCGACGATGTATGTGCTTGATGCAGCAGTCCCGGCAAACAAAAAAGCACGCCCTAAAAGAAGCCTGATTGCCGGCGGGGCCGCGCTCGGTGTGTTTATCCTTGGCTCATTATTTGTGCTCCTGCGCTATCGCCTAACTACTCTTACTCATTGATACCTTCCAAAATGTACGATTATCTTATTGTCGGTGCCGGCTTCTCCGGCTGTGTCTTAGCCGAGAGAATTGCTAACGAATTAGGCAAAAAATGCCTCCTCATCGATAAGCGTGACCATATCGGCGGTAATGCCTATGACTATCATAATGAATATGGAATTTTGATTCATAAATATGGTCCTCATATATTTCATACGAACTCACAGAAAGTAGTCGATTATCTTTCCCGGTTTACCAAATGGAATGAATACGAACACAAAGTACTGGCCCTCGTCGATGGAAAATATATCCCTGTACCCTTTAATCTCAATTCGTTACATCAGATATTCCGGTACGAAAAAGCTATTCATTACGAAAAACTACTCCTCAGTAATTTCGGGTACGGTTCGAAAATTCCAATCCTGCAATTACGCAATTCTCCCAATCCAGAAATTGTCGAGCTCGCCGAATTTATTTATCAGAAAATCTTTCTGAATTACACCCTCAAGCAATGGGATCTCGAGCCCGAAGACCTCGATGCCGCCGTCACGGCACGCGTACCGGTCCTTGTGAGCCACGATGATCGCTATTTTCAAGACAGCTTTCAATCGATGCCACGGGACGGATATAGCGAAATGTTTCAGAATATGGTCGGCAATAATCCCAATATCGATATCGCTTTGAATGCTGACTACAAGTCCATGAGTACGACTGCTGAATTCAACAAACTCATCTACACCGGTCCGATTGACGAGTACTTTGATTATACCTACGGACCACTGCCGTACCGCAGCCTGCGATTTGAACACGAAACCTATGACTATGAATACTTTCAGCCGACCGGTACCGTCAATTTTCCTAACAATTTCGACTATACCCGTCGCACCGAAATGAAATACCTGACATTTGAACGCTGCTCCAAATCCACTTGCATGGTTGAATATCCACAGCCGTACATCATTGGAGAAAATGAGCCCTACTATCCGATACCACAATCGTTCAATAATGATTTATACAACAAATACGCCCGGGCAGCCGAGAAGATTGCCAATACAGTGACCTTTTGCGGCCGCCTCGCAGATTATAAATATTACAATATGGATCAAGTCGTAGCACGTGCACTCCATATATTCGAGTCAAAAATCAGTGCAAACGAAGCCAGCCGTTAAGGATACGATTACTTAAATCAATACGAGGTGTACAATGAAAACTATAACCATAGCAGGTGCCGGACTTGTAGGTTCGCTTGTAGGGGTATATTTAGCCAAAAAAGGGCATACCGTTCATATCGTTGAGCGGCGCCCCGATATGCGCCGTGAGGCGATCAGTGCAGGACGTTCGATTAATCTCGCTTTATCCGACAGAGGGTTACGCGGGTTGCAAGGTGCAGGTATCGATCAGGATATTCTCAATGTAGCCATTCCGATGCGTGGCAGAATGCTGCATTCGACCAGTGGAGAGCAGACGTTTCAGCCCTACGGACTCGACCATCAGGCCATTAATTCTGTCTCCCGGGGCGGTATTAATATGGCACTGATGAATTGTGCCGAGCAGCTTCCGAACCTTACGATAAGCTTTAATCAACGCTGCCTTGATGTCGAGCTCGATACTGCGACACTCGTCGTGCAGGATGCAGCTACCAACAAGCGCAGTTTTATTGAAGCAGACTGTATAATCGGTGCAGACGGCGCCTATTCTGCAGTACGAGAGAAAATGCAGAAGACTGATCGGTTTAATTACTCACAGACGTATATCGAACACGGATATAAAGAACTAACCATCCCGGCAGGCCCCAACGGTGAGTTTTTACTCGACAAGCACTCGCTCCATATCTGGCCTCGCAAGCAATTCATGCTTATCGGGTTACCTAACTTAGACGGCACCTTTACCTGTACCCTGTTTTTCCCGTTTGACGGTAATCCGTCGTTCAACTCTATCAATTCCCCAAGCGAAATCACAGCATTTTTTGAGGAATACTTCCCCGATGTCATTCCCCTGATGCCGAATTACATCTCAGACTTCATGCATAATCCCGTGTCCTCGCTTGTGACTGTACGCTGCTTCCCGTGGTCTCATAAGGACAAAGTACTCCTCATTGGCGACGCTGCACACGCAATTGTGCCGTTTTTTGGTCAGGGAATGAATTGCGGCTTCGAGGACTGTACCGTGCTCAACGAATGCCTGGACCGCTACGGCGAGCATGATTGGGAGCGTGCATTTAAAGAGTTTGAGCTTTTGAGAAAGCCGAACTCCGATGCCATCGCACAGCTTGCTCTCGATAATTTTATTGAAATGCGGGATAAGGTAGCCGACGTTGAATTCCTGCGTCGGAAAAAAATTGAACGGCTCCTTCATGAGCAATATGGTGATCAATTTTTACCTCTCTACTCGATGGTGACCTTCAGCCATATCCCCTATCATGATGCGCTGACCCAAGGCAAACAGCAGGATCATCTCATAGAACGACTCCTGGCGATTCCTCAGATTGAATCAGACTGGAATTCAGCCGACAATCAAGCTACAATTCACGCAATTATGACCCGGAGCTAACGTTGCACTGGTGATTATCCGCCAGTACATTGGCGGTAAAGTGAATATTCTCCCCCTCTCCTGCCCCGAAAATTCCCACGGAATATTCGGGGCTTTTTTATGGAGAGGCAGCCGTTGAAATTGACGTTAATTTTCACTTAAAATATATAATTACAAGGTTATTAGTGAATAAAATTTTTCTTTCTGATTTTTCATTTTCTCCCTCATTCTGCTCCGTAATTGACTCATTAATTGTCCTATTGTACTCACCTTCCTCCTTTTGATTGGCCCTTGGCATAGCGGTTGTACTTCTGCCGGAAAAACAACATCGATTTCCAGACATATTCCTTGACAATTACGGGAGAAACTCATGCCATCAGCAGTTTCCGGTGCAGCAAGAATCCGCACCAATACTCCGTCAGAAAACGCATATAATGCCCTACAGTCGGCAAGTACCAATATAGCGCTTCGACAATTACGACTCTCAACCGGTAAGCGAATCAACTCAGCCGCCGATGATGTGGCAGGATATATTACTTCCCGGTCGTTGCTTGCACGCAATGGTGCTCTCAAAGCAGCTCTCCGCGCTGCAGGTGACGCTATCAACGTGACCAATATCGCACAGGACAGTTTTGATAATATCAACGAACTCCTTACCAAAATTAAAGATGCAGCCGGTGCGGCTTCGTCGGGAGCATTAGGCAGCGACGAAAAAGTCGCGCTTGCCAAGAATGCATATCGATTCGCACAGCAAATTCAGACAATTGTGGACTCTACGGTGTTCGGCGGGCGACAATTAATCGACGGGAATTTCTCCGGTGACTTTGTCATTGGATTTAATGCCGCGAATACCCTGCTGACGCTTGCGCTTGACTTGACGACCAATGTCAGTGCAAGTAATTTTGATATTACTAATGGCAGCTTCTTGGTGGCTGTTTCGGGTAACACCAGTTTTGCCGGTGTATCTGGACTCGACCTCAATGATTTAAATGCGGTTACGACCACGAATCTTGGAATATTCAGTAATGCCAATATCGGTGCTACATTGTCGAGCTTATCGACGGCGCTGAACAACGTGAACAAGGTCGCCTCGTATCTCGGCGGTATTACCAATCGCCTCTCGTCACAGGAAGATGCTCTCAAGTCTCAGATTACCAATTATAATGCAGCTATCTCACGCATCGAAGACACGGACGTCGCGCTCGAGCAGCTTGAGCTCGTCAAGGCTCAATTCCTGCAGCAAACATCGATTACGACGCTCTCGCAGGCAAATCAAAGCCCGCAGGCATTCCTGCAACTGATTACCGGACGGTAATCCAGCAGCTGAAGCAATCATTTGAAATCACAGGAGGATACGGATAATCACAGGACGATAATCTACGTACACATGGAAGTGTAGAGGAGAAACCCCGAAGGCAAGGATGCTTTCGGGGTTTCATTATTTATGGTGATTCAGACGATACCGCGGAGACTACAGTTTCTTGTTTACCAGGGTAGTCGATGCCTGATCGGCCGGCATAATGAGCATATCCTGAATGCTGACATGCTTTGGTCTCGTAATACAGTACAGCACTGCATCGGCGACATCATCCGGAGCGAGAGGTGTATAGCCCTTATAAACGTTCTCGGCGCGCTCGGCATCGCCACGAAAGCGCACAAGGGAGAATTCTGTCTCAACGAGTCCCGGATCAATATTACAGACTCGCACTCCTGTTCCATTCAGGTCCAATTGCATCGACCGTGAGATCGCCCGGGCTGCATGCTTAGAGGCACAATAGACATTCCCGGCAGGATAGACTTCCCGGCCGGCAATGGAGGAAATATTAACGACTATGCCGTTTTTACGCTCAATCATCCCGGGTAATACCGTCCGCGTAACATATAATAATCCTTTGACATTCGTATCAATCATCTCATCCCAGTTCTCAAAATCTCCATCCTGAATTTTATCGAGCCCGCGAGAGAGTCCGGCATTATTGATGAGAATATCGATAGCAGCCCACTCACTGGCAAGCGCTGAAAATACATTTTCCACCGAGTCTTTATCGCGGACGTCACAGGTCGCAAGTATGGCCTGCGTGCCATATCGTGCTTTGAGCCCTGCTGCGAGCTCATTGAGGCGCTCTCTGCGGCGGGCAAGTAAGACAAGCCGGGCTCCTTCGGCAGCACATACCTCAGCACATGCGCGACCGATTCCGCTTGAAGCACCGGTAATCACAACGGTTGTATTGGTTAATTTCATAGAAGTACAAGAAATACACTAAAAGAAAAAAGGACGATTGCGCTGATAGAGCATGCAATCGTCCTTTTATACAATGTAGGGATAACGTCGGTATGTGGTATTAGCGAACGTCTTGCGTCACAAAAGGAAGCAATGCTAAATGACGAGCATACTTAATTGCTTTGCAAATCTGACGTTGCTGATAGGCATTGACACCGGTAATACGACGAGGCAAGATTTTACCTTGGTCATTAATGAACCGCAGAAGCGACTTCGGATCAAGATAATCGATGGTGCGATTGTCACCCATCGGGTTGTTTTTTTTCTTGACAGGAGTGCGTTGCTTATTACGTCCGGCCGGAGCGAATGGATTGTTTACACCATTTCTTCCACCGGCATTATTGGGGCTAAATGCTTGTTGTCTCATTTCGTTGTTTCCTTTGAATCTTTAATGGCTTTTGTTTTCTCAAAGCGTTTGTTAAATCGTTCTACCCGTCCGGCAGTATCAATCAACATTTGCTTTCCGGTAAAGAACGGATGGCTCTTGGAATCAATTTCAAGCACCATTTTCTCGCCTTTGTAGCAGGAGCGTGTGTGAAATACCGTTCCGTCGGTCATCACGACTTCGACCTGTTGATAATACGGATGAATACCTTTTTTCATTATATCTGTTCCTTTGTGATAGCTTATTTAGAAATATCAATTTTATCTACTTCGGCTAAGTCATTCACTTTTACAAAGCGTTCTACAAATTTTATAGAACCTTTATCGGAACGGAAGCCCTTTATAATCTTAACATTTATACGAGAATCAGCAGATTTTTTCTTCAGCTTGTCACCGAAGGTTTGTTGCTTTGCCATGAGAAAACTCCTGAATTTTAGGGGGGGTTGAACGTTTAAGAACTGCAAAAATACGGCTTTACCTGCTCATAGCCAAACACTTTTTTAATATTCAAGGAATATGGCCTGTACTGATGATAATTTTTCAGGTATCTGCCCACTGTTGTGCGGCGCTTCCTGTATTGCTGAGGTAATGATTGGAAGGATAATCTACATGACAACGATATTCGGCGGGAGATCAGGTATCCGGTGTGTATGCGGCCGGGACAGGGAGAGAATTATTTCGGTTTTTCGTCTTCAAAATCATTATACCATACACAGCAATCAAATTCTTCTCCGCTTGCAAGCAGGAACGGAACATTAAAAATCAATACCCGGCGTGCTTGTTGCAAATCTCTCTTACGGGGAATAAAGTCCACTTCTGCCTTGTAATCGAACTGCCGGAGCAAATCCACGAAGATGGACGAAATGGCAGTCAGAACGCTTTGAAAAATCTGCTTTTGTTTGGCTCCCTGCACATAGATATTATCGCCACGCAGCTGCGCAAGATTTTCAAAATCTTCGAAATTACCTTCGATCGTTACCGAAATATCAATTTTACCGGTTATTACCTTGATACTGATTTCTTCGGCATGCTCATTATCCTTTTTTCGCGTTCCCTTTCCATCGAGAATGGCAATATTTTCTTTGATAAACGATGGCAACTCAGATATAAGAGCAGATTGTATCTTGTCATTGAAGCGGTTAGCGACAGCATGCCGAAAGGCGCCTTCTCTCGAGTCGTCATCAAATACCCGCTTGAGTAATGATTCGAGAAATTGCTTTTGTACATACGTGCGTTTGATTAACCCTTTAAAATACCGACGCTCTTCTCCGATAAGAGCATCTCTGTCAGCGCAGAGGAGTACGCGCACCGGTTGGGGACGCTCAATTTCCTGGAGTTTTTTGGCTAAAAAGTTAATATTCTTCAATCCTACCTGCTGATTCTGCGGCAGTTTCCCGCTCCCCGATGATAAGTTTTCGGAAATACATACATCGGTAATTAATTTGTCTGCCTGTACTTTTCGATAGGCATCCTCACCATTTTCCGATACAATGACTTCGCATCGATTACCAATCATGGAAGTGAAAAACATTTGGAACGAAAGATCATCATCGACAAGCAGTATTTTATGAATTTTCTCTTTACGGACATTTTTGTCAGCATTGCCGAAATCCCCTTCCGTAAGCTCCGAGGCGTTTTTCCCTTCTTTCGTATCTCGTACTGTTCTGAATACTTTACTGATACGCGGATACACAGACGTCACATCAAACGGCTTGAGTAAATATTCCATAACGCCGAGCTGATTGAGCCGTAAAACGATTGATTTTTCCTGCACCGCCGACGTAATAACGACCGGTGTCAGCATCCTGTTCGGAATTTTACGCATCACTTCAAGCATTTCCACGCCATTCATAATCGGCATGCGGAGATCCAGAAAAACGATATCGGGAGATTCTTTGTTGACAAGTTGGAGACCATCGAGTCCGTTTTCGGCTTCGAGGACAGAGCAGAACGGAAATTTCTTGGTGATAAAACGCGACAATACCGTCCGGCTGACTCGCTCGTCATCTACAATTAAGACTTTTAAAGTCGATGGAAGAGTTGAGATTTCCATGGGAATGTCTGAATAGTTGTAATTTTAAATGTAAAATTACAAGGAATTTAGCTTTTATTTTATGATTTTTTTCAAGAAAAACGCAGTCAGTCCGCCGAGCAGGCAGCTCAGCGGACTGCACTGTAGTATTCGATACTATCACAACATCTTGCAAATTAATACATTACTTATTTTTTGATTTTTTCGCTGATAGATTTTGCCTGTAGGAACAGAAGCAGATAATCGCGTCCACCGGCTTTTGAATCCGTTCCGCTCATGTTGAACCCGCCGAACGGATTTCCGCCGACCAACGCACCGGTACATTTACGATTCAGATAAAGGTTCCCGACAAAAAATTCATTGCGGGCACGGTCAAGTTTTTCCCTGTTATCTGTATAGACCGCGCCTGTGAGCCCATAAATTGTATTATTGGCAATCTGAAGACCATCATCAAAATTCTTGGATTTGATGACCGCAAGCACCGGCCCGAAGATCTCTTCCTGAGCAATTCTGGCTGTAGGAGCAATGTCCGCAATGACTGTCGGCTCAATATAATAACCGTTTTTACCGGCGATTTTATTCCCACCGTTGAGCAATCTGCCTTCTTTTTTCCCGATTTCAATGTAATTCAGAATTGATTTTTCCGCTTTGGCAGAGACGACCGGCCCGCAGAAGGTATCATACAGCGGATTATCGACCTTTAGCTGTGCTACAGCATCCGAAAGCTTTTGGGTAAAGGTGTCGTAAATAGATTCGTCAACGATTACCCGTGAGCAAGCCGAGCATTTTTGTCCTTGAAAGCCAAATGCAGCGGCGACTACTCCTTTAACGGCCACATCGATATCGGTCTCTGCATCCACCACGATCGAATCTTTCCCGCCCATTTCGGCGACCACCCGCTTGATCCATATTTGTCCGGGCATCGTTTTGGCAGCCAGCTCGTTAATTCTCAGGCCGACTTCCATCGAACCGGTAAAAGAAATAAAGCGTGTTTTAGGATGCTGTACAAGATAATCCCCGGCTTCTGCGCCACTGGCGACGAGGAAGTTCAGCACGCCTGCCGGGAGACCAATCTCACGCATAATTTCCGAGAACAGCCAGCCCATCATCGGAGAGTCGGACGATGGCTTGAGAACGACGGTATTTCCGCAGACAATCGCCGCGGCACTCATTCCGACTAAGATAGCGAACGGGAAATTCCACGGTGGAATGACCACACCGACGCCGAGTGGCAAGTAGATCATTTCATTCTTTTCGCCTTTAATCGGTACAATTGGCTGTTTGCCGCCATAGCGCAATGCTTCACGGCCGTAAAATTCCAAGAAATCAATTGCTTCACAAGTATCGGCATCGGCTTCGAGATAGTTCTTCCCGACTTCGGAAATCATCCAGGCATTAATCTCAAGACGACGCTTGCGGATGACATTGGCGGCTTTGAAGAGGAAATCAGCCCGCTTTTTCATGGGTACATTTTTCCAGGTTTCAAATGCCGCAAGTGCTGCCTGCATGGCTTTCTCGGCGTCGTCTTTACCGGATTTCTGGAAAATTCCGATCGTCTCATCGAGCTGTGCGGGGTTAAGAGAGGTGGTCTTGCCGCTAGTTATAACTTCTTGACCATTAATAATATTAGGATATTCTTTGCCAAATTGAGCACGTACTTTATCGAGCGCTTTGCGCTGCTTTTTAGCAATTTCGGGTTGTGTGAAATCTAAATAGACTTCATTCGAGAATTCTTTCATTGAAGACCTAGAATATGAATAAAACGACCATAAAAATATCGGCGGTTTGACGATTCGGAGCGATAATATTGTCGCTTTGCCCCTGAATCACCGCCCGGATTCTGTATATACTTACTTTATCAGCTTGAATTCCACCCTACGATTCTGCGCACGGCCTTCGTCGGTATCGTTCGTTGCTTTGGGCTTGGTCTCACCATACCCGATGGCGACCATACGGCTGATGTCGATGGTTTTAGCCAGTGAATTCATCACCGATTGAGCCCGCTTTTCAGAAAGAATACGATTGGCTTCATCCTTGCCGACGGCATCGGTATGCGCGCCGATCTCAACACGTACCGATTTATTTTCCATCATAAATGCCCGTAATTTCTCGATTTCGGGTTCGCTCTCCGGACGCAAATCCCACTTACCGGAGTCAAAGAAGATGTTTTTAAGGGTAAAGGTCATTCCCTGCTCAATAGCAATGGTAATTGCCGTAATCATGAGGTCTTTTTTGACATTTTCACCTCGCTTGACTGTTCTGAGATCCGCCTCAACCGTCGTGGCCACATAGTCGGGCAGCGATGCCGTGAGACGATATTCTTTGCCTTCTTTAATAGGGACGGAGTAATTGCCCGACGGATCGGTCTGAATCTTCTTGACTACTTCGAGTGTGACGGCATCTTCGATGGTAATGGTGCCGACTTTCGGCGTACCTGCCTGATCGGTCAGGCGTCCGGAGAGAGTTGTAATCGGAAATTTGAGCACAAAATCCTTGACGACAGTATCACCCTTGCGAGTAGTAAGCAAGCTGATTTCGTCCTTGGCTTCGAGGTATCCGACACTCGTTGCCCCTGCCTCATAGCGCTTGCCTTCAGTGATGACCGTCTCGTATTCCCCGGTAAATTTATCGGTTGTTACACTCATGGTAGCCGTCGCATCAGGTGCCTTCAGCGTGAGTATCGCATTGAGCTTGGTGCCGTCTTCGCCGGTGATTTTACCGCGTAGAACAGTGACTTTCGGTGGAGCGACAATTATTTTTTCCTTTGGCTTGGTCACAAGCTGATACGTCGTGGTAATATCGCTGCTGATATCGTCTAAAATCGTCGTAAACGGTTTAATAATATTATAGTCCCGCCCGAGAGTCAGGCGAGTCATAATACCTCCGTTATGGTTATCAGGATTAATGACCGAGTAGAGTTTCGCACCAACGCCCCACATTTCCCGTGTCAGTGAGGGCTCAGAGTAGTCGCCGTTGTCCTGAATGGAGCAGTCATCGGTAATTAATATAAAGATACGCTGAGCGTTGGGTCTGAATTTCATCGTCGTCGCCTCATGTATGGCCGTCGAGGTGATTTCATCACGTCCGCGTGCCGATGCCTGTAGGAAAAATTTTGAAAATTCATCCGTTGAATTCGTCGGCTCAAGAGTCGAGTAAATCTCTTCGCCATAGAGAATACATCCTATGCGATAGTCTATCCCTCTCATCGACAAAGACTTGACAAAATTATCGACATTCGTTCTCACCGATTGGATTTCGTCACTCATGCTGCCTGAGCAGTCCATCAGGAGCACGATATCTGCCGGTAATGTGGTCTGTGAAGTAGTCTGCGAGAGTGATACGACGGTTCGGTTGCTGTCGGTAAGAAAGAAATTCTTTTTGGTGAGATTCGGCACATTCCGGCCGAATTGATCCTTGACCTGAAGGGTAGAAGTCGTGATATTCTGTGCGGTTTCTTCGCTCAGAAGCAGTACTTTTTCTCCTTCACGGGTACTTATTAGCGTCTGCTCTCTGCCGGTTATTGATGTTTTGGGAATATACTGTGCGTAGTATTTACGTTGAATGGAGTCGAATACCGCATTCGGCACCGGCGACATAGCCGTTAATTCACTCACTAAATCCGCATATTCACTGTAGCTTGACTGCCGCATCGTCGTGAGTACGAGTTCGGGAGAGTCCCGGAAGGTCTGCGTCCATTTCAGGGCTCTCGGCGTACAGGCGGCGTCACTGCTGCGGCCGCCTCCGGAGAGACTACTGCGGCTACGGCCGACCGTGGTACCAAGATTGAAGTCATCATCAGAACCGAAGCGTACAAATAATGCTCCACCCTGATAATCGCCGGCAAGGGAATTGTGCGTGCCGATGGTAGTGGAATTGAGCTTGAGTTCGAATCCGATGCGATGAAATTCAGTTTCGGGTATAAAATTATAACTTACCAGCATATCATTTTCAAAGATTCCAATGTCGCCGCCAATCGCCGTTGACGTCGCATGGCCGGCGAAAATATCGCTTGGTGAATACGAAGTAGCAGCATGAACGGTGAACCAATGCAGTAAAGCATAGCTCGCACTGATGTCATATGATAGCTTGTTGGAGGGGTCGGTATTAACCGTACCAAGACCTGCCGAGACCAATAAATTCGGACGAATACTGTAAATTCCCGAAATTCCGTATCTCATTCCGGTGAGGGAGAATTCCGTATTGCGCACTGATGCTCCAAGCCACAAATAATCCTCGATGAACGGAAAGCCGAAACCCAAATAGATATTCTGCGGAGAAAGACTGTCATTCTTGGGTACATACCCGAGGCCAATTTTCCATGTTTTCAGGAATGCCCCGTAGAACCCGGTCAGCCCTAACGACGGAGTCAGCGAAGTACCAATGACCATGTCAAACTTATCTTTAATCCCCAACAGGGCAGGATTCCATCCGACCGCGCTTGCATCGTTCAAGAGTCCTAACCTGCGGTTCGTCAAATCTCCGGGATTAAATATTTGCTGAGCTTGTGCGAAACTGCTGCTCAATACTACCACCATCGCTACACACAGGTACCATGTTTTCATACTTCTACCCTCATTAATTCAACAGACAATTATCGTATCGGCTTTGCCGGAATTCCTACTGCAACTGTTCCTGCCGGGATCGGTTGTACGGCAACGGCTCCGGCCCCCAATACAGACCGTTCTCCAAGAGACACATAGGGTATGACCGATGAATTCGTGCCGCATTCCACGTCATCGGCCACGTGTACATTGCCGGAAAGATGCACGCCCGGACTACAGGTACAAAACGCACCTATCGTCGTATCATGCCCTACCGTACAATGAAGATTGAGCATCGTACCATAGCCGATCCGAATATCCACCGTCAATGAAGTTCCCTCGCACAACACTACATTATCAGACAATTGCACCGAACGGTGCAGCTTCACGGTAGGGTGGATAATTGGCGGAGCCGGCTTGAGACCTGCACGCCGTGCCTCGTCATCCATAGCCCTTTTGACGGCAGGTGCTCCGGCGCCTAAACAATACCGGAGATTCTCCAGACCGGGATAATCTCCTCTCAGGGAGTCAATATTCGGGTAATTTGTATAGCCGTGCAGCTGCGTTCTGTCCCCACCAGCATCAGAGCGAACAAATCCGACGATGTTCCATTCCCCGATGGTCTCCAGCAGAGCCATCAGCTCACGCGCGAATCCACCGGCCCCCATGATTACTATCGGCTTCATAACGTTCGGTACTGTTGCACAATTTTCCTGATTCCATCCTCAAGAGCAATGGTCGGTTGCCAGCCTAATGACTGCAGGCGCGATACATCAAGCAGCTTACGCGGTGTGCCGTCGGGCTTAGAAGCGTCAAAGACGAGCTTGCCTTTGTATCCGACGATTTTCTTAACAAGCTCTGCAAGCTCTTTTATCGTAAGATCTTGCCCGGTGCCTACATTCACAAATTCACCAATCTCGGCCGCTGAATAGCGCTCCATCAGATAGACACAAGCGCGGGCTACATCATCGGCATGCAGGAATTCCCTGCTCACCATCCCGCTGCCCCAAATCGAAACCTGAGTCTGCGCAATGCCAATTTCTCCGAGCGTTTGAAAAATTGAATGTATATTTTTCGGTTCGATCATATTCGCGAGTCTGCCGCCAAGACTATAGCGCGCCACATCGGCCTCGATAAAATCGAAGTCATTGTCCTTCAATGCCTTGGCAAGAATCATTTTTCGTATAAGTGCCGGCAGAACATGCGAAGTCTCGAGATTAAAATTGTCATTATCGCCATAAAGATTGGTTGGCATGACAGACATAAAATTCGTCGAGAATTGTTCATTATAATACCGACAGAGCTTTATGGCAGCTATTTTGGCGATTGCATAGGGTTCGTTCGTCGGCTCCAGCACGCCGGTCAGAAGATCAGACTCTTTCATCGGCTGAGGTGCGAATTTGGGGTAGATGCATGACGACCCCAGGTTTAGTACCTTCTTAACGCCAAAGCGGTACGCTGCATGAATCACATTCATGGCGATTGCCATGTTATCATAAATAAACTCTGCTTTGTAGGTATTATTGGCAATTATTCCTCCTACTTTTGCTGCTGCGAGAAAGACATACTCGGGTCGCTCGCTCTCGAAGAAATTCTCGACATCGGCTTGCCGCCGCAGATCGAGTTCTTTACTTGATTTGAGAATAAAATTCTTGTAGCCGCGGTCCCGAAGTGTGCGGAGAATTGCCGACCCCACCATACCGGTATGCCCGGCGATATAAATTTTTGCAGTCGTCGCTCCGGCGGTATTATCCAATGTCATTTTTCAGTGCCTCAACGAGTGAAAACTCATGGTTTGTCCAGCCGAACCCCTTGGCTTTGACGGCTTCGATTCCTTTTTTGGGCGGGAGGATTCCTACCTGTAAGAGGTCGTAATCGATCATCACCCGGACTAATTCCTCGAATGTCACCCGTGGCTCCCAGCCAAGCTGCTTTCGTGCTTTAGTGATATCGGCCTTGAGATAATCCACCTCTGTCGGTCGGAAATACCGTGGGTCAATTTCAATGAGCACATCACCCGGTGCGAGGCGGTCACTCCAGCGGGATGCGCAGCTTTTGACGCTGCCTTTTGTATCGATTCCCTCACCTGTCCATTCGATTTCCACGCCGGCATATCCAAAAGCAGCATTGATAAATTCCCTCACAGAATAGCTTTCGCCTGTCCCGACGACATAATCATCGGGTGTCTCCTGCTGGAGCATCAGGTGCATCATTTCCACATATTCGGGCGCAAAACCCCAGTCACGCTTGGCGTCGAGATTGCCCATAAAGAGCTTCTGCTGTTTACCGGCTAGAATAAAAGCAACGGCACGGGTAATTTTCCTGGTCACAAATATCTCACCCCTTCGCGGGCTTTCATGATTAAATAATATCCCGTTGCAACCATAAATATTATATGCTTCGCGGTAATTGACGGTGAGCCAGTAAGCATAAAGCTTGGCAGCGGCGTAGGGGCTTTGCGGCTGGAAAATCGTCGTCTCGGACTGCGGCGGGAGTGCCGAGCCGAACATCTCGGACGACGATGCCTGGTAAAATCGCGATGGTGTGCCGCTTCTGCGCATGGCTTCCAGAATCCGGGTCGTGCCAAGACCGGTGATATTGCCGGTATATTCCGGCATGTCGAACGACACACGAACATGGCTTTGGGCGGCAAGGTGGTATATCTCATCCGGTGCGATAGTGTACATGAGTTCGGTGAGTATCCCCGGGTCGGAGAGATCACCGTAATGCAGCAACAGGCGCGCATTCGACTCATGCGGATCGATATAAATATGATCGATGCGATGGGTGTTGAACGTGCTCGCACGACGGATAATCCCGTGCACTTCATATCCCTTGGCCAGCAGGAATTCGGCTAAATAAGAGCCGTCTTGTCCGGTAATACCGGTTATTAATGCACGCGGCATGCTGTGGTTCCCTTTGTAAAGAAAGTAAGTACTATAATTATGGCCGAACGACAGCAATCTTTGCTACCGCGGAGGATGAAGTATCCAGCATGGAATTGACCCGTACCAGATACACGCCCGTCGGCGCCAGCTCCCCTGTCTCTGTACGACCATCCCAGATAGTTTTGCGGCTCTTGGTATCAAGCGCACGAATGAGCTGCCCGTCCACAGTGAGAATACGAATTGAGCTCTCGGCGGCAAGCCCTTCAATAACTAATTCACCATCCCGCGCCGGATTAAATGGCTGTGGATAACACTCGACCGAGTATTCATCCCGGGGGCGGACGGATAAGGTTCGAACTTCACTAAGCCCATCGGCAGTACCTAAATAGGCAATCCCAGAGGCATCATCCAGCACCAGAGAGCGTACCTGATCGCTGACAAGCGGACTGTTTTTGGTGGAAATACTGCCCAGCGCCGCCGTTCCGTCCTCATTTAAAATATACACACCTGTATTGGTAGCTACCCATTTTTGATTGAGGGCATCGACCGTGATATCATTTATCACTTCGGTCGAAAGTGCCGATAGCTTCTGAACCGACGGATTCGTACCGCGTAAGGCACCGCTTGGCGCATACATGACACACACACCTTCGGACGTTGCGATCCATAATGCACCGTTTTTATCGATTGCCAGTCCATTGATTATATTGCTGCTCAGCGATGAATTCGACGAGGTCAGGCGACCCCATACATCGTCACTTTGATCGCTAAACGTTGATTTTTCATTGAAATACACCAGTCCGTCGCCATCATAACTCCCCAGCCATTTCGTGCCTGAATTATCGATAACAATCGACGGATAGCTGTGCTTGTCGATCAAGCCGCTTGTGTAGCCGTACCACTGATTGGTCGTTGTTTTTACGACAATCACCGGGCCGGGATTATCATTTTTAAAATTCGTAATCCAGACATTCCCCTTCCGGTCGGCCGCTGCCTCTCCGGCGAGCACATATTTGCCGGAGATGTCTGCGGCAATCGGCTTGAGTTCTGAATTGGTCGTATTATACACTGTAATAGCCGTATCATTTTCAATTTTTGCAATTCCTGCTCCCCAATTTCCTGCCCATACACTGCCGTCGGGCAGAGCACTGATTTTGAAGTATCCGTTCGTCACCAATTGCGGATAATTTTCGATAATGTAATTTGTAAACGAACCATTGGCATACTGTGTAAATCCACCGCTCCGTTCAGCATCCGTCGCACTCCAGAGCGCACCTTTAGTATCGACTGTCAGACTTAAAAACAAATTCGAATACGGTGTATTGAGCTTGATTACCTCCGTGATACCGTTCCGTACGACTGCCATTCCATTGGAAGGAAAACGTGTGAACAGCGTACCGTCTGCCGTGACCGAGATACCCGAAAATTCGGGCTGCGGATTGGTGTTGAGCTTCGCCCTGTTGCCGTCGGTATCGATAGAAAACAGTGAAAAAATATCGACATAATACAATGAGTCGGCCGATGCGCCGAACGATCGTATTATCCCAAAGTCTTTCAGGTCTTTGATAACCGGGGTAAATATGCCTTTATCATAGCAGACAATCCCGGTCGAATGGGCAATGTATAATTTCCCGCGTACCACGGCAAGACCGAGGCAACCGTTTTCGAGCAACCCATTTGCGGCCGTAAATGTATTCCATACCTGTGGGTTACGCAATGAAGTCGCCGCGAGTGGAGCACCCGCCAGCCCTGTAGGTGTAATTGCCCAGAGTGTATCGTTGAGGACGGCAAGCTTCAGGACGGGAGTATTGGGCTGAAACGAACCCAGCTTCCGGATATCATCGCCGGGTGCATCGCGCAAATCAAAACTTATAATACCAAAATCACCAGCCACATAGACAGTCGAATCCATAAAGAGAAAGTCGTTGATACGTCGCTTGGTTAGCGTAGCCTGATTGCGAATATCCGTAATATGTCGGAATTGGAGCTGTGAGTCGATTACATCAATAACCCCGTCATCAGAACCAACATACATCGATTTATTCTTGGCGTTATAGCCGATTGCCGTGTTGCTTAAGCTCAGAAGTGCATCAATATTCCGGAACTCCTGTATTTCTTTTGATACAAGAGAATACCGGAAAACGCCACCCGAGGTTGCCGACCAAATATTCCCGTTTCCGTCAGTCGTTGTCGCATTGACAGTGTACATCGAAGTATGGGTTTTCCAGTTGTCAAGCCGTATCTGAGCCGTCAGTGGCACGACCATTACGACAAGCAGGACAAGATATGCAAGATTTTTCATAATACCTTGGAGATGTTGGATGAAAGAATTTAGAGAACGTATTGTAGAAATTAAACTCAATCAATCTCCGTACAGAAAAGTTGGGAATAAGTAGGGGAAGAATTATTCTGCTAAAATCGTGTTTTTTTTAGAATTGACCAAACATCCACCCATCATGTGCATGCAGCAGGTGCATGCGTTCAATTCACCGGATAGATCTCACAGCACGGACCGGAAAATCTCCATCATCTGTCTGCCGACGACCTCCCAATTCAAACGCTGACGATATTCGGCATACGAAGACCTCGCAAGCTGCAGATATGCCTGCCCGTCCGTATATACCGATGCAATATAATCTGCATAGCGTTCGGCCGGCTCAGAGAGCCCGAAAATATGCCCGTTGACGGTATTCCGGATGACTGACGATATTCCCCCGACCCGGGTACTGATACACGGCATGCCGAATGAATTTGACTCCGAAAAGACCACCGGCGTACAGTCGGCCTGTGAGGGTAGGATCAGGAAATGAGATTCTTCAAACAATCTCTGCAATTTTTGAACATCGTCCGGGCGTGATTTTTTCAAAAAACCATGCAATTTCACGTAGTGCGGCAGCTTTTCCACCGGTGGCGTGCAGCCGACGATATGCAGCTCGGTCGCGATACCGCGTTCATGGAGTATCCTCGTGACTTCAAGTGCCACATCGCCGCCTTTACGATACCAATCGACCCCGACAAACAGTAATTTCAGTGGCGCACTCCTCCGCGCAAGCAGCCGTTCAATATCCTCCTGGCTCCGTGAATCCTCTATATTGGCCCCGTAGGGTACGACATGTACTTTTTCGGGTGGGGTGTTGTAATCAGTTATTGCACTCTGCGCTGCCCATTCTGAGCTATACAGCGCGGCAGCACAGCGCTCGAGCGCTGATTGCTCCATAGCAAGTACATTCCGGATAGTCTGCCGGCTGAGATTGGTATAATCGTGGTAGAAGTCTTTGATGACAGGAAATGTAGCATCGGCAATAAATGCAAGGGGTTGCTTACAGGTAAGAAAAGCAATCGGGTAGGACCAGATTCCAAGCACAAGGTCCGGATTGATATCCTCTACTTGCCGGGAAATCTGCCGGGCATTATGCTGAAGTATCGCCGGCTCGGCCTGCCGTATGTGACGTTTCTTGAGAATTTCCCGGTAAAAGAATTGCTTGCCCTTGTAGTACAACGCATTTTTCTCGGCCAGCGGCCCCACATATTCTATCGTAGCGCCTTGCTTTTCAAGAGACTTGGCAATATAATAACCGAGACCCGACCAGCTTCCGGTCAGACGTGCGTCAAATGTCGATACGTAGGCAATTCTCATATAAATAAAAGCGGCGTACCACCCGGGATGGCACGGTGTATTCTATTCCGTAACGATATGAGTCCGGTACAAAACAATTAGGTCCGAAATGGATAAGCAATGATTCAATTGTTGCAAGTAGAGAGTATATAAGTATCACCTATCCGCTCACGATCGTATCGTAGTAATACACGGGGCACACACCACGAAGAGGAACGCCGCCGTAACGTCAGTAAATTAAACAGTTTGCTTGCCCATTTCTTCATAAAATGCGGCAGTAGCAAGGATTCCCTTTTCAAAATTCTCGATCAGGAAATGTTCGTCCGGAGAATGCGCATTCTCCGTTGACAGCCCGAATCCCATCAGCACGGTCGGAGCCTGTAGAATCGTATCAAAGAGCAGGCACACCGGTATTGATCCGCCCTCACGTGTGAGGACTGCCTTCTTGCCATAGGCAAATTCAAGAGCTGTACGAGCAGCGTTCATGCCCATTGAGTCACGAGGTGTGAGCACGGGATTGGCACCATGATGATGCTCGACCTCCACACGCACCGTTGGCGGAGCAATTTTTCTGAAATAATCTTCAAATTTACGGGCAATGTCATCGGCTTGCTGATTTGGCACTAAGCGCATGGAAATTTTAGCTTTGGCTACTGACGGCAGTACGGTCTTGGCGCCGACACCCGTAAAGCCGCCGATAATACCGTTGACATCCAGTGTCGGACGTCCGGATACCCGTTCGAGGGTAGAATAGCCGAATTCGCCGAAGGTAAACGGAACATTAATTTCATTGCGGTAGGCCTCTTCATCGAACGGTAAAGCAGCGTAATCGGCACGCTCGTCGGCAGTCAGCGCAAGCACATCATCATAAAATCCCGGGATGGTAATCCGGCCATAGCCATCTTTGAGCGTTGAAATTATGTCGCATAATGCATTAATCGGATTGGCCACAGCACCGCCAAAGCTCCCGGAATGAAGGTCACGATTCGGCCCGGTCACGGTCACTTCCATATAGCAAAGTCCCCGTAAACCATAGACTAACGAAGGAACGCCCGGAGCATAAATCGGTGTGTCGGACACGACCACCGTATCACATCGCAGCAATTCGCGGTGCGTACGGATAAATTCTTCAAGATGAATACTGCCGATTTCTTCCTCGCCTTCCAGGAGTAATTTCACATTCACGGGGAGCTCACCCCGGACATTGAGATATGACTCAAGCGCCTTAATATGCAGGAAGATTTGCCCTTTGTCATCTGTCGCTCCCCGGGCGAAGACCTTGCCGTCGCGGAAGGTCGGCTCGAAGGGAGGATTCGTCCATAAATTCAGCGGATCGACCGGCTGAACGTCGTAATGACCGTAGAAGAGAACAGTTGGCGCGTTTTCCCGCTTGGTCTTGTATTCCGCATAAACGATCGGATGGCCGGCTGTCGGATAGACCGTGACGTCAGTAATTCCAATCGCACGGATATGCTGCGCTACAAAATCGGCGCAAGCAGCTACATCCCCTGCATGCTCCGGCGCCGTCGAAACGGATGGAATCCGAAGTAAATCAGCGAGTTCGCTGAGAAATCGCTCGTTGTTGTTTCTACTATACTCTTGAATATCATGCATAATTTTCACTATCGTAATGTTAGAATGAATTGTTCTCCGCCGCAAAATTACAAAATCAGGATTTCATGAGCGCTCTCAGGTCGAAATTTCATAGCTACGGCTTTGGGAAGGCACCGATGCAGACGGAACTATTCCGCAGAGCTCACCGGGGTAGCTACACACTGTGTGTCGGGCAGGCATTTCTCATCAGAATTACCGACGATTCCCCTGAGGGTCGAAAGTCAGGACATGCGTGGCAGAAAATCCAAAGCGCACCCTGTCTCCGGCTTTGACGGTGGCTGCTGCACTCGTACGGCAGCATTTCAATGTGCCGGCTGTCTCAAAATACAGGAGTGTCTCATGCCCGATAAACTCCACCGAGCGCACCTCTGCTTCGAATGTACACAGCTGAGCATCGGCGGGAAAATGATGATGGATAATCAGATGTTCAGGCCGGATACCCAGGGAACATTCAATGCCGGGCGAAAAGGCGAATTTGCCTTCAAGTGACATCACGCAACCATTATTATTTTCAATAAATTGCAATCCATCATTTTCAAGCATTTTCCCAGCAAATAAATTTATCTGCGGGCTACCGATGAACGATGCCACAAAGTCATTGGCCGGGGAATGATAGATTTCGTGCGGGGTAGCAATTTGCTGGACGACGCCCTGCTTGAGCACGGCGATACGGTCGCCCATGGTCATGGCTTCCGTTTGGTCGTGTGTGACATACACGGCCGTCACGCCTAACGTTCGCTGCAGGGCAATAATCTCCGAGCGCATTTGCACCCGTAGCTGTGCGTCGAGGTTAGACAGCGGTTCATCAAAGAGGAAGAGGCGCGGCCGGCGGATGATCGCCCGACCGAGGGCGACACGCTGACGCTGACCGCCGGAGAGCTCCTTGGGCTTGCGGCCGAGGAGGTGTCCGAGCCCGATCATATCTGCTGTTTCCTGTACCCTGCGCTTGATATCCTGCTTGGGTTCGCGTCGGATAGAAAGAGGGAATCCGATATTCTCTTCGACGCTCAGATGAGGATAGAGTGCGTAATTTTGAAACACCATCCCCACGTCCCGGTCGGCGGGCTGAATATCATTCATCCGACGGCCGCTGAATAATAAATCTCCGCTGGTGATCGACTCAAGTCCGGCAATCATTCTCAGGAGAGTACTTTTACCGCAGCCAGACGGACCGACAAGCACCAGAAATTCTCCCTCGTCAACCTCAAGAGATACATCACGGACGGCAAGAGAGGCATTGTCATATTCTTTAGTAATAGAAACAAGTTGCAGATATTTCATGGGATGTGTGCTTGTAATGTATCATCTGTTCCATGGTCATATTCCGGGCATATATACCGGGAATTGACCGTTTATTCTGAGGCAAAAATAGGGAAAAATACGGACGGAAAGGCATGTGATTTCAGTAGCGGTTTTATAGTGAAAATTCGCCAAATAAGAAAGTTTTTTCCGCTTTGAAATTTAAGGAAATAAAAATTATTGCTTAAAGTGAAATTTTGTTTGTCTTTTCCCTTTTATCGTTTTAGTTTTGCAGAGAATTTTTTGAGCAGCATCAAAAAATCTGCACATCCCTCAAGTTTCGCACTCGGATTTTGATCATGACCGTTCGGTTTTTGCGCGCTGGTATCGCCTTTCTCCCGACGATATTCGGGAGCTTGTGCGGCGGGCATAAATTCAGAGCCTCTTGAGCGCACGCTGAAACGAAATGAGAGAACAAGTAAATGGCAGACAAGCAGTTACGACTCCACAATATTGAAAAAAACAAGCGCTATTCGCTCTATAGCCAGCTCTTGACTATTTTGATTATCATCGGCGGTGTTTTTGCACTGGCAGTGATGTGGAAGTCAAAGCAGCGATTACAGGAGGTCAGGATCACGGGCACTACCGCCCTTTCAAAGCAGGAAATACTTGATATTTCGGGACTTGACACATCCGATCATCCATTTTTAAAAGATATTGAGCTTGCTGAAATTCGGCAGAATATCCGCAAGCATCCGTTTATCCGGTCGGTCACCGTCGCTCATGGCGACAACGGATTAATAACGATAGCAGTCGATGAGCGCTTCCCGATTGCCGCAGTGAAGTCATCGGCCGGGGACTTGCAATATATCGACAGAGAAGGTAAAATTTTACCGTACCGGTTGTTTTCGATAGTATCCGATGTTCCGATCGTCCACGGAATTGAGACCGTCGGCAAAATAGACAGTTCTGCACTTGACGGCTTGGTCAGATTACTCAATGAGTTACAGCAGGCTGAGCATGGAGAAGTCTATCAGCAGATTTCAGAGATTGTATATGATGCGCACCACGGTTCCTTTACTCTTCGCTCGGCAGATGCAGGATTTTTGGTGCCGGTCGGAAAAGCGGAGCGGGCGAAGGAAAAATTTTCCAATTTATATTCTTTTCTAACCAAAGAACTGCCCAAGCTTCCCAAAAATTCAATCGAGTATATCGACCTCCGATGGACGGATCAGCTCGTGGTAAAGAAAAAAACAGTAGCAAGTAACAGCAGGTAATTACACAACGTTATGAATCAGGATTTGAGCAAAAGTACAGATGATATTATCGTTGGATTGGACATTGGCACATCGAAAGTATGTGTGCTTGTCGTCTCGACCGATTCATCACGGCAGACTTTGAATATTTTAGGAATTGGTCTTGCCGACAGCGAGGGCCTTCGTCGCGGGGTGGTCGTTCATATTGAAAAAACGGTGAACTCTATCCGTCAGGCAGTAGAGCAGGCCGAGCAGCAGGCCGGTATAAAAATCAAAGATGTGGTCGTCGGTATTGCCGGTGATCATATTCAATCCCTCCCTACCCGAAGCATTATCTCCATTTCAAATCCTACCAAAGAAATTTCTCATGCGGATGTACAGCGACTCTTGGACGAAGCGCGCAAGATTGCGATCCCTTCGGACCGGCGCATACTCCATGTGATTCCACAGGATTATATCATCGACGGGCAAGACGGCATTACCGATCCAATCGGTATGAGCGGTATCCGCATGGAGGCAAATGTTCATATCGTGACCTCCCTCTTTACGGCAATGCAGAATATCTTCCGCTGCGTCGAGCGGGCAGGACTCACGGTGAGCGACATTGTGCTAGAGCCGCTTGCAAGCAGCAATGCCGTGCTCGATAATGATGAAAAAGAAGTTGGCGTCGCGCTCATCGATATCGGTGGCGGTACGACGGATGTAGCAGTCTTTGTCGAAGGAATTATCCGCCATACGGCAGTCTTTGCCATTGCCGGTCATCAGGTAACGGATGATATTTGTAAGGTATTGGGAATATTGCAGAATCAAGCCGAGCGCATCAAGCGCGAATACGGGCATGCTCATCAGGAAAGTATCATGCGCGATGAAGTGTTTATGATACCCGGCATCGGCGGACGCAAGCCACTCGAAGTGACGAAGAGTTTACTCTGCCAGATTATCGAGCCGCGCATGGAAGAAATTTTTGAATTTGCGCATGCGGAAATCCGGAAATCCGGCTATGCCGATCGCCTATCCGCCGGTGTCATCGTGACCGGCGGCTCAGCTCTCCTCCGGGGCACGGAAGAATTAGCCCAACGTGTCATCGGGCGACCGGTCAAGATTGGTATTCCTTCGACGATTGGCTACGGTGGCCTCGCTCCCGAAGTCGAGAGCCCCATGTTCTCGACGGCAGTAGGTCTTGTCATGCAAGGATTACGGGCACGCAGCATCGTTTCGGAGGATGACCGCGAGGACGTAGCGGTGAAGAAACCGTCCCTTTTCCGGAAAGTAAAGTCTTTTTTCGAGGATTTGTAATATTTGAGAAAAACTAATTTTTTTTTGGAGAAATTAGTGGTATTTTAATTTGTCTTATAATTTAATTTTTAAACATAATGAACTTATCGGTTTCATATTTTTTAGGTGGGGGGAAACGTGCCTATAGAAGTTGATACAATACATCAGGGCGCGAAAATTCGCGTCATAGGCGTTGGCGGTGGAGGCGGCAACGCTATTAACAGCATGATTCAACGTGGCTTAAGCGGTGTCGATTTTGTTGCAGCCAATACCGACGCTCAAGACTTGGCCCGTAATCAAGCACCTCATAAAATTCAGCTCGGCAAGGAAACAACCCGTGGTCTCGGAGCCGGAGCACGCCCTGAAATCGGTCAGCGCTCTGCAGAAGAAGACATGGACGAAATTCGCGAGGCATTACACGGTAGCGATATGGTGTTTGTCACCGCAGGTATGGGTGGCGGCACAGGCACAGGTGGAGCTCCCGTTGTGGCGAGAGTTGCACGTGAGCTTGGAGCATTAGTCATCGGTATTGTGACCAAGCCCTTCGACTGGGAAGCACGGAAGCGCTCGACCGAGGCAGAAGGTGGAATCAATGAGCTCCGCAAGCATGTCGATGCGCTTATCACTATTCCCAATCAAAAGCTTATGAATATCATCAGCCGCCAAACGACCTTCAAGGATGCGTTTCAGCGGGTTGATGATGTGCTCTATAATGCGACACGCGGTATCGCAGATTTGATTTCTCATACCGGTGATGTGAACGTGGACTTTGCCGACGTTCGCACGATTATGAAAGACATGGGTGACGCACTCATGGGTATCGGCGTCGCAAGCGGTGAGCATCGCGCAATTGAAGCTGCCCAAAATGCACTCAACTCTCCCCTGCTCGAAGGAATTTCAATTTCAGGCGCACAGGGCGTACTTGTTAATGTCTGCGGAAGCTCAGACTTAGCGATGTTTGAAGTGCAGGATGCCGTCAAAATTATCGAAGAAGCAGCCGGTGATGATGTGAATTTAATTTTCGGTATCGTGACCGATGAAGCAATGGGCGATAAACTCATGCTCACCGTCGTTGCCACCGGATTCAAATATCAGGAAACAGCAAAAGTACAGGAAAAAGCAGCGTCTGCTCCGGTACCACCCCCGACACAACCGCAGCCGCAGCCAAATATCCGCTCCGTCTCGCCGTCGAATGGTAACGGAATGAGTCGTCCGTCGATACCGGTGAATAACCGCGAACGACAATATGCTATTCCAAATTCGAGCCCAAGCGGCGTTCGCGAATTACAAGAGCTCGATACGCCTGCCGCCTTCCGGCGCTCGAATACACCGGGCTCCATCCGCATTAATTCTCTCAATGATCTCTCCGTCGGCGCGACCGGATTTACTAATCCACCGGGAATAATATCGATTCCCCGCGATACCGCCAAAGAAGCCGCCATCGAAAAGCCGGCCTTCCTGAGAAAAATCATGGATTAATTTATTACTTGAAAATAACAAGTAAAGAAAAACTAAAGAAAAGATAAGTAAGTGTATATACAAAGCGGCTTTCGAGCCGCTTTTTTATTTTATACTTGTTTGTTCTTTCGCTCTTGTTTTCATCATTTTTTGTTACCCGTCGGTTACCTGAAAGAAAATTTGTTACTGTAGATTTGTTACTCGTGGAAATTTGTGGTAAGTTTGCGCTTAGAACATACATGTGTTCTGTACTTGTCCGGTACTACAATTACCAAAGGAACTTTCCATGAGCATCAAAGTACGCGAAAAGACAAATAAGAGCGGTACAATATCATTGTATTTAGATATTTACCACAAGGGAAAACGCCACTATGAGTTTCTTGATTTAAAGCTCACGGGCGATAGAAAGCAGGACAAGGAAATTCTCGCTCTTGCTAATTCCATTCGAGCTAAAAGAGAGCTTGAGCTAAAAAACGGTGAGTTTGGTTTCAAGACCCAAAACAACGGTGAAGCTAACTTTATCCTCTACTTCGAGAAAGTACGGGAACGTAAGAGCCAAAGCTTGGGTACATGGCGCACGACACTCTACCATCTCAAAAATTTCATTCGTGGTGATGTGCTTAAATTTCAAGACATTACACCGTCTTGGTTAGAGGAATTTAAAGCGTACTTAGTGGCTGATCTCAATCCGAATACTGCCCGGAACTTCTTAGCTTGTATCGTACATGTATTGAAGCAAGCCGTTAAAGATGATATCATTACGACCAATCCTGCCGATAAAGTGGATACCATCAAAGCCAAAGATGCTAAACGTAACTTCCTCACGTTTGAAGAAATGCAACGCCTTTCACAAACTGACTGCATCGACCCCGATGTCAAACGCGCCTTTCTCTTTAGTTGCTATTGTGGCTTACGCCTTGGTGATATACGCTCCCTTGTATGGAGGAATATTCAAGATGATAATAGTATAGAACTCATTCAAGGCAAAACTAAAGAAGCACTCTATATTCCCCTACATCAGGAAGCGATTACGCTCCTTGGCACACGAGGCAAGCCCGATGATCTTGTCTTTACCATGCCGTCGGACAGTCATTTATCTATGGTATTGAAAGTATGGATGGCTAGCGCAAGAATCAATAAAACAATAACCTTCCACTGTGCAAGGCATACGTTCGCTACATTGGCTCTTACGAATAATGTACCCATATACACGGTGAGTAAATTACTCGGACACTCACGGCTTGAAACGACCCAAGTATATGCAAATATGCTCGCAAGTACTAAAAAAGCGGCTGTGGACAGCTTACCGTCGCTTTCCGGGAAGTCTTAATCCCCTCTCCTCTTCCCTATTAAAAATTGCATTTTTTGAACCTAATCATTAGAATATATGGACGGCAAAAGTACTGATATAGTAGCCGAAAAGCTCGCTCAACTCCGCGAACTATTCCCTGAAGTATTTTCAGAGGATAAGATTGACTTCCAACGACTGAAACAAGCATTGGGAGAAGATTTATTTGCCAAAGGTGAGCATTATGAGCTCTCGTGGGCTGGTAAAAGTGAAGCACGGAAGGCAGTTCAAATGCAGACAACCGCGACACTCATACCCGACAGAAAAAGCAGTATCGACTTTGACAATGCTCCTAATATCTTCATAGAAGGTGAGAACTTAGAAGTTCTACGCGTCTTGCAAAAATCGCTCTTCGGGAAAGTAAAAATGATCTATATCGACCCTCCGTACAACACCGGCAACGATAGCTTTGTCTATCCCGACGACTATACCGAGCGGCAAGAAGAGTACAACAAGCGCACAGGTATAACAGACGAAAACGGCTACCTGAATAAACAAGACCTCTGGAAAAAGAATACCAAAGAGAACGGACAATTTCACTCCGTGTGGCTCTCGATGATGTTTCCCCGCCTGTACCTAAGCCGTAATCTTTTAAGTGAAGATGGCGTTATTTTCATCTCGATTGATGATAATGAAGCAAGTAATTTGAAATTGCTGTGTGATGAGGTGTTTGGTGAGGAGAATTTCATAGGAATGTTTGTAGTCAATGCTTCTCCCAGTGCAATTGATTATGGTCCTATGGGTAAAATGCATGAGTATGCATTATTCTATTCAAAAAACTCTGATAAAATGACAGCGAATCAACTCCAAGAGATAAATAAAGAGTTTAAATATGTAGATGACGTTAGTCCATTTAATCTATATCCACTTTATAATGGGAATGTTGCTTTTAATCCTAATACAAGACCTAACTTATTCTATCCATTCTATCTCAATCCTGAAAATCATTTAACCCCTGAATTCTATGAAATCGGCTTAGAGCCTAAAGATGGATGGATACCAGTATACCCTGTCGTATCCAAAAAAGATGGGATACAACGTGTATGGAGATGGGGAAAAGATAAAGCGCGGAAGAATTTAAATACAGAAATTGTTGGTTATAAAACAGAATCTGACGAATATAGGATTGTTCAAAAAACTAGATTAACAGGAAAAGTAATAAGGTCTCTATTAATTGATAAAGATGTTTCAAGCCGACGCGGCACCGGAGAGGTAGAAGAGATATTTGGCTCTAAAATTTTTTCGTTTCCAAAACCGATTGATTTAGTTAAGCGATTTATTAGCGTCGGTACTGATGATGAAGATGTAGTACTAGACTTCTTCTCAGGAAGCGGAACTACAGCGCATGCAGTATTGGAGCTCAACGAAGAGGACGGCGGTAACAGGCGATTTATCTGCGTTCAAATGCCGGAACAGACAGACGAGAACAGTGAAGCGTTCAAGGCGGGCTATACTACTATTTCCGAAATCACCAAGGCACGTATTACCAAGGTAATAGAGAAGCTTACCAAAGCACGAACCGAAAAAGCCGAGAAGCAAGCCGGAGAAATGTTCACTGAAGATACTACTGCACAACAACCATTATCCTTTGCCGCCTATTCGCTTACAGAGAGCAATTTCAAGATTTGGCGTACGGATGTGCAAGGCAAGGAAGCAATTGCCAATCAATTAAATGCCTTTCAACAATCGGAAATCGAAGGCACTGAGCACGAGAGAATGTTCACAGAGCTATGCCTCAAAAGCGGCTTAGGGCTGAATATTGGCTATAAAGAGGAAAACGGCTTTTTCAAAACGCAGAAAGCGTTATGGTTCTGTTTTGTGCGATACGAGTCCAGTATGAAAGACGAGATCGTGCAATCGAAGCCGGAGAGGGTAGTATTTCTCAATTCCTGTTTTCAGAGTGACATGGAATTGACGAATGTTCAATTGGAGCTTAAAGAGCATGGAATAGATTTGGTGATTATCTAACTTATCTACAATACAATGTATTATCGCAGAAAAATTGAATTAGCCCTTCTCCAACAGTTTGGCGGAAATTTATCAAAAATGGATTTTCAGAAGCTGTTATTTTTATTTAGTCAGAAGCAAGCTGAACCGACGTATCATTTTGTCCCGTATAAATTTGGGTGCTTTTCGTGGCAAGCAAATCAAGATATGTCCACTTTAACCAAATACGGCAAGGTGGCGCAGAATCATAATCAATGGGAAGTTATTGATGATGTTAACTATAGTAAGCAGCTTACGTCACCTGATACTTCAATACTACTATGGTTATATAGGGAATTCAATCATCTCCGAGGAGAAGATTTGGTTCGTTATGTGTATGAACAATATCCATATTATGCGATTAATAGTGAGATAGCAGGTCGGATACTCGATACTGAGCAATATGATAAAGTTCAACAAAACAAGCCCATTAATAATGATTGTACTCTTTTTACGATAGGATACGAAGGAAAATCCATTGAACAGTATGTTAATCTTTTGATTCAACAAGATGTTAAATTGCTTTGCGACGTTAGAAAAAATCCTATCAGTATGAAATATGGCTTCTCCAAGAATCAACTGAAGACGATTGTCGAAGGAGTAGGAATTCGCTACAAGCATTTTCCTGAGCTTGGAATCGAGTCGCAGAAGCGGCAAGAGTTGAACAGTATGAACGATTACGAAGTATTGTTTGAAGACTACCGAGATAATACCTTACCTAATAAGAAAACAGCGGTTTATGCAGTATATGAGGAATTTCAGATTTCAAAGCGAATTGCCTTAACTTGTTTTGAAAAAGAAGCTGTATGTTGCCATAGGAATTCACTTGCTAATACCTTAAAAAAATCGTTTAAAGAGTCAAATATTTTTATCATCCATCTTTAACTATCTATGAATACAGCAGTAAGGATGAAAATTCTCATCACAGTAAAAGCATACCCTGCTATCTCAAAAAAATATGGAGAAACAGTTTGTACGGCAGGAATTACGGAAGAAGGAAAATGGATAAGAATTTATCCTATTCCCTTCCGGCAACTGGACTATAAAAATCGCTTTCATAAATATGATTGGGTAGAGCTTGATTTGATAAAGAATTCTAAAGACTTTAGAAAGGAATCATATCGCCCTGCTAATCTACAAGAGATTGACACAGTCGGACATATTGAAACAGACGGCAATACTTGGCTTCTTAGAAGAGAGGCAATTCTTCATAAAGCTAAGATTTATAATAATTTAGCTGTACTAATAGCTGAAGCAAAAAATAAGACAATTTGTACCTCTCTTGCAATTTTTAAACCTACTAAAATTATTTCCTTTATTTATGAGCGTGTTACTTCCGAGTGGGATAAAAACAAGTTGGTTGCTCTTAACTCATTGAAGGCTCAAGGTAATTTATTCTATAACGAAGATGAAAACGATATTCAGGAATTTGAAGTGGTTAATAAAGTGCCTTATAAATTTTCATTTAGATTTCAGGATGATGCTGGAATAGTAAGTACTTTAATGATAGAGGATTGGGAAATAGGAAGCTTATACTGGAATGTACTGAAAAAACATGAAGGCAACGAGATATTAGCTTGTGAAGATGTGAAGAAGCGATATTTCGATGACTTCGCAAAAACAAAAGACTATTACTTTTTCCTTGGTACTACTATGATGCACCACTATAAATCAATTAATCCTTTCGTGATAATTGGTGATTTCAGACCAAAGAGTATAACCCAAGAAGGACTATTTTGAAATGAAATTACAATTCTCATCAGATCAAGATTACCAACTGAAAGCAGTACGCTCGGTGGTCAATATATTTGAAGGTCAGCCATTAGCCAAGGGCGATTTTGAAGCGTGGTTTGTAGAGGGTGGCGATGCTCAAAGTCAAACCTCCACGGCATATTCAGCCCAAGGCGTAGGTAATAACTTGGTATTGAATGACGAGCAAATATTGAAGAACATACAAAGTATACAGGAGCAAAATGGTATCACGCCATCGAGGACATTAGTCCCTTCCCTATCTGATGATAGAAAAACCGAATATTGCCGGTTGAATTTCACGACGGAGATGGAAACCGGCACTGGAAAGACATATACGTTTCTCCGAACAATCTATGAACTCAATAAAGTCTATGGATTTAAGAAGTTCGTGATTGTTGTACCAAGTGTAGCAATTCGGGAAGGTACTATCAAGAACTTGCAAATTACACATGAGCATTTTCAGAGTTTGTACGGGAATCAGCCGAGCAATTTCGTGGTCTATGACAGGAATAATTTAACGGCACTGCGTAACTTCGCTACATCGAACGCGATACAAATTTTAGTGATCAACATTGATAGCTTTACCAAAGATAGCAACGTTATCAATACAATCCGGGAAACGGGTGTAAAACCGGTAGAATACATACAGGTCACGAAGCCCATTGTTATCATTGACGAGCCACAAAATTTTGAAACGGATATTCGTCGGCAAGCAATTGCAAATCTTAATCCTCTCTGTACATTACGGTATAGTGCGACACATCGAAATTATTACAATTTGGTCTATTCTCTCAATCCTGTAGAAGCGTATGACTTAGGGCTTGTGAAGCACATAGAAGTAGATGGTATTACGAGTGATAGTAATTACAATGCTGCATTTATCCAGTTCAAAAGCATACTCTTGGGTAAGAAAACATTGAAAGCAAAGCTTACCATCTATGTAAATGAGAGCGGCGGCGTAAAGCAAAAGGATGTGACGGTTAATTTGGGCGATGACTTGTTCGAACTTTCTAATAAAAGAGATATTTACAGAGATGGTTATATTCTCAACAGCATCAATGAAGAGCAAGGTAAGATTGAATTTTCTAACGGTACAATCATCGAGAAAGGCGAAACTCGCGGCGGACTTAATGATGAGGTCATGAAGTTTCAGATAGAGCGCACTGTTACCTGGCATTTTGAGAAGCTGAAGAAGTTGAAATCAAAAGGAATAAAGGTTTTGTCGCTGTTTTTTATTGATCGTGTGTCAAACTACAGAGAATACGACTCAGAGGGTACGATATACAAGGGTAAATTTGCCCAATGGTTTGAGGAAGTATTCGAAGTGCAACGATTGAAAAACCCTGACCTAATTCCCTTTCCGACTGATCAGGTTCACAACGGGTATTTTTCGAGTGATAAATCCGGCAAAGGCAAGGATAAGAAAGAAATATGGACGGATACCAAAGGCACAACTGCAAAAGATGATGATACGTACTCATTGATAATGAAGGAGAAAGAACGATTATTGAGTATTGAAGAACCTTTGCAATTCATTTTTTCTCACAGCGCCCTACGTGAGGGCTGGGATAATCCGAATGTGTTTCAGATTTGCACATTGAACGAGAGCAAGTCTGACTTAAAGAAACGCCAAGAGATAGGACGTGGCTTACGCTTACCTGTTGACAGTGAAGGACAAAGAGTATCCGATAAAACCATAAATATCTTGACAGTAGTAGCAAATGAAACCTACGAAGACTTTAGTAAAGCCCTACAAACAGAGATACAAGCTGATACAAGCGTAGAATTCAAAGATAGAATCAAGAACGCAAGAGAGAAGGCTACGATCAAGCGGTCTAAAGAGTTAACGTTGGAAAATTATCCGTTATTATTTGATATTTGGGAACGCATCAGTAGGCAAACTCGGTATTCAGTAGAGTACAGCACCGAAGAACTGATAGCCAGAGCTATTCACCTGATAAAAGCTATGCCTCAAACCAAGCGCCCGATGTTAGAAAGTAAAAAGGCACTTCTGAAATTTACGGATGAGGGGATAGATACTCAACTTAACGCCACCAATGTTAAGTTTACAGAGGACGTAAAGTACTTAATACCGGATGTATATGGATATATTCAGAACAAAATTGATATTACCCGGAACACCATTTACCAAATACTCATGGGTTCGGACAGGTATGATGAGCTGGAGATCAATCCGCAGTTATTTTTAGACAATGTAATTGCTCAAGTTAGAATCGTCCTGAACACATTACTGGTAGAAGGAGTACGCTACGAAGAAATCAACGGCAAACGGTACGAAATGACATTGTTTAATTACGAAGAAATTGAAACGTATCTTTCCAATCTCTTCCCTGTAAATCAACCAGATAAGACCATTTTTAACTACGTGCCGATTGACAGCACGATCGAAAGTGATTTTGCGAGAGATTGTGAAGTTGATGAGAGTATTAAGTTCTATTTCAAGTTACCCAGAGGATTCAAAATTCCAACTCCAATAGGAAACTATATACCAGATTGGGCAGTAGTAATGGAGAATGACAAGCGTATTTACTTTGTAGCCGAGACCAAAGGAACATTAGACAAGCAATTACTACGGGAGATTGAAAAGATGAAAATTGAATGTGGTGAGAAGCATTTTGCAGTCTTTAAAAACTTAGGTGTTGAGTATAAACTTGTGAAGGAATCGAGGAATTTATATTCTTAAAGCGAATTCATTGGAATGAAGAGAGTTACTTGATATTTTTTCTTTTAGAAGTTCTAAGAATCTACTCAACTTCTCACCTTCTGAAAAGACTTGTTTATAAATAAAGGGGATTTCTTCTTGGTTTTTAGCGCACTTATTTGTATAGATAAACTCATTTTTATTCTAAATGAAGTCCTTTTCTTTATAATTAGACTTTTTGACTTTATTTATTGCTCAGAAAAAGTCTTAAATTTGCTTTAAGAGCTTATAAATTGATTCTAAAGCTTCTTAATAAATTGAAGCACAAGTATATCAACAACTTAATTTCATGCAACCTGAACGAATATTGGCGTAAATCGGGTAAACAAAAAAATATTTTTCAGGTCAATAATCGCACAATCAACAGCTAAACATATAGTATAAATGAGAGTTATAATTTCTGCAAAAAAACAGTTGACAGAAAAAATTTACATACATCCATACCGAATGAATTTTTATCACTTTTTTCCTGTATATTGTATCCATAATTAGTGAGAAAAAGGTGATAGTTCGAAGGACATTTAAAAGATACACTAATTCTACAAATAATCAAAACTATATCATAACAAAAAAGGAAAAAGTGCTAAACTTGGCGGTTGCACACTTTTTCCTTTAACTTGGATATAGAATTACTCACTTTATGAAAGGAAGTAATTCTTTGCGCGGTTTATAACATTTTGTTTTTACAAACTGATGCTATTTTGAGCCGCTCATAATTGCAAATTACAAAAGTAATTTATAATAAAAAGGTCTTTTCTATTTTTACTCCGCAGTAAAATTGCACAGGGAAACTTGCATTTAGAAGGCAACACTTTAGCAAGCATCTTTATTTAAAGAATGTTACTCATATACACTTCGAATTTTTCTGTTCATTTTACGGTACTATAAAAATTAAAAATAATCGGATTTTGACCGATTTTGACCGATTTTGACCGACTTTCACTGGCAGTAAAAGTGCGTACATTGAGTACTAAAAGTGATTTTTAAGTATTTATGGTTACATTTTTACGGTACTGGTTACATTTTTGCGGTACTGGTTACATTTTTGAGGTACTGTGAATCGAAGTTGGAGATGTTATAAACCTACCTAAGCTGCAAGTCCCCGCATAGAATTTTTCTTCCTTTCATAGGTGAGTATCAACATAAAAATCTATTACAATTCATTTTTAATAATTTTTTTGGTACACTTCTATGAAAAACATACCGACCTTTCCAGATGTTGACGTTTCAACACCTGATGTTTCCGCACAAATTTTATCAGTACTTACAGTGCTTACTGAAATTAAAGATATGCTACTCGGCAAGCAAAATGATGATCGAGAAGCGTTAAATTTCGAGCAAGCGAGGGCATTTATAAAATGCTCTAAGTCTCACCTATATAAGCTAACAAGTTCAGGAGAAGTTCCATTTTACAAACCTCGTGGCAAGGCACTTTATTTCAACAAAACCGAGCTTGAGAATTGGCTACTTCAAAATAAAACCCAGACCTCCAAAAGCACTACCAACGCAAAGATTGAACAACGAGCAAATGACTACACAGCATTTCGTAAAACCCTTAGAATGAAAGGAGTTAAAAAATGACAACGACAACTAAGGAAGCTCCGTTGAGTAACGGTAACTCTAAGCTCACTGGTGGCAACCTACAAAATCACTTCCCTGCTTCTCAGCCGTCTTCTCAAAATAGTAATGGCAGATCTCGGTTTGAATTTGAATCGAGGAAAACCGTATGCCCATGTAGAGAACATTCAAACTTCACTCCTTTAAAAAACCACTCAACAGGAGGTAAATGTTGGAGTTGTGACAATTTTTTTCCACCTTCCAAGGTACAGGAAGATAATTACGTCCATTTGAATGAGAACAAATCATCTAACATTAAGAAAAATCAATCGCTAACGTTTGTCCGATCTCATATTTATTGGACACCTGACGGAAATAACTATCTATTAAAGGTTGATATATACCGAAATGCGGAAGGTAAAAAATCGTGCTTTCAGTATCGATGGGAGGGTGTGCTTGTTTGGGAAGCTGATGGTTTTTTTAGGGAAGTAGGTGCGTGGGTAAAAGGTCTTTCGGGTGTCAAATTGACACTCTACGATACGCCACTTCTGCTTATGCTGCAACAGTGCTCAGAAACCGATAAAGATAAAACATTAGTGTTTATAGTTGAAGGCGAAAAGGACTGTAATACCCTTAAAAATAAAGGATATATTGCCACGTGCAACCCTTTGGGGGCTGGAAAATGGAAGAATGAGTTCAACGAGCTATTACGAGGACTAGTCTGTTGTGTAGTACCGGATAATGATGTCCCAGGTTTGAAACATGGTCAACAAATTGAAGAAAGTTTGCGTGGAGTAGCCAAAAGGACTTGTATTCTTCACCTGACGGAGTTGATGCCGGATTTACCACCTAAAGCTGATATTACCGATTTTATTGAGTTAGGCGGTGTTTTATGAATATTCAACCTATTGGATTATATGATTTTGCATTTAAAAAAGTCCAAGAGACTAAACATATAACATCTACTAATCCATCAATCGTTCCCATTATAACTGGCGTTCCCAGCGTTCCCGATGTTCCCATAGTACACAGCATGTACAGTGCTGATTATTTACAACATAAAGAATTTCCAGAGCCATTGTTTATCGCTAAAGGTTTCTTAACAGTAGGGTTAAATTGTATTGCCGGTCGCCCTAAAAAAGGCAAGTCTTGGTTTGCTCTCCAATTATGTGTATCAGTTGCAAATGGGACCAAATTCTTGGGTGAGTATGAGACGGATCAGGGTGTGGCTGTTTACTGTGCATTGGAAGATAATCAACGGAGAATGAAACGTCGCCTTCAATCAATGTTATCCAACGAACCTATTGAATTACAGAACTTTCCGAAAGAATTGAAAATAATTCATAAGATTCGTTCACTCGACTGTGGCGGATTCGATGATTTAGAGGAGATTTCAAAAATTTCAAATTTGAAACTTGTTGTAATTGATACGATTGCAAAAATTCGAGGTGCAAAACGTGGACGAGATAATTATCAAGAGGATTATGCAGAATTTGGTAAGTTACAAGAATTTGCCTCAAAGCGTAGTCTTTGTATCTTGGTTGTTTTACATACAGTTAAAGGAAATATGTATTCAGACCCATTTGACTTAGTCAGTGGTACAACAGGTGTGACAGGTGCGTTTGATGGAATGATGGTACTTGTTCAAAGCCCTAACGGTACGGTTCTCCACGGAACAGGCAGAGATTTAGAAGGGTTTGAATTGGCTATGAAATTAGAGAAGAACGGCATTTGGCAGTTGTTAGGGAACGCCCAAGAAGTTCGATTGACCAATGAACGAAAAAAGATTCTCGAAACATTAGAAAAATCAAAAGTGCCATTGAGCCCTAAAGAAGTATCTGAAGAAGGTGAACTAAATAATACAACCATCAGAAAGTTACTTGGTCGCTTGCTCGCAGATGGTTATGTTGAAAAAGTTGAGAATGGCAAATATCAAAAAGCTCAAAATGGTGGGAACAGTGGGAATGCTGGGAACGGTTGGTACGCAGGGAACAGTGAAAACACACAAGATGGTAATTAGTCCAGTATCTCAATCATATTTAGAAGCATATTACTTTACATTATTTATTACATTATTTGGAGATAACCACATGAAAGGCAAAGAATTAAGATTTACATTAACTCGCTTAGGGCTTACTTACAAGGAGTTTGGCGAACTAATTGGTAAGTCGGGGAACAGTGTACAACGTTGGATTTCATATAACATGAATATCGGTGAAAAATACTTGTTACCTTTAAGAAAAAGTTTCTCGAAGTCAGTCTTCAAGCAAATTGAAGCAGAATGGAATATTCATCTTGATGAAATCAAACAAAAAGAGGATGAGTACTTAGAGTACCAACGTGTTTATGAAGAGCAACGGAGATTGCAATCAATGTCTTAACATATTGATTTTCAATATGTTATTATTTTAAAGCGGCTAAATTTTTGAAAAATTTAGCCGCTTTTTTTTGTGATTACTATCAAACTCCTTTAGAATTCCTCGTGACAACGTTAATTATTTTAATACTAAAAAGTAAGCTTTGTTTTTTCTCAAAATTCTGTTTTTTGAAATTGAGTAATATTAGCAATACTCAATGATAGGAAATCCGTAAAATAAATTTGCCTATAAAAGTGTGTTGTTGTAGTTTGCAGAAAAAGCAATGTAAAACCCAAAGGAATGAGCCCAATAACCGAAAAATATAGATACGTCAACACATAGTCAGCGCAATTTTTAACTAAATTCGAAAGAAAAACTTGGCAGTTTAATGAAATGAATTTAGTGCAAAGTGCGCCCGTAGAAACGGGCGTGCTCTTTGTACGTTCATTTCAGGGTATGCCAAGTACCTTCTTTCGGATGTGCATTGTGGCACTGCCCTTTTTTATTTAAAGGGAACAAAATCAAATCCCAAATAGTCCATCCATTTATTTATCCTATCCCATGAGGTTTTTTATGAAGAGTGTCGTTCTT
>JAXLVN010000011.1:0-47419 GCA_046328995.1 Kapaibacterium sp. (SeqCode)
ATAATTTTATAAATTATGAACCTGTCTATAAGTATTATGGTAACTCGATAGACAAGCTGCCAACGACTCTCAAAGATACAAATGATATTGTATCTCCAGGAGGAATAAGTATTGATAAAAAAGGGACTCTTTGGGCAACTGCAATTATTTATGGTAAGTATGGCGACATAAAAAGAAGGAGTTTCTTGAAATTCGACGGTACCAATTGGGAAGAAACTCACTGCCTCGACTCGGTTTTTGGAAATATTAATCTCTCGCCTATAAGCTATTCCTATGATAAAAAAGGCAATTTATGGATTCTAACATACAATAGGAATCTTATTGAATTCGACGGGAATTCCATTATTCGGGTAATTGCAGGCAAGGATACCCCACTCGAAGATGTTGATAGTAAATTTATGCTGATTGACTCATTAAGTACAATTTATTTCAGTAATAAATCCGGTAAAGTTGTTCTCTTCAACCCCGACGGCATCCCACTCCCATCCATCGCTGCAACTGCAGTCGAGGAAGAGCCGGTAGCAGAGGCACTTACAGGCGTCTATCCGCAGCCGGCACGAGAGTACGTCACCTTTGACTTGCCGTCCGAGTCGGAATTTAATTCAACCACCATCGAAGTCCTCAATAGCGCCGGTATGAACGCCATGCCGGCCGTCACGATCGGCGCGCAGGCGAGTGGACGATATACGCTTCCCACAAGCGAACTCCCGAGCGGACTCTACTTCGCCGTCCTGCACTCAGGTAAGATGCTGATGAAAAAGCCGGTTGTGGTGGTTCGGTGAGATGAATTGACGGTGAATAGAAAACAGAAAGGCGAATCTCATTCGAGATTCGCCTTTCTGTTTGATTGTATTTATAGGATATGAAAGTCATAAACTGTAGGGGCGAATTGCATTCGCCCTGACCCTAGCACGACCTGGGCGAATGCGATTCGCCCCTACGCGCCACATGCGATTTTTTTTCACCGCGCTACCACCCGAATAATCCAATGCGCCACTGTCTTCTGCGCAAAATCCCGCGCCGGATATTCTATTCTTCCATGTACTTTCATATTCTTTTGCGAGGGCCATGGGTCGCGGACAATGATGGATGAAAGCGTTGGAATTCCTTGCTGCATCACTACTTGTACCGCCGTGCAGACGACTGCATGATTCATTCTCGGTCTACTTTGGTAGGACAGCAGGATCGGTCGCTGCGCCTGCATCTCCCGAAGTAAGACCTCCGGCGATGGCGCGCCGGGCATGAGCATCGCTTGCACCAGATACTGCTTGCCCTTGCTGTCAATGCCCCAGTCATTGAGGCGTGCGGTCATGACATCGAATCCCGCCGGTTTGTTGGGAATCTGACCGTATTTGTCAAGTCCGAACGAACGCCGAACGATGGTGTCCTGACTAATCGAGAGACCATAATACCGCAGCACCGTCTGAATCGACGCCGCCCAGCACCACATACCCTGCCGCTGCGTAGCATATTGACGATTCAGGATGTCAGAGGAAATTCCTATATACATAATGAGTTGGAAGAGTATATGGGGAAATTGGATGAGCCAAGTGGATAATTAATCAAACCTGTCATTCTGAGTTCACAACGGCCGTACGAACGCCCGTAACAGTATGCAATGACACAAGGTAGCCCAAAGAAATCCCCCGCCTAAGAAGGGGAAAATGTTTGCGAAGCAAACGAAGGGGCTTTACGGCGAAGGAATAACAATATGATTTATATGACAATTATGTTGTTAGCCCCAAATGTGCCATTAACAGTGATTCTTCGAGCGAAGAATCGAAACGTGCTGTATAATTATGGTATAATGCCATCTACAAGTGTCGATTCTTCAGTCGCAGACTCCTTCAGAATGACATACTTACCACGTATAACCTTCACTAGATAAATCAGCGCCATCAGCGTGCCATCAGCCCACGCACGGAAAATATCACCCACGCACAAATTCACCAATTTTCTCCACGACAAACGCAATCTGTTCAGTATGGAGTTCGGGGAAAATAGGCAAGGCGAGCGATGTTGCAGCAGCGAAATTCGCTACCGGGAAATCGCTGTCGGTGTTTTGTAAATACTGAAAACATTCCTGGCGGTGGAAGGGAACAGGATAGTAAATTTCCGCGCCAATGTCATGAGATTTCAGGAATTCACGCAATTCATCCCGGCGTTCGACACGGATGATGAACTGATTGTAAATATGGAAATTATTCACACCCGACGCTTCAAAGACCGCTTTCGGAAGCAAAACTTTATTTGCACTATCAAAATTTGTCATGCCAATTGAATCTGCTAATCCATTCTCCATAAAGAGCTTGCAGTAGAGGGCAGCATTGGCGCGGCGAGCGGCGTGCCAGGACTCAAGGCGAGTGAACTTCACATTCAGCACCGCTGCCTGCAGCGCGTCCATCCGGAAATTCCCGCCGACAAATTTGTGATAATACCGTGGCTCCATGCCATGATCGCGCATCTGACGTAAATGCTTGTAGAGCGCTTCGTCGTTCGTGGTGAGCAGGCCGGCATCGCCGAATGCGCCGAGATTCTTGGTCGGGTAGAACGAAAAACATCCCATTAACCCCATAGAACCAACCGGCTTGCCGTTTTTGTACTGCGTGCCGATGGCTTGTGCCGCGTCCTCGATAATAGGAATGCCATATTCCTCGCCGATAGCAAGAATTTCATCCATTGCTGCGCTTTGACCATAGAGATGGACGGGGATAATCGCCTTGGTGCGCGGGGTAATTGCAGCACGAATCGCGGAAGGACTAATATTGAGCGTCACGGGTTCAGAATCGACAAAAACGGGCTTGGCGCGAAGGCGGGCAGCCACGCCGGCGGTCGCAAAAAACGAATAGGTCGGCATGATAACTTCATCATCGGGCTCGAGGTTAAGTGCCATTAATGCCATGAGTAAGGCATCGGTACCGCTTGAGACACCGAGGGCGAATTTCGCGCCGCAGTAGGCGGCAAGTGTTTCCTCAAGGGCGGCTACTTCCTTGCCGAGAATGAGTGCCTGCGACTCAGCGACGCGCAGGAGAACAGGTTCGATTTCCGATTTCAGGGATTGATATTGAAGTTGTAAGTCAAGCAAAGGGACGCGCATACGATTCCATAAAAGTGAGTGTTAGATTGCAGTAGTTGTGTGCAAAAATACGAAATAATTATGGGTTCGGTTGTGCATGCTCCGGGCGTCGTCTGCGGTCACCCTGGCCGTCCGGGACGACTCAGAAGAATTTAACGCAACAGGCGCAAAAGGCGCAATAGTTTGCGTGGATATGATGGTATATATTTCTTCAACGGCTTGGACGGCAAGGGTGCCCGCAGACGGCGGCTCGGAGTATGCAGAAGGGGGAACACCTTAATTGCAACGATTACCAAAAAAACATAAAATAGTTGGTGCCAAGCGCAGGAATTTTCTTATTTTCGCCGCACAAATTGTGGGAAGTGGTATGTATTGAAATTGTACGAACGATGACTAATTATTCCGGTAGTGAGTTTCTCGAAAAAGCCAAAGAATTGTTGGAACGCGGGTATCGTCTGCAGCAGGACGGACGCCTGCCTGAGGCAATTTCGCTCTATAAATATTCGCTTGAAATTCATCCTACGCCCGAGGCGCATACGTATCTTGGCTGGGCCTACAGCGCAGACGGCGATTATGAGCGCGCGGTGGAGGAATGCAAGCGTGCAGTAGCGCTTGACCCGGAGCTGGGTAGCCCGTACAATGATATAGGCGCTTATTTGACGCGGATGGGGAAATATGAAGAGGCCGAGGCGTGGTTCCACCGCGCTCTCAAAGCTCCGCGCTACGATGCCCGCCACTTTGCCCATCTCAACCTCGGGCGCGTCTATCAGCGTCAGGGCAAGTGGTATGAAGCTATCGCCGAGTATCGCCGCGCCCTCGAATGCAAACCCGACTACAAGCCCGCCGAACAAGCCAGAATATTCCTTCAGGCGATGATGAATTGATGATTGTATTCCTCTAATTTTAGTATAATAATATAGTTATGGATAATGCTACCCGTCGTGGATTTATGAAAGCGACACTCTCGGCGAGTGTCTTTGCAGCGACTGCGCCGTTTGAGTTGCTTGGTCGGCTTACGCCGACGATTGTTGAACAGGAAAACTCCATTCAGGGTATTTTTACCGTAAAGCTGAGTGATTTCCCGGCGCTCAAGACGGTGAAGGGTTCGGTGAAAATTGACTTTGTCGGCGTAGGGAATTCAGCAACAGCGGTCGTGACGCGTACTTCAGCATCGGCGTTTGCGGCATGCTCGGATGTATGTACACACTCCGGCTGTTCAGTTAATCCATTTAGTGATGCCTCGAATGAAATTAATTGTCCGTGTCACGGCTCTGCATTTTCGGCTGAGGGGAAAGTGCTGCGAGGACCGGCAGGGTCGGACTTAACATCATACAAAACAACCTTTACCGGCGGCGATACGCTTTTGATAGAGCTCCCAATGCTCACCAATGATGTCGCAGAAAACACCGGCAACGAACAATATCTCCGTGAACTTACTCCCAATCCTGTCGTCGGGCAAGCGCAGGTTGAGTTCGGCATACGCTCCTCCGGCTACGTCGTCCTGACGATTCACGCACTCGGCGGCGGGGAAGTCCTCCGTCTCGCCGACCAACGCTTTGATGCCGGCGTTCATACCGTGCCGTTGAACGTAGAAACACTCCCGGCAGGCGTCTATATCTGCCGCATTAATACCTCCACACGATTAGTCGCTAGTCGGAAATTTACCGTCGTTCGGTAGGAATACCACACAATTATACTGTCAAAAGGCGTGTGAACACAGCGTTCACACGCCTTTTTTGTGTTGGCTGAAATGAATAAATTGGCTATATATCGACAATTTTGAATCGTTCAACGATATGATAATACCGGTAACGCTGATTGTTTGTCATGCTACCATGCTGCTCAATATTGCAAGAGGAGGCGATTGTCGGACTACAATGTTCGGTTAAAATGCAAACTGTATAAATTTTATTTTCAAGTAGTTAGTCGCATCACCTAAATTTGCTTTGAGCGTTCTCAACATTCATTCCCATCCAATTATCCTCCTCACTCATCCTCCACTTCACCGAGCGGCACTTCTTTCATAGCTTGAATTCACGTTGTGGCACATGTCTTGTACTACGTGCATGAGATAGTTAGTTTTTGTAGTAATTTCTCTGCCCATGTACCGTTGCTTTACTGATTCTATCGCTCGCTTCCTGCCGGCAAAACGAATGCTCCTCCTCGCACTCGTGCTGATGCTTTGTGCGATGCCGATGCTTGCGCAGAGTTCGCCGACTCCTTTGCCGCTGCCGAAGATTTCCCTCGGAGTGGATCAATCCTCGTCCCCAAAAGACTTAGTTCTTACGCTGCAGATTGTTGCCGTGATGACCGTGCTCACGCTCGCGCCGTCACTTTTAATCATGATGACCTGTTTTACGAGAATTATCGTGGTTTTTCACTTTCTTAAGCAGGCACTCGGCACGCAGACGCAGCCGCCGGCTCAATTACTCACCGGACTTGCGCTCTTCCTCACGTTTTATGTGATGCAGCCGGCGCTTAATGAGGCGAATAATAACGGGTTACAGCCGTATCTCAAGGATCAGATTTCGCAGGAACAGGCCGTTGAGAATGTCGTGAAGCCGTTTCGGGAGTTCATGCTCAAGCATACGAGAGAAGAAGATTTGGCGCTATTCGTGAAACTATCGGGCGCGCAAAAGCCGGCCAATATGAGCGAAGTCAGCACGCTGACTATCATACCGGCGTACAGCATTTCCGAACTCCGTATATCATTCCAAATCGGCTTTATCATTTTTATTCCGTTCCTGGTCATTGACATGATTATCTCGAGTATTCTCATGTCTCTCGGTATGATGCTGCTGCCGCCGCAACTAATATCCTTGCCGATAAAAGTGCTGCTGTTTATTCTTGTCGATGGGTGGAATCTCATCGTCAGCACGCTCATGAAGAGTATTATGAATCCGACGGGGTAGATGTAGGTGAATATTCTAACTAATTGAAATTAAAAATATATAATTAATTTATATACAACAAAAATGACCGATGCAACTGTTATCCAAATCGTTCGGGATGCATTTTATTATGTGCTGATTATCGCCGGACCGCTGCTTCTTTTGTCGTTGATTGTCGGGCTCGTGATCTCGATTTTTCAGGCGGCGACGTCGATTAATGAGCAGACGCTGACCTTTGTGCCGAAGCTTGTGCTTGTTTTCATCGTGACCGTGCTCGCACTGCCGTACATGCTCTCGAATATGAAAACCTTTACGATTACTTTATTTGCAATGATACCGGCGCTGAAGTAGCGTAGCGGGAGAGAACCATCATGCTAGACGCTCCAACTATCAATCAACTTTCCGGTAAATTCATCGTGGGCACGCTGATTTTTATCCGTGTGACGGCGATGTTTTTCGTGGGGCCGATATTCTCGCATTCCTCGGTGCAGCCGACGGTCAAGATTGGACTCTCGATTATCATGGCAATGATGATGACGGTGGCTTTTGGGAGTCAGCAGCCGTCAATTGACCTGCATTTGTGGGTACTGACGGGGCTTGCATTCAAGGAGCTGCTCGTTGGTGCAGCTCTTGGATTCACATTGAATATGATATTCTATGCCGTTCGGTTCGCCGGCGGTCTCTTAGACTTTGATATCGGATTTCAGACTGCCCTGCTTTTTGATCAGAATGCGGATGTGCCGACGCTCATCGGCGAACTCAAAAATATGATCGCGCTGATGATTTTTCTGGGAATGAACGGACATCATTTTATGATCGAGGCAATGTTTGCAAGTATCCGGGCGGTGCCTCTTGCTGAATTTGCGATGACCGAGTCGGCATCAACGCTTATCATTCGCCTGGTAACGACGGTCACGATCATAGCGCTCAAGATTGCAGCACCGGTGCTGCTGTCGCTCTTTGTGATGAATGTATCGCTTGCGTTGCTCTCGAGAGTGGCACCGCAGCTTAATATCTTTTCTCTCTCGTTGCAGTTCAAGGTAATCGTCGGTCTGCTCGTGCTTTTTGTGACCATGCCGCTCTTTTTTGTGATTACAAAGACAGCGATGACGACCTTTCAAAATGAATCATTCGCCGTGATTATGGCGCTCAATCCAAAACGGTAATAGAGTCAGGACTAAGGTACAACAATGGCAGAAACCCCCGATGGGCAGCAGAAATCCGAGGCCGCGAGTGCCAAGAAACTCGCCGATGCGCGCGACCGTGGGCAGATAGCCAAAAGCACGGATGTGACATCGGCAGCAGTTCTGCTCTTCGGCGGTACGATGGTCTATATGTTCGGCGCACCGATGATGCGGAAGCTGGCAGATTTTCTACGGCTCTTGCTCATGAATTCATCAAGCGTAGAGCTAACTGACCAAAATGTAATGCATTACACGCGCGAACTTTTTCTGGCTATTGGAATGTTTATGTTCCCGCTACTAGGCGTCATCATGGCAATCGGCTTCACGGCAGAAGTAGGACAGGTGGGGTTTAAATTTGCGACCAAGAAATTCACCGAAGGGTTGAATTTCGGAGCTATCTTTAATGTAGGTAAGGGCTTGAAACGAATGCTGTTTTCCTCGCGCTCCATGGTAGAGCTCCTGAAGAGCGTTCTGAAGATGGGGATTATTGGTGTGGTGATTTATCAGGTCATAGCCAAGCATTTGGATGCACTTGTCACACTTGCCGGACTGCCGTATCAGCAGCTTGGCAGCAGAATCGGGGCAATTGGCTATGAACTTATCTGGAAAGTCGGTCTCGCATATGCCTTTATCGCCGCCGGTGATTGGTTCTTTCAGAAATATAAATTCCGTGAAGAACAAAAAATGACCAAGCAGGAAGTGAAGGAAGAGGGCAAGCAAACCGAGGGTGATGCGCAGACGAAGGCGCGTATGCGGGCAATTGGACGGCAGCGACTCAAGAAAATCATGCTGCAGCAGGTGCGGCAGGCGGATGTGGTGATTACGAATCCGACGCATTATGCTGTCGCATTGCAGTATAAGACCGGCTCAATGAGTGCGCCGATAGTCGTGGCGAAGGGGGTGGACTTTTTAGCAGCGAAAATCCGCGAAATCGCGACCGCTGCCGATGTACCGATTGTCGAGAATCCGCCGCTTGCCCGCTCGCTCTATGCCGCCGTTGAAGTCGATCAGGAAATTCCAGAAAACCTCTTCAAAGCAGTGGCGCAGGTATTGGCATTTGTCTATCGGGCGAAGAAAAAGTAAACTTCTTATTCAAGAAGATAGAAAGAGCAGGATTGAACTGCATGAAAGAAAATAGGTATTGTGTTCGATGCTTCGACAAGCTCAGCATGACGGGCGCTAAAAAACACGTAACATAATAGATTGCAACAAAATAACAAATAAATTCTGTCAAACTGAGCTCCGTCGAAGTGTTCATTACTTCCAATACAACAGCTTGGTGACAGATCGAAAAGCGTTTGCGCTCAACCACTGATTACTCAATAATTATCAAAGCAGCTATGGCTACTACTCCTACATTATCAGAACGTTTCCCAATTCCCGAACCTCTCAAGCGGGTGCTGTCGGTCATATCCGGCAATCAGGATATTGCAATGGCGATTGGAGTGCTCATGATTCTTGGGTTGCTCGTGCTGCCTCTGCCGCCGATGCTGCTTGATCTCATGCTTGCGGTGAATATTACGAGTTCGGTGCTGATTCTCATGACATCGCTCTATATCCGCAGTCCGCTTGATATTAGTTCATTTCCGACGATTCTGCTGATAACTACCTTATTCCGCTTAGGGTTGAATATCGCTACTACCAGATTGATTCTCAGCGAAGGTTCTGCCGGTGAAATCATCAAAGCATTCGGTAATTTCGTGATCGGGGGGAATTATGTGGTAGGTATTATTATCTTCCTGATTCTCATTATCATCAATTTTATCGTTATTATTAAAGGTTCGACCCGTATCGCCGAGGTTACCGCCCGCTTTACCCTCGATGCTCTTCCGGGGAAACAAATGAGTATCGATGCTGATCTTAATGCCGGATTTATTGACGAGAAAGAAGCCCGCGAACGGCGTTCACGACTCACCCGGGAGTCGGAATTCTTCGGGGCGATGGACGGTGCGTCCAAATTTGTGAAGGGAGACGCGATTGCTGCGCTTGTGATTACAGCCATTAATATTATCGGCGGCTTCGCTATCGGCGTCGCACAGCGCGGTATGGATGTATCGCAGGCATTGTCGATTTATACTATCCTTACCATCGGTGATGCGCTTGTGTCGCAAATACCTGCATTGCTCATATCAGTCGCCGCCGGTATGGTTATCACCCGGTCGGCATCCGGCGAAAAGCTGGAAGACGAAGTCGGCAGTCAATTTACCATGCAGGCAAAGCCCATGGCTCTCGCATCGGGTACTCTCGTGCTTATGTCGATTATGCCGGGATTCCCCATGATTCCATTCCTTCTCCTTGCCGGTATCACCGGAGGTATCGCGTATTTTAGAACACAAGCAGTGAAGGAAAAAGCAGAAACAATTCTTCGGGAAGAGCTTGCTGCCGCTAATTCTGCCTCGCGTAAGCCGCCCGAACAGCCGGTCGAGGAATTACTGCGTATCGATCCTGTGGAAGTCGAGCTTGGAATAGGACTTATCTCGCTTGTAGATGAAACGCAAGGCGGCGATGTATTCAAGCGAATTACCAATATTCGACGGCAGATCGCTACCGAACTCGGTATGATACTCCCGCCGGTGCGTGTGCGTGACAATCTAGAACTCGATGCCGACGAATATGTGGTGAAAGTCCGCGGAAATGAAGCCGCTCGTAATCGACTCTATCCCGGTATGCTGCTTGCCATGAATCCCGGTATGGCAGACGGTGATGTCTCGGGGGTAAAAGTCACCGAACCGGTCTTTGGGTTACCGGCAACCTGGATTAATTCTTCCGAACGTGAAAATGCCGAGATTATGGGGTTCACGGTGGTCGAAGCGGCGACGGTGCTTGCGACACACCTCACCGAAATTCTCCGCAGAAGCGCTGATAAGTTACTGACACGTCAAGATATTAAGCAATTAACCGAAGGACTCAAAAAAGACTATCCCGCACTCGTCGATGAGCTCACGCCGGAAGCTCTTCCCGTGGGTATTATCCAGAAAGTGCTGCAAAATCTCCTTCGCGAGTCGATTCCGATTAGAGATTTACCGCTCATACTCGAAGCATTGCTTGAGTATGTGAAAGTGACCAAGAATGTTGATGTACTCACCGAGTACGTCCGTCACAGCTTGAGCGAAACAATCCGTAAATTATTCCAAGATCAGAACGGTGTGATCCACGCAATAAGCTTGGAGCCGCAATTAGAACAAATCATGACCAACGCACTGCAAAGCGGCAGTCAGGCAATAGCAAGTCAGACGCTCGGACTAGCTCCGGACGTCCTCCGCAACGTTCAGCGGAACTTATCCGGCGCCATCGACGACATCACGCTTTCAGGTTACTCGCCGGTTGTGATATGTTCGGCACAAATACGCCCCTATTTCTACCGTATGATACGCACCACCTTCCCAATGGTAAGTGTGATTAGTTTCACAGAATTACCGTCGGATACCGAAATTGATATTATGGCAAGCGTGAGGATATAATTCAACTGAACGATGTGATTTACGGTAGAATTGCATACAAAAACAGCCCTCGATGGTATATCGAGGGCTGTGTTATACTTTTGAAATTATCGAGCGAAGTAGACAGCATGAAGTACGCTGTATTATTTAGAGTCGTGAACACCCTTAAAACGAAACTCCATTTTCAACGCTGAATTCTACTGTTCGAGTTTGCGCATCACCCGGCGGTTGTGAATTCAAGCCGCTCACCGTAAGTTTTCCATCGGTCGTAAATCTGAGAACACCATTTTTCTTGCTAAGATATACTCTTCCGCTTTGTGCTGTTAATTCATAAACAGCATTCGGGTTGGCATCATTTCCAAGTATTTGGAGAGTAAACATCGCAGAATCCGGACTGTTGCTGTTTGATTTTGATAAATAAATAGATGTGTAAGCTCCCTCAGATAAACTACTTGCAATGGTCGAGGATGAAAGAGCAACAAGATGTAAATTAACATGCGTTTCGGTTTGCCCGCCAAATGGAAAGTTTTTTGAAAGTCTAAAATCTCCTGTAAACAATGAAGCTTTTGGAGCATCACCGCTTACAGAATTCGAAACACCGTCAATTTTATAATAATAGGTTGCAGGAGGAGTAAAACTATTATTCGCAGGAGTGGTTGTGTTGGTCGAACATGCAGTCATGGCGATAACACAAAGAAAGAGTACGTAGCTGAATTTTGTCATAGCGTGTAATTCTCATATATAGTTTCCTACTCGTTTGGCTTTTCGGTAACGCCCCGTTTTTCGAATGGTATCCGGTCTCCATTGTTGTCGTACAATTCACCGACAGAGAGGGGGGCCATTGTGGGGTGATAACCCTACGGGATCAGGCGTGCTGTTAAAAACGTAAAATATCGTTTCGTATCATCACAATATACACTAATTAACCCAGAGTAAGCAGTAGATGAAATTTTTCCGTGAGATCAACTGTCCGGGCGGGAAATCTCGTTGATAGTTACTACGCGGTATAATTCGAAATCAAAGCCGTCACGCAGGAAAACTCATCCATCCGACCAACCATCTCACCGAATAATCTGCTGCTTGCCTATCAAAAACTTATCAAATTCATCTTCATTGCCTTGGTATATCAGGTGGAGGAGGTCGTAGTTGATTGTTTCGGGTTCTTTGGAGCTGAGGACGTATTTCTTGAGCCGCTTTTTCTGGTCAAGCGTCAGGATGGTGCGTGTATTGAGGTGATGTGCCTGTACGTAGGAAGCGATGAAACTGTTTTTTGGCGTGAGTTCACGGATTGCATCCTGATGTGTACTCGTGTTTTCGGCGCATTGTACGATCCATTCGATTGTTTGATGGAATTGTGAGTCAGGGTGTGCAAGTGCTTCGATAGCTTGGAACTCTGCTATTTTGAGTTTGTAGTATTTGATGTCCTCCGGCGATAATGTTTTAGCGCCACTCGCGCCGCCGAAGGTCTGATAGCTGCCGTTGACCTTGGTAAGAAAGGCGATAACAAGCGTCGAATCATAGTATTTTTCAATCGTAGGGCTGTCGAAGCCACGATAAAAAGGAACGTTGATGATATCCTCTGGAATTGCGCCCTTGAGACGTTCGACGACCGCGATGCCGGCGACTCCCGTGTACGGAGGATTATCTGTAGAAAGAGGGTATGTTGCCACGACATGACCAAAGATAATATACTCGCTTTGGGCGATTAATGCGCGGAGAGGGAGAGGTGCTTTTGGGGCGGCGGTAGCGTTGACGAACAGTAATCCGAGGATAACGAAAAGAGTAAGGTGGGTTCGTATCATAATATTCTCCTGAAATAATGTAGATGGATAGGTATCTAACGGTATAGTGAGTGTATTGAATGAACGTGATTGTACAACCAACTGAAAAATAAAAGACATTGCGCCACGCGATGCGACAATTACCCACAAATTACCCATTGCAAAAATAACTGACTCCTCTTTTGATTATTCACTTTCCCCCAAGATTTTTCACAATAATCTTTTCTAGCACGGCTTCGTGATCTTTGCTGAATCCTACCTGAGAGTATATGATCGTACCTTTTGAATCAATCAGATACAGCGTAGGGTAGGAGGACACATGATATGCTTTTGCCACATCGGCACCATCAAGTGCGATAGGATAATGTGCATCGCTTTTGGTGAGAAAAGAGCGGAGTTCAGCGTCATTTTTATCGATCGGATTAATACCGATGACGCGCAGACCTTGCGTATAATACTTGGTGTGGAGAGCTTGCAAGCCCGGGATGGCGAGCATGCAGGGAGCGCAGGAACGGTAGAAGAAGTCGAGAAGAACAAGTTTGCCGCTGTAATCGCGGAGTTTGAGGGGAGTGCCGCTGACGGATGAAAGAGTCCAATCAGGCGCGAGGGTATCGTTAGGGAGTAATGGCGGAGCTTTGGTGGGTACGAAGTCTCTCATTCGATAGTTGGTGGCAATGGAATTCAGGGTGAGGAGCGTGGTGTCAATTGGAGAGTTGAAGGCCGATGTATTGAGCATAACGTCTTCGTGTTGGTGCATGGTGTCATTATTGATAACCACATCATGACTAATAGTATAGCGAATCGGGAGGTAAGTGTCGGTGCGTATCCAATACTGATATTCAACACGGAAGACATTGATGGGATTCCCCGCGTCCGGCTCGGGATATTCAAGCACTTTTACGTGATAGCATGGCATTTCGTGCGTGGTTTCTTTGCCGATGAAAATGAAGGAGTAGTGATTGTCCGCAGAGTCAGCGTCATGCTGAAGAGGCGCACTTTCATTATCTGTCAGCGGACGGAAAAAGAAAAAATTCTGAATAATCGAGGGTATTTTGTGAGCCCATTTTGACGTAGGCATGAGTTCGGCTGTGCTGTCGTGGGGGAATATTCGCACAAATTCTTTCCCTGTATAGAGGATACCGATGGTATAGCCCTCGCTATGAGTTTCGGTGGAGTGAAAGACAAGTGGACTGATGGTATCGTGGGGTGATTTTTGGAAGGTGCAGGAGATTGTGGAGATGGAGGTGTCTTTAATTGTCATGAATTTCTTCCGCACGGTCATCGAATAGCTGCCGCTCTTGATCGATTGGCAGCTTGAATACGCTTTCGAAAGAATTTCCTGCGCCGTTTGGGCATGGAGAGGAGATGGCAGGAGTATTTTCAAAAAGCAGGCGAGGAGAATTAATCGTATCATCATGGCCATTTGTTCATAAACAGTGTAAATTGCATTGTCTTACATGCTGATATATAGTACCCACGCGGAGAGCCAAATCAAGGAACAGATTGGTCACTTCTACTTTACTTGAATGAGTATTCGCATTGCATAAAATATTCTGTCTCTGTGAAAGGGTTGCTACTGTTTACAGGTACATCCACAAAGTATTGTGTATTTAACTCAAATTATATCAATACATTAATCAGTTTTTAAAGCGTTGAAATAGTATGTCAGTCCTAGAGAGCATGAAAATATACGAGGACTATTATTTTCATAATAGCTGCTGCTGTAATCGAGAATTACATGCTCGGGGCTTGGTAGAGGATCATCCATAAAAAGTGGAGGAATCATTAATGCAGTGGTCACGAATACGTCGAGTTCACCAAGATCGTTCTTCACAAGCGGAAACAGGCACCCCATTTTTAAATCTGCTTTCATTCTCAGATTGTCGGTAATATCGGCATCGATATTGACGGTACCTGCTGAATTTGAGGTCGTTGCGGAGATAGGTAATCCAAATGTGAGTCCCATGAAAAACCACTTTGCAGCATAGTTAGGCGAGATAGTCAGATAGTTCACCCGTGTCGTAAAATTACGACTGCCGTCTTTGTCGTCGGATAGGAGAAATGACGTACTTGTTGAGGTATATCCTCCATCGAAGAAGAGAGTTGATTTCAGGTGCTCTAAGTCAACTTTGAGGGAAATACCGAAATCAATGTCGTAGGATGATTGCCCTTTCGAGGTCACATAGTGCCGCCCAAGGAAGGGATCATCGACAATCAGGTCAGGCTGAGATGATATATTGAGCCCAATTTTAGGTGCCGCATAAGGACCAATACTGATGGTTGTCTGGCAGTAAGTCGCTGTCGTGGCTGCAAGGAAGAGTACAAGGCAAGTGTAGAATATGTTCATATGGGTTATAGATGAGATGGAACAAATAATAAAAATAGAATCTATTCATGAAAGAATTGAAATATACGTAATTTTCTTAGTAGTATCGCACAAAGTACCGCACCTGTTTACCACGTAGTATCACTGTGGTTCTTATAATCTCTTGTGTCTTGTTAAGTGTATTATTGATATAAATTTATAATTACAACGTTATGGAAGTTGATGCTACCTTGCCGTAGCTGTTGCCGTAGTTTTGTCACAATGATATTGCCAGGGGAGAGGCGTCGGTGTGCAGTAGAAAACACATCTCCATTCTCAAAATCATCAGGATTTTTCGAACATCATATTCTACACAATCTCCTATACATCGAAGCGACTGGCGTAGTTATACATGAGCCAAAACAGTGATACTGAGTAACCGGTATAGGTCGCTTTGTACTCTATCTTATTCGTTGGTTATCCCATTTCAGCCGGTGCTACTGTTGTTCTACGATAGGAATCATATAATTAAGTCCGAGCGAAAATGACCAAATTCTGGGATTCGTGAGATTGTCATAGGGCACCAAAGCAAATTTCGGTCTGCCAAATTCCGGATAAAACCCTGAAATCATGAGATTACCCAGAAACACGAGGTTGAGTTCGCCGCTGGAGTATTTTTTCAGGGGAATACTCCCGCCGAGCCGGAGTTCAAATTTGATATTCATATCTTTAAATCCTTCTGCATCAATACGTTTGTCGGAGGATCCTGTGGTGGTGCTACCGGAGAGCGGATATCCGACATTGATACCGACGAGGAATCCTCCGTAGTCAAGCATTGGAGCAATGGAGAGATAATGAATACTGCTACGGTAGTCGGTACCAAGATACCGCAAGATGGTGCTTGATGTATTGTAGGTACAATCAAAGAGGGTGGATATATGTGGCTCTTGTAGGGTGAAATTAACCGTCATACCATAGTCGATATCGACGCTTGGGCCGGTGCCAATCTGTTCACTCGGCAATAGCACATACGGATCACGATATGGATTGCCGGAGGGCACGGTATAGTAGGGTTTATTCGAAATATTGATTCCGATTTTTGGCAGCAGAAGTGGTCCTGCTCTGAGTGTGTATTGTGCACAGCAGTCAGCAGTTGTTATAAAAAACAATAAGCAGAGAAACAGTATTTTCATAGAGTTACCAGTATAATGATAGAATGATACAAGGGAAGAAAAATGTAGCCAACCATGCGCCGCTGCTCCCCCTCTCCTCTCTGCGCATACCAACAGACGATGCACGTGCATGATCCATCAAGTGCTCTCGGAGTGGGGGGATATGCACAATTTCACATCTCAAGACATGTAAAAAGATACCGTATCCCGATCGACAGTGTCCAAACTTTAGGATTATCCACAAAATCATAGTCCAGAAGTTTATAGCCGTGGTCCAGGTTGTTGAGATCGCCGTAAATACCGTTTATCATAAAGTTACCAAGAATGACAAGATCTATTTCGCTCAATGGTGTTGTTGACATAGGGAAAATGATACCGGCTCTAAACTCAACGGTCGTACTTATTTCCTCCGTACTTCGTGCGGCGATATCGACACTACCCGATAGGTTGCGCGTCGTAGCAGATAATGGAAATCCTACATTACAACCAATGAGCATAAAATCTTTTTTGTACATCGGAGCAAGAGAAATATAATGAACACGGGAGACATACGTACCGTTAGGCGAGCGGTCATGAGGGAATTTTATCACGGTGCTGCTCGTACTGTAGCCGCAATCAACAATAAGCGATTGATTGGGATTCTCGAAAGTAAATTTAAAAGCAGCCCCGAAGTCAACGTCGAATGTACTCTCGGTCTCAAGGCTTTCTGAAAGATAATTGCCGGTACGTAAGGAATCATAGTAATAGTATGTCGGTTTGAAGGTGACATTGATTCCATATTTTGGAGAAACAAAAGATCCTATTTTTACAGAGTACTGTGCAGAGATATCTGAGGCGGTGAGCAAGAATAGGCTCAGTAAGACATACATCTTCATAGCATGGAAGCAAATAGAATGGAAAACACCCTGCTGGTCAGTGATTCGGACTCAAGCTACTGAGAGCAGACGGGGAGATAGCAACTTCATGTCAAGCGAAAAACATACAGCATCGCTCTCGCGACGCCTCGGTCTAGCTGATTACGGTTGATCGATAATATTAAATAAGTAATTGACACCGAGAGAAAGTGTCCATACTCTCGGATTGGTGAGGTTGGAATAGTGTAGAATAGCGTATCCCGGATTATCGTACGGTGTATCTCCGTAAAGACCGGTGAACATAAAATTTCCAAGAACGACAAGGTTAAGATTGCCGTTTGAATTTTTTACCACCGGAAAAGTAGCTCCTAATCGTAATTCGATCTTCATTCGCATTTCTTCGGAGCTTGCTGCAGAGATACTTCTGGTGTCGGATGCGTTGGTCGTCGTTGCAGAGAGAGGAAGTCCAAAATTTCCGCCGATAAGAAACCATTTGAAGTTAAGCATTGGCGACAGATTGAGATAATGCACACGGGTCGTGTAGGTTTCATTGTCTGTTGCATCACTACCGAGCTTAATGGTAGAACTGGTGGTACTATAGCCACCGTCGAAAATTGCCGTCATGCCAATATCTACGAGGGAAATTTTCCCGACAATACCAAAATCAACATCCATCGATGGGTCATTCTCTGTCGTAACAGTCAGGCGGTTGTAATACGAGCTGTAGGAATAATATGGTCGCTCTGAAATATTGATACCATATTTACCATAAATATATGGTCCGCCGCTGATGGTAAATTGGGCTTTGCTGGGGAAATAGCCTAAAAGAAGTACTGCAAAAAAGTAAAGAAGTATTTTCATAGAAATGTTATTGTGAATATGGTACTTGTGAGTTTAATAAGTAGTATAGTTCATTGAATGATGAGCAATTTGTTATATCTACAGATATATACCTGAAAATATCCTTTACCTCACCCGCCTGCCTCCGCACTCCAGAGTAATTTCTTCCGCAGGAGTTCAAAATAGGTCGTATCCTTGTGCTTGATGAGTTTGACGCCATAGGAAGAGCGTTTGAGAGAAACGCTTTCACCGGGGGTGATTTCTTTTTGGATTAATCCATCGGCGACGAGGAGAGCATTACTTCCTGTGGAGGTAAGCTTGAGGGTAATTTCCAAGCTGTCGGGGATAATGAGCGGACGGAGAGTTAAGCTGTGAGGAGCGATAGGTGTAATACAGAACACTTCAGCCGATGGCGCGATGATCGGACCGCCATTGGAGAGAGAGTATGCTGTCGAGCCCGTCGGGGTCGTAAGCATGATGCCATCGGCGGAGTAGTCGGCGATTAAATGACCGTCAACGGAGGCGCGGATGGTGATCATTTTCGATGAATTATACTTTTCAATGACAATCTCATTGAAGGCATAGATTGTTTCATCGTGGTAGGTCGTCTCGATAATCGCTCTATCGACAATTCGATAATCTCCGTTAATGAGAGAAAGCAGGGATTCTTCTAATTCATAGACGGAGAATTCAGCCAGAAATCCGAGCTTTCCCACATTAATTCCCATGAGAGGAATATCGCCACGGATAATTTTCTGCGCAGCCGAGAGCATCGTACCATCGCCGCCAAAACAAACCACCACATCGGCAAATTTCTCAAACTCATCGACCGACACTTTCTCGACGGTGCCGGTGATTGACTCCGGAAGATGCTCGGCGAGCCGATTGGAGATAATACACCGCACATCCTGAGATTGGAGAAAGAGCAGCGCGCGTGATGACCAATCAATCGCCTGCTCTTTATTGGTATTGGCGTATATCGCGATCGTATTCATTATGCAGTAGGATTAGATGGTGGTGCACCAATGGCAGCATCCGACTCTGCTACATAATTGAGCTTCAGATCCTGAAGAGCATACTGCATCAATCGCTGCTCCTGGTCGGTGAGATTGCCACGGGTCTTTTCTTCGAGCACACTCATCAAATCAATAATAAAACTCGCATGGTCGAGATTCTTTTCTATTGTATCGGAGGCAGGATGCTTGATCTTGCCTAAGGCGACGAAGCCTTCCATTTGGAACATCTGGATAATACCGGAGAAATCAATTTTCATTGTAAATCTTTCTAACTGTTAATAATACTTGATGCTACTGTTGACTTGGGTGCTTGCCCTGTAAAAACATTTCCGCCTCAAATACATCCTCGGGACTACCAAGGAAGACCGGGGCTCGCTCGTGAATACTTGTAGGATTCAGGTCTAGGATTCTCTGCGTCCCGTTGGTAGAGCGTCCTCCTGCCTGCTCAATGAGCATCGACAGGGGATTGAGCTCGTACATAAGCCGTAATTTACCGTTGGGATACGCTCGGTCAGCCGGATACATGAATATGCCGCCGTAATACAGTGTTCGGTGAACATCTGCCACTGCCGTCCCAATATACCGGAGAGAGTAGGGCGGCTTACCGGGGATGTCTTTTTTGAGATAATCGACATATTGCTGTAAATTTTTGTCCCACTTATGGTAATTCCCCTCATTGATACTGTAATACGTACCTTTGCTGGGAATCTTCACTTTCTCATTTGTCAGCAGGAATTCGCCGATAGTCTGGTCAAATGTAAAGACATCAACACCATGCCCGCTGGTATAGACCAGATTCGTTGAACTGCCGTAGCTGGCATATCCTGCAGCTACTTGCTTGTAGCCGGGCTGTAGTACGTCTTCGAATGTACCATCGGTAGTCGCCGTCGGATCGAGTCTGCGATAAATCGAGAAGATGGTGCCGATGGTGACATTGACATCGATATTCGACGAACCGTCCAGGGGGTCGAAGACGAGGACATATTTTCCTTTGTGATAATGGTCCGGTATATGAATGAGTCCCTGCGACTCTTCGGAAGCCATGACACAGAGATGCCCGCCATGATCCATTGCCCGGAATATAATCTCGTTGGCGTAATCATCGAGCTTCTTGACTTGCTCGCCATGCACATTCTGTGTGTCGGTAATACCGAGTACGTCGTTGAGACCTGCCCGGCGAACATCGCGTGCAATTAATCGCAAGGCAAGAGTCAGGTCACGGAGGAGACGGGAGAATTCTCCGGTTGCTTCAGGATGCAGGTCTTCTTCTTCGGCAAAATGACGCTCGATGGTCACAAGCTTGGACGTACTAAATATAGGCATGGGAGCTGAGTAAAGAGTGTGGACTACAAAATTGTGCTACAGACAAATATTCTGTTAATTTTTGGCAAAATAGCACAGAAAATTGATTTTAGAAAGGGAAAAGTAGGATAGTGCGGGATTCCGAAGGGTTTTTACTGGTCACCTATAATAAAAAAGCGTGATTGAATCATATCAATCACGCTTCTAAAAGCATTGTGCCGTACTTGATTATTTAGGCATTTTAGCATCTTTTTTAGCTTCTTTAGCATCGTGCTTTGCTTCTTTAGCATCGTGCTTTGCTTCTTTCATGTCTTTTTTAGCTTCTTTCATGTCATGTTTAGCTTCTTTAGCGGCTGCTTTGTCGCCTTCTTTTTTAGCTTCTTTCATGTCTTTTTTAGCTTCTTTCATATCGTGCTTTGCTTCTTTAGCTTCTGCTTTCGCTGCTTTAGCTTCTGTTTTAGGTTTGTCAGATGCAAAAGCATTGACCGATACTGTTACTGCAAAGATTACTGCGAGTAATGCTGCAAATTTACGCATTGTGTTTCTCCGGAATACAAATAAAAAATTATTGAATAATTACACCGCAAAAATACGGCGTATAAATGAAACAACAATTAAGCAATCCATGAAACTTTATTCATGGCATTGGGTGGCACGGGTGTTTTCGCCGCCATGGTGCGTTGATAGAGGGCATTAGCTGCTGGTAAGAGCTGTTTATTTGTTATAAAGAACCGTACAGCAGCCGAAAACCGGGGATATGCTGCGTCTGTCGAAGCCCTAATATCGGCAATACGGTCATCCATCCATCTTTCCGCTTGGTCAGGTATCGGGAGAATGGTAATTTCGCTTCATCATTACTAGGAAAACTATGACCGTGAACTTGCATTATCTGTCCGTTGTTCTCTCGCTGCTGCTGCTTTCGATACCCGCATCAGCACAAAGCCCTACCATTATATCCGGAGTCATTAATACATACGCGAAAGTAACGGCAGTGGATTACTGCGGAAAAACACTGACGGTGACCTCTACTGCCGGCTTCTCAATCGGCGATCGGGCATTACTTATTCAAATGCAGGGCGCGACGATAGACACGACGAATACAGACCAATTCGGCACTATTACGGCAATCGGTGAAGCAGGTAATTGTGAATATGTGACAATCGAGGCAGTAGCGCCGACGACCCTGCGCCTCAAAACTATGCTCGTGCAGAATTACAATCCCCAAGGCGCTGTCCAGCTTGTTCGCGTGCCCAAATATGTCACCGCTTGGGTACAAGGCGCGCCCTTAACAGCCCAGGCCTGGGACGGCTCGACCGGAGGAGTGCTCGCCTTTGAAGCATCCGGAGCGGTCGATATCTTAGGCACCATTGATGTCTCCGGCAAAGGATTTCGCGGAGGCGCACCCAATACCGGCACTATTACAGAATATCATCAAACGGATTATACGACAAAACTCGCCGACAACAAGGGAGGCGCCAAAGGCGAAGGTATCGCAAAGACCGATACACTCCATACAGCATCCCGGGGAGCAAATGCCAATGCCGGCGGTGGCGGAAACGCACATAATGCCGGCGGCGGCGGCGGGAGTAACTATGGCGCAGGAGGCATCGGCGGCAATGAATATCAGCAGGGAACTAGTCTGACAGTCGGTGGTGTCGGCGGTAAAGAACTCCGGTACTCCGGCACGTATCCGAAAATATTTATGGGCGGCGGCGGCGGCGGCGGACATCAGAATAATACTGTCGGCACACCCGGCACTGCCGGCGGCGGTATCGTTATTATCAAGTCCGGCGTACTCGTTGGACGCGGTAATAGTATCCTTGCCGGCGGCGCAGACCAAAAAAACTCCGCCCGCAATGATGGGGCCGGCGGCGGCGGCGGCGGCGGAAGTGTGTATCTGGATGTAGAAAGAATTACCTCATCAGTGACCGTCGATGTGCACGGTGGTAAAGGCGGGGCTGTCAGTGCTGAACCTCACGGACCCGGCGGCGGAGGAGGAGGCGGGAGTATTTCTGTTCGGCTTCCTGCTACCTTAGACAGTATTCTTCCACTCTATGGCGGCGGCGCTGCCGGGGTTATGACGAGTTCGAATACCACTTGGGGAGCAGAAGCCGGAAAGCCGGGCGGAACACAGACCGGGATTGCCATTCCGGAGGGAACAGAGAGTCCGCTTCAGGTCCTCTCTTCCAAAGACACGACGATATGTGCCGAAGGAGGCGTCGCCATTATCGGACGCAGTGCCACAGGAGGACGCAAGCCGTATAAATATGCATGGAGTCCCGCTCTCGGTCTCGATAACCCTACCGTAGAAACTCCGCGAGCTACACCAAGCGTCAGTACTTTCTATACCGTGACCGTCACCGACTCAACCGGGTGCGTCGCACAGGCGCAAATGTGGGTACAGGTCTATCCAAAGCAAGTTATTTCAGCAGGAAAAGATACGGGAATTTGTTTGGGGTCATCAGTGCAATTACAAGCTACCGGAAAAGGTCGCTTTATCTGGTCACCGGGAACAGGATTAAGCGATACGACCGTGGCGAAACCGATTGCATCTCCACTACAGACGACAGTCTATACCCTTACCGTCATCGACTCGAACGGGTGCACGAGTCGGGACAGTGTGACCGTGCAGGTGTATGATCTGCCAACAATTACCATCGGACCCGACGACTCGGTCTGCGACGGAAATGCACTCTTTATCTATAATATTGAAGCAAAAAACGGTACGCCACCCTACGAATACCGCTGGTCGCCGAGCACCGGTGTATCAGATGTTACCACACCGGCACCGGTCTTCTCTCCGGTTACAACGACCCGCTACACTCTCACGGTCATGGACGCTCACGGCTGCATGGCGGCCGATTCATTTACGATTACCGTGAATCCACTGCCAATTGCCGATGCCGGCACCGATCGAGCAATCTGTAAAGGCGATACGACCCGGTTGAACGGTACGACATCGACAAAAGTATCGTGGACTCCCGCCCTTGGACTCAGTTCGACGACCATTCCGGATCCACTGGCTTTCCCCGCGCAATCGACAACCTATTATCTAACTCTTGAAAATGAATTCGGATGTACTGCTACCGACAGCGTTCGTGTCACCGTTCATGCGCTTCCGCCTGCGCCTTCGCTTACGCTTTCAACGGATACAATTTCTTCTTCATCAGCCGTGCCGGTGCGGGAATACAAGTGGTATCGCGATGGAGTAATCGTTGCCGGAACTACATCGTCCATCCTCGTCGCCACGGAAAGCGGAGATTATACCCTGACTATCATCGATTCGAACGGATGCGCTGCAACATCTGCGCCGTTAGACGTCATCCTCGGCCGCGCTACCCTTAGCATTGATGATATATGCGCCTATCCCGGTGAATTGGTAGAAATTCCCATACGCTTGGTGAATGCTGAACGTATCACCCAATCACAAACGGCGCAATTTGACCTGACGCTCAGCTTCAACGCCTCGCTCCTGGCTCCGATTGATGCCGGACTCATGGAAAATAGCGTCAAAAACGGTGTGCGCAGTATTCGCGTGAGGGTGCCTTTTGTCGTCGATTCCTTCCCCATACTCACACGGCTTCGCTTCTATGCCGGACTTGGCGATGATACCGTCACTGACCTGAGATTAACAAATTATACCTCCATCGGCGGACGCGTTTTTCTCTCCGACAGTGTCGGACATTTCTGCATCAAAGGCGTGTGCACCGACGGTTCGGTCAGATTGTACCGTTCCGGTGAATTGTCGGCAATTACCTCAATCATCCCGCAACCCGCCGGAGACAAAATAACAATCGACTATATCAGCGGTGAGGCAGGCATAAGCACGCTCTCGCTTGTCAATGTGCTCGGGCAGACCGTGGCTACGCTCGTTCGGGGATATCAACCTGCGGGCATTCAACGCGTCGAAGCGGAATTGACGAATTATAATTCGGGCGTGTATTTCGTAGTATTACAAACCCCTACTGAACGTGTGGTGAGGATGCTGGAAATTCATAAGTAATTGATACAATGAATAATCAGCCATTTTGAAGAGAAATAATGACTCCACGTAACGATATCACAATCAGATTAGCAGGCATTCTGGATGCGGCCAATCTCGCTGTTCTCCAACAGCAGGTGTGGATCGCTACCTATGCTACGGAAGGCATTCGCGATGAGTATTCGACGTATGTCTTAGCGACATTTACGCCCGACACTATGCGGGAATCTATGCTGAACCCCGATATCCGTACGTTTATTGCTGAAGTAGATGGGCATGTGATAGGTTGTGTCGTCATTGACCTGCAGCCGGATGCACCTATCGAAGGCATAGCAGGAGCGGAAATAGACGTCTTGTATGTGCTCGAACGCTTTATCGGTCAAGGAGTAGGACATGCTCTTCTGAATTATGCACTATCTGAATGTAAAGCAAAGGGATATGATGCCGTCTGGCTTACGGTATTTCATGAAAATGAACGGGCACTTCGATTCTACCAAGCGCATCATTTCCACGACATCGGCCATACGTTTTTTGAAATGGACGGGAATCAGTATGAAAATAGAATCATGCTGCGCGCGATAGAATCTCCTCTCAGATAATCTACTTTATTTCTACTTTGTCAGTGTACGGCTATACGTACAATCGATAAACCTTAGTAGAAAAATGTCACGCAAAGAATAAACCTTATTACCTTATGATACGCATTCCTACCGTGGATGACGCCTGCTTTTTATACAATAAGGTTGACATTCAGGTACGTATTGTGTGCTACTAAGGTTTTCATACAACTTCTTATAGTACTCGTCTTTTACCAAAAGTAAAGTACCAAAGTAGAACCGGTTGCTAAGCGTAAAAGCCTGCACCTACTACCGCTCGCCTCCTCGCGTCGATAAATACCCTCCCAATGTGTGAATCATATAACTCTTTGTTATTATACTGTAATACTGCGACGAGCGTTGTGGCGTAGTTTTGCACCATACTTATTCGTTTCAACATATTATCAAAGGAATGTATCATGGATACCAAGCGCATCTCAATCATCGCGGCCTCTAGTGTGGCTGCTGCCGGCGTCATTTTCTCTGCTGTTACGCTCATTGTCAAGAAGTTTAGAGGTAAAAATTCGCCGGATATTCTCCATCGTATGAAAAGTATGACCCATGACCTCACGCTCACCGACGACCAAGTGACGAAAGTACGTCCTATCGTCGAGGCGTATTCGAAAGAAATGGAGAGTATTCATCATGTTCGTAAAAACAATCAGGACGATGCCGACAAAGAACTCAAAGCACAAACCGACAGCTTCGAAAAAGAAATATCCGAGATCCTCACACCGAGCCAATCGACGAAATTTCAGCATTCGCTCAGCAAAAAAGAAAGCACGCGTAAAACCAATACCAATCATACGGTTGCTATGTGAAATTGACGGAGAAGTTGATTCAGTTGTCCTCGTGATAGTACAAGAGAGAAATCGATGCACCACCCAAATGCCTTACTGCAAAAAGCCCGCGATATTCGCGGGCTTTTTGCGTACAACGTACTATTGAGGCGTTTTCTCGTAAATTCCTTAATTTATAAGCGCATACACTATTCCATCATAGAAGTATAGCAGTTAGTACTACCACCGCTGATCCGCATGATGAAAGGTTTCCCGTCAATTCAGTTGGAAACAACTCGTATATTGCAATATATAACAATAAACCAACTGTTTTCGGCCGAATTATCTTTGAATGAAGGCGAGTACGATAACAATCAATGACCGTCATGTTCAAGACCCAAGGAGTACAATCCATGAAACATCCCCTCCTCCATCTCCTCGGAATCCTGTTCATCTGCGCAGCACCTGCTAGTGGTCAACAACCAACGCAAGATACTATCCCACAACTCAAAGAGTGGTGGCGAACGGATGTATTAAAATACGGCAGATACGGCATGACTTGGCTCGATAACTTCTATCACGGCAAGGGTGCTCTCGTGGTCTATACATCGGAAGGTGTGAAAACATGGCTCCTTCGCTTCCCGGGTGACACGATGAATGTCTTTAGTTGGGAAAAAGGGAGTTCGAATATTAAAACAGGGGATTTTAATGGAGATGGGATCACGGATTATGTAGATGAGAATAGCAATATTTATGAAGGTATTAAGAACGGCGAACCACCGAAGCCAGAAGCAATTTCACAAGCAGAAGCGCTTAATCCTTGGTTTGTTGGAGATTTTAATGGTGACGGTTATGATGATGTTGCCGATGGGACAAATGCACTTGGAATAAAACCCATGCTCGTTATGTATGGTAAACCATCTCTTAAAGACATTAAAGCAGAACCAATTATGATTCCACAGATTGACAGTAATAATATACCAATTACTGCATATATGTTCGGTGCAAAAGAAATGCGAATCGTATGTGGGCATACGTACTGGACAAATAGTGTCAAATATCCATTCCGACATGTGTATAAAGATGGCCTTCGGTTAGTAAGGGTATGGTGGGAAGGGAATGGATTCAAATCCGAAATTTTAGATGAATTTACAGTTGACTTGTCCAAAGGGTTGGGCGGCTTAAATAGTGGTGGTGTACTTTTGAGGAATTCTGAGAAGAGGATATATTGGTTAGGAGCAACGGATGCCGATAAATTGAATGTTTATAATTTAAGTGCAGATAAGCTGGAGAAATTATACACAAAGAAGTATAATGATGGGGTCATTATGACTCTAAATCACAGTATTGATGGTGACTCAATACCCGATTTTTATATACGGGGTCAGCGGGCTGATGGGATGCGTGAAATCATATTTTACAGTGGAACTATAGATAAAGATATACAGCCATTATACCAGTTTGCAACAGTCCAAATAAGTACTCTTATCTCATTGGACGATGTTACAGGAGATCTCAAACCTGATTTTGCTTTAAGTAATGATTATATTGTTTCCGGAAGGGAAAAATATCGATTCTCTATACTGTCTATTCAAGATAGCGCTTCTTCTGTAGTGGAAGAACGAGAAGAAGGTACGACTTTCTCGATTAAGACAATCTCGCCGATGCCGGTATCAAAAGATAAAATTGTAAATATAAAAGTTACCGTACCTCAAGAAGGGAGTTATACAGCTTGCTTCTATGATAGCACAGGTAAGAGAATACCTGGTAAATCTTATAATTATCAATTGTCAGGCAATGAGATAATCACACTTAATATAGTAGATTATGCTGTCAGCAGTGGTACTTATAGCTTGCGTTTAGAAGGTAACGGTAAAATCGCCCAATGCACCATTGTTATTCAATGAGGTACATCATGAAAGCACTTCTTTATTCTATCATAGTTTTACTTTTGACGATATCATTATCATCACAAACGATTTTAAAGCCCTTACCTTTATCATCATACTCTTATGGTGGCCATACGATAAATTTTGACGATACTACCGTTTGGGCACCACGTGTACAGAAGCATTTCATGCTCGGCTGGCAGTGGGCAGGACCAAATAGAAAAACAAACGAGCGGCTACATTGTAATTTTTATCAAAGTTTCTATGGTCTAAATACTGATTCGAGAAATTATTTTGCTCATATACCTGACAGTGGCGGTATAAAATATATTGTTTGGCAGCATTTACAAACACCCGGCGGTGAGCCGGGATTTTGGGTAATTGGGAACCAAATGGGCTTTCAATTTGACCCAACCGCATGGACATCTATCAACAATCAACATCCGATTAGGGCGGGAGACACAACAGGGGCAGCGTAGTAAACATTCTTTCCTGAACTTTCCCACGTGGAAGGTTGAGAAAAGAAAGTATATTATCGTTCCTATTTTATTCATTTATAGTGGAGTAACTCCATGAAAAAATTTATTCTTCTCCTTGTATTGGTGCTTCTCTGTACTGCACCTGTTATTGCACAAAGTCCTGTCCAAGACACCATCCCGCAACTCAAAGAGTGGTGGCGGGCTGACAATATGCAATATGCAAAGTACGGCATGACATGGTTAGAAAACTTCTATCAAGGCAAAGGTGCGCTCGTAGTTTGGACACCCCAAGGCGTGAAAACATGGCTCCTTCGCTTCCCGGGCGATACAATGAATGTATTTACATGGGAAAAAGGAAGTGCAAATATCAAAACGGGGGATTTTAATGGAGATGGGATAACGGATTATATTGATGAGAACGGTAATATATATGAGGGAATTAAGAGTGGAGAGCCGCCGAAAGCGGAATCAGTATCCTTTGGACAATATTATCCCGAAGCAATTGCTGACCTTAATGGTGATGGAAACGATGATATCATCAATACTCCTACTATTAATCGTACTCTGCCATCAACAGAGATATCCGTATGTTTTGGTACGCAAGGCTTGAAAGATATGAGTTGGCAAGCAGTGAAAATAAAAAATATAGATAGCAACAACGCAGTATTATCGTGCTATCTAACGGCTAAACTTGAGCTAAGACTTGTCTGTCGTCGCTATTTCTGGTATCATGATGCCCAACAACAGAAAGTTATCCAGCGTGATGGTTATCGCTTAGTTCGTGTATGGTTGGATGGTAATGTATTCAGGTCTGAAATATTGGATGAATTTACTAATGATGTTCAGAATGGTTCGGGAAGGTTTTGGCAAAGTGCACTTTTACAACAAACTTTAGGGAAGTATTATTTAGCAGGAGCTATAATTATTAAATCTGGCAACCTTGAGAATACTGATGTAATAATATATGATTTAAGTAACGATAAAATAGAAAAATTACATAGCAATAGAATAAATACAATTGCCGGATTTGGTATCAATAGTTTAAAATATGGTATTGATAGCATTTCGATACCCTCGTTATGCATTCGTCAATACAATGTTAAAAATGAACCAGTTTTACATGTTTACAGTGGTAATATTAGAAATTCACTTAAAGAAATAGCACAATTTACAACGGTGCAGATTGCCGCAGTAATTTCTTTACCTGATGTTACCGGAGATGGAAAACCTGATATTGTACTAAGTAATGATTATTTTCCTTCTTTTGAGAAATATAGATTTAGCATATTAACCTTAAACGATACAGCTTCCTCTGTTTCAGAAGACAATTCAAAGGAAAAAGTTTTTTCTATACAACCACTTCCACCTATGCCGGCTATGAGGTCACAAGTAATTCACATAAAAATAACAGTGTTTAAACTAGGGGGCTATTCGCTTATGCTTTATGACTCTTTAGGTAAGATAATCGCCTTAAATGCTATACAAATTACTGAATTTGGTGAAAATTTTGTTTCCTTAGATTTATCAAAGTTTGCAATTACGAGTGGTAAATATACTCTGCGATTAGAAGGTAATGGTAAAATGGCACAATGTGCTGTAATAATCAATTAAGGAGCATTATGAGAACCTTATTCTTTAGTATTTTATTAGCAATATGTTTTGTTCCTGCAAATGCCCAAACAAAGCTCAAGCCCGCTCCTTTATCGACATTATCCTATCTCGGAAACACTCTAAGCTTAGAAGATACTTCAATTTGGGCGCCTCGGGTGCAAAAGCATTTTATGCTTGGCTGGCAGTGGCAGGGACCAAGTGCGAAAACAAATAAACGTTTGCATTGTAATTTTTACCACGACCATTTTGGTGGTAGTGGTACACGTGCCTTAAACATGAAATTAATTCCCGATAGCGGAGCAGTGAAATATTTGGCATGGCAGCACTTACAGTTGAGCAACGGAGATTATTATTGGGCAATGGGCAATCAACGTGGGTTTCAATTTGAACCGACGGGCTTGGATAGTATGAACTTACATAACCCCATACGCACTGGCGACACGACGGGCGGGGTGTTTGGATTCAAAAAACGTAATACTGTCTTTCTTTCCTGAGCTTTCCCGCGTGGAAAGCTGAGAAAAGAAAGTATATTATCGTTCCTATTTTATTCATTTATAGTGGAGTAACTCCATGAAAAAATTTATTCTTCTCCTTGTATTGGTGCTTCTCTGTACTGCACCTGTTATTGCACAAAGTCCTGTCCAAGACTCCATCCCGCAACTCAAAGAGTGGTGGCGGGCTGACAATATGCAATATGCAAAGTACGGCATGACATGGTTAGAAAACTTCTATCAAGGCAAAGGTGCGCTCGTAGTTTGGACACCCCAAGGCGTGAAAACATGGCTCCTTCGCTTCCCGGGCGATACAATGAATGTATTTACATGGGAAAAAGGGAGTTCGAATATTAAAACAGGGGATTTTAATGGAGATGGCATTATTGATTATGTCGATGAAAATGGGTATATCTATGAAGGTATTACTAACGGAGAGCCACCGAAACCGAATGCTATTGCCTGCCAGCAATCAAATGTAGAGACTAGTTACCCCGAAGTAGTCGGTGATATAAATGGAGACGGTAAAGATGATATTATCAATACTCCAAGAGTTGACCACGTGGTAAAAGCAAATCAGATAACAGTTTGCTTTGGCAAAACCACCGTTCAGGATATGTTCTGGCAGACAGTTACTCTCCAAAATCTTGATAGTAATAATACGGTAGTTAGCGGTTATAGAACGACAACCGGTGAGCTACGCTTAGTGTGCCGACGGTACTATTGGCATTATCAGAAGACGTACTCGGTAATTGACCGAGACGGCTTGCGTTTAGTACGTGTGTGGTGGGATGGCGGCGGATTTAAGTCTGAGGTCTTGGATGAGTTTACGGTGGATACACAGAATGGTACCGGAATATATTGGGTAGGTGCTTTACATCTGCTTGCACAAGGAAATCCATACTATATATGTGCTACGCAGCTTCTTGGAAAAGTAGATAATTCCGATGTTGCGATCTATGATTTGAGTAATGATAAGTTCGAAAAACGATCCAGTACTAGGATAGACCGTATTTCCGGGATAGGAGTATTACACCATAGTATTGATGGTGATTCCATACAGGATTGGTGGGTACGATATTTTCAAACGAATAGATATAGCGATATCTCATTTTATTCAGGTGCAATACAAAATAGTACTCAGCCAATTGGAAGATACAATGTTTGTCAGATTGCTTCCCTTGCTTCTGTTCCTCTCACTGACAGTAATCCTCAAAATGCCGTTGTAATCGGGGGTAATGATGGTGATAGTTACTATTGTTTTCGGGTGGTCAAGCCATCCGAAATAGTAGGAGTTCTTCAGGAAGAACCGGAGTCCTATCCACTTACTATACAAATCATCTCTCCACAACCGGTTAAGAGTAATCAATCCCTGCAAATACGGTTCTCTTCTATAGTGAAAGGGAACTATGAAGTTTCCCTGTATTCAACGACAGGAAGAATAGTATTCACTATGTCGTCGGCAGAGCAAACGGCCAGTAGCCAAATACTGTCGATACCATTGACTGGATACAGCATCTCAAAAGGAGTGTATTGGTTACGCTTAAAGGTAGGAAGTGAGCAAGTTCAGCAAAAACTTATTGTCGACTAACCGGAGCTATTCTATGAAAATACTACTTATACTTGCTCTGATTCTATTCTGTTTTTTAACAAGTTATTCCCAGACCAAGCTTAAACCCCTGCCTTTATCCTCCATCGTTATCGGTGACAGTACGTTTAGTTTTGAAGATACAAGTGTCTGGGCTCCGCGAGAGCAAAAGCATTTTATGCTTGGCTGGCAATGGCAAGGACCGAGTGAAAAAACGAATAAGCGGCTGCATAGTAACTTCTTTCACGATCATTTTGGTTATCCTGATTCGCGCTCATTAAGAATGGGATTGATACCCGACAGCGGCAACGTAAAATATATAGTTTGGCAGTTTTTACAACAGCGGGACACCAATATTGGAGTGTGGGCAATGGGCGACCAATTAGGATTCCAATTTGACCCGACGGCAAAGGATAGCATGGACTTACATAATCCTCTACCTAAAGGTGACAAAACCGGTGCTGTGCATGGATTCAAAGAGCGCAATACTGTCTATGGTTTTTTAGACACTATCGGTGCAACAAATTTTAACCGTTCCTCCGGAAGTATAAACGTCTGTGGTCGCAATCCTGCTACTAGGTTTATGAAACCTAGTGATAAATGGTATTAACTTTAATTTATTCTATACTTGTGGTCGATATGAAAACACTTCTCTCTCTGATTGCAACGGTATTGTTTTGCTCTATGTCGCTATCTGCACAAATTCCTGTCCAAGACACCATCCCGCAACTCAAAGAGTGGTGGCGAACGGATGTATTAAAATACGGCAAATACGGCATGACTTGGCTCGATAACTTCTATCAAGGCAAAGGCGCACTCGTGGTCTATACATCGGAAGGCGTGAAAACATGGCTCCTCCGCTTCCCGGGCGATACAATGAATGTATTTACGTGGGAAAAAGGGAGTGCGAATATCAAAACCGGGGATTTTAATGGAGATGGGATAACGGATTATGTGGATGAAAACAGTAATATTTATGAAGGAATAAAGAATGGTGAACCACCGAAGATGAAGGCAATTTCCCTTAAAATATCGATTGATGTATCTAACTATCCCGATATAACGTATGACGTTAATCTTGACGGGTATGCCGACTTAGTTATCTTTTCCCCTGACAATAGCTGGAAATCCCCCGGTGAAATGCGCATCGCTTATGGTAGCAAGACGATTGATGCAATGCAATGGCAACGTGTGACGATTCAGGATATCGACAGCAATAATGTACCGGTATCAAGCTATGTGGTTCACCAAAATGGAGAAATGCGTATAATTTGTATACAAAGTTATTGGACGAATATGGTAAATTATCCATTCAAGAAAGTGTATAAAGAAGGACTTCGTTTAGTACGGGTCTGGTGGGAAGGCAATGGGTTTAAGTCAGAGGTATTGGATCAGTTTACGGTTGATACAAAAAATGGGACAGGATTGTATGTGGCGGGTGCATTACTCCGGCAGCCGCAAGGAAAGAATTATTTTGTGCACGCTACACAGATTCTTGGTAAATCTGAAAACTCCGACGTTGCAGTCTATGATCTCAATGGAAATACATTACATAAATTGTACAGCACGAGAATTGATAGTATAAGCACCTTGACTACCCTTGGCCATAGTATAGGCGGAGATTCATTATCCGATTGGTATATCAGAGTATATGGTACTCCTTACATCAGGATGTATGATGGAAATATCAGAGAAAAACTATCTTCTCTCGGTCAGGTTGCAACCGGTCAAATATTATCATTAATAACTATTGGAGATGTAACAGGAGATGCTAAACCAGATATTGCCGTAAGTACCAGATACTATGTAGCCGGAACTGAGAGAACAGTATTTACCATTCTCAATCGGAAAGACAGCATTTCTTCTGTTGTAGAAGAGAATAATATGCCTTTATCGTTATCTATCACAACAATATCACCGATGCCGGTATCAAAAGATAAAAAAGTACAGATAAAAGTGCGTGTACCTCAAGCGGGTAGCTATACCGTTTACTTTTATGATAGTACAGGTAAAAAGATAGTGGGAAAATCAGAAAATTATCAATTGTCAGGTGAGCAGATTATACATCTCACGATAGGCGATTACGGAATAAGCAGCGGCATGTATAGAGTACAAGTAGAAGGCAATGGCAGAACCGCCCACTGCAGTATAATCATTCAATAAAATCAGAATGGAAACACGTTTTTATGTAATAGTGGAGATATTGTACTCCGGATATTTCCTGTTCTGTCAATACTCCCCTAAAGCGCTTTACGACATAAAAAAAGCCCGCGATACTTGCGGGCTTTTTTATGTCGTGAAGTCAGGAATCTCTGCCGTTTATTGCTTCACAAATTTACCGGTGAACACTGCGCCGTCTTTCGTGCTGACGTTGGCAAAATAAAGTCCGCTTGATAAGCCGGAAATATCCACTGTTTTTTCACTCGTTTCCAAAAGTACCTTACCCAGAAAATCTACAATCTTCATCGTGCTCAAGGGTGCATCGATGGTGAGTGTTATGTTGCTCTGAGCAGGATTCGGAAAGAACATTCCATCGACGGTACGAGTTGGAATTTCCTCGACGCCGGTGGGAGCATTCACGCGAAGGGCTGTAGCATTCAAACAGTTCTGCGTACTTCTCATCATATCAAAGGCAAATGCGCCCCCGGTAAATGATTTCGCAACAGAGGAGGTGATTTGTCCGGTACTTAAAGATACACCGACTATTTGATTCCCATTATTAAAAAAGTAGGTCCTAGAATTCGGATCAATAAACGCCCCACCGGTTAAATTCCCTCCCGCGCCCAGATTTTCCTGCGATAGAAAGGTCACTTCTCCTGTCGCAGGATTGATTTTCGAAAGTCTAAATGTCGTCGAGTCGATCACATCGATATAATCCATAAAAAGACTATCATAGACAGTAGAAACATAATTTTGACGGGTCATGCCATAAATAGACGTGTCGCTACAACTATAAGCAATATTCTCAAAAATTCCGTAGGGCGGTAATGAAATGGGAACCGCGCTGTATTGGGCTCCCGTGTAGAGGTCTATGCCAATCAACGTGTCAACGGCGGAGTAGTAATAAATCATTTGATAGGGGTCAATCGAGTTGCCGGCGAGAGTGTAAAGATTGCTAAAGGAAGAAGTGCCGATGATGGAGTATTGTCCGGTGACAGGATTGATGGATGCAAAACGAATCTGCGTAGAATCAAGAACTTCAATCGAATCCATGACGGTGCTGTCATAATAGCTCGAATAAAAATTATTGGGAATCATACCATAGATTGTCGAATCACTCTGATTGAAACGAATATTCTGAAACGAAGGAGAGGGAAGTTCTCCGGTAATCGGAACATTATTGATAATACTCCCCGAGTTGATATCAAACGTCAGCAAATTAAATCCACTACCGATGTAATACCGATTTAAATACGGATCAATCGTGGCACCATTAAGATTAATTCCGGACCTATATTCCTCATCTCCTATGTTGGTCACCACGCCGGTTATTGGATCAATGCTCCCGAGTCTAATCGTAGAAGAGTCAAGCACGTCAACATTGACCATTAAGGTGCTATCATATAGAGATGAGAAATAGTTTTTCCGGACAATACCTACATGTTGCGCCGAAGCAGTCCCGACGACAAACAACAGAGCGAGAAAGAAAATGTATTTTTTCATAAATGTAGTATAAATAGTTGTGCAAAAAAACATAAACGGGCCGGCAAAACGCAGCTTAACAAAATTTATTTGAGGATGCGAGCACATTGAAGGAGCGTAATTTTATGGAAGAAGTGTTTTTTGCAAATTTTAACGTTTTGGTAGTGTAGTCGGTTCGCTGTGGTGTTTCCACCGACCCCCGAATATACCGCTACAACGACTGAATCAGAGATGATGGAGCAAAAAATATTTACAATGGCAATAGTGTGTATTTCCAAAGAAGTCGCGGGTTGGTGACCATGAGACTATCAGCGGGAGAAGAGCCGGGGAGGTGGTGCATCCTGATGGGCAGTTGGAGGACTGCTGCATGGAATTCAGGCAAAAGATTCCACACCCTATCATCTATAGCGAGGGCATGATAGGGTATATCTATTATGTACTGTGATAATGTTGCGCTTGAGGGAGGAAAGAGCGATAGAGAAGGGTGGGCGAAGGTTTATGGATGCTAGAGTTTGATTCCCACTATCAATGTAGAAAGTCGATACTGCACACCCTTACAGCCACGAATATCCTGAAATACGTTCAGGATGACAGACCAAAGAATCTCACCGGGAAAAATACTTCAGCGTACGCATGAGACGAGCGGGAAATACCCATCAATGATCATCCTCAGCAAGTACGATGACTTTATCCTCTTCGAAAAACGTAATGAGCTTAGACTTTTCGGGATTGACAATCACACCCTGCTCGAGGGCATCTTCATCAAAGCGGGAGAGCAGACGGCAGCCGATGGCAATTTCACCACGGCGACGTGCTGACTCAACAACCGTGTAGAAATTAACCGGCTTGCGTAATTCTACATAATCACTGGCGGGCTTGAGATAGACTTCTGAGCCTTCCGACCGGAACAAATCCTCAAAAACATTCGATAAGTCTTTGTTTTCGGAAACTTGTGAGAGCATAAGCGAATTAAGCTTGTCGCTGACAACGAAATCATCAGCCCGCGTCACATTGACGAGTTCGCGATTACGCACGTCGAGCACCTGACTCACCATCGTAAACGGATGCCCCATGTGGTCGGCAAGGTCACGCAGGTGCAGAAGCGTAAAAATCGTCCGCGCATCGGCCTCCTGGATTTTCTTGCGGTTGGCATAGCTGAGTATTATAATGTGATGATACGTATGGCAATTCAAGCTGTCAAGCGTTCGACGGCTGCTCGAGTCTGCTTTTTTATACGTTACAATCAGATTATCGAGATTAATACATTCCTCTGCGATGATTTGTTCTGCATCACTTGCGTCGGCCACGATATGTACCTGCGAACCTTTAGACACATAGTTGTTGAGTTCGCGAATAATGGTAATTGCCTGCCGATTCCATCCTAAAATGAGGGTACGTTCCGGCTGAGGGAACTTCTTAGCCGAGGTTCGTATGACGGTCGCATCGACAAGCTGTTCCGGCTGATTGGACGGAAGTAATTTGAGTTCATCTTCAGCGACCAGTATGAGAATATCACCGCGGTCGATACGGGTTTCGAGCGGGGGATTGAGCTGGCTGCGTCCGTCTGCATAGCGGATACCGATCGGCGTAGCTTGCTGATAAGCAAAGAGTGCCTTGCTGAACGGCTTACCAATGAGGGCATTTTCCTCGTGAAAGTAGAGTTTGTTCCGTTTAAAATCGAGTAATTCATTAAACACGACCGAAAGACCGGGTTGGCGGCAGGTCTGTGCAATGATTTTGGAGATGACGTCTTCGACCAGGATAATCGAGACTTCGTTCTTGCCCACCAAGTGTGCGACTTCAAGATTCTTAGGGTCACGGATTGCCGCCACAATATGATACCGTTCCTGCCGGCGCTGCGGATTATTGGTAATCGCGAGGATCATTTTAATCATCTGAGAGTCGGAGTCATCCGTCTCGGGCGGGAGAATAATAATGGACTTGGCGGTGTGCGGATTGATAATTTCGAGATCTGTCAGATCGATCGGATTCCCGCGGCGGCAGACGATTTTGGTGGTTCCCGTTTCACCAAGCTTCATACGAATCTCATCTTCCATATCGACTTTGTCTTTTTCGGCAAGAATCGAAATGCAGGCGTGTTTTTTACCCTGATTGGCCGTGACAAGCTCGGCAATAATATAGAATATCTGCGGTGACCATCCGAGGATAATCGTGTGTCCGTCTTCAATCACGAGCGAATGTCCGCGGCGCAGCTCATCTAATTTCTTGGAAATACCGCTATTGAGCACACCGATGAGAATACTCAGGAGCACCATACCGCCGAGTGTAGCGACAAGCATGAGTAAAATATACTGCCAGGAGCCGGACTGCGTGCTGATGACGCCGCCGTCAAGCGAGTGCATTAAGGATGACCAAAAGAGGGATAGAAAACCGTCGTGATGTCGGTCGGGACCAATACCGACCTGCAGGAGGGTAGCAAGAAGGGCGATAAGAATGACAAAAAGCACCGAGAGGAGGAAAAGACCTATGACTAAGGTGACAACGCCTCGGGATAACAGATTGTCAAACTTATATCGAACGTACGTCGTAAAATTTACTTTGCGCATGCTGTTGCTTGTCTCAAAAAATCAGGTTTTTAGTAGATCCAATGAGCGCAAAATAACACTTTACTTTTTATTTAGGTGCAGGATTTTTACCCTGATTATTCTTTGATTCGATGACATCGCCGTAAATATCATGAAATACTTCATTGTGTCCATCTTTGGCAGATTGCTTGCTTGGCTTTTGTGCGATTCCTTTTTTGAAGCGAACTTCCTGATGGGTCACGATAGGTGATGGGGATTCGGGGAGAGAGGGCGCTGGAGCAGGGGCTACGACGCGAACGGGTACCGGCTGCTCCGCTTGCTCGCTGCTTTGGCGTAATTGATAGGTGGCTACGCCGATTGCAACAGAAGCTACCACCGAAACGGTGAACGAAAGAATCGCTGTTTTGCTGCCACCGCCAAAAAGGGTAGCGCCAAGTGATTTGGAAGAAGTGGCCTTCGTCGCAGCTGTGGCAGTCGTCGTGCTCGCAGCTGCCGTGGCCGCAGTAGCGGCTAGACCTGCAAGCAAAAACGAATACGTCGCTGAATGATCGACCGCTTCGAGCTCCTGTCGATCAGAGATGATCGACTGCTTGATCACCCGCTCGGCCTCGACCAAGCTTCTCAAATCGGCATCCGACTCGAGCTTGGTCAGGAATTTTTTTCTTTCGGAAGCAGTCAGCTTGCCCTCAAGAAATTCGTCAAGTAAAAGGTGGTTGTGTGTATTCATAGAGGTTGGGATAATTTAGTGATAATCTCGCGTAATTTTGCTCTTGCGCGGGAGGCGCGGGTCCAAACCGCACCGGGAGAAAGTTCTAATAACGTCGCAATTTCGTCGAATTTATATCCGCAATACATATTGAGTACTAATAGTTCCCTGTCTTCAAATTTTAACGCATCAAGCGCTGTCATCACGAGCTCTTCCGTCGAAGACATTCCGGGATTGTAGCCGGTCGGTAAATGCCGCTCTTCGATCGTGTCCAAGCTCACAGTACGCTTCCGCACCTGCAGTTGATTAAAGCACAAATTACGGGTGATGGTAAAGAGAAAACCCGCAGGATTGATGAGCTGCCGCGGCTTGGTGCGTAGGGCAATGACCCGCTCCCATACTTCCTGACAAATGTCTTCTGCCTGCTCACTGCTTCCGAGCAATTTGGCTGCGTAGAGGAAAATTGAACGGTTGAACTTTTTAAACAAAAGAATAGCCGCCGAATCATCGCCACGCATGAATCGTTCGAAAACCGCAATGTCTTCGTTCGTTTGAATGGTCGCCGGATCTTCCGGCTTTACCTGTTCTCGCGCGAGGACAGTTGTTGATATTGATGATAATAAAGACATCGGAAAACTATGAGTAGTTTAGAGAAAAGACAAATGATGTGTAAAAATCCTTACACTCATGTCTCGAATAATTAAAAAATTAACAATTGAATACTGCCGAATCTATTTCAAAAACCCGTACTATTCCCGTCGAAATTCTATGGGTTAGTTCTGATCGTCTATCTGCGCTTTCTGAAGGCGTCCCGAGTAATCTATATACACGGTCTTCCATTCCGTAAAGATTTCGAAGGCTGTCCAGCCGCCCTCGCGATGCCCGTTGCCGGTGCCTTTGATGCCGCCGAACGGCATATGTGCCTCCGCGCCGATCGTCGGCGCATTGATATAGGTAATTCCCGCCTGAATATCCCGCATCGCCTGAAAAGCAGCATCGACATTAGCCGTGTAAATCGATGAACTGAGCCCATAATCACATGTATTTGCCAGCTCAATGGCATGCTCTAACGACGTTGCTTTGCTTACAGATAGGACAGGACCGAAAATTTCTTCCATAAATATACGCATTGTTGGCAAAACATCAATAAAAATTGTTGGTTTGAAGAAATTTCCATGCGCAAGCTCGCCATTGGTATCCCGGTCACCGCCGAGAATACACAAGGCGCCTTCCTCACGGCCGATTGCTACATACCCCTGAATTTTTGCCAATTGACGTTCGTTAATCACCGGACCGACCTGCGTCGCATCATTCAGACCATCACCCAATTTTAGCTTCGTCGCCTTCGAAATGAGACGGTTGATAAATTCATCATAAATCTTCTCATGCAAAATCAACCGCGACGTCGCCGTACAACGCTGACCGGTCGTCCCAAACGCGCCCCACAATACTCCCTCAAGTGCGAGGTCCATATTGGCGTCGTCCATGACGATTTGAGCGTTTTTGCCGCCCATTTCAAGCGAACATTTTTTGTTCATCGCGCCGCAGATCGAGGCGATGTGTTTGCCGGTTGTGGTCGAACCCGTAAAACCTATCAAGGCAACATCCGGATGCTCGACCAAAGCAGCGCCGGCCTCTGCCCGGCCGTGGACTACATTAAACACACCGGGAGGAAGCCCGGCTTCTTCTAAAATTTCAGCAAAGATCTGCGCCGAATGCGGCGAATCATCCGATGGCTTGAAGACCACCGTATTGCCGCAGACAAGTGCCGGGATGATTTTCCAGGACGGCACAGCGATCGGGAAATTCCACGCAGTAATCACCCCGCAGACACCAATCGGCGTGCGGAACGAAAGATTCATTTTGTTGTGCATTTCACTCGGCACCGTGTAGCCAAAAAGCCGACGACCCTCCGTCGCTGCATAATAACAGGTATCAATTGCTTCCTGCACATCGCCCTTGGTCTCAAAAACCGGCTTGCCCATTTCACGGGTCATAATGCGGGCGAGCTCATCTTTGCGACGTTCGAAAATATCACCCGCTTTACGCAAGATATCTCCCCGCTTCGGGGCAGGCATCAGGCGCCATGCATTGAAGGCCTCCTTGGCAGCCGCAACGGCTGCATCTATATCGGCTTTACCGGACAGTGGAAAGGTGCCGATGATGTCGTGAGAATTCGCAGGACTGACATTCTCAAATGTGGCCGCGCTGTGTGATGGCTGATATTTTCCGCCGATGAGATTAAAAAACTCTTGCATACTACCGTTTTCTCCGTTAATTTCAAATATTCTGTTCGTAATTCATACGAGGTTACTTCTAATTCTGCGCAAAATACGGCGAAAATCTTAATTGAAAAAACATCCATTAACATTCACATTCTCTATCTATGGCACAAAACGTCCAACAACCAAATTTTCCGAACATCAATTGGAAATCCCCCGAAAATTCTGACCGCTACTTCCTCGAAGGACCCAAGTCCCGATGGAGAGAATTTTTATTTGTGTTCAAAGTAATGATGGAATTCATCCGCGGCTTCCGGGTGCTCCACTTTGTCGGACCATGCGTCACGGTATTCGGTTCGGCCCGCTTCAAAGAAGATCACCCCTACTACAAAGCAGCTCGGCAGATGGGGGCAGCGCTTTCCAAGGTCGGCTTTACGGTGATGACCGGCGGCGGACCCGGGATAATGGAAGCAGCCAACCGCGGCGCAATGGACGAAGGCGGACGTTCCGTCGGCGCAGCAATCGTTCTCCCGATGGAATCCTCGCACAATCCCTACATGGATACTTGGGTGCAATTCAAATACTTTTTTGTACGCAAATATCTGCTCTTTAAGTACTCCTATGCCTTTGTCGTGATGCCGGGAGGCGTGGGCACGATGGATGAAATGTTTGAAGCTCTCACCCTTATTCAGACAAAAAAGATTGATCATTTCCCCGTTGTCCTGTTTGGCGTCGAATATTTTCAACCGCTGGTCCGACTCCTGGAATCAATGGCCGACGCCGGCACCATTGACCGGCACGACCTCGACCTGGTCTTTGTCACCGATTCGATCGAAGAAGCGACGAAAATGATCGAAAAGAACGTTCGCGAACGCTTCGCCCTGCGGAAAAAGAACGAACCCAAGCCGTCGGTTATTCTAGGAGAATCGAAGAAATAACCCGGCCATTTCGGCTACGCTCAATGACCGGAATATGGAGGGTAATTGATAAGGAAATAGAGAGAGAGAGGGGATAGCTTCGCCACACACACTGCACCCACACCCCGGCCATCTCCCGGGAGAGGGTGACGTAATGAGTTTATGTACAAACTCGGAAACACCAAGGATCTATTCGAAAAATCAAGGATCTATTCAAAAAAATCAAACACTTACTGCCAGAAGTCCCCTCTCGGGAGAAGATTTAGGGGTGGGTTCCACGCTGCACCCGTACCCCGACCCTCTCCCGGGAGAGGGTGACGTAGGGGTAATACTATTACCATTTCCTAACACTCCCTCTTTACCTGCAAACATCCTGGGGCAACCTCCGTAACCGCTTCTCAAATGGTGATTTTTGAATAACGAAGGGAAGAACAATGACCAAACAATGGACACCCACCGGTGAGAACACGCACACACTGAGTATCGACGGCGCTCCCTGCGCAACGGTCGAACGCCTGCATACCACTGATCTCAAAGCACATGTCACCATTGGAGACGCGCGCTATACGATCGCACAGCCCGGCTTTTGGAAACGCCACATCGAGATTACGGACCATACGGGAACGCTGATTGCCCGGGCAGAATATGAAAGATGGTTCGCCAATGCAATGACACTCCACTACCAAGGCATCGCCTACAAGCTCGTCATTCGGAATAATCCTCTCGCAGAGTGGGCTTTGCTCGATGCGAACTCTACGACTCTCCTTGCCTATACACTCCACACCGGCAATGGCACGCCGAGTGTGCACATTACGACCGCATTACCCACGCACGATCTTCTGCTTGACTGCCTGCTGTGGTATTTATTCGCTCCGATTGCGCAGGAAAATTGCAGCGATACCGCCATGCTTGTGATGATGATAGCCGCAGTATCGTAAACAGAGTGACAAAGAAGGAATCGGGAGCGTAGAATCAATGGTGTCAACGTAAGAAATCGGCATGGTAAGTACAACGTCACCCTGCGCAGTCTGACGAAAGGTTCGCAGTCATCCTGCGCTTGCCCGGGAGTATTCTCTCATGAACGTGCTGCCTCGTACACTGACATCATTGGTCGTTCAATTACCATCCAATCGCCACAAATCGTATTTTTGAGTGCCGGCAGATAGTGGATGTCGGTGTCGTAAAGACGATCTTTCTCTGCTCATGCCCGCATACTTCCTATGAAAAAAATACTCTTTATCATGATGGCATTCTTCGCGATTGCTGTCGGGCTGTATCCTGCACTATATTTTATTATTGACCGCTCGTTCGGACTCCTAAGCACGAAGAGTGCGATGCTGTTGGTATCGATGCCCTGGAATATTGCGTTTTACGTGCATATTATTTTCGGTGGAATTGCCTTACTCGTCGGCTGGGCACAATTCCGTGATTCCGTGCGCCGCGCAAAGCCGGAAATACACCGATTGCTTGGCAAGCTGTATCTTCTCTCCGTGATGTGCAGCGCGCTCGGCGGTCTCGTACTCGGATCGTCTGCTACCGGTGGGATAATCTCCTCGATGGGATTTATGGCGCTTGCTGTTCTGTGGGGCGGTACTACGCTTCGGGCGTATTACGCGATCCGCGCAAAGCGCCTTGCCGAACACCAAACGATGATGACATACAGCTATGCTGCGTGTTTTGCTGCCGTAACCCTCCGTCTCTGGCTGCCCATGCTGATTGGTATCACCGGCAGCTTCATCACCGCGTATCAAATCGTTGCCTGGCTCTGTTGGGTGCCGAATATCGCCGTCGCATACGCGCTTACTTCCCGCCGGCCAAGCGTTCGCACGCAGTGAAAAGTAGCACATGAGTATGACAACTGCGCTCCACTTCCGATGGTCGAGGCGCTCTTTCCGCCGGAGAAGAAAATGCAGTGCCGGGGGACTTCTTCGCAGCGGATATCCTGTATTCAACAGAGTCGAGATGAAGCAACGATGGTACTCTGTATCAATATGCTGTACTGCTATTTGCTACTGAGGTTTATCGTGTGGCGGATGCTGTGCTGCTATTTGCTACTGAGGTTTATCGTGTGGCGGATGCTGTACTGCTTTTTTGCTACTGAGGTTTAACGTGTGGCGGATGCTGTACTGCTTTTTTGCTACTGAGGTTTATCGTGTGGCGGATGCTGTACTGCTATTTGCTACTGAGGTTTATCGTGTGGCGGGAGGGTAGTGCTGAAGTAGGAATGGAAGAAGCGTAGTGATTGAAAGTATTCTTATGGTCGCACTTTGAATGAAAAGTACATCAGCATCTTCGCAAACAGGTAGGGCAATGATGTTGGTCGTCGGTCACGGATATCGTCACACAGGGGCAGGATATCCGGCAAGACACATTCCGGAACAGTATATCGTGGAACGAGTATACTGTAACGACGCTTGTCTGCATCCTACATTCGGGCCGTGCACCCGAAATGCAAACGCTATTATCACTACTTCCAACCTACCTCCCCAAAGCACCGCAATCCTTTCATTTCTGCCCGGAAATACTCCGCATAGCGTCGGAACATTCGTGTACAGTTCCCCAACCTTTCCTTAGCATCAGGAAATATTCCCTCACCGTGCCGGCACATTGTCATAAACTACCGAAATACCGACTTGAAGAACCGAAATGATTCTTTAAAGTCCCGAAACATTTCCACAAAACCAGGAAACATTTCCACAAAACCAGGAAACAGTGCCACAAAATCAGGGAAATGTTTCCACAAAGCCCCGAAACACTTCCACAAAGCCCCGAAACACTTCCACAAAGCCCGGAAACATTTCCACAAAGCCCGGAAACATTCTCACAAAGCCCGGAAACATTTCCACAAAGCCCGGAAACATTTCCACAAAATCAGGGAAATGGTTCCACAAAGTCGCGAAACATTTCCACAAAATTGGAAAACATGATCATGTCATCAGAAAAAAATGCAACCACCGAGCAAATGTGTGCAACATACCGGCCTAAAATTGCCACTTGCATACAGAAACATGGTCAATACAACGAACAATAGCGTTGTGTAGCTACAAAACATTCAGCAAACACTCCGACAGTATTCCTTCACAAGGTGTCGTGGCTTCGGTGTACATGTACTCTACTTCCTGTGAAAACTGCAGGATAGTCTATCAACAGTTGACGCTGTATCATAGAATCCTGCATTAGCATCTCGCAACAGGCGACGTTCCTTCTTTTCAAAGAAACAGGAGATGCAGGTAAACCATCGGGAGCCGTATGTATGGGCTGAAGAAGAACTATATACAAAGTATGTATCATCTATTAATACTACCCTCAGTTCTATTCATGAAGTACTGCCTTCTTCTTACACAGCAAGGAGGTCTCATAAAAAAATAATAGACCTTGGGTTCATTGCTGATAGTCTGTCAGCGGTTGCTATGAAGAGTCGGTGTCGGTGTTGAGAGGCTGGGGTAGAATTCCCAATAAAGTATATGCTGCACGATGCAAGATTACGGTGTATATCTTATCAAGATTTTGTAATTTTACACAGCAAGCGTATTGAGTATAGAAGTGAACGATATACCCCTTTCTCCGGCAGCAGCCGAGCAATGGAAATTGTGTGTCAAATACCGGAAAACGACCGGCGCTGTGCTCCGTCTCCATGCGCCGTTTTGTGAAAGAGTATTGCTGTTTTGTGACAGTTTTACGTCAGCTCGATGAAAATTTCGGTTGATTGGCGGCAGGAATTTGTTGTTTGGTGATAGGAATGTATTGCTTGATGATAGACTTTTGTCGCTTTGCGGAAAAGTTCTATTGTTTTACGATAGGGGTTTGGTGCTTCGAGATAGATTCCCGCCGTTTCGTGGAAGCGTAATGTTGATTAATAGAAGCGTAGCGTCATTTAGTGATAGGTTTTTGTCGTTTAGTGATAGGTTTTCGTCATTTAGTGATAGGTTTTCGTCATTTAGTGATAGGTATTTGTCGTTTAGTGATAGGTATTTGTCGTTTAGTGATAGGTATTTGTCGTTTAGTGGTATTGTTTCGTCGTTGAGTGGTGCTGTTTTGTCGTTTAGTGGTATTGTTTCGTCGTTGAGTGGTGCCGTTTCGTCGTTGAGTGATATTATTTTGTTGTTTTGTGGATGAGTGTCGTTGTTTTGCGATGCGTTATCATTGATTGGTGGAGGAGTATTGCAGTATTGGCGCGGGGTTGTGTTATTTTGAGGCATCATGAAATGGTCTTGTGACACAGTACGGAGACAGAGTGAGAGAATCGCGGCAGGTTGTGTGTACTGTTCGCATGGTGGTGAGGGCGATTACGTATTGCGAGGTGGGTTGATGGAGGTAGGTGGGGCCGGCATGGAGTTTACCGTGAAGGGGCTGTGCTTCGTTGGAGGGTGGGTACAGGGTGTGGCGGGTACTCTTTTCGTTGGGAAGAGTGCAGAAAGAAAACTGTTATTTGTCTAACAATCCAGAGGGTGAGGTATAGAATGGATACCCCGATAGTTAAAAAATTTGCAATGTCGAATGCGGAATTAGTGAGTTATGCGCAGCAATTAATCTCGAATTTGAAAACGGATCTTCGTGATTTTTCGACGTTTGGAGTGACGGAGGCGGACATTGAGGCGTTGAAGGAGGCAATGATGACGTTTCGAGGTTTTCCGTCGGACGAGATTTTTACGTCCCGGGCAATGCGAGCGAGGATGAATCGGGACGAGGCGCGGAAGGACGTACTCGAGAAGATCAAGCACATTGCGTTGAGGTTCGTCCTGGCCTACAAAAACGAAGAATCTCCCTACAACAATCTCGACATGTGGGAGCTGGGGCGGCAATCGGACGAGGTGATTCTGGCACGTGCCCGGAAGCTGGCCGATACTCTGCCCTTATATGCCGATCAATTATTGCAATACGGTCAGACGGTGGCGGTAACGGCATCGTATATTGAGACGGTGAAGGAATTTGAGCAGTCGATTTCGGCGTTTATTGATGCGACGGCGCAGCGAACGACCGGTGCGCGGAATCGTATTATCGCGGGCAATGACCTCTATGATCGGGTGAGTAGGTTCACGTCGATTGGGAAGATGCTTTATCAATCCAAGAACAAGCTGCAGTATCAGAAATATGTTATTTACGGCACGCCGACTACGAAGAGTGCGCCTGATGCGCCGGATAATCTGATCCGCACGGCTGACGACATGCTGGAGTGGACGCCGGTGAAGGATGCGACAAGTTACACGGTGTTTGCAGCGCCGGAAGGCGGGACACAGTGGGAGAAAATAGCAACGATCAAGACAGAATCCTTCCTCCTGCCGAAGACATTGGCAGCGGGAAAGATGCAGTTCAAAGTGCGCGCCCGCAATGCCAACGGCTACGGAGAGTATAGTGGGGTAGTAGGGCTGGAGGATGGTGAGGAGTGAGGGATATTGTTTGCAGTGAACCAACTTTATGATGGAAGTAAAGCTGCAATTCGGCCGGAAAATGTCTGAACTGTGATGTGTGTAATTTCCCGTCCGTCCGGTTGCTACCACCGGACGTCAACACGTACCGCTGAACGTATGCCGGATAGCCACTTCGAATGATAGGTAGTGTGAAGCTATCGCATGTTTCTGAGATTTTGTAACTTGTAATTGGGATAGGAAGTAACGACTTATCCGAAGTACGGATGAGCAGTATGTTTTATTGGTGCTTGTTGGCGGTCGGGTGCAACAACCGACAGGATGGAATATGACATTCCTCAACATTCATTTTTAAATTAAATTCTATGAACATCAAATTTTGCATGGTAGTAGTATGCTTCCTGAGCACCGTTTTCACCTATACGACACGGTCAAATGTAATCGATACCGCAGCAATTTATGATACGTTTCGTGCATCAAAGTATGCTGTGTTTTTGGCACCTGCCAACTGCTACACGTTACAAAATACGTACTCCATAGATGGCAAGGAGACCGTTAATGATGTTTATGATGTGAAGTTAAAAGATGCGTATCTATTAGCAAAATCACAGAAAAAAACGGTGTATGGACTTGCCTCGTGTATCGTAACATTAAATTACGAAGACAGCACTATAACTGTCCTAGAACGAGATACAATGATCAATTACTTTTTCTCAATCGATTATGATTATAGATTAGTATTAT
>JAXLVN010000012.1:0-39188 GCA_046328995.1 Kapaibacterium sp. (SeqCode)
AGCTTTTGCTGTACGTTCATTGCGACCGGCATATACTCAGCGAATTCCTGCGTATAGCTCGCGCGTCCTTGCGTCATAGCGCGGAGTGCCATCGAGTATTTATCGAGCTCGGCAAGCGGCATTTGCGCTTTGATTTTCTGATAATGTCCGTCAGCGTCCATTCCCATGATCATCGCTCTGCGGGAGGGGAGGTCGCTCATGACATCACCCATGAAGTCGTCAGGAACGGTAATTTCAATATTATAAACGGGTTCGAGGAGTTTTGGATCTGCCTGCATGAAGCAGTCTTTGAACGCCATGAGACCGGCCGTCTTGAACGCCGCTTCATTCGAGTCCACGGCGTGCATTTTACCGTCAAAAATGCTCACGCGGATGTCACGTGCCGGGCTGCCGGTCAGTGGACCTTCCTGCATTTTGTCCATGACGCCCTTTAGGATTGCCGGTAAGAACCGTGCCTCTATCACACCACCGACGATACAATTGACAAACACTAATTTCCCGCCCCAAGGCAAGTCATGTGTTTCCGTGCCGCGAATCGTGAGACCAACAGGATCGGGCATTCCTTCATGCCATGGCTCGACCTGCATGTGCACTTCGGCGAATTGTCCTGCACCGCCCGACTGCTTCTTGTGCCGGTACATTCCCTGTACTTTCTTTTGAATTGTTTCACGGTAGGGAACTCGGGGTTCGATAAATTCTACATCGACCTTAAACCTCTGCGTCAAATGTCGCTTAGCAACGGCTAAGTGCATCTCTCCCTGACCATGAATGAGGATTTGTTTGAGTTCGGGCGAGTGCTCGACGACGATCGTGGGGTCTTCCTCATGAATATGATGCAGCGCGAGTCCGAGCTTGTCTTCTTCGCCTTTTTTGGCGGCGACGACGGCAGTACGAACTTTCGGAGCGGGGAATTCAATCGGTGGAAGGGAAGTGTCTTTGCCTTTTTCGTGGAGGGTATTATTGACGTGCGTGTTTTTGAGCTTGACCGTTGAGCCGATATCTCCTGCCGCAATGCCGGTGACATCCGCTCTTTTTTTACCGTTGACCACAAACACCTGTCCGATGCGCTCGGCAACGCCGGTTTGCTCGTTGACGAGGTCCATTCCGGGCTTGATATTGCCGGCATAGACTCTAAAAAACGACATATCGCCGAGGTGCGGCTCGGAGATGGATTTGAACACAAACAAACACGGTGCACCATTTTCTTCGCAATGAATCGGAGCGCTCGACATGGCTACTTCCGGCGGCATTTCGACGGGAGCGGGCACGACATTTTCGATAAAACCCATGATACGACCGCTGCCCATGTTATTCTTTGCCGAAGCGCAGAAGAGCGGGAAGATTTGGCGGTTAATCATGGAGCTTGTGAGACCTTTGCGCATTTCATCTTCGTCGAGTTCGCCTTTTTCGAAATACAGATTCATAAGCGTTTCGTCGTTTTCGGCGATGGCTTCGATGAGTTCATTGTGTAATTTATTGGCTTTTTCACGTTCGGAGTCGGGGATGGGGAGTTTTTCGGGTTTGCCGCCGGTCGGAGGGAATTTATACATCGTCATTTTGAGCACGTCGATGATGGCATTGAATCCCGACCCTTCATTAAGCGGGTATTGGACGACCGTGACTTCCCGTCCGAAACGTTCTTTGGCTTGCTCGACGGTTTTCTCAAATTTCGACTGATCGGTGTCGAGCTTGTTAGCGACAAACATGATCGGCGTGTGGAATTTTTGCGTGTATTGCCAGATGATTTCCGTGCCGACTTCGACACCGTTTTGCGCGTTGAGGAGCATAATACCGGTATCGACGACGCGGAGTGCGGAGGCAACTTCGCCGATAAAATCGTCATAACCCGGTGTGTCGATGATATTTATCTTGTAATCGCGCCATTCGGCGAAGAGTACCGAACCGAAGACGGACGTGCCGCGCTCGTGCTCGATATCGTGATAATCTGAAACTGTACTGCGCTCTTCGACGGTGCCCCTGCGGGTAATTTCACCGGATTCGAAAAGCATGGTCTCGGCAAAGGTCGTCTTGCCGGAACCTGAATGTCCGAGTAGGGCTACATTCCTAATATGATGTGCGTCATAAACTTTCATAGAACTCTCCACATGTGTAAGTAGAAAAAACTGTTTACTAGTCTTCTATCAACTGCCATATCATCGAATTTTAACTGCGCCTATTCATCAAAATCGACTGCTTTCGCAGCAAGAATACTGTTAAAATATCACTTTCAGAGGAAAGAGTATAATGAAATTTTTACATGGTGGAAAAAAACTCGGTTTTCGGAAAGACAAGCGCATGCCGAGGGTGTAAAAAAGTATAAACAGGCATGTGATACTACTTCCGAAATGCTCATAGGATTCTCTTGTTTTGCTTCTTTCTCCCTCGATTCTGGGCCTTATGATCCTGTACCCTACAGAGAGGTGGTATCCTCGCACAGGTGGCCAAGCCGTGAGGCAGGTACCGTGGTAGAAGGAAGTGTCCGAATATATGCTTTGGAGTATTCTGAGTTTATTGGTAGTTTCGTAATATGCGCCGGAGAGAGCCGACCGTCTGATGGCGGAGATTGGGTGCGTCGGAGAGTAGTATCGCACAGGAATTAATAGTTCAAGCCGTATGGAATCATCTCAAATCAAAGTGCTTATCGTCGAAAATGAACTCGTCATTTCGACCAATCTGCGTTTACTGCTGACCAAAGTCGGCTATACTATTGCCGGTATTACCGGTTTTGGCGAAGAAGTACTGCAGATGCTCGATACGGTCGAGATGGATATTATTCTGATGGATATAGGTCTCAGCGGTAAGATGGACGGCATTGAGACAGCGCAGAAAATCCGCGAAAAAAAGGATATTCCGGTGGTGTTTCTCACAGCGAACACCGACCATGCTACTTTTCAGAGGGCGAAAGAGACACAACCGTATGGTTATATACATAAGCCATTTGATATCATGCAAATACAGGCAAGCGTCGAAATGGCTATCGCACGCTTTGAAGTAGAAAAATCACTCAATGAGCAGCGGACATGGCTCTCGACCACGCTTTCGAGTATCGGTGACGGAGTGATTGCGACTGATGAATATGGCGCCGTAAAATTTATGAATGCCGTAGCCGAGAAGCTCACCGGCTATACGCAGGCAGAAGCTGCCGGTCGGCAACTCCCCGAAATATTCCGTATTATCAACGAAGCCACGCGTGAGGTGGTCACCAACCCCGTCGAGATTGTTCTTAAAGAACGGCACACCGTTGGGCTCGCCAATCATACCATTCTCATTGCCAAAGACGGAACAGAATATAATATCGACGATGCGGCAGCACCGATCTATGATGCCAATTCCGTGATTACCGGAGTCGTACTGACCTTCCGCGATATTACCGAGAAATATCAAACCGAGGCACGGCTAGCGGCGGCAGAGCGGCAATTCAGGGCCATGATTGAGCATAGCGGCGATATGGTGACGATGATTAATAAAGACAGGGATTTTACGTACTTTTCACCGGCGACCGAACGTATCTCCGGCTATTCCAAGGATGAATATCAGACTCTCAAACCCGAAGAAGTCTTCCATCCGGATGATTTTCCGATACTTGCTGAACGCTATCGGTATGTCAGAACCCATCCCGGCATTCCTATTTCGTATCAATATCGTTCCCGGAAGAAAAACGGCGAATGGCTCTGGCTCGAAGGTACGGTCGTCAATCTGCTTGATGACCCGAAGGTAGGAGCAATTATTGCCAATTTTCGTGATATTACCGACCGGAAAAACGCCGAAGAAAAGCTCCATAAAAGTGAAGAGTTATTCAGAGCGATGATTGAAAACAGTAAAGATGGTATTTCCATTATTAATCGACAGGGAACAGTGGTGTACAACAGCCCTTCCAATGTCAAGATAATGGGGTATACTATCGAGGAACGCATGGGCAAGAACTTCATCGAAATCGTTCATCCCGAAGATGTGCCGCGTATTCAGCGATATTTTTATGACCTACTCAATGGTCGAGAACGTACCGATACCTTCGAAGCACGAGCCAAGCATAAGGACGGCTCTTGGCGCTGGCTTGAAGTAAGTGCAGAGAATCTGCTCGAGAATCCGGCTATCGAAGCTATTGTTATCAATTTTCAGGATATTACCAATCGTAAGACTGCCGTCGAAAAGCTCCGCAAGAGTGAAGAAAAATACCGGCAGGTCGTCTCAGCCCTTCAGGAAGGAATTGCCATACAGAATACCAAAGCGGAAATTATCGATGCCAATGACAGCGCGCAGAGAATTCTCGGGCTGACGCTCGACCAGTTACAGGGGCGCTCGTCCCTCGATCCCCGCTGGCGTGCTATCCATGAAGATGGGAGCGACTATCCCGGCGACACTCATCCGGCAGTGCGCACACTCTCGACCGGAGAATCTATCAGTGCCGATATTATGGGTGTGTACAAGCCGGACGGTATGCTCACATGGATTTCGATTAACTCGGAGCCCCTCTTCAAAGACGGCGAAACGACCCCCGACGGGGTGGTGGTCTCGTTCAACGATATTACCGAGCGAAAAGTCGCCGAAGAAGAGCTGAAAAACTCCAATCACCGCTTTGAAATAGTAGCCAAAGCCACCAATGACGGAATATGGGATCATGATCTGGTAGCAAAAACAATCTGGCGCAATCAGACACTCTGCGATATTATGAATTGCGAGCAAATTAGCTCTACAGCCAATCAGGCAGAATGGTTCAAATCTGTCCATCCCGATGATTATACGAAAATTACCGAATTAATTCAGCATGCAATTGACGGTGACCAATCCGTATGGTCGGCTGAGTATAGAGTGCTCCAGTCAGATGGTTCATACCGCTTTTACAATGACAGAGGATATATCATTCGCGACAGTCAGGGCAAAGCCATACGCATGATCGGCGCCCTGCAAGACCTCACAGAAAATAAAAATGCCGAAGAAAAGCTCCGGAAAAGCGAAGAAAAATTCCGCGCTTTAGTGCAAAATGTAACCGACGTCATCACCTTGCTCGATAAGGACGGTATCATTATCTATCAGACTCCGTCGAGCATTACGGTGCTGGGGTATGATCAGGACGACCTGATAGGACTCAGCTTCTTCGACAGGGTCCATCCCGATGACCGCGAAGCCGTACTGCAGGCGTTCCGGACGACACTGAGTAAGCACGGAAACGGTGATAAGGTGGAGTTCCGCTATCGCAGTAAAAACAACGACTACGTTACCATCGAGTCACAGGGGAACAATCAGCTTGGGAATCCTGAAATTAACGCTGTGATTGTCACCTCCCGGGATATGACTGAACGGAAAAATTCTGAAATAAAGCTCCGTCAGAGCGAGGAAAAATTCCGGATGATTATGGAAAATACCCGCGGCGGTGTCTGCCTGATTGATGTCAACGGGAAATGTCTTTATGCCAGTCCGTCCACCGAAACGATTTTCGGCTACACGGTCGAGGAGTTCATGACGATCGACCGACTTCAGATAATTCATCCCGACAATAAAGCCGAGGCAATCGTACGCTTTGCGCAGGTGCTCTCCGGCAAAGAACTCAAGCCAGTGGAGTTCCGATGGCTCCGTAAGGACGGCACCTGGTGCTGGATAGAGTCCAATTCCTTTAATTTCCTTGGGAATGAAAGTATTAATGCCATCGTGGCAATTTATCAGGATATTACCGATCGCCATTTGGCCGAGCAGAAAATCCGCGAGCAGGCGGTGCTGCTCGATGTGGTTCCCGATGCGATATTCGTTCGGGATATTAATGATGTCATTACGACCTGGAGCAAGGGGGCCGAACAAATGTACGGCTGGAATGCAGCCGAGGCAATTGGTACCACGTCTCCTGCATTAATCGGCACCGGTGAGCCAAGTGACTTCATCGCGGCCAAAAAAATCCTGCTTACCAAGGGCAGTTGGTCCGGAGAATTTCGTCAAAAAACAAAAGACGGCAAGATACTTCTCGTACAGTCACGCTGGAAATTGCTTCATAATTTTGCCAACCAACCCACCTCTATTCTGGTCGTCAATTCCGATATTACCGAGAAGAAAAATCTCGAATCCCAGCTCTTTCGGGCGCAACGCCTCGAAAGTATCGGTACACTGGCAAGCGGCATTGCTCATGATTTGAATAATGTTCTCACACCGGTCGTATTGGGAATGGAGCTCATCAAGCTAAAAGTGTCGGATGATACCATCCGGCAGCGCATCAATACGATTATTGCGACCGTGAAGCGAGGTTCGGGACTCATCAGTCAGGTGCTGTCCTTTGCCCGTGGAGCTCAGGAGGAAAGAGCGCCGATTAATATTAAGTACAATATCGATGAAGTCGTTAAAATAGCCCGGGAGACCTTCCCGAAAGAAATTGACGTGCAGCTCGACCTTCCGTCACATGATCTGATTATTGATGCCAATTCCACGCAGATACATCAGATTATTCTGAATCTCTGTATCAATGCCCGCGATGCAATGGAGGAGAAAGGAGGCATATTGACCATCGGAGCACGACACATTATTGCCGATGATGCCCTCGCTCACCGCTTCCTCGATGTGAAACTCGGCTATACGTATGTCGCTATTACGATTAGTGATACGGGATGTGGTATTCCCGAAGAACTCCGCGAAAAAATATTCGAACCGTTTTTTACCACCAAAGAGGTCGGCAAAGGGACAGGCATCGGCCTGACGACGGTCTTTTCGATCGTCAACCGTCATGACGGCTTCCTGGACCTCCGGAGCGAAGTCAATGTCGGTACATCGTTTACGGTCTATTTTCCTGCTGTCGTACAGGACAAGGCAGAACACGTAACGACCTCCCCGGAAATAGCCGAAAGTAACCATCCTGAAACGATCCTTTTGGTCGATGATGAAGACCTGATACGTGCCATCGCCGAAGATGTACTGCTTGCCTACGGCTATACCGTGATTACCGCTGTCAACGGCGCCGATGCCGTGCAGATGTATGAGCTTCGGGGACATGAAATAGACCTCGTGGTCACCGATGTGATGATGCCGGTGATGAACGGTATCGAACTCATAACGAAGCTCAAATCAATAAACCCGGATGTAAAAACCATCGGTGCAAGCGGACTAATGCATGGCGATACGTCAAAACGCCTCATCGAGGCAGGAGCCACCGGGCTCCTTGTCAAGCCGTACACGGCTGATCAGCTGATAAATGCCGTCAGAGAAATAATTGATAAATAATAGCGCTATATCTGCTTGTCAGATATTGGGTTACGATACGTTGGCGAGATGATGGTTCGGTTGCTGCATGAGGTGACGATGTGAGAGTTTATTTCGACGCTTCCTCCGTGGAATTGCCCGACCGGCGGCATCGCAATGATAGGCGCGGATGATTCCCGAAGCGAAAAGGTATCACACCGTTGACAAAAGGCATGATTTTCGCTATGAAAGCAAGCGGCATCAGATGCAGACTGAATTTCTTGGTTATATACAGACAGTAGTATGACAACATCCTCCACGTACGGCATTGCAATCTTTCATGGTATCGGTGATATACTTAATTGTACGCCGATTGCCAAGCAGCTTAAAATCAACGAACCGGACTGCCATATCACGTGGTTCACCGCCGCCAAATACCGTTTTATCCTCGAAAACAATCCGTATATCGATGAAATTCGTACTCTTGACGGTGATGTGCTGGCACTCGATGCCGACATCCCTCGCCTGAAAGCAGAGCGTGCCTGGACGCGTTTTTTCACGCCTGCGCCCTACATGAATTATGATGCTTTGCCCGGCGGCTCTCTTCTTGATTTGATTAAAACTGCTGCCAACCTTGAATGGAGCATAGAATTTATACCGAGTTTTTCGCTGAGCGAAGCGGAAAAGAAGACGGCCCGCGCCTACTGGAAGGCATTGCCGCCGGGGAAAAAAATTCTTGTCGAAACAGAATTCTACTCCGAACAAAGCCACTGGAAAGACGATTATGCCTTTGAAATGGCAGAGATTCTCCGCGAAATTAATCCTGTCTATGTATTCACCGCCAAGAACAAACCTCCCTTTTTTGATGAATTCCACGAAAAATATCCCCGGTCTATCTGGTGCGCCGAGCCATTTCGTCTCAATGCCGAATTCTTTAATCTCGCTGATGCATTTATCGGTGTTTCCTCGGGAATATCCTGTGTGACATTCAGCGATTATTGCCGGCGGGATGTGCCGCGGATTGAGGTGTCGCGGGGTGAACACTGGAGTGCAGCCGGTTATGCACATTTATCTGAATTATATATATGTTATCACCGTACCCGCTTCAAAGAAGCCGTGCATTCGCTCGCTGTACGTCTATCGGACAAAATCGCACCCCATGAATTCGGACCTCGCTTTGCACCAATGGCACAATTGCCCAATCGCAAAGAGCGCGTGCCGTGCCTTGTCTGCGGCTCACGGCAGTCGATTCCCGTACGCGGCGATGATGTGGTTAAGTGTGCGGACTGTGGATTTCATTACCTGCGCGACCGTATGACCACAGAGGCAATGGAGGAGTATTATACCAATACCTATGCGGTGAATAATCCACAAGCTGCACCAATGGTACGTGTGCCTCCCTCGCTCTCTGCCGTCGATACGATGCCCGAATATATCTCCTCACAACGGAAAGATCTCTTTGCCAAAGCGGTCGATGTCTATGCCAAAGATATCGCCGGTGGCACACTCATCGATATCGGTTGCGGCTGGGGAGGACTCCTGCATCACGCACACCGTGAGGGAATGGAGGTTATCGGGTTTGAATTTACCGCTCCGAACGTAGAATTCGGCCGGAATGTACTCGGGCTCGATATTCGACAACAGCAGTTTACCGACGGCGATATTGCCGAAAATTCTGTCGATATTGTGACGATGAGTCATGTATTAGAACATGTACCGCTGCCCTTTGAATTCCTTCAAAAAATCGAATATGTTCTCAAGCCGGGTGGAATCTTCTCCTGTGTGGTGCCGAATTTCGGCGGGCTGTGTTCGCAGGCCCTGGGAGAACACTGGTCATGGCTCGAACGTGACTGGCATTATTCGCAGTTTACGCCGCAGGTACTTCGTGAAATGTTTGCTCAGGCCGGCCTGTATGTCGAGGAATGTACGACTACATCCGGAGACTTCGGCAAAGAAATTCCGCTGGCCGTCCTGGGGAAGATGCAGCCAAATCTCACGGCTGCAGAACGTGAAGCCACGCTCGAGAAAATACAGCAATCCGGTCTGGGCGAGGAAATCCGCATCATCGGCCGGAAACGAGGCACCTCAAAAGCTCGCTATGTCAATGATACCATGAGTGTGCTTTGGGTGCGTACGGACTCCATCGGCGACGCCACGCTTTCGGCTTCGATGCTGCCGTATCTGCGTGCCAAGCATCCGCATGCATCTATCACGGTGCTGTGTCAACATCATCTGCGGGAATTCTATACGGCTTGTCCAGAGGTTGATATTGTGATCGGATTTGACAAAGACCGGGCCTATCGCGATGAGGCCTATCGCAATTCGATTGCACTCGGACTCCAACGTATGAATTTTGATATTGCGAAGAATTCGGTATTCTCGCGTGAACCTCTTACCGACTTTTTTACGCTTGCCTCGGGTGCCAAGACGACGGTCGCACTTGAGGGCGGCCTGGACAATATGAACGACGCCATGCGTCAGCAAAATAATTGCCAATACACGCAGATTATTCCTTCTGATGCCGGCTGGAAGCCCGAGCTAGAGCGTCACCGCGATTTTTTACGGGGAATTGGTATCGACGTTCTGCAGCTCAGACCGCAGCTATGGCTTACCGATGCCGATGAAGCTTTCGCCGATCGGATGATGGAAGACTACGGGCTCGATCCCGAAAAAACAGTAGCACTCTGCGCGGGAGTACTCGTCGATATCCGCCGGTATGACCATTATGGCAAGGCACTGAAGCCACTCTGTGAAGAATATGAATGGTCCGTTATCGCTCTTGGTGCCGACGCTGATGCAGCTATCGCATCGCAGCAATTGGAAGATACCGGAGCCGTAAAGACGGTCAATCTCTGCGGCAAAACCACTATTCGGCAGATGGCGGCAGTGCTCCGAAAATGCCGGTTGTCGGTAGGAGCAGAGACCGGTGCAGCGCACCTCGCCTGCGCAGTGGGCATCCCGCATGTCGTGCTGCTCGGCGGTGGACATTTCGGCCGTTTTATGCCGTATTCAGCACTGACATCAGTCGTGTGCCTGCCACTCGACTGCTATGGATGCTCCTGGCAATGCCGCTACGCTACTCCACATTGTATCCGGGGGGTCAAGGAGGATATCATGACAGAAGCGATTCGCCGAAGTCTTGAAGAATCAACCGGTAAGCCACGGGTGTTCGTGCAGGAGTCCGACGACTGGAATCCGGACGGAACAATGCCCCTGTGGTCATGGTTCTATCACTGGCAAAAGCCCAATACCGTTCAGGTTATACGGTTGAATACAGAAGAAATACATCGAATGAACGTTCATTCACTCCCCGAACGCGCTTCCGACTCGCAGAATGACTATCTTGTGACGGCAGTGGTCTCGACGTATAATTCCGAGAAATTCATGCGTGGATGCTTGGAAGATCTGACCCGTCAAACGCTCTATGAACAGGGGAAACTTGAGATCCTTGTCATCGACGCGCACTCGGAGCAGAATGAAGGAGCAATTGTACGGGAATTTCAGAATACGTACCCTCATATCCGCTATGAACGAATGCCGGAGCGACAACCCTTGTACGAGTCATGGAATTACGCGTCAAGTATTGCTCTCGGACGGTATGTAGCCAATGCAAATACCGACGATCGACGCCGCGCCGATTGCTTTGAAGCGCTCGCTCAAGCGCTTGAAGAGTCGGGGAAGGGAATTGCATATTCGGATCTTACGTATGGGACAGAGGAAAACCGTACGTATGACGATGCATCAGTCGGGGAATGGAAATTTCCGGACTTTGACCCGACACTCGCCGTACTCTACAATCTCGGATGCTTTACTCTCCTGTGGCGGAAATCCGTGTGGGAAGAGATTGGAGGTTTCGACACGCGCTATGAGCTTGCTGCCGATTTTGATTTCTGTACAAGAGTAGGTCTTCGCTATGGAGCATCTCATGTAGCAGCACCGCTCACGATGGCATTGCTGCATGGTGGTCAGCAATCCAAAAAAGAAGAGCAGATGCATAGAGAGTCGAATGCAATCCGTACGGCATTTGTCACCATGAACCTCGAAGAATTGATGCCCGAGCTCTCGGCTCCGACGACATGGCAACAGGCAAATCTATGTATTACCATCGGCAACGCTGCTCTCACGCTCCGTGAACCCTGGTATGGAAGTCGCATTGCCGCCAAGCCGCAAGCGGCTGCCGAGTGGTATCAACGTGCGCTGCAGATAGACCCCGGCACTATTGCCGCTCAATTTAATATTGCACTCGTTGCGGCGATGAGCAGGCAGCAAAATGTGGCCACACAGCTTTTGAATGCTGTCGCTCCCCACGTGCCGGATACGCTGCGCGCCGCTGCCGAAGAATGGATCAGTGCAGTATCAGCACAAGGAATTACACAAGAATTACTGCATTCACTTCCCCTGATGGAAGCAGGAATGCCTACCTTATCATTAACGGACAATAGGAAAAGTGCTATGAGTACAACGAAAATACTGTTTACGATGTATGGATGGAATGAAGCCGGTGGAGGAACAACGTTCCCACATTCTATCGCAATTCGCTTGATATCAATGGGATATGATGTTGGAGTGTTCTATGCGGCAGGGCATCATCCTACCCAAACAGAACCCTATTTCATGGAGGAGACGGAGGATCAGGGCGTTCGTCTGTTCGGCGTGTACAATCGGCCGACGACATTTCTTGATGATAAGAATCCACTCCGGGAGGTGTCGGATGGACAAATTGAACAGTTATTCGAGACCGTGCTGAGCGACTTTCAGCCGACGGTGGTTCATTTCCACAATTTCCTCGGACTTACACTCTCGATGGCCGACCTGGCACATACGCGGGGAATTCCGACGGTTTATACACCTCATAATTACCATCTTATCGACCCGCGGTTGTATCTTATTCGTCCGGATCTTACGGTGTGGAAGAGTACCAATTTCTTTGAAAATTCAGAACTTGTGGAGTTATATCCCGATCTGATACCCCACTATGAGCAGCGTCAGGCCAAGACGCGCGAACTCCTCAATTCGACGATCGATTATACACTCGCCGTTTCCGGCAGGCAGCGGGAACTTCTTGCAGCATTTGCAGGAAGCAGCACGAATATTTCGGTCGTCAATCAGGTGCCTGAAAGCACCGACTGGGTCACAGACCTGACGCTGGAAAAGACTATTCGAAGACCGATTAAATTTGGTTTTATCGGCGGCCTGATGGCTCTCAAGGGAGTACATGTCTTAGCGCAGGCAGCACAGAATTTCACGTCGGAAGCTGCAGAATTTCATGTGTACGGTTCGGGTCTGAAAGAATACGAAGAAATTGTCAAATCCATCGACCGGAAAGGGAATCTCATCTTTCACGGTGAATATTCAGGCGAGGATTTGCTGCCGCTATCGATGCAATTGGATGCGATAATTCTGCCGAGTGTATGGGAAGATTGCGCGCCTCTTGTCATTGCCGAAGCACTGTCGCTCGGCTTGCCGGTGATTGCGTCCAACATTGGGGGATTTCCTGATTTTATAACCGACGGTGTGAATGGACGCTTGTATAACTACAAGTCATATAATGAATTGTCGAATATTATAGCTGATCTTGTGGTGTTTCCTTCTACATTGGAAGAATGGCGGCAGAATACGACCCTCAATTATAATTTCACAGATTTTGTGAATTTTATGGCGGAGTTTTATAACAGTATAGCCCAAGGAGAACGACCGAATCCACAGGATGTGACCCTTCGCTTTCATGATAAACGGATCAAGCCGATTGACGAAAAAAGCGCGCAGGACGGTAGTACGGGTGAGCCGCTGAACCGACTTCTGCTCTCGGAAAATGTACGCGGGGGATTTTCCAATAGAGTAGCCCGCGCGACGATGCCGACTACCTTGCCGAGCCCCTTGTATCTCAATCTCGGCTGCGGCCGGGACGTGCGACCGGATTTTATTAATATCGATCTATTCAGTGATGATGACCGCGTCGTACGCATGGATATCCGCAAAATCGAGCTGCCGGATAATATCGCCGACGGTGTGCTGGCAAGTGATGTCTTAGAACATTTCAGTCACCGCGAAACCGATGATATTCTCCGTGAATGGGCACGCGTGCTGAAGCCCGGCGGGGAACTCATCATCCGCTGCCCCTCGCTCCGCCTTCAAATGCAGGCATATCAAAATGGAGTCTGGGATGCCGATGTGGCCTCGTATATGATCTTCGGCGGTCAGACTAATCCGGGTGATTATCACTGTATCGGTTTTGATGAACGCTCAATACGCCGGCATCTTGAAAAAGCAGGATTTGAAGTAATGACTTTTGAAGAAGTTGATACGCCGCAGACATCAGGGTATATTAATCTCAATATGACCGTTCAGGCGAGGAAAAAAGCAGTAGCTGCAGCTGTCAAGGCACCCGTCACTGCCACGATAGAGGAAAAAGCACCGGCCCCGGCACCGTCTATCAATCTCGTCTGGGAAGGTTCGCAATTTGTGCTTCATTCGTTAGCGCTCATCAATCGCGAACAATGTGCGAATGTGATTGCAGCAGGAGTCGCTGAAGTCACAATCGTGCCGTTCGAACCGGATCAATTCTCTCCCGAAGGCAATGCACAATACGAGCTGCTTGCGGCACATGATATCCGGCAGAAAGCCGAAGTCCCGGAAGAAATTAAAAAATTACCCTATGTCTGGGTTCGCCATCAGTGGCCGCCGAGCGAAGAGGAACCCAAAGGTGCGAAGTGGGTCATTCAGCAGCCATGGGAATTTACGGCGTTGCGTAAGGATTTTGTGGAGCTCTTCAACCGCGCCGACGAGATTTGGACGCCGTCGAACTACTCCCGTACGGCATTTATTGACTCGGGAGTCGACAGCAACAAAGTACAGATTGTGCCCAATGGTGTCAATCCGACAATCTTCACGCCTCACGGATCTCGCCTTGAAGTATCGACCAAAAAACGGTTTAAGTTCTTATTTATCGGCGGCACAATTTATCGGAAAGGAATTGATATTCTTCTGCAAGCCTATGCTACGACCTTCACGGCAAAAGATGATGTATGCTTAATTATCAAGGATATGGGCGGAGATTCATACTATAAAGGTCAAACAGCCGAGGAAATGATTGAGAAAATACGTTCACTCGACGGTGCACCCGAAATTCTCTACTCCGATGCAAAAATGAGCGATGAAGATATGGCGTCGCTCTACCGTACCTGTGATGTCTTTGTCTCGCCGTATCGCGGTGAAGGGTTCTCACTGCCAACGCTTGAAGCTATGGCATGCGGACTCCCGGTCATCGTCACCGACGGCGGCGCGACCGATGATTTCGTCGATGATACCGTCGGCTGGCGCATTCGTGCCGGCAAGAAATCCATCGGAACCTCCATCAGCGGTTATGAGCTTACTTCTGAAGGGTTTATGCTTGAGCCGGAAAGTGAACATCTCAAAGAAATTCTACGCTTTGCCTATGCTCATCCAATCGACGGCATGCATAAAGGTATCGCCGGTAGCCAACGCGCCCGCACCGATTGGAGCTGGAAACGTGCGACCATGAAAATGCTCTCCCGTTTGGATGCACTCTCCGGGACCGATATGGCACGCCGCGCCGAGACGACCTTGCTTGAGGTGCCCTCCGACGGCATCTCCTCGCTTGCACAAGCTGAAGTCGAGATGGCGCAGGGTGTGGTAGATACGGCTATCCCGTTGTATCAGGAAGCAATTACGCTTGGTGGTATGCCCGAGCACTATCGGCTGCTCGCCATTCTGCGCCTGGCTTGGATCTCCGTCTCCGACGGTGATGTAAAGCTGGCACGGGAATTTGTGAAAAAAGCCGATGCAATCCGTGCCGTCCATCCCGATTCAATCTACATCGAGTCGCTCTGCTACGCTCTTGAGTCCAAGTGGGTCGAATCTCTCGAATTCCTCAATACACTCCTCGGTGATTGGAAACGCTTCCGCTATGACAGCGCACTCGGTATCCGCCTCGATACACTTCTCTGCGATTCCGGCAGAGCATTATTCCGGCTCGGTGACCTCGAGAATGCACATGAATTATACACACAGGCACTGAAAATGAACCCCGATAACGCGGATGCATGCTACGGCGCTGCACTTTGTTTTCAAGAAGCAGGAGCAAAAGAAGAAGCCAAGACGATGTTTGAATGGGCCGTAAAATTACAACCTGACTACGAAGAGATGAGAGGGGAGTTTGAGGGGGAGGAGTCGTAAGTGGTAAGTGGTAAGTCGATAAGTCGTAAGTCGTTAAGTGGTAAGTCGATAAGTGGTAAGTGGAAAGTAGTTTGTCGGTCGGTAGTCTTTCCGTCCTCTCAGTCCCTTTAGTCCCCTGAGTCCGCTAATTCAGTCCCCTTTCCCCGAAATACAACAAGCCCTTATAGGATGCAATCCATCCAATAAGGGCTTTGTAATTTGAAGAATCTAGTGCATTTTGGCTACTCTCACCGCCTCATAATTGCATCACCAATCTCTGCCGCTAAAATCCCACCTAAGACGAGCGCGCCGCCGAGGATTTGGTCGGAATAGAAGGTCTCGTGGAGGAAAATCACCGCAAGTGTCGAGGCGATAATAGGTTCGAGCGAGAAAATAAGCGCCGTTTTGACCGGTGTGGTGTCCCGCTGCACGCGGATTTGGATGTACATGCATACGATTGAACCGAGTATTCCCGTATAAAGAAACGCATAAAGAGCAGGCGCAGATGTCAGCGCTTTCATTGTGAGCACAGGGAGCTGGGCAAGCGTGCCTTCGAAACCGAAATAGAATCCAATAGAAGTGATAATTGCAACTACAAACTGCACCATCGCCAGGCGCACTGAGAGTGTGCCGATGGTGGTGGTGTCGCGCGTAATCATATCTAAATACGTAAGATACATTCCCCACACGGCAGAACATATCAGCGTCGCGACGTCGCCCATATTCAAGTGCGAGAAGTCGGGCTTGGTGAATATCCACAAGCCGAGGATGACGATTGCCACGCCAAGCTTTTGGAAAATTGATACTTTGCGGCGTTCCATAATCCAATAGCAAATGGGAGTGAAGACCACCATCGAACCCGAAATAAACGCCGACTTGGAGACCGTCGTATAGTTCAGCCCCCACATTTGCAGCAGGAATCCAGCCGAGAAGAGCAGTCCGAGAATGGTGCCTTTTTGTATTTCGTCTCTCGTAATTCCGCGCAGACTCTTATTCCAGAGCACGAACCCGCAGAGCGCGGCAAAGATAAAGCGGATGGCAGTATAGAGGAATGGCGGTACATCATCAAATGCGTTCTTGATAATCACGAAAGTCGCACTCCAGATGAAGGAAATGGTCACGAGCCAGAGTTCTGCTTTGAGGGATTTTGTCATGAATGAAGAGTTGCGCTAGATTGTTGAATTACCAAAAGTTGTATGCAATTTAGCCGTTTATTCCCGAGAATTTTGATTTCAACTTGAGAAACGGCTTTTCGACCAGATAGTATGAGCCAAGGGCAAAGAGAACGACCATGAGGAGGTTCTGCGGCAATTGATTAACCCAATAACCGGTTCGGTACAGAAAAGGTTCTTGCCATAAGTATATGCTGTACGATAAGATACCGATATAATTGAGTAGGCGGAGATTGAGAAATCGATACCACACACTCTCCGGCCCAAACACCGAATACACCATAATGACAGCGATTAGGATATTACCGATAGTGCCGTGGGTGAGACCGAGAGGAATAAAAATGAACTCCAGATGCACTTTTGCCGCAACAATGGAAGCATACCGTAGCATCATCAGCAGGAGCCCCGATATCAGGAAGGCAGATGTCCAATAAGGGCGTAGCAGGCGGATAATTTCCTCACGGTATAGGGCCACCAAGCATCCAATGGCTATAGAATCAATTCGGGTGAAAAGAGTCAGGTCATTCATCCAGCTCACAGGATGAAAATACGTGAACGTACGCACAAGCGGCACCGCTGCAGTCAAGGCAAAAGCCAGATGCTTCCTACGCTTGTCACCGGCCAAAAAGATAAGTGGCCAGAAGAGATAAAAATGTTCTTCTATACTCAGCGACCACGCATGAGCTGTGTACCAGTCGAGAGTCCAGTTGAAATACTTGGTATAGGTCAATGCCGTTAGCCAGGACTCCGATGAGAGATGAAGATAGCCACAATACTGCAGGATTCCATAGACCAGAAGCAGAGTATAATACGCCGGAAAAATACGTAATGTACGCCTGATGTAGAAGTTTTTTAACGAGATTTTTCCGGTTATTGCCTCTTCCTGCATCATCAGCGATGTGATGAGGAATCCGGAAATTACAAAGAATACATTCACCCCAAGATGTCCATCATAGAGCATATCGGTCAGTGGTCGCAACCACCGTATCGATATCATGGGCTGCAGTAATCCATACTGCACATTAAGATGACCAATAATGACCAGCAGAATGCTCAGCGCCCGCAGTCCATTGATGCTCGCATATTTTTGTAGTTTCATCGCAGAGGAGTGTCTAATAAAGAAGTTAATCTATCCTATCCTACCGGAGTACTCTAGGATGTATTCCATGTTGTATGCTGCTATATGCGAATCGGTAGTAATCCTGCCGACATGCAGTTGCACAACAAAACTACGCACCACGGCGCGGTCAGCCAAATAAAACCCAACTGCCGGTGTGCTCACTTTGCGGAAAATACGGTAAATTTGGGACGAAAGTCGAGTAATTCCTCCTCATACTTTTCAAGAAATACATATGATTGAAGATAATTTTACACCCGTAAAAATGAAACTGTCGGTGCTCACGGGCTATGTTGACAGTTTTATCGCATCCTATGCCTCCAAAAGCAAGGAAACGCAGTCGGGGTACAAGCGCACACTCAAGGAATTCGTGTATTTTTTTACGACCGACCGACTCTTTCAATTTAGAGTCAAAGATGTCGAACGCTACAAGAAATACCTGCTCAAAACCAAAAAAATGAAGGAAATATCTGTGGCGTCGTACCTTACGTCACTCAGGAGATTGTGCCAATATCTCGTCGAGACAGGTGTGCTGGAGAAGAATCCCGCCAAACGGGTACAAGGAGGTCGCCGCCCGACCGAACATGCCCGCTCGTTCCTTACGCTCGCCGAAATTGATCAATTACTCAAAAGTATCGATGATACCACCAACGCCGGTCTCCGCGACAAAGCTCTCATCCTTACTATGCTCGGCTGCGCCTGCTCGGAGACCGACCTGACACGAGCGCTGGTGGGAGACCTCAAAAAAACTGACAAACATTGGACACTCAGTGTGCAGGGCAAGGGCAAAAGCATCAAAGACGAGGCGATCGTCATTCCCAAACCCACCTTAGATGCCATCGAAGCATATCTGCGGTCACGAGGTGCTGAATTACCGCCCGAAGCACCGCTTTTTCTCAGCTACAGTAATCGTACCCTGAATCAACCCATGAGCATACGCGGTATCCGGGAAGCGATCAATTTGCGGCTGAAGTCGAGTAATGTCAAGCGTGGAAGAGACTTAAAGCTTACGCCATTCTCCCTGCGCCACACCGCCGGTATCATGATGGCCGAAAGCGGGGCGACACCTGAGGAAATAATGAAACGCATGCGCATCGAATGGCGACCGACAGCAATGCTCTACTTCAAGCAAAAAGGGAAATTGCACAGTGAATTCACACCCGAAGCAGAATTAGTGTCGATAGGGGAATAGTTGTATTTCCCTCTCTTGGGAGAAGGCAGGGTGTGGGTCCGGGTCGCTTATTTGTAAATTGTTATATAGTATATCTTTCAGTCCTCTATGCACATACGCTCTCTCTCTGTCATGAACCTTCGCAACCACGAGCAAACCGACGTGGAGTTTTCGCCTGAACTCAATATCATCGAAGGGGAGAATGGTGCAGGGAAGACGACAATTCTCGAAGCAATTTCTATCTGTGGACTCTCAAAGAGTTTTTTGCCGACGACCGAAACGCTCATGATACGTCAGGGCGCCGACTTCTACCGCACCTCTGCTGCTGCGGAAAGTTCGCTCGGAGTGACGTACAAAATCGCCGTGCAATACGCCGCCGGCAGCCGCAAGCTGATCGGGTCGTCGATCGGCGAAAACCTCTCACCCAAGGATATTATCGGAGAAATGCCGCTCGTCGTGCTCTCACCCGACTTCAAGGAAATTACCTTTGGTGCGCCCGATAACCGCCGCCGCTTCATCGACATGATGCTCTCGCAGGCGAGCAAACGCTATGCCGAAGAGTCGCTGAATCTCAAGCGTATCTTGAAGCAAAGGAATAACTTACTCTCGCAGGGGAAACAGCATGGAACTATTAATGAAGACATTCTCGACGTATGGACGGGGTCATTCATCGAGACAAGCGCCGAGATTGCGCTTCGCCGTATGAACTTTATCCGTGAGTTCTCGCCATACTTTACAGAGGCATATAGGGCCGTTGCAGGGGTGAGTGAGCCAATCGAGCTCCGCTACGAACCCGATGCCTTACCGCCCGGAATTGCAGATCATTCGCCCTCGCTTTCGGAAATCGAAGCCGAATATACTGCCGTCGCCAAGCGACGCAAAATCGAAGAAATGCGGCGCGGCGTTACCGTCTTCGGCGCGCAAAAGGATGATTTGTATATTGGAATTAATGGTGGCAATGCGCGGGAATTCGCCTCCCAAGGGCAGCATAAATCACTGCTAATCGCACTGAAAACGGGAGAGTTTGAGTATCTGCGTGCAGCAAAGGATGAGATGCCGATTATGCTGTTTGATGATATTTTCAGCGAACTCGATGCAGCACGAACGGGGCGGGTATTTCAAAATATTATCCGGTCAAAAGCGCAGACATTCATCACGACGACCGAGTCGGAATCCCTGCGCAAGGCAATTCCCGAGGGAGTGCAGTCGGCATTTTTCAGAGTCGTTTCCGGTGTGATTGAACGTATATAATTCAATAATGTACATATGAACAACGACAATTTCTCCTCTCTTAAAGCCCTTATGCATCAGTTCCTTCGCGAGCGGGGGCTGGAGCATAAAATTAAAGAGTTATCCGTACCTGAGTACTGGCGTGAGGCCGTCGGCGAGCAGGTCGATAAAGTCTCAACCGTGAAGTATTTCGACAATGGACAGCTCTATGTGGAGGTGCGTGCTTCCGTTTGGCGCACCGAACTGCTGCTCCGCCGGGAAGATATCCGCCGGAAGATTAACGATCGCTGCGGAATGGAACTCGTGCAGGAGATAATTGTGCGCTAAGCATTGTAGTTATTGGTTCTCTGATAATGTTGTGGTTTGGTCTTTAATTTCATCCCTACGGACTACAGTATAGGTTCTACAACAATTGTCAGAGAACGTATTTATTGTATCACGACAAGTTTCACACGCTTGACTGCTCGTGCTCCTGTTTCAAAGCTCATCACATACACACCCGATGCGAAGCTGCCGGTCTCTAACGTCATGGAATGCCTGCCCGCCGATTGTAATCCTTCTTCCAACGCCAATACCTGGATTCCAAAGAGATTGGTAAGTCTCACCACTACCCTGTCCGGCGTAGAGAGCGTGTATTCTACCTTCGAAGACGCTGTCGTGGGATTCGGGTAGAGAATGACGTCATCGTTAAGCGATGATTCATCGACACTAATCGCGGTAGTATCAACCGTATAAACGGTGATTTTGTCCCGGTCTCCGCCATAATTATTGACAAGGTAAAGTGTGCGACCGTCAGGAGATACCGCTATGTCTCTCAGCCGTCCGTTGAGTGCTCGATCCTCGCCAAAAAACCGTCTCGGATTCGGATGTTGGCTGCCGGAAGGTGCAATTGAGCCATCGGGCTCGAGTGAGAGAACATAGACTTCGGGGTCGGTAGTCACCCCGTCTTTGAGGGTGACGAGCAGCAAACTATTCGTCCATTCCGGTATTCCGGTACTATTATAATAGAGTCCGTCCGACGGAGCGATGGAGCACCAATTCGCTCCGTCAGATGACGTATCCTGTGTGGCGCTTGCACAGAAGGAATAGAGCGGCCCAACGAGAGAATCGCCGGCAATTCTCGGGTCGGGTTTGTAATTTTTTACAAATTCTGCCTCACCCGGATAGTTGTCGTCAGTATGATAACCGCGTACGTTTTTCCAGCCGTAATTCATCCCTTTTTGGAGGATATTAATCTCGTCATCGGAGCGGTCTCCATGCTCTATATCGTATATTATACTAAGAGTTGTATTATACATGAGTCCTTGCGGATTGCGGTGTCCTCGTGTATAGAAGGAATTCCCGGCGATAGGGTTATCAGCCGGAATCGACCCATCGAGATGAAAGCGGTGAATCTTTCCGTTTTGCGTTGTAGGGTCTTGAGCCCAATTATTGGGATTGCTCGATTGCGGCTCATAGCAGGTAGGATGATTCATGTCGGAAATACCATTGTCACCGACAGTGAGAAACAAATACGGAATTCCATTCTGAGGTATAATCATCATTCGTCCGCCTAAATGATCAAATCCGGTGGATAACGCGAGCACGATGTCGCTGTCGGCAGTCACAGCGCTTGTCGCAGCATCCCATCTGAGGCGTTTGATTTTAAAACGGGTCGCAGGTTTATCGACTGTGCCGCTGTTGTATGAATACAAAAAGTAAATAAAAGCAGTCGCATCGGTACGAAAATCAGGATGTAATGCCAGGCCGAATGTACCGGTTCCGATATTGGGCTTGATACAGAGAGGGGATTGTTCTTTGGGCGAACCCGTAAAATAATCGGGAGCCGTATAAACGACTGTTTTTTCCCCGCTTACCGGATGAATCCGCGAGATTTTTCCGCCATATTCCGATACCCATAGATAGTGATCCGGACCATAGATTATTTCCCAGGGAGTGGTGACTATGGTGGGTAATTCGGAACGTTTGAAACGCTGTGCCTGTGTCGGAAGCAGAGTAATGAGAAGCAGAATTATCAGGATACCGAGCTGTAGTGCCGGCCGCACAGGAGTGTATGCCGAGAATGAGGTAGTCGTATGAGGGGACATAGGGTTAGAATAATTGTGAATACAGTGCAGACAATGATCATAAAATTACGGAATAATCCGATACAAGTGGGAGCGTGTCCATGAAAAATGCGGAAGAGCAGAATGCTGCACTGTTCCATAAAAAAGCCATCCCGAGGTAACCCGGGATGGCTTTTTTGAGAAATTGCAGGATTACTCTTTCGTGAGGCGAGTTGTAATATCGATGTTTAACTTAATGAGATTATTCACCTTAATCATGCCGAGCATCACCTCGGGCGGCTGCACGTTATAGTCGGTCATGCGCACATCTTTTACGGATAAAAACCGATATTTATTGCCATCTATTTTGCGGGCTTTTACATCGAGGACGACTTTCCGCGTTACATTTGTAATCGTGAGATTGGCCAGTACCTTGAGCGGCTTCCAGTCTCGCTCGACTTCCTCGAAGCTCGCACCGCCGACTGTCATTGCCCCGAGGAGGTCTATCTTGATGGTCGGATATTGATCAGCTTTCATTGCATCGCAGAGGTCAGCATTCATTTTTGAATTATCGCAGTCCAGATTTTTCGTACGCAGCTGCAGCATGGCATTGGTCAGCCGGATAGTATCGCCCTTGTCGTTGAGCGTAAAGCCGAAGGTAATTGGCGCTGTTTTGTCGCGGCTGTTGCATTCAAATGTATTGATATTGCTGCTTCCTTCGATAAAGAGCCGGCTGTTGTCTTCTATGTAGGCGATATAGGTTGTGCGCCGTGGGGAAGTATCGGCTGCGAATCCGAAGACAAGCAGCGATAGTGTGCAAAATAGAACGAGCTTTTTCATAGAATCATCTCCGAAGTAAACGGTACCGATAGTTTTTTTTGAAGAATTATTAGTTTAAATGAGTATTATTCAAGAGAATTACAAGCTTTATCCCAAATCTACTACAATTCATCCATTCACCCAAAAAATAATGCCGGACCCAACCAATCTGCTTCTCATCCTCATGGAGGAGAGTATTCACAAGCGTCATGTTCGCGTGCCGGCATTATTTCTTGATCATCACCAGAAGAGAGGTTCGATTAGAATCCTACAGCTGCTTCGAATACCACACCGTCGAATTTACCTTCGGAGAAGATGTTTTTCAATGGATAATCTTTATAAGATTGCGTGACATATTCACCTTTAACCATGACATTATCGGTGATGAACCAGCCGGCAGCGACTGCTATGCGGTTGATGCTTTGTTCGGTAGTGCTGCTGGTGATCATATTACCTTTGACCATGTTGTAGCGTGCGCCGAGATAGACATTTTCTTTGGCACCGAAGCGATAGAGCACATCGGCTGCGATTTGATTGAATTTGCGGTCGAGGGCAGTTTTGCCTGTTGGATCTGCTACGAGGTCTTTATCACTTGCGCTGCGACCGGTGGCTGTTTCGTAAGTACCGAAGAATTCAAGACCGCTTGCTTTAAAGAATGCATTGATTTGGAATGCAGTTACTTTATCAGACATACCGGGATTTACTCTGCCTGACCATGCATTTGCTGTGTAGGATGCTGAGGTAGGCTCCATAACCATCCAGTAGTTAGATCCTGTACGGTCACCCCAGAAGAGGGTATTGCTTTGTGCGCTGCTGATCATGTATCCCGAGCCGGTGATGCGGAGGCGCATGTTGTCGCCGATTTTGTCATCATATCCTACTTTGAAAAGGAATGCAGGAGATTTGGAGGTGTCTTTGTCAATCGGAGTTTGGTTCACTGCATCCACACTACCTTTTATCGCACCGTTAGTGACGCCGACAAGAGCAAGTAATCCACTCGAACGGAAGAGCACGTCAGCACCGATTTCAGTAGCATAGCCATCGATAATATAGTTATCCATAAAAGGATTTTGCAGGGTATTACCACCATCGGAGCGACGGAAGTGGGCATCACCATAGTTGATTTCCATGTGACCGACACGGATGGTCAGGTATTTCATCAAATCATCAAGCGCGCTTACACCGAGGAAGGAAAGATTGTCAAATTGAATAAATCCACCTTTTACCCATGCTTCATTGTGATGGCGTGCCGAAAGATAGGTCGTGACATTGAGGCGGATACCGTCTTCTAATTGTACATCCATAAAGAGGTTCGCCATGGCTGTACCGAAGCCGCCGGTAATTGGTTTTAGCTTGAATGCTGCTGCTGTATCGGCTACATTGCTATGATTGAGTAATTGATATTGTTGGGTAAAGCCCGCGCCGAAACGAATCTTGAGACCATCGAATTTTGCTTGCTTGTCTTTTGGAGATTCGAATACTCCGATACCGGATTTATCATACGGGCGGAAATTATTGATTGTAGGCTGTTGAGCTACTACGGTGGTCGCTGTCATTGCAAATAATGAGAGACCGAGAGCGAAATTTCTAACAAACGTTTTCATGACTAACTCCAAATAAATAAAATAGTAAAAACTATAAAGAATATTAATTATCACTGGAAATACAATCTGTCTATCAACCTTTTTTCATGGTCAAGCTGAAGGTAAGCGTGATATCATCACCGCATTTTATCATACCAAGCATTGCTGAGGGGCGCTCGAGGTTAAAGGTCGAGAGTTTGATTTTTTTGACACCGGTAAAGACGATATCGCCATCTGCTTCGAGCTTTGCCTTGACACTCATATCGACTGTTTTGGCAGCGCCGCCTATGGTCAATGTACCGGTAGCTTCCACGACCCATTCGTCACCACTTTTGGTGATAGATTTTATATTGGAAAGGGTGAAGGTAATATTCGGAAAATCATCTGCTTTGAGAGCTTCGTATATTTTTTCGTCCATACTTTCGCCTTTGGGGCTTTTGATGGATTTTGCCTGACAGGTCAGACTCAGGGAACCGATGGACTGGAGGGCGGCATTTTGTACCGTGAAGTCTCCTTTTGCCGAAAGTGTATTGGCTGGTGCTTCCCAATCATGCATTGTCGATGTGCCGGAGACCGTCATCTTATGCGATTTTGAGGAATATTTATCGGCACGTGCGGCCGGCACCAGCAGAATCGCTAGTAGTGCGAAGAGTGCGATGACTTTACTTGTTTTCATGACGTTACCCTTTATGAAATTAAAAAAATATCTGATTTTCTGCGATTGTAATGATGGAGAGAGTACGTGCATTTGTGCCATGCTGTCTTTATCTTACACCGCAAAATTAGGGGTTATCCCTACGGTGAACTATGACAAATGTCATATTTTACATTTCTTGGTAAAATACGCGATGCAGTTTTTTGGTGCGAATTAATTAACGTATTTAATATTAATTACTTAAGAGAGTTTTTAGTGTTGCGTGCGGCATAAAAAAAGTATCAATTATTTTGTATTTTTTTTTCATTGACTATACTTTTCCGTGCATTTTCGGGTCGAAAATTCATACTCTGCATCCGCCGGAGAGCAGTAGAGGGCAGCGAATTCTCTGTAATTATCAATCTGTGTGCTGCCAATTACCCGCAAGAGGATAGCGCAATTCCATTTTTCATCCTCCGATTTACCCGAATTTTTCTAATTTCGCTGTAAATAGAGTATCAACTACGTTCCAAAACCATTTTACAGGAGTATAGAATGAAGAATTTTCTCGTTGTAATCTCTCTCTTGTGCTGTGGCGCACTCTGCGCAAGAGCTCAACAGACGACCGTCAGCGGCACCCTCACGTCGGCTCAGGGCAGCCCGATAAGCATCGCTCATGTTCATGTCATGGGAACAGATTCATATAAAGCCAAGCCGCAGTCATTTTCGGCCGATGATAAAGGACATTTCAGCTTCTCCCTGCCGAACGGCTGGTACCGCGTCCAATTCTCGGGCGTCGATTATGCTGCTGCCCCCGAGCGCCCGATGGAGATCTATTGCTGTGGTCAGCCGGTGGAAATCAACGCTCAGCTCGCTGCTAATGCCATCGCAGGTACCATTGATTCCGTGAAAATTATTACGGATCTGACGCAGTACGACTTCACCAAAGCCGTGACGATGAAAAAGCAGTCTGATGGAACATTTACCGCGGACTTTACCACGTCGAAGCCGACGCTCAGCTATCAGGTGCTGGTTTTTGGCGGTGAGTCTCAAGGCGAACATAGTGTCAACGGTACAATGAGTGACAGCTACGAGTACGATGGCGGCGGTGACTACCGTTCGATTGTCAATGTCAAAAACGGTGCGGTCAATATTATCTTTGATCCGAAAAAAGCACCCTCGGTAAAAGGGGCAGGGAAAGTAGAATTCACCGATGACTTCTCCAAATCCGTCAAAGCAATTCTCAGTCAGGAAGATGCCGACAATCAGGTGTTTTTTAAAGCATACGGTATGCGCAAAGCCGGCAAACCCATTACCTATAATCCCAAAGAAGCACACGAAAAAGTACGGAAGGATATCGCCGCTGAGACGAACCCGATCCTCCGTGAGATTCAAATGCTCCGCTATCTCCAGGTCGGATACTTTTCAGAGGATACGACCGGTGTCGATGTCGGATATGTCAAAGAAATTATCGCGGCAATTCCTGCATTTTCCTCTGTTTGGGGGCATCATCCACAGCTCGTCGGCGCGGCGATGAATTTTCTGAAAGACAAAAAGTACGACTATGCAAAGCAAGTACTCAAGGAAAATGCTTCTGTCTATGTAAAGTCAGAAGTGCTCTCCTCATTGCTCGAACGCGCCACAAATGAGAAAGACGATAAAGTAGCCGCCACCTATTACACGCAGCTGATGAAGGAGTACCCCGATACCTATGCAGCACGAAATGCCGAGAAACGCTTTAACCCGAATCGTAAAATTAAAGAAGGAAACATCATTCCGAATTTCGCTTTCGATGGTGTGGATGAAGAATCCGGCAAGAAAATTACGCCTGCATCTCTCAAAGGGAAATGGGTGCTCATCGACAATTGGGCTACCTGGTGCGGACCCTGCGTCGCCGAAATGCCGGCGCTGCACAGCGTGTACGAAAAATTCAAGAACAAAAACTTTGTCGTCCTCAGCGTGTCCTTCGACCGTCAGGCAGCCGATGTGACCAAATTCCGCGGCGGTAAATTCAAAATGCCGTGGATGCACTCCTTCTCCGAAGGCGTCTGGGAAAGCGAAGCCGCGAAAGTATTTGAAGTGACGGGAATTCCCAAACCTATCCTCATCGACCCGAAAGGCAAGATTGTGGCGATGGAGGAAGAGCTCCGAAGCGAAAATCTCGAAAAAACACTTGCGAAATATGTGAAATAACAAACTCAACCCAAAGGGCGCAAAGCATGTACAGATACATCTTCGCGCCCTTTGCGTGTATTCCGTTTACAGATGTAAATGTATTGGTAACGTCGTACAAATTACACTGTCATTCTAAACAATTCTTCGGCCTCTGTGACTCTTGCAGAATGACATGCCTTATAATCTTTTTCGTATAATAACTAAACATCAAGGCAATCATGAGCAATACTGCTACTTCAGAAAAACACGGATTACTCCCGACTCTCGGACTCATGACGACCGTATCGATCGTCGTCGGCGCGGTGATTGGCTCCGGAGTGTTCAAAAAATCCGCCCCAATGGCACAGCAGCTTGGTTCGCCCGAACTCCTCATCGGCGTCTGGGCGCTGGCAGGATTACTCACTCTCTTCGGCGCTCTGACCAATGCCGAGGTCGCCGGTATGATATCCGCAACCGGCGGACAGTATATCTTCTTCAAAGAAATGTACGGAAAATTCACCGCCTTTATCTACGGCTGGGCGATGTTTTCGGTGGTGCAATCGGGGTCGATCGCGTCAATTACCTACATCTTCTCCCTCTCTGCCGATACGTTCTTTCATCTGCCGCATCTTTCCCCGGCATGGGAGGCATGGGCTATTCATTTACCGTTTATAGGGAATATCTTTCCGTTTGCCGACTTTGGTGTGAAGCTTTTAACCGTCGCGATTATCCTGTTATTATCATTAATTAACTACCGTGGTGTAGCTCTGGGCGGCGTGGTACAGGTGATTTTTACTGCTCTTAAAATTATAGCACTTGCGATCATTGTATTTCTGGCATTCACGATGGGTGGTGGGAATGCTGCTAATTTTGTGCAGGATTCGACGCATATTGCTCCTACCGGTTTAGGAATGCTGAGCGCGATTGTCGCAGCGCTCACCGGCGCATTCTGGGCGTATGACGGGTGGAACAGTATCACTTACATCGCCGGTGAAGTCAAGGACCCGCAGCGAACAATTCCACGAAGCTTATTTATTGGAATGATGGTAATTATCTCTACCTATATTGTGGTGAATCTCGCGTATCTCTATATCATGCCTATAGATGCGATGGCTGCATCAGGTTTTTTAGCAATTGATGTATCGAAATTGATTTTCATGCACATCAATCCATCGTTAGCAGCAATCGGCGCCGGTTTTATCGTTGCATCGATTATGATCTCGACCTTCGGCACTTCGAACAGCACCATTCTTGCAAGCGCGCGGCTGTACTTTGCCATGAGCCGCGAACGTATGTTTTTTAAATCACTCGGGGAAATTCACCCACGCTACCGCACTCCCGGCAGCGCGCTCTTGATTCAGGCGATATGGTCGTCGGTGCTCGTCTTCAGCGGTACATTCGACACGCTGACGGATATGCTGATCTTCGTATCGTGGGCATTTTATGCAATGGGCGCATACGGCGTATTTATCCTCAGAAAGAAAATGCCGGATGTGCCACGTCCTTATAAAGTATGGGGTTATCCGTATATTCCGGCTATCTTCGTGCTATTTGCCACGGTATTTGTGATAATTACCGTCATCACCGACATTCAGAATTATTCCAGTGGTTCGACGCCGATTATTAATTCCGCTTTCGGCACGCTCCTTGTGGCGATTGGCATTCCATTCTATATCTATTTTGAAAAGAAAAAGATAACTACGGCCGAAAAAAACGACTAATCTATGACAAGTACTGATAAAATAAGCTTGGTAGCACGCTCATCCCAGCTCGATGTTCTTCGCACGGCGCGTGCGCGCCTGGCAAAAAAGCAGGGGAGTATGGTGTTTGTGCCGGCCGAGTCGGGCTATGGCAAGACGGCGCTGTTGCAGGCAGTAGAGCAGGAATGCGCCGCTGTATCCGGCATGACTCCTGTCCTCGTCGAGTGTCAAAGTCCGGTGGGGAATTTTCAGGTAGGGAATCTGCAGCCGCTGTATCCATTTGTGCGGGTGCTCGAAGAATTATCGAAACGGGAGTCGAAGTCTGCACAAAAAAAACTCGCCTTTAATATCGGTATGTCCGTGCTCTCGGTGCTGCCGTTTATCGGTGACGCAATCTATGCCGTGAAGGAAATAGGCAAGGATGTCAAGGAGTTCAAGAAAGACAAAGACGGCGATAAAAAAGTAAGTAATGCCGTCGGTGAAGTAGTGGAGGTCTTAAAAAATTACACACTCAAAAGTCCGCTCGTCCTCCTGCTCGACGATATGCAATGGTCCGATGCCGACTCGGTCGATGTGCTCGGACATTTTGTCGAAATGCTGCAGGACGTACCAATACTTCTGGTCGTCAGCTATCGTCCGAGTGTCGTACACGATAGACTTGCTCCACTGCTGTCGCTGTTAAAACAGTATCCCGCCGATGGAACGACCGTGGTCAAGCTCGACGTGCCTGCCTTTACGGTCGGCGATATGAACGGTATATGTTCGCTGCTGCTGGCGTCGTACAAGCAGAACAGAGAGTTCGAAAAATGGCTATGGGAAAAAACGAGCGGCATCCCGCAGGTCGTGGTGGAGTATCTCCATTATTTTGACAGGGTGAGTCCATTTGATGCTCACGGTAATCTCACCGAAGAATTCAAGCGCGGCGAAATCGTACCTGCCTCGGTGCATGCGGCTTTTAGCAAGCTTGCCGAACAGCTTTCGGAGGAAGATCGTAATATTCTGAGTATTTGCAGTGCCGAGGGGAATGAATGCACGGCCTTTGTCGTGTCAAAACTCATGAATACTGATATTGTCACCACGATCAAAAAGCTGCGCTTTCTGCAGCAGCGTACAGGGATAATCCGCAGTGTCGGCGCGCAGACGCGCTATGGTGTCAAGACAACGGTCTATCAGTTTGGGCAGACATTCTATCAAGAGCATTTTCATGAATTACTTGAATTTGAAGAAAAAGCAGCAATTCATAATCAAATCGCCGCATTGCTGCAGAAGCAATTTGCCGATGCGTCCGACGAGCAAACGAAGAATCTCATCGCTCCCTATCTCGCAGCACATCACGCTGCCTCCGGTAATGACACCGAAGCTCAGAAAATGCTTCTTGTCTCGGCGCAGGTCGCCGCTGAACTCGGTAGTGAGGCCATTGCCGATGCCGCGCAAGAACACATGGACGTTCTGTTTCAGTCCGATCCCGATGCCAATCAGCCCATTCGCCGTGAGTTGAATGCTATTGTGCGTACGCTGCATCATGAAGCGGAGAATTCGCCGGAAAGTACTCTTCCCGGATACCCGCTACTCGATATTGCAGCGGTACAGCAGGAGCTCGTCGAACTCTACCACAACGGAAAATTCACGGAAGCTGTTCAAAAAGCTGAGCTTGCCATGCTCGATATTGACGACAGCGACCACAAGGCGCGTATTCTCGTACTTCTGGCAAGGGTGCGGCTTGCGATGGGCGAACCTCTCACGGCCCGCGAGTCGTGTACTTCGGCAGTGAGTATACTGGTGAATTATCCCAATACCGAGACGCAATGCCTTGCGCTCAACACCGCAGCAAGTATTGCAATGATTCTCGGCGAGCAAGCAGTGGCATGGGAAAATCTACATCATGCTGCCACGCTTTGCGCGCAACTTGGTAATGAATATAAATTACTCACAGTTACTAATATATCAACGCTCGTGGCTCGGAGCAGTCCGCAGGAAGCATCGCGGTATAAAAAAGCTGCCAAGCAGCTCAGTAAATCGCTCCATTTTTCAAGGTTTGCCGAGGATGCGTTCGGGAATTAGCATAACCTCATCCTTCAAAGAACCGACCAACAGCCACATTACAGTTGGCATTACCTCTCCTAACTCACGAATGCTCCATCGTACGGCAAAACTATTTCAAAAGAAAGTTTGAACAATGGAGTATGTTTTTGGGGTATCCTCAAGAAAATCCGTATGTTCGCCTTTAAATAATATCGTGCGTATTCTTACGCTCCGTTCTTCATTGAAAACAGCCAAAATTTCGTGATGTAGGAACGAGTGTGTAGGGTATGCCCCGAGAGCGGGGCGTATTCCTTATACTCCTACTACGGTGCTTGGCTGTACCTCAATGAAGGGTGTTTGGAAACTACGCCCTTTGTTATGTCCGGCAAAAACAACACATTAACAACAAACATCTTTCCTCTTCAATTCTTTCCTTTCTATTTATCTGGAGGTTGCCGTATGAAAAAAATCCTGTTGTTCGTGGTGGCTCTGCTTGTGAGCTGCTCGTCGCTGTCTGCTCAAGTCTATAAAGCTGTCGATACAGTATGGCGGAAATACACCTATCCCGAGCAGTATCATTATGGTGCATTCGTCAATAATGCAACTTTGCTTGCTACTTCCTCAACCGGAAGGGTACATATCTTCAATGCCCAAACCGGTGAAGAGACTTTTACCCAAGATTTGGGTGATGTAAAGGCACATGCAGCTATTAACGGCAAAGATTATTTATTTATATCCACGGGTGATACCCTCATCCAATGGGATGTAGAAACGAAAGAGCGAACTGCAATCTACACAGATACCTTGTTGAGAAATTCGCAGGGTCAGAAAACAGGAAAATTTATCGAAAGTGTGAGCGTTCTACCTTTAGTAAATCGCATCGCGGTTGGTTTCATTACAAGATCAACGTCCTCTCAAGATAAGCACATAATTATAGTACATACCTATCCTATCGGAAGTAATACTATACTCAAGACTGTTAGTAATAATACCACATCAGATTTATTGAATGTGCGGTTTTCTCCCGACGGGAAGTATCTTGCTGTGGCAAGAAATATAGCAGGTGAATATTCAATCACTCTCTTTAACACAGAGACATGGAGCTATGGTTCAAAAGATGTTTTTACTCTTGGAGGTCAAGATCAATATTTAAACAGTATGGAGTTTTCTCATGACAGTAAATTATTAGCAACAACTTTTACAACAAATAATACTATTAAAATTTGGGATATAGAGAAAAGAATGTTATTAAAAACATACTCGCCAAACCTTCATAGTCCAGAGCGGCTAAAATTCCTGAGTAATACAAAATTTGCCGTAGCCAATATGTATGATGTAGGAATGTTTGACACAAGAGTAGATACCGCCATTACTATCTGGAGTTTACCCCATGGTAATCATGACATTGATTTTGATACCGTAGCTCACCGAGTTGCCGTGAGTTCCGGTCAGGGAGTCCTCGTTTTTAGGGACAATGCTCCATCTTCTGTCCAACCTCAATCAGTTGAGAATATCAATGAGGTGTTTTTTCCTAATCCTACTGACGGAATGGTAACATTGGGTGCAATTGAACGCAAATACACCTCCTTTCAAATTCTCGATAACACTGGAAAAGTAGTTTCTGAAGGAGTTCTTAGTAGTAATGCAGAGAACCTAAATGATGTGCGTTTTAATACCTCAATGCTCTCACAAGGTATTTATTTCATACAATTACGCTCCGGCAAAGAGACCAAAACACTCAAATTAATAAAGGGGCAATAACATGAAACTATATATTATAGTAATTCTTTGTTTTGTATGCTCGTTAGCAACACAAGCGCAGAATATCATCGACCCTTCGCCATTGCTCTTCAATTTCAAGGATAATTTCGGCACGAATCACTTCAATACAAGTTTGAATTACACCTACTTTCCAATGGATAAATTCATTACGGGTTGGCAATGGGGGCAGCATCCGCGTATCACCCAAGAGCTTAGTTCAAATATGTATCAAACCACGTATTGGATGGGAGGCAATCTCTTGGATAGCTTCCCGGGTTTTGTCCCCTCGAATAGAATTTTCACTATTCTCGGCATAGCGCAGTGTTTGCCGATAGAGGCAGCCTCATTCCAATATGAACCAACCCTTTATATTCCAACGGCATCACGCGGACAATTTCTTACGCGTGAAAGTGATAACAGCAATCCGATTTTCGGGTTCAGCAATGTACGCGGAAGGGTTTCGGCGAATCCGGCGGATGTAAATTACTCACGGCTTATCCTTGACAGTAACAGCTTAATTGAGCAAACGGTTCTGTCAGAACCGTGGACAAATCATAGATTTTATAGATTTAATAATTTTCCTGCTGATAGCGATTGGAATGGAAGACATTGGTATATAAGTATAAATTTACGGCGACTTGACACCACAGACAATTCTCCATGGTACTCTACGGATTCAATAATTCTACGGCTGAGAATCCAATACACACTTCATGGCGGCGGCGGCGGGTATATCCAGTTTGACAGTCTGCCTGACACTACGAGAATCGATTCGATCAACTATAACGGCTTTCGCGGGATGTCTATGGGATTGCAAGAGCCGACCTTTCTCGGGTTTTCCGCTGCTAATTTACACATACGCAAAAACATGCTCCCCAAAGCATCGGACGGGTATCACGATATAACCATTTCCGCACATTTCCGGTGTGATAAGGATACCCTTCACTCAAACGGCGGCAATCCCAACCTCAAGTTTTATCCGCCAACTGCTCCGAGCTCGGATGAAATAGACAGCTTGAAGGTACTTGTTACCTACAAGTCTAATTATTGTCCTGTGGCCGTTGATTGGATACGGATAGAAAATCCTGTGGGGCGTAACTTGTTCTTTGGCAAATATGATACGGCTTCCGTTGGAGGTAAAACCGCTATTAAGACCGGCGTACAAGAAGTGCTTACCAAAACCAGCAACTCCAATACGTATAAATTTTTCCGGCTCTACGGTCAGGGTGGCGATGACTCCGAAGTGATGTGGAATTGGGGAGCCATGCGCTATGTGAATGGTCTTGTTAATGGATTGCTTACATCATCCATTGCCACAAGTTACCCTGCACATTACCGCCATTATACCCGCCAAAAGGAGCGATGGGTCGGAGCGATTGCTCCGGCAAAGTCTAATAGCGGTAGTATTGCAGCGCCGTATTACAGACCAAGTTTTTCCGTTGACCTTGTTGATACAACGAACAGAGACAAACGGATTCAAGACACAACGTATGGTTTTGGTATTTCGGGCGGATACAGAGGTTTCTTGGGATATTGGAATAATGCTAAAGAGCATGAGTCACCATGCCTTGGCGACACAAGTATCCATTACAAATATGCACGGAATGATAGCGCTACGTCGGGCTACGAAACACAACTTCGAGATTTTGAAATCGGTACTGATTATTGCGGTCAAGGAGAAGCAGGGTATTTGCCTGCTAATCATGAGTCCCATATATTGGAGCGCTTGAATACTGCAACCGATTCTCAATATAGTAGTGCATTAAACTTACATTCCGACTCGTATCAAGGCAAAATTGAGCTGCAACTCTATGCAGCTCATCAAAACACGGATATTTTGTTTTCAGACCAACCGTGGTGGCTCCAAGAATTTATTGTTTCCAATTGGAATAATCGAACGGAAGACCCAATAAGAGTAACTACGTTTGGAGCTGGATATTTGCGTCCGCCGACAGGTGAAGAAACGCGATTAGGTCAGTGGCTCGGCTTGGTAATGGGGACGAAAGGGCTCATCTACGATAGGCAGGGTTCATATTATGATTTACCAGACAAAAGCATCTACCCAGATTATTCGGATCAATTTGAACATCTTTATCCTTTTACAGCAATCGGCGTAGCAACGACAGACAGCGCACATATCGCTTCAATTTCTTCGACGCTTACCGGTATCAACTTTCTCCGTCATCCGAATCTCGGCGGGGATTACCTCTCGACCAATGAGCCGACGCATATCAATCAATATATCGATACAATGGTGCTTGCCAATTATTTCGGTGTTCCGACGGGACAAATACCTCTCCTTCGACTCTCCCAACGGCTCGAAATGCGGAAAACCCATGATTGGATTACCAAAGTGCAGGATACGTTAATGATGTTACGGCTCTTTGCATGGAACAGCAAAGGATTCAAGCTGCTTTCCTCGCAGCGTTCGTATTTTTCGGCAGGTATCATAGACACCTTTATCAGTCAAAATAAAATACGCACACGGCAGCTCAATAACTTTGCTTTTGAGGGCAGCTATGCCAAGGATTTTCGGGATTCGTCATTTTACGAGCTTTCTCTTTTGCAGAATAAAGACACGGCAAGTGTCAATAAATACAACGAGTTTTTCGTGGGTGCGGTGAATAGGCGTACCGACCCATTGATTCGCCCGTTTGATAATATAGTTATGTATGATGAGGGTACTCCTCCGTATCCCGTGTATATCGATTCTTCGATGAAGTTCTATACGAGTGCAGAATTTGACTCTTATACGGATAATACAGGATATTTAAAGCACTATGATTACGCGGCACCGCCTCAATTTCGTACTACAACGTATTGGCGCGAGAAATTTTGGGAGCGGCAGGGTTGTCGAGAGCTTTCGGTATTTTTCAATGATTCGGTGTTTGATTATGCGAATAAAGCACTTCGAATAACAGAATTAGGAAATAGTACGGGAGATTCGTCGGGCTATTACGGCTGGCCGTGGTGGAAAAAGAATAATTATGACAATCGTATCGACAAGTATTTGCGTCCGAATCAACCCCTGCGTTTGAAGCTATTGCCCGGACAGGGTAAGATTCTGAAAGTAAGAGTACTAGATTCACCTCCATTAACTTGCGATTGTAATGATGTTATGCCTTCGGAGTTTGTCGTTTTTCATAGAAGCATATACGACTCATCGTGCTATAGTTTGGAATTTGAATTATATCCATGTGCAAATTTGGAAATTGGTAAAATGGAACTGCGTTTAGACAATATTCCTGCTTGTTTGAGGAAGCACTATACGATGTATGTGAGCAAAAACGGCGGTGCGAATGAAGTCTATTATGATGATATTACGAGTTTGAAAGATACACTTCACCTAACGACAAATATCGGGACGAATGCCGGCAGAAAAATAAAATTTGAGTTTATGCTATGCCCTGAAGGTGGTTTAGCCGGCAGTGGATGTACTGATGAAGAATTACGTGCAATGCGAGCAAAGATCTATTTTGATGATATTGATTGTGAGAAGAATGTGAAAATTGCCGTGCAGTGGTAGTGTGGAATTTGGTTGATTAACAAAGCCCTTGTATCTTTAAGCAGGGGTTTTGTCTTCTACACAATACGATAGTTCTCTGACAATTTTCGTGGCATGGTCTTCTTATTTCATTGTAGGTGCGATTTGCATGTGCTCCGGTCGTGCGTGATGATGGCGAAGGCATTGTCGCCCCTATGAGTTTGAAAAAACGTACGGCTCAATTAAAAAGCCGCTCTGTGCAAAGTACAGAGCGGCTTTTTACTGTCAGACAATTCACCAAATTACGCCGTCGGCTCGACAAGTCCCGGACCATCATCCGGTAATGTTTCGATCGTTGCTGCGGTAATTGTTTCGCCGGCGATGAGGGTGGTTTCATCCTCATCCGGTACATCGTCTTCATGGGGAACGGCAGTGATATCGGCGATTAAGTCACCTTCATCGAGGCGTACTAAGCGAACGCCCTGTGTATTGCGACCAATGATGCGGATATCTTTCACATGCTGACGAATCAGCACGCCGCCGGTGGACATGACGACTAAATCCTCGGTGTCCTGCACTTCCATAATAGCGACCACTTCGCCGGTCTTCTCGGTCACATTCATCGAAATAACGCCTTTTGCTCCACGCTTGGTCAAGCGGAAGTCCTCGTAATTCGTACGCTTACCGTAGCCGTTCTTTCCAACGACAATTACCTGTGCATCGCTTCTCTTGATGGCGACCATCGAGACTATTTTCTCGTCGTCTTCGATTCTCATACCGATCACACCGGTAGCGCCGCGGCCCATCGGACGGACATCGCCTTCGCGGAAGCGGCAGGCAAGACCAATATTTGAGCCGAGAATAATATCATAGCTTCCGTCGGTCAGGCGGGCAGAGATGAGGCGATCGCCTTCATCAAGACCGAGAGCGATCTTACCATTGGCACGTACACTTTCGAATTCCGAAAGCGATGTTTTCTTGACTGTACCACGTTCAGTCGCCATGAAGATGAAGTTATTTTCCGGGAAATCGGACACCGCAAGGGTCGCCGTTACTTTCTCGTCATTGGATTTTTCGATCAAATTAGCGAGCGAACGTCCTTTTGCATTGCGGCTACCTTCCGGAATATCATAGACTTTCACGCGGAACACCCGACCTCGGTCGGTAAAGAAGAGCAGGTAATTGTGTGTCGCGGCGAGGAAGACTTGTTCTACATAATCATCATCATACGTCCCGGCGCCGCTAGCGCCTCTGCCGCCGCGGTTCTGACGACGATAGTTCGTAACGGTCGTACGCTTAATAAACCCTTTATGCGAGATGGTAACGATCACGTCTTCATTGGCGATCATGTCTTCGAGCGTGAAGTCACGGGCATCATAGACGATTTCGGTCAGGCGTTTGTCGCCGTATTTTTTCTTCAGCTCGGCGAGCTCTTCGCTGATAATCTGCATTTGCAATTCCTTGCTGGCAAGGATTGCTTTCAGGCGCTCAATCGTGCGGATAATTTCACGATATTCCTGCATGATTTTCTCACGTTCGAGACCGGTAAGACGTTGCAAACGCATCTCGAGAATAGCTTTTGCCTGTATCTCCGAGAGCCCGAAGCGTTCTTGCAGGCGAATCGATGCCGTCGGCGTGTCAGGAGAGGATTTAATCGTCTGAATCACTTCATCAATATTATCAAGCGCAATGATAAATCCTTCGAGAATATGCGCGCGTTTTTCGGCGGCATCGAGCTCGAAACGGGTGCGGCGCACGACGACTTCATTACGGTGCTTGATGAATTCCTCCATCATTTCCTTGAGGTTCAGCACGCGCGGACGTCCATCGACGAGCGCAAGCATGATGATACCGAAGGTCACCTGTAATTGTGTATGCTTAAATAAATTATTGAGCACGACCATTGGGGTCGCATCACGCTTTAATTCGATCACAATACGCATACCGTCACGGTCAGACTCATCGCGGATATCAGAGATATCTTCAATGACTTTATGGCGCACATGCTCGGCAATTTTTTCAATTAAATTCGCTTTATTGACTTGATACGGCAGCTCGGTAATGACGATTGTTTCTTTCGTGCGTGTTGCCTCGACGGTAGCTTTACCGCGGAGGAGTAATTTACCGCGCCCGGTCATGAAGGCGTCTTTGACTCCTTCGTAACCGTAGATAATACCGCCTGTCGGGAAGTCCGGTGCCGATACATGCGCCATGAGCTCGGGAATTGTAATATTGGGATTCTCAATCAGGGCTTGGAGTCCGTTGACAATCTCCGTGAGATTATGCGGCGGGATATTGGTCGCCATACCAACGGCGATACCGCCGGCGCCATTAACGAGCAGGGCAGGGAGCACATTCGGGAGGACGGACGGCTCTTCGAGCGAGTCGTCGAAGTTACCGCGGAAATCCACGGTATTTTTCTCAATATCGCGGAGCATTTCCATGGCGATATGGGACATCCGGGTTTCCGTGTACCGCATCGCCGCCGGCGGGTCACCATCGACCGAACCGTAGTTACCTTGCCCATCGACAAGCGGATAGCGCAGCGACCATGGCTGCGCGAGGCGCACCATCGCATCATAGACCGAGCTGTCACCGTGAGGGTGATACTTACCGAGCACTTCCCCCACCAAACGTGCCGATTTCTTATACGCACGATTCGGAAGGAGACCGAGGCCATACATTGCATAGAGGATTCGCCGGTGAACAGGTTTCAGACCGTCGCGCACATCAGGCAGCGCCCGGGAAACAATCACCGACATGGAATAATCGAGGTAGGAATTGCGCATTTCATCTTCCATCAGGACGGAAAGAATGCGCTCAGACGTTAGGGACATAACACTCGCGTTAATAGTGGTAGAAATGAACAGTTTTGATTGTTTTTCTAACGGCAAAAATACGGAAAAATCGTGTAATTTCGGCACGATTTCTTCGCGATTTTCCGAGCTCCTTCCGAGAGTATCGCT
>JAXLVN010000013.1:0-24295 GCA_046328995.1 Kapaibacterium sp. (SeqCode)
CATAAAAAATCAGCGTGCCATTCCTCAGCAATGTCAATTTTAAACACAAAGTACACGAAGGTAACCACAAAGAACACAACAAGATAGGTGTATTTATAGTGAACTTTGTGGAGTATCTTTGAGAACTTTGTGCTTAAAAAAGTCACAAGCTGAATTCCTGATAACTTATCAGCGAGAATCATAAGAAACCATAAAAAATCAGCGTGCCATTCCTCAGCAATGTCGAATTCTAACACAAACGATACAAGAGAATGAGGTGTATCTATAGTGAACTTTGTGGAGTATCTTTGAGAACTTTGTGTTAAAAAAAGTCACAAGCACGATGTAACTACTGCACAATCAGTTTTAATACGAAGGCACAAAGCATCCACAAAGTTCACTACAAGATAAAAAAAACCTACCATCAGCCGGGCATTAAGCGCAGCCGAAATGCAGTAGGGTGGTGATTTATTCCTTGCACTTACGCCTAACTTTTGGTAATTTACAGCGCACATATTTCAATTTTATTCAATGACTTACAATTACCCAATAATTTTCTCCACAGCCATATTTCCTGAAAGGATATATTCATGAGAATAGTTCTACTGCTTGCCTGTGTATTGTGCATTTGCTCGATTCCTGCCATCGCTCAGCATGAAGCAGACAATTGGTATTTTGGTGATCATGCGGGAATATCTTTTAGGAATGGTTCACCTATTGCACTAACCGATGGGAAACTTAAATCTTGGGAGAGCTGTGCTTCGATTTCTGATAGAAATACTGGTCAATTACTTTTTTATACAGATGGAACAACATTATGGAATAACAGGCATCAAATTATGATAAATGGAAATGGGCTATTAGGGGGAGAGTCATCGACTCAAGGTGTATTGATAGTTCCAAATCCGGGAAACTGTTTTGAATACTTTATAATTACTGCACCCGATTTAACATCAACTGAAAAAAGAACTACAAAACTTCATTATTCAATCGTCAGCCTTCAAAATTCACAGGGAGAAGTCCTATCTAAAAATAATGTAATCATTGATGATGTATCTGAGAAATTGACTGGAACTTTGGACAATACAGGTAAAGGTTTTTGGATAGTAGCACATGATAACAAGAAAAGTATTTTTTACTCTTTTCATATTACAGCATCTGGTTTTGATACTACTCCAGTAATTTCCACTTATGTTCCAGAAATGGGATTAAATAGTTTTGCTGCTGGGTATATGAAAATTTCACCTAATAGGACTAAGATCGCTCTTGCTAGCTCCCCAACTTATATTGGTCAAAATACTTCTTTGTCCTTGTTTGATTTTAACGCCTCTGTTGGTAAAATAACTAATTATATCCGGTTAGATAATGACACACAAAAACATACTACATTTTATGGTCTATCTTTTTCACAAGACAATACTAAACTATATGCAACAGACTGGACAACATTTATTTACCAATATGAAGTAAATCTACCAGATGCTGTCTCGATTCGTAATTCTCTATATTTACAAGATGTAAAGGTAGAAATAGGGGCATTACAACTCTCACCTGATGGAAGAATATTCTCTGCTCAATATGGAGGTTCTACACTAACTGGCACTCCATTTATTGGTATAATAAATAAACCTAATTTAAAAGGTAATGCTTGTCAATATATTTCAGATGCATTTAAAGTAGCAGGATCGTGCTTATTAGGTCTCCCCAATTTCATGGATTACATCTTCAATGAAGGTGGTACACCTGCTTTTTCGCCATGTGTTTTGCCACGAGCGATTGCTACATCCGATAGTGGCTGCCTTGGTAGTACGCTTGTTTTCACCGATGGCAGCACATTTGGCAAGCGGCGCGAGTGGCTCTTTACTGGTGGTACACCAGCCACAAGTACGGATTCGGTTGTTTTTGTAACGTATTCTACAGCAGGTACATACTCTGTTCGTCTAATTGTCATCAATGACAATGGCAGTGACACCACGTTTACGCAAGCGGTAGTTTTTCCCTTACCCACAGCCAATGCCGGTACCGACAAAACCATCTGCCTAAATTCCAAAGCGCAGATTGGCGATAAACCAGACATAGACAACAAATACGCATGGTTACCCACCACCGACCTCGACAATCCAAGTATTGCCAATCCCAATGCTTCTCCCAAAAGCACAACCCAATACATCCTCACCGTCACCAGTGAACATGGCTGTATCGCGTATGACACCGTTCTCGTCACAGTCGGCAATATCGTAGCGAAAGTATCAAACGACACTACTATATGCTCCGGCACAAGCATACAGCTTCTCGCCAGTGGCGGCGCAAAATACACATGGTCACCATCAACAGGTCTAAGCGATACAACCATCGAAAACCCAACAGCAACTCCTACAAAAACAACCACCTACAAAGTACTCGTCTCCAGCGGCACATGCGAAGATTCTGCCTTTGTCACCATCACTGTTAATCCACAGCCCACCGCCAATGCAGGACAAGACAAAACCCTCTGCATTGGAGCAAGCACTGAAATAGGCGAAGCATCGCAAGCAGGTTTTACGTATCAATGGCAACCAACGAACGGCTTAGATGACGCAACAAAAGCAAATCCAACAGCATCGCCCACACGCACAACACAATACATTCTCACCGTTTCCGGCAACGGCGGCTGCACTGCGAGTGATACAGTCCTTGTGACTATTGGCACAATCAAAGCGATTGTCTCGAATGATACAAGCATCTGCGAAGGCGCAAGCGTGAAGTTGTTTGCAAGTGGTGGCGCGAAATATGAATGGTCGCCTAGCGTAGGTTTGGATAATCCATTCATAGCCACACCCACAGCAAACCCAACCAGTACAACGAAATACAAAGTACTTGTTTCCAGTGGCGCATGCATAGATTCCGCATTCGTGACCGTAACAATACTCCCACCACCAAACGCCAATGCAGGCGAAGACAAACCAATTTGCATCGGCGAAAGCACACAAATAGGTACTCCCGCAGAAGCAGGAAACTCATATTCGTGGAATCCTTCGACAGGACTTTCAAGTCCAAACGCAAGTCAGACGATCGCAAGTCCTACGACCACCACAACCTACACGCTCACCGTTTCCAATGCCGCAGGATGCGTGAAGTCCGATGAAGTCATTGTTACGGTGAATCAGCGGAATGAACGTTCATTCACCTTGCAACCGGATATGGTAACTATATTACCCGGCAAGCAATTCACGGCAAATTTGGAAATACCGAGTGGAGTCAATGATTGGAGTGTACAATTAAAGTATGATTCACTGCTCGTGAAATTCAATTCTATCACCGGCGCGCAAGCAATTCCCGATGATTTGAAAGGAGAATTGCTTATAAGTGGCAATGGTGGAAGTCGCTCCATTCCGATAACGTTTGATGCATACTTGCCGCATACGTCGGATACAATCTATCCTGTTAAGTTATCCGTTGATACATCAAAAATTGCAGAGTGCGAGACATGGAGCTCGACCGGCAATATCCTCATGCTTGCTGATTACTGCGGGAAAAATATCCGTGTAGTGAGCAGCACCGGCAAGAAGTATTACTTGACGGTGAAAGATCGCAGCATTGACTTCGGCGTAGGACTCTCAGGCAATGTACGCTTGGAAGTGTTTGATTATGTAGGTAATTCTGTGCTTGTTGTGTCGGATGGTGCGCTTGAAGCAGGCGAGTATTCTGCCGGACTTGACTTGCCGGTGGGTGTGTATTATTGCCGGATGCGGGCGGGGATGTATGAGAGTGTCGGGAAGGTGTTGATTGCGCGGTAAGATTTTTAACGCAAAGACGCAGAGGCGCGGAGAAACCATTGCGACCATTGCGTTAAAAAACGTCGTTAGCGGTGTCCGACTTGTAGCTCAAGGCACTCTCGAGTTCGGTAATTTGAGCGGTCGTGAGGAGTTTATTTGCGCAGGCAACCTCCAGAGTCGCCTTGCTGAGAAGTGAGTACATACGTAATAAATCAGGATGTTGCGCGAGTGCATCATGGTGAATGCGGACGGTCGTGCTATCACCTCGCGCTATTGGACCGGTGAGTGGCGGTGGTGCATCGGTGCCAAGAGTGAAGAGTGAATTTTCGATTGTCTGACGGATAATCGGCGCTAAAAAAAGGCGTTCGTCGATGCCGGCAACGGCGGCAAATTCCCGGGCGGTGGCAATGAGCATTGTCAGAAAATTCGACGCGACGACGGCAGTTGCATGATAAATGGCTTTTTTATTTCGCGTTTCATCGGTAAGAATGACCGGATTCCCGCCGAGGGAACGTATCATGTCACCGAGAAATTCTTCATCCTCCGGCATGCAGTCAATTCCCCAGGCAATACCCTGCAGTGCGTCAGGCGAGGCGGTCGTAAATGTTTGAAAAGGATGGGCAGAAGCTGCGCGCGCGCCTTGGGTGCGGCAGGAATCGAGAAGTTCTACACCAAGAGCGCCTGAACAATGAAGTACCATTTTTCCCTCAAGTCGCTTGCCGAAATGACGGGCTACCGACTGCGCAACGCTTTCGATCTGACCATCGGGTACGGTGATCAGGATGCAATCGGGAAGCACATCAAGCGCTTCAATGGATGAACGCACGTTCACTCCGTCGCACTGCCGTTGAAATTCCTCCGCTTTCGCTTGAGAATGAGTCATGCACCACAGTGGATTGAGCGCTTGAGCCAGCGTCCCGCCGAGTCGTCCGAGACCGATAATACCATAGGAAATCATACTATATGCCGCTTACTATATACACACTTCATTTCCACGAAAATACGTTTTTTTGAGGTGTTGGGCGCATGTACTGCGAAAGCGTCGTTATTCGAGTACTTCCTGAATTGCCGCCAGAAGCTTATCAACCGTAAAGGGCTTGAGGAGAATCACCTGCGCACCGGCTGCTTTGAGATTCTTGGTGGTATCTCCGTCAATGACCCCACTTGCGGCAATAATCCGTATCTCCGGATTGAGACCGCGGAGAATTCCCATGAGTTCAATTCCTCCCATGACGGGCATCATCACATCGGTAATGACGACTGCGATTTGGTCTTTATTAAGGGTATAGATTTGAACTGCTTCGGCTCCATTTTTGGCAGTAAACACTTTGTAACTATATGCTTGAAGAATGTCATCGGCGATATTTCGGATAAGATCTTCATCATCGACGAGTAGGATGGTAGCACCGCTGAGCGAATACTGCGCAGTATCCGAGGCCTCGGCCTGTTCGCTCGATTTCGGGAGCTCGGCCGGGAGGTAAATTGAGAACGCAGTGCCGACCCCCATCTCACTGTAGAGTCCGAGGAAGCCACCATGATTCCGCACGATGGTAAAGACCGTCGTCAGTCCGATACCGGTGCCTTTGCCGACTTCTTTGGTGGTATAAAAGGGCTCAAAGATTTTGTCCTGAAGTTCGTGCGGGATGCCGGTGCCGGTGTCACGCACCACGATATGCACATATGTGCCCGGCTTGGCATCGACATAGCGGCTAATGAGAGATTCATTGGCAACAATATAGCCGGCTTCAATGGAGAGAATCCCGCCTTTTTCGTTCATCGCGTCGCGGGCATTAATGCAGAGATTCATCATAATCTGATGTATTTGCGTGGCATTCCCATCGACAATCAGGTCTTCGCTTGGCAGATTGAGCACGACTTCAATTTCCCGTGGGAAGGTTTCACGGGCGATTTTGGCGACCTCATCGATGATATATTTAATGTTGATCGGTTCGCGATTATCCTGCGAACCTCTTGCGAAGGAGAGGACTTGCCCGATCAGCCCCGAACCGCGCTTGACGGTGGAGATGACGGTATCAACTCTTTTGCGGGCGTTTTCATCGGTAAGCTTGAGTTTGATGAGTTCCATCCCGAGCACGACCGGCGTCAGGATATTATTCAGATCATGCGCGATGCCGCTCGCGAGTGTGCCGATGCTTTCGAGGCGTTGCGCGCGGAAAAGCTGCTTTTCAAGTGTTTTTTTCTCGGTAATATCGGTATTGGTGACCAAGACCGCGTTCGGCCGACCATCGGCTGTAAAGAGTAATTTGAGTCGACTGTGTACAAGGATGATGCTGCCGTTCTTGGTACAATGCCGGAGCTCACCCGACCATTCACCGGTGGTATGGAGAATTTTTTTGGCTTCCAGAAATTGAGGGTCATCGCTAATCCCGAGGAGCTCGGGAGCAGATTTTCCGATGGTTTCCTCGGCTGTCCAGCCATACATGTTCTCGGCACCTTTGCTCCAGGATATAATCGTATGCTCCAAGTCCCTCATAATAATTGCATCCGGCACCAGATCCAGGATTGCGGCCTGTTCCCGCAGCTGCTGTTCGGTCTGCCGGCGCTCGGTCACATCTCTGAGAATGACAGTATAAAGCTTTCCGGTCGGTGTATCAATCTGCGAGATCGATGCTTCTATGGGAAATTCCTGTCCATTATAGCGCAGCCCGGTGAGGAGCCCCAAATGTCCCATTGCACGGTTGGTAATACCTTCATGCCCAAATTTTGTAATAGAATACGCATGACTTGAGCGAAAGCGCTGTGGAATAAATCGGTCGATGGAGCTGCCGAGGACTTCATCGGTCGTGCAGCCAAACATAATCTCGGCTGCTTTATTGAAGAGCACGATATTGAAGGCAGCATCGACCGAGATAATGGCATCCATTGCCGATTCGATCACACCGCGCAGGCGTGTCTTGCTGGCAAGCAGAGCTTCTTCGGCCCTTTTTTCCTCGGAAATATCATAGAGCGTGACAGCGAGCGCCTGCTCACCATTGAAGGTGACGATGCGTGCTGTAATCAGCACCCAGATTTCATCGCCTGTGAGACGACGCATTTTCAGGGTATGATTCTGGACAAAGCCCTGTGCTTTCAGCATTGCAACAAATGCTGTTCTATCGTCAGGATTACTATAAAAATCAATTGCTTCCTGCTGTAGTACCATATCCATCGGCACGCCCATCAGGTCGGCGACGAGCTGATTGCCATAGAGCACTTTACCTGTTTGTATGCTCGTAATCACCATCGGTACGGTGATTCCCTCGACGATTTCATGGAGATTTTTCTCGCTTTGCCGCAGCTCTTCTTCGGCTTGCCTGCGGTCGGTAATGTCACGCGTCGTGAGGGTAATTCCTACCACATCATTTCCGGAAAAAATCGGGCTCGCATGACTTAAATACCAAGCAGGTTTACCGGATAAGCCCGGAGCAGCCGCTTCAAAGCTCTGCGTGGTCTTGAGTGTATAGACATCGCTGAATACTTTCTTCAACAGTTCTACATATTCCGGCAGCACAAAGCTAAATGCATTCTGCCCGATGACCTGTTCCTTGGTATATCCCGGCACTGTATGATTAATAAATGTCAGGTTGTTATTTCGATCAATCGTCATGATGATATCAGGCGCATTTTCGACGACCGAACGGTATTTTTCCTCACTTTCGAGGATTTTTTTCTCCGCATTTTTACGTTCGGTAATATCATTTTGAAAGCCGATAAAGTGTGTAATTTTTCCATGAATATTCGGCACCGGCGCGATGCGGAGATAGTTCCAGAATGGGGTACCGTCTTTTTTATAATTGAGAATTTCACCTTCGAAGTATTGCTTTTCATGCATGCACTGACGGATTTTATTAATTGCCTGCCTGTCGGTCGCTTCACCTTGTAAAAATCGACAATTTTTGCCTATCACATCCTTGGTATTATAACCGGTAATTTCACTAAATCCTTCATTCACAAACACAATAGGATTATCCTCCTGCTCAGCATCCGTCACAATTATCCCCTCTGCCGCGCTCAGCAAAGCACGTTCATAGAGATGAAGCTTTTCTTCCGCTTTCTTCTGCTCGGTAATATCGCGGGAGATGCCGACGACACCAATAATTGAGCCGGTGCGCTCATCATGCATCGGGTAGCGGGAGTCGGAGAAATAGTGTGGCACGCCTTCGGTCATAAATCCTTCGAATGTTTCAGACTTACCGGTAGCCATAATCTTTCGGTCCAGCTCTCTGAGCCATGCTGCATGGTCGGGTGAGAAAAGCGCCGTATCGTCTTTCCCGATCACTTCTTCGGGTGTTTTGTGAATTGATTCGGCGGCGGTTGAATTGATAAATGTATAATTCCCTGCAGTATCTTTGGCAAAAATACTCTCGTGAATTCCCTCGGTAATGGTCTTGAGAAGGGTGTAATTTTTCTGGAGGGAGTACTCGGCATTCTTTAGGTCGGTGATATCATAAATGGTCGTCACGACGGCGTTGCGGCCGGCATAGGTGATTTTTCGGGCGGTGAGCAGGCCCCAGAATTGTTCGCTGTTCGTTCTGCTAAACAGCACTTCCCGGCTCTTGACGAATCCGTTTTGGGTCAGCTCTTCGATCGCACTTTCCCGGTCTTCGGGATGAACGTAAAAATCAATTGGCGTGCGTGTCAGCAGGTCGTCAAGCTCCAGCCCGAGCATATCGGCAACTAATTGATTTCCATAGAGTATTTTCTTTTCTTCGGTACTGGTGATAATCATCGGAACGGTAATTGCCTCGACAATTTCGCGCAGATTTTCTTTGTTGTTCTGCAGCTCTTCCAGCGAATTTTTCCGGTCGGTCACATCACGGAAATTACTGACAATTGCCCTGATATTGGGATTATCGAGCATATTCTGACTGTTGATTTCCACGCATCGCCAGGAGCCGTCTTTGTGCTGCACGCGTATTTCGAAGTGTGAATGCTGCAGATTGCCACTGACCATTTGCTGGAAATACGATGTAGCCAACGGAACATCGTCGGGATGCATCAGGTCGCTAAATCCTTTGTTGGCTCGTTCTTCGGGTGTGTATCCGAGGATCCGGGCATTGGCAGGGCTTGTGTAGGTCACTTTACCTTCTTTACTTGTCAGTGCTACACCCTCGAAGCTGTCTTCGATCAATGCCCGGTATAATTCTTCTCTTTGGAGAATTGCAGCCTGGCTTGCTTTCAGTTCCGTAATATCACGCGACACACCAACGACACCCATTAAAGTCCCATGTGCGTCATAGAGTGGATTTTTGGAGGTCATGAATGTGTAGTCGGTGCCATTGATGCGGACGGTGTTTTCGACCATCTGACCGGTAGCTGTAGTGAGTATTTCCAGATCGATTTCCCGCGCTTTTTGGGCCGGCTCGGGGGGAAATAACTCATGGTCTGTTTTCCCTATCATCTCATCGGGCCGGTAGCCGTTGATGAGGGTAATTGGTGAATTGACAAACATATACCTGCCTTCCATATCTTTGACGAAGATAATGTCATCGGTTCCTTCGGTAATGGACGTCAGCAGGGCATGGCTTTCACGGAGCTTTTCCTCGGCAAGTTTCCGAGGGGTAATATCGCGGATATTCGAGACGATTGCGCCGACGGCGGGGTCATGCAGGAGATTCGTCACCGTGCCTTCCATCCAAAGCCAGTGGCCTGCTTTATGACGGATTCTGTACTGTACGTGCAGTGACACTCCGGGTCGGGAAAAAAGTACGTCTATGATTTTCAATACATCGGATAGGTCATCAGGATGGGTTATTTCCAGCATCATGTGGCCATCAAATTCATCAACCGTATAGCCGGTGATACGTTCGGCCGAGGGAGAGATATAGAGGAGCTTTCCGGTCGCATCGACGAGGCGTATCATGTCCTGATTGTGTTCGATCATTGCGCGGAATCGACGTTCACTCGCTTCGATAGCTGCTTCAATTCTATACTTCTCGGTAATATCACGGAAGGTGAGTACCACGCCGCTGAGCTCCTTGTACGGTGCATGAATCGGCGCTGCCGAGTCGTCGATGTTGTACTCTTTGCCGCCTTTTGCGATGAGGATGGTATGATTGGCGAGTCCGACGATATTTCCGTCGCGGAGAACGAGTTCGACGGGATTGGGTACTGCTTTCCGTGAGGTCTGATTGATAATAGTAAAGACATCCGGCAGGGGAATTCCCGTTGCTTCTGCCTGTGTCCATCCGGTGAGCTGTTCGGCGACGGGATTCATAAATTTCACCCGCCCTTGCTTATCGGTCGCAATGACGGCATCGCCGATACTCTGCAGGGTAGTAGCGAGCCATTCTCTGCTTTCGAGGAGCTCGGTGTTTGTCGTGGAGTGCGCGAGTGCCAGATCAATGGTCATGCGGATTTCCTGCTCATCAAAGGGCTTGAGAATATAGCCGTGGGAGCGGGTAATTCCGGCTCTTTTGAGGCGAGCACGGTCCACCTGATCGGCAATGAATACGACCGGTATGCTGAGAGTATTGAGTATGTTCCGGGCTGTATCGGTATTGGCTGCACGTTCTAGAAGGCCCATGTCCATCACGATGATATCGGGCCTGTGTGACGTAGTGAGGGGAAGCGCATCTTCGAGCGTGGCCGCAGTGGCCGGAACGCTATATCCCATGGTCGTAAGCAGTATTTTCAGGTCTTCTGTGACCAAATGTTCGTCGTCAATGAGTACTATGGTAGATTGATTCATGGCTCACCTTTTGCATTAGTAGGACTGCAATGTCGAAGTAAGTGATAAAAATGGTGGATACGTGGCCTGGCTGACATGTTGAATAAGTGTGTATTTCTTCCGGTATAGCTTATGAGCCCATTACACTTATTTAGCTTTGAAGAGGAATACGATCCCCGGAAATTCATCCCCGTTTGATACACGCGATGCAACGTTACCCCTCCGCTCTCACGGTAGAGGGGGAACCGGAGAGCGGAATGGGAATGTTTGTTTTTTAGTTTTTAAGCTGATACTGCGTCGGTTTTTTAAGAACCTTATCCGACGGCCTGCCGGTCTGAGTATCAAATCCTGCCAGTAGCTCCTGAAGTATCATCGTTAGTCGGGCAAGATCATCGGTAGCATGGGCTACTTGCTCGATTGCCCGATTATTTTCAGTAGCTACATGGGAGATATTTTGGATATTGCGGGCAATGTCTTCGCTTGTAGTTTCCTGTTCGGCGCTTGCTCCGGCGAGCTGTGTGATAATGACTTCTACATCATTCGACATAGTGATAATTTCTTTCAGGGCCGAGCCGGCTTTGTCCGCCAATAGCTTGCCTTTCTCTACTTCTTTGGTGCCAAGCTCCATGACGTGTACGGCACCGGAGGTCTCACTCTGAATGCGTTTAATCATTGTGCCGATGCGCTTGGTCGCTTCAGCAGTACGCTCGGCTAATTTCCGTACTTCATCGGCCACCACGGCGAATCCTCGTCCTTGCTCCCCGGCGCGGGCTGCTTCAATGGCAGCATTGAGAGCCAGAAGGTTCGTCTGGTCGGCAATATCATTGATGACCTGTACAATTTCACCGATTTCCTCGCTCGACTTACCGAGATTATGGACCGTTACCGACGATTGCTGCACCATGGTCGCAATAGTATTCATTCCTTCGATGGTCTCGAGGACGACAGCGCCACCGGATTGTGCTCTTTCGCCGGATGCATGGGCCTGCTCGACGGCGCGCGACATCGCACGATTACTTTCGACAATATTGGAGGTCATTTGGAGAATTGCAGTGGAAACATTAGATGTTTGCTCCGATTGCTGGGCAGCACCGGTGGACATTTCTTCAATACTTGCGGCGATTTCTGCCGTCGCGCTTGCCGTAGTTTCGACAGCCTCGGAGACCTGCATGACCATACTGCGTATTTTTCCGACAGCAGTACTGAAGCCATCATACAAGCGGGCAATGTCGTCGTCTTTGCGCATGGGCTCGAGATGAACTACGAGCTGCCCCTCGGCGAAGTGCCCGATTTCATGCATAATTGTCTCGATACTTTCCGATAAATAGTATCCCTGCGCCTCGGATTCTGCCTGGAGATTCTTGGCCTTGTGCATTGCAATACGCGTTTCTTCCCCGGCTTTCCGAACATCGTCGAGCGTAGTACGGATATTGACCACCATAGTATTAAATGCTCCGGTCAGCACTCCTACTTCGTCAAAGGTCGTATTTTCCACTTGCTGCGAGACATCTCCGGCAGCTACTTTCGTTGCTGAATCGCTTAGTTTAAGAATGGGGCGGGTAATTGCCCGGGAAATGACAATGACAAATAATACAAGAAAGATAGATGATGCACCCGTCATTCCTGCAATAACTAATGATACAGTACGCACTTCCGCATCTACGGGCGCCATATCCATCATCACTTCAAATGCGCCGCGTACCTCACCGACTTTCCAATTTTCCATTTTTGTGCCCGTGACATCTTTGCCTTCGCTATTACCCCACAGCTTCTGTGAGTTAGCCGGGTCACCATGGCAATTCAGGCATTCCTCGGTGAGCTTGACCGGCCGGAAATAGCGAACCATATTGGTTTTGCTATCGACTGCCCATGACTCGGGAACGCTGCCATCAGCAAGGGTGGCAAGCACTTTTGTCTCATATTCATCCGGTAAATTATCGGGATTGCGGGGGCTGTGCTTTGGTACTTTGAGCCGGAAACCCAGCTCCTTCGCTTTGGCCTCAGCGACTTGCATAGCTGCAAAGATGGGGACGGTATGGAGAATATCCTCTTTAACTGTAAGGTCTTTTCTGAAAACGCCCCGCTTGAGCTGTGCAGCAGCAAATTCTCGGGCAGATTCAGCCGAAAGGAGAACGGTACGGGCCTTTTGAACAAGTGCCTCGGTCTGTACATCCCGGCGGCTTGCCGAAAAATAAAAAAACAAGCCCACGCCGGTCAGAAGTGATACGAGGGTAACAGGAAGTACAATTTTCATCTGTATTCCAAGATGTAGCCACCATTTTTTCATAGATGCTCTCTATAGATTGAATAAAAAAATTACCGACAGGTCAATAGCCGAATCTTTCATTCCCTACACGATAATCGCATCATCTATGACGTTGACACCGAGGCGTACTCTATTATCGTAATCCACTGTAAAAATAGAAAATATTTTACACATACAGGTTGAAAATAGTCAATAAATTAGCACGAACAACCGAGACCCTTAATCGACATATTAAAAAGCTACAACACATATATATTGTAATGGGTTGAATTACATAAAAAATGCAATTTCCGATGGTAAAAAACGAAGGTAAAAAGCAAAGGCATGACCGAAAAAGAAATATGCAGGAATAGAGGAGGAAAGAGAGCATCTGAGCCGTCAAGCGCGACAAATCGGTGTACTACAAAGATCGGTATCGGTGAATAAAGAGGCACACCATCAGAAGAGATATATTTATTCGCTCCACAGCGAACCGCACCACTGCTTTTTGAGGGCTTCCTTGTCATCGCTTTTTCGGATAAGGTCGCGAGCACGAGAGGCGGTCATACCGATGCGGCGCTCGAATGCTGAGCGGAACGTACGATAATTCCCAAAGCCACATTTTGTGCTGATGACGATAAGCGATTCGTTGGTATCAAGCAGGTCGAGTACATTGCAAATACGCACCGCTTCGATGAGCTCGCGGGGCGCTAAGCCAAAATGCCGATGAGTGATTTCACGTAAATATCCCGCCGAGATATTTAAGCCTGCCACCATAGCATTGACATCAAAATGACTGTTGTTGCAATATTGTCGAATGTATGGCAAAACGAGATTTTTTATCATAGTATGAGTGCGCTGATTGTACCTAACTCTATAGTATCATACGGGTATGAAGGTACAGCTAATTTCATACACCCCTTTAATTTGTCGCAAAAATACGACTTTCACCAAGGTTCATCAAAATATAAAAACAAGGGTAAAAAACAAGGGTAAAAAACAAGGGTAAAAAACACAAATCAATCGTGTTGAATGTCCGTTAAAAAATAATCTAACTAATTGAATACAATAAAATTATATTGGGTTGTAACCTGCTGTTTTTTATGCCCCGACAATAGAAAACAAGCTGCGTTAGCCATGTTTCCCGGAGGTCGCCGAGACCACGTTTCGGCAGCCCGACCTGCCCCAAGCGCAATGTACATACCGCAATCGGAAAGCTATGCCAAGGCGACGCCGCCATGAGGCGGCAGGAGAAATGACGTGATTGCTCCACCGAGAACCCCATATCTCAGAAGATGCATCACACAGTCGCGTTGCAAACGCGGGTCAACAACTTAACCTATTGTCACCAATAAAGCCCTGTTTATTATTACTCCTTCAAAATAAATACGTTAACTCTATACAACAGCACTTTTATTTTTATAATGCCCCCTTTTCTCCGGCCGACATGTCATGTCCTTTCACCGGCAAATGCACGCTCAACGGCGCCTTTCTATCAAGCGTGATTCGTACTTTTAGTATTTTCGCACTTCGCTTACATTCTCAAAACACTCTGAATATCATTATGAAAAAAATCATGCTTCTCGGTTCGGGCGAATTAGGAAAAGAATTCGTCATCGCCGCTCAACGCCTCGGACAATACGTCATTGCCGTCGATTCCTACGAAAATGCTCCCGCAATGCAAGTCGCGCATGAACGTGAAATTATCAACATGCTCGACGGCGCCGAACTCGACCGCATCGTCGCTAAGCACCGGCCGGATATCATTGTTCCGGAAATCGAAGCGATCCGCACGGAACGTTTTTATGGTTTTGAAGCAAGCGGCATCCAAGTCGTGCCAAGCGCCAAAGCAGCGAATTTCACCATGAATCGCCGTGCTATCCGTGACCTTGCCGCCCGCGAACTCGGCCTCAAAACAGCGAAGTACCGTTATGCTTCCACCCTTGAAGAGCTCCGCGAAGGCGTGGCTGAGATTGGGATTCCCTGTGTCATCAAGCCGCTGATGTCGTCTTCGGGCAAGGGACAATCCGTAATTAAGTCTGAGGAAGATATTGAAAAATCATGGAATTACGCAGCTGCCAAGGGTCGCACCGGCGATAGCGATGTGATTATCGAAGAGTTTATCAATTTTACGAGTGAAATTACGCTTCTGACCGTAACGCAGAAAAACGGCGAGACGCTCTTTTGTCCGCCGATCGGGCACCGTCAGGAACGTGGTGATTATCAGGAAAGCTGGCAGCCGTCGTTCATCCTCCCGGCGCAACTCCTTGAAGCGCAGAATATTGCGCAAAAAGTGACCGCCGCGCTGACGGGAGCAGGAATCTGGGGCGTGGAGTTTTTCCTGACCGAAACAGACGTCTATTTTTCCGAACTCTCCCCACGTCCGCATGACACGGGCATGGTCACGCTCGCCGGTACGCAGAATTTATCGGAGTTTGAATTGCACTGCCGCGCCGTTCTCGGGCTGCCAATCCCCGAAATCACTCTTGAGCGCGCAGGCGCAAGCGCAGTAATTCTCGCCTCGGCTGATGGTACGAATCCACGCTACACCGGCATAGAAGCCGCACTCGAAGTACCCAAAACCGATATCCGTATCTTTGGCAAGCCGATTACGCGTCCGTACCGGAGAATGGGAGTAGCGCTCGCCTACGGCGCGCCGGATGCTGATACTACAGAGTTGCGTGTGCGTGCGTATGAGGCCGCGCAAAAGGTGAGTATTACGCAGGAGTAAGGTGTTTTTAAATACCACGCGCTTGTAGAGACGTAGCATGCTACGTCTCTACGGCGGTACGGTATTATGCTCTATATTTCCCGCCCGATCGGTCGTTCCAACCGCCCGTCAATACGTATCGCTGAAACGTACTGCGCCTACAGAGTGTGTGTAAAAAAACCAAACAAACGTTCGACGTCGATGTGGTCGTGATTTCTTGGGTCTGCGTCTTTCTATAAATGTTCGACCTCGCTGAAGTCGTTGCTTCATGGATGTACACAAAAAAATTACGACCTCAGCGAGGTCGAACGTTTGTAGCAAGATACACCGCCAAGAAGATACGACCACATCGAGGTCGAATGTTTGCTTCCTGATGCTTACCCACAGTACGGATATGCAAGACGTTTCATTGGTACGTGTTGACGGTCAGTTCAAAGAACTGATCGGACGGGAAATATAAGTCAAACCCTTCATTTATTTATTCCATATTCAAGTCTTCCTAAAAAAGATAAATGAGATTTAAACATGAAACTAACCTTGAAATCTTTTTTTAATCGTAGAGTACTTGTGACAATATTTATTTTCATTAGTCCTATTCTAACTCTCTATATACTATTTCGTTTTGAGCGTTTACAAGAGATTAATTCGTTAGTGGGACAATATAAAATAGATACAATACAAACTCAGTTTGGCGGATATGAAAATGATATAAATTTATATGCTAAACTTGAATTAGAACTGAAAGAAGATCAAACCTTTACATTCAATATGAGTGTACCTTTTATTAGAGATTCTTTCGGAATTTGGTATCAGCAAAATGATGGTAGTGAAGGCACTTGGTATCAAATGAGATCAAATAATGATTATTACGGATTTAATCACTTTGCTGCATTAACTAAAGAAACATTCGGTTATGATGGTATTTATCTTAATAGCACGGCCCCTAAGCTCAATCAGGAGTTTGTCCCACAAATCTATTTCATTAAAAAATAAAGTACATTTTCTTGTAAAGATACTTTAAATTTTCCGTCTATCCAGTTGTTTTAACTGGCTGTAAACACTTGCTTATGAAACGTTTGCACAGTATTCCCGCTTAGGCACAATGCTCCCAAATGCAGACAGAGGAGCAATAACAGGCATAGAAGACAAATTCACCCGTACCCTCGAAAAGAAAAACTACGAGCAAGATACACCCAAAAACCACGACCTCAGCGAGGTCGAATGGCGGCTCGGTAATGAGCAAAAAAAAAGGCGATGGAATTTTCATTCCATCGCCTTTTGTATATATCGAATAATTTATTCTGTTGCAATTGCTTGCACTGTACCGAGTTTTGCGCCGCCTTCGAGTGCGTAGCGAGTAACATCAACATGTTGCAGGCGTTTGACACCGATGAGGCGTTTGTTATAATAATCGCTTTCGAGCGATGATACAGTTACGCCGTAGCGTGAGCTGGCGTGTGCGAATAAATTATCACCTAAGTAAATCCCGACGTGAGAGACATAGACGCGTTTGCGGGTATGGAAGAACACGATATCGCCGAACTGCATTTTGTCGCGTGAGCGTACTTTCGTGCCGACTTCTGACTGTTCAGCAGCGGTGCGGGGAAGTAGGAAATTCCCTGCTGTAGCAAAGACTGTGCGTGTAAAGCTCGAACAGTCAATTCCGCTGCGGCTCGTGCCACCAAAGATGTAGCGTGTGCCGACCCAATCCATTATAGCATCCATGATTTTTTTCTTGTCAACTCCGCAGGCGAGCATGTCTTCTTGGTCGCCCGGGTTGCCGCCGTCGATATAGGAGAGCCAGAGAGATTTAAAGGCCTCAATATCCACGGTCACATTGTCTTCTTGTTCCAATTCGGCGAGATCTTCGCCTTCTTCCGGCAGATAATCTTCCGCGTCAGCAGTGTAATTTGCGTTTTGTGTTTGAATGGAAATCTCGGCAGGAGAACCAATATTGGTTGCTTTTGTCGGGATTTCTTCCGCCGAACTAAGTCCGGCTAAGCGGCATAATTGCCCGTTGCTGTTGATAAGCGTGAGGGCTTGCTGTTTTCCTAATACGCGGTTGCATTTTGATGCGACTTTTCTACCTCTTTTGGAAGAATGTTTTGATGCGTATTTTTTGGAAGAATGCGCTGTGCGTTTGGCACTTGTGTGCTTAGCAGCAGCGGCGTGTTTCGAAGCATGTTTTTTCGGGGCAGCGTTAATACTGCCTGTTGGCAAAGCTATAGCAATCACTATGAGAACCAAGCTAAGCCAGAAAGGTAGGAGGGGTATGTTTTTCTTCATAATTTCCTCGTTTAGTTTTGAAATACCTTCTGGACATTTAGTTTCGGTAGAATTTCGCTTGAACAATCTACCGTTTTGACATCGTCCGGGCGGCGCAAGTAAGCCGATATCGGAGCGATTAAGAACAGGACCCTTATTTTTTATCGACAGCTTCGAGTATAAGGCGGTCGATTCCTTCCGGGCGGAGACCGATAACGGAAGGTCGGGCTATTCTTTGTTGAATATTGTAATACAGAAAAATCCACGGCGCAGAGTCGATAACGCTGCGCTCCATTGCGTTGTACAGGGCGTACCGTCGGGCGGGGCTGAGGCGAGGCGAGAGTGCCTGCTCGTAGAGCGAGTCAAGCGCTTGGGAATTCAGATGTGTCGTATTCGGCCCTTTCGGCGAATTATTCTGCGAATAAAACAGTGCAAGAAAATTCTCGGGGTCGGGATAGTCGCCGATCCAGCTTGTGCGCCAGAGAGCGAGCTTGCCACTACGGACCATATCTAAATGTTGCGGGAAATCCACTTGCCGGAGCTCAAGATTCACACCAATTGCCTTCCATTGCTGCTGCACTGCTTCGGCTACCGATGCAGTACGCTCATTGGCTCCGAGCTGAAGCGTGAGCGTCGGCAATCCTTTTCCATTCGGGAAGCCGGCTTGAGCGAGTAATTCACGTGCTTTTTCAGGGTTGTAATCATACCCTTTGGTGTCCGGCGAAAAGCCGGGCATCGAGGGCGGAAGTACACCATGCGTCGCAGGAATACCCTTGCCTTTGAGCACAAATTGTATGATCTTGTCACGGTCAATTGCATAATTCAATGCCTGCCGAAGCAGCTTGGACCGATAAAGCGGCATACTCTTTGCGGCAGCGAGCGCAGAGTCGAGCAGAATACCGTAATACTCTACTGAATGCGCACTTGCCTGAAGCAATGTGTAGGAAGAAAAGGCAGGCGTGAGCGTGCCCTGAGGCGTGAGGACTTTCTCCACAAACGAGGGGTCAATCGAGCCGATAAAGTCTAATTTTCCTTTTTCAAATTCCAGAAATTCCGACTTGGTATTTCTGATAAAAGAAATGGAAACAGCATCAAGATACGGGAGCTGTTTTCCCCGTGCATCATGCTTGAAATAAAGCGGGTTACGCGTGAGAGTAAGAGCCATGTCGGGCTTCCACTCGGCGAGCGCGAACGCTCCGGTGCCAACAGGATGCTTGTAATAATCAGCTTTATAATACTCAACAGCTTCGTGAGGGATGATCCAGCAATACGGCATCGACAGCAATGCAAGAAGCGGCGCAAACGGCGTTGTAAGGCGCAGTCTGACGGTCGAGTCATTCAGTACCGTGATACCACGAATTCCGGCGGAAGGTTTATTGTCGGCCGATGATGTGTAGAATTCTTCAGCACCCTCAAGGCGCTTGCGGAATACCCACAGTCCGGTGGACTTTGTACGAGCGTCGCAGATTCTCTCAAAGGAGAATTGTACGTCGCGAGCTGTGAATTTGCGGGTCTTTTGCGCGCCAAAACAAACATTCTCTTGAAATTGAATGTCGGTGCGCAAGTGGAATGTCCACTCAGTGCCCGTGCTGTCAGTGTCCCATGAAGAGGCAAGACAAGGCACAAAATTCATCGCAGAATCAAGCTCAACTAAACCGTTGTACATCTGTGAACCGGCCCAAATTGCCGCCTTGTAACTTGTCGTTGCAGGGTCGAGCGTCGTAAGGCCATCCGGCTCATTATAGTAAAATGTGCGGCTGGAGTCGATCTTTGGTTTATTTCCACAGGATTGAAATCCAATGGAACAAATCAAAGCGGCGGGAAGTATAAGTAACCAAGTTGTCAAAGAACGCGGGGAAAATTTCATTCTTTCCTCGTAAATCACGAAATTCGAGAAGCGCATTTCTCTTCTCCAATTTCCGTTGCACAATTCGGCAAACTATGCCGATTTCTCCTTTTAAGAGTGTGCAATAAACGAAATTTATTCCACGTGAGAAAGTGTTTTTTCGTTCATTATGATAATTGCCCTCGCTCTATACCTGCTGATTATGCTCCTTTCCGGTACTCTGGAATGGATGAGAATAATTACGCAATTACCTGAAACACCAACCACTAAAAACGCCTGACGCAGTTCATCGTCCGGCGATTATTCACCCACATTTCCCACACAAAAAAAGTGTCAAATTTTTTACACAGAGTAGAAAATTTGACACTTTTTGGAAAATTCGGCATCCTGTTTTTTGTCGTTTTTACCCTTCAAAAGCTATAATTATCAATCGCACGATATCCTTCCTCTTTCAGAAAAACTGTATTTTTGAATAATTGCTATCGCGAAACATTTTAGCGACGATCGAAATATAATTCTACATTCAGTCGGATCTATTCCTACCCTATGCTCCTTGCCATCGAATCTTCCTGCGACGAAACGTCTGCCGCCGTGCTGCATAATTCACAGGTATTAAGTAATATCATCTCGTCTCAAGTCTTTCATACCGACTATGGCGGTGTGATTCCCGAGCTGGCTTCGAGAGCACATGTACAGAGCATTTCTGCAGTGGTAAGCGCTGCGCTGCGTGAAGCGCAGATTGAAACGAAGGATTTGACTGCGCTGGCAGTTACCACCGAACCAGGATTGATCGGTTCGCTCCTTGTCGGCTCAAATTTTGCCAAAGGGCTTGCCTTGCGGCTTGGTGTGCCGTGCGTGCCGGTGCATCATATTGAGGGACATTTATATTCGGGATGTCTCGAAGATTCGAGTGTTGAATTTCCGTTCATCGCGCTCGTCGTCAGTGGCGGGCATACGTCGCTTTTTGAGGTGCGCTCGTATAATTCCTATTCTGTTCTCGGCTCGACGAAGGATGATGCGGCAGGTGAAGCATTTGATAAGGTAGCTAAATTACTGGGGTTGGGTTACCCTGGCGGACCCCTTGTCGATAAGCTTGCGCAGGCCGGAAATCCTCGTGCCTATACTTTCCCTCGCTCGATGATACATGACGGAACGTATAATTTCAGCTTCAGCGGGCTCAAGACATCGGTGCGGTATTTCCTCCAAAAGACCTTTCCCGAGTCCATTCCCGAGAATCTTCTTCCGGATATCTGCGCGTCGGTGCAGGCAGCAATTACCGAGGTGCTGGTCGCCAAGACGATCCGAGCAGCCGTCGAACGGAATGTGCGTACGGTAGTCATTGCCGGCGGCGTATCGGCTAATTCGGGCTTGAGGAAATTGATGACGTCGAGTGCTGCCAAGCATCGCATTCGTATGGTGGCCCCACGAATGAGCTTTTGTATGGATAATGCTGCGATGATTGGTTTTTTGGCAGAGAAAAAACTACAGGATGCTCTCCCCGGTGGGTTTTCGCGTCTCGATTTTACCGTGCATTCGGCGGCGATGAGGGCACAGCGATGAGAGTACTTCCGGGGTACGGCGGGGCGTGTGAATTGTTCGGACTGCAGGTATTATAACACCAAGCGGAGAGAAAACCGGGGCTTTCTCTCCGCTTGGTGTTTGTACACTCTCTCAGGGAGCGCTGCTATCGTCGAAGCGACTGTGAGAGCAGCTTGGGCCGTGAGCTGCCGTACCGATCACCCATACCGGAATTTTCTTTACCGGTATTGAATTTGGCCAGTAAGTCCTGAAGAGTCATGGTCAGCTGTGACAGATCATCGGTCGCTCTTGCCACCTGCTCGATGGCACGATTGCTTTCGCCGGCTACATCCGAGATATTTTGGATATTCCGAGAGATATCTTCGCTGGTAATTTCCTGTTGAGCGCTGGCTGTCGCGAGCTGAGCGATGATATTTTGCACATCATTGGAGACGGTAATGATTTCATTGAGCGAGACGCCTGCACGGTCTGCGAGCTTTTTCCCGATTTCTACTTCTTCGGTACCTAATTTCATGGCTGATACAGCGCCGGCTGTTTCTCGTTGAATTTTCTTGATCATCGCCCCGATTTTTTTCGTTGCCTCAGCTGTTCGCTCGGCAAGCTTACGTACTTCATCGGCCACGACGGCGAAGCCGCGTCCCTGCTCACCTGCCCGTGCTGCTTCGATGGCGGCATTAAGAGCAAGGAGATTGGTCTGGTCGGCAATATCATTAATTACCTGCACAATTTCACCGATTTCTTCGCTCGATTTGCCGAGTTCCTGAACCGTGACTGCCGATTTTTGCACCACCTCGGCGATACGGTTCATCCCTTCAATTGTCTGTACGACCACTTGTCCGCCGCTTTTGGCACTTTCGCCGGCCGTCCGGGCTTTATCAACGGCAAGGCTCATTGCCTGATTACTTTCGATAATATTGGACGTCATTTCCATGACGGCTGCTGCGACATTACCGGCCTGCTCGGATTGTTGTGCGGCGCCGGTGGACATTTCCTCGATACTTGCGGCGATTTCTGCCGTCGAGCTTGCCGTCGTCTCGACAGCTTCGGAAACATGGACGACCATCTGCCGGATATTTTCAACCGATGCGGTAAATCCACTGTACAGACGGCCAATATCATCATCCGTATCATGATATACCTCGACCGTCAGGTCGCCGCCGGCGAAACGTTCCATTTCGGATAAGATATTATGAACATTGGTGGATAGGTATTCACCATGTTTTTTGATTTCACGTAATGCCTGTTCGATTTTTTTCTCCACGGCAAGTTTTTCCTCGGTAAGCTCCTGCTGAGCCTGCCGGACTTTCGAGACCATTTCCCGGAACCCGTCGGCCAATTGCCCCAATTCATCCTGACTTTGATAGTCGATGGCCGCCGAATAATTTCCGGAGGCAATTATCTTGGTTACGTCGGCAAGTCCGGAAATGGGAGTGAGAACTTTATGCATAATCTGCCGCATGAGGAAGAACGCAACAGCAGCGATAAACGCCAGGGTTGCCAAGGAAATAATACCGCTTGTCCTGAACTGCGAAGCCGCATCTTCGACCATGCCCGAGATATTTTTCTCCTGAATTAATCCGGCCTGTTCAATCGAGGCAAGCGCATCCTCGTACTTTTTGTCAAATTGCTGATCGGCATCATCACCGATCCCCTTGGACTTGTCCACAAGCCCTGCGTAGCGTAGCTTGGCAAGCGATACCAGCTCTTTGAGCGCTGCCTCGGCGGTCGTTAAATGCGTCGTGATGGCCTTATCCTCTATCGGAGTGACATGCCTGCCCTGGAATTCACCGCCATTAATGAGGATCTCACAGTAGCGCTGGGAGTTTTCCCAACGCTTGTAACACTCCGTCACATCATTACTTGTGTCGCCGCTCATGCGTTCTTCGAACCACAAATGCCCCTCGGCTGTCAGATACTCAATATTGTGCATGATGCTGTTGTGATCCGTCAGAAAACGGGCCTTGGAGTCTGTCTCGTGCGTCACCGACAGACCATAATACATTATTCCAAAGAGTAGCAATGAGCATAATGCCAGCCCACTGATACCAAACATCATTTTTACTTTGATGGACAAATTATTCATAGAACACATCCTTGGAAATGTGAATAGGTTGCGTAAAAATTTTTGAAGAAGCTTCCGGAATGATATTACTTAAATGCCTTGAATCTGAGCGAGAAGCCGGCTGAAATAAAGTAATCGGGTGACCTCTCGGTCAGTCCGAATCCACCGGATGTGTCAAATTGCAGGTCGTTTGTCAACTGATACGTCGCACCTGCATCGAATCTGTGATCAGGAAAACTTTTTTCTTTCGTAAATCCATACGCTTCAACAAACATCGCCAAACGTTCTGCAAGAGACATACCGAGCGAAACGGTGTAAATTCCCGTCGCTGCACTCGTACCGTCCTCCCATTCACCACCTAAATTATAGGATAAGGAAAATGTCTCGCTGAGTGTATGAGCAAATAAAAATCGAAACCGTGGTATGACGAACTCCGGCCGGAAGTCTTCGGAGCCGATATACGGGAGCTCAAGGTGGGTAATTAAGCTGATGTCGGGCACTATTCCCTGTTCTTTTTGCAGAGGTATCTTGAGCCCTACCGTAATAGGATTCAATCCCGAAACAGAGGTCGTCGTGTCCTCGTTTTTGGCGTTTTTAAAAGTCACTTTATCTTCGCCGAATTCTGTAATTAACCGTAATTCTATACTCTTCGTCAGTCCGTATTTCCAAAGAGTAGTGTTGTAAAGCGTACTTTGCGTCTTAACTTTCGTATCCTTATCTTCGTCGAATTCACTCTGAATGCCAAACTCGAACTGGAACCACCCCTTAGGAGTCAATGGCGGCGCCTCCGTTTGGTCCGGTCGGTCGGTGACAATCGTTTCCTCAAAGTCATCATCTTCTGCTTTGGCATTGCTGTCGCCGGGAGGAACAACATCCGGTGATAAGGACTCAGGAACACCGGTCGTATAGACGGATGTCGCTGGAGTAGAAGGGAGAGCAGAGAAAGGCAGGTGTAAGCTGTGTATATCAAAATACAATGGGCGCACAAAAGGCGAAACTGCGCTCTGCGTCTGCGCAGATATTGGGAGAAAAAAACCACTCATCGCAGCTGCGGTCAGCGCAGCTCGCCGTATGAACGGCATATCAAGACAACCACTCCAAAAACTAGTACCCAAAAATTGCATAAAACCTCCAAAAAATAATAAATAAACTGCCGAATATGATTGAATTATTCTGCAGTGCACGACTATTGCACGTATTGACTACGTGTATCGGAAAGTAATC
>JAXLVN010000002.1:0-1220304 GCA_046328995.1 Kapaibacterium sp. (SeqCode)
AAAAATTTATTCTTCTCCTTGTATTGGTGCTTCTCTGTACTGCACCTGTTATTGCACAAAGTCCCGTCCAAGATACCATCCCGCAGCTCAAAGAGTGGTGGCGGGTTGATAATATGGGCTATGGTGCCCCTTACGGGCGTGATGATGATGGAGGTATGACATGGCTTGATAATTTTTATAATGGTAAAGGTGCACTGGTGGTTTCTTCTCCAGATGGAGTAAAAACGTGGCAGATGCGTTTTCCCGGAGATACCACAAATGTATTTACATGGAAAGGCAAAGGCGGTCCATCGGGTACATTGGACGGCGGTAACCCAACCATCAAAATCGGAGATTTCAACGGAGATGGAACAACAGATTATATTGATGCGTGGGGTAATATTTATGAAGGAGTAAAGAATGGTGAACCACCAGCAGCAAACACAATTACACCATCTGAACTACTTACCCCTTGGTTTGTTGGCGATTTTAATGGTGATGGATATGATGATGTCGCTGACGGTACAAGTGGATTAGGCATTAAACCCATGCTTATTATCTATGGTAAATCCTCAATTAAGGAAATGAAAGCAGAACCAATTTCTATACCACAGATTGATAGCAACAATGTACCTATAGTTGCTTATATGGTAGGTGCAAAAGAAATGCGAATTATATGTACTCATACTTATTGGACAAACAATTTCAATTATCCCTTCAAAACTGTATATAAAGATGGATTACGTTTAGTTCGTGCTTGGTGGGATGGGAGTAGTTTTAAGTCTGAGGTTTTGGATGAATTCTCCTATAATACCCAGAATGGAAATGGCTGGTTTTATGGCGGTAGATTATTCCAGCAATCACCGAGTGAAATTTACTGGCTTTGTCAGCATGGCGAAGGAATCATAACAATATATAATTTGTACAAAGATAAGTTTGAAAGTATTTCAACGGTAACAAATGCAATAGGGCTACTCGGATCCCTGAACTATAGCGTTGATAAAGATAAAATACCGGACTTCTTTGCGAAGACTCAAACTCCCGATGGAAAGAGATATCTAACAATTTACAGTGGCGATGTAAGTAATGGAATACATCCGATATATCAATTTGTAACAGTCCAAACAGCATCGTTTATTTCTTTACCTGATGTTACAGGCGATCGTAAACCTGATTTTGCGCTAAGCAATTACTATATTGTATCCTCAAGGGAGAAATATAGGTTTAGTATTCTCACAACCCAAGATACAACTTCATCAGTCGAGTCGGAATCAGCAAATGCATCCACCTTTTCCATACAAACAATTTCACCGATGCCGGTATCAAAAGATAAAAATGTACAGCTAAAAGTGCGTGTACCTCAAGCGGGTAGCTATACCGTTAACTTATATGATATTACAGGTAAGAAGATTGCGGGAAAATCAGAAAATTATCAATTATCAGGTGAGCAGATTATAAATCTCAATATAGAAGATTATGCTGTAAGCAGTGGTACGTATAGCTTGCTTTTAGAAGCTAACGGAAGATCTGCCCAATGTACGATTATTATTCAATGAGGTACATCATGAAAGCACTTTTTTATTCTATCATAGTTTTACTTTTCACGATATCATTATCATCACAAACGATTTTAAAGCCCTTACCTTTATCATCATACTCTTATGGTGGTCATACGATAAATTTTGACGATACTACCGTTTGGGCACCACGTGTACAGAAGCATTTCATGCTCGGCTGGCAGTGGGCAGGACCAAATAGAAAAACAAACGAGCGGCTTCATTGTAATTTTTATCAAAGCTTCTATGGCCTAAACAATGATTCGAGAAATTATTTTGCTCATATACCTGACAGTGGCGATATTAAATATATCGTTTGGCAGCATTTACAAACACCGGGTGGTAAACCGGATTTTCGGGTAATTGGGAACCAAATGGGCATTCAATTTGACCCAACCGCATGGACAACTATCAACAATCAACATCCGATTAGGGCGGGAGATACAACAGGAGCCGTGTTTGGTTTCAAGGTACGGGATTCTGTTTATGGTCATCTCAATAACTCAGGAGCAAACTTTGACCGCTACTCTTTGGATACCCTTTCAGCGGGCTTTACAGACAGTATGAAATATGCAGGAGTAATTGTCTTAAATCAGCCGGTGATTGACAACCGATATTATCAATATGACGACGCTTCCACATCCAATGACGCGTATCGCCAACTGGGACGCTGGTGGTATGTATCGATCAATATGCGAAGAACGGATTCTACTGATACATTGATGAATAATGATACACTCTTAACTATATCATTACCAACTTCAGTTTATACACAATTAACGGATTCAACTTATACTATTGACTCAGGAGTATTTATTATCTTCGACAGTATAGCATTAGATACCGTCGGTCTTGCTACGTCATTACCGCACAGTCGCGGCATTGTGATGCCATTGAAAAGTGTTACAGGCGTTACAAAAAAGCTTGCCATAACGCGCATGATGCTTCCGAAAGGTAATGCAACTGACCGTGATATTACAATTTCAGCTTTTTTCAGGTTTAAGAGTAAGGCAAGTACAACTCCTCCAAATCCTTGGCTTACTGGAGGAGGAATGACTAAATTTGTACCACGCGTTATTAACATTGGTATTACAGCGTTTTATCACGGTCGCGGGAACGTCAGCATAGACTGGATACGCATTGGTACTCCCGAGTTAGAGAGTGAGTTACGCGGGGAAAAAGATTCAATAATTTGGAGCTATGCGTATCACAATATTCAGATTATGCGTGATACCATTGCAGGGGATACGATCCATGCTGCACGGAATAAATTTAGATTACTTTCATTTTATGCTAGTGATGAACCATATCCTGAACGCTATTTCAGTATGAGGTATTACAACACATTGTTTGATGGACGTATTACTTCTGAGGGACCATCATTTGAAATTGCAAGAGTGAGTATGCAGTACGACAACTGGTGGTCAGGAGGAATGGGTGGCCTTACCGTTCCTTTTACTCCAACTCCGGTCATTAAGATTGGTAACCCTGACCTTAAATATCATTGGCATTATAAGACAGGGTGGGATTTTAAAATTTACACCGCCCCCGGCTCTTATTGGAATCCTGACGGCTCAAATTATGAAACCAGATTAGACTCTAAAGCTATAAAAAGAAGTGATGCAAGTCTTACTAACTATTTTAAGAATTATGACCCAGTGACAAGTTTTGACTCTTATAATTCTAATCCCGGATCACTCGGTGCGTATGAACTCACTGCTTACTACTGCAACAAAGAGAGTTCTTTTTTTTATTCAGGTAAGCCGTGGTGGTGTCAGAACTGGGGAACTGCCGGGTTCAAGATGACTAATTTTCAATCAGGGGAGTATGCCGATTTTCAAGTTAGTGGAAAAAAGCCGTTAACAGGAGAAGAGATGCGCCTTCAAATCTGGACACCATTAATTCTCGGAGCAAAAGGTCTTACATATGACAGGATGTATTCTGATGTTATACAACCGACCAGCTTAACCAATGGTAGCTCACGTGATAATTTTCAGACTGGTATGATGTATGCAAGAGAGCAAATACCGGATTCCTTGGAAGGAACAAGCTTAATAAATAGTGATGCCGCAGGACCAGATTTTATTCGCTCCGGTGATAGTACGCGATTAGATTTCTGCATTAATATGGCCTTGGTGGCAAATTATACACAAGTACCAGTAGATAGAGTCTATTTAGGCAGGAAATCCATGCGCCGCGAAGTCATGAAAGCCCATGATTTTATTTATAACCATGATCAATTGTTGATGTCAATGCGGCTTGTTTCGTGGTTCGGAAAAGGGTTCTATTTTTATCAGACAGGCGATACCACTATGTTTAGTCGTTATCTCATTTCAGACCCTGATCAATATAAAGTACGACCTCCTACACGAACGTACTATGATTCGATAGTCGGAAAAACTCTTCCCTTTTACGAAGACCCCGATTCTACTTTTTTTGACTTGACGATACATAAAGTAGGTACTACACCGTTAGATTCATCATTTATCCTCTGTGCTTTAAATCGTAGAACTGCACCTTTCCTCTTAGAACATGATTCGATAAGTGGTAAAGACACAATCATTCGTTTTGTCACGACAGCTGAATTTGACAGCATTGTAGCGGGTAATCCATCAAAAAAGTATGCGCAGTCCGGCGCACGCGAAATCACCATTCCCTTCAATTACCATGACTCCCTGGGCTACGCCCTTCTCCGTATCAAAGAGCTCGGTGGTGGCATCGACACGGTTATCGGTCAAGACCGGTCTCTCGCCATTAAATTCCTTCCGGGTGAAGGGAAAATGTTCAAAGTAGAGATACTCCATCCAGATACAACACTTTCCGGGATTCTCAGCTATACCAATCAACGGAAACTCGTTGGTTTTCCTAAAAAAGGAAATTCTGACTCGATGTATTATCATCTTACGTATCATAAACCGATTCCCGGTACAAGCCGCTCGGGTGTGTATTATCGAAGAAGTGAAGCGATAAGAACCAATTCTTCGACACAAAATATTATTTGGCAAAAAGAAATTCTCGTTTCCAAAAGCATACGGTTACGGAAAGGTCAAAACGATACGATAGCAAGCAGCAACTGCGCGTATCCCGCTCTTGTTGTTCGCTATGACAGTTCATCTCTTACCAATAAAGTCTTTGTAGTCTATTCCTGCGAAGATGAAGATACGTGCTTCTATTCCAAGAGAAAGCGTATTGTCGAGACAATTCTACCGGCTGATGATTCATCGCAAACGTTTAACTGGCCACAGAAAGCTGAAACGCTTAGTACATTCTATGGTTCACTTGACGAGTACGGAACACCGATGATAAATGCTTCCGATGGCGGGAATTATTACTGTTGGGCGGATTCCTTGCTGGGAATTGTTGCCGGATGGAAACACCCGGATTCTACCTATTTGGAAGATTCGAAAAATATCAGCTACCGTATATCGATCGGAGAAATTCCGAAAGCATGTCAGCATCCAAGTTTGAATAGTTATTCACGGTTGAAGCTTGGTGAGAATGATTGTGCTTTGGTGTGGCAGGAAAAGTTTGATACTGACGGTGATTACGCTGCACAAAATAGGATACTTTACACACGCTTGAAGATGGTAAACGGGAATCTTACATCATATTTACCACCGACATTAACATCTGCTAATGGAGTACATGTCATTAGTTCGCCAGGAGATATTGCTTGGTTGAGTGATGCAGGCGGCTTTTATTCTTCTCACTATATACCAAGTGTATATCGTGAAGTGTTAGATACTGCCATATCACCATCACAGCAGCTTGATTTCCGCTCTGATTGTGTTGCGTGGCATACTACTACCATCAACGAAAGTGGTCCGTCGATAGATTACACTCTTTCACGCCGTATATTGATTATCCATGATACGACCGGAGTTCCGAATACTTGGTGGTCGGAAGGGCTTACAGAAATATGGTCAACTACAAGTAATTTATACAATATCTCTCAATCTCAAGGTGAAATTTCTCTTCAATTTATTGGAAGTTATATAGGAAATGGAAGCAGCCGCTCACATATCATGACGTTCACCGAAACACCAAAGTCGGGATACGGCATATTGCCAAACCATTTAATGCAGATTCAAAGTGGACTTCTTCTTGCTCCAACATTAATGGGACTCTCAACATTGATGACTAATGACAATGCATTTACGATAGACTATGTAGGTAAGAATGGTCAAACAGCAGCATTGCCACGTATGATTTCAGAAGTGGATTGGCGAAAAAACCGTAGAGTTTATGAGGGGGCGTCCGTAGGTTCATTACGGAGGATCCAAGCATCTGCAATGTTATTCATGAAACAAGGCGAAGAAGTAGAACCCACTGCATTTACAGGATTTGGCGATAGGAGTAGTAAGTTTATGCTCTCTAATCCAATGCTAAACGGAAAGATGCTTACCTTAGAACGAGTAAAACGATTACGTGGAGAAGCAGGAAATTTCGGCAGTCGTCACGGCTTCACCGATACGCTTGAAACGAATTGGTTTACTGTGGGAGACGAGGCAAATTTAATGTTGAAAAGCATAGGTAAGAATGCGGGATTAGTTTCAGCATTCGTAGAACGCCGTAGTGATGGCGAACGATTTGCGGTACAACTGCGTACATCCGACGATACCACAGCACTTTGGACTAGGATACCACTACTTCGCGGCGGCGTAGAAGAATACCGTTTCTTCATGGTAAAGAATACCGAACGGAATGGCGAAGTACTTCCCAATATCCCAAACTACGGTGAAGAAATAATACTCGGCGGACTAAAAACAAGAATCAGTGCCAACAAGGGTAATGGTGATATTCAAGCAATTGATTTGGGTCGTGATGCTGGAGTACAAGCAAGTATCCGCGTCTATCCGAATCCCGCACAAGACAAAGTATCCGTCGTAGTGCTTGGTACTAATCCAAAAGATGTGTGGCATATCAAGGTAATGAATGTATTAGGTCATGTGATGAGCGAGCACGAGGACAAAACTAGTTCGCTTTTGGAGATTGTCACCGAGGATTATCCATCGGGCGTGTATTACATCACGGCAGAGTCGGGTAGGTTGAATGCTACGACGAGGTTTGTGATTATGAAGTAGGTGGTAGCGTAGAGGAAAAGAAACGCCCTGACAATGTACTATTGTCAGGGCGTTTTTCTTGTAGCTTGGACAACAACGAGTCGTCTGAGGCGAGGGGTGAATTATGTAGCAATATCTATATTGACAACTTAAAAAATAGTTCCACCTCAAAAAATCACCTATTTCTCTATATTCCAATGATTTTATAAGAAATTCCTTGGATGTATTCAGGATAATTGTTAAGTTGTGGACGCAAAACGCATAATCAGCCGAACGCCTTTTTCCTCTTGAAGTTATCCTACTATTTTATTACATTTTCCGGAGATTTTTTTATGAAAAAACTTCTACCCTTGTTGGCCATTTTTCTCCTCTGCATTGTGCTAGCTTCGGCGCAAAAGCAACCAACGAAGAGTGGCAAATCTGCTCAGATTCTTACCGATACGCAAGCAGGTAAAGATTTCTATTTTTCCTTCCCGCCGAACTTCGAAGAGCCGCCCAAATCTCCTGAGAGTACCTGCCGTGTGGTTGTCGTGTCCAAAGTCAAGCAAGTGGTTATGGTAGAAATTACCGGTCGCGGCTACTCCGAAACCAAGACCGTCGAAGCAGATGATGCCACCGATTTTGTCATTCCCGCAACTATCGCCGAGCCGTTTGAACATGCTGGGGATAAGCCCGCTCCTAAAGAATCGTTGTATCTGCAGGCAGCAATCCATGTTAGCGCACAAGCTCCAATTAGCTGCTACGGATATTCGATGACCAAAACGTCCGGTGAAGGATTCGCCGTGAGGCCGGTAACTGCGCTTGGAACGGAGTATATCGTCTCAGGCTATCAGCAGAATTTGGATAATTCGAGAAACCTCGTAGCGACCACGACGATTACTGCTACCGCAGACGAAACCACCGTGAGTTTTACCATGGGCGGTACTTCCGTATCAACGACGTCCGGTGGATTAAAGCCGGGTAGCACGATGTCTTTCAAGATGGATAAAGGCGATGTGCTCTGCTTTTCAACCAATGGAACCGGTCAGGATATAGCCGGTAGTCGCATCATGTCCGACAAGCCGGTCGCTGTTGTTTCCGGTAATCAGAATGCAGATATTCGTGATTCATACCCGAGAAATTATATTTGTGAAATGGAAATTCCTACCGCTCAATGGGGGAAAGACTATTTCGTGCCGGTGTTTTACGGACGGAAGAACAATCCTCAGATTCGTATTTTTGCAAAAGAGAAGAATACAAAAGTCTCTCGCGAGGGGCAGCAGTGGTTGGTCCTTCCCAAAAGTACCGGCAAGCGGGATGATGGCTATGTCGATCGTGAGCTCTATGACGGTGCGCCGACAGTGCAGGTCATTAGTTCTGACAAGCCGATATTTATAAGTGTTTTTAATAATAGCAAGACAGGTACAGGCAGTCCATCTCAAATGTCACTCCTGCCGTACGAACAGTACCAGACCGAAGTTGCCTTCGCGACGCCGGGCGCAAAAACTCCTACCGGAAAGACCACTACGAATTACATCGCTCTCATCCATGAAGGAATAAATGGCGGTGTACCCGATGACCTATGGCTGGGCACCCTGACCGGCGGTCAGCTTGTATGGACGAGAATCGTCAATCAATTTGGCTCAAGCTTTGACCAGAAGTACTCCCAGCAAATCAATGGTAAGTCTTATGGGTTAAAAACGCTTGCTCTGCCCGGTGAGGGCGTCTATGCACTGCGCTCGGGTACAGCATTTGCTGCGTACTCGTATGGATATTCCGCTACTGATTCGTATGGATTTCCGGTTCTTGGTGTGGGTTCTTTCTCGTGGTCTTTGACAGACAATATGCCGCCGCGTCCTACCTGGAAGCAAGCATGTGACGGCGCGGTGACGGGAGTGATTGATACGTATCCCGCGCAGACCGCCAATCCATCGCCGATTGGCGAGGTAGTGCTCGATAATGCAAAGAGTTATAATTACGTACTTACGTATAATCTTGCTGCAAATCCTAGCGGAGTCGGCTCATGGAGTTTAAGTGTACTAGATAAGTCAACCGATGCGCTTGCCGTCATTCGCTTTAGCGATATGGCCGGAAATGATACGACAATTACCATTTCCTACAGCGTGCAATATGCGCTGACTGTCGATCCTGCCTTGGATTTCGGCCTGGTGAAGTCCGGCAATCTTGTATCACTTTCGACGAGTATTCGCAATACCTCCGCAGTGCCTTATACTGTGGAAAAATTAGAATTTGCGAATCCATCGCAAGGATTTACGATTGATAAATCAATTCTGCCCTTTACCATTCCTGCCGGTGGCACGCGCGACGTTACCATTACCTTCACTCAAAAAAAAGATGGCTTATATGCCGATAAATTGAGCGTCGGTAGTGCTTGCTCGATGAGCAATATCGCTGTAACGGCTGAAGTTGCAAGCCCTGATATAATCGTTGATAATCATGATTTTGGTTCGAAAGTCAAAAATACCCGCACGTCCTGGGGCAATCTCCGCGTGCATAATGTAGGACGCGTGGATCTTACGATTTATAGCAATGATCAGGCACGCTCACTCTCCGGTAAACCCTTTGAATTATTAGATCAAGGACTCAAGTATCCGTTTGTCATCAAAGCAGGCGAGTATTTTGACTATCGTGTCGATTTTATTCCGACGGTTGCCGGTGATTACACTGCCACGATTAGCTTTGAAAGTGATGCCACGCGCAGTGATATCATCGCACAACTCTTTGGTACAGCTACCGATTCAGCCGGAATTAAGCCACCCGGCGGCGGCACACAAATTAGTAAAATAAGTAGTGTCGCGACCGGATTCAACCTCGCCGTCAGTCCGAATCCTATGAACGCTAAAGGCGGAACGGTAGAATTTATGATCCCAACCCAAGCAGCAACGGAAATAACACTCGCTGATATGAATGGAATAACGATAGCAACACTCACAAAGTCAAGTCTCGACACCGGTAACTATCAGGTTAGAATGCCGGTTGAACAGCTCAGCTCCGGTTCGTATATCCTCCGCATGGTCTCAGGCAGCTATATCGAAGAACGTGTGATTGTAATTGTCCGGTAGAAAATTCTTCCGGCTTCTGAGAGTATCGCTTCCCGGAGATGCCCTCGGTTTTTAGGTTAAAAAATAATAGCCCATGAGAAAAACCTCATGGGCTATTGTCATAATTGCGCCCTTTGCGCCTCTTGCGTTAAAAATCCACCGACGGCCTGGACGGCAAGGGTGACCGCAGGCGAACGCTTGGAATATGCACAAGGGGAACCTAAATCATCACCCCAAGTTCGGGTGGATAACCGATTTTTTCAAGAATCAATCCTTGTGGCGGGGCGAGTGTACTGTTGAGTCTGCGGTCGGCTAAATTGAGCGATTCTATGAGGTTGCTGATAGTGCGCTTGTGACAGGCGGCGTCCATCATCGCGCCGACAAGCGAACGCACCATGCCATAGACGAAGCGATCGGCCTTGATGCGCAGGCGGAGACCATTGTCAATCTCGGTCCACTCGCAGATGTGCAGGTCGCATACATAGCTTTTCGTATCTTCATTACGCTTGGAAAAAGTGGTAAAATTATGCTTTCCAAGGAAGATAGCCGCCGACTCAGCGAGCACATCATGGTCAAATTGATAATTCACATGCCACGAAAAATACCGATTGAACACCGACTGATCGGTCGTAATAGAATAGGAATACTCGCGGGAAATGGCGTCAAAACGTGCCTGAATCGGACGCTCGGTCACCTGCGCGGCAGCAATGCGGATAGACTTTGGCAAGCGGGAATTAATCGCAAGAGCGATTTTATGGTCGGGAATTTTAAAATCATCGGGCAGCCGAAGATGTGCCACCTGACCGCGGGCATGCACGCCTGCGTCGGTACGACCCGCGCCGACTATCCGCATTTCCATTCCCGTGAGAATGCGCCACGCTTTCTCGAGTTCACCCTGAATCGTGGGCGCATTGAGCTGGAATTGCCAGCCGCCAAAATTTGTTCCGTCGTATTCGACCCGTAGAAGCAACGTTCTCATCAATAATCACTTACAGTAAAATTGGAATATAATGTGGTGTGTGGTCATCCTCAAGTATTGGCTGCTCAAGGAGTTCGGCTCGAACGGTATCGCCGAGAAATTCTACAAGCCGCACACGCACCGGCGCTTGGATAATCGACGGTGATGCCGGGAATTCCACACGAACATAATTCTCCGTCCAGCCGATCCAGAGTCCGGTTTCGTGGTTGTAGGACTCGGGGAGTACGGTGCGTTCGCTGCCGACTTGCGAACGGTAAAATTCACTTTTCTTCATCGCCGATAGATTCCGCAGGCGCGCCGTGCGCTCCTTGCGCTTGGCATTCGGTACTTTTCCGCTGTACACTGCTGCGGGCGTATTTTCACGTTCGGAGTAGGTAAAAACGTGTAAGTAGGAGATGGGTAATTGATGGAGAAACGCAAACGTCTCCTCAAAATGCGCGTCCGTTTCCCCCGGAAAACCCACAATCACATCCACGCCGATGCAGCAGTCGGGCATACTTGACTTGATATTCGTAATTAATGCCTCGTAATTCTCGGCTTTGTAGCGGCGGCGCATCAGGCGGAGGATTTCGGGCGAACCGCTTTGGAGCGGGATATGGAAGTGAGGAACGATATGCTGTGATTTTGCAACAAGTTCGACGATTTCCGGCGTCAGTAAATTCGGCTCAATCGACGAAATTCTAAATCGCGCAGCCGGCTTGCGCTCTTCAATAGCGCGAAGAATATCGATGAATTTCTCACCCGACGGAGCGCGGTAGTCGCCGAGATTAATTCCCGAGAGCACAATTTCCCGAAAACCCGAGCGGATGAGTCCGTCGATTCGCGAGGAGATGGTGGCGAAGTCCATGCTCCGGCTTTCGCCTCGCGCAAGGGGTATCGTGCAAAACGAACAATTATAATTACACCCATCCTGCAGCTTGAGAAATGCCCTACTCCGGCTGTCATTTTCGGCAGAATGCGCTTCGGTAAATTCCACATCCGAGAGGTCGGAAACATGGATTTGGGGCGTGTCAATTTTACGGAAGTCTTTGAAAATAGACTGTATTTCAAACTTTTCTTTGCTACCGAAGACGGCATCGACACCTTCGATGGTGGCGATTTCCTCGGGTTGGAGTTGAGCGTAACATCCCGTGACCCCGACAAATGCATCGGGCGAGGTGCGCAGGGCTCGGCGGATGATTTTCCGGCATTCGGTATCGGCATTTTCGGTGACGGTGCAGGTGTTGATGATGACGGCATCGGTCGGCTCGCCGAATTCGACGATGGAGTGTCCGGCCTGCTCAAACTGTTCGCGCAGGGTCGAGGTCTCGGCATAATTGAGCTTGCAACCAAGCGTATAAAACGAAATATTCATAACGGAATAAGCTCCATAAGCGCCGCTATCTGCGCTAAATCGCGTAATTTTCAGGTTAATTTTCTGCAAAAATAACGAATAATCCCGAGGCAAGGTATGAAACCCGGTGTAGCATCAGCAAGCTATGAATTTGAAACTCCCGTTACTCCCGAAATGGCGGCAACTCTTGACGGGCGGCTTTTGCATCCCGTCTATTCCACATTTTGGATGGCGTATCATGCCGAAGTAGCCGCACGGCTTGCGATTGAACCGTATTTTGAAGATGGTGAAAACGCCGTTGGCGGTGTGGTCGAAGTGCGCCATGAAGCGATGGCGGCTGTTGGCGATACGGTGAGGATTAGCGCAAAAGTCGTCGAAGTCAAAGGTCGGAAAATTGTCTGTGAAATTGACGTACATTCTCGGTCGCGTCGGATTGGAAGTGGACGCCAAGTCCAGATTTGCATGGAAGATGCGGAGATCAAGCGGCTTGTGGCCGAGGCGCAGGCGAGAGTCTTATAAGTCAAGACGAGATTGCACGAGGAGGCGCAGTTCGGAGATGATATCCCGTTCGAACCAATCATTCTTCCGCAGCCAGAGTGTGTTACGCGGTGACGGGTGAGGCAGAACGGCGAAGCGGGGGAGGTAATCATGAAAATGACGCACTGTATCGGCGAGCGTTTTTTTCTTGGTTTTCCGCAGATAATATGCGTGTGCATAGTGCCCGACGAGGAGCATGAGTGATACGTGCGGCATACAAGCGAGTAATTGTTCATGCCACAGCGGAGCGCATTCAGGTCGTGGCGGCAGGTCACCGGAGGTGCCGGTGCCGGGGTAGCAGAATCCCATCGGCATGAGTGCAAAGAGGTTCGTATCATAGAAGAGTGACTTGTCGATGCCAAGCCAGGAGCGGAGCGTATCGCCGCTGCGGTCATTCCAGGGAATGCCGGTGTGGTGCACGATGCGTCCGGGTGCCTGCCCGACGATGACGATTTTGCTCAGTGCGCTTGCCCGCACGACGGGATGAGCGCCAAAGGGTAAATGCTGAGCGCAGACGCTGCAGGAGCGGATTTGAGCTAATAATGTGTTCATAATTTAGAAGAGGCGTAACTTAATCCTGCATAACCCATGTATGGAGGCGCTCATTTCCCGTTGCAGTAGCGTCACTCTTGAGAAGAATCGTATAGCATTTTCCGTTCTGCGCCTGAAAGAGTGCGCTGTAGCTAGCATTCGTCGATTTCTCAACCACTGTCAGCGACGTATTTCCTGCATCAATTGCACTGTAATCGGTAAACGACTGAAATGTTTTATTCGGGAATACCACTCCTCCTGCCGCCGACACATCGACCATACCGGCGGCCATCGACGCATGAATAAATCGAATAAATGATTTTCCTGCAATAGGTTGTGGAGCTTCATCCCGGAGAGCAAGCCCGAGCATCGACGTTGGCACACCCATCGCGATAATCGTGTGCGGTTTTTTCGGAGCAAAATCCGAAAGAATACTCAGCAGCGCCTCACCCGTCGCTGCCGACGTCAGCCGAATATTCCGCACACCACTTCCAATATCAAAATATCCCGATGACGTATCGGTAAATGCGACCGACTGTTTGCGGATTTTATCATTATCCAGGCAATTAAGAGCAGGTGCGCCGGACGAGGCATTGATGATGCGTACTTGCGCCTTGACCGTTGGCTCGATGTCCTGAACAGTAGAGTTTTCGACTGCGCAGGTGCAGGCGCCAAGAAGGACCGAGAGTCCGAATGCGAGAAGATTGAGTTTCATAATGAGTTGATAAATAAAGAGTAATGATGTTAAAAATTAATACTCATACCATAGGTAATCCCGAGCTTCTGCGTTTGGAAATACGTGCTGCCGACGGGATAGACCAAGAGCGAACCCTCCGCTGCAAGCACGAATGAAATACGCTCTTCGGGAGTATACCGTATCCCTGTGCTTATTTTGCCGATCGGACCATTCTGCGCCCAACCGATGAAGCCCTGAGCAAACGGATTTACGCCCTTGATACCCACATCACCGAGCGAGTACCGGTACGCGACGCCATACCACCATAGCGACGGACTCTGCCGATAGGCAAACGTCTGCCCGCCGTTCTCACGAGTGAAATCCTGATGAAATACCTCGCGTCCGCCCGCAAGCCCGAGCGCATGATGTTCCGATAGCGCATACAGCACACTCGCCGAGAGATTACTCAGCACCGGAAGCGAGGCCGGTGTATCAGTGAAGTCGGGTAATGACCGCAGCTGAGATATTCCATTGGTCTGCACCGTAAGCCCAAGTAATTCATTAGGTACAATTGATTCAGCGCTTGAGAATGAAGTAGCGTATAGCGGCGACGAATTCTGTGGTGCGATGTTCTGCACCATAGGAGAAGAGGGCTGAATATACGCAGCGGACATCGTCAGTACGGCAGGTGCATCACCGACTTCAGTTGCCGGAGCGTGCGAAGAATTTTCACCGGAATTATATACTTCAGAAGCAATTACACGAGGTTCACGCACTGCGTTTCTTGCCGGAGCAGCAGGAATTTCAACCATCGTGAGTGCATTCCGGTCGGTAATTTCCGATGTCAGAGGACGCGTCGCGGGCTGCGGACGCTTGAGAATTTCCGCCATGAGCAGGTGGGTATCCGTTTCACGCGGACTCCACCACAGGAAAAAAAGAGCAGTAAGCGCAGACGAGAAAAGTGCGGTGTAGAGAATTTTTGGCCACATGCCGCTATCTCCGGCGGCGGCAGGAGGTATCGGCAGTGGAACAGGAGGAGTGTCTGTATCAGCCTGTGGCAGCGCGAAGCCCAGGGACGCAAAGACCGCCTGCGTCGCTTCGACCGGTGTCGTGGTGCGCGACATGTCTTTCTGAACGGCGGCGTTGAGGCGGGTCTGGGTTTGGAATTCCCGCCGAACATCTTGATTCACCGAGAGTTCGGCAAAAAGTATATCTTCGCTGCTGCTGTCGAGCGTGCCGTCTAAATAGTCGTGTATGAGCTTTCCGTAGGGCATGGCATTGAGTAGAATTGTGCTAGAATTTGGATATATCAGCAATATATGGTGAGAGAATTTGCTTGATTTTTTCTTTGGCGCGCCAGACCCGATTCTTGAGAGCCGGGATGCTGTCGCCGGTAATGTCGGCGATTTCTTCGTAGGACATGTCGTGATATTGCCGCATCACGAAGGCATCACGATACTCAAAGTCGAGGTATTCGAGCGCGGTGTGAATGAGAGTCAGGAGCTCTTCCTGTTCGTAATGATGCCCATGAACCGTCAGATGAAACTCCTCAATCACCACCGTTTCTTTCTTGTCGCGGTTGTAATTCAGGCAGAGATTCCGCGCGATACGCATGAGGAAACCGCCGACATTTTCCACGCTGCTCTCATGCGCTGCGCTTTTAAAAAACCGAACAAATGTTTCCTGAAAAATATCCCGCGCTTCGTCGGAATTCCCCGTAACTTTCAGGCAATACGCATAGATACGCTGATTGTAGCGATGATACAATTCCCCAAACGCACACTCCGACTCAGCGCCCGTCGAGCGCCGGAGCACATCAAAGAGCTGAGAGTCGGAGTATGCGGTAAATTTTTGCTTCACGGGAGTCGTATGGGAATGGAAGTAATAGTCTGTTTTTACAAGCAATTAAAATGTAATTCCAAGCATCAGCGAGAAGGTACGGTTCATCACTTCATCACCATCGGTGAGCGGTACAGCGCTGAGACTAAAGCGCGCGTCCACCATCATTTCTGCGCCGAGCATGCGTACGCTCATGCCGCCGCCGAGTATTGCGCCGGCATCAAACGGGATGAAATCACGATTGAATTCCGTCGGTTCCTCGCTCGAAATCACGGTATTGGTGCCGGGAATGACTTTGTAAAGACGCGAATTATTCTCACAATTCACCGCGCCGAACGGACCAAAATAGAGGTTACCCCGGACCGCTTTTCCGATAGGTGCTACAAATTTAAAGAGAATTGGAATCTCAAGATACGAGAGTTTTATATCATAAAGATTTTGCGTGGTATTCCCGCGTAACTGTAGCACCTGTGCACCCTTGACCGAATACATTACTTCCGGCTGAATGGCAAATACCCGCGAAATTCCAAGGCACAGCGACAGCCCGGCACTCATGCCTGTCTGCGGTGTAATCCGCACATCGTCAATTGCATCGCGATCAAAACTATACATATCCGACCGAATCCGCCCGGCCTTGAGCGTCATGCTTGTCAGCGATTCTTCCTCACGCTCGACTAGGGATGGCTGAGCAAATGCCGGAGTACCTGCAGCTTGAAAGGTAATCCAGAGAGCGATAAGTGCTATGAATCGGTATAACTTGCTGGTAGATTGCATAATGATATCTCCTTGATAAATAAATGATTATCGTGTAAAGAAACCAAATATCACATTCGTGGCAATTAGTTTTTGCGTCAGAGATGCAAGGTCGATGACCATCAGATTACCCGCTTCTTCATAGCCGCCGGCACCGTAATTCAACGGGTAGGAATTAAACACCAGCTTCTTGCCGTCGGGCGACCATTGCGCGTATTGCTCAATGGAAGTAGGCGTGTTGGTGATATTCTTCTCACCGCTGCCATCCGGACGCACGGTCATAATATCCACCGCTGCCTGACTCCCCGCGCTGCTCGTTACTTTTGAATACGCGATCTGCGTGCCGTCGGGCGACCACACAGGAAGTGCGCAGATACCGGACACGATTTTTCGGCGGGAATTCGACTCAATGGTATATACCCAGAGTTCGGTTGAAACTCCTTTAATACCTCGCACATAGACAATTTCCTTGCTGTCGGGCGACCAGTCTAAGCGCGAGTCACCGTCGGCAAAGATCGCAGCGCTGTCGGCAATTTCATTCCAGGTAACGGAGAATTTCCCGTTCTCATAGCTAATCGTACCCACGGCAATGGTTTTATTCCCTGTATAATAGGCAAGGTGTTTGCCATCAGGTGAAAACGTCGGGAACGACTCGGCAAAAGAATTGGATGAAATCAGCGTTTCGCCCGTGCCGTCGGTGTTGATAAGGTAGATGTTTTTTTTGTCTGTCGCCCGCATAAACGCTACTTTACTTGCATCGGGCGCGAGAACGGGATAGAAAATTTGTCCATTGGGTGATGGTGCGCTTGGTACGAGAACTTTAGCATTACTTCCATCGGTATTAGCGAGGATAAGCTGCGCATTTTCCTTGAACTCACCGGCGGTAAAAGCGATTTTTCCGGCGCGTGGTGCTGCGGTAACTGCTGACCATATATTGGAAGTAATGAATCCGCTCGTCGTATTCCACTGACGTTGATTCGAGCCGTCGGAGAGTGCGGTGAAGATTTGAACGGAATTGATATTTAAGCTGTAGTTAAAGAAAATCTGGCTTTCGCCATTGCCCGGAGTCGGAGTGGTATCGACGGGTGAAGCACACTTATTGCAACTCGACAGGGTGAGTGAAAGAGCGCAGAGCACCGAACAACATAACCATACAATTGCTTTCATGACAAAGACTTTCAGAGATAGTAAGAGATAAATTTGGTTGTAATTTTTTACGGCACAATCGTGTGGCGCGCCCACTTTTTTGATCCGCTTCATAGGAGTGAAACACGATGGTGAAAATGGTCTCAAATTTTTTTGGGTAATTTTTGCAGAACACAGAATCAGGGCTGTAGGGGCGAATCGCATTCGCCCTTGTCGTGCAGGATGTGGGCGAATTCAATTCGCACATACGAAGGTGAAGAAGACGCACGCTTATTGTTTGGCAAGCATTTTTTATAGGGTGTAGAATGTGGGGAACGGAAGAATCGTTGGAGGGAGATGCAGTAAAAGAAGAGAACGGAGTATTCTATAGTTTCCGTCCGTCTAGGACTCGTATCTCCGACCCTTCAGCTAAGAATACTGAGAGTGGAGTTTCCCGATTGAGGAATTCAAAGTCCTGCCCATAAACATTCCCAAAATCCACGGCAATTTCATAGTTTTTAATGGGATAGACCTGCCATTTGGGATGCTCGACACCATACTCGGAGGTCGCGCTGTTGCTGACCTTGGTATAGCCCCAGTAATGTTCGGTGATGAATTCTTCTTCGCTGCCGTCCATTATCGGCACGCCTATCGGCGAGGCATTGACCGCGAGAGAATTCCACCCTGTTTTTTTCCATTTGTACTCAATTCGCTGCGATGTGCCGGCATCCTCCCAGGAATGACTCATCGGGAGCGTTTCGTAGTTTTCGTGATAGACGGTATTCGCTACAAGCGTAAGTAACTGCTTGGAAACAATTTCTTTAATGAATACGACGCCACGTTTCCACTCGCCATTATCCAGGTAGCGTACATAAAAACGTAGATTCACTTCTTCGAAATTGACATGAAAGGGGATGGAGAATCCTTTGACTTTGGTATTGAGGAACATAAAGCCCACCAAGCTGACGTAACAGGTGTTGTTCCAGAGGTCGAGTTCGGTGCCATGCGGCACGTATGGCGCGAGCACACTCGGGTCCACGGCATAATTCGCCATGATGAGTTTGCGCCATTCGGCTTGTAAAAATACGTTAGACATAGGCGTTTTGACGGTTATTAATAATCCTATAACTATCTAGAAGTAATCAGCGTTCATCATACCAATCAGCGGTATCAGCAAGCATCCACACATGGCAAAAAATCAAAAATTTTCCCGCTCAATTTCATCAAGTATCCGCAGGCAATATTCGCGGTAAGAGCTTTTGGGTAAATTATTTACCGTGTCGAGGTATTTTTCGCGGGTGATATATTTCATTTGCAGGGCGATTTCTTCCAAACACGCGATTTTCGTGCCTTGGCGTTTTTCGATAGCATGAATAAATGTACTAGCTTCGAGCAGACTTTCCGGTGTGCCGGTGTCGAGCCAGGCGATGCCACGTCCCATGAGCTCGACGCGGAGCCGATTCTGCCGTAAATATGCATTATGAATCTCGGTAATTTCTACTTCACCGCGCGCGCTGGGCTGTACTTTTGGAGCAATTTCGGTGACTTCACTGCTGAAAATATAGAGCCCGGGGATGGCATAATTCGACTTGGGCTTGAGCGGCTTTTCTTCGATGCTGAGTACTTCGCCTTTTGCTCCGAATTCCACAACTCCATAGCGTTCAGGGTCTTGTACATGATATCCGAAGATCGTGCCGCCAGTGTTTTCAGCAATTGCTTTCCGCAGAAAGTCTAATTTTCCATAGAATACATTGTCACCGAGGATGAGGCATACCTGATCTTGGCCGATAAAATCACGTCCGTAAATAAATGCTTCGGCGAGTCCTTTGGGTGCGGCCTGCACTATATATTCAAGCGTAATTCCCCACTGCGAGCCGTCACCCAAGAGCTGCTCAAAATACGGTGTATCACGGGGAGTGGAGATGATAAGAATTTCACGGATGCCGGCTAGGAGGAGAGTGGCAAGTGGGTAATAAATCAGGGGTTTGTCATAGACCGGCTGCAACTGCTTACTAAAAACGGCCGTCGTAGGATACAGTCGTGAACCGCTCCCGCCGGCAAGAATAATTCCTTTTGTTTTCATAGCATTTATAAAATAGAACAGCGGCGTACATACAGAACTTGTATGCGCGCTGCTTTAGAAACGTCTTTGTAAATTAAATAGTTCCGTCATCAGCCGAAACATCTGCATCCAAGATATTGCCATCGCTGTCGATCTGACGGTGGCGTACGAGCCGTGCTTCGATGAGGAAGATTACATTTTCCGCGATATTGGTCGCATGGTCGGCGATGCGTTCAATTTGCCGGAGAATATCGACCATTGCCACACCGGCTTCGATGAGAGAGGGGTCGGATTTCATCATCCGTACGACATCGTTGATGATTTCTCGCTCGAGGTTATCGACCGTGTCATCTGTAGGCAACACATGCTTTGCAAGCTCGGGGTCATTATTGATAAACGCGTCCAAGCTTGCCTTGACCATACGGTACGACGCTTGGGTAATACGTTCCATCCCAAGCTCTTGCGCGAATTTTTGTAATCCCGCCACCAAGAGTACCGGGCTTGCCACATTGAGTGCCATATCGCCGATACGCTCGAGTTCGTTGTTAATCTTGATAGCAGCAAGCAATAGACGCAAATCACTGGCGACCGGCTGCTGAAGCGCAAATATCCGCTGACATTGTTTGTCGATTTTAATATCTAATTTATCGACTTTTTCATCGCGCTCGACCACGATACGGGCGAGCTCGGCATTGCCCTCGAGTAAGGCACGAAATGCAAACTCGACCTGTTCCTCGACGATACTGCCCATACGTACGAGCCGCGTCCGCAGTTTGTCGAGTTCGTCTTCAAATCCTCTGTGCATAGTAGTTTTAGTTAAAAGTTGTAAGTCTGTAAGTCGTTAAGTCGTAAGTCTTTAAGCCGCAAGTCTTTAAGTCGCAAGTCTTTAAGTCGTAAGTCTGTAAGAAGCAAGTTGTTAAGACGCAAATAGTACGTTTGCAAATAGTAAGCTTAGGACTGATTATGTCTCTTAAAGCAGTAAGATAATCAGTATGTTCTGTCACGCTGTGCTTGTCGAAGAGTTCAAATACTTGCCATATTCTTTTAGCCGTGAGATAGTCGTTTATCTGTAAGTCAATTAGCGATGCCGTTATGTTACATAAGTTATTTTATTTGATCGACTTAATAAGACCTCTGATAATTTTAGAAACTTCGTATGTCTTTTCTAACAGTATTATACTTTGTTCGCTTGTAACGCAGTCTAATCGTTGAGCTAAATGAATCATCGAGCGTACTTCGCTGCAAGATGCTATTGCAATATAGAGAAATCTTGAAAAATCAGCATCAGAACTTCTGTCAAACCCTTCGGCAATATTATTTGAAATCGAAACAGCAGCCCTGCAAATTTGGTCTTTAAATCCATAGTCACGTGAATTTTTAAATTCCAAGTAAATATCAGCAGCTACATCTTGCGCTTTTTGCCAGGCAATCAATTCCTCAAATTTTTTAATTGTCATACGCAATCATCCGGAAAATAGAATGATTAAATAAAAAGATCTAGAAAAAAAGATCTGAAAAATAACTGTCAGGAAACTGACTTCCCAACGTATCACCGAGTCAACTTAAGCGGTGGTAATGGTTTTACCACGTACTAATAGTGTAGTATATCCAACTACCCGACAAACAAATCTCCCAACCTAATGCATCCCAACTTACGACTTACGTCTAAGAGACTTACGATTTAAAGACTTACCGACTTAAAAACTTATGACTTACCGACTTATGACTTACCGACTTACGACTAATCCCTACCCAAACCGACCCGTAATATAATCCTCAGTTTCCTTTTTTGAAGGCGACGTAAATATCGTGCGGGTTCTATCAAATTCCACCATATTCCCCATATAGAAAAATCCTGTAAAGTCGCTTACGCGCGCTGCTTGCTGCATATTGTGCGTCACGATGACGATGGTGTAGTCTTTCTTGAGTTCGGCGATTAATTCTTCGATTTTCGCTGTTGAGATCGGGTCAAGTGCCGAACATGGCTCATCCATTAATAATATCTCGGGATTCACGGCAATCGCGCGTGCGATGCAAAGCCGCTGCTGCTGTCCGCCGGAGAGTCCCATCGCTGAGTCATTGAGCCGGTCTTTTATTTCATCCCAGAGTGCAGAACGCTTGAGACTTTGCTCGACGATGCCGTCCATTTCAGACTTCGAACGTTTTCCGCCGAGGCGTAAGCCGAATGCCACATTCTCGTAAATTGATTTCGGGAAAGGAATTGACTTCTGAAATACCATGCCGATACGGTTACGCAGCTGCACCACATCGACCGAGCGGTCATAGATATTGAGCCCGTCAATTTCAATGGAACCTTCAATATGGAATCCCTCGATGAGGTCATTCATCCGGTTCATCGAGCGTAAATACGTGGACTTACCGCAGCCCGACGGACCGATAAAAGCCACGACTTTATTGGCCTGAATTTCGGTCGAAACATTCTGCAGGGCGTGTTTTTTGCCATAATACGCATTGAAATTCTCGGTTCGCATTTTAATCGAAATATCTTTTGCCATGTGCGTTTTGAAGGGAAGTTAGTAATACAACTGAATGGAAATACAGACCTTATTTTTTATTTCTGATACGGGAACGGATAAATGTAGCCGTAAAATTCAGAACAAAAGTAAGCATTAATAACACAACGGTCGTCGCGTATTGCTTCGGCATTGCGGCTTCGACGTCGGGCGATTGGGTCGCAAGTACAAACAAGTGATACCCCAAATGCATGAATTGATCGGTGACTTTTGCCGGCAGCTCAGGCAGAGAATAGACGGCACCGACGAATATAATCGGGGCTACTTCGCCGGCGCCGCGACCGACGGCGAGGATCGAACCGGTCAGAATACCGGTCAGTGAATTCGGGAGGACAATCCGCCAAATCGTCTGCCATTTGGTAGCGCCGAGTGCGAGACTTGCCTCGCGGAGCTCACGGGGCACGGTGCGCAAGGCCTCTTCGACGGAAACAATCACCACCGGCAGAGTGAGCACTGAAAGCGTTGCCGCTGCCCAAATAAGAGCCGGATGACCCCAAATTGCCGTGGAATATCCCATGCCGACGTCCATGTTCCGACCGATAAATTGCACAAAAAAGCCCACGCCAAACAAGCCGAATACAATCGAAGGAACGCCGGCGAGAGTATTGACGCCAAAGCGAACGCTGCGGGCAAAGAATGAATTCTGCTTGGCATATTCGGAGAGATAAATCGCCGTAGCCGTGCCAATCGGTACGCCGAGGAGCGACATGACGAGGACGAGGAAGGTGGTGCCGTAAATAGCCGGGAATATACCGCCTTCGGTGTTATTATTCCGTGGTGCCTGACTTAAAAATTCCCAGGTAACGCCGCCGAGACCCTTGAATAAAAAATGCCCAAGCATCAGCAGTGCAATACTTACAACCGCAGCTGCAGCAATGAACGTAATGGTGACGGCAAAAAAACCGATGATTTTTTTACGGCGAAGAAATGCAGAATCAATTGTTGAAGCGTCGAGTGTAGTCATAATGTATTCTTGAGTTCTTTAATCCTGATAATTCACCTGTTATTTCCGCAATGTATCGATGAGCTCTGTGACCTTCTGCGCAATTGTATCCCGTACTACGTTGAATTCAGCGGGAGGCATGTGCTTCGGATCGGGTATATTCCAGTCCTGACGATGCTTGGCACGGACGAACGGACATTCATCGCCGCAACCCATGGTAATCACATAATCATACTCAATTTGAGGTATCTCATCAAGTGACTTGGATACATGTGTGCCGAGATCATAACCGATTTCCTGCATCGAGCGTATTGCCTTGGGATTCACCACGCCGGACGGCTTCGACCCCGAACTGTATGCCTCAAGTATATCCGCACCATGAATACGTGCAAATCCTTCGGCAATCTGGCTCCTGCATGAATTTTCGATACAGACGAACAGTACGGTTTTCATAGAATCCTTTGATATAAGTTCTATTTGACACACATTCCCGATGAACAGCATTCTTTCTCCCGTACACCCCGGCAGCCGAGAATCGCAGCGCCTGCACCGATAAACGGAGCGGTCAGGTATATCCACAGCGAAGTGAAATGACCGGAAACGAGCGCCGGCGCAAGCGAGCGGACGGGATTCATCGAGGCGCCGGATATAGGACCGGCGAACATTGCTTCGAGACCGACGACTGCGCCGATGGTAATCGCCGCAGTTAACCCTTTTTCTTTTGAACCGCTTGATACATTCAGAATGACAAACATCAGGAAGAACATCAGCAATATTTCCAGGGCAAAAGACTGCATCTCGCCTTGCTTAGGAATCGTCGCGCCAAGGGTCGTATGTTCGGGAAAGATGACCCATAGAAGCGTGCTCGCCAAAACTCCGCCCATTACCTGAGAGAAAATATACGGGAGTACTTCTTGTGCCGGGAAGCGCTTCGCCTGCCAAAATGCGACCGTAACGGCAGGATTAAAATGAGCGCCCGAGATATCACCCAAGGTGTCGATTAACGCCATCACGACTAATCCAAACGTCGCGGCAATTCCTAAGTGAGTCAGTACTCCGCCGGATACCTGATTGATAATAATCGCACCTGTTCCGCAGAAGACGAGCATGAATGTACCAATACATTCAGCAGAATATTTTTTAAGGAGTGTACTTTCCATGGATTTCTACCCGCCCTGGAATTTCTTCGTTAAGCGCTTTTTGACAAATAATTCCGTCACAAGATTGATGCAGAAGCTAATGATAAAGAGTACAATTCCTAAGAAAAATAAAATGTTATAGTGGAGCGAACCCCAAATAACCTCACCCATTTCGGCGCCGATTGTCGCAGCGAGTGTGCGGACGGGTTCGGTAAACGATGCCGATACAATCGCTGCATTCCCTGTCGCCATGAGCGCGATCATCGTCTCGCCGAAAGCGCGTCCGATACCAAGCAGGACGGCTGCAAAGACGCCCGGAAGCGCGGCCGGAAGCATGACTTTAAAGGCCGTTTCCCATTCCGTAGCTCCGAGGGCGAGCGATGCTTCGCGGTAGGATTTCGGGACGCTTGTCAGCGCGTCGTCGGTAATGGTAAAGATAATGGGGATAATTGCGACTGCGAGACCGAAGCCGCCGACGAGGGCATTGAGGCGGTATTCGGTACCGAAGAGGGATTGCATGAGACTTGCGACGATCATCAGGCAGAAAAAACCGACGACGACCGAGGGGAAACCGGCAAGGATTTCGACGGTGGGCTTGATGATTTCCCGGAGCCATTTTTTCGCAAAAAATGCAGAATAGACGGCCGCTAAAATGCCAAGTGGTGCGCCGATAAGAACGGCAATAAAGGTCGCTTTGGCGGTACCGATAAAGAGCGACTGCATGCCGAATTTGGGTTCTTCACCCACCGGCTGCCAGACATCACTCATGAGATTTTCCCAGATCGTTCGCTTCTCGGCAGGTACATCGTTGGGTGACGGTGCGGCGGATTCAACCGGCTTTTTTATTTCTTCTACTTCAGGATTATAGACTTCCGGCGATCCGCTTTGAGCACTTTGAGCCGGTGCAGCGCTATCGCTCTCGGTAGCGTCGGGGTTGTATTCTTCGGGCTTGCTGTCGGAGGTGGCACTTGCGGCCGGACGTGCTTTTTCGGACTCGATGGTTTTGCCGGAGAAGAGGCCTGCTGCCTCTCTGAACACGAAAATAAAAATCAGGAAAATAAGCAGCACTGATGTACCGGCTACTACTTTAATAGCAGTCTCAGCCAGCCATTCTCCCCATCGTCTTGTACGTTTTGTCAGTGTAGAAGGTAGTTCAGATGCCATACATTGCCTCATTTACTGCAAAAAAATAAAACCTCCCAGGGTTCACAAAGGAAACCTGAGAGGTTTCTACAATTCAAAATTCGCTGTTTCTACTGAAACTCGCAAATTAAATTCTCTTATTTCTTTAGCGGGAAGTAGCCGACTTCCTTGACTACTTTCTGTCCTTCTTTGCTCAGCACCCAATCGACGAACTTCTTCATTTCGTTTTGCGGACGCTCGCGGAGGTAGAAATACAGGAAGCGGGAGACGGGATATTTGCCGGAAAGGATGTTTTCCTCGGTCGGCATAACATATTCGCCACCTTCTTTTTCAGCAAGTGCTATGTCTTTAACATCCTTAGCGTATGCTGCGCCACCAAATCCGATCCCGAATTTATCTTTTGCAATGGCATTAACGACGGCTGCCGTACCGGGCATGTTTTGTGCTGCCGGGTCGAAATCCTGCTTTAATAACACGTGTTCTTTGAAGAATTCATAGGTGCCGGAATTATTTTCACGGCTGTAGAGGAGGATTTTTTTGTCCGGTCCGCCGACTTCTTTCCAGTTCTTGATTTTGCCGGTATAGATATTCCGAACCTGCTCAATGGTGAGCTTCTTCACGGGGTTGCTTTTGTTGACATAGACGCTGAGGCCGTCGCGTGCTACTTTGATTTCGAGGCCGTTGGAGTTGTATTTCGCTTTTAATTGATCGACTTCGGCGGGCTTCATCGGTCGGCTGGAGGTACAGATATCGGTCGTTCCGTTGATGAGGGCTGCGATACCGGTACCGGAGCCACCACCGGTGACCTGGAATTGAACGCTTTTATCCGGATAGACTTCCGTCCATTTTTGGGCTAAAATTACCATCGTGTCCGAACCTTTGATTGTCACTGTCTTGCCGGCGGGTACAAAGGCAAATAAACAGCCGCAAAGGAGCAAAAGCATTGCTTTTAATTTCATAGAGAATCTTTCATATTCATTAAAAATATACACTTGTTGAACGCAAAAATCACCCTTTTGGCTAAAAAATCAAAATTACCATTCCGTAACATGAGAAAAAATTCCACATTTCAAAATTATCATTTTGTTAATGCATGCTCTCGGGAGGTGCCTAACGTCGAATAGAGTGTTATCATTTCATAACAAGTCGATGAAATGAACCAATAGGTTGCCATTCTGCCACGAACGTGAGGTCCGGCATACCGTTCAGCCCGCGAAGCTGTGCCGTCCTGCGCTTGAACCGAAAATAGGGCATAATCGAGGACGGATGGACTGTACTACCTGCCCTGATAATGCAAGCTGTGCCCCTCCGGTGCATGCCTTGCCATACGGCAAAACATCTCTGTAGAGGTATGAGCTAGGTGATAAGACACCGTGGAGCCTCACAGATTAACTAGAGCAAGATAATTATAAATGTACTATTTATGAGAATGACAAATATATTTTGTAAATTCGCCGAATGGCAATCTCGGTTTTGTGTGATACGCAATATCCCGATAGTCTCAGACCATATCCGAGTCCCGGAAATGGCTTCTCTGATGTGCCATTTTCATCCGTGTACAAGAATCGATAGCTGAGAGGGAGCGCCTCTTTGCAATACTCACCAAATGTGACGTAATGCCATCATTCATGGAAAGTTTTCTTCCGTTCCACCACCACTTCAGACAACGGTCAACATAAGAAAATCAGTTTCTTTTTAAATAATGCGGCTTTTAAATAATAGATGGAGGTTATTATGTCATTTCGGCAAAAAATTACCTATCTCTCGCTTGCCATTTTTGCACTGTTTTCGGTCGTAAGTATTAGTTCGTATTACAAACACAAAGCAACAACCGATGAGCAAAACGTGTTCAAAACAACCATCGGTCTTCTCGAAGCACGCAAGAATGAGAAGGACTTTTTTGCGAGAAAAAAACCGGAATATGCTGCTCGTGCCATTGCCTGTATCACGAAAGCAGATTCAACGGCACGATGTATTGAGCACCGCGATATTCACCGGCTTTCGACGCTGTTTGCTGCCTACAGAGATGTATTTACGACAGTAAAAAACAAAATGGTCGAAATGGGACTCACACCGACAAGTGGCGCCTACGGCTCGCTCCGTGACGCTGTCCATGAAGTGGAAGGGCTCGTTAAACAAGCGCAAAGTACAGATCTCACGGCTGCATTATTGCTTATTCGCCGGCATGAAAAGGACTACATGCTCCGCGGAGATGATAAATACGTGGATGAAACCCGAAAGGCCGTCTCGGTATTGGCGGTAAAAGTGAAATCTTCAGGACTTGCTCCCGCCGTCAAAACAACAATTCTCCAAAAAATCGAGATTTATTCTCAGAATTTCACACAGTTTGTAAATCTTACCAAGGAAATAGCCGTTCTGACGGATACTTTCAGAGCATCTGCGCATGATATTGAGCCGGTGCTGGAGTCATTGAGTACAGAAAAGAACGCAGATGCCGAGCGGGCGAGTTTTTTTGCTGTACTTTCTATCGTCGGTGCGTTTGTTGTGCTCCTACTCTTTAGTATTATCACCATTCGACTTGCCAAAAAAGTAACGTTCTCGGTTGTCGAAATAGCCGGTGCAGCCGAAGCTGTGTCGAAGGGCGACCTAACGCGTATGGTCCATGTGACGTCCAAGGACGAATTCGGTACATTGGCGACGACGTTTAATGGTATGGTCGATGCAGTTCGCACGGCTGCAAATGTGGCTATGGAAAAAACGCAGATCGCCGAGCTGGCGGTCGTCGAGGCAACCAAGGCGAAAGAAGCATCAAAAAGCAACGAAGAGTATCTCGAGCGCAGTGTGGACACGATTTTGCGGGAAATTACCAGTTTTGCCGAGGGAAATCTGGTCGTTCGATTGCAGCCCGAGCGGGATGATGATGAAATTACGCACCTGTTTGACGGATTCAGTACAGCAGCAGAAAATATACGCACCATGGTCAAGCGCGTCTCCGAAGCCGTCGAAACCACGGCAAGCTCGACTGCCGAGATCGCAGCAAGTATCGAAGAAATGTCCACCGGGGCGGCACAGCAATCGGAGCAGGCAGGAAATGTAGCGGCAGCGGTGATTGAAATGACCTCGAATATTATCGAGAGTAATCGAGCAATGACTCTGGCAGTGCACAAAGCAAAAACAGCCGGCGATACTGCCAAAGACGGCGGACAAGTCGTGATTCAGACCATTGAAGGAATGAATAAAATCGCTGACGTGGTACAGCAATCATCCACTACAGTTCATGAACTGGGTCGCTCAAGCGAAGAAATCGGTGAAATTATACAGGTGATTAATGAAATTGCCGACCAGACGAACCTTCTGGCGCTCAATGCTGCCATCGAAGCTGCCCGAGCAGGAGAGCAGGGACGCGGATTCGCTGTCGTTGCCGATGAAGTCCGCAAGCTGGCAGAGCGCACCGCCGAGGCCACCAAGCAAATCAGCTCGATGATTAAACGTATTCAGCATGAGACAGCCGGTGCAGTAGAAGCAATGGAATTAGGCACACGGGAAGTGGAAAATGGTAAAAAACTTGCCGATAAAGCAGGCGATTCACTCAAAGAAATAATAACCGTCTCGGATGAAGTGCAGATGATTATCGCACAACTCGCAGGCGCAAGTGCCGAACAAGAAACAACAAGCGAGGATATCGCACGGAATATCCAAAATATTTCCATGGTTGCCCATGAAAGTAACCGCGCAATCGAACAGGTCGCACATGCAACCGATGACTTAGCACGATTGACTATGGTATTACAAGACTTACTGGCGCAGTTTACCATCGATGACGCACAGGATGTGAGCCGGGGGAGGTGGAGAAGCAGCTCACTGAAGCGCCTGCCGGGACAGTAATCCCCGGGGGAACACCATCTCTACGGCTCTCAAGGCTTCGATACTGATGTAAGTAATTGTTATTTTGATGGTTGCATAAGTATATAAAGGTCCGTAAAGACTATCATTCATGTATATGGAGAGTATGCTGCCCTGCTACCTGCGGTGCAGGTAGCACAATCCTGCTGTCACGTACAGTAAGCGCGGTAATATGAGGCGAAAATATCGGTGTGGTCAGGGAACGCTCCGCAACATCCATCTTCGAAACACGAGGTTCGTATGCTGGGTAATTTATTGGTGTACAAGGGGATAGCCGTGCAGATACTCTCACACCCCACTCATTGCAGAAGTTCCGCAGCCATGCTATCGTTTGCCCCGGGGTAATGGTAAACTATAGAGGTCGATGTCAACGGGCTATTTCTCTTCCTGCGTACTGTTACTACCTCTCTCCTCTCCCTCCGGCTGTATCACGTAATCTCGCCTGTGCCCCCCCCTCGTCTGTCAACTCAAAAAGTTATATTCTGAAATCGGTACTAGTGCGAAATTCTACCATGGGATCAGCGGCTGAAAATATGCTTTTCCTACCTCTCTTCAGGCAAAAAAACAGTGTGAATGAGGGTGTTATTCTACGCGTTGAAGGTATGGTGCTGCCGTATTGTATCAGGTCAAGGCGCGATTGCAATGTTACCGCAGTATTATGCAAGTTATCTTTTTGTTAATGCTTTCAAAACAGCGCCGATTCAAGGCAATTTAATGTTACCATTTCGTAACAATGAGGTTTTACGGCAGTTACAATCAGTCCTTTTGATAATTTTGAAGTAATTACAATCAATTGCTGCACAAATTCGGAAATGCCGAAGCAAGCATTGATATTTTTTTTACGGAAAAATCCAGGAGTAGTATGCGTATTGTGACGTTATTGTTATGTGCAGTTATCTTGTCGGTTCCTTCATATTCTCAGCAAGCATCCGAGCAAAAACAGCCGGAGAAAAAATGGTTTGAGAAAATCTCATTACGCGGATACACGCAGGTCCGGTATAATCGCCTGCTTGAGACGAATCCGAGTCTCAAATGCGAGCAATGCGATCGCTCCATCGGCGAAAACGGTGGATTTTTTATTCGTCGAGCACGCCTTGTGTTTAGCGGTCAGGTGTCGGATAATGTATTTATATATATTCAGCCCGATTTCGCATCAACATCCGGCGATTTGCATTTTGCTCAATTACGGGATGCCTATTTCGATCTTTCTATCGACAGCTTGCGGGAGTTCCGCTTTCGCGTCGGACAAAGCAAAATCCCCTTTGGATACGAAAATTTACAGTCCAGTCAGAATCGCCTGCCGCTTGACCGTGCTGACGGGACCAACAGCGCTCTGCCGAATGAACGTGACCTCGGCGTGCTCTTTTATTGGGCGCCGGCAGCAACCAGAAAACTCTACAGCGACTTGATAAGCAAGGGGTTAAAGGGAAGTGGCGATTATGGTGTTTTCGGCTTTGGTGTCTATAATGGACAGACAGCCAATAAACCCGAAGGAAATAACGACCCCCATGTAGTAGCACGGCTCTCGTATCCTGTTGAGCTTGGAGATCAGATTCTCGAGCCCGGTATTCAGGCATACACCGGCAAAATTGCTCCACTTTCAGCAACAACCGGAGTCGTCAAAAGTGCCGAATATCTCGATGAACGGATGGCGGTATCAATTTCTCTGGCTCCAAAGCCCATCGGCCTGCTTGCCGAATATAACTGGGGACATGGTCCGCGCTTCATGGCTGCCAAGGATACAACCGAGAAAAATCGCATCGAGTCATCGGGATTGGAAGGCGGATTCGCCACATTGTACTACAAGCTTGATGTCGCAGGACAGCATTTTCTGCCATATGCACGGGTGCAGTATTATAAAGGCGGGAAAAAGCAAGAACTCGATGCTCGTTATTATGACATGAAAGAGCTCGAAATAGGTATGGAATGGCAAGTATTCTCTTCGTTTGAACTCACCGCCGCCTATGCGATGAGTGAACGTACTACAAGCGATGCCGCGAAGATCAGCAACAATCAAAAAGGGAATTTCCTGAGATTGCAGGCACAGTTTAACTACTAATTCTACCAATCAGATCAGTACATATAAAAGCCACTTTGAATCAGCAAAGTGGCTTTTTGTATGAATAGGACGTTCGAGTCCTCACCGCGGCGGCGGCGGGTACATGCATAGGAGAAGGAAGATCCGGCAGCTGTTCCCGGAATACCGGCAGGGGAGCAAATCTGAGAAAAGTTTGACTGTGAGCCGAAGTCGTGGTATTTTTGCGCTTGCAGTAGTGCGGGAGATTCTCATTCCTCAATTCACTTCAATAATGAAAATTCAAACTCTTACGCCCATTCTGGCAGGGCTGTTCTTTGCGTTTTTTGCTTCCGGCACGGCGCAGAAGCTCAACGATGTTCATTCGTTCGAACGCCATGTGCAGCGCTCGGCTTTTGTGGAAAACAAAGGTCAATGGAGCAGCGCCGCCGGCTATATGGCACAATTTCCCGGGATAACAATGTGGGTGACGCCGACGGGATTGGTGATGGATGCCGGTTCGCCGGCAGTGCAGAATTCAGCACAAAAGCAGAATAAATTTCTACGCACGACTTCATCACAGGATGGCGGCACGGTCGGGCAGGTCGTCTCAATGAATTTTGCCGGCGCACAGCCCGCACACCTGAAGGCAGAGAATGAGCTCGAAGGAGTGAATCATTATCTTATCGGGAATAATCCGGCACAGTGGGCGCAAAATGTCCGCCGGTATGCCTCTGTGGTGATGGAAGAAGTATATCCCGGTATTAGTACCAGACTGTATGCGCAGAACGGAGTATTTCGCTATGATGTGCTCTGCGCGCCGAAATCGGATGTGTCGGCAGTTCGATTGCAGCTTCGCGGGGCAAGCGGAGTGTCACTTTCGGCGACGGGTGATGTGAACATTGCTACTCAAATCGGCGCGCTTATTATGGGCAAGCCGGTGGCGTATCAGATGGTGAATGGCCACAAAACACTCGTCGAGTGTACCTACTCGATCTCGGAAGTCGATAATATGATAGGATTTGCAGTAGGGAAGTATAATGCAGACTACGAGCTTGTCATCGACCCGCCGGTCTTCTCGACGTTTTTAGGCGGGAATCAGGACGACATGTCGAAGGCCATAACGGTCGATACCAATAAATCCGCCTATATCACCGGCGAAACCACTTCGCCGAATTTCCCGACGACTCCGGGTGCGTACAAAAAATCATCGTCCAGCAAGGATTCGTTTATTTCAAAATTCACACCGTCAGGTACCGGGCTCGTCTATTCAACCTATGTCGGCGGTGACAATGGTACCGATGTAAGCACCGGAATTGCCGTCGATTACAATGGTCATGCCTTTATTACCGGATTCACCTCCTCCAAAGATTTCCCGACGACCGATGGCTCGAAAGTCAAAAATCTCGATGCGGGCTCGGATGCATTTGTCATTAAACTAAAACCCGACGGTTCAGGTTTTATCTATTCGACCCTCATCGGCGGACGCAATGATGACTTCAGTAACTCTATTGTTATTAACCCTGCAGGTGAAGCAGTGTTCTGCGGTTACACGGCAATTATCAATTCCAAAAGTGACTTCCCCATCACGGCAGGTGCCTTTCAGACGACCGCCGCCGGTGGCGCGCTCGACGGCTATGTGATGAAATTAGACGCATCCGGTAAAATGCTCTATTCGACTCTCCTCGGCGGTGACGGCGATGATTATGTGCGCGCTGTAACGATGGATGTACTGGGCGCAATCTATTGTACCGGCGAAACAATCTCGCAGAATCTCACCTTTCCGACGACTCCGCAGGCAATACAGAGAGCGCATCAGGGCAGCTTCGACTGCTTCGTGACGAAATTCTCGCCGCGCTTGGATACGCTGTTGTATTCCACAATTTTGGGTGGACAAGGGGATAAAACCGGTGATGACCGTGGGACGAGTATCGCGGTGGACTTGGGAGGATTCGCGTATGTGACCGGCTTTACCAGCTCGGCGTCATTTCTGACAACCGCTACGCCACTTGCGTATGATACTACATTCAATGGTAATTACGATGCATTTGTTCTCAAGTTGAATCAAATAGGCAGCCGTTTTGAATACTCGACATTTCTAGGTGGTGCCGGCTACGATGAGGGCAATGGAATTGCTATCGACGCCTGCGGGGCTGCATATGTCACCGGACGCACATATTCACCGAAATTCCCGACGACAAGTAATGCCATTGATACGGTATTTCATGCAGCAGGGCAGGACACCTTCTCCGATTGCTTTATCACGAAGTTCAACTCTACAGGCTCAATCGTCACCTACTCGACCTTTATCGGAGGTTCGGAAGACGACTATGCAATGGCAATTTTCGTCGATTCGACCGGCGCGACGTATATGACCGGACAAACGCATTCGGCGAATTATCCGCGTACCGCTGGCGATGCACACGCCGGTGGGCAGGATGCCTTCCTGACGAAAATTCAAGTCGGTATTCTCCCGCTTTCCCCGCGGTTAATTGCCGACGGACCACTTTCCTTCTGCGGCGGAGGGAGCGTGAATATTGAAGCGGAAGATAAATTCTACAAAACCTATCAGTGGTTCCGCAATGACAGTATCATCCCCGGTGCCGTGACTCCGCGTATCACCGCCGCCGACAGCGGACTCTACCGCCTCGACGTGACTGACCTCAGCGGCTGTATCGGTATCGGCAGCATACACGTGCATGTGCGTCCGGTGCCGACACTCGAAGCAGGCAAGGATATTGTGATCTGTCCGGACTCGACGGCGCAGATACGTATCAAGACCACCGACTCTATTCGTAGCTATAAATGGTCGCCAATTACCGGACTTAGCAGCGATACGATCCCCAATCCCACCGCCAAGCCGCCATCGACCATCACGTATTTTGTGACGATTGTCGATACAAGCGGCTGTACGAATACCGACTCCGTGACGGTGATTGTTCTCGACTCGAAGTCCATTACGCTTGTGCCGCCGGCTGATATGCTCATTATTTGTCCGCAGGATTCGATTACTGCACAAATGACCATCAAAAATTCGGCGATTATTACCCAAAAACTCTCGATTACGGCCACGAACCCGAATTTCCTCGTGCTCTCCGATACGGCAACGGTACCTGCTAACGACTCGGCAGCGCTCCTTGTGCGATTCCGCGGGCAGGCAACCGACGGCGTCTATTCAACCGATATTACCGCGCTAGATCAATGCGGCACTGCGCATAGTTCTACGATTAGCATTCGCGTCGGACGCCCGGTGATTGCCTTCGCACCTCCGAAAGATACATCAATTTGCCAGCAGGACTCCGCTACATCACGTCTCACACTCCATAATAGAAGTAATGTCACAGCCACGCTTGCCTTCTCCGGCGGTGGCGGAAAATTCTCGGTAACTCCTTCCACTGCCGTCATTAAAGGCGGAGACTCAGCCGTCGTTGCGATGAATTTTGCCGGAAATGGCGGTGGCGTCTATTCCTCTATGCTGCGTGTGAGCGATCAATGCGGCAAGCAGGACTCGGCGAGTTTTCGGTTCATCGTGCAGGCAATTCCACTGAAAATTGCCCTCTCCTCGCCCGCGCAAGACACAGCAAGAGCAGGAGTTACGCGTACGGTGAATGTGGAGGTCGATAGCATCAATGTGCTCAACAATTCCACCAATAAACAAGTGACCTTCACGCTCGAACATGAGCAAACGACGCTGGAATTTGATACCGTGCTCGCCGGACAGTGTACATTTACCCAACAAAAATCTCCCGGTAAAACAGTCATTTCTCTCTCGAATTGCAATCCACTTCTCCAAAATCCACTCGCGCAGGTGCGGTATAAAACTGTCGTCGGCACCACGCTTACGCCCGTCGTGCGCCTGACAAGCGTGACGGTAGGAGACCGGTGCATCGCACCCTCGGCCGCAGGAAATGATACAATTCGTTTGCTGGCGTATGGTTGCGAAATTACAACCTTGAACGTACAGCTCTTCACCTCAGCACTCCGATCGGTCTTCCCGAATCCATTATCGCAGTCAGCGACCATCGAATACGCCACCGTCGAGCAAACACCGGTGAAAATTACGATTCTTAATTCTCTCGGTCAAGTCGTGCGCACGGTGCTCAACACGCCCCATAATCCTGGCGTGTATCAGGCAACATTTATGGCGGACGGACTCCCGCAAGGCGTGTATTTCTTGGTACTTGAGGCAGGCACGCTCCGCGAGGCGAAAGCGATGATGATAGAGTGATAGGGTGGAGGTTTGTACTGTTTTTGTGGAAAATAGAATCTTGACCGTAGTGCGAATTGCGTTCGCAGTAACCGAGGAATGATACAAAAATAGGTTGTAAAAATTGTCATTCTGTGTTCCGAATTGACTGAAACCCACCCCATCATAAAGTAATGACACATGTGGCTTACAAACATCAAGAACCCACACTCTTACCTCGCTTAAGAGATGGTAAATGTTTTAAATTAATATACTTACCAGTCAAAGTCTCCTCTCGGGAGGGGATTTAGGGGTGGGTTAAGCGTCTGCATTATAACAGGAAGATACCGTTTAAATTCTCTTACCTGCTGATCAATCAATAACCCATTATATATAAATTACTTCTATGGCTCATATTCTCCAGCAACAAACAGAAACAGCCCTCGCCCTTTCCTCCGAAGAACTCCAGCAAGGAAGTATCGAGGAATTACTCAGTGAATTTTTGGACGCCCTGAATCGGGGCGAAATCCGCGCTGCCGAACCGGATGAAGATGGAAACTGGCGGGTCAATGCCTGGGTAAAGCAGGGAATTTTACTCTGCTTCCGCGTGGGCAGAATGACGGATGTCTCCCGCGGCGGCTTCCCGTTTTTTGATAAACACACCATCGGTCTCCGCCCTGTCTCGCTCGACGATGGTATTCGTATCGTGCCCGGCGGCACTGCCATCCGCACCGGATGCTATGTGGCAAAAGGGGTAATTTGCATGCCGCCGTCGTACATAAATATTGGTTCGTACATCGACGAAGGTACGATGGTGGACTCCCACGCCCTCGTCGGCACCTGCGCGCAAATCGGTAAACGAGTACACCTTAGCGCGGCTGCGCAAATCGGTGGCGTGCTTGAACCGGCGGGAGCGCGTCCTGTAATTATCGAAGATGACGTGATGGTCGGTGGCAACTGCGGCGTGTATGAAGGCGTGATTGTTCGTCGGCGGGCTGTCCTTGGTTCGGGTGTAATTCTCAATGCATCCACGGCAGTCTATGATATGGTGAATGAACAAATCCTACGTTCCTCACCCAACTCTCCCCTCGAAATCCCTGAAAATGCAGTCGTCATACCGGGTGCCCGCACCGTAAATTCTGTCTTTGGCGCAGCGCACGGCATATCGGTAGCCACACCGCTGATTGTGAAATACCGTGATGAAAAGACCGATGCACGGACAGCGCTGGAAGATGCGCTGCGGTGATTTTCCGACGCGGTTTTAACGCAAGAGGCGCAACGGGCGCAATTATGACAATAGCCCATGAGGTTTTTTCTCATGGGCTATTGTGTTTTTGGGGAGCGTTACGGGTATATTGGCGCACAGAAACGGAGGGTGAATGTCGTGCTTACTCTTTGATAAATTTAATAGTTTGGTGATTAATTCTAAGGAAGTAGCTGCCGCTGTGGAGCATGGAAACATCGATCTTTTCCTGATAAGCAGTTTCGAGTATTCTTTTTCCATCTACGGAAAACAGCTCCATTCTATCATTCTCTTTTGCTGTGAATGGATTCTTGATAAGTAAGACATTTTTTACAGGATTAGGGGATAATTGTATCGAATTCTGAAGCAACTCATCATCCGTTACACTTGCAGGTATAACAGGATATGATAAAAACATTATGTCATAAAGTGAATCTATTGTAGTTTTAAAATGTTCCTTTATATAACTTATATCCTGATAATCGGCAAAAAACATACGTATTGTAGGATCGGCATATTCTATTGAATCCGATGACTTGCCCGGATTGCCCTGAAAATAAATCAAACCAAAGGTATCTTGCAAACCAAGAAATCTATTGAGAAGTCCCAAGTGGGCTGAATCTATTTCACTGACACTCTTGATTTCATTAGAATCTAAAATATGATCAAATGGATAAAAATTTGACTGAAAAGCCAGCCTAAATCCTTTTTTACCAAAAAGTAGGCCAAAGGTTGGAGAGTTTGGGCATTCATCAACCTTTACTGAATCCTTATTCCAGCCCGGCGGAGGATCACCAATTCCACTTCCGTATGGCCATCCAACTAATTTGAGACAACTGTCTGCTACCGGTGCAGCGTACGTACTATTTGCAGCAAGTATAAGTGCCACAACAAGTAATAAAGCAGTTTTCATACATAAACCTTTGATAAAAATAGAATGATTGTGAGTGTTGTTGTGAAATAATCTATCTCCATGTCGCCGTGAGCCGATGGAATGCTGTTAGAATAAAAGGAGTGTTGAGAGAGGATAACAGGGCGAATACTTCCACCAAAACCGGATGCTACTTATACAACTTACGTGGAATTTTCAACACAGCCAAAGAATATTTCTCCCGAGCCCCTCGCTTCTTGGCGAGCGGCTCGGTTGAGGCGCGCCGCTGGGCAGATGTGTTCACCGAGCCGCTCGTTAAGAAACGAGGGGCTCGGAAGAATTAAAATGTTAATTTATCACCCAAGTGAAACAAGAACTCCGCCCCAAAAGTCATTGCGGTAGAAAATAGACATCCAAACGAATGACACACAAAAATTCTCATAAATCCGACGAACAGCTCTATGCGATGCTTTTTGGCGCTAAAGCCGAGAAGGAATCAGCATTTACAGAACTGTATCAGCGTCACTCGCAGCGCCTGTATCAATACTGCCGCCGGATTTGCGGGCATGATGAAATGGCGAGCGATGTACTGCAGGATACGTTCATGCGCCTGCTGAAAGCCGCCGACTCACGCGTCGAGATGAGTAATATCGCGGGATTTTTACTCCGCGTTGCCCGGAATTTGTGTTTTGATGCGCGGAAAAAGCAAAACCACACCATCTCCTTTGATAGTATGGAAATACCGACGCATGATACATCATTGGAGTCAAAAGAACTCCGCCATTTGCTCGTAGCTGCGCTCGACGCATTGCCCGATGACCACAAGGAGGCAATCGTGCTACAGGCATATAACGGAATGAGTTATCAGGAAATTAGCGAAGCGACCGATGTACCGGTATCGACCGTCAGAAATTGGATCGTTCGCGGAAAAAAGAAATTGCGGGAAATTCTCTCGCCTTATATTCAAGAGATGGAGCAATAAAATGACAGCCGAACCAAATTCGCCCCTATCCGAGCTCGTGTATCTATTCGTTGACGGCGAGACAAACGCCGAACAGGAAGAGATGCTCTTCAATACACTCGCAGGTAACCCCGAACTACAACAGGAGTTGCAGGAAGCAATTCTTATCCGTTCGACCCTCGAAAAGGACTGTTCAGCCCTGGCAGTGCCACCGGAAACAACGGCTGCACTTTTTCAAAAAGCGGGTTTTGCGCTTCCGGGCGCAGCAGGCAGCGGCGCCTCAACGACAGTCGCCACGTTTGCCGGAAAGGTCTATATGGGGCTCAAATCACTGGCCCTGCCTGCACTTTTTGCGCTCGGCGGCGCAGCGCTCAGTGCCGTGTATTTCTGGGGAAATGTGCCATCACCGACGACCGCCACCGTCGATTCTCATGCAGGAAACGCGGCAGTATCGGTGATGCGCGAAGAGGTACAATCGGGTGCATTACTGAGCCAAGCGCCACTGCACCGTGAAAATTCAAATGAAGCTAATGGATTGGTAAATAAGATGATGCGCGCAAGTGCCGAGACAATACATGCTCCTACCAACGGTGCACATCTCCGTGGGGAACGCGATGCGGCACCGCACTTTACAGCGCAGGAATATCACAATGGAGTTGAAGGTGTAGATAATTCCACATACCCACAACTACAGGTTGCACCTATGAAGGATGCGCAGGGTGAACGTGAAATCCCGCAGCTTTCTTCTCAAGCACAACCATCCTTCATTCCGTCCGTGACGACGCTTGCACCGGCGTCTGAGACGAGGTTACCTATTACGGTGTCGATGCGCGGCTTGATGGATTTATCATCCTTCCCGTCGGCAGCGTCAACGGCAATAAGCAATGAATTCAACAACATAGCACTCTCTGTCGGGTATGAAGTGAGTAAGGATATTCGCCTCGGCGTCGAAGGTGGACGTCAGGCGATGCGGTATTTTACGTTTGAAAACGGTAAGAATGAAAAGTCCACGCTCCACACCTCGATTGACTGGGCGGGAGCATTCTACAGACAGCAATTCAGCGATCTAACGTATTATGAAATCACACCGTATGCACAAGTTACGCTCGGCGGCTCGATGTCGGGTCCGTCCGGTCGTCTGCTCGCAGGTCTCTGCTGGCAGCCGGATAGACGCATTGCACTGTCAGCGGGCATAGAAGGCAGCACGTTTCTGTACCAAAATTCTGCAGAGTGGTATAGTTTACGTTCGCTGGGGTGTCTGTATTCTGTGGAAGTTAAATTTTAATAACAAGTATAAAAATAAATAATTTACAAAGGAAGTTCTATGAAAAAGCGACTCACTCTACTCGCTCTTACTCTTATAGCTTGTCTATCGTTGCAATCTTGCAAGGAAATGGGACTTGACCCATGGGACAAGGATAAAGGCGGCACGACGGACACCACCGCCAAAACACTCACGCTCGATAAGTTACTCCATACCAAATGGCGACTTATGTCTATTGAGAAAAATAATAAACGGGATGTTGTCACGCTGCCGAAAGAACAGTTTCTGTCATTAACCTTCGATATCCCTGGGCATGTCAGCGGCACCAACCTCTGTAATACCTACGGTGCAACGGTGAGCGGCACGCCGGAAGGGCTGATAAGATTTACGGAAATTATTTCCACCGAAGCACTGTGCGGTAATGGATTCGTGGATGCAGAATACTTGCTCGCCCTGAACAATGCAACGACGTATGTTGCTACAGACAAAGAACTTCGCATCAATTATCAATCAGAAGTGCCGGTCGCTAATGGCGGCACCTGTACACTGGTCTATGCTCCCCTCACCGGGAATGACGGTTCGGGCGGCGAACTCGACCTCCGCGTCAAACAGCTTGCAGGACAGACCTTTATGCTCTATTCGTTTGTCAATGCCGGTGTCGAAGAAGTGATGACAAATTCCCAAAACTGCCTCATCGCTTTTGCACCTTCGGCGTCGGGAAAAGGTTCGGCTGCTATCCTTGCCGACTGCAACAAAGGCACCGCTGATCTTTCGTTCAGCGCCGACTATCAAAGCATGAAGCTTGATAATATTGGACTTAGCAAAATGGCTTGTCAGAATCAGCTCACCGCCGACCGTTTTGTCGATTTCCTGCGGAATACCGGACACTTTGAGTACAGCGATTATGGTACGACGCTCACGATATGGACGTCGCTCACGACCTTCGCCGAGTCGAAAATGGTGCTCAAGCTCTATCCCGGACCAGATCCATTCCCGCAGGAACTCATTGATATACTTGAGACTCCGGCAAGTGGCGTGCCTGTGGGATCGTATCCGTCCTTCACGCTCACCGATGCAGTCTTTGACGGACAAAATATCAAGATTAATTATCAGTACAATGGCAAAACAGCAGATTACCGATTGTCAGCATACTCGCTTTTTGACTTGGGCAAAAGCAACCCGCCGGTTGTGTTCGTCGATCTCGTCTCGGACGGGTCGATGAATCCATTCAGCAGTATCACCAGCGGCGAAGCGCATCTCTCGCTGAATGCAATCCGCGCGAGAATCTTGATTGCAAGTCCGGGCAAAACAGCGCTCACTGTTCAACTCCGCTGGAATGGGCAGGTATTGAGGTCAATTCCGGTAATTCTCTAATAGCATAATTGATTCAAAACTATGTCATTCTGAGGGAGTCTTCGACCGAAGAATCGAAACTTGATGATGTCTTAATAGCATTTCCATACAGCAAGTTTCGATTCTTCACCCTAAGAAGGGTTCAGAATGACAGTGTTGTTATAAATCCGTTACTTACTTATTCATGTCTGTATAATATGTTGTATTATCAGATACTTATGTCATCATTTTTCTAAATAATAATCAAAAAGGTACATCTATGAAACGCAAGCTTTCTCTCCTCGCACTCGCGCTCATTGCCTGTCTTACGGTGCAATCATGCCGCGAGATGGGAATTAACCCATGGGACAAGGGCAATGGCGGCACGAATACGACATTGTCGATGGAAAAATTAGTTGGTACTAAATGGCAGCTTGTGTCTATCGAACGTGATGGTACGAGCAGTACAATGTATGTTCCGAAAGGCAAGCAAATAACCCTTAATTTTGAATCACTTACTCAGGTAAGTGGAATTCTTATTTGTAATAGTTACGGTGCAAGTGTAAAAAGTGATAAAGCCGGAGAAGTTAAATTTGTTGGAGGAGCTTACACCGAGGTATATTGTCCTGAAAATGGACTTTATGATGAATATACCAATGTATTATACTCTGCACAGACATATAAAACAACTGATAAAGAATTGAGAATTACTTATTCTCCGGGTCATTTAGGTTATGGAATAAGTAAAACATTAGTCTTTGTTCCTGTCACAAGCAATGACGGTGAACTCGACCTCCGCATCAAGCAGCTTGCAGGGCATACCTTTACGCTCTATTCCTTTGTGAATGCAGGCATAGAAGATGTACAGACAAACGCACAAAACTGCATGATTACCTTCAATCCAACCGCCACCGGTAAAGGTTCGGCTGCAATCCTTGCCGACTGTAACAAAGGCACTGCCGACCTCTCCTTCAGCGCCGATTATGAAAGCATGAAGCTTGATAATATTGGACTTAGCAAAATGGCTTGTCAGAATCAGCTCACCGCCGACCGTTTTGTCGAATTTTTACGAAATGTCGGTCATTTTGAGTACAGATACAGTGTGTATGGTTCGACCCTCACGTTATGGTCGTCGCTGACGACTATTGGTGAGTCAAAAATGGTGCTCGTGGACTATTCAGGATTAGATATACTTCAGACTCCGGCAAGTGGCGTGCCTGTGGGATCGTATCCGTCCTTCACGCTCACCGATGCAGTCTTTGACGGACAAAATATCAAGATTAATTATCAGTACAATGGCAAAACAGCAGATTACCGATTGTCAGCATACTCGCTTTTTGACTTGGGCAAAAGCAACCCGCCGGTTGTGTTCGTCGATCTCGTCTCGGACGGGTCGATGAATCCATTCAGCAGTATCACCAGCGGCGAAGCGCATCTCTCGCTGAATGCAATCCGCGCGAGAATCTTGATTGCAAGTCCGGGCAAAACAGCGCTCACTGTTCAACTCCGCTGGAATGGGCAGGTATTGAAGTCAATTCCGGTAATTCTCTAACATACAGTAACTAAAAATACTTATATCATCATTTTTCTAAATAATAATCAGAAAGGTACATCTATGAAACGCAAGCTTTCTCTCCTCGCTCTTGCGCTTATTGCCTGTCTCACGGTGCAATCTTGCCGCGAAATGGGAATCGATCCATGGGATAAGGGCAATGGCGGTGGTGGTAATCCGGTCGATACCACGAAAAACACATATCCGATTGAGAAATTAGTGGGCACCAAATGGCAGCTTACGGCAATTGAAAGTACGTCACTCAGTGATCAACATCTGCCCGGAGACCAACGTTTAGTGCAACCTATTGCCAAAGAACATCTTATAACACTTGGTTTCGAATCGCCAACACATGTCAGCGGTATGAATATTTGCAATAGTTACGGTGCAAGTCTGCGAAGCAGTAAGCCCGGTGAGATCAAATTCAGTGATATTTTTTCGACAGAGGCCTTCTGTGGGAATGGACTACCGGATGCTGAATATTTGATGGGACTACGCGGGGCAGCTGCTTATACGGCTACCGACAAAGAACTCCGCATCAGTTACACACCCGAAGTATCGATTCCTGAAATCACGAGCCGTACGCTTGTCTTTGCTCCCCTTACGGGTACCGGCGGTAATCCCGGCGATGAACTCGACCTGCATGTCAAGCAGCTCGCAGGACATACCTATACGCTCTATTCCTACGTAAATGCAGGTATCGAAGAAGTGCAGAAGAATGCCCAAAACTGCACGATTACCTTCTATCCGAGCGCTCAGGGGAAGGGTTCGGCGACAATCCTTGCCGACTGCAACAAAGGCACAGCAGACCTCACCTTCAGCGCCGACTATCAATCCATGAAGCTTGATAATATAGCACTTACCAAGATGGCATGTCAGAATCAGGACGTCGCTAACCGCTATGTCGATTTCCTGCGCAATACAGGGCGTTTCGAGTATAGTGATTATGGCACGACGCTTACGATCTGGACATCGCTTTCAACATTTGCCGAGTCGAAAATGGTGCTGAAAGTAGCTGTGCCGACCGATCCGATCCTCGCGACAATTGATATCCAGGACACGCCGGCGACAGGTGTGCCGGTGAGCTCATACCCGATGATGTACCTTGAGAATCCTCAATTTGACGGAAAAAACATCATCTTCGACTTTAAATACGGCGGGCAAACTGACGACTTCCGGATCTCGGCATACTCGCTTTTTGAGTTTGACCGGTCGATGCCGCCTGTTGTTGTCGTGGACTTAGTCACCGACGGAACTCCTAATCCGATGACCAGTTTAACCGAGGGCAAGGCAATTCTCCTGCTCGACGGTATCCGCAAGCGTATCACGACGACGACACCCGGACAGGCCAAAATGAAAGTCATCCTTCGCTGGCAAGGCAAGGAAATGGGGCAGGTCGATGTAGCGGTGTAAGCCGCAGGCAGACATAGCTTTTGGAGCAAGACACGCAGAGAAAAAGTGCAGGATAATGCACGTTCTCTGCGTGTTTTTTTTTGGTATCTTCTTTAAAATTATGAAGTTGAAATGGCAGGCGAGTTGTAGCGCTCGTCGGTAGGTTTTTTATTACTTGAGGGGTTTAGAGTATCCCAACAAACGCACTGAGAGCATCACCAAGAAGTGATACTCTCAGAAGAAATCCCCCGAGCCCCTCGCTACTTGGCGAGCCGCTCAAGAATAGTCTTACCAGATTCTATGAATCCCATAGTCATCAAACGAGGTGTCACGGGATATTATGGAGAGAGATTCATTCATCGCTTGAGCAATAAGCATTCTATCAAATGGATCATGATGATGGAATGGTAAATTGACAAGTTCAATACTATGCGAATAGCTGATAGGTAAAAGTATGAAACTATTTATAGTCATTTCCGATGGAAAAAGTGCTTCGATTGGTTTGCTGAGAGAAAGCTTGCCTATACTGGTCTTAATAGCTATTTCCCAAGGTGTTACTATACTGACATACACATTGTCTTGGGTGGTTTGGATTAATGAACGAGTACTATCGGGAAGATTTTTATTATTCTCTATGAACCAAAGGAACGTGTGAGTATCGAGTAAATAGTTCATTTACCATAGTCCTTAAATTCATCAAGCGGGGCGTCAAAATCATCAGCCATGTAAATGATAAGTCCTTCTGAACTTCCGGCTTTACGAACTAATTGTACCGGTGGTTCTTGGAGTGAATCCTCGCTTTGCATTGTATGGAGTGTTTTTGAATGGTCGGTACTTTCGATTTGCAAGTACGAATCGGGGAGAGTAATCGGTAAAATTTTTGCCATCGGAACGCCATTACTCGTAAGAATGGCATCATTACCACCATCGAGTGAGGTGATGAGCTCCTCAAGTTTTTGTTTTGCTTCGGCAATTGTCAACGTATAGGTCATAGTATTCTCCTGAAATGGTTGGAATTACACGGCAAAGTTACGAAAAATATGCTTCCAAAAACGCACTGAGAGCATCACCAAGAAGTGATACTCTCAGAAGATTCAGCCACTCGCTTCCTCGCGAGCGGCTCGGTTGCCCTACGCTTATCTCTTCGTCGGGATATGCGGTTGCTGCTGCGGCGACTCAAGCGGCAAATCCGACGGTTTCGGCGGCGCTTTGAGAAAGGAATAGGTGATGCCAAGCGCGGCGCGGAGAGAATTTATCTTCCACGTATCGTTTGTCGAAATGATATTTGTCAGGCCGAAGGTGTAGAATAATTGGGGAGTTACGGCGAGTGAACCTTCTGCATTAATCGGAAAATCATAGCTTAGTCCGGCAGTCAGTCCCGCTTGCAGCGTCGATGTTTGGGCGATTGTGCCGTCGCGTTTATTGCGAACGCGGCTGTCATTTTCAAAGGTAATATCCGAGGGCGCGAGCAGGGTTTCGCTTTGGGAATACGTAGCTCGCAGGAGAGTGCCGATGCTGAGTCCGCCATGCACGGCGAGCGAATTCCAGAGCAAATATTTTGCCATCGGTTCGAAGGTGAGCATGCTGATACGGGTGTCGATTTTATGTTCGAATAATCCTGTCGCTACTCCATTATTATCAATTATCTGCGTTTGCTGCGCGGTCATCGTGCCGTTGAGCATTTCGAGCCCAATATGCATTTCGGCAAGGAGCGAGCGACCGACGGGAAGTGAAAACGCCGCACCGAAAGAGGGGGCATTGCCGCTGCCGTCTGAGTATTGCGGACAGCAACTCGGCACGCCCGGCATGCCCGTAAAATTCGCCTGATGCTGATTGAAATTCAGTCCGCCGGAGAGCATGAGCGTCCATTCGAGCGTTTTTTTGCCGGTGGAGTCGATGATACTATTCTGAGCGAATACGGTAGTCACTTGTGCACAGGCAATATAAATAAAGACGATAAGGAAGAGTTGTTTCATGGGTGTTAGATTATTGAGTAAATTGTTTTACGTGAGTTCGGGATAACAACAGTGCATTCGAGAAGCCCAAAGGGCTTCAATTTCAATAGCCCCGCATGGAATGCGGGGGACACAGATACGTAATTCCTAAACCCCAAAGGGGTTTAATCGCGTCCATACCGTCATTAAACCCCGTTGGGGTTTTTTGGGGAACGCTGCATTTATCCACCGATTTTATCGGTGGCTATTGATGTTCATCCCTTTTAGGGATGGAGGAGGTGCAGAGTATATCGTAATTCCATCTATCATCCTTATAGTATTGAATAGTATGAGAGGTGGTTATCCCGAACTCACCTTATGTAAAATGAACATCGTACGCGTTTACCGTTCGATCATAAACCGTTTGCTGAAGATTTCATTCGGCGTCTTGAGAATTAAAAAGTACGACCCGCTTGGTATGAGCGCTACATCGGCATCAAAGGAGAAATGTCCGGGCACAGCGGTGTCTGACTGATACAACGGTGCGATTGTTTTTCCTTGTACATCAACGAGATAGACCGATGTTAGTCCACGTTCGCTGAGCTGATATTCAATCGTCGAGACATTCACAGCCGGATTCGGATACGCCCGTATGAGCGCTGCCGCACCCGAACGCTTGATGAGCCGTGAAGTATCGCCGGCCTCGCAGATTCCCGTAAGATGAAGGTCACCATTTTTCGTGATAATTTTCACGCGATTGGTCTCATTCCAAAGGAAGGATTGAATAGTCAGCGGGGTACGTTCAGCATCGCCAAGCTTGGCGGTGAATTCCATTTCAGCCAAAACCCCCGCTGTATCGGTGACAGTGCCGGTAATCGTCAGTTCACCTTTATTCCCTGTACGCTTATATGGATATTTACTGCCGATTGGTTCTAAAAGCGAAGCATTAAAGGTAATTACCGCCGTAAAGGTGCGCGCTGATGTTTCGAGTAAATGGCTCGATTGCTCCAGAATCAGCGGCACTTTCACCGATTGTCCGATCGGCGCTTCGACGCTTGGGAGGACGACCACGCTACCGAACCCACTCGACCGCATAATTTGGGTGGCATTATACCAAAACCCCACCGAGTGGCTCACCGGCGATTGTGCAATCCGACCGATTGCCGTCTGGCTCACCGTGCCGCGCAGGGTGGTCGTGCCATTAGTCGAGCTCCCGCCGCCACTGCCCATGACGCTTCGATTAATCGTTTGTCCGGTGCAGATGGCCGAACACGAAAGCAAGAGAAGAAAGAGTAATTTCATAGAATTGTAGTAATAATTGATAGAAATAACTCTTAAGGTTGTATGACCGTTATATCAAAATTGACTGCTGCAGGATTAATCGCACCCGTCGTCGAATTCACAAATTTAATCCGCACATTATCTGCTGCCGATACGCGGGCTGAGGCGATGACGATGCCGTCTTCCATATCGCCGCGGGGTGAGACGATGACCGTACTTCCGACTGCTGCACCCGTGACGGCTACATTCACATACGCAGTACCGCCATCGGCAGGAAGATTCGCGCAATCAACAGCTTGATCAAGGAGTTGAAGGATTTTTTTGCCCCAGGCAAGTCCGCCGCTGCCGTCATTTGTGAGCACAGAATTTGCGCCGCCTTGGGATGCCGGAAGTGTGTAGGTAATATCCGCTGATTGTGTACCTGCTTTGAATGCCGTGTAATTTGTCGCGGCGACCGGGAAAGTACCCGAGGAGTTTTGCGCTTCGTAAAAGCGGAGTTCACTTGCCGTGTTTTTGTTATTTGCAAGCCAGAGATTGGTATTGCCGAAGACGGCTACATCCGAAGCATCGATATTCATGGGAAGAGAACCGGCACTGTTATTGGCATGAAAGCCGACCGAGCGGGCTGCTGAGGAACTAAAATTGAGCCCGCGACCGCCAACTATCGAGGAATAATCGCCGGCATTGATATTGCCGAGACCTCCGACGACGGCCGAGGTAACGCCTGAGGCGGCATTACCGGACGTCACACTGCCGTTTTCACCGCCACCGCCGACAAATGATCCTATACCGCTTGCGAGGTTAGAGCGACCACCGGCGATGGTAGCATAGCTATTCTGAACATTATTAAATGTACCACCGCCGACGAATCCATACGCGCTGATGACGGAATTCGCATAGCCACCGGCGATTGTTGTATAGGTGTTACTTGCGGTATTACTATATCCGCCACCTATGAATGCTGCTGTATTGCTGGCGGTATTTCCATCGCCACCGGCAATTGTTGCATAGGAGGCACTGGCCCAATTACCATTTCCACCGGCTACGGTTGCGGCATTTGCACTGGCTGTATTCACATTTCCTCCTCCTACGGTGGTATAATTTGAGCTGGCAGTGTTTTGATATCCTCCACTCACGGTAGAACTAATACCACTCGCCACCTGAGTAGCATTGGTGCGCAGTGACTGCCAGTCCACGGAATTTATACCACGTTTATTACCGCCACTCACGGCATTGTTGGGTATTTGCGCCATGACAGATCCATTCCCCTTGGGTGTAAGAGCGATATCGACATTCGTTGCGCCATTGAGAGCGAGTAATTGCACAACGGGAGTCGATGCATTGGGAGCGGAGGAATTGACCGATTCGACAAAATTAGCCAAGCTACTCGGCGAACCCCATGATAAAACGCCACTTCCGTCATTTTTGAGAAATGTGTTGGCGCCACCTTGGGCTGTTGGAAGAGTGTAGGTAATATCCGCCGATTGCGAGCCGGCTTTGAAGGCAGTGTAATTAATAGCAGCACTCGCCGGAAAATACGGGCTGCCGGATTGCGCTTCGTAATAGCGGAATTCATGGGCTTTCCCATCGGTACCGCCGACGGCAAGTTCGGTATTACCAAAGACGGACAATTGCGGTACCGTGAGATTCATTCCATACGCCGTCGTATCGCCGTTGAAGCCGAATGTACCGCCGGCAGCCGGCCAGATCGTCAGGCGCGTTCCGCCGGGGATCGCCGAACCCGTTGCCATTGCAGTATTTCCGCTGCCACCGCCGACTGCTGAGAAATTACCGCTGGCTCCATTACTTGTACCGCCACTGACGGTCGTACCATTGCCTGAAGCAGAGTTGGTATTACCACCGGCGATAGTTGTATAATTACCACTGAGAGTATGGCTGTATCCGCCGCCGATAAATCCGTAACTTCCTGACATTGTATGGCGTTCACCTCCTGCAAGTGTCTGACTTCCGCCGGACTGATTATTGAGGTAGCCGCCGCCGAGGAAGGAGTAATTAGCCGAAACTGTATGGCCATATCCGCTGACTATTGAAGAATTCGAACCGGATAAGGTGTTGTTTATACCGCCGCCTAAGAAAGACTGCGAGCCGCTCGCCACCTGCGTAGCCACGGAGCGAAGTGTTTGAAAATCAACCGAATAGGTGCCGCGTTTGTTGCCGCCGGCAGCAGTATTATCCGGAATTTGTGCTAAGATGGCGCCCTGACCTTTCGGAGCAATTGCAAAATCAACTGTTCCGGCTGCATGGCTAGGCGTGAGCTGTGCTACAGGAATTCCACCATTGGGAGCCGAGGTATTGACCGATTCGACAAAATTTTGCAGTCCGCTCGAAGCCCATGATAAATTTCCACTTCCGTCATTTTTGAGGAAGGTATTGGCACTTCCCTGAGCAGTCGGCAGAGTGTAGGCGACATTAGCCGACATCGTGCCTGCTTTGAAGGAGGTGAAGTTCGTCGTCGCGGCAGGGAAGGCGCCGGTCGTATTTTGCGCTTCGTAGAATCGGAGTTCGGTGGCTGTATTATTGGTATTGGCGAGCCACACATTCGCATTGCCAAAGACGGCTGCGTCCGATGAGTCGATGGTCATGGGAGATGAACCGGCTGCATTATTGGCGTGGAATCCTACGACGCGATCGGCAGTCGCGCCGAGGGTGAGTCCGCGTCCGCCGAGGATGGAGGAATAATCGCCTGCATTACTATTACCATAGCCACCGAGAATGGAAGATGCCGCGCCGGAAGCAGTATTACCGCTGGTGGCTGCGCCATTATCACCACCGCCACCGACGAAGGAACCTGCACCGCTTGCAGTGTTAGAGCGTCCGCCGGAAATGCTTGAATACGAACCGCTTGCGAGGTTACCCGAGCCGCCGCCGATGGCTGCCGCGCCACCGTTTGCCGTATTATTCGTACCGCCACTAATCGTTGCAGCGGATACACTTGCAGAATTAGTGCTGCCTCCGGCGACGGTTGCGTTGAGTCCGGCTGCGGAGTTCACATCACCGCCGCCGATGGTCGCATTTTGTCCGCTCGCCACATTGCCATTACCGCCGCCGATGGTGGTATTGGAATTACTTGCCTGATTGCTATTACCACCGCTAATCGTTGCGCCGGTTGAGGTTGCAGTATTTATCGAACCTCCGCCGACGGACGAGTTTTGTCCGCTTGCTGTATTACTTGTACCACCGCTGACGGTTGAATTGAGTCCGCTTGCCGTATTACCCTGACCGCCGCCGATGGTAGAAGTATTCCCGCTCGCTACCTGTGCGGCTGCCGAGCGTACCATCTGCATGTCCACGGCATTGGTGCCACGTTTGTTGCCGCCTGCTGCTGTAGCGGTTGGCACCTGAAGTACAAAAGCACCTGTTCCTTTGGGGCTAATAGCAGCATCGACGTTGGTAGCGGCATTGGTGGCGGCAAGCTGAACAACGGGCACGGTGGTATTGGGTGCAGCCGCATTGACTGCTTCCGTCCAATTGACAAGTCCGCTATAGGCAGCCACCCAACTGGTATTTGTACCATCGGTTTGCAATACTTTCCCTGAATTTCCTGTTTGCGTGGGTAATAAATTATTGAGTCCTGCATTAGCAGTTGTTGCTCCCGTTCCACCTTTACTAATAGCAATCGTCGGCAAATCATTAGCAGCAATAGCTCTAAAGACCGGCGCACCCGTCGCACCATCCGGTGAAGCGAAAATAAGATTCTGCGTTTGCGTCGCAAAACTTGCCGATAGTGTTCCCGCTGAAGTAATAGGCGAACCCGACACGGAGAAAATCGATGGAAGCGAAAGTCCCACCGACGTCACCGAACCATTAGCCGCAGCCACCCAACTGGTATTCGTACCATCAGTTTGTAATACTTTCCCAGAATTCCCCGTTTGCGCAGGTAATAAATTATTGAGCCCCTCCGTCGCCGTAGTTCCCCCAGTCCCACCTTTAGAAATCGGAATCGTCGGCAAATCATTAGCAGTAATAGCTCTGAAGACCGGCGCACCCGTCGCACCATCCGGCGAAGCGAAGAAAAGATTCTGATTTTGGGAAGCAAGAGAAGCAGAAAGCGTTCCAGCCGTTGTCACCGGCGAACCCGACACCGAGAAAATTGATGGTAAAGTAAGTCCCACCGACGTCACCGAACCATTAGCCGCAGCGACCCAACTAGTATTTGTACCATCGGTTTGCAATACTTTCCCAGAATTCCCCGTTTGCGCAGGTAATAAATTATTGAGTCCCGCAGTCGCCGTAGTCGCCCCAGTCCCACCTTTAGAAATCGGAATCGTCGGCAGATCATTCGCCGTAATAGCTCTGAAGACCGGCGCGCCAGTCGCACCATCCGGTGAAGCGAAGATAAGATTCTGATTTTGCGTCGCTAAACTTGCTGAAAGCGTACCTGCAGTAGTAATCGGCGAACCCGACACCGAGAAAATTGACGGTAAGGTAAGTCCCACCGACGTCACCGAACCATTAGCCGCAGCCACCCAACTAGTATTCGTACCATCCGTTTGCAATACTTTCCCTGAGTTACCTGTTTGTGTAGGTAATAAATTAGTAAGCGCGCCATTAGCAGTCGTTGCTCCCGTTCCACCTTTAGTAATAGCAATAGTAGGAAGATCATTCGCCGCAATAGCTCTAAAGACCGGCGCACCCGTCGCACCATCAGGTGAAGCGAAGAAAAGATTCTGATTTTGGGAAGCAAGAGAAGCGGAAAGCGTGCCTGCTGATGTAATTGGCGAACCTGTCACCGAAAAAATGGACGGTAAGGTAAGCCCCACCGATGTTACCGAACCATTAGCCGCAGCCACCCAACTGGTATTCGTACCATCCGTTTGCAATACTTTTCCTGAATTTCCGGTTTGGGTGGGTAATAAATTCGTAAGTGCGCCATTCGCGGTCGTTGCTCCCGTTCCACCTTTACTAATAGCAATAGTAGGCAGATCATTTGCTGTAATAGCTCTGAAAACAGGCGCACCGGTCGCACCATCAGGCGAAGCGAAGATAAGATTCTGCGTTTGCGTAGCCAGCGAAGCCGAAAGCGTACCCGCTGAAGTAATTGGCGAACCCGTCACCGAAAAAATTGATGGTAAGGTAAGCCCAACCGACGTCACCGAACCATTTGCTGCAGCAACCCAACTAGTATTCGTACCATCAGTTTGCAATACTTTCCCTGAGTTACCTGTTTGTGTAGGTAATAAATTAGTAAGCGCGCCATTAGCAGTTGTTGCTCCCGTTCCACCTTTACTAATAGCAATAGTAGGCAGATCATTTGCCGCAATAGCTCTAAAGACCGGCGCACCTGCTGCACCATCCGGTGAAGCGAAGAAAAGATTCTGATTTTGGGAAGCAAGAGAAGCGGAAAGCGTTCCAGCCGTTGTAATTGGCGAACCTGTCACAGAGAAAATGGATGGCAAAGTAAGCCCAACCGAAGTCACTGATCCATTCGCCGCAGCCACCCAACTAGTATTCGTCCCATCAGTTTGCAATACTTTCCCAGAATTCCCGGTTTGCGCAGGTAATAAATTATTGAGCCCTGCATTCGCCGTAGTCGCCCCAGTCCCCCCTTTAGAAATGGCAATAGTAGGCAGATCATTCGCCGTAATAGCTCTAAAAACCGGCGCACCGGTCGCACCATCCGGCGAAGCAAAGATAAGATTCTGATTTTGCGTCGCTAAACTTGCTGAAAGCGTACCTGCAGTAGTAATCGGCGAACCCGACACCGAGAAAATTGATGGTAAAGTAAGCCCAACCGACGTCACCGAACCATTAGCCGCAGCCACCCAACTAGTATTCGTACCATCGGTTTGCAATACTTTCCCAGAATTCCCGGTTTGCGCAGGTAATAAATTATTGAGCCCTGCATTCGCCGTAGTCGCCCCAGTCCCCCCTTTAGAAATGGCAATAGTAGGCAGATCATTCGCCGTAATAGCTCTGAAGACCGGCGCGCCAGTCGCACCATCCGGTGAAGCGAAGATAAGATTCTGATTTTGCGAAGCAAGAGAAGCAGAAAGCGTTCCAGCCGTTGTAATTGGCGATCCCGTCACCGAGAAAATGGACGGTAAGGTAAGTCCAACCGACGTCACCGATCCATTAGCCGCAGCCACCCAACTAGTATTCGTACCATCGGTTTGTAATACTTTTCCAGAATTCCCGGTTTGTGCAGGTAATAAATTATTGAGCCCTGCAGTCGCCGTAGTCGCCCCAGTCCCACCTTTAGAAATAGCAATAGTAGGCAGATCATTTGCTGCAATAGCTCTAAAGACCGGCGCACCCGTCGCACCATCCGGCGAAGCGAAGAAAAGATTCTGATTTTGGGAAGCAAGAGAAGCAGAAAGCGTTCCAGCCGTTGTAATTGGCGAACCTGTCACCGAAAAAATTGATGGTAAGGTAAGCCCCACCGACGTCACCGAACCATTAGCCGCCGCGACCCAACTAGTATTCGTCCCATCAGTTTGCAATACTTTCCCTGAATTCCCCGTTTGCGCAGGTAATAAATTATTGAGCCCCGCAGTCGCCGTAGTCGCCCCCGTTCCACCTTTACTAATAGCAATAGTAGGAAGATCATTTGCTGTAATAGCTCTGAAAACAGGCGCACCGGTCGCACCATCAGGCGAAGCGAAGATAAGATTCTGCGTTTGCGTAGCCAGCGAAGCCGAAAGCGTACCCGCAGAAGTAATCGGCGAGCCCGTCACAGAGAAAATGGACGGTAAAGTAAGCCCCACCGACGTCACCGAACCATTAGCCGCCGCGACCCAACTGGTATTCGTACCATCCGTTTGCAATACTTTCCCAGAATTCCCCGTTTGCGCAGGTAATAAATTATTGAGCCCCGCAGTCGCAGTCGTCGCCCCCGTTCCACCTTTAGAAATGGCAATAGTCGGCAGATCATTCGCCGTAATAGCTCTAAAAACCGGCGCACCGGTCGCACCATCCGGCGAAGCGAAGATAAGATTTTGATTTTGCGAAGCAAGAGAAGCGGAAAGCGTTCCAGCCGTTGTCACCGGCGAACCCGTCACCGAAAAAATGGACGGTAAGGTAAGCCCCACCGACGTCACCGAACCATTAGCCGCAGCCACCCAACTGGTATTCGTACCATCGGTTTGCAATACTTTCCCTGAATTTCCTGTTTGTGTTGGTAATAAATTAGTAAGTGCGCCATTAGCAGTCGTTGCTCCCGTTCCACCTTTACTAATAGCAATAGTAGGCAGATCATTTGCCGCAATAGCTCTAAAGACCGGCGCACCGGTCGCACCATCCGGTGAAGCGAAGATAAGATTCTGATTTTGGGAAGCAAGAGAAGCGGAAAGCGTGCCAGCCGTTGTCACCGGCGAACCCGACACCGAGAAAATTGATGGTAAAGTAAGTCCCACCGACGTCACCGATCCATTAGCCGCAGCCACCCAACTAGTGTTCGTCCCATCGGTTTGCAATACTTTCCCTGAGTTTCCTGTTTGGGTGGGTAATAAATTAGTAAGTGCGCCATTAGCAGTCGTTGCTCCCGTTCCACCTTTACTAATAGCAATAGTAGGAAGATCATTCGCCGCAATAGCTCTAAAGACCGGCGCACCCGTCGCACCATCCGGCGAAGCGAAGATAAGATTCTGATTTTGGGAAGCAAGAGAAGCAGAAAGCGTTCCAGCCGTTGTCACCGGCGAGCCCGTCACTGAAAAAATGGATGGCAAAGTAAGCCCAACCGACGTCACCGAACCATTAGCCGCAGCCACCCAACTGGTATTCGTACCATCCGTTTGCAATACTTTCCCTGAATTACCTGTTTGTGTTGGTAATAAATTAGTAAGTGCGCCATTCGCAGTCGTTGCTCCCGTTCCACCTTTACTAATAGCAATAGTAGGCAGATCATTTGCCGCAATAGCTCTAAAGACCGGCGCGCCAGTCGCACCATCCGGCGAAGCGAAGAAAAGATTCTGATTTTGGGAAGCAAGAGAAGCGGAAAGCGTGCCTGCTGATGTAATTGGGGAACCCGTCACCGAAAAAATGGACGGTAAGGTAAGCCCCACCGACGTTACCGAACCTGAGCCGGCGGCGGAGGGTTCCCATTTGTTTGTTGTTCCATTCCAACTCAGCACTTGTCCATTTGCCGGTGCTGCGTTTGAAACAGCTTTACCTTGGATATTTGCGACCGTGGGATTCGGGTAAGTGCCTGATAAATCACCACCTGCTGCGCCGCTCGGAGGTAGTGAAGTCGGAATAATTCCCGGTGCAAGTTTTGCGAGGGTGACCTGTCCGTCGGCAATTTTCTCTGTTGTTACGGACCCTGCGCCGAGTTTCAGATTAGTAATTGCACCATTAGCGACGGCGGGATTCGGATACGTGCCGGCGAGATCGCCGCCGGCGGCTGTACCGATGAGCATATCATCATTGGGATTGGTATCGACAAAGGTTGGCTGCCAGGTATTCGTAGATGAATTAAAAGCTAATACCTGACCATTTAAAAGACTTGTGGCAAGTATTTTTTTGCCGGCTAAGCCCGTGACAGTTGCATTGGTATGCGGACCGCTCAGGTCACCGCCGGTTGTGAGCACGGAGAACTGATTGCCGGTGAGTGCTAAGCCGGCGCCTGCTGTATAGCTTGCGTTATCGTCATTCGCCGGTAGCCATGCGGTTCCATTCCATTTGAGTACTTGACCGGCGCTTGCATTTTGCGAGGCGAGGGAGATGATTTGTCCCTGTACAGTAATTGCACTGCTCCCGGAGTAGGTCGTTTCTTTGGCCGGCTTCCAATTGGTACCATCAAAACGGAGGATGTCATTCGCCGTTGCATCGGTGGTGGCGATGTTTTTGAGAGGGATAGTACCCGCGCGGAGAGTCGTTGTGGCTCCGTTCGCCGAAGTAACAACAATGGAATTATCTTCAGATGCAATGGACTTGATGCCTTGTTCACTCGCAATGGTGAGTGTATTTCCTGCTTGGGTAATTGACGTAGCGCCCGTGCCCTGAAGGGTGAGATTCCCAGCCAAATTATTAAGACTCAAAACTGCTCCTGTCGCGTTCGGTGTGAGCCCTGAGGAAATAGATGATTGGAGTGCGTTCATTGCATATGGTGCTGAGACAAGGGCAACACGTGGCGTCATTTCCGGCTTGCCTTCGAGGGTAATTCCAAGCCAGTATTGCTGGTCAAAGGGGAGTGTGAGTGGTGTGAATTGACCGAGGACGACATCAAAGACGCCGACCTGTGTCTGTACCTGATTGGTTTCCGTCCAGAGCGGCGTACCGCCGTTTGCGGTAGAATACAGACGGAAAACAAGCGTGTAAGTGCCATTAGAAATTGGCTCTTGCTGGCTATCAGTCAGCACGCCCTGATAGGAAAGCATACGGGGCTGCTGCGAGAGTCCTGTGTGTGGAATCAATAGTAATACACTCAGGAAGAAGGCGTTGACATACGCAAAGAGATGTTTCATAACATGTACCATAGAGTAAAAAAAGAATAATTCAACTTTCAAGTTTCGAGATGAGCTGTGACCAGGTATTGGCGAATGCTCGGTGCTGCCGAAGCATTCAAATGCTGCCTGGGTTCCAATTTTAGGGTAGGCGAATCACCATTTTTTGAGTAGTTTGAAAAAAAAATCGAAGGTTTTTTTATAACTCAAAAAAATAAAATTCACCGACAGTAATTTGTTTGAATGATGCGAAATTAAGGTGCACTACTCACCACTTTCTCACCCGATGGAAGGAATATATTTTTAATTTTTTTTGAAATAAAATTTGGAAAAGAGGGAGGAATCGCCGTATTTTTGCGCTCCCTAAAAACAGGGTGGCGTCAAACGCCGGAATGTTAAAGGGGAGAAGAAACGTACTTTGAAAACAGGGAGCAAGCAAAGAAGCAAGAGCTTCGAGCAACAATTAATTTGAGCGAACGGTACAGTAAGCGATTACTGTGCTTGAAGCAATCAAACCCAGCTATTATAGAGATATGGTAGCAAGAACAGTAAAAGAGCAATCAAATTTACGTTTTAATACAACGAAGAGTTTGATCCTGGCTCAGGACGAACGCTGGCGGCGTGCCTAACACATGCAAGTCGAGGGATGATTTCGGTCATCACTGGCGCACGGGTGAGTAACGCGTAGATCATCTGCCCCTATCACTGACATAACAGTTCTAACGGACTGCTAATATCAGATGAGGTGAGCAATCATCAAAGTTTCGACGGATAGGGATGAGTCTGCGTCTGATTAGGTAGTTGGTGAGGTAACGGCTCACCAAGCCGACGATCAGTAACTGGTCTGAGAGGACGAACAGTCACACTGGAACTGAGACACGGTCCAGACTCCTACGGGAGGCAGCAGTGAGGAATATTGCACAATGGGAGGAATCCTGATGCAGCGACGCCGCGTGCGGGATGAAGGGGCTTAGCCTCGTAAACCGCTGTCGGAGGGGACGAATGGTACATTTGATGTACTGAGACGGTACCCTCAAAGGAAGGATCGGCTAACTACGTGCCAGCAGCCGCGGTAATACGTAGGATCCGAGCGTTGTCCGGAATTACTGGGTGTAAAGGGTGCGTAGGCGGACTTGTGCGTCAGAGGTGAAATCCACGGGCTTAACCCGTGGGGTGCCTTTGATACGGCAAGTCTTGAGTGCGAGAGAGGTGGGTGGAATTCCTGGTGTAGCAGTGAAATGCGTAGATATCAGGAGGAACACCGATGGCGAAGGCAGCCCACCGGCTCGCAACTGACGCTGAGGCACGAAAGCGTGGGGATCAAACAGGATTAGATACCCTGGTAGTCCACGCCTTAAACGATGTATGCTTGGTGTTGGGTCGCAAGACTCAGTGCCGGAGGAAACCTATTAAGCATACCACCTGGGGAGTACGATCGCAAGGTTGAAACTCAAAGGAATTGACGGGGGCCCGCACAAGCGGTGGATCATGTGGTTTAATTCGATGCAACGCGAAGAACCTTACCCGGGCTCGAAGTGCAGGTAGTAAAGAGATGAAAGTCGAATGAACCGTTAAGTCGGTTGCCTGCAGAGGTGCTGCATGGCTGTCGTCAGCTCGTGCCGTGAGGTGTTGGGTTAAGTCCCGCAACGAGCGCAACCCCTATCTTTAGTTGCCACCGAGTAATGTCGGGCACTCTAAAGAGACTGCCTACGCAAGTAGAGAGGAAGGTGGGGATGACGTCAAGTCATCATGGCCCTTACGTCCGGGGCTACACACGTGATACAATGGCCGGTACAAAGGGCAAGATCGCGAGATCAAGGAAATCCCCAAAACCGGTCTCAGTTCGGATTGGAGTCTGCAACTCGACTCCATGAAGCTGGAATCGCTAGTAATCGTGGATCAGCACGCCACGGTGAATACGTTCCCGGGCCTTGTACACACCGCCCGTCAAGCCATGGAAGCCGGGGGCGCCCGAAGCCGCTGAACAAGCGTCGAAGGCGAAATCGGTGACTGGGGCTAAGTCGTAACAAGGTAGCCGTATCGGAAGGTGCGGCTGGATCACCTCCTTTCTAAGGAGAAATTCCCAAAAGACACATTTATGTGGCTTTTGAGACAAATAGCCCGAAGTTTTTTGCTTCACACAAGTATCGCTTAGGCGATATGCTCAGCTCCCTGTTTTCAAAGTACGCATCGGCGTAGTCGCTAGCGATTATTCCAAGCGTAAACAGAGTGGAAGACCATAGAAGAAGCTACAACGAGACACAGACCGGGCCTGTAGCTCAGCTGGTTAGAGCACACGCCTGATAAGCGTGAGGTCAGCGGTTCAAGTCCGCTTGGGCCCACAAGGTAATAAAGAGATTTATTGCTGAAATTGAAAACCAAAAAGCAACGCAGGGGTCCATAGCTCAGCTGGGAGAGCGTCTGATTTGCATTCAGAAGGTCTACGGTTCGATCCCGTATGGATCCACTCCAACAGAACATTTACCGACCGACGTAAGAATCTTACAGCGAAACGTAAAAACAAAAAAATGTAAACTTCACACGAAGCTTGCAAACGTACATTGACAATTAAGATGCATCGAAATTCTCAGTTGCTGACAGGTGTCGCAAAGGAGGAAAGTAGTTGAGAAGAAGACATTAACACGAGTAATAACAAGCGCTTTGCTGTTGATTGTATTATGTAAGCAATTATATACTATATCAACGTAAAGCAAGTAAAGTATTGTCAAGTCATGAAGAAGCAGCGTGCATGAGAAAGCAGCTGTCTACAAGTGTAAAAAAAATCAAAGAAGACTTCGGTAAGATAGAAAGAGCAATTGGAGGATGCCTTGGCACACAGAGGCGATGAAAGACGCAGCAACCGGCGAAACGCTACGGGGAGTTGGAAGCAAGCATTGATCCGTAGATATCTGAATGGGGCAACCCAACGGGAGTCATGTCCCGTTACTCCGTAAGGAGGGCAAACCCGGGGAAGTGAAACATCTCAGTACCCGGAGGAAGAGAAAACAAACGTGATTCCCTTAGTAGTGGCGAGCGAAAAGGGAAAAGTCCAAACCGGTGTCCAATGGGCATCGGGGTTGTAGGGCGCTCAATAAAGTGTATGACAACTGATAGTAGAACTGACTGGAACGTCAGACCAAAGAAGGTGAAAGTCCTGTAAACGAAATCGGGAGTTGGCATGAGAGCGTACCTGAGTACCGCGGAGCAGGTGGAATTCTGCGGGAACCAGCCGGAACCATCCGGTAAGACTAAATACTCCTGTGTGACCGATAGTGAACCAGTACCGTGAGGGAAAGGTGAAAAGAACCCTTAAGAAGGGAGTGAAAAGAATCTGAAACCAATTGCTTACAAACGGTCGGAGCGGATTTATTCCGTGACGGCGTGCCTTTTGCTTAATGAGCCAACGAGTTGCTCGTCACGTGCAAGGGTAAGATTCTTAAGAATCGCACCCGTAGCGAAAGCAAGTCTGAAAAGGGCGACTAGTGCGTGGCGGCAGACGCGAAACCGTGTGATCTATCCATGGTCAGGATGAAGTATCGGTAACACGATATGGAGGTCCGAACTGGTGCGGGTTGAAAACTGCTCGGATGAACTGTGGATGGGGGTGAAAGGCCAATCAAACTCGGTGATAGCTCGTACTCCCCGAAATGTATTTAGGTGCAGCCTCGAGTTAGTGTTCCGGAGGTAGGGCTCTGATTGGGCTAGGGCTGTCACAACGGTACCGAACCCAGATAAACTTCAAATACCGGAAACATGATGCTCGGGAGTAAGGCGGCGAGGGATAAGCTTCGTTGCCGAGAGGGAAAGAACCCAGACCGCCGATTAAGGTCCCCAAGTGTATGCTAACAGATAAAGGATGTTGCGTTGCTGAGACAGCCAGGATGTTGGCTTAGAAGCAGCCACTCATTGAAAGAGTGCGTAATAGCTCACTGGTCGAGCGACGCAGCGCCGATAATTATCGGGACTGCAAGCATACCACCGAAATCGCGGATTTAGCCTTACGGCTAAGTGGTAGGGGAGCATTCTACGGGCGTTGAAGGTGTGATGTGAGTCATGCTGGAGCGCGTAGAAGAGCAAATGTTGGCATAAGTAGCGAGAACGAAAGTGAGAATCTTTCGCGCCGAAAGTCTAAGGTTTCCTGAGCTCCGTTCGTCGACTCAGGGTTAGTCGGCCCCTAAGGTGAGGCCGAGAGGCGTAATTGATGGGAAACAGGCACATTATAATATTCCTGTACCGCTATAGCAATAAAAGTGACGCAGTGAAACGGTTCTACCGGCCAAATGGCTATGCAGGTAGAGCTTGGAGCTGCCGAGAAAAGCGAGCTATGGCGACCGTACCGCAAACCGACACAGGTAGACGGGTTGAATATACTCAGGCGCGCGAGTGAGCCGTGGTTAAGGAACTCGGCAAATTAACCCCGTAACTTCGGGAGAAGGGGTGCTGGAGCAATCCAGCCGCAGAGAAATGGCCCAAGCGACTGTTTAACAAAAACACATCACTCTGCTAACACGTAAAGTGGATGTATAGGGTGTGACACCTGCCCGGTGCCGGAAGGTTAAGAGGAGATGTCAGACGCAAGTCAAAGCATTGAATCGAAGCCCCGGTAAACGGCGGCCGTAACTATAACGGTCCTAAGGTAGCGAAATTCCTTGTCGGGTAAGTTCCGACCTGCACGAATGGTGTAACGATTTGGGCACTGTCTCAACCACGGGCTCGGCGAAATTGTGGTACCGGTGAAGACGCCGGTTACCCGCATATGGACGGAAAGACCCTATGCACCTTTACTATAACTTACTATTGGCTCTGGTTGCATCATGCGTAGGATAGGTGGGAGTCAGCGAAGCAGTGCTCTTGGGCATTGTGGAGACAACGGTGAAATACCACCCTTGATGCAGTTGGATTCTAACCCGGCGGCGTGTAGCCGCGGGGACAGTGGTAGGCGGGTAGTTTGACTGGGGCGGTCGCCTCCTAAATTGTAACGGAGGCTTGCAAAGGTTCCCTCAGCACGGTTGGTAATCGTGCCAAGAGCGCAAAAGCAGAAGGGAGCTTGACTGTGAGACCGACAGGTCGAGCAGGTACGAAAGTAGGTTTTAGTGATCCGGCGGCACCGAGTGGAAGGGCCGTCGCTCAAAGGATAAAAGGTACGCTAGGGATAACAGGCTGATCTTCCCCAAGAGTTCACATCGACGGGAAGGTTTGGCACCTCGATGTCGGCTCATCGCATCCTGGGGCTGGAGAAGGTCCCAAGGGTTTGGCTGTTCGCCAATTAAAGCGGTACGTGAGCTGGGTTCAGAACGTCGTGAGACAGTTCGGTCCCTATCCTATGCGGGCGAAAGATACTTGAGGGGACTCGTTCTTAGTACGAGAGGACCGGAATGACTGGACCGACGGTGTGTCTGTTGTTTTGCCAAAGGCATTGCAGAGTAGCCACGTCCAGAAAGGATAAGTGCTGAACGCATCTCAAGCACGAAACCTGCCCCAAGATGAGGTATCTCACAGCGATAAGCTGGTAAGGACCCAGAGAGATGATCTGGTCGATAGGCTCGACGTAGAAGCGTGGCGACACGTGGAGCGGAAGAGTACTAATAGTCCGAGGGCTTACCGATTTTTTTTATTTTTAAATGAGAATGTTCGTCTTGTTTGATTGGTTTACACCAACTATGACAGATGTATAACTCATGTACGCGCCTCTTTATGACTCGGGAATACAATGAAATTGTTCAATCCCTCGTGTTAACCATATAAAAAACTATAATCTCGGCGACTCTATCGCAGGGGTCACACCTCTTCCCATTCCGAACAGAGTAGTTAAGACCTGTGGAGCTGATGGTACTGCGTGCGTAGGTGCGTGGGAGAGTAAGTCGTTGCCGGGGTTTTTTATTACACATCAGCCCATCCAGTTTCTGGATGGGCTGATTGCGTTTGGTACGTATATTACCTTGTAGCGTATCGATAAAGATTGTAGTCCATGGGGTGAAATGATGCGCCGGACGAAAGAAGATATGTATTTAACAGTCAATTATTTACAATATGTTATGTTCGTTTTTTGTTGAGTAAATCGTCAATGGATTGTAAGAGTTTTTCGGATGTGTAGGGCTTGTGTAAAAACACCACATGTTCTTGATTTATTATTTTTCCGTCGTGTTTCAAGCCACTGACGGCTATAATCTTAGCATATGGATTTATTTCCTGTATTGAACGTATCGTAGCCTCTCCGTCCATATTGGGCATCATCATATCCGTCACGACGAGATCAATAGTATTATTACCATACGCAGAAAGTGCTTCATTACCGTCGGAAGCTGTCAACACGGAATATCCATACGCCGTTAAGGTGATTTTGGTGATTTCCCGGATGCTGGCTTCATCATCGACAACAAGAATAAGCTCTCCATTGCTTGATGGTATTGCCTTCTTTTCCTCAGCAGCTGAGACATACGTACCTTCCCGAATTGGTAGATACACTTTGAACGTCGTCCCCTTGCCCACCTCACTATAGACATTGATAAATCCATTGTGACTTTTGATGATTGCAATGACTGTCGATAGGCCCAGACCGGTGCCCTTACCGATTTCCTTGGTGGTAAAAAATGGCTCGAAAACCCGTTCCAAAATAGCAGCCGGTATTCCGGCACCTTGGTCAGATACAGTAATAATAAGATAGTTACCGAGTTTCGCTTCGAGATTCATACGTACATACTGTTCGTCAAGCTCCATCGCCTCTACTTCAATTTCCAGCTTACCGCCATTCGGCATTGCATCGCGGGCATTGACACAGAGATTCATCAGTACTTGATGTAATTGCGTCGCATCTGCTAAAACAGGCGGTACATCCGTGGTGTATTTTGTCTGAAATACAATTGACTTGGGGAATGTATGAGTGATTATCTTCCCTATCTGGTCAATTAAATGACGCACTTGAATCATCGTAAATTCACTCTCCACCCCGCGTGCAAACGAAAGGACCTGCTTGATAAGCTCAGAACCACGCTTCGTCGATGCTTCGAGAATTTGAAGCATTTTAATACTATGATCATCCTGAATGCGCTTGCCAATAAAATTAAGTGCGAGCATAATCGGAGCCAGTACATTATTCAGATCATGGGCTATACCACCGGCAAGCGCTCCGATACTCTCCATGCGCTGCATACGGAGAAACTGCTGCTCGAGCTTTTTCTTTTCGGTTACATCCCGCGAAACCACGATAATACTCGTAATTTCACCCGCTTCATCTCGTGCTACACTTCCCTGAGATTCTATATTGTGAACGTTACCATTTTTACCTATAAGCCGGTATTCTGCCCGGTGTCCAATCCCTGTTTCTTTCGTTTTTTGGAAAATCTGCCGGATGTTTTCACGGTCGTCAGGATGGATATCTTCAAAAGAATCAGTACCTTGCAGTAATTCAACATCACCGAGAATCTGCCGGTAGGACGGGCTATTATACAAGCGCTTACCATCTCTATCAAGTACCGCAATCATATCAGCGACATTCTCAGAAATTACTTTGAATTGTTCCTGACTTTTGCGAATCTCTTCTTCCGCCAATTTACGCTCCGTGATATCCTGAAAAGCTCCGAATAAGCGCACACATTGCCCGGCACAATACTCGCCCTTCCCCTGTGAACGCACCCAGCGATGCTTGCCGGTGGCAGTTATAAATGGCAACTCAAGATCCCAAGGCCTACCTTCAAGAATACCGGCATTCACTGCCTCAGTAATCGTTGGCCGTGCATCGGGAGGATAAAAATTAAGCGCTTCATCTACCCTTGGAGTGGTCGAAGGGTCAATTTCGTAGATGGCGTATGTCTGCTCCGTCCATCTCAAGTCCATAGTTTCAAGATCAAGCTCCCAGCCGCCAATGTTAGCTAATTTACCTACTTCCATGAGGATAGAGACATTTTTGCTGAGTTCGTCCTCCACCCGCTTGCGTTCGGAAATGTCCACCGATAATATAAAAATTCCTTCTTCTACGGGCTGAATTTTCAATTCAAAACATCCCTTACTTCCATCCGGATAGGTAAATCGATTCTCCATGTATTGCGGGATACGCTCCTTCATACAGTGCGCAAGCTTTTTAAACATGTCTGTTCTCTCAATCCCGGGATAACATTCCATCATTGTACGTCCGATGAGCTCATCTCGTGAATGCCGTCCCTGCCGCGCTCCCGGCTCATTGATATATAAATACCGCCAGTCATATCCAATAATCTGGCAGCCCTCCATCATTGCATCCAAGGTGTGTCGATACTTTGCTTCACTCGCAAGAATTAACTCCTGCGTCCGCTTCCGCTCATCAATTTCGCGCTGCAATTCGCGATTAGTCGTATGAAGCATTGAAGTCTGATCGCTCACTTTCTGTGCTAGCTCCTGTTGCGTTTTTTCAAGTATTGCGGGATAGCGTTGAATACTGAAAAAGAGCAATACCGAAAATATACATACAAGTACTAATGTCGTGTAACTCATTGTTTTTGTTGTAGATGCGCTGGCTCGAGCAAACTCGTGCCTGCGATGCAAGAGCTGCCTCTCTTCCTGCTTCATCATTTCAGTGACCTGAAGTATGCGCTCCATGCTGTGCTTGCCCGCCCCTGTGCTGATTTTGCTCGCAGAAGAATCTCGCCCTAAATCATGTACTACACGTATTACTTCAGATACAAAATTCATTTTGGACTGCACAACTGATATGAGAGTATCAAGGTTACGGAGTTGCTTCGGATTGTCGTCAATACGCTGGCGCAGCGAATCAATAAGGTGGTTAATCCGCTTTGAACCAGTATAAAAGGGCTGCAAAAAATCATCATTTGAGGTGATGACATATCCTCGTTCACCGGTCTGAATACTAACCATTGTGGTCTCAAGTTCTTGTAGTACATCCAAGACCTCATTGGTATGGGTGATTACTTGAGCATCACGCTCTGAATCCTCTACTATCTGATGGAGCTTCCAGCTGAACAAGCTGAAAAGTATGAGGAATACACCAAAACTGACAAGCAGTTTTGTTCTGAAGGAGAATCGCATACACTCACCAATACGGAAAATGAAGAAAAAAGGAGTTGTCGCAGTCATTATTCGGCAGACAAGGCGCCATGTACCGCTCTCCACCAGGATTCTTACTGCCATTTATTCAGTATAATCACACAATGGGAAAGCACGAAATTATGGTATAGCGAAAGGGAAGATTCTATTCCAGGATGACACTTCAAGAATAATTCTAAGGAAGACGACTGTAGCAGAAGGTAGCCATCAGTCACGCCGAGCATGCACGCCGCCGAAAAGAGGGACTATTCTAACTATAAACAAAGACTGTATGATAGAAAGCCCAAAAATACAATACTCTATACCTCAACCCACTACGTGAATAGTACGGGTGGATAGACTATGGGGCGGCGTGGTGTGCCGGAGATAGTAAGCGGGAGAGAAGGAGAATATACATCGTACAATGCAAGCGATGTGCGGTGGGAATTTCTACACAAAAGCGAGGTGAATATGCGGAGATCTACTGCTAAGCAGATACTTGCCAGAGGTGTGAGGGATGGAAGCAAACTCCGTAGAGCGGAAACCGGGACAGGATACGCCGGTAAATTTGCCACTATACCCGAAGCGGTGTATTTGCCACGGTAGCTAAAGACAAAAAAAGCCGCCTCAAGGAGATTCCAAGAGGCGGCTTTTTGTTGATAAATAACGACTTATCTCTTTGTTAAGCCATCAAGAGATACCGTGTATTCTTTCTTTGTAGCATCATATGTAATGGAGTATGATGTTGCATAATACTTGCCTGTTTTTTGATACATTGACGGCTGTTTCATCGCTTCCGTAAAATTCACCTTTGACTCCAAGTAGGCCTTGGTAATCATTGGCTCATGAAAGATGATATTTCCTTTATATGCTCCCCAGACCATCGTTTTGTCAAACGCATGACCATGAAGCTCAGGTGTCAGTGTATCGAGTAAATGCCATCCCATCGCTGGTACTACTTCCATAGGATTACCCATAAATGTAGGCGGGTAATACGAAGGACTCAGCTTAATGGCTGTGTCGGGTACAGGAATAATTGCCAAACGCTCCGGCTGCGTAATCATATAAAAATGGAAATCGAAGTGCGGCACCGTATGCACCCCGACAATCGGATGTCCCTTCGGATTCCAGTCAATGGTAACATGATTATAAACAGCCGTTGCTGCCTGCGTCGGGAGCGTGAGCACGACCGAGCTTCCATTGGCCGTATCCAAATTTTTGAGCGCATTTTCACCGAAGGTCACACCAACGGATTTCGGATTCCCTGCATCATCCCACTTTACCCAAGAACGGGCCGAGTCTGCACCCATAGGTAGGGTCTGTCCGATAAAAGTACCTGCTAATGAAGGAGTTGTAGTTTCATCTTTGCTACAGCCCGAAAATAATAACGCGCCCGCTACACACAGCGTGGCAAGAGAGGAAAAGTATTTCATGTAATTCCTGTTGATTAAGTTAATAAAAAAAAGAGCCGCGAAAATAGGGAATTTTCTGAGGCTGACAAACTGATAACAGAAATAAATACTATCGGGAATCGATGCACATGGCTTTCATACCGCTCAATCCTCCCGCCTTTCGTATTTTTGCCGGCAAACTGATCGGTTTCCATCCATGATATACACAATTCCCTATGACAGAATTCAAGCAACAAGCAGCAGAAAAAGCAGTCGATTATATTGAAAATGGTATGATTGTCGGCCTCGGTCACGGCAGTACGGCCATCTTCGCCCTGCGGAAAATAGCACGACTACTCCACGAAGGAACTCTAAAAAATGTACTCGGTATTCCATGCTCACAGCAAACCGAACGCGAAGCACTCGAGCTCGGAATTCCTCTCACTACACTTGATGCTCATCCTGTCGTTGATATCACTATCGACGGAGCCGATGAAATCGACAGACGAATGAATATGATCAAAGGCGGCGGCGGCGCTCTCTTGCGTGAAAAAATCGTCGCACAGGCAACTAAAACATGTATTTACGTGGCTGATGGAAGTAAATACTCAGAGGTGTTGGGCGAAAAATGGGCCGTGCCGGTAGAAGTACTGCCGTTCGGCGCGCGGGCGACATGCGCGTTCCTTGAGTCACTCGGAGCGCAGGTCACCATACGCCAAAAAGCAGATGGTACGAATTTCTTTACCGATCAGAATAATCTGATTGCAGATTGTAATTTTGGGCTCATGAGCGCGCCTGAAGATATCGCTATCGCTATGAAGTCACGCGCAGGTATCGTCGAACATGGTCTGTTTATCGATATTGCATCCGAGATTATTATCGCCGGGAATGATGGTATCCAAACGCTGAAGCGCTGAGGGAGATGAATACAGAAAGCGCAGAAGGCCGTGTAACTATCTGCATAGATTGAAATTAAAATATTTTCTGCTCAGTATATTCTACCGTGCTCTCGGTACGAATTACTTTCTCAGATGATGAAGTACCGGTATAAATGCCGGTGATTGCTTCGGCAGAATCCTTCGCCGGAAGGCGGGTGATGAGATGTATTAATTCAGGTCTCATAGGTGATTGTGGAATTGATAAGATTGGATAAACGGTTACTTCGAATGCAATGTGTCGGAAATAATCGAAAAGGTTGCACAAGCACACGTATCATGCATCCGAAGGGCTACTTGGGGATGGGATGGGCAACCCCGCAATACAACCGGTCAGGAAAATGCAGAAGGGAATACCACATAAAAAAAGCGAACCGTATGGGTTCGCTTTTTTTATGAAATGTGTCATTCTACTTATGGTATAAGCCCAAGCTCCCTACCGACTTCAGCAAATACTTCGAGAATTTTATCTAAGTGCTCATCTTCGTGTGATGCCATATAGCTTGTGCGCATCATGCTCATATTCGGAGGCACGCCGGGCGGGATAAATGCATTGACAAATACGCCTTTATCGAATAATTTACGCCAAAAGACGAGTGCGATATCGACTTCACCGACGACGACGGGGACAATACCTGTGCGGCTGTCGATGACATTAAATCCAAGCTCTGTAAAGCCCTTACGCATTTTATCGGCATTACGGATTAACTTATCGACGAGCTCGGGCTGTTCTTCGAGGATTTCTAATGCTGCAAGCGCAGCGCCACAGCTTGCAGGCGTAGGACTTGCACTAAAAATAAGTGCCGGTGATACGTGCTTGAGGTAATTAATGACCCGTTCAGGACCTGCGATGAATCCACCGAGCGAGGCAAAGGTCTTGGAGAACGTACCCATCGTCATATCGGTCTGATCCGTGAGACCAAAAATACTTGCCGTTCCGCGTCCACCCTTACCGACGACGCCTGTCGCGTGTGCATCATCGACTAAGACCCGTGCACCGTATTTCTTGGCAACTTCCAGCATTTCAGGGAGATGCACCACTTCGCCGGATACTGAAAATACGCCGTCGGTCACCACCAGCTTGCCGGCGGAGTCCGGAATACGCTTCAGGACTTTCTCTAGGTCGGCCATGTCATTATGCTTGTAGCGGACAAATTCCGCGAATCCACCCTTTGCAAGCATTGCGCCATTGATGATACAGGCATGATTTTCTTTGTCGGAAATGACATAATCACCCTTCGATACGAGACCGGAAATCACGCCAAGCGCCGTTTGGTAGCCGGTGCTGAAGAGGAGAACAGATTCATAACCCAAGAACTTCGCAAGACGCTCTTCTAGCTCGATGTGAAGATTGATAGTGCCGGTCAGATACCGCGAACCCGAGCAACCTGTGCCATAGCGGTGAATTGCATCGACGGCTGCCTGACGGACTTTTGGATGCGCCGTCAGCCCAAGGTAATTATTCGATCCGGCCATGATGACTTTCCGCCCTTCGATACTGACAATCGGTCCTTCATTCTCTTCGATTTGCCGGAAATACGGATACAGACCAAGCTCTTTGACTTCGTCGGCACGCGTAAATTCGTAGCATTTTTGAAATAAATCCATAAAGAAATTCCTTAATGAGCTGTTGAATAGTTTGAAATTGAGAGATTCAGAGCGCAAATTACACAATCACTACCAAACAAAAAAAGGGACATACCGGAGGCATATCCCTTTTGTATTTGACTACAAGTACTTGCATTGAAAATGACGCCCCGAGAGCGAATACTTACTCTTGTTCCATCGTAGCGCGTACTTGACGACGAACTGCTTTCATGCGCGACATGCGTTTTTCAATTGAGGGCTTCACGAAAAAAGTACGTTTTTTGAATTCACGAAGCACACCGCTGCGCTCGTATTTTTTCTTGAACCGGCGGAGCGCACGGTCAATAGACTCGTTGGCTTGAATTGTTACACCAATCATGGTATCTACCTTAAAAATGAAATAGTTAAATAATAATTGCCTTTAGGAGATATTCCGCAAACTGCGAAATTAATTATAATTTTCTATGAGCTTTTTCTCTTTAATCTTCTCGAATTGTACGATGATGGCGTGTCCGCCATTCGATGTCATTTCCTTCGAGAGAACGATGCCGATATCATCCCATGTCGTGTGATAAATCACATCGCCAATCTGATACACATCACGTGGAGTGTAGGGCTTGGAGTCCTCACGGGAAAATTCTTTGATAATTGCATCTTTTTTGTCGCCTTCTGCTTCCAAAATGTCAAGATTGACCAATTGGGAGTGGCGGCTGACGGTGCAACGCGCCCATTGACGACGACCATTTTCTGTTTCCATCGGCTCTCCAATCAGCTCGTGCTTTGTTTCTTTCATCAGAAACGGAGAAAATAGCCGGATGTATTTCGCTTTTTTTGTTCTTCTAACTTTTGCCATAATTGCCTTCAAAGAGATGATTTGGCGGGACATTAATTCAGCAAGCTGCAAAGATACGGATATTTTCCGGACTGACAAAATGCTAAATTTACAATCATCTATCTCTATGAATTGGATGGAGTTATTTTTTTGTTACGATGAACTCCGTACGGCGGTTTTGAGCGCGTCCTTCTTCACTTTTATTATCTGCTACCGGCTGAGTATCGCCGTAGCCGACGGCCTTGATGCGCTCGGCGGCAAATCCGCGCTTGACGAGTTCATTTTTTACCGCATCGGCACGCTTTTGCGAGAGCTTGACATTGCGCTCTTTGTCCTTGGTTTTGTTCGTCGAGTCGGTGTGGCCGCGTACTTCTATCTCCATGAGAGGGAACCCTTTAAGAAGGGTTGAAATATTATCGAGTGCGGCCTTGGACTCAGACTTTAGGTCTGCTTTGTCGAGGTCGAAATAGACATTGAGCAGGGCAATCGAGCCGACATCGGGGGTATTATCAAATGAAATTTCGGCATTCGCGCTGTCTTTAGGAAGGCAGAATTTGAGCTTGACCGTATGCATGCCGAAGTCAACCGGATTAAATTCAATGACATAATAATTACGCAAACGACGGTAAATATCGGCAAACGCATCATCGAACTCACCGGTACTGTAAATTCTATTATACGAGCCACCCGTCTCTTTGACGATGTCCGACAGGAAATTTCCATTCACACCATACCCAAAATCAAGCGCGCAGATCATCACGTTCTTTTCTTTAGCAAGCTTAATCACCGCTTCCTTGGTCATTTTCGAACTATTGTCCTGCCCGTCGGTGAAGATGACTACGGCTTTGCGACGGTAACCCGGTGCCGCGCTTATTTGGTTGATACCATTGGCAATTCCATCTAAAATTGCCGTCAATCCGCCGAAGCCGAGCAGTCCCGTTTTTTGGAGTTTTGACCGTAATTCTGCTGCATCGCGGGTGAGCGGCACCTCGACACCGATTTTGCTGTCATACTTAATGAGCGCGATACCGTCTTCCGGTTTTTTGGTGTTAATAATTGTCTCGGCGGCATTCTGAATCGCGAGTGCGCGATCCTCACCCATCGAACCGCTGTGGTCCATGACGAGTGCAATCGCATGTGGCTCTTGGTCATTAATCGTCGCCTCGCGGATATTGAGCTTCATTTTACGCTCTTTACCGTCGAATTCATCCGTCGCACCGCACCACCACTTGAGGGACGTCGCTCCTGTCAAATACGCGCCATTGGAGTCGATGATATGCGCATAGACACGCACTTTGTTCGGCTCGCGTACATCCATCGACGATATATACACGCCCGGCGTGGCCGCCGAAGCGCCGACCGGCAGCGATTGCTTGACGAAAATCGGCTTGTAGTCCGGCGGTGGCGGGGCATCCTGCGCGTTTGGCGGCTCACCACCTTGATCAAACGATGCGCAACCTGAAAAACCAATTAGTATTCCACCGATAAGCAGAGAAAGGAGAAGCAGTTTTTTCATAATTGAAACGGAATAGAGAGAATGGAACGAATTTTTGTTCGAATATACACTGCAAATATTGTATGACAAAATCAAGATATCACTATAGATCTATAGTGGCGTAACAGACTGATTAACTTAAGTGTTACCCCACTGCTGTACTGCACGGAGGACGCGTCGGGAGGCTGTAACCCGGGCGCCAAACAGTGCCGTATGCTCGGCCTGTAGACCGGGAGCAAAGTTCGTACGGTAATCTTCATAGTCAGCAAGATTTTCGGCTATATATTCGACCGAAAACTGCACCACGCCGTCGCTTTCGGGCTCGAGCACACGCCAGAGCTGCGCCGAAGTAAACTTGCCTGTCGCCACCACATCGGCGATGTGCTTTTCACGCATCCACGACTCCCATTCACCGGCGAGGTCTTGCGGAACGGATACCGATACATTATACTTAATCATAATAATTTATTGGTAATAAATGAGTAACATTACTTTTTTGGTGTGGGGAGTCCGCCCGCCCGCGCCTGTATCATCGATGCCCGACGCTGAATATAGGACGTGGGTTTTGCTGCCGACCACTTCCGCGGATTTGGTACTATTGCCGCGAGTAGCGCCGCCTCCCGTGCCGATAATTTCTCGCATGATTTCCCAAAATACGCCTGCGATGCCGCCTCCACGCCGTAAATTCCATCACCCCATTCGATACAATTAGCATACACTTCGAGAATACGCTTCTTGCCCCATAAGGCCTCAATCAGCACGGTGAAATATGCTTCCAAACCCTTGCGTACGTAATTCCTTCCTTGCCAAAGAAATACATTCTTCGACGTCTGCATCGAGATCGTACTCGCACCGATGAGCCGCTTGCCCTTGCGCTGCTCGTTGACTTTCTTGGCACGCTCGATTGCCTGCCAGTCGAATCCACTGTGTTTTAAAAATTTACCGTCCTCGCCCGCCATTAGCGAACGGAATACATTCGGCGAAATCTCATCGTAGCTCTTCCAGGTCTTGGTAATGCCCACACTCCGCCCGCCGAACCAACCCTCGACGACCCGTATCACCATCAGTGGCGTAAACGGAGGATTGACCACAATATAGACGGCGACAAGCAGCACCGAACCGATAATAAATCCGATGATAATGCGGAACATCCACTTAAAAAACGTTTTGATCATGCTGTAATCGTAGGAATGTCGTTTCTGTTGTTTTTTAAGAATTTTTGGAAAATTACCTTAAATAATTAAATATTTTTGCCGGAAATCTTAAAATTCTTAATTTTGTAGTAGATTTTTCTCAAATTTTAAAGTACGCGAATGGCAGTCATACCTGAATTAAAAGACACGGACAAGCATATTTGTGCCTTACTGCAGACGAATGCTCGGATTGCGCTCAGCAGCGTCGCCGAGACGGTCGGGCTGTCCGTACCGGCAGTATCCGATCATGTACGCAAGCTTGAGGAGCAAGGCATTATCCTCGGCTACCATGCCAAGCTCAATCCCGAGCCCTTCGGCTTTGATATTACGGCCTTTATATTTGTCGATGTGGACTCGAGCTTACATTATTCATCGTTTATAGAAATTTGCAAAACAATTCCCGAAGTGCTCGAATGCCATGCAACTACCGGAAATAGCTCGCACTTGCTCAAAATTCGCACCAAAAATACACGTTCACTCGAAAAACTGCTGTCGGTATTCCAGCAAATAGAAGGCGTACAAAGAACTACTACAAATTTAGTGCTTTCTACGCATATTGAAACCTTCTCGCTCGCCGTTCAGCCGGCAGAGAAAGATAAAATCTGAAAATTTGTGCTTCATTCATACATTTTAGGGTTCCAACCATGACTTCTTCTCAAGATCTTGACGTCATCGCCGCCGCAAAAAACTGGCGCGTGACAGTGGACAGTTCGGATATCTCGACTAATATCAATGAAATCTTTGCCTCCGATGTTTTCGGACTCGATGCTATGCGTCAGCGCCTCTCCAAGCCGGTGTGGAAATCGCTCCTAGCGACGATCGAAAAAGGTGCAGTTCTCGACCCCGCCATCGCCGATATCGTCGCCCTCGCGATGAAAGAATGGGCGACCGATAAAGGGGCAACGCATTATACCCACTGGTTCCAACCACTTACCGGCAGCACTGCCGAAAAACACGAAAGCTTCGTCACGCCAAACGCCGGCGGTGGCGCAGTGGCTGAATTCTCGGGCAAAGACCTCATCCAAGGCGAGCCGGACGCGTCGTCGTTTCCAAGTGGCGGACTCCGTGCGACGTTTGAAGCACGTGGATATACGGCGTGGGACCCAACGTCACCTGCCTTCATTATTCGACATTCGAATGGTGCAACGCTTTGTATCCCAACGGCTTTTGCGTCATGGACGGGTGAGTCGCTCGATAATAAAATGCCGCTCTTAAGGTCGATGGAAGCGCTCAGCAAGCAAGCCACGCGCGCACTCGATTTATTCGGTGTGAAGAATTTTCATAAAGTCGTTTCGACGATTGGTGTCGAACAGGAATATTTCCTCGTTGATGAAGAATTTTTCTTCCGCCGTCCGGACTTGATGATGTGCGGCCGTACGTTATTTGGCGCTAAGCCACCGCGTGGGCAGGAACTCGAAGACCATTATTTCGGTTCAATTCCCGACCGTGTTCTCAGCTATATGACCGATGCCGAGCAGCAATTATACCGTCTCGGTGTGCCCGTCAAAACGCGGCATAATGAAGTAGCGCCCGGACAATTTGAAATAGCGCCAATCTTCGAACACTGCAATCTCGCCGCCGATCATCAGCAAATTTTAATGCAAGTTTTTAAAAATACTGCACGTAAGTACGGCATGGTGTGCCTCCTCCACGAAAAACCCTTCGCCGGTGTGAACGGCAGTGGCAAGCACTTGAATTGGTCATGCGCCACCGATACCGGTATCAATCTCCTCGAGCCGGGCGATACGCCGCATGATAATATGCAATTTCTCTTCTTCTGTACGGCAGTCATCAAAGCAGTGAACAAGCATCAGGATTTACTCCGCGCAAGCGTCGCCACCGCCGCCAATGACCATCGTCTCGGCGCCAACGAAGCGCCACCGGCGATTATCTCGATCTTCCTCGGCGATCAATTAGCTGATGTCTATGACCAGCTCGAAAAAGGTAGTCTTCGTAAGAGTAAGTCCGGAGGATTACTCGGCTTGGGCACGCCCGTACTGCCACATATTCCACGTCATGCAGGCGACAGAAACCGCACTTCGCCCTTCGCATTTACCGGAAATAAATTTGAATTCCGTGCCGTCGGCTCCAGCCAATCGGTGTCCTTCCCGGCGACCATTCTCAATGTCATTATCGCCGAAGCGATCGATGAAATGACCACCGAAATCGAAAAACGCCTCCGCAGAAAACGCGACAAACTCAAAAATTTCGAAGAAGTACTCGGACAAGTACTCACCGAAATCTATATTGAGAATAAACGCATTGTGTTTAATGGCGATGGATACGCAGATGCATGGCAGGTCGAAGCTGAAAAACGCGGACTCCTCAACGCCCGCACCTCGCTCGATGCGATTGAATTTATACCGGCTGAGAAAAACAAAGAACTCTTTGGAAAATATGAAGTTCTCTCCGAACGTGAACTCGAAGCCCGCCACGAAGTATCGCTCGACCAATATTTCAAAACCGTGAACATCGAAGGCGAGACCACCGAATGGGTTGCGCAGACGATGGTGCTCCCGGCGGCAATGAAGTACATCAGCGACATCTCTGAAACAATTAACAAAACCAAGAGTTTAGGCCTGAATCCCGTCGGAATTTCCGGCACGCTCTCCGAAATGGTCGAGCTCACGAATTCTCTTGCTGCATCGCTCGCGCACTTACGTCAGATGAATAATGACCTTGGCGGCGACTCCGTGCACTCAAAAGCATTCCACGTGCGCGATAATGTGCTCCCGGCGATGGCGGCAGTCCGCACCGCCTGCGACGCTATCGAGCGCATCATCTCCGACAAACACTTCCCGATGCCAAGTTACCGCGAAATGCTGTTTGTGAAGTAACACGTTCCGATTATTATAGTTAAACGCCCTGCTGTCTCATCATAGCAGGGCGTTTTTTTTTGTTTCCCCTTCCTTATATTCCAAGCGTCGTCTGCGGGCACCCTTGCCGTCCGGGCCGGGATTTTTTAACGCAAGAGGCGCGAGGGGCGCAAAAGTAAATGCAACGATAGAACATTTTCCTTGGCTATGATGTAAGTTCTTTGCAATTTAGCAGATAAATGAACTGAGGGCGCGCTGCTTTTCCATTCTCGGGCTCTCTTGCAGTACATTACCGCCCGACACACGGGTATTTTTCGCATTACTTTTTGGAGGTATTGGTATGAAAAGTTTGATTCTGCTTATGCTTGCTCTCTTGCTTCTGAGCGATACTCACGGTACGGCTCAGCAAAATGATTTTGCTCTGAAGGTCGATAAGGATACGGTTACAATTACAGAGGGCGAAACGGCAACATTTGAGGTAAGTTTTGTTATACAAAATGGTTACGACGCTTCGATATTTCTTGCTCTTACTACCGGTACGCTTCAGATGCAATACTCCAAGGCAACGCTGCCAAGTCTGGTGAATGCACCATATTCACCGGTGAAGCTTACGATTACGACGACGCCACTTTACACAAAAGGAGGCGTGTATGAGCTTCGTATCACGGGGTCGAATGGTTCGCTTTCGAATGTCGCCCGCTGCTATATGAAAGTAATCGACACATCGTATCAAGCGCCGATTGACTCGAGTAAATGGCATATAATTACCAAACCAACAGTAGGATTTCCAAAGATTATTCTGCAAGATTCAAAAGGGAATTATTGGAATGATATGAACGGTGTACACATTGAAGGGAAAAATACTGTATTAGAAAAATGGGGCGGCGGAGCAATGTATAATTATGGAAGTATATCCGTTCCTCCAATCATTGACACGAAGAATAGTATTGTATGGATACCTACATACTACGAAGGACTTTACCGCTATTCATTCGATATGAAAAGTAAAACACAGTACACCGCAAAGCTGCCGGACAAACATATAACAGCATTAGCATTAGACACCACGAAGAATACACTCTGGATAGGCACAGAAAAAGGTCTTGCTCGGTTATCAGGAGATTTACTTACTATCTATGATTCGACTAATTCGATATTAAGCAGTGAGTTAATCACAGAAATTGTATTTTATGGATCAACAGTTTGGATCGGAACATCCAAAGGTTTGGTAAAATATGAGGCAGGAAAATGGTCACGACATATCATTCCACAGGATTCGGGATTCGCATTTTCGAGAATACACAGGTTAGCAGTTGAGAAGAATGGCGACTTATGGATGGGATTAAGCCGCACCCCTTCAAGCAGCGGTAATGAGCCGTACTTGATGGAAGGATTTGCAAAATTTAATGGTGTAACTTGGACATTCTACAACAGTTCAAACAGCCCGTTGCATAAGAGTAACTATGTAAATTCAATTGCAATTGACCAAAAAGGAAATAAATGGCTTGCCTCTGCATCTCATTATATTGGGGACTCAAAACCAATCGGTGGAGTAGGCATTTTGAAGTTTGACAATACGAATTGGACAGTCTATAACACACTAAACTCTCCACTTCCGGGCAATATTATCAACTGGGTAGGATTGGATAATGAAGATAATGTTTGGTTCCATCAACTTATTATGTGGGGCAGTTCTATATATGATAATAGTTTTTGGGGTGTATTCAATGAAACCGGACTACCACCGCTCATCGCGCCGGTAAGTGTCGATGACCAAGAGATTTCCGTAGCCGCCATCAGCATCTTTCCTAGCCCGGCATCTGCTACCATCACCATCACCGGTGGCAGCATTGCGCCGGTAAAAATTCTCAATTCTCTCGGTATAGAAGTAGCAATAGGACGTGAGTCTGTTGCTGCAAATGACGCGCAAGTAATTGATGTATCGACTCTTGCAAGCGGAGTGTATTTCGCACAGTGCCGCACGGCAAATGGCGTCGTAACCAAGCCGTTTGTCGTGGCGCGGTAGGAATTGCTGGTTGATTCTCAACAATAAAAACGCCCTGCTATGTTGGGATAGCAGGGCGTTTTTTTATAGGGAGTAGTTCTCAGTTCTTACCGAACAACAACGAATTTTTGGCTAATTGAGCTTGTGCTATTGATAGCTCTCACGATATACATGCCGGCAGGTAGCGTCGATACATCAAGCGTGAGGGAAACACTACTTTTTGATGCAGGTGCATCGAATGCAGGAAGTATGTCTTTGCCAAATATATCGGTTACCATGATGCGTGTTGCTTCAGTTGCTGAAGAGCCGAGCTGCACGGTGATTTCATCGGTTGCCGGATTCGGTACAACGAGTACACTGTTCTCGGCGAGTGGTTCGGCGTCGCCTGTTTCGATAGTCCATGGGCTTTCCTCAAGCGAGGTTTTGCTGAGTGGTTGTAAGCCAAGTTGTAGATTGTATTTGCTGTTTAAGTATGCAAATGCTTGTTCGCGTACTTCTAGGTCGGCGGAGTTATAGACCAAGACTTCGGGGATTTTCCCAAAGAATGGATTGGAAAGACCGGGGCCTGAACCGTTATTGTGATAGCGGGTACGGTCATACGCACAGCCGACAGCCGATTTATTAGGAGAGTAATTGATAAACTCGTCCGAGAATGCGGTGGTGTAGGTCAGGCGATTCAGCGAACAGCTCACGTTTGCGCCGTCGTAGGTAATTTGTGCGAGGTAATTTGTATTAGGTGCAATAGGTTGCGACGCATAGAGGCCTGTTGCATTCCACACTCCGAAATACGCACGTTGATTGAAGATATAGACCGAGAATCCACTCGTCTGTCCGCCTAATTCGACCACTGTCTGATATCCTAATGTATGCGTTCCGGTGCGGAAGACTGCAAAGATTGTTTTTTGTGTTCCACTTGCAAGTACTGAATCAGCTGGGAGTTCGAAGCCACGTGCCTGACCACACACGACCGTATTTTTGTTGTTGAGGTCTGTGTTATTCACTTCTAATGTTGGCTTCCAGGTTGGGAATCCTCTTGCAACGACGGCATTATTTCCACCGGCGAGATTTCTCCATATATCAATCGTCGTAGCATTGGGCTGCATGATGGTACTTGCGTCAAGTTGTAATAACAACTCAGGAGTAGGAGCATTCAAATGTCCTAAGAGGAATCGTCCGCTGCCGAATCCTGCGTCATTAGCATCATTAATATAAGCTGCTGCAGTAGAAGCAGATACATTCGTTCCGCCAACCTGCGCGTTGCCGATGAGGACGACATTTCCGGAACTTCCGGCCGGGATACTTGCGATGCGAGCATTTACCGTATTATTCACACCAATATTCAGGCGTTGGAAGGTTTTTGTGTCAGGTCCGACTGCTGTGACGGCTGTTCCATTGGCGCCATTGAGCGTTACAGCCGGCACACCACCGGTCATCGTTGGTCCGATAACGAGCGCTTGTTTATTCATTGTAATGGATTCATTATACACGCCGCCTGCTACTTCGACTCTGCCTTCATTACCCACGCCGGCAATTCCACCTTGAATGGTTTTTTTTGGACCGGAACCGGTTGGGATATTGTCTTGCGTCACGCCGGTATTGTTGTCATCTCCTGATGTAGTATTGACATAGACAAGTGGTGGGTTAATCTGATACACAGCGACTGTACCGCTAACTTCATTGGCCACAAGAAGCATCGGCACGCCATTTGGACTGTCGGCTGCCGAGATAAAGGTAATGCTTTCAGGTCCTAAATCGCCTTCCGTTGGAAAGTTAAACGTTGCATTGAATGCCCGGGTATTGAGATAATCTACATATTTCGGGGCGTGTGGATTGGTTACATCCCAAATTCCAATACCACCGATACGCTCAAGACCGATGAAGACAAGTGTTCGGCCATTAATCACACCCACGGCTACTGCTTCGGGTTCGGGACCTTTGGATGTACTTCTACCATCACGAGTATTTGCAGTATGACTCGCATTGAAATTATTCGGGAAGAGAAATGCTGTGCGACGTTCTAAATCATCACCGCTATCCCATACCTGATTGCCTTCGCCATTCCAAATTGTGAATGAACGTGTGCCGAAGGTATGGAGCATTTCAAATGTACCATTGCCGTCTAAGTCACCTGTGGAGGGTGAGGAAGCCGTTAAAGTTCCTGCATTTACGTTTGATGGAATTTGAAGGCGACCAAGATTCGCGTCTTGCTTTAGGGTAGATGCATTCGGGAAGAATGTGCTATTGAGCACGACGCGGGTATTGTCACTGACGCGGCGTTCTTCGGTAAATCCTGTGTAATCACGGGCATCACCTTCGTTAACGGTGATATAGTAGGGCAGTCCATCTGCCGAAAATGAACCAATCGCGTCCGGCATATAGAGTCCGTAGAGGTTTTGCCAGTTACGGAAGTTAATCGCCGTGGTCGCTCCTGCACCGTCACGGTCACTCGCATCGAGTGCATTGCTGCGATCAAAACGTATAATTCCGAGAACGACAGGTGTGTTTTTGAGGGTAATTGTACCATTGGGCACCGCAGGCAATACACTCCCGCCAACACCGAAATCATTATCATTCAGCACGGCGAAGGTGTTGTCATCGATACGCGCAAGTCCTTCTACTTTATCGGATTGGTCATAACCAATTGATGGTAAATGCACAGCTTTGCGTTTGAATACCGGGCGAATATTGGCAGTCACCAATTCATCATACGTAGAGTTTTCGATTGTTTTACCGGCACCAAGGACAGGTGGGTTGATCAGTGTATTCGTTGCGCCAAAGAGGTTAATTTCAAAGATATACTTCCGCGCACTTGGTCCTGTCGCATCGTCACGTTCGACGACCATGAAGCGACCATTTCCCATTGAAACGGCATCACCGATTTTATCGCAGGTAGCCGCACGCTCGAACATCGGGTAAATATATTCACCGGTAACGGTTTTGGTAATGATGTCAAATTCAACGATTCTACAGAAATTCGCATTTTTTGCCGTGTTGTCATTAGCAAGATCAGGACTGTCAATTCCACTTTGAATAAACGCGTAGAGTTTATTTCCTTCGAGCGCTACTGCTTCAAAACCACGATTATTTCTCCGCGCGCCATAGACCGCCGGGAGAACTTCCGTTCCAAAAGTACCGAGCGCGCGACCTGCCGCCGCTGCTGTGCCCATTGGTATGTATCTGTCTATTAATACGCCATTTGCGTCAAAATTATAGATCGCGGGTCGATATTCATCGACGAGATAAAACGAGCCGTCCGGTGCGACGACGACGCCTTCGAGGTCACCGCCGAGTTCGTCATTTGCAATAGGATTACCATACAAATCAATTCCAAACTCATCAGTATAAGCGAGTCCCTGTGCCTGCGCCTGAAGATTCGGACGTCCGGAAATCGGTGTCGTACCATCAGCGCGGAAAAGGGGAAGCTGCTGCGTGATGGTAATTGCCTTCGACGTCGTGTCAAATTCAAAGCGAACAAGACGCGCCTGATAATTCGGTAACGCAAACGGACGCTTGAGGATACCGCCGATGTTGAATGGTTCGGCATTCGGACCGCGGTCAGGATTGGTGAGGAATTTCATCTTGCCGTCGGAAGTCATACCTTCGAACCATAAGCTTGAGAATCCGCCGAGGAGGATATCCTGTCCTGCGGCAGTTGTACCGAGGAGCGGACGATTGTCCATCGTGTATTTTTCTAAGCGTGGAAGACCACGTCCCCAGTCTTTGGTACCGAGTGGGAGGAGGTCAACGAGTGTTCTATTGACGAGATCAATTACAGCCAATCCATTGTTTTCTTGGAGAGTTACCATCGCGCGTGTACCGTCGGGCGATACGGCGATATATTCCGGTTCGAGGTCTTGAGCCACCGTCGCATTCGGACCAAAAATACGGAATCCTTTGCCGAGTAATTCCTGGCGGCGGGTGTTGTAGGCGGTGAAGCCGATTGTCGTAACGACACCATTGGCAGCGCCTGCGGAAATATCAACGATACTGACCGAACCTTCGGGGTCGATGGAGTAATTACTGCTTGGCTCGCCTTCGTTGGCGGTGAGAATTTTTGTGCCATCAGGAGTAAAGGTAAGCATATCCGGTTGCACGCCGATGGTGTATTGTCGAATAAATGCTCCGGCGGTAGTAAGCAGTACTACCGAACCGTTATCGGTGCGAACGGGCGCTTCCATCGCAACGGCGATGATGCCGTTTTTGACGGCGATACTGTTGACTGCGCTTCCGTAGCCACTTAAGTCCACAGTAAATGAAAGGGTTGGGTTCTTGGGGTCAGCCAAGCTCACCGCATCAAGGCGTACAGCAACGGCGCTTGAGAGAAAGGTTTTTTTGGAAACAGGATCATACGACGCGATTTCCGCCGCCGCTTGATTATAGAGTCCGGTCGAATACCGACCTAAATACTGAAGCGTACGACCCTGAGGAGGAAATTCCTGCCCGTACGAATTCGAAATGCTCAACATGCCGCAAAGTGCGGTCAGGCAAAGCAATGTAGAAGAAAAAAAACGCATAACAATGGTCTTTCAATGGTAAAACAATACATGAATGTGTTCATAATTCAAGATTGCAAATTACCGCTCCCGATATTGGCTCTGCGTTATGATACGGTTATGATTTGGTAATAAAAAAGCCGCTTCGTATCATGATTTGATAACAAGAAGCGGCTTTTCGGAAATGTTTGTATGGAGGGAGGTTATCTCATTACTGCATCAATGTTCGTTCGGATCCCACTTCACATTTTTGCGTTTGAACATAGTGGAACTACTACCCAAATAATTCGTCGATTACCTCAGCTTTTGTCTGACCGCGTTGAGCAGCAACGGCTGCTAAAATTGAGTTTAATGTACCAACTCGAAGAGGTGTATGTCGTGGAATAGTAAGATGATGCGTTCCCCTCTCTTGAGTTGTAAGCCGAATATGAGATCCAACTTGTCGAGTTTGCTCGTAGCCATACTGCTTTAGCAGAATAATAAGTGTGGTTCTGTTTATATCCCGAGGCAGCTTCATAACGCGAAAACCTCGTCGCGTACAAAGTGCAACCGAATACTACTCGGACGTTCATCCGGCTCAAAGTGGCACTCGACTGCCTCGCGGATATTTGCGCGGAGTTCTTCTATAGACTCTCCGTCGGTAAAGATAGATTCACCTAACGAGAATGCCTCAAAGCCACCTTCAGGCGATTCTTCAACTTGAAAAATCAACTCAGATTTCATGATGTTATCTTTCGAATTCGTATTGAATATTATTCAGCAACTAGTAGTCTAATAAAAAAATTACCTCAATGTTCGTTCGGATCCCACTTCACATTTTTGCGTTTGAATAAGAACGATACCGGCACGCCGACGAGATCAATATGGCGGCGTAAGGCACGCTCCAAAAAGCGTTTATACGAGTCGGCGAGTTCCTCCGGATGATTACAGAAAAAGGCAAATACCGGCGGCGCGACTTTCACCTGTGTCACATAATTGATTCTCATATCGTGCCCGCGGACGGATGGTGGCGGCGTGGCGCGGATTTCCTCTAAGAACATATCATTGAGCTTGTGAGTCGTGATCCGCGTCGTGCGACGTTTTTGAATTTCGATGGCCATTTCGACCAAATTGGCGAGGCGCTGCTTGCTGCGTGCGGAGACAAAGATCACGGGGATATAGTCGAATGTTTTGAGTTCATCGTGAATTTTCTTGGTCAAATTATTCGCTGTATTCGTTTCCTTCTCGATTAAGTCCCATTTATTAACCGCAATTATCACGCCTTTTCGTGCTTCGACCGCGTCACCGATGATGCGCTTGTCCTGTGATTCGAGTCCGCGCTCGGCATCAAGCACGACGATTGCCACATCGCATCGCTCGATTGCCCGCGTCGTGCGCATCGTACTGTACATCTCGATATTTTCCGTAATATGGCTGCGTCTGCGAAGGCCGGCGGTGTCGATGAGCACAATTTCTTCGCCGTAGAATTTCATTGTACTGTCGATCGCATCACGCGTCGTGCCGGCGATGGGCGTGACGATTGCACGCTCACGACCAAGCAAGGCATTGGTAATACTCGATTTGCCGACGTTTGGACGTCCGATAAGCGCGATTTTCAAACGATTATCTTCCTCGGGCTCACCGCGCTCAAGCGGCTCGATGACCGCGTCGAGGAAGTCGCCCGTACTGCGACCGTTCATCGCCGAAATTGGGAAGGGTTCGCCTAGCCCAAGCTCATGAAATTCATACATTTGGGCATCTTCTTTGACATTGTCGCATTTGTTGATCACGAGAATGACCGGTTTTTTGGACGACCGCAGAATCTTCGCGATATCGCGGTCAATCGGAGTAAGTCCGTCGCGGCCGTCGCAGACGAAGATGATAGAATTTGCTTCTTCGATGGCAAGCATGGCTTGTTCGCGGATAGCGCGCTCAAAGACATCATCGCTCTGCGGTACAATTCCGCCGGTATCGATGAGGATAAACTGCACGCCGCTCCATTCGCTTTTGCCGTAATGCCGGTCGCGCGTGACGCCGGAAATAGACTCGACAATAGCGTCGCGTTCGCCGATGATACGATTAAAAAGGGTAGATTTACCTACGTTAGGTCTGCCGACAATTGCTACTAAGTTCATTATATATAATTAAATTGTGGGTGAAAGTACAATAGCTTCGAATGTCACGTCGCACCCCGAACGTATAAACATTGCCGAAGCACTACAGTATTTTTCATGGGAAAGAGTAATGGCATGTGTGAGGTCTTGAGTCGTTGCATCCGGACTCACGAGCGTATAAATCAAGTGCGCCTTGACATAGACTTTCGGATGGTCATCGGCGCGTGTGCCGCTGATTTCGATGCGGAGATCCGAGATCGTTTTCCGCTTTTTACGGATGATCGACAGCACATCCATCGCCGAGCAAGCGCCCATTGCCTCCAGCATAATTTCCATCGGCGAGGCGTCAGCGGCCACGTGGTCACCGTCGTTTGAGTCAAATGCCGTGTGCATGCCACGCTCATTAGTGCCCAGCATTCTCATTCCTTTGTCGAGGGAGAGTGTTATGTTCATTGTGTTTGTAAGATGATAATAAATTTTGTAGTTACGATTTGTTGTTGTCTGTTGCTGCTTCGTATTCTGTTAGGATTTTAAGGTTGGAATTTTATTCTTCGCCTATCGCTGTCATTTTATTCCTCGATACTTCCACTGCCGTCTGTAATTTCTGTTTTAGCCATTCTTTGGGTGGTAATTCTGTAAAATAGGTTGCCACATGAATTCCGGATGCACCAAGCTCAAGCAGTTCAACCATTTCGTCGCTTTTTTCGGCGCAGAGCAGGATTCCGATCGGTGCGAACTCACCTTCTTGCTTTTCGTATTTATCGAGCCACCGTAAATATAATTCCAATTGACCTTTATATTCCGGTTTGAATTTCCCGAGCTTCAGCTCTATCACTATCAAACGCTTGAGCTTACGATGATAAAAAAGCAAATCAATATAAAAGTCCTCATCGCCTATCGTAATACGTTTTTGACGAGACAAGAACGCAAAGTCATTGCCAAATTCCAGAATAAAATTTTGGAGTTGAGTCAGGATTGATGTTTCGAAATCGTGTTCAGTATAAGTGTCTTTTAAGCCTAGAAAATCAAGTAGATAGGGATCCTTTAGAAATAAATCTACACTCATTTCTTTGGTTTCCCGCAGCAGTTTGAGATCGTTGTAAATTGTTTCTTCCGGCTTTTTACTAATGGCAGTACGTTCATAAAGCATACTGTCTATTCTATCGGCTAGTTCTCGTACACTCCAACCTTCATTTCCACATAACGTTATATAAAACTCTCGTTTTACTTCTTCTTATAGACCCAATATATGAATAATATGACTCCAACTCAATTTTGACAACAGTGTTGTCAAAATGTTTTCGTCGGGGAAATACTCATAAAAACGTAACATTCTATACAAATTCCGATAGCTGTATCCCTTCCCGTATTCACTGGTTAAATGGGTTGCAAGAGTTTGTATAACCTGTTGCCCATACTCAGGTTTTTCGTTTGTAATAATATCCTCTTGTATGGTTTTGCCAATCTGCCAATACAACAATACCATTCCTTTGTTAATGGCTTTGCTTACATAATCTTGGGCGGTATCTATAAGCAAAGAAACCTTCCCGAGTAAGGGTCGTGAGTTCTCTAATTCGTTCATCTTTTGTTGGTATAAAATACTTGAATCTGTGAATTTTAATGGATGGTACTATGAAAATCATCCAATATATATTTCCAATTTTATCGTACGCTTGGACGGCAACGGGTGACCGCAGGCGACGATTGGAATATCTGCAACCGTCTCATAAATCACTACTTCTTCGATTTCTTCCCGCTCGGACCGCTCTCTTTTTGTAGGTCGGCGAGCGTTTGAAGCGCCATGATAGGGGTGAGCTGATTCAGGTCGAGATTGCGGATTCTCTCGCGCAGGGCGTCGTCTTTAATCTCAAAAAATGATAATTGATAATTGTCGCTGTGGTCGCCTTGGATCGGCTGAGGAGAGCTTTTAGAACCCGATTGCTCCAGGTCTTTGAGAATTTCCGTAGCGCGCGAAATTACTTTCGGTGGCAAACCCGCCATTTGCGCGACGTGGATACCGAACGAGTGGTCGCTCGATCCTGCTAGTACGCGGTGCGTAAATATCACCGAATTACCAATTTCCTGCACCTCTACTTTGTAATTTTTAATCCGTTCGAATTGATTCGCAAGGTCATTTAATTCATGGTAATGCGTCGCAAACAGCGTCTTTGCACCCGTATTCTGATGGAGATATTCGGCAATCGCCCAGGCGATCGAAATCCCGTCGAACGTTGCCGTTCCACGGCCAACTTCGTCCAGCAAAATCAAGCTTTTCGCCGTCGCATTATTGAGGATATTCGCCGCTTCCTGCATCTCGACAAGGAACGTACTCTCGCCGGCAGTGATATTATCCTGCGCTCCGACACGTGTGAAAATCCGATCGACCATGCCGATCGTTGCTGCATCAGCGGGAACATAACTCCCAATCTGTGCGAGCAGTACAATGAGTCCTACTTGCCTCAAATAACATGACTTACCCGACATATTCGGTCCGGTAATGATATGCATTTGCTCGGTCAGCGTATCGAGCGTCGTCGAATTCGCCGAGAATTTCTCACCAATCGGGAGCACGCGCTCGACCACCGGGTGGCGTCCGTTCTTGATGTTCAACACGGTTGATTCCTCAATCACCGGCTTGCAGTAATTATACTCCCGCGCTACATGCGCATAGCTTTGCAGGCAGTCGAGAGCCGCAATGCGCGAGGCGAGCACCTGAATCTGTTCGGTGAATTCACTGATTTTCGTGCGTAATTCCGTAAACAAGCGCGTCTCGACATCCGAGATTTTCTCCTCGGCAGTGAGAATTTTCGTTTCAATTTCCTTTAATTCCGGCGTGATATAGCGCTCGGCATTGGCAACGGTTTGTTTGCGGTGATAATGCTCAGGTGCTTTGTTTTTATGAGTATTACTGATTTCTATAAAATATCCGAACACATTATTCACACTTACTTTGAGCGATGGAATTCCCGTCGCATCACGTTCGGTTTGCTGATAATTCGCTATCCAATTCTTCCCGGAATACATCGCCTCGCGGTAGTCGTCCATTTCTTTCGAAAATCCCTCGCGAAAGGCCGTGCCCGCGCCAAGCTGTGCCGGCGCGTCATCCAAAAGGGCAGACTCGATAAGCTGAACAACTTCCATTTGAGGTGAAATTGAATTAGCGAGCGCGCGCAGAACAGGCGAAGGAATATCATCTAAAATTCTCCGCACCGACGGAATTTTCTGCAACCCTTTTTTGAGCGAAACCACATCGCGGGGATTGGCGCGACCGGTCGATATTTTCGAGATAAGACGTTCTAAATCACCAATTTCCGCGAGTTCACTCCGAAGATAATCACGGCTCGCGTCATTGTCAAATAGCGCGCTCACGGCTTCTAAACGGCGATTAATTGCCTCGGGCTTGCGCAGCGGCCGCGTGATCCACCGCTTGAACATCCGGCTACCCATAGGAGTGCGCGATTTGTCTAATATCGAGATGAGCGTGCCCTCGCGTCCTGCGTCGTGCATCGAGAATATAATTTCGAGATTACGTCGCGTGGCGAAGTCAAGTGTCATAAATTCCGATGGGTTAAACACACTCAGCTGCCGCATTTGCTGCACGCCGCCCTGCTGCGTTTCGGCGATATAATGGAGCGCTGCGCCGGCTGCGATGAGTCCGGCGGACATTTCCTCCACGCCAAAACCCTTCAGCGAGTGCGTTTTAAAGTGCCGAATAAGCTTTTCACTTGCGAATTGACGGTCAAAAATCCACTCTTCGAGCCGCGTCACCGACGGCTGAATCGTGAGCGCGCTGAGGTGTTCGGTAATATCTTTATGCTGCGGCTTACTCACAATTATCTCGGCCGGCGTGAGCGTTTCGAGCACGGCGCCGAGCTCCTGCACCGACATTTCGGACGTGAAAAATTCACCGGTCGAGACATCAGCGCAGGCGAGTCCGACGAGAATTTCACCCGTTTTTTGATGATGGAAGTACAGCGCTGAAAGGTAGTTATTGGTTTTAGAGTCGAGAAGCTTGTCATTCATTGCCACGCCCGGAGTGACGATTTCGACGACGTCACGGCGCACAATTCCGCGGGCGAGTTTGGGGTCTTCGAGCTGCTCGCACACTGCCACCCGGTAGCCGGCGCGCACGAGCTTCGGCAGGTAATTATCGAGCTGATGATGAGGGAATCCCGCAAGTGGCACGGCCTCGGCCTCGCCATTATTGCGCTTGGTGAGGGTAATTCCGCAGACGCGGGCGGTGATTTCGGCGTCGCCTTCGAAAGTTTCAAAAAAATCACCCATCCGAAACAGCAAAATAGCATCCGGATTTTTCTGTTTTATCTGACTATACTGCCGCATCAAGGGCGTTTGTTTGGTACTCATACTGCAAAATTACGAAAAACGCCGCGACCACAGACTGTTAGCAGGGATGAAGCCGGATTTTGTGGTTCGGTTGCATGCATTCCACACCTCGCCTGCGGGCACCCGTTGCCGTCCAAGCGGAGGTGAAGAGTGTCTTTTGGATGGAGCTAAATTTCTGCCATACAAGCAGCTATCGAACGCCAATTCCGAACATTCACCGAATCCTGTCGGTCAAATTCCTGCTCGCCATCGTAGAGGAGGAGTCCGCGCGTGATTTTGCTGATGCGCTGCCACTGCTGCATGGGCTTGAGGTGACTTTCCTGAAATGTCTCTGAAGCTTTAATTTCAATAGGATAGAGCGTTCGTCCGGTGTCAAGGAGAATGTCAATTTCCACGCCCAAGCTATCGCGCCAGTAATAGAGATTCACGGGCGAACCGGTGTTGAATTTATGCTTGAGGAGTTCATTAACGACATAATTTTCAAATAATGCCCCTCGAAAATGCGAATTACTTACTTCATTTTCCGAGCGGATACCGAGCAATGAGCAGGCAAGACCGGTATCGGTAAAGTAGAGTTTCGGGGTTTTGACGACACGTTTATTAAAATTCTTAAAATGCGGCGGGAGCAGATAGATTATAAAGCTACTCTGCAGAATACTGAGCCATGCCTGAACGGTTTTGACGTCAATTCCACATTCATTGCTGAGCGCTGATACCGAGAGCTGCTGTCCGATACGTCCGGCGCAGAGCTGCACAAATCGTGTAAAAAGAAGGGTGTTATCTATATTACGCAGGAGCTTGACATCGCGTTCGACGTATGTCCGGATATAGGCAGGATACCAGATTTGATGACTCCGCTGCTTATCATAAATCTCGGGATAGCAGCCCTGAAGTATCAATTGATTCGTCGAGAGGTCAGGCAAGCCCAACGAATTGATTTCATTGTAACTTAACGGCAGTAAGTCAATATAACCGATCCTACCGGCGAGCGACTGCGTCACCGATTGCTGCAACAGAAAATTATTACTCCCGGTGAGAATAAACAGTCCATCCTCCGACGTTTCATCGAGTATTTGCTGCAAATAACTAAAAAGCGCCGGCACCCGCTGCGCTTCGTCAATGATCGCACCACCCAAATACCGATTCAAAAATGCTCTCGGATCACTCGAAGCGAGAAGGAGTTCGTCCGGATTTTCGAGTGATATATAGGGTTTATGCGCAAAAACACTTCGCACGAGAGTTGTCTTGCCGCTCTGCCTCGGGCCGACGACAGCGAGCGCTCTGAACTCCCGGCTATACTGCACGAGAAGCTGTTCTATTGTTCGATGTATCATAGTGTTCCCTATTTTTTGTACAAATATAGGAATTAACTACCAGATTTGTACAAATCAAGAAGTACGCAACTATAATCCTCTCAAAAATAAAGGGGTTCAACAAGTGAACCCCTTCAGAATTTTCAACGACTATGTTCCCCGGTATTACCGCGCCACCGTGCAATGCAGGATGGCCGATGTTTCGCCAATGGTAATTCGTACAAGATATGCGCCGCTTGCGACCGACGTGCCGGAGGAAGATGTGCCATCCCACTGAGCGGTATATTTCCCGCCGCCGGTTGAGGTGCAGGAGAGTTCGCGGATAAATTCGCCGGTGGCGGAATACATTGTTGCCGTGACGTTTTTGCCGGATAAAGCGGGCGGTACGTCAACAGTAAGTGTCGTCGAACTGCTTATAGGATTAGGAGTAAAGGATGCCTGAACAGATAATACGGGAATAACGGGTGTTTTGACCGGTAGGATTGGTTGCTGTGCAATTCCACCGAGGACGAGAGTTTGTGGATCGCCCGTAGTGTTACCGCTGTCACTCGCGAGGTAACTAAAGACCCAGGCAGGTCGTGCGGGCATTTTTTTTTGCGTGTACATGGTTTTCCAATCTTCGTCTGTCAGTCGTTTGAATTTGTCGGTGATATGTTCGTAATAGCTGCCGACAGGTCCGATATAGGCCGTTGAACAGCTATCAGATGGGTCTTCGGCAATTACCAGAGCCATATTTACTTTGCTTGTGCCTACATGGAGCACTTTACCAACAATCGTACCTCCGTAATCCGTTGGCTGAGTATGGACATCGGCCACCACAAAATTTGCCTCCATCATCTCATCCTCCGATACTCCGTATAGCATCATCGGATAATTACCCCTGAAGGTACGGTTACCGCAGCCATAACTCACTTCTTTTGCCCAATTAGCAATTAGGCTTTGTTCCTGCGAATTGAAGGGCTCGCTTCTTAATTCTTTTTCAGCCATGGAGGAGAGGGTCGTGCAGGTCGTTGTAATGTGATCAAGCCGCGCTCTCATTGTGTCAAGTATTATAGTATAATACCGTTTGAAAATCATTGTATCGGCTGCTATACCTTGGAGAGCAGTTTTCATACCCATACTGAATCGTGCAATGGTTGTATATAATTCCGGCATCGGCTCAACATATCCTTTAGGATAAAAACACATGTTACCGCCTGTATACGACTGCTTCGCATACAGGAGATTATCATGGCGAAGTTCAGCCCAGGAGCCAAGTTGCGTATTGAGTGATTTTTGCCACCATGCACCGGTCTGCATGAATCGCGGGAGTCCGGTGCGGTCTTTCGGTGGATTGAGTGACCGTATTCCCGAAAGCCAGGTAGAATAGAGCGATTCTTCCCAGAAATCCTTGGTCTGTGAATTGGAGAGATAGCGGAGGCCGGCGAGATTCTTGGCGTATTCATATTTTTCAATTTCGGGCTGGAGGAGTTGAATCGAGGCGTCATTTCCGAGGACGAACATTGCATCAAGGGGCGAGGGCATCATACGACTTCCTACTTTATCAAAGACGACATTTCCCAAAATATACGAATCAAAGATAAACCGTTGTCCCATAAGCATAAATGCAGCCGCTGGCTTGATGGAATTGAGCTTGAAAGCATCTGCCCACAGCAGTTGAGAGAGTATCTGTTGCTGAGCGCCCTGCTTGATAGATTCATCCTGAAATTGTTTTTGAAGTGCGTCATCACGGAGCTGATCGGGTGAGGTGATGGTGAGGGTAGAATTGACACCGATAAGCTTGGCGAGAGAAAGGTTGTCCTGCGCTCCGACGAACTTTGTAATCAGCTTATCAATACTATTAAAATACTCGACAGCACCGGAATTCTGAGCAAGTTTGGCGAGTGTAACTGCAAGCATACACTGGCGTTTAATATCTTCGTCGGTCGGCTCGGGGTCTGCTCCTTCGGGTTTGGTGATAAAAATTTCCGTTCGCCCGAGCCACATCATAGCTTGAAAATAGCCGGATAGCCCTTTGTCGGGATAATGTCCGCGTGGCTTCATCTGACTGAAGTCAATATGCCGAGGCGTTTGTGCGAAAATTGGATAAAAATCAAGCTGCTCTGCTGTAATAAGAGCGCGGAGTTTTTCAATTGCAGGTGTATTTTCGGGAAAAGTAGCTTCGGTAGAACTATTAAAAGAGGTGTAATTACGGTCTAATTTAACGAGTTGGAGAGCGACGGTCAGGTAAATATCCGCATCAAGCCACGCTTGCTGCGCGAGCGGGTCTTTGGGGATCGGTGAAGTCTTCAGCGTCTCTTTCATAGCAAGGAGCGCTCTGAAGAGCTGCGGCTCAAGAATGTAGGATTCGATATCAGCGAGCATATTATCATACGAGCGGTGGAGAGCGTGGAGTATCGCATCGGAGGAAATATAGACCGGTAAATCCTTGATGTATGCATCGGCAAAGGCTGCGGCATAGGTAGGATAACTGAGACGTTCAGTCACCATAAAGCCATGTTTTGCAGCGAGTTCCTTTTCATACGGTGTGAATTTATACTTCACGTCGATTGCGCTGAAAAATTCTGCATTCGTAAGATCCGTCGGCGCTGTCGCGGCAAAAACGCCTGCCGGGTATTCGAGGAGGAGTTCTTGAGCAGACATATTTTTATGCGCTTCCAAGTACTTAAAATACGCATCGGTATTGAGCTGCGCGTGAGCCGGGAAGGTAAGTATTCCTCCCAAAAAGCAAGCGGCAAGAAGGCGTAGAAGAGGTTTCATACGTGTATCCTTTAGAGAAAATAACAGTGTAGGCGTGATTTATAAGTGCCAACTTACCAAATAGTTCGATTAGTTCCAAGGATTATATACTGCCGCGTATGAGTGATAGAGTGTGTGAGATAAAAGCTCCCGACGATTTCTTTTCGGGTCAAAACCAAATTCTCCCGCCTAGTCGGATACTCGCGAAATCGATAATCCGGCTTTTGTCATCGGGATTATTGGGATTCGCACCATCATTGAGTTGTCGTTCATAAAGATCATTTTTCGGAATGGTCATTGGATTTTCGTAGGATTTCCCGATGAGATTGGCATATACATATCCTCCGGAAAGCTCCAATGCAATTGGTGTTGATGGAATTAACCATCGTCCGCCCAGCTCGGCTTCTATGCCCAAGCGACCGGCGACCGGCACATTAGTACGAAACATGCCGAATCCATACGAATAGTTTGTAAAGCCGGTGATAAACTGTGCGGAAACTCCTGCCCGGCCATAGAGATTCAATGTATTCCAGCGTGGCAATAGCGAATATTCCGCTCCGAAATTAACACCCCAGACAGCCATAAATGCGCGGTCTTGCCGAGTGCTTTCACTGGCGGCGATGAAATTTCCGTTTAGCCCCAAAAACAAATCCGTGTGAGCCGACGATGGCAGCGCATAGAGTAGCTTCGCCGACCAGCCGATCGCATATTCGGGGCTGGCAAAAGGGTATTTGGTATTGGTATAGTCCTTTGCAATTTCCGCTCGAAATTCTGCCGGCGTGCCTCGCATCGAAGCAGATACAGGAATATTAGCCACACCTGTCGCGACAATGCTCCAGGAGCGCTCCTTGACCGGAGAATCGCTTTCCGTGGCTGAGAGCCGGAGAAGACTAAAGAGAAAAATTCCGCTATACGAGAGTAGATTGAGAAATCGTGCCATTGTGCACCTCCAAAATGAAAAAAAATATTAAAATCCAAGAGAAATTCCGGCGAATAGGCCTGCTTTTTTAGCGAGTTGAATTTGATTGTTGTGTCGATAGGTCAGCGCCGAACATTCCATCCCGGCAAGCAAGCCAATCATTGAGATGGGTTTCCATTCGCAGCCGAGGGTGATTTTTCCGAGGGCTCCCAATTGCGAACCTCCGAGCGCAAACTGACCATAGGGCTTGAGTTTCCCCGTTTCAGAAAAGGGTTTCAGAGAAAACCGATAGGCCGCTGTAGCAAACGTCATTGACGAGAAACGTCCGGTAGCAGAAGCGCCGATCTGTAAGTCGGGTAATTCCTCTTGGCCGAGTTCAATTCCAATCATTTCGTGTTCGTTGAGTCGGAAATACCCTGCGATACCGATATTCGAAGAATTGCTGCCGCTGCGGGGTACAATCGATGCTTCGGTGCCCACACCGATTCCGCCTAATCCGCGAACTTGCAGTACGAGTCCCAAATCTTCATGATATTCGGGTACTTCAGGCGGTATAATTTCATTCAACACGCTTGCCGGAGATGAAAAATCATAGTTCTCTCTACGTGGTGCAATAGTTGACAGTTCGGTAGAAATACTGCTCGTTTCTTCCTGTGCATACATTCCTTCAGCCGTTGATGAAGTCGTAGAATTATCTATAGTTAAAGTTGTCGCGGAATTATCCGCCACGTTTTTCGTAGCAGGACGATTTATACTATGTGATTTTTTTAGTGGGGAGTCAGTATTCACAGTAGTCAAGGCAGTAAATATTGTTGAATCTGAATGCGCTGAGGGAGCGATTGGTACTCGACTCGAATTTGAAGCAGAAGCGATTCTGATTTGCCGTTCATCATGATAAGAATCACCCATGAATATCAAAGTCAGTAGTAATGTGAGAATAGAAGAGATGCCGGCTGTAAATAGAAGTGGAGTAACTTTAGATATAAACGTCGGAGCGGTCGCCAAGGGTAATACATTCGGAAGCGACAAGCCGGCTTTGCCGAAAATCTCAGTAATATTTGCCGGAGGAACGCTGACCGTGCCGGCGTCGGCGACACTAGCCCGAAGTAGTCTCACCGATTGCTGAAATGAATATTGCAATTCACTATTGCCCGCCAAAGCGTGGAAAAGCACATCGGTTTCGATCGAACCAAGCTCGCCATCTAGAAATAAATCAATCATTTCGGGAAATTCCGAAGAAGGAGTATTTAGATTCATAACAGTATAAATTAATTAACGATAGTAGTCTCCTGATGCCTGAAGAATCTCACGAAGGCGTTTTTTTGCCCGGACAATGCGATTGCGTACGGTAGAGACCGGCACTTCGGTCAATTCGGCTATTTCCTGATAACTCAGGCCATTATAGAGCTGAAGGACGATGGCTTCACGGTAATCATCGGGTAGAATATCAAGTGCCGCAGCTATCAATCCAGCCTGCTCCTCCGTATGATATTCCGGCATATAATCAGGAAATTCTATATCCTCAATAGGTATGGTCAGGAGTTTGTTTGCTCGCTTTATATTCAGGCAGAGGTTGCGGGCTATACGCAGTAAAAGAGCAGAAGTGTTTGTAATTATAGGAGTTTGGCGGGTATAGAGTAGAAACTCTACAAAGCATTCCTGAAGCACGTCCTCGGCTACATTACGCTGCTCTAAAATTCGACAGCAATACAAAAACACTCGCCGCGAATATCGCGCATACAGCTCGGCAAAGCAGCTCTCAGAATCCGCACTTCCCGCGCGGATTGCCGAAATGAGTTGTTCGTCGCTGTATGTTCGTATCGGATTGCTCATATACTCAAGAGGAACAAAAAAAATAGTTTTGTTTCACCGCACTCTAAAAAAATCTCGTATCGTTCCCAGACCATACATTCAGTAAAATGTGTCAAGACCAAATTACAAAAACAGTTGCGGAAATTTGAAGTGACGCCCAAATTGTCAGTGACGCAGCAGCTGAATGCAAGTATGCCTATAGAATCGGCACAAGGGTACACCAAAATAAATTTCGTATTTTTGCAGCCAAAAATATACGTGAACCCACAGAATTCCTGACGGTACTTTCTTCCGGTAAGCATGCCCGACCAGACTCCCAAAGCAGACACAAAAGTATGGACAGCGCTCGAATTGCGGCGCTGGGGTGAGGGCTATTTTGCCGAAAAGCAGATCGACAGTCCGCGCCTGACGATGGAATTAATGCTGTGCCATATTCTACGCTACTCGAGGTTAGAGCTGTACTTACATTACGACAAGCCGCTCACCAAGACGGAGCTCGCGGCACTCCGGGAGATGATAGCCCGCAGGGCCAAGCGCGAACCGTTGCAGTATATTTTAGGTGAGACAGAATTTTACGGACTGCCGTTTGTTGTGGACCCATCGGTGTTGATTCCACGACCGGAAACAGAATTCTTGGTAGAGGCGGCTGTGAAGTATATCACGCAGGCATCCAGGCCTCTGTCGGTGCTTGATATCGGCACCGGTTCGGGGTGCATAGCACTCACTATTGCCCGGAAAGTTCCCGAGGCACGGGTCGTGGCAATAGATATCTCCGAGTCGGCTCTCGCACTGGCGGCCAAGAATCAGACTGCCCTTGGAGTAGAGAATTGCGAATTCGTCAAGCGCGATATATTTAGAGAACTTAGCGTGAAAAAGCCGTTCGATGTGATTGTCTCGAATCCTCCCTATATTTCCACCGAGAGCATGACCGAGCTGGAGCCCGAGCTTCTCCGGCATGAGCCGCATAGTGCGCTGACTGACGGCGGCGACGGACTGCGATTCTACCGTCGGTTTGCCGAGGTATTCCCGTCAATTTTGGCGCAGGACGGAATGTTTTTTGTGGAAATCGGCTATGGTCAGGCAGCGGAAGTCCTTGCGATATTTGCAGATGATTATCTATGTACACTTGAGAACGATCTGGCAGGAATTCCACGGATTATCACCGGACGTCGCCGGTAGATTACCAAAACGTAACGTGAGGGGTGGGGCAGAAAACGCTAGTTTTGAATATTTTTTGGGGACAGTCAAGGCAAGCGCACGGATGAGAAATCCTACGGAAGAATCGAAGAAGTACATCCAATAATTCTTTCAAAAATAGTGAGAACGGCAACGGAATCAGGAAGGCGTAAAGAAGAGTTTTGTAACGATATTGGCGGTAGTAACAGAGCCGACCGGTGAAGCGGAAATTCCGATAACGGATTCTATTCCGAAATGTATTCTAATAGCCTGATAAATCAAGCAAAATAAGCGGTTGCACGGCTCTTGTGTAACCAAAAAACCTACATTTGTGTCTGTACTGTCGAGACATTCTTGAAAAAAAAGTACGGTATTACTCTTCTATATGGAATAAGTTGCTTTTCGTTTTTGAAAATTTTAGTAGATTTGGCAAAAGCAAATCAAAATGAACGTTTAAATAAGGAACATTTATGTCTCAAATTAAAAAAGAAGAACGCTCCGGAATTTCTGTTCTTCAGCTTCGCGGACAATTTATCGGCGGTGATGAAACAGATGAATTACGCTCTATTCTCAGTGAAGCAGCCGAGCATCAGCAGTCGAAGCTTATCGTCAATCTTGAAAATGTATCATATCTCAACTCCACGGCTCTTGGCGTGCTGATTTCGGCACATACGAATTTTGTCAAGCGCGACGGAAAAATTGCTCTCTGTAATGTGAGCAAGTCCATTGAAAATATTTTTGTGATTACCAAGCTTACTCTTGTCTTCTCAATTTATGCGACGCTCGACGAAGCAGTTCAGCAGCTTTCATGATACGCTGATTCCTTCCTAATTAATTAGAATTTCAATTACTTTCTTAATTTTTTATCTTAAAGGATTTTTTCTATGAAAAATTTGTTTAATGCATTGGTGATGGGATTGTCGCTCATAGTAGCCGGTTCGATGTGGTGGTTTTGGATGGGTAATCCTGCAAACTTCAAAGACGGTGCAATGCGGCACGATCCGATTAACACATGGGGTACTATCCATACAGGTGGTCCGCTGGTGGCTGTGCTTCTTGCCCTCCTCATCATTGCAATTACATTTATCATTGAACGCTGGTTCTCGATTAGCAAAGCAAAAGGAAATGGCGATTTAGCAATGTTTATCAAAACGGTATCGTCAAGTCTCGCAAGTGGTAATCTCAATGCAGCTCTCTCAGAATGTGAAAAACAACGTGGTTCATTATCCAATATCGTTCGCTCAGGTCTCGAGCGCTATGAGCAGGTCGCCAATGACAAAGAGTACGACGCAGAAAAGAAAATTGCTGAAGTACAACGCGCAATCGACGAAGCAATGAACCTCGAAACTCCTCTCCTCGAAAAGAATTTAGTGATTATTTCAACGGTGTCTTCTATCTCTACGATGATTGGTCTCTTGGGTACTACCCTCGGTATGATTCGTGCGTTTGCGGCTCTTGGCGCAAGCGGCGGCGCAGTATCGGCACAATCACTCTCAATTGGTATTTCTGAAGCGTTGTATAATACGGCGTTCGGTCTTGCTGCCGCAATTATTTCTATCGTTGCATATAACTTCTTTACTACAAAAGTAGATAACTTCATTTACATGATCGACGAAGCCATATTGAGCGTGATGGAAATTCTCACGATTAAAGTGAAAAAGTAATTTTTGTCCATACTTTTGTTCGGCGGGGAATGAATGTGATTTATTCCCCTCGCACAACTAACCGAAGGAGAACGACAAATGGCAAAAGTTAAAATGAAGCGGACGGGATTTGTGCTCGACATGACGCCGCTGGTGGACATTGCATTTCTGCTGCTGACGTTTTTTATGTTCACAGCGAAATTCAAATCCGAAGCCGAAAGCGAGCAGAAATTCCAAATCAAACGTCCGAAAGCGTCGGCCGATACATCGAAATTGCCTGATAAAAATCTAGCCATCATCAAAATAGCAATCGACTCTACAACTCCAAACGACACATCGTATTACTACGAAATGTCGAATGAAAAAGATAGAAATATTGTCTATGCATCAGCGCCGGGAATTGAAGATGCGCAACGAAAGAAAATGCAGATTAAAGCCAATTTAACTGCGCTCGACGCACTCATTCATGACACGAGAACTACGAATCCGGCAACCAGATTCGCAATAGATGCCGACAAGCGTGTACGATTCAAATGGGTAAGCGACTGTATGGAAGTGATGCGCAAGAATCGGGCAACTGCCTTTAATCTGGTGACCGACAAAAAACAAGGAATGTAAATTCCACCAATTACTTAAGAATTTTACTATAGAATTTAATCGGAGGTCGTTATGGCTGGTGGTGGATCACTAGGCGAAGGGCGCGAGAAGGTAAAGCGCGGTAAGCCCTCAAAACGAAAAAAGAAAAAACGCGTGGGATTTCATCTTGATATGACTCCGCTGGTTGATATTGCATTTCTACTCTTGACGTTCTTCATGTTCACAACGACCATGACGACACCGCAGGTGATGGAAATGTTTGTTCCGCCTGAATCTGTTCCAATTGAGGTTCCAAAGTCTCGGCTTTATACGCTAAGAGTTCGTGCAGACGGGAAGGTATTTTACAATATGGCAACTGACGATCCGCAGTTAATAGAGCTTAAGAATCTCAAAAAAATGGCAGTTGAAGAAAACCTGAAGGGGAATAACAAGAATAAGTTGATAACAGTACTTAAAATTGATGATAATGCGCCGTATGAAGTAGTTATTAAGGTACTGGATGAGCTTAACTTAGCCGAAGCAGACTTAGTACCTACATTGTCAAAAGAGAATCTAAAGCGAGAGCGGAGATTTACAATTGCACCGATGACAGATAAAGAAATTGAGGAGATAAAATCATTATGAGTGACACGTTAGCCCTTACTGCCAAAAGCTATGGCGCGTTTGAAATGAAGGAATTTATACGGAAATCTACCGTCAAAGCCTTCATTATTACGATGGCAATTCTTCTCTTATTGCTCCTGATGTATATTGTTACGAAAGTAGTGTCTAAAAAGGATTTTAGGTCAGCAGCACCAATAACAAAAATGAAGCTTGAAAATCTGCCACCACCACCGGTGGACAATGCTCCTCCTCCTCCTCCTCCGCCGCCTGACGTATATACCGGTCCCGCGGCAAGAGCAGGAAATCCGGTACCGGTACCGGACGCGGAAATTGCGCCTGACGTCAAAGATTTTGCTAAAAATGATGAAATCGCCCGCGCAAGTGCTGAGGGTGGAAACGGTCAGGATTTTGGTGGTTTTGCTTCTAACGTACAGGTTGATCAACCTGTTGATGTCAAGAAAGAAGAAGAGCCGAGTCTCGATGATTTTATTGCGACGGAAAAAGACCCTGAGCCGAACTATGCACAGCTTCAAAAAAATATTGTCTATCCGGATATGGCTCGGAGAGCCGGAATTGAAGGTAAGGTAATTATCCGTGTGCTCGTCGGCAAGGATGGGAAGCCCAAGCCGGGTAAGGCACGCGTTGAGGACTCAACGAATGAAATGTTTAATCAAGCGGCTTTGGATGCGATTATGAAAACAAGCTTCACGCCTGCTATTCAAAATGGTCAGCCGATTGAAGTACCGGTAACAGTACCGATCGTATTTCGCTTGCGGTAACTACTTATCTAATAATGAAATTCGTAAGAAATAGAAGAGTACGCCCGGAGGTAAAAAGATTCACAAATCGACGGTAAAGACAGTTTTTCCGAAAATTGAAATTGAGTTGAAGGTATCCATTGATATTCCTTCGTATTGTTTCATACCTGTAAGGAGAATCGCCATGAAAAAGAGAGTCGTCGTTCTCGCCCGCAAAAGCTATGGAGCTTTTGAGATGAAAGATTTTATCGGTAAAGCTACGCTGCGGTCATTTGCCGTGACAATGTCGATGATGGCAGCGTTGCCGATGATATTTATAGCTGTACAGGCGTCCGGCACGCCGACTTCGGTTGTGCCTGTGCCTCATCTGCCGCCGACGGTCCTTCTCGATCCGCCGGTCGCGCCAGTTGCACCGCCTCCGCCGGCAAATGTACCTCCGCCTCACGTACAAGGGATGAACCATACAATAGGCAGTGGCATCTATAAAGCGGTAGATAATAATATTTCTGAAGTAGAAGAAATTGGTAGTAAGGATGTACTGTCCGACCCAACTTCTCGTCCGATAGCTACCGATCCCGGCAGTGGAGCTCCGCAAACGCTTGGAGGAGGAGTGCCGCCGAATACTTCAAATGATAGCGATGACGCAGTGATTGAAGTCGAACAAGAGCCGGTGATTAATTATTATCAGCTTCGTCAGAATTTACGGTATCCTGACTTAGCCCGCAGAAGCGGCGTAGAAGGCAGTGTACTTATTCGGGTCGTCGTCGGTATCGATGGCAAGCCGATAGCAGCAAAGACACGGGTCATGGAGTCAACGAATGAGTTATTCAATCAAGCAGCGCTTGATGCAGTTTTGAGTACAACATTCACGCCCGCTATCCAAAACAAACAGCCGATAGAAGTACCGGTAATAGTGCCGATAACGTTTCATCTGCATTGATACATCGGGCAGACTACGACATTCCTGCATAATGACAATGTGCTGAAAATAATAGAGATACTCTTACACTATACGCCGCTTCCCGCAATGAATAATGCCTTTGGCGCGGAGCGGCGTTTTTTATGAATAGCCGTGATTGTTCTTATCTTAAATTATATCGTCCGAAGCATTACTATTATCATGGGGGTGCTGTTTATCATCAACCCCTTCCCGGCGTTTCAGGATGATCCGATGTTTGTACGGATATTCGGTGTAGTAGTACTGGTCTTCGGGAGTATTCGGCTGGCGCTTCTCATACGGCAGCATAGGCGGGCGCGGCTCTTAGAAATGGAGGAAGAAAATGAAGAAGAATAGACTGTGGTATCTTGTACTTATTCTCATTATGGCAGCGTGTGACGACGCTCCGAAGCAAACGAACGGACAGCCGGCCGAGACAGTCCGGGCCGGAAGTGTGGAAATCGCCTGCGATGAGAGTATTTATACACTTCTAAAAGGTATTCAACCTGTGTATGATACAGCTTTCCCGGATGCAAAAATCACTCTGAAGCCAATGCCTGCACGGGCTGCAATGGCCGACCTTTTCGCCCTGAAATCCCGTGGAATTATTGTGGCACGTGGCTATACCCGAGATGAAGATTCAGTTCTGAAAGCGTATAAACGCTCGCCGCATGCACAATTTTTACTCGCCAAAGATGCGCTGGTGTTTTTTACACAGCGCTCATTCCCTCTCGACACAATCTCAAAAAATCAGCTTGCCGAATTGCTGCTCAATGCAAAGCAAACATGGAAGCAATATTTCCCTGCCCTGCCGTCTGAGCCCGCCCTTGTGATGCCGACCGAACAGTCTTCGGAGTTCGCAAATATCCTGCAACTTGTTACAAATAATCAATTTCCAAAGCATTCGTACTTGCAGGTGTCATCATCGGACTCGGTCAATTTACTTGTCAAAAAAACATTCTCGATTGGCGTCGGATATTTGTCGAGAATTGTCAAAGACACGTCGCTCAAGCCGCTGATGATTGGCTATGACGACTCGACCGGAGAGCATGTATGGCCCAAGCCGGTACATCAATCATATATTGTGATGGAAAAATATCCGTTTATTGTTCCTATTTTCGGATATTTGCAGGAAGATCGGCAGAATTTGCCGTGGGGATTTCTTACTTTTTTTAGAACAGACCCGCGTATTCAGCAGTATTTTCTGAATGCGGGGATTGTGCCGGGTTTCGGCAAATTTAATTTAATTCCATTGGAGGATTAAATGAAACTATGGGGAATTGGACTGCTTCTCGTAACAAGCAGTGTGGCGCTGTCGCAATCGAGCTTGGACAAAGCCAAAAAATCATTTTCAGAGCGGGATTATGCCAAAGCAAGCGCGTATGCACTGGCAGCGGTGAACGAAAATCCTAAAAATTCAGAGGCCATGATCATTGCCGGTGATGCGCTTATGGAGTCGAATAAGCTCGACTCAGCTATGATACTCTATAAATCAGCGGAGAAGCTGAGTCCAAAAAATGCCGCCGCCGTGCGGAAAATCGGACAAGTTCTCTCAAAACAAGGAAAGCATCAGGATGCAATTAAAACTCTCCAAAAAGCAGTGACCCTGAATCCCAAAGACAGCTATACCTATCTTGCACTCGGGGAGGCAATGCTGAAGTCGGAATCACCCGACCAGGCAGAGCAGCCGCTGCTTAAAGCTAAAGAGCTTAATAAACAGCTCACACAGGCTTGTGTGCTTCTCGGTGATTTTTATCAATCCCGCGGCAAGGCCGATCCTGCACGCTCCAACTATGAAGATGCTCTCCGTATTGATGCGAGCTTACTCGATGTGCGCAAAAAAATGGTCTCGGTAACTCTTGACGATAATGAAAGAGATCCTGCTCGCGATGAGCCGATTGCGGTGGATAAGGATCCGTATGTGGACCTTGGCGTCCTCAATAGAAGTGTCGTCTATCCACAGGTGGCAAAAAGAGCCGGAATTGAAGGAAAAGTGACGGTGCGTGTATTGGTGCGGAAAGATGGTAAAGCAAGGAAAAATTATATCGTTAGCACCGACTCAGAACTCCTGAATAAAAGTGCAATTGATGCTGTAATGCAGGCAAAATATTTGCCGGCAATTCAAAACGGCAAGCCTCTTGCATGCTGGATTACCGTGCCGATCGCGTTCAAAATGAAATAGAATTTTTTTGGGCACGCGAGAGGCGGGATAGCTCCTCCCCGGTGCAGCTGCCGGACAGGATTGTGACGACAGACGCCATACAGAGTTGGTACGAGTGAGAAGATGAATGACATTGCTGCTATGTGTATATCTTCACAGAATATAGTAATCCGTTTACGAACTCTTTAGGTGCAAGAAGCAGTTTGGTTCTGAGCCAAAAACATGACCTTCTCATCAATTTCTTGAATGAAATGCTGCCGCCTTTTCGAAAATTCTGGATTTGTCTTCGTCACGCAATAGGACATTCTCTGCTTCGGAACATGAGCATAGAGCTACTTACAAAATCCGGTACGCGCGATGTATAAAAGCAAATACCGGAGCTGAAAATGCGGTCGGGCTTTTGCAGGAAGGTGTGCTTGGAAAGTTATATACCTCATTGGAAATAGTAATATTTAGAGCGGCTGTGCGTGACCACGATGAGGCAAGTTCGGAAATAGTACCGCGAGAAAAAATGTCGTCAATCCGTCATGCGAAGAGGGTGAAATCGAGGATAAATTGAAAGTGCGCGTACCCCCGGTAGAAGGCAGGGCGTACTATCGAATTACTGCCTCGGTGTACCCGGCGTTCTAACGATAAAGTACAACAAGTAGTAGCAGAATTATAAGTTATTTTATTATGTCACTGAAATTAAAGGAAATGATAACGATGAAATGGATAATTGCCCTGATTGCCGTGCTCTTGCCGGCGACCGGTTTTGCTCAGTCAAATTATGATAAGGCCAAGCAACTTGTGGCTGAGAGGGACTATTTGAAGGCGTATGATTATGCCCTGCCTGCAGTACAGGAGGCGCCGAAAAATGTGGATGTCTTGTTGCTTGCGGGCGATATTTATCTGGAAATGGAGAAAGTGGATTCTGCGGTAGGGTTCTATGCCAAGGCAGAAGATATCGACGACAAAACATTCGTACTGCGCAAATATGCAAAAGCATTAGCACGCGCAGGGAAATTTCAGGATGCCGTTAAATTTGCTAAAAAAGCAATAAAAAAAGACGAGAAAGATGCCTATAATCAGCTTGCTCTTGCCTATGTATATCTCAAAGCAGACTCTCTCAAGCAGGCGGAAATGACTATTATTGCAGCTAAAGATCTCAACAAATCCATACCCGACGGATTTACCGCTCTTGGCGACCTGTACTATGCACAGCGAATATATGAGCTCGCCCGTATGAATTACGAAGAAGCGTTGAAATTAGACCCCAGCTTGCTCGATGCCCGCATCAAGCTCGCGACAAGCTACTACAAGCTCGCGAATGCAGAGCCGGATAAAGACCTCTCTAATGAGCTCTTCGGACGTTCACTCAAGGAGTGGAATACAATTACCAAAGAAGATCCTAAAAATGCAAGCGCATTCTATGAACAAGGGAAAATCTTCTTTCTTGCCGATAAGTTTGGCGAAGCTGCTAAGTCATTCTATCAATACACCTTACTTCGTCCGGAAGGCTGGCTGGGCCTCTGGTATCTGGCACAGTCGTCGTTCAAAATCGGACAATATGACTCGGCCGTCAAGCAACTTGAACTAGTCAAAACGAAGATCGATACCGTGAAAGAACGTGCCGTTCTCATGCTCGCGCAAAGTCAGTTCGAGCTCAAAAAATACAAAGAATCCGCAGCTAATTTTGCCGAAGCCAAAAAATACTCGGCGACGAATCCGAATATTAAGATTGATGCTCTGGATATGGAACGCTGGGGACGTGCCGCGATATTATCGGGAGATACAGCGACGGCATTTCAGAATTTTAAGACCGTCATCGACAATAGCGACGGCAAAAAATGCAGCCTGATGTATAGCTATGCCTATCTGCTGAAGGAAAAGAAAATGTACACCGAGTCGATACAAATTTACCGCAAACGTATTGCCGCCTGTAATGATAGTATGAGTATTAAGTCCCGCTTGTTCATTGGATTATGTTATTATTCCGACAACAAGCCCGACTCGGCTGTCATGGTATTACGAGAGTTTATTCAATTAGACCCGAATAATTTATATGGTCGGATAATGCTTTCAAACAGCTTCTCAGCACTGAAATTAGCTGATTCGTCCAAGAAAACCCTCATCGAAGCCTATGAGGTAGGGAAGCAAAATCCGGGTACCAGCAAAAAAGATTTGGAGAATGTCATCGGTGAATTATGCAGAATATACCTTGATGCCAAAGACTATACAAATCTGCTGAAAAATGCTAAAAATTGGTCAGAAATCAATCCTGAATCATCCACAGCCTATATTTATACAGCTGTTGCATATCAGGGTATGCAGGACAAAGACAATGCCTGTAAAAATTATCGCGAAGTGCTCAAGCGTGACAAAGAGAATAAAGTCGCGAAACAAAACATGAAAGCCCTCGGTTGCTAATCTTATTTTAACACATAATCTTACACGGAATTACGAATGATAAAAAAACTCGCTCTCATCCTGCTTGTACTCGGGATTTCATTCCCGGCAGTAGCTCAAGTCGGTGTCACGGCTCTGATAAAAACTACCCTCATCAATGCCAAAACAAATGCACCGCTGCAGACAAAATATGAAATTGTATCAGCAGGAAAGCTGAGTATGTCCTCAAAAATTACCGGTAAGACAAACAGCGAAGGTAAATTTGAAAGTATCTTCAAACCCGGTGAAACATATACTGTTTATTGCAAACTCACCGACGGGGTTGCCGCACCCTATACCTTTTCCGTACCGGCAAGTACCGAGTATTTTGAAATTGGTCAGACACTGCCGATCCGCATTCTCAAGCCCGGTGATGTCATCGGTGAATGGACGCTTTTCGGCACCGGTAAGTCAACCCTCGCATCCGAAAGTGAACTCGAAGGGATTCTGGCCTTTGTGCGTGGAAACCGAGGCCTTACGGTAACCATTAATGTAAGTGGTGATATGCAGGTAGCCGTCAAAGGGAAGCCGGCAAAAAAAGCTAAACCCGCTAAGAAATCCAAAACAGCAGCTGCTCCTGTGCCCGATATTGCGACTGATAGAATAAATGCTATTACCGCATATTGCAACCAGCAAGCTACCCCCGAAATGCTCAAGAGGATTACTATACAGTTAGCACCGCCGACAGGAAAAATTGATGTCTCGGCCGTGGTCAAAGATTTTAAAAATTTTGGAATGGATTGATTCCTTCCCTCGCTTAATAGAAACTGCACAAAAGCCCGCCCTAATCGGCGGGCTTTTGTTATTTGTGGCAAGAAGTGAGAGAATATTGATGTAGGGCTTTCGCTTGGATAATGGTAAATGCAAATTATCACGTTGATGTTGTACGCGTGTTGATATGGTTCTCTGTGATACTCTGCGGGAAAGACACAAGCGAAAGCCCTATAATTATACAACAGGTCATTCATGAGGGATTCTTCGTCCGAAGAAGGATGCAGCACGTGCGAGAGCGGGATTGAGGTAGTCATCAGAGAGGTACAAAGGGCTGCAAGTACACTTCTTCGCTGTATCATCTATACTATCAATGCTTCCCCGTGGCTCTCTCTCTGTGGCAGGATGTGAAGAACGTGATAGTGAATCTGATACGCTCACCCAATAAAAAAGGCGTTCTCACAATGAGAACGCCTTTTTATAAACCATCGCGTACCGTGGTATGTTATCTGCCTACTAACGCATGACGGAGCGATAAAGCACCGACGGTACCGAAGCCGGCAAGGAACATCAATTGAAACGGAATAGCCGAGATTTCAAGGTAATAAATTGAGGTAATAATTCCGAAGATAAAGTACAGAGTAAACAACAGCTCGATAATCACCGCGCCGCCAATCTTCCGCTGTACGTATTTTTTCTTCTGCCACGAATCACCGCTCTCGACAATACGATACTTCGGCGTACGCTTGAATTCTGATTTTTTCCCAAATAATGCCTCAAACACAGCTTTCGTATTATTCACCGCAAATCCCATACTGCCGGCCATAAATACCGGGAAAAGCATGAGGCGACGGCGCCAATCTAGATGAATTGCGCGCTGAGCATAGAGATAAAACAAAAATGTACTAATCGACGCAAGGACGAATATTGACATAAGGGTAAAGTACTTATCGAATCCACCGACTTCATTTTTAATAATCACCAGGGGGATATTGAGTGTCGCTACCAGCAAAATAAACGGGAAGACGATGTTACTTGTAAGATGTACCGTGCATTCCAGCTTTACTTTGAGCGATAAGTTCGATTTCCAGACATTCGGGAGGAGCTTTTTAGCTGTTTCTACAGCGCCTTTGGTCCAGCGGAACTGCTGTGTCTTGAGCGCATTGATATCGGCAGGAAGCTCGGCAGGAGAGGTAACGTCATTTAAAAACACGAATCTCCATCCGCGAAGCTGTGCTCTGTAGCTGAGATCCAAATCTTCTGCGAGCGTATCGGCATGCCAGTTACCGGCATCGACGATACAGGACTTGCGCCATATTCCGGCAGTGCCATTGAAATTGATAAAAAATCCGGCCTTGTTACGGACTTGCTGCTCAATGACAAAGTGTCCATCAAGAGCAAGCGCCTGAGCACGGGTAAGGAACGAATATTCTTCGTTTAAATGTTCCCAACGCGTTTGGACCATTCCCACATCAGCCGACTGAAAATGCGGAATCGTTTTTTGCAAAAAGTCGGTATTCGGTACAAAGTCCGCATCAAATATTGCCACGAATTCACCCTTGGCTTTTTCGAGTCCGGCTTTGAGAGCGCCGGCCTTGTAGCCACTACGGTCGATTCGGTGGATATGAGTGATATCGAACCCCGCATCGACAAATTCCTTGACCAAGCGGCGGGATACTTCTACCGTTTCATCGGTAGAATCATCGAGAAGTTGTATTTCCAACTTCTCCTTCGGATAATCAATTTCACAGACGGCACGGACAAGACGCTCGACGACATACACCTCGTTGAATACGGGGAGCTGTATGGTTACTAGCGGAACGTCACTCGCGATTGGCGGAGCAGAATGGGAAATTTTGGAGGTCTTGTGGTAATAATAAATCATTACCAAGCCGTGAAGCCCGAAGGCGAAGAGAATACTGAGAGAGAGGAAATAAATAAGAAGTATAGAACTTTCCATACGTTAAACGTTAGCCCCTCGTGAATTGTATAAAATAATAATAAATAACTGAATTATCTGTGTTTACCAGCCCGAGACGACTGCCGTCAGAAGATCGTCGCTCAGTTGCTTTAATGCTTTTGTTATCCCGGCATCGCGTCCGACTTGACCGTCGGCAATGGCATAAATTTGGAAATTCGGAAATGACCGTTTCCATATAGATTTTTTCTTAACACCATCGTAATACTCGGCTTCCATCGTCACGGTGACCTTACGCTCTCGCTCAAGCTCACCCGTACCAACCGTTACGGTTGCATCCGTAATCGATGAAATTGCTGCCGTCAGCTTGGCGTCTCCGCCGGTCTCGACAAGAGTGAACGAATTGTCTTTTCTAAATCTGTCAATAATCTGCTCGGTCAGATATTCTCTAAACCGAGGATTACCGAATCCACTGTTGTCACCAGCCTGCGAAATTGATAAAGTCTTCAAATGCGGTGGTATCGTCCCCCCCGTAAAAGAATAACAGCCCGACAGAATCTGGGCTGTTATTAAAACGCAAATTACGGAAAGTCCGCGAAATTCTCGATTACTTAAAAATGAGAAGAAATTAACCGTGATGCAGCTAAGCCGTGTCATACCGTTATTCCCGCCAAGTAAGGATTAGAAATACGCTCTTCGCCAATCGTCGAGCATTCTCCATGACCGGGGAAAATAACGGTTCTCTCGGATAATGACATCAACTCACGGCCAATTGATGCAAGCAACGTCTCGGTATCACCACCCGGCAGATCGGTGCGTCCCACGCTGCCCGAAAATAATGTATCTCCCACAATAGCAATGGAATAGTCGTGTTCAATAAAACACACGCTGCCTTCTGTGTGTCCCGGCGTGTGCCGCACTTCAAATTTCCAATCTCCGCATTCTACCCATGAGCCATGCTCGAAATATCCGCCGGCCGTCACACCGTCTATCTCAAAAGGGAGTCGCCATACCGTGTGCTTGTTCGGCTCGGCTAAGCGGTATTCATCTGCTTTATGAACGAGAATGGGGGCTGAAGTTGCTTTCGTAAGCGCGGCCGCATCGGCCGTATGATCCCAATGCGAATGCGTAAGCCATATTGCCTGAATTCTCACACCGAGTTCGGCCGCTTTGGTGAGAAAAAAATCGCTGGAGTCCTGAGGAACGTCGATGACAACCGCAGCATTGGCGAGTGTGTCGCAGCAGAGATATCCCCAAGTGGCTGCTATTCCCGCTTCGATTGCCAAGAGTCTACGATGAGGAGCAGATGGAAGTGTATATTCAAGAACATTCATAATACGTTAGTAAGTGCTGTGATACCGAGAGCTTATGATTGTTATTCAAACATCCTGATACTATTCTTCAATGCCTTGGCAAGAATATCAATCTCGGATGGTGTATTGTAAAAGGAAATCGATGCGCGGGTAGTCGCCGGCACGCCAAAACGCTTCATCGTCGGCTGCGTGCAATGATGTCCGGCGCGAACGGCAATTCCCTCCCGATCGAGCATTGTGCCGATATCATGCGGGTGAATACCGTCGATGACAAACGATACAACACTCGATTTGTCGGCGGCCGTGCCGATGATGCGAAGTTGCTTGATCTTTGAGAGCGTGGCTGTGGCATAGCTCAGGAGCTCTTTTTCATACGCTTCAATCGCGTCTAACCCTATAGATTGTAAATACGTAATGGCGGCGCCAAGTCCAATTACCCCCGCAATGTCCGGCGTACCGGCCTCGAACTTATGCGGCAGGTCATTGTACGTCGTTTTGTCGAAGCTGACCGAGAGAATCATATCTCCGCCGCCCTGATACGGACGCATTTTTTCGAGGTGAGCACGCTTGCCGTAGAGTACACCAATACCGGTCGGCGCATAGAGTTTGTGACCAGAAAATGCATAAAAATCACAGTCCAAATCCTGCACATCAACCGCTATGTGCTGCACTGCCTGCGCGCCATCAAGCAGCACCGGGATTCCACGCTCATGCGCCATTGCAACCATGTGTTTCACAGGATTAATGGTGCCAAGCGAGTTCGACACATGCACTATCGATACAATTTTCGTGCGTTCCGTGAGTAATTGAGCATATTCCTCAAGGATAATTTCCCCGGCGTCATTGATGGGAATTACCTTCAAAACTGCTCCGGTTTCTTCACACAGCATCTGCCAGGGAACGATGTTCGAGTGGTGCTCCATGGTAGAGATGAGAATTTCATCGCCCTCGCCAATATTCGCTTTGCCATAGCTTGAGGCGACAAGATTCACCGACTCGGTCGTGCCGCGGGTGAAGATTATCTCCTTGGTTGAGCTTGCATTGATGAATTTCTGCACCGTTTTTCTTGCGGCTTCATAGCTGTCAGTGGCTTGCTGACTCAGGAAATGCACGCCTCGGTGAATATTACTGTTAATTGTCGAATAATACCTCGAGACGGCATCAATGACTACGAGCGGCTTTTGGGTAGTGGCCGCATTGTCCAAATATACCAACTGCTTACCGTAGATTTTTTGATGCAAAATCGGAAAATCCTGCCTGAGAAGTTCGTTGTTGAGAGTGTTCATACAAATACTTTAGTACGATGATCAAAAAAATAAACAGCCCTATGCTGCAGAGGCAAAGACGTCGTCGCTGCTGTCATGCAGGCGCTCGGCAATCAGATGATCAAGCGCTATCCGCAGCGGCTCCAACGTAATATGCTCAAGGACATCCACCGCAAAAGCATGGAGCAATAATGCCCGCGCTTTGTCGGCGGTGATGCCGCGGGAACGCATGTAAAAGAGAGCCTCTTCATCCAATTGTCCGCTCGTGGCACCGTGCGAACATTTCACATCGTCGGCAAAAATTTCGAGCTGCGGCTTGGTGTTAATCGTCGCCGTGTCGGAGAGAAGAATCGTTTTGTTGGACTGATAGGCATTCGTTTTTTGCGCATCTTCACGCACGATAATTTTACCGTTGAAGACGCCCGTCGAACGGTCATCGAGGATATATTTGTAGAGTTCATTGCTTTGGCAATGTGGCGTTGCATGGTCGGCAAGTGTATGATTATCAATAAGTTGGCGTTTGCTCCCTAGCGCTACTCCATAATAATTAGCTTCGGAATTCTCCCCACCAAGCACCGCGTTATGATTGTTCCGCACAAATGCACCGCCAAGCGTAACCGTGACGGCCGAATACCTGCTGTCGCGCTCCTGCCGCACAAATGTACTCTGCACCGAATACGCAGTATCGCTATCATTTTGAACAATATACTGCCGGAGATTGGCATTCTCGGCAACCGTGATATTCGCAACCGAATTGGTAAATCCTGCATTCGTGCCAATTGTATGCGCCGAATGGATAATTGTCGCTCCGCTGCTACGACCGCAGGTAATTATATGTCGCGGATGCACCATGACAGGACCCGAGGCAGGGTCGGTAATCATCATAATATGCACCGGTGTTTCGACGAGCACACCATTGGGGATGGCTATGAATGCTCCATCCTGCGCTAATGCCGCATTGAGCGCCGTAAATGCTTCGCTTTTCTCACTTTTATGCGTAAAATATTCCGTCAGAGAGTCGGGAGATTGCTTGAGAATTTCCGCTACATTTCCCACAATCACCCCATTGGGAAGATGACCCACCTGCGAGAATTCACGAGAATAGATTCCGTTGATAAATACCAGTACGTGCGCATCAACTCCCTGAATTGCAAATGAATTGACGTGATCCTGAGTGAGAGCGGATGCATTCCCGCCGGCTGAGAGCGCAAATGGAAGCGCAATTGCCGGCATAATATTGGCGTATTTCCATTCTTCATTGCGGATCGTCGGAAAACCCAGCTCCTGAAAGCGCTGCATTGCCTCGCGGCGCAGGATATTCAGCGGCGTTTCACGGCTGCCGTTGAGCGAAGATTCACGATGAGAAAATTCGGAGAGAAGGCGTTGCTTGAGGTCTAAAGTGTCGGACATTGTATTCTAAACGTATTAATAATATCAAAAATAACTTATTGAATATGAAAGAGTTCTGTGCATAAATATCGGGACGATTCCAGGCGGCAGAGATACATGCCCCGTGGCCACTGACCGACGGCTGTATATTCTTGCCTGCCAAGATTGGCTGCCTGCACATCGAAGGCAGCTATCCTTTGACCGAGAAGAGAATACACCGCAAGGGTCACTCGCTCGGCAAGGGGCGCAGTGAACGTTACACGGAGTTCGTTATTGCTGCACGATACCCGTTCAATAGATGCTCTGGCGGCCGCAGCGGCATCTTCATCGACACCATTGACGGTCACTCTGCGATAGACGGCACCACCGTTCGTACCCACAAGTACCTGACCAAGAGCATTAGTTTCCAAGGAATAAGCCGCATTCCCCTCGATACCGGTATTCTCCTGTGTCCACGTGTCGCCATTGTTCGAAGAGCGAAAAACGCCGTCAAATCCGGTAGCCGCATAGACATCGCTGCCTGTGCACAGGAGTGCGTTGACCGAGCTCGCAATATCGGACGTAAGGTAATCCCACGTATCGCCACGCGTAGCACTGCGAAATATGCCGTATTGATCTGTTCCCGCGAATACCACGCCCGCTGAATTCACGGCAAACGACCGTACCGTATTGAGGCGAACATCGGCACTAATCGACTTCCATGAGTCGCCGCCATTGGTTGAGACAAATATACCTTCACCGTCGGTTGCTGCGATGAGAGTGGTACTGTCGAGGAGAATCAATGCTGTAATCCGCAGCATCGACAGGCCGGTATTCGCTGCCTGCCATGTGCGTCCGCGATCGGAAGAGCGGAAGACACCGCCGCCGTGTGTCCCGGCATAGAGCATACCATTAGTGCTGAATTTTAAAGATTTTACGATGAGAGTGGTGAGTCCGGTGTTTGATAACTTCCACGTAGAACCATGATTCGTCGAGAGATATACGCCCTTGAGCGAGGCTGCGAGTATAGTGCTGTCCCGCACTGCAAATGCATTAATGTAGGTATCGGAGGGGAGCGAAGATTTTTTCCACGTCACGCCGTGGTCGGTGGATCTATAGGTCGGGGCGCCGGTATTGACACAGGCAAATACATTGCCGTTGCTCGCTAGACCGAGCGAAATGACCGCGCCCGATTTTTCACCGTCGAAAGTGCCGGTACGTTCCCAAATTTCACCTGCCCGCATGTGCATCATGCTGCCTGCTGTGACGAGCAATATGAGTAGCCATGTACGTATTTTCATCTTCTATCCTCGCTTGGAAATAGTGCGTAAGAACAAGAAAGCCGCACAATAGTCGCACGGCTTTCCTGGGCTTGAATCGCTTGTAGATAATAGATAATTACCTTTAAATACTAGAATTATTTCGTTCGTGAGAATTCAATCCTACGATTTTTCTTTTTATTCTCCGGCGTATCATTCGGAGCAATTGGACGGTCAGGGCCGAATCCTTTGGTGCTCATCCGTGATGCGCTTACGCCGCGGTCAACGAGCCATTGCTTGACTGATTCAGCACGATCGAGCGAAAGTTTTTGATTCTTATCGCGTTTGCCCACATTATCGGTGTGACCGGAAATTTCTACTTCGATATCAGGATTATCGACCATTGTGCTGAGTGCTGCCTGCAGAATCGTATCGGATGACGGTGTGATAATCGCTTTGCCGGTTTCGAATTCGACACCGTCAAGCACGATTTTTTTGCCAAGCTCCATTTTCGGAATTTCTTTTTTCACGTCATCTGAGGCGACGAGTGGATTGGTTCCGCGCTTTACTTCGACCCCGTCATTGACCGAACCATGATCGGTATCCTGGTCTAATGGATTGGTTTTATAACGATTCACTTCTTCGCCGTCGCTGAGTGTGTCACCATCAGTATCGGGCATGAGAGGATTTGATTTTACGGTATTGACTTCATTACCATCGTTCAAGCCATCACCATCGGTATCGGCTTTGAGTGGGTCGGTCTTGTGCGTATTGACTTCCGCGCCGTCACTAAGTCCATCGCCGTCAGTATCGGCATTTTTCGGATCTGTTTTGTGGGTATTGACTTCCGTGCCGTCGCTGAGTCCATCACCGTCTGTATCGGCATTTTTCGGATCTGTCTTGTGTGTATTGACTTCTGCACCGTCGGTGAGTCCGTCGCCGTCGGTATCGGCTTTGAGCGGGTCGGTCTTGTATTGATTGACTTCCGCGCCGTCTTTGAGTCCGTCGCCATCGGTATCGGGCTTGAGCGGGTCAGTTTTGTAATCATCGACTTCATCGCCGTCGCTGAGTCCGTCGCCGTCAGTATCGGGATTATTCGGGTCAGTGCCGATGCGCTCTTCGGTCTCATCGGTGAGTCCGTCGCCGTCGGTATCTGTTTTGCTGCTTTTGAAATTATACGTAATTCCCAGCATAGCAACCCACGTACCGTCATTCGTACCATCTACTTGCGGATTAATTTCATCTGTTGTGCTCAGGTGTGAGGTTACATTCAGGTCAAGTCCTACTTGCTTCGATGCCTGCCAGTAAATCCCGCCTCCGACGGGAATTGCGAGTCCCATACCGGATACTTTATCCGTGACAATGACACCGTTTTTCGGATAATATCCTACTTCATTACCGGTGAAATTGAGGAGTCCGAGCCCGGCTGTCGCGTACGGGCTGAACGTACCAAACGTAATAGGTGTAAGTCGTAAACGGATATCGGGAATAAGCAGAGTTGTCTTATAATCCGAAAACCCCGTCACTGTTTCCGTACCGCTCATCAGGTAGCTGATGCCTGCTTCACCATCGAGATATTCACTGAAGGAATAAAGTGCGAATGCACGAAAACCCAATTTACCGGGGCGGGTGAGACCTTCGTTGATTCCGTAGTTCAGCCCACCGGCAATTCCAAAGGATAAAGGATTTAATTTCCCGACGTTTTGCGCGCTTGCCTGACTCGATGCCCCCGTGAATGATACCACTGCAACGAGTGCTGCAAATTTTGCTACTGACGTACGTAACTTACTAAAAATCATAGAACCCAATCTTTATAATAAATAATAACTATCCGAATTTCAAAATCTTAGGACAACACCTGAAGCAGTGTGTCGGTCGAATTCCGGCGGCCATGCACCACATTCAGCGAGACGAATGAACGGCTCGGGCGGGCTTTTGCCTCAAATTCACTGCGGAATTTCTTGATAAATCCTTTGACCGGCCATGCGGCGCCTTCACCAAGCGCGCAGATCGTATTCCCTTCAATATTCGATGCCACGCTGAAGAGCACATCGATATCATGAGAGGTGGCCTCGCCTTTGTTCATACGCTTAAGTAATTTTTCCATCCAACCGCATCCTTCGCGGCAGGGCGTGCATTGTCCGCATGACTCATGATGATAGAAATGCGCAAGGCGGAGGAGCACTTTCACGAGGTCGGTGTCTTCGTCCATGACCATCACACCGGCAGTACCGATGTACGACCCGAATTCCTTGAGCGATTCGTTGTCCATTTTCACAAAATCAATTTCATCCGGATGAATCGGCGGCATCGAGCTGCCACCGGGGATAATTGCTTTAATTTTCTTGCCACCGGGGATACCGCCACCGATATCATAAAGTAACTCTTTGAGTGGAATGCCGGTTGGGAGCTCGTACACGCCCGGCTTGTTGATGTGTCCGCTCAGTCCGAAGAGGAGCGTGCCGGGGTGTTTGGGAGCGCCGATTTTGCTGTAGGCATCGGCGCCGAGGGAGAGAATTGCAGGAACAGTGGCAATGGTTTCGACATTATTAATCGTCGTAGGCATTCCCCAAAGTCCTTTGTTGGCGGGGAAAGGCGGCTTGATACGCGGGTAGGCGCGGTCACCTTCGAGCGAACTCATCAGCGAGGTCTCTTCGCCGCAGACATAGGCGCCGGCTCCCTTGTGCACGACGATATCGATGGTGTACTCACCGCCGAATGTCTGCTTCATTTTCTCGCCGATATAGCCCTTGGCATACGCTTCAGCTACTGCATCCCGCATTAAATCTACCCACTTATGATATTCACCGCGGATATAGATAAACGCCTTGGTGATACCCATTGCGTAGCCGGCGATGAGAATACCTTCGATGAGTTGATGGGGATTGTATTCAAAAATCTGACGGTCTTTGAACGAACCCGGCTCGGATTCATCACCGTTAATCGCGAGATATTTTGGCTTGTCATTTCCTTTGGGCATGAAGCTCCACTTCATTCCCGTCGAAAAGCACGCACCGCCACGGCCGCGCAAGCCGGATTTTTTGACTTCGTCGATAATGGCATCCGGCGTACTTTTGAGAGCCGTACGATAGGCATTATAGCCGCCATTTGCGACATAAGTATCAAGTTTATGGAGATTCGGAATCTTAGGCAGGACTAAATTAGGAGATACGTACATAATTTTTCCGTTGAATAAAAGGAATGATAATCGTAGTATTTAGTTCATTTTGAATGCAAATATACGGCTTTTATCAAAATCTCACCCACCGCAGTTTTTTTCTGTTGGTCATGGGTTTTGCTTGGTGATAATCATGGGCTTTATTGCGTGCTTGGTGATAGGGTTACTACCTCAAATTTTCCTGGCAAATTTTCCGAGCAAAGGGTTCTCTATCCTTCGCCGCTAAGAAGCTCGACCTGTTGTTGCGCCGGTATCGCACAAGCAGTGCAAGCTGTGCATGAACTATTGAGGTGCAATCAGGAGAGGCAGGTGGCACATCGCCGGAAGCAATTGGTTCGTCCGTCGGCCGAATGCTTCGAATGTGATACTTGAACAATCAGTGAAAGACTATGGCAGCGCAGCAAACAATTCATGAGAATCACGATAATGTATAGTTGGTGAGGAGTTTTGGAAAAGAGAAAAATATTTGGCAGGTTAGCAATGATGCGGTAAGTTGCAGTATATCTATGTACGTTAATCCAATACCTATGAGAATACTTCCTCTTACGCTCGCCTTGCTCCTGCTCTCGGTGCTTGAGCACCGCGTGCGTACCGAGCTTGCAAAGACGGAAAATGACGCATTAGAACAGTTAAGCGGCCAAAAACGCTCTGCCAGACCGACAACTGAACGAATGCTTAAAACCTTTATGTACATCACGTTAACTATTACACAGTCAGATGATACCGTCATTCGACATCTGACGCCGTTGTATCCAACACAACACCGTATTCTCCAACTATTGGGGCTACCACCGGACACATATCAAAAATTTGAAAATGTAAATCTCAAAAACTCATCATAAATTCAGTGAACGAACAGTATGTGCTTTTAAAAAAATAAGCAAATTCAATTATAAACTTTATATCTTGTAATTTATGAAGACCTATCTCAATGGACTCGTACGTAAAATAATATTAGGTATTAACAGAATTCAACTATTTATCTTGCTTCAGTGTTTTCTGGTTGCAACATTAACCACTGATTCAATCAGCTATATAATTGTATTCTCAATTTATGTATGGCTTGTTTACTCTTTATTCATAATCTATCAAATTGCATTACTAGCATCGTCAAAACATGTATCATCCAAAAGAAGTTATCCTTTTTTTAATTTTATTTATTTCACATTATATAGTATCATTTCAGCATGTTTAGAGATTTATCGACCAGTGTACCCGTTTAAAGGATGGTTTTTAATTATAACTAGTGCATATTACCTGTATTCCCTTATTAGAAGTTTAGGTGATATCGGAAAATGTGTGCTCTCAATAGAGAAGCGCCGACCTGTAAAGTTAGAGGAATCCATTGGAGTATCTATTCTCTCGTTTCTGTATTTTTTTGGTGTACCGATACTACACACACGTATTCAACATGCTATAAATGAAAAAAAGCTTACACAATAACCTAGTGATTGGTCTTACCCCGTTTCAGTTGACAGTACTAAGAGAGAGATTTTGCTGTTTGTAATAATTAGGACTTACGCAAAGATAAATTTGGTATGATTAAAGCCATGGTAATAGCATCGTCAAAAATTGAATGTTTGATTTGATATGCCGTAGTATTCCCCGTCCAGCAGTTCTTTAAACTGCCGGTAAATACGTACAGATGAAACGTACTGCGCATCTATAGTGAGTGTAATCACTACCAAACAAACATTCGACCTCTCTGAGGTCGTGAATTCTATGGGCTGCACCTTGCTACAAACATTCGACCTCTCTGAGGTCCTTGTATTTGCAGTCCGGTAGGTTGGTACCAACCTACCGTCAACACATACCGATGAAACGTCTGTTCGGTATTTTTCGGAAAGAGGTTGTGGCTGATTGAAAGTGTGGACATAGCAAGAATACAACAAAAACGCCCTGACAATACACCATTGTCAGGGCGTTTTTTATGGCTTGGACGGCCAAGGGTGACCGCAGGCGAACGCTTGGAATATGCAGAACCCAACCCTAAAAACAGGAAGTTGGTAACGCGTGTATCGTATTACATTATATAACCTTACTCACTTATCATCACATGCTCGCCCTCATACTCACGGATGAGCTTGCGGTAGGAGTCTGCGATGCGCTCGGGCTTGTGCGAGGCGGGATTGAGATGCACCATCACGGCATTGGCGGTGAGGAGGATGGTGCCGTCTAAGAGGCGTACGATCTGCTCGAAACCGAAGGAACTGTTGTTGATATACGGCACGCGGGTCAGGATTTCGTATTCCTCGTCAAAGCGGGCGGCGTAGAAATAATCCACCTCCACATGCGCCACGACAAAACGATGCTTGGTCACAAATGTCTGAAAGTCGAGCGGGAGCCCTATCGTACGGAAATATTCAATCCGCGCGGCCTCAAGCCAGTATAAATACACGGCGTTATGCACAATGCTCTGCCGGTCGACATCATAGCTGCGCACACGGCTTTTCACGCTGTGACGGTAGTCGGCAATATTCGGAGAAACGAGATCCTTGCGCTTTTGCTCGGACGATGATTGTATGGAAATTCCTGATGACATACGCTTTTGATAAATTGAATGAGAAATAAAGGATAATTCTAAGGTTAAATTCTTCAACATGGTATGAGATTCGGCCTTTTGCTGCGCTGTAGGGGCGAATTGCATTCGCCCTCACCCTAGCACGACCGGGGCGAATGCAATTCGCCCCTACAGTCAACATTCACCATTTCACTAAAATTGCTAAAGAGCATAGAGGTAATAATCATTTACAGCATCCGCTCTTCCACCGCGCGCACGACGATTTCCGCCGCTGCCTGCGCGTCTTGTTCGCTGACCTGAAAATGAAACACCGCCCGCATCCATCCGGTGCGACCCTGAGAGACGAGGAGTCCCTGCTGCTTGCAGGCAGCGATGAATTCTAATGGATTAATCGAACTCGGAAAACCAAACACCACGATATTAGTCTGCACCGAGTCGAGATTAATACGAATATACGGCGAACTCGCCAGGCGTTCGGCAAAGTCCCGCGCGTGGCGATGATCGCCGGCGAGTGCTTCCCGATGGAACTTCAGCGCGTGGAGTCCGGCCGCCGCCAAAATTCCCACTTGGCGCATCCCGCCGCCGAGAATCTTCCGCCATTTCCGTGCTGCGTGGATATGTTCGTTGCGTCCGACAATCAGCGAACCGACAGGAGCGCCGAGCCCTTTGGAGAGGCACACCGAGAGCGTATCGAATTCCGCGGCATAGTCTTTCGGCGCAATCCCCGTCGCGGCTGAAGCATTCCACAAGCGCGCGCCGTCGCAGTGAAATGCGCAGTTGTTTTCCCGCGCAAGCTCAGCCGTTTGACGGATATAGTCGAGTCCAACGAGCGTGCCGCCGTGACGGTTGTGTGTATTTTCAAGACAAATTAACGACGTGCGGGGGAAATAATAATCACTCGGACGGATTGCGCGGCGAAGCGATTCCTCGCTCATTTCACCGCTTGGAGAGGGCACGCAATGAAGCTGCACACCGGCAATAATCGCGGGCGCAGAAGTCTCATAATGGAATATATGCGATTCACCCTCGACAATCACTTCATCACCGGTCTGCGTATGAAGCGCAATGCAGATTTGATTGCCCATCACACCCGCCGGCACATAGAGCGCGGCTTCTTTGCCGAGAAGGTCCGCGGCATATTCCTGCAACTCATTGACCGTCGGGTCCTCGCCATAAACATCATCACCCACAGGTGCATTCGCCATCGCATCACGCATGGCATCGGTTGGAACGGTAACGGTATCGCTGCGCAGGTCAATCATAAGTAGAATTTCGGATAGAGGAAGGAATGAATTACTGACTGCAAAATTACGGAAATTCAGCTATCCAATGCCTGCGGGATGTGAATTTTTGGGTTCGCTTCTGCATATTTACTGCCGCCGTCTGCGGGCACCCATTGCCGTCCAAGCGGAGCGGGGAATCGGGGATATCCTATACCAATCCCTCCACGAAATACATATCAATTTCACCTTTATTCTTGGCATGTACTTTTCCTCTTGGCGTGCAGATAACGTGGTTTTTGACGAGCTCGTAGGTCGCGCCGGAGATATTAATTTTACCTTCTTCGCCACTTGACTCCATGCGTGATGCGATGTTCACGGTGTCGCCCCAGATGTCGTAGGCGAATTTTTTCGCGCCGACGATACCGGCGACGACAGAACCCGAATGAATGCCGATCCGCATATCAAAGACTACGGTGTTCGCCTTCAGGCGCTCGGCATTGTGCCGGTCCATATACTCGCGGATTTCAATGGCTGCCTGTACAACACTGCGTGCATGGTCGGCATTCGGACGCGGCAGGCCGCCGACGCACATGTAGCTGTCGCCCATGGTCTTGATTTTTTCGATGTGATACTTGTCCACAATTGCGTCGAATGCCTTGAAACAGGTGTCGATTTCTGCGACGAGCTCATCGGGCGTGAGCTTCTCGGATATTTGGGTAAATCCTTTGAAATCGGTGAACATAACAGTGACTTCGTTGAACTGCTTGGCTGCTGCCTTGCCCTTCGTCTTCAGCTCTTCGGCTACGTCAACGGGGAGGATATTCAGCAGCAATTCTTCACTGCGTTTTTTTTCGGTTTCGATGATAATTTTTTGCCTCGTAATCAAACGGAAACGATTGTAGAGAAGGGCAGAAAAGAGGAGCACGAGGGCTAGTCCCGCGATGCTGACATCGCGCACAAGCTTTTGCTTCTCAATCTCTTTTTGAGCAATAGTTTCCCGCATACGCTGTTCCATTTTGCCGAGCTCTTCTTTCTTGTCGGAGGCGCCCTGAAGCTTGTACATGGCCGAGAGGCCGATGCTCTTATACGCTGCCGCTTGCCCTGCTTTAAAATGAAGCTTTTCCGAAAGAATAAGTGCTTCCTGAGCATAGAGTCCCGCGCGCTGATAGTCTGCTTTTTTGCTTGAGAGTTCGCTCAGTCGGATGAGTGCATACACTTTGGCCGTATCCTCGCCGAGGTTCCGGGTGATAGTGTAGAGAGAATCGATGTTTTGAGCGCTCATCACGCAGAGCGATGTGAAAAGTGCCGCAAGTAGAGAAAAGAGTAGAGTTTTTTTCATGATTCCGCTCCAAGTGGTTGCACAAAATACATAGTTAATTTTCCCTTGTTTTTTGCATCAATTTCCCCGCGATACTCACACGCAAATTGATCTTTGACAAGCGCATACGTCGTCTCCGATATATTAATTTTCCCGGCTTCGGAATGCTGTTCCATTCGCGCGGCCGTATTGACTGTATCACCCCAAATATCATAGGCGAATTTCTTCACACCCACAATTCCCGCCACGACACTTCCGGAGTTAATTCCAATGCGAATTTCAAACGTTTTTGCGCCTAATTCTTTGCTTCGATTCGCCATAAATTCGCGTATTTCGAGTGCTGCGTTCACGACATTTTCCGCATGTTTTTCATCAGCAAGCGGGAGTCCGCAGACGGCAAGATACGCGTCGCCGATCGTCTTGATTTTCTCAATCGAATACTTCCCGCAAATTTCGTCAAATGCTTTGAAACATGCATGTAATTCATTCACTAATTCTTGCGGAGATAATTGTTCGCTGACGGTGGTAAATGATTTAAAATCGGTAAATAAGACCGTGACATTATCAAAATGCTTGGCGTCGGCGGTGCCTTTTGCTTTGAGTTCTTCGGCTACTTCGGCGGGGAGGATATTGAGGAGTAATGAATCGGATTTTTCCTTTTCTTCGCTGATGATTTGATTTTTTTCTTCGAGGGCGATATTGGCGTTTTTCTTCAGGCGGAAGCGGTTGTAGAGGATAAGAGCGATGAGGAACACGAGAACAAGTCCGGCAATGAGTGCATTGCGGGTAATTGCCTGTACTGCATCTTTTTTGCTTTGTTCGATGCCGGCTGCTGTCTCTTTTTGGGAATATTCATACCGAAGCTGCTGCTGAGTGGCTTTTTTATTGGTTTCACTGTTGACCAAGCTGTCGCGGAGGGAATAGAAGAGCGTAAGATGTTTAATTGCAGCTGCATTATCGCCTTTTGTGCTGTCGAGTTCATAGAGAAGTCTATAGCAATTTCTCACTCCTTCCAGGAGTCCGATGCTCTTGCATATTGTAAAACCGCTGTCTAGGTATTTGGCGGCTTCGTTGAACTTTTTTTGCCGTGTATAGCATGAGCCGAGACTATTGTAGGAGAGCGCAATGCCGTTTTTGTTGCCGAGCTCTTTATACATTGGCAGCGCCTCTAGGAATCGAGCAATCGCTTCCGGGTAGTTTTTCGTCTTAAAATGCGAGTATCCAATATCCATAATAGAGCTGGCAACCCCAAGTTTATTGCCAAGCTCCCGATAGATTGTAAATGCATCACGCTTATATTTCAAGGATTCATCTATTTTTCCCTGATTCGAATACACGGTTGCAATATTCGCAAGATTGATTGCTTTCCAGAGTTTATTGCCCACCTCTTCGTTGATTTTCAGTGCTTTTAAAAAGTACTTCAATGCATCGGTTTGATTACCGAGCGTAAGGTACAGCGTGCCGATATTATTAAATGTGCCGGCAATACTTTCTTTATTGCCGAGCTTTTCATCTATCGTCAGGGTTTCAAAATTATACCGGAGTGCTTCATTGATATCGCCGAGGTGCATAAATACTATTGCTATGTTGCCCATGGAAGATGTCATGCCGGACGAATCGTTTGCTTCCCGCCGCAGTTGCAGGGCTTTCGTATGCAACTCAAGCGCTTGCATGTAATTCCCTCTGTCATCGGCAATTCCGCCGAGGATATTGTAGCCGCCGCCGATGCCTTTTTTATAGCCGTTGCGCTCCGAAACAGCGATCGCCTGCCGGGCATATTCACTTGCTTTGTCAGGGTTGCTATCCCAGTACTCGCGCCCGAGTAGAATCATGAGATTAGCCCGCGTGGTGTCGTGACGGGCGGTCGTCAGAAGCTTTTGCAGTGAATCCACCGTACGCTGATCTTGCGCATATGCCCGGACCGATACCACTACGACAAGGAGAAACAGAAGAAGATTATTCATATACGTAGCTGCGTGGTTCCACAAAATACATTGTTAATTTTCCTTTATTTTTTGCATCGATTTCACCGCGATACTCACACGCAAATTGATCTTTGACAAGCGCATACGTCGTTTCCGATATATTAATTTTCCCGGCTTCCGAATGCTGTTCCATCCGCGCGGCCGTATTGACTGTATCACCCCAAATATCATAGGCGAATTTCTTCACACCCACAATTCCCGCCACGACACTTCCGGAGTTAATTCCAATGCGAATTTCAAAGGTTTTGGCGCCTAATTCTTTGCTTCGATTTACCATAAATTCCCGTATTTCGAGTGCGGCATGCACGACATTTTCGGCGTGTTTTTCATTCGCTTGCGGCAGCCCGCAGACGGCGAGATACGCGTCGCCGATGGTCTTGATTTTCTCGATCGAATACTTCCCGCATATTTCGTCAAATGCTTTAAAACATGCATGTAATTCATTCACTAATTCTTGAGGAGATAATTGTTCGCTGACGGTGGTAAATGATTTAAAATCAGTAAATAAGACTGTCACATTATCGAAGAGTTTCGCGTCGGCTGTGCCTTTTGCTTTTAATTCTTCGGCTACTTCGGCGGGAAGGATATTGAGGAGGAGATTGTCGGAACGGTGCTTTTCAAGTTCTACCATTTCCTTTTGTTTACTAATCTTATTTCGCTGTCTGAAAAATACTCCGGCGAAGAGTAAAACGACCACAAAACCGGCGATAAATCCATTCCGTGTGAGTTTCTGCTTTTGGAGTTCTTGTTCAGCCACGGCATCTTTTTTGACCTGCTCGGCTTTGGTCGAATCCTGAATCTTCGTAAACTCATTCTGTATTTGGATTTTGTTGAGTTCCTCACGATTTATGCTTTTGGCAACGGAATCTTTCATGGCTTCCGCTTTGACATGATACTCGTACGCATTTTTGTAGTCACCCATTTTACGGTAAATTGTTGCAAGCTCTTCGAAAACAGGTGCTTGACTTCCCGGACCTGCTCTCAAAGCGTACGTAAGTGCCTGTTTTTGATATTGCAGGGCTTTTTTCAGGTTGCCCAAGCGTTCATAGCTTGTACCAATAAGTCCGGTTAACCATGATATTCTCTCAGCAACATCGGTGCGAGAATTGTCAAAATTTGCGCTATTGAATACCTGTAATGCAGATGTCACAATTTCGATGGCCTTTGGGTAATCGCCATGCTTCTGATAGGCGATTCCGAGTGCCCCCATTAAAGATACTATATAGTAGTTAGAGCCGGTTTCCTTGGCGTAAAGTAATGCTTTCCGGTAATACTCTATCGCTTCCTGAGTTTTGGATGTCATACCCGAATAGATACCGGCGATACCTTCATATGCACTCATGAGCCGAAGATTAGCTGACTCTTTGCCTTTGTTATTTTCTAACATCGCCGCAGCGCGAAGGTAATAGTTCAAAGCATCCGCATTCTTGTCTTGAAGGAGATACATTCCTGCTAGTTGACAAAAACATCGCGCGATATCAACAGAATCGCCTGCCAATTGTGCATACTTCAACGCTTCGAGAAACGATGACAATCCTCCGGCATGATTACCTAAGTCTAAGAGTGCAATGCCAATTTGGTTCAGAGAATATGAGATTCCCTTGGTATCTCCAATTTCCCGCCGCAATGCTAATGCCTTTTGATGAGACTCAAGACAGCGAGGATAATTAATCACACCGTTGTAGTATATTCCCATGCCGGTAAACGCATTGGCCATTCCTTTTTTATAGCCGAGCTTTTGTGATATTTCCAAACACGGCAGAGCAAAAGTGGGAATTGTATCGGCATTTATATTCCTGATATTCCAAATAATTTCGAAGAGAATATCTGCTTTGACTGTATCGATCATCGCAGTTGCCGTTGTGCCAAGTGATTGCTTGCGAACCTCAAATTTCCGCAGTTCGCCGGTCAGCGAATCAATTTTACGTTGATTCTGCGCGGAAGTATTCGTCAATGCAAGTAGTACAGATATAATAAGTAGAATATTTTTCATGAAATTACTCAATTGATTCCACAAAATACATCGCGAGTTTCCCCTTATTCTTCGCATCAATTTCCCCACGATATTCACATGTAAATTGATTCTTCACAAGCGCATACGTCGTTTCCGATATATTAATTTTCCCGGCTTCGGAATGCTGTTCCATACGCGCTGCGGTATTGACCGTATCACCCCAAATATCATAGGCGAATTTCTTGACGCCGACAATCCCGGCAACCACACTTCCCGAATTAATTCCAATTCTAATTTCAAAGGTTTTTGCGCCCATTTCTTTACTACGATTAGCCATAAATTCCCGTATTTCGAGCGCGGCATTCACGACATTTTCGGCGTGTTGTTCATTCGCTTGCGGCAGCCCGCAGACGGCGAGATACGCGTCGCCGATGGTCTTGATTTTTTCGATCGAATACTTCCCGCATATTTCGTCAAATGCTTTAAAACATGCATGTAATTCATTCACTAATTCTTGTGGAGATAATTGTTCGCTGACGGTGGTAAATGATTTAAAATCAGTAAATAAGACTGTCACATTATCGAAGAGTTTCGCGTCGGCTGTGCCTTTTGCTTTTAATTCTTCGGCTACTTCGGCGGGGAGGATATTGAGGAGTAATGTATCAGATTTTTCCTTTTCCTCGCTGATGATTTGATTCTTTTCTTCGAGGGCGATATTGGCTTTCTTCTTAAGCCGGAAACGGTTGTAGAGGATGAGGGTAAGAATTACCACAAATCCTAATACAGCGATAGTGAGCCTCTTCTCATTCGTCATTTTTTCAAGTTCCAGGGAGGCAATATGCTCTTGTTTTTTGAGATTTTCTTCTGCCTGCTGCATTTCGAGAATGGAGATGGAATTGTTGTTTTCTACGCTAAAGGTGGAGTCTTTAAGGTTCAGATACTTATCATAATACAACGCTGTACTTTTGAAATCGCCGAGGAGTTTTGTGATTGTGATGAGCCCTATATAACATTCTTCAGCCACTTCATTGAGTCCGAATGTGCTGTTCGATGCAATACCAAGTGACTGCACGAGATAGCTTTGTGCAAGGTGCAAGCGGGCTGTCTTTGCTATGGGTACGAACGCTTCAAAAGCGGCACGGTAGGCGGTAGAATCATGATGGTCTTTAGGTCGCGCATTGGTCGAATCCAGGGCTAGAGCGAGCAGGCACAATCCGAGCTCTTTCTGTGTATAGGAAAGTTCGGTTTCCTCACCAAGTTGCCGTGCCATAGTGAATGCTGCGTTACCAAAGAATATGGCTGCTTCATACTGTTTCTGTTTGCGATGTACTTCGGCAATTGTGCAATACACGATTACTTTTTCCCATACTGTTTTGTTTTTGTGTATGGTGGTGAGAACCTGCAAAGTTTTGTTGCAATAGTCCAGCGTTCGTGCATTATCGGGCAGCATTTTGTAGAGTTCACATATTGTCGTCATCACGCTCACTGCTCCAGAAGTGTCTTTCATCTCTTCGCGTAATGCCAGAGCCCGATGATGATATTCAAGCGACTTGTTGTATTGCTTGAGATATAAATAGACAACCCCCATATTGGCATAAATTTGGGCTGTACGGGATTTGACTGCCTGCATCGTGTCGGCATACAGTGTGGCGATGGTGAGTGACTTGAAATAGCACTTCAGAGCTTTGGAGTAGGCATGCTGTCTCATATAGACCACTCCGGCTACATCAAGTCGTGTCATTGCTGTTAACGTCTCATCGTTGCTCGACATTGCCAAAAGTAAATGGTCGCAGTGGAGTAGGGCATTCGGCAGATCATTCTTTTTGAAATAGTACATCATGAGGCTGAAACGAGCACGTGAAAGAGCTGTTGAATCGCCTGATTCTTCTGCATACTTCAGCGATTGTAAAGCGTACCTGAGGGTTTGTGCGGTATCACGGCTTAGGCCTGATAAATTCGAATACACGACCGCCAAATTGCGCTTGTCGCCGAGTTCTTGCCAAAGGTTCAGTGCCATGGAATAATGAAACCTTGCCGAATCCTGCATGCCGTCGTACGTATTTCCGATACGGTTATGAGCCATGGCTATGCCCGGCTTCCACCGAAGTGCTGTTGATACTGCTAATGCCTGTCCGGCGTAGGTGCGTGCGATAGGACCCTGACCGATTACCGCCGTAGCCCGGGCAAGAGTATTGAGCATGCTTACTTTCGCAGTATCGTCCGGCAGCGTCACGACAATGCGCTTCAGGGAATCGATCATCCGCTGACTGTAGTATATTTGCTGCGCCGAAAGCGCTGACGGCAAAAAGAGAGAGAGTATAACAAGGAGCCCTTTGTTCATAGTTTTTTTTCTACAAAATACATTGTTAATTTCCCCTTGTTCTTCGCATCAATTTCCCCACGATACTCGCATGTAAATCTATCCTTGACAAGCGTGTACGTCGTTTCCGATATATTAATTTTCCCGGCTTCGGAATTCTGTTCCATTCGCGCTGCCGTATTGACCGTATCACCCCAAATATCATAGGCGAATTTCTTCACTCCCACAATTCCCGCAACGACGCTTCCCGAATTAATTCCAATGCGAATTTCAAATGTTTTGGCGCCTAATTCTTTGCTTCGATTCGCCATAAATTCGCGTATTTCGAGCGCTGCGTTCACGACATTTTCGGCGTGTTGTTTATCAGCAAGCGGGAGTCCGCAGACGGCGAGATACGCGTCGCCGATGGTCTTAATTTTTTCAATTGAATACTTCGTGCAAATTTCGTCAAATGCTTTAAAACAGGTGTGTAATTCGCCGACAAGTTCTTGTGGGGTAAGTGCTTCGCTAATAGTTGTAAATGATTTAAAATCAGTAAATAACACCGTGACATTATCAAAATGCTTGGCGTCTGCCATGCCTTTTGCTTTTAATTCTTCGGCTACTTCGTGAGGGAGAATGTTGAGGAGAAGTTCTTCGTTTTTCGCATTTGCTGATGTTATGCGATTGCGCTGGCGGTACACGACGAACAAAAATACGACGGAACCAATCAATCCGGCTAAAATTGAGTTCCGAACAACATCTTGCCTAGCATCTTTTCGTTCTTGCTCGGCCTTGTCGCGTTCTTCTTTAAGCGAGTACTCGGCGCGTAGCTGTTGCTTTGCCACTGCTCGAATACTTTCGGTACTGTTTAAGCTGTCGCGGAGAGTAATGAAGAGTCGATAGTGAGTATATGCGCGTGCCAAATTACCGGAAGCTGAGTCTAATTCATACAACCGTTGATAGACATTGCGCATGGCAGATGGGTCAAGCTCCCGGCAAAGCCGTAGGCAGCTGTCAAGGCACACGGCTGCGTCCTTAAATTTCCCTTGGATTGTATAACTCAATCCCAGGTGATTATACGACCATGCTACGCCGTTTTTGTCCTTAATCGTACGGAAGTACCGCAATGCTTTCTGCAGACTGTCAACGGCTCGGGGGTACTCATGCGTATAGGTGAGACATTTGCCAATCATATTGAGAATATAATAATATTCCTTTGGACCCCCTAATGCCGAATAGAGTTTCGCGGACTCGGTATAATATTCAAGGGATTCTTGATAATTATTATCATCGAAATAATAATCACCGAGTACCGAATAGTTAATAGCGAGCCAATAGGTATTCTTTGACGCTTTATTAATTCGGACTGCCTTCCATATATGCTCTACTGCAAATTTTCTATTGCCGGCGGCGGCGTAAATTACTGCGATATTATGGTAGAGTCCGGCAGCTTGGCTACTGTCGTTGTTCTGTTCATAGCGTTTGAGACATTCAAAGTCGTAGGCAAGTGCCTGCTCGAAGTCGCCGATATTATTATAGCTAATACCCAAGTTGTAGAGAGACTTGGAAATATCGCCGTCAGGACTGTTGCCTTCCTTGCGATAGCGCAGCGCTTTTTTATGCCATTCCAGCGATTCGATATTTTTGCCTCTATCGCCCGTTATACAAGCACGTACATAGCAGGCATCACCCATTCCGCGTTTGTAGCCGCACCGCTCTGAGAGAACAAAGCATTGATTGGCATAGTCGAGTCCTTTATCAGGGTCAGAATCCCAATATTGCCGCGCCAACATATAATAGGCATTGGCCCGCACAGAGTCGGGAAGAGGGTGTTTGAGTATAGTGTGAAGCGAGTCAACCGATCGCTGATCGTGAGCTTGGAGTGCCGTACAAGCAGAAAGTACCAACACAATAGAGAGGAATATCTTCATAATTTCTCCACAAAATACATCGCGAGTTTCCCCTTATTCTTCGCATCAATTTCACCGCGAAATTCACATGCAAATGTATCTTTGACAAGCGCATACGTCGTTTCCGAAATATTAATTTTCCCGGCTTCGGAATTCTGTTCCATACGCGCCGCCGTATTGACCGTATCACCCCAAATATCATAGGCGAATTTCTTGACGCCGACGATGCCTGCGACCACACTACCCGAGTTAATTCCAATGCGAATTTCAAATGTTTTTGCGCCTAATTCTTTGCTTCGATTCGCCATGAATTCCCGTATTTCGAGCGCAGCTTTTACAACATTTTCGGCATGTTTTTCATCAGCAAGCGGGAGCCCGCACACGGCGAGATACGCGTCGCCGATGGTCTTGATTTTTTCAATCGAATACTTCGTGCAAATTTCGTCAAATGCTTTAAAACAGGTGTGTAACTCGCCGACAAGTTCTTGTGGGGTAAGTGCTTCGCTCATTGTTGTAAATGATATGAAATCGGTAAAGAGCACCGTGACATTGTCGAATTGTTTAGCGTCGGCCGTGCCTTTGTTTTTTAATTCTTCGGCTACTTCGGCCGGGAGGATGTTGAGTAATAAATTATCCGAACGTTCTTTTTCCCGTTCAACATTCGCTTTTTCGCGTGAGATAATCTGATTCTTTTCTTCAAGAACGATATTTGCGTTTTTCTTTAGGCGGAAGCGGTTGTAGAGAATGAGCGCGAGGAGGAACAAAACAATGAGTCCGGTGATAAGCCCATTACGCATAGTGGCTTGCTCGGCGTCTTTTTTATCTTGCTCGGCTTGCGCTTCGGCTTCTTTTTTGGCAAATTCAGCCCGTAGTTTTTGTTGTTTTGCTTTTGTAAGACTTTCACTGTTGGATATGCTATCGCGCATGGCAATATAGAGCTTGTAGTTCGTAAGGGCACCAACTGTATTTCCTCGGGCACTGTCTAATTCGTACAACCGTTGATAGTCAATTATCAAACCGTCCGGACCTGCTCCTACCAATTTGTCAAGAAGTAAGGCGCTGTCTAAGTAGAGCGCTGCCAGCGTAAACTTTTTCTGCTGCGTGTAGCTTACGCCAAGTTGAGCAAACGCAACGGTTACCCCATTTGTATCTTTCGTTTCCCATGATAGTTGTGCAGCAGCGCGAGTGATGGAAATGGCTTTGGTATAATCACCTTTGAGTGAGAGATTATTCCCGATACCGACCATATTGAAAACCGTTAATCTTGTATTGCCAATTTCCCGCGTGATGTCAAGAGACGCCTCATAATAGTTCAATGATTTATCAAGCTGACCATGCGCGTTGTAATATCCTCCAATGTGTTGAAGATTGAGTGCCTTCCATTCTTTGTTTCCTACTTCTTCGTTGATTTTTAAGGCTTTAAAGTAATACTGCAATGCTTCGGCTTCATTGCCGATTGCACCGTAGATCATGGCAATATTATGATAGAGTCCGGCTACATCTCCTTTATTTCCAAGCCGTTCATTGAGATTGAGCGACTCTGTATAATACTGTAAACTCTCGTTGAGATCATTAATGGCTTGATACTTGTTGCCAAGCGCATAGAATGCATTGGCAATTCTTGTACTGTCATGGAGTTTTTGAGCTGATTGCAGTTCTAATTTTTTATATTTTATCGATTGAAGGTAGTCTTTTTTACCCAAATAGACGCCGCTCATCGCGCGATAGGCGTCAGCTATACCTGTCGTATAGCCGATGTGCTCGGAAAGCGCGAGACATTGATTGGCATAGTCCATCGCTTTGTCGGGGAAATCATCCCAGTTTTCTTTTGCCAAATGAAAATAGGTATCCGCGCGCACGGAGTCGGGAATCGATGTTTTCAGAAGCGCGTTCAGGGAGTCCACCTTCTGTTTGTTCGGCGCTTCTGCATATACGTTTACCGTGAGAATAATCATCAAGAAAAGAAGACTACTTTTCATAATTTCTCCACAAAATACATCTTTAATTTCCCCTTATTCTTCGCATCAATTTCACCGCGAAATTCACATGCAAATGTATCTTTGACAAGCGTGTACGTCGTTTCAGAAATATTAATTTTCCCGGCTTCGGAATGCTGTTCCATACGCGCCGCGGTATTGACCGTATCACCCCAAATATCATAGGCGAATTTCTTCACACCGACAATTCCCGCAACCACACTTCCCGAATTAATTCCAATGCGAATTTCAAAGGTTTTTGCGCCTAATTCTTTGCTTCGATTCGCCATAAATTCGCGTATTTCGAGTGCGGCATTCACGACATTTTCGGCGTGTTGTTCATCAGCAAGCGGGAGTCCGCAGACGGCGAGATAGGCGTCGCCGATGGTCTTGATTTTTTCAATTGAATACTTCGTGCAAATTTCATCAAATGCTTTAAAACAGGTGTGTAATTCGCCGACAAGTTCTTGTGGGGTAAGTGCTTCGCTAATGGTTGTAAATGATTTAAAATCGGTAAATAAGACCGTGACATTGTCGAATTGCTTGGCGTCGGCGGTGCCTTTTGCTTTTAATTCTTCGGCTACTTCTGAGGGAAGGATATTGAGGAGCAAGGCATCGCTTTTATTCTTTTCCCGGGCTATTTTTTTGCGTTGGGAATAGACATAGGCGAGAAAACACACAACAATGCACAGGCCGCCGAGGGTGATATTGCGTATGCGTTTTTGATTGCCGATTTCGACTGCCGTGAGCGCATCTTTTTTTTCTTGCTCAGCTTTGGCGAGATTTTCTTTTTGGGTGAATTCATAATTCAATTGTGTTTTCAGTACTTCGGTAGCGTTTTCTTCCCGGGTAATTGCATCGCGGAGAGAGATATAGAGATTGCGGTGCCGGTAGGCGTCCTGCCATTTGCCTTCGGCGCTGTCGAGGCGCGAGGTAATGTGGTAGTAATTGAGCAGGAGACCTTTGTCGTTGGATGATGAGATTAATTCATAACTTTTTTTCAGGTACATGCGGGAGAGAGCGTACTTCCCGGTTATAAGATATGTCTCTCCGATATCATTGCTGATGCCGGCGACCCGGTTCGTCATGTGAAGCTGCTCAAAAATAGCGAGCGCCTGTAAAAAATAGTCAATTGACTGTTGATATTCCTTCGTATGAAAGTGCGTCGCTCCCAGATTACTGAGCGTGCCTGCAATACGGGCACTGTCGCCGAGCTCATGGTGTAACTGCAGCACATGGTTGAGATTCTGTTTCATAACCGTGAATTCGTGCCTGGCTTCTGCAATAACACTGAGGTTGGAATAGCAATTAGCCATGCTTGATTTATCACCGAATTCCTGGAAGATGGCGAGCGCCTCGCGCAGCATGGCTTCAGCTTCGGTGAGGGTACCCTGGTCCGAAAGAACCCTGGAAATTTCAAATAAGGTCTTGGCATAATGATGCCGCAAGTGATATTTTTTGCTGATATCAAGTGCGGTATAGAACATTTTCAAAGCCGCCGGTCGATCACCGGAAGCATAGGTAAGAAATCCCCGAAAACGCAGGGCAGATGCTTGTCCAAAGGCAAAATGGAGCGAGTCCGAGAGCTGGGTAATTCGACCGAGGAGCGTCTGTGCTTCATCTTTTTTATCTACATTTAAGAGTTCCCACGTGAGCTCAAGCATCGAAGTGACGCTATTGGTATCACCACGCATCTGCTGAATTCTCGCGTTCAGCGAGTCAATCCGCTCCTGTCCGCGTTTTTGAGCAGCGGCAGGCAGATACCATAGTATCACAATGCTACAGGCAATACGTATAAATTTCAGCATTCTTTCTCCACAAAATACATGTCAATTTCACCTTTATTCTTGGCGTCAATCTTTCCGCGATAAACACATGTAAATTGATTCTTTATAAGCTCATACGTCGCGCCTGAAATATTAATCTTGCCTTCCTCGCCGCTCGACTCCATGCGCGAGGCGATGTTCACCGTATCACCCCAAATATCATAGGCGAATTTTTTCAGGCCGACAATTCCTGCCACGACCGAACCCGAATGAATCCCGATTCTCATTTCAAAGGGTTCTTTGCCCGATGCCAGGCGTTCAGAGAGATGAGTATTCATAAATTCCTGCATTTCAAGCGCTGCTCGGACGACGTCATGTGCGTGTGTAGCATTCGCCTTCGGCAGGCCGCCGACACACATGTAGCTGTCGCCGATAGTCTTAATTTTTTCAACAGAATACTTGGTAATAATCGTATCAAACGCTTTGAAACACGTATCAATTTCCGTCACTAATTCGGCAGGAGAGAGACGCTCGGAGATGCGGGTAAACCCTTTAAAATCAGTAAACATGACCGTGACTTCGTCGAATTGCTTGGCGTCGGCGGCGCCTTTTTCTTTTAGCTCTTCGGCTACTTCGGCGGGGAGGATATTGAGCAGGAGTGAGTCGCTGCGCTGCTTTTCGTGCTCGACATTTGCTTTCTCGCGTTCGACATTTGCTTTTTCACGTACAATGAGTTGATTTTTTTCCTCGAGTGCACGATTGGCTATTTTCTTGATGCGGAAGCGATTGTAGAGAATTATGGCAAGTATCAGCATCAGAACGATTCCGGCGATGAGCGCATTGCGGGTAATGGTTTGCACGGCATCTTTCTTCTCCTGCTCGGCTTTGGCTTGTTCTTCTTTTTTGGAAAATTCGTATTGAATAGTCTGCTTCATCATGGTATTACGATTATCATTATTGGTCAAGCTGTCGCGCGCCGAGATAAAGCGTTTAAAATATTCTAAAGACTGCGCATACCTGCCACGGGCGCTTTCTAAGTTGGAAAGTCTAAAGTAAATATCGCTGATTCCCTTCAGGTTATGACCTGCTTTATTCATCTCCAATGCTTTTGTCAAATACATTTCCGCTTGCTCGAAGTGGCGCAGCTCGGTGTGGTATAACCCGAGGTAGTCATACGTCATGGCAATACCGTTGCTGTCACCTATTTCACGGTACAGGGAGAGACCGATGAGGGTAGAATCAATCCCTTCGGTATGTTTTCCTGCTGTAAATAAGTCGTATCCGAGTGTTACGTAGGAGCGGGCTATGCCGGACTTGTTTCCTATCTGCCGATAGAGCGTACGAACGCTGTCACGATACCTGAAAGCGATGTCGTTTTGTCCCATCAAGCGGTAATATGCAGAGATATTATGGAGGTTTATGGCTTCCCATTCCTTATTACCTACCCGACGGTTCATTGCGAGCGCTTTAAGCAAACATTTAAAATTTTCTTCTTCATTCCCGAGAGAACTATACAGTTGCCCAAGATTATGGTAGGTGCCGGCAAGGGCTGCCGTATCGCGGAGTTCTTCGTTGATTTTGAGGGATGCGAGCTGATAGGTAAGAGCTTGATTATTATCGCCAATGGTCGTATAGAGGAGTCCTATGTTGCCTAATGCGGCTGAAATTTTGGATTTATTATTCTGTTGCTTCCGAAAAAACAATGATTTTTTATAGTATTCAAGTGCTTGCGCGTTGTTACCTTTCCCTGAGCTCGCGTAGCCGAGAACGCTATAGGCATCGCCAAGCCCGGTGATATAATTAATCTTCTCTGATGCATCAAGCATTTGCCGGGCATATTCCATTGCTTTATCCGGCTCATTATCCAAATATTCTTTGCTTAGTTCGAAGGTGATGGCAATGCGTGTAGTGTCATGCAGTGCGGTGGACAACAGCCGCCGGAGCGAGTCGACTTTATGGTAGTCTTGAGCACGAGCGCCGGAGAGCAGGCAGAGCAGGAGTATCACCAGTAGAATATGTTTCATGCTTTCTCCACAAAATACATTGTTAATTTCCCCTTATTCTTCGCATCAATTTCACCGCGATACTCGCAGGTAAATTTATCTTTGACAAGCGCATACGTCGCCTCCGATATATTAATTTTTCCGGCCTCCGAATGCTGTTCCATCCGCGCCGCCGTGTTGACCGTATCACCCCATATATCATAGGCGAATTTCTTGACTCCCACAATTCCCGCGACCACACTTCCGGAGTTAATTCCAATCCTAATTTCAAATGTTTTGGCACCTAATTCCTTGCTTCTTTTCGCCATGAATTCGCGGATTTCGAGCGCTGCGTTGACCACATTTTCCGCATGTTTTTCATCAGCAAGCGGGAGTCCGCAGACGGCGAGATAGGCGTCGCCGATGGTCTTGATTTTTTCGATGGAATATTTTGTGCAAATTTCATCAAATGCTTTGAAGCATGCATGTAATTCGCCGACAAGTTCTTGTGGAGTAAGTGCTTCGCTAATGGTCGTAAAAGATTTGAAATCGGTAAACAGCACCGTGACATTATCGAAGTGTTTGGCGTCGGCTGTGCCTTTGGATTTTAATTCTTCGGCTACTTCGTGAGGGAGGATGTTCAGCAGGAGATTGTCGGATTTACTTTTTTCGTTGGCAATTCTATTTCTTTGAAAGAAAAACACACCTGCAAAGAGGAGCATAATCCCAAAACCGCCGATGAATCCGTTGCGCACGAGTTTTTGTTGCCGGAGTTCTTGTTCGACCACTGCATCCCGTTTCGCCTGTTCTTCTTTCTCTTTCGCTACTTTTTCTTCAAATTCGGCTCGTAGTTTCTGCTGCCTAATTTTAGTGGCTTTTTCACCATTTTGTACACTGTCGCGCATGGCAATGTACAATTTGTGATGCATAAATGCACCGGCGCCGTTACCGGAAGCGCTGTCTAATTCATAGAGCCGATGATAGACATTGACGAGTGCTGCGGGTCCGAGAAGTTTACAGAGTGTTAGTGAACTGTCCAGATACAGCGCTGCTTGCTTGTAGTTTTTCTGTTGGGTGTAGGATGCGCCCAGCTCATGGAACACGAGAGCTACGCCATTGGTATCATTAATTTCGCGGTAGATAGGAGCAGCAGCCAGGATATTGGCAACTCCGGAAGCATATTCTCCCAAGAGAGATTGACTGGCACCAAGACCGCACAGGCAGGCGGCTATTAATTTTTTGTCTGCGAAATCCCGACAAATATGCAGTGCCTCCTCATAGCATTTTCTTGATTTATCTGCCTGATTACACGATCGGTAATAGCTGCCAATATTAATAAGATTAATTGCCTTCCACTCGTTATTACCTGTTTCAGTGTTAATTTTCAGAGCTTCATTCCAATACTGCAGTGCTTCTTCTCTATTGCCGATACGATTGTACGTAATTGCAATATTGTTATAAAGTCCGGCAATTTGTCCTTTATCACCTGCTATGAGATTGAGCTTGAGTGACTCAAGGTTATACGCCAGACTCACAATGTCGTCACCGAGAAAACGGTATTTATCTCCAAGAGAATAGAGCAAGTTAACAATTCTCGTGGTATCACGGAGTTCCCGCCGGAGTTGTAATTCTTTTTTCCGAAAGAATGCTTCCTGTATAATATCCTTTTTATCTTCGTACAGGCCTCCTATCACGCGATAGGCGTCGGCAATGCCTTTTTTATAGCCGATGCGCTCAGAAAGCGCAAGACATTGATTGGCATAGCTACGGGCTTTGTCCGGAGCGTCATCCCAATATTGCCAGGCAAGCTGAAAAAAAGCATCCGCCCGCACGGAGTCGTGAATCGACGTTTTCAGAAGTGCATTCAGAGAGTCCACCTTCTGTTTGTTTGGTGCTTCTGCATGCACTTGTACAGTGAGTAGTATCAACATCATCAAGAGTAGAAGGAATTTCATAATTTCTCCACAAAATACATCTTCAATTTTCCCTTATTCTTCGCATCAATTTCACCGCGATAGTCACAGGTAAATTGATCTTTGACAAGCGCATGTGTCGTTTCGGAAATATTAATTTTTCCGGCTTCGGAATGCTGTTCCATCCGCGCGGCAGTGTTCACCGTATCACCCCAAATATCATAGGCGAATTTCTTGACACCGACAATCCCGGCGACCACACTTCCGGAGTTAATTCCAATCCTAATTTCAAAAGTTTTTGCGCCAAATTCTTTGCTTCGATTCGCCATAAATTCTCTAATTTCCAGCGCAGCTTTTACGACATTTTCCGCATGTTTTTCATCAGCAAGCGGGAGTCCGCAGACGGCGAGATACGCGTCGCCGATGGTCTTGATTTTTTCGATGGAATATTTTGTGCAAATTTCATCAAATGCTTTAAAACATGCATGTAATTCATTCACTAATTCTTGCGGAGATAATTGTTCGCTGACGGTGGTAAATGATTTAAAATCGGTAAATAGCACCGTGACATTATCGAAGTGTTTGGCATTGGCCATTCCTTTTGCTTTTAATTCTTCGGCTACTTCGGCGGGGAGGATATTCAGGAGCAGATTGTCGGATTGCGCCTTGCCTTTTTTGATATTATTACGCTGCCGGAAAAAGACGACGGCGAAGATGACCATAACCGAAAAACCGGCGATAAAGCCGTTGCGCATGAGTGTTTGACGCTGTATTTCTTCGCGCGAGATGGCTGCGTTTTTGATCTGTTGGAGACTATCGGCTTCCTGCTTTTTCGAGAATTCATAGCGCATCTGCGTCTGGAGTACTGCTTCTGCGTTCCGTGTTTTTTCGTTGATTGCCCGGTAATAATCCCGAAGTGAACGGTGGTCAAAAGCCGATTTCCAATTACCGCGGATGCTGTCAATGAGTGCGAGTTCGTTGTATAAATCTTCAAGATTCGATGATACCGATGATTGCTGATAATAGGCAATGGCAAGATGTAAATATCGTAGTGCTTCATCATAGTTACGCAGGCAGCGGAGGGCTCCTCCGATATTATGATTACTCGATGCTTCGAAGTCCTGATCACCGATTTTCCGGGACAAATCCCGCGCAATGTGCAGATAGTGCAGTGATAACTGATATTCCTGCAGATTATAATACCCGTTCCCAATATTGAGCATACATACCGTAAAATCCGCCGTATCGTGAAGCACGGTATAATACCGGGCAGCCGTGAGGCAGTAGTTAATTTGATCTCTATTGAAATGCTGCGTCGATGCGACTCCCGACATATCGATGTAGGATGAAGCAAGGAGTTGAATTTTCTTTCTGGTATCGTCGGTGAGCGGCACCGTGGAGATGTGCTGCAGGGCGGTGCTGCTGTCGGCACATCCGAGATCCTTCAAGTATATTCTCTGCGCCGATTGTAGTAATTCCATCGCTTTTTTGAAATTCCCCTGCTGATGATAAAATCCGGCGATAGATGACTGCGCCCTGCCGATACCGGATGCATAGCCACAGTGTTGATACCGGTCAAGCGCTTTGTAATAGCATTCTAAAGCGCCGGGATTATCGCCTATTCGTTCACGAATAAACGCCTTGAACATCCAAGCACGGCCGACGCCGCGTTCGTACACGCATGCCACTGAAAGTGCGGCGGCAGAGTCCGCAAGTTTCAACGCTTCATCATATTTCTTCAGCGAAATATACTCATTGCTGAGGGTAAAAACAGCTGCTATTTTATTCGTATCATTCTGCATCTGCTGCATTCTCGCTTTCAACGAATCAAGCCGCTCCTGTCCGCTTAGCTGCGCCGTGGCTGAAGGGCATGCTGCTATCAGAGCAATCATGAGAAGAGCGTACACTATGCGATACATGGAGTCTCCATAAATTCTGGATTCCTTCAGCTTCGTTTGAAATAGACTGCACTATTAAGAGTATCGTACTACACGGCTTTCCAATACCGTGCTGTCAGAGCAAATATCCCCTTGCACAGAGTTCATCACGTGCCGTCTGATGTACATTACTGTATCACTGTCAAAGCATACACGTGCCGAAATCCTATCGATAGAAGATACATTCCTGCCGATAGTCCACGGGTAGAAATTCTTGAATCGTCCGGCGGTAGCTCTCCGGAACGAATTACCCGGCCGAGCAAAGTGCAGAGTGAATATGGCACGGGAGCATCGTGGGCTGCCGTAGTAACAGTAATTTCATCATATGCCGGATTTGGATAAATTACACCGTAATGCTGCGGAGTATTCTCCCACACTCCTGATGTCTGCGCGTCTAAATAGGTTCCTGTAAATGCCTTTAAATCAAGCCTGTGGAGTTTCTGAGGCGTCGTCACAAACGGCGGCTTCGAGAAATACTCATTCGTCAGGTAATAGGTGAGACCGTCATGGGTTGCGATACCTTCAATCTGATGAAACGGCAGTCCGAGCGAGAGCTTGCGTTTGTTGCCGGTGGTGAAATCCATTCCCGTAAAATCATAGAGAAGATAGAGAAACGGCTGCAAGAGTGTGCTATAGCCGCAGAGCGCGATCAGTCGATCGGCCTCACGATACGTGGCACCGGTAATGAGTCCATCGACCGGGAGCGTGAATTGTAATTGAGCGGTATGATTGCCGGGAATTTTAGGTAGGGAATAGACACCCGTCTTGCCGCTCACCCATTGCTTGGTAAAAAGATAGATACTGTCCCGTGACACAATGAATGCCTCACAGTCAAAGTCTGTATTGTCATTACCCGTATCGGTAAAGGACGTCTGATCGGAGTACGAAAAATTAATCGTGTCGATGATGATTGAACCGCCGGTCAAAAGTGACGCTTTATTCACCCGCAGCAGATGCAAATCCCGCCTATTCCCACGCGAATTATTCCCGAAATCACCCAGATATATCGACGAATCATCCTGAGAAATTTCCTCCCATTCTGTGTTTTTAACGCCGGTAAGAGTTTGTTTTTCAAATAGTTGACCCGTAATTGTATCCACGCTGTAGAGAGAATTATCCGTATCGTCATTATGGGTGAGCAGGTGATTCTTCCAGAAAATGAGTCCGGATGATTCAGCGAGTGCGGCAGGTAATTGCACCGATGCCGTCGGGGTGACGGTGGCAGGAGAATAGACGCAGCTGCCGTCATTGACGGTGGCCTGAGGATTGTAATTCTGCGCGCCCGGGTCGGTGCAGCCCCGCGTCTGAGCAGAAACGCAGGCGACACCGATAAGAAAGGATATGAATAATACGTAGAGTAGCTTCATGCAAAAACACAGAATTCATGCTAAAAAAAGACCGCTGTAATGGTTGTAGTTATTTATGTTCTGCTTTTCTACCTGCCCGGCAGGTGCTGTTTTCCCGATATCGTACACGTTTGGAATTTTTGAGAATATCTTTGACTTGAGTTATGAATTGTTCTTGCAGGTCAGAAGATAACTCCTCTAATTTCATGCAGTAATCCGACTCACCCTCGCGCCCCCACGAGGACTTTTCCGTCACCATTGATACGCTGTGCTGTGCGCCGAACTGCTGTAGAAATGCCAGAAATTCTTCGCGTGCCTGATGGTCAATTCCGCTGCCGATACTGATAAACGACACCGTGAACCGATAGATGCTGTCCGGCAGCAGCAGGGGCATCGCCGGCGAAAGCGAAGCTGCGGTGTCGCCGCGTGTGGAGGTGCCGCTCGTGTTTTCGGTATGCTTGCTGCTGCTGCATCCGAAGAGGACGAGCGCGGCAAGGAGGAGAGTATGCCCAAGAAGTGTAGTCATTCGGAGATTCCTTTGATGGAGCGGAAGCCGCGCGCTGCTTGCTGACAGGAAAGCAGCGCGCGGCCCCCCTTGTATTACTGTGTAATAATTACCCGTTCGGTGACTGTCGTACGACCCGACTGCACGCGTAGGAAGTACACGCCGCTTCCAAGCTGAGGTACATTGATTTGCGCGGTGGCACCGGTCACATTTTCAAGCGACAAGACCGGCTCACCGAGGAGAGTCAGGAGCGTAATAGAGGTGCGTCCGGGGGCAGAATTGCTGAAATTGACGGTTAATGAACGGGTAGCAGGATTCGGATACACACTCAGAGCCTGCTCAGAAATGCCGTCATCAACGCCCGACGGAGTCGTACAGCCGAGAGAAGTCAAGAGTCCCGGACGCTCATTTTTGAGCGAGGACTGCATGCGGGCTACCTGCCCTCGGGTGAACATATTCATGCATTCATCAACCACGTAATCCATATAATTCATATACATTTCGCCGTTTTCATCGGTACCGCAGACGCTGTTCGGATCCAGAGGAAATGTCGGACAATCATAATTCGGCTCATCGCCCGGCGGTGTATCGAGCACATCATCATCACCGCAGTCGGGCTCAAGATCGCCCCAAATATGGGAAAGATTGAGCCAATGCCCGATCTCGTGAGTCGCTGTGCGGCCAAGCGCATTCGGGCTTTGTGCTGTACCCATCGTACCGAAAACCCGGTAGTCGATCACGACGCCGTCATCCTCAGGGGCCGACTGACGCTCAAAAGGGAAAGACGCATAGCCCAAAATTCCATCGCCGCTACCGTCGAGATTACAGACCCATAAGTTCAAATATTTATCAGGGTTCCAGTTGTCCATACCGCCTAAGGCCGTTCGCTTTTCGCTCCCAATGCCGTAGAAAGCAACCGTGTCGGTTTTCGTGCGCGTAATACCCGAGGTTGCCTTCCCGTTCGGGTCGCGCTTAGCAAGGCAGAACTCAATCTGCGCATCAGCTATCGATGGCCAAAAAGGGTGCGTCTTGCGAAGTGAGTCGGCGTTTCTGAGGCGGTAGTCGCGATTTAATGCGTCAATCTGCGACTGAATCTGCGCATCGGAGACATTCTCGACCGCCCGATGCCAGATGACATGGACGACAACCGGGATGGTAATGGTCTGCCCTGCTGCAGGGGACAGAGGTGCGTCGGCAAGACGTTGATGTGCTTGAAGTTTTGAACGTTCGATTTGCCGAATCAGGTCGGGCGACCGCGCAATATGACGCGCTAGATTGTGCATTGTCGCACAGCGCTGACCGTGTGCCGAAGAAACAGAAAAGCCGGATAACAGGAGAAAGCAGAGTACCGGTACACACTTGAACATGAATATTCCTCTCTCATCTTCCTACTCATTTGGCTTTTCGGAGGCGCCCCGTTTTTTTATCGGTGGTATCCGGTCTCCACCAGTGGCCGGTGCACTGTATTCCGGCCGTACTAATTATAAATTTCAAGGCAATAATACGTAATTTCCTGTGCCTGCCCAACGAGTTTTTTTTACCGAATGACCTGCCCATCCGCCATTTATTACCCCAGGAAGCTACCAAAGAGAAAGAGATGCGCAGGAGGAGGAGGGGGGTGGATGAACCTCTGCCGCGTATGCCGGGTAAGCAAGAGCCCGCACACAGAATGCATGATACTTCGGCGCGCCCCGAACGGCAAGCGCCCGTCAGCTCGGGACGCACCCCCCCCCTCAGCGGCCTGATAACACGGTGCACCCGGAGCGAAGAGGGGAGTGATATCCTCGCCAGTCGGGTGCTGGGCGAACATAATAGAATCCCCAAAAACGAAGAAAAACGCCCTCAAAACCGGAAAAAACCATCAAAAAACCGGGAAAAACACCTGAAAAATGAAGAATAATATCCCGAAAACGGGTAAAATTGACCCAAAAACAAGAAAAAAACATCAAAAAATCGAAAAAAAGGAGGAAATTGGGGAGGAGTACGACGGTAAAAGTCCCGTTTTTTCACCCCAAAAACCCAAAAAATGCCGGATAAATCTCCCAAATTGCGGCTGAATATTCTCAAAAAACGGAGAAATAATCCAACTTTTGAAAAATTGGGATGTTTTCCCGACTTTATTATAAAAAATACGCTAAATTGTAACCAACAATTGTGTTTTTTAATGAATCTATGGGGAAAAGGTCTATGGCAGTTGAGACAATTCAATCGAAGAATATCTTGGATCTGGTCGTCGTCCGAGATAGCAGCGTGAGCTCACGGTATAAAAATGGCGTTAAAGTTCCGATTACGACCTTTATCGAAGACTATATGAACGGCCGGGTGGATGTGACCTGCGATATCCAAAAGCTCCTCCAAAATCGCACTCATTTCTTTAATTATAAATATGTCGCTCATCACCTTAAATTCCTTTTCGGACAATTTATTCCTCAGGTAACGATTCACTCCAAAAAGCAGGACGAGCGCGTCATCCGCGACCACTACGACCGCGGTAATGACTTCTTCGGGTCTTTTTTAGGCGATCGAATGATCTATACGTCGGCGTTCTTCAAGACCGGCAACGAGGACCTCGAAACTGCCCAAGACCAAAAGCTCGACCTCGTCTGCCAAAAAATGCAACTCAAAAAAGGCGAACGCCTTCTCGATATCGGCTGCGGCTGGGGTACGCTCGCAGCGCACTCGGCGAAGTACTATGGCACTGATTCTACAGGAATTACCATCGCACAAGCCGGCGCCGACTTCGCAAACGCACGTATCGAAAAATGGGGCGTCAAGCACCGCGCACGCGTCAATCGTATGGATTACCGCAGTATTCCTGCCGATAAATACGATAAAATTTCATGCCTTGAAATGGCCGAACACGTGGGCGTGAAAAACTTTACAAAATTTATGAAGCAAATCGCCGGACTCATGAAAGATGACGGGATTTTCTATCTTCAGATCGCCGGTCTCCGTGCGGGATACCATCAGGAATCCCTTATTTGGGGCGGGTTTATGGGTGAATATATCTTCCCGGGCGCTGACGCAAGTATGCCGCTGTCATTCGTGGTCAAGCGCCTCGAAAAAGCCGGATTTGAAATTCACAGCGTGGAAAATATCGGGATTCACTACTCGCAGACGATTCAATTATGGTATCACAACTGGCAAAAGAACAAAGACTATGTGCTCGGCGCCTACGGTCAGTGGTGGTTCAGATGCTGGGAAATTTTCCTCGGCTGGTCGGTCGATATCGCAAAACAAGGTAATTCCACCTGTTTCCAGATTATTTGTAATAAAAATAAGGACGAATTTACGCGCCGCCGCTGGTTCAATGCAGTGAATCTGGGCGAACGTGACCTCGTCACCGATGGCGTACCGCAACGCGGCGGTCTCGGCGAAACAGTCTAACATGCCTCATCGGGCAATACCCCAAAAAAACACAACGAAAAGATGAAGAGTACAGGCAAATGAACTCTCAAAGTAGTACGCTACTTTCAGAATCCATGCCTCTGCACTTCATCTTTTCGTTATTTTTGTACCTACTTAAACGTTTACTTACCGTCAATAATTCAGATATATATTTACTAGTAACGTATTTATTACAACACTGTCATTCTGAACCCTTCTTAGGGTGAAGAATCGAAACTAGCTGTAAAGTCAGAACATTACGACATCATCAAGTTTCGATTCTTCGGCCTATGCGACTTCCTCAGAATGACATACTTTTTAATCCATTTTGATATAATAGCACACATATTATGGCTCGAATACTCATTACAGGCGGGGCAGGATTCCTTGGCTCACACCTTTGCGACCGATTTATTGCCGAGGGATACAATGTCATCTGCATGGATAATTTTATTACCGGTTCGCCGGACAATATCGCGCATCTTCTTGGACACGAACGCTTTGAATTCATTCAGCATGACGTTACCAATTACACCTACGTCGCCGGTGATGTCGATTATATCCTCCATTTTGCCTCTCCCGCCTCGCCGATTGATTATCTCAAATTCCCGATTCAGACGCTCAAGGTAGGTTCGCTCGGCACCCACAAAGCGCTCGGCCTCGCCAAGGCAAAAGGCGCGCGGTTTTTAATCGCAAGCACGAGCGAAGTCTATGGTGACCCGCTCATTCACCCGCAACCCGAAGAATACTGGGGGAATGTCAATCCCGTCGGCTGGCGCGGCGTCTATGACGAAGCCAAGAGGTTTGCCGAGGCGATGACGATGGCGTATCACCGCTATCACGGCGTGGAAACGCGCATTATCCGCATCTTTAATACCTACGGACCGCGCATGAGAATCGAAGATGGTCGCGCGATACCGGCGTTTATGTCGCAGGCACTCAGGGGCGAACCGGTTCCGGTCTTCGGCGACGGAAGTCAAACACGGTCGGTATGTTACGTCGATGATCTGGTTGAGGGAATTTACCGCCTGCTCCTCTCTGATGAGAGCGACCCCGTCAATATTGGTAATCCTGACGAAATCTCGATGCTCGACTTAGCGAAAGAAATCATCGAAATTACCGGTTCGAAAAGTGAAATTGTCTTCAAAGACCTCCCTGCCGACGACCCGAAAATCCGCCAACCCGACATCACGCGCGCCACCGAAATTCTCGGCTGGCAGCCCCGCGTTCAGCGCCGCGAAGGCCTGCTCAAAACGCTCGAGTATTTCAAGGAAAAGCTTGGGAAATAAGACTTGTGCCGAGTCCTGTCAGGTTGAGGAAAACCTGACAGGACGGGGAACGCCTTATCCACTCAATCCCGGCGGGATTCAATGTTTGTAGCATGTCACGTCCCAATGAATAGTACGACCCCGAGTGGGGTCGAAGAGGCGTCTCGCTTGGGGATTGGTGCTACAAACATGCCATCACGCTGTGTTGGAAGAGTGAAGACGAAGTGAGTAATTCGGCAGGTAATTGATGACCGGTACAGCACGTGACAGGTTGGAAGCTATCCCCAATTCAAATCGCACCCTCCTCCTCATACAAGCATGCGCACACTCTACACAACTCTATGGACCGCCCTATTATGCTCGCTGATGCTGAGCAGTATTTCGTGCGGACCGAGCAAAACAGCGCCTATCACGAAAGATATCACCAAAGCTGCCTTTCGGAGTGATTGGGAGAATGCTACTAAAAACTACACAAATTCACTCGATGACGCTGCCGGAAATATGCCCGGTGATGATGGCGGGCGAATTGGTGAGGTGATTGAGGAAAGGCAGAGGTATTCATCAATGTATTCTGCCGTCGAACGATACGCTGACAGTATTGCCCATAGAAGCTCGATGGTCATCAGGGTATTTAATGAGGATATGCTCTATAATTATCAATTTCAAAGTTCAAAGCGTGACTCGTTGATTGCCATACTCGAAGATAGTGTCTTGAGACATCGAAAAGAAATTCCGTATGAGCGAACAAATAGTGCAGGCAGCACGACCATTGATTCTGAAATTCGAGATAAAAGGAAGTATTATCTTGATAGTACCCTGACAGTACAAGAAGTTCCATCAACACAAACGCTTTTTCCTTATCGTGCAATGACAATGCAAGAGACATCCTGTGGCGGAGTACTTGTCAATATTCACCGGGATTATTCACACGACTCGGTGGATTGCTTTTGGCTTGTAAAAAATGCAGACCCCGTGCTGCATATTCTCTATCATACTCAGCGCGGCACAATAACGGATGAAATGGTTCCGCTCGATGCCACGCTCGACAGCGCACTACAAATAATCCGGCGCTGGAAGCACAGCCGCCAGATTAGTATTCCGTATGAAAAGAAGTATGGCACGATGGTAAGTTATTGGGATGCAGGTAATTCCTATCATGTATTCTTGCCATGGATGTGGGATGACGCTGACTGCACCAATGGCTGGCGATGCTCGACAAGCGATACCGCTGTGAATTCATTCCATTCAGCACTCCAAAAAATTCTCTGTTTTGCCCGGCAAAAGGGTGCGCTTCGGCATCGTGGAATGCCGTAATGAACCGGTATAGTCGTTCTTTGAGAGGATGCCATTTCATGCTTGAGAGTACATCGCCACGCTGCATCGCACGCCTCCGTAACTGCCGAGCAAATACGATGACGGTGTTTCTTCTCCGCACTTCAATATTCAATCTCTCTCTTCAATGGGATTCAATTTCTCTCCGATGGAAAATGCCTACTTCCTTCTCACCGTGCTTGCATGTATCTGTCTGCGGGCATTGCCCCACCTCTCTCTAGGTCACCGGAAATCCCTCCACTCAAAGCATGGTAACGTGCGGTGGTACATCTAGTGCAGATTCCCGTGTTCTCGCCAAACAAGATACGTAGTACAGAAGACCAGAAAAAAGGGCTCAAAACACCAAGTAAATGTTATTTTTTGTAAGAAAATACAGAAATGTAAGTTTTCTTTGGGTTTGGGTGTTGTGGTAGTTGGAATTGTAACTTCTGGTATGTAAGTTCGCATCTGATAGTACCAAACAGCCCCGATATCCCCCGGGATGGAATTCATCCCACTTTTGTACACTTTTTCAAGGAGTATTGTATGAAGACATTTCTCGGATTCCTCGTCGTTGTGCTCATGTCGATGGACACAGCAAATGCGCAATGGGCACAATGTGGTGCCTATGCTCCAAGCGGTGACGTACGCGCCTTTACCGTAAGCGGCAACACGCTGATTGCAGCTACGGCGATGGGAGGCGTTTTTCGCAGTACAGATTATGGTAAAAGCTGGTCATCGAGCAGAGCGGCACTACCGGATGTTCGCATTACATCGATCACCGATCATTCGTCAGGATTGTATCTCGGTACCAGCAGAGGAATCTTTCGCAGTACGGACCATGCTCAAAGCTGGGCTGCCGTCAATCCCGAGCAGAACCATATTGCAGTGCTGACACTTACCACCAAGGGGGCGGCGCTCTTTGCCGGTACTGTGCGCAACGGTGTGCTCCGCAGCACCGACAATGGTGCAAGCTGGCAACAGGTAACGGCAGGCCTTACTATGAAGTTGGTCACGACACTCGCAGTCTGCGGCGATGCACTTTTTGCCGGCGGCAAGGAAATTTATCGTAGTATGGACGATGGGAAAAGCTGGGTCGAGGTGCATGGCGAAATCCCGTCGCGGACGTTTATCGCTCTCGCCGTGCACGGGCAGACTCTGTTTGCAGCCACGGAGGGAGCAGGCATTTACCGTAGTTTTGACTATGGCACGAGCTGGGAAGAGGTCAACACCGGTCTCGGAGACCTCACCGTAATGTCGCTCCTCGTGCGGGGCAACACGATCTTTGCGGCTACGTTCGACGGAGTGTATGTCACTATGAATAATGGAAATAGCTGGGAAAATGTACACACCGGTATCGGCAGTAATTATATCGGTTCACTTACCGCCTCCACGCACAGCATCTATGCCTCCACTACCGGCAAAGGCATTTGGAAATTAGACCTCGAAGCGCTCGGCGCGCAGGAAAATCCGGGCAGCAGCTCGACACAGGATATGCAGCATATTAATTGTTATCCGAATCCTGCAACCAGACTCCTGACCATCGATTGCACCTCTCTCTCCTTTGCTCCCGGGCTGCCCGTTAACTACACCTTTACGACGCTTACGGGAGCGAAAGTCGCGGAATTCGAGCGGACTGAACAGCACTTTAGCGTGTCATTGAGCGGTATGGCATCCGGCGTGTACTATCTCATGGCTGAGCAGGGAGCGCATACGGCAAGCGTGATGGTGACCATTGTAGAATAATCATACCGTCTTTTTATTATCGAGAGCGCAAGAAATTGCGCTCTTTTTTTTGGGGGGAAGTAAAAAAAATCCTCCGCTTTTCCTTCGGATGTTGCTTGTGAGCGCCCGAGTGAAAAGCGAAGGATAGAGGCTGGCTAATATGCTACGTTATACGTTTTTCTCAGTCTTGATTTTTTGGATGAATTGCTCCATAAACACAATTGAATCCGGTAAATTCAAACTCATCTGCACGCCACCATTGAGCTCCAAATCCACAAAAATTTCATTTTCGTGATAGTTGTACTGCAAGTTGATATCGTGGATATCACTAAATGGAACCGTGTGCCGACCAAAATGGAAAATAGTCATGTCGTATCTCCTCAAATTGTGAGTAAAGTTTTGTTGGAATCAGCGCCTGCAAGACCCCTCTTCACGGGCGCGCTATCTGCAAGCAAAAATAAACAAAACTTTTTCAACAGTATAGGGGAAAAGTCATCTTTTTATAAAATAATTTTCCTATAGAGACAGGTGGCAAATTCTGTTCGGAATTCTATAAAATAAAAAACCTGACAGGTCTGTAAAAACATGTCAGGTTTCGAAGATCAAAGCACTTCCGGCCGGTCGCTTGCACGTATGTACTTACCGACCTTTATATTCTTCAATTTTGATACGATTACCGCGAATCATCGCTTTTTTCATGCCGTTAATCACGCGGGTTGCGCTTGAGGTAGCTACTTCGACAAAGGTCAGATTGCTCTGCACATCGATATTGCCGACTAAGTTTCCTGCTACACCTGTTTCGCCGGCAATCGCGCCGAGAATGTCTTTTGGCCGTACATTATGGCGATTACCCACATTGATCACGAGCTTCACCATATTGGCTTCTGTATGCTTGCGCGCGGGCACCGACTCTACAATCTGCTCTTCTTCACGGTCCGGACTAATTTCAATCTTGAGAAATGCCGCAGCAATTTCAATCGGAGAGAATTCACCCGAATCCATCAAACGCTCGATATGCGCCATGTACGGTTCGAGGCCGCCTTCTTCGATCATCGCCGAAATACCGCTCATCACCATCGCTGCTTTGCTTTGCTCGATATCGGCAAAACTAGGAATCGTGCCACGCTTGATTTTGATCTTCGCATAGCGCTGAATATCCTGTAATTTGTAGAAATCCTTGCCGGATACGAAGGAAAATGCACGACCCGAACGCCCGGCTCTTCCGGTACGGCCGATACGGTGAACGTAGGATTCTTCATCCTGCGGAACGTCGTAATTAAACACTGCTTCGACGTCATCGACATCAATTCCGCGGGCTGCCACATCGGTAGCCACGAGTAATTCAATCGTGCCTTTGCGGAATTTACCCATCACAAGATCACGCTGATTCTGCCGTAAATCGCCATGAAGGCCTTCCGCTGAATAGCCACGCGCCTGCAAATGTCCGACGACTTCATCCACACGGCGTTTCGTATTACAAAACACCAACCCAAGCTTGATACCGTGGAGGTCGATTAATCGTGACAGCGTTTCGAGCTTTTGCCCGTCGCGCACGTCGAAATATTCCTGCTCAATAAGCGGCACAGTCAGCGTTTCGTGCTTAATCGACACATGCTCGGGTTCGTTTTGATACTTCCGCGTAAGATCTAAAATCGACTTCGGCATGGTCGCCGAGAAAAACACCGTCTGACGCACTTTCGGTGTTTCTTTTAAGATAAATTCCAAATCATCCCGGAAACCCATGTCGAGCATTTCGTCGGCTTCATCGAGAATTACCATTTTCACGGACGAGAAATTAATCGTGCCGCGCTTGATGTGATCGACGACGCGACCCGGAGTACCGATTACGACCTGTGCGCCGGCTTGAAGACCGCGGATCTGCCGCTCGATCTGCTGCCCGCCATAGACAGGAAGTATTTGAATTTTTTTGTATTTGGCGAGTTCGATTAATTCCTCTGCCACTTGTATTGCGAGTTCACGCGTCGGGCATAATACGAGCACCTGCGTCTTGCGTTCGGCGGTTAAGAGTTCGAGCGCGGGAATACCAAACGCGGCTGTTTTGCCGGTCCCTGTCTGCGCTTGTCCAATTACATCACCACCGGCCAAGAGCACCGGAATTGCGGCCGACTGAATCGGCGTTGCTTCTTCAAAGCCCATATCATGCACGGCTTTAAGCACTTCTTTCGAGAGACCAAGCTCATCGAATTTCAATTTTGTCATCTAACACTTTCTATAATAGAATAAATACCGCTCCTAAAGCGGGAGTTTTTATACGGAGGGGAATCAGCAATAGCTTCTCGGGTGGTCGAACCGCTCAATCAAGGGAGGAAAATAAACTCTAGCCGCAGATAGGGATAAGGTAAGAATACTCGCGTGGATTGCTTCAAAGGACCGCATAACTCAATAACTACCACAAATATACGACAAATTTCCCGATTAGCAGCTATCGGGGGTGTGTATTTCTTTTTTAGCCCGATTTCCTACGGAAGGGAAGGCGAGGAGAGTTTATGGTTCGCTTCTGCGTATTCCGGGCGTCGTCTGCGGACACCCGTTGCCGTCCAAGCAATCTTTTGTAGGGACGCAAATTTAGCTGGAGACGCAAATTTTACTGGAGACGCAAAATTTTGCTGGAGACGCAAAATTTGCTGGAGACGCAAAATTTGCTGGAGACGCAAAATTTGCTGGAGACGTAAATTTTGCTGGAGCTGGAGACGCAAAATTTTGCGTCTCTACGGGAATACGCGTCCGGTCGGTTGTTCCCAACCGCCCGGCAACACTTACCGCTGAAATGTACTGCGCATCCATAGTGAGTGTAAGCACGACAACAAACATTCGACCTCTCTGAGGTCGTGAATTTTATGTGGTGCACTTTGCTATAAATATTCGACCTCTCTGAGGTCGTTGTATTTTCCGTCCGAACGGTTATTTCATCTGCCGGGAGGGAATTTCCCATCCCACCGGTTGTAGCAGCCGTCCGAACCGGAAAACCCCAAAACTGCAATCAATGACCTCATTTTTCGCCAAAATTCCGTAATTTTCGGTGCAGTATGACAGTATCCCTTCACTTTTCTCCTCTTCCCGTGAGTAGTATGACGCGTTTTTGGTACAGTACGCTGGCAATCTTCCTGCTGCCAATGGTGGCAGCATTTGCCCAGCTTATTCCTGCGTATAATGATGACGGCAGCATGCTTACCTTCAAGAGCAATGAGCTCTATGACAGGGGGCTGCTGTACTCGGCACATGTCGCATTGCGACGGAGCATAGAGTCCATGCCCGAGAATCCGACGCAGGACAGGGCGGCAGTGCTGCGCGGCAGTATCGAGTATGCCGGCGGGAACCCGACCGGGGCAGATGCGATGGTGGAACAGTTTATTCTTCACCGTCCGAACTCTCCCTTCATCGCTCATGCATGGCTGGAGAGAGGTATTATTGCATTCCATGAAGAACATTTCGATGCAGCGCTCACGCATTTTGGTGAGGCGCATCGCGCCGCCGAGCGGGATCTTGCGCTGCGGGGTGATTCATTATATAGTGTCATCGCGAGTCAGGCCGTGTATTGGCGTGGTGTGGCGTATATCCGTCAGGGCAAGCACGACGAGGCGCGTCAGCAGTTTGAGCTTTGCGCTGCGAGCTACCCGATGAGCGAATTCGCCGATGATGCGCTCTACAGTTTGGGCTATATCGCCGAGTCGAACCGCCGCACCGATACGGCAATTACCCATTTCAGTGCCATTCGCCGGTTGTATCCGAAGCGCAATACCCATGTCGCGGCACATATCCGCGAGGCAAGTAATGAGCTCCGCCTGCGCGATTATTCATCGGCACTGCTGCTGATAGCATCGGCCGAGAATGCGATAAGTCATATTGATGCAAAAGATTCGATTGGGAAATTATACGAACCTCAGACCAACACCTCCCGTGCGCTCGAAGAAATACTCTATCTCCGCGGTCAGGCATTCTCGCTTGCCGGTCGCTTCGACACTGCACTCGCCGTATTTACGGAATTCACCCGAAAATTTCCGACTTCTACCCTCCGCTCCCGTGCCGATCTGGGCAAGGGCTGGGCATTATTACACCTCGAACGCTACAAAGAAGCCGCCGATGTGTATCAGCATGTCATCGACAGCGCTGCCGAGGAGCAGCCCCCGACGGTGGTTTCGCTCGCGCAACTCTATCATGCAGTAGCCCTGAAATTCAGTGGTAATCGCGAACAGGCATTGCAGGAATTTTCCTCGCTTTCGATGATGGGCGGCTATCCGTATTTGGCGCAGGTGCTACTCGAAAGCGGACAAATGTACTATGAAAACCTTCAGTATGACAATGCCCGCAAAGCACTTGAACGTGCCGAGAGAGAATCGCCCGACGCGGCTACTTCGGTGAGAATTCAGCTCTTTTTGGGAGCGACCTATCTCGAACAGCAATCCTATAATAAATCAGCCCGCGCCTATACCGCCGCCGAAAAGCTCGCCCGCGCGAGTACTGTTATCACTCTCCCGCTTCGCGATAAATACCTTGCAGAATCACGCCTTAAGCAAGGTATCGCCTACTGTCAGAATATGATGCAGCGCGAGGCAATCGCCGCTCTCACTCTCTATATCGGTGAGAATGGAAGCGACGGACGGAAAGAAGAAGCAATCTTCTGGCTCGCCGAGAGCTATTACCGCTCGGATTTACTCAAAAATGCCGAAGAATTATACCGCCAAATCCTCGAAGATTACCCCGCCGGAAGCCATGTCGAAGAAGCATATTACGGCCTCGGCTGGACGTTTTTCCGCAAGCAGGACTTTGCCAAAAGTGCCGAATTTTTTACAAAATTAGTCAAGCAATTTCCCGATACACGTTATGGTACGGAAGCATTAATCCGCAAAGGCGACGGACATTATATTCTCAAAGATTATCGTGATGCAGCGAGCGCCTATCAGGCAGCATTTGCACGGTCGCCGCATTCGGACGAAGGTCAATACGCGGCTTTTCAAATCGGGCAAGCCCTTTACCGACAAAGAGATTATGATAAATCAGTCGAGGCATTCCGTAATTATGTGAAAGCATATCCGAAGTCCTCTCTCGCGCCACGCGCGTATTACTCTATCGGATGGTCGCATTTTCAGCAGAAGAAATACGAAGAGTCGATCGGTGATCTGAAAAAGCTCATCGAACTCTACCCGAGCAGCGATTTACTGGCGCAGGCAAATTATTCCATTGGCGATAGTTATTATAATGTAGGGAATTTTGAACAGGCAATTGAATTCTACAAAATTGTTCTCAATTCCTTCCCGACGAGTCCGTATGCGGGCGAAGCGGTGAAGAGCATGCAGTTCTGCCTCGAAAGCTTAGGCAAAACCGAAGAAGCCATACAAATCGCCGATACCTTCGTTGCTGCTAATCCGCAACTCGAAGTATCCAAAGAACTTTCGTTCGACAAAGCATTCAAATTCTCGAGCGGCAAGAATTACTCCAGCGCGATTCAGGAATTTGAAAATTACCTGAAAAAATATCCTGACAATGATCGTAATGCTGAAGCACTCTTCTACTTAGAGAAAAGTTATGCCGGTATGAACGACCCCAAAAAAGCCGCTCAAACCTTCAGTGAATTACAGAAAAAATTCCCCAAAAGTGAATTCACGCCCATGGGCTTGCTCGAGCTCGGCAAGATGCATCTTACGCAGCAGCGCGCGATCCCGGCGGACTCCGTTTTCCGCGAAGTGCAATTGCAGTACCCGGCAAATCCGGTCGCGGCAGAGGCGGGATTTGAGCGTGCGCAGATTAATTTTACCAAGGGAGATACGACGACCGCGCTCGCCCTTTACCGCGAGGTAGCCACGAATTTTAAGAATAACGAGTACGCCGACCAAAGCAGATATAGAATCGGGATGTTTTTGAGAAATAAAGGATTAGCCGATAGCGCAAGAGCAGAATTCGCCATTCTCGCAGCCCGCGCCGACGAGAATCCGCCACTCGCCGCCGAGGCAGCGTATAGAATCGGAGAATCCTGGCTGCGCGAGAAAAAATACGACAGCGCGCTCGTGGCGTATAAAGTCGTGCGGGAGAAGTTTTCGGGTGTCGAAGATTGGTACACCCTTGCGATGATCGGCTTGGGCGAGTGCTATGAGCAGGCGAAGGAAATTGACGCAGCGCGGGAGATTTATCAGACGATTTTGAATTTACGACCGACCGATGACTTCGGTAAAACAGCGCAATCGCGGCTCAAGCGGCTCCCCAAAACGCCGTAAATAAACTGTAAGGCAAAAGCGTGAATACTGTAAGATAGGCGTAGATGTGTCAATTAGTGTGAAAATATCCTGACACTATTTCTTTGGCGTTCTGCCAAAAACAAAAAGGCAATTCTTTAAAAATTAAAGAATTGCCTTTTTTTATTGTTAAGATTTGTTAGCGGGCGAATTTCTTGTAGCGGTCATTGATACGTCCCCAGTGAAGATTCGCCAGGAAATTATCCACGTATTTGGCGCGTCCCGGGCCGTCTTTGTGATAGTACGCATGCTCGAAGACATCGCACGAAATAAGGGGAATTCCACCCCAAATTGCGCCGTAGTGGTGTTCATCGACGAGCACATTCAGCAGGCGGCCGCTGTATAATTGATCGAGGGTGAGTACGCCCCAGCCGGAGAGCTTTGCTGCGACGGCGGTGGCTTTGAAGTCTGCCTTCCATGCGTCGAAGCTGCCGAAATTCTCGATGATTGCAGCAAGAATTTCCGGACCCTGACTCGGGTCACCATCACCGCCGAGCACTTCCCAATAGACGTCATGAAGGACGGTGCCGGCATGATTCCATGTTTGACGGCGCTTTAACTCACCGATTTGTGAGTAATTACCGTTGGCTGCCGAGCGGTCGGCTGTTTCGAGTTCGCCTTCGATTTTATTGAGAAATGTCACATATCCTTTGTGATGTGTGTTGTAGTGCCAGTCGGATGTTTCCGGCGAAACGACTGCTTTGAGCAGGTCTTTTGCTTCGTCGTCCGAGTAAGGGCGGGGATTGAATTTCCATTCGTAAGCCATGATGTAATCCTTTGTATGATTTTGATAAATTATGATGTTATGATTTATTTAGAGCTGATGGCACGCTGATTTTTATGATTATTATGATCTGCGCAGATAGGATGATTTACACACCGAACGAGCTGCCGCAGCCGCAGGTTTTGGTTGCGTTGGGATTGTTGAACGTAAAGCCGCGTCCCATGAGTCCGTCGGTATAGTCGAGGGTGATACCCATCAGGTAGAAGATGCTTTTGCTGTCGATGAAGATTTTCATGTCGTTGGTTTCGAGAACGCGGTCATTGTCGCGGGGGGCGGCGTCGTAGCCGAGGGTGTAGGACATTCCGGAGCAGCCGCCGCCTTTGACACCGACGCGGAGACCGTATTCTTCGGGAATGTTGTTTTGCGCTTTAATCTTCTTGACTTCGCCGATTGCCTTGAGAGTGACGTTGATGTTGTCATTATCGTCGGTACCGACGATTCCGGTTGGGATACTGACGTGATTGGCCACGTCCATGATAAAAGGTTCCATGATAGTATTTGAGATTAATGAAGATACAGACAGAGTCGCGCCGTTGACGAACGACACCTTTTTCCATTGGAAAATACCTCTACATTTCGTTGAAAATTGCCGGTGGCGGGGCAATTATTTTAAAAAACGGACTAATATTTGGCATAGAGCTTGCTAAGTGCTATAGTAATTCCGTAATTATTTGTATCATTTTGAGGTTGTAATTCCACAATGGAAACCATTAGTAAGCAATTTACGTTTCAAGCTGTGCCTTCGTTTGGCGATGTGACCGACATGGATGTGAGTTTTGTCGGCATGCCCGAAGATATTTCCAAGAGTGTTGAGCGTGCGTGTCGGAGCTTTTTCAAGAAAACCGGTAAAGTCGGCTCGACGACGATGCGGTGCACGATGAGCGGCATGGGCGATGTACAGTTTGATATCGTTGAAATTGAGCGGTCGATCCGCAGACCGAACTATGCGATGTTGGCTGATTAATACGGCCCCCCGGCAAGCATATCCACCAAAACCCGAAAAATCTAAACCTTCGTACTCAAGAGCGAGTACGGAGGTTTTTTTATACAGGTAAAATAGAACCCTTCGGCTATTCGTTTAGGCGTCGCATTTGACTTTGCTCCAAGGGATTGGCAGAGGTAGAGCGAGCTACTGCAGGCATCATGACCGCACATAGTAATCCCGCATTTTGTACTCCGTATATTCGATGAGAATTATGAAATCTTTCCTGTTCTTTTCCGTGCTGCTTTTTTCCTCATCAGTGCTTGCTTCTTTTGCGCCGGTCACACCGATTACCCTGCAAAAAATGGAAGCCGGCCGACGGTATGTGGCCAATGAAGCATTTGGTTTTGGTGAAAAATTAGAATACCGTGTCGGCTATAAATTCATCACCGCCGGCAGCGCGTACTTTTATGTACGTCCGCAGCCCGTGGTGCGGAATAATCAAAAGTGCTATGATATCCGCTTTGAGGTTCGCTCACTCAAGTCCCTGGACTGGCTCTACAAAGTGCAGGACGGCTACCAAACGCTGCTCGATGTCGATGGGATTTTTCCGCATGAGTTCGAGCAGCATGTGCGCGAGGGCGGCTACTCGCGGGACTTCAAGGCGCAATTCGATCAGGTGAAGAATATTGCGCGTGCCAATGACAAGGAGTATCAGATCCCGCCGTTTGTCCATGATATTGTTTCGGCGTTCTATTATGTTCGCACACAGGACCTGAAGTCCAAGCACAAGGGTGATATTATCCAACTGCAGAATTTCTTTGATGAAAAAACCAATGACCTTGCCGTGAGAATCCTCGGTCGGCAGGAAATTGAAGTCGGTGCCGGGACGTTCCGCTGTATTGTCATCGAACCGGTCATCGTCGAGGGCGGGCTCTTCAAAAGTGACGGTCGCATTATGATATGGCTCTCGGACGATGATCGCAAAATACCGGTCAAAGTCAGTGCGAAAATTCCAATCGGCAGTATTGACAGCGAACTCACTGCCTACAGCGGACTCAGGGGCAATCTCGACTCGAAAGTGGCTGACTGATACCGGATGACAGAATGACAAAAGCAGTACTGCCGGAAAGTATGGGGTAAAGCAGAGAGCAGATTTACCTATGCGAACGTTGATTTATGTTGGCTACGAGTACTTTTTTGGGTAATTTTCGGCAATTCTAACCTCATTTTTTGACTCCCAATGGCTCGATTCATTATCATATTCCTTCTGGTAGTAGTAGCGATAATTGCTACAATTACCTATCTGTTAGGCGCATTGCGGCGCTTCTTTGTAGGGGATGTACGAGCTACCGAAAAGCAGCGGCCGAAAGCTCGTCAGGACAAAATTCTCTATCAAAAAGACGATGTCGTGGTGCTCAAAGGGGCGGGCGCCGAACCCGAAAGGCGCGTTGAATGAAATCAGATCTACTCATTGCGGCTATCGATGTAGGTACAAATTCTTTCCATTTGGTCATTGCATCCGTCAACGACAAAGGCATTCTGCAGATTCATTCCCGGGCAAAAGAAATGGTTCGCCTCGGGTCGGGTTCGGGCGATATGAAACGTATCTCTCCCGAAGCAATCGACCGTGGCGTGGCTGCCCTCAAACGGTTCGCCACAATGGCCAAAAAAGCCAAAGCGCCAATCCGCGCAATCGCCACAAGTGCCGTGCGGGAAGCGCTGAATAAAGATGAATTCGTGCGTCAAGCGCTTGAAATTGCAGGAGTTCAGGTAGAAGTCGTCTCCGGTGTCGAAGAAGGACGTTTGATTTATGTCGGCGCAATTCATGCCGTACCAATTCTCTCTAAAAAAGCACTCGTCATTGATATCGGCGGCGGGAGCACCGAAACGGTCGTTGGAGTCAAGGGCGAACATTACCTCATCAATTCCGCAAAGCTCGGCGCGATACGGATGTCACAACGCTTCTTCACAAGCGAGACCACCACGCTCAATCAAGTCAATGAATGCCGTGAATATATCCGCGGCGAGCTCTCTCCGACCTTTCAGCAAATTCTTCAGTCCGGTTTTGAAATTGCCGTTGCTACCTCCGGCACGGCGCACACGCTCGCCGGTATGGTGCTCGCCGCCGCCGGAAAGCGTATTCCGGATGTCATCAACGGTATTCACATTACGCGTGATGAATTGCTTTCCGTGATTGATTCGCTGATACAGGCAGGTACATCGCCCGCCCGCGCGCAGATTCCGGGTATGGAACCGAATCGTGCCGATATCATTCTCGGTGGCGCACTTATTCTCGAGCAGATCGTTATTAATCTTAATATCCAACGTCTTACACTCTCTGCCTACGCCCTCCGCGAAGGTATTCTCTTCGATACCGTACAGAAAAACGAAGATATTAAAGCATTCCACCACCTGAGTCGCCTGCGCTATGAGACTATTTATCATCTCTGCGACTTGTATCAGGTGAATATACCGCATGCCAATCATACCAAGAATCTCGCACTCTCGCTTTTTGATCAGCTTTTGCCGGCGTTTATGCTCTCTGATGCCGAACGCGAACTCCTCGAAGCGGCGGCTTTGCTCCATGACGTGGGATATCACATCAGTCCTGATCAACATCACAAGCACTCGTATTATATGATACTTAATTGCGTAATGCCGGGCTTTACCAATGACGAAGCTGAGCTCATTGCCAATATCGCGCGCTATCATCGCAAGAGTAATCCCAAGAAAAAACACGTGAATTATACCCGATTGCCGGCCGACAAACAGCGTATTGTGTCTATTCTCGCCGGAATTCTCAGAATTGCCGAAGGTCTCGACCGCCGTCAGCAGCAGATTGTGAGCGCGGTGCAGGTATTCAAGGAAAAAGAATTAATTCATATCTACCTGCAGACGGGTTCCGGCGTTGGCGCCGATATCGAACTCTGGGGCGCGCGCAGAAGGAAAGATTTACTTGAGCTTATGCTCGGAAAAAAAATTGTTATTTCCGTTTTGGGAGAATAAGTTATGCATACTGTCCCTGTCATCGGCGTGTCGGTCGGAATTATTCGCAAGGATGATACGGTGATGCTTTGTCAGCGCAATGCCACCGCACGTTATGCCCTTCAGTGGGAATTCCCGGGCGGGAAAATCGAGAAAGGCGAGTCACCGGAGAAGGCATTAATCCGTGAATTGGAGGAAGAATTAGGAATTTCTGCCGTGATAAACTGTCTGATTCTTACCGAAGAATCGGTGTATCCCGACGGCGGTAAGTTTCTGGTACATTTCTATTTAATTGACGAATACTCCGGCACGCCGCGCAATAAAGTATTCCATACCTTCGAATGGGTAAAGCCGGAGAATCTGCTGGACTATAATATCCTGGAAGGGAATCGGGATATTTGCAGGAATCTGCCTGCCCTCTTGGAGAATATCTCCGGAAAGAATACTGCCGTACAATGAACTTCGATGAAGAAATGATGCAGCTTGCGCTCAAAGAAGCCGCCAAAGCAGCCGCAATGGGCGAAGTGCCTGTAGGCGCTATACTTACCATCGGAGAGAGAATTATTGCCCGCGCGCATAATACAACCGAAACAGATATGCTCCCGCTTGCTCATGCCGAGCTCGTGGCACTTACACGCGCATTTGAAAGCGTCGGCACCAAGCGCATTGCGGGAATGTCGCTCTATGTGACCCTCGAGCCATGTCTGATGTGTTCAGGAGCGATTGTCCTTGCGCGGGTGGAGAGAGTAATTTACGGCTGCCGCGACCCCAAAGCAGGCGCCTGTGCGTCGCTTTATTCCACGCTGAACGATGCGCGTCTCAATCATCGGTGCGAGGTGACGGAGGGCGTTTTGGGAGCGGAATGTTCGCTCATTCTGCAGGAATTCTTCAAAACAGTACGTCAAGCCAAGAAAAAGAAAGGTCCGGATATCGGATGATAACGCCTACGAAAGAAAAAAGTACGTCCTTTGAGCCGGCGCTTTATATCATTTCCACGCCGATTGGGAATATTGATGATATTACCGTGCGGAGCTTGAAAATACTCCGCGTGGCGGATGTGATCTTCTGCGAAGACACGCGTACCACCGGACAATTATTGAAGTTATACGGTATCCACGCTCCTCGCCTCATTGCATGCCATGAGCATAATGAGCAGTCGCAGGTCGAGGCAATGATTCACCAGGTGCAGGCAGGCAAGATAGTCGCACTCGTCAGTGACGCCGGTACGCCGCTGATATCCGACCCGGGAAATCGTATCGTCAAAGGCGCAATTGCCGGAGGAATTCAGGTAGTGGCCTTGCCCGGCGCGACGGCATTTGTTCCGGCACTCGTCGGCAGTGGGATGGAATCGGGCGAATTTATTTTTATGGGTTTTCCGCCGCATAAAAAAGGACGCAAAACATTCCTCACACGCGCCAAAGACTATGGTTTAACAACCATTTTCTACGAATCGCCGCATCGGGTGATGCATTTGGTGGAGGAAATTGTGGAAATTTGGGGAGCAGGCACCGAGGTCTGTGTGGCACGGGAAATTACTAAGTTATACGAAGAATTTCTGCGCGGTTCGGCCGGTGAAATTGCGCAGCGTATGAAAGAACGGGCATCGCTCAAGGGCGAAATTGTAGTCATTGTAGGTAAAGGTGGGGACAGGTAATATGTTTATTACATTCGAAGGTATCGACGGCAGCGGCAAGACAACGCAAATCAATCTTCTGTCGGCACGTTTGCGTAGTCTTGGAATCGACGTTCTCGCGCTGCGTGAGCCCGGCGGCAATGATGTCTCGGAGAATATCCGCGAAGTATTGCTCTCCAATACCAAGGAAATCGGCATCCGTGCCGAGCTGCTTTTATTCGTCGCAGCGCGCGCGCAATTAGTCGAAAAAGTAATCGAGCCCGCACTACATGCGGGAAAATTGGTAATTTGCGACCGATTTATCGACTCAAGCGTTGCGTATCAAGGGTTCGGACGGGGAATTGATATCAGCGACGTGCACACATGTAACAAATTCGCTACGAATAATTTAGTGCCCAACCTGACGTTTTTTCTCGATGTTCCGACAACCGTCGGTCTCGGCCGTACAAATGCACGCGGGGAAAACGTACCGGATAGAATGGAGAGCGCCGGAGAGAACTTTTTTGACAATGTCCGTCAAGGATATTTGTCTATTGCAGAGAGTGACCCTGACCGGTTCATCGTGCTCGACGGCGGAGCGACCCCCGAAGAAATTCACGACAACATCTGGGTGTCGGTCTATAAACAAGTCAAACAACATCATTAATTATAATATATTTATCCAAAGGTAGTATTATGAAAACTCTTGGTATTCTCTTGGCGGCTCTGCTCTTGCTTTCGGCAGGCACCATGTCTGCAGCTGAGATAAACGCATCGTCGTTTCTCAAATTTACCCCCACCGCTTCCGGATCGAAGCTTCCGAAAACCCTCTCTACTTCTGCCCGCGAATTTTCGGTGAATGTGCCGGCTTTTACGAAAGCATTTACTCCCGGCCAGCAGAGTATAATTATCAATGATTTCCCTGTATCCAATACATCGGTCGGTTCACTGCTGCTCACGCCGGTTCACTCCGTCGTCGATGAAAATACCGAATGGTTCAAGGGAAGTATGCGTGTTCCCGCGCCGAATGTCGTGGCCTATCGCGGTACAATTGTCGGCGAGCCGGGTTCAAAAGTGATTCTTAATTATGCATCAGGCGATATGATCGGCTGTGTCATTCATTCGAGCGGCGAAAAATTTGTTATCAGTCCGTATTCATCCTCCGTTGCGGCCAACCGTGACCATGTGATTGGAGAGGAAAGCGCCCTTCGGACGGAGAATAAAACGCCGGGATTTTCCTGTGCTACACCTGAGATGGGACTGCCGATTCCTTCAGTGGAAGAGCTGAGAGCTGAATATGGCGATCAACGGGCACTCAGCGACCGCTTGCTGGAAATTGAAGTGATTGTCGAGGCGACCGATGAATTCTACAAGCTCCGGAATGATTATGATAAATCAGCCGAATATGTCGTATCGCTGTTTAATATGGTGAGTATGGTCTATGAAGATGAAGTCAATATTACGTTTAAAATTGTCGAAGCGCAGATATATACCACGGAAGAACCCGACCCGTATGCAAATTCGGGCGGTGAAAATGACAAGCTGCTCCGGGATGTTGTCGCTAAATGGCAGACAAGAAGCAAGGCCCGTGATCTCGTCTGTGTGCTCTCCGACGGCGGTACGACCAAGGTGCTCGGTATTTCCAACGGTATCGGCGGGATGTGTAATAATACCGATGGCGCCCTGAGCGGATACGTCGTCTGCGGTATTACCAGCTATATGGTATTACCGACACTCGCTTACAGTGATGAAGCATCGACAATTGCCCATGAAATCGGCCATAATATTGCTGCCTACCATACACATAATTGCTGGTGGAAGCCCGCTCTCGACAGCTGCACATCAAGTGGTGTGGCCTCAACGAGTATCTTCTACTCCGATGCATGTAATAAAGGCAATCCGATCTATAATACCGGTTCGATTATGAGCTATTGCCACCTGTGGAACCGAGGAATCCCCTTTACCTTCCTGACGCGCGTCTCGGATGTGTTGCGGGCAGCAGCAGATAAGAAAGCATGCCTGACCGAACCCTCAACGGCGATGATTAAAGTCGATTATCCATTCGCCAATCATCAGTTTAAAGCCGGCTCTACGGAAGAAATCCGCTGGACATCAACCAAAGTAACAAGCGTGAAAATTGAGTATTCTCTCGACAATGGCAAGACATGGACCATCGTGCCGGGCGCCGAAAATATCGATGCCAAGACCGGTGGGCGTCCATTCGGAAATGCCAAAATCACTTGGGTCGTGCCATCAGCCAATACGACGCAAGGGCTTATCCGCATTACCGATGCGTCAAATCCAAGTCTGACCTCACTATCATTGAGTACGTTTACAATTCAGGCCGTATCCCTTGTCTTACAGTCACCTGCCGGCGGCGAAAAATTCGGTCAAAAAGAGAAATTTGATGTGCAATGGACCTCGTCTCTGGTGTCACGCGTAAAAGTTGAATTCTCCTCCAATGGCGGCGGCGAGTGGACGACGCTTTCGGCAAGTCAGTCAGGATCATCGTATTCCTTTGATGTACCCGATATCGAGACATCACAGGCGATAATCAAAATCAGCGACGCTTCCAATAATGCGCTGGTAGCGCAAAGCGGTGTCTTCTCCATCGGTAAAGAAAAAATCATGGTCTTTACTCCCAATGGCGGCGATATCGTGTGCTCGGGTAAGGACTTTGAAGTGCGCTGGGGAACAGATTTTATCGGTTCGTCGAGCAGCAGAATCAGAATCGAATATTCAGCAGATAACGGTAAAGTATGGAATAATGTGACCTCTACCGTCGGCATCGATGCACGTCTCGGCAAATACACATGGTCTGCAACGAATAAAATCGCCTCTGCCGGCAAAGCGCTCGTGCGTATCAGCTACAAGCTCGATACATCTGTCGCTGCCGTCAGCGCATCGAATTTCACAATTGATGCCGGTGCTGCTTGTACGCCGGTCGGTGTGAGTGAAGCGAATCCCTACGTGGGTATGCTGACCGTCTCGCCGAATCCTATTTCCTCACAAGGAGTGGCGACCATCGAATTCCCTGCGCCCTGCGCAAGCATCGAATGCCTCCTCGTCGATACAAAAGGTGCGACCGTGGCGCAATTCGGTACGTATGACAACATGAGCGCCGGTGCGCATGAGATCCGTTTTGATGTCTCCGGTATTCCCTCCGGGGCATACTTCCTGACTCTCCGTTGCGGCGGTCAGAGAATTTCTGCACCGGTGACTATTCTCCGATAATATAGTGAATTCAGAACGGCGGACTTGCCTCAAGTTCGCCGTTTTTTATTGTCCTTCATTCTTCGATACAATGCTATGTCGCTACTTAACTCTTTGATCGTCAAGACTCTCCCTGTTGTTCCCAAATCCATTGTCAAAGCCGTCGCCAGCCGCTATATCGCCGGCGCAACCCTCTCAGATGCCGTGCGCGTCAGCAAGGAGCTCGCTCAAAAAGGGGCCAGCTCGACGATCGATGTGCTCGGTGAATTTGTGACCTCCCGCGAACGCTCGGTGCATGAATTCGAAACTGCGTCGTCGGTAATAACTGCTATGCATGATAATAGTCTGCAGTCGTATTTATCCGTCAAGCTCACGTCTCTCGGACTCGATATTGACCGGGAATTTGCCTTCGCAAATGTGCGCTCGCTCGTCCAAAAAGCCGCAGGACTCGGGATATTCGTGCGCATGGATATGGAAAATTCTCCGTACACGAGCATCACGCTCGATTTTTATCGCCGCCTTCGCGCCGAAGGATTCGACAATATCGGCGTTGTGCTGCAGGCGTATATGCGCCGCACGGAGGATGATATACGGTCGCTCCTGCCGCTCAAGCCGTCGGTGCGGTTGTGTAAGGGAATTTATATTGAATCGCCGGAAATCGCCATAAAAGAACCCGACGCCATCCGCGCCAATTACAAAAAAATGCTCCGCCTGCTGCTCGATAATGGCGCCAACGTACGCATCGCAACGCATGATGACCAGCTCATTGATGACGCTGCGGACTTCATCGCCACGCAAAAAATCAGTAAAAGTCAGTATGAATTTCAAATGCTGCTCGGCGTGCGCGAAGAGCGGCGGAACGAAATCATCCGTGCCGGTCACGGTATGCGAATTTATGTGCCGTTCGGCAGCGATTGGTACGGCTATTCGGTGCGCCGCCTGAAGGAGAATCCACAGGTCGCCGGCTATGTACTCAAGGCAATGTTTACCGGCAAATAAAGTCCCGAATAATTGAATTATCCCCCTGTTCTGATTCTATATTTTATAAGTTGTATGAAAAATATCTTCCTTATTATACTGATAGTTACCGGAGGTTTGTCGGCTGTGTCGGGATGCGCAAAAAATCTGGGCTCTTCGCCGCAGAAAGTGTGTATCGGGACGTTCAACATCGGCTGGCTCGGCGATGGCGGAAAAGACGACAAAATCCTGCGTACCGAAGAGGACTTCAAGCGTATTGCCGGTGTGATTGCCGAGGCGAATCCGGATGTCATGGGCTTGCAGGAGATCAAAAACCCTGCCGCGCTCAAGCATGTATTGGCTTATCTGCCCGATTATTCATTTTATATCGGTCAGCATGGTCGGGCGCAGAACGTGTGTGTCATTTACCGCAAAGACGTGCAGGTGATTGACGAGGGAGAATTCATGCCAATCGCAGTCGATACGTCGAGAAATCGCCCGGGACTGGTGCTCAATTGTAAAAAAGGGAACTTTGACTGGAAGATGATGGTCGTGCATTTTAAGTCGAGCTCGCGCTACGACTCGACGCCTGAAATGCAGACAGAAGCCCGCCGTATGCGTTCGGCGCAGGCAGAAGTGGCATCAAAGTGGGTCGATTCGCTGCTTACGCACGGGAAAGAACAGGATGTTTTTATTGTCGGCGATTGTAATGACTTCCCGCAACGTACCAAAAATCCTACTCTTACGGCATTGGTAAATAATAAAAACATAGAATTCCTGACCTATGATTCCAAGAGCTGTTCCAATGAAAAATGGTTCGGAATTGATCATATTATCTGCACGCCGTCGGCCAAAAAAAGGGTGATTACCGGCAGCAATCATGCGGTGAATTTCTTTGCGCAGTATCCCAAGGAAACGGCCGACAAGATTAGTGATCATTGTCCGGTCGTGATAGAATTTGACGTCATGCCGCCGGATAATGATTAAGGAACTTTTCCCGCTTCTTGGGAGTATGCGTACCAATTACTTTGTTAATCTACATCAATATCATATGAAACGTTCTATAGTACTTCTCCTGACCATGACCTGCGTCATGCTTCTGCAGCCGCTTGCTGCTTGGTCGCAATCTGGTGGTCCGGCAGAGGACCCAATGGCTGCTGAGTCAGAGGCCGTGCCCAAGCGGGTGATTACACTCGACTCTGTTCGTGCCGCAGCGCTGAAAAGCAAGGCATATTTCTGTATGGATGCATTAATCCGTGAGGATTTCAAGGCGGCATCGAGCTTCTATGACCAATCGCTTGGCACTGATTTTTCGGCCGATACCCTGAAGCGATTCTGGGGATTATTTCTCAAAGAATCGGGCGACGTCATCAGGCCGATGGAGGTCAAAAGTCAGATTTTTGAAGATACACTTGTTGCGATTGTCACGACACTGTTGTGCCAAAAAGGGAAGTGGGATTTTAAATTTATATATCCGGAAGCGGATCTGATTGAGCGGATGCTGATCGAAAAAACGCCGCCGCCCGTTCCGAAGTCCTATCAATTCCCCGACTATGTCGATGGCGAGCATGTCCGTGAATACAGTGTGACAATTGGCAAGGGCGAATGGTCGCTGCCGGGCGCAGTAACGCTCCCGACGGCACCGGGTAAGTATCCGGCAGTCATTCTCGTACACGGTTCGGGTCCAATGGACAAAGACGAGACTATATTCTCCAGCAAGCCATTCAAAGACCTGGCCTGGGGGCTCGCTTCACAGGGAATTGCCGTGCTGCGCTATGACAAGCGTACGAAGCACCATTACAAAAAAATCGGCACGGAGCGCCCGGTGCTCACACCGCAATTCGAGGTCGTCGAGGATGCACTCGAAGCGGTGAAGGTGCTGCAAAAGAACAAAGACATTCAGCATGATCATATTTTTGTTCTGGGGCACAGCTTGGGCGGTATGCTCGCCCCGCGGATTGCCAAGCAGGACTCAACGATTGCCGGTCTGATAATTTTATCGGGCAATGCCCGCCCGCTTGAGGATTTGATTGTCGAGCAGGTCGAGTATATCTATGGTCTCGACGGTGTGCAGAATGACGAGCGGAAGAAGATTATCGATCAGATCAGGCGGCAGCGGCAGGCTGTGAAATCGCCGGCCCTGTCGTTTATGACTCCGCCCGACTCACTCCCGCTCCAAGTGCCTGCCCCGTATTGGCTTGACTTGCAGAATTACAATCCTCCGCTCTATGCTTCCAAGCTCAATAAACCGACCTTGGTTCTCCAGGGTGAGCGGGATTATCAGGTCACGATGGAGGATTACAAGCTCTGGAAAAAATTCCTGCCGCCGAGCCAGGACCATGAGTACAAGAGCTATCCCACGCTGAATCATCTCTATGCTCCGGGTATCGGCAAGAGCCGACCGGATGAGTACAGATCGGCGGCGCATGTGGCCAAGGAAACAATCGATGACATTGCCGCTTGGGTGAAAAAACGGTCCAAATAATAATTCTTCGTAAATCAATCTGCATCAGCAGAGAGAAGTCCGCGTGAATCATCACCGGACTTTTTTTTTTGAGGGTAATGGAAGGGTAGGGTGAGAGCAGGTAAAGATGGATGTCGAGTGGAACTGTTCGGTAAATATGATAATTATGCTTGGCGAACGGGTAACTCCACAATAAAAATTGCTCCCTTGCCCGGCTCGCTTTCGACCCAAATCCGTCCATTCATTATCTCGACAAGGCGCTTGACGATGGAGAGTCCGAGACCGGTGGAATGTTCACCGCCTGTCGGCTTGGCTGAGAGCCGCTTAAATTTACCGAATAAACTCTGCTTGTCTTCATCGGTGAGGCCGGGTCCCTGGTCTTCTACAGAGAAGCGCACCGCATCGGCGCCTGATGCATGTGCAGAGAGAGTGATACGGGTATTGGCAGGGGAGAATTTAACGGCATTGGAGACGAGGTTGTCGAGTACCTGCAGCACTACCGACTGATTGGCTTCGATTGTGAGGTCGTCTGCTTGCCATTCGAGGGCAATTGATTTGTGTTCTGCCGGCGGAATAAAGCGTTCGGCAATGATCTTGATTGACTGCCGGACCGAGAGCACTTCGCCGGCCGGCAGGAGAATTCCACTCTCGATTTTATTGACGTCGAGTACATTGACAATGAGATTAAACATGTGCTTCGACGATGTACGGATATCGTCGGCGAGACTTTTAATTTCCTCGGGTGTAAGGGTATTGGACTCATCCTGAAGAATGGTAGCTATCATGGTAATGACACTCAGCGGGTTCTTGAGGTCATGAGCGGCAATGCCGAGAAATTCATTTTTTTCGTAATTGACTTGCGTGAGCTGCTTGTTGGACTCTTCAAGCTTGGCATTGATAGCGGCAAGCTCGGCATTCTTGACATAGAGCACTTCCTGTTCGCGCTGCATGACGGCGAGCTCGCGTTCGATAGCATAGCGCTGCGTTTGCTTGGTAGCTTCCTCATTGTGCACTTCTTTCTCAAGCTCATGGTATCGTGTATGGCACTGATATGCTTCCTGCCAGCGGTGGAGGGTGGCATAGAGGTCGGAGAGGTAATAATAAAACTCGACCTGGTCTCTTTTGTTGTCGATATCCTCGCAGAGACCGATGGCTTCAAGGAGGTATTTTTCGGCCAAAATGGGGTCATATCCCCGGAACGTCTGTATGGCATAAATGCCGCCGATATTGCCGAGCGCGATAGCGGCACCGGAGGTATTGCCGAGCTCGAGACTAATGGTCCGTGCACGCTCAAGATGCTCTAATGCACTCGGATAATCGCCCATATCCGTATAAATATTCCCGATATTTCCGAGGTTGGTCGCCACCCGGTGCTTATCGCCGATCGACTCAAAATGCGCGAGCGACTGCTGAAGATACTCTAATGAAGTCGGGTAGTTAAGGAGATTATAATACACATTGCCGAGATTGCCGAGTGTAGTGGCAATGCCGGCAATACTGCCGATTTTTTGATGGAGGGCAAGCGATTGTGTGTAATACTCGATTGCATGGCGGTAATCCTGCAGATTCCAGTACATCAGCCCGATATTACCGAGGTTCTTGGCAATGCCGATGGTGCGGCCGAGCTCTTCGTTGATAGCCAATGCCTGCTGATAATACTTGAGAGCATTGAGGTAATCGAGCATTTCTGCATAGGCGAGCCCCATATTGCCGAGGTTGCGGGCTGTCTCGACCTTGATACCAAGCGCCTGATTAATCGTGAGCGCCTGTTGATAGTAGTCCACTGCCTGCGGGAAATTCGAAAGATCTGCATAGACATTCCCGAGATGACTGTATATCCGGGCGCGGAGCTCATCACCGGTCGATACATCGACACGCGTGAGCGCCTCCTCGCCATACGTGAGCGCTTCATCATGAATACCCTGACGCCACAGCGACTTCGACAGCAGCAGAAATACCCGGCAGCTGAATTCCCCCGGAGAGCTGTCCCACGTCGCAATCGCCGCGGCAATCTGCCGTGACTGCGCCGCAGCCGCCTGATAGTGCCCGCTGATTTCCTGCTGCTCTGCCTCTACAAGGAGAGCTTCTGCTGCTTTTGACGTCATAAAGAGTAGGCGTTAGAGAAATGTGTGACGTAATTTTTGAGAACAAAAATACGGGATTTATGTCGTCCGACGGGTAGAAAAACATTCCCTCCTTCAGCAGGCAATCATGAACCGATACCCCACCAATGTACTGCTCGGCATTCTTGAATTCTTCGCCCGAAAGCTTCGGCCGGCACTGCCAATCTGCCGATGTCGAACAATAAAGAAATATAAGGGGGTTTTGCAGTCATTCCTTGCGTATCTCTATGGATTTTCGGATTTTTGTGATTCTAAATAGTACATATCAACATTATACATCAAAAATTCAGGAGTTATTTCCGATGAGGAACATACGATTATTCACCTTTCTGTTGCTGAGCTTGGCGCTACTTCAGCTGGAAGCGACAGCACAAAAAGGCAAGCCGAAAGCAGCCTCTGCGACGACATCCCCTGCTGACAACACCGTCCTTGCGACCATTGGCAAAGAGCCGATTACCTACCGAGACCTCGAAAATGCATTCCGTAAAAACATGAACCGCCGCACAGCACGCCTTTCGGAAATCCCGAAAGACAGCGTAATGGATTTTTTACGGCTCTACATTAATTACCGGCTCAAAGTAGTTGATGCCACGGATCGCAAGCTTGATAAAGATTCGGCCGTGATGGCTGATATCGCGCAAAACCGCCGCTTACTCGCCGAGACCTTCTACTCCGACAAGAAAATTATCGAGCCGGCAGTAGAAAAGATCCTCGAGCGTCGCAAGCGCGAAATACAAGTGGCGATTATCGTTGTCGCCATACCCGAAAAAGGAGACAAAGACGCCGCTGAAGCACGCGCCCAAAATATCCTCAAGCTCGTCCGCGGCGGAGCTAATTTCGAGCAGTTCGCCCGTGACTCCTCCGATGATAAAGAGACCGGCGCCCGCAACGGACTGCTGCCCTTTATTACCGGCGGTAAAATTATCCGCCCCGTCGAAGATGCCGCGTATTCGGCAAAAGTAGGCGAAGTCTATCCGCAGCTTGTCAAAGCAAACGGCGCGTATTTTATTATTAAAGTTCTCAAAAACGAACCCCGCGTGAAAGTCCGCGCAAGCCACCTTCTTTTCTCCTCTATCTCAAGAAATGATACCGTCGGTCTTGCCAAAAAAGGAGACAGCATCCTGTCAATTCTCCGCAAGCAGCCAAGTATGTTTGAGCAGCTCGTCCGCGAAAATTCCGATGACAAGACCACCAAGTCCAACAACGGCTACATGGGCTCCTACTACACCCGCTCCGGCGGATTCGACGCCCTCAAAGATCAATTACTCCTCCCCGAATTCGAAAACGCACTCTTCGCTCTCAAAGATGGCGAAATCTCCGGTAAAGTATGGACAGAATACGGACTCCATATCATCCGCCGTGATTCGTCGATCGTGCCGAACCTCGCCGAAGAACGTGAATTAGTCAAAAAAGACTATAAAAAACTCTTCTACGAAGAAGAAAAAACGGCGCATATCGACTCCCTCAAACGCGCCTACGGTTACAAAATCAACGATGCCGCTCTCCGATCCTTCCTCACTTTCGTCGATACCTCCAAGACGACGATGGACTCCTCATGGGACAAAAAAGTCACCCAAGCCGTCCGCCAATTGGACATCTATAGTTCGCCTGCCGGTAATTTAAGCGTCGGCAAGCTGATCGACACAATCGGCAAACGCGCGGACTTCCGCTCGACTGCGTTGAATTACAAAGGAATTACACGGGTGCTCAATAAACTCTACGACCAAAAAGTGGTCAATGATGCCACCGCCGGTCTCGAAAGTCAATACCCCGATTTTGCCAATATGATGCGTGACTTCCGCGATGGAATTCTGCTCTTTAAAGTAGAAGAACAAGAAGTATGGGGCAAATTGAAATTCGATTCAATTCAGGCGCGGCACTTCTTTGACTCGACAAAAGCGAATTATCGCACCGACATAAAATATGATATATCAGAGATTTACGTAACATCCGACTCGCTCGCCAAAGCGATCAGAAAGCGGATCGACAAGGGTGAAAACTTCGAGGAAATCGCCTCGCAGCTCACCGAACGCGATAAAATGCGCGAGAAAAAAGGACGCCACGGTCTCGTCTCGGTCAAAGAAAACAAGCTCGCCGGCTATCCATTTAAAATGCAGTCGAAAATCGGCGATATCCTCGGCCCCGAAAACTACGAGCGCGGCTACTCCATCATCAAAGTCAATGATATCGCTCAGCCACGTCAGAAGAGCTTCGAAGAGGCAATTCCGGACTTCGCTCCTGCCTTCCAGGATATGGTGCAAAAGCGCCTGACCGAACAATGGCTCACACGGATTAAAAAGACATTCCCCGTGAAAATTGATGACAAAAAATGTGCTTCGGTATTTAAGAAGTAACTTCAAAAAACGTTTTAATAATCACTTGTGAATTTTCAACTTGTGTCGTTTATTGCGCGGCGGTATGGTCAATCCTACCGCCGCAAACGTTTTCTCTCCTTCACGCGCCTCGTCGCTTTCCTGAGCGTGATGATCGGGAGCATGGCTCTCATTATCTCACTCTCTGTGCTCGATGGCTTCGAGACCGCACTCCACGACAATGCGATAAAATTCACCTCCCATATCCATCTCATCGGTTTTCGAAATAAACCGCTGCCGAATTATCCGGCCGTTATCGACAAGTTAAGCCGCCAACTGCCTGAAATTGCTAGTGTTGCTCCCACGATAGAACGTGAGGGGCTCGTGCGTTCCCACGGCGAAATCGAAGGTGTGCGCCTCAAAGGGATCAACGCCGAAACCGAGCTGGCTCTCCGCCCAAAAACAATCGTCGCCGGTCGCTTCGGCTTCAGTGCGTCCCGCGCATCAGAGGTGCTTGTCGGCAAAAAGCTCGCCCGGAAATTGAACTGCGCCGTGGGCGATACGCTCATCATCACGACCATTCTCACCGATGACAATGGTCAGCCGAATCCTCTTGTTCAGCAATTTACCCTCACCGGCATCTATGAGACCGGAATGGCGCAATATGATGATATTTATGTGTATTTGCCGCTTGAGTCGGCGCGGGTATTTTTTCAATTTCCCGAAAATGCCGTGTCGGGTTTTGATATCATGCTCCGCTCGGTTGAGAGCGCGCCGTCTGTCGCCCGCTCGATTGAAGAACTCCTCGGGTACCCGTTTTTCGCGCTCACGGTGACGGATCTCAACGGCGGGATGTTTGCCTGGATTGAACTCCAAAAAAAGCCCATTCCCATCGTCCTCGGGCTCATCAGTATTGTTGCTGTACTCAATGTGCTCACGACCCTGCTCATCAGCGTGGTGGAGAAAACGCATTCCATCGGTATTCTCCGCGCTCTTGGCATGCAGCGGCGGGAGATTGTATGGACCTTTATCCTTCAAGGCGTGACGATAGGTGCGGCCGGCACATTCCTCGGTTGCGGGATTGGGTATTTGCTCTGCGGGATTCAGAAGTGGTTCGGTGTGATACACTTAGAGGGTGATGTGTATTTTGTCGATGTCCTGCCCGTCGCTTTTTCCATCTGGCATTTCGTCGTTGTCGTTGCCTTCTCGCTCATCATTTCACTCCTTGCGACGCTCGTGCCTGCGTGGATAGCGACGAAGGTGTCACCGGTGAAGGCGTTGCGATTTCGGTAATCCGAGAGTATCGCGTCTTCGCGATGCCCTCGGTTTGTGGGTAGTACCCATCGTCCCACCAAGAAGCCGGACGCTTGCGAGATTCTCCTGAGAGTATCACTTCTTCGTGATGCTCTCAGTGATATTGGGGAACCATCTAACCCATCCATTACCAAAATCTTACCGCATTTCTTCCTCAAAATTGTTTTTTAGTAAAATTATCCGGTATTACCACTTTTTTCTTTGGTAATGAACTTATAATACGATAAGTTGCGCTTACCACATCGGTTTTTTCACAAAACTTCTGTGGAATTCAAACCCAACATACTACTCTTCAACAATAATTACAGGAAATCAAGCCATGAAAACAATCGTTATTACGCTCACTTTGATTGTTATAAGTATGGGTTGGTGCGCTACCGGTTGTGAACAAACAACCACCCAAGTAACGTCGGAAGATACATGGGTGGAAATTAAGGATACTACACATTTGTCAAATATGTATTGGTTGAGTTCAGTATTTTCTACGTGGGAGGTATTTACAGGTCTCACTGTCAAAGATACATCAGATTATAGAACATTAACTACTTTTATTGATACTTCTGATTTTATTTATAAAGGTCTTGACACAAACAAGTTCCCAATAAAACTTCCGACAGGTCCAGATTTTTCTCGTTATTCTATGGTTGGTTTTCGCTATTTCTGTACGATTGATGATACCATACAAACATCGTTTTTTGTCAATGAAATCAAAAAACAATATCGGTATTGGGTTAGGAATATCAGTGATCCAAATGCTGAGAAAATAAAGGTTGGAGTACAGAAGCAAAACTGGCTTCTAGTACCGCGATTAAAACAAGGATATACAGTTCTTTTTGACACCACGACTTCAGGAATGGGGAGGTAATATGATGATTCGTTTTTGTAGTACTACTATCCGTGCAGTTATAAAAACTGCCCGTCACTACATACCGATGAACCATACTGCTCATCCGTACTCCCAATAAGTAAATACTATTTATACCACCTACAGATATACACATCTCCGCAGGATACTGAACATTCACCGCACAAAACAATGGCTATACCTAATCATCCGGTTTTTTTAGCGGTATGTATTGATGGCAGTTCTATGAACAGATTGGACGGGAAAGAAAACCTGTCAGGACTTTTTTATTCCAAGAGTATCGCGTATTCGCGAGTGGCTCGGGTCATCGTCTTGCTTATGCATATCAGCATACCCAAAAACCGAGGGCATCGCGGTGACGCGATACTCTCGGTTGGGACGAAATTCCCCACAATTTTTCCGCATTTTACTCCCAACTTGGCTTTTGTCTTTGGTTAGCCGTGGCGAGTTCCGTAAATTGCCATTTGAAACATCAACATTCTTTCTGAAATGTAAGGAAAATCGTATGCAAATCTCCCCAAGTGCAGCAATTGAGCGTGCTCAGAACCTCCGTCAACACAAGATTATCCATGAATTAATGGATAAAGACACGACCGTGATGTTCGAAGATCCGCTCGAAAATGACATGGTCCTCAATATGGGTCCTCAGCATCCTGCCACGCACGGCGTTCTCCGGGTGCTCCTCCGTCTCGACGGCGAAACAATCATCAAATGCGTTCCCGAGCTCGGCTATCTTCATCGCGGCTACGAGAAAATTGCCGAGAATATGACCTACCATGAATTTATTCCCCACACCGACCGACTCGACTACATGGCGCCGATGAGCAATAATGTTGCCATCACCCTCGCTATCGAAAATGCACTCGGTATCGAAGCCCCCGAACGCGCACAATGGATCCGTACCCTCGTCAGCGAGCTCGCGAGAATCTCCTCGCACCTGATGGCAATGGGCGCCACAAGCATGGACGTCGGCGCGCTGACGCTCTTCTTGTGGACATTTACCGAACGTGAAAAACTCTATGATATCTTTGAACTTATCTGCGGAGCACGCTTCACGACGAGCTATTCCCGCATCGGCGGCGTGGCTAATGATATCGATGCAGCAACCCTCCAAAAAACACGTGAATGGGCGAATCAATTCCCGACCGAACTCCACATGTTTGAATTATTAGTCAATAAAAACAGAATCTTCGTCGATCGGCTCTCGGGCGTAGGGTATATTCCCGCCGAAAAAGCTATCGCGCTCGGACTCACCGGACCCTGCCTCCGCGGCTCCGGCGTTCCCCGCGACCTCCGCAAGGACGAACCGTATCTCGTCTATGACAAATTAGACTTTGAAGTAATTACCCACAACGACTGCGACACATGGGCGCGCTACGTGGTGCGCGTGGAAGAAATGAAGCAGTCCATCCGCCTCATTCATCAGATCCTCGATATGATGCCCGAGGGACCTGTTCACAGCGATGACGCGCAAACGGTGCTTCCGCGTAAAGCGAATATTTACACGAAGATGGAAGAACTCATCAACGACTTCATGCTCGTGAATTTCGGTGCAATGCCGCCCAAAGGTGAGACCTATACCTGCATCGAAAGTCCGAAAGGTGAGCTTGGATTCTATATCGTGTCCGACGGCACCGGTCAGCCCTGGAAAATGAAAATCCGCTCTCCCTCGACGTCGAATCTCCAAGGTCTGAAATTCATGAGCGAGGGCTCAATGATTTCCGATATCGTTGCAATTATAGGTTCGGTCGATCCAATTATGGGTGAAGCTGATAAGTAATTGAAATGGAAGAAAGTAAAAAAGGCGAATCCGATGAGGATTCGCCTTTTTTTTGTGTGTTAATAATGCCGCAGATGAATGCAATCCGTCCTAACGTTATACCAAAATAGATTAAAAAGAATGTCATTCAGGGCTCCCAACGGACAAATGAATGTCTGTAACAGTATGTAATGACAGAAGGTTGCCTAAAAAGAATCCCCCGCCGAAGACGGCGACCCCTTTATCAAGGGGTCAAAGACCAAGAACGTCCCCTTGATAACGGGGAAAATGTTTGCGAAGGAAACGAAGGGGATGTACGGCGATAGTATAACAATATGATGTATATAATGATTATGTTGTTAGCTTCAAATGTGTCATTCCGAGTCTGTCTTCGCCCTCCGAAGGGCTCAGAATGACAGCGTTGTTATACTATCGGTACTATTACAGTCATAGCTGAGGTACACACATAGATTGTATTTTTTGTGACTCCATGAATGGATTCATAGGCTGTGGTAACAGCACGACCCGGGCGAATGCAATTCGCCCCTACAGATTCTTACGACGTACCAACGTACCAACTTACGACGTACCAACTTACGACGTACCAACTTACGACGTACCAACTTACGACGTACCAACGTACCGACTTACGACGTACCGACTTACGACTTACGACGTACCGACTTACGACTTACCGACTTACGACTTACCGACTTACAACTTACCGACTTACCGACTTACAACTCACCAAAAAATACGTCTTCGTCATCCCAATACCCTTGAGGTCGATTTCGCCGCGATCTTCGAAGTGGAAGTGGTCTTTGAGTAAATCGTACGTAGCGGTCGAACATTGAATCTTACCCGACACGCCGTGGCTTTCTAAGCGGCTTGCGGTATTGACGGTTTCGCCCCAGAGGTCGTAGGCGAATTTTTGCTTGCCAATCACGCCGGCTATGACGGTGCCGCTGTTGATACCGATGCGGACGGCGATGGGCGAACCAGATGCCGTATCGGTGTGTTTTTCCATGACGTCCAAGACGCCGAGAGCGAAACGTGCAACTCGTTCTGCATGATCGACTTTCGGCTCCGGTAAGCCGCAAACGCACATGTAGGCGTCGCCGATGGTTTTGATTTTTTCGAGTCCGAATTCCATGGCCAGCTTGTCGAATTCAGTGAAAATGGCATTTAATTGCCCCACTAAATGTTCCGGCGAAATGCGCTTGGAAATATTCGTAAATCCTACGATATCCGAGAAAAACACCGTGACATTATCAAACCTCTCGGCGATCATTTCTTCACCCGATTTGAGGCGCTGAGCGATAGTTTCGGGGAGAATATTGAGCAATAAAAGGTCCGACTTCTCCCGTTCCTCCTGAATAATCTGCCGGTCGAGCTCCACTTCCTGATTCTTTTCTTCTAATTCAAGCGTTCGTTCGCGGACCTTGATTTCCAACTCTTCATTTTGCTTTTCGAGGAGATTCTTGATGGCAATTTCCTGTTCTTTTTCGAGGCGGGACTGTTCGAGCTTTTTCTGCTCTAATTCCTTTCGTATCAAATTCATACGATCGGCAAGACCCATTGCAAAGAGCAAGGATTGGAGCGCAAATGCTATCTGAAGAGAGTAGCGCGTGAGAAACACTTCGGGGATGAGCTTGAGTCCCATTGGCACATAAATAAAGTACGCGACATAGGCCATCACACTCGCGATCAGGAAATACATTGCCGGACGGTATTGCTGCCGGTAAGCGATAATTGACATAGAAAACGGAAAGGTAATCACGAGCAAGCCGGTGACAAGAAGCACGGAATTGCCGATCGTAATATTCACAAAATACCCATACAAAAGCGTGATAATTATCAGCGAATACAGGTAGTTGTAGATGCGGTGGAGTTTGGGTGTGTATTTTTTCGTCTCTAAATACACCTGACTGAATATCATATACCCAATGAGCGATATTCCTGCGATCACGTACGGCGAATACTTGCCGACTGAGGGTGCATTATAGAATACAAATTCCTGTAAAAACCCCGTCACGGCAAGGTGATAGAGCGTTTGCGTGACCATGAATCCCGAATAAACAATATAGGACTTGTCCCTATACATCACATAAATAATCAGATTGAAAATGATCATCGCGAGCGTCACACCGAGAAAAACCCCGTGGAAATACCGCGCGTACTGCGCCGAGGCCACAAAAGTCGCCGGCGGAATGAGCTTCACGCCATGTAACCTGCGGAATTCAAGCGAATAGCGCGACACGCTCGTGAGACGCACATACATCACCACATCAGCATTCGTCACCGGCACCTGAAAACACACATACTCACCATATTGCACCGCACGCTGCGCAAAAGGGATATCTTCGCCCGAGATGAGACTATGGAAATTCCCGGCAGTGTCGGGTATAAATATCTCAGCAGTATCGATATGCGGCAGTTTCAGGGTCCAGAATTCAGGCGTTTGATTGGTGCCGCGAATGCTCAGCCGCAGCCAGTACGTATGGCTTTTGGTATCGAATTTCAGAGTGCTGTCCGGCAGGAAATTCAACGGAGCAGATGGGCTCGTCACCTCGGCAAGCGTGAACCGACTGAGCGAGTCACGAAGTACTTCAATGCGGGAAGTGATGACCGTCGGAGCAGGCGCAGGATCATGCGCCCAAACACGAAACGGCGCAAACACCAAGAGTATCTGCGCCGTTAGAAGAACGGTAAATATTCTGTTTCGTAGCATGTTACGATGCAGTAAAAGAGATTTCATCGCCCAGAGAATACCCTTTAAGAAATTGTAAGCGAGTGCCAGTTTGTCCAAAGTCACCCGGCAGAATATTGTTGGTAATCATCGTCGGCTCGGCGATAACATTCGGTACCGGGCTCGGCGGCAGAATACCGCATGCCTGATAGGTCGCGCTTGCTAATTTACTGCAAAAAAACGTTGTATTCGGTGATTGCTTATTCTCCACGGCTCCTTCGGCATAATCGATCATCATGCCTTCCCCGACCGGATAGGAAAATGATCGACCTACCAAAAAGCGCACGAAATTCATCATCGTCGTAGCATCATCCGCTGAAATAGCAGGCGTCAGGTGCCGTGCAGCCAATAGGTACGAAGTAGAAGGTCCTTGAGCAGATTGCGCCGCTGCCCATGCCATGACATTATCAAGTGATACGAGCTGACAGCCGTCGGAGACGACACCCTTGATGTAATCAGGACCAAAATTTGTATCATTACCGGGAGTAGGCGGAGGCGCTGCCTGCCAGAAATACAACCCCGATGGTGAATTACCATCCGGTAATCGCATTACAATGCCAACATGAGAATAGGGCGGGAGATTTAACTCCGCTTCCAATGCTTCTATCAAAAATCCGGACAAATCAAAACCCTGAAACAAGATCACATCGCCGGTTTGCAAGCTCGGCGCAAGTTCTGCATACGTCATAGCATCTCCTGAATACATGATACAAATAAGCGCCTGCAACGAAGCGCCTCGCAGAGCGAAGCGGCCTTGAGCCCCCCCCCCTCGCTCTCCACAATTTCAACAAATATACGGAATTACGGTAATGTACAAAGGAAGGAAATTATAAAGTGAGAATCTATCGCCGTGAAATGGGAAATCTACGTAACATGTATGAAATCCATGCTATGGAAGAAGAATACACCGGAGGGAAGCATATCCTCACCATCCCGCCAAAAACACCGATAAATTATCCTTGAGCCCGAGCCCGAGTTTCTTGCGGAGATTGAGTCGGTGTCCCTCAATCGTGCGCACCGACGCGTAGAGTAGATTGGCTATGTCTTTATTTTCCATGTGAATACGTAACAATGCCGCTACTTTGAGTTCCATTGGGGTCAGCTGCGGGAATTCCTTGCTCAATCGCTGAATAAACTCATCATGCGCGCGGTCGAATTTCTGCTTGAAAGTCTGCCATTCTTCTTTTGCGGCTACATTCGACTCGATTGAGGTGACGAGCTTTTTGAGTTCGCTCTCGGTCCCGGTCACATTCTGCTGAATAAGCGTTTTAATTTGCTTCAGGAATTCATTTTTTTCGACTAAATGCAGGGCGATGAGCTGTAATTCACGGTTGTAGAATTCGGCTTGTTTCTCGGCTTCTTCGGCCTTGAGTCGGAGGATTTCGTTGTCGTGTTGCATACGTTCGGTGTCAAATTGAACGAGAAGAGTATTAGTTTTATGGGCAGTAGCTTCGTTGAGCACCTGCTGTTTAATGTCTATAAATTGCTTGTAATGACGCAGAGCATCGGCGAGATTACCACTTTTTTCCTGCGCCTGTGCTGCGCATTCGAGGGCGAGGTAGAGGTTGCGTTTATCGCCTTGTTCACCGGCGAGGTCGATGGCTTTTTGGGCATATGTGAGCGCATCGGGATAATGTTCAAATTGTAGATAAATATCTGCAAGTCCATAATAATGCTCCGGTAGGCGGCGATTGTCGCCGATGGAAATGCTATACTCCATACCCTGAAGTCCATAGTGGACTGCCTGATGGAAGTCGCCTTGGATTTTATAGACTTTTCCAAGATTATAACATGAGGAAGCCAAGCCATGGATATCCTTCATTTCGGTGCGCAGGCGATGCCCTTCGAGCAGTGTATTCAAGCCTTCTTCTATCTGCCCGAAGAGTACTTGCGCACTTCCAATATTGTTGAGTGTTAAAGCAACCATTTGTGGTTGAAGGAGTTCGGAGTATATTGAATGTGCAGATTTATACGCTTTAAGTGATTCGGAATACTTCGTAAGATACGCGAGAAGAGTGCCTATATTGGTCAATGTTCCTGCCGCGCCAAGCTTATTTCCAATAGCTTCTTTGATAGCCAAGCTTTCGGTAAAATACGTGAGTGCGGATTCGTAATCACCAAATTTAGAGAATATCACACCAATATTTTGCAGGGAAGCGGCGATGCCATACTGATCGTTCATCGACTTTTTAATGAGCAAGCTTTGGGTATGGTATCGCATTGCCATTGCATAGTCACCCATATCGTCATAGACATTACCGAGATTATTAAGCACAATCGATTCGCCTTCTTTATCTCCTTCCCTTTGCTCAGCTTGGAGTGCTTTTTGATAATGCTGCACCGCCTCTTCATAGCGGCCGAAATCATGGTAAAAATTACCTAAGGTAATATCAAAGGTAATCAGTTCAGACCTGAGGCCTTCGCGCTCGGCTATTTCCATACTTTCCTTGAAATACTCTTCAGCCCTTGCTTCATCGTGAAAATCGCCGTAAATATTCCCAAATACTTTTAACGTAAGCGCTTCACCAAGATAGTCGTTGATTTGACGATAGCTTTCGAGCGCCTGCTTGGCATAGTCCAATGCTCTGTCGTTGTTCCCCATCCGTAGCGAGTAAAAGGTAGCCAAATGATATGCAGAATTCCCAATCCAGCGGATGTGCTGTATGCGTTCAGCGAGCGCAAGTGCCTCTTTACACAATGCAATAGCACGATGAATATCCTCCTGCTTCACCGCCATGGCAAGTTCATTGAGCAGGGCAACCCTATCCTTGTCTGTCTTTGCTTTCGCTACTTCCCGCTCTAATTGCTTGATGCTTTTCTTGTCAGATTGTGCCATGATGTGTGTGTTGTGAGAGATAAATACCGTGAGTTCAGGATAACAACTGTGCCTGCATTCGAGTAGCCCAACGGGCTGCAATTTCAATAGCCCCGCATGAATGGAGAACGTGCAGAGTATACCATAATCCCATCTATCACGCTTATAGTATTGAATAGTATGAGAGGCGGTTATCCCGAACTCACGTTATTGTTTGACAGTTCTTGTGGTATAGTCTTCTTGTTGCATTGTAGGAGGCGAATCGCCCTAAGCAGCATGCGCCGGGCGAATGCAATTCGCCCCTACGGAGATGTATTACCATCCCGCCAAAAACACCGATAAATTATCCTTGAGTCCGAGTCCGAGTTTCTTACGGAGATTGAGTCGGTGTCCCTCAATCGTGCGCACCGACGCGTAGAGTAGATTGGCTATGTCTTTATTCTCCATGTGAATACGGAGTAGCGCCGCTACTTTGAGTTCCATCGGGGTCAGCTGCGGGAATTCCTTGCTCAAGCGCTGAATAAACTCATCATGCGCGCGGTCGAATTTCTGCTTGAAGGTCTGCCATTCTTCTTTCGCGGCTACATTCGACTCTATCGACGTCACGAGCTTTTTGAGTTCGCTCTCGGTCCCGGTCACATTCTGCTGAATAAGCGTTTTAATTTGCTTCAGGAATTCATTTTTTTCGACTAAATGCAGGGCGATGAGTTGTAATTCACGGTTGTAGAATTCGGCTTGTTTCTCGGCTTCTTCGGCCTTGAGTCGGAGGATTTCGTTGTCGTGTTGCATACGTTCGGTGTCAAATTGAACGAGAAGAGTATTAGTTTTATGGGCAGTAGCTTCGTTGAGCATCTGCTGTTTAATTTCTATAAACTGCTTGTACTTCCTGAGCGCTTCGGCGAGATTACCACTTTTTTCCTGCGCCTGTGCCGCGCATTCGAGGGCGAGGTAGAGGTTGCGTTTATCGCCTTGTTCACCGGCGAGGTCAATGGCTTTTTGGGCATATGTGAGCGCATCGGCGTGCGAACCGGCCTGCAGATAAATCTTTGCAAGTCCTAGATAATGCTCGGGTAAGCGGTGTTTGTGAGCAATGCTGATACAATAGTCACAGCCACGCTTTGCATAGTCGATGGCGTGCGGAATGTCGCCGGAAACCTGCAATGCATGGGCGATACTGAGGCAGGAAGAAGCGAGACCGTGGGTATCATTCTGTTCCCTGCGGAGATGATAGCTTTCCATCAATGCTTCCAGGCCTTCGGTCAGGCGCCCGGCATGAATATGATTCACGCCAAGTAGATTCAATGTCAAGCTTACTTTCTGCGGCTGAAGGAGTTGCCGGTAAAGTTCCAACGCTTTCCGGTGCAGGGCGTGAGCTTCGTCATATTTATGAAATTCCGTGAGGATGCTGCCGATATTATTGAGCGTGGCGGCTGCGCCGCGCAGATTGCCGGTCGATTCTTTTATTGCGAGACTTTCGCGAAAATAGAGCAGTGCATTCTCAAAATCGCTGAATTTCAAAAACACATTCGCGATATTGTTGAGCGTTGAGGAAATGCCGTATTGATCGTTATTCTCACGCTTGAGGTGCAGACTTTGGGTGTAATAGCGAATCGCCTGTGCATAGTCTCCGAGGAGTGTATAGACCGTTCCGATATTATTTACAATCGACGACTCGCCATACGTATCGCGTTTTTTTCGACGGAATTCGAGTGCTATCTGAAAACACGCAATTGCTTCCTCATAGCGGCCTGTATTCTTGTAGAGAATACCCAGTTTCCCGTGAATAGACCCCTCAATGTGCCGCAGTCCAATCGCGGCTGCAATCTCACGGGCTTGTCTCAGGCAGTCCTCGGCTTCGGAGATAGTCCCCATGTCCACATGGATTCCGCCCAGTACTTTCAAGGTCCAGGCTTCATTTCTCGGGTCATCGAGCTGCCGGAAGAGTGTCAGAGCACGGGAGCCATACTCAAGGGCAAGATTATTATCTCCCACCATGACGGAATACATGTCGGCAAGGTGGTAACAAGAGTCTGCAATTCCTTGCAGATACTGGATTTGCTCAGATAGCGAGAGCGCTTCCTTCACCAGGGCGACAGCCCGATTGACATCAGCAGACAGGACGGCAAGTGCCAATGAATGAAGGGCGGAAACTGTAGCTCGCGGATGTTTTGCCCGGGCTACTTCCCGCTCTAATTGCTGGATTGTTTTGGTCGATTTTTTGGACATGTGTACCTGAATGTGACAGACAAACTCCTACCGATACTCTTTCGTTATCTTCATGACGGTACGCAAATATACCATTCTCGCTCACCACCGAATGCCGGTTACTAGTCGGGCTACAAATTCCTCGGGAAACACCGCTCCCGGCAGGTCGCTTTTTCTGTAATCCATTCGCAGGTCGATTTCGCCGAGATTGTCGATGGTCAGCCGGGTGGAAAAATATGCACCCCGGATGGCGGCATCACGGACTTTGTCATAACTGTACGTCGCGCCCACCGTGGACTGCCACCATGAGTATGGATTCACAATCGTCGAAAAATCAAGGGAATAGACCGTCGCCGAATCCTTAACGGCTGCACTGTCCTTGAGCGGATGGTTGCTCGTCGAGGCCAAGCTTCCGACGGCGCCGATACTGAACGCCTCGCCAAACGCTACCCGATGACTGAGCATGAACGAATGCGATTCAAAAATTCCCACCGAATCCGGCAGGGACTGAAGCGACGTGCCCTCAGAATTCCCGGTCTGAATCGTATAGACGGCAAAGGTCGCCATGCGATTCGCCATAGCACCGTAGAAATACGATGAGCTCACCGATGCCTGACGGATGTAATTATCTCGTTCTTTACGGAGAATCGTGTCGTGCTTATCGGTGGTGAGATTCTGAACATGTTGTGAATAATTGACTTGCAGCACCGGCAAGCCCCGCGGACGGAATTCGAGCCCGCCGCCGAAGGTTGTGATTTTTGATGTGTTAATCGTGTCTTTATAGCCGGCTTCCTCAAAGGAAATCATCGCGTTGGCGCGGAGCTGACGTTGAAAAAATACCTGATCATACGCCGCATCGGTGCGGAGAATGTCTCCGCGGAGTCCCGCCGTGCCGATCGACCGGAATCCACCGCCGACATATCGGATACCGGCAGAAAGACGGGCATCATTCTCAAAAAACGAATACTTGGCCTTCGCCGCAAAATTAATGTCGATGAGGGTGCTGTCTTTCTTGAGAAATTCCGGCAATGACTCGGGTAACGGGATGAATCGTAAGGTCTTATAATTTGCCCTGTCCTCGAAATACATGAGATTGAATTCTCCGTCAAAGGCAACGTTCATGCTGTCAAGCGCGAAATGTGTCGCCGCGCCAAACCCGTAATTCCGCTGCGGGGAGATAATCGTGTTCGGCGTGACTGTTTTTTGTGAACTGTCGATAACGGATATGACAAATGGACTGTCTATGTCAACGATCTGATTACCGAGTGAATCTGTTTTTTCACTAAATCGGACCACCTTTTTTTTGCCGAAGGTCACGGTGGGCTGATTGATAAGCCCTTGCAAAAAAACGCTTTGGTCGTCATCATTGGCATAGATTCCCGTTAGCACGATGTGATTCCCGTTCCGCCGGCCGTAGCCAATTCGTGCGGAATAGACATTCCTGAAAAATTCCAGCGACCCGAGGGCAGGATTACGAAATGTAGGATCGCTTTGCAACACCTCCGGCGAAATTGCGCTCACGTCCACGTCGCGCTGCACTTTCCCGACTGCTGCCGCGCTGTAGAAATTCCCGGGATTATACTCAAGCATTCCGCCGTTAATCGTGACATTACTAAAGAGCTGACGTCCGAATTGGGGAGCGACTTTGCCGAACCCGAAGGACGGAAATTTGGCGAGGAGTTCCTGCTCGGAGGTCACGAGGCCGAATTCCTTGAGGGTCTCTAAATTTTCGCTGAGATCGCTGGTGCCGAGTTCGTACAAAGCATTGATTTTATTCTGAAATGCAATCGAGTCCGCGCCGGCGAACTGACGCAGCGAATCGACTTGTGCCGAGTCGCGGGCGCGCTCAAGCTCGGCGATTTCGCTGTTGAGCCGCTGTTGGAAGACAAAGTTGAGTCCGCGTTTGGTGCTTTGCGAACCAAACGCGCCGCGGCTAATATCTGATTTCCCCACATTTTCCTCGGTTGTGATGAGGAAATTCATCCCCATCGGCACACCGAAGAGCGAGAGGGTGGGGTCAAGCTGCAGGCGGGCATAATTTTTATTGGGATTTTCGGCTAAGTTCCCGGTACGATTGGCATATTCGGACACAAGGCGTGCCTGCCCTTTGAATTGAAATATGGGCGGCGTGTTGTCACTTGCGGGCTGGTCCGGCGGTGGCGGCACCTGAGCAGCATCGGCCGGTGGCACTGTCGAATCGGCGGTTGACGCCGGTGATGCAGCAAGATTCTGCGCCGCATCAGGCGCGGGAGCATCCAAGTCTTTCGGACTACTATAGGTGAACGTCCATATTTCACTTTGACTTACGATTTGTTTGTTTTCGGCGCGGAAGTCCGGTCTGCCATTCTTGGCGATATTGGCAATGATCCGCCAGGCATACCGATGACCGTCCTGAAAGCTTCGCACGGCGAAATTTGTCTGCCAGGAAGAGGTCGTCAGATTTTCTTTGAGAATCACCGGCGGATTGAGCCGGAGGGCTTCCTCGGGAGTCTGTCCGGGGAGAATTTCAGCGACGACAAGGTCGCATTGTATTTCCTTGTCGCCACTGGCTTTGGACTGCATGAACCATGTCCAGATGACGTTGTTTTCGACCACATCGCCGCCGTCATATGGTCCGACGAGGATCGGCGCCAGGGCAGACGGCGTTTGTGCCGAGAGCGTGCCGAAAGCACAAAAGCAGATAAAGAGGAGAAGTCGTTTCATAGAGGATAGAGGGAAATACACTCAAAATATGCGGCTATGCTAGCTGTAACCGGCATAGCCGCTGAATAAAGTACGGTGCTTGTGTCTATCGATGTGCATTGTCCGATAGCAGGTCATCGGGGGAGTATGGATGAGAGAATACATACTATTCACTATCATCATTATCCGTTGATTTTTTAAGAGGTTCGATGTCTTTCGGGATCAGTTTCGGCTTTACCGGCCGTGTTTCTTTTTTGATGGCATCGATCTTGTCTTTTGTTGATTTTGAAAGCACCAGCGGGGTAGCTTTTTGTAGCTTGATGGCTGTTAGTGCAGCTTGGAACCGTGTGGCAGCTGCTGCTTTAGCGGCTTTGATGGTGGCAAGCTGTGTAGGCGATTGCACAGGAGGAGCAGCACTTAATTCTGCATGATATGCTTGTATGGAGCGCTCTAATTGATCATTGATAGCATCTTCATAGATTTCCCGGAATCCCGTTGCATTCGGATGCATGGTGCCGCGATGGTCAAATTGGGTAAATCCCGATTGTCCCAGAGTATTAAAATAGGGCTCATCGCAATTGCACATGCCATGCTTGTTTGCACGCGCTGAGACATCGACCAAGTCCCATTTGTTGTCGGCTGCGGCCTTCTGAATTGCACCGTTAATTTTGGGGAAGATGTTGTCACGGAGCCACTTCCAGTCGCAGTCGGAGATTTGTTTTTCGAGCGGACCCCAACAATCGACCGCCTGACCGACGGTATTGGTAATCGCACCGGCAGCATTACCTACTGCCTGTCCGATGCCGTCGATGATGTTTTTGGGCTTGGAATTGTCGGCTTTGAAGTCTTGCGAGCTTGGCGAACAGAGTTTGCCGTCCTTACCGGTCAGCGGGCTTGGGTAATTGAACCACACGACCCGCCCTACTTTATAGCCAAAGCGTTCGCTCTCGAGTGCATCATTAATAGCCGTGTACCGCTGTGGTATTCCGGCAATTGCTCCGTCAAGGGTCTGCTGTACATTCCTGTCATCACAGATATTTCCAAGAATATCGCTCAATGCTGCCGAACCAATTCCGACGAGTCCGGCATCATTGCCGCCACCATCCGACAGAAAAATATCTACCGTGGTGCGGTTGCCGATTTTTTGTTTGATTTGCTCAAGTTGCGGCTTGAGCGTGCCATTGGCATCCCGCACGCGGAAGTCGATGAAGTCTTGGAGCAGTGCGCCGGAACATGTCACGTTGACGTATTTAATTGCCCATTCGGGATGCTCTCGGCGTAGCTTTTTGATAGCAAGCTCGCCTCCGCTTTTTCCTGATCGGTGACAGTCGCAATCGACGCCGTCCTCGTCGTCCCAGCGCTTTGTTTTATCAAGTGCATCGATGGCATTTGGTGCACCTTCACCCGAGGCATAGGAGTCGCCGGAGTAGGAAATTATCAGCAGCCGGGGAACTTTAAACCCATCAACAGGGCTTGAGATGAGGAGCGGTTCGCGCGCGCCTGAGATGGCATTTGAGCGAACCCAGCCGCAATAGACCTTGTTTGGCGAGCCGATTTGACGCGGGTTCGCATCGTTTTTATTCGGGGTCGGATGCTTTGAGTGAGGCAGGATAATCGAGCAGCGCATTTTCGTATTATCGCCGCGTACGGCATCACGTTTTGCCTCGGCGGACGGCTCCCGACCGGTGCGTTTGGTCGGGTCAAGAGCGCGGACTACTTCCATGCTGTCGGTAGAGTAATAGCAGAATACCGTATACTTGCTTATCTCGAGTCCGCGCAGATCGACATCAATACTCACCGTGCGTTCACCCGGTAAATTAGGAGGATTAAAATTAGAATAAAACGGACCAAATTGTGCGCTTGAGATGCTGCTGAGAGCCATCAAGGTTATAAAAAATACAAGAAGTTTGTTCATAAGAAGTACTCAAAATGGAATGATATAAAAGGGGAATACATTCCCCAGAAGAGAAAAATACTTCGTGGCTGCCGATCGAATGCCGTGTGCAGCTTGTTCTGTTAATTCACCCGCTGAATGACCCATACTTGTGTTTCGTCGTTGTCATTGAGTTTGCCGGTTTTTACATCACATCCATCGTTATTGGCGCAGGAATTTTTCGCGTCGAGTGCCAGTAAGTTGTTCATAGCACTTACGTTCCAATTGAGAATAATATATTTATTCCCCGTAATTTTCCAGACCAGCCAGCGTTGATTATCATGGTCAATCGGCACGGGATTGTCTGTTTTGGTTGTCTGCACCTGCGCGCCTGTTTTTTGATAATCCGCTTTTTTCACTTCGAGCACTTTGCCTTTGAATTTGATTTTGTAGAGTGGGAGTGCGCCGTCACGTTCGAGGACAAATCCATCGGCATTTGAGCGATGAGCGCCCCAGAGCTGGATCGGGCATTTATCGCCTTCGGCGGTGCCGTCGCAGCTGCCGGGTACATCGAGGAAGCGTCCGCCTTTGAGAGATTTGATGGTGTATTTCCCGTCTTCAAGACTTGCGCCGGGCAGCACATTGTCGGCTACATTCCGGAGAATTTTTGCTGCATTGAAGATAATTTCCTGTGCTGCATCGATGACCTGATTCTCGACGGTAATACCGGTGCGACCGGTCTCAAAAGCGAAGGGACCGCAGCCCTGACAATCATCGAGATCGGGTGGCATAGGCAGACCTTTGCGGGTATCTTCCGGGAGCTCGTAGTAGGATGCATTGCAGATCCAGTGAGGATTGTGGTAGCATATCGCCAGCGGACTAAACACACCGGAGAGTCCGAGATTCTGCCGGTTCAGAGTGCCTTCGGCACGCTCTGATTGATTTTGAAAGAAATTCGCCCCATCGAGCTTGGAGTAAAAATTCCGCACACCTGCGCGGCCGAAGCCGCCGAGCGGGGAACGTTGTATGCCCGTCAGTCCCGTGATTAGTTGGGTAACCGTCGTCTGTGGCGGCAGCATGGCAATTGGATCGTCGAGGTATTCGAACCGCTGGATGTTGGATTTGCCAAGGAGTGTATTGAGCGCGGCAGCAAACTCCGGATTGCCCGGATGGCAGCTGTTGTAGAGATACATTCCTTTGACATTTGCGCCGCGTTTTTTCAGATAAGCGCCCATAATCTGCGCCATTCCGCCGCCGAGGGAATGGCCGGTGAGCCATACCGGCTTGGTGGCACCGCCATTATCCATCACGAATTTCGCGATATCGGCATCGACGGCATCGAGACTTTTTTTCATTCCCTTATGGAGGAGTCCGCTGATACCGTCTTTGGGGCGTTCGAGCGGCAGAACATTTCCGTCGGTAATGATCCATTCGCCCAATTCTCCGACGATAGCGCCGAGCGGACCATTATCATTGATGACTAATTTATCCGTGCCGCGGAATACCACGATGATTTCTTTGCCGGATACGATACACATCGCCTCGGGATTGAATCCGTCGGGAGTGGTTTTGGAAAAGAATTTCATCGTCGCTCCCCCTGCAAAGAGATGCTGCGACTCGGCCTTGAAGGTTTGTTCGAATTTCGGCACATTCCCCTGCAGCACCGACTCGCTCACGCCGCTCATCGGGCCGAGGTTCTGCGGATAGACGAGAAACGACAGATAGCTGAGCAGATAGGCATTGGTTTTATTGAGGCCGGAAGCATTCTCGCTGAATTTACTAAAGGCATTGGTTTCGGCTGCTTTGCGGGCTGCTTTCAGGGCTGCTTTTGCTTTCAGGGCACTTGCTTTGTCGGCAGATGCGGGTGTACTGAGAATGCAGACTGCGAGGGCAAGGATTGAGAGTAGTTTTATCATAATTAATTGATAGAATTGAGGTTGCGATGAATTATTTTGTTTTAAATTTTACAAATGGCTTGCTGTTGACTACTGCCGGGAGTGCGACGACATTGACTTCCCGGAGCTGCTGAAGCTGATTCTCGCGAGCTTTGCGTTCCATTTCGAGCTTCGCTTTGCGTTTTGCTTTTTCAATTGCTGCCTGTTTGGCGGCGTCTTTCGGGTCGGGAGCCGTCTCGCTCGCCATTTGTACTTTTGCGGGAGCTATGGAGGTAAAGACGGTAAGTGCTTGTTCGGAGGAGCGTTGCACCGTGGCTAGATTTTGCTTCACCGAGTTTTTCTTGTCTGCCCGGTCACGTCCGAGGAAGGCATTTTCGCCGGCGGTGGCAGCACTTGTCACGAGTTTTCCGATTTCGTCCACGAGATCACCGGCATCATCGATCGCTTTGTCACGTTTTTTGCCATCCACGAGTTTGGCGACTGCTCCTGCTGCCTTACCCACATCAATTTTCGTGAAATCTTTGACCGGCGCCTGACCAAAAAGTGTGATGTGGAGTGTGCGGAATTTATCATTCACATTATCGAAGCGGTCTTTGGCTGCTTTGGAGGCTGCCTCGACGGCTTTTTGTGATTGGTCGGCCATATTGTCGAGTACTTTGTTGGTATTGATAAGAGTGGTCGATGCCGCGATAAGATTTTTGGCGGCGTCAATTGCCTGTGGAGTGACTTGCTTGGCAACGGCGACATACATGCCGTAGCAGGTGCGGACATGGTCGATATTTGTCGCAAGATCGCGTACAAATGTCTTGGAAATATCTTTTACTCTTGGCTTGATTTTGTCATTGGCTACCTTTTGCGTGGCTTCGAAGGCATCGGTAATTTTGTCCATACTTTGCTGGATATTCTTCATCGACGTCTGCGCATCGGTGCCAAATTCCTTGGCTAATACCTGCAAAGCGGCACTTGCATCGGCTACCTCATCGACATTATTGATAATACTCTTCGAGAGGGAAAATGCGGAGTTCACAAAATTGTCGATTTCAGTATAGTATGACTGGTACTTCGCTACGCTGCCCACGACATTTTTACAGGCAGCATCGCTGACCAAGGGGCCGAGCGTGACCGACAGTGCGGCAGTTGGAACGCCGGCAACGGTCGCCCAGCATGCGCCGCCAAAGGCGACGGCGGATTCCGGACAGCCGGCAGTGCCGCCCGCTGTGGCACCTGCACCGGCAGCGAGGGATGATACCGAGCCGGCGAGGGCGGCAGCGCACGAACCGCAATCGAGGAGGAAGGGGCCGACGGTCGTTGCTAGGTCCGTACCGTCAGCGATGACTTTCGCGCCGTCGAGCTTGGCGATACCCTCAAGGTCTTTAACAATGGCATTCGTCGCTTTTTGAAGTATGTCGAATTGCTTTTTCGCCTCGGGCGATTTGCGCCCGGCTTCGGCGGCGATGGTGTTGAGTTCCTGAACAATCTTGGCAAGTTCGGCAGCGACGGGCTGCAGCTGCTTAACCGCATTGCCCGTTTCCTGGGCAATTTCACCAAGCGATCGTATGGTCTTGACTTGGTTGGCAAAGAAGGTATTCAACGTTCTGAACTGTGCCTCGACACCGCATTCTTCATCTTCGGCGAGGTCTTTGACATCGTCCATGATACTATTCCAGGTGTCGGCTGCTTTGTTGAATTTCCGGATAGCATCTTTATTTATCGCATCTTCAAACATCACCTTATTCAGGTCGCGGATTTTGCCCTCGGCTTCATTTTGAAAATGCTTGACCCCTTTATTGAGCGCATCGGCTAATTTATCGGCATCTTTGAGTGCATTGCAGGCACCTTCACCGACGAAGGGAGTCTTGCTGTCGAGGATGGTCGTATTACCTACTTTTACCGGACACCGCGGCACGTCAATCTGTGCCGTCATTGTCGCATATCCTGCGACGAGTGCAGTCAATACTGCGCATAGTACATACTTCATGTGTGTTCTCCTGAAGGAATTGTGTAACTGATTATCAATACTACATGTGGTTCTACACCTGACTTCCACCGCAACAAGCGAGAGGAATGAATGGATTCTATGTTTTTCAGAACTTCGCCTGTCGATAGGCGAACGGCCCCCTGCGTACGCTGTCACCGGCTCCGTGCCCCGGGTAGCTACAGACCGATATCCGTCATAAGCACTCCCTGAAATGTTGATAAAACCACTATAGAATGATGAGAATAAATGAGTTCCGATTATCTACACTGCAAATATAGAAGCATGGTGCCGCGTAAAAACTACGCGAAAACTACTTGGTTTTTTGAGGGAGGTACGTAGTGGGGGAGGTAATTTTTCTGAAGGTATCACTTCTGAGGGTATCACTTCCGAGTGATGCTCTCAGTGGTCTTTCAAGTGGTAGCAACTCATTAATCTACAAAACGAAAAGACCTGACCGGTTCAAGAAAACCAGTCAGGTCTATTTTTTAATGAAGAGTTATTGAAAGGACAAAAAGGACAAAAAGGACAATATGAACCCCAAAAGGCAATATCAGCTAAAAAACTTTCAGCTTACGACTTAAAAACTTATAGACTTACAGACTTACAGACTTACGACTAAAAAACTTACAGACTTCCCGACTTACGACTAAAAACCTCACGAATTCGGCGGAAATATTCCCAGCGTAAGCGTCTTACCGTTTTTCGTCTGCACTATCACTCCCACAAGACCAAATTTGTGATTAGTCACATAGGTAATCTTGTCGATGAATGGATCGTCCTGGGTTTGCTCGACTTTGATTACTTTTATCATCCAGAACCCCATATAATAATCATCGGTTGTTGATTTGTAGGTGACGGTGCGCGTGACTTTTATCCCGTCGGTATTCGTAAATTCATATTTATCACCGACACTAGCAGAATATTTCACAATCGTAAACGGATTCGAGAAATTCCCGCCGCCGCTCATATATTCCTGAATTCCCTCGGACGTGACCTTCATTTTGAGGTCAAATTCCAGGTGCATCTTTTGTTTGTTGCTTGTGTCGATGGTAGCCCCAAACATCTTGACATACTTGTCAAGCAGTGCAACGCGCAGCGCATGAGGCAACGCTTTGGTGCCCATCATCGAATCAATTGCCGCCGTGAATACTGAGTCAAATCCGGCTTTGACATGAATCGTAACATTGCCATTTTCACTCTTGGTGGTGATCGCTGTGTCTTTCAAATGATCGAACGCAGGTACCCACGTATCCGTCGATAAACTGGATGCAAAAACGCCCCCCACTTTCGTCAGGTCGAGATTGGTATCACCACCGATTTCATTCGGTCCGAGAGGAGTCGTCTCACAGGCAAAAAATACCACCATTCCACTCACAAAAAGAGTGGTCAGAATGCTTCGTAATGCTCTCATCACAGCCCCCAAAATTGTACAACAAGTTGTGCTTTTTACAGCGGGAACAACTTATCAAAAAAGAATCGTAAATACTATGATTTTTATCATAGTATGGAAATAAGTACGCTGTCGTTTATACCCAATAATTACACCGAATACCAGCCCCGCGCTTCTTTTCACGTGTAAGAGTGAAATCCCCTGACAGCAAATAAAGTTACAGATTAACTATATATTTTTTTTACCTGTAACCGAATGAAAATCACCGTCTTGTTGGCGGCAAATAATCCGACAAGATCGGACTGCAAAACGAGAGCGCCGCCTGATCACCGGCACTGTCAATTTTGAAGTAAAAAACCATTTTTTTTGATATTACATTCGCTTATTATGAAAACATTTTTTCGTACGTTCAGTGTACTTTTACTTGTGGGAATACTTCTCTTCCACGCAGCAATTGCTCAGCAATTCAATGCTAATCTTGCTGCAAAACTTCAGCAGACTCTCGACACGCAGCTCGCAGCATTTCCGATTACAAAAGGTGTGTCGGCGAGTGTGTATTATCCGGGACAGGGACTCTGGCAAGGCGCAAGCGGACTATCGTATGCAGGTCATCCAATTACAACCGACATGGAATTTGCAATTGCCAGTAATTCTAAGCTTTTTACAGCAGTTGCAGTGATGAAACTTGTTGAAAATAACGTGCTCTCGCTCAATGACCAACTCAAAAAATGGCTGCCCACGTATGCCAATGTCGATTCCTCGATTACCATCCGGCAGCTTCTTAATCATCGCAGCGGGCTCGCCGATGTATTTAATGCCGCCTCCATGGCGTATATCGTGGCCCACCCTGACCATAATTTCACGACCGCCGAAGTGATGGCGTATGTTGGACCCAAACTCTTCAAGGCAGGTACAAGCTTCAGCTATTCGAATACGAATTATGTCCTCGCCGGCATGATCGTTGAAAGCGCCACGGGGATTCCCATTTCGAAAATTATCCGCGATAGTATCCTTACTCCATTGAACTTAGACAGCACATTTTATGACGGCAAAGAAACCGTGCTCGGCACCATCGCACATCCCTGGGAAAATGGCGTGGATGTCAGTAATGTATCCCGCACTGCGCTCAATACCCTCGGCACCAGCGCCGGCTCGATGTACTCCACATCCGGTGAAATGGCGCAGTGGTATCAGGCACTTTTGAGCGGACAGGTGGTAAGCGCAAGTTCATTGCAGGAAATTACAAATTTCGTGAGCCCGGGGAATTATGGATTTGGAATAATGACCATGCAGCTTTTCGGCAGAACAGTCTGGAGTCACGGCGGCACTAATACCGGTTATAACAGTCGGATGATGTACGATACCGAACTCAAAGCCACCGTTTGCGGACTCGGCAATGCGAATCCTTCGGCTATCGACGGTACAATTGTAGGAGTACTTCTCAAAACACTCGTCGATGCCTTGCCCGCTACAGCCGGCGTAATTACCGGCACCACAACCGTTTGCCAAGGGCAGAGTTCCGTAACCTATACCGTGCCGGCGATCGCAAAAGCAAGCTCTTATACATGGACACTACCCAATGGCGCAACGGGCACAAGCTCGACCAATAGCATCACGGTTGATTATGGTGTCGCCGCTCAATCCGGCACGATCACCGTCGCAGGAACAAATATGTATGGCAATGGAGTGACTTCATCGCTCGCAGTTACGGTTCAGCAAGTTCCGACAGTCGTACTTTCCGGCGCAACGGATGTAGCGGTCAATTCCTCTAAACAATACTCCATTCAGCAGTTGCAGGGTTCGATTACATGGTCAATTCTCGGTGGTGTTATCACCTCAGGTCAAGGCACATCAGCCATTACCGTGAACTGGGGCGCAGCAGGTGCAGGCAATCTCGGCGTGTCGGTGCTTCTTGCAAGCGGTTGCACGGCTACGCAATCACTTGCCGTGACAAAGCACGAAGCGGCGACCGGCGCATCGCTGGCTCTGTGGTTCGACGCGAGCCATATTCCAGGAGCAATGAATAGTCAGGTACTACCATTTACTGCTCCTTATAATGAGTCGCATCCTTCCTGGCCCGACATTTCGGGAAATGGCAGAGGCGCGTATATGATGGGTGGGAATTCACTTCTCATACCAACGTATTTCGATAATGGACTTAATACGGTCAATGACTTACCGGCTGTGCGTTTTGACCAAATCAACGATGCCTTGCTGGTCAACAACTCAGCCGGCGTCAATGCAGGTAATGCTAAGTCGCTCTTGGCGGTTTTCAAAACCGGTGCCGACATTACAGCCGATCAGGTGGTCTTTGAATCCGGCGGCGGTACATCGACAAGTTCCGGCTTTACCATCTATATTAGCAAGGGAGATATTGGCTTTGGCGTATGGAATGGCAGTCAGGCGCTGTGGATACACAAGCCATGCGCGCCGAATACCGTGTATCTCACGCAGCTTGTCTATGACGGCGCGGCAGGCACGATGAACGTAACGGTGAATACGAACTCCGCAACCGCAGGCGGCGCGCCACTTACGCTCTTGCAGGGCACGCAGTACAATGGTGTGGGTTCGTCGGTCAATGGCACGAAGCTCCGCACGAAATTCTCGACCGCAACGATTGATTTTCCCTTCGGAGGTTCAATTGCCGAAGTAGTGCTTTATAATTCCGTTACCCCATCGATTCGCAATCAGACCTTCGCCTATCTGAATGCAAAATATAGTCTTTCCCTCGCCGGCAATCCGAAAATCGGCGAGAGTGGATTTGAAATTTTTGAAGGGAATTCCGAGCTAAACAGTGATGGCGCTACGGCTATCGTTCCGCTGTCCATACAGCCCAATCCCGCGACCGACGAAGCGACAATCAGGATTCATTCTACCATGAGCGATGAGGTCGAAATTTCTGTCTATGACATGCTCGGACGCCGCTTTATCCTTCCGGTCAAGGGTATTATTGATATCGGATGGAATGAACTGCGCCTGCCTACCACCGGTCTTCCGACCGGAACGTATCGGGTCGTACTTTCCGGCGCCGGTATCCATGAAAGCACTTCTTTTGTAATTTTGAAGTAAATCAATTAGTTGGATAGAAATGTACATGAATTCCGACACTATGGAATCTATCGTTGGGGCGAACGTGATTCGCCCCAACAGTAGTATCGAGGAATCCTATTTTTAATCAAACGTCATGGAAAATTACTACATCAAGCTCTCGGTCGTGTTCCTGCTCGGCATCTGCGCAAGCCGGGCGGCAAGCGCCCAATTCAATGCCAATCTCGCCGCAAAATTACAGCAGACCTTGGACGCGCAAGTAGCTTCGTATCCCAATTCCAAAGGCGTGTCGGCGAGCGTGTATTATCCGGGTCAGGGGATATGGAAGGGCGCAAGCGGACTCTCGCACGCAGGGCAACCGATTACATCCGACATGGAATTCGGGCTCGCCAGTAATACCAAACTCTTTACAGCCGTAGCAGTTATGAAGCTCGTCGATGCCGGCACGCTCAAGCTTGGCGACCCGCTCTGGAAGTGGCTCCCGAAGTATGCGAATGTCGATTCGACGATTACGATTCGTCAATTACTCAATCATACCAGCGGTATTGCCGACGTGTTTACCACCGCATCGCAGGCATATATTACCGCTAATCCCAGCCACGTGTTCACGACCGCCGAAGTGATGGCGTATGTCGGCACCAAACTCTTCAATCCGGGCACTAGCTACGGGTATTCGAATACAAATTATATCCTCGCAGGAAAGATTATCGAAAGCGCCACCGGACAAAGTGTAGCAAAAATTATTCGCGATAGTATCCTGACGCCACTGCAACTTGACAGCACGTTTTATGACGGTAACGAAACCGTTCTCGGCACCATCGCTCATCCGTGGCAGGATGGAATTGATGGCTTCACCATTTCACGTACCGCCTTGAATACACTCGGAACAAGCGCCGGCTCGATGTACTCCACCGCCGGTGAAATGGCACAATGGTATCAGGCACTAATGAGCGGAAAAGTTGTGAGTGCAAGTTCACTCCAAGAAATTACAACCTTCGTCAGCGCTGGGAATTACGGGTTCGGTATCCTGTCAATGCAGCTCTTCGGCAGAACAGTGTGGAGCCACGGCGGGACTAATACCGGCTACACGAGCAGGATGTTCTATGATCCAATCATGAAAGTCACCGTCTGCGGACTCTGCAATTCCAACCCTTCGTCCATTGACGGCGCAATCACCGGTATTTTGCTCAAAACAATCGTTGATAATCTACCGGCACCGGCGAGCACAATTACCGGCACAAGCACCGTCTGTCAGGGACAAAAATCGGTAATTTACACAACAGCAACCGTAGCAAATGCAACGTCTTATACCTGGACGCTTCCCGACGGCACAACGCGCACCAGCGCGACAAACAGCATCACAGTGGACTTTCCAAACTCCGCCACATCGGGCACCCTCACCGTCACCGGTACGAATATGTATGGCAATGGCTTGCCGGCGTCTATTGCCATTACCGTCAATCCCCTTCCTGAGGTGAGTTTCAAACCATTGATTCCGCGGACAATCTGCATATCTGCCGCGCCGATTCTTCTTACGGGAGGTTCGCCGGTTGGCGGTAACTACTCCGGCAAAGGTGTGCAAAATGGACAGTTCATTCCAGCGTTTGCAGGTGCCGGCGAGTCGGCAATTATCTATTCTTATACTAATGGTAATGGATGCACTGCATCGGATTCGACAGTTTTAAAAGTCGTTCCAATACCTATAGTTACCTTTAAAGAATCAAAGAATAAAATCTGCGTTCAATCCTCGCCAATCGCTCTCACGGGAGGCACGCCAAGCGGTGGCATCTATAGTGGAAAAGGTGTGGAAAATGGTGTATTTAATCCTACTACAGCCGGACTCGGAACGCATACGCTCACGTATTTCTACGCCGATTCGAATGGATGTGCAAACGCCGATTCTACCACCCTAAGCGTCGTTCCGATGCCGACTGTCACGCTCACCATACCCGAGAAAAACTACTGCACCAATACACCACCCGTGACGCTTACGGGCGGCTCGCCAAGCGGTGGAATCTACTCAGGAATAGGCGTCAAAAATGGACAATTCGACCCGTCAATCACGGGCGAAGGAAGCTTTGTAGTACGATATGAGTACACGGATGGGAATGGATGTTCGGGAAGTGATTCAGTGCGAATGAACGTTCATTCAACAAGTTCGATTATGTTGAATAAATCAGCTATTGATTCATTCACACTCAATGGTGTGACGTACACGAAGTCGGGCAACTACACGCAAGTACTTCAAAATATGAATGGTTGTGATAGTACAATTACACTTGCGCTTACCATCACCACGACGGGTGTAGCGGAGGAAGGAATCAGCCCAAAGGCGATGGCGCTTGTGCCGAATCCAACGACTGACGGCGCATTCAGCATTCGAATTCCGTTGCAGGATGCATCTCCGGTGCCGGATATTCTTGAAATGTACAATGTTCTTGGTGAACAGGTATTCACAGCGAGTCTTACCGATGCGTCTGCGGTGATTCGCACCCATCTCCCGAGCGGGATCTATCTCTACCGACTGCTTTCCCGGAATACTCTTATTTTTGCAGGAAATGTCGTCGTTCTGTAGAGTAAATCAAGAGGTACAATTCCTCAACTTCTCCACAGAATACCTTCTGCACTTTCGGAGAAAATACCGTGAGAAAATTTTTGTACTTGTTGACAATTCTTCTGCTTTCACCACTCCTTTCGCGCGCGCAGATTTCCACGCCGGCGCTCGTCGGATATTGGCATAATTGGACGGACAACAATGTGCCTTATATTCATCTTGATGCGATTGATACACGTTATTCGGTGATTGAAGTGGCGTTTGCCATGCCCACATCGCCGTCGGATATGACGATGCTTTTTACGCCGGAAGTGGTATCGCAGAGTACGTTTATTGCAAAAATGCGAACGCTGCAAAGCCAAGGTAAGAAAGTAGTTATCAGCGTTGGCGGGGCGACGGCAAGTATCGATCTCGCAACCACGACTGCCAAAAATGCCTTCGTCAATTCAATGACATCGATTCTGACGACGTACGGTTTTGACGGGATGGATATCGACATCGAACACGGCAATTCCATCCTCATAAGCGGTGGTACCATTGCCTCGCCTACCAATACTTCTCAGGTGAATCTCATCGCCGCCATCAAACAAATCATGGTGAATTACCGCGCCACATTTTCGAAAAAAATGCTCCTAACGATGGCACCTGAAACGGCGTATGTGCAGGGCGGGCAGTCGGCATTCGGGAGTATTTGGGGCGGCTATCTGCCGATTATTGATGCACTGCGCGACTCGCTCGACATGCTGCAGGTGCAGCTCTACAACAGCGGCTCGATGTATGGCATCGACGGCAAAATTTACACGCAAGGCACGGCTGATTTTATCGTGGCAATGACCGAGGCGGTGATTGATGGTTTTACCACAGCCGGCGGAACATTCCGCGGGCTGCCCGAAAACAAAATCGCTGTCGGACTCCCCGCCTGCACCAGCGCAGCAGGAGGCGGCTACACCGACTCGCTTACGGTCATCCGAGCGGTACAGTATTTGCTCGGCAAGGGCGCACGGCCGGGTTCGTATGTCCTCAAAAAACCAACCGGTTACCCCGCGCTCGGCGGCATGATGACCTGGTCTGTCAATTGGGATGCACTCGCAAGTTGCGGCGGTCGATATCAATATGCCAACACCTACGAAACAGCGTTCGGCGTGTCCTTGCCGGCATCTGCGGGCGCTATCAGCGGTTCGGCAGCGGTCTGCGCAGGACAGCACGGCGTCACCTACTCCGTACCGACAATTGCCAATGCCACATCCTACGAATGGACATTACCGCCGGGCGCATCCGGCGCAAGTACGACCAATTCTATCGTCGTATCCTTCGCTTCGACGTCAGGTAATATCTCGGTAAGAGGTTCGAATACGTTCGGCTACGGCGCAAGCTCATCATTGCCGGTGACTGTCAATCCACTTCCTGAGGTGAGTTTCAAACCATTGATTCAGCGCACAATCTGCGTGTCGGCCGCGCCGATTCTGCTTACGGGAGGTTCGCCGGTTGGCGGTAACTACTCCGGCAAAGGTGTGCAAAATGGACAGTTCATTCCTGCGCTCGCAGGCATCGGCGAGGCAACAATTCTCTACTCTTATACCAATAGTAATGGATGCACTGCATCAGATTCACTGGTCCTGAAGGTCGTTCCTTTGCCGACTGTAACTTTCAAAAAATCAAAGACTAAGCTCTGTATCCAATCTGCACCGATCGCTCTCACGGGAGGCACGCCAAGCGGTGGCATTTATAGCGGAAAAGGTGTGGAAAATGGTGTGTTTAATCCCACAATTGCCGGACTCGGAACGCATACACTCACGTATTTCTACACCGATTCGAATGGATGCGCAAGCGCTGATTCTACCACCCTAAGCGTCGTTCCGATGCCGACTGTCACGCTCACCATACCCGAGAAAAACTACTGCACCAATACTCCACCCGCGGCGCTTTCGGGAGGTACGCCAAGTGGTGGGATTTACTCAGGAATAGGCGTCAAAAATGGACTATTCGACCCGTCAATCACGGGCGAAGGCAGCTTTACGGTGCGGTATGAGTACACGGATGGGAATGGATGTTCGGGAAGTGATTCAGTGCGAATGAACGTTCATTCAACGACAACGGAGACGATGAATATAACAGCAGTCGATTCATTCACGCTCAATGGCGTGACGTATATAAAGTCAGGCGTCTATACGCAACTCCTTCGAAATATAAATGGTTGTGACAGTACAATTACTCTTGCGCTCACCATTGCCACGACGGGCGTTGTGGAGGACGTGACCATCCCGACAAGCATCATTTCCCCGAATCCTGCAACGGATGAACTCGTGGTGAATGGATATTCGGGATTCGTGCGGATTACGTCACTACTTGGACAGGAAGTATGGCGCGGGGAAGTGGAGAATGGAACGCGGATCAGTGTGCGGGAATTAGCACGAGGTGTGTATTATGTGCGTTTTGGCGAACGGGTGTATTGTGTGGTGATTGCGCGGTAGATTCGATAATGAAAGAACGCTCTATTTACAATTTATTTGTAATTTTATAGTGAAATAACTGTATATCCACTGTAGAATTATCTATGAATACACTTCTCCTTCTTCTTTGCAGTATTGTTCTCATGTTCAGTAGTGCTTCCGCTCAGGAAATCCTCCAAGTCACGGGTGAAAACCCACATTATAAACTCACCATGACACGCGGCGGTAAGCCGATAGGAGATATAGAGATAGAACTCTTCCCGGATATTGCTCCCAAGCATTGTAAGAACTTCGACAGTTTAGTCGTGATTGGGTTTTATGACGGTACTGCCTTCCATCGGGTGATCCCGGGGTATATGATTCAGGGCGGCGATCCAAATTCCCGTGACAAAGCAAAGAGTACTTGGGGATATGGCGACCCTTCGCAGACGAAGGTGCCAGCTGAATTCTCGAACAAGCCGCATGTCCGCGGCATACTCTCCGCTGCCCGTACGTCCGACCCGAATAGTGCCACCTCACAGTTCTTTATTTGCGTCGCTTCGGTTCCGGGTTGGAACGGACAATATTCCGTCTATGGGCAGGTAGTCAAGGGGATGAACGTCGTCGATACAATCGTTCGGTCGCCACGTGACGCGAGCGACAATCCCCTCGAAAAAGTCGAAATGATCGTCGAAAAGCTCGCACCAAGCAGTGTCGATGAAATAGTCATTGCGACGGATATCAACCTCTATCCGAATCCTGCATCACATGCAATTAGCTTCGCTACCTCATTGAATACTATAGCTATTACCGACGTACGCGTGACAGACATCACCGGCGCGGAATATATGAAGATGCACTATGCAGGACTCCCGATAAACGAACTCCATGTTCCGGTCGATGGACTTTCAACCGGCGTCTATCTCCTCACCCTCACCGACGCGCAGCAGAAGGTGCGTGTGTTGAAATTTGTGGTGCAGTAATTCCCAATCCCAACCCAGGGCCGCTCGCGAAGAAGCGAGGGGCCCTAGGGAGGAGAATCCTTCCATCACAGCGTGATGGCATGTTTGTAGCAAGAGCACATCCAATCCGCCACGCCCCCATTCGGGGTCGAATGTTTATAGCAAGAGCACAGCCAAGCAGCCACTACCCCATTCGGGGTCGAATGTTTATAGCACAATCCAATCAACTATTCCATCTCAAAATCATGCCCAAACTCTACCTCTTTCTTGCGCTCCTCCTCCTCGCATTCCCGCTCTCAGCGACCATTATTCCTGCAAATCCAACGAATTACACCGCTGCACTTGCTACACTTGCTGCGGGCGATACGCTGATGCTCGCTGCCGGGAAATACACAAATAATCTCACGCTGAAAAGTAAAGTGGGAACTGCTGCACGCCCGATTGTGATCATGGGACAAGGCGATGCCACGGTCTTTGAGGGGCAGTCGTGTTGTAATACTATCAGCATCACACAATGCGCGTTTGTGGTAATTTCTCACCTTCGACTTGACGGCATGAATCAGGAAGTCGATGCCGTGAAAGCCGAGGGCACCGCCGGGAATTGGGCGCATGATATCACGCTCGAATATTTGACGATTGTGCAGTACGGCGCTTCTCAGCAGAATGTGGGGATCAGTACCAAGTGTCCGGCGTGGAATTGGATGATTCGCAAAAATCGCATCATCGGCGCCGGTACGGGCATGTATCTCGGGAATTCGGACGGTACGAAACCGTTTGTAAATGGTGTCATTGAGTATAATTACATCGGCAGCACGGTTGGGTATAACATTGAAATTAAACATCAGATTAATGGTCAGCGCGAACTCCTCCCCGAGACGTCGGTTGACGCCAAGACCATCATCCGGCATAATGTTTTTATGAAAGATTCGCTATCCTCCACCGGCAGTAGCGCGCGTCCGAATCTCCTTGTTGGCGGCTTCCCGACCGCCGGACCGGGCATGAATGATTATTATGAAATTTACGGTAACTTCTTCTATAATAATCCTGCTGAAGCATTGTTCCAGGGAACGGGAAATATCACACTTTATACTAATATTTTTGTGAATCATTATAATCCCGACGGTTTCCGCACGGTGTATATCACCCCGCAGAATGGAGTGAGTCCGCAGGATGTGAAGGTGTATCATAATACCATGTGGTCAGCAAGCACGACGGGCGGCTTGCGGCTCTACAACCGGAATGCGAATTACCGGCAATATTGCTATGGCAATGCGGTATTTGCTGCCGCTGCGCCAATTTCCAACTTCCCGGATACGCTTGATAATGTGATGGGGAAATACACCGACGCAAGCGCGTATTTCCTTGCTGCTACGGAAGATATCAGCACGCTTAATCTCTACCCGCAAAACGGTCGTCTCACAGGAACGCCAACGCCGGACTCTGCATTTCGGGTGTCGTCTTCCCGCGAAGATTTCAATCACGACGCTTTTCAATGGATCTACCGCGGCGCCTATTCGGGTTGCTGCACGAATCTCGGCTGGAAATTGCAACTTGATACAATGCCCACACCCAAAGAAGTGACCTCGGTCGATGAACATGCAGAGGAGTCGGACGTGATACTTGCGCCGAATCCGGTGCGTTCACTTCTCCGGATTTCATCGCCGGCGGTGCGCTGCAAACGTATTACCCTCACAACCCTCACCGGCGAACAAGTCTTTTCAAATGAATGTGATACGCATGACGCAACCATCGATATGGAAGCATTCTCACCGGGAATCTATCTCCTGAGAATCAATGGCGGGAGTGTGAGGAAAATTGTGAAATGGTGATGGAGTGGGAATTGCCATCACAGTGTGATGGCATGTTTGTAGCAAATAATTTCCAGACAGGGCACATCTTCGACCCCTAATGGGGTCGTGGAAGTCATTGGAATTACAAATTACTACAAACGTTTCATCCCGCTGGGATGTAGGAGAGAGATGCAGTGTAAATGTAATCTTCCATCACAGCATAATGGCACGTTTGCGGCTATTCATTACGCCTCGCCCGAACTCACCTCGCCCTGCGACTCTATCGCTCCTACCATTGCATACTTATTCTGCGGTGCGCCACGGTATCGCGGAGAATAGTCGTGGTGAATCAATATTTTTATTGTTATTCAATAAATAAATGTTATTTTGCGATATAATTTTAATGTCTATCAATTATACGGTAGTGAATTATGTCAAAAACAAACAACGTCGTCTTTTGGGGCTTGTATAGTATTGCCTGGCTCATCTTTGTCGGCTTGTCTATTGAGGCAGGAGGATTGGTCGTAAATTTCTGTTGTAGTCTTTACAATCCCGAATTTGTGCAGAATTTATATCAAAAGTTAGATCTAAGCGCAATGTACAATCAAAGCAAATGGGCGTATTTCGGGCTTTATGGTTTTATTTTATGCATTTCTATTTGTAAAGCTTGGTTGTTTTACATCGTTATCCGGCTGATGCATACAATGGATTTATCAAAACCGTTCAGCGCGTTTGTGTCGAAACAGATTACACTCATCAGTTACTTCACGCTATCGATTGGACTATTGAGTTATGTAGCTCGGCAAACAGCAAATAACCTGCAGCATCACGGGTATGAAATTGACCAACTGCATCAGTTTTGGGTTGATAGTGAAGCGTTTGTTTTAATGGCGGCTGTCGTCTATGTCATTGCGACGATTTTCAAAAAGGGAGTTGCAATTCAAAACGAAATTGATTTAACAGTATAACTATGCCAATCATTGTAAATCTAGATGTCATGATGGCAAAGCGAAAAATGTCGCTGAATGAGCTGTCAGAAAAAGTGGAGCTAACACTTTCTAACCTGTCGATATTAAAAACAGGAAAAGCTAAAGCTATACGGTTCAGCACGTTAGAAGCCATCTGCAAAGCGCTGAACTGTCAGCCCGCTGATATTCTTGAATACGTCGAAGACCCCGAAACTACTGTGTGAAACAGCACCGTTCTTTGACGGTTTATTGGAGGCGTTTGCAACCTGCTCGCCCGGATCTCTGCACCTCACACTACTGAAACGCAGCAGAGTAGTATTAACGCAAAGATGCTGAAAATGCAAAGGTTTAGCTCTGCATCTCTGCGTCTTTGCGTTAAAAATTCACTACCACGGTCATCTACCTGCTCCATACAGACTCGCCGTATGTAAATAATACGCAGCAGAGTAGTATTAACGCAAAGACGCTGAAAACGCAAAGGTTTAGCTCTGCATCTCTGCGTCTTTGCGTTAAAAATTCACTACCACGGTCATCTACCTGCTCCATGCAGACTCGCCGTATAAAAATTCGGTTGATCGTTCTGCTCGAAACCACAAAAAATTATCAAAGAAAAAATTTAATTTGCGCAACCGAAAAGTTGCGCGTATATTTGCAACCGAAAAGTTGCACAATTGAAATTGAACGATGAAACAAGACATATTCCAAGCCATAGCAGATCCAACGCGGAGGGCTATTTTAGCGCTGATAGCCGTCCAAGCACTTACACCCAATGTACTTGCAGAAAAATTTGATATGAGCAGGCAGGCCGTGTCGAAACATATTAAAGTTCTGCAGGAATGCGAACTCGTCATACCCGAGCAGTCCGGAAGAGAAATTTACTATCATTTAAATCCAACCAAAATGCAGGAAATTGATACGTGGCTTTCGCAATTCCGGTCGATGTGGGAAGATCGGTTTACTCAATTGGACAATGTATTATTAACCCTTACTCAACAACAACAACAATGAACACAAAACTCTTCTTCGACTTTACGGTTGATACCGCGACCAACTCCATCCACATCCGCCGCGAATTCGCTGCGGGTCGCCCTACAGTGTGGGATTGCTATACCAAGTCCGAACTCCTCGACCAATGGTGGATGCCCAAGCCATGGAAATCACGCACCAAAACAATGGATTTCCGCGAAGGCGGCAAGTGGCATTATGCAGCCGTCGGACCCAATGGTGAGGAACACTGGTCAATCGCCGAGTATGTCACCATCGAACCTCAGCAACTCTTTACCGCCAATGATGCTTTCGGTGATGCCGACGGCACCGTCAATCCTCACATGCCGCAATCAGTATGGACAATGAATTTCAGCGACAGCGGAGAAAATACTCTCGTCTATGGTATTATGCAGTTTCCCGACCTCGCTCAGCTTGAGCAGACAATCGCGATGGGCTTTAAAGAAGGCCTGACCATGGCAATGGATAATCTCGATGCAATGCTGAGAGAAGCTCAATGATGTTGTCTTTGACCCCTTGATAAAGTAGTATTCTCAATACCCCACAAATATGACTCCCAAAACATTTCGAACAGAACGGATCTTTAAAGCATCCAGAAAAAATGTGTGGCGCGCTTTGACGGAAAAAGAATTGATGAAACAATGGTATTTCGATCTACCGGAATTTAAGGCGGAAGTGGGATTTACCTTTGAAGTGACCGGCGGCGAACCCGGCGGCACCCAATACCTGCATCATTTCGAAATTGTCGAGGTACTTCCCGAACGAAAATTAACGCATACCTGGTGTTTTGTCGGGTACGATGGCATCTCTTATCTCTCCTACGAATTGTTTGATGAGGGGGAATACACAAAATTAATCCTCACGCATTCGGGGCTCGAAACATTCCCCGCAGATAATCCGGATTTTGAATATCACAAATTTGAAATCGGGTGGAATGGTATTCTCGATGTATCATTAAAAAACTTCTTGGAACAATACAGATAACACTCTCATGAATAACAATTTACAATTTGATATGACCGTTGACAAAGCAGCCAAAACGGTCGTTGTGAACAAAGAATTTGCTGCTGCGCAAGCGCTGGTATGGGATGCATTTACGACAGCCGAACTGTTAGATCAATGGTGGGCGCCGAAGCCCTATACTTCAAAAACAAAACACATGGATTTCAGAGTCGGCGGCCGAAGATTCTATGCGATGGTAAGTCCTGAAGGGCAAGAAAATTGGCAGCTTCAGTCCTATACGTCGATTAGCCCCAAAACCAATTTCATGTATTTTAGTGCCTTTGCAGATGCCAATGAAAATCCCTCGTTGCCGGGTTCGAATTGGGACCTCACTTTTTCCGAACAACATGGAATCACCACCGTGCATATTTGCATTACCAATGATTCGCTTGAACGTATGGAAAAAATGATCGAAATGGGTTTCAAAGAAGGATTTGCAATGACCCTGGAGTATCTTGCAGAAGTATTGAAAATTAACCGGAAAACGGAATAAAATTTTCAAATCTCATGTACTAAAACGATGAACATACAACAACAAATCGAAGCATACATTGCCGCCCAGCCCGAACCCAAGCGGAGTGAAATGAATGAGTTGCACCGTATTATTCTCGAAGAAATGCCCGGATGCAGGGTGTGGTTTTTAGACGGTAAAAACGCAGACAACAAAACCGTTTCGAATCCAAATATCGGCTACGGACAGCGTACCATGCGGTACGCAAACGGCACGTCGAGAGAATTCTACCAGATCGGCATGAGCGCCAACACGACCGGCATTTCCATCTATATCCTCGGTATCAACGACAAATCATACTTATCGGCAACATACGCACCAACACTCGGCAAGGCAAGCATAACGGGATATTGCATAAAATTCAAATCTATCAATGACATACATCTTGATGTACTGCGAGCGGCAATTCGGGATGGGGCGGCAGAAGTTGAAAATATGTGAGTTGATGAAGAGAAATCAGGTGAAAATCCTATCTTCGATCAGAGTGTGATGATAAGTATGTAGCTAGCAATTTCCTTCCTATACACCGAGCCGCTCGCGTAGAAGCGAGGGGCTCGGGAGGAAAGAAACAAATTCAAAACACCACACCCACATTCACATACACATTCCTCCCCACTGACGGAAGATTATTCACGCTTGAATATTCCCAGTAATTTTTGTCGAGGATGTTTTCGATGCCGGCTTGAAGGGTGATGCCGAGCCCGAGAGGGACTCCGCAGTGGAAGTCGAGAATCGCGAAACCCGGCGTTTCGTCTTCGGTGGAAATTGTGCGGGAATACTGCGTTTGCCGTGCGGTGAGGCGGCTGCCGAGTTCTGCCCAGTACTGTTCACGTTCCCAGCGGATCTTCGCGCTCAGCTCCATCGGCGGCATCCATGGGAGCGACTCTTTGAGGTCAATCGCGCGTCCTATCTGCCAGCGGTACGTGGCTCTGCCGCTCCATTCTTCATCAAACGCTAGCCAGCAGTCGGCTTCAATGCCTGCGAGCGTCGCCGCGCCGATATGTTCATACCGCCGAAATGCCTGCGGGAATTGCTTGTTCGTCGTGTCCGGCGCGATAATCGTGCGTCCTGCGATGTAATTTTCCATCACATTGACAAACGCAGCCGCCTTCATCTGCAGCTTCCCGGGCTCAGCATGCTGGATCCCCACTTCACCCTGCCAGCCGCGTTCGGGAGCAAGATCCGGATTCCCCATATAAATCGCATTATCAAGAGGATTATACAGGTAAAAACCATAATTCTCAATATGTGTCGGCAATCGCGAAGCGCGCGCCGCCATCAGGCGCAGAGATGTTTGGTTGGAAATGATGTATTCTATTGAAGCATTGATACTTCCGGCAGTAGGGGTGCGGGCGATATCGGGTGAATTCCAGAACGCCGCAAAGGCATTTTTGCCCTCCGTATCGGTGAGCGTGCGCCGGGAATAATCGACACGGGCAGCGACGCGGTAGCGGAAATGGCCATCCGTCGGTTCGTAATTCCACTCGGCAGCAAACGCCGTATTTAGATTATCCACACCTGCAAGATTAATCAAATGCATCGGCGCGCCGGTCGTAATCGGCACCATACGCATGTCGGCAAACGCCGAAAGATGGAAGATATCGACCGTCAATTTTAGGGTCTGTTCCTTCGTAGCAAAGAGCATCTCGCCAAGCAATCCGGCCGTCTGCGTCTCGCCGTTCATCGGCATGTTCATGCCGGGCATGATGAGCCGTTGCTCAATTTCCTGCGTGCTCCGCGCATAATCATCCATAAGATGATCCACGGAATTCCAATACACTTTAGCAGTTACAAGCGGAATAAGCTTCGTGACCGAGCGCATGCGATAGTCAGCACTCAGGATATTCGACTCTGTTTTTGTGGCGTCCATGATGAGCGCCGGGTATCCTATTTTACGGGCATTATCGCGGATATAGCCGATGGAAAGTTCCTGTTCAGCCGGCAAACGCTGCAGAATATCAAGCTTGTAATTCTCTTTTTCAAAACCCGAATTGCCAATCGTTTTGCCGCCGCCGGCGGAATAATCGCCCGAACGTTTCACCGAAAATGAACCGCGCGCTGCGGTGTTATTGAGCGAATAATTTACACTCCCACGGCCGCGCGCAAAAGGAGCATTGCTCGATGCGCTGAGTTCGACATTGCCGGTAAGTCCTTCGTAAAAAGAGGGTTTGATGGTGACGAGGTTGAGCGAACCTCCCTGTGTCTGTCCGGTAGAAAGGTCACTTGACCCGCTGCTGACTTCGAGCTGCCGGAGGTTCTCGGGTTCGACATAGGCAGTAATCGGATCCATCTTATCAACACATGCGGCATGCATTTTCATACCGTCGATGGTGATTGCCACCTGTCCGCCGCTCATACCGCGGAGGGTAGGTTCGAGCGCAAAATTTGCGCGGCGGATGAGCGCTACGCTTGGTTCGGACTGCAGGGCTGCCTCGATCGTAGTCGAAGTGCGTGGAACGGGAGCGGCGTTGACTCGGCGTTCTGCCTCGACGACAATCGCCTTCTTGATGACATACGACTTTACCGCTGCGGTGGAGTCCGCCGGACGCGTTTGTTTTTTCTTCGGTGTATCCTGCGCAGAAGCTATTCCCGGGCAGAGAGACAGGCAGCAGAAGAGGAACGCGAGGGATTTCATAGGGTTATCATGAAGAATTGCTTGCCGACGATGGTGCCGGCGCGATTGAGTGCAAGGTTGATTTTCCATTCACCGGTCATGATAAAATTCACTTTTCCGGCGTAGTGTCCTTTGCCTTTGGTGGTAGGATTCACATTATTCGGCGAACCATGTCCCATGCTCGGCATTTCGGGGGTGATGGTCATCGTGAGGTCATCGACCGGCGTATAGACATCGGAGGCACTGGTAAAGAGCGTAAATTCCACATCATTCATTCCGACGATAGGTTTGGCAATCGGGAGCATTGCAAGAATCATCGCATTGCCGTCGGTGCCCATGAAAAGCTTCGGCGGGTAGCTGCCGGCGACGACGGAAATTGGCAGAGTGAGCGTGCTTTCCTTCGTTCCGGTAGCCATGCGGAAGCCAATCGTGACAGACCATGTATAGACATCATTGCCGGCCATTGTAAAGACAGCAGCCATCGGGAAAAGGCCATCTCCACTCTGCGCGCTTGTCGGCTGCTCGGTGGGGCAGGAATGCTTCATCGACCCCATATCCATTTGGGGCTTGAGCGTAAGCTGCGCGTCGCGGATGACGGCATTGGTCGCAGAGTCGAGCACGCGGATATAGAATCGATTGTAGCCGGTGCGGAGCGTGTCGTCGGCATAGAGCTCCAGCTTGGTGCCGGCCGTGAATCCTTCGGCAAGTTTAATTTTTTGAATCGTTACCGGCGGTGTAGGCGTCACGCCGGTGTCGTTTGTACTGCATGATACGAGTGTGACTACGAAGAGGATGGCAGAGAAGAAGAGAGTACGAGTTTTCATAACACTGAATTCATTGATTATAGAATCGTAAGCACGCAAGACCGGCACATTTCGACCGGGATGCGTTCTGCAAAACTACCGAAAAATTCCGACCTGTTTTCCTGCATCATACCCTGTACCGGCTGCCTACAAGTCTTTTTTGTTGAATTTCATCAGTGAAACGGTATAGGGCACCGCCACCCACAGCAGCAGAATACCAAGCGCGATGATCATGCCGAGCGTCGTGCCGAAGAAATCCTTGAAAATTGCGCCTGTATAACCCATCATTGCCGATACATCAATATGGAGTAATATCAGTACCCGGGCAAGGTCAATCGGATTGAGAGCGGTAATGCCGACCATGATTTTTTCAATCGGGTAGTCGGCGAATTGAAAGAGAAGAAACAGAACGAGCCCGTCGAACATCAGCGCAAAAAACAGCCACGCCATGATGGCAATCCCGATGCCCTTGGCTTTGTCGCGGGTGAGAATCGCACTCAGAAATGCTATTGATACAAATACCGCCGTGATGCAGAGTCCCATCGCAATCATGATAAGTCCCACATCCGTCGGGGCATAGACATAAATCGGGATACCGGCGCCGAGCAGAAACGCAAGCTGCATCGAGAGGGTGAGTCCCCAAAATAAACTCCACCAAATCGTCGAACGGCGAATGGGCTGACTGAGAAGGAGTTCGATAAATTCCGAACTGTTATAGAGGTAAATCGTTGAAAAAATTAACGATACCAACGGCACCGTGAGGAGGATCACATTGAGCAGCGTTAGAATTCCCTTGGACGTATTATCCTCGACACTGAAAATTCCCCAGGAGAGCGCGGCAAGGAGCAGGGTATAAACCACGACAATATTGCTCCGCACGATATTGAGCACGATGTACGTTATTATTCTATTCATGAGATTGATTCTTCAAAATGGTGGCAATTGCTTTGGAAATTTTCTCTTCACCGGTGAAATTTTTAAGGTCATCAACACTTTTGTGGAAACGCACCGCACCATCCTGCATGAAGACAATCGACGTCACAAGGTCATCGAGTTCGCTGAGCAAATGCGACGTAATCAGCGTGAGCTTGCCATTCTGCTTTTCGGTAAGTATTTTATCCTTGAGCACTTCCGAAGAGAGCGGGTCGAGTCCCGCGGTCGGTTCGTCGAGGATGATAATGTCCGGCTTGAACAAAAACGCCAGCGTCGCACTCACTTTCTGCGTCGTGCCACCGGAGAGCGTGCGCATGCGTTTGTCCTCCATTCCGGCAAGATGAAAATCCCCGATGAGCGATTCATCGGTGGCAATGTCCCGATTTTTGGTGGTAGAAGCGCGGATATCTTTCACCATATCAATCACTTGGCGGATCGTCATATTGTCGGGATAGCGTCCGATTTGGGGCATGTATCCTATGTGCCGGCGGTAGGCGAAATTGTTCGTAATCGACTCCCCAAACACCGCAATTTTCCCCTCGCTCGGGATCACCATCGAGAGAATGGATTTAATCAGCGTGGTCTTGCCGCAACCGTTCGGACCGATGAGCGCGACGCATTCACCCTTGGAAAACGTGAGATTCACCGAACGCAGTACCGGCATTTTCCCGAAATTTTTACTGAGGTTGGTAATTTCAATCATAGTGGCTGTAGAATTATAACGGCAACGCATGCATGCGCGGCACTGTATCTATAAAATTATCAGGCGTTAAGCTCGGCATCATTTTCTCGGATTTATCGAGGAGTGACACCATAAAACTCCGAAAAAGCAACATCGCGGGAGGATTTTTCTCGACAATGACCGAGAAAATACTCAGCGGGTGATACGGCACATCGCCCGTGCCGTTTTTGTCTAAATCATACCCCTCATATTTATCCCAGTAATTCCCGTTGAACGTATTTAACACCAAGCTGCCATTCGTCGCTACGTCAAATGTATTGCTGATGAAATTATTCTCCGCAATGGTATTATCCATACAATTTGCCTGAATTTTCATTCCCCAGCCATTGGACTCGAAGATGTTCTTCTCGACCTGAATACGACTCGTGCCTTCCATGTAAATTCCCGAAGTATTCCGGCTGAATCTATTGCCGATGATATAGCTGTCGGAGATTTCTTTCAGCATGAGTCCGTAGGCGGCATCGCCCCAGTTTTCGATGAAGGTATTGCCGAACATTTTGACCTTGTGCGTGAACATTACCGCCACACCGGCACCATTATTTTTGAAGACATTAGAGATATACGCATCGCTATTGGAGAACATAAAATGCAGTCCGTAGCGGATATTTGCCGTCGATACATTCCGCCATATCACGGAATTGGTCACAAATTCAAAATATATCCCGTCGCGGTGACCGCGGATAGTATTTCCCACAATCTGCAAACTGTCGCTTTTCCAACAGTGAATTCCATTGCCGATTTGCTGTTCTTCAATGCCGTATGCGGTGATTCGATTATTCTTCACCACGCATTTCCGGCAGTACTGCAGGTAAATTCCAAAGAAGGTATCATCGACAATATTATCGATAATCGTCACATCATGGCTGTCATAGACTTTAATGCCGCAGGGGTCGTTCAGCGTGGCATATCCCGAACGTATCACTTTGAATCCACGGATAGTTACATACGACGCTTTGATAGAAATTACTTCGGATTTCCGTTGCCCGTCGATCACCGGACGTCCGAGACCGATGAAGGTAATGGACCTAGCAATAATGATATTTCCTTCGTTGTAGTGTCCCGCGTGCACGACCACCGTATCATAATCAGCACAAAGCGCAAGGGCGGCCGATATGGTCGTGTGCTTCTGTCCGGCGCCGACATCGAATTGTGTCGCGGAGGCAGTGCTCCATAGCAATAGCACTAGAATGATGATGAGGAAGAATTTCATGGCAAATACCAAGGTAATTAACGTGAGAGTTCGAGATATCAAAAGCGACCGCATTCGAGAAGCCCAACGGGCTTCAATTTCAATAGCCCCGCATGAAATGCGGGGGAAGCATAATCAAGTAAACCCAAACCCCGGAGGGGTTTAATTACGTCCATACCATCATTAAACCCCTTCGGGGTTTGGAAGAGTACGCCGCTTTACCCCACCGATTTCATCGGTGGTTATTGAAGTTCATCCCTTTCAGGGATGGAGAACATGTACTGTATATCATGCTTATAATTTTAAATAGTGAAGTTGTTTAGTATTTTCAACGGAGAGCGAAACATTGCTTTACCTCCATAGTTGAGGGCGGCTAAGACGCCTGTTTTTCATTTGGAAATACAGCATACCGGTCATAGTCAGCATGTTTTCTACCCCAAAAATCGGCTCTAAAAATAATCCTAAACAACTTCAGTATGAAAGATGGTTTTCCGAACTCAGGTTAATTATCGAGTTCCGGCTGCCCAAGTGGTCATCTCACCCTGAAGCTTATCCTTGTACACTTCTGCGCTGTCCTTAGAGGCAAATGCCGCGATCGTGCCGCCCATCGGCGCGCTGATGATACCGCCCTTGACGAAGCTCATGCGGTCGGTGGCGGTCATGGTATTCGGCGGGAGATAATCGCAGATAAAGTAGGTAGCGCCGAGCATTTTGTCAGGATGCGCTTTGGTGTAATTCATCATACATGTTACATCGTCAAATTTTGCGCATCTGCCTTTGGAGGTAAGGAGTTCGCAGGCAAACCTCGGGTCGGCAATCGTCATCTTGCAATTCTCGCATTCATCGGAATTGAACGTAATCGGTTCGGGCGTGCCGGAGCTCCCGCAGGAGGTGAGCATAGCGGTCAGCACTACAGCAGCGGCGAGAGTCGGCGTACGTTTTTTGCGAATTTTCGTGAGAATCTTCGACTCCCGGAGAACGAGTATTGTCATTAAAAGTCCGCCTGCCATGAGGAGATAGCCGCCCACATCGGGAATTGAATAAGCGCCGAAATTGAGGAGTTTTTTAAAACCAATCAGCGGCGGCTGATACGACATTCCGGGTACGATGATAGCGGCATTGGGGTCTAAATTGTGACCATAATTATACTCCCATCGCCAGAAATCGATCATCGAGAGCACGCCAAAAAGCAGGAAGAGCGCAAAGAGTGTGTAGAGGATTTTTTTACGGGCAAGCAGCGCCGTTAGAATGCTGAATGCAGCGTAGAAACCAATAATATAGATGAGGATTGTAAATTCAAAAAAATCATGGGGATTGATCTGTTTCATACCGATATAATGATTCAATCCGTTCACAATCTGCAGGTCGCCGCCAATCTTATCGGCAAAGATGAGTATTTTCAATCCTTCGGGATACTGCGGAGCGTCGAGTTCGATACGCCAGATAGGATAAAACACCGACACAATCAAGAGTCCGGCTATCATCACCAATATACTGCGCGTGAACCCTGAAATTTTGCTGTTCGTATTCATAATATCAAGAGAGAATACCGTCAAAATGGATAAAAAAGGGAGCAGAACAGCCACGGTCGGTGTTCTGCTCCTATTCTCGTAACACCTTCGAAATTATTTAGTTGCCGGTGTTTTGCCGTCTATTTTGTTCCCAAGACTAAACATCAGCGGCACATTGCTGCCGGCCGGTGACACGCGGATATAACCCTGCATTTCCTGATGGAGCGCGCTGCAGAAGTCGGTGCAATACATCGGGAAAATTCCAACTTTATCGGGCATCCATTTGAGGGTCGCCGTTTCACCCGGCATGATGAGGAGTTCGGCATTGACCGCGCCTTTGATCGCAAATCCATGCGGCACATCCCAGTCCTGCTCAAGATTCGTCACATGGAAATACACCTCATCGCCCATTTTCACACCTTCGATATTATCGGGACTAAAGTGCGAACGGATGGCAGTCATATACACATGAACTTTATTGCCCTCGCGAACGACCTTCGACTCTTTCTCGCCTTTTGTCGCAAATTGATGGTTATTTTCATCAATCTTGAAGATCTTAAGTTGATTCTTACGAATTACTTCCGCCGGCGCTGCCTGTGCATAATGCGGCTCGCCAATGGTCGGGAAGTCGAGAATCATCTGCATTTTTTCGCCGCTGATATCAAAAAGCTGCGCACTTTGAGACAGTTCAGGACCGGTCGGGAGGAATCTGTCCTTCGTAATTTTATTATATGCAATGAGATACTTACCAAATGGCTTGCGGCTGTCACCTCCGGGCACACATAAGTGTCCAACCGAATAAAACGTCGGCACACGGTCGAGGACTTTGAGGTCCTTGATGTTCCACTTCACCACTTCCGACGACACAAAAAACGAAGTATAGGCATTGCCTTTACCGTCAAATTCGGTGTGGAGAGGTCCGAGACCCGGCTTTTTCACTTCACCGTACAGCGCTGCTTCGTATTTAATGACATTGATACCGTCGAATTGACCATCGAATGCTTTATTGGCAATTGCTGCCTGGACTTTATCAAAACTAAACACCGGAATCAGTGCGGCTAATTTACCGCTGCCGACGATGTATTCACCCGTTGGATCCACATCACAGCCGTGAGGTGATTTAGGGCAGGGAATCATATAGCAGATGTCGGTAAACTCTTTGGTATCAAGCACCATCACATCAGTTTTCATTTCGGAAGTAGCCGAATGTGTGGCGTCGCTGTAGGTGTTATGAGCATACTTTGCCGGCACTTTCTTGCCTTTGCCTGCCTTGATATATTCCTCGGCTTTTTTCCAGTTGACTGCCATGATGAAGTCTTTATCACGTTGAGATGCATTGACTTCGAGAAGTGAATTGGCTTGCTCGGTATTGTAGCAGGAGAAGAAGAACCAGCCATGGGACTTGCCTTTACCGGCATGACTGAGGTCAAAATTCACTCCCGGACATGCAAGCTGGAAGGCGATGTCCATCTTGCCGTCGTCCTTACCGACGCTGATAAAGCTGAGGTAACCTTTGAAATTTTGCTTGTAGGTGTTGATCGCCACATCGCCGTCGGCGTTATCGGAAGGAACGCTAAATCTTGTTCCTGCAATGACATATTCTGTATTTTCGGTAATAAACGGCGAGGAGTGATTGCCGGCACTATTCGGTAATTCTATAATCTCGGCGGTGCGGAAGGTTTTGAGGTCAATCCGTGCCACGCGCGGCGTATTATTAGCATTACCGAAAACCCATCGACCATCGATTTCGCCATTGGTTTGCGACATTTCGGTATGGTGGAGGTCATCCCAGGGCACGAAGCCGTGGGAAGTATTGAGCATCGGTTTGGTCTCTTCGGAATATCCCCAGCCCTTTTCGGGATCAACGGCAAAGACCGGAATCACGCGCAGTAAGCGTCCGCTTGGCAGACCATAACAGCTCATCTGACCGCTGAAGCCGCCGCTGACAAAGTTGTAGAATTCATCATATTTTCCGGGTGCGACATACGATTTGGAGGCAGCGTCGCCCGTGACAGCACTACTGGTATCTTTGGGCTTGCAGGATGGGAGGAGCACGATCGCGAGCAGACCGGCTATAATCGCAAGATGTAGTTTCGTTTTCATAATTATTATATAATTAAAGTAATTAAAATAAATTGTTATTATTTAAGACCGTCATTTTTCCGCATAAATTCGAGCAGTTCGCGGGCTTCTTTATCCGACAAGCTTTGATTGGGCATGCGCACCATACACATTTCGAGCATTGCCTGTACGGCGGGGTCTTTGTCAATCATCGGGTCGGGATTGGTAATAAAATTCATGATCCAATCGGGAGCGCGGCGATGAGTCACGCCTTGCCAACCCGGGCCGACGAGTTTTTCATCGCTGAACTTATGGCAGGGTGAACATTTCACCTCCGCGGTTGCTGCGCCTGCTTTTGCGAGTGCAGGGTCGAGTTTGTCGGTCAGGGCGAGATTTGCGAGGGTAAATTTACCTTCGCCGCGTTTGGGGTCGTAGCCGTTTGTCGTTGTGCTGTTTTGTGCGCCTGTCTCGCCCTGCTTGGCGGCACTTTCGGGAGATTTGTGGTCTTGTTCAGAACCGCCGCAGCTTGCAAATGCCGTCGCAACTACCAGCATAACAAATATATTACAGAGTGTTTTCATGATGTTGAATTGAAGTAATTAAAATTGAAAAATTATTTCGCCGGCGGCAGTAATACGCCGTCGATAACATGAATTATACCGTTGGCAGCAGGAACGGAAGCAATAATCGTCGCGCCGTTGACGGTGATTTTCCCGTCTTTGACCCCGATTTTTACTTTTTCGCTGTTTGCCTGGTCGAGCATTTGCCCATCCGTTAGTTGTTCGGCTTTATACACACCGACCGACACGTGGTATTCGAGGATATTCCTGAGCGTTTCTTTCTTTTCGGGCTTGACGAGATCCTCGACTGTACCGGCGGGCAGCTTGGCGAAGGCAGCATTCGTGGGGGCGAAGACCGTAAATGGTCCGGCATTGGCGAGCACATCGACATAGTCGGCAGCTTTTAATGCCGCGACTAAGGTCGTGTGGTCTTTTGAGCCAACGGCGACCTTGACAATATCTTTCTGTGATACATCATCACTGACGCCGGACTGACCGACAAGTGCGGGCTCGGCTTGTTTGGACGATTCTGTTTTTTCGGACGATGCATCTTTTTGTGTATCACCACATCCTATCATGAGAGCGGCGATGATGAATCCTGATACGATTGTTACTTTCATTGTAGTCTCCCTATGTTAATGAATAAGCTGAAATTGTAGATCATTTTTTTGCGGGGAATTAGAAATGCCGGTTGGCAGTACTTTGGGGAATAAAATATTATTCTCCAAATGAATATGGCGGAACATATCCTCTTGGAATGCTTTGAGTTCCTGATATAACACACGGAACGTCGTACACGCACCCGGCGGTGGCGTAAAGGAATTTGTCAGGGTTTGAATAACAGCAAGTGTATCACCGGCAGCACGATGATCTTCGTCGAGCATATCTATCGCACCGACAAGCTCTTGGCGGAGCAGGAGGTCATCGGCGCTGAGCTCTTGGAGGAGTGTTAATTTCTTAATCAGCGGGAATACAGTCGTCTCTTCGTGCATGATATGACCGAGGAGCTCTCCACTCATTTTTTGAAAAAGAGATTGAATTTCAATTACTTCCGGATGTTTTGCTCCGTGAGCACGAACTACTTTTTGGAGATGCATTTCAATCATCGGGATCATCGTCCGCACATACGAATGATGCTGTTGAACGATATAATCAGCCAGAAATTCACTACTCCAATCGGCATAACGCTGATGATTGCCGGGTTCCTCAGGCAGCGACGAGAGCTCGGTCATAATCCCCGAAAGATCAATCCCTTTTTCCCGGCATGCAACATCAAGCGGACGCTTGCCTTTACAGCAAAAATCAAGATTGTACCGCTCAAATACCTCAGCTGCACGAAAATCATCGGCAACAATCCGAGCGAGACTCTTGGTTTTAAGTGTGGATGTAAGTACCATAAACTATTCCAATACTAATAATTAAACAAATCACTGAATCGAAATTACCTAATTGTAAAACCTCGAAATATGACTTTTGTCATAAACTGAAGAATAAAGAGTATTTTATCTTAAATGTAGGCGTAATTTCCCGATAAATCCATTTATTTGGTTCTATGACAATTGTTGTGGTTTGGCTGAATTAATTCTCTCACGAGGTTTTTCACCGATTGTCATCCTGAAGTTGTTTCAGGATCTCTGTGCCTGTACCGTCTTACTCGTGCCAAATGCTTGCGGAGATGCTGAAATAAATTCAGCATGACAGCGACCACAGCTATGCTGCCCAAATACACATCTCCACAAAAATTGTCAGAGAACCATTTATTTTTCTTAAAAATGAACGAATTAACAGCTTGCTTTACGGCTGTTCGGGCGTTGGAGTAGCACCTAAAATATCATTTTCAGACAGTCGGTGCCCGAGGGTATTGACTTTTGCTGCGAGGTCCGAGAGCTTAGTCCTCGCCAGGAGCTTTCCGATATCGGTGCGAATGGCAGCCCAATGATCGTGCACCGGGCAAGGTACGGCATTACCGCAATTCGGCAAGCCCAGAAAGCATTCATTAAATATCTGATCGCCATCTATCGAGCGTACTACATCACTGAGCATGATTGTATCGGCATTTCGTGCCAGCATAATGCCGCCGTTCGGCCCGCGATAGGAAGTCATAATTCCATCCTGCGTAAGAGTTTGCAGTATCTTCGTAAGAAAGTGAAACGAGATATCCAAGGTGTCGGCAATTTGCCGGATTGACATAAACTGATTGCCCTCAACTGAAGCTACATATATTGCCGCCCGTATTCCGTAGATACAACTTTTTGATAAAAACATACACGTTGAAAAGATTTAAGACAATTTTGTCTGCAATATACAGTTTTTTATGAAAACATCAAAATAAAATTCTGCATTTCGGCTGCGCTCGGGTGCCCGGCTGTTGGTTTGTTTTTTATCTTGTAGTGACCTTTGTGGTCACTTTGTGCCCTTCGGGTTAAAACTGATTGTGCAGTATATACATCGTGCAGGTGCCATTTCAACACAAAGGCACCAAGGTACTCCACAAAGTTCACTATAGATACACCTAATCTTATAGTGTCCTTTGTGGTCACTTCGTGTCTTCGTGTTAAAACTGATTGTGCAGTATATACATCATGCAGGTGCCATTTCAACACAAAGGCACCAAGACACTCCACAAAGGTCACTATAGATACACCTAATCTTATAGTGTCCTTTGTGGTCACTTCGTGTCTTCGTGTTAAAACTGATTGTGCAGTATATACATCATGCAGGTGACTTTTTAACGCAAAAGGCGCAAAGGTCGCAATGAACTCTCCGGGCCTTCGCGTTGAAAATCTGCATTTCGGCTGCGCTTGCGTGCCCTGCGGGCTGTCGATTGTTGATTCACTCAAGTAATCCTAATTCCGAAGCATAGCGGGCCGCTTCGAGGGAATTGACGACATTAAGCTTTTCTAATATCCTTTGACGGTGGGTGTTTACGGTGTGGATACTGATGAAGAGTTTTTCGGAAATATCCTTGCTTGGTAGTCCTTTTTTGACGAGGGAGAGGATTTCTTTTTCACGTTTTGTGAGCGATGCAGCGGTGTCATTTTTGGGGACAAGCGGAACAATGACGCCTGTTTTATAATTCAGAAATTGTGCCTTTATGCCTTGCGTTTCGTCCTGATTCGGCGATATATCGAGCACGCCGAGCGTGAGCCAGATATTCCCGCGTGCGTCGATTTCTAAGGGCTGATGCTGTTCGATGACACGCACGTAGCTGCCGGTATTACCGATAACCCTATATTCACACACATACTTATAATTCCTGCGTTCATCCTCCGGGATCCGATGATAGAATTTCAGCGCTGCAATGCCATTCTGCAAAAGCTGCACGAGGTCGTCGGGATGAATCCGCGAGTCAAAATACTCGCTTCCCGCCGCAGCGACCGCATCCATGTCATGACCGAATAACTCCCCGAAATTATACGATGTAAAGACATGTTCCTTCCGGTGATGGTCAAACACCGTAATGCCACTGTTGCCCACCTGCGCAAGCTGATGCAGCAGCACAGTATGCGTATCCAAAATGCCGTAATCAAGAGCATTGCTATCGAATTGCTGCAATGATAGCAGCTCGTAATACTCTTGCTGAAGTGCTTGTAAATGAGTCATAATGATAAAAATACTGATTTATCAGTATAGGATGGGAGACCGTGGGAACGGTAATTTTGCAGTCAATTATTTCAATCAATTCTACCAATTCCCCCGTACAAGTTAAGAAAAAATTATGAAAAACTGCCTCTTTCTGTTGGTTGTATTTGCTGTATGTACCACCGCTTATGCCGAGCAGCCCACCCAACGCATCCGCGGTATTGTCATTGACAAAGACTCCCGAAAGCCACTCCCGGGCGTTACCATTCAAATCCTGAAATCCACTCCTAAACTCGGCGCAATTAGTTCGGCAAGCGGCACATTTGTCATCGCGAATGTACCCGTCGGACGCTATGACCTGCAGGCCACTTCGCTTGGGTACGAACCGGTTATCACCCGCGAGATTATCGTTACCTCTGCCAAGGAAACATTTGTGACGATTGCCATGAAAGAGGCGGCGGTGTCTCTTGGCGAGGTCGTGGTCACGCCGCTTACGGTGAGCAAGGCTGAACCGTTGAATTCGATGAGCAGCGTCAGCGCGCGTATGCTGAGCGTCGAGGAAGCCAAGCGCTATGCAGGAGGATTTGACGACCCCGCGCGCCTCGCTTCGTCCTTTGCCGGGGTGGCGAGCGGAATAGGAAATAATGGTATCGTCGTCCGTGGGAATGCACCCAAATTCCTCCAATGGAAAATTGAAGACATCGAAATTCCAAATCCGAATCACTTCGCCGATATGTCGGGTTTTGGCGGCGGCGGACTCACCGCACTCAGCAGTCAATTACTCGCCAATTCCGACTTTCTCACCGGCGCTTTCCCGGCCGAATACACGAATGCACTTTCGGGCGTGTTTGATATTTTCATGCGGTCGGGGAATTCGAGTGACTACGAACATACCGTGCAGTTCGGGCTTGTCGGCATTGATATCGCCTCGGAAGGACCCTTCAGCAAAGAGAGTAAATCGTCGTATCTCTTTAATTACCGGTATTCTACCCTCGCACTGCTCACACCGCTTTTGCCCGATGACGCGGGCGGCACGAGCTATCAGGACTTGTCGTTCAAGCTCACGTTCCCGTCCGGCAACGGCACCTTTTCCCTCTGGGGAATTGGCCTCATCGACGCCTCCGGACAAACCGCCGAGACGGACAGCACGCTTTGGAAATACCTGCAAGACAAAGAAGAACAGGACGTGCAGCAGTCGATGGGCGCCGTTGGACTCAGCTATGCGGTGCTCCCGGGAGAGAATACGTTTTTTAAGACCACGCTCGCCGCGACCGTCAGCGAACTCAATCTCGACACCAAACGCATGAATGCCGCGCTCACTCTTCTACCGCAAAATGCGATTCATTCGAGTAATTGGAATGTCGTGCTGAGTAGTAGTCTTACCACGAAATTCAGCGCTGACCATACCAATAAAACAGGCATTACGCTCACGGGACTCCGCTATACGATGGCGCTTGATGATGCGGGTACAACGCAGGTTCTTCAATCAATTACGAATGAAAATGGTTTTAGCGCGCTGCTTGCCGGATATACAGGTTCGTCGGTGCAGCTCTCCAAGACGCTGACGATGACCGCCGGTATCAGCAGTCAATTTTTTACGCTTAATTCTCATGCAACGCTGGAGCCGCGGCTTGCGTTTCGGTATCAGCCCTCGGAAGGCGGTGCGGTTTTCGGTATCGGCTATGGCAATCACAGCCGGCTTGAACGTATCAATTACTACTTTTCGACATCGCCGGAGTTTGGTTCGGAGCTTGTTAATAAACACCTCGACTTTACGAAAGCGCATCATTTGGTCGTGAGCTATAGTCAGAAGATTTCGGACGAAATTTCGCTCAAAGTCGAACCCTACATGCAGTACATTTACAATGTGCCGATCATCGCCGACAGTTCATTTTCGTTTATTAATCTCCAGAATGAATGGTTTGTCAGTAAAAAGCTCGAAAACCGTGGAGAAGGAAGGAATTACGGCATCGACCTAACGCTCGAAAAATACCTTTCGGACGGGTATTACTTCCTCGTGTCGGGTTCGGTCTTTCATGCCGAATACCTCGCCGGCGACGGCATTTGGCGTAATGCACGTTCCAATAAAAATTTCCTCGGTAATCTGCTTATCGGAAAGGAATGGCAATTCGGCAATGCGGTGTTGAGCGCGAATATTCGCCTGACAGTGCAGGGTGGCGACCGATTTTCACCGGTCAAGGAGGCGGAATCGATAGCCGCCCGCGATGTGGTCTATGATCAGTCGCGCGCGTTTGCATTGCAGACGCCGGTGATGACGCAGGCGCATTGGACGATGAGTTATAGAATTAATAATCAGGGTGTGTCGCATGAGATTGCGCTGAAAATTCTCAATGCGACGATGCAGAAGGATTTCTACGGGTATCGGTATAATTTTCGCACAAATTCTATTGATGAAAACAGCGAAGCGATTTTTATTCCGAATCTGAGTTATACGATTGAATTTTAAGGTGGCTAATGATTTTGTCGTTATTTCATCGTAGGGGCGAATTGCATTCGCCCTTGGCCCTAGCATGACCAGGGCGAATGCGATTCGCCCCTACGACTAAATCTTGCGTTCCGTAAAAATTGCCGGAGAACCAATTATTCATGTGATAAATTCTTACTCCTGTACCACCTAATCACCAGCAAGATACTTCAGTTTTTCCGTTTGCTGATTGAGCTCTTCGACTGCGTGGGCGATACCTTGCACGGCGAGGGCATTTTCGTTGCTTGCGCGGGAGATATAGCTGACGGAGTCGGTGAGTTTATTAGCTGAACTTGAGTGCAGTTCGGAGTCATGGGCGAGCGAGACGATAATTTCGTTCACTTTCTCGATACTATTCATGATATTCTGCAACGCAGCTTCTGCTGTCACTGCCGACTCTACTTCATCGTGTGCATGGCTCATGCCTTCTTTCGAGGCGAGCACAGCGCGTTCGGTATCGTGTTGAATTTCTTTGATAATCTGACTAATCACTTTCGTTGCCGCCTGTGTACGCTCGGCGAGCTTGCGCACTTCATCGGCGACAACGGCGAATCCCTTGCCTGCCTCACCGGCGCGGGCTGCTTCGATGGCAGCATTGAGGGCAAGGAGATTGGTCTGATCGGCAATGCCTTCGATCACGGAAATAATATCACCGATTTTGGCAGACGATGCGCCCAGCTGTTCGATAAGCGCCGTCGTATGCATGAATTCCTCTGCAATATTTTTCATACCGGCAATCGACCCGGCGACGATGTTGCGTCCATGGATGGTATTTTCGATCGTATGCTGCGTAAATTCCACAGCTTTTCCCGAACTCTCGGCAGATTTGCTGACATTATGGATCATTTCTTCGATAGCGGAGGTTGTTTCCTCGGTCTGTCCTGCCTGAATTGAAAAATTAGCCGTTAATTCTTCTACAGTTCCCATAATCGAATACGACACATCAGCCACCAGAGTCGATGCCTCCTGAATACCATGCGACTGCGATTGTAATTTCTCGACCGATTGCGCCGAGTCTTTCGTAATATCAAGTAATTGCTTGAGCGACATCATTAATCGGTGGAAATCTCCGTGCAGGCCCACATCCTGCGGCTGACGGAAATACTTTCCATCCTTCGAATGCTTGATCGTCGTCTCGACTTCCCGAAAACTCGTCTCAAGCTGATCGAGCATGTCGTTGAGTTCCCACGATATATCAAAATACCTGCTCTCCGGCGCAGTCGATACCACCCGGTCATTAAATTTTCCCGCCTGGATATTCTCCATAATAGTATGAATCTTATCGAGTTGGCGTTCTTCGTTTTTAAGTGCATTCACCGATTCATTCAGCGCGGCGGAGATTTTGTCGAGTTCATTCGGCTGTCCGGTCTCAGCGACGGTGGTCGTAGCGGTCAGGCCCCGTAATTCCAGTGCAAGCGTGTGCACGGCGTCGAGCGAGTCCCATTCGGAGCGAACGATGCGCACGGCGAACCAGACGAGGGCGAGCGAGGCGGCGAGGAGGATACCCGGCAAGAGGATGTTGCCGCGCAGGGCAATTTCGGCAATGAGATAGAGTGCTATGAGCCCCGGAAACCAGTAGAGCACCGAGTGAAATTTAGATGCTAAGTATAAGTTCTTCATACGTCGTTCCTTTCTCACTTAAAAAATTAAGTAATATATTCGTCGATGCCTTAATTGCCTGTTTACGTTCATTACTCGGATATTTACGTTCTTCATTGAGAAGTATATTATACACCCCGGATATCGTCTGAACTGCGCTCTGCCGCGGACACCGCCGCACCGAATAATAACCAATCACATTTCCTTTTTCATCATACGATGGCGTTACATTGGCAAATACCCAATAGAAGTCGCCGTTTTTACTCATGTTCTTCACATACGCGAAGATTTCTTTCTTCTGAGCGAGGGTATCCCACAACAACTGAAATACCGCCCTCGGCATGTCCGGATGACGAATAATATTATGATTCGCCCCAATTAGTTCCTTCTCCGAATACCCCGAAAATTCAATAAATGTTCGATTGCCATACTCGATAATTCCCTTGGTATCGGTCTTCGATACGATGAAATCATCCTCCCGCATCAAGCGTTCGCGATTCGTTGGTACCACAGCTGTTGTCATATTCTCACTCTTGAATTAATTATAAGAATTGTATGGAATAATATACGTTCTGCCGCTTATTTCGAACTTCCATGGTATCACTTTGACATCCCCCTCGTGCCAAGCTGTAATTGTCAACACGTCAAAATTACAGGCGGAAGTTCACACAAAAAATGACTTATGTCATAAGTGAATTATAAATAATGCGTTACATGCGTTAATTGCTAGTTTTCAACGGAATAAATTCCGTTGCTACAATTTTTACCGTTCCTATCGGAACTACCGAACGATACCAACATTAAAAAATACCGAAAAGAGCCATCGGCTCGACCCAACTTGTAGGTCTGGAATTCATTCATACCCACTACAAACAATCATTAAACAAAAACAAAAAAGAGCCATCGGCTCGACCCAAATTGTAGGGCTGGAATTCATTCCAGTCCCTCCAAACGCACAGCCGCCGCCTCCAACGTTTCCCATTTTTTACAAAACGTAAACCGTACATACGGCGGCACCTCTGCCGGCGGCAGATAGAAGCTCGCCGGTGGAATCGACGCCACACCGATGTTCTCGATCAGCCAGCGACTGAACGCATCCGGATTACGATTATACTTCTCACAATTCGCCATAATAAAATATGCGCCGTCCGGCATTTGCGGTTCGAGCCCGACATTCGTGAGCACCTTCATCAGAAAATCCCTTCGCGCCTGATAATCCGCCGCAAGCTCTGTATAATACTCATTGCCAAGGCGGAGTCCGTCGGCGGAGGCATATTGAAAGGGCGTTGCCGTCGCAAAAACGGTGAATTGATGAACCCGGCGAATTGCAGTCATCAGCGCCTCTGCGCCAATTGCCCAGCCCACTTTCCAGCCGGTGAACGAAAACGTCTTACCTGCGCTCGATATCGTGAGCGTGCGATCTTGCATACCCGGAATCGTCGCAATTCTTCTGTGCGTGGCACCGGTAAAGATAATATGTTCATACACTTCGTCGGTAATTGCCAGTACGTCAAACTCCTGACACAGCTCGGCGATCATCATCATTTCCTGCATCGTAAAGACCGTGCCCGTCGGATTATGCGGCGTATTAATCAAAATTGCCTTGGTTTTAGGAGAGAACGCTGCCTGTAATTCCATAGGATAAAACCGAAAGTCCGGCGCGTTCAGCGTGACCGCCACCGGCACGCCACCTGCCATGAGAATCGCCGGCACATACAAGTCATAAAAAGGTTGAAAGACAATCACTTCGTCACCCGGCTCGATGAATGCCTGCATAGCGCTAAAGAGCGCGTCCGTCGCACCGGTCGTCACCGTGACTTCCGTATCGGGATTAACGTCCATTCCATAAAACCTCTTCGCATGCTCGGCTATTGCGCGGCGGAGTTCGGGTTCGCCCTGACTCTGCGCATACTGATTCCGATGACCCGCAATCGCATGCTGCGCTGATTGCTTGAGCACGTCCGGACCGTCAAAATCGGGGAACCCTTGTCCCAAATTCACCGCGCTGTGCTGCCGGGCGAGCATACTCATTTCCGTAAAAATCGACGTGCCGAATGAACGCACACGCGCTGCCATAAAATTCCTGCTCATTTCGTATCCTTTCGTAAAATCATGTAATTATCGTGGTCTTCCCATTGTCCGTTGATGAATAAATACTGCGGTGAGAAGCCGTACTTTGTAAACCCGCATTTCTCGAGAACGCGCTGCGAACGTACATTGCGCGGCATGATATTGGCCTCTAAGCGATGGAGCCCAAGTGCCGTAAACGCAAAATCCACCGCAATGCGCAATGCCGCTGTCGTGATGCCTTTTCCGGCATACTCTTCATCAATCGAATACCCGAAGCGTCCATTTTGAAATACGCCACGTTCAACGGCATTCAAATTAATAATTCCAACCAACATATCACCGATAAAAATACCAAACTTATACTCTTTTTCCTGCGCGTTGAGCGCCTGGTACTGCAAAAACTTCGCATCCTGAAATTCCTGTGTATAAAATTCCTCCGGCGCGATCGGCGACCACTCGCGGTGATACTCCCGATTGCGCGTATAATAGGCGGCTAATTGCACCGCATCGGCCGGCTCCATGAGTCGAATTTGAAAGAGAGGATGGGGCATAGATGTATTCAATTATTATGTTGGAATTTCCCGTTCTGGCAGGAATTCCCGTCCCATGCGGTACGCGTTTACGATCGGTTTTAACTACCGACCGGATGGGAATATGCAATTTAATAGTTCTGCTCGTGTTTTTTTGTAAAAGACGTCCTTTGTTGCCCATACTTTGTAAGAATATTCCTTTGAATATATGAATGATAATCCGTAGTTTCGCCGCACTACTATTATTCATCCTCACTTAGCACGATGCCTATGCAAACCGTTAACAAACTCATTCTCGGTGACAATCTCGAAATCCTCAAGCAACTCGACTCCGAATCCGTTGACCTCGTCTATCTCGACCCACCGTTTTTCTCTAATCGCAACTATGAAGTAATCTGGGGAGATGCCGGAGAAGTGCGCTCCTTTCAAGACCGCTGGAGCGGCGGCATGGATCACTATATCGCATGGCTCAAAGAACGCGTCGGAGAAATGCACCGCATCCTTAAATTCACCGGCTCAATATTCTTGCATTGCGACTGGCACGCCGATGCATACATTCGTGTGGAGATATTGGATAAGATATTTGGAGCACAAAATTTCCGAAATCATATTACTTGGCAACGAACTAATGCGCATAATGATGCGAAGAAAAAAATGCCTAACTTATGCGACACAATCTTTTACTATTCTAAATCTGACAATTGGATTTATCATCAAATATTAGGGCAATTAGATGATAAGTATGTTAAGGATAATTACCGATTTGAAGATGAAAGAGGTCGATATAGACTAGGAGATTTAACTGCTCCTAATATAAGAAATGGGCATTCTGGAATGGAATGGAAGAACTATAATCCCACAGTAGCCGGGCGTAGTTGGGCTGTTCCAAATGTTATTATTGAATCCATAGTAGGACAAGATAAATGTAAGAAGATGAACGTGATAGAGAAATTAGATCTACTAGACAACCATGGATATATATTCTTCTCAAAGAATGGCATACCTAGTGTGAAAAGATATTTAGAGAACTCCAAAGGAACAGTAATTGGAGATAATTGGACAGACATTTTAAATGTACAATCACAATCCAAAGAACGCATCGGCTACCCAACCCAAAAGCCGGAAGCATTACTTGACCGAATTATCAGAATGGGAAGCAATGAGGGCGACACCATTCTCGACCCATTCGTCGGCGGTGGTACGACCATAGCAGTAGCCGAGAAAACCAATCGTAAATGGATAGGGATTGACCAATCGGTGCAGGCGGTGAAGGTCACGGAGTTCAGATTGAACAGTCAGCAGAATCTTTTCAGCCAGCCATTTATCGTGCAGCTTCACAAGTACGACTACGACACTCTCCGCTACAAAGACGCGTTTGAATTTGAGAGTTGGATTATCACCCAATACGGAGGGCAGCCGCAGAATAAAAAGGGCGGCGACAAAGGCATCGACGGTAAGAGCAAGGATAATACACCGATACAGGTTAAGCGTTCGGATAATATTGATGTGAATGTAATCAAGAACTTTTTCGTTTCAGCCAAGCAATACGATAAAACTCTTTTTGAAAAGAATGTAGCCGAGAACAAACCCGTAGGAAGTATCATAGCGTTTTCATTCGGCAAAGGAGCAATCCAAGAAGTCGCCCGCCTGAAGAATCAGGAAGATGTGACCATCAAGCTCATCCGAGTCGATGAAATTGTGCCGATTGCAAAGAAGCCAACTATCACGGTAGAAGTACATGAAATAGGGCGAGATAAGAAGGATATCTGTGAGATAGAATTCATAGCCACGGGAAGTAGTGCGGCGGGAATAGAGTTTTTCAGTTGGGACTTTGACTATAATGAAAAGGACGGTTTCAAACCCGAAATCATCATCGACAAGCAAGGCAAGCAGCAGCACAAGTTTAAAGCGGGTCAGCATATTATTGCGGTGAAGGTAGTGGATAATGATGGTTTGGATAATATCGAGTTGATTAAGTTGAAGGTGAATGGTGGGGTGGAGAGGAAGTGAGAGGGGCAGACAAATAGCCATAAAGATTAACAATCAAATTTTTACAGGTAATATTAATGGATAGAAGTACTTTGCTACATTTAATCGAAGAGTTATTCTCAAAAATGATGAATAAGTCCAATCTTGGTAGTGCTGTTAATGATCATAGAAGTAAAATACAAGCAGAAGCAACATTGAAGCCCGTACTGGAAATTATCTTCGATTGTAATCTAGAGAATACAAATATGCAAAAGTCAAATTACCCTGGGATAGATTTAGTCTCAGAGGATGAGCGAATTGGCTTCCAAATAACTGCAGATACTTCAAAAGAAAAAATAAAAGATTCGATTGACAAATGTATATCAACAAGATATAAAATTTACGAAAAAATCGATAGATTGATTGTGATACTCTTGGCTGATAAGCCTAAATATCATAATAAGGGAATTAATAAAAGTATCAACAATTTTAAATTCGATAAAGATAAGGATATTATTGATTTTAGAGATTTATATAGACTAATTTATAATTTTGATTTAAAAAAGATTGAGAAGATTTATTTTCATCTACAAAGAGACTTAGAAAATGATGAAGAGTATTTTTCAAATGTTAATAAATTAAGGGCAGTAAACGAAACGTTTAGTCCCAATTGGAAAATTACACAGTATGGATCAAATTTTTTAGTTTCGGCAAAGCATGCTGATGCAGCTAAGGTTCAACCCATTCAGTTAAATGGTACAATTACTTTTCATGAGACACCCGAAGGTCAAAAAGAACAGCAACAATTACAAGACTTGTTAGAAAAAGGATTCGGTCCTTGTAAAATTGAAAATGCTAGTATTGAAGGTTTTGAATATCCTGATTTTTTCCCAGATTATTATAGACGAATATTTACAAACCAAATGATGATATTGATTCCTTTGCCTAATCTATTCAAGGAAGATAAGGAAATTAGGGTAGTTTTAGAAGATATTGATGGTAGCGAATTATTCTCAACAGAAAAGATAATACTAAAGGTGACAAGGGCAGGAGCTAAAGAAATAGAACATTCGAATGCTGAACAAAATACCCCTATTAAATTAGGAATAATAGGTAATTCCGATTTGAATAATAATTCTTTTCAGTATAGTTTTAGTTTACATACTAAAGGATTCGGTGCAAAAGAACTAGCTCTTGGGTGTAAATTCTTCAATACTCTAAAAAAATGTCATACTATAAGTATTAGAGATTTTTACGATGATCATCAATTGTTTCTACTTGAAAACACGAATATTGGACAGACATCATTATTTATGGAAAATCTCCAAAAAACTTATGAGGCACTACATTTTTTTGAGAGAAAGTACCGAACCAGATTTTCTCTTCCTGATGAATACTTGCCACCACAACAGATTGATGATATATTATATTACTATGCTGCATTCACAGACGGGTATGCCGTTCAGGTATGTAAGGGTTTCACGATAGATGTCAACAAAGATTTCATCGAGCAACTTCACCCCGCTCCGGCTGCTTATGCTTTCTTTAATCATTATCCTGACGAAGATTTTCAATTATTTGGTCAAACCTTCAAAATAGGAAACTTGATGATTGTATTCCCTGTTTGTCAGGTAAATAAGGAATCTTACGAAAATGCAGTACAATTTTTCAATGATCATACATCTGAAGAATTTGTCAATATTAGATTTGAGCCTGTTGAGTATAATAAAATATGGACGTTTGCAAAAGACTACCATAAATTAGAGGTTGAATTTGAATCTAATAAATTATTGGAGTACGTTTTGCAACAACGTTCTTCTGAGATTAAGTAAATTACTTAGACTATACTTCACTCTGAAACTACTTGGAATAGCAACTTGTTAATTTAATTTGCCAATCCAATCTAAACCCTTATATTTGAAATGCCTCTTACTTGCCTGAGAGGTGATAGGTAGGTACAGGTGAGAAAAAGAAAGCCCAACAGCGTGGTAACTGTTGGGCTTTTGCTTTTGGGTGACGCGAAGTCGATTATACGTTTACATTTAGCTCCGCCCACTCACCAACAATCCCGCCATTCACCGCGCGGATACGATATGTCCAATTACCCGGCGCCGGAGAATCCGAGAAGCTCGTGCCGTTGGTGTTGAAGAGGAGTGTATAGACGCTTGTGCCTGCTACTGCGCGCTCGATTTGATAGGTTTCTGCGTAGAGAACTGCGCTCCATGTTAATGTGCCGCTTGAGAAGGAGAAGTTTTGCACGCCTGCCAAACCGAATAGACGTTCTAATATTCCCGAGTATCCTGTGAGTCCGCTCGCATTTCGCGCTCGTACCTTGTACCAAAGTTTGCCGTCGAGCAATGTCGGCACAACATGGGAATTTGACGGGGACGATATATCGTCTTGCCAGTCGGTGCCATTGGTTGAGATTGCAATGCCGTAGCTCGTTGCGCCATCGACGGGTGTCCATTCGAGAGTAGTCGAACCGTTGAAATAGGGAACGTTGGGCGTATCGGGCACTGCGCCGCCGCCGCCGCTTTGTCCCATACTTGAGGAACGCACAAACCCCAAATCTATCAGGTTGATATGATCATCATCCCATGTAATGCAGCAGCACTGATAGAGATATTTCAAATCGTTGGTGGTAGTGTCCCACACTTCATTGAATACATTCCGAGCATGGGTGGCTTCGCCGCGCTCTTTGGCTTTTGCTTGATATTTCTCGGTGGCTGCTGCGAGTGCTGTGGTCAGACGGGTGATAAGTGTTGTAGGTAGGAGCGGAGTTTCGCCTAATGCAACGAGGCGTGTATGCTCACCGAGGACAATCCGAACTTTCTCTAACTGTTCGAGTTGGCTTGTCGGATACGAGATGTTGAACTGATACTCGGCAAGAAATTCCGGCTTGTCTTTGTACAAGTTATCGGCAAATTTCTTGGCAACGACGTATTCTTTGCGCAGGAAGTCGAAGGCGAGGCGGGCTGAAGTCGTAGCAGCGACACTTTCACCGTCTTCTATGCTTGCAAGATCTTTCTTGGCGAGAAAGAGCGAAGAGCAATTTGCAAGGCGCGTCGAAAGATCGACAGGCAGCTCAATGAGCGTTGGTAAATGCGTTGCAAGATTCATCTCGATGAGTTGCAAACGTTCGGCACGAACGGCGATAGTGTCTGCCGAAAAGCTATTGTCTGGAATCATAAATACTCCATAGAAAAAGGGTTATGTAAAAAAGATATAAATAAAAATGGGATGTGGAAATCACATCACGTCTAACGGGAGATTCGAGTAAAAAGAGTCGATAATGATGCGGAAAGTAGTTGAAGTAGTGCGAGGAATTGGCTGTGAATTGGTTTAGATGCCGTTTCCTGATGTAGTTGAGCTGTTTCCTGATGTAGTTGAGCTGTTTCCTGATGTAGTTGAGCTCTTTCTTGATGTTGATGAGCTCTTTCCTGATGTTGATGAGCTCTTTCCTGATGTAGTTGAGCTCTTTCCTGATGTAGTTGAGCTCTTTCCTGACGTTGATGAGCTCTTTCCTGATGTAGTTGAGCTCTTTCCTGATGTTGATGACCTCTTTCCTGACGTTGATGAGCAGTTGACTTGGGCAGTCGAAGAATGATCTTGAGAAAAACGAAAATTGACTTTTCAAAAATAGTACATTTTTCAAAAAAAAACTGACAAGTTTTTTACGCTTGTCAGTTTTTTTTGCGTTTGATTAGTTAGTGCATGACTACTATCGGCTTGCTTATCTTTCCGGTGGGAGTGCGAAGCTGTACAAAATACACACCCGAAGCCAAATCCGACACATCGACATTCAGCGAACCGTTCGCGTTTGAAATGGTTTGTTTGCCTACGACTTCCATTCCGAAGCTGTTTACTATTGTGACGGCGGAGATAGCATCTGTACCGCTAATGGTGATGGTGGTGCTTGAGGGGTTTGGGGTGATGGTGATAGTACCGGATTGTGTATCGGGCTGCTCTTCGGCATCTGATGGTGCGAGGAATGGCGGCAAACCGTTTTCATTGAGTACTCCCCATCCGCCAAATCGTAATGTGAACCAAACATTATTATCGTTGTCAGTACCTACCCATTCTACTTCATCGCTTGGAAGTGGGGAATTCTTAGATGTATATGCTGTCCAAGTAGTATTGTCAAATTTTAGAAGTCCGCAACCTTCTAAATAGTAATTGGAAGATCTAGTGCCGTATGCTTTCGTTGCAATCCATTTATTCCCGTGCTTGTCTATTGCTATAGAATTAATATAGTTATTACTATTCATTGGGCTATTTGAATTGTTATATAAATTCCATGTGACTCCATCAAATTTTGCAAGCCCTATCATGCCATCTGTCATACCAAAATCAATAACAGCTTTAAAACTCGACGACCTTTTTTGACCTAATCCTAACCAAAGAGATCCATTTGCTTCTGCTGCCATCGACCAAACATAAGCTGCAGGCATTGTTGAATTTTGTGGAGTAATGCGCGTCCATAGAGATCCGTCATACTTTGCCAATCCATTTTGAGTACCAATCCAAATTATTTGACCGGAGACTGCAATTCCTGTTATTACTTCTACTCCTATGGTTGAATTTGTTAAATCGAATACTGTCCACTCTGTTCCTGATAATCGCGCAAGTCCTTTGTCTGTACCTGCCCAAATAGTTCCATTACCTTCAACTGCGACACATAACACCCTATTGCTAGGTAAGCGTGAAGTCATAGTATTATATATGGTGGTATAAGTTCCATCAAAACGAACAAGCCCTTTCCCTGTAGCAAACCACATATTGTTAGCAGTATCTACAGCTTGATTAAATATTGTATATCCACCAAGGATTCCTGTGCCTTCAAACCAATTAATCGGTTGACCTTTAAGAAAAATACCTGCTCCATCAAGTAGAAAATCTGATCCCGCCGCTTCGAATGAATTATAGTAGTATTTATTCTGTTTGTCTTGAAAAATAAATTTTGGACGAGAATAACCACCACTTTTGGAAAAAACTCTCCAAGATGAATTGTCTGTAATATTAACATAACAAGTTGTTTGCGATGCAAGATTACCGTTTGAGCCGCTAATAGTAATTGCATAAACGCCCTTACCATGTCCTTCTTTAGTACCTATTGAAAGGATTGTTCCAGTATATGGAGCATTCACAATACCTGCGGATAGAGAGACTGTCGCTTGAATTGATGGATTTACTTCTATAACTGAGAGAAATACCGACGCATTAAAATCTTTTGGAACATTGATTATGATGTTGAATTTTGCCGTATCACCAGCGGTAATGTTTATTGTATCTCTATTAGTTTTTATACTGAAATCTGTTTGTTGGCTTCGTGTAGTTTGTACATATCCTAAGAGTAAAACCGAGAGTACGAGTGTAAGACGTGTTTTCATATTGGGTTTCCTGTTTTATAGTTATTTGATAATCATCATTTTCTTGGATTTGATAATCTGCCCATTGAGGGAGATGCCGTAGAGATAGACACCTGTTTTGAGGTCGGTAGCTGAATAAGTGTATTGAGATGGAATATTAGTTTGAACGGCGACACTTTGAAAAATAGAATTGCCGCCTGCATCAGCAATAACGAGTTCTATTCTACCTGATAATCGCTCTGGCACGAAGTAGGTAATAATAGTTTCTTTAGCAAAAGGATTCGGTGTATTTTGCTCTAATAGCACATCATCGTAGAGTTCAGCATTTTTACAGCACGTAGATTGAATTTGAATAACCTTTTCTTCAAGGTCTTTAATGCGTTGTTTATAAACTACATTTTCCTCTTCCAAGACATTAATCCTTTGACTCATGGAAAGATTATCAGTCTGTAGGGTTTTGTTTTCTTGTTGGATAGTTTGGGTAATACTATCAATGATTTTAAGTAGTATGTTTGTTGAGGTAAGACTTGCATCAAGTTCTTTTATAGCGTTGACTGATAAGTACGCTAATGCAGAGGGATTATAAGCAAGATAATCACTTTTTACTTCTTCAATTACTTCGGGTATGAATTCAAACTCTGAAACGTAATTATAGGTATGAGATATTATTTCGTTCGCTTGACCTCCACATAAATCTACAGAAATGTGAACTGTAGAATCTAAATGTCCGTGTTCAATAACTTCAGCGGGCTTAATCATTTTTTTTGAGGTAAACGTTGTGTTTTTAACGGTATATGGTGCAACTTTTTGAATGTCTTGAGCAAGAATACCAATATGTTCATTGGTTGAGTCTATACCTAACTTGCCGTTAAAATGATATCGAATTGGATTAATTTTCTTAATGGTTGCCAAGCCATCAGTAAAATTAGAAATATCTTTTTTAAGGTTCATATCTGAGATTGTCCACCAATTACCTCCTAATGACATTCCATTTCCTGTTATCGTTAGTATTGAGCTGTCGTTTGCAGCTGTACCTCCGATAACTGTTTTCCCCTCTATGACTAAGCCATCTGTCGGTACACTGATCGAACCCGCGTAGCTGCTACCAATTGCTACGCCACCTTTAACATCTAATCTATTTGCAGGGTTTGTTAATCCAATACCGACCTTGCCACGACTACCTGCTGTTGAGTCACCGGGGCCAACGTATAAGGTAGCACTGTCACTAAGGAAGCCAATACTTAATGAATTGCTATACGAACTTTTAAGTCTATGATTATCATCTCTACCACGACCGATTACAAATCCATATCTATGGAGGGAGGTAAGATGTTCCCCAATTGTTAATGATCCTTGCTCGTTAGCAAGAGATTTTCGACCAATCGATGTAGTGTAAGAGGCATTTGCTGTAACTGAATCTCCGATTGCTATGGAATTCATACCTGCAGCTAATGATACTGAGCCCAGTGCTAATGAGTTATTACCCAATGCTTTGTTATTGCGCATTGCAGCAAATGAAGAAGCTCCACTGCTGATACATCCATACCCCATAGCGAAAGCAAAATCTGTATCTGCTACGCATTGATACCCAAAAGCTCCTGTATAACGACGAGTTGCTTTACAAGCATATCCCATAGCAATTGCGTCTATACCGTTCGCAACTACATTATGTCCAATAGCTATATTTCCATGGACACCTAAGATAGCGCCAGTATCTCCAGCAATTGCATTTTCTCCAATTGCGATACAATCAATAAATGGAGCATAAGCATTACGCCCAATTGCAACAGAGTAATCTCCTATATTACTGTCATCCCAACGATGAAAATATTCTGGATGAGAACCTTCTACAGTAGTATCTATTTTCCCCGCCCGAAACGCTGCTTTGTCAGGTATCCACATAAGCCGAGTACCTACACCAATTTCTGAGGCAGTTATAATATTGGTTGTATCATTTATCCACGTTACAACTCTTTTAAGTGGAGTAGATGCTGTATCTCCATCAAACAGCACTGCCCCATTCGTTACCTGAAACCTTGCCATTGGCACTTCATTATTAATCCCTACATTACCATTGGAAAGGAGCGACATACGAGCGACAGTAGATTCTTTTCCTATGTCATCACGGTAAATATCACCGGAGTTATGTGAGGAATCTTCGACCAACTTTTGGGCGGCTGTATTATACCCTGCTCTAAAATGCAACGCCCCCATCGTGGTAGTAATGCTTGTACCATCATTCCTTCCATACACTCCTGAAAAGCACATAGGGTTGTATTGTCGAATGGATTGGATATACCAAGAATATGAGCTGGTTCGGTCAACATTATTTGTATCATATGGGTCACCATACGGACTATACAACCGTATCTGCGGTCCTGGAGTAGCATCAGCACTTGTTGCGCCGGATGTGAATGATATCTTAGGAAGATGATAATTCGCAGTGCCAACATTCACATCAAGTTGTCCTAATGGCGTTTGGGTTCTGATGCCGACTTTTTCATCCACAATCCTCATAACTTCAATTTCCCCTCCTGTTGGTCGTTGTCCTAATGCCGAACAATAGAAAGCCAATCCGCCGAGCCAGTTGTCGGGAGAAGTAGTATCGCCGGTATTAAATTTTTGTGGGATTGCGTTTGAAATGGGTTTGATTGCTGCGACAGCCCAGTCTTGTCCTGTTGTTATTCCACCTGACCAAAACTGTATGGCACTCTGCCCGAAATTGTACGTGCCGTATGTTGATTCTGTTTGTAGCCGTTCGATGGCAGGGTAGATTTTAGTAGTTCCTGTAGCGCAATAACTGGAATGAATATGCAAAGGAACACTAGGGTTGGTACGTATTCCAACTCTACCATCGTATCGAACAAATCCAGAAGCCGTATCGCAAACATGTCCAATTCCGGTAGGTACCCACGTGGCTTGTGCTTTTGCTTGGTAGGGTACCATCGTAGCGGTAACAATCATAGCCGTAATCCCCAGAATGAGGCGGCTACATGCGCGGGTTAGGAAAAAAGTAGAGAAGCCACATCCCGTCTGTTTCTTTGTGTGGTTTTGGATAGAAGCGGATAGAAAGGAGGAACAATTAATCATGAAGAAACTCCTATGTATGATGAGAGAGCGGAAGAACAATTAGAATTCATATAAGTTTTATAGTTGACAGATTGATGCGGTAATTCCTGACATTGTTTTTTATAGTTGCAAACTTACTGTTAAAAGGAGTTACGATACAAGATAATTCTTTGGTTGTTCTTAGAATTTATTCGGGGTTAGCTGGTGTGGTGTGGTGTGTGGTGTGGTTTGTGATGTAGCTCGCTGACAATTTATGCGGTTTGGGTATTATATTCCATTGCCGACCACATTCAATGTTCCACAAAAAATGGTAGAATTCCTAAATAAATACCGTCCCGTCAAATTCATATCGCCCGAAAGCGTAAAAATCACGATTTTTGCAGCCGTTATTTATGCTCATTCTCCAAACCCAATTCTTTGCTTATGACTGCAATTGCTACGATTCAAACCCTTCTCTGTGAGTCCAATATTTCTGCCTGGCTGCTCTATGATTTCCGTGGGAGCAATTCCATCGCCTGGAGCGTGCTCGGTATTCCGCCCGAGAGCCATTGTACGCGTCGGTGGGCAGTGGTGATACCGGCAGTCGGCGAACCCATCAAACTCGTGCATGCCATTGAAAACTTTACCCTTGACTGCGTGCCCGCCCGGGAAATTATCTATTCCAATCGCAGCGGCTGGGTGCAAGAACTCACCAAAATTATACAGCAATTTCCTACCCTCGCACTCGAATATTCGCCCAATAATGATATCCCCACGGTGAGTAAAGTCGATGCCGGAACGGTCGAATTACTCCGTTCGCTCGGCGCCAAGCTCCACTCCTCGGCAGATTTAATTCAAAAAATACAGGCCGTGTGGTCGGACGAACAAAAAAGTGAAAACCTGAGCACGACTGCTCCGCTGCTGCGAATAATTATGATGCAGGCATTTCAGTATGTGCGTGCGAATATCCTTGCAGAAAAGCCACTTACGGAATATCAGGTACAGCAGTTTATTCTGCAGCTATTCGACAAACACGAGCTCGACACCGATCATCCGCCGATTGTGGCGATTGGCAAAAACGCGGCGAGTCCGCATTATGGTCCGACCGAAGAGCAGCATTCGCCTATTAATCGTGGCGATGTACTCCTGATTGATATGTGGGCCAAAGGCAAGTCACCGATGTCGGTTTTCGCTGATATTACGTGGATGGGATATGTGGGTGAAGAGGTGCCGGAGCGGGCTGCCGAACTTTTCGCAGTGATTGCCGCCGGGCGTGATGCGGCGGTATCGCTTGTCCGCGAGCGATTCGCGCAAGGCATTCCTGTTTATGGGTTTGAAGTGGATGATGCATGCCGGAAGGTGATTGATGCTGCCGGATACGGAGCGTATTTTATTCACCGAACGGGACATTCGATTACCCATGAAATTCATGGTGCGGGTGCGAATATGGATAATTTTGAGACCTGCGACCGCCGGCAGATTATTCCCAATACGTCATTTTCGGTGGAGCCGGGAATTTATATTACGGGTGAAATTGGGTTGCGTACGGAAATTGATGTGGTAATTGGCGCTGCGGGAGATGTGATCGTGCCGACCGAACCGATACAAACGAAAATCTTGCCACTGCTTGCAACAGAAGTTGATTTTTAGGTTTAGTTTTTTTACTCAACTTCAATTTTACGTCACATTATACTCTGATATTTCTATGCAATTTCTTCGATGCGTGGCCGTGGTGTTTTTACTTACGGCACTGACTGCTACTTCGCAACCTATTTACAAAAACACCTTTTACGGATTATTTGTTCACTTCGCCGGTAATTTCCATACCGGTTCATTCCACGAGATTCCCATCTATCCCGAGCCACCGAAAGTGCAGTATAACGGCGGCAGCGGCACCGGATTCAACTTCGGCGCCCTGATCGATTTTCCGCTTGCTGATCGGTTTCGGCTCAATATCCGCGCCGGCTTTGCCAATTATGGCGGCGATATAGCGACGGATGAGCCGACGACATTTATCAATGCCGGAGTGCCGACGAAAGGGGTATTTACGCATACGCTGACGTCGTCGCTGTCGTCGGTGGGTATTGAGCCGATGGCGAGCTATACGATATTTGGTACACTCCGGGCGCATGCGGGTTTCCGCGTGGGCACTGTCCTTTCAAGCACGATAGCACGTCGGGTGGAGATCACGCAGCCGGGGCAGGATGTGTTCATACAGGGTGGGCGGGTATTAAGCAATCAGGCCGCGCCTATTCCTTCGGCGTCGAGTACGCAGCAGGCAGTGCTTTTTGGGGCAAGTTATACGATTGCGGCGACGTCCGAACTTTTTTTTCAACCTGAATTATTCTACTCGATTCCGATTAACCCTGTGACCGACAATTTGGACTGGCAGGTGAGTTCGCTCCGTGCCGGTGTAGCTATCATGCTTTCGCCGGCGCCGACGGAGCGGAGGATGATTTACGACACGGTGATACTTCGCGATACGGTGATTCGGCAGATTGCTTCCGGGGCTCAGGAGACGATAACGCTTGCCGACAGCAAGGTTACCCGTGCCACGTATGGCTCGATCAATCGAACGGAGATCAATGAGCGTTATGTGCGTGAGGTGCCGCGTCCGATGCCGAAGCTTACCTTTGAGTCATTCGGCGTGCTGCCAAATCGCGATGAAGTGCCGCTTGACTCGTTGATATTGGAAGAGACCGTGAGCAACCGGCTGACGCCGCTACTGAATTATGTGTTTTTTGATCAGAATTCCCCGGTTCTGCCTGCCCGCTACAAGCGCCTTACGGAGGAGGAGTTACAGAGATTTTCCGTGGACCGTCTCCATGCACTCGGCACGCTTGACCGGTATTATCATTTACTCAATATTATCGGTAAGCGTCTGACAGAGAAGCAGCAGGCGAAGCTGGTGATTACCGGATGTATCAGCGGCGAGCCGGCTGAGAAGGAGAATCCCACGCTGTCGAGAATGCGTGCCGATGCCGTGGAAAAATACTTCCTCGATACATGGCATATCGACCGCAAGCGTATCACGGTAACGGCGAGGAAGCTGCCGGCACGTCCGTCGAATGAGCAGCTCCCGGATGGATCGGAAGAGAATCGACGCGTCGAAATTACGTCGAATGATATGGATATTCTTGCACCGGTCTTTACGAGTGATACGGCGCTTACCTCACGCTATACATCGATTATTCTCCGCCCGAAAATCGAGGACAGGAGTCTGGTCAAAGAATACTCGACGCAATTATCGCAGAATGGCAATACTATTGCCGAGGAGACCAGCGCCTCAAAGCTGCCGAAATCGATTGAAATTCCGGTCGAAGAGAGCAAAATCAACCGTAAAGATCCGGCACCGGTGGCAGTAGAACTTCGTATCGAAAATACCAATGGCGAGACTGCCGAGGCCGAACAAAATGTGCCGATCAAGGTCGTGTCGATCGCCAAGAGTAATTCCGAGCGCCTCGGGACCAAGATTATTGACCGGTATTCGCTCATTCTCTTTGAATTTGATAATGCTGATATTCACGCCGAGAATCAGAAAATCATTAATTTTATCAAAGCTCGGCTCTCCGGTGAGGCAAAAGTCTCCATTACCGGCACGACCGACCGAATGGGCGATGAGGCGCATAATCAGCAGTTGTCTTCCCGCAGGGCGACCTCCGCGTCACAGGCGCTGAAAATACAAAAAGCTGAAGTCAAAGGTGCCGGCGAAGATACGCGCACCTATTCGAATGATCTGCCCGAAGGGCGCTTTTATAGTCGTACGGTGAATATTGTCGTAGAAAGGAATGAATGAAGATAGTAGTGATTGCGCTCTCCGGAATAGGCGATGCCATTATGTTCTCCCCGGCGCTCCGGCTCCTGAAAGAACACTACCCGTCGGCTGAGATTGACCTGCTGACGATGTTTCGCGGGGCGGCCGAAATCTATGAACGTCTCCCTGATATTTCGAGCGTGTATTATTGGGATTTTCTGAAAAAAGGAAAATTCGAATCAATTATGTTTTTAAGGCAATTACGTCAAAAAAAATACGATATTTCGATCACCGTATTCCCGGCCAACCGCTGGCAGTACAATGTAATTGCATGGTGTATTGGAGCGCGTCGCCGCCTTGGTACCGACTATCTGAATCTCAATGCTCAATCCATGCCATGGCTACTCACCGACCGTATTCCTGAACAGGATGAGCTCCATAATGTCGAGGAAAATTGCAAGCTCGTGGGGCTTCTCGGCGTGCAAATACCGCAGGAAATTCCTCCGCTTCAAATGCAGGTGACCGAGGCCGACGACGCAGGAACGGCGGCATGGCTACAGGGGCAGAATATTCCGGCGGACAAGCCGATTATCGGTATTCATGCCGGCTCGGCGGTCTTTAAAAATCAAATCAACAAGCGCTGGGCAGGGGATAAATACGCTGAATTATCGATCCTTCTGCGCCAAACATACAATGCAACGATACTTCTTTTCGGCGGACCGGAAGAGCGGGAGCTCAATGAACAGATCGCCGCACATTCCGACGGCAGCGCCATTGTGGTCACGACGCCGTCGATTATGTCGAGCATCGCACTCATGAAGCGATGCACACTGTTTGTGTCGAATGACTCGGGCCTGATGCACATCGCCGCCGCCCTGCCGCTGCCCTTGGTGTCGATATTCGGCTACACATCACATATTCATACCCGCCCGTGGACACCGCGCTATGAAGTCGTACGCCATGAATTGCCGTGCAGTCCGTGCTTCTACTTTTCCCCCCGCCCGGCCGCCTGCCAATTCTCCGGCGCCGATGAATTCAAGTGTATCCGTAGGATCGATGTGCAGGAAGTCTATCAGGCATGCATGCGGCTTCTGCAGGCAGGGGAGCCACACCCTGCTGGCCAATTCTAAGACACGGCCTCCGACACCGAGGGGAGGTGGTACGATGTGGCAGCAGAGTGGGGATGCTGTGACTTCGCCAATAGTTATCGCATACCATACTCAATTGCACACCCTCCCGTTACCTGTAAGCGGAGCATCGGCTATTTACATATTCCTGTGTGCATAGTTATCTTTTTTTTATGTAAATTAGCACATCGTGTAGTGAATTCAGTCCATTTCTGTTCTATCCAAGGATACGCGTATGAATTCTTTCGCCGCCGGTCAGAAATACAAACCGATCATCATGATTGTCGATGATATTCCCGAAAACTTACAGGTACTCGGAAGCAGCCTCGATATGGCAGGCTACGAGACTGCCTTTGCGACTAATGGCCACGATGCACTGGAGGCAATCAGCGAAGTAATGCCGGATTTAATCCTGCTCGATGTCTCAATGCCGGATATTGACGGCTTTGAAGTATGCCGGCAGCTCAAAGCCACTCCCGCAACGGCAGAAATACCGATTATTTTTCTTACGGCTCATACTGATGTCGAGCATATTGTCCACGCTTTTTCGATTGGTGCCGGTGACTATATCGCCAAGCCGTTTCAGCAGGCCGAGCTCCTGGCACGGGTCAGCGTGCACCTCGAAGTATCGTTCTCCCGCCGCCGTCTTGCCGAACAAAACCATTTCCTCATGGAGCTCAATCGCGAGAAAAATGAGCTCCTCGAAATCGCTGCCCATGATTTGAAAAATCCACTTCAGGGCGTGATTTTTGCGGCAGCCAACGGACGACGATACAATAATCGTCAGGACATACAAGCCGTTGACAGTCAATTGATTATAATTGAAAAATCAGTAGGGAAAATGCTCGGAATTATCAAGACCCTCCTCGATGCCCGCGAGATCGAGTCCGGTTCGCTCGAATTCCATCGCGAGAAAATTCCGGTCCGTGAAATTACTGCTGAACTCAAAGAATCGTTCCTGCCGCTTTCCTATTCCAAATTTATCACCCTCACGTTTACCGATGCACCGCATACATCTGCTGTCTATGCAGACCGTCTGCGAACGATTGAAGTACTCGATAATCTCCTCTCGAATGCTCTGAAATTTTCTCCGCGAGACACAAATGTCTATGTCACGGTTACTCAAGTCACTCGTTTGAAGAGTGATTTTATTCGCTTCGAAGTGCGTGACGAAGGTCCAGGACTCACCGAAGAGGATCAGAAGTCGCTGTTTCAGCGTTTTGCCCGCCTGTCGGCACGGCCAACAGGCAATGAATCCTCGACCGGACTCGGGCTCTCGATCGCCAAAAAGCTCGTCGATATGATGGGCGGGAGAATTTACTGTGAGAGCCAGCCGGAGCAGGGAGCGGTATTTGTGGTGGAATTACCGGCGGCATACTAAGCACTGACAGACGGAATAGAATGATTTTATTCGGCTTCCGGATGAGGAAGCGGGGAAGAAAGAGTGCCGAACTCCTCTTGCTTTTTCTGCCAGTCGCGTAAAAACATCATGAGAATTGCCGTGGAAGGAACGGCGACGAGCAGCCCGAGAAAACCAAAAAAGTGACCGAAGACAAAGAGTGAACCCAGCAGAATAATCGGATGAAGTCCGACCCTATTGCCCAAAATACGGGGTTCGATGACATATGCATTAAAGAAATGCAGTCCATTCACCACAAGCACAATTGTCAGGATATTACCGCCTGCACCGGTAGGATTGACGAGCAGAACGGTGATGATGCCGATGATCATACTGGCAATCGAGCCAAACAGCGGAATCGGATTGAGGAAGCCGCATAACACGCCGAGGACGACCGGGTAGGGCACTCCGAAGAGAGAGAACATCACCGAGGCAAGCGTGCCAACCATAAATGCGGCAATCATCTGCCAGCCGATATACACCCGCAGAATATCACTCATCCGGAGTAAATTTGTATAAACTTTTTTATTTTTCCGTTCAATCGTGCGTTGCAGAAAGCTCTTGAATTTCGGGAAGTCTTTCACGAAATAGAATGTTAGAATCGGCGTAAGAATCACATTCAAAAGCTGGGAAGCGATCCCCGATAAGCTCGTCAGCACCGACAGCAGCGCGCCGAGCACGACTTTAAAGACCGATTCCAGCTTGGGCATAAATTCATTCTGAACAATTTCCTTCATCGTGCTCTGTGGGAGACCGAAGCTCTCTAAGAGTCTATAAAATTTACGACTTTCGAGATACGATGTAGCAGACGTCACCATCGATGAAATTTGCTTAATTACATCATCAAGCTGCAAAAATGCGAGCGGAAATGCCAGAATCGACACCGTGCCCACGGCGCCTACCATGAAAATAATCAACAGTAAAGCGGCGATCCAGCGTTTGATTTTCTTGCGCTCAAGCCACGAGACGACCGGGTCAATCAAAAATGCAATCAAGAGGGAAATGCCAAACGGCAGAAGCGTAATCCCGAGGTCCTGCAACATCCACATCGAGATAAGTATCATTGAAAGCAAGAGCATGCGACGTACGATGTAGGACTGCGTCCGGAAGGGAAACAGCAAAAAAACGGAAATTCCTCCCAAAATCATAGGATTCACCATACCGGTAAGGTGCAGAAATACCGAGAGGATAAGGGTGCTGATGGCGATGACGGCCACAATTGCGATATTTTTTTTGGTAAAGGTTTCCATAATGCCTGTATGCGTCGTAACGGGAATAAAAAACGGCGTTCGGAATTATAATGAATTCCCGAACGCCGCAATTTACACAAATAGCTGAAATTAGAAGCTGCTGTATTTTATGCAGCTTGAGGAGCGCACACTTGATCGAAAGCTTTGGTCAGTGCCTGAGCAATCATTTCCGGACCTCGTCCCTCAATCGCATGGCGTGGCATAAATCCAATCAATTGACCATCATTCATGAGTGCAATCGACGGTGATGACGGCGGCTGGCCGGTAATATACTCGCGCATACGCTGCACGGCTTCGAGGTCCTGACCGGCAAAGACAGTCAGTAAATGATCGGGCTTTACGTCATGCTGCACAGCAAGTGCTACACCCGGGCGGGCGCCACCGGCTGCGCATCCGCAGACCGAATTCACCACGACAAGCGCAGTGCCGGGACGCTTCATCGCAGCATCGACGTCGGCAGGAGTGAGCAATTCTTCAAAGCCAATGGATGTCAGTTCTTCTTTCATGGGTTTTACTATCATCGGATCGTAAGGCATGGGTATTTCTCCAATTAGTTCAATAAATATGTAATTTTTCACATGTTCCGGCGCACCTACGACGGACGCTTGCCAAAAAGATTTTTTAAGCGGCTGCTCACACTACAGGCGAACGTAAAAATCTTTGCCGGCTTCTTCTCAGCGATACCAATGCGGGACTGGGAGGACAAAGCGAACTTCCTGTCTATGAGTCCGGCGCGAGGAATTGCAGATAGAGGAGATTATATATATATAGGGGTCATCGGTTAACATTCATTTGGCAGAAGCAATCAATCCTATGTATGTTGTAACTGATAATCAATCATGTCGAGACGGGCTACCGGCTCAATAGGGCTACAGATATCTCAGACTGCGACAATGAATTGTTTCCCGCCAAAGACTGGAGTATTTTTCGCGCTGAGACCATGCAAGCCCGGGGGTGTTGTCAGGTTTGGGCATCGCTGCAGGTCTCATCACTAACCAAAATGTTATTTTCAATTCGAGCTCATTATGTCAACAATCCTTCTGGCGCTTTTTATCGCCGTCTTGCTCCCGGGAATGATACCCGGATTCCTTGCTGCACAACAGCTATCGCGGCCGGATATGCGAATATCGGCCTCCTCTTCCTATATCCAAAATCAGGGTCAATGGCCGTCCGAGGTACTCTTCATGGCTCAGGCACAGGGCATGAATGTATGGCTGACGTCCGATGGAAAACTCATCTACGACGTGTACCAAAGTACGTCAAGCGCGTTACCTGCGCAGGAGGGAGCGCGTAACCGGAAAGGGCAGGTCATTGTCATGGATATTGTCGGTGCCAATCGGCGGATGACAGTGCAGGGAGCCGATGATTCCCGCGAAGGCACACGGAATTATTTTATGGGTAATCAGCCCCGCGCATGGCGAACGAATATACCGGCATTCGGCAAGGTGGTATGTTCTGATATTTATCGTGGAATTGATGCTGTCTATACATTGCAGGACGGTAAGCCACGCTATGATTTTATTATCCATCCCGGTGGAAGACCCGAAGATATTACCCTGCGCTTCACCGGCGCCGATGCGGTGAATGTCAGTAATAAAAATGGTGTGGAGCTCTCTACCGTGCTCGGTAGTGTCGTCAATGGTAATATCTACGCATATCAAATCATTAATGGACGACAAGTGCAGGTGCGCTGTAGCTTCGAGCAGCATGGTGATGAGGTAAAATTTGCCGTCGATACCTATGACCGGGAGCGGCAGCTCGTCATCGATCCGCTCGTCTATTCAACGTATCTCGGGGGATCGGGCATCGATGAAGTGACGGCAATGAAAGTCGATACGGCAGGCAATGTAGTCGTGACAGGCGTCACCGACTCGCCGAATTTCCCGACGGTCAAGGGTTCGTATGATCTGACCGCTCACGGCCTTACCGATGTCTTTGTCGCTAAATTTGATAAAACACTCTCCAAGATGCTCTTTGCCACTTATCTCGGCGGCGGCTCGGAAGACAAGCCCAATGGTATTGCAATAGATGTCGTCAGTGGGGGAATTTATATTGCCGGCGAGACATCATCATCGAATTTTCCTACTACCGACGGTGTATGGAAGCCGATATATATCGGAGGGATAGATGCATTTGCAGCACGACTCAGCAGCAACGGCAGCATCCTGCAATACTCGACCTATATCGGCGGTACCAAGGACGACCGGGCTCTGGGAATCTGCGTCGATGCTACGGGCAAAGCTACTCTCTGCGGGGAAACAAATTCCACGAATTTTCCGACCAATGGTGCAAGTACCTATCAGGTCGCTACCGGAGGAAAGTATGATGGATTCATAACGCGCCTGCGACCAACCGGCATCGGTATAGACTTCTCCACCTATCTCGGCGGCACAGGAGATGACCGAGTAAATGCCATCGACTGCGATCCGGGAGGCACAGTCATTTGCTTCGGTGGAGAAACCAATGGCGGCTTACAGAAAACCTATCCCGCGGGATTCTCAGCGGTGTATTGTTATAACGGTAAATTCAATACCGGTAATTTCTATGACGGTTTCGTCGGAAAGATGTCCGGCGCGGGCACATTGGCTGAGTTCGGCAAGCATTTTCTAACCTATATCGGCGACGCAAAAAATGATCGTGTACTTTCGGTCACTCTTCTGCCGTCAGGAGATGTCATCGTCGCCGGCGAGACGGAGGGCGGCGCAGGTAACAAAGGATTCCCCTCCTCCGGCAGTACGCAGACGAGTGGCGGAACCGATTGCTTTGTCTCAAAATTAAATTCCAGTGGAAATACCCTTGCTGCATCGTATATGTTTGGCGGCAGTGGTAATGAATCTGTTCTTGGACTTGCGTATAACACAACAACAAGTGAAATTTTTGTCGGCGGCACCACCTCCTCGCCGAATTTCCCCCTAGCCATGGGAGCCGGCATTCCCTCACCCGAAAAGAGCAATCTTGGCGGTGCTTCCGACGGGTTCGTCTGCCGCCTCCCGGCTACTATCGGCAGTCTCACATACTCAACCTATTTCGGCGGACTCGGCTTAGGTGCCGATCGCGTGCAAACACTGGCTGCCACGCCGCGCGGGGATGTGTTCTTTGCCGGCTATACATCCTCACCCGACATGCCGGTACTCAAAGACTCCTATCAGCGTACCCTCTCCGGCTCACGGGACGGATTTATCTCCAAAATTGCATTCGGTTCGCTCATCCTCAGCTCACCCAATACAGCTACTACCTATTGTCCGGGCTCGACAATTTCCATCGTCTGGGTCAAGAGTGACGGGCTCTTATCCAATGAAACAATCGATATAGAACTCTCTGCAGACGGAGGAATTACCTGGACAACTATCGCCTCTGCGATAAGCGGCACAAGCTATTCGTGGAAAATGCCGGGCGACCTTCCGCCGGGTAATACCTATAAAATTCGCGTGCGACATACACCATCCGGTCTTCGCGATGAAATGCAAACTTCCTTTATAATCAGTGCACTACCGGAAATTACCCTTCAGCCCCAAAGTGATTCTGTCTGCCAGGGCACACGGGCTGTCCTGCGGGTGAAAAGCACCGGCGCCAATCTGACCTACCGATGGTTTTTTAATGATTTGGAAGTAAAAAATGAAACCCGTGACAGTCTCGTACTTCCCGCCACCCGACTCAATCAGCGCGGAAAATATCGGGTCGAGGTCAATAGTGGCTGCCAGCCGGTAATGAGTCAGGAGGCGACCCTGAGTGTAAAGCCGAAGCCGGAAATTATCCTTCAGCCCCAAAGCGGTGTAGGAACTCTCGGCAAGCCCTTTACATTTAAGGTGTCTGCGATAGGACGTAATCTGAGCTACGAATGGCAGCAAGATGGATATAAAATTCTTAATGCTACCTTACCGGACTATATTATTCCCTCCTTCAATGCCGGCAATAATGGACGCTATCGGGTAATTGTCCGCGGAGAATGCGGTGCCGATACAAGTGTAACGGTTGATTTGCTGCCCGATGATGTAGAGGAAATGCCGACCGACACGTACCCTGCAGTCACCCTGGTACCTAATCCTGCTTCGGATTATATCCGTCTTACAGGCGGACGAGGCGATATCATGCTGCATATGTTCAATTCCATGGGGATGCAAGTCCTAGAACGACAGGTCGAAACCGGTAAAGCGGATATTGAGGTCGCGCATCTGCCGAGCGGCGTATATGTCGTGCGTATGACCTACGGCGGCACATGCCTGGTCCGGCAAATAGTACTCTGCCGGTAACCCACACAATATCAATGAAAAGAGCCCATAGTTTTCAAAAACTATGGGCTCTGTAGCTTATACGATGGTATCCGAAGCCGTCTCGAGTCAAAACACATTAATCATACGATTATCATGGTAACGGGCAGCGGATACATTCTTGCTTATCCGCGTGACTTCATCAAATGCCATACTTCGGCTAAGGTGAGGCGCTTGCCATACGAAAGAATTCCCACCGTAAATACTTTGGATGAAAGATAGATAACTACCGAGATGGCTATCACCATCTCAACAATCGAGAGGAGAATTTCCCACAATTCCGGCGTTTGCACCGATATGCGGAACGTCATAATCGACGGCGTGAGGAACGGAATATAGCTCAGCACTTTCGCGAGCGTGCCGTTCGGATTCTCGAGCAATGCCATGATAAACATAAACGGCATGACAGACAGCATGATAATATACCCCGTAATGTTCTGCGCTTCCTGTTCGGTCGTGGCAGTCGAGCCAATCCCAATCATCAGCGATGCATAAAATAGATACCCGAGAATCGCATAAAGAAGAATAATCGGCAGATTCGCAATCGCAAAACCGGTATTGAAATACGTGGCCGCGCCGACACCGAGAATCCCCCAGACTCCTCCCTGAACTAATCCTAACCCGCCTAATCCAAGCAACTTACCAAACATCAATTCCTTTGCCGAACACGACGAGAGAATTACTTCCATGATACGATTATTCTTCTCCTCCAGCAAGCTGCGCACAAGCGCCTGACCGGTCGTGGTAATTAAAATGATAATTAAGAAGAGCGACGCATACGCGCCCATGAACTGCTTGAGAAAGTCGGATTCTTCGTTTTTACCGTCCTTCGTGATTTTGATAAGATCCGTGTCCACCGACTTGCTGATTTCCCGGTATTTTTCGATATCGACGTTGTTTTTCTTGAGCTGCGACTCGATAATCACATTTTCGATGGCGCTGCCAACACGTTCGATTTCGCGAAGATTTGCCACATTCGGACTGTAATACGTGAGTTTGCGGTCTTTTTCGATGCCGGCCGGCGCTACGAATATTCCTGTAAATTCTTCATTTAACACACGTTTTTTATAGTCTTCGACAATTTTCTCGACTTTTGCATCCGTCGTAGTGGGCACGAGCTGATACATTGGCTGTCCGGACGAGAGCTTGTGCTTTTTGTTCAATAATTCCTGCGCCGGCTTGAGTAATTGTCCGGTACCGTCATAGAAGGCAAAGCTCTTGGTTTCCACCGATTCTTTGGTTGCAAGGAGCGTGGGCAGCACGCTGAAAACCATTGTAATCAGCGGCGTTACGAAGAGCGCCACCAGGAATGCTTTTGTACGAATTTTTTCGGTAAATTCCCACCGCGCTACCATGAGTAATTTATTGATTTTCATTTGGATTCATTCGGAATTTGTGAGAGAAATTCGGACGTTAAATTTTCGGCTCCCACGACGGACGTAAAGATCGACAGGAGCGACGGCGTGGCCTTTTCGAGGGAACGTACCAGAACGCGGGGCAGCATTTCCGTGAGCAAGTCATTGGACGTATATCCTTGATTGAGTTCGACTTCTGCCTTGCCTGCACTCACTTGTGCCTTATTCACACAAGGTACGCTCTGAATAAATTCACCACTACCGTCAAATTCCACCACCAATGTCTGCCGCGTAAATTGCTGTTTGATTGATTCGAGTGTTCCGTTGAGAATTGCATGTCCCTTATTCATCAGCAGGATATCATCGCAAATCGTCTCGGCTGACTCCAATTGATGCGTGCAGAATATAATCGCCTTGCCCTGCTTACGAAGGTCAAGCACCACATCCTTAAACAGCAATTGGTTCAGCGGGTCGAGACCGGAGAACGGTTCGTCCAAAATCAGCAAGTCCGGATTATGCAGCACGGCTGCGATAAACTGTACTTTCTGCTGATTCCCTTTGGAGAGTTCCTCGACTTTCCGCTTGCCCATACCGCCCAAATTAAAGCGTTCGAGCCACGGATTGATGAGCTTGCGCGCCTGCGCCGGGGGGATTTCCTTGAGAGAGGCAAAATACAGGAGGGTATTTTCAATGGTACTTTTTTTGTAGAGACCACGTTCTTCGGGCAGGTATCCGAGGGAGTTCTTACTCGCCTCGGTGATCGGCTCGCCACCGAGCGTTATCGAACCCATGTCCGGTTCTATGATATTTAAAATCATGCGGATAGTCGTTGTCTTACCCGCACCGTTCGGCCCCAAAATTCCGCATATTCGCGATGGCTGTACGGAGAATGATAAATTCTCCACGGCTTTGATTCCACCCCGAAATGTCTTCGACAGAGAATTGATAGAAAGCATAATGTTCCTCAAAAATTGAAAAATGTGAACGCCACTATGAAATTTCTCGGGTAGTGTTTCAAATTTTTTTCATCGGTAGCGCGCCACCCTATTCCCACTCAATTTACGTATTTTTGCCCAAAAGTACTTCTGAATAGTGTAAAGATAATTGTTGGGTTCGGTTCTGCATACTCCAAGCCGTCGCCTGCGGGCACCCATTGCCGTCCAACCCGATTAAAGAAAACATCATGGAATGTCTCTACGAGCCCGAATTAACGTCTGAAACTACCTCGCTCACGATCAGCGGTGAAGAATTCCGCCACCTCTGGGCTCTCCGCCTCCGCGCCGGTGAACGTATCCTTCTCACGAACGGCGCAGGTCTCTGCGCAAAAGCTATCCTCACACATATCTCCAAGCAGGAAGGCAGGTTACGCATTGAAGAATTACTCCCGAATTACGGCGAGGATACTCGAAGGGTGGGGCTAGCAATCGGGATTTTGGAGAGTCGTGAGCGGATGGAATTCGCCCTCGAAAAAGCCACCGAACTCGGTGTCACGGATTTTTATCCGCTCGCCTGTGAATTTTCTCAAAAAAAGACGCTAGCGCTTGAGCGCCTGCAGGCAAAAGCTATTGCCGCCGTTAAACAATGCAAGCGTTCGCGCGTGCCGGTAATTCATCCTCCGATGAAGGTGGAGGACGTACTCAACAATTCAAATAATTGGAGTAACATCATTCTCGCAGACATGGAAGGCAGTGAATCGAAAGGTGATACACACGAAGCGAGCACGCTCGTATTTATCGGCACGGAGGGAGGATTCTCCCCAAAAGAACTCGCTGTATTGCGCGCTGACAGCCGCACAGTGCGGTTCTATCTTGGTGAACGCCGGCTGCGCGCCGAGACAGCAGCGATTGCAGCGCTGTGTAGGGTGTGAGAGTTTTTTTTTTAGGGGTGGAGGGGGGACAGAAGGGACAGAAGGGACAGAAGGGACAAAAGGGACAGAAGGGACAAAAGGGACAGAAGGGGCTGAATGGACAAAAGGGACTGAATGGACAGAAGGGACAAAAGGGACTGAAAAGACTCTCGCCAGATTCACTATATTTTCAGACTATCACTTACCGACTTACCGACTTACGACTTACCGACTTACGACTTACCGATTTACGACTTACCGACTTACGACTTACCGACTTACAACTTACCGACTTACCGACATACAACTTACGACTTACCGACTTACAACTTACCGACTTACAACTTAACAACTTACGACTATACATCCCCTCACTGCTCCGTCGAGAGCCGAAAGCGCACAATTCTATTATTTTTCGTGTCGGCGACGTAGAGTGTTTTGTCGTACCATGCGACTCCTTTGGGACCGCTGAACTGGCGTTCACCTTTGCCTGGGCCACCGAACGAGTGCATGGGAATTCCTTGGGAAGTGAATTTCAGGAGCGAGTCTTTGGCGGCGTCGATGACATAAATATTCCCAAAATTATCGGTCGTCACATCTTCCGGGCGGCTGAAGCGGCCGACGGCAAATAAGCTGCCGTCGCTTGTCGGCGGAATCACCTTTTGCACCCATGCCGACTGCTCACCGCTCGTGAAGGTAAGCCATTGTACTTTGAACTGCATATCGCTGCCCGTCTGGGTGAAAATAAAATCCTGCGAACGTTCGCTCAGCGTCGAAATACTGCTCAGTCCTGAGATGGAATTAAACGCATTTCCCTTCGGCACGAGCCCTGCAATCGGACTCATAAATTTATCGGCTGCTGAAATTTGTATGACGGCATTATCGGGGTCAATCGGCGAGGAATTATTGGGTCCGACACGCGTAAGCAAATACACATTCCCCGGCAGAACCGTGATACCGGTAAAGCGGCGGGAAGGATTACCGGGTTCGATATAGGCAAGCGACATCGGCGCCTGCGCTATATCATGCTTCGCATTCCGCAGCTTGATGCGATACACCGCACCGAGCGTGGCTTGATTACCATTAATGACCGTGTCAATTTCTCCGCAGACGAGCAGATCGAAGAGACCATCCTGACCGATGGCAATCGGCCTCCGAATACGTGGTGAATAGCCGACGAGATTACCCGACACATCGAGCATTGCTACACGGTCATTCTCTGTATCTGCTATATAAATAAAAGGTTCACGTCCGATAAATATATCCGACGGCTGATTAAATCCCGTCCACTCGGGCTTGAGCGGTACATAGAGCGTATCATTGACTGTACCGTTTTGAGGTGGCGCCGTCGGCGCTGATGGCTTGGTAGTGCAGGCAAAGAGAACAGCAGCGAACACAAGTATCGATGCGGCCGAGAGGAGAGAGCGTACAAGCATAAATGCAGCAGAATTGAGAATCAGTTGCGGGAGTAATTATGAAGTGCAAAACTACGTTTTTTTGGGGAATTACGATGGCGCACCGGCGGTAAGATTGGCACGCATAAAAACACTGTTATGAAGATGTATCAGCGAAAATCATAATCATCAGCGGCATCAGCGTGCCATTGTATTGCAAAGATTAACGAAGATGTATCAGTGAAAATCATAATCATCAGCGGCATCAGCGTGCCATTAGCACCTACAAGATTTGTTCAGATTAAAGTAAATCCGTAGTTTCGCCAATTGCTTATATTGGAAGCTCATTATATTCAAAACTTTAAATATCTCAAAGAATGAACACATCAATTACCACCGTCGATGACTACATCCTTTCCTTCCCACCGGAAATTCAGCAAAAGCTGACGCAGATTCGAACGATTATCAAAAACGGCGCCTCGGACGCAGTCGAGAGCATCAGCTATGGCATGCCCGCCTACAAAACGCATGGCAAGCCACTCGTGTATTTTGGTGCTTTTGCGCATCATATCGGCTTGTATGCTACACCTTCCGGACACTCCGCCTTCGCCGGTGAACTCTCAAAGTACAAGCAGGGGAAAGGTTCGGTGCAATTACCTTTGGACGAACCGCTACCGCTCGAATTAATCGAACGAATTGTCGAATTCAAGGTGCAGGAAAATGCACGTAAAGCAGTAAAAAAGAAATAATTAGTATAAAATTAACAGTGGTACTTCTATGTCATTTCAAGCATATATCGATAATATTCAAGCCAAGACCGGGAAGAGTCTCCCGGAATTCAAACAGCTCGCCGAAAGCAAGGGTTTTCTCCATAGCGGCACTCTCAAAGAAGGCGTCAAAGCCGGTGAAATTGTCGCTTGGCTAAAGCATGATTTTGAACTCGGGCACGGACACTGTATGGCACTCTTTGCAGCGTTTAAGGGGAAGAAGGAGTGAGAATTTTTAGCGGTATTTTTAAAATTATGTAAATGTATGTCTCTTACCATTCAAAAACTTGCACCACTATTAGCATATCAGGTGGTTGATGTTGAAATTGACCGGCAAACAGACAATTATTACCAGAAATTGGTTGAGGAATGTGCGCCCCGCCTCGGACTCTACCATAAATATTGGGGTTTGCTTCACGATAGTTGGTTTATCTCTACTAAGTTAACGAAGGGTAAATTTTCAATAAGACTTAATGATTTTACAACTCATGTTTTTTCCGATGTGGTGGTCGCGAGGAACGGGTTGAAAATCGACCACGATAAACTGGTATTTCCCATTGAGATCGAATTTGAAATAACGAATGTCACGTATAATACGATAGATGAGGACGGCACTATTCACCAGATTGCACCAACAAAAGTGCATGAATATCTCTACGAACAGATTATTTCGGTGAATGAAGATACCATTGACATTGGCTTGATGGTTTGGAAAAATCGTAGAAAAAACAAGCCGGGAGGATATATACTCATCCTGATTTCTGCGAAAAAATGTACCTTGCGAGAGCATCAGGATCAAGCATGGACAGAAATTTTCGGCAATACGTACGATGATCTGTATGCATATTTTAGAACGCAATTTAATGCAGGGCGGTATCTCTCCGACCAGACAGTTTGTGATACATTATATAGTGAATATGAGCTCCTTCACCGGGGAATTGAATAGAAACTTGACTTGGTGCCGACGTAGTACCTGAATTATCTACCATTATGAAATACAACCACATCCCATGAAAATTGAAAACCCTGCATTTGACTATGATTCCCACGGACAGACCTATTCCGGGCATCGGCAGACGGACCCGAGAATTGCTGACTATGTTCACAGGGCTCTTGGTAGTGCGAGAACAGTGCTCAATGTCGGTGCAGGGGCGGGTTCGTACGAACCTGATGACCGCTATGTCGTAGCCGTCGAACCCTCCGCAGTCATGCGCGCGCAGCGGCTTGCCCGTGGAAAGGTGCCGGCAATCAACGCAAAAGCTGATGCCTTGCCTTTTGATGATGGTGCATTCGATGCGGCGATGGCGATGGTGACGGTGCATCATTGGCCGGATATCGAGCGCGGGTTGCGGGAAGTGCGCCGTGTGACACACGGAGCGGTGATTATCATGACCTTTGACCCGGAGGCGCTCGATAATTTCTGGAATGCGCAGTATTTCCCTGAATTAATTGAGGTTGAGAAAGCGCGCTATCCGACGATTGAACGGATTGTGCAGGCGCTTGGCGGCGCGTGTGAAGTGATACCGATTCCTATTCCGCTTGACTGCGTCGATGGATTTCAGGAAGCATTCTACGGGAGACCCGAAGCATTTTTGAATAATGATGTTCGCCGGGCGCAATCGGCATGGGGTTTTCTGCCGGACGGCGTCGAAGACCGCCTCGTCGAAGCACTTGCAGCCGAACTCAGCAGCGGCGAATGGGACAAAAAATACGGACATTTCCGCACGATGCCGAGCTTTACCTGCGCGCTGCGATTGATTGTTACGAGATAATTTTTTAGAATACTACAATGGAATATTCCCCGCCCATGCTCATCGAAAAAACGGTTCACATCACCGCCCCACCGGAGGAAGTATGGCGCGCGCTGACCGAACCCGAGCGCATGAAGCAATGGATGGGCGAACCGGAAATGCAGCTCGAAATCTACACCGATTGGCAGGTGGGTAGTGAAATTGTTATCAAAGGGTTTCATCATGTACTCTTTGAAAATAAAGGATATATTCTGCATTTTGAGCCGAGCGTGAAGCTCGCGTACAGTCAGCTGAATTCGCTCTCGCACCTACCCGACACGCCGGAGAATTACTCGATTCTTGAGTTTACGCTCCATCCACGCGACGCGGGCACAGTCCTCACGCTCCGGATTACGAATTTCCCGACGCTCGTGATATTCAAGCATCTGGAATTCTACTGGCAGACGACATTGGAAATTATAAAAACAGAGGTTCAACAACGGACGTAATTACCGTAATTACAATCAATTACCAATCATTCTATTCTATGGAAAACTCCTCCTTTCTCGGCTCGCAGGCAGCCAAACATTTCAGAGAAATTCATTTCGGCGGGAATTGGACTTGTGTCAATCTCCGTGACACGCTCGCGGGGCTGACCTGGCAGCAGGCGACGAAGCAAGTCTATGCGTGTAATACGATTGCAACGCTCACCTATCACATTCATTATTTTGTGGTGGTGGCGCTTAAAGTGTTGCAAGGCGAGCCGCTTGTCGGGAATGACAAGCATAGTTTTGACCATCCGCCGATCGCCTCGCAGGACGATTGGGTGAATTTTGTCGAGCGTACGTATGCCGATGCCGAGCATTTCGCACGTTTGCTCGAAACGCTGCCTGACAGCATCTTCAGCGAGGATTTTGATGATGAAAAATACGGCTCGTACTTCCGGAATATCCATGGAATTATCGAGCACGCGCATTATCATTTGGGGCAGATGGTGATTATTAAGAAAATGGTGCTGTTGGAGGAGTTGAAGTGAGGAGGTGGAGTGAGGTGTCGTATGGTTGTACATTTCTCACTTTGTACGCGGAAAAGCACAGTTAAATTCTCCTTCGTAATTAATTAATCTATCAATTTATTAACCCCAAAAATACCCAATGAACACATCCCATCCTCTCTTCCTGCTCCGCCTCACGGTCGCCGTGATGCTCCTAATGCACAGCGTGCCCGGAATATTCGATAATGGAATTAATAATTTCGGGAATTTCTATCTCAATGCTCAAGGTTTTGCGCCGTTTGGTGTGCCGCTTGCCTGGGCGATTAAGCTCTCGCATATAGCTGCAGCGTTCAGTGTGCTGACCGGTAAGTATCTGCGTACGCTCGGATTTATTACGATTGGAATTCTCGTGATGGGAATTGTCATGGTGCACGGCAAAGAAGGATGGTATGTCGTCGGCGGCGGTAAGAACGGAATGGAATTTAATATCCTCCTCATTGCGGCAATTGCTACGACCATGTATCCGGATGGGTGGAAGAAGAAGAGTGCGTGAGAATGCGATGATCTAGCCCATGGTTAACACCATGGGCTAGGTGATGATGTAGCCCATGGTTAACACCATGGGCTAGGTGATGATGTAGCCCATGGTTAAAACCATGGGCTAGGTGATGATGTAGCCCATGGTTAACACCATGGGCTAGGTGATGATGTAGCCCATGGTTAAAACCATGGGCTATGGTTTGTAGGATGATAATTTCCTGATTTATCAAGCCCATGGATGAATCCATGGGCTTGATATTTCTATGGATGAAACCATGGGATATATATTTCCATTGATGAATCTATGGGTTCTAGATTTCCCACGGTTGAAACCGTGGGCTATAATTATGATTTTCATCTCGTCTCATTCCTATGGATCAATCCATGGGATATGGTTTGATTTCCTCGCCTCACATAGCCCATGGATGAATCCATGGGCTATGTGAGTAAGATTTTCCTCTCTTCTCCTTCCCATGGATAAATCCATGGGCTATGGTGTGATTGCGCACATCGCCCGAATGAAATGGAGAGGCCAAAGAAATTTTCGAAGAATAATTTTCAGACTTATAGACTTATGAATTATAGACTTACAGGCTTTTGACTTACAGACTTACGACTTGCAGACTTACAGACTTACGACTAAATGTAACCATTCCTCACCTCACGTCTCATACTGACTGTGAACGCGTTCTACAATTAATTAACTGATTATATCATGAATACCGGCAACCCTTTCCATAGTTCTCACGATGCGGCGCACCGCGCAAAGCAGGATCGCTTTATGCTCCTGCTGCGTCCGCTCTACAAACGCTTGGAAAGATTTGCCCTCACAATGACCAAAAACCGTGACGACGCAAAAGATATCGTCGGAGAGACTGTTCTCCTCGCCTACGAACATCTCGAGCAGCTTCGTTCGGATGAGGCCTTCCTCGGATTCCTCTTCACAATCGCTTCACGAGTGTCACAAAAGCGAAGCCGGCGCCGGCAGGAGGAGCCCGCAACAGAAGAACAAGTCGAAGAACTCTTCGATAATTTCACACAGCCGGATGTTGCTCTCGACGTGCAATTCCTCTATGAAGCGCTCGACAAGCTCCCGACTGAACAGCGCGAAGCCGTTGTATTAGCAGAAATTACCGGACTCAGTCACAAGGAAATTCAGAAAATTCAGGGCGGCACCGTCTCGGGCGTGAAAGTCCGCATCTTCCGCGCTAAGCGCAAGCTTGCGCAACTGCTGGGTGTGGAGAAGAAAACGGCGGTGGTTGAGGAGGAGTAATGTTGCCTGTCTTTCGGAGTGAGTCTTCGGGTGAAGAATTGGCTGGCATTTAGCAAGCAAGCGCGAACCCACCCCTTTATCCCCTCCCGAGAGGGGAGCTTGGTCGATTATCCTCTCCCGAGAGGGGAGTTTGGTCGGTACGTTCATTAACATAGCAATCATAAACGCATACAACATATCTCATTACAGTATAATAAACCCATGAAAACCTCTCTTCAATCGCTCTTTAACAAAGTAGGTTCGTTTAAAAGCGGCGCCCCACTTTGGACGGAAGAAGAGCTCCGGGCTTTAATCGAAAGTAGCGATACGCCATCGCCTTTTCCTCACAAACCTACAACCCAAAGGTGGAAAATTATGATACCGGGAATTCTCATCCTCGCCGCCGGTGCTACTGCCTATTTTATGCAGACAAGCACGGCACCCCGAACCGTTGATACAACCAATCAACCACATGCAATCAGCCAATCTGTAGAAAATTCTACAGTCAAAAACGATACTACTACGCCGCAAGTCGCTCAAAATGAGCGTTCGGCTACTGAAACAATACTTATACCTACACCATCGCAAATCGAAGGAATACATGCACTTGAGTTAACCCGAGACGAACTTCAAACGCTCGGAATTACCGCTACCGATACCGGCTATTCTCTTACGGCAAAATTGGGCGTCGAGTATGCTAATCCATCCTCCCTCATGGCATTTATGAGTAATCAACCGAATCAACGGGTGGAAATGAAATTCAACCCTAAAAATATCCAAACCGTTATCGAAAAATTAGGCGGACAGCAGGCATCCGACGGCTATGGCGAGCTTACGCTTGCCGTGCAGGCAGACCTCTATACCATGCAGTCGAAAGTTGTCAAAGCCGGTACTTCGCAGAGCGCGCTCTATCCACTCGTGATTACCCACCAAAGCGTTGACCCGTCCGGCGTGCGGAAATCACAGGCGCACTTTTTCGGCAGCGCGCAGGATGCGGAGAATGTGCCGCAGGAATTCCACAAGGAAATTGCCGGACTCTTCGACCTCTATTCCGATGCGCCGGCGGAGAAAAAAAATCTCTCCACATTCCCGCTTATCAGCAAGTTAATTCCCGTGCGCGTGACGCTTGGTGATAAGACGCAGAACGCCGCCGCCGAGATTATCTATTGGTTCTACCCATCGCCGAAGTTTATTGCGCAATTACCTGAACGCTACCAAGAGCAGATTCAGCAAGAAGTTAAATCAATTGAGAAAATTGAAAAACCCAAGCCGCCGATCGAACCCGTCATAATAGAAGAGCCGCTTGCACCCCGCGAAACGGGAGGATACACCTACACCGAAGTCGCGCGCGCTCAAAGTGGTGCGATTAGTATTAGTAGCATCGGACCCAACCCCGCCCGCGAACGTGCCACGATTTTCTATTCACTCTCGGCATCACGGAGTGTGAGTGTGGCGCTCTATGACTTCAGCGGACGCTTCATCGCGACGCTTGCCACGGCTGATAGAATTTCCGCCGGAAGCGGGCACGAAATTTCGGTGAATGTAGGGCAATTGTCGAGCGGAATGTATCTCGTGACGATGCAGACCGACCGCGGCGAACAGGCAATTCAACGGTTAATTATTGAAAATTAAGGAAGGAACCACTATGAAAAATCTACTATTACTCGTTGGAATGCTTTTTTGCGCCATCACTGCTACTGCCCAATATAATCAATCAATTAGCCCAAATAACGGTGAAGACTGGAGCGGCTCTCCACGCCTTCTGGTACAAAAAGGAAACGCACAAGACGTGGAGCTCGCCTCGACCACCGTCACGGGCGCAATTGTAGGCGTCATTGCCGATGTCAATATTCGCCAAGTATATGTTAATCATGGTACAAAGCCGATCGAAGCAGTGTATGTGTTTCCCGGCTCGACCCGCGCCGCTGTCTATGCCATGACGATGACCGTCGGCAATCATATTATCCGTTCGGTCATCCGCGAAAAAGAACAGGCGCGCCGCGAATACACCGCCGCGAAATCGCAGGGACGTTCCGCCTCTCTCCTCGAAATGCTCAAGCCGAATATATTCCGCATGAATGTGGCCAATGTCCGTCCGGGTGACTCGATAGTGATCGATATGCGTTATACAGAAGCGATTTACCTCTCGGAAAATGTGTATGAATTTGTGTATCCGGCTGTCGTCGCGCCGCGCTATGTGGGCGCTGTACAATCGGAAGTCGATGCCGCACTTTCCGGTAAAGAATTACCAACCGAAATTCCCGGGAAATTCTCCATTTCTCTCCGCCTCGCGACCGGCATGCTGCTCAAAAGTATCTACAGTCCGTCGCATGACTTGGACGTGGATAACGGGAATGTATATACGAAGAAAAATGTTAAAATGAATCTGGTAAGTCATAGCAGAGTAGGGATTTCGCCGAAAGATTCTTTAAAACAGAATCGTGACTTCGTGCTGCGGTATTCACTCACCGGACGGGCAATTGAGTCCGGACTGCTGCTCTACAAAGGCGAGACCGAAAACTACTTCATGCTCATGGCACAGCCACCGCGCAATGTAGAAATTCCATCGATTCTGCCACGGGAATTTGTGTTTATTGTTGATGTGAGCGGTTCGATGAATGGCGAACCTCTCAATATTGCCAACCACTTGATGAAGAACCTTCTTACGACGCTTCGTCCGCAGGATAAATTCAATATCATGACCTTCTCCGGAGGTTCGGATGTGTTTGCAAATTCATCCGTTGAAGCGACGAAGTCGAATGTGCTTCGTGGACTCTCGTTTTTGTCCAATAATTCTCAATACGGCGGCGGCACGGAATTACTCCCTGCTCTCAAGCGCGCCCTTGCGATGCCGTCCGATGAGAACTGTTCGCGGTCATTTGTAGTAATTACCGATGGTTATGTAAGTATTGAGCGTGAAGCATTTAAGCTCGTGCGGGAGAATTTAAACAAGGCGAATATCTATGCCTTTGGTATCGGTCAATCGGTCAATCGCTATCTGATGGAGGGTCTCGCCCGTGCCGGCAATGCTGACCCGATGATTATTACGAACATGAATGAAGCAACGTCAATGGCCGATAAATTCAAGCATTATATCGAGGCGCCGGTACTCACAAAAATCAAAGTTGATTACGGGAACCTGGATGTGTATGATGTGGAGCCGGCGAGTATTCCCGACGTCACGGCGCAGCGTCCTGTGATTGTGTTTGGTAAATGGCGCGGCAAACCGTACGGCACCGTCACGCTCACCGGCACGACGGCCGACAGTACGATTGATATTTCGATGAATATCGGAGCGCTCCCGATGATAGCCGCCCACAGCGCCCTGAAATATCTCTGGGCGCGGAATAAGATCATGATGATTGAGGATGGAAGCAATCAAATGCCGACCGACGAAGAACGTAAAATCATCACCAATATCGGTTTACAGTATAATTTACTCACCCGCTATACATCCTTTGTTGCGATTGATTCACTCACGCCGGTGGTGGCAGTGCGGAAGATAGTGCCGCCTCGGGATACAGCCCGCGCTTCTACGGCGAGTAAGAAGATTGATTCGGATACAGTATTAGATGTTACAGAGAAACTTAAGGAGAAACTTAAAAGACCCCGCCGATGGATTTCAACGGATTCAACGAGTAAAAATTCAGCCGGCGATATATCGGAGACGCATTCAACTTCAAGTAATTCAAAGGTTTTAAATGGTGGCTCTGGCATTGGTTTCGGCGGACTCGATACTCTGCGCGGAGAGTATTGGTCCACACCACAAAAAGCTGCAAAAGGCAAAACATCCGGCAAAGGAGCAAAACAAACGCCGACGACTGCGAAAGAAAGTAAAAAATATGTCCGACGATTGTGTCGAGATCCATTTAGTACGGATTCTCTCGATTATTCTACTCAAGGCGAGAAAAAATTGAGGGAACAGCTCCAACGATTACAAAAAGAACTCGCGCCAGACTATCAAGATGCGGACGCGCTCAAGCCGGGAAAATCCTCAGCATCGAAAAAAGGGACCAAAGATTCGCGTGTGAAAGAACCTCGTCCGGCGGTCGCAGCTGCCGCTCCGATATTGAAAGATACTTCATCCCTGCAAGTAGCATCAGGAGATAGTATTTCCGTTCAGAATGGACTCAGTGAAGCTGTGCCGCAAGGAGGTATTTCTATTCGTGGTTCGCGATCGACGGAGGCAAATCTTCGCGTACAAGGCACGGATATCACCGATCAAGTAAGCAGTGGGAATAGCGGCATACAAATGACTCCGTCAATTACTGAATACTCAGGTAGTTATGATAGTATTGATGATAATGCCGACCCACTCAATCCCGGCAAGAAAAAGCCACGCATTTATGGTGGAATTATCACGGCGCTGACGTTTGGTTCGCTTGGGAAGTACGAACCCAATGGTCTGACCGGCAATGCACTTACCGGCATCTCGCATGACACGAAAATTGGCTATTCGACCGGTATTCGGCTTGTGTATTTACTTGGTGATGTGAAGAATTCCAAATCCTTTATCACCGCCGATGTGATGTTCGGACGATTGGGCTTCGGGTATTCAGCACAAGATTCGGTGCAATCGATGGCATTTGGGAAGATACCCGGAAAGTATCAGCTGACGACAACGGCATCGGCTTTTACGCTCAATGCGCAATATACTCATTGGATACCCGGAACATTCCTCGGTGTAACTGCAGGATTGAGCACTAACTATCTCTTCAACATAGAACATTCCTACAGCGTGACGGCGGACAAGGCAATCCTTCCAAGTGCATCAAGCATTGGCACTTCTGACAGCGGTCGTACGGTGCAGTATGTCGATGCTGCAACGAATGACATAAATAGATTGCAACTTGGAATAGTTGTCGGCTTGAGCTATGATATTCTCCTCGGAAGAGCCGCGCTGACGCCATTTGCACAATTCGAATATGGCTTGAATGGTATTCTGAGCGGCGGGAAGGAACGTCCGATGATGGTGCGGGCGGGATTCTCGATTATCTTCGCATTCTAAGATGATAGTGGTATTCGGGTATCGGAGGTCAGGCACAATGTGCATGGCACCGGTACCCGATTTTTTTATTCAGCAAGGAGTAGTTACAGTACAGTGTGGCGAACGGAATAAATAATTAATGTGGAGGTAATTCTATGAAAAAATTGATTGTTACTATCCTGTTTGTGTGGTTGAGTGTTGGGGTGTATTCGGAGTTGTGGGCGCAGGTTTCGGCGCGCTCATTGGGGTTTGACAAGAGCGCAAGTCGAGAGATTTTTCAACTCTCTACTGCTCCTCCGGCTTCGTTTGATTCGACAAGTGTGGAGGAGGATGAGGAAGAACTGGATCCATTAGACTGTGGTAAGGTCAGACCTTCGAGGGTTTATGTGGGTGGAATTTTAACAGTTAATTATGGAATGTTGCAAGATTTCAAGCCAAGTGGGCTATATAATAATACACTTACGGAATTATCAGGAGAAACGACGATAGGATTTAGCAGCGGAATACGCTGTCAATATCAGCTTGGAAAAGTGAAGAATCCCAATGGGTCAATTACAGCAGATTTTATGATTGGTGAGCTGGGATATACCTATTTGGCGCAGGATTCACTTCCATCAACGACCTCGGAGAAAATGCTCGGGCAGTATCGCTTTACGATTGCCGCGTCCGCCTTTACCATAAATGCACTTTATAATTTTAGAATACCTAGTACATTTCTCAGGCTTACCGCCGGAATCTCTACCAACTATATCTTCAATGTAGAACATTCCTACAGAGTTACAGCGAGCAAGGAAATTTTTCCAAGTACTTCAACTGTTAGTACTTCGGATAGTGGTCGCACAGTGCAGTATGCGGATGCTTCATCGGCCGAGGTGAATAGATTGCAGTTTGGAATTATAGCTGGGCTGCGCTATGACATCCTTCTCAGAAGGTCAGTCCTCATGCCATTTGCACAATTTGAATATGGATTGAATGGAGTGTTTAAAGGCGGTCAGGCACGTCCGACAATCGTTCGTGCAGGGTGTGCGTGGATATTTGCAATCTAATCCCCGGATTTGTTTATTCAGCAAGGAGCAGTTAATTTGCGTCATGCCGGAACAAAACAAACACATTCCGTGGGTTAATTCTATGAAAAAATTGATTGTTACTATCCTGTTTATGTGGTTGAGTGTTGGGGTATTTGCGGAGTCGTGGGCGCAGGGTTCGGATAATGAAATAGATAATGATATTAGCGCTTGTGTATTGAGCGTTAAAAGGCCACGCATCTTTATTGGTCTTATTTCAGCAATCCATTTGGATCGATTATCAAACTATCAACCCAATGACCTTAACGGCAATCCGCTCACCGCGATCGAACACGAAACCCACATCGGTTATTCGTTTGGCACACGACTCGAATATTTACTCGGAATTCCAGGGAATTCCCACTCCTTTATAACCGCAGATGTAATGTTCGGACGCATGGGGTTGATATATTCGGCGCATGATTCCGTATTAACAACGACCTCCGAGAAAATGCTCGGGCAGTACAGTCTGACGACAACGGCCTCAGCTTTTACTCTGAATGCCTATTATACCCATCTTCTACCTGGAATATATCTTGGTATTACAGCCGGAATTACGACGAACTACATCTTCAATGTAGAACATGCCTACAGCGTATCAGCAAGCAAAGCAATTCTCCCAAGTTCATCCACTATTGCTACTTCCGATAGCGGTCGGACGGCTCAGTATTTGGATGCTGCCACGAATGAAGTGAATAGCTTGCAACTTGGATTGATAGTAGGCTTGCGGTATGATATCCTTATCAGAAAGTCAATTCTCACCCCATTTGTACAATTCGAATATGGAATAAATGGTATGCTTAGCGGCGGGCAGGCACGCCCGATGATGGTGCGGGCGGGGTGTGCTTGGATATTTGGGATGTAATATTGATGGATATATAAATCCGGTTATAGGTCAGGCACAATATGCAAGGCTGCGAGCACCCGGATTTTTTTATTCAGCAAGGAGCAGTTAATTTGCGTCATGCCGGAACAAAACAAACACATTCTACGGGTTAATTCTATGAAAAAATTGATTGTTACTATCCTTTTTGTGTGGTTGAGTGTTGGGGTATTTGCGGAGTCGTGGGCGCAGGGCGTTGAATATCAAATGGAAGAAGATTATATCGGGTGTTTTATTCCTCCTAAGAAACCACGTGTATACGGTGGCATTATCACTTCGGTTACCGTTGGTTCTACAAGAAATTACCAACCTAATAATATGGCAGGAAAAGCGCTTACAGAAGTATCTAATGAAATAAAATTCGGATATTCTACCGGTCTTCGACTTGAGTATTTACTCGGAGATGTGAAAGTTTTCAAAGCACTTATTTCTGCTGATCTAATGTATGGTTGGATGAGTTTCCTGCATACTTCCGAGGATACAGTACTATCAACCACTTCCGAAAAAATGCTAGGGAAGTATCGCCTTGCCACGACAGCATCGGCATTTACTTTGAATGCGCTATATAATTTTAAAATACCCGGCAGCCACCTATTTCTTGATGCCGGAATTACCACAAGCTACATCTTCAATGTAGAACATTCCTACAGCGTCACAGCAAGTAAGGCAATTCTCCCAAGTGCATCCACTATTGCTACTTCCGATAGCGGTCGCACGGCTCAGTATTTGGATGCTGCCACGAATGAAGTGAATAGCTTGCAACTTGGATTGATAGTAGGCTTGCGGTATGATATCCTCATCAGAAAGTCAGTACTCACCCCTTTTGCACAATTCGAATATGGGATAAATGGTATGCTTAGCGGCGGGAAGGCACGCCCGATGATGGTGCGGGCGGGGTGCGCTTGGATATTTGGCTTGTAATCGCTGGACTGAAGTCCAGCTCTACAATTTGGTCGAGCCTACGGCTCTTTTTTTCGTTTTTTTGGGACTGGACTGAAGTCCAGCCCTACAATTTGGTCGAGCCTACGGCTCTTTTTTTTCGTTTTTTTTGGACTGGACTGAAGTCCAGCCCTACAATTTGGTCGAGCCTACGGCTCTTTTTTTTCGTTTTTTTTGGACTGGACTGAAGTCCAGCCCTACAATTTGGGTCGAGCCTATGGCTCTTTTTTTTACGTTTTTCCAACGTTTTTTTGTATTTTTCCCAACGTTTTACCAACGTTTTTTCAATATTTTCATTTCCTTAAATTCACTTTTTTGTACCAACATTAAGGCATCTTTATGGCAAACACCTATCATCAAGTCTATATCCAGACTGTATTTGCAGTTAAATACCGGGAAGCGGTACTTGCGAAAAACTGGCAACCAATTTTACACAGCGTACTTGCTAATCTTATCAATGAAACGGGTTGTAAAGCTATTTTAGTTAATGGCGTAGAAGATCATATCCATTGCCTTTTCGGATTGAAACCCGTGGCTTCGATTTCTGATGTCATGAAAGCAGTCAAAGGCATATCCTCAAAGTACATCAACGACCATCGACTAACAGAGAAGAAATTTGAATGGCAAGAAGGGTATGGCGTATTTTCCTACAGCCGCTCCCATATTGATGCGGTTTATAATTACATTAACAATCAAGAAGCACATCATAAAAAACAAACATTCAAAGCAGAATATGTGGAGCTTCTAGATAAATATCGGATACCATACGATGAGCGCTATATTTTTGAAGATTTGAAATAAAAAAAAACAAAAAGTTCCGTTAGGAACGCCCAAATTGTAGCAACGGAATTCATTCCGTTGGAGGAATAAATCCGTTGTTCCGTTGCATGGATTAATCCCACAAAGAGTTCCGCTAGGAACGACCCAAATTGTAGCAACGGAATTCATTCCGTTGTTCCTTGATGATTTTCTTCTCGGAAGAGTCGTATGTACACCTTTTGTACAATTCGAATATGGGATAAATGGTATGCTTAGCGGCGGGAAGGCACGCCCGATGATGGTGCGGGCGGGGTGTGCTTGGATATTTGGCTTGTAGGCGAGTGCATAAAAAACACCGTGAGTAGTATCGTAAAACACTACTCACGGTGTATAAAAAAATCATCACATCATTATCAACTTCCCCACTCCATTATTTATTATACTCTTCCACCGCCTTGAGGAATTTCTCATTCTTGAGGTATTTCTTAAAGGAGTCGTCGGTCAGTGGATTCGGAGTGTGCTCGCCGGAAAGGGTATTTTTCTTGTATTTCCCGGCTAATGCCAAGCTCTCGATTGCCTTGTCCAAGTCACCCATTTCGGCATAACAGCAGGCGGTATTATAATGAAAATTCGGGTAGGTCGGATCGACACTTTTGCCATAGTCAAAGGTGGCGAGCGATTTGTCGATCTTGCCCGACATCGCGTATGCCATGCCGAGATTATCAACCAAAGCAACCCATATATCCTTCCCTAAGCGGTGCTTGACCTTCTCTGCCTCGAGCGCGCGGGCATAGTAGGTCGTGGCGATGTCGTACTTGCCGGCGGTATAGTAGATCGAACCATAACCAAAGCAATCGTAAATCGCATCCTTGTAATTATTTACCACTGTAATTCCCTTGAGAATTCCGGCTACTTTCGCAGAGTCGGCGGGCTGATAGTTGGTAAGCGAGAAATGAATGTCAATCCAATATCCATCCCGCGAAAAATACATGTTGTGACTCTTGGTATCCGTTAGCTGACCTCCGGCCGCGTAGAAATACTCGACACACTCAAAGTCGTTGTGAGTAAACATCTTCGTCGAACCCTTGTCGATCGCACCACCAAGCTTTGAACGGGTAAAATAATAGTCCCTACAGTCGGCCGACGTTCCCGGCTTCGGCGCTTTTTCGAAAAAAATCGTCATAATAATGCTTTTACTCGCATTTCTGAATTCCCAATTCCGTGCATTTCCGTTCGGACTCATCCCCGCATTGACGAGTTCAAGGGACGGCACATCAAGCGCAAGACACCAATCATGTTCGGGCATAGAGAGATTATAGGCGGTGTTGTCGGTTTTCTGCGCCCGGGTTGCCGTCAGCAACACCAGCATCAGCAAGGCAATGAGGAGAGGATTTTTCATAACAGGAGTAAATAATAATAGATAAAAGTATCATCGGTCATACAGCCGATGCACATGGTAGAGAATACTTGCTATTGGCATAGGGCACGATTCAAGGACGGCTTGTAGGGACAGGTCGCGACTTGCCCCTACAAAATCAATTTCTTATAATTGGAGGGTAAAAATAGGTATATAATAGAACACTTCGACAAGCTGTTAATGACACATTTGACATCCACAGAACAACTCTTCAGCCAACATATTAAAAATATTCAAGTTAGCGCTATAGTACGCCGAATACCGTATCTAAACGGTTGAAACCGTTGGATAGAATGTATCGAGCGAAGTGGAATAGATCCATCCATTTTCAGCGTTCACACCGTTAAAACGGCATACGGGTTTCGTTGGGACTCTTGACCCCATGATTAAAATCATGGGCTATGTTTTCCTTGTCTTGTGTCATTGTTTTTGATAGGAGCGGGCTTGTGCTCCTTAAGAACTCAGCATGACGGAAGTTAGCACTATTCTTACGACTTACCAACTTACCAACTTACGACTTACCAACTTACGATTTACCGGCTTACCAACTTACAACTTACGACTTACCGACTTACGACTAACTACTTACCGACTAACTACTTACGACTACTCTCCTTCACCGCCGGAATATCCGCTTCTTTAATTGCTTTATTGAGCGCCGGGAGCTGTTCGAGCGCTTTTTTCATGCGGGTTAATTGCACGTCGATTCTGCCTGAAATATCGTCATACGCCTGATATGCCTGCTTCGTCGGACGTGTGTCGGCGGAGGCAACCGTGGGAGTGAGAGCAGCGAGTTTATTATTCAATTTCATCGGGAAATTGAGCAAATCCTGACCGCTTTTTGCCTTGGTTTGGACGAGTTCTTCTTCGACAGCTGTGAGCGTATCGGTGATGGGCTTGGCGATATCTTTAATCGGCTTTGCCTTGGTCGTGTCGGTGATTTTCCCAAGTAACCCGTTGATTTGCGTGCGGATATCGCGCAAGGAATTAATCGCCTCATGCGTCTCGGTTACTTTTTTATTAATCTTCATCAGCAGGTCGAATTGCGCTTTGAAGTCCGCATCCGTCGTCGCAAGGCGCGGGTCTTTGCGGATTTCAAACGTGCGGGTCATTATCACCGAGTCGCCGAGCTTGAGGCGAATGCTGTATTTGCCCGGCACTGCCCGCGGACCGTCGGTCGAGGCGCCCCACGTCACGCCCGGCGCTTCGGTTGCGGCAGGGTATTCCAAATTCCAAACAAACCGATTGAGCCCGCTGTCTGCCGGCGCCGTGCCCGGGATTTTACGTTCGGTGTCGGGATAAAAATCCTTCGATTCTTTAATCGGTTCGCCCTTACGGTCTTTTTTATTGGAATAGGTAATAATCACCGAGTCCTGCGCATCGAGGAATTGAAGCTGCAATTCATTCGCCGGTGGCGCCTGCAAATAGTAATGCACGAGCACGCCATTCGGTGGATTCTCGCCCGTCTGCATACCGTCGGCGTGCCAACTACCGCCATCGACTCTATACGTATGGCGGGGCGGGAAAAGATACGCACTCGCACGCTCGATTTCAGCTTTTTTGTCCATAATTTCATGGAGCGGCGTTAGGTCATCGAGCACCCAGAACGCGCGTCCGTGTGTCGCGGCAAGGAGGTCTTTTTCACGCGGATGGATCGCCAGGTCGTGTATCGGGGTAATCGGCAGGTTTTGCTGGAACGCCTGCCAGTCATTGCCATTATTGAAGGATACATACAGTCCGAATTCTGTGCCGGCGTAGAGAAGCCCCTTTTTCCAGTGATCTTCACGGATAACGCGGGTAAAAGCATGACTCGGAATGCCACTTGTAATACGCTTCCACGATGCGCCAAAGTCCGTTGTACGATAGAGATACGGCGTTTGATCGTCGGCTGATTTGTACCGTGTGGCCGCCAAAAATGCCGTGCCGGGGTCAAAATGGGAAGGTTCGATGATGGAAATTAACGCATCCTTCGGCAGGTCTTTGGGAGTAATTACCGTCCAATTTTTACCATTATCACGGCTGATATGCACGAGGCCGTCGTCGCTGCCTGCCCACAACACGCCACGTTCGGTGGGCGACTCGGCGAAGGCGAAGATCGTGCAATACGTCTCGACGCCCGTATTATCCTTGGTAATCATTCCGCCGGATGCTTTTTGTTTTGATTTGTCGTTCGTCGTGAGGTCAGGACTGATAATTTCCCAACTCATGCCTTCATCATTTGACCGGAAAACGTGATTGCCGCAGGCGTAGAGAACGTGTCCGTCATGAGGCGAGAAGACGATGGGATAGGTCCATTGGAATCTGTATTTATGCGTTTCGGCGGCATTTCCGACGGGATTTTCGGGATAGACCGACACTTCCTGACTTTGCCCGGTGCGACGGTTGAGTTTGGTCAGATATCCGCCGTAATTTCCGCCATAGACGATGTCATTATTGAGCGGATCGACCGCGAGGTAACCGCTTTCACCGCCGGCGGAGGGGAACCAGTCATTTTTATCAATTGACCAGCCCATCGTGCGGCTTGCGATGCCGACACTGGAATTATCCTGCTGCGCGCCGTAAATGTAGTAAGGGAATTGATTGTCAAGGGTTACGTGATAAAATTGCGACGTCGGAATGTCGAGTTCTGTCCAATTTTTTCCGCCATTAGTCGATACCGTTGCGCCGCCGTCATCGGCGAGAATCATCCGCATTGGATTATCCGGCGCGATCCACAGGTCATGATGGTCGCCGTGCATCGAACCCATTCCCTGAAATGTACGGCCGCCGTCGATGGATTTATACCAGCCCACATTGAGCGCATAGACCGTGTTTTCACTCTTCGGATCGGCAAAAATATGACTGAAATACCAGGCACGTTGGCGGATATTACGGTCTTCGCTTGTGCGGGTCCATGTCTTGCCGCCATCATCCGACCGGAACACACCGCCACGTTCATTTTCGAGCATAATCCATAGTCTGCCTTGTTTTACGGGTGAAGGCGCGATGCGGATTTTCCCGACGAGTCCGGTTGGGAGTCCGGGATTGCGGGTGATTTCCGTCCAGGTATCACCGCCGTCGGTGGATTTGTAGAGTCCGCTTCCCGTGCCGCCGCTTTCCATTTGATACGCATTACGATGGGTCTGCCAGAGTGCTGCATAGATAGTGCGCGGGTTGTGGGGGTCGATTTGCACGTCGATGGCGCCGGTACTGTCATTTTTATAGAGAATTTTCTCCCAGGTGGTGCCGCCGTTTTTCGAGCGGAACACCCCGCGTTCGGCATTGGCACCGAAGAATCTGCCCATTGCGGCTGCATAGACAAGGTCGGAATTCTGCGGATGCACGGCAATTTTCCCGATGGCGAAGGTTTCTTGTAATCCGATGTATTCCCAGGTCTTCCCTGCGTCGAGCGAACGTACCATGCCGTCGCCTCCGGCTGCATTACCGCGAATATCGCATTCACCCATACCGGCGTAGATCACATTCGGGTCGCTCGGAGCGACTTTGATGGCTCCGACCGAACTGCTTGTGAGAAAGCCGTCGGAGACATTCACCCACGAGTCGCCGCCATCGGTGGTTTTCCAGATACCTCCGCCCGTAGCACCGAAATAATAGGTGTTGGGTTCGCTCGCCACTCCGCACACCGCAAGCGAACGTCCCCCGCGAAAGGGTCCGATATTCCGCCATTTCATAGCAGAATAGAGTTTGGGATTGACGGCAGATGGAGTTGATGCCGCGGCCTGCTTTTTCTTTTGCGCAGAGGCAGAAGGAGCAAGGGTCACCAGAGCAGAGAGAATGAGAATTGCAAGGCAGGAAGGGCGTAGAAATGTCAGCATACTATTTCCAATCGAAAGATGTTGGGAGAAGCCAAACGGGAAGTGCGCATCGGCACCATTCACCGCGTGCAAAAATAGCGTGTAATTTGGTGGTTGGCAAATTGAAGGGAATATTTTGGGAGGGAGGTGGGGGGCGTATCCGCACATTGGTGCATCTTGCTACAAACATTTGACTCCGAGTGGGGGCGTGTCTGCGTTATGGGGCATCTTGCTATAAACATTCGACCCCGAGTGGGGTCGTGTCTGTGCTTTGGTGCATCTTGCTATAAACGTTTGACCCCGAATGGGGTCGTGTCTGTGCTTTTGTGCATCTTGCTATAAACGTTTGACCCCGAATGGGGTCGTTTTCGCGTTTTTGTGCATCTTGCTATATACATTCGACCCCGAATGGGGTCGTGTCTGCGTTTTTGTGCATGTTGCTATAAACATTCGACCCCGAGTGGGGTCGTGTTAAAAGACCGTCAACAAATACCGACCGAACCGGAAACGAGACAAAACCAAAACACCCAAATATACTGAAATCGTTTGAACTTAAAAAGCCATGTAAGTTATTATTTGGAAAGATGTTCCGAATAATTGATTTTGTGTCTTTAGGACACTGATAGTGCAATTTTCCTGGAATTAAACGCTGCCATACAGACATTTCAGCGGTATGTGTTGACGGTCGGCTGTAGGAACCTACCGGAGTGGAACTTGCTGCACAAAACTACCTGTTTATTTTCTCGTTCGCGTGTGAGAGGATTCTTGTATAGCCGGTATAGGGAGCAAGTTCGAAAATTTCAAAGCGTATTTTACCGGATTGCACGAGCGGTAGCTGGTGGAGTACTTCTTCGGCTGCTTTTCTATCGGTTGCTTCGAGAATCAGCACTGCATTATTGTCCTGCGTAAAGTATATTTCCCGTAGATGATTCGAGAGATACAGTTCAAAAATATGCTTGGCTTCTTCTTCCAACAGCGTTTCGGTATCTTCCCATGTCGTGCCTTCGACTTCTCGTTCAAGTGCAAGTATTTTCATGCTACTCCAGGGTTAGTTCGCCGGTTAGATAGAGTCGTGCCTTTCCGCCTATCAGGCATCTGTCATTTTTATATTCACACACAAGCTGGCCGCCTCTTTTTGACAGTTGCCGTGCGGTAAATTTGGTTTTTCCTGTTTTTTTTGCCCATAAGGGCAGCAATGATGTATGCGCCGAACCCGTTACAGGGTCTTCGTTTATCCCTGCTTGTGGAGCAAAAAACCGTGAAACAAAATCTACGCTGTCACCCTTGGCGGTTACGATAAGTCCCCGTGCCGGCAGCTCGGCAATTTTCTGCATATCCGGCTGTAGATTCCTCAGAGAATGTTCGCTGCCGATGACGGCTAGATAGTCGGTCTTGCCTTTGTAGAGTTCATGCGGCGCTGTACCGATACATTGCTCGATTATCGCCGTGTTCTCAGCCGATAATTGCTCTAAGCTGTCGGTCGGAAAATCCAAAAACAGCATGTCATGTTGTTTTTCAACTGCCAGCATCCCGCTTCTCGGAGAATGAAATCGAATCAAAGAATGCGGATACTGCAATTGGTCAAATAGTACCGATGCTGAAGCAAGGGTGGCATGGCCGCACAAATCGACTTCTACCGTCGGAGTGAACCATCGAATCTCAAAATCATCTTCCCTCGGGAGGACAAATGCAGTTTCCGCCAGGTTGTTTTCCTCGGCAATCGACTGCATGAACGCATCGCTTAACCTGGTATCTTCTACAATACAGACAGCCGCCGGATTTCCGGAAAATAACCTGTCGGTAAACGCATCGACCTGATATATTTTTATTGATTTCATAGGGTATTGAATAGTTCTGTTGTTGTTGTTGTACATGCAATTATACACAATAAAGTCAAGCTGTGTACTGCCGCTAAAAATTAGGAATGCTATGTTTGTTGCGATACATATTTTCGAAGTATTGGTTCATGTTGAATTTCAAAACCACACTTCCTATACACCGGTTCACCGGACGGAGTGGCTTGTACTTCAAACGCCGTAATTCCCAGTTTTTCACCTTCTTGAAGCAGCCGGTGAAGTATTTCCGTGCAGATGCCCTGCCGTCTGTATTCCGGAACGGTGTACATATTCATGATATATCCCCATTTACCGGAGGGATTTTTAAAATTTCCGGGCATGTTCCGCAGAAGTAAAGAGCCAATTCCTGCTATCTGACCATCACAATCTGCAATGATAGAAATACAGTTGTTTTCTTTGGTCATGGTGGAGAAATAGGTATTCAATTGGGATCGTAAGGCATTAATTTTTTCGCCGGGCTGATTACCTGCCAGCTCAATGGCGAATCGGAGCCGAAATTCAACAAGGGCATCGATATCGTCACCCGTGGCTTTGGAAAATGTAATTCCCCGATGTATCAATGCCAGTGTATAGACCCAATATTTTTTGTTGTAAAGCACAAATTCATTTCTTTTTCTAAAGCCAATGCGTTCATAAATATACCGTGCTGCATGCTGAAATTCCGATGTATGAAGGGCAATTATGGATTCACCCAGTTCTCGGGCACGGTCAATGCAATGGTGGGTGAGTGTTGTACCAATACCACGTCCGGCGTAATCCGGATGTACCGCTACGAGTCTGATATAAGACCACTCAGTTGTAAACCATTTGTAGGGGTTACCGCTTGGAAGAAGAAACGCAGAGCCGACTACCGCGCCGCCGAGTTCACATACAAAACACGTTGCTTTTTCAAAAAGAATTCGGTACATAGTATCATCAGATAGGTTTGCTTTCCAGGTATCGCAATGCTCCTGAGAAATGATATCTGTAAACTGACCGTACGCTTGCAGGGTGAGCTCTTTAATCTGCGGTATATCGTCGGGTACTCCTTGTCTATAGAATAGTTCGCTCATCGTTACTGTATGGAATTATGTGCGTTATAGAAAAATAAAAGGAAGAATAGCGTATGTCAACAATGCAGTCATCCTGAAGGACTAATTATAAATTGTTAAAAAACGCAAGTAATGACACAGCAAGTAGTTGTAAAAGAGAATGTCTGCTGTACGTAGTCGGAAGAATTCCTCCCACAGGGTTCACAGGGTATACTCACAGAGTCACACACAGCAGTATTCGGCTGTGAACTCTGTGAAAAACTCTGTGGGAAACTCTTTCTCTTACGCAAATGCAAGTCATATAAAAAGAACAGATTGTAAAACTGTCATTGGTAAATCTTAGAGAGTAAAGAATCGGTAGTATTGAAATCAAAAGAGCATGGTATCACCATGGTGCGATTCATCGGCCGATGCGTCTGACATGAAATGACATCTCACTATGAAATTATACTTCATTCATCTGACAGTGCAAATGCCGTGGCTGCACGACAATGAATAAGAGTGGTATCCAGAATCTTTATCGATACATCGGACTCCTGAATGATCATCCCCAGTTCTGTGCAACCGAGAATAACTGCTTCTGCTCCATGCTGTTGGAGCGAAGTAAGAATTTCTGTACATCGTTTTTTTGTTGCCGGGTTTACCACACCTACCGAAAGCTCTTCTATAATAAATCGGTGAATGAATTCCCTGTCGGATACATCGGGAAGAATGGTGTGGATATTCCGCTTGGCGAGTCTATCGGTAAAAAATGAACCTTCCATCGTGAATTTCGCGCCTATAAGTGCAACGGTTGAAATGCCGAGTTTTGCGATCTCATCTGCCGTTGCGTCGGCGATATGCAGAAATGGTACGGAGAGTTTTTGTGCGATTGCATCTGCTACGACATGCGCTGCATTGCAGCTTATCATCAGGCAGTCTGCTCCTGCCGATTCTATGTGCAGGGCAATTCTGCTGAGCATCGCTTCGATGCCGACCCAGTCGTTGCTATCTTGTAATTTCTTGAAATCATTGTAATTAATCGAATGCAACAGTACTTGAGCCGCATTACTTCCACCTAATGCCTGATGGACGAGTTCGTTGATTGCCTTATAATACAGTGCTGTGCTATGCCAGCTTATACCACCAATTATTCCGATTGTTTTCATGCTGTTAATGTATTGTGAAGAAGATCGTTCAATCGTGTCTTTGTGATTTCCCATTCGGAGTGAATGATGCTGAAATATGCTGAATTTCGAAATGTGCCATCATCTCGTATCCAATCATTTCGTAGAATTCCTTCGAATTTACCCCCGATTTTTGCGATAGCTTTTCGTGATCGAATGTTATTTTCATCGGTCTTAAGCTGCACGCGGATTGCTTGTAATGTTTCAAAGCAAAAGGTGAGTAATAATAATTTACATTCCACATTTACCGCGGTAGCCCAATAGTCGGGATGCAGCCAGGTCCAGCCGATTTCAAGCTTACGGTGGGCAGCTTCAATATTCATTAACCGTGTGCTGCCGATGATTTTACGATCCTGCTTATGGTAAATCACAAACGGAAATTGACTGCCATTGTCGCGCTCGATGATTGCCTTGGTAAATGCTTGAATACAATCGTGGGCACTGCTCATAGTGATGGGAATAAACTCCCAGATTCTCTTTTCCTGCGCTCGATCTGTCAGTTCTTCAAAATGTACTTTTTCCAAAGGAATGAGCTCGACGAGCTTGCCTTGTAATATGGTTTCAGGAGGTATCGGAGACATAACGAATACATGGTTTATTTAAAATAGAGTGAAGGATAGCAGACATACATTCTATCCGCCGTCCATTGCAAAAATAGACCTGAAATTCGAAACAGTACAGATACAAATTTGATTATTTTGACCAGTACAGTTATTTTTGTTGGATGAATTCCAACGAACTTCTTTATATGCAGATAGCCAATTTGATTGAACATCAAATTAAGAGTGATGTGCTGAAAATTGGCGATAAATTACCGTCGTTACGAACTGTAGCTCATGAGCGTGGGGTGAGTCTGACGACGGCGCAGCAGGCATTTTTTGAGCTCGAAAGCAGAGGATTCATAGCATCCCGGCCGAGATCGGGATATTATGTATCGTATGCTCACAAGCATTTTAACAATATTCCTCAGACCAGCCAACCGGTTGTAGCAAAAAGAGAAGGAGATACTGAAGATATCATTTTTACCGTGTCGCAAAACATACGCAAAGCGGCCTTTGAATTATCGACCGGAGTGCCTGCAATGGAATTACTACCGGTCGCAAAGCTGAACAAAGCAATTGTCAATGCGACGCGTACGATGCCCTACGGCGGCTTAAATTATGACAAAGACGGCAACGATACATTGAAAAAGCAGATTGCAGTTCGGTCGCTGATGTGGGGTGGTAATCTCAACGCCGAAGATATTCTTACCACCTCCGGTAGCATTGATGCTATATCCTTGTGTATGATGACGTTAGTTCAGCGAGGCGATACCATTGCGGTGGAAAGTCCGATTTATTTTGGGATACTTCATCTCGCTAAGAGTCTTGGCTTACATGTGTTGGAATTACCAACCAACCCCGTGACGGGAATCGAAGTGGAAGCATTAGAAAAAGCCATGGAAACGAACAAAATAAAGCTGTGCCTGCTCGTGAGTAATTTCAGCAATCCGCTCGGTAGTTGCATGCCGGATGACCATAAAAAAGCGGTGGTCCGGCTTATGGAAAAGCACAATGTGCCGCTGATTGAAGATGATTTATTTGGAGATTTGTATTTCGGGAGCCATCGGCCTACTTGCTGCAAAACGTATGATGAAAGCGGAATAGTGCTCTTGTGCAGTTCATTCTCCAAGACCCTTGCTCCAGGATATCGTGTCGGGTGGCTGGTGCCGGGCAGGTTTAAAGCACGGGTGGCACGCACGAAATATTACCATACACTCTGTGCTCCTTCCATTACCCACGAAGCAATTGGGAGTTTTTTGGAAAATGACAGGTATGAGAATCATCTTCGCAAATTACGTCAAACCCTCCACAGGAATTCCTTGCAATTTTTACGGTGCATCAGCCAATACTTTCCGGATGACACCAAGGTCACTAAGCCGCAGGGAGGATTGCATTTGTGGGTGGAGTTAAACAAACAAACAGACACCGTCGAGCTGTATAATACGGCAATGGCACACAAAATAAGCATCGCACCCGGACGAATGTTTACTCTACAGAATCAATACAATAATTGCTTGAAATTGAATCACGGCTTGCTCTGGAACGAGAGGGTAGAAGGTGCGTTGAAGCAGCTTGGAGCGTTGGCAGCACACACGCATACATAAAAAACCCTCCGAACACATGATGGAATACATGTGGTGATTCGGCATCTCTTCCATCACAGCGTGATGGTATGGTTGTAGAAAAATGCGCGTCTGTCATCAACGTTCGACCCCGAGTGGGGTCGTTGTCTGCGTTTTTGGTGCATCTTGCTATAAACGTTTGACCCCGAATGGGGTCGTTGTCTGCGTTTTGGTGCATCTTGCTACAAACATTTGACCCCGAGTGGGGTCGTTGTCTGCGTTTTTGGTGTATCTTGCTATAAACGTTTGACCCCGAATGGGGTCGTTGTCTGCGTTTTTGGTGTATCTTGCTATAAACGTTTGACCCCGAGTGGGGTCATTATCCGCGTTTTGGTGCATCTTGCTACAAACATTTGACCCCGAGTGGGGTCGTTGTCTGCGTTTTTGGTGCATCTTGCTATAAACATTTGACCCCGAGTGGGGTCGTTGTCTGCGTTTTGGTGCATCTTGCTACCAACATTTGACCCCGAATGGGGTCAATATTCGTGCTTTGGTGTATCTTGCCAACAACTTACCGATTCCCTTCTACCCATCCACCCGTTCAAGAAAATACGTTTTCATCATGCCTTTGCCTTTAATTTCCATGGTGCCGCGTTCGGTGAATGTTGCGTGGGTGCTTGCCATTACTTCGCGCATAAAGTCTTCGGATACATGTATTTTCCCTGATTCTCCATGCGACTCCATGCGGCTTGCCGTGTTGACGGCATCACCCCAAAGGTCGTAGGCAAATTTCCGTTCGCCGATCACGCCCGCCACGGCGCTGCCGGTGTGGATACCGATGCGGAAGTCGAGTTCGATGCCGTGTAAATTTCCCTGAAGAATATCCCGTGGAATTTCAAAGTCTTCGAGCATTGCCAGTGCGGCGCGCGCGCAGCGCAGTGCGTGGTCATCGACAGGGTCGGGCGCGCCGGCTACTGCCATGTAGGCGTCGCCGATGGTCTTGATTTTTTCGAGGCCGTGTAGCGTGCATATCTCGTCGAAATGATGAAAGATAAAAGCGAGTAATTTCACTAAATCATCGGCGGCTAATTGAGCAGCAAGTGGCGTAAAACCAACGACATCGGCAAAAAGCACCGTAACCGAGTCGATCGTATCGGCAATGAGCGTTTCCCCGGCTTTCAGGCGCTTGGTAATCGACATGGGCAGGATATTATTGAGAATAATATCCGTCGCTTCCTGTTCTTTCCGGCTCAATTCCTGCCGGTGCAAATACTCCACACTCGCCGCTTTTTTGGCGCTTTCCTGATTCTGAATTTCATCACGAACGTTAACAAACTCATGCAAATGCCGGTATGCCTGCGTATAGTCGCCGAGAATACGGTAGGCGTCCGAGAGCACACGATGCACGGCGAATATCTGTGCTTTGGCGCTCATTGCCTCGGCTTCCTGAAGAGCTTCGTTCAGGACGTCGATTGCTTCATCGATAGCGCCCAAGCGTATGAGTAATTTACCACGTTCGCACTGCGTGTCGGCGATTTCCAGCTTGGCATGATTTAATCTGCGTAATTCGAGACTTTGGTTGAACATCTTATACGCTTCATCATACTGCTCAAGCGCGTTCAATGCTTCGCCGCAGCGGAAATACGCATACCCGAGTCCATGATAATCTTTGTCTGCTTCCAGGTGAGCAATTGCCCTCTGCTGATGTTCCATCGCTGCCTCCGGGTCGCCTATTTTCAGGGCCGCCACACCGATTCCCATCTCAGCCCAGCCGGCATTCCACTCGGTATTTGTATCGACATAGATTGCCTTTGCTTGTTTATTCATCTCCGCTACTTTTTCATAATCACCTAATAACATATAGGGATAGGCGGCATTGGTAAGGTGTCCGGCGAGCTTGATGGGGTCGTCGAGCTCTTCGGCGATGGCAATGCACCGGGCATAATATTCGATCGAGCGCCCTGCATCGCCCATGTACCAATAGGCAGAACCGATTCCATCGAGAGCGGTGGCTTCGCCGCGTTTATCGCCGATTTCCACACAGAGTTCCAGAGCTTTCTCTAAGTAGTTCAGAGCTTTCGGCAATTGAGAAAGGTGCACCAAAGCCACTAATCCTGCTTGACTCAGCAGGGCAGCATGAGCCGATTTATTACCGGAGCGCTCGATAATAGGAAGTATCGTATCGCGGATATCCTGAATTTCCTGATAGTTGTGCAAGAGAGTGGACAGACCTGCCATATTTGACAGCAAGCGGATTAAATTCGGCACATTCTCCAGCTTGATTTCGATGGTAAGAGCTTGATTATAATACATCTTTGCGTCATACAGCTCACCGCGGAACGTATGAATCCGTCCGAAATTCATGAGCGTTCGCGCTATGCCTTTGAGTTCGCCAAGGGCTTCAAACTTCGTAAGCGCATTGCCAAACACCTCAAGTGCTTCATCATATCGCCGCAGAATCGAATGCGACATACCGCAGTAGAGAATGCCCCATGCGTCGGTGACGGGGTCATTGTGTGCCTGTCCGAGAGCGCGTAATTTTTCACCGACTTCGGCGATTTTGGGGGAATTATTCTTAGCGCTGTACGCATCGCCTTCTGCGAATAATTCCTGCACTTGGCGGGTATAATCATCCTCGAGTGATTCACCGTTGTGGAGATGTATTTCGGTATGGGATTCATTCATAATTATTGGGCTTAAGGCGTTGGAATTGTTGAATCATAATCAAGTTAATTCTATAAAAATTAATTTCCAGTCCGGTCAGTTGCTACAACTGACCGTCAACAAATACCTATGAAACGTACTACTTGTCTATACTTTGCAAACAAACCTAGTTCCAGTCCGCTCAGTTAATATAACTGATCATCTTTTTTTGATTGAAACGCTATCATACAGACGTTTTAGCGGTATGTGTTGACGGTCGGTTGTAGGAACCGACCGAACTGGAAATTGTAGTATCACGCCATAAGCAGCGGCAGCTCGACGATAAAAGTGGCACCTTTGCCGGCCTCACTCTCGCACCGGATCGAACCATGCATGGCTTCGACGAGTTTTTTGACAATCGAGAGCCCGAGTCCGGTGGAATGTTCACCGCCTGTCGGCCGCGCTGAAAGGCGCATAAATTTGCCGAACAGCTTTCCTAAATCGTTTGGTGTGAGGCCGGGACCCTGATCCTGCACGCTGATGCGGAGCATGGTATCGGTCACTTCCGAGTGTACGGTAACGGCGGTATTCGAGGGCGAGAATTTAATTGCATTCGAGAGCAGGTTGTCGAGTACTTGCAGGAAGGTCGAGGGACTCGACAGTATATCGACTGACGCTACATCGCTGATAATAGTAATAGATTTAGCGCTTGCCGCGGCGCGGTGCAATTCGATACAACTACGGATATAATCACTACTTGCAAAGACCATAGTATCCGAGAGTGCGAAGCCCTGTTCGATACGATTGATGTCGAGTAAGTCTTTAATCAGGTCAAACATCCGTTTGGACGATATGCGGATATCACCGGCGAACTCCTTGATTTCCTCCTGAGTTAGTGTAGAGGTTTCTTTTTCGAGCAGGTTCGCGAGAATGGCAATAGAATTGAGCGGGTTCTTGAGGTCATGCGAGGCAATTCCCAGGAATTCATTTTTTTCTTCATTGAGTTCCCGTAGCTGCGCATTGAGCTTCTCGAGTTCGGCATTTTTCTCACGAAGAATTTCCTGTTCCCGCTGAATGAGTGCTACTTCACGTTCGGTAGCAAAGCGCTGCGCGTGCCGGGTGGCTTCCTCGCTTTGTACTTCGTGTTTGAGGTGGTGGTAGGTTTCGATATGAACGGCGAATTCCTCCCATTTTTTCTCGGCTTTGTAGAGTGCGGAGATGGCGCGGTGATTTTCGTACAGACTTTGTTTTGCGCCGAGGTCGGTGTTGACTGCAATTGCTTTGAGGAGAAATTCCTCTGCTTTACGGGGATCGTATCCCTCATAGTTTGTATAGGAATAGAGTTCGCCGATATTCCCGGTCGCCAGGGCAATATCGGCTTTCATGTCGGCTTTTTCGTAGAATGCGAGTGCCCGCTCATAGTATTTCATTGCGCGCGCATAGTCGTTGAGGGCATGATAGACATTCCCGATATTGAGAGTGATGTGCGCTGATTCGGCTTCGGTGCCGAGCTCTTCATTGAGAGCAAGTGCCCGGATATAATACTCAAGCGCTCGGGGATAATCGGTGAGTGTCCAATAGACATTGCCAATATTTCCGGTGACTTGTGCTACGCCGAAGAGATTACCGAGGGCTTCATATACCGCGAGTGCTTTGGAGTGATATTGCAGGGATAGCGAATAGTCGGCGAGATTCCAATAGACGGTGGCGATATTTGCCATGACTCTTGCGATATCGGCTTTCATGTCGAATTTTTCATGGATGGCAAGTGCTGTACTCATGTAATGGATCGCGCGGGAGTAGTCCGACATGTACATATGGATTATCCCGATATTACCAACGACTTTAGCTGCTTCAGTCTCCATGCCGAGCTCTTCAAGGGCAGCCAGAGACTTTGAAAAATATTCGAGTGAGCGACCAAAATCGGCGATTACGGAATAGACGCTGCCGATATTTCCGGTGACTTTGGCTACTTCGAGCTTCATACCGAGTGCTTCAAACGTCGGCAATGCTTTGCCCAAATACTCAAGAGCGAGCGTATTCTCTGCAAGCACGAGGTACACTGCTCCACAGCCGGCGGCAGCTTTTGCTATTTCGACCTCGTCGTTGGATTGCGCAGCATAAGCGATTGCTTCTTCGGCATACATGCGTGCCTCGGCTGCTTTGCCACTATAGATGAGTGCTGCCGTCAGGAGTCGCAGGGTACGCGCATGGAGGATGCATTCGATTGGCTCCGCGCTCGCTTCACTGTCATGTAACATCGGCGCAGGATTTTCCATAAGTGCATGCCTGCAAAGTGCTTCCGCTTCAGTAAAATTACCGGCAATGATGGAGGATTCGGCTCCATTGAGGATATTCTCAAGCTGTAATGGGGTCATAGAGAATTGACCTTGTTGAATGATACTAGAGTTTGTTGAAGTATGAGATTCTGTTGACTTCTTGCCTGCGCCGTCAAATACTAGTGCACATATTGCCATCGTTAATTATGCCAATTTTTCTCGTTTGCCGACATTCCTATTCCAAAAAATAGGTCTTCATCATGCCTTTGCCTTTAATTTCCATTTCACCGCGATCGACAAATCGGAGGGACGATGGGGACAGGTTGGAACCCACCGCCACAAATGCCTGCATAAAGTCTTCGCTCACATGTATTTTCCCGGTTTCGCCGTGGCTTTCCATTCTACTGGCTGTATTCACGGCATCTCCCCATAAGTCGTAGGAATATTTATTCTCACCGATAATTCCTGCGACCACACTTCCCGAGTGCAGACCGATTCTGAAACGAAGGTTGACGGGAACCGAAAACTCATGGTCAATGGTGAAATGTTCCATCATTTCGAGTGCTGCGTTTGCTGCGCGTTCTGCATGATTATCATACCTCACCGGCGCTCCGCAGGCGGCCATATACGCATCGCCGATAGTCTTGATTTTCTCAAGACCGTGTTTTTTACAGATCGCATCAAAACGTGTAAAAACGATATCGAGCAGGTCGATTAATTCTCCTGCCGGGAGTTCGAACGATAATTTTGTAAATCCAACAATATCAACAAACAGCACACTCACATCATGATGTGTGTCGGCTATTTTTTTCTCTCCGCCTATCAAGCGTTCGGTGATAGACCGCGGTAGGATATTTGCCAGGATTTCATCGGTCGCCTGCGCTCGGGCGCGCTCAACGGCGAGTGATTTTTCCCGTTCGGCTTCCTTGCGTTCCCATGCAAATTCCTCGGCTTGCTGCCGCGTTTTTTCCGAGAGAACTGCTTCGTTCAGCTCATGATACTGCTTGTAATAGACGGCGAATTTCTCCCATTGCAGGGTGCGTTCATAGAACTCGGCGAGCGAGAGACACACAGCGGAAAGATGATGTTTTGCGCCGATGTCATTGCTCAGCGCGTAGGCGCGGAGCAGATATTCCTCCGCACGCTCAGGGTCATAGCCGTCAAAATCGTGTTCGGCGTAGAGTTCGCCGATATGCCCGAGCGCAATCGCTGCAGAAGCCGAAGAACCGCCTGCCGTATGGAGCGCGAGTGCTTTGAGTAAATACTCGAGCGCGGCGCTGTAGTCTGATATGCTGTAATAGACGAGCCCGATATTCCCCGTCGTTCGGGCTGCTTCATGATATTCGTCGAATTGCTCATGCATTGCAAGCGCGCGCAGCAAATACTCGAGCGCAGCTGTATGGTCACCGAAATGCTCGTACAAGTTCCCGATATTTCCCGTCGTAAGCGCAATTCCCGATGAGTTTCCAAGCGTTTCATAGAGCCCGAGAGATTGGTGCAAATACTCGAGCGCGCGGGACTTGTCGGAGAGGTTTTTGTAAATTAACCCTATGTTCCCGCACACACTTGCCACACCAATCGTATCATTGCATTCTTCATGGATCGCAAGCGCTTTGAAATACTGTTCCAATGCCCGGTCATAGTCCGAAAGGTCGGCATAGACATTCCCGCAATTACTGTGCAGGCGCGCGATATCGACCAACAAATCAAGCTCTTCATTCAACGGAAGTGCTTGAAAATAATACTCTAATGCGCGATTGTAGCGGGACAGATTCCGGGAAATAATCCCAAGCGTGCTGTAAATTTTCGCCGTCAATTCTTTCCCCGAAACGCCTTCAATACTCTTGGCGATGCGGAGCGAATCTTCGGCCATGGCAAGCGCTTCGTGCGTCCGTCCGCGCTGAACAAGAGAATGCGAATACAAGCGGATAATCCCCGCACATCGCACGAGTTCATCGGCCGGTGCATTGCCTGCCGGAGAAACAGACTGACGGTAGCAGTCGTGCGCCTGAAGCTGCGGCATCAAACGATCGGCATCGTCATGACGACCCTCGTGGAGCGCGCTTAGCAGGTCATCAAACACTGCGTTGTGTAGCATAGGAATTGCCTTTTGGAGTATTTGCCGGGAATTTATACTTTCTTGACCGGTAGATAACGTGAGTTCGGGACAATTTTCCCTCATACTATTCAAAAAATAAGAATGATAGGCGGATGTACGAGACAGTACGCGTATTCCATCCCTGAAAGGGATGAACTTCAATAGCCACCGATGCAATCGGTGGAGAAAGGCAGCTCCCCTCACCAAAACCCCAACGGGGTTTAATTTCGGTATAAACGTGATTAAACCCCTTTAGGGTTTCGGGGTTGCATGCCAAGGTTCCCCGCATTTCATGTGGGGCTATTGAAATTGAAGCCCATTCGGGCTTCTCGAATGTCTCTTTAGCGTTATCCCAAATTCACGGTAGATAAGTACTACAATGGAATCATCCCGCATTTACCCTCTCCGCCTATCGGGCGTTGCGGTATTCCTCTTCTGCCGGTAGGATTTTTTTCCATGCCTTCCCCGTTATCACTCCGAGGACGATACCGCCGGAGAGAATGAGCACAAGATTGACAACAGCGAGGAGAAGGATGATGATACGCGAGGCATTCGGCTGTAAGCGCATGGTGTAATTAATCAAAAGCACGGTCAGACCGCCGGCGGTCCATCCGAGGAAGGATGCACGCGTCCATTGTGCGGTCGATGATGGTGATTTGAGAAGGCGTGACTGGAGCAATCCTATGCAGAGTGAACCACATGCCATGGCAATCGGGATTTTATATTCGACCATGTTCGGCAAGAGGTAGTCCATGATAATAAAGGGGATACCCATGCCGACAATCGAGAACCATAGCCAACTCAGCGATACCGGATGCCACCTGCGGAGCGAGAGCCATTGCGCGAGTCCGACGCCTGCGCCCATGCCGATACCGAGATAAAACTGCATGTGTTCGATACCGATGGAGTCTAAAAATGACGACAGCATGAGGATGAGCACGACGCCAAGCATCCAACCCCAAAAGGTAGTGCGTGTCCACCGGGAGAGAGAGAATTGTGTTTTGTTTGTAGTATTCATAACCAAGATAAATCCCCTGACAATTGTTGTGGGACATATAATTCAATACCGTAGGGGCGAATTGCATTCGCCCCGGTCATGCTAGAGTTGGGCGAATGCAATTCGCCCCTACGATGGAATGACCAAACCACTACGATTCCCCATATAAAGGTAGTTCTGCTCTAGGAGAGTGCTGAACATCCCATCGACCCATTATCTCAGCTCACCACCGCTTCACGCTTGATGATACCCCACAGCGATTCGCGTCCTTCGCCGCTGACCGACGAATAGGGCAGCACATCGACACAGAAGTCGCAATACTGCACCACACTCTGCAATTGCTTGCGGCGCTCTTCGCGTAACTTGGGGGAAATTTTATCGGTTTTGGTGAGAATAATCACATATTTCCGGCCTTGATTTTCGAGCCATTCGATGAGGGAAAGGTCGCTGTCCATCGGGTCGTGACGGCTGTCGATGAGCATACACACGAGGGCAAGTTGCGGACGTTTCTCGAGATAGGTGTAATTAAAATTCGCCCATTCATTGCGTTTTTGCTTGCTGATGACTGCATAGCCGAACCCGGGAAGATCGGCAAAAACCCATTTTTGCTCAATACCGAAGAAGTTGATTTGCTGTGTTTTGCCGGGAGTGGAGCTGATACGGGCGAGGTTTTTGCGGGAGACAATGCTGTTCAGCAAGGAGGATTTACCGACATTCGACCGTCCGATAAAGGCCACTTCGGGCAGTGTACTGATGGGAAATTGCGCTTCGGATGTTGTACTGATTAGATAGACCGCTTCAAGGATTTTCATCATAATTTCGGGGGGAAAGCCGCACCGTCGTTGTTGTAAATTGCATATGTATCTGCAAAATTAACGATTCTCGGGGGAATTGCTACCGCACCACGACAAACGGCACCATCCGCACCTCACCACCCACACTAAGCATGCAGTAATACACACCCGACGGCACATTCTCATTCCACAGAATTACATGCTCACCGGTTGAGGAATGGTCGTCCCATCGTGCTATTTCCCGACCAAGATTATCCATTATCCGAACATTATAATTACTTGCCTGAGCAAGAGTAATATGAATCTGCGTTTCTGCGTAACTTGGATTGGGGGAGATGCTGAGCGCGGTCGAAGAGAGTCCTGCCTGCGATTCATCAGCATCGGCCGGACCCGTCACGGTGATATACTGTGTTTTGGTGAGACTATCGACGACATTCCCGTTCGAATAGGCAGTGAGTGATACGGTAAATTTCCCGGGTTTGAGGTAGCGGTGTTGTGGCGCGCGTTCGGTGGAGGTCGTGCCGTCGCCGAAATTCCATGCATAATCGAAGGAATTATTCGCCGGGAGCGTCGTATTCGCAAATTCAACCGTATCGGAGGTTTTAACGGCGCTGCGTTTGAATGACAGTGCTTGGAAGTCTATTTTTATAGAAGACTTGAGTGTATCGGGCACATTCCACACAGTAATATACCCACTATTATCACCCGTCGCGATATGCTTACCATCAGGCGCGACCGCAAGACACGTGAACACTCTTGGTTGCTTTGGATAGAGATAGTCGTAGGAGTTAGAATTAAGATTAAAAATCCCAATCGTCGAGTCGGGTCGAATGGTAAAGACATGTATTCCATCAGGATGGAATACAAAGACTTGCGGGAGTGTGAGAGCTTGGACGAGTACTGAGTCGTAGATATCCCAGAGACCGGTATTAGTGAGCAAATGGTACTTGTCGGGAGAGAAACGCATGGAAGTAGCATTCATCGGGATTTGACGGTCAATGGCTGCATTATTCAGGATGGTGATATCCTGAACATACAAATTATTACCCTGTAATACCATGTACTTTTGACTGGTTGGAAAGATAAGCGCATCGGTGATCGGTGCGTCGGTATAGAGATTTTTAAAACCAATCGTGCCTCCGCTTTCCGGCATGTAGAACAGTATTTTCCCGAAATCTTTGGTATCGATGCTGGGGTCATGGTAGGGAGCCGAGTAGGTGCCCTGAAATCCTGTTCGGAGGAGGTACCACCTGTTATCCTCGGACATCGAAGCCCCAAACGAGAGGTTGCTGAACGAGAGATAGGTTGGAATTGGAATCCCGGTCTCGATAGCTGTCGAAAATTTTGATTCCGTGGTTTGTTGGAGAATATTCCATTGACCAATAAAGTGCTCAAGCGTCGCTACCGAACCTTTTACATAGACCGGAGAGTTCTTGCTGAGGAGATAACTTGCGAGTATTGCCGACTTGCTATCCTTTGTAAAGAGAGCAGAATAAACAGGTTGTCCGACTTGATAGGCAACTTGCTGTTTGCCCGAGAGTCCATCCCAAATGCAGGCGTACCCATCATCACTTGCGGAGAGAATCATCTGTCCATCGGCAGAATATACAAGCGAATTCATGCGGAAATTCGGCGCAATGTGGCTAAGTACGGTCAATTTCCTCGAGGTACTGTCCACCATACCGAGCGTAGAATTGGTGGCAATTAACGTAATAGTATAGATGCCACTGCGTGTAAAACGATACGAAGACAAATACGCTGTCTGCGATACCACTTCGTCGTCGAACTTCCAGGTAAACTGTGTACCACTACCCAACTGACTCGATGTATTATAAAAATCAATCATATCCCCGGCTGAGATGGTATCTTTTGACATAAAAAATCTCGCCCTCAGCAGCTTATCGACGACAATCGTTTTGGATATGGCGCTCGTAGCGCCAAGCGTATCCTGCACGCTCAGGAGTACAGTAAATGTACCGCTTTGCTTGTACCGGTGTCCCGGAAACTCAAGCGTGCTCACAGGAGAACCATCGCCGAAGTCCCACGTATAATGCGTTCCTCGTTTGAACGGATAGGTGGTATTGGTAAAGCTCACCGAATCATTCATCATAATACTTGAATTTGACATCTCGAAGCCCGCCGTAAGCTGCGCCGGTTGTACGTCTGTCGGTATTTTCCAAAGGGTTATCCGGTTTTGTGCTGCCGTTACAAAAGCAGTACCCGAGGCGTTGACTTGAAAGAAATTCTCGGAGAGTGAATCCCCGTAAAAGACTTTCTCCCAGGTATCGCGTTCAATATTGGAAATTGCAGCGACACCTCCGCCTGCTCTCGGAGCAAACATGTGATTACCATCAGGAAGAAACATGCTGCCGGTTTTGGTGATTTTACGCAGTGTATGTACCGGCGGGAAGTCCATGAGTGTACTGTCACGTACGACGACATAATCGTCATAGGAGAGAATATAATTCGGGATAAATTCCTTGTATCGGTAGGTCGTACGATTGGGCGACAGACTCGTAAAACTTCCCTGATGCGATACATATAATTGTTTATTCCTGTTTTCTATGTTGCTAATGATGTAATTACCCGATGATGAAACAGATAGACTTCTCAATCCCCCGCCCCAAAAATCATAATTAGAAGCTATTAAGGTAAAATCAGGCCGGTATGGTGCATCGCCGTCTGTGCGAAAAAGCGTGCTGTCCTCTGTATTAAATACTATAACAGTCCCACCCGAACTTTCCTTAGCAAAGGAGTCAATACCCCACGAAATGCCAAGGACTATAGACCTACCATCGAGTGACTTGTTCAACTCATAGGAATAATAATAGCCTGCAGCAGAAGGTATCATTTCGATATCCTGAAGCTGTGTGCCGGTTGCAATATCCCATGATTGCAGATTTCTCTTATTCATCAGGTACAAGCGTTCGCCATTGTGACCGAGAATAATTGTTATGTTGCGGTTTCTGTATGGATCAGCGAATTCATCAGGTGGCGTAAATGATCGAATCGAATCGCCGGTAGCATAGTCAAATACCACAATTTCATTCCGCTTGAGCACGGCGGCGACATACTTCCCCTCACTGATGGCGAGACCATAAATCGCTGAGGAATCACCCCCAAGCGTCTTCTGCCAAAGAATATCAGGATTACCGGCAAATACCTGCTGCGCGCACAACCACAAGAAAAGTAAGAGGAGGAATTTCATAGTCTAATTCAAAATTGGTTGATAATTATCTCACCACAACAAACGGCACCATCCGCACCTCACCACCCACACTAAGCATGCAGTAATACACACCCGACGGCACATTCTCATTCCACAGAATTACATGCTCACCGGTTGAGGAATGGTCGTCCCATCGTGCTATTTCCCGACCAAGATTATCCATTATCCGAACATTATAATTACTTGCCTGAGCAAGAGTAATATGAATCTGCGTTTCTGCGTAACTTGGATTGGGGGAGATGCTGAGCGCGGTCGAAGAGAGTCCTGCCTGCGATTCATCAACACCAATCGGACCCGTCACGGTGATATACTGTGTTTTGGTGAGACTATCGACGACATTCCCATTCGAATAGGCAGTGAGTGATACGGTAAATTTCCCGGGTTTGAGGTAGCGGTGTTGTGGCGCGCGTTCGGTGGAAGTCGTGCCGTCGCCGAAATTCCATGCATAATCGAAGGAATTATTGACCGGTAGTGTCGTATTCGCAAATTCCACTGTATCGGATGTTTTGACGGCGTTGCGTTTGAACAATAGCGCGTGGAAGTCTATTCTTATAGCAGACTTGAGCGTATCAGGTACCTTCCACACAGTACTATATCCGCTATTATCACCCGTCGCGATATGCTTTCCATCAGGCGCGACGGCAAGACAGGTGAATGCTCGTGGTTGCTTGGGGTAGAGATAGTCATAAGAGTTGGAAGTGAGATTAAAAATCCCAATTGTCGAGTCAGGTCGAATGGTAAAGACATGTATCCCATCGGGATGGAATTCAAAGACTTGCGGGAGTGTGACAGATTTCACGAGAATAGAGTCGTAGATATCCCAGAGTCCGGTATTAGTGAGCAAATGGTACTTGTCGGGAGAGAAACGCATGGACGTAGCAGTGGTGGGAATTTGACGACGAAGGCTATCATTGGAAATATCAAATACGAATAATTTCGAAACTTCAAATAGAGTATAGTAGGTATTATCAGGCGAAATCGAAGCTGAATAAATTGGATAATATGGTACTAAAAGTCTTGGTAATCCGCGCACAGTACGGTTTGTAAAGTTATAGAGTAGTATTTTCCCAAAATCTTTATCATCAACTCTTGGTTCACTAATGTAATAAGAATACGATCCATGGAACCTCGTTCCGGTTATATACCAGACATTATCCACTGAGAGAGAAGATGAAAGGGAAGCATTGTTGAAATACAAATAACTAATAGAAGAAATATCAGGTTGAATATCCCAATTGATTTTTCTATCAAAGATACCCTGAGAATAACTCCAGTTATCAAGATAATGTGTAAATTTTGCGACCGAATTTGTTACATAAACCGGCGAATTATTGGTAATCTGATAACTGCCTACCATTACTGATTTGTTATCCTTCGAAAACTGAGTAGAATGAATACCTCTCCCAACATTTTGAGTGAAGAACAACGTACCTGTGCTACTCTCCCAAATACGCGCATATCCGTCATTACTTCCCGATACAAGTAACAGTCCATCCGGAGAATATGCAAGCGAAGTACTACTCTGCGTATGAAAATGAGTAGTCCAGACAGCGCCACTCGGGATGATTTGGGGAATAACAACTACCTGCTTCGAAAAGCTGTCCACACGACCGAGCGTATCGCGAACTATGAGTGTTACGGTATAGTTACCCGTGCTGAAAAACTGATGTTCCGGACTAGACACAGCCGTAAAAGCACTGCCATCACCAAAATTCCATGTGAAGTGCGTGCCTAAACGCACCGGAGTAGTTTGGTTGGAAAATACCACCACATTCCCAACATAAACAGTATCGGAAACGGTCGTAAAACGTGCCTTCGGAGCCGGAAAATCGACGAATACAGGTTTGGAAACGCTGCTCACGGTTCCAACCGTATCACGTACGGAGAGCGTTACGATAAATGTACCCGCTTGAGTGAAAGTATGCACAGGAAAAGGAGTAGTGGTCTTCGGCGTAGCATCACCAAAATTCCATTCGAAATTGGTGCCACGTTTAAATGGAAAGGTCGTGTTGGTAAATGTCACAGAATCATAGACTTGGATTGTGTCCTTGGACATCGTGAAGTTCGCCGCAAGCGTAGAAGCTTGCAACGTATCGGGAATTTTCCAAAGGGTAATTCTTTGATTTGTCGCGGTAGCAAAAGCAGAACGTGAAGCATTCGTTTGAATAAGATTTTCTGTCAGTGAATCACCGTAAAAGACTTTTTCCCAGGTGTCTTGTTCGATATTCGAAATTGCCGCAATTCCGCCACCAGCTTTAAATGCAAGCATGTGATTATCATCCGGCAAGAAGACAAAACCAGTCTTGGAGAGAGTTCGGAATGTATGGGTAGGAGGTACGTCCATTAGTTTATTGCCACTGAGGAGGAAATTATCGTCTGAGGAAATAGTGTAGAGAGGTAAGAATGTTTTATACTCAAAACTTGTTAGATTTGGCGATAAACTTGTAAATCTTCCACGTTGAGACTTGCGTAATTGAAAAGGATTTGCTCTTACCGTTTCTTCAGATTTTACATTTGATAGTATATAATTACCGGATGAAGAGAATGACATGGAATAAATCCCGCCTTCATTTGCTATTCCTCCATAAGTCACGTCTAAAATAACATCTGATGCTCCTAGAGCATCTATTTTAATAATAGTGCTATCCTCACAATTAAATACTCTGATAAAACCATACGATCCACCGGTAGAGGCAGATGTTTGGTTCGTATATTTTGCCGCAACTGCAATGTACTTTCCGGTAAGTGAATTTCTCGTATAAAATGAGCTGTAGTTACCCGTACTTGGAAAAAGAGGGATATCTATAAGCTTTTCACCTGTTTCAATAACCCAAGACCGTAGTAATGTAAGAGAAGTGCCATCATTTACTATCACATACAATCTCTCCCCACCTTTCCCCAAAATAATATCATTCCCATACATCTCTTTCGGCGCAGCAAACGCCGTGACCGAATCGCCGGTTGCATAGTCAAGAATAATGATCTGATTTCCCTTGAGCGCAGCCACATACTTGCCTTCAGCGATTGCGATGGAGCGGATGGGCAGCGTGTCGGCGGTGAGCGTTTTTTGCCAGAGAATGTCGGGATTACCGGCGCGGGCGGATTGTGCAGCGCAGCACATACATAAGAGAAAAAGAACTACTAGGTTGAATTTCATAATAATTACCGGAGTTTTGTACTGTAGTATCACAAATGTAAGGAATTCTCACCGTACCACGACAAACGGCACCATCCGCACTTCACCGCCCACACTCAGCGTGCAGTAATACACACCCGACGGCACATTCTCATTCCACAGAATCACATGGTCGCCGGCGCTTTGATGGTCGTCCCAGCGTGCAATTTCCCGACCAAGATTATCCATAATTCGAACATTGTAATCGCTTGCCTGCGAGAGAGTAAGGTGAATCTGCGTTTCGCCGTAACTTGGATTGGGAGTAATGCTGAGCGCGGTCGAAGAGAGTGGATGTGCTTCGAGAACATCTGTTGAATTCTGAACAGTGATGCTTTTGGAAATTGTACTTATTCTCCCTAGTGTATCGCGTACCTGAAGAAGTATTGTGTAATTACCTTGTTGGGCAAACACATGCTTGGGATGGATTTCTGCGCTCGAAGCTGTGCTATCGCCGAAATGCCACTGATACATATTCCCACGTTTAAAGGGATAGGTTTTGTTGGAAAACGATACCGTATCACCAAGGGAAATGGTATCGTTTGTCATCGTAAAGTCAGCGGTGAGCAGAGCAGACTGGAGTGTATCGGGTATTTTCCAGAGGGTGATTCTGGCATTGGACGCCGTCACAAAAGACGCAAATTTTGCTCCGGGCTGAATGAGATTTTCGGTAAGCGAATCACCGTAAAAGACTTTCTCCCATGTATCGCGTTCAATATTCGAAATCGCAGCGACGCCTCCACCTGCTTTGAAAGCAAGGAGATGGTTGTCATCGGGAAGAAAAGCAAACCCTGTTTTAGTGATAGTGCGGAGTACCCGCGATGGAGGTAAGTCGTAGAGTGCATTATCGGAAAGGAGGAAATCATCGTTGTGTGAGAATGTATATGCAGGAATGAAATTATTATAAAGGTAGGATTTGTACGGGGATGATCGGCCAAGAATATTTGCTGAAATGGTCGTTGAACTCTTTCCATGTCCACTACCATAATACTCCATATAGTTTTTCCATTCGGCCAGCACATAGTTTCCCGAATGTGACACCGCAAGATGGTATATCCCGCCATTACCTGGCATGAGAAGATTTTTAGGCTTAAATCCAGATGTTGAGGTAAAAATAGGTTCGGTAGGTTGTTCGCTTATGGCCGAGGTAAACCCTTCGAACGCACTATCAATGGTCGTAAAGCAGCGTGTTACGCCACCTGTCCCCATACTGGCAGAAGCACCTCCTTGGTAAGTAGTACCTGCGCAAATACAATCACCACTGAGAGAATATGCAACAAAAAAATCAATGTAACTGGAACTAAAACCATCTATGCTGGGTCGTACCGACATCTCAATATTGCTATATACTTGTAGTGTAGCAATATTCCATGAATGTAGGTACAAATTACTTTTGGCACCACTCCCTTGTCCACCCACAAACACATACAATCTCTCCCCTCCCTTCCCCAAAATAATATCATTCCCATACATCTCTTTTGGAGTAGCAAACGCCGTGACCGAATCGCCGGTTGCATAGTCAAGAATAATGATCTGATTCCCCTTGAGCGCAGCCACATACTTGCCTTCAGCGATTGCGATGGAGCGGATGGGCAGCGTGTCGGCGGTGAGCGTTTTTTGCCAGAGAATATCGGGATTACCGGCAAATGCCTGCTGCGAAAGGATGAACGCTACCATCAGGCAGACAAGGATGCGAATGGAGTGCATAAAGGAGGGAAGTATTGAAATAATAAACTCTTACTGAACTGAAATACGTAAACTGTTTGAGGTTAGAATTTGTTCCATGAGCGTACGGTGCTGATGGCACGCTGATGACGCTGATTTTGATGATAAGCGCTGAATTGTTGTGGATTACCCTCATGCGGAGTTCGTCCTTCCAACCTCGCACAACAGTACTTCTCACATATTTACCCTCCAATTTCATAGTTCATCGTAATTTTGAAGCATGAACGCTGCAATCCATTCTCTTCTCCATTTCCTATCCCGTTTTCGTCGCCGGATGCCGATTGTGTATCGATCGGTCATTGGCGGCTTGGCTGTGCTTGCTGCGTTTCTCACGCTTGATGTGTGTTTTCCGGTGCCTGTCCGCGTGCCGTACTCGACAATTGTCACCGCGAGCGATGGCAGTGTTCTCTATTCGTTCCTCTCGCCGGATGATAAATGGCGGATGAAAACCGAACTTCCCGAGATTATTCCTGCGTTCAAAACAGCGATTATCAGCAAGGAAGATAAATGGTTTTATTGGCACTTGGGAATTAATCCGGTGGCGGTAGTCCGTGCTGCTTTTACAAATACCTTCCACCGGCGTACTACTTCCGGCGCTTCTACTATTACGATGCAAGTCGCGCGGCTGCTTGCGCCAAAAGACCGAACACTATGGAATAAAATCACGGAAGGATTCCGCGCGCTTCAGCTCGAATGCCACTATTCGAAAGATGAAATTCTGCAATTATACCTCAATCTCGTGCCCTACGGCGGGAATATCGAAGGCGTGAAAGCAGCGTCGCTTCTCTACTTCGGACGCCTGCCGGATCACTTGTCACTTGCTCAAATTACGACGCTCGCGATTATTCCTAACAGACCGACATCGCTGGCGTTAGGAAAAAATAATGAACTCATTCAAGCCGAACGGAATAAATGGCTCCGGCGGTTTCAGGCGAGCGGGTCATTTCCTGAAAAAGACATTCAGGATGCGCTCACCGAACCTCTCGATGCCGTTCGCCGCGATGTGCCGCACCTTGCACCGCATTTTGCGCTGCGGATGAAGATGATGTATCCCGACGAACCGATTATCAAGACACGGCTTCGCACGCCGATTCAGCAGAAAATTGAACAGTTAGCCGTGAATTACAATCGCCGAATGCGTTTTTTGGGAGTCAATAATGCCGCCGTGATGATCATTGATAATATCGACCGGAGCGTGGTCGCATATTGCGGGAATCCTGATTTTAATGATATGCTTCACCACGGGCAAGTCGATGGTGTAAAAGCAGTTCGCTCGCCCGGGAGCGCGCTCAAGCCGCTCATTTACGCGCTCGGTATCGAACGTGGATTAATTACCCCAAAGACCATTCTCACCGATGTTCCGACGAATTTCAACGGTTTCGCGCCCGAGAATTTTAATCGTCAATTTAACGGCACAATCACCGCCGAAAAAGCGCTTGCCTTCTCGCTCAATATACCGGCGGTGAAAGTACTTGATAAATTAGGCGTTCCGCTCTTTGTCGATAAATTACAACAACTTGGCTTCGCACAAATCCGCAAAGACAGTAAAAAACTCGGACTCTCGGCAGCGCTCGGCGGTTGTGGTGTGCGCCTTGAGGAAATGACCAATCTCTACGCGACCTTTGCCCGCGGCGGGAAATTCCAACCGCTTCTCTGGCTCGCCTCTGCGCAGAATGACAGTTCGACGGAACGGGCGTTCATCTCAGACGGCGCTGCGTATATGATCACCGAAATTCTCACGCAGCCGACGCGTCCCGATGTGCCGAATCTGTCGCAAAATAGCATTCATGTTCCGAAAATCGCCTGGAAAACCGGCACGTCTTATGGGCGGCGCGATGCGTGGAGTATTGGGTATAATCAACGTTATACAATCGGCGTATGGGTGGGGAATTTTGACGGTGAAGGTGTGCCCGAGCTCACGGGCGCCGATGCAGCGACTCCGCTCTTATTTGAAATTTTCAACAGCTTGGAATACAACTCTGCGAATGTATGGTTCGACCGACCGAAAAGCGTCGATTTCCGCCTCGTCTGCGCCGAAACGGGTCTGCCGCCGAGCGACTATTGCACCAATCAGATTATCGATTATTGTATTCCGACGGTGAGTACGAATCGCAAGTGCGAACATCTCAAGACGGTCTTTGTCTCCGCCGCCGAAGACTTCTCGTACTGCACAAGTTGTTTACCGGAAAATGGTTACAAGCGCATGGAATTCCCCAATCTCTCGCCCGAACTCATCAATTTCTACGAATCGGAACATATTGGATACGCCAAAATCCCGCCGCATAATCCAAGCTGCAGCCGTATCTTCACCGAACGTGCGCCGCAAATCACCTCACCGGTCAATGGCAAGACCTACCTCCTCGAGCGCGGCGAAGACCAAAAACTCATGTTCGCCTGCACCGCAGACAACGAAGTACAACTCGTCTATTGGTACATCAACGACCGCTTCGTGCAGTCCGCCGCACCGGGAGTCCCGGTCTTCATAGCACCACCCGAGGGAGAAGTAAAAATATCATGTTCGGATGATAAAGGACGCAATGCTAATTGTAGGGTAACGGTGGTGAGTGGAAAGTAAGGGAGTCGTAAGTGTGTAAGTCTGTAAGTGTGTAAGTCTGTAAGTGTGTAAGTCTGTAAGTGTGTAAGTCTGTAAGTGTGTAAGTCTGTAAGTGTGTAAGTCTGTAAGTCTGTAAGTGTGTAAGTCTGTAAGTGTGTAAGTCTGTAAGTGTGTAAGTCTGTAAGTGTGTAAGTCTGTAAGTGTGTAAGTCTGTAAGTCGGTAAGTCTGTAAGTCTGTAAGTCTGTAAGTCTGTAAGTCTGTAAGTCGGTAAGTCTGTAAGTCTGTAAGTCTGTAAGTCTGTAAGTCGGTAAGCCGATTAGTCGATAATAGCTTATACAATAGTAGTGTTTTTAGTCTTTTAGTCCCTTCAGTTTTTTAGTCCCTTCAGTCCCTTCAGTCTCCTTAGTCCCTTTCAGTCCTTGAAAAAGTCTCCAGAGATATCTCGCAATACTTACAACTTACGACATACCGACTTACGACATACCGACTTACGACATACCGACTTACGACATACCGACTTACGACATACCGACTTACAACTTACCGACTTACGACATAACGACTTACGACATAACGACTTACAGACTTACCGACTTACGACTTATCCCTCCTTTTCCCCAAGGCAAAGAACATTACTACGCTAAAAAAGACAATTGCGCAGCCGAGAAGAAAGGAGATAACTCCTGACCGGTGAAATTCAGGAACGGTGCTATTGCTTGGTAATAAAGGATTCAGCGCGATGCCAAGCGCTGAGCGGAGAGGATATTTCTGGAATTTATACCGTTGAACGTTCTCCTCGGTGTCGTGTGAAGGATAGACTTCCGAAAAGTTTTGCACATCGGCGCCGCGGTAGGAGTGTCCCTGATAGGAATACGAATAATGCACGACAGTTCGAAACGTTTTTTTGGCATTGGTCACTTCTTCCGGGATAATAGAGATATTCTCGACCGTAGCATACATTCGCACCCAATTGCGCTGCGCGAGGAATTTCTCAAATGTACCGACATCCGGCAGAAGAAACAGAAATAACCCGATGATACCGATGATAATAATAACCGGCTTGAAATTCATAGACGATGGAAGAGAAGGTAGAACAAAACGATACCGCAGGGAATTATCCCGGCACACCGACAAAAATACTGAACATTCCCCCAAAAAACACTCACCATTTCTATGGCTAATCACTCAATTCACAAGAATGTGCGCCCGAATTCCACGCACGCGCTTTTTTCTCTCTGCTATACCATTATCATTGCTTAATTTTGATGCAATGACTAACACATCTCCAAGTATTGAACGGATATTCTCATGACAGTACGCTCCTCTTTGTTTCTCGCATCTTCCCTCGTCGTGGCTATCGGCGCTACGGTATTGCTCACAACATTCAACACTTCGCCGGTCACTTCCGACGGGTATGAAGAGACCGGCGCCCGCGCGCAGTGGGAACTCCTCCGCCTGCGCGACCCTGCGACCGGAAAAATCCCTGCTCATATTCATCAATTAGAACAAGAATTTGCGGCAACATTACCCCAAAAAGGTGCGTCCGGCAAGGGTGAAGCCGCGCTCTCCTCCGACTGGACACCACGCGGACCGTGGAATGTAGGAGGTCGCACCCGGGCACTCGCCATGGATATTACCAACGAAAAAATCATCCTCGCCGGCGGAGTATCGGGTGGGATATGGCGTTCGACCGATGGCGGCGCACATTGGAGCGCGACCTTCACCCCCGCACAAATGAAAAGCGTGAGCTGTCTGCGCCAGGATACACGCCCCGGCAAAGAACAAATCTGGTACTGCGGCACCGGTGAATTCTGGGGTAACTCCTCACAACTCAACGGCGACGGTATTCTCAAATCTATCGACGGCGGTCAGTCGTGGCAGCCGCTGAAAGCTACCGTGACCAATACACCGCAAGCATGGGATAATATCTATGAATTTGTGTGGAATATCGTGACGAATCCTGCCAATCAAACCCAAGATGAACTCTTCGCAGCTCCGGCACTCGGCGGTATCGTTCGCTCGACCGACGGTGGCACGACCTGGAAAAGCGTGCTCGGGAATTTCGGGAATCAATATTCCTACTTCGGTGATGTGGCAATTACCTCCAAAGGTGTACTCTACGCCGCGCTCAGCAAGACTGCTCCCGGCGGCGCGAGCTCTCTCGTCAAAGGGATGTTCCGCTCGACCGACGGTGGCACAACCTGGAAAGATATTACCCCAAAAGACTTCCCCGATACCTGCAATCGTATCACGATCGGTATCTCGCCTTCGGATGAAAATCAAGTCTATTTTCTGGCAAATACTCCCGGAAGCGGCTTCAAAGGACTTGGCTTCGAAGGCCGTGAGGACTGGAATTCCCTCTGGAAATACACCTATATCGCCCTCGACGGCACGGGTGTCGGCGGTAAATGGGAAAACCGTTCACAGTTTTTACCCAACTTCGGCGGTGAATTCGGTGACTTCTCCTCACAGGGTTCGTATGACCTGCTCGTGCGGGTCAAGCCCGACGATCCGAACGTCGTCTTTCTCGGCGGTACGAATCTGTACCGTTCGACCGACGGCTTTGCTTCACGGAATAATTCCACGTGGATCGGCGGCTACAAACCCAACACCACGCGTCCTGATTATGAATTATACCCTAATCAGCACCCGGACCAGCATGAACTGGTCTTCTCACGCTCGAATCCCAAGGTCATGCTCTCCGGCAATGACGGCGGCGTGTGGCAATGCAATGACAATACGGCCCCGCTGCCCGTATGGAACTCCCTGAATAACGGTTATCTTACGACGCAATTCTACACCGTGGCACTCGACCAAAACACTCCCAAAAGTACTATTATCATCGGCGGACTTCAGGATAATGGAACGTTCTTTGTCAATTCCACCTCACCGACCGCCGAATGGGTGCAGCCCGGACTCGGCGACGGTTCGTACTGTGCAATTGCCCGGGGCGGGAATTATTATATGTCGCGTCAGCAGGGGAGAATCGGACGATTTATCCTCGACAGCGGCGGTCAGATTATCCAAAAAGGTCGGGTTGACCCCGGAACAAGCGGATATTTATTCATCGCACCGTTTTTGCTTGACCCCAATAACGATCATGTCATGTACCTGGCAAAAGGCGGCTCGGTCCTACGGAATAAAGAGCTTACGCAAATTCCGCTTGGTTCGTGGGATTCGACAAATATCAATTGGGAAATTCTCGACGGCACGGTCACCAAAACAGACAGCGTGTCTGCGCTCGGTATGTCGGTAACTCCAAGTAATCGATTGTATTACGGTACGATTCACGGGAAGGTCTATCGCCTGGATAATGCCGACAAAACCACGTCAATTCCGACGGAAATCACCGGTGCATCCTTTCCCAAAAACGGATATGTGAGTTGTATTGCCGTCGATCCGAACAATGGAAATTCGGCGATTGTGGTGTTCTCGAATTATAATGTCGTCAGCGTCTTTGCTACGACCGATGGCGGCGCGACGTGGACGGCAATTGCAGGGAATTTAGAACAAAGTCCGAATGGCTCGGGCGCGGGACCATCCTGCCGGTGGGTGAAAATCCTGCCCGTTGGTGGTACGAATGTGTATTATATCGGTACGAGTACGGGATTGTATTCAACGGGGTATCTTAATGGCGCTAACACCGTGTGGGAACAAGAAGGTGCGTCCGTCATCGGGAATGTGGTAGTCGATATGATCGACGCCCGCGCCTCCGACGGAATGGTCGTCGCCGCCACGCATGGCAATGGAATTTTTAGTGCGAGTGTGACCGCACCGCCGGCAGTGCCTGCTGCGCCGCTGCTTGTGTCACCGGCGAAAGATTCGGTGAATATCTTCCCGACGCAGACATTTTCGTGGCAGCCGGCGGCAACGGCGGTGTATTATCAGTTGCAGGTGTCGCAGGTTGAGGACTTCTCAAGTGTTTTTGCCGAACAAAACGCTCTTAAAGCAACGCAATATGATATCAGCAACTTAGAGCAAGGAATAAAGACCTATTACTGGCGCGTGCGAGGGTTCAATTCCGGCGGAGCGAGTGTGTATTCGGAGGTGCGGAAATTCACGACGGCTATTGCAGCGCCGGTGCTTACGGCGCCGGCGTCCGGAGCGACCGGACAGTCGCTGGTCATCCCGCTTGTGTGGAATACGGTGCCCGGGGCCACCTCGTACCATGTGCAACTCTCGCCAAATCTCGGCTTTTCGACGCTGATAATCGACAAAACAGTCACCGAGACAACGTTACAGACGAGCGGACTGGAGCTCACGAAAAAGTATTACTGGCATGTGAGCGCGATTGGCGCGCAGGGCGAGGGCACGTACTCGACGCGGTGGAATTTCACGACCGGTACGTCGTCGGTGGATGAATCTGCACAGTCTTCGCTTACCATCCGCGCCTATCCGAATCCATTTGCAAATACATCCACAGCAGAGTATTCCCTTGAAATTGCAGCATTTGTCACGCTCCGTCTCTATGACGAACGTGGCAGGGAAGTGCGCTCTCTCTATCAGGGGCAGCGCGCGCCGGGCACCTATAGCAGTACAATCACGGGCGCCGACCTTCCGAATGGACGGTATTTCCTGACGCTCACGGCTGGTGCAGCGCGGCGGACGGTTGCGATGGAAGTGAGGAGGTAGAATTTGTCTCTCTGCCGAGCCCCTCGCTTCTTCGCTGGGGCGGCTCGGTGTGACCCAAAAACCGAGGGCATCGCGGAGGTGCGATACTCTCGGTGGCAAAAAAAAGACCTGACAGGTTTTCTTCAATCTGTCAGGTCTTATATTTTTATAAATCAATGCGTTGGGAAAATAGTATAAACACCAATCTATCAGGGCTTACCCAAAAACCGAGGGCATCGCGAGGACGCGATACTCTCGGTAGAATACACCTACCCGCCTGTATTTCCTTTTACATTCGTTTTTTCCTGGTTGTGCTGTTCGAGATTCACATTGCTCTTGCCGAAGGCATAGCTGAGATTGAGGGAAAATGCCTGGCTCAGTGGCTTGGAGTCGGACGAGAGCGTAAAGCCGGTGCCGGAATTGACGCGTTCGCGGCGCTGCAGGTCGAAGGGGTCGGCCGCCGTGAAGGTGAGCGTGAGCGCATTATTGAGCATTTTATAAATTGCACTGAAATTGGTCGAGATGAACGATAGCGACCGCGAACCTCCACTCGTAAACGGTGACGTGTAGCGTCCGCTTGCGCTGAGCGTCAGGTCTTTGATGAGTTCGTAACTCATGGCAGCATTGCCACTTCCGTACGTGGACTCCGTCGTGAAATCGCTCGAACTGATACCGCCGAGATTCGATAAATGCTGGATGTCCATGTTCATGCGGGCGGTGAAGCCGGAACGGGAACGGTAGCTGTAGGAACTGCTGAGACCGATGCTGCGTGAACCGCTGAAATTCGTATAAGAACTCGTCATGATATCACCCACGAGCTGCGTATTATACTGCACTTCGTCGGTCGTACGCTTAAAATATGGCGCAATCGACACCGTATGGCTGCCCAAAAATGCACTCATATTTATCTCCACCGAATGCGTAAACTCCGGACGTATATCAGGATTACCCACAAATTGACTCGTTGCTGTCTCGCGATTCACCCGGGGATTGAGCAGGCCCACCCATGGAAGTGAAATACTACGATTATAGCTCGCCGTCAGACGATATTCCGGAGCAATTACCCACGAAAACGACGCGCTCGGGAAGAGGTTCGGATACGACCGATTAATCTCGATACCGCTGAAATCAGCGCCGATGCTCGCATGCTCATACCGCGCACCAACTTGCGCCGACATCGACTCCGAAATCTGATAACCGAGATTGGCATAGAGCGCGTAGAGCGCATTCTTCGACGTTATCGCCAGCGTTTGCATGGTGTCGATGGCATAGTCATTGGTGAGGAAATTATACCGCGTGACCTTGGCATCATTCGGGTGATTCTCTGCTTCGATTTTATGCCCAAGCTCAATCGTCCACTCTTTGCTTGGCGCATAGGAATAATCAATTCTCAGATTGTAGGCAGGATTTTTCTCGGTTTTGACCACCGTCTGACGCAGAGAATTTACGGCATCGAGTTCGGCTGACGGTGAAAGAAGATCACTTTCCTTGAATTCATCGGAATTATTTCGCCAATTCGAATGATTGAGATCGAGCGAAATGGAGTGATTGTCGGAGAATTGATGCTTGTAGAGCAAGGATACATTAATCCATGAATTGGTGATGTCATTATACATCGAGTCTTTTAACTGCTGTAATATCAAATTGTTGTCATTTCGCCGGTCGCCGAATCCGGAGGTGTTGTACTGTCCGGCACCGGCATTAAATCCACACGAGAGCGAGAGCACATCCTGCGCAGAAAGCGTGAAATCAACCTGCGGATTGATGTAATACGATAGCCAGTCGGTGTAGTTGGTGAGGGTCTTATTGAGGAATTTTTCAGACGGATTGAGCGCGTTGATACGCTGATAGACGGTGCTGTTTTCGTTGTAATATTTGTAGGCGCCGATATTGATCGAACTCGCTATAATGGAGTCCTGATAGTAGAGTGTGCCGCCGCCGCCGCGCTGCCGTATGGTCGAACCGCTCGCATATACATTTCCACCCATGAAGTCGGCAAGTCCCTTGTCCATTACTATGTTAATAATCCCGCCATTGAATTTAGCGTCAAATTTTGCGCCCGGCGCGGTGCGTACTTCGATTGATTTAATATTCATCGACGGTAATTGCTGCAGAAATTTATTGCGTTGCTCGGCATCCATGTTCAGCGGGCGGTCGTTGATCATAATCACCACATTATCATCGCCCCGAAGCTTGATGGCGCCATTTTCATCGACCTGCACGGCAGGAATTTGGTCGAGCACTTCGCTGACGGTATTGGCGATGATGTTCGGATTGTCCTGCACGGTATAGACGCTTTTTTCGGGACGGATATCGGTGTATTCACGCCATCCGAGCACTTCCACACCCTCGGTGAGGATGGCCGTTTCTTGCATGGCAATGGTCTTGAGGTCGATATTTTCACGGCTGAGGGCGAGGGGAATATTTTTAACGGAATATCCAATACGTTGCAATGAAAGGAGATATGTCTTAGGAGGTACGTCAAACGTGAATTTCCCAAGACTATTCGACATCACGCCTTTGACGAGCGCGCTGTCCGGCAGTGACCGTAGCATGACGCGCACGCTTTTGATGGGCTTTTGGGTGGAGTCATCGACGATAGCACCGGAGATGCGGATGGTCTGAGCGGTGAGAGAAGGGAGGGCGAAAAACAAAGTCAGCACGGCGATGGACGCGGAATAGAATGACATAAAATCTCCAATGTGTAAGATAAGGGAATGTAAGGAAACGACGGATTTATACGGCGGCGAGGGCTACGGCACGTGAAAAATTGAGTTTCAGAATTAACATATTTTAGGATTTCGGCTTGAGGGCGTTGTTTCCGCTGATGGCACGCTGATGAGGTTGATTTTTTGGGAGAAATACATGGTTCTCTGACAATTTTTGTGTTTTGGGCTTCTTATTCATTCGTAGGGGCGAATTGCATTCGTCCAGGTCGTGCTCGGGTCGGGCGAATGCAATTCGCCCCTACACAAGGAATATAGACCGAAACACAAAATTGACAGTAAACCAAATTATCCCAAAGCAGATATAAATTCCATCTCCTTGACTTCTATCAAGTTCATACGATTCTAAGAATGCTGTTCATTATCTTTACCTGCAAAATAGTAATTTGCAGTCGATGAATCATTGTTTCTCACATTTTTAAAGATTTCTCATGAAAAAAGCTCTTCTCTTTATGCTCGGGATTCTTCTCCTGCTTGCATCCGAAATACTTCGCGTGTATTACATCATGCCTTTTCCCGGCAGTCAGCAGTCGGAGACAATTGCGCTCGCCTATTGGATTCACTCCTATATCTGGCTGCTGCGTATCCTTGGAGTTGGGATTATCGCTTATCCGGCGTATTCTCTCTTTGCACTGCCTAAGATGTGGGGTGCCAAAATCACCGTCATCGTTTGTTTGCTCCTTTATGCAGGAGTGGCATATCTGCTTAATTTTAAAATGCTTGCCGAGAAGATGTTCTACCAGCCCGAGACCAAAATCCTCGCCGATGCCTCCCATAATTCCATGCCTCCCGAGACGGTCGTCATCGGCGTCATGCTCAATGGCGAAGCGCGGGCATATCCGTTGGAATTTATCGGGTATCATCATCAGGTGCGGGATACGGTTGGGGGCGAACCCGTTATGATCACCTATTGTACGGTCTGCCGCACGGGACGCGTGTGGAGTCCGATGGTCAATGGCAAGAACGAAGAGTTCCGCCTCGTCGGAATGGATCATTTTAATGCAATGTTCGAAGACGCGACTACCGGCAGCTGGTGGCGGCAGGTCAATGGTGAAGCAATTACCGGCAAGCTTAAAGGCACCATGCTCCGTGAATTTCCCGCAGAGCAAACGACGCTCAAAGAGTGGATGGCGCACTATCCGAAAACGCTTGTGATGCAACCGGATACGAAATTCACGGAAGAATATCAGGCGCTCAACGGCTATGCCCGCGGTAAATCGAGAAGCAAGCTCACCGGTACGAGTGTGGACTCCTGGAAACCCAAGTCATGGGTCATTGGTATCACGGCCGGTAAGGATGCTCGCGCCTATGACTGGAACAAGCTTTTGGCTATGAAAATTATCAATGATACGCTCGCCGGGGCTCCGATTGCTGTAACAATTGGTGCCGACAGCGTTTCCTTCCACGCCTTCCGTCGGATGGTCGGCAGTAATGTGCTCACGCTCACTGCAGACTCCACCGGCAGCACCTACATAGACAGCCAAACGCAGTCGGTCTGGAATGCTCGCGGCGAGTGCATCGACGGCACGCTCAAGGGCACAAAACTAGAGCGCATGCAGGCGTATCAGGAGTTCTGGCATTCCTGGCAGACCTTCCATCCGGCGACGACACAATTCCATTAATTTTAATTACGTGAAGCATTATGAAACAAACGTTCCTCTCTCTCTTACTGGCGATTCTCACACTTTCGACGACTTCCACGGCTCAATATGCATGGAATCAGGCAGCCACTATTCCGGCTCTCGGTCGGCATCATGCGGCGGTCTTTGCAATTGACACATATTTATACCTGCTCACCGGTACGAACAGTACTGATATCGAACAGTATAAGGATATGTGGAGATACGACATAGCCGCAAATTCATGGAAACAATTGAAAGATTTTCCGGGCACGGGACGTTCGTATTCGGCGTCGTTTGCCATTAATGGCAAGGGATATTTCGGGCTCGGCTTTGATACAGTTTCCAGCTTTACCGATTGGTGGGAATACACACCCGAGACGGATTCATGGACCCAAAAAGCCACGTTTCCGGGCGAGGGGAGAGGACATCCGGCCTTTTTCGTCCTCAAAGGCGAGGGCTATGTCGGCTGTGGTGATGGAAATACGGGCGATTACAAAGACTTCTATAAGTACAATCCCGCGACCGACAAATGGACGCGTGTCGCCGATTTCGGTGGTCCTGCCAATCATCATCCTGCATTTTTCACACTTGATACCCTTGCGTATGTGTGCACGGGACATGACCGGGGGTCGCATACGATGCTCAATACAAATTATCAGTACAATCCCACCACCGACACGTGGACGAAAAAAGCGAGTTTGCCGGCTGTGGGTCGCGTGGGATCGATTGGATTCGGCATCAACAATACCGGCTTCATCGGCTGTGGTTTCGACGAGGAAGGTACGGGAGCCTTTTACCGCGATTTTTACGCATACAATCCTACGACCGACACATGGACGACCATGCCGAGCTTCCCGGATACGAGCGGAAGTTTTGCCGCTATCTCCGTCGTTGTCGGCAATACTGCCTACGCCGGTACAGGCATGAATGATCAGCGAGTTTCGAATAATTACTGGTACGAATTCAAGCTTGGTTCTTCTTCCGTTCAGGAGAATACCTCAGGAATTCCGCAGCACATTACTCTCACTCCATCTCCCGTTCGTGATATGCTTAGCATAGCGTGGCAGGGAGATTTCGAGACCTTTGAGCTGCATAATTCTATTGGGCAAGTCGTTTATTCACAATCGGTTGCAGTGACGGAAGGGTTGCATATTTCGACTGCTGAATTTGTTCCGGGTGTGTATTCAGCACGTCTTTCCGGCGGCGCGCGTTCGGCGATGATGATGGTGGTGATTGCGCGGTAAAATGCGGGGAAGAGTTCTTTAACATTACGGCGCAGAAGTCGTAAAGGTCAATATCAAAAAAGCCCATGAATTTCATGGGCTTTTTTTTGTATGGTCGGTTCGTACATACAGGTATTTAATTTATAGATTGATTACAAATTTGTAGAGACGCAAGATCTTGCGTCTCTACCGGATTTCCCGTCCGTCCAGTTGTTTCAACTGGACGTAAACACTTACCGCTGAAACGCCTAGATGATAATTTGCTTGATTGATTATTCCATTACTTATACCTCACACCATTTCATTATTGTACGACTCCATGGGCAATAGAGTTCGTAAAGTAGTAAGCAACCCAAACAGAACGACGTACTATGTTCAATAGACGCAAGCGGTAAAGTGATGACAACATAAATATACACCTATCCGCAGTACGGATGCGCAGGACGTTTCATAGGTAAGTGTTGAGGGTCGGTTGTAACAACCGACCGGACAGGAATGGCACTGGTAATTCCAACTCTTTGTAGGAAAAATCTGAATTGTAATCATCCTTTAAGAATGAGTTGAAATTGGCAGAAAGTGTAATGTATCTCATAGTGTTGATCATTTCTTTCTCGGAATATATTCTGTTTCAAAGGATCGGTGAAAAATTGTATTTTTGCGTTCATTAACTCCAAGAATATAAAACCCTTCTTTCATTTTCTTGCCGTCCCACATACTACCCTTTAACAGATAAGTATTAGAACCATCCACTTCAGGAAACGGTTTGGTTTTTAGTATTTCATCGTCAAATGAATAGGAAAAATTATGAGCTTTAGGATCTTGAAGCACTCTTGAACGAACTCTATCGGCATATTGATAACTATGGTTATACGCTAATTTCGATGAATTATGCACCAGCACACCGCTCGCCGACACAAAGTACGTGTGCGCCTGCTCTACCGTGAAATTATAGACCGTAAGCGATGTGTCGCTGCTTGCTATGCCGGTGATTGCCTGCCTGCCGCCATTCAGAAGTGTTAGCGTATCTCCTACTGTCAGATTTTGAGATTCCACCCATTGACCGCCTACGTAGAACGGATGCTCCGACGTGGCTATTTCAATTTACCAAAGGTTATTTCTCCCTCATGGTAAAACTCTAATATCCATCGTTCATCAGGAGAGAAAATCCATGTGTCAAAACTTACACAAGTTATATCCTCAACATATTGAATAACCAACAATAGCTTCGTAATTATGACAGGAAGAGTTCCATTATCCCATACAATATATACCAAATCATTTTTTGGAATATCTATATATTGATATATATCTTGAATAATAGTAATCGGCACCTTTCTTTCAAATAAATCCTGATTGTCCCAATCTACTCGCCCCCAAGTTGTGAAAGGGAACATAATATCCATATTTTGAACTATAGTTTTTGTGCTGAACTTGTCTAAAATAACAACGTCACTTCCAATCAGTTCTATACACTCATCAAATAGAGTAGTCATATTATGGCTGTAATTGTTTTAGTAATGTTTCGAATGTCTGCTCATTACCGTCAAATGGAATAAATCTCTTAATCGGCTTTAACTTGTTAGTAAAGTTTCCCGTCCGTCCAGTTGTTTAGGGTCGTGCAGAGTTAAATTAAATATATACTATAAGTCGTTTTTTTTGTAACTATTTGAAAAAATAAAGTTTTAAATGCTGGGCAGAGTGTGCATTATAACTATTTAAAGCACGACCCCTATTCAACTGGACGTAAACACTTACCGCTGAAACGCCTAGATGATAATTTGCTCGATTGATTGTTCCATTTCCCCGTCCGGGCAGTTTTTAAAACTGCCCGTCAATACTTACCGCTGAAACGTACTGCACATCCGTACCGTGGGTAAAGTATCAAGAAGCAAACATACGACCTCTCTGATGTCGTTGCTTTCTTGGATGTGTATCTTGCTACAAACATACGACCTCTCTGATGTCGTAACTTCTTGGCTGTATATCTTGCTACAAACATACGACCTCGCTGAGGTCGTGGTTTGTTGGGTGTGCATCGTACTCATAGTTCTTCTTTTCGAGTGTGCGGGTGAAGATGGCTTCTATGCCGGTTATTGCTCCTCTTTCAGCTTCTGGGAGCATTACGCCTAAGCGGGAAGAGCCGTAAATCGGGGCTTCTTTGAGGATGGAATTACTCTTATTTTTGAAGTTAGCTTGGAAAGATTGCTTTTGCAATATGGATCCAGCTAGTATTATTTCTTCGTTTCTAATTTTTCTAATAAGTACGTTCGAATATAAGTTAAGAATTCAACTCCTGATTTATAGTCAATCTGCCAATAGTAATTAAATGCTAAAACATTACATAATTCAGTCATTGCAAGATCATCATGTATATATTTGAGTAGTATATCATCAATACATTGTATTGTTTTAATCATTTCTTGTTGGGTTCCGTGATCATAGTAATAATCTAGTACATAATCTATTGTACATCCTATTGCTGGGTCATATAAACCAAACGTTCCACTCAGCGACATAAGCTTATCATATTGATATTCCATCAAACGGACTGCATCATTGTATGTCATAATTTACCATCCTCTTACTGTTCCAATAAAAAACCCATTAGGTAATTTAGAATTCTTTACTACTGATATTGAAATTTGTGTAGCATCAACAGTAGTAGTAGCACCTCGATGAAGCACTTCTCCTATTGCAAATGGAAATTGAGACGACTGGACTCTTATAGAAGTTCCTTCTGCCGCAGTACTTAACCATGATTTAATAGCGCCTTGATTTTCAAGCACTGTAGATAACGTAGCAAAATCAGCCGTTGCTAGATCGGAAAAAGTAAATGCAGCAGGTATAGGCTCATTTCTGAGTCTATTTGCTAAAAACTTAAAACTTTTACCCACATGTTTGGCAATCGTATGGGCTACACTGTTCCCCCATGCCATCCCTTCAAACTTTATTAAAAATCCTGAGGCTAAAGACTTCCATGGTGCACCAGCATATTGTAGATCAGGTTTATCTGGATTCCCCAGAAAGTCAACTAAATCTGTATGAAGATATCCTTGATCATCAACACGTCCACGGAATCTGTTCTGAAATCCAAAATAATAAACTCTATCTGTTAACAGAGGCGAATCAAATATAGAGTAATTATCTAATGTTGTGTAGAGATCGGATACAGACCATAAAACACTCGAAAACGTTGAATTAGATGTTAGTTGTTGTCGTTCTAGTAATACCTTTATCCTACCATACGTTCTATTTATTTCATCTATTCGCTGTTGATTTTCTCTTTGCCGGTTTGTTATTTCATTTCCAATACGCGTCATAGTCCCGGGTGAGAATCCCGGCAAATACCCGCTAAAATTTGAAAGAGATAGTCCGGAAGTATTCTTCACCGGATCACGGGGACAACTTTCACCACATTCCTCACATAATCCAAGTGGGTCAACAAAGTAGATAGGATTATTTCCAAACGTTGAATATGGGCTTGCCGTCGGATTAACTATCGGGTCGCGTGACCACCATCGCCCGATGCGCGTATCTATCTCTCTAAAGTCGGTGGAGTAATTCGCGCCTGTTACGCCGGCGGGTGATACGGCATTATCTTTTTCCATGCCGTTATAGCCATACCGGTAACTCTGCGTGCCCGTACTTGCCGTCATCAGCGGGCGCTCCATACCAAATGGATAGTAGTAGTTCCGCGTTGTTGCCTCCGGTAGGAATTTATCATTCCCATCGGGTATCTTCATATCCGTTATCACACTCCGCACATTGCCGAGGTGGTCGGTCAGCTCGTAGTTTTTCTTTTCGAGTGTGCGGGTGAGGGTGGCTTCTATGCCGGTGATTGCTCCTCGGTCTTCGTCGGGGAGCATTGTGCCTAAGTTTAGTTCCGTGCAGACGTTTCATTGGTAAGTGTTTACCGCCAGTTGAAACAAATGGCTGGACGGGAAATAGGTGTGCGCCTGCTCTACGGTGAAGTTATAGACGGGAGACTAACAATAAAATAACTAATCTGGCTCGAATAGGTACTCATCCATATGGTCTCCACGGTAGCTAAAATCCATGTCAAAATGTAATCTGACTTTGTTGTCAATTTTATCTTTTACATAGTATCTTATTCTTATCCAAGGAGGCGTCGGTATAGTTTCAAATGTCCGGTTGAGATATAGAACCGTATCTCTATATTCTGCATATAGATCATTCCCTGTACAATTTACCGGCAGATACTCAGCAAATTCATTAAGTAATTCTTGATTGTTAAAATATAACTTCAAACAATCGATTGTTTCTTGTTTGAGACGCTCTGTATCTACAGCAGCATTAAAGAAGTCCTGTACTTGATGTAGGTCCATATTGATTGATTTAATCGTTAACAATTTTACTAAATATCATAACATCTTTACCATTACTATTCGTTTCAATTTTTCCTAAGATACGCTTGTGGGATGCAGTTTTTCCATCAATTTTAATTTTATGCGTAAACCCTGGATATTTATTCATTTCTTCCTCAGACAATCTAATTATACCACTAGCATCTCGTCTTGTAGGAGCTAGTCCTTTTTGCATAGCAGTGCTGAATTTATTTTGCTCAATCTCAGATAATGTGTTCCACACGTCTCTTTTTATCCATCTATCTGCTGGAAGGCAGATACCCCCATTATTATGCACCAACACTCCGCTTTCAGAAACGAAATAAGTGTGCGCCTTGTCAACAGTGAAGTTATAGACCGAGAGTGTAGTATCACGGCGCCATAGTTGGGCAATTTTTTTCCTACCTCCACCTAAGAGCGTCAGAGCATCACCCGCTTTAAGATTTTGTGCTTCTACCCACCGCTCGTCCACATAAAACGGATGTTCCGATGTGGCTTTGATAGTATCAGCACCGACCACTACAAATATAAGTAATCCATCGTATTCTCGCTTGCTTAGAGCAGTCACTGGATGGAGTGTTGTTGTTTTTTCTGTCTCGTCGAATGCCCATACGCTATCACTTGTTGTGACGGATTCAATAGGTTTTGAACCATTTGAAGTGAGAACTACTGTACCGGCAGCAAAGCAAAATGACATTGCTAGCCTATTAACTTCATTTTTAGCTAGTTTTCTCGCTACTAACCTAGCCGTAACCTTTGAAATTGTTAATACTGCTCCTGCTCTAACTGCAGTTACAACACCCCCAAAATCAGCTATTCCCTGTCCATCCATACCTGTGTTACTAGGCAAGAATAATTCATTCATAAATGGGTTAAACATTCCGAATGCTACTTCGTTTGAGCCAAATAAATCCCGTGTTGCATCAGTGTAAAAATCTATAAAACTTGGTGATACAGAAGCATCACCATTAAATCCGATTGCTGTAGGTGAAATACCGAGTTCTGGTTTCAAGTTTGATTCCGCAAGTGCTGAAACAGCAGACCTGTACGCTGTTTCGTCGTATAGTCTCCCATTATGGTGATACCAAGAGCCAAAAGTTGGATCCCACATAACTTGTTGGCCTTCAGAATAATTAAACCCAGCGTGTTGTTCAGGTATGTTTTGTGAATTGCCAATTTTGGGTGCGGTAATCGTTACTTCTGGACAGCTAAATACTCTAGGTGCAGGAGGTCCTACAAACGAAGAAGAATTTGAATTTCCTCCTGAACCACCACCTTCCACCGGATCCAACCCGCTCGGGTCAGCAAAGGCAATCGGATTATCCCCAAACGTCACATACGGACTCTCACACGGTTTCACAATCGGATCGCGTGACCACCACCGCCCGATACGCGTATCAATCTCTCTAAAGTCTGTCGAGTAATTCGCGCCTGTTACGCCGGTGGGTGATACGGCATTATCTTTTTCCATGCCATTATATCCATACCGGTAACTCATCGTGCCAGTACTTGCCGTCATCAGCGGGCGCTCCATACCAAATGGATAGTAGTAGTTCCGCGTTGTTGCCTCCGGTAGGAATTTGTCATTCCCATCGGGCAGCTTCCTATCCGTTATCACACTCCGCACATTGCCGAGGTGGTCGGTGAGCTCGTAGTTTTTCTTTTCGAGGGTGCGGGTGAAGATGTCTTCTATGCCTGTTATTGCTCCTCTGTCTTCATTTGGGAGCATCATGCCTAAGCGGGAAGAGCCGTAGATGGGAGCTTCTATGAGCTTCGGATTTGTCCAATTTGTGGTCGAACCCTCCGCGCGTTTCTTCTCATACACTGCCAGTAGTTGTTGACCGGCGGCATCATAGACATAGCTTGTCGATTTATCATTTTCAGTTCCGGGAGCATCTACTGTTTTGAGGATACATTTTCCGGTTGCATCGTAGGTATAGGTTATGGTTGTGAGAGTAAGACCAGAGCCTTTTGTAACCTGTGCAACTTTATTGAGCGGTGTCCATGTGATACCGGTAATGCCGTTGGCACCGTCGCTTGTGAGATTTCCGGTTGCGTCGTAGGTGTAATTCCCGGGATTTTGGTCTGTCAGGTCAGTTAATCCCGGTGTACCGGTTATGCCGTCGTCAACATGTTCAAGATGGTTAGTAGCTCCTGTATAAGTATAGGTCAGGTCATCCATAGGAGCGTTTCCGCCGGTAACGGCTGTCTGACGCTGCAAATTAGTTAAATTACCATTTCCGTCATAACTATATTTTGTGTCGTAGCTAGTGTTTGGGGCGAAGGTAGGCAGCTCTTACCTGTTGTGGCAGATCGCTTACTGTTCCCGAAGAAAAGACGGGGAATCTTGATAGTCAGCAAGACCTATGAATTCCCGACATACGGTCTCAATCATATTGCTATTGCCATGGAAAACTGTAATTTGCGGTTGTATTTCTACAACTATTTTCCGAGCGGGATTCTGATGAAAAAACTAGTGTGGCTGATAGCGTTTGTTGTGATGCCTATTGCCTTGTACGGGCAGGGGTTTGCGCTCTATGGTATTGATACGACCGCATTCCCGAAAATGAAGGCAAAATTCACGGCGTACGATACAAGCGGGGTAATTCATACATCAATTTCAGATGGGAATATCGCGCTTACTGAGAATGGCACGCCGCGCACGGTGACGAACGTGAGCTGTCCGCAGAGTACGGCGCAGGTGGCAGTATCGGCCGTATTAACGATCGATGTGTCGGGTTCGATGAGCTTCGGCTTCCCCAATAGCGAACTCGCCAAGTCAGCCGCTTCATCATTCATTAAAGCCATGCACTTAGGCACATCGGAGTGTGCTGTGTCGAGCTTTGACCACGAGAATTTCCTTAATCAGGACTTCACTACCGACCGCGTAAAACTCCTTGCGGCAGTTAATTCCTTGCAGCCACGGGGCGGCACAGACCATGATCAGGGATTGCGCCTGCCGCCTGCCGGTGGACTCCACATCGCCAAAAACGGAAAATTCAAACGGATACTGATCTATCTGACCGACGGCGAGGGTGCCGGCAATCAAGACTCGATAATCGCGCTCGCAACACGCTTGAATACCACCATTTATGCGGTTTCACTCGGAATTCCTGCACCAAAATTATTGCACGAAATTTCAGAAAAGACCGGCGGTACGTATTATGAAAATATCCGGACAACGGCGCAGGCAGAAGCTGTGTATCTGTCGATTTTGCAGGAAATTGAGCAATTCGAACCCTGCCGCATCGAGTGGCAGAGCGCGCCGGATTGTCTGCCGCTTGTCGCGGTGCAGGCATCGATTCCGGGTCTCGGTCTTACGGCTGATGCCCGGTATGAGCGTCCGAAGTCGGGTAGTATCGCGATGAGTTTTGCGCCACTTATTCTAGAATTCGGTGCCGGTGTGACGGGCACGCCGATGACGCTCAAAACGCGTCTGACGGCTTCCGGCAGTGCTATTACGGTCGATTCGATTGTATCGAATGACCCGCGTTTTACGGTGCTTGCCAATACAACATTTACGCTGCAGCCGGGGGAGTCGCGCGATGTGGCTGTGCAATTTATACCTACCGACTCCGGCTATGCATTTGCGAATTTTCGGGTGGCTGCGAGTGTATGTTCGCCGTTTTTTTTCTACGCTACCGGCGGCTTTACGGATCGAAGTCCTGTTGTGCGTACGCTCAGACTCACGGCGCCAAACGGCTTGGAAGTCTTTGGTGTGGGGGCAGATACGGTAATTACCTGGGAAGGGGTGACGCCCTCGGACTCTGTGCGGGTGGAAATAAGCACCGATGCTAGCGCCACATGGACGATCATCGACCGGGGAGCAGGCGGACTGCGTAAGCTCTGGGAAGTAGGAAATACCCCGAGTACGCAATGCCTGATACGCGTGAGTCAGTTACGGCGGAGTTTTCCGGCACCGATTGTTCTCGCAGGGCACAGCGACCGCCTGCTTGATGCGGAATTTAATCATGACGGTACGCGCGCTGTGACAGCGAGTGAAGACCATACGGCCATCGTGTGGGATGCGACGACCGGCAAACGGCTCTTTAGTCTGCCGACGCATAAAAATATCGTGTATTCTGCTGTGTTTAGTCCGGACGGAGAGAAAATTTTTACGGCAAGCTTCGATCAATCGGCGAAGCTATGGGATGCGACAACGGGTGTACAACTGCTGCAATTTGATAGTCCGGTCGAGCTGAGCGCGGCTGCATTTCAAAAAAACGGAACAGTGGTCGTTACGGGAAATTTTAAAGGGGGAATTACCCTCTGGGATATTACCACCGGACAACCACTGAAAGTCCTTTCTGCAAAAGACGATTCGACGAGTATCGCCTCGCTTGATGTCAGCCCGAACGGCGCGTCTATTGTCTCTGTTGCCAAGTCCGGCAATGTCACCATGTGGAATATCGGCACCGGCAAGCGGCAGGTATTTCCCGTCAGCAGCAGCGATTATCCCTATACCGTGCGCTTCAGTCAGGATGGGAATAAATTTGTGACCGGCGGGCCAAGCGCTGCCATTGTCTGGGATGCTGCGTCAATGAGCCAAATCCGCTCCTTCCGCTCCGGAAATACCAAGGTCACCGCCGCAGCAATGAGTCCGGACGGCGCATTACTCGCCACTGCGAGCAGCAATCAGGGGGACAGCACGTTTGTCTCGATTATCGTCTGGAGTTTGGCAAGCGGCGACTCGCTCTACGCCCTTCGCGGGCATGGCGGTCAGATAAATACCATAGCGTTTAGTCCGGACGGACGACGGCTGATATCATCGAGTATTGATCAGTCGGCACGGGTGTGGGAACTCGGCAGTGCCGTCGTTGTTCAACAAGATACCTCCGATCGGTTGTTTACCATCATGGCTCCTGCACCGCTGACACGGCCGCTCGATTTGGGAGAAATTCCCGTTGGAATCAGTCGCGATTCGATCCTGCCTGTAGTGCTGCAGAATAAAGAAATCCTCCCGGTCCGTATCGACAGTATCAGCATTTCAGGGGCAAATGCCGCTGAATTCTCGGTGGTATCACCCCGACAATTCACCATCGCACCGGCGATGAGTATTGATATTGAATTTGAATGCAAGCCGCTTGCCGTCGGCGTACGCCTGGCGAATGTGACGTTCTTTACGCCCGGCGGGAAATACACGGTCACCATACAGGCCACCGGCGTACAGGGCGCGGTATCTGTCCCGTCGCAAGTCATTGACTTCGGGAAAGTTCGCGTGCTGAACGTCAAAGATTCTACCATTGATATCTTCCTCAAAAACACGACCTCTGCACCAATTACCATTACATCGATTCGGACAAGTGGTCCGGATTCGGTGCAATTCTCCATAGTATCGGCCGGTGGTAGTATTACGCTGACGGCGGGGGAGACCAAGCCGATGACGCTGCGTTTTGCGCCGACGGTACGTGGTCGGACATCAGGCAGTATCGTCGTTGAATATCAGGGAATTGGCTCGCCGATGAGAGTCCGTTTGTTCGGTGAAGGCGTGGTCACGGAATTAGGATTTTCGACGGCAATTGATATTCCGACCATCACCTGCAGCAATGATACGATTATCAATTTCCCATTCCAAAATATCAGTGATATACCGGTCGCACTTCAAAAAGTAGAATTTATCGGTGCCAATGCTGCGGAGTTTTCGTGGATCGGGACCTTGCCCTCGGCGCCGATTCCTATCGGGAGCGCTTCCAAGGGTGCTATCCGCTTTGTGCCGAAGTCGGCGGGAGATAAAAACGCCCTGATGGTGCTCACGGCAAGTGGCTTTAGTGTGAAATCCGATACGATTGTGCTCCACGCACGCAAGGATTCCGTCGGATTTTCGCTCATCGGAGAAGTAGCCGACAGCGTGGTCGTTCGTATGACGGTGTCGCAGCAATTTGTTTCACAGGATACAGTTATAACAATTATCAACCATGGAAACATCCCCTTAGAGTGGAATGTGCCTTTCTCTCTCGGGAATTTTTCACTCGTCGAAGTGCAGCCGCCGGTCACTCCTGTGGGAGGAACGTCGGCCGTGCGCGTCCGCTTTGACGGTGGTAGTGTGGGGAATTATTTCGCACCTTCCTATCCGCTGCTCGAAAAGCGCTGCGGCAGGGTGAAACTCTTCAATTTACAGGCGAATGTCGTGCCCTCTGCGCCCACGGTGCTTAGTATCGGTTCCGGGGCTGCGGCGACAGGTGAAATAATCGAAATACCGTTGCTGATTACAAATACAGCAGGTCTGAAAGAAGCAAAAGTCGCCGGAATTGAAGGTGTTATCCGTTGCAATGGCACGCTGCTTCTCCCGCTTCCGCCGGCTGATCGCGGCATTTATTCCGGCGACACGGTGCGTGTACGGTTTACGGCGCAAATCGGCACCGATTCCGTTCTGCTGAAGCTGCGTTTTCGCGCTGCCCTTGGGAATGACACGATGACCGCGCTCGTCATCGAGCGTGCCGCAGCGACATTTGGCAACGCCCGTATCAGCACGGTGAACGGAAAATTCACCCTTCTTGGAATTTGCAGAGATGGCACAGTGCCAAGGCTTTTCCGTCTGACGAATAAATCGTCGGTTACCATTGCCCCGCAACCTATGCGCTCCGAAGCGGTTGTCCATTACGAAGCCGGAGAGGCAGGGGAGGTGAAAATTACCCTTACAAATCTTCTTGGCATTGACGTGGTGGCGATTGCAGGCGGGGAATTTGCAATTGGCGCACACGACATTCCTTTCTCTGCCGACTACCTTCCGGCCGGTGTGTATTTTCTCCGCATTGAGACACCGACACAGACGCTCGTGCAGCGCGTGGACATAGGAAAATAATGGTCAGGTACGGAATTGTTTGCCGGGAGTGAGGAAATATGTCCACGATTTTCGGCTGTCATCCGTCACCGCGCCGGCTTTGGCGGAACTCACATTACACAACAATATCTCATGACAGAAATACAATCGCTTTATCAGCAAGTAATCCTTGACCACAACAAAAATCCCCGTAATTTCGGAGAAATTGACCACGCGACATGTTCGGCAGCCGGACATAATCCTCTCTGCGGCGATCAGATTAATATTTATCTAACTCTCGACGGTGACGTTATTTCCGACATTCGCTTCAGCGGTTCGGGCTGCGCAATTGCCAAATCGTCGGGTTCGATTATGACCTCCATTCTCAAGGGAAAAACAATCGCTGAAGCCGAAGCATTATTCGGGAAATTCCATCATTTAGTCACGGCAGATATGGATGAAGAATTCGACGCCGATGACTTTGGCAAGCTTGCTGTCTTTGCCGGTGTGAGAGAATTCCCGGCCCGCGTCAAATGCGCATCGCTTGCGTGGCATACGTTCAAATCGGCGCTCGAAGGTGGACAGATTGTATCAACCGAATAAGTAACTTCAAGATTTCAAAAGACCTACAGAATAGTATAGCGTATGGAACCTTTCTTCTCTCTGCCGGTGAACCAACCTGAACGTAAAGAGCCGCCCGCACCATCTGCGCCGCCGCCGGATGATTCAGCATCGCTGTATGATAAGGTAATTGCGGCGATCAAGACGGTCTATGACCCCGAGATACCTGTTGATATCTATGAACTTGGCTTGATTTACGAAGTCAAAATCAATGAACAGAATCATGTCGATGTGCTCATGACACTCACCTCGCCCGGCTGCTTTGCAGCAGGACAAATTCCCGGTGAAGTCGAGCAAAAAGTAGTCGGAGTGCCGGAAGTCGAGAGCGTGAAGGTCGAGCTGACATTCGAACCGCCATGGGACAAACACATGATGAGCGAAGCGGCGCTGCTGGACTTGGGATTCTGGTAATTGATTACTCTCAAAAAACTTAACTTATAACTGTCTTATTACTTTCAAAGGATGTATGGCGTTACAATTCTACAAAATCCCGGTGGCAAAAATTACCCGCGAGACGGCCAATGCCGTTTCGATAGCGTTTGCTGTTCCCCCGAATCTTACCGAAACCTTCCGCTACAAGCACGGACAATATCTCACCCTCCGCGTCACGATTGACGGCAAGTCTTTCAATCGTGCCTATTCGCTTTGCAGCAGTGCGATGATGGGTGAATACCACACGATTGCCGTTAAATCCACCGAAGACGGGTATGTATCCCGGTTTTTAAATCAACGTTTGCGTGAAGGCGATACTCTCGAACTCATGCCGCCGATGGGGAATTTTACGATTGACCTTTCCCCGGCGAATGAACGGATGCTCGTGCTTATTGGTGGTGGAAGTGGAATTACGCCACTGCTTTCGATACTGAAGGCGACTCTCGCCTCCGAACCCAAAAGCCGCATCTTGCTTCTCTACGGCAATCGTGACGAAGCCAATATTATCTTCAAATCTCAGATTACTTCTCTCATTCAAAAAAGTGGCGGACGCCTGACGGTGGTGCATGTGCTTGAGCAGCCGACGCAGGCAATGCCTTGTCTTTCCGGACGCTTAGATGCTCCTGCCGTGACACGTTTACTTCAGCAGCATCTCGGCAGCACGACCCAAACGGCGCAGTATTATCTCTGCGGTCCGAGCGGGATGATGGCGCAGGCAGAGCTCGCCCTGGAGTCGATGGCAATTCCTAAGTCCAATGTACATCGTGAGTATTTTACCCTTCCTCAGACGCAGACGACCGAGGAAGCCGCGCCGGCAGCAGCGCCGGCCGATGAGCCGTTGGAACGTGAAGTAAAAATACGTCTGTACGGCGGAAAGCATACTATTACCGTGCAGCCGAAGGAAACAATTCTTGCGGCCGCTATCCGGCAGCATCTCGACCCGCCGTATGCATGTCAGATTGCCGCTTGCTGCACATGCCGCGCGAAGCTTATTTCGGGTAACGTAGTGATGGACAGCCGCGAAGCGCTCACCGATGATGAAATGAAAGACGGCTATATCCTCACCTGTCAGTCGCACCCGCAGACCGATGACGTGATTGTCGATTATGATGAATAGTTTGGATTCCGTTCGCTGAATTCCAAGCCGATAAGTTCGGTATTATGTTTGAGACTTCGACAACCTCAGTCTGACTAACGGGTTAACGTCACCCTGAGCTTGTCGAAGGGTTCAATTACTTGCCTATTTCTTCTCAAGTTGACAGTATTGCATCTGTGGACACCCGTTGCCGTCCACACATTAAAGAACAAACAAAAGCCGGATAGATTGCTCAATCTATCCGGCTTTTTTAGTGCGTTCGATATGATTTTCGCAGGTCGGCTAATACAATTCCGTTAGCTTATAATCGATAAGCTTCCGATAGAGCGTGCGTTCGCTGATGCCAAGCGTTTTAGCGGCCATGCGGCGGTTGCCTTCAAAGCGCTTGAGGGCTGAGATGATGAGTTTGCGTTCCATCTCATCGAGGCGGTAATCGTCGTCCGAGAGGACGGTCGCGTGCTGCTCCTGCGCTACAGTAGCAGTCTCGGTAACCCGTGATGTCGTAATGCCTTCCTCGCGCAGGTGTACAATTTCATCCATGATAAGAGCCATGCCGCGCTTGACATCCGAGACTTCATTCCGCAGCTCGAGGAGGGTGCGGTAGATGAGATCCATTTCTTGGGAGGGGTCGCGGCGCGGTGATTCACCGACATGCACAATAGCCGTTGGGGGGCGTGTGGAGGTATGCGTTTGTTCTTCGTAGGCCGGAAGCACGGGAGGAATATATTTACGGAGCAATTCAGGAGTAATAAAGGCGCCTTGCTCAAGCGTGGCAAGCGTTTCGATAAAATTCCGCAATTCACGGATATTCCCCTGCCACGGTAAATTCTCTAAAATTGAGAGTGCTTCATCCGAGATTCCTTCGAATTCGACGTCGATTTTGGCACAAACGCGCTGCGCAAAATATTCAACAAGTAAAGGAATATCAGCAGGATGGCGACGCAGAGGCGGGATGATAATATGAACAGAGTTCAGCCGGAAATAGAGATCCTGACGGAAATTCCCCTGCCGCACTTCATACTCGAGATCACGGTTCGTGGCTGCAATGACCCGCACATCGACGCGGCGCATTTCGGATGATCCGAGGCGGATAAACTCGCCACTTTCGAGCACCCGTAGGAGCTTGACCTGGGTCGCAAGGGGCATTTCGCCGATTTCATCGAGGAATATCGTACCCTGATGAGCCGATTCGAAGAATCCTTTTCGTTGCTCGACTGCGCCGGTGAAGGCACCTTTTTCGTGTCCGAAGAGTTCAGACTCGAGCAGCGTCTCGGGAATTGCTGCGCAATTAACACTCACGAACGGATATTTACGACGTTTGCTCAGTCCATGAATAGCATGCGCAAATACTTCTTTTCCCGTGCCGGTCTCGCCGGTAATGAGCGTCGATAAATCCGTCGGTGCTACCTGTACCAAGCGCTGAATCGTCGTCATCATCACCGGCGATGATGCCACGATACCATAGCGTAATTGGAGCAGATGGAGGATGTTTTGGTCTTCGTTGGAGGTCATAATTCCTTACTCGTGCTTATTTTCCTTCTGCTTTCATTTTTTTCCATTCTGTCCAGCCGCCGAAATAGATAAAGAGGCGGTTGAACCCAAAAGAAGCGAGATTATTGCATACTTCGTGGCTCAGCGAACATTCCGGACCGCCGCTGCAATAGACCACAATCCGTTTATCTCTTGGCAAACCAATTACTTCCGGTATGTGATTCTGGAAGTCATCGGCAAAAATATGTATCGCGCCCGGGATATGCCCTTCTGCCCATTCCTCATCATTCCGCGAGTCGATAAAGAGCACGTCTTTGTCCTGCAAGAGACGTAATACCTGCTGATATGTCACGGCAGCCGGCTTGGCATGTCCGGAGGCAGCGGGATCTTTGGCGGCTGGCGTACTTTGCGTGCCTGCGGTCGTCTTGGGTGCTTGAGTGGCGGCAGGTGTGGCTGTCGAGGGTGCGGCTGTGGGCTTTGTGGACTTCACGGTATCTTTCGGCTTTTGCTGCTGCGGTACCTGAGGTTCGCCGGTCGCCTGTGGCTGTGTGCCACCTGCCGCTGCGGTCGGTGACGAAGTCGAGGACGACGGAGCAAAGAGGGCAGAGTCGTCTGCCTGTACTAATTGCGGCTCTTCTTCACGGATGAGGGCAATTTTCTTTGGGGAAGCGTATTGATTATAAGCAAGACCGAGCAGCGAGGCGACACCGACAATAACGATGATTTCACGAAGTAGAGTGTTGTTTTTCATAGACGTGCACGCTTACAATAGTTCAAAAACCTTTTAATTGCTGGAAGAACTGATATGCTTGATTAACTTCGACGATAATTTGCTTGGATTGTGCCTGTTCGTCAAGCGGTGCATTGGCCATTCGGTCAGGATGATGCTTGAGTACTTTTTTCTTATAAGCAGCTTTAATTTCGCTCACACTTGCATCGGTGCGGATACCGAGGACCGTAGCTGCCTTGATGAGAGTCATTCCACCGGGCGATGTGCGCGGCCGTTGCTGCGATTGCCGTTGCTGCGAAGTATGCTGCGATTGCCGTTGCTGCGAAGTATGCTGTGATTGTTGCTGTTTTTCATACGGTTGCTGCTGTTCGGCTGTGGTCGTGTGCTGACCATTGGGCTTGGGATTGTCCAATTCATCAATAATCCGCTTGAGCTCATCATCATCCGAGCGGAGGATATGTTCCGCTGCGGATGTATCTGATGTATCATTCAGATATGTCTTTGCTATGCGGGAAATTCGATTCCAGATCTGTCCCATAATTCATAGAAAATTGAGATTCGAGAGTGCCTGCACGTGTCGTTAGATTCCGCCGGAGGTCCCACCAGCAGGAGCCGTGAGGAAGATAAGAACGTACAAAAAAACCCGACCTAAACAAGGGCGGGCTTTTTGTCTTGGTACAGAAGGTGGGAGTCGAACCCACACGGGTGTTGAGCCCACTGGATTTTGAGTCCAGCGCGTCTGCCGGTTCCGCCACTTCTGCTTTTTCTGCGGCGCGAATATACAACCATTTTTCGACCGAGCCAAAGAGATTATTATTTTACTCTTATTTCTTTTTTGCTCCGGCTGCCGGCTTGCGAACTTTCTTCACTTCTGCAGTCGTGACGACACCGCCATTGTTGCCCCACGAATTGAGCACGTAGGTAATGGCTGAAGCAGCGTCTTCGTCGGTATAATTAGCTGGAAGCGGCACCATGACATTGTTGAATTTCTTACCATTAACAATGACTTCACCTTTGAGACCATTGACGACATTGTCAATAATCGTTGCTTTTGGCTTGGTCTTGATATAGTCTGAGCCCGCAAGTGGCGGATACACATTCGGCAGACCGGCGCCGGTCGGCTGATGGCAGGTCTGGCAATAGGTCTTATAGACTTCTGCACCGCGCTTCATGAGGGCTGCTTTGTCCTGTCCGCTTGCTGATGTTGACACGATAGCTACAAGGGCTACGAGTACTGCAGTACATTGTACCGCAAATTTGGAAATATTCATATAATTCTCCTGAAAGGTTAAAAAAAAATTGCCGACCAGCGTTGGAGTGCTGAATCGGTACAAGAACGTACACTCAATACAATAATAAACTACCACACATCATTAATAATACGCCACTGCGCCGAAGCTGACGGCAGATTGGCGCTCTCGTTCATTCCACTGCCGGTAGTCGAGGAATTTCCCTGCCTGCGGACTCATTGTCTCGAGCATCAGGTAATTCGGCGATAACCCGCATATTTTCCACGTATCCTGCACCGCTGCTATCTGCGAGTAAAATGCATTATGATTACAGGCCTGCAAATATTCTAAGAGCATCGCATCTTCCCCGGCAAGCGTCTCAAGCATCGCTTCGGCATCGAAATTATCCCCAAATTTCCTGCCAATATGCGCCAAATCCCCGCTCGAAATATACACCGCTTTCCGACCCGACTGCTCCACGACTGTACGGACTGCCCGTGCAATCTGCGCCACTTTTTCATCCTGCGAGGGCAGAATTCCTGCCGCAATGAAGGGTTCGAAGGACGTAACAAGAAGCGGCAGAATTGTGAAATTTCTCTCCGGAAAGCAATGCTGAAGAAAAATTAACTCCAATTCAATCGAATGTTCAGGTCTGTGCGCCCGATCATCCGTTGTCATCTCAAACGGCAGCATCGCTCGAAGGGCTGAAAGTAATTCCCGATCGGTGCGCACCGTGCCGAGCGGCGTCTCGAAGTCTTTATCCGTCGGGATAATAAGGTCGTAATTGGCATAATGCGACGTCGCGAAGATTACAAAAAGATCCGCATCGCTACGACTAATTGCCTGATATGCTGCCGCATAGACTGCTTCGCCAAGCCGCACATCAATATGCGGAGCGATAATTCCCCTCGCCGGAATATCCTGCGGCTGCGCAAGACTCATGATCGACGTCAGAAAAGCCGTCAGCTCTTCAGCAGTATCCGGATATGCATTGCCGGCACAGATTGCCGGGCGAACGGACGATGAACGGAAATCGTCGATAATCTTCTTGGCCTGATGATATGTCGGGCTCTCAAGCAGGCACATCGCATCCAAATCGGCGATGAAGAGCTCCACCGATGCAGGTGTTACCTGCAATGAAGCCTGCGCGTTAAAGGCAGACGTCATGTCATTAATCGACTGCGTGCCATCGAGCAGCTCGAGGATCAGCCGGGTGACTGTCGGGAGTTGAACTGATTGTCCATATCCTTTAGAACACTGAAGATACAGCATTTCCTCGCCGTTTTGGGCAGTAAAAGAAAATACCTCTACGTCCTGCCGGAGAGCCGGCACAGGCAGATGATGGGCAAATCTCATGCAATATCCGCAAGATTGGTAATGCGCTGCTCGGCTTTATCGATAAATTCACGACACGATTTTGTAATTGCAATACCCTCTTCGTAGAGGGTAAGCATGTCCTCCATTGCTGCGTCGCCTTTGTCGAGGTGAGCAACAATTTCCTCTAAGCGGGCGAGCTGCTGTTCGAATGTCTGAGTTGATTTTTTAGCCACGATAATAACCTTGTAAATATGATAGTTCTGAACGCCTGGACGGCCATGGGTGCCCGCAGGCGACGATTGGAATATGCAGAACCGAACCCATGATTCTCACCATTGCCACGTAAATTGCATCGTCGGCGTGCCGTCGGAAAGCGCGGAGAATCCTATGCGCGGCACCGATGCGCTGCTTGCTGATTCAGCGCTGCCCGGAGCGTCGTACCGGTGCGCTACGAGCATACCGAAGCTGTAGCCGAGAGCGAGACCGAGCGGGAAGTCGCTTACCCAGTGAATACTTGTAGTCGTCAGGCCGACACCAACCAAAGCAACAGCCGGATATCCAATATACTTAATCCATTTCTGCTTCGGATAATTCTCCGATATGACAATCATCGTCGCCATTGCCGTTGCGATGTGACCCGAGGGAAAAGCATCGTAGTGCGGCACATGTTTGTGATATTCGATTTGATTGGGGAAGAGGGTCCAGTTTCCCGTTCGCGTCGTAGCGGTAAACGGACTTTCCCGTCCTGTAATATGCTTGAGCAGCTGCACGACAGTCCCGCAGGCGAGGATTACTTCCGTAACCTGACTCGCCGTGCGCAGGGCGAGTTTGTCGCTAAAGATTGCGCCGTAGAGTCCGAAGCCGACGGCGAGGCCGAATTGAAACTTACCGTCACCCACATCCACAAAGCGGTCGCTGACATCGCGTACAAGCTGCGATTTTGCATAAATTTTCTTTGCCGGCTGCCAGAGTTCATAATCGGTCACGACCATTGCCGCCGTCATCACGCCGAGAGCGGAAATGAGCGGAATATTATCGGTGGTAAAGGTTTGCTTGGACCAATTGTACCAGTCGGTCGGAAGATTGGTAACCATATCAAACACGCCGAGAGAGTCAGCACTTGCCGCCACGCCGTTAGCTTCCGGAGCAGTTGGCTTTTGCGGCTTCTCATTCCCTTCCCCTCCGCGAGTGATGTCGCTATCGGGAGCGCCGGTTGTATCTGCGGGCGTTATCTGTTCGGCCGTAGGCGTCAGCAGGAGCGTGCGTGCCGACTGCAATGCTTCCGGCGCACCATCAACAGAGAGGCATTGTCGTAATGTATCTGCAGGATGAGGAAGGAGATAGTCTGCGGGTTCACCGGTGGTCTGTGCCGATGCACCGGCAGTACTACAGCCGATATAGAGTAGGAGTAGGAATTGTCTGATACCAGTACTACCGTGAGTGAAGGTCATGCCGATCTGAATCCTCATTTACATTAAATATCCAAACACCGCATCTAAAATTAATATCGCCGCCGCCGATAGCGTAAATGCTCGCACAGTACTATTACCCACCCCTTCAGCACCACCTTCTGTTGCAAAGCCCACATGGCAGCCGATGAGCGACGTCACTCCGCCAAACACAAAGGACTTGGTAAGGCAGGTGATAACTTCCTGCATTTGAAAGAACCGCTGAACGGAGTCAAAAAACGTCTGCGCTGAGAAGTCAAATTTGAGAGAGGTGAGCAAAAATGCTCCTATGAGTGCCACGGAATTCGAGAACACAGCCAGAACGGGCATCATGGTAATGGCTGCAAGTACCCGAGGCATAGCGAGATAGCGATTGCGGTCAATTGCCATCATTTCGAGGGCGTCGATTTGCTCCGACACTTTCATCGTGCCGATTTGCGCGGCAATTGCACCTCCGACGCGTCCTGCAATCACAAGCGCCGTGAGCACCGGCGTGAGCTCGGTGAAGACTACCGTCGCGATCGAACCTCCGATAAACGGACGCGCAATACTGACAAGATTAAATTTTGCGAAGAGATTCGTGGCTTGCAGAGCGGCAATCGCGCCGGTGAATGCGCCGATAAGTACTACGAGAGGCAAAGAGTCCGAGCCGACAATCGACATCTGCTCAATGACGAGCCGGCGATCCTTGAAAATACGGGGCAGATAGCGAATCACACTCCCCAAAAGCAGGATCAAACGACCGAACTCAGAGAAGAAGTTGATGACACTACGTCCAATGCGGGCAATAAAATTGAGCATAACAGATGGAAAGTGGCTATACGCGGCTAATTTTTACTGCAAATTTACGACATTACCGACGGAGGGCAAAAAAGAGGGGAATATTAAGGGGGCGGTACTGCATGTTTCGAGCGCATGTCGGCCTTCACCCACCCGCCTTGAGCGGAGCCGAAGGGTTGCCGTCCATGCCATAAGAAAACGCCCTGACAATGGTGTATTGTCAGGGCGTTTGTTATTAATCCTGTTCCACCTACTTCATAATCACAAACCTCGCCGTAGCATTCAACCTACCCGACTCTGCCGTGATGTAATACACGCCCGATGGATAATCCTCGGTGACAATCTCCAAAAGCGAACTAGTTTTGTCCTCGTGCTCGCTCATGACATGTCCTAATACATTCATTACCTTGATATGCCACACATCTTTTGGATTAGTACCAAGCACTACGACGGATACTTTGTCTTGTGCGGGATTCGGATAGACGCGGATACTTGCTTGCACTCCTGCATCGCGTCCTAAATCAATTGCCTGAATATCACCATTACTCTTGTTGGCACTGATTCTTGTTTTTAGTCCGCCGAGTATTATTTCTTCACCGTAGTTTGGGATATTGGGAAGTACTTCGCCATTCCGTTCGGTATTCTTTACCATGAAGAAACGGTATTCTTCTACGCCGCCGCGAAGTAGTGGTATCCTAGTCCAAAGTGCTGTGGTATCGTCGGATGTACGCAGTTGTACCGCAAATCGTTCGCCATCACTACGGCGTTCTACGAATGCTGAAACTAATCCCGCATTCTTACCTATGCTTTTCAACATTAAATTTGCCTCGTCTCCCACAGTAAACCAATTCGTTTCAAGCGTATCGGTGAAGCCGTGACGACTGCCGAAATTTCCTGCTTCTCCACGTAATCGTTTTACTCGTTCTAAGGTAAGCATCTTTCCGTTTAGCATTGGATTAGAGAGCATAAACTTACTACTCCTATCGCCAAATCCTGTAAATGCAGTGGGTTCTACTTCTTCGCCTTGTTTCATGAATAACATTGCAGATGCTTGGATCCTCCGTAATGAACCTACGGACGCCCCCTCATAAACTCTACGGTTTTTTCGCCAATCCACTTCTGAAATCATACGTGGCAATGCTGCTGTTTGACCATTCTTACCTACATAGTCTATCGTAAATGCATTGTCATTAGTCATCAATGTTGAGAGTCCCATTAATGTTGGAGCAAGAAGAAGTCCACTTTGAATCTGCATTAAATGGTTTGGCAATATGCCGTATCCCGACTTTGGTGTTTCGGTGAACGTCATGATATGTGAGCGGCTGCTTCCATTTCCTATATAACTTCCAATAAATTGAAGAGAAATTTCACCTTGAGATTGAGAGATATTGTATAAATTACTTGTAGTTGACCATATTTCTGTAAGCCCTTCTGACCACCAAGTATTCGGAACTCCGGTCGTATCATGGATAATCAATATACGGCGTGAAAGAGTGTAATCTATCGACGGACCACTTTCGTTGATGGTAGTAGTATGCCACGCAACACAATCAGAGCGGAAATCAAGCTGCTGTGATGGTGATATGGCAGTATCTAACACTTCACGATATACACTTGGTATATAGTGAGAAGAATAAAAGCCGCCTGCATCACTCAACCAAGCAATATCTCCTGGCGAACTAATGACATGTACTCCATTAGCAGATGTTAATGTCGGTGGTAAATATGATGTAAGATTCCCGTTCACCATCTTCAAGCGTGTATAAAGTATCCTGTTTTGTGCAGCGTAATCACCGTCAGTATCAAACTTTTCCTGCCACACCAAAGCACAATCATTCTCACCAAGCTTCAACCGTGAATAACTATTCAAACTTGGATGCTGACATGCTTTCGGAATTTCTCCGATCGATATACGGTAGCTGATATTTTTCGAATCTTCCAAATAGGTAGAATCCGGGTGTTTCCATCCAGCAACAATTCCCAGCAAGGAATCCGCCCAACAGTAATAATTCCCGCTATCGGAAGCATTTATCATCGGTGTTCCGTACTCGTCAAGTGAACCATAGAATGTACTAAGCGTTTCAGCTTTCTGTGGCCAGTTAAACGTTTGCGATGAATCATCAGCCGGTAGAATTGTCTCGACAATACGTTTTCTCTTGGAATAGAAGCACGTATCTTCATCTTCGCAGGAATAGACTACAAAGACTTTATTGGTAAGAGATGAACTGTCATAGCGAACAACGAGAGCGGGATACGCGCAGTTGCTGCTTGCTATCGTATCGTTTTGACCTTTCCGTAACCGTATGCTTTTGGAAACGAGAATTTCTTTTTGCCAAATAATATTTTGTGTCGAAGAATTGGTTCTTATTGCTTCACTTCTTCGATAATACACACCCGAGCGGCTTGTACCGGGAATTGGTTTATGATACGTAAGATGATAATACATCGAGTCAGAATTTCCTTTTTTAGGAAAACCAACGAGTTTCCGTTGATTGGTATAGCTGAGAATCCCGGAAAGTGTTGTATCTGGATGGAGTATCTCTACTTTGAACATTTTCCCTTCACCCGGAAGGAATTTAATGGCGAGTGTCCGGTCTTGACCGATAACCGTGTCGATGCCACCACCGAGCTCTTTGATACGGAGAAGGGCGTAGCCCAGGGAGTCATGGTAATTGAAGGGAATGGTGATTTCGCGTGCGCCGGACTGCGCATACTTTTTTGATGGATTACCCGCTACAATGCTGTCAAATTCAGCTGTCGTGACAAAACGAATGATTGTGTCTTTACCACTTACCGAATCATGTTCTAAGAGGAAAGGTGCAGTTCTACGATTTAAAGCACAGAGGATAAATGATGAATCTAACGGTGTAGTACCTACTTTATGTATCGTCAAGTCAAAAAAAGTAGAATCGGGGTCTTCGTAAAAGGGAAGAGTTTTTCCGACTATCGAATCATAGTACGTTCGTGTAGGAGGTCGTACTTTATATTGATCAGGGTCTGAAATGAGATAACGACTAAACATAGCGGTATCACCTGTCTGATAAAAATAGAACCCTTTTCCGAACCACGAAACAAGCCGCATTGACATCAACAATTGATCATGGTTATAAATAAAATCATGGGCTTTCATGACTTCGCGGCGCATGGATTTCCTGCCTAAATAGACTCTATCAACTGGTACTTGTGTATAATTTGCCACCAAGGCCATATTAATGCAGTAATCTAATCGTGTACTATCACCGGAGCGAAGAAAATCTGGTCCTGCGGCATCACTATTTATTAAGCTTGTTCCTTCCAAGGAATCCGGTATTTGCTCTCTTGCATACATCATACCAGTCTGAAAATTATCACGTGAGCTACCATTGGTTAAGCTGGTCGGTTGTATAACATCAGAATACATCCTGTCATATGTAAGACCTTTTGCTCCGAGAATTAATGGTGTCCAGATTTGAAGGCGCATCTCTTCTCCTGTTAACGGCTTTTTTCCACTAACTTGAAAATCGGCATACTCCCCTGATTGAAAATTAGTCATCTTGAACCCGGCAGTTCCCCAGTTCTGACACCACCACGGCTTACCTGAATAAAAAAAAGAACTCTCTTTGTTGCAGTAGTAGGCAGTGAGTTCATACGCGCCGAGTGATCCGGGATTAGAATTATAAGAGTCAAAACTTGTCACTGGGTCATAATTCTTAAAATAGTTAGTAAGACTTGCATCACTTCTTTTTATAGCTTTAGAGTCTAATCTGGTTTCATAATTTGAGCCGTCAGGATTCCAATAAGAGCCGGGGGCGGTGTAAATTCTAAAATCCCACCCTGTCTTGTAACGCCAGTGATATTTAAGGTCAGGGTTACCAATCTTAATGACCGGAGTTGGAGTAAAAGGAACTACAAGGCCACCCATTCCTCCTGACCATACATTATCATAATTCATTGCTGCACGGTCTATGGCATAGCTTGGTCCCTCGGATGTTATTCTTCCATCAAGGAGTGCACTGTAATATCTCATGCTAACATATGTTTCCGGCGGCGCTTCGTCCCTGCCGTAGAAAGAGAGCAAACGGATATTACGTCCTGTGTCAATCATCGAACGTACTATCTTGAGAGTATGGTAGGTATGCCTCCAGATGGTAGTATCCAGCTCACCACGCAGCTCACGCTCTAATTGTGGAGTACCGATGCGGAGCCAGTCGATGCTCACGGCACCGCGTCCATGGTAGCGCACAGTAATCCCAAGCTTGGCTATTCTTCCCGAAGGCGGATTCGGATATTCTGTTGAATATCTTAATATTGGATTGGGCGGTGTAGTATCAACATCACTCTTAATACGAAAAAACGCTGAAATAGTAATATCAGGGTCTGTAGCATTGCCCTTTGGCAACATTTTTCGAGTAATCACCAATCGGGTGGGGTCGCTTCCACTTGGCACAGAATGCAAAGGCAACACAAGCCCTCGACCATTCGGTAAATAAGTCGCAAGACCTACCGTATCTACAGCTATATTGTCGAATATGATTGTATCTCCCGTACTATCTCCAGGAAATAAATATGGAACCATAATTGTTAATAATGTATCACTATTCATCGAAGTATCCACCGTGATAGTACGCCGAAGGTTAATCGAAACGTACCACCAACGTCCATTCTCTTGATATGCCTTGGCTTGTTTTACGGAATCGGTTTCTGTTTCACTTTGCTGGTAAAAACGGTCATCAATCACCGGCTTGTCCAATACCACGACTCCACCATACTTCATACTGTCGGTAAAACCTGTCGTTGCTGTGTCTAATGAATAACGGTCGAAATTAGCATGTCCAACTGTGTCTAAATGACCATAGGTACTATCTCGCATATTGAACCCATACACCGCCCCGGTGGTATCGTTCGCCCTGATTGGGTGATGTAAGTCCTTTGTCATTAGCCCAGTCGGGTCAAACTGTAAACCGAGTTGTTCTCCCATACCCCAAACTGCATCACCGTCCATACGATGTAAAAACTGCCACACCAAGTACTTCACAGCACCGCTGTCGGGTATTAATCCTATGCGCGCAGCACGGGTACCACTGTAGCCAAAATGGTCTTGATAAAAATTACAATGCAGGCGTTTATTTGTGTTTGCGTTTGGTCCTTGCCACTGCCAACCGAGCATAAAATGTTTTTGCTCTCGCGGAGCCCAGACACTTGTATCTTCAAAACTAAACGTACTGTCACCGATAACGATGGAGGATAAAGGCAGAGGTTTGAGCTTGGTCTGGGAATAACTGACGCAAAAACAAGCAAGCAGAATTACAAGAATAAGAGTAGCTTTCATAGTAGTACTCCTATTGAATAACTATGGAACATTGTGCAGTATGCCCATTACCGGCTAATTGTAATGTATAATTACCGCTTATAATTACAGATAAATCCATATAAATGTAATGATCTCCACCATTTTCAATTTGGATACCCTTCGAAAGAACTTGCTTGCCTGCTGAATTATATACCCTAAGAGTATAGGCTCCAAGTGCTGACGTTGTTATTTTTATTTGTACGGGTTGTAACCTCTTTATAGGCATTGGTGGAAGCACCTGCAAGGAAATCGGAGTACGGGTATTTTGTTCTTCGATAACAGTAGAGGCGTTTTGACTGTTGATGATGGTAAAGGCAAGCCTGTTACTTAACGCTATGTCGGATTTTCCATCTTTGGTAACATCTGGCAGAGTGATAAGCCCAGTGACAGGGAGAGTAGGATTATGAGTAACCTTAAATTGCGCAAGCTCATGGAAAGAATTTGAGATATTGCCATTGTAAATACGTAAGATCGGGTTGGCGGCATATTGCCGGATGCAGAACGATGGAACTTCTGTAGAATCGACACCGTAGCGTAAACTGTTAATAGATTTTATTCCGTCCATTCTGAAACCATACAATTTTTCTATTTTGTTGATACTGAGATCATAGACTGTTAAATCCGTGTTATTAACATTACCTTCGATTTGAGTAGCACACAAGAAATAATATTTACCTTGCGGCTGAGAATGTAGTCCGCCTACCCAATATATTCCGGTACCATTCTGTGTATCCACCGTAAACTCATCCAAGACCTCAGACTTAAATCCGCCGCCATCCCACCACACACGTACTAAACGCAAGCCGTCTCGGTCAATTACCGAGTACGCCTTCTCATAGTGCCAGAAATATCGACGGCACACCACATAGATTTCCTTACCTTTGGTAAAGCAACCAACTACTGCATTATTACTGTCGATATGGCTCATTGGGATTGTTTGCCAATACATCTTGTTTAAGTCTTTATAACCAAAGGCTACTTTCATCTCTGCCGGAGGTCGGGGCAATGAGCTTGACGGAAAATTAAAAATATCATCGTTTCCATCACCATTGACGTCAACCGATATTTCAGGATAATATCCGCCAAAATAAACGGCTTCCGTTTTAGGCAGCTCTCCGTTCTTAATCCCTTGATAAATATTGCTCTTTTCATCTATGTAGTCGATAATGCCATCTCCATTAAAATCCCCAGTTTTAATATTCGCACTTCCTTTTTCCCATGTAAATACATTCATTGTATCGCCCGGGAAGCGAAGGAGCCATGTTTTCACGCCTTGGGGTGTCCAAACTACGAGCGCACCTTTGCCTTGATAGAAGTTTTCTAACCATGTCATGCCGTACTTTGCATATTGCATATTGTCAGCCCGCCACCACTCTTTGAGTTGCGGGATGGTGTCTTGGACAGGACTTTGTGCAATAACAGGTGCAGTACAGAGAAGCACCAATACAAGGAGAAGAATAAATTTTTTCATGGAGTTACTCCACTATAAATGAATAAAATAGGAACGATAATATACTTTCTTTTCTCAACCTTCCACGTGGGAAAGTTCAGGAAAGAATGTTTACTACGCTGCCCCTGTTGTGTCTCCCGCCCTAATCGGATGTTGATTGTTGATAGATGTCCATGCGGTTGGGTCAAATTGAAAGCCCATTTGGCTCCCAATTACCCAAAAATCCGGTTTACCACCCGGGGTTTGTAAATGCTGCCAAACGATATATTTTATACCGCCACTGTCAGGTATATGAGCAAAATAATTTCTCGAATCATTGTTTAGGCCATAGAAGCTTTGATAAAAATTACAATGAAGCCGCTCGTTTGTTTTTCTATTTGGTCCTGCCCACTGCCAGCCGAGCATGAAATGCTTCTGTACACGTGGTGCCCAAACGGTAGTATCGTCAAAATTTATCGTATGGCCACCATAAGAGTATGATGATAAAGGTAAGGGCTTTAAAATCGTTTGTGATGATAATGATAGCGTGAATAGTAAAATTATGATAGAATAAAGAAGTGCTTTCATTCTATACCTCATTGAATGATAATGGTACATTGGGCAGTTCTTCCATTACCTTCTAAACGTAATGTATAAGTGCCGCTACTCAGAGCATAATCACCCATATTGAGTGTCATAATCTGATCGTCTGACAATTGATAAATCAGGGATTTAGCCGGTATTCTCTTACCTGTGCTATCATAGAAGCAAGCTGTATAACTCCCTTCTTGAGGTACGGTAACTTTAATTTGTACATTTTTATCTTTTGATACCGGCATCGGTGAAATTGTCTTGATTGAAAAGGTTGAATTGTTTACAAGTTCCGCATCTACAAATGAAGCACTATCCTTTGTAGTAAGGATGCTGAATCTATATTTAATTCTAATAGCACCAAAATCATATTCATTGCTTAATGCAATATCTGGTTTGCCGTCACCGGTAACATCCGGTAGTGAAATAAGTGTACTCAGTTGGACCGTTCTATAGTCGTAATTTGGGATTAAATCATTAGTAATATTACCACTATAAAATTTAATATCACATACATCATTGTTAAATGTCCAGATGTAAAAGTCAGGAATTGTGTCTCCATCTATACTATGCCGCAATGTTCCGACAACCCCACCATTATACGCTTGACTGTACATTTTTTCAAATTTGTTGTTGCTCAAATTATAAACTGTTAGAAGATTACCGTTTGTTGATCCTATCCAATATATCGTACTGTTCGAATGCTTTATAAGCACACCTCCACTATAGGACGGTCCAGATACATCAATCGTAAATTCATCTACTGTTTGCGACTTAAAACCATTGACATCCCACCATACCCGAACCAATCGTAACCCTTCTTTATAGATTATTTTAAAGGGATATTTTACAATGTTTGTCCAGTAGTAATGGCGGCATACGATGTACATTTCACTCCGGCTGACCATATAAGAGCCAATAGGTGCATTATTACTATCTATATCCGGCAGTGTAAAGGTCTCAATTTTTAAGCTACTTAAATCCTTCTTTCCAAATATGACAGCACTTGCTGCTAGCATATCATCGTAGCCGTCGCCGTTAATATCTGAAACTAAAGAAGGGTTAAAACCTTGTCCGGAGGTTTCAGGCTTTGGTGGTTCACCATTTTTAATCCCTTCATAGATATACCCATTCTCATCTACATAATCCGTTATCCCATCTCCATTAAAATCTCCAGTTTTAATATTCGAACTCCCTTTTTCCCAACTAAAGACATTCATCGTATCACCCGGGAAGCGAAGGAGCCATGTTTTCACACCTTCCGATGTATAGACCACGAGCGCGCCTTTGCCGTGATAGAAATTATCGAGCCATGTCATGCCGTATCTGCCGTACTTTAATACATCCGTTCGCCACCACTCTTTGAGTTGCGGGATGGTATCTTGGACAGGACTTTGTGCAGATAGCGACATAGAACAAAACAATATCGCTGCAATCAGAGAAAGAAGTGTTTTCATAACGACCTCAAGTAAAGAATATAAAAAAGTTATTACCATTTGTCAGTAGGTTTCATAAACCTATTAGCAGGATTGCGATCACAGACCTTAATACTTCCGGAGCAACCGGAACATGTATTCGTGCCTTCTTGGGTCATCGGTACAAAGTATAGACCGCCGCAGTTATTGAGCAAAGCACCGACCGTAGTCACACAACACCCGCCATCGGTACAAGGTAAGTATCGGTGCTGATTGGTGACGGAAGTGTCGTAATACCAGCAGGCAGCACGATACACTCTCCATGTTTTGGCTGTATCAGAGTAAGGAGGGAAACCCATCGGGTTTTTGAACATGAACATCGTCGTTGCAAGATCGAGAAGTTCCTCGCCGGAGAGTGAAGAGCAATTGTTGTCAAGCGGTTGGATAGCTTTTATACGAACATCATAGGTGTTACCGCACTTGCGTGTTTGATAGGTGATTTTTACCTTGCAGGAGTCAGCACTACCGAGTGACACGGTATCGGGTAGCTTGGTAACAAATGGAACTAAAGAACATGCATTCGGGCAGTCGTCATCGCTCAAAGATGGTACAGCGGAGAGGAGCAAGAAAAGGATGGCAAGAACGACACTCTTCATAAAAAACCTCATGGGATAGGATAAATAAATGGATGGACTATTTGGGGTATGAATTTGTTCCCTTATAGGCACAAAAAAAGGGCGATGCTACAATGCACATCCCACATGAGGTACTTGGCATACCCAGAAATGAACGTACAAAGAACACGCCCCCGTTCGGGGCGCATTTTGTACTAAATTCATTTCTTTAAACTGCCAAGTTTTCATGTGGAATTTAGTTAAAAATTGCGCTGACTATGTATTGTTGTATTTAGACTTTTCTGTTGTTCGATTTGTTCCTTTGGGTTTCACATCTCTTTTTCTGCAAACTACGATTTCACTCTTGTACCGCCAAATATTTTTTATCATTTTTCAATATTTCTACAATAAAAAAAATACCCTCTTCGTTCCCATCTCCGCACTGCTGCGAAATGTGCTGTTCAATCCTCCAACTGTCTTTCACACATCACTTCCGCAGTACAAAAACTACTAGTCAACCATACTACAACGTTTACCTAAATCCTTATAGATTCCTTATTACTGCTCTTTGTATTTCTTGGGTCGTACTTTGTCATTTTTAGTATTCCGGCACGCTGCTACGGTGAATGACTAATCCGTAAACGGCTAAAAAGGATTTTCCGCGAGCTTCCCAAAAAGTGCTTCGGACTGACCAAAAAGTGCTTCGGACTGACCAAAAAGTGCTTCGGACTAACCAAAAAGCTCTTCGGACTGACCAAAAAGTGCTTCGGACTGACCAAAAAGCTCTTCGGACTGACCAAAAAGTGCTTCGGACTGACCAAAAAGCTCTTCGGACTAACCAAAAAGCTCTTCGGACTGACCAAAAAGTGCTTCGGACTGACCAAAAAGTGCTTCGGACTGACCAAAAAGTGCTTCGGACTTCTCAGGAAATCAAACGTACTGCATCACGTAACCAAATATCAACAATGAACTTGTCGGTCTTTAAATTACTTGTCGGTCTTTTATTTTTACAAACTATTTGGAGGTCTCTATGACTACAAATGAAAACTCCAGAGATTATTCATTCTCTGATGGCGACTTAACGCAACGTGCAGATACCCTCGTTGTATCCCTTACAACTGACCTACTCGACTTCGCCGATCGTGGGGTCACCGCAAATACCCTTACATCCTTTGGTGCTCTGATTGCCGACTTTCAGAATACCGGTATGGATGTCTATTATGCCGGAAAAGTAAGCGAAGCAGTAGAAGTCCGTGTGCTGGCTCGGGAAGCGCTGAAAACAAAACTCCGCACCCTTTCTATCATGGTATCGAATACCTACGGCAAGGATGCAGCACACTACAAAACCTATGGATTCGGCGACCTCACCACCTTCACCGACGGTGATTTTGTGAAAATTGCTCAAAATGCTGCCCGTGTAGCCGCAGAAGATGCAGCAGCATTAGCAAAAGAAGGATATAGCATGCAATTCGAGACCGACCTCACGAATCTTATCGCAAATTTTGATGCTAAGATTGACCTCGTACGACAAGCAGAAGGAGCGCGCCTCGACGCAACTCGACAACGGATTATCAAAGGCAATCTCCTCTATAGTGAGCTTACACGCCTCTGCACTATCGGCAAGGATATCTACTCGGGAAGCAATCTTGTAAAGTACAACAGTTACCTCGTCTATGACAGCGCAATCGTTTCCGGTGTCCACGGCACACCCGCAAACATCCGCTTCAACGGTTCGACGACCTTGGAATGGGATGCTATCGACAACGCTACCAGCTACGGCGTGTCCGTCTCGACTAATCAAGGTACATCATGGCAGACAGACATCAATACCTCCACCAATTCCACACCCGTTCCCGTTCTCGTCACGGGTAAACTCTTCTACAAAGTACGCGGCAGAAATGCAACGGGCTTAGGTGAGTATTCAGCACCATTCGAGAGATTGTTCGGTTTGGAAAGTGTGAAAGGTTTCATAAATACTAGCGGGACCTTCACATGGAACGCCGTAGAATTTGCCTCCGGCTATGAGATAGAACGCGCAGCAGCCGGCACAAGTAATTATACCCTCCTCTACAACTCAAGCGGTACAAGCTTTTCAGACACACCGGCTCAAGGAAACTGGACATACCGCATCCGTCCAAGCTTGGGAGGAATGAAAGGTGAGTGGGTGGAGTTGAATGTGTTTCAGTCGTAAGTCGGTGTAAGTCGTAAGTCGGTAAGTCGTAAGTTGGTAAGGGAAGAAAAATCTTCTTGACTAGCCCCAAGCTTTAGCTTGGGGACAAAAGGCAGACCCATTCCTGGCTAGACCCAAGCTTTAGCTTGGGGAATACGTAGCCCCAAGAAATCCGGCTTTAGCCAAACGGCGATTGGTGATATATTTCTTTCGAAACAAAAGCCCAACAGGTATCACGCTGTTGGGCTTTGTATTGTATAACCGCATTGGAAGAAAAACTATACTTTTTGTCTGAATTATGATTCGTAGGATTGTAGGATTCATATTGTCTGAATCAGGATTTACAGGATTGTAGGATTTTCAGGATGCTAATCTGCTATACTTCTGCACTCATCTTCTGTAATCCTCTGCATCCTTTAATCCTGTAAATCCTGATTCAGACAAATGTACCGCTAATCCATTAATCCTCGAATCCTATAAATCCTGATTCAGACAAATAGTCTGAACTATGATTTATGTGATTGCTGTGATTAGTATGATGATAGGCTCAGTACGTCGATGCTGCCGAATATTATCTCATACAAATGAACCATCTGCTCAAGTACATCACATAAATCATACAAATCATATAAATCACAGTTCAGACAATTTCACCCACCAAGCAATACTAGAAACCACCCAAACACAAACCAACCCAAACGGAAAAGCGACGACCTCAGCGAGGTCGAACGTTTGTAGCACGATGGACAACCAAGAAGATACGACCTCAGAGAGGTCGAATGTTTGTAGCACGATGTACAACCAAGATGATACGACCTCAGAGAGGTCGAACGTTTGTAGCACGATGGACAACCAAGAAGATACGACCTCAGCGAGGTCGTATGTTTGCGCCCTGAGCATCTACATAGTACAGATACGCGAGATGTTTCATCGGTAGGTGTTGAAGGGCAGTTATTATAACTGATTGGACTAGGAAATTCCTAATCTAATATTGTATTTGCTGGGTTAAATCAATGGCACTTAATAAATCTTGTAATTCAGTTTGAATACCATCATTGTTGAAATATTCACCTATATGAAAAATGAAGATTTGAAATTTCTCGCTTACTTGTTTGGTTAAGTCGTTTTGTGAATGGTTGGGAAGTGAAATATTAATCGTAGGATTACTCGTACCGTCACTTGTATATAAAACAACCTTAGTTTTAGTACGTAAAAATCTATATCGATTGTATAAAACTGTAAATAAAGATAGTGTATAGATTATAGAATTATCGTCTTTAGCTGTAATGATACTTGGCAAAATATTATATATGTTTTTGAGAACTTCTCTTATATTATGTTTTGAATTCACTATTTCTAAAAATAACTCTTGCGAATGAAAGCGTATGAATAGTAATAACATATAAACAGTAGGATACATTGGTTTATGTATATGTAAGCCACTCAAAGCAACCTTTGCATTAATAAATATTTTCTCCTGCTGTCGCAAAGTAAATTTATGATGCTCGAATAGTGCTGTTGTGTAGCTGATGAAATTATCTTTAGATTCAATGGAATGCGTGATATTCGGAACCGAAAATAGATTTCGTTTTGAGAAATATGGTTCAAATTGATACTTATCATAAAGATAATTGCAGTAAGCTTCTGTGCTTGGATTTGGGAGAACGTATTCAAGATCGATAAATCTTCTTAAGTAATCTCGTGCATCAAATTCACTACTTCCATAATATCCTTTTATTGCACAGCTTAAATGAACTTTGTCAATTGACAATACAAATACTATTCCGGGAACGCAAAAGAGATGTTTGAGTATTTCCAATACTTCGACAGCATAATCAGGTCTGCATCTGTCTAATTCATCAATGATAAAAATCAATGGTTTACCATCTCCAATGTCCTTTTTACCATCATTTCCAAATTTGCTAACATAGCTTTCAAGATGCTTCCTAAAATTAACAATGCCTTGCTTGGCTTCTTTGTAATTTTTTAATGCATCTTTAAAAACACCATCTAAGACTGATTCAGTCATTTTACTTACTATTTCACCAGTAGCTTCAGAACCAATGATTCTTGCTGCTAAAGTTTTGGCACCACCAACTACTGCACTTTTGGTTATTGCTGCACCTGCTTCAATTAACTTGCTATAATCAGTGTTTTTTGAATTTTTACTTAGTGATGAAAACTCAGAAACTATAGCTGCTAATGGATTTTTGTTAAAATCATTTTCCCAGGCATTGAAATAGATTGTTTTAAAATTATTATTGTCTAAGTGATTTTGCCACATTTTTACAAATGTAGTCTTACCCGTGCCCCATGAATTATTAACAGCTAGAACAAAACCGTCAGCGTAGGTACTCACTATTGAAGTTAGAGCATCTGCGTACTTTTTTCGGTCTAGTTTGCAGTTTTCAAATGCATTGTCGGTATTCAAATCAACCTGTCTGATACTCATGGTTTGTTTGTAGTTAAGTTGAGAAATTTCGTGTCCTTACAATTGCCCGTAAACACTTACCTATGAAACGTCTGCATAATAGCTATTGCCATAGCTTGGCAAGATGAAGCTATTATATATTTGTGAGATTTTATTTGTAGTTATAGGAACTATGCACTTACATATAGTTTGGAAGAACAGTACGTTTCATCGGTAGGTGTAGACGGGCAGTTATAGAAATCACCCGGACTGGGAAACTGATTGGACGGAATTATACAGGTTCTTCAAATAAATGAGGACATTCGTCCGCTATTTTTTTTCTTAAACCTTGATATAGTCCTTTTACACCACACAGTGTTTCTGCTTTTTTTAGCTGTTCGAATTTTATATTACTTGCGGAAGAAAAATTAGTTTCATAGCAATATGCTGCAAAGAAATCGACGTTAGTACAGTCACTATTTTCAAAATGACTAACAAATAGATTAGATTTATTAAACTTAGCATCACTACAATCTGCATGTTGAAAAGAAGCACCATTGCATTTTGTTTTCATAAGATTTGCTTTTGTTAAATCCGCATGGTCAAAATGCGTGTTTGAGCATGATGCATTACTTAAATTAGCGGACGAAAAGTCAGAATATTTGAAGTTGACTCTACTTAAATGCGATGATACTAAAATTGATTTATGGAAATTGAAATGCATATAATTTGGGCTAGTATCTGACTCATGCGTAGAAAAATATGCACCATATAAATTAGTCTGACTTAAATTTAAATAATTTTTTTTGTAATCTTCATCATTCTCAATTAGAATATTTCTTCTTCCAATGATAATTAGTATTGCTTGTATATCCATTTCAACAGAAATTTTTCTAAGTTTAGTTTTTACAGGTAGATAGTCGTTAAATTCCTCGTCATAAACATCATCACTAATTTCAATTGTTGATGTTAAGTCTATTGGCTCATCTACTTTTATACGATATTCTTCTTTGTATCGATTCCTTTTTTCGCGCACAAAAGTTGTGAGCAACTCAATTACTGTCCAATGATATTCCTCACTACTATTCATAATTTTTTCGAACAAATAAATACCTGAAAGCCGTGCTGCAATATTGTCGCTCATTAAAAGTTCGGTTGCTTTTGAAAATTGTGATTGGAGTAGATTGTTATCATTATTTTCCTTATTGATACTATTCTGTCTTGAGTTTTCTATGGTTCTCCATAATGTTAATATACCACCAACAATTACTAAAATTCCCAAAATATACTTTTCACGTTTTTCGGCAACAAATTGAAATTCTTTAGGGTCAGTTTCTTTCATATTCGACTTGTAGTATTCTTGTGGATAATTCCAAATATTGTCGCGGTTTATCCAGATTATTATATATGCTGATACAAACAAAAGAAAGACAATAGCAGGTGACCAATATTTATTCCAAAATTTTTTTAAATATGTTGGCATAATAGTTTAGATGATGTTAGAATAATTGTACATTCAGGGCTTCGAATGTATGATTTGTGTAGTTCATTTTAAATTTCTGATTTGTTAATTCCCCCCAAACCCTCCACAATCCTCACCGTCTCCACACTAACCCTTATAATACTAAGTAGCAAGTTGAAAATATACCTCGGATTCTCCGGCTGCCAGTCGTTGGGATTGTTGGTGATGCCACTGTCTTTGTTGGTCGTGATCGCATAGCGCTCCATTATCCACTCTATCGCACTCTTGCCGTTGACGATGTATCGGTATGCCTCGGGCGGAATGTTTGATATGGTGATGTATTGGTTGAAAAGGATGGTGCTTTTGTCGTCCTTGCTCGGAAAACGCATCTTCTGAACAGCGAAGTGGTTGTGCTCGTAACCCTCAACCTTTACTCCCTCCATCGGTAATGCCTGCTCGTAGTGCAAGTGAAGCTCCGCAAGCTTTCGCCCTGCCTTGCTGAACTCCCCAAACTTCTTCGGCTCATCCACCAATGGCAAACGTGGAAGCATCTTCTTGAGGTCACTCGAAAACTGCTCCCTGTACTCCGTACAGTGCAACATCCCATACACATAGTAAAATATATCCTCCTTGGTCACACTATTCCCATATCGTGAACGCGCTTGCTCTAGGATAAAGTCGGAGATACCGTCACGACGCACATACTCAAACTGCGGCGCATCCACTCCCGTATCCCATAAGTTCATCACCGTACGCTCCTGCTTTTCGTAGTAGTAGAGTGGGAAACATTGACTCTTGCCGATTAATTCTAAGTCGGGAATAATATCCGTAATGATGGTAGAAAATTCCTTTGTAACACCAACGCCAGAAACACAGATTACAAGGTTCTTTGTATCGGGAGTTGGGAAGAGTTTGGGTTGCTGATACGGACGTTGGATAAAATTACGATCAAAGTACAGGTGACTTTTATAGAAAGGACGATATGCACTTTGTCGAATTTCCGAAGGTAAAAAATTGAGTTCAACATTACGCGAACATTGGAATTTAAGAGAATCATTCCAGCTAATCTTTGTCATGTCTTTTGAAATGAAATCTTCAGCTAGTAGATTACTGTTTGTTTTTAGTACTGCTTGAAATTCTATTCTTTCTTTGTTGTAAAAATCTATCATACGCTTCATATTGGCATCCAATTCAGTACTTGAAGCATTATATACCCATGAATCTCTAGATGAAGCAACGCCTAAAGAATGTGTCAGAAAGAAACTTTGTGACTTGGGATCATATTTGTTTTCAGATCCAAGAGGAATAAACTCTCCAAACACATCATTTCGTTGACTTATCCAATCACTATGTTCATTTGGTTCAAGGATTTGCCAGACCATTTTATCACTGCCTACAGAGCCAAATTTACTGATAGTTGCGAGCTTGTCTTCTCGATTTAGGTAGTCGCCTATATCATGGTAATAGATAGTTGCTTTGTCGGTGGAAGCAATTGGCTTTTTCACTAAAAAAGTAATGGAAATGGGAGTACGCGAGCCACCACCAAAGACATTACCAGCTTCCTTCCGTCGGAGTTCGCCCTGAGTACGTGCATTTCCTCGAAGATTAAACACATAAATCGCAGAAAATTCATCTTCAAGACATTTCCGAAAACTATCCATTCCATTACTGTCTATCCATGCGCCGTTTGACACAAAGGCAATCACGCCGCCGTGTTCGTTATTTTCCATTAATCTATCAGAAGACCAGCGAAATGCTTTAATATATGAATCATACAGTGCTTTTACAGATGTAGCCGAGCTGTCTTTTGCATACGTTTCGGCTATTCTATTATCCAATAACGGGTAGCTTTGATTCTGTGCATTATCATTGGCTGAGTTCTGCCCGACGGAGTATGGAGGATTACCCATTATCACCCTGAGTGGTGCGTTTCGCTGTGCATCGACGCGCTCGGAGTTGCGTGGGAAGACAGAGTCGGTCTGCGATTCACCGATTTCACCCAATTGAAAGGTATCAGTCAGGCATATTCCATTAAATGGTTTGAAATCCTGACCATTATGTGGCAAGTCATGAAAGGCGTTTTCGATGTTGATGGCTGCGATATAATAGGCGAGAAGAACGATTTCGTTGGCATGAAGCTCGTGGGTGTATTTCCGTTCTGCATCTTCCGGCGCAATGAGTCCGCTTTGCAGTAAGCGCGTGATAAATGTACCCGTGCCGGTGAAAGGATCAAGAATATGAATATTTTCATCGGTAATCGAGCGGTTAAATTCTTTTTTGAGCACCCATTCCACCGAGTGAATGATAAAGTCCACCACTTCGACAGGTGTATAGACAATACCAAGCTTTTCGACCATTTTCGGGAAAGCGGTTTTGAAGAATTTATCGTAGAGTTCGATGATAATCCGTTGCCGCCCTTCTGCATTGTCGATACCGCTCGCTCTTGACTTCACGGACTGATAGAACTTCTCTAATTTTTCGACATCTTCGGGGAGCGTTTGCTCTTCGAGTAAGTCAAGCATCGTCTGCATGGCAATCGAAATAGGATTATTCTTGACAAACGAATACCCTTCAAACAGTGCCTCAAAGACGGGCTTTGTAATGATATGCTGTGCAAGCATTTCCACCGCTTCGAGGCGGGTAATACTCGGATTAATATTTCGCTGCAAGCCCACAAGAAAGCTTGCGAAGGTTTGCTGATGCCGTGTATCATTATTGATGAGTTCGGTGATACGGGTGATATGGCGTTCGGCAATTTGCGCCACTTCTTTTGCCCACTGCTCCCAATAGCGGCGGTCACCGACTTTCTGCACCATCCGCGCAAAGACTACTCCTTGTAATTGTTCGAATTGCAGAGCGAATTGACGTTGAATATCGTCCGTTGCACCGGAAGCAGTGCCGTCTGAATCGCTGCCATAATCCGGTCTGCCAACGAGAATTTGGTCAGGGCGTTTTTTGTTGAGTTCGATTTTGTTGATAGTTGAATTGAATCGGTCATCATGAGCGCGGAGTGCATTCAATACCGACCACACTACCTCATAGCGTTTGTTGGTATCGAGCGCTTTATCGGCTTCGATAGCAGTAGGAATCACAACGGGAATAATGATATAGCCATATTTCTTACCGGGCGCTTTCCGCATGACGCGTCCAACTGATTGAACCACATCAATTTGAGAATTACGGGCAGAGAGAAAGAGTACTGCATCGAGTGAGGGAACATCGACGCCTTCGCTGAGGCATCGTACATTCGTGAGAATGCGGCATTCGTTTGTGTCTTCATTGCTTTGCTTGAGCCACGATATTTTCTCATCGCGGAGTGGTGCGGACATAGTACCGTCAACATGGTCAGAATTCACAGAAACGAGTCCGGTGCGTGTTTCTGGTGTAAGGCTTTCAAAATAGAGGTCTTTGGTGACATTTAAAGCAGTGGTTATTTTCTTGGATATTTTAATACTCTGGCAGAAGGCAACGGCGCGGCGCATGGGGTCGGGGTCGCTGGAGGTGATAATATCGGCATCGACGAGTACTTTCTTGGAGAGTGCATTGATGCAACCGATGAGCTTGGATACATCGCTGGTATCAATTTCGTTGTCGCTTGTTTTTACCATGTCTTGCACGGCGCGTGGCATTTGGTCTTCGGTGACGGTGAGGATGAGCACTTTATATTCCGTAAGCAGACCTTTTTCGACTGCTTCACCGAAACCAATGCGATAGATTTCTTTTCCGTAGAGTGTTTCATCGTCCATCGAACAAAGTATTGCCTCGGCTTTTTCTGCTCGGGTTTGAGAGTCAGCATTGTAGAGGCGCGGCGTGGCAGTCATGTACAGGCGATGTTTGGAGCGTAGATATTCTCCATCATGCACTTTGACAAAGGCGGATTCATCTTCTTCTTTAAGCGTAACTCCCGTCGTGCGGTGCGCTTCATCACAGATAATGAGGTCGAATATTCCGTTGTTGAGGATGGTGTTGTTTGATTTGACGAGTTCGGCTTGTGCTTTTGCAATTACGTCAATCGACTGATACGTCGAGAAGACGACCGTCATTCCGGGTTTGGGATTATTCTGAATGATGGTGAATTGCCGGACAATTTCCTCAACATTCGTAGAAGCAGGAAGCGCAAGGTCAACTGAACTAAACCCACCGGTATCATTGTTTTTGTTTTGCGTTTGGGAGACGGCAGAGTCGGAGCAGATACAGATTGCATTCAATGGTTCATCCGCTTCCGCTGACCATTCACGAAGTGTTTGTCCGAGAAGAGCGATAGAGGGAACTAAGAATAATATCAGTCCTTTACCCGCAGTTTCTTTTTCGGCAATGCGAAGAGCGGTGAAGGTCTTACCTGTGCCACATGCCATGATGAGTTTACCGCGTTCGGAGGTTTTGAAGTGTTCGTGTGTACGGTTGATAGCATCTATTTGATGTTGAAAGGCGATTTTCTTATCGGGTCTGGATTGTTCACCAAAGAGTCCTTGTGCAATTTTCTCCCAGTCCACGGGTGCGGTTTCGAGTTGGGAGAGATTGATACGAGAGACGGGTGGGTCTTGATTGAGAATTGCTTCTTGTGCATTAGCTCCCCAATGATTGGTGGTAGAAATCCACAAGCGATGAGTGAATCCAACGGTACGATAATTATGATCGGTGAATTGTCTGCTTGAAGTCGAGAGGAAGGAATCGACTTCTGCTTTGTCGATGGTGGTAGTAGCTTCGTAGCATTTGCATTGAATAGCCCAATAGTCACCATAGACATTTCGGGCGACGAGGTCGATACCGGTATCCCTGCCGCCGAAGTCTTTTTTAAAGGGGAAATCATTCCAAAGCCAAACTTCGGTGAAGGAATTGGCGTACATAGGGTCAGTCTTGAGATACGCCTGCATGAGGCGTTCGAACCGATGCCCTTTATCATGTTCGGAGAAGGAATATTTTCTAAAATCGCTGAGTATTTTTTGAAAGGAAGTGGTACTAATGGACATGCAGACCCTTGTTGTGAGTGGTTGTTACGGACGTTACAGTTTCAATCTGTGATTCTTTCGGCGAAACTACGAAGAAACTGCGGAAACGGCAAAAGGAAAAATTACAAGGGCGGCCTGGACGGCAGCCCTTCGACTCCCCCCTGTGGACGGCAACGGGTGCCCGCAGGCGGGGTGTGGAGCACATAGCCAACCGAACCCATTCAATCATGTTCCGGCGGGTGATCTTTGCTTTCGAGGTGTGTGGTCACATCGGCGGTGACGGGCATTTGTGCGGCGACGTTCAGCTCGAGTGTGGTCGCCAGGGTGTGGGCACGCTCGATAGGGGTGCCGGTAGGAAAGAGGAGATGAAGATCGACATACACTTTCTGTCCGGACTCGCGGAGGCGTAGGCGATGGAAGGCCAGCGAGTGTTCGCCGCAGAAACTCTCGATGGCGTGGCGTGCTTTCTCTTCGAGTTCGGGATTGGTTTTGTCCATGAGTCCATCGACCGAACTCCGCATGAGTTTGAATCCTTCGAAGATAATATTCCCGCCGAAGATGAGTGCGGCGAGCGGATCGACCCATGTCATGCCGGTAGCGTGAGCGATGAGGAGGCCAAGTATGGCGCCGATGCTTGTCCAGGCATCGGTGAGGATGTGTTTACCATTGGCGACGACGATAATGGAGTGCGATTTTTTACCGGTGCGGACTAAGTACCAGCCGAGGAGTGCGTTGATTGCGCCGGCGAGTGCGGTGAGCGACATACCGAGCGTTACTTGTTCTAATTGCACACCGACAATCAGCTTTTCAATTCCTGTGTAAATAATAACAATTGCTGCCAGGATGATGAGTCCGCCTTCGAGCCCGGCGGAGAAATAGCTGATCTTGTCATGACCGAAGTGATGGTCTTTGTCCGGTGGACGAAAGGTAATGCGCAAGCTGTAGGAAGCAAAGGCAACGGCAGCGATGTGGACGATGGTCTCGATGGCGTCGGAGAAGATAGCGACCGAACCCGTGAGCCAGTAGGCGTACCATTTGAGCCCGAGCATAAGAATGCCGATGCCGAGCGAGATATTCATTGCCGTCGCTTCGATGCGGCCGGATGTAGTCATACAATTACTCCTTTATATAAAAAAAGACCTGACAGAGAGAATTCCATCAGGTCTTTTATGATTGAAATGGCGCTGATTAATTCGTTTTTTTGGACGTATCAAGGGCAGCGGCCGGATTTGCTTTTTGTCGCAATTCTGTTGATTTGGACTGCATCATAGGCACGAGTCCCATGTAGTCTTTATTACCTGATGCCTGATATCGCTGAATAATTTTATCCGCCAAGTCGGCTGCTTCGGTGTATTTGCCTTGTTCTTCAAGTGAAGATACTTCCATTTGATCAATTTGGGCAGTTACACGGACTTCGTCGTTATTATTGGCGGGATTTTTCATCATTTTATCTTTGGCTGCGCTCATATTGCCCATAATTTGATAGGCGCGTGCTGCTGCTTCATAGATATTGAGCGAGCGTGTATAGCGTTCGACATCCTGCAGCGATGGATTAGCTATTAATTCATCGGTGGAGGAAACGACCATTTGCGCATATTTTTTCGCCTGATCGTTGGCTCCTGCGCGCTTATACATATCGGCTATCTGGTATTCGAGGGCGTAGGACATCGGGAATTGTGTAGGCGAGATGTAGTTGTTCATCGCGTCGAGCACGTCGATTGTCTTTTTCTTGTTGTTGCCTTCGGTCAGATAATGAATCGCATAGCGGAGATAGACCATGCGGTAGCTATCCATAAAGCGGCGGTGGACCTCGTCATAATAGACGTTCATATTATTGAGATTACGGAATTTAAATCCATAATGCGCATCATTGTACACCTGATCGTCGGGGAGAGCATTCAGGAGGCATTGATCCATGATTTTCTCGTCAAATACATCGGTTTGGGTTCCAAGCGCGCGCTGAGGAGCCGGGCAGACGCGAAGGGCGAGACCTTCCCAGCGGAGATAGTCATCGAGTCCGCAGTAATTCTCATTGCCACCGGCAGAGAAATAGACCGGGCGCTCGAATTTTGTCTGTTGTACGATATCTCTCACCAATTTATGTTGATTGCCGATGAAATAGACTGTTTTGCCGCTACCGTCTCTCTGACCTTCGCCCGAGCCGACGAAGAGGAAGGACATGGTATTCGAGTTGAGGTACATCGGATTGGTGGTATATTTTTTCATAATTTCAGGACGCACGGGGATGGTCACCTGCTGACCTTCGCCATATTCGGGCGAGAGGGCTTTCGGATCGCTTTCATCGGCACGGAGGGATTCATCACTAAAGCTGAGCGGCAGCTTCTTGGCTCCCCACGGTTCACGGTTCTTAAGCTGATCAATATACCATCCTGTCTGACCCAAGCTCAGATTCACGACGCGTACGTCGCGGCGGATACCGGCGACGTCCTGCATATACCACAGTGGGAAGGTATCATTATCGCCGTAGGTAAAGACAATAGCATCTTTCTCTAAGCTTTGGAGCACATTATATGAGTAGTCGAACGGAATAAAATTACCTGCCCGGTTGTGAATTTTCCAGCCGCCGTTTGCCATGTTTATCGGTACAAGGACGAGGGAGAGGGCGACAATTCCGCCGGCAATTCCCGTGGACACGGCCTGCTCTTTGCGGATCAGGTCGATAATACCATAGACACCCATACCGATCCACAGACACCAGACGAAGAACGAACCGACGTAGAAGTAATCCCGTTCACGCGGCTGCGGGCTTTGCTGATTCTGTGCATAGGCAGCAAGCACACCCATCATGAGGAAGAGGGTCATATAGACAAATGCCATTTTGGGGTCTTTTTTGAAGTGGAACCACAGGCCAATGAGTCCGAAGATAAACGGCAGGGCAAAGAAACGGATAGGGAATTGATCTTTATAACCCGAGAGATAGTTGTAGGCAAGATAATCTTTATCCTTTTTGGAGGTCAGAAATGCTGTGTGCGAGTCTTGAATATCACCTTCACGGCCGATGAAATTCCATCCGAAATAGCGCAGATACATGTGCTCGATCTGGTATTTCCAGAGGAAGCTCATTTCGCCGCTCATATTTACTTTCATTGCCGAATAGTCAGGTACCTGGAATTGAGCACCGTCGGAACGTGTTACGCGCTTGTACGGCGGGCGATTCCACTTGCCGTAGCGTGCATGATGCTGCTCGTATGGGTTGCCTGTCTGATACCGGCGTGGCCATCCCGGAGCGTCACCATATTGCTCACGACTGAGATAAGCGGTAAGATCCGAAAATGTTTTGGGGTTGTTTTCATTCATCGGAGGATTGGCATTCGACCGCAATAAAATATGCGTATAGCTGCTGTAGCCGATAATGACAAGCAGGAATGCAGAGCAGGCGAGTCGGAGAACAGGGGCGCCGATTTTACGGCCGTACCATACTCCCACACCCGAGCCGAGAAGGATTGCAAGAGCCAGGAGCTGGATCAACGGACTGTCATTAATCACATATTCCCGTGCTTCGGTGCGGAGGAAATCTCCTCCAAGCATAGCCGGCATGACTTTGACCACACCGGGGTAAATGACACCGAAAATCAGAACGCCGATGACGCCTGTCAGGAGGAAGGATTTAACGCTGAATTCATAACGACGGAAATAGACAACGAGGACAATCGAGAAGAGAGTGAGAATACTAAATAAGTGCACACCCGTGGAAAGCCCTACCAAATAAGCAATAAGGAGCAAATAGCGCTCATGCCCCCTGTTGTCGGCTTCCTCATGCCAGCGCATCATCAGCCACACAATTAATGCGACAAACAGTGTCGATGAGGCATAGACTTCCGACTCGACGGCATTGAACCAAAACGTATCGCTGAAAGTATAAGCAGCCGCTCCTACAAAGGCCGAGCCATACACGCTGAGTGCATCGCCAAAGGTTTCAATTCCATCTTTACGTAAATTACGGATGACTTGTACCGTGACCAAGTACAGCAAAAGTATCGTAATGGCACTTGCAAAGACGGATACAAGGTTTACTCTCCACCCGGGATCACCAAATGGCAGTAAATGAAAGAGCTTACCGACCATGAGAAAGAGCGGTGCACCCGGTGGGTGACCTACCTGCTGCTCGGCGGCGGCGGCGGTAAATTCACCGCAATCCCAAAAAGGAACAGTCTGCTGTACCGTCATCATATACGTTACAAGCGCGATAGCAAATGCTAAAAAGCCAAATGCCCTATGCAAAGATTTTGTATTCATTGCCTTCCAATTATCGTAGAAAAAAAATATAAAAATTGAGTTTGAATTTCAAATTTACGACAAAATCGCTTTCTATTTACCATCATAACGATTTCGTAGGTTTGTTTAACAGATTTTTGCGCTTTTCGGGGCGCATTTCTAGGGCAATCGTTTCGGTGCCTGAGGGTTCTGAATCATGTTTAATTTCGACTGTGCAATAGCCGTTATCCGCTCTGCTGATTGCAGGCGCATGATTTCATTCTGCAAAGATAGATTGACATAGAGGAGCGAGTCCCGTGATTTTTCGCGGTCCTGCATTTCCCGGAGAAGGGTGTTGACCCGGACGACATTGCTCACATACAGCACGACGAGCACCGAACTGATAATGAGCAGTCCAAAGATACTCCATCGGTTGAGCAGCTTGCGTTCTTTGACAAGTGCCGGCGACTCTTTGGGTTCTTGCGCTTCGTCGGGAAAAGTAAAATCAGCCATGATGGTACGATTTGTAATAGCAGAGAATGAGACAGTAGTGTTAGTAGCTTTCGTCCGAATTCGGGAAGTCCCGTGAGCGCACATCATCACCATACCGGGTGACCGCAGTATGAATACGTTCGTAGAGATTTTCATACTGCCGGACAAAGCGCGGATTGAAGTCCACCGTTAGTCCGAGCATATCGGTATAGACCAAGATCTGACCATCACATTCTGCACCTGCGCCGATACCGATCGTGGGAATATTCACCGATGAGGTTACTTTTGCAGCAAGGTCAGCCGGAATTTTTTCGAGAACTATTGCAAATGCGCCTGCCTCCTCGAGAATCTTCGCATCGCGGAGTATGCGGTCAGCTTCGGCATCGTCGGTGCCGCGTACTCTATAGCTCCCGAATTGATGAATACTCTGTGGCGTGAGACCAAGATGTGCCATGACAGGAATTCCCGCCTCCGTCATCCGGCTCACGGCATCGGCTACACGCTCACCGCCCTCGACCTTGACAGCACTCGCTCCGGCTTCTTTCAGCAAGCGCCCCGCATTCCGAAATGCCTCCTCGGGGGATACCTGATAGCTCATAAACGGCATGTCGGCAATCACCATCGCCCGCTTGACGCCACGATTAACCGCACGTGTATGATAAATAATATCTTCGAGAGTCACCGGAATGGTTGTCTCATGACCCTGCACGACATTCCCAAGCGAATCGCCGACCAAGATTACATCGACTCCCGCCTCGTCCAAAACACGTCCGATGAGCGCATCATACGCCGTGAGGCAGACAATTTTTCTTCCCTTTTTTTTCATTTCAATCAGTCGTCGGGTCGTCACGCGGCGGAGCGGTGCCGAATGTGTATGTCGGTCATTTTCCGCGTCCGGACGTTCTTCGGGGTGTGAATTCATAGAGCGCACTTGAAGTTAGTAGCAGAATATAATAAGCATAGCGTACGACTCATAAATGAATAAATCAAGCACGCCAAAGCGCAAATATATGAATTGAACCGCCGTTTTGGGTGAAAATATCTTGATGAAAATCAAATTCGTAGCCACCCTGCCCAAATTCGCCGTCGGTACTGCCCGGAAGCGTCATTGCGAGAGGGCGATTTTTGTATTTTTGCATCACAAAAACGTTCTGTTTCTTTAATTACTTATAAAATAATTATGTTCCAAAAAAACATGCTTTGTCTCCTGCTGCTGCTTTCGCCCGCTTTTGCGCGCGCGCAGGGGATGATCGACGGCTTCATGCGCGGCACCGGTAATGTCGTGACAGCTGTGTCGTACTCCACCGAGAGCTACAAAGATTTTTATAAAAATACCACACAGGTCCAAGAGCCCAATCTCGGTACCATATCTACCCAAAGCACCAGCATCTTTGCTGCTGCGGGCATCACGGATAATATCGACGTTATGGCCTCGCTGCCCTACATTTCGGCCTCGGCCGATCAGGGCTACTGGCAGACACAATCAGCACTGCAGGACCTATCGATTGCCGTCAAATGGCGCCCACTGCATGTGAAGCTCCCGGCTGCCGGCACTCTCTCGGTAATAGCTGCCGGCGGTCTGACTATGCCGGTGACGAATTATGTCGCCAATGCTCCGGTCGCGGTCGGACATCATTCTACAGCCGCGGATGCACGCCTGCTGGTGAATTTTATGAGCGCATTCGGTTTTTTTGCCGCCATTCAGACCGGCTATATCCGCCGGGGCGATGTGGAGCTCGACCGCCTTACCCTTGACGGAGGCGATGCTATGAAGACCAATGTTCCCGACGCGCTCGACTTCTCGGCGAAAGTCGGCTATGGCAATTCAGACTTCTACCTCGATGCATGGCTCCAAAGTCAGTCTGCACGCGGCGGTACGAATATAGGCGACACGGACGCGTCCTTTCCTTCGAATGGTATTTCCTTTACACGGATCGGAGTTACGGGATACTATCCCCTCAAGTTTATTGCTGAGAAGCTCGGCATCTCAATCGCCGGCGCCACGACGCTCAGCGGTCGGAATATCGGCAGGTCCAATCGCATTTCCATCGGCGCGGTCTATGAATTCAGTCTGTGGAAATAATAGCTAAATTACGAACTCATTCAATTACCATGGAATTACATACAATGCTACTTCATACTAAGATCAAAACACTCACACTCAGCTGCACGCTCGTACTGCTGATTGCTACGGGTTGTAAAGAACAAATCAGCTCTCCCGAATATCCGGCTCTCGTGCCTCAAAATAATGACACGACCGGCGGCTCGTGGAAGCCGTATCTCCTTGCCTCGCCGGATGATATTACATTACCCGCGCCAAGCGCTACCACATCGCCGGAATACATGGCCGAGCTAACAGCGCTCAAGGGATATATCAGCTCCCGCACTGCCGAACAGCTCTCAACGGCGAAATACTGGAGTTCGGGCGCAGTCGTACGGTGGAATGAAATCGCCCGCGCGCTCGTGGCTAAGTATAATGTCGCTCCACCGTATAATGCTGATTCTGCTGCCAAAGGTAATCCTTTCCCGGTGCTCAATGCTCCCTTTGCCAATCCTCCCGTTGCCTCGCGCGTGTATGCGTATCTCAGCGTGGCTCAATACGATGCACTCGTCGCCTCATGGAAAATGAAGTATAAATATAATCGCCCGGCGCCTAAACTTGTGGATAATTCAATTGTGAATGTAATTGATGTTCCGTCGATTCCTTCCTTCCCATCCGAACACGCCGCCATCGCCGCCGCATCGTGCGAAGTACTCGCGTTTTTCTTCCCGAAAGAAAAAGACTACTTAGTCGGGCTCGCAATGGGACACGAAGACTCACGCCTCCGCATCGGCGCCAATGTGCAGAGTGATATCGCAGCCGGAGATTCAGTTGGTAAGTTCATTTCAGCCAAAGCAATTGCCCGCGCTAAAACCGACGGTGCCGGCGCAGCAGGTAAGGCAGATACAACGCGTTATCGTATCCCGAATATCTCGACGGTGTGGAAGAGTATCGAACTTCAGCCCGATGGCGCGCCGCTTCGCCCCGGAATGCTCCCAAGTTGGGGGAAAGTAAAGTCATGGGCAGTGCCGAATGTCGATGCAGAGCGTCCTGCGCCACCACCGGCATTAGAATCGAAGGAATTCAAAGACGCGCTCGCTGAGGTAAAAACGATCGCCGACAGCCGCACGCGCGAACAGTGGAGAATCGCCGATTTCTGGGCAGATGGTGGTGGTACGTTCACGCCGCCGGGACACTGGAATTATATCGCAGCAGGATTAATTCGCAAAAATAATTACAGCGAACTCCGTGCAGCGCGAACACTTGCGCTCATGAATATATCGATCATGGATGCCGGAGTCTGCTGTTGGGATGTAAAGTATGTCTATTATGTACCGCGCCCCTCGCAGATGGATCCAAGCATCAAGACTGCTACCGGTGTGCCGAATTTCCCATCCTATACCTCGGGGCATGCGACCTTTTCCGGTGCTGCATCGACCGTGCTCGGCTATATCTTCCCGAGTGAAGCAGGCACTCTTTCGGCGCAGGCAGAAGAAGCAGCTCTCTCACGCTTACTTGCCGGTATTCATTATCGGTTTGATAATGAAGTCGGTCTCCGCTGTGGACGCAATATCGGCGCCTGGGCGGTGAAAAAAGGTCAGGCAGACGGTTCGCCGCAGTAATTCCCATCAAAACAACCACTACCCGTAGAGACGTTGCATGCAACGTCTCTACAGCGGTAAAACCGATAAAACCCACGTCAAACCACGAATAAATACCCGTAACCGCATTATCATTGTAGAGACGTTGCATGCAACGTCTCTACAGCGGTAAAACCCGCGTCAAATTTCCCACGAATAAATACCGTAACCGCATTATCATTGTAGAGACGTTGCATGCAACGTCTCTACGGGGGTAAAACCCACGTCAAATTAACCACGAATAAATACCGTAACCGTATTATCATTGTAGAGACGTTGCATGCAACGTCTCTACGGGGGTAAAACCCACGTCAAATTAACCACGAATAAATACCGTAACCACATTGTCACTGTAGAGACGTTGCATGCAACGTCTCTACGCATGCAACGTCTCTACGCATGCAACGTCTCTACGCATGCAACGTCTCTACAGCGGTAAAACCTATAAAATATAGGGTGTATTTCCCGACCTGTCGGTTGTTTCCACCGACCGTCAACACGTACAGCTCAAACGTACTGCATGATAGATAAAGTCGTAGATAGCTACAGTGAAACTGCCGCATGTTTCCTATATTTTGTAAATTGTAGTTGGTATAGAAAGTAAACACTTATCCGAAGTACGGATGAGCGGTACGTTTCATCGGTGCGTGTTGTCTGGTGGGTGGAAACACTCGTATATTGCACTTGACCGAACGAGAATGGCTATAAAATTGATGTAGCACGAAACCTAGTGATTGGTAAAAAAACATGGACATATTCAACGAACTGATTAAAATACTAACTCCACATCTGAAACAAATTGGGTTTAGTAAAAAGCGATATACTTTTTACTTGGAAGTTGATAAAAATTATGGAGTTGTTAACTTTCAAAAAAGTAGAGAAAGCACAAAGGAAGTTATCAAATTTTCAATCAATTTTGGTGTCTATTCCAATACATTAAGGCAGTTAGATTATTGGACTAGAGACTTGGTAAAACCGGATGAAGTTGATCAGTGTCATTGGCATTCACGGGTTTCAAGCTTCATGCCTCGTAGTTCTGGTCCATGGTTGAACGTTGTAATATCTGACGACTTAAATAGCAAAGCTACTTTTGTGATGGAACTTATTCAAAGTATAATATTGCCAGAAATAAACAAACGTTTGTCTGACGAAGGATTAATAAACTGTTGGATGAATAAGGAGTATACAGGTACTACGGAGCTAGGTCGATTCAAAAACCTGACGACGCTCTTAAAGGTAAAAGGCGATTATACTACTTTACATCAGGTTGTTGAAGAGTTTATGGAACGATCAAAAGGTAAGTCAATCGCCCACGACGCAAGATTGCACCTAAATAAGATACGAGAGAATGGATGAACGTCCAATTGAAAGGGCTATGTCATTTTTCTGGTCTAGCTAGTTGTCTCAATTGGCTGTAAATGCTTGCTAATAAAACGTCTGCACGGTATTCCCGCTTAGGTATGATGCTCCCAAAGCTGACAGAGGAGCAATAACAGGCATAGAAGACAATCTTCCTCACACCCTCGAAAAGAAAAACCAGGAGTTAGATACACACGTACACGGCACGACCTCAGCGAGGTTGCATATATGTAGCACGATGTATATCCAAGAAGTTACGACCCCATCAGGGTCGAATGTTTGCAAGGTGATGCTTACACAAAGTACGAATGAAAAGTACGTCTCATAGGCAAGTATTGACGGTCAGTTATATAGGGTAGTGCTTTAAATAGTTATAATGCACACTCTGCACAGCATTTAAAATTTTATTTGTTTTCAGATAGTTACAGAAAAACAACCTATAGTGTATATGTAATTTAACGCTGTACGACCCTAAATAACTGACCGGACTGGGAATATCAAATCAAATTGTTAAAAATGAATTTCAAAAAATACCTTTTAATAACATTGCCAACATTATACGTTGGATTAAAAAACAATTGGCTAACTGCTAAAGAAGTTGGTGACATAGTTACTAACAACTCGGAGAAGTTGGATTGTGATGAGAAAGTAATTGTAAATATTTTTGTAAATGCTGACGATAAGGCAACTCTATTGGAAATTCTAAGGAAGGAAGCTGAAATGGAAGAGAATGCTGGCTTAAGAGCTTGGCACCTATCAAAGTTAATTGCTATTGAGCAATCAGCAAATTCAATACACAAAAAACTTATGGAAATTGAATTACAATGGTCATGTTTTGACTATCCAGAATCATGGAGGGATTTTATATATTATATGCCAAATGAAAAGGTGAATACAGAAGAAGGCGTATATCATAACTTCTTGACTTTTATAGATCAAGAAAAAAAGGAGCTCAAGTTTGGATGATTCCTGTCCATCCAGTTGTCTCAATTGGCTGTAAACTCTTGCTACTGAACGTCTGCACGGTATCCCCCCACTTGGGCATAAGACTCCCAAATACAGACAGAGTAGCAATAACAGGTTCAGATAACATCGTCCCCCACACCCTCGAAAAGAAAAAAAACACCAAGCTCTATTGCTCACCTCAGCAAAGTAACCATAAAAAAAGCGTCAGGAATGTACTTCCTGACGCTCCGGTTGGTTGACCTTACCTATCTCCCTTCGCTATATTTCCTTGATTAACTTCTCGACAATGTCCGACGGCGATACATTATCTGCCTCGGCATTGAAATTTGCTACGATTCTGTGGCGTAATACCGATGCCGCAATCGCGCGTACATCCTCGATTTCGGGTGAGAATCTACCCTGAAGCGCTGCCCGCGTCTTGGCACCCAATATCAAATACTGCGACGCTCTCGGACCTGCCCCGTAATTCAAGAAGTCTTTGACAATCTTACTGTTATTATTCTGCGGACGCGTCGCACGCACAAGCTTGACCGCATACTGAATCACATTATCCGCCACCGGCACGCGGCGTACTAAGTCCTGAAATCCTATAATCTCACTCGCATTCATAGCAGATTGTACCTGCGGCTTGTAGTCGGTGGTCGTCGCCTTGACGATGCTTATTTCTTCGTCTGCCGATGGATAATCGAGCCACAAATTAAACATAAACCGGTCAAGCTGTGCCTCGGGCAGGGGATACGTGCCCTCTTGCTCAATCGGATTCTGAGTCGCAAGCACGAAAAACGGTTCGTCGAGGCGATAGGTCGTGCCGGCTGCCGTCACCGAATGCTCCTGCATCGCTTCGAGCAAAGCGGCCTGCGTCTTGGGCGGCGTACGGTTAATTTCATCGGCAAGCACGATATTGGCAAAGATCGGACCCTTCACGAAGCGGAATTGCTTGTGTCCGGTGGACATATTATCTTCAATTATTTCGGTGCCGGTAATATCACTCGGCATCAGGTCGGGGGTGAATTGCACGCGGCTAAAGCTCAGGTCTAATGCCTGCGCCACGGTGCGAACGAGGAGGGTTTTGGCGAGTCCGGGCACTCCCACCAAGAGGCAGTGTCCACGGGCAAAAAGTGAGATAAGGAGTTGGTCGATAATGTCATTCTGACCGATAATTACTTTTGCGATTTCCGAGCGCACCCGACCGACGGAACGGGCGAGGTGCTCTATCTGCTGAACGTCTGTTTGTGTTGCCATAGTGTAAAATTAACCAATAATTGGCGTTTGATAACAATTTAGTAGAAGAAAAATTGGGTTCGGTCGCCTGTATTCCAACCCTTCGCCTGCGGTCACCCATGGCCGTCCAGGCCGTCCGAAGAAATGAGCGCGCCGCTATGACGTACGTTTGGAAAAATGATTGAGCGTTGCAAAAAACTATTACACGCTCATAGAAACCACCTCCGGTGTGCCGAAGCGTGAGAGCTCGCGGGCGAGGTAGTCGGCCTCTCCCGATGCGGCAATTGTCATGGAGTCGGCATCGAAGTAGCGCTGAACTATCGGAAAGAGGTCTTCGTGATTCATCCGGGTGACAGCAGTGAAATACTGCGTATAATAATCACTTGGAAAGTCATATAATTCAATTGTTTGTAAAAGCTGTGAGATGTCATGCGGCGTCTCGAGGTCGCGCACAAACGAACCAAGCAGATACTGCTTTGCCGTTCGAAACTCCTCGGCCGACACCGGTTCACGGCGCATACGATTCATCTCTTCAAGAATTATCTCCACGGAATGCGCTGTAGATTCTTTACCGACACTTGAGGAGGCTACATGGGTGGTGGCATGTTTGCGATTGTCAAAATAACTCCTTGCTCCATAAGTATATCCGTGTTTTTCGCGCAGCAGTCCGTTGATGCGGGAAGTAAACATACCGCCGCAGATGCTATTGGCGAGGTCGAGGGCAGGATAGTCAGGATGCGTATGACTGATGGTCGTGCCGCCGACGACGAGGGTCGTCTGCAGGGCATCCGGCTTGTCGATGACGACGACATTGCGGCGTGACGGGGCTAGAGCAGGATAGGAGACAGCTTCCTGCGGCTGATACGGCAGTGCACCGAAGTATTTTTCCAGTAGGGTCATTGCATTCTGTGCATTGATATTGCCGGCGACGATGAAGAATTGATGCTGTGATTCTAAGTGGCGCTTCCAGGAGCGGCAATCTTCTGCCGTAAGGGTGGTCAATGATGCGGTTGAGCCGTATCTGCGATGTGAATACGGATGGGAGCCGAAGGTAACCTGATTGAAAATTGCCGTGGCGAGATAGGTCTGATCGGCCGAAATTTGTTGAATCTCTGCAATTGACTGCCGACGCAGGCGATCGACTTCTTCGTCGGAGAATTGTGGATGAAGAATACAATCAGCCAGAATTTCAGTCGCTTGCTCGGTAAATTCCGAGAGCATAAGGACGCTTGTTTCGGTCGCATCCCATCCGGCAGACGAGGAGATGGAGGCCCCGAGCAGGTCGATATCATCGGCGACCTGTGTGCCGGTACGCTTGCTTGTGCCCCGTGTGCACATACGGGCCGTAAAGCGGGCAAGACCGTCGATGGGTTCGGAAATAGCGCCGTCCTTGACCGTGAGAGAAATGCTGACAAGCGGCTGCGTACAATCCTCCACCACATACACCTTGATGCCATTGGAGAGAGCAAGGGTATGAAAATGCGGGAAATGGAACTGAGGCGATGCCGTCGAAACAGGCATCAAAGTGCGATCGAGTATAGTCATAGCGTCGTAGAATGCTGTAAATGTAGTTGTCTGTGTTACTGGCCCTGTGTGTAATACGTAAAGTCTTTAAGAACGGTTTTGAGAAATATTTCGGGGTCATCAATTTCGTGTACCTCCAGGAGCTCCTGTACTCTGGACGATAGTGCCGCCAGCATGGCCGTATTGCGCTCACGGATACTGGTCGCGAGTAATTCTTTGATAATAGCCGCATCTTTGTCGGATAAATGAGATGCCTGCGGATAGACCGGAGTATAGGGCTCGTTGTGAGTCTCATGGGCCGCGGTCACATCGGTCAGTGCCACTCGCGGCTTGAGCTTGATGACGGTCGTCCCGGCGGCGAGGTCCCCTAAGCGTTGCCCTTTACCGTTGACCAGATAGACCAGTATCGCAATCGCTCCGTAGCACGTAAAGCCGCCTTCAATCAATCGCAGGAGCCAGCGGAGTAAGTACCCGCCGAACGTGGGCTGCGAACCGTCCAGCCGAACGACTTTGATCCTCATGGCTTTTTTCCCGAAACTCTGACCATTAAAGAGTATTTCACAGAGTAGATCGTAAAAAAACAGCGGCAAGGCAAGCAGTAAAAAAATTGCCGGACCGATGTCGAAGCTGCCCTGAAGTCCGTCAATAATAATAAACCAAGTGATGGCATAGGCCACAAATACGAGCAAATCGATGAGGTATGCCAGAATTCGCTCGCCCAAGCTCGCTATTTCATAATCAATTGCTACGTTTTGTGTGGTATCGATGCGTACATATTCCATAAATATCTCTAATTTTGCCGTGAAGTTATTTTTACAGGAATTACAACGAGAATACGATCATGCGCGAAGCCGCTTTTGTGAAGCAAAATAAAGAAAAATGGGCGCTGTTTGAAGCACTGCTCGCCCGAAAAGGCGGCACCAATCCCGACCAATTAGCCGATTTATTTGTGCAAATTACCGATGACCTGTCGTTTGCACGTACGTTTTATCCTAACAGCAAAACTACGAAATATCTTAATACTATCGCGGCTACGACACACCAACAAATCTACCGTAACAAAAAAGAAAGCCGCTCGCGTATCATTACTTTTTGGAAAACCGAGCTCCCCACACTCTTCCGGCAATCACACGCGACACTCTTGCTTTCGTTCTGCATTTTTATGCTCTCGGTTGGCATCGGAGCGGTATCAACTGCCAATGATGAGACCTTTATCCGGCTCATACTCGGCGATCATTATGTGAATATGACCATTGATAATATCGAAAACGGCGATCCGATGGCTGTGTACAAAAAAAGCAATGAAGTCGATATGTTCTTCCAGATTACGATTAATAATATTCGTGTATCGTTCCTGGCTTTTATCGGTGGCGTACTGCTCTCGTTCGGCACGGTGGCGATGCTGTTTTATAACGGTGTCATGCTCGGCGCATTCCAGTATTTCTTTGTGACCAAGGGGCTGTTCTGGCAGTCTTTTCTCGTCGTATGGATCCACGGCACACTCGAAATATCAGCTATTGTCATCGCCGGATGCGCGGGACTCACGATAGGGAATGCGATACTTTTTCCGGGAACATATTCCCGCGGATACAGCTTTAGGCGCGGGGCTAAACAGGGGCTCAAAATTGCCGTGGGACTCGTGCCGGTGTTTATCATGGCCGGATTCTTAGAGTCGTTTGTCACCCGGCATACCGACATGCCGATTGTACTGAGTATCGGTATCATTCTCCTGTCATTATCCTTCATTCTTGGCTATTTTGTCTATTATCCAATCTATTTAGAAAGAAAAAAACATGGCAGCATCGCTACCGTTTGAGTTCCGCCGGGTGCGGGATTTTGGTCAGTTGTTATCAGGGCTTATCGAGTTTTTACGGGGTAACTGGAAAAACTTAAGCAAGTCTCTCATATTTATAGCCGGTCCATTACTCCTGATATTCGGTGTCGCCGGTGGCAGCTTGTGGAATGAGATTTATTCATTAGTACAACAACGGCCGATTGATCCGTTGAATTTCACGGAAAATATACAGTGGTTTATCATTGGGGAAGTAATCGTGCTCATGGTGGCATATTTTCTTGCCGGCGCATCTGTTCTGGCTGTAACGAATGAGTATATCCTGATGTCTATGGGCGACGAGATGGAGAATTTCTCGGTATCAGTACTCTGGGGGAAAATCAGTGCACGTATCGGGAGTCATCTTGCTACCTTCATTACGGTCAATGGGTTGCTGGTATGTGTAGCGGTCATACTTGCTTTAGTTATGGGGATACTCTCGTTTGTTGTCGGTTTTGATGGCGGAATTTTCGTGCTTGTCTTTGTTGTCGGCATGCCGTTGATGATATATTTATTAATCGTACTTTCGTTGTTTCCGGCCATCAGGGTCATTGAAAATCGTGGAATTGCTGATGCCATTGGCAGGAGCTTTTTCCTGATGAAAAATTTTGTCATGGCATCAATGGGATTGTATATCGTCACGTTTATTATTCAGTTCATTATAGAGCTACTATTTACCATACCATTCTATATATTTCAGATTATTGCAACGATTACCTCGTTGCCTGAGGTTGGTGAAGCGGCTAACGGAACACCCGAGTTTGGTCCGCTCTTTAAATTTGCGTTTGCCATTTCCGGAGTGTTCTCGGTCGCTGCCGGCCTCTTACTCAATACCATGCCCGTGACAGTCCATACCCTGCAATACTTCAATCTCGTCGAGCGGAAAGAGGGCGTCGGGATGATGGCGAAATTAGACCTCATCGGCAAAGCCGATGAGGATACCGTCAGTGATGAACATATCGAGGGATATTAGGCCTATCTTCTAGAACAGGAAGGCGGTACCTATCGATGTCCTGGTGCATCCGGCGGCTACCGGGTCGTGATTTTGTACGTGTTCGACAAATAACTTGGCGCAAAAAGAACTTTGTGTGTATTTTTGCCGCATGTTTTAGATGAATGTTTTTTATTCTACTTTCGGAGGAATTATGAAGCAAAGTATGCACTACGGCAGTCTGATAATTTCTGTGCTCATTGGTACGGCGTTAGTCATTGGATTGACGACAATTAGCGGCAACGCGTTCGGCGCGTCGCCCTTCCCGATTATGGCTATGCTGTCGGGTTTTTTGGCGACAGGAATTCTTGCCGGGATCATTTCAAAAGACAATACCATCCTCGAGCCGGGAATTGCTGCCATTGTTGTAAGTATCATCGCTGCTATTGCCTTGCCGAATCTTCACCTGAAAGGACTTGCAGACCTGCAGCCGGCGAGCTTTTGGCTCGTGCTTGCCAATGGCGTCATCATGACGTTTATGGGCGCATGGGCAGGCGAACAAATCCAGGGCGACCACAGCGAAAAAGCCGATACCACGACTATTGAATGGGGCTGGATTATCAGCGGCGCGGTCATTGGCGTCACGCTCAGTATGCTGCTCGCAAGCTCGGTCGTCGTGCTCATGGGCGGTGGATTTAAACTCACGTATCATCTTGTGGCATTTGTCGTCGGCTTGCTGTTTGTCGGATTCCTCGTCGGCTGGCGCTCGCCCGGAATTACTATCCGTGAGGCTGCGTTTGCAGGATTTCTGACGGTGATTATCGATCTCGATGCGATCATGCTCACGCTTGGCCTCGAAAATGAAGAGCTCACCGGACTCCTGATGTATGGTGCGGTGATCGGAATTATTGTTTCACTAATCGGCGGCTTCATCGGCGAGAAAATACAGAGCAACTAAATGACCATTCTTCAACAATTTATTGATATTATTCTTCATCTCGATATCCACCTTGCATCGCTTGCAGCCGAGTATGGCGTCTGGCTCTACGGGATTTTATTTTTGGTGATTTTTTGCGAAACAGGGCTCGTCGTTACGCCTTTTTTGCCGGGCGACTCGCTGCTCTTTGCTGCCGGAAGCTTATGCGCGATCAGCGAACTCAGCGTTTTTGTCGTCGTGCCGCTCCTCATCGCTGCCGCTGTCATCGGCGATAGTACGAATTATTGGATCGGACGCGGATTCGGCCTGCAGCTCTTTAAGAACAAAGACTCGAGGATATTCAAGCAGAAATACCTCGACCAAACCGAACAATTCTACCAAAAACACGGCGTAAAAACCGTCGTTCTCGCACGCTTTATGCCCATTATCCGCACCTTTGCCCCATTTGTGGCCGGCATCGGGCGCATGAATTATCAGCGGTTTTTGAGTTTTAGCGTGCTCGGCTCCATTCTCTGGATCGGTTCCTTCACCTTCGGCGGCTTTTTCTTTGGAAATATCCCCTTTTTCAAGAAGAATTTTACCCTTGTCATCGTAGCGATTATGGTGATTTCGCTCATGCCGGGGATTATTAGCTATGTGCAGCAGAAGCGACGAGCGAAGTAGAATTATATGGGTTTACAGAGAGTTAAAAGTGGTGGGATAAAAATCGAAGTCGCTTTATCAAATGAAGGTAAAACAAATAATTAAAATCGTAGAAGCTGACGGTTGGTTTTTGGTGAGAACCAAAGGTAGTCACCGCCAATATAAGCATGTAGAGAAGAAGGGGTTGGTTACGATTGCCGGTAAAATGAGTGATGAGGTTGCAATTGGAACTCTAATCAATATTCTAAAACAATCGGGATTGAAAGAATGAAAAATTACTTGATAGTTATTGAAAAAACGAATACTGGATACTCTGCCTATTCACCTGATATAGATGGTTGCATTGCAACGGGTTCGACCAAAGAGGAAATTCACGTTAATATTCATGAAGCAATAGAATTTCATTTAGAAGGGCTGCAATTAGAGGGGTATCCAATTCCTGAGCCGCATACGTATATTGAGTATTATCAGGTGTAATAAACTAAGTGCTTATTGAGTAATAGAAGTAGTGAACCAAGAAAAGCCACATCACACACAGTAGCAACGAAGAAATTTATACACTCGCAAGCTAGGTTTGATAGGTGAAGGCCTTCAAGATGAAAAATCATCGCACCACAAGAGCGATAGAAATATACCAACAATTAAAGCCAGCATTATGCAAACATCCATCATAAAAATAGGAAATTCAAAAGGTCTTCGCCTTAGCAAGGCAATCTTAGAGAAGTATAATATCAGCGATAAAGTTGAAATTATCCTCGAAAAAGGGCGGATTATCCTGCAACCCATCGAAACGCCACGAAAAAATTGGGAAGCTGCTTTTCAAAAAATGCACGCAGAAAACGATGATCAATTATTGGTGAATGACGTTTTTGAAAGTGATGACCATTTTACCGACGTCAACAAAATGGTCGATGTTAGTTTACATTAGCAATGGAAACGTACTTATCTTATTACCATGAAGCATTTACAACTCAAATACATTGAAGAAGATAACTCCCTGATTCTGGAAGGCAGCTCACCGATTTTGGAAGATTTCCCGCAACGGCTCAAGAGTCTGATAGAACTTACCCGAATTCGCAGAACAATGCCGCATGACACTATAAATGAAATACTTATCGGTTTATGCTCCCATCGCCCTATGAGTATAGAAGACTTAGTCACGTATCTTAATCGTGAAGTTGGAACAATCCGTCAATATACAGCACAACTCGTGCGGCACAACAGATTAGCAATGAAATTTCCCGACAAACAAACACATCCGCAGCAAGAGTATTATGTGCCTTCTAGAATACAAACGCAAGAAGAATAAAATGTAGATTTCAAGTACAATTCAAGCAACGTTCTAAATCCCTAAGCAACTCCATCATGATCCAATATCTCCTAAAACGTATTCTGCTTTTTATTCCTACGCTGTTTGTCATTACCCTTATCTCGTTCTGTATCAGCCGCTTGGCTCCCGGTGACCCTGCGATGCTCAAGGCAGGCGTCGGCAGTGAAGGCGCGATGTCGTCCACCGGCGGACTCAATGAAAAAATAGTCGAGATGGTGCGCAAGCAGTGGCATCTCGACAAGCCGATATGGCAGCAATATGTGATATGGACCGGGGGACTCTGCTGTATGGATTTCGGTGGTGTCTTTGAGGGGGGCGGTACTGATGTATCAAAGTTTAGATTCATAGGGCATCCCGACTTCGGCACATCATTTCAGGATAATCGTCCGGTATTTGAGAAAATGACCGAACGTGTGCCGATTACTCTCAGTATGAATCTCATCGCCGTTCTCCTTGCCTATCTCATTGCCGTGCCACTCGGTATGTACTCGGCGACTCATCAGGATACGCTCTTTGATCGGATTTCGACGTTTCTGCTTTTTGCTATGTACTCGCTGCCCGTTTTTTGGGTAGGAACGATGGCAGTGACCTTCCTCTGCAGTTATGAATACCTCAGTATTTTCCCCTCCACCGGCATTCGCTCGACGAATTTCTCGGATACATGGACATTGTGGGAAAAGCTCATGGATTACGGCGCGCATCTTGCATTGCCGATTATTATATATACGTACGGAAGCTTCGCCTTTATCTCCCGCCAAATGCGCAGCGCGATGCTCGAAACAGTGCGTCAGGATTACATCCGCACTGCCCGCGCCAAGGGGCTCTCCGAGCGCATCGTCATCACCAAGCATGCTCTTCGTAACTCATTAATTCCCATCATTACGCTGCTTGCCGGAATTCTCCCGGGACTCATCGGCGGTAGTGTGATCGTCGAAACGATCTTCAGCATACCCGGGATGGGCGAATTATCCTTTAAAGCACTCGTCGCACGCGATTATCCGATGATCATGGCCGTCTTTACGATATCCGCCGTGCTCACGCTCGCCGGGATCCTCGTCTCGGATATACTCTATTCGTTTGCTGACCCGCGGATCGCTTTTTCGAAGAAGAATTCGTAGTTTTTTTAATGCAAAGGCGCAGAGAACGCAAAGATTTGACAAACTCTATTTCTTTTATTATTAAGTAATTATGCCAGAATTTCCTATCGCGCCGGAGCTATCCGAAGCGCAGCAGCGCGCAATTGTTGAAGCGCTTATTTTTGCCTCCGACGAGCCAATGACAGCCGTCATGCTCGCGCAGCTTCTCCAGCTTGACGACGACGGTGAAGACCACGATTACACCACCTATTTTGATGAAATTATCGCAGAAATCAATGCCGATCTAGCCCTGACGGCACGCCCGTACCGCATCGTGACCGTCGCCGGCGGGTATCATTTTGCAACCACTGCCGAGCAAGGCGAATATGTGCAGAAATTACTCAAAGCCAAGTCCCGCAGACGACTTACACAAGCTACTCTCGAGACGCTCGCGATTATCAGTTACCGACAGCCGATATCGAAGCCCGAAATCGAAGCCATCCGCGGCGTTAATTCCGGTGAAATCGTCAATTCCCTCATTGAAAAAGACCTCGTAACCATCGTCGGACGCGCCGAAGTCATCGGCAAGCCGCTTCTCTATGGCACGACCAAGGAATTCCTGAGAATCTTCGGACTCAACGCGCTGTCAGACTTGCCCAAGCTGCGCGAAATCGAAGAACTTCTCCAGCACCGCCAGCAAACAGCCATCGCGCAACTCGAAGCGATTGAAGAAGTTGCTCATACACTTCCCGAAGAAACCGAACCCGTGGAAGCGCCCAACGCAGTAAGCGAGTAAAAGAACATCACAAGCGTGGCGAATTTCCATCGTAAAAACCGTATTTTTGCAGGAATGTTGGCTCAAACATGCAGTATTCTAAATCCTCCGTCTCATAAATTTCCCGTCCACAATCAGTGTCCCGTTGTAAATGTATCGAATAATTGAGTTTATCGTCCGATTCAAAGAATATGTGTCGCTCTCGGCGGTCGTCGTGATCTGCTTCTCGCTCATGACCTTCGGCAATGTGGCACAATTAGGCGGCTTCCGGGCTGTCGTCGTCGGCGGTATAGGATGGCTCCAAAGCGCATTTTCATGGATACCGAATCCCGTCGCTCTCAAAAGTGAAAATTCCGCCCTCCGCGAACTCAACCTGCAGCTCACCGACGAACGTGCCAAAATCCGGCAGGCACTCATCGAAAATGATAAACTCCGGAAAATGCTCGAATTCAAAAAGCAAACGACATTTCCCATTGTCACTGCTGATATCGTGGGTAAGACTACTACCGAAGTTCGTAATTTTGCTACACTTAACAAAGGCGAGCTCGACGGCATCAAAGAAGGCATGACCGTCATGACCGATGCCGGTATCGTCGGACTCATCATCGCTTCGAGCAAAAATTACTCCCTCGTACGACTGCTCATCAACCGCGACAGCCGCGTCGCAGCCAAGGTCCAACGCAGCCGCATCGACGGTATCCTCGTCTGGGAAGGCGACCAAACCCTGCTCATGAAGAACATTCCAAAGTCGTACGATGTGAAAGTCGGCGACGATGTCATTACCTCCGAATACAGCAATCGCTTCCCGACCAATATTCCGATCGGCAAAGTCTCGGAAGTACGCGACGAAGCGAATTCTTTATTCCGGAAAATCTTAGTGCAGCCGTCGGTGAATTTTACCTCGCTCGAACAAGTCTTCGTCGTCAAAATGCTGCCCGACCCCGAACGCGTCGCCCTCGAAAAAGAAATCGAAGACCGATGGAAATCACGAAATATTCAGCAGCGATAAGTAGGTAGAAAAATAGTCATTCCCTTATAATACAGCATATTACATCAGCCATACATGCCGCCATTCCAAGAAAAATCGTTATTCGAAACCTGGCCCGCCCTCCGCTATGTGATCTACGCCATCATCGCGCTGATACTCTCGGTGCTGCATGTGGTGTTTTTGAGTCTCATCTCCGTCGGTAGCATTACCCCCGATCTCTTACTCGTACTCTGCGTGTGGATTGCCATTACGGAGGGACAATTCATCGGGATATTCGCGGGCTTCGGCTGTGGACTTTTATTTGATGTAGTGTCAGCGGATGTCCTTGGTACAAATGCACTTGCCAAGACTCTCGCTGCCTTCGTGGCCGGCTATTTTTTCAAAGAAAAGCTCGCCGACAAGACGATCGGGAGTTATCGGTTTATCATCGCCGTCTTCTTCTGCTCGATGGTCCACAATCTCTCGTATTTTTTCTTTTATGTGCGCCCGACCGATATCACCTTCGCCGGATTTTTCCTGAAATATGGCATTGCGTCCACATTCTATACCTGCGTCGCCGCCGTATTTCCCATGCTCATTAAAGCACAAAAATTATCTCGGCATTAACTTTGCTATGCGGAATTTGGGGTCCCGTTCTGCATATTCCAGAGCGTCGCTTGCGGTCACCCTTGCCGTCCAGGTCGTTATTTCTTAACGCAAGAGGCGCAATGGGCGCAAAGGAGTTTCCCGAAATCAATTCGTTGAATAGTATTATTAATCCTGATTTTTCATGTATTTATCAAAAGTTGAAATAGTTGGTTTTAAGTCATTCTCCCAAAAAACACTCCTCAATTTTACCGATGGACTCACGGCAATTGTAGGACCCAATGGCTGCGGCAAGACCAATATCGTGGACGCGATCCGCTGGGCGCTCGGCGAACAAAAAACCGCCGTTCTCCGGTCGGATGCCATGGAAAATGTGATTTTTAACGGAACCCGCAGCCGCCGCGCACTCGGTATGGCCGAGGTATCGCTGACGATTGAGAATAATAAGAAAATTCTGCCGGTCGAATACACCGAAGTCACGATTACCAGGCGTTTGTTCCGCAATGGAGATAGTCAGTATTTGCTCAACAAAACGCAGTGCCGACTCCGCGATATCATTGATTTATTTATGGATACGGGAATGGGCGCCGATGCCTACTCCGTCATCGAGCTCAAAATGGTCGAGTCAATTCTCAGCGACCGCACCGATGAACGCCGCCATTTATTCGAAGAAGCCGCCGGTGTGACGAAGTATAAAGCCCGCCGCCGTGAAGCACAACGCAAGCTCGACTCAACCCAGACCGACCTCTCCCGCGTGCAGGATATTCTCCTCGAAGTGAAAAAAAACGCTGCCTCGCTCGGACGCCAAGCCGATAAAGCACGGCTCTACAATGAGTTGTCCGAACTCGTCCGCGCGCTCGAAATCGATACCATGCGCCATGAATACCTCGCCCTGACCAAGCTCTCGGCCGAACAGGAAGCAGAATTCGAACAATTAAACGAAGTCAAAGCTACCTTGCAGAAAAATGTCGAAGCCGCCGAAGCGACGATTACGACGCTTGAAGAAGAACAGGAAGCCCTTAATTATCAAGTGCATACAGCGCAAGAACATGAGCTCGCCCTACAGCGTACTATCGCTCAGCTTACGCAGCAAAATGCCGTAGCCAACGAACGCCGAATATCGCTTGAGCAGTCGCAGCAGCGCTTGCAACGTGAGCAGGCGGAGTCGGACAGAGCAGGGATTTATCATGGCGAGAACATGACTAAGCTCTTGGAACGCTTAGAAATAGTAAAAACACGATTACACGCGGCAGAACAAAATTTTACCTCCATCCGCGAAAAGCGCGATACCGATCGGGAGAGTTTTCAGGCACTCCGCGAACAGCTCCGCGCGGTCGAAACGGCGTTTTTGGAGGTCAATAATCGACTCGTGAGCTTGCAGTCCACCCGCGAGCGCCATGAAGACCGCCTGACTGCTCTTCGCAGGAGAGTGAATGAAAATACTCTCGAAGCCGAGCGTACACAGGCGACGATTAAGGAATTAACCGACAAAACGGCCACGCAGGAAGCGCGGCGGCCGGAGCTCGAAGCAGCGATTCGCACTGCCGAGCAGGACTCACAGGCAGCCCATCAACGTCAGGCAGCACTTCGCACGGAAATCGATGCCTATCAAGCAGATATATCGGCACGTCGGAGTGAGGTAGCACATAAATCGGCGTCGCTTGAATTCCTGAGCGGGCTCATGGATACGTCCGAGTCGTCGGTGTTTTTGATGAAAACTCCCGAATGGAAGCCCGATACGGAAAAAGTATTGCTTGCCGAACTCGTCGGCGCCGATGCCGAGTACCGCGTCGCGATCGAAGCAGCGCTCGGCGAAGCAGGTCGCTATTTTGTCGTTGAGTCACGTGCCGATGCCGAAGCAGCGTGTTCGGCTCTGAGCCGGAATCAAAAAGGCAAAGCTACCTTCGTCTGCCGTGAACAAGTCCCTGCAATACAAGCACCTGCTGCAATAAAAAGCACAGACAATGAAATCGTCGGCTGGGCGAGCGAAATCGTTCGCACCGATGATGTACTCCGCAATATCGTACGTGGGCTATTCGGCAAAACCCTCGTCGTGACCACGCTCGAAAAAGCATGGAATGTCGTGAGTACCGGCCTCGCCGACCAAGCCGTTACACTCGCCGGTGAGACCGTTCGCGGACTCGGTGTCGTGCGCGGTGGAGCACGTTCCAAGACCGAAGGGCTTGCCATCGGTAAGCGCGAACAGATCGCAGTGCTTACGTCACAACGGGATGATTTGCAAGCAATTATTGCCGAGTGTGAACAAAAATTGCAAATCGCCAAGCGCGAACATGATGCGATTAACCTGCGGACCTATTCGGATGCGATTCGCCGGGCGGAAGCGGAGAAAAACGCGTTTGAACAGTCGCTCTCGCAGATTCGCTATCGCCGGGATGCGCTTGAGGCGGCGCAAAAGCAGCAAGCCGAGCAATTACTTCAAATTCAAAAAGAAATTCAGGCGCAGGAGTCGCAAAACAGCGGCCTCCACGATGAAATTACCAAGGTAGCCGCCGAAAAAGAGACCGCTACTGCCAAGCGGAATGAGCTGACGACAGTCGTTCGTCAGCAGGAATTTCAACTCGCCGACCTTGACCAAAAAGTACGTGCCGCCGAGATCGAACTCGTGCAGTTCCGCGGCGAAGAGAAGGCACTTGTCGCCGATAAACGTCGCATGGAAGATCAGGCAGCCAATGCCGAACGCCGCACCAAAGCACGGAGTGAAGAGCTCGAATTGATACGTAAGAATATCGAAGAAATAGCAGCATCATCGCTCAAAACAGATAATGAACTATCGGATGTACGTAATGAACGCGCAAAAGCCAAGGCGCAATTTGACCAATTTTCAGCGCAGGCAGTGGCTCTCAAAGAACGCTATCATGCGCTTGCTGAGGACACGCGACTCCGCCGCCGTGAATACGAAAAGCATACAACGGTTGTCCATGAACGCCAATTACAGCTGAGCCAATCGCGCGCCTCGCTTGAGCATATCAGCAAACGCGCTGAGGAGGAATTGCAGATTACCCCCGAAGAGTTGCTCGCCGAGCTGCCCGAAGGATTTGATGCGACGGCCGCACTCGCCGACCTCAAACAGAAAAAATCGAAATTACTCTCTCTCGGTAATGTTAACTTCCTGGCACTTGAGGAGTTTGAGAAAGAAAGCGAACGTCTGAATTTCCTCACGGCGCAGGTGCAGGACTTGCTCGAATCGGAGAAGACTCTTGCCGAGACCATTACCGAAATCAACGCGACGGCACAGCAGAAATTCACCCAAACCTTCGAAAGTATCCGCGGACACTTCCAGAATCTTTTCGGTATGATGTTTCCCGGCGGCGGCGAGGCGAATTTGCAAATCAGCGATGGTGACCCGCTCGAATCATCGATTAATATTATTGCCAAGCCGGCAGGTAAGCGTCCGCAATCCATAGAGTTACTCTCAGCAGGCGAAAAAACCCTCACGGCAATTGCCCTGCTTTTTGCGATTTATCTCGAAAAGCCGAGTCCGTTCTGTATCTTAGACGAAGTCGATGCGCCGCTCGATGACGCCAATATCGAACGTTATCTGCAGCTTATCCGTAAGTTCAGCGAGAATACGCAGTTCCTGATTATTACCCACAACAAAAAAACCATGGAAGCCGCCGATATTCTCTACGGCGTGACGCAGGAAGAAGAAGGAGTGTCGAGGGTGGTGTCGGTGAAGATGAATTAGGTTTTTTAGTTGTAAGTCGGTCAGTCGTAAGTCTGTAAGTCGGTCAGTCGTAAGTCGTAAGTCGTAAGTCGTAAGTCGGTAAGTCGGTAAGTCGGTAAGTCGGTCAGTCGTAAGTCGTAAGTCGTAAGTCGGTAAGTTGTAAGTTGCGAAGTACTAGAGTCATTTAAGTCCTTAGTGTCCTTATCGTCCTTAGTGTCCTTACTGCTCATGCTATCACACAGCACTATACACCCATCAATTTTCAATACATCATGGATTTGATACACACTCCCCGGCATGATGAGTGGCGGCGGGAAATTGAACAATATTCCGGCGAACTTGCTGCGCTGTTTGATGAACGTGAGCATTTACAAAATGTGGTGCTTCCGAATATCGAGCGGGAGTATCAATGTGTGCTTGGCGAGCTCGAATATGAGAAGTTCGCCCAGATGGTCGAATTACAGAAGACGAGGCGTACGATAGAGTTGATGCAGTCGTATCTGAATCGGAAGCAAGTGCCGGATATGACGCAGATTGAGCAGGCAATTCAAACGCAGTTCGCCGAGTGGCAGGCGAAAATCGCTGAAATGGCGGCAAGTGTTGAGCGTGCGCGCGTTGAGTCTGAGCAGGGAAGGGTGGCTACAAGTGAGGAAACAGCCGAGTGCAGGAGTTTATTTCGGGGAATTGTCAAGCAGCTTCATCCGGATAGTATCGGCGAACCGACGGAGGGTCAGAAAGTGCTGTGGATGCAGGCACAGGAAGCGTATAAATACTATGATATTGAGGAATTACGTGCAATCGCCCTGATTGTGGATACGAAACTTCCCCCGCCTGAAATCACGTCTGAAGAGCATCACGTGCGTAGAGTAGCATCACTCAGGTCGGCAATTGCACATTTGCGGCAGGAAATTACCGATATCCGCAGTCGGCGGCCGTACGTTTACCGTTCACTCCTGATAGACGCCGCGAGAGTACAGCAGATGCGCGATACGCTCACGAGTGAAATCGCAGATTGTCATGTGCAGCTGCAGTATTATACTATTATTCTCTCGGAGCTTCGAAAGGATTGGACGCCGTCATGAATGCGATAATTCAGATTAATCCCGCCGTGCTTGCCTTGCTCAATGGTACCTTTGGTGACAACGGGTTACCAATGCCATTCGTCCAAGAAATTTTCCTGATTGAATGCCATATTGCCGGCACCTCATATAAAAACGCAGCGGAAATCGAACCCACGCTCGCACCGGATGACTTGCTGGTCCTTCACCGCGAGCCGAACAACACGTACGATCAATTTGCGATTGCGATTACGGACCGCTCGGGGAATGTTCTCGGTTATATTCCGAGGGCACATAATGAAATACTGGCACGCTTGATGGATGTGGGTAAGTTTATTTTCGCCAAAATCGAGTCCAAAACATGGCATAATGCATGGCTGAAAATTATGGTGCGGATTTATATGCGGGATTAAGCGGCAAGGTGTGTATTTTTGCCGTACAAGATGACAAATTCATCCCCAAAACGCTTGGACGGCAAGGGTGACCGCAGGCGATGGCCGGGAATATGCAGAAGGGGAACCTTGCTAAAAATAGAATAGTTACATTACTTTATCAACAATACATTACACTCAGTTATTCATTACTTTTAGGGAAATCTATGAGAAAATACCTTGTTTTGGTGCTTGCGATTTTTGCTATCGGTGCGGTATCGACGATGAAAGCGCAATTGGATGCGGGGCAGGAAGTGGTAACCAATGAGAACATCAAAAAGCCATTTCCGGTGGTCTGGAAAGTCATACATAAGGCATTGGAAGAAATAGGATGTAGAGTCGAAGTTGAGAAAAATGCCGAGGGTGATAAGGGGCTCTTTAAGGGGAATATCCGTACCGAATTTTATATTTTCTCCAATGGAGAAGACACCACAGCCGACGTGCTTGAGCGCTATGGTGTGACGCCGACGATCCGTGCCGGCCGGTGGATTTCGGGGCGTATTCAGTATAAGTTTGTGCTCAAAGAGCTTGAGGATGAATCGACTGATATTCGACTTGTGTGCGAGCTGAGCGGCTTTGAGAGCTATGTGACGAGCAAGGTACACTTTTGGAATTCCAACGGCGTGCTCGACAAGCAAATGATGGATAGGATCAAAGAGATTGCTGAGAAGTGGAAGGACTAGAGAATTACTTCTTCTTTTCGTCAAAAAAACTATCCGGTATGCCTTTATTTATCTGATAGTTAGAATATGTTAGCAAAGCGCTGCCTTTCACAACTTTGGAAGGTGGCGCTTTTGTTTTTGGGGCATCGGAGCCGATATCGCCGGTGAGTGTTTTGGGCAGAGCGAAATTGGGTAACTCGAAGTTAATCTTGACCGTTGCCGGTAGTCCATAGGCTGCGTTTTGTCCGTACGTCAGCTCAAGGAGGACGGTGCCGGCTTTACGGGTAGAGGAATTGATTTTCCGAACGAGTGAATTGGCGTCCACCCAGAGAGTGGCGAGAATGACATCGCCGGTATCGGAGGCAGGAATTACCTTAATCATATTCACTGCCACGCCGTTCAGCGTTTCCTTGCCGACATAAATTGCCGTATAATTTCCCTCAAGCAGTGCGGCAATCGGGAGTCCGATACCCTGCTTCGGCAGCATGGCGAAGCCCGGCGACTCCAGCTTGGCTTTGTTCGGCTGCTTAAAATACAGCTTGGCTTTCGACTCGGGAGCTTTCAGGAATTCCACATCGACCTTGATGGTGACCTCCGCCGAAAAGTCCTTGACAGATTTGAATTTATCTTTGACTTTGCCCGCAATTGCCATCGCATCCGGCGTTTGAGCGGTAGATGAATGGAAGGAAGCGATGATGAGGAAGGCGACGAAGATGATGCGTTGTGTCATAGGGGAAATGGATAATGAATGCTGGAAATAAATAAAAAAAGGTACTTGATGCTTCGACACATTGAATGTGACGATAGGTCTTGATTGATAATAATCGTATCGATACAGATCAGCCGAATGGAAGGCGCTGCATTGCCTCGAGATAGTAACCCTACCGCACACCCACCGGCGCTAATTTCACTTCATACGAGTCCGATACTAAAATATGCGCTGCCGACTGCACAAGACGGTCGGTCTGTACCTCGCGCTCGGCTTGCTGCTTGCCGAGGAGGAAACGGCTATAGACTTCATTTTCGATGAGCGAGGTGAGGACTTTTGCATTGGCAGGGGCGAGAATTTTTTGTTCTTTCTGGAGGGATTTCTCCATAGATTCTAATTTTGTAACGAGCGAAGTATTTGACTTGTCAAGAGATGCGATTTGCTTGGCTTCGCGGAGCTTTTGGAGAACGGAGTTCTGCGGTGTGAAATTCTTGCGTTGCGTATATTGCTCAAATTGCGCAAGCACATCCGGTGTAACGCTGAATTTGGGTGGAAGAGTGGTGAATTTGGAGGTAAATTCACTTACGAATCCAAAAATAATATCTTGTTCCAGCAATTGCTGCACGATATCGGGATAGTCTTTATCGGAGATGGTGCTGTCGGGTTCGATACCGTGGAGTTCACGGACGGGACGATTCCCGGCAGTATAAAAGATCCGTCCGCTGTCGGTGGTCGCTGTTTTACCTTCGCGTTTGCGGGTAAAATCTACTTTTTGGATACATCTGCCGGAGGGTGTGTAGTATTTTGCGGTAGTAATTTTGATGCTGGAATTTTGCGGCAACGAGAATACATTCTGTACGAGTCCCTTGCCAAATGAACGTTCGCCAAGAATCACGCCACGGTCTAAGTCTTGAATAGCGCCGGCGAGCACTTCACTCGCGCTCGCGCTGCGTCCGTTGATGAGGACCGCGAGCCGGATATCGGGTTCGCTTGGTCTTCCCGGATTGGTATAGACCCGTTCTTCGCTCGCCGCTTTACCCTTGGTACTTACAATTTTACTGCCTTTGGGCGCAAATATTTCGGCAATCGACGTTGCAGCGTCGAGCAGTCCGCCGGGATTATCGCGTACATCGAGAATCAGTCCGGCGAGGTCGGCGCGGTTCCGCAGCTCGCGGATAGCCATTTTCACATCTTCGCCGCTTTGACGACTGAAGCGGTCGAGCTTGATATAGCCGATGCTGTCCTGTACGATACCATAATAGGGGAGATTTTGGATTTTAATTTCTTCCCGCGTGAGCGTAAACGTCAGCGTGTCGCTGATGCCGTCACGGAGAATTTTCACGACGGCTTTCGAACCCGGAGTGCCGCGGGTGTAGGGGCGCAGTGATTTTGAGAATTCGCGTAAGACGATTGCTGTATCGATTTGCAGAATATGATCTCCGACCCGCACTCCGTTCCGCTGCGCTGAATAGCCGTCGTACAGCGCGGTAATCGTGAGCATGCTATCCCGCGTACCGACGCTGATGCCGAAGCCCGTATAGACGCCTGTCGAGAGCATGTCGATGTCTTCGGACGAACTCTCATCGAGGAGGACGGTGTAGGGGTCGAGGTTGTCGAGCATGTCTTTCATACCGTCGCGGATGAAGTCCTCGGGGTCGAGGTCATCGACATAATTAGCCGAAATTTCGCGGAACATTGCCCCGAAAAGCTCGAGTGATTTATTGATTTTGAAATAGACGGAGTCGCGGGCGCCGGTAAAGAAGCCGAACGAAAAGACGGCCGCCACTATCAGAAGAAGTATCGGTAAGCGTTTGATAGAATTCATGGTTATATAGGTAAGTGGAGCATAGTTATGCTTTGCCGTAGCCCTTGTATTTGTCGTATTTAGCGCTATAGACCACGATATTCATCGCGCTGTCGCGCAGGGTACCTCCTGAGGGCGAGAGGTAGAATTCAGCACTATGCGAGGTCTTTTCTTTGGCGGGAATTCCTTGTTCATCGACAAAAAAACGCACACGGTGATACCCGAGTTCGAGCGGGGTATTCTGCGCCTGAGCCAGGAGGTTTTCGGGACTAAAACAATACAATTCTTCGGACATAGAGCGATATATTGGGAGTAATGAGAGAACCACGTTAATTATTCAACCAGCAGGGTCATTTTATACTGTTTTTGTAAATTCTTGGCGGCATCCTGTGCAGCGGTAATCGATGCAAATCCCCATAATTTCACACGATACGACGGAGTTTTGTTGATAATTACCCGTTCATAGTATGCTTTTTGTCCGCGCTCTTCCCAGCGTTCGGTCATTTTGAGAGCTTCTTCCTCGGAGGCGACCTGTTCGGCGGCGATTTCGTATGGCAGCAGTGCCGGATCGAGCCATCGTAATTCCACCCGACGATTGGCTATTTTCTGCCAGACTTCCTGCTCGATATAATACAGCGGCTTGCGGTTGCCTATAGCCCGCGTGCGGATCTGCGCGGCATTGACACCTTTGGCGACGAGTAATCTACGCACGGCCTGTGTGCGCTGGAGTGCCAGACCAATGGCATCGTCGTCGGAGTCGTCATTGCTGCTATGTCCAAGGAGTTCAATGAGTTTGTCGGGATTATCCTTGAGAATTGCCGAGAGAATTTCCATCGTCGGCGCGTAGGATTCATCGACAATGGCATTGTTTTTATCAAATAATGCCACTGCCTGATAGGATGGAAATTCACCCGAAGAGTCGGCATAAAACATTGCCTTGTCCTGTAGAACAGCACCCGACTGCGAGAAAGAGAGCAGTGCATTCGGCATCGGGCAGGCAGCACCTGTCAGTGGCAGGGTAATTTCATAATATGCTTTGTGCGCCAGATTAATTTCTGTCATAATATCATAGACATCAGCAGTCTTATCTGCCGATACCTGATAGAATTTCCCGCCGGTAGCCGCGGTAAGATATTTGAGTGTATAGGATTCTGCCGGCTCACCGAGCGCAATGACATAAATCGGAATGTGCTGCTCGGTAGCTGCGCGAATTACATCCTTAGCCGTGACGACGAGCGAGGCATTGTCGGCGCTCGACGTGAGCAGAACCACGTATTTCTGTTCGGTCGGCGCTGCACGCAGCTTATCAATCAGCGCACGCGTGGCTTTATAGACCGACGAGAGTCCACCGGTCGGCGGCGCCGAAAGATAGGTAAAAATCGACCGTGCAGAGTCGGCAGTCGTCAGCGGCACGGCTTCGGTCGCAAGGGTATTAAAGGTCATGACATCGACATAGTCGTGCATGCTGATGGAAGTAATGAAGGATTGTATCGCCGAAAAAACAGGGCTTGCATAGTCCGACATCGACACCGAACGGTTCATTGCTATCCCGATTGTCACGGGTGACGTATTCGATTGTGTCGTAATACGCTGTGGCAACTGCGCCGTGGATGCATCTCCGCAATGGAGAATACCGCTCCAGATTTGCTGGTCATTGTTGTCAAGACCGCCGATAAAGCTTCCGAGCTTATCGAAAAGCACGGCATGAATCATGCCGAGCGTGCTGCCGTTCTTGGGTGCAACGGTGCGGGTAACTTTTAATCCCAGCGGTTCGGGAGGCATTGGCGAAGGCTGCGCCTGCCGCACGGACGACCGTAAATAAGAAGATTCTCCGGAGAAATTTGGTGTTTGGAGGGGCGCTGCCGCCGCCGCCGCCGCCGGTGCCGCCGGTGCTGTGGCTGCCGGTGCCGGCGATGCACTTGGTAATTTTTCACCTACTTTACTGCTTGGATTCACCCGGATTGTCCAGTCCTGCGAGAGGGAATCACCGCCAATTTGATAACCGGTAATATGATACGTGCGCGTGACCATGGGGCGTGGAAAGAACTTATCAGACGGCGCAAACTGTTCTTGTTCACCGGAAATTTTCACACTATCGACATTCGAGAATGTCCAGTAGAGCGTCGCTTCCTCGCCTTGATTGATATCAGCCGAACCGCCAAATTGATCGAGGGTAATTTTAGGGTGCGAGCATGCAGCGCAGAGCGCAAGAGCAAGCAGGGAGGTCGTCCGTACAAAAGTCGTATATATTCTCAAGGATTACTCCTAATTAGTATGCACAATCAAAACCGCCGTCATGACAAATGGAAAATTAGCGAATTTCCCGCAGGCAATCAAATTGGTTCGCTGACAATTTTGTGGCTAGGTCTTCTTCTCCATTGTAGGGGCGAATTGCATTCGCCGAAACTCTAGCATGAGCGGGGCGAATGCAATTCGCCCCTCCTATCATATTCCACAAAATTAGTCATTGAACTTTTTAGTTTTGAGAATTCTCTCCCGGCGGCTGCCCAAATATCGGCTATTTCTTCTCAAAGGAGAGCGAGCCGGTATTGCTGACATCCATACGGATCGAATCACCGCTCCCAAATTCACCGCCGAGCAGCTTCATTGCCAGCGGGTCGGCGACGTATTTCTGGATTGCGCGGCGGAGAGGTCGCGCGCCGAACTGCACATCATAGCCAATGCGGGCGATCCAGTCGAGAGCGTCATCGCTGACGTCTATTTCGATGCCTTCGATGCGTAATTTGGCGGCAAGCTTATCGAGCTGTACACGCGCAATTTGTCGTATCTCGCTTTGTGTCAGAGGTTTAAATAGAATTATCTCGTCGATTCTATTCAAAAATTCCGGACGCATTTTCTGCCGGAGGAGTCCGACGATTTGACCACGTACCGAACCGATAATTTCGTCGCGATTCTCGTCTGTCAATTCGAGCAGTTTATCTTGTATAAATTCTGTGCCAAGGTTACTAGTCATGATGATAATTGTATTCCGGAAATTGACCTCGCGACCTTTGCCGTCGGTAAGGCGTCCGTCATCAAGGACTTGGAGCAATACATTAAATACTTCGGGATGGGCTTTTTCGATCTCGTCGAGGAGGACAACCGAGTACTGCTTGCGGCGAACGGCTTCGGTGAGCTGACCGCCTTCTTCGTAGCCGACATAGCCGGGAGGCGCGCCTATTAACCGCGAAACAGAGAATTTTTCCATGTATTCGCTCATATCGATGCGAACAATGGCGTTTTCATCATCAAAGAGGAATTCTGCGACGGCGCGTGCCATTTCGGTCTTGCCGACGCCGGTGGTGCCGAGGAAGATGAACGAACCAATCGGGCGATTGGCATCTTGGAGCCCTGCACGCGACCTGCGGAGTGCGTTGCTAATAGCATGGACAGCATCGGCTTGCGCTACTACGCGCTGGTGAAGGCGGTCTTCCATGTGGAGTAATTTCGTGCGTTCGGACTCGACCATACGTTGCACGGGAATGCCGGTCCATTTAGCGACGATTTCGGCGATATCCTCGGCATCGATTTCTTCTTTGAGCATCTTGCCGGAGGCCTGTACTTCGCCGAGTGCGCGGTGAGCGGCTTCGAGCTGCTTCTGGTAGTCGAGAATCGTACCATAGCGAATCTCGGCGACTTTGGCGAAATTCCCCTGACGTTCGTATTCAGCGGCTTGAATTTTTGCGTTTTCGATTGCGGAGGTAAGTGTTCGGATTGTTTGGATATTATCTTTCTCAAGGTGCCAATGCGCCTTGAGCCCGTCACGCTTTTCGCGGAGCTCGCGGAGTTCTTTTTCGAGCTCGTCGAGGCGCTTGCGGGTAGGGTTGGGAAGTGCTTCAGGCATAAAAACCTCGTCGTTGATTTGTACAATTTACTACAGCTTGCGCTATGACGATTGGGATGGTGAATTTGTCTAAGGGGAGGGGAGAATTCCGGGAGAGTGGTGGTGAAGTATGCCGGCCTGATATCAAAAGACAAAACACCGAGAAATTCATTTGGGCAGGAAAGGGAATTACCGTAAGTTCGCAGTGGATGTGGTTTTCTCTCACGCTCGCATCCCCAATGCTACCTCACACAATCAGACACATAATTTCCATTCTATCTTTCCAATTATTCTCAATACCCTATGAAAAGCTCTGTCTTGAAAACCGCTGCCAAGCTTCTCGTGCTGGTCGTTCTCTGCTGCGCGCCGCTCACACTGAGCGCTGAAAACAACCCGCATCTTGTTGCACCGAAATCCATCGACTTCGGGCTCTGCCCGCGCGGCGGAGAGATCCCGGTAACCTATTCAAAAGTATTGACACTGGCGAATAATTCCGATGAAGATTTATATCTGCTGAATGCGATGATTCTATCGGATTCGACCTACAGTAAATACCGCAAGTACAGTATTTTTAACAGTATATTCTTCCTGTACTATGGCTTTAATATAGGATATCAGCCCTTCGTTGTGCCTGCAAAAAAGTCGGTTCAATTTGCTGTTTGGTTCAACGCAGAAGATACGAGAATAGTTGGTGATTCCGGCAATGTGACTTTTGATTGGAAAGTAGTGTTTCAATCGAGAACGTCGCCTGAATTCCCTCGCCTCTATGTAGATATGTATAACGATACGATTAATCTACATGCTGTAGCGGTGGATTCGCAGAAAATTTCCGGCAGCCAACTTAGCTACTATTTCCCCAAAGGGTGCGATGCGGTATTTAAGAATTCAGTCACAGAAAAATACTCGTTTAATTTCAGCAATACTTTGCCGGAAGATGTTCGTTTAGACTCACTTACCTCATCCAATGATGGCGCTCCCAAGCCGGAATATTTCTACCCGATTGATAGTAATGATGCGAAAGTAGCATTACCGATAGAAATGCCACAGAAAGGGAGCATTCGTATTGGTGTATTTATCGATCGAACAGGAATTGGTGAGAATCATGTAGCTGTAACCGGACATTTTACCGGCAGGGACACCAAGAAGTACTATACTGCGCAAGGTAGTATAGACATTCATGATACAGTGCTCCATGATGCGCAATTTTCTTCGTTTGCTACGTTTTTTCAATCGGATGATGGCCAGTCGCAGGTCAAAAAAGAGCAAGTCTTTCTTTCCGGATGTTCGTCGGAAACACTATGGATTGATTCTATCGTCGTCACCAAAGAGTGGCAGCCGGGTGAAGTGCGGGTCCTGCCCGGTACTGTACCATTTCCATTTATCATGGATCCGGGGAAAAATTATCGCTTAGACATTATCTACACTCCCAAAACACGCGGACGTCACTTTGGGTTTATCAAGGCATACTTCCACACCAATGACGGTCGGCAAATTGTCCGCGCATTAGACTTCCAAACCTATTATCCCGATGCCTCCTCAATCAGCGAAACGCCGGATGAATCTACCACCAAGCCGTCTCTCCTTCTCACCACTCCACAGCTTTCAATGAAGCTCTTGGGTGAATGTATCGAAGCGCCGCAAGTCTATGATATTTTTGGCAGTAGCATTGATGTGAGTGCTCGGCTTTCGCAGGGCGTGATGTCATTTGAAGGGCTCAGTAGCGGTGTGTATTGTCTTATGTTCAAGACGAATGCCGGGATGGTGAGCAGGAGAGTATTGTATATGCGCTGATGGGTGAAATTAAACATTTCGGTGAGCGCTGATAGTCTTCTTGGTCTCAAGAAGAACTATCAGCGCTTGTCATTTATTTCTCGATCTCGGAATGCCTTGTGGGTGTTTCGCAAAAAAATATTCTTCTCCCCGCACTACTTCCCCACACCATCCACCAACTCCGGATTACCCATCTTTCCTGCGCGGTAGTCAGCGATGCACTGACGGATCTCGGCTTCGGTATTCATCACAAACGGACCATAGGCGACGACCGGTTCGTTGAGCGGCTTGCCGCCCAAGAGGAGGAGTTCGGCGCCTTCCTTGCTATAGAGCGCAATATCCCGCTTGCCACGTTCATAGAGCACGACCTGATTGGGCTTGATTGCTTTCTGACCCGCCACTTCGAGCCCGCCATGGATCAGATAGACAAACGCGTTATGCGTTTCATCGGTTGGGATGCTGAGCGTGCAATTCGGCTTCATGGTAATATGATAATAAAACGTTGGGGAGACGGTCTCGACCTTCGATGTGGCACCGAATAATTCTCCGAGAATCACCCGCGCTGTGTATGTACTCGTCTCAAGATATCCCATCTTGTCAAAATGATGCACATCGGTCGCCGGCGCCGTGAATTTATATTTTGCCGGCATATTGAGCCAAATTTGGAAACCGTGATAGAGTCCGCCATTGTCATAGAGAAGCTGTCCGGTTTCTTCCATGTGAATCGCGCCGCGACCCGACGAAAACATCATAAAATCACCCTTCCCAATCTGAAAATCATAATTCAAGCTGTCACGATGGTGTCCGTTCCCCGATAGAAAATAAGTCGTTGGAATAATTCCCGCATGCGGATGCGCATCGACGCGGAGCGGCTTGTTTTTCGGATCAAGTTTCACAGGACCAAACTCATCAAAGAACACATACGGCGATACATAATCGGTATGATTCCCGGCGAAAGCGCGGAGCACAGGCAATGTACCCACCATCGTTTTGTCGGCTGTAAGCACCCGATAGACCTTGCGTTCGGAAGTGGAAGCAAAGAGTCCGGAATTGCTTTTGAGAATGACCGGAGTCGTGAGAACGGCACTGACGATGGCCGAACCTTTTAAAATATCGCGACGTTTCATAGAATTGTTTATAAAGTAGGGGAGTAATTTTCAAAGAATTAAAGAGAGAATATAAACAACACAAGCAAAGAATTGGAAAAAAATATAGTATTAACTTTAATGATCGTTAGGATTTACAAGTTGAAACCAATTTCCGTCCGGGTCTTTGAACGAAAGGCATTTTTCTGAATCAACCGTTCCGCAAAAGACCACTTTTCGCGCAGCTAATTCGGCGGCTGTTTTTTCGAGGTCGTCGGTATAGAACACGAACCCAACCCGAGAATGTTCATACGTGGGACTTTCATAGTCGTTAGTACCGGGCCTGAGAAGAATTTCTACCGTATCTTTCTGAATCCATACATAATTAGTATGTTGAATTGCAATCACTTCAAATTCCAAAACATCCCTATAGAATTCCAGGGAAGCCAAAGGATCTTTGACGAAGAGTTCGATATGACCGGTATGCAAGTTCATGGAGTTCATGCAGATAATTCATACTGTTGAATTATAGGCAAAAGTAAGAATAATTCATTAAATGTACTCCTTTACCGGATGAATTGAAATGCAGAGTTCGTAGTAGAGGGTAGAATGTAACAATATAATTATATTGATTTCTCAATGTGTTATATAAAATATAGGTTCGTGATTGGACTGATGTTATTTTTGTGCATACATTGTTTGTTTTGTGGATAGGGAGGTCGTCCATATCCACACAATTGATACGCTATAAATTCAATTTCTCTCAATAACTACTCCTACAATGAACCCAATGAATGACCATCATGCTCATTTAGAGCCGGTGAACGACGAAGAAATTTACAAGCTCTCACGTCCGCATAAAAACTTATTCAAGTTGTATATAATATATTCACTTGCAAGTTTATTTTTATTCCCGTTTGTACTCATCCCGATGTATTTCCGCTATTATACCCTGCGCTATAAATTCGACAGTGAGGGCGTGTCAATTGCCTATGGAATTTTCTGGCGCCGCGAAAGCTATGTGACGTATTCGCGGATACAGGATATTCATGTCACACGGAATATCTTCGAACGCTGGTATGGACTCGGAACAGTGGCGATTCAAACGGCGTCGGGCAGTGCGAATTCCGAAGAATCGATTTCGGGAATGATGGAATTCGAGCAAATCCGGAACTTCCTCTACGCGCGTATGAGAGGAATAAATTCACCGCAAAAAACGAGTCAAGTGTCTGCTGTGCAGGCAAATACCGCAACCGAAGAAGAGCTCGCGCTGCTCACCGATATCCGTGATGAAATCCGCGCCGCCCGCCAAGCACTCGAAAGGAAACACAATGCTTAACGCAATCATTGACGGCGTGAAAAACCTGATTTTTCCGCTCTTGAAAATAGAATCGACGACACCGAAAATTCCGCATGGACATGAACACGATAAATTTCTCCAGGTGCTCCGTGCCGACCCAGCGTACTGGAAATTCCTCCTCCTCGGCTGGTGTGTCTATGCGGTGGCGTGGACGTCCGGTATTGTTATTGGTGAGGTAGCAGCGCTCCTTGCCGCACCTGTATTTGGCTGGGTGGCGATACCGCTCGTGATCCTGGCGTTTGTCAAAGTTGTTGTGATGTTTGTGGTGACACGCATTGACTATGAACTCCGCTGGTACATCATCACCGACACGAGCATCACCGTTCGCCAAGGCGCCTGGACCATACGGGAAATCACCGTCTCGTATCAGAATATCCAAAATGTGAGTGTTTCGCAGGGGCCGCTTGAACGCTATTTCGGATTCGCCAATCTCCAAATCGACACGGCCGGCAGTGGCGGAGCACATGCTCATGGTAAGGGGGAAAACCCCAATCGGGCAGTCCTGCGCGGTATTATCAATGCACCCCAAATCAGAGATACAATCTTAGAAAATCTCCGCACATTCCGTAATTCCGGTCTTGGCGACCCGGATGATGTGGCCGCGCACGCACCGACCACCGTGAATCCACGCCGAGGACTCTTGCAGGAAATAGCGGCCGAAGCGAAGGCACTGCGACAAGTCGTAAGTCGTAAGTCGTAAGTACATTGTCATTTAAGTTTTGACAGAAAGCGCTATATTGTCATTTTTTTGGAGGAACCATGGCAAAATCTCATCTTCGATTGAGTAAAACAGATCGAACAGAATTACAAGCACTATCAAAACAGAATACCTTGTCGGTTAAGATTTACAAGCGGGTTTTATATCTGCTTGCCTTAGATGCCGGACGAACCTATCAATCAATTACGAAGGAATATTCGATAACGCCACCGGTACTTCGACGATTGATAGATAAATACAAAGCATTTGGTTTAACAGGACTTTACGACAAGCCCAGATCCGGTCGTCCGGTTGTTATTTCCGGCCAACAACGGGCACAAATCACAGCATTGGCGTGTAGTCAGGCACCCGAAGGCTATGCAAAGTGGTCGTTACGCTTACTCTCCGAGAAGATTGTCGAATTAGAGATTTGCGAGCATATTAGCCATGAGCATGTATCAAAGATATTAAAAAAAACGAACTTCAACCGCACCTGAAGCGCACATGGTGCATAGCAAAAGTTGACGGCATCTTCTTAGCCAAGATGGAGAAGATTCTTCAGCTTTATGCTCTGGAATACAATCCTGATTTCCCTGTTGTATGCTTCGATGAACGTCCCTGCTTTCTTATTGGCGATAGAGTTGAACCCATAGCGATGCAAACAGGCGTAGTGGCCAAGGAGCACTACTCTTACTCTAAGAACGGCTCCTGTAGTTTGCTTGCGATGATTGAACCTTTGAGCGGAAAACGCTGTGCTCAGGTCTATGATCAGCGAACAAAGAAAGAGTACACATTATTCATGCAGGAGATAGCTAAAGCATATCCAACGGCTCATAAAATAAGAGTAGTACAAGACAATCTTAACACGCACAACACGGGTTCATTTTACGAACATCTGCCTGCAGAGCAAGCATTGGCGTTGGCTGAGCGATTTGAATTTTACTATACGCCGAACTCCTCATCGTGGCTCAACATGATAGAAATTGAATTTTCAGCGTTAACGAAACAGTGTCTCAATCGTAGAATTCCAAACAAAGAAAAGCTAGCTCAAGAGATAGTTGCCATCATCAAACGCAGAAATGATAAAGCAATAAAAATTGAATGGCAATTCTCGATTAAGACCGCAAGAACAAAGATGGCAACTAAATATCAGAAGGTCAATCCTGATAATAGAACATCTGACAAAACTTAGATGACAATGTAGTAAGCGGTAAGTCGCAAGTCACAAGCCGATACGTTGACTAGACTACAGCTTCAGCTGGAGGAGGAGGAAGAAATGGTGGTCACAAGCCGATACGTTGACTAGACTACAGCTTCAGCTGGAGGAAACGGTGCAATATGAAATTTCGCTAAGGTTTTGTGTATTTGGGATTTATTTGTAGTTTCGCAGGGTAAGTATGTCGTTTGTTTTCATCCTCTCTCAGAACATCATCACCTCTCTTTTGTATATAATGAATTCTTCCTACGGAGGAGGGGCTTCCCTGCTGTATCGATAACAATCGATGAGTAGTTAATTCTATAGTAAATAAATAATTACATGTATTTTTATCAATGTTATTTGGAGAAAATATGAAGAATAACAGACTCCTTTCTCTGCTCGTGTGCAGTATCCTTGCCTTTGTGTTCATTATTCCTGCCCGGGCGCAAAAGTCCACGCTCATGACGTTTACTTCCATTAAAGGTGCAGGCGCGAAAAAAGACTGGGTAGCCGATACCTGCTATGCGTCGATGAGCGCTGAAAAAACGCTGACGATTACGGGACTGTATCCGACCGGCAGAACAGATTTTCCGTATCAGCAGATGGTTATTACGGTTAAGAATTTCACTACCTTATCATCACTTACCGCGTATCAGATCAGTGATGCATATTTAGAAGATATTTTTAATCGTAATGGCAAGCCGACGCTCGTCAAAACAACCATGGTCAAGGCAACGCAGCAGGCATATATCGTCGATTATGATCAGGAAAAAGGACTGCTGAAGGGAACGTTTTTCTTTAAAATGACCTCCCATCCAACGACTGCCGGTGACCTCGATTTTGTGACCGATGTGACGGTCGGGAAATTTGAAGCACGAATCGAGTCGGGAATTACCCTCGAAGCTGCGCCTACCAAGACCGTTCAAATCAATGACGGCAATAAAGTGAATTATAAAATCTATGCGAAGAATCTGTTCGGTCAGGCAGTGACCGGCGCTGATGTCTATGTCACCGATGAATTAGCCAAAACAAAAGACGTGAAAGTCGGCGTGACGACGAGCGCCGGTGAGTATGTCTATACGGTCGATATTCCCAAAAAAACCAATGCCAAGCAGTATAAAGTGAGCTATCAGGTGAAGAAAACGACTCCTTCCGGCTTGGACACATCCAATACCGTCGAACGTATTCTCGATGTCTCGGGACGCTATTGGGTCTATAGCTGCGCGAGCTTTCCGATTATGACGTTTGATGCCGGTGATGGCAATGAGTGGAAGTCGGATGATCCGCTGCCGACTATTACGGCTAAAGGTAAGATTGTGATTAATGAAATACTTACCTGCGAAGGAACAGTGACGATTGACCCACGGGCAGGACAGGAACGTGTCAGCGGGCAATATGAAATGTACATCGACGGCGTGCAAATCGCCGACAGCAAGACCAAGCTCACGCTTCATAACGGCATCGGAATGGCGATGAACTGCGGGAAATTCATGAAATGGGACACGCCGGGTGTCATCAAAAAGAAAATCGGCGGGTATGAATTTACACTCGATGAGGTGAGTTTTGCGGATTTAAATTTTGCAAAAACCGTCAAACTCAAAGGCAGCGTGCAGTGGAATAATCTCAATAAAGATAATTGCACGACGAATTCCAATCAACCCGAAAATTCGTCGCTATCGATTGGTATGATTATCGGTTATGAAGAACTCGGCGGATTCAAAATTGAAGCACTCGAAGCAAGTATTACCAATTTTAGCACGAAATTTACACCCGGCTTCTGCATCGATAACGCGGGCTTCAGCTATGACCCCGTGAAAGATGCCTTCACCGTCAGCACCGCTCTTGAATACTCCACGCCGAATCCCGCAGACGCAAGCAAAAAACTCTTCGAAGGTAAAGCGAAAGGTTCGCTGACGTGGGTCAACGGACGCTTCGACGCATTTTTGTTCGAAGGTAAAGTCAAGCCCGGTATGATAATTCCCGATGTACCCTTCACGTGGAACGGTTTGAAAATTGCCGCCTCGGGTCTCGCGAAAGTTGGTTCGTGGGCGGGCTTCAAGGCAGAAGTAGGCGGATTTTTTAATTCCGATGATCAATTATTCAAAGATAAATTCCCAATTCTCGGAAAAATACTCGGTACCGATCCGTTCTGCGAGGTCGAACTCAATGGAAAATATGAATTTACCGGACCCAAAATTACCGCAACGGCGACCGGACGCTTCATGGCGGTCAAGTCGATAAGTGTTACCAAAAAGTGGCAGATCGAACTCTCCTCCTCGGCAGTGCTCGATGTGACCAATAAGGTGTTTGAGTTCGGACAATGTACTCTCAAGGCATTCCACTTCGGCATGGATGATTTCTTTCTTCAAACGATTACTCCGCCGAGTATTCACTTGAGTTTTGGTGGACCGGATATGCAGATGTATGCTTCGACAATGTCGGTCACCGTGCGCCTGCCGGACTTCCCGAGCGATCCGGTGAATTCGGAAAAATGGGGGAAGATGTTTGAAGTGTTGCAATATCTGAAGGTTAGGAAAATTCTGCCCCGTACCCTTGGAACGGCATCCGTGAGCTATAAAGTCAATAATACCGACGGCGTACAGGTCTCGGGAATGGTCGATGTCACAACCTGCGGTATTCCGCTTCTCGCCTCGTACGGTAGTCTTTCAGTGAAGATGGGGCTCAATGATGCAGGACCCTATATGAATTTCGGCGGTGCGTTTTCGTCGTTGATTCTCCCGCAGGGCAGGGCAAAGGGCGAACACATTCAGTCGAAGTCAGTGAGCGAACAGTCCGTTCAAGCTGCTGCATTAGATACATTTACCGTGACAGACAATGTGAAACGCGCCTTTATCCTGCTGACGAGCAAGTCGAAAGTGCCCGTCTCGGCGCTCATCTCTCCAAGCGGTGAAAAAATCACGGCTACCAAGTCCGACTCAAGTATTATTCTCTTTAATGACGGCCCGGCTACCTTTGCACAGTGGTCAATCATTGCGCCCGAAAAAGGGAAGTGGATACTGGAACTAACGAATCCAGCCGCGACGGATTCGGTGACGGTGTTTGCACTCAATAAAGACCGCGCATTTGATATTACTGCTGCCGCTGCCGGGAAAAATGTAACCGTCAATTGGGATGGAAGTAATTATGATCCAAGTGATTACGTGGATGTCTATGTCGATGCCAAGCTCAATGCATTCAGCGGTATCTACGTCGGTCGCGCGCTCGCAAGCGCCGGCAAATACACGTTCCCACTCTCCGAAACCTTAGAAAAATGTTCGTATTATGTCTATGCGCAACGTGAGGCCATCGGTTCAGCGCCGGCAACGGTCTATGCCGCCGGACAATTCACGGTAGATAAATCATCTGCGCTCGCTCCCAAAAATATCATTGTCACTTCCAATCAATTCGGCGCAACAAAAGTGAGCTTCACGGTCAATACCGACCCGAATGTCAATCAATATGCTGCGTATATCGCGATGCCGGATGGCACGGATTCTCTTCTCGCCCGCGCGTATCCTGAAGAATCCACAATGGAATTTACCTGCGATACGGCGCTCTTGAAGTCATTGTATATCGTTACGTTAACCACATCGGGTGTAAAGAGTTGTCCGGGAATTCCTCAGTCTGTGACTGTTGGCGTCGATGATGATGATGCTCAGACAGGTCTCAGCGTCACTGCTCCACTCGTCGTCGTGCCGAATCCTACATCGGCTAACGCTTCGATACGCTTTACTCTGTCTCAGCCCGGTGCAGCGAGGATTATTATCACCGATGTTCTCGGTCGGGTCGTCACGGAAATTCCAACGGGAATGCTCTCCGCCGGTGACCATTCCTTCTCCTGCAACACGTCCGGTTTCGGTGCCGGAACGTACAATGTGCTCGTCGTCTCCGGCAGCACTCGCTTTTCGACCACGATGACCGTGATCCGATGAGGTGGTGTATGTTGGTACGGAATATGGAGCGATCGAGAAATGGTAAGTTTCTCGTAAAGCATGTCATTACAATAAGTTGTATGATACTCACGCTCGTAGTCGGCAGTGCATGGACTCTGCCGGCTGCGGCGCAGACGACCAAACCGGAGTGGCGCTTCACGGCGCAGCTCCCGCTCCCGCTCACCGGTCATGCAGGCGTGACGCTGCATACAGGTGAAGTGCTTGTGTGCGGTGGAATAACGGGTTCGGGAGCGGCGACGAATTCGTCTTATATTTTTAGCAATGGCGCATGGACCCAAACGGCAAATCAACTGCAATTTGCCCGCGCGTATCATGCACTCGTCGCCGTACGAAAACCGAATGGTGAGTCATTAGTCTTTGCAATTGGCGGTTATGGCGGCGCAACCGGGAATTTTTCCTCGCTTTCGAGTGTGGAAGTGCTGCAATTTACGCCTGCTACCAAGTCATGGTCATGGCGTATGATTGGCAATCTTCCGGCTGCCGTCGGAAATTGCGCAGCTGCTTATGATAAAAAGGGGTATGTGGTCATTAGTGGTGGAAGAATTCAGACAAACGGCGCTCTCGGAAGCGGCACGCCAACGACCATCAGCGCACGAATTAATGTCAATTCTCTCGCCATCGAACGTATCGGCGCAATGGCGACAGCCCGCAGTGAACATGCCACGCTAATGCTCAACGGCGCTAAAAATGACTCGACCATTCTCACTGCTTCCGGTGAACAAACCACGACTCCTGCCACCGAACTTTTGAATATCACAACCTGGGATGCCCGCGCGAATCCACCGGCTTTCATGCAGCGTTTTGCGTCGAATATTACCGATCTCGCCGAAGTGGCGCGGATGGTCGGTGGCATTGATACCTCCGGCAAACCCACCAACCGCGGACAATGGTACGACACCAAAAGCGGCTGGCGACCGATGCCGAGAATGCAGACGCCCCGCGCAAAAGCGCCGATGACGCTAGTTGCCGGAATTCGTGATACGACAACTAATTACCTCATCGCCGGTGGTGAATCGACGAACGCACCGACGACAGGCACAGAGATATTTACCCAACCCGGAGGCAGCACGCCGAATGGTGCTTGGTCACCGTTTGCCGCGCTCAATCGCGGAGCCGCCGAACGTACCCTCTCGATTGATGCCGATAATCTGGCGATTGTCACCGGCGGAAGCACGCCGGGTGTAATCGCGGAATGCGAACAATTCCAACCCTTTAGCGCAAATGATGTGGACTTCGGTCAGCAGGAAATCGGCGGTGAAACGCAGCGCTTGCTCGTGAATGTGACCAATAATTGGTTGTTACCGGTGCAGCTTCGCACGATACGCATCCCCGGTTCGGCAGAATTCCGACTTGTCAATTCCCGCGACTCCGTCACGATTGCTCCCACGTCCTCACTCGCAATTGAAGTGCGTTTTCGTCCAAATACGATCGGTAAACGCAGCGCGTATTTGTACTTTAATGCAGGTTCGATGGTCGATTCCGTTCTCCTTACAGGTGAAGGAATTAAGTCGTCAATTGCCGTAATCACCGGGCTGCAGGACTTTGGAGCAAGGCGTATTCTGACCGATACCACGATATGTTTTCCGGCAATTAAAAATGAAGGCAAAGATTCGACGGTCATTGACTCGATCATCGTGGCGAGTTCGGCGTTTACGCTTGTTTCTCCCCTTGGACGCGTGAAATTACCGCCCGACTCCACGCTTACAATTTGTATTACATTCAAACCCACAGCGCGGCAACTCTTTGGTGCAGGAACAATTATCCATATTGCAGACAAAGCATTTCCCGTGTCGCTCACCGGCAGCGGCATTCGCGCGTTTATTACCTCAACTTCTCAAATCGGCTGCGACACGGTCAATGTCGCGCCCGGTGACTCGCTCACCTATCAGCTCGTGGTACGCAACACCAGCGACCTGAATGTGAGAATTGACAGTACAATTATTCAAACCGCGCTCGGCGGCACATTCCGCCTCAAAACGCCGCAGCAATTCCCTGTTCTCCTCAAGCCCACCGAGAGTGCAACGGTCGATATCGTCTTCCGCCCACAACGTGAGGCCACCGAACAAGCCACGGTTCGCTTTGTGAATACCGGAGATACAATTTGTGTAGCAAATCTCTGCTTCGTCCCTCGTAATCGTACGGTGAATATTACCATTCCGCAAGCGCAGCTTTACACGTTGTGCGAAGGCGACTCGCTCCAATTGCCGATAGTCCTCGAGAATCCAAGCAATTTTGAAACCGTGAGAATTGACAGTGTATTAGTGCAAGGCGTTGGTGGATATGCGCTTGGCGCGGTGAATGTAACGCTCCCTCCGCATACGACGACTCCTGCTACCGTCATTCTCACGCCGACAGTTCTCGGCGCTCAGCAGGCGACGATTATCGTCCGAACGAGTCAGGGCGCGTCGCAGTCCACGGTGGCGATGAATCTGCTGCCGAGCATGAAATTCTCGATTGATACCGTGAGTGCGTCGGTAGGATTTCGTTCTTCGGTGCTTGTGCGGCGTACGGATGTCATTACTGCGATTAATTCCACAAATCTTACGGTACTCTATAATGGTTCAGTACTTACGCCTCGGGCAATTGTCAACGCTCCGGGAAAAAATTACATCAATCCACAGCTTTCTACGCTTACTCCTACTTCCTTCGGACGCGCCAATGTGTCCATCTCCTGGAACGCTCATCCGACGACGCCCGATGCAGTTTTTGCGATTGAATATGATGTTCTTCGCGGGGATGATCTGCGTTCTTCACTTTCGCTCGAAAGCGGTGCGGGTAATAGCGTTTGCGTGCAGCAAACGCCCGGTGAAGTGATCATTGATAATCTCTGCGGCGGTCGCACGGCACTTGTCACGGGCAAAGGTGTCGTGATGATGACTCTTAGCCCGCTGCCGGTGGTGGATGTGGCGACATTTCAAATACTTGCGCCGTCCTATCAGAATGCATTCGTGCGCCTGCGGTCGGTGCTTGGTGATGTAGTGCTCTCGCAGCAAGCGGCGGCAACGGTGTCTTTGGACATGCTTGCTCTCTCGAACGGCGTGTATTTCTGTGAATTAATCATGGATGGCAGGCCAATTCTCACTCTTCCAATAACAATTATGCGGTAATGGTATGAAGAATAAACTTACTTTTATATGGTTGAATTGTATAGTAGTTGTACTGTGCACGCTCAGCGTCGGCGCACAATCCATGAACAAGCTGGCAGCCGGTATCATGCTCGGAGGCGCGCTCAACATGCACAATGGCGTTCTTACCACCAATGAAGGCGTGCTCGACTGTGGAATTTTCGATGGAACGACGGCGCTGCGCTGGCTTGCCGGGAATTATGCCATGATACCGCTCGATGAAAAATGGGCGCTGTCGCCGCGGTTGTATTATCACAAGGCGAATGGCACGTTTGAGGCGAATAATCCCGTGAGCCCGCTCATTGCGCTCAGCAATGGTACGACCGTACCGCTGACTACTACCCACACGCTCGATGTGTCGCTCGATTATCTCACGCTTGATGCTCTGGCACAGTATTTTATTACCGACCAACTCTATGGAGGACTGGGAGTTTCGGTTGGACTCGCCACGCGCAACGCATTCGAACAGAATGAAAATATCATTTCTCCCCAAGGTGCGACCTTTCTTGACGGTTCGACGACGAGAAGGATCGTCGCCGGGAATTTCACCGACAAACAAGGGGCTATCGCTTCGAATTCAATCCGACTTGCCGCAGTTGCCAATATCGGCATGATGATCCCGCTCTCACGGTCGTTTATCCTCAATCCTGAAGTGTCGTTTCAGTATTCATTCCTCAATGTTATTACCGATGCAGACTGGAAAGTACATGCAGCGCGTGGAAGTATTGGACTGATGTATGTGCTTGAAACAAATGAGAATAAAGCGCCGGAACCTCCGCCTGCGCCTCCCGCACAACCTATCATCCTTCCTCCGCCGGTTGCTGCGATTGCGCCTGCTGTGGCGATGCTGGATATTCAAAATGTCAATTCCGACGGCAGCGCTGAAAATTATGCCGAACTCACCATCAATCAACACCGTTCGCTCGATATTCTTCCGCTCTTGCCCTATATCTTTTTTGAAGCCGAGACGGATGTGATGATTAACCGTTACCATCGTCTAACTTCTGCAACTGCAGCGGGTTTCAGCGAAGCCGACCTGCCGAATAATCAACTCGCCGTGTATTATGATCTTTTGAACATCATCGGCGCGCGGATGAAAAAATATCCGGAAGCGACGCTCACGCTGACGGGCTGTGTCGAACCTCAAGACGACGGCAATCTGCCACAACTCGCAGGAAAAAGAGCGGAAGTCACCCGCGCATATCTCCATGATACATGGGGAATTGCGAATGACCGTATGACCATTCAATCGCGTCAATTACCACAGATAATATCGAATCGCGGAGTGGCAGAGGGACGCGCTGAGAATCGTCGAGTAGAAATTACAACCAATGACCAACGTATTCTTGCACCGGTATTTGCGCGGAATGCCCGTGCGACGGTCACGCCGAACGCACTGCGGTTGAATCCGTCGGTGATGTATCAGGGGAATATACGCTCGGTGGAGTATTCGCTGACCGATAATTCCGGACGCCAAATCGCAAGCGCGAGCGGTGGACGAGCCGAGGCGGTGACGATGAATACATCCACGATGAACCTTGCAGATAGTAAATCAAATCAAGCACTTAAGATGAAAATGAACGTTACCGACGATAGTGGGAAAGTCATTGCCGTTGAGCGTACGGTGCCCGTGCGTAGAACATTTACCTCATCCCGCGGGAATGCGCAGATTGTGCGCGATACACTCATCGAACGCTATAGTTTGATCTTATTTAATTTCGATCGCGCTTCAACGATTTCGGGTGAAAATGATCAGATTATGCGGTTGATACGTTCGCGTGTCCGCACTAATTCTGAGGTGAGAGTTGATGGAATGACGGACGCAATCGGCCGTGAAGAAAGCAATAAACGTCTCTCTGAGTCGCGTGCAAAAGTCGTGCAGGATGATATTAATGCCTTCATAAAACCTGAAAAATTAACGAGTAACGGACTCGGCGAAGTCACGCTGTTTAATAATGAATTACCCGAAGGCAGATTCTACAATCGCCGCGTGTTCGTCGAAATTGCAACGCCGCTCAATCCTGACCTTGACGAAGAAGGAGCACTGAAATGAGCGCGATGAAGAGATTCAGTGCCTTGAAATCCCCCGCCGAAGACGTCGACCCCTTTATCAAGGGGTTGAAGAAAGAAAGATTCCATTTTTTTAAATCCCCCGCCGAAGACGTCGACCCCTTTATCAAGGGGTTGAAGATTCTCATCTTCCTTTGCTTCGTCACGTTCCCTGCACTCGCGCAAACCGGACTCACGATCACCGACGCGCTAGCGCCGTACAAGCTCTCGCCGACATTGCTCTCGAATGGACACTTTTCCATTTCAACAAATTATACAACTCCAACGAAAGGAATAATTTACCGTGAGGATGGTACGAGCGGAAAACCGGTGAATTACACGTCCTTTTTCCATGTGAAAGTCGATAATATCGTTTTTCAACAGTCATACGAGTCCGATACATCCGACTTCACGCTCCCGGCGAAAAATCCGATTAAAGTCGAGATGACCTTTCGCGATACGCTTGCCGGTACGCCGAGAATTAATGCACGGTCGTACGGTGTATTGCCCGATGGTGACACGATGCGTTTTCTCTTTACGATGTTTCCCGTTAAGCGCGCGAGCGGTGGATTTATCCGCATGACTGTTACGGTGCAGAATACCACACGCAAACCGCATAAAGTAGGTGTGCTGCTTCTTATCGATACAAAAATTGGGAATAACGATCAGGCGCCGATTGCAACGACCTTTGGCTATAGTACGGTGGAAGCACAATTTGACGTTGGTGTCGGACAGGGAATTCCCGACTTTTGGCTCGGACTCGAGGGCACGCCGACATCTCCCGGACTCGTCGCCCGCGGGAATCTTCGTGACGTCGGACTCGTCACGCCCGATCGCTTACTCTTTGGAAATTGGACCGATTACACCTCGCAGGGCATCCGCGGACTTGGTTCCGTGATGTGGAAAGAGCGCAGTGCTTCGACCAATCAATACACCGACAGCGGCGTGCTGCTGATATGGGATGAAGAAGATTTCGCCGTCGGAAAAACCAAACTCAAAGCATCGACCGAAATTGGCATTGTCGATTCGCTCAGTGTATCATTGGGCGGCGGCAGCGGTGGCGGTGGTGGAGGAGGCGGTGGTGGAGGATTTGGACTCGCCGGAATCGGCACCTGTCTCAGCGTGGAAACGCAACTCGAGAATCCATGCGGTGCGCCGGGCTATACTCCCTACTTGCCCGATACATTACAGGCATTGTATTTAGTGTCGAATCTTGACACGGTGCAGGCGGCGGGTAATGTTCGCTTAGTCATTGAAAATCTTCCGCTTGGTTTACTTGCTCCTGCTATGACGAGCAATGTCATTCCCAATACCTTATCCGCGCTCCAAACCGGCGTTTCGACACTGACGATTGTACCAATTCCGCGACTTGTGAGCACCAATTACCGCGTTCCGATAGCCGTCGTCAAGGATGCTGCAAATACGGTCGTACTCCGCGATACGCTCGATGTCTGCGTGCCGGGTCTGCTCGGCGCGCTCGACGGAAAAGACAAAACCTACCCACCGGTTTGCCCGCAAACGGATGATACGCTTGATGTTACGTTTAAATTGAATGGTCAGCGCTGTTTGCCGACCGTCAGTGCAATGCTGACCGGGAATCCGGTTGATGTGGCGCAATTCAGCATCATACAGCCGATACCGACACTAGCCAAAGCGGATACCTTTATAACCATCAAAGTGCGATATGCACCAACGGTGAATAATGCCAACCCTGTAGTAGGAGTAGTACTTACACTCAATGACAGCGAAACGCTCACGCCGGGAAATACGACAAATGTGGCAGTGTTTGATACGGCATTTGTGACCGTGAGCAGTAGGGCTGCGGAGTTTGAATTTGCGCGGCGTATTGATACCCTCAATTTTGGAAGAATTTGCGTTGGCGATACTGCAACCGGTGATTGGGATATATTGAATCTCGGCGGTTGTAGTGTGGTGATTCAAAATGGATTTACTGCTGTTCTACAGGGAGCGAATGTATTTTCGATTACCCCGGCGACGGTCTTTCCGGATGCAATTATCCGCAATGGCAGCAAAACAGTGAATCTGATTTTTACGCCGACCTCGCCCGGGATATACAAGGCGCTAGCGATTATCCAAAGTCCGTCGATTCCGTTTCTTGATACGCTCATCCTTATTGGACAGGCGGATGTGCCGCTGATTGCGCCACTTGCTGCGCTCGTTGATTTTGATACGTTGTGTGTCGATCAGTCGATTGGAAAGTCGATTGAACTCAAAAATCCAACGGCATGTCCGATTGTGATTGATAGTATTCGTTGGACAAATGCCCCGCAAGGGTGGACAGTGCAACCGAGCGCAGGGCTGACTATTGCGCCGAATGCAAGTGTATTTTTGCGCATTACCGGCACCTTTACCTCCGTTGGGAAATATACATCCGACGTGCAGGTATTCTCCCAAAATGGCGTGTTGCAGACAGCGGCATCCGCCGAGGTCGTTACCCGTACGGTACAAGTCACCGACTCGCTGTTCTATGGCGATGTGCATGTCGATTCTACGGTCCGTGACTCCATCACTCTCCGCGCTACCGGTACGGCTGATGTCGTAGTAAATAGCATACTTCTTTCAGGGTTATTTCCAAGTGAATACTCATTCACTCTGCGTGGTGGGGCGACGCTTCCTCATAGAATTATTCCCAATGATTCGCTCGTCGTGTATGTCGATTTCAAGCCGAAAGACATCGAAGGTCGCAGTGCGAGCGTGGTGCTGGGTTTCAATACTGCCTGCACTGTCGCCGGACCGCTGCGTCTCCTCGGTCGTGGCGTGCAGCCGCTTGTCGATATACGTTCGCGGGCGCTTGCGCTCGGTCGGATTTGTGCGGGTACTGTGCTTGACACGAATATTATTATTCGTAATCCCGGCAATGCACCGCTTGATATTACGGGAATTACAGCGACGGGCGGGAGTAATTTTACACTCGCGCAGCGGCAAGTGCTCATTCCGCCGGATAGTGCGTTCAAGCTGAATGTGCGGTACGAATCCAACACCTTAGGCGATGAAAATGCTGTGCTTACCTTCACTTCGAATGGACGTTGGATCACGCCTGCCGACACAACCATCACGCTTTTTGCGACGGGAATTGTCTGTGGTACAATCAGCGCGGATACGGTCGATGCCGAAGTCGGCAAGCCGCTTGCACTTGCAGTGAGGTTTGCTCCCGACAAAGCCACTACCAAAACCCCGCAACAGCTCGTGCAAATGATGAATCAGTCCACGCTGAGTGCGATGAGTATTGGAATATCCTACAATGGTAGTCTAGTGCGACTGCGGAATTTCGAAGCAAATTCCGGTATGATCGGCCGGCAGCTTCCACAAGTTGTACAAGTCACTCCTTCGACCGCACGCATTACGACCACGACGGCGCTGGACGAAAGTACCATCGTTGCCACACTCCGGGGCGACGTGCTTCTGAATCAGGATTATCAAACGCCGGTACGTATTCAAGTCGATAGTTTTGCAAGCGGTTACAGTCGAATCGTGACCCGTGACGGACTTATCCGTGCGCAATATTGCGCGTTCAGCAACCGCCAAATCAACACAAGTGGCATCACGACCTATCTCCAGATACGCCAGGCGCCGTATAATGAAGTTCAAGTCTATACCAGTGAAAAGGCGACTGCCACGCTCACGCTCGTTAATATCCTAGGTCAAACCATAGCAACGATATACAACGGCGAACTAGCATCCGGCACGCACAGCTACGCGCTCCCCGAAGACCTGCAACATGGCATGTATTTCGTGATGTTGAAGTCGGCGGGTGGAGTTTTGAGTGAGATGTGGAGGTTTTAGTTGTAAGTCTGTAAGTCGTAAGCCGTAAGTTGATAAGTCGTAAGTCGTATTTTTCCTCAATCCCAGCGGGATTGAACGTTTGTAGTTGTAAGTTGATAAGTTGTACGTTGTATTTTCTCCCCAATCCCGGCGGGATTGAACGTTTATAGCAAGACGCATCCCCAAGAATCATACGACCCCTTTCGGGGTCGAACAACTGTCGGATGTTGGAAATATTTTTCTATAAACATGCAATCACTCTGTGATTGAAGATGCATTTTTCGCTAGATTCTCACCCCAATCCCAGCGGGATTGAACGTTTATAGCAAGACGTATCCCCCATGAATCACACGACCCCATTCGGGGTCGAACAAAGGTACTTTGAGGAAGAGTTCTCTTCCTGAATTGCCTCCAGCTTTAGCTGGAGGAGAAGGTGAAATTCTCACCCCAATCCCAGCGGGATTGAACGTTTATAGCAAGACGCATCCCCATGAATCACACGACCCCATTCGGGGTCGAATATACAACAAGGGGAATCGATTTTCTACAACCATGCAATCACGCTGTGATTGAAGATGCATTTTGCGTTATACTTTCTCCTCAATCCCGGATGGATTTAATATTTGTAGCACAATTTTGTAGCTCACAACCCACAATTTTGGAGCTCAATTGTACCACTATGTGAGCTATATTTGCACTTTATTTGAGCTTGAAATTATCCAAACACATGAATACTGACCTCGTAACTGCCATTCTACATTTTCTTAAAGAACATCCATGGAGTTCTTCGAAAGAAATATTCGACGCCAATAGTTCACCGGGAAGTTATTCCACTGTTAAGCGGTTGATTACACAGTTGTTGCATGAAAATTTGCTTGTCAGGAAGGGTGCTGGGAAAGCGAGTATCTACGCATGTTCACCACAGTATCAACTTCTCTATCCTATCGACATCAATCACTATTTTGAAAAGGAAATCGATGAAAGAGTCATTCAACGTACATTTAATTTTGAATTACTGTCCGGTGTTCTGCCCAATGCAACGATTTTCAGCAATTCTGAAACCAAACAATTGGATGCATTGCAGGCAGAATTCCGCACAAAAGTGATCGAGCTTTCTGCCAAAGAATATGAGAAAGCAATGGAACATTTAGCGATTGATTTGAGTTGGAAGTCATCGCAAATTGAAGGGAATACGTATTCGTTACTCGAAACAGAACGACTATTAAAGGACAAAATTACGGCGACCGGAAAAACGAAAGATGACGCGGTCATGCTCCTGAATCATAAGGAAGCAATTGATTTTATCGTAGCTGAAAGAAATTATCTCACTCCACTATCGCTGAGCAAAATTGAAGATATTCACAGTATATTGATACAGGAATTAGGGGTAGAGAGGAATATCCGAATACGAAAAGTAGGTATTTCGGGAACGAATTATAGTCCGCTGGATAATGAGTTTCAAATTAAAGAAGCTGTCACTCAGATGTGCGATGTGATTAATACCAAGGCGAATATTTTTGAAAAAGCATTGCTGGGATTGGTATTGCTATCCTATATTCAGCCCTTTGTCGATGGCAATAAACGGACGGCAAGGATTATAAGCAATGCGATATTGTTTGAAAATGGTCATTGTCCCTTATCATTTAGAACCGTTGATGCAATTGATTATAAAAAGGCAATGCTTATTTTTTACGAGCAAAATAATCTGCAACCCATGAAAGAAATCTTTATCGATCAATATGCATTTGCGGTGAGAACATATTTTTAGGAAGAATTGATGTTCTACCACCATGCAATCACTCTGTGATGGATGATGCATTCATCTCTTTGTAAATCAATTATCTAAACATTCTTATTTAATAATCTCATGAACCTTTGCTCCGCATTCCTCACACTCTTCCTCATTCTCACAACGCTTGTACAAGCGCAGTATCCAACTGCTCCGACCGATGAATCTACATTTCTGACCGCGCCCGGAAATGCCGGAACGGACTTTTATTTCTCCTTTCCGCCGAGCGCGCCTTCGGATAGCGGACTCAAATTCTGTAAAATCTATGTGGTGTCGAGTAGGGAACAAACCGTGCATGTCGAGATCAAAGGCAAGCAGTGGGAAATGACGAAAGTGATTCCACAGAATCAGGTTACGGAGTTTTATATTGCGCCGGATGTTGCTGAACCTTTTACCAAAGCGACGACCGAGCGCGCACCTGCCGAGAAGGTCTATCTACAGGCGGCGGTGCATATTTATGCCGAGTCACCAATTATTATCTGCGGCGTCAATCGCTATGAAAATGCACGTGAGGGATTCCTGATATTGCCGGTGAGTTCGCTGGGTAATGAGTATGTGGTGTCGTCGTATCCACAAGTAGAATCAACCGGTTCTGATAAAGTGCAGCTTGTCAGCGAGGTGACAATCTCAGCAGCGTATGACTCCACCGAAGTGAGCTTTAGCATGGGAGGCACGACGAAATCTGAAACTTCCGGCGGACTCGCATCCGGCAAAGACACGACATTTTTGATGAATAAAGGCGATGTGCTGTGTTTTACCGGGAATGGGGAATTGCAAGATTTATCAGGAAGTTATATCAAATCTACCAAACCTGTTGCGGTCGTCTCGGGGAATCAATGCGCTAATATTCCGACGAATGGTAGCGGCTGTAGCCCTCTTCGTGAGATGGAGCTCCCCGCCTTCGCCTGGGGCAAGGAATATCATGTAACGCCGATTTTTGGGCGGAAAAAGAACCCAATCATTCGAATTTATGCCAAAGAAAAAAACACGACGGTCTATCGAAATGGCGAACAATGGCTCGTGCTACCGCGTTCATCACGAACGATAGATAATGGATATGTCGAGCGCCGATCATTCGATGGAGCTCCGCAATGCGTTGTAATTACAGCAGATAAGCCAATCTATGTGGTGCAGTATAATCCAAGCGAGACGGATGATGCTATTTCATCTTCACCCTTCCAAATGACTCTCACGCCGTTTGAACAGTATCAGAATGAAATAACATTCAACACGCCCGGCGGGAGCGGAGGAATTGACAATTTCAAATTGCATTATGTGAACCTGATTTACCAGCTTGCGGCGGATAAGAATATTCCCGGTGATATAGAAGTGGGACAAGTTACGAATGGAAAATTTGAGTGGAAATTGCTGAATGTACGCTATGGTTCGACTCCGGGACTCGTCTTACCTGTTCAGGTGAATGGACATACGTACGCCATGAAAACGCTCACCTTGCCCTACGACGGCGTTTTTAAAATTCGCGCAAAGAGCCCAATTGCCGCCTATTCGTACGGATTTTCGGCAGGTGATGCTTACGGCTATCCGTCAACGGTGCGCCTTGTCGATCTTCTCTCACTCGACACTGAGAAGCCGCGGGTGGAATGGTCGCAACAGGGCGACGGTTCGGTGCAGAATGGACTCGTCACGGACTACCCACTCGACCCTGTGAAGAGTTCGCGCCTCGGCCTTGTCAGCATGAGCAAGGACTCCAATTATAATTATCAATTTACTGTAGGACAGAAAACTCCCTTCATAGCAGGCATTACCCAATCAACCGACTGGTCACTCCAAGTGATTGATAAATCAAAAGATGCACTCGCCACCCTCCGCTTCATGGACCGCAGCGGGAATGACACGACGGTACGTATTCAGTACAAAAGCACCACGGGAGTACACGATGGCACCACACCAACGAACAATGTGAGTGAATGTTCATTCACTCTAACCCCAAATCCTATTAATCATGATGGCGGAAGTATAGAATATACGCTTCCCACGCGAAACTCTGCCAACATTGCAATCTATTCTTCAACAGGAGAAAAGGTCGTAACTCTTGTCAGTTCAACCGTTGACAGTGGTACTCATCAAGTGCCCATTCCGGTCGAGCGCTTGAGCGCGGGTGTGTATGGTGTAAGGATGGTAGTGGGGGATTGTGTGATGGAAAAGTCGATGGTAATTATAAAATAGAGAACATTGCAGATTATATACAATTGACATAACTGTACTACCATTATAGTATTACAAGGATTTATTATGAAACATTTTTTCATTGTTTTGTTTGCTTTTTTAATAGCAACCCTCGGAGTGCATGCTCAATCTCCGATGAATGTCCACGGCAATACGACACAACTACTTCGGCCTACAGCAGGAGCGTCGAATTTACGCGTGTCAGATATGCACTGGAAGAGAAAGCGTATTCAGAAAGATTATTATGGCACGATAACGCTGGAAAATACCGGCTCGACACCTATAACCATCCAAAGCGCTGATTGGGGGCAAGGTTCTGACCCTATTGCTTTTACGACGGTAGGTGACCTTACATTTTTCAAGAATCTTACCATAGAACCCGGTAAGATCGTTCAGCTTGATGTACATTTCAACCCCGCCACTCTCGGTCCAAAGTCAGCAACCATTCAATTCACAACGACGACCGGCGATGTCGTGGTTTCGTCGTTGGATGGTACCGGCATTGTTGGCCGCCTTGTCACGACAGATTTAGACTTCGGAACCACTGAACTGAAGACGCAAGAGTATAGTAAAAGGAGGTTTATGATTCAATGTGTGTCGAGTCTCTATGAAGATTCGGTAACTATCACAGATGTGAGGGTTCTCAGCGGAACAGTCAGCGAGGATATCAAGAGTCCGTTCAGCAGTGATGGCTTTCGGTATAACAAAGCGGAAATAACGTTCCCTATCACTATCCATCCCGGACAAACACTGATATTCCTTGACTCGGTGGAATTTCAGGCACAAGTGCACGGCAGCAGTATTGCCCGCCTGGAAACGGTGAGCGATGCAGAAGCTGAGGTCATCTCTGTATGGACAGGAAAAGGAGCATCGACAGCAGTTGAGAATGATCATTTGACGATGAGTGAATGTTCATTCACTTTGGGTCCCAATCCTCTTACTCGTGATGGCGGAATGATAGAATTTACCATTCCAACGCGGTCTGCCGCAGAGCTGTCGATCTATTCCTTATCCGGCGAAAAGATGCTAACTCTTGTGAATTCAATCATGGACAGCGGCATTCATCAAGTGTCTATTCCGGTGGAGCGCTTGAGTGCTGGTGTGTATGGTGTAAGCATGGTGGTGGGCGATTGTGTGATGGAGCGGCCACTCGTGATCATAAAATAAATGCTGATCTTCAGAAATTGGAAGGGCGGATTGCATTCAACCATAGCCCACGGTTTCAACCGTGGGGACAAGATGCAACGCGTTTATTAGAAATGGTTTTAACCATTGCGCATGCTATTAACCGTTGAAACGGTTAAGAAATTCTTGCTGCTATCTTCCCCATGATTGAAATCATGGGCTATGGTTTTTGAATCTGTGTCATTGCCTTGTGATAAGGTCGAGCTTCGACACGTGGGAACTCAGAGTGACGGAACATGCTAGTATTAATATAAGTTACGACTAACCTACGACTCCCCCAACTTCCAACTTCCCGACTTGCTACTTACGACTTCCCAATTCCCAACTTTCAACTTCCCGACTTGCGACTTACGACTTACCGACTTACGACTTACGACTTACGACTTACGACTTCCCAACTTACGACTAAAAAAACTACCTCACCACCGTCATCATCCGAGTTGTGCGTTGCTCGCCTGCTGTTAATTGATAATAGTACGAACCACTTGCGAGCGAAGAAATGAGCGCTTCGGGTATGCTTGCCTGATGCAATCCGGCAGGGAGCGAGGATTCAACAAGCGTAGCAAGTGTTTTTCCGTTGATATCCATGAGCGTCAGGCGCGCATTCGTTTGCTTGGCGAGGGTGAAATAGATTGTTGTACCGGTGCGAACGGGATTCGGGTAGTTTTGTTCGAGAGAGTACTGATATTCATGCGGATTCTCTTCAGCGCTTACGGTGAGCGTACTTGCGAAGGCGCCGCCGCCGTAGGTGCCGACGATGAGCAGTCCGTCCGACTCGCGGTAATCGAGTGCTTCGACAGTCAGATTGCCAATAGTGGTAATGCCTTGCTGCGTCCATTGGGTTTTGCTGCCATTGAGTGCGAGGGTAGTATAGAGTCCTGTGCTTGTGCCAACGGCATAGACAATAGCGCCATTTTGACGGAGAATTTTCACACAGCGGAAGGAGGGACCCCAGCCGCTGCCATCGGCGGCCATTTCGAGGTTTCCTGCTACGGCAGTCCAGGTCGTGCCGCCATTTGTTGTCGCAAATAAACTTTGGACTTCGTAATTCGAGAATGCGACGAGAATGATATCCGGGTCTTTGGAGTCAACGGCAATCGACGAGATAAATGCATTCTTGGGAAAAAGTGGCGAGGTGATTTCCTCCACTGCGCCACCGGTCGATGGTCCTACCGTTGCTGCATAAACCTTGCCGGTATGCGTGCCGAGCCAGAGCACATTTTCCAATCCTTTGCTTGCACCGACGGCGGTTATAAAATTATTTTCCGGGATTACCTGCGCTACTGAGGGGATATCTTCCCATTTCATTTGATCAAAATTGGCCGGATCCGAAAAGCGGTCCAGGTCCGGAACCTGGAAGAGCCGGTTCCCGGCGGGAATAAAGAGCGTATTTTCATTCCAGGGCTCGAGATAGGGATTGGTCACAAAGAGCTTGGGCGTATTATTAGCAATGCCGTCCGGTGCGAGATAGACCTGTGGGGTACCGGCTGCACCGAGGACAGTCGCTACGACATAACCGCTTTGTGCGGTGGTAATTGCGACTTTATCTGCATGCCGTAAATTCGGCACGCAGCCGTCGCCGGAGCTCAGCTGCGTCCATGCTTCGCTTTGTGAGGATGTCGTGGTAAGAAATGAACTATTATCCTGCAAGCCGCCAATGACACTCCTGTCGCCCGGCGCCTGATGATCGAGCGTAATTCCGTAAAATTGCGTGCAGGTATAGCCATTATTCAGCGTTCGCCAGGAGGAAAGGGACGCAGTATCGATGCCGATCAGCTTGTCCACACCGCCATCATTGGCTGAGTAGAGAATTTTGGGATTGGAATTATCAAAAATTAAATTATGCACATCAGGATGCATAAAGTTCGGCGGGTCAACGATATAGGGATACCCACCCAAATGCTTGACTTGTTCTCCGTCAGCGAATCCATTGGTGGAATAATAGACATTACTGCCGGCAATGAGCACTGCATCTTCATCATCGGGCTTGACGGCGAGAGCAAGGCAATACCCGGAGAGCGAGGAGAACGTTTGGTTGACCGATTCACGTTCTAATTTCATCGAAAAAAGCACCGAACGATTCTGCCAAACGCCGCCGCTGCCGGAACCATCACCCTTGGAATAGGAGTATTTCCAGAAGGTATGCGACTGATTATAGAGGTCGGAGTATATATCGGAATATGTTGCAGGTCGCTGCGTAAGAACATAGAGAATAGTAGGGTTAGATGGTGCAAGTGCTAACCTGTACCTCCGCAGAGAATCAGGAAGCGCACCCGGGGAAATATTCGTCCAATTCGTGCCATCGACCGAACGGAAGACGCCGTATTGATCTGGTATCGTACCAAATTCACCGGCTGAAAGGGCGGCGTACTTCACACCGTTCGGCGCGATGACAATGGTGGAATTGAAGCATTTGGTGGCGGTGTCACCAAGGACAATTCTCCAGCTTTCGCCGCCATCGAGGGAACGCATAATTCCGCCGTAGCATGCGGCATAGACTTCATCATTCGTGGAATTGGCGGTATTGACGGCAATATCCCATACCCCCTGAAAGGAAGCAGTAAGTGTATTTGGCTTGAGAATATCGACGTGCGTTGAGGCGAGCAGCTCCCAGGTAACGCCGCCATCAATGGATTTATAAATTCCTGTACCCGTGAGAATGGTGCGTAATTTAGTGCTTGTTCGGCGGTCGCTCGTCGAGAGCACTTCGCCGGTGCCCATGTACCAGATATTCGTTTTGCCGGGACGCTTGTCCTGCGTGATACAGCTTACCGGATGGAACACATTGGCGGGTAACGTCTTCGTCCACGATGCGCCGCCATCGACCGACCGCCACACGCCGCCCGTCACACCGCCGGCGAGCATAATATTCGGCTGAGTGATGTCCTGAGCGAATGCGCGGGTGCGTCCGCCGACATTCGAGGGGCCAATCGGCGTAAATTGGAGGGAAATATCGGTCGAGGTACTTGTCGTTGGTTTTGAAAATGCCGGATGCGGAGGAGCGACCGGCAAGGAATGGGCGAAGTCGAGTTCGAGCGCGCGCACGGAGGAGGTCGGCAGAGTCTGCGTGGCAGGATTCACTGTGCGGAGCATTTCCCACGTGTAGCGCTCTGCAGGGGAATCACCACTTTCCGGCCTGGGCAGGCGCTGTGCGTGTATCGGTAATGAAATCAGAATGATACAAAGATAGAAAGCACATAAACGGTATCGAGGAATAAGCATCATGGCTGTAGTAGAAGGTAGAAGAATACTATTTTTATGCAACTTACAAACAATCCTGTAAACTACAAACACCCTACTTCCCGTTCGGCGCCGGCCAAGGATTGATACTACACCGAGCATTCTGCTCTGACATAACGCTGACATAACGCTGACATAACGCTGACATTAGCCGCCGGAGTCGTCGGTAATTTTGCACCCGTATCGTAATTAACTTTTTTGTTTTATTATTAGTAAGGGTAATTGTATGTATTCTGCACTCCGCTCCGCAATTTTGCTGTTTGTCACGCTCAGTCCGCTGACAATGGCCGCTCAAACGAATCTTCCGCTGACAAACGCGGAAAATAAAACCCTCCTCTCTTTCCAATACCAGCATCCGTTCTTTAAGAGTACGAACTACGAATTCACGGCGCTGTCAGGCACGTATGACTTGTCGCTTGTGGCTCCGGTGAGTCCCACACTCAGCATCGTAGGGACTCTCCCATATGCGGCATATTCGGCGTCCACGTCGTATTATAGCGAATCCTTCGGCGCGCTTGCCAATATTTCCATTGGTCTCCAACAGGCATTTGTTCCCGGTACTTCGATTCTTCAGGGTAAAGTATTCCTGCCGACAGCGCCAACGGATGGCGATAATGTAGGCGCTATATATTATGGGATGTTCCATCGTATGTACGATATCGAACAGTATATTCCCAATACTCTTGGCATGCAGGTACGGTATAATTACCAGAAAAACTTCAATGGACTCTTACTTGGCGGCCTCATCGGAGGCACAGCACTCATTCCTACCGGGAATAATCGAGGCGAGATGGAAGTGCTAGCGCGCTATGGTGTAAGCGCAGGATATGAAAATAAGGATGTTCGGTTCGTAGCTGAGTTCATAGGAGTAGGAATTCTAACGGAAGAAAATTTTATATCCGACGGCAAAACAGAACATTTTATAGCCATAGGCGGACAATGGACAGGGGGAAGCGTCGTGAAGCCAAAGATAAACATCCATCTTCCACTCGGCAGCGAAACCTCACGAATGTATAGTTCATCACTCATGCTTGGTTGTGATTTTGTCCTGCCATGATAGAGAATTAAAAGAACGAACTCGTAGCCCGGGATGATTCCCGGGCTTTTTTTTGGGAGGAAAGCTATGTAGATGTGGCATGCTAACCAATATCTACAATCGACGTACAGACCTACATCTCACGGAGTTACAGCGTAGGGCTTATGGGCTGGCATCGATAGTGGCATATAATTATACACGTCGTTACATTCTGTGTGAAAGTGGATGTTGCAATATTAAATTACAACGACTTACGACTTACGGACGTACGACTTACGGACGTACGACTTTCGGACGTACGACTTTCGGACTTACGGACTTACGGACGTACGACTTACGGACGTACGACGTACGACTTACGGACGTACGACTCTCTGACTTACCACTTACGACTCTCCAACGTACGACTTCTCCACGTCTCCCTCCGCGATTATCCGTATTTTTGCACTTACAAAACCGCATTCGTTTCATTTTTATAGAAAATACATGGATAATAAGATAATTTTTTCGATGGTGGGCGTGGGAAAAGTCCACAAGCCGAGCAAGCAGGTGCTCAAAGATATTTACCTCTCGTTCTACTACGGCGCGAAAATCGGCGTGCTGGGTTTGAACGGCGCCGGTAAATCCACTCTTCTCAAAATTATTGCCGGATTAGATCCCGATTATTTGGGTCAAATTACTGCAAATAAAGGTATTACATTCGGTTACCTCCCGCAGGAACCCGAGCTCGACCCGAATAAAACGGTGCTCGAAATCGTGCAGGAAGGTGCGCAGGCAACGGTGGATTTGGTGAAAGAATACGAGGAAATCGGACTCAAATTCGCCGAACCCGATGCTGATTTTGATGCATTAATCGAGCGTCAGGCGAAATTACAGGAAGAAATTGACCATAAAAATGCCTGGGATATCGATGCCCGCCTCGAAATGGCAATGGACGCGCTGCGGTGTCCGCCCGGAGATGCCGTCATCAGCGTTCTCTCCGGTGGTGAAAAGCGCCGTGTCGCCTTATGCCGCTTGCTCTTACAGCAGCCGGACGTCTTGCTCCTCGATGAGCCGACGAACCACTTGGACGCCGAAACCGTCGCATGGCTCGAAATGCACCTTGCCAAGTACGAAGGCACAATTATCGCTGTAACGCACGATCGGTATTTCCTCGATAATGTAGCAGGATGGATCCTCGAACTCGATAGAGGACAAGGAATTCCATTCGAAGGAAATTATTCGAGCTGGCTGGAGCAAAAGCAAAAACGTCTTGCATTAGAAGAAAAACAAGCATCGAACAAACAAAAAGAACTCGCCCGCGAGCTCGAATGGGTGCGTATGAGCGCCCGCGGTCGCCATGCCAAAAGCAAGGCGCGGATTTCGTCCTACGAGCGTATGGTCGATGAACAGCAGGAAAAACGCAATGAGGAAATTGAAATTTACATTCCGCCCGGACCGCGTCTCGGGAATCTTGTGATTGAAGCGAATGATATTTCGAAAGCATTCGGCGATAAATTACTCTATGAACACCTTTCATTCTCGCTGCCTCCGGGTGGAATTATCGGTGTTATTGGTGCCAACGGTGCGGGTAAAACAACGCTGTTCCGTATGATTACCGGGCTTGAAACGCCGGACTCGGGGACATTTCGAATTGGTGAAACGGTGAAGCTCGGCTATATCGATCAGAATCGTCCGCTCAATCCCGAACATTCAATCTGGCAGGAAATATCCGGTGGTGATGATATTTTGTATTTGGGTAATCGTGAAATGAATTCAAGGGCTTATGTCGGTAAATTTAATTTCAGCGGCACCGATCAGCAGAAAAAAGTGACCATGCTCTCCGGCGGTGAACGGAACCGCGTCCACCTTGCCAAAATGCTCAAAGAAGGCGCCAATGTGCTGCTTCTCGATGAGCCGACGAATGACCTGGATCTAAACACCCTGCGCGCGCTCGAAGAAGCACTCGAAAACTTCGCCGGCTGCGCGGTCGTCATCTCCCACGATAGATGGTTCTTGGATAGAATAGCAACCCATATCCTTGCCTTCGAAGGAGATAGCACCGTTCGCTGGTACGACGGCAACTACACCGAATACGAAGAAGACCGGCGCAAACGCCTCGGCATAGCCGCCGATCAGCCGCACCGGCTCAGCTATCGGAAGTTGACGAGGGAGTGAGAGAGTTGTAAGTGGTAAGTCGTAAGTCAATCAGTCGTAAGTCGTAAGTCAATCAGTTGATAATATCTTATGCAATAGTTGTATTTCTATTCCTTTAAGTCCCTTAAGTCCCTTAAGTCCCTTAAGTCCCCTAAAAAACTCGCAAAAATACCCCCAGGGCGGACCTCGGATAATCCCCGAAGTCCGCCCTTTATTTTTTGAGCTAGCCGGTCAATTCTCCCACCAAAGGAATTGAAAAAAACATCGTCCGAGCAATTGCCGCAACCCAAGACAAAATCATCATTGGCACCTACGGCGACGGCATCTACGTCTCCAAAGACGGTGGTGACACGTGGACGGCGCGGGATCTTGGCATCGGCAATCGATTCATCACCTCGCTTGGTATGAGCGGCAATAATCTCTATATCGGCACCGACGGCGCAGGCGTCTTCCGGGCGAATGTCAGCGATTTGTAGTGCCATCTCCTCTGAGAGTATCACTTCCGAGTGATGCTCTCAGTGGCCATGAAGATCAGGTCTCGGTTATAATCAAGCATAAAAAAAGGCGAGAACTTCTCGCCTTTTTAATTTCTATACGCTCCCACCCATCATTTCACAATCTTAAACGACGTGAAGAAATTCTTGGTCTCGGTAGCTTCAAGCAGCTTGCTATTGGTCGATGTGAAACCGATTTGATATACCCGAGGGCTGTCAAAGACGAGTTCGAAACGCCAATACGAGGTCGTATCTCCCTTGGAGACGGTCGTAAAGTACGATGTTCGCGTTTGGCGGCCATCGCGGACCAGTTTGTACTTTCGGGTTAATTTCCCGCCCATATTACTAATAATCCGCATTTGGGTGGTATCGATGACTTCGGCGATATCTTTTCCGGCTAAGCTTTCAGGTGCGTAGTCGTAATATCCGACCATGCAGCCGCTGTTCTTGCCGTCGGAGATGTAGGCGTGGAACATCGACATTCCAAAATCGGTATTAATCATCTGGCTGTCCGGCTGCGGTACCTTGAAGCCGGTGGGCAACGTAATGTGGAATCTTCCATCCGTAGAAGTGATAGCAGGACGCTTAGCCGGCTTGGCTTTCTCGGCGGCATGAGTCACCGCAAGGAAGGTACATACAAGCAGTAAACACATGAACAGAAAGGGATTTGAGGTGCGATTCATAATGGATATACAATGGTATAACGGAACATACAGAGCGCAAATTTACAACAAAAGCCGGAAAAACGATGTTCGTAACCTGCATTTATCATCCGGTTCAGAAAAAAAAACTTCTCATATTTCGAGAAAAAATTTTGTGTATTTGAATCTTTGCCTTATTTTTGCGCTCCGTTAATGACATTCCGACTTAGCTCAGCTGGTTAGAGCATCTGACTGTTAATCAGAGGGTCGTAGGTTCAAGTCCTACAGTCGGAGCATACAAAAGCCCTTGCACAGTAATATGTTGCAAGGGCTTTTCTTATTTTGGACTGACCGCTTTAGTAGAGTTTGATACGCTATTTGCACCTCTTTTTCACTCAACAGACGTACTTTCCTCCTTAAACGGACTCCGTTGCGTCCACTCACTCTGACGAATATACTGAAACACCGGCTTGAATGCGCGGTTGAGCAGCGGACCCGAATGCCGGATATAACAGCACATCTCGTACGGCTCGGCGCCGATATTACTCTTCATTTCCATAGCAGTGCGCCCGAGAATGAGCATGGATTTTTTCTTTGTAATCGACGTTTTTACGTCGTCGTAGAGCATGTTGAGATAGATTGCATGTTCGTTGTTGTATTCATAATTCAACCCGATTGCATGTGCTTCGCAATTCTCGCCCCAATAAATAAGCGAACAAAATCCTACCATCTCGCCGCCGAGGTAATACCCAATTAATTCAAAATCTTCCTGCATATTCAGCTTGAGCTGCAAGAGGTACGTGGCGTCAAAATGATTGATCCGCACTTTTGCTTTATTCGCTACATTCAGATAAAGAGTTTGTATAATCTCCAAACTCGAAGCTATCTCCTCAGCCGTCAAACTTCGCCGCTCGAGCGCTGCCCCTTTTTTGATGGTACTGATCGCTTTCTTTTTGTATTTCTTATTCATCGCTTTCAGGTAATCGTCGAATGTTTCCCACTCCGGACGTATCGTAACGATCATATTCGGATCGACCTTGAACCGACGGTATTTAAACACCGACAAATGCTTCGACGCCGCAAATTCATCCTCATAAAAGTCTTTGATTAACTGCAGATTGATACTGCCGCGTAATTTCTCCGCCCGCCGAATCTGATAACACGCATCGGCAAGCCCATGATACGCTTCCTCATGCGTAATGTCCGGCAAATACATAAATCCATGATTACCCGAGAGATGCGTATGACCACAGACGAGCACCCGCAGCTTCGCCTTTTCACGAAGCGTGTTTTTGAGCTTTTGCAGGGGCTTCGTGGCGTCCTTGGGCGAACGGTAATCGGCACCCGTAAAAACGACAATATTGAAAATTGCCGCACCGACGGGTTTTTTGTCTTTGTAGAGCAGCACATACCTGCTTTGTTCGCTCTCATGAGCCGAATTCTCAATAGCAGCCAAGTACGGGCGCCGCATAAGTCCCTTGCTCTCCGGCACGACGGCATGCCAGTCGTCAAGCGGCACATAGTCGATAGAGTCAAAAATTGAAATACCAAGCTTGGAAGGAGTGCGCCGCGTTTCGAGGTTATTTTTCTCGGTCTTAAGCGCTTTCAGAAAATCGTGTATTGTTTTCACGCTGTGTAGTAATTGTTAGTGAATATTGTAGGGTATGGAATTATGCCAACGTGCCGGACGTTTTCCGTTTGCAGAGAAATTGTCCTCTCATGCTACTGTGATTGTTGTCCGCCTGCAAAAATACACATCGCGCGTGAAGTATCCGCCGGAAATGCAAGAAGATCACTCAAATTATTTTGCTAAGTTTGCACGATAATTCACGTTTTTTCAATGCCTTGGTTGTGGAGGTGCACTATGATACGGTTGGTGGTATTGGTGGTTTTACTATTAGTATTTGTTATAGTAAGCAAAGGTGATACGTATTCTGACTATTATCGTCCAACAACCGTGCAGGGCGGCTTTAAGAGCTTAAGCGTTTACATGCTTAGGTATCAAAAATATTGGCTATTTTCGGTAACTCCTCGAAAAGATAACATCTATAAGTTTAATGATAAAGGTCAGGTAAGTTATAATGCTGCCTATCTATGGGACGGTACAGTGGAGGGGAGTAACTACATCAGATATGATAGTGTTGGAAATGTAGTATATGATGGTTTTTTCGGAAAAAACGAGTATAGATATGATAATCACAAGAGAGTTACTGAGAAAATACGTTATAGTGGCACTTCTAAAGTTCAAAAATTCACCTATAAATATAATTCCGCAGGACTCAAGATAGAAGAAGCCGTCTATTTCCGAAGCAGAATTAATAAGGAAAAGTTGGAATTGAGCAGCATATATCGGTATAAGTACGATAAAAATAAGAATTTAATTGAAAAAGTAGGGAATCAATATTCAGGCACTAATAAAGGCACTACAGTACGTTCTAACTATCCAACCCGACGCATTGTGTACACCTATAACCAAGCCGGTAATCTCATCGAAGAGATTACTTTTGTTGGAAAATCTCATGCCACCGAAAAGATAACGTATCGCTACGACGATAAAAATAACATGGTTGAAAAGATTCTCTCTTCCGAAAATGGCCGAGCATTCTGGAAAGTACAGTATAAGTATGATCAGTATGGTAATGTGATAGAACTAATGAATCGGTATGCTGATAATACTCCGTACAGTAAATATATCTACCTCTACTCCAAATAAACCCATTCACCTTCCCACCACCACGCGCTCCGTAAAAAACTCACTCCCCAACTGCAAACGCAGCAGATACACGCCGTTCGGCAAATGCTGAGTGGAGAGAATATACTGACTTTTAGAGTCATCGGTCGATTGACTACATACCACATTCCCTAGAATATCGGAGAGAATCAACATGCCTGTTCCATCGCGCTTATTGCCAAACTCAATGCGGAGATAATCGGCAGCAGGATTGGGCGTGATGCGCCATTTGGGGGTATCGGTTGTTTCTTCTGCGGTTGTGGAACTCCTTGCTTCTGCGACTGTTACATCATCAATCCACATCGTTTGTTCGACCGGTGAACCGTCGCCGATGTAGGGAGCGATTAAAAACTGATTGAACATCATCGACTCGTTTTGTGCCGTGCGGAACATCACGCCCTGCGCGTCGATTAAAAGCTTCCCGTCGAACCAATACTGCGCCACTCCATCGGCGATTCCCTTGCCGCCTTCGATGCTATTAAGCTTGAAATATGCTTCCACAAAATGCCACTCGTTCTTGTTGTACGCTCCTGCTTCGCCGAAGGCGCGCGTGGTGGATTTCCATGCTTTTCCGTTGCGCCATTCTGTGCCGCTTGGATAGCAGTCGCCTGCGGGAAAGGCATCGCCGGAGCCGTTACAACCGGCGCATGCACGGGCTTCGGTGATGTTGGTTAAGTCCTTCTTTATATTCGCAGTATCGATATTCTCTCCATCCTGAAATGAGAGCAGCGGGTAGCCGTTGTTTTGTTCGATATAGAGCGTCATCTTCGTCCACGCCGGTCCGACATACTTGTCATTGAGTGTGGTTGTAAAGTGGAATTCATGCGGGTGATAGGGCTTACCCGAACCCACAAAATTCGCACTGTATTTCACCCAATAACTCACATACACCGACCTGCTTGGCGTAAATTGCCGGCGAATCGCGCTTCCCTGTGCCTTCGTGCCGCCCTTGCGATAGATATACTCGGCAGCACGTCCGCCCGCGCCGTGAAATTCACTCGCCGTCGTCGGAATAGTCGCATTATCATACCACCCGCGCTGCGTGAAATTCGGATCGTCAAATGACTCGCGGAAGAAAATAGTCTGCGCTGTAAGTGATTGACTTACAAGAAAGATAAGTAGTAATAGTATTCTCATCGAAGTATAGAGAGTGGCGTTGACAGAATTTCCGTATTCGTCACATAACGCACGTGATACACACCGCTCGGAAGATGCTTGGTGTCGATTGTTACTTGTCGAACAGGTTCGGTAATAATTATATTTTCCAATTGATTACCCAAAATATCCGTTAGAATTATCCTTCCACGCCCTAGCAGTCCATTACCCGTAATCACACAGTGCTCATTGCAGGGATTCGGAGAAATATTCCAACCTTCGCGCAGGTCACGTTCATCATTATCGACGGCACTTGCACCCTCGCGATACGGCTTGAAACTAAACGCAAACGTACAGGTATCGTAGGTGGATGACTGTTCATTCAACAGTCGCAACATCGCTGTTCCGCTGATAGTTACATCCTTCGGCACTTCTCCCGGCGGGGTCGTCTTCGTGAGATGGAAATTAAAATGTGTGCGTCCGTTGGCAAAATCACCTTTTGCATTAAAGAGCGAAAGGATACTTTCTTTGGTATCGGGTGTGTAGTAGGGATTCGGTGCGAGCGTGCATTGGAGGATAGGATAGGCCCACCATTTTTGGGATTCATTCCGGAAGTGAATCATCAGGTCACCGCGAAAGGGCTGTTCGGTCTGAATCGTGACCGAGTCGATTACAATACTATCGCAATATGCCCCGGTCGAAGGCGCCACCGGACGCAGCGAATCAAAAAAGTCGAGGATGGCATTGGTATAATCGGCATGGAATTCATGATCGGCATAGGCGACGCGGTACTGATAGAGCGCTTCTTTCCAAAGGTCTTCTTTAAGTCGTGAAAATTCAGGGAATAATGTTGTGTATCGAATACCCTTTTCGAGAGAATCGGGGAGCATAATCGGACGATGCAGCGAGTCGAGGAGACCCTTGCTTTGGAGTTCGTTGTAGAGAGCAATCGACGTCGCTTTGTTGATACCATCGACCCGTGCAAACCGTTCAGGATACAGCGGATGGAGCGTGTTCAGCAGATACTCACTCCGCACACCGCGCTTTTGGAGCGTGCGGTAATTCCCGAATGCTTTGATCGTATTACCGCCGATATCGTCTTCACGGTTGGCATCATTTTCGGCGGGACAGAAGATGCCGGGGATGCGGGTGGAGTCGCATATTGCAGGGCTCCCGCCCGAACAGAAATTCACCCAGGCGTTGAATCCGAGTGACATTGCCACGCCGAGCGTATAAGCGCCGCCGACGGACATTCCAACGGCGTACCGCGGCGTATTTGCGGTAATTACTCCATACCCAATCAGCGAGTCTATCAGCATTTGCGTGATGGCGTGATCCATGTTTTGGGAGGCGTCGATCGGCAGCGCCTGCCATTGCTTGAGTCCATTGCCGTTTTGGTCGCCGCGCTCGACTTCGTCGGCATTAAAAGCGAGCAGGGCGTAGCCGCGTGCGAAGGCGGCATGGCAGAATTGACGGTATTCCGTGCGGGTGGTCCAGAGATTCCCGGTGCCATTGGTGAAATGATGTAAGGTGATTATTCCGATAGGTTTAGTCGGGAAGGCATACCACACTGTACGGTTCGCACCACGAATGCGGAATTGGGTGAGAGAGAAAGGAAGTGGATTTGCATGGCGGAATTTCGCGCGGATAATCGCCTGCGAACCCCACATTACCACCGTCGTGTGCCATTCATTCCAGCGTGCAATTTCCATCGAACTTGTCGGCGATTCCCACCCTTCAAACACGCTGTCAACGGCGAATTCCTTTGCCCAGATGTGGATAGTGTCACCCTGACGATACGTGCCCGAACCATAGCCGTTGAGCACTGTCAGTGTTGCCGTCTGAGAATACATCGTTGTGATACCAACGACAATTCCCAGAATGAGGAGTACGATACTACGCATACGTCACCATAAGAAATACATAAAAATTACCGCGAAATTACAATTCGTTCGGTATGTAGCTGATTGCCGAGCCATACTTGCACGGTATAGACCCCGCTTGGCAACGTACTTGTTCCTATCGTTACACGCTGAGAAGGCATGCTAAGCTCGCGTCTAAGTGCCTGATTACCAAGAATATCGGTGAGAATGATGCTGCCGCTTGCAGGTGATTTTCCACAATCAACCGTGAATTCATCGGCCGCAGGATTCGGGTAAATTGCTAATCCATTCTCAGAAAGTACTTGCTCATCCTCCACCGCCGAGACGACCCTATCAGTTGTAAATTCAAACACCGACGGCGCGCTATTAGTCGAGAATATCAGCGTTTGGGCTGTGAGCGAATCGCCTGCCTGATACATTTTCCCGCCCGAATTCAAATTCACATCAAACATCGGGAAATTACTGCCGCTGAGGATGATGCCGATTTTGTGTCCCGGCTTGAAGGTAATACCAAGGTCGTTGAGTTCGATTGTGGCAGAGTCCGGCGCGTTCGGCGTGAGCAGTACTTCCGATGCAAGCGAACGCCGAAGTCGAAGCCGCTGAATACCTTGCGTGAGAATTATCCAGCGTCCGTCGGGATAGACATCGCATAAACGTACGGAGATATCAGCATCGGTGCGGTTGCAGGTGAACTGCACTTTCACGCGCGACGTGCCGGTAATTGCGAGCTCACTCACAAGCGGTGCCGTCGAATAAGCGAGCACATCCTTGCGTTCAAGCAGTGATTGCACTTCCTGCGGACCGGTCAGCATTTGGCGGTCGGCGGGGTTGAAACGTGAACCTCCGATGGTGGGCACGGGGATTTTTGCATTTGCGATAAGTGTATCGGGGTCAACGGCTTTGATGTTAACAGGAGGAGCTTCGAGATTCAATTGATGTCCTTCGCGGAAGTAGAGTTTGGCTGTTTTGGTGCCTACAGAAAGCCATGATGAAGTCGCTTTCCAGACATTATCACCCATCTGATAGTACCGCACGGTGGGTTCACTTTCCCAGTCATTGTTCTCGCCCCGAAGATAAAAATCGAAGAATTTCATGCCCATCGTCGTGGGAATTTCTTCTGCACCCGGGAAGTCGAGCACGCCTTGCTTGGAGGCGCCGATAGCGGTATGTTGCCACGGACCGAAGAGTAATTTATGTTTGCTGCGCACGCCGGCTGCGCTCTTGGTGGCGATGTCATTAAATGCCCGCAGAACATCACTCGGGAAATGGTCGAACCAGCCGCTGCACATAAACATCGGCACCGAAAATTGATCGGAATTGTCGGATTGAGTTTCACCAACTTTCCAGACATTGTCTTTGAGGGGATGCGAGAGCACCAGATCTTCGGTGATAAACCCCAGCCGTGCGAGACTCGCGACATGTTCGGTGCGGAAATCACCGCCGTAATAATAATCCTCATATTTAGTTTTGAAATCCTTGATAAACGGCGCTGCGCACACGAGATGCGGCGGTTTTTGCGCGGCTGTCTGGAATTGAATTTGTCCTAATGCCGAGCCGCCCCAGGTGCCGATTTTACCATTGCACCATTTCTGCGTCGCCAGCCATTCGACGATATCATAACCGTCTTGGCCGCGATTCGGCGGGGTGAGATCGACTGCTTTATTGGCATAAAAGCCGCGCCAATCGACGATGACATAATTATACTTGGCGGTATCGAAGGGGATTCCTGCGCCGCTTTGCCCGGAAACGGTGGTGAGCTTCAGTCTGTAAAGAGCTTTGTTGTATGGCGTTTGGATGAGAATAACAGGTTTGGGCGTCGTACTGTCGCTCGCATACACATCAGCAAGAAGGTATTTTTTCGAAACATCGGCGACGCGGGTAGGAATGGAGATTTCACGATAGTTTTGAGCATTGAGGAGCGTAGAAGCAGCGAGGAGAACGACAAAAGCGAGAATTTTCATGGATTGTCCTTTATATGAATGTGAGGATTGCATTGCAAATTTACGGCGCACAGAGCAATTCGGCAGCGCTTGGGTTTAGTGGGTGGGAAAATTGATATCCGGGAGAGCGTTATTTCTTAAGCAAATCTTAAGATTCACCCAAGGATTCCTGAAACCGTGTGCCCGTAATTTTGCGGTGTAAATAACATTCAAGTACTCTTTTAGGAATCCAATGAAAAAGACACTCGCCCTCGCACTCGTCGCATTTGCATCCATTGCCTTGCTTGATGCATGCAGCAAAAATACTCCCGCCGCTGACAGTATGCAGAAGCCGCAGACTCCTGGTAACGCTCAGACTTCGGCTCCGGCTCAGCAAACTGCTCCTGCCGCCAAAGAAAACAAGGATAATGATGATGATGAATCAGAAGAAGGAGAATCGAATCGCGGAAGCGCCGCCGCCGCAATTGCACCAAGTACCACACCGCCCGCAGATGGCAAGGCGCTCAACAATCAAAACATGCTCGACGCGGTGAGGGGTGAATTCACGGCAAGTGCGAAATATGCTGCCTACGCCAAGAAAGCCGAAGCCGAAGGATACCATGAAATTGCGCTGCTTTTCAAGGCCGCATCGAGAGCGGAGTTGATTCATGCAAATAATCATACAGCTGTGCTTGAAGAAGCCGGACAGCGCATTCCGCCCTTCACGCCGAGTTTTACGGTGAAATCCACGAAGGAGAATTTGGATGATGCCATTGCTTCCGAAGGATATGAAAGTACTTCCATGTACCCCGAATTCCTGAAGAATGCCAATGCTGCCGGCAATCAACTCTCGCTGATGAGCTTGAATTATGCCTACAAAACAGAGAAAAAGCACAAGCCGCTCTACGAAAAAGCACTCCTCGCCCTGCAGAATAATACCGTCAAAACGCTGCCGAAGAGTTATCTGATATGCCAGACCTGCGGCAATACATACGAGTCTACTTCCCCCAAGCGCTGCGGCATTTCTATGACGAGTGCCGAGAAATTTATCACGATTTCCGGTCGTGTGTAATGTGTTCGTAGCCCGGAACCGCGCCTTAAGCTCCCGGGCTACTTGCTGACCCCTTTAATTACTATTCCAATATGTACTATTTTTGTTGTATAAAACTATGTTCACAGCAACGCATCTTCATGCCATGATTATCCACTTTCCGATCGCGCTCCTCATGGCGGGGTTTTTATCGGAAATCGTATCGGTGGTGACCAAGAAAGAATTTTTTAAAAGTGTGGCGTTCTATCTGCTTCTCCTCGGAGCACTTGGCGCAATTGCTGCCTACATTAGCGGCGGCTATGCCGGCGAAGGAATTGAGGAGGGTCCGCTTGAAGGACCGATCGAACTCCACGAAGAAGCAGCCCTGATTACGCTCTGGCTTTCGATAATTACGGCGTTCTTCAGAGTGGGAATACATTTCTTCAAATACGAAAAACCATGGACAAAGTGGGCAGGCGTTCTGCTCTTTACCCTGCTCGTTGGTTCAATTGCCCGCACGGGATATTTAGGCGGGGAATTAGTCTATAGTCATGGTGCAGGAGTGCAATTAACCATCCCCGGCGTGACGGCTCCGGCTGTCAAGGATGATGACGATAAGTAGTTTATTTATCAAAAAGATGAATGTGGCGTTCGGGTGAGGAAGGAGCGTCTCACCCGGCGATACTCTCGCCCCTAGGCAAAGCACATGTTACGTTTTATATTTACCCAAGAACTATGCGAGTATTAATCATCGAAGACGAGGCATCGATTGCGAATTTTGTGCGCGACGGACTCCAGGAAGAAGGGTTCGCCGTCGATGTCGCTGCCAATGGCAAAGAAGGCATGCAGCTTGCGCTGATGAATCTCCATGAATATGATATTATCCTTCTCGATTGGATGCTGCCCGGCGCGAGTGGGATTGAAATTTGCCGCGCCATTCGGCAGGAGAATCGGTCCATTCCGATTATCTTTCTCACGGCGAAGGACACGGTCGATGATGCTGTTTTTGGCTTGCAGACAGGCGCGAATGATTATATCCGCAAGCCATTTTCGTTTGAAGAATTACTGGCGCGGATACGGGTGCTGCTCCGTTCGAAAGAGAATGAAATTGTTGAATTTACGGCAGCCGGCATCACGCTCAATGTAGAAAAACACACCGTTACGAGTCATGCACGTTCGGTCGAGCTCACGCAGAAGGAATTTGCACTGCTCGAGTATTTACTGCGGAATAAAGGCAGCGTTTGCCGGCGCACGCGTATCATTGAAAAAGTATGGGATATCCATTTTGACTATGATAATTCGGTAATTGATGTCTATATCAATGCGCTCCGGCGGAAATTGGATACTCCGGGCGAGCAGTCGGTGATTACGACCGTGCGCGGCGTTGGATATAAAATTGACGGATGAAATTCTCTCGTTCTACCATGACCCTGAAATTCAAAAGCAGAATCGCATTATTCAATACACTCGCCGTGGCGGTAACGACGCTTGTGGTGTTTGTGGTGATGTACGGCGTCGTCAGCCGCGCCTCGTACGCGCATCTCGATGATGATATTCAGCTTGAAAAAGAAGAGGTGATGAGTAATCTTGACTGGCACGGTGACTCGATTATTATCAATAAAATGCCCGAGTGGGACGAGGCCGAACACCGCAAAATCGAGGTCAATCCTACCTTTTTGCAGATCGTTGATACGAAAGGGAATCTCATATTCCACTCATCGAATCTCGTCAAAGAACATCTCTTTTTCGCCGGGAATAATCACTCCGATCTCTTCTTTAATAGTGTCATCGGCACGCAGAATATCCGTGCGGGACAATTCCCAATTCGCAATGAACGTGGCATCATTATCGGGCAGTTATCAATAGCAATTTCCCGGCAGGAGTCGTTTGCGATGCTGAGTAGTCTGCTGTGGGTGCTTTGTGTCGCCTTCCCGCTTGTGCTGCTCGTGCAATATGCAGCGTCCTCTCTCGCCGCTTCTAAGTCGATTGCGCCGGTGAATCAGCTTATCCAAACGGCTTCTACGATTGGAGATGCGACGATCGGTACACGTCTGGATTTGCCTAAGCGGAAGGATGAATTATACCTGCTCACCGCGACGATTAACGAGCTTCTCGCCCGGATTGAAGCAAGTATGGCGCAGCAAAAACAGTTCACGAGTGACGCTTCCCACGAAATTCGCACGCCTCTAGCAGCAATTCGCGGCACACTCGAAGTGCTCATCCGCAAGCCGCGCACGCCGGAGGTGTATGAAGATAAAATCGCCGATATTATCACGCAGGTCGATCGGCTGCATTCCTTACTCGATCAATTACTCCATATCGCCCGACTCGACTCACCGGAAACGAGCGCCAAAAAAGAAACCGTCGAACTCGCTGCAATTGCCGGCGGAGTAGTTGAAAAATTACGTGAACATGCTGAATTTAAAGGAATTGCCATGATGTTGAATATTCCTTCGGACACCCAAGTCACCGGCGATAAACTCTACCTCGAAGTGATTCTCGAAAATCTCCTCAGCAATGCCATTAAGTACGGGAAAGAACAGGGGACTACGCGCATAGAATGGGATGCCGCCACGCGTACGCTCACGGTAGCCGATGACGGCACGGGTATTAGCGCTGAAGACCTACCGCATATCTTTGACCGGTTCTATCGTACCGACAAGTCGAGGAGTTCGACCGTCAAGGGTAACGGACTCGGACTCGCCATCGTTCGCAAGCTGTGTCAATTGCAGCATATTCATATCAGTGCCACGAGTACAAGTGGGGTGGGTACGAGCTTTATGATGAAGTTTGAGGAGTAATTTCCCGCCTCCCGTCTATCACTGAAGTACCATCGAATTTTTTTTGCTTACTCCGAGAGAATTCCGTAAGTTACCGTTGAAATTCAATGGTATGATTCATTTTATTACATTCTCAAGGGGTTATACAGTATGGCAGAATATCCTTACCCGGTCGAAGAAGGTCGCAGAGACATTCTCATCAGTATTATTCTTACACTTGTTACATGCGGTATTTACGGTTTATTCTGGCAGTCGAGGCAGATGGACGCCATCAATGCATGGCAGGGCAGGGAAGAATTCAACTTCTGGAAATGGTTTTTTATTTCCATCATAACATGCGGAATTTATTCCATTTATATCGAATACAAGATGGCGGAGGCAATCAATAGAATTCAGCAAGCACGCGGATTAACAGTTAATACTAATCTCCCGCTTATCTGCTTATTGGTCACGGTCTTCGGTTTCGGAATCGTCTCAAATGCCATTCAGCAAAGTGAGATGAATAATTGGTATCCGGAAGTAGGGTAGTACACCCTCGCCGACAGTTCCCAAGCAAACGTTCTAGCCCATGATGCTTGCTATCATGGGCTTTTGTTTTTCCCGTCAGTCTAGCTATTTTAACCGGACGTAAACATTTGCGATAGGTATAGCTGCAGCTTGACACGGTGAAAATATCGTATGTGCCACTGATTTTGTAACTTGATTTAGATTAGGAGTTTAAGCACTTATCCTAAGAGCGGATGAGCGGTATGTTTCATAGGTAAGTGTTGACGAGCAGTTGGAACTACCTACCGAACGGGATGGCGATGGAATGAAAATCCATCGCCTTTTTTTATGGCTTGAATTTGAGAATTGAAACTTGATAATCTTTTATGCAATGCAAATTTGTAGGTATCATTTTATATCGTAAATTTGTAACCATTGTATAAGGTTAAGCTACTTGGTTATTCACAATAACAGCTTGGTTATGGAAAAATATTTAACACTCTCAGAAGCATCAGAACGGATTGGTAAAAGTAAAGAAACGCTCAGACGTTGGGATAGAAAAGGGAAATTGCCTGCTGTTCGTGAGCCGATAAGTAACTATCGAGTATATAAACGTGAACATGTTGAAACGATGTTTGCTGACTTTTTTGGTAATGATATAGTAGATACAGTGACCAACCATGTCGAGCCAGAAAATAACTATTCTGTTTTAGAATTATTCGCCGGTGCCGGGGGGTTAGCTGTTGGAATGGAGAAAGCGGGTTTGAAATGCGTAGCATTAAATGAAATAGATAAATGGGCTTGTAAAACCTTGAGAACAAACCGTCCGAATTGGAAGGTATTGGAAGGCGATATAAAGTCTTTTAGTTTTTCGGAATATCATAATAAAGTAGATGTTGTTACCGGTGGGTTTCCTTGCCAAGCTTTTAGTTACGCTGGTAAAAAATTAGGACTTGCCGATGCGAGAGGGACACTTTTTTATGAGTTCGCAAGAGTAGTAAAAGAGGTAAATCCTCCAATCTGTATAGGTGAAAATGTGCGCGGTTTGTTAAGTCACGAAAAAGGTAAGACACTACAAGGAATGATTTCGATTTTGGATGAAATCGGCTACAATGTAGCTCCTGTCCAAGTACTAAAGGCTGTAAATTTTAGAGTACCTCAAAAAAGAGAGCGTTTGATTTTAGTTGGAATTCGTAAAGACATTAGTGTGCAGTACAAATACCCAAAACCTTATAAAAAAATATACAACTTACAAGATGCATTAAAAAAAGGTGCATTGTTTGATACAGATGTACCAGCATCAACGGGCGCACAGTATCCACAAAGTAAAAAAACTGTCTTGGATTTAGTTCCGCAGAAGGGATATTGGCGTGATTTACCGCTTGAAATTCAAAAGGAATTTATGGGTGGTAGTTTTTATCTAGGCGGCGGAAAAACAGGAATTGCTAGGCGTATTGGTTGGGACGAACCGTGTTTAACACTTACTTGTAGTCCTGCACAAAAACAAACTGAAAGATGCCATCCTGATGAAACGCGTCCTTTTACAGTTCGTGAATATGCCCGTATTCAAACGTTTCCAGATGATTGGAAATTTGAAGGATCTATGGCGCAACAATACAAGCAAATTGGGAACGCTGTTCCCGTAAATTTAGGTACTGAGGTCGGCTATTCAATCGTTAAGTTTTTGAATGAATATTATAATTTGTCGAAACCTAAATAGTAACTGTAGTTCTCAAAAGTAATTTGATTTAAAATAGTTCTCTTACTTATTTTAGTCTCTGATTTTATTTCGTCCAATGCTGAGTTGTCAGCAATTTCTTCCCGTTGCCCTGCTAATTTCAGATAGTCGTTTATTGCAGTCGGAAGTACTTTGTAGAGCTGTAGCATAGCATCATCTCGACCTGAAAGTAAAGCATAGAACTGGTCACCCGAAATTTTGTAAACTCTGCTGTGGCTATATTCCTTGCCGTTTATGTCACCACTCCATAATTCGCAAAAACTTCCCTTCCCTAAAATCTGTACCCAATAACATTTGGCTTTTTTGTAGTCGTTTGCATAACGAGACAATTTTTGAAAAAGTGCCTCAGCAGCACTGCTATTCATGGTGTTATGCTTGTTCTTGATGTCCGCAAATAAAGTATTATCCACAGCTTTGATATCATACCCACTTAAGTTACCTACTTCGAACCCCTTAATTCCACCTAAAATCTGTTCGTGAAAAGTTCCGATTGAATTATTGATTGACTTGTCAATTTGCCTCAAAATCTCCGACTGAATAAGACTTTCTTCATCTATATCATTAAATTTTGCGTCAAAAGTCAGCTTAATAGTGTCAACTTTGTTTGAGTAAAAATTCTTCTTGGTAATATTATTTTTAGCCTTTAAATATGCATTGTGAAGATTGCCGATACAGCTAATTAAGTGGTCGTCTGATATAAAGGTTAGATATTTATTTTTCATTCAATTGCTCTGAATTTATGAGTCGTAAAGTTCTTGGAACAAGTAGATCTGCGATACTAAAGCTCAATGGCTTCTTAACGTCTAAGTTGTCATTTTGCTAAGTATTTCATTCACGAGTTACATTCTAAATGCAAAAATACACATACTGGAAGGAAAATATTATTTACGTTCATGAAAATTGAACCTCCTCTTGGAATTAACAACACAGTATATCATTAAGATATCTACCAATCATTCCCCGTACTTCAATTGAAACAACTGGTCGTAAACACTTGCCGTTGAAACGTTTGTATGATAACTATAGCCACAGTCTGACACTGTTAAAACATCGTATGTATCAGAGAATTTGTAAATTGTAGTAGATATAGAAAGTAACTACTTTTCAGATAAGAGGATTAACAGAATGTTTCATAAGTAAGCGTTGCCGACCATACGACAAATCATACACAATGCATTTTTATTCACAAAAAAAGGGAATATATCATGACCATAGAAGAGCTCAATGCATCGAACATTCCAATTATAGTTTTCAATAAGAAATTAGAAGAATTACGCGACAAATCGCTTTTTCCGGAAAAGCTGGCAAAAGCCAATGAAATTCTCTTGAGCGTCGGAATGCCGAAGGAATATTATGAGTCCAACGGTACATCAACAGTGAGGTCAGCCGGGGCAAATGATACTGCAGAATAAGTATCTTACACGAAACCGAATGGTAAAGTAAACACTTGCTGCTTATTTGGGCTTTCGTGGTAGGTCAATACCTCAATCTCGACGACAACGGAAATTATTCAATTAGCGTCGATTGTATGTATTACAAACCCTTTGCTGCTCTCGGGTAATCGATCAACAAATACCTGTGAGATGACATTGGTGTCAATTAACTAGTTCTGTCCCATTCTTTGCGAGTTCGTTGAGTGTGTTTTTCGAATGAGTCTGCTTCTTTTTTGGTGAATATTCCGGCAAAATCAGACCTCTTTTTTTGAGGTGGTTTTGTTGCAGGTACAGGAGAAATGGCAACGCTTTTTGCTTCTTCTTCAATGTAAAAAAGGCAATGAACCTGCCTGCCCAAATATTCTTTGGGTAAAGAAACATGGAGATCAAAAGATTCTTGTTGCGGTGTGATTACTTGTACTGCCATAGTGCGTTACTAGGTTGATAGTTAAATAAATTATACCCTCGGTACAACTGCAACCATACTTTAAAAATCAGTAGCATTTTTCCCACCTCTCACTCCTGCATTGCACCCACCAAACGCTCCAAAAATGTAATTGCCTCCTCACGATTTTTAATCGGCGCTTCAAGAAATACTTTCGGCGATTTCTGCACAAAACGTGCGCCGGGAATCGAACCGATAAACGCAGCAAGCGGCATGAATAAGAGCTCGTAATACGATGTATTCGTCTCGGGCGGTAATTCCGCCGTTAGCAAATTATTCTTAAAGACCAACCGCGTAAACCCTGTTTCCAATGCCGCCACCCGGAGACGCACCGCAAAAATCAAATTCTCCGCCTCCGCCGGCAAACGCCCGTATCGATCGCGGAGTTCGCTCGTGATGTTGAGGAGTTCCGTCTCCGAACGTACCAAATACAACCGCTTGTAGAATTCATACCGCTCTGTATCAGCCGATACATAATTCGTTGGTAATAAAGCATCTGCGCCGATTTCGACAGCTACGTCTTCGTTGGTAAAGCTTCGCTTTTTGGTCACTTCCTTCTCATGGAAGAGTTCGCTGAACTCCTCGGTGCGGAGTTCGTTTACGGCTTCATCGAGGATTTTTTGGTACAATTCAAACCCCATTTCAGCGATAAAACCACTTTGTTCGGCGCCGAGGAGATTCCCCGCGCCGCGAATTTCCATATCCCGCATTGCGAGTTGAAAGCCACTGCCGAGATTGGTATTTTCCTCCAATGCCTGCAGGCGCCTAAGCGCCGTCCGTGAGAGTGTTTTCACCGGCGGCACGATGAGCATGCAGTATGCCTGGGTGTTCGAACGTCCGACGCGTCCGCGTAATTGGTATAATTCCGCGAGCCCGAAATTATCCGCATTATGAATAAAAATCGTATTCGCATTCGGAATATCGAGACCTGATTCGACGATTTTGGTGCAGAGCAACACATCGTATTTGCGCTCGAGGAATTTCTCCATAACGTCTTCGAGTTTATCGGTTTCCATTTGCCCGTGGGCGATTCCGCACCGGAGTGACGGCACCAGCTGCACGAGCTGTTCGTGCAATTTCGTGAGCGTTGAAATTTTATCGCTCACGAAATAAATCTGTCCGCCGCGCTCCAGCTCCCGGAGTAAATGCTCAAGAATTTTCCCGTCATTCCACTCTGCAATCGTTGTGCTGATCGGCAAACGATTCCGCGGCGGCGTTTCGATAACACTCAAGTCACGCGCGCCCATGAGCGAGAAATTCAGCGTGCGTGGGATAGGAGTAGCCGTGAGCGTAAGCGTATCGACTGTCACCCGCATCGAGCGTAATTTCTCCTTTGCCGTCACACCGAATTTTTGTTCTTCGTCGATAATTAACAAACCTAAATTCTTAAAATGCAAATCTTTACTGAGTATTCTATGCGTGCCGATAAGAATATCCACGCCACCGGTTTTTACTTTCTGGAGCACTTCTTTTTGTTCGGCTGTCGTGCGAAAACGTGACAGCACATCCACATTCACCGGATAGCGGTGCAGGCGGTCGGTAAAGGTCAGAAAATGCTGTTGTGCGAGAATGGTCGTCGGCACGAGCACGGCGACTTGCTTCCCGTTTTGCGCGGCTTTGAAGGCAGCGCGCACGGCCACTTCCGTTTTGCCGAATCCCACATCACCACAGACGAGACGGTCCATCGGCGTCTGCGATTCCATATCGACTTTCACTTCGGCCGTTGCTTTCGCCTGATCGGGCGTATCTTCATAGATAAACGATGCTTCGAATTCTTTCTGCCAATTGGTATCGGCCGGAAATGCATAGCCGGGCTGCGCTTTCCGTTCGGCATAGAGGCGGATTAATTCCCGGGCGATGTCTTTGAGCTTTTTCTTGGAACGTGCTTTTTTACGTTCCCACTCGGCCGAACCGAGCTTGCTGAGTTTTGGAGCGGCATCTTCGCTCCCCGAGTATTTTTGAATCTTATGGATATGATTTAAATGCACATAGAGCACATCGCCGCCTTCATAAATCACGCGCGCGCAGTCCTGTTTGCTGCCGGCAATGGTAATCGTCTCAAGACCATCGAATTTCCCGACGCCTTTATCGACATGCACCACATAATCACCGCGCCGAAGCTGCGCAAGCTCGCGAAGCGTAATACCCGTAAATTGCTTACCCTTTTTAGTAGTCTGAAAATGCCGCCGCTCGAATAATTGATGTTCGGTAAAGAACGCCAGCTTTTCATCCGGCAGAATAAACCCTTTGGCAAGCGTTTTATCAACCCATGAAATGGACCGGAGTGTCTGCGACGGCGAGGCGATCGGGAGTTCGTTTTCTTCGTCGTCAATCTCCATCGCATTTGTGACTAAATCGTGGAGACGCTTGGAGTTCACACTTCCTTCTGCCGAGAGAAATATCCGCGATTTATTCGAGGCGATCATCCTGAGTTCCAGGCACAAACGCTGCACCGATGCCGAGAGCGCGGGCTGATACGCAGACTTGACGGGTACATCGGCATCACCAAGTCCATTCATCGAGAGAATTGTCCAGCCGGAGAATTTTGCTTCCCAATCAGGAATACCAAGTTTTTCAAATTTCGCGGCGCACTGTTCGGGAGAATCAACGACAAGGAGCGACCCTTCCGGAAAATAATCCAGCACCGACGACTCAAACGGCGTATCGCCATGCTGAAACAAATCGGCGATAAATTCCAGGGAGAGATGTTCGCGGATACTCCGCTGCGACAGCGGGTCGAATTCTCTGATTGAATCAATGACATCACCCCAGAATTCCACACGAATTGGCGCTGACCAGCCGAGCGGGAAGACGTCCACAATACCACCGCGCACGGCCATATCTCCTTGATTTTCCACGAAATCCTTCCGGTCGAAGCCGTGGAGCGAGAGTGTTGTCGTGAATTGATTAAAGGGTAATTTCCCGCCGCGCTCAAGGTGAATTCGATTCGTCGTCACGTCGTTCGGACGTGGCACGGTGAAGGTGAGGCATTCGGGTGAACCTACCGCGATGCAGGATGTATTATTCTCCACCATCGCGAGCGAGTCGATGACGGCGATAATCTTCTCATCGAGCTGTTCGGAAGAGTAATGGAGCTTCTTGTCGGGTTCAGCAAAAAGCGCCGTAAACTCTTCACCCACCAGCGAATTAAGGTCATAGAGCCATTCGAGGGCTTCTTCCTTGGAGTCAGCAAGCACGAAGATGCGCTTTCGGCGCGCGCGCCAGAGGGCGGCGACGGTGAGCGCGCGGAGCGAACCGGACAGCGTCTTGACGGCGACGCGGGCGCCGGTCGCGGTTAGGCGCTCAGAAAGCGAGCGGATAAAAGCGGCAGAATCGAGGCGGCGTAGGAGCGGTTCGAACGGAGTATCGGGAGTCTGCATACGGAATCGGATTGATTTTTTACCTGCAAATTAATACGAATCATCGAAACGGACATACGGTAATTTCTTTCCTCAGATAATCCGGCCGGGTGTGGCGGCGATTATCCGTAGAGCGAATCAATGAATGGGGTATTCTCCAGCGCGGCTCGGCAAAGGAGAAAAAGTATCGGTATTCAGAACGAGTTGACAGAGGTTTTTTTAGGAATCTAAAAGATTAATTTTACGGCTAAAATATGACCAAATCACATGAAAAACTGAAGTGTCACCTTCTGCCCGGAGCTGCCTGAAAGAGGGTTGGTGCCGGCATACGGAGGGTGGTTTCATCGGTGTCGCCAATGCCGTGATACGGTGTGTTGTGCGGTATGGATATCGGTGGCAGGCGGTGAAGAAATTCTGTTTCGGACAGCGATAGTCGTTTTGTTTTTTTGTAGGGCGGGAGAGTGCCGTTAAAAAAAATAAATGTAAAATGTTGGCATGCAGGCTATTATACCGAACTGTAATTTTTTTGACTGTTGGTCTGTTTTTTTTCGTTTGGTATAGTATCCCGTGCGCGTGAGGCATGGGGAATGTACTCATGCCGGGTGTAACAATTGGCAGGTCGGCAGGATTGTTATTTCGAAAATATTTTTTTGACTGTGGTAAGGTTTGCTACAACGGCGTAGTCTTGAAGTCAGTGACACTACAAAATACCATGGTATGCAACCAAGAGTCTGACAGCCGATTTTTTTATTATTCTACCATATTTTCAGGAGGTTTTTTATGAACCGTTTGATGTTCCTCTTCACTGCTTTTATTGCACTAAGCATAGCAGTTTTCAGCCCAGGGTCCACACAGGCCCAAACCAATGTTTTCCCATCCTATTACGAAGATTTCGAGAACGGAGACGGTGGCTGGACAGTCACCGGAAGCAATGCTTCCTGGCAGCTCGGCTATCCGTCTGCGGGTGATATTTATTATCCGGCCAGTGGTTCGAATTCGTGGGTAACGAATTTGTATGGCACGTATAACTCCAATGAAACATCCTACTTGGAGTCACCGGTCTTTGATCTGTCGTGTTTTGCCAGCGACCCGTATCTGGGATTCAGCCATATCTATTTTACCGAAGACAATTACGACTTTCACTGGGTAGAAATATCCATTAACGGTGGTGCGTGGACCAAGCTTGGTAATTCGAGTTCGGGTGGGTCGAATTGGTATCAGCCGTGGTATGACGGTAATTCCGGCAACACGTATGATGTATGGTGCGGATATTACTATTACAATGGCGGCTGGGAATATGCCGAGCATCTTCTCACGGGAGCGGCAGGGAGCAGCAATGTGCGTATTCGTTTTGCGATGCAGTCGGACGGTTTTGTCGAGTATGAAGGTGTCGGCATCGACGATATTCAAATTTATCTTCCCGGTGCGACCATCAATCCGCCAATGCTGACGAATCCGGCTAATAGTGCCGTGAACGTACTGACGGCATCGTCATTATCGTGGCAGACGGCTGCCTGTGCGCAGAACTATCGTCTTCAGGTATCGACATCACCGACATTTGCCGGTACAATTTTCAATCAGATTGTCGTGGGAACCTCCCAAGATATCACCGGATTGGCATACTCCACCACTTACTACTGGCGCGTTAACGCCAACAAAGACGCAATGACGAGTGCATGGTCACCGGTCTATAGCTTTACGACGGTAGCACCACCGCCGACAGTACCGGTGCATACTATTCCATCCAATGGTGCAATTGGTGTCACGACGACGAATACTTCAGTGCAGTGGAATGCATCTCCGGGAGCGACGATGTATCAGGTGCAAGTATCGACAGATAACACCTTTACGACCAATTTAATTGATAATACAAGCCCCGCTAGCTTCGCAGTATTACCGGCGTTACCTAATTTTACGACCTATTACTGGCGTGTCAGAGCATCCAATGTCAGTGGCACGAGTGCTTGGTCTGCGCCGTGGACCTTCCGTACGGTGCTTACACCGACTAATTTAGTCTTACCAAGCGACAATGAAATTTCGATTCCGCTGCCGACGACGATGGCATGGCAGGCAATTCCGGGTATTGGGCGTTATCAGTTGCAAATTGCGACAGATGCGAACTTTACACAAATTGCCGAAGATGTGCCGAATGTGCAGCAGGCGAGCTATCAGTCGTCGCGTCTTGAGAATAACACCGTCTATTACTGGCGTGTCAAGCTGTTTGCTCCGGACGGTGAGCCGAGCAACTGGTCGAATGTACGTACCTTTACGACGATTATAGCTTCGCCGGTACTGTCTTTGCCGTATGATGGAATTCAGGACTTGAGCAAGTCTCCGACACTCTCCTGGAATGCCGTGCAGGGCAATGTGCAATATCGCGTGCAGGTCTCAAGCGATATGAGCTTTTTGAAAAATATTGCTGTTGATGTCACCACTAATGCTCTGACTTCGCAGGTGACCGGTCTCAGTGGTAATACAATCTATTACTGGCGTGTACAGGCGGGTAGTCCGACAGCGGGCACGAGCGGCTGGTCTCTTGTTCGGTCATTCTCCACTATCGTCGATGCAACGGTTGGTGAATTACCGCTTGATAATGCGAGTGCCGTAGCAGTACCGGTGACGGTGCAGTGGGCGGATCGGGGCAATAAAGTGGAGTACGAACTCCAGCTATCGACGAATATTGGATTTACATCGACGCTACCGACGATCACGAAGCTTACCGGTGTATCCACTCAAGTTGGTCTCTATGAAGGATTACAGTATAATACGACCTACTACTGGCGCATTCGCCCGGTCAGCAATACGAATATTGCGATAGCATGGTCACCCGTGCGGAGCTTCCGTACCGGTCTGGCCAAGGCAGCACTCCTTATGCCGGCCAATAATTCCGGCAATCAGCCCAAGACCACGCAGCTTGAGTGGAAAGCAGTGTCGGGCGCAATGACCTATCATGTGCAAGTAGCGACGGACAAGTCGTTTAGCACGATCGTTGCCGAGCCGACGAGTCTGACAGGATTGAAGTATTCACTGGCAGATCTTGCGACAAATCAATCCTACTATTGGCGCGTGATGGGCGAGAGCACCGATAATGGAGCCGGAAGCTGGTCGGATGTATGGCAATTCAGCACCGGAACAGCAGCAGCGGCAGTGCCGACGCTTCAGATTCCGGAAAACAACAAAGTCAATCAGCCGGCAGTGGTGGATTTTATCTGGGAGTCATCTGCCAATGCAACGTCCTATCACTTGCAGGTCTCGAAGGATATGGCGTTTGGTTCGACCATTCTCGATAAGAGCAGTCTCACAGGCACATCATTTAATACCAGCGGATTAGAGCCCAATACTACCTATTACTGGCGCGTACGTGCTTCGAATTCGGTAGGCGAGAGCTCATGGTCGGATACATGGAAATTCACGCTTGTGCCGGCTGTACCTGCCGTACCGGAGCTCGTGAGCCCGGCCGACAGAGCGACGAATCAGCCGGTTAGCCCGCTTGTCAAATGGATGGCGCCTTCGCTTGGCGGTGCTGTGGACAGCTATCAATTACACGTATCGGAGAGTGCAGATTTCAGCACTCTGGTGGCCAATGAAACGGTAACGGCCGGGACGGCTTTCTCCTTGCCGAAGCTCAAATATCTGACGGTGTATTACTGGAGAGTATCGGCGGTCAATGCCGGTGGTAGTTCATGGTCAGAAACACGTAGCTTTACGACCGAAGAGTCATCGGCTGTCGATGAGCCGCTTACCGGAGCACCATTGCTCGATATTTTTCCGAATCCTACGCTGCAATCGGCGACCGTAGCATTCACGGTTCCCGATAATGCAGCGATGACGCTTGTCATTACCAATACCGTTGGAATTCCTGTCTTTACGACATCGGCAACCGGCCTCTCGGCAGGTGATCATGCCATCGTATGGAATACGACGGAAGTCGCAAGCGGAGCGTATTTTGTACGCATGACAATCAACGGACTTGTCCATCATTCCACGCTGCAGGTCGTTAAATAATCTCCCGGCAGTGAAGAGGCAAGCCCTCCAATCAATACAAAGCGCCCCTGATCCTTTTGGTGTCAGGGGCGCTTTGCGTATCGGGAGCTGATGCATACTCTCGGGGGGGCGGGGCGGGCGAAGCGGGATTTTTTTTATTTCTCGAACTCCAATCCGGCGAAACAATGACTTTTATCATAGTTCTGTTCTTTTAATACCCGTAATTTTGACACGTAGCTTACCGATTGAGGATTCTCGTAGCTGGTGGAGTTACACAAGAAAAAAATTGAATATCAAGCGAGAACCCCCAATCCACACTCTGAGCGTCACGTTGCCCTTGGAACAAGTACTGATGGGATAGTTTATTGAGGAGAAGGGCGGTCAACGATCGATACAGCAGCCAATCGTGACTACACATAGACAGACGGATAGATTCAGTCCACAGAAAAATCGTGACGAGCACACGCGCGAGCTACCAAGCTGAAAAAAACCGATAAAGGTACAACGGCTTTACGTGTTATTCTACTATTTTTTCTGGAGGTTCTATGAACCGTTTCTTGCTACTCGTTACTACTGTCATCGCGCTGAGCGTGGCAGTATATGCGCCGCAAACGTCGCGGGCACAAATGAATATCTTTCCGACGTACAATGAAAATTTTGAATCCGGTAACGGCGGCTGGGCTGCTTCCGGCGATAACTCTACCTGGCAACTAGGGTATCCGTCGGCGAGTGATATCAATGCGCCCGGTGGTGGTGCCAATTCATGGGTGACGAATCTTACCGGTAATTACAACAATTACGAACTCTCCTACCTCGTGTCTCCTGTCTTTGACATGTCGTGCTTTACCAGCGACCCGCATATTTCCTTCAAACACACCTACTTTACCGAAGACAACTACGACTTCCACTGGATGGAAATCTCCATCAACGGCGGCTCATGGACCAAGCTGGGTGCAGCAGGCACGGGAGCAAACTGGTATCAGACCTGGAGGGATGATAATTCCGGTAACTTCCTCGATGTATGGTGCGGCAATTATACCTATAATACCGGCTGGGAAACGGCAGAACACGTTCTTACCGGCGCAGCAGGCAGCAATAATGTGCGTATCCGCTTTGTCATGCAGGCAGATGCCTATGTACAATATGAGGGTATCGGTATTGATGATATTCAAATCTATCTTCCGAATCCTACCTTGAATCCTCCGTCATTGGTCAATCCTGCCGATAATGCTACTGCCGTGTCGGTCGATCCGACTCTTGCCTGGCAAGCTGCTCCCTGTGCAGACCGCTATCAAATGCAGGTATCCCTGACGCAGGACTTCTCGGCTATCCTCGACGATCAGGTGGTCAGCGGAACGAGTTATAATCTTGCTACGCTTGACTATAGCACGACGTATTACTGGCATGTCAATGCAATTAAAGACGAAATGGTGAGCCCATGGTCACCGGTCTATCAATTTACAACGGCCAATCCTCCGCCGCCGGTACCGACCCTCGCTTCACCGATGGATGGCGCGCGCACCGTGCCTACGGTGAACCCGCTGTTGAATTGGAATAGTTCAGAAGGAGCCGTGGTCTATCGCGTGCAGGTATCAACCACCGCTGACTTTACGAATCTAATCATGGATAATGTCGCCAGCACTTCTCCGGTGTATATTCCTGCGATGGAGAATTTTACGACCTATTACTGGCGCGTCAACGCAAGTAATGTCAGCGGCACGAGCGCATGGTCTCCGGTATGGAGCTTCCGTACGGTGCTTGCATCAGCCGAACTCATTGCTCCGAATGACAAGGAAATTTATATTATCATACCGGCTGTGCTGACCTGGAGAGGAACCTCCGGCATCGACCGTTATCAAGTACAAATAGCGACTGATGAAGAATTTAATAATCTTGTTGAAAATTCGACCGATATCCGCGAGACCATTCATCAGACAGCTAATCTGGATAACAATACGCTCTATTACTGGCGCATAAAATCATTCGCTCCCGACGGTGAGGCCAGCAATTGGTCGGACGTACATCAATTTACGACCATCATTGCCACCCCGAGTCTGGTGCTGCCGTATGACGGTGCTCTTGATCTACCGAAAACGATAGCATTTTCCTGGAATAAAGTCGAGGGAGATGTACAGTACCGGCTTCAAATCTCAACTGATGTAAATTTCAATTCATCCGTTATCGTTGACAAGTCATATTCCGCTCTCTCGGCCATGGTATCAGGTCTTGACGGCAATACAATCTATTACTGGCGCGTTCAGGCAGGCAGCCCGACAGCAGGCAGAAGTATATGGTCGGACGTACGCACGTTCTCTACGCTGGTTGACCCAACACTCGGTGAAGCACCACTCAACGGAGCAACTGCTCTTCCATTCCCGGTTACCCTCCAATGGGCAGGACGTGGCACGGCAACACAATATCAGCTCCAACTTGCTAAAGACGCGGGATTTACCTCCATCGTAGCAGATATCTCCAAGCTTGCCGGTCTTTCGACGCAGGTAGGTCTTTATGAAGGATTGCAATACAATACGACATACTATTGGAGAATACGTCCTCTCAGCAGCACCAATATCACGGTTGCTTGGTCACCGGTGATGCGTTTTCGCACTGCTCTTGCCCGGACAATGCTTCTGGCACCGGCAAATTACTCCGGTAATCAACCCAAGACTACCCTCCTGCAATGGCAGCCGGTATCCGGTGCAATGACGTACCGGGTGCAGGTATCGACGGACAGAGAATTCTCCGTACTCACTGTCGATCAAAGCGGCGTCTCAGCAGCAAATTATACCATCAATGACTTGAGCACCAATCAGCCCTACTACTGGCATGTCATGGCTGAAAGCAGTGATAATGGTCTCGGTACATGGTCCGAAATGTGGCAATTCAGCACCGGTACTGCTCCTGCAGCCATCCCGACTCTGCAGGCACCTGCCAATAATGCGGTGAATCAGCCCGCTGTTGTTGATTTTCGTTGGGAATCGGCCGTCAATGCAACGTCTTATCGACTGCAACTCTCAAAAGACAAAGCATTTGCTACGACTATTCTCGATAAGAGCAATCTCCGGGAGACATCGTATAATGGTAGCGGCCTCGAACCAAACACGACCTATTACTGGCGCGTCCGGGCAGCAAATTCCGTGAGCGAAAGCCCTTGGTCGGAAGTATGGCACTTCACGCTCGTACCGGCAGCACCGGCAATGCCTGCGCTCTTTAGCCCGCTCGACCGATCATCCAATCAACCGACGACGGTCGTCCTTAAATGGATGGCACCGACATTCGGCAGCACGGTCGCAAGCTACATGGTGCACGTCTCGGAATCAAGAGATTTCACGACGCTTGTCGAAAATACAACCGTCACCGGCACCGCTTATTCGGCCATGAATCTCCGCGCAAATACTACCTATTACTGGCGTATAGCAGCAGCAAATGCCGGTGGAATGACCTGGTCAGAGCCATGGAGCTTTACCACCGAATCGTCCTCCGGTGTCGATGAACTCATCGTAAATAACGGTGGTATGAGCGTCTATCCGAATCCTACACAACTCTATGCAACGGTAGAGTTTACTACTCCGGAAAACGGAGCCGCCTCCCTCGTTGTGACGAATCTTGCCGGTGAACGTGTCTTTGTCGCCTCCGAACGTGAGCTCACCGGTGGCATGCATGCCTTCACATGGAATACTTCAGAAGTAGCAAGTGGTACCTATCTCCTACGGCTGACCGTCGGCGACGTCGTGCGCCTGACAACGCTGACAGTAGCGAAATAAGAAATAGGACACTTGTTCTCGTAAAACGCCCTTGTTTGTGCAGGAAACAAGGGCGTTTTTGTGTATAGACCCTCATACTACAGGATGGTAATTTCCTTGAAAATTTCGGCTTGCCTCTATTGTTAATTGCCGCCGCCGTTGCAGCATTGCCTGAATCTCCGTATTTTTGAAACAGTTAATTCAACTTCTTTCATTATTCTAGCAGAGAATCAACAATGGACGAAATGATTACTTCTTTCGAGCCGGAATCAGGCGATAATGCGCCGGATATCCAACCATCATTATTTAGCGGATTTATTGATATTTTTTCCGCACCATGGGAGATTGGGCGCCGGGCTATTCAGTCGCCAATGAAGATAGTACTCTTCGCTATTTTATTAGAAGCGTTGAGTATTACTGCCGTGAGCTATTTCTATTCAGCGAGTCCCGGAATTCGTAAAGAATCGTATGCAATGCAGGCGAAAATGATTGATAAAATGGCGCAAAATCCGAATTTTCCGAAAGAAAAATTATCGGAGCAATACGAAAACATTGAGAAGCAATTGGATTTCAATCCAACCCGATCGCTGGGTATGGGAATTCTAACCGGTGGAGCCGTTATTTTTGGTCTCGGACTACTTCTCTGGATTTCCCATCGGATGTTTACCGGCGAGCCACTTGGATTTTTACATTTGATTGCGCTTGTAAGTTACGGTTCTTCAATTAGTGTCGTAGGTAATCTCATCGGTGCACTTATGCAGTTTTTCGGCGACTCCATGCGCATTGCTCCCGGACTTGGCTTCCTTGCTCCACCGGATGATTTCGGTCTCCTTGGCCTCCTGTCGCGTATTAATGTATTCACTATCTGGTTCTATGCCGCCGTTGGAATGGTCATCGCATCGGCTGCCGCATTACCCAAGAAAACGGGCTATACCATCAGTGGAATTGTCTATGGATTTACCGTGCTTGTGTCGTGGGGATTGATGCGACTGATGGCGATGTTCTTCGGATAATTGCCGGACGCACGACAGGCGACCTACTACCCTTCATACTTCATTGAAAGGGGAACGCAAGCTCATCCTATCATTCTGCTGCGTATAAGTCTTATATCGCAGATAAAGGAAAAATTCCCCAAATATCTTCCTCCTACAACTATCAATCTTCTATGGAAAATACGGTTCTTACAGAATTACACGAGCGTCATCTGGGCAATGGTCTGCATGTCGTCGTCGCACCTAATCACAAAGCACCCGTCGTCTGCGTGACGGTGGGCTATAAAGTGGGCTCGAAAGACGAACTCCCGACAAAGAATGGATTCGCTCATTTATTCGAACACCTGATGTTCGACGGCTCGACCAATGTCGCGCGCGGCGATTATTTCAAAATTGCAGCCAGTGCCGGCGGGAGTCCGAATGCTTATACGGCGTATGACCAAACAGTTTATCATATCACCGTACCTTCGCATCAAACAGAACTCGCATTATGGCTGGAGTCGGATCGAATGATGCAATTCGGCGTGCAGGAAATCGGCCTCGAAACGCAGAAACGCGTTGTGCTGGAGGAAATGTCGCAAGTCGTGGAGAATCAACCGTATGGAATTTGGCGTACCAAGCAGGCAGAGATTGCTTTTACGCCCGATTGCTCGCATAGCTGGGAAATTATCGGCAGCCGTGAGCATATTGCCGGCGCGACAATGGAAGATGTGCAGTCATTCTTCTCCATGTATTACCGACCCAATAATGCGGTGCTGACAATTGCCGGCGATATTACGCCCGAGACGGCTTTCGCGCTCGCCGAGAAGTATTTCGGGGATATTCCGCGTGGAGACAAGCCTATTCGTCGTAACGCCGTAACCCCGGAAATGCGCCTCGGCGGACGCTCCGTTGTCGTCGAAGATACCGTGCCACTGCCGGCGGTGTATATGTCATTTCATACCGACGGATTCCTGGATGACCGCGCTGTTCGTGCCGATATTTTGGCGGGAATTGTCGGCGAGGGCCGCAGTTCCAGGTTCTATAAATCGCTCGTTTATGACCGCCAAATTGCCTCCTCTGCTTTTGCTTTTGCCGATCAACGGGAATTATCCTCACTTTTTACCGTGTCGGCGACGGCCGCAACACCGGAGATTACCTGTGATGAACTCAGCGCCGCTCTCCTTGCCGAATTAACGGCGGTGATTGATCAGGGTATTACCGAAACAGAAATTCTCAAAGCGCGGAATTCCCTCAAAACCGGTATCTCCTATCCGCTGCAAACCGCGACAGGAGTGGCAGATACCGTGACCCAACAAACGCTGTTCTGGAATGATCCCCATCGAGTAAACACGGCTCTCTCGCGCTTCTCCGCGTACTCGGCACAGGATATTCAAGACTATGCCCGGGAAATTATCCGCCCCGACAATATGGTGCGCGTCGATATCATCCCCGCAGGATAAGCAGATAACGATTCACAATAAAAGCGGAATGACACAGCGAAGGATATTCGCACCCCGTGCATTCCGCTTTTCTTTTATGGCTGAAGCGTGTGGAATACGCCACAAGGAACCCAATAAATCTTCGTATTTTTGTGCTAATCTCAATCTCAATTCCGAACTAATTCCCCTTGCTTTTGTATGGATTCTACCTACATCCCGCCTGATGATTTTCCTGCTGAGCTGCCTCCTATCCGTTTGAAAACATACCTGTTGCATCTTTTTCTGTTCCTACTGACGGTGATGACGACGACGATTGCAGGTACGACATGGGCAGGTAAGGATTTCACGGAAGTAATGAACTGGCACTATGGGCTCACGTATTCACTGCTGCTGATGGCCTTTCTTACGGCGCATGAATTCGGGCATTATTTCGCTGCACGCTATCACAAGGTCGATGCTTCTTTGCCCTATTTTTTGCCGATGCCGATTCCGTTTTTGTCGCCGTTTGGTACGTTTGGTGCCTATATCAAGACGCGAACGCCGATTATGAGCCGCAAGGCACTCTTTGATATTGGTGCAGCGGGTCCGCTAGCCGGCTTTGTGGTGTGCTTTATTATTCTTGTTATTGGTTTTCTGACCCTTCCGCCCAAGGAATTTCTCTATACCATTCACCCGGAATTGCTGCTTCAGGGCGGCGAACCGGCGGTCTATGGGTTGCATTTTGGTAGTACAATGCTCTATGATGCAATGGCTGCGCTGCTCGTACCCGCTGGTGCGTATCTGCCTCCGATGAACGAAATGTACCATTATCCCTTCCTGTGCGTGGGATGGTTCGGCATGTTCGTCACGGCGCTCAATATGCTCCCGATGGGGCAGCTTGACGGCGGGCATGTGGTCTATGCGATGTTCGGCAAGCGGCAGAAACTCATTTCACGCATATTCTGGTGGATTTTGTTAATTATCGGAATAGCGTTTATTATAGAGTATCTGGTTGATAATGTTGAAGTAATGGTGCTGAACTACGCCCCCACCAGCAGGTTAATCGACACCATCGAATGGATCAAAACCCATGGTGCATGGTATTTCAAAGGATGGAACGGATGGCTGTTTTGGGTGGTCATTACACGCTTTTTCATGAAGCTTGAGCATCCGCCCATACGGACGGGAGCACGGAAAATCGGCACTCCGCGCATGATTCTGGGATGGATTACGATCATAATTTTTATTGCTAGTTTCTCATTTACAGGAATTTATAATAATCCTGTTCCCCGTGGTGAAAACCCCGGCGGGCTCATGCGACTCATCGAAAAATCCTTCCCAAGTCCATAGAAATTCAATTCGTAAGGGCAGCTGCCATTTTCCAATACATCTGATGCTATGATGATGACGTATTCCACAGATGAACTCTTCCATGGTCTCCGCTCCGGCAACCGGCGGATGCTTGCCAAGGCGATTTCTCTCATCGAGAGTGAACTCCCGGCCGACCGCACAGCCGCGCAAGAGCTTCTCGCAAAAGCACTTCCATTGGCAGGAAATTCCTATCGAATCGGTATTACCGGCGCTCCCGGCGTGGGCAAGAGTACCTTTATCGAAGCGTTTGGCGTGCAGGCAATTACAAGCGGACACCATCGGGTGGCTGTGCTGGCAATTGACCCGAGCAGTTCACGGTCGGGGGGAAGTATTTTGGGTGACAAAACCCGCATGCACGAGCTCTCGCAGCGACGGGAGGCATTTATTCGTCCGTCGCCATCGCATGGTACGCTTGGCGGCGTGGCGCATGCAACGCGGGAAGTGATGTTGCTCTGTGAGGCGGCGGGATTTGATGTGATCCTTATCGAGACCGTCGGCGTGGGGCAGTCTGAAACGGAAGTCGCCTCGATGGTCGATGTCTTCATGGCGCTCATGCTGCCAAATGCAGGCGATGAATTGCAGGGAATTAAACGCGGTATCATGGAAATGGGGGATATCTTTGTGGTGACCAAGGCAGATGGCGAACAGCTTCAGCAGGCGCAGCTTGCGCGGCAACAGTTGAGTTCGGCGCTCCGCTTGCTCCGCCCGAAATCGCCGCATTGGCAGCCGAAAGTCCTCGCGATAAGCGCGCTCGAATCCCGGGGAATTGATGAAGTGTGGCACTGCTGCACCGAGTATTTTGCCGAGAGTAAGCAATTGGGAATAATCGACATGCTGCGTGCCGAACAAAACAAACACTGGCTCCACAATGTTCTCGAAAATCGCCTGCGACAGCTCTTCTATGAATGCCCGCCGGTTGCTGCGCAATTACCCCTGATGGAGCAGGCCGTGCTCTCCGGTGATATCCTTCCGCCAATCGCCGCCGAGAAATTGCTGTCGCTGCTCACATTCGCTCCGAGGGCAGAGGAGTAATGGCAACGTTTCCTTTGACCCCATGATTAAAATCGTGGGCTATGTTTACGCCTTGTGTCATTGTTTTTGATAGGGGCGAGCTACCGCCCCTTTGAAACTCAGTGTGACTGAACGTATTCGTATTCTTACGACTCACCATTCAACCAACGTACGACTAAAATTCGGCATCTAATTGAACACTTCGACAAGCTCAGTATGATGGAACGTATTTGTATTCTTACTACTTACGACTTCCCGACTTACGACTTCCCAACTTACAACTTCCCGACTTACGACTTCCCGACTTATGACTTACTACATTGTCATCTAAGTTTTGTCAGATGTTCTATTATCAGGATTGACCTTCTGATATTTAGTTGCCATCTTTGTTCTTGCGGTCTTAATCGAGAATTGCCATTCAATTTTTATTGCTTTATCATTTCTGCGTTTGATGATGGCAACTATCTCTTGAGCTAGCTTTTCTTTGTTTGGAATTCTACGATTGAGACACTGTTTCGTTAACGCTGAAAATTCAATTTCTATCATGTTGAGCCACGATGAGGAGTTCGGCGTATAGTAAAATTCAAATCGCTCAGCCAACGCCAATGCTTGCTCTGCAGGCAGATGTTCGTAAAATGAACCCGTGTTGTGCGTGTTAAGATTGTCTTGTACTACTCTTATTTTATGAGCCGTTGGATATGCTTTAGCTATCTCCTGCATGAATAATGTGTACTCTTTCTTTGTTCGCTGATCATAGACCTGAGCACAGCGTTTTCCGCTCAAAGGTTCAATCATCGCAAGCAAACTACAGGAGCCGTTCTTAGAGTAAGAGTAGTGCTCCTTGGCCACTACGCCTGTTTGCATCGCTATGGGTTCAACTCTATCGCCAATAAGAAAGCAGGGACGTTCATCGAAGCATACAACAGGGAAATCAGGATTGTATTCCAGAGCATAAAGCTGAAGAATCTTCTCCATCTTGGCTAAGAAGATGCCGTCAACTTTTGCTATGCACCATGTGCGCTTCAGGTGCGGTTGAAGTTCGTTTTTTTTAATATCTTTGATACATGCTCATGGCTAATATGCTCGCAAATCTCTAATTCGACAATCTTCTCGGAGAGTAAGCGTAACGACCACTTTGCATAGCCTTCGGGTGCCTGACTACACGCCAATGCTGTGATTTGTGCCCGTTGTTGGCCGGAAATAACAACCGGACGACCGGATCTGGGCTTGTCGTAAAGTCCTGTTAAACCAAATGCTTTGTATTTATCTATCAATCGTCGAAGTACCGGTGGCGTTATCGAATATTCCTTCGTAATTGATTGATAGGTTCGTCCGGCATCTAAGGCAAGCAGATATAAAACCCGCTTGTAAATCTTAACCGACAAGGTATTCTGTTTTGATAGTGCTTGTAATTCTGTTCGATCTGTTTTACTCAATCGAAGATGAGATTTTGCCATGGTTCCTCCAAAAAAATGACAATATAGCGCTTTCTGTCAAAACTTAAATGACAATGTACTTACTACATTGTCATCTAAGTTTTGTCAGATGTTCTATTATCAGGATTGACCTTCTGATATTTAGTTGCCATCTTTGTTCTTGCGGTCTTAATCGAGAATTGCCATTCAATTTTTATTGCTTTATCATTTCTGCGTTTGATGATGGCAACTATCTCTTGAGCTAGCTTTTCTTTGTTTGGAATTCTACGATTGAGACACTGTTTCGTTAACGCTGAAAATTCAATTTCTATCATGTTGAGCCACGATGAGGAGTTCGGCGTATAGTAAAATTCAAATCGCTCAGCCAACGCCAATGCTTGCTCTGCAGGCAGATGTTCGTAAAATGAACCCGTGTTGTGCGTGTTAAGATTGTCTTGTACTACTCTTATTTTATGAGCCGTTGGATATGCTTTAGCTATCTCCTGCATGAATAATGTGTACTCTTTCTTTGTTCGCTGATCATAGACCTGAGCACAGCGTTTTCCGCTCAAAGGTTCAATCATCGCAAGCAAACTACAGGAGCCGTTCTTAGAGTAAGAGTAGTGCTCCTTGGCCACTACGCCTGTTTGCATCGCTATGGGTTCAACTCTATCGCCAATAAGAAAGCAGGGACGTTCATCGAAGCATACAACAGGGAAATCAGGATTGTATTCCAGAGCATAAAGCTGAAGAATCTTCTCCATCTTGGCTAAGAAGATGCCGTCAACTTTTGCTATGCACCATGTGCGCTTCAGGTGCGGTTGAAGTTCGTTTTTTTTAATATCTTTGATACATGCTCATGGCTAATATGCTCGCAAATCTCTAATTCGACAATCTTCTCGGAGAGTAAGCGTAACGACCACTTTGCATAGCCTTCGGGTGCCTGACTACACGCCAATGCTGTGATTTGTGCCCGTTGTTGGCCGGAAATAACAACCGGACGACCGGATCTGGGCTTGTCGTAAAGTCCTGTTAAACCAAATGCTTTGTATTTATCTATCAATCGTCGAAGTACCGGTGGCGTTATCGAATATTCCTTCGTAATTGATTGATAGGTTCGTCCGGCATCTAAGGCAAGCAGATATAAAACCCGCTTGTAAATCTTAACCGACAAGGTATTCTGTTTTGATAGTGCTTGTAATTCTGTTCGATCTGTTTTACTCAATCGAAGATGAGATTTTGCCATGGTTCCTCCAAAAAAATGACAATATAGCGCTTTCTGTCAAAACTTAAATGACAATGTACTTACCGACTTACAACTTCCCAACTTACAACTTCCCAACTGTCCGTTCGCTGATTTTATGATGAGTTTTTGAGATTTACATTTTCAATTTTGAGATATGTGTCCGGTGGTAGCCCTAATAGTTGGAGAATACGTTGTTGCGTTGGATACAACGGCGTCAGATGTCGAATGACGGTATCCTCTGTCTGTACAATAGTTAACGTGATGTACATAAAGGTTTTAAGCATTCGTTCAGTTGTCGGTCTGGCAGAGCGTATTTGGCCGCTTAACTGTTCTAATGCGTCATTTTCCGTCTTTGCAAGCTCGGTGCGAACACGGTGCTCCACCACTGAGAGCAAGCGCAAGGCAATCGTCAACAAGCGAATCAACCCTATAATATGGTCTTCGCGTTGCAGAAACATCGGAGAAAGTGCAAGCGGCTGCCCCTTTAAACGATGGAAGCCCCGCTCAATTTGTATTTCGGCTCGATAGATTTCTACCGATTTTTCGACCGTCATCTCCGGGTCATTGGTCGCGTAAAGTCGCCAGCCGAGACGAGCAGAAGCCGAAGCAATGGCGGCGGTGTTCGGCTCGACGGTGACCGTAAAATCTTTCTGCTCTTCAATGACTGCGGCTCTGGTTTTGTAGGCACGTTTGGCAACCGAAGTATTCGTTTCGTGAACAGTAACTGTAAGTAATTCAGATATATTATAACGTTTAAGGACTGTACTGATATAGGCGTCAACCTCAGCGCGTTCTCTTCGTCGGCGCTTGCCTTGCTTGCGCTCATTCAAGGTTTCGATTGCAGTTTTGGCCTTTTCGATTGCACTCAGAAAATCGCGTTGGAGGCGCTCGGCATGGGCAACGCTGCGTATCATAAACCGACGTTCGTTCCACGTCAGAGTATCGCCCAAAGATGTTGCGGCGCTCATCGTATGACTCAATTCATAGCCGTGAGCTATCAGCTCTTTATCGCGGTTGAGTACTTCTATAAGGGGCTGATCTGCCGAGGGAACAGGAAGCTCTTGGTATTGTTTCTCCGGCAACGGACACAGATAACAATCGCCTAATTCTTGTATGCGAACTCGTGTCGCTACGGCCGCCATTTTTGAATCTCCGACATGCAACAGGCGTCGATGAAGTGTCTCGTGAACGCTTTCTATTGCCGGAACATAGAGAGGGTCGTCGGCTCTGTCGCCGGAGACAACGCTCACGCGCAGTGGCAGTCCTAACGGGTCAAGCGTCGAAAGCATGACCTTGACTTGTCCTAAGTCCGGACGGTGGTCTTTGCTGTAGCCCAATTGAAGTATCCCTTGTTCATTGACGATATGATAGCTGCTTACGGTCGTTGAATCATGACGCACTACTGACGAGCCAAGATCGTAGGTTCTTATAATACATCGAGTTGACGCTTGCTCAAATGCCGACCAACGGTCATTGTCGGACAATGAACGCAAGACTCCGGCTAAGCGGTCGTCGCTCACGTCAAGGGCGCTCATCGGTTCGCCTATACACTGGCTCAGGGTATTGATACGAGCTCCAGCCCATGATTCTACTGCCTGTAAACGGTGGTCGCATTGGGATAATATGTACGAAAGCCATACACAAGTGGTCTTACCTAACGATATACCTTGACGGTTACCGTGACTCGGGAAATGTGTGTCTATGAGCGTTGGAATTGACATAAAATCAAGCTGACTGTAGAGTAATGGGATATCGTCAACACGCTCGCTTATGATTGTTGGGGGAGTTGCCATTATGCAATTTCATACTATTTCTTTATTTCTCAAAAAAATATCAGCGAACGAACAGTTCCCAACTTACGACTTCCCAACTTACGACTTACCGACTTACGACTTACCGACTTACGACTTCCCAACTTACGACTTCCCAACTTACGACTAATCGCCTAATGCCTAAAATGCCGCATCCCCGTCATCATCATAGCAATAGAATTCTCATCGGCTGCGGCGATTACTTCCGCATCACGCACCGACCCTCCCGGCTGAATAACGGCTGTCGCGCCTGCTTCTACTGCTTGTAATAATCCATCGGCGAACGGGAAAAACGCGTCACTTGCGACCGCGCTTCCGGCTAAATCAATACCCGCGTCATGCGCTTTTTTGACGGCAATGCGGGCTGAGTCCACGCGGGACATTTGCCCGGCACCGATAGCGAGTGTGCGGTCTTTGGCGGCGTAGATGATGGCGTTGGACTTGACGTGTTTTGCTACGCGCCAAGCGAACATCAAAGCGGCACGTTCATCCTCGGTCGGCTCGCGCTTCGTTACGGTCTTGAGAGCTGATTCATCGAGTAATTCCGTGTCATCGGTTTGCACGAGGAGTCCACCTGCGACGGATTTTACCTGAAGCTGCATTGCGCTGCGCAGGGCGGCGTAGTCTGCGGTCATGAGGCGGCGGTCACGTTTTTTACGGAGTAATTCCAGTGCTTCGTCGGTAAAGCTTGGTGCGATAAGCACTTCTGCGAAAAGACTGTGCACGGTTTGTGCGAATTCAAGGTCAATTATGCGATTCACGGCGATAATTCCACCAAATGGCGAAACGGTATCAGTCGCAAATGCCTTGGCGTATGCCTCGCTCAGTGTCGCGCCCGAGCCCACACCGCAGGGATTGGTATGCTTGATAATCACGACCGTGGGATCGGTAAATTCGAGCGACAATTTCGCGGCTGCATCGATATCGACGATGTTGTTGTACGAGAGTTCTTTCCCATGGACTTGCCGGAAAATTGATGTGAAATTTCCATACAATACTGCCTGCTGATGAGGATTCTCACCATAGCGGAGGGATTGTTCTTTGCGGGCCGGGATGGAGAGTTCGTGCGGGAATTGTTCACCCGTCTGCGTCCGGAAATATCCTGCAATCAAGGAATCATAATATCCTGTATGCGCGAATGCCTCACCGGCGAGCTCGCGGCGGAGAGATTCCGAAATGGTTTTGCTTGCGGTAAGTGATTCAATAATACCATCATAGCGTTCGGGATTCACCACAACGGCGGTCCATTTGTAATTTTTCGCCGATGCGCGGACCATTGCCGGACCGCCGATATCGATATTTTCGACGATATCTTCATGGGTGGAATTGGGATCGGCAAGTGTTTTTTCAAAGGGATAGAGATTCACAATAAGCAGGTCGATGGATTCAATGCCGTGCTCGCTCATCTGCTCTTGGTGGCTTGGGTTATCAAGCACGCCGAGGAGTCCGCCGTGGATTTTGGGTTGGAGCGTTTTCACGCGTCCGTCCATAATTTCCGGAAAACCGGTATAGTCGCTCACGCTTTGCACGGGAATTCCCTGCGCGCTGAGAAGTGATGCCGTGCCGCCGGTGGAGAGGATTTTGATGCCGAGAGCATGGAGCTTATGGGCAAATTCAACAATGCCCGTTTTATCGGAAACACTTATCAATGCGCGGGTTACAGGGTAGGAGTCTGGAGTCATGATCGTAGAATTGAGAGTTGAGAATGTACATATGGGGATTGATTATGTCTGCAAAAATAACGTTTTTAGGTCGAAGGCAGGGGAGAATTTTCATCTGCATTCAATTCGGGGATATGATTCCCGAGGGATATCTTTGGGACAGAAGACGAGAATAATACTTCCACGCCGGACCTTGATTCAGATAGAAAAAACAGTACTTTGTGTCAAACAGCACCTGCGCTCCGGGCTATAAACTCTGATAAAAGATGGATTCGCAGACTGTATTTCCATCATTTTTTAGTATTTTGCAGATGAACAAAGTACATTGAATTCCGGAGAGTTTTTTTGGAATGGAATTTGAGGGCGAATAATTATTGATGGCTTTGTGGTGATTATTCAATTGGAAATAAATGTTTGTCAATTTTTTAAGGAATGGTATTATATGCAAATTTCTTCTTTTTTCTCGAGAGCACTTTTTGTGGTTGTGCTTGGATTTGTTAGTGTTACATCTGTTATTGCAGCTCCTCCGGCAGGTAATTCTGCGCTGCAATTTGCATTTGGACAAATTTGCAAACGGACGACTCCGATCTCGACTATTACGGATAATCTGACGATGCAATGTTGGGTGAAATGGAATGGCGGCGGTGTAGGAACAATTTTTTATAATGGCAACGGAAGTTTTAACGGCTATGGACTTTGTGTCAATGGCTCCAACCAAATCGGTTTGCTTTGTGGCGGAATAACGAATCCTTTCAGTACTACCACATTAGCATTGAATACATGGCAGCATCTTGCACTTGTTCGCAATGCGGGTACGTGGTCGTTGTATGTCAATGGTGTCGTAACTACATTAGCGTCCGTCAGCAATCCGAATGTCCCGGCTGCACCCTTAGATGCTGTCTTGTCATTTAATGGCCTTGTCGATGAAGTCAGCTTTTTCAATACTGCTTTATCTCCGGCAACTATTCTTGCTTATAAAGATCAGCCAATTAGCGCCAGCCACCCGAATTTTGCCAACCTCGTCGCATATTATCAATTAAATGAAGGCACCGGGCAAACGGCAGGTAGTGGTACAAGTCTTGACATGCAGCTTGGTTCGACCGCCGGTGTTGATGTCGATGATCCTACATGGGTTGTCTCCGATGTGCCGCTGGTGCCGACTCTCGGCGAATGGGGGATGATAGCATTGACAGGTATATTGCTCTATGCAGGATATCACTATATTTCCCGCCGCAAAACATCTGCAACGATTGCTTGATAGTAGTAGCTGACACATACTATGGATGGACTTTATCATTGCTTGGTAAAGTCCATTTCTTTTATACAGAGTACGCATGAATATGAGAACCCGAAAACGTTCAAAAAAGCTATCTACATCATCCGAATCGCTGCAAGGACGTCTCAGAGCCAATCTACAACAACGCCTTCCTCAGATTCGATTTCTTGCTACGGTCGTGATATTGATGGGTACATATTATGCACTCACCGGCACTGACGCATTCAGCAAAAAATTTCTGCCGGCGTATCTTACGGTGGTGGCATCGGTGACTTCCGCTGCACTGTCGTTGTTGGGATTCGTCACCGTGACCTCAGGCACTGTCGTCAGCAGCACAGCATTTTCGATGAATATTGCCTATGGCTGTGATGCGCTTGAGCCAACATTTCTCTTTATGGTGGTCGTGGCGGCTTACCCGAGTGCGTGGAAAAGCAAACTCTTGGGCATGATTACCGGCAGCTTGCTGCTGTATGCAACGAATATTGTTCGTTTGGTATCTCTTTTCTGGACTGGTACTTATAAACGCGAGTATTTTGAAATTATGCACATCGAAGTCTGGCAGGCCGTATTTATCGTGCTTGCTTTAGCGCTCTTTGTGGTATGGGTATCGCTTGCAGAAAGGCACGTGAATCATGAAGCGGTATAATGCCTTGCTGATGTTCGTACTACAAGCGTTCAGCATTTATATTGTATGTGTCATCGTTCTCTTTACCGGTGCCGGTGACGGATATTCGGCGTACTTCAGAGGATTGGGGAATTTCCTTTTTGGCAAGCGCTGGGAGAATGTCGTGATATCGTTTGTACCGAAAAATTCACAGAAAACCACGCTCGCCGATGGTCACCGCGCGACAAATATCTCCGTTCGAATTGATAATAAAGACTATCATTATGCCGACGGCCGGCCGGTACAGGGTGAGTTAGGCGTCAATTCTCATCTTCAGGGGTATTTGCCAACGGCGCTCTTTCTGGCGCTTATTCTCGCGACACCACTTGGGTGGAAACAGCGCATGCAGCTCATGGGCGTTGGTCTGGTGCTCCTGCATGTGTTTATCGCGGTGCTTCTGTGGTTCGTCATCGTTGGCTATACAGAGGTAAGTGGCGTAGGAATATATCGGTTCGGTGATATGATGAAGGGCTTCGTCAGCAATGTCGTACAGGTAGCTCTCGTGAATCAAATCGGTATTTCTTTTGTCGTGCCAATGCTGATATGGCTTGGTTGTATTGCCGTTACCGGCGCGCTCCGAACGCTTTTGCCGCAGAAGAAAGAAATCACTGACATACGGCAATGACATCTTCTTCAACACTATCCCACCTCTACTTCTTCCTCTTCATCCGATACAAAGCCACTGCTTTTTCGTGCTGCGCGAAATTTTTCGAGAATTTATGCTCATTACTCCCATCGCCGATGGCTACAAAATAGATAAAGTCATGCTCCTCGGGTTCGGCAGCGGCGGCAATGCTCGCAAGTCCCGGAGAATTTATCGGTCCGGGCGGAAGTCCTTCGTATTTATACGTATTATACGGACTGTCAATGTCAAGATCACGGTAAAATAAATGCCTCTGCTCGCCAATCGCATACTGCACCGTCGGGTCGGCCTCGAGCTTCATGCTTTTCTCCAATCGATTCACATACACGCCGGCGACGCGCTTCCGTTCGCTTGCCGTCGGGGTCTCTGCCTCGACAATCGAGGCAAGGGTGAGTATCTCGCGACGTGTTTTTTTAGAATCTTTGGCAATGGCTGCGAATTTTTGTTCCCAGAGCTTGTCCTGCTCATCAAGCAAGCGGTCGATGACGTCCCGCACGGGCTGCTTCCAGAAGAAATTGTAGGTATCGGGCATGAGGTAGCCCTCGAGCGAACTCCCTTTAATTCCTCGTGCTTTTAACAGTGAATCATCTGTCGCGATTTCCATGAATTCACTCGAATCAATTCCAATGTACTTGGCCGACAGTTGGGCAAATTTAGTAAGAGAAATTCCCTCCGGATACACGACATTGACCGTAAAAGACTGCTTGCCCGAGAAAATTGACCGCATTAGCTGCCAGTGCGATTGCTGCCCGGAGAAGCGATAATAGCCCGCGTAAAGGCGTTTATTCCCAAAGAACGCGTAGATTTTGGCAGTCCATTTAAAGATAAACGGCGCAGAAATGACTTTTTTATCGGCGAGAAGAGAGGTCGCTTTCGCAATTGTCGTTCGTGTCGGAATCTGCACGTCAATTTGCGCTCCAACCGGTAGGGGACGGAATAATTCATACACCGCATAGCCGCAGAGCAGGGTGATGAGAAGTACAAGAAGCAAAAGTATGCGCTTAACGTTCATGCTATAGAGAGTAGGGGAGAATATTAGGGGCGAAAGAGTTAAAATTTGACGGATACGCTGCTGTTTGTGACACTGTTCATCGAGAATTGTACATGAGAATGCTCGGCAACATGAAATTGAATTTCCTCACCGACATTGATGGCATCGTAGAATTCCTGGGGAACATCATACTCCTGATTGTTAAAGGAGATACACCGAAACGCAGTGCCATTGTTCACCCCATGCCGCTTATCGCTGACGACCGTCCGGAGGATCGTCTTCATGCCCGAAGCCAGGTCACGCCTGTAGGGTTCAAGGCGTTTCGGCAACCGGAATGCTTGAATAATCATCGGCAAAATTACGATGAATTGTGTGAGTGTGAGGCGTGAGTGGAGAATTTCCTGCCAGAGTGAACCCTCCATCATCAGGAATCGAAAGCCGAGATAGCACCACAGCGGGATGGCTACCCAGCGGAAAGAGCGGACGATAAATTTGCGTTTTGCTCGCTGTAATTGCTGCTCTTCGGTCTCGCTCATCGGATAAGAAGACTCCGAGTAGCCGGCTGTACCGAGCCCGTGGTGTGCCGGAGCCGGCATGGCGCTCGGTATGGCATCGGATGCCGCTGCTTCATCTCTCCGGCGTAGGGAAAGTATCTTGCCGGTAAACGGGAGCTTCTCGATGATAACGGTGTCGCCGATGTGGAACTGACCATAGTGCATAGAGTGTACGGCGATGGAATGCCCATCAAGAACAAGATAATAGTCATGAGAGTTCGACTTGTTGGTGTGCGAGGTGGAATGCCGCTCACGCTTGTCGTCGATGGTACCGGTGATGATTGTTTTGGTGCCCGTCCGGAGATCGTTTCGCTGCTTGAAGTAATTCAGTGCCACAATGGTTATTGCCATGATGGCAAAAATGGGCGAAAAGATGCGAAATGGCCAGAAATCGCTGCCAAGAACGAAGAATACTGCCGCAGTTCCGACGAGAATCGGCAGTATGGCAAATGAGACGATCGTGCCAAGCCTGTATTCCGAGCGCAGCGCGGCAAGCTCTTGGGATGTAAGGGGAGCGGAATGCTCTGAGTAGTTCATGAAGTTCGCCCTTGGAATAGGTGGACACCAGCCGCGAAGGAAGTAATCTACTGTCACAAAGTTACGGAAAATAGCCGCTGAAACGCCGTGCCTGCCGAAATTTATGGCAGAAATAGCACTTATACTTTCTTTATATCTTAAAAACAGCTAAATTTGAATAAAGTTAGAAGAAAACAACATAAATCAATACGTAAAACATGATAGGCCGTTCTGAACAACTCACCGAAATATTGGAAAACATTGAAGTTGCCTGCACTCGCGGAGCGATGCAGAACGTACTGTTTCTCACCGGCGAGGCCGGTATAGGCAAGAGCACCCTCATCAAAGCTATCCGGGACACCTGTCCAGAATATTTTGCCAACAAGCCACAGGTCCGCACGCCGGCAATTGTTGTTTCTGAATGTTCTACTCCCCTTGCCAATCAAGATATTGGAGAGGTAGAAGCGCTCAAGCCGTGGATAGATTTAATGGAGCAGCTGGTGCTGATGACCACCCGTGAGCCGGAGCAGGAGAAAAAAGAAAAAAAAATAAAATTTGACTTTGGAAAGTTTATTATTGATACTGCTCCCAATTGGATATCTCTGGTGCCGGTGCTGGGTCCGGTCGTCGGTGCGGCAGCCGAAATCGTTACCAAAAGCTATGATCAGCTTTATCTCCACAAGCAGTTCGAGAAAGAGCGTCCGTCGTCTGCACTTGCGACGGTCGGCAGTCAGGACCAGTTGTTTCAGCAGTATATTAATTTCCTTGCAAAATTCTCGGATGTCACACCGCTGGTGCTGATTATGGACGATTTCCACTGGGCAGATACATCGTCGTCGAATCTTCTCTTTGCCGCTGCCCGGCAGCTGCTCGGAAAGCCGATTACGTTCATTGTCGCCTACCGTCCGGATGATGCTAATAGTTCGCGGGACGGGGCAGGGCATCCAATTCTCCATATTCGTAACGAGCTTGGCCGGTATTCGATGTTCTCCGAGATCACTGTGCCCCGCATGACGGCGCTCGACCTCGACGCACTCCTGCGGACGCGCTATGAAAACTATGTCAATAATGATGAATTCGAAGAATGGCTCGCGAAAGTAAGCGGCGGCAATGCGCTGTTTATTACGCAATTTTTGCACACGCTTGAGGAAGATGGCATTGTCAGCGCCAAGAACGGAAAATTTCAGAATCAATATGAAAATGTACGGGTGCCCAAAAGCGCGTATGCGGTGGTGCAGGAGCGTATTCGCCGCCTGAGTGAGGAAGCAAAAGAATTACTCCGCTATGCGAGTGTCGAGGGAGATACCTTCACGGCATTTGTGCTGTCGAAAATCACCGAGGTGCCTACGCTCAAAATATTACAAAAGCTTAGAATTATTGAAGATACACACCGCGTGGTGCGCAGTCTCGGCAAGCAGAAATACTACGCTCACGAGTCGACGGCTTATCAGTTCGTCCATGTCTTACTGCAGCGTGCGATGTATGAAAGCTTGGAGGAAGAAGAGCGCGAGCTCCTGCATGAGGCGATTTTTTATGTGCTCAAGGAAGAATGGGACTCGGCAAGTGAGGCGGGAGTCAATGTCCAAAGTATCGCTCCGCGTCTCGCGACGCATGCCAATATTCTCGGTGAATACGAATTTGCCGCGATGGTGCTGCTTGCCGGTGCGCAATCGGCCTGGCAGGGATTCGCCGAAGACGAGTCGATGCGTATGCTGCAGGGCGTCGATTACTATCTCGGAATGATGAAGCATCAGAGTCCGGCGCAGTCGAATCGTACCAAGCAGACCGGCGGCGGGCAGCCCGATGTGCTCTTGGCGGAGGCGATGATGCTCCGCGGAAATATTCACAAGACACGCGGACGCTATGATCTGGCGCAGAAAGAATTCTACAATGCACGGGTACTGTTTGGTAAATTACACAAGACCGAGCGCATGCTAGATGCGATGGTACGTGAGGCATTTGTGATTGAAAATAAAGGGAATTACAAGCAGGCTGAGACGCGGTCGAAGGAAACGCTCGTTCTGGCTGAACAGTTCAATTACCCCAAAGCACAGGGCGCAATGCTCAATAATATCGGCCTGGCTAAGCTCGCTCTCGGCAAAGCAGATGAGGCGCTCGACTATCAAATGCGCAGTCTGAAGATTCGTGAGGAAACCAACGACCTCAAAGGACAGGCCGCCACTCTTGGCAGTATTGGCATAATATTCCAGAAAATCGGTAAAGCCGACGAAGCGCTTACCTATCACCGCCGCGCGCTCGAAATACGGCAAATGCTTGGTAACCGCGCGCAGGAAGCATATTCATACCGAAATATCGGAGAAATACTTGCCGAGACGAATAAATGGGATGAAGGGCTCGGGTATTTGAACCAAAGTCTTGAAATATATAAAAATATAGGAGTGCGTTCAGGCGAGGCCAATGCTCTTTTCAGTATAGGATTAGCGCATTATTTTTCAAAAAATTATGCCGCTGCTCTTGAGTATTTTGCCCACAGTCTCGATATCTTCGAGCAAATTGGCAATCAGGCCGGTGAATGCGCTTCGCTTGATAATCTCGGGGCGACTCAGCGCTTACTCGGCAGACTGCCCGAAGCACGGGCCTCTCTCGAAAAAGGACTCGCAATCGCTCAGGAAATCGGTGCCAAGCAGACCGAAGCCGAAATATGCGGAGACCTTGGACTCCTGTCGATTGATGAGGCAAAGAACAGCCTATTCGTAGCTTCAGAGAAGAAATCCGAGGCCGTGAGGCTCATCAATCGGTGTATCTCGCTGTACACGGACCTCAAGCATCCGGAAGCAAAGCGGTGGGAAACAGTGCTGCAGGAAATTCAGCAGTAAAAATTACGGCATAATTATTGAGCGTGGCTCCTTTACTTTATTTATGAAACATTGTAGGATGGTTGCATGAAGATTTTACCGATAGATGGCAAGCTTTCGCTTACAAATGATGGGGAATTAGAAGTGTTTTTTATTGGTACGGGCTCGGCATTTGCTAAAAAACACTACCAGACGAATTTCCTTATTATTAAAGGCGATAAGCATATTCTCGTCGATTTTGGTACGACCGGCCCGGTAGCTCTCGATGCGACTGCCGGCCTCGATGTGCCGGATATCGAGGTGTTTCTTCCTACACACAGTCATTGCGATCATATCGGCGGGGTCGAGTATCTGGCACTGATGAATCGGTACGTGGGGATGAAGTTTTTGGGCAAGCCCAAGCTCAATATGATCATTAATAAAATCTACGAAAAAGTCCTCTGGGAAATGAGTCTCCGCGGCGGTATGGAATGGAATGAAGTCAACGGCGAGGGAAAACGTCTCGGTTTTGCCGATTTTTTCGATGTGGTACGCCCGACCATTAAAATGCGCGAGCCGCGCGAAGTATGGGAGGTCAATTTCGGTGGAATTCATCTTGAACTCTTCCGCACGAATCATATACCCGAGCAGGCCCCCTCACCGGATGAAGCGTTTATTACCTACGGTCTCTTTATCGATGGCCGGATTTTTATCTCCGGTGATACGAAATTCGACCGTGAACTTATTGATCAATACGCCGACCGCTCGGAGTGGATGTTCCACGATACGCAGATTAATCCCAATCCTGTACATGCTTGCCTGCCCGAGCTCAAGACATTGCCCGAGCATATAAAACAGAAGATGTTTCTCGTTCACTATCCCGACGGTGCCGAGAATAACCCGATCGATGGTTTTGCCGGCTGGGCCGTTCAGGGAGCACGGTATATTTTTGATTGAATTTCTTCTACTTTGCGAACGAATACATGACCGAACGAAACACACTAATTGCCAGTCAAGAGCTTGTCAGCAAAGCAGTTATTTCAAAATTACACAAGCATTACCCAGACCTACAATGGTCCGAGCTTGGCACTAGTGTGCATTTTAATCTCGAAAGACTTCCCGCACAGGAACGAGAATATTTCATTCTCGATATGCGATTCTTTGAGCAAAATCCATCGCTTCCCCTCGAAAATATCTGCTCCCGTCTCGAAAATTACAATCCTAAAAACGCATCTCAGGAAGAACTCCTCATGTACGCCAAGCAGCTGATCGCGCTTCAGGACGAAAGCGTCGGCGCCGGTCTCTATATGTTCGGCGAGGCAGGCATCGGCAAGAGTCACGTCGCCATCAGCATCAGCAAGGAATTTATGAAGCGCGGGCTTCATCCCAATTTTCAAACGGCCGAACACTACCGCCTCAAGCAAAATACTATCCTCGCTCCCGGTCAGGTATGGATCATCGATGATATGAATTCAGGATTCCACCTCTCCTCACGCCTGTTCAAAGAAGTGGTGCTCAATGCCCACGACCGCGGCGGAAGAGTCTTCGTCACCAGCAATAAAAACTACGATGAACTCATGTACGAAATGTTCGTCGGCGACGGCAAAGCCAATCGCATGCGCTACGAAGACCGCACCAAAGGCATGTTCAAAATCCTCAATGTATCCGGCGACAGCTACCGTCAGGCAAATGCGTGGTATAAATAAGAGAGTGGTAAGTGGAAAGTAGTAAGTAGAAAGTGGAGAGTTGTAAGCTGTAAGAATACAAGTTAGTTCCGTCACACTGAGTACATTGTCATCTAAGTTTTGTCAGATGTTCTATTATCAGGATTGACCTTCTGATATTTAGTTGCCATCTTTGTTCTTGCGGTCTTAATCGAGAATTGCCATTCAATTTTTATTGCTTTATCATTTCTGCGTTTGATGATGGCAACTATCTCTTGAGCTAGCTTTTCTTTGTTTGGAATTCTACGATTGAGACACTGTTTCGTTAACGCTGAAAATTCAATTTCTATCATGTTGAGCCACGATGAGGAGTTCGGCGTATAGTAAAATTCAAATCGCTCAGCCAACGCCAATGCTTGCTCTGCAGGCAGATGTTCGTAAAATGAACCCGTGTTGTGCGTGTTAAGATTGTCTTGTACTACTCTTATTTTATGAGCCGTTGGATATGCTTTAGCTATCTCCTGCATGAATAATGTGTACTCTTTCTTTGTTCGCTGATCATAGACCTGAGCACAGCGTTTTCCGCTCAAAGGTTCAATCATCGCAAGCAAACTACAGGAGCCGTTCTTAGAGTAAGAGTAGTGCTCCTTGGCCACTACGCCTGTTTGCATCGCTATGGGTTCAACTCTATCGCCAATAAGAAAGCAGGGACGTTCATCGAAGCATACAACAGGGAAATCAGGATTGTATTCCAGAGCATAAAGCTGAAGAATCTTCTCCATCTTGGCTAAGAAGATGCCGTCAACTTTTGCTATGCACCATGTGCGCTTCAGGTGCGGTTGAAGTTCGTTTTTTTTAATATCTTTGATCACTAGTGTCCACTAAAAATTTAGAGAAAATTGATTTAAGCCAAATAAGCACCATACTCATAAGGAATAACATCCATTGCATTCATATCATTAACAGAGGCTTCAGTTATATGAATAAAAGCTGGTATTTGAGTACAAATGTCATAGAGTGTATGAATCTTGATCCCGGCTTTAAATTTGCGAAATTTTGCCCACCAAAATACGCTCAGACATAAATCAATTGTAGTAGAATCGAAAGCATAGACTTTACCTTGAATCTCAAAGTCACTATTGGCTCTCTTGTTACGTGCAATGTCAATCATATAATAAGCATATTCTTCGAAAATTTTGTTGTTTCGATTTTCGTTTGCTTTAGATAGATTACTTCTGGTACTATTCTTACCAAAACCTAAGTGATACCTTTTTCGATAATGAGCTTCAAAAGCTATAATCAAATCGCGTAAACTATCGCGACGTGTGAGTTGCCCAAACATCATAGCAAGCAAATGATTCCAGCAAGTGAAATGCTTTACATACTTATTGCCTTCATATTTCGTGACAATACTGTCGAAAACTCGTTGCGGCAAAAAGTCAACAAGTTGCGAAAAAACATATTTTCCTGTATTCATTTCTGAAATCTAATGATTTCAGATTAAATATTAAATTCAAATCGTCACGTAAATATTTTTGACGTAAACTTCAGATTTATAAATGATTTCAAAGAACTATATTTTTGTTTTAGTGGACACTAGTGATCTTTGATACATGCTCATGGCTAATATGCTCGCAAATCTCTAATTCGACAATCTTCTCGGAGAGTAAGCGTAACGACCACTTTGCATAGCCTTCGGGTGCCTGACTACACGCCAATGCTGTGATTTGTGCCCGTTGTTGGCCGGAAATAACAACCGGACGACCGGATCTGGGCTTGTCGTAAAGTCCTGTTAAACCAAATGCTTTGTATTTATCTATCAATCGTCGAAGTACCGGTGGCGTTATCGAATATTCCTTGGTAATCGATTGAAATGTTCTTCCTGCATCTAAAGCAAGCAGATATAATACTCGCTTATAAATCTTAACAGGCAAGGAATTCTGTTTTGAAAGTGCTCGTAATTCTATACGGTCAGATTCGCTTAAAATAAGATGGGATTTTGACATGTTTTCTCCAAAAAAAGAGCAACATAACGCTTTCTATCAAAACTTAGATGACAATGTACTGAGCTTGTCGAAGTGTTCAATTAAATACCGAATTTATAGTCGTAAGTAAGAAAAGTAGTAAGTAGCAAGTAGCAGTAATTCAAGACGGTTCCGTCACACTGATCTTGTCGAAGTGTTCAATTAAATACCGAATATTAATTTCCACGCCCAAACTCCGTACTCCAAGCAAATACTTATCAATTTTGAATTTCGGTATCATGAAATACCTCACGCTGTCTGCATTCTACGACTCATACTTGAGAGACGATGATGATAAATTCTTGTATTCCGACTCATTCTTGAGAGACGATTATGATGACATGTTTACGCATGAGCATCTCGATATCCCTTCGCCACTTCTTGATGAAATAATTACTTGGTATAAAGAATACTTACCTATCATACCCATGAGTGAATCCGAACGAAGTGTGCATTGGGAACTAATTGAAAAACTTGATACTCAAGGGGTAGATATTGTCAACAGGCTCAACTCAATTTTTGCCGGTAGCATTAAATGCAGATATTATAGTGAAGGGAAATTGATGCATATTTATCGATAAATTCCACTTGTTATTTAGAGATTTCTCCAGCTTGACCACCCGCTTATCCCCATCTACTCCAAAGACTTAATAGTTGCATAAAAGTCTGAATTCCTCACTGCATTCGCTGCTTCTGCTTTATTTTTTAACTACCTCGCCAAAGCACTTATCTGATTGTTACATTCAATAATCTGTCTCCACATTTTTCCTCTATCTTTGCAACTTTCCGCACTAGCTATTGCACCTACTCTGTAAACGAACATTATTTGAAAAAACATGACTGATCGCCAGCACGAATTTATCAATACCTTTGAGCCGCTTCGCGAGCGGCTGTGGAGATTCGTGCGGGCAATGGTCTTCAAGTACGACCGCAATGACTTTGAAATTGCCCGCGATATTATGAGTGATACTATCCTCGTGTGCTTGGAAGAATTCGACACGCTCAAGGACAGGCAGGCAATGCTGTCGTTCTGCTTTACGGTCGCAAGCCGGATATATAGGGCGCAGTTCGTACGCCGGAAATTCTGGGGTTTGTATGAAGAAGAAATCGCGATAGAAATACCGGACTCCGCCGCATTGCCCGACCTCCAAGCCGATGTGCGCCTACTCTACGAAGCACTCGACACATTACCCCTGAAAATCAAAGAAGCGTTGATATTATTTGAGATAGCTGATCTTCCGCTGGAAGAAATACGCCGCATTCAGGGAGGTTCGCTCAGCGGAGTGAAGTCCAGAATCGCCCGCGGTCGCACTCGCCTCGGCGAGCTGCTCGGCGCGTATGCGCCCTACGAACAAGAAACACAACTCGCACGAGGTATAGAATGAACTCGCACAACAAATTGACGGATTATTACTTTACAGCCGCGAAAAATGATGAAGCAGAATTTACCCACAGCGAACTCGAGCGCGTGGTCGAATCTGCCGAAGATAATTCGCGCATCGAACCTAATTACTTTACAAAACAAAAACTACGGAGAATTATTATGTTATCGCTTCTTCCCCTTGCCGGCACAATTGCCGCTACATTCCTTTGGCTTTCTGCGCCGCAAGCCACGCAGAAAGAACGCACAAATACGCCGATAAATCCTGCCAAACAGACCCCGGCGCCTGCACCGACAATCGTGCAGACAGAAAAGAAACCGGCTTCAATGCCACGTCAATCAGCCCAACAAACGCTATCAAAAGTGCATTCCAAGGATAAAACAGATAGTCCAAATGTTCTTAATATCCAAGGAATTACAGCAATTGAGCTTGCGAAAAGCGAACTTAGTGGACTCGGTATCACCGTCAACAAGGATTGTGGTATCTCGGTGAGTAATGGTATGATGATAGGCACGTTTTATAATACCAACCTTCCTCCGATGAAAGAAGGGGGCAAGTTATCTGACGGGAAAGATGATTCCTATCGTAATCATTCATATTCGCATTGGGAAATGCCTACATCGACAACACCGGTGGCTCACAAAAGTTATCCTTTGTTAGTGACTTCGATTCAAGGAGTGATACTCTCCGACGGTCTCGGAAAACTAGTAGAAAAAGATGCTAGTACTCAAATTCAAAGGGATGTAGATTCGCTTGATGCGAATAATCCAAACAAGAAACCAACATTAACATTCTTCTTGTATCCTAAAGACTCAAGTATGACTGCCGAAGAAATTCAGCAAGTTATGGGTGATACAGCCAACCATTTGGTAGTTTTCAAGCGCCTCACCCAAGCCGATGTCGATAAAATGGAGCGAGATACGAAACTTCGAGCAGAAAAAATTAACGAATATCTGCGTCTTAATAAACTAATCGCAATTAGAGTAAATGCTGATTGTCCAAATAGTTCCCTCATACTTTGGTACGAGCCGAATGAGGACTTTATCTATAATCTTACCGAAAGATATAGAGCAGATTTGCAAAAAGAAATGCTGGGGAAAGACCAAGCACCCAAACAGGATACAACATTTTGGGTATTAAAGGCCGATGAGCCACAGGAAAAGCCACAAACCGGTTGTCAATTCACAGACATCTGCCGTGCTACCTCCGGTGCAGTACTCGAAAGCAATGTGTTCCCGAATCCTGCGACGGAGAAAATTAGTCTCACCTTCCGCCTGAATGCTGACCGCAGATGTACATTTTCGCTTCATGATTTGAATGGAATATACATCAAAGATCTCGGTACGGATATGCAGTATCTCAAAGGAGAACAAACCTTTACGGCGCCATTAGGAGAGACGGGGCCGGGTGTATATTTACTCTCCATGCATACCGATAAGGACGAGCGGATCGTGCAGCGGGTGATTATTAAGAAGTAACTACCTACTATGAAAGTTATACTCTGTATTCTTGTCATTGTACTCGGGTTTCCGCTCGGTACACTCGTTGGCGGTGTGTATCGGCATGATACACGCATTGAAAAGTATCTTGAAGTCGCACGTCGCGAAGAATTTAATTGTGTGGGACAAGTCTTGCGATATCATTCGAACGATGCAACTGCTTCCGACAGAATGACAAGCACCCTTCAGTGGGTGCCGGATGGTAGTTGTATCCTCATCGACAGCATGCATATCCTGTCGGCAGCACACTGCTTTATTGGCGAACATACCAAGGATACGGTGATTGATTTTAAAGGGAATAAAGTCAGTACCTATATTACGACCGGACGTTTTCTCTTGAAACCGCGTGACGTTAAATTTTTTGTGATGAATCAACTCGTCAGCGCAAAAAAAATAGTCTGTCACCCTGATTACTTGAAGTATAATAGATGTGATATTGCGATTATTACCCTAGCGAAACCAATTCGTGGTGCGGTCACTATCCTCCTTAATAAACAGCCCAATGAGATACATGATACAGTCACAGGCGTCGGATATGGTGTTTCCGGTCCTGCCAACGAAGTAGCGCTCGTCAAGGATTATGCCATAAAACTCGCCGGACAAAACATCATTGACTCAATTGGTGGGGCTGAGATAGATGGAGTAAAATCAACACTTTATGCTGACTTTGATTCTCCTGATAATCGTATCAACTGTACCGCGCTCGGTGGTGATAGCAGGGCACTCGAATTAGAATATGGAATTTCCGGCGGAGACAGTGGAAGTCCACTTTTTCGAATGAAGAATACCCGACTCGAACTCGTTGGTATTGCTTCCGGATCGGCAGTTAGCATGGATAATTTCTTCGTGAACGGATATTACTGTGCCATGATGTCGTGGACCCGTATCGCGGCACTCTACAACTGGATTACTTCAAACAAATAGAATGAATTGGATGTTTTCTTCCCGAGAGTATCGCGTCTTCGCGATGCCCTCGGTTTTTGGGTAGAACGATTCCCACGGCTACTGGGCGTCTATCAGTTGAAGAATACGGGCGATCCTCTCCTCAACAGAAGTATCGCCCCGTATTTCCACTATCGGACAATCAAGCGTATGGAGCCATGACTCGTGCGCGTGTAATGTTCTGCCGGCTATACCGGTTGCCGCATCGTAGTCCGCTGCCCACGCGATAAATTCTTCATGTACTTTCCTGCGAATCGGGTCGCACAAAATCACCTCACCATAGCGCTCAACTTCCCGCTTGCGCAGGCGTTCAATTCTCACCTCGTGCGGCAGATAGAGAAAAACGACAAGGTCGAAATTCTCAATTTTAAGTCCGGTCCAATTCACAATCGAACCGCCAAGTATCCAATTATTCAAAGAGGTTACTTTATTCTCAAGAAGAGTATTCCGTTCGGTGATTTCTCGTTTGAGGGTGAAGGGAGGTTCGGACGGCACCCAGAAAAAGTCGTCACTGTCAATGTACGGATAGCCGCATATCGCCGAGAGCGCTCTGCCAAGCGTCGTCACTCCCGAACCTGATGCGCCGAATATGTGTATTTTCATAGAAAGTAAGAGACGTAACCCACCCCTTTATCCCCTCCCGGGAGGGGAATTTGGTTGGTAAGTAATTGATTTGAAAGGAGCAAGCTTCTGCCTCTTGGGAACTAGAACCAATATATTGAACAAAGCAATAGAAGATCCCTCAAAAAAATCATCTTCATCATAAAAAATCAGCGGTATCAGCGTGCCATGAGGGCGAGAGGCGATGCCTGATATTCGGCATATACTTGAATACTTCGACGGAGCTGTTAATGACACATTTAACATTTACGGGATTAATTTTTACCAGCTAACACATTGACTATATCTGAGTTAATATCATTTTACTCCATCTCCTTTATCTAACGGTTAAAACCGTTGAATTGCTTGCATCTGCTTTGGGGGAAATGGTTAAATCCATTCTGAGCTTATAAAACCGTTAAAACGGAGTACGAGTAGTGATCGCGGCTTTTTACCCCATAATTAAAATCATGGGCTATGTTGTATTCGCTTCGTGTCATTGTTTTTAACAGGGGGACTTCTATCTCTTAAGAACTCATCGTGAAGAAACGACTTACCGACTTACGACTTACCGACTTACGACTTACCGACTTACGACTTAACGACTTACCACTTACCACTTACGACTAAAATCCCTCAAATACTCGCAAACGAATCAATATCAATAGTCACCTTCACCGATGAAGTAGCATGCTTCTGCTGATACGTGGTGTAGGCACTCGTAAGCGCCGCACGGAGCTTCTCGCCGGTAGGGTCGAGATGCTTCATGCTTTTGAGAATGACGACGCGGCGATAGTGCGAACGTAGTCTGGAAATTGTTGGAATTGATGGACCTACGCGCCATACGTCGGGATTGGCTCGCGGGAGGAGGCCGGCTAAATAATGCGAATGCTCATGGACTTTTTGTTCGCTCGGGCCCGAGAGCTCAATCAGCACAAACCTCGTAAACGGCGGATAATGTGCATCTTTACGGAGCTGTAATTCATCGGCATAGAAGAGGTCGTATTTCCCGGCGACGGCGGCAATGACCGCCTGATGATCGGGATGCGCGGTCTGAATAATCACCTCGCCCGAGAATTCGCTGCTGCGTCCGGCGCGCCCTGAAACTTGTGTAAGTAATTGAAACGTTCGCTCGGCGGCGCGGAAATCAGGCATGAAGAGCTGTAAATCTGCATTGATCACACCTACGAGAGTAACTCTACTGAAATCAAGTCCTTTCGCCACCATCTGCGTGCCGACGAGAATGTCAATTTCACCATTGGAGAATTCCTGGAGCATTTTCCGGTGCGAACCTTTTTGCGACGTCGTGTCGAGGTCCATGCGTTGGATGCGCGGACTCATTCCGCGTAGTTGAAACGACTTTTCGAGTTCTTCTTCGATGCGTTGCGTGCCCGTGCCAATCTCTCTAATATCAACACTACCACACACTTCGCAGCATTGCGCAGCGACAGTATTATAGCCGCAGTAATGACACCGCAGGAGATTCGTGCCCTTGTGATACGTGAGCGAAACCGAACAGTTCTTGCATTGCGGGATGTCGGCGCAGTCGGTGCATTCGAGGTAGGAGGCGAATCCGCGGCGATTATGGAAGAGAATCACGCCTTCTTTTCGCGTCAGGCGCTCTTCAATCGCGCTGAGCATATCGCGCGAGAATGCGCCGTTCATTTGCTTGAGTTTACGTTCTTCTTTAGTATTGACGACGCGAATTGTCGGAAGCGTGGCTCCATCGGCGCGGGAGGAGATTTCGAGTAAATGGTATTTCCCGAGTCCTGCGTTGAACATACTTTCCATACTTGGCGTGGCCGAGCCGAGCACGACGACCGCGTGCTCCATACCGCCGCGCATGATGGCGCAATCCCGGGCATTATACCGCGGCGAAGGTGACTCCTGCTTGTAGCTCGGCTCGTGTTCCTCATCGACGATAATTAACCCAAGACCCTGAATCGGTGCGAAGATAGCCGAGCGTGCCCCAATCACAATTTTCGCTTCATTTTTCTGAATTTTCCGCCAATTATCGAAGCGTTCGCCGGCGTTCATACGGCTGTGGAGCACGGCAATTTCCTCACCAAATACTGCATGAAAGCGGTCGATAAGTTGGGGTGTAAGGGAAATTTCCGGCACGAGCAGGAGAGCAGTCTTATTCATCGACAGCGCCTGGCGGATGGCATGAATATAGACGAGCGTTTTTCCGCTGCCGGTCACGCCGTGGAGGAGAAAGGTCTTGTATTTTTGGGCAGTGAGCTGTTCGTTAATTTTCTTCAAGGCATGATCTTGTTCTATCGTGAGCGACAGGTGCGCTTCCTCGCGCTGCACCAGGCTTTCGGCGGCGCCGATGGGTTTTTCGACGCGGGAGACTTCAATTTCGGTCTCGTAAATCAATTCTTTCTTGAGTAGTCCCTGCACGGCAGCCGCGCTCGAATGCGTGTCGCGCAGGGCTTCGGTCATGAGTATCGGCGCGTTGTGGTGCAGCGAATAAATGTATAAATGGCTCAGCAGCAGCGCCTGCTTGGGTGCCTTGCTGTCGAGTTCATCGAGGATAGATTTAAAGTACTCTTGATCAGTGAGAATTTCGGGTATGATAGCTATTGCCTTCTGCATTTTGGGTTGCATATCGGCTTCGATTCCGACGATACAACTGATAATGCCTGCCTGCTCGAGGGCGTCGAGCTGTTCGGCAATGGAGTCTGAGTTGAGCTGTTTTTGGAGGTGCCCGACCGACACCGCTCCTTTATGATTCATCAGTACCTCTAAAAGAGCAGCGCGCTTCGGAGCGCGTTTTGCGACACTGAGTAAGTATTCATCGGTAATCGGGTGGAGGAGTTTGACGGTGATAATACTTTGCGGGCTCATTCCTTGCGGCAGGGCGGCTTTGAGAGTTTCGCCCCAGGACGCGAAATAATACTCAGCGACCCATTTCGTGAAATTCATGAGCTGAGCGCTGTAAATCGGTGCATCATCGAGGATTTCGTGGACGAATTTGGCGCCTTTGACGGGTTCGCCCGAGACATGGGTGATAATTCCGGTGAGCGTACGTTTGCCAAATGGCACAAGCGCGCGGCGACCGACGAGTGTATCTTGCCACATCTCGGGAGCAACGGCATAGGTAAACTGCTTGTGAATCGGCAGCGGAAGCGCAATCTGAACAAAGTGTTGCATGAAAATGACACAAAAAATGAAACAACCTGATAAGCAAAAATACGAAGATTTATTGGCTTGGGCGGTGGGGAGTGACGAGAGATAGAATCCCGATTGGAATGTCGGATGGAACATTATGACAAGTATAGTAGTTAAAACGGCCCGGACGGCAACGGGTGCCCGCAGGCGACGCTTGGAAGATGCAGAAGGGGAACCTATATCGGTGTGCCATATTTCTTTTCATACCAGAATTCGGCTGCTTCTGCCGAGAGGAGGGTGATGAGGGAGGAGTAATAGATCCACACGCCGATGGTCACGATAATTGCATACACGCCATAGACTTTGCCGAATGAACCGATATTCGTCAGATACCACGCGAAGCCGAAGCGGGCGATTTCCCAGAGGGCGGTGCACAGGAGTGTTGCGGTGAGAACGATGAAGCGGGGGAGTTTTTTGTTGGGAATAAATCTGTATAAAAAGTAAAAAAAGAGCATTGCTGAGGCGAGGCCGACGAAGTGAACAGTAGCGCCGCTGACCCAACTGAACACTGTCGGCGGCAGTAAATTTTTGCCGGTCGAGCTGACGAAGGCGGCTGTGGGTGCTATGAGCGTCGATGCAAGCAGCAGAGCCATAAGTATCAGCGTGAGCAGGATATCCATGAATTTATAGACGAGGAAAAAACGCTGGGTCGTGATACTGAAAATAGCATTAAGTCCGGTGCGGAGCGAGCTGAAGAGGGCGGAGGAGGTCCAGAGGAGTGCTAAACCTCCAATCCATCCGGCGATGGAGCTAAGTTGGAATACTGTATGGAGTTCGGACAGCGCGCCGCTAATCATATCCGAACTCAGTTGATTCGGCGGGAGTGAGTCTGTAAGGATTCGGTTAATTGTTTGTCCAAGGGTTTCACGGTCGATGACGGAGCCGAGAATACCCATGGCGACAAGCAGTAAGGGAATGATACAAAAGAGGATATTAAAAGCAATTCCCGAGGAGAGCAGGAAAATATGGTTGGCGGAGAGTCGATCACCGAATTCAACGATAGTAGAGTATGTGGTTTTGATATGATTTTTCATAATTCATCGCTGGGTAAGACGAGTTCGGCAAGGCGTTCGGCGCGTGCGGTCTCGATATCATCGGGTATTTTTTGTCCCGTGGTACAGTAGGCGAGCGGTAATTTTTGGCGTCGCAGCACGGAGATAATGCCGCCGAGGCCGGCTGCTTCATCGAGCTTGGTGAGGATGAGTGCATTGGGTTCTAAGGGAGTAAAGCGTTCCAATACTTCCGCAAAGGTCTTTTCGCTCACATTGGCACTTTGTACGAGATAGGTAATATCGGGTGTAGCTGCTTCGAGGTAGGCGCCGATTTCGAGGATATGCTGGCGGCGCTGTTGGCTGCGTCCGACGGTATCGATAAAGATAAAATCGCGTTTGGATTCTTGCTTGATAATCTGGCGGAGCTCTTGCGAGTTGTAGGCAGTAAGAAACGGAATACCGGCAATGGAGGCGAAGGTCTGAAGCTGCTCGGCTCCGCCGACTTTATAGGTATCGGCTGAGACGATGAGGATATTTGCTTTAAAGAGTAATTTGCAGATTGCGGCAAGCTTGGTAATGGTCGTTGTTTTTCCGCCGCCGGTTGTGCCGATAAAGGCGACGGTAGTAACGGGTGAGCGCATTTCGAGAGCCGGAAAGACACTGATATCAGAGCTGATGACGGCGCGTGCTGCGGATAACAGACTATGAGAATTGCTGCCCGACTGTGATGTGGCAAGTCCTGTAATTCGAAGGGCTTCATCATCCGAGAAGTCCGAAGCACGGAGCATGGTATAGAGGTGCCTTGCTGTATCGCTGATCATAGCTGCATACCGGTAGGGTAGTGTGCCTGCGAGGGTAGCGACGGCATCTTTGATATCCCGGATATCATTGCGTAATTGGAGCAGGGCGGCGGTAGTATTGAGCGAGTCGGTGTCTTCTTTGGGTTCGGCTTTTTTTTCGGGTACTTGCGCAGGATTTTTTTTCGCGGTGCTGTGTTTTTGCGCTTTTGCGGGTGCTTTCGGTGTGCTTGAAGGAGGATCGTTATGCAGCTCGGCGGCCCGGCTGACGAGTTGCTCGTCGAGAGCGGCGATGATCTCGATAATATCATCACTTCCATCGACTTTTACGTTTCGTGTCGAGAGGATAACGGCATCGTCACCGAGCTCTTTGCGCATTTGAGCAATACCTTCTTTCATATTGGGCGCTATAAATTTTTTCATTCGCATGCGGATGGTTCTTTCATAAAATGAAATCAGTCTATTGTTGAGTGCTAAAATTACCAAAAAAAAACGTTTAACCATGTAAAAAACGTGAAAATATGCCGAATGTAACCCTTTCCGAGGTCATGCATTGTTTGTCGGTAATAAATATTTCGTTGTAGAAGAAATAAATATCATATAATTCAAATTATTAAAGTAAATTTATACTCCAAAAATGAACTTATAGTTTTTTTATTCTCAATACCCATATTTCAGGAGGTATCCCCCATGAAAACTTTTGCCACTTTTATGTCTATATTGCTGCTTACAGCATTGGCTTCCTTTGCAGGACAGACCAATGATGCTAAGACAGAAGCAATTCTCAAACGCATGAAAAATCCAGATTTGCAGTTGAATGCTTCTGCTCAGGGGAGGGAGTTTTGGCTAGCCGTACCGCTCAATACGGGGAAGGATCAGCCGACGCTTAATTTAGAGTTTTATGTGACATCGAGCTACAATACCTTGGTCACACTCGAGGTACCGGGTTCGGGCTTTGTGGTATCGAAGAAATTGGAAGCGCTCAAGGTGGTCACGTTTACGACGAAGGATGCTACTGCTTCGTTTGATTGGGAGGTCGTTTCCAGCCAAATCGCCGATAATCGAGGTGTACATATATATGCAGACAAGCCGATTTCTGTATATTGCCTCAATGGTAAGGATTTAACGTCTGATGGCTATCTTGGCTTACCAATCAGTGCATGGGGAACAGATTATATTCACTGCGCATATTATGATTTTAATGAGTATCGTCCGTTAGCTGCCGGATTTATTATCGTAGCTTCTGAAGATAAGACAACTGTACAAGTAAAGCTAGCCGGTCGCGGTAAAGATATTGCAAAAACTAGGAGTGGCAGTAAAATCGGTGCCGTCCTTGAATTTAATCTCGATAGAGGACAAGTGTATTGTGTTGTCGGCGATGCTACTACACGTGGTTCATTTGACTTAACAGGTTCTAAAATTCATGCTGACAAGCCAATTGGCCTGATTTCGTATCACGAACGCACCTTTATACCATCGAATGTTCAGACCAATGGCCGCGACCATATTTGTGAAATGCTGCCACCGATATCTGCATGGGGTAAAAAATATGTTACCGTCGAATTTAAGCGGGATAATCATGGTGACTTTTTTCGGGTAGTTGCATCACAAAATAATACAAAGTGGTCAATGCAGTATTATGATAAAATGAGTGGTGTGCTTTTAGGACAGCGTAATGGCAAGCTAAATGCGGGTGAATTCTACGAAGACTTTGATTCTTGGGCAGGTAACAGTGCAATTGAGGGGTTCCGTGGAGTGTCCGTTTGGCAAGCAGACAAGCCATTCTTACTCATGCAATATCAATATTCCGCAGATTGGGATAAAGGTAGTAACTTCGATCCTGATATGGTGGTTGTCACTCCGTATGAGCAATTTCTCAAAGCCACTCTTTTTCAAACGCCGACGAATCCGGCATTTGTCGATAACTGGTTCAATTACATCGTAGAAGGTGATCCGACGGATACCAATTCTGTGAAACTAAAATCACTCGTTATTGATGGTGATACTGCCTATAAGTCTTTCCCGCAACTTCTCCTTAATAGAATCCCGACTACTAATCTTTATTGGGGTTTTCGCTCTATGTCGCCAGGGCCGCATATAGTTACAAGTGAGACTAAATTCGGGGGCTATGTCTATGGATTTGGTGCTTTTAACGGCTATACGTGGCCGGCTGCTTTAGCTACAAAATCCTTGGAAGATTTGGATACATTGCCACCGCAGCTAACGTTTACCGATGAATGCGGTGATTATCATTACACTTCGACTGAGGTGCGCAATTTTGGCGTTCCACCCGATACGGTGCAGATCGATCAGGGTATTTTTGAGATATCCTTGGTTGATTCGGTGAGTTATAATTATGAATTAAAGCTTCTGACCGCTGATAAGATCATCCCGCTTCCGAAAGTCACGGAGTTTAAATTTGATATTCTGGTTAAGGACAAAACAAAAGATGCATTTGCGATAGTAATTGTGATGGACAGAGCGGGTAATTATACGCTCGATACCGTGAGCTATGTGGCTGATAAAATAACCCTTAATCCCGCAATTGTTCAATTTGGTAAAGTGCGGGTCGGAAAAACGAAACAATTGACGGTACAGCTGAAGAATCCGAATGCAAGAGATATAAAAATCAAGAAATTGACACTTTTAAAGAAAAAAGAATTCACGATAATCAGCGGCGATGCGCCTCCTGAATTTGTGATAGCTGCGAAAGATTCACATGCTGTCGTAGTATCCTATACTCCAATAAAAGAAGGTCTATCGGATGTAGATAAAGATATCGATATTGATTCAATTCTGGCCGAGACAGAATGTGCGAAATTCAGCTTCCCGGTAAAAGGTCGCGGCGTAGTACCTTGTGCGGATGTCGAGCCCCTGTGGCTTGCACCGATTACGGCAATTGGTGATACAATTCGTAAAGAGAGTATTAGTCCGGGCTTATATATTCGTAATAAAGGAACAGATACCCTGACCGTGACGAATATTCTGGGCGTACAACAGCCATTTTTTGTCGAAAATCCGACACCTAAATTCCCATTCCAGATTGCTCCCGGTGGGCAAGTGTATTTCTCGTCGATAGGGTATGTACCGACGAAGCTGACAATTGATACATTGAAGGTAACGTTTGAGACAGACGGTGGCGGGGTAACCTGTAATGAAGTATCGACATGGATAGGTCAGGGCAAGGCACCGGGACCAAAAATTACGAGTTATGACTGGCGTGAGCGTCGAGTACTGACGGTGAACAATTCAACAATTGAAGTATCGAATTTAGGAACATCAGATTTGAATTTAGTGGGCTGGCATTACAGCACGCCCGGTGATGCAAATTTCAGTGCTACAACGCAGAGTAAATTTAGTGCAACGGCTCCATTCTTACTCCGCGCTAACAATGCGACGAAGGTAGTATTTGATGTGGTCTATACTCCTCAGGGAGAAGCGACACATCATAATTCTATCATCCCGGAATTCAAAGAAGTAGTACCACAGATAGAAGGAACTCTCGACGGAATTGGTATCTTGCCGAAGATAGCGCCTCTCGGATGGGTATTCCCGGATAGTACGTTAGTAGGAAATACATACCCGGTTCCCGGTAAAGTCGTTGTTCGTAACCCAAGTACATCGGCCGTATTGAATGTGAAAACGTTTGGCATCCGCGCCGGTGGAAATACAGCAGATTTTGACTTTACACCTGCACAATTACCGGCATCGTTTGTCATCGGGAAAGCAGATTCGGTCGTATTCCCGGTTACCTTCTCACCTAAAGCAATAGGTCAACGCAAGGTAACGATAGACATGACTTCAGATGCAGCCCCCGGACCGGAAGTAGATCCGACGGTGTCTCATTCGGTAGATGTGGTAGGAGTAGGATATAAAGTGAATAACACATTCCCACGGATATCGGTTGGATCAATCGATTATGGCACGGTACTCACGTGTGATAATCCGACGAAACAGTTTGTCATTGGTAATCCAGGTGGCACAGCTCCATTAGTGATAAGCAGTTATGCAAAAGTAGGTGCCGATGCGGCGAACTTCATAGTATCGATGCCGACACTTCCGATTACGATTCCGCCGAATGGAACGGTACCGGTCGATGTGATGTTCCTGCCGAATGCGATACGGACCTATAATGCAGAAGTACTTATTTACAGCGATGCCGACACACTCGACTTCCCGCTTGCTCTCCGCACGGCTACCTTGACAGGCGTAGGCAAGATTGTTCCTGTTGATTTTGCTCTCACCGTTACCGGTGCCAAAGCAATCACGCCGGGTGATCCAAAGGACTTCGTATTATCTGCTACCGGTGGTGCATTCAACGATGCGCTGATTAAGGACTTTGTAGCTGAAATACAGTATGATCAGAAGCTTTTAGACTTTAGAGGTGTTGATTTTGTTGGCGCCTATAAGAGCGCATGGACATTCGGTACTCCAACTCATGTGGGCACTGGCGCCAATCATAAGCTCGTGTTGACGGCAAGCGGTAATTTCTCAATTCCAAGCACGGGACCGATTGCGGAACTGCACTTCAATACCTTACTCGCTGATACTCTTTATTATCCGGTTGGATTAAATGTCCAGACGCCGAAAGTAGCAGCATGCGTGATTCCGAAAAGCATCGGCGACCAAATATCGATTCAAGGTTGCTTTATCAATGCGCGGTTAGTATCGCCAACCGGTTCGAAATATGCGCTTACGACAATCAGTCCGAATCCGTCGGGCAATGATGTGATTACGGTTGATTACAGTGTGGGTCTCAACTCACACACGACTTTCGAGCTCTACAATACATTAGGTGAACGTGTTGCAGTGCTGATGGACAAAGTGCTCAGTCCCGGTGATTATCAGGCACGGATGGGCATTGCCAATATTCCTGCCGGCGTGTATTCCTGCCGCATGATATCGGGTCAGTTTAGCGCCTCGCAAATGATTACGATTACTAAATAATTGCAATCGTTAGCGGTTCTCGATAAAAAATCCCTGCAAGAGTTGTCTCGCAGGGATTTTTTAGTATGGAATTGCTTTTATAGTAACGAGTTGGTATTACATCAAGGGGTTCATTGAGAAGCATAAAAACAGTATTTAGGCAGTTGATTACTAAATTCTGAAAGGAAAAATACAGCTTGCCGTAAAAACGTAATAATCAACTTATTGTAACCCTTTCTGAGATAAAGCAATGCCTTGTAGTTTTCATATTTTAAGGGGCACAGTATTTTTTTGTTATTATATTTCCAAATATTACTGTAATTTGAGGTATAAAATCAAAAAAATACAGTATAAATTTCTTTATCACTTTTTTCAGGAGTACATTCCATGAAATTTCTTGCCGGGGTTTTATTTGTTCTCATGACATCCACGCTCGCTCTCACAGCGCAGACACGGGATGCGAGGACCGAGGCAATTATCAATAAACTAAAAATTTCCAATACGGCGCTTAATGCCTCGGCGCAAGGGAAAGAATACTGGCTGGCGGTACCTTTGAATGAAGGGAAGACGCAGCCGACGCTGAACTTAGAGTTCTATGTCACGTCAAGCTACAATACCATTGTCACGCTCGAAGTGCCTGGTGCGGGGTTTATTGCTACCAAAAAAATCAAAGCATTGGAGGTAGCGACATTTACTACCAAGAATGCGACGGCCAACTTTGACTGGGAAATTGTATCGAGTCAGACGCCTGACAACCGCGGTATTCACATCTTTGCCGACAAGCCGATTTCGGTGTATTGCCTTAATGGTAAGGAAGTGACGTCGGACGGTTATTTAGGTCTTCCTATCAGTTCGTGGGGCACCGATTATATCCACTGTGCGTATTATGACTTCAATGAATACCGTCCTCTTGGTGCAGGGTTTATCGTTGTTGCATCAGAAGATAAAACAGCGGTCACGATTAATCTGAAAGGAAGAGGAAAGCTTTTTGCAAAGACCCGTAGCGGTTCAAAAATTGGTGACGTCCTTCAGTTTACTCTCGACAAGGGGCAAGTGTATAATGTCGTTGGCGATGCGACGACCATTGGTACATTTGACCTGACCGGCACGAAAATTCATGCTGATAAGCCGATTGGCGTGATTTCCTACCATGAGCGTACGCTCCTCCCTCAAAACAGTCAAAACGGTCGCGATCACATGGTGGAAATGGTACCTCCGGTATCCGCGTGGGGTAAAAAATATGTGAATCTTGAATTTATTCGCGACAATCACGGCGATTTCTTCCGTATTGTTGGTTCGAAGAATAATACCACCTGGTCGATGAAATACTATGATAAAATGAGCGGCCAGCTGTTGGGCCAACGGAACGGTAAGCTCAATGACGGTGAATTCTACGAAGACTTCAACGAATGGGCCGGCAGAGGCGCAATTGAAGGTATTCGCGGTGTGTCTGTCTGGGAAGCCGATAAGCCGGTCTTTCTGATGCAGTATCAGTATTCAGCCAATTGGGACAGAGGTGATAACTTCGACCCTGACATGGTGGTCGTCACGCCGTATGAGCAGTATCTCAAAGGAACGCTCTTCCAAACTCCGTCGAATCCTGCATTTATCAACAACTGGTTTAATTATGTCGTCGAAGGCGATCCTACCGATACCACTTCTCGTAAGCTTAAGTCGCTGGTCATTGATGGTGACAGTGTCTATAAATCCTATCCTCAGCTTCTTCTCAACAGAATCCCAACGACGAACCTGTATTGGGGCTTTAAATTTATGTCGCCCGGTCCGCACTTTGTGACCAGTGATACAAAATTTGGGGGGTATGTCTATGGTTTCGGTAGCTTTAACGGCTACACATGGCCAGCTGCTCTTGCTACCCGTTCGCTCGAAGATTTAGATACATTACCACCGGTATTGACCTATACGACAGAGTGTGGTGATTATAAATACAAAGCGACTGAAGTGCGGAATTTCGGTACCCCGCCGGATACCGTACAGATTGATCAAGGGATATTTGATATATCGCTTATCGATTCGCTCAGCTATAACTATGAACTGAAATTCAAGACAGCATCTACGATTATTCCACTGCCCAAGGTAACGGAATTTGAATTTGACTTGCTTGTCAAAGACAAGACTAAAGATGCATTCGCTGTCTTTATCGTAATGGATAGAGCCGGCAATTACACACTCGATACGGTGAGCTATGTGGTCGATAAACTCGTGCTAGACCCGAGTATCGTTCATTTCCGCTCGGTACGTATCGGCACGACGAAGGAATTAACTGTTCAGCTCAAAAATCCGAACAATAAAGCAGTAAAAGTAAAGAAATTAACGCTTCTCAAGAAAAAAGAATATCTCATTAAGAGTGGAGAGATTCCGCCGGAAATTACAATGCAGCCGCTTGGTACGCATGATATCGTCATCGACTACACTCCGGTCAAAGAGGGATTGAAGGAAGAAGATGATAATCAACTCGATATCGATTCTATACTTGTCGAGACAGAATGCGCCCTCTTTTCTTTCCCGGTAAAAGGCCGCGGTGTGCTGCCTTGTGCTGATGTCGAACCCTTATGGCTGGCTGCTACGACCGCCGTCGGTGATACAGTACGCAAAGAAGTCGTGGGTCGGGCATTGTATATCCGTAATAAAGGTACCGATACGCTGACCGTGACCGGTATTAAAGATGTAGCTCCGCCATTCTTTGTCGATAATGAAACACCTAAATTCCCATTCCGTGTCGCTCCCGGCAAAGAAGTACTCTTTACCTCTATCGGCTACGCTCCTACAACGCTGAACATCGATACCCTCAAAGTTACATTCCTGACAGATGGTGCCGGTGTCAATTGCAATGAAGTATCCACATGGATAGGTCAAGGCAAAGCGCCAGGTCCGAAGATTACCAGCTATGACTGGAAAGAACGCCGTGTACTGACGGACAATAAAGCAACAATTGAAGTATCAAATCTTGGTACATCCGACTTGAATCTTGTCGGCTGGCATTACAGCAACCCGAGTGATCCGAACTTTAAAGCAACGACGCAAAGCACATTCAGTGCTACTGCTCCGTTCCTGCTTCGCGCCAACAACCAAACAAAGGTCGTCTTTGATGTGGTCTATACACCGTCCGGTGAAGCGACACATCACAACTCCATTATTCCGGAATTCAGAGAAGTCGTACCGCAAATCGAAGGTACTCTCGACGGTATCGGTATCTTGCCAAAAATTGCTCCTACCGGCTGGGTCTTCCCGGATAGTACATTGGTTGGCAATACATACGGTACTCCCGGATCGGTCATCGTGCGCAATCCAAGTACTTCAGCACCGCTGAATGTGAAAACATTTGGCATTCGTGCCGGAGGTAATACAGCAGACTTTACGTTCACACAGCCGCTTCCGGCGACATTTATCGTACCTAAAGCAGATTCGATGGTATTCCCTGTGACATTTGCTCCTTTGGCAGTTGGTCAGCGTAAGATTACCATCGACATGACCTCCGATGCTGCCCCGGGGCCGGAAGTCGATCCGACGGTTTCTAATTCGGTCGATGTCGTAGGCGTTGGCTATCAAATTGTGACCAATTTCCCGGAAATTACCGTAGGTCCGAAAGACTTCGGAGTGGTAATGACCTGTGATGCACCCGGTGGTAATTTTGTGATTACCAATCCCGGTACTGCTAATTTAATTATTGATAATTATGCGTTAGTCGGACCGGATGCTGCTAATTTCTTGCTGAAATTCCCGACATTACCGCTCATTATTAAGCCAAAGGGCGTAGAGGCCATTCCTGTGCAGTTTGTACCGAATGCGAACCGTCCATTTAGCGCTCAGGTATTGATTTACAGCAATGCTGATACGGTCAACTTCCCATTAGCGCAGCGCACAGCTCGCTTAGACGGTATCGGAAAAATCGTTCCGGTCGAATTCTCGCTTACAGCAAATGGCGCTAAATCGATTAATCCTGGTACGGACAAAACCTTTGTTCTCTCGGCCGTCAGCGGTGACTTTACCGATGCAGCTATGATGGACTTTGTGGCCGAAATCCCTTATCACGAGAAATATCTGAAATTCGAAAGTGCTTCTTTTGTAGGAGCATACGCAGTCAATCAAGCATGGAAATTCACACCGACTACGGGTACGACCGTTGGCTCGGGTGCCAATTACAAGCTGGTGCTGAGTGCAAGCGGTAGCTTCGCAATTCCGGCAGCCGGACCAATTGCAGAACTGAAATTCCAGACATTGCTGGCCGACACGATATTCTATCCGGTAGGTCTCAATGTACAGGTGCCGAACCGAGCAAGCTGTGTATTGCCAAAGAGCACCGGCGATCAATTATCCATCGAAGGTTGCTTTATCAATGCACGCCTTGTGACACCGTCGGGTTCGAAATATGCACTGACGGCAATCAGTCCGAATCCGTCGAGCAATAATGTAATCACGATTGATTACAGTGTAGGACTCACATCACACACGACATTTGAGCTCTATAATACTCTCGGAGAGCGTGTCGCAGTATTGATGGATAAAGTACTCAACGCAGGTGATTATCAGGCACGTATGGGTATTGCCAATATCCCTGCAGGCGTGTACTCCTGCCGTATGGTATCCGGCCAATACAGTACATCACAAATGATTACGATTACAAAATAATCGTACGCAGATGTATTCCCTTAACAATCCCCGCTTCGTTGAGGCGGGGATTTTTTTTGTCCGGGTGAGTGGAGGAGTAGTTGAGATTCCCCTTCCACCACAACGTGCTCGCTTTCAAGAAATTCCGAACAATCATCCGGAGAAATTTGATACTTTCTTTGAGCTCTGAAAGTTAATGTTTGGAATTTCGGCTCTACAGCCCTATTTTTGCGTTCCCAATTGTTGAAAATTGTGAATATGGTCTCGTCGCCTAGTGGCTGGGCAGGACTCTGCAAAAGTCCCTACAGCGGTTCGAATCCGCTCGAGACCTCTCCAAAATGTTTCATATTTAAGACTCTCATGGCAACGACAGCAGACTTACGAATTGGTGCAGTAATTAAATTTAACAATGACTTATGCACAGTCTTGGAATCCGAGCACCGCACTCCGGGTAACCTCCGCGCATTCTACCAAGTGAAAATGCGGAACATGCGCACCGGTAAATTACTCGAAAACCGTTTCCGCTCCGGCGAAACGATTGAGTTCGTCCGCGTGGACAGAAAAAATTATCAATATCTCTACAAAGATGGCGAAAGCTTTATGTTTATGGATGTTGATACCTACGACCAAATTCCCGTTGATGCCGATATCGTCGGTGATGCTGCGAAATTCATGAAAGAAGGACAAGAAGCACAGCTTGCATTGAACGACATGACCGTTCTCTCAGTAGAAATCCCTACACATGTCAATCTCCGCGTCGTCAGCACCGAGCCGGGGCTCCGCGGTGATACAGCGACCAATGTGCTCAAGCCCGCAACTCTCGAAACAGGTGCAATTATCGGCGTGCCGATTTTTGTCAACGAAGGTGATTTACTCCGCATTGATACTCGTACCTCAAGCTATATGGAACGAGTAAAGGAGTAAGATAGTAAATACAATGTTCAAGCGTGTTTCTACATAGAATAATGAGGAAGCACGCTTTTTTATTTTTCTCAAACTGAGGAGATACAATGGACTTACAATACGTTCAGCAATTACTGAAAATTTTTGATGAAAGCTCGGCAACAGAGCTCAGTGTAGAAGAAAACGGCGTAAAAGTATCCGTGTCACGGCGTTCTAATGAAATTCACCACGCAGCCCCACCGTCGGCGCACCATTATTTCCAGCCGCCGTATTCTCATCCCCATACACCGGCACATACGGTAGCACTCGAAGCACCGGCACCTGCGCCTGCTGCTCCTGCAGCCAAGGCCGAAGCACCGGCACCTGCGCCTGCTGCCAATACCCATCAGATTCTCTCGCCGATTGTCGGCACATTCTATCGCTCATCCTCACCGGACGCTCCGGCGTATGTACAGGTCGGTGATACCGTGACCGTCGGCAAAACGCTCTGCATCGTCGAAGCGATGAAGCTGATGAATGAAATTGAAAGCGATGTCACCGGCACCGTGATCAAAGTACTCGTCGAAAATGGTCAGCCGGTCGAATATCATCAGCCGATGTTTCTCATTCAACTTTGAGCTAACCGTATGATAAAAAAAGTACTCATTGCCAATCGAAGTGAAATTGCCCTCCGAATTATCCGCGCTTGCCGCGAATTGGGCATCAAAACGGTGGCCGTCTATTCTACCGCCGATAAAACTTCCCTCCACGTCCGCTTCGCCGATGAAGCAGTCTGTATCGGCCCGCCGGCCGGTAAAGAAAGTTACCTCAAAATCAATTCCATCATCTCAGCCGCCCTCGTCACCGGCGCCGATGCCATTCATCCCGGCTACGGATTCTTAGCCGAAAATGATGTGTTTGCCGAGATTTGCCGCGAAGTAGGGATCAAATTCATCGGACCTACTCCCGACTCAATTGCTCGTATGGGGAATAAATCAGTCGCCAAAGAAACCATGCGCGCAGCCGGTGTGCCCGTTATTCCCGGAAGCGAAGGCACCGTGGAAACAGTGGAAGAAGCAGTGTCGCTAGCAAGTGAAATCGGCTATCCGGTTATGATAAAAGCAGTTGCAGGCGGTGGAGGGAAAGGTATGCGCTACGTGGCCACCCCCGACGAAATTGAAAATCTCTACGCAATGGCACGCAATGAAGCCGAGGCAGCATTCGGTAATTCGGGTGTGTATCTCGAAAAATTTGTCGAAGAGCCGCGCCATATCGAGATTCAGGTCTTCGGCGATCAATTCGGCAACGCCGTACACCTCAATGAACGTGACTGCTCGATTCAACGCCGGCATCAAAAGCTCATTGAAGAAGCGCCATCGACAATCATGACTCCCGAACTCCGCGCCGCAATGGGCGAGGCAGCAATAAAGGCAGTCAAAGCAGTGAATTACGAAGGAGCCGGCACGATTGAATTCTTGGTCGATAAGCACCGGAAGTTCTATTTTATGGAAATGAATACGCGGATTCAGGTCGAGCATCCGGTGACGGAAGAATCGGTCGATGTCGATCTTGTCAAAGAACAGCTTCGCGTGGCGTCCGGCCTGCCGCTGTCACTCGTCTCGATTCCACCGCAGCATCATGCAATTGAATGCAGAATTAATGCTGAAGATCCGTATAATAATTTCCGCCCCTCACCGGGGATGATTACAAGTCTGCATTTCCCGGGCGGACACGGCGTGCGCGTCGATTCCCATATTTATCAAGGATATGCAATCCCGCCGTTCTATGATTCATTAGTTGCAAAACTCATAACGTTTGCGCCCACCCGCGATGAAGCAATTGCTAAAATGCGCCGCGCGCTCGATGAATTTATCATCGAAGGTATCAATACGACAATTCCATTCCATCGCAAAATGATGGATAATCCGGACTTCATTTCCGGTAATTTCACGACGAAGTACTTGGATACGCATGATTGGAAGGAGTGAGGTTTTTTAGTCGTTAAGTGGTAAGTCGTTAAGTGGTAAGTCTTAAGTCTTCCTGTCCGACCGGTTGCTACAACCGGTCGTAAATACTTACCTATGAAACGTCTTGTGGTGAATATATGTGGCTTGAGGAAATATACTTGAAACAGGAATACTATTCGAATAAAGATAACAGCACGGGGAAAGTGTAAACACTTCCATAACCATACAGATGCTTTATCGGCAAGTATTTACGTTCGGTGGGAACACTCGGACAGACGGGAAAAGTAATAAAAATATCAGGCACTACAGAAGCCGAAAGAGCTATTACAGGAGCAAATACAGGCAGTCTAGGATAAGTTCAACCATCATCCACAAAAAAACTAAATTTTTATCTCCTGATGAATATTTAGCGATAAATTTGTCTAACACTAAAGTTGCATTAGTGACTTGAATTCAGCATAATCTGTATATGGAACGCAAGATAATACTACTAGCTTTTTTTGCCATATTATTTCAATCATGCGGTCAAAAAACGATACTACTCAATTCGTTCATGAAGATAACGAGAGGTGCTTCGAGTAAAGAGGTGCATACAATGATTAATAATCGAGAACCGGTGAGAACAGAATCTTTTTCAGCTAACGGTACGCAATTTTCGATAGAAATGTATTATTTGAGGGCCGGGCTACAAGAAGTCATTAACTATGGAAATTCGACCAATGGTTCATCATATAATCCAAATAGTGATAAAGCTTATAAATGGGTACCTGCAGCAGAGGAATATTATTTCATATATTCAGGAGATGACAAAGTAATTTATTGGGGATTTTTGAAGGAATTACTTGTTTCTGAAGATAAAATGGTAGTACAAATTGGTAATTATATTAAATTAAATCATGACAAGTGGCAATCCAATTAACAATCCAGATAACAATCCAGATAACAATCCAATAGCTTTATCGAGGATATATTCACTATGAAGAAAGAAATAGTTATTGTAGTGTGTTTCGCTTTGGTTACCTTATTAGCATCTTGTAGCACTACGTTCTATGATAGCTCCTCATTCGGTAATCTGAAGAAGGGAATGTCGATCGAAGAGCTCACATATTACGCCACGCCCAAAAGTAGATTTCAAATAGCATTACCATCTGAGTCTACTGCTAAAATTGATATTTTGGTTTATGAATTTAGAGGACAAGAATACAAAAGCGGCTTCTGTAACGGGGATTATTTTTTTGTTTTTAAGAACAATCAACTGTTCCATTGGGGGCATCCGCATGAGTTTGCTCGATCGTATGACTCGTATGTCAACGAACTCGGAAAAGCTGCGGTAGCCGAATATCTGAAAATTATGTAATCTCAAGAAAACCATCCGTGTTCTCATAGCCGATGAGTCTGTCTTTATCAGGCATCAGATATCTAAGACGCGTGCGGGGAGCGAGCAGATTACCGTCGCAGGCGGGATGGCAGCGAGGCAATGGTCAAGACTGTCAAACTCTATCTGGGCACCGTTCTTATGGTGTGTAAGATGTCCCTAATGGATGAATTTCCAGTCCGACCGGTTGCTAGAACCGAACGGACGAAAATGGAAACCGAAAGAACTATTACAACAGCAATTCAATTTTATAAAAATCCAAAAACAGGAGCAAAAACATGAACTTCCCAGCAGATTTAAAATATACAACCGACCACGAATGGGTTCGCGTTGAAGGAAATATCGGTACTATCGGTGTCACAGACCACGCTCAAGGCGAGCTCGGCGATGTGGTGTATCTTGATGTGTCAGACTCAATTACAAGCGTTACCGCCGGTGAATCATTCGGTTCGATCGAAGCCGTCAAAACCGTTGCTGACCTCTTTGCGCCGATTAGCGGTAAAGTGGTGGACGTGAACCGCGGACTCAACGACTCACCCGAACAAGTCAATAATGACGCCTACGGTGAAGGATGGATCATTAAAGTAGAAATGTCTGACCCGTCCGAACTCGACGCGCTCTTGACGGTTGATGCCTATAAAGAACTCGTCGGACATTAACCCTATGTAGTACAAAGAATTATTGAGCTCCCACCATGAAAATTATTGCTTCAATAATTCTACTCCTCTCGGCTCTCTCTCTTTCTGCGCAATCCTCCGGCGGCACAACCACCGGAGGAGAGCCAATTTACGTACGCCACGCTGATCTCCTCTCGGGGTCCGATACCACCGGCATCCTCATTCGCGAACTCGTCGGTAATGTCCATATTGAGCAAGGAAATGTAACGCTACGTTGCAATCGCGCGACGCAATACTTGGCCGAGAATCGTGTGGTCATGATTGGCAATGTGAAAGTCATCCAAGGCACGGTCACGCTCTCCGGTCCGAGCGCTAACTACGATGGTAATACGAGAATTGCCACCGGCAATGAAGGCGTCAAAATCGTCGATCGTAAGACCACACTCACCGCCCGCGCCGGACGCTATTCAACTATTTCTGCAATTGCTAATTTTTATGGCAATGTTCGCGCTGAAGACGACTCCCTCGCCATCGATGCGGATACCATCGAATATCACCGCTCCACCGAAAACAGCTTCGCATCCGGGAATGTACTCATGCAAGCCAAGTATTCTAAAGCATTTATTGTGGGCGATTCAGCCGAGAATTATCCGTCGAAGTATTATTCCAGGGTAACGGGACATCCGATTCTCTTTCAAATTGATACCGTTGCACCTCCTAAAGATTCATTGAATTCATCCAACGATTCATTGAAATTATCCACGAATCAACCGAACATTTCAAAACCCGATTCACTGCTTACCCGAAAAGATACCGCCGCCAAAAAACCGGATACAATGACGATTTCCTCGGTTGTGATGGAGTCGTATCGCGGCAAAAATGAACGCTATATCGCCACCGGACAGGTCGAAGTCGTACGCGGCGGACTCTCAGCCCGCGCCGATACCGTTCTCTATGGCAACAGCGACGAGAAGATTCTCCTGCGCGGCAAGCCGGTTGTGTGGTATGATTCCACGCAGTTAAGTGCTGATTCTATCAATGTTTATGTGCCACTGAAAAAACTTAAAAAAATCGAAGCATTTGCTAATGCTTTCTCGGCTTCGCAGGATGATTCGCTGCATGCTGATAGGGTCAATCAGCTCTCGGGTGCGGCGATTACGATCGCTGTCGAACTCGACACCCTGCGCGAGGTCTTCGCGCGGGGCGAGGCGAAGAGTCTGTATTTCCTTATGAAAGAGACTGCGCCCGACGGTGCGGCACGGCACAGCGCCGACAGCATTCGCATTACAATGGAAAACAGCAAGCCGGAAATCATCCGCTGGCTCGGCGGTGTCAATGGCGAGAATATTCCCGAACGAATGATGGAAGGCAAGAATAAAGATTATTACTTACCGGCATGGCGCTGGGAGAAAACACGCCCGAAAAAGCGGGTGTTTGTGGGGAGGAAGAAATAGGAGTAACGCATATTTTTGCTTTGTAATTTTCAACATTTCATCACTTGAAGTTTCTTATAATGAGGCAATACAATGTTCAAACTATATAGAGTATATGTTGTTCTATCCCTTTTACTATTAGCAAGTAAGACACTGATCGCCATGCCAATGCCCAATGAAATTCCCGATTCATTACGAGTCAAACTTGACAAAGGAGTTATCGATAATTTGTTAATATCCGAGGGCGAATTGGACTCTTTATTGCATAGCTACCCGGAGTCGGATTATTTATTGGCTCGGAAAATTAATCTGCTTATGGAAGAGCCGACGCATTTTCCTTTAGCCGAACGGTTGATGAAATCTATTCCTAATCCTAGTACTTTTGTTTTAGCTGAAATAGCTAATTTTTATGTTTGTAATTCATATGATTTTAAAGCTGGATTACAAAAATTAAGTGAAAGTATTGCTAAAGATAATCGCAGAATCAATTGGTTATGTAGAATGTACTATGCCGAGATATTAGCTCAGGGCAGTTCTCTTGGAATAGATAACTGGCTTGAATTATCTGACCACTATTTTTCTGAAGCTCTTGAAATCAGCCCGGGGAATCCTCGGGTACTACTTGCATGGGCACGCTCTTCTTTAATAAACGTACCATACGATAATAAGCTAGTGGATAAAGCCTCGCACTTATTAAGCATCATTCCTGAGGAATATGATCCTTCAAGAAAATATTCAGTAGAGGGATTATTATGGATTAAGAAAAATAATCCAGCGGAAGCGCGAATTTTCTTACAAAAAGCGATCAACATTGATTCTAATTTTCTCGAACCTGTACTATTTCTGGTTGAGCTTGAAAATCAAGCTGGTAATTATCATATAGTTGAGAAGATTCTTAAACCATTAGTTATTAAATATCCTAATGACGTTATTTATCTTAGTGATTATGCTGATGTACTGTTAAATTTAAGGAAGTTCAAGGATGCAATAAAGAGCTACGAGTATATCTTATCAATAGATACTAATCCAATCCCCAGTAGATTAAATAGAATTAAAATAGCAGAATCATATATTGCCTTAGCTGAATATAATAAGGCAGAGGAATCATTACGTGATGCACAAAAATTAAGTTCTTCTGTCGAAGCGGAGGTACTCCTGATGGTAGTACATTGGTTAAAGCACAAAGATATAAAAAACGAAATAATCAATTTTTTCCAACAACACCCAGGAGATTTTGTCAAGATACATGTTCAAAGTGTATTTGATAAGTATGGGGTGAAACTTAAGTAAGACCTGATTGGAAATTGGCTTTGCGCTTGGAGAAAACACGCCCGAAAAAGCGGGTGTTTGTGGGGAGGAAGAGGTAGAAAGGTAAGGATTATTCCCTATATTTGTCACAATAGTATCACACGATTTATCAACCATATACAAGGATTTCACATGCGCTTCTTGTTCCTGCTTTTTATAGCATTCACCGGCACAGCCATCATCGCCTCGGCACAACTCAACCTTCCGGTTAAAATTCTTCAGGGAAATTGTATCCACACGATTATTGTGCACAATGATACGCTTTGGGGCGTGCAGAGTGCGATGGGACTGCATGAACAATATGGATATTCAGCAGATAGAGGTAGAACGTGGACAATGGTCGGTTGGGGTGGTGATGTTGGATTTATAAGTAAAACACGTTCAGGTACCGATACATTTTATTATGTCGATCACAGAATTACCTCACTAGTGTTTCACAACGATGAATTATATTACGCTACCGATATGATCGGCAGCCCGATGGATACTGTTTACGATGTAGGCGGACTTTATGGAAGAAAAAGCCGTCATGTAGCAAATACGTATGGAGATATATACTCTTTACTCTGGAAAGATTCCATACTAATCTTTCAACACCAAAATGATGATGTTGCAGGAACTTATCTCAAATATAGTTCAAATAATGGCAAATCTTGGTCAAATCCACCAGGATTGAAAATAGAGTATCATGAAACCTCAGGCGCTACTTTCATGGGTGATATTACATTCTATTTCGTAAAACGTTTTCAGAATGAATATAACGTAGTCCTTGCAGTACAAGGAGATTCAATGATTACATTGCCCACAAACAAATCGGGATGGCGTGAGGAATACGGTCATGCATTCACCAGCTACAAAAGCCACCTTCTTCTCGTTCTCAACGACTCCCTCTTTACCTCGCCTGATTCTGCAAAAACATGGTATCATATTCCCACACCGAAAGGATTCTCGCCGCATTCCGTTGCCGTAATTGGGGATACACTTTATGTTGCGCCGCCACGAGCGTCATGGGATAAACCGTGCACTGTTGTCGGAGTTGAGGAGGAAGTTCGCAACGAGTCCCAACAGCAAACCATTACCTACAATCAATCATCACTTATTCTCCGTGGTTTTTCGGATACAGAGCGAGCCGTGCGGTCGGTGGAAGTGGTTGATGTGTTAGGGCGTTTGGTGTATCACACGCAAGACAGTCGAGAATTCTATTCAACGTTGTATATTCCCATGGAAACCGGCAGATTATCCACCGGACTCTACAACGTTATCCTCCAGCTTGAGAGTGGCCGGCGGATGTGTGTGGCTTTTGTGAAGTATTGAATATCGAGGTTCTCTGACAAATTTTGTGGTCGTAGAATTTCACGATGCATTATAGCAACTCTAACGGCACAACAGGTAATTTTTTAACGCAAAGACGCAGAGAACGCAAAGAATTCTCTGCATCTCTGCGCCTTTGCGTTGAAAAAATACCACTAGCCGGACATTGAGCGAAGTCAAAATGAAAGCTAGTAGTTATGAAGTTACTCCACCTCCCGTATCCTCACTCCACTCACCTCATCAATCGTCACAAACGTGGCAGGTTTATCCGTCCAGCAGCCGCTGTTGATGTAGGTGATACCGGAGGCGGATTGTTGGGCAGGACGGTGCGTATGACCGCAAAAAATATAGTCGGCGCCCTTTTTCTTGGCGAGTTTGATGGCACTTTTCGCGGTTGTATTCGAAACGCCAATGAACTTTTTACTCGTCCGCTTCACCCAGCGGCTGAAGCGTTGATTCTTGGTATCGAGTTTTTGAATAAGGAGATAGCACGCATTAGCGATATGGGTAATTCTCACATTCTTGGTCACAAAACGGTCGAATTGGTGTCCGTGCGTGGCGTAGTACTTCTTACCCTGAAATTCCCACAAATACTCCTCCACTACTTCCACACCAAGGAAATGCGAGAGTACCTCGGCGGCGCTGTCGTGATTGCCAATAATCCAAATCACCTCGCACCCGCGCTTGGGATGCGAAAGCTTGCGGATATGCGAGAGCACCTTCCAGTCATTCTTGCCTAAACGCTTGAAATTCAAGTCGTCAAAGATATCTCCATTGAGAATTAACCGCCGGAAGGAATGCGACATCAGCGTGCGGAGTAATGGCTTGGAACGTGCCACTTCCGAACCCAAATGCACATCCGAAATGATGAGTGTGTCCACGGCGGTAATGGACGAATTGATGGGTTCGAATTCGGCAATGTCGTCGTCATAACCTGCTTGTATATCTTCTAGTTCTAGTATATCTTCGGAGTGCATATACTGCTGCTTTTGTTTGTAATACGAAAATTGATTAAAAAGTATGTCATTCTGAAGATGGAATTAAAAACTTTAAAAAAAGCAAGTCATGACACAGCAAATACTTGCAAAAGAGGATTTTCGCTATACGCAGTCGGAAGAATTCCTCCCACAGGGTTACACTGGGTATGCTCACAGAGTCTCACACAGCAGTATTCCGCTGTGAACTCTGTGAAAAACTCTGTGAAACTCTGTGGGAAACTCATTCTCACTCAACAAATGCAAGTCATATAAAAAGAACAGGTTATAAAACTGTCATTGATAAGGAGTCTTCGACTGAAGAATCGAAACTTGATGATAACGTAAGAGCATTACCGTTCAGCCAGTTTCGATTCTTCACCCTAAGAAGGGTTCAGAATGACAGCATTTTGGTTTTTGATAAATACGCTACTTTTAAATTCATATCGGAATTACACCACGCGTCGTAATTTCGCCCGCGAAGACAACTCACTATCATACAACCGCTTAACGCCGTCGCCCATCGCTTTTTCAACGTCTCTGATATTCGACACAAGGCGCATGAGCCCGCCAATTTCTACCGATGCCGCCTGGTCGGTGCCCCACATTGCACGGTCGAGCGTGATATGGCGTTCGACAAATGTCGCACCGAGGGCGACCGCTGCCCAGGTCGTGGCGAGTCCGGTTTCATGACCCGAGTAACCGATGGGAGTGTCGTATATCTGTCCGAGAGTATGAATCATTTTGAGGTTAAGTTCTTCTACCTTACACGGATACGCGCTTGTTGAATGTGCGATAAGTAGATTTTCTGTGCCTATTTCCTCAACGGCGGCATCGATTTCATCCATTGTGGACATTCCGGTCGAGATGATAAGCGGCTTGCCGGTGGAAATCATCGCATTGAGGAGTTTATGATCGGTGAGTGAGGCAGAGGCAGCTTTGTAGCATGGCGTATCGAATTGTTCGATAAACTCGACGGCCTGTTCATCCCAACATGAAGCAAACCATTGAATTCCCTTTTGCTTACAGTAGCGGTCGATTTCATCATATTCGCTGTAATCGAATTCTACTTTATACCGGTAATCGATATACGTCATGCGTCCCCACGGCGTATCACGTTCGATATGCCATTGGTCTTTCGGCACGCAGAGTTCTGGCGTGCGCTTCTGGAATTTCACGGCATGGCAGCCGGCGATATAGGCGCCGTCAATCATTTTTTTAGCAACTTCGACCGAACCGTTGTGGTTGATACCAATCTCTGCAATCACATAAATCGGTTGATTTTTCCCGACGGTTTTGTTGCCGATCTGTACTGTTTCTGACATGTGTTTATCCTTTGTTTGTAAAGAAGTTGCGATGTGTGTAATGTAGATAATTAATCTGCCTGTTTCTTACCTTACCTGTCATTCTGAGGGAATCTTCGACCGAAGAATCGACGCGTGCTTTGTACTTATACTACCTTTTATTCTGAGAACCCGACAACCTAAAACTGTTCGTTCTCGATTACAATGACAGTTGTATCCACTTGCCAATCCCCCGCCTAAGAAGGCGACCCCTTTTTCAAGAGGTCAAAGATTCAAAACGTCCCCTTGATAAAGGGGAAAATGTTTGCGAAGCAAACGAAGGGGATTTAGGGCGATGGAATAAGTCTATGATTTTACTGAAAATTATTATTTTAAACCCACTCATTTTAATTCTCACCACGCCGTCCACCCTCCATCGACGACGAGATTTGCGCCGGTCATATACTGCGATGCGTCACTTGCCAGAAAGACAAGCGCTCCTTGATAATCGGAGGAACCTGCCATTCTGCCGAGAGGTGTTTTGCGGGCGTAATTATCTTTGAAATAATCAGGTTGACCATTCTCTACTCCGCCCGGCGATAATGCATTTACCCGTACTGCCGACTTCCCCCAGTACGTGGCAAGAAAACGGGTAAATGACAGAACCGCACCTTTAGACGTCGGATAAACCGCTGATTTATAAAATGCTTGCGTGCCATCCGGTAATTGATAAATGGATTGGTCCGGCGCGACGATGCCGTAAGTCGATGCAATATTGATAATACTTCCCTTGCCCTGGCGCGCCATTTCAGCGCCGAGAATCTGCGAACAGAGGAACATTCCCGTGACATTCACATCCATCACCCTGCGCCATAATTCGAGTGGATAGTCTTCGAATTTCGAACTTTCCGGGCCGCCAAGCGGATTCTCCACCATATCGTTCATTGCGGCATTATTGACGAGGATATCGATTCGGTTGAAATTATATAATATTTTGTCCCGTAAAGTAGTTATTGATTCTTTCGACGTTACGTCCACACTCACGCCGAGCGTATTTTCACCTAAGGAAGCGGCGAATTCACGGCAGCGTTCCTCGTTCAAATCAGCCACCACGACCTGCGCGCCGGCGCTGTGGAGCGCCTTGCAATGTTCGATTCCAATCAAACCCAATGCGCCGGTGACGATTGCTGTTTTGCCGGAGAGACTGAAGAGTTTGTTCATACCGTTTGCTTAGGTTTCGTGTTGAAATTACTCGTCTTGCGGAAGACCGGTTTGAGCGTATCACCGTGGAGATGATCGAGCAGGGTTCCGAGGTCAATGTGTTTTTTTAATTGCGGGAGAATTTTCCGATACGCGGCTAGTGTATTCTTAATATCCTTATCTGTATGGGAATAGCACATATTGTGAAAACCCGTCCAGAGTATTCCGTAGCGCAGAAGTTCCTGCTGCATATAGGTCTTCATCTCGAGCGCTGTCACCAATCCGGTTGCATCAAATTGCACCATCGACCGGCAGCCGAGTCCGACGCAGCGGGTGAAGGTAATACCGAAATCTTCACAAATTTCATTATATCCATGGAGTAATTTATCGCCTTGGGATGCAAGAAATGCAGGAACATTCTTCTCCCGAAGCACGTGAATCGTGGCGAGAGCAGCCGCAAGTGAAAGCGCTTCTCCGCCGAAGGTGGTATAGAAAAATACATCATGTTCGAGCAGCTTCATCACATCTTTTCTACCCGTAAGTATCGAGAGAGGCATGCCATTAGCGACGGCTTTGGAAAAGCAGGCGAGGTCTGACTTCACGCCAAAATATTCCTGCGCGCCGCCGACGGAAAGCCGAAATCCTGTCCACATTTCATCGAAAATGAGTAGAATTCCACGTTCGGTGCAGATATCCCGAAGCCTATGCAGGAAATTATCCTTCGGCACTTCGAAGACCATTGGTTCGAGGATAATCGCCGCCGTGTCGTCGTCAATTGCATCCAAAACCGAGCTAACATCATTATATTGAAAAGTATAGGTCATTGCTTGTGTCTCGGCAGGGATTCCTTTATTCCGGTCCGTCGTGCCGATATACCAGTCATGCCAGCCATGATAGCCGCAGCAGAGAATCGTGTTTTTGCCGGTAAATGCCCGCGCCAGTCGCACTGCTGCCGACGTCACATCGCACCCTGTTTTGCTGAAGCGAATGCTTTCAGCATTGGGAATGATTTCGTGAAGTGCTTCTGCTACTTCGACTTCCAGCGGGTGAACGAGTGAAAACGTAATGCCGTCCTGAAGCTGAGCTTTAATTGCCGTATCGACAGCGGGGTAACAGTATCCGAGGGAAATCGGTCCAACGCCCATTGTGTAGTCGATGTATTCGTTGCCGTCAACATCCCACACATGCGACCCCTTCCCGCGCTCAATGAAGGACGGTGCCACGCCGCGCGAGTATTGGCTCATTCCCTTGGCGAGTGTTTGTGTACCGGCGGGGATGAGAAATTCTGCACGCTCAAGTAAGCGCTTGGATTTTTTGATTTTAGGGTAATCGTTGTCTTTGTGTTTTGACATAAAATCTTTCCTTCGGAATTTGAGTTACCACATCAGTAGTAGTGCGCATTTTTTACCGCAAAGCGTGCAAAGGTTGCGCAAAGTTCGCTAAGGGTTTTATTTTTCAAACGATTATTTCAATAGTCAAAGAACGCGTGGCATGAGCATCGTCTCTTCTCTGCGAACTTTGTGTACTCTTTGCGTTCTTTGCGTTAAAACTGAAATTCTACGTCGAAAATGAATTATTTCTGTAATTCATGAATAATCTTCATTGCGATCGCCCTGCCGGTAAATCCTTCATATTCCAGAACATCCTGCAACAGTGCGGTCTTGAACCAGCGATTTTCGAGAGCTATCGGGAGCACATCGGCAGCGATTTTATGCTTGAGCAGTACTTCCGCAACTATCGAATACAACCCGCCAATGAGGAAATGATCTTCGAGCGTAACGGTGAGTTCGCACCAATTCACACTCCCGAGAATCGCGTCACTGTCAATCGGCTTGAGCGTGCGCATATTGAGAATGCGCGTGGAAATACCATGTTCGGCAAGAATCGACGCCGCCGAAATCGCCTCGCGAAGCAATGTACCATAGACGAGAATACACACATCACTACCCTCAGAAATTAACTCCGCCTCGCCAATCGCAAAATCACGCGAATGCGTAACTGCCGGCGGGAGATTGGTATAGCGGATATAAAATGGCTGCGAACTCTCCAAAATTTGTTCTAAACCGATGAGCATATCCTCTTCATCGGCAGGACAAAACACACCCATCGGCGGAATCCCGCGCATAATCGACACATCTTCAATTGCCTGATGCGTGGGACCATTGGCCTCCGAGAGAAAACCGGCCACTCCGCCGACAAGCTTCACCGGCAAACCGGAAATACCAACATCCGTGCGGATAAATTCAAATGCCCGCATCGTCAAAAATGCCGCAAGTGCATGCGTAATCGGCACTCTACCGCGAAGGGCGAGTCCGGCTGCCGCGCCTATCATCGTTTGCTCGGCGATACCGACATCAATAAATCGATTCCCGATTTTCCCCGGTAAATTGCGAATCGCCGCACGGTTTTCTGCCGTGAGCACGAGGTAGCGCTCGTCACGTTCGATGAGATTATAGAGAAGTGTTTCGTAGTTCATAAGTTACCGTACGATAAGGGTTTCGGAAGTTAGTTCAGCCAATCGTCCGCCGTGGAGTTCAGCCAGTAATTGGGTGATTTCATCGGCAGTAAAATTAGCAAACCAGCGGTCAGCGCGCGCTTCGATACTCGGCGTGCCCTTACCTCTGACCGTGTGAGCAATCACCGCATTCGGCTTGCCGCCATCGACCGGAATCGAGGAAAAGGTATCGTGCAAGTCGTCGAAATTATGTCCATCGGCCGCGCGCACGGTCCAACCGAAAGTGCGGAATTTATCGGCGAGAGGTTCGAGCGGGATCAGCTCTTCTGTTCGGATATTCGCCTGAAATTCATTTCGATCGACAACCACGATAAGATTATCTAAATTATGGGCTTGCGCGACTAATAATCCTTCCCAAATGCTGCCTTCATTCAGTTCGCCATCGCCCAAAATCACTACGATTTTATTGGCAGTGCCGCGTATTTTGCAGTCGAGCGCCACGCCAATTGCCACAGAAAGTAAATGTCCTAAGCTGCCGGAGTAAAATTCCACGCCGGGAATGTTGCGGTTCGGATGCCAGTACACATCATCACTCGTTAACAGGTGATTCGCGAGGCGTTCAGGACTAATAAAGCCGAGTTCGGCGAGCGTGCCGTAGAGCGCTGGCACGTCATGTCCTTTAGAGAGAAAGAGATAGTCACGCTCCGGGTCACTAAGATTTTCAGGAGTAATTGCCAGAAAATTCGTGTATAAATACACAAGTACATCAGCGCACGAAAGCGAAGCGCCGATAAAACATCCACCGCGGGTGGCCATGCGGATGCAATGTTCGCGCACACGGAAAGCGATATCCTTCTGCAGGTCGGGAGTCATCATAATAGAGTACGTAAATGAAGTATAATCATAGAGATATTATTGTTGTTCTTGAGGAGCATGTACTTCTACATCATTGATTTTTTTTGTCGCACGCGGTGAAATTGTTCGTAATTCTCTCAGATGATGGCGATACCAATTCACGCCGGCGAGATGCGCATTGATTGCCGCGATGTCGGGATGCTCGCTGAGAAGCAGCAGAATATCCTGCATCGTAAACTCGGGATTCGATGGGTAAAGATGCTCATATACCGTGCGGATAAAGTCATAATCCTCGGGATAATCGAGCGTCCAGCGGTGGGTCATCGAGTAATTTTTCCGTCCTGCGCAGGTGACATTGCCGATGTAGAATTTCGACGGATTATCCCAGATATAGGGCGTGGTATGTTCACGTTCGAAGGGCTTGTCTGCATGAAACCAAGCCGCGTGAAGTACTTCAAGCGGAACGACTTCCACGTCATTACCATCAGGAAATGTGGCAGGATGAAGATTGGAAACATAGTCGTACGCGTTCGGATGAGCCAGGTAGAATTGCAGAACGGTATCAATAATTTCGGGGTCAATCAGCGGACAATCGGACGGAATTTTGACAATGACATCGGCCCCAAAAGCAAGCGCTGCGTGATAATGGCGGTCGAGAAGGTCGGTGGGATGTCCGCGAAATACTTCGTAATTGTAAGCTTCACAGAGCGTTACAATCGAATCATCACTGCTGTCAGTGGTTGTGGCAACGATTGTTTTCCATGGAATAGAAGCCCGCGACATGCGCTCTAACTGATGAATTAATAATGGTTTACCGGCTGCTTCAAGAAGTACTTTGCCGGGAAGGCGAGTCGAGGAACACCTAGCTTGTACGACGACGAGAATTTTCATGATGCGTATTTCTCCTTGGAAAAGAGGCGTACCATCGGTGCTAGGGTCGGCGATTGAATGAGGGAGTCGATCAATGTTCGCTCAGGCGTCCGAGACGGATGCACGCTTGTACGGTAGAACAAATCTCTGCAGACAGCAGCGATATTCGCAGCCGACGTTCCGCCGTTCTGAATTGGCGCAAGCTTGTGTAAACTATCAAGGTTAAATTCAGAATAGACTTCCTTGCCGAGGGCAATTCCCACATAGACAACCGTTGAAAAGCGCGTGATAAGTGTGTCGCAATTGGCAATCATAGGGTTGATATTTCCCCGTGGTATGACAAGTGCGCCGGGTGCGTAGCGGTTGATTTCGGCGGTGGCGCGGTCAACGAGTTCATTCGGGTGAAGCTTGAAAATGAGCGGACGTCCGGCGGCAATTGCCACTGCCTGCTCGATAAATTTACGGCGATTCTCGAGCTTGAAGGTTTCCCGGGAGTCGCTTGTGGCGACGAGCACGTAATTTTTATACGGGAAGTCATTGGTGAGCCATTCGGCGCAGTTATCAAAATTTGGAATGCCGGTCACGACAAGCTTGTGTGACTTGACACCTTTTCGGATGAAATGTTCGCGATAGCCCTCGGATGCCACACAAAATACATTATATGCATCCGAGAGGCCGGTCGTGGAGGTGCTTGCTACATACCGGGGAAGTTTGAGCCATTTCACGAGATAATAGGCCATGTTCTCGGGGTCGGTCATGCCCTCCTGAACGAGAATAAGTCGTTTGGTACGAATGTTTTTCGGTACAAGCAAGTCGCAGCAGGTGAGAACGAGATCGTAGGTGTGCGCTGCGCCGCGGTAGTCAATGGAAAGGGAATTATTATGGAGATATTCTTCCGTTTGCCGGCGAAATTCACCACCGAGAATCGAAAAATCGAGGAGTCCGTTCCGCGCGAGAATGTCAATAAAACCATCAGAATAATAGGGAGTGAAAAAATGCTCGAATTCGGGTACCTGTTGCGCGATTTTGTGCATCATCGTGGTCTGATTGAGCGAACCGCAGATAAAGAGGATACGGGGAGTTTGGAGCATGTATGTGCGTTTATGATGGACGTTATCCCAATTTCAAACGCAAATTACGCGCATAGTATTACGTGAGTATTTTGGTGATATTATGGTTCATTAATGTGTTGGAGGGTGGTAGAAGACAAAAAAAGGGCAGATAGTCTGTGCTATCTGCTCGTAATTATTGAAGAATGAAGTCAGTTCGTGAAGGTGGGATTTACTTGGTCGTTGACTCGAGAATTTTTTCGTATTCTTCATCGACCGGTTCCCAGAGCTCGACTTTATTTCCTTCAAGATCAAGAATATGAGCGAATTTCCCATACTCAAAGATCTGCGTTTCGCCGACTTGCTCAATGCCTTCTTTTTTGAGTTCGTCGAGTAATGCATCGAGATTTTCTACCCGAAAATTTATCATAAAATCTTTCTCTGACGGCTGAAAATACTCGGTCGATTCTTTAAACGGCGCCCACAAGGTAAAGCCCTTTTTCTCGGGATTATCGGCCTGCCGCCACTCGAAATTACTTCCATAGGCATCGGTCTCGAGTCCTAAATGCTTGTGATACCATTCATTCATTTTTTGCGGGTCTTTGCTTTTGAAGAAGATTCCGCCGATGGAGGTTGCGCGTTTCATGGAGGTAGTCCTTAAGTCGTAAGTTGTAAGTTGCAAGTTGTAAGTTGCAAGTCGTAAGTTATTTATATTTAAGTTGGTTAGCTGCGAGTTGTGAATTATGAGTTGCAAGAAACTGAAATAAGTCGATCTTGCGATCTTTTGCGCCATAGCGCCTTTTGCGTTAATAATTCACCGAACACAAACAGTCTTAGCATTTACAAATTCACGAATCCCGAGGGTGGAGAGTTCGCGGCCAAAACCCGAATGCTTTATCCCGCCGAACGGCAGGCGCACATCGGACTTCACATAATCGTTGACATAACATGTACCGGCATTGATGAGCGAGCGGACGATGACTTCACCACGCGCAACATCCCGCGTAAATACAGCAGCACCAAGACCATAGACACTATCATTGGCGATGCGAATGGCGTCCGCTTCACTGTCGGCCGGGATAATTGCAGCAGCCGGACCGAAGAGTTCTTCGTGATAAGCGGGCATCGACGGCGCCACATTGGTCAGCAATGTCGGCGGATAAAACGCACCCGGATGATCGGGAAGTGTGCCGCCAAGCAAGAGTTTCGCGCCGGCAGCGATGGAGCGCTCCACTTGAGAATGAAGGGCATCGCGCAGGTCATGCCGGGCGAGTGGTCCGAGGTCGGTTGTAGGGTCGAATGGACTACCGAAGCGTTTCGCGCTCAGCTTTTGGAAGAAGACTTCTTCCACTTGGTTCAGAATTGTTCGTGGCACAATAAAGCGTTTGGCGGCGATGCAGCTTTGCCCGGAGTTAATACACCGTGAGGTAACGCAGGACTCGACCGCCTGCTCGATATCGGCATCCTCGAGTATCAGATACGCATCGCTTCCGCCGAGCTCAAGCACCGATTTTTTGAGCGCGGCGCCTGCATTTTTGGCGACCGACATACCGGCTTTCGTGCTGCCGGTAAAGGTCACAGCGTGGACAAATGGACTGCGCATGACGGCAGGAATATGCCGCACTTCGGCGTAAATATTGGTCAGTAAACCTGAAGGAAGTCCGGCATCCAGAATGAGTTGTTCAATTGCCTGCGCGCAGCCGAAGGTATTGGGCGCATGCTTGAGGAGAACGGCATTTCCGGCCATAAGCGCCGGTGCGGCGAAGCGGAACACCTGCCACAGCGGGAAATTCCACGGCATAATCGCGAGTACTGTGCCGAGTGGACGGTAAGAAACGTAGCTTTGGATAAATTCTGTCGGAATGTGTTCATCCGCGAGCATTTGTGCGGCATGATCAGCAAAATACCGGCAGGCGAGGGCGCATTTTTCGGCTTCTGCTTTGCCTTGGGCGAGCGGCTTGCCCATTTCAAGAGCCATGAGAGCAGCGAGGTCATGGGCTCGTGCGATGAGCAAGTCTGCAATGGTATGAAGGAAGCGGGCACGAAGTGTCATGTCCGCGCGCGACCATTCTTCAAAAGCATGATGCGTTCGTATGATTCTTTTTTGAAGTTCGGCAGGAGTATGCGCTTCGACGGGTGCGCGCGTGCTGCCATCATTCGGAGAAGTATTTTCAAAGACATACATACTGCGTTCGGGAGTATTCTACCGTCTGGGTTTGAGTAATAATTCTTTGATCGCTTCGATGTTTTTCTTGTCTTCTTCTTTGTATGTTTTGGGGAGAATCTGCTGTGGCATGGCACTTGACTTGCCGGTAGCATCATATCCGCTATCTCCTCCTCCGCTGCCATCTGAAACGGCGGTGGGAGTATATGCTCTGCTTTCGGTACCGGCAGACTTGGTATCTCCGCCAAAATCATCGGCCTGTGCTCTGAGACTCGCCTGAGAAATAATGTCTTTGTTGACGACATCACGGATTTTGTCATAAATCGTAGCGCGGGTAAACGGTTTCCCGACAAAGCCTGCGGCACCTGCCTTGATAGCAAGCCCGATATTTTCGATATCCGAAATTGCCGTTACCATAACGATTGGAATTTCTTTGGTAACATGAATATGCTTGAGTACTCTCAGAGTCTGATGTCCCGAAATCTCGGGCATGAGTACATCCAGCATAATAAGTGCGGGGCGGTGCTCGACAGCGAGGGCAATGCCATCATATCCATTGGAGGCGACGTAGGGAATGAATCCGAAACTCGAAATAATTTTCGAGAGGATTCTCTGCATCCAGATATCGTCATCTATAATAAGTACAGGTATTTCAGTCATTGTATTCCTTGAATGAGATTGTGTCGTTATTCACCACTCGCTTGGTTGACCAGCTCTAATTTATCGGTATTGAGCGTGTTCTCGGCGCCGGCGGCCAGCAAGTCGAGTCCACTGATGGCATGCTTGAGCGCGGAGACTTTCGTCTGCGCTGCCTGACGATTCATTTCGATGATTTTATCATAGACTTCTTTACGATGAACGGGAATATCGCGGGGTGCATCGATTCCTAAGCGAATGATGCCGCGGTCATTACCGACAACGGTAATGGTAATGGAATTCCCAACGGTGATTATTTCACCCACTTTGCGCGAAAGTACCAGCATAACATTATCTCCAAAAAAGTGAGTAATTCCTATTTTTTATTAGTAATAGCGAATGTCGGAGAATATTTGTCCGAGGACAGTATTCTCTGCTCACCTGTTTGATTGTTCACATTGATAATCACCGGTGCTTTCATATTGGCAGTCATCTCCGTGCCGAGCGTTACGACAACGAAAGCAGCCGAGTAGGCAGGATTAAATGCCTCGCGAAGATCATAATTGGTGTCGAGGAGCCAGGGGCTGAGCATCGGGAAGCCGATGGAGGGCTGATCCAGGGATACCAGCCATTTAAACGGCGCGGTCTCTTCGTCGCTAATGATGATAAAATTCAATAAATTCGAGAAACCCAGAAGTCCATCTTGAAAATGTATAATCTGGCTGTCTGCTACTTCGATCGTACCGAATTGAGCGGTAAAGATTGTGCGCACCTTATCTAGCTGCGGTACATTCTCCGGCTGCGGGCGCGGCGTCGTACTCTCGATAATATGCTGCGTAGAATAGCTGTCGCCGGGGAGTATGATTTGTTCACCCGTCTGCCGTTCGACATTGAGCACAATCGGCGCTTTCATATTGGCGGTCATGCGCTTCTGTTCGTCGAGAAGGGTCACAATCACAAAGAGCGAGCTTGTATCGAGGTCATAGGTAAAATTCGGTGAGAATTCGACATCGACATACCATGGACTGAGCAGTGGGAACCCAATAGCAGGGTTTTTAACGGACAGCAGCCAGCGGAAGGGGGCCGTAGCTTCTTCGCTGACGAGGATAAATTCTTGTAATTCGGGGAATCCTAAGAGACCTTCGGGGAAGGTAAAGACATGTTTGCTCTCGATAGCTACATCACCAAAGTCAGGCGTAGCGATTGAGCGTGCGGTAGGGACAGATGCATCCTGCATAATTGTTCTCCATGAAGTTGATAAAATTTCTCATCATTATAGTTTAGTACGTTGTACTCTTGACTGAGTCTGAAATATAGCCCTCGGACGACGGGGTCGTACGCGGCAAATCGGATATGATAATTTCCACTCGCCGGTTCTTGGCTCGACCTTCGGCGGTAGTATTGGTCGCGATTGCTTTTGTAGCTCCGAATCCTCGAATAGAAAAATACCGCTCCGGCACGCCGCGCTGCAGTAGGTAATATCCTATATTCATAGCACGTTCGGAGGACAGATGCCAATTCGACTCGAACTGAAACGTTCGGATCGGAATACTATCAGTGAACCCATCGACGCTGATTTGCTTGTCAATTCCCACAAAAATTGCGGCAATTGAGTCGAGTACTGCAAGAGCCCGGGGCTGAATATCGGCTTTACCCGACGTAAACAGTAGTGCTTCCGGTAAAGCAAGCTTCAGGCCGTCGGGAGTACGCTCGGCTTTCACGAGTCCATTGTTGATTTCTGTGAGCAATGTACGCTCTACTTCGAGCGTAATTTGATCAATAGTTTTCTGCGGCGCTTTCGGCAAAATCGGCTGCGGAATGCCATCGGTACCGGGGAGAATTTTGTCGCTGTGTGGCTGCTTATCGCCTGTTGGCTTAAAATAATCCGTCATTGCTGCCGAAAATTCCTTGTATTTTCCGCTATCGACCTGCGCCGAGGCATAAAGAATCACAAAGAGACCGAGGAGTAGGGTAATCAAATCGGCGTATGTCAACAAATACCTGTCAGCTCCGGCTGCCTCTTCTTCATTGTGACGATGTTTCTGGCGGCGCATAATAGTATATCTACCGTATATTCAAATAATTAACTCTCTATACCTACTGCCGAACCCTGCACGGATAATGCTATGTCCGGCAGTAGGGTAGAGTAGAGCATTAGTGTGCAATGACCACTTTCTGCGCAATACGTTCGGTGCCGTCAAGCGTAAAAATTACGGAGTAAACGCCATTGGCCAGGTCTGCTGTTTCGAAGCGAAGGATGCCATGAGCATCGGCGCCGGAGACAGAATTGTCAAATAAAGTGCCAAGTGATTCACCGAGTAAATTCGTAATCTCGACTTTCAAATGGCTGACCGGACGATTGAGCTCATAAGAAATAAAGGCAGCGCCACTTGTCGGATTCGGATAAATGGAGGCCGAGAGAGACTCTGTTGCCGTCACTGACGGAGTCGGCTCATCGACACCGACGACGGTCTCGAAGCCGGCGAGCTTGTAGATAATACCATTAAATGGATCCGATATCCAGAAATTCTTGTCCCGTGGATCATACTCAATAGCTCGGGCATTAATAGGATTGCCATTGTAGTTGAGCTCCATACGAGTGATTTCTTTACCGAGATTATTTTTGTCAATTTTAATATTATACTGTGAGGAGCCGTATCCGGTCTGATACACAAATTGCTTACCGTCATAGCATAAGCAACGAGGTCCGGCGGCCACCTGATAGGGGTTCGCCACGGACGAAAGTGTAGCACCCGTCTCAGGATCGACGGTATAGAGGATCCGCTTACCGTCACGATCACCGACGAGGAGCTTGCCATCGACTAATTCGAGGCCGACCGGGTAGTTCTTGGCAGGGCTCGGCATCGTACGCTGTACGGTGCCATTGGTATCCATGACGATAATCAGACCACCGCCACCGGTAATATCCGCTAATTTATGAATATACAGCAATCCCGTCGCACGGTCAAGCGTTAAATCGGTGCAGAGGGTATCGCAATCAATGACACGCTCGACACTGTAGGTCGTAGAGTTGATACGATAGGCTTTCCGCTCGTAGAAGCTTGTGGCCCAGAGTGAACCCTTGCCATCGTAAGCAAGGCCATACGGGAAGAAAGGCACCGTCACGGTGTTAAGCACCGAACCGATTTGAATCTGACCTATTGTAAAGGTGCGGGAGGTCCGTGTTTCATTGGGATTCGTCAACGAGGAGACTCTGATGCGGGCGTATTGTGTGTTGCGCGTAGGTACTGCCCATTCGAGGTAATCACCGGTGAGATTGTCGGTTATGAGCGACCAGTTCTGACCGTTATTGATAGAATATTCTACTTTGACCGGAGGGGTGAAGCCATACCAGGAGAGATGGCGTGTGGTGCCGGTGAGGTATTGTTCACCACCAACAGGCGAGGTAATCTCTTGAGCTGTAATTACTTCAGTCGGAACATCGACCTCCCACAGTGCGCGGCCATGCGTTGAAGCACGGAGAGTGACTGTATTGGGAACGGCAGGAGTACCGGTATAGAATTGAAGGTCCATGACGGATGTGCTCGGGAAGCCGGTACCGAGGGGGAACCATGATTCACCGCCGTTATAAGTGCCATAGACACCGATATCGGTCCCTACGAAGATTATTTTCTCATCGTCAGGATGAATGGCAAGGCAGTTCGTCGGGACGTCCGGCAAATTTTTACCGATATCTTTCCAGGTCTTACCGAGGTCTGTTGTTTTGAACACGTGAGCCGAGCTAAACCCTGAGAGTGTGACATAGCAGGTGTTTTCATCATTGGCCGACGGCTCGATATCAGAAACATAGCGGGTAGGTAACCCATTGGTATTAACGGTCATCCAAGCGTCGGCTTCTTGGCCGCCCCCTTGATTGGTGACCAGAAGTTCACCTCGCTCACTACCAATATAGATAATATCCGGATTGGCTTGTGAAGCCGCGACCATAGAGATTCTGGACTTGAGGCGCGGCGATACTTTATCCCATTTGGCGCCTTGATTATAGGAGGCATAGAGGGTACTGCGACCGCTGAAGAGGGTATTGGTACCGGGATCGACGACGAGCACTGATGCCCAGAGACCGGGATCATTTGTAATGGATGTGCCGATTTGCGAGGCGGTACCGTTTTTGACATCGACTTTTACCATGACAGATGCTTCTTGAGTTTCAGCATAGACGATATTCGGGTTTTTGGCATCAATAGCCGTAAAACCGCCGTCACCCCCTGCAATTTCACCCCACCGGGTGGCTGAATTACTCATTGTTCCGTTGTCCTGTGTGCCGCCGTAAAGTACTTTCGGCTTCGTCTGATCCATAGCAAAATTTCCATGGAACTGCGTGACAGCAAGACCGTTATTAATCGTGTACCATGTCTCACCGGCGTCATCACTGACATTCATTCCGCCGTCACAACCCATATAGACGGTATTGGGATTAATAGGGCTAAAACATGCACAATGCATATCGGGGTGAGTATTGGTACCATAGCCGGCAACGAGTGTCCAATTGGCACCGCTATCGTCCGTACGGAATAAATTCACTCCACCGGCGAGCACAATCTTGGGATTGGTAGGGTGGATGGCAATAAAGTTATCGTACGAACCCTGACTATTGCTGCCGAAAATATCGGCATCGGTATAGACTTCGGTCCAGGTTTCACCATTATCGGTAGAGCGGATAATAGCACCGGCGGCAGTACTGTTCGGCACGGCGCGATCGACGAGTGCATAGACTATTTTAGGATCCGACGGCGCCATCTGCACAGAGATTCTCCCCACTCCATCGTAGGTGATGTCTTTCTTGTCGCCCCAGGTTTCACCACCGTCGGAAGAACGGTAAATACCTACGCCGCTCACGGCAACAATCACATCATTCGGGTCTTTAGGATTAATACTGATATCGGAAACACTGCCGAGATTGAGTGTGCGAGTCCACGTAACTCCACCATCAGTCGATTTGTAAAAGCCGGAATTGGAGTACACACCGCCGGCATAAATGAGGTTGGAATTGAGCGGATGGACATAAATTTTTGAAAATCCACCGACATTGGCCAGACCGGTAAGCTTCCAGGTGGCACCGCCGTCGGTTGACTTAAAGACCCCGGCGCCGGAGTAGCCATAATGGCCGCTCGATAATTCGCCGGTAGCAGCATAGAGAACGTCCGGGTTCTTGGTGTCAATAGCAACGCACCCCATCGAGATTGAATTTTCGAAGTCCATGATTGGTTCCCATTTACCACCACTATTGGTAGTCTTCCATACTCCACCGTTCGCTGCGCCTATATAGACGAGGCCATCTTTGGTGGGGTGATGAACGATACTGCGGGTACGGCCGCCGACATCAAATGGTCCGACCTGTCTCCATTGCGGCTGCTGAGCCAGTAATTGAGCACCGCTTTTTTTAGAGGTATAGAATTTACGCTGCTCCTCGCGGGCTTTGGTAAGAGCTCCTTCGGGAATTTTACCAAAGGGAAAAGCTCGCGGCTCGAAAAAAGCCCGCTCACGGTCCGCGGGATTACCCTCGCGCTGCTCTTCAACATCTCGCTGTGCAAAGATTTGCCCGCTTGTCAGGATAAGTGCTGCGGCAAACAGCAGAAAAAATGACTTCATAACAATACTCCATAATGATAGGATAATAACAATTCTATTTCTATAATAATTTTGGGACCACAAGATACGCAAAGGACTGCTAATAATCAAACCCCAAAGCCTGTTAGCTCTGTATTGCAGCCATTGAGCCGAGTAAAAAATCAGTGCGTAATTATTATTCTATTGGTCAATGACAAGTGGCCGTTGACGGAAATAACGACCATATAGACACCTGCACTCAGTGAACCGGTGTCGAAATGAACAATTCCGCTCATATCGTCATGGGCAAGGGTGCGGTCGCACAAAACGCCGACGGTCGAGCCAAGAACGTCGGTAACCTCAATTTTTATATGCTGATCCGGGTGCTGTACATTGTAGGAAATGTACGCTCTGCCGGTGGCGGGATTGGGATAGATTGCTGCTGTCACAGCAGAAGGAGAATGTTCCGTTGCCGGCATATCATCGACACTGACCGGTATAATGGGATCATTCGGTACATCGACCTCCCACATCGACCGACCATGCGTCGATACTCGCAGGATGACGGTATTAGGAACGATTGGGCTGCCGGTGTAGAACTGCATATCCATCACCGATGTTGACGGGAAGCCCGTCCCGAGAGGTATCCACGACTCACCGCCGGTATAGGTGCAATAGACGCCGACATCGGTACCGACGAAGAGAATTTTCTCGTCATCAGGATGAATTGCCATGCAATTTGTCGGGGTATTAGGGAGAGTTTTACTGATGTTCGTCCAGGTCTTACCGAGGTTCGAAGTCTTATACACGTGGTCGGAATTATACCCTGACAGCGTTACGAAACATACCTTCTCATCATTTATCGATGGCTCGATATCGGTAATATACCGCTTAGGCAGATTATTGTTGATTAATGTCCAGGACGCTGCGTCGCCGCCACCCTCGGTCGTCACCCATACTTCACCGTTAGTAGTGCCGACATAAATCACATCGGGATTCGCCTGAGAGGGTGCTATAGCAGTGATTTTTCCACCCAAGAAAGGCGAAATTCTCTCCCATTTGGTACCCTGATTGTACGAGGCATAGAGTCCGCTTCGCCCGCTGAAGAGCGTATTCGTACTCGGATCAACAATCAGAGGTGCTGCCCAAATTCCATCGTCGTTTGCCGGAATTCCATCGCTGATTTTCGCGACCGAACCATTCTTGGTATCAATACGTGTCATACTGCCGCCGGACTGTGTCTCGGCATAAATGATAGTGGGATTCCTGCTGTCAATGGCTGCAAACCCACCGTCTCCACCCAAATATTCTCCCCATTTGGTAGCAGTATTACTTACGGTGCCATTGTCCTGCGTGCCACCGTACATGACCTTGGGCTTGGTCTGATCCAACGCAAAATTTCCATGAAATTGCGTAATGGCGAGCCCGTTATTAATCGGACTCCATGACTCGCCGCCATCATCACTGCGATTCATGCCGCCGTCACAGCCGACATAGACTATATTGGGATTAATGGGATTGAAAAATCCACAATGCATATCGGGATGCACATTGGTATTATATCCGCCGACCTGCGTCCAATTGACTCCTTCATCATCACTGCGGAAGAGATTCATTCCACCGATAATTACAATAGCTGGCTTCGTCGGATGGACAGTGATGAAATTATCATAATAGCCCTGTCCATTACCACCCTGAAAACTAAATATTCCGGGATCGGTAAAAGTTGTCTGCCAGGTAAGCCCGTTATCTTTCGACCGTATGACCGAACCGCTCGTGCCCGGGCGATCGACGAGAGCATAGACTACCTGAGGGTCAGACGCTGACATCTGAATGGAAATTCTGCCGACGGACGAAAAAGGGAGCTTGACTTTCGTGCCCCAGGTCTCGCCGCCATCGGTCGAACGGAATATCCCGACATTACTGACAGCTGCCAGTATGTTATTCTGATCCATAGGGTTAATCGTGATATCCGATACACTCCCGTTATTCAACGTTCGCCGCCATGACGCGCCGCCGTTCGTGGACTTATAGAATCCGGAATTGCCATTAACGGCCGCAGCAAACACGAGATCGGAATTCAACGGATGCACATATATTTTCGAAAACCCTTCGACATTTGATAGTCCTACCGGTTGCCACGTGGCACCGGCATTGGTAGATTTGTAGATTCCGGTTCCGGAATAGCCATAATGCCCGCTATTATACTCACCCGTTCCCGCATAGAGTACATCCGGATTACGGTTGTCTATCGCGAGAGCACCAATGGCAATGGAATTCTCAAAGTCCATAATCGGCACCCAATGCCCCCCACCATCGGTGGACTTCCACACGCCTCCGTTGGCTGCGCCGATATAGACCACATCATCGATGGTAGGGTGATGCACGATTGAACGCGTGCGGCCGCCGACTGCTACCGGACCTGCCTGACGCCAAAGTGGCTGCTGCGCAAGAAGTTGCGCGCCGTGCGGCTTGGACGTATAGTAGCGCTGCTGCTCTTTGCGCGCGCTCAAAAGCGCGCCCTGAGGAATTGTATCAAAAGGAAATGCCCGCTGCTCGTAGAAAAAACGCTCACGATCTTCCGGATTGCCTTCCCGAAATTCGTCAACTTCGAACTGCGCCGATAGAAATTGAACAGCAAAAAAACACATGGTGACGGTCAGTACAAAAAGTCGTTTCATGCGATGGTCTCACCTAAAATTGGTTCAAATGATGGATAAAAGTCAGGGTTGATAATTCTCGGAACACAACTTACGGAACGAATCCCTAAAAATCAAAGCTTAAATGCCGGTTTGGCGGATTCTTCCGTACGATTTGTAAATTTTCCTTTGCCGAGTGCCGAAATCGCCGCAATTTTGTAGAAAATCTCTTGTTTTTTTGTACATTTTGGAAAATAATATGCTCAGTTTTCAATACTCCGAAACTCATGATTTAATCCGTCAGACTGCCCGCCAATTCGCTCAGGAAGAAATCCTGCCCTCCGTTATCGAACGTGACAAAAGCGCTCAATTTCCTACAGAAATTATCAAAAAACTCGGTGAACTCGGCTTCATGGGAATGATGGTATCGCCCGATTGGGGCGGCAGCGGACTCGATGCTGTCAGCTACGTCATCGCCATGGAAGAAATCTCCAAAGTCGATGCAAGCGTCGGCGTGGTAATGTCGGTCAATAACTCCCTCGTCTGCTGGGCAATTGAGTCATTTGGTAATGATGAGCAAAAAGAAAAATATCTGCGACCGCTCGCGACCGGCGAAAAGCTTGGCGCATTCTGCCTCTCCGAACCCGAAGCTGGCTCAGACGCCACACAGCAGCACACAAGCGCCGCTCTCGAAAATGGAAATTGGGTGATTAACGGCACGAAAAACTGGATTACCAACGGTACAACGGCTGATATTTATCTCGTGATGGCTCAGACCGACCGCGAGAAAAAACACAAAGGTATCACCTGCTTTATCGTTGAGCGTGACCGCGCAGGATTCGAACCCGGACTCAAAGAAGACAAGCTCGGTATCCGCTCAAGCGATACGTGTTCGATTGGACTGACGAATGTAACTGTTCCACCGGAAAACATCTTAGGCGAAGCAGGACGTGGCTTCAACATCGCAATGGAAGTGCTCAACGGCGGCCGTATCGGTATCGCCGCCCAAGCCCTCGGTATCGCGCAAGGCGCCTTCGAACGTGCACTCGAATACTCCACACAACGCAAAGCATTCGGTAAGCCGATCGCAGATTTACAGGCAATTCAATTCAAGCTCGCCGAAATGTCGGTCAAAATCGAAGCATCCCGCCTGATGATTCTCCGCGCTGCCACGATGAAGGACAAACACGAACGCTTCGTGAAAGAAGCCGCGCAAGCGAAATTACTCGCCTCCAAAACAGCAGTCGAAGTAGCACTCGAAGCAATTCAAATTCATGGCGGTTACGGTTATGTACGCGAGTATCATGTCGAACGTATGCTTCGCGATGCGAAAATTACCGAGATCTACGAAGGTACATCCGAGATTCAACATATCGTGATTGCTCGCGAGTTGATTAAAGCGTTATAAATTACAATCTTGCGACAAAGTAAAAGGCGGATTCTCTGATGAGAATCCGCCTTTTTTGTGATACAGGTGAGCTGTGCTGTTGACAGTAGCAACCTTAAATTTGACAAGTACTTGAACATTTCGACAAGCTCAATGTGACGGAAAAAAATTCTGCCTCCGCAGAAGTCCACACCAATTTCACTTCTCTAATTTTTTGATCATTTCCTCTGCATTTCTGTTCGAAGGATCTAATTCCAAACTTTTTCGGTAATTCTTGATCGCCAGCGGCTTGTCACCTTTGCTCATATATGCTTCGGCGAGACTGTCATAAGCATTGGACGACGTAGGATTGGCAAGACAATTCATCGAAAAAATGTCAATCGCCGCATCATAGTTGAGCTTTGATAAATATTCATAACCACTTCTATTTAAAAGGTACTCCAGAATGTCGGTGTTGGAGGGTCTGTTGCGATACATGAGCGTAGCATCTTGGAGTCCGGCTTTCAAAATAACCTCAATTATTTCTTGCGAAAATTTCTGATTGGTGGCATTGTCGGGTTTGGGAATCGTAGGCTCGTAGTTCTTTTCAAAAATGATCTTGGCAATTTCAAAGGACATCTGATCGACGCCTCTGAAAAATTTATTTGCCATCACAATCACCGTGGTCTTCTCATCAATAAAACGCATGAAGTCTGCATAAAAAATATTGTTGGTGCCATTGTGCCAGACTCGGTAAGTATTTCTTTTTGTTTTCGTTACATCCCATCCATACGCATAGATAGCGTCATGCTGTTCCGTGCTTCGGACGGCAGGATGATACAGTTTTTCCTTCGCTGCCTTCGACAGAATTCTATCCGTCATCAGTGCCTTATGCCAGATAAACATATCCTCGGTCGTCGAAAGTATTCCGCCATTTCCGAGCAAGTGAAGGTAGGGCGCTCTCCCATTCCATTGTTTATCTGTTGGCTTGCCCCATAGTGTATTGTTCTTCCCATAACCAACTGCTATTTGAGTCGTGTCAAAGCGCGGTCTGCTGTAGCCGGTTTCCTCCATTTTGGATGGTTTCCAGAGGTTTTCATAGAGGTACTGTTCGTAGGGCTGCCCGGTAACTTTTTCAATAATAAGGGCTAACAAACTATACCCAATATTTGAATACGAAAACTCCGTTCCAACTTTAAACAACAGCGGTGATTTCATGACCGTGTCAAGAAACGCCTGCGGTTGAATTGGCTCGTAGTCGCCTCCTACATTACTTTGCAATCCGGATTGGTGTCGTAATAAGTCGTGAATGGTGATGGTAGATTTGTCGGCCGGAACATTCTGAAAGTAGGAAGTGATGGTATCTGACGTGGTTAATTTACCTTGCATTTCTAATTTCAAAATGGCAGATGCGGTAAATTGCTTCGTGAGGGAACCAATATCAAAGATAGTATGAGGTGTGTTCTTGCGGTTAAATTCTGCGTTTCGTAATCCACACCCTTTCGAAAGTACTTTCTTGCCGCTTAGTTCGACGAGCACGGTGCCGGCAAAACCTGCTTTTTCAACATCGGCAATGTACTTTTCGATTCGTGAGGAAATAGTATGTGATGTATTCTGTTGAGCCAATGAGATAGTACTCACCGTAAGTATTCCCAACAATAGGGGTAGTAGTTTTGAAATCATGATGGTTGAGGAGGATGTACGTATAAGAATTTGAACGTTTATCATAGCGTGCTTTTGCTGTAAAAAGTACGTACTATGTATTTATTATTGATGATTAAATGTCTTTGTGATTTGTAACTGCCTAGTACATAAAAGGTTGCGAGAAAAAAGCAGCGAGAACTAGGGTAGTGTCGGGTCAATTTTTTCCTACCAACCGAATAGGATAGAGACAAACATTTTCGGGCGTTGGAGCTACGTGGTGTTCTTCTTTTGTCCGCTAATACCTGTTGCACAACCGTAAAAGTAACTATCGAAGGTTACTGTTAGGGCATGTTGTTCAAATATTTCCCGCACATGTTCTGAATTCCCAAATCTATCGGTGTATTCCCACAACATTCTGTAATCACTCGGATTACCAAGAAATAGTTTCCCGAGCATTGGAATGATTTTGCTTAAGTAGAGCTTGTAGAAGAATAGTAATGTCTTATTGCTCGGCTTCGATATTTCGATAAAAATGAATTTTCCATCGGGTTTTAAAATTCGGTTGATAGTCATCGCTACATTATGAAGCTGCTTTTCATTAAACGTCTTCAGTCCGAATGCACAGGTGACGATGTCATACTCGCTCGAGGGAAGTGTATTCTGTAAAATATCTTGATGGAATACCGTAAACCTATTCCCAAATTTTTGAGAATTCTTTTGTTGGCTTGCGTTATACATTTCTTCCGAAAAGTCCAACGCCGTACATTGTGCATTAGGGAATTGCTTTGTTAAAATACTCCAATTTTCACCTAATCCTGAAAGCAAATCGATAATCGTTATTTCATTTGAATTGGACTCTACTTTCTCAATAAACTGCCGGCGCCACAGTACGGAAAAGCCAAACGACGTAATAAAATTCATTCTTTCGTATGAATAGGACATTCGATTAAAAAGCCGTTGAATATATTCAGGATCGTATATATCTTCCATAGATGGCTGAGAGTACATAGTAATGGCTTGAATGTGTACGAGAGGGGAAGTACCTGTCAACTCTCACTCGCGCTCGCAAAAATACTCAAATAAACACATGTCTGCATCAGACAACAAGCTGCTCGCCCGTTCGCTATGCTGTTTCCAATTACCCGACAACTCTTACCGCTGAAACGCCTGCAGGATAGATTACCAATCAAAAAGTCCGGTATTCAAGCGTTTGTACGTACGCAGAAAAGCCGCGCTTGATTTGACGAAACTATCGTATGTAGCAAAGATTTAGTAAATTGTTGTCGTTATAGTGAACAACTTGTGTTTGTTTTCAGTACTGATGATTGATGCAGAGTACAGCTACGGGCGGGCGTTTCATCGGTACGTGTTGACGGTCAGTTGGAAACAACGGACAGGACTGGAAAGAAGCAGGCATTGCTCAGAATCAAAAACAATTTTTATTGAACTTTAAGTGAGTCGATAGTTTTGCGTATAATTTTATCTACAGTTATTACTTTGCTTCTATCAATCCCACTAAGAGCTCAAGAACTCTCAGGATGGGAAAAGGTATATGAAACCGATTCTGATATTGGTTATTTTACAAGGGAGTTCCCCAAGAAAATGAGTTTTCCTATCTCTGATGTTGGTTATTTTGTTTTACCCCCCGATACCCTTATAGTTACTATGGATAAAGGAGTTACGTGGAAGAAAGAGCAAGTGAGACTTTCTGATAGTATGAAGGTACTGAGCATTGATAACATTAGTTTTTATAGTCAGTCAGAAGGATTTATTAGTGTAGTAATCGATACGAATATATATGCTCAGGAGAAAAGCTATATTCCTCATCTCATAAAAGTAACCGACTATGCCAAGAAATTTAAGATGATATCGCTACCATATACTGCATTAAAGGATACCCGTTTTAAAATTTTTTCAATACATTTTTTCAGTTCTAATTATGGTGTATGTACAATTCAGAACCATAAAGTAGCCTATTTTAATGGGGAAGTTGATACAGCCGCTGCCATTGTAGTTACCTTTGACGGTGGGACTACTTGGTCAGAAGATCTTGATGTAGAATCTATTTCATGGTTATTAAAGGGGGATGGACGCAAACTACAAGTAATGGACTCTCTTGTGTGGTATACTTCTTATGGTCAGGGTAGTACCGATGTTAGATATTTGTATAAATTTACTGGTGATGGTGGTAAAACTTGGACAAACTATCAGCATTTATCAGCTCAATATCCTCTGGCGTTACGTATGAATTATTTCTATGACTTGGATAAAAAAAGATACTATGATGAATCATTGAAACAGTATGTTTATTCAAGGATTTATTATGCTTCGGAAAATAAATATTTTGATTCTTTACCAGAACAATATACGAATACTTTTCCTGCATATTCTCATTGTCGAAATGGATTTGTCGTTATGTATGGTATAACTGAACCTATCGTTGGAGTTAATAGATATTTGTTTACAACATTAGATTCATGCAAAACGTGGACAATGGTTAAAATATCTGGGTGGGAAAAATATAAGTCCGCTGATGTGAAATCAGCAGTTACTACAAATGATGGTTGGGCCTTTCTTTTGTGCAGATTTGATGATTCAGCATCAAACAGCAAAGCCGTTATCTACAGGAAACACTTAGATACAAATACAGGTATAAAAGAAGAAGAAGAAGAGAAGCCGAAAATTACTATCTACCCAAATCCCACAGAGCAAATCCTCCGCTGGAATGTACCCAACGGCAGAGCAACAATCACCGACGCTCTTGGCGTGGAGGTGGTATCTGTTCCGGCATCAAGCATGCAAGCCGATATATCCGGCTTAGCGATTGGCGTGTATTATCTGACAATCCGCAGTAGTGGCGAGAGTGTGACAAGGATGTTTACGGTGATGAGATGAATTAACGAAAGCAGAATGGAGCGTAGCAAATGTAACGCCCTGGCTAGCTCACTTGTCAGGGCTTTTTTATGGCTTGGACGGCAATGGGTGCCCGCAGGCGACGCTTGGAATATGCAGAACAGAACCCAATATTCATGCGTATAATTATAAAATCAGAATTCACGGTAAAAATCAGCGAACGTCATCACTATCTGCGCCATCAGCGTGCCATCAAAAGATTTTTTTCCCTGCGCAATCGTCACCCCCACTTCTCACGATGATTTCATTCCATAATTCCATCCAATATGAGCATAATTCCTATCAAGATTCTCGCGTTTTCGGGTAGTCTTCGGCGCGATTCGTACAACAAAAAACTCGTGCAGGTCGCCGCTGAGGGAGCCCGTAAAATCGGCGCTGAGGTGACTCTTATCGATTTTCGTGATTATCCTATGCCGTTTTATGACGGTGACTTACCGGCAGGTGAAGAATTTCCTGCGGCTGTCTCCGAGTTCCGCCGACTGATGATCGAGCATCACGGCTTCCTCATCGCCTCGCCCGAGTACAATATGAGCATGACGGCAATTCTCAAAAACGCTATTGATTGGGCATCGCGCGCCGAACCCGGCGAAGTGCCACAAGCGGCTTTCAGGGGAAAAGTGGCGGCGATTATGACGACCTCGCCCGGATATTTCGGAGGGATTCGCGGGCTGAGTCATTTACGCTTAGTGCTTGAAAGTATGGGTACTATCGTGATGCCGGATCAGATTGCCGTTCCCAAGTCGGGCGGCGCATTTGCCGAACAGGGCAATTTATCAGACGAACGTCAGCACGCGGCGGTCGAAAAATTAGGCGCAAGTGTAGCGCAAATGCTGATGAAATTACACGCGTAATTCTGCCCTCATCTCCGGCATTTCAAGACCTGCTTTCCGGCGAAAAGTCCGTATATTTGTAAAGTTATTTGACGGTATTTCTTCAATTTCAATCAGGATTTCAGATGAACACTCATCAATGTGATATTGTGGTCGTTGGTAGCGGCCCAGGTGGATATGTAGCAGCAATTCGTGCGGCGCAGCTTGGCTTGAAAGTAATATGCGTAGAGCGTGACCGCCTCGGGGGCGTGTGCTTGAATTGGGGTTGTATTCCCAGCAAAGCACTGCTCAAAAATGCCGAATATATGACCTTCCTCAACCATGCCGACGAGTATGGATTCAACCTCACCGGTATCGGCTATGACTTCCCGAAAGTCATCCAACGCAGCCGCGGCGTCGCCGATAAAATGTCGAATGGTATCTCCTTCCTCTTCAAAAAAAATAAAGTGCAGACCGTGAAAGGTAATGGATTCGTCAAGTCGAGAAATAGCGTCGAAGTACGCGATGAGTCCGGCGCAGTGACCGACATGATCGAATGTAAAAACGTGATCATCGCCACCGGCGCACGCTCACGGATGATCCCCGGAATCGATGTCGATCGCGTGAAAGTGCTCACAAGCACCGAGGCAATGCTCCAGCAACAAATGCCGAAGTCGATGATAATTATAGGTTCGGGCGCTATCGGCGTGGAATTCGCTTACTTCTACAACTCCTACGGCGCAAAAATCACAATCATCGAAATGATGAAACACATCGTGCCCGTCGAAGATGAAGATGTGTCGAAAGAATTAGAACGTAATTTCAAAAAATCGGGCATGACAATTCTCACGGAAACAAAAGTGCTTTCCGCCAAAGCTAAAGGCGACGGCGCTGAAGTAAAAATTCAAAAGAAAGACGGCACGGAAGAAACGCTGACCGCCGACCTCGTCCTCTCAGCAATTGGCGTGCAAGGCAATATCGAAAATATCGGACTCGAAGGTCTCGGAATCACGATGGAACGCGGTTGGATAAAAGTCGATAAACACTTACGTACCAACGTCGAAGGCGTCTATGCCATCGGTGATGTGGCAGGTCCGCCATGGCTCGCACACAAGGCATCGGCCGAAGGAATCGTCGCGGCTGAATTCATTGCCGGACATCACACCGACGGCGTTGATTATACCAATATTCCGGGATGTACCTATTGCCAGCCGCAAGTGGCGAGCTTGGGTCTGACCGAGACGAAGGCAAAAGCGGCAGGGTACGAACTCAAAATTGGAAAATTTCCATTCACCGCCAGCGGTAAAGCGCATGGTATCGGTAAGACAGCCGGTTTTGTGAAATTAATCTTTGATGCGAAATACGGCGAACTCTTAGGCGCGCACATGATAGGTCCGGACGTAACAGAACTCATTGCAGAATTAGGACTTGCCCGCACTCTCGAAGCAACGGGTCCGACCATCTTCAAGACCATCCACGCGCACCCGACTCTCTCGGAAGCAGTCATGGAAGCGGCGGCAGGCGCATGGGGCGAAGCGGTGAATTTCTAGGATACAGTGCAGGCAAATATGCAAATGTTGAATATGCATTTGTAAAATGTTGGTAGTGATAATCAAACACAACTCCCCTTAAAAATAAGGGGAGTTGTTGTATGTAGTGTTAATTGTTGGAATTGTGTTTGTTAATTGTTGTCGTAAAACTCTTGCCGAAATTATCGCCCACATACCAATAAGTTAGTATATGCAGGATTCAAAATTTATACATTATGATTTGAAGTTGATTGAACCCTCCTTTGGCTCGTCACTTACAGATTTAATTATTGACTTAGAATCGCTGCGAAAGAAAAACGTACGTGGCTCAACCCACCCTAAGGTTTTCTTTCAATTGAAGCATATATTCCATACATTAGAAAGTATTGGGTCGGCAAGAATTGAGGGTAATAATACTACAATAGCTGAGTATATCGAAACAAAACTGAGCGACGAGACAAACGTTCAGCCAAGTATTCGGGAAATTCAAAACATTGAAAAAGCAATGATTTTCATTGAAAACAATGTGATGGATAGCCCAATTAACAGAGTATTTATCAGCGAAATACATAAAATAATTGTAGATGGTTTGTTGCCTGCTCCTCGTGGTGAAGGAGATGCAAATCCGGGTAGTTATCGAAAAGTTAATCTAAAAATCAACAAGTCATCTCATCAACCTCCTGACTGGATTAGAGTTGAAGAGTACATGTCTGAATTATTTAATTTTATCAATAAAGCAGACAGTCCTAAATATCATTTATTAAAGGCGGCAATTGCACATCACCGCTTCGTTTGGATTCATCCATTTGGCAATGGGAATGGAAGGACAGTGCGGCTGCTAACGTATGCCATGCTTGTAAAGACAGGTTTTAAAGTACATGTGGGTGGAATTATTAACCCAACGGCAGTATTCTGTAGTAATCGTAATGATTATTATGCTAATTTATCGGAAGCTGATACGGGAACTGATGAAGGAGTACTTGCATGGTCTGAGTATGTGCTCAGAGGGCTGAAAGTAGAAATTGAGAAAATTGATAAGCTGCTAGATTACAATTATTTGAAGAAGGAAATTCTTTTGCCGGCGCTTAAATATTCTTTGGAAAGAAAGTACATTACAGACGGTGAAGAAAAAATATTGAAGAAGGTTGTTGAGCAGGAGATAGTTCAAGCGGCTGATGTAAAAGAGTTTTTTGTGGGTAAAGCCGATTCGGAAGTGTCACGGCAAATTAAAAAACTTATCGACAAGAAAATGCTTTCTCCTGAAAGCGAAGGAACAAGAAAGTATGTTCTTCGATTCGACAATAATTACTTGCTTCGAGGTATAATTAAATCATTGGATGAAAAAGGTTTCCTTCCTATTCAAGATGAATAACATGTGTTTATTTTTGCTCCTCACAGCTATACTCAAGGGCTGACGGCTTGCGGACATCCGTTGCCGTTGAGCCCTTTTTTTAATCAGGATAATCTGAAATGTATGACCAACTACAACCTCAGTTTCTGGGAACGTGACAGCTTTCTTGACCGTGATTTTATCGTCATTGGTGGTGGTATCATCGGGCTCTCGGCTGCTATTTCGCTTCGTGAGCGTGCGCCGAATGCGTCGATTCTTGTGCTTGAGCGCGGGATTTTTCCAAGCGGAGCGAGTACGAAAAATGCAGGCTTTGCCTGCTTTGGCAGTCTGACGGAAATTCTTTCGGACTACAAACGCATCGGTGAGAATGCTACTCTTGAAGTCATCGAACGCCGGTGGCGCGGACTGCATATTTTGCGTAACCGTCTTGGAGATCAAGCGATAGGGTTTGAACAGTATGGCGGTTACGAGCTATTATTCGACGAGCAGGCATCGGCAATTGAACAGATTAACCATGTCAATTCTCTCCTTCATCCTCTTTTCTCGCGTGACGTATTTTCGGTGAATACTGCAGCAGTTGCGCAATTCGGACTCAATGCTGATCTCGTCAATTCAGTCGTTGAGAATCCCTTTGAAGGTCAAATTCACACCGGAAAAATGATGCTCGCCCTTACGCGCTATGCGTCGGAACGTGGCATCGAGATACGAACAGGAGTGAATGTGACACATCTTACCGAGTCCGGAAGTCATGTAGAAGTGGCCTGCAGGCACGAAGGGCAAACGCTCCATTGTACTGCCGCGCATGTGGCGGTGTGTACCAATGCGCTGATTCCAGACCTTCTGCCGGAACTCAGCATCAAGCCCGGTCGCGGGCAAGTGCTTATCACTGCGCCAATTGAGGATCTGAAGATAAAAGGCGCGTTCCATTTTGACGAAGGATTTTACTATTTCCGGAATGTGGGCGACAGAGTACTCTTTGGCGGTGGGAGGAACTTAGATTTTGAGGGTGAGGAGACGCCAGAATTTAGGTTAACTTCCAATATTCAAGATACATTAGAACAATTATTAACTTCCGTAATTTTGCCCGATACTCCTTTCAATATAGAGCAACGCTGGGCAGGAATTATGGGATTCAGCACGACCAAAATGCCGGTCGTGACCCGTCCGACCGAGCGAATTACGGTGGGCTTCGGGTGTAATGGAATGGGCGTCGCCCTCGGCAGTGAGATAGGTAGTACGACAGCAGCATTGTGCTGCGCGTAGCCGATAGTGAGTACATAGATTTTAGGTCGGTTTTCTTTCATTATTAAGGAGTGGTAACATGAAAAATATTCTCCAATTTCTCGGTCAGCAGAAGAAAAAAATCTTCCTCGGACTGCTTGGTGTGTTTGTGATTCTTCAAGTGTTTCGTCCGGACGCAAATGACGGAAGTGCTTATTCATCCAATGACATAACAAATGCCGTCGGCGTGCCTCCCGCCGTGAAGACTATCCTTGAGACTTCATGCTTCGATTGCCATTCCAACCATACCAATAATCCCGGGTACTGGCATATTCAGCCAATCGGATGGTGGCTCAGTGACCACATCAAAGAGGGGAAACGTGAAGTCAATTTTTCGGAATTCAACACCTACACCGTTCGCCGAAAAATGAAAAAATTCCGTGAAATCGCCGAACAAATCGAAGAAGGCGAAATGCCGCTCGATTCGTACCTCTGGATTCATTCCGAAGCAAAACTGAGCGAAGAACAAAAGAAAACCCTCCTCGACTGGGCAAAAATGAACGAACAAATTCTTGAAAAGAAATACCCGGATTCGGTGCCGCCTCGCCGGCATTGATGTGTGGGTGAAGAATGGCACGCCGATGTCGCTGATTTTATATGATGTTCGCCGATGGTGGAGTTGTTTATCTCTGATTTATGAAGAATGGCACGCCGATGTCGCTGATTTTATATGATGTTCGCGGATGGATGGTTGATAGATTATTCCTCAAAAAACTAATCTAATCTTATAATCATAATCCATCATATAAAATCAGCGGTATCAGCGTGCCATTATCATTGCTGAATGAATCTACCTGCAAATAGAAATACTTACCCGTTCTGAACCCATCATCACCATATACATTCCCGGTGACCATGAATCTGTTGTGATGTGTACTGCACCGTCGATTACGCCCGTCCACAGCGTTTGACCCAGCATATTGATAATCCGTGCTTCGGTGCTGCTTCCACCTATGCGTATGGTCAGTTCAGTATTCGCAGGATTAGGGTAAATACTTGCAGTACTTGATGTTCTGATTGGCTCATCCTCCACTGACGTTGACTGCTTGATAATCCACGGTTGCGTCGTTTCATCTTTGGTGAAATAGTCGTACATCATCGTGCCGGACTTGATTTCACCGGCCGCGCTCAGGTGGAGTCCGTCGCCGCCGATGTCGAGGTCGCAGAGCCATTGGAGTCCGTCGCTGCGCTTGACCGAACCGTCTGCCCAATTATACGTGCCCCAAGTCGCGAGTGGAAGGGGAGCTGTAGCGCCGTCATATTCATAACCCGATTCACCGTTAATTTGCTTTTCAATCAACCACTTAATTGCCCATCCATTGAGATAATCACGCGGAAAGAGCAGTCCTTTACCAACCGTCGCGCCTGCCTCGGGTGAAGCATATCCGCTGTACGCGCGGGCTGAAAGATAGCAGATTTTGAGATTCGGGTAGAGCTGTCTCAAGGTCACGAGAAGGATGCGGAATTCATCGGCGAGCATTTGCGGGGCTCGAGGGAAAGTGGTGTCTGCGGTTTGGGTATTGTCGGTCTCGACCCATGCAACTTGTACCTGTTTATTCGTGAGAGAGGAGTCGGCGAGCTGCTTTTCGGCTTGCTTCCAGTAGTTGTCCGTCGGGCTGTTCATCTTCTGAATTCCCTGCCCGCCGATGCAGGTATTGATAAGCTTGAGCGATGGATTTTTGAGGGCGAAGGTATCCATTTGCTCCATAAAACGCAGGAATTCTGTTCGTGGGTTTGAAGCGCCGACTCCTATCCATACGATCTTCCCATTGGACGAAGGTGCGCCGGTTGCATCCAATGGCTTGATAGATTGTGCTTGCTGAAGTGCTTTATTTTTATGAGCTTGCGGACGTAAATTCGTTCCGTCAGGATACAGCCCGCCCATAAAACCCCGCCATGATTTTCCGTTCAGATCGATGAGTGGGATGAGTCCGCTGGAGTCTTTGCTACAGTCTTTTTGGGCAAATACGACCGAAGGAGCGAGGCAGAGGAGCGCGGCAAGGAGGAGGATTGATTTCATAATTTCTCCGTTTTAGCACATACAGTATTGAACAAATGTTACCAAATTGTGGGGGCACAGAGCAGGAGATAGCGGGCATGGTTTAATTTCTTTTGTTTTCATTTTCTCATTCCGCTGCCGGAGGCAGCTCGGCCTTGGGCATGAAGGCGAGCTGCTGGAGGAGGGTAACGTTATTATTAACAATAGCCTTGAGGGTGATTTGTTCGTGTTCGAGTCGCTCAATGATTGTGCGAATGACTTCATCCCGTTTCGTAAATTGGAGTGTGGGATTTTTCACGAGAAAGAAAACGAGATAATCAATCGACGCATCATGAATTTCGAATAAATGTACTTCAGGTTTGGCGAAAATGTCTGTTTGGGCGGCAAGAATGTCATACAGAATCGTTTGTGTACGGCGGTTCTCTACCGATAACTCAACAGAAACTTTAATACTTACGCGGCAGAGTGCATCCGGGAGCGAGTAATTGACGACCGTTGCCTGGGAGAGTACATTATTGGGTAAGACGACGAGATTGCCGTCTAGGCGTCGAATCACCGCTGTTCGCCAACTTATATCTTCGACATATCCTTCGGCGGGTTCGACGAATTTTGCGTCAGAGATTTTGATATAATGTCCCACCCGTATTTGTCCTGCGAGCGTAATATACACGCCGGCAAAGATATTCGACAGTGTATCCTGCAAGGCGAGTGCGAGTGCGAGGCCACCGATTCCCATTGCGGCAATAATGGCTGCGATATTCACCCCAAAGGAGTTGAGAATCATTATCAGGCCGATCAAATAAATCCCGAACTGGGTGATTTTTCGGATGAGCGTTGTGGAGGGAGTGTGGGCGGTAATCTCACTCCGTACCTGGATAATGAGTACCATCGCCCGAGCAACGGTTTGGCTGAGGATCAGAATAAATCCTGCCCACAAGCATGGCTCGACAAACGGGATGAGTTTGGGAGCAAGCGTCACCGACCGCAGGGCTACATCGATACCAAAGAGCACGCTTGCATAGAGAATCGGACGGCGTACAACCGGTATAAATTTAGCGGCATTACGCCAGCGAAAGCGTGTTGTGATACGCCGGAGCCACCAACCGATGATCGCTCGGAGGAGCAGGCCAACGAGTATCGACCCGGCAATTATTCCAATTGGGAGCAGATAGTCACCCAAAGAGTTCAAGAGGGAATTCATGGAAATTTCCTACGAAAGAGTAGATGATAGTTAGACAAGTAATCTGTGCCCGACTACAAAAATAAGCACAAAAAAAGCGATGGATTTTCATCCATCGCTTTTTATTTTGATGAGCTTGGCTGTTTATTCAGCGTCAGCAGCAGGAGCTTCTTCGGCAGCAGGAGCTTCTTCGACTGCAGGAGCAGCGACTTCGGCGACCGGCGCAGGTGCAGCTTCGGCTACTTCAGCAGCAGCTTCGGATGCTTCATTGGCAGCAGCAAATGCATTCGCAAGTGCTGATGGCGCGCTGTCTGCTTCCATAGAGAAGGCAGCTTCGATTGGCATTGAGCCCACATCCTGACGTTGACCGGAGTATTTCACGGAGTTCGGCACAGGGTGAACCGCATTGTATGCTTCAATCACTTCCTGACCTTTTTCGCGGAGAGCTTCGACGGCTGAGAGAACGATTTTCTTCGATTCTTTGTCGAATTCTACTACTCTCAGTGGCAATACATCACCGACATGGAAGAATTCAGCGATATTTCTCACGGGAGCAAAGGATAATTGCGATACCGGTACGAATCCATCGACACCTTCAGGAAGCTCGACGATCACGCCTTTTTCGATAATGCGTTCAATCTTACCTTCTGTTTCTGCGCCTACCTGGAATCTGGTTGCGAAGAATTCCCAAGGATTGTCGGTAATTTGTTTGTGACCAAGGGCAATACGACGATTATCGGCATCGATGCTGAGCACAATCACTTTCAAATTATCACCTTTCTTGGTGAATTCGCCCGGATGGCGGATTTTCTTGGTCCACGAGAGGTCAGAGATGTGGACAAGTCCATCCACGCCCGGCTCGAGCTCGACGAACAAACCGAAGTTCGTAAGATTGCGCACGATACCGTCATGGACGGAATTAACAGGATATTTCACGAGAAGATCTTGCCATGGGTCAGGATCAAGCTGCTTCATACCGAGAGCGAGCTTTTTGTCGTTCTTGTCGATGCTGAGCACCATTGCTTCGACGATTTGACCCATTGATACGACTTGTGACGGGTGCTTAATGTGTTGTGTCCACGACATTTCACTGATGTGGATAAGACCTTCGACACCTTTTTCGATTTCGATAAATGCACCGTAATCGGTGAGGCTGACCACTTTACCGTGGACGCGTGCTTTCGGCTCGTATTTCTCGCCGATAGTTTCCCATGGATGTGGTGTAAGCTGTTTCATACCGAGGGAGATACGACGCTTGTCGCTATCAAAGTCGAGTACCACGACTTTAACCACATTATCAAGCGAGACGATTTCAGACGGATGGCTAACTCTACCCCATGAAAGGTCAGTAATGTGAACCAAACCATCGACGCCGCCCAAGTCAACGAAGATACCGAAGTCAGAGATTGCTTTAACGGTGCCTTCGAGAATAAGACCTTTTTCGAGAGTATCGAGAATTTTGCCGCGTTGCTCAGCGATTTGCTCTTCGAGGAGTACTTTGTGGCTGACGACGACATTTTCGTTCGGATGATTGATTTTTACCACGCGTACATCGATGACTTTCGTCACCCATGCATCGAAGTCACGCACAGGGCGCATGTCGATTTGCGAACCGGGTAAAAACGCTTCAATTCCAAGTAAATCAACGACCATACCACCTTTAATACGGCGGAGAATACGCACGGGAACAATCGCTTGCGTGTTGTGCAAGTTCATGATATCATCCCATGTTTTCATAAAGTCTGCACGGCGGCGTGAAAGCACGAGCTTGCCGGTGCTGTCTTCGATTGTTTCTACAAATACGTCAATTTCTTCACCGATTTCGAGAACGGATGCAGAAATAAACTCGGCTCTCGGCACGACACCTAATGATTTGAAACCTATATCAACAAAAATTGAATCTTTGGTCATCGACACCACTTTACCGCGAATCAACTCATCTTGCTTGATATTGGTAAGTGTTTTTTCATAGAGCGACGCGAACGAACTATCGTCCATAAATGGTAGATCAACATTGCCTTCGGCAATATCGAGTACCGACATTCTTTTACGAGCAGGTGCAGCAGGTGCGGCAGCTACTGCAGTCGGAGCAGGTGCTTGCTCTGCAGTCGCAATTGCATCGGCGACTTCCGGCAGCGTTTGGTCAATCGTATCTGACATAAAAAATCCTTAATTACTTAAAAACGGCGTAAGAAATACAGATTCTCGGCAGAGTCGCTATGCATCGAACGTATATTGAGCGTCGTTTTTGGTTGATATATGTGGAACAAACATGTATTTTTGCGACTGCTTTCCAGTTTAGACTTGCAAAATTACGGTTTTTAGCCCACAAAGCCAAGAAATGTGCCCATGTTTTCTTTTTTGTTTTGATTTGATAATAGATGGTATTTGGCTTGGTAAATCAGTAAAACATACTAGTATTTAATATAGTTACTTCGACAAAGCGAGGCTTGTGCCATGACCACTCTTTATGCAGCATTCAACGGAAAAATACGGCAATTGACCATTCCTGAGCTCTTCATGCTGCGCAATCAGCCCGAGTATGCGCAGACAATTATTTGGGCAGATTTGGAGGCACCGACGGAAGAGGAGGAAGAAACCCTGCTCGTGAATTTTTTTCTCTTTCATCATTTAGCGGTGGAGGACTGTCAGCGGGAGCGGTTATCGCCGCACATTGGTGATCATTATCCGAAGGTTGAGGATTATAATGAATGTCTGTTCGTGATTTTCAATCCTGTCGATAAGCCGGTCGAAGAAATCGACGAAACGCATGATGATTCGACTTTTTGCGTGCATTTCCCTACACGGCAGATGAATGCATTTTTGGGTGCTAATTTTTTGGTAACGCACCATTATGAATCCTCAACGGCGATTGACTATGTGCGTGGCCTTTGTCTGAAGAATCCTCAAACCTTACAACGGGGACCCGATTTTCTTTTCCACATCATTGTGGATAAAATTGTGGATAATTATACGCCGGTGATAGAATACTTCGACGAGCAGCTCGATGAGATCGAAGTCAGTATTTTTCAGAATTTTCAGGCAGTAACCCTTCCCAAGATTCTGAGTCTGAAAAAAGGCATCATCCGCCTGCGTAAAATCACCACCTATCAGCGCGAGATTCTCAATCGCCTTTCCCGCGGTGAATTCGCGCTCATCTCGACCGAAGAAATGGTGTATTACCGTAATGTCTATGATCATTTGGTGCGCATAGCCGACCTCGTCGAGTCCTACCGCGAAAATGTCGCCGGCCTGCTCGAAGCATACTTGTCGGTCAATTCCAACCGTATGAACCAAGTGATGAAAGTGCTCACCGTGATATCGACTATTTTCCTTCCACTTACTTTTATATCAAGTATTTACGGTATGAATTTTAAATTCATGCCCGAGCTCGACTGGCACTACGGCTACTTCATGATATGGGGAATTATCGCCCTCATCGGCGGCTACATGCTCCACTTTTTCAAGAAAAAGGGCTGGCTCGAGTGAGGCGGGAAAGCTGTGCCGCTTCCCCAAAGTTGTACCTGTAATTTTTGGTTCCCGTTCTGCATATTCCAGGCGTTCGTCTGCGGGCACCCGTGGCCGTCCAAGCATGTAAAGAAAAAGCCCGCGAGTTTTGCTCACGGGCTTATCGTATTGACGAAAGTAGGGCAGGGGTGGAATATAGGTAGATCTAGAGAGTAAGTGTATGCAAAAATACTGGTTACTGTGTTTTAACGGTTCACTATAAAATTTTTACTCGTCCTGCCCTTCGCTGTCTTGATGACTGCCATATACATCCCCGGTGCTAAGCCGGAAGTGCTGACTCTTGATAGTTTTTCAGATGCTCCGACGGTAGTTTCAGACAATTGCACACCCATTTGCGAGTAAATGGTGACTGTCGCGGCGCTGCCCATACCGTCAACCTGCAGGTCAATATAGTCAGAATTAGGATTGGGATAAATAGAATGGATACGTGGGGCGAAGTCATTGCCATTATTTCGTGCCATTCCGGACGTATCGCTTTTGATAATTTTAATTTTATAGGTTACATTATCGAGATAAATAGCACAAGGATAATCGTAGGATAAGACCACAGTATCGCCGACAACAGTGTCTACACTTCGATATGCAATTAAGCTATCTGCATAACTCCAAATCGGATCATCAATGAGATGGACATTACCTGTAGAAGTATCATTTGGTCTGCGAATATTCTTCGTTCTTAACCAGTCAGAAATAAAGGTTGTATCATCGGATGTAGTTACCTCGGCGTCATTTGGAATATAAAGTACAAATTTCTGGACTGTATCATTAAAGACTTGTATTGTAGGATCATCTCCTTTCTTAGTAAATTCACTAAACTCGGAGTTCGTATTTTGGGGGATAAATGTTGGATTCCCATCATAATTTGAAATGGTACTATTTAAGCATGAATTTGCAAGTGGACATGCGTTTTCAATTTTCGCATGAAAAGCACATCCTGCTTTTGCAGAAAAGCCATCTTTAAGCTGTATTGCATCTCCGGCTAAATAGGTAAGTGTCCCACTTTCAACGGTTACATCACCTTGTGAGCTCGTCAAGTTGGGATTGACATTGCGTCCGGCAATAATTGTAGATGCTGCTTTGAAGTTTGCATTTTCCGCTGCTGTCCTCACACCATAAAAGGTGTGACTTTGCTGGTAAAGCGTTTCAGGACACTCAACGATTCCTGCTTTAACCGCAACCCAATACATAAGAGTAGCTGATACTCTTATAGCATAATTCATAAGTTCATCACCGGTATAGTTTATAACATTTGATGTGGCACTTGAGGTCCCATTTTGCCAGTCATTGCGAAACACTCCGATCGAACCCAACACAGGGTAGCGAGCAGATACTAACATACTAGCACCGTTGGGAAGATTGTCATTACCCTCATCATCTACGTCTCCAAAATGACTTGCAAGTTGGTTCATTGTATAGAACAAATATCGCAAAGCATCCTCGTCCTGCATAGAAAAAACTTCAAGTAAAAGACCACCATGCTTAGCTGCCGTTGTGGCTGTCCAGTTTTGAGCATGAAATGAAGTATGTGGCTCGTCGCAGTCCCCAGTAAGATTGTCACCCATAGCGAGCTCATATGTATCTCCATTATTACCAGTACCATACTCCCAAGAGCAAATATGAGTATCCGCATGAGTATGGGCGGGTACGCTCCCGTCAGCAAGTAGATGCAGGATGTGACCTAAAACATGAAATCCGAGCAGTCTTGATCGTTGACTACCGAAACTAACTGTTTGTTTTAATTGACTTTCCCATAAAAAACCGCTTGAATAAAATGCTGTGATATTTGAATTGCGATTTGCCAATAGATCGCATAAACTATTATAAGCCACATCAATAGCATAGGTAGTTTCCCAATTACCATCAATATTTAAATAACGATACTTTCCATCTAAATTAATACCGGTATTCTTGGTAAACGGGCGGGGGAGATCTTTTAAGCGGTCACCAGCAAACATATATTTACGTGCTTTGTCCCAAGCATTCTCACTATCTTCGGTAAAATATCCGGCGAAGTGTGTTTTCGCATCGTCACCATCATCTGCACTCCAAAAATGTGATATAGTTGTGTATCCGCCAGAGTATCTCCAAACCGGGTCATTTATATCTTCTCGCCAAGCTCCAACTGATATTCCTAGCGGCAAGCTCCATGGGACATCTACATTTGCAGGTCCCCAATGTGGCTTATTTATTCCATTAAAATCAATCCCGGCATACGTCCTCAAAACCGGTATCTCACCCACTTGTTTCGCAAGATACCGATATGCTTCTTGCACGATATACTGATGCACCCACTCCTTGTGAGCAGAGCATGGCACGACGGCAAGCCACACAAATAAAATTAAAATCAGTTTTTTCATAATTTCTAAACATTTAATTATTCAAATAGTTAATTGTTGAAGCCGCTGAAGCTGCTGTAGATTAAGCAGCTTCAGATAAAATCACCTCGACACTTTGAAGGCATCGTAGGTAAGCACAAAATCTAAACCTATCCAATCTTTATCCTCACGTCGAGGAAACTCTCCCATGTATTTTTGAGCATATCCTGCACACATTCGTAAAGCAGTTGATTCTCCCGTATCTATTCTCCAGCCGAGCATCGCCTGCCATACCATCATAGAGCTGGAACCCGCTATTCGGAAGTTATATGTATTATACAGTAGTAGAGACAGCCGCTTCTCATTAAATGGCGTGATAATTATTCCTTCTGATAGTGCTTTTCTGTCATTACTGAAGGGTATAAAGAATAATAGTATCGCAAGGGAAGCCCTAAGATCAAATCCATATCCGGCCTCAATCGTAACTAGTTCGTTCAGTTTAGCCGACAGACCGATTCTCCCGCCATTAAACACACCAAGCCCGACAAACGGCTGAATGGAAAGTGCAGTTCGGTTACTATCTATTCTCACGGTGTCTTGCGAGTACCCGTCGGTCACCATCAGTAAGCAGCAAAGAATTATCAGGTAATACTTCATAGATTAATTTTTAGAATTTACTTGTTGTTGCAGTAAAATAACTTTCGAGCGCAGCTCTGTATTTTCGTTCTTCATTTCAATCATATACAGCGTCAGCTCTTCTACTTTTTGGAGTAATTTCACCTGCATATCACCCACGCTTGAGCCGCCGTCTTCGCTGATTTGCTGCGCGCTTGGAATATTGGGCAAATGATGATTGGCTTTAATATGCTGCTCCACTTCTTCAAGCGGCATGAGTTCATAACTGTCGTCGAATACATAGTCGGCCCAGTAATCTGCCGTTGTCGTCACAAATAATTCCTGTACTACCGCCTTGCCTTTGACGACAAGCTTGGCATCCCAGGTATGGGGATTATTCGTTGAAACCATCGAACCATTTACCGATTTTTGCCATTTCATGAGCCCGAAGAGACCATCCGCATTTTGATTAGCCGCATCCCGCTCGCCGATATGCACCTGTCCACCGGCAAATACTTCAAACGATGTCCTGTTCTGCGTCCCTGCCGAGATCAACGGACTCGCCCACCAATACTCATAATTTGTATGAGCTTGCTCAATACGCAATGCTACCGGGGCGACGCCCGGACGGTCAGGATTCCGGAGAACCGACAGCGTGCCTTTCGGACCATTGAGATTGAGCGCATGATTCGACATTGTGCCGCCAAGCTTGGTTAAATGATTACCAATTCCCACCGAACCTCCAGAGGACTCCAAGACCAGTATCGTGCCTTCGCTGCCAAGCGGACCGCCGCCGGGGATGGCACCGGAAGAGAAGCGCAGCTGGCTTCCAAGGGTGATTGCAGGATTGCCGGGGAAATTAACACCATAGTTGTCAATATGATAAATATTATCCAGATTGTTTTTGGGAAGAAATGATACCGTACCCGGCATACGGAGATTGGTAGCATCATCCAATCCGCCGGTCGAGATCGTGCCGCGGACATCGAGCAGGGAATTAGCATACGGCTGAATTGCTTTAATTCCTACTTTCTTGTCCACAATCCGCATCACTTCAATTTGCTGCTGCGCATCGGCATAGGTCGGCGAACCGCTACAGTAAAATGCAAGACCACCGTTAAATATTCCACCGGATTGGGTAAGATTAGGATCGCTGCCATCGCTTAAATTAATGGATTTAATAGCGGATACCTGCCATTTGTTAGGTACGAACTGATTGGTGCCGATTGGTTGGCGGTAGTCGCTGTTCGACCAGAATTGAATTTCGGATTGACCGAATTTATTCCCGCCTGAGCCTGTTAATGCATCACCGAGATTATGCTGCGTTTGTAGGCGTAGAATGGCAGGATAGTGGGTGCCGAGAACATTGCCGGCAGGAGCAATTTGCTGCAGAGAATGGACATGCAGCATTGTCTGAGGGTAGAGAATGCCAACTCCCGCACGTCCGTAAGGATAGGCGATATCGGTAATAGCCGGTGCAGGATTGGGCGTCGGCTGGCTGTTAGCCCAGTCTTGAAGCTGTGCCGAAGATGGGAGAGCGGACAAGAGTGCGGTGCTACCGGCGGCAAGCAGCCGAAGGGAGAAACGGTGTGTAGTAGTGAGAGCTTGTAGAAAATTAATACAGCGTTGCATAAAGTACTCCATCTGAAAAATATGAAGGTTGTCCGAGTAAGCTCCAGCAGTTAATTATAGCTTGCTCGGTAGGTGTTCTGTGAAGAATAGGGTGGTTCACGGTGTGTGTATTCTCATGGCGAATGTATCGTTTATCCTCCGACTACGCACGGCGAGTGAGCAGGAGCACCGTACAGAGCAGAGTGTGTAAGTGATTGCTTTGATTGCACCTATGATGAAAATGAGGAGAATAGTTGTCATGATGTTGAGTGGTAAAAAGATGATGTTGTATTGAAGCAACAGCTTCACCCGCCCGCAGCAGAATGATTGTCATCCTGCTGCGGATGTTCGGGTATTTTACCTGATAATCAGGAGTTTTTTTGTTTGTACAAATGTACCGGTGCGGAGAGTGTAATAATACACGCCGCTTGGGAGTTCGGATGAGCCGAACCGAATTTCGAACCTTCCTTGAGGATGGTCCGAGTTATCTATGAGCGTTGCTATTTGCCTGCCGAGTGCATCAGACACAGTCAGCTGAGCAAATCCCTGCTGTGCAATGGAGTATTGCATAACTGTTTGGCCGGTCGATGGGTTGGGTAGGGCTGTGACGGAAGATTCTGTCGGAGGGAAGACGGTGAGCCCATCTGCAGCTGAATCAGTTGGTTGCTCACCGAGACGATTAAAAGATCGGTTGTGCAAGTATGAGTTTGCGTTGCAATCTGCAGCAGAAATTGAGGTTTTAGGACCGAGGACAGACGTACATTCAAATGGCAATCCAAGTACTAGTTCAACATTTGCGGGAATATCAACTTCCGGCTCAACTTCGATTTTATAACCCGCTTTGATAGTAATTGGCTGACTTGTAGAAAACGTTGTTCCTGACTTTATCGTCATTGTCCGCCAAGCTGTTTTATTACTCGAGATAATACCGTTTGTGGAATTTAGTTCTACATCTTTGGCAAATTGACCAATCGGATTTGCAATTTGATAATAACTTTCAATTTCCTCTAAACTATTATGACTTGTTGTCTCTACGTTGTATCGGTAAGTTCCTTCCCAAATAACGTTTTGAGTATTTTGAGTCCTATCGGCACGTTGTAAGTTCGCTATGATTTTCAAATAGAATTTCGGATGTACTTGTTGTTGGTATTGCAACTGAGGATTGTACTTGTGAAGAATAAATCCAGGATCAATATTCTTCAAACACCCAATAGGAATTAATGGGGTGGAAACCACGTGCTCATTTATCCACTGAAAGAGCCCCTCATTATTGAACTCAACATTATCTATGACTGACTGTCCAAAATCTATGACTAATGATGCTGAAATATCTAATTCTGAAGGTGTCATATTGAATCCGGCCGAAGGATTGATAACGAACTCAATATCATTAGGAATTTTCAGATAAAAGTAGTTGTCTAATAGTACTTCGTTGGGAACAAGTTTAGTGAATTCATATTTTTTTATAGATGGAGTCTTCCATAAGTTCATTACACCCATCGTTTGATTATAATATGGATATTCATAATCAACATTATTGAGATTTGGAATATCTGAGCCCGGATTCCAAACGGCAAAGTTCTTTTGGTTTTGGTCATCTATCATTTCCCCTTCTAAGTTCACTGTAAGATTGACGGCCATAGGAGAAATGGATACTTTTTGAGGACCGGCAGGAGATGCTCCGCCAGCAGTAAAAAAGTCAACAACAGAGAATGCAGCACCAACAAATGGAGCTATTCTCAATAAGTCTTTTCCCCAATCACCACTTAGGTCTATTATTTTATCTAAATCAGTCAGACTTGCTTTTGCTACTTCTTTGTTCTTAGCAATTTCTTCTTGCATCTTGACAGATATATTGGGTCCAACAAAATGATACGATTCAAGGCGGTCTAGTGTACCGGTGGTAAATGCGCTGATATCCCTGTAACTTTGCGCCGTTTTTTCAGCGGCTTTTTTTCCTTGATTCCAAATCTCTCCAATACTATACGAAGAAGCACCATCATTTTGTAACGTCTTGACGGTATTATTGTCAGCCAAATCATTCTTATCTATAATCTCCCCGTTAATACTACCCTTCAAACTGATTTTTGCTTTCTTAACGAGATTGACATACAGGTGAATCTTTGATTTTTTTTGGCAAGTACAAGCATCATACATCATCGGAAAATCAGCATAGTACCAATGTGCTCCCTGTCCTAAGTATTCTGACAAACCGCTTACCCTTGCTTGATTTTGTGTGGAGTTCGAGCCGCGGAAGTTGTCCAATGCATTGAGAGGTTGATCTCCTGTAGAATACGTCATATCAAGCAACGAAGTCTGGATATACGGATCCGTTACGGTTCCCCCCCTTTCGAATTCTAATCGAATAGATGCAGTGTTACCACTCAAACCACCGATATTGACAAAGGCACGGAGAGCCCCGGTAAAGCGGTTGTAGAGAATTATATGCGGGTAGTCCACTTTTTGTCCACCATTCGGAAATACACCTCGTGCATTACCATTATCAAAATAACCAAAATCTTGATGGATAAGTTCCCACCCGTCTTCCGGTAAATTATCAATTCTACTATTGTTAGCCCATTGATTGATAAAAATCTGTGTTCTAGAGTTATTGTACTCCCAAAAAGGAGAATTTAATTGTTGATCGTTAACCATAACCGAAGAATTGAGCCGAAACGCCGGATTATGCTCTGTATCTATCAACCAATTGAAGATATTACCATTCTGAGGTTGGTTTGGGTCACCGTTAGTTGGTCCGTTTTTCTTTGACTCTTTTTCTGAGTTTGCAGGGTTATTGGGGTCGGTTCGTATGATTTTATTCGGATCACAATCCGATTGTGCCATAATTGGTACTTTAAGAATAAGAACCAATACAATAACAGAGCACAGGAATAGAGAACTTTTCATATTCGTACTCCCTTAAAAGTGAAGTATTTTCGCTTTTTTTTATCTTTTAGATACATTGGTTGGTCTTGGTCGACTACATTATACACAATTTGAATATGGTCGCGGTCAGGATACAATTGTGCAACCCCTTGTGGATCCCAACAAGTCACTCTTAAGCTGTCAGTGTAAATGTTTCCGAAGATAATTGCTTTATGAGTAATTGCAATAAACATCGTCGATGCTGTTGTAGTATCATAACATCCTTTATTCATGTTAATTATTTCGAACCAACTTTGCCCACGATACTCAGTACTCCTTACACTTATAGTGAAAGTATCTAAAGGATTTTCAATGTTTACCCCTCGAAATGAACCAACAATTGCAGGTTTAACAATGACCACGAGAGTTTTCGTAACGGTGTCTATACCATCGTCATCAGGCGTACATTCCTTGTTGATTGTTTTTCGCTTTGCTATCAAACGCACATTAACACTACCACTGAAACCATGAAAATCTAACGTAAAAGTTTTAGTTGTCCATGTTCGGTCATCAAAGCCAACTTTCCACTCATACTCATCAGCAGGATACTTAGCTGAAAATTCCACAGTGTTATATGGCAAAACTGTGTCCGTTTCAAATTTGTAGGTATCTGAAAGCTCATTTATAGTAAAATCAGCCGATGTTTCCACTACTCCCGCACACGGATCCGGCTTGACCGATTCCCCCGGACACCCCCCGAGCAGCACCACAGCTCCCAGTAAAAGCATAGTTATAATAGTGTTCTTCATCATACAATTATTCTCCTTCAATAGGTAAAGATGCGTTGATCGCATCGATACGATGGCGTAGTTTTTTATTCTCTTCTTCGATGTGGATAAGATGCAGGGTGAGCTCCTCGACCTTACGCAATAGTACGGCCTGCATTTCCTGCAGGTCGATGCCGCTTTTCGCGACCTCTGCCTCAGCAGGTACATCGGGTAAATGTCCGTTTTTGGTAATAAATTCCTTTACCTCAGCAAGCGACATTAAGCGGTAGCTTGGGCTAAATACATTGTCAGCCCAATAGTTAGCAGTAACCCTAACGAGCTTTGCAACTACTGCACCGTTGACCGAGAGAAGCGATGGATAGGCTGTTCGATTAAGATTTCCTGCGGTGCTCGAATAGTCCCATTGTAATGTGCCTACCTGCACATCTCCATCGGCGGTAATCTTCATGCGTGGTTCGTTGTTGGTCTTGAAAATAAGAGGCATGTTATTGGTCGAACCAATACAATCATCAGCATTTATTCCATTGCCGCCTAATGACCAACCTGCGGGCTCGCTCGTAGCTATCAGCTCGCCTGCCCCCGTGGCATAGACAGCCCGTGTGCCCGAGCCGGCAAGCGCACCAATCGTTACTTTGCCGTCATTGGCTGCCGAAAGAGCCGTCGTCCACGTAATTGCTGCATCCGGCTGCATCCCTGTGGCAGTGCCGACCTTGAGGGAAATGGTGCCGTCACTGAGGCTAATTGCTGCCGGCTTTCCCCCGGGAGTCACACCATCGGTGATGCGCTTCCAGCTACCGTCGTAATAGGCATTATGCGTCAACACACTACTCGAGTTGTCGGCGAACGTACCGAATCTACTGCCGATCTGGAACTTCGCCTTCACCGCATCAATGCCGATTCCTACATTGCCGTTGTCTTTTACGACAAAGCGTGTGAACGGCGTGCCGTATTGAGCACCGCTGTTTGCTACTCTGAGCGCATTCATCGTCGCGCTCGACTCGGTAAGTCCTCGAATAAACACCCTACTGTCGGCGTCGGCTGCCGCACCAAGTCCTATATAGGCCTGATCGCCGTTACTTTCGACATTGTTGTTGGTATTACCAATGGTAATTCCCTTGACCGCACCGCTTGGCTCACTAAGATTGACAACCGTCCCGGCAAGACCCTTGCCGCTATTGGTGAGGTACATCATGTTGTGATCCTCTTTAAATATCACGCCCATTGCTGCCGATAACGGAGATGCGCCGGGGTCGGCAGCAGCAATGTCCGAGGGAAGCTCCCAAAAACGTCGCAGTACCAAGCCTGGTACGCCATTGACAATCTCTTTTTGTGTTGTCTGATTATATCCCAAGTAATAATCATTGGCACCGACATGAAAGGTCATTTTCTCATAAATTTGAAGCATTTCATTCGGCTTTGTCGTGCCAATTCCCACCATTCCATCGACAATCCGCATGACTTCTCGGTCAGTTCCCATAGGTAGATTCTTGTTTCTGGACAGACTGCAAAAGAAGGCAAGACCACCGCGTAAGTCTATTTCGGCCGGGTCATTCGGTTGGAAGAGCGGCGTTGGTAGGGTGGGGTCAATGCCACGTCCATTGGTTACACCGAGAATTTTACCTACACACCACGCACCGGCGCCATTATTTTGATTGCTGCCGGAGAAAAATTCTATACCGGTCTCACCAAAATAATTAACGTTTGAATTGACTCCGAAATTCTGAGATTGCGTTTGCAGGCGAAGAAATGCCGGATGATATACCGCAGGAGTGGTAACCCCAAAATTCTCCGAATGAATATGCAGCATGCGGGCAGGCAGCAATGACTGTGTGGCAGGAGGAGGAGTAAAACGACCAATTCCGGTGAGGCCATTATGAAGCTCCGTCGGCGGGAATACATTGGGCAGTAATCCCCATTGAGCGACAGCAGACAGAGAGGCAAGTGCCCCGATTACAAGAGTCAATATTGCCCGAAAAAGAAGGCGCCCTGCGAATGATGTACAACTGTATCTCGCTTGTTCACGAGTCGTTTGTACTGATAATATACTTGGTAGAAGAATAGCGCGTACCATAGTAAGCTCCAGAAAAATAAAGTGTATATAATATCCAATCAAGCAGAGATTGTGGGCTTTGTGCAGCTTGCTTGGCGTGTATCCGCCGGCAGATTGAAAAAGTCTCCGGCATTACTGTCCTATATTGCCGGCCATCCGGCGATGCGGGAAGTGCGCATCATGAAAACGGAAAAGAACACTTGAAATGAGAGAAAGAAATGATGACGTATCGAAAAAAACTTTTGATGAGCGAATAGCGTGTGTCTGTGGAGTAACTAACAACTATTACAATGAATTACCGTGAGCGTGCAAAAAAAAATGGCAACCAATTTGTCCGCGTCAAACAGATGTCAGGTGTCTGATTGTTATGCAGAGTGGCGAAATGTTTGTAAAAAGTTGCACGATGAATAAAATGATGTGTTCTCCGGAGGTAGAGATGAGGGGGTGACACCATGACGGCTATCATAGCAGAAGAGAAGAAAGAGCGGGTAAACACCGATATTCTCGTGCCGGCTGTAGTTCGTACATCTTCTACCGAAAGTCGGTGAAGTTATGCGTGCTCCGTAAGGAAAATATCTTGAGGGGGAGGACAGCTCCTACGCAATCACAAATCTCAGCAGCTCGGTCCACTTGGTAAACAGCAGCACGCGGTAGCCGAGAAGGGCACCGGCTCCGATAAGTGTCGCACCGGCAAACCGGTGGATGCGGATTGTAAGCGAGGGAGAGAAGCGCTCGCGATAGTGGAGGACGACGCGGAGTAAGCCGTAGAGCCAGCCGAAGTTACCGAGGCCGAAGCCGATAGAATACACCACACTGCCGAGTACCGTGGTCTCAATAAGCGACGAATGCTGTACGAGCATGGATGTATAGGTTAGCGAAGGAAGGAAGGTAGGATTCGCGATATTGGCAAGAGCAATACCGACGCCTAAAAAGAAAGGACCATTTTTTTTGAGTCGGGTCGTAAGTGCAATCAGAGAGCCGGGATTCCGGGCGGCAGCTTCCTGCTTGACGGTAGGAGTGCGGAATTGCAACAGACCATAAACAATCATTGCTGCAATGCACGCCAGCTGGAAGAAAAACATGATGATAGGGTGATTGGTAAACAGTGACTGAAGTGCCCCGAAAAACATCGTCGCCGTCAGCATTGCGAGCAAGCTATAGACACAATCCAAAAACGATGCGCCTAAGCTGATGAGTGCCCCGCCCCGCTCATCCCCGCGTAAGCCGGATTTGAGAATTGTTACCCCCACCGGACCGGGTGCTATCGCGAGTACAAATCCCACGGCAACACCAACAAGCAATGTAACTATCATTTTGAAAAAGAGTTGTGATTAAAAATTACGCCGACGAGCGCTGCAAACTGTCAGCGAAAAACACCACTGTGCAAAAAATTACACACATTTCACACCACCAACATACAAAAAGGATACTTGCTGACCAAACGCAACTCATTTTTTTTATTCAATTTGTCGTGCACTTTTTTTCGAAATACATACAAATATCACCTTTTTTCACTTTTTTCTTGGTGCGGCGGAAAAAACTCTGTAAAATTGAAGTATAGTTTATGTTCAATTCTATTTTTAATGGAGAATACTCGATGAAAAGACTCGTTCTATGTGCGGTACTATTAGTTTCAGCGTCGATGGAAATATTGGCTCAAGATGTTGATCAATTGGCAGTTGGACTCTTTGTAGCCGGTAAAGGCGGGATGAATATTGGCAAGCAGGATCCAAATTATGAATCGGCGTTTGTTCTGAACCCACTCTCCGATTTTGGAATTACGGGATACATTCCGGTATCAGCCAGAAAAAACTATGGTATTTTACTCGATGTGGGGATGTCGAGCTATTCTTTTAGTGAAAAACGTATCAAACCGGTCGTAGGTACTGCAATTACCAAAAAATACAGTTATCTGACAATTGCACCAAGCTTTACGATATCATACCTGACATTTGGGTTCGCGATGGGCCTGCCGATGGGTGTATCACAGAAAGATGAAAATGGCAATGATCTAGGTTCGATTACCGTGAGCGATTCTACCTTTATTTCTCCGGGTGTCACCGGAGTCGTCACCCGTGACCTCAAAGAGTACACGCAAATGATGCTCGAAATTAAAGTCGGAACAATGATTCCGGTTTTAAAATCGCCGACCGGCCGCCTCAATGTCTTTGCCAATGTCGGATATATGCTGACAGGACTCTACAAAGATGAATATTACGCAAAATTCCCCGCTATTTCCCAATACAACCCAAGTACAATGTCATTTTCGGTGGGGGTCAATTATGTATTCAATCTTACGAAGCCGGAAGAGGAATAATAACAGTATAAGTAGCTATTGCTGTGAAGGTACCGACAATAAAATATACCGACAATAATTCAGTGTCTATTGTTCTTATAATTAACATATCTATCATTTTTTACAAAAGGGGCGAATAATGAAAAAGACAGTTCTTCTTTTTGCGGCGGTAATTCTATGTACGCTTCGTCTTCAGGCGCAACAATCGTCTGGTTTCGGGCTCGGCCCATTTATTGGTGTCAAAGCATGTGTGAATGCAGCTGATATTCCACAGGGCACTAAGACAGGTTTGTCCTTTAATGGCATGCCTGACATCGGTGTTACGCTATTCGTGCCGTTTTCCAAGGAGTCCTCAACCGCCACAAACTACGACCTAGCATATTCGACGTATTCAATTAAGTCAAGGCCCGAGTCAGGTGATACGGACGACAACACAATCATTACCTATTCAAATTATATAACTCTCGGTCCATCTATCAATTTTGGCGGTTTCATGGTCGGTGCCAATATCGGTATCCCTGTAGGTGCTTCGATGAGTAATGTATCAGGGTCAATCAAGGCTTCTGCAAGTTCTACCGAAGGCATGGCGATTATCACTGAGCTGCGAATTGGCGGAATGATACCTGTCATGCGCAATGAACTCGGTCGCCTCAATTTTGTTGTCATCGGTGGTTATATGATTAATGGTATGGACAATGGGTATTCGTCTTCTTACAACCCCAAAGCGGCGTCATTAATGATGGGGTTCAATTTCTTGCTCAATTTCCAACGAGCCGAATAATTTCCACACGTATCATACTGTAGACGGCGATAAAAAAGAGCAATTTCTTTGAGAAGAAATTGCTCTTTACTTTTTAGGTAGAAGTTGAATTTACTAAGCTTTCTATGTTCTTGGAGCAATAGATATACCTAGAGCAAAACTGTTCTCTGCCGGAGTATCTCAAACATCAGCACACCACCAGCCACCGACGCATTGAGGGATTCGATTCTCCCGGCCATTGGGATTTTGACTAAATGGTCGCATAATTTCCGGATATTCGCCCGCATTCCTTCGCCCTCACTGCCGATGACCAGCACTATCGGACTACTTCCCAAATCCTGCTCCGTGTACGGCGTTTTTGCCGATAAATCGGTGCCGATAATCGAAAATCCTGCCGCTTTGCAATCCTTCAAGGCCACCGCAAGCTCGCCGACTTTGCTCACCGGAATATGTTCTAATGCGCCTGCTGATGACTTCACGGCCACCGGTGTCACCGGCGAGGAATGTCCGCTTGGGAGGATAATCCCCGAGAATCCAGCACACTCGGCACTTCGGGCAAGCGCCCCGAGATTATGCGGGTCGGTAATGCCGTCGAGCGCGAGCAGAAGAGGCGTGTCGGTTTCTTCGTAGGAATTGGTAATTAAATCTTGTAATTCCAACGTTACTCCCTGTGTACAAAGGGCAATAACGCCTTGCGCAGCTCCCTTGCCGGCGCGTAATTCACGTTCTAAATCGCCGAATTTCGCGCGGTCTGCCGTCGAACACGCAATACCTGCTTTGCGGGCATTCTGGCGGATTTCATCGATTGCTGCTCCTTCCGTGCCGTAGGCAATAAAGATTTTTTCAATTGCACGACCCGCCGAGAGTGCTTCGAGGATTCCGTTCCGGCCGTAAATATAGGCGTTGTTTGATGAAGGTTGTTTGGGGTTTTGATAGTCTTGCATAGCGCGTTAATTCATAGAAAAGGCGTATTTTTGTCGTTCATTTATGTCGCAAAATTACAAAAATACTATGACTCGCCTCGAAACATTCCCGAATCCAAAGCCCGATAGACCATTTGTTATTACTCATGTGAATCCTGAATTTACGTCGGTTTGTCCTATTACCGGACTGCCAGATTTTGCGGTCGTCAGCATTCAATATGTACCTGCTGAAGTATGCTTAGAGCTCAAATCGCTGAAGTATTATTTCCTCGAATTCCGTAATAAAGGTATCTTCTACGAGGCAGTTACCAATCAGATTCTCGATGATCTCGTCGAAGCATGCCACCCGATGGAAATGAAAATTACCACCGAATGGGGAGCGCGCGGCGGTATGACCTCCGTTATCGAAGCCGAATATTCACGGTCGTAAATTCATCAATGAAAGCTACAATTGCCAAAGATTTTCATTGGGAAATGGGGCATCGCCTGCCGTATCATGACGGTGGCTGCCAGAATATTCACGGACATTCCTACTCAATGCGCGTAGAAGTTTCCGGCGAAATCGACACACGCGGCATGGTTATTGACTACTTCGATCTCAAGCGCGCCGTGATGCCGATTATTGATATGTTAGATCATTCGTTTTTGTGTTCGGACTCTGATACCGCGATGATCGAATTCTTCGAGAAACACCCGATGAAGGTGAAAGTGGTGTCGTTCCACTCAACAGCCGAAAACATTGCCTTGATGATACTCAGTGAAATTACGCCGATTATCCGGCAATTCCCGAATGTCGAGACACTCAGCGTCCGCCTCCACGAGACAGCGCGGACCTTTGCCGAGGTGTCGGTGAATCTTCGGGAGGGATAACCGGGCGGTTACTTATTCGTTCTTTCTTTACTTTTTCTATTGCTTATGTCTGTACGCGTACGTTTTGCTCCTTCTCCTACCGGTTTTTTGCATGTTGGCGGTCTCCGCACGGCACTCTATAACTATTTATTCGCCCGTCATAATGGTGGTAAGTGTATTCTCCGTATTGAGGATACCGATCAGACCCGTTATGTCGAGTCTGCCGAAACAGCGCTGATTGAAGCATGCCGTTGGGCGGGCTTTGAATTCGACGAAAGCCCCGAAAAGGGCGGCGAATTTGGTCCCTACCGCCAATCCGAACGCACCGATATTTACCAGAAACACGCCCAAATTCTCCTTGCAAACGGTTCGGCGTATTATGCGTTTGACACCTCCGAAGAACTCGACAAAATGCGCGAACGTCAGCAAAAAGCCGGACTTGCGCCGAAGTATGACCGTTCGATTATGCGCAATCAGCTCACGCTTGGCGAGGAGGAAACTGCTCGATTACTTGCTGCCAATGAACCGTTCGTCGTTCGCTTGAAAGTCCCGGTCTCGGGTGATATCCGCTTCTCGGATATTGTGCGTGGCGAAGTGGTCTTTGCTGCCCGTGATATTGACGATCAGATTCTTCTCAAGTCCGACGGCTTTCCGACCTATCACTTGGCGAATGTCGTTGATGACCATTTGATGCAGATTTCGCATGTTATCCGTGCGGAGGAATGGCTGCCATCGACGCCGAAGCATGTGCTGTTGTATCAGGCATTTGGGTGGGAATCGCCAAAATTTGCGCATGTGCCTCTCTTGCTCAACCCCGATAAAACGAAGATGTCGAAGCGACATGGCGATGTGTTTGTCGATGATTTTAAGAATAAAGGTTTTTTTCCTGAAGCGCTTGTGAATTTTGTGGCGCTTTGTGGGTGGAATCCATCGTCCGAACGTGAAATTTATTCGATGAGTGAATTAATCGAACATTTTGCGCTCGAAAAAGTGAATAAAGCAGGTGCGATATTTGACTACAAAAAGCTCGAATGGATGAATTCGCAGTATTTCAGAAGTTACGAGCCGGCAACACTTGCTCCGGAATTACTCAAAATATTAGATGGATACGAGTATCCGAAGGTGAGCGTTGAGTATGCCGCGCAAGTTATTGGTCTGCTGAGAGAACGTATTAATTTCCTGCATGACGTGCCGACGTTTGGTGATTACATGTTCACCCGTCCGCTTGCATTTGACGACGATTACAAGAGTAAACACTGGAAGCCCGAGACGAATGCCAATATCACGCCGTTAGTCGATATATTCAAGGCATTACCGGAGTTTTCGCATCAGGCATTGCATGATGTGGTGCAGGAGTATGTGGCTTCGAAGCAATTAGCACTCAAATTCGTTATTCATCCGTTACGCCTGATGATTACCGGCAAGCAGGTGGGTGCGGGGATGTTTGAAACGATGGCAATTCTCGGCCGGGAAGAAGTACTTGCCCGTATGACGACATTTTTGGAGAATAATCCGTGATACAGCGATTTTCGGCGTCTGTTTTTGCTGCCCTTGCGATTGTTGCGAGCTGTTCGACGCCGGAACCGGTGAAGAAATCCGCGTGTATGAATGAGCGTACTCGGGAGACTATAATCCGGTGGGGAGACTACAATCCGAAGTCCGGCGAAATAAAGGCATATCAGTTTACGGGGGGAGCAATACGTTCGAAATATCTCCGTGAAAATACGGCTTCAGAGCCGGTGTTCTCGCTCGAGAAGCAGATGGTTCCCGAGGATTTTTGCCGGTATCTGACGCTCACATTGCGGACATTTGACACGATACAAACGCTGCATGCGCCGGGGGCAGAGCAGGCACGATTTATTGAATATACGAATACAACGACAAATGCATCAGCGAGGGCAATTTGGAATCCTGCGTATCAAACGTATGGCAGTAAAGAGTTTAGAGCTGTATATGACTCGTTGATGACGATTATTCCCACTCAGGAACGGTGGTAAAACGCGATACATTTTTCCTCACTTTCGAGAATTATGGCAACTATACCGAAAATATTATTAGTCGATGACAATCCGGATTTCTGCGGAACTCTTGCCGATATTATTCATGCGCTCGGCTGGCACACGGAGATTATCAATGTGCCGGAAGATGCGCTTGCATACTTAGAAGCTCACAATGCAGGGATTTCATTATTATTATTGGATATTGAATTTACGACTTCTCAGCAGATGTCGGGAATGGATGTGCTTGCGATTGCTCGCAGGACATATCCTGCATTACCGGTGATTATGATTTCCGGGAAGGGAACAATTGAGAACGCGGTAAGAGCGACGAAGCTCGGTGCGGTGAACTTCATCGAAAAAAGCGTGCTCAGTGCCGAAAAATTACGTGAAGTGCTCACGAGCACCTTACAGCGAATTACCGCACAGCAGGATAATTCCGAGATGATGCGTATTATCGAGGGTCAAGGAATTACCGGCAAAAGCAAAGCGATGATGGCAGTCGCCGACAAAATTATGCGCTACGGTCGCACGGATCTCAATGTGCTGATTACAGGAGAAACCGGTAGCGGTAAGAAGCTTGTGGCGCAGGCATTACATGCGGCGAGTCGTCGGAATAAGTATTCACTCGTGACAGTGGATATTCCGAATATTCCGCGGGAATTATTCCAAAGCGAACTTTTCGGTCACGTCAAGGGGGCTTTCTCCGGTGCATTAGAAAATAAGAAGGGGATGTTTCATCAGGCGAATAAAGGCACGCTGTTTTTGGATGAAATCGGTGATTTACCATCTGATTTACAAGCAAATTTATTACTGCCGATTGAGGAAAGAATTATCCGTAAAGTGGGTAGTGTAGAGCCGGAAGCTGTTGATTTACGATTAGTTTCGGCGACTGACAAGGACCTGATTGCGGCTATGAAAGACGGCAAATTCCGCGAGCAGCTCTATCACCGCTTGCGCGAGTGTGAGATACACCTGCCGCCACTTCGCGAGCGCCGGGAGGACATACCGTTTATCGTTGAGAAATACGTCCAAAAGCATAATAGTACGATGGAGGAAAGCAAGGTCCTTTCACCATCGGCAATTGAATATCTGCAGGAGCGTGACTGGGCGGGGAATGTACGGGAATTGGTCAGCACGATCCGGCTTGCATTACAGACGACGCAGGCAGATCATATCGAAGTCGTTGACCTTCATAGAGCTATTGCACCGAATGCTCAGCAGGATAATCCTGTCGGGCAATTTAATTTTTCTACCGATCGCTCACTGCGCGATGATATCGCCCGTGCCGATCAGATGAAAATAGAGGCAACGCTTGAGCGCTGCAAGGGGAATGTGAGCAAAGCTGCGGCAATACTCAGTATCAGCCGTGAGACCTTGCACAATAAAATACGCCGCTACGGAATTAATACCCATGATTTTAGAGCCAAGTAATGCTTGGAACGACACGAGGTCCGTATGAAAAAATTCTCTTTGGTGCTTGGTAGTATTCTCCTCGGGGCGTTCGTATTCGGCTGCTCGCACGGCAAGCCGGCAGTCGGCTCTCGTGATGTGAGCAAAGCCAAAATTTCCCTCACCCGCACAAGCTGCTACGGCAAATGTCCGGTCTATAGTATTACTATCTACGGTACGGGGAGAGTAGAATTCGAAGGATTTGCCAATACGAAAGTTCTTGGGAAACAGGAAATAGTCGTGCCGGTCGATTCTGTCCGAATTCTCGTCGCCGAGCTCGAGCAACAAGGATATTTTTCGCTCAACGATCGATACGAAGAATATCAGATGACCGATCTTGCCACGGTAAATACCGAGGCGGAGATTGATGGTATTATCAAAAAAATTACCCACTACAAAGGTGACCTCACTACACCTCAAATCCTCTCCGACATCGAAAAACGCATCGATGAAATCGCGACCGTCCGCCAATGGTTGGAATAATAAAATGTACTGTGTTCGTATGGTTTTGCTGAAAATATTGTCGTAGAAAAAAAATCTTTTGGTTATTTCATTTTTTACTTGCAATATTGCAGGACTCTCCGGTAGCAGGGGCTTGAAATCCATTGCGTAATGCGGTGTTGAAGGCATTTCTTCACACAGGCAGCATAAAAATCTTGCTCTAGGCCTACGGTAATTAACGTACAATTTATTTCTGTTTTTTATATTTCTAACTTGTGTTTTTATAGGAGTTTTCTATGAAAAGATTTTCCTCTTTTGCAGCTAAGGGCATAGCTCTGGCGGCAATGCTTCTCTCGATCGGTGCTGGCACAATGAGTGCCCAAACACCGGTGAAACGCGTTCTTGTCGAAGAAGGAACGGGTGCATGGTGCGGTTTCTGTCCACGGGGAGCAACGACTCTCATCAATACGATTGAAAAGTATCCCGGAAAAGTAATCGGGGTGGCTGTCCACAATGGTGGCGGTACCAATGATGCTATGACCACAAAAGAAGAAGCAGCGTATTCATCTGCTTTTATTAATGGTTTCCCGAATATGACGATTGACCGTAAGCGCTTCTCTGTATCGGGCACCAAAATTGGTGTGAGTGATGGTGCTATTGTGGCTCCTATCGTTCAGCAAATGGCGACAGCGGCCAAAGTGGACGTTCAGCTTGAAAATGTCGCCTACAACAGCGGTACGCGTACCATTACAGCTGATGTCAAGGGTATATTTGCAGCATCGGTTTCCGGTGATATCCGCTTCAACCTCTATATTGTTGAAGATAGCGTCAAAGGTAATGGTGCAGGATATGATCAGCACAATTACATGTCCAAGACCGGTTCTGCTCCTGACCCGAACAGCCCATGGTATAATTTCCCGCCGACTATTACCAACTTCTATCACCGTCACGTGCTTCGTGCAATGGTAGGTGGTACATGGGGTGATGGTGGCGTGATCGCAACATCAGTACAAAATGGCGATAGCTTTACCAAAACCTATACCTACAAAGTACCTGCCGGCTATAATGTCAACCGCATCAGCCTCGTAGGTATCGTGCAAATGTATGACGGTGCAAATGTTGAAAATCGTCAAATCCTCAATGCTGTCGAGCAAGGTCTCTTCGAAACCAAGCTTCCGACTATCGGTGTCAACGGAAGTGTGACATCCCCATATCTTACAGCAGCCGCCAATTCAAAAATCGAGAAAAAAGTGACCTTTACCAATCCTAATGACAAGGATGTAGAAGTAAATATCGCGATTGACTTTGATAACAGCGAAATCCCCGGCGGATGGGCAACAAGCGTTGAGCCGACAACTGCAGTCATTCCTGCCAATGGCTCAATCGAAGCAACAATGAAAATGAATCCTGATGATGCACTTGAGCTCGCTAAAGTGGTCATCACTGCTACTCCAAATGTAACCGATGCTATCGGTGCCCCCGGCTCAGCAAAAGTCTATGTACTCTCCGACCAAGTCAAATATGCCGTTATGTATGGATTTAATTCATTCGTGAAGCCATATTCAGATGCTGTAAGTGCTATTGATAACAATAATATCGGTATCCAAAGCAAGATCTTCAACTGGTCAACCGAAAAAGAAGCTTGCGAAGCATACAGAGATCAATTTAATGTCGTCATTCTTAGTTTCTCGGGTGGTGATATTGCTTCCGGTAGTCTGAGCAATGAGTATGGATTACCTATCTCCGTCGATGCTACCGCAAATGCAGATTATCCAAATATGACCAAATATATCAAGGGATTGATGGATGCCGGTAAACGCGTTTTTGTTTCAGCGCCGAACAGTCTCTGGTGGAATCAACAAACAGGTGCTACCAATGCAGATGCAACAGCATTCTTCAATATGCTTGGTGTAGATTTAGCAAAAGCAAATGCTCATTATACCAAGACACCTAATGGAAATCAAATTCAAATCGGATTTACGACCTTTAATGTCCGCGGTGTTACCGGTGAAATCTTTAATGGTATGACTGCTACCGGTAATTCTACACCGAACCTTGGCTACACGTTCTGGACAAACTCCATGAAGCTCCAAGCAGGCAGCAAATCTGTTCCTGTCTTTACTCTTGGCACGAATGCAACTGATATCGTTGGTGTACGCTACGAAGCAGAAAACAAAGCACGTATTGTGTTTGTTACCTTCGATATGCAAGCCTTTGGCAACATGATACTTCAACAAGACTTGATGGATAAAGCCATCAACTGGCTCGGCGAAGGTCTGATTGCAAAAGTGAAAAAACCGGTTATTGCCGACATCAATGCAGTTGAATTTGAAACAGTTACCAATGGCCAAACAAAAGACATGCCGGTCGTCATTTCGAATACCGGTGACGGTGACCTCGTGATTACAAAAATCTCAATCGCAGGCGACCAAGTATTTACCGTTAAAGGCGTTTCCTTGCCATTGACCGTGAAAGCCGGCGAAAAAGCAACTATTAATATTACCTTTGCTCCAACAGCAGAAAAAGAGTACATGGCATTCCTTCAAATTACCTCGAATAACAACAACACAGCTAATGATGTTGTGTCAGTTGATCTTTCGGGTAGAGGCCTCAAGCCAACAAGTGTATTTACACCGGCTGAAGAAGCTACCACGATTATTGGTATGACAGCAGGACCTAACCCTGCTTCCAATAAATCAGTGCTCAACTATACTGTTGGCGGTACAGCTCCTCAATTCGTTGAAATCTACGTAGTAAACTCACTCGGTCAACGCGTAGCTGAGCTTGGATCACAAATGCGCACTCCTGGTAACTACACGGCAAGTATCAACGCAGCCGGTCTCGCTAGCGGCAGCTACAGAATCGTAGCACATACCGCAGTCGAAACTGTACAGCTTCCATTCGTTGTCAACCGTTAATTCTCGAAGAGCTTCGAGCTCTCAAGAATCTACTTCACAGCCGGACTACTCGCGTAGTCCGGCTGTTTTTTTATAGAAATGCCAAGGAAATCCTCCCGATACCGAATGAATTTCCGTATTTTTGTATTCATTCGAGACCAAAATCCCCATTTCATTTCCTACTCTTCGTGCAACATTCCGATCAACGTCCGCAGCTCGAGCAAGCAGTATTGCAGCCCGAGCCACATGTTCAATCCACGCTCAGCGGATTACGTATCTCTGATGTTTTAGTCACACTTACAGCAGCTGTTGTCGTAGCGCTGTTTCTGAAAATATTTGTTCTGGAATTGTATCAGATACCGACGCATTCGATGGAACCCAAGCTCCTTGCCGGCGATTGTGTGATTGCAAGTAAGATTGAATATTCCTTTGGCTTGCCGACATATATCCCGTTTACTGATATCAGAATACCATTTACGTGGAAAATTCGCCTGAAATCTATTCAGCGGGGCGACATTGTTATCTTTGATTTCCCCGGTGAGACTTCAGAAATATTCCCTCAAAAACATGAGCTGTATGTCAAGCGAGTCGTCGGTCTGCCTGGTGATTCTGTCTCCGTACAGTCCGGCCGCTCCGTCATAAATGGTGTCGAAATGCTGAATTCATCACTTGCTTCTTCGTCGGTATCCGATAGACGGTGTGCGTTTTTAGGACCATTGATTGTGCCGAATAAAGGGATGATTCTCCATCTTGATGAGCATAGTATTGAACAGTACCGACAAATTATTGAGCGTGAAGGCTCGACCATTGAACAGGTAAACGCAGAAATTATCATCAACGGCCGGGCAGCCGATACCTACACCGTGCAGGATAATTATTATTATGTGCTTGGTGATAACCGCGGTGACAGCTATGATTCGCGCTTTTGGGGCTTTGTACCCGAACGAAATATTATCGGGAAGCCAATTATGCTCTATTGGTCGAGTACTCCGGCGCCCTCCTCTTCGGGTAAAATCCGTTGGGAACGTATTGGTTTGATTGGTAATTAACAACATTTACCCCAAAAGGATGCCTGATGTTCGGACTCTATGTACATATCCCGTTCTGCGAGAAAAAGTGTATCTATTGCGACTTTTACTCCATTGAACGCACCGACCAAATCGCTGATTTTGTCGAGCTCCTCTGCCGTGAAATTGAGCAACGTGCACTCGTTACCCGTCCTATCCCGCCTGCTACATCCGTTTTCTTTGGCGGAGGCACGCCTTCGCTGCTTTCCCCAACGCAGCTTGGGCGAATTATATCGACAATTAAGGATAATTTTTCACTTCTTCCGGATGCCGAATGGACAATGGAATGCAACCCGGGTACTATTACCCAAGAATCTCTCTCCGCGTACAAGTCTTTGGGAATGAATCGCTTGAGCTTTGGAGTGCAATCGTTTCATGAGCCGGAACTTGCCTTTCTTCATCGTATTCACTCGCCTGATGAAGCCAAAGATGCAGTCTCAATGGCACGCAATGCGGGATTCGATAATGTAAGCATCGACCTGATGTTTGCCTTGCCAAATCAAACCATGAACTCTTGGCAATCGACGCTTGAGACGGCGATAGGTCTTGCTCCCAATCATATTTCTGCTTACAGTTTAATATTTGAAGAAGGCACACCACTCTTTACCATGCTGCAGCGTGGGACAGTCGAGCGCACCGGCGAAGAACATGACGCCGAGATGTATGACTATGCTATCAAGAGACTTGCAGAAGCCGGCTACACGCAGTATGAAGTATCGAATTTCGCCCGAGATAAACGCGAATGCCTGCACAATGTCACCTATTGGAGTGGCGACGAATACATGGCGTTTGGTCCGTCGGCGCATGGATTCGTCGATGGCTCACGGTATTGGAATTTCCGTTCACTCGCCCGCTATACCGAGCTGGTAAAACAAGGGATATTGCCGGTCGCTAATTCTGAAAAGCTGACTGATTCAGAGAGAATGTTTGAGCGGGCTTTTCTTGAGTTGCGCGCGAAAGGTATTCGAATTAAAGAATTTACCCGTGATTTTGGAATTGATATTCTCTCCGCTATTGACGAACTCAAGCTTTGGGAATCTGAAGGGTTACTTACCATAACTGACCGTATATCACTCACTGCTCATGGCTATCAAGTATGCGATGAACTCTCCCTCCGCATGATAGCAGCCCTCGAAAAAGCCGCCGGCGTGGAATGGGAAGACCGCATTTCACCTCCCGAAGAACCGCGTGAAGACGAGTCGTATTTCACCATCCTCTAAAAAAACTCTGCTATTATACAACGCATTGATTTCTCAGCATCGTGTTAAAGATACGGGGAAGGGAAATGTTGGTGCGTGTCCAATGCTTAGGGCAATGAATCAGCTAACCGCTAAATGCATACAGGAAGTGGTAGTTTGGCAGACGGTGCATATCTCCCGTGCTGAGAATAAGCTGCCGGATGGTGCGGATTGAGCGTAGGGCTTGAATATCGAATTTGGGCGGTTATTCTGAGACGAATCCTTGGGTGAGGCGCTTTCGGTGCGTGCTTTTTGTGCGGCGGATGCTGCCTGAGAGGCGACTGCCAAATCTTGCCCCGAAGGGTCGGCCGGTGCAAGTGCAGCCCGCTGAACCTGTTGCATCTTGGTTATTGTCGCCTGAGGATTGTTGGGAATGGGGGAGGTGTCGATTTGAACTTCGCCGCCGACTGCGTATTGTCCGCCGTCAGGGCCGGTGGTATAGGTGAAGGATTTTCCACGCGCAAGTCCGCCTGCTGCTGCCTGATGTGCCGCTTCGTGAGCGCGGACCTGCGCGTCGATTTTCTTTAATTCGTCAATTCTTTTTTGTTCGTCTTCGGTAAATTGTCCGGTAGCTTTGCCGGAAACTTGACGTTCGACCGAGAACGATGAGCGCGATATGGACGAGATGCCGGTCATGACTACTTGAGCATTTTATCATTAAGGAGAGCATTAATGACAGAGGATTCGAATTGCCGTCTGTCGCTCGCTGATGTAATCCACGCCGTTTTTCCGCTTGCGGCATCAATTATTTTTATATCATATTGCCGCCACGGGACTTCGGCCGTGTAGCCGCCTTCGGTCTGCGTGATACTTTTATCGACGAGGATTGTGTCTCCTTTGCGGGTTACTTCCTTTTCTTTCTTATGGGTCGTGGTCGTTTCGAGCGGTACTTGACGTATGTCTTTCCCTTCGGCGGAGATGGTGATACGGAGGACACCGTCGATGGAATTAGCCTGGAGCACCTGATCGCGCTGTGCGTCGGTCCATGTGCGGGTTGGCGGCATGAACTTCATCGCCGATAGGGCTCGCACCCCGTTATCTTCAAGTAATTCCACGAAACGCTCTTCCATCCGATATCCTTCTGTCCATTGCGGAATATCGACGAGCACCATGATGCGTCCGTATGATGCCGTAGCGAAGGCCGGATCGCGGAAGGAGATGAGCTGAGTCTGATGAAAAAATGGAAGACAACCGCCTAAACAACCTGACAGTATTACAAGAAGATACAACGCTTTTCTCTTCATGATTACTACTCTGAATTATTGATACATCAGTTCCGTTCGTTGGGTACCCATGGTGACTCGGTCACACCTTCAAAGAAATTCGCCATTCTCGCTGCCACAAAGAGAAAATCGGATAATCGATTGAGAAATTTAATCACAACATCACCGATATTTTCCTGTGTTGCCAGCTCAACGGCTGCACGCTCGGCTCTGCGGCATACGGTGCGCGCCAAATGAAGCTGTGCCGCAGTAGGGCTGCCGCCGGGGAGAATAAAATTCTTCAATTCGGGCAGGTCTTCCTGATACTCATCGATCATCTGCTCAAGCCACGTAATATGCGCTTCTGTGATGCGGGGGATGGTGTACTTTGCCGGAGGATCTAGAGGAGTTGCAAGATCACTACCTACAGTAAAGAGCAGCGAAGAAAGGTCTTTAAGGGGTTGAATAAGTCTCCGCGGAACATCGGTCGAGAGGGCAATACCGATGATAGAATTTAATTCATCGACCGTACCATAGGCCGTGATACGGAGAGAATATTTCGATACGCGCTGTCCGCCAAAGAGTCCGGTCGTGCCGTCGTCGCCAGTTTTTGTATATATTTTCATAAGTATTAAAGATTACATTATTCGGTAGGTTCAGCTTGCCCAACTGAGGCAACCTGCGCATCAAGCATTAATAAGCCGCTCATATCATTGCCAATCATTTTAAGTTTTTGAAGTACACGGCTTGCCATCGCTTCTTCTTCCCGCTGCTCGGTAATAAACCAATGCAGAAAGACTTCGGTGGAATAATCATTCACCTCGCGGGTCACACGAACGATGTCGTTGATCCTGCCGGTAAGCTCACATTCGTGATTATAGACTGCCTGTACGGCATCAAGGGGGGAATTCCACATTTGGGTAGGTTCGGGAATCTGACTGAGCACTACCTGACCGTTACGCTCAAGCAGATAGCCGTAAATTTTCATTGCATGCTGGGTCTCTTCAATTGCCTGCCGACGTGTCCATTGCTCAAATCCCTCTAAATCCAAGGAGTTGAAATAGGTCGAAACCGATAAATACAAATACCAGGAATAAAACTCGCGATTCATCTGCTCGTTGAGCATGCCGAGCACCTTCTCGTTCATCATGCTTTGCCTCTGTAACTGTTAATAAAATATGATGGTTTGCTTGCTACTTGATTGCCTGACATCTATCAGCATAAAAGTAAGGAGCTCCTCACACGTAAAGCACGTATTTTCATTGCATTTTTATGAGCTATAGAATCATTTTATTGGAAATTAACGTTCAGATGGACACCTAATTAGGTATAAGAACACAAAAATAAATCATGAGGATAAAATCGTGACATCTGTCATGATGCTATGTTGGAAATAGTTGCTAAATTCGCTTTGCCCGGCACCACGACAAGCACCGGCCATCACATACAGTATTTTTCACACGTTTCACTTGAGGAAAGTTATGATTCGCACCCTTCTATGCATCCTTTGCATGGCTCTTGCTGCACTTGCGGCGAGCGCGCAAATTCCCCGCACCTTTACTCTGCAATGCACGTTGACCGATGATAGGTCCAATCCCATACCGGATGGTATTCATAGAATTACCGTCAAGCTCTACAGCTCACCAAGCGGCGGCACCGCGCTCTACAGCGAAGAATTCTCCCAATCGGTTTCGAAGGGAGTATTCCAATGTACGATTGGGGAAAATTCTCCATTTTCCATAAATGTAAATTTTAATTCTCAGTATTATATAGGAATTAGCTGTGATGGTGATGCGGAAGGCGAACGGATTGCACTCCATGCTGCGCCGTACGCTTTAATGGCTGCTCAAGTACCTGACGGTTCAATTACTTCCGACAAATTATCCCCTGCACTTCTTGAGCGTATCAAGGGTGAAAGTTCCCTCGCCAATACCCTCAGCGGCACAAAAGCGTTCATTGGCGGCGGCGATTACAACACGATTTCGAATGTCAATTATGCTTCCATTGTCGCCGGAAACGGCAATTCGATTACCGGTAGTAGTGTGTATGCATCCATCGGAGGCGGATATAGCAATGCTGTTTCCGGGAATTCAGCGACCATTGCCGGTGGAAATGATAATTCTGCAAGCGGACAATATGCTGCTATTTCTGGAGGATACAGTAATGCAGCGTCCGGCACTTCTGCGTCGATAGGCGGTGGGTATGATAATACGAACACCGGCCAAAACAGCACCATCGGCGGCGGATACAGCAATTCCCTTTCCGGGAATTCAGCGACCATTGCCGGCGGATATGACAATGCCTCAAGTGCCCATTATTCTGCAATTGCAGGCGGCTACGGACTCACTTTTTCGTCCGCCGCAACCGGTTCATTCGGGTATAATAGCTATATCACAAGCGGCAATACAACTATAAGTTCCCCCAATACCGCATATTTCGGTAATGCCGATCTTTGGCTCGGCAATACACGCGGGCAGGCAAGTGAACTTCGCCTTTATGAAGCCCAGAACTCCGGTGGAGCCTTCCCGGCATCAACAACCAATTACACGGCGTTTAAAGCAGGAACCCAAACGTCGGATATCACCTACACGCTCCCGGCTACCTGCGGGACAAGCGGACAATTTTTACAAACTAACGGAGCAGGCGTGCTCACCTGGACCTCAATTACGACAGGAGCAGGCACTGCAGGTGGCGATTTAACAGGAACGTATCCCAATCCAAGCATCGCTAATGGCGCAATTACTGCACAGAAAATAGCGGCCGGCGTAATCCCAACAACCCTGCCGCCAAGCGGAAGTGCAAGCGGTGATTTAACAGGTAATTATCCCAATCCGAGTATCGCCAACGGCGCAATTACAGCGCAGAAAATAGCTGCCGGTGTACTTCCGACAACCCTGCCGCCAAGCGGAAGTGCAAGCGGTGATTTAACAGGTAATTATCCCAACCCGAGTATCGCCAATGGCTCAATTACAGCGCAGAAAATAGCCGCCGGAGTACTTCCGACGACTCTGCCGCCAAGTGGCGCTGCAAGTGGCGATTTAACAGGGAATTATCCCAATCCTACGCTCGCTGCCTCTGTCGTCACAAGCGCAAAAATTGCCGATAGTTCAATCGTAAATAACGATATTTCACCAGGTGCGGCGATTGCTTATTCCAAGCTTAATCTGGCTACTTCAATTGTTGCCGGAGATTTAGCAAATAATTCCGTTACCGGACCCAAAATCAGCGCCGATGCTGTCACGACTTCCAAGATCGCCGATCTGACTATACAATCCAACGACTTGAAAGATAATGCCATCATCACGGCTAAAATCGCCGATACCAATGTGACGATGGCGAAGCTCGCACGAAGCAGCGCCACGACCGGACAAGTCATCGGATGGAACGGCAGCGCATGGGCGCCGACGAATATACACCAAAGTTCAAGCGCTGCCACGGTGCCTGCCCTCCAAATCGGCACAACATCGTCGGCTACCGGATATACCACATATGCCAGTAAACTTGTACAAAATAACATCAGCGGCGGCAGTACACTCGCGGCAGGTTCGTCGGTGTATGAGCTCACGGGAACAGCGCCCTCGTCAGCGATAAATCTGCCAACGGGTGTGCCGGCCGGAACGTCACTCTTTCTGCTCAACAGCACAACCGGAAGTGTGGTAGTATCAATTGTAAATGGGAATTACACCGTTTCGCAATATCGTGGTATGCAGTTTTTATACTCCGGCAGCGCTTGGTATCCACTCGGGAATTAATTCTTGAGCCGTAAAGAATTGGAGGTGTTGGAAGTCATACCGTACACTGAAAAGAGAAGTTGAATATGCCCGGTACATTGACAGGTATAGCCATTGAATTCCCGGGCGTATGACGGCATCTCTCATTTTTTTCTTAATTTTGGTCGAATCATCACCATCAATACAAGCATTCTATTAAAGCATAACAATATCAATTTTATGAATAAAAATCCAATTGTCGGAATTATTATGGGCAGTGATTCCGACCTGCCGACGATGCGTGAAGCTGCTCTGATTTGCGAAGAATTCTCGATAGCGTATGAATTACGTATTGTATCGGCACACCGAACCCCATCGGATATGGCTGAGTACGGACTCCATGCTCATGAGCGGGGGATTAAAGTAATTATCGCCGGTGCGGGCGGTGCGGCTCATCTGCCGGGAATGATTGCAGCGTTTAGTCCGCTACCGGTGATCGGCGTACCGGTACAGTCCAAGGCACTCTCCGGCAAAGATTCACTGCTCTCTATCGTGCAAATGCCGCCGGGTGTGCCGGTTGCAACTGTGGCAATTGGAGGCGGGAAAAATGCCGGACTCCTCGCCGTGCAGATTTTAAGCGTCGCTGATAGTGAATTAGGTCAAAAAATCATCGCGTATAAGCAGCGCATTGCCGAGGAATCCCGGCGGAAGAATGATGCACTGTAAGTCATGAATTGACAAAGGTTAGGGAACGACGTCATACTCGGTCGGTAATTCCACGAAAAATGTTGTTCCCTTACCCTTGCCTTCACTCTCGGCCCAAATTCTTCCCTTGTGTAAGTCTATGATATGCTTCGCGATATGGAGTCCGAGTCCGGTCGAACTCTCCCCGGCGGTCGGTACCGACGAGAGCTTTTGAAATTGTCCGAAGAGTTTTTTTAAGTCACCCGCCGACAGACCCTGTCCCTCATCTTTTACCCTCAAGAGTACCTGTGTTGCATTTGCCGTCACTTCGACATGAATTTTCGCATCGCGCGGCGAGTATTTAATGGCGTTACTAACTATATTATCAACTACTTGGTAGAGCTTTCGCTGATCACCTTCGACGAGAATATCCTCTCCGATGTGCAGGTCAAACTGTTGATTCTTATTCTTGGCGGCCGTCGAATTAAGCGCGCACACATGATGCACCATTTCACCGACATTGAACAAATGCAGCATGAGCTCCATCGCACCGAGAGAGGCAGCGGATGATTCTAATAACTCGCTGATAAGGGAGGACATACGACTCGCTGAACTCTCGATAATCCTCAACCACTCGTGATGCGGGTGTTCGTCAGGAAGCTCGGAGAGTACTACTTTCGAACAGCTGATAATATTGCTCAAAGGATTCTTCAGATCATGCGCGGCCATGCCTAAGAGCTTGGTCTTAAATCGATTGGCTTCTTCGAGCTCGGCGTTTTTCTGTTCTAATATTGCCTGCTCGCGTGCTGTCACTTCTAATTCACGGTCAAATGTAAATTGATGAGCTGCCTTTTGAGATTCAGCCCCGCGAACTTTTCGTTCAAGCTCGTAAAACTGCTCGAAATGTATCGCAAATTCCTGCCAGCGTCCCTGTGATTTGTAGAGCGCAGCCAGAGATTTTCTCAGCTGAAGCTCACTTGCACTTTCTCCGAGTCCTTGAAGGATGGCGAGCGATTCGAGGAAATAGCGTTCGGCTGTTTTTTGATTAAATCCTTCGAAATTCAATTGGTTGTAAATATATCCGCAGCGTTCCAGCCACTCGGCGACAGCGTCTATTTTTCCCATTTCCTGTGATACTGCAATCGCTTCTGCATATTTTTCCAACGCTTCATAGTAGCGCCCGACATCGAGGAAAATATTGCCGATATTACCGATATGAATCATACTACCGGATTTATTGCCCATCTCTTGAGATATGCGCAAAGCACGATATTGATATTCAAGAGCCAGATTAAAATCTTTGAGATTGGAATACACATTCCCAATATTGCCTAATTGCCTCTCAATATTGGACATATCACCGGTACGCTCGCCTATTTCAAGTGACCTCTTGTAAAATTCCAGTGCTTGGTCGTATTCCTCCAGATTCCTGTATAAATTTCCAAGATTCCCGTATGTATTGGCAACCACCTCCTGATCTTCAAGATTTTCACATATAGCAAGCGCTTGCTTGAAATATTCAAGAGATTTAGAATAATCGTTGATATTGCGGTATGCGACTGCAAGATTCCCCAATAATGTAGCAACGTTTTTTGGAGTGCCATATATTTCATAGAGATAGAGCGATTTGTTGAAATACTCAATCGCTCGGGTGAATTGTCCCCAGTTGCGAACGATAATCCCATGAACATTGAAGCAATGCGCAATTTGCGAGGAATTCTCCGCTGTTTTGGCAAGACGCAATGCCTGCTGAATGACCGTGAACCCTTGCTCATACTCACCATGCTTACAGAGATCAATCGATTCTCGAATAAGCTTCGCTGCCTGCTCGGATGCTTGAAGCTTATCGGTATCTGACTCGTTTGCTGTATTTGTTTTCATATAGTTATATGATCGTTGGAAATGATGGGGTAGCTACCTCAAATATCGTTCCTTTTCTGCCAAACATCTACTGATTCCAAAAAAATATTCCTCTCACCCGCCACACATTGCAGAGGCAAAAATACAAGAAAATTTTGTTCCCCGTTCATCATCTTCCACACCTCGCCTGCGGTCACCCTGGCCGTCCACACCGACGAAGAACGTCTTGCTTGCCGTCACCATTGAATTACAACACCAGAGAAACGGGAATTTCGCGTAATTTGCACCCAAAAATAGACTATACATCGAGGAAATAACATGAGTGAATATATTAATAATCTTTCTTATCAACGGCTTGCTGCTGCATGTGTCGTAGGACGTCTTGCCGAAATCCACTACCGAGAGGGCGGCGATTATGCAGCATTAATCCATCAATTAATCGACCGCGGCATAGGAGGATTCTGCGTGTTTCAAGGGAATTTGGAGGCGACCGGCGTGATGATAGCCGAACTGCAAGCGCGCGCAGGCGGAACGCTCCTCATAAGCGCCGACTACGAACACGGCTTGCCGATGCGTCTCGAAGGCGGCACCGATTTCCCGCATGCAATGGCACTTGGCCGGGTAAATTCACCCGAACTCACCCGGAAAGTGGGTCAAGCAATCGCCCGTGAAGCCCGCGCGATCGGCGTTCAGTGGAATTTTTCGCCCGTTTGTGATGTCAATTCCAATCCCAAAAATCCGATTATCAATATCCGCGCTTTCGGGGAAACGCCGAATGCGGCGATACCGCATGTTAAAGCGATGAGTGAGGGCTTGCAATCTGAAGGAGTAATCGCCTGCGCTAAACACTTTCCGGGTCATGGAGATACGGCGACGGACTCGCATCTCTCGCTGCCGACGCTTGGTCATTCCCGCGAACGTCTTGAAGGGGTGGAATTTGCTCCGTTTGAAGCAGCGATTGCAGGCGGCGTACGTTCGGTAATGGTGGCGCATTTAGCAGTGCCTGCGCTTTCCAAGCCGGAGGATGCCAAGCTTCCTGCCTCGCTGAATCCCGCCATTATCACCGGCATCCTTCGGGAAAATATGAATTTTCAAGGACTTATCGTGACCGATGCCTTGGATATGAATGCAATTACCAATCATTATTCCAGCGCTGACGCATCGATTCGTGCTATCAATGCCGGCAACGATGTTGTGCTCCTGCCCGAGAATCCCATCGAAGCAATCGACGCGCTTGCCCGTGAAGCCGAGCAGAATCCTGCATTTGCCGCCCGCCTGCGCGCATCGGCTGCGCGTATTGAAGCCGCGAAAGAATGGTGCCGCAGTTTTCCACCACCCGAACCTATCTCCCTCGAAAATCATGGCAAGCTCGCTCTCGAAGTCGCCCGCAAAGCCATTACAATTGATGACATACGTAATGTTCTGCCTCTGCAACAGTATGATACATTTGCTGCCTTCGCCGTAATGCAGGATGATAATCTGCAACCCGGCGCGGAATTCTTTCATTTTCTGTCGCAAGTTGTTGAACAGGACTGTGATTTCGGTTTTCTCGATGCCTCGATCACTGATGATGAAGCCGCCGCTCTCGCCGAGCAAACAGCGGATGCGGAGGTGATTGTGGCTGCAATTTTTGTTCGCGGTCGGTCGCATACCGGCACGGTCGATTTGCCGGCGCATATCAGTAAAGCGCTGAATAGTATTGCCAACGGACGCCAAATTGCGGCTGTTCTTCTCGGGAGTCCATATCTCCGATCGTCAATTCAGGCAACGAGTTATGTCAGTACATATTCCGACTCTACGGCATCGATTGGCGCGGCTGCGCTTGCTTTAGGCGGGAAGGTGTGATGGTGGTGACATTTGTGAGGCACTGTGACAATTTTACATCGATTGCGCAATTTTTGAATAGTTGTTTCCTCGATTCAAATAGCACGCAGAAGTGTAATTATCGCATGAGACATAGAAGTTAAATTTTTGGTAAATTGTTTGTATATAGGTAGTTTCGCACTTATTATTATTCACTGCTCTTCCTTGCGAGGATGTGCAGAATTTACAACTCATTTTTCAGGATTATTCACATGAAAACACTCCTACTATCGAGCACACTGCTTGCTCTTCTATCAACATTTGTAGTCGGACAAGCGCAAGAGCTTCAATTACAATGGATTAAGCAAATTGGAGGCCTCGGAGCCGACGAGGGGCATTCTGTTGTAACCGATGCCTCCGGAAATATATACACAATTGCAATTTTTTCAGGAACTGTTGATTTTGATCCCGGGGCAGGAGTCGTTAATTTACAGGCGGCAGCAGCGACCGGTCTTGCTGTATCCAAATCAGATGGTAATGGAAACTTGCTGTGGGCTAAGGGAATAAGCGGTTCGGCATATTTTTCTAAACCATCAATCGCCGTCGATAGTACGGGAAATATCTATTATACCGGCTGTTTTGTGGGGGCAGCAGACTTTGACCCGGGCAAGGATTCATTAGAATTACAGGTAAAAAGCGATGGGCAAAGCGAGTATTTTATCTCGAAATTGGATCCTCAAGGCGAACTCGTCTGGGCAAAAAAAACAGGACTGAGAACATTCTATCGCGACAGAGGAAATGCATTGACAGCTGATAAATACGGGAATACATATATCACCTGTAACTTCTGGGGTGCAACCGAAATGGACACAACAGGCGGAAAGAAAAAGCTGCTAGCTGACGATGGGACGGAATGCGCAATACTGAAATATGACTCATTCGGAAATTTAGCATGGGCAAGACAATTCGAGTCCAATGGCACACCGGCTCTGTGCGCGGGGAAGGCAATTGCCGTCGATGGATCGGGTAATGTGTACACAACAGGGGTATTTAATGGAACCACGGACTTTGACCCCGGAGCCAAAACGTATATGCGCACATCATCAACTTCCGGTGGAACCAATATTTACATCTCAAAATTAGACGGTGCAGGAAATTTCAAATGGGCGCAAAAAATTGGAGAATCGAATGCAGATCTTGGCAATTCAATTCTCACCGATGTCTCCGGTAATGTCTATATCACAGGAAGCTTTAGAGGCGTGTGTGACTTTGACGCAGGTCCGGACTCCGTGAAGTTGAGCTCAAAGGGCTCAAGTACGTACAGTTCCGATATATTCGTTATGAAAGTCGATTCAACCGGAAAATTACAATGGGCGAGAAGTATGGGAGGAACCGGTGATGATCACGGCACATCCCTTGCAACTGATGCTCAGGGGAATGTCTATACTGCCGGCACATTTACAGGAATTGCTGATTTTGACCCGAGTGCAGCTATTCGACCACTGACATCAGAGAATAGTGTTGGCGTATTTATCTCTAAATTCGATGCATTCGGAAATTGGAAATGGGCGACGCAAGTAGGAAGTACCATGGCTCCGTCGATTGCGGTTGATGCTCTTGGTGCCATAACTGTCGTTGGTACAGTCAATGGAATCGGTGATTTCGACCCGGGAACAGGAGTGCACTATCTGTCATCAGAAGGTGTGTCGGATGTGTTTATAGCGAAAATTAAGGAAGTTCCGGTGGATGTACACGAACCGAATGCCAACATCGAACTGTCAATATCACCGAACCCCTCCAATAGTGCCATTTCTCTTGATTTTGGTAAAGAAGTCAGCAATGCTTCGATGAAGCTGCTCACATTGGTTGGACAAACAGTACTTGAGCATAATGCCATCTACGGTTCGTCAATACTTCTTGATATTGAAGTACTTACTGCTGGTGTCTATGTTCTGGTAATTACCGAAAATGGAGTGAATACAGCCGTAAAAGTGGTAAAGTACTAAGAGCTTGAGTGTCCGATTTCAAGCTTGTCCCTGCCCCGTATGCACGGAATTTTACATGAAATTACGAACAAGAATCTGCCCTATAGCCACGTCGAAATCTAGCAAAGTAGAGCAAGATTCACTGGGAAATTATGAAGAAGATACTTTTATATCGAAAATATCAGGGAATCATTTTATTTAATTAGTTAAGTAACAGTATGAAAAATATAATTATTACTTTAATAGCTGTTCTCAGCGTCTTTGCTACATCCCTCGCCGGCATCACGCCACCGGCTGCCGTACTCACGGCATTTACCCAAAAATTCCCCGCCGCGACGAAAGTCACGTGGGAAAAAGAAAATGACCATGAATTCGAAGCCGAATTCATGATTGCAGGCGAAAAACGCTCGGCAATATTCAGCGAAACCGGAGAATGGATATCTCTGGAAAGTCCATTAAAATTGAAAGACTTGCCCGAGTCGGTGCGCGCAGCCTGCACCAAAAATTACAAAGGCGCTACCATCCAAAAAGCCGAGAAAATTGAAAATTCCAAAGGACTGACCGTCTATGAACTTGACATCAAACGCGGCACGAAGAAACAGGAAGTAATCTTTACTGCCGAGGGAATGGAACTCAAAGGCGAGAAGTAACTCATTGAAAATCTTAGCTATGGCTAAGATTTTTTTTTATAGTGTCAGCCATTCTACCTCAACTGTATGTCTCACGATCGCCCATCCGTCAGCTCAACGGTACTCAGCAAAGTACCGGCAATTACGATCGCCTTCTGGATAATGAAAATCTGCGCCACCACCCTCGGTGAAACAGCCGGCGATCTGCTCTCGATGACCCTTGGCGTCGGCTATGCCGTGAGCTCTGCCCTGCTCCTTGGCTTTTTTCTGGCAAGCGTCACGGTGCAGCTCTCGCGCAAATCCTTTCATCCTGCAATTTATTGGACCGTAATTGTGGCCACAAGTACGGCTGGAACAACGATGTCGGACTTCATGGACCGAACCCTCGGGCTCGGCTATGCGACCGGTTCGCTGATACTCATCACGCTCGTCGGCGCTACACTTCTTGCATGGAAGCTTACCGAACATTCCCTCTCAGTGACGAGTATTTCTTCGCGTCGCGGTGAAGTGTTTTATTGGGCAGCTATATTATTTTCCAATACCTTAGGCACAGCACTCGGTGACTTTCTTGCCGACGATTCCGGTCTTGGTTTCGCCGGCGGCGCGTTGCTCATTGGCGGACTCTTAGTGCTCCTTGTGGGCTTGTACTACTATGCAAAAGTATCTCCTATCCTTCTTTTCTGGCTGGCATTTGTGCTCACACGTCCCTTCGGCGCCACGTTTGGTGATTATCTCACGAAACCCGAGGGGTTGAATTTGGGTACACTTTGGGCAAGCGGCATACTTGCACTCGTATTTACAATGGTGGTCGTGGCAAATAGGTGGCGTGATGGGCGAGCTATTCAAACAAGTGAAGAATCGTAACCAGCTGTTATTATTTGACATACAAACACGTATCCATTCTATTTTCTCACCCCCGTGCTGTTTGTGCAGCACGCAGCATGGGAATTTCTCTCATCTTCCGCGACAACACTCTCTTACCCACCGACTATACCAACATTCAAAAAGAACGTTCGAAAAATTAATCATCTGATTAAAAATTATGATTAAATCAAAATAAAAGTCTGTATATTTGTACGGAAAAATCATTATAAAATCAATTCACAAGATTCTATTTTCTTTATTAATAAGCAGTTGTATGGATACAGAAAACAACAACCAAGCAGTGGACCTGAGCACGGAAACCAAGATTAAAAACGCCGCACGCGTAGTATTTCATAAAAAAGGGTTCGCCGCTACCCGCACACGCGACATAGCCGAGGAGGCAAATATCAACCTTGCACTGCTCAATTACTACTTCCGAAGCAAAGAAAAACTCTTTGATATTGTGATGCTTGAGACGATGCAGGGATTTTTCCGTTCCATCGCCGATGTTTTCAACGATGAAACAACGAGCTTTGAGGGTAAAATTGATGTGCTCGTCAGCACATACATCGATTTATTGATTGCCAATCCCGATATCCCGCTGTTTATTTTCCATGAATTACGCACCCAATCGGGTGAACTGATTGAGAAATTAGGTGCGAAACAAATCATCATGAAGTCAAGCTTTTTCAAGCAGTTCCAGCAAAGTATAAAGGATGGCACCATCCCTCCGCTGCACCCGATGCACTTTATTATGAACCTGATGGGAATGATTGTTTTTCCGTTCGTCGTCAGTCCGCTGCTTCGCGGAATCGGTGATGTGACCCACGAACAGTTTAACGCGCTCATGCAGCAGCGAAAAGCGCTCATTCCCGTGTGGATGAAGGCGATTCTTCATGCAGAAATACCGAATATTGAGATCAAATCGTAACGGATTATTTGTCGTTTTTACGTGAGTACTACTATGAATTATATAAAGATACTGCCATTTGTCGCCTGCGCGGCACTACTGATTTCCTCCTGCGCGCCGAAGCAGCGCACCTTCGACGCATCCGGCGCTTTTGAGGCAGAGGAGACGATTATTTCCTCGGAAGCAAGCGGGATTCTCCGGCAATTTAGCGTGACCGAAGGGCAGACGCTCGAGGCCGGTCAGCGCATCGGATACGTCGATAGCGTGCAATTATACCTCAAAAAAAAGCAACTCACCACCCAAATCAGCGCGCTTCTGAGCAAAAAACCCAATATCGCCGTGCAAATTGCGACGCTCCAAGAACAATTACGCACAACCGAAAATGAAAAGAATCGGTTCGTGAATCTCGCAAAAGCAGGCGTGGCGACCGGCAAACAGGTCGATGACCTCAATGCAAGTATCGAAGTCATTAAAAAACAACTCCTTGCGCAGCAATCATCGCTCGAAATCACGTCCGACGGCATGACCAAAGAAACCCTGCCGCTCCACGTACAAATCGAGCAGCTTGACGACCAGCTCAGCAAATGCACGCTCACCAACCCGATTCATGGCACCGTGCTCGCTAAATACGCCGAAGCCAATGAAATGACCGCTCCCGGCAAAGCTCTCTACAAAATTGCCGACCTCTCGGATATTATTCTCAGGGTCTATATTTCAGGAAATCAACTTGCGAATGTGAAACTAAATCAACAGGTTAGTGTGAATACCGACGACGGGAAAGGCGGCATGAAATCAACCCGCGGCACCATCACCTGGATCAATGACAAAGCAGAATTTACGCCGAAAACCATCCAAACCAAGGACGAACGCGCCAATATGGTCTATGCAGTAAAAGTACGGGTTAAGAATGACGGGTTCTACAAAATCGGCATGTACGGCGAAATTAACCTCCAGTAAATTATGATAGATGTAGCACTTCATAGCATCCGGAAAACGTATAACAAAGGCGCGATCCTTGCCGTCGATGATGTGTCGTTTGAGGTGGAAAAGGGCGAACTCTTCGGGCTGATTGGTCCGGACGGCGCCGGCAAGACGAGTATATTCCGCGTGCTGACGACCTTGCTCCTGCCGGACGGCGGCACGGCATCGGTCGGCGGCTACGATGTGGTGAAGCAGTACAAAAATATCCGCCAAAGTGTGGGCTATATGCCGGGGAAATTCTCGCTCTATCAGGACCTATCAGTCGAGGAAAATCTCGAATTCTTCGCCACGGTATTTGGCACAACTATCAAGGAAAATTATGACTTAATTCGTGATATCTATGTGCAGATCGAACCCTTTAAAACGCGCCGCGCCGGCAAACTCTCCGGCGGTATGAAACAGAAATTAGCGCTCTGCTGCGCGTTAATTCACCGTCCGACAGTGCTCTTTCTCGATGAACCTACCACGGGCGTCGATACTGTATCGCGCAAAGAGTTCTGGGAAATGCTTAAGCGCCTGAAACAGCAGGGAATTACTATTCTCGTGTCCACACCGTACATGGACGAAGCCACGCTCTGCGAACGTATCGCGCTCATACAAAATGGCCGTATCATGTCCATCGACACGCCTGACGCTATCACTCTGCAGTATCCTGAGCGTCTTCTTGCGATTAAGTCCGACGCTATGAGCCAGCTTTTAAACGACTTACGGCAGTCCGACCTCGTGAACAGTTGCAATGCATTCGGGGAATTTCACCATATTTCCCTCAGGCGGGGTGATGACCCGGGAGCGCAGGCGGAGCTCTTGCACTATCTATCCAAACATCACCATACCAATGTGGCCATACAGCCGATTACACCAACCATTGAAGACTGTTTTATTCAATTAATGAATCAATAACCCCATGATTACGCAGGAAATAGTCATATCGGCACGCAATCTGACGAAGCGCTTTGGTGACTTTATTGCCACCAATGATATCTCGTTTGATGTCTATGCGGGCGAGATATTTGGTTTTCTCGGGGCAAACGGCGCCGGCAAAACCACGGCCATGAAAATGCTCTGCGGGCTGTCCATCCCATCATCGGGAACGGCGACGATCGCAGGGTATGATGTCTATACGCAAACCGATGATATTAAACGAAATATAGGGTATATGAGCCAGAAATTTTCGCTCTATGAGGACCTCACGGTTCGTGAAAATATTATCTTTTTCGGTGGAATTTACGGGCTGAGCGACAAGCAACTCACGGAAAAGAGCGACCATTTACTCGAAACGCTCGGACTCGAGAGTCAGGCGAAGAAATTAGTAGGTTCATTACCCTTGGGATGGAAGCAGAAATTGGCGTTTTCGATAGCGATAATTCATGAACCGAAAATAGTGTTTTTGGATGAACCCACCGGTGGTGTCGATCCGGTAACCCGTCGGCAATTCTGGGACTTAATTTATGCTGCGTCGGATCGTGGAATTACCATATTCGTTACCACGCACTACATGGACGAAGCCGAATATTGCAATCGGATATCGATGATGGTCGATGGCGTGGTGAAAGCGCTCGACACGCCGACGAATTTAAAACGCCGGTATGCGGCTGCCTCGATGGATGAGGTATTTTTCGAACTCGCACGCGGCGCTCAGCGCAAAGGAGACTAACATGAAGCAGTTTTTTACGTTTATCAGGAAAGAATTTTATCATGTATTCCGTGATCCAAAAACGCTGTTACTCCTTTTCGGAATGCCAATTGCGCAGATTGTACTGTTTGGTTTTGCCCTCACGAACGAGATCAAAAATACCAATATTCTTATCTGTGATTACGCGCATGACGCCGCCTCGCAGCGTATTATCGAGAAGCTCGAAGCAAGCAAGAGTTTTGATATCGAGCGCGTGCTGCAACGTCAGCAGGATAGTGAATCGACGTTCAAAAAAGGCAAAGTCAAGCTCGCGATTATTTTTCCGGCGAATTTCAATAATGACCTGCTGCATCTCGGTAAAGCACAGGTACAAATCATCGCCGATGCCTCGGACCCCAATACCGCCTCGACCCTCACGAACTATGCTTCGAATATCATCATGGACTATCAGCGTGAAATCAGCGCGGCATTCCCTCTGCAAATCACCACCGAAGTACGGATGATGTACAATCCTGAACTCAAAGGAGTTACAAACTTCGTTCCCGGCGTAATGGCGCTCGTCCTTCTGCTCGTCTGCGTGCTGATGACTTCGGTGTCGATTGTCAAAGAAAAAGAGACCGGCACGATGGAAGTGCTCCTTGTATCGCCATTTCACCCGATTCTCGTGATTATCGCCAAGGCGGTGCCGTACTTTTTGCTCTCGATTGTGAATCTGACGGTGATACTCGTGCTGAGTGTGACACTGCTCGAAATGCCAATTAATGGAAGTATTTACCTTTTATATGCCGAGAGCGGACTCTTCATCCTCACTGCTCTTTCGCTCGGACTTTTAATCTCCAACAGCACGAGTTCGCAGCAGTCGGCGATGCTGATATCGCTCATGGCAATGCTCCTGCCGACGATGCTTTTTACGGGCTTTATGTTCCCGATTGAAAACATGCCCTTGCCGCTGCAGATTATTACCAATATCGTTCCCTCGAAATGGTATTACATCATTGTGAAGTCAATAATGATCAAGGGGTTGGGCTTTCAGGCAATCTGGAAGGAGACGCTTATTCTCGGCGGTATGACGCTCTTTCTCCTTGCCGTAAGTATTAAAAAATTCAATATCCGACTGGCATAAATCATGAGAACGTTACGATTCCTCCTTCAAAAAGAATTCCGGCAGATCTTCCGTAATATTTCGATTTTGCGGATGATTATTGCGCTGCCGATTGTGCAGTTAATCGTGATGCCACTTGCGGCTGATTTTGAAATTAAGAATATCAATGTATCGGTGGTCGATCATGATCATTCGACCTATTCGCGGCATTTAATTGACAAAGTAATAGCCTCCGGATATTTCAAAATGAATGATTACAGCGCGACATTTGAGGAATCTTTCAGGCAATTTGAATCGGATAAGTCTGATATAATTCTCGAGATACCGAAGAACTTCGAACATGACCTCATCCGCGAAAACTCCGGCAAACTCTTCCTTGCGCTCAATGCCATCAATGGCACGAAGGCCTCGGTCGGGAGCACATATCTGGCGCGTATCATCACGAATTTCAATGCAGATATTCGCCTTGAATGGATGCAACCGCAGCGGCTCAGCGCGGCACCGACGATCGAAATCACAACACTTAATTGGTTCAATCCCTTCCTCAATTACCGGTACTTTATGGTGCCCGGCATCCTGGCAATCCTCGTGACGATGGTCGGCGCGTATATGTGCGCGCTCAATATCGTCAAAGAAAAGGAAGTAGGCACAATCGAGCAAATCAACGTAACACCGATAAAAAAATACCAGTTCATCCTCGGTAAACTCATACCGTTTTGGATCATCGGCATGGTGATTTTCAGTATTGGTCTCTTTGGTGTGGCGCGGCTTGTCTATGGGATTGTTCCGTTGGGTTCGATCCTGCTGCTCTACACATTTCTCGCGGTGTATCTCATCGCACTTCTCGGCGTCGGTCTCATCATTTCCACCTACTCCAATACGCAGCAGCAGGCGATGTCCCTCGCGTTTTTTTGCATGATGATTTTCCTGCTGATGAGCGGACTCTTCACCTCGGTCGATAGCATGCCGGAGTGGGCAAAATGGATCGCCCGCGCGAATCCCGTTACATATTTTATAGACGTCATGCGGATGGTAGTGCTGAAGGGAAGCGGACTTGCCGATATCAGAGAACATTTTATAGTAATTACGGGCATGGCAGTATTTTTTAATACATGGGCGGTGCTGAATTATAAAAAAACGTCGTAAGCGGTCATTTCGGCTTCGCTCAATGACCGGATTTTTGGTTCTCTGACAATTTTTGTGATGGCGTTAAATTGCGATCCATAGTTGTGGTCGCTGTCATGCTGAAGGCCTAATTAAAAAACTTTAAAAAAAGCAAGTTATGACATAACAAGTACTTGCAAAAGCGGATTTCCTCTCTATGTAGCCGGAAGAATTCCTCCCACAGGGTGACACAGGGTATGCTCACAGAGTCACACACAGCAGTATTTCTCTGAGAACTCTGTGAAAAACTCTGTGAAACTCTGTGGGAAACTCTTTCTAACATAGTAAATGCAAGTCATATAAAAAGAACAGGTTATAAAACTGTCATTGGTAATTTATTTCAGCATCTCCGTAAACATTTGGGAAAGCACGACTATACAGCCACGGAGATCCTGAAACAAGTTCAGGATGACAAACCGATGGCAGTTTATGAATCTGAGACAGACAAAAATTGAAGTAATTCTCTGCGTCTTGGCGCCTTTGCGTCAAAAATATCCGTCATAATAGCATTCGACCTTCTACATAAAAAAACACAATTTTATCCATTCATTATCTCAATAACAACCCATGAAAGCAGCACTCCTCACGCACTTCGGCGCGGCGCCAATCTATACGGACGTCGCCGACCCAATTCCACAGAATGACGACGAAATCCTGATGACGGTCAAGGCCGCATCGGTTAAAAATCTTGATAAATTACGTGCAAGTGGCACACATTACGCAAGTTACAAGCAATTGCCTGCAATCGTCGGTATCGACGCGGCGGGGATTTTACCCGATGGCACGCGTGTCTATGCGCAGGGACTTGGCGGCACGATAGCCGAAAAGGTGTGTATTTCGAAACATCGATACACAGTGCTGCCGGATGCCATAGACTTCAGCACCGCCGCAGCGCTGCCGAATGCTGTTTTAGGTGCGGCTTTAGCGCTGAAATTCCGCAGCAATATGCAACCCGGGCAGACACTTCTCATCAATGGCGCGACAGGAGTAACGGGACAAATTGCAGTACAAATTGCCCGGCATTACGGCGCTGGGAAGATTATCATCACCGGCAGGAATCCTGAGTCGCTCGAAAAGCTGCTCACGCTTGGCGCAGATAGTTCCATTTCATTATTGCAGGATGACGATGCAATAGTTCAGCAACTCAAGGAAATTCATACAGCTACACCCATTGATATCGTGCTTGACTACCTGTGGGCGCATCCTATGTCGTTGATTATTAAAGCCGTAAAGGGTGGAGGGATTCATTCCTTCCCGCATCCGGTGCGCGTGGTAACGGTGGGTTCGATGGTGGGCGAAGACCTGACGGTGCAGTCCGCCACGCTGCGCGGCACGCCGATTGAACTGGTGGGTTCGGGACTAGGCAGTCTCTCCCAGAAAGAAATGCAGCTTTTCGGTACGGAAATCCTCCCCGAGATGTTCGCCCTCGCAGCAAGCGGCAAGCTCACGATGAGCATCCACACCGAACCTCTCAGTACGATAGAAACGGCGTGGAATATGGCTATGAAAGCGGGTGAGCGGTTGGTGATAGAGATGGAGTAGGGGGTGGGAATGGCACGCTGATGTTGTATGATTTCTTATGATTCTCGCTGATACAATCATCTTCTACCATAGTATATACATCCAGCCAGTGATTTTTTAACGCAAAGGCGCAAAGGTCGCACAGAATTCTCTTCACCTTTGCGCCTTCGCGTTAAAAATCTGCATTTCGGCTGCGCTCAATGCCCGGCTGTGGGTAGGTATTTTATCTTGTTGTGACCTTTTTGTTCACTTTATGCCTTCGTGTTAAAACTGATTTTGTAGTATATACAACATGCAGGTGTCATTTTAACACAAAGGCACCAAGGTACTCCACAAAGTTCACTATAGATACACCTAATTCTCTTGTGTTGTTTGTGTTAGAATCCGACATTGATGAAGAATGGCACGCTGATTTTTTATGATTTTATATGATATTCGCAGATAAAATCATCTTCAATCATAAACAATCAGCTGCATCAGCGTGCCATCGGAAAGCGTTAAAAACCTCACCTAGCAATCATCACCTTCCCAACTCCTTGAAACATCCCCGCACTCATCCTGCAATAATACACACCCACCGGCAAGTCAAGCGCAGCAGAATACTCGCCTGCTTCAAGCGAACCATCCGACACGACAAGCACAGAATTCCCTACATAATCAAACACTTCCAAGTGAACATTCCCCGAGAGTCCTACACCAAAGTCGATGCTTTTATCTTTGACGGTCAGGAAATACCTTTTGCCCGTACTGCTCACAACCCTGATATTTTTCCCACAGTAATCGGCGAGCATGAGGATATTGCCGACCGCATTCCATGTCTCGCAGTCAGCGACTTTTGATGCATCAACGGTTAACGTAACCGGATAAATTGTATCTGATGTATGCGGCAAGAATGCGTCGAAGGTTATGGGAATTGAACGGCTTCCGCCATTGCCATTAACCAACAATTCTCCTGTTTTATCATCGGGAATTGCTTGCGCGCCGGTGATTGAATTGAATTTCACAAGTAATGAATCATACTTTAATTGAACGCTCCAATCGGTAACTCCACTCGGTATCTCCAGATTTGTCGTGAATTGCTTGCCGGGGAAGATACTTATCGTGTCAGGTTGCAAGGTGAATGAACGTTCATTCTGTGGATTCACCGTGACGACAACTTCGTCGCTTTTTACACATCCTGCGGGATTTGTGACAGTCAGCGTGTAGGTTGTCGTGGTTGCTGGGCTTGCTCTTGTCTGACTTGCAGTTAGACTTGAAAGACCTGTCGAAGGACTCCAAGAATATGAATTTCCTGCTACTGAGGTTGTGCCGATTTGTGTGCTTTCACCAATGCAGATTGATTTGTCTTCGCCTGCATTGGCGGTTGGTGGTGGGAGTATCGTTACCGTCACAAAGTTAGAATCTATACAAGTGCCGCTGGAAACGAGTACTTTGTATTTCGTTGTACTGGTTGGGTTTGCTGTGGGGGTGGCTATGGATGGATTATCCAATCCCTCACTCGGCGACCATTCATACTTCGCACCTCCACCCGCGAACAATTTTGCGCTTGTCCCTTCGCAGATGCTTGTATCATTTGAGACAATCGCTTTGATTGTGCCGATGGTCACAAGAACGGTATCACTTGATGAACAACCACCATTTCCTGTGACGGTGAGAATGTATTGAGTTGTGCTTGTAGGCGATGCTGTTGGATTTGCTTTGGTTGCGTCATCCAAGCCATTCGTTGGTTGCCATTGATACGTAAAACCTGCTTGTGCTGCTTCACCTATTTCTGTACTTGCGCCGATGCAGAGAGTTTTGTCTTGTCCGGCTTTGGCGGTGGGTTGTGGATTGACGGTGATGGTGACCAAGGCAGAATCTTCGCATGTGCCGCTCGATACGTTTACTTTGTAGGTGGTTGTTTTTGTAGGAGTTGCTATTGGGTTTTCGATTGTCGAATCGCTTAGACCTGTTGATGGTGACCACGTGTATTTCGCTCCACCACTGGCGAGGAGCTGTATGCTTGTGCCTGAACAAATAGTAGTGTCATTTGATACCTTTGCTACTATACTCCCGACTGTGACGAGAACGGTATCATACGCAATACACCCATGTTCACTGGTGACGGTGAGGATATATTGGGTTGTAGTTTTGGGTGAGGCATTTGGATTGGCGATGCTTGGATCGTCGAGGTCGGCGGTGGGTAACCACGAATATTTATTGCCCACTTCGGGCTTATCGCCGAGCTGTGCTGATGAACTTGGACAGATGGTTTTGTCGGAGCCGGCATTGGCTCTGGGATTGGGATAAATGATGGCGTAGGTGGTATCCGACGCCGAACCATTATCATTCTCCACCGTAAGGATAACTTTGTATGTCCCTGCTTTGGAATACGTTACCGATACTATACTATCAGTACTTGTACCCGGCGAACCACTCTCAAACTTCCAAGCACGGCGTGTGGCATACTTGCTCATATCTGTAAAAACCAACGTGCTACCAATACACCCACTATCCGGCAGAACAAGCGCTCTCGGTGGTGAACACCGTGCTGCCATCTGCTCAGCGCCTAGGACTCCATCGGTGTTGAAAATGTAGTCCATGTAGTTGGGGAATAGAGTCCCTGCATTTTCTTTTCCTTTTTGATAGTCTTTTAATCTCAGTTTTTCAATAACTAGCTTACATGCAGATCCTTTCTTATTTGGATCTTCAATACAGCTCAAATTCCAAATCGGTGAATTTCCATTTTTTGGCGAACTAATGAAGTAGATTTTTCCATCAGGGGCTATTTGCATTGATGAGCTGAATTGATACCAAATACTATTAACCGTATCAATTGCCTTAGCTGATAATTGAAAATCATTTAAGTCTATTTGGTACAATGTTCCAATTTGATCTGACAGCTTATTCCTAAAATTCTTAATGTAAAAGATCTTGGTATTATCAGGAGAAAAGGTAAAGGTATATGAGAATCCTTCTAGCAATATAGAATTTGAAATTTCTCCTGTAGTGTTATTTACATCAAGTAGCGACAGTTTTTGATACCATGAACATAATAACTTTTTGCTATTTGGTGATATTTTTAAATAATTGAGATAGTGTCCTATAAATGGTGGATATGCAATATCTGGTGCCGGAGAAAACACTATATTTGCGGTCATAACACCTTGGTCTGTTATTGGGATAGAAACAAAAGAGGATTCCTTGAAGCGATACACTATAACCCAAAAATCATATCCGTTACTGTGAATAGTACCCGTCATTCCTTCAGTCAGGAAGTCCTCAATGACTAGATTATCTCTACTTATAATTTGTCCAATACCATCACTCATATCAAGTATCGAATACGAAAGTCGAGTTTTTGTGTTATAATGTGTTTCAACTCCTCTCTGGTCTAATGAGAAAAGATAGTATCGATGACAATTCGCAGGATCTGGCACACTCAGCAGTCCCTGTGCAGATGAACCATCTCCCCTTAATGGCGGTATCGAGATTCTTTCATGATTTTGATTGAATATATTATACTGATACCGATTAGACGAAGTATTATCTGAATAAAACAAAGTATTTCCAGTACTGTGGTCAGAAATAGAAACCACCCCCTCAGTTGTAAAATGAAAACTATCCTCTTCTATCTCACGTAGAGATGGCAGAAATTGTACTGCTCTACCTGGACCCCAGAGCCAGTTGTTGGCTTCGAGTTGGGCGGTGGCGGGCAGAGTCACAAAACAAATGAAGCAGAAAAACAGAAGTAAAAGTTTCATATTGAGGAGTTATAGAAAAAGTAGATATAAAAACATGCCGAGGTAGAAATAGAATCTACCCCGGCTTCTGTCCGTGTTGATTGCTAATCACAGATCATCATGGCATCAGGGCAATTATTTGCACAGTTAGGCGGGTTATTGGGGCAAGGAATCGGACCGGATTGGACAATATAATGCCTGCCGTCGGTATCCCAAGTATCACAAAAACTACTTACACAACATTCAGACCTATCGCAGGGCTCGTACGTGACAGTTCCAGTCCCTCCACCGGCGCCGCCTCCCGTAGTCACTTTTTTCCAACATGCCGGCTTGGATACAACATAATTATAAGTGTTCCCCGGCGTTAGATTGCCACATGCCTCGTACAGATGCGCGAGAATAAAAACCTGAATTTGCTCCATTGCTTCCTTTAAGTCGGCTGTAGAGGCAATCTGACAAGTATCACATCCTCCAAAAGGGTAGATTTTGTCAATTGTTACTTGACATTTCTCCTCATAACATTCACCAGGCGGGCACAACCTAATTCTAAACTCAACTGTCAAATGACAATTAGGGCTTGTAGTAAAGACTTCTAACCAATACGTCTTTTCAGTACAGCCGGTAGGCAATGCTAAAGTACAGGCACATGCATCGCAAGATGGGGTTAAAGTTTCAGGAGTACATAGAACAATAGGTGCTTGTGCGCTTAATGGACTTGCACAGAAGCAACTTATCACTGTAAGTGCAGCAAATATAATGTTTTTTAATGTTTTCATTTTATTCTTTCTGTAAAATAAATAAATTATTTTTGGATAGTGATTAAACTGCGTGTTATAGTGCCACCCATCTTTACCATGCACACATACACACCCGACGATAACTTATCGGTTTGGATATTCCATGAGTGTTCTCCTGCCGAATATTTACCATTGGAAATAGTTTGTACCGTGCTCCCCGTAATAGTGGTTAACGTTATTTCTACTACTCCTGCCGTTGGCACATTGAGCGTAACACTTCCATTACCTACCAATGGATTCGGAGAAATTTTTATAGCTGCCGAGGGTACAATTTCATTTACCCCAAGCACTGTCGTTCCTAATTTCTGCCACCGTACACCATCATAACAGGCATAGAGTTCTCCGTGACCATTACGATAAAACGATGGTTTGCCGTTGGTTGTACCATTTTGATTTGGTTGTTGTGCTGAAACAGATATGATTACGCTCAGAAAAGCGACGATTGTTAAGGTTAGTTTTTTCATGTTTTTTCCTTCTAGTATTATGGGCAAACAAATATTGTACATGGAGAGGGGCAGGTATATCCCGGAGGCGTCGGAGGAGTATTATAGGTAGTACCGTCATACGAGCAACAGGGCGAAGAATTACACCCTTGTGCATTATTTGTACCGCCTGTAGTCTGCCAGCATTTAGGATAAAATACTTTTGGATTGGCTAATGCACACGTATTAGGTGCGAGGTTTGCAATGATTGCAGCAGCTACAGAACGCACCAAATCTCGGGTTGACGGTGCACTGCCAGTGCAACAAACCCCAGCGATTTTATCAAAGAAGAACTCGCAAGTATTCGGTGTACCCGTACATTCACGAATTTGAACATTAACTGTAACAACACATCCATTGTCAAGTGTCAGTACATACGTTGCACTTGGTCCCCATGCTGTTCCCGAGCAGCCTTGCCCCGAACATTGCGCTTGAGTACTTTGCACATTGATGATAAGAAATAGCGTTGCAACACATAATGTTGCCAAGAGATAGGGCAGTTTTGCCCTTAAAGTTTGTAACATATAAATTACCTGTAAAATTGTAAAAAATAAATCCAAAATGAATTGTTCATCCCATCAACTTCCAATGAAGTTGCCGGGTAATACCACCATGGTGTGGTATTTTCCATGAATTCACCAATCATTCTTCCGAAGCTCCAACTACTCTTTCGTAAAGCACAATGCTTTGAAGTGTGCGGTAGTGTGCCGGTATGTTGATTGGTCTTTGATTCATGATTTCCCTTCCCATTTCTCTTCTGCATCTGAACATCCCCTCTTCACTGTGAGAAAATACGCTCGGCATACAGTGAATTCATGTAATAGTTATTGATAGTACCTCCTCCGAAAATGTATGAAAACTGTGAATGTAGAGAGTCAGCTAGCCCTGTTGGTCGGGTAGGCAATGATTTGATATATTCTACGGATTGATTACTTCCTCATCCCACCCCTGAGTAATTTCCGTTTGCTGGTCGATGACAATTTGGTTCTGCACGGCACTCTGATTCTGGAGAGCTACCTGCTGCGTTTGATAGTCGGAGAGAGGCGCGCCGGGGGGAACAATACCGAGAGAGAGAAGAATAGATAGTATGACTGACCACATAAGAATACTCCTTAAAAACAATGAAAAAGAAAAAAGTGAATTAACTGTGATGTAAAATAGGGAATTAGGAGTATGCAATCATAGTGATTCGATGGACAGTAATGTCGATTTTGTTGCATGGGTAATTGAGGATTTTTGCGTAAGTTTGTAGCCATACAGTAGTGCCGGTGATGATACTAAATGTTTAAATTACAGAGTAATATAGTACAGGAGTGAATGTATGACTGACCTTCGACAAGTAGCCGAATTGTTGCAGCGGCTTACCCCTGGAAAACACCGATTTTCGCCCAAAAAGGGTAAAAAACCGACCGGAGAAGCCCTTTTTTTTGCCGGATTGCTCGATGGTAGTATTCGTAATGATCGGGATGCTGCGCAGCTTTTGTTTGGTTCACCGGAGAATACCGTTACCTATCGTTCAGCCAAGTCACGATTCTGCGCTCGACTCGAAAAAGAACTCCTGACGGTGAAAATTGACCGAAGTAAGGATGGGAAATTTCAATGGGCTGTGGTTGAATGTGCGCGTATGTCTTTAATAATTAAGATGTTGTCGTCGTATGGCAAAAATATCGCCGCCCTTTCTTATTGCAACTATACCCTTACCATAGCAACAGAATATCATCTCACCACTATTCAATCCGAGATGCTGCGATTGCTGCAGCAAGATGCTTACACGCGTGGTAATCATAAAGACTTTGAATCGCTGACCGCACGAAGGAGGGAAGTAGTACGAAGAGCGGCGGCGGAGGCAGAAGTAGAGGAAGAATTTCTGAGAATTGCAACCATTGCAGCTCGAAATTCTTCGCCGGATAGCAAGGATAGTAATCACGCACTCCGTGCCTTGCATTCTTTAGAAGAGCGTTATGCCAACGAGCAGAGCTATGCCTATCGATTGGCTCTCTTTCGGCTGAAAGTGTATGTTTATTCTATAAGCGGCGATCATGCTGCATCGATAGAGAGTTGCAATGAATTTGATGTCTTCTATGACAAGTATCCTCAATTTTCAACGGCAATGAGGCGCGCAGAAATTTCACATCAACGTATTGCTGATTATATTCTCTCGAGAAAGTTGGAAGAGGCGAAAGCCGAGTCGGTGACGCTGAAAGCCGTCTTGTCGGTAGGTACATCGAACTGGGGTTATTTTATGGTTAATTATATCGAACTTTGTCTGCATTCGCAGGATTTTACTGAGGCAGCCGAGGCGGTCGTGCAGTTTGAGAAATACGTATCAAAGCGCGAGACACTGCGGATGTTTAAAGAGCAGGTGAAGCTCTATAAGGGATATCTGTGGTACGCATATCAGAGCGGATGGGCAAAAAAGCGGGGCGCTGAACTCGATGATTATCCGTTTGTTCGTCGCGCGCCGTCGGTTACGAAGGCCGACTTTACCTTCTCTCAAAAGGACAAGCATGGCGCGAATTTTGCGTTCATTGTTCTGCTCTTTCTCAAACACCTCCACGCCGGCACGTTGCACAAAATGAGCGAGGAGGCGCTTGCAAAATATGAGCAGCGGTATCGAAAGGAGAAACCGACGAGGGCATTAATCTTTAGCAAGATACTTCGCTCCATGCTGCGGAAAGGTATCTCGATTGAGAAGATTATTACAGGCGTACATCCATTACTTGAGAAAATAGACCAATTACCCCGCACGCTTGATTCGGCGGAGATTTATCCGTTTGATTTTTTATGGGAACATATCATCGAACGAAAAATTAAGCAAGTCGAGCATCAGCAAGCGCTTGAAGAGGCGGAAGAGGCAAGGATAGCAGCGCTGAAAGAGGAGAAGGTGGCAGCATAATTGTCTAAGAATAGCACGCTGATGCCGCTGATTGTTTATGAGGGAAGATGATTGTATCAGCGAACATCATAAGAAATCATAAAAAATCAGCGTGCCATTCTTGAGTGCTTTTAGATTCTGACACAAACCACACAACTATACATGCAAACGTTTCATAGGTAAGTAATTACAGTCAGTTGTAGCAACTGACTGGACCTGAAATGCAGATTTTCAACGCAAAGGCGCAGAGGTGCAGAGATTTCTTTGCGTCCTTTGCGCCTTTGCGTTAAAAAGTCACCTGCTGTATTCCATGCGGTTGACAAAGACCTTATCTGCGAACATCATAATAAATCATAAAAAATCAGCGTGCCATTCTTCAGCGCTTTTTAGATACTAACACAAACTACACAACTATACATGCAACCGTTTCATAGGTAAGTAATTACAGTCAGTTGTAGCAACTGACTGGACTTGAATAAGCTGAAAAGTAGCATGAGCCACCACCATCACTCAGCCCACTCAAACGAACCCCTAATCTGCTCATTCGAATAGCCGGCGCCTATGGCTACCATGAGTTTAATCCGCGCTTTCTGACCATTGAGATAGTCGGCAAATATCACGCCTGCGTCGTATAAATGCTTGCCCGCGCCCTCGTAGGCATAGACATGCTCGATGCGCCCTACCGGACACCGCGACACGAGCACAACCGGTATATCCTTTGCAATCGCTTCCGTCAACGCGTAGTAGAGCGGCGGCGTTACATTCCCCACACCAAATGCCTCGATCACAATTCCCGCAGCTCCACGCTCAAGGCAGACGCGCACGAGGTCGCCGTCCATTCCGGTATAGCATTTCAGGAGCGGTACAAAACTTGGCAGGCGCTGCACATCAAAGAATTCACGATGATGCGGACGCCGGTAAATAGTGATTTTCTGGTTGGTTATACGGGCAATTGGTCCAAAGTCGAAGCTTGCGAAGGTATTGAGCTCGGCAGTGTCGGTCTTCGATACTTCACTCGCCGCGTTGATATTTCCCGAAAGGCAGACGAGCACGCCCATTCCCCGAAAACCCACATGCGAGGCAATAAGAATTGCATCGCGGAGATTCCGTGGGCCGTCCCAGTCGAGTTCGCTTGAATTCCGCATCGCACCAATCACGATAATCGGCTTTTCGGTGTTCGTCGTGCAGTCAAGAAAAAATGCCGTTTCCTCCAGCGTGTCGGTGCCGTGCGTAACGATGATTCCGTCGATGTCCGGCGAGGCGGCAAGCTCGGCGCAGGTGCGGGAGAGGTGGAGCATGATATCAGGTGTCACATGCGGACCCGGAAATCGACCGAACTCAACTGCTGTAATATCAGCGAGTTCGCGGATGCCGGGAACAGAGTCAAGAATCTCGGTCGCCGAGAGTGCGGGCACAATTCCACCGAAGCCGACGTCGAGCTTCATGGCAATCGTACCGCCGGTAAAGATTACTGCAATGCGGGGTTTTCTCATGTTGAAGTTAAGATTCGTAGGTAAACAGCCGAAAACATCTTTTTCGAGTACAAAATTACCGAAGTCCGACGAACTTTTGGTATTTTCGGAGTCAAGAACGGATTTGATAACTGTGAGGAAAAGTATGAAAAAATTTAAGTGCCGGAATTTCGCATTCGTGTGGCTACTGCTCGGTGCAATTTCAGCAGGTATTGTAGGTGGATGTTCGACGGCGCAGCAATGCTCAAGTGAGCCGCCGGAGGGCAATTTGGGTTCGGTTGTGAATTCAAGCGATGATGAATTCGCGCCCATTCAATTCGGGAAATCCACGCTGCTTATCAGTTCGACGAATAAAGAACGTCAACGTAAAAAAACGCCGGACGATGAAGCGGTGCTCGCCTCCGACTTTCGCAAGGGCAGCTTTACGCTTCCGTCGCTTGCTGCTACGCTGCCGATGAATTCTGTGCCGAACTCAGGATATCCTACCTTTTATTCTAATTCCATTACCAAAATTACCGAAGTCTATTTCGCCGCGCGTACAGGCACGGGTATCAAAACGAATGTGAATTTGTTTAGTTCGTCCCGCCGCGCAGTCGGTGAGTGGTCCGCGCCGCAAATGCTTGATATGACAATTAATTCCCCCACCTGGGACGATCAGCCGGCAATTGCGCCGGACGGTTCGGTGCTCATCTTTGCCTCCGATCGTCCGGGCGGAATGGGTGGAATTGACCTCTATAAAATTACCCGGAATCCCGATAGAACATGGTCCAAACCCGAGAATCTCGGCGAGAAGTATAATTCTCAATATGATGAATTCTCGCCGTATATCGCGCCTGATGGAACGCTCTATTATGCCACGAAATCGCAGAGTGAAGGCAAGCATTATGATATTATGTCGGCTCCGAAAGACGGAGCGGGTTGGGGCGAGGCGAAAGCATTGCCGGCGCCGATTAATTCGGAATATGACGATATCAGTCCAAGTTGGTGGGGCGATTCGCTCTTGATTGCCTCTAATCGCAAGGGCGGCTGTGGCGGTTATGACCTCTATGCGTTTCAATTGTGCGGTCCGGTGATTGTCCGTGGCGCGATCACGCCGCCAGCCGGAAAAACAGTCCCGATGAGCGGGAAAATTGACATGATAGACGAGTCGGGTTCGCTGCTTGCAAGCACCAAAGTCAATGATGACGGCGGATTTAGCTTCCCTGTGCCACCGCGGAAAAAGCTTTTATTGCGCTACGTGGCGCCGTGCGTGCCGGGGAAGTACGAACAACGCATCACGACGGAATGTTCGGAAACGAGCGCGATTATGATGAATGTGGATTTCGCGGTGCCGGAGAGTGCATTCAGCTTTACGCTTGACACGAGTAAGTATAATATTCCATTCTTTGTCAGCGGGTATTATGTGCCGAACACGCAGGACAATTTGAGTGATTTGCGTCTTAAGTTTGCGTATAATTTATTAGGTAATAATGACTCATCGCGCTATATTTCCAAGCCGACGGAGGAGTATGACGGGTATGCCGTGATGGTCGATAGCGCTTTGGGCGAGGCGTATGAATTCATCGTGCAGCGCTTTGGTATGCTGGAGTATAATCCTTGTGTCGAGACCGGTAAGTCGATTGAAATCAACGTGGAAGGTTATGCCGACCCGCGGGGAATTTACGGTCAGGCACGCTATGTGGGCGAGGATATTGCCGATGAAAAACTCAATATTCACGTACGCCGCGGCGAGAAAATGACGAATGAACTTCTCTCCGAACTCCGCGCCTATTACACAGCAAAGTACTTACAGGACAAGATCGAAAAGCACCCTTTGTATGCTAAGTATGCCTCCCAAATGCACTGGCAGGCAGCCGGCAAGGGCATTGACGAACAAGAACACGAGAACGAGCGCAAGCGCCGCGTAGGGATTTATGTGAAAATGGTGCCGAAGGATGCGGATACGGGGAAGTAAAAACACATCTGAAAATTATCTGCGAACATCATAGTAATCATAAAAAATCAGCGTGCTATTCTTAGATACACCAAGGAGATAATGGCACGCAGATACCGCTGATTTTGTATGATTGAAGATGATTTTTAAAGAGATAATTACCGAACGAATCATCAGCGTAAATCATAATAATCATAAAAAATCAGCGTGCTATTCTTAGATACACCAAGGAGATAATGGCACGCAGATACCGCTGATTTTGTATGATTGAAGATGATTTTTAAAGAGATAATTACCGAACGAATCATCAGCGTAAATCATAATAATCATAAAAAATCAGCGTGCTATTCTTAGATACACCAAGGAGATAATGGCACGCAGATACCGCTGATTTTGTATGATTGAAGATGATTTTTAAAGAGATAATTACCGAACGAATCATCAGCGTAAATCATAATAATCATAAAAAATCAGCGTGCTATTCTTCAATCCATACGAAGGCACTACAAGAAAAAAGCCCGTAACTATTATAATTACGGGCTTTCTATTTATACGATCAACTTGTATAAAATTTGGAAGTAATTGAACACTTCGACAAGTTCAGTGTGACGGAACTGCATGCTATTCTTACTACTTTCGACTTACAACTTACGACTAAATCTCAATACTCCATCAACTTCCGCGCCGCCACAAGCACCTTCTCCGCATTCGGCAAAACAGCTTTTTCGAGAGTAGGGGCGAAGGGTGTTGGGGCGTCATATCCCGCTACGCGCAGGATTGGCGCATCGAGATATTCGAATGCTTTTTCGGCAATTCGTGCGGCGATTTCACCGCCGAAACCTGCCGTCAAGCTTGCTTCGTGGGCGATGAGAACGCGGTTCGTCTTGCGTGCAGAAGCGAGGACTGTTTCTTCGTCGAATGGTACAAGTGTTCGGATATCAACCACTTCCACGGATACTCCTTCTTTGGATAATTCTTCCGCCGCCGCGAGCGCAAAATGCACGGCACTGCCATAACAGATAATCGACATATCCTTGCCTTCACGCACGATATTCGCTTTGCCGAGAGGTACGATGTATTCACCTTCGGGTACTTCTTCTTTGATTTTACGGTAGAGACCTTTGTGTTCGTAGAATACGACCGGGTTATTGTCCCGAATCGACGCAATCATCAATCCTTTGGCATCGGCAGGGAAGGCAGGGCACACGACTTTCACACCACTTGCATGAGCGAACCATGCCTCGGAGTTACGCGAGTGGAAGGGATTGGCGCCCACGCCGCCGCCGGATGGACCACGCACGACCATTGGCACACCTAAACCCCAGCGATAGGCGGTAGTTCCTGCGACATTGACAATTTGATTGAACCCGCAGGTCACAAAATCCATGAACTGCATTTCCGCTACCGGACGCATACCGTTGAGCGCCGCACCGATGGCTGCGCCGACGATTGCCGCCTCGGAGATGGGGCAGTCCAGTACGCGCTGACGGCCAAATTCTTCATGAAAATTCTTGGTTAATTTGAATGCACCGCCATAGGTTGCGATATCTTCACCCATTAAAAAAACGCGTTCATCACGGCGCATTTCAAACCGGAGTGCATCGGCAATTGCTTCAAGATAAGTAAGTTGAGCCATAGAATACTATTGGATAATTGAGAGTCAAAAATATAGCCCACGATGTTAATCATGGGGAGAGAAAAAAAACAAAACATAGCCACGATTGTAATCGTGGGAGGATGTGAAATTTAATCCACAAACACACCCTTCAAGCCCTCTTCCGCAGGCGGAAAGGGGAGCTCGACAGCGTAGTCAATAGCTGTGCGGATTTCCTCGATGAGCGTTGTACGCATTACGGTAATGTCATCCATCGTCAAGATCTTTTTTTCAAGCAGGAAATTCTGATACCGGTCAATGGGGTCACGTTTTTGCCAGTATTCGAGTTCCTCGCGGGGCACATAACTGAAATCGTCGTGTTCGGCGTGGCCGCGCATCCGCATCGTCACCGTTTCAATAATCGACGGACCTTCACCGCGGCGGGCACGTTCGGCGGCTTTCCAACAGGCGTCATAGACAATTTCGACGTCTGTACCATCGATCGTCTCGCCGTGGCAACCGTAGCCAAGTGCTCGATCGGAAAGATGTTTACAGGCAAATTCCACAGAATTCGGCGAAGAATACGCGTATTGATTATTCTCAATGATGAGGATAAAGGGTAATTTTTGGACCGATGCGAAGTTCATACCTTCATGAAACTCACCCGTCTGCGAACCTCCATCGCCGATATAGGTCATCGACACGACATTTTCACCCCACATCTTCGACGCAAGCACAAAGCCGGCAGCCACCGGGATCATCGCCCCGAGATGGGAAATATTACCGTAAATACGTTTGTTGACATCGGCATAGTGGCCTGTACCGTCGGTTCCCCGCATAAGACTTCCCTCACGGGCGAGGAAGGCGAGCATGAGGGTATTGAGGTCTTGTCCGAAGACAAAGTGTCCTCCAATATTGCGGTGCATCGGAAAGAGAACGTCCTTATCGCCGAGCGCGAAGGCCGAGCCAACGGACGAGGCTTCGTTCCCGGTTTGCGAATAGACGCCGCCGAAGGCACGTCCCTGACGGTTGAGCCGCTGCATGGCGAGGTCGAATTCACGCGCTTGGAGCATGAAGCGAAACATGGAAATTCGTTGATCATTCGTAAGGCGTTTGCTGGGTTTTATCGGCGGGATTTTGTCGGATTTTTTTAGTTTCATGGCAGATAGTTTCTTCACAGTAATAGTACTTATGCGCGTACATTCCGGCGTAATTATGCGGAAATACAGCGCAAAAATACCACTTTTGGCGGTATGATGAGGTATGAAAATTACGGACTTGCTTTACCAATGGCACGCTGATGGCGCTGATTACTATGATGGAAGATGATGAAGAATCAGCGATTATCATAAAAATCAGCGTCATCAGCGTGCCATCTAAGCGCTAAGCAGACAATTACTTAGGTGAGTACGGCGAACCCTTCGGATAGCGCTTAGCGCCCCGAAGCCGGTGATCGCCAAAGGAGATATCGACGAAGTGTTTCTCGGGTCTGCCATTTACTTCGAGCATTTCATACCCGACGATACCTTCTTTGAGCAAGGTAGAGAGTATCTTGAGGAATTGATCTTTTTCATCGGCGGTGAGGTCATTGAGGAGGATATCTTTGGTGGAGCCGAGGTTCATAAACGACTCGACTTTTTTGAAGACATTGGAGCTGAGGGAAACATTGTTTTTACGGGCTACACGCACCGCACTTTCGCGGACAAGCCATTTGTCGCCGGCACCGGTGCCAAGCGGCGAGGAACCAATTGCTGAGATTGCCATAGGAGTACCATCAAGGAGTGTTGAAAGGAGTTATGTGCGGCAAGTGTCGGCTATTGAGCGGGAAAAATGAAGGGAAAATCTTTTGGGATTCGCTTCATGATGTTCCAAACAAACGATTTGAGGTATTACCCTTTGCCGTCCAAGCCTACCTTTAGATTATTCTTCATACAGCTATGGTTTTTTTTACCGTGGGCTATGTAGATGTTGTATTACCAACCGGATGGAGAATACTATTCTTGACCACATCGTTTAAAGATAAATTTTACAGGAAGATTTTCAAGCCCAGGAACTGGAATTATGTCATTATCCTTGTACCTTGGCACACTCATTTTCATGTGTTTAAAAAGTGAATTATCAGGTAACGAACGTTGAAAATTGGCAAGTCGGGCGGTATCAACTAGCTCATTTTTTGCTCTAAAAACACCTTCATTACTTTCATAGATTACATCAACACCGGGTGCATTTGCTAAAACATTCTCATCATAAAACCCAATAATCCATCCTGAAGATAACGGAATAGTAATTCCCATACCTCGTGAAAAATGAATGCTCCCTGCAAATTTTACTTTTGAGGCGATATCCTTGAATTTCATACCTATTGTAATTCCTTCTTCTGTGATGAAATTAGGATTCTTCGCATGAATCTCCACTATCAAGCTGTCACGCTTCGTTATCGCTAAAAAATCTTGTCCTTGATAACTAAAACTATATGCAGTACCCGAAATATCACTTGTCGCTAAGAACCATCCTGAACTGTACTTTGCATCTTTCAAGTATGTAATATTTTTACAAAGGAGAGTATCTATTTGACAATAAACGACAGTACTGTTACAACATAGTAGTAGTGCAACGCAAAAAAATATAATTAAATTCTTTCTCACTATTTGCTCCTAGAGATTAGTGCTAAATAGATATATATCAATATATTATGTGTTCGGTTTTACGGCGCAGCAAAGCTCGTATTACTCAAAAACGTCTCATCGGTGAGCGTTTTGAGGAAGGCGACGAGATCGCTTTTATCCTGTTCGCTGAGCCCGAGACCACCTTTTTGAAGATTGTACTGCATGAGAATATCAACGGTTGAGGAATTCTTAGCGCCTGTATTATAATGATTTACCACTTCTTCAAGCGTTTTGAAACGTCCGTCGTGCATGTAGGGCGGCGTGACGGTGATATTGCGGAGCGAAGTAACCTTGAATTTTGCTCGGTCGCGGGGATTTTTCGTTACCTCAAAGCGTCCGACATCCGTGAAATTTGCTTCCATATCCAAGCCATTATTGATATAATCATGATTCGAAAAGTCGGGTCCGCCATGGCAGTGAAAGCATTCGGCGCCCTTGACTTTTCCGGTTGGGTCGAATTCAGTGAAGAATAATTGACGCCCACGTTCCTGCTCGGCGCTAAGTACTGCTTTCTTGGCTACAAACTTATCATACAAGGAATTACCCGATATCAGCGTGAGCTCGAATTGCTCCAAAGCAAGGGAAATTTTCAAGCTGGTAATCGTATCACTCCCAAATGCGCGGATAAATTGATCGCGATACGTCTGACTTGCCGACAGCTTTTGCACCACATTTTCCAGCGTTTCATTCATCTCAAGCGGGTCTTGAATCGGCTTTAAGGATTGTTCGCGTATCGACGCCGCGCGCCCATCCCAAAAGAGTCCATTTTTATGAAATGCAAGATTAAATAACGCCATCGCCTGACGCTTGCCGGGTTTATTTTCCACCCCAATACTGAACTGCCGGATATCCGAAAATCCATCTTTCTGCTGATGACAGCTTGCGCACGACATCGTGCCGTTTTTCGAGAGCATGGTTTCGAAAAACAGCATCTTGCCAAGGCGAACGCCCTGCACGGTCGGACGATTATCAGGAGGTGCGGCAATAACAGGTAACCCTTGAAAATCTATCGAGTAAAGAGTAGAATCATAGACCGCTGCCGGCGTCGGCGTGGTCGGAGTATCGCTACAGGAATTCACGAGTAAAAGGGAGCAGCAAACTAGAGGTAAAAGTATGTGTTTCATGGGGCAAAATTTCGATTATGAATAAATTCATTGTCTGTAAGGGAGAGCAAAAATTCGAGCAGGTCTTGCTTTTCCTGCGCCGTTAAATTGAGCGGCTTGACGAATGCGCTTTTGTGCGGATGAGGTGCGCCTCCGGAATTGTAATGCTCGATTACACCGGCAAGCGTCGCTATCGAACCGTCATGCATGTACGGCGCTGTGAGCCCGACATTCCTGAGCGAGGGCACTTTGAAGAGCGCGCTGTCGTTGGGATTGTGTGTCAAATGGAAACGTCCGGGGTCAGGATAGGATTGATATAACCCATTATTAGCAAAGGAGTAATTCGTAAAATTAAACCCGCTGTGGCAATTCGTGCATGCAAGCCGGGAACTGAAAAACAAATCTTTCCCGCGGAGTTCGGACGCCGAAAGCGCGCCTGATTGTCCCTGAAATGCATAACGGTCATACCGTGAATTCCCGCTCAGCAGCGCGCGCTCGAAGCAAGCAATCGACCGTGTGATGATATATGGGTCAGGTTCGCGATTATACGCCGCTTTCGCCATGCGGATATAGGTGCTGTCAAGGGCGATTTTGTCGGCAATGCGGAGGATATTATTATCGAATTCATTGTGTTCCTGAATCGGCACCAAAATCTGCTGTTCGAGCGTAGGCACACCACCTTCGCGGGTAAAATACGGATGATAGGCGATATTGGCAAGCGAAGGAGCATTGCGCGTACCAAGTTGATTTTCCACACCTTTACTTGTCGGTACATCATCCGAGAATGCCAGCGATTGGCGGTGGCAGGAAGCGCATGATACCGTGCCGGTGCGGGAGAGAACTGAGTCGTAGAATAATTTCTTGCCCAGCGTGAAGCGTTCAAGAGTGAATTCATTATCCGCCGGAAACACAGGACGCGGGAAACCGGTCGGAATGACGAACACCGGCAAATCCACAGGGGGCGTTAATGATGTATCACAGCCCCCGATGCAGGCAAGTAGTACTGCTAGTATCACAATTGATACTTTCATCCTATCCTCTTTTGATTCAAGTGGATGGAATTATTCCGTAATTACTAATTTTTCGCGTTGAATCATGGTACCGTTTTGTACGGACACGACGTATGTGCCGAGCGGTAAATCAAGCGGAAGGGAGAACGCGGTCTCGCTCACATGCCGCTGTACGACAATTTGACCAAGCATGTCAGTAATTGTCAACGTCGATTGATTCGAAGGAGTAACTCCTGATATAGTAAGGGTATGCGTCGCAGGATTCGGACTGATAGCAAGCGGCTTTTCGGAAATTTCCTGTACCGCACTCGACTTTGGTGCCGAGAATACGGACGTTACCATATTATTCATCATCGTTGCTGATGCGCCGGTGGACGAGTGAGAAACGACACCTTCATGAGCATCAATATTAATGAGAAGATTGGAATATTCCGCATCTAAGGTAATGATTAAATTCCCGTTTACCATTGTTCCTTTGGTCGGCACCGTGACTGAACTATAGAGAATATCCTCAAGGGCATGAATTTCGAAGCTTGTTTGGGTATTTGAATTCGATGCACCGGCGAGTCCATTAAATGCGATAAAGCGGTAGCCTGCATTCCAGCCCCAGTGCATGGTAGGGTCCTGCATTGCCAGCGGGTCACCTTTGGGATAGGTCGTGGGGTCGAGGTGGTTGGTCGCTGAGTCGATACCGATGCCGAGCTCGATGGCTTCTACATTTGTAATATCAAAATTACCAAGGATATACTCATTATTTGCTTCCGGATTGACGAGGATATAGAGTCCGGTCGCTTCGTCAATTTTCCCGCCATCGTGTTTGATACGGATCTTGGAGAGATAATAGCGCAATGACGAAACGCGGAAGTAATAACCTCCCGGAGCCGATGCGGGAAAAATCGTGCTGAATTGTGTGCCATTGAGTAAATGATTGATATGGAGGGATACGCTTTTCGTTTGCGCGGTCATGCCGGAGCATGCCAGAAGAGCCATCGTCCATGCCAGAAGTAGGGATTTTTTCATAGAATTTCTCCGAAAAAATTAATAGAATATTGAGTTGTAATTTGTTTGTTTAGTAGTAGTTGTCTAGTTCGATGTTATTGTTATTCTATTCGCAGACGTGCTCCAAGATAGACCAAGCGATTGTCGAGCGGACCCCACACGAGTGAGGCATCAAAGTATCCGTTATGCGGGTCGTAGGGCGATATCACGGCTTGCTGTTGGAGGAAATTCGTGATATTTTCGACACCGAGATAAAGGTCGAATACTTCAAACCTCTTTGTAATTTGAGCATTTGCGCGGAAGAACGGAGTAAACCGTTCGGCTACGCGGAATGAATCAGGATTCTCTGCCGTCGAAGGAATTCTACCGCCGCTATTCCAGATAAAGGTGCCGTCAATTTGCCAGTCATGCTCGGGAGTGAACCACGAAAGGGTCGCCAGCACTCTGTGGGGGGAGATGAGCGGGCGCTCGCGTAATGCACCACCGGTCGTCGTCTGAGCATCGACCCAGCGATAGGATATACTGAGATCAATCGAGGAAAGAGGGCTGAATTTTAATTGGACCAATGCGCTATTGGAATACGAGGTGCCATCTAAATTATCGATAATGACCTGACGAGGCGTGCGGTCAAAATCGACAATTACCTGACTCAAAAAATCCGTGCGGTACAGCTCGGCATCAAGGGTAAAAATCTCACCGGCGAGTTCGAAATTGGTAGTAAGCGACCCACCGTAATTCCATGCTTTTTCAGGGCGGAGATCCGATCCGAAGACTACGAATCGCGAATTGGCAAATGCAGATAAATTATCGCTGATAGGATTTGAGACCCGCATCCCATTGCCGGCGGAAAAGCGGAGTGTCGTCAGCGAGGAAAGTGCGTATTTGGCGTGAATGCGTGGCGTGACGAAGGTGCCATAGAGATTGTGTGCATCAGCGCGGAGCCCAAGAACGAGGGTCAGCTTGTCGATTCCGGTATAGGTGGCTTCGGAAAAAATACCCGGCACAATTTCACGACGAGGCATCGTCAGACTGATATTGTCATCCACGAATTTTTCGGTAAAATCATCAACCAATATACTGGCACCGTAATTAAGCTTAAAATCTTCTGTAAATTCATTACTTAAAATCAGTTTCGCCTGAAGAGTCTGTTCGGTTCCGTCGTACCTCCTCGTTCCAAAATTACTGGTCGTACCATGCCAAGCGCCGGATAATTGGAGTCCAAAGTTTGTTTCCGGGGAGTAGAAGAGGGGATTGACACCAAATTTGGAGAAGAATTCAAATCGATTGGTCTTCGTAGAAATTTCATAATGATGGTGCGTATCATCTTGTACGCCATGAGTCATTGTGCCGCCGAGGTATTCATCATGGAGTGCTTTGGTCAGCAACTGGAACTCCATACCGGACTCACTGCGATGAAACACCCGAGCCATACCGTTGATTTGCTTAAAGGTTGGCATGTCGATAAAACCGTCACCATTGCCATCCTGCTGATGAGTTTGCATCCGCCCGTGAACGAAGGCCATGGTCTGCCAGGAGTCGCTGAGATGCTGGGCAGAACTCAGATTTACCTCCATGCGTTCCATTGAGTTAGCATACACATTGGCAAAGAATGGAATGTCGGTCTGGGGTTGCTTATAATGAATATTGATTTGCCCGGTAATTCCTTCGTATCCGTTGAGCACTGATGCCGCGCCCTTGGAAATACTGATATTCTCGACAAACGCGCCGGGAATATATTCGAGCCCATAGCTGGTAGCGAGTCCACGAATGGTGGGAATCGCTTCGGTCATAATCTGCGTGTAAATTCCACGTAAACCAAGTAATTGTATCTGTTTGGCTCCTGTCGCAGCATCGGCAAAACTCACCTCAACGGCAGGACTTTTCTCGAATGCATCCGAGAGTGAACAGCAGGCAGACTGCTCAAGCTGGCGTACGGAGATTTGTTCGGTCTTGGCCGACGCCTGTGTAATTGTCGAGGCACCTTCCGCTTCGACCCGGACTTCGCGCAGCTGCAGGCCGCTCATGAGTATAATATCGTGGGGTACTGATGTTTTTGGGACGATAGAAGTATCTGTTTTATAACCTACATAAGAGGTAATCAGCGTGTCCGTCACCGTTCGCTCGAGCTGATAAGTACCATCACTTTTACTGATCGTGCCCTTGGTCGTACCGAGCCAGCGCAGAGTCGCACCGGCCAGAGGTGTATGCTTGCTGGATTCATGGCCGTAAACAGTACCGTGGAGTGATTGTCCGGAGGCAGCAAAGAACGGTAGTATAAAGCAAACTAAGAGGAGTAGAACTAGTTTCATTACTTGGATATGATAAACCGTTCCGGTATCCGCCTCATGTGGTACATCGAGGCGGACATCGGTCGGGAGATACTCAAAAATTATTTTTTCTTACGGTCATACTGGCAGCACGAGTGAAGATTCGAATAGGCGTCATCGCTTGCTGTGACGCCTTCGTTATCATAGCCGGCTTCGGCAATTTTCTTTTGAATCTGTGCGACCGACGTCTGCGTTGAATCAAAAGTAACTGCTATTATTTTAGTCGATTTATTCCAATTTGCCGATACAAGATTGGGTTGATTGACAGCTTTTTCGATGGTTTTTTTGCAGGAGCCGCAATTCCCCCATACTTTGAAGGAGAGAGATTTTGCGTTTGGAATGGATTGTGCGAATGTTGCAGCACTGAGAGCAACGAAAGCAACGAAAAACAGAATGGTTTTCATCGTTATATTCCTATAAATAAGTGTATAAATTGTAAGTACGTACGTTAGATTCACAAATAATCGGGTCTGAGGGTCAAGCAGCACAAGCACGCCGTGTGCGTACCCGCCTGCAAGGACGTGAGAGGGCGAACGCCAAAAAGTCCCGTCGGAACAAAGTAATTCCGGGGAATAGGGGTCTTTAAATCAAGAGGATACGATATCGGATAAAGAGCGGGGATTTGGAGGAGCTCAAGTCTGGTGGAGCATGAGAGTAGTCAGAAAATGAAGCGCGGCTAACTGCTTGAAAATGTTCAATAATAGAATTAATATACAGAGAGTAGGCCATCGATACCTTGCTGCTTGGCACAGCAGCCGGAGCAGTAAAGTGATGGAGGTCCGGACATTTGGTGCTTATTTCTGTATTGGTGCAGCAATCACTATTATCGGTGTCGCTTGCCGGAGATTCGTCGTCGGGAGCGCATTGTTCATCTTCGCTGCAGCAGCAGGAAGAGTCGCTGTGGGTCGGTGAGTTAACGGAAACAGACGAAAGGACGCCGCCGCATACATGCATCTGCGCTGAGAGACCAACGGTCGACAGGGCATAGATGAGCAGGAGTATGGCAGCGTAGAGACGTTTCATGTCGGGAGTACAAAATCCGGCCGGGGATTGTACTCCGCGGCCGGATGAATGATTGTGTTATTTATTAACGGTCTTATTACTGAGTGCTTTTTTGACGGCCGCCTTGAATTCCTCTTTGGTCTTGCCACCGAGGATTTTCTCGGAGACTGTTCCGTCTTTATTAATAATAAAGGTCGATGGAATATTCGAAATACCGCCGTATGCTTCGATGAGCTTGTCATTGCTGATAATTACCGGATATGGTACTTTCTTAGCGCGTACGAATTTGCTGACAGTATTGGTCACATCGGCATCACGATCGACCGAAACGCCGATGACGACGAATTCCGTTTCCGGGAACTCTGCCATAAGCTCTATAATATCAGGTATTTCCTTACGGCAAGGAGCGCACCATGTCGCCCAGAAGTTCAGAAATACGACCTTGTTCTTACCAACTTCAGAAAGAGAGACCGGCTTGCCGTCTTCCATCCAGGTAAAGTCAGCGACTTTATTCCCGGTAGCTGCTGCTACGGTCGAAACGGTGTAGATTTTGGGCGGTGTCTGAGCAAAGGTAGGAGCAATTGCGAGTGCAATGACCGCCATTGTACCAAGAGTTAGTCGGCGGAAATTGCCGGAAAAATGCTGTAAAAACATAAAATCTCTCCTAAATATGATAATGAAATATAATTGTTTACGTTGAATTATCGGCAAAAATAGCAACTTTTACCATGTGACGAATAAAACTTTACAAACATTGTGCCGGCACATATAATATTATTCTCCGAACAAACATCCATTCGCACCCGTCCACGCAATACTATTATACCGTGCTCCCATCAGCGGGCCTCTGCCCGTACGTGCAAGCGACATCACCGGCATAGGCGCATCCCATTCCTCCGGCCAAAGCATCATGATGCGGAGCTCGACTTTGTTGTTGCCAAGCGGTGTGTATATCGACTCGGCATACGTAATTCTCTCCTGTAAAACATAATTACTGCGCATTTCATCAGGTATTGCCTGAATGTCAGCCGCCGTAGGGTTGATGATCACCCCTTTGCCGGCAAACGAAAAGAGTGGCTTGAGGACATAGCTCTCCAAATTGTCCGGAATGCCGTGTAATGTATTCAAAAATATAGATTTTGGAACAGATTTGTGCGTTAAAAAAGGCAGTGAATACTTGCTGATGCGGAAATACCAATTCGGGTGTCCTGCCCATTCGACGTCGAGGTCATCGGTCCAATGAAACGGAATCTGTACGTTATTTTCCTCTAATTCATCGATAATCGCACGGTTAAATATCCGCTTAATCTGCACCCATTTACCATTCCTCTTGTGATAAAGGCGATTGCCCTCCTTCTTGACGCCGCAAATATCTGTTTCTTCAACGCCGATGAGCTTCTTCATTGACAGAAAATCAGGACGTGTTTTTTGCTTTTCGGGTTGGAATTCGAGCAGGCAGGTCTCGTCCGGGTCATGCCTGCCGATGATGGCTGAATGAAGCAACTGTATATATTCCTGATCAGTTAAATTACTAAATGTATGAGAGAAATTCTGCTCGAAATGGTAAAATTGCTTCAACTGCTTCGCTAGGACGAACTGATACCCGAATAAGGACGGAAAGCCCTGTAATTCCACGACTTTGGGAATGTAATTCCCCTGCTCGTCAAGCGAGAGGGCGAAATCGACAATCACAAACAGCGGCTTCGCGTTTTGATTGGGGACTGTGTGCTGCGGCTTAAGCGAACCGTCCGAGGCGGCAAGATGATGCGGCGACATACATTCGAGTGCTACCGCAACGGCAGACTCTTCAAGCACTTTCCTGAATGAGTTCGAGACGAAAATCGGCATTTCACACACACGATACTCGATATGCATGCCTACTTCTCGGTCTAATTCCTGTAAAAACAATCGGTATTTATCATCCGAATAATAGTTGTCGGCAAATTTTCGTTGAAATTCGGGTAACATAAGCAAGGTCTTTCAGAATAGAATGAGTACAGCAATTACTATCGATAGCATCTTTCTCCGGCAAAAATAATGCGACTATTCGGTATAGAGCAGAAATTTCTCTCGGTCCTTTAAAAAATCATCCACTCCCTTGCGGGCTGCTGTTCTGACCTCCTCGTCCGAACCCTTGCCGAAGAGCAATGAATAGAGTTCTTTACTTCCTGTAACTTTCCTAAACATCAAAGTATTGGCAGCTTCAGCTGAAGTGCCTGTAAACAACTCCGGGTGTATCGATCGCAAAGCCAAAAGAAGCTCGATGCCCGCCGTATAGAGCTTGGGAGTGGAGCGGTAATCAGCCGTAAGAAGCAGACCTGAGCAGTCCTTCCCGGCAAATTTACCGCTCGAAGAGCGAAACTTTGTGGTAATGCCGGTAATTCCGTCCGTTCTTTGCAGTGCTGTGCTGAGTGCTTGGCAATCAGGTGCGGTAAAGTGAGGTAATCCAATATATTGGAACGGTAGAGCCGTCCCGATACCAATACTGACGAGCGAAAGTTCGCCGAGTACTCCCGTCATCGCCGCTCCACGAATAGCATTCGGTGTGGGGATATTCGGCGAAGTAGGCAGCCAGGATAAGGATGTTGATTCCCAGGTCATTGCACGCCGCCAACCCGACATTTTGACAATGTCGAGCTTGGCTTTCCGGGGTATGCCCTGCTTGTCTTTTGGCAGCCAGCCACGCTCATTGGCCATGAGAGCGAGCTCGCCGATTGTCATCCCATGCAGATAAGGAATCGGCAGGAAGCTCACAAACGACAGCATTGCGGTATCTGCGCAATTCCCATCGACAAGCAGACCTCCGAGAGGATTCGGCCGGTCCAAAATGAGGACTCTTTTCCCTGTTTCAGCGCAGGCATCCATTGCCGTAAGCATGGAGCTGATATAGGTATAGGAGCGTATCCCAATATCCTGAATGTCAATCACCATCACATCAATATTCTTGAGCATCGGCCAGGTAGGGCGACGGTTCTTGCCATAGAGAGAATAGGCAGGCACCCCAAAAAGGGAATCATTCTCGACGGCTTCACCGGCGGGAACAGTAGTATAATAACCGTGTTCGGGTGTGAAAATTGTCGTTAATTTACATGTCGATTGCTGCGTAAAAACTTCTGCTGTGGATACTTGCGACGATGTACGTCCTGTGTAATTCGTCAGCAATCCCACGCGCAGCCCACGGAGCATTTCAAATTTTGACTCACGGAGAATATCAATTCCGAGCTTGAGCTGCGGAGTGACGGTATCACCTGTCTGAGCCTGAAGATTGAAATAACTAATAAGTATAAATAGTAATGCGTTGCATATTCGATTGAACACGTCAATTCTCCTGAAATTCTACTAATATCCATCAGCTGTATCATCTCCCCGATGATAGTCGGCGCCTGCTTCGAGCGTGCCGTCCGGTAGTACCATGATAGCATCGACCCGACCGATTGGTTCACGTGGGGTGAGCGTATGTCCCTTTTTTTGTAAGTCTTTTTCAACTTCACTTGAAAAAGCTCCCCGTTCATATTTAATCTCATCCGGCAGCCATTGATGATGAAAGCGCTTGTGATCGACGGCTTCCTGCATGGTCATTCTACGTTCGATGACATTAGTAACTACTTGAAAAACAGAAGTAATAATCGTTGATCCGCCCGGCGTGCCGACGACCATGAAGAGACTGCTGTCGTGATTGATAACAATTGTCGGCGTCATTGAGCTGAGCATTCGTTTATGGGGAGCAATCGAATTGGCCTCACCGCCGATGAGCCCGTAATAATTCGGTACGCCGGGCTTGATGCTGAAATCATCCATTTCATTATTGAGCAGGAAGCCCGCGCCGCTAACCACAACTTTCGAGCCATAACTGTCATTAAGCGTCGTCGTGACCGAGACGGCATTGCGTTCGGCATCGACGATTGAGTAATGCGTGGTTTCTTCTTTTTCAGGATACGGAATTTTACCTGCCTGAATTTTCGAGCTTGGTGTGGCCTCGACGGGGGAAAAACCGGACAGCCGCCGGGCAAGGTAGGACTTGGCAAGTAATTCCTTCACAGGAACATGAGTAAAATCAGGATCGCCAAGATAGGTCGCGCGGTCGGCATAGACACGCTTTTCACATTCGACGATGCGATGCTCGCGATCGGAGATATCGAGCCCGCGTGTCGTGGGTAATTGCATCGAATTCATGGTAAGTAATTGGAGCAGTGCCACTCCGCCGCTCGATGGCGGAGGCATGGTAATAATTTTATATTTATCGTAGTTACCGGTTAGCGGGGTGCGCCATATACTCTGATAGCTCTTCAGATCTTCGCGTGTAATGATCCCATGAGAATCACGCATGGCGGCGACTATTTTTTCTGCCGTCTCGCCCGAGTAGAAGCCATCACGCCCGAGTTCGCGGATACGTTCAAGGGTATTGGCGAGTTCCGGCTGGCGCAGGATGTCTCCGGCTTTCCAAGGGGTTGACGCGATAAACGCACAGCCCTGCGGATTCGCCTCACGGAAGAGAGTACTCATTGCATTAAGCTCTACCGCCTGCCGGGCAGTGAGGGCAAATCCTTCGCGGGCAAGGCCGATAGCGGGAGTGATTAGCGAGCCGAATGTCAATTTCCCATATTTCCGGTGCGCTGTTATCATCCCGTCCACGCTGCCGGGTACACCGCTTGCGAGTGCAGTTTGGAGGGAGAAATTTCCCCGAACGTTGCCATTGGAGTCGAGATACATTGTGCGGGAAGCGCCTGCCGGTGCCTTTTCACGGAAGTCGAGAGTGTTTATCTCGCCGGTGTGGAGTCGGAGCACCATGAACCCGCCGCCGCCGAGATTCCCGGCATTCGGATAGACGACGGCGAGGGCGAAGTGGACAGCGACGGCGGCGTCAATCGCATTACCGCCGGAGGCGAGAACCTCGACACCTACTTTTGATGCAATCGGGTGCGCGGTGACGACCATCGCTTTGGGAGCCTGCTTGCCGCGCTGAGCAGGGTGGGTATCCTGAGCCCGAAGTGTGAGGGAGCAATGAATAAGACTGAGTATCAGACAGAAGCGGAGTATTGGAATACGCATATTACATTGTCATCTAAGTTTTGATAGAAAGCGTTATGTTGCTCTTTTTTTGGAGAAAACATGTCAAAATCCCATCTTATTTTAAGCGAATCTGACCGTATAGAATTACGAGCACTTTCAAAACAGAATTCCTTGCCTGTTAAGATTTATAAGCGAGTATTATATCTGCTTGCTTTAGATGCAGGAAGAACATTTCAATCGATTACCAAGGAATATTCAATAACGCCACCGGTACTTCGACGATTGATAGATAAATACAAAGCATCTGGTTTAGTAGGAATTTACGATAAACCTAGATCAGGGCGTCCGATTGTCATTTCCGGCGAACAACGCGCACAAATTACAGCATTGGCTTGTAGTCAGGCACCCGAAGGATATGCAAAATGGTCGTTACGCTTACTCTCAGAGAAGCTCGTCGAACTAGATATTTGCGAGCATATTAGTCATGAACACGTATCAAATCATGAACACGTATCAAAGATATTAAAAAAAACGAACTTCAACCCCATCTTAAACGTTCCTGGTGCATTCCAAAAGTTGACGGCACCTTTTTAGCCAAGATGGAGAATCTTCTTCAGCTTTATGCTCTAGGCTACGATGCTGATTTTCCTGTTGTTTGTTTCGATGAACGCCCCTGCTTTCTTATTGGTGATACGGTAGAACCAATAGCGATGCAAACAGGTGTAGTAGCCAAGGAGCACTACTCCTATTCCAAGCATGGTTCCTGTAGTTTGCTCGCGATGATTGAACCACTGACCGGAAAACGATGCGCTCAGGTCTATGATCAGCGAACAAAGAAAGAGTACACATTGTTTATGCAGGAGATAGCTGCTGCATATCCAAATGCTCGTAAAATAAGAGTAGTACAAGACAATCTCAATACGCACAATACCGGATCATTTTACGAACATCTGCCGGCTGAGCAAGCATTGGCGCTGGCTGAACGTTTTGAATTTTATAATACGCCGAACTCATCATCGTGGCTCAACATGATAGAGATAGAATTTTCGGCACTAGCCAAGCAATGTCTCAATCGTAGAATTCCAAGCAAAGAAAAACTAGCTCAAGAGATCATAGCTATCATCAAGCGCAGAAATGATAAAGCTATTAAAATTGAATGGCAATTTTCGATTACGATTGCAAGAACCAAACTGGCAACTAAATATGAAAAGGTCAATCCCGGCAATGCAATATCTATCAAAACTTAGATGACGACGTAATATAATGTTCAAATGAATGTTTAAGTACATCAAAATGTAACGAGTGCTTGCAGAACGAGATTCGGCACATCACGATTAAAGACATGATTGACATATTGCCGTTCATACCAGCCGCTGAGCGTGCACTTTGAGCCGGAATTCCATTGTAATTCCGCCATAATTTCCGGACCATAAAATTGCTGAATACCATCGGAAGAAAATCCGGAGGGCGAGGTCTTGAAGACTGACGTCTGCCGCAGTGCGTAGTAGCGGCCTCCGCAGCCGACGGAAATGCCACTAATGGCCGGAAGGAAGATGAGCGTCTTGATAAACTGTTCGTAATTCTTACTTAACGGTGTCTCGGAAAACGTACTCCACGATAATTGCCCACGCTCAAAATACCGTGCAAAGATAAATGATTGCGCGCGGTAATTATTGCCGAGGGCAAGGGTAATGGAGTCCCGGTAGCTCACCTGACGAAAACTGAAGCTCTGCACATCGACGCTGAGCCCTTCAAAGTCATACGCCGTGTAATTGGCAAGCACTTCGAAACGCGGCTGCATCTGCAGGCCGTGGGTGGAAATGGCGAGCAAAGGGGCAAAGCTGAGAATACGATTCCAGTTGTTGAGTGCGCTCCGTTGTGCCTTTAGATACACAAGATGCTGCATCTGCAGCTGAAGTGAGAATCCTGCCGTCAGTCCTTCGGAAATCCGCCGCTGATACCGCGCTTCAGTCATTACGGAGAGTTCGTCTCGGTCATCATAATTTACCTCTGAAGGGGTATCATACTGGAGAATGGCAATCGATCCATTAAAAAGGAGCGAGTCTTTGGGGGACAAATACCAGGCTGATTGTCCAAAAAGCCGCGTGCGGAGTGCTGAATTATCCCGTTGGTTCTCCGAGAGACGTATGGTCGTCTCGTCTTGAAGAGCAAGGGGGAATCGTCGTTCGGTACCATTTTCTTCGTTACGTGTAAAGTATTCAATTCCAATGCGTTGCAGTCCCTGATTGTGCGCATACTGCAATGCCGAGGAGATAGAAATCTGAAATTCTCTCAGCTTGCGATTGACTGCAGTGGTCGGAATATCGGTCAGTGGCCGGCGGTACATTCTATCGACGGCACCGTTGTCGAAGTTCGCTTGCACTTCTGCCTGCCATGCTCCCGATAAAGCATAGACGAGACCGCCGCTTACACTCAGGCGCTGCTCGAGCCGGCTCTCGGTCGCAAGGGTCGATGACGTGCCGACAGGAGTGATAAAGTCACGATTCAGCAGGCGGTAGCGGGCAGAGGCCTGTAGAGCATTGCCGTCGTTGAGTTCGCGGGTAATAGACGCATTGGCATCGAGGTCGGCATTGGTGCGCTCCGGTGAAAACCGTGTGTAATTCCCCTGAAAGCCGCCGGCGAGTGCGTAATCGTCGATGGGTGTCGTGCTAAGCTTGCCGCCGGCTGCGAAGGTGGGGGCTGTGGCGCTTGTGCCGAGCTGTCTGAACTGCTCACCGCCGCCCATAAGCTCTATGGTGAAGGTCTCCGAGACATGAGTCGAAATTCCGACGAGTGAATTAATCCGCTGTAAATTCGCCAGGCCAATATTGCGTGTATCATTCGAGAGCACAAAGAAATGCCGTGTGACTACACTTGTAGCATCGGTGAGAGGGAGGCTATAGCGCAGCTGCAACTGCTCATCATCCCGAAACGAGGCGCCGACCGACCGCAGTCCGATGCCGCGGTATCGCTGCTGGAGCGTGAGTTCGCCGCCGAATGCTTTGACACTCGCGCTCGCATCTGCCGAAAAAATATAAATATTGCCAATTTTATTCGTTCCGAATTGTGCTCGGCGTTCGATCATCGTACTATCAGCTGACCCCACGGGAGCAGCAAGGAGCTGACTACGGCAATGATTGGGTGCAAGGAGGGCGAGCATGCAGCAAAGCAGCGCAACGGCAGACATTTGCCTTCTACGTGCGAACAGCTTGGTATTCTTCAAGAAAGGGAATAACCGGGAGCAGGAATTCATACGGCATATTTTATACCGGAGAGCCGGAATTGGGCAGACGATTCTGACATTCACGACGAAAGTGAATGACTTTTTCGATAATCGCTGATGCCGATTCCTTCACGATGATTTTCCGGCCGCTACGCAGGGTAATCGTCGTATCATGGAAGGATTCCACGGTCTCAATTTCATCGGAATTGACCGTAATGGACGTCGAGTCGATGCGTGTGAGAGTAATCATAAATAAGTCTAAATAGTTGATATAAATCAGTAGAGATGGATTATCAGGTCGAACTACCCGCCATTATTCCTGAGTGAGAGGACCTTCGATACGTAGCCGACCAAGTCCACCATTTTTGAATAATTCATGCGTTTGGGACCGATAAGCCCGATGAGCCCGCTTGCCGAACCCACCTGATACGTCGTGGCGACCAAGCTGTAGTCATTGAGTAATTCATTGTCTAATTCCTGACCAATGGCGATTTTAATTCCGGAGTCATTCTTGTCCTGTTTTTCGAGTAAATGGATAATCACATCTTCATTCTCGACGAGCTCGATGACGCCCTTGATGCGCTCCGGATGCTCAAATTCAGGATGGGATAATAAATTCGGCCTGCCGGCAATATGCACTTTGTCTTCGTATTTTCTCAGCGCAAAGAGCGAATCGACGGAGTCAATGAAGAGCCGGAGCGTGGGATTGGAAGTATCTGCTTCGGCAATAACTTCTGTGAAATTCTCTTTTAAAAATTTAATCGATTTCCCGCTGATACGTTCGTTGATGAATTGCGCCGTCGCCTCAAGCGTGCGATAGTCAATCTCATACTGCGCCTCAAGCGTGACGGTGCGTACGGAGTTGGACTCTAATTCCATGACGACAAGCAGGCGGGAGGAGGAGAGGCCGATGAGTTGCAAGCGACGAACAATGACATCGAGGAAATTTGGTAATTCCACTACTCCCAGATACTTCGAGAGAGAACCAAGAATCTTTGACGCGTCTTTGAGGAGCATTTCCGGCGAGGAAATCATAAGATTATCCTTGACGACGCTCCGCTCGGTGTCGGATATTTTCTCGGCCTGCATCAGATAATCGACATAGACACGGTAGCCCTTGTCGGTGGGAACACGTCCTGCAGAAGTATGCGGATGACCGATGAATTCCATTTCTTCAAGATCCGACATCACATTCCGCACCGTTGCCGGCGAGAGCTTGAATTCCTGCTCAAGGTAGCGGGAGACGAAGCGCGAACCGATAGGATTAGCCGTGAGGATATACATCTGGACTATCGACCGGAGAATCGATTTCTCACGTTCGTTGAGTTCGCGCGGCTCACGCTTAGGAAAAAGTAAATCGCTGTGCATGTCAAATTCGCCCGTTTAATAAATTCAATACTCTGTACAATTCACCACAATACTACTGCTTACTTCACAATCATGACCTTAGCCGTCGTGCTGCCGGCGCCCGATTCTAACCGGAGAATATACATTCCGGATAGTAAATTCTGCGGAAGCGAGAGGTATTCTGTCTGCCCGTTGGCAATTCCTGACCATAGTTCTGTCGTAACGCCGATTCCGCTTGTAAGCGTGACGCGCGCCGGTGAGCCGCTCTGTGGCAGTGAGCAGGCAGCGACGGCGTTTTCCATAGAATGCTGGAGCATGCTGAGCGCGAGAGAATTCGGTGTGTGTTCATCGACTGCAGTCGGCGTGCCGAGCTGGTCGATAGCGAACCACATGGCGCGCTCTTTGGACTGATCAATCGTCACGGCGAATTTCCCTTTGGAGAGTCGTGTGACGGTGAGCGGCATGCTCATGCGTTTTCCGGTAGAATCGATTGGTGTGATTATGACGGAGTCAAATTTCGTATCAAAGGATAGTCGGAGCGTCATCGCTTCGACTTCGACGGTGGTATTGCCCCAATTAGTCACTGATTGATAGCCATCCCAAACTGTACCTCTGCTCACAGCACGTGAGCTGAGCGTGAGTAATGACGAGCGAGAATCGGTCAGCGGCAGTGAGTCGCTGCTTATCCATGAAAAGGAGCCGATATTGCCTGCGTCCAAGCGTTCGGCGCGAATGGTGCCGTAGGTAAATATCTTCCCGCCGAGCGCGCCGGTCGCGGCTACATACCGTGGTGTGGAGATGGTAAAGACGCTGTCGTCGGCATTCCAGAGGAGTTCTTCGGTATCACTGAGGAGATTCTTGGTATCGACGCCGTTATCACCCGAGAGCTCGGAGACGGAGCGGTGGGGGAGCTCGGACTGCTGCGTAGCGTTAAGAGAGTCAAGTTGTACTTTACGGAATAACACCATGCGTTGGTCGGTGTAGATATCGAGCCAGAACGAACCACTTTGCCATTGGGGGGTAAATAAATCGGAAATTGGGTGATTAATTCCGATTGTTTTCTTGGCAGGAGCAATCATCCCCGATTGAAAGGCGCGAGACGCTTGCGGCATCATCGACAGAAGCGCTGAGTTTGAACGTAATTGGTAGAATTGTCCACTGTCGATGGTGGACTTGGTCATCGTTGCTTGCTGGTCGGCATAATACGTCAGGAAGAACCCATCCCAATCCTGATACGCCGAATATGCCGGTAGCATAGTCGCCATTTCATTTTGATGGGCTGAGGGGTAGGGCATGAGCAATCCGGCGACAATCATGGGCTTGTTTTTGATTTTTGCATGAGCAAAATTCGGATACACGCCTGCGCCTTTATCAGATACCATACCGCTATTGTCAATGCGCCATTTTCGTGGAGTCGTCTCCCGGTTATAATCCCAACCTTCCATTTCTGATGTGAAATCAGCGCTGCTAAACGCATATAAATCATTGAGATATTGAGGTTGCGTGCCGCCGGAAATAGATGCCCGGACTTTGAGGGTGTCTTTGAGGAATTTATACATTTCATCAGTATAAATCTTCATGAGTGCTGTGTAGAATATCGCATTGTCGGCCATGCGTGTGGCGCTGATGGTATTATCATTCCACTCAGAGCGCTTGACACTGAAATTACTCATGCTTTCATTGGATAATAAGCTTGGGTCATCGACCGAGCGAAGCTGCACATTGTCGAGAAAAAAATCGCCTGTCTGTTCACCGAGATAGAACGATAGATTCACCGTTGAACTGTCTGTTGTATTTGCCTTGAAACGATATACAAACTCTTGCCACGTGGCAGTTACTTTATCCGGCTGGTACAATCCATATGAATTATACGGGTATTGTCCTTTTTGAGCGACTGCTATAAACGATCGGGTACTGACGGCGGCGGTTGTTTTAGCCCAAAAGCGAAGTTCATAAGCATGGTATTTTTCGAGCTTGCAGGATTGATTAGTGAATTGAACGAAATAACTTGTTCCTTGTGTTTGACTTACTCTGATATTCGCACTATGCTCGCCTTCTACCTTATTACCGTCCGAAGGAAACATAACAGATTTAGCATTTTCATTGACATACAATTGCCAGCCCGTAAGCGGGTCACCGGGATCCTCGAAGCCGCCATTGAATACCATATTTTTGGGTGAGGAGGCAGGTCCTGCCCATGCAGATTTGAGCGCAAGGTCGTTTTTATATTTTTCCTGTAAATAAACCGAAAAAATGGTATCGAGCCGCTTGACATTATAATCGGTCAGCCAATTCTGCCGCGGCGTATTGAGGAGACCGTTTGTCCACATCCACGTTAGTGAATTTTCATTCGTAACATCCATGATTGCAATCGCAGGCTCATCTTTCCATGCAACTCCTGTGTAGGCGTTGATGTGTTCGAGGAACATACGCACTACCTGCTTGTGCCGGGGGAGAAAAGTGGGCTCGATATAGGGAAGGCAGTGGGGAGTATTGCCGGATTGTAGTACACCATCATCGGGGCGCGGCTGCCAGTCGGAGTGTACGGGTAAATACACATAAATGCCATGTAGTTTTAATTGATAAACAAACCAATCGAGGCGCTTTATCTGAGCTGCATTTAAGACAGTGGAGGCGTTTCCGGGTTCTAGAAACGTCGCTTGGTTCCAATACGCAAAGTCGTAGCCGACGAAGCGAACGGCATTAAATCCAAGTGAACTCAGGCGTTTGGCGACGAGTACTGCGTCATTGCTGTCCGGATAGCAAGCCGTGTAGTAGAGCGACGTGCCGACGAATTTGATACGCTTACCGTCGGGAGTCTGAAAATGTCCGTCTTTGATACTGACGAAGTCACTTGCGCCGATGGACTTGACTTTCGGGAGGAAGAGTTCTTGTGAATTGATGCCCGATTGCGGTATTGTCAGCTCAAACGGGCGTGAAAGAGGCTGAGACGACGCGCTCGTCAGGATGCCGAGCAAGAGAACGATTCTGCAAATCAGGGAAAAAGGACGCATGGATTACCTCAGAGGCAAATATAAAATACACTAGGAAATTTCAAATCACCTGAAAACTACAAAAGAAACGCAACTATGCCAAGAAAACTTTTTGGTTGATTGCACTTTTCTTCTCAATTTGCAGAATATCGAATGAATTATCCATTATACCTGAGATTTTTATGAGAAATTCTCGACGCTCTTTTCTGCAAAAAACGATGCTTGGTTCTGCCCTCGGACTTGCTTTCGTGCCGGAAGGATTCGCCAATGTGCTCACGGCAGTCAGTTCGCTCGATGCCTCGCAGTCGCCGGCTGATACTGCAGCCAATGAAGACTTCTGGGCGACGGTACAGGCAGCGTATGCGATGGACAGAACGTTTATCAATCTCAATAATGGCGGTGTATCCCCGAGTCCGAGGGAGGTAATGGACTCTGTGAAGCGATATATGGACTATACCAATAGTGCACCGGCGAGGAATTTATGGGGTCAGCTGGAGCCGAATGCCGAGACGGTGCGTGAAAAATTAGCCCGTATGTTCGGATGCTCAGCCGAAGAAATTGCCATTACCCGTAATGCGAGCGAGAGCTTGCAATCGATACAGCTCGGGATGAATCTAAAAGCCGGCGATGAAGTCGTGACGACGACGCATGATTACCCGCGTATGATTACCACCTGGGAGCAGCGGGTGCGTCGGGACGGAATTATTCTCAAAAAAGCCGAATATCCGGCTCCGCTCATACATTCCGAGGACATGGTCAAGGCGATTGAGAAAGAGATTACTTCGAAAACGAAAGTGATACATATCTCGCAGGTGCCGTTTTGCAGCGGGCAGATTAATCCGGTGCGTCAGGTGTGCCGGCTTGCCAAGTCGCGGGGGATAGAGTGTATCGTCGATGGTGCGCATGCATTTGCTCAGTTTCCGTTTACCCAAAAAGACTTAGAGTGTGATTATTACGGCACGTCGCTTCATAAATGGCTGTCTGCGCCGATTGGAACGGGGATGCTGTATGTCAATAAAAATAAAATTAAAGACATCTGGCCGCTGATGGCGGCGCCGAAGGATATGGATGAGAATATCCGGAAGTTTGAAGAAATAGGCACGCATCCGGCGGCTCTGCATAATGCAATTGCCGATGCAGTAACGTTTTGCAATGGTATCGGACTCGAGCGCAAGGCAGCGCGCCTGCGGTATATTCATCATCGGTGGATTGATAGACTCCGGCAATATCCGAATGTAAAATTCCTTCAACATATTGATGATGAAAGGAATTGGTGCGGATTGGTGCTATTCAATATCGACGGTATGGATGGCGGAAAAATCGGTGATTATTTGCTTTCCAAGCATCGGATAATTACCACACCGATTACCTATGCGGACATCAAGGGCGTTCGCATCACGCCGAATGTTTATACTACTCTCTCGGAAATTGATTATTTTGCAGACGTTTTGGAAACAATCGCCAAAGGGCAGGTCAAAGAAGTAATGGCCGAGGCGAAGTAACAGCACATCCTTACTTGCTGAGCGTATCGGAGGGGAATGCGCGGGGCGGTGATGCAGCTCTCCCAATTAATTAACGACGGTAAATTCGACACTTTGAAACGGATATAATGTATGTCCCAAAATACTATGTTGTGGGTTGGTTTTCATGTTCTGGTACTGATTCTCCTCGTTCTTGATTTATTTGTATTCAACAAAAAAGCTCATGAAATTACGGTACGGGAGGCATTAAAATGGACGGGTTTTTGGGTAGGGCTGGCGCTGCTGTTCTGTGCCGGTGTGTTTTATTGGGGTACGCCCGAAATGGCATTGGAATTTGCCACGGGATATATCATAGAAGAGTCGTTGAGTGTGGACAACCTCTTTGTATTTCTGACCATATTCAGTTATTTTCAAGTACCTGCAAAATACCAGCATAAGGTACTGTTTTGGGGGATTTTGGGCGCTTTGGTGCTTCGAGCGACATTCATCTTGGGCGGAGTGGTGCTGATTCAGCAATTCCACTTTGTGATATATTTATTCGGCGGATTCTTACTCTTTACGGGGATTAAGCTTGCTCTCGATCAGGAGCAGAAAATCGAACCCGAAAAAAATCCCGTTCTCAAGCTTCTACGCCGCACGATGGGTGTGTCAAAATATTACCATCAGGACAAGTTTTTTATCAAGCGTTTGGGCTATACCTTTGCCACGCCGCTATTTGTGGTGCTGGTGCTTATTGAGACGACGGATTTGCTCTTTGCCGTCGATTCGATTCCTGCGGTACTTGCAGTATCGAATAATCCGTTCATCATTTATACCTCGAATATTTTCGCAATTCTCGGTCTGCGGACATTATACTTTGCCCTTGCGGGACTGGTCAATGTGTTCCATTATCTCAATCTCGGCATGTCGGTCATTCTTATTTTTATTGGTGTGAAGATGATCCTGTCGGACTTTTACAAAATTCCGATCGGTTTGGCATTGGGAGTGGTGGTCGGAATTCTTGTTATTTCCGTCGCTGCTTCGCTGCTTATGCCCAAGAAAGAGGAAGCTGAGGAATAATTTTCATACGTTGTGTCTCATACATGACAAAAGTCATTTATTTCTCTCACAAGGAAGGGTAAATTTGAAGTAGTTTGGTACATCCGTGCTTTGCATGATGTATGCTGTTATACTACTTCAAAGGAACTTACGTTTGAAAACTATTATCGAACCATTTCGCATCAAATCGGTCGAGCCGATTGCGATGACTACCCGCCAGGAACGTGAGCTGTATATCCAGACAGCGCATTACAATCTTTTCGCATTAGAATCCCAGCATGTATTAATTGACTTACTGACCGACTCCGGTACTTCAAGTATGAGTGCCCGGCAGTGGGGAGCAGTCATGACCGGCGACGAGTCGTATGCAGGAAGTCCGTCATTCTTCAGATTTGAGTCTGCCGTTCGTGCGCTGATGCCTTTTAAAAATATCATTCCCACTCATCAGGGGAGAGCAGCAGAGAAGATTCTCTTTTCGGTTGTAGCCGGCAAAGGCAAGTATATACCGAATAACACACACTTCGACACTACGCGGGCAAATATAGAATACACGGGAGCAAAAGCGGTAGATCTGGTCATTGCCGAGGGGCTGGATCCGGCATCCGAGCATCCGTTCAAGGGAAATATGGATGTTCAGCGGTTGATTGATTTTATTAATGAAATCGGGGAAGAAAATATACCGCTTTGCATGCTGACGCTGACCAATAATTCGGGAGGCGGGCAGCCCGTGTCGATGGATAATATCCGGGAAGTAAAGTCGGTATGCGAGCATTACGGGATCCCGCTCTTTATCGATGCCTGCAGGTTTGCCGAGAATGCATATTTTATCAAAATGCGGGAAAAGGGTTTTCAGCACCGTGATATTGCTTCTATTGTCCGAGAAATATTCTCTCATGCCGACGGGGTGACGATGAGTGCCAAGAAGGACTCACTGGTAAATATCGGCGGATGGCTGGCGATGAACAATGATCATTGGGCGTCACAGGCACGGAATCTCCTTATTCTGACCGAAGGATTTCCTACGTATGGCGGGCTGGCCGGACGTGATTTGGAGGCAATTGCCGTCGGGCTCGATGAAGTAGTGCAGGAGGATTATTTGCGGTATAGAATTGCATCGACGCAGTATTTGGGCGATCATCTGCATAAGGCAGGCGTACCGACGGTGCGTCCGGCCGGCGGGCATGCTATCTATATCGACGCCCGTGCAATGCTACCGCATATTCCTCCCTTGCAGTATCCGGGGCAGTCGCTTGCTGTGGAACTCTATATCCATGGCGGGATACGCGGTTGTGAGATTGGTACAGTGATGTTCGGCCGGCAGACTGACGGGACCGAGGTGCCGTCGCGTATGGATTTGGTGCGACTGGCAATTCCTCGTCGAGTCTACACGCAAAGCCATATAGACTATGTTATTGAAGCAATTCTGGAGGTTAACGAATATAAGCATAAACTCAAAGGAATGCGCATAGCATGGGAGCCGCCGGCATTGAGACATTTTACCTCACATTTTGAATATTGCGAGCAGTAAGCCCCCCCCCGAACGTCCGAATGACACATGAAATCTGGAGGCCTGCAATATTCCAAATTTCAGATGAGAAGAACAAAGCCCGGCATTGATACCTAAGCGATGCCGGGTATTTTTATGCAGGTGTAAGAGCCATGTGATACGCTCGAAGGGGTGATGAAAAAACGGTCGTCAAGAAACTAAAAAATGGATAAAAAAAGTTTTCCCCACGGAGGAATATTCGTTTTGCAGGCAGGTGAAAGTTTGTATTTTTGCGCGTCCTGAAATGGTAAAATCATAATAAATCAAGAAAATATACTCTACATTAGCGACACCGTACGATATGCAGATTAAAGGTTCAACGATACTAGTAATAGGCGGCTGGGGTTTGGTAGGTGCGGCTATGTGCCGTAAAATAATGGAGTTTAATCCCAAAAAAATTATTGTCACTTCCCTGAAGCAATCCGAAGCGCAAGAAGCTGTTGAGGATTTACGCAAGGAATATCCGGCATGTGATCCGGGGATGTTTGAGCCATGGTGGGGAAATATTTTTACCCGGACAGCATGGAAAGACACGCCACGGGAAGAATTACTCACCGATGGTGCCTCCAGAAGCGGGCTCATACACGATGTGATTGATGAGCTCGACGAGAAAATCCTCTCAGAATCCGCCTTATATTCCCTCCTGCAGCAGACCAAGCCCGATGCAGTTATCGATTGTGTTAACACAGCGACGGCAATTGCCTATCAGGATATTTACTCAAGTTCACGGTCAATTTTAGGTGAATTAGAAGCCGGCGCTGCAGAGCGGACTACGGTAGAACGACTGCTCGCAAGTCTTTATATACCACAGCTTACACGCCATATTCAAGTGCTCTATCGCGGTCTTAACGACGCTCAAACAACGACCTACATCAAAGTAGGCACCAGTGGCACGGGCGGTATGGGACTTAATATACCCTACACGCACAGTGAAGAGCAGCCATCAAGAGTACTGTTGGCTAAGTCTGCCGTTGCAGGAGCTCAGACGCTCTTGTTGTTTCTCATGGCGCGCACGCCGAACAGCACGTTAGTGAAAGAAATCAAGCCGAGTGCGGCAATTGCTTGGAAAAGAATCGGATACGGCGATGTGATGCGTAAAGGGAAAGCTATTCCGCTTGTTGATATGGCACCGGAAAATGCGATGTCTTTGCGCTCGGGTACGTTTTCACTGCAAGCTGTCGAGGGTGTGAAGGATTTCGGTGAAAATTTCAAGTCGGTGTTTATTGATACAGGGGAGAACGGAATATTCTCCCGGGCTGAATTTGAGACGATCAGTGCATTAGGACAGATGGAACTCGTGACACCGGAAGAAATTGCCGAAGCCGTGGTCAATGAGCTCCGTGGTGGAAATTCAGGTCTTGATGTCATTGGTGCTCTTGATGCATCGGTCATGGGGCCGACATATCGCGGTGGTATCCTCCGTAATACGGCGCTGGACCAGCTCAAGGAAATGGAAAAAGATAACGGAGCAGATAGTGTGGCATTTGAGATGCTTGGCCCGCCGCGACTGTCGAAGCTGCTGTATGAAGCATATATTTTGAAACGTATCGCGCTCGATTTTGCGTCAGCCATCAGGATGACTCCTGAGGAGTTAGCCCAAAAGGCAGAAATGCTCATCACGTCAGATGCGACCTTACGGGCACAGATGTTGTCGGTAGGACTGGTGATATTATTGCCGGACGGAGTATCGTATTTACGTGGTAATGACGTAAAAATCCCACCATTTAGAGGTCAAGTAGAGCTTGACGTACATCCTGAGAATACCGAAAAATGGTGCGCCGAAGGGTGGGTTGATTTACGGGTTGATAACTTCGTAAGTTGGCAAGAACGATTGAAAAGAATTATGACAGAGACCGAGATGCTGCCGAAATTTGACACAAGCTCAAGATTTACCTATACAAAGAATTATTGGGAAAATTTTCAAACGATTGATGGCGGTAAGCTTGCTGCTTGGATATTTGAAATTGAGGAGCAAGGGTGGAGATTCAAGCGATAACTGCAGATGAAGGAAAGAGTCGTGTCCAGGTAGCGATTATGGCCTCTGGCAGGGGAAGCAATGCAGAGGCGATAATACAATACAGTAAAGAGCCGGGGATCGCATACCGCGTCGCGCTGATTGTGACAAATAACCCCAATGCAGGTGTAATTGGTATAGCGCAACACTATGGAATACCATGGTGTTGTGTAGATCCGAAGGACTATCAGAATGCAGGAGAGTACGACGATTATCTGTTAGAGGTTTTTCGCCGTTATCGGATTTCTATGATTGCCTTAGCCGGGTATTTGAAGCTTATTCCCCTGAAAATTATCAATTCGTTTCCCCAAAAAATCTTCAATATTCACCCCTCTTTATTGCCAAAATATGGCGGAAATGGCATGTATGGGCTGAGAGTACATAAAAAAGTTATTGAAAATAGGGAACAAATCTCCGGCTCGTCAGTTCATATTGTGGAGCCCGATTACGATACAGGCGAAATACTCGCACAACAGTCAGTTGAAGTCTTGAACGATGATACACCCGAAACGTTGGCGGAAAGAGTTCTTCAGATTGAGTATTTAATTTATCCTCCTGTCTTGAACAGGCAGGCAGAGCAAATATTACGAGGAATGTAAATTTTTCTTGTTTATGTGAGTTTTTTTTTTCAACTTAGCTGTTAATATTAGTGAAATGTCACTTTTCAAGGGGACAGGAATGTCTTCCCTGAACGGTACAGGAATGTCATAACTTCGATATGTTCAATTAGTTATATTATTTATTTGTTACACTCTTTTTCTTCGTGAGGTTCCCCTATGAAGAGCAAACTGCTACTTTTTGCGTTAGCGTTATGTGTGGTAAGCACGGCTTTCGCATCAAATAATGGCAAGAGCGGAGGTAATGAATCTTTGCGCAAAGCCGACCTTAGCAAAGGTTCATTTCCGTTACCATTTACTGCGTTCCCAACAGTAAATGCGGCGAACAACAACCGCCCAGCCAAGACACAACCGGCTGTTTCGACCGGTTATTATATTGTAGATAGTGATGATGAGGCGGGCGACGCATGGCGCCCGGACTTGTTCAAAGCTTATCTCGACAAGGAGTCGGATACTGAGCCGGCAGAGGCAATTAAATGGAAACGTATCGTTTCCGGTCCGAACCAAGTTCTTGATGCTCAAGATAGTTTGGACAATGGCCGTATGCGTTTTCGTAACCCGGGCTTGAATACCGACTCGACGGACAATGCGATTGCCGGTCCGATAAAGATTGGTTTCCCGTTCTTCTTTAACGGTGTGAAGTATGATAGCTTTTACGTGTCTGCCAACGGCTTGATTTGCTTGTCAAACAGACGCTACAGCTATGATGCAGCCGGTAATAAAACAATCCCTGCAGGTTCGTCTGATGCATATAACTTCTATCGTGAAGATAACTTAGATGCATCACGCCCGAAGCAAGGCGATGGTATGGGTGATCCTACCGCCGATAACTATGGTTATCAGTTCATTGCCACAGGTAATGCTCCTGCTACTGCAACGGCAGGTATTCGTAATCCGAACAACACATCAATGTCTGCAGTACCTGCTGACATGACAAATTCTCCTATTATTGCTCCGCTTTGGGATGACTTACAGCTATCTCAAGATCCAAACTTAGATGATGCTGATAAAGCACAAGTTTGGTTTAAAAGAGCAGACAATCCTGATGGAACTCGCCGTCTTATTATCTACTACAAAAATGTAGCACCTCTTGGATCCAAAAATACTCCATTTGGTACAACAAGTCTTGCTTTGAACGATAGAAGAATCCTTCTGAATTTCCAAGTAACCCTTGATGAAGCTGATAGCTCGATTTACTTCTATTACGAAAAAATGGAAGGCGTTGTGATTGTAGGTAGCTTCCCGGTACCGGCAAGTACACTCATGAGAATGAATGCTACAATTGGCGTCCGTGGAAATGCACGCCACTATTCATACAAAGATCCGAATTGCAGTTCTAACCTAACTCAGTCCGAGTATTTAGTATCGTATCCGCAATCAACACAGTATTTAGCGAACGCAAACGCTCAAGGTACAGACGTCAATGTTGCAGGACCAGTTGGCTCAGGCGCTTCGACGCCGACAACAGGGCTGGCGATACGTTTTAAACAATGGAAAAATGTCGCTCGTGTAACTGCACAGCCAACTTATCTTGGTCGTGATTTAAGCGCTTCTGCTAACTTGGATCAGTATCCAAGAACAATTAGCGGTACTAATATTGAGCTCTTGGCCGGCCACCCACAATTGGGTGCAATTCGACCAGTTGCAATCTTCCAAAATATGACCAATGATATCCAAGGTCCCGGTTTGGCGAACCCACTTCGTCCTTCCGGTGTAAACTATACGAAACAAGATATTAACTTCAGAACACGTTTCAGAATTATCAATCAAGCAACCAACCAAACAGCATACTCCGAATCAGTTCCGATTGGTTTGAGCTGCTTGCAAGGTAACTGCCCAGGTACAACTGCCAAAGTTGAATATGGAAGTGGTTCATCATTTGCTCCATTAGCGTTCCCCGGAACAGGATCATGCCCATTGAACGGTATCCCGCCATATGGCTTGGTTCGCGTACAATTCCCGGCATTCCAACCGAACGAATTAATTGACTTCCACATTGGTCGCCTTAAAGCACTCGTGCTTGTAGAGCCTGTTGACACACTTTTTAGAAGTATGGGAGATATGTGGCCATTCGACGATACAGTAAAGCAAGATATCTTCGTTATGCGCCGCTTGTCATTCCTTAATAGCGAAGGATTCAATGATGATGTTACTCAATATCATGTTATTGGTGGTGTTCCAATGCCATCAGTCCTCAAATGGGTAAATATCGATGCTGAGGTAGCTAATGGTGATGAAGATACTTACAATCCTCCACCACCACGCGGACAGTTCGCAGCTGCTAACAATCCGGTTATCAAAACATATTCTCCTGTTATCAAATTGAATCGTATCACTTTAACTGGTGACGAGCCGACTTCTCCTTCAAAAGGCGATGAATTACGCTCTTTCCCAATTGACGTTCGTGATCTTCCAACAAGACCTACCAAGGGTGCAGTCCTTTCTGTATCATGGCAGAGAACAGGTAATGTTGGTGATTTAGGTCGCGGTTGGTCTGATGCTCAAATCATTGGTCCTGAGCCAAGAGTTCTTTACAATGACCCTCCGGGTGGTGTGACAACATACGGTGCTGCACCGGACGAGTTGTACTTAGAATTCGCCCGTCCAAGTGCTGACGAAATCGAAAACATTGCAAAACAAGCTCCGACAGATATCGCATGGAATGTCCACAAACGCCGAGATGGTCAAGCTGTAACAGGCAACCCTGTCATGACATTGTTTGGTGCAGGCGGTTTAAGAAGAGGATTCTTTGAAAAAGATAAAGATTCCGTATTGACAGCAGCTCAAGGTTTACGTGCAAATAAATTTGACGACGGTAAAGATTGGGAATTCAATAAGTTCTTCTTCCCATTACCTGATTCATTAATTTATTCCCCACGTCTCGGTGCGAAAAACTTCAGATTCCGTTTAAGAGTAGGCGCTACATATAATACCGCTCCTCCACAACCGACAGATGATCAAGATAACTTCTACATTGATAACGTTCGCCTTATCTACTCACAAGAAAGTCCTGATATTGAAATGGAAGTCTGTGAAGTACCTTGGGCATACACAGTAACTCCTGCAAGTCAGTCGTCTGCATTACCAATTAGATTTAAAATGGTAAACAATACGAATAAGACTTCTTCAACTGTAACTGCGAAAGTAAGAATTTATCAAGAGCAATTCTTGAATGCAACGAGCGATGAAAAGCAAGCCAGAGCAGTGTACTGTAATCAATATCCAATTCCATATGTTAGCCCGGGTAAAGAAGTTGTATCGAGCACTCCTCCATGGAATGCAAGAAGAACACCTCCTGGAAGATATGTTGTCGAAGGTCGTGTATCAGTACAAGGTGGCGACTTAGATGCTACCAATGATACTACTTACAGCATCTATACACTGAACTTTGGTCCTGTGTTTGCCTACGATCCTCCGGCAGCACGTAACGACGTACCTGATTTTGCTCAAGCAGCCTGTGGTCGTGCATATGTAGGTCGTGGTTTGAATATGTTCGGATATGCAGAAGGCATCTGGCCACATGCAACCGGTACAGACGTTCCTGATTGCCGCTATATGGCAGGTCCGGAAGCTGGTAGCGGTTCAGGTCAAATCGCAATGAAATTTACTCTCAACAGACAAGATACTATCAAAGGTTTCCAAGCTTATTTTGGTAGCATTAACCAAAGTACTGACCCGATTTCCTTCTCTATCTACAGAGATGCCGGCGGTCAACCTGGTGCAACACCTATTCCTTTAGGAAATGGTCCGGCACTCCTTCGTCAAAGAGGTTTTGATAATGTTCGTAACGATATCTTCTACGATCAATATACAACCTACCTCCTCGACAATCCGCTCATCATCGAGCCGGGCGATTACTGGATTTCTGTTGCACAAATGGGATTTGACGGTTTCGCACTTGGTGCTTCAAAAATGCGTGTTGGTCAAGTTATTACTAACTACAGTGATTTACCTCCTGGAACCTATGGTATCAGCGGTACACACCTTAACTTAGATAAACGCTTCCGTAGAGATAACGGATTCGGACAATTGATTAACAATAACGTATTTGCTTACGAAAACACACGTTTCTCCGGTACATGGCAGCAATTCATGCCGTCAATTGGTAACCCAGCATTCAGTCACTTAGGTCACAGATCAGGTGCTCCGATTGCCGGATATCAAACACGCTCCGGTGGTACTTGGCTTCCGTTAGTACGTCCATATCTTGGAGATAAAGTTTACTCAGATACTCCTTTATGGGATGAAAACTGCGTAACTCCTGTAGAATTAACATATTTTGACGGATACAAACGCCAAAACAAAGTTGAACTTGCATGGCAAACAGCTTCCGAAGAAAACAACGGTGGTTTCCGCGTTGAGCGCAGAGTCGTCGAAGGAAGCAATGCAACATGGGCTTCTATCGGTTACATCCAAGGTCATGGTACGACATCTTCTATCCACGACTACAGCTTCGTTGATGAAAATGTAACCCTTGGCAAAACCTACCAATACCGCTTGATGCAAATCGATGCAAATGGTAGCGAGTCATGTAAGCAAATTGCAGACATCCTCGAATTCACATTCGATGGTATCGCTCCGGTAGTACTTGGTCAAAACAATCCTAATCCGTTCACAACATCAACTGCAATCGAATTCCAATTGCAAGATAAATCATTCGTGAAATTTGATGTTGTCGATATTTTTGGAAATACAGTAGCAAACTTGATCAACGAAGAGCGCGCCGCTGGATCTAATGTCGTCACATGGAACGGTACAGATGCTCAAGGTAACGCAGTATCAGCCGGAACATACATCTACCGCTTAACAGTTGGAAATCAAACGTTAGTCGGTAAAATGACATTAGCAAAATAAGAAGCATTCTTACGCTCAGTCGTAAGTGAAATAGAAAAGCCCCCGGTTATTTATAACAGGGGGCTTTTATTTTATTAATCTATTGTGAGATAGTATGTCAACATCTATATTTACTAAAATCATTCAGCGGGAAATACCTGCGACTATTGTCTTTGAAGATGATCGCGTGATTGCAATTGAAGATATCCATCCTCAAGCTCCGGTTCATATACTTATAATTCCCAAAAAAGAAATTCCAACCCTTAATGATATTGCTCCTGAAGATACAGAACTTATAGGCTATTGCTTGTTCGTCGCCCAGAAGATTGCACATAGTAAAGAAATATACGAATCAGGCTATAGAGTGGTCAGCAATTGTAATTTTGACGGCGGGCAGACAGTCTATCATATACATTTCCATCTTCTTGGTGGCCGGCCACTTACTCATAATTTTGCTTAAACATGCCCAATGATACAATTATAGCGTTTGCACAGCAAGTGCTAGAAACTGAAAGCAAAGCACTGGCAACAGCAGCCGCAACGCTGCAGCAGGACTTCGTCTCGGCTGTAGAGTATATGCGCACTGCACGTCAGGTAATAGTAACGGGAATTGGAAAGTCCGGCATCGTAGCGCGTAAAATAGCAGCTACACTATCCAGCGTGGGTACACCAGCTATTTTTCTGCACCCTGTCGAAGCTCTGCATGGCGACATTGGTATTCTTCAAGCCGGTGATGTATGCCTATTGTTGTCAAAAAGCGGCACAACAACAGAGCTACTCCAACTCATCCCGTATATTAAAAAAAGAGAGGTAAAAATAGTAGCAATAGTCGGAACTATACACTCGCCAATCTCACAATTAGCGGATGTGGTGCTTCATGCCGATATAGACAAAGAAGCATGCCCACTCAATTTAGCACCTACGACAAGTACTTCAGTAATGATGGGTTTAGGAGATGCCTTAGCGCTGTGTGTGATGAAATTAAAACAATTTTCGGCGGCAGATTTCGCCGGGAATCATCCTTCCGGACAGCTTGGCAGAAATCTAAATATGCGCGTCAGTGATATCATGCACAAAGGCGATGAACGGCCATGCATACAACGTACGGCGACGTTTCGTGAAGCTATCATCGAAAGCTCTGCCAAAGGCTTGGGCTGCGTGTGTGTGGTGGAAAATAATCGGTTGGTGGGAATTATAACTGATGGTGACATACGCCGGATTCTGCAACAGTATGACGACATCCGTGAGCTAACTGTTTCGGAAGTACTTATCGCCCACCCACTGACAATTCATGAACATGCCATGCTGGGTGAAGCCGTAGCGCTGATGGAACATCGGCAACGACAAATTAGCGTCTTACCGGTACTTAACGATGAAGGAGAATTAGTTGGGGTAGTTAGAATACATGATATCCTTCGGGGAGATGCGTGAAAAATCTCTCCAAGGTCATCGCTCAATAATGCTCTGCTATTGTACCTATTAATGGTGTGGCGGCGTCGGCTTGAAAGTCGGTGACTTCAATGGCGCCGTCATTATGGGTACAGATACCTTCTTCTTCGGGGCAGGTACTGGTTGCTTCGATTTGGGTTTGATATTCTTGAGAATCAGCTTGTGTACAGGCGGAGCAATCTTTAACGGGTTCCCGGATTTATTGGATGGCGGAGTAACAGCTTTATCCGATGTTTTAGGTGCAGATGCTGCCGGCTTCTCTGCCTGTTTTACAGGCGTCGCTGACTTCGAATGTGGCGCTTCCGCAGTTGACTTGGTTGAAGCTGTTGACTTGGTTGAAGTAGAACTAGGCTTGGAAGATTGCTGAAACGACTGAGTTTGCGCCGCCGCAGGCTTTTGTTGGGAAACCGCAGGCTTTTGTGGAGGAATGGCTTGCTTAACCGGTGCTTGCTTCGTCGTCGGTGCCGCAATCGGTTTCGCGGGTGGATTCTTCGCAGATGCAGCTTTAAGAGCAGCGGCTTTTTTCTCGGCAGCAATCGCTGCAATTCGCGCTAAGCTATCTTGATTCTTATAGGGCGATGCTGATGTGTTGACTTCATCTTTGGTGATTTTTACATATCGCAGAGCTGTACCTTTTTTCCCAAGCGAGGGCAGGGGAACATTGTTTCTCTTGAGATCAATTGCTCCGGCATTACCGAGCGAAAGGATGAACTGTGTCTTCGCAGACCACCGTTTGGTAGCTCCAGTAGTCATCAGAAGCTGGTCGCTTCTGGTACCGTCTGCATTAATAGTCAGCCAAACGCTATCAGTCGCCGTTGCTTCCAAAATAATACTGTCTTTGGGTAAGGACTCATCAAATAATGAATTTAACAACCCACCTTCGCCACTGTCCGGACGAATTTCTGCTGTCGGAGCAGACTCACCACCGGAGGTTTTGGGCTTTGGAGTCTCACGAATAAAGAAATAATATACCAATGCCGAACAACCAAGAACGAACGCAGAATAGACAATAGCAGAAATTATCCGCGGTGTGGGCTGCACAGGCTTGATCTTGGTCGGGGGCTTGGTCTGAGAATTCAAGCTGCTCGGTTGTATCGCAGGGGAAGTGCTTTCACGGCCGGATTGGAGCACATTTGACAACGAAAAACCGGACGGCTCCTGCACAGGATTATCTAAGCCGGATGCTATCCACAGCTCGTCCAATTCCTCATCGGGAATTTCCAGTAAAGCGCCGTAATTTCTAACAAATGAAGTGATATATACGCGGGGGAGAACGTCGAAATTGCCTTCCTCTAAGGCGTTAATGACATTCGGTCGGATTTTTGTGCGGGCGGAAATCTCCTTCACAGAGAGCGTTAATTCTTCTCGTCGACTCCGTAATCTTTCGCTCAGTGGGTTCATAGCTCTCTGTTCGTTTAAAATGAATTTTCATGCAAAATTACGGATTTATACGCATTTAACAGAATGGAAATCCGCTTCTTTCGTATTTTCGCAGTCTTCAATTGACCTTTTGATACATTTTACTATAATTTACCTATGGAATCAACCCAAATTCTCGAGCAAACCGTTCGCCTGATGCATACCATCAGCGACATCAATGCCGCTGCCGCTATCCTAAATTGGGATCAGGAAACGTATATGCCAAGCGGGGCATCCGAGACCCGAGCAGAACAAATCTCAACCCTCGAAACCCTTTCGCATCAATTCCTTACCGGTGCCGAAGGTCAAACAATAGCAGGCAAAATCGTCGGTATGAACGGCTCAGCTGCCAAGCATCCGCTCCTAACGCTCTTTATGCACGATTTCGAACGCGCCTCCAAGCTGCCCGAAGACCTCGTTCGCCGCACCTCCCGCGCTCAGGCGCTCGCTCAAGACACGTGGAAGCATGCCCGTGCCGAGAAAAATTATGCGAAATTCCTGCCGGCGCTGTCTGAGCTCATCGAACTCAAAATCGAGGCAGCCGAGCGCTACGGATATGCCGAAAATCGCTATGATGCACTGCTCAACCTCTTCGAACCAGGTATGACCGTCGCACAGCTTAATCCTGTATTTGCAAATTTACGCACCGCGACCGCCAATATCCTGTCGGCAATTGCTCCGAATCGTGATAAGGTCTCGGATGCGCCTATGCTGCAGCCGTATCCAAAGCAACAACAAATGGAATTCTCGCGCTATATTTCCGGACAAATGGGTTTTAATTTTGATAATGGACGCATCGACCTCTCGACCCATCCGTTCTGTACCTCGTTCTCGCAATATGACGTGCGTCTGACGACCCGAATTCATGAAAATGACCTGCATTCCTGCCTCTATGGCGTGATCCACGAAACCGGACACGGACTCTATGAGCAGGGCTTTGCGACCGACCTTGCCCGTACCTTCGGTGCTGACGGCGCATCGATCGGCATGCACGAGTCACAGTCGCTGCTTTGGGAAACAATTATTACCCGTACCGAAGAATTTTGGTCGTTTGCTCTGCCAAAGATGCGCGAGTTATTCGGCGAAATGGTTACAGGATACACTCCCCGCGATTTCTACCAAGCGGTTAATACGATTCAGCCGTCGCTTATCCGTACCGAAGCCGATGAGGTCACGTACAATATGCACATCATTCTCCGGTATGAACTCGAACGTGAGATGATTAACCAAACAATTGATTTGAAAGATGTTCCGGAATTATGGAACACGAAAATGCAGGAAAATCTGGGCGTGAGCCCCGCGCATGACGGCGAAGGATGTTTGCAGGATATTCATTGGTCGTTCGGTGGATTTGGGTATTTCCCGGGTTATACCCTCGGCAAGCTGTACGCAGCGATGGAATGGAATGTATTGCAGCAGCAAATGCCGGACGTTCGCACGAAAATTGCCAACGGCGACCTCACTCCCATCCGCGAATGGCTCCGTGAGAATATCCACAAATACGGCCGCACGCAAAAGCCGGCGGAAATTATCCAACGAGTTGCAGGAAAACCACTTACCGAGACCGATTTTGTCGAGTATGCTACGAAGAAGGCAATGGATGTGTATGGGGGTTAGTCTGTAAGTCGTAAGTCTGTAAGTCGTAAGCCGTAAGCCCTAAGAAAGACAGTATGTTGCGTCACACTGATTCTTATGACATACACAAGTAAAATAGTATAATTTAGGCGACGAATTTCGGTTTTGGTACATATTCTTTGTTGAATTTTACACCTGATCTAATGACTGCGCAAATCAGACCTACAATTTTGTTTTCAACATTGTTTATTACAAGATGTTTGTTTTTGCCAAAGCCGACTAATCGTTCGAAATACGCTTTGATTTTTTTGTTAAATTGAATAGCGGAAAGTGCTCCGAGATAGAGAAGTTTTCGAATCGTTCGATGGCCGAAGCCGCGAGAGCGAGGCTTCTTTTTAACCGATGTGCCGCTCTGATATTCGAGAGGAGAGATTCCAAGAAATGCTGCAAGCTGTTTCTCATTATCGCCGTTACTAAAACAATCAGTGACGATCATCATGTACACAGCTAGGTTCGGTCCGACGCCGGGAACGCTATGAATGAGCTTGAACATCTCCGAAAGCGATTTATCAGAACGTATCAACAGCATGATTTTCTTGTCGATTTGTTTTATTTGAGCTTTAAGTCGCTTTATATCATCTGCCAGCATGTTCTCAGCGTACGGTGAGCGGATATGTTTACGTTTAAAACTTGTACGTTGATTCTGTAACTGCGTTGATTGTTTGGTATATCCTTCGCGCAGAGCAAGAAGAGTCGTACTGAGTTCCAAGCTTGCCTCAGGCGGCAGCCAGATTGTCAATTCATCGATAAACCGAGCTGAATATCGAGCTATCCTGTGCGCATCGAGAGCATCGGTCTTCGAGGCGTTCGGCGGCATCGCCCGAGCAACTTTCAAGGGAGCTTCAACGGCTACCTTCCACTTAGCTGTGGTTAAAAGGTAGCACAACGAGTCTGCATATACTCCACAGGATTCCATGCAGATAATGCTCGTTTTTACGGAACACTTCTGAGATTTAAGCCAGTTAGTAAATGCCGTAATGCCGTCAGTCGTATTCGCGAATGTAAACGACGGCTGGGGTTTCGTAGCCGAGAGCCCGCTGCAGATAGCAGCCACGCACTCGGTAGAACCAACGTCGATGCCAATGTAATGCTTCATAATTAACGGGATAAATAGTAATAAATAATTGCAGTTGTGTTGCTTGCCAAACAGAATGCTCCTGCTCTATTAAACGGTTGTTACACCTTCATTCTTATTTGAAGTCGTACTGCTCGCGATTGTGCCTGAATCAGTGTATAGAGTTAACTAGAGCTTGGCGTAGGCTTGTTCAATCGAGGGCAAACTACACGTCGCAAATTACAGCTTTTTGGGACTGCGAATCTAATAGAGCTTGTCGAAGTGTTCAACTACTTACCGAATTTTAGGTGTAAGAAATAAGTCTGGTAGTCATTTTCCGAGCCCCTCGCTTTTTTGCGAGCGGCTCGGTTTGTTTATAGGGCTGCTCTGAACTTTTTGATTGGTAGGAATTTACTGCTTAATTACCATCCTCGTTTCCATTCCCACCTGTAAATAATACACGCCTGCCGGTAAACCCGAAACATTCATCTGCCGGCGCTCAGATCCATTCAATGATTCAGAATGTACTATCTCACCGAGAAGGGAGTAGATGTGGAGTTCGCTGGCGGATGCGGGGATATTGCTGATGGTGAGATAATCACCGCTAATCGGCATAGGAGAGATGCGAAGGGATGAGCTTAGCGATGCGGGCTGCTCTTCGACATCAGTCGGTGCGAAATCGGTAACCTGCGCGCGGAAGATGCCTTCGCCTTGTGTTGCAGCGAAGATAGTCGTGCCTCGCACGGCGAGCGCATTGACAGGGGTAACAATCAGGGTGGTGTTCTTGGGTATCCATGAGTCGCCATTGTCGGTGCTGCGGAAGATGCCGCCTTTGCTAGTACCGGCAAAGACAGTCGAACCGCTCACGGTCAGGCAGAGAACAATTGTATCACCGCGAAGGCCGGTATTTATTCGTTCCCAATTCTCACCATTGTTGGTGCTGCGGTAAATTCCATTATTTGTTCCTGTAAAGAGCGTATTACCGTTTACTGCAAAGCAGTTAATGCCGGGTGCTTTGCTTTGGCCTGTAGTTCGAAGACCATTCTCCTGATAGTCCCATGTAGCGCCATCATTATCGGTCATTTGTATTCCGCTACCGTTTTTAATGCCGACAAATAGTGAGTTTTCTTGTACTGCTAGAGCACCCATGATTCCGCCGATTGAAATATCTTGCAGTCGGCTTAATCCTTTTGAGATAGGATACCAGGATTTACCGGTATCAACACTCCGAAAGAGAGCACATAAAGCTGGACCACCAAGACCTGTTAATTGCATCCCGGCATAGATGAGAGTGTCTCTCCCTGCCATGCACGTGACGTATCCGGGGGAATATAATCCCCTGTGAGCCACCTTCCAAGTATCACCATTATCACTGCTTTTATATAAGCTGCCATACGTCTGGGTACCCACATAAAGATTCGAGTCGATGGCGGCAATAGTATAGAACATCTGATACGAGTACAAATACGGGCTCCAGTCCATACGTAAGACAGGTGTAACCTGTTGCCATGTATTACCCTTGTCGCTGCTGCGGTATAACCCGTCCGATGCTGTACCGGCAAGAAGGATCGAGTCGGATACTGCGAGACTGGCTATCTGACCATTGGTAACCCCTTGGAATACTTCCGTCCAATTGTCTCCATTATCTGTACTTCGAAGTATTCCTTCTTTATACTGAGCATAGAGAGCCGAACCAAGCTCGACTATGCTGAGGAAAGTTTGCATTGGCTGTATAGTGGTAACTTCTTTCCATAGAAGTCCATTATCACTGCTTCGGTATATTTTTTTGTCCACTGTTTGCAAGAAAATACATTTGCTGCTCACAAAAATATCTTGGCATATCAGTGTTGTAGTATCGGACTGAACAAGTGACCAATGTCCGCCTAAATCTGACGATCGGTAGATGGTATTGGAACTTGTGCGAGCAAAAAGGGTGGAGCCACTTACGAGAAGAGTAGTGAAGTTTTTTTGAAGCAATCCGATGCTAACCTCTGTCCAATTCACCCCATTATCATTACTTCTGAATAGGTCTCCTTGGTTGGTCCTAGCAAAAATTATTGAGTCGATAGGTGCAATTGAAGTGATTTTCCGAATTGAGGTATCTATTCGTATCACAGACCACGATGCACCGTTGTCTGTGCTACGATAAGCAGTGTCATTTGAAGAAGTTAAATAAAGCGTAGAACCGATTGCTTGTAAAGCGAGATCATAGCTCACTCTAAATTTGGAGGGAATCCACGTTGCCCCGTAGTCTATGCTACGAAATAGGGTGTCGTAAACATATGAAAACAGCACTTTATTAGTTTCCAAAATTATATTTGAAAATTTTACGCTGCCGGTGGCTTCCCAAGTAGTTCCATTGTCAGGGCTTCGGAATGCATCGATACTATTGCCTGTATTGTTAACACTAGATGGATGTGAACTCCCTACGGCATAGACATACCTTTCCCCTGAGAAGAATTTTTCTATCCTCTGATGAAAGAGGCCTGTATTTGCCGGTTGCCATGTCGTCCCGTCGTCGGTGCTGCGGAGCACCCCTGTTTCCGAGCTTGCATAGACACCTGCAGAATTGGCGGCTAATGACGTAACTATTTGATATGCCATACCGGAAGAGATATCTTTCCAATGGTCGCCTGCATCAGTGCTACGATAGAGATGTCCATTTTCAGGTCCGACAAAGACCGACGTGCCAATAGCAGTCAGCGAACGAACTTTAAGATTAAACGTTGAATTTGTTGAATTTACCGCCGTCCAGTGGTCACCATTATCACTGCTCCGATACAAGATGCCTGTGTAACTCGCTGCAAATAAATAAGTACCGCTTGCAACGATGGTGGTGATATTCGTATCAGTCATGCCGGTCGTCGTCGTTTGCCAGCTTTTCCCATTATCCGTACTTCGCAGGATGCCTGTCGTGTGAGCGGCAAAAACAGTCGTTCCGCTAACGATTATACTATTAATATCTACTAAGCCATCCTTGACACGCTGCCAAGTACTTCCATTATCAGTACTTTTGAAGATACCATGTCCGGAAAGACCATAATAATTATTCCCGGCAAAGATTACGGAGTCGGCAAGAGCATATACATAGAAAAAGGAGTCATATCCTACCACGATCTTCGTCCAAGTACTTCCATTATCTGCGCTTCGGAAAATTCCGTTAGGAGTACTTACATAGTAAAATGACCCGTTAATGGCTATAGGGCCGATGGTCTTGGTTGCTAATGAATCCGGCCAAATATTCGTCCAATGTTCTCCTTTATCCGTACTACGCAGTAACCGATGAATCCCATTTTTGGAGTCCATTGCAAGAATAGTCGATCCGGATGCTGTCAGATAGCTCACCGGAAGCCAGTTATGCCCCGGCCAGTGCTCGCCGCCATCGTCACTGCGAAAAAGACCCGCATCATACGTGCTCGCAAAGAGGGAAGTACCGTCGGTATGCAAGGTGTAAAATTTCCTCTCATATTGTCCAATAGAACACTGCGCCCACTGCGCCACCACCACCTGCGAAGCAATTACGAAGAAAAGTAAATAAAGAAATTTTTTCATAGTACATCACAGAAAAGTATGAAAAATAAAATAGATAGGAAAATTAATGATTATTGTGAATTTACTGCTTAATTACCATCCTCGTTTCCATCCCCACCCGTAAATAATACACGCCTGCCGGTAAACCTGAAACAGAAATCTGTCGGCGTTCGGCTCCATTCAATGCTTCAGAATGCACTATCTCACCGAGAAGGGTGTAGATGCGGAGTTCGCTGGCAGATGCGGGGATATTGCTGATCGTGAGATAATCACCGCTAATCGGCATAGGAGATACGCGGAGGGATGAGCTGGGCGAGGCGGGCTGCTCTTCGACATCGGTCGCAAAGTCTGAAATCAGACCTCGGAATAGGCCTTCGGAGGATGAGCATACATACAGCGATGTTTCGCTGACAGCCATGCTGACTACCGGCGTTGTGATAAGTGTCGTGTTTTTTGCACTCCATGTATTGCCATTATCATTGCTTCGATATACTCCGCCACTCGCACTGCCTGCAAATAGTAGTTCTCCGCTTGTGATTAGAGAGACAATGTTCTTATCCTGAAGTCCATTGCTCACCGCAGTCCAACTGTCACCATTATCAGTGCTTCGGTAAATACCAAACTCTTTGAGTGTAACAAATAATCCATTGGCGGTAGCTACTAGTATTTGTATTTCCTTATTAGGCAAGTTGTTGTTGACTTTTATCCAGGTGGTGCCATAATCGCAACTCCGAAGGAGACCGCCCGATGTGAGCGCATAAAGACAAGTATCCTGTACGGCAAGAAAGTAGGTGTTGTTGTTTGTATTGTTACTATGTTCCCACGGACTACCGAACCCTTGGCTTCGGTAAACACCGTTCGATGTCCCTGCAAAGAGCATTGTACCACATGGAACGGTAGAATACACCGACACTCCATTTAAATTTTCGTCGACCACTTCCCAGGTGTTGCCGGTATCAGTACTGGCATACAAGTCGCTTCCTGACCATACAAAGAGTGTATCCTTCATGGCTATAAAGGTCGTCGTACCGGAAGGATAGAGCATGCCGTTAATTGCAGGAATCCATGAATCACCTTTATCGTCTGACCGCTCAATTCCTTCGAGTTGAGAAATACCGAACAGAGAAGTGGCATAGACTCCTAATTTCGTGATACGATTGGCAGCTATACCTGTATTTACTTCCTTCCAAGTATCCCCATTATTCATACTGCGATACATACCTGCTTCCAGATGACCTGCGAAAAGTGAGACACCGTCATACGCAAGTGCCATGACGAGATTGTAATTAGCTGAGGTGGGTTTTGTGTGATGAAGACCGGTAGTAGTTTTGCTCCAATGATCGCCGTTGTCGAGACTTCGGATAATGCCATTGCTGCCGGTGCCTGCGAATACGGTAGTGCCATGGATAGCAAGAGAATAAATGTTAGGATTCGTAAACATATTCTCCAGCTCCGGTAATGTAGCCCAGGTAGTACCATTATCGATGCTTTTGAATAATCCCTTATCTGTTGCTGCAAATACCAGATTATTTTCAACCACGAGACACGTGATACGAGTGGCTGATAATCCGCTCCCGGACTTTATCCAAGTTGTACCGCCGTCAGTGCTACGAACCAACATACTCCCGTCGTTGGATGTTGCGAAAATTGTCGAGCCATGAGCGCTGAGTAGGTGGTAATTTTCATTGTTGATTTTATTCCAGGTATCGCCGTTATCAATGCTGCGAAAGAGTCCGCCGGACGTACCGACAAACAACGTGTCACTTGCGACAAGCATGGAAGTCGTGGTACCTGTAAGAGGAAGTTCTTTGGATATTTCTTGCCAATTAGCACCATTGTCGGTACTCCTATATAAAGCATAGTATGTATCAATAAATATCGAATTCTTACTAGTAACTATTGATGTAACAGCCCGCGTGCCATCTTGATACGATATTCCGTTATTGACGGCAACCCATGTGTCTCCGTTGTCGGTACTACGATAGATACCGCCGGACTGCAATCCGGCAAAGACAGACTGGCCACTGAGTGCCACACACCGAATACTGCCTCCGTAAGGACCTTTACACTGCGCCCACTGCGCCACCACCACCTGCGAGGAAAGTATAAAAAGGATAAAAGTTAGAATTTTCTTCACAATACATCTCCGGAAAAGTATGAAAAATAGAATAGATAGGAAAATCAATGATTGTTGTAGAATTTACTGCTTAATTACCATCCTCGTTTCCATCCCCACCCGTAAATAATACACGCCTGCCGGTAAACCCGAAACATTCATCTGCCGGCGCTCGGCTCCATTCAATGCTTCAGAATGCACTATCTCACCGAGAAGGGTGTAGATGCGGAGTTCGCTAGCGGATGCGGGGATATTGCTGATGGTGAGATAATCACCGCTAATCGGCATAGGAGAGATGCGGAGGGATGAGCTTGGCGAGGCGGGCTGCTCTTCGACATCGGTCGGCGCGAAATCGGTAATCTGTGCGCGGAAGATGCCTTCGCCTTGAGTAGCAGCAAAAATGGTCGTGCCTCGAACGGTTATGGCTTTCACCGGTGTAACAATCAGGGATGTATTCTTGGGTATCCACGAGTCGCCGTTGTCGGTGCTGCGGAAGATGCCGCCTCTGCTAGTACCGGCAAAGACTGTCGAACCGCTCACGGTCAGGCAGAGAATAGTCGTATCACCGCGAAGACCGGTATTTGCTCGTTCCCAATTTTCACCATTGTCGGTGCTGCGGAAGATGCCATTGTATGTTCCTGCAAAGAGCGTAGTACCATTTACTGCAAGGCAATTAATACCGGGTGTATAGCTTTGGCCGAAGATTTGAAGACCGTTATTTTTGTATGCCCAAGTAGCTCCATCATTATCACTTCTATGCACTCCGCCACCGGCTTGCAGTCCTACGAACAATGAATTGCCTTTTAAAGCGAAATCACCCATAAGTCTATGACGTATATATTCTTGTGATTCAATTCCTCTTGAAATCGGACTCCAGGATTTCCCGGTGTCGGCGCTCCGATAGACTGCACTTTGAGCCGGACCGCTTCCCCCGGAAATTACCATTCCGGCGTAGAGGAGTGTGTCTCTCTCTGCCATGCAACTGACATATCCGTTGGAATATAATCCCTTATGTGCTACGTTCCAATTTTCACCATTATCAGAGCTTTTATACAACCTGCCACCTATATCGTAACCATTTGCCTGCGTACCGGCATAAAGATTCGCGCCAATTGCGGAAATAGAATAGATTTGCGGGTAGGTTCGCATCAATAATCCGGGTGTAACCTGTTGCCATGTATTACCCTTGTCGCTGCTTCGGTATAATCCGTCCGATACTGTACCGACAAGTAGTATCGAGTCGGATACGGCGAGCGTGGCTATCTGACCATTGGTAATCCCCTCGAATACTTCCGTCCAATTGTCCCCATTGTCTGTGCTTCGTAGGATTCCTTCATTATGCTGAGCATACAGGGTAGAACCAAGCTCGACAATGGTGAGAAAGGGTTTTAGCTGTGTAGTGGTAATGTCTTTCCAAGTAAGACCATTATCACCACTCCGGTACATTTTTTTGTCTGTTGTTTGCAGGAAAATACCCTTGCTGTTCACGAATATATTTTGGCATATCAGTGTGGTAGTGTCGTACCGAACAAGTGACCAATGATCACCTAAATCTGACGATCGGTAGGTAGTTCTATCACCTGAGCATGCAAAAAGCGTAGCACCGCTCACAGTAATAGTATAAGCGTATGTTTTTGGTAATACAGCGCTTACCTCTGTCCAATTTAATCCCTTGTCGTTACTCCTAAACATACTACCTTGATCAGTAACAGCAAATATCGTTGTGTCGATGGGGGTAAGTGACCAGATTTTTCTTGTCGGCGTACCTATTCGTAGTACTGACCACGTTGCACCGTTATCCGTGCTACGATAGACAGAGTCCTTAGACGAAGCTGCAAAAAGCGTAGAACCAATTGCTTTGAAATAATGAATAGCAGCATTTGCCAAACCTATTTTTAAGGGAATCCACGATGTCCCGTGATCTGTACTGCGGAAAACGGTGTCGCCAGACCACGTATAGAGGGCTGTGGTGGTTGCTTGAAAGTTATACGAAAATTGAGCGTTGCCAATAGGTGCCCAAGTACTTCCATTGTCAGCACTTCGAAATACATCAGCACTGCTTCGCTGGCTCGAAATAGATTGCCAATAGTCTTTCCCTACGGCATAGACATAGTTGTCTCTTGTGGCGAATTGATCAATGCGCTGATGGTTGATGCCGGTGTTTACCTGTTTCCAACTACCTCCATTGTCGGTACTTCTAATCACCCCATCCATTTCAGTACCGGCAAAAACACCCGTAGAATTGGTGGTTATTGAACGTACATTCTGATATTCTATACCTTTACTTACGTCTTCCCAATGCTCGCCTGCATCCGTACTGCGAACGATGTGTCCGTTATCCGTACCGGCAAAGACAGTAGTGCCAATAGTGGTAAGCGAAAGAACCTTATAATTGGTAGATGAAATCTTTGAATTCACCGCTGTCCAATGCTCACCATTATCAGTGCTAAGATACAAGATGCCGCTGTAACTGGTTGCGAATAGATTAGTACCGCTTGCAGCGATGGTGGTGATATTCGTATCGGTCATACCGGTGTTGACCTTTTGCCAGATTTTCCCATTATCCGTACTTCGCAGGATACCTTTCGAGTGGGCGGCAAAAATTGTCGTTCCGGTAGCGGCTATACTCGTAATATCTAATGAATCTTTATTGATGCGAAGCCAAGAGAATCCATTATTGGTGCTTTTGAAAATTCCATGACCATAGGTGTAGCTGTTCATACCGCTATAGAGGGTCGTGCCGGAGGTAGCCAATGCAGTGATATAAATGTTTCGCAAACCTTGCGTTACGTTTTCCCACGTGAGACCATTGTCATTGCTTCTGAAAATTCCGCCATCGGTACAGACAAAGAAAGTAGAAGTACTCGCGGCAATAGTACCGATTGAATTGGTTGCTAACGAATCCGGCCAAGCGTTCGCCCAATGTTCTCCATTGTCGGTACTACGCAGTAGCCGACCAATTCCGTCCTTCATGTCCATCACAAGAATAGTCGTTCCGGTTGCTGCCAGTGCACTTTTCGAAGGCCAAGAATGCCCCGGCCAATGCGCACCACCATCATCACTGCGAAAAAGACCTGCATAATCAGTGTTTGCAAATAGGGACGTGCCGTTCGTGTGTAAAGAGACGATTTTGCCTCTGTATTGTCCACTAGAACACTGCACCCACTGCGCCACCACCACCTGCGAAGCAAGTATAAAAAGGATGAAAAGTAGAATTTTCTTCATAATACATCTCCGGAAAAGCATGAAAATTAAATAGATAAGAGAATTGATGTTGTTATAATATTCCACTCGTACAATTGTAAAATTACTACGGATCGACGCGCTCCAACCGTACCAAATCAAAGCGTACTTTCCCAAGCGCTATCTCGGTCATGCCTGCCGATAGATGCACTTTGATACTGTCGGTCGCGACGACGCTGAGCGTATCGGTCAATGATACCGCCTTCCAGGCGCTTGAGGTGTCGGATAGGGAGGTCGTTGAAATTCGTTTTCTGTCCCGCCACTGCTCAAGTGCGAGCGAACCCGGCCACTTATTGAGCGTTTTCATCCACGCTGATACCTTGTAGATATGCATGCCGGATTGACCGGCAATCGACGATTTGGTGTATCCTTCGACAGGGAACCATTGCGGTTCGAGCTCCACGCACCAGACTCCACCGCCGGGAGGCGCATCCTTTACGAGCGGGTTAAGACGATTGCCAACGCTGTCGCTCAAGTATGCCGTGCCCCACCAATGCGAATAGTCCGGTTGGTTGCTTGGGGTCTCGAAGCTTGTATTGGATAATAAATTCAGAGAGTTATCCTGTGGGTTCGTCGAGGAGTCGCCGCCGCAGGAGAATAAAAAGAGGGGCAGAATGAGGAGAAGTGATAGCCGTGCTTGCATAGTAATAGCTCCCGTGAAAGTGTAGTATGAGGATGAAAATTGCGAACGAAGGAGTAGGTAATTTTCAATAAAATAAGATGATTAATGAGTGTTTATGTGCAAAAAAAATGCTTGGCAAAATTACGATTTAAATGGATGAAAAACCAAACATTTTTCCGCGAAATTTCCCTAAAAAATGCCTGGACGGCAACGGGTGACCGCAGGCGGCGGATTGGAATGAGCAGAAGGGGAACAAAAATCACGCTCCATCCCTCTCAATTCTTAAAATAGCCGTAAATTTGCAGCATAATAAAGAGGTGGTTTTTGACAGTATTACAACTATACTTATGGATAAATTTGTCATTGAAGGTGGACGTCGGCTCACTGGCCGCGTGAAAATATCGGGCGCTAAAAATGCAACTCTCGCGCTTATGCCCTTGGTTTTAATGGCGCCGGGCGTGTTTCGCCTGCATAATACTCCCAATATCCGTGACGTGTGGACGATGTCGCGCCTGCTCGGGGAAATGGGCGTGCATTGCGAACTCAACGGCGATGAATTGTTTCTCGATTCGTCGAATATTACGAGCCATGAAGCGCCGTACGAACAGGTCAAAAAAATGCGCGCGTCGATAAATGTTTTGGGTCCGCTTGTCGCACGCTACGGCGAAGCGAAGGTGTCACTGCCCGGCGGATGCGCGTTTGGTCCGCGTCCTGTGGACTTACATTTAAAGGGATTAGAGAAGCTCGGTGCGGAAATTACGATTGAAAACGGCTATATTCTTGCCAAAACGAGCGGCTTGCGTGGCGCGAAAATTCACTTCGATATTTCAAGCGTTGGGGCCACGGAAAATGTTCTCTCGGCGGCTGTGCTCGCAAGCGGCACGACGCTTCTGACGAATGCGGCGCTCGAACCGGAAGTAACGGCGCAGGCACGTATGCTCGTGAAAATGGGTGCGAAAATTAATGGAATTGGCACCAATACTCTTGAAATTGAAGGTGTTAAAGAATTGCACGCAGTAGAGGAAGAAAACATCCCGGACCGCATCGAAGCGGCGACTTTTTTGATCGCTGCTGCCATGACGCGCGGCAAAGTGCTTCTCGAAAATGTGAATGCGTATCACCTGACGGCTGTTATTTCCAAGCTTGAAGAAGCGGGCTGCACTATTGATGTGACCGGCGACACAATTACCATCGAAATGGACTCTGCGCCGAAACCTACCGATATCACGACTGCCACGTATCCGGGATTCCCAACTGACTCGCAGGCGCAATGGCTGGCGTTTATGATGTTGGCGACGGGAACGAGTAAAATTACCGATACAATCTATCATACAAGATTCCACCATGTGCCTGAACTCCAACGACTTGGCGCAAAAATCGAAATGGCGGAAAACACTGCTCTCGTGACCGGCGGCGCGCCGCTGACGGGTGCGACCGTCATGTCGGCCGATTTGCGGGCGAGCGCAAGTTTAATCCTCGCGGCACTTGTCGCTGAGGGACGTTCGGAGATTCTGCGCGTCTATCACTTGGACAGAGGTTATGAAGCAATTGAGAAGAAATTGAACAGTTTAGGAGCATCGATACAGAGAATTAAGACGGAAGAATTTTAATCACAATTACCTTGTACCATTATTTATAACAAAGGAGCGGTGAGCAATGTCGGATCTTGAAATTTTCACACAAGATTTCTCGGAAAATGGCTTTGAAAACAAAAGTAGAGCCAATGGATTTACCTTTTGGTATGCCTCAGAATTGATGGCGCTTTTAGGATATGAAACCTGGACATCATTCCAAAAGGCAATCAATAAAGCGTTAACTACCTGCAATACATTAAACATAGATATTCCTGATAATTTTATATTTGAGCAACGGGAGGTAGGCGGCAAGAATATTCGGGATGTGAAGCTCTCGCGATTCGCATGTTATCTCGTGGTGATGAATGCGGATAATAAAAAGCCGACTGTTGCCAAAGCGCAGGTGTATTTTGCCAATCTTGCCGGAGCAGTTCAAAGCTATTTAGAGGAAGCAGATAAGGTAGAGCGGCTTGGAATTCGGGAAGAAATTTCTGACCGCGAGAATAGCTTGAGTGGTACGGCGAGGAGAGCCGGAGTGCAACAGTATTCCTACTTCCAAAATGCCGGGTATCGTGGCATGTATAACAAAAATATCAATCAGTTACGTGAACTCCGAGGTATCGAAGGCGGTCGCTCGCCGCTCGATTATATGGGTAAAGTAGAGCTTGCTGCGAATCTTTTCCGCATTACGCAGACCGAAATGAAGATCCAACAAAATGAAATTAAAGGTCAAAGTCGCCTTGAGTCTGCGGCCGAATCCGTTGGCGGTGAAGTTCGCTCGGCAATGATTCGTATGAATGGAATTGCGCCGGAAAATCTGCCCGCCGGCGAAGATATTCGTGAAATTAAAAAACAGCTCAAGCAAAAAAGCAAACAGATTAAAGGAATCGATTCGAAAGTAACACCTTCAAAAAAGAAGAAGTAACGATACAACTACAACATGGTCATGAATTCCGCGCCATCTCTCCCGATTGAAGCGTTCCTCGAGCTGAGCAAAACGCAGCCGATTTTTGATGTGCGCACGCCGTCGGAATTCGCGCATGCGCATATTCCTCATGCGCGTAATCTTGCGCTTTTTTCGGATGAGGAACGCGCGATTATCGGCACCGCGTACAAACAGGAAAGCCGCGAAAAAGCGATTATGCACGGCTTTGAATTCTTCGGTCCGAAGATGAAAAGCATTGTTGAGCAAGCACTTGCAAATACCACCGGAACGGATGTCCTCGTTCACTGCTGGCGCGGCGGTATGCGGAGTTCGGCCGTGGCTTGGCTGCTCAATTTCTACGGACTCAAGACCCATCTCCTCGAAGGCGGCTATAAAGCATTCCGGCGCTATGCGCTTAATTCGTTCGAAATACCCAAGCCGCTCATTATTCTCGGCGGGAAAACAGGTTCGGGGAAGACGCATATTCTCCATGAAATCCACAAGCTCGGCGCGCAAACAATTGATTTGGAAGGAATTGCGAGTCATAAAGGTTCGGCATTCGGCGCGCTCGGTATGCCCGCACAGCCAAGTCAGGAACAGTTCGAAAATATCCTCGGCGTTGCCTATCGTGAGATTACTCCTGAACGCCCGCTCTGGCTCGAAGACGAAAGCCGGAAAATCGGTATGGCTATGATTCCTGAGCAGTTATTTAAGTCCATGCGTTCAGCCAAGACGATTTTTATTGATATGCCGCTCGGACTTCGCGTGGAAGGACTCGTCAAGGATTATGGCACAGCAGACCGTGAAGGACTCCGCGCTTCTATTCTCAAAATCAAAGATCAACTCGGCGGAGATCGCACCCAAAAAGCAATTGCAGAGCTGGAGGCAGAACGTCTGGCGGAGTGTTTTGAGATTCTGTTAAGTTATTATGACAAAACATATTTGCACGGAATTAAAAAGCGCGAACCAAACACGGTCTTTCGCATAGAAGTATCCACGATGAATGCAGCGGAGAATGCTCGGAACATTGTAGAATTTGCCTCCACAATCTAAAAATCATCTTCAATCATAACAATCAGCGTCATCAGCGTGCCATCAACGCCTGACAACACACAAAAACCATGGACACAATACGCCTCACACAATACAGTCACGGAGCAGGATGCGGTTGTAAAATATCGCCGCAAGTGCTCGATACTATTCTTCATTCGAGCGTTCCGCAGCCCAATCACGAGCGCTTGCTCGTCGGCAATGACTCCCGCGACGATGCTGCAGTCTATGATCTCGGCAATGGTACAGCGCTCATCAGCACGACGGATTTTTTCATGCCGATTGTCGATGATCCGTATAATTTCGGACGCATTGCTTCGGCGAATGCGATTAGCGACGTGTATGCGATGGGCGGTAAACCCGTGATGGCGATTGCAATTCTTGGATGGACGCTCGACAAGCTGCCGCCGGAAATCGCCCGCCGTGTGATTGAAGGCAGCCGTTCGATGTGCGCTGAGGCGGGAATTCCACTTGCGGGTGGGCATTCGATTGACAGTCCCGAACCGATTTTCGGGCTCGCTGTGACGGGTCTTGTTGATATTCAGAATCTCAAGCAAAATAATACTGCGCAAGTTGGAGACGTACTCTTCCTCACCAAAGCCCTTGGCGTAGGAATACTTACGACGGCTGAAAAACGTGGAATTTTGCGCGAAACAGAAGTGAATCTCGCAGCCGAACAAATGATGAAACTCAATCGGATTGGCGAGGAATTAGGCAAACTTTCCGGCGTGACTGCCCTGACGGATGTGACGGGATTCGGTCTCCTCGGCCACCTTTGCGAAATGTGCGAAGGCAGCAATGTAAGCGCGGAAATAACCTACGCGGCAGTACCGATGATGAATGGCGTGGACTATTATCTCGCGCAAAAGTCTATTCCCGGTGGCACGAATCGTAATTGGGCGAGCTACGGACATAAAGTAGCAGCATTATCCGACGAACAACGCGCCCTGCTCGCAGACCCGCAAACAAGCGGAGGACTGCTCGTAGCGGTACGTCCGGAAGCTGTGGGCGACGTGCGGAAGACATTTATACAATTTGGGTTAGAAGAATTTACCAATCCCATCGGCGTGCTGACCGAGCGTGGCGATGTGTCGGTGGTGGTGAAGTAATTCTAGTTTTTGGTCGTAGGGGCGAATTGCATACGCCCCCGTCGTGCAGGTAGGGCGAAAGCAATTTTTTGGTCGTAGGGGCGAATTGCATACGCCCCCGTCGTGCAGGTAGGGCGAAAGCAATTTGTCTTAACGGGAGAATAGCAATACCAATCATTACAAAAAAAATCAGCGTCATCAGCGTTCCATTAAAAATCATATCTCATGAACACACAACCAATTGCAGTAGTAATGATGTCCGGCGGAATGGACTCGAGCGTCTGCGCCGGCATCGCCCGTAAGGAGGGTTTCCGACTCGCCGCGCTCCATGTCAATTACGGACAGCGCACGCAGGAACGCGAACTCCGCGCCTTCCACGATGTGTGTGATTATTATGCAGTTGAAAAGCGCTTAGTCGTTGATATTGGGTATCTTGCAGCAATAGGAGGGAGCGCATTGACCGACGCCTCAATAGACGTTCCGAAGGCGGATCTTGACAATCAGGATATCCCCGTAAGCTATGTGCCGTTCCGCAATGCTAATATTCTGGCGATTGCGACAAGTTGGGCGGAAGTACTTGGCGCAACTGCTCTTTATATCGGCGCCGTACAGGACGACAGCAGCGGTTACCCGGATTGCCGGGAGGAATTTTTCGAGGCATTTGAACGGGTGATTAAGGTGGGTACCAAGCCCGAGACGTCGATTTCGATTCACACTCCGCTGTTGCATCTCAGCAAGAAAGATATTGTGACCCAAGGACTTCAGCTCGGCGCGCCGCTCGATCTCACGTGGAGTTGCTACTCTCACAACGACATCGCCTGCGGTGAATGCGACTCCTGCGCGCTGCGATTGCGTGGATTTGCGCAGGCAGGGGCGGTGGATCAGATTCCGTATCGGTGAGGAATTTTCGTAGGAGATCCGCAAAATCAGTTTGTCAGTTTAGAGTCTAACCATTGATGTTGGATTGGGTACGTGAAGCAGTAAATGAAATTAGGTGTCTGATTTATCAATATCTTCATCAGAATCGACGGAAACCTCCTCATCAGATTCTACTGCAATTGGCGGTGCATCTTTGTCGATAAGTCTGACTATTTCTTTGTTCTTTATCATTACCATGTACCCGAGTATTGTCTTGACAAAATAGAAGATTACCCATTCTTTGTCCGATGGTTCACCACTTGCATTAAATTGCCTAATTGCATCAAAAAATAACTTCAAAAAGAGAGGTAAGGAGTCTAAAAATAATACCCCTCCGATGACAATGACTGCGACGCTGAGAATAGTCGAGCGATGTATATTCATCTCAAGTCTTTCTTCTGCAAATCCTTTATCCAGTTGTAGCTTATCAATAAACCACTCAGTCTTAAAAACAAAAACTGTTAGGATATAAATGAATATTCCTATGGTCAATAGTATTATCGGTAAAAGTAGCAACAAAAAACCATCTCCACTGTCTGGGAAAAATGAGGAAAGAGAAGTAGAAATCGCCTGAGGAACGACCGTCAAGCTACTAAATACCAACCAAATACCGAGTATTTTGATGAAGATTGTCCAAAATGTTCTGATTGACATGGCTGTTGTATATAAATGATTGTAAAATATATAGGTTCTATTTTGCAAAATAACAAAAATTTGTTCAATTCATCATCAAGAATTTCACCTTTGAAGTGTATAATCTGCCACTATCAAACACCTGCTATTCTCATTTTCAGAATAAACCGTTGCCCATCTACCTCACAACTGAATAAAAACTATACTTGCAGAAAACGCCTGAAGTGCAATTATAAATTGTTCTCTCTACACTTCCACCCTCCCCGAACCATATTCCTCCCGCCCTCCAAAAACTGTTAAAAATGTTAAATAAAAAGATGAATGTTAAATTTCGAAACCCTCCTTTCGTGGGCTGCGTACACCCGCTCGCTCCGCTTTTTTGCGGGGTAGAAAAATACATTATTCATTCATTTATTTGGAGATAGCTCAATGAAGCGTCTATTCGCCCTCTTTTGCCTCTGTGCTGCGCTTGCCACGATTTCGGTTCCACACCTTTCTGCACTTCCCAAAGTATATCCGAAAGTCAGTGTGAAAGATATTATGACTCTTTCTGCCGATTCTCTCAAAAACGGCAATTTGCGTTCACTCCGCTACGGCGATACCGTACTGGTCACCGGACTTGTCACCGTATCACCGCTCGTGAATTATCCGACGGACAAACGGGTCAATCTCACACTCGGCGCCGGCTGGATGACCTATCTCCGCGATGCCGATGTGTCGCTCCGGGAATATGCCGGTCTCTGTGTCGTGCAGCTTGATACCGTTGCCTCCAAAACGCAATTCGACCGCATGAAAGCAGGTGATGTAGTCGAAATGCTTGTACGGATTGGGAGTTATCCGCAGACAGGAAATCCGCAAAACAATAACCGATTCCCGACTGTCGCAGCAGTGATTACCGGACCGGATGCTGAAGTTGTCAAAACCATCAGCACCAAAAAAGCCATACCCGAGCCCATTCAAGTCACGGTTTCTGATTTTGTCCGCGGTGGGGCGGAGAATCCAAGCTTGAATTACCAGTCCGGCGCTCCGTTGATAGGGATGAAGGTAGAGCTGAGCGACCTGATTGTGCTTGATATATCGCCGGTGCTTACCCTGTCGGACAACGAAGGCAATACAATATTCATGAACGATCAATCGGGCTATTTTACGGATAGAAATTTTCATATTGAAGAGAGCGAATATCGTGCTCCGTCTATCGGTCAACGCATCAAATTGCTGCGCGGATATGTCACCGGATATTCGTTCGTCGGTGCCAGCGGCGGCGGCGGTATGACACAAATTGTCCAGGTCTTCTCGATCGCTCCGGCGCTCCCAACGGATGTCGTCAAAGACTACTTCCCGCCTCAAGTACTTAATATACAAAGAGATGGTAAGAAATTATTCGCATCGTCCACCGAGACTGTCAAGGTGAATTTTGATGTAGCGGAGGGGGATAATTCCGTCGAGCGTCCGAAAGGTATCAAATTATTTTATACCACTGATGGTAAGACCTTTAAAGAGGGCTCCCTTCAGACAAGTATATTTGGCTATACAGCCAGTATTCCTCCGCAGCCGAATGGTACAATTGTCGGCTATAAAGTGGTGGTGACGGACGAAAAACAAACCATCGGCACCAGTCCGTATGTGGGCACATATGTCTATAAAGTGGTCGATGGTCCGGCTCATATAGCGGACTTCCAGACTCCTATTCGCGGGTATAATGCCGCTGCCGATCCTACTGATTATTCTGTTACATTCGAAGCAGTTATCACTGCAGATGAGACGAATTTTCCGGGCAATGGGTTCCAGAATTTCGCTTTGGTCACCATGCAGGACCGACCTGAAGCATGGTCCGGCATGGCTGTCGGAGCGCAGGTGTTTCCGGAGTCGATGAAGGTGCGCCGGGGTGATAAAGTGAGAATTACGGGGGAGCTGACTACGAGATTTATTACTACCTTAGGAAGAATCGACTCCGTGACGGTGCTCTCACGCGGCAACGAAGCCGAGCCCATCATCATATCGTCAGCCGATATCGGCAGTAAATTCATCGGTGATACCACGGTCGAAAAATGGCGTGCCATGCTTGTATCGGTAAAAAATGCTGTGATAATGGATACGCTTGCTCCGGCTAACCAACAGCAACAGCAGCAAAATAGCGGTGAATTCTCCATCGCCGATGAAGCAAACAAGGATAATCCGAATGCCTACATCCGCGTTGAAACCGATGAGAGCCCGATTTACTATACCACACGGGACAGTATTACGATGATATCAAGCCGTATCAAGCCGCAGGTAGGTCGCAAATTCGACTTTATCCGCGGGATTGTCTGGTATGGCAATCAAAATTATAAAATCATCCCACGCTCGACCGATGATTTTGCAGGTCTTGTCAGTGTGCAGGAAAGTAGTGAAACCTCCGGTGATATCAAGAATTACCCGAATCCATTTACCAATGAAACGACACTTGAATTCTCCGTCAAGACAGCAGGACGCGCTACCGTGCGCCTTGTCAATTCTCTCGGACAGGAAGTGAAGCTTTTGCTCGATGAAGAGCTCGCAGCGGGTAATTATCGCCTTCCGATAGATGCCGGAAGCGCTGCCTCCGGAAGCTATGCCGTCGTCGTCACGACAGCCCAAGGTACACAACGACACATGATGACACTGCTGCGCTAAAAAGTGGTGAATGCAGTATAGCAAAAGACCTGTTCACAGACTGAACAGGTCTTTTTTTTTGTCCTGACACGATGACTTGGCTGGTACTACACACTACAAGCCTTCGGCTACAAGCGTTTTCTCGACTTCCGGGAGCCACAGCTGATAGCCGCGTGCATTCAAATGCAGGCCGTCAATCGTCAGCTCGGGCTTGAGTGCGGCATGCTCGCTGATAAGAGGATTGATATCAATAAAGCGGATCGCATGAGCAGCGGCATAAGCGCGGAGCTTGGCGTTTAATTCCGTAACCTGCGCATTTCGCAGGTCGGCGTCTTCACGCGATGCGCTGACATAGAGCGTGGCCTGCACTACCACAGTAATATGGTGGCTTTGAAGGAGCTCGATAAGCTTGCAATATTGAGTAAATACTTTATCTACTGATACATATGCGTAAAAATCGTTGATTCCTCCCATCACAAAACATATCCTTGGCTGCAGCAATGTGACCTCATCGACACGCTTGAGAAATCCTTCAATAATATCACCCCGGATGCCACGGTTCGCAATAGCAGGACGGCCGAGAGCTTCACTCCAATTGAGGGTGTAGGTATGAGAGTCGCCGAACATCACGACATCGGCCTTGCGGAGCTTGGACATCGAATACATATCCTTTTGATAGAGGTAATTGACATTCTGAAGGTAGAGTGGCTGAAGCGTAGAAATGAGGGGAATGCCGGCAAGAGGAACAGGAATGCGCATCCAATACACAATACCTGCTCCGATGGCGAGAGCACAGAGGATACCGAGCAGAAATTTATGTTTCATGAGTTGTGAATGGAGAGGAAAATGACATGCTTACGACTGCAATATAGTCATTGCAGCCGTAGCATCGGTTGAATCCCGTGCTGGTCGGGCAGTTATTCCCATTCATCTCTGCGCTGTGGCGGCTGCATGCCGAGGAGGGCGACAATTGCCGAGCCATAATTCGGGTCGAGGATCAGCTCGCCGAGTAATTGGGGTAACGGCATGTCTCCCCATGAGATAGCACGCTTGATGAGATAGGGAACAGGGCTGTGCGGCTCTGCTTTGAGGAGATAATCGGCGGCTTCGTTGAGGCGTTTATAGGCATCTTCACGGCTCCGCACGGCGACGGACATTGTTTGCATTACTTTCCTTTCGAGTTCACGGATTGCAGGGGTCGTTTCAGCTACTCTTTCCGGTGTCGGCGTCTCGGTTGCCGGCTCGGGCTCCGGTGGATGCATCGATACATACAACGATGAAAAATCATCCGAAATCCCCATATCTTCCGGAGATTCTTCGGGTTCGGGCTCCGGCTCCGGCTCGGGCTCCGGTATAATAACAACGGTACGCTCTCTCAGTATTTCGGCGCTCAGACGTTCAATTTTTGTCAATACCTCGCGGAACTGCCGGAAGCTAGGTGCCTGTTTGCCGCATTTTTCGTCGGTGAAGCGTTCGAGTGCATTGAGTTCTTCGATCGAATGCAGGAGCGTAGCATTGAGTTCGGCATAGAATTCAAGCGGTGTATCGAGCATGCTGATACGAAATTTTTCACGCGTGATTTTTTGCTCAAGTTCTTCGGGTTGATAGGTATAGGGGTTTTTTCGTAATGTATTTTCGAGTGTCAGTACTGCTTCCCAATCGAGGAAATTATACACCGGCAAATCACGCGAACGCGGCTGGGTGCAAGGGATGATTTTGGGTTTGTGGAATATTTTCTCATTGAGCCATTGAAGTGGAGCGATGCGATACTCACAGTCGTTTTCTTCGAGAGCAGGATAGACGGAGTCCCAATAGGTCTGGCAAAGCGCACTGACGAGGGTGATTCCTTCGGCAATTCCTTCAAAACCGCGGAGATGCATCCATGACTCCAGCATCCAGACGGTGATCTGCAGGTCTTTTGAGCGCGAGGTGAGCACATCGCTGCAGAGCTTTTGTGTGAGCTGCCAGTCGGATTTTTTGAGTGCTTTTTGCCATACACCCTGATCCAAAAACGCATCATCCTCACGGCGTGCTTCCTGAATTTTATCATAGACAGCATCATATCGTAGCCATGCGCCGGTAGGATTCTCCTCCGAAATCGGAGCGAGGAAGGGGGCGATACGTGCCAGGATTTCTGATTGTTCCATAAAATTCACAAGGTATAATTAACGGTATCTCAAGAGCTTACAAGTATATTCAATGTTAATTCTTCGGCTGCTGCGTTTCCTTGACTAATCGTGGCGATTGAGCAGGGAACGGAGGCAGAACGAGTCCGTTTTTCTTCTCCGGCGAGAGTAAATTCACTTTGATGAAGACCTTGGTCTGCGTCGGCATTGCCGTCGAACCTCCGGTCGTTGAAATTGTCGGTATCGAGAATTCCAATAAATTCTGGTTCGATGGCGCATCATCATCGTCATCTGCCATCGGAACTCTATGGGATTTAATGAATTGCAGGAGAGACCACCGATCTTGGAATTCGAAGATAACGGTTTTGTCCTCGACCCGGTAATTAGCATTGAGGTCGGGCACTGCCGGCGAGGATGGCGCATCTTTCGCCCAGCGGAGGGCGAGCTTGACGGGGCTGCCCCAGTACCAGCGGGCTTTGCGGTCTGCATCGCGATTGGAGACGCGGGTATTGCCGAGCCAGAGTGACCAGTCGAGGATCTGATAACCGCCATTTTCGGCTTTTTGATTAGCACGGAATTCAATTTCAGCATCAAACGCGAGGGCAGGATTTTTCTGTTCACTCGACACATATCCATTGAAAAATTTACGTGTTACATCGATATTAGTGAGGAATCGTGCTACTTCGTTCCGTGAGTCCTGGGTATAGCTTGGATTTTTCTTGAGAGCATCTCTGCCGGGAGGGCCGAGGCGTTCGCTGATTTTAAAGAATGTGCGTACTTCTTCCGGATCGGCATTGACAATCTGCCCGAGCTGCTCCTGTTCGGTGGAGACAAAGGGGTATTTCCCGGCTAAATGCTGATTGAAATACTGTTCGGAAGCACTATAAAAACCAATCGCTTCGCTCTCCGATATTGCCTGTGCGCGGGAATAAATTGCGCGTTTCATTTTAAATAATTTATCCTGGAAATAATCGGCCGGTACTTTTTGGAAGGACCGAAGCGGAATTTTTGCGGCATAGTTATCGACCGTGACGCTATCGACATCGAGCAGGATAAAATTATCGAGAGCAGCGAGGGAATTACCGGCGACTTTGGTATCGTAGAAGTCGATTTGCTCGAGAATTCCGGCCCATTTTGGGAGTACGGTAGTCGTAGAATTGGCTTTACTCCGAATTGCCGGACTATTTAAAAATGTGACGAGCGGCCGTGCGTAGGCAGCGGCGTAGATGCGCACTAATTTTTGCTGTGCAAGCACGAATTCGCTCAGGTCGCCATCTTGGCGAACGCCGAAGATTACCGTCGAGAGTTGCTTGCGGCCGTTCCAGGAGGAGAGGTGGCTGTCTTCGACGGTGTAGGCTTGTTTTTGTTCGAGTAATTTATCGACATCACTCAGCAGTCCACCGGCTTGACCGGCGACGATTTCGGCTAAGTAGCGATGAGCGCTTGTGAGCTGCTTTTGTTCAAAGGTGGTGATGAGTTTGCTCAAGAATCCAGCTGCTTCGCTGAAGTATTGAATTTCGGTCTTGATATTTTCCTCACTTGTCACCGAGAAGGCGCCGCTTGCTGTCTGTGCTTGCATAATTCGGCTGCGGGCATCGGCTTCGATCTGGAAGGTCGCAATCGCGCGCACCGGATTAACGAGCTGCAGCGGGAAAAGCGGGAGTGCCTGAGCGACGAATTGCATGGAATTTTCGACCCGGCGATTGACATCTTCGAGCATCGTAATATTCCACACGATATGAGAGCCGGCATTAGAAGTGTAGGGCGATGGCTCGGTGAGCATGAATTCCTGACTCAGGAGCTTTTCAAGGGCAGTCTTCAGACTCTTTGCCTGATCGCTGAGAGCGAGTTTTTTATCGGCCGCTGCGAAAATAGGCGCAGAATAGGCCGTTTTTTGTTCCATCAGGGTCGTTTTCAACCTTTGAAATCCATCCTGTGACATCTGGCTCAGCTGCTGTGCCGATTCGATCTCGACAAATGCCGAACGGGAAAGGGCAGACGTGAGCTTGAGATAGGCAGAGCCGAGATTGAGAGAATCGGCAGTGATCCAGCTTACTTCCGGCCGGCCGAGCGTGGTTTCGAGTTCGCTCAAGGTCTCATACAGCTTCCGTGCGACCAACCCATCCCGATTGAGCGACTGACCGCTTTGCCCGAAATTAATGAGCGAATAGGTGAGTGAGCGGATTCGATCGCAGCGGGCAATGAGCGGATTCCGGCTGAAGGTACGTTCAAAAAACGCCTGCGAGAGCTGTGCAAGCCGTGCTTCGGCATCTTTTTGATAGTCAGCGGGCATGAATTTCTGCGCTTCGGAGAGAATGACTGCTTTCGAGAAATAATAGGCTTGTTCACTATTGAAGGAAGCCGACAAGTCCACATTAAAAAGATATTTAATGAGTCCGCCGACATCGCTCAAGTCACCCTGCCCCACTTCGCAGAGCTTGTTGTAATTAGATGAATTACGCTCGAGTTCGACCAAAGCATCGACATAATTCCGGAGGTTGACGAAGTCGGGCGTCTGCTCGACGCGTTGCACGACCGGCAGATTCGCAGCGGAGTCAACGGGAGAAAAGGATGAGGAAATATATCCTAAACGCGGTGCTTCGGCCGCCGGAGCCACGACCTGACGGGTACGTTTATCGAGTCCGTAATAGAGCACTTTAAGGATGAATTTGTCATACTTGAGCGACATACAATCGGTGATTTTACTGTGGATCGGGCTGAACCACGAGCTGGGAATAAAGTATGATGATAGGCGTGCGCCGTCGCGTGCATTGGCATAGGTGAGGAAGGAATTAATAATCGATTCGTCGATTTGCGATTTCTCGTCCTTGGTTTGGGTCACCGGCGCTTGCGGCATCCCCGCCGGCACGCTATGCTGCTTTGCCGGTGCATCTGTTGATGCAAGCACCGAGAGGAAGGGCAGCAGAGCTTGCTTTTTATCGACGAGATTGTTGTAGCCGACATACATTCCGATGCCCCAGGAGAGGGTCAGAAGTGCCATGACTACTTGCGTAATAAGAATAGTACGATTACGGGTCACGGCGACTTTTGTCACCGGACGCACGATATTGAATTCAGGGAATATTTTTTTCTCAAATAAATCTTTGAGGAAAAGGGGAACAATCTTGCCGGTGGCACTCTCGGACGGAGAGTATTCCGTTTGCGGCAAAAGGGCAGTGATTTCAGGATGCGGTACGGCAGCCGGCGAACCGTCACCGGTGAAGTACATACCGCGAAAGAAGATTTGTTCGTGATAGACGCTTTGCTTGAAAATATCACCGATAAATTCCCGGGCGGGCTCGATCATACGTTCAAAATCCGATACAAACATGAATAATTCATCGCGGTTATCGATGAAATTTTGAGTCGAGAAGAGCTCGATTTGAGTTTCATACAAATTCGCCGACACCGTCTCAAATGCTTCATCGACCCAGCGTGGGCTGAAAGCGGTCTCGAGGGCGTATGGATTGGACCAGCCGAATATTTGATCGCGGAATTGCTGCGGTAATGCGCCGGCAAAGCTGCGGAATCCGGGGATAGCATCGCATTTGGTGACGAGCACATAGACCGGTACGCAGAGACCGAGAGTGACTTGTACTTGAATGAGTTTTTTGTAAATTGTATCTGCTTTGGCGCGGAGGACTTCGCGGACTTCTTCGATGGGGGCGATGAGATCGGTAGCAGAGATAGTGAGGACGATACCGTCAATCGGGCGCTCGGGACGATGCTTTTGGAGCAGACGCAGGAGCGTTTTCCATACTTTTTCGTCGGTCGGGAGGCCATCTTTCCGGAGAATAGCACTGCCGTCGATATCGAGCATGACGCCTTTGTCGTAGAAATACCAGTCACAGATGGACTTCGCGCCGGGCTTGGTATCCGACTTGCCGAGGGTGAGATCGAGACCGACATTTTCGAGAGCGGTGGTCTTGCCGGAATACGACTCACCAATGGCGAGCATCCAGGGAATTTGATAGCGCCAGTTTCGTCCGCTGGTCTCCGAACGGAGGATACGTATCGCCTGCTTGAATGAGCGCGATAAATTAGCCGACAGTAGTTTTTGTGAAGCAAGGGCTTCTTTCTGAGCTTTCTTTGCTTTTGCTTTTTCGCTTTCTTCTTCAGATTGCTTTTGTTTTTTCTTTGCCTGCCAGACGAGTACAACGATATAGATAATCAGTGCGAGAATCAATATCCCGATGATTGTGAGAATAAGAGGCAGGTATGGCAGGAGCGAGTTAATGATTTCCATATAATTTCACCATTATCGAATGCCAAGTATAGAAGAAATAATCGGATGGAAGTCAGATGTAATATCCATCCATAAATAGTGTGAGACGGCATAAAAGACGACAATCGTCACCGCTGAGGCGATGAACCAGCGCTTGGGATTCGTCAGACGCTTGCCCGAGCCCTTGGTCACGGTATATTCATAGCTTGACGGGAAGAGCTGCTTGGATTCGCTCAGTAATTCCGGATCACGGCGGAAGATATACGTAAAGAGCTGCTGCTTGTATTTCTCGAGTGCCGATGTATCGGGATTACCGCGGTATCTGCCTTGGAATCCAAGTGATAACGCCATAAAATAGACCGATGCGAGCTCTACGCTAGCCGCATCGCGGGACTGCATGAGCTCATCAAGCTTGCTGAAAAATTGATCGCCGGCGATGTGGGATTGAAAAAGATAGGACTCAAGAAGAGTATCTTTCCATTTGTCTTTGCCCTCCCAATTGAGTGTCAGGAAAATCTCGTCGGCAAGAGCGCACATTACATAAAGCGTTTCTTTGTATATACTTGCGCTGTAATCATTTCCGCTTCTGGCGCTGGCTGCGGCCTGCTGCTCGAGGTTAAAGAGCAGACTTTGCCAAATTGCATGCACCATCGAGTCGGTCGTCGGCACCTCGCCGCCGGTCGTGCTCATGGTCTGGAATTTTAATATTCCGGCTGCCGCGAGTCGCTTTTGGCGGATGACCTCCTGATAGAATTCACGGAATTGCCGCAAGAGGAATGAGCTGTTTTGTATAGATTGTGTCGCCTGCACGGGGAATACCTTGAAAAATAAAATAGTTGTAGTCTGAGACTACGTATATGCTGCAATATTTCGTGGTTAAGTCCTCAAAAATAGTGCCAAATATAGTCGATGGAAATTGCCGGCTGCGGTCATGATATAACGGGCAGCAGCGGCGGCATTTCTGCCTGTCTGCGAGGGAAAAGCAGGGGAATAATAGTTGTACAGTGGCAAAGTACGCAATAAAACAATTCGAAGCGCTTATGTAATGATTATGTAACGGGAGAATGAGCTATGGTACCATCTTTTCAGTCGTTTATGATAGTTGCTTTGGGGGGCGCGCTTGGCTCTGCTGCACGCTATGCGGTGGCATTGATAGCCACGAAATTGCCGATGCAGTTGCCGTTTGGTACGTTCGCAGCTAATATTGTCGGTTGTTTGTTTATCGGAATTTTTAGTCAGCTTGCGTCTGAGGCGGGTATTTTCTCGCCCGGTGTGCGTCTGTTTTTGATGGTAGGATTCTGTGGGGGATTTACGACATTTTCGACATTTGCTCTCGAACTCCATACGCAGCTGGAGGCAGGAGATGTGCTGCAGGCGGTGAGCTATGCCGGGGCGAGTGTAGTACTCGGGGTGCTGGCTTTGCTGGCAGGAGTATGGATTACCAAAGCGGTGCTGTGAGTATGGCTCAGGTTGCAGTATGATTATTATGGGCAAGGAAGTTCGCACACTTGCCGGTATCAGGTTAGTGTGGCCGGTCTCCGGCGGACAAAATCGGGGAGCCGGGATTTTTTCGGAAAGAATATTCGATAAAAGTTTTTGGTTATCAGTGGGTAAAGAGCTAATTTTGCGTCTGAAAAACTTCAAAAAAAAGCAATTATGAGTCTTAATCAAGCACCAAACGGAGACGGAAGCAAGCGGGTTTTCCAAGAGCTGGCACCGTACATGGCGCTTGGAACTCAAATGATGGTAACGCTTTGCACTTTCGGTGGTATCGGATGGTTGATAGATTCTCACTATCAGACATCGCCGATTTGGACAGTTTCTCTCTTGGTCTTCGGCTGCGTAGCCGCAATGGTTGGGTTTATTAAAACCGCCCTAAAAAACAAGTAAGTTGAATTTATTGGAAATCTATGTGGATTTCAGCCACTCACTTTGGATGTCGGTCGGTATTTCCCAAGCTATTTGCCTGTTGAATGTGCTTGCCGGGCTGTCGATAGCCCGCAAGACGTTTCACAAGCGATTTGAGAAATTCATCGGGATAGTTATTGGGAGTATGATTGTTCGGATAGTGATTTCGGCGATTTTGGTATGGGCTTGCATTTCGGTCCTCCACGTGCATATTCTCAGCTTTGCAATTTCTTTCTGCATTGGTACTTTCATCTATTTGTTTGTGGAGATATTCTATTTCCACACGTTGGCTGATTCACCGGAAATGGCACAGAAAAAACGGTCGTTGACGTCGGGGAGTGCAGCATCGGATACAGCAGTGTCTTCAGAAAATTGAATTTAAAAAATTTAGAACGCGCCTATATATAGATTGATACATACATGAATCACGATAGTACAACTCAACATTCCCAGCAGGATGCCGCTGCAGCTCATGCTGCATTGCCGGCAGAAGCGGCGGGGCATCACGCAGAAGCAAATGCCCATACAGGCGATATTCCTCCCGCAGAAGTATTCCCTCATCTCCTCGGCGAGCTTGGCGATCATCACGGCTTTTATATATTTTCTTTTAAAGTATCCAACTTACCGTATATTCTTTACGACAAAGATACCGGTTTGAATATTTATACATCGCCCGAAAAGTTAGAAGCGGACGGGAAATATACGCTTCACGGTGGTCATCCGCAGCGGGTCAGTGACGGTCATCATGCGGCATGGGACTTTTCGGTTACGAATTTCGTCGCTTTCCAAATGCTTGGACTCGTGATAATGTTCCTGCTTTTCAAGATGGCGGCAAGCAAGTACAAGAAAAATCCTTTGGCGGCGCCGCGAGGATTCCAGAACATGCTTGAAGCGCTCGTAATGTTTATTCGCGATGAAGTAGTCCGACCGAATCTTCCTTCCCTCCGCATTGCCGACAGACTTACCCCGTATTTCCTTTCGCTGTTTTTCTTTATTCTCATTATGAATTTACTCGGACTTGTGCCGGGTGGTCATTCGGCGACCGGTGCGATTGGTACGACGGCTGCTCTTGCGATCACGACATTTATCGTGGTGAATTATACGGCATTAAAAGAAGCGGGTATCGGAGCGTGGCTTCATCACCTCTTGGGTGGTGCGCCGGTATATTTAGCACCGATTATGATCCCGATTGAAATCATCGGACTCTTTACCAAGCCGTTTGCGCTGACGATGCGTCTTTTTGCCAATATGTCTGCCGGGCACATTATTTTGCTTTCTCTTATAGGGCTTACGTTCTTCTTCAAGTCATGGGGTGTCGTGCCGGTCTCGGTAGGATTTTCGGTGTTTATTTATTTCCTCGAGGCGCTTGTGGTTTTTTTGCAGGCGTATATTTTTACGATGCTTTCGGCGGTATTTGTCGGTCTTGCTCTCGGCGATCATGTTCATGATGAAGAGCATGCTCATTAATGGTCATAAAAATTTGCAGTTAATTTTGTTTTGTTTTTCTATTATTTAATTTAAAGGATAGTATTATGAATCCTCAAGGTTTAGCTTGGTTAGGCGCCGGTATTGGCGTTGGTATTATTGTGTTTGGTGTCGGTACTGGTATCGGTCCTCTCGTAGCTGCTGCTCTCGAAGCAGGTGCACGTCAGCCTGAAACAGCAAAAGATGCCCGTGCTACAATGATTATTGGTGCAGCTCTTATCGAAGGTGTTGCGCTCTTTGCTTGTGTTATTTGTATCCTTTTGGCTATTAAGTAATAGATGAGATTGGATGTGCTTCCGCCCAACGATAAGCGGAAGCACACCATTATATCGATTATTTTTCAAAAAGTACGAAGACAGAATTCCGGAGCGAGTTCTATCTTTATATTTTTCCTTTTTGACATTCTTTTTGATTGAATACGAGCTATGGAAAATTTACTTAATGTATCTCCGGGACTGATTTTTTGGACGTTGTTTAACTTCCTGCTTTTCTTGACATTAATCGGTAAATTCGGATTTAAGCCGATGCTTGCCTCGCTGAAAGCACGGGAAAGCGGTATTGAAAATGCGATTAGTGAAGCCAACAGAGTCAACGCCGAGGCGCAGGCGCTGTTGAAAGAAAGTCAGGCCAAGCTTGCTGCAGCACAGCAGGACATGATGGCGCTTGTCAAGGAAGGGAAGCAGCAGGCAGAGCAGGTCGTACAAGCTGCCTATGACGAAGCCGAGCGTGTCAAACGTGCGAAAATCACGGAAGCATTGCGGGAAATCGAGCGCGAAAAAGAAGCAGCTCTCTTATCCTTACGTGCTGAAACGACTGAACTTATCATCGAAGCTACGGCGAAAATTCTCGGTACGACGCTCAATGCGGAGAATCACCGAGCTCTCGTCGAGAATTATATCAGCCAGACATCCAAGAATTAATATCCTCATAAAACGCCCATCCAATGATAAACTATCGCATTGTAAAACGGTACGCACAAGCACTCTTCGGCTCGCTCCAAGACACACAGGTAGAGGGAGTCTATCGGGATTTGCAGTATGTGAATGCATCGATTCATCAGTCCAAAGAGCTCCGCGCGCTACTGCAGAGTCCTGTGGTCTCGCATAACAAAAAACAAGAGATCTTCCGGGAGATCTACGGCGACAGTATTTCAGCACCTACGCTCGATTTCCTGATGCTCGTAGCTGAGAAACGCCGCGAAAGCATGCTCGAAGGAATTATTGAGGCATATCAGGAATTATACTACGGATTCATGAATTTACTGCCGATCGAATGCAGTACGGCGGTCGAAATTGGCGAGGATTTGAAAATTCAACTCTCCCAAAATATTGCCAACCAAGTACAAAAGGTCGTCATTGCTAATTTTGACGTCAAGCCCGAGCTCAAGGGCGGCGTTGTGGTAAAAATCAGTGATCGCCTCTACGACGGCAGCGTTCGCCGGCAGCTTGAGCTGCTCTATAAGCGCCTCGCCGATGCAGAAATGCCGATGAGTCTGCAGAATAAGTTGGGCTTTTCGGCCTCCGGATGCAGCGCTGACTGACGGCTGAATCGGTGATGGCCGCGCGCATAGGCGCCGTAGTGCCAAAAGGGGGAACAAGCGCAGGAAGTATCAAGAGCGAAGAACGCGCGCCCGCCAATGCCTAGAGAGTGGCAGCACATTTGCGTGAGATGTAGGGAAGAGTAGAATTTGCTTGTTGCTGCAATATCTTAATTACAAAGAAATTACGAAAATTAAAATTTGAAATTCAATTAACAAAGGTAAAGAATATGGCTGAAGTTCGTCCTGAAGAAATCTCCGCGATATTGCGTCGCCAGCTTTCCGGCTACGAGAATGAAATTGATATTTATGAAGTTGGTACCGTGCTCCAGGTCGGTGACGGTGTGGCCCGTGTCTATGGGCTGACCAAAGTGATGGTGTCGGAGCTCGTGGAGTTCCCCAATGGCGTCATGGGTATGGTGCTCAACCTCGAAGAAGATAATGCCGGCGTGGTGCTCTTCGGCGACGACCGCTTGGTAAAAGAAGGCGACACAGTGCGCCGTACCGGTCGTATTGCGTCGGTGCCTGTCGGTGAAGAGTTGCTCGGACGGGTGGTCAATCCGCTCGGGATTCCGATCGACGGTAAGGGACCGATTCATGCAAAGCATTCATTACCAATTGAGCGTAAAGCACTTGGTGTGATTGACCGTCAGCCGGTGACCGAGCCGTTGCAGACGGGTATCAAGGCAATTGATGCTCTTATTCCGATCGGCCGCGGTCAACGTGAGCTGATTATCGGTGACCGCCAGACAGGGAAGACCGTCGTGGCCGTCGATACGATTATCAACCAAAAATATACCCATTCCGAAGAAGCGAAGCGTCTTGGTATCAATCCTGTGTACTGTGTCTATGTGGCTATCGGCCAAAAAGGCTCGACCGTTGCCAATGTGCTGGCCACTCTTCAGGAGCACGGTGCTATGGACTACACCATTATCGTCGCAGCGAATGCCGCCGACCCCGCACCGCTTCAGTTCATCGCTCCGTATTGCGGCTGCTCGATGGGTGAATTCTTCCGTGACTCAGGGCGTCACGCTCTTGTGATTTATGATGATCTTACCAAGCAGGCAGCGGCCTATCGTCAAGTATCGCTCCTTCTGCGCCGTCCACCGGGACGTGAAGCATATCCGGGTGATATCTTCTATCTGCACAGCCGCTTATTAGAGCGCGCTTCCAAGCTTTCCGATTCCCTCGGTGGCGGTTCGCTGACAGCACTTCCGGTAATTGAAACGCAAGCCGGTGACGTGTCGGCCTATATTCCGACCAACGTGATTTCGATCACCGACGGTCAGATTTATCTGGAGCCGAATCTCTTTAATGCCGGTGTACGTCCCGCGCTCAACGTCGGTATCTCGGTATCGCGTGTGGGTGGTAATGCTCAGATTAAACCGATGAAAAAAGTAGCCGGTCCGCTGAAACTGGAGCTTGCGATGTTCCGCGAACTCGAAGCTTTTGCGAAGTTCGGCTCCGATCTTGACAAATCAACACAACAGCAGCTTACCCGCGGTGCGCGCCTTACTGAAATTCTTAAGCAGTCACAATACTCACCGATGGTCGTTGAGCATCAGGTGGCGCTGGTGTTTGCCGCGACGAACGGATTCCTTGATGCGATTCCGGTCGAGCACCTGAAACGGTATGAAACGGAATTCCTTGATTTTATGGAAAATGGTCACAAGCAAACGCTGATGTCAATTATTGAAGTCAAAGACCTCAATGATGCCGTGAAAAATCCGTTGCTTGCAGCAATTAAGCAATTTACCGAACGCTTCATGACGACGATTCGCTAAAGCGGGGGAGAGGTAATAATCTCCTGTCGGTGGTGTGAGCGCGCCAATCGAAAGCACGACCACTCAATCACTCATTGTACAGAAAAATTACATGGTTGTCGTAACAGGCGGAGCCGGCTTCATCGGAAGCTGCTTTATCAGAAAATTAAATGACGAGGGCGTACAAGACGTCCTCGTCGTTGATTATTTGGGCGAGTCAAACAAGTGGAAAAACCTTGTAGGTAAACAATTTACCGATATCGTTCATCCTGACGTGTTCCGCGAAGACTTGCTCGACGGCGACTATACGGACGAGATCGAAGCAATTATACATTTGGGGGCTTGCTCTGCGACAACCGAACGTAATGCCGATTATTTACTCGATAATAATTACCGCTACAGCGTCGATTTAGCAGCGTATTCCGCAAGCAGTGATGTGCGCTTTCTCTATGCAAGCAGCGCTGCTACCTACGGAATCGGTGAACAGGGATACAGTGATGAGCTGAGCCACACCCTGCGACCGCTCAATATGTATGGCTATTCCAAGCTGCTCTTCGACAATTGGGTACTCAATAATGGCCTGCAGGAAAGCTGCGTAGGTATCCGGTATTTTAATGTTTTTGGCCCGAACGAATATCATAAAGACGACATGGCAAGTATGGTCTATAAGGCCTTCTGCCAGATAGAGCAAACAGGGAAAATCCGCTTGTTTCAGTCCAATACGCCCGAGTATGCAGACGGCGGGCAAATGCGGGACTTCGTCTATGTCAAAGATGTCTGCGAGGTGATGTGGAATATTCTTAAAGACACGTCTATCGCCGGTATTTATAATCTCGGCACCGGTACAGCACGGAACTGGAATGACCTCGCAACAGCCGTCTTTCATGCTATGGGCAAAGAGCCGGTCATCGAGTATATCGCTATGCCGGAGTCGCTCCGCTTACAGTATCAGAATTTTACGGAAGCAGATATGTCGAAGCTCAGCGGCACAAGCGCTGCACATGAATTTCAATCCCTCGAAGCAAGCGTCGGTGATTATGTGGGTGAGTATCTCTCCACCAAAAAAATGTACTGGTAGTCTTTTTTAATTTCAACGATTAAGCAAGAAACACTTAAACTAAAAAAACAAGGTCAACATGGCAACGTTACGTGATATACGCCAGCGAATCGGCGCAGTGAAAAACACAGCAAAAATTACTTCTGCTATGAAGATGGTGGCAGCCGCAAAGCTCCGCCGTGCTCAGGATGCGATTTTAGCTGCGCGCCCCTATACGCTCAAGCTTTCAGAAATTTTGGGTAATCTCGCTGCATCGACAGAAGAAGATTATTACCATCCAATGCTCCGTAAGCCCTCGCAGGTTAAGTCCGTGGCCGTGATTGTCGTAAGCTCCGACCGAGGTCTCTGCGGCAGCTTTAATGCCAATTTGCTCAAAGCAGCGTTCAGTCATATCACAAAAGGACTTCCGGCGCAATATCCGGGCGCTAAAATTTCAGTGGTGCCGATCGGGAAGCGTGCGGTGTCATTCTTTAGCAAACAGAGCATTCCGGTGGTAAAAGAATTCCCCGATATCTTTGCCAAGCTGAATTTTAGCACTGCTCTCGAAGTCGCAAGCTTGGTGTCCGAAGGCTTCACCGATGAAAAATTTGACCGTGTCGAGATCTTTTGCAATGAATTTAAGTCCGTTATTAAACAAGAAGTAAAGCTCAATCTTCTCTTGCCGGTCGAGCGTAGTGAACAAGGCAATACATCCTCCCATCATGCAGACGAAGGCAGCGACTATATCTTCGAGCCATCGCGCGGCGATATTATGGATGAATTACTCCCCAAATATCTCAATATCCAAGTATGGCGCGCACTCCTCGAGTCGAATGCAGCAGAGCAGGCAGCCCGAATGATGGCAATGGATAACGCGACAACCAATGCCCGAGACCTGATCCGCGCCTTGCAGCTGCAGTACAACAAAGCACGCCAAGCCGCAATTACCAAAGAAATGCTCGAAATCGTCGGCGGAGCAGAAGCACTGAAAAAATAATACCTATACATGAGTAACAGATTTTGTGAAGGCGTAGAGTAATCTACGCCTTTTTATTTGTAATACATTACAAGGATCACCTCAACCTTCCTCGCGCGCGTAGCAAATGCTAAAATGTGTTAAAAATTAAATTGAAACTTTTGTTTTTGACGCTGCGTACTGATGGGAAAAGTTCGACAGTATTTATTCACTTAACCCTTGGAGGACATTATGCAAAGAGCGTATCGATCCAAACAACACAAAGTCATCGGCGGTGTATGTGCCGGGCTTGCAGAATATTTTGATATCGATCCCGTGCTGTTACGAATAGGATTCGCAGTGGCCTTTTTCGTCTATGGTACGGGTTTTTTATTATACATCATTTTGATGTTTGCCTTGCCGGATAAAGAAGAAGTCATAGGGTATTCATCACCATCAGACGCGGGCAGTACATCTTTTCAGCCGATGAGCGACGAGTATGAGACCAAGGACAAGAGCAAGCGTAATTTAATGGGTGGTATCATTCTGATGATTGTCGGGCTGATATTTCTGGCAGAAAATTTCATCCCCAATGTAGATTTCGGCGATCTCTGGCCGCTGATTCTTGTCGCAATCGGCGCGATGACAATATGGAATTCATTCCAAAAATCAGCACGCCCGGCTCCTATGCCACCGCCGATGTACCGTTCTGAACCCCCAACATATACACCATCTGGAGAATAACCATGAAATCTGGAAGAATTTTTTGGGGCGCATTCCTGCTCAGCTCGGGTATTATTTTGCTCTTAGGTAACTATGGCTTGGTCAATGTCTATTGGGAAGGTGTCTGGAAGCTGTGGCCGCTGGCACTTATTCTCTGGGGCGCGAAATCTTTTGTTCAGGATCAGACCATCCGCTCCGTACTCTCGGCATGCGGTGGAATATTGCTCGGTGTGGCGCTTTTCTCCGGTGTATTTACCGGCGTTAATTCGATTCGCGATAATTTCAATCTTGACTGTGACGAACCGCGAATGAGTGGTAAGCAAACGAATCAGTCGTTCGTAGAAACGTTCGAAAGCAGAGATAGCACTGCCAGGGAATTTAATTTTGAGCTCGATGCCGGGGCAGGAAAATTCTTTATCACGCCAGACACAACCTCGAATCTTGTCGAAGTAAATACCCAGTCTAGCTTTGGGGAATATGATTTAGAAACAACCAGAGATGATACCTCTACCAATGTATCGCTTTCGATGCACGATAGTCATGTCCATTGGAATTGGTTCAAAAGGAATAGAGTAGAGAATAGGGTCGATGTAAAGCTCAGTACAATACCTTTATGGAATCTAGACATCAACTTAGGAGCAGCAGCAACGAATTTTGACTTGTCGAGCTATCGGATTAATACCCTTAAAATGGGTATCGGTGCCGCATCCGTCAAGCTGAAATTAGGAGATCGTACCGACTCGACACGCTTCGATCTTAACTGCGGCGCATCATCGGTCGAGCTGAGTATCCCTACAGGCTCAGGGTGTGTGCTGGAGTTTGAAGATGACGAATTATCGGGCGTGGACTTAGCCGGATTCGAGAAAATTTCCGATTCTATCTATCGTACACCGGGCTATGATTCTGCCGCAAAAAAAATCTTTGTGAATGTGAACATGGGAGCCGCGAAATTTAAAGTCATACGCTACTAAACATAAATGCTCTCGTTTTTCAGGGACTGCGGTTGAACGCAGTCCCTCTTTTTTTGTTATTTTTGAAGTAAATAATAGAAAAACTATCTGAACCCTGCATGCAATCCAACCGGCTCGGCAGGGTTTTTCATTGGGTACTCCTCAGAGCTCTTTATCGAAGGGAATGTATGTTCACAACGGTTACTAATGTTCATTTTGTCGGTATTGGCGGAATAGGTATGAGTGGAATTGCTGAAATTCTTGTGAATCAAGGTTTTAGCGTTAGCGGTTCGGACGCCGTACAATCCGACATCACTGACTACCTCGCCTCTCTCGGCGCTGCAATCACCATCGGTCATGCTGCATCGAATATCGACACAGCCGAGGTCGTTGTCTATTCAAGTGCGGTGAATGTACTCGACAATCCTGAGACGGCCGAGGCAATTAACCGAAAAATTCCTCTCATCCGCCGCGCTGAAATGCTCGCCGAAGTCGCCCGGCTCAACTATTGCCTCGCCATTGCCGGTACTCACGGCAAGACCACAACCACCTCCATGTGCGGACTCGTACTCATGAAAGCAGGTATCGACCCCACCGTCTTGGTCGGTGGACGCCTCCGCGGCCTCGGTGGTACCAACGCCCGACTCGGTAAAGGCAAGTGGACCGTCGTTGAAGCGGATGAATACGATCGGTCATTCTTGCAACTCTCTCCTACGATAGCAGTTATCAATAATGTCGAAGCCGAACATCTCGATATCTACGGTTCACTCGACGAAGTCAAAAACGCCTTCGTCGAATTTGCCAACAAAACACCGTTCTATGGCTTTACTGCCGTCGGGCTCGATGACACCGGAGTGAAAGATATTCTCTCACGCATTACCAAAAAAGTCGTTACCTACGGGCTCTCGCCGCATGCCGATGTGCGTGCTGTCGGAATTACCGCCGAGAATCGCTCCACACATTGCACGGTAATTGCCAATAATAGCCCGCTCGGCGAGCTGACGGTGAATATTCCGGGCGTGCACAATATCAAAAATGCGCTTGCCGCTGTGACGGTCGGCTTGCAGCTCGGTATTAGTTATGACATTATACGCCAAGCGATTGCGGAGTTTTCCGGTGTCTATCGGCGCTTTGAAGTCAAGGGCGAGTACGATGGAGTTCTCATCGTCGATGACTACGCTCATCACCCGACTGAAGTACGCGCCACCCTCTCGGCTGCGCGTGCCGGATGGCAGGACAGGCGAATTATTTGTGTATTTCAGCCGCATACCTATACGCGCACACGGGACTTTGTCAAAGAATTCGGACAGTCCTTTGATGATGCGGATGTCCTTGTTGTGCTTGATATTTACGCTGCACGAGAGAAGCCGATCGACGGGCTTACCGGCGAGGCAATCGCCAAAGCAGCGCGCCAGAGCGGACATAAACATGTGCGCTATATTCCCGGCAAAGACGAGGCCACCGAATTCCTGCGTACGTTTCTCCGACCGGGAGATATGCTCCTGACTGTCGGGGCCGGAGATGTGTGGAAAACAGCAAATGAGTTTATTCATCAATAAGGTAGCTGTCTTGGGGTGAAGGGGTTCGCTTCTGCATCCTCCAGACGTCCGTCTGCGGTCACCCGTTGCCGTCCAGGCCGGAATCAATCGGCGATACATGCAGTCATCAGCCGCATCGTACGGTGAAATACTGTATTTTTGCCGGAAAAAGACGGGGAGATGCTCGGAGAGAATGCGATGAGACGTGAAAATATTCGAATGATAATCTATCATGGCATAAAATATGATAATTAGAATGAATAGAAGAACGCTTATACTCGTTGAATTTTACAGTGAAGCTTATGACACATGATGACGATTTGCAAGCCCGGTTGAACCGAGCAAATGCGGCCAATATCAAGGGGAATTTTACGCAGGCGCTTGAGCTTGCGCAGAGTGTGATAGCTGAGACCGAGCCGAGTGAAGAGGAATATGTGTCTGCCTTGCTGGTCATTGCCGATTCGGCGCGGCTTAAGGGAACAATTGACGAGGCGTTTATCCTGGTAGAAGAGGCACTCGAGCTGGCGGAGCATTTCGATCAGCCGACGAATAAAGCCACAGCGTGGCTCATGTTGGGCATGATGCATTGGCCCAAAGGCGCCTACGATACGGCTCTCGAATACCTGGGTAAAGCGCTCATTGCTCATGAAACCCTTGGCAAAAAGTCGGGTTCGGCCCGCGATATGATGAATATCGGCATCGTCTATGCCTTGCTCGGCTCGTACGAAGAAGCACTCGAATATCTTGGTAATTCTCTCGTACGTTATGAGGAAATTGCTGAAAAGTCAGGCGTTGCAGTCGTCACCGGTAATATCGGCGGTGTGTATGCACGCCTTGGTTCCTACGAAAACGCCCTCACATACTTCGAAAAAGCACTCGCTACCCACACCGAACTCGGCGAAAAATCTCTCATGGCAGGAATTACCGGTAATATCGGGAGTGTCTATTACTCCCTCGGACAGTATGACACAGCACTGGAATACTTGGGCAGGGCGCTAGCCGAACACGAAACGCTCGGCGCACGGTCGGCCGTCGCTCTGGTAACCGGCAATATTGGCGGTGTATATGCCGATATCGGCGAGTATGGCCGCGCCCTCGAGTATTTTGGGAGGGCTCTGGCGGCTCATGAAGAACTGGGCGAGAAGTCCGGCGCAGCCATCGTAACAGGGAATATCGGCACCTTGTATGCGACATCCAATTTTGAACAATACGACCCGGTCAAGGCCGAGGAATATCTGCTCAGAGCAAGTGCTATGAACGAGCAAATCGGCACCAAAGGGCAAAATGTCGAGGTGTATAAGTCACTTGCAGAGCTCTATGAACGGCAGGGCAGATGGGAAGCTGTCGAATACCTGCATAAGTATTTTGAAACGTACCGGCAATTGCAGCACGACGAAGCCGCAAAGCAGGCGCGGATTATAGAGCATCGGCGGAAGCTGGAAGAAGTGGAGCGGGACAGGCATATCAGAATTGTTCGCTTTCAGGAACAGGAAAAAATCCTCCATAATATCCTGCCTGCCCATATTGCCGAGCGGATGGTCGCCGGCGAGAAAACGATTGCCGATTCATTTGAAGAAGTGACCGTGTTCTTTTCGGATATCGTGGGATTTACGGCGCTTTCACAGCAGGTATCGGCCGAGAAATTAGTGGGCTTGCTCAATAGCATTTTTTCTCAATTTGATCAATTGGCACGTAAGCACGGCCTGGAAAAAATCAAGACGATGGGGGACTCGTACATGGCAGTCGCCGGTGCGCCGATTAAGCAGCACAATCATGCCGAACGTGCGGCTCTCTTTGCCCTCGATGTCGCCGAGATGATGCATGAATACCGCACACAGGCAGGCTGGCAGATTGCAGTGCGTATCGGCCTGCATTCAGGGAGTGTGGTCGCCGGGATTATCGGAGAAAATAAACTCGCCTACGACCTCTGGGGCGATGCCGTCAATACCGCAAGCCGCATGGAATCCCATGGTGAAACCGGTAAAATTCACGTTAGCGAAAGCTTCGTACGGTCAGTCGGAGCCTCTTCGTTTCACTTCGTCGAACGCGGTGAAATGGAAATCAAAGGAAAGGGTATGATGAAAACCTATTTTCTCGAACCTGGGATCCCGTAATGAACGACCATGAAATTACCGAGCACCTTGCCCGATGCGAAGCGGCTCTCGTGGAGGGGAATTATGATGTGTCCGAACACCTAGCTACTCAACTACTTGCCGAGCTGGCAGCGAAAGAGCAACATCAGCCCTCCACCGGATATACCCGGGCTCACGTCGCCGCAAGGAGTGTTCTGGGAAATACAGCCCGTCTGAAAGGGGATTTTTATCTGGCTCTCGAACACTTCGAAAGCGCGCTCGCCATCAGCGAAGCAGCCGGTGATGACGAATCGCTTGCCAAGGTACTCGGCAGCATAGGGGTCGTTTACCGTAATCTTTCTGATTACCCACAAGCATTATCCTACCTCCGGAAAACGCTCGAACTTCAAGAAAAATTACAAAGTAAGCGCGGCGTAGCCGGCACACTGCATAATATCGGTAATATCTATCAGAATTTATCGGATCATTCCCGCGCCCTCGAATACCTCCAAAAAGCATTGATAATGAACGAAGAGCTTGGAAGAAAAGACGGGGTGGCTGTCAATCTCAGTACCATTGGCAATGTCTATGGAGATAGTGGAGAGTATCCGCGCGCACTCGAGTATTATCAGCGGGCATTTGCCATCAATAAAGAACTCGGCAGGAAACCCGGCATGGCCAGTAATTATGGTAATATAGGGTTGGTATATCAACACATCGGCGACTATGAGCGAGCATTGGAAAATTTACAAAATGCACTGGCATGCTACTACGAGCTTGGGAATGCAGCATCGATAGCAAGCACCCTCGGTAATATCGGTACTCTCTACGCCGAGAGCAAATGGGAAGGATATAATGCATCCAAGGCCGAAGAATTTCTTCTCAAAGCAATCGATACCTGCGGGGTAACAGGCGCTAAAAATCATGTCTATTCCTTTCATAAAGCACTTGCCGACTTCTATGAATACGAGGAGCGCTGGAAAGAATCTCATCACCACTACAAGAAATATCATATCATTGAGAAACAGGTGCAAAGCGAGCAAGCGAAAAGGCAAGCCGAAAAGCAAGCGTATGAACGCAAAGAAGCCGATCGGGAGAAAGCTCTCGCTGTAGCTCATGCACGCGCGCAGGCGACCGATGATATTCTCGCCAATATCCTACCGAGGTATATTATCGAGCGACTGATCAATGGCGAAAAGAAGATTGCCGATTCACACGATAGAGTAAGTGTGCTTTTTATCGATATTGTGGGCTTTACCAATCTTTCTGCCAGTATCCCCGCAAGTGAATTGATAGATTTGCTGGATATGGTATTTACCCGATTTGACACCATTTGCAAAAAACACGGATTAGAAAAAATTAAAACTATCGGCGATGCCTATATGGCCGTCTGCGGAGCACCTCTGGCCATCGAGAATCACGCCGAGCAGGCCGCAAAAGCTGCTCTCGAAATGATGGAAAAATTCACAATCGAGGGACAATTCTCTCTGCCAATACACCTGCAATTCCGCATCGGTCTGCACTGCGGTACGGTCGTCTCAGGTGTCATCGGTGAGAATAAATACTCCTACGACCTCTGGGGAGACGCCGTCAATACCGCCAGCAGAATGGAATCCCATGGTGAAGCCGGGAAAATCCATGTATCGGAAGATTTTAAATTGGCAGCAGGAGAGAAATACACTTTTGTTGATCGTGGTATAATCGACATCAAGGGAAAAGGAAAAATGAAGACCTATTTTCTCCTACCGACCGCAGCACTGTGAAGCAGTACAGTATCTCATCCAACCCCTCGCCTATATTCAATTCCACGCAATGTCTCCCTTGCGGACCTACAGGTTCGGATGCCGGTCAGAGAGAGCAGGGTAGCGTTCTACGTGTCGTAAAATCAGTCTATTACTCGTTTTGATTGTCCTCTTTACTTTCACCTGCATCGTATGGAGTCGGGAGTGCATTTTCATCAAGCGGTAGTATCCAATGATTCCTTCGCAGATCGGAATACTCTTGCCGGGCAAGATTTACCGTAGAGTCTATGAGAAGCTGCGGCGGTCGGTAATTCATACTCACATATGCTTCCACACGGATCTCGAAGGTGCCTCTGTTGGACTTTTGAATGATATCCTGGAGATGCTGCGCATATTGATGGATCATATACGGCCGGGTGGACATTTTGTCCGCTTGCCAGCGTTTTAAGTAATTCTGAGTTTCAATTTCAAACTTTTTATGTGCTACCGGATCGTAGGCATAGAATTTTACGGCGGCTGATTTACCGCGCAGCTTCATGTGCCAGGAGAACCTATGCCCTTCTTCCGTCCAGCTCGAATTACCGGGAATACCAAAATGCCGGAGAGGAATGATACATTGCAGGAGCATCCACAGCGCCAGCAAGCCGACCACAGCCGATGAATAGGTAAAGTGCGACGACGGCTCGGCATCCGGTTGATCCGGCGCTGCCTGCTCGGCGGCAGCACTGCGATCGATAAACAACCATACTAAGATTGCTCCGCTCAAGGCAGCAATTGCGGTAGGAACAATTTCAAACTTCGGATGCAGGTACAAGCATATTGCCGTCGTGGTCATCATACCGAGGATACCGTACGTTCTCTGCTTTCCTGCCGTCGAATAGACCCGCATCATACGGGCGAACCAGTCAGACGGGAAGAAAATCGTGGAAGCAAGGATCATAAACCACGGGAAAATTCCAATGCTGAATAAGCGGTCATTGATAAAATGAAAACCCAGAACCGCTGCATACATGTAGGGGCGGGTTTTTCGGTACATCAGTAAAAATGGAGCAAGTACATCGAGAAGCATACCATTCCACGACATAAAATACGCTACCCAGGGTTCAGTGAAAAATTGCCCGATGAGAGGATAATTCTTATTCTCAGCCAGCCAATGCTTGAGCGGTTCAGCCAGAAACAGCCAGTCAGTATTCAGCTTCGCAATACCGCCGAAGAAGTAGGCAGCCCCGATTTGGAACTGAAGAAGGAACACGCACCACCGCGGTATCAGTGTGGTTTTGATCTGCTTTTTTTTGCGTATTGCATCAAGGGAAAACGTGCGCGAGGCAGGTATAAACATCATTAAAAAACTAACCAACACTATCAAATAGAAGTGGTTAAGGTAACGTGCCTGCTCCAGAAGAAAAACATACGTAAACGACAGAAACATGAGCACCGAAGCAGTTCGAAAGTAGAGTCCGAAGATAATCATAAGAGAAAAAATCACCATTGCATAAAAATGCAATTCCATACCATTACCGCTCCATGGCTTTACCCAGTCGAAAAATTCATAGGTAAAATGAAATTGAGGATCGACATAATACTTTTTAATCCAACCCTTGTCGATATACCGTATTAATTCCCAGAGCATAATCAAGCCATACGCTATTCTGAAAACAACGATACTATGCATGCTTTCTGCAGAGAACAAAGCCGAGGTAAGCCGATCTTTAAGTGTAATATTTGTCATAAAGATATCTCATATAATACGTAAAAGTAAGCCGGTAACAATCATACTCAGTGCACAAGACGCTGTGGCGTTCTGCCCGCTTAACAAGCATTGGCACATAAACCATCGTACAAGCTGCAAAACTATCGAAAAGATACTCACTATCCAACGGATAAAGATGAGGTAACGGGAAGAAGCCAACAATAACTAGAAGAGAACTATGCGCTGACGCAGAAGAATGTGTTCCCATCGAAACCATTACAACCTCTCAGTATGCTTCGACAAAAAACGAAGCGTGGAAGACATGGTATCGCGATTCCTCACTCATGGTACTTCTCATTATCACAGGTTCATGGTACGTTGACTTTGCTATACGCCATGCGGCGCGGTAGGATGAAAATTTGACCGAGCACCATAATTCATGTAAATCCACTATTTTTGCGGGGCATTGTTGTTCCATCGGTCTATATTTACGGTGTACATTATGGATTATAAAGATTATTACGCAATTCTCGGTGTGCCAAAGACCGCTACTGCGCCGGAAATAAAGCGTGCCTATCGGAAGCTTGCGCAGCAGTATCACCCCGATAAAAATCCGAATGATAAAAAGGCAGAAGAGAAATTCAAAGAGATAAATGAGGCCCATGAAGTGCTCGGCGATCCGGATAAACGCTCACGATACGACAAGCTCGGCGCCAACTGGCAGAATTATCAGCCGCGTCCCGGCGGAGGCGGCACCGGTAATCCTCAGGACTTTAATTGGCAGGGCGGGAAATCGTACGAAGATGTGTTCAAGGGATTTGAAGGTACCGGTTCAGGATTTTCCGATTTTTTTGAGAATATTTTCGGTGGCGGCTCGCGGGGGAAGCGAACAAAGCCCAAGGCAAAACCCATTGAAACGACAGGGTTTATTACCCTCGAGGACGCCTACAGAGGCAAGGCAATTCTCGTTGAGCAGGGAGGGCAGTCGGTGGAAGTCAAGCTCAAGCCGGGCATCGCCGACGGGCAGAAATTGAACGTCACCACCAAGCAGCTTGGCACCATCCTCCTTACTGTTAAAGTGCTGAAAGACGATAAATTTACCCGCGAAGGCGATGACCTCAAGGCCAATGTAACGCTCGACCTCTATATCGCTGTTCTTGGCGGTGAAATTCAGTTCAAGACCTTCCGCGGTATGGTGAGCGTGAAAATTGCACCCGAGACGCAGCCCAACACACAGAAAAAGCTCAAAGGACTCGGGATGCCCAAGCATAATTCTCCGGGTGAATTCGGAGACTTGTACCTGACATTTAACGTGACAATTCCGACAAATTTAACGCAAAAAGAAAAAGACTTATTCGAAAAATTAGCTAAACAACGGAAATAATAATGATACTAACCGACAAAGAAATCCTCGATAATATCGAACGTAAACGCATTGTCATTACTCCATTTAAACCCGAATGCCTCGGCTCCAACAGCTATGATGTGCACCTCGGCAAAACACTCGCCGTCTATAACGACGCCGTGCTCGACGCCAAAAAACATAATCAAATTACGACCTTTGAAATACCCGAAGATGGCTACGTCCTTGAGCCGAATACGCTCTATCTTGGTGTAACAGAAGAATATACCGAGACGCACGACCATGTGCCCTTCCTCGAAGGAAAGTCAAGCATCGGTCGCCTGGGAATTGATATTCATGCCACAGCAGGCAAGGGCGATGTGGGATTCTGTAATTTCTGGACGCTCGAAATCTCCGTCAAGCTGCCCGTACGCGTCTATGCCGGAATGCCGGTCGGACAATTGATTTACTTCGAGGTAAAAGGCGAAGTGCTCACGCCGTACAGCACGAAGCGCTCGGCCAAGTACAACGAACGCAAGCCCGTGCCCGTGGAGTCGATGATGTGGAAGAATTTTTAATCTTATCATATTTTGCTTATGCATTCAACAACTACCCGTCCGTCTCCCTGGATGATCCTGCTCAATCCTGCGGTCGTCATTGCATCGCTCGGTTATTTCGTTGATATATATGATCTTGTGCTCTTTAGCATTGTGCGTGTTCCGAGCTTGACTGCGCTCGGTCTGCAGGGCGCAGACCTCCTGAACAAGGGACTCCTGCTCATCAATATTCAAATGGCAGGAATGCTGATCGGTGGGATATTTTGGGGAATCTTAGGCGATAAAAAAGGGCGCATTTCGATTCTCTTTGGTTCGATTATTCTCTACTCCATTGCCAATATCGCCAATGGCTTCGTCACCTCGGTCGAGATGTATGCGGCTCTGAGGTTCTTAGCGGGCATAGGGCTCGCCGGCGAACTCGGTGCGGGGATTACGTTAGTCGCCGAAATCCTGCCGAAAGAGACGCGCGGCTATGGAACGATGATCGTGGCTACGATCGGTATCATGGGCGCGATTCTCGCCAATATTGTCGCCAAGCAATTTGACTGGACGACGGCGTATTTTATCGGCGGTGGTCTGGGTCTGGCATTGCTTCTGCTGAGAATTGGCGTTTTTGAGTCGGGAATGTTCGCCGCAACCAAAGAAAAAGATGTGTCGAGAGGTGATTTCCTGTCGCTGTTTACCAACAAAGACCGATTCCTTCGCTATGCGCAGTGTGTGTTTATTGGTTCGCCGACCTGGTTCATCGTTGGAATTCTCGTGACCCTTGCTCCGGAATTTGCAGCCGCGTTGGGCGTCCAGGGGAAAATCGACGGCGGCAATGCCGTTGCATACTGTTATGCCGGGCTCGCGCTCGGTGATTTCGCAAGTGGGATGATGAGTCAATTGCTCAAAAGCCGTAAAAAGACGATGCTGTTTTTTCTGCTCCTCAATTTCGCCTGTGTGCTTATCTATATGAGTTTACATGGGATGAATGCTGATGCGTTTTATTTGTTTATCAGCTTTCTCGGATTCTCGTCGGGGTATTGGGCGATTTTTGTCACGATTGCTGCCGAACAGTTTGGTACCAACCTCCGCGCGACAGTCGCGACTACGGTGCCCAATTTTGCACGAGGATCACTCGTACTTATCAGTCTCTTATTTGTCACGCTCAAGCCCATGTATGGCATCACGACCTCCGGTCTGATTGTCGGCGCCATCTGCACCTCGATAGCCCTCATCGCACTCTATTTCATGAGTGAGACTTTTGGTAAAGACTTGGATTATATAGAGACGACGTAAAATTTAGAGTATGGCTTTCTGCTCTCAAGCTATCGGCTGTGTCATCACTATTACCGACTCCAGGCAATGTTGAACCGATGGATTATACTCTTTCATCAACTCCCGATACGCCATATCTGTTCGTGGTAGGGTTTCCTTTTGCTGTTTCCAAAGTTTATCCGTAGTTTCGCCCTGATTCCTTCCCCTCATATTGTAGAGTAATACAGAATGCTTGATTCTTTAGAAATTAGAAACTTCCGTAATTTGAAAGAACTTCGAATTACATCCCTGGGCAGGGTAAATCTTTTTATCGGCAAGAATAACACCGGTAAATCCACAATCTTGGAAGCGCTTGCTATTTATGCCAGTAAAGGAGAATTCAAAACAATTTTTGAATTACTCGAAGAAAGAGGAGAATATGTTTCTGTAGAAGCGATCAGGCAGAGCGAAGCAGGTAAGAACATTACAGACTACAACATGCAGGCACTATCAACGCTTTTTACGGATCGAGTAATTAGTTTTGATAAAAAATACGGTATTTCAATCAGTCAAATTGACCCCTCTATACATCAAGAGGAAAATTCCGAACACTATGTAATGATGCTGCGCTTTGTGCCATTTCGAACGGAAGTAGTTGATGACGGTCAGGGAGGAAGGATTCGTCGGCGGAATTTCATGCTACAAGATGATGCTCTTCAAGAAGCGCAGCATGATAACCTTGATACAGGATTTATGAGAATGGGAGGTGGATTTTTCTCTACTACCTCTTTAGATAAAATTTTAAATGATAATGTAGCATATACCGATAACGGCCGTAAAGATAATTTCCAATTCATCAAAACCAACACCATAGACCGGAACATAAACAGTAAGTTATTTGATTCCATAGCGCTAACAGATAAAGAACAGTATGTGGTCGATGCCTTGAAAATTATAGAACCAACGACAGAACGAATAGCTTTCGTCGGCAATACTTCACAGGAAAGAGTTGCTGTTATCAAGCTTGCCAATAATCCCAGAATTCTTCCTCTCCGTAGTATGGGCGACGGAATGAACCGCATACTGACCATTATTCTTGCTATGGTGAATGCCGATAACGGATTCCTGCTGATTGATGAGTTTGAAAACGGACTCCATTATACGACGCAAGAGCAGCTTTGGAAGGTAATCTTTAGTCTGGCGAAGCAGCTGAATATACAGGTATTTGCTACCACGCATAGTGAGGATTGTATCCGGGGTTTCGAAGCAGTGCTCAACTCAAGTGGTCAAGGTGACGGAAAGCTCATCCGCCTTCACAACGAGAATGGAATGATTAAAGAGGTTGAATTCAATGCCGAAGAACTGAAAATAGCCACCAATCGTAATATTGAAATCCGATAATGAAATCACATTACCACCCTAGTCACCTCCTTGTCGAAGGCAAGGATGACCAACATGTCATTTGGGCATTATGTAAAAAGCACTCCATTGACGAAACATTTAATGTGGTTGATTGTGAAGGAGTTGAAAATCTCCTTCAGGAACTCAGCATCCGACTTAAGCTGCCAAACGCCAAAATCGGAGTACTAATTGATGCCGATACAAATCCACATCATCGATGGAATGAATGTAAAAACATTCTTATACACCAAGGATTTACCACGCCGGATGATTTGCCTGCCAATGGGTTTGTCGCCACAAATTCCGAGAATAAAACAGTCGGAGTCTGGATGATGCCAAACAACCACACCGCCGGTATGCTTGAGGATTTTCTGGCAGTTCTTATTCCCAAAGGCGACCAATTACTTCCTATCGTGCTTACTACTCTCGACCATATCGAAGAGCGCAATCTCAATATCTATCGTCCCGAGCACAAATCAAAAGCCGTCATCCATACATGGCTTGCTTGGCAGGAAAACCCCGGTACGCCAATGGGACAAAGTATCACGAAACGATACCTCACAACCGATAACGAAACATGCAGGCGCTTGATAGAATGGTTAACTGTATTATTTAATTAGATAGTAAAAAAATAGCCCGAGACTTTTTAAGTCACGGGCTAATCATAATTACGAACTGTAGCGCCCCTAGCGCCTATTGCGTCAAAAAAGCACTACACATGCCGCTCAGCATGATACGAGCTCCGCACCAGCGGACCCGACTCCACGACATCAAAACCCATCTCCAGCCCAATACGGCGATATTCATCGAATTCACTCGGATGCACGAATCGATCCACCGGCAGGTGATTCTTCGTCGGCTGTAAGTATTGACCAAGTGTCAGGATATTGACGTTTACTTCCCGTAAATGCTCCATGACTTCCAGCACTTCCTCGCGCGTCTCGCCGAGACCAAGCATGACGCCTGTTTTGGTGCGCATGTTCTGCGCCTTCGCTTCTTTAAGTAATGCAAGTGTCCAGACGAATTTTCCCTGAGGCCGCACACGGCGGTAGAGGCGGGGAACGGTTTCTGTATTATGATTTAAAATATCGGGGTTAGCATCAATGATACGTTGGAGAGGTTCCATTTTCCCTTTAAAATCAGGAATAAGCACTTCGATGGTCGTATTCGGATTGAGCTCTTTGGTTCGAATAATTGTTTCCGCCCAAATCAGCGAACCGCCATCGGCACGTTCGTCACGATTAACGGAGGTAATCACAGCGTGACGGAGATTCATTTCACGAATTGATTCTGCTACATGGCGGGGTTCGTCCGGGTCGATCTCAAGCGGACGCCCGGTCTTCACCGCGCAAAAGCCGCAGGAACGTGTGCAGGTATCACCTAAAATCATAAATGTCGCTGTGCCTGCATTCCAGCATTCGGTAATATTGGGGCAGCGCGCCTCTTCGCAGACGGTGTGGAGCGATTTGGAACGCATCATGGTCTTGATGGTTGCATAGCTTTCACCGCCGGGGGCGCGTACTTTGAGCCATTCCGGACGGCGGGAGGACGGCAGGAGTTGTTCGGCCGGCTGTATAACAGGCAATTCAAACTGAATCGGTTGGGCAAGGGTAGCGTTCATTTGAGATTGAATTTGTGGGTACAATTTTTACAAAAATACAAAAAAAGCCCCGTTCGCTGTCGTGAACGGGGCATGGAAAGAGCGTTTTCGCCCGGTAAAGTAGGCCGTGAACTTACATCTCACGGCGGGAAGATTGCGCAATTGCCTGCTCTTTTCGATCCGCTTTTTCTTTTTTTGCAGCAACGATATAAAAGATAAGTAATGCTAAGCCTCCGCTGATAAACAAGGTTGCAGGAATTAAGTCGTGAGAGTTGTAGCTCATGTGCTCATATTGATTATAGATGCGTGAGCTGAGTGCATCTCCTACAAGCCAGCCAATTCCCACAAAAAACACAAGCAAGCCCCATTTCAGATTGGTCAGCGGATTCGGATTTCTCCGCTCGCGACGTTCTTGATGGAAAAGTTCGCGTATGTCTTCTGCGCTCATACCTTTATCAATAATTGCCATGCGCTCGCGGTTGCGGGCTTCGATGTATTTCCAGACCACAAAACCGGGGATCCCGAAGGTTGAAAGGATTGCTACGAGCGGGATGAAGAGTTCTTCCGGATGATTCATTGTATTTTCCTTGAATAAATAATTATACCCTGTCTTTTCTTTCTTTGACCGGAATTTTTGCGTTTAGGTTTCAGGATGGTGCAAAAAAGGTTTTTTGTGGGGTGATTTTTGTGGTTTGGTGGGGTGAAGCATCGTGTTACAGACGTTCACCCTGATGGGGTCGTATCTGCTTGAATTTGCAACATGCTGCAAATGTTCAATTCCGCCGGGATTGGTGCTGCACCACCGGGTTGTTTTTTTGCCTTATACCTAAGCGGGATGCAGAGTGGATGGGGGCTTCTGTGAGAAGCGCACTAGCCGACTACCGAATTTTACTCTGAGGGTAAATGTTGTTCATCGGCAACCTGTTGTTTGACTGGAGGAGCCATCAAGCACTCGTGCTTCTTTTGCTTCTCCTGCATATCCTCGGCAATTAACTTTATGTCAAAATTCAACTTCCGCGCATATTCTTCGCGGACTGCGCGTGTTTCGCTGACTATTTCATCTTTCCACATTATTACCTCCAATGAGTTCGTAAGGAGTACATAAAATCGGTATGGCTACCGAACGTTTTTCCGAAAGGCGTTGAAGCCGTTTCTGCATGACGGCATTGGCTATATGGGTGCAGTTCCACGTCAGCAGAAAATCGATACCGTGGACGGCGGCAATTGCAATGTGAAAAGCATCGGCAACAGCACGCTGCGGAATGCCACACACGGAAACGATTTCTGAGGCAAGATCCGCCACTACATCATTGACAGGGAGGTACGGAATTCCTTGCAAAAGAGAAAGCCGCTTTTCGGCTGCACCGCTATCACCCTGACTTGCTTCATTCCACACAAATTCAGATACATAGCAATCGTAGTGCTTGCGCTCGAGTGTCCACCATTCATAGGTAACTTCTTGCTGGGCTAAGGCGATAACATTATTGCTCGGGCGCGCTGCCAAATAACTGATGATTGTAGTCTCAAGATACACGCTGTAGTTCATAGCATACATGAACGGTTACTGTTTGGAAAATTAATTCACTGCAAAAATACGAATTTACTCCCGTTTGCACGGTGAATTGAGAAAAACGGGGGGATTGCAATTATTCCGCAATTCCCAGGGACAATCCCGTCCAATCTGCATCTTACTGGCTAATGCCGATAAAAAGTCTTGTTGCGTTTCCACCACATCAGTGAATTACTTCAACAGTTCACTTGCTACCCTATACTTTCGTTATCACAATCTCCACATCACTAATGCGGCTTTTGTTAGCTTGGCAATGCTAAAAGATTCAGGTCTCTAACAAAACTATGCAGGCGTTGGATTGGCAAGTTTTTATTGGGAGTTGGATGAATTGGTCGGACGGTGAAAATTCAGACAATCCATTTCAGGAAGATTAGTAGTATTATAACCCGAACACGTTAATTTTTCTCTTATAAAATTGATAAGTTTTTCTAATTCATGAATAAAAGCATACTTTTCTACTTGAATATTTGCATTCTTTTGCAGCACGCAGGCAAGATGCGTAAATTCTTCAAACATTATAGTTAAATTTATTTTTACAGTATTCTGGGAAAAGAGAATATCCCAGCTATAAGGAAATGTATTTGATTTCCATTGAACTTGAAAGCTCCCTTCTTCCTGATTTGTAAGATTATCTCGAATCAATAAAATATCGTTTATCATTTCACTAATATCGTATTTATAATCAAGAGGAATATATACATGGTTCCAGTTAAAAAAAGCTTGTTCAGTTCCAAATGCAAAAATCGTTTGAATTGCCTCGTTGAGCGTACTATTGTCTTTATCAAAGCACCCTGTCAAAGTTGGGTTACTTATTTGTACTTCAAACATAATTTTTACTCCTTGTGTTTATAGTCGATTGGAAGAATTGGCTTGACGGGGAACACACCACCCACGAAGAAGTGTGCATATTCAACTATGCTAATCCCATAAATGCTCAAAGTACTTGCCAAATAGCGCAAGCCCTTCTTCCATTTTACGCTGGTCTAATTCATCATAATAATCGTTAAGACCTTTTCTATGATAATCTAAAACGCCATTAAAACCATATATCATAGTTTCTAGCATAGTTATCCATATTGTTTTGTACTCCTCTTCGGGTAAATCTTTTTCCGGTGCCACCCAAACAGGTATTGCCCACATAGCACCATCTTTCCATTTCTGGCAAAACGCTTCTAAACGGATAACGATATACTCGGCAAGTACATATTTTAAATCCCACAATTCATCTTCATCGAAAGGATAGTTCCATGGTGTTTCTGACATATTCACAATTTATGTATAGTGTTACAAAAAATTATTCCTTCCCGTCCGGTCTATTACTACAACTGACCGTCAACATAAACCTATGAAAACATATTGCTTGTCCTTCCTTCGCAAAGGTTCGTCTTTTGAGTCGGGCAAACGTTGTGTTCGAAAACGTGGACAATTTACAAAATCTCTGGTATTCCAGTTAAGGCAGTTGTCCCCAGCAGCTCGCCAACATCTACCGTAGAAACACCCCGCGTATCTGTACTTTGTAGCAAACGCATCAGCGTAGAGGTAGATGTACTCTACTCTCTTCATGTGTTGCGTCTTTTCGCTTTAACATGTTTAATTGAAAGGGCTTACAGATGAGTAAAAATCGCTAGGCGGGGGGACTTTATTCATATATCTCGCATTTATCATACCAATAGTCAGCAAATTGAGAACCACCTGCAAGTACAGTACAATGCTCAGCTATCACTTTCATTGTATTGATTTCTTCTTGCGTTAGATCCATCCGATCTTCTTTTATTTGAGTAAAATATATTGGGTTTGTATTTTTCACAAACCACAATCCGGCTTCAAGAAAATGTTCTCCGTCAAGCGCACATCGATAACCGTGATGTTCCAAAACTGATTCTGCTTCAGGAGTCTCAAAATGCCGATATTCAATAACCCCGTCAGTTAAATTAATGACAATAGTATAAGATTCATCTGAGCCAATTATGATGGAATTATTTTCTGTAAATAGTTCGTCAAGCTCAGTATCATCATAGGAATAAAAGAAGTGGACATCATGAAAGAAAATAAGAGACCTGTTATCAACTTCGTAATTTCTGATTAGGTCTAATATTACATCGTTGTGCGAATAAGAGAGAGTAAGGGGGACACCTCTTCTATTGCAAAAATAGTTGTTGTGAAACATCTTTAGTAATATGGTTGAATCGTTCTCATGTAGCATCTCGGCAGGATAAGCTAGTTCTCTGAACTTTTGTACAAATTCATCGGCATTCATAGTTGTGTGGTCCTACATAGTAATACAAAATAAAATGGTATTCTGTTAATTGTGTTTTTCCCGTCCGGTCTATTACTACAACTGAACGTCAACATAAACCTATGAAAACATACTGCTTGTCCTTCCTTCTCAAAGGTTCGTCTTTTGAGTCGGGCAAACGTTGTGTTCGAAAACATGGACAATTTACAAAATCTCTGCTCTATGCATAGTTCACTCCCTCAAGCGGCAGCATCGCGCTCTTGTGGTTAGTGCAGTGGTAAGTGCTTAGTATAGTGAATAAATGAGCGGACGAACCTAAAAAAATAAGATATTTGCACCACACATGAAACACAACACGAATTTTTCCGGTCTAAGTGGTTATGAATGATTTAGACTTCCTCATTATCCGAAAAATCCGGAGCGGCGACCGTGCTGCCTTTGGAGAGCTCGTGCGCCGCCATCAGCCGAAGGCGATGACACTCGCTCTGCGAATGCTCAAAAGCCGCGAAGATGCCGAGGAAGCTCTTCAGGACGCATTTCTGCGCGTGTTCCGTTCGCTCGACAGCTTTGCAGGAACGTCGAATTTCTCGACCTGGTTCTACCGCATTGTCTATAATGTCTGCGCCTCCGCTCTCGAAAAGCGCGGTACGGCGATCTTTTCCTCGCTTGATGATGAGGAGGAAAAGCTGCCGGCGCTGCACTATTCTTCCACAAATTCTTCACCCGAAGAAATCTATGATGACCGCGAAACCGAGTCGATTATCCACAAGGAAATTGAACGACTTCCGGTGGAATATGCGAGCGTTCTCACGCTGTTTTTTGTGCAGCAATTACGCTATGATGAAATTACAAGCGTTACCGGAATGCCGATCGGTACCGTCAAAACACGCCTCTTCCGCGGACGCATCATGCTCCGCGAGGCGCTGAAGAGTTCGTACAACTTTCAATCCATCCAGCCATGAATCATCTTTCAATCCAACAGATTTTCGAATACATCGACGGTGAAATTCCCGCCGGTGATCGTGCCGCGATGCAAAAGCATCTTGGCGAATGCGCAGTGTGCCAAGCCGAACTTTTGGCGCATCAAGCGATTACAGAATCTGCGCGGAAAATTCACCCCGAACCAATCAATGAACGTCAAATCTCGGCTATCATGAATCTTGTGATGCATGACGCTACTGAGCCGAGCCGGGTTCTCGCAGCGCCGAAGTCTGTCCGCGCGCTTGCGCCGAAACGAACACTTATTTGGGGAATTCCGCTCCGGCGGATTATTGGTTTTGTGGTTTTTGCCGCCGGCCTGTCAATTCTTGTGAATATGCCGCAATCGAGCACGCCGAGGCAGGTGAATCCGACGATTCACACCATTATCGGAACATATTCCGATTGGCTGCAAGTATTTACGCATTCTGTGCTTGAGTTTTTTGCGCCGCTTGCTGCGATGATTCCTGTGAAAAGTATTTCGACATTGGGTTTGCTGCTTATCGCCGCACTCCTGCTGTGGCTCTTAGATAGAGTATTTCAAAAGCGGTTTCATATTCATGCGTGATGATGCAGGTTGTTTGTAGGAATTGGCCGCGACCTGTTTAAGTACGTAATTGAACACTTCGACAAGCTCGGTGAGACGTAATCCGTTCGTCATACTGAGTTCCTCGTGGGCGTACAAACACCCGTAACAGTATGCAATAAATAAGGTTGCCTAAAAGAAATCCCCCGCCTAAGTAGGCGACCCCTTTATCAAGGGGTCAAAGACTCTTTATCAAGGGGTTAAAGACTCTTTATCAAGGGGTTAAAGACTCTTTATCAAGGGGTTAAAGACTCGGAACGTCCCCTTGATAAAGGGGAAAATGTTTGCGAAGCAAACGAAGGGGATTTATGGCGATAGGATAACGTACTGATTTAATTGAAATTATACAACTTTAACCTACTGTGTCATTACCGCCTCGCCTATACGCATCAAGCAAATGCCAAATTCTTCGATTGAAAGGAATAGATAATGACCTGTCCCACCCTCAATTCCCCACAAAATTCCCACACCCCGACAATTCTCCGTAAATTCGCACCACAAAAATTTCCATTCATGGCGAGTGCTTTGTGATGACAACCCACTATTATTCTCTCCAATCAGATCGTGAGACGGCGATTACGGCATCGGCAGAACTGCTGAAGCAAGACCACGTCGTTGCCTTTCCGACGGAAACGGTGTATGGTCTTGGTGCGCGGATTTTTAGTGAAACGGCAATTCGTAAAATCTATGCAGCAAAGGGGAGGCCATCTGATAACCCATTGATAGCGCATATTGCTACAATTCGTCAGGTGTCTGAAATCGCGATAGATATTCCCGATGAATTCTACCGCTTAGCCGAAGCGTTTTTTCCGGGCGCGCTCACAATTGTGCTCAAGCGGAATCCGCGCGTGCCGGCGATTGTTTCGGCCGGACTCGATACGATAGCCGTGCGGATGCCGAATCATCCGATCGCGCTTGCGCTCATCAACGCTGTCGGCGAGCCGCTCGTCGCGCCGTCTGCGAATCTTTCGGGCAGGCCGAGTCCGACAAGCGCGCAGCATGTGCTCGATGATCTTGGCGGGCGGATTGCAGCCGTGATTGACGGCGGACCCTGTGTGGTGGGAATTGAATCAACGGTGCTCAATATTCTCACGCCGACGCCGGTGATTCTGCGTCCGGGAGCGGTGACCCGCGAACAGCTTGAGCGCGTGCTTGGCAGGGAAATTCTCGTGCATGATGCTGCCTCGCCGGAGGTGCCGCTTGCTCCCGGCATGAAGTACCGGCATTATGCGCCGTTGGCGCGGATACGACTCGTGCAGTCTTGGGCGGAAATTCAAGCGATACCGGAGCCGGCGGACGGTCTGCGGCGGTTGATTCTCGCCAATACACGGCCGGATTTTCCTGTTCATACGGAGGTGCGGGCTGTCACTGCTGCGACGCTCTATGGAGAATTTCGCCGGGCTGATGCCGAAAATTTCGCGGAAATCGTTATTTTGTGTGATAATACGGTCGAGCATGACCCCGCGCTCATGAATCGCATCGTAAAAGCCGCCTCGAAATCGTAAATTTCGGGCAAGTTCAACGAATACTTTCCGTATGCTCCAAGAAACTCTAACTGTTCGCAATCGTGCCGGCTTACACACACGCCCGGCCGCCATGCTCGTCAAATTGGCATCAAAATTCAAGTGTGATGTGTACCTTAATCGCGACGGCTACGATATCAATGCCAAGAGTATTATTGGTGTGATGACGCTCGCGGCCGAGCAGGGGAGTGAGCTCATTCTCACGACGGACGGGGCTGATGAGCAGCCGGCGCTTGACGAACTCCGCGCGCTTTTTGAGTCCGGTTTCGGGGAATTATAGGTCTCAAAATCGCGAAAATTCCGCAGTGTGATTTCTTGGTAATTTATGGTATGAATCCACCATTCATGCTGACTGCGCAGAAACACGACATTACTTGTAACCTCTATTTTTCAATGTAAATTAGAGTGATGTCGGTATTCACCCTGCTTCTCTCCTGCTTCCTGTCCTCACGTAATATCCCGGGGATTTTTGGCTAAAATGCTAATTCATGGCTCTCAATTTCTCGGAAATCCTTATTTTGTGTTGCCTTCTATCGTTTTGCAGTGCGATGGGCACCTCCATTAACAATTCAATTGTTCAATTTCATCTGGAATTTTTATGCGTTTTCTACGCTTTTTTGCGGCGATACTCATCGTGTGTATCTCCGGCACGCTGGGCGCGTATGCCCAATCCAATCCGGCGTCGGCATTTGACCTTTCGACCGGAACGTATTCGATGACCTCGTTCGCAGCTACATCAGCTGCCGGGACCTATCCTCCGAATATGATTTTTCATGTATCTGCGACCCTCGACCCGGACTATAATGCAGCCATGACCGGCGATTGGACGGCGGCGTACAATCTGACCGGCAGCAGCCGTTTCACGGGAAATGATGCTAATGGTATTTACCTTGCCAATACAAGTGGAATAAACACAGGGCAAGGGTATATAGGAGCGATAGTTATGTCGCTCAATGCGACCGGCAGAGCGAATATTCAGGTGAATTTTTTATGTGGTATGATCACGCAATCGACCGGCGGCTCGGGTCCGAAAGTATTTTCATTACGTCTGCAATACAGAACGAGCACCGCAGCTGCCTGGACGGATGTACCGGGACCGATTGATTATTCCACAAATGGTCTGGTGAACGGATCAACGCAAAATTTCTCGGCTACACTGCCAATTGATGCTAATAATCAACCGCTGGTCCAATTACGTTGGAAATATTTTTCAACTTCTCTTCCCGCTGGCAGCGGTCGCCCTACTATTCGATTAGATGATATTACCGTTTCGAGTAACTCGACTCTCGGTATTCCGGCGAAGTTTATGGTGACCAATATTACCCCTGCTTCACCCTCCTCTACAAGTACATTCTCGGCGATTGTTCAATCTGCCGATGCGACGAATATTTCGGCTAATGTGGCGAGTGCAACGGCATTTACATTGTCACTTGCTGCCGGAACCGGTACTCTCGGCGGTACATTGACCGGTACAATTCCTGCCGGGAGCAGTTCGGTTGTTGTCTCGGGAATTACCTACAACAAGCCCGAAACCAATGTGCAGATTACCGCTACCCGTACCTCGGGCGATCTCCTCTCTATCGGTACAAGTGCCCCATTTACTGTAGGAATAGGCGCTACACTTGCCGTGATGAATAATTTACAGACGACAGGCAATGCAGGCAAAAAATTCCGAACCTTTACCGTGGAAGCGCGCCGGCCGGATAATTCCGTCGATGCAAGCTATGTCGGTAGTGTGACACTTGCCAGGGTTTCAGGTGCCGGTACACTCGGTGGCACGCTCACCCAACCGCTGGTGAATGGAGTGGCGACCTTTACTGATGTGACCTTCTCAAACGCCGGTACATACGTGCTTTCGGCGACTACGACCGGATTGCCGCTTGCGCAAAGTTCGTCGATTCAAGTCTATGGACGCCTGACAATGACCGAACTCATGATCCCGAAATTCATGAAATCTGCCACGAGCACGACGCGTATTCCTGCGTTTGCTCTTATTAAATTAGACAGTTTAATTCCAAATACCACCTATCGCTACTTTACCGGTGCGGTGACATCGCCGACGCAGGCAAATACCATCGGTGGCGGTGTGACGCTGCATTATGATGCGACGACACAAACATATGTATCGAATAGTAACCGTAATCTACTCTCAACGGCTACCGATTATTCGACCTTCACGACCGCAGCCGGACAGACTTCTCTCACGATGTGGGTGAATATGCTGCCATCGGGCAATGCGGCATTCAACGAAGGTAATTCCGTTTACTGGCGGATAATTATGACCGATACCCCGGTAGCCGGCATTCCTGCCGATACTTTTAATACGACATCGACTACCAAAACCCTGGAATACGGTGCATTCTCGACCAATGGCACCGGTATTCAGGATGTGCAGTCGGGGCTCTCTCCTAAAACATATGTTGTGCTCTTTGATAATACAGCCGCTACCGGTAATCCTATCGCTACTGCTCTTGTGCAGGATGACGGCACGACGGTCGCAGCGGGTACAACCGTACCGTACTATGCTAATCTCGAAAGCGTTTCCGGTGCATGGTCGACGATTATTCCCAACAACTTACCTACCGGTATCCGCCGCGTAGAACAGCGCCGTATGGATGGTACGCTGATTAATGCCTGGAGTGATATCGACGGTGTGTGGGCGGGTGTCAATACCGTGAGTCAGAACACGGGGACAACGCCGATTGATTTCAAGACGCCGCAACTCATTATTACATCGCCTCTTGGAGGTGAACAGTACTGTACGGGAAGCGGTGCGAATATCCGCTGGGTATCCCGTGGTATCCAATCAATGATGATCGAATACTCCCGGAATAATTCACCGTTTTCGACCATTGTCACCGATGCCAACGGATTCGCTCAGGCCTATACATGGGCAATGGGAGATATCACGGACTCGACGACGTCGCTGGTGTTTAGACTGACCGACTTCGAACATCAAAATGTAACGGCAACGACAGGAAAAACAGCCGCTTATACGCCGACTGCGATTACCGTACAGCCACTCTCGCAGAACACCTGTACCGGAGATTCTATCGTTCTCGTCGTACGCTCCTCGGGCAATGTAGTTCGCTATCAATGGCAAAAAGACGGAGCCGATATTTTAGGCGCGACCGAGCGTATTCTTACTCTCCGCAATGTGACGACCGGTACTTCCGGCTTCTATACCTGTAATGTCGTTGGCTTCGGACCATGCGGTACATCGACGACCCGTATCGCCACGGTATTCGTGACGCCTCCGATTCAGATTGTGAAGCAGCCGGAAGATATGACTGCCGCCGAGGGCTCAACGGCTAAAATCAGCGTCGATGTCATCGGTACCGATAGCCATAAATTTCAGTGGTATCGCGGCACGACTCCGATACAAAATTCTGTCCGTATCAGTGGCGCGCAAGAAGCTACACTTATTATTCGTGATTTCAAGGTCAGTGATGCCGGGTCGAACTATTACTGCGTTATTTCAGGTTCACTCCCCTGCGGCACTGCCACTACCCGTACGACACGAGTCGCCTATGGTGTGATTGAAATCCGACCGTTCAGAAGAGATACCGTCACTGTCTGCGAAGGACAAACGGCACAAATGTTTACTCCAGGTTCGGCGATTTCGGTTATTCCTGCCGGCACCCCCCTGACCTATCAATGGATGCGCAATGGCAAGCCGATTGTAGCCAGCGCTAAATACAGTAATCCTACTCAGACTTCATGGACAATTAGTTCTGTATCTAAAGCCGATCAAGGTGAATATACTCTCCAAGTCTCTGCCCCTTCAATTAATGGACAAGATGCGAAGGTTGTATATTTGCAGGTAGTTACCAAGGCACAATTCAAGACTCGTCCCGAAGCGGTGATTGAGGTATGTGCAAGCGCCTCCTATAATCTAAGCGTCGAACCTATGGATTCCGTCGGTGTGACCTATCGCTGGATGAAAAATGGCGTTCTTGATACAGCAAGTAAAGGGAAAAATCTCACCGGAAAACTACTGGCCTCCGGTCTCAACGATACGACCGTGCATGTCATGTGTATCGTATCGACCCTCTGCAGCAGCGATACGTCGATGACCGAAGTGCGGTTAATTCCCAAACCAAGCATCGTCGCGCAGCATAAAGCGCTCGATACCGTGAAAACCGGAGGAACGATTTACCTTGGCGTTTCTGCAGTTAGCAAGCGTCCGCTTCAATATCGCTGGCGCAAAGACGGTAAGATATTAGACGGAGTATTTACGCCGCAATACACAAAGAAAGACGTTGTAATAGCCGACTCCGGAACGTATGAATGCCTCGTCATCAATGAATGCGACACCACGATTGCCAAAACAAGAATGGTCGTTATCCGCTCGACCGATGTGGCTGAAAATAATGAATTTGGCTATCAACTCGGACAAAGTATTCCTAATCCAGCCACGCTTCAGGCATCGGTCGCATTCGTTCTTCCTGAAGAAACAAATGCTACACTCACGCTCACAGACCTTCTCGGCAGAACGCTGATGACAAGCAATCTCGGACTCTTATCAGCCGGTGAACACAGCACATCCATCGGACTCGAAACTATACCGAATGGCGTGTATTTCTACACACTTACAACGCCTAAAGTGACGCTGACCCGCCGCCTTGAAGTGGTGAAATAAGATAGAAATTCCTTCGCTTGTATTCCGGGCGATAAAAACACAAAGCCCTTCGAGAGGATACTCTCGAAGGGCTTTGTGTTTATTCATACTATATTCCGTGATTATTCCTGCTTCACCAGTACGGTAGATTGATTGCCAATTCTGACGATATACACGCCAACCGCCAAGAAATTCAGTGCAGTAGTATCGTATCGCCTGAATTCCAGAAGTTGTACGCCGGTAAGCGAATAGATTGTCACGAGCGCATCTTCGGAGAAATTACCCTGTATCGCCACACGGCCATTCGAAGGATTAGGAATGAGTCGAATCTCATCCGGTGATGGAAAGTTGCGGTCGTTCTCAACTGTGGAGGGAGGAGTTGTTGATACAACAACCCCCTGAGCACCAACGGCATAGCAAGATGTAGCACTTACTCCGCATACAGAATAGAGCGTCACAGTGGTGGTGCTTGTTTCTTGGGTCCATGTTGCTCCTCCATTGGTGGTATGCAGGATGATGCCAAGCTCGCCAACTGCCCAACCCACGCCGGTATTGACAAATTGAATGCTGTAGAGTCGCTTTGTTGTGCCAATTACATGTGGTAATCCACTTTCTTGTGCCTCCCATGTGAGTCCACCGTCGGAGGTGTGAAATATTTCACCGACGAGCGTACTGTACCATCCATGCAGACTATCAGCAAAATATATATCACTGATGTAAGAGGTGATCTTCTGCTGTAAAATTGTCCAGCCGGCGCCATCATTGGTACTGAGAATTACTCCTCCGGCTACAGCCCAGCCCTTTGTGCCGACAAAAGACATGTTTTCAATATCAACCGTGAGTCCGCTTGTCTGCGACTGCCAGGTAGCGCCATGATCTTCACTCTTGAGGATAGTTCCATTTGCTCCCACTGCCCAGCCGACTCCATCGGGGAGAATCACAATGGCATTAAGCATACTTACTGTGCCGGTTGGCCGCTGCGACCACGTTTTACCGCCATTGGTAGTCGTAAGGATGAGTCCGGAATCGCCGGTAATCCATCCATTGAATGGGTCTGTAAAATAGACACCTGTCAACGCTTGGGTCGTTCCACTGTGCTGCTTTTGCCAGGTGAGACCATGATTCTGCGTAGCGTAGATAGCGCCGTTGAAACCCACGATCCAGCCGATGTCCGGTGAACTAAAATACGTATGCGTGAAGAATTCATCAGGAGACAATTGTAATTTTTGCCAGGCGTTACCGGCAAGCAGAGTAAAAGAATTGACAAACACAAGGAGTGCAAGAAGCACGGCGAAGGAGTGAGACTTTTTCATGATTGTTCCTTTAATATATTGAATGGAAAGTGAAATAAAGACTACTACAGTTTAGTAAAAAGTGCTGACTTTGTACCGATGTGCAGGATGTAGCATCCTGATAATAAACTACTTATATCGTAGTATGCGGAATAAGGGTATTCCGAAATTTTATTCCCGAGTACGGAATAAATCTCGACGATATCAGTTGGAAGAAAATCCCCGTGAATCTGTAGAATATCATTCACCGGCTGCGGCGATAGCAGAAGATGCTGTTCGGGGGCGGCCTGTACATCACTTTCGTCAACGGCGCTCGTCGCACCGGTCTTGAAGGATGCCGAGAGCGAACCCGTCGAGTCGTAATCCGGCGCTGAGGCAATGACAAACCAATAATAGGTGGTATTCGGCAGCAAATCAGCCGTCAGTGAGTCGGCGGTAATATGATGAAAATTATGCGCCGGAGCATCATCAAATGCCTGCGGAAAATTCCCAATCGTCGTAATACGCACGCGGTAATGCGTCGCACGGTCGTCTTTTTTCCAATGAAAGGTGACCCTTGTTGACGGAAGAACACTATCCTTCACCGGCGCAATCGGCGTGGGCTGATTGAGATACGGCAGCTTCGGCTTGTCGGGAATAATCGCTAATGCCGGAGCAGACCATTCACCCCGGAGCGTGTCGCTGATAGCCATAATACGCGCAAAATAATACATGCCGTAGGTGCATTCCGGCAAGGCAAGTTCGGTCGCCGTCAGAATCGTATCAAGGAATTTCTTCGGCGTGTCGAAGATATCATAATTGATGTAATTAATTTTAAATTCAGGCACTTCTTTCCCTACTTGTACTCTGTAGCGCTTGGCTCCTACGATGCTGTTCCAGCGCAAGGTATAATAAAGCGTGGACTGCTTCTCAAATGCCAATACCGGCGGCGCGAGCAGATTATTTCCGGTGGCAAAGAACATATTATTACCCGTCATACCGAAGAATCGATTGGTGTCAATCATAGCCAGCGCTTTGCTCGGTGTGGCGCGATATCCAGACCCATACGGCCACGGATAGAGCGACCACGTCGTCCCGCCGTCACGGGTCATCCAGTAGTCATCCCGCGCGAAAAGTAAACCGTACCGGTCATTATAAAACGTAATCACATCACCGGCCGACACACCGCGACCCAGCGTATCCATTATCCGTATCCATGTCTTGGCACTGTCGGTCGTTTTGTACGCCACAGTGCGATATTGATCGCCCACGCCGTTCGAGCTGCCACCGGTGCAATAGCCGGTCTTGAAATCGGTAAAGAAATAATGCTGCATGTCTTTCATGGCAGCACGCGCCGTCCATGTAGCACCGCCATCGGAGGTGAAATACACCGTATGCTGCGTACTGACAATGAGTTGCGTTGCCGTCAATGCCTGCATCTCGAGAATATCACCGCCGTCGAACGGTGTTTGTTGTGGCTTCCACGTCTTGCCGCCATCGGTGGTTTTGTAGAGTTGCGCATAGCCCGGCGAGCCAACCGGAACGCCGGAGGTGAGGTAGCCGACAGAGGCATCTGCCATTGCTAAGATATTACGGTCACAGGTTACGGCCGGTGTCTGGATTTCGATACGTTCCCACGACTTGCCTTCGTCTGTTGAACGGAGAATATAGGGATATAAGGTGCCGTAGTAGGAGTCGGCATTAGGATTCTTCTCATCTTTCCAGCTCTCGGAGGCGAGCACGAGAATGAGATCTTTGGTAGGTCGGGCAACGGAGGAATAAAAACGTTTAAGCCAGTAACCGGGAAGGAATTTACCGAGTTGAACCGAGTCGATGTTGAATCCCATCTCCGAGCGGACATTCCGCCACGATGCGCCGCTGTCATCGGAGAGCTTGACGACGTTAGCGTCGGCATTGCCATATCCGGCGTCGGACGAAACGACCGCAAGATACTGCTTGTCGGTGGCGGCTAAATTGTTGTAGCAATGACTTGCGACAAAACTACCCTTGCCGACGAGTTTCCACTCAGGTACAAAGGTTAGCTGCGCATTTGACGGTAAAAAGCTCAGTACCAGTACGGCGATGAGCGCGATGAGTGGTCGTAGAATGTTCATAAATACTCCTCGGAATAGATTGTATAGAATTTCGGCGATTCGTTCTCATCGCCGCCTCAGGAGTAAAGACACAATATCCGCCCCAATCGTGACACATTTTTATCCTGTATTTTTCCTGTATAGTCATGGAAAATTACAGATCTCTGACAGTTGTTGTGGAACATAGAATTTTGGTCGTAGGGGCGAATGCAATTCGCCCCTACGACCAACCAAATCATCACCACAAAATTGTCAGAGACCAATAATTGCTTGGAATTGACTACAATCCTGCCAACACAGACGCAATCGACTGTCCGGATTGCAGTCCCAATTTCCTCCGAATACGCGTACGATGCGTATCGGCAGTATCGGGTGAGATGTGAAGCAATCGCGCAATCTCCTTCGTCGAGCGGCCTGCTCTCAGGAGAATACACACTTTCCGTTCGGTTGCGGTAAGTGCAGGAAATTGATGGAATAATTTCTGTTCGAGTTCGCTGTGGGCGGCAAGAAAACCCTGTTCAAAATCCGTCCAATCCTTGCCGGAGGTGACCATTTCATTGATTTCGGACCGCAGGTTATGGACTACTTTCAGCGTTTTTTTACTTACCATGCCGCCGATGCGTTCGAGGCGTTTATCGAGAGAGGAGAGGAAGTGTTCACGTTCGCGGGCATAGAACGCAGCCGCTTCATTCAGGCGCATTTTGGTGTGTAATTCTCGTTCCAACAGTTCATTTTTGCGACGTTCTTCGAGGCGGTGGAGCTGTATTTCATGTTCAATCGCGCGCCGCTTCTGCGCTTCACGTTCAAATTGAATAATTATCTCCATCATCTGCTTATGATACTCAAGAGATTTTGCGATATTCCCACGCCGCTCTTCGATACCGGCAAGGCGTAGGAGAATCGTGCGCATATCCTGCGTTGACGACTCACCGCGGGCGAGTGATTTTGCCTTTAAAAATTCCTCTTCGGCGCGCATGTCGTCACCGCTGCGTTCATATATATCACCGAGTTGCAGGCGGATGCCGAATTCTTCATACGTCAGCGAGCGCGCGATGCTGCCGGCTAAACCTTCCATCAGCAACGCGATGCCTTCGCTTGGATTCACGCCGGAACCTTCGAGCATTGCACCAAGAAAATACTGCGTTTTGACGACCAATGCTGATTCATTCAATTCTTTGAAAATTCCGAGTGCGCGGCGGTAGTAGAACTCCGCATTCTCCGCATCTGCTTTAATTTCATGGACAGTACCGAGATTGAGACATGTCCCGCCGATCGATAATCTATCCTCCATACGTTCATGATAGGCGAGTACTTCCCGGTAGAGGGCGATCGCCGGCTCGGCGTCTTCGGTGTGACGGTAATAATTTCCCCAGAGTAATTTCACCTTCACGGTTAATTGTTCATCACCGAGCTTTTCGGCAAGGGTATAAGCAAGTTGTATTTCTTCCAAACTGTTACGCAGGTCGCCGATATTTTGCAGAACATGTGATATCTGCAAATGAACAAGGCATTCTTCGCGCTGATGATGGGTTTTAGTAGCCCAAGCAAGTGCTTTTTCTGCGGCACTAATGCTGTCGGAGAATTGAAATGTGAGGTAGAAGTGTTCGGCACAGTCGCGCCAGAGCCGGATGATACGTTCGCTGTCCGTACCGGTAAGCTCTGCTTTTTCAGCAGCTTGACGGAAATATTCCGCCGCTAGTCCGGTGTTTCCTTCGGCTGCTGCGGCGCGTGCTGTGTGTTCTTCCTGAATTCCTGATGGAGGCATAGAGAGTGGTATGTGTTATTTTTGAATAGTCTGTCTGTGCGCATAGCATGCAATTTACTCATATCCTCCGACCTTTCGAAAAAACTATGAAATTTCCCGTTCTCTTTGAAGATGATACCCTTCTTGCGATTCACAAGCCGAGTGGCATCCATGTGCATCCGAGTGAATTCTCGCGTGGTGAGGAGTCCGTGCTCGACGTCTTGCAGGCAGAATTCCCCGGCGCGTGGTTCGCTCCCGTGCACCGCATCGACCGTGCGACATCGGGAATTGTGCTCTATGCGAAGAATCCCGATGCAGCCCGTGCGCTGGGCGAACAATTCATCCGGCGGGAAGTACATAAAAAATACTGGTGTGTCGTACGCGGCTATCTTTCAGAATCACAAACAGTTACAAGCGGCACTATGGAGAATGACGATTACGCGGAAACGCACTATACATCGCTTGAGGAAGTTGAACTTCCCCACAGCATGGGCAAGCATCCTACCTCGCGGTACTCCTTGCTGGAAGCGCGGCCGGTCACCGGTCGCCGACATCAAATCCGGCGGCACTGTTCGCATATTTCACATCCGATTATCGGCGATGTCCGCTACGGCGATGGTCGGCATAATGCGTTGTGGCGAAAGGAATTCGGGCTGAATAGATTGCTTCTATTCGCGCTGGAGATTAGCTTTTGTCATCCGACAACGAGCGAAGTCATTTTGCTCAAAACGCGGATTGAACGTGAGGTGGAGGAGGTGTTTGGGCGGCTTGGGTGGGGAGAAATACAAAGTGGCAGGACTCTTCGGTAGATTCCTGCCACTTCAATAAAAATTATAACTACTTGGATAGAATGTTACTTGCGCCTAATAATTACCCCTGAATAGGCGCTGCTACCCGGACGGTATCCGTAGCCGACGGCGACGGCATTGGAGTCGTTGATAACAGAGACTTTAGAGAGATAATAGCTGACACCGCTTTTTTCCGAGTTCCATCCTGATCCAGTCGTACGTGCGATAGATCCTAACGAACCAATGGCTATGCCGTGTGAACCCGAGAAAGAGAGTCCGTACAAATTATCCGAAATATCACCATTGACAGTACTCATACTCCACGTCGAGCCGCTATTGGTAGAAGTGTAAATTGAAGATCCGTATCCACATCCATATGCTTTCCCTGTTTTGGTAAAGTAAATATCCAGTATGCCGGGTTCGATACGTGTAGGATCTAATTCCCAAGATGTGCCACCATCGCTCGAACGGTAGAGTTGGGTAAATGCGCCATTACTTGGGCCGCTGATCAAAATACCATTGGTGCTGCTTGGCATTACTATTTTATAGATAGGACCAAACGTACCGACTAACTTCCACATCTCTCCGGAATTGGTGGTCGAGAATACTCTATTACCGCTCAGTTTTCCTTCATAGATAAATACTGAGCCTGTATCTATTGCACATAATCCCTTGAAGTCGCCTGTAAGAGTACTATTTGTTTCGAACCAATGATTGCCACCATCGGTAGTTTTTAGGAAGACATCTTTCCCAACTGCAAATCCTACCATAGAATTAACAAACTGGACGTCACGTAGGTCTTTGGACGTTGATAGGATAATCGTCTGCCAGCGAAGTCCTCCATCTGCTGTCCGGAGCATTGTGCCTTTATCGCCGACCACAACTCCGACGAGTGGCGTTGCGAAGCCAACTCCATTGAGCGTGGCAAGGGTATTCGAGGGAGTTACGTCGTCCCATGGCAGCGTCGGCGGAGCGATGGCAATGGTGAGTTGAAGCCGAATGGTTTTCGGCACATTGTAGAGGGAGTTGTCGGTCTGAATCGTAACGGTATAGCTGCCGTTCACCACCGTCGGGTCGAGGTGAACAGACATGGTCGTTGTGCCGGTAGAATTGTCTAACTGCACAGGATTAAAGGTAATTGTGCATCCTGACGGGAGCATGTCGGGTGATTGAACAATACTCCACGAGGTGGCTTCATATTCATTCATTGTTCCCGATGTATCATTGGTGCCTCCCATGGCTACCTGATAGGTCGTTGTGCCTGCTGCCGTAAAAGAGAGGGGAACGGTAGTATTACTCAAAAGATATATCTTGCCGGTTCCTCCTGAAGGTGTAATCCGAAAGGCATCCTTTGCCACATCTCCGGTGACAAACGGTGCAACGACATTCGAAGCACACCCCAAAATGACCACTAAACCAACCAAACAGCACAGTTCCAGAGCCGTTTTCAACAAAGTACGAGCTATTGTATGCATCACGACCTCATCTTATTCTGAAATTCAATATCAATTAACTATATGCAAATTTACATATTTCCAAGAAAAATACATAGTAAGATGAAGCTGTCGATAAAAAATATGCAATCCGGCTTGTGATTGTCACCGCTCCTCAACGCAAACTGATGAAACGATGCCGCCGAATCGGTGGATTGTGTGACCTTCTTAGGACTTAAAATTATCTGCACGTAGAATTAATTATCTGAATTACTCCCCACCTCCTGTTCCTTTGTCCCTTCAATCCCCTTCGCCTCTCTACCGCCGTGGAAATCTAAAAATTAATTATTCTTCGCGCCTTCCTTCACCCACAGGCGCATGCCTTTTTTCTGGGCGTCGGTGGCATTCTGATAATAGGTGGCGCGGTGGGGGAGCGTGCCCTCGAGCGTCTGAATGAGCGTGCTGTTGTCGGGCTTGAGCGGGACGACGAGCCCTGCATGCTGAAAGAGAGCGAAGTAATTGGTGAGCTTGAGGTTAGCAGCGGCGGTCTCGTCATTGTGGCAACCGGTATAGGCGCAGCTCAGACTGAGCAGGGGCTGCACATGATTCTGATAACTCACGTTCGAGTCAGGGAAGACGATATCATTTGGATTGGTAATCATATTGCTGTTGCAGGATGTGAGCCAGCCGGCGAGAAGCGAAGCGATGAAGATGAGCGCAAAAGGAGAACGAAGAAGCATACGGACGATGGAATATGGAACAGCTACCTGCAAATATACGCAAGACACTCGCATAGTGCGCCTGCGGACAAGAGGAAACCTCAGAATTTCATGCTTATTCCTGCCCGGATGCTGGGTCTTGTTCCCGGTGTGTAATTCACTTCCGAGACGGGATTTGCCTCCGAACGCAAACGACTTGAAGTGTCAAATTGCGCTTCCCGCCATTCGGAATTGAGGATGTTTTCGCATTGAATGGTGAGGTCTATTGTCCTTGACAGCTGTACTTGTGCCGTGGCATCGACGATCGTATAGCCAAGTGCTGTCAATGAGTTATCTTCATTCGCCGGACGGTCGCTGATATGACGTAAGCGAAGCGATGACGTGAATATATCGGTGGTTATGGATGCATACGACGTGAGCGTGACATTGGGCGCAAGCGGAATATAATTACTCCCCTGCGGCAGATCGAGAAGGCGACCGCGGGAAATAGTGACTTCAGAACCGACCGTCAGCCATGATGCAGCGCGATACCTCGCCTCTATATCCAATCCGAACCTGCGCGAACGTCCGCTTTCCTCCGTCGTGCCCTCATCGCCTACCCATATAAATTCACGTTCTAAGTCTAATATCCATAAAGCAGTTGAAATGGTAATGGTTTCATCCGACCAGCGTGCGCCTATTTCTGAACCGTACGCGCGGGGGAGTGTATTTCCCGTCGGAACGCTGACCGCGACCCGCGCGTCATTCGAGTGAAAACCTAGACCGAAGTTGTAGAAGAGCGTTGTCGTCGAGCTTGGATTCCAGGATGCATTGAATTTTGGTGACACGAGGAATTGCTGTGAAATTCCCTCCGAACCCGAAACGCCTTCCATGAGATTATCAACATCAAAGCCAATGTAATCGCCGCGCACGCCGAACTGCAAGCTGAAGTTCGAGAAGAGAAAAGAATGTTCGGCAAAGACTCCCAGATTCGTCTGTCGTATCGCATTATCCCGCGTTGTCTCCAGCCGTACTCTTGCCGTATCATGGTAGAGCGCAGTGTGAATATCATCATACCGAACATCACCGCCGAGCGTCGTTTTCATGCCGATGTCACCGGCGAGCGTAAAGAAATTTTTCTCACCGCGAAGGGAAAACACCGAACGATTATCGGTTTGCTCGATCATATCACCGCGCACGGAGTCATTAGCAAAAAACGTGAAATTACTATATAATTGAAACTGATACCGTGTAAATGAAGCATTGATTTTTACGGGTTCACTACCCTGCGTTTCGAATGCAAGCAGGGCGGAAGTGCGACTTGTCTTACCGCCTTCATTCGGGTCGATCGTGCCGTATCGGCTGATGAGCCCGCTCTCGACGGCACGTTCGGGAATTTGTCCACTGGCATTCCACGATGAAGTAAAACCGATGACAGAAGCGCTGAGGGTGGAATTCTCCGTCAGAGGCGCGAATACTTTTCCGATATAATTCATGCGAATAAAATCCTGCGGTGCGTCGAAAAAATTGCGGGTGGAGAAGTATTCTACACCGCCATAACTTTTTAATGTACCAAATGATGTCGTGCATAAAGCAAGACCGCGCATGGTCTTAAACGAACCAAGCTCAAGCTTCGCAATACTATTCGGAAGCGTGTCGGCTGTGCGGAAAGTGACGGCACCGGCAGTCGTCAGATCGCCATTGCGTGCTGCGTACGGACCCTTCATCACCTCGACATGCTCGATTGTTTCGGGAATAATAAAGTGCAAATCGGCATACCCTTGTCCATGCCCGTGCGACACCATATTGACCGGCGCGCCATCGACATTAATATTGACATCCGTGCCATGGTCGCAGTCGAATCCCCGAAGGAAGATTTGTTCTGCTTTGCCCCCGCCTGCATGCTGTGCGGTGACGAGTCCGGGCACAATCCGCAGAATATCCTGCGCCGAATTGCGGGGCAAAAGCTGTAAATTCTGCTTGCGGAAGAGATGATCCGACGCTGCCGAATATATTCTATCTGCTTGAATAATAACGTCTTCTGCTTTAAAGCTAGTGGTGTCGCTTTTTTTCGTTCCACTCGCTGTTCCCTTGCTCGGTGATTGAGCATTCGCAGCCGCGCAGGTCAAAAGGAAAACAAGGAAGAGAATTTTCATGGAATTAACGAATATGAGGTGTTAATAAATTGTCGAATAATTGAAGTATAGTTTTTTTAACGCAAAGTCGCAGAGAACGCAGAGATTCATTGCTATCAAGCGTGACAAACAAGTAGTAATTATAAGCACCGAAAATGCGGTATCTATCGTGTTCTTTGTGGCTTATCTTTGCGTACTTTGTGTTAAAAATTGATTTTCAACGAAACATCTCAAAGCACATAAAGACATCTCTGCACCTCTGCGCCTTTGCGTTAAAAATCACCTGTAGGCGTATAGAATTAGTTAGTAGCCACGACCATCGGATTCGCCGATTTCGCCTGCATCGAATATTTCGCATGCTCGGTGGAATTACCCAATTTTTGAGCTATACGTGAGGCGAGAAGCAGCATGTCGGCATCTTGCGAATTCAACCGCAGCGCTTTGGTGATGTATTCTTTTGACTCTTGATAGCGTTGGTTGCGAAAGAGGGTATAAGCCATTGCATATTGGGCGGTTATGTTGTTCGGACGAAGCTTGATTTCAAGCTCGGCATGCATGAGCGCGTCTTCATTTCTATAGGAATGTTTTGCATAAAGAATCGCACGTTCTGCGTGATTGATGTGTCCTGCATGCTCATCTTCATCGAGCATTGTGCGAATAATTGTCAGTAAAGAATCAACCGCTTTTCTATTCCCGCGTTCTGCTTCTACATCAACTTTTTTCTCATAAAATGCTACTTCCGGTATCATTGTAATTGCGCTGTCGAGAAGCGCCGATGCTGCATCAAATTCATGACGGGTTTTGTGAATCATCGCTAGTCCTGCGAGAGCAAACGGATAATTGATACGTTCCATCCGCGCCATCGAATACTGCGCCTCTGCCTCGGCAATGTTCCCCTGATGATAGAAGAGATTGCCAAGCGTGATACGCGTCCATGCGGCATCTTCCGTTCCCGGCAGACCTGCCTGCACGGCGAGCTTCATTGCTTCGACTGCGCCTTCGGTATCACCGGTAATTTCACGTAAATACGATGCACGGGCATATGCTTCGAGACCCGGACGGAGATTCATCATCTTATCGACCGCCTGCACCGCTTCGGTGTAATTCCCAAGCTCGACATTCGCATCGCAGAGCATGCCATAGACCGAAGCGGCGCCGATGCTCGTATTGCTGATATGCTGCGCAAGTTCTTTCGCCTCACCAAAATGATGGAGCGAGAGCAGGACGCTCGTCTTGAGAATCAACGCTTCCGGATGCTCTTTGTCCTTTGCAATTGCTTCGTCTAAACAAGCAAGCGCCGCAGGGTAGTAATAGGGATGTTCGCCCGTCACGCGCGCCTCGTACATAAATACCTTTGCAAGTGCGCAGTACGGCTTGATTTCCTCGGGTTTGTTTTTGATCGAGGCAACAGCGTCCGCGTATTTTTTCTGTTGCGCGGCGAAGTCTTCGGCGTATAATCCCGGGCGGCGCTGTTTGAGTTCGGCAGGAGCGAATGATTTCCACGGTGCTTTCGAACATGCGCCAAGCGCGAGAGTGAGGATGAGAAGGAGGAGGAGAGTTTTCATAGGAGATTTATGAAGAATTAACTGATGATTTTTTAGGAATTTTATGTCAGATGTTGTTGGTAATTATATCATACGTCTGCTAACCCACCCCTAAATCCCCTCCCGAGAGGGGACTTTAGTTGGTAAGTAATTGATTGTCCAGATCTTACCCTCTCTTGGGAGAGGGCAGGGTGTGGGTTCTTCCCGTCCGGCTTCCCCTCTCTCCCCGACGATCAGTCGAAGAGAGAGGTATTGCCGATGAGGAGGGGAATTACCGGGAAACGATGATTTTGGTGGATGCTATTTGACGTCCGCCAAGTTGTAGCGAAACCATGTACGCGCCTTCTAACGATGAGGACGTAATCCAAGCTGCGTCATAATCACCGGATGTTACGTTTTGATCGAAAAGAACGCTGACGAGCGCGCCGCGGGTGTCGAATACTTTCACTTCTGCACGTCCGCTTTCAGCTACGTGGAAACGCAGGGAAGTAGATGCCGTAGCAGGATTTGGGTAGTTCGAACCGATGAAGAATCCTGCCGGAGGTGCAATACCGATACCTTGAATGTTCGCATCACCTTCGTTCACTCTGCTTGTGAGCTTCTTGGTGTAATCATATCCTCTGTGCGGCTCTGCCATGTAGGGGAATTGCATCACAAACGGCTTGTCGTTTTTATCCACACCGGCATTGTAAGAGAGTACACTCAAAAGATTTGGCGTCACAGGGGATTGACCAGGTACATAATCATCATACCACAAGCCAATTGCTGCGAGCACCGCGCCGGAGACGGCTTGGAGTTCGATGGTGGTCACATCATCTTCTAAGCGGCGACCATTCGGAAAACCATCCATATTGGGAATTGCCTGAAGTGATGCATCAGCATTAAAGCGTGGGTCGGTCAGACCTAACACTGCAGCTTGGATAAGTCCGAGCGTCGAGAAGTCTTTGCTGTCACGCGGAGTAGGAGGCACTGCCATATTGAGGCGCAATTCATCACAGAGTGACGGCAGGAAATTATTGATAAACGGCTTACCTTCGGCAAGCGGATTACCGTTCTTACCGGTCGCTAATTGATATGGCTTGAGATTCGGCGCGCCGGTGTAGAAGATTGGCAGCAAATCGACTGAACGAGGGGATTTAGGTTGCAAGAGAATATTACCAAAGAGATTCGTATCCAATGCGCCGCCTGCGCCGCCATTGGTAGCTTTTAAAGCATAAAGACCATCTTTGCCATTGCGGAAGTCGAACGAACCTAATGATTTAGATTGTATGCGAAGAGGAGCAAGAGCAGGCACAGCTGCGCCGAATTGACTATCGTCCATATAGAGTGCAAGCTCAGGATTGACGAAGTATTTCGCGTAGGAAAGTTCACGTGCGTTGTCGTATGGCGAACCCGAATTCCAGCGGTCTTTGTCGCCGACGGGAATCACTGCTTCGTTGGTCAGCGGCATTCCGATGCGGGAGATTTGTATCCATTCGCCGCTCACGTCTGGTTTGGCGCCATCGGTGCGAAGGGTGGTGATTTTCGGACGTGATGCAGATGCCCATACGCCAATAACAAAGTCACCATCAAGAATATTTTTTGCCATGGAAACGGGTTTTTTATCTTTTTGAAGTGTGGCAATCGGAATTTTCAGCGCAATCGTATGGCAGTTAAATCCTGCTACACCATCGCGTGATTTATCGGCACCGGTGCCACCTTTTTTGCGGGTTTGACCGAGGTCAAAAATACCGCCGAGATCGACGAAGAATGGATCGTCAACAGGACCGCAGAAAACAGTTTCGCCGGAAGTAGCTGTGGTAATTGCACTTGTCATGAGGGAAGAATAGCTTTTGTTCAATCCCGCAGCGCCTTCGATAGAACGTGGTCCGATATTCGGAGGAGGCACGACGCCATTCGTAACAATGGTTGTAAAAGTTTGTCCGCCGTCGATGGAGCGTTCGCACATGTAGGATGTTTTGAGGTTTTCTTTGCCAAGGCGGATATTAAAAAACGTCGTAGGGTCTTCGTTGACCTTGCTGAAGGTGAAGCGATAGGTAATTTCATCGCCGACTTTTGCGGCATCGTTATCGACATGGATTTCGTAGCGGACATTTTCACCGAAGGATGCGTAGTTGGGTCCACCTTCGGGGAGTTCGAAGGGGATATAATTAGCAATAATCGCTATCGAGTTTGTATCATCCGGACAGCGGAATGCATAGAGATCAGTGTTGTCAGCAAGCGGATCGTTGCTGATAAGGGGTGCTTCGCGGTGCGAGGACGCCACCACGAGTGCGGTCGCTGCGATCATCCCGAGTGCGACAAGCGCACGTTTGTTCCATTTATTAGAGAACAAATTCATAAATACCTCAAAATAAAAAAGTAAGAATAAGTAATCGAGCGTTGAAGCTCTTGTTGAAGCATTATACGAGGTATCGTATGAATCGGATTGCAGAAATTTTTCTGAGGGTATCACTTCCGAGTGATGCTCTCAGTGTTCATGCTTGACGAACCGAAGGTTCATACTTGACCAACAGAGCCGCAGTAGCAAAAGAAGCGAGGGGCTCGGGGGACAAAAAAAATGCCATGCAGAATTCATTCTGCATGGCATTGATTATATATTTGTAGAGGTACTTACCTTTAACTACGTTCTTTATCTGTGCTTACAATATATCCTCAATATCCACCACCAGCACCGCCCTCCCTCCATGAATCGTCGATAGTACGCCATGATCGCTGTGCGCATCGGCATGATGGAAGTCGCCCGGACCGAGCACGTCGCCGCCTACATGCAGGTCGCCCGAGAGCACGAGGCATTCCTCGGCGCCATGATGATGGTGTTCGGGATATTTCACTCCCGGGGGAACGTCGATGATGATTGTTGCATAGCCTGCTTCTTGATTAATGGCGAGTACTTTCACTTTGATTTCGGCGGCGATGGGATGCGGGAACCACTCACCTTCATGTTCGCGGAGGGAGTAAAACTCTTTTTTCTTTTCCTGCGGTTGCTCAAGTGCTTTCTGTTTCTCGGCGCGGATACGACTCATCAAGCTCTCCTTGACATGCGCCGGTGGCGTGTGCTGCGGTACAATGCTCGCTAAATGTGCGGCAGCCCAGACGAGCTTGCTGTAATCGCGCCTGCGCGCTTCATCGGTATGAGCGAGAAATTTGGCAAAAACTTCCGATTCTTGGGGAGTGAGCCCACCGGTTACAAATGCTGCACATTGATCTAAAAATTCTATTTGTTCAGGTTTCATCGAGAGAATTCTCCTAATAATAATTGGTGCAATGTAATCATTCCCTGTCTCGTCCGCGTTTTGACTGTTCCTAGTGGAATTTTTAATAAATCAGCAATTTCCGACTGTGAATACCCTTCATTATATGCCATCGAAAGCACGACTTGCTGTTCCGGACTAATCTGCCCAAACGCCTTACGTACAAGGTCTTCACGTTCGCTCACGAGCACCGCATCAAGCGGTGTGGGGAAGCATTGCGCGTCGATTAAATCAATATCATAGTCATAATTTTCCTGCTTGCGCTCCCGAAATCCTTTCGACCGGATACGATCAATCGCACGATTACGGGTGAGCGCCACGAGCCAGGAATAGACATTCCCCTTGGACACATCAAACGCCGCCGCTTTTTGCCATACCTGCACAAAAATCTCTTGGAGTAAATCCTGCGAGTCCTCGGGATTCTTCACAATCGCAAGTATGATACTATACAGTACTTTCGCATAGCGGTCATAGAGCGTTCCGAGCGCGTCTTCATTCTGCGCGGCTACTTCGAGAAGAAGGTCGTTGTCTTCCTCCGTGCCACTTTTGGCAAGCCATGATAAGAGTAGAAATGGGAACAAGGGATTTCTCCTATAGCCAAATACGAAGTTTTATAAAGAATAGATTGTTTTGAGGGAAAAATAATTTCCATTACCTCACAAATACCCAAGCACATCATGCCGTGAAAGCACACCAATCAGACGTCCGAACTCACGAACGACGATCGCGGGGTGTAGTTTTAGCGTTGCAATTCCGACCTGAATATCTTCACTTGCGTCGAGAACGGGCATTGGTTCTTCCATTAACTCCCGCACCGGAAGTGACATTGCCTCACGATTCTCAATGACTTTCGCCATGAGTTTATTCTCGCGAACGGCGCCGACGACTTTGTCATGTTCGACAACAGGTAATTCGGATACTTCAAAACTGCTCATGAGTTTGAGTGCTTCTTCGACGGTATGGCTTGGCGCGACGGACACGATGGGAGGAATATTCTTGCTGACTGATTTACCGGCGACTGCCATCTTGAGCGACACGTCGAGGTCGAGTAAGTCTTTTTCTTTCAACCACTCATCCGAATGATGTTTTGAAAGATAGCGTTCGCCCGTGTCGCAGATAATCGCCACCACCACCGATTCTTTGGGTAGTAATTTCGCTACTTTGAGGGCGGCTGCCACATTCATTCCCGACGAACCTCCGCAGAAAATGCCTTCTTCGAGGGCGAGGCGGCGGGCGGTCATGAAGGACTCTTTATCGGTAATATTCATCACTTCATCGACGAGCGAGAGGTCTAAATTCCCGGGGATACGTTCCTGTCCGACTCCTTCGACGAGATACGGCAGGGCTTCGACGAGGCGTCCGGTATCCTTGAATGTCTTAATCGACGAACCGGTCGGATCAGCGCCAATGACCTTAATCGCGGGGTTCTGCTGCTTCAGGAATCGCGCCGTCCCGGTTATAGTACCGCCTGTCCCGATACCGCTGATAAAGTGAGTGATTTTACCGTCGGTATCGCGCCAGATTTCGGGTCCGGTTGTGCGTTCATGCGCGGCAGGATTCGCATAAAAATCATATTGATTGAGCATAATCGCATTCGGCAATTCAGCCGCAAGGCGTTGCGCGGTATTGAAATAGTATTCGGGGGAATTAGACTTTGCGGCAGAGGACACGACGAGCACATCGGCGCCGAGCGCTTTGAGGTATTTCACACGTTCGCCGGATGCTTTATCGGTCATCACAAACAAACACCGATAGCCCTTCAGGCGGGCGACGAGGGCGATGCCGATACCGGTATTCCCGCTGGTCGGCTCGATAATGAGTCCACCCGGCTTGAGGCGTCCTTCACGTTCGGCGGCTTCGATCATCGAGATTCCGATGCGGTCTTTGACCGAACCTCCCGGGTTCCGGCTTTCTAATTTTAAGAGCACGGTTGCCTCGATACCGGCGGCCATTGTGTTCAGTTTTACGAGCGGCGTATTGCCGATAAGTTCGAGTATAGTATTATGATATGTCATTATGATAGTAGTAGTTGAATGAATACATCAAGCGCAATATTACGAAGAAATCGCCACACAGCCAATGATTGAGGGAACTGATGCATGTGTACCGGCGCGCTGATGCTGTTGATTACATCATGATTATCGTCAAAATCGACGTGCCATTCCTCAGCAAGTTCAGTTATTAACGCAAAGGCGCGAAGGTGCAGAGAAATCTTTGCGACCTTTGCGCCTTTTGCGTTAAAAAAAGTCATGGCTGGATGGATCTAGTATGCTTGAAGATGATTGTATCAGCGAACATCATAAGAAATCATAAAAAAATCAGCGTGCCATTCCTCAGCAAGTTCCGTTTTTAACGCAAAGGCGCAGAGGTGCAGAGATATCTTTGCGACCTTTGCGCCTTCGCGTTAAAAATCTTACCGACTCAGCAGTTCAAGCACTATCAGCATGATAAAGAAGCCGCCGATTACATACCAAACTGCTTTCGAAGCCGTACTTTCCTTCCCGAAAATCAATTTTCCCTGACGGTAAATCGAACAGTACAGTCCGTACGCTGTGCCGTGAGTGCAGTAAATTACCACGCGATAGATTCGCTCGCGTCCTTGTTCCTTGGCGGTAAAGGTGAGCTCGTGTTCCTCAGCAAGTGGCTGCCGGTGAATTGGCTTCCGCGCGATAATTTCACCATTATAGAGCGCAATAATCTCTTCATTCGCCAGATAGACAATTTGGATTTCATTTTCACCAACGGTAACGGTAAAGACGTCTGTTTCATTGAGATAGGAGCCAATCGTACGGAGATTTATTTCGGATGATGTGTAGTCGAAGGCATGCGTGCACTCGGGACACGTGAATTTCTTGCTCGCGCGCTCATCCTCGCTGAGAAGGAGCGGCGCTTTGCAGTCAGGGCATTTGAGGAAGGCGGGTAATTTCATTGTGATTCCTACGAAGAATTATACGGATGACGTCCGGAGGAAACGCGATGGCATTTCCATGGTAATACTCTATGCAATACAGAGGTTACCTCTCACAAACTTACCGATAAGTCGGCACATTTCCGAGAAATGCCACAGAGGAATGATACACTTTTTTCCGTGCGCTCAATATTACAAAGCAGTGAAGAGCAGAAGAGAGGAGGGTGCCTCTTCTGTACGTCACTGCTTGTATGGTGTAGGGAGTGTGCCGCGTTCGGCCTGTCCATATCGAGAGAATATGATATCTCTATCCTCGACAAGCACTTCCATGCGACAGCCGACATTTATTTTTGGGCTGCAGCCGGAGAAGATGATTTCTTAACGGCTTCCGGTATCATAGCATCCAAACGGTACACCTCGTGGAGGTCGTTCGTATTCGTGAAGTTAGCATCGAGATCTTTGATAATACCGTCTTTGACATCATAGACCCACCCGTGAATATGGAGCGGCTGATTATTTTTCCAGGCATTCTGCACAATCGAGGTCTTGCCGAGGTCATGAACCTGTTCAATCACATTGAGTTCGACAAAGCGGCGGGCACGCAAATCAAGGTCGGAAATTTTGTCCAATTCTTGATAATGATAGCGATAGACATCTTTGATGTGCCGGAGCCAGTTGTCTATTAACCCGTATTGTTTATTGCCCATTGCAGCAATTACACCGCCGCAGCCGTAGTGACCGCAGACGATAATGTGTTTGACTTTAAGCACCTCCACAGCATAGGAAAGTACGCTCAGCATATTCATATCACTGTGAACGACCATGTTGGCTATATTCCGGTGAACAAAGATTTCACCCGGATTGGTACCGGTGATTTCATTGGCAGGGACGCGGCTGTCAGAACATCCAATCCACAGGTATTCGGGGGCTTGTCCTTTGGCTAATTGTTCGAAAAAGCCGGGATCATTGTATTTTTTAAGCGTGGCCCATGCTTTATTATTTTCGAGAAGGCGAGTATAGGATTGTTTCATAGGTAATTGTACAATTATGGTTAATGAGAAGATTGAACATTATATGTATTATCGATCTGATAGCGTTCTTTAAATCCTTTTAAAGTACACGTAATATTTTTGAGCGGGGCCTTGATGTCCCGAAATTCTTTAATGAGTTCAATGACGTCAAAGTCAATATACTTTGTGGACATTGCATCGATGACAATCGTCGCGTTCTGCGGGATGTGTTCGAGTGTTTCGCGGATGCTTGCTTTATTCAAAAACGACACTTCTTCCGACAAATGTAATTGAATCACATCATTTTCATGATACTTTTCTTTATGGAAGTAGTAGGAATTTTTGAGATTGCCATGAAGTATTGCCAGAGATGCGACGAAAAGACCGGCTACGACACCGATGAGCAGGCCTTCTCCTCTGAGCGGCGGATAGAGCCCGAGCAGGTCAATGCCGATAATGACGAATACTGTTGTAAAGAATGGAATTGCCTGGTACTTACCATTACGAATCACCTGCATGAACATCGACGGCTTGGCTAACTTATAGCCCGTCAACAGCAGAATAGCGGCAAGGGAGGCAAGCGGGATCATATTGAGTAAAAATGGAATCGACACCACCGAGACAAGCAGCAGCAGGCCATGGAAAATTGTCGAGAGATTGCTCTTGGCACCGGCATTAATATTGGCACTGCTCCGGACGATCACACTCGTAATCGGGAGGCCACCGATGAGACCGGAGGCAATATTCCCAATTCCTTGAGCAAACAGCTCTTTATTGGTATTCGTCACATGACGCTCGGGGTCAAGATTATCCACTGCTTCGATGCTCAGTAAGGTTTCGAGCGAGGCAATAATCGCGATCATTATGCCCGTGACGATGACCTTGCTATTGGTAAATCCCGAGAAGTCCGGGAAGCGGAAGAAACCCAAAAAATCAGATAAGCTGTCTGCCGCTTTGATCTGCACGAGATGTTCATCGGCGACGGTCAGCGGACTATCCGTCATTTTCAAGATTTCATTCAGCACCACCGAGACAATCACCGCGACCAATGCCCCGGGGATGAGTTTGACGTGTTTTTTGATAAACGGCTTGTCCCAAATCAACATAATCGCGATAGAAATTAAGCAGATAAGAAGCACTCCCACATCAATGTGCTGCAAGGGCTTCAGCAGCTCATGCCAGTCTTCATTGCCAAATGGAAAGAGCTGTGTGAGCATACCTTTTTCGTCGCGGTCATACCCTACGGCATGAGGTATCTGCTTGGCTACGATGAGGATACCGATACTTGTCAGCATGCCTTTTATCACGCTTGACGGGAAGTATTCGGCAATGCCGCCTAACCGGAGTAAGCCGAGGAGTACCTGAAGAATACCGGCCATCACGACCGCGCACAGAAAGAGCTCAAATGTACCGACATTCGTAATTGCTGCAAGAACCAAGGCGGCTAAGCCGGCGGCCGGACCGCTCACACTGAGATTGGAAGAGCTCAGCAATCCAACGACAATTCCACCGATAATTCCTGAAATTAATCCACTAAAAAAAGGCGCACCCGAGGCGAGCGCAATACCAAGGCACAATGGTAATGCCACGAGAAAGACGACCAGGCCGGCCGGAATATCGCGCTGAAGAGTAGAAAAGGAAAGAAAACGTAAATTCATATAAGTAATCCAATAATAAAAGGTAGAGTAATGCACACACAATCTCCCCATAGGGTTAGCTTAATCGCTACCCCGGGAATGAAGTGTAAAAAATAGGAGAATTGATTGTAGGAGCGTGTCAGATCAGGCGACGCTTTGGAGGCTGGGTGGGCTTATCTATGACGACAAGAGAATGAATTGCACAATGATGATGAAAGTATGTGCGCACTGCGGGTAACTCTATCGTAGGTAATATACTAAGGTCGAGCAAGGCGTCTTCGTATTCGTTGCTTTTTTCCTCTTTTTCTTTTTCTTTCTCTTTCTCCCGATCAGAACCGTCTTCGCGGTTATCAGACTGCTGCTGCGAGTCACCGTGTGTATCAGCGTCCGTCGGGCAGGAGGAGTAGCTGGCGGTACGGCAGCATTCAGACGCATCGCTACTGCTGTGAAGAGCTGCTGTCTGTGGCGCTGCTGACCCTAGCATTGCCAGGACAACGACAAAGATGCCGATGACGACAGACAAGAACGAGGGATATGATATGCTAGAAGTACGTACCACTATTGAACAGGAGATTGACCAAATATCACAAAAAAAAGAGGCCGTTTGACGATTAGAAGCTTAAATATTGTAGTTCCGGGGACTTGTGCTTTCTTTATATTTTCGCCTTATACACTATACCCTATATTCGACAATCGATTACCGCATGAGGATTCTTTCCGTGCGCACTTCGGTCGGAGTCGTCATCCGCACAAAATACACGCCCGCCGGCAGACGGTCTGTCGCTAGGGGCAGCGAGTAGTTGCCGATGGTACAATTACCGGAGAAGAGGCGGATCGATTCCCCCAGAAAATTGACCAATGATAGCTCGATCATGCCTGTTTCGGGTGTGTAAAACGTAATGACAGGCGTGCCGTTCCCGATATCATTCGGAGTAATGGCGAGGCGTGCCGTTTGACTGCCGGTATTGTAGAGGCGTGTACCGCCGGAGGTACAGACTGCTATCGTCACCATACCGCTGCTTGTGCCTGCGTTACTTCCGCACGCCGTCCATATAAAATTATCGATGGCAATTTCTGCACGTTCGGTGGCACCAAGGGCTGTTACCAAGCGCAGAACTGCGAGCGTATCGTTTCCATTCTGACGTCCGGTGAAAGTCAGCACGCGATCATTGCCGACCTCGGTGCCAAGAGGAGTAGGAGCTAGAGGCAATAATACCGTCTTGTTAAAGCGTACGGTGAAGGAGTATTCGCGGCTGTTGCTGCGTAATTCGCCGGGAGGAAACGTGGCGATAATCGGAACGCTAATCACGCGCTCGGGGGCAATTTCTCCGAGCTGACTACCGACAATACGCTCATTACCGGCCGCGCAGACACCGTCGCCCGAGACGCGGAGCACTGCCGGCGAACCGAATCCGGCATAGGAAAATGCAAGTGTCGAACTTGTAATCCCCGCTTGGGTGGGAGCAAACGAAAAGGTCATCGTGCGTGATTCACCGGCGGCAAGGGTGAAGCCGCCGCCACCGCTGAGCAGACTGATTTGTCCGTCACCGGTAAACGTTGTGCCTGTAATTTCAACCGTTTGCTTCGATACATTCGTTAGCGCAACGAGTAATGTCGTATCCCGCCGATCGCCGACATAGACGCGCCCGAGGTCAATTCCTGCAGCATAGCCGAGCACGCGTTCGATACCTTCACCGCGAATAGTGATACGTACTACTTGATTCTGTGTGGTAATTTCGAGTGTGGTCGTGAATGTGCGAATGGCATCGGGCTTGAATTCAAGAGCAAGCGGCGCGGACGTCCCGGGTGTAATTGCCTGCAATGCCGAGCTGTTAGTAATCGTAAAATTGGACGAATCGCCGCCCGTGAGCCGGAGCGATTGAATTTTCACAGTCGCATTGCTTAGATTTTGAAGAGCAGTGGGGAAGGAGGTGTCTTTCGTGTCGCCGACAAAACATTGCTTGACGTTGATAAGTCCTGCCGTGAGAGATGCTTGCGCCATTCTCCATAGCGGAGATACCGCGTTCTGCGTCTCGCTCAGATCCCAGATCTTGACCGTCGCATCGGCACTTGCCGTAGCCATGCGCTTGCCGTCGGGCGAGTAGCAGACGGCGGTAATTCCGGCAGTGTGACCACGTAAATACCGAACAATACTCATACTTGTCAGGTCCCATACCACGCCGAGCGCGGCCGGCTTGCCGTTGATTGTTTGAATTCTGCCGCCTCCCAGGGCGTACTTTCCATTCGGACTCATGCGGGACATTGTATAGCTTTTATCGCCGAGCTGAGCGAGCATTGATGAGGTAAGTGCATTCCAGTAATAGACATTCCCGGCTTTATCATTCGTAAGCGCGCGGGAAGCATCGGCCGAGAGATCGACCGACCATACATCAGCAGGATGAAGCAGGCGGGCTGTTTCTTTTGCGGTACGGAAATTACGAATCTTAACTGTGTCATCTCCGCAGGTAATCATGTGTGTTTGCAGGGAATTAAATCGAATATCATTAGCGGTGCGTTTGTGATTGACACTATTAAATACCGTTACAAATCCACCAGGGACACGATACCGAATCGGAAAAACTGCAGGTCCGACCGGCAGGGCAAGAGTATCATTATCTAAAAAGGCGATACGCCCCTGCACCGGCGTAAAGCCAAATCCTGTTGTGCGCTTGAGTCCTGTATTTGCATCCCAAATCGTGCCCGTGCCATCCTTGTGGGTGACAGCGAAATACTGACCGGACGGGCTCGACGCGATATATAATGCATTGGCAGTATTCGAATATTCTGCGCCGCCGGTCAGGCCATTCCACCGGGTAATAGTGCCGTCATTCATCACGGTCAGGAGTTTGGTACCGTCGGCGGTATAGGTCAGGTCGGTCACGGGGAGTTTGTGGGGAATGGTAATTGCCGCGTAGGGGAATGCGCGCTGCGCCACCCGCATAAGGCAGCTGTCTGATGTATGGCCAGGGATGGTCCATTGATATTTCAGTCCGGTCGCCTGATCGGAAATCAGTGACCAACTGCGGCCATTGTCGGTGCTAAATTCAATCAAAACAGTGTCTTGCGCCGCTACGCCCGACCATTCAATCGTAATTGTATCTCCCCCGGCGAGCAATTCACCTCCGCTCGGACGCACAAGTTGTAGGGCAGCACCACCGGCATGCAGGATGCTGCTGGCGGCGACAATCATACAGACAAGGACAAGAATTTTCATAGAATTATCCTTCAGTGGAATTGACATTCATTGGGTATATCGCACTATTGCGAAGAAAAAGTTACGCCAAAAATACGCAGCCGGAAGGTTATCCTGTCAATTAATTTTCATTATTGCATAACTTGTTGAATGGAAATCTGGCTTAACGTAACGTTCGCATCACCGGCGCAACGTGCGCAGAGGGAGGAGATTCGAGGGGTGTGGAGTGGTAAGGTTCGGTGCATTCGCATGGGTGATGGAGAAGCGCGTACGCAAAGAGGGCGTACCATCATTCACTCCGGTCTGCGAGAGGGGCCGTCACCAAGCGTCACCATCTACCGGTGGAATATTTGTTCGGCTTTGTTGTGGTACGTGTGTCATCGGCCGGTGATTCTTGCCAGAGCTACTACCTACGGAATGCAAATGAGGTGAATTGAGAGATGGTCCTGAGGCAGATAGATTCCCACGGGGACGTTGGGAATCTATGATACTCTCAGGTATGGAGCGTAATGAGAAAGTAGAGAGGCATACCGATAGTGATATTAATCGGAAAGGTGACTGCCAGCGACATTGGCAGGAAGAGTCCGGGATTGGACTGAGGCACCGAAATTTTCATTGCAGCAGGGACTGCAATATACGAAGCACTTGCGGCTAAAACGGCAAATATAAATCGATCGCTTATCTCGTGTGTTATCAGGGAGCTCAGCAGTGCAACAGCACACCCGTTAAGAAGAGGGATGAAAATTGCAAAGCGTATCGGAAACCAACCAAAGGAGAAAAATGCTTTCAGTTTTTTGCCGCTTGTAATTCCCATGTCCAAGAGAAAGATTGCAAGAAATCCTTTAAAGAGGTCATTCGCAAATGGTTTGATTCCTTCTGCCTGCTTCGCATTTGCCAGATATCCTATTACTAAGCTGCCGAGTATGAGTAATACGCTCCCATTGGTAAAGGAATGGTGGAGCGCCGTTCGTTTGTTAATTGTTTCGTTGTGGTCTTTATTAATCATTGAAATTAACAAGAGGCCGACAATGATGGCCGGTGATTCCATCAATGCCATAATTGCCACCATGTGTCCGTGGAGCGAGAGCTGCTGCGATTCGAGGTAAGAAACAGCCGTTACGAAGGTAACGGCGCTTACCGAACCGTATGCGGCGGCAATTGCGCCGGAGTCAAATACATTCAATCTACGCTTGAGAATAAAGAATGTATAGAATGGTATCATGACCGAAATACCAATTCCAAAGAGCACCGACCATCCAATCTCCGGAGTCAATGTCCCATGCGATAATTCCTGACCACCCTTGAAACCTATAGCAAACAGCAAGTACAACGATATAAATTTAGAGGAATTGGGCGGTATTTCTAAATCGCTTTTTGCATACACGGCAACGATACCAAGGACAAAAAAAAGTAATGCCGGATTGGTTACGTTGTCGATAAGGAGATGATAATTCATGTCGTCTTCTATAATTACTGTGTAGGCGTTAGTCGTTATTTCATTGGCTGCACCATGCGGTCATATTCTGAATTTACCGTGCGCTCAATAGCCGATAAGGATTCTCTTTCTATTCATAATTTCCTGTGAAGAAAAGAGTGCTGACATGCAGCTGCCGACTCCCGCTACAGGGGAGGCTTGTCTGCCATTGGAGCCGGTACCGTAGAGTTATTGCATTGCCGTCAGGAGCTCGCCGGTAGGTAGGCCTTTCTCATCGGTGAGCACGATCTGTATTGCAGAAGTAACGGCAAGTCGTTTCCCGTTTCGGTAAGCTTCCGACACGATTGCCTGTAATTTCTCCATTTCTTTCCAGAGCGCAGGAATTCTGATGTGGGATATTTCATCGTCTTTTCCGTACCGTTCCTGTGAACTCAAATTCCTAAGATTATGAAAATTGATTTTGGAACTAATCATTTGCGAGAGAATTTCATTTGCTTCACCGGGCGTAAAGTTGCCTTCAATGATAGATAATGTTTCTGATGTTTTCATACTGTGTGCTGATAATTGGTTTTACTACCAAAATAGATTAAAAAATAGCTCATTCTGAAGGAGTCGTAAGGGCTGCAGAATCGAAACATGAAGATGGCGTAGTGTCTGACTTTTCAGCAAGTTTCGATTCTTCACCCTGGGAAGGGGTCGGAATGACAGCGTTTGAATTAATATATAACTACCTGAATTTTAAATTCATATCTGTATAAAAGTATAATTGTGCTGTTGTACATGCTGCCGCTTGAATTCTCGATTATTATTGTCCTTGTCCCAATGAGTACGCTGAAATGCCATTAAAAGAATAGAGATTTTCAGTCTTGATACAGTCGATATTTTCCTTGACTGCATTGTTCAAGAGCTCGATGATGTCTGATGAATGCATGGAATACTGTCCTACGGGCGTAAAACGGCATCGCCAATGATCGGTACAAAAGGTTTCTTTAAATCCCTGTGGCCACACTTTAATTCCCCGGTTGGTAATCATGGAGAGGTGTATGTTCGGAGATGCAATTTTTTGAAGGTGTTCTGCTAGCTCGTCGGGGTCAGCTCCATTCCAGTGTACAAACACATCAACCCCTTCGAGCACTTTATGAGCGGCGGGCTTGCGTCTGTACGCTCGGAGGTTGAGCGGGGTGTTGGTGCCCTGCGAAACCGGCGTGAGAATGGATGGCTTGTTGCCGAGATTGGCGATCACTGCCTGGGCAAATTCTTTCGTACCGACCTTTCGTTTGCTGATTCCTTCCGTAAAAATATCAGGAGTGTGGATACCATCTTCTACAGTTCGAAGCCATGCATTGTGAATTTTTACGGCATGTTCTGCTTGACCAATATGGTTGAGCATCATAATTGCTCCCTGCAGGAGACCCGAAGGGTTGGCTATATTTTGCCCGGCGATACGTGGGGCAGAACCGTGGATGGCTTCGAACATAGAGCATTCCTCGCCAATATTGGCAGAACCGGCTAAGCCCACCGAACCGGTAATTTGTGCTGCTACATCACTGAGTACATCACCGTATAAATTGGGCATGACAATCACATCAAACATTTCCGGTGTATCTGCCAGCATCGCTGCACCTATGTCTATTATCCAATGCTCATTTTCAATGTCGGGATATTCTACGGCAATTTCATCAAACACCCGGTGAAACAACCCATCGGTTTGCTTCATTATATTGTCCTTGGTAAAGCAGGTGACCTTCCTGCGGTTATGGTGCTTCGCATACTCAAACGCATATCGAACTATTTTTTCGCACCCGGGCCTGCTTATGAGTTTTAAGCATTGCACGACTTCGTCTGTTTGTTGATGCTCAATTCCTGCATACAAATCCTCTTCATTCTCTCTGATAATCACAATATCCATCACAGGATGCTTCGTACTCACAAAAGGATGCAGGCTCCTACAGGGTCTTATATTGGAATATAAGCCCAGAAATTTACGGGTCGAGACATTTAAGCTCTTGTACCCGCCGCCTTGTGGCGTGGTGATGGGAGCTTTGAGAAAAACCTTGTTTCGCCGGATAGTTTCCCATGATTCAGCAGTGATGCCGGAGGTGTTTCCTGCCAGATAAACACTCTCACCGACTTCAATTTCATCAAATTCGAGTGATACACCGGCTGCCAGAAGTATCTCCACCGTCGCGTCCATTATTTCAGGACCAATTCCGTCTCCTTTTGCGATTGTAATTCTTGTCATAGCGCTTGTAGTTGTTGCTTTTCTATCATTGTGTTTTTCATTTGACAGAGCAAAATTAAGAATTTCAAAACATTAATTATTATTTATCTTTGTAATAGAATCAATTAATATAATTTATGAATTACACCTTAAATCAGTTGCAAATATTTTTGAAAATCGTTCAAACGCAAAGCGTTACAAAAGCTGCTGAAGAATTGCATCTGACGCAGCCGGCTGTATCTATTCAGTTGAAAAATTTTCAAGATCAGTTCGATATACCCTTGACAGAAGTCGTCGGGCGCAAAATATATATTACTGATTTTGGATTGGAAATTGCCGAGGCGGCCGAGAATATTATCAATCAGGTCTATGCAATTAATTATAAAACCTTAGCCTATAAAGGGCAATTAACCGGTCGTCTGAAGATATCGGTGGTATCAACCGGCAAGTATGTTATGCCTTTTTTTCTTACGTCGTTTATGCAGGAGCATTCCGGTGTAGAATTACTGATGGATGTGACGAATAAAAATAGAGTAGTTGAGAGCTTGGGAAATAACGACGTTGATTTTGCGCTGGTTTCGATTCTGCCGACGACACTTACTGTTGAAAAACTCGATTTACTTCAAAACAAGCTGTACTTGGTAGGCAAAGAGGGGATTAGACAAAAAAGGGGCAAGAGTACAAAAGAAATATTTACCGAACTGCCGTTAATTTTTCGGGAAAAAGGGTCGGGAACACGGCAAACCATGGAAAGCTTTATCGAGAGCAATGCAATATCCATCGTAAAAAAAATGGAACTCACCTCCAATGAAGCGGTCAAACAAGCCCTTCTGGCCGGTCTGGGATATTCAATTATGCCGTTAATCGGAATTAAAAATGAAGTACACAACAACGAATTGCATATTATTCCGATGAAAGGACTGCCTATAAAAACAACATGGAGTCTGATCTGGTTAAAAGGGAAAAAGCATTCCCCTGTTTCAAAGTCTTTTTTAGAATATTTACAAAAAGAAAAATCACAAATTGTACACGAGAAATTTAGTTGGTATGAGCAGTATTAAGTACGTATTATTCTAATGAAAGACTGTTCGGTACTTCCTCGGTAAGTGTTTATTGGGCAAGTAATTGACATCAGGTGTGCTGCCTGGCCGGACGGGAAATCGTAACCACCTACCGATAAACATCCATTTGCCACTTCCTCAGCGAGTGTTTAATGGGTATGTAATGGATATGTAATGTACTGGCATGTACAGCGCACAGACTCTATTGCTGCCGTGCGCAGAAACCGTCGTCATTGCCGAGCGATTACTTCAATTGCTTGGTTTTTTTCCATGTTCGAATTCTGCCTGTTGCATTCTTAAATGGCGAGGAAGTATTGAGTTGTATTAATCTTCCGAATGTCCATTTGCCATACCGGGCCGTTTCGTACAGTTCTGTGTTTGTTGTGGTTGCGACAATCTCTCGAATGGTGCCGGTCGTGGTGTCAAGTTGTGCAAGCAATGCCTGAAAGCCATCATGCTCGTAATCGGTATAAAATTTCTGCGCCAGTCGTCCGAGCTCATTCCATTGATAACCCGTTTCGGGGAAATCTACGTCGAGCCCTTTTCTTGTTCTGTCGTGCCATTTTATCACCAATTGACCCCATCCGATGAGGTACGCAACGAGATTATTGATACTCATGCGGGTATTATTGGCATGACCAGTAAGTTCTTTCCGGTCAGTCAATTCGACGGGAATTGTAGAAAGTTCTCGTCTCAACTTCTGATACGTACTGTCGATTGCATGTAATAATTGTTCTTTATCGTTCGGTATTGCCATTGTTGTTGTTTCGTTGATCGTTTACAGTGCATCATTCGGAATATAATGCCGGCGCCGGTAGTTCCGTAGTCATGCGCCCGTGCGGAAGGTGCCGGAAGGTGCGACATTATTTTGCTCCCGGTACACCACCGGTATGGGAACGCTGCTCACGGCGAGTGCGGGCGAATATCGCTGTTCATTTGTGCGTATAATTTCTCAATTTCGGACCAGTCGGTCGTATCCTGCGGGTTGCCTTCGAGTAAGGAAACCCTTGTGGTAAATTCGAGTTCTCGTTCCGCATGCTCTTCGACAAGCCGAATTGTATCGACTGTAACAGTGCCCCAATCGTTTGCAACTGCTGAATGGACGCGGGTGTTCATTGCTGCAAAGAAATTCTGTCCGAATGCTTTTACCCGGTCAATAAAATCAGTATAGTTCATTTCCACACTGCCACTTATAGCCGTCCACAGCCGTATTCCATTGTCCAATGTTTGATCTGTTTCCCACACAATTCTGATGGTGTTGTGATGTCGGAAGAATGACAGATGAGGACCGCCAACTAAATACCCGGAGTCTAGATGCCGGTCGTCTAACCACGAGAGTAAGCTCGGAGTTGCAGGGAAATAAACGTTGTCGTAGTAGTCTTCTTCGGTGCTATAGCGCTCAAGCCACTTCTCTACATCATTGCGAAATTGCCGTATATTTTCGGTTCGTCGGTACAATGCCTCAGGAATTGATACGCAAATAGCATCGAAAATTTCTGTAAAATCTTCTACAAAGCGAACGATATAGTAGTCGTTGTACGGTGATAGTTTATTCCCGAAATGCTGCATTGCTTCTTGCGAATATTCGTAGATTGTTTGGTCGCCAAAGCTCAACCATACATCACCATCCGTTAGCCAAAACCAACTTAGATACAGGTTTGGTTCCTGCCCGACTGGCTGTATAGAATCAATATCGTTCAGTCTGAAATGAATCATAATCTTTCTGGTATTGCGCAGCCCGCTGAATTCTGTTCCAACGGATTACAATCCGTTGCTACAATTTCTGCCGTTCCTAGCGGAACTTTTTGGTGTCAATTTTTACCTTAGCTTGGGCTGTATGTTGAATGGCACATTCCTACCTATAGTTTGCCAAACCCCTGAGATGTGCAGACGTTTCTATGTCCCTAAATAGGTCAGGTATTCTTGTCTCGTTTTGGTAGCCAGGTCGATAACGTCAAAGCGTCTCACTTCGGTAAATGAGCCAATATCGCTGTCGCTGTTAATTAAAATTGCCCCAACGAGAATGACATACTTACAGTTGTACTGTATCTTGTCCACCAATTCGTTGATGCGCTTGTCAATAGCTTCGTATATTACTTCCGTTGCTTCAAATAGAGGTGATGATGCATGAAGAACTCTGTCTTTCGCACAGAAAAGAATTTGTTCGATCGTGTTCATTTGATAGTCTAGATCCGTGATGTAGCCTGCTGTAATTTGATTGTTAATCAGCTTACCTAAGGCACCTTTTGCAGCGCCACAACAGCCGCTGTTTTTGCTTTGTCCAATGCGGTGAATTTCGCCGATAGTGCCGTCTTTGGTGATGCCAATGTGCGGACCATAATAGATAAAAACAGCACCTTCGTCCGGAACATGGCTCGCAAAAGCTCCCATACCTGTCAGACCGGTAAATGGAAAACCGTCCAATCCTCCCATTTTAAAAGGCCCTAAAAACTCTGCCGTTCGTGCCGGATATTGAATACTATTGACATCGTCGCTGCAAATACTATCGGCAAGCATCACTTGTTTGGGTTCCAAATCCAATTCGTATTCAACAAAATCAATGACTTTATTGACACTGTCAATAGTCGTTATCGCTCTAGGATACCACTTCTGAATGAGGGCTAATTTTTCTCTTTTTTTCATAGTTATACAGATATGAATGTAATAGTAACGTATTTATACCACGAATGTCATTCTGAGCCCTTCTTAGGGTGAAGAATCGAAACTTGTTGTATGGTCAAGCTGTTACGCCATTAGCAAGTTTCGATTCTTCAGACCCTACGACTCCATACCAATGACAGTTTTATAACGTGTTCTTTTTATATGACTTGCATTTGATGTGTGAGAAAGAGTTTCCCACAGAGTTTCACAGAGTTTTTCACAGAGTTCACAGCGAAATACAGCTGTGTGTGACTCTGTGAGCATACCCTGTGTAACCCTGTGGGAGGAATTCTTCCGGCTACGTATAGTGGAAATCTTCTATTGCAAGTACTTGGTTTGTAATTGCTTGCTTTTATTTAATATTTTAAAAAAGGCATTCAAAATGACATACTTTTTAATCAATATTGGTATTCGTAATTTAAAGAATAATGTTGTTTTTGGGTTGTAATGCCGGCGGTAAATCCGTTTCACCAAGCATTTCTCTCATGTCAATTTCAATGGTGCGGCTCATTTGGGATATAGGAACATCATTTGCTGAACCTTCAAATGGATTTTCGGTGCTTTCGCCGACTTGTTCTAATGATGTATAAACCCAGGAAATTAAAACACTAAACGGAATCACCAGCCATACCATATTTCCTTTCATAATTCCTTCCATACCTTCATTGAGTTTGTCAAATTCTTTCAGCATTCCAAACGGAAGAAGAATGCAGAACAATTTAATAAAAAATGAATTAATGGTGGCAAATTGCCTCGGATAGGGGAAGTTTTTGATGCGTTCGCTTTTACCTTGCTGATCGTAAAAATCTTTGATCATTCGTTGCATTTCTACAAATTGGTTGCTGTCAATTTCCTTGGCTGCAAAGAGCGACTGAATAGTTTTTGACTGCAAACTCATCAGTTGCGCCGCCTTGTTTTTCGTGGTCAAAATATACCTCAATTCTTCCTTGGAAATATACTTTTCCAATTCCGTTTCTAATGGTATTTCTTTCTCCGGAATACTATAAAATTCTCGATATTCTTTGTTGTACGATTTGCCGGAAGTTTCCCACGCTCTGCTATCCCGCATGGCATACCGCAAAGCAGTAAGCCAGGCGAAATGGCGATAGACTAACTCTTTCGTTTTCTCAGAATTGTTGAAAAAATCCCTGCTCATCGTTCCAAATGCACGACTGCTGTTCAGTATCGCTCCCCAAATTTGCCTCGCCTCCCAGGTTCTGTTATAGGTCTGCGTATTTTTAAAACCCACCAAAAATGCAGTCGCAGTACCTAAAAGTGCCACCACCGTCCAGGGAATTGCCAACCATTGTAAACCTATCGGTTGATACAACACAACCGGAATAATGCCTATAATCAGTGTTTTGTAAATGTTCCTTCTTGTCCAAAGCAGAAACTCCGAAAATTTATATGATTTACCTGAATGCATGATTTTGAATAAATTAGAGTGAACGTACTACTTAAATATTAGAACTGGCAGAGTGTTAATGGCTAAACAACATACAACCATCGACTACATTTTAATAAATTTTACACAGGATTTTGAATCACCATTGTCAATTTCTATAGAGTAAAAACCGGACGGTAGGTCGTCAGATTCTATCTCGATGGAGTGCTTGCCGTTAGAAAAAGGTTGCACAGAAAACTCTTTCATTACAATTCCATAGATGCTAACTATTTTCACTGAAACAGGTTGGTTGTTGGACGCAAAAAATGATAGTGTGCTTACTCCGGTCGTTGGATTAGGATAGAGAATGTTGGAATCATCGGATACATTTTTCTCATCTTCTATTGAAGTGAAAATTGGAACAGTAGAGCGTAACAGTACAAATCGATTCGGAGATTCGGTCATTGCATATATTTTACCGTCCGGCGCTTGGCGTATATCACGAAAACGCGCATACCCATTCATACTTTTTGTGAATGAAATTCTCTTATTGTCTTTCATCTTCAGCCAATGAATATGCGTGCCTGCCAATGCGCCAAGTAGTATATCTGCTTCATTGTTAGGTTGTCCGTTCCTGATAAAGGTCATGCCACTTGGAGCAATGGAGGGAACCCAATACGTGAGTGGAGGTTCAATTCCCGGGAGAGTGGTGTCGGGTGTAATCGGAGTGCCGTCGTAATTGATGCCAAATGTCACCGTGGGCCAACCATAATTGGTGTTTGGTTTGATCAAATTGAGTTCATCGCCGCCTTTCGGTCCATGCTCGTGTGCGTAAATATCCCCTGTTGCGGGGTTCATGGCCATACCTTGAATATTGCGATTACCCCAGCAATAAATTTCAGGTTTTGTATTGGGAACTCCGACCAAAGGATTGCTCATGGGGACAGTGCCATCATCATTGAATCGTAATACTTTACCCAAATGATTGTTTTTGTTTTGAGCATTGCTTTGATCGCCGCGTTCGCCCACAGACATATAGAGGAAATTATTTTTATCGAAAACGATTCGACTGCCAAAATGAACCTCGGAGTTACGCACAGGCAATGCTCTGAATAATTCAGTGAAGTTTTGTAGTTGATTACCGACGAGCGTTCCTCTACCTAATGCCGTTGTTTGTCCGCCGGTTGCGGCAACTGCATACGTCAGATAGACATAATTATTAGTGCTGAAATTTGGATGCAGGGCAATATCCAACAATCCACCTTGTCCATTTTGTGAAACGGCGGGCACACCGGTTATTTCATTCAGAGTTCCGGTAGAAATAGTATAGCGATACATTTTCCCCTGTTTTTCTGTAAACAACACCTCATCGCTATTGATAAATGTAAAGCCCCAGGGAGCAGCCATAGAATTAATCAATACTTTATCGACAAACAATTCAGGGGTTTGGGATAATCCGGTATTTGAAAATAAGACAACCATGGCGCACAGAAGGAATGCACCTAATTTGGTTCTGCATTGTAGGTCAGAAAAGAAGAATATGTTCTTCCGAATTCTCATGGACCGGTTATTTCTACCGGTCACGGTTTTGATTTGGTATTGCATGATAGATAGTTTCTTTCTGTAGTAAACGTAAATTATTTTGCTTAACATTTTCAACGGATTACAATCCGTTGCTACAATTTCTTTCGTTCCGAGCGGAACTTTTTTGCTGTTTTTTTAATTTTTCCAACGGATTAAAATCCGTTGCTACAATTTCTTCCGTTCCTAGCGGAACTTCTTTAGTGTTTTTTCAGTCCGGGCAGTTGTTTCATCTGCCCGGACATATTTACTTGTGAGGCGATTTGTCCGGCGTATCATCAGTAAGTGTTTATTTGATAAATGCTTAACAACTGGTTGGCGCCCGTCGGGATGAGGAAAATATCATGCTAAACGGTTGTTATTGTACGTCCTTATTTTGATTGAAACAATGCAATTCTATTGCCTTCTGTATCTTCAAATTCTGCTACAAATCCGATTCCATTATCTGTTTTTGGATAGAGAATTTCTCCGCCATGTGCAGTAGCTGATTGAATGGTTGTATTAATATTTTCTGTTCTGAAGTAGATCACGACGCCATCTTTCGTCGGTTTGTAAATTTCACCTTTTGCCAACGCACCTGAAATTCCTGAGCGTTCATCTGCAAAAGGGAAGAGTGCCATTTCATTATTGTCAATGGTCTCTTTGTCAAAGTCAACGGTAAATACCGCCGCATAAAACGTCATTGCCCTGTCTATATCGTTCACCGGAATTTCAAAATACATCACAGGGTTTGATTGGTTGTTCATAGTAATCTTTTATGTTTGATTGGTTGATTGATTGTTTTTGAATTTTAGTTCGCTCAGTTTCTACCACGAACCGTCTCACCAACCGATAAAATATCTATTCTTTGCTGCCTGTGCAACTGTTTATTTGGTAGGGAATTGTCGTCAGGTGTAGCCCTGATGGGACGGGAAAATCCCATTATTTTTATTCCATTATTTTCCAATGTCCGGTTTTATCACTGCCGATGCGATCTATTATTCCGTTGTTTCTAAGTTCTTTAATTTTCCGGCGTACGGTGCTTACACTAATTTTTAGGCGTTCGCTAATTTCATGAGCTGTAATGTTGTTGTCTTGCTTAATTATTGAAAATACAGTGTCATTTACAGTGTCAAGTTGTGGTTTTACAGTGTCATTTACAGTGTCAAGTTGTGGTTTTACAGTGTCACCAAGAATGTGCATATCACGGTTTTTGAGCGGATAATTTCGATTGAGCAATAAGTTTGCAAGAAAGCGAATCAAAAATATTTCTGTCCTGTAAATCCCTCTTGATAAGTCTTCGTAGTTGGCTCTTACAAGTGCATTTCGGAAATACCGGGAGTAGTTGGCAAATAAGTCGTTGTTTACGTGTTTGAAGCCCAATTTTCGCAAATACTTGATTAAGAAAATGGCTGTTGTTCGTGTGTTGCCCTCGCCAAAAATGTGGATTTGCCACACGTAAGATATAAAGTGTGCTATGTGTTCTATAATTTCCTGTTCGCTTAATCCTTTGTAACTAAATTTTCTTTCTTGCTCAAAATCATATTCAAACGTTGCTTTCAAGCTGTCAGCACTTGCATAGAGAACAGTTTCGCCATTCAACACCCATTCTTTTTTTGTGATGTTGTAATCACGAATTTTCCCTGCGAATTTGTAAATGCCTGTAAACAATCTACGATGAATGGACAAGTATTCTGCCGGTGAAAACGTAAACGTATTCTCACTCAACATTTCAGCAATTCGTGCCGAAACCTTGTCGGCTTCTTCGGTGCGGTCATCGTCTGTTTTGGTTGGGTGTTGCAGATAATAACTGTCAATGCGTTTTTTTACTTCATCAATGGTTATGTCGCCTTCAATGTTATGTCTGGCGGTCTCAATGAGATATTCAGACGGTTGTAAACCATCCACTTGTTGCAGACCAATAGCAGTTTTCCAAATTTTTGCTTTCTCTGCTTTGTTTGGTTCGCCTTGTAGTACATATTCATCAAAATTATCCATTGTTTTCTTTTTAAATGCCATTATATTCTGTTAGTTATCTATTCTACATTTCCGGTTCTGGCAGTTGCTACAACTGCCCGTCACCACCTACTGATAAAACATCACTTCGCCACTTCCTCAGCAAGTGTATATTTGGTAAGTAATTGATGTCAGGTGTAGTGCCTGGCGGGACGGGAACTTCATATCAACACATACTGTTCCAACGGATTAAAATCCGTTGCTACAATTTCTTTCGTTCCTAGCGGAACTTTTGGGTGCTTTATTCTCAGTCTGATGTTGCTACAACCAAGTATCACCACCTACCGATAGACCATCACTTCACCACTTCCTCAGCAAGTATTTATTCGGTAATTACTTGGCGTCAGGCGTTGTGCCTGACTGGGCGGGAAATGTTCATCAGATTCGAGATTTATCGTACAATATAGCTTTGCTTGCGCCTAACGACCGGCATTGCAGCAGCTTGGATATTTGATGCTGTGTCCGCCGATTGTTGCTGTAAATTAAGGAACTGTATTAACAATTTGAATAAAAATGTTTTATTGCAAATCGGTCAAGCCGAAGCTAATGGTTGGTAAAGAAATAATGTTGAGAATATAACTGTCCGCCCAAGTTGAGGCAATGCCCTGTTGGGCGATGTTTATTCATCTTCATTTTTCCATTCGAGAATATTGTCGACTGGATTTGGAAGTCTACCTTCTAACCATTCTTTTAAATCTGCTGGAGTGAAACTAACTTCTTTTGATTCTATGATCCAATATAAATAATCGTGTGGGCCTCCGTTCAAATATGGTGGTGAAGAAACGGGATAAAAAACCGTAGGTAACCTTTCATCAATGGAAATATAATTAATTATATGGCCAAATTCTTGAACTACATTCCAAGCAAGATTATTTTCAATATCAATAGAGAATTTGAGCCACCAATTCTTATCTTCATAAATACCGGTCGCTATATTATTATTAATAGCCGGAATTCTTTTAATAAAGTCAAGTAATTCGGTAAAATTTGTTTCTGCCATAGAGTTTTAAAAAGTTTGATAAACTAATTTCAAATCGTGAGATATTCCCTATATATCGCCCAACGTTGTGCATCTATAAGAAGTTGGCGATTTCAAAGAACAAAACTGTCTGCCACCACCGAACTTGATACGAAGACAAAGCTTCATTTAACCACTGAACCGCCAATTTTTTATAGGTGCTGTTATGCCCAGTGCATTTAGTCATGGATAAAGTATGAGTCGGTTTCTTCTCCTTCGTCAATCATTTTAACTTCAATGTCGAACAATTTATCATATGTAGTGTTGAATGTTGTCCTGTCAGTCCAACCTGATTTTTCAAATACCATTTCTGATGTAACAATGATTTTGTCAGATCGGTTGAATTTATTGTCTTTTATAACGTTAATTATTTGAACAAGGTCGTCCGTTGGAACATTCTGTTCTGTCATATGCCAACAAAATGCTTGTTTATCATCCCCATCCAAGTAATTAGCAATACCATAAATTTTGTCGGTGTCGACAGTAGTAATTTCAACTTTGTCAACTCCGCAAAGACCGAGGAAGTGGTCAAGAAATATTTGTCTTTTGTCTGAGGTCATTGTTTAGTAATTGTCGTCATAACATTGGCCATAACATCCAAATAAACGCAACCTTTGCGTTCATTTCTCAAAAAATATCTCGCTAATATCTACTTCACTCCGATTAGCTACTCCCACCAAACGTCACCACCTACCGATAAATCATCTCTTCACCACTTCCTCAGCAAGTGTTTATTTGGTAAGGAATTGACGTCAGGTGTAGTGCCTGACGGAACGGAAAAATCCGTTTTAGCTGCTCGGATTTTTTTGGGCTAGTTTTTTATCAGTTCCGTTCCTGTGTCCATATGCTTATATGCTGTCCAAACACCAAATATGAAACATGTTAATGCAGATGGAAAAAAAATTCTAAAGTCCGTATTATCTTGTCTTGAGTGGTCGTAATAAATAGTAAATAGGAAAGTCGAGTAAATAATTGATGGTAATAAACTTGCAAATAGGTTTACGATTAATTTAACTGATTTATTACTAGACTTTACATATAAAAGGAAATAGGAAACATTCAACACCAAGAGCGATAATAGAACGCATCCGCTACCAACTATTAACAGCAGAAAACATTGATGGCAGTTTTGAGGCATTTGAATCAATCCTGACAGAAGTGCCGTGATGGATGGCAATAGTGAAGCATATAAATAGTATTTATTTATTCTCATATTTCTGATGTTAGTTTTTCATTGGTTGTCATTCTTGTGTTTTTCTCTTTCGCTTGCAGCTAACATTTGACAGATTTGCGATGGGTGGTGATTATACCGCTAACGTTGAAGCGGATCACGAAACCCCGTCTATTGTACTTGATGTCAGGAGTAGCATCTGGCTGGACGGGAAATGTATAGAAGCCCTTCTTCCGCCATATTGCCCAACCGATGTTGACCGTAGATTTTAGTCCCACCATAGATAAATTGTTCTCGTCCGTTTTATTTCTTCTGTCAGTACTTCTACTGTTTGAGTCCCTTGGTCAACAATGTCCGGGCAAAATTCATAGATTTCTTGAGCTAATTTTTTGTAGTCAATGTTTGTGTTTTTGATCTGAGCTTCGCAATAATCAAAGCCAATCCCAATAGGAATTATTCCAAATTCACTATCCCACTTCTTATATTTTTCAATAATGTCTTTCGTTTCAATATCGTAGTTAATGCCGTTCGTTTCGGCATATTCCATAAGTTGATATGGGTCTGAAGTTGCCCCTGTCAAACCAACTATGTATCCACCGTCACCAAGTCCAAATATGAAAATGTATTTACCTTGTTTTTTAAAGTAGTCAAGGTTGTCTAACACAATATTCTTTGCGTTATCTTCGGATGTCAAACTGCTAATAGCATCAGGTTTTTTAACTTCCGAAAATTCTTGTTCAAATTTCAACAGATTTATTGGTCGTTGTGTTAGTTTTTTCAAGAGCAATCCGTCCTGTTCAGAAAGTTTTGCGCTTTTACAAAATTGCTTTTCGGTGTCAGTAAGAATGTCTGCTATAAACGAAGATTGAACTTTATTTTCTGTTTGTTTCTTGCCGAATAGCTTGTCAAATAGTCTCATATTTTTGTCATTATTATTAGTTGTGCAACTACAAAGTGTCAGCGTAAATATTGTTATTACAACGGTCTTCATAAAATTACTGGTAACATCCAAATAAACGGAACCTTTGCGTTCATTCCTCAAAAAAAACTCTCGCCAATATCTACTTCAGTCCGTTCAGCTACTCCCACCAAGCGTCACCACCTACCAATAAACCATCCCTTCGCCACTTCCACAGCAAGTGTTTATTGGGTAATGAATTGTCGTCAGGTGTTGTGTCTGGCGGGACGGGAACTTCATATCAACACATACTGTTCCAACGGATTAAAATCCGTTGCTACAATTTCTTTCGTTCCTAGCGGAACTTTTTGGTGCTTTTTCCAGTTCGGGCAGTTGCTACAACTGCCCGTCAACATATACCGATGAAGCGTCGCTTCGCCACTTCCACAGCAAGTGTTTATTCAGCAAGTAATTGACGTCAGGTTTAATGGCTGACCGGACGGGGAATGACCAGTTATAGCAACCGTTTGGACGAACAAGTTAACTCTCGTTTTGCCAATATGTTGTTCGGCCAACTCCACCATGCATATATAGGTTATCTATTTTATTAGCTTTATTTATTTTTGTGTAATGCCAATTCTCGTATGGCCCATCTTCAACGATTATTTCCATACTGTTTTCAAATTTTATCCAAAGCACGCCAAATTTGTCAGCTTTTGCTTCAATAATAGTCTGTCCGAATTGGTGATAGAAAAAAACTAACGATGCTTCACTATTCGGCTTTATCGTCTTTTCTTGATTGTATTGATGTACTCTAAACTCTGAATGGAATTCTAAATAGCTCTCTTCGTCATCACTAAAAACTACTCTAATTAAGCCATCATAAACAACTTTTTTGATTGTCAAGCCAATTATTGGCAATTTCAAAAATCTTCCTTTTTCCTTTAATCTCATTTTATGTAGGTGTTCTAAAATGGCACATACCATCTAAATAATCGTAATCTTTGTGTTTATTCCTTTAAAAAATATCTAGCTAATATCTACTTCACTCCGATTAGCTACTCCCACCAAGAGTCACCACCTACCGATAAACCATCTCTTCACCACTTCCTCAGCAAGTGTATATTTGGTAAGTAATTGATGTCAGGTGTAGTGCCTGACGGGGCGGGAAAAAGCTCGACTCGACCCCGTCAGCTTCGGCTGACGCAAAACCGGATGTTGTATGCAAACGTTCTTCGTCAGCACATTTACTTTTTCCATACAAGTATTTCAAAACTATTTACAACTGTGTCCTTGTCAAATACTATAGAGAGTGTCTTTGTATAGACTGGGTCAATGTCATAGCCATAGTCAATATCGATATCATAAAATATTTTCAAGGTACTGTCAAGATTTGATTGTGGTTCGCCAAGAAGTTCAACTAAGTTATTGTATTTTTTACCTTTTAGTTGGTAATTCTCAACCAGATCATCAATCATATACTTCCTGTTTGGGAACGTCATTAAGTCTGCAACCTCAGCCCATTTTGTTTTGTCAAATTTTTTATGTGTCCGACAGGATAAAAGAGTCAGAGCTAAGAATATCAAAGTAGACTGTCTCGTCATTTTAATTTTTGAATATGGGTCAAATTATTTGTCCTGTCGACCATTATTGTTTTAGTAGTGAGTCGCCAGGACGTTTGCATACAACATCCAACTAAACACAACTTTTGCGTTCATTTCTCAAAAAAACACTCGCTAATATCTACTTTAGTCCGTTTGGCTACTCCCACTAAACGCCACCACCTCCCGATAAAACATCTCTTCACCACTTCCTCAGCTAGTGTTTATTTGGTGAGTGATTGGCCTAAGTTATGATACCTGATGAGACAAGAACTAGTTCTTTACTCAGGCATGATTTCAATAGTTTCATTTCCATTGTCATCTGCTTCTAAAAATAATTTCCAATTCAGTTTTTCAGCAATACTTAAAAAAACATTTTTATAAACTGATTGGTCTATTTCCTTGGCTTTGGAACAGACAATTGCAATTAAATTAGCATCTCGAAATGGTCTGTCAGTCGCTGCAAAACTGCCGATAGAAGTCTCAACGATAGTTATGTCAGTCCAAGGGAAAGTTTCTGCATTAGTAAATGACTGATGGGTTTTCTGAATAAAGCAATTTGTCTGTAATACAATACTTACGATTTTTTCAACATTAGTTTTTTGAGAGAAAAATTTATCGCTTTGAATATTGTAGTAATTGTATTTGTCACTCCACATATACATCCTTTTTATAATTCAAGATTGAGCAGTTGCTACAACTGCCCATCACCACCTACCGATAAGCCATCTCTTCGCCACTTCCTCAGCAAGTGTTTATTGGGAAAGTAATTGCCGTCAGGTGTAGTGCCTGACGGAACGGGGAATGTCTGCTAACGGCTACGGCTTGGCGATGTGGTGGTATTTGAAAATCGTCAGATTGTTACCGCTGCTAAATTTATAACTAAAAGTTCATTGTTTATTCTGTTGCTTGGCGTTATTCGTCGGCTGGAACTGAAGCCGAATAGCGAACAAAAAACTGAGAATATATTCGTCGCCCCGCCATATTGCCAATACAATGTTAGCGGCATACCAAGTTCTGTCCACCGATTAAGCTGTTAAACGTTGTCAATGCTCTACTTTTTTAAATGCAAGTGCTTGTCTATTTTCTTAACTATGTCCGAGAATGTTTTTATGTATTCTTTATTCTTTTCATCATAGTCGTAGCGTACCCAATTTCGAATGCTTGCTTCGTAACTATTTTTCATTTCAGTTAAAAGGTCAACAAGTCCTTTATTGCTTTCTGGGATAATAATTCTGTTTGTTGCAAATCCCATAAAACATAATGTTCCAAGACTGTTTAAGACTTCAATAGATTTCCAGGCTTTTAAATTGTCGGACTTTGGAGCTCTAAATTTTGGTCCAACATAGTTTGCTTGTTTACCACAATTTGGACAAATCATTTTGCTCCAATCTTCTTCTTTGTCAATTTTTATATCTATCGCCAATCTTCTCTTAAATACTTTTCTACAGTCACAACAGATAAGTTTTGGCTTGTATGGTCTGTCAATAAAATAATAATTTGGGTTGTCGCTGATGTCCATATCTATTGTCTTAACGTAATGTTGATTTTGGTTACCGCTAACGGTTTCGGGCTTTGCGTCCGGGCGGGTTGCGGAGCACAAAGCTTCAAATTTATTACTAAAGTTCATTAGAAGCACAAACATCCAAGTTTACTACACATCAGCCCGCCTGACGCAAAACCCGTGTTAGAGGTCGGCAGAATTATCGTCATCTTCATCTAACAGTTTGTTTAGCTCGTTCTCAAGTTGTTTTTTGTCCGGCAAGTAAAGTTGGTACTTACTGATGAAAAGCTGGTTACTTATACTCTCTGTTGCATACTCCACCAAAATGTGGTCTTTTTCGGCTCCTAAAACTATTCCTATTGGCTCACTGTCTCCTTCGGTATTCAATTCTTTCTTAAAGTAGTTAAGATACAAGTTCATTTGTCCAACGTCTTGATGCGTTACTTCTCCACGTTACAGGTCAATGAGAACAAAACATTTTAAGATACGATGATAGAATACCAAGTCAACAAAGAAGTGCTTACCGCTTATTGATATTCTAAATTGTCGTTTTTCAAACGTAAAGCCCTTGCCAAGTTCCAATAAAAAGTGTTGAAGATTTGATATCAGTTTTTCTTCCAACTCACTTTCCAGAAATTTATGGCTCTCAGGAATTTGTAAGAACTCCAAAACGTAAGGGTCTTTCAAAATGTCGTCTGCCGTTTGAATTTCTTGTCCCTTTTCGGAAAGTTCCAAAACAGCTTTCTTATCCTTACTCAATGCCAGGCGATGAAATAGCATACTTTTCATTTGGCGTTTAAGTTCTCTCACACTCCAATTTTCTTTCTCGGCTTGTTTGGCGTAGAAGCTGATTTCAAGTTCGTTGTCAGAACGTAAAATCTCAAAATAATGACTCCAACCTAATACGTTAGACAGTGTCTCACTTTTTGGAAAACACAAGTATAATTTTCTCATGTACAACAAGTTAGCTCTGCTGAATCCCTTTCCGTAGAGCTGGGTCAGGTCTTTGGAAAGTCGCTCAAAAAGATAAGTTCCATACGCTGCTTTTTCTTTACCGCCTTGCTCAAATTCAACGATATGTCTGCCGATTAACCAATACGTCCGAACTAAAATTGTGTTTACCGACGTGGCAGCTTGCTCTCTTCCTTTTTGGAGAAGTCCGCCAATTTGATTGATTAAGTCGGCATATTTTGATTGTTCAATATCCATTTCGTCAAATTTATCAACATGATTATGAAAATGATCTTGTTAACTACAAATTTCTCTTTCTGCTTTACCTCAATAGTGTCGTGTGTTTCTCAAAAATCTGTCGTCAATATCTACTTCACTCCGATCGGCTACACCCCCAACCGTCACCACCTACCAATAAAACATCTCTTCACCACTTCCTCAGCAAGTGTTTATTGGGTAAGTGATTGGCCTAAGTTATGATACCTGATGAGACAAGAACTAGTTCTTTACTCAGGCATGATTTCAATAGTTTCATTTCCATTGTCATCTGCTTCTAAAAATAATTTCCAATTCAGGTTTTCAGCAATACTTAAAAAAACATTTTTATAAACTGATTGGTCTATTTCCTTGGCTTTGGAACAGACAATTGCAATTAAATTAGCATCTCGAAATGGTCTGTCAGTCGCTGCAAAACTGCCGCTAGAAGTCTCAACGATAGTTATGTCAGTCCAAGGGAAAGTTTCTGCATTAGTAAATGACTGATGGGTTTTCTGAATAAAGCAATTTGTCTGTAATACAATACTTACGATTTTTTCAACATTAGTTTTTTGAGAGAAAAATTTATCGCTTTGAATATTGTAGTAATTGTATTTGTCACTCCACATATACATCCTTTTTATAATTCAAGATTGAGCATTCGCTACAACAGCCCGTCACCACCTCCCGATAAACCATCTCTTCACCACTTCCTCAGCAAGTGTTTATTTGGTAAGTAATTGCAGTCAGGTATGATGCCTAACGGGACGGGATTGTGATGTTAGCAGCAGTAAAGTTTTCAGCAACAGTCCCAATTAAAATATGCTTTGTCAAAATTTCTCTCTTTTAAGTCGCTAATATTTATAAATATATTCGCAACACCACTATCACCGAACATTATTTCTTCGTCTGTGTCAATCTGCAAAAGAAGCACATCATTTTTTGTTTTATCATCATAATCCCTTGGGTCTGATTGAGTAAAATAAGCATAACCACCTATCTTGTGACCAATTATATAAAACAGATTGTCCATTTGCTCTTGATGTTCTTTTGGTAGTGTTTCTTGAAAATCAAAATAGTCTAAGCCACCGAAATCTATTTGGAACCGAAAATCTTCTCGTCCACCAAATTCAGTTTCTTTTTGGAAAATCAACGAGTGTTCACAGTAAATAGGGCTTTCTTCAAATAGCTTCTCTGTTATAAACCCAAAATCAGTATGGTAATCTTCAGTGTCCGATTGATGAAATATAATTTTATAATCGCTTCTCTCCATATTATACCAATCTGTTGGATGTACAAATAGTTGTAATATTCCACTCGTTGGATAATTTTCAAGCTCAGGAACTTCTGAAAAGTTAATTTGGGCTAACATTAACATTGGTGTACCATCTTGACAAGTTGGATATGTTTGGCTTTTAGGAACATAAGGTTGTCCTAAAAATTTACTTTGCTTGATTGATAAATTTTGACCGTCTTTGATTGGATTAGCTAATATTCTAACGGTGTCAAGTCGGTATTCCTCAATTTGCTGTCTAAACTTTTCTAAAAAATCTGGTATCATTTGAAATGTCTGTTTCTATTCCTGCCAACGGTTTCGGGCTTTGAGTTCGGGCAGGCTACGGAGCTCAAAACATCAATTTATTACTTAAGTTCATTAGAAATACAAACCTCCAAGTTTACTACACATCAGCCCGCCTGACGCAAAACCCGTGTTAGAGGTCGGCAGAATTATCGTCATCTTCATCTAACAGTTTGTTTAGCTCGTTCTCAAGTTGTTTTTTGTCCGGCAAGTAAAGTTGGTACTTACTGATGAAAAGCTGGTTACTTATACTCTCTGTTGCATACTCCACCAAAATGTGGTCTTTTTCGGCTCCTAAAACTATTCCTATTGGCTCACTGTCTCCTTCGGTATTCAATTCTTTCTTAAAGTAGTTAAGATACAAGTTCATTTGTCCAACGTCTTGATGCGTTACTTCTCCGCGTTTCAGGTCAATGAGAACAAAACATTTTAAGATACGATGATAGAATACCAAGTCAACAAAGAAGTGCTTACCGCTTATTGATATTCTAAATTGTCGTTTTTCAAACGTAAAGCCCTTGCCAAGTTCCAATAAAAAGTGTTGAAGATTTGATATCAGTTTTTCTTCCAACTCACTTTCCAGAAATTTATGGCTCTCAGGAATTTGTAAGAACTCCAAAACGTAAGGGTCTTTCAAAATGTCGTCTGCCGTTTGAATTTCTTGTCCCTTTTCGGAAAGTTCCAAAACAGCTTTCTTATCCTTACTCAATGCCAGGCGATGAAATAGCATACTTTTCATTTGGCGTTTAAGTTCTCTCACACTCCAATTTTCTTTCTCGGCTTGTTTGGCGTAGAAGCTGATTTCAAGTTCGTTGTCAGAACGTAAAATCTCAAAATAATGACTCCAACCTAATACGTTAGACAGTGTCTCACTTTTTGGAAAACACAAGTATAATTTTCTCATCTACAACAAGTTAGCTCTGCTGAATCCCTTTCCGTAGAGCCGGGTCAGGTCTTTGGAAAGCTGCTCAAAAAGAAAAGTTCCATACGCTGCTTTTTCTTTACCGCCTTGCTCAAATTCAACGATATGTCTGCCGATTAACCAATACGTCCGAACTAAAATTGTGTTTACCGACGTGGCAGCTTGCTCTCTTCCTTTTTGGAGAAGTCCGCCAATTTGATTGATTAAGTCGGCATATTTTGATTGTTCAATATCCATTTCGTCAAATTTATCTACATGATTATGAAAATGATCTTGTTAACTACAAATTTCTCTTTCTGCTTAAGTATTAATCACTGTTTACCACCAACGGTTTCGGGCTTTGAGTTCGGGCGGATTTCGGAACACAAAACATCAATTTATTACTTAAGTTTATTCGATGCACAATGCTACAAATATACATGTCAGCCCGCCTGACGCAAAAACCGTGTTAGGCATAGTGCTTATTCTTTTGTCAATGTAAAAAACAACTGTCCTGAAATTCCAGGTAGATACATTCGATTATTGACAATATCAACAATCTGTGTTCTCAACCCAGAATTTTCATTTTCCCAAAACAAAAGCATATTTCCTATTAACTGATATTTTCCTTTCTCAGGAACTCCAGATAGAGTTGTAGATGGTTTCCATTTTCCCTCAAAAATATATGTGTCATCTGGGTAAAACTCTAATGTCAACTCCTTTTCAACCCACTTTCCAACTATATTTTTTTTGAGATACTTTGAAAATCTGCGATTACTATATGTGCTATTAATCGAATTTGCAACATGATATTTCAGAAAGTCTAAACTGTCCATGTGGCCATGTCGTTGTCTAGCAGCAGCCATATCAAATTCGGCCGGATAATTTTTGAAATCGATGTTAGTCAGCTCCCACTCGATATTATTCGAATATTGGTCTAAAAATAAGTCGCTCATGTTGCCAATCAAGAAATCGTGAATTAACACTTTGAGTTTCTTGTCATTACCATTTGTGATACAGATCTCCACTTTATCGTCAGTCTGACGACAATAAAGATCAATCAAGTCTTTTTGCGAATGAAACATTCTGTATTTATTCCAAGTCATCTTGTTGCTCGCTGCATTATGCCTAACATCTAAAATAAACGCAACCTTTGCGTGTGTTTCTCAAAAATCTGTCGTCAATATCTACTTCACTCCGATCGGCTACTCCCACCAAACGTCACCACTTACCGATAAACCATCTCTTCACCACTTCCTCAGCAAGTGTTTATTTGGTAAGTAATTGCCGTTAGGTGTAGTGACTGGCGGGACGGGAAATGGTCAGGTTGTTTCTGTCTATTTCTATTGTAGTAAACATAGTATTCAAGTTTTATGTCAATTGCAAATGTATATTTTATTGTGACTCTTCCGGTTTCTGTCGTTTTAGAATGGTGCATAACGGTTTGCCGCTTTGCGATGGCGGGGTGAATTAGCATTACAGTTTCTACGAAGCGATACTGTTTGGTCAAGCACTAAAAAGCACGTTAACCCCGCTATCGCAACCCCTATGTTAGCAGTAGGCATTCTCAGATGTCTATTATTAGTATCGCACAAAATGATTTGTCGTATTGGTTAATGGTAATTACTTCCTCCCCCTCTCGTCTTGTATGGAAACTAAGTCTGTCGCTAATGTAATAATCATCTCCATCTTCGTGTAGGTTATTCTCTTTTGCCATTTGTAGTCCAAGCTCTGGTGTCTGAAATGAAAGAAAAAATCTTACTCCTTTTATGTTGTCTCTTTGGAATTTGTTCGCAAGCAAAGTCAGCGTTTTTACAGCAAGCATAAAAGCCTTTTTATTGTCAGGCGGGTCAATATACCAGTCAACGTGGAAGTGGTTTTCATTGTCCTCAATATAAGATTGATTGTCCCAAGTCTCAGTTGCTTTGTAAAGTCTGTTGAATGACTTTAAAGTGATGCCAAGTTCGGTTGTCAAAATTTGGTCGGACAAAATTGTTTGAACTTCTGTCGGCAGGTCAACCGAAAATGAAAGGTCATGAGGCAGATTGTATTCTGTCAGAAGTTGCTTAAATGTGTCGTTGAGCTCTGTCTTCATATGCTTACCGCTAAAATCCAAATAAATGACACTCTTGTGTATATTTACCTCAAAAGTGTCGTATATTCTTGAAAAACTGTCGTTTATATCTACCGTAGTGGTAGCTTTATCGTGCAAAATAATACACTTGGAAATAATCTCAGTAAATTATAATTTTCTTGCCGTCAAATCACGAGTAATCGGTATAACCAACCAACCACCAACCTCCACAAAACCAATCAATTACGCACCCCCGGAACAATACAAATCGAACTCATCCCTTCGCCCTTTTTAATTACCTGTATCTGCGTCGCGATGCGCTCTTTCATCATTTCTACGTGCGATATTACGCCCACGCTTTTGCCGGTCGCTTGGAGGTTTTCGAGGGCTGACATTACCGTGTCGAGCGTTTCGTTGTCCAGGGTGCCGAAACCCTCGTCGATGAAGAGTGAGTCGATTTGCGTGCGATTGCTCGCTAAGTCCGAGAGACCTAGCGCAAGTGCGAGCGAAATGAGGAAGGTCTCGCCGCCCGAAAGTGACTCCACCGCACGGCGCTCGTCGGCCTGATAGGTGTCGATAATCTGCAAAGCGAGATGCTTGTCTTGTGATGTTGATGAAATATTCTCTGTAGGGACTTTTTCAAGAATATAGCGATCGTTTAATTGTCGCAGATGAATATTAGCAAGGCGTATAAGCCGAACAAGGGTAAGTCCTTGTGCGAATTTTTGGAATTTATCGCCCTTAGCCGAACCTATCAGTTCATTCAACTTCTCCCACCGCATATACTCCTGCTTCTGCACCTCAATCGCTTGTGCGATATCAGCGAATTCCGTGCGGAGCTCTTTATCCTTGCGCAGAATCTCATCAAATTTTCCTATTTCCTGAAGGACGTCAGAAGTACGCACCTCACGAAGGCGAATTTCTTCGGTAATTTCCTCAATGGATTGCTCGGTCAGGGCTTTATCTTGTTCTTGTGTAAGCTGTTGCTGCTTCTCAATCAATTGCCGATCAGCGTCGCGCACTGCTTCGAGGAGCGTTTTTTCACGTTCTTCGAGTGCGGCGAATTCTTCGCTTGTAAGGAGCGCCTGCCGCAATTCATCAGCCGTTGCAAATCCTGCAGTTTGAAGCGATTGCAGAAGGTCAGCAGCCGCAATTTTCGCATCATTATGAATTTTCTTGATGTCCGATTCGCGGGTGGAACGTGTGCTTTGTACCGCTGCAAGACGTTCACCTGCATTGCGATAAGCTGCTTCTGCTTTTTCAGCTTGCTCGCCGGCTTTGCGGATGTTTTCGGTTAATAGTTTCCGCTCATCGAGTGGATTTTTCTCACCGAAAAGTTCGGTGCGCTCGTGCTTGACGCGTTCAATTTCACGGGATTCCTGCGCAATTTTCAGGCGAATTTCTTCGAGCGCATGACTTCGTTCGGCAAGCTGGGCTGTGAGCGCATTCGATTTTTCCGTCAAGGTCGCGATCTGCGTAATACTTTCCTGCAATGCGGCTGAACGTTTTTTCCATTCGGCAGCGCGTTCGGTGAGCTCAGCTAGGGGATTAGCTTGATTTGCAATAGAGAATTGTTCTATTATACTGTCAAGCAACGCCTTACGGCGCTCTCTCTCGGTCGTAGCTGCCGTGTATTCTGCGGCTAAACGTTCCGCATTTGCCGCGAGATCGGCTGTTTTGAGGGCGAGCTTTTCAGCGTCATTCTGCGACATTTCAAACGCTTTTTCTGCCTGTTGATGCGATTCACGGAGAAGCTCCCACTGCTTTTTGAGCGCGTCGGCTTTTGTTTTCTGTTCTGCTAGCGCTTTCCCATTATTTTCATATACTTGCATCAATTCACGGAGTGCATCGATGGCTTCTATCGTCAGCGTCACTTCGGCAAGTTTGGCAGTTGCAGCAAAACTATTCTCCAGCGTTTGCACATCCGCGCTGATGCGCTTGCCTTCGTCCTCGCGGGCGAGTTGCGCTGCGTTGAGAGACGCAGATTCACTTTCGAATTCACGTCGCTTCAAGTCCAAATTTTTCAGCAGCGTTTCCTGCGCTTTTACATCTTGTTCGGCTGTGGAAGTCTTTGACTCATAATGATCTACAAACGGATGATGCGCCGAACCGCACAGTGGACACGCTTCGCCGGCTACCAATTCACCACGCGCCTGTTCGTAATTTTGAATCCGTTTTTGGAGGTCGAGAATCGTTCGCAAGGCATCCAAATGTGTGGTGCCTGCTTCTATTTTTGCCGTATGATCGGCGATTTCCTGCGTGAGAAGTATGCGGCGTTCCTGCCCAAGTCTGAATTCCTCCCTGAGCACGGCGCGGCGTTCGATTTTCGCCTGAAATTGCGTCGCAAGGTCGAGCAACCGTCCGTGATGCGCATGGCGTTCATGGTAGAGTGCGAGCGATTCAGCGAGAGATTCAAGGGTGGAAGTATCAAGAATTGCAGTAAGTTCGCGGTCTTTTGCTGTCATCTGTTCGCGCAATTTTCCGGCGAGAATGTGTTTTTCCTGCGCAAGCGCGCGCGCAGCGGTCAGCGATGCCTGCATCTCGGTGAGGTGAAGCGTATTCTTCTCAATGTCTAATTTTTTGAGCGCTTCGTGTTTGACGGCGGCATCGAACTCCTGCAAAGCGCCGGTGAGAACGCCGATCGCGCCCTCAAGCTCGGCATCACGTTCATGTGATTGGAGCCACTGATGCAGTTCATGAGAGGTAGTCTGAACTTTTTCAAGCTCTTGCGAGGTTTTACGTTGCTCTTCCTGACTGCTTTTGAGATTGTTCTCAGCCGTTTGCTCCTCTTTTTGAAGTGCGGGTAATTTCGCCGTCAGGAGCGTGATGAGTTCATCAAGCTTAATCGTGGCATCAATGCTCGGCGTAATACTTTCCAGCGTTCCTTGCGCAGCGGCAAGCGCATTTTTTGCGGTGAGAATATCCGAATTCCGCCGCTGCACTTCTTCCGTAACAGCAGGCAGTTCAACCAATAAACGTTCAATTTCTTTCTCCATATCGTTCGCCCGCGCTTCGAGTGATTCGCAGGCAGAGAGGGCGTTCATGGCAGGGAGCGCGCGGCGGTGCGTGGCAAGTCGGGCGAAGTCTTCGGCGGCGGCTGATTGTTGCGCATGCACCTTCTCAGCGGCTACACGCGCAGCTTCGACGTCGAGGGTAAAGCGCTCGCAATTCTCCCGCCAAAGCTTAGCTGCGCGGAGAAGGTCGAGTTCGGTATGTATGTTTTTAATTAATATAGTACGTTCATCCTGTGCTGCGAGAATGAGCGTTTTTTCTTCATCGCTGATGAGGCGACTTTTGTCAATTTTCGCTTCTAATGCATCGAGTTTACGCTTTTCATCACTTGCTTTTTTGAATGCCTCGATTGAGATAGCGGAATACTGACTCGTGCCGACCATTTTGTCTAATAAATCGGCGCGTTCATTTTCCTTGGCTTTGAGAAATGCTGAAAAATCGCCCTGCGCGAGCATCATCGAACGGAGAAATTGATCGCAGGAAAGTCCGGTGATACGTTCGACTTCGGCGGGCACTTTGCTTAAGTAGGACTCGATAATTTTTCCTGATGGAAGTTCACTCAATTCCATTTCTTTAGATTGAAATGCACCATTTGGCTTTTTTCTCGAACGATATGTTGACCATTTGGATCGGTAGCGTTTGCCGTTCGATTCAAAATCTACGGAAGCCCAGCATTCACCTGTACCTCTCGACATTATTTCACAGATATTGCTATTACGATTTAAGCTATATCGAGGAATTGTACCGTACAATGCCACTGTGATTGCATCAAGAATCGATGTTTTACCGGCGCCGGTCGGACCCGACAGCAGGAAAAGCCCCGACTCCGACAACGGAAATGCTTCAAAATTAATAGAATGCGTACCTTGAAGGGAATTGATATTGAGAAAGGAAACAGAACAAATTTTCATGGCATTTCCCTCATCATGGTGAGGAGTTCGTGATAGGTGGCGGTGATGTCCTTCGTTGCCTCCTCCGACATACCTTTTGCCTCGCACAGCAACTCAAATACTTCGACTTCGCTGAGCTGCTGCAGGTCGTGTTCGTCGGTCATGTCGGGCAGTGATTTCGCGGCCGATTTCTCGACGGAAAAGCGGATCAATTCGAGATGTTTTCCGGCGGCGGCTTTACGGAGTTCGGCTGTCCAGCTCGGATTCGGCGCATCGAGCGTCGCAATTGCCTCGACCCATGCCGGTAAGTGATTGTCATCATTAAAGCTCGTAATCATTCCCGTAATTTCCTCAATTGTGCCGGTCATGCGCAGAAGCCGCCGTGATACTGGAATTTCAATGCTTTCGGTTGTCACTGTTCCATTCAAAAATTCAACAATAATTACCGTGTGCGGGTGGGAGAGTTCGCTAAAACTCAGCGGTATCGGCGAACCGCAATAGCGGATATGGTCGCGCCCCCCGATGCGCTGTGGACGGTGAATATGTCCAAGTGCCACGTAATCAAAGAGTTCGGGAAAGGTGTCCGCCGTGACCTGACCGAGATTACCCATCACGCTATGTTCACTGTCCGATAGTTCGGTTCCGGCTGCGAATAAATGTCCGGTGGCAATCACCGGCAGGCCGCGCTGTTTGTAGGGTTCGGCAAGCGCCGCGATATCCCGATAATGCGCGCGAATTCCCTCACGGATGCGCAGTTCACGTTCCTCGGCAAGTTCACCGGCCACGGAAAACCGCAGGTCTTTATCGCGAAGAAAGGGCACGGCGCAGACAACGCCAATTTCTTCACCATCGGAAGAATGAAGCATACTCATTTCATCATCAAGTGACGCACCGGTCGCGCCAATGACATGAATATTCAATGCCTTGAGGAGTTCTTTCGGCGCATTCAGCGTTGACGGAGAGTCATGATTACCACCGGTAATAATAATATTCGGACACACCAGCGCCGCGCTCCGAAGAAAGGTATAATACAGCTCCAGCGCATAACTCGGCGGGTTGCCCATATCAAAGACATCACCGGCATGAATGAGGGCGTCAACGTTGCGTTCCCGAAGGAGCGCAAGCAGCCACGCAAGGAACGCACGATGCTCCTCCTCGCGTTCACGTTCGCAGAAGCGCTGCCCGAGATGCCAGTCGGATGTATGGAGTATTTTCATGAAAAATATGGAGGTTGTGTGAGTGGAATGAGTGCAATTATTGTACAATTATGATTGTGTCGGTAGGGGCGAATTGCATTCGCCCGGCATCTGCATGACATGGGCGAATGCGATTCGCACCTACGGTTGTTGATAATTATCCTTCATGACGATTACCTGCAGGGCGTGGGCGAATTCGATTCGCCCCTACGTTATCGATAATTTCCGTCCGGACAGTTGCTACAACTGCCCGTCAACACTTACCTATGAAACGTCTAGTTTTCCCGTCCGGGCAGTTGCTACAACTGTCCGTCAACACTTACCTATGAAACGTCTAGCTTATCTATACTTTAAATTCGCATCGCCAATTCAGAAGACAAATTCTATGCAACTACTTCACCTTGCAGGCGTTTCATCGGTATGTATTGACGGTCGGTTGTAGCAACCGACCGGACGAGAATTGCATTCGCCCGGCATCTGCATGACATGGGCGAATGCGATTCGCCCCTACGGTTGTTGATAATTATCCTTCATGACGATTACCTGCAGGGCGTGGGCGAATTCGATTCGCCCCTACGTTATCGATAATTTCCCGTCCGGGCAGTTGCTACAACTGCCCGTCAACACTTACCTAATGAAACGTCTAGCTTATCTATACTTTAAATCCCTATCGCCAATGCAGAAGACAAATTCTATGCAATTACTTCAACTATTTCACCTTGCAAGCGCTTCATCGGTATATGTTTACGGTCGGTTGTAGCAACCGACCGGACGAGAACTACTTCACCTATTTCACCTTGCAGGCGTTTCATCGGTATATGTTTACGGTCGGTTGTAGCAACCGACCGGACGTGAAATGACGTTATCGATGATTCAAGAGCCCAGCAAGCGTCTTCGCCCCTTCGCGACGTTCATACTTCTTAACAGCATCAGGATTGGGCGTGAATGTCCATTTTTTTGCAAGCCATTGGCGGTAGAAATCTTCGATAATTTGCGCGCAGGTCTCGATGTCATTCTGATTGGCTGTTTTACCGGAATTTGTCTCGCGGAGATGGTCGGCTACTGCGCCGGTGGTGGGCGCTAGCGCGATGATTGGCTTGCCAACTCCAATATACTCAAATACTTTACCGGGAACGATGTACTGGCTTTCTTTCGCTTCATCGACGACCATGAGGAGGACGTCGGAGCGTTGCAGGTAGCGAACGCTTTCCTCGTGGGTGACGTAGGTGATGACTTCGATGGAGTTACGGAAGGAGGCCTTGGCGAACATTTCCTCGATCTCAGCGCCAAAGCGACCGACGAATCTCAGGTGGATGGAATCGGCGGTGAATACTCCGCGCTTCAGGAGCATTTCGATGGCAGCAAAGAAGCTTGCGGGTGTGCGGCGGCCGTACATCGAGCCGGTGTAAGTCACAGTAAATTTTTGATTATCAACAGGTTCGGTATGCGGGAAGTCGGCCGAGTCAAAGCCATTGGGCACATAATGGAATTTTTTCCGGTCGAGGTCGGGATATTTCGCGAGTGCATCTTCGGTGATTCCTTCCCATGCGCTTTCGACGGCGTCGGCTTCGGTAAAAACAGAACGTTCCATCCGGCGGTCGATCATTTTAGGGAGCATCCAGCGCTTGGGAGTGGTGAGAAAGTCGGTCCACGGATCGCGGAATCCTGCAACCCACGGCAGGCCTGTTTTGCGCTTGAGATTGCGGGCGATGAGCGAACAGGTATAAGGCGGCGACGAACTGTAAATTGCTTGAATAGTATGATCTTCGATGATTTTGAGTCCGGCTTTGACGGCGGTCAGCATCCAGCCGATACGGGCGTCGGGAATGAAGAGCGTCGCACGGATAAATTCAGCGATATTTTCTTTAAAAGTGCGTTTTTGTCCTTCTTTTTTGAGGTTGTTGACGTCGATTGGCGTGCCTTTTTTCTTGCCGGTGAGCATGCGGTAAATATCATACGGTTCATAGATATGCGTGCGTTCGACGTGGGTGCCTTTGGGGATCTTGGCAAGCAGGGATTCGTCGCGGGCGGGGAATTCACCATTCGACACAGTGAGGACGATGGGATTCCACCCGAATTCGGGTAAATACTGCACGTGTTTGAGCACGCGTTGCACGCCCGGACCGCCGGACGGAGGAAAATAATAGGCAATAATTAAAACGTTTTTCATAGCAATTGAATCGTTCAAGAGGAGTGGATATGCACGGCAAAAATACGGAAAGTTTGGCTTGGGATTCCGGCTCTCGGGAAAAATCGGTAAATTGCCATTGTGTCTCATCAAAATCAATATTCTGTCGGCTCTTCTGCCGTAGATTCTCCACTACGTTAACCTTTGGATATCCATGCGTACTCTTTCTATGATATGTAGCGCACTTCTGATTGGCTGTTCGACACTTATGGCTCATACTACCGTCAGGCCAACGGCTACGGCACCATTGTCAGACAGCACGCCGAAGCGCCTACCGTCATCGGCGGGGTTGGTCGAGGCAACCTATCATACAGGCATGAGTGCGGGTCTGTTATTCGGCTGCAGCTTTCATGCAGGAGCGGATTTCGGCACCGGACTTCGTCTCGGATGTACGATGAATCGGCTGTATTTTGGGGGCAGCTTCTTGTATCATTGGGGGAGCGAATGGACCGAGAATACGAGTACATCACTCACGATATCCAATCGTTCCGGCTACTCTGTCACCGGCGAACTTGGCTATGATATAATGCTTGGGAAAGCAGCGATCGTACGGCCATATGTAGCGATAGGAGTCACGGCATTTGTGGAAAATACAGAGAATAAAAAAGAAATATTGGATACAACTGATATACTCTTTAGTGTGTATTCAGATCGTCAGAGCACGCACTACCTTCTGGTCAGCCCGGGGCTACAAGTGCAATTTCCTGTGACGCGGGATGTATTCATTGGTGGTGATGTGCGGTATTCAATCCTTAGCAATAGAAATAATTGGAGCGGGTTCGGACTCTATACTACATGTATGTTTCGTTTTTAAATTCAAGTACTTATGCTTCCACTTCGGGAATTTGTGCCTACGGTTCGTCAGTTCGTCGTTGGTCATCGCGGTTCATCCGGCACTGCGCCGGAAAATACGCTTGCTTCGGTGCGTGAGGCGCTGGATGCGGGCGCCGATATGGTCGAACTTGATGTGCAATTAACATCCGATCAGGAGATTGTAGTCTTTCATGATGCGGTGCTCGGGCGTACGACAGGCGGGAAGGGGAAAGTCGCCGGAACTACATTGCAATCAATGCAATCCCTCGACGCTGGCGCATGGTTTTCGGAGAAATTTACCGGTGAAACGGTGCCGTCGCTCCGGCAGGCAATTGCGCTGATTAAGGGGAAAGCGTATTTGAATATTGAGATCAAGCCGCCGCAGCCGGGGGAAGATTATCATATTCGATTAGAGAAAATCCTCGCCTGTATTTTTGAGGAAAAAATGGAGGAATTCACGCTCTTTGGGTCGTTTCATCATGGCGCTCTTGCGGAATTAAAACGGAACTATCCGCTGCTCCACACAGCCGCAATTAACCTCCCGAATGACACGCGTTTGCCGTCGGAAATCGCTGCGGAAATCGGTTGTGAAGGGTTTATATGTTCGATGCGCGAGCTCACGCACAAACGCTCCAAAGATGCAATCGCGCATGGTATTTACCTCGGCGTTTATACCGTCAATACGCGGGAAGATGTGGACTTCGCGCTCGGACGGAAGGCGAAGGCAATTGCGACGAATTTTCCGGCTCGGATACGTGAGGAGATACTGGCTCGCGGGTGATTTTTTAACGCAAAGGCGCAAAGGGCGCAGAGATTTATACTACTTTTAGAAATTTTAATGGAAATTATCACGCTTACTATTGGATATGTGGCGGCATTTTGTTCGACGTTTGGGCTTTTCCCCCTTGCGCTGCGGGTATGGCGAACGGGCGAGGTGAGTCAATTGCCGGTAGGCATGGTCACTGTGATGTTTATGGGCGCGGTCTTGTGGCTCGTGTATGGTATAATCCGCGCAGATCAGGTGATTATAGGCGCCAATGCAATTGGTTTATTCTTCATCGGTTATGTAGGGATGGTCAAGCTGCGTTCACTGAAGCAATAAGCGTTTGCGGCGGCTTTGGCGGCAAAGTGGTATTTTTGTGGAATTCTTTGTTCTTTTCACGACGTGCTGCACCTTCAATGGCACGCTGATACCGCTGATTATTATGATGAACGCTGATAATTACAGATATTCCGAGATTACGGATATTATTATCAAATCCTTCTATAAGGTGTTTAATACATTAGGATTTGGGTTCTTAGAAAAAGTCTATGAAAATGCCTTGTGCATTGAATTACAGTCAGCCGGACTACTGGTAGAAAAGCAAAAACAAATCACAGTCCATTATCATGGACACGATGTAGGCATCTACTATGCCGATATATTTGTCAATAATGTGGTTGTCATCGAGCTTAAAGCAACGGAATCTCTCTGTGAAGCACACGAACTCCAATTAATTAATTATCTCAAAGCAACAGACATAGAAGTAGGTTTACTCCTCAATTTTGGCAAACAACCGGAAATAAAACGCAAAGTATTTACCAACAAAAAATCATAACAAATCATAAACAACCATAAAAAATCAGCGTGCCATCAACCCATGCTGATAATCATAAAATATCATAATCAATCATAAAAAATCAGCGTGCCATCAACCCAAGCTGAAAATCATAAAAAATCATAAGCAATCATAAAAAATCAGCGTGCCATCAACCCAAGCTGAAAAAAATAGACAACTTTAATTTTATAATATATTTAGGAAAATCATGAAACGCACAAACTTTTACGACATACACAAAAATCTCGGCGGCAAAATCGTGCCTTTTGCAGGATTTGAAATGCCGGTTCAATATCCAAACGGCATCCTGCACGAACACCACATCGTTCGCACAGGTGTCGGCGTTTTCGACGTCTCCCACATGGGCGAATTCGAAGTGCGCGGCGCTGATGCGCTTGCTTTTATCCAAAAGCTGACGGTCAATGACGCCTCCAAGCTCACACCCGGCAAAGCGCAATATTCTGCAATGTGTTACGAAAACGGCGGCATCGTCGATGACTTGCTCGTCTATCATTGCGGTGATTATTACATGCTCGTCGTCAATGGCGCCAATGTCGATAAAGACTTCGCATGGGCACAAGGCGTAGCGCAAGGGTTTGAAAATCTTGACCTTATCAATGTAAGCGATGATGTGAATCTCCTCGCGATTCAGGGTCCGAAATCGCTCGACACCCTCCAAAAACTGACCGATGTAACTCTCGCTGATATACCTTATTACAGCTTCTCCTTCGGCACCTTCGCCGGACTGGACATGATTATCTCACGCACCGGATACACCGGTGAACTCGGCTGTGAAATTTACTTCCGTGGCGGTGTGGATGTGGCGACAAATGTATGGAATGCAATTTTTGAAGCCGGCGCAGAATTCGGCATCGAAGCCATCGGTCTCGGCGCGCGCGACACGCTTCGCTTAGAAAAGGGCTACTGCCTCTACGGTAATGACATCGACAACACCACCCACCCGCTCGAAGCAGGTCTCGGTTGGATTACCAAGCTCGCCAAAGGTGACTTCAACGGTAAATCGGTCATGGAAGCCGCCAAAGCAGCTGGACTCACCCGCAAGCTCGTAGGATTTGTGATGAAAGCCGAGAAAATTATCCCGCGCCAACACTACAAAATCATGGCAAACGGCGTCGAAATCGGTGAAGTGACAAGCGGTAATATCTCTCCGCAACTCAATATCGGCATTGGACTTGGTTATGTAGCAATAGAATATGCCACACCCGGAAGCCAAATCTCAATCTTTGCGCGGAATACAGAATTTCCGGCAGAAGTGGTGAAGATACCGTTTGTGTGATTGATGGATGAGATGAAATGTAAAGCGGGAAAATCTGGAGAGATTTTCCCGCTTTTTTTATGTGTGGGTGGCTATCCGAATTAATCCACGATATTCTCAGGAATGACAGTACGATGTTTGAGGTTATGACTGCTCGAATTTTATCGTGTGATACACTACTGTCCCGAGCGAACTGAAGTGGCGTAATGCTCCGTTGTTATTGAACTGCTTGGTTTCAATTGTATTACCATCAGTACACGGGAACGAAAGTATGTAATCATTTTCGAATACAAGCTTCAAGCCAAAAGGTTCTTGCTCGCCCTCAATCATCAATACATCGATGCGATTGATTGATTTCCCAATAATATTCTTGTAATAATCGGAGTCCGTAAATTCGTAGTATTCGAGCTCAAAATCATCATCAATTTCCTGCTTCATCCACTGTTGCATTCGACCTTCAAATTGAGTTTGGTGGTAATACTCTGAAGGGATAGATTCGGTACCCACAATTGGAGACCAAATATCACTTAAATCAGTACCAATTGTGAAAAGTGTGTCAGGAACTTCTTTGATTACAAGACCTAAGCGCATATCAAAGTCTGCCATCTTTTCTTCGCCATACGGCGGAAAGACAATCAGAAAAAGTCGCTCGACTGTTGCATGAATGAGATGTTGTAGTGTCATAGTATGTAGCAGAGAGGTAGTATTATTATGTTTGTCAAGGGTAATTGGTTGTTGATTCCGTCAGTATGATTCGTGTTTCCTAAATAAATACAACAACAATCGTAAGAGTAATGCATAAACTGCACTATCTATCCAAAGACTCAGAGTAAAAAAATCGGATGAAGGAAAAACCGTACCAACCGGAAATCGAAATATATGGAATACAATGGTGAATAGTTTACCCAATACTTCATTTTGCATTGTCCCTTCTTCATAACCAAATGTCACGGCAAGCGAGATATAGCAGAGAGTGATAAGTAGGAGGAAAATAACGATTAACTGTTTCATGGTATGATGGTTAGTGGTCTTCGGACAGTTAAAAAAACAGTCGGTCGGGAAAGTACTATTTGGTTAACACTTGTCCTGAAAGATATCTATAAGTACATGTTTCTTCATCGTAGATTATAGCATCTTTATCGTCCGGAGGGCATTCAGCATTTTTTTCATATCCATCAGTTTTTTCCAATATGATATCCAATGCTTCCCAATCGATTCCTTGTATAAAAGCTGCAGGGTCTTTTACAAGGTGTTCTTTAACACTCTCCGACTCCCAATCAAAATCTCGCCTTTCAAAATAGCTGTTCGTAAAAATAAATCTCAATTTTTCTTCAATCGATTTCTCTTTCGTAAAATACTCAGCAAAACCGTAATCATACCCTGTCTTTCGATAAAAAATATTCTTGATTGTGTCTGCTTCATAATGATGTGCTATCCAGCTGTCTAGACTGTCAAACTCCATGTATGAACCTTCCGCAATGATGGAGTATTGATACTCTGAAAGCATGTTTTCTCGTTCTTCTAATTTTTGAACATAGTAAATTTTGGGCTCCAGTACTTCTTCCAAAATCTCAACCGTTTGTATTTTCATGGTAGGTATCTTTCTGAAAAGTGAGTGAGGGTATATGCTCGATTTATAAGAAATAAATGCAACTTTTGTGTCCGGCAAATTTACCTCAAATTATTCATTTGGGGCAGTAGAATGTGGTTTTTTATGAGAATTTTTTTGTCGATTTACCTTTACTTCCAAAATATTTGAAGGTATTGAATGAACAAATACTTGTACACCATAGTTTCCTTCTTTAACTGTTTTTTAAAATCACAAGTATTTAATCCGACGATATTTCACTAAAAGATAACTGACAATGCATCCATGAAATTCACTCGCCCTTTTTCCGCATTTTTTACGTAGTTTCGCCACAAAACACCGGTGATGGCGTAGCCGCGAGATGCCTGCTATAGCGCAGGCAATACTCATGTTCTACTTTTCCTTTTTACCCTATGAAACGTTACAAAATCTGGCTGCTGCTTCTTGCGATTGTGGCGCTTGTCCTCGCCGGTGGAGCATATATGGCGGTCGAACACGTGCTCCCGTATTCGGGGATTTGTCCATCGCGGTATGTGATCGAACATCACCCGGAGGAATTCCCAAACGGTTATCTACCAAGTGATTACGGTATGACGTATGAGACGGTGAATATCCGCACGCAGGATAGTGTGACCATCACGTCGTATTATATCGCGGCTCCTTCGCCGCGCGCTACGATCTTGGTGCTCCATGGAATTGCCGATTGCAAGGAGCATTTTTACCCGATGGCGAAGCGGCTCGTGGCGATGGGATGCAATGTCGCGCTCGTCGATTTGCGCGCGCATGGCAAAAGCGGCGGGAAGTATTGCACGTTTGGGTATTATGAGAAGGATGACATGCAACGCCTCATCACCGAGATAGGGAAGCGTGATAGCGTGCATCCGATTGGAATTTATGGAGTATCGCTCGGCGGGGCTGTTGCCTTGCAAACCCTCGGCATCGACCCGCGCCTGAAATTCGGTATCATCGAAAGCACGTTTAATGAATTTGAAAAAGTGAGTGTCGAGTATGGCAAACGGTTTTTTGGTTTTCGTAGTCCGTGGCTCGCGCATCATATCAATGCAAAGTCCGGTGTAATTGCGAAGTTTCCCCCCGAAGAGGTGCGCCCGGTTGAGTCGGCACGGAAGATTACCTGTCCGATGCTCATGATTCACGGCGATGCCGACGCGAGAATTCCGATTGCCTTCGGGCTCGATAATTTCGCGGCTCTTGGTTCGAAAGACAAGGAATTCTACACCGTGCGCGGCGCAGGACACGACAACCTCAAAACAGTAGCCGGTGAAAAATTCTACGAAACAATCGGACGATTTTTAGAAAAACAGATGAGTCTGGTAGGTGGTTTTTAAGATGAAAGTACATAATTCTACTTTGACAGTTTACTTTTAGAAATCGAAGAGGGGCTCGACGAATAAGCGTGAAAACCTTAGTAGCACACGCACCAACCTGAAGGACAACCTTATTGGTATAAAAAGCAGGCGCATCCTCTATCGTAGAATTGGATATTTTAAGGTAATAAGGTTTATTCATGGCGTGACGCATTTCTACTAAGGTTCTCATAATTACCTGTAATCGTAAAGTGCCAAAGCAGAAATACAGGAACTTATAGTGTTCTTTGTGAATGCTTCGTGTTCTTTGTGTTTAAAATTCAACATGGTACATTTAAACACAAAGTACACAATAAAAAAACGTAGTAGTCATTCATGTCCATTGCTTTAAAACAACAACAGTATGCCCAAAAAACAACTCCTAATCACAAAAGCATCCGGCGAGAAAGTGCCGTTTTCTGTTGAAAAATTACGTATTTCTCTCCATCGCTCCGGCGCTACCGATGAGCAGGCAGAACGTATTATCACCGAGCTTACCGAGAAATTATATCAGGGAATTACCACCAAAAAAATCTATCATATCGCCTTCCGCCTCTTGAAAGAGACCTCCCGCCACAGCGCTGCAAAGTATCATTTACGGCGTGCGATTATGGAACTTGGTCCGTCCGGCTATCCCTTCGAAAAATTCATTGGGGAAATTCTCCGCTTGCAGGGATTTAGTGTGTTGGTCGGACAAATCGTGCGCGGGCATTGCGTCGATCATGAAGTCGATGTCGTGGCAATGAAAGATAATCTTCAACTTATGATCGAATGTAAGTATCATAATCAACCTGGTGTTGTGTGTGATGTGAAAGTCCCGCTCTACATACAGTCACGCTTCAAAGACGTGGAAGCTGAATGGATAAAATCCGACTGGAACGGCAAGAAAACATTCCAGGGTTGGGTGGTGACCAATACCCGGTTTTCGAGTTCGGCCGTGCAATACGGCACCTGCATCGGACTCAAACTCATAGGCTGGGATTATCCCGGCAAAGGCAGCTTAAAAGACCAGATCGAGACTCTCGGACTCTACCCGATTACCTGTCTGACGGCGCTCACGAAAGCAGAAAAAGAACAATTATTGAACAAAAAAATAGTACTTTGCCATGAAATCATAGACAATGAAAAAATGCTCCGGCAAATGCTGTCGCTTACCCCGGCGCGCTTCGATACGGTGATGAAAGAAGCACGGGAATTGAGTGAGAAGGTGGTGGCGAGGTAAGAGGATTTTTTAATACCGTAGGGGCGAATTGCATTCGCCCAAACCCAAGCACGACTGGGGCGAATGCGATTCGCCCCTACGGTCATTATTCTAATATAAATAAAAAGCTCATTCCCAAAATAACAGTAGTACATCCACATTATTACTTTAAAACTATGACACATACATCCAACATCAGCATCCAATTCCTCGGCGCATCCGGCACGGTGACCGGGTCGAAGTATTATATTCAAACACCAACAAAAAAAATATTGGTGGACTGCGGGTTGTTCCAGGGATTGAAAGAGTTACGCGAGTTGAACTGGAATAATCTTCCCATCGATGCATCCACCATCGACCTTGTGCTGCTCACGCACGGACACCTCGACCACTGCGGGTACTTACCACGCCTCGTCAACGAAGGATTCTCCGGCGAAATCTGGGGCACAATGCCAACGCTCGAAGTAGCGCAAATCATCCTCGAAGACAGCGCCCGCATCCAAGAAGAAGACGCCGAACGTGCTAATAATGAAGGATTTACGCGGCACCGACCGGCTAAGCCGCTGTATGGTTCGGAAGATGTTGAGAATACGACACCGCTTTTTGTTCCTATGGAAATTGACCGGTGGATACGCATTGATGAGAATATCCACTGTCGATTCCGCTATAATAGTCATATCATCGGAGCGAGCTTTATCGAACTCAAAATCGGTGAGAAAACCATCGTGTTTTCGGGCGATATCGGGCGTGATAATGACCTCCTGATGTACCCGCCGAAACACCCCGAGCACGCAGATGTGGTGCTCATTGAGTCCACGTATGGCGACCGCCTCCACCCGCAGCATCCCGAAAAGCGATTGATGAAGGTGATCAATTCTGCCTACAAAAAACACGGCACGATTATCATTCCGAGTTTTGCCGTCGAGCGTACGCAAATGCTGATGTATCTGCTCTGGAAATTACGTGAAAACGGTGATATTCCCAATATCCCGGTGTATATGGATAGTCCTATGGGTACCAACGTGTTAGGCGTGTTTGAGCGTCACGCCAAATGGCACAAACTACCCCCGAACGAATGCAAGGAAATGCTCAAAGATATACGCCAAATACGCACGATTCAGGATACGAATAAACTCATTAAGTCCGACGAACCCAAAATCGTCATCGCCGGCAGCGGCATGGCATCCGGCGGGCGCGTACTCTCGTATTTTGCGCATTATCTCGGCAACTCCACGGCCACGATTCTCCTCGTCGGCTTTCAGGCAGAAGGCACCCGCGGCCGCGCGCTGCTCGAAGGCGCAAGCGAAGTCAAGCTCTACGGGAAATACTTCCAAGTGCGCGCAAGTGTCGAAAATATCGAAGGGCTCTCCTCCCACGCCGACCAAGCAGGACTCATCGACTGGCTCTCGAAGCTCACAAGTCCCAAAGTCTATATCATCCACGGCGAGCTCTCCGCCTCCGAAGCCCTGCAAGCAAAAATCAAAGAAGTCTATGGCTGGGATGCAGTTATCCCCAAGCTTAATCAAGTGGAAATGGTGTGATAGTTTGAAAATATTTGGGTTCGGTTGTGCATATTCCACACCTCGCCTGCGGTCACCCGTTGCCGTCCAGGCGATGCTAAATGTATGGAAGATATTGGTATGTAATTGAATACTTCGACAAGCTCAGTATGACGTAACCCGTTCGTCATGCTGAGCTTGTCGAAGCATCAAGCAAATGCCGATTGTATTTTTACAGTATTGCGCCTGCGGACACCAACCCGCCCTGAGCGTAGCCGAAGGGTGGCCTTCCAACCGTCAGAACAATACCTCAAGAACAAGCAGTGACAAGTGCAATAATTACAAACAATTTGACTAACTTTGCAAGCATGAAAACAAATGCTCCTGACATGCCTGAAAAAAAACTCTATATAATTGCCGGTTGTAACGGAGCAGGTAAAACCACGGCTTCCTTCACGATTCTTCCCGGACTGTTAGAGTGCATGGAATTTGTCAATGCCGACGAAATTGCCAAAGGATTATCCCCATTTCAGCCCGAAAAAGTAGCGATTGAAGCCGGAAAAATCATGCTCAATCGAATCAACGAACTCTTCCATGGCAATCATACCTTTGCTTTTGAAACGACACTTGCTTCCAAGGCACACAGAGCCAAAATTCGTGAGGCGAAAGCAAATGGCTATACAACAGTACTCTTGTTTTTCTGGCTGAAATCAATAGAGTTAGCAAAGGAGCGAGTGCGTATCAGAGTCATAGAAGGCGGACATTCTATAGAAGCAGATGTCATCGAGAGGCGCTACAAGAATGGCATTAAAAATCTGTTTGAGTTGTACTGGAATGAACCGGACAAGCTCTATATTTTTGATAATACCAATGGAAGTCCTGAATTAATCGCTGAAAAAACCGAAGAATCCGGTATGCATATCGTCGATCAACGGAAGTACAATACCCTCATTGAACAATACCATGAATACAAAGAAAAATGAAGATGAAGAGCTAAAGCAAAAAATCCTCGCCGGACTCGACCTTGCCTACAAGCGGCTCATCGAGTACAAGCGCGCCAAAAATTCCGTGCTTGTTGTGATGAAGGGTGAGAAAATTGTGCATGTCAAGCCGGAGGAACTGGAAGGATAAGTGTTCTAGATTATATATAATTAAATTACATTGAGTGTTGTGAACTGTCTTACCATTTGGCTACCTCACCATTCCTCCGTAGTTTCGCGGGAAATTAATTGATTCAATGATGATTGTTGCAATTCTATGAGAATACACGTCCTCTTTCTCGCCCTCTATATTCTGCTGCTTTCATGCCTGCCCTGCGGCGACATGAAGGATTGCAGCGAGGTCCGAGATAGTGTAGCTTCTCATGCCTCCGCACCTGCCGCTGCTAACCACACGCATCACGACAAAGATGTCGAACAATGTTCACCCTTCTGCAGTTGCATTTGCTGCGGTCAAATTTCGAACTGGCGTAGTACTACTATTATAATGCAACCCCTTGTGCGAATAACACCACCCAAAATACTACTCGCTGCTCAATTCCTCGAATCCGAATACACCTCCGCCATCTGGCAACCTCCCAAATACTGCTGATACAAGGCAGTTAATCCGTGAACAGTATCAATCATCTCGGATAATTCCGAGCGGGATTATCGTGCACGCCTGAATTACTGCATCTAATTTTCGTTAATCCGACACCCATTTCACGGAGTGGTGTAACCTCTTGCAGAGGTTTGTGCCTCTCTGTGATTGGAGCGTTAGAATTTGATAGTACTGTATTTACATCAAACTAAGTGCCCTGTCATTCTGAACCCTTCCGAGGGTGAAGAATCGAAACCAGTTTTACGACGAAACCATTAGGTCATCATCAAGTTTCGATTCTTCAGTCGAAGACTCCTTCAGAATGACATGCTTTTTAGTCTAACTCCATAACTACCAATATTACAATATTATTATGCTAACTACCATTATCAGGTTCTCCGTCAAGAACAAACTCATCATCGGGCTCTTCGTGCTCCTGCTCGTCGGCTATGGCGCCTACGAATGCACCCGGCTCCCGATCGATGCCGTGCCCGACATTACGGACAATCAAGTGCAAGTCATTACATCCGTTCCCTCGCTCGGCGCGCCGGATGTCGAACGCCTCATTACGTTCCCGATCGAACAAGCCACGAGTAATATCCCCGGACTCCATGAAATTCGCAGTTTTTCCCGCTTCGGACTCTCGCTTATTACCATCGTATTTGAGGATAATGTGGATATTTACTGGGCGCGGCAGCAAGTCTCAGAACGCCTCAAAAGCGCCCAAGAACAGATCCCGGCAGGAATGGGAACACCCGAACTTGCGCCCGTCACAACAGGACTCGGGGAGATTTATCAATACGTGCTTCGCGCGCGGCATGGCTATGAAACGCGGTATGATGCGAGTGAACTCCGCACAATTCAAGATTGGATAGTACGCCGGCAATTGCTTGGTGTCAAAGGAATTGCCGATGTTAGCAGTTTCGGTGGCAAGCTCAAGCAATATGAAATCGCCATCGATGCCGGCAAGCTGAAGTCATTCAATATCACCATGAATGATGTTTTTACTGCCCTCGAAAAGAATAATGAAAACACAGGCGGCGCCTACATCGAGAAAAAATCCACCGTGCTCTATATCCGCAGCGAAGGATTAATCGGCAGCATGGAAGACATTCGCCAAATTGTGGTCAAAAGCACTTCGAATGGTACGCCACTACTTATTAACGATGTCGCCGAAGTGCGTATCGGCACTGCAATTCGGTATGGGGGAATGACCTACAACGATGAAGGCGAGGCCGCGGGCGGCGTCGTGCTTATGCTCAAAGGCGGCAACAGCAGTGAAGTCATTGAAAATGTAAAAGAACGCATCCGTCAGATTGAAAAGACATTGCCCGAAGGTGTGGTCATCGAACCGTTCCTCGATCGCACGAAGATGGTGAATAGCGCCCTTGGTACCGTGGCCACCAATCTCATGGAAGGCGCGCTGATTGTGGTTTTCGTGCTCGTGCTTTTTTTGGGTAATTTCCGTGCAGGACTGCTCGTCGCGTCGGTGATTCCACTGTCGATGCTTTTTGCCGTTATTATGATGAATATTTTTGGTGTGAGCGGTAATCTGATGAGTTTGGGCGCGCTCGACTTCGGACTCATTGTCGATGGCGCGGTGATTATCGTTGAAGCAGTGCTCCATAGCGTGAAGGATAATTATAATAATCAATCACTTACCCGCATTCACCAAAGCGAAATGGACGACACGGTCAATAATTCCGCAAGTAGAATGATGAATAGCGCGGTGTTTGGGCAAATTATCATTCTGATTGTCTATTTACCCATATTTACGCTGCAGGGAATTGAAGGGAAGATGTTCAAGCCCATGGCGCAAACCGTTGCTTTTGCTCTTCTTGGCGCATTTCTGCTTTCATTGACCTATATCCCGATGATGAGTTCGCTTTTTCTTCGGACGTCGATTTCATCCACGAAGAATATTTCCGACCGGATGATGGATTTATTCGTGAAAAGTCATGTGCATTTTCTCGCCAAAATGATGAAATTTCCCATTTTCGTTCTTGGTGGCGCGCTGATGCTGATCGCCGCCGCCGTGCTTGTGTTTACGAAAATGGGCGGGGAATTTATCCCTGAATTACCCGAAGGTGACTTCGCTGTCGAAACGCGCGTGCTCACCGGAAGCAGTATTCCCACGACGGTCGATGCCTGTCTCAAAGCAGCGCATATTCTGCAAAAGAAATTCCCGGAAGTCGAAAAAGTCATCGGCAAAGTCGGCAGCGGTGAAATTCCCACCGATCCTATGCCAATGGAAGCAGCCGACTTGATGATTATTCTCAAAGATAAAAGCACGTGGACATCAGCAAATACCTGGGAAGAACTTTCCGCGAAAATGAGCGAAGCCCTGCGCGATGTGCCGGGCGTGACGTTTAGTTTTCAGTATCCGGTGGCGATGCGATTCAACGAACTCATGACGGGCGCCAAACAAGATGTGGTGTGTAAAATTTTCGGTGAAAATCTCGACTCGCTGTCGAAATATTCCAAACTTCTCGGTGATGTCGCGGCAGGTGTAGAAGGTGCCGGGAATATCTATGTCGAACCAATCGATGGACTCCCGCAACTCATAATTACCTATAAACGCAATGTCATAGCCCAATACGGCATGAACATCGCCGATATCAACCGCGTCGTCAATACAGCGTTTGCCGGACAAAGTACAGGACAGGTCTTCGAGGATGAAAAACGTTTTGACCTGCTTGTGCGCCTCGCCGGTGAACGCCGCCAAAGTGTGGAAGATGTGCAGAATTTACTGGTACCAACGCCGCATGGCGAACAGATTCCACTCTCGCATGTAGCCGAAGTAGCAATCCAAGAAAGTGTGAATCAAATCCAGCGCGATGATGCCAAACGGCGGATAATTGTGGGATTTAATGTTCATGGAAGAGATGTCCAAAGTATCGTTAAAGACTTGCAGAATAAGATAGATAAACGCATCAAGCTGCCTGCGGGATATTACATCACCTTCGGCGGCGCGTTCGAAAATTTAGTAGCCGCACAGCAGCGATTGTCCCTCGCTGTTCCGCTTGCACTACTCCTGATTTTCCTCTTTCTCTATTTTGCGTTCGGTTCGCTCAAACAGGGCTTGCTGATTTATTCGGCGATACCGCTTTCTGCCGTCGGCGGCGTGTTTTTTTTGGCGCTTCGTGGCATGCCGTTCAGTATCAGTGCCGGCGTGGGATTTATCGCATTATTTGGCGTATCTGTCTTGAATGGCATCGTGTTAGTCGCGGAGTTCAATCGTGTCAAATCGACCGGCGAGCTCGATCCTGTGCGTATTGTCACCGAGGGCACGCGGCAGCGTCTGCGTCCTGTTCTCATGACGGCATTTGTCGCATCCCTTGGTTTTCTGCCGATGGCACTCAGTCATGGCGCGGGTGCCGAAGTGCAGCGTCCGCTCGCGACGGTGGTCATTGGCGGCTTGCTCATCGCTACCTTCCTGACTCTCTTCGTGTTACCCGTGCTCTACATCATTTTTGAAAAAGGATTCCGCGCTACGCTACGCTCAATTTCTGCTTCGATGTTCTTTGTAATAATCATGCTTACCGCGCTTCCTGCCACTGCGCAACAGCCAATTACCCTCCAAGCGGCAATCGACAGCGCACTTCGTCATAATTTGTCCATTAAAAATGAAGCATTGCAGGCAGAATACTTGAAAAAACTCACCGGCACAACGCTTGATATTCCGCCGTTGGCAATTACCGGTGAGTATGGGCAGATGAATTCCGCATTGAATGACACGAAATTCTCACTTTCACAAACAATTAATTTTCCAACTGTTTATATCAAATCGAAAGCGCTTGGCGAAGAAAAATATCGGAGTGGAATTCTTGCTCTTGCTGCCAAGCAGGCCGAGATCAAACAGCGGGTGCGGGAGGTGTATTTCGGAGTGCTTTATTTGCAGCAAAAACAAAACCTATTGCAACGTTCGGACAGCATGTATGCGGCATTGGAAGAAAAATCCCGCGTGCGTCTCGCAAGTGGCGAGAGTACCATCATCGAGCACACAATGGCAGAGATGCAGCGCGGGCAGGTGAGGGTGCAATTGCTCGCACTCCAAAGTGAAATGGATATTCTGGTGCTTCAATTTCATGTGCTGATTAATACGCAAGAGCCACGAGTGCCGCTTGCCGGAACAGTACCCTTCGAACCTCATGCCCTTGATTCATCGGCACTTGCAGAGCATCCGCATGTGAAGGCATTGCTCCTTGAGAAAAGCGCCGCGCTCCTTGCGACGGAGGTCGAGCAGTCAAAACTTTTGCCGGATCTGACGGTGGGGTTTAGTTCGCAGACCATCCAGGGCACCGGCGCCGATGACATTCGCTACTCGACGGCGACGCGGTTTAGTTCGTTCCAAATCGGCGTGAGTGTGCCGCTCTTTTTTGGAGCGCAATCCGGCAAAATTGACGCAGCCCGCACGATGGAAGCGATGGCGGAGAATTCCTACACCATGGGCAAGCAAACGATGAATGCGGAATTTGGAGCGGCGCTCAGGCGATACAACGCGCAGAAGCAAGTCGTTGAATATTATGAAAATACTGCTCTTAGGAAGGCAAAAGTGATTACCCAAACAGCCGACCTGCAGCTCTCCTCGGGTGAGATTAATTACCTCGAATGGGCGCAAATTGTCAATACTGCCGTTGCTCTCGAGAGCAGTTATCTCGATGCCGTCAAAGACCTTAATGAAACAAGTATCCGGCTTGAATTTTTAACAAATAATTGAACCAATGAAACTGCCATTGAATGACAAAAAATTCCTGTTTTTGCTTTTCGCAATCTCGATCGTGGTTGCGTTGGAAGTGTTATCGCTGCTGGATATCCATATCCCGATGCCGTATTCGCCGGTGGTGTTCGCGGCGTTTATTCTCGGTATCGGGTGGAGTGTGCTTTGGAGCGGAATAAAAGCAATTATAAAGCTGAAATTCAGCAGTATAAATTTACTGATGACTATTGCTGCCATCGGTGCATTCTATCTGGGTGAATATCCGGAAGCGGCGGTGGTGATTGTGCTGTATGTCTTGGGCGAACGTCTTGAAAGTATTGGTGTTAAAAATTCGAAAGCAGCATTGAACGACCTCGTAAGCAGGGCTCCTAAAGTCGCGTTTGTACCCTCGCAGAATCTAGCTGTTGCGATTGAGAATATCCCGGTCGGCACGATTATTCACGTCAAAGCAGGCGAAATGATACCCCTTGACGGGAAAATACTCACCGGTGAAACAAGCATTGATGAAGCGACGATCACCGGCGAACCTATCCCGCAGGACAAACATGTGGGCGATACGGTGTTCGCCGGTACGCTCAACAAAAACGGTTTTGTCGAAATCGAAACCACCAAGCTTGCCGCCGATACGACGTTTTCAAAAATCATCCGCCTCACATTCGAAGCATCTGCCAATAAAAGCGACACGCAGAAATTCATTCAGAAATTCTCCAAAATATACACTCCCATCATTATTAGCTTGGCAATACTGGTAGTTACGGTGCCGGTCTTTATTCTGCATTTGGATCTGCATCATTGGTTGAAGCAGGCGATAACGCTCTTAGTCATTGCCTGTCCGTGCGCGCTTGTGATCTCGACTCCGGTGGCAATTTATGCAGCAATCGGTAACGCGTCGGCAAGGGGCGCGCTCGTAAAAGGTGGGAAATACATTGAAGCACTAGCATCAATTACGGCGATTGCACTCGACAAAACACGCACCATTACCTTCGGCAAGCCGGTAGTGTCGGATGTATTTCCTTTGAATGGAAATAGCAGGGAAGAACTCCTTGCATGTGGCGCAGGCACGGAAATTTTTTCGGAACATCCTCTCGCGCAAGCTATTGTCGATGCGAGTGTTGCAGAAGGATTCACGCCGCATGAATCTCAAAAATTCAGGAGTATTGTTGGCAAAGGAGCAACGGCTACCTGCCTGGTATGTAAGGACGAAACGACCTACGTCGGCAAGCTCGAATTTATCCGGGAGCATACACCCTTCGACAGTGAAGCCGAAAAAATTGTTGCCGGGCTCTCCGGGGATGGTGCTACGAGTGTAGTCGTGAGCTGTGGCGGTGCCATTGCGGGAGTTATCGGATTAATGGATGAAATTAAACCTGATAGCGCGGCGGCGGTGAAAGAGCTGAGAGCGCTTGGTATCGAACCCGTCATGCTCACCGGCGACAATGAAACTGCTGCGCAGTATGTGGCTCATCAGGTTGGAATTACGACGATATTCGGCGGATTATTACCGGAAGAAAAAGTCGGAAAAATCAACGAACTTTTGAGTCGCTATCAAGCAGTGGCAATGGTCGGCGATGGTATCAATGACGCGCCTGCCTTGGCTCAAAGTACGGTGGGAATTGCAATGGGCGCAGCAGGAAGCGATACGGCAATTGAAACGGCAAATATTGCCCTTATGAATGATACTCTTTCGCTGATTCCACACCTCGTGCGCCTGAGCAGAAAAACGGTAACAACGATAAAAACCAATACCATTGGTGCGATTGCCGTGAAAGTGATATTTATTGCGCTTGCAATTGCCGGCTACAGCAATTTAGTACTCGCGATCGCCGCCGATGTTGGGGTGACGCTCGTGGTGATAGTGCTGAGTTTGCGCCTTGGAGCATATTCGCCAAAAAATACTAACCAATAAATTCCAAATAAATTATACAAAAACCATGAAAACAACTATAACAATAGCAATGTGTTGCATACTTCTGGGAGGATGCGGCAATTCCCCGAAAACAGAGAATACTCCTGCGCCTCCCGAGTCCGCCGACGAAACAACCGTCACTCTCACCGATGCACAAGTCAATAATTCGGATGTGCGTGTGGGTACCATTCATCAGCAGAATATTTCCTCGCTCCTGAAAGTGAACGGAAAAATCGAAGTGCCGCCGCAGAATATGGTGTCTGTCAGCGTGCCGATGGGCGGGTATTTGAAGTCAACGAAGTTGCTCGCCGGCATGCACATCGCAAAAGGCGAGTCCATCGCCGTGATGGAAGACCAGCAGTACATCGAACTCCAACAGAACTATCTCGTGGCGAAGGTACATCTCGTGCAGCTTGAGGCGGAATTCAACCGACAAAAAGAATTAAATCATACTAAAGCCGGGAGCGATAAAGTATTTCAAGCAGCGCAAACTGAATACCTTTCGCAGAAAATTCTCCTCAAAGGACTCGAAGAAAAGCTGCGGTTAATTGGCATTAATCCCGGTGAACTTAGCGAAAAAACGATGTCGAGAAGCATTACCATCGCATCTCCCATCGACGGCTTCGTCTCGCAGGTCAAGCAAAATATCGGGAAGTATGTAGCGCCGACGGATGTGCTCTTCGAACTCGTCAATCCCGCCGATATACATCTTACACTGACTATATTTGAAAAAGACTTACATTCATTGTCCGTTGGGCAAAAGTTGATTGCTTATACCAATACCGAGCCGAACAAAAAATTCGCCTGCGAAATAATTCTCATCGGCAAAGATGTCTCGCCCGAACGTACGGTACAGGTGCAATGCCACTTCGAAAAGTACGACAAATCGCTCATTCCCGGTATGTATATGAATGCCGAAGTAGAAGTAGCCACGAACAGCGCCTATGTCATCGACAATGACGGGCTCGTTCGCTTCGAAGGCAAACAATATGTCTTCACCGAAACCGGCAAGAATACCTACGCCATGCTCGAAGTCACGACCGGCAACAGTGAAAACGGAATGACCCAAATAACGGCATCAGATACAAACGACTTAGCAAGGAAGTCATTCGTTACCAAAGGCGCCTATACGCTGCTGATGAAAATGAAAAATAAAGAAGAAGAGAAGTGATTTTTCTATTCAACATAGGGTTCTCTCATCACTATCAGCAAGCGAAGTACCGACTTTTATATCTGACACGTATTGCTGAGATTAACCGCAAAGCTCGCGAAGGTTGTCGCAAAGTTCGCTAAGAATCTTGTTCTTCAATCTATTACATTTTAATTATAGGCATACGTTCACAGTTTTCATCGAACCAATACTTGGAAGCAGTACAATGAGAGTGTGATATTCTCTGCATTTCTCTGCGAACTTTGCGCAACCTTTGCGAACTTTGCGTTAAAATTGATTTTGTTTCCCGAGAGCCACGAAATATATAGTGCTCTATTCTGATGCGGAAACCCTCTATTCAACAATTATAATGAATACAATCATGGAAAATTTTAATCGCAAAAAACATTGGGAAAATATCTATCAGACGAAGGAACTGCAGGATGTGAGTTGGTTCGAGCCGACACCGGAAACATCGCTCGATTTTTTCAAGAAATTCAACGTTCCGACGACTGCCAAAATCATCGATATCGGCGGTGGTGACAGCTATCTTGTCGATCACTTACTCGACCTTGGGTATGAGAATATAACCGTTCTCGATATCTCAGAAGTAGCAATTAACCGCGCTAAAAATCGCCTCGGCGACCGTGCAGATGTGGTAACGTGGATAGTGTCGGACGTGACTACATTCCGACCAACCGAAAAGTACGACTTCTGGCATGACCGTGCAGCATTTCATTTCTTAACCGATGACAATGATATAATTACGTATCTCGATACTGCACAACGGTATATTAATCCTGAAGGTGTGTTAGTAATTGGTACCTTTTCTGAAAATGGTCCCAAAAAATGCAGCGGTATCGAGATCAGGCAGTATTCCGAGTCAAGTATGAGCGAGCGCCTGAAAAAGTATTTCGAGAAAATTCAATGTATTACCATCGACCACAAAACACCTTTTGATACCATTCAAAATTTTGTGTTTTGCAGTTTTAGGAAATCAACACCTCAAGAATAGAGACCATAGTCTTCGGTAATGCTTACGAAGAATACATGCACAGCCCACGGTGTATAACCGTGGGCTGTGTGGTTGTGTAGCCCTACCGAACCCAATTTTCTCTATTTTTGCGCAAAGACTCCGGCAATTAATAACAATAGGAAAATCGATAAAAAAGTATGTCATTCTGAGGGCGTCTTCGACCGAAGAATCGAAACGTGATGATGGCGAGTAATAGGTTGACCATACAGCATGTTTCGATTCTTCACCCTCAGACGGGTTAGCAATGACAGTTTTACAACCTGTTCTTTTTATATAACTTGCATTTGCGCAATAGAAAGAGTTTCCCACAGGGTTACACAGAGTTTTTCACAGAGTTCACAGCGGAGTACTGCTGTGTGTGACTCTGTGAGCATACGCTGTGTAACCCTGTGGGAGGAATTCTTCCGGCTACGTAGAGCGGCAATCCTCTTTGCAAGTACTTGCTGTGTAATTACTTGTTTTTTTGAGATTTTAATTAGGCCTTCAGAATGACAGCTTCGTTACCAATACAGTACTAACAAATTCTTAACTGTATATCAAGAGAATTATGCACAAAGACCACTTTCATAAGTTACTAGTCAAAGACTTAGGTATCGATACCTATCGTGAGAATATCATTTTTCTCCGCGCAGACAGCCATGTGTGCCGTTCAGAAGGGTTCACGGCGCTTACGCGGGTGGTGGTGCATAAAAACGGCACCGAGATCGTGGCGACGCTCAATGTGGTGACGTCCGACCTGCTCAAGGACGGCGAGGCGGGACTGTCGCAGGAGGCGATGAAGCGTTTGGGTGTGACGGATGGAACTATAATTGAAATCTCACACTTACACCCGATAGATTCCCTCAAATACGTTCGCGCGAAGATTTACAAAAAAGAACTCGACGACATTGGTTATTCCGAAATCATCAAGGATGTCGTGGCCGGACATTATTCCAACATCGAAATTGCTGCCTTTGTCTCTGCTTGTGCGGGGAATAATTTATCGGTGCAGGAAATTATATCGCTCACGAAAGCGATGATTGCTGTCGGACAGCGCCTCGACTGGCATCAGCCCATGGTACTCGATAAGCATTGCGTGGGCGGGCTGCCGGGGAACCGAACGACGCCGATTGTGGTAAGTATAATTGCAGCAGCGGGTTTGACAATTCCAAAAACATCTTCACGGGCAATTACCTCACCCGCCGGTACAGCCGATACGATGGAAACGATGACGCCGGTGAATCTCTCGATTGATGAAATTAAACGCGTCGTCGATCTTGAAGGCGGATGCTTTGCTTGGGGTGGCGCCGTGAAGTTGAGTCCCGCCGATGACCTGCTCATTGCCGTCGAAAAAGCGCTCGATATTGATAGCGAGGGTCAGATGGTGGCGTCGGTGCTGTCCAAAAAAGCGGCGGCGGGTTCGACGCATATTCTCATCGACATACCCGTCGGACCGACGGCGAAAGTACGTTCGCAAGAGGAAGCCCTGCGCCTGCAATACTACTTCAAAGCAGTGAGTGAGGCGATCGGTTTTCATACGGAAATTGTAATCACCGACGGCACGCAGCCGGTGGGACGCGGCATCGGTCCGGCGCTCGAAGCTCAGGATGTGCTCGCCGTTCTGCGGAATGAACCCACTGCGCCGAATGACCTGCGGCAGCGTTCACTCGCCTTAGCCACTGAATTACTCAAACTCTCCGGAAACTATACACTTGGCACCGAACGCGCGGCAGCGCAGGCAATTCTCGAAAGCGGCAAAGCATATGAAAAATTCATGGCAATCTGCATGGCGCAAGGTGGATTTACCGAACCAAAAGTAGCCCCGTATTCCTACGAAATTCTCGCCGAAAAAGACGGATGCATCACCGCAATCGACAATCGCAAGCTCGCACGGATAGCCAAAATGGCCGGCGCGCCGAAGTCACCGACGGCAGGTGTGATGTTCCTTGCGCCGCTTGGCAAATGCGTTCAAAAAGGCGACGTGCTCGTAAGAATTTACGCAGAGTCACACGGCGAACTCGAATATGCAAAAGAGTATGTGGCGACGATTGAGGGTTTGGTGGAAATTGGGTGAGAATTTACTTTGTAATAGTAAGTAATTGAATAGGTTATAAAACCCTAACAAGAAAATTTAGCCCTTATAGGGCTAAGAAAACGACACTTATATGTTTGAGTATAATGCAGAACCTCCATCGTAATAATAGTAGTACAACAAAACAATGAAACAAAAAATCATCTTCTCTCTCCCCGGCAACGAAGCACTTGCCGAACAAATTGCCGCCGGAATTCATGCCGAGATTGGCATCTGTATCCACCGTCAATTCCCCGATGGTGAGACGTACCTGCGCATCGAAAGCGATGTGCGCGAACGGGAAGCAGTGGTCGTGTGTACGCTCCACAAGCCGGATGATAAACTCTTACCATTATTATTTTTATGTCAATTGCTCAGAGATATGGGCGCTGCTTCCGTTTGCCTAGTGGCGCCGTACTTGGCGTATATGCGGCAGGATAAACGCTTCAACCCAGGCGAGGCGGTGACGTCCGAGTACTTCGCGCGTTTGCTTTCGGGGGCTATCGATCGATTGATTACCATCGACCCGCATCTTCACCGCAGGAACTCCATGCAGGAGATTTACAGCGTTCCCTGCGATGTGCTCCATGCTGCAGGCGTGATTTCAGCGTGGATACGGGAGAATATTCCGCAGGCGCTGCTCATTGGACCCGACAGCGAGAGCCAGCAGTGGGTGTCGGAGGTGGCGAGGAATGCAGGAGCACCCTCAATTGTCCTCGAAAAAATCCGCCATGGTGACCGCGATGTCGAAGTGTCTGTACCGGATGTCGAGAAATATAAGGATTATACGCCGGTTCTCGTGGATGATATCATCTCGACCGCACGCACGATGATCGAAACCGTCGGACACATTCTCAAAGCGGGAATGAAGCCACCAATATGCATAGGAGTACACGCGGTTTTCGCCGGGGATGCGTATCGTGATTTGCTTGCCTCCGGCGCAGGACGGGTGATTACCTGCTCGACTATTCCGCATGAAAGTAATGGAATTGAGGTGGCAGCGATGATTGTAGAGTGTTTGTAATTCACATATAATCAATGAACTAGCTATGAAACTCGACTTCCGGCTCGACAAATGGGATGCCTTGCTCATACTCACGCTGTTTTGTTTTATCGCGCTGTTTATCGTGCCGAGCCTGGAAGCTGGCTACCATAATATTGAGCGTTCATTCCTGGCATTTATCCTTGAAATGATCATTGCCGTGCCGGTGCTGCTGCTCAATGTGCGGGTGTTGATGCCGTATTTTTTTGTGAAAAATCGCGTGTGGTGGTATTTCCCGGTGCTCGTGCTGATTATTGCGCCGCTCTTGTGGCCGTATAATGGTCTCGTGTATCTTTTCTACCACGACAATCCCGAGATTTTGAAATTACACGGCTTCCGCACCGAACGTATCGGTATATTCATTTGGATGCAATTGCGCCATGTGACGGTGATGTCGCTCGTGCTTATTATTCGACGATTAGTCTTTGCACGGCAGAGTATTCAGGAACTGGAGAGGGAGAAAAAAATGATGGAACTCGCTCTCCTGAAGTCGCAGTTGAACCCGCATTTTTACTTTAATACACTCAATAATCTCTATGCGCTCGCGCTTCGGAAGTCGGACAAAACGCCGGACTCAATCCTGCGGCTCTCCAAACTGATGGAATATGTGATTTATGATTGTGCTGAAGGTATGGTATTGCTGCAAAAGGAGATAGAATTTATCTATCATTATGTCGAGCTTGAAAAATTACGCTATGATAAAGAAGTGAAGATTGACGTGCAGGTTAGCGGCACCCACGACACCTATCACGTGCTTCCGATGGTCATGGTGCAATTTGTCGAAAATGCCTTCAAGCATGGACTTAGCACACGGCCCGATGACGGCGCTGTCAGCGTGCGGATTGACATCACAGAACGCCGACTCGAATGCATTATCGAGAATACGTACGCAGCCGGGGATGCTCATTCCACACCCGGAATCGGTATTGAAAACACCCGCAAACGTTTGGAGACGGTGTATGGAGCGGATGGATTTTCGCTCGATATCAGGGATACGGGTGAACGCTATAGTGTGCATTTAACAATATATAATCTAATGTCTTAGTGTGAATATGCAAAAATACACGTACATGATAATCGACGATGAACCTCTCGCACGGGAGGTGATCCGGCATCACGCGCAGAATATCGAATGGCTCGAATGTATCGGTGAATTCGGTGCTGCTGCTCCCGCGCTGACGAGTATTCAATCGGGAGGGTGTGATATGGTGTTTTTGGATATTACCATGCCCAAAATCAATGGGGTGGAATTCATCAAATCGCTCGCGCATCCGCCACTGTTTATTTTTACGACTGCCTATAGAGAATATGCCGTGGAGGCATTTGAGCTCAGCGCGGTCGATTATCTCGTGAAACCGTTTTCTTTCGACCGTTTTTTGCAGGCGGCGATGAAGGCGTATCAACTGTTGCAGGCGCGAACGCCCGTGTCGCCGCGTCGGGAGAAAGAATTCATCCTCATCAAGTCCGATACGCGATTTATTAATGTAGAAATTGACTCCATTGTTTATGTCGAGGCATACCGCGAATATGTGAAAATTCATACGACCGATTCGACAATTCTCTCCCTTACTTCCATGAAAAATATTGCCGACATGCTGCCCGCCGAGATGTTTTTCAGAATTCACCGTTCGTATCTTATCTCGATACAATACTTAGACATGATACAGGGCTATGAAGCAATCGTCGCCGGCACCACGCTTCCGGTTAGCCGCGACACGCGTGATGAATTGATCGAATTTCTCCAAAAAAGATAGGTTCTCTGACAATTTTTGTGGAATATTAGAATGTTGACCGTAGGGGCGAATTGCATTCGCCCGACCCTAGCACGACTAGGGCGAATGCAATTCGCCCCTACGATGGAATAAGGCCATTCCTCAATAATTGTCAGCGAACTAAAAGTCACCTCCGCGCGCACATTCATCGGTCAAATTCTACCATTGGTTGAGTAGTTTTCGCAGTTGGTAGAATACTCCCATCCTCGGGCGCAACCAACCTGCCATTCAATAAGTACAATGCCTTGTAATTTTATTAACTCATTTCAAGGTATAGATATGATACGGTCACGTCAATTTTTTCAGCGTTCATTGTTGCGCGCTTCAATAGCAGTTTTTCTGTATATGCTGCTCCTACCACTGACTACGACGGCAGCCGGATGGACGCCGCTCACTTCCGGCACGGGCAGCACGCTCAATAGTATTCAATTTATTAATCATCAGACCGGGTTTATTGCCGCATCGCCCGGTAGTGATATTGCCGATACGCTTCCGAGGCGCGGGCAAATTCTCCGAACAAACGACGCAGGAGCGAGCTGGGAACCGGTGTATTCCGGAGATTCAACGACTCACCTGAAGTCACTTCGGTTCCTAGGCGCGCAGCACGGTATAGCAGTCGGCTTTACGCTCACCTACGGTCCGATGAGTGAAACGTATCATGGGGTAATTCTCCGCAGTGAAGATGGTGGCGCTACGTGGAACAAGCTGATTGTAAATGAATTAGAAGATGTTGCGCTCACCTCGGTCAGTACATTTTTGGATACCAATCTTGTTGTCGTAGGTACCAGGTCGGCGAATTCTGATTATCAGGGAGTAATGCTGAGTTCACACGATCACGGCAAGACCTGGACGAATATCACGCCGCAGATTGACGGACTCATCAGTATATACCGCGTGCTTTATACATCGCCGACGTCGGCATATTTTGATGGATTAATGTATTCTGCCGATGATATTATCCGGGTGGTGTATCATTCGACTGATGGCTTGCAGACGTGGGAACGGGTGACGATGCCGTTCGGTGAGAATATTCCGCACACGGCTTTTGACTTTTATTTAGATAATACCGGCATCGCCGCCGGGGTGGCGAAAAGTGGTCAGACGGAGATGTACCGCACGTCGGATGCCGGCAAGTCATGGACGAAGATTGGACTGAATCTGCCGGACGGCGCGTTGATTCTCACAACGAAATTTATGAACCGTTCGCATATCATGGCGTTGGGTGAGGATTCATTGGGCTATAGTCTCATCCTGCATTCGGGGAGTGAGGGCGTGAATTGGTCCTGCGAGAAAGACACAATGCACAGACACAGATTACAAGACATAGGATATGCTTATCTGCCGCAGATGCTCTATGGAGACTACGCGTATCTCGTTGGTGACAATGGTAGTATTCTTCGGAATAACATCACCGGCAACCCAAGCGCCGCACCGGTGAGTATCGAAGGAAAACGCCTGAAGTTTACGACTCCGCTCATGACGGTAAGTGCTCCGAAATCCGTGTTCGTGCAGTTTGATAACACCGAAGACGAAGTCCGGATCATGGTACCCGAGAATTTCGAAGCGTCGATTGAGAAAGATGGACCGTATGATCGGATTGTAAACGTAAACAAGGAATTTGCGCGCGGCGTGCGGGAAGTATTTGTGCGCTATAAGCCGACCACAAGCGGTTCGCACCGCGGTGACTTCGAGATAAAACACTACGCGTCAAGACTAGTGCAAATACCCATGCTCGGAATTGCGCAACCGACGTCAGTCGAAGAAGTTGAAGGTAATCAATCTGCATTTACGATGAGTCCGAATCCTGCGTATGGAATGGTAGAATTTCGCATCACGCCATCAACATCCACGATGCAAGTACGCGTTATGAATATTCTCGGTCAACAAGTAGCAACCGGCACATTACCGGCGGGCATGCAGCAGTGGACGCTCGACACCTCCGCCTTACCGTCAGGCGTGTACTATGCACAGATGAATCAACATGTGAAAGCATTTTTGAAAAGGTAATTGAGCATTCAAAAAAGTAACATCCTGAAAAATATAACCATAGCCCATTCATTCATTCATGGGATCACAAAAAAAAAATCCCGCTTTGGAATGCTCCAAAGCGGGATGTTGTATGAAGTGGGGTAGAGGATTAATAATCCATTCCGCCGTGAGCGTGTGGCATTGCGCCTCCGCCTTTGTTTTCTTCCGGTTTTTCGACGATGGTTGCTTCGGTTGTGAGCAATAAGCTCGCGACGGATGCAGCATTTTCGAGGGCAACGCGGGATACTTTCGTTGGGTCGATTACACCGGCTGCGATGAGGTCTTCATAGACTTCCGTGCGGGCGTTGAAACCATACGCATCGCTGCCTGCTTTGATGTTGTTGACGATAACCGATGACTCAAGTCCTGCATTAGCAGTGATTTGGCGGATCGGTTCTTCAATAGCGCGACGGATAATCGAGATACCTGTTTGCTGATCGTGGTTGGCACCTTTGAGGTTGTCAAGAACGCTGACAGCGCGGAGATATGCAACGCCGCCACCGGGAACGATACCTTCTTCGACGGCAGCGCGGGTAGCGTGGAGAGCATCTTCAACGCGTGCTTTCTTTTCTTTCATTTCGACTTCGGTGGAAGCGCCGATTTTCAGCACAGCCACACCGCCGGAAAGTTTAGCGAGACGTTCTTGAAGTTTTTCTTTGTCGTAATCGCTGTTAGTTTTATCCACTTGCGCTTTGATTTCGTTGATACGTTTTTTGATATCTTCGGTTTTGCCGGCACCTTCGACGATGGTTGTGTTATCTTTGTCGATGGTAACTTTTTTAGCAGTACCAAGATACGCAAGAGTAGCGCTTTCGAGTTTGAAGCCTTTTTCTTCGCTGATAACTGTTCCGCCGGTGAGTACTGCGAGGTCTTCGAGCATCGCTTTGCGGCGATCGCCGAATCCGGGAGCTTTCACGGCTGCGATGCGGAGTGTACCGCGGAGTTTGTTCACAACGAGAGTTGCGAGTGCTTCGCCTTCGATATCTTCTGCTACAATGATAAGGCCGCGACCTGATTGAGCTGATTTTTCGAGAATGGGGAGCAAGTCTTTAATCGCGGTGATTTTCTTGTCGTGGATGAGGATATAGGGATTTTCCATGACGACTTCCATGGTTTCTGCGTCAGTGACGAAGTATGGGGAGAGGTATCCACGGTCGAATTGCATACCTTCGACGACGTCCATGGTGGTCTCGGTGCCGCGTGCTTCTTCGACGGTGATCACGCCGTCTTTGCCGACTTTTTCCATTGCTTCGGCGATTAAATTGCCGATTGTTTCATCGTTATTTGCTGAAATTGTACCTACTTGTGCAATTTCTTTTTGGCTGGTTACTTCGCGGCTCATTTCTTTGAGCTTGGCAGTAATTGCTTTGACGGCCATATCGATACCGCGTTTCAAATCCATTGGATTCGCGCCTGCGGTTACATTTTTAAGACCTTCATGCACGATTGATTGCGCAAGCACAGTCGCTGTCGTTGTACCGTCACCGGCTGCATCGCTCGTTTTCGACGCTACTTCTTTCACCATTTGCGCGCCGAGATTTTCAATCGGATCTTCGAGATCAATTTCTTTTGCAACCGATACACCGTCCTTGGTTACGACCGGTGAACCGAATTTCTTGTCAATAATCACGTTACGACCTTTGGGGCCGAGGGTAACTTTTACGGTATTTGCGAGCTGATCGACGCCGCGCTTGAGAGCGGTGCGTGCCTCGACGTCAAATGTTATGATTTTTGATGCCATGAGTATATTCTCCTGAATTAAAAAGGGTTATAGAATTGTTGTGTTAATTAAAGCGTTACGGTCGCCATGATATCGCCTTCGCGCATCAAGAGCAAATCTTCGCCGTTGACGCTGAGTTCTGAACCTGCATATTTGCCGTACAGTACATGGTCGCCGACTTTTACTTGAAGCGGCAATACTTTGCCGTCTTCGGTGATTTTGCCCGGGCCTGCTGCCACTACTTCACCGCGCATAGATTTTTCCTGTGCTGTGTCCGGGATGATAATGCCGCCTGCAGTAACGGATTCCGGTTGCGATGGGCGTACGAGAACGCGATCGTGCAATGGGGTAACTGTCATAGATATACTCCTTTGAGATAATTATAAAATGAATACAATGAGAATTGAAGTAAAATTGAGAACCGCTTTAACGAACAGTAGCACTCTCTATTGTAGAGTGCTAATTCTATATGCAAAATTACGACATTGTGTATCTATTTGTCAAGTGAAAAGCCGGTAACAGTTGCTCTTGGGAAGGTAGCGATTGCAGTGAAAAATGATGGAAGCGGCGAGAGCGCTCGTGAAGAAGGGGGAAAACGGGTCGTTGTCGTAACAGATTGAATTGTTATAAAGTTGAGAATAATATTCTATACGGAATCACCGCAGAATAATCACTCCTGCCCGGTCAGAATCTCCATGTTTATACGAATCACCATCAATCCGCCTTTTTTGCTTGGATGCCTGAGGCAAATTCCGTAGTTTAGCACCTCGGTCTTACCTTAATGGTGTATCATAGGTAACTATACGAATTTATCAACTCTTACGCACAAGCGCAACTCTTCTTTCACGGTGAATTTCTGTTTCCTGACGTAGTGTGACGTTCAGCTCAGCGAGTCACTATTTCCTGCGGGGTGAGAATGTGAAGATATTTCTACTGCTTGGTTGGATTCTTTGTCTGTTGATTGTGCCTGCCCGTGCGCAGCATGAGGCCGACAATTGGTATTTCGGTGAAGTCATGGGGGTGAATTTTCAGGGGCCGACGCCACAGCCACTCAATGACGGCAGGATATATTCCGATGAGGGGAGTGCCGTGATGTCGGACAAGCGCACCGGCAAGCTGCTCTTCTACACCGACGGGTATAATATTTATAATGCCAAGCATCAGATTATCACCGGCGGCACCGGACTCATGAGCGGCAGCTCTTCGACGCAGGGCGTACTCATCGTGCCTGATCCGGGTAACAGTTATAATTACTATATCTTTACCGTGCCGGACCTCACCTCCGGGCATGCACCGCCAACGACTAAATTACTCTATACCAAAATCAGTATGCAGGACCCGAATGGAGCCGTACTCTACAAAAACAGAGTGCTCCTCGATAATGTATCCGAGAAATTAACCGGCACACTCGACTGTTCGGGTGAGGGATTTTGGGTGGTCACGCATCTGCGGCAAAAAAACACGTTCTATGCCTATCATATTGTTGATACAGGAATTGTTCTCACGCCGACTATATCATCCTATCTTGAATCTGCGATTAATCATACGATCGGGTATATAAAAATCTCGCCGAACAGAACGCAGATTGCCCTTGCTTCGGAGTCGGGTAATTCCACGTTGCTGCTGTTTACGTTTGACGCCAAAACCGGTGAAATTACCAATAAAATGAAACTCGGAAATGCCGGCACACTCGACAAATACTACGGTGTGTCGTTCTCACCGGACAATTCCAAACTCTACAGCATTGCGAAGACCAAAGTCGGCACGACGGTCTATGAGTCGGCTGTTTTTCAATACGAACCACTTCTTGGTGACGAAAATGCTGTCGCCGCCTCGCGGGTAATGATCAGCAACCGGGAAACGATACAGGCGGTGTCGGCCCTACAGCTTGCGCCGAATGGAAAATTATACATCGCTTCGCCGTATCGGCCGTTTTTAGACGTGATACACGATCCCAATCTCAAGGGAAGTGCCTGTAATTACGAAGCCGACGGGCTGGCTCTCGGGGGGCGCTCGCTGATAGGATTACCGAATTTCATGGATTATATTTTTAATGCAGGCAGCATTCCGTCCGGTTGCGCCCCGAAGCAAGTCGTCGAACGTGTCAGCGGCTGCGTGGGCAGTGATCTGGTGTTTGCCGATAATTCCTCCTTTGCTTCTACCCGAACCTGGTATTTTGACCATGGAACGCCCGAATTTTCCACCGACAGCGCTGTTCGTGTGCGCTATGCCGACTCCGGTCGCTATGCCGTGCGTCTGAGTTATATGACGCCTTCGGGACAAGTCACCGAGTATCGGCAGGCAGTGGTCTATCCACTCCCGATAGCAAATGCCGGCGGCAAAAGCGCGACGCTTTGTTATGGTAAAAAAACACAGCTCGGTATTCCTCCGGTTGCAAAAAATACCTATCAATGGACTCCCGTAACCGGATTGAGTAATCCTGCTATTGCCAATCCGATCGCCGCGCCGACGAAAAGCACGACCTATATCCTTACTGTCACGAACTACTATGGATGCGTGAGCACCGACAGCATCTCCGTTCGCCTCGATACCGTGAAAGCGACCTACTCAGCCGACACTGCTATCTGCTTTGGTTCCGGTGTGCAGCTTGCAGCTATGGGCGGTACCGAGTACACATGGTCGCCGAGCGATGGGCTCAGTGACTCAACATCGTCGATACCGTATGCAGCACCGCTGAAAACTACCCGCTACAAAGTAATCGTAGCCCGTGGTGAATGCCGAGATTCCGGCTATATCACCGTTACCGTCAATGACGCTCCGGCAGCGGACGCCGGACCGGACCTCACGCTCTGTCAAGGCGAAACGCATGTCCTTGGTAGTAGGCAGCTTGATAATTATTCCTACTCCTGGTCTCCGGTTACCGATCTGAGCTACCCGTTGATAGCCAATCCCCGGGTTACCTGCCGGAAGCCAATGACGTATATTCTCACCGTGACGGCGCCCAACGGGTGCATCTCTTATGATACCGTGCAGATAAGAATGCGGTCGATTATAGCGAAAACATCGGCCGACACTGCTTTATGCTTCGGCGGAAGCGTGCGGCTCTCGGCAAGTGGAGGCACGAAGTATAAGTGGTCACCGGCAACAGGATTGGACGATGCATCAAGCCCGCAGCCGCTTGCCTCGCCGGCGGTTACGACCCGCTATACGGTGCTGGTGTCCGATGGGGCGTGTTATGACTCGGCCGTTGTCACCGTTAACGTGAATCCACGTCCCACTGCTCATGCAGGAGCCGATAAAACCGTTTGTCCGGGGGAATCGACGAGGATCGGTGATGCCGCCGAACCCGGTGTCACGTATGCATGGCAACCGGCTGTGTATCTTCAAGATGCCACCCTGTCGAATCCCGTGGCTACTCCGCCGCAGGATATCGATTATATTCTCACGGTAACAACGGCTGCCGGGTGTACGGCATCCGATACCGTACATCTGCGGGTCGGTTCTATTATCGCGCATGCTTCGGGAGATACTACTATCTGTCATGGTGCAAGCGCGCAGATCACCGCAAGCGGCGGCAGCGATTATCAGTGGACACCCGTCGAAGGGCTCAGCAATCCATTTATTCCGAATCCTATTGCAACTCCTGAATCTACAACTACCTACACCGTGCATGTTTCAAGCGGCACCTGCCGTGACTCCGCCCGCACTACCGTTGTCGTACAAGCATTGCCGGACGCAGATGCCGGCAAGGATGCCCGTATCTGCAAGGATGGTGTGATCAGGATAGGCACGCCTGCCGCGCCGGGATGCAGCTACCGCTGGGAACCAAACACCGGACTCGACGATCCGACACACGCGCAGCCACTGGCATCACCGCTCACAACGACCAAGTATATCCTCACGGTCACAACGGCGACCGGATGCTCGGCTACTGACTCAGTCGTCGTCACCGTCGGCAATATCAACGCTTCGGTTTCGGGAGATACAGTGCTGTGCGCCGGTGCGTCCGTCCGGCTTACTGCTGCCGGAGGCACGACCTACCGGTGGTCACCAAGTGCGTGGCTGGATGACCCATTTGGAGCTAGTCCGGTGGCAACTCCTCTTGTTTCAACGACCTACAAGGTGTTCGTTGCAAACGGTACCTGCCTCGATTCGGCATTCATCACACTGACGGTCATTGCACCACCGGAGGCGAAGGCAGGTCCTGACCAAACAATCTGCGCGGGTGAATCGGTGCTTATCGGGACTCCTGCGGTAGCGGGCAATACCTACTCCTGGACACCCGCCGACGGTGTAGCTGACCCGACAACTTCTCAGATACTTGTTTCACCGGCGGTAACGACCTCCTACATCCTACGTGTTACCAATTCGTTTGGATGTATCAGCTATGATACTGTACTTGTAAAGGTTAATCTTGCGAATGAACGTTCATTCACACTTGAGCCCAATGCGATTCGTATGTATCCCGGTGAGGCATTACACACCAAGCTCCGTATTTCACCCGGTGCTCCGGAGTGGAAACTGAAAATTCTATTTGATTCACAACTAATTACGTATCATTCTCTTATCGCTGATTCTACAGGAATTTCGGCTCTCGTAAGCCCGGAAAACGGTTCACTCAGCGTGCAGGGAAAGGGTTCAAGCGGCGAACTGACTCTTGTATGGATGACCTATCTGCCGGCGACTGCACAGGAAGTGTATCCGGTAACTTTGCTTCGCGATACAACGGAAGGAATCTATTGCGAATCAACACAGACGCGCGGGACTACGCTCACGATCGGTGACTATTGCGGCAAAAGTATCCGTAGTGTTTCCGGCACGGGCAAAAGTTATTTCTTTACAGTGAGCGAAAACGTGGCAGAGTTTGGCATAGGATTATCAGGGAATGTACGCCTGGAATTGCTCGATTATCTTGGAACTACTGTTCAGATGCCGGTAAACGGACATCTCGATGCAGGAATTTACACCACCGAAATTGATGTGCCGACAGGTGTATATTTCTGCCGATTGACTGCCGGAATGTATCAGGAAGTCAGGAAAATACAAGTCGTGCGCTACTAACAGGAGATACAGGCAGCATGCAGATGGGAAAGAACTCTAAGTTTATGAGAAATACACCGAGTAGTAATACCGTAAAATTGCTATTTTTGCTGTCGAGTGACGGCTCACGAGATATTGCCGCAGATAGTTTCCAAGTGAATATACACCTTTGACGAGATATGCTCCAATTTGTACTTCATGTAATTTTCCTTCTTTGCCTTGCAATGACACCATTGCTTGCTCAGCAGGCGCTTCCCAAAGATGCCAACAATTGGTATTTTGGTGAGCGGGCAGGAGTTACCTTTCAAGGGGATACCATCTCTGCGCTTACGGATGGCGTGTTGATATCCGGTGAGGGCTGTGCGACAGTCTCCGATAGGGGAACGGGGGAATTACTCTTCTACACCGACGGCGTGTCAGTCTGGAATCGTCATCACCGGCAAATCGCCACCGGACTCCTCGGCGGGTCGTCTTCAACACAAAATGTACTCATCGTGCCCGATCCGGGTAATAATAAACAATTCTATATATTTACCGTGCCTGACCTAACCGGTGGGGATGTGGTCGTTACCGGTATGTATTACTCGGTCATCAGTCTGCAGAATCCTGACGGTCGGTTACTTTCCCTCAATAATTTCCTCATCGACAGCACAGCCGAGAAGCTGACGGGCACGCTCGACTGTTCGGGTGAGGGCTATTGGGTCGTCACGCATCACCGCTTTCAGAATGTATTTTACTCGTTTCATGTGACCGCGCAGGGCATCTCGACGGTGCCGATTCTCTCGCCGTATCCGGGTGAACGCCGTAATCACACGCAGGGATGTATTAAAATCTCGCCGAACAGAAGCAAGCTTGCCATTGCGTCTTATCGTGCGGGGTCGTTTTTTTCATTATTTAATTTCAACGCGCTCACCGGCAGAATTACCAATCAAATTCTTCTGACGAATCCGCTTGACAGTAAAAATCTCTACTATGGTGCGTCTTTCTCACCCGATAATACCAAGCTGTACGCCAGCACCTACGCGCCGGTCGATACGGCCACCTACCTTGCCGATATTGTTCAATATGAAGTGAATTCAGATAGCGCTACGGTGCGTAATTCACTTGTTCAATTGGGGCTTAAATTACCCACGCAGGACTTTCTCGCCATGCAGCTCGCGCCGGACGGCAAGCTCTATATTGCATCCTTTCTCCGGCCATATCTCGATGCCATTGACTTTCCGAATCAAAAGGGAAGTGAGTGCGGCTATCATGCCGATGCCATCCGACTCTCCGGTAAGTCGCTGCTGGGCTTACCGAATTTCATGGATTATCTCTTCAATACCGGCCGGCTGAATGTAGGTGGATGCGCAGGTTTCGGTCTCGTCAAGCCGGCGACCGGATGCGAAGGGGCGAATCTCACGTTTACCGATCTCAGCAAAGTAATGCCGCTCTCCCGCCGGTGGGAATTTGAAAATGGTACGCCGCCCGTATCGACCGACAGCATCGTAAAAGTGAAGTACGCACAGGCAGGGTATTATCAGGTGCGGCTGATTGTCGAGAACGAACCAAACGTCATGGATACTGCATACTCAACGGCGCAGGTCTTACCGATTCCGAAGGCAGACGCCGGAGAAAATAAAGTGATTTGCGCCGGAAACAGTACGCAGATTGGTGCTCCGCCGCAGCCCGGGCATTATTATTCCTGGTATCCGACCATCGGGCTCAGCGACCCGACCAGCGCGAATCCTATCGCCAGCCCAAAGCAAAGTGTAGAATATACCCTCTCGGTCTCGAATACTCTCGACTGCTGGAATACGGATGTCGTCACCGTGACCGTCGGACCAATCAAAGCAACCGTTTCAGCCGATACCATCCTATGCCGCGGCTCGGCAGTGCAGCTCAGCGCTTCCGGCGGCAGTGAATACCGATGGACGCCGGAGACCGGTCTGAGTAATCCAACTATCTCCAATCCTATCGCTGCACCAACGACTTCCACACGCTACAAAGTCTATGTGTCCAGCGGGAATTGTATCGACTCGGCAACCGTCAATGTCGGGATTAAATTCCCACCTAAAGCCGATGCCGGAAACAATCAAGTAATCTGCCCGGGCGGCAGCGCGAAAATCGGTTCACGGTCGGTCTTCCTTACGACCTATCAATGGTCACCCACTGCCGGACTCGACAACCCAACAAGTAGTAATCCCACGGCATCTCCTACAAAAACAACGACCTATACCGTTGTTGTCACACAAAGCGGATGCAGCGACTCTGCCCGTGTGACCGTCGAAGTGCAGCCCATACCGACTGCGCATGCCGGCGATGATGACACACTATGCCTCGGCTCAAGTATTCAGCTCGGTGAAGCAGCGACCGCAGGATACACCTATCAATGGACACCGCCCGACGGACTGAACGACCGTTCACTTTCAAATCCTATAGCAACGCCGACCCAAACGACCACCTATAGTGTACAGGTGATGACTTCCGCAGGATGCGTCAATTATGATACCGTTACTCTGACTATTGCCAATCAAGTAAAAGCGCAGGTTTCTGCCGATACTGCTGTTTGTATTGGCGGCAGTGTGCGCATTTTCGCTTCCGGTGGCACGAATTACAAATGGTTCCCAAGCGAGGGATTGGATAATTCTACCTCGCCTACTCCGCTCGTAACGCCCACGCGTGATATGATTTATACCGTCGTCGTCTCAAGCGGTTACTGCACCGATTCTGCCACGGTGAGGGTGGGACTGCTTCCGCCGCCACAGGCAATTGCCGGGAATGATACAATTATTTGTAAGGGAGAAGTAGCTTTCATCGGAGCAGATGCCATACCGGGAAACACCTATTCGTGGTTCCCGGTGGATGATTTGGAGAATCCGTCCTCAAGTCGTACGAAGGCCACGCCGCCTGTACCGCGCAGCTATATTCTCACCGTGCAGAGTGCAGCAGGATGTGTGAATTATGATACGGTCATTGTCGGCCGAAAAGGTGTGAGTGAACGTTCATTCACACTAAAGCCGGATACTGTAATTATTCTCCCTGGCGAACCGTTCCAGGTGTCGATGCATAGTCCGGGGAATGTATCGTCGTGGCGTGTGCTGCTTGCCTACAATCCGCTGATGATGACCTACCGTTCGATAGCAGGATTCTCCGGCGGCATGAATGCCACCGTACGCGACCTGAAAGACCGCCTGCTTATCACAGGTGACGGCGCCAATGGTTCGGTGATATTGAATTTTGATGCATTTCTCCCCCACACAAGCGACACAGTCTATCCGCTGACTTTGACGGTCGATACGGCAGCCACACCGCCCTGCGAAGGAGTGAACGGCATCGGCAATGCACTCATGCTTGGTGAATACTGCGGCAAATCGGTGCGTATAGTGGGTGCGACGGGCGAACGGTATTACCTGACCGCCAAAGACAAAAGCATCGACTTCGGTGTAGGACTCTCGGGAAATGTGCGTGTTGAAGTATTTGATTATGTTGGTAATTCCGTGCTTCTCATTACTGACGGATACCTCAATGCAGGTGCATATACCGCAACGCTCGACTTGCCGGTGGGCGTGTATTATTGCCGGATGCGGGCAGGGTTATTTGAGAGTGTTGGAAAGGTGTTAATTGCGAGGTGAGGTTTTTAATGCAGAGTACAGAGAGTTCTTTAAGGCTTTGAACATGAACTCTACATTCTATTGTCGATGGCACGCTGATGCCGCTGATTTGTTATGATTGAAGATGATTTATCTGCGCCAATCATAAGAAATCAGCGTGCCATTCTTCAGCAATTTCGAATTTTAACACAAAGAAAACGAAGGTAACCACAAAGTACACAAGAAGATTAGGTGTATATATAGTGACCTTTGTGCAACCTTTGTAACCGTTGTGTTTTCAAAAAAATCACCTGCACGACGCACCGCACAGTCAGTTGATACACCAAAACTATCCCATCTTGCTGAGATTCCGTAAATTGTACTTGAAACAGGAAATAAAACACGTCTCCGAAGTACGGATGAACGGTATATTTCATAGGTACAAGTCGATGGTAGGTTGTATGAGCCGACCGGACTTGTGATCAAAATAATAGTACTACATCAAACATTATGCACAAGATACCTTTCTCGAAATTGATGATTCTTTCCTGTCTGCTGGCTTTTGCTGCTTGCACAGAAACCGTGACCGTTACGAATAACCCATATACCGGCACCGGTTCAGTAACGCAAGGGTCGGGAACTACGACAACCGGTAATTTATTCCCTGCGGGTGTTCGGGTAGCGGCTTTGGGAACAATTACTTCAACAGATAATAAAATATGGGCGTTGCCGGCTGACGTTAATTTTACGAACACTACTTTTCCATTCGCTTCTGATTTGTATAATTCTTATGTTTCGGGGCATAGCTATGGCAGTAGCGCTGCTGCAACGGCGGCACTGTCGAGTAGTAGTATTGTAACGGTGGATGCTGATGGAGAGATTTTTACGGCGTATATTTTTGGCGACAACTATTTTGAAATGTACGTTAATGGCGTTCCCGTGGGCAAGGACCCTGTTCCATACACAGATTTTAACTCTTGTATCGTGCGTTTTAAGGCGAAAAAGCCATTTACGGTAGCGGTTAAATGCGTGGATTGGGAAGAAAACCTTGGGCTTGGAACAGAAGTGCAGGGGAGTCAGTCCAATCATATCGGCGACGGCGGTTTTGTAACGCTTATTAAAGATGCTTCGGGAAGTGTTGTTGGAATGACCGACAATAGTTGGAAGGCCCAAACATATTATATCTCTCCCATTTCGGATTTAGCATGTCTCACGGAAGTTGGTAGCGCACGTTTATCGGCGAGCTGCAATTCATCGGTGGGAGCATCGAATAGCTACGGCATTCATTGGCCGGTTCCTGACAATTGGTTCAATGCATCGTTTGACGATTCAATCTGGCCAACGGCAACTACGTTTTCCAATGGCACGGTTGGTGTCGATAACAAATCCTCGTACACAAACTTCACCGATGTATTTGACAACCCATCAAAAGACGCCATTTTTATCTGGTCATCCAATCTCAAACTCGATAATCTGGTTTTGTTGAGGAAGAAGATAGAGTGATTTTACTATCTGATTTTAAAATTTCCGGTTTGACCAGTTGAAACAACCGGTCAGACTGAAAATTAGGAGTAGAACAGTATGAAAAAAAATATACATAGCTTACATTTAGTATTTTTTCTATTGGCGTGTTATTTTGGTTTATCCGCTAGTGAAATGTTCGCACGTGAAAAACGAACGGTTAAACAGCGCGAAGAGGATATATATTATGCTATTGTTGCAAATTCATTTGCTTATAATATGTATGAATGTGTGTCATTTAATATTGAGTCTCAGGGATATTGTTTGGATGTTTTCAACGCATACTACAATCCATATCTAAGAAAAGATGAAAAATTTAGACTGGACTTAACTCAAATCATATCACCGCTTAAAAACAATATTTATGGTGATAATCATCTTTATTATGAATTTTATTTAGATTCTCGTGCAGTCTATTACGACACGTGTGGTTTTACATTCGAATGTAGAAAATTAGGCCGTACAGGATTTCATTCGAGAATAGGTACAACGAAAGGAATAATTGCTTATGATACCACAACTGATCATGTGTTGTTTCTTGGAGGATACGGTTTTTTAGAGAAAAATCAAGAAGCTTTTATTGACAGTACCTTTGCAAAGGATGATATTATAAATTACATTAAGTTTCGATATATACACATGGATCCTAAGCAAATCAGTTTGGATAGCATAGTATATTACCCTACTAAGTCTGCATACGATACAGTATTTATTTATACATCTTTTTATAATCGGTATATTGGTAATAAAATTTTTATAAAAATGCATTACGAATCTCCTAAAACGTGGCTTCAGGATACTGTCATCGAAGATCCCTCAAAATTAAGGTATAGATAGAATTTTCCATTCGTGTAGTTTGTTTTAACCGCCCGTCAACACGTACCGCTAAAACTTTGCGCATCCGTCAGAGTGTAAGCCTACCATACAAACATTCGACCTCGCTGAGGTCGTGATTGTTTGGAAACACCCGACCGGATAGGAAAAAAGATAATTTCCGGAATACGAAACCTATGTAGAGACGCAAAATATTGTAGAGACGCAAAATATTACGTCTCTACCCCGTGCGCCTTTCGTTAAAATATCACCGCCGTGATGCACATAAAAAAAGCCCTTCCATGAGAAGGGCTTTTCTTATAGTAAGATACATCGCGTCAATTAGTGCATTTTCATGCCTTCATCGAGGATTTCATTGACTTTCGAGAGCGACTCTGCCTCGCAATAGAAGCGGATGAGAGGTTCGGTGCCCGAGGCGCGAATAAGCAGCCATGCATTATCGAGCATGAATTTATAACCGTCGCGGGTATTGATATCAAGAATAGGGAACCTGCCGAGTCGGGATGGATTTTTCTTGCAGGCAGCGAGAATTGCTTTCTTTTGCGCTTCCGTCACATGCACGTCGCGGCGGAGGAAGCGGTGCGTGCCGAATTCTGCGTCGAGTTCGTCACAAAGCTGCTTGAGTGATTTCTTGCGGGTGGCCATCATCTCAAGAAGCAGCAGACCATTGAAGATACCGTCACGCTCGGGAATATGCATGATCGTACCGAGTCCGCCGGACTCTTCACCACCGATGAGCACTTTCATTTCGTTCATCATTTTGGCGGTGTATTTGAATCCTACCGGTGTTTCGTGGAGCTTCAGACCATGCTTAGCGCAGTATTTCTCGACCATCGAGGTCAGCGAAACGGTTTTGACCACTGCGCCGCGCTTGCGTTTATCTTCGTAGAGATATTTGAGAAGCAGCATGAATATTCTATGGGAATCGACAAATCCACCGGTGTTATCGACCGCGCCGAGACGGTCAGCATCGCCGTCGGTGGCGATGGCTACGTCGTATTTGCCGGTTTTCATGATGTCCATTAATGGCATTACATTCGGTGGGATGGGTTCGGGATGTCCGATTTCACCGAAGGAAGGGTTGAGCGAACCGTGTATTTCCGTCACATCGGGCAGAAGGCGCTGCATCGTGTTGATTCCTGCGCCGTACATCGGGTCATAAAGGAATTTCATTCCTGAATTTTGAATTGCATCGAGGTCGATTTTCTTCCGGATATAGCGCAAGTACGACTCTTTGGCATCAAACGGGCGGATTGCACGCTCGGTGATGTAGGCGTCCATGGTCTTGAGAACGAGCTTTTGCGGTTTGTCGCCGAGCTTAGCAAGTTCTTTTTCAATTTCGGCAATTTGCTCGGGATAGGCGGGTCCGCCAAAACTCCCTTTTACCTTAAATCCGTTGTAAATTGGAGGGTTGTGACTAGCTGTAATCACAATCCCAAGCGTAGCACCCTTTTGCTTGGTATGAAACGACACCTGCGGAGTAGAGGAAATATCATCGGTCAAGTGAACGACGATACCTTTTGAGGCGAGGATGCGGGCGGTTTCGACGGCGAAGTCTTTCGACATGAACCGTGTATCGTACCCTATCACGACGGCGGGGTTTTTGTCCTCAATGCGTCGGACATAGTTGCCGGTTGCGACGGCAACGAGCTGTAAGTTATCAAAAGTAAAGTCACGTGCAATAATACCACGCCAGCCATCAGTACCAAAAACTATCATGTGAATCCCGTTGAATTAGTGGGGAAATATGAGATCGTAAAGTAGTAATTTATGAGAATTACGAGGAGTTGCTGTGTTATCCGAGTGATTCACCGCCACCATAGACAGCGGCAGAACCAAGCATTTCTTCAATTCGGAGTAATTGATTGTATTTTGCGACGCGGTCCGTACGGCTTGGGGCTCCTGTTTTGATTTGTCCTGCATTCGTCGCGACGGCGATATCGGCGATGGTCACGTCTTCTGTTTCGCCGGAGCGATGCGAGATAATCGTACGATATCCATAGCGCTGAGCGAGGCGAATCGTTTCGAGCGTTTCGGTTAAGGTACCGATTTGATTGACCTTAATCAAAATTGCATTGGCAATTCCTTCGGAGATTCCGCGCTCGAGGAAGGCAGGATTGGTCACAAATAGATCATCACCAACGAGTTGCACATGGTCACCGAGGGCATCGGTGAGTAATTTCCAGCCATCCCAGTCATTTTCGCCCATGCCGTCTTCGATGGAGACAATCGGGTATTTTTCACAGAGGGAAACATACCATGCGACCATTTCTTCGGGGGTGAATACTTTTTGGGAGGATTTATAGAATACATATTGTCCGTCTTTGACCATCTCACTTGCGGCCACGTCAATGGCGAGGACGATATCGTCGCCGACGGTATAGCCGGCTTTTTCAATTGCTTCCAGGATGACATCAAAGGCAGCTTCATTGGAGCTCAGCGATGGGGCGAATCCGCCTTCGTCGCCAACGGAAGTAATCATACCTTTGGATTTGAGGACCGACTTCAGGGCATGAAACACATCGGTGCCCATGCGCAATGCATCAGCAAACGTTTCAGCTCCGATAGGAATAATCATAAATTCTTGGATATCAACATTATTATCAGCGTGGCGTCCACCGTTGAGAATATTCATCATTGGGGTGGGGAGCAGGTGGGCATTGATACCGCCGATGTAGCGATAGAGGGGCATTCCGAGGTAATCTGCGGCGGCTTTTGCGACGGCGAGCGATACGCCGAGAGTGGCATTAGCGCCGAGCTTGGATTTATTTTCCGTGCCGTCGAGCTCGAGGAGAAGTCGGTCAATCTGTGTTTGCTCATCGGCACTGATACCAATGAGAGCGTCGGCAATGACTTCATTAACATTAGCGACTGCTTTCAGGGTGCCTTTACCGCCATAGCGGGCTGCGTCACCGTCGCGTAATTCGACCGCTTCATGTTCGCCGGTGCTAGCTCCCGAGGGAACCGCTGCCCGGCCGAATGAGCCGTCTTCGAGTGTTACATCAGCTTCGAGTGTAGGGTTGCCGCGAGAATCAATAATTTCACGAGCAAAAATATCAGCAATGATAGGAGACATAATAAGACCTTCCTTGTGAATCGTTAGAACATGAAAGGGCGCACAAATTTCACCGTGCGCCCCTTACGAAAGTAGATTTCATGCAGAATTGAGCTTAGAAATTGAGACCGTCAATTTGTGCTGCGACTGCAAAATCAAGCTCTGTCAATCCGCCTTGATCATGCGTAGAAAGAGTAATCCGAAGCTTATTCCAGCCGTAGAGCAGAATATCGGGATGATGGTCTGCTTTTTCGGCAATGAGAGCTATAGCATTAATAATTCCGACGGCAGCGGCAAAGCTTGCAGTACCAATTTCTCTGACTATTATCGCCGATTCATTGTCGGGCTGTGCCCAAAGGGGATGAAGCTTGAGATAATCGGAGATAATTTCTTGAGATAAAAGCGTAGGACGAGCCATGTGAGCAGCGTTAGTAGGTTGAATTAGTTGAGGTGTGCTTCTAAGCGGTCCACAATATACGATTTTGAAACAGCACCGATCACTGTATCGACCAATTTACCGCCTTTGAAAATAAGGAGTGTGGGGATCGAGCGAACACCGTACTGCATTGCCGTCTGGGGATTGTTGTCCACATCGACTTTCCCAATCGTCGCTTTACCTTCATACTCTCCGGCGAGGTCTTCTATAATAGGTGCAATCATCCGGCACGGCCCGCACCAAGTGGCCCAAAAATCGACTAAAACAGGGGTAGATGAATCTAACACATCTGTTTGGAATGAATTATCAGTGATATGCAAAGGCTGAGACATATATTACTCCGTAAATAAAAACTATTTGTACAAAATTACCAAACTTTAATGAAAGCTAAAAACGTTTATTACTCAAATCTCGTGTTCCAACACACAGCATACAGGCAATTGCCTCCCTATGACAGATGAAAGCTCTCATCATTACATCGGTACTACAATATTTATTGTAGTTTTTATTGAAAATTTATTTAAATTGTCACCCTCATCACGTAAGTACCGGTACGGTATCCAGGGGAAAAGTCTGTCAGTTTTGGTCATTAGGTACTTCGCCGTCAAGTGTATGCTTGGGCACGTTCTCATGCCTCACATGGCATGATTATTGTAAATAAGCAGCATCCGCTATAAATGCATGGCTAGAGCTAATATACTGTATTATAAAATAGATAGAGTAGAATAAATATCGTGGCAGACATACCTACTATAGAACAATTAATATCCAAAAATCTTGCTGTAGCGCATACCGACCGTATGCGTGCGGATGTCTATAATAAGATAGCCGAGCAATTTTATGACAGTCAGCCGCTCTATGCTATAGAGCTCTCGGAGAAAGCGCGCGAGCTTTCGCAGGAGGATGCTTACACAGCGGGTGAAGCATTTAGCTATCGCAATTGTGGGGCAGGGTGCTTTGTCCTCTCGCGCTACACCGAAGCAATCTCGTATCTGCAGAACGGACTCAAGCTGTATATTGACCTTGACGATAAGCCCGGACAGGCATCATGCTATAATATTCTTGGCATTGTCTATTTCTGTGTCGGGCAGTATGATTCGGCACTTGAGGCTCAAAGCCATGCGCTAATGCTGCACGAAGATCTGGGAAATAAAAGCTCAATGGCCTCCTGCCTTGGGAATATCGGTAATATCTATCAGACAGTCGGGCAGTATGATGAAGCATTGAGCCACTCGCTGCGTGCGATGGCTATTCAGGAAGAATTGGGCGATGAATTCGGTGTCGCCGTCACAGCCAATAATATTGGCGGTATGTTCATACGGATCGGGCACTTGGAGACGGCACTCAAATATCTGGAACAGTCAATTGAAATTTCGCGCCGTTTAGGCAAGAAATTCGGGATGAGCAAGGCGTTGAGGAATATAGGTCAAGTCTATGAACAAAAAGGCGATTACCACTCAGCCATTGAATATCAGGCTGAAGCAATTATCTACACCAAAGAGCTTGGAGATCAGCAGGGATATGCCGTCGCCCTCTCGAATATGGGGGTGGCATATCAAAAAATTAATGATTGCAACACCGCCTTGTCCTATCATGTCACCGCTCTGAAGCTTGCTGTACAAATTGGCGCTAAGCAAGTACAAGTCGAAGTGCTGAAAAATATCGGCGATTGCTATCTTGCGCTCCATAATTACCCAAAATGTCTTGAATACCTCGAAAAAGCACTCGAATTAGCCGAAAAAATCGAATCTCTCGATATGCTCGTCGAGGTGCAGTTTAGCTTCTCCAAAGTCTATGAAGCATTAGGTGATTACAAATCATCATTGCGGTGGTATGTCGATTGGTCCAAGACACGGGACAAAATCCTCGGTGCAGATAAGCAAAAGCTTGTAGCTGTTATGGAAACACGGCTTTCCATCGAAAAAGCAATTAAAGAAAAAGAAATCTTCCGCCTTCGGAACGTAGAATTAACACAGGCATTAGATGAGCTCGAAGAAAAACGACACTCACTCGCTGCTGCCTATCATGAGATAGAATTACAACAGGCGCATAGTATCAAAGTCAACGCCGATCTCGAAATTGCGAACAGAAACCTCGTCGAACTCAATAAAGAAAAAAATGAGCTTCTCGGTATTGTCGCTCATGATCTGAAGAATTTCATTACCAGTATGGTCATTTCCGGCGAAAGCATTCGTCGGTATTTCGACAAGCTCTCCCGCGAAGAAATGTATCGCATCGGCGAACGAATCGAAATCGTCGCTCAGCAAATGATGGGACTGATTCGTGGGCTGCTCGATGCTAATGTGCTCGAAAGCGGCAGGATTTCATTCGAACCTGAAAAAGTCTCCCTCACCTCCATCGTACAATCGGTCATTGATTCGTACTGCATTCAGACCAATAAGAAAAATATCAAGATCGATTTTGAGAAAAGCGGCCCTCATCTCTATGCGTTTGTGGATAAAGAACGTATCCTGCAGGTCGTCGATAATCTTATTTCCAATGCCATTAAATACTCACCGAGCGATAGTACGGTGACCGTCCGCGTCTTCGAAACGCGTGGCATGATTCGTTGTGAAGTCCAGGATCAGGGACCGGGACTCAGTATCGAAGATCAGCAAAATCTCTATAAACGCTTCCATCGGTTGTCGGCAAAGCCGACCGGAGGCGAGCATTCAACAGGGCTTGGTCTTGCGAATGCTAAAAAACTCATGGAAGGCATGAATGGCACAATCCATTGCGACAGCATCCTCGGCGAAGGCGCGACTTTCAGTATCGAATGCCCGCAGATTTAGCAGTGCTTTCCTGATGTAGCGCTGAGATATCTCTTAACAACAAAAAAAGCTACTCACACATGAGTAGCTTTTTTTTGTTACTGTCTTTGATACAGGTGAAGCTTAGTTTCTGATACCGGTATCCATCCATAAGGAAATAATTCCTGTGCTGCCATTATCGACCACGATTGGATCAGTGTCTCCGCCAAGGAGAGTATTCATTTCAAGTGCTGACAGATCTTCTACATTGACGATATCGAGTAAAGATGTATGTTTCATAGGTTGACTCCTTGGGGGATAAAATTCACAGATTTACGTAAAAGGATTGAAAATTAGTTTCTGATGCCGGTATCCATCCACAGGGATATAATTCCTGTGCTGCCATTATCAACCACGATTGGATCGGTATCACCACCGAGCACATTGTTTAATTCGATTGCTGAGAGTTCTTCAACGTTGACAAGTTCGAGTATTGATGCGTATTTCATAGTAGTATCCTTTTAAATAAAATTGTGTTTGGAAGTTGTAAAAAAAGCTTGAAAATTAGTTTCTGATACCGGTATCCATCCACAGGGAAATAATTCCTGTGCTGCCGTTATCGACCACGATTGGATCGGTATCGCCACCAAGCACATTGTTTAATTCGATTGCTGAGAGCTCTTCAACGTTGACAAGTTCGAGTATTGATGCGTATTTCATAGTAGTATCCTTTTTAGTAAAATTGTGTTTGAAAGGTTTAAAAAAGAGCTTGAAAATTAGTTTCTGATACCGGTATCCATCCACAGGGAAATAATTCCTGTGCTGCCATTATCCACCACGATTGGATCAGTATCGCCACCAAGCACATTGTTTAAATCGATTGTTGAGAGTTCTTCAACGTTGACAAGTTCGAGTATTGATGCGTATTTCATAAAAGCCCCTTAAAAGGATAAATAAAAAGATTATATTTTAAATTTTCTGATGGAATCAATGACATGTTCGTAAATACCATGCCAAGTTTTATGGAATAATTTTCATGATTGGCGTACTCCAAGCGCCTGTCCCTGCCGAATTCACCGCCGCTACCCGAAACCACAGCTTCTCTCCGCTTGCCAAGCCACCTAATAAAAACTTTGACTTTGTACTCACCGATGCTGCGGACCAGCTTGAAGAGGTCGGCGGGTCGATGCTGCGCTCAATGATGTAGCTGTTCGAACCCTTTACCGTCTTCCACTTTAGCTCGACCATCCCCGGATTGGCACCCTCCATAATCGAGAAATTCATCGGTGCCGGCAGAAGTCCTACCGGTGCCCCTTCGGCTCGTACCTGCATTCCCGCACTGAGGATTTTGGTCTCGTCTCCGGCGCTTGCAAGCTCTACATAATTCCGTGCTTGCTTTACTAACTCTCGTAATTCTTGACGCTTAGCGTCTAATGCCGATTGCTTGGTCTTTAATAATTGCTTCAAGCTTTCTACTTCCTGACTCGCTGCGTCCACTTCATGCGCCTTCGCATTTAATACCGACGGCGCCGGCGAAGGAGTAGGGAAGCTCGGATTGTTGGTCAGTCCGCTCGCAATTGTCTGCGCAGTGGTAATAATTCCCTGTACCGAGATTGAATTAATATCTAATCGTACTTTTGCCATTGTGTCACTTGCTTTACTTGGTGTTGTATGATAATTGATTTTTCTTGTTGCAAAATTACAAACATTTTTAATTCGATGCAAGTAATTTTTTTAATTTCTGAAATATTTTTTTTCTTTTTGTTTGTTGAAAATCTAAATTTCAATTTTAACTGTTGCAAAATTACAAGAAAATTTAATACAATGCAAATGATTTTTTATAAAATGTAAAATATTTTTTAAGAGAATGTACTGATTTTATTCGAAATTGAAATAGTTTTCGGGTAAATTGAATTGAAAATAATTGATTTTGAGTTCAATTATAGCGAAATCGAACTCAAAATCAATAAATATGAATTTAAAACCGTTAAAATTGCATTTAAAATTGACAAAAACGCATTTAAAATTATCGAAAGTGCGTTTGAAATTAATCAAAATGAATTCAATTTCAATAAAAATGAATTCAAAATTGTCAAAAATGAATGCAAAATTACTAGATATGAATTTGAATATTTTTAAAAAATTGGCGTTTTTTAAAAAAAATAGCCAGTTTTTTGTAAAATATGTTCAAAATCAATCAATTTGAGCTTGTTGTTGGCCGGAATGGAATATTTACTTGCGAATTGCTTTGTAAAGAAGTCGTCTCCCTGCGAATTCCTCTGCTCACTACGAATAAAAATGTTGATTAAAACCCCTGTTTTTGCTGCACGCCGTTTCAAAATTCAGTAAAATTCAGTATTTTTACGGAGGTAAACAAGCGAAATTTTCGATTTTTCGAAAAAAATATCACGTTCAATGCCAAACTAATTATTTTGTAGGACACGCCATTTTACTACGTAGGACAAAATATGACAAATGAAAGTAAATTCCCTAAAATTATGGGGATTGTTAATGTAACGCCGGATTCATTTTCGGACGGCGGATTGTATTATGATGCATCGCGTGCTATTGAGCATGCTCTGCAATTACTCGATGACGGGGCTGATATTCTCGATATAGGAGGAGAGAGCTCGCGTCAGGGAGCTGCGGAGATACCTGCCAGCGAGGAGCTCCGTCGTGTCATTCCGGTGATTGAGGGCATCCGTGCCGCCAATGCACATGCGCAAATATCGATCGATACGGTAAAATATGAAGTCGCGGAGGCGGCTATGCGTGCTGGAGCGCGTATAATCAATGATATTTCGGGGCTTTCGGTTGATCCGCGCCTGGCCTCCCTTGCCGGTGACTATGATGCAGAGTTGATTATTATGCATATTCAGGGCACGCCGCGCACAATGCAGGTGAGTCCGCAGTATGATGATGTCGTGCGTGAGGTTTTTGGGCACTTACAGCAGAAAATTGAGCTCGCGCGGTCGCTTGGAGCGCAGAAGATTATGGCGGATGTGGGGATAGGATTCGGCAAAACTGCCGAACATAACTGGACGCTGCTCAAAAACCTCGACTATTTTCGGAATCTCGGGGTGCCCACGGTGCTTGGTCTCTCGCGGAAATCGTTTTTAGGGAAATTACTGGGTATTGAAAACAGCGCCGAGCGGGATGTGCCGACGCTCATTGTGCATGCATTGCTGCCGGTAATGGCGGCTACTATTGTCCGCGTTCACAATGTTCGACAATTAGCCATGCTCAAACGAATCCATGAAATGCTCGTGTAAAACGGGAACATTCTCGGCAGGCAATGCTATATATAAAGAAGGGCAGATGATGAATCTGCCCTTCTTTTGTTGATAACGGTCAATTTTTATTCGTCGTCTGAATAGTCTTCGATTTGTTCTGCATCATCCGGTGACACTTCACGCATGCGATATCCGACGCCACGGATGGATTGGAGAATTTTGGGGTGACCTACCTTTTCGATCTTTGAGCGGAGGCGTTTGATATAGACATCAATGATATTCGACTCGGTATCGAAATTATGCTTCCATACATGTTGTGTGATCATACTCCTCGACACAATGCGGCTTTTATTTCGGATTAAATACTCCAAGAGTGCATATTCTTTAGTCGTGAGTTCGATTTCTTTATTCCAGCGGAACGCTACGTGGCTGACGGTGTCCAAGACAAGATCGGCGCAGGTGAGCTTCGTGGATTTTTCGGTAGAGGAGCGGCGCATAATCGAGCGCAGGCGCGCAGCCAGCTCTTCAAAGTGGAATGGCTTCGGGAGATAATCATCGGCCCCAAGATCGAGCCCGGTGACTCGGTCTTCGGTCGTGCCACGTGCTGTGAGCATGAGGACGGGAGTGACCTTGCCGGCCGCACGGAGCTCTTTGAGCACCGAAAAACCATCCTTCTTGGGGAGCATGACATCAAGTACAATCGCATCAAAATGATTATTGAGGGCAATGTCGAGCCCTGCTTCACCATCGGGGGCGGTTTCAACGATATAGCGCTCTTCTTCGAGTCCATTTTTAATAAAACTAGCGACTTTCCGCTCGTCTTCAACGACTAAAATTCTCATACGTAATCGGAAAAATGAGGAAAAAATATGAATAATCGACTGTTATCTCTTCTTGACGAATAACGGGTACACTTCACGCGTACCGTTAGATAATTCTATACTTACATAATACATTCCGTTGGCCGCGATACCTTTGCGGGTCATGCCATCCCAATGGTCGCAGTACGCAATTCCCGTCAGGCGTGGCTCATTTGTTACCGGTTCGGCGACGAGTTTATTGGCCTGATCGTAAATTCTGACGGTGACATTCGTCTGCTCGGGAACCGAATAGATAATCTGTGCAAGCTCATCAGGCGGTGCAAACGGATTCGGAGAAACGAGAGAAATGTAGCGTACTTTTATATTCCGAATGAGTGTATCGGTGCGGATACAGCCATTGGCGCAGCATAAGCGCAGGATGGCGGCCGAATCACGGAGGTTGAGCGGCACATCCCATTCAAATCCATTATTTACAAAAGGGATATGGTCGATTTCTCTAAATGTCTTTCCGGAATCAATCGATACATATACTGTAACAGTGTCACAGACAAGCGTCGTAGGGATAGAGAGAGGATCCCAGGTAATATCACGGGAGGGGCATGCAATGGTCGGCGGCGGGTCAACGGTCAGAGTAAGTGTCGCAGGACGTACCTTTACATTAAATATCGACGATGTGTCATCGGCTTTCGACTGTGAGCTTTTGCCTATGATACGGAAACCAATTGTACTATCCTTTCTCGTTGAATCACAAGGAATTACCGGCAAGCAAGGCACATCAGTTTTAAAGGAAAACGGTGGAATTGGAGTTACCATCGATTGGAGAGTTATCCACGAAGTATCGGTTCTATACTGTAGCCAAAGTGAATCAAGACATGAAGCAACACCTTGAAATTCAATAGGATAACCAATTGTAAACATGCTGTCTGTTCTCGGAGACGTAATCACCACGCGTGGTCTCGGAAAGCGGATAAATGCCGACGAGTCCTTTAAGTCTATACTATTGGCGCTTTGAACGATAATTCTACCTTCCGACCCAAGGCGCAGCGAGTCGACACGGAAGCTAAACGACAGCGAATCGGCGGTATTGACAAGATTGAGGAGTAGAGTGTCACGTTTGTTGAGACGCACGGTATCCTGATAGCGCTCAAAGAATATATGCACTTTATCTTGTCCTTTCATGAGATTGGTCCAGCGCACGGTGACAGAATCACCAAAGCAATATTCCTGCGGCGGTGAGAGCTGGATTTTGGGTTCGAAGAGGTGCAATGAACCAGGAATCAGCTTACCATAGACATATGTTCGATTGAGGGTCGTAATGACAATATCGTTGGCACCATCGCCTTCGAGATCGGCTATTTCAAGTGCAGTAATTGTTTCATTGGGGAAATTAAAAACACGTACGGTATCGAACGGATTACCAAGTCGAAGCTCCGGTGTGCTGTAATCTCTGAGTCGCAGGACATAGACAGTCGAGCGGTCAACGACAAAAATCTCTTCTTTTTTATCTACACCGCCATCGATGTCATTCACCGCAGCGACCCAGCCATTCATAGGAGCCGAGGCAATTGTATCAAATTGCATGAGAAATGTACCCGGCTTATTAATCTTTGGTACACGTTGCGCGCCGGTTCGCCAGCGTAGAATCGACAGCTTACTGCCTGGATAGGCGAATTCTTTCGAGCTTTGGGTGACGACAATTTCATTACCCGGATTATTGGGATAGTAGGGAGCCAAATCGTTGCTGCTGATACCGTCAATATCACCGACCGCCACAGACCAATAATGATTCATTCCACCGGTAAATGGAGGGGCCAGTAAATCATTCGGCGGGGTTAGCTGATCACCTTGTGTATTATATAAATGTAAGCGTGCTCCGCCGCGGGATGAGTCAACACCCTTATATTCTTCTGCTACAAGAACATACCAATTCTCGGCATTCGACGCTCCACCATCGGTCAGCTTCACATAATACGGTCGGATGAGCGGGCGATTGCGCGTCGCATCAAGTATAGAGGATAAATCACGGGGAAGAATACCTTCGCTGATTTGCGAGCCCTGAAGCTCTACGGACAATAAATACGGCCGATCGCCATACGTTGAACCGGTGACGGGATTGGAAAGCAGTTCGCTAATTGTACGACTTGGCATCACAGGCAGCGCAAGGCCGATTTTTCCGCCACCTAAGGTTGCAATCGAAGGCGGGTAGAGGGAAACTTCAGGCCCAAGCGTTAGACGTTGGGATTCATTATCACTTACATCAGGTAAAGGAAATGTTGTAAATATAGTATTAGTATTAAATTGTGTCAATCCGCGGAAAAATGGCACATCGCCGGTAATCACGCTTGGCACTACCGGCGAGCTCATATTGACTGCTGCATAGACTGCACCTTGCCCACTAATACTGCGTCCGAGTACCGGAGTCACGCTGCCAAAGAGGTTCGGATCATACTTCCCCACATTGACACTCATGCCTTTAATTAAAATGACACTGTCTTTCTGCGTTGAAAAACCTGCAATATAGGAATAAATCAAGCTATCGGCGGAGCTTTCGGCTTCTGTGGTCTCGAGGCCCATTACGACGGGAGTTGTGGTATTTACTGTCGGCTCGACAGCGTTCGAATCATACAGCATTGAGATACCGCGTATATACTTCGCATGTCCGGGTAATGGTGTACGTGTTAGCAGCTTGCCGGAGCCGTCAATGACGACGATATGATCTTTAATGAGGGCGGTAATTTCATTGGGCGACCACAAAAAATTAGGAAGAATCTTCGGATTCGCCTTTATATTACCAATTAAAGGCTGTACATCTCCGGAAATTTCAATGGTTGACCATTTTAGGACAATAGAGTCGACGGATTGCCGAAGCGATGGCACCGATTGCCAACGTGTCGCCTCCATACTGCCATTCGGATAAAGCCAATTTGAAGGACTTGCCGCTTGCGCATGCGCTTCTGTGATGGAAGCTATAATACATAGCATAAAAAGCACATAGTTTGTCAGTTTTTGAGCCGTCATTTCGTTTCTGGATTCGTAGTTAAAAATTCTCTGCCAAAATAATCAATTCTCTTCAAAATAATATACAAATATCTTGCCATGCTTTTTTTTCGGCGAAATGGTAGCAAGGTCATGATGATTTTGAGCCAAGGGGAGCATAGAATAATCCATAATTCCTATGGCACGGGAGACGGTCGTAGTAGAATAGTTGAGCACTAGGAGCTGCAACCTGAAGACAAATGCCTATCTCAGACGAACTCGTAGGTAGGGGAGTTTGTTGTTCAAGGAGCCCCAAATAATAAAAAACGGCATTAAATCAGCCCTCCTTTTACGGGCGTAAAAATAGAATGTAAAAATATTTTTAAATTATTTTTGAGACGTTTGCAATGAACAAACTTCTTTCTAAATATATGTGTTGGATAAAATGCCTTGCTAGGCCTACTAGGTACGATGAAATTTTTTTTGAAATAAAATTTGGAAAAGAGGGAGGAATCGCCGTATTTTTGCGCTCCCTAAAAACAGGGTGGCGTCAAACGCCGGAATGTTAAAGGGGAGAAGAAACGTACTTTGAAAACAGGGAGCAAGCAAAGAAGCAAGAGCTTCGAGCAACAATTAATTTGAGCGAACGGTACAGTAAGCGATTACTGTGCTTGAAGCAATCAAACCCAGCTATTATAGAGATATGGTAGCAAGAACAGTAAAAGAGCAATCAAATTTACGTTTTAATACAACGAAGAGTTTGATCCTGGCTCAGGACGAACGCTGGCGGCGTGCCTAACACATGCAAGTCGAGGGATGATTTCGGTCATCACTGGCGCACGGGTGAGTAACGCGTAGATCATCTGCCCCTATCACTGACATAACAGTTCTAACGGACTGCTAATATCAGATGAGGTGAGCAATCATCAAAGTTTCGACGGATAGGGATGAGTCTGCGTCTGATTAGGTAGTTGGTGAGGTAACGGCTCACCAAGCCGACGATCAGTAACTGGTCTGAGAGGACGAACAGTCACACTGGAACTGAGACACGGTCCAGACTCCTACGGGAGGCAGCAGTGAGGAATATTGCACAATGGGAGGAATCCTGATGCAGCGACGCCGCGTGCGGGATGAAGGGGCTTAGCCTCGTAAACCGCTGTCGGAGGGGACGAATGGTACATTTGATGTACTGAGACGGTACCCTCAAAGGAAGGATCGGCTAACTACGTGCCAGCAGCCGCGGTAATACGTAGGATCCGAGCGTTGTCCGGAATTACTGGGTGTAAAGGGTGCGTAGGCGGACTTGTGCGTCAGAGGTGAAATCCACGGGCTTAACCCGTGGGGTGCCTTTGATACGGCAAGTCTTGAGTGCGAGAGAGGTGGGTGGAATTCCTGGTGTAGCAGTGAAATGCGTAGATATCAGGAGGAACACCGATGGCGAAGGCAGCCCACCGGCTCGCAACTGACGCTGAGGCACGAAAGCGTGGGGATCAAACAGGATTAGATACCCTGGTAGTCCACGCCTTAAACGATGTATGCTTGGTGTTGGGTCGCAAGACTCAGTGCCGGAGGAAACCTATTAAGCATACCACCTGGGGAGTACGATCGCAAGGTTGAAACTCAAAGGAATTGACGGGGGCCCGCACAAGCGGTGGATCATGTGGTTTAATTCGATGCAACGCGAAGAACCTTACCCGGGCTCGAAGTGCAGGTAGTAAAGAGATGAAAGTCGAATGAACCGTTAAGTCGGTTGCCTGCAGAGGTGCTGCATGGCTGTCGTCAGCTCGTGCCGTGAGGTGTTGGGTTAAGTCCCGCAACGAGCGCAACCCCTATCTTTAGTTGCCACCGAGTAATGTCGGGCACTCTAAAGAGACTGCCTACGCAAGTAGAGAGGAAGGTGGGGATGACGTCAAGTCATCATGGCCCTTACGTCCGGGGCTACACACGTGATACAATGGCCGGTACAAAGGGCAAGATCGCGAGATCAAGGAAATCCCCAAAACCGGTCTCAGTTCGGATTGGAGTCTGCAACTCGACTCCATGAAGCTGGAATCGCTAGTAATCGTGGATCAGCACGCCACGGTGAATACGTTCCCGGGCCTTGTACACACCGCCCGTCAAGCCATGGAAGCCGGGGGCGCCCGAAGCCGCTGAACAAGCGTCGAAGGCGAAATCGGTGACTGGGGCTAAGTCGTAACAAGGTAGCCGTATCGGAAGGTGCGGCTGGATCACCTCCTTTCTAAGGAGAAATTCCCAAAAGACACATTTATGTGGCTTTTGAGACAAATAGCCCGAAGTTTTTTGCTTCACACAAGTATCGCTTAGGCGATATGCTCAGCTCCCTGTTTTCAAAGTACGCATCGGCGTAGTCGCTAGCGATTATTCCAAGCGTAAACAGAGTGGAAGACCATAGAAGAAGCTACAACGAGACACAGACCGGGCCTGTAGCTCAGCTGGTTAGAGCACACGCCTGATAAGCGTGAGGTCAGCGGTTCAAGTCCGCTTGGGCCCACAAGGTAATAAAGAGATTTATTGCTGAAATTGAAAACCAAAAAGCAACGCAGGGGTCCATAGCTCAGCTGGGAGAGCGTCTGATTTGCATTCAGAAGGTCTACGGTTCGATCCCGTATGGATCCACTCCAACAGAACATTTACCGACCGACGTAAGAATCTTACAGCGAAACGTAAAAACAAAAAAATGTAAACTTCACACGAAGCTTGCAAACGTACATTGACAATTAAGATGCATCGAAATTCTCAGTTGCTGACAGGTGTCGCAAAGGAGGAAAGTAGTTGAGAAGAAGACATTAACACGAGTAATAACAAGCGCTTTGCTGTTGATTGTATTATGTAAGCAATTATATACTATATCAACGTAAAGCAAGTAAAGTATTGTCAAGTCATGAAGAAGCAGCGTGCATGAGAAAGCAGCTGTCTACAAGTGTAAAAAAAATCAAAGAAGACTTCGGTAAGATAGAAAGAGCAATTGGAGGATGCCTTGGCACACAGAGGCGATGAAAGACGCAGCAACCGGCGAAACGCTACGGGGAGTTGGAAGCAAGCATTGATCCGTAGATATCTGAATGGGGCAACCCAACGGGAGTCATGTCCCGTTACTCCGTAAGGAGGGCAAACCCGGGGAAGTGAAACATCTCAGTACCCGGAGGAAGAGAAAACAAACGTGATTCCCTTAGTAGTGGCGAGCGAAAAGGGAAAAGTCCAAACCGGTGTCCAATGGGCATCGGGGTTGTAGGGCGCTCAATAAAGTGTATGACAACTGATAGTAGAACTGACTGGAACGTCAGACCAAAGAAGGTGAAAGTCCTGTAAACGAAATCGGGAGTTGGCATGAGAGCGTACCTGAGTACCGCGGAGCAGGTGGAATTCTGCGGGAACCAGCCGGAACCATCCGGTAAGACTAAATACTCCTGTGTGACCGATAGTGAACCAGTACCGTGAGGGAAAGGTGAAAAGAACCCTTAAGAAGGGAGTGAAAAGAATCTGAAACCAATTGCTTACAAACGGTCGGAGCGGATTTATTCCGTGACGGCGTGCCTTTTGCTTAATGAGCCAACGAGTTGCTCGTCACGTGCAAGGGTAAGATTCTTAAGAATCGCACCCGTAGCGAAAGCAAGTCTGAAAAGGGCGACTAGTGCGTGGCGGCAGACGCGAAACCGTGTGATCTATCCATGGTCAGGATGAAGTATCGGTAACACGATATGGAGGTCCGAACTGGTGCGGGTTGAAAACTGCTCGGATGAACTGTGGATGGGGGTGAAAGGCCAATCAAACTCGGTGATAGCTCGTACTCCCCGAAATGTATTTAGGTGCAGCCTCGAGTTAGTGTTCCGGAGGTAGGGCTCTGATTGGGCTAGGGCTGTCACAACGGTACCGAACCCAGATAAACTTCAAATACCGGAAACATGATGCTCGGGAGTAAGGCGGCGAGGGATAAGCTTCGTTGCCGAGAGGGAAAGAACCCAGACCGCCGATTAAGGTCCCCAAGTGTATGCTAACAGATAAAGGATGTTGCGTTGCTGAGACAGCCAGGATGTTGGCTTAGAAGCAGCCACTCATTGAAAGAGTGCGTAATAGCTCACTGGTCGAGCGACGCAGCGCCGATAATTATCGGGACTGCAAGCATACCACCGAAATCGCGGATTTAGCCTTACGGCTAAGTGGTAGGGGAGCATTCTACGGGCGTTGAAGGTGTGATGTGAGTCATGCTGGAGCGCGTAGAAGAGCAAATGTTGGCATAAGTAGCGAGAACGAAAGTGAGAATCTTTCGCGCCGAAAGTCTAAGGTTTCCTGAGCTCCGTTCGTCGACTCAGGGTTAGTCGGCCCCTAAGGTGAGGCCGAGAGGCGTAATTGATGGGAAACAGGCACATTATAATATTCCTGTACCGCTATAGCAATAAAAGTGACGCAGTGAAACGGTTCTACCGGCCAAATGGCTATGCAGGTAGAGCTTGGAGCTGCCGAGAAAAGCGAGCTATGGCGACCGTACCGCAAACCGACACAGGTAGACGGGTTGAATATACTCAGGCGCGCGAGTGAGCCGTGGTTAAGGAACTCGGCAAATTAACCCCGTAACTTCGGGAGAAGGGGTGCTGGAGCAATCCAGCCGCAGAGAAATGGCCCAAGCGACTGTTTAACAAAAACACATCACTCTGCTAACACGTAAAGTGGATGTATAGGGTGTGACACCTGCCCGGTGCCGGAAGGTTAAGAGGAGATGTCAGACGCAAGTCAAAGCATTGAATCGAAGCCCCGGTAAACGGCGGCCGTAACTATAACGGTCCTAAGGTAGCGAAATTCCTTGTCGGGTAAGTTCCGACCTGCACGAATGGTGTAACGATTTGGGCACTGTCTCAACCACGGGCTCGGCGAAATTGTGGTACCGGTGAAGACGCCGGTTACCCGCATATGGACGGAAAGACCCTATGCACCTTTACTATAACTTACTATTGGCTCTGGTTGCATCATGCGTAGGATAGGTGGGAGTCAGCGAAGCAGTGCTCTTGGGCATTGTGGAGACAACGGTGAAATACCACCCTTGATGCAGTTGGATTCTAACCCGGCGGCGTGTAGCCGCGGGGACAGTGGTAGGCGGGTAGTTTGACTGGGGCGGTCGCCTCCTAAATTGTAACGGAGGCTTGCAAAGGTTCCCTCAGCACGGTTGGTAATCGTGCCAAGAGCGCAAAAGCAGAAGGGAGCTTGACTGTGAGACCGACAGGTCGAGCAGGTACGAAAGTAGGTTTTAGTGATCCGGCGGCACCGAGTGGAAGGGCCGTCGCTCAAAGGATAAAAGGTACGCTAGGGATAACAGGCTGATCTTCCCCAAGAGTTCACATCGACGGGAAGGTTTGGCACCTCGATGTCGGCTCATCGCATCCTGGGGCTGGAGAAGGTCCCAAGGGTTTGGCTGTTCGCCAATTAAAGCGGTACGTGAGCTGGGTTCAGAACGTCGTGAGACAGTTCGGTCCCTATCCTATGCGGGCGAAAGATACTTGAGGGGACTCGTTCTTAGTACGAGAGGACCGGAATGACTGGACCGACGGTGTGTCTGTTGTTTTGCCAAAGGCATTGCAGAGTAGCCACGTCCAGAAAGGATAAGTGCTGAACGCATCTCAAGCACGAAACCTGCCCCAAGATGAGGTATCTCACAGCGATAAGCTGGTAAGGACCCAGAGAGATGATCTGGTCGATAGGCTCGACGTAGAAGCGTGGCGACACGTGGAGCGGAAGAGTACTAATAGTCCGAGGGCTTACCGATTTTTTTTATTTTTAAATGAGAATGTTCGTCTTGTTTGATTGGTTTACACCAACTATGACAGATGTATAACTCATGTACGCGCCTCTTTATGACTCGGGAATACAATGAAATTGTTCAATCCCTCGTGTTAACCATATAAAAAACTATAATCTCGGCGACTCTATCGCAGGGGTCACACCTCTTCCCATTCCGAACAGAGTAGTTAAGACCTGTGGAGCTGATGGTACTGCGTGCGTAGGTGCGTGGGAGAGTAAGTCGTTGCCGGGGTTTTTTATTACAAAGAGTCCGATTTGTTTTGCAAATCGGACTCTTTGCGTTTATAACCTAAAAATAATATGGTCGTCTCAATGAAGGGATATCTCGTTACTCTCTTGTATGCAAATGTACACTGATGATTGAACATTGCAAGTTACGACAAGGGAAATTCTACAATAAACGTAGCACCGAGATTTTTACCTGCACTCTCTGCCCATATTCTGCCGCCATGTAATTCTACAATCTGCTTGACGATTGACAAGCCAAGCCCGGTTGATGATTCACCACCCGTCGGCTGAGCAGATAACCGCTGAAATTGTCCAAATAATTTGCTCTTGTCTTCCTCCGTTAATCCCTGACCCTGATCCTGTACTTCTACCCTTGCCATCATCTCACGTTGCGTGAGCCGTACCGTAATTACTTTGCCGGCAGGAGAATATTTGATAGCGTTACTTAGTAGATTCTCAAGTACTTGCTGGATGCGTCGCGGGTCGGCTGTAATTCCTATGTCTTCGATCGAACTCTCTATCCGCTGGCTTTTTGCTTGCGCCGCCATGAGATTACCGTATATTACTATCCGCAGTAATTCCGACAAATCAAGATGCGCTACTTCCAGAGTCATTGCCCCCATTTCTGCAGCAGATGATTCTAATAAATCAATAATAAGTCGGTGCATGCTCGCTGCCGATTCATTTATCATGACCAGCATTTCATGATGTTCGCCCGGAGCAGGAATTTCTTCTATTAACATCCGCACAAAACCGATGATATTCCCGAGAGGATTCTTTAAATCATGAGCTGCAATACCCAAGAGCTTGGTTTTTAATTTGTTAGCTAACTCAAGTTCGACGTTTTTTGCATCTATTATCTCTTTTTCTTTGCTCATTGCAGCAATTTTACGCTTGGCATCGGTATCGACAATCGTTTGAAAAGCGCTCTTACTCTGATATTCCTCCTTCAGTGTATGATACTTTTCCGAATGATGGAGTGCATCCTGCCATCGCGCCTGTAGCTTATAGACAGCACTGAGACTTTTGTGTATCCAATATTGATCGACAAATGCACCGGATTTTTCATGGAGTGAAAGTGCTCCGAGAAGATATTCTTCTGCTTTGACGGGATTAAAATTATGCCAATCCTGTTTTGAAAACAATTCACCTAAGTTACATCTCCATAACGACATACCGTAGTAGTCTTCCAGCTCTTCAGCTGCGTCAAGTGCCTGAGTTAAATAATTCAATGCCGTGTCATACTCCCCGGAATAGAAATAGACGGTACCAAGATTACCCATCAGCGCTGTCGCATTATACGTATTACCGGCCTCCTGAAAAATTTTCAAGGCCCGGAGGTAATACTCCGAAGCCTTGGTATAATCCTCAAGCTTCCGATATACATTCCCTATATTGCATAAATGACTTGCCGAGTCCTCCGTTCTCTCATGCTTGACCGCAATCGAGAGCGCACGCTCGAAATACTCCAAAGCTCGGTCGAATTCATCGAGCGCCGCGAATAAGGTACCGATATTGCCAAGAGACATCTGAATCCCCTGCTGACTCTCTATCGTCTCCATCAATTCTAATGCATGAAAATACGAATGAAGAGAATCTTCGGTGCGCCCTAAATGAGCAAGCGTGTTGCCGATAGAATTATGCAGATGACCCTGCTGCTCTATATTACCTAATTTTTCATACCGCCGAAGTGCTTCAAGAGCTGCCGTAAGTGCATGAGAATAATCAGCATGATGCCGCAATGCTATTGAACGTAAACTCAGAGACCGCGCAATACTCTCAAATGCCGCCGCTCCTTCCTCACCCTCGCCTTCCATGGATTCAGCTAGCTGTATCGACTCGTCAAGCAACGCAATTGCTTCGTCAAAATGATTCGACTTGCGGAGTTCGTTGACCAGATTATTAATAGCTGTCGCCCTGGCTAGCGGTGACTCCGCCGATTGAATCCTATCTCTCAATTGCTGTATGGTCTCGTTCATTCCTACTACCCAATAATAGTAAAGCACTATGATTACAAAATTACATCTTTCAGGCTAATTACCGCTCGTTTAACAGTGTACTGCACAGCCACAGCGCTTCTCTTCTGCCGGAGAATTGATACTCTACTACGGCCCCCCCCTCGCCCGGTCAATAAAAAAAGCCATCGCTTGTAATCCCAAGACGATGGCTTTGAAGGGTAGGATCTGCTAGTTTAGCGGGCAATAATCATCGATTTCACTGCTTTAAAATGTTCTGTCTCAAGCTGATAATAATACGAACCCACCGGTAAATTCCCCGTCGGGAACGCCACACTATACGTGCCCTGCTCCTGATACCCGGAATAAAGTACCGCCACCTTCTTACCCTGCGGCGTGAAGACCGTGAGGCGCGCATTCGTCGCAGCCGGAAGTGTGTAACGAATGGTAGTCGCTGAATTCGAAGGATTTGGAATGTTTTGCTCCAAATACATCGCGCCGTCAGCTTCCGTCAATTCCTGCACTCCCACCGCCGACTCGAATAAGGGCATGGTCGCAAATTCCTTCGAAAGCATTATTCCCTCCACCTGACTCTTCGGCGCGCCGAACCACTGAGCAAGCGCCGATGCATAGACCGAACGGTAGTCGTATTGCATCGTAATATCACCGCGCGCATCTAAGTTTGCTGTGTCTAATTTCGGATTCGTACCAATTATTTTGCCGCCTAATGCCTTGGCTCCAAAGACAAACATCGGAGCCGCCGTGCCGTGGTCAGTGCCGAGACTGCCGTTTTCTTTTACGCGCCGACCGAACTCCGAAAACGTCATTCCCGCAACTCGATCAGCGTAGCCAAGTTGTTTAATATCATCCATAAACGCTGTAATTGCACCCGAAAGTTGCGTGAGCAATGCAGCGTGAGTTCCTGCTTCATTCCCCTGCGAAATATGTGTATCATACCCGCCAATCGACACCAAATACACCTTCGTTTTGAGTCCGCCGGAGATGAGTCGCGCCACGACTTTCAGCTTCTCCGAAAGATCGGTCGAGGGATACGTCGCCATGTTTTTACCCGAATCTCCCGCTTTTTTCACGACTTTAGAATAGGCCTGCGCTGCCTCCTGCACCGAACGGATAAACTCGAGTTCATTGCCGGCCGGAGTGGTGCTTGTGCCGCCTCCACCTGTATTTCCACCGCCCGAACCTACCAAACGGTAGAATTCATCCGGGTCGCGGAAGGTAATACCGAGAGCGCCCATATCGCTCTGAAAGCCAAGCGAAAGTGACGCGCCGATTTGAATTGCAAGCGGGTCATCAGGGATAGCCGTCGGGTAATTCGGCGGGAGGAACGACTCTAAGTAGCGCCCGACCCAACCCGTCGTTTTGAAGACATTATAATCCGTCGCCGTGAGCCAGATATCGGTACCGCGGAAGTGCGAGCGGTCAGGATTGGGATACGTAACACCTTGAATTACAGCAAGATGACCTTCGTCATACATCTGCTTGAATCCCGCAAGCGCCGGATGCAATGCAGTACCGGTCGTCAGTGAAAGTGCTTTGCTTTTGGCAATCTGTATATTCGGTCGTGCCGCAAAATAGAGCGGATCGTCGATGGGAATCACCGTGTTGAGTCCGTCATTTCCACCTTGAAGTTGCACAAGTACCATGATTCTGTCATCGCCCGCTGCGAGCCCCTGCATTGCATTCATCATCGGAGAATTGGCGAGCGCGTTGATATTCATGCCATTGAGCGAAGGAAGAGAGGCGAGTGCAAGTCCCGCTGTAGCAGATGTTTGTAAGAATTTTCTACGTTTCATAATTGTACCTCGAATAATTTTTGATTGAATACTGCTACAGCTTTACATCAATTGAAATTCCGGCAATCGCATCAGCGCTTTTAATAACCGCTCAATTCCTGCCTTCGCATTGGGAGCGTCCACCGTCCAATCATACCCGCCGAATGCGTCATTGACAAGCGCCGTACTCTGCTCGCCTGATAACTCAAACGGCAGAAAATACCTCGCCAGAACCGTTAACACTTCTACTGCGCTGCTGACGCCAAAGGACTTTACAAAGGCAACCGGATCGATTTTGGTCTCGGGAACGGGAGTGTTGACAAGCGAACTCCCGTCAATCATGCCGTCGGTGAATTTCTGACGCATCGGAAGTGTGGAGGTATTGATCCATTGATGATAACCCTTCCAGCCGGAAACATCAGGCGGATTGAGGAGTTCGAGCGAGAGCGCGCCGAGCGCGCGAACAGCAATAAGATTGTCTTTGAATTTCACATCCAGGAGCCGCGCGGTGCCGATGACTGCATCGAGAGGCGACTTAATCACCGCGCCAAATAATTGTTCATCGAAGAAATGTGCCGACGTGAGGAGTTTTTTGAGGAATGGCTTGAGCTCGAAATTGGCGGCAGTCAGTTCGGCTGCAAGCTTGGTAAGTATATCATCGCTCGGGACTTCATAGACAAAAAACTTATAGAAACGTTTGGCAAAAAACGTAGCGCATGCCGGACTCTGAAAAATAATATCGACTATATCATCGGCGCCGAAATTACCGGTTTTGCCCATAAATGTCTTGCTCGTCCCGTCAAAATTCGACGATTTAAAATTCGACGTCAATCCTTCAATTCTCCATCCGGTAAATGCCCGTGCCGCTTCAACGATATCCTGTTCGGTATAATTCCCAATCCCAAGCGTAAATAATTCAAGAATTTCCCGGGCAAAGTTCTCATTCGGATTGCCGGCCATGCTTTGATTCCCATCGAGATAAATCAGCATCGCCATATCACGCACCATCGCCTTGGTCAGCGTACGGATATTCCCAAAATACGTGCGATTCGTGTCCGAAGCGGGCTGATGCGGGATACTTACCGCCGTCGGATTTCGCCGAAACGTATCATTCTGCCAGTACATATACTGCGAATAATAGACTTTTTTCTCTTCATTAGCGAAGAGATTATGCCAGAAAAAGGTCATTTTCTCGAGCAGTGGATTGGCGCCTGAGAGCATCTGCATAAACCACAACGTACGCAATTCATCATTTTGAGAATAATTGAGTTGCAGATTATTCACCGGTGCATTTTTTGCCCATGTCGGCACCGCAGGAAGCGTCGCCGGATTGATCGTCAGCATCGCATCAACGACCTCCGAGGCCGTCTTTCCAATGATTTTCTGCACTTCGGCGCGATTATACTGAAAGCCGGTACGCCGCAGCAGATGCTCGGCAGTACGCACCGTTAGCGGCTGCGTGTATTCCTCAAGACCGGCTGCAATCTGTAACGGCTGTGGATTCATAGCGTTAGCAAGGCGCTCGGCGGATGTAAGCTGCCGGGGCTCCTCGGTAGGACGTAATTTCAGGAAGGAACGACGATTCATAAATATTCTCCAAGTACATGAAACGACCATAGTAATCTTCAGCAAAATTAGGAATTTTATAAGTCACACATGCGGAAAATAATTAGGGAAAGCATAAAGTGATTTTTAGGGTTCGGTTGGCTATCTTCCAGGCGTTGCCTGCGGTCACCCATTGCCGTCCAGGCCGTGTTGTAACGCAAGAGGCGCGAGAGGCGCAAGGGAAATACTACGATACTTTCACTTAAATTTTTACCGTAGTACTGTCAAGTTCCGAAGAGAATCACTCCCCATGCACCTTGAATTTCAAAAATTCCGAACTGTCAATCTCCACAGTGTGGAATCCATTCGTAATTAATGCTTTACGTAAACCATACTCTGCCTGTAAAAATCCATAAAACTGCGCATCGGCCATACTCGGCGCGAGAATACCGAGATAGTTCTTCGCCTTCGGTTCGTAATGATTGTGCAGATGATAGGCGAGTTTCCACCCGCGTTGTATGTCGCCAGCTATCGATTGTAAAAGAATCGTTGCTTTTGGTGGCCACGGTTGATCGCTTGCCGCAAAATAAATCCGAACGCTGTCTTGAGACTCGTTTAAAACAATAAATCCATGAAATTCCGTGGGATGACTCAGGAAAGGGTAACGGGAAAGTTGGTAATTGAGGAGTGCTGCTTCTAAAAAATTGATCGCCCTGATGGTGCCCGCTTTGCCTGTATGAATGAGATTGGAATTATATGCATCGCCATTCTGTGCTGCGGCTGTATCGTCGGGAACATCCTGACTCGACTGCCGGTGAAGAATTTCCATAAAGCGTTCATTCCCAAGGATGTTTTTCAAAGAATCCCGGAAAAGTTCCAGAGCCGGCACCGTTCCTAGCTTCGTTTCCCATAACGAGGGTTCGTTCGGAAGTTGCCAATAGTGAAAGATTTCATTACCATTTTTCTTGAGAATAACCGGCGTGATTGTCTGAAGAGAAACCGTCTGCTTGACGCCGGAAGAAATACATCCTAAGAGCAAGGAGAGACAAGCAAGGGATAGTAGGAAATGAGTAAGACTATGTTTGAGCATTTGAAAACGATAAAATTGGAATTGAATTCACGAAGCGACTGCCCGCGCTTCATCCTGCAAAATTATATCAAAAAAAGAAGACATCACCACCACTCACCTACGTACTTTTTTAGATGTCAAGTTAGCAGAACAGCTTGAGTGAAAATGCCGCAAAAACTACCCCGAAATTATCATTTTTTGACAGGAAAGTACTACTCCGATTTACAATAATTTCATAGTTTAGCCGCCATGTTTTGGCCTTATTTCCTGCACAAATTACTCTCTATTACTCACATTTATTTTATACAAAATGGAACATACTACATCTTCCTCTGCGAGCGCAAACGACTCAAACGGCGGCAAATGCCCGTTTCACGGTGGTGCTCTCAAGCAAAGTGCCGGCAATGGCACCCGCAATCGTGACTGGTGGCCTAATCAGTTGAAATTAAACATACTTCGTCAGCATTCAAACCTCTCCGACCCAATGGGCGAGTCGTTTAATTATGCCGAGGAATTCAAAACTCTCGACCTCGCAGCCGTCAAGAAAGACATCATCGACCTGATGACGACCTCCCAATCCTGGTGGCCTGCCGATTTTGGTCATTATGGTCCGTTCTTCATCCGCATGGCATGGCACAGCGCCGGCACCTATCGCATCTCGGACGGACGCGGCGGGGGAGGTTCCGGCATGCAACGCTTCGCTCCCCTCAATAGCTGGCCCGATAATACCAACCTCGACAAAGCCCGCCTGCTCCTCTGGCCTATTAAAAAGAAATACGGTAAAAAACTCTCCTGGGCGGATCTGATGATCCTCGCCGGTAACTGCGCGCTGGAGTCGATGGGATTTAAGACCTTTGGGTTCGGCGGTGGACGCGCAGACGTGTGGGAACCCGACGAAGACGTCTATTGGGGTTCGGAAGGTAAGTGGTTGGATGACAACAGATATACCGGCGATCGTGAATTAGAAAATCCCCTCGCCGCCGTGCAAATGGGACTCATTTATGTGAATCCTGAAGGACCAAACGGCAATCCTGACCCGCTGGCTGCAGCAAGAGATATTCGTGAAACATTTGGCAGAATGGCGATGAATGATGAAGAAACTGTCGCGCTCATAGCAGGTGGACATACTTTTGGGAAGACTCACGGAGCAGCTGACCCGAGTAAGTATGTTGGCGCTGAACCGGCTGCTGCAAGCATCGAACAGCAAAGCATGGGCTGGAAAAATTCCTTTGGAACGGGGAATGCGGGCGATACGATTACCAGCGGACTCGAAGGAACATGGACGACGACGCCTACCAAATGGAGCAATAATTTCTTCTGGAATCTCTTTGGCTATGAATGGGAATTGACCAAAAGTCCTGCCGGCGCACAACAATGGAAACCAAAGCACGGCATGGGTGCAGATACAGTACCCGATGCACATGACCCGTCCAAGCGTCATATTCCTATTATGCTTACAACCGATCTTGCTTTACGAATGGACCCCGAGTACGAAAAAATTTCCCGCCGCTTTTTGGAAAATCCCGATCAATTTGCAGATGCATTCGCTCGTGCGTGGTACAAGCTGACGCACCGCGATATGGGTCCGATTGCGCGCTATCTGGGTGCGGAAGTGCCGTCAGAAGTACTCATCTGGCAGGATCCGATTCCGGCTGTCAATCATACATTGGTTGATGATGCCGATTGCGTAGCGCTGAAATCGTCGATTCTTGCGTCCGGTCTTACGGCAACTGAACTCGTCGCAACCGCTTGGGCGTCGGCTTCGACGTTCCGCGGGTCGGACAAGCGCGGTGGTGCCAATGGCGCGCGTATTCGCCTTGCGCCGCAAAAAGATTGGGAAGTCAATCATCCTGCTGAACTTGCAAAAGTGCTCGGCGTATTAGAAGGAATTCAAGCAGAATTCAATTCTCAAGCCGGTGACAAGCGCGTTTCCCTCGCCGATCTCATCGTGTTGGGCGGTTGCGCAGGTGTGGAACTTGCTGCAAAGAATGCCGGTTACACCGTGAGCGTGCCGTTTACGCCGGGAAGAATGGATGCCTCGCAGGAGCAGACGGATGTCGAATCATTCGCTGTACTCGAGCCGGCTGCCGATGGCTTCCGTAATTATTACAAGCCGCGTCACACCGCTTCTGCCGAAGAAATGCTCGTGGACAAAGCACAGCTTCTAAAGCTCACCGCACCGGAAATGACAGTGTTAATTGGCGGTATGCGCGCTATGAATACGAATTTCAATCATACGCAGCACGGAGTATTCACAAGTCGTCCTGGCGCGCTGACGAATGATTATTTCGTCAATCTGCTCGATTTCGGAACGACATGGTCGGCAGTGTCGGATGCGCAGGATGTGTTCGAAGGACGTGACCGCGCCACAGGCGAACTCAAATGGACAGCCACTCGGGTGGATTTGATTTTCGGTTCGAACTCCGAACTCCGCGCCCTCGCCGAAGTCTATGGATGTGAAGATTCAGGCGAACATTTCCTCCGCGATTTTGTGGCAGCATGGAATAAAGTGATGAATCTTGACAGGTTCGACTTGGCGTGATAATACGCTGAAAAATCAGCACATACAGAAAGAGGCGGTTCGCTGTGCGAACCGCCTCTTCTATTTTTTATAGATTGATTTGCAATTTCAATTCCCGTCCCGTCAGGTGCTACACCTGACGTCAATTACTTGCCGAATAAACACTTGCTGAGTATTAGTTCGATTTTCATAGTTCACAATCTTCCGGCAGCGAAGTGCTCCGTGCAGACGTTTCAGCGGTATGTGTTTACGTTCGGTTGTATCAACCGACCGGACGGGGAAATCATCACGCAAACATATTTCAGGCAAATGTTTATGACGTGTTAGAAACAACATGTTGGACTGGAATTGGTTGAAAATCCTACCACATTATCTAGCTCTGTTTCTTTTATGATGATGGGAGTATAAGAACACTTTTAATCAATTATGGCTGTTTATGTCTAAACTAATTAAAACCGGATCTTTAAAATCAAGCCCGATAAAATTTATGGCATCACTCGCATTATCCACACCTAAAGTTATTACCCCTTTAAACCCAATATTGTCTTCTCTTTTAATAAGGTATCCACTTTCATTCACATCTTCATCTTTAACGTCAAGAAATTTGTGTCAACGTATACCAAATTCTCTTATGTACAAATTGAAGGTGGAAAACTTCAAATCATCTTTTGTACTTACTTCAGTATAGAGAGAGTTAACCTCCACAGAGTCTTTAGGAAAATGTGATGTTATACCCATAAGTTCCTCTTCTTTATTCAAATAAAAAGCATGATTCAAATAGCCTACTCCAATTGAACCATTATCTGGATTCTGGTTTTTATATGCAGCTAATTCATTTAAGTTAGTCACTTCTAGAATTCGGCAATAGATAGATAAGCTCTCCGAGTGCCCTTTGATGACTAAGTCAACCAATGAATCTTTGATAGTTTCTATTTTAATCATAAAATAGGTATAATAATAACTTGTTTATTAGCGTTTAAAAATTAACTGTATTCCCGTCCCGTCAGGTGCTACACCTGACGTCAATTACTTGCCGAATAAACACTTGCTGAGTATTAGTTCGATTTTCATAGTTCACAATCTTCCGGCAGCGAAGTGCTCCGTGCAGACGTTTCAGCGGTATGTGTTTACGGTCGGTTGTAGCAACCGACCGGACGGGGAAATTCTACTTCTTCGCATATTTATTATCTTTCCATTTGTTTGTTCCCTTGGCGCTGTCTTCGATAAGTGCTTGGAGGCGATTGAGTTTTGTGGCTTCTTGTTTTGCGCTCATGACCCAATTGATGGACGGTTTTTTGTACGATGGCGCGAGTGTTTGGAAGTACTCCCACGCTTGCGGGTGTGCTTTGAATTGCTGTTCGAAGTCTTCACTAAAATGGACTTCCGCGATTTCGTGGGAATAGATACCCGACTTATGCGCCTTGCGCAGTGCGAAGCTCGCCAGTCCGGCGGGGAACATGAGGCCGCGGGCGGTCAGGTCTTTGACTTTTTTGCAATTCACCACGCTCCAAATACTATCCGGCTTGCGGCGGGTAAACCTGATCTGATAGCGTTCGTGGTCGATAGTCATGCGCACGGCGTCGATCCAACCAAAGCACAAGGCTTCATCGACCGATTGAGACCATGTCATTGATTCCTTGCCGCTACCCGCTTTATAGAATCCGACGATGAGTTCGGTTTCGATGAGATGATTCGCTTCCAGCCATGTTCGGAAGGCGGCTTGGTTGTGGAAGAAGATGGGGGATGTGTGCATGTGTGAGGGTTTGGGTTTATAAAAAATGCAGTTTCAAATTACCCTAATGTGTTCCATTTCTTGCTTATTTCCATTGCTGTATTAATCATTTCGCTATTCCACGTAGAAACATCCCAATTCTCAAATTTCACATTTTGAAACTCTTGGTAATTCTCACTTTCCAATAGATATTTTGCTAATTTTTGTTGATCTTGGTAGAGAGAGAGGTCAATGAAAGGAGTCCTATCAGTTCGATATTCCTTACGCCATGTTTTATTTTCTATTCGGCTTTCACAACTGTTCACTATTTGTTGTAGCTTTCTATAATCGTGTTGGTATTCCACAACGTCCTGTTCGCTATTAAAAGTATTCCCTAATCGTTCGAAAATTACAAAATCTGTATGAACACATTTTGACAATACTTGTGGTAAAACTTCAAAAATTTCAGGCGGAACACTTCCATCATGCGTATCTCTCCGAATTAGCTTTTCTTGGTTGATAGTCGGCTGCCAGCTTCCTCCCGAAATATGAATTTCTTTTACAGCTTCTAATGGATAACAGTCAATTAATTCCATTATATCAATACCGAAATTATGTGATTGGCAGTAAATATTATGCAAGTCCAACACTACAAATCCCTGAATAGATCGAATTAATTTTTCGATAAATATACCTTGTTCGCAAACATCATTTTTTGAAAATGAAAATGCTAAATTTTCTACTCCAACCGGTAAATTGACAGCATCTTGCAGGCGTTTTAATCTATCTATACCTATGCGTAATGTTTTGGCAGATAAAGGAACCGGCATCGGAACACCATGGTGATAATCGGTGCCGGTCATAAAGCCGAAATGTTCGGAAATATGATGGTATTCGTACCGTTGAGTTTCGGTTCGTATCCTTTGTAACCACAATTCTTGTCGCTCGTTCCACAATGCGTCGAAGAGCGAGTAATATACGCCATGACCTAATAACTTATTTGCACTGCTATATACAGATAATATATCTTTCAGCCATGTGGGCTCGGATTCTATAGTTTGAATAGTGTCGAAAGACCACTCCAAAACTTCAATTTCACTATGTTCAAATAATGGAAGACTTGCCTGCAAAAAAGCAGGATCGACCATGAGTGAAATCCCAAGAAGTGGTTTTTTCATAGTGTTACCCTCTTCCACATGGTGGACAATACCCAATTGGTCTTTCAGGCTGATCTGTTTTAGGTGGGGGGACTATTTTAGGCGGAGTTTCTGTTTTAGGAGGAGTTTTTACAGCTTTTTTGTGCTTCTTTTTTTGTGGTGTAGCATTTTCTATTGAGATCTTATTTTGCGAGGGAGTTGATGCCTGAGCCGTAGTAGAGACAGATGCTACAAGCATGGATACAAGTATTGTTTGGGGTATATTCATGTTATTATTGTATGTGATAAATTCTTATAAAATTTGCCGCCGGATAAATTTCCATCCCGTCAGGTTCTACACCTGACATCAATTACTTGATGAATAAACACTTGCTGAGGAATAGCCCACGGTTTAAACCGTGGGCTATGAGTTTCCCGATTTATCACCCTTCCTGCTTCTTCAAATTCACCATTTCTGTGAAGCTTTTGGCTGCATTGGTGAAGTCGGAGGGTACGAGGACGATGGTGGTTGTGTTGTTGTCGATGCCGATTTCTGAGAGCATTTGCATGCGGCGGAGCTCGAGGGCTATCGGACTTCCTTCCATTTCTTTGGCGCCTTGGGTAAGCTTGATCGATGCTTCGAGTTCGGCCTCGGCTTTGACAATCCGCGCGCGTTTTTCGCGGATGGCTTCGGCTTCGCGTGCCATTGCGCGTTGCATCGCTTCGGGAATTTCCACATCTTTCATCTCGACCATTTCGATTTTAATGCCCCAGGGTTCGGTCGTCGAATCGACTATTCTTTGGAGAGTTGCATTAATCTGCTCACGTTCTTTGAGCACTTCGTCGAGTGAATGCTGACCGATAATATTGCGCAGTGCGGTGACGGAGAATTGATAGACGGCTTTGTTGTAGTCGGCGACTTTGATAATGGCGTCTTCGGGGTTGGTAATCTTAAACCACAGCACAGCATTGACTTTGATCGTCACGCTGTCTTTCGTAATCGTTTCCTGCTGTTCGAGATCGACGGTTTTCGTGCGGATATCCACTCTCTGCTGCTGGTCAATAAACGGGATGAGCCAGTACAAGCCGGGACCTTTAATTCCAATAAACCGACCGAGCCGGAAGATGATAGCGCGTTGATATTCCTGAGCGATGCGGAGTCCTGATAAGAGTATCAGCACGAGAATTGCAAGCAATGGTAGAAATGTCATAATGTTGTTTTGGATAATGGATAAATAGTTGAGAGATATGTAGATGTTAGCGTGCGTTATTTAGGTTTCCGCATCAAATTTTCGAGGGGTAATAATTCATTTCTTTAGCCCTATAAGGGCGAAATAGTAATAGAAAGTACGTCCACTAATTCATAAAAGCTCCATCGGAGCGAAATAGTTGGTGGATTAATCGTATGTATGTCGCTCCTCCGGAGCTTTATTTCTACGTTTCGCTCATTTTCTATTACGATATCGCTCCGATGGAGCTATCAGATGTTTTGATGCGGAAACCTATACTTTATTCCCGTCCCGTCAGGTGCTACACCTGGCGCCAATTACTTGCTAAATAAACACTTGCTGAGGATCATTTCTACCTCAGAAATTTCAAATCACCCGTCACCAATCTACTCCGTGAAGACGTTTCAGCGGAAGGTGTTTACGGTCGGTTGTAGCAACCGACCGGACGCAGATTAAGCGGTCATCATTATTCATTAAACGTATCTTGCATCGGTTTGAAGAGTTTTTTATCTGCCCAAAATGTACCAAAGGGTACAATGGAAGCCAACAATGCCAGAAATATTTGTTTGAATTTCCATTTTTGTTCGAATGTAATCTGAAATACTGTATAGACATACAGTACAAAAAGTAATCCATGAATCAGTCCGAATATCTTATTGGGCAACGGCATTTCAAAAGCATATTTGAGGGGCATTGTTACAAAAAGTAACACCAAAAAAGACACTCCTTCCACAAATGCAAGTACGCGAAGTCTGCCGATTTGGGTTTTTAATAAGTTCATTGTAAGAAGTATTAGAATTAGAAAAGTCCTAGTTTTAGAATTTCGTCCCGTCAGGTGTTACACCTTACGTCAATTACTTGCCGAATAAACACTTGCTGAGTATTGCTTCTACTTCCGAAATTTCATATCATCTGGCACCGATGTACTCCATGCAAACGTTTCTGCGGTATGTATTTACGTTCGGTTGTAGCAACCGAACGGACGGGGAATTCCTCCCATCACCTCCGTACCGGATACGCCACAAACTCCACATCATCCCCGGGAATTTTATCAAATTCCTGCGCTGCCCATTTGAGCTTGGCGGCTTCGATTATTTCTTTCGAGGTAGCCACGAAATTCCAATCAATAAACCGTTCTTCGGGGAAGGGCTCGCCGCCGAAAATGTAGATCGTACTGCCAGGCTCAATCGTAAAAGAACATAGCGTGCTCTCGCGGGCGACGAGTAATTGTTTCGGACCAAAATGATGACCGTCGCTTTCAATTCCGCCCTCCAAAATATACAACCCGCTTTCACCGAAAAGATGCTCGCCGATGGTGATTGTTTGGCGCTCGCTGCTTTTGATTTCGAGCATATATAATTTGCTGTAAACCGGAACAGGCGAACGGTAACCCATTATTTCACCTGCAATTAAGCGGAAAGTGGCATTCTCGTGCTGCCATGTGGGAAGCGCGCCGGCATCCGCATGATAAAAACTTGGCTCAATGTCTTCCAATTCCTTGGGAAGCGCTACCCATATCTGCAATCCGTGGAGCATGCGCTCGGTGTGCTGCAGATGTTCCGGCGTGCGCTCCGAGTGCACAATTCCGCGTCCTGCGGTCATCCAATTCACCGCTCCCTGTTGTATCTCGATTGACGTCCCGAGCGAGTCACGGTGCATAATACTTCCTTCGAATAAATACGTGAGCGTTGAGAGTCCGATATGCGGATGCGGCAGCACGTCAAAACTATCGCGCGCGCTCATCTTCACGGGTCCCATGTGGTCGATGAAGATAAACGGACCCACCATGCGCTTCTCCCGAAAAGGGAGCAGGCGACCGACCATAAATGAACCAATACTTGCCGACCGTTCTTCGATAATAAGATTGATGTTGGACATAGTTGTGTGTGTTGTATGATGAATAACTTGCTTACTTATTTATAGTTATGCGCGATAAATTCTATTATAAATCCAATTGTCCAGCGAATATTTACCGGCGCCGCCTAACGCAATCGCGATATACATTGCACAATACATGAGAGGTAATTCCTGCTTGCCGAAGCCATCATTGGCATGCACAATCACCGCGGCTACGAGCATCGTGATAAGCACGGGAATTGCTGCGAAACGGGTGGCAAGACCCAGGATCAAATAGACCGAACAAAACACCTCAGAAAATACAGCAAGCGAGAGGGAAGCCGTGACGCCGATGCCAATTGGATCGGCAAATTTTAACGGTTCATCAGCAAAGAATTTCATCAGTTTACCCGCGCCATGCGTGAGCATGAAAGCGCCGCTCGTCACGCGAAGCAGGAGGAGAATCTGATGAATGGTGGTAGGATAAGTACCGGGACTGAGGAGGTTTTTAAGCATGATACGTATTGTGTAATTCGTTGAATATTTTGAGGATAATTGCATGGAAAACTGTATTTGAAGGATGTTTTTAAAACATAGCCCACGGTTTTAACCGTGGGTTGTTTTATTCCACACGTTCCGTCGCCGGGTCGGGATGCTGTCCCAAAAACTCCACCCATGCTTTCTTAATGCACGGATAATTCTTGGAAGCTTCGACGGAATTCAAAAATGAGGTAATCGTATCTTCAAAACGTGCTGCGAGTGTTTCATCGGCGATTCTGCCCTCGGGCGTGAATGCTTTATGCGCCGAAGCGAGGGAAAACATCGCAGAATAGATATTGGTGCCGAGTTTTTCGAGGGGAATTCTCAGTGACCAGAGTGCTTGATTGCCGCCACCCATCGATGGTGACGCCGACATAAGCATGGCGTGGCGTTCGTTGAAGGGCTGCGGACGGAAGCGGGAAACCCAGTCGATGGAGTTTTTCAGGAGTCCGGGCATCGAACCATTATACTCGGGCGATGCGATGATAAATGCGTCGTTATTCAAGATACGATTGCGCATCTCGATAGCGCCTGCAGGATGAAAATCATTCGTTTCCAAATCCTGATTGAGCGACGGACAGTCGAATTCACTCATCGAGGCAAAATCAACGATGCCGCCGCGCTGTTCGATCACCTGCGCAGCGAGCCGCGCAAGCGTAGTATTAAGCGAACCATTCCGTAAAGAAGCCGAAAAAACGAGAATGCGCAGAGGCGCTTGCTTGTTGTTGAGGTCGTTGGTTGTCATAGGATTTAAGTTGTTGATGGAATAGAAGTTTAGTATGTTTGTTAGTTAATCAAGAATGTCGTATTTATTTAAACCAGCCACTTTTATTATTTCCTCGCATAGAGTAGTAAACTCCGTCAGCCCTCTTGTTGTGGTCTCATAACCTGGTGTCCAAAAGCTATAGCTTGTATTCTTGCCTTTAGCGCCGAACTTTATTGAACATGTGTATCCGTCGCGCGCACCATTTACGTATGCAGAGTCGAGATTGATTTTTTTAAGCCAATCTGTCATCAGGGCTATTGAATCAAATGTTTGTGGGTTAATATTAAACGAAGTGTCGATATTTGAATAATCCCACTTCCGATTGTTATACATTGGTTTACAATCGACATTTATCCAAGCCTCGTTCGTAGCATTTCTGGAAATTTTAACGTCAACAGTAGCGAAGGGTACTCTACGAGAGTGATGGAATGAGAATGCAATATTATCAATTCTCTGCTCAGTTTTCGCTACGATTTTCTGCTCAATTTTTTGACAACTCAGCGAGCAAATCAGGAGTCCAAGCATGAGTAAGTAATTTACAATTTCTGTTCGCTTCATTGGAGATGTGGGGTATGCTAGACCTGCTTTACAATGCCGGTGCAGGGTTATAATTAATTTAAAAATGTGATAATTTCTTCATTGCTGAATTCAAGCATTCAAATGCTTTAACTATTTAATAATATTTGCACTTAGCTTTCAATATAATCTTCACTGTATCCTCGTTCCCTGAATCAACATTGATGTCCTAATCGACTGTTCCTTACGATGCAGGAATTGCTGCCTGCCGGGGTCGAGCTTGAAATTTTCAAAGTCTTGCTCGGTGTCGAACTCTATAAAATGTATTTCGTAGGGCTGCTCGATATGCAGCTCAATAAAAGAATCTGCTTTTGGTCTCAGTCGAAACAGCAGGCGTCCATTATACTGCTGAAGTATCGGCAAAGCAATATCCTCAAACTCGTCAAAAACGCGTTCCTGACCTTCGATACAATAGATGAGTTGTGTGATATAAATCATAGAATTAGCGTGTATGAATTGACTAATAAACGACTGTAATAGCAATGAAATTTAGAATTTGGATTGCCACTACAAATGTGATTGGCTGGAACCACTTAATTCAACCACCAAAACTACAAAAAAGCGGTGAATCTCCGCTTGGATGATTAATCCTCCAACCCTTTACCCTCAAGAATATGAGGTATCCATTTCTCGACGCGGGCTGCCCGAGTTTTGGACTGCTTAGCAGAATTAAAATGAAGCAGATAGCCACGTTGGCGTCCGGGAGTGAGCGCTTCAAAGGCGGTGCGGAGGGCGGGGAAGTCGTCTAATTTTTCTTGAAATTCATCCGGAACAGTGAAATCTTTTGTTTTTTTGAGTTCTACTTTGAGTCCTGCTTTTTCGACGTCAATTGCTTCCTGAACCGTGGCTTGTATGATGGGTGTCATCTCGATGATTTGTTCGAGACTTGTAAAGCGGAGATGGCGTGATGCCTGCACGTTTTTGGTTTGTTCGACGAGTACTTTGCTCCTGTCAGGCAAGATTGCTCCTTTAAAAAAGAGAATTGCGCAATAGGTCTTAAAGGTATGGATTAGCAGTACATTCCGACCATCGAGCGTATAGCAGGGCACGCCCCATTTGAGTTCTTCCGTCAGCTCTTGGTTGCCAAGAAGAATAGTTCGTAATTGGAGGAGTTCGTCCTGCCACTGTTGTGCTTTTGTGAAGTAGAAATCGACCTTGGGATTCATGGGGGGCTTTCTGGATTGTGATTGTTGAAGTATTGTAGAGTTGCGATAGTAGGGCGCTGTGCCTGCGGATACAGTAGTACAATTGTAAGATGAGATGAATCTTCATCGCAAAAATACATCCTATCGCTTTATTTCTAGTATCGCCCCATAATACCACCATCGGCAGCCAATGTTTTTTATGTGGAAGTGTTCTGTGGAGCCGGCTAAAGGACACAAACGACTTAAAGGGCAAAAAGGACAAAAAGGACAAAAAAGTACACTCCCAAAGGTAGACTATAATTTTACAATCTACAGCTTTATGTCCTTTATGTCCTTTGTGTCCTTCAAGTCCCTAGAATCCCAGCTATACCTCATCGGCGCTTCGCCTGATCCTGTTGGTTACTCTTGCTCGCTACTCTCGCTTTTGCCATCCTCTCGCGTATGCCGCCCTCATTCATAAATGCCCTCTCCAATTGCGTGATTTGCTTCGAGAGCAGGTACGAGGCTACCTTTATTAAGCCTATCATTGCATTGGCGCATATTTCGGGATTTTCATTCTCGATGGCTTTTTTGAAGGTGGCATAGTTGCCGTTGCGAATTCTATTGAGTTCTCGCATCCTTGCTACATAGCGATGATGTATATCCCAAATCTCCAATCGATTTGTTCGCAAAAAATCTTCGTAATCAATTCTCAATTCTTCCAAACTCGCGCGGGCTACATTTGGTTAATTTAATTTCCATTTCTTTGCTCGTGCCCGATGCCATGCTTGCTTCGACGATATTTTGCTTGCCGCTGCGGGCTGCCTGTACCATTTGATCAATCGTGCGGTCGAATTTTTTGAAAAATCTTTTTGTGAAATATATCGTGCCATCGTAAATAATTTCTGCCTTTTGATAGGATAGCAGATTACGGTAACCGCCATGAAGAGGGAGAAAACCCCCACTGTTTGAATTGTGTGGCATAGTGGTAGAATGGTTGGTGGTAGAATGAGTGAATTCACAATGACAACCTGAAAATTGCGTGTTGTCGATGCCGCAAAGCTAGCAAATTTTGTCGAATTTTTAGTGATTTTTGTAATTTTTAAGGACTTAAAGGACTTAAGGGACTTAAAGGACACAAAGAACTTATTTGTAATTCTACTTATAGTCCCTTAAGTCCCTTAAGCCCTTCAAGTCCTTCAAGCCCTTCAAGCCCCAAAGCCCCCAAAATACCAAGCACTACAGCAAACTCAAAGTCTGCACCCGTCAATTCAGCGGGATTTTGCTATTTTTGCAGTGCATGTAACGTTATTACAGTTTTTGGCTATCACTTCAAAGGGTTTTTCATGGAATTATTTAATAGCATCGAAAGCTATGGACACGAGCAAATCATTTTTTGTTCGGATAAAAAGTCGGGATTGCAAGCAATTATCGGAATTCATAATACCGTTCTTGGTCCTGCCCTTGGCGGCACGAGAATGTGGCAATATGCCAGTGATGCTGATGCATTGACCGATGTATTACGCCTCTCGCGGGGAATGACCTACAAAGCCGCTGTAGCCGGACTCAACCTCGGTGGCGGAAAAGCAGTAATCATCGGGGATTCCCGCACACAAAAAACAGAAGCATTATTCCGGGCATATGGCCGCGCGGTGGAAGCCGTCGGCGGACGCTATATTACCGCAGAAGATGTCGGTACGTCGGTCAAGGATATGGAATGGATTGGCATGGAAACGAAGTTCGTCACCGGCGTCGGCGGACAAGGCGGAAGCGGTGACCCATCCCCGTTTACCGCGTTCGGTGTGTATCATGGTATCAAAGCGACCGCTAAAGCGCAATTCGGCAGTGATTCGCTTGCAGGTAAGAAAATTGCCGTGCAGGGTGCCGGTAATGTGGCGACGTTCCTGATCGAACACCTAGTACGCGAAGGCGCAAAAGTCTATGTGACTGATATTTATACCGAAAAAGCGCTCAAAGTAGCCGCTGAAACCGGCGCCGAATTCGTGCAGCCGGATGCGATTACGACTATTGACTGTGATATCTTCTCGCCAAACGCGTTAGGTGCAATTTTGAATGATGACTCTATTCCGAATCTCAAATGCGCTGTCGTCGCAGGTGGCGCCAATAATCAGCTCGCCGACGAGAAAAAACATGCCGAAATGCTCCGCGCCCGCGGTATTCTCTACGCGCCGGATTATGTGATTAATGCCGGTGGACTCATGAATGTCGCCTCCGAAATCGATGGCTACCGCAAAGACCGCGTTCTCGCACAAGCCGAAGGTATCTATGATATTCTCTCGACGATTTATAAAACAGCCGCCGAACGTAATATCCTGACCATCGAGGCATCGAATGCTATCGCCGAAGAACGCATCGCGCGCATCGGTCATATCCATGGAAATTATATCGGTAAGCCCAATATTCGCCGGTAAGTATCCTGCCCGTGAGGTGTAAATGTCAAGGCGAACCTTTGCGTCGTAATTAATTTACTTACCAAAAGGTTCGCCATTTTTATCTGTCTCTTTCACGTTCGTATTCTATGAAGCCCAACAGCCCCGAATTCCCACTGAGTAAAGCTCGGCATATTAACGGTTCGCGCCATCTCGCCCGCGAAAAAGCACTGCAAATTCTCTGCGCCTGCGAGAATTCCGGCATCCGCTGGCAGGATGTATTTCAGCACATTATCTTTCGCGAATTTCAATTCGGTGATGATGCCCCCGATGAAAATCGATTGCTCACACCCGATGAAATCGCCGAAATGGAAGCCGATACCACCATCCGCTGGGATATGGAAGATGTGGAATTTATCCGTGAATTAATCGAAGCGACGAATCAACACGCTGGGTTCAGCGAAGGCCTCATCGAACGCTTCTCGCAGAATTGGGACTCCGAGCGCATAACACTGCTCGACAGCATCCTCCTCCGCATGACAATCGCCGAACTCATCTCCTTTCCCGAAATTCCGCCGAAAGTGTCGATTAATGTCGCCCTTGATCTCGCTAAACGCTTCTCTACCGACAATAGCCCGGCGTTTATCAATGGTATGCTCGACGGGATTTATACGGAATTACAAGAACAGAATCTTATTCAAAAAACAGGGCGCGGGCTTGTGGATAAGTGAGTTTTTTTAAGTCGTTAAGTCGTAAGTCGTAAGTCTTTAAGCTGTAAGTCGTAAGCAGAGAGTCGTTAGACGTGATTCGCAAGTGATAAGGGTAATTACGTCCATATCATTCTGATGGAAAGACTTGTCATTCTTAACTTGTTTCAGAATCTTGGTGGCTGTGTGGTCGTGCTGCTTCCTCTTAACGATCGGAGATGCTCAAGCAAGTTCAGCATGACAAGTACTCAAATAGAAGCGAGCAAATTTCTATGATCTCTCCCTAATTGCCCGTAAACCTTCCTGCTCTTCCATATCCATGATCGCCCCAACGATTTTTATTGATGAGAATATTCCTTTCCTTGCAGGCGCTCTTTCCTCTTCCGGTGCGCGGATTATCCGCTTCAATGGGCGTACACTCACTTCTTCCGACCTGATTCGTGAGCAATGTTCGGCGCTTTTTGTACGGTCAATTACCACAGTGAATTCCTCGCTTCTTGTCGGCACCTCTGTCCAATTCGTCGGCACTGCTACTGCCGGCATCGATCATATTGACACGCAGTTTGTAGAGAAATCAGGTATTCATTTCGCCTCTGCTGCCGGCTCGAATGCCAATGCCGTGGCTGAATATGTGATCTTTGCCCTCCTCGAACGCTACGCATCTATTCGCGGTAAGACCATAGGAATCATCGGGTATGGAAATATCGGAAAGCGTGTGGCCGAGTATTGCCGCCGCTTAGGCGCCCATATTTTGCTCCATGACCTGCCGCTCTATGCCGAGGGATACGACTTTCCCGATTGGGCGATGCATTGTTCGGTTATGCAACTTTGTTATGACGCAGATATTATTACCAACCACGTACCGCTCACCCTTGACGGGGAATATCCTACACGAGGTTTGCTTGGCGTCCGCGAGCTTACGGCACTGTCTCCTGACGCAATGATTATTCATGCCTCACGCGGCGGAGTGGTCGATGAATCGGCATTGCTAACGCTGCTTCGAACGACAAATGCGCAGGCAGCGATAGATGTATGGGTCGGTGAACCGTTGATACAGAAAGAGTTAGCCGAAAAGGCGATGATCGCTACGCCTCATATAGCAGGATATTCGTGGAATGCAAAGCTCGCGGGAGCCCGGATGATGGCCGAAGCGTACTGTTCGGTCAGCGGCTGCAAGGCCGATTTTTCTGTTTTTGAAGTACCGCATCCGAACTTTCATACCTCGGAAAATGAACGTGAGCTGCATGCAATTCTCGGGGAGAGGAGAGGGTTCCTTGCCGACACCCGCCTCCTCAAGTCCACGCTTTCTCATGCAGCCGATGTGCGCGCAGCGGAATTCGATCTTCAGCGAAAGAAGTATCCGGAACGGTTTGAATTTTTAAAAATATAGAGAATATTCTCCGGTGAAAGTCCGGTACTTTCGTGTAATTAATTTTTTTCCGTGGTGTGAAAAGCGGGTAAAGTGTATTTTTGTGGATAATTGCACGGTTAATTATCAATCATCTTTCTTTTGAACAATCTGGAGTACTTGTGTCTCAATCTTCACAACATTCTATCCGACTGTTATTTGTTGACGACGAGCTTGAATTTTTAGAAACCCTCCGTGACTTTTTCTCGCAATTTGCGCATGTACGTACTGCCGAGAGCGCCGAGGTGGCATTGGAAATACTGCAGGAATTCAAGCCGGATATTATCGTCAGCGATCAGAGAATGGGAATCTTGAGCGGGATTGATTTCTTGCAGAAGAGTATTGCCATTAGTCCGGACAGCGAGCGTATCCTCATGACCGCCTATACCGATATCTCGAATGTTGTTCAGGGAATTAACCGAGCCAGAATATCGTACTACCTCACCAAGCCGGTCGATTTCCATCAATTAAAGCTCGCCATCGAGCAGCTCACCGAAGCCAATAATCTCCGCCATGAAAATGATGAATTAATCAAAGAATTACAAGAGTCGAATGCCGACCTGGAGCATAAAATAGCCGAGCGCAGCGCCGAGCTGCAGAATGCGTATAACTTACTGCAGCAGATTCAGACCACACGCGAGCAAATGGTGCGCATGGCCGTGCACGACCTCAAGAATCCCCTGGGAAATATTGATTTAGTACTCTCGGAATTTCAGCGTGGAGGAATCTCTACCGAGGACTTTCATGATTTGGTTGATATTGCCAAGCAGTCGGCCAAGATTATGCGCGGCTTAGTCGAAGATATGCTCACCGTAGCGGTGCTGAGTCAGCCCCAATATCAGCTTCATCTTGATGATGTGGAGCTCAAGCCCATTTTATCGGCCATTGCATCAGGATTCTCGCAGGCAGCACTGAGCAAGTCCATTACCCTGAAAGTGAATTTCCCGGATGACTTGCCGACCATACAGGCAGACCATCAGCAATTGCAGCATGTGATTGATAATTTAGTGAGTAATGCCATTAAATACACGCCGCAGGGCGGTGTGGTGGAATTCGCTGCCCGTGTTGAAGACGGGAGCGTCATTATCGAAGTCAAGGACTCCGGCCTCGGTATGACAGCAGACGATATTGCGAACGCATTTCAGGAGTTCCGGCGTCTCTCGGCGCGTCCGACAGGGGGAGAGTCGAGCACGGGGCTTGGACTCTTTATTGCCAAGAAAATTACGGAATTACATCATGGAGGCATCTCCATTTACAGCGAAGGTAAGGACAAGGGGACGACCTTTACGGTCAAATTACCGGTATAACTCTTCCATACGGCGCGGAGGTACAATATGCGCATTATATACCTCATTTTTCTCTCTATCCTCTCAGTATTCGTATCGGTGCAATCTGCTTCTGCACAAGGGGCAATTGACAGCCGGGGCAAAGACTTTTGGCTGACATTCATGCCGAATTTTCACGGTAATGCCGGCCGCGATACCCTCTATATCTATATTGCAGCATCGAAGACCACGACCGGTGTAATTTCCTATACCAACCGCAACGGCAACAGCTTCCAACAGCCGTTTTCCATCGTCGATTCCACGCAAATCTATACCTTTAAGGTACCCTGGAATGATTATGAATTGATTGGCTTCATGCAAAACAACATCATCTACCAGAATAATCAGGTACAGGTCAGTGCCCGGCAGTCGTTTCATGTGACCGCCGATGAAGAAGTCAGCGTCTATGCGCTCAGCCAGGCCGTGACCACGAGTGATGCATTCCTCGTATTGCCGACGGATGCTCTCGGTGCGGACTATTTCGTGATGAGTTACAACAGTGACGGTACATCCAACAACGGTCAGACCACCAACGGCTCCTCTACACCGTCCCAATTTTCGATTATTGCCACCGAGGATAATACCGATATTCATATCGTACCTACCGCTCCGACGTATCGCTCGGGTATGAATCCGATCGACATTACCCTCATGAAAGGCGAAGTTTATCTCGTACAGGCAGCAATTGCAGCTAATTACCTGCGGGGAGATCTGACGGGAACGAGAATTAAAGCCACCAAGCCGGTCGCCGTGTTTGGCGGTCATCAGCGGTCGAAACTGCCCGTTACGTTCACGATGTTGGGTTCGAGAGATTTCCTCTGTGAACAAATGCCGCCGGTCAATACCTGGGGAAAAAATTACTTTGTCACACCGTATCCGCAGCCGGGTAATATGCCCAATGTCGGTACCGATCTTATCCGTGTGATTGCCTCGGTCAATAATACGGTGCTGTATCTCAACGGCACGGTCATTCGACAGCTTAATGCCGGTCAGTTTTATGAAATGCCACTCACGGCGGCAGGGTTTTTCTCGGCGACCGAACCCATCCTCGTAGCCCAATTCAAGCAGAGTTCGCAGGTGAATGGCGGTAACAGTATCCTCAGCGATCCGTTTATGATGATTATCCCCCCGAGGGAACAGTATCTGAGGTCGTATCGGTGTACCAATGCGCAGGCATACGAGTCCAATGCGACGGACCCAACGTATTTTAAACAATACATGACGGTGATCATTCCGAAAGACTCGCTGCCTACATTGCGCATCGACGGGAGTCCGGTGAGCCCTTTACGAACAGGTGATATACCTGCATTTCCATCGCTTAATTTATGTATAGCTTATACATACGCCTGGATTGAAGTGCCCGATGGCGTGCATACGGTTGAGGCGGGAACACCCTTCGGTCTGCTGGTCTATGGATATGGTTTTGCCAATTCCTACGGCTATGTCGGCGGTATGGCATTGAATAATGATCTGCGAACGACGGCTGTGGTCGTGCAGACGGGGAGTGATACGACAATTTGCAGTGGAGGGGCCATTCAGCTTATCGCCACGGGAGGCGACAGCACCTATTGGTGGTCGCCGCCGGACGGACTCAGCTGCTTGAACTGTCCGAATCCCATTGCCACACCAAGTAAGACCACAACCTATAAAGTTCATTCGGTCAATGATGGCGGATGCGATATTACCGACTCGATTACGGTAAGAGTGCATACAGGGGTAATTGATGCGGGGTCTGATAAGACCATCTGCGCCGGTGATTCGGCGCAATTGACTCCGTCAGGCGGAGTCGCCTATATCTGGTCGCCGGTCGATGGTCTCAGTTGCGCTGCATGTTCGCAGCCATACGCCAAGCCGCTTGTCTCGACAACGTATTATGCCATCGGTGTGGACTCTCTCGGCTGTATGGCTACTGACTCCGTGAAGGTACTCGTGAACACCCCAATGGCAAATGCCGGCAACGATACCGCCACCTGCAAAGGCGGTTCGGTACAGCTCACGGCAACCGGCGGGAATTATTACCAATGGTCACCACCGGACGGACTGAGTTGTACCAGTTGTGCATCGCCAATTGCAAGTCCATTACAAACAACGACCTATACTGTCGTTTCTTCGCTGTCTCCGATTTGTTCGGCCGTCGATTCGGTCACCGTACGCGTGATGGAAATTCATCCTGAAGCCGGGAATGACACCACCATCTGCCGTGGCACAGTGGCGACCTTACATGCCTCAGGCGGATTCTCCTATGAGTGGTCACCGCCGGACGGACTGAGCTGTACGAATTGTGCGGACCCCATAGCTACTCCTCAAGGAACAACAACCTATCATCTCCTCGCGAGCGCAGGAGGATGCTTCGGCAGCGATTCTGTGACCGTGACGGTCAGCGTTCCGACGGCAAAAGCAACGGGAGACACGATGATGTGTCTCGGTAGTGCTGCGCAATTAACGGGTTCGGGCGGGGTAACGTATGCATGGTCACCGGCAACCGGACTCAGCTGCACCACGTGTCCGAATCCAATCGCAACGCCGCAGTATTCCACGAAGTATTATCTCACCACAACCAATGCTTTTGGGTGCGAAGCCACCGATTCGGTGCGGGTACGTATCCGCGACTGCTCGCCGACGATTGTTACGTACGGTTCGATGCTGCTCTGCGACTCCATGAAAACGCCGATATGGATTCGTAATCGGGAGGATGTGCCGGTGCAGTTATTGGGCATTTTTCCAACAGGAACTTCTATCAATGACGATGGATTTACGATTACCACACCGCAATTGCCCTACACGATGCAGCCGTATGATTCGGTGGAAATAACGGCGCATTTCAGGCCGCGTCAGCAACGTGCGTATTCGGCTGCGTATAGGGTATTTACGTCGAATGATTCTTTGCAGACAATTGAGCTCAGCGGCGGCGGTGATTTTGCGAAAGTCTTTTATTCACTGAATCATGATACGGCGACCGTTGCCGGAAACCTGACGTTTCCATTACACCTGAGTGCGCGGTGCGACAATTGGAATAATGCGAAAATCTACCGGTTTATGGCCGACCTGATCTATGGCAACCGTTTTCTGGCTTATGATTCGGTGCTAAATTATCCGACTATCGGTGCTGCGCTCGATAACACATGGTCGCTCCAAGTCGAAGAGCTTCCGGGAAAACGTGATGAACGTATCCTGAGAATTACCGGTCAGGGAACGACACCAATGAAGAGTGACGGCGTGCTGCTCGATATGTCCATCGGCGTGCTGCTCGCCGATTCACTAACCTTCTCACCCGGATTCACGGTGAGTCTGCCGGACAGACCCGGCTGTATCGAGCTGGAAGGATATATTCAACCGGTGATACTCGACGGATGCTTTGCTCCCGCGCGGCTTGTGCGGTTTAGTTCAACAGGATACTCTCTCGCGGTGAAGACCACCGGTACAGGAGGCACTGCGGTCGATTTTGCCGTCGGACTCTCAGGCAGAGTGAGGTTGGACTTGTATAATTCTCTCGGCGAACTTGTGAGGCCATTACTCGATCAATCGACGAATGAAGGCACCTATCGCCTCGCCCTGCCGGACGATCTCCCGGCGGGATTCTACGCCGTAAAAATGCAGACCGGTGTGTTTACGGATGTAAAGACCATTGTGATAGTGCGGTAAGGACTCAATACTCTACAAAACGATAAGCCCTGACAGGTTCCCGAAAACCTGTCAGGGCTTTTTTTCTTCTGAGGGTATCACTTCCGAGTGATGCTCTCAGTGTTCATGCTTGACCAACCGAGCCGCTCGCCAAGAAGCGAAGGGCTCGGGGGGGGGAAACTCACCACCGCACCTCCTCCAAATCCTTCATCACCTTGCGATTCGTCAAATCATAATGTATTGGTGTGATAGATACATAGCCGTCTTTGAGGGCGACGTCATCGGCGTCGGGGCGGTCGTCATTCGTGATATAGGTGCCTTTGATCCAGAAATAGTCATGTCCCATCGGGTCGGTGCGGCGTTCGTAATGGTCGTGCCACTCGGAGATTGACTGCCGCGTGATTTTAATCCCCTTGATCTCTTCCAACGGGATCGTCGGTACATTCACATTTAAGATCGTGTCATCGGGGAGGTCGAGCGTCGGCAGCTTCTCGGCAACAAGTCGGGCAAAGTGCGCCGCGACGCTCATATCTGCTTCATGACTAAAGGAAAGCAGCGACACGGCCATCGATTTAATTCCCATGAGCATGCCTTCCGTAGCGGCCGAAACGGTGCCGGAATAGAGCACATTGATTGAAGTATTGGCGCCGTGATTAATACCTGAAACGATAATGTCCGGCCTGTCGGGCAGGAGCGTGGAAATTGCAAATTTTACACAGTCGGAGGGCGTGCCGTCGATCGCGTAGCCAAACATCTCACCATTACGGTGAAAGGGTGTGCAGCGGAGGGGACTGCTAACGGTAAGTGCGTGTCCTACAGCGCTTTGCTGGCGGTCGGGGGCTACAACGATTACCTCGCCGAGGGGCTTGAGTGCGTGAACAAGTGCGTAAATTCCGGGAGAGTCGATGCCGTCGTCATTGGTTACTAAAATGCGCATAGAGAAGAGGATTAATTGCAGAATTCTCAAAAATTATACCGCAAAGTTACGGGTTTTTTCGCGGGCGGAGATGAACTTCACCACCAACGGCGCCGGGTGAAGCGTTCTATTTCCCAATGATTACATTTTTTTCTTTGTCACATCAGAAAAAATCGGTAATTCGCGTTTGCAATCGCTCATCATTATTCATTTCCTGAAAGATACTTATGGATACTGCCGAACCTACAGTGCCGAATTATTTAGTGCAGGCAATACTCGTGACGTTATTTTGCTGTATGCCCACGGGAGTCGCGGCGATTATTTACTCTTCGCAGGTCAATTCCAAGCTCGCAATCGGCGACTGGCGCGGCGCCGAAGAAGCGTCGGCGAAAGCACGGTTGTGGTGCTGGATCAGCTTCTGGGCCGGCGTGGGGAGTTCGCTTGTCGGTGCAGCACTCCTTGCATACATGGGATTGTTGACATGGGTTCATTTTTAAGTCATCACCATGAAAATTCTCGGTCAATTATCTGAACGACAGAAAGCATGGGTACTCCTCGTCGGAGTGGTGTTTTTTGCCGTTTTTTTATTTCTGTATAATTCCAAAACGATGCACATTCTACCCAGGTGTCCGTTTAATTGGGCGACCGGGTATTATTGTCCGGGCTGTGGCACCACACGCGGACTCCACCGCCTCCTGCATGGCGATATTGCCGGCGCGCTTCGGGCGAATGTGCTCATGATTGTCACGGTGCCGTATGTGGTGTATAGTATTGTACGCTACCTTTCGCTCTCACTTCTTGGTACACAACTCCCCGCGATTATTCTCAAGCCAATTGTCGTGCAACTCCTTGCTGTGCTTGTAATTGTCTTTTGGGTAGTACGGAATATTCCGGTGTATCCGTGTACATTGCTTGTACCGTGAAGGGTGGTATTAATCAGCGCCGGATGTGGATGGTACGCGATGGCGCTGCGAGCATCCCCGAGTGTCTCTGAATTCTCAAGTTAGTCACACTGATACTACATGAAATAACTACATGTTGTTCAATTTATGGTTGGTACCCTATGTATTCCAAATTATATATGACCGTAATGATAATTATGGTCGTTGCGCTTCAATCCTGTTTTAACACAGGGACTTCGTCTTCAAACGGTGCATGTGATGCAGGCCGGGAAACGGTGTCGTACACTGTAGTCACCGATAGCACTCTTACGATTCTTCAGGGGTCGATCCGCCAGCCCGGCAATGTGGCCTATTATTCGAATACCGGTAATGGTATCGCGATGTATTATATTTATTATTCGCAGGAAAATATTTGTACTAAAGAGCACCTTAATGTAAAGTTCGAGTCGGTAGTACCGCCCTCCGTCACCGACAAACCACAGCTGAAGGTCTATGGAGAAGTCTATTACCACCTATTGTACAAGCCATATACGACGAGTCTGTTCGAAGGAGAATTACTGGTACCCCGTACTCTTTTCAGTGATGTATCGGTCGGATTAAAGCAGGTATATGAGAATAAGCCGGGTCTCGTTGAGATTTTTCTGACCGTAGAATTTCCTTCGAAAGGATCACCGTCCGAGAATGAAGATTTCTTTCGCAAGCATATTAGCAGTATGAAGATACAGTATTCATACGACAAACATAAATGAGCTGATTCAGTGAATTAAAAAAAAAACAATCACGCGCTGAAAACGATAAATGTACGTGTGAATTTCTCGGTGAAATTGATGCGAAAATACGGGGAAACTCGCACTGTATTTTGTGGAAAATATATGAAAATTGGATACCGGTTTATAGTCATACTAGTGTGTTTGCTGTTTTCTGTGCTTGCAGCTCATGCTGCCACGCTCGATTCACTCCGGCTGCTCCTTCGCACGCAAAAAGAGGATACGTCGAAAGTGGCGCTTCTGCTATTGATGGCAGATAAAACGGGCAATTTCAATGACCGGGAAACATATATCCGACAAGCAGAATCCTTGTCGGAAGCGCTCATGAGCAGTACCCTGCCGCCGCGTGTACGTGCACGTGCCACCATTCAACTCGCTGAGACCTATTATAAGCATTCTGTACTCTACAGGCAGCGGGGAAATCTTGCCGCGAGGGTTGAGTATTGCCGAAAAGCACTGGACCTCTATCTCAGGACAGGTGACAGCGTGCTCATCTCCAAGGCACATAATTTTTTAGGAATTACCCTGATATCTGTCGGAAAGTATGAAGAAGCAAAGCAGCAGCTTAGTCAGGGACTGCGCATCGCCCGATTGAGCAACAATATCAACCAACATGCGACATCATATCAGGGATTCGGCGATCTGAGCAGGGCGCAGGGACGCTATGCAGAGGCGCTGCAATATTATGAACATGCGCTGCAATTGCGCAAGGAAGACATTACCCGGGCGCTCGCTCAACATCTTGACACTGTGGTATCGGATAACAAACTCAAAAAGACCGATATCTATAATGCTATCTGCGGAATGTATCGAAGTGTGGAAGACTATGACAAAGCACTCGAATATGCGCAGCAATCCATGGCAATCTACACCGAACTCCGCGATTCGGTTCGAATGTTCAGTGTCTATCTCGTTGCAGGAGATATTTATTATTCCAAACAACAGTATGATAGCGCTCTCGCTTATTTTAAAAACGCCATGCTTTTGGCTGAAGTCAATACGAACAAGTGGGCTATTTCAACGATATGCGAGCGACAAGGGTTTGTCTATCTTTCATTGAAAAATTATCCTACGGCGCTGAGATTGCAACTGCGGGGACTAGAATTAGCAATAGAAATCGGTGATATCAAGGGAATTGCTGACTCGTACGAAGATGTCGCCCGGGTATATCTGGGAATGGGCGCGGAGAAGCCGGTATATTACGACAGCGCTGAAGTCTATGCTCGCAAAGCACTTCGGGAATATATAGAGCTACGGAATGAATCGAGCACTGCGCAGGAACATATGACACTGGCCACCATCTATCAATTCAAGAAAAAGTATGCCGTACAAAAGCACCATCTCCTGCAGGCATTGACCATCTTCACGGCCGGTGGAAGCAAGCAGTACCTCTGGGAATGCTACAACAGTCTCGCTACCTGCGATTCGTCCCTCGGCAATCCGACAGAAGCATACCTCTACCTGCGCCGGTCAATGAACTATCAGGACAGCTTGAACCGTGAAAAAAATGACCTGAATTTCAAGCGGGTTCAATTTCAAAATGAACTCAAAAAAATGGAAGCTGATCTGGCAAAAGAACAAGAAAGGAAAGATGCGGCGTCGCGTATGGAGCTTGCCGAGCAAAAAACCATGCGCAACGGTTTTATCGCAGGATTTATGATTTTATTACTCTTCTCCGGCATCGTTTACCGGCAACGCAATCGGGTGAAAAATGAAAAAACGAATGTCGAACGGGAGAAAAAACGCAGCGATGAACTCCTGCTCAACATCCTCCCGGCAAATGTGGCCGAAGAGCTGAAGTCGAAAGGCACGGCAGACGCCAAACACTTCTCAGATGTAACGGTACTTTTCACCGATTTTATTTCCTTTACTACCGTCAGCGAGCAGCTTTCCCCCCAAGAATTAGTCGATGAATTACATGCCTGTTTTAAAGGGTTTGATGAAATTTGCAGCAAGCACAATATCGAAAAAATCAAGACCATCGGCGACGCGTATCTCGCCGTCTGCGGTTTGCCGCAAGCCGATGAACATCATGCGGAACATGTCGTTCATGCGGCGCTCGAAATTCGGGAATTTATGAAAAAAAGGCGTGAAAAATTAGGCGCAAAAACGTTTGAAATTAGAATCGGAATTAACAGCGGAAGCGTCGTCGCCGGCATCGTCGGCGTCAAGAAATTCGCCTATGATATTTGGGGTGATACGGTCAATACCGCAGCGCGGATGGAGCAAAGTTCCGAACCCGGAAAAATCAATATTTCGGAGACGACGTACGCGCTTGTAAAGGACAAATTTCAGTGTGAATTCCGCGGTGAAATTGATGCGAAAAATAAGGGAAAATTAGCAATGTATTTTGTGGAAGTGTAATATGAAGAATATAGTTGTAGTGTTTTTTATTTGGATGGCAAGTGCTTGTATGCCAAGTAGTTCCTATGCCCAAAACCAACATGCGATAGACTCGCTGCAGGCAATTTTGAGAGCAGCGACCCATGACACTGTCAAAGTAAATATGCTTTGCTTGCTTGCTAGAGAATATTGGGATTATACGCCCGACAAATCCTCGGAATATGCTCGTCAAGCTCTAGCAATCGCAGAGAAAATGGACTACAAGAGAGGTATGGGTAATGCCTACCACATTATGAGCGTTCTTGCTAATGATAAATGGAAACAAATTGAAGCGATTGAACTCGAAAAGAAAGCGCTGAAGTATCGGCAGGAAATCAATGATGCAGATGGAATCAACAACTCGCTTTTTTCCATGGCGAATACCTACCAATGTCTTGGTGATTATGTGATGGCACTCAAATATAATTTTGAATGTTTGGCCTATTACGAGCGCATTGGCGACCGGGCTCAAGCAGCAGGTGTGTACCATAATATCGCCATTTGTTATCAAGATGCGGGCAAGAAAGAGGAAGCAGAGAACTATTATAAGAAAGCTCTTGCAATTAACCTTACAACCGGCAAAAAAGATTGGCTGGGCAAGAATTACTTAATGCTTGCAGGTTACTACTCGGAAATTAATAATATTGACGAAGCGCTGAAATGTTATGAAGGTGCACGGGAGATTTATCAAAATCTTGGTCTGAGATTAATGTATGGTATGACCCTCGTGGGTGTAGGAGCGAATTTATCGCATAAAGGAATGTATGCACAAGCCATTGACAGTTTGCAACGTGCATTATCGATTTTCCGCGAAATCAAGGATAAAAACGGTATTGCCTGGTCATTCAATAATTTAGGTGCGTGCTACACGCAGCAGCGGAAATTTAAGGAAGCGGCCGTGTGCCTCGATAGTTGCTTACGGCTGTGCAAGGAACTCAACGCCACAGAGGCGATGAGAAATATTTATCAACGCCTGTTTCAGCTCGATACGGCATCCGGAAATTTAGCTCAAGCGTATATCCATTATTATCAATATATTGCTGCACGGGATAGTATGAAACATTCCGAAAATACAGCAAAAGTTTCGAATCAGTTTTTACGCTTCGAATATTCCAAAAAAGAAGAACAAGCCAAAGCCGAACAAGAGAAAAAAGAAGCCGTACAGACCACCACCCGCAATGCTCTCGTCGCCGGACTTGTGCTGGTCGCACTGCTTGCATTGCTGCTCTATAACCGCTTCCGTCTGAAGAAAAAAGCAAATGAAATTATTACCTATGAAAAAGAACGCAGCGAGAATTTACTCCTGAATATCCTCCCCGCAGAAGTCGCCGAAGAGCTTAAATCGACCGGCACGGCCAGCGCCAAACACTTCGATCATGTGACGGTGTTATTCACCGATTTTAAAAATTTCACGACCATCAGCAAAGAACTCTCCCCCCAAGAATTAGTCGATGAATTACATGCATGTTTTAAAGGGTTTGATGAAATTTGCAGCAAGCATACTATTGAAAAAATCAAGACCATCGGCGACGCCTATCTCGCCGTCTGCGGCTTACCGCAAGCCGATGAACATCATGCTGAACATGTCGTGAATGCTGCGCTCGAAATTCGAGAATTTATGAAAAAAAGGCGTGAAAAATTAGGCGAAAAAACATTTGAAATTAGAATCGGAATTAATTCGGGAAGTGTGGTCGCCGGCATCGTCGGCGTCAAGAAGTTCGCCTATGATATTTGGGGTGATACGGTGAACACAGCAGCGCGGATGGAGCAGAATTCCGAACCCGGGAAAATCAATATATCGGAAACGACGTACGCGCTTGTGAAGGATAGATGTACGTGTGAGTATCGCGGTGAAATTGATGCGAAAAATAAGGGGAAATTGAAGATGTATTTTGTGGAAAATTACAGAAGTGTAGAATGAAAAAAATCTTGATACTATTGATAGGTACACTCTGCTCCGTGATGCACCTTTCCGCCCAAAAATCATACCGTGAAGTGATTGATTCACTTCACGTTGAACTTGTCAGGTCAAAGCCGGATACCAACAAAGCATTTCTATTGCAGCTGCTTTCCTATACGTATTACAGAAACCATCTCATATCCCCAAGCCAACCTGATAGTAGTAGTACTTATGCCTGGCAGGCGATGGAGCTATCTACAAAACTCTCATGGAAATACGGTATTGCCAAAGCACATTATGCGGTCGCATGCAGCTACGTTGGAGCTGCCGATAAGGTCAATGCCGTGAAGCACTTTATGAAAGCATTACAACTATTCAGGGAGGTACATGACAATAAATCTATTGCAGGTACACTGAGGAGTTTGGGTCTTACTGCGCCGGATACAAAAACTGCTGAACAGTATTTCAATCAAGCTGTTCAGACAGCAAAAGAAGTGAAGGATAACGCTATTATCAGACAGTGTGTAGAACTGTTAAACGATATTTACTTTAAGGCAAAAAATTATTCTAAAGCGTTGGAATACAATTTAAAAGTACTGCATTATGCTGAGGAGATTGATGATAAAGTATTGCAAGCTTCAATTCATGGGAATATTGGGGGTATTTACAGTAGATTGTTAGATTACGATACAGCTCTGGAATACGGTAAGAAGGCCTTACAACTCTTTAAAGAATCAGGGACAAAAGTAGGCCTTGAAACTATGTATTTAAATGTCGGATTTGCATACTATTTAGCGAAACAGTACACCAAGGCGCTCGAACTTCATTTTCAGTCATTACAACTTGCGGAAGAATTACATGATGATAACACTATCCTCGTTCAATATGATAACATAGCTCTTACGTATTACAAGCTTTCCGATTTCCCGAATGCAATGGCTTATTTTTCAAAGTCAATCGCACTGAACAGGAAATTGAACTATGATTATATATGGGGTTGGGACTATTTCGGACTGGGAGGTTCGTATTTAGCATTTGCCAAAGGCTCTGCTCCGGAACAGTTGCAGAAATTATGTAAGGGAAGTAAAACTATCGCCTTACAAAAAGCGAAGTCCTATACAGATAGTTCTATTGTTAAATTCAAAATAATAGAGAATGAGTTAATTGAATTATACAAACAAAAAAGCGAGATTGAAAAATTATTGGGTAATCACAAAACTGCGTATGAATACCTTGAATTGTACAATTCGCTCAAAGATTCAAGCGCCGCCGTCGAAAACCATAATCGAATCACCGCCACTCTATTGAAATATGACGTAGATAAAAAAGACGCCGCCACGAAAGCCGAGCAGGAAAAAAAAGATATTCAGCAGGCAACTATTCGAAATTCGATCACGATAGGTTTAGCCGGAGCTCTGATATTCCTATTCGTCGTCTATCGTCAACGTAATCGAATCAATACAGAAAAAATAAAATCCGATTCTTTACTCTTGAATATCATCCCCAAAGAAGTAGCTGATGAACTCAAAGTAAAAGGCACTGCAAGCGCCAAACACTTCGATAATGTGACAGTGCTCTTCACCGATTTCAAGAATTTCACCACCGTCAGCGAGCAGCTTTCTCCGCAAGAATTAGTCGATGAATTACATGCATGTTTTAAAGGGTTTGATGAAATAATGACGAAGTATTCCATCGAAAAAATCAAGACAATTGGCGATGCCTATCTCGCCGTGTGCGGCTTACCGCAAGCTGATGAAAATCATGCAGTAAATGTGGTTCATGCAGCTCTGGAAATTCGAGAATTTATGAAAAAAAGGCGTGAAAATTTAGGCGAAAAAACATTTGAAATTAGAATCGGAATTAATTCCGGAAGTGTGGTCGCCGGGATCGTCGGCGTCAAGAAATTCGCGTATGATATTTGGGGTGATACGGTGAACACAGCAGCACGGATGGAGCAAAATTCCGAACCCGGAAAAATCAATATATCGGAAACGACGTACGCGCTTGTGAAGGATAGATGTACGTGTGAGTATCGTGGTGAGATTGATGCGAAAAATAAGGGGAAATTAGCAATGTATTTTGTGGAACAATTATGAAATTATTGGTACTGTCAATATTGGTTGGTGTGTGGATGTTATACCCGTTGTCGGCTCAAAAACAAGGGCAGGACCGCATTGACTCACTTCTTGTTGAACTCTCTAAAAGTAAAGAAGATAGCAATAAAGTAAATGTACTCAATGACCTTAGTTATTACTACTTTACTACCAAGCCGAATGAAGGGATTCTGTATGGAAAAAAAGGATTGGAATTAGCCGGTAAATTACAGTGGAATAAAGGTAAAGCCAACGCGTATATCAGCATTGGATATAATTATTATTCGAAGTCAGAATATTCGAAAGCGTTAGAACATTATTTTCAGGCGTTGAAGCTGTTTGAAGAGCTGCATGATGCAGCCGGCGAAGCAAAAGTCAGCGGTAAAATTGGTCTCGTCTATGTATTCGAGAATGATTTTCCGAAGGCAAAAGAATATTTGCTCAAAGCAATTCGGATGAATGAAGAGATTCATAATAAAGCGGCCCTGGCAGAGAATCTGCGTTTTATGGGGAATATTTATCTCCGGCAACACATCGAAAGTACCGCACTTGACTATTTTTTCAAGGCCTTACGACTCGAAGAAGAATCCGGGAATAAAAATGGAATTGCGAGAAATTTAGTCAATATCGGTATTGCATTAGGCGATCAAAAAGATCGATACAGAGAACTCGACTATAAATTCAGAGCATTAGAAATATATCGGGAATTGGGAGATAAAGACGGGATGGGATCGGCTTACGGAAATGTGGGCTGGGCATATTTTCTCCTTGCAACAGATTCTACTCCCGTACTTGATTCGAGATTCGCAAAATTTAAGATCTCAACGTTACCCGAAGCATTGCAACAGTCCAAAATATATATGGATAGCGCAAATATTGTGAGTAGAGAGATAGGAACTCAAGAATATGACACGTATCTCATTATCAGCAAAATCGATTCGATCAACGGGAAGTACAAGGATGCGTATGAGAATTTTAAGATGTACACTATCAAGAAAGATTCGGTCTTTAGCAGTAATAAATCCAAGATGATTACCCAACTTCAATTAAAATATGATCAAGAAAAAGAAGATGCGGTGATTCTTATCGAACAAAAAAGACAACAACAACAGAAGTACATGTTAGCTTTAGGGTTAGTGATGGCTGTAGCATTTGCTCTGTGGGATTTTCGGCAAAAAAAACGTCTGAAAATTGCCAAAAATTTTATCGAAAAAGAAAAGCATAAAAGCGATGAGCTCCTGCTCAATATTCTCCCTGCCGAAGTGGCCGAAGAACTCAAATCGACCGGTGCATCTCAGGCAAAACACTTCTCAAATGTAACGGTACTTTTTACCGATTTTATTTCCTTTACCACCGTCAGCGAGCAGCTCTCCCCGCAAGAATTAGTCGATGAATTACATGCGTGTTTTAAAGGGTTTGATGAAATTTGCAGCAAGCACAATATCGAAAAAATCAAGACCATCGGCGACGCGTATCTCGCCGTCTGCGGCTTACCGCAAGCCGATGAACATCATGCAGAACATGTCGTTCATGCGGCGCTGGAAATTCGAGAATTTATGAAAAAAAGGCGTGAAAATTTAGGCGCAAAAACGTTTGAAATTAGAATAGGAATTAACTCGGGTAGTGTGGTCGCCGGCATCGTCGGCGTCAAGAAATTCGCCTATGATATTTGGGGTGATACGGTGAACACCGCAGCGCGGATGGAGCAAAATTCCGAACCCGGAAAAATCAATATTTCGGAAACGACCCACGCGCTCGTGAAGGAGAAATTTATGTGTGAATATCGTGGTGAAATTGATGCGAAGAATAAGGGGATGTTGAAAATGTATTTTGTAGAAAAATTATGAAGAAATTTATCTGGATTGTCGTGCTATTGATGTTCGGAAGCTCCTCTGCGATGCTCGCGCAGAAGAAGGGACAAGAGCGCATTGATTCCTTGCTCGCAGAGCTTCCGAAGGCGCAGCCTGATACGAACAAAGCGTTGCTTCTGTCGGTGATTTCGTTCGCATATTACGAGCTTGGAGCTGCTGATAGCACACTTCGCTATGCCAAGGAAATAATGGCGCTGTCACGGCAATTATCCTGGAAAACGGGTATTGCCAAAGGGTATAGTTCCTTTGGGTTTAGTTATGAACTCAGTGGTGACGGCGCTCGGGCGATGGAGTTTTTCGAAAAAGCATATACGCTTTACTCAGAGCTTAATAATCGAGACCGGCAGGTAGTGTCAGTTAAAAATATGTACCGTACGATGAACCAACCATCGAGTACGCCTATAAACGATAAATTCATACGAACATTAGAAGCATCGCCAAACGCGAAAACCAAGCAATTACTCGGTGATTGCAATAGTGGACTCGGAGCGTATTATTTCATGCAAAAAATAGATTATCCCAGGGCATTATATCATTACCAAAAAGCGGTTAGCTTCTATAGAGAATCCGGCGATACATCTGAAGTAGAAGGGCCTCTGAGTGATATTGGTTCTATCTATTATTTTCTTAAAGATTATACGCGTGCAATTGAGTACTTTGAAACGGCACTTTCTATTTCTGAAAAAAAAGGTAAACAGGAAAAAGTGTTCTATAATTTGGTGGCGTTATGTGAAATCTATAAATATCGAAGCGCCGATGACCGAACGCTGAAATTTTGTTTTTCGACTCTCCGAAAAGTCGAACTAGCCCATCGAAGCAAGGATGTTGTTGTCGTTCTCAGATGCATCGGAGAAGTCTATCGCAAGCAGCACCACTACCGCCTCGCGCTTGCGTATTGTCGTAAAGCATTGGAGAGAAGTAACGGTCTTAACGATGTCAGAACGGAAGTACTCTATGCGAAGAAGGAAATTGGACTCTCTCTCTTGGAATCAATTGGCGATACAATGCATCTGCTTTCCGCTGCTTCAGGTAATGAGCTTTCCCGGCAGGATTCAAGTATTGATCGTTACCTGCGCGATGATTTTATTCCGGCTACAAAACAGGCGCAATTGCATCTTGCAGAGCGGTATTTGACGGAGTGCCTGAGTAGTCCGGAAATTACCTTCCAAGTTGATGTTGCGCAAGACTGTTACGAAGGACTGATAAAAATTTACCAACTCACCGGCGACTACCGCAAAGAAGCCGAATTGTATCGCAAATACACGGCCCTCAAAGACTCCACCTTCAGCAGTGAAAACAGCCGGCGAATCAGCGCCTTGGAAGCGCAAAGAATCGAAGAAGTCAATGCCAAACGTCAGGAAATTAGTAATCTCGGATTAGAACGTGCGCGGATTGAAAAGTTCTATTTTATGGGCGGAATCTTCCTGCTGATGTGCATGAGCGGTTTGCTCTACAATCGTTACCGCCTTAAAAGTAAAGCCAATGTAAGTATTAGCAATGAAAAAGCACGTTCAGAAGCGCTGCTGCTCAATATCCTGCCGGCTGAAGTAGCCGACGAACTCAAATCTACCGGTACAGCGCAAGCCAAGCACTTCAATAATGTAACGGTACTCTTCACCGATTTCAAGAATTTCACCACCGTCAGCGAGCAGCTCTCCCCGCAAGAATTAGTCGATGAATTACATGCATGTTTTAAAGGGTTTGATGAAATTTGCAGCAAGCATACCATCGAAAAAATCAAGACCATCGGCGACGCCTATCTCGCCGTCTGCGGCTTACCGCAAGCCGATGAACATCATGCAGAACATGTCGTTCATGCGGCGCTCGAAATTCGAGAATTCATGCTCAAACGCCGCGTAAATTTAGGCGAAAAAACGTTTGAAATTAGAATAGGAATTAATTCGGGAAGTGTGGTCGCCGGGATCGTCGGCGTCAAGAAATTCGCCTATGATATTTGGGGTGATACGGTGAACACGGCAGCGAGGATGGAGCAGAATTCCGAACCCGGGAAAATCAATATTTCGGAAACGACGTACGCGCTTGTGAAGGATAGATGTACGTGTGAGTATCGTGGTGAGATTGATGCGAAAAATAAAGGGAAATTGAAGATGTATTTTGTGGAGAAGAATAAGAAAATAATCGCGTAGCGATGAAATATTGGTAGCATAGAAAACACATTCAACAACAATCGCGTAGCGATGTACTATTATCATGGCAAATACCTATACTCAAATATTCTTGCAATTCATTTTTGCACCCAAATTTCGTGCTTCGCTTATTCATCATGATTGGGAAAATGATTTGTATAAATATATCACAGGAATTGTACAACACCATAACCATAAAATGCTTTGCATCAATGGAATGCCGGATCATATTCATTTGCTGGTTGGCTTTCATACGACACAATCAATTGGTGATTTAATGCAAGATGTAAAAGCGAGTTCTTCTAAATGGATTAACGAAAACAAATTAACGAAACTCAGATTTGAATGGCAATCCGGCTATGGAGCGTTTTCGTATTCTAAATCACAGGTGGCAGATGTTATCGCTTACATTCAAAGGCAAAAGGAACATCATAGGAAACGAACATTTTTGGAAGAATATAAACTGTTCCTTGAAAACTTTCAAGTAGATTATAATGAACAGTTTATATTCAAAGTTCCGGAATAAAAAAGAATGTAGAATATTTCGTGCCTCTGGCACTTGACCTATTTGGTATGCATTATCTACCAATGTATCGTGCCTCTGGCACTTGATCTATTTGGTATGCACTAACTACCGATATATCGTGCCTCTGGCACTTGATAATTATTTGTCAATTTAACCGGAAAAATAAATTCATTCGATCATACATTCCGGCGCCATCACCCATCTATTTCACGCAGCACCGCCAAGCGATTTATCCGAATCCTTGATCACAAATCTTGCCTTGAGGCGCGCTACCTGACGCGCAAGATCCGCCGATTCAACCGACCGTAAGACTTCCTTGAAATCCTTATACGCCGCCGGCGCCTCGTCAAGCGGATACTCCCGGCAATTGGTGAGAATATCCTTTTTGCCGAAGGAAATATCGACGTCCTTTTGACTGAGCGTGCGCATCGCCGCACGACGACCCAATGCACGACCGGCACCGTGATTAACGCTGTAGAGCGAGTCTTTCGCTCCCGCGCTCGCAACCATCACAGCCGAACCGTCCTGCGGATTGCCGGGCAATAAAATCGGGTGTCCCGTCGCGCTGAACGGTGTGCCGCTGAGACTTTGGTGTCCAGCCGGTACCGCCCGCGTCGCACCCTTGCGATGCACCCACGTCGGCGTGCCATTAATATCCTCCAACCGCGCGATATTATGACTGATAAAATACACCAAGTTCCCGTCCGCACCCGGAAATATTTCACGAAATGCATCGAGCACCAAGGCATTAATAAGGAGGTGATTCACCGTCGCAAAATTCGCTCCGAGCGCCATGTCGTCGAGGTAATTATTCGCTGCCTCGGAGCCGAGTTCAGCATAGACTAACTCCTTGTCATCGCCCGGGAAAGCAGTGCCGGTGGCTGTGAAATTTTTCTGCAACGTACGGAATTGATTATGCGCTAATTGATACCCGAATCCCCGCGAACCGCAGTGCGATAAAAACGCAGCATGACCATTCTTCAAGCCGAATGTATTGGCAGTGGACTCCATGCCTTCGACGATATCAACAATCTCGCATTCACCAAAGTGATTGCCACCACCGTACGAACCAAGCTGTTCCATCTTTTCCTTGAATTTCGGGAATAATCCTTCACCGCGAAGCGTATCGAGCCGCGCCTCAAGGGTCGAACGCTTGCCGTCATGCCCGAGATGAAAGGCATCCTCGCAGTACTCAGCCCACGAGGCGGGAATACCGATTTGTTCCAAAACTTCCGGCGACGCGCCTTGCGTCGCAACCGCAAAACCGGTTGATTCATTCACCCGACGAGACTTCCGTACCGAACGCTGACCCTTACCCGCACCGGTCGGTGTGCGCTCACAAATCGCATTGATAAGTGCGCGGCGGGCATCTTTCGAGCGGAGTTCTTCTTCGGGAATGTTGAGTTGCAGCAAGCTCATCGAACATTTAATATCCACGCCCACCGGACCCGGATAAATATGCGATGGCGATGCCATGACGCACCCAACGGGAGCGCCGTAACCGGCGTGCGCGTCAGGATTAAGGACAAGCGCCGACACGCCCGGCGCGCGGCGGGAATTCATCGCCTGTTCAAGACACAGTGCATCAAATCCATTCCGAATTTTCTCAGTCCCAATCACCGTAATCGGCGTGAGACCTTCGATTGGAAGATGTGCTATTGCGTCTGATTGTATGTTGAATTGTGTGTTCATTTGTTTTTATTGAATGGATAGTTTTTGAAGTAAAAAAAATATTTCTTTAAGAAGTTGTTTAGGATTTTCGACCGAGACCGAAACATTGCTTTACTTCCATAGTTGAGGGCGGCTAAGACGCCTGTTTTTCGTTTGGAAATTTAGCATTCCGGTCATAGTCAGCATGTTTTCTAACCCAAAAATCGCCTCTGAAAATAATCCTAAACAACTTCTAAAATTAAAAAATTACTTGCATAATATGTTTTTTTTTTTTAAGTTTGCTCATCTTAAATTATTTTTCAACATTTTAGGGTTATTGCCATGAAAAAACATATAGTTGTGTCTGTTGTATTTCTTCTTTTTAGCTCAATTGCTTGTTGGGCAAATATTGCACCTGAGTTTAGGCATCCTTGTCACGGACAATGTTGTATATCCGGTGCCAATCCCGGTACTCATACTTTGTGTCAAGAAAATACCGTAAAGTGTAATTCTAGGTGTACTGTTCATTGCGAGGACGTTAGTTTTCTATGCGGTGTTTATTCTTATACTCGATCAGTTTGTCAGTTTACGGGTCGCTCTCAAGGTGAAGGCTGTTTAGAGGCCGAAGATTGCGAATGCGATAGCGTTAGAGATGGATATGGAAACCCCTGTGATCAGGCAGATTGTCTTGTAAAAGCGGCACAACATATAGATTGTAATTTGAGTAGCCATTAGGTCGATTATAATTTCAAGTATATGCTAAATCGATAATTAATGATTGAACATACAAAGACAAAGATTGGAAATTGTATTTTTCAATTTGATCGGACTGATAAATTTAAATCAGCAATCCAACATATAACAGATTATCAATATTGTTTATAATTACAAACTATGTACCAAATTTTAATAAAAAAATAAATGAAAAATTTATACCGAAAAGTTACATGCTTGCCACTACAAAAACTATTGCTATTTATAGTTTTTGCAGTGGCATACTCTACTTCGCAAGCTCAGGTTTCTACTATGATATTCCCAATCAAACCTGAAGATCAGAATTATTTACGCTATTTATATTTCCGGAATCAATTTGATTCTGCCGAAATTACTTGCTTCTTTGGAGAATATCGTTTAATAAACGGTGGGAATACAACAAGAATCAATATCATCAATGCAATGCCTCACAACGCTGTATTAGAAGGTGATTCGGCGCAGGGTGAAAATTCAAATTTATTACCATATTCTCGAACAGAAAATTTCACGATGCCACCCTCCGGTACTTCACAACTTTCTTTTTATCGTAATATGACATTATACAACATTCCCTGCGGTAGCGGAGGAGGCGGTGGCGGTGGCGGTGGATTGGGAGACGGTGGTGTAGACGGCGATGGAAGTAATTGGAGAATAGGTCAGGGGAAGATTCACGATAAGACTGAATTTGTAACAAAACTTATTCGAGCATCTGACAATGCTGTTCTTGCTGTTTTAGATAGTGTAGGTGTAAATACAAATCCTTCATCTGACACAGTTTTTGTGTATGGAACTAGTCCTGTGAAAACAAAGCAAACGCGAATTCTTCCTACTGGATATGGAGGTACTTCAGTCTATTTGCAACTATCACCGAGACGCTATGGAAGTACTCCATTTGGTATAGACTTAAAGCATTATTGTGATGTACCGTGGAATTTCTCATCTGTTATTGACAGTATGGGGCATGGAAGTCAAGATTCAACATTAGAAGATTCAATTCTCATTGTACAGAAAACACTACTTTTTAATTATTGTGACAGTATTATAAGTGCTACAGGGCATTTACCTCAAGATTCAATTATGGATCGTTTCTTGGTAGAACCTCCTGTTATGGATTCTTTTTTCATTAGGTATTATGATTCACATACTTTACCTAATGGTAAAAAGTACTATACCGTAAAATCCGGGTATGCTAAGAGTTCAAACTTGTATGATAGTCCGAATAAAAAAAATGGTATCATTTGCGCTAATAATATGTGTAAACTAAAAGATGCGGAAATACAACGTATTCAGCCGAGCCCATCCTCGGGGGCTACACAAATAACAATTAATGCATATAAAAATGTAGAGAATGCAACTCTTGATGTTTATACCCTCAGCGGTCAGAAAATTGCCCGGCAGTGGAGTGGTACACTGCTCAAGGGAAATAATGTGATTAGTGTAAATTTTTCCGACTATACCAATGGAACCTATGGAATTTACTGCAACAATCAAGATGGTCAAACAATAGATTTTGATAAGGTGATTATTGCAAAATAAGAGAATACTTTGATATTTTATAAAGCCCTGATTTTTGAGATTAGGGCTTTTTTTTTGTGACCGTTTTTGTTGCTAAATATACTATAAAACCTTTGTAAGATTAGTAATTATACTTAGTTGTACAAAATAATTGAGTGAATTATCTGAGATTGGATTAGTTGCTTCTTTTGAGTGACTGAACGTTCATTCACATCATTCCACCGCAAAACCAAACCCTCTTTTTTCGGCCGGCATGTAGCGAACGGTGTCGCTTAATTGCCGTACAAATGCGTTCCCCGGATTGAGGAGGCGGTAGAGTTCGGCGAGGGTGTAGAGTTCTTTTTCGAGCATGATTTTCTTCTCCGGCGCTACGACTTTGAAGAAATCCTGTGCCTCTGCGCGGTTCATTTTCCGCGTTTCGACGATGCCGAAACACCTGCCGGGACGCAGCAGCGCGGCGTCGATGTGATGCAAACTAGCAAGATTCGTGCTGAGAATTATCTTTTTCCTGCCGTCGGAGATAAAGCTGTCTGAGGCCGCAAGCAGCCGTGTCATCACGTCGTTACCGTCGGAACGTTTGCCGAGATGATAGTCGGCGTCTTCGAGGATGAGCGCCATTGCGTCGCTCGTGCGGAACTCGGTGAACATCCCTTCACCATCGAGCACTTTTTGCTGAGAAGTATAGAATACTTTCGCGTGATTCGTTTGCCGTTGCTCGGCCATTTTGCGGATTAAATAGCGAATTAACCGCGACTTTCCCGTGCCGGGCTCGCCGAGCAGAACGAGCACCGATTCATTACTTTCCGCATATTCCTTCGCCACATCATGGAGGCGGGGAATAAACGGGTATGCTTCGGTAACAATCTTATCGGCAAGGAGTTCGTAAATGTTGTCGTAGTCATACGACCCACTGTCGTAGTACCACACCACTTCGCAGACGACTCCGCCTGTCATGCCTGCGAGAATCGATTGCAGCGCTGCTGTTGTATCCTTGACCTTCGCATTTGTCGTGCTATACACCTCGACCGTTACCTTGCTCAAATGCCGTGCATCATTCATAAGATCGATCGAAACGATAGCAAAAAAGCCAGAACCAAGCACAATATTCCAACTGCCGCTGAGCGTGAATACTTTCCCGAGTTTTTGTAATTGTTCACGCACGTAATTTGCATCAAAATCAGCAGCTACGATGCGATTAAAAGTCAGGAAAAACGGATGGTTTTTCTTACGAATAGAACGAAGAATCGGCTCCGAAATAGCCATCCGGATGAGCTCACCTTCGTGTCCGTCGTATTGATTATGAAAGCCAAATTGTATGTTCATGGGTGTAGAATAAAATCACTACCGCGACAACGATTTGCGAGACGTATCACTGTGCTTGTGCAAGCGCAGCGGCAGGATTCGAACCTGCTGAATCCATAGATTGTAACCGGTTGTAGTCCCGCATGCATTCGCGGTAGGTCGATAAAAAGCCGACAAAGATTGTTGAGATACCGGTACGTTCTAAGTGTATGTAATCCCAATAGCATTCGGCTGTTTGTTTGTGTTTTTTTGATGGCACGCTGATGCCGCTGATTGTTATGATTTTTGCTGATTTTTTCAGCTATTTACAATGGCACGCAGATGCCGCTGATTTTTTATGATTTCCGCTGATTTTTTTTCTTGTTTCAATGGCACGCTGATGCCACTGATTTTTTATGATTTCCGCTGATTTTATTAACTATCAACCACGACAAAAAGGTAATGAAATACTCTTTGCTCTAACCATTTGAGCTACGTGCCTCGTGAGTTGGAATGAGGAGACACGACCGGACTCGAACCGGTAACACAAGATTCCACATGTAGTTCCATTGGCATTCGTGGTTGATTGTTTGTTCTTTTCAATGGCACGCAGATGCCGCTGATTTTTTATGATTTTCGCTGATTTTTCAGCATTTTCAATGGCACGCTGATACCGCTGATTTTTTATGATTTTCGCTGATTTTTCAGCATTTTCAATGGCACGCTGATACCGCTGATTTTTTATGATTTTCGCTGGTGGCTTGATCATAAAAACCAGCGATAGTGGCGGTGTAGTATTACCGGCGACCACGACAAAAGAGATGAAACAATCCTTTGCTCTACCATTTGAGCTACGTTTTTCAACGGCCGGGCTCGAACCGGCAACAGAAGATCATGTTGTGTATGTAGTTCCATCGGCATTCGTGGTGCCATGTGTTTGATTTATAATTTACTTACAATTCTACTGCTTCGATTTCATTTACCCAGAATTCGGGGCTGTTTCCTGTTGTAATAAATTGCTCAATTGTCGTAAAAACGGTGTCGGAAAATCCTCCGATATTGAGAATATCCTCACGGCTGTATGCCTGCGTCGTGCGATTCGGCTGCAAGTCGATACACACTAATTTTGCACCCGGATTACGGCTTTTGAGCGTTTCCCATTCCTGCATGAGCGCTGATGCACCGCTGCTTCGTGCGTCCACCCAGGATTCGTTATCCGAGACCATAATCACAATATCGACTGATTCGTTATGCCAGTTCAAGAGTTGTATCGGCGCTGAACAGTTCGTTCCTCCGCCACGGATATCTGCAAGCTTTTTAGCGTTGGTCATCACCGTGTCGCGTGGATTAATATCTGCCCAAACAACATTATTTTCAAAGGGTAATACACGTGCGCTGCGATTGACTCTCAAGAGCGCTGCCGTAATTAATGCCGCTACATCCACACAGCGAACGACCGATGTTGAGCCTTTACGATAGCCGGTGACAGGGCTCTGCATCGAACCCGACACATCGGTACATATCACGATGGATTTGCCCTCAAAAGCGGGTACATTTTCGGTTGCAATTTCCATTGCATCCTGTAATGCATCGCAGATTTGCGCCGGTAAGATTGATTTGTCGGCATAATAAAACGCTGTCATCAGTTGATACGGGAGCACTTTGGCGCGGCGTATTGCATCGCGATTGCGCAGCTTTCCGGCGATGTATTCCACCATTTCCGCGTCCTGAAATACTCCATGACGGGCGAAGGTATTGAGGTTCATCCGCAGCGTCTGCCACGGCGCATTGCGGGCTATTTCTCTCCACTGCTGTTCGGTAAGCGTTTGGGAAGTAAGCAATTGGAACGGTAAATCAGGGATCTCTTCACTCTCGCCCTTGCGGAACGTCTCTACGTCGCAGACAATCTTCGGCAATGTGGCAAACTCTTTTTTTCTTCCAATTAACCATCCATATAATGCTTCCCGCTCGGGGCTCTCGGGCTTCGGACGCGCCATCTTGATAATATCACCAAGCGAAGGCGACGCCCCAACCGATGCCGACACAAGCTGTTCGGCCGTGCGGCTTGCAAGCCATGTGCGGATCATACGCCGTGGCGCCGAGCCGAACGATTTGCGGCCAACCTGACCTGAGCGAACCATTTGCACATAATTGCGCAGCATTTTTCCATTCGAAATTACCCGTGGGAATATCCGCTCAAGTATCTCGGTATCACGCGCCGAGAGCACCGCCGCAAGCAAGGCAGGCATGTCTTTCATCATGCTTTGCTCGCGGGCATAGAGGGCAGTCTTAGCGATGAATTCCGGTTCGACGGCATTGCAAAGCTCAAGCACCGTAGCAAGCTGCATTTCAGCATTGGCGTAAAAGGTCGCATTCAGGCATCCGGTCGCAGCATATTGTGCGAGTGCCTGACGATCCGAGAATTTATAGGCCGGCGCTTTTTCAGAATTCACCGTATCCGTTGAACGGATAAATTTCCCAATGAAGGTTTTGAATAATTGTTTGTTTGCCATTTTTTTTCTCCTAAAAAATTGTTGTAATTGCCACTCTATTTACAACACCCGTGCCAAAGTGTGTTTTTAGGTCAATTATCTGTTAATTATACAGTTACAACCGTAAAGTGTGTAATAAATCTGACAATTTTTTGAAGTGAATGGTTGTTCATTATAGAAATATATCGCGGTATTTAGAAAATTATCTATTTTTGAGAATTGAAGGGTGCAGTTTTGAGTGAATTGATGTGCAACAAATGCCAAAAGAAAAAAAAATGCGAAAAAAAAATGTCGTTCTAGGATTTTTAGGTACAACGCTCGACCGCACGCGTCGTGCCAATCGTTTTGACGGGTGGCGTCCGAGTGTGTCGGTGACGATGCATCCCGAGGAATTGCCGGTCGATAGGTTTATTCTGATTCATGGTCGGTCTGCGACAGGGCTTGCCCGGCAGATTAAGTCTGATATCGGGGAGGTGTCGCCGGATACGGACGTGGAATTCCGCCAAATGGAATTTACGAACGCCTGGGATTTCGAAGAAGTATTCTCGAATCTCCTTGATTTTACTCGGAGTTTCCCGTTTGACCCTGATGATGAGGAATACTACGTTCACCTCACGACCGGTACGCACGTGGCGCAGATTTGCCTCTTCCTCCTCACCGAAGCGCGATATTTTCCGGCGAAATTTGTGCAGAGTTCGCCCGGACAGGAAGAAAACACAGCCAAGGGAACGCTGCAGATTGTCGATTTGGATTTATCGAAATATAATACCATCGCGCAGCGGTTTGCCGAGGAACGCCGCGATCGGTATGCGGCACTTAAGTCCGGCATCAACACGCGTAACGCTCGATTTAACAGTATGATAGAGCGTATTGAGCGTGTAGCGGTAGGTTCGAAAGCGCCGATTCTTATCATGGGTCCGACGGGAGCCGGCAAGTCGCAGCTTGCGCGGAGGATTTACGAACTCAAAAAAGACTGTTTTCAAGTATCGGGGAATTTTGTCGAGGTCAATTGCGCTACGCTTCGCGGCGATTCTTCGATGTCTGCGCTTTTTGGTCACATCAAAGGTGCGTTTACCGGCGCTGCAACGGGGCGCGACGGGTATTTAAAAAAGGCGGATAAGGGGATATTGTTTTTGGATGAAATCGGCGAACTCGGCACAGACGAACAAGCAATGCTTCTGAGAGCGCTGGAGGATAAGGTGTTCTTTCCGCTCGGCGCAGACACGGAAACAGAAAGTGATTTTCAGCTTATCGGTGGAACGAATAAGGAGTTAGGCGTGCTCTCCCGCGAAGGGAAATTCCGTGAAGACTTACTGGCAAGGATCAATTTATGGACATTTCAGATGCCCGGACTCGCCGAACGTCGCGAGGATATCGAGCCGAATATTGAGTATGAATTAGAGCGATTTGCGCGGCTTAATAACTCGCTCGTGACGTTTACGAGTGACGCACGCGAACAATTCCTCAAATTCTCTCACACGAAAGAAGCGATTTGGAATGCGAATTTCCGTGATCTTAATGCAGCGATTACGCGCATGGCAACGCTTGCCGTGGGCGGGAGAATTACGATGCCGGATGTGGACGAGGAAATCCTCCGCCTGCAGCAGCATTGGGAAGGAATTACGCCGCAGAATGAACGTGCAGAACGGCTTTTGAGAAAAATTCTACCGGAAGATGAACTCGACCAACTCGATAGATTCGAACGGGTTCAGCTCGAAGATGTGGTGTCGGTCATTGCCGCTAGCGACTCGCTCGCCGGGGCAGGACGCACGCTCTTTCATGCCTCCCGCGAACGGAAAAATCACGCCAACGATACCGACCGCCTGCGGAAATATCTCGCTAAGTTTGGTTTAGAATTTGGAGTGGTGAAGGCGCGGCTTGTAGGGATGTGAAACGAAAAAATGAACGTAGGGGCGAATTGCATTCGCCCGGCGCATGCTGATTCAGGGGAATTGTCTTCGCGATAAGCGACGAGCGGTAACTATTACCCAAAAAACAGTTGTGTGTTACGTTTGATTGACTACCGTAGGGGCGAATTGTAGGGTCGTGCACAGAATAGTTATATTTGTATTTTTCAGAATTTACAGGTAACTCTATGCGACTTAAAGGTCTTGAAGCCAGACAGTTTCGTTGCAAGCAAATTCGAGCATTACGCGCAAAAGGACTTAAGCAGTCTGTGATAGCAGAGATGCTCGATTGTACCCAAGCTTGGATTAGTAAAGTACTTCATCCTAAAGAAGAAACTGCGACGACAACTAAAATTCATGGTAAGAAACCAGGACTAAATAGCCAACAGCTCCAGCAATTAGCCGATAAACTCGATGCCGGTGCCTGTAGCTCCGGTTTCTCTACTGATAATTGGACACGGCAACGCGTCGCTGATGTCATTGCTGCAGATTTTGGTATCACGTATCATCCTGCCCATGTATCACGCATATTGGCCAAGATGAACTATACCGTTCAGAAACCCGCACGTTCAGACTATAGGCAAAACGTTGAATCTGTCCAACGATGGAAAGAAGAAACGTTACCGGCTGTAAAAAAAAAGCAGCCGAAGAGGGCTCGTTGATTCTCTATGCAGATGAGTCAAGTGTGCCGCTTAATCCCTATGTTTCTCATACATATGCCAGACGCGGTCGAAGACCTGTGATCAAAGTTAGCTCTGATATTCATCGACGGATCTATCTGGCAAGTGCCATTAGTTCACGTGGGGAACTTTGGTATTGTATCCGCAATAAACCATTCGATGGAGTTGCGATTGTCGAATTTTTAAAGCAATTACTAGACAAAGAGTATTCTACCGAAAAGCTCGTTTTGATATGGGATAACACTACAATCCATAATTGTGAAACAACAAGAACATTTCTGTCAACTCACAATCAAGCACAACGGTTACAGTTGGTACAATTGCCAACCTATAGTCCCGAACTCAATGCAGACGAGCAAGTATGGCATTATCTAAAATGTGTGTTGCTGAAAGACACCACTACCAAAGAAATGAATCAATTACAAACAAACATTGAGAATGGATTAATTGCAATGAAAAATAACAGTGGATTAATTGCTAAGTTTTTCCATCATCCAAATGTCTGCTTCTATAACTAATCTATGCACGACCCTAGCATTCGCCTACGTCGTGCAAGGGTCGGGCGAATGCAATTCGCCCCTACGGTCAATATTCTATGCTCCAACAACTATGTCTGAAAATCAAAAAATTATCCACAAAACCCCATGAAACAACTACTCCACCTCACAGCAATTCTCATCGTCAGCTTTACGGTGCAAATATCACTCCACGCGCAGCAGCCGCTCTACCGCGATGCAATTCCAATGTTTAACGCGCAGCCATACGATTCAACCGATGTCCTCTTTCCAATTGCCAAATTTTACGGACAGTTGCAGCGGGGGATAGGTTCGTATAATAATGAAATGTTCTGGAATATCAAACTCGGCGGACTCTTTCAATTCTACCGGTTTGAGAATTCCTCGATAAATTTCTTGTCCCTCCACGAACTCAATGCAACGCCGTATAATGATATCACGTTTGACCCATCGGCAGCGCGGTGGGAGGAAACGCTTAATTATTCCTATCAACTGCACCGTGCTCAATATACAGTAGGATATACGCATCGCTGCAAACATGACATCGATAATTTTGACCCCGTCGATACGAGCAGTGGGATTGATGTGTCACAGCTTCAAAAGCGGGTGGTTATTCTCTCGGGTCCGTATCTGGAATTTCAGAATGTCGTGCCGGTCACATCAAGCAGCGAACTCCATGTTCTCGCACGGGTGGACTACACGCCAATCAGCAGTGATTACCGTTATCCGCGGACGAGCAATGCCTTGAACTGGGATGATATTGATGGAGAAATTTCACTGGCAACCCGATATACCTATACACTTAGCAATACGGTAGGTCTCCATACTAAGCTATGGCTCAATACTGCTTTTTTTCGTTCCATCGGTGCCCGCTCGAATTACCGAGTAGAGGTAGCCGCCACCCTCCATGGGAAAAGCAATGGAGCCGCATTCTTTATCGCTCATGAATATATGGTTGATGATTTGTCGGGGGCGATTCCTCATGCGTCGGAAGTGGTGTATGTGGGATTTAGATTGGTGAGTGTGAATTTCTGGTAGGGGAGGAAGGCCGGCGAATTGCCGATGAATTCTACCGGTGAATTTCCTCCACTTTCACCGCTCCGTGCCACCGTAGTAGCGGCACAGCAGCAGACACACCCAGAACGCCGAATATTCCGCCGGAAATGAGTAATGCAGTGCAGAGCGAAAAACTGTCACTCACCCAGCCGACGAGTGGACCGACGATGCTAAAGACAATTCGTACAATCATTTGCCGCACTGATAGCACTGTCGCGCGGAGGTCGTCGGATACTTCACGGTTGATATAGGTATTGAAAATCGGATTGTTGATGCCACGGACGAAGTAGAAAATCAAGAGCGCCGGCAAGAACCACATCGACATCCCCACACCCAGAATCGTGAATCCGATGGCAGAGGTAATTCCCAGTAATAGTATCATATTCCGTTCACCTAATGCCGTCTCGATGCGATGGGCATTCATCGAGAACCAACCGACGGTGAAGTTCAGCGCTGTCCATGCTGCGCCGAATATAGGAATCGGCACACCGACGGCGAGCATATACGGCTGTATGAACCAGACCATCGTCAGTGTCGAGGCGCCGACGATGCCCGAGAAGACGAGCAGCGCGCGCAAACGTACATTTTCAATGAGCGCGTAGCGGGTAATCATGAGGATATCGTGGAAGGAAGTGCGTCCCTTTTCGAGCGTTCTTCGTGGAGGTTCGGTGAGCATATAGACGAGCGGTATTGGTAGCGAAATCACCACAAACTGCACATAAATCGGGAGCATCAAGCTCACTCCCGCCAGAAGCCCGCCCAAAACTCCGGCGATTGCTTCCGAAAAATTCCCGAAGGAAATTTGCCTGCCTTCTGCGTGGATCGAGCGATTGGTCTCGCCCAAGGCAGCAAGCGTGTCGAAGGTCATCGCCGAGTCGGTACCGGAGACGAAGCTTGCGCCGAAACCGAGAACGATTTCTGCGAGAAAAATCATCCAGAAGCCGCCGGCAAAACAGTATATTCCGAACCCGAGCGAACCTCCTATCACGCCAATTATCATTGTTCTCCGGCGGCCGAGACGGTCCGAAAAATACCCTGACGGTATCTCAAGAACGAGCATTGCCACCGAAAAGCTCGCCTGTAAGACCATGATATCCTGCATCGTAAGCCCGACACTGCGATAAAACAGCACAAGCGTCGGCAGCGCTACCATGAAGTAGCGAAGCGCCTGTATTGCATAAAGGAGCGGAATATTACGGCGGAGATTACGTTCGCTTGTCATCAGAACTCAAAAAAAATAACCCAACACGGGGCAATTGCATGTTCGAAGAGGAATGTTGCTGCACTACCATTGTAGTAAATATAAAGATAAATTTTCGTTGGTGAGTCTTCTCGCGAATTGTATCAACGAAATATTGAGAAGTATGCTCCTGTTCGTGATAGTCCTTCTATTCAAACCATTCTACTGTCGGTTGCGCAATCAGCACATGATAAAGAAGATAGTTATACATTTCAACGTGACTTCCAAACTCCCGTAAGTACTCCTATTTTCATTCTATCACGTTCCACTCGGTAATTGTTCCGTATTTTTGTAGCATAAAATCCCCATCTATCTATCTGGAGAACATCTATGCCCCTTCGCTACGGTATAGTTTTAGTGTATTTGTTACTTATGTGTCTGCCCGCTTTTGCTCAGGAATGTCCTGCCGGATTTGGCGACAATGTTCTTGATTTCGGCGCTGTGCAGACGCGCACAGTGGTGAGTAAAAAGCTATGGCTCAAGACGTCACCGACTTCGAATCCTATCGTGGTGCGAGGTGCGACGGTCGTGTCCGGAGGCAATGTATTTTCGGTAAAAATGCCGGACAAGATGCTCATTAACCCTAATGATAGCATGGCTTTAGAAGTCGAATGCCATAGCAGTCAGAATATCAATTACACTGCCTCTGTTTTTATCCGCATCGAATGTACTGCCTCCGGTGCCATCTATTCTCTTCCATTGACACTTCGCGCTTCCTGTTTTTATCCTGATACGGTGTATAATTTCACGCAAAATCTCATCGGCGCGCCGCTCTTTCAGGCGCTGAATGCGTATTTGCAGAATCAGGTCGTGCTGACGTATAAGGATGCACGGACTGCATTTTTTAGTCAATTAGATAATCGGAACGGGGAAGTCGAATGTGTCTATACCGGCAGAACAATTAAAACGACGACCATTCCTGACCCGAATCAATTCAACTGTGAACACACATGGCCACAGAGTAAGGGGTCGGATTTGCCGCCCGCCGAAACAGATATTTATCACCTCTATCCATCCTGGGAAACGGCGAATACGAAACGATCTAATTATCCGTTCGGCATCGTCACCCGCAATATTACCTGGCAGGATGGCGGCTCAAAACTCGGGCAGGCTGACGGCAGCAATGATATTATCTTCGAGCCGCGCGATAAGCACAAGGGGAATGTAGCCCGGAGTCTATTCTACTATGCTACCCGCTATGGCAATCGCAAGGGCACCAATGATGCGCAGGGATTCCTGACGTCGATGGAGTCCACGCTGCGCAAGTGGTGCGTGACCGACACGGTCGATGAACTGGAAATGAAGAGAAATGAAGGGATTGCGAAGATTCAGCAGCGGCGGAATCCATACATCGATCATCCGGAATTGATCGACCGGATATACAATATCAGCACGCAACCCGACTTCCCGAAATATCCGCAACCCATGGTCAGTGACTCGACTGTCATTTTTGGAAAAGAAGGTCAGATTACGTTTTATGTGCATAATACCGGCAATGATGCTGCCTCCATTCAAACCGTCGATTTTCGGAATCCGACGGGCGATATCTTTACGCTTGCGCAGTTTGATACGACCATCGCGCCGGGCGAACGTGCCCGCGTGGTCATTACATCGAATAAACTAAACGGTTCGGCTACCGCCCGCGTACGCTTCACCGCCGGCGTGCCTGCTGTCAATGTACTGCTCAGTACGCTCGGTACATCCTCAGTCGCATCGGCTGATGGTAGTGATGCGGAATTCGACATCGAGCAAAACGTGCCGAATCCCGTTACAGCCGGAATGACACAGATCACGCTGCATGTACCGCCACAAACAGAGAATGCAACACGTTTGAAATTCTATCAGTTAGACGGACGGGAAGTCTTTGATGCGACGTCAATGATTCAGTGGTCATCCGCCGGAAACGGTGTCGTACAGCTCGGCGAAAAAGAACTCTCGCAGTGTGGGCAATTTGCCCTCTATCGCCTTACCGCACCAGGTCATTCAATGGCAAAAGTGATGATTGTGCGATAAAGCATCATCAGCGAAAATCATAAAAAATTAGCGGTATCAGCGTGCCATTGAAATAAGTAATCATCATCGAAGATCATAAAAAATCAGCGGCATCAGCGTGCCATTGAAATAAGAAGAAAAAGCGCAGTTCAGGCGCAAAAAAAAATGAAAATTGAAACGAGCATGAGCTCAATTGTACTATTATATTGAAAGACAGAATGAATACAACGGGAACACTATTCGTGGTTTCTACGCCGATCGGGAATGACGACGATATATCACTACGCGCACTTAAAGTGCTGAAAACATGCGACATCGTCGTGTGTGAAGAGGGGAAAGTAGGAGCAAAACTCCTTCGTCAGCACAAAATTTCCCAACCAATTGAAGAGCTCAACGAGCATAATGAAGAGGCCACAGCGGCTGTGCTTTTGGAGCAGCTTCGCGCGGGCAAGAACCTCGCCCTAATTTCGGATGCCGGCACACCGCTTCTTGCCGATCCCGGACTTGCACTCGTCAAGCTTGCGATTAAACATGAAATTCCTGTCGAAGTCGTGCCGGGCGCATCGAGCATTCTCACGGCACTCGTCCGCAGCGGATTGCCGACGAATCAGTTCGTGTTTGCAGGATTCGTCAGCCGCAAGCCCGATGAACGGGTGACCGAGCTTACGGCACTCGCGCAGGAACGCCGCACGATCATCTTACTCGAAACGCCGTACCGCCTTCTTCCGCTACTCGAAGCTGCCGCGCAGGTGATGCCGAAGCGCGCTGCGTATCTCGGTTGCAATCTGACGCTGCCGTTTGAAACGCATCATTACGGCACATTCGCAGAACTTTTTGCGAAATTCTCGGAAGAGAAATTTAAGGGTGAATTTGTGGTGTGTTTTGCCGGTAACCCCAATGCAATTCAAGCTGCTGCAGCGCCGGTAGAAAATCTGGCGAAAGAATTTTTCGAGCGCGATGAGCGTCCGCGTGGGTTCAAATCTGCCGATGATTCCGAACGCAAACCAAAATTTGACCGCACGAAAAAAGACTATCAAAAGCCACGTCCGGCGCCAAGCGAAGATGGAGACGATGAACGTGGCGAGGATGAACGTCCGGCACGTCGATTTGACGACAGAAATTCCGGTGGTGATGAGCGTCCGGCACGCAGATTCGATGATCGCAAGCCGAGCGGTGACCGTCCTCCATTTAGAAAATTTGACGATCGCAAGCCGGGTGGTGACAGACCATTCAGAAAATTTGATGATCGTAAGCCGAGTGGTGACAGACCATTCCGTAAGTTCGACGATCGCAATTCCGGTGGTGGCGATGAGCGTCCGGCACGTAGATTCGACGACCGTACTTCGGGTGGCGGAGATCGTCCATTCAGAAAATTTGACGACCGTAATTCGGGTGGCGGCGACAGACCATTCAGAAAATTTGACGACCGTAATTCGGGCGGTGGCGACAGACCATTCAGAAAATTTGACGACAGAAACTCGGGTGGCGGGGATAGACCTCCATTCAGAAAATTTGATGATCGTAATTCAGGTGGCGGAGATAGACCGCCATTTAGAAAATTCGACGACCGTAAGCCGAGTGGTGACAGACCATTCCGTACATTCGATGATCGTAAGCCAAGCGGTGACCGTCCTCCGTTTAGAAAATTTGATGATAGAAATTCCGGTGGCGGTGATGAACGTCGTGAAGGCGGAGAATTCCGCAGCGAAGGCGGCGGTGGATTTAGCGGCGGCGGTGGCTTCAAAGGCAAGCGTCCGTTCAAGAAATTCGGCGGCGGAGGCAGTAAATTCGGTGGACGCGGCGGCGGTGGACGCGGTGGCAGCGGCGGCGGTCGTGGTGGACGCCGGTAGAATTTTCAGCTTCACGAGCGATGACAGAAAACACATAGCCCACGGTTTTTAACCGTGGGTTGATGTTGTAATTGTGGGGTTGAGATGTTTTATGCTTTTTTCTTAAAATCAGCATAACGCTCAAGCTCATGAGCAAGCGCGCGCAGAACGGCTGCAATGACGGCGCCGTCATCGATATAGCCGACAAAGGGGATGAAATCGGGAACGAAATCCGTCGGCAGTAGAAAATAGGCAAGTCCTGCAAGACCAATGGCTTTAGACTTCCACGCAAGCGAGAAATCTTTAGCACGAAGCATGTGAGTAAGAAGCTTGATATGCTTGAGAAGACGACGGAGAGAGAAGTGACCGGTGGAGATTTTCGCGGCTAATGCGCGGGTTTTGTGAGGAATTTCCTCTAAAATTTTGGCTTCATCATCCGGCGAAATGCGGGCTGACTCCTGCTCAACAAAAGAATGGGCGGCTTTCGGATTCAGAATTCTGTGTTCCATAGAGCCGCCCTTTATATATCGTGAGTATCTGTGTGAAATTTACTCTGCTGTTTCGTCGGATTTTCCGCCGGCCATGAGTGCAAAAGGAATAATAACGCAATAACCGATGACAAGAATCAAGGGAGCGACGGAAACGGCGAGAGTATTATTCCAGGCGGTCTGATACTTCACCGGATCATCGGTAATTGCTGTGGACATCAGCAGAAAGCCGATGACAATGACACCCATACCGGCTGCAAAGAGGAGATAATTACGTTTTGTGAGTGGAAACTGCCAGAGTGCCGGCTTGGTTGCTGCAGTTTTTGACTTTGATTGAAGCGTTTTTGCCATGATAGACGAGCTGATACGTTGAACAATACTATACTTTTTTATAATTTCGTGCCGCAAACTTAGCTGTTTTCTCGGACGTGTGAAAATAGAATTTTCCGCATTCCCGATTTACCGCCCAAGCGGCTCCATTCTTGACAATTTTAACTTTTTTTATGAATACTTCTGCTCTCTTTTATTCTGATTTCCCGGCACTAACGCTTTTTCGCCGGGGTAAAGTTCGTGATGTGTATGATCTCGGCGACGCACTCCTGATGGTCGCCTCCGATAGAATTTCTGCCTTCGATGTGGTCATGGACACGCCCGTCACCGGCAAAGGTGAAATTCTCACGAATCTTTCGATGTTTTGGTTCAATTGCACTCGGCATATCGTCGCTAACCACGTCATTTCCGCCAATGTGGACGAGTATCCTGCTGAATGCGCGCCCTACGCCGAACAGCTTCGCGGTCGCTCGATGTATGTCCGCAAAACTACACCACTTCCGATTGAATGCGTTGTACGCGGGTATCTAGCGGGTTCGGGGTGGAAGGAATATCAGGCAAGCCGGACAGTCTGCGGAATTGCACTACCGGATGGATTAGTGGAGTCCTCGAAGCTTCCCGAACCTATCTTTACACCCGCGACCAAAGCCGAAACAGGACATGACGAGAATATATCCTTCGAAGAAGCCGAGAAAATATGCGCGCCCGGACTCGCTGCCAAAGCGCGGGAATTGTCAATCGCGCTGTACACCTTTGCCGCTGAGTATGCTGCGAAGCGGAATATACTTCTCGCAGATACAAAATTTGAATTCGGTACGCTGCCGAATGGTGAGCTAATTCTTATTGATGAAGCACTTACGCCGGACTCCTCCCGCTACTGGCTCGCCGAACACTACCGTCCCGGGCAAGCACAAATCAACTTCGACAAGCAAGTCTTGCGCGACTATCTCGAAACGCTCACCTGGAATAAACAGCCGCCTCCGCCGCCACTTCCCGACGATATCGTGCTGAAAGTAAAAGCAAAATATCAGGAAGCATTAGACCGATTGACGGTGTAACCTATACGTGCTAAGAGCCGTTGACTATAATGGAACGCATGTACAATCAGCGAAAATCATAAAAAATCAGCGGCATCAGCGTGCTATTGAAAGAAAAGCGAACAATGACTCTCATAACAGCAGAAGACATCGCACAGCAGCTCCGCACGCTTGGCATAGAAGCCGGGATGACGCTACTCGTGCATTCCTCACTCTCGAAACTGGCGGGATATGTATGTGGTGCTGAACTGGCTGTCATTCATGGACTTATGGCAGCCGTGAGCGCTGGTGGAACGCTGGTGATGCCGGCGCATTCATCCGTCTATTCCGACCCAAAATTTTGGGTGAATCCTCCGGTGCCGACGGAATGGTGGCCGAAAATCCGGGAGACAATGCCGGTCTTTACGCCGGAAACTGCACCGGTGCGAGGTGTGGGGAGAATTCCTGCATGCTTTGCCGTGCAGCCGGGAGTAGTGCGGAGCGCGCATCCGAGCTGTTCATTTGCGGCGTGGGGCGAGCGTGCCGCCGAATATGTAGCCGAACATCCTCTTGCGTTCGGTTTCGGTGAATCTTCTCCGCTTGCAACGCTTTACAACACCAAGAGTTCGGTTCTTTTCCTTGGCGCTCCGTTCGAGAGTAATACGTCGCTTCATGTATCCGAAATCCGCGCTCAGTATCCCGGTCGCACTGTGATTCGTCAGGGCGCGCCGATGCTTGTGAATGGCAGTAGGGAATGGGTGGAATTTGATGAATTGGACTACGATAGCGATGATTTTGAGGACATTACCCGTGCGTTTATTGCGCAGTCAAGCAATTGCAAACACGGAAAAGTCGGCGATGCCGATGCGTGGATATTGCCCATTGCCGAAATGGTGGACTACGGCGTATGGTGGATGAATTCATATCGCCGGTAATGATGTAATTAGTAATAGAGTATAACGATACGGTAAATCTATGCGGGCAATTCTTCAGCGGGTGAGCAGTGCGTCGGTCGAGGTCGCGGGTGAAATCGTCGGTCAAATCGGTGCCGGGCTAATGATTCTGCTGGGCGTCACGCATAGTGACACAGAGGCAAATGCGCGGCAATTAGCCGATAAAATTATTGGACTGCGCATTTTCGGTGACGCGGATGGTAAGATGAATCTCTCGGTGCAGGACACGCAGGGCGGGCTGCTCGTGGTGTCGAATTTTACGCTTTATGCCGATACGAAGAAAGGATTCCGTCCGAATTTCCTGGACGCAGCCAAACCCGAAGCGGCAGAAAAATTATATGAGTATTTCGTTGATTATCTGCGTACGAATGCAGCGGTGGCGGTCGAAACGGGGATTTTCGGCGCGATGATGAACGTGAGCTTGGTCAATGACGGGCCGGTGACGATTGTACTGGAGAAGTAAAATTCTTGGGTGGTGTGGACGGCAAGGGTGACCGCAGGCGTCGGTTGGAATATGCAGAAGGGGAACAAAATAATGAAAAATCCGGGTTCAAGTGCTTGATATGTATCGGTCTATCTGTTCTCTGAAAAACATTCCCTTACCCCTCAAAAAAAACGCCGAATAATTCCGGTAAAGACGTTATTTTTGCGGCGCGGATGACGAATTATAAAATAAGATTACTCTATATTTTTTATTTACTTTCAGAGGATAATGGTATGAAATCGTGGCGCAACAATGTGATAGCGGCAGTCGTGCTTTCGGCGGTGTTAATCGGCTGCAGTGCGAAAAAGGCTGAGCCGGTAGCGGTCAAAGGCCTGGAGATGTACAAGGATGAATCGCTTTCCTTCGGTATGAAGTATCCGTCTAATTGGAAAATCCGCAAGCAAACGGGTACGCAGGCCGTGGTATTTTCAGAAGAAGCTGCTGCCGACCGGTTTAATAAATACGACGCCGAGGGTCTGGCAGGCGCAAAAATTGCTATTACTGCCATGAAGGCCGACGGCAAAACACTCGACCAAATCGTTGCTGACAGCAAGGAATTTGAAGCAACGGTCTACACTGCTCCCGAGAAAGTCACTCTTGGCGGCGCGCCGGGCACCAAGCTCGCGTACAGTTTTGACCTCGCCGACGGTAAGTATCAAGGTGAAAAGTACTTTGCAATGAAAGACAGCATGTATGTGACCGTGGTGGAATTCGGTGCATTCGGCGGAACATTTGATGCATACCGCAAGTCATTCGACGAAATACTCGCATCCGTCGAGCTTGCTGTAGCACCTGCACCGAAAGAAGTAAAGCGTGATACTGTTCAGGCAAAGTCCGAACCCGCTCCTCCGTCCGCAACAATGCGTTCGATCACCGGTAATGGTTTCTCCATCAGCGTTCCCGATAATTTCGCCGGTAATCGTACCAGCATCAAAGGTACTCTCGCAAGCGCAAGCTATATGGGTGACCGCAACGACTGTACGATTCAGGTCGATGTCTTCGACGCATCCAAACAGCAAAATCTCGACAAGATCGTAGCCGACAACAAAGCACGCTACAAAGCATCCAACGCGAATGCAACGACCATCGGTGGCGCAAAAGCATTCTCGATTAATTATTCGTTCGTCAAAGATGTTAATAGCCGCGTGTATTTCACGATCAAGGGTGATAAGATGTTCCGCATCACACTCAACTGGTACAAGCCATCGGAATCAGTGTACTTACCGGTCTTCGAAAAGAGCGTGGCATCGTTTAAATTCCAATAATTCCTATACAGTATGTATGTATTCCAAGGGGCGAGCCGTCGATGTTCGCCCCTTTTTTATGAGGTCATAGTACATCGAAGAATGAACGGATAAAAGGTATTGTAGGGGCGAATTGCATTCGCCCCGGTCGTGCTAGGGTTTGGGCGAATGCAATTCGCCCCTCCAGCGAAATACCAATGCCGGATTATTGATATTGTTAGAACTTCTTTACTACTACTACACAATGCACACAATCAAACCCAAACCTCTGCCCCAAAACGCCGTTATCGGTATCGTCTCACCCGCATCTCCGCAGCGTGACCCTGCGCGATTAGATCGTGGGATTGCCTATCTCGAAGGACTCGGCTACCGCGTCGAACTCGGCAAAAACGCGCTTCAATCCTACGGCGGCTACCTCGCCGGAACAGATAATGAACGCCGTGAAGATATCGAGGCGATGTTTGTGAATCCCAGGATTGACGCCATCTTCAGCGCGCGTGGCGGTTACGGAACATCCCGATTTTTAAGCACATTAGACTACGATTGTATTCGAAACAATCCAAAGATATTCGTTGGCTTCTCGGATACGACAGCGCTGCAAGCTGCGATTTTCGTCAAAACCGGGCTCATTACCTTCTCCGGAGCGATGCCGTCGGTGGATATGGTGGACGACTTTCGGACGGTGTCGGAGGAATGGTTTTGGGGTATGCTCACCGACCCTGACTTCGCGCTCACGCATACAGTGCAGGCGGAGCGCTTAGCGCCGGGAGGCGCGAGGGGCACGCTGATTTGTGGGAATTTATCGGTGATGACGACCTTGCTTGGCACGCCGTATTGTCCGGAATTTTCGGGGAATATTCTGCTGCTTGAGGACATCGGCGAGGAGCCGTACAGAGTTGATCGCATGCTCTCGCATCTCGAGAATGCGGGCGCATTTACGGGAGCGCAGGCACTTGCTTTTGGTCAGTTTACGGAGTCTGCGATGAGACCTGCCTCGGTGCCGCAGCGTCCTGTCAGCGAAGTGCTTGCCGACTATGCGGAACGTTCGCACTTGCCGGTCGTAAGCAATCTCCTCTACGGTCATCAGCCCGAGAAGCTGACCTTGCCGTATGGGATTCTGGCAGAGATACCGGAGGAGGGTGCTGAGATGAGGTTTGTGGAGAGGGCGGTGGAGTAGGGGTGCGAAGTATTCAATAGTGTTCACGGTTACCGTTATTCAAATATATATCATTATTGAGGCAAGAGCATAGACTTGAGGCTGTCATAGAAAGAGAAGCATTACACATTGCTTCCGGACATGAGATTGGGTGTCAACTTAGAGAGAATTGGGACAAAGAGGTCCGGTAGAGTTACCCAAAAGATAATAATTGTGCTTGATTAACAGTGAAATAAGACTCCTGTTTACATAATGAAAAACTGAACAAATACCCGGCTCTGTGTAGCTGCAAAGGCTGTTGTAAGGTATGATAATCCATTGTTGTTCCGTGTGTAAACGTACCTACATGTTATCTCGGCGAATTCTGCGCATCCTTTGTGCGTTTTCGTTACAATTGCAGAAGTAGTTGATAAGTTATAGAGTTACACCGATAAAGTCATCGGAAGAATCGCACAATTCTTACGATTTGAAAATGATGTGGTCGTCGATTTGGCGATTAGAGAATAAGCTGCTGAATTGCGTGGTCGGTACTATCCAATCTATACAAAAACAGGACGAATCGGAGGATTCGTCCTGTTTTTGTATGTCGTCGTAATTTCTATTAAATCATGGAACTATTCCATCACTTCATCACTCTTTAAACCGATATCCGACACCTTTGACGGTTTCGAGGAACGGTGCGTAACGTCCTAATTTTTCACGTACTTTCGAGACGTGTACATCGACTGTGCGATCGACGACATAGACGCTTTCGCCCCAGATGCGGCGCAGAAGCGAGTCACGGGAGAAGACTTTACCGCGATTAGAAGCAAGGAATGCGAGTAATTCGAATTCTTTTTTGGGGAAGAAGCTTTCGCGGTCATCGATGCGAACGGTGTAGTTCTGACGGTTGATTTCAAGGGTGTCGATGCAGAGCATTTCGGGAGCGACGATCATTTCGGTGCGGACACGTTCGGCTGACCGGCGGAGAATGGATTTGACGCGGGCGACGAGTACGCGGGGGCTGACCGGCTTTTGGATATAGTCGTCAGCGCCGAGTTCGAGGCCGATAATTTGGTCAATTTCACCCGTTTTTGCCGTGAGAAACACAATCGAAACGGCGCTTGTCTGCGGAAGCTGACGGAGCATTCTGCATACTTCGAAGCCGTCGAGTCCGGGCATCATAATATCAAGTACAACCAGGTCCGGCACTTCGAGACGGGCTACTTCGAGCGCAGCCGTACCGCTCGTGGCGGTCATGACCATGTATCCTTCTTTTTTGAGATTGTAGGAGATGAGGTCAACGATGTCCTGTTCGTCATCAACGACTAAAATTTTCTTTTGTGTCATAGTGGGTTTTGTGTGGTCTAATGGATAGTATTTTCACCTACTTCACTACAAAATTACGGTTAAATCTCCTTCTGATGGCGTAAAATTCACGTAATATTGAATTCACCTGCGATTATTTTCAGGTCTGTTAAACCGCTCTGCACGCATGGCACTCTATGGCCCTGAATTTGCTGACCAATCTTCCTAACTATTATTTATTGGAGTATTCTATGAAAACCATTGCAAAATACCTGTTGCTTGTCGCGGCAGCAGTCTTCCTCAGCAGTACGGCGCTTTCGGCACGGTCGGACGACCATGAGGCCGCCCGCCAAGCACTGCGCACGCAGCTCTCTCAATTTGCCAAATCTACCGTCTTTCCGTCGCTGAATGTATGGAAATCTCAGCTCGACCGAGCAATGCAACCTGACGATTTACAAGCTCTCAACGCTCTTCGTGACCGTGCCGCGGGCCTCCGCAAGCAAGGCAAGCAAGCTCTGAAATCGATGCATGAGGCATGGAAGAATGAAGACTACACGGCGCTCAAATCGAGCCGTGACCAACTCAACGTGCTTATGCAAGAGCGGGATAAGCTCTTCGGCGAACTCAAGCCAATTGCGATAAAGTACAAAGAAACCCTCAAAACGATCGGTGAAACAGCGAAGCCGAAAGTGAAAGAATGGAAGGAAAGAGGACGTGAAATCGTGAAGTCATGGGCGGAATCGCATCCCGATATAGCAGCGCATACCCGAGGCATGAAAGGCGGCTTCCTCGCTCGTCTTGGCGGTGGTGACAAGAAAGTAGCCGTTGCCCGCTTCATGCTCTGGAATGGCGATGAGTCCGTCATCGACGATATGGATCAGGAGCAGTTCCGCCCGACACCGCCTGAGAATGGCACCGGCGGGGAGATGATCGAACCGAGCAATTACCCCAACCCATTCGGAAGTTCGACGTCGATTAATTTTTCACTGAGCAAAAGTGATAAAGTATCGCTCAAAGTCTATGATATGAATGGCGTTGTTGTAGAGACACTCGCCGACGGCACAGAGCTGCCGGCAGGAAATCACCGTTTTAATTTCGCTCCTACCACGCCAAGCGGTACCTATTTTTATCGCCTCGAAACAAGCGAAGGCGCTATGCAAAAATCAATGGAATTTGTCCGGTAAGTGACGCTAAGGTAATAAATTAAAAAAGCGATACAAGGTAATACCTTGTGTCGCTTTTTTTTTATTGATCTCCAGGGGCGAATTGTATTCGCCTCTGGAGATGTGCCGACTTTTTGGGGAGTTTTTTGGAGTTTTTGGGGACTAAGGGGACTAAGGGGACTAAGGGGACTAAAGGGACAAACACTGTATAACAAACTAGTACATAATTGACTTATGACTTACCACTTATCGACTTACCACTTACCGACTTACCACTTACCGACTTACTGACTTACGACTAATCGACTTACCACTTACGACTAATCGACTTAATCACTTCAAATGACTCTTCAAAAATTCCACAGCATTTTTATGGGCATCTTCGGTTGCTGTTTTGTCGAATTTCGGATTGCTTGGATTGGCAAATGCGTGGTCGGCGTCGTACATTTTGACGGTGAGTTTTTTGCCGGCTGTTTTCATGTTTTTCTCGAACGTGCTCACGACCTCGGGATTAATCCATTGATCTTGCTTGCCGAAGATACCGAGCACATCGGTGCTGATAGTTTTGAGTTTTGCGACATCCGTTTCCGGCATGCCGTAATACATCACGCATCCTGCAGCTTGTTTGCCGGCGAGGAGAGTAGATTGGAGTGACCAGCCGCCGCCAAAACACCATCCGATGGTCGCGATTTTTGCTTTCGGTCCGCAATGCTCAATTGCAGATTTGATAATTGTTTGCGCGCGTTCTTGTTTGACGGCGCCCATGAATTTCGCGGCATTTTCGCGGTCGGTGGCGATATTACCGTCGTAGAGGTCAAGCGCAATCACCGTCACGTCGGGTAATTCCTTCTGCAGGCGCTCGGCTTCCCGTTGAATGTATTCGTTGAGTCCCCACCATTCGTGGATCATAAACACAAATTTATTGGTCGGCTTGTCTGATTTGACTTCGAAAAGCTTGGCATCGGTGCCGTCAGAGGTTTTGACGGTGACCCAGGTGCCTTTTTCCGGTGCATAGGCGAGCGGCGCGGGCTCAAGATGCGCATTGCGGAAAGATTTTTCGGTTGTGAGGGAGGCAAATTTTGCAGTAGCTGATGCGGGCGCCGAACAGCATGATTTCGTTTCACCGGCTGTGGCGACGAAGCCAAAGCAGAGAAGGAGACAGAGAGAGAAACCCAGCATGTGTATTCCTTGTAATTAATTGATAAAGAGAAAGTAAATGTTTAAATTTTGAAGAAATTGTTGTCGTGATTGTATCATTCCGTAGGGGCGAATTGCATTCGCCCCGGCGATACAAATATTCTGCCGTGATGGAGCGCATTACCCCACATACCCATACAACTGATGGTCATGAATATACGCCTTCACCTCCGGCGATACCATGGAGGAAATATCAATTCCTTGCCGGATATTCTCCCGTATCATTGTTGATGAGATATTCATCAACGGACAATCTATCCACAGTGGCGGCTTGCCTGCGTAGGTGAGTCGGCGGGTGATTTCATCTACCTCAGCGTCTGCTTCCGGACGTCGAACGATACACACATGTGCACGTTCGAGGATCAATTCCCACTCTTTCCAGCGTTCGAAGTCGGCTGCCTGATCTTGACCGATGAGCAGGAAAAGTGCGGCATTCGGGTGTGAATCTTGTATAACGGTAAGGGTATCAATTGTATAGGATACGCCGCCACGCCGGATTTCCAGGTCGGACACACTGAATTGCGGGTGATATGAAGTAGCCAGACGGAGCATTGCGAGCCGGTCAGCGTCCTGAACGTCCAACGGCTGATTCTGCTTGAAAGGAGAAACAGCCGTTGGGATAAAATAGCAGATGTCACACGAGGTCTGAGCGATAAATTCCTCTGCGATGCGGCAGTGCGCCAGATGGACGGGATTGAAGCTGCCGCCGATCATTCCAATTTTTACGATCTCGCCTCCTTGCATTGCGTTAGCGAATGACCGATACCGGCACCGATACCGTGCGTGCGCCAATACGGATAATGGCTTGATACATACCACGTGCGATAGTTTCGGGAAGTGGTATTCTCACCAAAAGCGGTGCGCCGGACTCGACCGAAAAATCAGATGTTGATACAGTCTCACCAAGCATTGTCACCAGACGGATATCGCCGGGCGATGTAACGGCTGACGATATCATAACACTTGCCGAGGTGGCTGCAGGATTGGGAAATACCCGTGCCGAAAAGTCGGCGGAAGCGGGGGAGTCGTCCACCCCGCTCGAACCGCTGACAGAGGCCAGAAGGGTGACTTCTGTTGTCATTCCGGTCGTATTACTTGTAAATTCCAGTGTTGCTTCCTTGTCACCGTTTTTTGTGGACAGGCAGCTGACGGTGAACGTTTTTGACGCCCCCGGCTCAATCGTGACCGAATCTTTCATGACAATTTGAAAGGAAGATGCATCGAAGCCGGAAATTTTCATTGCGCCGATTCCAAGCGGGCTGCCGCCGACATTCGTGATGAGAAAAGTGGTGTCTTTTTGTGCGGAATTTTTGACGGTCCCGAAATCTATCGTTTGCTTTTGCACGCACAGCACGGGAGCCAGAGTATTGCGGTACATGTCTTCCGAGGTACCGACGAGGAAATTACCCACCGAATCAATACCGAGTGCGGTGACGGATGTGCTCTTGAGGCCGGAGTAAATCTGCGTCCACGCACGCCCATTGTCGGCCGAATAATAAACACCCTCGCCTTTGACGCCGGCATAAAGCTTGCCGTCACGCGAGGCGACGATGGACGTCACGGTAGAGCTGCCGAACCCTGTGTTGAGAATTTCTTCCCATGTTTTGCCATCATCCTTGCTGCGATAAACGCCGTAATTCGTTCCTGTATAAAGAGTACCTGCCGGATCCTGATAAAGACAGGCAATATTCCGTATGGTTACTTCATTGGTCATCAGCGACCAGGTAACGCCATTATCAGTGGATTGAAAGATACCATTTTCGGTGGTACCGGCGAGAAGTGCCCCTTTTTGAGTCACGATGAGCGATGTGACGACATTGTCTTTTACCGGAAAAGATGTCGGAACGAAGGTCGTATCATTGACCATACGATAAATTCCGTGAAGGGTAGTACCAATAAAAATGGTACCGGTCGATGTGCAGGCGAGAGTCGAGATAAATATACTGTCCGGATATGTCTTGGACTTTACATACGTGGCGCCATCATCGGTTGAACGGCTGAAGGATGTTCTGTCCTTGCCGCCGGTCGTATTATTCGTAGCGACAAATAAGTCGCCGGCAGGATTGACACAGACCGTATAGCCATGATCGTAGTTCGCGAAGGGAACGGCGGTTTTCCAGGAGGCGCCGCGATCGGTGGAACGATATACACCGGAGCCCAGATTCGCACATGCGATGTAAGTGCCCTTGCTTGTGACTAGTATAGAGGTAATCGACAGAGGGTCACCGGTATGGGCGCTTGGAAACCCGGCTAATTTTTCCCAATATACGGTCTGTGCCGATAGGGAAAATGATAGAGCGAGGCCAAGAGCCATACCGAGAGCGACACGAAAACAAGAAGACGCAAATCTCATGAGAAGATCTCCGGAATAAAAATTAAATGTTTGTTTTACAATTAGATTCAGCAAAAATACAGAATTGAACGAACATACGCGGGCTTACCGGCGATTCCCGCGAACGTTCATTCAAAATTGGGCTCTTGCAAGAGATTATTCATCCGCTCCCATGAGCAAATACGCGCGGATAAAGCCGTCTAATTCACCATCCATCACCGAGTGAATATCCGTTTCTTTGAGTTCGGTGCGGTGGTCATTGACCATCGTATAGGGCTGAAATACATACGATCTGATCTGACTGCCCCATTCGATTTTCTTCTTCGCTCCCTCGACGAGTGCTTTTGCGGCTTCCTCTTCTTCGAGGCGTTTTTTGTATAGCTGCGACTTGAGCATCTTCATAGCACGTTCACGATTCAGGAGTTGGGAGCGTTCCTGCTGGCAGGCGACGACAATTCCCGATGGGATATGACGCAGGCGCACGGCGGTTTCCACTTTGTTCACATTCTGTCCGCCTTTTCCACCTGAACGGAACGTATCCATTTCCACATCGGCGGGATTGACGACAATTTCCACATCATCTTCCACTTCAGGATAGACGTACACCGAAGCAAAGGATGTCATGCGTTTGCCCTGAGAATTAAACGGCGAAATTCTCACCAAGCGGTGCACGCCATTTTCTGCTTTCAAATAGCCGTAGGCATCCTTGCCGACCACTTCGAGGGTGGCGGATTTAATACCGGCGGCGTCGCCTTCTTGTTCGTCGGCTAAATACACGGTATAGCCATGACGCTCGCACCAGCGCGTGTACATGCGGAGGAGCATTTCGGACCAATCCTGGGCTTCTGTGCCACCGGCTCCGGCGTGAATGGTGAGGAGCGCGTTGCGGCTATCATCTTTACTGGAAAGGATTTTGCGGAGTTCGAGTTCGTCAACGGCGGTCTGCGCTTTCGCAATTTCACCATTGATATCCCCCTCGAGAGATTCGTCATTCATTTCATCGGCGAGCTCGATCATTGCACCGGCATCTTCGACTTTTGCAACGGTCGATTGCCAGAGCGAGACCCATTCTTTGCGTTCGGCAATTTCCTGCATAATTTTCTGAGCGGCGGTGTTATCATCCCAAAAATTGGGTGCTTCGGACTGCTGCTCACGTTCGGCGATTTCGTCTAGTTTAGTATCGAGGTCAAAGGAACCTCCGCAGTTGTTCTGTTCGTAAGCGGAGGTCATTGATACGGGATTTTTGCGGTTCAAACATGTTGTGCTTTCTGGATAATGTGTATTGAGAGAGTTGTGTTTTTTTTTGTCAAAATCCGACCCTTAAGGTCAGACTCATCATGCGGAAGTTATTTCAGGATTACCATTTGATATGTGTAAAATACGAATAAAGCATCATCCGAAGAGCTCGAGTATTCCAATTTCATCTGATGTGCTCATGCTCATTATAGATGCTTTGTGATGAAGAAGTGCATCAGCTATTGTTTGCGTTTTTTGGTTGCCTAAACGGAGCAATATGATTTTAGGCGGAAAACCACGAAGTAGTGACAGATTAAGAAAATCGTCGTCATTAGTAACAATAATCATATCATTAACACGCGCATAGTGCCATATTTCATTGTCAGATGCAGGAACATTGAGTGGTGAGTTATCGACATGAGTCACCTCAAATTCCGGCCCAAGTAGCTTCTTGATTCGCCATGAAATATTTGCATCGACAAGTAATTTCATAGATTATGCCACTAAAATCCGAACTGACTGTTCTCTGTGTGCTGCAAAACCAAGTGCTGCAAGTATTTGTTCTTTCTTGAGTAATGGATAATCCTCGAGTATTTCATTATAACTCATACCGGAAGCAAGCCATGAAAGTATGTCTTCAACTGCGATGCGGGTGCCTATAATACACGGCTTCCCAAAGCGCACTTCGGGATTGATAGTAATCATTTCGTGATAGTTTTCCATAGTTGAATAGAGAGGTTATAAACATCAAAATATCATTGCTTCACAAATTCAAAGCTGGGTTTGCGATAGACAAACGGCAGTCATCAATGTTCTACAGTATTCTTTTTTACATTAACAGCATTGGTCTTCTGCTTTTGAATAACTTAACAGTCTGTAATACATTAAATTACAAAGTATCTGCTGACTAAAAACTATTTAATTTCCGTCAAATATAGATACGAATCACCTGATTTGGCAAGGACATAATCATTCCAGAATTTTTCATCTTCGACGTAATCGTAGGTATAATTCCACTCGGTCAAGGTATTAATTTGCTTCATGAAGTCAGGACCAATCGCGGTATTCTTGAAATCTGTTGGTTTTAAATATTTCCATTCAAAACTACGATACGTGCTATCCGGTTGCTGTAAAAAAACAAAATAGCGAATGAATATACTTTTACCATCTTGTTGAACATTCACAGGACAAAGAACAATCTTAAAATTGGACGGGCATATAAGCAGAAAATCATTAGAAAACTTTGTTAATGGTTTGAGAGTAAAAGTATCATTAGCATTTACTGAAAAAACAAGTGGCTTGAGAAATTTGTTGTAAAATGATCTCTCACGTTTATCTCGTAGAGCTTCCTGGTCTTTTTTAAGCGCAGCTGCCACTACTTCATACAATCCTATGTAGGGTTTGTTTTCTCTTTCTTGACGATCCCACATAGATTTCCCATACTTTTCCCATTTCGGATCTTTACGAAGGTCAACTATTTTCTTAAAGAGCTTTCCTTCCCAAAAATCAGTGGAGTAATCTGAGGTATTCTCTTTAAAAAAATCAAAATGTTGAAGATTATTGAAGAATTTTTGTTTTCCTTCTTCTTCACTCTTGGCTCCAAAATAGGTCGCATTAGTTTTTTCGTAATACCATTTACCATTATACTTTACACCATTGACAATATATGCATACGTCTGAGGAATATCATCAAGATATCCTTCATCAGTAATCTGTTTGCTGGTAATAATATTTACGCTATTATCTTGCTTGTTGCTGTGCAAAGCTTTGAAATCCTGCGATGCAACCTTCTGTAAAAAAAACGATACAAATTTACTACTATCAGGACTAAAGTAGAACTGAAATACATGAGAGATGTTGATGGTAGTGTCCAACGGTGAGATGATGCGGCTAAGTGCTTGTTTGTCGAATGGCATTGGTAGGTAAGTATAGACCAATTTGTCAAAACGTTCCTGAGCCAATTGCCTTTCTCTTTGTAATGTTGGGCTGCGCAAAGAGATAGTGTAAAGAATCTCAGATAATGCTTGTGACATTGCATTATTAATAGTACAATCAATCGAACCAGTTTCGCAGCCAAATTCGAATCCAGGGTTATTCCAATCTCCGATATATTCTTTGTCAACTAGTAGGCTATCTGTAACATTATCATATAATTGAACGGTGATTTTGGCATAACTTACTGCTTTAGATTTATACAATTCTATCGATGGAATATTCACAACGTATTGTAGGTTCTCAAGGGTCGATTGCTTCCGTAAGTCATGTATTGTACCACTACTTTTAGTATCCTTAAGTCGTATGAGTAAATTCGGGAATCGTTCGGTAAAGCTATACGTGAGAAATCCATGTATAATTAAACTTGTATATTTGAAGAAGTCTATTGAATTATAAAACGTGAATGCACTTTGAGTGGATATTCGAATATTTGAATCCTTATCCTCTGTACTTTGAGGATTGCCTGCGCGTACAAGTTCCGTATTTTTTGAAAGTTGCTTTAGCTCGTTATTCCTTGATTGAATTTCCTTCGTAAATACCTTGTCATACTTAGTCTTATTCGGCGCCAAAATCAGTATTTGCGGCTCATATACTACTTGAGCGAGCGTTGTAGCAGCAGCCGCAAAAAGAAAGAAAATTGGAATAGTAAATCGCATCATTGGTGCTTTTGGTTAGATAGAGAATATCCGGTTCTACTTACCCGTTCGCCTCTTCCTTCACCCAATCATACCCTCTCGCCTCAAGTTCAAGCGCGAGCTCTTTGCCGCCGGATTTTACAATGCGTCCATTATAGAGCACATGCACGAAGTCGGGAACGATGTAGTCGAGCAGGCGTTGGTAGTGGGTGATGACGATCGAGGCGTTGTCCTTCGAGCGGAGCGTGTTGACGCCGTTGGAGACGATTTTGAGTGCGTCGATGTCGAGTCCGCTGTCGGTTTCGTCGAGAATCGAGAGCTTTGGGTCGAGCATGGCCATTTGGAAAATTTCATTGCGTTTTTTCTCGCCGCCGGAGAACCCTTCATTGAGCGAACGTTGCAGAAACGCCATGTCAATTTCCATGAGTTTTGCTTTTTCTTTCATTAATTTCAGGAAGTCCATCGCGTCTAACTGCTCTTCACCACGATATTTACGCACTTCGTTGAGCGCAGTTTTGAGGAAATTTGCTGTGGAAACACCCGGGATTTCTACCGGATATTGGAACGCTAAAAACACGCCTTCGTGCGATCTCTCCTCCGGCGACATGTCGAGTAAATCCTTGCCGTCAAAAAGTACTTCGCCGCCGGTGATTTCGTAGTCGGCGCGTCCTGCGAGAACGGAGGCGAGCGTCGATTTCCCCGAACCGTTGGGTCCCATGATTGCATGTACCTCACCGGCATTCACCGTGAGATTAATTCCTTTTAAAATTTCTTTTCCTTCGACCGATGCCTGTAGATTATTAATGATGAGCATGATGTTCCTGATGTTGTTTAGAGTTATTTTGAACGCTGATTTTCCCTGACTTTTTCGTTTTAATTTGTCCTGCTATGTAATTTTTAAACACAAAGCACACGAAGGTTTCACAAAGTGCACCATCCGAATCCGGTAGTGTCCTTTGTGGTTACTTTGTGCTTTTGTGTTAAAATCTGTCCTGCTATGTAATTTTTAAACACAAAGCACACGAAGGTTTCACAAAGTTCACTATCCGAATCCGGTAGTGTCCTTTGTGGTTACTTTGTGCCTTTGTGTTAAAATCTGTCCTGCTATTGAAATTTTACACACAAAATACACGAACGATTTACAACCTGATCTTTGCGCCTTTGCGTTAAAAAATGTACTACCCGACACTACCTTCAAGCGATACAGCCAAGAGCCGCTGCGCTTCAACCGCGAATTCCATCGGTAATTGATTCATTACTTCTTTGCAATAGCCGTTGACGATGAGGGCGATTGCCTCCTCGGTGGGGATGCCGCGTTGGTTGCAATAGAACAAAATATCTTCGCCGATTTTGGAGGTCGTGGCTTCGTGCTCGACCATGGAACTGCTATTACTTACTTCGAGATACGGGAATGTATGCGCCCCGCAGCGGTCGCCTATCAGCAGCGAGTCGCATTGCGAGAAATTCCGTGCATTGCTTGCTGTTTTGTTGATTTTCACGAGTCCGCGGTAACTGTTGTGCGACTTGCCGGCGGAGATTCCCTTCGATACAATCCGGCTTTTGGTGTTTTTGCCGATGTGCATCATCTTGGTACCCGTGTCTGCCTGCTGATAATTGTTCGTCACGGCGACGGAGTAGAATTCACCGATGGAATTGTCACCTTTGAGAATTACCGATGGGTATTTCCATGTAATTGCCGAACCTGTCTCGACTTGCGTCCACGATATTTTTGAATTATTCCCAAGGCAAATACCGCGCTTGGTCACGAAATTATAAATCCCGCCTTTGCCATCTTTATCACCCGGATACCAGTTTTGGACTGTCGAATATTTTACTTCAGCGTTCGCGTGTGCTACGATTTCGACGACTGCTGCGTGGAGCTGATGTTCGTCGCGCATCGGAGCCGTACATCCCTCAAGGTAACTCACATAACTTCCTTCTTCGGCAACAATTAACGTACGTTCGAATTGTCCGGTATCTTTGGCGTTAATCCGGAAATAGGTTGATAATTCCATCGGGCAGCGCACGCCTTTGGGGATGAAGCAGAAGGAGCCGTCGCTGAAGACGGCGGAGTTGAGCGCGGAGTAGAAGTTGTCACTCACGGGCACGACCGAGCCGATATATTTTTGGATTAATTCGGGGTGTTCTTTGATTGCTTCGCTCATCGAACAGAAGATAATTCCTTTTTCGGCGAGCTTGGCTTTGAAGGTGGTGGCGACGGAGACGCTATCGAACACTGCATCGACGGCGATACCGGAGAGGCGCTGCTGTTCGATGAGGGAAATACCAAGTTTATCAAAGGTTTTGCGTAATTCCGGATCAATTTCATCGAGTGATTTTGGCGCATCGGTCTTGGCTTTTGGTGCGGCATAATAGCTGATATCATTGAAATCAATCGGCGGATAGTGCACATTCGGCCATTTGGGTTCGCGCATAGTGAGCCAGTGACGAAACGCTTTCAGGCGCCATTCGAGCATCCATTCGGGTTCGTTTTTCTTGGCCGAGATCATGCGTACGACGTCTTCGCTGAGACCTTTGGGTGCGATTTCCTGATCGATGTCGCTCACAAAACCGTATTGGTAGTCACGGCTGACGACTTCATCGAGGATTGCCATTCCTGTTTCCATGTTGTTTTTTTTATAAAGTTAAGAGTAGTCGTAAGTTTTTTTAGTCGTAAGTCGTAAGTTTTTTTAGTCGTAAGTCGTAAGTCTATAAGTCTGTAAGTCGTTAGTCTGTAAGTCGCTAGTCTATATTTAAAGTTCCGTCAGACTGAGCTTGTCGAAGTATTCAATTACTTACCATATTTTTTTAACGCAAAGGCGCAGAGATTTTATGCTAGAATTGTTGGCTGAATCATTTCGGCGATGGTCATGGACTGAAAGACATCGTCGATTTTTGCTTGTAATTTTTCCATAGGATTTTTGATCGTGCATTGTGTTTTGCAGGAGCATCCATCATCCGTGACGGTGCATTCGACTAAATTTTGGCGGCCTTCGACGGCATTGATAATATTGGCAACGCTGATTCTTGAGGCAGTTTGTGCTAATATATATCCGCCTTGCACACCTTGTAAGGAGATTAAATATCCCGACTTAGAAAGTGAATTAAGTACTTTTGAGAGTAATTCATGGGAGATATTGTACTGTTCGGAAATTTCCTTTGCCGGGACGACGGCGCCGCTGCGTCCTGCGATATGTTGCATGGCGATGAGGCCGTATTCGACGCGTTTGGACAATCTGAGCATGGGGGAGAAAGGGGAAATTTTTAAACAAGACTTTTTTAGTCGGATTTCGAACTGCAAAAATACGACTAATATTGTCGGGTTTCCAAATGAAAAATTGCGGAGGTCACCATGAGGGGCTTCGAGGTGGAGAAAAGAGAATATCTGAACAGTTTATTTTGGGGGAAATATCCACACTCCGGAAAAAAAAAGATGCGTCGTACCTTTTTCGTACCTTGGCAGATTTCGGTGACTTTTATTTTGCGCCTTGAAAATACGTGTTTATTATTCTAATTATTTCAAGGAGTAAGGTATGATTTTCCGTTCTAGATTTTTGGTTGGATTTTTCCTGTCCCTCATCGTAGTGTGTGGGGTATATTCAGCAACGGCGCAGCAAGTGCCACGTTCATTTACTGTTCAGGGAGTGCTTACTGACCGTGCGTCGAAGCCGATTGCCGATGGTGTTTATACTATTACCGTGCGGCTTTATGCGCAAGCCATAGGTGGGATGCCGATTCATGCAGAGGAGTTTTTGGTGCCGCTGAAAGACGGTTTGTTTCATCTGGCCATAGGCGAGCGCGTGGCGATACCTGCGTCGGTGAAATTTGACCGGCAGTATTTTGTGGGGATTAGCTATAACGGTGGTGCCGAGGCCTTGCGTCTGCCTCTTACGTCGGTGCCCTATTCGCTTATGGCGGAGACGGTGAGCGATGGAGCGATTACGACGGCGAAAATTGCCGACGGGAGTATCACATCCGACAAGTTGTCACCGGCATTGATTACGAGCTTAAAGGGTGGCGATAAAACGCTAGCAAATGCTTTTGGTGCACCAAATTTTGTTGGCGGCGGTGATGTGAATTCAGCATCTGCTCTGAATGTGAATAATTACAATGCCATTCTTGGAGGTAAAGGCAATGTTGTCAACGCACTATATGCCTCGATTGGTGGTGGATTTACGAATAGAGTGCTCGCTGCGAATGGAACGGTTGCCGGTGGGAATACTAATACAGTATCTGCCACTTATGGATTTATTGGTAGCGGGCAGCTCAATAACGTTACCGGAGCTCATGGCTCCATTGCCGGTGGATTTACGAACAAAGTACAGGCAGGATGGGGTGCCATCGCCGGAGGGAGTACCAATACCGTCAATGGGGGGAATGGGTTTATTGGCGGCGGGTACTCTAATTCTATCTCCGACTACTACAGTACAATTGGCGGTGGGAAAGATAATACCATCAGTGGACAATTCGGGTTCATCGGTGGTGGAAGTATCAATGTCGTCAGCGGAAACTATGCTGTCATCGGAGGGGGAAATTCACATGTAGTATCAGCTAATTATGGTGTAATCGCCGGTGGAAATGATAATTCTGTCATCGGCGTGTACGGAGGTATTCTCGGTGGCAATTCAAACTCCGCTGCTGGACAATACGGTACCGTGCTCGGAGGTTGGAATAACTCTGCTGCAGGAAATTACTCCGTCGTCCTAGGTGGAAGCGGACTCACTTTCACGGCTGACGCAGCTAATTCTATCGGATACCTCAAATACACCGCATCACGCAGCATGTCGATTAGCACGCCGAATGTAGCAGTTTTTGGTAATACAGACCTTTGGCTTGCCTCCAATGACGGCACCACCCGTGCCTTGAAACTCTTTAGTAATAATCTTAACGCTGCCGGCGCATACCCCTCGACGATTGCCAAAAATGTGGCACTGAAAGCACCCGATGCATTAGTTGCTGATTATACACTCGTGCTTCCGCCGTCGGCAGGTGCATCCGGGCAAGTGCTTGCGACCAATGGGAATGGCGAGCTGAGTTGGGTAACTCCATCGGCCGGAGGTAGCGCAGGTGGCGATTTATCAGGAAGTTATCCGAATCCAAGTATCGCTTCTGCTGCTGTGACGAGTGCTAAAATTGCCGACGCAAATGTCACGATGGCAAAGCTCGCGCAAGCAGGCGCAACAAGCGGACAAGTCATCAAGTGGAATGGTTCGGCATGGGCACCGGCAGCCGATGATGCCGGGAGCAGCTTGACCAATTTCACAGAATCGGTTACGACTACTGCCCCGAATGCAAGTGTTCCTGTCGTACAGCTATTGGCAACAAATGCAGAAGCGAATGTCGATGTGGCTCTCACCCCAAAAGGCACCGGCGCGCTCGCCGCACAAGTAGCAGATAATACCGCATCAGGCGGTAATAAACGCGGTGAAAATTCCGTGGATTGGCAAATGGTACGTTCAGATGCAGCAATGGTCGCATCGGGCATCAAATCAGTCGTCAGCGGTGGGGAGGACAATACCGCCGCTGTTGGCTATTCAGTCGTATCTGGAGGGATTGGGAATACAGCCGGCGAGGCAGGCGCTGTAGTATCCGGGGGAACGTTTAATATAGCCAGTCAGACGGTATCAACGGTGAGCGGTGGCACTGCTAATAGCGCAATAGCAGAGTACTCGGCAGTAGGCGGTGGTGCCGATAATACAGCAAGTGGCAGCGGAGCAACGGTAGGTGGTGGACTGCAAAATTATGCGTCCGGTTTTGCATCCGTCGTATCCGGAGGTAATAGCAATCAGAGCCATGGCGGTGCCTCCGTTGTCGTCGGCGGAGAACTCAATGCAGTTGGTCCGACAGCATCATGGACGACGATTCTAGGAGGTTCACAACTCACCATGACCGGCAGCAGCAGCATCGGTTATCTTGCGCAACCGCAGGTCGGTGGTACGGTGCGGATGGAGGTGGCAGCAACGAACACTGCCGTCTTCGGGAACGTAGATTTGTGGCTCGCAAGTAATGATAATACCCCCCGATCACTACGATTTTATGAGCAATATCAGTATAATTCCTACGCACCTTTCCCCAATACCGCCAACTATGTCGGCTTCAAAGCACCGAACAACATCGCAAGTGACGTGACGTGGACTCTCCCGAATGCCGATGGTAGCAATGGACAGGTCCTCTTCACCAATGGCAATGGCGTTTTAAGCTGGACTACTCCAACAGCAAGCGGCAGCGCAGGTGGCGATTTATCAGGGAGTTATCCGAATCCGAGTATCGCAGCCGGCGCCGTAACAGACGCCAAAGTAGCCATTGGTATCAGCGGTTCGAAAATTAGTGGAAATATTACCGGCAATGCAGCGAACGTGACCGGCACCGTCGCCCTCGCCAATGGCGGAACCGGTGCGACAACTCAAAGCGGCGCCCGCACGAATCTCGGTCTCGGTGGACTTGCCGTATTAAGCGCCGTCGGCACGACAGAAATTACAGATGGCGCCGTCACAGACGCCAAAGTAGCGAGCGGTATCAGCGGTTCGAAAATTAGTGGAAATATTACCGGCAATGCAGCGAACGTGACCGGTACCGTCGCCCTCGCCAATGGCGGAACCGGTGCGACAAGTGCAAGCGGCGCCCGCACGAATCTCGGTCTCGGCGGACTTGCCGTATTAAGCGCCGTCGGCACGACAGAAATTACGGACGGCGCCGTCACAGACGCCAAAGTAGCAAGCGGTATCAGCGGTTCGAAAATCAGTGGTAATATTACCGGCAATGCAGCGAACGTGACCGGTACCGTCGCCCTCGCCAATGGCGGAACCGGTGCGACAACTCAAAGCGGCGCCCGCACGAATCTCGGTCTCGGCGGACTTGCTGTATTAAGCGCCGTCGGCACGACAGAAATTACCGACGGCGCCATCACAGACGCCAAAGTAGCGAGCGGTATCAGCGGTTCGAAAATCAGTGGAAATATCTCGGGCAATGCAGCCAATGTCACCGGTACCGTCGCCCTCGCCAATGGCGGAACCGGCGCGACAACTCAAAGTGGTGCTCGCACGAATCTCGGTCTCGGCGGACTTGCCGTATTAAGCGCCGTCGGAAGTGCTGAAATTACAGATACTAATGTCACGATGGCAAAGCTCGCCCAAGCAGGCGCAACATCAGGACAAGTCATTAAGTGGAATGGTTCGGCATGGGCACCGGCAGCGGATAATACCGGCGGCGGCGGCTTGACTAATTTCACAGAATCTGTTACAACTGACGCCCCGAATGCAACCGTTCCAGTGGTACAGTTATTAGCAACAAATACAGAAGCAAATGTAGATGTGGCTCTTACCCCCAAAGGCACCGGCGCGCTCACATCGCAGGTAGCTGATAATACGACTGTAGGCGGTAACAAACGCGGTGATAATTCCGTGGACTGGCAAATGGTACGTTCGGATGCAGCAATGGTCGCATCGGGCATCAAATCAGTCGTCGGCGGTGGGGAAGACAATACCGCAAGTGCTGATTATTCGGCAACATTAAGCGGATATACGAATACTGCCAATGAACTAGGCGCCGTGGTGTCCGGTGGTACGATTAATACCGCTCATGGCTTGGTATCGACAGTCGGTGGTGGTACGAGTAACAGTGCAATGGCGGAGTATTCGACGGTGAGTGGCGGTATGGAAAATACGGCGAGCCAAAGCAGCGCTACCGTCAGTGGGGGACAGGGGAATACAGCGTCCGGATCGTGGTCTGTCGTCGGCGGGGGGTATGGTAATAATACTCAGGGTGGTGCATCGGTGATCGTAGGCGGTGACCATAATACTATTGAACCGACAGCATCATGGACGACGATTCTAGGAGGTTCACAACTCACCATGACCGGCAGCAGCAGCATCGGCTATCTTGCGCAACCGCAGTTCGGTGGCACGGTGCGGATGGAGGTGGCAGCAACGAACACTGCGGTCTTCGGGAACGTAGATTTGTGGCTCGCAAGTAATGATAATACCCCCCGATCACTACGATTTTATGAGCAATATCAGTATAATTCCTACGCACCTTTCCCCAATACCGCCAACTATGTCGGTTTCAAAGCACCGAACAACATCGCAAGTGACGTGACGTGGACTCTCCCGAATGCCGACGGCAGCAATGGACAGGTCCTCTTCACCAATGGCAATGGCGTTTTAAGCTGGACCACCCCAACAACAAGTGGCAGTGCAGGTGGCGATTTATCAGGAAGTTATCCGAATCCGAGCATCGCTTCCGGTGCTGTGAAAACCTATCAGATTGCAGATTCTTCTATAACCTTCGAAAAAATAGCCGATGGATCGGTTACACTTTCCAAACTTGCTAATTTTCCTGTTGAGGCAAGATACTTACTCACGGACAGCACTGTCGATGATGAGTTGCTAGCCCCAACCGGCGTGACGCCCGGTACATACGGAAGTGATGCATCTGCATTAGGAAGTGTTACTTTTCCGGTTATTACCGTTAATAGTACAGGTCGTATTACCGATATACATGAAAGTTTTGGCGTCATATACCTTCCTCCTCAAAGCGTTTCAGACGAACATTTAAGCTATACCGGTGTCACAGAAAATACATACGGTGCTGATACTGCTACGGTATCGTTTATCGTAAGCCCTAAAGGAAGATTGGAAATGGCTGCTGCTCATCCAATCAGTCTTACGGGAGATGTGACCGGTGGAATACACAGCACGAAAGTCACGAAGTTACTGAATCGAGCTATTGATACAACCGCACCAACCACCGGTCAAGTCATCAAGTGGAATGGTTCGGCATGGGCACCAGCTGCCGATAACACCGGCGGCGGTGGGGCACTCACATACTTCACTGAAAGCCGTACTGTTGCCAATCCCAATGCTACTATCCCGGCGCATGTACTGCAGGCAACAGGTAGTGAAGCAAATATCAAACTCGTGCTGAGTCCCAAAGGTACCGGCGCGCTGATGGCAACTTTACCCGATAATGCAGTCACCGGCGGTAATGACCGTGGAACAAATGCCGTGGACTGGCAAATGCTCCGTACCGCCGATGCAACACGTGTCGCAAGTGGCTCCTATAGTGTAATCGCTGGCGGTAGCGATAATGTTACCTCAGGTCCGTATGCAACAGTAGGTGGTGGACATAATAATATCAATACCGAACAGTGGGCGACTATCAGCGGTGGTCATTCGAATACTATCAACGGATCAGCTGCGGCCTATTCTACTATTGCCGGCGGGAGGTCCAATCAAATCATCGGCGATCATGCATTCATCGGCGGTGGTGAAAGTAATTCTATTACAGGTACAGGCGACTGGGCGGTAGTAGCCGGTGGTAAAGGCAATTCTAACGATGGTCGGTTCTCATCGATTCTTGGCGGCGGCGGCTTGACTTTTGCCGCGGGTGCCAACTCGTGTGTTGGATTCTTAGGAAGTACCAGCACGGTTGCAACACGTCCGATGTCAATTGCTACCCCACAAACTGCCTTCTTTGGTAATGTCAATCTATGGCTTGGCTCGAATGATGGAACGGCGCATGAGCTTCGTTTTTACGAAGCTCAATCCTCCACAAATATTACATTCCCTCCGGCAGGCACGAATTACACAGCATTCAAAGCAGGAACGCAAAGTGCTGATATTACCTATACCTTACCATCATCGGCTCCTTCCGTAACAGGTCAGGTGATGAGTGCTGCTACCGATGGTACGCTCACCTGGACTACTAATACACTCAAGGTATCGGTCGCAAATAATGATCCTGCCGAAGTTGCTGCCGGTGCATTTGCCAATATCGTCGTGGCGGTGACCGGTGTGCTGACGACCGACGCCGTTTCGATGAATCGCGCCGGAGGATTCGGTGATCTTATCGTTGGTTCGGTCTTTGTCAGTGCTGCCGATGAAATTACCATCCGAGTCTATAATCCTACTGCTAACCCTATCGACCTCGGTGCAGCCGATTTGGTATTCGGTGTTGTGCGGAATTAAGGACAAAAGGAGCATCGTGCGGAATGCTACGATGACCAATAGAGCTGTGAAACACGGTGAGTCACAGCTCTATTTTTTTATCGTGGCTTCGCTAGACTGTATGGAATTTCCTTGCTACTGCCAAGAGAAAATAATGAAAGAATAAGCCCTCATTCCATCCGTGTAACATATTGCAATGTAAGTAGGGTAGGAAAGTATGGGTGATACATAAAATGTTTTTGGTAACTTACATATACTACGAAGTACAATGGGAGAATACATGAAGATACGGCAGATAGAACATATCAATCAGCAAGCTCAGCATGAGGAAAGGATAGGTAATTTTCACAAAGCCGAGCAGCTTGCAGACGAGGCAATGAAGCAGACAGAGGGGGCATTGATGGGGGTACATGATCCTGTGCTCCGGCAGCAGATAACTGCTGCAAGCTTCGAAGCCCGGCGCATGAAAAGTGTCTGCCTGTGGCGCAAGGGAATGCATGATCAGGCGCTTGAGCATTGTCTCGCACTCCGCACCGATTGTGAGCCGTTCGACGATGAAGTGCAGATGGCAAAAATCAAGTACCTGCTTGGTAATATTTACAGTGCAATCGGTGAGTATGATGCTGCTCATGAACACTTCTCTGCGGCTGCACATACATTTGACATCCATGGCGAGAAAACGCACTATGCGCAAGCGTTACTCAGCAAGGGGCTTGTATTCAGTAAGGTAGGTGAGAATCAACAGGCACTTGATACCATGCAGAAAGCACTAGAAATTTCTCGGGATACTCAGGATGTATGGTTAATTCCCAGTCTCATGGGAGACCTCGGAATTGTCTATGCAAAGCTCGGAAAGAACGCTCAGGCACTTGAGTCGCTGCTGATAGCATACGATAAAAACAAAGAGTTGGGATATAAAGGTGCAATGGCCAGTGTGGCAAAAAATATTGGTATTCTCTACCGCATATTAGGCAATTACGAACAATCAATGCGCTACTTTTCGGAGGCGCTCCATGAATTAGAGCTGCTTGGGATGGATAGCCACGTTGCTACACTCCTCGGTAATATTGGTAATCTCTACGGTTCACTCGGAGAATATAGCAGGGCAATTGAATATTTTCACCGTTCCATCGAACGCCACACCGCTCTCGGTATGAAAACGGACGTCGCGATTGTCACCGGCAATCTCGGACTCGCCGAATATCATCTCGGGAATTATACAGCTGCACTTGAGTACTTACGTAAAGCACTCGAATTGAATGAATTGTATTCGATGAAAACCGACGTTGCAAGCGTTACGGGAAGCATTGGGCTCGTCTATGTACACATCGGCGAATTTGAAAAAGGGATGGAATATTATACCAAAGCCCTCGAACTGCATGAAGAGCTCGGGATGAAAAATGATGCCGCCAAGCTTCGGGGAAATATTGCCAATATTTATGCTCAGGAGAAATTCTCGGGATATAATCCTGAGCTTGCTGAACGTTTGTTGGTATCAGCTGTCGTAATCAATTCCTCGCTTGGCACCAAGAGCAGTCTGATGAAGAATTTCGAACAGCTCGGCTCTCTGTATCGTACTCTCAAGCGCTACGATGAAGCGCTCGACATGGTGGAAAAATATCATGCTATAAAGGAAGAAATCGAGTCGGAAGAAGCCAAGAAATCGGCCGAACGTTTCGACCTGATGCAGAAAATAGCCGAGAAGGAGCGCGCCCGCGAGCTCGCCGTGCGGGACAGCGAAATCCAACGCCTGAAATCCAATGAACTCTCCAAGAAAATTAATCGGATGAAGCAAGAGCTCGAAGAACTCATCGAGCGGTTAATTCGGAAGAATCAATTTATTCGCTCGGTCTCAATAAAGCTTGAGGATGCAATGTTGCTTGCCGGAGGAGAGGGACGCCGGGCCGTCTATGGTGTGATTGAGCTGCTCGACGCACGAGTCGGTGATGAGGAAGAGCGTACAATGGTGCTGATGCAACTCCGTGCGGTGTATAGTGGTTTTATGGGGCGACTGAAATTAGCGTATCCTGCACTGAGCGACGGCGAACTCAAGACCTGCGCGCTATTACAGATGAATCTGACAACCCCAAAAATCGCCATCACGCTCGGCGTGTCCGATCGGACGGTGGAGAAATACCGCGCGACAATTCGCAAAAAACTCGGAATAAAACCGCAGGGGAATATTAATGAATGTCTTCAGGAATATAATGAGGAGTATGGGTATGAGTGAAAGTAAAAATCTGAAAGATGAAGTACTACGTGCTGAACAACTAAACATAATGGGTAACTACTCTTCAGCTATAGAGATAGTAACACAGGTAATGCAAAAAATACACCATATTTCTTCAAATTCCACGATGTCAATGGTAGATATTGAGGAGGTGCGTATAAGGGTATTACTCGTGATTTCATTTGCTGAAGCAATGCAAGGTACATTTGAGCAAGCACTTTTGAATGCACAAAAGGCATACGCTCACAGTACGGCGCATAATCTTGAGAAAAGCACTGCAAATTCGCTATGTATGATTGGAAGAGTGTATTATCATCGAGGTTCGTATGATGCTGCTCTTGAATTCTACGGAAAAGCACTTGCAATGTATAATGACCTTGAAGATACGCTGTCAATAGCAAAAGTTCGCAAAGATATTGGCGATGTATATTATATGCTTGGCTCGTATTCTAAGGCCTTGGAGTGTTATACTGAATTGTTGGCCACATTTAAAGAGCAAGACCAAAAAACGATGCTTGCTTATACTCTTTCTGGTATAGGAAATGTATATTTTCTCACAGGCCAGTTAGAAAATGCGCTAAAGTATTATAAAGAATCACTGGCTATTTTTCAAGGAGAAGGTAATACAATTCATGAAGCATATGTTATAGGATGTATTGGTCTGGTGTATCTACAACTTGTCTTGTTTGGAGAAGCATTCGAATTTCTTACAAAAGCTCTTGAATTAAATGAAAAACTTGGTGCAAAGTTGCCTCAGGCAAGAGTACGAGGGTATATTGGAAGTTTGTATATGCAACTGGCAGACTACAAAAAATCATTAGAATATTATGCAGCATCGCTTGAAATATTGAGTCATGCAGATAAAGCTAGTTCAGTTCCTATCCTCGATAGTATAGGGAGCGTCTATAAGGCACTGCAAGATAACACGTTATCGCTTGAGTATCATCATAAAGCGCTGGCTTTAAGTATAGAGTTGGGTACAAAGGGAAGCCAAGCAATAGTATTAGGAAATCTTGGAAATGCCTATATGGCTATCGGAGATTATGATACCGCATACGAGTATTTACAAGGTGCACTTGAGCTCAGCTTAGAGCTCGGTACTCTCCGACCTGCGGGTTACTGGATGCATGGAATTGCAAATCTTGAATATAAACGTGGGAATATTGAAAAAGCAGAGGAAGGGGTGCTACAAACACTCCATCATCGTCGACAGGTATTGAAGACCAAAGAAGGCGTGGCATCGGCACTGTATGACATGGCAGAAATAAAGTATGCACAATCAAAGCTGGACGAAGCCTTAGATTTTTATAATCAAGCACTTGCTTTGGCAAAAGAGACCGGTGAACGAGATGTTGAAAGCGCTGTTTATTGGGGGATTTCAAATATTTATACCGTTCAGGGCGACCCCACCCGTGCCCTCGACTATTACAAGCACTACCACGCTCTTGAGAAAGAAGTGCAGTCAGAAGAAGCCACCAAGCAGGGGCAATTACTCGAGCATCGCCGGAAGATAGAAGAGTCGGAACGTGACCGCCAAATCAAGCTCGCGCGCTTTCAGGAACAGGAAAAAATTCTCCATAATATCCTTCCTGCGCAAATAGCCGAACGTATGGTACAGGGCGAGACGACGATCGCCGAGTCATATCAGCAGGTATCGGTATTTTTCTCGGATATCGTCAGCTTTACAGAGCTCTCACAGTCGGTAACCGCCGAAGAATTAGTAGCTCTTCTCAATGGCATATTTTCACAGTTCGACCAGCTCACCCGGAAGCATGGTCTGGAAAAAATCAAGACGATTGGTGACGCATACATGGCCGTCGCCGGCGCGCCGGTGCGCGTGGAAGACCATGCAGCGCGAGCGGCATCATTCGCCGTTGACGTGGCAAATTTTATGGAACATTACCACACACCTTCAGGCGAGAAAATAGGCCTTCGTATAGGTCTCCACACCGGAAGCGTGGTAGCCGGTATCATCGGCGAGAATAAATTCGCGTATGATTTATGGGGCGATGCGGTGAATACGGCGAGCAGGATGGAGAGCCACGGAGAGGCGGGGAAGATCCATGTATCCGAAGAATTTATGCAGGCTCTCAAAACCGCCATCGCCGGTGGGACAGGTCGCGACCTGTCCCTGCAACCACATTCGTCCCTTTCTTCCCTTCAGTCCCTTCTGTCCTTTTCCTTCCAAGAGCGAGGCGAGCTTGACATCAAAGGCAAGGGAATTATGAAAACATACTTCTTGGAGAAAGCATGAGCAACGAAGAACTACAAACCCTGCTAACCCAGGCTGACGCAGAACTAAATAGATGCAACTACGACAAAGCCGAGCAACTGGCGAATGAAGTACTGGCACATCTTGACACCTTCCTCTTGTCCGCCGCAAAGGAGGATTCGGCGGAAGGCGGAGATGGGATTTACACAGAACAACATCGGATGCAATCAACGCTCCGCGCCAACGCAACTTGCATACATGGTGGGGTATATAAGATGCAAGGCGACTACCCAAAAGCCCTTGAACTTTTTAACTCTGCACTGCACCTAAGCGAAGAAATATTTGACAAAGCAGGCATAGCCAAAACGCTTGGCAACATCGGTACTTTGCACTGGAATCTCTTCGACTACCCCAAGGCATTAGAGTTTTACAGCAAGGCACTTACGATAGATGAAGAGATCGGCAACAAAGCGGGAGTTGCAAGACACCTTGGCTGCATCGGCACTGTGCACTGGAATCTCTCCGACTACCCCGTGGCATTAGAGTATTACGTCAAGGCATTCACGATAGATGAAGAGCTCGGTAACAAGGCGGGGGTTGCAAGACATCTTGGCGGCATCGGCACTGTGCACTGGAATCTCTCCGACTACCCAAAGGCATTAGAGTATTACGGCAAGGCACTCATGATAGATGAAGAGCTCGGCAATAAGGCGGGAGTTGCAAGGCATCTTGGCAACATCGGCTTGGTGCACATGAATCTCTCTGACGCCCACAAGGCTTTAGAGTATTATGGCAAAGCACTCACGATAGATGAAGAGCTCGGTAACAAGGCGGGAATAGCAATGCATCTTGGCAACATCGGCACTGTGCACGTGAATCTTCCCGACTTCCCCAAGGCATTAGAGTATTACGTCAAGGCACTCACGATAGATGAAGAGCTCGGCAACAAGGCGGGAATAGCAAGGCATCTTGGCAATATCGGCATAGTGCACTGGAATCTCTCCGACTATACCAAGGCATTAGAGTATTTAGGAAAAGCACTCACGAAGGATGAAGAACTTGGCTACAAAAAAGGAGTTGCAATACGTCTTGGCAACATCGGCGAGACATACTCTACAGTAAAGTTCGAGGGCTTTGATGCGGCGAAGGCAGAGGAGTATTTGCTGAAAGCTCTGGCGATTAGTACAGAGATTGGAGCGAAAGCACATTTGGTTGCATTTCACAAAACCTTATCCGAACTATACGAACACGAAAAGCGATTAGGAGATGCCTTCGAACAATTCAAGAAACACATTGCGATAAAAGATGAACTCAATATAGAAGAAACCAAAAAACAAGATGCCATCCGCGAGCAACGAAAAGTAATCGAACTAGCGAAGGCAAAAGCCGATGCAAAACACCAAGCCACCGAACAACTCCTCCACAACGTACTCCCGCCAAGTATTGCCAATAAAATGCTTGACGGCGCCACGCTCATCGCCGAGAAAATTCCAAGTGTATCGGTGCTTTTTGCCGATATCGTTAATTTTACCAAGCTCTCGCAACGTATTACTCCGGAAGAGCTTGTGGAAGGATTAGATAGAATATTCAGCACCTTCGACGCGCTCGCCGAGAAGCACGGCTTGGAGAAAATCAAGACCATCGGCGACGCGTATATGGTCGTCTCCGGCGCGCCAATTCAGCGTGAAAATCACGCCGAAGCGATGGCACATTTTGCACTTGAAATGATAGAAGCAATGAAGGAATTCCGTTCAATTTCTACCGGTGAAGAAATACAATTACGCATCGGAATACACAGCGGAGAAGTAGTCGCGGGAGTTATAGGCAAGAAGAAATTCGCGTATGATTTATGGGGCGATGCAGTGAATACGGCGAGCAGGATGGAGAGCCACGGAGAGGCGGGGAAGATCCATGTATCCCAAGAATTTATGCAGGCTCTCAAAACCGCCATCGCCGGTGGGACAGGTCACGACCTGTCTCTACAACCAGAATCGTCCCTTTCGTCCCTTCAGTCCCTTCTGTCCTTTTGCTTCCAAGAAAGAGGCGAGCTCGACATCAAAGGCAAGGGAATTATGAAAACATACTTCTTGGAGAAAGCATGAACAACGAACAACTACAATCCCTGCTAACCCAAGCAGACGCAGAACTAAATAGATGCAACTATGACAAAGCCAAGCAACTGGCGAATGAAGTACTGGCACATCTCGACTCCTTCCCCGCGTCCGCCGCAAAGGAGGATTCCGGGGAAGGAGGCGATGTAGGTGACGCCGAACAACAACTGACGCAATCAACGCTCCGCGCCATCTCAAACCGCTTACTCGGCGTCCTATCATGGCGGCGGGGCGACTATCCCAAAGCCCTTGAGCATTACAACTCTGCACTGATTTTAAGCGAGGAAATAGCTGACAAAGCAAACATAGCTGCAACACTTGGCAACATCGGCAATGTGTACGGGAGACTCTCCGACTACTCGAAAGCATTAGAGTATTGCAGTAAAGCACTCACGATAGATGAAGAGCTCGGCAATAAGCATGGAATTGCAAGACATCTTGGCAACATCGGCATCATGCACTCGAATCTCTCCGACTACCCCAAGGCATTAGAGTATTACGGCAAGGCACTCACGATAGATGAAGTGCTCGGAAACAAGGCGGGAGTTGCAATTCGTCTTGGCAACATCGGCTTAGTGTACTGGAATCTCTCCGACTACACCAAGGCATTAGAGTATTACGGCAAGGCACTCACGATATATGAAGAGCTCGGAAACAAGGAGGGAGAAGCAATGTTGTTTGGCAACATTGGCTTAGTGTACTTGAATCTCTCCGACTACCCCAAGGCATTAGAGTATTTAGGCAAGGCACTCACGATAGCGGAAGAGCTCGGCAACAAGGCGGGAGTTGCAATGCATCTTGGCTGCATCGGCAATGTGCACTTGAATCTCTTCGACTACCCCAAGGCATTAGAGTATTTCGGCAACGCACTCACGATAGATGAAGAGCTTGGCAACAAGTCGGGAGTGGCATCATTGCTTGGCAACATCGGTGCGACCTACTCTCAAGTAAAGTTTGAGGGCTTTGACGCGGTGAAAGCAGAGGAGTTTTTGCTGAAAGCACTGGCGATCTTCACTGAGATAGGAGAGAAATCTAATTTGGTTACGTTTCACAAAATTCTCTCTGAACTCTACGAACACGAGAAGCGTTGGGAAGACTTTGCGGTTCACTTCAAGAAGCACATTGCATTTAAAGATGAAGTAAATGTAGAGGAAGTAAAAAAACAAGATGCCATCCGCGAGCAGCGAAAAGTAATTGAACTAGCGAAGGCAAAAGCCGATGCCAAACACCAAGCCACCGAACAACTCCTCCACAACGTACTCCCGCCAAGTATTGCCAATAAAATGCTTGACGGCGCCACGCTCATCGCCGAGAAAATTCCAAGTGTATCGGTGCTTTTTGCCGATATCGTTAATTTTACCAAGCTCTCGCAACGTATTACTCCGGAAGAGCTTGTGGAAGGATTAGATAGAATATTCAGCACCTTCGACGCGCTCGCCGAGAAGCACGGCTTGGAGAAAATCAAGACCATCGGCGACGCGTATATGGTCGTCTCCGGCGCGCCAATTCAGCGTGAAAATCACGCCGAAGCGATGGCACATTTTGCACTTGAAATGATAGAAGCAATGAAGGAATTCCGTTCAATTTCTACCGGTGAAGAAATACAATTACGCATCGGAATACACAGCGGAGAAGTAGTCGCGGGAGTTATAGGCAAGAATAAATTCGCGTATGATTTATGGGGCGATGCAGTGAATACGGCGAGTAGGATGGAGAGCCACGGAGAGGCAGGGAAGATTCATGTATCCGAGGAATTTATGCAGGCTCTCAAAACCGCCATCGCAGATGGGACAGGTCACGACCTGTCTCTACAACCAGAATCGTCCCTTTCGTCCCTTCAGTCCCTTCTGTCCTTTTCCTTCCAAAAGCGAGGCGAGCTCGATATCAAAGGCAAGGGGAAGATGAGAACGTATTTTATGGAGGCCGCGCGCAACAGCCATGGACAGCACCCGCAACGTAACTAAGTATATACTATAGCTCATAGAATACGTACCATAAGGATAAAGTATATGACAACAGCACAAATTTTTGAGGCGATGACCAAGGCATTGGATGCCATTACTAAAGGGAATCTCGATGAAGCAGAATCGCTGGCCCTCGGCATCTGCGCCGGCGTCGCACCCGACTCTGCCGATTATGCCAATGCCCAACTCACGCTCGCGGATGTAGCCCGCAATCGTGGAAATTATGACCGTTCACGGATGCTTGCCGAGGAAGTGAGCGTACTGACAGAAACACTCGGTCTGCGGACGTTTACGGCCAAAGCATGGAACAGTATCGGAATCGGTTATTTTTCAACCGGTAATTTTACTCGTGCATTGGAGTACTTCGAGAAGGCATACGCCCTGCATGAGGAATTGGGAGAGGAAGAATCCGTCGCCGTGATGGCCGGAAATATCGGCAATGTGTATTCGAATATAGGTGAATATGCCAAGGCGTTGGACTATCATCTCCGAGCACTTGAACTGCATCAACGATTCAACAAGCTCTCACTCTGCGCTAATATGATGAATAGTATAGCTATTGTGTACCTTAATACCGGAGAATATACAAGCGCATTAGACTTTGCATCCAGAGCATTTGAGCTGTTTTCAGAATTAGAAGAGCTGCCGAATGCTGCCCGTAGCACTGATACTATTGCTAATATCTTTCTCCACCAAGGAGTTTATGATAAAGCAATTGAATACTATGAACGTTCGCTGAGATTGAACGAATCGATAGGGTCACGTACCGGAATTGCTGCAGAGTTAGGGAATATCGGTATCGCGTACGCCACGCTCACCATGAATGACAAAGCACTAGAGTATTTTACAAAAGCTCTTGCGCTGCATGAAGAATTAGAGGAACGTACTTCGATGTCCAGACTTTCGGGTAATATCGGCTTTCTCCACAAAGAACTCGGCCTCTACCCCGAAGCACTCCAATGGTTCGACCGGGCGATGGAACTCGTTCAGCAGGTAGGTGATAAGCGTCAGGAAGGCTATTGGCTCGTCGGTCTCGGACATACGTATCGCGGAATGGGCGAGGATGAACTGGCGATAGAGTATTTTCAAAAGGCGCTGGAGTTGCGGAGAGAAGTACTGAAAAGCAATGAATTTATATCGGATAATCTAGTCGGAATGGGCGCAGTACTCGCCCGTCAGGGCAAGGAAGCCGAGGCCATATCCTGCTTAGAAGAGGGACTCGCCTTCGCCCGACAATACGGCGAAAAGCAGCAGGAATATGAGGCATGCAGGGAATTGGCTACGCTCTATGAAAACTCCGGCAATAAGGAAAAAGCATTTGAGTATTTCAAGCAGTATCATGAAGTTGAGAAAATTGTTCTCAGCGAGGAAGCCAAGAAATCAGCCGAACGCTTTGACCTGATGCAGAAAATAGCCGAGAAAGAGCGCGCGAGGGAACTCGCCGTACGGGATATGGAAATTGAGCGCCTGAAAGCCGAAGAATTAGCCACGGAATTACGGCTCATGAAAAAAGACCTCGAAGGTTTCATCGAACGGTTGGTTCAAAAAAATCAATTTATCCGGTCAATATCCACGAAATTGGAAGAAGCAATGGCACTGACAAACGGCGAAAGTCGGCGGGCTGTCTATCGCGTTATGGAGCTCCTCGATGAAAGGGCCGGCGATGAGGAAGACCGAATCGTGGTAATGATGCAACTCCGTGCCGTCTATGGCGGTTTTATGGAACGCCTCAAAGCGGCATATCCTGCGCTGAGCGACGGCGAACTCAAGACCTGCGCGCTGTTACAAATGAATCTTTCGTCCCCCAAAATCGCCATCACGCTCGGCATATCAGATCGTACGGTCGAGAAATACCGTTCGACGATACGCAAGAAGCTCGGTATCCGACCACAGGGAGATATTGTTAAAATTCTCAAGGAATATAGCGGGGATTAGGAGCGAACAACAGAAGCAAATGTCATCATCCTGAAGAGCTGGGCGGATGATGAAAACTGAGTGGTAATTCTGCTTTGGCACTTTACGATTATAGGTAAATATGATAAACCTTTTTCATCATCCTGCAGAGCTTGGCGGATGATGAAAACTGAGTGGTAATTCTACTTTGGCACTTTACGATTATAGGAAAATATGATAAACCTTAGTAGAAAAATGTCACGCAAAGCATAAACCTTATTACCTTATTGTATCCATTTCTACAATGGATGATGCCTGATTTGTATAAAAATAAGGTTGTCGTTCAGGTCCGAATCATGCGCTACTAAGGTTTTCATACTTCTTCGTATAGTCCTCTTCTAGTGCTTGAAGTAATGTGCCAAAGTAGAACTACTTATAAGAAATCTATAACAATACGGCAATATTGACCTTCTCCTTTTCAGCCATCATCGTCCTTTGCTTTCTTTCTTGTCCTTCCAATATGCCGACCGCCTCGTGATAGAATTCCAAAGCAAGGGAAACGCGCACGTATTTTCCTAAAAAAATCAACCAGATACCACCTGCCTGCCCATGTTTGAAAAATCTATGGTAATTTGTACTCACATGTACTGAATTGGAATATGACTCGCCGTATCTCTCGGCGGTGAATGCGGATTCATCGGTATCGCTCAAAAGAGCGATACTCGTGTCAGACGACGTACCTTCCTCAATTCTTCCGAACATTGAAGAATGTTCTTGTCAATTCCTCATCTCTATAATTACTCCGACGACAAGTTATGACATTTGAAGACTACGAACATGAGCTACTGCTCGCAGAAGAACATTGCAAACATGGACGGCTGGACGAAGGCGAAGCCGCCTCTCACGTGATACTCTCTGCTCTGGACTCAATGACCGATGATGGTATATCCATGGCGGATAAGGCGAAAGAATTCCGGGCACGGGCATTGTTGATAATCGGCGATGCATGCTATCGTCGGGCTGATTCTCAGCAGGCGATCAGCATCACGCAGCAGGCGCTGGCTCTTGCTCTCGACATCGAACACCTCCTCCTCATCGGCAAAGCGTACAACATCCTCGGTAATGTGTATTATTACCTTTGTGATTACCGGCTGGCTTTGGAGAATTACCGACAGTCACTTGCGATTCAGGAAAAAAGGGGACACCAATACTTCATTGCCATTGTGGTCGGAAATATGGCCAGTGTGTATCTCTCCTTGGGCGACTATACCAATGCCATCGAATATCGGCAGCGTGAGCATGCAATCTTCGACGAACATGGCGATCGTGCGCAAGTGGCGCACAGTATCGGGAATATGGGGGTTATCTATGTAGAAATCGGTGACTACGAGCGCGCACTCGAATACTATTTTCGGGCTCTTGCTATGCAGGAAGAGCTGGAAAACAAAATATGGATTGCTCAGCTTACCGGTAATATCGGAATTGTTTATCAGGAAATAGGGGAGTATTCCCAAGCGTTGGAGTTTTATTTACAATCACTGGCGCTCTATAGAGAGTTTGGCGAACGTCAGGGCATAGCAAGACTTTTGGGAAGTATAGGTGGAGTCTATACCTTACGTCAGGAGTATTCCACTGCTCTTGAGTATTTTGAAGAGTCGAAAGCGCTCCATACGCAGCTCGGGAGTATGGCGCCGCTGGCAACGAATATCGGAAATATCGGCAGTATTTATACATCGCTCGGAGAATACGATCGGGCGCTTGAATATTTGGAACAATCTCTCAAAATCAATGAAGAAATAGGCGCGAAGCTCGGTGCCGCCCGGTTGATGATAAGTATTGCAACGGTTTACACGAAGGAAGAATTTCAAAATAAAAATACCGCCAAAGCCGAAAAAATCCTGCTCCGGGCGATCGCTCTCTGCCAAGAGCTCAATGCAAAACAACTGCTGTATAAAGGGCATCATCTTTTAGCTGCTGTCTATGAACGTGCCGAACGCTGGAAGGAGCAGTCCTACCATTTCAAGCAGTACCATGATATTGAAAAAGAAGTGCAGAATGAAGATGCCAAAAAACTCTCCGACCGGCTCGCCTACGAGCGCCGCGAAGCAGAACGTGAAAAATCCCTCGCCGTTACCCGCGCCCGCGCGCAAGCTACCGATGAAATTCTCGGTAATATTTTGCCGCATACCATCACCGAACGATTGATTAAAGGAGAGAAACGAATCGCAGATATTCATGAAAGCGTGAGTGTGTTATTCGTTGATATTGTAGGGTTTACAACTCTTTCGACAAAGCTTTCGGCGGGTGAATTAATCGACCTTCTCGATACGGTATTTACCCGTTTTGATATGATTTGCAAGAAGCATGGCCTCGAGAAAATCAAGACCATCGGCGACGCGTACATGGCCGTCTGCGGAGCGCCGGTTGCTAGTGAACATCATGCCTACCACACTGCCTGCGCCGCCCTCGAAATGCTTGAAAAAACAGAACTCGACGACCAATATCCATTGCCCGATAATTTTGGGTTCCGCATCGGCCTGCATACAGGTTCGGTCGTAGCCGGAATCATCGGTGAGAATAAATTCGCCTATGACCTCTGGGGCGATGCGGTGAATACAGCAAGCAGGATGGAAAGCCACGGCGAGCCGGGGAAAATCCATGTATCCGAAGAATTTGTTCGCGCTTTGTCCATACCGTCCTTTAAGTCCTTTCCGTCCTTTAAATTTGTAGAACGCGGCGAGATGGCAATCAAAGGCAAGGGCATAATGAATACCTATTTTCTCGAAAAACGCTACAATCATGGCACGAAAGATGAATAGAAAAACGCCTACGGGGTGCCAAGAGGAATGAATCCTTGAGGTATCTGCCGGAGCGCGCAGTGAGCGGGTATAACTCATTCATAATAAAAAAGCTACTTATCCTTGGCAGAGGGGCAGAAGGTAATCTCCATGACCATAGAACAGGCACGACAAACGACACAAACAATCGAAGAACACAACGCAGCCATGCGATTTGCAGAGGCCGAATCGTTGTGCATGGCGCTCGCGTCAGACCCCGGCATCGAGCAATGGCCCGACCTCCGGGCGCGCATTCTGACGGCATTGTCACAATCCTACTGGCAGCGCGGCATGACCAAAGAATCGCTCCCGCCGGCCGAACTGGCTTGGAGCGTCGCCTCTGTGTCGCAGGAGTGCAGCGATGGAATCAAAGCAAAAGCCGTGGGGAATCTGGCCACATGCTATGAAATTCTCACAAATTATCCCCATGCATTGCAATGCTATGCAACAGCACTTTCCCTTGCCGAGCAGGCAGGCGATGATGCACTTATTGCCGGGAATCTCGGCAACCTTGGTCTCGTCTATTGGGCAATTGAAAATTATCCGAAAGCGCTTGAGTATTTACATCAGGCATTGGCCGGGTATGAACTCCTCGGGAATATCTCCGGTACGGCCATCAATGCCGGTAATCTTGCAGTGATCTATTCGAGTACCGGCGAGTATGACAAAGCGCTCGAGTATTATACAATCTCCATTGATTTGTTCCGGCAACTAGGCAACAAAACCAGCGAAGCCGCCCAAATCGGGAATGTAGGGAATGTCTATAAAGACGTGCAGCAGTACTCCAAAGCAATGGAATATTATTCCCAATCACTGGCAATTAATCTGGAAATCGGGAATAAATTCGGCGAAGCCATTAATCTCGGGAATATTGGAAATGTCTATGCCATAAAGGGATACGAGGGATACAATCCCCAGAAAGCCGAAGAATATCTGCTCAAAGCAATCGCTATGACCGAGCAGCTCGATGCCAAGTGGAATCTCTACGAAAATCACAAACTCTTGTCCGGTCTCTACGAATCAACCCATCAATGGGAACAATCACTCGTTCATTTTAAATCCTATCACCGGCTCGAACATGACGTCAAAAGCGAAGCAGCAGCCCGTCAGGCAGTGGTGATCGAAATCAACCGCCAAGCAGCCGAGAGAGAAAAAGAAATCGAACTCGCCAAAGTCGCCGCCAATGCCAAGCTGCAGGCCACCGAAGAATTACTCCACAATGTACTTCCACCAAGCATCGCCGAGAAAATACTCGGCGGCACAAAACTCATCGCCGAGAAAATTCCAAGCGTGTCAGTCCTTTTTGCCGATATCGTCAATTTTACTAAGCTCTCGCAACGTATTACCCCTGAAGAACTTGTCGAAGGATTAGATAGAATATTCAGTGAATTTGATGCCCTCGCCGAGAAGCATGGATTAGAAAAAATCAAGACCATCGGCGACGCGTACATGGTCGTCAGCGGCGCGCCTGTTCCGCGGTCCGATCACGCCGAAGCGATGGCACATTTTGCGTTTGACATGGTGGAAGCGATGAAGGAATTTCGTTCAATTTCCACCGGCGAAGAGATTCAAGTACGCATAGGAATTCACAGCGGAGAAGTAGTCGCCGGCGTGATAGGCAAGAAGAAATTCGCGTATGATTTGTGGGGTGATGCGGTCAATACAGCGAGTCGGATGGAGTCGCATGGCGAAGCCGGGAAGATTCATGTGAGCGAGGAATTTATGCACGCTTTGTCATTATCGTCCTTTCAGTCCTTTTGCTTCCAAGAACGTGGCGAGATGGAAATCAAAGGAAAAGGCAGAATGCAAACATATTTTATGGAAAACGCATGAAAATTGAAGAACTTACCGATAGTATAACCCTTGCTGAACTAGAAACATCGAATGGGAATTACGACAAAGCAGAGCGTATTATCGATGAAATAATCAGTAAGGTAAGCGTAGGAGGGGCAGAGAAAGAAATAGAAAAACAGAAGATTCATGTGCGTGCTCTGCTGATTGTAGCGACGACCTCGTATAATCTCGGAAATTTTGAAAGAATGCTTTCTATTGCCAATCAAGCACTTGACAGAGCAGAGAGGTATAGTCTTCATGAAATTAAGCCGAAGATTTGGAATATTATCGGAACAGCGTACGTTAAAATCGGGACTTATACAGAAGCATTCCATTATTGGGCAAAAGCACTTGCGCTTTATGAAGAACGCAAGGAAAAATCAGGCGTCGCCATTGTCACAGGAAATATGGGTGCCGTGTATATGAATCTTGGTTCGTACGGCAAATCACTCGACTATTACAACAAAGCACTCGCGGCTCATGAAGAACTCGGCGAAACATCGGGAATTGCCCGTGTATTAGGCAATATCGGGAATGTGTATAATTCGCTTGGTTCATTCGATAAAGCATTGGAATATATGTCCAAAGCGCTCTTCGCCCACGAAGAGCTCGGCGAAAAAGCTGCGGCGGCTCTCGTGACCGGGAATATTGGGCTCGTGTATGATTCTCTTGGTTCATATAATAAGGCATTAGAATATATGACCAAGGCACTCCGCGCCCATGAAGAGCTCGGGGAAAAAGCAGTCGTTGCCGGCGTGACCGCCAATATCGGAGGGGTGTACTTTTCACTCGGTATATACGACAAAGCCCTGGAATATCTGGAAATTTCACTTTCTACCTATCAAGAACTCGGCGAAAAATCGGGAATTGCCCGCGTGATGGGGAATATTGGAAATGTATATCAGGTACTGAGTTTTTACGATATGTCATTGGAATATTATACCACAGCGCTCCTCACGCATGAAGAACTCGGCGAAAAAGCAATGATTGCCCGCATTACGGGGAATATCGGCTCACTCTTTGCCAACAACGAATATAAAAACTATAATGCAGACACGGCCGAGTATTACCTGCGGAAAGCAATTACCCTCAGCACAGAAATTGGGGCAAAAGCACTCTTGGTCGATTTCTATAAAGCAATGGCTGATGTATTCAGACAAGAAAAGCGCTGGCAGGAATCTGATGAGAATTTTCGTACATTTTATGCATTAGAACAGGAAGTGCGAAGCGAGAACGCAAAAAACACGGCAGAAATTGAACACCAAAAACGTCATGAAGCCGAGCGTGAACGATCGCTTGCCGTAGAACGTGCCGAAGCAAATGCTACCAAAAAGCTTCTCCATAATACCTTGCCGCCAAACATCGCCAATCGCTTGCTTGAGGGTGAAAAAATAGCAGACACTCACGAGCATGTGAGTGTTTTGTTTGTTGATATCGTTGGGTTTACAAAAATGTCCACCCAAATTCCGGCGAGTGAACTCATCGACCTTCTCGACATTGTTTTTCGCCGATTTGACACCATTTGCAAAAAATACGGACTCGAGAAAATCAAGACCATTGGCGACGCATATATGGCCGTGTGCGGCGCGCCGATTGCGTATGAAAATCATGCGGAACGAGCCGCACTCGCCGCACTCGAAATGCTCGAAGATTTCTCCCTTGAGCGTCGATTTACGGTGCCGATAGACCTGGGATTTAGGATTGGATTACATGCAGGAAGTGTCGTTGCCGGAATTATCGGCGAGAATAAATACTCGTATGATTTGTGGGGCGATGCAGTCAATACGGCAAGCAGAATGGAGTCGCACGGCGAGGAAGATAAAATTCATGTGAGCGAGGAATTTTTGGAGAAATTGATAGTCGTACGCAAGGAATTGTGTACGGATAATGGCGAAAGGGTAATGGCAGAAACAGACGATGGTTCATCATTGTCCAATAATCGTTCACCCTTAGCCGGAAAGCATTCACCCTTAACCGGTGATAATGTACCATTTACCATTATTCCCCGCGGCGAAATGGAAATCAAAGGCAAAGGAAAAATGCATACCTATTTTCTCACCCGGAGCACGAATTGATGGTGCTGCACTTACGAATTGTACTCTGCTTTATCAGTACGACGCTGCTTGCTGCCATGCCGCTCTGTGCGGGTATGACGGCCGATTCGGTGCGTCTGAAGTTCGAGATGCTGACGACGAAAGACGGGCTCTCGCAGGGAATGGTGCGTTGTATTTATCAGGATAAAGAAGGCTTTTTGTGGTTCGCCACCAAGGACGGTCTCAACAAATACGACGGCTACCGTTTTACGGTGTTTCGGCATAATCCGCAGGATGAGTTCTCGCTGCCGGAAAATTATGTATCACAAATGCTAGAAGATGATAACGGGAATTTCTGGCTCGGAACGACCACGAAAGGATTGTGGATTTTCGATAAGGTCAACGAGCGGTTTTATCCGGCAAAATTTCCTGCCGATGCTCACGTGCCGATTCGCAATGAAGTACGCAAACTCGACATGACGGGCGACCTGCTCTCGGTGCAGATGCTGAGAGACCTGTATGTTTTTGACATACGGTCTGTGCGGCCGGAACAGTACAGGCGTAACCATTCTATTACACTCAAGCTTGCCCTTGATTATAATGCGCGCTATCTTTCCGGCAGCCCCGAGGCATTGACCGGCAAGGGATTTAATCGTACGGCGATGATTACCGACGACGAGCTGTGGGTACTATACTTCGATACGCTGCATATTTGCCGGCATGCTACGGATGTACGGATATGGACCATGGAGCAGATCGCACTCGCGGATATGGGACTCAAGACCGAGTCGGTGAATATTGCGATTGCGTCGCAGATTATGGGTACGAACAGCGTTTTTCTTCAGACAAATCGAGAGATAGGATGCTGGAATCGGAGCACGAGGCGCTTCGATTTTCTGGCAGATTTTGTCTCAACCGTTGATTGGGTAACGACTCCGATTCGCGATGTACAGGGGAATTTTCGCATATCAACCGGCGAAGTATTTTATCTGTTTAATCCTTATACATATTCGTTGAAATTAATCAGTAATCCTGAGCAATTTCAGCTACGCTCACTCTCAACCTGTATTGACCGTGAGAAGATTGTATGGACCGGAACCAGTGGGTTCGGCGCCTTGAAATATGATGCAAGGAAGGCGAATTTCAAGGTCTATTCGAAGCTTCGGAGCATTGTTCTCAACGCGACATCATCTTCGAATGCGCAGATTATTCATTCCGGTGCGGTCATTGTCACGCAAGCCGAACCAACGGTGCGGCAGCGATTTCATCAGCGATATCTGATGATTGGAAAGGCAGGAAAAAAAGACGTCGATATCAAGCGTGACACATCGGGGAAATATTGGTTCCACGAGTACCGCCCCGGCTCGAAACGGCTCTGTCTTTATTCGCTGGATCCGCGCACGGATAAGCTCACGGAGTATGATATACTCGAGGCTCAACTTGAAGTATATAAATTCCTTACCTCGGACGACCACCTCTGTGTGACGGCACTTAATTCTCGTGGGCAGTATGAGTGCATCATACTCGATTGCTCGACCGGAGCGCTGCTCTATCGGGCTGTCTTTCCCATAAAAAGCAATTTCGTCGAATACCGGTTCATTTCCCATTGTATCGTCGATACGAGGGGGAAGTATTGGTTCGCTACCGTCAAAGGTCTTCTCTGCTTTGACCCCAAAACTCAACGCTGGCAGACCTGGCAAAATTCACCGGGTGATACTGCTTCTTTGAGTGAGAATTGTACTTTTTCTCTTTGCCTCGACCCCCGAAATCCATCGAAGTATCTCTGGGTCGGTACCAATGGCGGAGGCGTCTGCCGGCTCGATTTTTCAACCGGTACATTCATACATTATACCGAAGAGAACGGACTGCCGAATAACGTGATTTACGGTGTTCTCAGTGATACCAACGGTTCTCTCTGGCTCAGCAGCAATAAAGGTATCTGCGCACTGACGATACCCGAAGAACACATTCGGGGGGAGCGTCCTGTCCCGGAAATTGTGCTTTTTACCGAAGAAACAGGGCTCGGTGATTTTGAATTCAACCGGTATGAATTTGGAACGCTGAGCTCCGGCGAACTGGTATTCGGCGGCATTACGAATATCACGGTCTTTGATCCGGCGATTGTCTTACAAAAAGGCAAGCCCTCGCCGCTGAAATTTACTGACCTTCGGATATTTAATCACTCCGTCAGTTTTCGCAGTCGGCCTGATATTTTGTCCTGTCCGATCACGTACGCCCGTACCATCACTCTTGCGCACAACGAAGCATATTTTACCATTGAATGTGCGGTGCTTGAATATTCCAAGCCCCGGCAAAAACGATATAAATATTATCTGGAAGGCATTCACGACACATGGATAGATAATGAATCAAATAATACTATTGCTTTTAGCGAACTGCAGCCGGGCTCGTATGTGCTTCATGTGATGGGTCGCAATAGTTCCGGCGTCTGGAGCAATGAGGAAATTACGCTTACCATCATAATCATACCGCCGTGGTGGCGTACCTGGTGGTTTTATGGGGGAAGTGGTGTGCTGGCGTGTGTCCTTGGTTTTTTGCTCTACCGTTATCGGCTGCGTCAAGTCTTGAAAATATACGAACTCCGAAACTCCATCGCCCGTGATCTCCATGATGAAATCGGCAGCACACTCAGTAGTATCTCGTTGTCATCGGCGATTCTGCTGCGGTTGTCCTCGGAAATGACCGATGACACAAAAGCATTGCTTATCAGAATTGGTGAGCATGCTCAGACGACGATGGAAGCAATGAGCGATATCGTCTGGACGATTAATACTAAAAATGACGCTCTCGGGAAAGTAATCGAACGGCTCTTTTCCTTCGCAGCCGAGATTCTGGAACCTCTCGGCACGCGCATTACGCTCGAAGCCGCAGAACCGCTCAAAACTATCCGTCTCGATATGAGTCAGCGAAAAAATCTCTATCTCTTCTGCAAAGAAGCAATTACTAATATTGCCAAGCATTCTCAGGCGCAGAGTGCAGAAATTCGCTTCTCTAATCGCGGCAGTCGAATGCTCACCGTTGTCATCACCGATAATGGCAAGGGCTTCCGTCACCCCGACGTCTCGGAGGACGCTCCTGCTTCCCGGGGCGGTAATGGTCTGGGCAACCTACAGCAACGTGCCAATGACCTTGCCGGACGCCTCACCATCAGCAGTTCTGTCGGTAACGGCACAAGCATCGTTCTCGAATTTGAAATATAACATCAATGATGGTTAAGTGACGAAATTCTACCGGAAAAATCATTGTAAACAATGATAAATCAATATGTAAACTTTGAGTATATTTGGACATGAAAAATATCACAGTTATCATCGTCGAAGACAACAAGCCCCGTCGCGAGCTGCTGCATCTGCTCATCGATTCGACCGACGGCTTCCGATGCATCGGAGCTCTCGAAGACGGGCGGGATATTGCGCAGAAATGTCTGGTCCTCAAGCCCGATGTCGTGCTCATGGATATCGACATGCCGCATGTCAACGGTATTGAAGCATTAATACAGTTACGTCGCGAAATGCCGATGGTGAAAGTACTCATGCAGACAGTCTTTGATGACGAAGCCAAGATATTCGATGCAATTATGGCCGGTGCCGATGGCTATATTCTCAAGAAAATTTCTCCCGATAAGCTCATCGAAGCCGTGCGCGATGTGGCCACCGGCGGCTCCCCGATGACACCCACCGTCGCGCATCATGTGCTGAATGTCTTCCGCAAAAAACATGAAAAAGTCAAGCGGCAGGATTTTCAGCTCTCCGAACGTGAACAGGAAATTCTCTCCTATTTGGTGCAAGGCCTGAGCTACAAGATGATCGCCGATAAGTGTAATGTGAGCTATTCTACCGTCAATTCTCATATCTCTCATATTTACCAGAAGTTACACGTGAGTTCGGGTCCGCAGGCTGTAGCCAAGGCTATCGAACTCAAGCTGTAATACCCCCCCATGCTACGCGCACAGGAGCCATGCATAGGTACTGCGGCCGGAGGGCGTCATCCGATATGTATGAGCCGGCGCGGCTGAGTAGCCGCGATATACGTTTGCCGCTCCGGCGGAATCCCTTCCTTGCCATCGTGCCACCGGTCGCAATTCCTGGATTTGTATTCTCAAGAAAAATCAAAACAACAGTCAATTTTCTATTTGATGCAGGCGCATGAACCACTGTAAAATCATTGGAATCAACAGTTGCCTATCTGTCGGTAAGTTCATAGTTTTGCTCTGCTGCATTACAGGGAAAATGCCCTGACGGGGCACGCTGCGCGCACTGCAATAGAATTCCTGCCTCGGGATGGTGAATGTATTTCTATGATACTATTGAGGATACGATTGAATAATAGAGGTGATTGTAATAGAAACAAGCGTAAAGAACAATGAGAATGGGAGGCCTGCCGATGGTTGTTGAGCCGGTCGGCACGCGAAGTACGCATCGTTATCCGAGCACGCATACGATTTCCCGGAGTGATCTTCTGCCCACGAGCCGAGGTGGGCACCGAGAGCTCAGCATCTTTGATGCAACCGGTTATCGTATGCTGATGCTCATCCTGTCGGACTCTTATGGTCGTTGATGAATAGAGGCGTGGTGGCGGCTTGCAGGGAGACGGTCATTTTCGCCGCTGCTGCGGTAATGAGTGCAGAACCCGAGGCTTCCTCGAAGAGTAAGGATAGATAATTGAGAAGGAGGTCCACAGGAGCAGGTGTCCGGAACAGGATAAAAGTTCTTTAAATTACTATGAAATAAAAAAGTAAAGCCGTACACTGACAAATATTGTGTATATTAGAACGTAACAATAAGAGTATCATACCGTTGACTCGCATAGAAGAGGTTGGACGATAATCGTTCAAAGTGGAACATTGCCGACAAAAGTACGTAGTCCCGAAGCCGAAATTCCATTACAACCTTTATGAATCTATTGAGTAATTGTCGTTTTATAGTACCATAAAACAGGAGAGTACCATCATGCACACACACATCAAGCATTTATCTGTAGCAGTCTTCCTATCCATGACGGCACTGCTGTGTTTCACTACTACTACGTTTGCCCAATCACCTACGGTGAGAGTGATGACGGCACGCAGTACCAGCTTCTCAAGCGATGGCACCGAGTGGAAATCCCTGCGCTGCGGCGTGCAGCTTCAGCCCACGGATCAGCTCAAAGTCGAGACCGGCGGAATGGCCATTCTCGTGCACTCGAGCGGCAAGACCATTGAAGTCAAAAATCCCGGCACCTTCAGCGTAAGCAGCTTAGCAGGCAAAGCACAAAGCGGTAGCGGCGTCGCCGGAAAATTCGCCGGATATGTGATGGATGAACTCACCAAAGGCGATAAAAAAGACGCGCGGTTCCAGCAGAATATGATGTTCACCGGTGCGACGAGCAAGATGTCGAATTCTACCAACAAGCTCTGCCTCGACTCACCGAATTTTACGAATGTTCTCGGAGGTAAAGTGACGCTTGCCTGGAAATTCTGCGATGATACGCCGAAATTCGGTTCGATGACGGGTTCGCAGTCCAAAGCAGACAACACCACCGACGCAACAAGTTCGGCAGCCGGCAGCACGGCGGTAATTCTGACGATTACCGACTCCCTGGATAATCCGGTTCTCACGGAGACAGTCGATGCGACGACCTACTCCCTCGACACCAAAACACTCGAAAAAGGCAAACTCTACAAGTGGAAAGTACAGCTCAAAAGCAAGCCACGGATTAATGTATCCGACAACTCCTTCCGCGTGCTGTCCGATAAAGAATCCAAGCAAATCGAGTCCGAGTCGACGACCATCCGTAAAGAGCTCGGCGACTCAAGCGCATGGTCGGATATCGTGACGGCATCCTACTATGAGCAAAACGAAATTTACAGTCTCGCACTCGTGAAGTACAAAGCTGCCCTCAAGCGCGACCCCTCAGTACCGGAATATCAGCAGCTGTACGCAAAATGTCTCGAACGTGCCGGTATGTCCAAGTAAATTTGCAGCGTTCACCCGAGCAAGAAGCACCTGTCAATAAGCCGCTTTCGTTATCGAAAGCGGCTTATTTGTTTGTGGGGTGCGGTGAATATATCTTTTTGAAAAATAAAGAAGATACATCACATGCGCGGTTGTTTGGCAAATCAATGGTATTTTGGCGCCCTCCTCAGTTCCGGCGTCATTCCTGCACGATGAATAGACGGCAAGAGCAACAGAAAAAGCATCCATATTTCCTATCAACAAGTTATGCTACAAACTACTCTCGAAGAATACATCCGCCTTGCCGGTCTTGCAACCTCTGCCGGGAATTATACCCAATCCGAGAAGTGTGGCCATGCGATGCTTACTGCCCTGGAAGAGCATGCAGCCACGGGTGAAGAATTCCGCAGCGTCGCCTTCCGCGCCCGACTCATTATCGCCGACGCACTCCGCCTGCAGGGTAAGCACCGGGAATCGCTCACTCTGGCTAATGAGGTCTATGCATCCGCACAGGAGGCCGCCGACAAGTCATATTCATCGAATGCACTGAGAATACTTGGACTTATTGCGATGAATGCGGGCGATATCCCGCAGGCACGCGCGCACTTTGACGGTGCTTTATCCCTTGCTGATGAGGTGAATGATGAATTTGGGAAGGCGGCTTCGCTCGGGAATATTGGTCTCCTGCATCAGCGTTCGGGAGCATTTCAGCAGGCGATTGAGTGTTTTGTAAGGGCAAGGGAAATCGCCGAGGGAATCGAGAATCTGCGCTTGCAGTCGCTCAATTACAACAATTGCGGCACTGCGTATGAGAACATGTCGGACTATCCTGCGGCGATGAAGTATTATCGTCTGGCGTATTCGGTGGCGGAGCAGAACGAGGACACGCCGCTGATGGGCACGATTCTCGGCAATATGGCGAATACAAGTCGGAATACCGGGGACTATGAGCAAGCGTTGGAGTATAATCAGCAGGCGCTGACGCTCGTTGAACGTGGGTCGAATCTTGACTCTGTCAGTATAATTTTCAGCGGTCTTGCCAATGTGTATGATGATATGGGCGATTACCCGAGGGCACTCGAATACCACCAAAAGGCACTGGCAATTGATCGGCAGCGGGAGAATAAACAGTCGATTGCGACCTGCCTGATGAATATCGGTAATGTCTATCATGAGCTCGGAGATAGCGCCGAAGCACTGGCGCATTATCATCAGTCGCTTGCTCTTGTGGAGGAATTAGGCAATAGAGCCGGCATCGTTCGCCGGCTTGCCAATATTGGTAATATTCAATATGACTATGGGAATTACGCGCAGTCATTGGAGTATTTTTACAAGGCATTGCAGCTTGCCGAAGAATTACAGATGCCGTCGCTGGCAGCAACGATTCTCTCGAATATTGGTGAAATTTACGGCAATACCGAACTCGAACTCTTCGACGGAGCCAAGGCGGAGGAATATCTTCTGCGCGCGCTCGGCGTGCAAACTGCTCTTGGCGTGAAAAAAGGAATGTATGGTAGTTATAAATCACTTGCTACGCTGCATGAAGTGCAGAACAGCTTCGAGAAAGCGTATGAATATTTCAAGAAATTCTATGCACTTGAGAAAGAAGTGCAGTCCAAAGAGGCGAAAGATCAGGCAGAACGGTATGCGATAGAACGTAAAACAGCCGAGTATGAAAAGGAAAGTGCGGTGCAGAAAGAGCGTGAGAAAATCCTCGATAATATTTTGCCCAAAAGTATCACCGAACGTCTGCTCAAGGGCGAACAGCCGATCGCCGATTATGCGGGTTCGGTGTCGATATTTTTCTCTGATATTGTTGATTTCACAGAAGTTACTCATCGCATTCCTGCCCGGCAATTAGTTGCCGGACTCAATGAAATATTCAAACATTTCGATACCATTGCACTCCGGCACGGCATTGAAAAAATCAAGACCATCGGGGACGCGTATATGGCAGTCTGCGGTCTGCCGGTCGCGCGTGAAGATCACGCTGAACGTATGGCGAATTTTGCGACTGAAATTCAGGAATACTGCCGGCAGGGTGCTACGATAGCAGGTTATACGCTGCAGGTGCGCATCGGTCTCCACTGCGGCGAAGTCATCGCCGGCGTCATCGGCGATCAGAAATTCGCGTACGATATGTGGGGCGATGCAGTGAATACGGCAAGCAGAATGGAGTCGCATGGCGAAGCGGGGAAAATACATGTGAGCGAGGAATTCAAACATGCCGTAGAGACGTTGCATGCAACGTCTCTACAGTTTATCCGGCGTGGGGAGATGGAGATTAAAGGCAAGGGCACAATGAAAACGTATTTTTTAGAACAACAACGACAAGAATGACGACACAACTACTCTCTGACAAGCTCCGGCATGCAAATGATGAAGTGAAAAAGGGCAATAATGATACAGCCGACTATCTTGCCCTGGAAATTCTGGCTGCTCTCCCGCAGGCTGACGGCGTGGAGAACGAGCTCCTAACGCTCCGTTGCAGCGCTCTCCATGTGCTCGCTATGGTAGCCAAGGATCGCGGCGCATTACAGCAGGCAATAGAGTATGAACTGCAGGCACTGGCAATTGCCGAGAAATACAATCTCCTTGATGTACAGCCCAACTCCTATAATTTACTTGGAATTGTCGCCAAAAGTGCCGGTGACTACGACAAGGCATTGGAGTGGTATGCCCAAGCATTGCACGCTCATACGATTCGGGGTGATAAAAAAAATATGGGCGCGGTGATTGTCAATATCGGCAATGTCTATAATCAAATCGGTTCTTATGATAAGGCATTGGAATACCTTCAGAGAGCGATTGCGGTGTTTGAGGAAATTGGCGAAGAGTATTTCATGGCCAATGCGACGATGAGTATTGGAATTGTGTATTACGAACTCGGTAATTACCCCAAAGCGCTCGACTATTATCACCGTGCATTACATCAGCACGAAGCAATCGGCACCAAATCCACGGTCGCCGACATCATTGGCAATATTGGTTCCGTCTATTTTTCAATTGGAGAATACAATTCGGCTTTGGAGTATTTTCTACGAGCATTATCCTCTCATCGTGCGCTCGGGGCATTGTCAAAAGCAGCCCGCTATACCGGCAATGCCGGAGCTGCGTACTATTCTCTCGGGGAATATGACAAAGCATACGACTATTATATTGAAGCGCTCGATGTGCTTGAAAAACAAGGCATTAAATCTTCAATGGCTCTCGTGCTTGCAAGCATGGGGAGTCTCTACGCCAATCAAAACTACAGCGGTTATAATTCCGCGCACGCCAAAGACTGCTTCCTGCGTTCAATCGCCATCAGCGAAGAAATTGGCGCAAAACATGACCTCTACTCCACCTATAAATCTCTCGCCGACGTTCTGAAAGCTGAGAAAAAATGGGAAGAATTCGCCGAATATTTTCAGAAATTCTACGCCACCGAAAAAGAAGTGCAAAGTGAAGAAGCACAGCATCAGGCCGAACAATTAGAATACCGCCGCAAAGTCGAAGAGTCCGAACGTGACCGCCAGGTCAAGCTCGCCAGATTCCAGGAACAGGAAAAAATCCTCCATAATATTCTCCCCGCACAAATCGCCGACCGCATGATCGACGGCGAGAAAACGATCGCCGACAGTCATGAACATGTGTCGGTATTTTTCTCTGATATCGTTGGCTTTACGAAACTATCCCAGCGCGTGAGTGCCGAGGAATTGGTAGGCATGCTCAATGGAATCTTCACGCAATTCGACCAACTTGCCCGCAAACACGGACTCGAGAAAATCAAGACCATCGGCGATGCCTACATGGCCGTCTGCGGCGCCCCGATTGCTGCCGAAAATCATGCAGAACGGACAGCATTATTCGCGCTCGATGTAGCCGAACTCATGAATAATTATCAAACAAGTACCGGTGATAACATAATGATTCGTATCGGCTTGCACTCGGGCAGTGTGGTAGCGGGAATTATCGGTGAGAATAAATTTGCGTATGACTTGTGGGGCGACGCGGTCAATACGGCGAGTAGGATGGAATCGCATGGCGAGCCGGGGAAAATCCACGTGAGCGAGGAATTCAAACATGCCGTAGAGACGGTGCATGCACCGTCTTTGCATGCAGAGACGTTGCATGCAACGTCTCTACAGTTTATCCGACGCGGGGAGATGGAGATCAAAGGCAAGGGCACAATGAACACCTATTTTTTGGAGAAAACATGAACTTACAATCACTCAAATCCCTGCTTGACAAAGCAGAAAGACACAACAAAAAAGGCAATTTCGATGAAGGAGAACATGATGCCAAACAGGTGCTGCATGACGTCGAATCCTTCCTCGGCTATGCAGATACTCTGACGGAAGAGACGATAGATAGCCTTCAAGGGCTGCACTGCATTGCGCTCATTACACTCAGCAGAACAAACTTTTTCCGTGGTGATACTCATACTGCGCTTACCCTCGCCCGTGCTGCCCTAGCTATTGCCGAAGAACGTAATCTACTTGCCCACAAAGCCAGAGCGCTGAACGCCATTGGGTCTGTGTTTCAAATGCAGTCAGACAATACCAATGCGCTCGAGTATTTGCATAGGGCACTTGCGATGAATGAAGAACTCGGCAATGAAGAAGAACGGTCAAGAAATCTTGCCAATATCGGGATTGTCTATTTTAATCTATCGGACTACACCAAAGCATTAGAGTATTACCATGCTTCGATGGCTATTGACGAAAAACTCGGCAGTAAAGAGGGTGTTGCGAACATTCTTGGCAATATCGCGATCGTGTATTACAATCTTTCGGACCATGCCAAAGCATTGGAATATCACCAAAAAGCGCTTGAAATCTATGAAGAACTCGACAATAAATTTGGCATCGCAGGCAATCTCCATAACATAGGGTTGGTGTACGACGAGCTTGGCTTCAAGAGTGAGGCATTAGAATATTTCCATAAAGCGATGGCGATCAATGAGGAAATCGGTAACAAAGGATGGCTTGCAATCAATCTCGCCGGTATAGGAGGGGCCTCGGACTTCACGACAGCGATGGAGTATCTGCATCAGTCGCTGGTAATTTCTGAAGAGCTGAGTATGAAAGATCTCACGACAAATAATCTTACGAATATCGGTTGGCGTATGTACCTGAATCATTCGGATTATACCCAAGCATTGGGGTATATGCAGCAGGCGCTTACCCTCTCTGAAGAAACCGGTAACATCGGAAGTATAGCCCGCAATCTCAGCAATATAGGAATAGTGTATGCAACCCGGGATTTTGACGGGTACAACCCTGAGCAGGCAAAAGAATACCTGCTCAAGTCCCTCGAAATGAGCCGCGAAATAGGCAGTAAAAAAGTAGAATACGAGGCGTATCAATGGCTTGCAGAGCTCTGCAAGAACGAAAAACGCTGGGAGGAAGCGCACAGATATTTAGAACAATTCATTGCCTTAGAAAAAGAAATCCTGAGCGACGAAGCCAAGAATAAAGCAGGCCTCATGGAGCAGCGCCGTCAAGCTGAGGAGCGGGAAAAACAAATCGCAATCGCGAAAGCCGCAGCCGATGCAAAACACCAAGCCACCGAACAACTCTTGCACAATGTGCTCCCGCCAAGTATTGCCGATAAAATGCTCGACGGCACGACACTCATCGCCGAAAAGCTGCCAAGCGTATCGGTGCTTTTTGCCGATATTGTTAATTTTACACAATTCTCGCAACGTATTACACCGGAAGAACTTGTAGCAGGTTTGGATGAAATATTCAGCGAATTCGACCGGCTCGCCGAGAAGTATGGCTTAGAGAAAATCAAGACCATCGGTGACGCCTACATGGTCGTCTCCGGCGCACCGGTTCAGCGAGAAGATCATGCAGAAGCGATGGCACATTTTGCCCTCGAAATGGTGGAAGCGATGAAACAATTCCATTCAATTTCTATGGGTGAGGAGATTCAATTACGCATAGGAATTCACAGCGGGGAAGTAGTAGCCGGTGTGATAGGCAAGAAGAAATTCGCGTATGATATGTGGGGTGATGCGGTAAACACCGCAAGTCGGATGGAGAGCCATGGCGAAGCGGGGAAGATACATGTATCGGAAGAATTCAAACACGCCGTAGAGACGTTGCATGCAACGTCTCTACAGTTGCATGCAACGCCTCTACAATTTATCCGGCGCGAGGAGATGGAAATCAAAGGTAAGGGAATAATGAACACCTATTTTCTGGAGAAAGCATGACTCACGAAGACAGTACAACAAAAGTAGAAGTCCTTGAAGCACTTATCGAAAGCAGAGACTACAAGCTTGCCGAAACCGCGGCGCGGGAGCTTCTCGTTTTGTTCCCCGCTGAAGACGAAAGAAAAAATGAACTGCACTGCCGTGTATTGCTTGCCTTATGTGAATCGTGCTGGCGGCAAGGACTTGGGCGTGAAGTGCTGCCGATGGCCAATACTGTTCTCACGCTAGCCGAACAGCTCGGCAACAAACGGCTTGAGGCAAAAGCCCTTAATTCTCTTGGGAATATCAGCAGCAACCTCTCGGAGAATAGCGCGGCGCTGGAATACTTCTACCGTGGACTTGCCGCATCAGAAGAATCCGGCAATATAGCCACCATAGCCGCGCAACACGGGAGCATCGGGAATGTGTATAATACTCTCTCGGATTATGCTAAAGCATTGGAGCATTACCACCACGCTTTAGCACGTTATACACAGATTAACGATAAATTAGGCATAGCATTATCCACCGGAAACATCGGCAATGTCTATGGGTATCAGTCGGATTATTCAACTGCATTGGAATACTTTTTCCGCGCTCTTGCCCTCAATGAGGAGATCTCGAATACACGAGGCATAGCCCAGAATACAAGCAATATCGCAATTACATATAATTATCTCGGTGAGTATGATAAATCACTCGAATTTGCCGGACGCGCGCTTGCGATATGTGAGCAAACCGGCGACAAAGCACAAAGCGCAAATACCACAGGGAGCATGGGAATTACGTATATGTGGCTCGCCGACTACCCGAAGGCGCTTGAGTATATGTCGCGTGCGCTTACACTCTTTGAAGAGCTTGGCAATAAATGGGGTGCTGCACGGAACATCGGGAATATAGCGCTTGTGTATAAAGAACTTGCCGATTACGATATTGCATTGGAATACTACAACCGGTCGCTGACAATGAATCAGGAGATAGGCGACAGAAGGGGCGTCGGCCTGGTATTGGGTAGCATGGGGTCAGTGTACAAAGAACTCCGGCAGTACGACAAGGCGATGGAATACTCTCAAAAAGCATTAGACATCAGCACCGAAATAGGTCACAAAGAAAGCACAGCCGTACAATTAAATAATATGGGGAGTTTGTATGCTATCAGCGCAGATTATGTGAAAGCATTGGAGTATTACAACCGTGGGCTTGCTCTGGCAGAGGAAATCGGTAACCGGCGCAGTGTGTCAATTGTCATCGGATGCATCGGGGAGATATTTGCCGAGGAAAGATTTGAGGGGTATAATCCGAAGGAAGCCGAAAGCTATCTTCTCAAAGCGGCAGCGATGAACGAAGAACTCGGCACGAAAGCACAGAACATTATTGTTTTCGAGGCATTAGCCAAGCTCTACGAGAAGGAAAAACGTTGGGAAGCGATGACGTATATGCGGAAGTTCTACGACCTGAAAGCAGAGGTTCGCTCAGAAGAATCGAAGAAACAGGCACATCTTCTGAATCAGCGCCGATTGGCGGCCGACCGCGAAAAGCAATTAGAAATTGAGCGTGCATCAGCCGCAAGTGAGAGAAAAATCCTCAATAATATCCTGCCGGAAGAAATCACCACCCGCCTGATAAAGGGCGAGAAACCAATTGCTGATCACTTCGATAACGTCAGCATTCTCTTTATGGACATTGTGGATTTCACACCACTCGCCTCGCGCATTACTGCACAACAGCTCGTGCATTTACTCAATGCCATTTTCTCCGCCGCCGACGGCGTGATGCGAGAATTTGGACTGGAGAAAATTAAAACTATTGGCGATGCCTACATGGCAGTTGCAGGCGCGCCGATCGTTCAGGAAGACCATGCCCAAAGAGCAGCACAAGCCGCGTTGAAATTGATGGATGTCATGGAAAACCTCGTCGTTGTTTTTCCGGATAATTATGGTGACAAATCATGGATTGAGACCATACCCGAAATACAAGTGCGTATCGGCTTGCATTGCGGACCGGTCGCGGCCGGCGTAGTGGGCGAGAATAAATTTCTGTATGATCTGTGGGGTGATGCGGTCAACACCGCAAGCAGGATGGAATCGCACGGCGAACCGGGGAAGATTCATTGCACCGAGGAATTCAAGCATGCCGTAGAGACGTTGCATGCACCGTCTCTACAGTTGCATGCACCGTCTCTCCACTTTATCCGGCGTGGGGAGATGGAGATCAAGGGCAAGGGATTAATGAAAACATACTTTCTACAGAAAGCAACCCTATGAACGACGAAACACTCCACAACCTGCTCGCAAAAGCAAATGAATGCAACAACACCGGCAACTACGATGAAGCTGAAAATCTTGTTGGTGTACTACTGGCAGAGCTCGAAAAAACAGGCGAATCTACTGATATCATAACAGCAAGACAAAGAGATACCACCCACTGTGAGGCACGTATCACACTCTCAGTTGCAAAATGGAGGCGTGGCGATCTTGAGAAAGCGCTCACCCTCGCACGTGCCGCACTCGCCCTCGCAGAAAAGAAGAATCTCCCGGAGGAAACCAATGCTAAGGCTCTCGGCAATATTGGAAATGTGTATTGGTATCTTTCGGACTACCCGCAAGCACTCAACTATTTACAAAAGGCACTCGCTATCAATGAAGAAATAGGTCACAAAGATGGCATTGCAGGAAATCTCGGCAATATAGGAATTGTGTATGTGCATCTTTCGGACTACCCGCACGCGCTCACCTATTTCCAAAAGGCACTCGCTATCTTTGAGGAGATAGGAATTAAAAATGGCATTGCAACCAATCTCAGCAATGTAGGACTTGTGTATCAGAATTTTTCGGACTACCCACAAGCGCTCACCTATTACCAAAAGGCACTCGCTATCACTGAGGAGATAGGTCGCAAAGATGGCATTGCAATAAATCTCACAAATATTGGAAATGTGTATCATAATCTTTCGGACTACCCGCAAGCGCTCACCTATTTCCAAAAGGCTCTCGCTATCAATGAGGAGATAGGGAGCAAAATTGGCATTGCAAGAAATCTCGGCACTATAGGAAGTGTGTATAGGAATCTTTCGGACTACCCTCAAGCACTCACCTATTACCAAAAGGCACTTGCTATCAATGAGGAGATAGGGAGCAAAAATGGCATTGCAATCCATCTCACATGTATAGGAAATGTGTATTCGAATCTTTCGGACTACCCGCAAGCGCTCACCTATTACCAAAAGGCTCTCGCTATCTATGAGGAGATAGGGAGCAAAAATGGCATTGCAAGCAATCTTTCAAATATAGGAGGTGTGTATCAGTATTTTTCGGACTACCCTCAAGCGCTCATCTATTTCCAAAAGTCACTCGCTATCTATGAGGAGATAGGCAGCAAATCTGGCATTGCAACCAGTCTCGGCAATATAGGCGAGCTCTATGCCAATAAGGAGTTCGATGGCTATGATACTGATAATGCTGAAGAATTCTTACTGCGAGCTATTGCGCTATCAGAGGATATTGGCGAGAAACAGATTTTATATCAGGTCCATAAATCTCTTGCAGATTTATACGAAACACAAGAACGTTGGAAAGAACATTCGATTCAATTTAAGAAATTTTACACACTCGAAAAAGAAGTCCAAAGCGAGGATGCGCATAAGCAAGCCAACCTCATGGAGCAACGCCGCCAAGCTGCCGAACGGGAAAAAGAAATCACCATTGCCCACGCCGCCGCTAGTGCTCGGCACGAGGCAACGGTACACCTCCTCCACAACGTGCTCCCACCAACCATTGCCGATAAAATGCTCGACGGCACCAAACTTATCGCAGAAAAAATCCCGAGCGTTTCCGTGCTTTTTGCCGATATTGTCAATTTTACAAAACTCTCGCAAAGTATTACTCCTGAAGAGCTTGTCGAAGGTTTGGATAGAATATTTAGCACCTTCGATGCGCTCGCCGAGAAGCATGGTTTGGAGAAAATCAAGACGATTGGTGATGCCTACATGGTCGTTTCCGGCGCACCGGTTCAGCGTGACGATCATGCAGAAGTAATGGCACATTTTGCGCTTGAAATGGTGGAGGCGATGAAGGAATTCCGTTCAATTTCTACGGGTGAGGAGATACAATTACGTATCGGAATTCACAGCGGTGAAGTAGTAGCTGGCGTGATAGGGAAGAAGAAATTCGCGTATGATATGTGGGGAGATGCGGTGAATACGGCAAGCAGAATGGAAAGCCACGGCGAACCGGGGAAAATACATGTATCGGAGGAATTTATGCGCGCCTTTACCATCGGGACAGATCACGACCTGTCCCGGCAACATCACCATATCCGTTTTGTCCCACGCGGTGAGATGGACATCAAAGGCAAAGGCACAATGCACACCTATTATCTTGAAAATGGGAGCAATTCATGAATACTATCGACATAGACACACTAAACGCTACGCTGGCAGAAGCATATACAATAGCCGAACGTGGGAATTACATCGAAGGCGAACCCATGATACGGAACGTCTTAGCTGCCCTCGATACCTTGGAGGCACATGCTCAAACGCCGCACGAGAAGATAGTAGCTCTCCGCATTGAAGCTCTCAACGATCTTGCAATGGTTGAACGCCAAATGCAACGGTTCGATGAGAGCCGCATCGCAGCCGAATCAGCCATGGCTCTTGCGAAGCAAACAGGAAATGATGAGCAGCATACCAGATCGTTGCATATTTTGGCGATTGGCTACATGCACCAAAAACAGTATGTCCAAAGCGAAGAATATTTTACGCAGGCACTCGCTCTCAGTCGAAAGCTTGGCAATGATCGCATGACAGCGAATATTCTTTCGAATTTCGGAGCGAATTATCACTCGCAGGGGGAGGTGGAGCAGGCGCTCGATTATTATGCAGAGTCACTGCCATTGCACGAAAAGGTTGGCAACCTCTATAGTCTTGCGATTACTGCCTGCTATATAGGGTCGATGTACGATGACCTGCAGCAGCATGAAAAATCTCTTGAATACAACCTTCGATCCCTGCAGCTGTATGATGAATTGGGGTGCGTCAGTGATGTCGGCGATATGTACAATAATGTCGGCTTTAACTATGCATGCCTCGGGAATTATGAGAAAGCGAGGGAGTCGTATTTGCGCTCAATTGCCATCTATGAGCAGCAGGGTTCGACGATTCCTTTACCCTCCTATGCATACACAAATTTAGGAGATCTACTTCGGCAGATGGAACTCTATGAGGAGTCGTTTGAACGACTTACGGCAGGACTCGCTCTCCTTCGGCGCATGGGTGATCCTCTGCAGGAAGGGCGAACCCTCGCGTATCTTGCCCGGCTCTATGCCACCGACAATTTCGCCGGTGCGAGCGTAGATCTCTCGGTGCAGCACACGCTCGAAGCAATTGCAGTATTCGAAAAAATTCGAGACATTGAACCCCGGGCAGCCGTCGAATTAGTCAAGCAGCATTCTCTTCTTGCAGAATTATACCAACGTCAAGGGGATTTTGAATCGGCCCTGCGTCATTTTACGGAATATCACCACCTCGATAAAGCAGTACGGAGCGAGAGTATTCTGGCAAAATCGGCTCAGTTCGAACAAAAAATCGCCCACGCCACCATGCGTGCCCGCGCCCAAGCGACCGAAGAACTCCTCCACAAAACCTTGCCGAAATCCATCGCTGACCGCGTGATACAGGGCGAAACCCGCATCGCCGATCACTTCGACAGCGCTTCAATTCTCTTTGCCGATGTGGTTGGATTTACGGAACTGTCGGCGAATTTACCACCGGCTGTTGTACTTGGATTTATGAATTTTATCTTCGAACATTTTGATGCAATAGCCGCACAATACGGGTGCGAACGCATCAAAACCATCGGCGACGGGTACATGGCGGTGTGCGGCGCGCCGGTGTCGTATGCCAATCATGCCGAACGGGTTGCATTGATGTCCTTGGACATGATGAAGGACATACATTTACCCGAAGAAATCCGTGAGCATTTGCCGGAGGGTACGCACTTTCATCTGAGAATAGGCTTGCATTGCGGAGAAATTACAGCAGGATTGATCGGTACCGGAAAGCTCGCCTATGATATTTACGGCGATGCGGTGAATACGGCAAGCAGGATGGAATCGCACGGCGAACCGGGGAAGATACATGTATCCGAGGAATTTATGCACGCATTGTCCTTATCGTCCCTTATGTCCTTTACGTCCTTTCACTTCCAAGAACGTGGCGAAATGGAAATTAAAGGCAAAGGAATAATGCGAACATTTTACCTCGAAAACAGGAGCAGGCAATGACAACCGAAAAAATGAATGAACAGCTCGACCGGGCAGAGGCAGAAAACAACATTGGTGGTTTTTTGCAGGCAGAAAAACTGTGCAATGACGCACTTGCGGCGCTATCGGAAATGCCTGCTGATTCGGACGACAACCTTTATGTTCTCAAAGCACGCGCATTGCGCCTGCTGTCTGAGTCCTTTGCCCGCCGCCGACGTGGCACCGACGCACTGCCGATAGGCGAATCAGCCCTTGCGGCTGCGAAGGAAGCCAAAAGCGCAACGGAGGAAGCAAAAGCAATCGCGACTCTTGGTTTCATTTATCATATATGTACCGATTATGTTCGCGCTCTGGAATACTGCACTACTGCGCAGACTATGTTCCGGCATCAAGGCGATGCACTATCAGAAGCTCGGATTCTCGTCATCTTCGGACATATCTATACTTCGCTCGGAACGTATAATCTGGCTTTGGAAGCCAATGGGAAAGCCCTTGAAATCTATGAGGCGCACAACGACAAACAAGGTATCATCAGTGCCTCGAATAACATAGGAATTATTTACGGTCAACTTTCTGACAACAAACGAGCGTTGGAATATTACAACCGGACACTTGCAGGGCATCAGGAACTTGGTAACCGTGCAGGTATTGCATCGACAATGTGTAATATCGGGAACGCGTATGCCGCAGCCCTGGAGTACGAGCAGGCATTGGAATATTACAGACAATCACTTGTTATTCTGGAAGAAATTGACCTGCAAGGGTTTATCGCAGTTGTGCTTGGTAATATTGCCACGATTCATTTTCGTATGTCGGACTTCGAAACATTAGTTGAGCAATACAACCGCGTGCTTGCCATCCGCGAAAAAATCGGAGATCAGCTTGGTGCTGCTGACCAGATAGCGAATCTCGGAGAACTCTACGGCAAGCAGAATTTCGATGGCTATGATCCCGTCAAAGCAGAGGAGTATTTGCTCAAAGGTCTTGCGATGATCGAGGAAACCGGAGCGAAACATTCCATCTCCGAAACTACCAAAATGGTGGCCGATTTTTATAAATCAGAAAAACGGTGGGAGGAATTTGCCTATCATTTTGAGAAGTATCACGACCTTGAAAAAGAAATTCTGAATGAAGAAACCCAAAAAGCTGCGGAACTGACCGAACAGCGCAGGCAAGCCGCCGAGCAGGAAAAATCCCTCGCCATTGAACGCGCCCGTGCACAATCTACCGAAGAACTCCTCCACAAAACGCTCCCGAAATCCATTGCCACTCGAGTGCTGGCGGGCGAAACCCGCATCGCCGATCATTTCGACAGCGCTTCAATTCTCTTTGCCGATGTGGTTGGATTTACGGAACTGTCGGCGAATTTACCACCGGCCGTTGTGCTTGGATTTATGAATTTTATCTTCGAATATTTCGATGCTCTCGCCGACAAATATGGTTGCGAACGCATCAAAACCATCGGCGACGGTTACATGGCCGTCTGCGGCGCACCGGTTCGGTATCCTGATCATGCAGAACGACTTACACGCATGGCATTGGACATGCTCGATGATATTGAATTGCCTCAAGAAATCCGCGAGTACTTGCCAAAGGGCACACAAGTACACCTCAGAATAGGATTGCATTGTGGAGAAATTACAGCAGGCTTAATTGGAACCGGAAAGCTCGCCTATGATATTTACGGCGATGCGGTGAATACGGCAAGCAGGATGGAATCGCATGGCGAAGCGGGGAAGATTCATGTCAGTGAAGAATTCAAGCAGGCATTACAAAAAGGTCCCGGCCTGTTACTAGAGTCCCCAATGTCCCTCGACTTCCAAGAGCGCGGCGAGATGGACATCAAAGGCAAAGGAAGAATGAAAACATACTTTTTAGAGAAAGCAGCCCTATGAATTACCAAGAGCTCAGCGCCCTGCTTGCGCAGGCGGATGACCATGATAAAAGCGGAAACTACGCCGAAGCTGAACGCCTCGCACATGAAGTACTTGATGGGATCCCAGCACTCCGCCATACGAATGAAGTGGGGGCGAGCGACGTTGAAACGCTCAACGTCCATGCCATTGTTGCACTGGCGAATGCCGAAAGTGGGAATCGTAACTATGAATCAGCTATTACACTTGCGCATGTAGCACTCGAAATAGCTACACAGCATAATCTTGCTGAATGCAGGGCAATTGTGTTGAATCTTATCGGAAGTATCTATCATCAATGTTCGGACTATCCGAAGTCCTTGGAATACCACCTGAAAGCAGTGGAAGTCTATACAGCAAATAATAATCAAGTCGGCATTGCGAAGAATCTTGCCAATATCGCGGTGCTCTATACGAGCCTTGCTGACTATCCGATGGCGCTCGTTTATTTTCAAAAGGCACTGGTATTGTATGCTGAACTCGGCGATTACGTCGGGATATCGGTCAATCTTGGTAATCAAGGGATTGTATATCAAAATCTGGCGGACTATCCCAAAGCATTGGAGTGTTATCAAAAAGCACTTGGCATTCATCAAGAACTCGGCAACACACTCGGCATTGCCGGCAATCTCCATAATATTGGGATGGTATATGAGCAGCTTTCCGATTATTCCAAAGCGCTGGAGTATTACCAAAAAGCAATGGCAATAAATCAAGAAACACACAATAGAGATTGGTATGCAAGGAATCTCGGACAAATCGGTGTCGTCTATTCGTATCTGTTAGACTACCCAAATGCGCTCATGTACTTACAGGAGTCAATGGCAATCAACGAAGAGCTCGGAATTACCTCGAGTGTTGCGGCTAATCTCGGTAATTGTGGGCTTGTGTATCTCAATCTTTCTGACTACCCGATGGCGCTTATCTACCTGCAAAAGGCACTGGCATTAAATGAGGCACTCGGTAAGATAGACAGCGCAGCCATCAATCTTATCAATATTGGCAGCGTGTATAATCATCTTGCCGACTACCCAAAGGCGCTCGAGTATTTTCAAAAAGGGCTCGTAATTTTCGAAAATCTTGACAGGAAAAGCTTCATTGCCACCAGTATCGGGAATATAGGAATCACCTACGCCACACCCAATTTTGACGGATACAATGCTGCCCTGGCGGAGGATTATTTGCTCAAAGCTATTGCACTATGCACGGAAGTTGGTGCCAAGCAGCATGTGGGGGAATTTTATAAATACCTTGCCGAACTGTATGAAATTGAAGAACGTTGGAAGGAATCACAGCAGAATTTAAAGCACTACTATACCATTAAAGAAGAGGTACTTAGCGAAGAAGCCAAGAAGCAAGCAATACTCCTGGAACAGCGCCGCCAGGCAGGCGAACGAGAAAAACATCTGGAAATCGAGCGTAACCGTGCAGCGGAACGAGAGAAAATTCTCGATAATATCCTGCCGAAAGAAATCACGGTGCGCCTCATCAAGGGCGAGAATCCCATCGCCGACTATTTCGAGTCGGTGAGTGTGTTTTTTATGGATATAGTTGATTTTACACCACTTGCATCGGCTGTTTCAGCGCAACAACTTGTCCATTTGCTCAATGCTATTTTCAAAGCAGCCGACGGTGTGATGCGGGAGTACGGACTCGAGAAAATCAAAACGATCGGTGACGCTTATATGGCTGTCGCAGGGGCGCCGCTTATCCAGGAAGACCACGCACATCGGGCAGCACATGCAGCGTTGCAATTGCTGGAAGTAATGGAGAATCTTGAAGTGACTTTTCCGGATACCTATGGCGACCGAAGTTGGATTGAATCTGTGCCCAACATACAGGTAAGAATAGGGCTACATTGCGGTCCGGCCGTAGCAGGAGTAGTAGGCGAGAATAAATTCTTGTACGACTTATGGGGCGATGCGGTCAATACCGCAAGTCGTATGGAAAGCCACGGCCTGCCGGGTAAAATACACTGTTCCGAAGCATTTGTGCAAGCCGTCGGAGAATCTGATTTTCACTTCACCGCGCGTGGTGAAATGGACATCAAGGGCAAGGGACTGATGACGACTTATTTTCTGGAGAAATCAATATGACACACGAAGAATTACAAAAAATCCTTGCATCAGCCGACGCGGCAAGTCAGGCAGGTAATTTAGCAGAAGCCGAGCGTCATGCCCGGCATGTGTTGGCATCACCGGAAATTATGGCATGCCATGAGTCTATGGAGCGAAAGGATTCTTCGGCACTTGCTGAGCCAAAGCCGGAGTATGTTGAAATCTACTTTCGCACACTCCATACACTTGCGTGGATATTGTTTAGACAAGGAGTGCTCGATGAGGTACGCCCGATGATGGAGCGGTTAGCGGAATTGTCCGAACACTACCAATACCCTGCTTTTACCGCAATGGCGTATCAGACATTGGGTGCTGTTTTTACCGAGCAGGCACTCTACGAACTTGCCCTCAAGCAGTATGCACAAGCAAAACATATCTTCGAACGCCTCGACATGAAACAGAATGTGGCCCGCGCCTCGGGTAATATCGGTTCGGTGTACATGAGAATGTCAGATTACCCTACAGCCCTGGAATACCTGCAGGATGCGGCAAAGATACTCGAAGAACTCGAAGCATACAGTCAGGTTGCGATTATTAACGGAAATATCGGTAATCTGTATATGTCCATTGGTGATAATACTCATGCTCTCGAATATATGAGCAGAGCCCTAGGAATGATGGACACCTTAGGTATGAAGGCAGATGCAATTCGTATAAGAGGAAATATTGGAATTATTTATAAAAATCTTGGCGACTATGAGCTGGCAATGGGGTATTATACATCAGCGCTCGCAGGGTGTGAGCAAACAGGAATGCGGGTAATAGCTGCCAGAACGAAGGGGAATATCGGCACTCTCTACGGACTGATGAGCGACCATCTCGGCGCGCTCGAGTATATACTTGCAGCAATGAGCATTCACGACGAGCTCGGGCTGAGATCGGAGGCAGCATCTTTCCGCCTGAATGCCGGAAAAGAGTATATGCATCTTGGTGATTACGAGCGTTCACATGAATTTTTACACACTGCTGTGCAGGCACTTGAGGAATTGGATGCGAAAGCAACGCTACCAATCGGACTCTGCAGTCTCGGTGAACTCTATGCTCATCCGGCTAATACCTCGCGCGATGAAACCAAAGCCGAGGAATACTATCGGAGAGCTGTCGCGGTGGCAACGGAAATGGGCAGTAAACATGACTTGATGAATGTTCACCGCAGCTACGCGCAGCTCCTCGAACGTCAGCACCGCTGGGAAGAAGCATTCCTGCAGTACAAGCAATTCCATACCATGGAAAGAGCAGTGCTCAGCGAGGAAGCGACCAAGGAAGCACGGCAATTGGAAAGCCGCCGTAAAGTCGAAGAAGCCGAACGTGACCGTCAATTAAAGCTTGCCCGCTTTCAAGGGCAGGAGAAAATATTGCATAATATTCTCCCGGCGCAAATAGCCGAGCGCATGCTCGACGGGGAGAGCCGAATTGCCGACGCACATCAGCAAGTGTCTATCTTCTTCTCTGATATTATTGGGTTTACACAGCTTTCGCAACATATCTCAGCCGGCGAATTGGTATCCCTTCTCAATGATATCTGTGTGGAATATGACCGCATAGCCCGCAGGCACGGCATAGAGAAAATCAAGACCATCGGTGACGCCTACATGGCTGTCTGCGGCGCGCCGATGCCGCAGGAAAATCATGTAGAACGTGCAGCATTATTTGCCCTCGATATCGCCGAATTCATGAAGAAGTATCATACTCCCACCGGCGAACAAATTACAATCCGAATTGGTCTTCACACCGGAAGCGCCGTTGCAGGCGTGATCGGTGAGAATAAATTTGCCTATGATTTATGGGGCGATGCGGTGAATACGGCAAGCAGGATGGAGTCCCACGGCGAAGCGGGGAAAATCCATGTATCCGAGGATTTTATGCACGCGTTGTCTGTATCGTCCCCGGCGTCCGTATCGTCCTTCCACTTCCACAAGCGCGGCGAGATGGATATCAAAGGAAAAGGGAAAATGACCACGTATTTTCTGGAAAGGAAATCTGCACCATGACCCGAGACCAACACGATGCACTCGATGCAATTCTGAAACAGGCAAACAGAGAAATTGGCAAAAGTAATCTTGATCAAGCCCAAAAGCTGATACAACAGGTGCAGGATGAGGTGGATGCAGATCATTCTATCGCAAAGGAAAATAATACATTGCGTGCGCGAGTGCTGCTGTTGTTCTCCGAAATCGAGCGCATTCGCGGCAACCACTTTCAGGCATTTGACCTCGCGCAACGTGTACTGCTGCTGACGAACGGACCTACCGACGCCGAGTATGAGATCAAAGCACGGGTTACCATCGGGATAGTCTATTCCAATTTTGGTGATTACAGTCAAGCACTTGAGTATTTAACGACTGCCCTAGAGGAGCTCATCGAACGTGGTGAGGAATCGAGTGCCGCGTTCGTTACCGGTACAATTGCTGTCGTGTATTCGAAGCTCGGCAAGTATGACACCGCACTCGAATATTTTGGTCAGGCACTTCGCGCGCACGAACGTCTCGGCGAGAAATCTGCCGTTGCCCGGGTGACGGGTAATATGGGGATTGTCTATATGGATCTCGGCTCCTATGATACGGCGCTGGAGTATTATGGCAAGGCACTTGCAGTGCAGAAAGAACTCGGTGTCATAGCCGGCATAGCTATTATCAGCAGTAATATGGGGATCGTGTTTTTTAAGCAGGGAAGGTATGAAGCGGCTCTGGAATATTTCAATACATCGCTTGCAACGCATGAAGCACTCGGTGAAAAATTACCGGCGGCTATTGTAACCGGTAATATCGGCTCGGTCTATGCCGATGAACAATCCGAATGGTATGATGCCGATAAGGCAGAAGAATATCTCAGCAAAGCACTGGCACTCTGCACGGAAATTGGCGCCAAAGCGCAGGTAGCTGACTGGCATAAGAAACTGGCAGAACTCTATGAGAATCAAAAGCGCGACTCAGATGCGCTCGTTCATTATAAGAAATACAGTGAGCTGGACAAAGAGCTGAATATAGAAGCTGTCAAAAAGCAGGACATTATACGTGAACAGCAGAAGGCAATGGAAATAGACCGCGCGAGCGCCGCAGCCGAGAAGCGTATTCTCCGTAATATTCTGCCTGAAGAGATCACGCAACGACTCATACGGGGGGAGAATCCTATTGCCGACCATTTTGACTCTGTTAGCATACTCTTTATGGATATTGTTGGTTTTACGCCACTTGCCTCAATGATTCCGGCGCAGCAACTCGTGCATTTCCTTAATTCAGTCTTTACGGCCGCCGATGGCGTGATGCGGGAGTTCGGCCTGGAGAAAATCAAGACCATCGGCGACGCGTACATGGCGGTAGCCGGCGCGCCTGTTCCTCACGCAGACCATGCTGTCCGCGCAGCACAAGCCGCCGTGAAATTGCTGGAAGTGATGCAGCAATTAGACGTGGCGTTTCCCGAGGCGTACGGCGACAGCAGCAGGATATCGCCTGTTCCCGAACTTCGTGTCCGCATTGGATTACATTGCGGACCGGTAGCCGCCGGCGTCGTCGGCGAGAATAAATTTCTCTATGATTTATGGGGCGATGCGGTCAATACGGCAAGCAGGATGGAATCGCACGGCGAAGCCGGGAAAATACATGTGAGTGAAGAATTCAAACAGGAATTACAAAAAGGCCCCGGCCTGTCCCAAGAGTCCCGAATGTCCCTCCACTTCCAGGAACGTGGCGAAATGAACATCAAAGGCAAAGGCAAAATGAAAACCTATTTTTTAGAGAAAGAGAGCGAGTACGTATGACAAACGAAGAAGTACAAGACCTCCTTGACCGCGCCGATGAAGCGCTGATCGCCGGTAATTATGTGATACTGGAGCGACTTGCAAGCCAAGTGCTTGCTGCATTGGCACTTCGCCCGGATGAACATAGCTCCTATTGTCAGATATACAAGTCACATGCACTCCGTCATATCGGTAATGTGGCACGTCTGCAAGGCAATTATTCTCAAGCGCTTACTTTATTCACTAATTCATTGTCAGCCGGAGAGTCAGCACATGACCGTATGTGTATTGCTTTTGCAAAGAACGGACTCGGGAATGTCTATCAAAGTACGTCGGAATTTGCTCTTGCACTTGAATGTTATCATGATGCACATTCACTCTTTGAGAAAGTCGGTAACCGAGAGAGAATGGCAAGCACGCTCGGAAATATTGGGAATATGTATTTGAATTTATCGGAATATTCACTCGCTATCGATTATTTACAGCAAGCACTTACGATAGATGAAGAGCTCGGCCGCACAAGCGGTATCGCCGCTAATCTCGGGAATATTGCAATTTTGTATTGGAATCTTCAAGAGTATGATCAAGCGCTCGAATACATGAAACGCGCCCTCGCACTCTATGAACAGCTCGGTTACCAAGAAGGTATCGCCGTGAATCTGGGCAATATCGGCGTCGTGTACTCCGATCGCGGAGAATATCAGCTCGCCTTGGAGTATTTGCAGAAAACAGTCGCGATGTTTGAAACGCTCGGCAGGAAGGACGGCGTGGCAATTTTTCTTGGTAATATCGGTGCCGCATACAAGCATCTCGGACAGTACGCTTCTGCACTCGAAAATCACAGCCGTGCACTGCAACTTCACCAAGAGCTTGATAATAAAGAAGGTGTGTCCATTACGCTCGGGAATATCGGCTTGCTCTATGCCGCCCGAGAGTTCGATGGGTACGACAATGCCCTTGCAGAAGAATACCTGCTCAAAGCCCTGGCAATTGATGAAGAAATCGGTTCGAAAAAGCAAGTATATACTCATCATCAGGCACTCGCCGAACTCTATAGACAGTCGAAACGATGGGAGGAATTTGGCCATCACTTTGAGAACTATCATCGTATTGAAAAGGAAGTGCTTTCGGAAGATGCCAAGAAACAGGCCTATCTTCTCGAGCAGCGTCGTCAGGCAGCCGAACGTGACAAAGAATTGGAAATAGAGAAGGCGGCAGCGGCAGCTAAGCTGCTGGCTACCGAGGAGTTACTCCATAATGTGCTCCCGCCGGCAATTGCGCAACGCATTCTGAAGGGTGAGAATTTAATCGCCGAAAAGCTCACCAATGTGTCGGTGCTTTTTGCTGATATTGTTGAATTTACGAAGCTTTCGGGACGCATTACCCCCGAAGAACTCGTCGAGGGATTAGATAGAATTTTCAGTGAATTCGACCGGCTTGCCGAGAAATACGGTTTGGAAAAAATCAAGACCATCGGCGACGCCTATATGGTCGTTGCCGGCGCTCCGCGTGCGCGTGCTGACCACGCCGAAATAATCGTTCAATTCGCCCTCGAAATGCTCGAATCCATCAAGCAATTCCGCGCAATAGCCACCGGCGAAGCAATACAGGTACGCATCGGCATTCACACCGGCGACGTCGTGGCAGGCGTCATCGGCAAGAAGAAATTTGCGTATGATTTATGGGGCGACGCAGTCAACACCGCAAGCCGCATGGAGTCCCATGGTGAACCGGGTAAAATTCATATTTCCGACGATTTTATGCGCGCATTGTCCCTACCGGCCGATGCACCTTTTCACATTGTCGAGCGCGGTGAGATGGTAATCAAAGGAAAAGGCAAAATGAAGACGTATTTCCTTGAAAACACTATCCTTCCATAAGCAGAAAATGTATTCAATTCTTCAATAACTATGAGCACAAAAACAATTCGAGACCTGGAAGCAAGAGTAGAACGGGCTACGCGTACGGAAGACAAAATTGCAGCACTGCTTGAGTTATGCGACTCCTGTTCAACACAATTGAATGTCGATACAAAGGACATGCAATCATCTTCACTTGCCCTTAAAGCTATCAGCCGTGATACCGGCGATGAAGCACTTTCTCGATGGGCTGATTTGTATTATGCCGCCTACCAAAGTTTAGCCGGTGAGTACGATGAAGCTTTGACCGTCCTGAGGAGCCTTTGCCATTCCTTTGAAGAAAACAGCGACACACGTGGAGTGTCGCGCGTACTGTTGGGTATCGGAAGAATTCACATCCTGCGTGAAGAGTGGGATGAGGCACGAGATTTCTTATTTCGCTCATTAGACATGGAAATTGCTTCCGGTAATGCAGCCGGTAAAGTACGCGTTCTGATACAGTTAGGTAAATTGTACATTCATTCTCATTCTATACCGGAGTATGTGAAGTTACTGGAAGATCATCTCCCGGACATAGAACAAGAAAATAACATCGTGGCACTTGCCGAAATTCTCAATCGAGCCGGCGCATTTTGCATCATCATGATGAATGAACCGGATAAAGGATATCAGTATGCTCTTCGTGCACTTACCTGTAGCCAACAATGCGGCAGTAAGGTAATGGAGGGGCTCGCATACAATAGTTTGGGAGCTTATTATTGGTATAAAGGAGATGCCGGTCGGACTATTGAGCATTTTTTATTATCAGTTGCTGCCATGGAGGAAGAGGGCAATCTTACCCATCTGGTCAAATTACTTTCAGATGCTGCATTCGGCTATGAGTTAGTTGGCGAATACGAAGATGCTCTGGCAATGAACCTCAGAGCAAAAACCATTATAGATGAAATTGGTCAGGAAAAGCAACTCCTAGGTTGGGTTGAATGCGGCATCGGTATGGCGAAGCTTCGCTTAGGTGATGCAGAGTCGGCACTCGAACATTTTGCCCATTCGATAGAGAATATCAACCCTGCGTTCGACCAGCATGCTTTGGGCTATGCCTATTATTATAAAGGAGAAGCATTGTCAACGCTTGGACGCTATGAGGAGAGTTATCAGGCATTTATGCAATCGCTCGACTGTAGAAAACAAACCAAGACAAACCATGAAATTGCTGACACGCAGTGTGAAATTGCGAAGCTCTTAGTACGGCAAGGGAAAGTACAGGAAGCGACTGCGATGCTCCGGGAGTCACTGTCACTCGTCGAAAGTATGGACTCCAAGACCGTCATTTCGTCGATACACAAGGCACTCTCCGAAGCATATTTTCAAGCAGGAAAATATGCCGAAGCGTATGAGTATCTGCAAAAACATGTCGTCGTTCGCGATGAGATACAGAGTCAGGAAAGCGCGAAAAAAGCCGCCAGTCTGAAGTATCTTCATGAGCGTGAACTACACCAAAAAGAACAAAAAACAGTGTTGGAAATTCTCTACAAAACCCTTCCGCATACAATCGCAGACCGGATGATCGCCGGTGAGACGGTGATCGCCGATCATTATAAATCGGTATCGGTACTTTTTGCCGATGTTGTCGGATTTACCCCAATGACCTCTGCGATGCCACCAAGTAGTATCCTCCGATTTATGAATTTTCTTTTTGGTGAATTTGATACGATTGCCTCGAAATACGGATGCGAACGTATCAAAACCATCGGCGACGGCTACATGGCTGTCTGCGGCGCACCGGTGATGTTTGAAAACCATGCCGAACGCCTTGCCTGCATGGCTGTCGATATGATGAAGGATATCTCGCTCCCGGAAGACATCCGCGCATTCCTGACCACCGGACAACGCTTTAGTCTGCGTATCGGACTCCATTGCGGAGAAATTACCGCCGGTCTCATTGGCACCGGAAAACTCGCTTATGATATTTACGGCGATGCAGTCAACACCGCATCACGCATGGAATCGCATGGCGAAGCAGGGAAAATCCATTGTACCGAAGATTTTATGAACGCATTGTCCGTGTCGTCCGATGCCTCATTTCACTTCCACGAACGCGGTGAGATGGTAATCAAAGGCAAGGGAAAGATGAAAACATACTTTTTAAAACCTATTTAATAATAAAGAGATGCAGCAATTCTACACCTTCCTTCGCGAAAATATCCTCCTTGCTGTCTTCGGTCTCGTCGGCGCAGCCGGACTCGCAGCAGCCCTGTTTTTCTCGTACGATACGCTCATGTTTTTGCAGAATGCCGCTCCTGCCCGTGGCGTCGTCTCCGCAATCCGACGTCATGCCGGCAATTCTACCTCACCCGTCATTCAATTCCACCTGCCGAATGGCAAGCGCGCTGAATATGTGTCCGGGGTCGAGAGCTCGACCGAACACTACACCGTCGGTGAAGAAGTACAGATGCTGTATCTTCCTTCAGATCCAAGCGGTTCGGCGCGTATTGATGATTTTTTCGAACTCTGGCTGCTGCCCATTGTGTTTGGTTCACTCGGCGTAGTTTTTGGTGGTATTCCGGTGGGCATTTGGCTGTATGACCGACGTTCAGCCGGTACAAAATCCATGACACTTCAGGAGAGGATGGAAGAAGCGAAAAAGAATAACCGTATGAATTCTAATGGAGTTGAATCGACGGCAATGTCACCTAAACTGCTCCGGATTTTCCCGTCTATCGGAATTTTCCTGCTCCTGCTTGCCGGATTTTTCACATGGAAGCATTACCGGTTTATACAAACAGCACCCCAGTACAGAGCGGTGGTCATTGCCAATGAATGGCGGAGTAAGTCTATCTATCCGGTCTATGAATTTGTTGACCAAAGTGGTGATACTATTCATGCCTATAGTACCACCGGCACGAATCCTGCAATGTTTGCTATCGGAGAATCAGCCGAAATCTACTATGACCCACATGACAATTCCGCCGAAGCCAAGGGATTCTTTATTGAATGGTTCGCCGTGTTGATTCTAGGAGGTATCGGTACTCTGTTTACCGGTATCGGATTGATTCTTCTGCGTGTTTTTCGCTAACATTCTCGTTCAGCCGGTGCATGGAACTCTTTAAAATATATACTCCTTCCGGCAAGGAGAATATCGCACAAGGTGATTGGAAAGGAATACTATCATGGACAAACAAGTGACGAACCATCCTCAGGACGCCCAATCGGCGGGCACTCCCAAGCACAGGCATTCCAAAAGCGCTTTTGCGAAGTTCTGGAAAATCCTCGGTCCGGGGCTCGTCACCGGTGCAAGTGACGACGACCCGTCGGGCATTGCCACCTATTCGCAGGCGGGAGCGGGCTTTGGACTTGCGACCCTGTGGACGGCGCTGATTGCCTTCCCGCTCATGGCGTCAATTCAGCAAATGTGCGCCCGTATTGGACTTGTAACGTCGCTCGGGCTCACCGGTACGCTCAAAAAAAACTACCCGAAGCCGATTTTGTATGTGATGCTCCTCTTTAGTTTTCCGAGTATTGTGATGAATATCGGTGCCGACATCGCCGGCATGGGCGCTGTGGGGAATCTCCTTTTTCCTGCGATTCATGCCTCGTATTTTAGTGTGGCATTCACGATTCTGCTGATGATTCTCATTATTTACCTGCCGTATCAAAAGATAGCCGCAACGCTCAAATATCTCTGTATCGTGCTGATGGTGTATCTGATTGTCCCGTTTTTGTACAAGCAGGACTGGATGCATGTTCTCAGTTCGGCATTCATTCCTACTATTCAATTTAATAAAGAATTTATAGCAATTTTAGTGGGAATTCTCGGCACCACCATCTCGCCCTATCTTTTCTTCTGGCAAGCAACGATGGAAATGGAGGAAATGAAGCATCGCAAAAAACACCTGATGGTCAATAAAAAAATCATTACGGACATGAAAAAAGACGTGGATATGGGTATGCTGTTCTCGGGTATTGTGATGTTTTTTATAATACTTACCACCGGCACTGTACTCTTTGACGGCGGCATTCATCAGATCGACACCGTCGAACAGGCGGCTCTTGCGCTCAAGCCGCTGGCGGGTGACCTTGCGTATCTGCTGTTTGCGGTGGGTGTGATTGGCACCGGACTCATTGCAATCCCCGTGCTGAGCGGTTCGCTGTCGTACATCGTGAGCGAAACATTCGGTTGGGAAGAGGGGCTCGACAAAAAATTCCACGAAGCCAAGCCATTCTACGGCGTGATGGTGATATCCTTACTCTTAGGATTATCATTAAATTACATCGGAATTTCACCGATTCAAAGTTTGATTTACTCGGCGATACTCTACGGCCTCACAGCGCCGGTGCTGATTGCCATCATCCTCCACATCGCCAATAATAAAAAGATCATGGGCGACTACACGAATGGACGTGTAGCGAATATTCTCGGCTTCATCACGCTTCTCATCATGACTGCCGCGGCGGTGATTTTGTTGGTGTTGCAGTTTTAAGTTTTTAGTGGTAAGTGGTAAGTGGTGTAAGTGGTAAGCGGTAAGTGGTAAGTGGTAAGTGGTGTAAGTACATTGTCATTTAAGTTTTGACAGAAAGCGCTATATTGTCATTTTTTTGGAGGAACCATGGCAAAATCTCATCTTCGATTGAGTAAAACAGATCGAACAGAATTACAAGCACTATCAAAACAGAATACCTTGTCGGTTAAGATTTACAAGCGGGTTTTATATCTGCTTGCCTTAGATGCCGGACGAACCTATCAATCAATTACGAAGGAATATTCGATAACGCCACCGGTACTTCGACGATTGATAGATAAATACAAAGCATTTGGTTTAACAGGACTTTACGACAAGCCCAGATCCGGTCGTCCGGTTGTTATTTCCGGCCAACAACGGGCACAAATCACAGCATTGGCGTGTAGTCAGGCACCCGAAGGCTATGCAAAGTGGTCGTTACGCTTACTCTCCGAGAAGATTGTCGAATTAGAGATTTGCGAGCATATTAGCCATGAGCATGTATCAAAGATATTAAAAAAAACGAACTTCAACCGCACCTGAAGCGCACATGGTGCATAGCAAAAGTTGACGGCATCTTCTTAGCCAAGATGGAGAAGATTCTTCAGCTTTATGCTCTGGAATACAATCCTGATTTCCCTGTTGTATGCTTCGATGAACGTCCCTGCTTTCTTATTGGCGATAGAGTTGAACCCATAGCGATGCAAACAGGCGTAGTGGCCAAGGAGCACTACTCTTACTCTAAGAACGGCTCCTGTAGTTTGCTTGCGATGATTGAACCTTTGAGCGGAAAACGCTGTGCTCAGGTCTATGATCAGCGAACAAAGAAAGAGTACACATTATTCATGCAGGAGATAGCTAAAGCATATCCAACGGCTCATAAAATAAGAGTAGTACAAGACAATCTTAACACGCACAACACGGGTTCATTTTACGAACATCTGCCTGCAGAGCAAGCATTGGCGTTGGCTGAGCGATTTGAATTTTACTATACGCCGAACTCCTCATCGTGGCTCAACATGATAGAAATTGAATTTTCAGCGTTAACGAAACAGTGTCTCAATCGTAGAATTCCAAACAAAGAAAAGCTAGCTCAAGAGATAGTTGCCATCATCAAACGCAGAAATGATAAAGCAATAAAAATTGAATGGCAATTCTCGATTAAGACCGCAAGAACAAAGATGGCAACTAAATATCAGAAGGTCAATCCTGATAATAGAACATCTGACAAAACTTAGATGACAATGTAGTAAGTGGTAAGTGGTAAGTGGTGTAAGTGGTAAGTGGTAAGTGGTAAGAGAGGAATGTATCGAGCAGGGTTTTAGAGGGTGCCATACTTTTGTCCTTTTCGTTCCTTATGTCCCTTATGTCCCTTTGCACCCCACACCATATCTTCGACTCCGCCGGGGTCGTGGAAGATGTTTGTATTCAACATGCTACAAACGTTCAATCCCTCCGGGATTACGATGTCACAACCAAGCAAATCGTAGTCTTTGGCGGGCTGGGTGGGAATTTACACAACACTTCTATTTTGCCGAGTCATTGCTTGTCGCCAGCATTATTGGTCGTAATTTTTTTGCGAGTTTCTCTATTGTCAGCCCTTGAATAATGATACTGAATAACACACAAAAATATGTTGTGATTAATACTATGCTCTTTGCTTCGCTGTCTGGTAATGAGAGTACCAAAGCCAAAGAAAGCCCACCACGTAAACCTCCCCATGCAATTATAGGAGCATCTTTTAAGGAAAGTTGTAAAAAATTCTTGAGTGTAAGAATTGGTATGAAGACAACGCATAGCCGAGAAAACAGCACAATGAAAATTGATATAAATCCCAATGCTATATACTCTATTTTGAAATCGATAACGATGAGAACAAATGCAATGAGAATAAATAAAATTGCATTTAATATGACATCTACCAGCTCCCAGAACTTATGTACATATTCTTGGGTTGTGTTGCTCATAGCAATGTCTCTATTGTAATTACCTGTCACCAGACCCATCACAACCATTGCTAACGCACCTGAAATATGGAAGTTGTTAGAAATTGCATATCCTCCCATGACCGATGCAAGCGTAAGCAATACTTCCGTCTCATAATGATCGATTGACTTTAGCAGTAAATGCAGAATATACCCTAAAACCAAACCAATTACTATTCCACCTACGGCTTCTTGTATGAAGAGAATTCCAAAATGAGAGATGCTTAAGCTCCCGGTATGTAATGTTTCTAAGAGTGCAATGAAGACCACAACTCCTACACCATCATTAAACAGACTCTCTCCTACAATGGTAGTCTCGATTTTTTGGGGAACATTGGCTTTGGTGAGTATCCCTAAGACTGCAATCGGATCGGTCGGCGATATGAGTGCTCCGAAGAGTAAACAATAGATAAAATCAATATTTACATGGATTAGTTGAGCACTATAATACAACAACCCTGCTATTATTATTGTGGAAATAAGCACTCCACCCAAGGCAAAGGTGATGATTGGTCTTATCTGTTTTTTTATGTGTCCCCAATCTGTATGCAATGAACCGGCAAAGAGCAAAAATCCTAATAGAATATTCAATATCACCTTGTCGATATGGGTATTTACTATGAAAGCTTTAATGTCGCCAAGCGGTAAATCTAACCAAAATCGCGCACTGATAATGAGGATTGACAAAAAAGTGGAGAGAGTGAACAGGCCAATTACAAAGGGTAATTTTAAATAGCGGTGATTGATATAGGCGAACGCAGCAGATAAAAGGGTTAGATATATTACTACAGTGTATGCATCCATGGTATATTATTGATTAATGACTTCAATCTCGGAAATCGAGAGCTTTTTTTGCATCCAAATTTTGAGTTTATTTTTATCACTATCATTAAGCTTAGGATTGGCTTGATAGATGAAGACTGTTTTCACATAACTGGTGTCGCTTGAAAAGTAGGTAAGATTGTTGACAGCTATGGAAAGTACGCTGGGGAATATAATTTTAACTTCACTGAAAATTTGCTTGTCATCGAATGTATTTTTTGATAATTCACTCTTTAAATCTACAATTTGTTTGTCTTTTTCTTCGAGAATTCTGTCTTTCTTTGTTACTTCGTTGAGAATGTCATCTCGCAAAGCATTGATATTGTCTGTTGAGTTTTGCTTAATCGTTAGGATCGTATTGTGAAGTCCGTAATTGTTCAATTTGCTGTTGAGTGTATGTATCTCTTCACTGGTAAAGACTTTATTTAAGAACGCCAATTCAATTGTACCTAAGGATACGGAATACTTTGTCTTTTTAAAGATAATTGTGTATCCTTTGTCGATGAATTCGTTCTCAATAAAAGTCTCTACTCCATGCTTAAATTGCTGCTGCTTATACAGGGAAAAGGCAAAATATGTGCTAGGAAGGAGCATCAATACAATGATAGCTGTCATTCCATACTTTAATCTTTTTTGGTGTTTTACATCTGCGTCTTTTTTAGATGGATACTTGAGATATTTAACAATCGTAAAGGTAGAAATGCAGATAAATACACAATTAATCGCATATAAAAATAACGCTCCAAAGAAAAATTTAAAGTTCCCTGTTGCCAAGCCAAAGCCCGCCGTGCACAGTGGTGGCATCAACGCCGTAGCGATGGCCACCCCGGGAATCGGGTTGCCTTTTTCTACACGCGTGATAGCAATTACGCCTACCAAGCCCCCAAAAAAAGCTATAAGTACATCATAGATATTAGGAGACGTGCGCGCAATTAGCTCCGATTGAGCTTCTTTAAATGGACTTACATAAAAATATATAGTGGAGACGATAAGTCCGACCAAAGTAGCAATGAAGAGATTTATAATTGATTTTTTTAAGAGGTCAAAATCATATATCGCTAACGCAAATCCTGATCCGACTATCGGACCCATGAGTGGTGAAATAAGCATTGCCCCGATAATAACGGCTGTTGAATTTACATTCAGACCAATAGAAGCAACAAAAATTGCTCCGGCTAAGATCCAAAGGTTAGATCCGGTAAATGAAATGTTATTCGTTACGGTTTGTAAGGTTTTTTGCTTATCTTCTTCACCATTATGAAGGTTAAACAATACACCCTTTAGGTATGTCATACTATGGCCTGTATTTTTGGAAGAAGTAGTTTAAATTCCTGCGTGAAGCTTCACTGACCTAGCACAAATATAAACGATACAACTCATACCGGCACTACAACGCTGTGCGTAACAACAAAAAACAAGTCTAATCCGAGAAATGACAAGCAAGACGACGACGATAGCACATAGAACTCATACTGTATCGATATTCAGGCAGATATATCAGAGAATGACCCCCTAAAGGCAAGTCGCCATCATCCTCCACATCGCCAATAATAAAAAGATTATGGGCGACTACACCAATGGCCGCTTAGCGAATATACTCGGCTTCATTACGCTTCTCATCATGACCGCTGCTGCGGTGATTTTGCTGGTGTTGCAGTTTTAAGTTTTTAGTGGTAAGTGGTGTAAGTGGTAAGTTGTAAGTGGTAAGTGGTAAGTGGTGTAAGTGGTAAGTGGTGTAAGTAGTGTAAGTGGTAAGTAGTAAGTGGTGTAAGTGGTAAGAGAGGAATATACTCATTCGAAATTGAGAATTCCCATCCTTATATCACCTATGTCTCTTTCGTCCCCTTAAGTCCCTTATGTCCCCTCGCACCGCACCACCACATTCGACTCCGCTGGAGTCGTGAAACTCGTTTGTATTCAATGTGCTACAAACATTCAATCCCTCTGGGATTGAGAATAAAATATATCCCAAAAAGCGAGCCATCGGCTCGCCCAAAATTGTAGGGCTGGACTTCAGTCCAGTCCAAAGAGAAAAAAAGCGAGCCATCGGCTCGCCCCAAATTGTAGGGCTGGACTTCAGTCCAGCCCAAAGAGAAAAAAAGCGAGCCATCGGCTCGCCCAAAATAGTAGAGCTGGACTTCAGTCCAGCCCCAAAAAGCCGGAATCAACAAGAATGCATCTCCTTTTACCGAGCATGCTTGCTATAGGTATAATCTATCAACATACTACGTACATGCTCCCGTAAGTACGCTATATTTTTAAGCTGCGAACCCTGACTCTCAAACTGAATAGTCAGGTATGAGTCTACCTCGGCCGGCTTATCTCCGAATACTTGTTTCAGTCCTGCATAGACATCGCCGTAATAAAATTTAGGATCATTAAGATCTGTTTGTGACAAGGTAACCTTGGCCGAAGGAAAAAGTGCGCTCCAATTCACTTCTCCAAATATTTTAAACGAAGGGGGGAGGGGTTTTTCGAGTAACACATCAAATTTAACATTAAGATGTTCTTTGGTGCAGATGTTTACTTGCGGTTGGTACGTAAAGAATTGTATCGTATCCCCAAGATCTTGATAAAATACATAGTTACCTTTCGGGAGAGGATAGGTTCCTTTCTCAATCTCAAAGCCATTATAGAGGTCAAGGAAATGGTAGACTTTTTCTTTGCCTGCATCACACGCACCGTCAGGTTCACCCAATCCAAGTTCTTTACAAGATGCAAGTCCGAGCATCATGGACGTTATCATACAAACAGTAAACGTAAAAAATGGCTTCATATAAACCTCCGAAAATGTACAATGAATAATTAGAAGTGAACACCCGGAATCAGTGAATCATCTAACTATACTTAAAATATTGATACTACAGAGCAATATTACAATTATTCTTCGAAATGACAAAGTTAAATAGCGTAGATGTATAAAGGAGGGTATTTTCTCTGAAGAGGTGTTGAGGTTATCAGTTAGAGGAGTAGATTGCAGTCACCGAATGTAGAATAATCCATCACAGCGTGATGGCATGTTTGTAGAAATCCGGCAATTCCGCCACACCTACTTCTTCGACCCCGCCGGGGGGCGTGGAAGTCGTCGTTATTCAATGTACTACATACGTTGAATCCCTCAGGGATTGAGAATAAATCATTATCCCAAAAGAGAGCCATCGGCTCGACCAAATTATAGGGCTGGACTTCAGTCCAGTCCAAAGAGAAAAAAAGCGAGCCATCGGCTCGACCAAATTGTAGGGCTGGACTTCAGTCCAGTCCAAAGTTATCACCACATTCGACCCCGCCGGGGTCGTGAAAGTCGTTTGTATTCAATATGCTACAAACGTTCAATCCCTTTGGGATTGAGATTCCGAATTTCCCCAATGTCCCCTTGCACCGCACCACCTGCACGACCAGGGCGAATGCAATTCGCCCCTACGGTGGTTTAATAATTCACGTTAGTTCTAAATCTCCCTATCTCACACTCTTCCAAACATGTATCAATCCATTCGTCGAAGCATCATGACTCGTAACAAGCGCAGTATCCACCAATTCCGGCAGGATTTTCTTCGCGAGTTGTTTGCCAAGTTCGACGCCCCATTGATCGAAGGAATTCACATCCCACAGCACGCCTTGGACGAAGATTTTATGTTCATACAGGGCAAGGAGATTGCCCAATGTCGTCGGCGTGAGCTCATTGAGCAGTATCGTCGTCGTCGGACGATTCCCCTCGAATACTTTGTGCGGGAGGAGGGCTTGAATAGCATTCTCATCAAGACCCGCAGCCGTAAGTTCTGCGCGCACTTCCTCCGGCGTTTTGCCGCAGAGGAGCGCCTCCGTCTGCGCGAAAAAATTCGCCATGAGCTTTTCGTGGTGCATCGGCAGGGGATTGTGCGACCGCGCCACACCGATAAAATCGGCGGGAATAATCTGCGTGCCCTGATGTAATAATTGGAAAAAGGAATGCTGACTGTCGGTGCCGGGCTGACCCCAAATCACGGGCGCAGTCGTATAACTGACGCGCTCGCCATTCATTCGCACGTACTTCCCGTTACTCTCCATTTCTGCTTGTTGTAAATATGCGGGCAGGAGACGTAAGTATTCGTCATACGGCAGAATTGCATGAGAATTTTCACCGAAAAAATTACCGTTCCACACGTCTAAAAGCGCGAGAAGTACGGGCAGATTTTCATGGAATTCAGCCGAACGGAAATGTTCGTCCATTGCATGCGCGCCGGCAAGCAAGGCATGGAAATTCTCATATCCTACGCTGAGAGCAATAGGCAAGCCAATCGCCGACCACAGCGAGAATCTGCCGCCTACCCAATCCCAAAAGATAAACACATTTTCGGGTGCAATTCCAAAATCAGCCGTTGCCGGGAAATTTGTTGACACCGCAACAAAGTGTTTTTCAATATCACCTTCAGTAGCTCCACCGGACAAAAACCACGTCCGCGCCGAATGCGCATTCGTCATCGTTTCATCGGTCGTAAATGTTTTGGAGGCAATGATAAAGAGCGTGGTCGCAGGATTGAGAGTGCGCAGCGTTTCCGTAAGATGCGTACCGTCGATATTGGACACAAAATGTACATTCAGCGTGCGACTCGCGTAGGGAGTAAGAGCATGGCAGACCATTTTCGGTCCGAGGTCCGAACCTCCAATACCGATATTGACGACATCGGTAATTTGCTCTCCGGTATAACCGCGATGCGCGCCACTCCGCACGTTATCCGAGAATATCTTTATTTTTTGCAGTACTTTTTGGATATCCGGCATCACATCCTTGCCTTCAAAATAGACCGGTTTGCCGGATTGATTCCTGAGCGCAGTATGGAGCACGGCGCGTCCTTCGGTCGTATTAATTTTCTCACCGGTGAAGAATCGTTGGGTCGCTTCCTGTAGCCCGCGCGATTGTGCAAACTTCACAAGTAAGTCCCGCGTTTCAAGCGTGATACGTTGCTTGGAATAATCGACAAAGAGCCCGCCAAAGCGCAGCGACAACTCCTCGAAGCGTTGAGGATTCTCCGCAAAAAGCCGGCGGAGATGAATGTGTTTGATCTGCTCGAAATGAGCGGCGAGAGCGGAGAATTGAGGGGAATTCATAGGGGGATGATGGATTCAATGTTTGTGATTTAGTTGAATTAATTCTCTAAGGAATTTTACCGACTGTCATCCTGAATTTATTTCAGGATCTTCGTGGCTGTATGGTCTTGCTCGTGCTAAAACTTGCGGAGATACTGAAATAAATTACCAATGACAGTTTTATAACCTGTTCTTTTATATGACTTGCATTTGCTGTGTGAGAAAGAGTTTCCCACAGAGTTTCACAGAGTTTTTCACAGAGTTCACAGCGGAATACTGCTGTGTGTAACGCTGTGAGCATACCCTGTGTAACCCTGTGGGAGGAATTCTTCCGGCTACGTAGGGAGGAAATCCTCTTATGCAAGTACTTGCTGTGTTATTACTTGCTTTTTTAAGTTTTTAATTAGGCCTTCAGCATGACAGCGACCACAACCACAAACTTCGATTTCAATGCTCCGCAAGATTTTCAGAGAACCATTAAAATCCAAGCTATAGAAATCTACCCCTCCTCCATCATCCGCCCTTGCACTTCACGTATCCGTTCTTCGTAAAATTCGAGCTTTTCCGGTGTGCGGCGGGCGAGGATCTGATAGGCCTTGATGGCTTCGGGGAATGCGCCTTGCTTTTCGTAAATTCTTGCCATTGTTTCGGTTACCATCGCCGGAACGAGTTCGGCCGAGTGCGTGCGGGTAATTTCCTCGTACGTCGCCGGTATGCGTACTTTTTCAAGACGTGCGGCGAGTTCTTCGAGAGGTGTCAGCTTGTGGGATTCTTCGGCCGGTGGCGCGGAAGTATGTTCAATTACAATAGGTTCTGAACTGCGGAGAATCTTTTCTTCCGGCTTGGGAATGACAGGCGAGGTGGCGGGAATGCGTTCGCGGAACCTCGGAAATGGCGGCGGTGCCGGTAAAATTCCATTTTTCTTGTGCGAGTGCCCATTCTGAAATTTGAGCGGCGTAAAGTCGAGCCCGGGAATTAAATTTATGCTCGATGCCTTGAGCGACGGGAGAAATGCATGCGACACATTGGTCATTTCAACAATGCGCAACGGTGTGTATTTCTCACTATGCTCAGAAGGAATGAAGTCGTCGTCGTCGTCAGAATCGGATGGAACTGCCTGCTCTACAATGACTTCAATGGGTTGAATATCTTCAATTTCGGTTTGAATATCTTCGAATTCGGTTTGAATATCTTCAATTTCGGGTTGAATGTCTTCAATTTCAGGTTGAATATCTTCAATTTCAGGTTGAATGTCTTCAATTTCAGGTTGAATATCTTCAATTTCGGTTTGAATATCTTCAATTTCAGGTTGAATGTCTTCGAATTCAGGTTGAATATCTTCGAATTCAGGTTGAATATCTTCGAATTCAGGTTGTACATCTTCGAATTCGGGTTGAATATCTTCGCTTTCCTCTACACTATCCTCTTCTTCGGGAACACTATCCTCTGCTTGGGGGATAGGTACTTCATGTTCGGAAAGGGAGGTTGCACTATCGAGGAGGATGTCTTCTTTTTCGAGAATCATATCCTCGTCTTGTAGCGAAAGGTCGTTTTTCTCGGATTCAGTTTCGGGAAGTGAGGGTTCGGATGGTGTCGCTGTTGCCGGAGGTAACCCAAAAAACTCTTGTTCGAGCCGTAGCAACGCCGGATGCACGGGAAAGAGCTGCGTGGCATTAGCGATGAACTCCTGTGCTTGAGCTGAATTGCCGAGCGCCCACATTGCGCGTGCGGTAAGTACATACGCTGAAGGATAATGCGGATAAATCTCTATCCCGCGTAAGCATAATTCCAGCGCCTCGGCATAGCTGCCGGCGTTGTAGAATTGTTCAGCATGAACAGCGAATAAAGGGGATATTGGAGACGACATTACTACCAAGATTGTGACCGTGAAGGTTGACTTTCACCGCAAAACTGCGTGTCAGATTCTACGCAAACATTATGCCGTTTATCCGGCGGAGATGTTCAGGAAGCGGCGTTTTCCTACTTTGAAGAGGCGTTCGCTGCGGATATCCACCATTGCGGCTACGTCTTCGACTTTGACTCCGTCGATGCTGACGCCGCCGCCTTGCACGAGCCGTCGGGCTTCGTTTTTGGATGGCGCAAGTGACGATAGTACAAGCACATCAACGACTAAGCACGGTGTAGGCACATCGAGCACGATGGATTCAATTTCATCGGGAATGTCTTTTTTGACAAATATACGCTCGAATTCTTCAAAGGCGCCGCGGGCTGCCTCGTCACCATGATAGAGCGCGACGATTTTCATGGCGAGCTCGACTTTTGCAGTGCGCGGGTGGAGCGTTCCGCTGGTGATATCCTGTTGAATTTTCGCGGCTTGCGCTGTTGGTGTCGTGGCTGCATACTCATACCAGCGTCCGATGAGCGCGTCGGGGATGGACATTGTCTTGCCGAACATTTCACGAGGCGATTCGGTGAGTCCGATATAATTTCCGAGCGATTTGCTCATTTTTTCGACGCCGTCGGTGCCTTCGAGGATGGGCATGATAACGATGCATTGCGGCTCGAGTCCATACGCTTTCTGAATATCGCGTCCGACCATGAGATTAAATTTTTGATCATTGCCACCGAGCTCGACGTCTGCTTTGATAGCGACCGAATCCATTGCCTGCGCAAGGGGATACATAAATTCGTGGATGCTGATAGGTTCGCCGGACTTAAAGCGTTTGCTGAAGTCATCACGTTCGAGCATTTGAGCGACCGTGTAATTTGCCGAGAGGTGAATCACGTCATTGAAGCTCATTTCGGACAGCCATTCGGAATTATAGCACATTTTGAGATTGTCCATCGAGAGCACTTTTGATGCCTGCTCAAAGTAGGATTTCCCGTTCAGCCGCGTTTCCTCAAGCGAGAGGGCGGGGCGTGTTTTGGACTTGCCGGTAGGGTCGCCGATCATGCCGGTAAAATCACCGACGATGAGGATGGCCTGGTGACCTAAGTCCTGGAATTGTCGCATCTTTCTGAGTACCACCGCGTGTCCGATGTGGAGGTCCGGACGGCTCGGGTCGCAACCGAGCTTGACGGTCAGGGGAGTGTTTTTAGCGATCGAACGCTCAACCTTGCGGGCGAGTTCATCAAGTGGAAGTGCCTCGGCGACGCCGGAGGTAATGATATCCATTTGTTCATTAAGAGGAGCAAACATATTTTATACGGGATAAGAATAACGTTGAATGAGAGTTGAATTTTCAATTGGGAATATCGAGATAAATGATCATACTAAGCTGACGAATGTTTTTGTTGGGTTATCGTTCCATCGTAGGGGCGAATTGCATTCGCCCAAACCCTAGCACGACTTGGGCGAATGCGATTCGCCCCTACGGTGTACATTCGAGGTTCCACAAAAATTGACAAAGAATCAATAATAACAAAACATTCCTCCGCGAACTTTGCGAATCCTTTGCGCGCTTTGCAGTTACAATCAGCAGCATACCTTACTTCGAGCGTTGAATCACATAATCGGCAAAGTTCATCAGCGACTGTTTTGCCGGTGACTCCGGCAGGGAAGCGATTTTGGATTTAGCTTCGGTAATAATCGACTGTGCTTTTGCCTGTGCGCGGGTAATTCCCTGATTATCTTCAATAAACTGAATGATTTCCTCGATATTTTTCTGCGTGAGTTTGCCGGATTTGACGGCTTTGATAATTGCTTTTCCGGCGGATTTATCGGCGTGTTCGCAGGCATAAATCAAGGGGAGCGTAACTTTCTTTTCCTTGAGGTCATTGCCGACCGGCTTACCGATGATGCTGGAGCGGCTGGTGACATCGAGGATATCGTCCTGAATCTGAAAGGCAAGTCCGACGAGCTCGCCATAATCGCGGAGAGCGGCGCGGCGTTCGGGGTCGTTGCTGGCGCTGACGGCACCAATTTCGCAGCAAGTCGAGATGAGCGAGGCAGTTTTGTCGGAGATAATGCGAAAGTATGTTTCTTCATCAATCGTGCGCTGGCGGCTTTTTTGGATTTGGAGCAATTCACCCTCGCTCATCCGGCGCACGGAGGTACTGGTAATACGCAGATAGTCAAATTCTTCATTTTCGACGGCGATGAGGAGTCCGCGGGAGAGGAGATAATCACCGACGAGCACGGCGACTTTATTTTTCCAGACGGCATTAATCGACGGCATACCGCGGCGTTCATCGGCTTCATCGACGACGTCATCGTGGACGAGGGTGGCCGTGTGGAGGAGCTCAACGAGGGCAGCACCGACATAGCTTCGACGCGTGATATCACCGCAGGCGGCAGCGCTTAAAAAGACGAGGGCCGGGCGAACGCGTTTGCCGCGTTGCTTGAGGATATAGCGAACGACGATATCGAGCAATGCAGCTTTGGAGCGGATCAAGCCTTTGAAAAAATCGGTAAAATCTTCAAGATGACCGGCTATCGGTTGGCTAATGTCAGTAATAGAATGGGGCATGCAATAGAGTAAAATGAGGAATAGTTAGTCCTTTTTTTGTGATAACTGAGAAATTATAATGCTAATTTCATAGAGCACCCACAGAGGGGCGGCAAAAATCAGTTGATTGACAGGATCAGGGCTTGGCGTTAGAATTGCCGCAATAAGGAGAATAATAATCACGGCATGACGGCGGTATTTGCGCATAAACACCGGAGTAAGGATCCCCACCCGTGAGAGCACATACGAAATCATCGGAAGCTCGAAGATGAGTCCGGCAGCCAAAAGAGTGGTCGTGACGAACCCAAAATACTCGGTAATATCGATGATATTTTTGATGTTTTTACTGCCAAACTTCACGGTAAAAGACATCATTCCCGGGATCATGACAAAATATGCAAAAGCCACACCGGCTAAAAAGCAGAACGTGGTAAAAAATGTAATACGCCCGGCCCAGTTTCGCTCGTGCTGATAGAGACCGGGTGCGACAAATTTCCAGATTTGATAGAGGGTCCAGGGAATAGAAATAATAATTCCGGCGACGAGAATTACCTTGAAGTAAAGAAATGGCTGACCGAACGGACGGAGATTCTGCAACTCAAGTCCTACTGCCGTAGCAGGGCGCAGCAGGATATAGTCCATAATCTGATTAATATACACACTCGAGACAATACAACCCACCGCAATTCCAAGAATTGAATACACGATAAGTTTCCGCAAATCCTCCAAATGATCAAAAAAACTCATCTCTTTTTCTTGAGCGCCCGAGGATTCGGATTCTGCTTTTGCCATACAATTGTGCGGATAAAATGTGAAGTAGAGATTATTCTACTGCGAAAATAACTCTCTAGGCGCGATTGTGGAAAAATACGGGGAATAAAATTCGTAAAATCCGGGGAGCAACCATACACTTCGGGTGAATCCGACGGATACGCCGTCGGTGCAACTGTCTTGAATCTTAAACACTTGCTTGGGTTGTCAAAAACATCGCATTCCCACCGTACGGAGAGGGGGAGTTTGGGGTAAAACTGAAAATCACGCAACTCCAAGTAATTTAAAGGACGTTAAATTACTTTCAAATATCCAAGAAATTTATTTTCAGGAAATAAAATATTTTCTTTGGCTTTTTAGGGTAAAATTATAGATTTTTGCACTGCGAAATAACAATTCGCATCCTAAAAAGGCATTGCAGCACTTGCGGAATCTTCTATCCGCTCGGAGAGGTCTTTTTTAAAACGTAGGTAACTCTACACGTAGGTAATTCTACCCGCGCCGCTTGCCGGCAACAATCGAAGTAGTTCCCCCCGATTACTTCTCATTTCTACAGGCAAGCACAAACAGACGTACAGCATTATTTTGACACCCCTCTCCCTCGTGAGAGGGTCACGCTCCGAAATTTTGATTTCGCTTGGGGGCGTGTCTTTGTGTCTCTACATTTCTCTTTCCGGGAGAAGAAAAGACGTTTTGTCTTTTATCCTTTCGGTAGGTGAAGTGGCTTTGTTGTCCCTTTTTCTCAAGAAGGCGACAAGGAGTAGTGTCTGCTTGGACTATTATACGGTACTAATTTACGGGGCCACATTTTCGTTTTGTACGGAGGAAGCATTGGCAAAAAAGCTACCGACTCTTGATTTATTTCCTCATGCCAGGCGCATGAAAACAGCAGTTCAGAAGCCTACCGTGGCGCCCCAAGAGGTGAGTCACCCGGTCGATGACGTGGCTGTCGAGATGTGGAATAACTGCTTAGAAATTATACGTGATAATGTGGCAGCGCAGGTGTATAAGACGTGGTTTGAGCCCATCAATGCCCTCCGCTGGCAGGATGGTCAGCTGACGATACAGGTTCCGAGTCAGTTCTTTTACGAATGGATCGAAGAGCATTATTACGCTCTCCTCCAAAAGACAATTTACCAGGTATTAGGTGCCAAGTCGCGCCTGCAGTATCAGGTATTGATGAATAAAAATGCCGGCGATACTCTCGAGCAGCGGGCAATTAAGCTGCCGGCTTTCCGGCATGCACCCGCACCGAATGCGCCGCAGCCGACATTGCCCTTTACCAATGCTCCCACACCGCAGCATAATTTCCCGAATAATCTCAATGCACGCTACACGTTCGAAAATTTTATCCGGGGTGAGAGCAATCAGCTTGCCTGCTCGGCCGCAATGGCAGTAGCGGAAAATCCCGGCAAAACCCGCTTCAATCCACTCTTTATCTATGGTGGTACCGGTCTCGGAAAAACGCATCTTGTGCAGGCAATCGGGAATTATATTACCCAAAATAATCGGAATGCCCGCGTGCTGTATACCAACAGCGAACGCTTTACGATTGAATATGTGAATGCGATTCAAACCAATAAAGTCAACGAGTTCACGAATTTTTACCGCACCATTGACGTACTCATTGTCGATGATATTCAGTTCTTTAGCGGCAAGGAAAAAACGCAGGACAACTTCTTCCACACCTTCAATGCGCTCTATCAGGCAGGCAAGCAGCTTATCCTCACAAGTGATAAGCCGCCGAAGGAGTTAACGGATGTGGATGATCGCCTGATTTCCCGTTTTCAATGGGGACTGACAGTGGATGTGCAATTACCCGACTACGAAACCCGCATGGCGATTCTGCAACGCAAGAGTATGGACGAGGGATTCGAATTACCGGCAGAAATTACCGAATATATTGCCAGACATACCTTTACGAGCGTTCGCGAACTCGAGGGCAGCTTGATTAGCGTCATTGCAAAGGTCTCTCTTGATCGTCGCGAACTCACCCTTGACCTCGCCAAAGAAGTTGTGCGCGGCGTGACTTCACCGGCGAATCGGCAGGTGACGATACAGGATATTATTCGTGAGGTGTCGGAGCATTATGAATTCTCGCCGGATATACTCGCCGGCAAGACCCGGAAGCATGAAGTCGTGCTTGCGCGGCAGATGGCGATGTTTTTAGCCAAGCAATACACGCAGCTCTCACTCAAAAGTATCGGGGCGAATTTTGGAGGGCGTGACCATACGACGGTGCTCCATTCCTGTCAAATGATTGAAAATTATATGGATACAGATCCTACCGTCAAAAATTCGGTCGAAATACTCCGCCGGAAATTTAACTGAAAAAATACCCACTGAGTTTGCAGAATACTCGGGAAGAAAAGGCACAGAATGAAGATTCTGTGCCTTTTTTTATGGTGGGAATCATCGCCGTAGAAATGTTGTTGACTAGCGTCCGGCTATAGCCGGATGGGGATGAAGGGGATGCGTTCGCAATGATGATCATTCACAAAAAAAATCCCCGTTGCACACGCGAAGCGCAACGGGGATTTTTATGTTCAGCAGGCGCTTCTTACGGAGCGGCTGTAATCGTCACCGGTACATTGAGAGATGTATTGCCAAATTCTAAATGGAGGAAGTAGAGTCCCGGTGCGAGGGACGCGTCCCATGCGATAGTATGCTTGCCGGCTTCGTAATGCGCGTAGGTAATATCGAGCACATTCATACCGAGCACGTTGACGACCGAGAGCTGTGCGAAGCCTGCTGTCGGTAAGTCCATGATAATAGATGCAGTACCATGTACGACAGGATTCGGATATGATTCTAATTTCAGACCTGTCTGAGCATCTTCGGCCACACCGCCGGCTGCTTCCGTCGAGAAACTCCATGTCTCGGACCATGCGCCATTACCGCCTTCATTGGCAGCGCGAACATGCCAATAATAGGTCGTTGAATTTTTCAGTGCAGCGGGTGTAAATGCTGTCGTTGTAAGAGTCGCATTATCATCGACCGTTGTGCTGAAATCGTTCATTTCGGATACCTGAATTTGATAGGTCGCAGCACCGGCAGTTGCATTCCATTTCAGGGTAACGCCTTTAGGTTGATTCTTGGCATTATTTGCCGGCTGACCAAGACTTGTCATGACCGGTGCCGCAGCGACGACCGTGAAGCTCCATGTCTCGGACCATGCGCTCGGTCCTGCTGAATTGACGCTGCGCACTCTCCAGTAATACTTCGTGCTTGCAGCGAGACCGATAGCTTTGTAGCTGGTCTCGGTGAGACCGGATTGATTAATCTGTGCATTGGCAAAGTCAGCAGCGCTCGAGAGCTGGAATTCATAGGTAATTGCACCGACAGCCGCTTTCCAGTTGAAGGTCATGTCATTCGGTACTTTGACGGCATTATTGGCGGGCACGTCGAGACTTGGAACGGCAGCTGCACTGGCTGAGGTGGTGAAGTTCCACGTAGCCGACCATGCGCCCGGACCATTATCGACATTGAGTCCGCGCACGCGCCAGTAGTATGCTGTGCTGGTCTCCAGACTAACGCTTTTGGAGGTGCCGGTGACATTCGGATAATCACCGTCAAGTGTCGCAAATGTTTTGTCTTTTGATACCTGAAGCGCATAGCCGGTCGCGCCGTCGAGAGCATTCCAGGTGAAGGTCACGTCTTTGCTGTAGTCTTTGGTATTATTGGCAGGTGCGGTAGCTGTTACCTGGCCGATAATGGTCGTAAACGACCACGTTGCTGTCCACGGGATATCGGTACCGGATTGGCTGTACGGGCGTACGCGCCAGTAATAGGTTGTGTTGTTTTTCAAGCCGTTGAATGCATTATACAGAATCGATGTAGCAGCCAACTTTTCCTCGTTGATGAGCGGAGTGGCAAATGTCTGCTCGGTCGATACCTGTACCTGATAAATTGCCGACGGCGATACCGCTGACCATTGGAGAGTCACCGGCAGGGTAATCGCGGAAGCTTTGTTGGTAGGAGTTTGGAGGGCAGTCACACCGGTAATGGTTCTGAAACTCCGTACTTCCGACCACAAGCCCGTGCCGGTGGTGGCATTCGTACCGCGTACACGCCAGAAGTAAGTCGTGTTTCCTGTTAGGTTTGCAGCTGTTGTTGATGGAGTTGTTATTGAGGAATTATCATAAAGAACCGTACCGGCGATAAAGACGATATTGGTAGAGATTTGTACTTGGTAGTTTACCGTACCATTGACGGCATTCCAGGCAAGAGGTGCTGCTACCGGCACATCTACTGCGCCGTCAAGAGGCAGCGTCAGGACAGGAGTGGCAATGATCGTCGAGAATGCCCAGACCGGTGACCAATTGCTGGTCTCACCGCCGGTGCCATTACATTGAACGCGCCAGTAATACTTTTGATTATTAAGCAAGCCGGGGATGTCAAGCGAATTGGTCGTGACATTCGGATTGTCGAAGATTACATTCGTAAAGTTTAAATCAGTAGAGACTTGCAGACGATAACCGAGGACACCCGGGAATGCATTCCAGGTCAATACCGGCGGAAGCTTGAGCTCGATGTTATTGTTCGGAGGCGAGGCGAGGGTGGTCGAGGCAATCAATGTCCGGAAATTCCACGGCAAGGAATAGGCACTCGATCCGCTGATATTGGTCGCACTTACACGCCAGTAATAGACCGTGTAATTTTCTAATCCATTAAGAGTAAGACTGGTTGAAGTAACGCTACTATCAACTAACAAAGGTGCGAACGTGGCTGATTTGGATACCTGTACCCGGTACGAAGCTGCGCCAACCGATGCTTGCCAGGTAAGACTGAGCGCCGAGATTGCCTGCGCTGTACTGTTATTGACAGGAGAAATCAATACCGGCACCGGCGGCGGCGGGAAGAGAGTCGTAAAGGTACGAACAGGTGACCAATTGCTTACGATTGCTCCTCTTGTAGAGCGAACGCGCCAGTAGTACAATGTACTTCCTGCTAATGGACCGACTATCGTCGAAGCGGTTGCTAGGCCTGTCATGTTGACAACCGGCGCAGTAAATGCCGCATCTGTCGATACTTGTACATCATAGGCAGTAGCACAGGTTACCGTATTCCATGAAAGCGTAGGTGCTACTACAACGCCATTGGCACCATCGACAGGAGCTGTCAATGTTGGCACGGTGAGAGTTGCGCCCGGTAATGTGATATTTACTAAGTCAATACCAACACCTGTTTGCTGAACTGAGTTGTCGGAGGTAAACCGGAAACGAAGGATAACGTTGGCCTGCCCCGCTAGACCTGTTAATAAATGACTTGCCGATGTCCAGGTACGCGCACCATTGAATCCACTTGCGGTCTGATACCAGTTGGTGCCGCCACTGGTGTTCGACCCAACATTCGTGAAGGTAGTACCACCATCGATGGATGATTGCAGTACACAGTAATCATATCCACTTTCAACCTGATGCGAAATCAAAAAAGTAATAGTCGGGTCGGCAGTAAAACACGAAAAGTTAAATGCCGGTGAGGTAAGATACGATGTCTCACTCACATTATAGGTGCCGGTGAGATTGGTCTTCCAGCATTTGGTCCCGGAGCCGGCTGTTGTGATATAACTATAGCTCGGAGTGCCCCAAGCCCAAGACGAGCTCGTGCCGCTTGCTGTCCAATTGCCATTCGTCGTTTCAAAATCTTCCGTATAGGTCGGAAAAATATTAATCTGAGCAGACACATCGGTCTGCAGTGCCATTATAGCCATAAAAGCCAGAATGAACAAGTATCGAAGCTTCATGAGAAATACTCCTGAATTGTAAATAAAAAAGGGGAAGGAAAGAGTTTGTACTGCAACTTAGGGAAGTTTAAGTATATAACCAAATGGTAATTTGCGCGACGTGTAAATTTTACATGAATCTTCACGGTGAGATTACAATTCTAATAAAAAGGATATTTTTTAGACAGGTAAAGTAGGGGGTGTGTAAGGTTTTTAAAATGAGGTGCCAACCGGTATATCACTGTACTATACCAACAACAGAAAGCTGCTGTCGAGCTGCAGGTCGGCGTGAATTCTCCGGGAAAATAAACAGCCCATACTGTTATGAGTATGGGCTGTGAAGTAGGGTTGATAAGCTTGAGAGTCGAGAGTGATGATTGCTCTCACATCGTTTCCTGAAAATTAAACCATGAGTTCGCACCATCAGATGTTCGGTCCCAACATATCCTCGGGCTTGACTAAGCGATCAAAATCTTCGCCGGAGAGCAAACCGAGCTCGATCGCCGCACCCCGCAGCGTTCCACCCGAATGATGCGCATGCTTCGCAATCTTCGCAGCATTGTCATACCCGATATGCGGATTGAGCGCCGTGACCAACATAAGCGTATTCTGGTTGTAATACTCAAGCTTCGGGAGAATCGGTTCGATGCCCTCGGCGCAGTGTTCGTTGAACATCACACACGCATCGGCAATCAACCGCACACTTTGCAGGAAATTATAAATAATCACCGGCTTGAACACATTCAGCTCAAAATTCCCCGACGCACCGCCAAAATTAATCGCCGCATCATTACCAAAAACCTGCGTCGCGACCATCGTCATTGCTTCCGATTGGGTAGGATTGACCTTGCCGGGCATAATCGACGAACCCGGTTCATTTTCCGGTATCGCAAGCTCGCCTAAGCCACACCGCGGACCCGACGCCATCCACCGAACATCATTCGCAATTTTCATGAGCGACGCTGCGAGCGTTTTCATCGCGCCATGGGCAAACACAAGCGCGTCATGCGCCGCAAGTGCTTCGAATTTATTCGGCGCTGTCACGAAGGGAAGTCCGGTAAGCTCGGCAATTTTCGCTGCACCGCGAACCGCAAATTCAGGGTGTGTATTGAGTCCGGTACCGACTGCTGTGCCGCCTAAAGCCAACTCGTAAAGCGCAGGCAGAACTGCCTCAAGCCGTGTAAGTCCATTCGTTAACTGCTGCGTGTATCCCGAGAATTCCTGACCAAGTGTGACGGGCGTCGCATCCATAAGATGCGTACGTCCACTTTTGATAATTGACTTAAATTCCTGTGCCTTATGCGCGAGCGTATCGCGGAGAGCCGTCACGGCGGGGATGAGGAGGCGATTGATTTGTTCGGCTGCGGCGATGTGCATTGCGGTCGGAAACGTATCATTCGAACTCTGCGATTTATTCACATCATCATTCGGGTGAATTGGCTTTTTGCTGCCCATAGTGCCGCCGGCGATTTCAATGGCACGGTTCGAAATTACTTCATTCGTATTCATATTAGTCTGCGTGCCCGACCCGGTCTGCCAGATCGACAGCGGGAAATGCGCATCGAGCGCGCCGCTGATGACTTCATCGGCTGCTTGGCAAATTAAGTCACGTTTTTCGGCGCTCAGAATGCCAACATCACAATTGACCATCGCAGCCGATTTTTTCAAAATACCAAGCGCGCGGATGAGTTCGCGGGGCATTTTCTCGATACCAATGGCAAAATGAACTAAGGAACGTGCCGTTTGCGCGCCGTAATATTTATCGGTGGGAACCTCGATATTCCCCATAGAATCCGTCTCAATGCGTGTGCTCATAATTGATGTTATTCAGTAATTAAACAAGTAGAATTGTCGCGGCTAACCGCTCAAAGGAATGGCAAAAATACTCATAAGTTTTGCCATACTCAAAGCGCTCGAACGTCGCGAATGCTGACTCTACAGCGTAACTCCATACACTAAAAGCCGGTTGGCAATCACCGTCAGCACGAAGATTATCACCCATGTCATGCTCAAACGATTAATTGGTTCAATACTCGAACTCATCGCAACGGTCGGATACTCTTTCGAAAGTGCGTCGCCGTAGGTCCACAGTATTGCAAACGGACTACAGATCGGCGCAATCAAGCTCAGCGGCACCTGCACCGGCAAATTCAGCAGCGTCGTTACCGCAATGCCAATCATCAGCGGGTAGAGAACAAGCGCATTGATAAACGGATGCCGGGTCTCCTTGGCGGTAATAATCTCCGGCGTGCCCATTTCTACAAAATACCGAACTAATTGCCGCATCAAAAGATAGAGAATCCCACTGCCGACGACTGCCACCATCACCGTCAGCCACATCGGGAATTCAAGGATATAGCAAATATAGCCCGTATCACCACTCGTAAAGAACGGCGCCACAAGCATATAGCCGAAAATTCCGATGTACCCGAAGACCGCCATATAGAGAGTAAACAAAAATCCCAATCCGCGACTGCGCTGCCGAGAGCACACGAAATGAAAAATTATCCCGATGAGCAAGCTCACAAGCGGACCCGCCGCTTTGACAAACACAACCTGCGCGACGGTCAAATCACTCGCCGTGTCGGATACATAATTATGATGCAGCGCCACATTCTGTGCATTCATCATCAGCGCGGCCACAAAATGCCCGCATTCATGCGCGATCATTTCGATAATCGAAGCAATCACAAATAGCAGCGAGGAATTGAGGATGAGATTTCGGTACTGTCTATTTTTCATAGCGTTATACGAATAGTACGTTGTACAATCATGCGATCAAGTCCGGAAATCACATGCTCAGTATTTTTACTGCGGCAAAAATACAGAAAGAATTGAAATTACATGGGTTTCCCTCCTGCATACTCCCACCCGTCGCCTGCGGGCACCCATTGCCGTCCAAGCCACTCCCACTTTGCGAACTTTTGCGCCCCTAGCGCCTTTTGCGTCAAAAATCCCTTGCAGGACCATACAATTTCACCCAACCTTTTCGCTGATTTCCAACTTTTTGGTAATTTGCCATTTATAAAACAGATACTTCTTTTTTTCTAGCTTAATCCAAAGGAAAATTATGTCCGAATCAGCTACGCTTGATTTTACACTCTCCGACGAACTCATTGCGATCCAAGACCTTGCGCGCAGCTTTGCCGATAATGAAATCCGTCCTGTCGCCCTCCAATTTGACGAAAGTCAGGAATTCCCAAGCGAAATATTCGCCAAGCTCGGCGAACTCGGTCTCCTCGGTATTCTCATCCCCACCGAATACGGCGGTTCGGGTCTCGGCTATCAGGAATACGCGGTGATTGTCGAGGAAATTGCCCGCGCATGCCCGGCGATCGCGCTCGGAGTAGCTGCGCATAACGGCTTATGTACCAATCATATATTCCGTTTTGGCAGTGAAGAAATTCGCCAAAAATACATCCCGACACTCGCTGCCGGTAAGACGATGGGAGCGTGGGGACTTACCGAACCAAGCGCAGGTTCGGACGCAGGCGGCACACGCACAACAGCAGTCTTGGACGGCGATCATTATATCCTGAACGGTTCGAAGAATTTTATCACCCACGGCAATGTCGGCGATATCGCACTGATTATGGCCGTTACCGACCCGTCGAAGGGGAAAAAAGGTATTTCGGCATTTGCGATTGACAAGTCGATGCCGGGATTTTATGCATCGAAAAAAGAAAACAAACTCGGCATGCGCTGCAGCGATACGGCGTCGTTAACGTTTGATAATGTTCGAGTTCCGAAGAGCCATCTCATCGGCAATCCCGGTGAAGGATTCCTCCAAGCCCTCCAAATTCTCGACGGCGGACGTATCTCCATTGCAGCCCTGAGTGTAGGCACGGCGCAGGCAGCGCTCGACGCCAGCTTGAAATATGCCAATGACCGTGTGCAATTCAACAAGCGGATTTTGGAATTCCAGGGAATTCAATTCAAGCTCGCCAAAATGTCGATGGAAATCGAAGCCGCGCGCCTGCTGACGCACAAAGCAGCATGGATGAAAGACCAAGGACAAAATATCACTGTCGCTGCCTCCCATGCCAAGCTGTACGCAAGTGAAATTGCCGTTCGCGCCTGCGAAGAATCCGTCCAAATCCATGGCGGCTATGGCTATAGCAAAGAATATCCGGTGGAAAAACTCTACCGTGACGTGAAATTACTCACCATCGGCGAAGGCACCAGCGAAGTGCAGAAAATGGTGATCGCGAGGAATTTGATAGGGTGATAGGGTGATAGTCAGTAAGTCGTAAGTCGTAAGTCAGTAAGTCGTAAGTCAGTAAGTCAGTAAGTCGTAAGACTCTGTAGGGGCGCATTGCATGCGCCCGGGTCGTGCTGATAAAACGCATGCTGTTCAGAAACACGAGATTCGGTAGTGAATAGGATATTAGATAAACCACGAAATTCTCACGGCTTTGCGCGCACATCGAAAAAAAAGGGGGTTCAATCATTTGAACCCCTTTCTTATTCACTTATTTCCCATGAGCTTGCAGCGAGTCATTATGATGTCGGATTGAGTCTTGTATCCGCGCATCGAGCTTGCGGGCGGAGTCGATTTCTTCATTGAGGTAATGAAGTTTACGTTCGCGGCGCTCCCATTTATTTTGTAATCGTTCGCAGCCAAGGAGCGATGCGAACATCAGTAAGCTGCTGAATATAAAGAAGTATCGCGCGAGTTTAGGATGATGTTGAAGCATTGTTGATGTGTAATTTGTCGTAGAATGGTTGATTATACAAGTGCAAATTACGAGGAAAAATCAGTAGTTTTGAATCTAATTTTAAAAAGCTATACCTTAAAAAGTCTTCGATAGTGAGCAATGAAAAACCGGCCATATCAATGCGAATAATGTTGACGAACTCTTCAGTATTCCATACGGAAACATCGGCCGGAAAAAAATATGACGAATTTGAGAAAAAAGAACAGAATTTTGTTAACGGTAAAAGATACAAGTCCGCAAGATCTGAGGCGGATGCAACTCAGGAACAGCTTGCAACAAAATCAGACCAAAAAGAGCGCCATATCGCGTATTGAGAATAGAGAACATGATGTTCAACTTTCTGTATTCTCAAGAAGTTATAAAGATGGGCTCGATACTTGGATTCGTTTGTTAATTACGTAACAGAATGTATTTGCAGTAATCTACATCCCGCCTTATGTCCACACTCCCGAAGCCCAATCCCATCCTCGCCTACGCAGTTCCCGCCGGTATCTTCCTTCTTTGCTGGCTACTTACCTTTACGGCTAAATGTACGGCTCAGCCAACGCTGATGTCCACGGCGATTATGATTGACCTCATGATTACTGCGCCACTTGTGTATTATCTGGCTATTCGGAAGACGCGTGTGCCGGGTTTTACGACGCTGCGCGTGGCAGTGGTCGGACTCCTCGTCGCCGGATGGATCCTCGGCGCGCAGCCGAATCCTGTGTTCGGCAGTATCAAAACATGGGTGTCGCCCGTGCTCGAAATTATCACAATCGGCTATATCACGCGGAGATTTATCCTTGCTAATCGCCGGGCAAAACTCGCCGGTAATGCGAATGTTGACTTCCTGATTCACGCCCGGCAAATACTCGCGGAAGTACTTGGCAGCCAAAAGTTTGGACGAATAATTGCTTCTGAATTCGGTGTGATGTATTATGCATTTCGGTTCGGAAAGAAGGAATCCCGAAACGACACCTTTACGACCTACAAGAATAGCGGTATCCTGCTTATTCTTTATACATTTGTCGCTATATTTGTTATCGAGACTGCGGGTATGCACGTGCTCGTTCATCTTTGGAGTGCTACTGCTGCGTGGATACTTACTGCGCTGAGCGTCTATTCCTGTTTGCAGCTGATGGCGCATATTCGGGCAATCAAAGCCAGACCCGTTACGCTGAGCGCATGTGGTGTGGAATTGTATAATGGTCTCGCAGGTGATGCGATCGTCCCGTATTCGAATATTGAAAAAGTAGAAGTGTCGGATACAATCCCTGCGTATGGAAACGTCGTCAAATTAACGCTTCTCACTACACTCGAAAAACATAATTGCATTATCTATCTGAAGCATCCTCAAATAGTTACCAAAGTCTTAGGAATGCAACGCACAGCCGATACAATTCTCTGCACTATCGATCAGCCGTCGGAATTTGCAGCAAAAGTACAGGCGCACTTGGCTGAAGAAGCGGAGAAGAGAACATCATACTAAAAGGCAATCGTTCAACATCCTAAAAAATCATACACAATCAGCGCCAATCAGCGTGCCATCGACGCCTGCTCATTGAACCGCGACATACATTCCACATCCATGAAAACATCTACATTCCGCCTCGTGGCTTTTCTTCCTCTCTTCCTTGTTGTGATGGTGCTTGGGTTTACTGCATGGATTGCATCTATCGCCGCCACAGAAACAGAATTTGATGCTGTGCTGATATATGTCGGATTATGCGGCGTCATGCTCGCTGTTCTCGCGTGGATTCTGCTTGCCGAAGTGCGCAGTAAAGCCATTACTGTAGCGCTCGAAGCAAATTCTCTAACCGTCCGCGGGTATTACGGGTTAGGCAGTAAACGCAGCATTTTCTATGCTGACTGCTCCGGATTTCTCACCTCCGACCTGCCCACCGATAGCGGTCAGACCTACGAGTATTTATATGTCATGCAAAACGGCAAAAAAGTCGTGAAAGTATCAGAATTTTATCACAAAAATTACGATGAACTGAAACGCGAAATTGCCTCGAAATTGAAGTATTTAGGAGATAAACCATTTTCCATGTCCGAAGAATTGATGGATACAATTCGCCCCTAAAAATCATAAAAAATCATAAACAATCAGCGCCAATCAGCGTGCCATCGGCGCTTGATCCCAATAACAACAATCAAAAAATATTCTACATTAATTCCTTACAAATCATGAAGCTACAATTACTCCTTTTATCCTTCCTCTTTATCTGCGGATGCTCTATGCGCCAAGACCCGAATGCCGAAATAACCCAACTCTTCGCCAATTACAAAGAATATGTCATGCGCACGTTCCCCGAGAGCGCGACGTATGAAGGCGACCACCGCTTCGATGACCGCCTGACGGATTTGTCGGAGAATGCCGAGGTGGCGCATTATGATTCATTACGCATGTATTCCAAACAGTTAGCCGCGATTGATACGAGCAAACTCACGCCGGAGAACAGGGTGAATTATACGCTTGTCAGTGAAATGTTCGCTGAGGCATTTGAAGCCGAGAAATTCCACGGATACCTCATGCCGCTCACGCAGCAGGACGGTATCCACATCGGTTTTCCGCAGATTATTGAGTCGCAAGTACTCAAAACGCCGGGTGATTACGAGAAATATTTCGCGCGGCTGCGTGGCTTCGGCAAGCAGGTGACGGATATTATTGCGAACATGAAAAAGGGAATGAACGAAAAGCTCGTGCCGCCGAAATTTGCGATGGAGCAAGTACTTACGCAGATTACAGCGATTAAAGACGTTCCGGTCGATTCGAGTCCGTTTATGATGCCTGCACTTTCGATTGACAAATCCTGGTCACAGAGTGATAAAGACCGTATTACCAAAGAATTAGCCGCAATTATCGGTTCGGATATCAAAAGCAATTACCAAACACTCTACGACTTTATCAAGAATGAATATCTCCCGAATTGCCGCGCCATCGACGGTGTATCTGCGCTGCCGGATGGCGAGGAACGGTACAAATTTGCGATCCGCCACGAGACAACGACATCGATGACAGCGGATGAAATTTTCAATCTCGGCATGAAGGAAGTAACGCGAATTCAGGCACTTATGGAGGAATTAAAGAATCAGATAGGGTTCAAGGGAACGCTTGCCGAATTCAACAAATACCTGCTCACCGATACGGCATTTTATTACACAGATAAGCAAAAAATGCTCGACGATTTTGCCGCCATTCTCAAAACAATGGACGCGAAATTACCATCGCTTTTTGGTCGGTTGCCGAAAGCGCCGTACGCGCTCAAGGAAATGGAAATGTACCGCGCCAAATCTGCCCCGCAGGCGTATTACTATTCTGCGCCGGAGGACCGCTCGCGTCCCGGGTATTTTTATGTCAATACCTACGACCTGCCGTCACGTCCGAAATTCACGATGACCGCGCTCGCGCTGCATGAAGCAATTCCCGGACATCATCTGCAAATAGCTATTGCGCAAGAACTTCCCGCGCTGCCGTGGGTGCGCCGTCAGATGGGATTCACAGCATTTGTCGAGGGATGGGCGCTCTACGCCGAGAGCTTGGGGTATGAGACCGGCATGTATCAGGACCCGTATCAGCGGTATGGCGCATTGACCTTCGAGATGTGGCGCGCGTGCCGTTTGGTGGTTGATGCGGGGCTGCATTCGAAGAATTGGACACGGGAGCAGGCAGTGCAATTTATGATGACGCATGCCTCCAATTCCGAACTCGACACGCGGAGCGAAGTGGACCGGTATATTGTATGGCCGGGTCAGGCATTGGCGTATAAAATAGGGGAGTTACGCATCAAAGCGCTCAGAAGCAAAGCCGAGAAAACCCTTGGCACAAAATTCTCCATTTCAAAATTCCACGACGCAATTTTGGAAAATGGAGCTATTCCGCTTGCGATGCTGGAGAAGAATATTGAGGAGTGGGTGAAGTCGGTGAAGTGAGAGAGGGGATGCTTCGACATTTTTTGAGGGAAATTGGAAACAGTCGTAGGGGCGAATTGCATTCGCCCCGGTCGTGCAGGGTAGGGCGAGTGTGATCCGACCGTGCAATGGAAAAAACGCCCAATCCACAATCATTGACATAACACAGAAAATTAGGGTTTCCGCATCAAAATATCTGATAGCTCCATAGGAGCGAAATCTTAATAGAAAATGAACGATCCGAAGAAATAAAGCTCCATAGGAGCGACATAAATACGACCAATCCACCAACTATTTCGCTCCGATGGAGCTTTTATGAATTCTAGGATGTACTCTCTATTACTATTTCGCCCTTATAGGGCTAAAGAAATGGGATATTTCCCCTCGAAAGATTTGATGCGGTAACCCTAACAAAAAATTGACAATGCAATCAACTTCTCTACACCCGAAAAGGTATAAATCTATCAAGATTTCCTATATTTGCACCCGAAAGGGTACACAATGAATGATACAACAACACATATAGCAACATTTTTGAAAGAGAAGCGCAGGCAGCTGGGCATGACGCAACCTGAGCTTGCGGAGAAAGCGGGTGTTGGTCTGCGGTTTATCCGTGAAGCCGAGCAGGGGAAGGCGACTCTTCGATTGGACAAGGTGAATCAAGTTCTCCGGCTCTTCGGTTGTGAGGTCGGAGTAGTCGCAAGCAAGCGGGAGCAATAACATGAGAAAAGCTGAAATCTATATGCACAATCAGCTTGCGGGATACCTCGTGCAGGATGAGAATGGCTATTCGTTTTTCTATGCCGAGGAATATCAGAATCTTCCGCAGGCACAAGCAGTTAGCGTGACGCTGCCATTGACAAATACAACCTATGTGAGCACACGTCTGTTTCCATTTTTTGATGGTCTAATTCCGGAAGGATGGCTTCTGGCAATTGCTGAGAAAAACTGGAAAATTAACCCCCGTGATCGAATGGGACTCCTGATGGCATGCTGTAACGATTGCATCGGAGCCGTTCATGTCGAAGCAAAGCAAGAAGAGGAGTAAGTATCTATGAAACAATGCTTGTACTGTTATCAGCCAGTCGATAACGAAACAGAATTTCACCCACGGTGCAGTAAGAAAATTTTTGGTTCACTGGTGCCGCCTGTCGTGCCATATTCCGAATCTGATATCGATGAACTTGCTTTGGAACTCGTGCGTAGCCGAAATTCAGTGACCGGAGTGCAACCCAAATTATCCGTTGAAATTACAACGGGAGCGAGTAAAGCTGACCCAAAACGCTTTACTATCGTTGGGCTTTGGGGTGATTATATACTCAAGCCGCCGACGAGCCAATACCCTCATTTACCGGAAGTTGAAGATGTCACCATGCATTTGGCTTCCCTTGCCAAAATTACGTGCGTTCCACATAGTTTGATACGGTTGCAATCGGGATGCTTGGCGTATATTACCAAGAGAATCGACCGGACAAAACATGGCAAAGTACACATGGAAGATATGTGTCAGATCACCGAACGCCTGACAGAGGACAAGTATTACGGTTCGTACGAACAAATTGCAAAAGCCATTATAAAATACTCCATTAACCCACTACTAGACTGCATTAATTTTTATGAAATGGTACTCTTCTCGTTTTTAACGGGTAATGCTGACATGCACTTGAAGAATTTTTCCCTCATCTGCACTCCCGGTATCGGATATCATCTTGCACCGGCGTATGATATGGTATCGACTGCTCTCGTACATCCGGCCGATACAGAAGAGCTGGCGCTTGCTCTCAATGGAAAGAAACGAACAATCGGACGTAAAGATTTTATGACTGCATTTGCAGCTATTTCATTGGATAATAAGACGATAGAGTCGATGATGCGAAAATTTGAGAAGTCCATTCCTTCGTGGTACGAGTTTATTGGGCATAGCTTTCTGCCGGAGGATATGAAGGTGGAGTTCGTGCGCTTAATTCAAACACGCGCCGAGCAGATTCGACTTGAAGTCTGAGGTGAGAGAGCGGATTGTCAATTACTCTTTTTCTATTACCAATAGAATTATGGAAGGGATAAACTCTACAATCCAGACCATTAAACGCTTAGCTCGTGGATACAGATACACAGAAATTTCAAAAAAATGATCAGGTTTGATTTCAATGATTACAAGGTCTCAAGTAATTTCATATAAAACCCCAAAATTATAGTATAAGCATTCCAAATAAAAAACGAAATTACGGAGGTACGGTATGCCGGATGTGGTTAATAATCAATCTCAGCTAATCAAGAGAAGAGGAGGCAGATTTGAATGGAAAGAATGGCTAAACCTATTTACGCAGATTATTGCAACAGCGATTCTAACTAGTATTGGTTTTTTTATTGGAATATTCTCAATTATACTCGAAAAGCCCCCGGTTTTTGCAAAAACTTTTACACTTGTTGTCATTGCAATTATTAACGGATTTTGGTATGCTATACATTGTGCAGATTGTATCAAGAAACGAAAATGGCGCAGCTTGAAATTTTCTCTTGCTGTGTATTTTGCGTTCTTGTTACCATTTATTTTTATCATATTATTTCCATTTCGTTTTAATTCCATACAATGGAAATCAGATATGCAGGGGTTCCCCAATGCCAGAGGTTACATGGTTGAAGATATTATAAGCAGTCGCTTATTAATTGGCAAATCGGAATCTGATGTTTTACAAATTTTAGGTAAGCCGGATCATCAAGTTTTCGGTGAGTATGAGTATTATTATTCTGATTCATTTTTTGATGGTTGTGATAACATGAGAGTTATCTTCAAAAATGGACTATGTACAGAAGTTTACACCCACGATTAGCACTATGAATACATACTTCTATCATAATTTGTATGGTGTTGTCTGTGTAAATGTATTCCTTCAATTCGTGTGCGCCCGTACGTCATTTCTGCTGCGAAAGTATAATTCCTTGAATCGTGCATACGTTTGGTCCGGAATAAAGGCCAGATATACATTTTTGGTTGAGCTGCTGGCTCTTTTGGGTGTTTGATTGAATTGTTTGTCAAGGTAACATGTTGAAAAATTTGAAGATGTCAAAAGTCCTAATAGAAACACCAAAAAATATAGAACTGTAACCAACTATCAAATCATCAGATTGTTTAATAAAAAATGAAGTAAAATTTGTTATCCAATTACACAAGGCAACCCATGAAGCAATTCTACCTCTTCTGCATCGCTCTCCTTTGTGCCGGCACGAGCACGCTCGCGCAGCCGGTGACGACGGCCAATCCTATCCTCTTTGTCACGCAAACGCCTGTGAATGGATTTACTTCCATCACGCAGACCTTCAGCAATCATAATCCCTGGATCGATAACGCACCCCGCGGCGGAGACCTGATGATACGCTACGCTGACGGCACACTCCGCAATCTTACCCGCGAGGCAGGATACGGCGACACGAGCGCTCAGCAGCGAGGGAATGCAATTGCCGTCCGGCAGCCATGTGTACATTGGAGCGGCACCAAAGCGCTTTTTTCGATGGTCATCGGCGCGCCGGTGAAGCAATTCGATTACCCCACTAATTACTGGCAGATATACGAAGTGAGTGGTCTTGGTAAGGGTGAAAAAGTGACCATTACCAAGCTCGCCGGTCAGCCCGAAAAGTATAATAATATTTCGCCGGTGTATGGCAGTGATAATTCCGTGATTTTTACTTCCGATATGCCCGTCGGCGGCATCGCGCATCTCTATCCGCAGCTTGATGAATACGAGTCGGCGCGCGTGGTGTCCGGTCTCTGGAAAATTACACCAACGGGCGAAGTGATGATGATTCAGCATTCACCAAGCGGTTCGTTTTACCCGATCGTCGATTCCTACGGACGTATCCTCTACACGCGGTGGGACCATCTACAGCGCGATCAGCAGGCCGATGCTGACCGTCGTGAACGCAAAGCAGGACAGCAGGCGACGTACGGCACCATTACCTATCCCGATGAATCGAAAGATGCTACGCCACTTGTAGCCGATACCGAAATCTTTCCCGAACCCCGTGATTCGTCGAGTCCGGATTATTCGTCCGACCTTGCATTGCACACCTTTAATCAATTTTTCCCATGGGAAATTAATCAGGACGGCACCGAGGAGGAAACGGTGAATCATGTCGGTCGACACGAATTCGGCGGTACCTATACCGACGGTTCATTCCGCAATGATCCGAATCTTGACTATGTGTTCCAAAAAGGATATGTGAAAAATAAAATTTCTATTCATGGTGACGGCGGCGCATTCCACTTGCGCGAGGATCCGACAGCACCGGGCACGTATTACTGCACCAATAGCCGTGAATTTGGTCGTGAAACTGCCGGACAGATTCTGAAGTTCACCGGAGCGCCGGGTGTCAATCCCGAGGATATGGAAGTGCTTGAAATTACACATCAAGCGACAGGTTCATCGACGGAAGAAGGGCAAACGCCGAATCCCAATCAGAGCGGGCATTACCGCAATCCTCTGCCTATGTCGGATGGACAGCTTATAGTGAGCCACACGCCATCGCCGTATGCGAATAAAAATCTCGGGCAAACGGAAAACCCGAAAATCCGGTACAATTTCCGCCTCAAAACCATGAAACAAACTATGATTGACGGCGCGCCGTATTTTGTTGCTGATAAATTACTTACAAGCGGAATTGTTCGCTCGACCTCGTATTATAACGGTAATGATTACATCATCAGCCGCATCGATACCCTGTGGGAACTCGACCCGGTGGAGGTGAAGGCGACGGCTGTGCCACCGATGCAGCGGGAAGATGCGATTCCCACCATCGAACAGCAAGTCTTTGACGAAACAGGCGTTGACCCATCCAAGCTCCGCGCATGGATGAAAGAAAAAAAGCTCGCTCTCATTGTGAGCCGCGACGTAACCACACGCGACCGCGCCGACAATACGCAGCCGTATAATCTCCGCGTACCGGATGGCGGCACGGAAACCATCGGCAAGCAGGGCAAGGTCTATGATGTGAAGTATATGGAGATATTTCAAGGAGATATGCTCAGAGGAATGGGGGGCACTACAAATCCACAGCCCGGTCGTAGAGTCATCGCACGGCCAATGCATCAGCCGGAAGCGAAGAATCCGCCGGTCACTGCTGCGCCTTCAGGAGGCAGCGTGAAGATTGGCAAAGACGGTTCGGTTGCGTCGTTTGTACCCGCGCAGCGCGCTACGACGTGGCAATTAACCGATGCAGCCGGTAAGGGCGTTGTTCGCGAGCGGTATTGGGTATCCTTTCAACCGGGGGAGATACGAACATGTAATTCATGCCATGGAGTAAATAAACAAGATCAGGCAGGGATGCCGCCACCGCAAAACAAACCCGAAGCGCTCCGCGAATTACTCACGTATTGGAAGTCGCAGGTAGCGTCTTCCGTGCCGTCGTCTCAGGAAAATTCACTCGTTCTCGGGCAAAATTACCCTAATCCCAGCAATACTTCCATGACCATCGAGTATGCAATTCCCGCACGGTCATTGGTAAAAATAAAAGTCTATGACAATACAGGAAAAGAAGTTACCACGCTCGTCAGCGAAACCAAAGAAGCAGGCGAGTACAAGGTAAAATGCAATACAGCGAAATTCCCAAGCGGCGTCTATTACTACAAGCTCGAATGTGGTGGGGTGTCGAAGACGAAGGAATTTACGGTGGTGCGGTGATTTCACTTTTTAACCGAGCCGCTCGCGCAGAAGCGAGGGGCTCGGGAAGAAGGTGGTCTTTGACATGTCTAATGTACCACAAAATTTGTCCGAGAACCTGACTAATCGGTTGGTTTTACAAATGTATTGTTTATCAGCTCAGGATAATTCCCACTTTGTCTTTAATTTTGCACTGAAATTTTTACCACCAACCTGAAAGTACATCAATGGACACTCTCGAAGAAGTAAAACTCCTGCTCAAAGAATTAGTTGCCAGCCAGAAGGAAACTGATTTAAAGTTTAAAGAAACTGACAGTGAACTCAAGGAAACCTCCAGACTTGTGAAAGAGCTCACCCGTAATATTAACGGCATAGCTGATTCTAATGGACTGACAGCCGAACAGTTTTTCTCATCCGCCCTTGAACGTTCACCTGCCTTGAACGGAGTGAGTTTTGACTATGCCGAGCGGGATGAGAAGCGCCACAATAAACAGCTGTCAATGCGTGAGCAATACGACGTACTATTGTACAGCGAGTCGGCGATTGGGATTGTGGAGATTAAATACCGCCTTCGCAGCAGTGATATCGAACTCCTTGCCTCACGCAAAGTTGAGAACTTTCGCGTGTTATTTCCCCAAGAAGCAGCAAAGGATATATACTTGGCAGCAGCAGGATTTAGTGTCGATGAACAAGCTATCGAAAAGGCACGTGAATTGGGAGTATATGTACTGACACAAGTAGGAGAGAATATCAAAATTCTGAACGAGGAAGCTCGGATATACTGATGAGAGTGGGCGGAATTCCACCCACCACCATTTTTCTCCTTTGCCATAAGGAAAAAAACGGGTAATTTTGGGCTGTACAATTCTTGTAATCCTTCATTCTCCGGATAATGTATGATTGAATCTTACCTTCCTCTGATAGTTATGGTCGTTGTCGGCGGGCTCTTTGGGCTCTCGAATGTCGTGGCTGCTGAAGTGTTTGGCCCACGGAAGAACAAAACGAAAACCAAGCTTGGCGTCTATGAATGTGGTATGGAACCGATTACTTCTGCCCGCGAGCGCTTCTCGGTGAAGTTCTATATGGTAGCAATGCTTTTTATTTTATTTGATATCGAAATTGTATTTATGTATCCGTGGGCCGTTCAATTTAAAGAACTTGGCCTCACCGGACTTTTGGCAATGGTGTCGTTCATGGTGCTGCTATTCGCAGGATTTATTTACGTTCTCAAAAAAGGAGCATTAAAATGGGATTAGACCAAACTCTCGCCAAGCAAGGATTTCTGACCACGACTATCGATTCGGTCATTCAATGGGCGCAAAAAAACGCGATGTGGCCGATGCCCCTCGGGATTTCCTGCTGCGCAATCGAAATGATGGCTTTCGCCGGTCCGAGAATGGACTCCTCACGCTTCGGTTCGGAAGTATTCCGCTTCTCACCGCGTCAGTCTGATTTGCTCATCGTCGCCGGCACAGTAACCTATAAAATGAGCTGGGTAGTACGCAAAATTTACGACCAAATGCCCGACCCGAAATGGGTAATGTCGATGGGCGTTTGCGCATCGACCGGCGGTATGTTCCGCAGCTATTCGGTGGTGCAGGGAATTGATCAATTCTTACCGGTTGATGTGTATGTTTCAGGGTGCCCTCCGCGTCCTGAGGCGGTCATCAAAGGTTTGATGGCAATTCAGGATAAAGTCGATAGAGTGAGTCCAACGATTCTCGATTTTGGTAAAGACAAGTCAGATTTCCAAAAGTCGATCCTAGCGTAAGTATCGAAAGAAAATGAAAAAGCCGAATTGCGATGCAATTCGGCTTTTTTTATGTGGTTATTATTGTTTCGTTTACTACAATTTGTTGTGCGCGCCGTAGAGACGTTGCATGCAATGTCTCTACACGGGGATGGTGAATACTACAATTTGTTCCTGGCGTAGAGACGTTGCATGCAACGTCTCTACATTGTGGGTAATGCCGGAAAAATGTTGTCTTCGTAGAGACGTTGCATGCAACGTCTCTACATGGGGATGGTGAATACTACAATTTGTTCCTAGCGTAGAGACGTTGCATGCAACGTCTCTACCCGAATGCTGGATAAAAAAATGTTGTCTTCGTAGAGACGTTGCATGCAACGTCTCTACAGGAAATACGGTAATGATCAAATCAATCCGGGTTGATTTCCACCGGAATACCGGTAATGATAAATAATCAATCCGGAAAAATTCCAACCACGTTCACCCCGCCACCGCCACCACATACCAATCCTCGCCACACTTCTCACTCGACACAACCCGTAATTTTGGTGCAAGCGCAAGCGTGGGCAGGAAATTACCAAATACTTGTTTTCCGCCGCCGAGGAGCATTGGCGCAATAAAAAAGTGGTATTCATCGATGAGATTCTCCTGTAGGAGCGCCGAGAGAAGCAGCGAACCTCCCTCGACCATAATGGACGCAATACCATAGTCTTGCAAGAGGTCGCGCAGTGCATTCCTTAGGATGAGATGTTCGTGGAAATCAGTATCACAGCCGAGCACTTGTATGCCGCTCTCGCGCAGTAAGCGCGCCTTCGGGGTCGTGGCAGCGGTATGCCCACAGACAACAATCGTTTTTGTAGTGAATTCATCGGTAAAGAGTTGAAGAGTCGGTGGTAATTCTAAACGCGTATCAAGGACAATTCTCCATGGTTGCCTTCCTTCCACATGCCGCACGGTGAGCGCGGGATTATCCACAAGAGCTGTTGTTTTGCCGATCATCACAGCGTCGAATTCAGCCCTGAGCTGATGCACTTTTTGTCTGCTTACCTGTGACGTAATCCATTGCGATTCATGCGCATGCGATGCAATACATCCGTCGAGCGTTTGCCCGGTCTTGGCGATGATATACGGCATTTTTGTGGTAATGGTCTTGGTATGCGTGCGGTCGAGCCAGGCGCATTCGGTGCCGAGAACACCGACCGTGACGTCGATGCCGGCTGCCCGGAGACGCTCGATGCCATTACCGGAAACAAGAGGATTGGCATCCTGCATGCCGATAATAACGCGGCCAATCTTCCGCTCGATGAGCAAATCAGCGCACGGCGGCTGCTTGCCGGTATGCGAACATGGTTCAAGCGTGACGACCGCTGTCGCACCTGCCACATCTTCGGTCGCATTCGTAATTGCTTCACGCTCGGCATGGGGCTCACCGAATTTCCGGTGCCAGCCCTCGCCGATAATTCTACCATCTTTTAAAAGTACGCAACCTACTCTTGGATTAGGACTTACGTGACCCGTGCCGCGGAGGGCGAGTTCGATCGCGCGTGCCATTGCTTGTTCATTTGTCATGGATATGTTGGGGGATTGAGGGATGTAGAAGGTAACGTTAGCATGCGAATGACATGCTGAAGGCCTCATTAAAAACTTTAAAAAAAAAGCAAGTAATGACACAACAAGTACTTGCAAAAGAGGATTTCCGCTCTATGTAGTCGGAAGAATTCCTCCCACAGGGTTGCACAGGGTATGCTCACAGAGTCACACACAGCAGTATTCCGCTGTGAACTCTGTGAAAAACTCTGTGAAACTCTGTGGGAAACTCTTTCTCTTACAGCAAATGCAAGTCATATAAAAAGAACCGGTTGTAAAACTGTCATTGGTAACTTGTTTCAGCATCTCCGCATGTACGAACGTCGTAGCACGACAGATTAGCCAAGGAGACCCTGAAACAAGTTCAGGGTGACAGTTCATGAAAGATATTGATTGTAATCGGGTCATACTTAATCGTATAGCATACATGCATCGCTATTCACACCTGCAATTTATACATTTTTCAAGTACATGATATGCCCTCGCAGGTTTTGTTTTTATCTTTGCAGGAAAATCGGCAGTTCGCATGCCGTACTGTCTAGGGGAAAATTCGTATCGCATCGCACATTCCCGGAACAATACACAATCTTCTCTCCTCCAAGCATTCAAAAACACAACGTATGACGACCGTCCCAACGGAGAAATTCGACGATATCTACCATGCACATAAAGTGCTTGTGTATAATCTTGCGCTCTCGTACGTGCTCGTGGCTGAGGACGCGCAGGAAATTGCGCAGGATGTGTTTGTGTCGGTTTATCAGGGGCTTACGTCGTTCAAGGAGCAGTCGTCAATCACGACGTGGGTGTATAGGATTACCATCAATAAATCGCTCGATTTTATCAAAGCGAAGCAACGTAAAAAACGGTTCGCGTTCTTGACATCGCTCTTTCATGACGACTCAAACGAACTCAAATACGACAAACCGACCTTTGATCACCCGGGCGTGCAACTGGAGAATAGGGAAGCAGTTGAGCGAATTTTCAAGTGTATTCATCAATTACCCGACAACCAAAAAACAGCACTTCTGCTGAGCAAAATTGAGAATAAAACCCAAGCCGAAATTGCTGAGATTATGAACCTCAGCGCCAAAGCCGTCGAGTCGCTGATTCAGCGCGCCAAGCAAAATTTATCTACTATATTATCCAAAAGCGAAGGATGACGCGCTGTATGTCGTCCAATGATGCACGTAACTATTTGAGGAACTATCATGAACCATACTCCCGACGACCTTACTCCGCTTGACCGCATTGCGCGGGTTGATGCGCCGCCGTTTTTGCTGACTCGTATTCGTCAGAGAATTGATGAATCGAACCGCACGCGTATCAGTCCACCATTCCAATGGGTTATAGGAATCACTGTTATACTTTTTCTGGCGATTAATACAATCGCCATCCTGAAAGTGACGCAGAAAACGGAGTCAACGCCGGTACTCGCACAGGGTATGAATTTAGTACCAACCTCCATCTACAATGAATAAAATCAAGCTCCTTACCGGCAGCACCATCGTGCTCCTTGTCGTCAATCTCGCACTCGTCGGCTTTATCGTGTTCGGCAAGCCACCACGCCCCGGTGACCCCGATGCCCGAAAACGGGAAATTATCGAAAAACTCGGTTTCGATGACGCGCAAGTGCATGAGTATGAACGCATTATCGAGGATCACCGCTCAGCAATGCGGGACAATAATCAGAAAATGCGCACGCTCAAGAATGAACTCTACACCACGCTCATCAATGGCGCACCCGAAAGCGTCAAAGACTCGCTGATTCTGGCTATCAGCCACGAACAAATCAGCATTGAGAATACCCATTACGCCCATTTTCAGAATATTAAAAAAATATGCAAGCCCGAGCAAATGAAGAAGTTTGAGGAATTGACCGACGAACTTGCTACGTTCTTTGCTCCGCCCCGCCCGCAGCATCCGCCACGAAATGAGAGACCGTAAATGACACTCCTCAAGAGCATAGCCGTCATGCTGCTTCTCTGCCTGAGTGCCGCGCATGCTCAGCAGGAGCGCGTCGATATTCAGTTGATTTTCCGGCCATTCGTGGGTTTAGTACCACTCCAACTTGATACAAATTATACACTTGAGAATAATCAAACGATCGAATTTTCGACGGTGAAATTCTACATTTCAGGTGTGGAAGTCTTGCGGAATGACAGTGTCATTTTCACCGAAAAAAACAGCTATCACCTGCTCGATGCGTCGAACGAACCTTCGCTGCACATTCCTCTCTCGCAGCTTCCTGCCGGTCAAGGTACCCATGTTCGTTTTTTTCTTGGAATTGATAGCGCGACGACTACTTCAGGCGCACTTGGCGGCGATCTCGACCCAACGCGTGGGATGTTTTGGACATGGCAAAGCGGCTACATTCACACCAAAATCGAAGGGAAATGCAGTTGGAGTACAGGCAGGAATCGGGAATTTGAATTTCATTTAGGCGGTTATCGTAGTCCTTTTAATTCATTACAAACCATTACCTTACCATTGTCTTCTTCACGGGAGGTAAGTATCAAAATGGATGTATTGAAGTATATGAATTCCATCGACTTAGCGAGCGTGCATCATATCATGTCACCCGGTGAACAAGCAGTGTTTCTCTCTCAACAATTTGCCACCATTTTTCGAGTTGAGGCGCGATGAAGAGAATTCTACTTCTTGGTATAATTGCCTTTCTCGCCCTCGTCGCTTTCCGAAATGATGAGAATTTCAGCGTTCCGACCGGCTGGCCAAAACCGCACTATGATTTTTCAAAAAATCCTCCTTCGCGCGCCAAAATCGAACTCGGTCGCGCGCTCTTCTACGATCCGATTCTCTCCCGCAATTCTACCATTTCCTGCGCGAGCTGCCACTCGCAGTACACTGCTTTTACACATGTCGATCATGCACTGAGTCATGGCATTGACGACCGCATCGGCACACGGAATTCACCGGCGCTGATGAATCTCGCATGGAGCAAAGACTTCATGTGGGACGGCGCAGTTAATCATTTAGATATGCAAGCACTTGCACCGATGAGTAATCCGCTGGAAATGGATGAAACTATGACGCATGTTGTTCACAAGCTCAGCCAAACATCAGTCTATCCAACTCTTTTTCGGGCAGCGTACGGCGATACCGCCATTACCGGTGAACGCCTGCTGAAGGCGATGTCGCAGTTTGTGCTGACGCTCGTGAGCGCGCGTTCAAAGTATGATAGTGTGCAGCGCGGGCAGGCAGTATTTTCCGCGCAGGAACAAAACGGGTATCGTCTGTTTCAAGCAAAGTGTAATAGCTGCCACACCGAACCTCTCTTTACGAACTATCAATTTGAAAATAATGGACTTCCGCTCGACACCACACTCATGGATTACGGTCGGATGAGCGTGACCAAGCAGGCATCCGACTCGCTGAAATTCAAAGTACCCACGCTGCGTAATATTGAATTTTCCTACCCTTATATGCACGACGGCAGGTTCAAACGCCTGCGCGATGTGCTGAAACATTATAATACTATCCGGCAGAGTGGGGCGGTGTCGAACAAATTACAACCCATGAATTTTACTTCGAATGAAATGGTCGATTTGACGGCATTTTTACTGACACTTACGGATAGAAAATTTCTCTTTGATACCGCGTATTCGTATCCAAAGTATCTATTTTCCACGCAAGCGAAGGATTGAATTTTATTGTCGTCTAATGGGCTGTATTGTCGGCGGTTAAGCAACATCACATGATGAAATGTAGGGGTGAATTGCATTCGCACGGGTCGTGCTTGGTAGGGGGGATTGGAAATGGGATATTGTGCGAATCGGGAATATTAGAAGTAATTGAATCCTTCGACATGACGTTTAACCCACCCCTACATCCCCTCCCGAGAGGAGACTTAAGTTGGTAAGTAATTGATTTTCTAAATCTTTCCCTCTCTTGGGAGAGGGCAGGGTGTGGGTCATTTGGGTTTGTTATAATGAATGATGGTATAATCTTGCATTACAACTAAAAAAACAGAATATATATGTAATTTTCAATCAATTTTTTAAAGGATATTTTTATGAAAGCATTGATTCTATTCGCGTTACTCTGCTTTGGAAGCAGTGATTTATACGCGCAGACCAATCCCGCGATCACTTCGTGGATGATTAATACAACCAATATTATGGGGCGGCATTATGTGAAAGGGAATTCGACGCCCGTTAATGATAATGTGCTTGCGAATGTACAGACGGTGCAGTATTCGGCGACGTCGGTGTATGTGAGTACGAAGGGGATTCCCGCCTATATCACGGGTCCGTTTCTCGATGGTAATCCGTCACTTGCGACGAATCAGAATGCTATTTTTAAAATTCCGCTGAGTCCGGTGAAAAATACGGGCACTCCCACGGCAACAACCGGCGGTAATATCGGGATATTTGTCAATGGCGTGGCGATGTTTGACTATCGTGACGGTGTATCGTGGCAAAATTCCACCAAATCGCTCAAAGGTGGACCGCTCATGGGAGTCGGCGATGGCGTCTGGAATCGTGATGCGGTCGTCGGTGAACGCGCCGGATTCGACTGCGCAAAAGCTCACCCTGCAATGGGGAATTATCATCATCATCAGAATCCAAGCGCATTTAGCTTGGATTTGAAGGTGATTTCTAATGTTTGTGACCTCTATGCCGCCGATGGACTCTACGCGATCGACAGCACCAAACACTCACCGCTCATCGGCTTTGCGTACGATGGTTTTCCGATTTATGGCGCGTATGCTTACAAAAATGTGGATGGTACCGGCGGGATTGTTCGGATGAAGTCAAGCTTTACCCTGCGAACATCAATGACCACGCGTACGACCTATTATACAGGCGCATCCGTCACCGCTGGACCCGATGTAAGCGCCACCTATCCATTGGGTTACTTCCGGGAAGATTATCAGTATAATACCACATCGAGTGCCACACCCGATTACCTCGATGAACACAACGGTAGATTCTGCGTCACGCCCGAGTATCCAAGTGGTACCTATTGTTACTTCGCGACGGTTGATGAGAATTGGAATTCCGCTTACCCGTATTTAATCGGACCCACGTATTACGGTGTGCGCACTGCTACGAAAGTGGCCTCGATTTCCGAATCAGTAACGACCTATACGCCTACTGCATCGACACTTACGGTGTCAACAAACGCGCTTGCGATTGCTGCGCAAGCTGGTAGTACAAAAACATTTGACATTACCACGACCGTTGCGTGGACAATCACAAGCAGTCAGCCATGGCTCACAGCGAGCAAGTCTGGTGGTACTGGGAATGCGACGATTACCCTCACAGCGCAGGAAAATACGACATCATCGCCGCGTACGGCGACTATAACGGTGTCCGGCACCGGCGTTGCTTCTCAAGTAGTTACCGTGACTCAGGAGAAGGCGTCGGCAGCCGATTCACTGACTGTGAGTCCGTCGTCGCTTGTACTCGCTGCGACCGCGAATAGTACCGGCACCTTCACGATTACCACGTCCGGCGCGTGGTCACTGACGGTTGATTCCGCATGGCTGTCGCCGAGTGCGAAGTCGGGTACGGGCAATGCGACGATTACCCTTACAGCGCAGGCAAATACAGATTTTAATCAACGTTCGGCAAAAGTAATCGTCACGGCGCAGGGCGTCGGTACGAAAGAAGTCGCTGTCACGCAAGAACCTGCCTTGATTGTGCTCGATGTATCGAATCTAGTGACGCATGTCGGTGCGGCGGCGAACAGTTCGAATTTTTTTGATATTGAGTGCAATACCGCCTGGGCTATTACCGGTTCGAAAAGCTGGGTATCCTTTAATAAAATAAGCGGAGTAGGCAATAGTCCGGTGACCGTGACGGCTACCGAAGCCAATCCCGACACCGTTGAGCGTTCGGCTGCGTTCTCCGTTGTCACCTCCGGCAAAACTATTACCATCAGCGTCGTGCAGGCGCCGAAAGCACCGAGCGGTATTTCTGAAAATTCCACACCCGAACCCACCATTCTCATCTATCCGAATCCCGCAAGTGACCTTGTGGCAATTCAAATGAATGCAATTAATTACGAGAATATCGATGTTCAGCTTTTTGATGCAGTAGGCAAGATGGTCGCGCAGACGACGCTCGTGCAAGGCACGACGATCGCGTATTTTGACACGCGTACTCTGTATAGTGGCGAGTATAGTGTTCGTATGCAGAATGCGAAGGGTGGAGTGATCTTCAGGAAGTTTATTTTAAACAAGTAGGGAACATCAATAGGTTCTCAGGCAACATTAGTTGAACGACGGTAGGGGCGAATCGAATTCGCCCACGTCAAGCACGACCGGGGCGAATGCGATTCGCCCCTACAATGAAATATATTACTTCCATTTAACTTACGACTCTTAAAACTTACGACTTACAACTTAAAAACTTACGACTTATCTTAAAAATACTATGACCCAATACTCAATAAATCTCCGTCAAACGGTTCTTCTTTTATGCGCTGCCCTTCTTCTCAGCCACGCCGCATCGGCGCAGCAATACAATCCATTATGGATACCGGATACGCTCCATGGTCCGACCTTTAATCTCACAATCAAAGACACGCTCAAGCAGATTGTAAGTACGGGCAATCAGACGATAACGGGTGGAATAAACGGCGATTATTGGGGTCCGACGCTGATCTTCAACAAGGGTGAAACAGTGCATCTCAATGTGCTTAATAAATTGAACGACTCGACGACGATTCACTGGCATGGCATGCACTTACCTGCCGTGATGGATGGCGGACCGCATCAGGTTATTCCGCCAGGCACGCTCTGGCAGCCGTATTGGAAAGTGACGAATAATGCTGCTACGTACTGGTATCATCCGCACTTACATGAAATGACCATGGAACATATCACCAAAGGCATCGGCGGCATGATTATCGTCCGCGATGAGATTGAATCTGCGCTCGCACTGCCGCGCACTTATGGTGTAGATGATATTCCGCTGGCACTCACGGATCGTGATTTTAATTCTTCCAATCAATTCGTGACCGTGCCTTATGGCGACAGTATGATGGTCAACGGTACGCTCAGAGCGCAATATACAGTACCCGCGCAAGTCGTTCGATTGAGAATACTTAACGGTGCGATTGAACGTTCGTACAATCTCGGATTCAGCGATAACCGCACCTTTTCTGTCATCGCCTCCGACGGTGGATTATTGGACGCGCCTGTGCCGCTCAAGCAATATCTTCTCCACGCGGGCGAACGTATCGAGATTCTCGTCGATTGCTCGGGACAGTCCGGAAAAACGGTTGATTTGAAAGCATTTAATTCTTCTATATCGAATTTTATCGCCGGTGGTGAGAACTTCCCGGGCGGACCCTTCGCTAATGCCTTAGGCAAGAAAGATTTTACAATTTTGCATCTCAATATTGGTGCTGCGACAAGCGCGCCGATTACGACAATTCCTACCACACTCACGAAAAATGTGTTGCTCGATCAGGCATCGGCGAAGATTACGCGGAAGCTTACTATCAGCGACAGCACAGGCGTGACCAAGCCCGTGATCCTCGGACCCAACGCATTTATAATTAATCATAAGCTCTTTAAAATCAACCAAACAGATTATGAAGTGCCGCTCAATAACACCGAGATTTGGGAAATTACCAGCAGTTCGGTTTTTGGGCATCCTTTCCATATTCATGATGTAGAATTCAATATTCTTTCCGTCAATGGCGCGCCGCCGGCTGCAGCGCAGGCAGGATGGAAAGATGTGGTGTTTATTCCCGGGAAACAGGGCGGTCCGGCGGGTACAAACTCGGTCGTGAAGTTCATTGCAAAGTTTGATGACTATGCCGATAGCGTGCATCCTTTTATGTTCCACTGCCATATTTCCCTCCACGAAGACGAAGGCATGATGGGACAATTCGTCGTCAAAGATGTGCCATCCGGTGTGGATGAACCTATTGCGCAGGCGAAAGATTTCACGCTCTATCCGAATCCGGCTGCGAACAAACTCTATGTGGAATTGACCAACAAAAACAGCGCTGTCTATTACATCACCATCAGCAATGTTCTCGGGAAAGCCGTGATGATGCTACCTCAACCCGAACTCAGTGAAGGGATTGATATTTCGTCACTTGCGCAGGGGACATACTTTGTGCATGTGACCGATAAGGCAACGAAAGCGGTGACGACGGGGAAGTTTGTGAAGGAGTAAAGTGGAGATGATTTGTAGGGGCGAATTGCATTCGCCCCGGTCGTGCAAGGGTTTGGGCGAATGCAATTCGCCCCTACGAGCATAGGCAATAATTATTAAGGAATGTTCTTGTAGTATTTCAGCTTCTATTTCAAGAGTAATGAAAAAAATCATCTGTTCCCTTCCTCTCTTTCTCCTCACAGCATTCACCTTCATCAGCATGGGATTCCATCCACTTGCCGAGAAGACGGTGGGCGACTTTTCGCTCCTGAGTACCGATGGCAAGCAGGTGTCGCTTGCTGATTATCCGAATGCCAAGGGCGCGATTGTGATTTTTACGTGTAATCACTGTCCGTTTGCGAAGTTGTATCCGGAGCGCTTGAATGAAATGAACCGCAAATATCTTCCGCTCGGCGTGCCGGTGGTGGCGATAAGTTCGACCGATACGGTGATGTATGATGAAGATACGTATTCGAATATGGTCAAAAAAGCCCGAAGCGAACATTTCAATTTCCCCTATTTGTATGATGGTTCGCAGTCGGTAGCGAAGGCATTTGCAGCACAAAAAACGCCGCATGCATTTGTCTTGTGGAAAATTGCCGGCGAGTGGACGGTGCAGTATGACGGCGCGATTGATGACAATGGCGCGCATCCCGAAAAGGTGCAGCATCGGTATGTAACTCATGTTGTTGATGAGTTGTTATCGGGCAAAACTGTCAGCATTCGTGAAACAAAATCGATCGGCTGTCAGATTCATTTTCGGAAGTAAGTGTTTAGATTACAAGCTACTTCTACGTTAATCCGATAGCCGATGAGCATAGACGATACTTCATTCATTCTGCAATTACAATCCGGCGACCCTGCCGCGTTCCCTCTGCTTGTGCGGCGCTACAGCGCGATCATCCTCACCACCTGTTACCGATTTTTACTCGACCGTCAGGACGCCGAAGATATTGCGCAGGAAGTATTTATCGAAGTCTATCAGTCGATTCATACTTTCCGTGGCGATGCGGCTCTCTCGACATGGATGTATCGCATTGCCGTTACCAAATGTCTTGACGAACTCAAAAAACGCAAGCGCGCCAAGCGCATTACATCCATCGGCAAGATGCTCGGTCTCGATAGCATCGCCGAGTGGATCGCAGGTGGACGCGAGGCCGATGCATCCCTTCGCGAAGCCGATACATTTCAGGAAATTACCGCCATTCTCGACACCCTGCCCGATAATCAACGAATCGCATTTACCCTCAGTAAAATCGACGGATATTCCAATGCAGAAATCGCCGATATCATGAAAACAACGACCATCGCCGTGGAGTCGCTGATTTATCGTGCCAAGCAGCGGGTGGGGAAGGCAATCAAGGAAATACTCCGGACTTCACAATAAGTGTTGTTCTGAGACAAGTTTTATGATGGCATAAAAAGTGGAATGTTGCTGTGGTCGCTGTCATGCTGAAGGCCTAATTAAAAACATTAAAAAAAGCAAGTAATGGAACAGCAAATAGTTGCAAAGAAGATTTCCTCCCTACGTAGCCGGAAGAATTCCTCCCACAGGGTTACACAGGGTATGCTCACAGAGTCACACACAGCAGTATTCCGCTGTGAACGCTGTGAAAAACTCTGAGAAACTCTGTGGGAAACTCTTTCTAACACAGCAGTATTCCGCTGTGAACGCTGTGAAAAACTCTGAGAAACTCTGTGGGAAACTCTTTCTAACACAGCAGTATTCCGCTGTGAACGCTATGAAAAACTCTGAGAAACTCTGTGGGAAACTCTTTCTAACACAGCAGTATTCCGCTGTGAACGCTGTGAAAAACTCTGTGAAACTCTGTGGGAAACTCTTTCTAACACAGCAAATGCAAGTCATATAAAAAGAACAGGTTATAAAACTGTCATTGGTGATTTATTTCATCATCTCCGCAAGTGCAAGATAAAGTAGGACTTGTACAGTCACGAAGATTCTGAAATAAATTCAGGATGACAGGCGGCAAACATTCTTGTGAGCGTAATAATTACAGTTAAACCAAAAAAATGGTAAATATTAAAAATAAAGTGCCAGAAGTGCAAAAAACTATCGTCCAAGAAGGAGAAAGACATCATGAATACCAATAACACACATAGTACAATCAATGATAAGCTCATGGAATATGAGCAGTTATCCTGCGTTCCGAGTGAGGAATGGAGTCACACGCTCATGCAGCGCCTTGAGCGCACGCCGCGTCGCCGTGCTGCCACATCGCTGCCGATGACGCTCGCACTCGTGTGCGCCGTGCTCCTCAATGCGGGAATTATCTTTGAAATTCTGCATCACGACACGCAGACGCCGCCGTCGCGAAGTGATGAATTACAGACCGTTGCCCGGGAATTATTCGTTAACCAATAAGAAAGGCAACAGACGATGGATATTTTTCAACAAAAGAAGTTTCTGGTGCGCGTGGTATTTCTCCTGACGGCACTAAATCTGAGTTTGCTCGGAGTAGTAGCATGGAGAGAATTTTCCCCGAAAGAAAAGCGGGGTCCGCTGGTATTCCCGAATAAAGACTTTCGCGATGTATCCGGTATTCTTAAAAAGGAGTTACAACTTACAGCCGAACAGTATGAACGTGTCAAACGTTTGCGCGAGGAATTCTACGAACGTGAATATCTGCTCGCCAAAGAAACGCGGGACAAGCGCGACTCGATGAATGTGGAAATGTTTAATTCGAGGACGAATGATACGCTCGTCATCCGCTTGGCGCACGAGGTAGCGGATAGGGAATTTCAGAAAGAAATGCTAAGGGTCGAACAGTCCAAACGCCTCAAAGAGATTTGCACCGCCGATCAACTCGGCAAATTCGAAGTGCTGGTCAAAGAAATACGCGATTATTTCCGGCCTGATAATCAGCCGACTCGGAAGTGAGTGTTGGATGGTATCATTATCATAATAAGCGAGATATTATTTGTTACTAATTTACCTACTGCAATGAAAAACATACTGCTTACCTGCGCGCTCCTTGTGTGCTTCCTTGGTGTGGGGCATGTGAATGCTCATGATGCCAATTACGCGAAGATCATCCTCCGTCAATGGACAATTCCCACCGAACATTCGCCAATCGAAGGCAGTTTTCTTATGCTCAAGAATGGGGAAGTATCGATCGAAACATCGGCCCATACGATTGTTCGCTATCCGCTCTCGGCGCTCGCACCTGCCGATCGGGAGTATGTACAATCGCGCTACGCTAGCATCGAAGCGCTCAATAATCATCATGCCGTGCCGGTGATAGTGCCTCATACACCTTCATCTCCATTGCTCACGTATGGATTGGGTTTGTCCTTTATAGGATTACTCGCATTTGCATGGTATATCTATGGTTACGACGTAAAAAAATTCCGCTATGTGTTGCCGGTTTTGGCGTGCGGTGCAGTGTTCTCGCTCTATGGATTTACCACGAAAATTACTCGTCAGATGCAACTAGTAGCCACCAATCCTCTTACCATCGATTCTGCGTTCGTGCCGTTCCGTCCGAACGTGCATACGCGTTGGGACAACACCTATTTCTATGTTGAGTCCAAGGGCATACCCGACCATGAAATGATGCGCGGTATCACAGGATGGCAACAGCAATTCCCAATCCCGCAATGTTATATTGGCACCAATGCCTGGAGTATTCCCCTCAATCCCGAGATCGCCGCTACGCCTGTGCCGGTGAATCCGCAGCATTTCCTCCGCGGTGCGGTGGCGATTGCCGTCAATGGGGTTGCGATATTTAATCCTTATACCAATACCGGTGTTGATGCCTTAGTCGATGGTCAGTTAGATATTTTCGGCGGACACTGCGGACGCGCCGATGATTATCATTATCACATTGCGCCGCTCCAATTATACAGTAAAACCGCCGAGACGCTGCCGATTGCGTATGCGCTAGATGGTTTTGCAGTCTATGGCGCGAAAGAACCCGACGGCAGCGCGATGACAACGCTCGACGCCAATCACGGACACTATGCCCCAAGCGGCGTCTATCACTATCACGGCACGACGTCTGCGCCGTATATGATTGGTAGTATGGTCGGCAAAGTGACGGAAGATAATACGATGCAGATTATACCGCAGGCAGCGGCGAAACCCATCCGCCCGGCAGGTACGCCACTCAAGGGAGCGGTAATCACGGGATGCGTGCCGAATGGTACAAACAACGGCTATACGCTCACCTATACCCTCAGCGGACAGACCTATTCGGTGGAATACAGTTGGGATGCGTTCGGCAAATATACCTTCAAGTACATCAATCCTTCCGGCACCACAAGTCAAACATATACCGGATTTACGCAATGTACTGTTCCGCCGAGTGCGGTCATGGAATCGCCAATGGATAACGCGCTCGACGTCTATCCGAATCCCGCCAAAGGGATTCTACGGTTGAAAATGGTCGATGAAAATCAATCGCGAATGGTGCGCAGCGTGAGCATGTATTCTCTTCAAGGAGAAATGGTCTTTCATGCCGATAGCTTTGTAAGTGCTATTCCGGTCAGTACGATAGCGAAGGGTAATTATATCCTTCGCATTCAATTCCCAAGCTATTCACTTACGAAAAAAATAACAGTTCAATAATTTATAGACTTCATTCTTTGGTAGGATTATGCAACTTCAACTATGTCATAAGGGTCTGCTTCGAGGCCACACAATATCTATTCTTAAGCTCGCGCGCCATGTACAATTTGGCGTGATGTTCTGCGCTGTTTTGCTGCTTGCCGGCACCCTTTCAGCGCAAAATCATACGTTGATTTTGGGACGTCCGACCGACAAATCGGTAACCGCGAGTATAATGTTTGACCAAAATGTGGAATTCTACCTTGAATACGGCACGCAAAAGGGTTCGTATGCCAAATCGACAACCACCGTATCCACAAAATCCAATGTTCCCAATGAGATAGATATGGTGAATTTGTTGCCGGCGACGCGGTATTATTACCGGCTTCGCAGCAAAACAACCGGTAGCAGCAGCTTCGCAAGCAGTGAAGACTATACGTTTATGACGCAGCGCGCGCCGGGGGAGACGTATCGTTTTATCGTTGAGGCGGACGAACATCTCTACGACAAAAAAGGTGTGCGCAGTATGTACAAAATTACCCTTGACAATCAGGCAAAAGACACGGCCGACTTCATGCTCTCGCTCGGTGATATTTTTGGCGATGACCACACGCCGGAGACGACGACAAGTGCCGACATGGACGCCCTCCATAAGGATTATCTTCAATACCTAGGCGCTGTGTGCCACTCGATGCCATTTTATGTGTGTCTTGGTAATCATGAAGGGGAAACCGGCTATTATTTAAAGCAAAATCCTCCGAATAATATCGCAGTGTATGGCACTCAATGGCGGAAATATTATTATCCGAATCCTATGCCGAATGCATTCTATTCGGGGAATACTACTGAAGAAGCGTATGGAATCGGACTGCCGGAGAATTATTATGCCTGGACCTGGGGCGATGCACTCTTTGTTGTGCTCGATGTGTATCGTGACTGTGATGTGAATGATAAGCCGCAGAACTGGGATTGGACTCTCGGCAAAACCCAATACGACTGGCTCAAACGTTCGCTCGAGACCAGCAACGCAAAGTACAAATTTGTCTTTGCCCATCACAATCGCGGACAGGGACGCGGCGGTGCGAAAGTTGCAAAGGGTTGCGAGTGGGGCGGTTATGAGATTAATAAAAATACCTATGAATTCGATAAATACCGTCCGGGATGGGGACTTCCGATTCACCAACTGATGGTGAATAATGGTGTTACGGTCTTTTTTCAGGGACATGACCACCTCTACGCCAAAGAAGTTCTCGATGGTGTCGTGTATCAGGAAGTGCCGATGCCGAGTGACTCCACCTACCAAATCGGCATGCTCGCCAATGCGGATGCTTATACCGATATCACACGCGATGGCACCGGTCATCTCCGCGTTACCGTCGCACCAAGCGGAGTGACGGTGGATTTTGTGCGGGCATATTTACCGAAAGACACGCTCGACGGAACGCATCACAACCGGGAAATTGGGTACAGTTATACCGCTCAGGCACGGTCGTCCGAGGTGGAGACAGCAGTTATTACCCGGGATGCACCGCTCACTATTCTGCAGCATGGAGAGATAATTGACTTCAGAACTACCACATCGACACTTGCTCGCAGACGCGTCGAAGTGATTGATATGCTTGGTCATACAGTGGCTACTACGTCTATTGAAGAGGGGAATGCGGGCTGTAGTATCGATGCCCGCGCGCTGCCATCGGGTGTGTATGCCGTTCGACTACTACAAGCGCAGGATTCCTTCACCACTAAAATGCTGATTGCGAGGTAACCTATGAATAAATTAATTCTTACACTTCTATCGTTCGTACTCTCGGCCGGCATTCTCGATGCACAGACGGTGACGCATGGCGAGATTCTCGGGCGTCCGACGGACAAAAGTATCACCGTGCAGGCATTTTTTAATGCTGCGGTGGAGGTATCGGTGCAGTATGGCACGGCGAGCGGTGTGTATTCAGGTCAGACATCGTGGCAAACGGTTGCGGCACTTGCGCCGGCGACGGTGGTGGTGAGCGGGCTCGAACCCAACACGCGGTATTTTTATCGGATGGTGTATCGCGCGGCGGGGGCGAAGGATTCGGTGGTCCGGGCTGAACATACCTTCATGACGCAGCGCGCGCCGGGGAGTACGTTTTCCTTCGTCGTGCAGGCAGACCCGCATGTCGATGAACAGTCCGACACGGCATTATATCGCCGGTGTCTGCTCAATCAATTAAACGATAAGCCTGATTTTATGATTGACTTGGGAGATATTCTTATGTCCGATAAACTCAAGAATGCATCAGGAAAATTAACGCATGACACGATCACCTACCGCGCGCATCTTCTGCGGTCATTTTATGAAACGTCCTGCCATTCGGTGCCGCTGTTTATTGCTCTGGGGAATCATGAAGGCGAGTCGGGGTGGAATTTGAATAATACGACTGAAAACGTTGCGATATGGAATACGCTCGACCGCAAAAAGTACTTCACCAATCCCGCACCGGATGGCTTTTATACCGGCGATGAAACGAATCATCAATTCGTCGGGCTGCGGGAGAATTACTATAGCTGGCAATGGGGCGACGCGCTGTTTATCGTGCTTGATCCGTATTGGTACACGAAGCCCAAGCCCGATTCACTCAACGGTTGGCGCTGGACACTCGGCAAGGCGCAGTACGATTGGCTTAAAGCGACACTCGAAAAAAGCACGGCGAAGTTCAAATTTGTGTTTGCCCATCAGCTCATCGGCGGCGATCCCGACGGTCGCGGAGGTGTTGAATTTGCTGATAGATACGAATGGGGCGGGAATAATCTCAATGGTACGCGCGGCTTTGAAACCAATCGGAGCGGATGGTACAAGCCGATTAAAGATTTGCTGACCGAACATCGCGTTACTATTTTCTTTCACGGTCATGATCATTTCTTCGGGAAGCAGGAAAAAGACTGTTTGATTTACCAGGAAACGCCGCAGCCGAGCCATCCTAATTTTCAAAATGCAGGACAGGCCGATGATTACGGGTATTTCGCCGGACAAATACTGCCGAACTCCGGGCATATCCGCGTGACGGTGAGTCCGGACGGCACCAAAGTGGATTATGTCCGCGCCTATGTACCGAAAAACGAAACCGGAACGCGGAAAAATGGCGATGTATCGGCGACGTATTTCATTGGTGCAAAGAACTGTTATGACACACTCTCGACCGGCGTGCCCGTACTCTGGAACAGCGCCTACTCCGACGAACTCGTCTATCCGAATCCCTTTACCAAAGCCACGAAAATTGAATTTACGATGGCGCAAGAAGAACGAATGACACTCTCGATACTCGATCAGCGTGGCACGATTGTGCGGAGTCTGCTTAGTGGCAGCATTGTCGCAGAGGGTCGCTATACGATCATCTGGGACGGCACCGACGCGCTCGGTCAGGCGCTCCCGAGCGGTATGTATTGGTATGCATTACAAGGAGAAAAAAGTGGTGAAAAGGTTGGAAAAATTATGCTCGAGAAATAGATCAATGTTCTGATACAATCATTGAATATTCCTCAGCAGTAGTAGTAGTAGTCAGTTTAACTATTTGAGGAGTTCAAATCATGAAAAAGTACGCCCAACACTTTGTGCGCTGCGCTCTACTTTGTGCAGTGCTGGTGATGAATTCACCGATTGTCCGATGCCAGATATTCGATATGAAGCAGACCCTGTCGGACGGAGCGCAGCGAGGCACTATTGCCTTTGACGGTTTGGCATTCTTGACGGGGAATTTCTGCGCCTGTTCATTCCTGCCGCCGGGGAAAGTTGCCGATTATTTCGGGTTTCAGTATGTTCGTGATAATGATATTACAGGAATGGGACATACGACGGATTTTTTGACGGTCATTGCCAATAATCTTCTCTCTGTGCTCGACAGCAATCAAAAGGAGCAGATTATCGCCCTGGCTACGGCCGAAGTGGCGGAAGTGAACCAATATGCGTATGATCGATTTCCGATGATAGACGCGTTTGTTCGGTTGCGCGATAAGAAATATCCGGCCGGCAGCCCGAGATTGGACCTGGCGATGCTCCAATCGTATTCGGCAAAACTATATCGTTTGGATGGTGAGATAAGTATCGAACGAGCAAAGCATTATGGAAAAATAATTCGGTCACTGACTTTATCTCAAAAAAACTATCTCGACAGTGTTTTCAAGCTTGGCATGAAGTATATGCCCGTACTTCCCGAGCAGATCGATAAACGTCCGCTGAATAATAATCAATTTGTCGGGGTAATGTCGATTGCCGGCGATATCTTTACCTGGTATGTCGGTACCCTTGAGACCGATGTGTATTTCTGTCCTGAACGTCAAGGTAATTACTTCGGGGGATTTTATATTAAAGATGCTCCGGCTATGGGCAATCACGGCTATTCGATAGATACAAGTCTGACGCAGCACGGCGGTGAAATGTTCCTGGCGGCACTCACTCCAAATCAGGCATCTCTCATTACGGAAATTGTTAGTAAACAAAAGCTTGCACTCATCACTCTTGTCGAAAAACGCACAAATATTGCCAAGCTCTTACGCGGCTATTTCACATCTGATACAATTGATACAAGCGCCGTTCTCCGGCTGTCGGAAGAGTATGGTGCCCTTGATGCAGAGATTTCCTATTATTATGCTACGAATTTCTCGAATGTTGGCTGGTCCTTGACACAAGCACAAATCGATACATTACACAAACTCAGAAACCTCGACAATTATCCCTGTGTCGGCAGTTATGTTTATTCGGATTCCATCGGTATGCCGTCGGTCGGAAATACCGATGCATTCTTCCTGAGTTCGACCGGTACGCAAGAGCAAGATGCTGAAAATACAACCGTTACAATCTATCCAAATCCGACGGGTTCGGAAAGTATCATTGAATTTTCTGTACAAGAAAAAGAGCATATCACGCTCACTATTTTCAATGAAAACGGCAGTGTCGTCAGTCGGCTCATTGATGGCACGACCACTGCACCGGCCGGAAGATATCATGTCGTCTGGCCCGGCACCGACACTACGGGACGCACGCTCCCGAGTGGTATGTATTGGTATATGCTCAAAGGCGAAAAAAGCGGCGAAAAAAGCGGCGAAATCGTGCTTGTGCGTTGAGTGAGGGGGATTTATAATCCCAATATGCGTGAAGGGAATTTGTGCAATGTTCGCAGAGGATGTGGTATTTTACTCTGCGAACATTGCGCTTGTACAACAATCAATCCACAATATCCATTACCCATGAACATACGCTCTACTCTCTCTATCTGCTTCATACTCCTCCTCTTACCACTCTCGCTTCGCGCGCAGTACACGGGTACTGCATCCGTCACGCAGGGCAGGGCGACGACGACGATTACCAATCTTTACACCTGTGCCGGCGGGAGAATTGCCGGCGTCGGAATGATTACCGCAACCGACAAAACCGTGTGGACGATGCCTGCGGTTGTCAGTTATTCGATTACGACATTTCCGTTTGCTTCTGACCTTAATAATCCTTGTAATGGCGCAAATTATTCTACTGCTGCACAAGCGCTCGCCAAACTCAATGGTTCGGATATTGTGACTATTGACCCAAGCGGCGAAGTAATTACGGCGTATGTTTTTGCGGATAATTACTTTGAAATGTACATCAATGGCGTGGCAGTCGGCAAGGATAATGTGCCGTTTACGCAATTCAATTCGAATATCGTGCGCTTTCGGGTGAAGCGGCCATTCACGATTGCCATGAAACTCGTCGATTGGGAAGAAAATCTTGGTCTTGGGTCGGAAAGTAATGGCGGCTTCGCCTATCATCCTGGCGATGGCGGTATGGTCGCAGTGTTTACGGATGCAACGGGTGAAATTGTGGCAATTACCGATAAAACCTGGAAAGCGCAAACCTTTTATACTTCTCCGATTACGGATTTGTCGTGTCCAACAGAACAAGGCGCTCTTCGCCTTTCGGACAAGTGCAGCACGCAGAATTCACAAGACGGTTCGAAGTATTACGCGCTCCATTGGGTAGTGCCCGAGGGCTGGATGAATCCCGGCTTTCAGGATGCCGATTGGCCGTCTGCGAGTACGTATTCCAACGAATCAATTGGGGTGAATAATAAGCCGGCTTATACCAATTTCACGTCAATTTTCGATGATCCGAAGAAGGATGCGCAGTTTATCTGGAGTTCGAATGTGATCTTGGATAATGAAGTCATTGTTCGTTATACCGTGCCATCAGCAAGCGAAGTAGAAGAGAACACCCCTTCCACAAACGACACCTATCTTTATCCCAATCCCGCGACCAATCAATGCCACATCTCCGGCAGAAGGGGAGCGCGGCTTCTGCGTATTGTGGATGTACTCGGCACGGTGGTCTATTCTACGGCTGAAGTGCAGGATGTGATGACAGTGGAAGGACTTCCGGCGGGAGTTTATAGCGTTGTGCTGGACTTTTCGGACTACGCGGTGGTGAGGAAATTGATTGTTCGATGATACTTGGAAATATAGCTGTGTATTTGACAGAAGAAGATAGAGTACCACATCCGACCGCTTAACCCACCCCTAAATCCCCTCCCGAGAGGGGACTTTTGTTGGTAAGTGGTTAATTTTCTATATCTTTCCCTCTCTTGGGAGAGGGAAGGGTGTGGGTTCTTTTGACGGCATGGTAACGCAGTGTGATTGTAGACTCAGAATAACATACTTTTTAATCAATTTTGGTAAAAGAATCCCTCGTGAAAATACTCTCCTTACTCCTCATAGCGACACTTCCATTCATCAGCACACCGGCGTCAGCACAAAGCGTGGTGAAATCCATGCTTCGCCTGCCCGATACCGGACAAAACACAAGTTATACGCCTACCTTCGGTGAGGATAATGATTATACAATCAATCCTCCACTGTTCAAGGTGCATGGCGATGGTACCATCACCGATAGCATCACCGGACTCATGTGGCAGCAAACCGATGGCGGGGAAATGACGGTTGAAAATGCGGCTATGTATTGCGATTCTCTTACGCTTGGCGGCTATACCGACTGGCGCTTGCCGACGCCGCATGAGGCGTTTAGTATTCTCAATCATCAGAATAATAATCCTGCTCTCGACATCAAAGTATTCACCAAAACAACCGCCGAGTATTGGTGGACGAGCGCAAAACAGGTCAATGACGCAACGAAAATATGGGTCACGAATGCGGGAGGAGGAATTGGGAATCATCAGAAAACCGAAACCGTAAGTGCAGGTGGTACAAAGAAGATACACACCCGTGCAGTGCGCGACGTAAAAGCGCCGGCGACCGTGCCGAACCATTTCACCGACAATGGCGATGGGACGATTACCGATAATCTTACCAATCGTCAATGGCAGAAAATTACTCCTGATACTCCTATGACCTGGGAGGAAGCACTGATGTATGCCGAAGGTCTAACGTTAGCCGGAGCAAGTGATTGGCGTTTACCAAACATCAAAGAATTGCAGTCTTTGAGCGATGAAAATCAACTGTCACCTTCCGTTCAAACAAGCTATTTTACGACTATTGGCGTGAAAAAATACTGGTCATCGACCTCGCTGCCGAATCAATCGACTCGCGCGTGGTACCTCAATACGCAATTCGGTATTACGACCTATGACTTGAAAACAGCCGGGAATTATGTAATTTGCGTACGTGGTAGTGATGCGCCCGCGACATCGGTTCGTGAAGATGATTTGCATGACAATACCTTCGTTATTTCGCCGAATCCTGCCCGCTCGGAGGTTGTGCTGGCGATTCCGCAGGCGAGTGATGAGGCACTGGTAGTGGAGATACGTACTCTTCTCGGCGAACTGGTGTATTCGACAACTATTATTCCGAATACCCGGATGGCAACTATCAGCACCGACAAGCTTGATAATGGTGTGTATATCGTGTCTCTCCTCGGTGCTACTTCGCGGAATACTTCTACCCTTATTATTTATAAGTAATACCAAAATCGATCAAAAAGTATGTCATGCTGAGTTCTTAAGGAGCACAAGCCCGCTCCTATCAAAAACAATGACACAAGACAAGGAAAACATAGCCCATGATTTTAATCATGGGGTCAAGAGTCCCAACGAAACCCGTATGCCGTTTTAACGGTGTGAACGCTGAAAATGGATGGATCTATTCCACTTCGCTCGATACATTCTATCCAACGGTTTCAACCGTTTAGATACGGTATTCGGCGTACTATAGCGCCAACTTGAATATTTTTAATATGTTGGCTGAAGAGTTGTTCAGTGGATGTCAAATGTGTCATTAACAGTATGCAATGTCACAAGGTAGCCCAAAGAAATCCCCCGCCTAAGAAGGCGACCCCTTTATCAAGCAGGGCTGTTAAGTTCTTATAAAAGTTTATTTTTGCATTATAACACAACAACAATACAGGAATAGTTATAGGACTCGACTTCGATGGATAAACAAGAGATGGATATACAATCCTATTTTAAAAAGATACCGGACTTTAGACGTGACGAAGGCAAACGCTACCCTTTGGATGCTATGCTAACCATTATCGTTATAGGAGTTATGAATGGTTACACTAAGTATCGAGAAATTGCCCGGTTAGCTAAACGACACGAACAAGTATTGATTGAAGCTTATGGTCTTAACAACGGCGTTCCCAGTCATGTAACTATACGAGAAATCATACGCAAAACTGATTTTGAACAAGTACTTCTTCAGTTTAATTTATGGGCGCAGTCGTGTGTCATTTTGAACGATGAGCCCCCAAACGAGCAGACCGACACGCCATCGGCTGTCATAAATATCGACGGCAAAAGTATTCGTGCGTCTCTTCAAGATTACTCGTCCTCGTATCAGGATTTTGTCTGTTTTGCTCACGTGTATGCCGCCGAACAAGGAGTCGTTATTCAGACAGCGAACTATCAAAATAAAGAAGAAAGCGAGATTCCATTTGTCCAAGCCCTCATCGAAAAATTAAAGCTAAACAATGCGCTTCTAACGTTAGATGCGCTTCATACACAAAAAAAACAATTGATGCAATCCTGAAGAGTAACAACGACTTCCTGATAGCGGTAAAAGAAAATCAGAAGACACTTTTCAAGATGATTCAAGCATCAACAGCTGAGATTCCAGCTATTGAGAGCTACACAAGTACGACCAAAGGCAGAGGTCGGTTAGAGTATCGCCAGGTCTCGGTTTGGCATGATTGCTCTCGCATTCCGAAGGATTGGAATGGGATAAAGAGTATCATACATTTGCGTAGCTACGGCCAACGAGACGGCAAACCATACGACCACGACCACTACTATATCAGTAGTCTCGGCAAGACGAGCGCGCAGAAATTCGCCGAATACATACGCCTTCATTGGCAAATAGAGAACAACTTACACCGAGAATTAGATATTGTTTTTCAAGAAGATACGACGAAAGAGCCATCGAATGATGTCCATAAGAAATTTGCGATATTCCGAAAAATAGCTATCAATATATTCCGAAAGAATGGCTTAAAGAAAATAAAACCCGCCATTGAATCACACATTAATCGTATTGATGAGATAATAAAACTTATTAGATTTAGAACTTAACAGCCCTGCTTTATCAAGGGGTCAAAGACTCTAAACGTCCCCTTGATAAAGGGGAAAATGTTTGCGAAGCAAACGAAGGGGATTGAAATCAATGAAGTAACGCTATGATATATATGATAATTATGTTGTTAACCCAAATGTGTCAGTAACAGCGAGTCGTAGAGGCCGAAGAAGGGCTCAGAATGACAGCGTTGGTATAAATACTTTACTATTCAATTCATCTGTACACTATGCGAATACTTCTCCTGTTTCTTGTCTGCATTCTAAGTACTTCCTCAGCATTCGCGCAGCGGAATGTGATCCTTATTATCGCCGATGACCTCGGCTCGGACTACTGCGGTTTTTATGAAAATCACATCGACACAGTGATCATGCCGAATGTGCGCACACTCTCCGAGCGCGGCATTCGCTTCACGAATGCATGGTCCAATCCGCTGTGCTCACCCACGCGGGCAGGTATTCTCACCGGACGCTATAGTTTCCGGACCGGTGTCGGCAATGCCGTCGGCAACGGCACGCCGGTGCTTGATGTCAATGAGATTACTATCCCGATCATGCTCAAAGCATTCTCAAAGAGTAAGGTCGCCACCGCGCAGATTGGCAAATGGCATCTGCATCAGGCGACTCCGAAGTCTAATCTTCGGATACCCAATACTATGGGATACGACCATTATGAAGGGAATTTTCTTGGTGTGCTAACGAGTTATTTTGCATGGCCCAAGGTCATCGACGGCGTGAGTGATACGTGTACGAACTATGCAACGACGGAAACGGTAAACAATGCCGTGACCTGGATACAGGCCAATCGCACAAAACCGTATTTCCTGTGGCTGGCGTTTAATGCTCCCCATGCACCCTTTCATTTGCCGCCAAAAAATCTTCATTCCTATCAATCACTTAGTGGTACGGAAGCTGATATTGCTGCTGACCCCAAACCCTATTTTAAAGCTGCCGTCGAGGCGATGGATCGTGAAATTGGTCGATTATTCGACTCACTCAAAGCAAATGGTGATTGGGAGAATACCGATATTATTTTCATCGGTGATAATGGCGATGATGCGAAAGTCGCGCAGACTCCCGGCGGTGCCAAAGGCAGCGTGTATCAGGAGGGAATCAGCGTACCGTTTATCATTGCCGGTCCGTCGGTCATCGCGCCGAATCGGGTGAGCGACGCGCTCGTCAACACGCAGGATTTATTCGGTACTATACTTGAAATATTCGGTGATACGGCGTGGGCAGGGCATATTCCGATTCCGATTAAAGTAGATTCAAAAAGTCTGGTGCCGATTCTCAAAAATCAAGCAACAAGTGTACGCGATTGGGCGTTTTCGGAGGTGTTTAAAGTGCCTACTGTCGCCGGTGACGGTAAGACGATGCGGAATAAAGATTATAAATTACTCGACTTTGACAATGGGACGCAGAAGTTTTATCATCTTACTGCCGATCCGAATGAAAGTACCGACTTGTTGAAGTCAGCGCTTACTGCCGAACAGCAAAGCAATTACACCTATCTCTGCAATCAGATGTCCACACTTGTTGGCTCGGGGCGCTTCTGTGACTTGACGTCCGTTGATGAGGAGTATCCGTCACAGGATGGAAATCCCGACCATTCCACCCCGAATCCATTTACCGCGCATATTCAGCCGCCGCGGATGAGTGAGAATACTCACTCGGTGCTCACGAATGCGACAGGACAGGTTGTCTTTGACGGACTCCATATCGAACGCTATGATTTCACGCAACTTACGCCGGGATTGTATATCCTTCGCAGCAAGACCGGTGAGGCAATCGACATCGTCAAACTCCTCAAAAAGTAGCGTATCTTCTATGGCAGAACTCATACTCCGCTATCTCCATCTCGGCTTCACGCATGTTCTACCGCTTGGGTATGACCATATCCTCTTCATGCTGAGTATTTTTTTTCTTACTTCCCGCCTTCAATCGGTGATTGTGCAATGTTCGGTGTTTACTCTCGCGCACAGCATCGCCCTTGCTGTGACGGCATTGGGGTATGTTTCACCGCCGGCGTCGGTCATCGAACCTCTTATTGCGTTCTCTATTCTTGTAACGGCTGTTGAAAATATCCTGCATTCGAGGGTCTGTGCATGGCGTTTGGTGATAATTTTTCTCTTTGGTCTTGTGCATGGAATGGGATTCGCCGGCGCGTTGCTCGACATCGGACTCCCGGAGGCACATTTTTTCACGGCATTGATGAGCTTTAATGTAGGCGTTGAAATTGCTCAGCTTACGGTGATTCTCGCGGTGTATTATGGACTGACAACATGGTGCGCAGATAAGGAATGGTACCGGGAACGGATCGTGTATCCGTTGTCAAGCGCGATTGGATGCTGCGCAATGTACTTGCTTTTTCAGAGGATAGTGTTGTCGTGAGGTGGGGTGAGACGTTTCGAACAATAGCAATACGGAGTATTATTGTCCGCGTATCGAGTCGGGTAATAAGCTCAATCGATGTATTCAATTTCTATCACTTAAATTATTAGAAATGAAGCAAGTTATTATAATTCATACGGTAGCGATTTAACTTGAATAGAGTGGGATTTTTTACGTAAATTTGGAACAATTAACCCGCAAAAACAGATTGTTTATTTATGAGTGTTGATATGTTATGAGTCTTAGTTCTGCGCTGTGTGTGATTGAAGATAATACTGCAATTCGAAGCCTGTATTGCGCGTTGCTGAAGAAAGCCGGTTATGAAGTCATTGATTTTGAAAATGGATATTCTGCACTTGCCTGGATTGAGAATAATAAGCCGGGGTGTGTGATCATGGATATTCTCCTGCCGGATTTGAATGGTACGGAGCTCATTGATATGATCAAAGACTTACCGAACGGCGAGGATATTCCCCTGATTGCCGTGACAGGGTTTTCGCAGCCGGAAGATGAAGTGCGCTATGTAGAATTGGGTTTTGACTCTTATATTGCCAAGCCGGTCGATACCGAGACCTTTGCCGAAAGAGTCAAAACAATTCTCGCAGCTCATAAAAGTAGATAATTGATATATCTAATAGATAAAGTGTGATGCCGACATGCTTTATTCCCGCTTTTCCTGTATCCGGAATGGAGGGAAAGTTGTACAATTAACCAACACACGACCATGAACTGGCATTCGCTCGACCCCGCCGCTGTCTTTGAATCCCTTCGTACATTTCCCGAAGGATTATCTACCGATGAAGCATCCGCCCGACTCCTCTTGTATGGCACCAATGAACTCCAGGAAAAGAAAAAAACATCTCCCGTGATGCTATTTCTCTCTCAGTTTAAGGATGTGATGATTGTCATTCTTATTGCTGCGGCTCTTATTTCTCTCATTGTCGGCGATCTTAAAGATGCAATTGTCATTGCAGTAATTGTAGTACTCAATGCCATCATTGGCTTTATGCAGGAATACCGTGCCGGCAAGGCAATGGACGCGCTCAAGAAATTATCGGCACCCACGGCCACTGTCCGTCGGGGAGGCATAATCGCACAGATTCCCGCCGCCGAACTCGTTCCGGGTGATATAGTTGTGCTCGAAGCGGGCGCACTTGTACCGGCTGACCTTCGGCTCACAGAAGCGCATTCTCTCAAAATTGAAGAGGCATCGCTCACGGGAGAGTCGGACGCTGTCGAGAAAAATACACAAGCCACATCCACAGAAAATGCTCCTCTCGGCGACCGCACAAGCATGGCATACAAGAGTACCATCGTGACCTACGGGCGTGGCGAGGGGATCGTCGTCGATACCGGTATGAAAACCGAGATCGGGCGTATTGCAGAATTGCTTCAGGAGTCCGAATCGCAGACGCCTCTTCAACGCCGATTGGCAGATTTTGGGAAGAAGATTTCAGTTGCCGTCGTTGCTATCTGTCTGATACTTTATGGTGTTGGCTTGCTGCGCGGTGAGGACCCGATTGTGATGCTTCTTACTGCGATTTCTATCGCCGTGGCGGCAATTCCCGAAGCATTGCCGGCGGTGGTGACGATTGCGCTTGCCATGAGCGCCAAGCGGATGATTCACCATCATGTGTTAATTCGGAAATTACCTGCTGTGGAAACCCTTGGATCGGTTTCGTATATATGTTCCGATAAAACAGGCACCATCACCCAAAATAAAATGACCGTCATCGACGCATGGGTTGCGCCTGCGGAGTCTTCATCGCCGCTGCTTCCCGGTTATACTCCCGAGGAAACGCTCCTTATCGGTATGGAACTCAATCATGATGTGAGTGTGCAGCAGTCCGGCGCGTTCAACGGTGATCCCACCGAAATAGCGCTCGTGGAATATGCGCATAAGCATGAGAAATTTAACCCTCAGCGCGCGACGGAAAGTCCCCGCAATCACGAACTCCCTTTCGATTCCATCCGTAAACTCATGACGACGATTCATGCATTTGACGGCGCGTGGCTGATTATTACCAAGGGAGCTGTCGAGTCGGTACTCGGGGTAAGTGCACGGGATGCGGCAGCGGAAAAAACTATACTTGAAGTAACGTCAAAATTCGCTTCTGAGGGCAAGCGCGTGCTCGGGTATGCAGTGAATATGCTGAAAGAATTACCCGCTGATATTACCATCGAGAGTATCGAAAAAGAGATGCATTTTGTCGGACTTGTCGCAATGATCGACCCACCGCGCGAGGAAGCGATTCGTGCGATTGCCGATTGTCATACGGCCGGTATTACACCCGTGATGATAACAGGCGACCATCCGCTTACCGCCGAAGCCATTGCCCGGATTACGGGGATTATACGTTCGTCCGACGATACGATCATTACCGGCGCTGAGCTTGCGGCTCTCACGGCTGAGGAGTATGAAGCACGTTTGGAGTCAATTAAAGTCTATGCCCGCGTCTCGCCCGAGCAAAAGCTCGATATCGTTAAAGCATTGCAAAAGAACGATCATTTTGTGGCAATGACCGGCGATGGCGTCAATGACGCACCTGCCTTACAACGGGCAAATATAGGAGTAGCGATGGGAATTTCGGGCAGTGATGTCTCGAAAGAAGCAGCGCACATGATCCTGCTTGATGATAATTTTGCGACCATTATCAAGGCCGTGAAAGAGGGACGGAGAATTTATGATAATATCCGGAAGTTCGTAAAATATGTGATGACGTGTAATAGTGGGGAAATCTGGACCGTGTTCCTTGCGCCCATCCTCGGACTCCCCATTCCACTCTTACCGATACATATTTTGTGGATTAATCTCGTGACCGATGGCTTACCCGGGCTCGCGATGACCGTCGAACCCGCCGAAGCGAATATCCTGCAGCGTCCGCCGCGTAAGCCGGATGAAAGTATTTTCGCCGGTGGAATGAGTTATCATATTATCTGGGTGGGGCTGCTTATCGGCGTTATCTGTATCGGTACGGAGGCGTGGACAATCGCCGAACATAACCCAAAGTGGCAGACAATGGTATTTACGATTCTCTGTATTAGTCAGATGGGACACGCGATGGCGATCAGGAGTGAAACGAAGTCGCTGTTCCAGCAAGGCGTACTGAGCAATACATCCTTAGCAGGTTCAGTATTGCTCACCCTTGTTTTGCAATTCATGGTAATTTATACGCCAATTCTCCAGCCAATATTCGGAACGCAATCTCTGTCGTTGGGAGAGCTGGCGCTGTGCCTTGGGATCTCAAGTAGTATTTTTTGGGCAGTGGAAGCGGAGAAGTGGATGAAGAGGAGGAGGGCGAGGAAGGTGTGAGGTGTGTCGGGATGGAGAGGACTATAGGAGCCGGCATAAGGCTATATAATGTATTGTTTACGATTATTGTGAAAGCAACGATGCATATACTTTTACGAGCTTTGCTTATACTTGTAATAAGTTACCCATGCCTTGCACAGAAGGATTCAACAGCTTCTCTTTCCTCTGAAGTAAAAGTATCCGGCATGCATCTTTATCAGGATGAATTGGGCGGAAGCGGTTCGCTCTGGGAACATCAAATTGACATGCCCGAAGTGCTCAAACAGCGACGTAGTTTCGTGTTTGCCGGCTATAACAGTAGTACTGTGAGCGACAATCCTCTCTATCACGGTGCATCGCTGGTGACCGTGGACGGAATTTTTCGTCCTGCAGCCGGTGTTACCTGCTGGGCAAGTATCATAGCCGAACACCGGGGACAGTCCTACGGCGTGTTTGCAAAACAGCACATTGGGTTTATTCCGCAGGCAAATGTTGCACTTGATACATCTTTTACGCTGTGGGGAGCGCCGATTCGAGCACATGCTTCGGTGGGGAATGAACGTGACAAGAAGCTTTATGAAGGGCTTACAGTGTATAATATCGAAACGCAGGGTTCGGAGTTCTTCCTGCAATACAGTTATTTTCGTCTCACACGCCATAAAATCGGTGATATGCTCTTTGGTTATCAAATGAATATCAATGATATTGACAATTGGATTCTCTCCGCCGAGGGTGTGCCTCTCTTCGATTCTGTTCGCGCGGATATACGTATAGGACAAAGTAATTACTCTCAGCCGGGTGATGAAAATTATAATTTTTCAGTAGGTGTGTATGATAAATCGTATCGTCTCTACGCACAGATTGCGACGCGAAAACATACAATGTTCACCGGCTTTGACGATACAGAGAGCACAGCATGGGTAGTGGGAGGAACGGCAGCGTATTCACCTATCACCAACTTGCGATTACAGGGAGGAATTGAATATCGTACCTATACGAATTACTTCAATAGAGGATATTATGGTGTAAGCGGTACGCCTATGTATCGGGATGAAGATAATTACATTTATCCTCTCTATCTATTCAATCGTCCCTTCAGTCAATGGGCTGTATTTACGGAATATCAGGATCAATCTCAATCGTGCCTGACTGCGCGGCTGAGTGCAGTATGGAAATGGTATTCTAGTTTTATACTCACCGCAAATGCCGATATCAATAGCGTATCGTCAACGTCTTCTCCTGCGTTCTTATACCCGTTCTATCTCTTTGGCATTGGCTGGGAACCGCGTCCGGGTGTGCAACTGCTCTATTCCATGACAAATAAAGGTATGGACTTACAGACTCATTATCCGGGCAGCTTTTATCTCTATACGACACCAATGAGACAGCTAAGCTTTGTGTGGGATTTTCAGTTGAAATAATGGTAGGAGACCGGCTAACCCACCCCTAAATCCCCTCCCGAGAGAAGACTTTGAGTCTATCACGTTTGCTAATTCTAAGTTTCTATTTTCCATACCCTTACCACCCAAAGATCATCTTACCCCAAGCATCTTACCCCTCCTCGGAGGGGCAGGGGTGGGTCCACCGTCACGCCACTGCTTCCCGAATACAAGAAATCGCATACTCAATCTCTTCCTCCGTCGTCATCCGACCAATACCGAAGCGGAGAGAAGTAAGTGTGCCGTCGGTCTTGCCGATTGCTTTGAGGACGTGGGAGGGTTCGTTCGAGGCGCTTGTACATGCCGAACGTGACGACACGGCAATATTATATAAATTACCGGCGATTAATTCACCTTCATCACCGGCGATGCTCACATTGAGATTATTGGGTAAACGCTTGGAGGGGGAGGTGAGGGGATTCGGACCATTAATGGTGACATTGGGGATTGTACTGAGTGTTTCCCAGAGGCGGTTGCGGAGGCGGCTACAATGCGCCACATCGCGCTCCATATCTGCTACTCCTACCTCGATTGATTTTGCAAAACCTACTATTCCCGGTACATTGAGTGTGCCGCTGCGCATGCCGGACTCGTGTCCGCCGCCGTCAATCTGCGGACTAACTTTACATCCCGAACGCACATACAATGCTCCCACACCTTTGGGTCCATAAATCTTATGCGCCGTCAGCGAGGCCATGTGCACCTTGATTTTTTGGGTGTCAAAGGGGATTTTGCCAATTGTCTGTGTGGCGTCGGTATGGAACCACACACCATGTTTATCGCAAATTTCACCTACTTTTTCTATATCGAGCACTGTGCCTATTTCATTATTCCCATGCATGAGTGTCACGAGAATTGTCTCGGGCGTGATGGCATTCTCTAATACCTGGTAATTGATAAGTCCTTCGCTGTCAACGGGTAATATGGTGATGCGAAAACCCTCTTTCTCCAGCGACTTGCATGTGTCGAGCACCGCTTTATGTTCAGTCGCTGCCGTGATGATATGATTCCCTTTCCCCGAGAGCATTCTCGCCGTTCCTTTAATCGCCAGATTATTCGACTCCGTCGCGCCGGACGTAAAGATAATCTCCGCGGGCGTGGCACCAATTGCATCGGCAATTGTTTTACGCGCAGCTTCGACGGCTTTTTTGGCGGTATCGCCGAAGGCATGACCGCTGCTCGCGGCATTGCCGAAGCATTCCATAAAGTAAGGTTTCATTGCATCAAACACGCGCTCATCGACCGGCGTCGTGGCATTATAATCGAGATAGATAGGGAATTTCATCGGCAATTGAAATTGTGGGTTAGAATAATAAACGGAATAAAGATAATTGTACAGGTTAGCATGTAGAAATGCTGCCTGTCATAGATGCCCGGCATCGTAGGTAGATGCTCTCAGGCATAATATCCGACTCAAACATCGCAAACCCAAAACTCTCACCCCTCTCGGGAGGGGCAGGGGTGGGTCCAGCGCATGCTACACTGTCAATCGCTACGTATCCTACTGATTTCTAAATACGTTCACAGCATTGGAGGACATACTCAAGCAAGAGTCTTTTTAATCAAATAGAAGTCAACTTTATTTTCTGTAATTGTATCGCGCTGTTCGAGATCGGCTACTGTCTTCGGCGGTGGCATGATAGCGAGATCACCGGAGTGCCAGTTCACGGGCAGTGAACATTTATTCGTATCGGCTGTCTGCAGCGCTGTGAGCACGCGCTTGATTTCTTCCATATTCCGCCCAACATTCAGAGGGTAGTACATGATGAGGCGGATGATGCCATTCGGGTCAATAAAAAACACCGCACGCACGGTTTCCGTGGCATGTTCGCCCGGATGCAACATTCCATATAAATTTGCTACTTTCATGCCAATATCTGCAATCAGCGGGAAGCGCATCGTGACACCTGTATTTGCCCGCACATTATGCACCCAAGCGATATGCGAGTGGATACTGTCGATGCTCAGACCGAGAAGCTTGGTGTTGTGATGGAAGAAGTATTCCTGTTCGCGGGCGAACTCCGTAAGCTCGGTCGTGCACACAGGCGTAAAATCAGCGGGATGGGAGAATAAAATCACCCAACTGCCAATATTATAATCAGAAAAGCGAAGCTGTCCTTGGGTAGTATTTGCTTCAAAATCAGGAGCTTTGTCACCAATGCGGGGCATTGTAGAGGGAGTAAGCGGAGTTTCCATAGAACGTAACCTCAGGAGAATGAAGAGTAGCGAGAATTGACCGAATTATTTAGTTGCAAATTAACCAAATCTTGGGAAAAACTCAAGAATTGGAGTGAAATCATGCGCGATAGTACGGTGGCACTAGACAAATTATCCAATCGGCCGACAGGCTGTGATGATGACTGTTGGCAGAAGAAATATGATGTACTGTGTTGCAGATGAAAGTGTGAAACCGATGAACTGCATGATAAAAAGAAAAGTTCCGACGTGAGTGTATCTCCTGTCGGAACTTTTTCAAAAATAGTATCAATTAACTATGCTGCCGCAGTCTCCTTATTTCCCATTCCGAGAATAAGCCCTACCACGCCGCCCATAATCGAACCCATCACGGTGGATGCTGCTACATCAACCAGTATAACTGTATATCCTATATAGAGATTCATCATTGACATAAATTGTAAATCTATAGAGAGCGAATAGAGTACTGTGATGGCCATACCTGCCAGTAAACCTGATTTGAAGTCTTTAATTCCTGCCCAACGGTTAAAAATAAATGCGTAGGCTAATGCCCAAAAGAACCCGGAAATAAACATAACCGCTAAATCCGGAGGCTCTTTCATGAGTCCGGCGTATTGAACGGTATTAGCTTTCATGTAACCCATGAGAAGCATACCATAGACCACCCACCCAACCAAAAAATTCGACACTGCACCGCCTACAGCGGCTAAGAGAACCCGTGCATTCATACTACTCTCCAAAAAAGATAATAAAAATGAAATAAACAGACCGACAATGAGAACCTGTTGTTGAGCGTACGGTGGGGAGGCCTTTCCGGGCAGACCTGTCACTACTGTGGGATTTGACGTAACTCTTTATAATTTCCTCAAATTTACAAAATAACATTTCACGCTGCAAGCACTATTTTTCAAGGAATTAGAGAAGTTGTTCTTGTATCTTGCGTCTCAAGCAGAATATCAGCATTTTCGGCTAGGATATTCGCTGCCGTGCCGGGTGATTTCGTGGTATTCGCTATAAGCTGCAGTCACGCTTTGACGGGTATATCACCGGCTGCGTTCCAAAACATCTACGACGGAAGGAACAAAGGTTGGAATGCAAAGAATTGGGTAGTAAAAAATTGTCTGATTTAACATTTACGCCTCTGTTCTACCGCAATTTTTCGGCTGAGAGTTTGTAATTTGCAGTGTAAATACAGATTCTAAGCCCATTTCGTTCTCAACTGCTTGCGCTCCAACGAGTGAATTCCTATGAATATTTGCGCCAAATGTAGTCTGATTCTCCTCTTAATTGTCACATCAGCATCTGCTCAACAGTCTCCTCTATGGAAGGGGCGCACCGTGCTTGCGCCGAATCCCGCCCTCGGACGCCTCGATGAGGTGCTCCACCGGGTAGCCATGATCCGTCTTCAATCCGAATATGCTTCGCAATTGCTTGCTGAGAAAGCACTTGCGGAAATTGGTGCTACGATTGTAGAACCATTCCTCCGGCCTGAACAAAGCATTCGCTATCAGACCAAAACCAAGGGCAATACTATTCTTTCACCGACACAGCTTTCGGCGATTCTTCGCGCGGAAGAACCCTTACTCCGCACCTATATCGTTGAATACACGGGAGATGACTCGCCGGAGATGTTTTGTTCGAAAGCACTCTTGCACTGCGACATAATCGACAAAGCGGAGCCGTATTATCTCCCCAAAATTGCCGCCGGTGGTGCACCCAATGACTCACTCTTTGCCGATCAGGCATCGCTGAAGCTCATGAAAGCCATAGAAGCATGGCAGATATACGAGGGTGATTCCTCGGTTGTAATCGCCATTAGTGATACCGGCACGATGCAGGATCACGAGGATATATTCGGTTCACTCTGGGTGAATCCCAAAGAAATCCCCGGCAACCGTCAGGATGATGATGGCAATGGCTATCCGGATGACTATTTCGGGTATAATTTCGCAGCAAAAGACGATGGCACGGCACCGGGAAACACGTATAATAAAATACAGGGGCATGGACAATTTGTCGCAGGAATTGCCTGCGCCACGCCGAATAACACCGTGGGTCTCGCCGGTGCGGGGAACAAATGTCGCCTCTTTCCGCTTAAATGCAGTCCGGACAATTCCGGCGGTAGTATCGTCTATGCGTATCAATCGATTATCTATTCCGCACTGATGGGGTTTTCGGTGGTTAATTGCAGCTGGACCTCCTTTAATTACTCCTGCCTCAATCAATCAATTATTGACTATGCAGTGAGCCGGAACCTTGTCGTCGTCACTGCGGCCGGAAATCATTTCGCTTCGACGCCTGTCTATCCTGCAAGCTATCAGGGCGTGCTAGGCGTCGGACTCAGCGATGCTGATGACAATGTCTATGCAGCCGCTTCAGGGTATGGCACCAATGCGGCGGTCTTTGCACCCGGACACCTCACCTGGACGACATTTGTCAATGATGCTGAGTATGCTCGTGTCGGCTATGGCACATCGTACGCGTCTCCAATGGCGGCCGGAGTGATGGGCTTGCTCCGTTCGCGTCATCCGGAGCTCACGCCATTGCAAGCCATTGCCTTCGCTCGTCTTTGCACTGATAATATTGAAGATAAAAATCCTACCTATCGCGGAAAAATCGGTGGTCGGCTGAACATGCTCAAAGCAGTTACGCTCGACCCACGTACCATGCCGGCAGTACAGGTGATGAATACAAGTGTTGTTTCCGACTCGGGATTCTCGCGGCTTTTTGCAGCTGCGGGACTCAATCAGGGAACATTATTCGTCGAGGTGAAAAATGTCCTCGCAGCGGCAAAAAATATTGCCGTACATGTTTCCACGGTCGAGGATTCACTCCATCGTGTCACGATTCTCGATTCAAATTTTATGATTGATTCCATTGCAAAGGATGGAATTCATGTTCTCAATGGAGGTATCAAATTTTCTGCTTTGCCCAATGCCACGCAATGTCTTCTCCGTTTTGACTTTACGACCGTGCTCGGTAGCGGCGATACACTCCGTGATTTTGCGCTCATTAATTTTACTCCGTTGCCGGAGTATTATACCCATCATACATCAGGCGATTCGCTTGTCTTTTCGGTCTCTGACGGCGGGAATTTCGGCTATAGCGATTTCCCGAGAAATAATCAGGGCGAGGGCTTCCGGTATGCTGGCTCATGCAGCTATCTCTACGAAAGCGGAGTGATGGCTACCAATGGTAAGTCAAGTATTGTAAGCCAGGTACGCAATGCTACGCGCGTGCAGGATAAGTTTTTTGTGCCCGTGACGCAGTTCAATTCTACCAACCCATTGACCGGTAGTATCGAAGACAGTGCCGCACCTGATTCGGTCAAATTGAATGTCAGGATCCAGCAGCGTCTTGTGAATACGGGTGATCCGACCGTCGCCCGATGTGACATTACCGTCGCTAGAACGGTGAAGATTCTTGAGTCAATTACCGTTGGACACTATTTCAACTGGCATTTTGGAGGTGGGCAAGCCAAGATTTCGGGGCGCCTGCTCGCGGAAGCACTGCCGGACAGTCTGAAGTCACAGGCGGCAGCGGTGATGCTCCAATCGACGACGACGAGCGATGTCATTGGATGTGCGGTCATTTCCTGCGCGCCGAGGCACACGCCAATGTGTAGAATTTTTGATAATTCAATGACGAATAATGGCTTTACCAATGGCGAAAAAATGGACGTGATGAATGGTCCTGTTCGCGCCGATGTCGTCACCTCCGGTGATGTAGGTCTTGCGATCGGGATGAAAATAGCGACACCGGCATCAGGGATTGAACCCAACCAACCGAATGATTATACTCTGCTTATAGCTGCAGCACGGAATTCTCAGGAGCTTACGGCCAAGCTGCGTACAGCGATAGCAGGTGCATGCGGCGCACTTGTCGTGGAAGAAAAATTCCCGCAACAACCGGCAGAATTGACGATTATTCCCACACCGACAAGCGGCGTGCTCACGCTCACCGCCCCGGCAACAGGCACTGCAGAAATTCGGATCATGAATCTCCTCGGGGCAAGCGTTCTTCCAAGTGAGCTCGTCCCAAGTGTAGCCGGCGCTGTGCATACAACTCTTGATATTTCAACGCTTCCTGCAGGATCATATATCATACAAGTACGTTCTGGCGGGGAAGTGCTCACGCGCCTGTGTGTGAAGGAGTGATAATTAAAATCGCATCGAAAGTTCGTAAAAATCATCTTCCATCATAATCAATCAGCGGCATCAGCGTGCCATCACGAAGCAGAAGATTACAAGCATAGAATGGACAACGAATCAAAAATAGAGCATATCTTCAAACTTGCAGCAGAGAAGTACTCTGATTCTAATTACATCCATACGCTCTGGCAGGAAATTGTAGCACAGTATTCCGAAAGCAATCGCTTCTATCATACACTCGGACATCTGGAAAATCTATATGCACAATTACTGCAAGTACGAGAAAATATAACAGATTGGGATGCAATTGTATTTGCAACCGTCTATCATGATTATATCTACGACACAGCCCGCACGGATAATGAAGAGCAAAGTGCAGATATTGCTCATAAGCGGTTGGAATCAATCGGTGTTCCTGAAGATAGAATACAACGAGCTTGCGCTCACATCCTGGCAACAAAGGGACACACAACGTCAAATGACCGCGATACAAATGCATTTACCGACAGTGACTTGTCGATTTTAGGTCAGCGTTGGGAATCATATCTGGAGTATTCCGGGCAAATTCGACATGAATATTCACGCTACTCGGATGCTGAATACAATGCAGGCAGAAAAAAAGTACTCACGCACTTTCTAACGATGGAGCGACTCTTCAAAACGTCGTATTTCTATCAACAATATGAGCATCAAGCCCGGGAAAATATTGCGCGTGAAATTAGATCGCTGGAAGTAGAATGATAAGAATAGCTCATAAGCATCATCGTCCATCATAAACAATCAGCGGCATCAGCGTGCTATTGAAAAAGCAGGTAATTATACAGAAGAAATCATCTTCCATCATAAACAATCAGCGGCATCAGCGTGCCATTAACTTTTAAGCAAAAATAATTTTTAAGCAAACAATCATATTATTCAACATTTTACGACCGTATGAATCGATTCCTCCATTCCCGTTTGTGGCTTGTGGCCATGCTCTTTCCTGTTTTTTCTCACATCACCGTTGCGGGAGGCAAAGTCAAGCCGGTCGCCACTGTCTTCGCCACAATCGATCTGGTAGGTCTTGATAGTGATATGGTGAAAATCACCGTCATTCCGCCTCCTCTAGTCAAGGATAAGCCGTATATATATATAATGCCTGCGTCAGTACCGGGCACCTATGCGCAGTATGATTTCGGTAGATTTGTCAGGAATTTCCGTGCCTTTGACAAAAAGGGGAATCTACTCGAAGTGACGCATACCACTGCCAATGAATTCGCTATTGCGTCCTCTGAAAAGCTTGCCAAGATTGAGTATTGGACCGTCGATACATTTGATGATCTCACCGATTCACTCGAAGTCTTTAATCCCGTGGGCACCAATTTCCAGAAAGATTCGAATTACCTCCTCAGTTATCCGGGGTTAATCGGGTATTTCGATGGTTATAAAACACTTCCATACGAGGTGAAAATTCTCAAACCGGCCGAAATGTATGGCGCGACAGCAATAAAAAAGAAGGAAGTCTCCGGCGGTGAAGATATCATGTACGCCAAAAATTATGATGAATTAGTCGATAATCCTGCTATGTATTCCCGTCCCGACACCGTGAGCTATCGTCAGGGAAATGCAACGATTTCCGTAGCAGTGTATTCGATGACGGGTACCGTAAAAGCAAGCTTTGTGGCGAGTGTCCTCAAGCCGATTACCAAAGCGGTCGAACGGTTCTTTGGGTCAATGCCGGTCGATCATTATTCGTTTATCCTCTATTACACTGCACCCGGACGCCGTGATATTAACCGCAAAGGGGGATTAGGCGCGCTTGAACATAACTACTGTTCGATGTATTTTATGATGGAATCTTCCGATACGAATCAAGTTCGCGGATTCCTCAACCGTACCGCCTCGCATGAATTCCTGCATATTTTAGTGCCGCTTCACCTGCATAGCGAGGAAATTGCCGACTTCGACTTTCGTAACCCCAAGATGTCGAAGCATTTGTGGCTCTATGAAGGTGTGACGGAGTATTTCGCGACACTCGCACAGATCCATGATACACTCGTGACGGAGAAAGAAGCGCTGAGTATTTTCCGCCAAAAGATATTTACTCAAGGGTTTATGTCGTTCAAGCCGGTATCGCTTACCGAACTCAGCACCCGCGTTCTCGAACCAGAATGGCAGAAAGTGTATCCGATTATCTATGAAAAAGGCGCACTTGTGGGACTGATGCTCGATATTCGTCTGCTTGAATTGACGGGCGGAAAGCTTGATTTGCTTGGACTTGTGAATCTTCTGACCAAGAAGTTCGGTACGGAAAAGCCCTTTAAGGATGAAGAACTCTTTGATGTGATTTATGCAGCGACGTCGCCGGATATCAAGCCGCTGTTTGACTCGATTGTCATCGGCAAAGAGCCAATGCCCTATACCGACTATTTTGAGAAAATCGGATGGGAATATTCACCGATGAAAACAATACAGGCCTATAGTTTTGGCAAGATTAAGCTAGATATGAATCACACATCACAACGTGTGTATGTTGACGAGGTTGATTCTACCTATCTGCTTGGCCTGAAAAGTGGCGATACACTTATTAAATTCAACCAGAAAAAACTTGACGAAGACGAAGTTCAGGAAGAATTCTGGTTCTCCCTCATGCGTCCGCAAGACAGTTCACAGGTCGAGCTGACGGTGCTCCGCGGTGGTGCAGAAGTGAATGTCAAGGGCAGCCCGGCGATGAGTGAACGTAAGGAACGCTTTTATCTTAAAGAACTTCCGAATGCCACACCTGCTCAGATTGCGCTTCGCAAGCGTATCTTTTATCAATAAGATAGTTTTAAGGCGAGCAGAAAGTGTTATTTTTTTGAAGAATATTCATGTGAATCAACTTTTTTATTGCCACAGCAGGAGTTTTGCCGTAATTTCGCAGTTATAGGATTTGCAGCTCCTTTGTCTATATCAATAATTGATTGCCCTCTACAATTGGCATGTGTCCGCAGCATCATGTGCCTGAGTTCGATGGTACCACTATGCATTCCCATCGCATAGGGTACTCGACGTATGGATTGTGCGTAGAGCGGGATCGCCTTCGGTTCAACAACCCTCAATATTATGAACATCTTCCACTCATCATGCACGGCACTTGGTGTCCTGCTGGTCTTGTGCTTGGCGCCATTGAATCTGCGCGCACAAGCCGTTCCCCTGCCTGCCGACAAATACGATGCCCGTGAAAAGCATCTCCGTAATATCAGACAATTGACCTTTGGCGGCGAAAATGCCGAGGCGTATTTCTCGTTTGACGACAAAATGCTCTCCTTTCAATCCCGCCAGGCAGGAGATAACTGCGACCAAATTTACACGATGACCATCGACGGCGCGCAGAAAAAGCGTATTTCCTCAGGGAAAGGGCGCACGACATGCAGCTACTATCTGCCTAACGGAACAGTACTCTATGCGACAACTGCTCTCGCAAGTGATGAATGTCCGCCGCCGCCCGATAATTCAAAGGGGTATGTATGGCCACTGTATCCGACCTATGATATCGTGATTGCCGACTCGTCTAACGGCAATATCCTCAAGCATTTGACATCCGAAAAAAATTATGATGCCGAGGCGACAATTTCTCCTACCGGTGACCGCATCGTCTTTACCTCACTCCGAACCGGTGACATTGAGCTCTATTCGTGCGCATTGGACGGTTCGGACGTCAAGCAGCTCACCAATCTTCCCGGCTACGACGGCGGCGCATTTTTTAGTCTCGACGGCAAGAAAATCGTCTATCGTGCCTCGCGCCCGACGGGAAAAGCACTCGAAGAATATCAAGGTCTCCTCAAAGAAAACCTCATACGTCCTAAATACTTAGAAATATTCGTGATGGATGCCGACGGCAAAAATCAAACGCAAGTCACTAACAACGGCAAAGCGAATTTTGCTCCCTTTTTCCACCCTGACGGCAAGCGTATCATCTTTGCCTCCAATATGGGTGACCCCAAAGGGCGAAATTTCGATATGTACATGGTGAATATTGATGGTACGGGACTCGAACGTATCACGTATTATGAAGAATTCGACGGTTTCCCAATGTTCACCCGCGATGGCAAAAAAATCGTTTTTTGTTCTAATCGCAATAATGCCAAGCCCGGTGATACGAATGTCTTTATCGCAGATTGGGAAGATTAAGTAATTGCTATAATTAAGGTTGTCGGCAGCATATATTCCGGTCCTCTGCTGCGGACACCCTTGCCGTCCAAGCCGAATACTATTATTATCCGCATCCAACGGAGAAACATTATGAAAACATTTGGAATCGATACATTCTTTGGATTACTGTCGTCGGCTGCAGCACTCGTCGGCCTTGCTAAGACATCGATGAATTCAGACCATACGGTCACGCCCGTCGGACGCGAAGCCGAATGCCCGTGCTGCCATAAAACATTCCATCTTGGCGAGCATGATGATACGCATGTCGAATGTACGTACTGCGGCGCCTCGCATGATGAACGTCTGCTGTGGATATTTCTCCAAAAGAAAACGCGAATCATGACCGGTAAGCATGATGTGCTCTGGCTCTCGCCCGAGCATACCCTCGGCAATTCCTTCAAAATGATGAATCATCTGCAGTTTTCAGAGTTGCCGTTTTCGGCTCTCGTTTCCTCGGCAGAGCACTCGGCACGAATAGAGAGCAATCGATTCGATGTAGCGCTCAGCATGGAGACAGTTGCCGATAATGATGATGATCTAGCAGGACTTACACGCGTTTTTCGTATGCTCAAGCCGGGTGGCTGGGCAATGTTTCCTGCGGAAGCTTTCCAATTAAAAGCAGCAGGATTTACGGTGCATAGTGTGCAGTATCATGATTTCCTCGACAAAGCTGCTGCCTATCAGGCGGGTGTCGATTGTGAAGGAGCATTCCAATTCTGCTTCAAGCCCGAAACAGCCGGATGGGTCGAGCCGCGCTACGCGCTCAATCCATTCCACATCAAGAAAGTAACCGCTGCCGAACGTGTATCGGTGGCTGCAAAATTTTTGTAATAGTTGTATGTTGTAGATATAATAGATAGTTAATTAAATTAAATACCCCGTTAGAGGTGCTCTGCCAATTGTGGCAGGGCTGAGATAACACTCTTCGAACCTGAACCGGATAATACCGGCGTAGGAAAACGGAAACAGTTCTGCAGACTAACCCCCGCACAATGTGCTTTTGCTCTTTTTGAGAGCAGAGCCGCCTGTTCTTTCCGCACTTCCACGCTATTTTTTCTTACTTTTAAGTATAGGAATACTATGCGTTTACTCTTCTCTCTTTTTGTTGCTTTTGCGGTGATGCTTGGCGTGTCAGCCGCACAAACTACTCTCAAGCGTTCGAAACCGGTCAAGGACTCGACGCGCGTGTATACCGTGCCGAGTGTGACGGTGACTTCTACCCGCGCCGATGCGGCGACGTCGCCCGTGCCGTTTACGGAGATTACCCGTGCCGAACTCAAAGACCGCTACACAGCGCAGGACATGCCGGCATTGATAGCGGATTTGCCGTCGGCATTTTTCTATTCGGATAATGGAAATGGCATTGGATATTCATACATAAAGATGCGCGGTTTCGATCAGCGGCGCATCGCCGTGATGATCAACGGCATTCCGCAAAATGATCCGGAAGATCATAATGTGTATTGGATTGATGTGCCGGATGCTGCTTCGAATATGCAGAGTATTCAGGTGCAGCGCGGGGCAGGACTCATTAATTACGGCGCGGCGGCGATTGGTGGAAGTATCAATCTCACAACGGCTAACTTTGCCGATAGTCGGTTCATTCGCGTGTCGTCAGGCATTGGATATCAACAGTTCGGGGCAAATAAAACGACAATTCTCGCACCCATTACCAGTAAATTCGGACTCGAAGTCTCGTCCGGCCTGACGGACAAATACGCCTTCTACGGACGCCTCTCACGGATTAATTCCGATGGCTATCGCGCGAATTCGTGGTCAGAATTCAACAGCTATTTTCTAAGCGCGGTGAGATTCGATGAAGATGTGACCACCCAAATTAATGTGTTTGGGGGACCCATCGCCGACGGACTCGCGTATAACGGCTTGCCTAAACAGTACATTACCGATCTGAATCTGCGACGGTCGAACTTCAACGCCTTCGACTATGACTCCACCGGCACTAATCTCGCCTATACTTCTACCCGCCGCGCGCAGGAAATTGAAAATTTCTCTCAGCCGCATTATGAAATGCTCAATGACTGGTTTATTTCGGAGAATCTAACGCTCAAATCAGCGTTATTTTACTACACCGGGACGGGATTCTTTGACTATGATGCGAGTTGGGCAGACGCTGCAACCCTCCGCATGACGCCCGAGTACGGCTTCCGCGATTCTATAATTCCAGGGAATACTCTCATCCGTGGTGCTGTCGAGAATCGTCACGGCGGGTGGATACCGCGGCTGGTGTGGAATCATGAGGACGGCGAACTCACCATCGGTGCCGAGTTCCGCCTTCATTCGTCGTATCACTATGGCAAAGTTCAATTTGCCGAGAATCTTCCGGCAGGTGTTAATCCTGATTTTCATATCTATGACTATGATGGCGGACGCTCGATTTTCTCGGTTTTCGGGCAGGAACAGTATCGGCTAAGCCCTACGACGATCCTTAACGCTGAAGCACAGCTTGTACGGCATTCGTACACGATCAGCAATGAAAAAGCAGGGGGAAACTATACGCGTTATACGACAACCGAAGGAGTGATTACCGGTAATGGTGATCTCTTTACGGTGAACTATCTCTTTCTGAATCCGCGGGTTGGTGTACATCATACATTCTCGGATGAGATGAATGCGTATGCTTCTGTAGCGCTTACCTCCCGCGAACCCCGCATGAGGAATATCTACGCCGCCGAGGACGCATATTTTGGCGCGCAGCCGCTTTTTGCCCGGAGTAAGGATACGCTCTTTGATTTTACGCAGCCGCTTGTGCAGCCCGAACGGATGATCGATATCGAAGCCGGAGCACGATATACAAGCGGCGATCAGCATTTCGCCCTTGGAGCCAATCTTTTTGTTATGGAGTTTTCCAATGAACTCGTTAAAAGCGGACGTCTCGATATTTTTGGTAATCCGGTTGATGGCAATGCGCCGCGCTCACGGCACATAGGTATCGAGATCGACGGCAATGCTCTGCTCATCGGCAATCAGACCATCGGCATGCTCGTGCTTTCGGGGAATTTGTCGGTCAGCAGGAACCGTTTTATCGAGTATGACTATTTTATCAGTGGCACCGAGAAAATTTCACTCAACAATCTTCCCATTGCCGGCTTTCCGGATGTCTTGGCCAATCTTCGCCTTACCTATCGGCGAGGCGGCTTGAATGCATCAGTGCTCTTCAAGCATGTTGGCGCGTTTTATTCGGATAATTTCGGCGACAAACTCAACGAATATCGTACTACTTTCCCGGGAATTACCTCGTACGCCGACAACAAAGCAGATGCGTATTCTATTGTGAATATTGATCTTGCGTATGAATTTGCAAGAGTATTCTCCCTCGAGACTCTGCGCCTGCACGCCCATTGCACGAACGTGCTGAACGCGCTCTACGCCGCCAATGCGGAAGGGAAGGAGTTCTATCCGGCAGCAGAACGTGGCTTCTACCTCGGCATAGACCTTGGACTGTAGGGGAAAAATTTGGGTGACCGTTCTGCATATTCCGGGCGTCGTCTGCGGGCACCCATTGCCGTCCGAGCGTTCCCATCCGATAGTGTACTTTGTGTAAACTTTGTGGGCTTTGTGTTAAAATTCTTCCATCGGCTTGGACGGCAAGGGTGGCCGCAGACGACGTTTGGAAGATGCAGAAGGGGAACATAGATTCTTTAGCGGATAATCTCCCGCTCGGTGATAATCATCGTGAGTGCCTGATCGTGGGGTTCGGTCGGGATAAGGTCTGTTTCCTGACAGGAGAACGCAAGTCCAATAGTAATAGCAGCTTGTGTAGCAAGAAAACGGTCGTAGTATCCTTTGCCATAGCCGAGGCGGTGTTTGCGGCGGTCGAAGCCCGCAAGCGGCACGAGGATAATATCCTGCGGAGAAAGCGTGAGTGATTGCTCGATGACGGGATTTTTGGGCGTGAGGATATTCCATTCACCGGTCGTGAATTCCTCTTCAACATCGATAAAACTATGGAGGAGAAGGGGATTATCTGCGCTCGTCATCGGCACGGCGACCCGCTTACCGGCAGCAAACGCGAGTGAACGGATACAATGTGTCTCGACCTCCGACCGAAAAGAAAGATAGCTGTGAATGATCTTGGCATTGGCGAATTCCGGCAGAGCGATAAGCGTTGCGGTGATGCGCTGTGAATATGCCGAGCTCAATTCCACAGGCAGTGCGTCGCGCCGCGCAAGGAGGGTTTTTCGGAGAGAGGATTTGAGATTCTTCATTGTTGTGCATGAAAAAGTCCGTTTCGGCGACCCGAAACGGACTTTGTGTGTGAATCTACCCGTTCATAGCGACCTGAATTACTTTATGATATGCACTTCTTCCGCTTGAAGGGTATTCTTTGTCGCTGCATCGTTGATAGAGACGATGACAGAGCAGTGCCGTGCATTAAATCCGGAACCTTTAAAGTCGAAGGTATAGGTTTTGCTTACGGTGCTGCCGCTTGCTGTCGCTGCGATAGCTTCACCGAAGGCATCACTACCGCCGATAGTACCGCGGAAGACGTGGCGTTGTACGTAATTAGGAATAATCTGCGGCTTGGTCTTCAGGCGATAATCTTCCTGAGCGTTGATGATGGAATCTTCGACTAAATACGCAACGATTCTCTGACCTTGGCCGGCGGTGATGTATTTTACATCTGCCTTGAGGGTGAGCACTGAGTCTGTGGAGAATTGTGGCGTGAGCTTGATCGACATTTGCGGTGTAATGGCTAATTGCTTCTGTACTTCCGTGCCCCAGCCGGTATAAGCGATATCGCGCTTGCCGCTGACGGCGACATAATTAACGGTGCCGGTCGGCTGACCCGGCTTGCCGAGATCATTATAGAGCTGTTCGCCGGCGGGCGTACGGAAATCCACGGTAAACTCCGGTGTACCATCGGGTTCGGCAAATGTTCTTCCGGTATGCATAGCCACAATAATCAGCTTATCCCCATAGGTCTCATGGAGCGATGCAGCCATTTCGGCGCCTTTGGGACAATTTCCGCAGCGGTAGCCGGTGTAATCTATGAGGAGTACTTTTTGAACGGGCTTGTCGGTTTGCGTGGTGTCCACTTTTACACCTTCGCGATACGGTGCCGTCACGATATCACAGCAGCTGAATGCAGCTGTGAAAAGCAGAGCCAGGAGTGCTAAAGAGAGGCTTTTCATAAAAATCCTTTCGATTAAAATGTACTTGAAATTGAAAGTGAGAATCCGTTGGAGGCCGGTACGGTGCGGCATACACCGCCCACGCAGAGCACACCGCCGCGGATGCGGCCGTAGCCGAGCTGAACGCGGAGGGCATCATGCACCCAGATAATATTACCGCTTGGATAGACGAGCCGTAAGTCCGGCTTTCCGCCCTTGGTACCATCGTAGTAATTACCATAATTCCATTCACAGAATCCCGAGAAAAACCATGACGGAGCGATGGTGTACTCGAGTAAGCCGTAGAGCCAGTTACCGTTATTAGCATCTAAATTCGGGAGAGCAGCCGCACCGGTTGAGTCCGTGAGCTCGTTGCCCTGATCATCAACATCGACATGCGTCGTCGAAATATGCTGCAACTCCATACGTAGCGTTTGCTTGGCAGCAAATGTATAGGAAAGCTCGGCAACGATAATGTTTGACTTGACGAGACCATAGCCGGGAGTCTGCACGACGTCTTTGTTGAAATACTGATGCATGAAGCCGATATTGGACTTGAATTCCTTGCTCCATGACTTTGATATTTCAATACCCATATCTTCAAAGTACTTACGTTTGCCAAATTTCAGAAATTCGGAATTATAGGTAAATTCATCAATATGTGTCGTATCGAGTCCGTGTACTTTTGAGTAATTGAGCGTGACGGTTGTGCCGTATTTTCCTCCCAAAGCCGATCCTTTCTCAAAGGTATAAAACACATCGCCCTGAATACCGATTTCACCATTGTTTTGCGTGGCGTACGGGTAGAGCGTCAGCAGGCGATAGGTGTAATTTTTGGCAATCGCCGGCAGGTAATTAATCGGCAAATTTGTGAGAATGGCCGTGCGGTCTGAACGGAAGTCCATGTTGTCAATAGACTTCATACTTACATTAATTCCAAGACCGCGTGTCGAGTACGAGCCCGAAATCAGCAGGGCCTTGCCGTCATTATAGGTCAGATTATTGGCTGCCGACGGATCATTGCATTTGTGGGCGAACTCTGAGTTAAACGAGAATTCTCCGGCTGTCAACGAGAGGCGGGTTGCATAACCCAGTACATTTTCCGGAAGCTTTAACTGCGGATCATTGTCTTTCTGGAATTTACTGACGACGCTTGCCCCTATGCGTAGCTGGAAGGATGACGGAAGAATCGATTGACCAAAATTTTCAAGAAATTCATTGAGCCCGAGGTCGATGTCACCACCACGAACAATACCGGCACCCAAATTAAAAAATGTACGCTGACGACCGATAAGGCCTATCACCTGTAACCCGCGAAGTGGCATAAGTTTAATTTTAGCGCCGTCGAGTGAATTGTCAAGCCCGAGTCCGCGCTCTTCGTAGGTGCGGTATATGAGGCCATTGCCGAACTGCTCATACGTATTGCCGACGGTGATTTCATACTCGTCGGAGGAATAGCGTGCGAAACGGTAGGTAATGCCGGACTGACCATTTTCACCGCCGAGATTCTTGTCAAAACCGTTAAGCTCTTTCAAGTACATCTCATAGCGAATACCGGTCGAAAATCCGCCTTTGGTATAATTAAGGTTTAAAAAGCCATTCGATCGCATTTTCTCGGCTACCGGCTCTGCGCCGATGAGCGAGTCTTCTTTGTAAGTCTGCGCGTCAAGCTGGAAATTACCGGTCACACCGCCATCGCTTTGAGCATGGGCGACAGGGGCAGCAGCACCGAGTATAAGACTGAAAAACAGAAAAAACAACAGTCGCAAACGATTCATTCTTCGCACTCCTTATAGTTGTAAGATGTCGTAATCACATTTGTATGGAAGAAAATACTATGCAGAATATATCAGCAGAAGAAAAAGAAAGGCGGCTTTTGTCTTTGTACTCAAAAACCGCCCCGATTCTCTGTCATTCTTACTTAGCAGCTACTAATTTCTTAATTTCCTCGAATAATTTTTCTTCATCACCGGGAGCGTAGGAATTGTGCTGCCAGACGATTTTGCCGTCTTTGTCAAGCAGGAAAGAGTATGGACATACATTCACATTCATCGCACGCTTGAAGTCACCGTTTTCATCAATGTAATTTTCAAAGTCCCAGCGCTTGCCATTAATAAACGGTGCTACTTTGGGAGCCGTCCGCGCATCGTCGGTCGAAATGGTAATGATTTTCACGCCGGTTTCTTTTCTCCAGTCTTCGTAGAGATTATTCCATGCGGTAAGCTCCTGAATACACGGCTTGCACCAGGTAGCCCAGAAATTAATAAGAATCGGCTTGCCGTCGTTGTGGAAGGTCGAGGTGTTGATGATTTCGCCTTTGAGATTCTTGACATTCGCTGCCGGTACAATCGGTTTTTTACCTTCGTCTGCCGGCGTAAAACTCGCGATTGCAAGCGCCATACAGAGCAATAAGAGGATACGTTTCATTCCAAACTCCTGTAAATAAAAATGAGAAATATGAGAGGTTTAATCTTTGCTTGAGAATTGACTGCAAATATATCGTTTTGTTGTTTCAAAAATAATGATTAAGTTTCGTTTGTAATTCATACTTGATAAATTTCTTTTGACTTTTTTAATCTTCTTGGTCTTTTTATTCGTGTAACTATGAAAACTCTTTCCGCCTTCGCTCTCGCCTTCCTCATAGCAGGAATGTTCAATTCACTTTCAGCCCAAAGCTTACAAATCGTCGGTGAAGCAAGTATGACCGAGAAGGTGGCGACCGGTAAAATCGCTGACGTACAGGCAACGATAAAAAATATTTCAACGAAGACGGTTAAAATTGGTGTGATACGAGAGAATGTTTCGCTCACTAAAGGGCACAACACGTATTTCTGCTGGATTAAATGCTACGACTCTTCCGTTTATCATTCTCCACTTCCCGATGAACAAGCACCGACTCTCGCACCCGGAGATTCGACAGATGTTTTTCATGCGTATGTCAATCCTAAAATCTATGATGCAAATGACAAACCAATCGGTTCGGTAGATGGAAAAAGTATCATTAAGTATCATTTTTATAATCAAGATAATGAAACAGATGAAGTAGTACTAACGGTTACATTTCTCATGGGTAATGTCAGCTCCGTCGAAGTCGATTATCCTACTGCAAGCAAAGCATCCGCTACGCCGAATCCCGCTCAAGACATGACGATTCTCTCCTTTACTGCACCCGCAGATTTCCGGTCCGGCACCGTCAATATCGTCGATGCACAAGGCAAAGCATGCGGTTCGGTTCCGGCAGGAGAGTCCAGCGCCCGCATCCCGACCGCGCACTTACCCTCAGGCGTCTATTCCTACGCCGTCACCAGCGAACGCGGCACAGTCGTAGCACGAGGACAATTCGTCGTAGCCCGTTGATGTAATAATGGTTTAAAAAAGTAAAAGCCCTCTATGGTGTAGATACATAGATGGCTTTTTTTTAGGTGGAATCAGTATTTTGATGTTATGTACATGATTATTCAATTCACATAGATAATTTATTACTTTTACGATGACACACGAAGAATACATAGAAAATTGTACTATAGAACTGTGTCAGAATGCACAGCGTTATCTCAATGGAACGCTTGACTTCATTGGTGCTTTGCGTGCTATGTTTGAAATGATAATTACGCTTGAAGGGCGAGAATCTGAAATTGCAGCATCACTCATTTGCTTCGAATCCGAGACAGATCATTTACCGTCAGCAAGTCAATTCCATTTGTGGGATGAGATGGCGTTGGATTCTAAAAAGGCAGCGATATTGTATGCGGAAGGTAGCTATGGCAGTGAGTTCGGAGAGCTTTGTCGTGAGATTGTTGCGAAGTATTCACGGTGAGATATTGCTGTAGAATTAGATGATATCAACGGAGCCCTTGTACACTTCAATTAATATATTCGTATCACATAGTATCATCGATTTCTCGCCCAGGCATTAGTTCGAAGGGGGTCTGCATTGATATTGTAATCTTTCCACATACCGGCTGCGAGTGAAAATTCGTGCTCTTCTTTGGGTATTGATGGACTTGTCATAAGCTCTGCTTCGATATTCCAAGACTTTAAGAAATAGAGGAGTGCATCCATTTTGGACTGCTCGATCTCTTTTTTAAAAATAAGTTGTTGCATAATTGTAGGTACTCCAGATAATTATAAGCGTATTTGCTTCAATCATTTTGTATGAATCTCATGCAAAAATAGACAAATTTATGTGAGAAAATGCACGATCTCAAGGCATGTATTCTATATACAATTTCTATTCACCACCTCACTTCCCCACATCCCTTCTCGCCGAAGGCAGCTTCCACCACGGAAGATGCGGGAATTCATGGTGTTCCCAATGATACCCGAAATGATAACATGTCAAAAACGACAGCCATACCGGATAGTCATTGCTGCGAGCGCGGTGACGGTCCCGGTAGTCGCTCTGCTGCGCTCTGTGCGGCAGATACGTGCCGAAATAGAAGAGCTGCACGGTACTTGCTAGGGACGGAAGTACCCAAAAACACAATAAATTAACAATCGCAATACCCACGCCGTGATGGAGCAAATTAAACACAATCGCCATGCCTGCGAGCTGCTTCCACGACAGATATTCCCGCATAAAGTGCAGATACCATGACCAAAACTGCGGATGCGCGCCGTCATGAAAGTCGGGGTCATGCTCGCTCGCGGGAGCGCCGTGGTGTTCCCAATGCTTCGTTTGCAGCGCTGTAAACGAAAACAGCGCAAAGAGAAACGCGCATACTCTGCCGGCATACACATTCACCCATCGCAGCGACGGCGCGATCGTCCCATGCATCGCATCATGCGCCGTGATGAAGAGTCCAGTGTAGAGAAAGGTCTGCACAAGGATACCTGCCGGTATCAACAGCGGCATACCCGAAACATCCGTTCGTAAGAGCGCGCCCAGCGAAATTCCCCACAATGTAAGGATGCCGCCTGCGATGACTATTCCCTGTAGGTCGCGATATTTCATGGCGTTTTGGATGAGAAATAGATGAGAATATAGGTTCTCTGAGAATGTTTGTTGTTTGCTCTTTTCCAATCGTAGGGGCGAATCGCATTCGCCCTAACCCTAGCATGACCAGGGCGAATGCGATTCGCCCCTACGACTATAATCCTCGTTTCCACAAAAGTCAATGAACGAGAATAAAATACAGTAATTGCCCGAAATATGCATGAATAGCCACCGACGGGAACCGAACCGGCAAGGCCGATGAACGCAAACCAACAAATGCAAAGACATAACTTATGCCGAACCATGCAGCGTAATTCTGCAAAGGAATCACCCCGCCTGACCATTGCCAATAGCCTAGCTTCACGGCTGCCGGCTCCATGGCAATATCGAAAATTACCATAAAAAGAGCGATAAGTCCTGATTGAATCAGCGGATGCACTCGGCGTTCGCGGAATATTTTTACACTGATTGCCGCCGATGAAAGGAGCATTCCTACCCATGCAAAACCAATTGCGAGCGGTGTGTGGAGGAGTTGCGGTTGGAGAATTGAACCATAATTATACGCGCCGAAAATCACGCCGGTCTGCACGCCAAGCATTTCTACTATAAAGCTGATACAGCCGACGAGCGCGCACCAGAGGATGAATTTTGGTGAATTTTCCTTGCTTGTTGATTCCCATACGAGCCACGCGCCGATTACGATAATCATGGGCGCAGCAAGCACTTCCATTGTTGATTGGAAGAGTCCGAGCACATGCCAGAGTCCGCCTGCGCCGAGTAGGATATAGAGCACGATGATTTTGAGACGCGTTGGAGAAAGAGATGTCATTGTTGCACCGTAATAATGCGGCCTTTCCAGCGAACGCCGCCGCCCTTAATTCGAAAATACGACTCAATGCCGATGAAGATAATCCAGAGAATAGCAAGAGGTTGCAGCAAAACGCTTTGCCAAACCGGATGCTTGAATCTCAGCGCAAGGATCAACCGGAAAAACATATTTAATCCGACAGCTATCGCAGCCAATTCCCACACCGACGGCACAAAAATAAGGATTGACGGCACCACACAACCTACAAAAAATCCAAGCAGGAGCACAGCAAAGGGGAGAGTGCGATAGCGAACAATCCCGAATAAATTTTTCGCAAAACCCTCGCGCACCTCACGGGCTGACTCATACATTCTGCAGTAAATGACTCCCGTCGCAGCAAGCGTCAGCAGGCGCAGTCCGAGCGCTTTTGCACGGCGGCTGAGTTCGACATCCTCGACGATTTCCATCGCCACACTTTCGTGTCCGCCGAGAGTGGTGTAGGCGGATTTCGTGAAGCAAACCCATTGTCCGTTTGCTGCTGCAAGATGTTTATTTTTGGATAGATACGTGAGCCAAAGCGGTATTCCTGCGTAGAGGAAGAGTTCAATCGCCGGCACGACCATTTTCTCGGCAAAAGTCACGGTAATTTGCTGTGGAAAGGCCGATAGCATTGCGAGCTTATGCGACTTGATCCATGCCACCGAATTGGACACTGCTGTCTGCGTATGACGCGTGTCGGCATCAGTAAAGATGAGAATCTCACCCGTGGCTGCCTGCGCGCCTTGATGACAAGCCCAGTTTTTTCCGGTCCAGCCGTCGGGAAGCGGCGCGCCGGTGATGAGCCGCACGGTAGGAAATTCCCGAACAATAGCCGCCGTAGTATCGGTCGAATTATCGTCTATCACGATGATTTCACTATGCTTATAGTCCTGAGCCATGAGACCCGAAAGGCAGGTGCGAATGCTGCGTTCTTCATTTCTCGCCGGAATAATAATTGTGACAAGCGGTTGATCTGTTGGGGAATTGCGTCGGGGTCTGCCGAGGCGAGGCGCAGTCAACACATTAACTATCGACACGAGGGTAGGAATGACAAGTAGCGACAGCGAGATGAGGAGAAGAATGGTCATTGTGCGTTGATTACGTTAGGGTTGCACAGTTGTAGGTGAAGTTTTATCTAATTGACCGAGGAGAATTACCCCCGATTCACGACGCACTATCCGCGCTTCGAGGTCATCGAGCAATGTGGTGGAGTACTGTTCTAAGTGTTTAATAGATAATGGAATTGTCTGAGAATGAACCATCGGTTCGCCAAAAAGAAAATACACATCCGCCTTACGTTCACCGAGATATTCACAGCGCATCGCGAGCGGGAGAATGCAGACCGGCGAACCGACTTGTGAAGCCAGCCATTCGACACCGCTTTTGAAACCGAGGGGACGGATATTAAACGGTAGAAGAGCACCTTGCGGGAAAATGATAACGAGCGGAGAAGGTTTTTGGCGGAGAATTTCAAGAGAATATTTCATCGTAGCCATGATATCTGAACGTGATTGCTGCGAAAAACCAAAAGCGCCGAGCATGCGGAAGAACCAGTATTTTGTAAGCTGTTCGGCAAGCATCATGATATAGAATTTCCGTTTAAAGAGTTGATTATTCAACAGATACACAAAAAAACCATCCCACCATGTGGCGTGATTGGGCACGAGAATAATCGGCATATCTTCCGGCACTTTCGGCACATCGCCCACCACGCGCAACCTCCCGAAATCCCGTTTCAGGAGCCAATAGATAAAGGGCTTGAAAAGCCAGTCTGCCCATCGTCTGTGCTGCGCAGGTATCATGTGTGAGTTGTGAGTTGTAAGTTGTAAGTCTTTAAGTCTTTAAGTCGAAAGTCGAAAGTCGAAAGTCATTAAGTTGAAAATCGTGACTTGTAATGACGCTAAGTAATTATAACATAGCCCATGATTTTAATCATGGGGTCAAGCTATAAGTTGGAAGTCGTTAAGTCGAAAGTCGTAATTTGTAATGTCGTCAAGTAATTATAACATAGCCCATGATTTTAATCATGGGGTCAAGCTATAAGTTGGAAGTCGTTAAGTTGGAAGTCGTAATTTGTAATTTCGTCAAGTAATTACAACATATCCCATGATTTTGATCTTGGGGCAAGAGTCCCAACGAAAATTGATGCACCGTTTGAACGGTTTTGAACGCATTTACAAAAATAGAGGGAGATATATTTCAAAGAAGCGCTTACCCTTTCCCAAAAATCCTCGTTCGAAGTAATTCTCCTAGCAATATCCTTATTTTCTTCCCTTTTGGCACAAAAACACGTCCGGGGAAGGGATCACAGCCGCGCGCTTCGAGTTTGCCCAAGATACCACTGTAAATCGCGCTTGCTGCATAAATTGCAAATTGTGATTCCTTGTCGAGCATGGCGATTCCCGGCTCGGATTCCTGGTAGTATTTACGCGCTCGGTCGATATTAAACTTCATCATTTCAAGGAATTGCGGCGTGGGGCGTTCGGCGAGGATGTCTTCGTCCGTCACCCCAAAACGCTTCATCTCATCCTGCGGGAAGTAAATTCGGCCGGCATTTTTATCTTCGAGGACGTCGCGGAGAATATTCGTGAGCTGCATCGCAATTCCTAATTTCTCTGCATAAACGAGAGCGGTGGGATTGGAATAGCCGAGCACGGGAGTCATCATGAGCCCAACGACGCTTGCCACACGGTAACAAAACACATACAATTCATCAAAGGTCTGATATCTGTTTTTCTCGGTGTCCATGAGCACGCCTTTGAGCAGGTCGAGCGCGTACTCCATGGGAATCTTATACTTCTGCGCGGCGACACTAAAGGGCTGAATTACCGGATGTTGCGACTCGCCTTCACGATAGGCGATGCGGAGTTCGGACTCGACATGTCTGATTTCTGCAAGCACTTCCTCACGCGAACGAGCTCGGGGTGAATCGACGATATTATCAACGTAGCGGCACAATCCATAGACAGCATACGTAGCCCATCTCTTTTGCTTTGACAGCAGTAATGTGCAGAGGTAAAAGCTTTTAGCGTAATACTTTGTAATCGAACGTGCGTACCGGAAATTCAGACCGCCCGCACCGTGGAGATGGAGTTTCATGGCTGCATATCCTGAAGTATCACACTTTCGGTGGCTTCAGCGGTCAGCAGTACACCGGGAACACCCGCGCCGGGATGTGTGCTCGCGCCTACAAAGTACAGATTAGGAATATCTTCGCTCCGATTATGCGGACGGAAATACGCCGTTTGGGTAAATCGGGGTTCCACTCCCCACGCGCTGCCGAGATACGAATTCCTCTCCCGCTTGAAATCTTCGGGTGTATAGGTCTCGAGAACGTCGATATTCTCACGTAAGCCCTTCAATCCAAAGTCTTCTTCGAGAAATTCCAAAACCCGGTCGGTAAATTCCTTGCTTTTCACGCTCCAATCAATCGAACCCGAAAGATTCGCCACCGGAATCAGCACATACATACTTTCACAGCCGGGCGGCGCCATTTCGCTGTCTGACCGCGTCGGCACATGGAGGTACATCGAGAAATCATCCGGCAGAATTTTCGTGTCGAAAATATCCCGCACGAGTTCTTTGTAGCGCTGTGAGAGAATTAGGGTATGATGGAGTAATGCAGGATACTGACGGCGCACTCCTATATAGAGCAAGAATGCTCCCATCGAGTATTTGACACCCTTGAGACGCTTGTCGGACCATTTACTACGCACTTCGGGCTTGAGTAAGTCCTTGTAGGTATGGATGAAATCAGCATTGGAGATGACGGCGTCGGCTTCGTAAACCTTGCCGGACTTTGTGCGAACGCCACTGGCACGTCCATTGGTAACGGTGATTTCAGCGACTTCAGAGTTCGTGTGAATCGTGCCGCCAAGTTCACGGAAAACACGTTCGAATGCCTTGACTACGCTGTACATACCGCCTTTGGTGAACCACACGCCACCTTTTTTCTCAAGGTAAGGAATCATTAAATACACGGCAGGGGAGCGGAACGGATTGCCACCGATAAAGAGCGGATGGAAGGAGAAGGTGAATCGATGCCGGGCATCTTTAAAGTATTGAGTAACAAAGGAATACGCCGAGTAGAGCGCTTTGAGTTTGGTGGCTTTGGGAATAAAACCGAAAAACGTCGATAAGCTCATAAACGGGCGTGAACCCAAGCCGTCGGTGATGACGGCATCATAGATTTTGCGGGCATCGTCCATGAAACGGTCGTACTGGTTGGCGTCATCTTGATTGAAGACAGCCATTTGCGCTTTCATGCGAGCCGAGTCGCCTGAATAATCGAGCATCGATTTGTCGTGAAAATAGATACGATAAAACGGATCTAAGGGTAATAAATCCAAATAGTCCGCCATCGTTTTTCCGGCGCTCTGAAAGAGCTTTTCGAGAATATCCGGCGCCGTAATCAGCGACGGTCCCATGTCGAAGGTATAGCCGTCTTTGATAAGCTGATACGCATGCCCGCCGATGTGTTCATTCTTCTCGAGCATTGTCACGTGAAAACCCCGCGCTTGCAGGCGAATCGCTGCTGCAAGACCGCCAAAACCAGAACCAATGATAACAATTTTTTTCATAATTCCCCTGTTATTCCATAATAAATCATAGTGTTACTGTGCCTGTACTATTTGCCTTGCGAACCGATAATCCCGCGCCAAAGTGCTCGATTTGAGCGTGCCTTCGAACGGAGAAAAGCAGGAAACGAAATTTACGGCCATTTTATTTGGCTATGTGAAAAATTTGGGTTTTATTGCAGTCAAAATTCCCAACAATTCCCAATAATTATGCAGAAATTCTACTCCCTGTGAAATCAATTCTCCTCCTTCATGGCGCGCTCGGCGCTCAAGCGCAATTTGCCAATCTCAAAGAGCTCTTACAAGCGCAATACAACATCCACACCCTCGATTTCGAAGGTCACGGCACGCGTGCTGCGGCAAATGACCGACCATTCCGCATCGATCATTTTGCGGAGAATGTACGCGAGTATTGTGCTGTGAATGCTTTAGACAAACCGTGCGTATTTGGTTATAGTATGGGAGGTTATGTCGCTCTGCGAATTGCCGAAACGACGCCTGATCTCATCGGCGATATCTTCACGCTCGCCACAAAATTCGCCTGGAATCCCGAAACATCCGCCAAAGAAACAGGTTTTCTTGATGCCGCAAAAATTGAAGCGAAAGTGCCGAAATACGCAGAATTTCTCCGCTCGCTCCATGGTGAATACTGGCAGGAAGTGCTCGCCCAAACGAAAGACATGATGCTCGATCTCGGCAATGCGCCGGTTCTCACGCCGGAAGCCCTCCGCGGCATTCCGCACCGCACACGCATCGCTCTTGGCGACCATGATGCAATGGTCACCCTCCGCGAAACAGAAGAGTATTATCGCGCGCTGCCCAATAGTGAACTGCAGGTCTTCCCACATACGCAGCATCCGCTCGAAAAAGTGCAGCTGGGGCTGCTGGCAGTGGCGATTCAGGAGTTCTTTGGGGTGAGATAATGCATGAAACTAGTTGCTGTATTGTAATAAGTGTAGAATAATTAAATAGATACAATGGATACATTACTATAAATTAGTGAATTAGAAGTTGGAAACAGTATGATGAATATTCAGCGAGATGAATGGGTCGGCGGAAGAAAGATTGTAAGGATAGTATTCCTTATAATTAATCTTTTATTAGCTCCATTTTTAATCGTAAATGTATATGATGTTTTCAAAAATCCTTCGAACGCAATAATTGTGGATTGGGGGTGGCGATATTCTTCAATGCTTGGTGTACAAATATCCAGTTGTATTGATGCGACTGTCACTGTACTTGCAATTTATACTTCCGTGTTTTCTAAGTTCAGTAATTTATTGCTATATATTGTGTTCTGGGTAGGTTATGCAGGCTATATTTTCTATATTGTGTATACCTTGAATTAACTTATCTCATTAGAATATCAACATCAGCGAAAATCATAAACAATCAGCGGTATCAGCGTGCCATCAAACAAGTAAGCACATTAACATCAGCGAACATCATAAACAATCAGCGGCATCAGCGTGCCATCAACATCAGCAGTAAAAGACAAAATTTATGCATCGATTTCTCCTCCTTCTTCTCTCCTTTCTCTTTCCGCTTGCCATGCTTGGGCAGGGGATTATTACCGGTACGATCACGGACGGTGGCACTAAAAAGCCGCTCAAGTCGGTGACCATCCGTATCCCGGGCACGTATTACGGCGCTATATCCGATGCTGCCGGCAAGTACACGATTCGAAAAATTGCTCCCGGTAAGAATTATACCCTCGAAATTTCCTTTATAGGGTTCAAAAAAATCCAGAAAACAGGTATTGCCATTAAAGCAGGCGACTCGTTGACCATGAATTTTACACTTCAGGAGTCGGCCGTAGCCCTCGATAAAGATGTCGTGGTCATTGGCGAAAAGCCGCTCGTCGATGTGGAAGAAACGCAGTCGGTGCGCACGGTGGGACGCCAAAATATCGAACAAATGGTCGCGCAGAATGTGACCGATGTGGTGATTCAGCAGTCAGGTGTGGTGGCGCAGAACAAAGAAATACACATCCGCGGCGGGCGTGGCTACGAGGCTGCGTATCTGCTCGATGGAGTGTCGATACAAGATCCTCTCGCGGGAACGGGTTACGGCGTTCAACTCTCAGCCGATGCGATTCAGGAAGTGGAAGTCATTACCGGTGGATTCAATCCCGAATACGGTCAAGCGACGTCGGGCGTGGTCAATATCCGCACACGGGAGGGTTCGACCAAGTATCAGGGCGCCGGCAGCTACCGCAGAGCACAGCGGGTATTTGAACGTAATCCCTTCGACAGAGACACTAATTCGGGATTTGCAACAGATATCATGGAATTCTCGCTGTCCGGTCCGGAACCTCTCTCAAGTTCGCTCCTGCCGGCTCTCGGCCTCGAATTACCCGGTAAAATCAGTTTTTTTCTGAATCTTCAGGGTAATTTTTCGGATGATCTCACGCCACGCTATGCCCGAACGAATGTCGAGTCGAGTCTTTTTCCGTCGGCCTTAAGTCTCCGTCAGGAAAATGCCGTTAATACGCTCGGCAAGCTGTCGTGGAATATTAGTCCGAATTACAAACTCACCTATTCCTACACGCGTAACCTCTCGATAAATCAAGACTCTCGGAGCGTACAGACCAATCTTGAATACACGCCGCAGCGCCCGGGATATCAATTTGAATTCCAGGGACATTTCGACGGCGCGCTTAGCTATGCAACCGATCAGCGGATACAATCGTTGACGTTCCTGCATACAATCAGCCCGAAAGCGCTGTATGAAGTGCGCGTGTCGAACCTCTTCACTCATCTCAAAGTCGATGCTAATGGCAAGGACTTCGCCGACTACCGCGAGCCGCGGGATATTCCCCATATTCCGGCGGAATATTATGATACCAATGACTCGACCAAGCTTGGTATTATTCCCGGTGATGGGTTCTTTGACACCGGCAATGGCAATATCTGGCGCGAACATTACATCGATGAATGGACGCTCAAAGGCGATTATACCAATTATTTATCCGAGAAAAACCGCCTCAAAACCGGTATCGAATTTCGCTTGCAGGAGATGCAGCAAGCCGAGATTTATCAGCCATGGCTCGGACCCTTGGGACTCAATAATGATGTATTCAAAATTAATGCAACTATTGTCGCATTATACGCGCAAAATAATATATCCTTCAAGGGTTTAGTGCTCAATTACGGACTCCGCCTCGACGCCTGGGCACCCGGAAAACTCGTCGATGATGCGATTAACGACACGACGATTTCGACGATTCAGCCGGAAACGCGGGAGTCGTATATGAATAGTTCGTTCGGACTTTTTGGCCGCCGCTGGAAAGCGCGCCTGAGTCCGCGCCTCGGCGTCTCGCATCCTGTCACCAATAGTCAAATGCTGTTTTTTAATTACGGACACTTCAACAAACTCCCTCGTCCGCAGTTTGTCTATGCAAAGCTCACGCCGCAGGCGGCAAATTCGAGCTATCAGAAGTTTGGAAATCCTGATCTCAATCCCGAAACGACGATCTCCTACGAACTCGGACTTCGTAATCAACTCTCGGAGAATGATGTGCTTACGATTACAGCATATTACAAGGATATTTTTGATTATGTGCAGTCTTTGCGGGTGTTATCGGTGAATCCGAGGTTCGTCGGCGGGTCATTTACGACCTATGCGAACTCCGACTATTCCCGCTCGCGAGGGCTCGAAGTGGAGTACAAAAAACGGATTGATGATTGGTTCACAGGTGTGGTATCGGCGACCTATTCGGTGATCACCGGCAAAAGCGGTTCGGCAGACGACGGCGCATTAGTCGCCCGCGGACAGTCCACGGAGCGTATAACGGAGGATTACATGTCCTGGGACCGTCCGTTGCAGATTAATGCCACGGCAAATTTCGACATTGCGAAGGACAAGCCGCTCTTTGGGGTTAGCTTCTTGGATAATATCAATGCCTTCGTTCGCTTTTTCTTCCAGTCCGGCATGCGCTACACGCCACATATTCCGTCGATTGACCCTGCAACCGGTCAGCAGCAGGTGCAAGCGAACGGACGTCCGGTGTATACCGTCGATAACACGAATTATCTCGGCGGGATTTCGGATAATTGGTGGTGGGTGGACCTCAATATCCAGAAAAAACTCGATTGGGGCAGCAAAGTCACCCTCTCGCTCGAAGTGCTTAATATCTTTGACCGTAAGAACTCCGCCATTATTAATCCCGTCACGGGCAGCGCGTATGAATACGGCGACCCGACTGCACTCTCGGAGAACGACCCCAAGTATCCCGACCTCATAGGTCCGATTAGTCCCTATCCGTTCAATCCCGCGCGGTATCATACGCGCCGCACAGTGCGCTTTGGGGTAAGGGTGGGATTTTAAAATTGGGTTCGGTTCATGGCATTCCAAACGTCGCCTGCGGGCACCCGTTGCCGTCCAAGCGGAGGAAGAATGTAACGCAAGAGGCGCTAGAGGCGCAATAGGATGCGAATCTTTCTACTGAACTACGAGTTTCTGCACCACACCACCCCACCGAACAGCATACACACCTGCCGGTAAATTACCCACACTCATCGTCCATTGTTTTGTGCCTGCCGGTACTTCAGCGGTCGCTACCATGCGGCCGAGGAGGTCGCAAATCTGTATGGCGCTTGATACTGCGCTTTCGGTGGCAAAGGTGAGGTGGAGGGAATTGTCTGTAGGATTGGGGGAGAGGGAGAATCCTGTACTATTGAGGAGCGGAGTCGGCTCTTCCTGTACGGAAGTACTTGTGTTGATGAGCCATATTCTTATGGTATTGTCCAACCCGGCTGTGGCGATACGGGTTCCGTCCGGACTCCATTGCGGTTTATCTTCTAGAAAATTGACTCTGTTGAGTTCACAGAGATTCGCGCCTGATTGTGCATCCCATATAATAATTTTTGTACTATCGATATTCTCAGTACTACCGATGTATTGGGCAGCTTGCGACCTGTTCGGACTCAAGTAAGCTCCTCTTGTTCTTGGAGATAATGAATCAATATAATAACCTGCGAAGCCATCGTACATCACACCGTCGACCGTCAAATCATTCCCGTTAGCTGACCAAATAATATTACTGCTACCCGGTACAGTAAATAGTACTTGCTGTGTTTTCACCTCCCAAACGGCGGTGGTGCGGTCGGAGCTGTACGCAGATACAGCCAAGCGATTCCCATCCGGACTCCAAACGAGAGCATAGATTGGATATACGCTGCTTGACAGTGTCGTTAGTTTTTCACCGGATACAGCATCCCATAAGAGGACGGTTTTGTCTTGATCACTTGCCGTGGCGATATATTTCCCGTTTGGACTCCAGGTAACGGTGTTGACGATTGCTGTGTGCCCCTGCAGGGTATCGAGTATTGTGCCGGTACCGGTATTCCAAATCCGAACAGTGGAGCGGTCTGCGGTAGCTATTTGGCGACCGTCAGGACTCCAGCATGACTCCTGATAGAACGCGAAATTACCAAACGTAAAGAGCCGTTTTCCCGAGGCAGCATCCCAGAGTATGGCACTGCTATCACCGCCTCTTGTGAGGATTCTATCTCCGGCGGGTGACCAATATGCATGATACACTGCATTGCTGTGACCTCGTAGAATATGCACGGTATCGCCCGTGGTCGTATTCCAGATGATAGTCGTGCTGTCCATGCTGCACGAAGCAATGCGTGTGCCTTCAGGATTCCAGCTTAGACTCTTGACATACGCCTGATGTGGCATCATAGTATGGAGTAGCTGCCCAGAACGCACATCCCAAATCCGAACCGAAAAGTCAGAGTATTCTTCGGGATTTCTCAGGGTAACATACTTGCCACCACCCGTTGTAATCCGTGTACTATCCAGACTCCACCGCACAAGGGACACATTTGAGCCATGTCCGCGTAGGGTATGAAGCTTCGCGCCGGTGTCTGTATCCCATAGAATGGCTGTGTTATCATTGCTGACTGTCGCAAGATGCCGACTATCCGGCGACCATGCGATATCACGTATATTATCTGTATGTCCTTCGAGGGTCGATAAATGCGAACCACTTTTGGTATCATAGATAAGTAGTCTAATTCTATCATATAAAATAATCTTAGTACCATCAGGACTAAAATTTCTGCCGGCAAATCCTACGCTTTTCTTGGAAATTACTGAGCCGGTGTTCGCATCCCACGAAGTAAGAGTGGTATCGCTTGTTGTCACAATACTTTTGCTGTCTGAGCTCCAATGTAAAGCAAAAACATAAGAAGTACTCTCAGAAATTATAAGTGGGGTGTTACCGGAAAGTACATCCCAAACGACTACCGAATGACCGTTTGCCCCAAGGGTTAGAATCTTTTTACTGTCAGGGCTCCATTGAGCTGTCATTATCGTGGAAGTAGAACTCTTACGTGTCTGTATTACTTCGAGAGTACTTCCATCAAGAATACTTGCCGTCGAGTCAGAATTACCGATAAATATCCATTTCCCATCAGGGCTCCATCCAAAGACAACACCCCTGATTGTCAATAAGTTGTTACCGGTGCGAGCATCCCATACATCCGAGCCGCCGCCGCCGGTACTTACTTTTGTTCCGTCGGGACTCCAGTGTACTTTATAAACACCATTCTTGTAGTTAGTATTAAGCGTTTGCAACCGCTTGCCGGATGTTGCATCCCAGATGATAGCCGTTTTGTCTTCGCTGCCGGTGATGACATATTTAGAATCCTGACTCCAGCTCGCGTCGAGGATCTCGCCGCCATGTCCGCCGAGGGTATGCAGCAAGATGCCGGGTGTATTACTAGGGAGAGCAGCATTGGCAGTGCTGAACAGGAATAAATATACTGCAAAACAAAGAGATAGCAGAATAATCTGTCTGGAAATATGGTTCATAATTATTCAGTAATAATCTAAGTGAAAGAATGTAGTCGATTCAAAATAAGCAAACTCTTCAATCAGAGCAAAAGAGAATTACTGCACCACCAATTTTCTCACCACCCCACTCCACCGAACAGCATACACACCTGCCGGTAAATTACCCACACTCATCGTCCATTGTTTTGTGCCTGCAGGTACTTCAGCGGTCGCTACTGTGCGGCCGAGGAGGTCGCAGATCTGTACGGTGCTTGGTACTGCGCTTTCGGTGGCAAAGGTGAGGTGGAGGGAATTGTCTGTAGGATTGGGGAAGAGGGAGAATGCCGGAGCGAGTAGCGTGTGGTCTTCGTGCACGTCGCTGCCTCCGCCGGCGAACCAAATTTTGGCGGCGCCGTCATTGCTTGCGGTGGCTACTCTTGAGCCGTCCGGACTCCAGTTCACATCGCTCACAGCTTGTAGATGTCCGCTTAAGGAATACACCAATGCGCCTGTCGTTGCAGACCAGATTTTGGCGGTTTTATCGGCGCTTGCCGTCATCACCTGCATGCCGTTCGGGCTCCAGCGAACAGCATTCACATTAGCAGAATGGCCGCTGAGAGTGGCGATTGACGAGCCGGTGACTGCCGACCAGAGGATTGCGGTTTTATCGGCGCTTGCGGTTGCTACTTTTGTACCATCCTTGCTCCAATCGACATCCCAGATAAACCCCGTATGCCCCTGAAGATGGTGGAGCATGACACCGTCGGCTGACCAGAGAATGGCTGTTTTATCGGCGCTGACGGTGATGAGTTTGGTGCCGTCCGGGCTCCAGCTCAAGGCATAGACCCAGCCGGTATGTGCGGCTATGGTGCCGAGCTTTTCTCCGCTTCCGGATGACCAGAGAATTGCAGTATTGTCCTTGCTCCCGGTTGCGAGCTTGGTGCCGTCCGGACTCCATTCCACGGAATAGATCCAGTCTGTATGTCCTTGCAGAGTAAAGATTTTTTGGTTGGTTGCAGTATTCCAGATGATTGCCGACTTATCATTACCTGCGGTGGCAAGCTTCGCGCCGTCCGGACTCCACCGTACGGCAATAACCGTAGCACTATGCGCCGATAGAGTTGAAATTTTGCTGCCATCGACAGCCGACCAGAGGGTTACCGTCGAGTCAGATGCCGTCGCGACGTTGGTGCCGTCCGGACTCCAGTTCATGGCATTGACTCCACTCGAATGCTGGAGCGTGAAGAGTTTTTCGCCGGTGATGGTTGACCAGATAACAGCCGTTTTGTCTATACTCGAGGTGGCAAGCTTGGTGCCGTCGGGGCTCCAGCATACCGCCGACAAATTAGCTGAATGCCCTTTGAGTTCGAATTGTACTGTTCCCGGTACACTCATACTCTTCATATCGCGATACATTGAATTATCAGGGAGCTGCTCTGTCTGAGCATGCGAGCGGGCAATCATTCCGGCAAGGAAAGCAAAGAAAACGGTCACTATATATTTCATACAATATCCATAGAAAGTGATTGAAGAGAAAAATTTAAAGTAAGTTACAGAAAAGAAAGATAATCGCATTGCGTACTACAGGGAATATTTGTCGTACTTTTTATATTTCTAATGCGGTTGAATAGGTTTACGGCGCTAGGAGTCGCTTTTAGAGAACGACGTGATGCAGCGGGGTATCCATACCGGAGACATCTCACTGAAATCTGAGAGGTGTTCCGAATGCTACGGCAGTATCTCATCCTTGAACGAATGTATTATTGACGATTGCGTATTATCGAACAGATAAGCTACCGCACCACTAATTTCTGCACACGACCACCCCACCGAACAGCATACACACCTGCCGGTAAATTACCCACACTCATCGTCCATTGTTTTGTTCCTACCGGGATATCCGCGGTCGCTACCGTGCAGCCGAGAAGGTCGTAAATCTCTACAGCGCTTGATACTGCGCTTTCGCTGGCAAAGGTTAGGTGAAGGGAATTGTCTGTAGGGTTGGGGAAGAGGGAGAATCCTGCTTCACTTTGCGTGGGGGAATCCTGAATTCCACTCGCATCGGTAATGTACCAAACTTTTGCTGTGCTATCATCGCTCGCAGTTGCTATTCTCGCGCCGTCCGGACTCCAGCAGGCATCTGTAATATCGCCTGTGTGCGCTCGCAGTGTTAGGTGGAGTGCGCCGGTGGCGGCGGACCATACTTTTGCCGTACTGTCAGCATCCGTTGTGAGGACTTTTGTAAAGTCAGGACTCCAAAGAGCGGGTGTAGCTTGATAGGAGAAAGTTTGCTTGATATTTTTATTAAAAGTAATACGCGGTTGATCACCCCCCTTGAGTGCCGGCCAAATATCGGCTTTCCCATCGGAGGTCGTCGTGAGTACTGTTTTGGCGTCTGGATGCCAGCGTACACTGATAAAGCTTTTATAAGACACTAACCAATGCCGAATATCCCCCGTACTCGCCGAGGCGATGACGATAGTTTCATCATCGCTCGCCGATGCAGTTAGGGTACCATCCGGGCTCCAATCAACATCATTCACGCTACCGGTATGATCAACAAAATAAAGCCATTCGCCGGTGATGCTTGACCAAAAGTTTACTCTAGCACGACTGCCCGCCACGGCAATCTTTGTACCGTCCGGACTCCAACGTAGAACATTGATATAGCCCGATAATTTATCCAACGTAAGAAGTTTTATTGCACTCGACCCCGACCAAATGACGGTAGCAGAGTCACCGTAGCTAATAGCGATTTTCGAGCCGTCCGGGCTCCAGCTCACGCGCTGAATGTACGAAGGATATTGGTCTAATGTAAAGAGGACGTTGCCGTTTATGGCAGACCAAATGGTAACAGAAGAATCTTTAATAGTTCCGGCAAGCTTGGTACCATCATAACTCCAGCAAAAATTGCTGACATAATCTATTCCTTGTATTGTGTAGAGGAGTGCGCCTGTAGCGGCAGACCAGATTTTCGCTGTCTGATCGGTGCTTGTGGTGACGATTTTCGTTCCGTCCGGACTCCATGCGACTGTTTTGACACGGCCTGTATGTCCGCTGAGGGTAAATTGCACTGTGCCCGGAGTGCCGCTCATCTGTCGGGCATCCGTTGGTGCTACAGAGCTGTTTTTATCATCTTGGCTCGCAAGAGAGTTGCCGGAGATGGTGAATATCATTAGGATAATGAGCGTACAAAGATGTTTCATAAATACTCCGTACAATTTGAAGTGAGAGAATGAATTTGATTCTAATAGTATGATCTTCAATCAGAGCAAAAGCGAATTATCGCACCACCAATTTCTGCACCACACCACCCCAGCGAACGACATACACACCAGCCGGTAAATTTCCCACACTCATCGTCCATTGTTTTGTTCCTGCCGGGATATCGGCGGTCGCTACCGTGCGGCCGAGGAGGTCGCAAATCTGTACCGCGCTTGCTACTGCGCGTTCGGTGGCAAAGGAAAGGTGGAGGGAATTGTCTGTTGGATTGGGGGAGAGGGAGAATCCTGCTTCAATGCGAAGCGGGGTATTCTCTTCCTGAACGGAAGTGCTTGTGTTGATAAGCCATATTTTTACGATGTTGTACACGATGGGACCGGCGATACGGGTTCCGTCAGGACACCATTTGAATACATATTGTGCACTTGAGGTACCTATTCTTCCAACTCTGTACATATCATAAAGTTTATTGCCCGTTTTAGTATCCCAAATCGTAATTCTTGTACTGTCTGCAGAGCCAAAGCCATCAAAATATTGAGCGGCTTGTGTTCTATCCGGACTCAAGAGGGTTCCTTTTATGATGCTTGATAACGAATCGAGATAAACGCCGGTGAAGCCGTCATAGATGGTGTTCTCGACAAGTAAACGCTTACCGTCACCATACCAGTTAATATTTGAATTCATTGGTACCGTGAAAAGTATAGTCCGTGTATTGACATCCCATACAGCAGTAGCTTTGTCGGCCTTGCCTGTAGGTACAGCAATGCGGTAACCATCCGTACTCCAAGCGATAGGAGCGATTCGATACTCGCTAGTTGACAGTGTCGCTAGCTTCTCACCTGATAGAGCATCCCATAAGAGTACAGTTTTATCATTACTTACAGTGGCAATGTATTTTCCGATCGGGCTCCAGGTCACGTAATATACATAATCGGTATGTCCTTGTAAAGTGTCGATTATTGTACCCGTTCCTGCATCCCAAATAATAACGGAATTACCGAAGGCGGTAGCAATTTGCTTGCCGTCCGGACTCCAAGCCGCATGCCAAAGGTACGTATCTCCGGCAAAGGTACGGAGTCTGTTACCCGAGACGGCATCCCAAAGAATAGCGATACTATCACTGCCTCTTGTGAGGATTCTATCACCACTTGGTGACCAGTACGCCTCAGAAACGCCCCTGCGGTGACCACGTAAAATATGCACGGTATCTCCTGTCGTTGCATTCCAGATGATTGTCGTTGAATCGGAGCTACTAGATGCCAGAAGCGAACCATCAGGACTCCAATCTACAGTATTAACCCATTTGGCATGTGGCATTAGTACATGAAGCTGCTTCCCATTATTTACATCCCAAATCCTTACGGTAAAATCAGGCCAAGCCCTAGGTTTGAGGATAAGAGTATGCGCTACTCCGCCGCCTGTGACCACCCGTGAACCATCCGGACTCCACCGTACGACAGGTACACTAGTACCATGACCCCGTAAGATATGAAGGTTGGTGCCGGTTTCTGTATCCCACAGTATGGCAATATTATCCGCGCCCGATGTCGCAAGGTGTCTGCTGTCGGGAGACCAAGAAAAACTGAGACGAGATTCTGTATGCCCGACAAGCATTGATACTATCTTGCCGCTTTGTGTATCATGGACTGTGTTCCCATAAATTATTTTGGTGCCATCAGGACTAAAACATTCACCAGGATTAAAATTTAGATAGTAAAACGGCACTGTAACAGTAGCAATACGTTCGCCGGAGAGAGCATTCCAAGTAACAAGCGACGTATCGCTCAAGGTCTTAATTCGTGTACCATCATCACTCCATGAAATGGCCAAATTGAAGGATTTAATCCCGGGTAACGTGAGTAGTGTTGTGCCGGAGGGTACGCTTCTGACAACAGCTGTAGTGTCACCAGCTCCGCGAGTGAGGATTTTTTTACTGTCAGTGCTCCATTTTGCGGCGTTGATACGTGGGGTAGAATCCTGTAACTGCTTTACTACATCAAGTGTATTTCCATCGAGAATATACGCCGTCGAGTCAAAGCTGCCGATAAACAACCATTTCCCGTCGGGACTCCATTCAGAAACAACACCATTGATAGTTAATAATTTATCACCGGTGCGGGCATCCCATATATCTGAGCCGTCTAAAAAGTACGAATTTCCTGAACCGCAGGTACTTACTTTTGTTCCGTCGGGACTCCAGTGTACTTTATAAACACCATTCTTGTAGTTAGTATTAAGCGTTTGCAACCGCTTGCCGGATGTTGCATCCCAGATGATCGCCGTTTTGTCTTCGCTGCCGGTGAGGACATATTTAGAGTCCGGACTCCAGCTCGCGTCGAGAATCTCGCCGCTATGTCCGCCAAGGGTATGCTGCAAGGTGCCGGGTGTATTACTAGGGAGAGCAGCGTCGGCACTGTAATAAAGGAAAGAACTTCCTATAATAAAGAGATAGAGCAGGGAAATCTGCGTAAAAAAATGTTTCATAGAATCTCCGTAACATTTGAAGTGAAAGAATTCAATCTCAAATTACTATTTTTTTCTATTCATTCAATTACCGCGACTCTGAGAAATATACCATCCTTACTGTAAAGAGTGCTGGGCTTGTACACCGAGGGCATCGATAAGGTGCGCCAAGCGAAGCTTGGTATATTCAGAAGGTGCAAATCCTTCGCGGGAAGGGAGCCACCCACCCGCTACCATAATCGTACATTGTGTAAGGTAACAAACACAGTGAAGCTACGACGAGGGAGATATCAGACCGCAACGCAAGTGAAGGTGTTGAGCCCCGTAATTGCCCACTATATGATGGCAGACTGTTTCTTAGCACAGGAATGCAACAATTATATGCTCGTATGGCTTGAGCATGTAGTCATCATCGGGGTCTAAGTCCGCAGTATGATATCAAACGGATATATCAGGAACTTGGGATATCCACTATACTTGCCATTCGGCATAAGCGCAACCAAATCCGAAAAGGAGTAGAATGCGTAACGGTATAGTGGAAGTCGGATTAGCCCATAGTAGCGTCAAGCTCTGTGAAAGCAGAGGTATGCATGCAGAAACATTCAATTCTGATGCAGCGCCAAGGGGCTGACAATTGTATGTATTGTATAACGGAAACGTATATGTCTCATAGAACACAGTTAGATACGGCAACGAAACTTATACAGCTAAGCAAGGTCTCGAAGGACTCTCCAAGCTACAAGTTTGGCTCATTAGCCAGCTTGCTGAATGAAGAGTACCTTGGAACGTGCTATGCCAAGCTTCCTCGTAAGAAGGCACTCGGCATAGACGGAGTGAGTGTAGAAGAATACGGAGAATCGCTGGAAGCGAATCTTAAAGGATTGGTAGAACGGATGAAAAGCATGTCATACCGCCCACAAGCCGTTCGTACGAAGGAGATACCGAAAGACCGCGGCGGAACGCGCACATTGGGCATTCCCTCGACGGAGGACAAGATAGTCCAGAAAGGTATATCCTCAATACTAACGGCAATATTCGACCCAAGTTTTATAGAGTCATCCTACGGTTTTAGAAACAATAGGAGCTGTCACGATGCTTTGAAGAAGGTACATCAGGAGATAACCTTCAAGCCCGTAAACTATGTTATTGATGCAGATATTACATCATTTTTCGACACAGTTGACCATGAATGGTTAGTCAAGTTTCTGGAACATCGCATAAAGGACAAGAACTTTATCCGACTGATAATCAGATTCTTGAAAGCAGGCATCATGGATGAGGGAATAGTAAGAGCAAGCGACATGGGAACACCTCAAGGTGGTATCATTAGCCCAATCTTAGCAAATATTTACCTTCATTATGTGCTTGACCTCTGGTTCGAGAAACGTCTGAAGAAAGACCTTCAGGGTTATGCATCAATAGTACGGTATGCCGACGACTTTATCATATTGGTAGAACGGGAATCGGATTGCCAAGTGATACTGGAATCGCTAAAAGTACGGCTTGGAAAGTTCAACCTTACATTATCGGAATCCAAGACATCTGTGGTAAAATTTGGTCGTAATACGGACACAAATGACGAGCATAAACATCCGGGTACGTTTGACTTTCTAGGATTTACCCACTACTGTGGCAAATCTAAAGCAGGCAAATTCAAGGTATGTAGGCGGACAAGTAAGTCCCGACTCCGCCTTGGCATCCGAAAGGTGAACATATTCCTGAAAGGACACAAGAATTTTTATACGCTGCAAGAACTTTGGGAGAGCATGTCACGCATCCTTCGGGGACACTACCACTATTACGGAGTAAGTGAAAACCTGCAAGGATTATTGCGATATACATCCCGAGTAAGGAGACTTCTCTACAAATGGCTCAACCGCCGAAGTCAGCGGAAGAGCTACACGTGGGAGAGCTTTCAGCAATATTTACTCAAGTATCCATTACCGGAACCAAAGATATACGTAAGCTTTTACAAGCACTGAGTGCGGAATACAATTGAGGAGCCGTGTGAGGGAAATCCTCACGCACGGTTCTGCGAGGGGGAGCAATCAACAGCATCCAAGAAATACACATCCTAAGGCACAAAAGCAGAAATGCGGACACGGAGCTACGGTGGAATCTAAAGACTGTGGATTAGCTCTCTACTCGACAAACGATACTCACTCGTGCTTGGCTTGTACACTGAGGGCATCGTTAAGGTGCGCCAAGCGAAGCTTGGTATATTCAGAAGGTGCAAATCCTTCGCGGGAAGGGAGCCACCCACCCGCTACCATAATCGTACATTGTGTAAGGTAACAAACACAGTGAAGCTACGACGAGGGAGATATCAGACCGCAACGCAAGTGAAGGTGTTGAGCCCCGTAATTGCCCACTATATGATGGCAGACTGTTTCTTAGCACAGGAATGCAACAATTATATGCTCGTATGGCTTGAGCATGTAGTCATCATCGGGGTCTAAGTCCGCAGTATGATATCAAACGGATATATCAGGAACTTGGGATATCCACTATACTTGCCATTCGGCATAAGCGCAACCAAATCCGAAAAGGAGTAGAATGCGTAACGGTATAGTGGAAGTCGGATTAGCCCATAGTAGCGTCAAGCTCTGTGAAAGCAGAGGTATGCATGCAGAAACATTCAATTCTGATGCAGCGCCAAGGGGCTGACAATTGTATGTATTGTATAACGGAAACGTATATGTCTCATAGAACACAGTTAGATACGGCAACGAAACTTATACAGCTAAGCAAGGTCTCGAAGGACTCTCCAAGCTACAAGTTTGGCTCATTAGCCAGCTTGCTGAATGAAGAGTACCTTGGAACGTGCTATGCCAAGCTTCCTCGTAAGAAGGCACTCGGCATAGACGGAGTGAGTGTAGAAGAATACGGAGAATCGCTGGAAGCGAATCTTAAAGGATTGGTAGAACGGATGAAAAGCATGTCATACCGCCCACAAGCCGTTCGTACGAAGGAGATACCGAAAGACCGCGGCGGAACGCGCACATTGGGCATTCCCTCGACGGAGGACAAGATAGTCCAGAAAGGTATATCCTCAATACTAACGGCAATATTCGACCCAAGTTTTATAGAGTCATCCTACGGTTTTAGAAACAATAGGAGCTGTCACGATGCTTTGAAGAAGGTACATCAGGAGATAACCTTCAAGCCCGTAAACTATGTTATTGATGCAGATATTACATCATTTTTCGACACAGTTGACCATGAATGGTTAGTCAAGTTTCTGGAACATCGCATAAAGGACAAGAACTTTATCCGACTGATAATCAGATTCTTGAAAGCAGGCATCATGGATGAGGGAATAGTAAGAGCAAGCGACATGGGAACACCTCAAGGTGGTATCATTAGCCCAATCTTAGCAAATATTTACCTTCATTATGTGCTTGACCTCTGGTTCGAGAAACGTCTGAAGAAAGACCTTCAGGGTTATGCATCAATAGTACGGTATGCCGACGACTTTATCATATTGGTAGAACGGGAATCGGATTGCCAAGTGATACTGGAATCGCTAAAAGTACGGCTTGGAAAGTTCAACCTTACATTATCGGAATCCAAGACATCTGTGGTAAAATTTGGTCGTAATACGGACACAAATGACGAGCATAAACATCCGGGTACGTTTGACTTTCTAGGATTTACCCACTACTGTGGCAAATCTAAAGCAGGCAAATTCAAGGTATGTAGGCGGACAAGTAAGTCCCGACTCCGCCTTGGCATCCGAAAGGTGAACATATTCCTGAAAGGACACAAGAATTTTTATACGCTGCAAGAACTTTGGGAGAGCATGTCACGCATCCTTCGGGGACACTACCACTATTACGGAGTAAGTGAAAACCTGCAAGGATTATTGCGATATACATCCCGAGTAAGGAGACTTCTCTACAAATGGCTCAACCGCCGAAGTCAGCGGAAGAGCTACACGTGGGAGAGCTTTCAGCAATATTTACTCAAGTATCCATTACCGGAACCAAAGATATACGTAAGCTTTTACAAGCACTGAGTGCGGAATACAATTGAGGAGCCGTGTGAGGGAAATCCTCACGCACGGTTCTGCGAGGGGGAGCAATCAACAGCATCCAAGAAATACACATCCTAAGGCACAAAAGCAGAAATGCGGACACGGAGCTACGGTGGAATCTAAAGACTGTGGATTAGCTCTCTACTCGACAAACGATACTCTCGGGGGGAGCGACACATAAAAAAAGTCCTATTTGCCGGCAAATAGGACTTTTTTATGTTGAATCAATCAGGATTATTTATGAACATCCGCTTGTCGTGCCGCAATCTTCGCAGACGGTGCAGCTTCCGTTGCGTTTGACGCGCATGGAGCTACAGTTCGAACACTGCTCGCCGGTGTATCCTTTGGTTTTGGCTTCATACACTTTTGTGAGTGTGCCGCCATTGCCATTGGTAGGCGTAATTTTCGCGGAGGCGCGGGGCGTAGCGTCGGCGAAGTCGAGAGCGAGATTTGCCGGAGCATCTGTTTTGGGCTGATGGCTTTTCGGCAGATTCACGGGCGGCTTTGCGGGAACTTCATCGACGGCTTTGATATGGACAAAATCCGTGCGATTGAGGTAATCGTAGCCGAGGGAACGGAAGATGTAGTCGAGGACGGAGGTGGCATTCTTGATGACCTCATGTCCCTGAACAGGACCTGCCGGCTCAAAGCGAGTAAATGTAAAGGAATCAACCAATTCATCGAGAGGAATACCATATTGCAATGCTTTGGAGGCAAGTACAGCAAAGCAATTCATGAGTCCTTTGAAGGATGCGCCTTCTTTATACATATCGATGAAGATTTCACCTAAAGTACCATCCTCGAATTCACCGGTGCGGAGGAATACTTTGTGTCCGCCCACATATCCTTCACGAACATGACCGCGACGTTTCTTCGGCAAGCGGCGGCGTTCTGCTCGGTGATAAACGCGCTCGATGATACGTTCCTGTACTTCTTTTTGTCCGAGAGTTTCGTCGAGGGTGTCCTCATCGCCGAGCATGATTACTTCATCTAAGTCATCATAATTCGAGGAATTGAGCGGTTGGGAGAGTTTCGAACCGTCACGGTAGAGCGCGATAGCTTTCACCATGAGTTTCCAGGATTCCATATACACATTGCCGACATCTTCGACTGTGGCATCGGATGGCATATTCACTGTTTTGGAAATTGCGCCCGAGATAAACGGTTGTGCTGCTGCCATCATGCGTACGTGTGCCATGTATTCGATGTAGCGCTTACCCTTGCGACCGCATTTGTTGGCGCAGTCGAAGACCGGTAAGTGTTCATCGCGGAGATGTGGGGCGCCTTCGATCATCATGGTGCCGCACACATAGTCATTGGCGAGCTCGATATCATCTTTGCTGAAGCCGAGTTCGCGAAGCATATCGAAGGAGAAGTCATTGAGCTGTTCGTCGGTAAATCCAAGCGTATGGCAGAAGTCTTCGCCGAGCGACCATTTATTAAAGGCGAATTTGATATCAAAGACATTATCGAGTTGCTGCTCGATGACGTCAATTTTCTCATCCGTGAATCCTTTTTCTTTGAGTTTTTGACGGTTAATGGTTGTGCAGCCGACAAAGGTGCCGCGACCTTTGCAGTATTTCTCGATATCGTCGATTTGTTGATCGGAATAGCCGAGATTGACGAGTGCTTTGCGAACAGACTGATTGACAATTTTGAAATATCCGCCACCGGCGAGCTTTTTAAATTTCACGATTGCGAAGTCGGGTTCGATACCGGTCGTATCGCAGTCCATGACAAGACCAATCGTTCCGGTAGGCGCGATAACGGTAACTTGTGCGTTGCGATAGCCGTGTTTTTCACCGAGTTCGATCGCTTTATCCCATGCATCGCGGGCAGCTTGGAGCAAGTCTTGCGGGCAGATGTCGGGATTGATACCGACGGGTGGGATCGTAAGATTTTCGTATTCGCCAGCGGGAGCATTATAAGCAGCGCGGCGATGATTTCTCATCACGCGGAGCATAGCTTCTTTGTTCTTTTCGTAGGATGGGAACGGCTTGACATCACGGGCGAGTTCGGCGCTTGTTGCGTACGATTCACCGGTCATGAGCGCTGTGATAGCGCCGCTGATAGCGAGTGCTTTAGGAGAATCATACGGTATGCCGTCGATCATTAATATTGTGCCGAGGTTCGCATAGCCGAGCCCGAGCGTGCGGAAATCATAACTGAGCTTAGCAATTTGCTTTGACGGGAATTGAGCCATAAGCACAGAGATTTCGAGGACGATAGTCCAAAGTCGTGCTGTATGGCGGAAGTCTTCGACCATGAAGTTGCCATTTTCATCGACAAAGTGAACAAGGTTAATGCTTGCGAGGTTACAGGCAGTGTCGTCGAGGAACATGTATTCTGAGCAATTATGAATACCGATTCCGTTGGCTATGAAGTGACTTGTTTCGGGTTCAGTTAAGTCAAAAACATCATCTTCGCGGAGGAAGGTAAAGGATTCTACATAATCAGTCATCGAATCATTGTACGCACCGACAGATTGATTCAACTCACGGAGTTTAATCGACTTCTCGGTGCCGGACATGAATCCTATTTCTTGTTCGAATACAATTCTGGAAGAACGGGAGATACGTAAGGAGTGCATTTCTTCAACGGCATATTCTTTTGTTCCGCCGTTGCCGTCAGGTAGGATAGATGTAAGCTTGCCTGCTCTGCGATTTTCGTACACTTTTGCTTTAATACCAAAGTTGAGAAGCAGTAGCTGAACTTGTTGCAGGAGTTCGAGCGAGGTAGAATCGAGAGCTACGTATTGGCTCTTATCTCCGTAATTTGCAACCGTACCATCGGCTGTAAAGAGTCCGCGGAGGAGGGCAGCTTGTTCTTCTTTTGTTAATTGGAAGCTTGCTGAAGTAATGAGTTTTTGAGTGCTGCCTTGATTTAGGACTGCATATTTCTTAAACATAGAAAGTATTTTAGGACTTCCGACAGCCGTACGAAGCGTGGTAGCTGTTTCGGTCGTTGCGCTATTCTTTGTATGTTCTCCAAATTCAGGACGTAAGGAATTGATGAGATTAGTTGCCCATTCGACGACTTCATGCTCATCTTTACTCATGGTCAAAAATCCAACTTCGCGTTGATTGCCTGTACTATCTTGTTCATTTAAATGAGTAATGCAACCGTCGCCAAGCAAAAGACCGATAAGCTGCGCGATATCGACAGAACCGGTAGATTCACCACCAAATGTTCCGGCAACTAAGCGTACGACATCATCTTTCGTAAGCTGATGCGCGGGCACATCGCCGCGATTTTCGGTAAATACTTTATGGTCGGCGGTGAGTTCGAGTCGATAGCCGGCTTTTGTTTTTAATTCATAAACGGGTTTTCTGCCTGTTGGGAATATATTTTCAACCCAATGCATTTTCCCATCGATACTTTTAACACCGCGTGACTGACCAATAAGATTACCAATGCGTTCTAATCCTTGATGTGTTGGCACGAGAGTATTGGCAGTGACGCAGGGGTTAGATCCATTAATCCTACCATCAGCAGGACATGTATGCCATTCATTAATAGTAGTATCAAATTGGAGTCCCGGGTCGGCAGATTTCCATGCGCTCATGTTGATTTTCGCCCACAAGTCACGGGCGCGGAGTGTTTTAGCGATGCCCGGCTTGGTGCGCCATTTGAGTTCCCACATGCCGTCGTTGATCACCGCTTGCATAAATTCATTCGTCACGCGAACGGAGTTGTTGGAGTTTTGTCCGCTAACAGTCACGTATGCTTCAGACTCATAATGCGTATCAAAGGTATCAAAATTGAGGGTTGTGAAGCCTTGCTCGAGCAGCGTAAGGGTACGTTCGATATAGTTCATCGGCACACCGCGGTGTACGGCATGAACGACGAGGGTATTGAGTTTGGCGTTCGTCTTGCGGTCAGCGCCACCGGCAATTGCTTCATCGAGAATTGCTTGTAAGAACGTAGCATTGATTTTCGAGCCCGCGACGAGGGCGGCTACTTTTTCTTCTTCTTTGGCTTTCCATTCGATAAAAGTTTCGATATCCGGGTGATCGATATTGACGATTACCATTTTAGCAGCGCGGCGCGTGGTACCACCGGATTTGATAGCGCCGGCAGCGCGGTCGAATATTTTTAGGAAGCTCATGAGTCCGGAGGATGCGCCGCCGCCGGAGAGGCGTTCGCCGCTGCCGCGGAGATTCGAGAAGTTGGAGCCCGTGCCGCTGCCGAATTTAAAAATCCGTGCTTCGCGGGTCACGAGGTCAAAGATTCCGCCTTCGTTAACGAGGTCATCTTCAACGGATTGGATAAAGCACGCATGGGGCTGAGGATGTGTATACGCATCGCCGGATTTAGCGAGCTTACCGGTTTCAGGATCGACGTAATAATGTCCTTGTGCTTTGCCGGTAATTCCATACGCAAAATTAAGTCCGGTATTGAACCATTGCGGAGAATTTGGCGCGGTCATTTGCTTGAGCAGTGTGTAGGCAATTTCATCATAGAAAGCTTGAGCGTCTTCGGCTGTGTCGAAGTAGTTGTGTTTTTCGCCCCATTCACGCCAGCAGCCGGCGAGGCGATGCACGACTTGGCGGAGGTTGTTTTCGCTGCCGTATTTTTGATTGCCTTTGTCGTCGAGCACGGGATTGCCGTGTTCGTCAGTAAGAGGAATACCTGCTTTACGGAAATATTTCTGCGCCAGGATATCGGTAGCGACCTGCGACCAATGCGAGGGTACTTCGATATTTTCCATATTAAACACAAGTGAACCGTCGGGGTTTCGGAGGACGGACGAGCGGCGTGTGTACTCGAATTGATCGTATGGACTGATACCGGACTTGGTAAATCGTCGTTGTATTTTCATTGAAACCTCAAGAATTGAAGATGAAATTGAATCGTAAAGACAAAATTACGCAAAATACCGCCGTTTTGGGCGGAATCTTGTAGCTATTTATTTGTTTTGTATTAAGTTACTGCAAAAGGGTGGGGATGCTTTATGCTGCTCACTCTTCAAAATTAAAATAAGTTTTCCATTTATTTCAATGAATATTTTTCATGTGGAAAACTTTTTTATCGCCGTTATTTTTTCATTCCGGTAACACTCAAGAATCACATTGGATGGGAAGAAGGGTACTGAGCAGGATAAAATCGGATGCTGCATATAGAGGGGTAAACAAACCTGTCGGAAGATGTAAAAGTATCCTATCGATGAGTATCGAGTCCGGCAGCAGCAGATATCCGAAAAGTCCGATACAATTGTGTCACCGAAATACAGATACGTAAGGTTTTGTCCTAACAGGCGGTCTTGGTACTGTACAAAAAAAAATCCACTGAAAATATAGGGATTTGGGGAGAGATTGAATTTTTTATTTGCCCAAAAGTTGGATTTACAATATATTGCACTGCCTTAATCTTAATAAACGTATTTTCTCACAATTTAAAGGAATGTTTCTGATATGAAAATAGCACAGAAAATTGCGGCAGTTGCGCTCTGCCTCGGATTGGTAATCGCGCCGACGATGGTAAGCAAAGCCGCCTGCAAAGATAAAGAAGCTTGCTCTAAAACAGCAGCGAAGAAAGCTGATGCAGACTGTTGCAAAAAAGGTACAATGTCAAAAAAAGAAGATTGCTGCAAGGACAAAAAATCAATGACCAAAGCAGAAGTCAAAAAAAACGACACACCGAAGCAATAATACAAAGCAGAGTGGAATTTCCACGATAGGTAGAAATTCCACTTTCTTTTATTAGTTACATATCATATCAGGAATAGTCGAGTGTAGCCCGAACGGAATTCCTTCAAATAGTGAATACTGACGTTTACAATTCAATACAAAGCGCAAGGGTCAACAAGCGCTCTACGTTGAATTCACCCTACAATTAATAGTTTCAAATTGTTTATCTCTTCGGAGTTACTTCCATGTCAAAAGGTGGAGCCGGTAAAGTTTATTTTGTGTTGTATTTGGCGGTTATTCTAGAACTGCTGATTATTATTGTAGAGCGAGACGAAGCCGAAGAGCATCTCGTGAAGAAACAGCGTGAATCGCAAAAGATTGTCGAGAGTATTCTTACTCAGCTGCAATCCGGCGCGGGCACCGAAGGGATTAATACTCGTCTTCAGGAAGACTGGGTGTTGACAGATGGTATGCCGTCAGAAGTTCAGCAAGAATTCAAAAAATTTCACAACTATACAATAGAAGTTGGCGTAACCGATGTTGCAGGTTCTGACAAGCTCGACGGTATGGAAGCCAAAGAAAAAGCAGAGCGCATTGAGACACTTAAGAAGTTGGCAAACGTACAGGAATTACAGTACGAAGTGTATTACAATTCAAGCAAGGAATTGGATATTCCTTCCGCCCCTCCAGAAAAGGCATTTGCAAAAGTAACAGCAAATCCTGTCATGGGAGAAGAAATTTCGGACCCGACCAAGCCGGATGCACCCAAATGGGTGTTGCAGGCAACTCGCAAAATTGAATTAAATCTCTCTGCAATGACGGATTATAAAGAGCCGGTGTATATAGAGTCAGCAACCAAGACAGGAGAAATTAGTCGATTCGCTCCACCTGAAGCCATCAATAGTGATTCTGTATTCAGGTATTCCAAAGAAAAAACTGAAACAGTTTCCAAACGAGGAAATGGTAAACTTAATAAAAGGGCATTTGTAGTTAAATTCCAGCCACCATCTCAACCGGGCTGGTATAAGCTTCGGTTCAGCTCCCGCACTAATCGAATCTTAGGCGTTGCTGGTGAACTGAAGCAAACCGAAGCTAATGATGATGCGAAAGTAAGCATTGGCACTGTACAGCTTAAAGTAAAAGACCTCCGTATTGTACAACGTGATTTACAGCGTCAGCTCGAGGGGTTAGGATTACCATCTGCTGCTGATTTAATAGAAGGAAAAGTCGAAGGTGAGAAGTTCATTCAAGATATTGCTACGGCAAAAGAAAAAGTAAGTAATGACAACGAGAAAAAAGGGAAAGTGGATCTTTACGGTTACATAGCACGCTTACTTGCACCGGGTGGTTCACTCTCTTTTGAGCAAAACAAAGGAAGTATAGAAGTTGATATCTTAGTGCATCAACCTAAAATCGAACAAGAAGGTCCGGTTCTTACATGGGATGATGATCAATTGTATTCCTTCGACAAAGCAACGAAAACGGTCGCAACATTTACTGCAAATCTTTTTGATAAAGTAACACCGACGGTTACTTTTAATAGTAAACCTGTAACCGTTACCAAATTAAATGCTACGGATGCTACCGGCAGAGTTGGTAAGTATAAAGTTGAGATAAATGAACCGATAGTTGAAGGACAGTATGCGATTACAGCATCACATTCTAGTGGAGGTAAAACTATTTCACCGGTATGTTCTTTGACTGTATTCAAAACGGGATTAGCCTGTACGAAGGGTGAAGATGGAAGCCAAATTTGTAATGAAGATGAAGTTAAAGGTGCTATAGAAGGTATTTCTTACGGAGACGCACTTCAATTTGAGGCGATACCTACATCGGGTTCTAAAATTCCAGGCAATCAATTTAGAATAGTAGTTGAAGGGACTACGAATAAGCAACCTGCAAATCGTCTGTCCGTTGCTTCATCTGACAATTATGTTGTGCCACTTAGCTCGGACAAAGTGTCCGTACGGATTCTATGGCAGTCACCTAAAGATCAAGATATCAAAGTGCAAATTTTCCCAAGTGAAAATGGCCCTTTCGAAACGAAACCAACACAGAAAAAGCCTAGTATAAATCTCCCCGGTATTACTGTAAGTCCAATGACAGATCCTCGGGATCCAACTATAGTTGTTCAAAATATAGAAATTAAAGCGCCAACGGCAGGGGCAGAGGAAGGTTCTAAAGATAACGTGGACACTAAGGCTCAAGTTGTTGGAGTAAAAGTAGAAGTAGTTGAGTCAACTATCAAAGGGTATTCTGTACAAGTTGTTGGTGAGCCTCAGAAAAATGGGACTAAATATAGCGTTACTCTTAAGTTAAAGGGACCAATACCTGTTCCTAGAGGTACTAGGGGTACGATCAAGCTCAAAATCAAGGCATCTGCACAGCACCCGAACGGTGAGAAATCGAAGGAAGCAGTAAAACCATACAACTTCCCGTTCAGCTTCTAGTGCTGTTATTAAGGTGGTGTTTATTTCTTAAGTAAGATTTTAATTATTGCATATTTTCGGATTATCTATGAAAAAACTATTGCGTAATATGATTATTTGCGTTCCGGTACTCGGGATACTGTTCTCCGTATCGGCGTTTGGTCAGCGCACCGCTCAGTTACGTTCCATCTTAAATAATTTTAAGAGTTACCGGTATTCGAATATCTTTTTGTTCAAGCTTGATGATGCGTCCGTTTCGGCAATCAACCCTTTGCTTGGTACAGCCGAACCCAAAATTGGTGCAGCTGCTAATAGATCGAAGAAAAAAGATGAGATTCAAGAGAAGATTGACAACGGTGATGATCCGCTGACGGATGATGATCTCAAGAAGAAGCTCAATAATGATGACCGTGAATTTATTAAATATTATTACAGCTACAAGCAATGGCAGGACGGTCTCTTTAAAAAAGCGTATGTCGTAACGACGCGCTTTAAGGCAGATGAGCCATTTACCATTATCGGCTTGCTTACTTCGACCAATGATGACAGTCGCGCCAAGCTCGATGAATGTATCGATCCTCCGAAAAAAGTATATCTTACCGGCGAGTTACGTCGGATTGGCTCGCCCGATACATTGGGTGTTGCCAAGACATTATTTGAGTATTTGCAACGCAATATCAGCCAAAATGTATCTGAAAATATCACATCGGAAGCTCAGGGCTTAGGCGATGGATACTTAATTCCGCGTAAAGTAGGTGATACGAAAATTGTGAATGAAGATGATATTCAGCAATACCTCCGAATTACAGAAGGTCAGCCACAGGATTATAATTCGCCGAATGAAGTCACGGTCGGCTTGTTTGACCTACTTCGCTATCGCCGGTATGAACCGGTGAATTCGACGATGTCGAGTTTCGGTACAGCTATCGACAGTACAACGCCGATTATTTATAATAAATGGCTTCCAAAATACGGTGTCGAGCTTCGTCAGGGGTTTGAAGAAATCAATTATCCTTCTCTTTGGAGTGAGCGTCTATCACTCAACGTGATGTGGCAGTCGTACAAGCTTGGCGTAATACTACCCGGCGGCGGTGCCTCAAAGCTGGCAAAAGATATCTTTAAGACTGAGCGCACGCTCACGAGTGCAGGATTCGGAGCGAACGGTACTTTTGACTTCCCGATGAAAATTGTTAATCAAAGCGGTGTCTTTACTCTTTCATCGAGTTATGTCTTCGGCGATCCGGTTTCCAATCCGGTCTATACGACGAGCTTTAATACCGGACTCAGCTATCTGCCACGCTTCCACGTACAGGGGCATTACTCGTTTGCTATTAATGTTGATGAAAATCACTTTTTCCGGTTCAAGCTCGGCGGTACGTTCTATATGATGGAAAAATGGATCGAGCCGATGCTGAAATCGAAAATTACCGGTAAAGATTCGTTAGGCGCTATTACGCCTTTCCTCATCGACGAAAACGAAGCAATTGCAAGTATTTCGAGCAGAATTGAATACATGACGGTTAACAACAGTGTGCAATGGGGCGCTGGAGTACAGTACTTTGACGGTGGAGCGCTCGGAGATTTGTGGATGCAGGTAGCACTCACCAATGAATTACATTTCAGAGGAGAGGTCAAGGGCTTCCGCACAGTATTCCGTGATCCAAAGCCATGGGAGAGAGAAAGTGTATTTATCCCATCGGTTCAATTTTTAATTAATTTCTAAGTCGCTTTCCATTACGTTTGAATCATTACCTTACTTTTGAAATTATGATGAATAAGATTTATACTACGCTTGTTTTGGCTGTTGTGTTGGTAATAGGATTTGCTTCCAATGCGGCTTATGCTCAAAAAGAGGACTCGACATCGCTCATTCAGTTGAAAACGATTGACCCGACTCTGTTGCCGTATTTTCCACGGTGGTCGATTACGGAGCCGAATCTCCAGCTGCAGATTATGCAGTCGTTTATTCTTGACGGTCGTCCGAAAGAAAATCTTGACATGTCGCATATCACAATTACGTGTGCCCCAATTCAGGATATTAAAAATCCGACGTATAATATTCTTCTCATAGAATGCGGCAAAGAAAAATTAGTAGCCTCAGAAGTTGAAGCCAAAATGCGAAAGCTTGCAGTATTGATTTCTGATCCGAAGCGTCCGTACAGCTATCGTGATATTCCGCCTTCGTCTCCTCCAACTCAAGCTGAAATCGCAGCGATCGTCAATTATATGGATATGCCTACGAATGTAACACATTCATTCGCACTATCAGGGTTTGAGCAAACGCTGAAAATGGGGAATACCGATTTCTGGCTTCGTTCCATCGTTGGAACCGAAGGCGCAGGATATACCTTCCTTTCCTCCGGTGAAGCAAAAATTCTCGTTCAACGCCCCTTGTATCCCAATGACGATCCCGAAACCAAGCGCGCTATTCCTAATTTGTTAGATTTTCATGTAGGTATGGGATATCGTATTACGGATACAAGCAATGGTATCTTGACGTTCATTCCTGCCCGCAGACTCAATGCAGGACGTGGGGGAAAAGGTGTATTTGGGTTCGATATGCATGCACCCTTCCATCCGCAATTCGGTGTGAGCTTTCATATCGAAGTACCGCTTTCGGGAGTCGATTCGACAAGAGTTATAGAGCCGCGGGATTATGCCATCTATTACAAGCCGGATCCCAGCGGCAGACCCAGTGTCGCAATTGCACCGCTTCTCCGTACGACAGGACAGGCAACAGTATTCTATAATTGGTGGCTTGACCCCGAAAAACCGGAAAATTTCTTCCGTTTTGATCTTGGTGTCGGCTATGCTGAAGTTAGAGAAGCGCAACGGATATTTGATCCGAAGAAAAGTGCGTATGTCATTGAAGATGATAATATCAAAGGACTTATGTTTTATCATCCGGTCGAGGCGGCCGATTGGATTTTCGCTAAGCTTGAATACCGCAGTCAGGGAGTATTTCCCTTTGGCTTGAGTACACAATATTCTAATCAAATGTTGCTCAGCCGTTGCTATTTACCGCTTATCGGTCAATGGTTGTATTTAGATGCCCGCTATAGTGTGTCGCTCCGCTCCAAAGAGTCGGTGCGTCCGTATGAAGATAATGTATTTATGATTTCACCCGTTCTTCGATTTAACTTCTAAACGAACGGGTGTTTCCCGAATGTTCCCTTTGATGGTCTAATTTTATAAACCCTCGGCAAGCGAACTTCTACGCTTTCTGAGGGTTTTTTCTATGGTATTAACTATGTATAACTGCTGTCTTAAAATTGTCCGAAAATTTTGTATAACCATCGCCTCCTATCTGCAATCACCGGCGGTCATTCTTCTCCTGCTGGTATCGATGTCGGCTACCGGGGAGGTATGGGCCGCTGAAGCGGACTCGGTGAAAAAAGCACCTGCTAAAACTCCGGATGATACAAAAGTAAAATCTATTCATGAAGATTTTCAGATTACTATTCAGAATGTGGATATTACCCGATTCCCGGAAGTGCGACTCATTGTCGGCGCATCGAGTTCATCGGGGATTCCTCTTGACTCCATCGTCGCTCAAGAGCTTACCGTTATCGAAAACGGCAAACCCAAAAAAGTACTTTCGGTGAAGAGAATTTCTGTGCGCGAGCGCATACCGATAGATTTTATCTTTATTATTGATGTCACCGGCACGATGCAGACCTCAATCAACGGTGTGAAAGACAATATCGAAAAATTTGTCGAATCCCTGGTCAGTCGGGGTATTGATTATCGACTTGGTCTCGTACTGTTTTCGGATGTGGTCGAGCGCTCTTATCAGCCAACTGACAATGTGAAAGAATTCCTCGGATGGCTCTCGAACGTCGAGGCGAGCGGTGGTATGGATGAGCCGGAAAATGCGCTCGAAGCACTTGCCGAGATCGGTAGGATGAAGTTCAGACCATCGGCTAACCGCATTGGCGTGCTTATTACCGATGCTCCGTATCACCAGCAGGGAGGTCGCGGAAATGGACGTACCAATTACACAACCGAAACAATGACCGAGTATCTGAAAAAAAATGAAACGCAGCTTTTCTGTATTACTCCGTTGGTATTGAAGCAGTATAAAGTAATGTCGGATGCTACCCACGGTTCTGTCTTTGACCTGAATCAGCCGTTTGCAAAAATCCTCGATATGTATTCGACCCAACTCACTAATTTATTTGCAATTACCTATCGATCCGATCAGCCTGCCATACCTGACTCGCTCAATGTGGGAATTGTCGATAATCAAAAACGTGAACTCGTCAAGAAAGTAATTCCTGTCGTCGAAATCGGACGTAAGCTCATCATCGAAAATTTACTCTTTGCCTCCAGTAGCGCCACGCTGCCGGACTCGGTCTTTGAGCTGGAAATTCTTTATGAATTTATGACGAACCGCAAAAGCGTGACTATCCGTATCGAAGGGCATACAGATTCAAAAGGAAGCAAGGCCAAAAATAAAATCCTCTCGCTCCAACGAGCCGAAAGTGTGCGGAACTATCTGATTAAAAAGGGTGTGTCGCCGGCACGAATTCAGACAGAAGGTCTCGGCGATTCACGGCCGATAGCCGATAATGGATTTGATTTTGGAAGGCGACTTAACCGTCGAACGGAAGTGGTGATCCTCACAAAATAGGGGAAGTGGTGATCCTCTGACGTACGTGGGGAATCTTAACGCTCAATGACTTCGAATCCTCGATCCCGGAAGTACTTCATGAACTGTCGGTTGATGCTATTATCTGTAGGACGAAGATAGCTCACAACGCGCACCCTGCCGAAGGTAGAAGAACGTAAGTCAAGGTCCTTACACGTGTTTGAAAGCCGCTTATCCACAGCACTGAAGGTCTCGCCGCCGAGCTTGCCGGCTAAATATAATTCCACCGGAATAGTGTCGGTGATCATGATACCGACAAATTGCGAAAACATCAACGCCTGCTTCTCGAGATTGTCCGGCTGCGCACCCCGTAGTCCTTGAGCAATGAGCTTCGAATATTCAGCCGCAGAAGTGCACTGCTTATAGAGAGCAGTGCCGCCGACAACCATCTTGGTAAGTGCGCTGTCGGCACCGATATCCCCCCGAATTGCTTCACCGATTTTGATGGTTTCCAGTGAGTCGAGCGGTGAGAGCATAAGCGTATAAGCACTCTTGGTCGCCGGAATTTTCCGCTTGGCAACCACTTCCGTTTTTTTGGGCATTTCTCGGTATTTAATAGAGATAACGACTCCTGCAATAGCAATGCAGGCAAGAACGGAATAAATAATTAACCACCCGTTTTTTGGGGTAGGGAGTGTGTCTAACGAGTCAGCTGTTATCGGTTTCATAATCTATGGGTTGGTATGTAGTATCAATTCTCATACAGCAAAAATACGGATAAATTTTCTATCCTTTCTGCGCGCAAACCATAAAGCCCCGTCCGTATGAGGATCGGGCACCTGCTACTGACGCCTGAAAACAACAGATTGATTTGAGAAAGTATAATGGGCATTCGACAGCTTACGGTGGTAATGATTGTATCATAAATATCTTTTGTAATTTGCAGATGCACTGTTCATAAGGTCACTCAAATTAGTTCACCTTTATCGTGTTAACCGGAATATTCCATACGTTATGATACATTCTCTATTATGTGTAATTGTCGTAGTATTTGTGGCCTCCATTGCACAGGCACAGCCGGCAGGATTAGTCACTCAGACCTCAAGTACACCGGGCAGTCTGCTGCTGGACTTACAGGGGCATACTCAAGCTCTGACCGGTGTCAGCTGGAGTCCGGATAGCACCAATATTGCCACCGTAAGTACAGACCATACGGTTATTATATGGTCTGCCACGACGGGATTGAAACGCAGTACTATCGTACAATCTGATGTAATTAAGGCAATTAGCTGGAGTCCGGACGGCTCGAAAATCGTTGTGACTGCGGGTAATGCTGCTGTCATTTGGTGGGCATACGGGGTGAAATATGCTACTTTACAAGGTCATACCAACCGGGTAAATGACGTGAGCTGGAGCCCGGACGGGAGCAAGATAGTAACAGCGAGCACAGACCAATCTGCAATTGTATGGTCAGCAGTCAGCGGATCTAAAGTATTTCGATTGACCGGGAATGGCTATAGTGTGGGAAATGTGTGCTGGAGCCCGAGTAGTGCCTACATAGCAACCACGGGTAGTGATTACAGAACAACGATTTGGTCGGCTGCAAGCGGAGATACCATACGGTCATTCTCCGGTTCCGCTACGAGCAATGTTGCAGTATCTTGGAGTCCGGACAGTAAAAGTATTGCAATTGCGACATGGGATTACTCAGTGATTGTTTGGTCGATAGCCGATGGCTCACGAGTGGTGACATTGTTTGGTAATCCTCAACATTCGATGTCGTTCTCCGGTCATACTGCTCCCATTACCTCTATAAGCTGGAGCCCTGATGGAGCACGTATCGCTACCTCGAGCGGAGATAAGACTGTCATTATTTGGTCTGTCCGCAATGGTGTATCGGATTTTATACTACAAGGACATCGTGCAGGTGTATCTTCCGTGCAATGGAGCTCCGATGGCTCGAGGCTCGTCACAACAAGCTATGACAGTACTGCTATAATTTGGTACGCGGTGACCGGGACCAAGCAGCATGTGTTGAAGGGACATACGAATAGTATCGTAGCAGCAAATTGGAGTCCGAACGGCGAATCAGTAGTCACTGCAAGCAATGATCAATCTGCAATTGTATGGTCCGGTGCCGATGGTAGAATTCTCTCCACCCTGGGCGGCCATCATGATATCGTCAGTTCGGTTAGCTGGAGCCCCGATGGCACGAGAGTCGTATCCGGTGGTTCAGATAATTCTGCCTTACTTTGGTCTGCGCAAAACGGCCGCCGACTTGCTGCGTTGACGGGGCATTCTGCTCCGATTACATCGATTCGCTGGAGCCCGGACGGCAGTGCAATTGCTCTCGCAAGCGAGGATAGTACCGGAAGTGTTTGGTCGGCTAACGGCACGAAACTCGCGACATTGCATGGACACAGCAGTGATATCACGAGATTGGAATGGAGCCCCGACGGATCAAAAATAGTAAGTGGCAGCCGTGATAATACTGCAATTATCTGGTTGGCCGAAAATGGGACTATCCTTCATACATTACAAGGGCATACGTCGGATATTACAGACGTTCACTGGAGCCCTGACGGAACAAAAATCGTGACATCGAGCGACGATAAAACGGCCATCATTTGGTCGGCAATACATGGCGGGAAAATAGTCGCCCTTACCGGACATTCTGCTCGTGTCAAAGGTGCATGCTGGAGTCCGGACGGCACACAAATTGTCACCATTAGTGATGATAAAACTGCCATTGACTGGTCGGCAGAGACCGGTGCGCACCTACTAACCCTCAAAGGCCATACAGGGCAGTGTACTTCTGTACGATGGAGTCCGGATGGCACCAAAATCCTAACAGCAAGCAGAGACAGTACGGCCAAAATTTGGTCGGAATCTACAGGCGTTAATCTTCTAACCGTACGAGACCTTACGGGGTATATTACCCATGCTGAATGGAGCCCTGACGGGTCGAAAATTGTGACAGCCGGCAGTGAATCGACTGCAATCGTATGGCAGGCAGCAACAGGTGAACGCTATTGCGAGCTCGTTGGTCATACCGAGTCAGTGCGAGATGTATCTTGGAGCCCAAACGGCGGCAAAATTGCAACCGCCGGTACTGATCATAGTGTCAAAATATGGTATATTTCCGACGAGCAAACCACAGTCAGGGAGCGACAAGAGCAACCCCCCGTATTATCTTTTGCTCCAAATCCGGCTGCGGACGGAATGCTGCGCTTGCAATTTACCCATGAAAGTATATCACCAACAGAAGTCTCTATTGTCAACGTACTCGGCGGGAATATATATACCTGTATCATTCCTGCCGGTGTTCGGGAATGGAGCCTTCACCTTGGGGAGAGTATAGCATCCGGTATGTACTTCATTCGGTGGAATACTGAAATTCATCCGCTCATCGTGTGGCGACCGCAGTGAGTTCGGGTTTTTGAGATAATCTCATTGCTCCTTCAGGCACATGCGAGAGATATTCTCCCGCTGCCAATCAGATCACTGTGACAGAATGCACGATATCTATTGCAGCATTTAACTTTCGTAGAATTATCGGGATACACTCTATGAATTGAATGAGTATCGGATGGGTAGTTCACGCTTTGCCGGTCGGGGCCTGTGGAGATGTATCTTCACTACCGGACAGACGTTGAATACTGAGCACTGTCATTTTATTAATTGTACTTACACAAGGGGAGAACGCGCTATGAAGCACGCTAAAAGCACAATAGCGGTGATTGTACTGATAGGCATGATAATCACCGGTTGCAGCAAAAAAAACGAACAAAAAATCGAGACATCTGCCACACCGCAGGCCGGCAACATGGATGTTTTTAATGGTTGCGGAATGGAGGGTAATGCCCAACGGGCTGATATCAAAGAGTTAAACATTCTGAAAAACAGATACAGCTTTCCGACTGAAAAAGACTTCAACCGATCGATTACACTTGCAAAAATTATTGCCCGGGGCGAAGATAGCCGGCGATGGAACGCATCACAGGCGGCCGAAGTCATCGGGTATGTCTATGATGTCAAGCCGGGTGGTGTCGAGACGTGTAATTGCAAAACGAAAGACATCCTTATCCGGGATACGCATATCGAATTGGTGCTTGACCCGATGAAGACATCACAAGCGGACCGGGTGGTCGTCGAAGTGACACCACGAATCCGCAAGCTGATGGCTGACAGCAAGATAGACTGGAGTACCCGAGGCATCCGCGATGCATTTTTAGGACGGTGGGTCAAGGTCCAGGGATGGATGTTTTTTGATAGTGAGCATGCAGATGAAGCCGAAAATACACAGCCCGGTCGTGACCGCAACTGGCGAGGTACTGCCTGGGAAATACACCCGGTAACCGGTATGGAAGTAGTGCAGCGACCGAAGCGTCCTGCCTGATGATTTGGATTTTTACAGAAAAAGTTTGATTTACAACCGCAAGTGCGCTATTTTTGCGCAATTATTTTTTAATTTCAGGTAAAATCATGTACACAGCATTAGTTTCTTTCATTTGTTTACTCGCAATTATTCTCATAGGCGCAGTATTAATTCAGCCGGGTAAAGCTGACATGGCTAGCGGAATGACCGGCATCGGCGGGCAGCTCGGCTCAATGTTTGGTAGCCGCCGCACAGCAGATACCCTCACAAAAATTACTATCGGTATTGCCGGCGCTATTCTGCTTCTTTCGATTGTTACCAATAAATTTTTCTTGGGTACTGAAGCCGCCGAAGAGCGGAACGCAGCAACGGTCGGTGCTCCAATTCCTGCGGCTCCGGCTCCAAAGCCACAGCAAGCTCCTGCTCAGCAAGCTCCCGCTCAGCAAGCTCCCGCTCAGCAAGCTCCTGCTCAGCAAGGCAAATAAGTCTTGAATTCATAGGTTACGTAGAAAAGCCGATTCTGTCATAGAATCGGCTTTTGTCGTTTACGTGTAGTTGATGGATAGTTACCTGCTCACCCTCTTGATAATTTCTGCTGCTTTAATACCCCAGGCATTCCAATTAAGCCGGGTGTCGAAGTCGTGCCGCGCGCTTTGTACAAGACGGAGGTATGCAGGTCGGTCCGACCATAGTTCCGCTATCACCGTCGCATATTCCTGAGCACCGGCAGATTCTTGTAATGCATACCCGTTGACAGTGTCGCGGATGATCTGTGTCACGCCGCCGGTGGCCGTGGTAATTGACGGTAAGCCAAATGCACATGCCTCGCAAAAAACAATACCATAGGCCTCTTTACGCGTCGGCAAAAATAAAAAATCGGATGTAAGCAGAAGTTCGTTGAACTTCAGGCGCTCACCCGGATTGTTTTTATTTAAAAATGGAATAACCCGTAGATTCGGATGCACAAACTTTGGCGGAGGTACACAGCCGCAGACCGTAAGTGTGGTCGCAATACCACGCCGCTGCAGCTCCAGCATCGTCTCAAATGCAATCGCACCACCCTTGCGTTCCCAATCGACCCCGAGAAAGAGCAGACGGCAGGTGTCGGTGGTCTGCTTGGCAAGAATCGTCTCAAGCGGGGGCACATCCTCATCGTCGATATTAGCACCAAAAGGAATGGCTTCAATAATGCCGGTGACAGCACCGTAATCCTGCCGCGCCGAATGCGCTGCCCATTCAGAAGAGTAGAGTACTGCCGCACAACGCTGGATAAATTGACGGTCGATTTCAAAGAGTGTCCGCACGTTAACTATATTGGAGAACTGTTCGTAGTATTGATGCGCAAGACGACCGGTAATATCGGCAATACCCACAATCGGAAGATCCGTTTCCAAAAGCGCAATCTCCGTCGATGCCGAACACGCGACCAACACATCGCACTTCTCCTCCCGAATCCTTCGGTTAAAATGCTCTGCATAGTGACGTGCTAAAGGATAGTCGTGGAGAATGTCATACCCTAAGCCAATAACCCGCAAGAGTTTATTGGTGATTTTACCGCGCAGCAGGGGATTGCCCGGCACCGGCCCTAAATGCACCACCTCTCCGCAATGCTTCTCTAGTGCCTTGGCTGCATAATATATCGTTCCCGACCACGGATACTTACTCCGCGAATCCGCCGCCGTGATATAGCCAATTTTCATAGACGATGCGCTCTTAGAATTGTGGATCCAATTCGCCGCTCTCAATCAGCGCAATTACCTGCTGAATATCCGCATGGAGTATTCTGTCCGTCGTGGCAAACGGCACCACACTCCGGATCTTTCCTATCACACGTTCTAATTTCTCCGAACTTTTCAATGGTCGAAGAAAATCAATGCCTTGCGCAGCGCACAGAAGTTCAATTGCCAGCACCGTCTGCAAATTATTGACCACTTTCCACGCTTTCTGCGCCGCAATACTTCCCATCGAATTATGGTCTTCCTGATTGGCCGACGTCGGTATAGAATCCACACTCGCCGGATGACACAGCACTTTATTCTCCGACACAATCGACGCTGAAGTGTATTGCGCAATCATCATTCCCGATTGCACTCCACCCTTACTCGCCAAGAATCTCGGCAGACCACTACTTAATGCGCCATTGACCAGGCGCTCTGTCCGGCGTTCGGAAATATTCGCGAGTTCAGCGCACGCAATGGCAAGAAAATCAAGCGCTAACGCAAGCGGCTGACCATGAAAATTTCCACCCTCCAAATGATCACCCGTGTCCGGGAAGAGCAGCGGATTGTCATTTGCCGAGTTGAGTTCGGTGGACATGACCTTATACACATAATGAATCGCATCTCTCGACGCACCATGCACCTGCGGCATACACCGAAGCGAATACGCATCCTGCACGCGATTGTCATTGTCCCGATGAGAAGCGCGAATCTCACTGCCGGCGAGCATTTCACGGAGGTGTCGGGCGGAGTCGAGCTGTCCTTCAAAACCCCGCAACCGGTGAATACGCTCGTCAAACGCCGTGTCCGTGCCGCGCAATGCATCGACACTCAGCGCGCCGGCAACGTCGGCGATATTGGCAAGACGCAGTGCTTTTTGGACGGCGAGTCCACCATACGAACACATCATCTGCGTGCCGTTAATGAGTGCAAGACCTTCCTTCGCTTTGAGAATAACAGGCGTAAGACCATACGATTCGAGTACTTCCCGCGACGGCTTTACTCCGTCACTTGTCAGAACTTGCCCCTTGCCGATGAGGGCGAGCGCGATATGCGACAATTGCACCAAATCACCGCTGCTGCCCACCGACCCTTGGGAGGGAATCGCCGGTACAATCTGATGATTGAGCATCGCAATCAGTGTTTCGAGCGTTTCGAGGCGAATACCGGAATGTCCTTTGGCGAGCGCATTGACGCGGAGTATCATCATGCCGCGCACGACCTCACGCGGGAGCCATTCTCCGGCGCCGGCGCTGTGCGAGAGGATGAGATTCTCCTGCAACGCATCGAGTTCGTCCGGCGGGATGACGACATTCGCAAATTCCCCGAATCCGGTCGTGACTCCATAGACAATCTCGCCATTCGAGAGCCAGTTTTCGACCGTTTGCCGCGCCGCGCGAACCTTCGTTTTGGCGTCGTCCGACAGCATGATAGGAATTTCCGGCGAAAAGACCGCCGCGTTAAAGTCATGGATTGTAAGAGTATTGCCGTCAAGTAGTAGCATGATTCACCTCGAAGTAACAGTTAATAGTTTTACAATAATAAGACTTTTTGATTCTTTGACAATTTTTGTGGAGCACTGTTTTTTGGTCGTAGGGGCGAATCGCATTCGCCCTGGTCGTGCTAGGGGTTGGGCGAATGCAATTCGCCCCTACGTCGGATAAGAATACCAAACCACAAAATTGCCAAAGAACTAACTTTTTTTTGGTTTCTCTTCTGCATCTTCCCACCCGTCGCCTGCGGTCACCCATTGCCGTCCACACGTTTTGATGAATGAATCATGCCGCTCACCCGCTCAATTCGACCATTTACACATTCATTCAATCCGCTCTCACAGCCAACCTTTCCCACGGCCAATGCGTGCCGTAGTTTTGCACTCGAAAGTTATGCTTGTCATTAGAAACAACATCAGCAATCATAACCGCCCGAACAGAAATGAGATAACCACGAAGCGCGCACCGGTAGTTTCCTTCTGAAAACGGCACAATCTTTTATCGTATAATTTTTTATTGGAGTTTTTATGAAAATGCTTAATTATTACTTCCGCACTGCACTTTTGTGTGCAATTCTTGGTATGGTTTCTTTTGGTTTTACATCGCAAACTGCAAAAGCGAATCCCAATGCAACTCTCGTTGCACTTGGCGGATGCTGCTTTGAAGTTCATTATTGGATTCCCAATTTCGAAGTCAATCGCTGGGTATCATGTACCATAATTCCCGGTGCAGGAAATGTGCAAAGTGCAGGACCCAATGTAGGATTTGCAGCAACACCTACACCAAATCCAGCCGTAACATTTACTCATCCTGCAGGAACAGGGTACTTTCCCTTTGGTGCAAATCTCAATATGGGAGTCGTTTGCTTCAATCTCGTCGGTCCCGCCGTCGTGATTATTCGCTTCATCGATAAATGGGGTAATGTAGTCAATATTCCGTTCCAAATTAATTGCGGACTCGTCGCAGGTGGACTCCCCATCGCTCCAATCGGTGAAACAGTATCAACAGATGCTACGACCACCACTTCCGGTGCCGGTATCTCCCTCGCTTCCTCGACCGAAAGCATTACCGACAATCAATTAGCCGACATCACGCCGAATCCGACATCCGACAACGCAACCGTATCGCTGGCACTTGCCAATGACATGGACAATGTTGCGCTCTACGTAGCAGACATGACCGGCAGAAAAATGCTCGATATCACAACCGGTGAACGTCTCACAATGGGCACACATAGCTTCAGCGTCGAAACACAAAACCTCAGTAGCGGTGTATATTATGTAGTCGTGAAATCAGGACAATTCACCCAAGCAAAGATGCTGCAAGTGATTAAATAATAAGTGATTGAAATTGCACAACAGCCGCTCTCCGGATAATCGGGGAGCGGCTGTTTTTTTGTTGTCTATTCTTCACCATCCCAGAATAAACTTCCCACCGCTGGTCATGCCGTCAAATTCACCACGAACGAACCACACACCCGGCGCGAGATCGGAAACCTCGACCTGCAATCTCGTTTCGTTTTTGTCTTGTGTGGAAAAGGGAATACTCTTCATCGTACGACCGAGAACATCAACCACTCCAATACTTCCGGCGCCTTGCTTCGGCGTATGAATCTTCAACGTGAGGAATTTCCCAACTTCTACGCTTGGTGTAATGAAGAAGGAAGTTTCATTAAGTGGCGATTCGCTAACCGCAGTCGTGGCTGATTTCCATACTTTATATGCCGGCGTGGTGCGCGTAAAACCCTGTGAATTGTTGGCAATTATCCGATACGTAAATCCATTCGGATACGTATTGGGAATCGATGCATCGAATTGAGAATTTGCAGCTTTCTTCATTGTTACCGTTTGCAGGGGATGACCGAGGGTATCGGAAATTTCCGCCTGCACCGACGTAATCACATCGCTTGCATCATGATTATCAGCAAACACAGTCGCCGTAAATTGAAGATTGTTCTGCGCTAACACACTCGTATCTAATGGCGTATGTATCACAAAGGGTCCTGCGCTCCATTGATAGTCGGCGAAGTCGGGCACGAAACGGTAGTCTTGTCCCCAGGTGGTGTACATCGCGCCGAGCATGCCGGGCACGAGGTTCGCAGTAATACGCTGAGCGCGGATACCTGCGGAATTCCCGACATCGTAATACGGACAGGTAATCTGCTGAAATCCACGTTTAGCAAAGAAATCCAGACTCTTCTCCAAATTCCCGCCATTCCAATTCGCGATAATCATTGAGGTAGGAATGTCATTCCAAATCCCGCGTAAGTCGCCATTTACTAAGTAATAATCATTGACCGCGTTGTGGAGGGAGTCGATCATGTCATTCCAGATAATCGTCTGGGCTGTGGGGTGAATTGCCTTGTAGGTCGAGTCCATGAGGCGGATATGACTGCCGAGATACTCCCGCGCCGAACGCAGAGGCAGCTTGCCAGGAGCGTCCCAATTCATGGTGCGAATCTCATCATAACTGAGGAAAAAACGATCTGTCTTCAGGAGTTGATCGATTCTGTGGGCTTGGTCGTTCATCATCGAGAGAACGGAGTCCTCGGTTAAGCTCACCATGGTTGAACCATTACAACTGTTATCACTAATCGTCGTAAGCGGATGAAAATACGACACCAACAGCGTGTCACCATTCTTAATTGCACCCAACGGCAGACGCCGAAGCGTCGGCGGTGTATGGTAGCGTCCATAATTCCCGCGGCTTGCTTCCATCACGTCGTCGTGGAGGGGAGAGAAGTCAACGTTTTCGGTGTAGGTATTCTTCGTGGAAGTATTTGTAATGATAAGCGGCGCTCCCGGACGGCGGAGGATATTGCAGAGTCCTGCGTCCTGCACCTGAAAGTCATCGAACCAAATTTTCCCGCCGCGTCCGCCCCACACGCCGCAGTAGAGGAGGAGTGTGGTGGAAGTGAGGGTATTGAGTCGCACCTCAACCTTGACCCATCCATTATTTTGAGACGCGTTGGTGGTAGAAGGAATATCAAGATTGGTGAACGTCAGGACCCGGCTCGCGCCATCGGGAGAATTGCCAATTGCCAGCAGGCGCACTTCATCGCCTGAGAATCCTTCGGTGCGCACCCATGCTGATAATGTGTAGTAGGAAAAGGGCTTACAATTCATCAGTCGGTTGAACCGTGCATTACCGGCAGCATTTCCTGCGATGAAATTCTCACAGCGCGCGCTGTACCTGCCGCTGTGCGCGACCGCGCTATCGGTGAAGATGGATACTTCCGGACCATCATAAAAGCTCCATCCCGGAAATTTTCCATTCGTCGCATTCTCGAAATTACCGTTCGGCAGCGCGACCTTTGGGTCGGGGAGGAGGCGTCCTGTATCGGCTTCGACGATGTAGAGTCCGGAGGCGGGCACGCCTGCTGCGTAATTCGGCGCGCGATTGAGCCACCCGCTTGACCAGCCGACATTCACGACCTGCGGGATGATTTGCACATTATTCTGCGCCGCTGTTTGGATGAATGTTGTGAGGGAATCGAAATGCCACGGCAGGCTCGTCGCCAGCAGGTCATACCCGAAGTCTGCATGCACAATACCATTAATTTTATAATACTTCATCGAGTCGGTGAGATGTTTTAATTCCCCGAGAACCTGTCCATTCCGCGAGTAATGTTGCGCGTAAATCCACCGAACCGGATAATCAGGCCAGTCGAGAATATGCACGGCCGCCATCCTGCGATTCGGATTGAGTAATTGAAGAAACGTGGACACGCTATTAAATGTACCATTCGAGTCCGCGCCAGCTAAAAGCACACGATCCGGCATGATATCGAGAACATAACCCTGCGCTTTGGGAGGTTCTTCACCCGGTGGAGTGATAGTTTTGAGAATGGAAGGAATCATCGGCGAAGTGTTGAATTCGCCAAGAACAATCGCTTTCTCGCCATGATAGGTATCCAAAGTTCCGGGAATAAGCGCAATACCCAACCGTTGCTTGACTTCCCGTATCAGGAAGTCCGCCGCCTGCGAGGTCGTGGAGGTCATCGCATTCGGCAGAAGAAGTGTCGTGGAAGAGTCAAGCGTAAACACACCTGTCTTGAGAAAGCTCACCTTGGGACGAGGATGAACATTTGCAAGGTCGCCTGCACGGAGAGGAAGGATGCCGAGAAGAAGCAAGAGGAAGAGAGGAAAGAGTTTCATTGTTTAGTATGGAATGTTGTTGAATAAAATAACGAAAGTTTGGGGTAATAACTCCGAAGGCAATCGAGAAGCCCAACGGGCCTCAATTTCAATACCCCCGCATGAAATGAGGGGCCATAGACACGTAATCCAAAACCCTGAAGGGGTTTAATCACGTCCATACCGTCATTAAACCCCGTTTGTGGTTTTGGGGGAACGTGAACGGTCAATCGCATTTCGCACTGTCTTGTTTCTATTCTTGTACAGTAAAACGGGCGGTTATTCCGAACTCACGATAACCAATCTCTCTACCATTCGCCCGCTCAAATTGACCATTTACACATCCACTTCTGCCGCATTCACAGCGGGTGTTTTCTACCGGGGGATGGAGCCGTAGTTTTGCACTTGAAAGTTATGCTTGTCAATTACACAAAATAAAAACAACCATAACAGCCGCACAGACAGCAACATACTCACACAGCGCGCATGGGAGTAGTCGCTTCTGACACATGGCAAACTACAATTTTATCTTTTATTTCTTTCTATTTTTTGGAGATTATTATGAAAACTGTTACTACCTTCCTTCGCTCTGCACTTCTTTGTGCTGTTCTTGGTGTTGTTGCTTTTGGTTTTACGTCACAAACAGCGAAAGCGATTCCTAATGTGTGGCTTGTTCCTGTCGGTGGATGCTGCTTTCAAGTACATTACTCACTTCCGGCTGCAGAAGCTGTTCGCTGGAGATCATGTCAGGTAATTCCACCCGCAGGTGTCATCAGTGCTGATTTTGCTGTCGGTATGTTTTTAGTAACTCCACCTGCACCGACGGTTACTTTTACCCATGGCGGTGGTGGTTGGTTCCCGGTCGGTCCCGATATCTATATGGGTAATGTATGCTTTACGTTAGTCGGACCCGCAGTAATTCAATTCAGATTTACCGATGGTGCAGGAGTCGTTGTTATTAGACCTTTCGCAATAAATTGTGGTCTTGTCGGTGGTGGTCCAATTATCGTTCCGATGGAAGGTGGTATTTCAACAGATGTTACGACGACATCCGGAGCCGGTATCACCCTTGCTTCCTCAACCGAAAGCATTACCGACAATCAATTAGCCGACATCACGCCGAACCCGACATCCGACAACGCAACCGTATCGCTGGCGCTCGCTAATGACATGGACAATGTATCGCTCTACGTAGCAGACATGACCGGCAGAAAAATGCTCGATATCACAACCGGTGAACGTCTCACAATGGGCACACACAGCTTCAGTGTCGAAACACAAAACCTCACAAGTGGAGTATATTATGTGGTCGTGAAATCAGGACAATTCACCCAAGCAAAGATGCTGCAAGTGATTAAATAATTGACTGAACATATCAGAACAGCCGCTCTCCGGGTTTCGGGGAGCGGCTGTTGTGTTTTTTGGGTGATTCTCACTTCTAGGTTGATTGTTTAGCGTATGCAACCGCGAGACCCATCCCTAAATCTGCTCCCGAGAGGGGACTTTTGTTGGTAAGTAATTGATTTGCAGACTCTTACCATGTATGCAACCGCGAGACCCATCCCTAAATCTGCTCCCGAGAGGGGACTATGTGCGGTAATTTATTGATTTTCTTGCTCTTACCCTCTCTTGGGAGAGGGCAGGGTGTGGGTTCTTCCATCCCCATCGCCTGCACATAATCCTCCGCCGTATCAATATCCACAAGCGCTGCCGGCAAGTCCACGAGCGTCACATCACTTTTGTATTTCTGAAGAATACTTTTGGCGCCACGCTCGCCGCTAAGGGATTGTAAGTGAAGGAAATACTGCGGGGCAAATACGGCAGGCACGCCTGCATTCTCTCCGTATCTCGTAGCTGCGATGGTGGAATTGCCGGTTAGGAAAGCTGAGAGTAATTGTTCGTAATCAGCGGTGGTCATCAGCACTTGATCGCAGACGGAGACGAGCACGGCGCTTGTGTGCGGGCTAACCGAGTGCATTGCTGTGCTAATCGACGTTCCCATGCCTTCGTGCCAGCGTTCGTTTTTACAGGTAATTATTCTACAAGAGGTTAGAGTAGGAAGAATTTCCTCATATCGCGCGCCGAGTACGACGATTATTTCCATACCTGACGCATACTTTGGTGAAATTCCTTCGAGCGTGCGGATGGCTTTGGCGAGAATCGTCTCGCCGTGCCAGTCGAGGAGTTGTTTTGCGGTGCCGAGGCGTTTGGACTCGCCGGCCGCGAGGATGATACAACTCAAAAAGGGAAGTGGATTGTGAGTATTACTCATGAATCGTGCCCTGCTTTCCACGAAGGGAACGCCCTGTGCCGCCCTGAAGGAACATCTGCATTTCAGCGATAATTGCGAGCGCAATTTCTTCCGGTGTTTCGGCGCCGATGTCGAGTCCTACCGGACTGTATATCCTCGATTCTTCGGCATCCGTCATGTCATGCCCGCGGAGTTCGCCAATTTCCCGGCGCATTTTCTCCCATTTCTTGCGCGGACCGAGCAGACCGATATACGGCGCATTTGTCAGGAGTAATTGCCGAATCACCGAGAGATCGTAGTAGTAATTATGCGACATTACCACACAGACAGTGCGGGCATCAAAGTGAACATTCTTGAGAATTGCCGTCGTCGGCAAATGACAGACAGCAGGGGGAATTTCGCCCTGCGCTGCAATGAGATTCGCATTGTCCGTATCCCGCGAAAGCGTCACTTCCCAGCCAAGCGTTTCGGCGATAACGGCTACGCGCGTGGCGTCAAAACTATTCCCAAAAATCATGAGGCGCGATTGGGGGAGCACGACTTCGAGCAGAACCTCGGCTTGGCCACTCTTGAGCGTATAATTCCCTGATTTACCAAGCGCAAGCTGGTGCAGGGCAGCGCTGAGGAGTTCGGGATGAGCATCGGCGGGAGGCGGCGTTGCGCTATCGACCACAAGGCGCGTTCCGACGGGCAAATCTTCCGTATCCGATTGAAACACAATTGCCTGCACGACCTTATCGCTTGGCGATTGAACAGATTTCAGGGCACGAATACAGGCATCATCGGCGCTCTTGATGGGTTCAATGAGGATATCAATTATTCCATTGCATCCAAGCCCCACGCCGAAGACATTGGCGTCATCATCCATGGTATCATAGCGTACGACGGTGGGAATGCCGGCGGCGATGGCAATACGAGCGCGCCGGAGGGTGTCGCCTTCGAGGCAACCGCCGCTGATGGCGCCTGTCCAGTGTCCGCTTGAGGTCATAATCATCCGCGCGCCGGGGCGGCGATACGACGACCCTTCAATCCGCACGACGGTCGCGAGTGCGGCATGTTCGGTTGAGAGGTCGATGCGTTCAAACGCTGCGAGTATTGTTTGTATTTCGGTCATAATGGGTTTGGGGGGGCGATAGCCATCTCTTCATCATAGCCCATGGTTTCAACCATGGGTTGGCTATAAAAATACAAAAACCCGATTGTATGACGCACGTCAGTGACAACCGGGACTACACCGCGAAAATACAGTAAAATATACTATAGTGCAAGCAGAGAAGAATATTTACCCGGCGGCAAATGAACGAATCGTCAAGTCATTCGTTTACAAATGAGATAGATGGTGAATGGAAGGAACAAGAGCAGCCCAATGTCAAGGTAATGATCAAGTATTAATTTTTGTCCGGTCGGTTGCTACAACCGACCGTCAACACATACCGCTGAAACGTCTGCATGATATCCACCTTCGACGTTTGAAACAGTACAGCTATCGCATATTCCCCGTCCGGTCGGTTGCTACAACCGACCGTCAACACTTACCGCTGAAACGTCTGCATGATAACCACAATCGACGATTGAAACAGTAAAGCTATCGCATCTTGCTGAGTTTTTGTAAGTTGCAGATTAAGTTAGAATTAAACACTTATCCGAAGTAGTGAAGAGCAATACGTTTCATAGGTAAGTGTTGACGCTCAGTTGTAGAAACTGACCGGACTGGATTATCCGAAGTAGTGATGAGCAGTACGTTTCATAGGTAAGTGTTGACGGTCAGTTGTAGCAACTGACCGGACTGGCACTTGATTGCACAAAGAAACAAAGCGCCGGTGGAGCGACATCAGTACTGTCCGGTCGGCTGCTACATACGCCAAGCGAAGCTTGGTATATTCAGAAGGCACAACACCTTCGCAGGGGAAAGCGCCACCCACCCGCTACCGCAAGCGTACTCCGCGCGAGGTACCAAACACAGTGAAGCTACGACGAGGGAGATCGAAGGCAGCCGTACCAGAAATGTGATTCACTCTGTACAAACTCATCCATTGTCGCGAAAGCGCAAAAGTTTTGATTTGGAGGGAGATTTTTCGTAGGTGCAATTCATCAATGATACACTATAAATTTATGTATAATCATACGGTTAGAAGTACAAATTTCGGTAAAATACACACCCGGGGCGAGGCCGGAGACATCATAGTCGAATAGTTCACTGGTAGTACTCCAGCTGCCAATTACATTACCAAGAGCTGATACTATTCTCAGTTCGGAAAGTGGTGGGATTTTTTGGATGTGAAGAATTGACGAAACAGGATTGGGTGCCAGAATACCATTGTCTTCTCTACTATGAGATTCTTCTCGAACTGCTACAGGAATTTCATCTGAGTACCACAGAATTGCCGAGCCATCCGTGCTTGCGGTCACTACTCGCTTGCTATCCGGACTCCAGTTTATCTCATTAACTGGTGCCGTATGGCTTCTGAGCATTTTAAGGCGTTCACCATTCAAGGCATTCCAGATAAAAGCCATGTTGTCTTTCCCGGCTGAAGCAATTTTATCTCCATCAGGACTCCACCGTAGGGAAAGAATATTGTCGGTATGGCCGCTGAGCATAAACAACTGTCCGCCGGAATTAGCATCCCAAACGAGGATAGTATTATCATAACTTGCTGTAGCAAAAGAAGTTCCATCCGGACTCCAACATATCTGTGAAATCAAATTATTGTGGCCACCCAGCAAAGCACGCTGTCTGCCTGTGGTTGCATCCCAGATGATGGCGGTGCCGTCCTTGCCCCCGGTAACGATCAGCTCACGATTCGGACTCCATGCCGCAGAGGTAATGGCGCTCATTTGTGGTGCCAGGGTGTGAAGTATCGATCCATCCTCGGCATTCCAGATGATTACCGTCGAGTCATTACTAGTTGAAAGTAGTCTGCTACCGTCGATACTCCAAACTAACGTATTGATTTGATTGGTATGTCCATGGAGTATGAATTTTTTTAATCCCGACAAAGCATCCCAGATTATGATAGTTGTATCCTTGCCGAGCGTTGCAATTCTCTTGCCGTCCGGACGCCAGCAGGCGAAGATGAGCGGGCCTTTGTGTCCGTTGAGAGCGAATAGTGAATCACCGTTTGAATTCCAGAGTCGGGCAGTTGAGTCTGCACTCGAAGTAAGTATGAATCGACCATCAGGGCTCCAGAGGGAAGCGGTCACAGATCGGGTGTGCCCGGTCATAGTTTTAATTTGTCTGAAATTTTTAGAATCCCATAATGTCGTCGTATTACCACTACTCGTTGCGATAACGGTTCCGCTGTTGTTCCAGCTTGCTGTGTTTACACCACTTGCATTGCCATCGAGTTTGCCGAGAGATGTAGCGGTATTGGCATCCCAGATAGACACGTGTTTTTCATCACTGGTTGTTAGTAACAGATTACCATCCGGACTAAAGGATATTGAAGTACCAAAGCCGAGCCGGGTAACAGGAATTTTATACTCTCTCCCTGTTGTTACCTCATAGAGTCTGAGATCATTGTACGAATTAATAGCCGCTAATCGCGATCCATCATTACTCCATAGAATAAAAGATGCAGAAGTCTTTATATAAAAACCATTATTCGAAATAGTAAAAGCTTTTGAAAGGGTGAGAAAATTCCATACAGTCACACAACTTGAGTCAGAATCACCGAACGGTAGAGCAAGGTAAGTGCCGTCGGGGCTCCACCGTATATCAGCGCCAATTTTCTTTCCGCGTATTGAAAAAGTTCGAGTCCACGTGTGGGTATTCCATAATGAAACCAACGAATCGTTTTCGGATATCACCAACGTCTGATTATCTACATTCCACCCATTTTCATACGTTCGCCCTTTAAATGTATATTGCTGTTCACCGGTGGATGTATTCCAGACGATAGTGGAAGTATCTTTTCCAACTGATGCGATTTGGCTGCCATCACCATTCCAGGTGATGACGTCAATTAGTTGTGTATGACCTTTATATGTTTGGAGCTGTTCGCCGGTATTTGCATTCCAGATGGACAGCGTTTTATCGGAGCTTGCAGTAGCAATGAACTCACCGTCTTTACTCCAGCTTAGCGTGTTTATTACGATGTACGGTATCCGAAGAGTGGTAATTAATCTCACCGTAGCTGCATCCCAAATAGTAATAGTACCATCGAAATTTTTAATAGCAATCTTGCTTCCGCTCGGACTCCAAAATGCTGTATATCCGCTTAGAAGTGCGTGAAGAGTTCTGCTGTGTGCATCCCACAGAATAATAGAGGTATCAGTCGGACCATAAGACGTGGAAAAGTTAATCAAGTCATGGATCAAATTTGTCTTACCAACGGTAAAAATATACTTGCCGTCATTGCTCCACCCAACTTTTGAAATACCACCAGTGTGGCCTTTCAGTGTCGCCTGTACAGTGCCGAAAGGCGAGGAAGGCGAGATGATTGAACCTGTCGCAATATTTAAAAATGCAGGTAGTAGTAAAGCAGAAAGCACGAGTAAGAGAGTTTTCATATATCCTCCGAGTAGAGAGTTAGGATGCGTATGCAATGAAAATAAGGAGTCAAAGCTCATGTGATATCTTTACCACTTGGAAATCGATGTGGTTGTAGTATTCCATCGGAGCAAGTATATACCTTTGGGTAATTCTTTCATCGGTAGTACGGCAGAACTTTCGCCCGCAGGAACGGGATAATCAAAAATTTGCTGACCCATGATACTAAAGACCAGTATCGAGGATGCATAGGGTAGAGGGGAGAATCGAAGAACTGCATCGTCCCGAACGGGATTCGGGGCGAAATCTATACCTGAACGGTCGGTAGCTTGCTCTTGTACTGCGCTTACAACACCGGCGACGTGCCAGATTTTTGTCGTATTATCATTGCTTGAAGTGGCTATCCGGGTTCCGTCTTTACTCCAGAAAATATTCTGAATAATTTTAGTATGCCCTGATAATACATTTAGTTGTGTTCCGGTGGTGACATCCCAAACGATGGCTGTCCGATCATAGCTTGCAGTTGCGATTTTCTTACTGTCCGGACTCCAGCAGATGCTAGAAATCCAATCATTATGTCCAGTAAACTTTTGCAGCTTGGTTCCCTTCGAGGCATCCCATAGTATAGCAGTTGAGTCAGCGCTTGCCGTTGCGATGAGTTTTCCGTCCGGACTCCAGAGTGCATTCATCACGAAGCCGGTATGCCCTTTAAGGGTGGAGACTATATTGCCGGATATGGAATTCCAGATGATGGCAGTATTGTCCATACTTGCCGTTACTATTTGTTTACCATTAGGGCTCCAGCATGCATTTTTTACATTCGAGGTATGGCCGATTAAGGTGGTAATTTTTGTACCGGTTGAGCAGTCCCAGAGAATCACTGTTTTATCCCAGCTGCAGGTTGCGAGCTTTTTGCTGTCCGGACTCCATGCGACTTTATTCAAACTGTTTGAGTGGCCTTTAAGTACGAAAATTTGTTGATGAGATTTGATATCGTAGATATAGGCATTACCATTAAGCGCACCAATTGCTATGCGGGTACTGTCCGGACTCCAGCTTAAATTGCTAATTTCATATACTTCTCTGATGGTGGCAGTGGTAAACAGTGAATCTCGGGTAATTGCATCCCATAGTACAGCATCATTTCTGTAGCCGGATGTAGCAATATATTGCCCGCCGGGACTCCAGGATATGTGATTAACATCATCGGCAAATCTTGACAACGAAAACGATAATGTACCGGTGGTAGCATCCCAGATATGGGCGGTTTTGTACGTGGATGTGGCCAAAAACTTACCGTCATTACTCCATGTGTTATCATTGGAGACTCCTTCTAAAGTAAATTCCGGTGTAATTATGCTGGCAGTACGATTCTGATGTTCGCGCAATAGCTTGCCGCTTGATGTAGCCGGAGTAGTAAGAGAAGAAGTAAGTAAAAGACACACGGAAAGAGAAAAGAGTAGATTAATTTTCATAGCGTTTTGTAAAAATGAAGAAATAAGTATCGGCTGATATGAAGTGAACAATGAAGTACCACAACAAAGCGAAAGAATGTATGTATCTTTGTGAGTCAACTTGAAGGCATAGACTTATGGAAGTGTGTTTTTGTTCCATACCATGATGATTGACCCGTTCGGTCGGCTACCACTACCGACCGTCAACACATACCGCTGAAACGTCTGCATGATAACCACATTCGACCTTTGAAACAGTACAGCTATCGCATAGTTCTGAGATTTTGTAAGTTGCAGATTAAGTTAGAATTAAACACTTATCCGAAGTAGTGAAGAGCAGTATGTTTCATAGGTAAGTGTTGACGGTCAGTTGTAGCAACTGACCGGACTGGATTATCTGAAGAGCGGCAGAGCAGTACGTTTCATAGGTACGTGTTGACGGGCTGTTGTAGTAACTGGCCGGACTGGCAAATGAGAGCAGAGCAGTACGTTTCATTCCCCGTCCGGTCGGTTGCTACAACCGACCGTCAACACTTACCGCTGAAACGTCTGCATGATAGTTCAATGATTATGGCTGGATAGCAGCTTTACTTTTCACTTACCACGTATGCGCAGAAACAGAGTAAATATAGAACAATACGCATGTTACTTCATCACGACGACGATGGTGGATTGGCTGCACTTGTTGCTTGATGACACGTACTATACTGTACTATCAGACTCAATGAACTATTATTGCGACAAGTACAACGCTCGCGTCTATGGTTATGTATGGATGCCGAATCATATCCATTGTTTGCTGTACTTTGAAGATGCGTCGCTTATGCCCTCATTGCTTCGAGATTTTAAGAAGTTCACTTCGGCTCAGATACGCAGGAAATTAGAGGAGGACAAGAGCGAGATAGTACGACAACGGCTTTCCTATCACGTGCGAACGCAGAAGTATAAAATTTGGATGGACAGATACGATGCAGTACCATTGTGGAAACGAGAGCATGTACTTACGAAATTGCAGTATATGCACGACAATCCGGTAAAGCGAGCACTTGTGACCGATGCAACAGACTACAAGTATTCGAGTGCCCGTTTTTATGGAGAGCAGCCGCCACTTGATTTGGTGAAACTATCTCATATTGCAGAGATATTGTAAATTGTCCATGATCAGGAACACAAGCTGATGGCTGGCTCAAAATACACACCTTTGCAAAGGAGAACAGAGCAGTACGTTTCATAGGTAAGTGTTGACGGGCAGTTGTAGTAACTGACCGGACTGGATTATCCGAAGTAGTGATGAGCAGTACGTTTCATAGGTAAGTGTTGACGGTCAGTTGTAGCAACTGACCGGACTGGATTATCCGAAGTAGTGATGAGCAGTACGTTTCATAGGTAAGTGTTGACGGTCAGTTGTAGCAACTGACCGGACTGGCAATTAGTCACTTATTTGAGTTGTAGTAACTGACTGGACTCAAATCTATCGTATTCTACACCCTTTGAAAAAGCCAAGTGGGATCAGAAAATTATAAAACCGTATGACATCGCTGTAACATTGGTAAAAGAGCAAAAATTAATTGGTCTAAACGAGAAAGAAGTACTAGAAATGCTTGGTTGCCAGCAAGAGAATGGAAAAATGACCGTAGGAAGTCATATCGAATATTTTGTAGAAAATGATTGGATTATGTCAGTTTCTTTCGAGAACCACAAAGTAATGCAGGTCACATTAAGGCGACCAATGCTCTGTGTATAAACAGAAGGAAGTTCCATAAACACATCCCTTCCACCCCCATTCATCCAAACCCAACGCCCGACAAGCCATGCAACTTCCACACAACTATCCCTCACTCCCTATGAACAATGCCGATATCCTCGAATTTATCCACACCAATTTCAGCAATGGCAGACTCAACCTCCTGCCGAAAATCAATGCGTATCTCGCTAATCCGGTGACAGGTACACGTTTGTTTGATGACGTGTCCAAACATATCACCACCCCCTTTAGGGCATCCTCATATTCATCGGGAAATCCAAGAAATCTTTTAACAAAGAAAGATACAATTGGTGATATTGCTGATATTTATATATTCTGCCTGAATGATGATATCGACCTGTACAACATGCGCGAGGACTTCGATTGGGAGTTTACGTCGTTCCTCCGCACCGGCAAAGAATTGCACCTGTGTACACTATGGGTCAATTGGTTCCTGCCGGTGTATTATATCGAAACCTCCTACGAGCTTGTGAACCGCAAAAAAAGGTATCGTCAATACGGAAGAGTGGTTCTGAGCGATGAAAAGGAACAGCAGATTGTTGACTCTATCGAGCGCATTCTGGCAGAAAATAAGTACCACCGGCTGAACCTGGACTTTTTGCAGGAAATCATGCACGGCATATCGACCGACTGTTCGGAAAAGAAACGCGCCACGATCTTCGAATGTCTCTTCTCAGACCTATGCGTTCCGGCGAAGCACTTCCGACGAATCACACCCAAAGGCAATTCATCGCAATATCCGGAACTCAGCTTCATTGAATATTTAGATGACCAACGCGAGCGGCTATCCTTAGAAGCGGAAATTTATCATAATGGGTATAGTCCGCTTACCATCGAATTCGACAAGAATAATTCCATCATTCGCACGATAAGTAGGAGTAAGTCTAACGGTATGAAAAACAAGACGGTTGTTTTGCGGTACTAAAATGTGGTTAATACGTATTTTCTGCCACTACGGTTGTGTCGGATTATTCTCCCGAACCCAAAATACACCATGATGTACAGCAGAAGATGTTCTGCCCCTACTGATTTTGGGTGATGTGTCTGATTTTTTTTCATTCGGTCAGTTCTTAATACTGACCGTAAGTACTTGTCGATGCGATGGTTGTATGGTCGTAGAGGGGTACAGTAGTAGTATTTTTATAATCATGCTCACCGATTGAAGGGCAAAAGGACACAAAGGACTTAAAGGACACAAAGGACTTAAAGAACAATTAATACGGTAACGACAGATGATTTTCGGCAAACTGCCTTCTCCTCCATATCGCTTACGACTTATCGCTTACGACTTATCGCTTACGACTTCCCGCTTACGACTTCCCGCTTACGACTTATCGCTTACGACTTATCGCTTACGACTTACCGCTTACCGCTTACGACTTCCCCCTACAGCCCTCCCATCGGTCAATATTCACCACCGAGGAATATTGACCACGAATTGTCTGCTTTCTGCGCGCCAACAGTGAGGAAAATCAAGCCGGAATAACTTGGCACTTAAATTGAGAAACCTCGGGGGCGCACGTCAACAATACACTCTTTTAAACGGTGGATTATGGTACTCAAAGATCATTTATTTAATAAAAAGCTGCCCCTGCTTAATCGAGCATTGGACACCTATGCCCTCCGTCAGCAGACGATTGCCCGGAATATTGCCAATGCAACGTCGCCGGTGTATCGCCCTGAAAAGGTTCGATTTGAAGAAGATTTCCGTGAAGCGCAAGTCACGCAACGCGGTGCTACTACTGATGATCGCCACCTGACCATCGGTCCGCCGACCGACGGTGAAATCAAGGGTAATGTCGAGGGCGCGCAAGTACCACGTCCGGAAATACTCTTCTCGGGTGAGTCGCATGTCAATGTCGATAAAGAAATGAGCGAACTGGCGCAGAATCAAATCCGCTTTCGCTTCGCATCGAGAATTACGGCACGGTATTTCCAAGGAATGCAGACGGCAATCAAAGGAAATGTATAAGCAATTACTTGGTTCGGCTGATAATAGCCACTGAATATATTCGAGAGTCAACAGCCTATGGAAAACATTTTTTCTACCTTTGCAATCAGCGGTCAAGGCCTGAGCGTTCAACGCCAGCGGCTGAGCGCTGTGGCGAATAATATCGCCAATGCCAATACAACCAAAGGCGCCGATGGTAAGCCGTATCAACGGGAAGTAATCGTCGCCCGCGCGGCGAATCGTTCGCCGTTTGACCATGCCCTGCAAGAACAAATCACCATGGCCGGTACCTCCGCCTTTCATGCTCCCAATGCACGACTCGATAGCAACAACCCCAATGCACAGGTCGTGACCGCGACAAGTGTGCATGATATGTCTGAGCCAAGAAAAATTTACGACCCAGCGCATCCCGATGCCGATACCGAAGGGTATGTGAGCATGCCGAATGTGAATGTCGTCACCGAAATGGTCGAAATGATCAGCGCACAACGCGCCTTCGAAGCAAATACCGGTGTGATTTCATCCGTTAAAAATATAGCAAAAGACTCATTGGAAATCTGATACATAGTGCAGCAATTAGAGATAATTATAAAATAACTACTTGATATTTAAAATAGTAATCGAATATAGCGTATGATACCAGCGATACAAGCATACTCACGAGCAGCAGGGATAAAGCCGGCCTCGACCGTTCGTCCCGATAAAGTATCTACCAATAAATTTACCGTTGATATCGAAAAAACGGCCGCTTCTCCGCAAGCGACAAAGTCGGCTCTCACACCGCAAAATGTGATATCGCCCGCCGAGAGAGAGTTCTTCATCGGACTCTATCCCGAAAGCGCAGCACAAATTGCACGGCATGTGGTGTTCAACCGCGCAGGTCGCCTCGCGAGCAGTAATGTCGAAAAAGGCAGTCTCTTCGACGGTCGCGGATAAAATAATCGTGGTAAAAAAGGATATTCGTTTCAGGACATGGAAGTCCTCATTTTTTTTAGGAGTACCGTATGCAAATAGGTGATTTACTCGTTGGTCGGAGTTCTCCGATCGAGCAGCAGCGGGTCAGCGTACCCACCGTCGGTGATGTCCAAGGGCCGCGTGGTGAGTCGTTTGTCAATACGCTCAAGGAATTTATCGCCGATACGAACACCACCCAACAAGATGCAGCGACGATGACGGATCGTATGATCAAGGGTGAGCCGGTGGACTTGCATGATGTGATGATCTCCGCCGAAAAAGCCAAGACGACGTTTCAGCTGTTGCTTGAGCTCAGAAATAAAGCACTCGATATGTACCGAGAAGTAAGCAGAATACAAGTGTAATGAACGCCCGGACGGCAATGGGTGACCGATAGAGAGATTCTAAGAATTTGGCATTTGCTTGATGCTTCGACAAGCTCAGCATGACAAACAAGTTACCTTCAGCCTTGTGCCGGATCGTCACCCTGAGCTTGTCGAAGGGTTCAATTACTTGCTCAAAAGAAGAGTAACCAAATTACAACACAAAAACTATGGCAGAGCCGATTACAAAACAACTGACAACATTTGCAAATAAGCTCAATCGCACGCAGCAGTTTACGATTGCGGGGGTGGTCATCGCCGCCATTGCCGGGATGATACTGCTCGTGAGCTCTACGTCAGCGCCGGCTATGTCTGTGCTGTTTAGCGAGCTTGACCAAAAAGACGCCGGTGTGATCGTCGAGAAATTAAAAGAACGTAAAATTCCATTTGAATTGCAGGCCAATGGCAGCGCTATCATGATACCGTCGAATGTACTGCATGAGACGCGTCTCTCGCTTGCAAGCGAAGGTCTGCCGCAGTCGAGCACCGTGGGGTATGAGATTTTCGACAAGACCAATCTCGGTATGTCGGATTTTGTGCAAAAGCTGAATTATCGCCGCGCACTCGAAGGCGAGCTCGCCCGTACCATTGGTTCGATTGAAGAAGTACAAAAAGCTAGAGTTCATATCGTCGTTCCCGAAAAAGCACTCTTCGACAAAGACCAGAAAAAAGCGACTGCGTCGGTGATTTTGCAATTGAAATCGGGACGGAATATCAGTAAATTAAACACCGAAGGTATCCAAAATCTCGTCGCAAGCAGCGTCGAAGGTATGGAAACGGGTTCGGTCACGGTCGTTGATCAAAAAGGACAGATTATCAGCGAGCCGCCGAAGGACAAGAACTCGCTCGTGGGTCTTTCATCGACGCAGTATGAATTACAACAAAAGGTAGATCAATATCTTACCGCAAAAGTGCAATCACTTTTAGACGGTGTGCTCGGCGTGGGAAATGCCGTTGTCCGCGCCAATGCAGAGCTCGATTTTACACAGGTTGAGAAGACCACCGAAGACTTTGATCCCGATAAGCAGGTGGTGCGGAGCGAACAGAAAATCGACGAGCAGTCGAGAACGATGGACTCTCTGAGTCAGCCGCCGGTGAATTCGGCAAGTCAGCGCGGTAATACGGTGACGAACTATGAAATTTCTAAAAAAGTAGAGAAAATTGTAAGTCAGGGCGGTGGTATCAGGCGTCTTTCTGTAGCCACGCTCATTAATGGCACCACGAAAATCAAGGATGGCGATAAGCCGGCACTCGAATATAAGCCACGGTCTGACGACGAAATGCAGAAAATTACACAAGTAGTTAAAAATGCAGTAGGATATGATCCTGCACGTAACGATCAGGTTTCGGTAGTGAATGTTCAATTCGACCCTTCGCAGCTCGAAGAGGACCTCAAGCAACGTGGACTCAAGCTCCCGATGGAGCCGAATGAAATTATCGAAAAAGTATTGATTGTGGTGGCGATGCTGCTTGCTGTATGGATGATCCGCAAGCTTGTCTCTTCACCGCAGGTACGTCATCGTATCGAGCAGGTGCTTGGTCCGCCGCCGGAATTAGAGCCAATGACTCTTCAAGAGGGAGCTGCTGCGGCTGCGGGGGGCTCGCTTATGCTCGAAGATGGAAGTGGTCCAACACAAGAAAAATTACCGGAGCTTGCAGCACCAATGAGTAGCAGAGATATGATGAGAGCCCGCGCACGTGCCCGCCTCGGCAATGTGCAGGAATTGACCGAAGAAATGATGCTGAAAATCGAAATGCAGGCACAGGTCATGGAACACATGGTCACGCAACCGGAGGAGGCAATTCGCCTTATCAAGCTCCTCTTACGACAGGATGGCGAAGAAGCGTCAAAACGATAACATACGAACATTAATGATATAATTTTATGGCAGCAGCAATATCGAAGAAAAAGGAACTCAAATACACGTCGATGAATGGTCGGCAAAAGGCCGCCGTTCTCCTCATGACGCTCGACGTCGATGATGCAGCCGGAATATTTCAGGGACTAGATCCGAAAGAAGTCGAGCATATTGCTCTTGAAATCAGCAATTTTCAGAGTATTCCCAATGACATTATCGAGCAGGTAATTGGCGAATATTTTCAGCTCATGTCGGCGCATGGATTTAATCTTGACGGCGGTATGGACTATGCGATGCACCTTTTGCAAAAGGCATTTGGTGTCGAAAAAGCACGGGATATTTCCGAAAAAATTAAAATGCTGACAGCGGTGCGAGGATTCACGATTCTCGAAAAAGCCGACTCGCAGCAGTTGGCGAGCTTCCTGACCAAAGAGCATCCGCAGACAATTTCGCTTATTCTCTCACACCTGCCGCCCGATCAATCGGCAGAGGTGCTCAATGAATTTACGGAAGACCTTCGTGCAGAAGTATTAATGAGAATTGCAACGCTCGGTAAAGTATCGCCGCAGGTGATTCAGGAAGTGGAATTGGTGGTCGATCAAATCGGCGTGGCAGTACTCTCGCAGAATCTGGCAACGACCGGCGGTGCGCACCTTGTGGCATCAATTCTCAATAAAAGTAATAATGCTACAGCCAAGAGCTTGCTCGAAAATATTGAAGATAAAGATCCGAATCTCGCCGATCAGATTAAACGCCTGATGTTCCTCTTCGACGATATCGCAATGATCGACGACAAAGGCGTGCAACGTATCCTCCGGGATGTCGATAAACGTGATCTTGTGCTCTCGCTCAAGGCGACGGATGAGAAAATCAGAACGAAGATATTCAAGAATATGTCCGAGCGTGCATCGCTGGTCATCAAAGAAGAACTCGATTTCATGGGACCGGTCAAGCTGCGGGAGGTCGAAATGGCGCAGATGCGTATTATTGATGTGGTCAAGAAATTAGTCGATACCGGCGAAGTGGCTATCAGCGGCCGCGGTAAAGAAGATGTATTTGTCTAAGGTGTGCGATAGTGACGTGCTCATGATGAGAATAATCACCGAAAGTAAAGAGAATGCAACCATTTATTATACAATTGCCTCGCAAAGTTCGTTCGGTCGATATCTTCTACCCGCGCGACCGGGAAGAAATCCTCGAACCGGTATTTGAGGAATTTTCGGCAGCAGATTTTGAGGAGTTTGAAGAGACGGAAGAGGTCGTGGACGAACAGTCAATCCTCCTTGCCGAAGCGCAGGAACAGGTGCAGGCGGCCTACGATCGGGGATTCAATGACGGCAAGCAGGTCGCGACCGGTACGATGATGGTGGAAATTCAAAAACAACGGGAAATTCTCAAGAGTTTTGACGGTCAGGTTGAGCAATTACAACGTAAATTCGGTGACCTGATGGCACAGGCAGAAGAAGCTATCATTGAGCTGGCTCTCGCCCTTGCCGAGAATATCGTGGCAGAAAAACTCAATGCCGGAAAATCAGTCGTGGTCGCGCAGGCGCGCAAGTCACTGGCTCAGTTGCACGGCACAGATGCCGTGGTCATCAGACTCAATCCGGCCGATATGGATGCTCTTGAGCTCGCACAAAGTACGCTCATTGCCGACCCGATGCAAATGCCGAATATAAAGCTTGAGTCGGATAATACTGTCGAAGAAGGCGGATGTATCATGGAAAGCTCCCTCGGTACGGTCGATGCGCAACTCCGGACACAATTCGCAAAAATGGCTGAAAAACTCAGAACAGCGCACAAAACAACGTAATTATGAATGCGATACTTCAAAAATACACGCCGATTATCCATGCTACCCGTTCGGTAGAAACCGTCGGACGCATTTCTCAGGTGGTGGGAATGGTGCTCGAAAGCAATGGACCGCAAGCCCCGATCGGTGAAGTATGTATCCTCCGCAATCGCAGAGGAGAGGAAGTGAGCAGGTCGGAAATCGTGGGTTTCCGCGATAACAAAATCCTGTCGATGGTCTTAGGTGAATACTCCGGCATCGAGCCGGGAATGGAAATTGTCGCTTCGGGAAATACACTCACGGCGACCGTCGGAAACGGCTTGCTCGGCAGAGTGCTCGATGGCCTCGGTAATCCGATGGACGGCAAAGGGCCGCTGCCGGATACATCGCTGAGATCGATTTATGCGCAGCCGCCGAACCCTCTTACGCGGAAGAGAATTACAGAACCAATGGCGACGGGAGTGCGGGCAATTGACAGTTTGCTCACCCTCGGCAAAGGACAACGCGTTGGGATATTTGCCGGCTCGGGTGTGGGGAAATCCACCCTGCTCGGTATGATCGCCCGCAATGCTACTGTCGATGTCAATGTGATTGCACTCATTGGTGAGCGTGGTCGAGAAGTACGTGATTTTATCGAAGAAGACCTTGGCGAAGAAGGACTCAAGCGTTCGGTCGTCATCGTCGCTACAAGCGACATGCCGGCTCTCGTCCGCGTTAAAGCGCCGCTGATTGCGACAGCAATAGCAGAATTTTTCCGGGATGAAGGTCTTGATGTGATGCTGATGATGGACTCGGTGACGCGTCTTGCGCTCGCACAGCGGGAGATAGGACTCACAATCGGTGAGCCGCCAACGACCAAGGGCTATACACCATCGGTATTTGCGCTATTGCCGAAGCTGATGGAGCGTGCCGGAACGTCCGACCTCGGAACGATTACCGCGCTCTATACGGTGCTTGTTGAGGGGGATGATATGAACGAACCCATTGCCGACGCGGCGCGCGGGATTCTGGACGGACACATTGTGCTCTCACGGCGGCTTGCAGCTCTCGGTCATTATCCGGCGATAGATATTCTTGAGAGTGTGAGTAGGGTGATGAAAGATGTGATTACGCCACAGCACCGTTCAGCCGCACAAGGTATGAAAGAAGTGCTCGCAGCGTATCGGGAAGCTGAAGATATGATTAGTGTCGGAGCGTATCAGCGGGGAAGTAACCCATTGGTGGATAAAGCGGTAGAATTGCGTCCGCTGACGCGGAAGTTCTTCCGGCAGCAAGTCGAAGACCCCACCGGATACAGGGACGTGGTCGCTCGATTACTCGAATTCGGCTTGTAATACGGATAGGTATGTACGATGGCAAAAAAATTCTCTTTTCGTCTTGAGCCGCTGCTGAAATTACGGGCAAATGCCGTCGAGCAGGCAAAAAATGCTCTTGGAATTGCCTATACAAACAGGCAGCAGAAACAGGATGAATTACACCGAAAAGAAGAATACCTGGCCGATATTCTGAAAATAGGCGCTAGCGGAACGACACAGGCAATGGCACTCGAAGCAGGATGGCATCACCGGCAGGCGACACAGGCGGAAATCAAAGCGTTAGAACGGGCGTGTGAACAGTTACTCGAAATCGAAGACCTCAAGCGCCGTGAGCTCGCCGAAGCAATGAAGGAAGAGAAAATACTCGAAAAGCTGAAAGAACGTAAGAGTATGGAATATAAAGAAATGCTTGCTAAAGAAGAACAAGCTTTCTTAGACGAAATCGCCTCGCGAAGAGGCATAGCAGCAGCGTAAGTACAGGTATCGGAAGACGATAGGCCGGGTATCCACAACAGTGAGCAAAGAATGAACAGCAACGTATTCTCCATAATGATAGTCATCTGCGTGATATTTTTGGTGATTTTCGCCGGAGTATATAGTGTGTATGTCTATAAGCCGGAATTGTTAGGCATTACGCCGCCAATCGACTCGATCAGTATTGTCAATGCCGCAAAGCAGGTCGTGAAAATATCGCCTGCCGAAATGGAATTAAAATCAGTAAAATATCAGCGCGATTCACTTGCCAAGCAGCTTGTCCGCGTCACGGACTCCCTCTCAAAAGTACAGGCAGCGAATGAAACGGTAAAACGGGAAATTGACGAGGCGAAACGGCGCTATACTGAGCAGGATAAACAAATTAGCCAACACCTTGACTCGCTTGTCAAGGCAAATTATACGGTCTTTGCACAAATATATGACAAAGCCGGAGCGAAAGAAGTAGCGAAAATTCTTTCCGAACTCGATGAACGTGATGCTGCCTTTATCCTTAAATCAATGAAGCCGAAAAATGCAGCAAAAGTACTCGATGAAATGAATCCAATTCAAGCCGCCGCGATCATGGTACTCGGCGCAAATCAGCCGGTGAAATAAACGGTACACAACGCACGCGGTGTACTATACTCGTACTTCGGTACTTTGGGCAGGATGCCCGCCATTCAATTTGCAGGATGCAACTATGAAAACTACTCAACTCCAACGATTACAAAGTCCCGCCGCGGCACTCTTGTCCGACGTTCCTACACGTCAGGGGCAAGTCGTTGATTCGGGATTTTTGAGTGAATTGCAGATGGCGGCCACCACGAGCGAAGTGAATGTCACACGCAGCCAACAGCACGAGAAGTATGCCGATTCCACCCCAATAGCCGATGCCCCGACACTCGTTCTGCCACTCCAAGTGAGCGCACTGCCGAAACGGACACTGCCGGCTGAACCCATCGCGCCACCGTCTGACCAAAATGCCGGAACCACCGAAGATGCCAGCCATTCAGAGATGATAAATAATGATTGTAGTGATACGGAAGTCGTTACTCCAATGCCACTTGCCGATGTCGTAGCAGCCGTCTATTCAGCCCTGCAGCTCAAGCTCCCGGCCGATACAACCCGCGTGGAATACGCACAGACGAGTCCGACCTCCGCTGAAGTAACCATCACAGTCGGCAGCAGCGACACTCCACAGACACCCAAAGGTGCCGTAAAAATCTTCAAATCACTCTCTCGGCAACTCGATACACTCCAAGAGACCTCCATCGGAAACTCTGCAACGCTGAACTATAGATTGCAAGTGCCTGAGATAAATGATGCTTCTGAAGCATTACGCCCGATGACACCTCAAAGTGAACAAGCGTTCACCGCTCCTGCAGCGACAGCGCAATCCTCCCGCGCAGCGGTGGATGAACAAGCGTTCACTGCGGTTGAATTTGCTCCGGATGCAGCAGATACCGACACTATTCAAATGACACATCAGCCGGAAGCGAATGTTCCTCCTGCCGCGGAAGCAAATGCTCCCGCCGTGACGTCAGCTGAGGCCGGTACAGAGAAGAAATCCAGACCGCTCACGTCATCCGACAATACTACATCCGAACACAAAACAATCGCCTCTGTTCAGCCGGAAAAGAATACCGAAGCAGAAACAGACGTACTCCGCAATACAAGATCATCGAAATCAGAAGCGACACGGACGAATGACGTTCGTAATAGTCAGCAAAATAATGAAGATACCATTGGAATAAAAAATGAGAATGAGCGTTCATTCACCACTTCTGAATCTCACACTCCACCGACAGAAGCCAAAACGCCGGATGTAACAATGCCGAGTGCACCGACCTTGAAGTTATTATTACAGCAAGCAAAAGAGCAAGGGCTCGCCGTGCAATCAGTGGTAATTACGATTGATTCGCCGGTTGAAATGCCGTCGGTACGCATACTCTCTGAGCGAACAATACCGCAGGAAGTACAAGCACAGCGTGTGACCGTGGCAGGTAAGACCGAGCCCGATGCTACAATGAATGCGGCAGACAGAACGACCGGGAATACACCGTCACCGTCACGGGGAACGGTTCCCAAACTCTCCACCGAAAACATGCCGTCGCTTGGTGCAATAGTGCAGGAGACTCCGATAGAGCATAGTACTGCAGAACATTCGGAAAATCCGACCGATCTTGATACTGCTCAGGCAGCGCGTCCGACGCGTGGGCAGGAGTATAACCGAACATCAGCTTATTACTCCGCGGCTGCGAGAGAAAACACAGGATCACAGGATTCGACCGCGGGAGCAAGTCAAGCGCAATCCTCAAGCTCGCGTTCAACAGCACAAGATATCGCGAATAGTACCGGACAAGCAGAAGTAGTCGCCGGTCAGCCCGCTAATTCGTCAACCGATGCAGTATCCATGGTACCGGGCTTAGCACCGCAAGGTGAGCGACCTGCGCCAAAAGGAATACCGAGTAAGAATACATCCAAAAATGATGTACAACGTTCGCAAACACCTAGCGAATCTACCGCGCAAATGCAACGTGTACAGGTGGATAATTTGCCGGATACCGCATCAACTATTGATAAGAGAAGTGCAGATAAGAGCATTCCAACGCCGGTACTGCGCAGCGGGCATACTACCGAAGAAACAATATCAGCAGAGACGCACGCACATGAAGGTACAGCACCATCGGTAAACGGTGCGTCATACTCTTCGCTCCAAGACAAGAGCAGCGCCATGCCTACTTCGGATGAGCAATCGGCTGTATTGTCGCCACGCAGGGTAGAAAATAGACGCACAGATGATGTATCATCAGCTCAGCAGAGAAGTGCAACGCAGGCAGCAGGCACTGCAGAAAACAATGTGGACCAACTGTCTTACACGGAGAATGATATTTTCCCGAAGAACACTTCGGGCAGTGACAGTAGTGCCGACAAACAATCTGCAGGAGGCATGTCGTCGATGGCATCGCGTTCCACCGGAAAAAGAGAGATAGAATCTGCAAATAAAGTCGTACACACAGCAGAAGAATTTCACCCTGAATTTTCAGAAATCAAGGAAGAAAACACATCAAATGGACGTGAAAAACAGTCGCAGAAAATCACTGCAAATACAGATACAATTCAATCTCAAAAAACGAATCGTAGTTCTGAGTCAGTAACCCTGCCCGGCACAAAAAATCTATCTGATACCTCACAACAAATACGCACGCATAGTACCGGTGAAATTTACCCCGGTTTTTCAGAAATCAAGGAAGAAAACACATCAAATGGACGTGAAAAACAGTCGCAGAAAAGCACTGTAAATACAGATACAATTCAATTTCCAAAAACGAATCGTCGTTCTGAGTCAGCATCCCTGCCCGGCACTGAAAATATATCTGATACCTCACAACAAATACTCGCGCATAGTACCGGTGAAGTTCACCCTGAATTTTCAGAAATCAAGGAAGAAAACACATCAAATGGACGTGAAAAACAGACGCAGAAAAGCACTGCAAATACAGATACAATTCAATTCCCAAAAACGAATCGTAGTTTTGCGTCCGCATCCGAGCCCGGCTTAGAAAATGTATCCGATACATCACCGCAAATAGAGGCACAAATTACAGAAGAATCAGCTGCTTTTACTGCTGAAGTAGCGCATGCTCCTTCTCGGAATAATCAGCAGAATATACTGCCTGCATCCGAAGAAAATACAACGGGTAAGTATAATCAGCAGACGGCAAACAGCAGAAATGGTCAAGTAGAACAACTGTCTGTACAGTCAGGCAATTCCGTCAACAACGGTGCCCAAAACACGGCATCTTCATCCGCGCAGAATCCGACAGTTCAGAGCGGTCAACAATCGTCATCAACACAGCTCCAAAGAGATGAATTCACCGCTTATGTGTCGGAAAAGAAATTACCCGAAAATTCCGATAATATTTCTGTATCGACCCAAGAAAACGATCCCGGAAAAGTAAGAGAAAATAGTTCGCAAAACACCGGAAAAAATGTCGGTCCGAGAGCAGAAAATAAAACGCAAAACGCCGAACAAAGTGCGCAAAACTTAACCGAAAAAAGCGCTCAACAAACAACGGATACTTGGGCGCAAAACACAGCAATCGGAGCTGAAAAGAACGCGCAAAATAATTCGGGAAAGAGTGTGCAGGGCCGAGAATTTACTTCTCCAAAAAATCCGGCTCAAAACTCTAATCCAACACCAGAAAGTACCACTCAGGTTGGTGAGGAAATTTCTGTATCTGCTATGCAGTCGTCGGAATATACTACCACAAAAAATACACCGCAGCCCGCAGCTAGCACCGAACGTACTATCAACTCTGCGTCGCGTGAATCAGTAGCATCCGAGGCACAACCAATGCCGGTAAGTCCTGCGGCTGGCACAATCAAACAATCAAACGCTCCCGGAGCAGAAAACGGGCAATTACAGTCAGTTCAGAAGCGCGATACATCGGACGAACAGAACCTGCGTCGAACGATAGCGTCGACCGATGAATCCGGTACAACTTCATCCGCTGACGGTGTGCTCCAACCCGTTCGAAATTCGAAAGAAATAAACGCCAATACTGCTGAAAACACGACATTAAATTCTCCGGAAAACAAGACAAATTCTCCGGAAAATAAGTCATTAAATTCTCCGGAAAATAAGTCATTAAATTCTCCGGAAAATAAGATTAATTCTATCGAAAACAGCGCAGTAAATTCTGTGGAAAATAGGGCAGTACAAACAGCCGAAAATACATCATCATACCGAGAAGAACGATCACGTCTGCATACGCAGAATGCTGAAGGTCAATCTCCTCAATTTACTGAAAATAATAGAAATATATCGTCCCGTCAAGACACCGGGAATCACGAAAATCAGACTGTGGGAACCGGCATACGGGAACCGAAAAATTCGGCAGAAAATTATCCGGTAAATACACCGAAAAATTCGACAGAAAATTCGCCTGTATCAGGAAATAATACTGCTTCCAAAGTACTGTTTGGAGCCAGTGAAGGTGCACCGAACAACAGTGCATCCAAGTCGAATATTCCTCTTGCCACGCAACCGGTACAACAAGCCGACTCCACTCTTCCGACGGAGGGCACAACTACGAGCTTCGGTACCGTTCAGCGACCGTTACAACGCAGCGAACAAGCACAACGTCAGTCTGCAACGATGACGACCGACACACACGCCGAACAAATACCTGTTTCCGGCAATGAACAGCCGCGCAGTACGACTGTCAATGCGGCATACGCGGACGGTCATACGGCAGCATGGGAAGAGGATAATTCTCAGGAGCAATTCACAGTAAGCACGCCGAATACAAATGCGCGGCAGGTTGATGAGTCGGTATCCAAAGGAGCCAAGCAGACGGCCAACGATACAGATGCCAAGAGAACGCCTGCGGATGTCGATGAAACGTTACACAATGCTGTTCGCCGTGCCGAGCGTCCCGAGGACAATAATCCGGTCCATGATATTCCGCAGGCAATCCGTTCGAACAGAGCTGAGCGCCTGGAGCAGGCGTCAGGGCGCAATGCACGTACAATTCCCACAGAAAATACGCCGGCAAAGGCAAATAATACGGTGATTGGTCGGGGTGAATCTCAGCAGAATTTGGTGGATATTTCATCCAACGAAACGCTTGCACAACCATCAGTCGCGGACTCGCAGCCGGTGAATGAATCGCGTGAGGGATGGTCAACTCAATCAACGAGCTCCCGTGCAGCCGATACAGTAGCACCTGCCACTGCCGGCACGAAAGCACAGCAATCGGCAAAGATCCCGGGGCGTGATACGGTGACGTCTGCTCTAAGGAGCTCGCAACCGGAACAAAATCAAATAGAAACTCAGGAATTATCAGAAGCAGTTTCTGTACATTCCGTAGCGCAAAAGCAGGATAGCAATGCGCAGGCAACCGAGTCGGCGGGAGCAGAACGATTATCCAATCAGCCCGCAGCCGGTACCGACCACACTGCCGGGAAAGCGACGAAGCCAAGCGGTGAAAATGGTTATGCTCCATCTACGAAACCGGCAACGCCTGCTTTAGACAATCAGCAATTGCGTGCGTCTGAAACGACGTCCATTCCACCGGCGATACCGTCAGCTCGTGGTGCAGAAAATTCTCCTGCAATACAACCCAAAGGCACTGAAAATAATGCAGATACGCTCGCTCAGGCAATGACACAGGAGCCGGCTGTCAGCACCCAAGAGAGCAGCAGCACTGACTCGGGTTCTTCATCACTCCGTCGCGAATCTCTCCCGGTGGACACTCCCTCGCGGCCTGCTGCACATGATGGTGATATGTCGCTCCCGCATGCTAAAGCAGCCGAGCGCACTCTTTCTGAACGAATGCAGGGCGCCGCACTCAATAGTGATCCGGGCACCAATCAGAATGGAGCAGGGCAGACGGCACCCGTATCCAATGCAGGTGCAGTTGCCTCAGATTCTCATTCAGGAGCAGCGACGCAAGTATCTACAATTCAGAATACGACAGAGGTGAAGCATGCAGCCGGTACAGGGCAAAATCAGCGTTCAGACTCCATAGCCGAACAAGAAGCAGCAGGTCGGCCTGCAGCGCCAATGGCAACGGCAAACCTCCGGGTGAATTCTCCACAGACTGCAATGCCAAGTGAATCATCGGCAGCACGTGCCAATAGCCGAAATAGCCAAGTAGAGGCGACGGAAACACTCCCTACCGGAGCATCGGAGATGCCGATGCAGCGTGGAGCGACCGAGCAGGCAGCGCCAATGAATACGGCTGCGCAGCAGAACAAAACGCAGGCGGAAGGAAGAGATGCAGCACCGGCGTCTGTCAGTCGCAGTATGGCAGAGCGAAAAACATCGCAGAACGGAGTATCACGTTCGGTAGAATCACAGCGCAAAGAAGGAAGTCAATCCGTAAAACCGGTTAGTCCTCAACCTGTTGATTATCAAGCGGTAACGTCGGGAAGTCAATCGCCGTCTCCTCTTGGAGACTCGCAAGAATCACGCGGAAATGGCACCATTGTACAAGAGAATGATCGTGTAGCGGCAGCTGCGCAAGCGCCGGTGATGAGCACGGAAGCCGAGAAAAATTCGGGTACAGCAACGGCAGGACAGACGGCAGCCGCGCAGGCAGTCGTTGTTGGTCAGGAAGCCCGGCAGCGTACACCGGTTTCGCAGGCAGCGCAGCATCAGCAGAAAGACAGCAGACGTCAGGCAGACGATTCGGGAATGTTCTTCCGGGAAACCGGTGACGCTCTACCGGTGACCTCGCGTCAATCTGCTGCAGGTGAACAGGATACGAAGTCTCGTGATGATGAGCGGAGAGCTGACAACAAAGCGGCTGAGGGAGCTAATCAGCAGGTACGGGAGAGACAGCGTGCATCTCTTGAGCATTCTACCTATGAGCAGGCGGCGGCGCAGGAAATGGCGACCGGCGGGGCAGGAAAAACAGATGACCCGATTGCACAGCGGAATCAACGCAAAAAAGATGAACCGCTGACGAGTATGGCAGCAGGTGGAGGTATGCAGCACATGGCTGTGCCGCCGAATGTACGTAATTATCAATCTCAATTACCGCAGAATAGAATAGTACCGCGTATAAGTGCAGAGAATTTCGCGGCCTCTGCAGTGCAGATGATGCAGACGATGCCGCAGCAATCGGGTGGTACCATGCGGCTACAGCTGGCACCGGAAGCTCTCGGAACAGTGACCATGCAGCTCAATGTGCGCGATAAAAATGCAGTTGTACGCCTTGAAGTAGAGACGACCGCCGCTAAGCAGGCATTAGAAGCACAGATTCCGATGCTGCGTGAACAGCTTGGACAGCAGGGAATTACGGCAGATAAAATTGATATTCAGGTGCGTCAGCGCGAGGATTTCTCGATGTTCTCGGGATTTAATCAGCAGAATGGCAGCGCCAAGCAGGAAGAGCAGGAGGCACGGCAATCGTATCTTCGTTCGCTCCGCAATGATGGAGTACTTCCATCCGACCCCGGGGGACATGAAGACGTGCTCCTTCCGACAACCAAAAAACCGGTGCAGAAAAAGTCGGTTCAGCAAAACAGGGTAGAATTTTACGCATAACCATCTACCGATGACAACAAAAAAAAGAACATAAATAATCTATTAGAAGACACAACAATTTTTCGGGGGAAAAATTATGGCAGACGCAGTATCAAGCACAACGGCAAGCAATCCCATTTTTGAGGATTTACAAAAATCCATCAGAACGCCGACGAAGACCTTGGGAAAAGATGAATTTCTCAAATTGCTGACCTTTCAACTCAAGGCACAGAATCCACTTAAGCCGCAGGACGGACAGCAGTTCGCTTCTCAGCTTGCACAATTCAGTTCGCTCGAGCAGCTGACCAATATCAATAAGCAGCTCGAAGCGCAGGTAGCCAGCTACACCTTGCTCTCGCAGACCGTAGCCAATGGTAATGCGCCAAGCTATATCGGAAAAATGGTGAAAGCAGCATCGCCGAATCTGAATTTTGATGGCTCAAAACCGGTACAATACGGATATAGTCTTTCAACCAATGCAGCGACGGCAAAAATTGAAATTAAAAATGCTACCGGAGCCGTGGTGCGTACCATCGAACCGTCGGCATCGGATCTTCGCTCCGGCGAGCATAAGCTCACCTGGGATGGCAAAGACCAAAAAGGTTCCACGGTTCCAAGCGGACAATACTCCGTAACCGTTACGGCAAAAGGCAGCAGCGGCGACCTTGTGGACTCCAAGCCGTTTGCCTACGGTATGATTTCAGCCGTTCGCTTCAAGCAGGAAGGCACGATGATGGTGGTCAATGGTGTCGAAATTCCAATGGCTGAGATTTCAGATATATCGATGTAAGGTGGAGGGGGGAGTCGTGAGGGGGGAGTCGTAAGTTGAAAGTCGTAAGTCGTAAGTTGAGAGTCGTGAGTTGAGAGTCGTAAGTTGTAAGTTGAAAGTCGTAAGTCGTTAATATGTAAGTTGTAAGTCGGTGCGTTGCAGGTGGTAAGTGGTGAATTAATTGGGTGATGGGTGAGGTGGTATGCAACTTGATTTCTATGTCTTTTAAGGGCATGAAGCTCATCATTTGACGATACCGTAGAGATGTTATCGTGGTCGTTGACGTAAGAAAATGAAATGCAGATTATGGTTAGAGAGAACTTCGGTGGGGTGGTGATATCGAGGGACTCTCGGAGAGAATAAAAACACAACAGAAACAAAAAATAGTAGTTCGCAACAATAACATTATTCATTATCAATGTAGAAAGGAGGTGAAGTACATGGCAGAAATCAACGGCGTTTCGCTACCGTTTCTGCCCGCCGGTGGGATTAGTGAGCTCAAAAGACAGCCCTTGCCGCTTGATCAAAGCATGCCGCGAACATCGTTTCGGGACGTATTTGAACAGGAAATAGGGAAACTGAAATTTTCGGCACACGCCCAAAGCCGCTTACAAAGTCGAGACATAGCGCTTTCTCACGAAGACATGGGGCGGATAGAATCGGCGGTGGCAAAGGCAGAAGCAAAAGGTTCGCAAGAATCGTTGATACTCCTGAGAGACATGGCGTTTATCGTCAGTATAGGCAACAAAACCGTGATTACCGCAATGCAGAATGACGGTGCCGAGCAAAATGTGTTTACGAATATTGACTCGGCTGTGATGGCGTAGGATAGTCGGTAAGTCGTAAGTCGTAAGTCGTAAGTCAGTTAAGTCGGTGAGTCGGTGAGTCGGTGAGTCGGTGAGTCGGTTAAGTCGGTGAGTCGGTGAGTCGGTTAAGTCGGAGAGTCGGTAAGCCGGTGAGTCGGTGAGTCGGTGAGTCGTAAGTTGTAAGTTGGTAAGTCGCAAGTATATAAGAATTTTTTGTTATTATACTTGCTGAACGTTGTAATTCGTAGGTCGATAAATTAGGATAGCTACTGGAAGGTTACAGTACAATGATTTATCGGAAAATTGCCTCCGGGCAGGACAATGAAAGATAGTATTTACATTGAGAGGTTGGACCTTGGTCCGGCAATCGGCCGGCGGGAAATCTCTCCGAATTCGGTGCAAATTCTGATTGACTGACGAATTTGCCCACCCATAAAACATTATAATAATTTTTATTCGGAGTTTATCATGGCACTCATTCGTTCTTTAACATCTGGTACAAGTTCTCTTAAAGCACATCAGCAGAGACTTGACGTTATTTCCAATAACATTGCAAACTCAAACACCGTCGGCTACAAAGCGAGCCGTACGACATTTGCCGATCAATTCAGCCAAACATACGGTCTCGGCAGTGCGCCGAACAACATCGCAAGTGGCGGTATCGGTGGTATCGACCCGCTGCAAATCGGTCTTGGCGTGAAGCTCGGCTCGGTTAAAGTCGATTTTTCTCAAGGCTCGATCCAAAGCACAACACGTCCTCTTGACCTTGCTTTGCAGGGAGAAGGATTCTTTAGCTTCAAGCTCAATGGTCGTGACATGTTCTCCCGCGCCGGAGCATTCTCACTCGACAAAAAAGGTAATTTAGTCGATAGTGCATCGGGTGCATACGTACAGGGCTATAATCTCGAAACAGACTCGGCAGGTCGTGTGACAAAAGATTCCAACAGTGCTAATACGCTCCTCCGTAAAGTGGCGAATGTACAGATCTCGCCGACCTTTAAGTCGGCTCCGCGTCAGACGCAAAATGTGTCTGTTTCCGGCAACTTAAATGCCATTTCCGGTGTTGGAGATGCATTCAGTACGAGTATTTCGATTTATGACAATCAAGGTGCGCCGCACGCATTAAATTTGAAATTTACCAAAAGTGCAGCCAATACCTTCGCTTTAGAAGGCACCATCGACTCGGTATCGACTCCATTGACCGGCGTGCCTACATCGGTAACGTTTAATCCCGACGGTACACTCAGTACCCCGCTTAATTTTACTGTCGCCGCCAGCGACTTAAATACTGCACTCGGTTCGGTCGCCTTCGATGCAACCACTCCCCGCGACGTCAAAGTCACTCTTGCCAATCCGAATGAACTGTTAGCCGGATTAACGCAGTATTCCGGACAAAATACCGTCACGGCACGCGAGCAAGACGGCTATACAGCCGGTGATATCGCCAGTATTTCCGTCGATCAGACCGGTAAAATCATCGGTGCATTCTCGAACGGACAGTCCGAACTCTTGGGACAAGTCGTGATTACGAAATTCATCAATGCCGGCGGCTTGGTCAAAGAAGGCGGTAACTTCTTCTCCGTATCACCGAACAGCGGATTGCCTGCTGTCGGTACAGCGGTCGAAATCTTCCCGTCCACACGCGTCGCATCGGGTTCGCTTGAAGAGTCGAATGTCGATCTTACCGAACAGTTTACCGATATGATTACAACGCAACGGGCATTCGAAGCTGCAGCAAAATCAATTGCGACCAGCGATGAATTCCTCAATACCATCAATCAACTCAAGAGATAACATAGTCTGAGCAGATAATAGCAAAGCCGTTTATTTCCTGGGAAATAAACGGCTTTTTTGTAATTTCCCGCCCCGTCCACCCCACGGCTGACTCCCTTCACACGCTACAGAATTCACGGACACACGCCGATACTGCGCGAGCGCGTGCCTGTCGTAACGAAAGCCGGTCAGCTCTTCTCAGACAGCGTTCTCACCTTGTGTGTGCAGTATTCCCATCGCACATGAAATCTAAAAACGAAGCGAAAAAAAAATCTTTTCAACTGCCGCTGAAGCTGCCGGATATTGAGAGTATTTTAGTAAGTTCGTGCATAAAAAGCATTGAAATCAACTACGTATCATACAGTCGAAAGGAGTCCAATGCATTTGAGCTGCTCATTACCAAATTGTAGCAGTGGTAACAAAGTTCGCCGGAATCTCTTACTTCTCCCGCCGGGCATCGGCCCTGCAAGGCACATCCCGGCAGGGAACGGCCTGCGGAGAATCGGTCATTCCGTAATCGGTGCAGAATATGCTATCGTATTCTGTCGTAAAGCGTTATAATGGGGGCGCTGCAGCTGTACTGCAGCAGAAAAATAACTACTTTGTTCAATTTACATGAAAGAAATTCTATGACACAATTTACAATCCTGCGTCGTTCAATGTCGGCTGCTGCCGCTGCCGGCCTTCTTCTCTTTGCTGCGTCCTGTTCATCGGATAATACCGCTGCCATTGAGCCCGCATCGGTATCAACGCAGCCGCAGGTAACAGCAACATACCGGTATGTACCTAATCAGGTCCTAGTCAAATTCCATACGACTTCCAATCCGGGCGGGCGGTCACGTTCACCGCTCAATATCATTTCTGCAGTCATCGGCGGTGAGGTCATTGAAGAAATCAAAACCGAAGCCATGACACTTGCAGGTGCGGGTTCGTTTTATCTTGTCAGCTCAACATACGAAACGATGGAGGCAATCGACCTTCTCAAAGACCTGCCGGAAGTAGAATATGCCGAGCCGAATTACATCTATCAGCACTCGGCTATCTCCAATGATCCGTATTACACCACCGGCAATCTGTGGGGCATGTACGGTGACGGCACCACACCCAATAATAAATACGGCACACAAGCCACAAAAGCATGGGCAGCCGGTAAAGTCGGCACCGCGAATGTATGGGTGGGAATTATCGACGAAGGCTACATGTACACGCACGAAGACCTAGCCGCAAATGTAGGCACCAATGCCCGTGAAATTGCCGGAAATGGCCGAGATGACGACCGGAACGGCTACATCGACGATGTCTATGGCTGGGATTTCGCAGGAAATAACAATAGTGTCTTTGATGGTGTCGATGATGATCACGGCACGCATGTCGCCGGTACTATTGGCGGCGTGGGAGGTAATGGAAAAGGCGTCGCCGGTATGAACTGGAATGTACGCCTTATGGATGCGAAGTTTTTGGGTACAAACGGCGGTACAACCGCCAATGCCGTCAAAGCTGTGGATTACTTCACGGCTCTCAAGCAAACACAGGGCCTGCAGCTCGTGGCTACCAATAATTCCTGGGGCGGTGGCGGCTATACGAAGTCTCTCTTTGATGCTATCGAAAGAGCCAATCAAGCGGGTATTTTATTCATTGCTGCAGCAGGAAACAACGGCTCAAATAATGATGCAACGCCATCATATCCCGCATCATACACAAATGCAAATATTATCGCCGTGGCCTCGATCACAAGTACAGGTGCTATCAGCAGCTTCTCAAATTATGGCGCAACAAGTGTCGATATCGGTGCACCGGGTTCGTCGATTATCTCGACCATTCCTGTTCGCAAAGGTAGTCAAGTCGTTTCCGGCTATGGTAATTACAGCGGCACTTCCATGGCCACTCCTCATGTGACCGGTGCAGCAGCACTCTACTACTCGGCTCATCCGGGAGCGACAGCCGCGCAAATCAAAGGAGCAATCCTCAATAATGCGGTGTTAACGCCATCGTTATCCGGTAAATGCGTCACCACCGGACGCCTGAATGTAGCGGGGTTCTAATACCAGCGCTTTTCCTTCGACTGTATAACCGCTCGTTGTAAAATGAGCGGTTTTTTTTTGAAAGGGATGTCGAGTAATTTTAAAAAAACATCGTCAATTTACACGCATTGTATTTCCAAATTTAACAAGTACTTCTATGCAAAATCTTCAACAGGTCGATTCTCTTCTCAAGGACTATTATGATGCTTTCCGCGATAAAAATTGGGTGGTATTTCAAGACTTTTTAACCGATGATTTTGAGTATTATACCGATGGGTGTTCTATTCAGAAAAAAGGAGAGTTTGTGGAATTTCTATCCCGCACAGATTGGACGGTACATTCGTATTCCATCACTAATGTACGACATATTTTTTCGGAAAAAAATGATCTTGTTGTCGTGATATACAGCATCCGATTCGAAGGAATCTCAGCAATGAAACATCTCACGCTCCACGCTACCGAAACGATGGTGATGGTCGAGACATCCCAAGGACTGAAGATAGCACATTGTCATTCTTCGAATGAGTGAAATCGATTGAAAAGAGGTGAAGTTTCTTCATCAAAATTGAATTTGCCATATAGCTTTAGCATCTTTTGCAAATTCCTTTTGTCTTGCCGAAACATTTGCTTCATTCCATTCATTAAACTCATCCGGTATAGTTGATGTGAGCATGCAGTTGCTTTTTGAAAAAATAGATTTCTTATCTGTATATTCAAGTACATCAACATCTTTATTTAATTTCTTCTCAAGAAGTGTAAGATTACCAAGGCGATACACGCAACGGTTTATCGCATAACTGTCAAATTCTCCCCAATTCTCATCGGCACTTTGCGGGAGAATATGTTCTATAGTAAATAAGTCGCTACTATCAGGTATGTCATTGCGATATTTGTACTTCTCTACTTTGCTCAATATATACTTTACGATTTTATGATTTCGTGATGTAGGCTTGAATGATTTGCTTGAGAAAGATGTTTCAAAGTTATCATTTGAAACATAGATACTTTTTATGTCGTCAAGAATAAATTGTTTTGTCTGATTAATCTTTAAAGCCACAGAATTATATACATCTTCCTGTTCGTTGGGATTGAGCCCTCCGATAACATTATACCTGAAAGAAATTACCGAACACGATTTTACCACTCTCGTAAATCCTGCTTGATCAAGATTATAATATGCTGCAATAAACAAAGAAAGGGTTTGCTTGATTTGAAATAATTTTAATTCTCGTAGCGCGTTCGATAGTTCAGGTTTGCCATTCCATAAATCATCATCTGGATTTTGTAATGCCATATAAACATCTGCACCGTCATCAAGTTCTCTGAGTAACGCAAATGCTTGTGCTTTATCGGTAATATATTTTCTGATTGTCTTGAATAACGCTGTTTTCCGTACCGTTTTATTCTTGCTATTCCAGTAATATCGTAAGTAATCTTCAAATTTCTGGTTACCGAGCTTGCCTACGATATTGCTCCAAAGCAGCTCCAACTCCTCGATTTCTGATGAATGCGGCTTAGTAGCATCCACAACCGAGAATAAGTAATTCTTCAGCAAATCCGAAGCTGATAGTTGAACACCGCGTGCATTCAATGTTTCAAACACTTTGAATGCATTAAAATCATCAGAAACGATAATGCGCGTGAAGAATAATTTATCGGAGAGATTATCGATAAACGCGGCTAATGCTTCGCCGGTTGTAAATTCTATTTTTATTCTGTCGTAATACCAATTAAAACAATCTCTTAATTGCTTTTCTGGTGAATTTATGTTTCGTAGTGGCAGTTCTTTCAACAGTACCAAATGCTGACGATAATAATCATCTGAATTCCTGTTAAGCTTTAATTTATTATTTGAAATCAGAGTCACAGGATCAAGAAAGCCAATGTAGCTGCTGCGTAATGCCTCTATCCGTTTTAAATTATTATCGGTATCAATACCACTATCAGCCAAGTCTTTAAGGCATTTTAATACGACAAGAATCAGAACACTGAGCGTTGTAAGCCGTTGCTGTCCATCAATGATTTGAAAATTCTTGTTTTCAGACGTTTGAAGTACCAGATATCCCATGTAATGATCTGATTCTTCATTCTTTCGTAAAACATTTATATCGTACCATAAATCATCCCACTGTTCAATTTCCCACGTATAATCTCTCTGAAACTTTGGAATTTCATAGCGCACACCGTTTCCCATGAGCTGACGGTATGTTACGCTTGATGTATCTTGTATTCCGATCATATTTAAACTCTATGTTTGTATAAATTAATACCTGTAATCTTTGTCAGATTCAAAATTAAAGGCGCTTGGAGTTTGTCCAAATTGTCTTTGATGTTTTTTAGATTTTCCGCCCTTGCGTTTATATGTTGGCTTGCTCACTTCGGTTGTAATAATCAAATTTCATAAGACAACTACAGGAATTTCTTGTAAAACAATGAAATAGATGTGAAGTAATGTTCTCTCAAGAAAACTCATGTCATTCACTCCACCCATACAAAATCAAACAATATCGTCGAGGCCGACACCACGACGATACTATAGCTTGCCATCATGATAATATTGGCCTGTGCTTCTGCCCACGGCGCGCCGACGAAGGCAAACATCGTCGATTCGACGCCGGCGAGAATCAGCGGGAGTAAAAGCGGGAAGGCAAGCACCGGAAAAAGCGCATTCTTGGTGCCTGCCTTGGCAATAATCGCTGAGATAATGGTCGTCGCCGCCGAGAGCCCGAGGCAGCCGAGCAGCGTCATCGGAATAAAAATCAGCCAGTTTTTTACTTCAATTCCCGTAAAAAGAAAAAATAATATAATTGCTGAAATAGACAGGAATAAGCACAGCAGCAATGTATAAATAAATTTCCCTAAATAGATCGAAAGCGGCGTCGTGGTCATCTGCAAAATGAGATTCGTGCCGCGCTCTTCTTCGCTGACGAAGCTTTTAGAGAGTCCGGTCATCGAACCAAAAAACATCACAATCCACAATATCCCCGCCGAAAGCTCGGGCGTGAGCTTTTCACCCGCCGTCGCAAACACGATCATCGATATCGTCGTGAGAATGAATAATCCTGTCGCCGTCAGCGCATACCGCGTGCGGAGTTCTGAACGTATGTCCTTGTCGGCAACAGCGAATATTCGAGCGAATTGAGGCATAAATGGTCTGTACTTTTTTGTAATATAATATCTATAGAGATTAAAAAGACTGTCATTCTGAAGGCCTAATTAAAGACTTTCAAAAAAGCAAGTAATGACACAGCAAGTACTTGAAAAAGAGGATTTCCGCTCTACGTAGCCGGAAGAATTCCTCCCACAGGGTTACACAGGGTATGCTCACAGAGTCACACACAGCAGTATTCCGCTGTGAACTCTGTGAAAAACTCTGTGAAACTCTGTGGGAAACTCTTTCTCTAACGCAAATGCAAGTCATATAAAAAGAACACGTTATAACACTGTCATTGGTAGGAAGTCTTCGACCGAAGAATCGAAACTTGATGATGTCATAATAGTATGATTGTATCGCAAGTTTCGATTCTTCGCCCTCCGAAGGGCTCAGAATGACAGTGTTGGAATACACATTTTTATTAGAGTCGTATCTGCTAAATGACCTGACGGAATTATTTCATCAGCATGATTTTCCCGCTTGTCACCGTCGTGCCGCGAGTGACTTGTACAACATAATTTCCGGCCGGATACGCCTGCATATCGAGTGTGAATGAACGGTCATTCACTTGCTGCTCGAAGACGATTTGTCCAATTGAATTGAGCACACGGAGAGTAGCGGGGAATTCACCTTTAAGGATGACGGTTGCTAACCCATTTGTAGGATTAGGAATTACTTGTAACGCGCTCTGTGGGTCGAGGAGCGACTCTTCGACACCGAGAGTAGATGTGCCGGAATTTGTAATGATATACTGTCCTACGGCATTGGAGTCAGCGCCGAAGCTGACGGACTGATTCACCGAGTCGGCTATCACACCATAAGAGACGACAGACCATAGATTCCGATCGTCATTAGCCGGGCGCTTGTAGAGGATAAATGATGTCGGAGAATTACCGTCCTGCTGCGAAATTTGACCAATTTTGCTGAAGACTATCGAGTCCACATTCATCGTTTTATTCGTGCCCCATGAGTGAATAATCCAATAATTGGATGTGATTTTCGGAGCGCCGAAGGGTGGTTCGTACGGTGTGGTCATAAGGCGAGAGATGACGACTTCGCGTTCGGTATTGTCTTTAACTCCCAGAGATATTCCGGGGATTGGGAATTTCGACGTACCGTCTTTGATGCTCAGACGCTGACTCACACCGGCTGCTACCGGTGCTGTCGAGAGGATGAGCTTGCCACCGCCATTTTCGGAGTGCAGGCCGCCGATGCGATTATAAAAGCGTGCGTCTTTCGACTCATTAAATTGATAATAGGCCACGACCGATGTGTCTGATGCTGCCGGTAGAATGAGATGCATATTGTCCCGGATTTCACGTTGCGAGAGTGTGCGATTATACAATTTCAACTCATCTATTTTACCGCGATAATTTCCACCCTGACCAGGCAGACCGCCGCCGATTTCCCAAGGAGTTTTGGAGAAGTCGAAATGCTTAAAGTCGGCATTGGCATTTTTGTATTCCCATGGTTCGCCATTGACATAGAGCGTTACTTTGTTCGTGTCAACAGTTAACGCTATATGCGTCCATTCGCCGATCGGAAGATTGAATTTTGATTCTAATTGATAGGGTACATTATTCCAGTAAAATGTCAGATTGGTGTTTTTGGCGTAGCCACGGAACGCAAAGCCGAACGAGAAGCCCACATCGCTGCTCCAATTCGATAGTAATTGTGAGAACGAATGCTGAATCGAGTCGAGCTTGACGTATGCCGTCACCGAAAATCCCTTCGCGCCTTTGAGAGCGGGAAGCGCCGGAATCGAGGCAATATCACGCTCCCCGACGAGATCAAGCGCTTTCATCGGCGTTGGATTTACATCACATTCAGAAGGGAGCACGGTGATAAAATTGGCGAGCGTTTTGGTGTCGGTGCCATAGTCATTCGATACGGTCAGCGTGACGGGATAGACGCCGGGGGTCTTGTATAACACTTTAGGATTACGGGCAGTTGTGTCGCTCACGTAGATCGCTCCGTCGAATTTCCAGCGCCATTTTGCGTTCGCACGTTCGAGCACAGAATAGTCGTCAAAATAGAGCGTATCACGTTCGCAGGCAGTGACGAACTTATCGACCGAGGGCTGCGCGATGGGTTTGGAATGCTCGTAGAGCGGGGTTTCCCAGACGCCGTTATTCGAACCCGACCGTAATTTATTATCTCTGTAAAATGGCTTCAATGTACGGGTGACATGCGAGAAGGGGAGTCCGTCGCCATACGCCGCCCACGTGCTCATAGTGTTATTCCGGTAATACATTCTACCATTGCTGCCGGCAACGTACACGCCGCCGTCGGTGCCTAATTGATGCATAATGTCGGTAATACCGAGGTCCGCGATATCACCGGTGGTCCAGTTTTCCCAGGTTTGTCCGCCGTCGGACGACTTAAACACTTTGTTTTTCGAGCCGCCGGAGGCGAGTCCCCACCAGAGAACATTTTCATCCGTGCCGCTGAGGGTAATCGTCGATACGCGGCGTTCACCACCGGATGTGCCTGCGGGCGGAGGGAGTTCTTTCCAGGTTTTTCCGGCGTCCGTCGTTTTCCAGATTTTACCGTTCCCGAGTTCATTTGATCGTTGCGTTACGTACATGACATCAGGATTACTTCTTGAAATTTCAATGTGTTCCATAATCGCGCCTTTGTTGGTTGAGTCGGGTGCGGCGAAAACCGAGTCGTAGCTGCGGCCGTCATCGGTTGAACGCCAGATGGTATTGCCGCTGCCGATCCAGACGGTGTTGTAGCAGCGCGGGTCCCATGCCATTTCACTGTGCTCGAGGTGATAGTAGCTTTCATTGGGGAATTTACCGACCGGGTGCGAGAGGATACGTTCATTAATATCGGTTGAAATCGTGCGCCCGCCGAGATCCGAGAAATACATTTTTCTATTTTGAATTGGATTCACATAACCCGTTGAATTTTCAGCGCCACCCATGCGGTAGAATTTTTGTTTGTAATTTTCATGCCATGCGGTATTGCCATTGTGGTAGCGTCCGCCGACGAGGACGTCTTCGTTCCATCCTGCGTCAAAACCCCAGAAATCGGCCCCATTAATGCCCGACATTCTCGTTTCTGCATTGGCAGTTGAGGTGAAGAAGTCGGTGGAATAATAGATACCGCCGTCGGTCGAAACCCACGATTCATTCCCAATACAATGCATATCCTGCACATCGGGATGGATAGGAAAGTCGCCGCCATAGCCGCCGAATATTTTGAAGGTCACGCCGCCATCCGTCGAACGGTAACCGTTGGCTGTACCGGTCATGACATAGTCTGCATTGGTATGCGAGGCGGCGATGGAAAGGTCATAGAATCCTTGCCAGTTAGCCATTTCAAATACGCCTTTTGTTTTGCCGGTGGCACTGACCTTCCAGGTCTCGCCTTTGTCATCGCTCCGCATCATGTACGGAATATCATTTGCTCCCATGATGAGGGCATAGATGCGATTTGGGTTGGCAGGAGTCACCGCCATACGTCCGCCTGCTTCACTATTGAGAGCGTCAGTGAGCCAGCCGGCAGAGCGCTTGGAAAAGGTGACACCTGCGTCGGTAGATTTAAAGAATTCGTAGCGTTTGGGCGTCGAATCGTTGTACTGTAAGCAATATACTTCATTGCTGTTTGCGGGGTTCAGTTCTAATTCGCAGACCTGCCTGCTCAGCCGCTGTGCCCATGTATTTGCACGGTCGATGGAGACATAGAGACCTTTGTTGGTCGCAGCATAAATAATATCCGGATTCGTTGGGCTGACCTTAATATCCATGACCCATGCACCATTGACCTGCCAGACATATTTCCAGGTTGCGCCGCCGTCGGTGGTGGCATAAATACCGTTATTAACACCTACATAGACGATATTTGGGTCCACCGGACTAATCGTCACCGCTTCGGACGACGAATAAATCGGCGGACGCAGCATCGTCCACGACTTGCCCTTGTCGATGGTTTTGAAAAATGCGCCGGTCTCGGCTACGCAATACAAAACATTGGGATTACTTTTCGAAACGTCAAACGCATAGACATTCGTTTGCCATGGTAAAAGCTGACCAAGTCCCTTGCTGTCAGGTTCAGCATACGTCTCCATCGGACCAATCGCCGTCCAATTAGCGGCTGCTATGCGCGCGTTTTTATTTCTGACCGGTGTGGGTGCCTGAATTTCATCGTCACGCCGCTCACGCACGGTACCGTCGGTCGTGAGGTAGTGTTCGACATTGCGCAGCAATCGTTTATAATACCGCGTGTAATTATTCTTTTCAAATTCATGGGTCTTGTAATACTCCCTATACGCGCTGTCGAGCGAGATCATATTGAGCGGCCTCTCATACATCAGGCGCGCCCATGAGGGCATCTCAGGCGTTTGAAGCGGAATAGAAAGCGGGGGAATTGTTTGTGCAGAAAGGGAGATAGAGCAGAACAAGAAGACAACGAAGGATACAATTTTCATACGATCACCGGAGCATAATAAAGAAATAATCACACAGGGAGTACAAAATTGCCGCTATTTTGGGGAAAAGAAAAGCATTAATGTTTTTTTTGTGGATTGAGTATGGGCGATGGCACGCTGATGACGCTGATTTATATGATTTTCGCAGATATGATTCTCCTTAGGCACGTTACAATTATGGATAATTACTATAAACCTTAGTAGAAAAATGTCACGCAAAGAACAAACCTTATTACCTTATTAAGTCTATTCTATAATGGAGGTTGCCTGCTTTTTGTAAAAATAAGGTTGTTATTCAGGAGGGTATCGTGTGCTACTAAGGTTTTCATACAAATTAGTTCTTGACTATTGCTAAAAGTAAAGTGCCCATGGAGAACTAATCAGCGTTCATCATACAAATCAGCGGCATCAGCGTGCCATTCCTCCCTCCACATTTCGTAAATTTGGAAAAAACGAATCATCTTCTCAATCCAACATCCATGCTCTTTGACCTGCCAAACGCCGAAGAAATCATCCAAAAAGCGTGCGCTTTTGCCGCGCAGTCCGGCATCACCACCGGCGCAATTGCGAAGCTACGGAAAGAGTATCCGGGCATCGCTCCCGAAATTCTATCGTACGCGTTCGAACTGGCTGACGGAACACTCCACGCACAGAAATCGGGGAAATTTTTAGAGGAATATTCGCAGTGGCTCTTTACCCGACAAACATACGAACAGTCCACCTCCTCACTCATCGCCGCTCATCATGCGAAACGCTTTCAGGGGGCAAATCATATCCTGGAAATCTGCACCGGCGCAGGCATCGACACCGCCGAACTCTCCCGCAGAGCACCTGTCACAACCATCGAAATGGACGCGCAAATCCACGCGCTCGCAGCAAGGAATTTTTTGGTGGGGAAATGTTCGTCAATTACCCAAAAACGTGGACGCGCTGAAGACATTCTACCCCATCTCACCGAACGCTTCGACGCGCTTTGGGCCGACCCCTCGCGCCGCGAAACGCATGGCAAACGCATGAGCGTGAGCGCAGACGATTACCAACCGCCGCTCAATTGGGTGATGAATCTGCAAGTAACAGGAGTGCAAGGAATTAAAATATCGCCCGCAATTACCTTCGAACGCCTTCCACCCGGCTGGGTGCAGGAATGGATTGGTTCAAAACATGAGTGTAAAGAACAAATCCTCTGGAAAAATACGGATGTGACAAACGGCACCGTAACGCTCGTGGAGTCGGGAATTTCATGGGTGCCGAAGCAGAAAAGAGAGGCAGAAATATTGGAATTACAGAATGCGAAGTATCTCGCCGAACCGCATCCGGCGCTCATTCGCAGCGGGTATTTGGGAGAATTTTATCGGGAGAATTCGCTAAAGGTATTTGATAGAAGTATCGCGTATGGCGTGAGTACGCAAGCGCCGGAAATGAGTGAATTTCTGACGGCTTTTTCGGTAATCGAGAGCTTTCCGTTCAATACGAAACAACTCCAGCAGCGTTTGAATGAACTGAATTGGAACAAAGAAACAGAAATCAAAAAACGAGGATTTCCCGAATTACCGGATGAAGTGCGGAAACGTCTGAAATTCGCGCAAACCGGCGAACGTGGAGTGATATTTCTGACGCAGGCGCAGGGAAAAAAGATGGTGATACTGGCCGAGAGGGTGAAGAAGTAATAAAAACGGTGCTTTGGGGAGATTCGTATCTCACTCCAAAGCACCGTAGTATTTTACTATAAATACGATTACAACAATTTCTTGATCACACGAAATGCTGTTTTAATTCCTTTTTCAATATCACTGTTGTTCGTCGGGTCACGCGGGTCGAGCACTGATGTACCCGAACGGAAGACGAGGCGCGGACTGAAAAAGAGAATAAGACTATTGGTGCTGCTTTTCTCAAATTGATAATCTGAGTCTAATTTCAGCATATAATTCAACGTTACATTGCTCTTGTAGGTAAAGGACTGTGCGACGCCGTTATTATACACCGTACCATCAACGATGATGGTATAGCGGTCACCGGTTACAAAATCACTATACACCGGATCATTGAGATAGGTAGCAATTTCATTGCTGCTGAAGCGATGTACTTCAAATTTTACACGGTCATAAATGCCGATTGGGAGGGAATTCGTTGCATTCAGGCGAGCACCCGCAGAGTCGATGGTAATCAAGAACGGACCGGCCTTCACTTCATGCCCAAGATTACTCGTATCTTCTTTGGATAAATGGAGCTTGAGATTGGATACTAAGATTCGAACCCTACTGATACGGAGCGAATCAGCCGTCACACCTTTCAAAACGCGCTCTGCTTCATTCTTGATGCCACTCTGCGTGACCGATGATCCATCCAATTGCGTATAAATCTGCACTTGCGCCGTATCTGCCGGCGTTGTGCTCTCAGAGCACCCCAAAAAACCGATGCATAAACCCAGCAAAAGCGCTGAGCGCAATCCAAAAAACGATTTCATAAGAACTCCTTAATAAATTAAAAAAATAAGTTACTTTCACCTTGCTTTTCCGACGGGAAGGTCATCATTACAAAAATAGACAACATACCGTTACAATAGTTCACTCTATAGACTGATTTTTCAAAACTCTCTTGATATCATGCAAAAATTATGAAGTATCAATCACCCTGAATACACCTATCTATCCGGAAAACCAATCAGATCGGCGATTCCTTTTCGCACGGAAAACCATGCAACCTGTACAAAGGTGTCCGTGGGCTTACGGGTATAAGTAATCTTGCCTAATTTGACAATTCCGGCACTGTCTTTTTTATTCGAACTTTTAAACGTAAACGTATTAGCAATAAATGACTTGAGGATGTTGAAAATTCCTTTCGAGCTTTTCGATTTTTTATCTAAAAAGGCAAGACTGAAATTGCTGTAGAGCACTCGGATCGAACCGATTGCTTTTCCCTTGGTAATATTTAATACGACGCTTGCTGATTGACAATCTCCCGATGTAATACTTACATTTTCTGCCACTTCGAGGAATGTATTGAGCTTGGGTAGCTTCATAGCTCCGAGCGAGCCGGTAATGGAAGCCGAAAAATCCCGCGCTGTGATAGGTAAGTGCATGTTCATTCTAATCGTCCCGCCATCCATAAATTCTGCGTTAAAATGGACATCGGCTGTATCGCCGTTGTGCCGGTCATTGGTGAGAGAATTAATGGCAACATTGACACGATGAAAGGCAATATACGCCGGCTTCGAGCGCGCTTTGTAGTGTTCCTCATACATAATCATACCATCCGAAGCATGTATGCTGTCGATGTGGACAACCGACGTGATTTTCTGCATCATTTCGTTAGGCATCAAAGACTTAGGAATAGGTTTTTTATTCTTCTTAAACACACTGACCTGTATTCCGAGCACAGGTTTATCGCAATCAATCGACCGCGCACGGTACGCTTCACCCTTGATGAGTCCGAGATAGGAAATTCCGATTCCCCGTAATTCCTGTAGTTGAAGTGTTAATCGCGTCCGTCGGTAGGGATCTGCTTTGAAATAGTCATCTACATCAAGGACCGGCAGCAGACTCGCCTCACGGATAAGAAGCGATGAATCACCAATGCTTACGCGAAAGTAGCCGCACCGGAAAATAGCCGCATCGGACATCGATACGGGTTGAATTTCAAGGTGTGCAGCCATTACCGAGGAGTCATGCAGTGACGCGCGCAACCCCTTGGAATGAATAGAATATCCGGCAATTGTCGTGTCAGACGGTGAATTCATCATCGAATAAGTAATATGCGCGTTGTCGATGCCGATGCTGTCGAGAAGTACGTGTGATTGCATGGTAGCAAGGAGCGATGGCGTACCTTTTTGTACAGTCGAATCAGTCTCCGCTGCTTTTGAAGTATCGACAAGCATGTCGAGCGTCAGCTCCGGCATGCGGATAAAATCTGCCGTGCATGTTCCTTTCTTCAGAAGCCCGAGAAGCGTCTCACCCTGTATAAAAAGCTGCGGCAGTGTCAGTCGGTATCGTGTCGTTCGCACCTTTTGCCGCTGAAAGAATTCCACATCATCCACCAATGGCTTGACCTCTATATTTTCAGCAAAAATAAGGGCATCCCGCAGCGAAGCCGTAAGCGCCTGACAGTGAATCTGATAGAGTGCTTTGGGTAATTGAATCATAATATTCTGCGCCGTGGCGACGGATTTATCAAGTGCGCCGCGCGCGTTTGCACCGTTAAAAATGAGCGTCATCCAACTGATACCTTTGATACTCGGGTTGTCGATTTCGCACGAAAAGGACGAATCCTTTGCCAGAAGAGTAAGCGACGTAAGCTCAATATTATCAGCAAGTAAATAAATATGGACGTCCGAGATTGCCAGCGTGTAATTCGGATATTCTTTCGCAAATTCCGTGATGATTGTATTCTTTACATAGGTATTGAGATAGAGATGCGGGAAGTATAGCAGTCCGGCAATAACGACCACGAGAAGAATACAAACACCCATTAAACTAAATATCGTTGGATGCCACCACTTGGAGTGGGTGGACTTCTTGGCTTGAGAGGTTGTGTCAGTATTCATACGTTATATAAGGAGTAGTTGCGAAGTGTATGACGGTTATGCTGTTGGTGTCATCACCGGATTCTCCGTCGGCTCGCGCTCTAGAAGCACTCCTATCCAACGGGTTCGGTCATTACTCACAAGAGCGAATTTGAGTGCCATCGTCAGCGGTACGCAGAGCATCATACCGATAGCACCCAGGAGATTCCCCCAAAATATGACCGAGAGGAATATCACGAGTGTCGAGAGACCCAGCATTTTGCCCATTAAGCGGGGCTGAATGACACTGCCTAAAATGAACGTAAGGATAAGATAACCAAGAGCTACAATCGCCGTGCGACCGGCACCGAATTGCACAAAGGTCACTGCCATTGTAATCACAAGAGCAATTACCGAACCGACATTCGGGATATAACACAGAATAAATGTTACGAGTCCGAGCATGACGGCAAAGTCCACATCAAAAAGCCATAGCCAGATGACTGTAATGATACCGGTGACTAACCCATAGATCGTTTGAAAGAGCATAAATCGTTGCATTTCATTGACAAAGGTCGTGAATCCCGGAAACTTTGCCTTGGGATTGCCAACGGCTGCGCGAATTTTATTCGGGAAGCTGCCCGCTTCCAGAAGGATGAACGACACGGTGAGTAATATCACCACAAGCATCGAAAGCGCTGAACCTATTCCACCAATAAAACCGGTCGCAATGCCGGTCATTTCACGGGAACTCATCGAGAGCGAGAGCATGTCGTCCGGCATGATAATACCCTTGCCGGCAAGGAAGGTACCGAGGGTAACGATGTGCTCCTGCAGGCGAAGCTGATACACAGGCCACGATGAGGCAAGACTACTCACCGAAGCCCCGGCAATTGTTCCTAATGCCGTAATAATAATGATAATTACAGATATAACAATCAGCACGGCTACTCCCATCGGCACCCTGCGACTCTTGAGCCACCGCACAGGAGGAGTACCAAGGACAGCAAGGAAAATGGAAATAAGAAGCGGCACCAGAAAATCATGGGCAAAGTGAACGCCGGTGATGATAACAACGAGTGAAGCGGCTATCAAAAGGTAGTGAGCACGGCCGGAAGATTGGGGAGAAGTGTGCATGGAATGCAGTTCGAATGTATCATGAGTGCGCCATGCCAAAGGCAGAGCAGGAATTATATGCCCAAAAATACGATACGATTGAACTGTTTGTGTTACATAACTTTATCGATAAATTACATAATTCTTCTGAGTCTCTTCCGAGAGTATCGCGTCTTCGCGATGCCCTCAGTTTTTGGGGTATGGCTTCCGAGAGTATCGCGTCTTCGCGATGCCCTCGGTTTTTGGGTTATGGCTTCCGAGAGTATCGCGTCTTCGCGATGCCCTCGGTTTTTGGGGTATGGCTTCCGAGAGTATCACTTCGTAGTGATGCCCTCGGTTTATAAGTCATACATTCTACTTCTTCTCCCGAAGCTTCACCAGCATTTCCTCCGCATTCGTATTCGCCGGATTGAGCTTGAGGGACTGTTCGTAATTCTTAATCGCAAGCGCTGTATCTCCTAATTCCATATACACTTCGCCGATGCTGTCATACACATTCGCCGACTCGGGGTATGCTTCGCAATTGAGCTTCATGATTTCAAGCGCGGCTTTTGGATTCTTGGCGCGCGTCAGTAGGCGATAACCGAGATTATTGAGGTCGGATTCCGTTTTATAAATACCGGCGAAATTTGTCGATTTGAGTTCGTGAAATTTATCGCATGCACCGGTAACATTGAGATTATTCGTATCGGCAAAGAGAATATCGGCGAGGATCATCCCCACGGATTTTTCCTTCATATCGAGGAATTCCACATCAAAAATAAGTGTCGATTTTGGGGGAATTGTGCCGCGACCTTTCTCACCATAGGCGAGATTGTAGGGAATAATTAACGTCGCGCGGTCGCCGATGCGCATGAGGCCGATACCTTCGTCCCAACCTTTTATTACTTGTCCCTTCCCAAGGACAAATGTAAACGGTTCGTTCCGGTCACGCGATGAGTCGAACTTCTTTCCATTCAAAAATGCGCCCGTATAATGGACAATCATCAGTTGTCCGGGACGCGCTTTCTCGCCCGTGCCATGATTGGTGTAATAATATTTCAGGCCGGATGCGGTGGTAATGGTGTCCTGAGACTGAGCAGAGGAAATCGCACAAACACAGATGAATATGGCAAGCAAAGATAATATATTTTTCATAGAGTTATATTGATAAGTAATATTACAAAAAAAGCACCAAATGATCTTCATCGACATACTTGCCATGACCAACCTTCATGGCATGTTTTTCAAAACCGAATATCTGAAACCCGAGCGAGAGATAGAGATTCTTCGCCGCCACATTTTCCGACACCACGCAGAGATTGAGCTGTTCGATATTCTCCATCGCACCAGCCCGCACAATTGCCTCACGCAGCAATGCTTTACCAATACCACGACCGCGATACTCAGGCATGACAAACATACCCCAAATATTGCCCTTATGGCTGAGCTTGACCTTCATGTCGGCATAAATCCCCACGAGTCCGACGAGCGTCTCGCCATCAAAAGCGCCGATGACCATTTTGTGGCTGTCCGGACGTAAGCGTCCTGCAATGTCACGGTCCATCATGCCGACTTCTTCGTCATACGTCGAGCCAAACGCATCGGCATCGACAAGCAATGCCGTCAGGCGCAAAGCGCGGTAGGCGGCAACGTCATGTTCTGTAAGTGTTCTGTAGATAATCATAGTATCTTCTTTGTAAAATAATAGGTTGTATATGTCATTAGGTCTCCGAGAGTTCTCTTGGTTTGTTCTTTTTATCCAATCGTAGGGGCGTATTGCATTCGCCCAAGTCTAGCACGACCAGGGCGAATGCGATTCGCCCCTATGACCAACTCGCTGATTCCCAAAAAATCATCTTCAATCATAAACAATCATCGTCATCAGCGTGCCATAGCCATCCTCGCAAAATACCCAACCACGACCACCGCGCCCACCGCCGACACCACAAACGGCATCTCCGGCGAAAATGCGCTCCATAAGAGTCCCGCCAGCACGCTTGACAGCAGTGCAAAAATACTACCCATTCCGGTAAAAAATCCCAACGCCGTAGCTGTTTCACTTTTAGAAACACTATTGGTAATCCAAGCTTTTGCAACGCCTTCCGACGCTCCTGCGTAGATCCCGTAGAGTGCGAGCAGAATGCAAATCATGAGATAATCACTCGTTATAGCAAGTCCGCCATAGACAACTGTAAAGAGCGCGAGCCCAATAATCAGCATACGACGCAGACCGATTTTGTCAGCCAGAATTCCAATCGGAAATGCCGCCACTGCATAGATAAGATTATAGAGAATATAGGCCTTAATCACGTCAACATCCGATGCGCCGCGATGCTTGATGAGCAGCAAGATAAACAAGTCCGAACTATTCATGAGCGCAAAAAACAGCAATCCAACGACAATGTGCCTGAATTCCGACGGCGCCGTTTTCCAATATCCAAGAAACGAAAAGAGCCCGACGCGCTTTGTATTTTTGGCTGTTACTTCCAGCGGTTTTTCACGGATAATTGCCGTCGCCACTACACCTAATGCCGCAGGAATAAACGCAAGGAGAAAGAGCATTTGATACTGATTCGGGTAGAATGCCAGAAATACTAATGCTACTACTGGTCCAATCGCCGCACCAATGGTATCGGCTCCGCGGTGGAATCCGAATACTTTTCCCTTATGTTCGGGTGTAGTCTCGGAGGACAGAAGCGCATCCCGCGAACTCGTTCGTATGCCCTTTCCTAAGCGGTCTATCGTGCGCGCGCCGAAAATCCAGAGCGGAAAAGCGAGCACGCCCATCATGAGTTTGGAGAGTGAACTCAAGCCATAGCCAAGCTGTACGAACGGCAATCGGCGTCCCTTGCTGTCCGAAAGCTGACCGAAATATCCTTTCGAAAATCCCGCCACGGCTTCGGCAAAACCCTCCAGAATTCCAATAAAAAGCGCCGAAAAACCGATGCTTTTCAAGTACACCGGCATCACAGGATAGAGCATTTCGCTTGATACATCCGTGAGCAGACTCACGAGAGACAAAAGGAGAATCGTGCGCGTAAGTATTTTCATGGTAATTCACGTGAATTCGGGATAATAACAGCTACCACATTCGAGAAGCCCGAATGGGCTTCAATTTCATTAGCCCCGCATGAAATGCGGGGGAGTAATGGACAGGTAATCCAAAACCCTGAAAGGGTTTAATCACGTCCATGCTGAAGTTAAACCCCTCCAGGGTTTGGTTGGGGAACGCTGCAATTTTCCACCGATTTCATCGGTAGCTATTGAAGTTCATCCCTTTCAGGGATGGAGAACGTGTTCTGAATTTCGTACTTCAAATAGCTATTCAATTATTTAGTAACCATAATCTTCTTGGTCACTCTACGGTCTCCGGATTGCACTTCCACAAAATACACACCACTTGCTACCGAACGCGTATTCCACTCAATGACCGCTTCACCGGAGGGAAGTGCTTGGTCAAGCAGCGTTTGGATAACACGTCCTGTTTGATCGAGAATCGATACCGTCGTGTGTGTGTTCGAAGAATTCGTCACGGTAATTGCTGCCTGATTCTGCACAGGATTCGAAAATTCGATATCAATTTCTGAAGTTGTTTGCGGATGTTCCTGCACGCCGATTATACCCTCGACGGTAAATTTCCATACTTCCGACCATGGTCCTGCGCCGACATCATTTACTGCGCGCACATGCCAGAAATACGTGCGTCCGGTCTTGAGTCCGCTGAAAATTTTGCTTACACTATCGAAGACTGATTTAGAAATAACCGGCGCTGTAAAGCTTGAAGAAGTATCGACTTGTAATTCATACGTACCGGCGTTCGGGGCTTTCCGCCAGTTGAGACTCGGCTTGACAACGACGCCTGTGGCACCATTTGCCGGACTCACTAACGTCGTCACGAGCGGCAGGGCGAGGGTGGTAAAATTCCAGGTCTCGGACCAAGCACCGAATTTATCTTCGTTCATACCCGCCACACGCCAGTAATACTTTGTATCCGGGGAGAGTTTGGTGGCCGTAAAGCTCGTCGCGCTCACGCCGGCAGTATCAATTAATTGTGTTGTAAAAGTTGCATCCTCTGACACCTGAACGGCATAGCGCGTTGAGTATGAATTGCCGTCGGGATAATCGACTGCATTCCATTTGAGTGGTTGGGTAATTGATACATTCAGGGAATCCTTTGCAGGAGAAATGAGTTTTGGAGAATTTGGCGCGGCAAGACCCACCGTTAACGACCACACCGAAGACCATGGAGAATAGACAGGATTTGTTCCGCCTATAATCGCTCGTACGCGCCAGAAGTAATTGCGTGCGTCGAGGAGATTTTTCGCTGTCACCTGCGGAGTGGGCAGTGAATCTGCGCTGAACACCGGCACGCTGAAGTCAGCTGTGGCAGATACTTCTACTTTATACCCCGTTGCACCATCGGTTGGATACCATTTGAGAAGCGTCGCGGGTACTTGTTTAGTAGCTTTATTAATCGGTGCTTGTAAGCCGGGAGTGGCTACTCCCATAGCAACTGCGTTTGCTGAAGCATAGGTGATGGCGTATTTTCTATTTGCCTGTAATCCAACATACTTCTGCGCCGAACCGTCGGGAAATTTTACGACCACACTGTCGAGCTTGGTGGCTTGTCCGACGCCGAAATGGAGTTCGTTGGAGCTCTGCGAACACCGCGCGCCGACGGTCGAACCCGACAATTGGCGGAAGAATTTTTCCGCACCGGCATAGACGGTGACCGACGAACCAAACGCATCCATGCTGACGCCTTTCGCGGGGTTGCCCGTAAGCCGGAAGGTCACCCAATTTCCCTTGCGGGCGATATCATTTCTAAATAACTTCAAATTTTCTGTCGGGCTTGCGACAATCAGATCTTCATCACCATCGCCGTCGAAGTCGAGCCGAGCTGCCGACCATGCACCGTGAATGAGCGACCCGAGCTGCCAGGTAGCATCTTCCATTCGGTTACCGTCTTGATTGCCTTGATTGACGTATATTCTCGAATACCGACTTGGCGCGCCGCCACTGCCTGCCGCTTCATAGGCATATTGGCTGTGCCAGAGATCGAGATAGCCATCTAAATCCACATCGAGCCAGAGGATTCCGGCGTTCATTTCGAAAAATTTGACACCCATTTCCTGATGCATTTCGGTGAAGGTAAACGTAGGTGCGCCATTGTTTTTGAACACGAGCGACGGATTCGATACCGAACCTCGCCAGTCGGGATGCCCTAAATTTCCAACGGCGAGATCGGGGAGACCGTCGTTGTTGAAATCGCCCCAGTCCGAACCCATCCCATGGCCGAAATATCCTGCCTGTAGGGTGGGCACACCCTGCGCTCCGGAAGTAGCACCGACATCGGTAAAAGTTCCATCTTTGTTGTTTTTAAATAACTTATCAGGAGCAAGCCGGTAATTCGCCACAAAAATATCCGGCCAGCCATCCGTATTATAATCGCACACGCTTGCCGACCAGCAGTCGTAGTATGGGGCTAGTTCTGCGCTTGCAATGCCACATGTCGCGGTCACATTACTAAAGCTCCCGTCGCCGTTATTTTTCCATAATTGATCGGGATAATAGGTCTCGATGTACTGTCCGTTTACCGTCTCGGCTTTACGTCCGTTGGCGATGAAGAGGTCAATTTTTCCGTCGTGATTGTAGTCGAGAAAAAGCGGGGTCACGCCCGGGTAATTATTAACAATTTTGGTGCTTGCCGTGATATCGGTGAAGGTGCCGTCGCCATTGTTGCGATAGATTTTATCATTGCCCCAGCCATTGAGGGCGAAGCAGTCGGGCTTGCCGTCATTGTCGATATCGCCCCATGCAGTGGCGCCGGCGGTGATATTGACCTTGGACGATACATCTTTATACGTACCGTTTTTTTGATTTTCGAAGAATTTTGAACCGATGGCGATATCATCATAACCGTCTGAATTCCAATCTGATACGCTCACTTGGTCCGCAGATATCGGTTTGCCGTCGGTCGTGGTAATTCCTGCCTGCTTGGTAACGTCGAGCAAAGTAGGGAAGGGCGGCGGCACAGACGCATTACCACTCGGATAGTCATAGATGACGCTTGCCCGGACGAGGAAGTCACCGGAGGCGAGGTAGTAATTGCCGGGTCCGCCTAGACTGTTGTTTTCATAGGGGTTGAGCAGGTACGAACCATACGGCTTCGTCTCAGCGCTGCCATCGAACGAGAAATAGGGTCCGCCAGCTTTGGTGCGGTGCTGTACGACAATGCGGTCATAGCCATCGGGATGAACGCCGGAGTTCTTGGTGTCGATAGTGTACCAGCCCGGCTTGCCGGGATAGTCAATTTCAAAGGAGGCGAGGGTGTTGTAGTGCCACACCCATGACGTAGCCACGATAGCGCCTTCGGACGGATCGCCGACGATGAGGATCGTATCTTTGCCGGAGCGCGTGCCGCTGAGATAAATTTGCACATCGACGACACTGCAGGGGCCTTTCGGCTCGAGGATAGCAGTCTCTTCCGAACCCGCCGGAAGATTCGCATGATTGCCCCCGATTTTGCCATCATCGCGTTGGAGAAGGACTTGGGATGTTAGTGGAAGAATACTCGATGAGAGAAAGAACGCGAATAGAAGGAATATAGATCGTTTCATAAGAATCTCCAAAATTAAAATTAACGGGTTACTGAAAATTTTGTAGTTGAATTGCATTTTGACCATCGAACTCCTCAATCGCGTTAGCGATGACATATTGGTAGAAATGCAGACGAACGTACGAGTAAGTCCCGTAGGGACGGAATGTTATAGAAGTAATATGTCGTCCCTACGGGACTTTGTAGCATATCAGAATCTCGTTTTCTACCAATATACTGTCCCTAACGGGATGTTGAAAACAACTGATTCGGGCTTTCATTACTCCGAATCTCAAAAAAATGGCAGAGAACAAAATTTACATAAAAAAAGAGGCATGACCGTGCAAGGGAACATGCCTCTTTTTATCAAAAAATATGAGAATTTATTTTTTCCATTTAATTCCACAGCCGATTGCTTTTGTGGTTTCGGGATTGGGTTTTGCATTGCCGATAAGCGCCATGATGGCATTATCAAGATATTTTTCTTTTACATTGGCTGCATCGGAATGATTGTCGTCGATGGCGCCGATATAGCTGACGGTAAATTGACCGCCGTCATTCTTGAGTAAATACACGTGCGGAGTGCGTGTGGCACCATAAGTTCTTGCTGTGGATTGGGTTTCGTCGAAGATGTATTTGAACGGAAAGGACTTCTCCTTCGCGCGTTTTTTCATATTTTCAAACGAATCCTCGGGTTCGGCAACGGGGTCATTCGGATTAATCGCCACCACCGGAAATCCCTTAGCGCTGAACTTGTTGTGCAGATCAATAATACGGCTTTCGTACATTTTGGCGAACGGACAATGATTGCACGTAAAGACCACGATTACGCCTTTTTGGGAGGAAAAATCGCTGAGCGATACCATAGTGCCGTCGATGTTTTTAAGGGTAAAATTCGCTGCTTTGTCGCCGACTTTATAGCCGGATGCCGTGACACCGGTCTGGGAGTTCACGCTGCCAAGGGTGGCAAGCAGAACCATGAGCGCAAGTAGTGATTTCATTTAATTCTCCAATAGTTGTAAAATAGCGGACTGTAACTCCTCAAAACTACATTGTTTTTCCCGAAAATCCTTACTATTTTTTTTGTGATGAATTATAACCGTAGCAGGAATTGCGCCGCTCCACTCGGGGCTGATGCGGTCGATCCAGTCATTGGGATTGCCGGCGTCGAGCACGACGACGCGCGAGGTGAGCTTTTTCCTTTTTATAAAAGGAGTTACTTGTTTCGAAATATCTTTCGTAAAGTCTAAGCTCACGAGCAAAAGTTTGACTTTTTGGCCGTGTATCCATGCGTTGAGTTTTTCATATTCCGGCAATTCCTCGACGCAGGGCTTGCACCACGTTGCCCAGAAATTCAGCACGACGACCGTGTCGCCTGCCTGCGTCCATTCACGCTCAAGTTCTTGAAAATTCACTACCTTTTGACTGAATGTATTTGTTGTTGTGAGCAAGAAAGTGAGCGCAAAAGTTAGAGCAAAAGCTGTCGAAAGAAGGTATTTCATGGGTATCGTTGAATATTTTTATCAGTCAGAAATTAATCAGGAACGGTGTGCCTCGAGAGTGCAGTAGAAGTGGGGTACTACACGTTACAGAACGAGAGTTTTCTACGGAAGAATTGTCGTCTAATACGAAAATAGATTAAAAAGTATGTCATTCTGAGGGAGTCGTAGAGGCCGAAGAATCGAAACTTGATGATGTCGTAGCGGCATGACCGTACAGCAATTTTCGATTCTTCACCCTAAGAAGGGTTCAGAATGACAGCGTATTTCTAAATATGGCACTATTAATTTCATAACTGTATAAGATGAACAAACGTAAGTAGGATAGAAAAAAACCTCACGGCGGAGAACGACGTGAGGTTTTTTTTAGAGTAGTACTTACTTGAGCAGATTCGGATTACGCGTACGTTCATTTTGTGTGATCGGCAGATAGTGCCATGCGCTGTTAGAGAGATGCCATTTACCGGAGCGGCGCTGATCGATGAGGCGTGCGCCGGTACAGAAAAGCTCTTTATCGCGTTCAACGAAGATTTCATCGAGGGTCAGCGGTACGGCGAGGGGGTCGAGCTCGTGAGAAGCGCGGACTTCGTTGACAAAGTCCATGGCGGCTGTGCTGTCGAGTTCGTCTTTTGTTTTAAGATAATTTCTCCACGCGACTTCTGCTCTCATGAGGGTATTTTCCTGCCATGACATGACGACAATCGGGGTCTTGTCCTCGAAGTATTTTGCCTGAAGAATGTAATTCCCTGCCCCGCGTGTACTGCCGAATGCGATACGTTTGAGTTCACGGAAATCCTGCGCTGTATAGTCGAGATAGCGTCTGTTGAGTAAGAACTGTGTGCGACCTTTTCCGGCATTATTATACCAGAAATTAGCGCTTTCTTTCGAGAATTTTGCTTCGAGCGGTTTTTCGTTCAGAGTCATGCCATTCGATGCCGCATCACCGGCCTCCGTGTAGCGTCCTTCAATGAGATGAATCTTGGCAATTAACGAGTAAATAAGAGGATTATCATTGCCTTGAGCGTAATTTTTTGCCGAGTCTAAGTACGCAAGTGCGAGGTTGTACATTGCTGATGAAGGAATAAACGGACCTGAATTAATCACGCCGCCGCCGGTATTTTCACTCAGACCAAAATACGAAGCCCAGAGATACCGCGCCAGAGCGCCATAAATAAATCCGGTCGCAAATGCCTGATCGCGGAGAGTGGCATCCGTGAATTTCACCTTGCGTGCCCGACCAACGAGTGTGTCGGCATGCATTCTGAGCGAACCAAGATTATCGATTGCATTTTCAATCGAATTATTGTTCAGCTTGATGGTTCCTAATTCAACCTCATAATATTGAGGATACGTAGCCCCGGGGAAATTCGGATCGTAAATCAGCTCATCGGACAGCCCGCCGGCCAGGCAGGTGAGCTCTGCATACGTCGTCGCAAATTTTGCTTTGACGCCATTCATCAAAAAGTCGATTTCCTGTTCGGAATTTAAATTGATGTCTTCCGTGCTGTCACGCGGAGGGTCGATATTCTGAACAAAATCTTTACAGCCGATGATTGTAAGAAATGAGGCGACTGCAAGTACAGTCAGAAGGGTAAATGTTTTCGTGTTTTTCATACTATACTCCTAATTAAAATCCAATTGATAACATACCATACATTGTCCGAGGGTTTTGAAGGGTAAAGAAATCCTGTCCCCTCGATACCGTTCTGTCGGCACCATTAGTGGAAATTTCCACATCCGGACCGGAGTACTTTTTGAACATTGCCACATTGCGTGCTGCAAATGTAATCGTAGCACTTTTGATCGTATTGGGAAGAATGCTTTCGATGAGCGAGGTCATGTTATACTGCAGACTAATCTCGCGGATACGGAAATTGTCGGACGATTCGTAATAGGCGGCCGCGCCGGTTTCCGTCGGGTCGAGCTGCGCGAATCTCTCGGCAGCTTGGGTATAGGAGAGACTGTTTTTGAGAAGCGGCTGTACGGTGGTATCCGGGAGGAGACCGTAGTTCAGATTCACACCAAGCTGAGTCGCAAGCTTGGTAAATTCTTCGCTTGCGCCGAAACGTGTACCAAATTGCTTGGTAAAATTATGAATAGTACCGCCAAGTGTCCAATCAGTAAGGACATAGAGCGAGAAATCTTTTAAGAATCGGAACGTGAACGAAAACGAACCATTCGTCGGAGCCAGCGGCTTGCCGAAGGAGACACGTTCGGTGCCGAGCTTCGGACCTCTGTATGTGCCATCTGCTTCATAGAGTGCGCCGACAATCGGGAAGGAAACAAATTCTCCTTTTGAAAATCCTTCCATCACCACATTTTCACCGCTGATAATCGGGGCAGCGCCTCCTAAATCGGTTACTTCATTGGTCGCATGATTATAGATGAAATTGAGATTCAGCTGATAATCTTCTGTTCGGAGGAGTTCTGCATAGATATTGGCTTCGATACCCGAGCCGACAATACTGCCGACATTTTGGAACGGATCCGGCAGACCTACCGACGGCGCCTGCTGACGGGCGAAGATAGAATTGGCGGCAAATTGACGGAAGTAGGTCAGCTCAATACCATATGCATTGTTGAGCTCGATTTCTGTTCCGATTTCAATCTCCTGTACCGTCTCCGGCTGCAGAGCAGGATTACCGAGCGTGGTAATGACAGCGCCGGCTCCGTGCCCCGACTGAACGACGCCCCATCGAAGTGATGTGCCGTCGAGAGGGCCGGGAAGAATACCCGAGGCACCATAGCCGAATCTCAGCTTGACGAGGTTGAGAGCGCTCGGTAATTCCATCGCGCGGTCAAGTCGAACAGCGCCCGTGAATTTCGGATAAAAGACGCTTGCTGCGTCCTTGCCGATAGCGCTAGCATAGTCATTGCGCAGCCCGGCAGTGAAAAAATACGTATCGTCAAAGGAGATTTCTTCCTGCATGAATATCCCGGCAGAGCGGGCATCGCCAAAGGTTTCCGAACCTCCCACATACCGGTTACCCGAGCCGAGTGAGGTAATAGACGTCGATGGGAAGCTGTCTTTTTCAATTGAAATTCCGTAATTATTGTTGAGAAAGCCCTGCATACCGACAACTGTTGATGATGTCATAGACTCACCGAATTTTGTCGAATAGGTTGCCGAAATATCGAAATTGTAAAAATTAGCAGTCGATTGTGACTTGAAGATATCACCCCGAACTACACCATAGCGACTGTAATCATACTGAGCGGGCACATACTGTTCGTAAAATGAACCCACCGAATTAATACCAAGCAGGGTGCGGACGGTGAGTTCTTTCACGGGCTGATACAAGACCTCGGCCGAACCCGTAAAGCTTTGCTGCCGACGTACATTGATGAGCGAAGCAATGGCAATACTGTCAAGACCGGAATACGCGCCGCCGACGGTAATACTCGTCCCGGGGATTGTGAATTTGGGGCCGTAGTTCAGAGTCTCTCCAAGGTATCCGAAGACAGTATTATCTCCATAGGGGACATACGTTTCGCTAAATACATAGCTTGAATTGATATTCAATGTGAGCTTGTCGGATGCGAATGCCGTGAAATTTCCGCGGAGTGCATCCCGATTAAATGAATTGGTTGAGATGATACCTTCTTCGTTCCGGCGGTCATACCCGAGCAGGTAATTAAATGATGATGTATTTCCGGCAAGCGTAAATGCTTGAGCAGAAATATCTCCCGTACGGAAGACACGGTTGGCGTCCTGATAGCCGAGAGAATATTCTTTGGTATAATCGTTCTGGCGTTCGTTGATACCATGCGTCGTTTTGAACTGCACGGAATACGAATTGGGGAGGGTACCGGAGAGTGCGCGTTTGGTTTTGATAAGAACGACACCATTCGAACCGGAAGTACCGTACAATGCCGAGGCTACGGGTCCTTTGAGTACTTCGACACTTTCAATACTTTCCGGGCTCAGGAGTGCAAGATCCGAAAAATCCTGTCCGCCGGTACCGGCGTCCGAAAGACCGGAGGCAATACGTACACCATCGACGAAGACGGTCGGCTGACCGTTGCCGTTGAGTCCGGCACCGGAGCGAACGTCGAAGCGGAAGCCGAGACCAACGGCACCTGAGGAGGAGGAAGCACGCACACCGGCTACTTTTCCTCCAAGTAATTGAGATACATCCTGAAATCCGTTGGCGTCATTGAGCGCCGTGGCATCGACGCGGGACACGGCGACCTCGGCTACGCTTTTCTGCGTACGGGAGGCCACACCGGTAACGACCACTTCATTCAAGCCCTTGACGTCGAGCTGTAATGGCACATTGACCGTTGCTGTTTCTTTATCGACGACCTCAATTCTTTTGGAAAACGAAGCATACGATACATAAGTCACGCGGAGCGTATAGCTGCCGACCGGTACATTCAGAAATTCAAAACTTCCTTGTTTTGACGTAATCTTACCCAATGTTTTGTCATTGGAACGCTGAGTAATCGGCTGAAGATAAACCGTTGCCGATGCAAGAGGTTCTTTCGATTTACCGTCCGTCACGGTGCCCTTCACCGCTCCGGTCTGAGCGCTGAGTGTCAAAACACTCGAAGCAAAGACAAAACACCATAAAAAGTAGCGAATATTTTTCATCAAACCCTCGTATTGAATAAAAGTTTATAAATACATGATTTATTCATCAGCAAATTAGGATTTTCCCTCCGTTCACGCAAAGGAAAAAACGAACAATGGTAAATCACTGTCGGCTTGAACGGAGAAATCGACGACGGGAGAGAAGCGGGCGAAGAGTGCGGCCGCGTTATTGCTAGATATACTCTTTGAATTCAACGATAAATGTCGCACCATTTCCTGCGGTGGATTCACACCATACGGTGCCGTTCATTGCCTCGACAAGCTTCTTGACTATCGAGAGCCCGAGGCCTGTGGAATGTTCACCCCCCGTCGGCTTTGCCGACAAAGGCATAAATTTACTGAAGAGTTTCGTGAGGTCGTCGGGTGAGAGCCCCGGTCCCTGGTCCCGAACGCGTATCTGTACGGTGCCGGAGGGAGTGGCGGTGATGGTGACGGTGATTGGTGAACCGAACGGCGAGAATTTAATGGCATTAGAAAGAATATTGTCAAAAATATCTTCGATTGCTTTAGAATCGGCTATACTATAAATGGGGCGGCTATAGTCGGTATGGAGAAGGCGAATATTTTTTGCTTTTGCCTGTTCGTTATGCCGGGTAATCGACATCAGGAGGTGCTTTCCGAGGTCAATCGGCTCGACGTCGAGGCGGTGTCTGCCGCTTTCGAGGAGTTGTATGTCGAGGAGTTTCATGATGATATCTTTCATGTGTTCTGCTGCCGTGATGATGTTGCTCAGGCGCTTCTCCAGGTCATTGGGTGTGAGCTGGGATAAAAACCGCTTCATACTTTCGGCTGATATGAGTATTCCGGTGAGCGGATTTTTGAGATCATGGGCTACAATACCGAGCATTTCATTCTTCTCGCGATGTGCTTCGCGGAGCGATGAATTGAGTGCTTTGAGTTCTTCGACTACCCGCTCACGCTCTTCAAGCCGGGCATGTTCGGCGGCGATTTTACGTTCGTAGTCAAAACGCTCAGACACTTTTTTCGACTGCTCGTTCTGCACTTCTTTCTCGGCTAGGTGGTATTTTTCAAAATACAACGCGAATTTTTCCCATTCATTTTTTTCGCGGTACAAATCGGCCAGAGTGCGATAGCTCTCATAAAGATTCTGCTTCGTACCGAGCTTTTCATTGATCGATATTGCCTCGAGCAGGTACTGTTCTGCCCGGTCTGGATTATACCCTTCATACTCCTTGGTGGCGTAGAGGGCGCCGATGTTGCTTTTAATACCGGCGACCGAACCGAGCCGGCCGAGCATTTGATTGATTTCGAGGGCAGTCTGATAGGTCTCGAGAGCGTCGGCGTATTTGCCTTGTAATGTATAGACATTGCCGATATTCGACAGGTTGGTGGCGATGCCGTTTTTTAAGCCTAATTCCCGGTTAATTTCAAGTGCCTGATGATAATACTCGAGAGTTTGTGTCAGGTCCTGCAATGAAAAATACACATTGCCGATATTTCCCAAGTTCCTGGCAATGCCGTCTTTACTGTCGAGAATGCGGTCAATTTTCAGTGCTTTCTGAAAATACTCCAAAGCCCGGGGGAAATCCGAAAGATTCCGATAGACAATCGCTATATTGCAGAGATTACGGGCCACGCCCTCCTGAATGCCGAGCTCTTCGTACAGTGCAAGTGCTTTCCGGAAATATTCCAATGCCGGAGTATAGTCGGCCATACGTTTATAGACAAGACCGATATTACCGAGATTCACGGCCACACCGTCTTTCTGTCCACGATCCTGATACAGTGCCAATGCTTTTTGGTAAAATTCCAATGCCTGAAGAAAATCGCCCATGCCGCTATAGACCGTGCCGATATTACCATAATACTTCGCCATGCCGCCGGTATGACGGGCATTTTCAAAGAGTGAAACGGCCTTGAAATAATATTCCAATGCCGTCGGATACTCAGATAAATACCAGTATAAATTTCCGTAATTCCCGAGTGCCCAGGCCTGCTCCTCCGTCAGCCCCGCCTGCTCGGCCGACTGCAAGGCATCGTCGGCAAAGCCAAGCGATTCGGAGGTGCGGCCGCGTCGCCAAAGTGACTCCGAAAATAATCGTAATGCATGGGAATGTATCGCCTTGGAGTCCGCCTCCGCAGGCACACTCACCGACATCTCGGCAAGAACCCGATGACAAAGCTGCTCGACCTTGGCATAATTCCCGCGGGTCGATTCGTCCTCCGCCTGCTCTAGTATTGTGTGTAATTCCTTGTTGTCCATTCGGTTGCCATACTATTATTAGACACTCTCTACTTCACAAATAAACGTCGCCCCCGCGCCGTACTCACTCTCGCACCATATTCTCCCGCTCATCGCTTCGACTAATTTCTTCACGATCGAGAGACCAAGTCCTGTCGAATCTTCGCCCGCCGTCGGACGTGCCGAGAGCCGCATGAACTTCCCGAAGAGCTTCGTTTTGTCCTCATCGGTGAGTCCAGGACCCTGATCCTGAACGCCAATCCGAACCCGATGATGTTCACCGGTAACGGTAATCACCACGGTCGAATCTCGGGGCGAGAATTTCAGAGCATTGGAGAGAAGGTTATCGAGCACTTCATGGAGGGCATGGCTATCGGCGAGAACCGTCACCGGCAGAGCGGGCTTCCGGACGCGGATGGTAATATTTTTGTCTGCCGCCCGAGAGCTGAATTCTGCCAGGCAGGCATCAAGGATCGAATCGAGGGGGATTTCGCCGATAGCTACCCGGAACCGTCCCGACTCCATCAGTTGTATGTCGAGCAAATTCATCACGATAGCTTTCATACGTTCGGCTGCTGCCCGAATATGCGCTATCTGCCGGCTGCGTTCCTCGGGTGATAATCGGTCAGAAAAGCGCTCCATCGTTTCCGTCGTGAGAATAATCCCGGTAATTGGATTTTTAAGGTCATGCGCGACGATTCCAATGACTTCATTTTTCTCCCGGTTCGCTTCTTCGAGCGAGGCGTTGAGCAGCTGAAGCTCAGACACTACTTTTTCACGTTCTTCGAGCCGGGCACGTTCTGCTGCGATTTTACGTTCAAAGTCGAATTGCTCGGCCTGCTTCTTGCCGTCTTCGATGAGTATTTCTTTCTCAAGCGTGCGGCACTCTTTGAGATGAAAGAGCGCACGTGCCGTATTGCCGGTGATTTCAAAGAGTTCGGCGAGAGATAGATGACCTTCAAGTGCGTATTGCTTTGACCCTATAGTTTCAAACACAGCAATCGCCGGCAGCAAATATTCTTCAGCTTTGGCTGCATCGAATCCTATAAAATCCTTCTTGGCATACATGAGCCCGATGTTCCCCAGATTCCTGGCTGCACCTTCTTTGTTGCCGAGCTCTTCATCGAGCGCGATAGCTTCTTCAAAATAATCAACGGCTTCCTCATACCGGCCAATATCAGAATACAGCGTACCGATATTACTCCGAAAGATGGAAAGCATGCTTTTATTCCCGAGTTGCGTGTAGATATCAACGGCTTGGTGATAATGCGCCAGCGCTTGGGGAAAGTCTTTGAGTTCATTGTAAATTACACCTATATTCCCGATGATGTTTGCCTCAAAGAGCGTGTTACCTGTTTGCCGGGCCAGCTTGAGCGCCTCGGTGGAGTATTCAAGAGCAAGAGGGAAATTAGCAAGAGCGATGTATAAATTGGCAATATTTGAAAGATTGCCGGCAATCCTTCGCGGGAGATTGAGCGCCTGATTAAGGGCTAGCGACTGTTTTTGAGAGGCCAAGGCAGCCGTGAAATCGCCGAGGTTGCGGTAGATATTGCCCATCGAACTGCAAATCGTGGCTTCAAAATCGGTGAGATGGTGCGCTTGACTCAGGGTAAGTGCCGTCGTGAAGGTGTCGAGTGCCTGAAGGTATTCGCCGCGCCTGAAGGCGATGTCGCCGAGAAGCTTGAGTGCGTGGATGCGGGGAAGAATGTCCGAAGAAGGATGGCAGTGGCGGAGAATGTACTCCGAGGTGGCGATTGCTTCGTCAAAACTCGAGCGAGCGAAATAATCTTTTGCCAGAGCGATGAGTTTCAGCGGGTCTTCCTCCGATACCGGAGCTATTTCTTGTGCAGTCCCATCCATGGAGTTCGGAGAATAATTGACCTGAGAAATGATTTACAGCGTAGCCATATTTTTCGTTTGCGAATTGAGCAAAAATAAGTAGTTTTGCGCCGGTAATCAACGAATACTTTCTCTCTATTTCCTGTAATTGTATGAACCTCTCCAAAGTTTTGTCTGATGGAACAATTCTGCTCCATTTTTCTGCCAATGCGCCGTGTTCATTTCCCGCCCGTCCGGTGAGTGACGATATCGAAACAGAGATTCACTTCAGTAAATATTGGGTACCGAATGCCAAGGACTCGTATTCGGTGACCGCCACGGGCGACAGCATGACGGGCGCGCGGATTTTCGAAGGCGATATGCTTGTTATCGATTGCAGTATTGAGCCGCGCACGGGAAGTATTGTTGCTGCCTGGGTCAATGGTGATCTGACCATCAAGCGTTTACTCGCGACCGAAGAGGGTCATCCGATCCTCCGTGCGGAGAATCCGAAGTACGAGCCGCTCTACATCCGCGAGCATGATGATTTCCGGGTGCTCGGAGTGATTACGTCGGTGCATCGGAAGCTCGACTGACAGCGGTCATTTCAGCGATGATGTGTGCGGTGAGTATCGCGCCGTTACGTATCTCTGTTACGTATCTCTCTTGCAGACGTTTGGCATATTAATTTTTCAACCAACCATCAAACGTGACAATGAAAACACTTGCCGTTCTTTTTGTACTTCTGGCCTGTAGCCTGCCGTCCTGTAGTGATACCGCCGCACCGGTGAATACTGATACCGCCGCACATGTGTATTTCCCGCTCCATATTGGTGATCAATGGCAGTATCAATATGCCGTAAACGGAATGCGGTATGATGTGTGTGATTCACAAGTATCAATCAATAACGCTAACTATTTCAGAATAATCACCACGCATACCGGTGATCCTTTCGCTGATACATCCTTCTATCGAACGGAAAAAACGAAGGTATTCCGCTGGAAAAATAATGAAGAACGACTCTACGCCGACTATGGCGAGGCGGACACCGGGCAAATGACTCCGTATTATCAGATAATTGTTGCGCGTGACCAAACATTTGAAACGCCTGCATCGACCTTCCGCAATTGTGTGAGCACGATTAATTCCTCCGTGCATGTTGACGGCGATTATTTCCGGAATATAGCGCCGATGGTCGGCACGGTACGAATGACCGGAGAATCCCCGACCTTTCTGCTGACCTATGCCAGAATCAACGGTAAAGAGTACGGTAAGAAATAAGTCGTTGTGATACATATAAAAGCCCTGCTTGTCGAGTGATAAGCAGGGCTTTTGTTTTTTCTTCCGAGCCCCTCGCTTCTTGGCGAGCGGCTCGGGGTGGGTTGCCCGAGCACGTAATAACTACTTCTGAATGACAAAGGGACGAACAATCAAATTCTGAGGAGCTTTCAAACGGCAATAATAGCTACCCGATGCAAATCCCGATATATCGACCCCTGCAAGCTGCTGTTTGCTGTCTTCGATAGGAGAGGAATATAGCACGCGACCTTGCAAATCAAGAACTTCTACACTTGTATAATATCCTGCTTTCCCAAGTTCAACGGTCAGTATGCCGGAAGTTGGATTTGGGAAGAGTTTCATACCAAATGTTGTTTCGTTCTTTTCATTGACTCCGACTATTTTTTTTGCCGGACCGCAGAGAGAATCTACTTTGAAGAGCCAAACAGAACTTTTTTCGTCACATAAATATTCACAGTTCGGATATGGAGATTGATTATACCCCCCGGCAATTACTAAACCACCATCGAGATCCTCTAATAAAAAATCCGGAGATTCTGTGCAAAACTCACTACCATAAAATGCAGAAAATTTGACTTTACCTGATGTATCAAGACGGGATAGTACAATATCTAGGAAGCAAAAAGAAAACACTTTTGGGTGCATTTTTGTTAAAGAAGTATCGTATCCAGAAGTAGTTATATAGTATCCGCCAGTACGGCTTTCGATGAGCTGTAACCGTTTACTATACGAATCACCCGGTACATAGCTTGTCCATTGTTTTTGAAAATTTTTGTCATACTTCACTATTGCGGTACCATTAGGGTAGGTATTTGTATCGAATTCATAAAAATAGCTTGCCCATAATACTCCTCCATCACTAGTTGAGATAATTCCATCAAAAGTAGCGCTATCGATTATCGGATGATTATCAATTGTAAACGCTGTATCTGACAAGCAAATAGATTGACTGGCGAATCCAGTACTTTGATTGAGAATTGATCTGACAAATAGTATTTTGCCAGATAGCATTTGAAGAATAGGTACATACGATACATAGGGTATTGAATAATGTTTCGTGATTCTATTTATAAATTCCCCGGATCTAGATAAATGAATAAATGTTGTGCTATTATCCTTCGTGCTTACCCGCGAGGAGAGAGTAACGAGAATCGTTGAATCTTGCAACTTGATTGCATGAAAGAGAATGTTTTTATCGAAATCAGTAGGATAACCTGTTATTGCAGAATCTAATATTCTATCACTTTTTTCGACGAGATTTGAATCAAAGACTACAATGCGAAGTCGGTTTTTCTCTGGTGAAGATTGTTGACTCGGAGCTAATTCTGTCGTAATATAGACGAGCATAGTACCGTAAAACTGGTAATAGCTTTCGTACATACCTTGTTGAATATTTATATCTTTGGAATTCTCTATAATACCATCATTATTTAAAGTAACGATATAGGTTCCACCCTTCCAATTCCCTGCCAATGCAATTGTCCGAGTAGGGGATATTCTTTGGGGATTACCGAGGTAACCGGGCTCTCCTTGAATAAGAGGGCGTTTTACATCGAACGTTTTAATCTGGGCGTGAAGGATAGTTGCACATCCGAAGAAAGAGAAAAGAATCATCGAAAGAATAATGTTCATGCTGTTTGGTTCCTTTGTAACGATACAGAATCATTGTACCACAAGAGCTTTGTGAAAACCGGTGTGGTTGGGTGTAACTTACGGTATTGAAAGAAACTAACCAAAGAATATTTGCATAAAAACACCCAGAACCGCTTGAAAATTTACATTGCCCGTTAAAGTCATCACAAGTCATGGTTTATGAATACTTACAGTTATCAGCAGGTGTAGATTTGGCTAAAGCCGAATACCTTGGTTTTCTTTTTTCTCCAGCTGAAGCTGGAGTCTAGTCAGGGGGAGCTTATTTCATCGGAATGAAATGGCGCTTCCTTCTCCCGAGAGTATCGCGTCTTCGCGATGCCCTCGGTTTTTGGTCATGCTGACCGAGCCCCTCGCTTTTTCGCGAGCGGCTCGGTGATTTTTTTAGCGAATGAATTATGGACTTCAAAGTAGAACACACGCTCTCAGAGCCGTATCCCAGAGTCACCTCACCTCACCAGTATTTTTCTACAATATGTTCTGTCTTTACCAAGTACTGCGAGAATATAGACTCCGCCGGAAATATTCTCCGGGAACGTTACCTGATACTGTACTGCATCTGTTTGATTGCTGTTTTCAGAATAAATCCTATTACCTCCAACATCATACAACGCTATACCTTTCATTGAAAAGGGAGTAGTGAATGATATCGTATATTCCTTATCATTTGTACTCATGCCCGGTGAATGAAGAGTAAAGGGTTCATCACGTGTCGCTGCTTCATTGTCAACTCCTGAGACCAGCGGTTTGTAACGAATCACTCCTAAATTATCAATAGCAAACCATACACTCCCATCATCGGTTGTTTCCATCGCGCTGATAATTGCAGGGTGCATTGGTGAATAGTTATTTACCAAGCAATTGCATGAAATATCAGATATGTATTTAACAATTGAATCCACTTCAAAATAGGTGCTCGTTGGTGAATAAGTGGTTGAATAAACCATTAATTTATCAAAAAAATCGACCTTATCCATTTGCTGTAGGGTCAAATCCGGGAGTATTTTGTTTAGGACAATAGCTCCACCAATCCACATTTGACCGTTGATATCTTGCTTTATAGCACTAATCGGATAATAGACTGAATCACCCGGCGGATCTTGACCAAAAGAATTATAGCGCATGGGACCTTTCACCACATCCCACGTAGTATCATTCTTCCAAACCACTGCGCCATAATCAGTTTGTGAATTGCCTGACAAGGAAAACCATACGTTACCGACTTTATCTTCAAATATATCATTGACATACACACTGTATTTAAATTTGTCGTCACTTCTCAAGAAATGAGGATTATAGAGTGTTTGAATTGTTTTTGCATCATTATTATGCGTATCATAGATAGAGAGATTATTGGTATAATACGCTCGATTCCCGGGATAAAAGAGATGCACAAGCAGTTTTCCATTCTTCAAAAGGTAGAACCCACCATCTGTTCCTAAACCCGACAGTCCGCCTTCCGTTGAATCGATGATAGAAAACGATGTGCCATCAAATTTCATCAGCATGGTGGTATATCTATCGACGACTTTTACTCCGTTTTGATAAGCATATAGTTTGGGGTATTCTGCTGTAACATAAGCACTTCCATTCGGAGCAAATACGATATTGGTGTATTGTCTTTGATAAGCAAATTCATCGTCAATAGCATGTTTTATCCACGTCGTACCATCGTACTGATAGATACCCCTATCTGCGCACAGCCAAATATGTCCTGTAGAATCAAAGGCGAGTCCTTTCCCGGTGTACCAATTGTGAGTGATGGTGTCGTTGGTGCCATGCTGATTTTTGTAATATAAGGGAATTGTAGTCCAACGCTGCCCATCAAAATACTCAACGAACCGACCTGCGTTACTATAACCTAAGAAACAAACCGTATTCTTGTACGATGCAGAGGTGAGAAAAAGTCCGGCTTTGAGTGTGTTCTTTTCAACCGTCACGTCGGCATAAGTTGGAAGGAAACCGAGTATCAATACGACAATGGGTAGTAGAATTTTTCGCATGGGTAGCTCCTTGATGTATATATCATGTAATTACTTTTAGGAATGGTTGTTGTCTTTTGTGAATCTATATCAATTCACCGTACTCAACTTCCGTACTGTGTTCTTTCCTCTGAAAACTGACCATTTAGCATCACCAAAACATTCGACCTCTCTGAGGTCGTAATTTCTTTTGTGTCCACCTTGCTACAAACATTTGACCTCTCTGAGGTCAAACATCTTTTATCCATCCATGCAGCGACGACCTCAGCGAGGTCGAATATTTGTAGCAATGTGCCTTCTGTAGAGACGTAGCATGCTACGTCTCTACGTTTGTACGTAATTTATTTGTGTTCAATAATTTATCGTAATTGTCTGTAGAGACGTAGCATGCTACGTCTCTACGTCAGCCCGGAAAATGTATGGTCAACGTGTAATCGTAATCCCCAGTAGAGACGTAGCATGCTACGTCTCTACGTTTGCACGTAATTTATTTATATTCAATAATTGATCGTAATCCCCTGTAGAGACGTAGCATGCTACGTCTCTACCTAATAATCGTCATCGACGTCGATGCAATTCTACCGCCATACTGCACACGCAAGGTATAAACTCCACTCGAAAGAAAATCGGTATTGATAGTAGAACGCTTACCATCCAAACGATACGTCCCAACATTCGAACCATAGAGGTCGAAAAGTGTGATAGTACAGTCATTCGATTCATTGTCAAGCTCGACGGTTATGTGGTCGCCTGCCGGGTTGGGGGAGAGATGGACTTCAGGGATGGTAGTTAGAGGCTGTTCATCGACAGTAGATGTCATTTTTTTACTCCATTTAGCGAAACCGTAGGTCTGTTTATCTCCGGCTGTTGTCATTCCAAATCCTCCTATATATACTTCTCCATCATAGTATTTAATAGTCGAAATCCGAGGAAACCTTGATACCCCACTTCCAAGTGAACTCCACGATGTACCATTCCATACTACAATTTGCATATAGCTACTTTTAAGCAAGTTATCTGTACCGATGCCATCTCGAAGGATACCTGCAACAAAAACCTGACCATCTCCATCAACCTCTGTTACGGTATTCTCAACTTGCAAACTCGATAAATTCCAATTCGTATCGCCTATGAGTTTCCAGGTATTGTCAATATATCCGGATATGCAAGTACCAATTTCGATAACATTAGAATCTACTGGCGATACACGCTGATATCGGCTTTTATAGTAGTAATTATTTTTTGTGTCAATACCGAATCCATCACCGTATGTAACTCCTACTGTAGCTATATCAAATGTGCTTTCCTTCGTTTGTGAAACGACCTTTTTTCCATCCCATGTTTCAAAGTAACTACGAAAATTGTTAGTAGTATTACAGTTAAAACCAAAATTGATTAGTAAATTATTATAAGGTAATGATGAGGCATAACTAAAGTCATCGTATTCATAATATCTTGTACCGTCCCACTTGACGGTATTTCTTGTTAAAACGGTATTACCTGTTACCGTAAACCGTCCCTGAATATAGACTATTCCGTTATATACCTCAATATACTCGATAACTTTACTATCATCAGGGTTGCTTGGGTTAGATAGTCCATTTCCCATCGGAAACCAAGTTTTAGTTTTTCTGTTAAATCGTACGATGTTTGTTGCCGACACTTTTTGAACATCAACCGATGTAAAGTTTCCACCAACATAGATATTATCATCATCGACCGAAAATGTTGATATAACGCCATTAACATCGATATCGCATATAATACTCCAGCCGTCTTTCTTTGTATAGCGTCCGATAACCGCAAATTGGTTCACATCTAATCCTAACGCGTACAAGACACCATTATATACTTTTAGCTGATAAACAAAATCAAGAAGTCCGCCGGATTTTGTTGACACATCCGTCCAATAGATATCATCAGGATGCGAAGCAAGGATAGAAGGCGGTGCCTTTCCATCACGTTGTTGCTGCGCATAAAACTCCGGAGGGAAGGGATGCTTTTCACGAGCATTTGCTGCGTAGTATGAAGTACTTATTATTAGTAGCGTGAGTAGTATTGTAATACAGTTCATAATTGTTCCTTTTCAGTATGTTGGGGAGTAGTTCGATTGTGAATTCTCTGTTTGGTTCGTAATTTCTTGTTCGGTTAGCTGTTACAACTGACCGACACTTTCTACTGTTGGAACGTATTGCTTGCCCAAAGCTGACTTAAGTAATACCATAACATTCGACCTCTCTGAGGTCGTAAACTCTTTTCTGTACATTCAGCTACAAACATTCGACCTCTCTGAGGTCGTAATTTCTTTTGTGTCCATCTTGCTACAAACATTTGACCTCTCTGAGGTCGTAGAATCTTCTGTTCCCATATTGCAATAACCATTCGACCTCTCTGAGGTCATCCAATCTTCTGTTCCCATCTTGCTACAAACATTTGACCTCTCTGAGGTCATACATCATTTATCCATCCATGCATCAACGACCTCAGCGAGGTCGAATATTTGTAGCAACGTGCCGCCCCAAGAATTCACGACTTCAGTGAGGTCGAATGTTTGGTTAGGTTGTTTAATCGCGTACCGTATGCTCTGTATGCTTCAGGGGGACGTGTTAGAGTTCTGTTGAAACTGCCGACCGTAAAGGAATTAGAACTTAATGATTAACCATTACTTTAGTCATACTATAGCTACCATTGTTATCTCGAATTTCCACAAAATACACACCCGATGGAGCATTCCCAATAGGAATTCTGGCTTCGCTATTATTAATTGATATTACAGGACTTCGTAGTATTCCAAGTATATCGCGGAGAGCGACAGTACCAATGCCGTCATACCGAACACTAAAATATTCAGACGATGGATTGGGGGTGATGTGCATACTTAATAGGGTAGCTTCTTCGAGACCAACGGGAATCTCTCCTCGATATAATCCGCTAGTCGTCCATGCAAAAATCGTTTTCCCGATAGCCGTAAAATTATTTGCATAAATATTAGTAAGTTCTTCATCTGCTGTCCATTTATCTCCATTGGTTACACTATGAAAGACTCCTTTATCGCCTGATGGCTGCAATCCAAGAAAAACATTCGTTTCTGTCGCAAATATCGCCTCTACCATGCCATCGCTTGGTAATCCTTCATTAATCTCATCCCATGTTATTCCATCATCTACGCTACGGTATGCACCATAAAAATGTGATCCTGCATAAAATGTTGTACTGTTTGCTGTCAGTTGCGTTATAGGAGGGCTTATCTCAAATTGGCTTGTCCATGTTTCTCCCTTATCTGTACTTCGGAATATTCCATCATGTTGTGTACCTACAATGATAGTCGAATCCTTAGTTGCAAATGTAAAAATGAGAGAATCGGCCGGGTCTTTGATAGTCAATCCTTTATTGGATGGAATCCACGATTCGCCATTGTCAGTACTTTTATATATTCCTCCGCCGAGTGTTCCGGCAAGTAACACATTCTCTATCGAACCCAATGCTCGAATTCCATAACGTGGTAATCCTTTACTCACCTCTACCCAAGTATCCCCATTATCTGAGCTCCGATATACCTTGCCGCTATCTGTTCCGGCGAATAATTTGCCAACATGAATAAGTATGCTCGTAATCCGGTAATCATTGTTTATCGGTTTAATATTGGGAAGCCCTTCATTTACCTCTTCCCAAGATTCACCTTTATCTGAAGTACGCATCACTCCTTTTTCCCAAGAACCAGTAAAAAGATAAGTGTCATTGATGGCAAAAGATACATGAGTACCACCAAGATACTCGGGGAGCCGTTCCCAATGGATTGCTTGAGCGAGTGTTGTGGCAGATGCTGTTATAAAGCATAGCAAAAATAGTAGTGTGGTTTTCATTCTCGATTCCTTGTAGGTTATTTGTATATCAATACTTTATTAACTGTCACCATTCCTTTATTGTCGGTATATTCCACAAAGTATTGACCGGACTGGAAGTCTATTGTGGAAATAGTTGCTTTACCATTTGATACCACTATTTCCTCGATTACCGCTCTTCCGAATACATCTCGCATAGTCACTACACCGTTAGTCGGACATTGGATAGTTATATGGTCAGTTGCGGGATTGGGAAGTACATTCAATGTAAATGGTGTCGATGGGAGCGGAGCTGATTCTTCAACTTCAGTCGTGGCTTGTTCAATATCCCAAACACATATAGTACCATCATATTCTAAGCTTACCAAACGTTTGTTATTTGGCGAAAAAGCTAAGTAGGCATGAGGAATACCACTATGAAAGCGTGCGATCTCTTTTTTATTTATAATATCCCACACGATAATCAAACTGTCAATTCTAGAATTATCCCATCCCATTGAACCAACCGCAAAATATCGTGTGTCGGGTGAAATTGCATACGGCCTGCAAAAGTCATAACCGGTTGGAACATAGGGATAAGGAGGCGTTCTGAATTCATCAATGGTGTTCCAAGTCTTTTGCGTCTTCTTCAGCCGCATCCATCCTTCACTCCCTGCAAGTAATAACGTACTATCTGGTGCAAATCGAATTGCCGATACTGAAATATCAGGATTATCATACTCAATAAGCCGTAAATCTGGTAAGGTAACTATTGCATAAATACCACTCATTATTATCATTTGATCACTTGTAGGCGAAATTGAAATATCTTCAATCACCGAGACTCCTGACCAACTCGTGGGTATCAATTTAGTCAAGTCCTTCATTTTGACTATTTGTTTTGTCTTTGTATCTATTACACCAATCCCGGGATGGTAATTATCATGGTCAGTTACTTCTAAGTCATGGTAACGGAACGCTATATATTTTCCGTTGTTACTCCACTCGACGCCATCGATATATTTCCCTGGAACTCCAATAGATACTGGTAACTGAGTAATAGTATCATATAAGTAGATAGTGTCTTCTATACTGCCAACAATTGCAGGTGAAACCATTGAATGTGCAACACTTGAAAAACTGCTAAAGGGTACATTGTCAAAGCGGTAAAGGGTTCGTCCTGTGTTTATATCCAATTCTTTAAATTTTGAAGCGCCAACACCAATAATTTTAGTATCATCAACTGAAATTTGTTTGTTAAATGACAAATATGTCGTTTTTATTCCAGTGAGTTCTGTAAGTAACTTACCTATCTCCATGTCATAAATTTCAACTTCACTTGCCGAAGAACCAGAATATCCTGTATACATTATTGCTAATGTTCCTTCTTCATTTATATCTAATGTTGATGCGAACCTATTGTTATTTATTGGCAAATCATTATACACTGGAAATGTTTTTAATAACACCCCTTTTTCTGCATCCCAAACCATATTATCATAATTGTTCGTTACTACAGTTTTACGGTTAGCTGATATTTTACCACAAAAGAACCCGGGGTTCGACACACCTCTATTAAATTCACCTTTCATAGCATCCCAATAGGAAAAAATATACTTACCACTGCCCAAAATGATGAGTGTTTGCCCGTCCGCAGAGAAAGTAATATCTATTATTTCTGTACCCTTTTCGTTAGGAAATGGTTTGAAAGAACAAACTACCTTACCGTCATCCATTCGTATCACCGTAACATTCTCCTTTTTATCGGTAGCAACCAAGTACTTCCCGTCAGATGAATAGTCTCCTATATATGCCCAATGGGACAGGATATGGTCAAATTTGTGTGAGAGCGTACCAGTATTCCAATCCCATTCATAAATAGTGCTGTCGCCTTCAAATACGATACGCGAACCATCCGGTGAGAAAGCAAGTATATCCAAATTTTGTGCCGGGTTATCGGGAATAAATGTTCGTAGTATTCCACCGGTTTCACAAGACATAATTTTGAAACGTGTTCCATTTACATTAAGCTGACAAGCCATAAAGCGTGAGTTAGGAGAAAATACCATCTTCGTAAACATTGCATCAAATGTGCCAAATGCACTAATGATTGTATCCCTGACTGTACGAATTCGTTTACTTGTTTTAATATCAACGATATGACAATAATGCCCTTTGTCACTAAGATATGAAGCATATTTACCATCCGGTGAAAGGGATATATGGAAAGGATACCATTCATTCGAGGCGGGGCGGCTCCACAGCTCTTCAGTTACAACAGATGGTTGGGCGGAGAGTAAATACAAACAATTAATGAATATTATAACCACGCAGGAAAACTGTTTCATGTTATCAAGTTGTTAGTAGTATATAGAATTCCAGTCCAGTCAGTTGCTACAACTGACTGTAACAACATACATTTGAAACGTCTTGCATGTGAATGCTTTACAGCCGTATGAATCCAAGCAAAGCATACCTTGAGTACGATACCGTTGACAATGTACAAGTATCTCTGCACTATGAGAGTGCATCATATAGACTGTAGATATATCTATCCAGCAGACCTTTTAGCGGTATGTGTTGACGGTCGGTTGCAGCAACCGACCGGACGTTTAAATAATGCGAAGTAGATACAAAGGGAGAATAGCAATCCATTTTTTTTTCATATTCTTCTCCTACCTTTTTATTAATGGTTTACTTGAATTATTCAATTTTTGGATTAGTAGTTTTATAGCACTTGGCGTATCTTCGAATTTAATTACCTTGATTTTTTCTTCGTCAGGTAATGTTGGATTTGAAGCTGGAACTAAAGCTGTTATTGTCAGTTTAGAATCAGGATATTTACTATTATCATTAAGATTCCATGCTTCTTGTACATCAAATAAAGATAGAAGAGAGTCAAGATAATTTTTGGAATAGACTGATGTATCACTATGTAAAGAGTCTCTTATCGGTGAGGGATCAAATACCTTAAAAGTTTCAATAAAATGAAAGCTGTCCTTTCTGCCAATGCATAACTGACTTCCAAGCATGGAGCTCCACTTATATTCAATTTGAGTTACTTGGCTTGGTGCTGGTGCTTCTACACTGTTGTCTCTACAAGAAAAAGTAAACAGAGATGCAAATATAGAAGATATAATAATCAAGAAGTTTTTCATTTTAATTGTCCTTTCAGTTGCTTTATTTCTAGTTCGGTCAGTTGCTTAGGGTCGTACAACGTTAAATTAATAAAACAAAAAATATATGTGTTGTAACTATCTGAAAACAAAGATAGCTTTAAATGCTGTATAGAGTGTGTAATATTACTATTTAAAGCACGACTCTATACAACTGACCGTCAATACATACCGATGGAACGTACTGCTTGTCCATAGAATGCGTAAGTATTACCAAAAGGTTCCACCTCTCTGAAGTCGTAATTTCTTGTTTGTACATCTTGCTACAAACATTTGACCTCTCTGAGGTCGTCCAATCTAATGTTTCCATCTTGCTACAAACATTCGACCTCTCTGAGGTCGCACATTCTAATGTTTCCATCTTGCTACAAACATTCGACCTCTCTGAGGTCGTACATTCTTTGTTGTTCATCCGGCTACAAACATTCGACCTCTCTGAGGTCGTAACTTCTATTGTATCTATCTTGCTACAAACATTCGACCTCTCTGAGGTCGTACATTCTTTGTTGTTCATCCGGCTACAAACATTCGACCTCTCTGAGGTCGTAACTTCTATTGTATCTATCTTGCTACAAACATTCGACCTCTCTGAGGTCGTAATTTCTTTTGTGTCCATTTTGCTACAAACATTTGACCTCTCTGAGGTCAAACATCTTTTATCCATCCATGCAGCAACGACCTCAGCGAGATCGAACATTTATAGCAACGTGCCGCCCCAAGAATTCACGACTTCAGTGAGGTCGAATGTTTGGTTTGGTTGTTACCGAACCGGATGGAAATTATCTACATACAACCATCGACGTGGTCATCATCCCGCTCGCAGCGCGCATCTGCACAAAATATACACCCGGTGCAATGTCTGATACATCGACATTCACTTGACCATGCACCAATTGTAGTTGCTTTACTTCTCTTCCTAGTGTATTCAATATACGCACCGATAAGATATTGTCTATCCCGATAATAGAGAAGGAATTGGAAACAGGATTTGGGGTGAGTTTTGCACCATTCAACTCTATTTCTGGGGGCTCGGTAACATAAACAACGCCTGATCTTAGTATCTCACCTGTTCTTGCATCACAACTCAACCACCCGACACGTTCACCCATACTATTGAGTTCTTCCATATTCCACATTGTCCTTACTTTGTCAGAATCCGGCTTGTACGACTCTGGTAAACTCCGATTTAAGTAAATAGAACGCATTATCGGCCATTGAGTTTTTGAACTTTTATAAATCGAATCACTATCAAACCATGAGTCCTCTGCGATTCCTACCGTATCGGCGAATTCAGTTATTGGTTTGTAGATTGTTTCTTTAATAATAAAAGGCGGTTTCATTCTTTCAAGATGGACGGTAATCTTATACATGCTATCCTTACTTAGTTCAGCTATTCTGCATTCATATACCCATTTGTATGCCTTGCCTTTCCAATATCGGGATGTAAGATCGTCTGGTCTATAAATAGTATCTGCACACAACAACGTATCAAGTATATCTATTTCTTTTTCAGGGTATGCCTTAAATAATGTTGGAGTACCATAGTCACGCTGTATTTTATTATAAGTTTCTTGCCAACCTGTCTTGGCGGTAAGTGGGATAATCGAATCTTGTACCGCATAGAGGTTGCTACTCATGAGTACAATACATCCGAAGAGTAGAATGGATAGAATTCTCTGCTTTTTCATTGAAGAACCTATTTTAATGATTGATAATAATTAATTTTAAGATAATATGTCAGGTATGGTAAGTCGTCATTTAATGATTAGATGCCGGGTAGGAATACCGTGTTTGGATAGGTGTTTGTGAAGCAACCAATCAAGCAAAATCGGTCATCGAAATACTCATGCAAAAGCTCTTGAATATTATGAAATCGGTTGCCGGTAGTTGATAACGTTGAATTGCCATGAAGTTCTGCGTGTGAATAGTATGAATTGCTCGTAAATTAAGGGAATACCTGTTTATAACCAAAGAATATTTGCATAAAAACACCCAGAACCGCTTAAAAATTTACATTGCCCGTTAAAGTCATCACAAGTCATGGTTTATGAATACTTACAGTTATCAGCAGGTGTAGATTTGGCTAAAGCCGAATACCTTGGTTTTCTTTTTTCTCCAGCTGAAGCTGGAGTCTAGTCAGGAGGGAGTTTGTTTTCCTGGGTGGTTTGAGCGTGGTCGATGCATAGTTCAGATTGTTCGCAGCAGTGGTTCGGGTCGTAAGACGCAACTTTTCGGTCGTCCGACGCAGAGTGTATGGTCTTCCGACGCAACTTTTCGGTTGTCCGACGCAACTTTTCGGTTGTCCGACGCAACTTTTCGGTTGTCCGACGCAGAGTACATGGTCGTCCGACGCAACTTTTTGGTTGTCCGACGCAACTTTCCGGTTGTCCGACGCAGGGTGCATGGTCGTTAGAAGCAACTTTCCGGTTGTCCGACGCAGGGTGTATGGTCGTTAGAAGCAACTTTTGGGTCGTTAGAAGCAGCGTTGAGGTGTGTAAATGCGGCGATTGGGAGGTAGTTCTCCCGAGAGTATCGCGTCTTCGCGATGCCCTCGGTTTTTGGTCACAGTTGAATTGTGTTCGTCTTCCGAGAGTATCGCGTCTTCGCGATGCCCTCGGTTTTTGGTCAATGTACCCGAGCCCCTCGCTTCTTCGCGAGCGGCTCGGGGGCAGACCTTTTGTGATCTTCTCTGCGTGTATCGAGGCGAGGAAACCGAGGGTATCGCTCGGAAGCGATACTCTCGGGGGGAACAGAAATCATTACACCCTACTCTGCTCGATTGCATGTGCTATTGCCTCGGCAATACGTAGCGCTTCGGCTGCATCGACCGCGCTGACGGCGATAGGGGAATGACCGAGTATCGCATTGATAAACGCTTTTTGTTCTTCGGCAATGGCATTGACCGCCGGGGAAATGGGTTGCTCATAGACAATCGACTTCTTCACCGAACCCGCATCAATGCTGCCAAGCATCATCGCAGGTACAGCCGCGCTGGTCTCCTCGCCAGCGTCCAATATCCGATACACCTCGACCGAACCTTTCGCAAAATCAACCGACAGATAGGCATCCTTTTGAAATAAGCGCATCTTTCGCATCGGCTGTGCTGAAATCCTGGAAGCCGTTAGATTGGCTACACATCCATTGGCGAATTTTATGCGCGCGTTGGCGATGTCCGGCGTTTCGGTAAGGACTGCCACGCCGTGGGCGTCAATACTAACCACCGGCGATTGCACAAGCGAGAGCGCAATGTCGATGTCGTGGATCATCAGGTCGAGGACGACCGATACGTCCGTCGCGCGGGGCTTGAACTGTGCGAGGCGGTGCGCTTCGATAAAAAGGGGAGCGATATGATATCCGTGGAGTGCCGCAAGCCCGGGGTTAAAGCGTTCGACATGACCGACCTGCACGAGTACATTCTTTTCACGGGCGAGAGCGATGAGCGCTTCGGCTTCGACGTAGGTGGCGGTGATGGGTTTTTCGATAAAACAGTGTTTGCCGGCGGTAATTGCCTGAACGGCAAGCTCATAATGCGCCGATGTCGGCGCTGAAATCGTTACTGCATCGGCGAGTTCGATTGCCTCGGCTACGGAGTCAAAGGCCCGAACGCCGTTGTCACCGGCGACTTTTTGTGCCTGCGCTTGGTTGGGTTCGTAAATACCGATGAGCTCAGCATGGTCTGCTGTTTTCCAAAGGCGTGTATGGATGCTGCCGAGGTGGCCTGCGCCGAGAACGGCTATTTTGATGTTAGGAGTAGTTTCCATGACGTTGGGATAGGATTGGATGAATGGACAGAAGTATGTATTGACCCCAAAATTACGGCTTTCTTCGCGATTACTTGCCGCGTGTGAACAATTCAGCGGTGAATTACCGTAAAATATGAAATACACTTTTTTGCGTGGTGAATGGTTTGTAATTTTGCTGAAGTTCAATGAAATTCAGGCGGCTTGGACGGCGACCCGTCGGCTGCGCTCACGGCCCCGGCCGGTGGAGGCAAACGGCGGAGGGGAGATGCGGAAGCGAAGCTATTTCTAGCATACCGAACCAACTGTCACGCAAGACCGGAGAGGTATTTTATAACCTATGGGTTCTAAGAGCAGACCGCATAAATTGCATTGACATTTACCCAAACAATTGAGAATAAAAATAACGTTTTAATCTATTTACGCAAAGGAATCTGTGATGAAAAAACTGATACTGTTCTGCGCCACATGTATGGCACTGGCAATGGCATCGAATCTATCGGCGCAATTACCAAAACGCCTTGTGGTGATTGAAGAATACACAAGTGCGACCTGCACACCGTGCCTTATTGCAGAGGCCGCTCTCAAGCCGATTGTGCTTTTGTCCAATGGTGTGGTTGCTGTGCGGTATCATCAGCCGATACCCTACAAAGGCGATCCGTTTTATACGGCTAATGTTGCAGAAAATAAAGGAAGGAATGATTATTATGCCGTGGGGTCGGCGATGCCTGCAGCCCGTCTCAACGGGCATATCAATGTCGATCCGACGGACAGCAACAAAGTCCGCGAGGCCGTCAAGCTCAGTCAGAGTCTGGTCTGGCCGGTATGGATGACTGTCGAACAGGATAAGACCGATAAGAATAACATCAAGGTAAAAGTCACAGTGCGCTCCGATATTGCGCTCGATAATTATACCTTGCAGACAGCGGTGACGGTGCATGATTTGAAATTGGAGAAATTACCGCTCTTGCCACCTGATTATACCGAGACGCTCGAGCATTGGAACGGCTCGAAAGAATTTCCCGATGCAATGCTGAAAATGCTGCCCGATATCAATGGCACTCCGGTGACGATTCCTGCCGGCGGAACCAAGACATTCGAGTTATCTTACAAGGCAGAAGAAGGTGATTTATGGAATTTCGAGCAGTTAACGGCCGTTGCTTTCTTACAGAATAATGCCACATCCGAAATCATTCAAGGTGCGACGACCGTCACCGGTACGATTGGTGCGTATGTCGGTACCACGGTCAGCTATCCACCGTCGGTCGCCCCGGTCTTTGCCGCGAAGAATGCGAATGAATTTGTGGAAACAAAAGTCGTGGTTTCTAATATTAGCGCTACTCCAATTGCATATGAAGGGTTTAGCGTTACAAAATCTACCCGTACGCCGGCCGATTGGACCCTCTCTGTCAGCGACCCGACGGCGACCTTTACGATTGAGCCCGGTACGTCGCGGGAAGTGACCATTCGCCTGACCCGAGGAACGAGTATAGGATCCGGCGAAGTGCTGGTGAATTTCAAAGAATCCGGTGCGGGCGGACGTGCCTTCAGCGGCACGCCGATCACGATTGTGGCCAAAGAAGCGGAGGGATTTTTGGTTATTGATAATCCGACACTCCGCAATGAACCTTATAATTCAGCACTTCAGGCGCGGACCGGCGGCAAAAAATATGTAGAAATTTCTCCTTCGAATATCATTCGGTATAATTCTCTCTTTCCGAATATGAAGCAGATTATCTGGAATTGTGCCGATAGCGGAGCCGTGGATGTAAAAGAATTCGCCTTTATTACCAGCATGATGAATCAAGGGGTTTCGTCGATTATTTCCGGAGAATTTGTGACTAATTTTGCCAATTTTAACGGCGGCGGACCGATGTTTGATATGTTCGGCGCGAGCTACACGGGCAAAGTAATCCGCGATCAGATTTTTAAAGTGGCCGGCGTGGCAGGAGATACGATATCCGACGGTATCAACGACAGCTGTTCGATTAAAGCAAATTATGCCTTTTATACCTTATCAATGAAAAAGCCGCTCAAGGCCGGCGTGACACCCTTCCTTCGGCATGCCTCGGCAGTCAATGATTCGGTAGGCGGCATTCGCTATGAAGCGCCCACTGCCCGCATGATATATTTCTCCATGAATCCCGGAATTATCATTAATACAGCCGTGCGTAATTCTATGATTAATAGGTCACTTGCATGGATTGAAAATTATGTGCCGGTGGCCGTGGCGAAATTGACAGCACTGAAGGATACAGTTAATTTTGGGATAACTTCTAATGCTATTGATACTGCGGTGGAGTTCCAAAATACCAGTACGGTACCCTGTGAGGTAACGGATGTTGTCATTTCGGGGCAAGATGCCATGAACTTTACTCTGCCCAACGGTGTAGCAGGACTTGTAATTGCACCTAAAGAGACCAAGAAGATTATAGTGCGATTTACTCCGCAACCGGCGATAACTTCGAGAACATACAGAGCCGATATGTCTGTCATCTATAACAATAACTCAAGTTTGTCTGTCAAAGTACATTTAACCGGCGAGGGTATGTCGACCGGCGTTGATGAAGATGGAACGCACACAACAATATCACTCGGTGCTCAACCGAATCCGGCTACAGATGGTATTACAGTAACTTACACGCAAGAAGCGAATAGAACTGGTGAACTCATGCTCACCGATGTGCTCGGACGTGAAGTCCGCCGGATGACCATCGGCGTGCAGCAGGCGGGAACATATTCCTCTGTTCTTGAAACATCCGACCTGCCGACCGGTGCATACACATTGGTCTTTACCTCCGGGAATCAGCGTTCGCAATTGCCGGTAATGATCGTGAGATGATACTATGGCGTATCATGAAATAATTGAACGTCTTACATTGGAATTTGAGCAGGCATCCAATCTTGACGCTGCCGGAAAAATGGCGCAGTATATGCGGAATTTATTTCCGTTTTACGGTATTTCAAAGCCGAAAAGAGCAGAGATTGTGAAGCCAATACTTAAGCAGTTGGTGGCGATTAGTACAACGGAGAATTACGAAGCAATTGCCCGCGAACTCTGGAATAAACTGCAGCGGGAATTTCACTATGTGAGTATTGAATACCTCGAGAAGGTCGAGAAACTGTGGGGTAGGCAATCATCCTTGGAATTATTTGAGAATATGATAGTCACCAAGTCATGGTGGGATTCGGTTGATACAATCGCATCTCATTGTGTAGGCAAGTACTTCCAAAAATGGAAGGATGACATACCGCCAAATATCACACGGTGGAATTTGCACGAGAATATGTGGCTCAATCGAACGGCGATTATCTTTCAATTATCCTACAAATCGAAGACCGATACGGCGCTCTTAGCTCACGTTATCGATACTCACAGCAAATCGAAGGAGTTTTTTATTCAAAAAGCAATAGGGTGGGCGCTGAGGCAATATGCATATACTGATGCTAATTATGTACGTACGTTTGTGGAAACACATGCCCTTGCTCCACTGAGCAGGCGTGAAGCGCTTAAGAATATGGCGAAATTAATGGGTGCTTAGTACTACTTTGGCTGTTTACCATTGTAAATACGATACACCTTAGTAGAAAAATGTGGTTCAGAGAGGTAAAAACCTTATTACCTTATTTCTCAATGGATGCCACGGATGATGCCTCCTTTTTATACAAATAAGGTCGTCTTTGAGGTGGGTTACATGTTCTACTAAGGTTTTCAGTCATCGTCGTATAGACATTATTTATTACTACATTAATTGCTAAAGTAGAAGCTAGGTTAATTTAACGTCACCGGCATCTTTGCTTCCTTCAGCTGTAAAACATAACGAGCGGTTCATCTATCAAGGATGAACCGCTCGTTTGCGTTTGAGATAAGAATATTATTTCCCAAATACTTTCTTGAGTATTTCCGATGTGCGGGCGAGTGGGTCGCGGCGGATTGCGCCTTCTTCTTGGGCGATCATCACAAAGAGTCCGTCGAGCGCTTTTTGGGTGACGAATGCCGTGAGATCAGGATTTATTTTTTGCTGAAAGGGAATTTTATTATAGGCATTAATGACGGTGGACCAATACTTGGTCGCATCGACTTTCTCGAGAGACGCTTGGATAATCGGCGTGAATTTCTCTATCAGACTAGCAGAGGTGGTGCGCTTGAGGAAGGTCGTCGCGGCGCTTGTATCGCCTTTGATGATATTCATCGCATCGGTCACGGTCATTTGCTTGATAGCGTTGATGAAGATATCTTTGGCGGATTTCGCGGCATCCTCCGCTGCCCGGTTCATCGAGAGAATGGCGTCGTCGGCTTGCTTGTTGAGTCCGATTTTACGCACCGCAGACTCTACTTTTTGGGCTTCGGGCGGGAAGGGAATTTTTATTGCTGGATTTTTGTAATAGCCGTCGAGCTTTGAAACGATATCGGTACCTTTGGTCGCGCCATTGGTAAGGGCTTCTTTAATTCCTTTAATGGCTTCGTCCTGGCTGAATCCGCCACTGCCGCCGGTGGCAATTTTAGTCGCTTCACGCTTGAGGGCATCGAAAAGCTGTGCATGTGTTGTCGGTGTTAAGATTATGCTCAGCAGCAGAGCGCCGCTGAGGGCTAGTTTGAGGGAGAATTGCATAGAGTCACCTTGGGGGATATATGATGTTGTCCATACGTGGACGAAAGACAATTGTGCCGATGCGGGAGAACGTACAATCCGGCGCTGAATTTTAACGGCAGTCGTTCGCCGGCTGTTACCGGAGAAGAAAGCCCAATTTCAGGAGTGTTTCTCCTGCTTTAATTCGATGATCGCCTTGGATTTCTATTGAATTATCAAGTACTTGTCCGCCCGAACCGCATTTTTTCTTGAGCGTTTGGGCGATACTGTCGAGTTCGGTAGGATTCGACTGAAACCCCGAAATCACCGTTACGGTTTTTCCGCCGCGACGTTTGGAGTCGAGAGAAATTTGTAATACTTGCTGCTTGCCGTTATAGCCGATTTTGGGCTTCGGGGAGGCGTCGGCGGGCTGCTGCTCCGATGCAGGCAACAGCGCTGCAAGGTCGGCCAGAGAGGTTAGTTTCTTCATACGTCGTTCTTAAAAAAATGTATGAGGGTAGAATTACGCGCCATGTGGACCGACTTGTGGTATCGGCTCGCCGCGCATGACATATTTATCCATCCAGAGGCGTATTTCGGCATTACTTTCCGTGCGGCGTCCGGCGAGAATATGGTCGGCATCTTCGTAGATAATCAGCTTGTAGGGATGCAGGGAATTTTGCAGTGCCAGGCCCAGGGAGAAGGCATGATCGGGTTCGACCCGTTTATCGCCCGAGCCATGGAGGATGAGCACCGGTGTGGTCTTGCACAGCTTGTCAGGCCAGGCGGCCGGGGAACGCTTGAGTGCTTCGACACCGAGACTCGAGTGACCATGGATGAACTTCGCAAATGTTTTGTAAATATATGAATTTTTAGGAGCTACGTGGAGGGCTGTCGGAGCGCCGATTGTCACCGCTGCTTTGAAAATATCGGTGCGTGCCAGCATTTGCATGGCCATCATGCCGCCACGGCTGCCGCCGATTATTCCGATACGGGAGCTATCGACATAGGGGAGAGTCTTGAGAAGCTCAACAGAATTCATCGCATCAATCACATCATTACCGCCCCATTCTTCATTGCCTTCGCTCTTGCCGGTGCCGCGGTAATTACTTGCGACGACGACATATCCCCAGCTGGCATAGAGTCCTGCGTATGCAAAAGCAGACTCGGCATTGAGTGCACCACGCTCGCCCGTACCACCGCGATTGAAGACAATACAGGGGAGCTTTTCATCCTGAGTTGCTGCGGGAAGCGCAAGAAAACCATTAATTTTCAAGCCATTACTTGCATATGTGATGGCATGTAATTGTACCTGAGAATACTTCTGAAAGTCTTCTTTTGACATAGAGCGCTTGGCGATGGAGAGTACATTAGATGGAATAGGAATTAAACGGCTGTCGAGTAGGGTACCATTTGCTATCATATTTGACCAAAATTTACAGATTAATAATAAAGATATGCATCGTTCACTAGTATGAAAATAGTTGTAACTATACTTCAACTCTTAGATTGTTATTCGCGCGAAAAGGTAAATTAAAAAAAATATTTGTAATTTTCCTCTCCAAAAATTAAATACTTAACTGACATTTTGCAGGAGCATACATGAATCGACGAGAATTTCTACTTCGTTCTCCCAAATTAACTCCCAAAAATCAGGCCGAATCCATTCAAGCAGCCGGGCTGGAACCCTACACCGGCGAATGGACCTATAAGCAGGCCTCCCATCTTCTCCGTCGGACGATGTTCGGCGCGACCAAGCAAGACACAGAGACGATACTTGCTCTCACAATGTCGCAAGCAGTAGATAAGCTACTTACCGCCGGTACGGATCCGGACGAACCGAAGGCGTATGTTGCCAGCGGAAGCGTAGCGCAAGGGAATTCGTGGGCAGCAGCCGCGTATGACGGAAATTTAGAAAATCAGCGGCTGACCTTCGTACAATCCTGGTGGATCGATCTCATGGGACGCCAGTCACTTTCACTGCGGGAGAAAATGGTGCTCTTCTGGCATAATCATTTCTCCTGCGGAGCCAACAGCGTCAAAGATGCACGCTACATGTATAAGCAAAATGCACTTTTGCGCACCAATGTCTTTGGGAACTTCAAAACTCTTGCCCGTCTTATTACACTTGACCCGGCGATGCTGCGCTATTTAAGCGGCACATTTAATACGAAAGCAAGCCCGAATGAGAACTATGCCCGCGAGCTGCAGGAGCTCTTTACCATCGGTAAAGGTCCTGAAATTGCTCCGGGAAATTACACCCATTATACCGAAGCGGATATCAAAGCAGCAGCCAAGATTTTGACGGGTTGGTCTGATGACCAATCAAAAATTGCCTCCAAATTTACGGATAATAACCATGATACGAGCGATAAAACGTTTACCGCGGCGTATGGTAACCGGGTAATTAAAGGCGGAAAAGGGCAGGCTGAGGCTACGCGTGAGCTCGATGAACTCCTGACAATGATATTTGATCAGAATCAAACGTCGGTCTATTTAATTCGCAAAATTTACCGTTGGTTCGTTGATTATGTCATCGATGATACGGTCGAGCAGACAATTATCCAGCCCCTTGCAGCCATCTTTAAATCGAATAATTATGAAATTAAGCCCGTGTTGGACACCTTATTCAAGAGCGCCCATTTTTATGATAATGCTAAAATTGGGTGTATGATTAAGTCACCTGCGGATCTGGTCATCGGAACGATACGTCAATTTCCTCATCCTATGCTTTTTCCAACCACCCTTCCTCAAATCAACTGGGCATACAGGACTCTGCGCCGGATTATGGGGACGATGCAGCTCGATATCATGAACCTTCCGAATGTAGCAGGATTACCTGCTTACTGGCAAGAACCTGTCTTCCACGAAATCTGGATCAATGCCGATACCCTCCAAAAACGTATCAAATTCACGAATGATTATTCTTTCGATAAGTTACGATTAGACGAAATGGACTACGGTACTGCCCCGCGAATTGACCCTCTTGAAGTGATAAAAATGGTCTCCGACCCAACGAATGTGACAACGATAATTAATGATTTTGCTAAGTATATGTTTGCCGTACAGCTCACACCCGAACAAATCACCGAGCTCAAAAATGTGATTATTCCAGGGCTTCCGGACTATGAATGGACAGCCGAGTGGAGCGATTACAAGGCCAATCCGACCGATGAAGCAAAGCAAGCCGCGGTGGCCGATAAACTTCGTCTGCTCTTAAAATACATGTTTGCCATGGCTGAGTATCAATTAGCATAAACCATTACATCATCAAATTTTGAAAGAATTACACAATGAAACGTAGAAATTTTATTAAAGCAACCGCTCCGGCCGCCGTTCTTCCGTTTATGATGAATGGATTCTCGCTCAAAGCATTCGGCCGCTCTCCCTTTTTAGATGAAATAATTGCAGCCGATCCATGTTCGGACCGCGTGTTTGTCATTATTCAGCTCACAGGCGGTAATGATGGCTTGAATACCGTTATCCCGCTCGACCAGTATTCATTATACAAAAATGCACGTTCGAATATTGCCGTTGCCGAGACAGGGACAGCTGCCGCGCTCAAGCTGACCGATGCTACGGGACTACACCCGCAAATGGGCGGCATGCAACAGCTCTATAATAATGGTCAATTGCGCGTTATTCAAAGCGTTGGCTATCCGACGCCGGACTTCTCGCACTTCCGTTCGACCGATATTTTGCTTACAGCATCCGATAATGACCAGATTATCTCAACCGGATGGATTGGAAGATACTTGGATAATGAATTTCCCGGTTATCCGGCCAATTATCCAAACGCTTCAATGCCCGACCCGCTTGCAATTCAAATCGGTTCGGTGATATCAACCGGCTTCGAAGGTCCGAATGCCAATGTCGGCATGGCATTTACCGACACGAAGACATTCTATAATATTGTCAATGAAAAAACGGCAGACTCAACCGGCGTGCGCGCAGGACAAGAACTCGCCTTTGTCCGGAAAATAGGTCAGCAAATCACAAAATTCGCTGCTCCGGTTATAGCCGCCGCTGCAAAAGCGAAAAACAAGTCATCGCTCTATCCTTCAGCAGGGACTAACCTCTTAGCCGATCAATTAAAAACCGTTGCTTTGTTAATTGCAGGTGGATTGAAAACAAGGGTTTACATGGTATCGCTTGGTGGGTTTGATACCCATGCATATCAAGTGTCCGGTGGAACAGGAATTACCTCGCATGGTACACTCCTCAATCAACTATCAGTAGGAATATCGGCATTCCAAGATGATTTGAAATTACTTGGTATTCAAGACCGTGTGCTCGGTATGACCTTCTCCGAATTCGGACGCCGCATTAAATCCAATGCTTCCGGTGGTACGGACCACGGTGCTGCTGCACCATTCTTCGTCTTTGGTACGAATGTGCAGCCGGGAATCATGGGTACGAACCCAATCATCCCTACGAACCCAACCTCCGAAGATAATGTCCCGATGCAGTATGACTTCCGTTCGGTGTATGCATCGATTCTTAAGGATTGGTTCTGCGCATCGGATACTGCACTCAAGGCAGCATTATTCAAAGACTTCCAAATGCTGCCGATTGTGAAAGGTTCGACCGGTGTCGATGAACTCTACAACTCAACCGGTGTGGCATTGCTCGGGAATTATCCGAATCCATTCGGCAGCTCAACGCTTATTCGTTTCCGTTCTGCCGGGAATCATCTGCAAATTGGCATATTTGATAATACCGGACGCAACGTGGCTTCGCTCGTTGACCGCACATTACCGGCAGGCGAACATGAAGTATCCTTCGATGCAAGCTCGCTCCCGAGCGGGAATTACTACTGTCGTTTACAATCAGGCGTTTATCAGGAAATGAAGCAGATGCTGATTGTGAAATAATACCGACGTCGAACCATTCGGCGTATCAACAAAAAAGGCGACTCTTCTGGGAAAAGAGTCGCCTTTTTCAATTCAGGATCGTAAGAAATTACTTTGCTATTACATAGGTCTTAATTGTCTCACGGTTGCCATTGTTGTTAAGTTTTGTACCGCCTAAAAGTGCAGGTAACGTAATGCTGAACGGAGGAGTCTCATTTTTGACGATACCGATGTTTTCAGCAACCGAAGTCTTGGTAGCGACCGAAATTGGAAGCTGTACCAAGCCGCCTAATGCACTGAGAGAGATCGAAAATGTCGTCGTAAATTCTTGAGCAGTGATGCTGCTGCCCATGACTGTCATCGTAGAAGTACCGCCCTTGGCTCCCGTAATTTTAACGACGATGTCGGCCGGAATGGTCGATGTAGGGTCGAGCGGATTCGGAATAGAGATACCTTTGATCGTTGTGTCGATGACCGTCCACGATGTAGCATTAAAGTCGCCAATTAACATCCAGCGTGAACCAAGATCAAGATTGACACCAAAAGCAGCGAGTGATGCTGTGGGGAGCAGTTGAACGTAGGTATAGATTTGCGATGATGTTTTGCTGATATAAGTAGTATCGGGAGTAGAGCCCGGCTGCGACGAGGTGCTGATTAACTGTGTTGACGCTTTGCCCATATAGGTTAATGATGCGTTGACAGTCGTCGTCGTCGTATATTCAGAACCGGGGATGGTACGCAGGGTACCGGTGGTATCTTCTGTATCAACACCATCGTAGGTCCAGGTGCTGCCGACAGTCGTTGGGTAATAATTCTTATCAGCCGGAGTAGTCGTGGTTCCGCTGTCACTGCTGCAGGAGCCGAGCACGAGAGACGTAACTACACATAGCGCCGCCAGGTTAAAGAGTTTTTTCATGTGGATATTCTCCAAAGATAAGTAGTAATAAAGATTGGAATTGTTGCTGAGTATATGAGCTAACCCAGAAAAGTTACATACCAACGGGGAAAGAGGAGCGGAGGGCAAGGGATTCGAACTCTTATGACCTTGCGGTCGGCAGTTTTCAAGACTGCTGCAATACCATTATGCGAGCCCTCCGTATTCTTGAAGCGGCGCAAAAATACAAGGAATTTTTATTGTACCAAAGGATATTTTACTTTTTTTGAATTACCGGATAAAGCGGTCTGCGGTAAGTCCCAGAAATTCCAATGCAGAACCATGTAGTATCCATTCCCGGTCTTTTTGTGAAATTTCAATTTCATCCAAAAATTTGCCATGTTCTAAATCTCCGAGCGGGAACGGATAGTCCGTGCCATAACATATTTTTTCGGGTCCGATGAGATTCAATAAATACCGAAAAGCATCATTATCATGGGTAATTCCATCGACCCAAAACTGACCGACATAGTCCCGTGGATTCTTGATATGATGCACATTACACAGATCCGGACGCACATTGAAGCCATGAGCAATACGCCCCAACGTAAATGGAAAGGCACCTGAAGCATGCGAGAAGAGTACTTTTAGCTTCGGGAATTGATCAAACACCCCGCCAAACATCATCGAGCACAGCGCTAGCGTCGTCTCGGCCGGCATTCCGACCAGCCACTCCATAAAGTATTTTTTCATGCGCGTCGCGCCGGCCATTTCCCAGGGGTGAATCAATAAGCATGCTCCGAGCTCTTCGGCGGCCTCATAAAACGGATAGAACGACGGGTCATCGAGATTTTTTCCCAGAATATTAGACCCAATTTCGAGTCCCGGCATGCCGAGGTCGCGCACGCAGCGGGTCATCTCGGTAATGGCCATATCTACATTCTGCATCGGAACGGTGCCGAGGGCCACAAAGCGTGTTGGGTGGGCGCGCTGTACGTCTGCGATATGATTATTCAAAAACTCGCACCAATCGGCACCATGCTCATCTTCAGCCCAGTAATTAAAGAGCACGGGCACGGTGCAGAGCGTCATCACATCAACGCCGTGAGCGTCCATATCTTCGAGTATTTTAATCGGATTCCAACAATTCTCCTCAATCTCCCGAAAGAAGACACCGTCATCGCGCATCATCTTTGCCCGGCCCGTAGTATAATGGTCTAATTCAATAAAACCGCCATAGCCGTACTTTTCTTTCAGACTCTCCCAGCGTTCGGGGAGTATATGAGCATGAATGTCAATTTTAAGCATACGCAACCTGTCGCACCATAAATAGGGAATAGAGAATGTGAGGATACTCTTATGGCAGAATAGTACCGCTCGTAATGAGTATCAGCAAAAGTACACCCAGCGCAATTCGATACACAACAAATACAAGCGTCGATTTCGTGCGGAGGAATTTCAGTAAAAACGCAATCGAAAGATACCCGCTGATAAAGGCTGCTACCGACGCCACTACCAGGGCAAGTGCATCTGCCGACGTGATAAAGCCGAGTGAATGTTTTAATTCTAACAGACCGCTGCCAAGCACGGCAGGGATGCTGAGTAAGAACGAAAACCTCGCTGCCGTTTCGCGATTCATACCGAGGAAGAGTCCTGCCGTAATCGTCGTGCCCGACCGTGATGCTCCCGGGATCAACGCCAGAGACTGCGCGCATCCTACTACAATAGCATCCCACCAGGAGATGGCATTGATATCTTTTTTAAAGGATGCTACCCGCTCGGCTATCGCAAGAATAATCGCCAGTCCAATCAAGCTGAACGAGATCACGGACAAATCTTTCGTGAGATTTCCTTCTATAATTTTCTTTAAGCCGAGACCAATGACTACAATCGGAATACTCCCGAGGCCAATCATCCAGCCCATACGCGCATTCAGCGATTGCTGCTTGATTGGTAATCGTCCCGAGCCGAGGTTCTCTCGAAGAAAGGTCGCGGTAATCGACGAAATATCCTTAGCAAAATAGAGTAACACCGCAGCGAGAGTTCCAAGCTGAATCACGGCAACAAATGCCGTCCATTGCTCCGGATGCTCCGGCGATATGAGACCGAGTAGTTTCCCGGCTATGGTCAGATGGGCTGTACTGCTGACAGGCAGAAATTCAGTAAGTCCTTGGATGATACCAAGAAGGAGAGAGTGTAGAATGGACATGCGAAGTCGTACAAATAATCAGTAGCGTGTGTTGGATGGTTTTTATAAAAAACAATTATCCGAAGATAGACACCGAATTCGACTTTTGGAGTGCGAGCTGTAAGACATGCTGCGCATTTTGAATCAATTGGTCTGCAGACTCCTTGGGCATACTTTCTGCTGCACCGATACTGACGGTAACCGTAAAGCGTTTGCCGAAGACATCAATGACCGAGCTCGCCACTTCTTTACGGATGCGCTCGGCCCAAATTTGCGCTTTCTGCGCTTTTTGTCCGATGAGAGCGACCGATAACGTCGTAGCGTCAATACCGCCGATGATATCATACGGCTTGGTATATTTCCGGATAATGGAGATAATATGAGTAATCATATACTCCATAATTTCAGGAGAGGTCTCGAGGGAGAAGTAATGGTCGAGATGAATAAGAACCAAGGTAATAGGCGTCGTAAAATCAGCCGAGCGGGCAATTTCCTCCGTTAAACGACTGTAGAACGCCGGTTGATTGAGCGTACCTCGCGATTCATCGATGAGTGAGGTGGTATGAAGCATTGCCTGAAAGCGTAATTGCTCGATAATTGTACCGGTCTGCTCACCGAGAATTTCGAGGATATTGACATCCTGCTCGGTGATGCCGCCGCTTGGTCCCTCGACAAAGAGCGCGCCATAGTTATGCGTCATCGATTTCAGCGGTACGGATACGAAGTAGCCATGGGAGAGAATTGACTCGTTGTCCGCTACACGTGCCAGCGTCTCGTGGACAGGATTTTGGAGCGTAGTCTGAGCCGTGAGAATCGTATTGCCGATGAGGGTATAATCGAGGTCAATGAGCTCACCGGATATCGATGGCGCACCCTGCTCTTTCGTCAGGTATTGATGCACGCGCCAGACATTATGCTCATGGTCAAACATCCCAATCCCTATCGCCGAATATTCAATTGCCGCACTTGCCGACTCGACAAGTGCCGAACATATATCCATTTCATTTGTCGAGGATTGAGACACAAGCTGCCGGTAATGGCTGATTGCATCCAGTGCGCGAATACCCTGAAGTAAATCATACTTACCGGTGTAGCTCTGGACGAGACCGCTGATGAGCTTGGTAAAATGACCGAAAAACCCTACCGTAATGCCATCATATGCATCCGGCTGACGGGTATCGGCACAGAGTACACCAACGACAGTATTGCCGAAGAATACCGGAACACCGATAAAGGAGACTGTACCGGCCGCACGAACATAATATGGAATTAAGTCAAGCTCGGCCGTGGGCTTGATCTCTGTAAGGATTTCCGGACGTCCGCCGAGGGCAATCTGACTGATGACATCATCATTCAGCATAAATTTCCGCTGCTGCGAAATAAAGTCGGGGTCATCGGAAATATAAGATTCTAATACTAATTGGCGCTTGTCATAATTAACCCAGAAAAACGCAGCCGTCCGGGCGGTCGTCACCGAACGGATGACCATCAGCACCCGCGAGAGCAGATAGTCAAATTCTTTACGCGGTTCGTTGTGCAGCCCGCTGTGCGGATACTCTTCCATCAGATCTTCAATCTGAATATTCAATCGGGCACGCTTATGGCCGGCGCTCGACTCACGCATCGGCTCTGCTTCCTGCATCATTGGTGCTGCCGGCTCAGGAGCTGTCAATACTTGCTCGAGGGCAGCCGCAGCGAGAGGTGCTGCCGGCTTGGCTTCTTTGATAGTTTCCGGAGCTACTGCTCCCTTGACGGTAAATTCAGAATCGACGGGCTCGGCAATATATGGGGTCAGTGATGGTGAAGCAGGCGGTACGGAGTCGGGAACTTCTGCTTGTGCATTCGATACGATTTTTTCAACGACACGGACTTCGGAAAGATCATCGGCAAAGCCGGCTGTAGGAATGTCATCATCGAGAGTGTCATCGAATATCGTTCGTTTCTTTGGCGTCACTGCCGGTGTATCGGCTACCGGTATCAGTGGTGGCTCGGGCTCGATAAACTTACGGGCTACTTTTTTCTGCAGTTCATCCGGTAGAGGCGTGTCCTCGGCGACCGTATCGCTCATTTGGGTGTCCTCTCCGCCGAACGAGGTCGCAAAGTCATCAAAGACAATACGCTTGCCGGCTGCGCTGTCCCGCTTGACCGTCGTACGGAATTCCGTCTTTTGGCTCACGGGCTTCCGCGTGTACTCGACCGTTTCGGACAGACGCTGCGAGATGAGCATAAAATAGCCCACACCGCCAAGAACAGACACACAGACGCCAATGAGACGAATAGGAAGCTCAGGTAAGAAGAGAGCAATGCACAGCCCGCCAATAATTGCAAGTAATGCAAATACTTCCGTTGAATTTGCCGGCGTTATTACTTTTCGAAAATCAAATGACCGTTTATACATACCAAAGAGGAGAGGAAGGAGTTCAAAATAATGCTGCTGCTGCATGATTTTTCGCAAATCTACGGAAAATAATGCAACTATTTACCCCTTAATTCACTCCCTCGTCATTTTTTTTTGTTTCGGCTGCGGTGATGTCGCCACGAACGAACCATCCGCGGTGAATTAACCCTTTTTGAACCTCATAAATTGCCGTTGCGTGGACAATACTGCCTGCGACAAGCCCGCGTACGAGCTCCTCATCGATGACGACCGAACCGCAGACAATGCGCTTGACAAGTGTGCAATGCAAGTCAGGGCACTTGGCGAATTGCTCACCGTAGCGCTGCCGCATATTGATTTTACCATCACAAAATACTGCCCCTGTGAGCATATCCATCAGTTGTACATCCTCTGAATAGGCGCTGCAGAAGAGATCGATATCGCGGGCATTATAGCCGTCAAGCTGTAGCTGAGCGGCCGATTCGGGAGAAGAGAGCATGGAGTATATTTTAGAACAAGTAGAAGTAATCGGTTGTATGTAAACGCATCGTCATCAACGTGTCGATCAGCAGCATCGCTGTCATTTCTTCGCAGAATCGGACTCTTCGTCGTATTTATTATGCAAATGCACCGGCTTGGACTTCTTGCGGAGCTGGAGATTCAGGAATTCGACAAAGACCGAAAAGGCCATCGCCGAGTAAATAAATTCTTTCGGGATGTGCACGCCGAATCCCTCAAGGAAAAGCACCATACCCACCATCAAGAGAAACGATAGAGCAAGCATTTTGATCGTTGGATGGCGATTAATGAATCCACTGACAGCGTTGGCTGTGACAAACATCACACCCACGGCGATGACGACGGCAGCTATCATGATTTCAATCCGCTGCGCGAGACCAATAGCCGTAATGACCGAGTCGAGAGAAAAGACCAAATCAAGAAAAATAATCTGAATAATACTGCTCAAAAACGAAACTTTCTTGATCTTTTCTTCATCATGAAGGGCTCCTTCCAGCTTGTCGTGAATCTCGAGCGTGCTCTTGGCCACGAGGAACAATCCGCCTCCCAACATGATGATTTCTCTGCCGCTGAAGCCGAATTTCCCGATATGGAACCACGGCGTCACCAGCTGTGCAATTTGAGAAATACCAAGCAAGAGCAGTATCCGGAGAATGAGGGCAAGCGAGAGCCCGACACGCCTGGCTGAATCTTGTAAATTCTTGGGTAATTTACCGACTAAGATGGCAACGAAGATAATGTTATCAATGCCGAGGACAATCTCCAATACCGTCAGTGTGAGGAGACTAATTACCGAACTGAGCGAGAAAAGTTCTTCCATTTATTTTGTATTTTTGTTTCAAGAATTGACTGTTTCACTGTAAAACGAAAGGTAAAATGATGAAAGTTCTCGATACGACAAAAAATTTTTTAGCGATTGACGAAAAATTCTCTTCGTTGGAGACAGCGCAGGTCGCGATTGTGTCTGCGCCGTACGAACACACGGTCAGCTACGGCGGCGGCACCAATCATGCGCCGAAAGAGATCCTCAAAGCGAGCGCATATGTGGAATTTTATGATGATGAATTCGATCGCGAGCTCTGCTTCGACGTAGGAATAGCCACGCTGAAGCCGATCAAATTCCACAAAAAACACGGCATCGAAGCACTCGATATACTCTATGGCGATGTCAAAGAAATGCTCGATCTCGGGAAGTTCGTCGTGACGCTCGGCGGTGAACACACGATCTCAACCGCGCCGATTAAAGCGCATTATGAGAAGTATCCCGACATGTCGATTCTCCATTTTGATGCTCATTCCGATCTCCGGCAGGAATATGAGGGCACTCCGTATTCTCATGCATGCTTCATGGCTCGGGTAGCAGAGTTTTTCCCGACCGAACGTATTACCCAGGTCGGAATTCGCGCCCAATGCAGGGAGGAAGCAGAGTTTATTAAAGAAAAAAACATCAAGACATTCTATGCCTCAGCTCTCCGCCGCGGAAAGCACGGTGCTAATTGGCAGAAAAACGTCGTGAAAACGCTCGGCAGTCAGGTCTATGTGACCTTTGACGTCGATTATTTTGATCCTGCCGTCATGCCGGCTACCGGCACGCCCGAGCCGGATGGATTCTTATACAGCGAGACGCTGAAAGTATTCCGCGAAATGGCTCTAGCCGGTAAGCAGATTATTGGATTCGATGTCGTCGAGCTCGCTCCGATGGATAATCTCTCGCATCCGAATCTCACCACCGCACGCTTAGTGTATAAAATGCTGAATTTTGCATTCGCCGGGAAGTAATCTCATACAGATTCATACTGTCATGTGCTTGCCAAAGGGGATTCAGTATAAATTGAATCCCCTTTGTGTATATACTCCTTGTCAGAAATTCTCACTACTTAATTGATATGACTATCTCTGCTATCTATCGTGCAATCAAATTGGCTTGCTGCCGCGCCGAAGGAGTCACGCCGGGTGTAAAACGCACCGCGGTAGCACAAGACATATATCGCATGCTGACTGTCGTACTTGCCGGTTCGATTTTCCTCTGCGCCTGCCGTTCGGCTGATTATCCAAACAGCGAAGAAAGCATCCGCCAAGCGCGGAGGCATGTGGAATTCCTGGCATCCGACCGCCTGCAGGGCAGAGGCACGCCGAGCCGCGAACTTGACAACGCTGCCGACTATATCGCACAGGAGTTTCAGGCCTGTGGTTTGGAACCGGTGAATGGGTCATGGTATCAGAATTTCTCTCTGTACCGCACTCAGATTGGCAGTGGTAATTCATTGATTATTAAAGATGTAAACGGTGCTCATGCGTTTGAGGTGGAACGAGATTATTCTCTCTTCGAATTTTCGGCATCAACCGCTCTGAACAATGCGGGACTCGCTTTTGCCGGCTATGGGATCACGGCGAGTGAGCAGAAATGGGATGATTATCAGGGACTCGATGTGAGGAATAAAGTCGTGGTGGTGCTTGCCGGTGAACCTTCTTCAACAGACTCGACATTCTTTGACGGCTATCAGCTCACGCGGCATGCCTATACCGGGACGAAGCTTCAGGCAGCGCAGTCACATGGTGCAATCGGGATGATTGTCATTGGTGACCCGCGCTACAATCCACTGCCTGATGCCGGAGCGTCGCACTTTAGCGCCGAAAATCCTCGACCGAAGTCTATTCGTTCTGCGCCATTGCAGAATTATCCGTTAACCGCAATCAGTGATTATGGTGCCTTGAGGTCAATCTTTTTCCCACACGATGATGACCTGACCCGCATCCTTGTGGAAATGTCCACACAGCGAACGCCGCACTCCTTTGCCTTGCCGCAGACGGTATCGGTCACTGTCAGCAAGTCTGATGAAATTCTTCCCGTCCGGAATGTCCTCGGAATGCTGCGCGGCACCGATGATTCCGGCTATATCGTGGTCGGTGCGCATTATGATCACCTTGGCGTTGATCCTGAAGGTGCTGCACATTCCGGTGGACATGACTCAATCTTCAACGGCGCTGATGATAATGCATCCGGTACAGCCGGTGTGCTCTTGGCTGCCCGCATACTTTCCGGAATGAAAGAACGCCCGAAAAAATCGATTCTATTTGTATGCTTTACTGCTGAGGAAAAAGGACTCTACGGCTCACAGGCATTCGTGCAGCGCTGTCCGATAAATATCTCCGCTTGCTCGGCAATGATCAATATGGACATGATCGGCAGGAATCATTCCGACTCGATTTCGATCGGGGGAGGCGCGCATTTCCCGGTACTTGCCTCCCTGGCAAAGCTCGCCAATTCTAAACTCACGAAGCCGATGCTCATTGCAGAAAATATCGAGAAATTCTATCTCCGCGGCGATCAGGCAAGCTTTGCAAATGTGGGAATTCCGGTGGTCTATTTGAGTTCGGGCCTGCATGCCGACTACCATCAGCCATCTGATGAATCATCCAAAATCGACTTCGCGAAAGTAGCCCGCGTGTCCCGCTTGTGTGCAGAAACAGCATGGAAAGCAGCTGCGGATAAATGAGAAAATACAATGGCTGATACTTGTACGGTGACTGCGTGTAACTATATAATTAAAAAGAAGATGCGCGTTCAGAAATTACTGCAAAAAGCTTCAAAAATTTACTTGCTTATTCACCGATTGCGCAGAAGCCAACGAAAGCGATAATGGAATAGATGTTGTAGGGGAAAGAATGATGGAAGCCGTTGTACACAAGAAGACCGATTGCCTGCATTCTATACGTAGCAGTATGAGTATCAAATTTCTGCTTCGAATAGAGCTTGTACTGTCGATACTCCCTGTACCCCGGACACAGATGCTTTTTTCGACGATGGTATTGTTTCTAACAGAAAATAATACGCGGAAAAATTATGTAACGGCTATAAATGTAATCGTATCGTCTTTATAAGAGCGCTGTTATTCGGAGCCCTTCCGAGGGGGTGAAGAATCGAACATTATGGCACCGTCAAGCTGGTACGTCATCACGTGGTTTCGCTTCTTCAATCCCTACGACTCCTTCAGAATGACATATTTATGTATCAAGATTGGTCGGAGTACCGACGAAAAAATACGCGTAACAATAATAGATAAATGACGCTGCAAAGTAATTACCGTCGGCGTAAAAAACAGCACAAAAAAATACTGCAAAAAATAATTACCACCGCGTAAAAAACAGCTCAAGAATTACCATTAAAAAATAAAAAAAATGTCTAAAAATAATGTAAAAATTAATTACCGAAGAAATTAAAACAGAAGTAATTTATAGCGTTAACAATTACTGTTGTTTAAAAAATGATATACTTGTAATTGCTATCATTGAATGCTAGTTAAATAAGTACACGCAGGTACGGATAGGTTGAAAAATTTCGTTATAAATAGAATAAAAAGTCGAAAAAGCAGCGTAACCGTAGCATTGGAAAAGCCAATACTAAATGAGGAAAAAAATATCGTACTATGTACTTTTTTTGCAAGAAAAATAACTGTACTGTAATCCTGAAATTACATCAATAACGTATGTCATTTCATTCGATAGAACGGTGCTGTTTTTCGAGGATAATGCTACGGTATTCTATCTGATGATTGCTGTCGGTGAGTTGTAAAAACTATACGCTGCTGCAACTGCCGAAATCAATATTATAAGTGAGTCGTACTGGTATAACCGGCTCTGACAATACGCTGGGTGTCCTGAGATTTGAATCACGGTGATCCTACTCCGTGAAAAAAAATCGGTGATACTCTGCGCTAAAGAAACAAGCAAATGTCCTCAACATGTCTGCTATGCTCATGAGGATAACCGCCCGGCAGAATCCGGGTACCCTTCTATGTATTCTTGCCATGCACATTAATTATCTCAAAACGTCCTGGAGTATTCTTATGTTGTCGGTGCATCTGCCGGCAGCTCTTCGGGAGCAGAATTGAGCGGAGGCGTCTGATCGTTATTTTTCTTCCGTGACAGATACTTCCGGATGCCGGCACCAACGCTCATTATTCCCACGAGCAGTACTTTCCAGAATTTAAGGATGAGGGCGAAGAATCCTACTTTTGCCAGTACTTTTCCGGCTACCAGTCCGCCAATAGTCCAGGCCGCGACTTTGTCGGCATTTTCCGAAAAATCAACATACCGGTGCCCTTCTTTGTAGGTAATGCAGTGGAGGACATTAGTAAGCTTGGACTTGACTTCCGACAGCTGATTCATCGATGCGACAGCATTGAGATTATAGGTGCCTTTCCGTCCGAGGATACGTAAGTTGTAGTTTAATGTATTAGTTGACGCATCGCCAAATTGAATTTCTTTTGCCCAATGAAGCGTGCTGGATTGCTTGTCGTAAAACGGAGTCGATGCCCAGCCAATGAGCTTTACCGACTCAAAACCGAGACGTACTCGCTCGGGGTTCGCCTCCTCAGCCGACGCCTTCATTTCCTTCATTAAATCATCATAGTCGATATCGGCGGCATCATCATCTTTTACATATCCGATTTCATTAAACGTAATAATAAATCCCCAGCCTTCGGCACCGAGGACGCCACGATTGGATGGGACGAGCATGCCGAGTATCGAACTGTCCACGGGATTTTCCCATAATTCCGAAACCACAAACACACTTTGTTTTTTATCAAGAAACCGGAATCCGTCCGGGACCGCAATTGTTGCATTTCCTGTCTCCAGCTCAATGATGCCGGTTTGGTATTGGAGGGATTGCTCGATGGCATCTATTTTCATCTGAACACTATCGATGACCTGTGCGTTGACGAATGCAGTGATACATAAGACAGACAATATTGTAAGGGTTGCTAATTTCATACACATAGTAATAAAGAGGTTGATAAGGGAGGTTAATTATAATGGATACATCGGATCAACAAGTACCGATAGCCACGGATTGTGAATTGCGTACAACAGGGTCAATACTGTCTGCTGTAAAATTTATGAGTGTCATCGAGTTGAAGTGGGTTCGCAGTGAACCATGTGACAAATCCCGCCCACTTTTCTGCATGTGCAGCTTTCCATTTGACAAAGCCGTCCTCATCACCTTTCATGAGTATCCAGTGATTGTAGGCCTCACTATGTCCGGCATCTTTTAGTCTTTTTTGGTAGGAAAACAGCACGTTGGGGTATTGTTTGTCATGCCCGTTTTTAAAATAATTGTCAATAAATGCGCTTCTGATGGTATCAAGTGAATGGATGGATATCGATGTTATAAAAAACATCGAAAACATCAGCGTTGGCTCATAGACACCGACACCAAAGGGCAGCTTCATCGCAGAGGGGTCTTGGAGGTTGCCCGGAATGAAGATGGAATTACTGCTGAAGCTCACGGAAAATGAAGTGTCGCTGGTAAATTTAATTTCGTGCTTATACGTATCGTAGAGTAATTTACTGATTTCGGAAGTTCGCTTTGAATTGCGTTCTAAATTCATGAAAATTTCCCCGTAGATCATTCCCCAGACTTCTTCGCTGGAGGAGCAATAAAGACGTGCTGCATGGTAATAATTCGAAGGGAATTTGGGCTCAACTTCTATACCTTTTTCATAGTAACCGAGCGCTTTCCCATATTCTTTTTTATTGAGATAAATGTTCCCAATTTCGAGATAAATACTTCCTGAAGCAGGAAATTTTTGCAATCCTGCCGTATAGGCAGCCAGTGCCTTTTCTGTGTTTTTTAGTTCATCATAACTATTCCCTAATAATTGAAAAAATCTATCAGTTACATCTTTGTGCCCGAGGTATTGTTCGAGCAGTGCAATCGCTTTGCTATAGTCTGCTTTTGCATAATAGGCATACGCCAGCTCATACGGATAATCTACTCTCTCGGGATCGAGCTGCTGTGCTTGCTGAAGAAGGAGAATACTTTCGTCAATTTTGCCTTCATCCAGCAGCTTTACAGCTTCGAGACCTTTCGAAAGAGCTGCCTCTTTGTTGGTTTGTCCGTAGGAGATGTAGGTGGTGAAAAAGAAAACGAGGAGTCCGAGTGAGCGTAGAAATGTGTGCATCTTGAAGTGGAAAACATATGAGTAAAAGTATAACGAGCCCCACTTCCGACGTGCAGCAGTGCTCTTGCCGGCAAAAATAAGAATTTACGGTGAAGCGCGCACCTATTTTTTTTGTTCTTCAAGAATTCGGTAACTGCATGGATACTATACCGTTGTTAGGGCTTGATTTTCCAGATTTTGTCGGATGCATCCAAATACTCGGGCAATGCTGCCGAGCCGAACCAGTTATATAACTCATAGTCGAGCAGACCTTCTTTGATAGCCGTGTCGTTCTGTAATAAGCTTTTTGCTTCCTCGATAGTCTTTACATTCAGGATGAATATCCCGCGATATGTTTTGTCGTTCTTGGCTAGCGGTCCGGCAACGGTCAATTTTCCTTCTTTGACCAAACGATTAATATTATCCATGTGTCCGCGGAAGCAAGTATTAATAAACGACTTATCGGTCGTTTGATTCGTGCCTGTTTTGAGAAGAACCAACACATATCCTTTCATTCCATACTCATCACCGCCTAATTTCTGTGCAAGTGTTGGATTGTAATTCTGATTCTTTACCGTTGTATCGTTGGCAGGTTGTGAGGGGATTTGCTTGTGCATGGTGAATGAAAATCCTTTCTTCTCACCATCGGAAACGTGAACATACATTTCCGTATCACTTTTCTTGTGATACGCAATCTTTTTGGGGAAGTCGTGGAGAGGATTGTCGAAGGAATACACGCTGTCGGTCTTCGTGAGAATAAACGGTATGGGCTTGCCCTGATTTTGGCGGAGTACAGCAGCAGAATAAGTGATGACGGAAGAAAGCTCTGCTATCTCAAGATATTCAGAAACAATCATTTGCCCGTTTTTCATTGAATAGGAAAATCCGCGAAGTAAGCTCTCATTCAGCTTGTCCCACCGTTCGTATTGTTCTTTATTCTCGACTTTCCATGTTCCTTCCAAGAAGCCGGGAAAGTTTGATTGAGCGGATGCTGCATCCATAATAAAAAGGAGTAAGAGTGGTACAATGTATTTCATTGGGTATAAAAAATATCAAAGTAAATTGTTGTAATTACTCGTAGTTAATTCTCTGTTCCGTCAGGTGCTCCACCTGACGTCAAATACAAGCAGGAGCCAAGGTTGCCGACAAGCTGAGATGTCACATCAAGTTAATATGTACTGACTTGCAGAAAGCACAGATTCCATAACCCACGTGTGTGCTTTTGTGATTGCATCGATGACAGATGCCATTGGTTTTGTTTATATGGGTAATAATTGCTTTTGCATCAGTCAAGGACACCCCAAATTTATCCTTTAACACCATAATGCTTTCGAGCGGACTATTTATTTTTTGGTGTAATAGGCGTCTGTCGTCGTCTGTCAAGTCAAGAACAGGTAGCGAGTATTTGCATCTGACGCAGTATAAGAGGTTGTTAGGCATAGAGTTGATAGAATAGTTCTCGAACCACAGGTGTTACCGTTCCAACAAGTGCTACACCTGACGTCAATTACTAGCCGAATAAACATTAGTTGATGGAGGTCAAGCATATGTTTTATCGGTATGTGTTTACCTTTGCTTGTAGCAGCCGACCGGACGGGGAATGTTATATCGTTAGGAGTCTCGTTATGCGATTTAATGTTTCACGAGTTAATTCAATTTGCTTTTTACTTCGTGTTTGATTGATTAAATCTTCAAAATATCCTGTGGCTTTTTCAATTCCTATTGTAGAAAATTCTTTCGCTATTTCTACTCTATGAATCCTGAGATTAATTTCTTTCAATAACCACAAGAAGTAGAATTCATTATGAATAAAATATTTGTTTAGTAGAGTATATCTTTTACCGCTTGTAAAATCCGAGGGGCTGATTGTGTCAAATGGATGCGGAAAGCCTTCAAAGTCTTTATAAAATTGATTGCCGTATGTTTCTAATGCATCATAAATTTGATCTAGAGACTTGATGTTTTTGTTTTCATTCTCTCTAAAGATCCAATGATAATCTCCATCTCCTTTCGGACTTAGTCTCTGTCGTACTAAACAGCTTGCATAAGAAACCTTTGAAGGGTCATTCTTTCCTGCTAAATCAGGTATAAAATCAAAGTGAATTGCAGTTTCACAGCAAACAGAACCTCCATACCAAGGGGCTTGAATCCCTAAAATTTGGATGATATGATTGTCAGTCGTTTTATAGAAGCTAAAACCGCTTCCTTTCCAACCTTTTTCTCTAAGCTTGGGAGCTAAGTATTTTGTCGATAGCTTTTTAAATTCACTAGAATTCATTTTGCTTTTGATTTATTCGAAGGGAAGTGCTAGTTCTTTCTCTTGCAGGCAAATATAAGAATTTAAGAGTAAGTAGTTGCTTGATTTTTGTTTGCGATTGTGTTATGATACGCCAGGCTGATTATCCCATTGTGGTAATTATTTATCCCAAGCCCGAAAACAAAAAAAGGTGCGCCCTATCCGGCGCACCTTTTTCTATTGAACTATCTTTTCTTCCTCCTCCCTCGGCTTGGACGGCAAGGGTGACCGCAGGCGAGGTGTGGAATGTGCAGAAGGGAAACCCCCAATCTTACAAACTGTGTACTGCTTCTTTGAAGCATTCGCCGCGGTGCTCGTAGTTGGCAAACATGTCGAACGACTTGCAGGCGGGGGAGAAGAGCACGACGCTGTTCGGCTCGGCATTGCTTGCGGCGAGCTCGACGGCGTGTTCCATCGACGTGGCTTTGATGCACCGCGTGGCAATGCAATAATGATCAAAAATGGCTTGGGCTTCTTCGCCGAGGGCGATGATCGTGTGGACATTTGCCTTGACGAGTTCATCGAGGGAGGTGTAGTCGTTGCCGTCGCCCCGGCCGCCTGCGATCCAGACGATGGGCTTTTGGTAACTTGACAGGGCGTACCATGCGGCGTTGATATTGGTAGCTTTGGAGTCGTTGACGTAGTCCACGTCATGGAGCGTGCGTACGAATTCGAGCCGGTGTTCGACACCTGAGAAGCTCATAAGACTGTCGCGGATATTTTCGTTGCGTACTTCGAAAGCACGCGCTGCAAGGGCGGCTGCCATGGAGTTATAGCGATTATGCACTCCGGGCAGGCGCACATCTTCAAATAGCATAAGTTCCTCCTCTGTATGCTGATTATCTGTGCGAATGTATATTTTTCCGTCTCGGCAATACGCGCCCTGCTGCAAGGACTGAATGCTGAACGGCATGATTCGAGCGCCGGTGAATTCCGAAGCTGCTGCTGCTTCAGGATTGTCGGCGTTCAAAATTAGTAAATCTTTCGCAGTTTGACGGTGAGAAGTTTTCCACTTAGCCCGGCAATAGTTCTCAAAGCTGCCATGATACCCGAGATGATCGGGAGTTATATTGAGAATGACGCCGACATCCGGACGGAAATCGACCGTACGATCGAGTTGATAACTACTTGATTCCAAAACAACTATCGTATCCGAATCAAGCGTTCGAACGAGCGCCGAAAGGGGAGTACCGATATTCCCGGCGGACACGGCGGAGCGTCCTGCATTCTGCAAAATATACGTCGTGAGCGCCGTGGTGGTCGTTTTACCATTCGTACCGGTAATAGAAATCGTAGGATTAGTAATCTGCCGCCATGCGAATTCCAATTCACTTATAATTTCAATACCCCGCGCCTCGGCTTCCTGAATAATCGGCGAGGAGGGCGGCACACCCGGAGAGGTAATAATACAATGCACGTTTTGCAGGGCGCGCGGCGTATGCCCGCCGAATTCAGCGTCAATACCATAGCCGCTGAGGATGGAGGATGTGTCGGATGTCGCGGGCTTGGACTCGGTTAAAAACACCGTGTCACCATTTTCATGAGCGAGGATGGCGGCGGCGAGTCCGCTTTTGCCGGCGCCGATGATTGTGTAGTTCATAGAGTAATACAGGAGTGTATTTTAAAGTAAGGTAGTAGAAATAAACTAATAACGCTGTCATTCTGAACCCTTCGGAGGGTGAAGAATCGAAATTTGCTGCATAGTCACGATGGTACGCCATCATCAAGTTTCGATTCTTCAGCCCCTACGACTTCTTACCATTGGCAGTTTTTTATAACCCGTTCTTTTTATATGAGTTGCATTTGCTGTGATAGAAAGAGTTTCCCACAGAGTTTCACAGAGTTTTTCACAGAGTTCACAGCGGAATACTGCTGTGTGTGACTCTGTGAGCATACCCTGTGTAACTCTGTGGGAGGAATTCTTCCGACTACGTATAGAGAAAACCTCTTTTGCAAGTACTCACTGTGTCATTACTTGCTTTTTTTTAGTTTTTAATTTGGCCTACAGAATGACATGCTTTTATCGATTTTCTTATAAGGAATAGTGGATTGAAGTTATCCTTCAATAATTTCTTCCGCCGTCGAAAACCAATACAACGTGCTCCGAATGGTAGGAATACTTTCGACGAGTACAGAACAAATACTAGCCGGCGCAAAACCATAGAGCGTTTGATTCTCAGGACAAAGCATCGATGCAAATTCGCTGACCGCCGGCTCGTGGCTGACAATCATCAGTGATTGCGCGGCGGCGTATTCGATAAGAATTTCGTGGAGGAGATTGAAGTTGGAATTGGGCGTCAGACGGCTGTCGCGTTCGACAGGATATTCATAGCCGAGTTCGGATGCAATGATGTCCGATGTCTGAATTGCCCGCAAGTACGGACTCGACAGTATCACTTCTGGCCGGATATTCTTTCTGGCAAGGGCAGCGCCGACCTGCGTGACGATATCGATACCTTCCGGCGTAAGCGCGCGGTCACGGTCAATTTTTCCGATGGGATGCTCGGCAATTCCATGCCGCATGATATATAAAATCAAGGTTTTCTTTCGATTGTTGGGAGTATAGTATTCTTGGGAATGATGTCACGCAACGCGTATTATTTGGTGACCGACACGCGTACGGGAGTGTTCTTGGGAACGATTGTTCCGGCTGCAGGATGCTGACTCAGGATTGTTTCGCCCATGTAGGTATCATCATGCACGTCTGTCACTTCGCCGAGAGTAAGACCTGCTTCGAGGAGCTTTTCACGGGCTTCGTCCATGGTGCCGTTGACGAGATCGGGCACCGTGATCTGCGATTCGGACCCGCGACTGAGCACCACGCTAATTGCTTCATTAAATTGGGCTTCGCCACCGGCAGGCACGCTCTGCGCGCTGACTAAGTCCTGCTGAATTGTTTCACTGAATTCGTAACTTGTCGCCCCAATCTGCAAGCCGAGTCGCATGAGCGCAACGCGGGCATCGCGGAGACTTTTACCGATAAGACTCGGCACTCGTACGATTTCCTTGCCTTTGCTGACGGTGAGATAGACGCGGCGCTCTTCTTTTACCTCGGCATTCGGGTAGGGGAGCTGATTGATAACCGTTCCTTTGGGTGCTTTGTCATTCGCAACTTCTCGAATTCCCTGGACTTCGAGTTTGTTCTGCCCAAGCAATAGCCGTGCTTCTTCAATCGATTTCCCCATGACATTCGGTACTTTAACCGTGGAATTTGAATGGACAAAAAGCGGAAGGATGATTTTATCGGCAAGCAGGGCGAGCACAAATAATGCAGCGATAAATCCTGCAAGAACGATCGAGTAGCGCTGCCAAGGGGCAATACGGTACATAAAGGACTGTTCACCGGCGGCTTTATCAAGCATGAGGAGTGCGAGGATTAGGGAGAATTGAACGAAACTTTCGGCAAAAATACGAAAATACCAAATTCTTACGGCTACTCTACGGTTTTCCCGCCTGTCATTTCATGAAAAATTGCTACTTTGCAGGTAAAAAGAAATTTTACTACAAATTCTCGTGCTTGTCATTCTGCGTGAGTCTTCGAGCGAAGAATCGACCCTTGCTGTATGGTAAAGCAAGGTATGGAATGCACGTTCCCTATTCTCTTATTCCTTATGAAGTTTTCATTTATTTCTACTCTCTTTTTGAGCATCCTCCTCCTGCCACATGTCGCCAAATCGGACGGCTGGACCCAACCCAAAGGTCAATTATTCGCAAAGTTCTATGCCGGAACGATGCTGGCGTCGAGTTACCGTAATCTCAATACAGACAGTGAATTCTACAAGCTTGATACACGTGACACTCTCAATTATCCCAATGGCCGGAGGTACGCCACCGAGTTGAGCGGATTTTTAACCGGTCTGTATGCCGAGTATGGTCTCTCGGATGACTTTACACTGCTGCTCGACGTACCTTTTGGTCATTTTGCTCTTCATGAGGTCTATTCTTCCAATCAAATCGTCGTCGATGGTGAGACAAAATATGAGGCAAGTATCACACAATTCCCGTATTTCGGTCTCGGCACACGCTGGAAAATGAGCGTGGGCAAGTCCGTCACGTCTCTCTCGCTGATGATGAGAATCCCGCCCGGCTTCCACAACGGCGTCGCAAACGATCCGCATGAATTTCTCAGCGACGGAGCAATGCAAGTACTTGGTGGACTTGAGTTTGGGCTGCCCTTTAAAGACGGCTGGATGGTCTCGACGCTCAAGTACAATCATCGATTCGAAGATTTGCAGGATGAGCTTGCTTTCCATGTCGAGGCAGGTTCGAAGAAAATTCCGAACACATTTATCAAGATTTACGGTGATTTACTTCAAAGCATGGGCAGTTTTTCGAGTGTCGGTGACTTCAATCCACGACGATCAATTTTGCAGGAGAATTATCTGGCAGCCGGGGCATCTTTTGGCTTTCAGGTAGCCGAAAATTGGTATCTCGACCTCGACTATTCTGCGCGCTTCACCGGGAAAAACACTTGGAATATCGGGACATTTGCCATCGGGCTGAGCGCGACGATCCCGGAGTTGTAGGAGAGAGAGTACTTTTATTGCAAACGGTTACGCCCATTGCGCCTTTTGCGTTAAAAACTGTATATCCTGCTCTGAAATAAGATTAACGAGGTTCTTGACGTTTAAATTCTACGGATTTAAGGTAGGTAAGTCCAAAAATAGAGGGATCCCAAACATCTATAATATTATAATTTTCACCATAGAGACGTCCAGAGGAGCTTGAAGAATCTGTCTTGAATTCTATCCATGTGAAATCTCCACTATCATCTGCTTCCCATATCCCGTGGATTTCTTTATGATCATATTGAACAGAAAATGTTTTGTTGTCCGATAACTTCAAGTAGATTTTATTAAGATCAGTTAGGACAGAAGAAGTATCGTCGATTCTAAAATCATTAACGTAATATTCCCCAACCACAGAATTTTCATAGTAATTATTACAATAATAGGACCGTGTCATTAAAAGCAACGCAGCGAGCACTGCAAGAATTGTAAATACTAATTTTTTAGTAGTGAGCATACTTCTACCTAAATTTAATTATTTGTTTTCTCTAGCAATTACATCAAAAAAAGACCTTCATAATATCACTATCATGAAGGTCATAAACTTAATAGATTGGCATTACATCCATCCATCTGATGTAAGCTGTTGAATTTGGTTCAAACAGCGATTTCCAGTTCAAATGATTTAGTTTTTGCTTTTGGAATTCGTTTTGAATCTAATCTAATTCCTTCGATATGAAATTCAATTGCCTCGGTAATTAATGTTCTCACTTCATCTTCAGTATCTGCTACTGCAACACATCCCGGTAAGTCAGGAACATAGGCACCGTACGAGTGCTTGCCTTTTTCAATAATTATACTATACTTCATAACGTTACTTCAATTTTTCATCCATCAATGATGCGCCGTTTCCTCTTCCGACGGCTGAAATGCCATTACTTCATCAACGACGGCTTGTACGATTTCCGACTCTTTTATACGGCGAACGACTACACCTTTACGATATAAAATTCCGACACCTTTGCCGGCAGCGATACCTATATCCGCTTCGCTTGCTTCGCCCGGACCATTGACCACACAACCGAGCAGAGCTATCTTCACGGGCTTTTTCACCCCCTTAAGTGATTCTTCTAACTCGTTAGTAATTTTAAATAAATCCACTTCTAATCTTCCGCAGGTTGGGCAGGCGATAATCTCTACGCTCCGTTGCGCAAGCCCGAGTGAACGGAGGATTTCCTTGCCTACTTCGACTTCTTTTTCGGGTTCGTCGGTGAGGGAAACGCGGATAGTGTCGCCAATTCCTTCGGCAAGGAGAGTGCCGATACCGATCGAGGATTTGATGGTACCGACGCGAGTCGTGCCGGCCTCGGTTACCCCTAAATGAAGCGGAAAGTCTGTTTTCTCGGCAAGCATGCGATATGCTTCAATCATCAGGCGTACGTCGGTGGATTTAACGGAGATAATCACATCGTCGAAGCCAAAATCAGCGCAAATCTCTGCATGGCGCATCGCACTTTCGAATAATGCTTCGGCGGTTGGGTAGCCGTGTTTTTCGAGAATATCTTCTTCAAGCGAACCCGAATTCACGCCAATTCTGATGGGAATCTGACGTTCTTTTGCAGCCGTGAGGACTTGCTTGATACGGTCGCGTGAACCTATATTTCCGGGATTAATTCTCACTTTCGCCACACCTGCTTCGATAGCACGGAGCGCAAAAACGTGGTTGAAGTGAATGTCGGAAACAATTGGAATTCTAGTCTGTTTCACAATTTCACCAATCGCTTCGGCTGCGTCCCAATCATTAATCGTGATGCGGACGATATCGACTCCTGCCTCTTCGCAGCGATTGACTTGCGCGACCGTAGCAGCCACATCGCCGGTCTTGGTCTTGGTCATGGTTTGGACGCTAATCGGAGCATTACCGCCGACGGGAACATTCCCGACCATCACCTGACGCGAAAGGCGCCGGCGAAACGGCTTGACGATAAATGGCTGTTCAGCTTGATGTTGTAAAACAGGCAAAGAAAAATCTTGCATAAAACTATAGTTGTAGAAATGATAGGAAGTTGTTTAATAGTCGTAAGTCTTTAAGTCAGTAAGTCTGTAAGTCTGTAAGTCTTTAAGTCAGTAAGTCAGTAAGTCTTTAAGTTGTAAGTCAGTAAGTCTTTAAGTTGTAAGTCAGTAAGTCTTTAAGTTGTAAGTCAGTAAGTCTTTAAGACTGTAAGCCTGTAAGCCCTAAGTCAGTAAGTATTAAAGTCGAAAGTCTGTAATTTGTAAGTCTGTTAAGTCTGTTAAGTCTGTAAGTAATTCTTACGTTGTCTAGAAGTAAGTTGGTGCTCGTTTAGTCGTAGTTCAGTAGGAAGTTAAGTTACTAAGGAGGTAAGTGTTTTTAAGTCGTAAGTCTCAAAATAAAACATAAGCTTACGACTTATGAACTTACGACTTATGGACTTACGACTTATGAACTTACGACTTATGGACTTACGACTTATGAACTTACGACTGATGGACTTACGACTTCCCGACTTACGACTTCCCGACTTACGACTTCCGGACTAAAAAAACTCAATCCATCTTCTTACTTATCTCATACAGGATTTTTTTCTCTTCGTCAGATAAACTGTTGAAGCCTGTCGAAGAAATTTTATCTAATATCGTATCAATCTGACGTTGAGAGATTTCCTGTCCTTCGACATACATACCCGAGCCGCGACCGACGGATGGCGATGCCATTGGGGTGCTAGGCCGCGGAACATCGACTCTCCTGAGCGGAGAGGCCGGTCGCCGGGGAATGGCTTGTTTGTTCGACGAGAAGAGATTCAACACACGATCTACTCCATCAAATATCCGGAGTTGGTCCCCAAACTTGAGCAAGATAAAACCAAAGATTGCTCCACCAAGATGCGCAAAGTGTGCCACGCCGGAATTGACATTCGTTAAACCTGAGAAGAGGTCAATTCCTGCATAAATAAGCACAAAAAATTTGGCAGGAATAGGGAAAAATATAGGGAACATAATAATTGGACGGTCGGGGAAGGTGAGGCCAAAGGCTAAAAGAACCCCAAAAATGGCGCCTGAAGCGCCGACGGTAGTTGCAGGATTGACACCCGGCACAAATTGAACACCAAGCTGCACGAGGCCGGCTCCAATACCGCATAGCAGATAGAAAGCGAGGAATCGTCGGGAACCCCAGAGGTTTTCCAAATCGGCTCCAAACATCCAAAGCGCGAAGAGATTAAAGAAGATATGCGAAAAACCGCCATGCATGAATTGATAGGTAATCAATTGCCATGGGTAGAATTCTCCGCTTTGAAGTGGTTGCAGCGCAAAGAAGTCAGAAAAGAATTGCGCTAGAGATTTACCGCCGAGCGAGTACATTTCCAGAAAAAATGCATCTACAATAAACACGGCGACATTGATAATCAATAATGATTTCAATACCGGTGGGAAGAAAGAGAATCCTCGTCTCGGAGAAGAATAGTCGCGGTCGTACATGCCCATGAATTGCTCAAAAATTGAAAAATAGAATTAGTTATCTAATGCCTGAACGCCGGGAAGCACTTTGCCTTCCAAGAATTCAAGCGATGCACCGCCACCGGTGGAAACATGGGTAACTTCTTTTTCTAAATGGAATTGCGTAATAGCTGCTGCCGAATCACCACCGCCGATAATTGTCGTAGCGCCGGTCTGTGTCGCTGCTACTAAAGCATCTGCCACAGCTCGCGTACCATGTGCGAAATTCGGCATTTCAAAGACACCCATCGGGCCATTCCATACTACTGTTTTAGCTGAGGTAATTTCTTGCATAAAAAGTGCTTGCGTCGATGAGCCGATATCCATCCCCATCCACTCTTCACCAATAGCTTCGACTGCCACATTCTTGCGCAATGCATCATTAGAAAAAGAATCGGCGACGACAGTGTCAATCGGTAGCAAGAGCTTGACTCCACGCGATGCGGCTTCGGCGATTAATTCACCGGCGAGCGCGATACGGTCGTGTTCGACGAGACTTTTGCCGACTTCGAGTCCCATTGCCTTGTAAAACGTGAACATCATTCCACCGCCAATGAGAATTGCATCGCATTTCGGTAGGAGCTGACGGATAACGTCAATTTTACCGGAAACCTTTGAGCCGCCGAGAATTGCGACGAACGGACGCTCAGGGTGTGCGAGCGCTGTGCCTAAGTATTGGAGTTCTTTCTGCATCAAAAATCCCGCTGCTTTCTCGCGAATAAAATGCGTCACACCTTCCGTCGAAGCATGAGCGCGGTGAGCGGTGCCAAAGGCGTCATTGACATAGACATCGCCAAGAGAGGCGAGTTTTTGAGCAAACGCCGGGTCATTGGCTTCTTCTTCAGCATAAAAGCGGAGATTTTCGAGGAGAATCACGTCGCCTGCGGCTGCATCGCGAACAATATTTGCCGCTTCATCGCCGATACAATCCTTTGCAAAATAAACCGGTTGGCTTAATAAATCAGCTAAATGTTCTGCTACCGGAGCAAGGGAATATTTCGGATTGACTTTCCCTTTCGGGCGCCCGAGGTGGGACATCAAAATCGCGATACCGCCATGAGCTATAATGTACTTAATGGTAGGGAGCGACTCGACAATACGCGTGTCGTCGGTTATCGAAGAATTTTCGTCAAGGGGCACATTGAAGTCCACACGCACCAAAATACGGCGTCCTTGAAGAGTAATATGAGAAAGCGATTGTACCATACGAGTAAAGATTAACTGTTGAACTTATCGAGTGCCGACGAGATTATTCGACTGTCACACTCTTGGCTAAATTACGTGGCATATCCACATTACACCCACGCTCGACTGCCGTGTAATAGGCGAGGAGCTGAAGAGGAATGACCGAGAGCACAGGCATCAGCATCGGCAATGTATTCGGAATATAAATCACATGGTTAGCGACTTTTCCGATATGCGAGTCACCCTCGGAGGCGATGGCAATGACCTTACCTTTGCGGGCGCGGACCTCTTCGATACCGGAGAGCACTTTGTCGTAAATTTCATCTTTAGTCGCGATGAACACGACCGGCATATTCTCGTCGATAAGAGCGATTGGACCATGTTTCATCTCGGCTGCCGGATAACCTTCAGCATGAATATAACTGATTTCTTTTAATTTCAGGGCACCTTCGAGGGCAACCGGGAAATTATATCCGCGTCCGAGATAGAGAAAGTTCTGTGCATTCGAGTATTCTTTGGCGATTTCCCGTACTTGCTCGGCATGCTCGAGGATGTATTGAATTTTTTCGGGGATGGCAGTCAGTGCTTCGGCAATGCGCTTACCTTCGACGCTCGACACATTGCGCGTTCTGCCTAAGTATAATGCAAGTAAAGATAATACAGCTAATTGCGATGTAAATGCCTTGGTCGAAGCCACACCGATTTCGGGTCCGGCATGCGAGTAAATTCCGGCATCGGTTTCTCTCGCGATCGAACTCCCGACAACATTGACGATGCCGAGGACGGTTGCGCCCTTGAGCTTGGCTTCGCGGAGTGCGGCAAGCGTATCGGCTGTTTCGCCGGACTGAGAAATGGCAATAATCACATCATCAGGATAAATAATCGGCGAGCGGTAGCGAAATTCTGAGGCATATTCGACTTCAACGGGGATTTGTGCGAGGCGTTCGATCATGTATTCGCCAACGAGCGCCGAATGCCACGATGTGCCGCAAGCGAGGAAGATAATCCGGCGTGCATTACGAAGCTTATCGGCTACATTACGCAGGCCGCCGAGCTTCACATTGCCTTCTTCGATGAGGAGGCGTCCGCGCATTGCGTCACGGAAGGTCGAGGGCTGCTCGTAGATTTCCTTGAGCATGAAATGTTCGTAATTACCCTTTTGGATACTTTGCAAGTCGAATTCAATTTCATGAATTTCACCGGTCGTCGTTTCATTGGCGATAGTTTTGGTCGTGTAGCTGTCACGGTGAATCACCGCCATCTCATTGTCTGATAAGTAAATTACCTGTCTTGTGTGCTCGATAATTGCCGATGCATCCGAGGCGATGATATATTCATTGTCACCGATACCGAGTACAATCGGGCTCCCGCGTCGTGCGGCGATGAGAGTGTCCGGCTCATGAGTAGAAATGACAACAATTCCGAAAGTGCCGTCAATTTCGTTAAGCGCAAGCCGTACGCTGAGCTCGAGATCTTTTGTGCGTTTATAGATATCACCGATGAATACGGCGAGTACTTCGGAGTCGGTGTCAGATTTGAAACTATAGCCGTCGGAGAGGAGTTTTTTCTTGATGGCGAGGTAATTTTCGATAATTCCGTTGTGGATGAGGGCGATAGAACCTGACGCGTCGGTATGAGGGTGGGCATTGATATCATTTGGTTCGCCGTGGGTAGCCCAGCGCGTGTGTCCGATACCGATGGTCGAGTGCAGCTTCGCATGACTGATTATTTTTTCGAGGTCTGCGACCTTACCGGCACGTTTTGAAATTTCGAGGGAGCCATACTCTATTGTGGCGATTCCGGCTGAATCATACCCGCGGTATTCAAGACCTTTTAAGCCGTTTAGTATTATGGGCGATGCGGGTTTTTTACCCAAATATCCGACGATTCCACACATAAATTTTCCTTAATTAATTTGAAAGTCGCGGCTGTGACGATGCAGTGTGCTTTTTCTTGGAATGGGAATTCGTATATTTGTATTCGAATTTACTGTTTGATGCAACTACGCGCAGTTCCTTGCTGCCCAATCTGATAGTTGCATTCACCTATACATGGGGAATAGATTATGTTTGCTCGTAGGATATTTACGTGGAGTCACGTACCTGTTTACTTTCTTTTGTTGATTGTATTGCCGACGGCGGGGACATTGCTCGCTGGATATTTAGCGATATTTGAGGGGATCATTTCATGGAGAGATATTACCATCTTTGCGGTAATGTATGTTCTTACGGAATTTGGTGTTACAATCGGTTATCATAGAATGCTCGTGCATCAGAGTTTTCAGACGAATCCTGTCTTAAAGTTTATTTTTCTGATGCTTGGCTCGATGACGATGCAGGGGCCGGCCATGAATTGGGCAAGTGTGCATTTAAAGCACCATGCGTTTACCGATGATCATGAAGATCCGCACAGCCCGACTGTCGGTGGATGGCTTCACTCTCATTTTGGATGGATTTTTTCGACGACTCCGGAGGAGGTTCAGCAGGCAAAGCAGACATTCGGTAAAAAATTCCTTCAGGATAAAATGGTCGTATTTATGCATAATACGTTTTTCCTCTGGACAGTTTTGGGATTCGTCATTGCGTATATTGCCGGTGGCTGGACGGGCTTGCTGTGGGGCGGTTTTGTGCGCCTGTTCTTTACACTCCATGCTACGTGGAGCGTCAATTCCATTTGCCATATCTTTGGCAGCCGTTTGTTTAACACGACGGATGAAAGCCGTAACAACTTCCTGATCGGTATTCTCGCGATGGGTGAGGGGTGGCATAATAATCATCATGCATTTCCACGCTCAGCGTTCCATGGTATGCGCTGGTGGCAAATTGATTTTTCGGGATATGTGATTCGTTTTTTAGAAGTAATCGGATTGGTAAAGAATGTCTATCGTGTGCCTGCGCACGTCTTGGCTGAAAAAGCAGTGAAGTAATACAATTCCTACTTAAGACACATAAGGCCTGATAAGCTCACTGCTTATCAGGCCTTATTTATTTGGTACAGAAGAGAGTCGGTGCTGTCCGAAGGTCGTAGAACACTGCGGAAGGGCGTTATTTGTAAAGCTGCTTTTTACACAGAATCTTTTTCATAGGCATCAATAATATCGGCAACGAGTCGGTGGCGAACGACATCGGCTTTATCAAAGTAGATAAAGTCGATACCTTCGATGCCGTGGAGGATACGCTGCACATCGACGAGACCTGAGTCGTGTTTATTCGGCAGGTCAATTTGGGTAATATCGCCGGTAATGATAGCTTTCGACCCTCGTCCGAGGCGAGTGAGGAACATTTTCATCTGTGTAATAGTTGCATTCTGAGCTTCATCGAGGATAATAAATGAATTGTTGAGCGTGCGACCGCGCATATACGCAAGCGGAACAATTTCAATGATTTCCTTTTCGCTCATGCTTTTGAGCTTCTCGGGTGTGAGCATATCTCCGAGTGCATCGAGCAGTGGACGGAGATAGGGCACGACTTTTTCGTTGAGATCGCCGGGGAGGAAGCCGAGTGATTCCCCTGCCTCGACGGCAGGTCGGGAGAGGAGGATTCTGCTGACCTCATTATTTCTCAGGGCTGCCAGTGCCATAGCGACTGCGAGAAATGTCTTACCGGTGCCTGCGGGGCCGATTGCGAAGACTACGTCATTTTTTGCGACTTTATCGACATAATCCTGCTGATGAGGATTTTTGATGCGAATACCGTCTTTTTTGCCTTGGAGTACGATACCACCGACTGATGAGGCAGCCCCGCCCGTACGGTTAGCTGAGGGCAGGGCATCACGGACTAGACCGAGGACTTCCATCACATCTTCCGAGCGAAGAGAGCCGTTTTTCTGCAATGTATAGCGTAATTCATCAAAGACTTTTTCAATGACCTTTACTTCTGTGGGTTCACCGCGGACTGTCAATACATCGCCTCGAACATTAATACTGGAGTGAAATTTATTTTCGATCAGTTTGAGGTGCGTGTCATTATAGCCAAAGAGAGCGAGGGTGTCGATATCGGAGAGTTTGATTTTCTTTTCGAGTATATCCATAGCGTATAAATAGTTGAGTAGGGAATCGAATGTGTATGTTGTTGTAGAAAAGTACAAGCCCCGCTTGGCTATTAAAGAGCGCAGAGCGGGGCTTGAAGGATTACACCAAAAGACGGGTAATGATCATAGACGATTATTTCCCTTTTGGTGATGATGGTTCTGCCGTAGGCGCCGGAGTGGCTGCTTTTTCAGCAGGTGCTGCTGCCGGAGCTAATTCTGCTTTTTTCGCTTCTGCAGCGCGTTTTTTGCGCCAATAGGAGCGTTCTGCTTTCATTTCATCAGATGTTTTTGCACCCGGAGCAGGGATCATGAGTTTTTGTCCGGGGTGGATAATGTCAGGGTTACGGATTTGATCGGTATTTCCCTGCCAGATTTTTGGCCATTGGAATGGATCGCCATAGATATCTGCTTTACCGGAGATATTCCACAAACAGTCACGATTGGCTGCCCAGGTACCGACGATATACTCGCCGCCTTTTTTCGATTTTTCGCGGTAGAGACCTTTGATATCGCGGGCGAGGGCAATGATACGATCATAGAATTCGGGTAATACCGAGATTTTCTCGCCGCGCATTTTGTTGAGCTCTGCTTCTAATGCCTGTACTTCTGCGCGTTTATCGGCGAGCACGTCATTGGGGAGCTGAGCCATTTCGCGAACTTTACCTTCGAGGCGTCCGAGGCGCTGACCGAAATCACTGATATCGGCATCGGTGATATTACCGAGCAGGCGGTACATATCTTCACGGCACTTTTTGAGAGCTGCTGTTTCTGCGTCTAATTTAGACTGCGATTCGTTAGCAGCAGCCGTGGATGCTTGTAATTTTTTGTTGAGCTCCATCACTTTTGCATTCCATTCGGCGATACATTCATCACCTTGGTCTTTGGAAGTAAAGGGTTCGGTTTTCATTTGATCTTCCGTCAGGCTGCAATCAGCCACTTTCCTAAAAGAAGCACACGAGGAAAGTATAATTCCGGCAAGCAAAATGTATAATAATTTTTTCATAAAGTAATACTCCTAAGGGTCATGTTCTAAAATAAAATAAGTAAAATTTGAATGCTTTATTTTTTCTTGCCTTTAGCTTTTACCGGCTCGGGAGCTGGCGGAGGAGGAGCAATAGGAGCATTCGGGTCATAATCAGGCCATACATTCGGCCATTTGCTTATTTTATCTTGGACAAATGCAAGCTTATCGGCGCATTCTTTGGCTTCTGACCGACGGCGAGCAAGTTCTGCGTCGATGCGCACTTTCTCAGCATCTTTCTTTTGAATTTCCGTTGTCAAGCGAGCACTTTCAGCGCGTAACTCACGGAGCTTGGTTAATTGTTCCTCTGTGACTTTCGGGGTACAACCTACCATGACGAAGGTTGCCACGAGAGCGATTGCACCAATGCCGCGCGCAACGTTTTTATATGCAAATTGCATGATTTCCTCACGATTATAATGAAACATCGACTAGTATTCTATTTGAGAATAGTACGAATTTACGCCTTTGATACGCCCGAAACAAGTAAAAAATTCTTGGTGTGCTATTTTTCTCCTAATTTTGCACGGCTGAGCGCACCGAATCAATTGTCTTCCGTCAAGAAATTTGACTTAGAATCGCCTGATAGCCTCGTCCGAACATACCCACTTACTTTTGAGGTACACGTATAATGCCCCCCTTTTTTAGTTCTCGAAATGTGTCCGCTATCAGCGGAATCGTGTGTCTTCTCTGTGTCTTGACAATCAATACGGCTGTATCCTTTGCAAAGCCGTCTAGCTATATTGTCAAGGTCCGTTCCTCTGCTACCGCCGCCAAAATGCTCTCATCTGCTGTAGGAAAGTCAGCTCAGCTGCAAGCAGCGTTCCCGTTCGCATCTTCTCAGACACGTACCAAGCCGGTGTCCTTAGCCGTCCGTACTGCGCTTGCTGAACTGGAACAGTATTATGTGCTGACCATGGAATACAGCGCCGAGAGCAGTCAAAAAATATCTGAGCTAGAAAAAAATCAGGCAATTGAGAGTATCGAGCCTATGAGAATGTTCCACCTCGATACGCCAAACGGATACCCAAATGACTCCCTCTTTGACCGGCAATGGGCGATGAAGAAAATCGGTGCCGACAAAGCATGGAAATCATCCACCGGCAAGGGTATTCTTGTGGGAGTCATTGATACCGGTACAGACTTTCTCCATCCAGATTTGCAGAAAAATCTATGGATTAATTCTCAGGAAGACCTCAATCATAATGGTACGTTTGAGCCGTATTTTTACACGGAAACACGAAATGGCGTCAGCGGCGACCTCAATGGAATCGATGACGATGGTAATGGATACACCGATGATGTGACAGGATATGATTTTGTTGACCAATCAATTACCAATATTGGAGATGCATCCGTTCGGGATGCAATTCCCTACGATGAACAGGGACATGGAACGAGTGTGGCCGGGATAATCGGCGCCGAGGAAAATAACCGGCTCGGGGTCGCCGGTATTGCATATGACTGCAAGCTGGTATCTCTCCGCGCCTTTGATGCTACCGGCAATGCCGAAGAAGATGACATTGCAGCAGCGATTGTCTATGCTGCTCTCAATGGCGTACGGGTACTGAATATGAGTTTTGGCGATGTCGTCTATTCACCGATTACCCGTGCTGCATGTCAATTTGCCGAATCAATGGGAGTGACACTCGTCGCATCAGCCGGAAATGACGGCTCGACATTACCCCGATTCCCGGCAAGCTACCCGGAAGTGATATCGGTCGCCGCAACGAATGACCGAGACCTCCGCGCCTCGTTTAGTTCGTTTGGCTCCCAGCTTACCCTTTCCGCACCCGGCGTGGCGATACCGACAACGGCAGTCGGCGGGAAATATAAAAATAATTTTCAGGGTACCTCCGCAGCAGCCCCGCATGTCGCTGCTGCAGCTGCATTGATATTGGAAAATAATCCCGGGCTTCGTCCTGCGGAAGTACGCGGTATCCTCCAGGCGTCGTGTGACGATCTCGGTGCAAAAGGCTGGGATACGGACTACGGCGCCGGGCGGCTCAATTGTGCTACCGCCGTAGCTCTCAGCGGTACGACGATGATCGGTATTACTTCTCCTGAAAATGATGCCGTCATCCGGCGGGACAGACTACCGACCCTCGATATTCGCGGAGATGTAGCTACGCCTCTCTTTTCTTCTTGGAAGCTCTGGCTGGGTCCCGGTGAGATGCCTCCCGAGAAGTCCTGGATAGCCATTGGCGAGGCCTCGGACCGTCAATCACTTCATCAATCACTTGGTTCATTTTCTACCACCAATTTACAAGACACGACCTATACACTACGCTTAGTCGTCGAGTTAACCAACGGTAATTCAATTGAACGCCGCGTCCGATTTGATGTCCTCTCGGCCGCTTCTCATTTAGACTTTCAGGGATTATCTCCGGCTCAAATCACGGCATGGTTCAATACGAGACGAACTGCTGTGATTACGGCGCAGTTTTCGGAACGTTGCCGGTGCTATGTGACAGTAAAAAAACAAGGTACGAGTGATTTTCCTATAAAACACGACGATATTGATCATTTTTCCCGACAACATTCAATTGCATTGACTGACCATGATTTGGAGCCGGGAATACCATACGATTGCGAAGTGGTCGGGATCCTTCCCGGTGCTGATACCGTACGCACGACAATTACCGTTACCCGGCCGGCAGATGTGGTGCAGCAAACAGCCTTTGTCCCCAAAGACTATACTACCGTACCGGCACAGCTGAATAATTCCGTTAAAAACCTTCATGGTGAAGGCGATGCGTTCGCCATCAGCGATCGATCCGACGGGACATTCGGCTCAACGAAGATTATTCAATTTTCGAAGGGCACCATGACGACCCGTGACTCGACCGCAGAAGTATGGATACCCAAAGGGATGGGAGATTCGAATGGGGATGGAGTAATCGAGGTGCTGGCTCACTCGCTCGGTGCAACTCGGCTTTTTCAAGGAAAATCATCATCAGAATCACCCTTTAAAAATTACCTGTTCAGTGAAAATGATGTTACGTACGGTTCAGTCCGGGAATTTTGGCCTGCAGCACTTGCCGATCTGACCGGCGATGGCCGGGAAGAAATTATCGGTTTTAGCGATACAGTAGCGCTTGTCTATACGTATCGTAATGGAAAATATGAACTTCTGGCTACTGCTCCCAATGATACACCGCGTGGTGAAAGCGGTTCGCCGAATGCCATGCGCCCGCCGAACTGTGCAGTCGGAGATTTTGACGGTGATGGGAATATTGAGCTTTGCTTTGGCGATACCGATGGTGATTTCCTGGTATATGAATACAAAAACGGCTCCCTGACGAAAGAATATACGATGAGCAATGACCGCAAAGACGGCGGCTCGGAATATGTCACTGCAGCCGATGTCGATGGCGATGGCAAGCCGGAATTTCTGGTTGGGTATTATTCCTCGCCCGGGGCAAATGGAGATCGTGAATATGAAGCACCACTCTGGACATTCAAGCTCTACAAAAGTTTATCGGCAAATACCTACCGTGCTGTATGGACCGACCAGTTCTACGGTGTCCGTGCTGGACTCGAATATCAAAGCGGTGTTTCGGCCGGAGACCTCGACGGTCAAAAAGGTGATGAAATTATCATTGCGCCCTTCCCGAATCTCTATGTATTCAAATGGAAAGAAACATCAAAAACACTTGTACCCCTATGGAATTACTACGGCTCCTACACTTCAGCACCCATAGTTCATGATTTTGATGCCAACGGACGTAACGAACTCGGCTTCTCAGATGGAGCTGTCACATCATTCTGGGAATTGCCGATCACGCCGGCTGCTGCAGCTCCCTTAAATTTTACTGCTACCGTTATCGACAGCTCTAGCGTACGCCTTTCGTGGACACCCTCACCCGGCGCCGACGAATATGCAGTGTATAAGCTCAGGAGCCCGAGTGAACAGAATGTACAGGCCGAGCTCGTCGGTGTGACGGCAGCTGACTCTATGGTCCTCGATACCTTACGTACCTACACGCTGTACCGGTTCTTTATCCGTTCCATCACTGCCGGTGTATCCGGTTTACTCGCTCAGCCGGTGGATGCATACCTGCATCCGAGGGTAGGGCTCCGCCGCAGTGACGTCCGAGGAACGACGATTGCACTGCATTTCAGCGGATTGCTCGGTAGTACGGTACCTCCGATAGGTATATTCCGCGTACGTGACGGCTCCGGCAAAGAGATACCGCTGATTCAATCCGTACAGATTGCCGGCGATTCGACACTCCTTCTGCTGCTGCATCCTGTGGCAGCAGGTATCGGGCAAACGCTACAGCTCCTGATAGAGCCATTTGAAGATCGTTACGGAATGCTGACTATCGGCGCTCAAGCCACTTTCTCGCTCAATTCGCAGCCACGGGGGAGCGAACTCTATCTGACGAAGTTAACGGTACATACGCCAACTTCTCTCCGGCTTGAATTTTCCGAAGCATTTGCAGGCGGAGCGACCGACCCTGTGCATTATACCTTCCGTCCATTCGGTGTAATTACCGCAATTGATAGCGTCAGCCCCACGGAAGTCGTGCTATCCCTGAGCACACCCGTTCAGCCGCTCGGCAGCGAATACACCCTGACCGTGCGCGACGTCAGAGCCCGCTCCGGCAATATCATGACTACCGGTGCCGGTAATACACTTGGCTTTACGCTCACAAGTCCGGATGCCTCGGCACCGTTCGCCTTTCCGAATCCCGTGACGTTTAGTGATAATCAGGGCGTGACATTTGCCAATGTACCGAGTGACCCGACGGTAACAGTCTATTCACTTGATATGAAAGTACTTGCTACACTTACCGGAACGCACAATGACGGAGGCGTCAATTGGGATGGGCAGACGGCCGATGGATCTCCGGTGCCGACAGGAATTTATCTTTTCCGCGTACGGGGTAGGGATGCAGGAGGCCGTGAGGTGGAGTCTGAGCTTGTAAAATTTGCTGTCATACGGTAATCGTTTCATCGCTTTATCTGGTGATGCTTACACTGACGGGGAGAAGAACGTTTTTCTCCGGTATTGCGGGTCGCTTCGGTCTAATGAGCGTCAAAAGTGCTGCGCAAGCGGCGAACCTGCCGGCAGTAAAAAAACGCGGGGCAGAGAGTGACAGGAAAACAAAAAAGTGAAATTGAACGGCAAATAAATCGTAATTTGCGTCCATGAAAAACCGTCGGATCATCAGCCTGTCTATCGTCTTGATGTGCTGTGCACTGTGTGCAGCTGCGCAAGCCCAGCTGAAGGTAAAGAACATTTACCTCGAAAAAAAAGATGTCTTTGACTCTACATCAGGAGACTGGTTTTTTGCTGCCGGCTTGGCTAATGCGCTCCATACGATGACAAGGGATCATGTCATAGAGGATGAGCTTCTTATCGAAGAGGGGGAATACCTCGAGCCGGATAATGTAGAAGAAACTGCTCGTAATCTAAGGAGCATAGGAATATTTTACAAAGTTAAAATCATCGTCGATACCCTTGATAATGATCAGGCAGATATTACCGTAATTACTCAGGACCGATGGTCCACCATACCAAGCTTGATTTATGCAACCAGCGGCGGAGCACAAAATTACGGAGCACAATTCAGGGAACTCAATCTCATCGGCCTTGGCGGGTATTTAGGTGTTCAAGGATTATACCGAACGGAAAATTCGATTGGCTGGCAGGGGAGAGCAGATTATATACAACGTAAGATTTTCAGGTCGAATCTCACGTTCAGCGGCACGCTTCGTGCCAATAAGTACCGAACCGATCAGTTGGCAATACTGGAAAAGCAGTATCTCACATTATCTACACCAACGTCATACGGAGTGTCCTACTTCGATTCATTCGGTAAGGATTTCGTGTTTTCAGGGTCGAAATATACCCTTCAGCCCTTCCATTTAGGGCAGGCAGAGGGATGGTTTTCGATAGCTGCTAAAAAGAAAGACAGAATATTTGCGACCCTGTATGCAAGTGTTCAGGATGTAGTACGGTTTGACTCCAAATACCGGCAAGCATATGATAATTCAGGTAAAATACTCGTTGGGTTTTCATCGCTTTCCCAGAATTTTCAGACGGTGAGAAGATTAAACTCCTTTGAAGAAGAGGATATGCCAATCGGTGCTTGGGGTACGGTGGTACTCGGGAAAACGTTCCCGATTGTCTGGAAAAATTCTTCCGCACCGGCCGACGGTGGACTATTTTATGCCGGGGGGCAGGTCGAGCAGTCAGCAACGTGGGGTGGACTCTATGTATTCGGGCAGCTGTCCGGGGGCAGTGGATTCTCGAGTGCCGATGCCCGATTTACGTATCAGGAGTTTGTAGGTGTATCGCATTATAAACTATCGGACAATCTTTTGATTGCTGCCCGTCTGCGGCAGCAGACGGCATGGAACTGGGATGGTTTCCGGCAATTGGTCTTGGATGCCGATGCAGGATTACGTGGCTATAAAGCCAATGGAATTTCGGGGGACAACCGGATCGTAGGAAATCTTGAAGCGAGATTTTTTACCAATTGGGAAGCGTGGATATTTCGATTTTCCGGGGTGGCTTTTTATGATGTGGGTTCTGTATGGAATGTCAAGACTCCAATTACGGATGCACAATTTCATCATGCGCTCGGACTTGGTCTCCGCTTTCATAATATCAAGACAACAGGTGCAGACGCGACTTTGAGGATAGATGTAGCATATGCTATGGATGATAAAAATATAGGAGTTGTATTCAGTACCTCGCAGCTGTTCTCCGCCTTTGGTAAGCATTTGTATAGGCTACCCCAGATATTTGGGCTGGCAATTGATTCAGAATAATGAGGACAAAAAGCTCGTCCTCTGACGCAGAAAAAGGAATATAATCATGAGTAAAACCGTACGATTAATTGGATTCCCGATGGACTTAGGTGCCGGTCGTCGTGGAGTGGATATGGGACCTTCGGCACTGAGAATCGCCGAAATCGCACCTAAGCTCGAAGCCCTCGGCTATACGGTCTATGATGAAGGAGATATCACGGTCAGAACACAGGAAGTACTCGCCGTAGAGGATACAACATTGAAATATTTACCGGAAATTACCAATGCCTGCCGCCATCTTTCCGATAAAGTCGAGCAGGTACTCGATGGCGGTGATTTTCCGCTTATTTTAGGTGGTGACCATTCGATGAGTATCGGGTCGATTTCCGGTATTGCGGCACATTGCCGTAAGCATGGTAAACGCCTTGGTGTATTATGGATAGATGCTCATACCGATATTAATACGCCGGCAACGTCTCCGACAGGGAATATTCACGGAATGCCGATAGCAGCATTATTAGGAATTGGTGCGCCGGAGCTGACGACGATTGGCGGCGATTTTACGAAAATCGAACCGCAGAACATCGTCTATATCGGTATTCGATCGATTGATGAAGGTGAGCGTATGCTGATTAAAAAATTAGGAATTACGACATATACGATGTTTGATATCGACAAATACGGCATCTTTACAATTGTTCAAAACACCCTCGAGCAGATGCGCAAAAGCGTCGATCACCTGCATATCAGTTTTGACCTCGACAGCGTCGATCCGACGGTGGCAAAGGGCGTCGGAACACCGGTGCAGGGTGGTCTCTCGTACCGTGAAATACATCTTTTGATGGAGTTAATTGCTGAAAGTGGACTGATATCGTCATTTGAAGTTGCGGAGGTCAATCCGATTTTGGATGATATGAATTCAAGCGCCGTCTTTGCAACCGGAGCTGTGGCCTCATGCATGGGCAAGCGGATTTTGTAATTAAAACCGGATTTTCATGTATATATGCCGGTGAAAAATGACAATTCTCATGAAATTACTCTGTGTTTTGTTCTATTTTGCACTCGTAGTACCCAGTATGGCGGCCGGTGATACGGTGCGTGTCGGTAAGTCTAGGATTAACAAAACGTTGTCCGCGTATATCGGCTCGAAGTTCAATCTTGGAGATTCTGAGTTTTTTCGTGAATATTCACGAGCATTCAGCCCTAATACGACATTCCCTGTACAAACTGTGCTCGGCGCTGCAATCCGGGCAGAAGCATTGCCCTCGCTTCGGTTCGGGCTCACCGGCGAGTATTTTGCTGCTGACTTTGTCGATTCGTATGTCATGCCGGTGTTCTCACCGGTCGATTCCCTGCCACTGGGGTCACGATTTGCAGGTGAGACGGTTCATTTTACGGCAATACCCGTGATGGTAACGGTGGATTACGTACCGTTTACGACACAATTCCGAACCTATTTCGGCGGTGGTCTTGGTCTCACTATCGGGCATGTCCGCTGGGACGAAACGACCGTTTCAACGGTAGCCAATGATCGGAGAGTGGGCGGTACTCATATCGACGACAAAGTACTTGCTCCGGCGATGTGCCTCTATGCCGGAATTGAGTTGGGATTTGATAAACGATATAAAAATAATAGTGTCACATCACTTATTATAGAAATACGGTACTCTGCAATCGGCATGTCTGCGCCAATGTTTGCCTCTGCGGCATCGCAGTTTTTTAATCCTCCGGCAGAGTGGAAAGAAAGCTACAGTATTGGCGCAAGCGGTTTTTCTCTTACCGTGGGTCTGGCGTTTCAATCGCCGGATATTTAGCAGGAACGTACACATTTGTGAGAGTGTACAGATCAGTAGTAGTAGTTAGTAGTAGTTCGATAGGTTTGTTTAATTAATTACAAGGATACACATATGATTACCAACGTAACTGCCCGCCATTTTAAGGCGTGGCCTGAATTGCAAGAGTCAGCTGTCGTAGCGGCTCAGGGCTTCAGCAAATACAATGACAGTATTACACGCACCGATATTATTTTATCAGAAGATAAGGGAAAAAGCGTTGAATTTACCGTGCATGTCAATGGCCATACCTTCCATGGTGAGGCGTCGGGAGATGATTTTGATAAAGCGATTCATGGGGCAAGTGACAAGATTATCGCTCAGCTACGCAAGCTCAAGGAAAAATTGACGAGTCATAAGGGTCAGGATGTAGCCGATTTGCTCTGATAATCGGCTGCCTGAGCATGGCTCTAAGACGCACATAAGTACATGACAACTGTGAGAAACAGGCCGGGTCAAGGTGCTGCTACAGCATCAAGATCCGGCCGGTGGACAGAATATCAATTAATACCTACAACGTATGTCGCAATTCTCCAAACTCAAGACAATTTCCAAACAGAATATTCATGTAGAGCAATTACTGTCGTCCCCTGTACAGCTCCGGGCGGTCGTCGGCGGTAAATGTCTGGGTAATGCCATTACCGATAAAAATCTTCACCGACCACAGCTCGCGCTGGCCGGATTTGTGGAGCTTTTTACATTTCATCGTGTGCAAATATTTGGTAATACAGAGATTTATTACCTTAAAAGTCTCTCTGAAGAGGCACGTCGCAAGGCATTTGAGACGATTACAGGATTCCCGATACCGTGTATTATTCTGACCAATAATCATGAGCTGGAGCCCGAACTCCTCGAAATTGCCGAACGTCGAAATATTGCCGTTCTCACGACCGAATTTGAAACTACAAAGTCGTCGTATCTGCTCTCCGAGTTTTTGGATGATCAATTTGCCCAGCAAGTCGTGCTCCACGGTTCTTTTGTCGATGTCTATGGCGTGGGCGTCCTCCTCACCGGCCGAAGCGGTATCGGCAAGAGTGAAATCGCACTCGATCTCATCGAACGTGGGCATCGGTTAGTCGCTGATGATATCGTGTATTTTACCAAAAAAAGAGAAAGTGTGCTCATGGGGACGGGTACGAATCTCTCGAAACATTTCATGGAAATCCGCGGACTCGGGATTATTGATGTTGAACGGATGTTCGGCATACGCGCCATTCGCTTCCAAAAGCGCCTCGAAATTATTGTCGAACTCGAAGAATGGGTCAAGGATAATGAATACACACGTACCGGACTCGAAGAAGCCCCGCTTTCCATCATCGGCGTCGATGTGGCATCGGTGAAGTTGCCGCTCTTCCCCGGGAAAAATGTAACGGTGATAACGGAGGTTATTGCATTGAATTACCTCCTTCGTACCTATGGTTATAATGCCGCTAAGGTCTTTGCCGAGCGCCTTCAGGAGCAGATATTTTTACGCAAAAAAGACAAGTCCACGGTCTATGACCAGCGCTCGGTCACGTATTTTCAAAGTGATGATGAATAAATCGCTTGGATAGAATTTTAGTAACTTAAATACTCCTGTAGAATTATGAAAATAACGGATATTCTCCAAAAAAACTCCATCCTCGTCCATCGAGCAATCCAAACAAAAGAAGAAGCCCTCACGGTGATGGTACAGACACTTGCGCAATCAGGGCAAATTTCCGACCCTGCCGAAGTGCAGCGCGTGGTATGGGAGCGAGAAGCGATTATGTCCACCGGTATCGGGAAGGGATTCGCGCTTCCGCATGGCAAAACAAATTCTGTGGCCGATACGGTAGGGTGCTTTCTCACACTCGCAGCTCCGATTAATTTTGATGCTCTCGACGGTCTGCCGGTCACTACGATATTTATGCTCATTGGTCGTGAAAATACCGTGGGAACTCATCTCAGGATGCTGAGCCGAATTTCCCGCCTGATGAATAACGACAGCTTCCGCTCTGAAGTACAGTCGGCAGAGTCTAGTGAGGCAATTCTGGCATTATTCGAACGTGAAGAATCTACTATGTTTTAAACTATCCATGTCTTTTTTATGAAAAAATTCCTTGCTTTTGTAGTGGTATGTACTGTTGGAGCATTCTCTAATCTTCTTGCACAAGCACCGGCAGCCCAAGATGATACTAAAAAACAACTCATTAAAATTCTCGACGATCAGACTCATTCCCTCGTCAAAAATTACGACGGACAGCTCCGAAACCTCGTCAAGCAGTTCGATGAAAATGCAAAAGGTATGCTCCAAAATCAAAAAGAGCAAATCAAAGTACTCCAGGAAAGTCTGAACCAAATCTCCAAGCAGCTCGAAGAACAGCTCAAGCAGCTCGCCGAGCAGACTGCCAAGCTCAATCAACGATTCGACGAACAAGTCAAAACGCTGAACAAACAGCTCGATGAACAGACCCAAAGACTCACAAAACAAGTCGAAGAAGGCGAGAAAAAGTAACTGACTGATTTCATATAGAAATAATACAGCAAAAGCCGGTTGATTCAACCGGCTTTTTGTCTGTTGGGAATATGTCTCGTCGGTATCATCAGTACCGCGGCATCTCTTCACCCTCGATATGCACTTCCGGAGCTCATCACCCCGTACTCTCCGGCCGCTCAAGCGTAATCACCGTGATTTCCGGTTCGATGGCGATCCGTATCGGCGGTCCTACCATCCCGATACCGCGATTGACATAGAGCGATTGATCTTTGTCGGTATATAAGCCCGCCCATTGCTCATAAACCACGCGCGCAAAACTATAATCTTCACCCAACAGATGGACTCCGACTTGTCCGCCATGTGTATGACCTGAAAGCATCAGATCTACAGGTATTTTACCACGCACTTGTTTATCCCAAAACGTGGGGTCATGCGCAAGGAGAATCGTAGGATTAGAGGTGTTGAGCCCACTCATGGCATCTCCCAGACGTCCGAAATTCTGCCCGAGACCCGTATTATCTATTCCGGCAAGATTCAGTGTCGCACCATCGACAGAAATGGTGGTGTTGTTATTGACTAATAGATGAAGCCCGGTAGAACGTAGTCCCGCCTTGAGGAGCTCATGGTCTTCCGGGGACATATAATGATCATGATTACCCATCGAGCCATATACACCGAGCGGAGCTTTTAATTTGGATAATTCCTGATGCGTGACCTTGAGTTCGTCCGCACGGAAATTCACATAATCACCTGTAATAACAATCAGATCCGGCTTGTGAGAATCGATCAGTCGGCGTACTTCCTGAAAAGGTCGGTGCGACACGAACGAACCGGAATGAATATCCGAAATCTGGATAATTTTGAGTCCGCTCAGCTGTGAAGGCAGTCCTGCTATCTTTACCGTCTGATAATATGACTGAAAGTCAAATGCCGTACGGAACATACCATTCGTTGCAATTGCAAATGGCGCCGCCGCCGCCGTCCATGCTACTTTTTCGAGAAAATCACGTCGAGGTGTGGAGGGTATTTCGACGTCTTGATTAATGGTGGTGCTAGGGACTCTGGGGGTACTACGAAGGATTTTTCGATAGATGAGTAGAAATAATCTGCCAATATCTTTTAGTAGCAAGGCTAAAGAAATCAATAGTTTCGGTAAAAACCACAGAACGGTAATCAGCTGGAATGTTCGCTTGGCGGGTGCGTCAAACCCAAACGAACTCTGCAGCATCGGGCTCGAATACAATGTACCGAGGAGGACGAGCCCGGCAATCACCCACGGCAATTGATAAAGCAGTGGAGAATATCCGCGGCGCTTGACGAATTTCTGCCAATTGTAGAGTACATAATAGTCAACGAGTATTTGCAGGGTAACGGTAAAGAACCAAAACATTGAAAACCGAGCAGGATTCATATCATTGAGAATTGATGGGTAAAAGAAAAGGGCAAGTCGCTTATCAAAACGCTTGCCCCATTTGTGCGGAAGTGACCGTTAGGCGATGGAGCCCTTGGTCGGAGTATTTTGCAATGGTTTTAGATTGATTTTTGGAGCAAGCTCTTGACCACTAATAATTTGGTCGAGTTCGGCGCCGTCGAGAATTTCCCGTTCGAGAAGAATTTTTGATGTCTTATGGAGTAATTCGATATTATCCTGCAAGAGCTGCTCGGATTGCTTCATGGCATCAGTGAGTATGCGGCGTACTTCATTATCGATGATGCGGGCTGTTTCCTCGCTGTGGTCGCGTGGTTGTGCGATTTCCCGTCCTAGGAACACTTCTTCGTGTTTCGTCGCGAATGTCACCGGTCCTACCACATCGCTCATACCCCATTCACAGACCATTTTGCGGGCGAGGGACGATGCACGAACGAGGTCACTGCTTGCGCCGGTATTCATTTGTCCGAAGACAATTTTCTCGGCGGCGCGACCTGCGAGGAGCACCACAATCTGCGTCTCGATAAACTCTTTGGAATAAGTATGTGCATCTTCTGTCGGGAGATACGATGTCACACCAAGAGCGCGGCCGCGGGGGATAATCGTTACTTTATGCACAGGATTGCTGTGCGGAAGGAGCTTGCCGGCGAGGGCATGACCCATTTCATGATAGGCAGTTGTTTCTTTTTCTTTATCCGAAATCACCATGCTTTTGCGTTCGACACCCATTAAAATCTTATCTTTTGCGCTTTCAAAGTCGAACATCGTCACCGTTTCACCATTCCGGCGGGCGGCAAAGAGAGCTGCTTCATTGACTAAATTCGCTAAATCTGCTCCCGAGAGACCGGGAGTACCGCGGGCGATAGTTTCCAAATTCACTTCAGAGCTCAGCGGAATGTGCTTGACATGGACTTTGAGAATTCCTTCACGGCCTTTAACATCCGGGCGGTCGACGACGACCTGGCGGTCGAAGCGTCCCGGACGTAGGAGAGCGGAGTCGAGAACGTCCGGACGGTTAGTCGCGGCGATAATAATTACGCCTGAATTTTGTTCAAATCCGTCCATTTCAACGAGTAACTGATTGAGGGTTTGTTCACGTTCGTCATTCCCTCCACCGAGTCCTGCGCCGCGTGAACGTCCGACTGCATCGATTTCATCAATAAAGACAAGGCAGGGAGCGCTTTTTTTGGCTTGCTCGAAGAGGTCGCGAACGCGGCTTGCGCCGACACCGACAAACATTTCGACGAAGTCAGCGCCGGAGATGGAGAAAAAGGGAACATTTGCTTCGCCGCTGACAGCGCGGGCGAGGAGAGTTTTGCCGGTGCCCGGAGGTCCGAGGAGCAATACACCGCGGGGAATTTTACCGCCAAGCTTTTGAAATTTCGAGGGCTCTTTCAGGAACTCAATCACTTCTTCAAGTTCAAATTTCGCTTCATCGGCACCGGCGACATCAGCAAATGTCACACGATTGGCGCCTGTTTCATTCAGAAGTCGGGCACGGGACTTTCCAAAGGAGAAGATGCCTTTGGGGCCGCCGTTTTGCATGCGGCGCATCATAAACATGATAACGCCGAAGAGGATGACCCATGGGAAGAGATTAAGTAGGAGCGAGACAAGGAGATTTTCGCTTTCGCGGTAACTCCATGTCATTCCTTTCGAAGCCCAGGTTTCTTCTGTTTTTGAATCCACAACGCCGAGCTTGGTTGTAAAGTAAGTAATTGGCTTTTCGTGCCCATCGCGGTTGATATTCATTGGCTCGCGCAGGGTGCCGTGAAATTCGAAATCATTCAGCTGAGATTTCTCAATGACTGCCGAGGCAATTTTACCTTTGGAGAGGAAGTAGGAGTATTCACTGTAGGTCACTTTGACTTCCGAACGTTCTGTAGAATTGATATTGGTGACCAGGAGAATCAAACCAATAATACCTGCTCCAAAAATAAACAGTGATTTCATGACTTTTCCCATTTGGGGGTCGCCGCCATCTTTGGGAAAATTAGAATTGTTTGGATTTTTTTGGGGTGGTTTTTTGTCTTTAGGAGTGTTGGGGGTATTCATTTCACTCATCATAAAAGTGGGTAAAAGCGTAAGCCCGGCTGTACCGGTAAATTTGTAATTGTTGAATGCCATACGTTATGTCCTGAGAAATCGTGGGTTAATGCGACCGCTTCGGCGGGCTTTTGGAGGCAGTGAATCAGCTGATTTTGAGGGGTTGATGTCACAGCGCCGCCGCTATGACGAATAAACTTTCCTTAAAATTGCCTCGCATGGTAAAATTCCTCTACTTTTCAGAAATTTGGGTTCGTCGTATCCTACTCTACAGCATAGTTTGCCATCACTCATGGCTACAACGACAAAAAAAAAGCCGCTTTTTCAAGCGGCTTTGAATCGAAGTAGTAAAGAGGTGATAGGTTAGCGAGTAAGAACGACATTAAAGCGAACCGAACCCTTCGTAGTCTTTACTACGATACTGTACATTCCGCTTGATACATCTGCACCATTGATGTCATCGCCGTTCCAATCAAGTGTTTTACTCGATAGTAGCATTGAACTGTCGAATGTTTTGACAAGCACACCAAGCGTGTTATAAATTTCTACACCCGTTATTTCCATGCCTGCGGCGAGCTCGCTGAATTCCATGTGAATCGAGGAAGTAAATGGATTCGGGAATGCTTTAATCTGTATGGTGCCGGAATTGACGACTATCGGTTCGTCAACCGCACTTGGACTACCACCTCCGCCGGTTTCTTTTTTCTCTGGCTGATAGAAGTAATAATCATCCTTGGGCATACGCCATGGCTCGAGCGCTAAAAATGCCGTATAGCGCGACAACACACGATTACGCCGGCTGACGTCGATTATTTCTTTAATGACTTCATTCGTAACGACTCCTGTCTCTAGCTTGTAAATGTAATTCCCATTCCAGATTCTCCGCAGCATACGTGTCGAGTCTTTCTCGGCGATGGTAGTGAATCGAGTTTCTTTGCTGAATGGCTTGTCCTGATAGAATCCTGTCGCACGGACAACCACCGGTAGCTTGCCGAAGTATCTGCCGACCTGTATAACCATACCGGCGTCTTTTTGGGCCTGCGAAAGCACCTGATCGTAGCGGGCATAGCAAAAGCCGCTGTCGAGCGTGGTGTAGAGCTCAAGAGATTGAATCTTACCTTCTGCATTATTAATAATTGAAGTAATCGATGTCGATAGCGTCTTGCCGGCAGCATCGACAAAATATCCGCCCGACCATTTTGTGAGGTAGTCGTAGAGGTAGAAATTACCCGAGTAATACATCGACCCCTGATAATATTGACGGCGATCGGTAGAATAATCGATACAGTTGATTTGTGCTGAAAAATTTGAGATTTGCGCGATTTCTTCGATGAGGGGATTGGCTACTTTATAGTTGCCGATACCGTCTGAACTCGACATCAGGATGATATTTGCGCCTCGCCCCTTGGTACTGACATATTTCAGACCACTCGGCAACGAGAGCTGTAGGTAAGAAAAGAGTGACAACTGTTCCTCTTTGAGCGTACTGAAGGTGGAATTAATATTCTCGGCCGAGGCGCTGATCCATTGTTCGGATACAAAATGATCGCTGCTGTTCGACAGTAAAATATTAAACGAATCCTTCGCCGTGAAATTTGAGCTGAGTGCTGCCTTGAGCTCGGCAAGCACATCTGCTCTGCTGAGACTCGTCCGCGATGCATCAAAATCAACGATAAAGAGCGTTTTCTTGGCTGCCGTCAGATCCACGGCCTGCTTGGTGAGCATCACCAGCTGATAATAGCCTTCATTAGGCTGGTCTTCGTAACATTGGACATAAAAGCCATTTTTGAGGGGGCTCGAGTATTGAAGACTCAAATTTGAGGCGTAATACGTATTTTTTACAGTGACTTCCTTGCCTTTTCCATACGTCGGATCGTTGACATCAGTGAAGGTAAGAGCAGGAGTACCATTGTACGCCGGAATGGTAGGCGCCTCCCACGTAGGGTCTTCAAGAGCAATAATACGATACGAAGGCAGAATCGACTTCGACAGTGACAACAAGCTCGACGGAAGCCAAGACGTCACATTCGTCGCGGACCACGTTGCCGGCTGCAGCCAGGAAATTTTCACGCGTCTGCTCGAATTACCCGCAAGAGGAAATATTCGGAATTCATAGGAAGTAGCAGAATTTTTATACAAAATCGACGGGTCCCGCCGGCGGGCTACGATTCCCTCATAAATCTGCTGCGCCTGACCCCTGTCGATGAGCATTGCCTTGACAATCGTATCTTCAACCCAAAGCCAGGAATCAATCATCATTGCATTCTGATCAAGCGAAAATTGAAACGCGATTTCGAGCGTATCGGTTACCTTGGTAAATGAAGTGCCCCGCGCAGAAAGATTGAGATATAATCCATACTCAAAATATGCGCCGGCCGGCTTGACGGTCAGAACTGCCGAATCGATTGAACCACGGTCAGATCGCCATGTTTGCTTGGGATCAAGAACCTGCAATATATTCCCGTATTGCGCCTGCATTGACGCGCATACGGAGAGAAATGTACACAAAAGAACAACGATGATGCGCTTGTCCATACAACCTCCGAGAAAATGAAAAACAAATGTGAATTACAAGTCTAAATCGTGAAGTAAGCGTCCGAACCGTGAAGCGTTAGGTACGAACCGTCTTGTAAGCGTATGAAATATGTTGTGTTGTCGGCTGAGTTGATTCCGTGAAATGGAGGGCGCGGTATGTCGCAATGAACGGCAGTGCAGGCACTGCGCTCGGCAATTCCACAGGTTCTTTTAAGCAGAGGTGCCGGAGCTGCCGCTCCGATACCATATGCTTGGTCGAGAAGAATGTTGATATCGTATGTGCTAGCGGTATAACAATTTCAGAGTACGAACCTTACCGCAGAATCACTGCCGTGAGTAAAAATCAGAATTTCTTACCCGTATGCTTCGACGTGCGGAAAATATAATCCTCTCCCTTGAGTGACTTTGCCTGCCGGAACCATTCCGCATACGTTGGAATCGTATCATCCTCGACCTCCACCATGTCCAAACAATACGCCGGCAACCCGGGATACGCATGATGCGCCTGATGAAGATTGAAATTGAATAAAAAATATCGCGCTATGAAGCTATTTGTACGAAAACTGCGCGTATAAGGGATTTGGTCGGAATAGGGAAGAGGGCGCACCGGATCCCCACCCGACACCGGTATCTCAATATGCGAATGCTGCGTGAGAATAATCAATTCCTTCCATACACAACTCAACCCAAACGCAGGAAGAAGATAGTGGAGAATAAACGGAGAAAACAAGACAAACGCTACAATATAAAAAAGCGCATACACCGTAATCGACACCACCGACGACCTCAATGCCCCCGGCACGACAAACCGTCGTATCTTGATAATATTCCAGTAATTACTCACCACATACACGAGGTAAAATATCGGAATAAACAGCAGCCAACAGATATTAGCCACCCACCGCATCAGAGGCGAATCCGATGGCTCAACCGTCTTCTCCGTCGTCGGGTCGAGATCCCGCCAGCCCGTCCACTTGTGATGCAGATTGTGCATCTGCTGCCAAGTGACAAACGGAATACCCGATAAGAGCCCCATCAAATTCCCAACTACAATATTCGTACGCCGCGACACAAAAAACTGCAAATGCGCGCATTCATGCAGCAAGATAAAGGTCTGTACAAAAAAGAAGGAAAGAAGCAGCGTACCCGACCAGTAGGTGAGTGTCGAGCCGAACCCAAATAACCACAAGGATATACCACCAAGCATCATCGGCGTGATCAAGAACGTGAGGGCTTGTGTTGTACTGGGTTTTGTTTTGGGATGCATAAGTATCTCCTACGTCGTCTGCACATCATGCAGTTCATTAAACCTCGCCACATACTGCCGGCGCACATCCTCGATATGCGCGTCGAGATTCTCTAATGTCCAGGATGCTGTCGGAATGATATTCAAAAGTTCAATGCGCACATGTCCCTTCTTCATCGGACGGAAATCACAATGCGGATTGGACTCAATCGGCGTATAAATAAAGAGCGCGACGATCGGCATCCCACACACAAGAGCCGTGTGATAGACGCCGCGGTTAAAACCTGCTATCGTGTGGAAGTGCTTATGCACACCTTCCGACGAACCTACCATGCTGAACTTCTCTCGCTTGATACGTTGTTCTAATTCCATGAAAAATTTCAACCTACGACTTCTATTCTCCTTCGTCGGAATATACAACACTCCAATACTCAGCGCTGCAATCGTAAAGGGAATATACTTCAGCGTCACCTCGCTCAGCAGTATCCGCGCGTCCGTCAGGCGGAGACTCATGAGGATAAATCCATCTAAAAATGAACTGTGATTGAAGGTATAAAAGTGCGGCTGATGGAAGTGTGGCAGATGAACGGTGTTTTCAAGGTGAATACCGAACATTTTCAAAATACTATTCGCCAGAAAAGGAATGAGATACTTGCGGTTGAAATTCGTCAGCAAGCCGAAAGACACGATTCTCAGCACAAGGGCAACGGTCGCAACTACCATGATAATGGCAAAGCCGAGGATGACGAGCACTGTATTTACGGCTTTGGTACGCATACGACAGTTTGCATGGAGAGATTAAGCATTTTCGAAAACATCAAGATCGGCGTGAGCAGCAATTGCCCTAAAAAATAGGGAAAAATGATCCGGTCAAGATTCAAACCCTTGCCGATGAATCGAAAATACATTCCCGTAAAGATATAAAAATACGGAGGAAACGCGCCATACGGCAAATACGACTCAATCGTAAAGCCATGTTTCTCAAGCATTGCCAGAAGCGACGCCTTATCGTAGAGCGCTGTATGCTGCGGCGCCTGCACACCCGGCCATTTCCTGCCGTAGAGACGAAAGGTCAGCGAATCGAGCCGCGGAACTTCGATAATAAGCTTCCCGCCGGGCGCGAGCACCGACTTTGCCATTTCCAGCGTTCGATTCGGGTCGTAATCATGTTCAAAAAAGTGCCACATCGTGACTACATCCATCGACGCAGGCGGAATATCCTGTTCGTAGAACACTCCTTCATAAAAATCAATCATTTCAAATCCCGGATAGCTGAGTCCTTCCTTAAAATCCACCCCGCTAATCGCGCACCCATACTTCTTCTTGATGTGCAGCAGGAAGGTACCCACCGCGCACCCCACATCGAGCACCCGCGTTCGCGCTGTAAGCGGATAAAATCTATTGACTAACGCATCTTTATCACGGTCATGTTTGTTCATCGCCCATTCGTAGAGCGGAGTGAGTATTCCCCAGTCTTTTTTCTTGCGATGCGCGATATATTCACCATCATAGAATTCCTTAATCGCCTCAATTGTCAGCCGCGGACTCTGATACACGAGCGAGCATGCAGCGCACTGCACATAAAGAAAGCGTCCATCCTTGCCGGTGAGGTCTTCTTCGCCGATCAAAAACTCCCGGCAATCGGTGCTACCGCACTGATAGCACGCCACGGGTTCGAACGCAAAATGCGAGGGGTTGGACAATTCCTTAATGCGTTCCTGCGGGATACATGTCATGGAAATAGTTAGAATGGAAGTAGATAATGAATCTTATTCTGCCACAAAAGTAAGGATTTCTCCAATCACAGCGTGATTGCATGTTTGTAGCAAGGTGCAAATCCAATTAGAAACGACCCCATCGGGGTCGAACGTTTGTAGCAAGAAGCGCGAACACGCCGACACGACCCCATCGGGGTCGAATGTTTATAGCACGAGCACACACCAAAGCCGACACGACCCCATCGGGGTCGAATGTTTGTAGCAAGAAGCGCGAACACGCCGACACGACCCCATCGGGGTCAAATATTTGTAGCACGAGCACACACCAAAGCCGACACGACCCCATCGGGGTCGAATGTTTGTAGCAAGAAGCGCGAACACGCCGACACGACCCCATCGGGGTCAAATGTTTGTAGCACGGGCACACGCCAAAGCCGACACGACCCCATCGGGGTCGAATGTTTGTAGCAAGAAGCGCGAACACGCCGACACGACCCCATCGGGGTCAAATGTTTGTAGCACGGGCACACACCAAAGCCGATACGACCCCATCGGGGTCGAATGTTTGTAGCACGTTGATTTGGCAGAGCATATAGTGGAGGTGGTATTTGGCAGAAAGGACATAATGGACTTAAGGGACGGAAGGTTTCGGGCTTACCGGATATACTCTTGGTGGATATTTTGACATTACCGATACTTTCAACCTTCGAAGAGGTGTTGTGAGGTGCGCTGAATAGTCGTTACATTTTCATGTGTTTATAGGTGTGTAAATGAAGTGGCTGATAAGGATAATTTACTTCTTGCCCTTGATACTTGACCAAAGTATGAGGGCTATGTTTGATGCTATAAAAGGGAGCAAGAGTACTACAAATTGTTGTCCTTGATGCATCTCATAAGCAATAGAAAAAATGTCTTTTCCTTGTATCCCACAAAATATAAGTAAAAGTCCAATATACGATAGTAAGGAAGATACCACTAACGTAGTTGTGTCGGAAAATTTAAATACTTTTGAAGCTACAAAAGCTAAACCGGCCATAAGAAAATAGATTGCAGTATCAAAAAAATTAGAAAGGATAAATACAGTTGATCCTGTACTAACGATAGACATACAAATAATCGAGAACAGTACACAAAGGCAATATGAAATTACTATATAGTTGTATAACATACTCTTTAATTTGATAAGATTTGAGGATATTTCCGGTATAGTTATAAATTGCAACTAACTGTATTTACTTGCTAATAAAATGATTGTAAAATTGTATTGCTGGTCTGTGATTACGGGCTACAGAAAAGCTAATCAGCCGAGAGACCGCATCAATTGCCATATAATTCAAGTTGTTTGATATGTGCTGTTGCTCTTTGTTCGTATGATTTTCCTTTTGAGCGCTGTAATAAATCATCTATAACATCCGCTAATCTTTCATCGTGGTGTAATTTGAGTAGTGTTGTTAAATATATGTATCGTCCTAACATGGTACATCCTGCAAATCCGTTCAACCACAGAATCATCAAGCTTTCATCTGTTATATGTGCCTCCAATTCCGGTACCGCCAGTTCACCAACTACATTTGATAGTTCAACTATGAGCTCTTCTAGATCAGTGTCGTCACTTATTGTCCACCAATAATCCTGTTTTTGTGGAAGCAAAAATCCAATACGTTCCGTCCAGTGACAAACTCCTATAGTCGGTTTGTCAACCTTTTCTTTGTACTTCAACACCTTACATATAGAGGTAGATTGTACTCCAAGATTAATGGTGAATTTGACAGCTTGTTTAGTGCTACTCATGCTCTTTTGAAAATTAATTATGCCCCAATTGCTATCTCTTTGAAGGTAAAAAGTATTCCCTTGTTTAGTGAAGCCAGCAGCTTTTAATTGCGTTCCAATTGTGCTTATGAGTCGTTTGAATTTTTCCATACTTAATCCACTAATTTGTTTGGTATCTTTAATTATATCTCCACAAAATTACACCACCTACCCCCATCATCACCACCCACCCACCACAATCATCAACCGACACACCATTAGCAACACCAAATAGAGATACGCCGAACTGCTTAATTGATAATATCTTCCGACCGTCGAGAGCAATGCTCCCGCCGCAAGCACGCCGCCCGCCATCGGACTCCACGACAAACCCGCAAGCGCAAGGAAGGAAAGGATGTGCAGGATATACGAGAAGCGGGCAGGCAAGGCAAATGTACTATCGGTCAACCCCTCAAACACCACAAAAGCCATGAAGATTGATGCCATGCTCCAGTATTCCACGCCATTCGTCTCGGCGCCCATGCTCGCCGTGATAAGAAACACAAAAAACGGGTATTTCAGGAGCGGAAGATATCCGGCAAGAGTCTTACTTTTAATACAGATGCGATAAAGAATGTGATTAAGCAGGAAAAAAACCAATATCATTCCCGCAAGTATGAATGATTGAATCCCCATAAGTATCAGGAACATTCCCATCAGTATCAACAGAGCGCGGAAGAGGAGTTTTCTTGCCCCAGGATTGGTCGTTAGGCGTTCGGTCTTTGCCGCGTCATGCTCATACTGCATCACATCATCATACAACCGGAAAATAAAGAACAGCGCCATCAGATACGGCACAAACATCAGCAGCGCGCCCGCCTGCACATCCGGCAAATAACTAAAAAGCAGAAGATACAGGGCTAACCCACCAAATAAAAAAGGGTTGTAGCGTTGCTGAATGTATGCTGAGAGAGTTTGGATCATTATAGTTGCTGAAACGTTTACGAAATAGACAAAAAGTATGTCATTCTGAGGGAGTCTTCGATCGAAGAATCGAAACTTGCTGATGTCGTACCAACACGACCGTATAGCACATTTCGATTCTTCACCCTAACAAGGGTTACCAATGACAAATTTATAACCTGTTCTTTTTATATGACTTGCATTTGCTTCGTTAGGAAGAGTTTCCCACAGAGTTTTTCACAGAGTTCACAGCGGAATACTGCTGAGTGTGACTCTGTGAGCATACCCTGTGTAACCCTGTGGGAGGAATTCTTCCGGCTACGTAGAGCGGAAATCTTTTTTTGCAACTACTTGCTGTGTAATTACTTGCTTTTTTTTTTTTTAAGTTTTAATTTGGACTTCGGAATGACAGCGAGAGTAAATAGACGATATCATTACATTTACTGCACTACAATCACCCCCATACCCGCATCCAACACAATCATATCACCATCCTTCAAAAGCGTTGTCGCATTTTCCACGCCCACGAGTGCCGGTATGCCGAACTCACGGGACACAATCGCGCCATGCGAGAGCATACCGCCCCGCTCGACAATCAGTCCGCGGATGAGCGGGAAGACCACCACCCAACCCGGATCGGTCTGACGGGTAACGAGGATATCACCCTTTTCTAATTTCCCGGCTTCGAGCACCGAAGCGAGCACTTTGACTCTGCCCGTAATCACACCGCCACAGGCGCAGAGTCCGGTTAGCTGCTTGCTGTCGTGCGTTTGCGCTGATTTGTGGATAATATCATCCGGTTCGTGGTAATATCCTCCATCGGTATAGAAATCATCGGGATAGCGCAGCTTGCTTGTCGCCTGAAATTCTTCTTTCCGCGTGTGAATAATCGCCCGAAGCTGCTTGTGTATCATACCGGACGCCGCGAGATGTTCGCCGATTTCCTGATAGGTGAGGAAGAGTGCATCTCCCGGATTCTCGACCAACCCGATGCGGAGAAATTCTTCATCAATACGTTGCAGAACCTTCTTCAATCCAAAATACACATGCGCTTGCTTGAGCCTCACCCGTTCACGTGCGGCAATTCCCATACTTGCCTTCGAGAGAAGGAAGTTTAGGAGGAAATGATTGGTAATTGCCTTCGGTAAATTCCACGAAGTACTCGAATAAATTTTCCTGATAAAGGCGCGCAGTACACACCTCGACTCACGCGCTTTGGTATCAATAATCTCCTCCGGGTTCTGTTCGGGCATACGCTCGTATTGCTGCAAGAGCGCGATAAAGCTTGCGGGAGATTCGGCGTAGGTCGTGGCGGTGAGCATCAATTCACCCGAACACCGGAATCCCCACGTGTCAAGATAGGAAGTAATACGCTGCAATTGCGGCGCTGCAGAATCATCGAATTGAATCCACTGCCAGAATTCCTCGGAAGATAACTCTATGAATTGTTTGTAGGTAGCTGCATCACTCCGAAGAGCGGTAATAATGTGATGCATTGCAATTATCGGCTTGCTGCTGATGAGTCCAGGGATTGCCTGAATGAGGGTATTCTGAATTCCACTACCACCTTCCCCATAATACCGCTTGCAGAATTTCCCCAACAACCCATGAAATGCCATGGCGAAGAAATCGGCGAGTGAGGCACGATGCCAGCTGTGCATGCGGAGTTCGATAAAGGTGTGAAAGCATGCCCGGATGTCTTCGTAGGTAATTGCCTCCGTAACACGTTTCGTGAATGCATCGGCAAGAGATTCAAACTCCCGCACGCTTTCCTCGAGTCCTGCCATCCGACGCAAAAATTCGCGTACAAAGGCGAGTTTATCCTTGAAAGTCGATGCCACGGCAGCACTTTTAGCGCCATCGGCATACCCCACGAAATTATCGAAGGATTGAATCAACATACCGGCAAAGGGCGAACCCGACAGAATCGCGTGAATGCTGCTCATATTATAATACATCTTGCAGCCAAAGGTGCCGATGACATTCGCAAAAGCAGGTTCGAGGGATCTGATTGTCGCATCCGGCACACGGAAAAGTTTCGATAAGTTCTTGAAGTAATGATAATACGACTCCCGGGCAATTGAATACAAAAGCGGCGTGATAGGGTCAGGGTAATTTTCATTGACATTCGTATTTGACCAGTATATCTCTTTATTTTGTAATGGAGTAGTGATTGGCCGCGCTTGGAGCACGTAGAATATTCCATCCTTCAGTGCCCACTCGATATCGGTGGGATTTTTGTAGAACTGTTCGATCTTCTGTGCGAGGTGTAATCCTTCGGTGAGCACCGGCAAGAACGATGCATCATCGCTGCCACTCTCGAGTGAATAATGAAAGCTTTTCGGGGTTACCGCGCCGGAGACGAGCGCCTCGCCGTGACCCTCGACATACTCGACGAGCAGGTGGTGTCCTGCGCGAAGGTGCGACCGCGTGAAGATCACGCCTGCATAATCAGGCGCGATAAGCCGTTGAATTACAACGCCCATACCGCGGAGCTTTTTACCAGTAAATGACTCATACGCCCGCACATTGTCCTTGTGATACGACTGCCAGCACCGTCGAACATGCTGCATGATTTCATCCGGAGAATTCGAAGAGATGAATGACTCAAGCTGTCCGGCGAAGGAGTGGTCGGCAGAGTCTTCACCGATCGCCGAACTCCGCACCATGTACGTTTCGGCGCCGATACGGTGGAGTTCGGCGGTGATTGCTGCGCGCAATTCTTTATCATCATTAGTAGTTATATAATACTTGTCAAACGCTTCCACCGAGAGCGCGCATCCATCCGGCACGGGGAAGCCGCGTCTCATCATCAGGGCAAGATTAGCTGCTTTCGCGCCATAAGTATCAGAGTCAAGTTTGCCGGAAAGTGGAGAAAGGAGCATCAGAATCGTGATTTAATGTGGGCAATAACGAGGGCGAGGGCGATGAGCGCGTGGGTAAGGCAATTAACCACAAACAGTTCACCGGCGGTCACAAGCGAGATACCCGAGACGAGATAATACACGAGTGCCACGCCGAAGGAAGAGTCTGTTTTATCAATGAGATAGAAGACATATTTGTACTTGAGGTGATGTTCGCCGGCTGCGATACCGATTCGCCGCTTGAGCCAGGAATTCGGTAATTCAAATGCCGCATACGCGAGACCAAGTAAGGCGCCAAGAGCAAACGGGTGCTCGGTGCAAAGGGGAACGAAGAATGAGAGTAGATGAAGCGTCAGTCCATTGACAAGCGTCATAAAGAGCAGTCCGCGCCACGTCTTATGCGCGCCGAATCCGCGCAACCAAAGTGGTCGGGCAAGTTGTGGAAGCCACCGGTATTTCACGGCAAGCATGTGGAGAACACCGGTGATAATCAGCGGGAGAAGTTCGGTTGTGATATGAGCGAGGAGATCATGCATACAGTACCGATCGTTACCGGGCGTTTTGTATAAAGCAGCGTTAAGAGCTTTGCCGTTCTTATGTTAATAGAGCACTGTCTATCTTCGTTTGCTTCGCGAATATTATTCTGCGGGCAAAAATAACGAAAACATCGACAAATGAAGGCGTTAGCACCAAATAAAAAAGCGGCTTTCGGGCCGCTTTTTTATTGATAGTATGTTCGCGTAGGATTAATCCATAATTTTGTAGTATTTTGATTTAAAAGGAAGTTGTAAAATTCGGGTAACGGATGAGTAACATTTTTTGAGAAATGACACACATTTACTACTACTGAATTCAACAAATTTGATAGAATTGTTTATTCCTCAATAACATTCCATCCCGTGTTAGAACTACTCAGCGACAGAATTTAGTTTACAGCAGTCATGTGATTTAGATATACTTTAGTACTGTTTCGTGTTTGTGGATTCTTACTTGTTTCTCTAATTTTTTAATTTCATATAATGTAAGTTGTCGTTTCTCATTTAGTAAGGTGTCAATAAAAGTTCTTATTCTGATACAATTGTTTAAATGATGGATACCATGGTAATAGGTTCCAATAAAAAAATAGCCTTCTTCATCAGCTCGTTCTGTAAATTCAACTTTATGTTCGGATAAATCCCAGATATCTTCTCCGATTTCAGCATAGCCATTTTCAAATTCGTTAATTGAGATTTGGTGAAGGCCGTTTACAATGGCTGTGGAATAGGTGGTCTCACCTTCATAATTAAATGGCTCCCCCTTCCGAAAATGAACTAATATAAAATCATTGTCTTGGGAATGATTGTAATGAATCCAAATCTCTTGGATATCATATTCATTCTCTCCGAATTTCCAAACACCATCACTCTTTTTCAATAATGAGAACTGAGAGTAACCATCATCTATTCGTAGAAGCTTATTGTTAAACTCTAACTCTCTGTCTTTAAAATCTTGTAATAGACGATCTATTCTACTACTTTTAACTTCATGTATAATACCTGATTCATTTTTTGGAAAGTTGCTTCTGCATATCTCGTTAAATAAACCTAAAATATCAAATACCTCATCACGTTCCCAAGGTTCATTTCGATTATAATTTGTTAAGAAGGTTAGTATATCTTCGACTGATTGAAAACGTTTTTCAGGGTCTTGGTTTAAACATCTATCTATAATTTCATCATAGACTTGAAAGTTTTTAAAAATAGCTGTGATCGGTTGTCTCCCCGTTCCTCTATGAGTGAAACCAGTAGCATACCATTGTAAAATTTGACCGAATGCATAAATATCCATGGTTTCGCAAGCCTCTACTCCCGCCTGCTCTTGTTCTGGTGCTGAAAATGACCGATTCCCAATCCTTTCATCTTTCTTAGTGTCTGGAACTATGCAGAACATTTCAGGGTTATAGCTTGCAATTCCGAAGTCAGCCAACACAAAGCTGTCGTTTCTAAGTAAAATATTTTCGGGCTTAAGATCACGATGAATTATTCCTTCGCGATGAATATTAGCTAAAGTAGTAGTTAAGAAGTCGAAGAGAGTTTCAAAAAAAACCGCACTTACTGGGGTCTTTCCCTTGTAATTGGCTAAAGATGATTCATATAACTCCATAATAATTACAGGTATTTCTAAAACGCCTTCTGTGCCGCTAAACTTTAAGATGTCAAAATCAACATATCGTACAATGTTTGTAGTATCTTTAATGGTTATAACATTAAAATACTCAGCTAAGAACCGGTTTAATTTCTGAGTTGAACTACCATGATTATTTTCAGTTACCAAGAATTTTATTGCTACAGGCTTCTCATTGATTGTTGCTTTATATACAATGCCGTTACCTCCTTCTCCTATAGATTGTCTGGTTAATTTAAAATCGCCTATGTCTAACTTTATACTATAGTTAACACTTTGTAAGTAACAGGCAAGTCTTTGTTTCTGTGTTTTCATTTGCGTTATATAGTAGATTATATGAGAAATCTATATCTATCTTAAGATCAATCTAATTAATGAGTTAATTCACAAATTTAGGTTTGTCGGGATATTCAAGCAATTGCTTCCCAATATATTCACCGAGCAATATAGCATCACAATCCAAATTTAATTGAAATTTGCGCCAACCAAAAAATGGGGTTTCAATAATTGTCGGAAATCCTTGTTTTCTATGGACATGTATCTGTGGGTAAATTTCATTATTTCGAAGCTGTTTGGGCATTCCGGGTACATCTACTTCAGTATCTCCCCAAAAAGCAAACTTGAACTCTTTGATAAATCCTCTACCAATACATACGATTACTGTTGGATCATAGTTAATCACTAATTCGCGTAATAATGGAAATCTATGACTAATACATCTACCATAATACTCGCTTTTCAATGTACATCCTGACATTTTTTTGTTGAATTCATTCCAAGAAGATATATGTGCGGCAGGTAATGGGAAAAGGTTGAGCTTAAATACGGGTGCATTTTGCTCGTAACTATCAATATAATCAATGCCAATCCAACCTTTTAATACTTTGCCAACTTTCTTATCAAAGGGATACCCATAAATATTGCCAGTATAGTATGGCACTTGAAAACTCTCATCTCTGAAATCATCTACGGAGTAAATTGTCTTTTTACTTAGAATCTCTTTTTTGAAGTATTCTTCAGAAAAATTTATTGGTATGCCCGGCTCAATACCGCAAAACCAGAGTTTTGCTCTAATATTACCACCGTCAATGTCCAGAATGCTATTTTCCAGATACTTGAAAAACTGCATTTTAGTGTCGATTGCTAATGTAGCATCCATATTTATGAATTTCCTTGTAAATGTATGTGAGAGGAATGATATAACGGTAAATTAGTTCTCAGGAAATAATGCTAAATGTGGAAATCTTGAGATCAAGAGCTGTAATATTTGTTCTTGATTAACTTTTATGTGTCAAATCATGCAAGAAATTAATCAAATTGAGCGATTCTAGTAAATTTTAGCTAAAGTAAAGAGTCAGCGTATGTGACCATTTCCATTCTTAGGTTGTTTTTGCCAAGAACTGAACTCAAGCTGAACCGATTTCCCGTAATTTTTCCAGTATAGACTACAATTCTGTCAGTATTATGCACTCAAAAGTCGCTTCAAGTAGCATCAAGAGAAATTTTGGAATACAAAATCCAAGTTTTAAAGTAGAAACCAACACAATCATGATCAAAATTGTCAAACACTGCTCGAAAATCTCAATTCTGGATTCAATTTGTTGACAATGAAGTCAAAGTATTTTTAGATTTTGAAAATTCAGCTCCGAAAAATTGAAATTTATCAAATATTCAATGAAATTAGCTCGAATTTTCAACGCAAAAGTTCAAAATTTCCGAGAAAATGTAGAATATTACCCCAAATATCGAAAAATATGACTGATTTCGGGTCATTTTGGGGCGATTTTTCGACTCAAAACAGCAGGATCTAGTAAAATTGACGTATGGACTTCGTTGGAACGGAGTAGAAATGAATGGTTTTTGATTGCTCATTTTGACTGTTTTTTATGGATATGGGCAAAAATGATTTATTTCAAGTAATAAAAAGTGCCAAAATTTTGAAAATTTAAGCACTTTATTTTGAGAAACCATGACGTCCTCCCTGTTTTTACGAAATATAACGTTTTTTTGACCTCAGTGCCCATTCAATGTGATTAGTATTATTCTGATTCTGATAATAAATATCAAAATTCAAACGTGTATGTATTACGCTATGGGCGAATTATTGCGAAAGCCGAGAAGAAATGCTGTGGATGTTCTGTTACAGCAATCATAGCAGCTTCGAGAATCATGCTGATAGGTCAAAGATGGCACGATATACTACTTCATAATCACAAACCTCGCCGTAGCATTCAACCTACCCGACTCTGCCGTGATGTAATACACGCCCGAAGGATAATCCTCGGTAACAATCTCCAAAAGCGAACTAGTTTTGTCCTCGTGCTCGCTAATCACATGACCTAATACATTCATGACTTTGATATGCCATACATCTTTGGGATTACTACCAAGCACTACGACCGATACCTTGTCTTGTGCGGGATTCGGATAGACGCGGATACTTGCTTGTACTCCAGCATCACGACCCAAATCAATTGCTTGAATATCACCATTACCCTTGTTGGCACTGATTCGTGTTTTTAGTCCGCCGAGTATTATTTCTTCACCGTAGTTTGGGATATTGGGAAGTACTTCGCCATTCCGTTCGGTATTCTTTACCATGAAGAAACGGTATTCTTCTACGCCGCCGCGAAGTAGTGGTATCCTAGTCCAAAGTGCTGTGGTATCGTCGGATGTACGCAGTTGTACCGCAAATCGTTCGCCATCACTACGGCGTTCTACGAATGCTGAAACTAATCCCGCATTCTTACCTATGCTTTTCAACATTAAATTTGCCTCGTCTCCCACAGTAAACCAATTCGTTTCAAGCGTATCGGTGAAGCCGTGACGACTGCCGAAATTTCCTGCTTCTCCACGTAATCGTTTTACTCGTTCTAAGGTAAGCATCTTTCCGTTTAGCATTGGATTAGAGAGCATAAACTTACTACTCCTATCGCCAAATCCTGTAAATGCAGTGGGTTCTACTTCTTCGCCTTGTTTCATGAATAACATTGCAGATGCTTGGATCCTCCGTAATGAACCTACGGACGCCCCCTCATAAACTCTACGGTTTTTTCGCCAATCCACTTCTGAAATCATACGTGGCAATGCTGCTGTTTGACCATTCTTACCTACATAGTCTATCGTAAATGCATTGTCATTAGTCATCAATGTTGAGAGTCCCATTAATGTTGGAGCAAGAAGAAGTCCACTTTGAATCTGCATTAAATGGTTTGGCAATATGCCGTATCCCGACTTTGGTGTTTCGGTGAACGTCATGATATGTGAGCGGCTGCTTCCATTTCCTATATAACTTCCAATAAATTGAAGAGAAATTTCACCTTGAGATTGAGAGATATTGTATAAATTACTTGTAGTTGACCATATTTCTGTAAGCCCTTCCGACCACCAAGTATTCGGAACTCCGGTCGTATCATGGATAATCAATATACGGCGTGAAAGAGTGTAATCTATCGACGGACCACTTTCGTTGATGGTAGTAGTATGCCACGCAACACAATCAGAGCGGAAATCAAGCTGCTGTGATGGTGATATGGCAGTATCTAACACTTCACGATATACACTTGGTATATAGTGAGAAGAATAAAAGCCGCCTGCATCACTCAGCCAAGCAATATCTCCTGGCGAACTAATGACATGTACTCCATTCGCAGATGTTAATGTCGGTGGTAAATATGATGTAAGATTCCCGTTTACCATCTTCAAGCGTGTATAAAGTATCCTATTTTGTGCAGCGTAATCACCGTCAGTATCAAACTTTTCCTGCCACACCAAAGCACAATCATTCTCACCAAGCTTCAACCGTGAATAACTATTCAAACTTGGATGCTGACATCCTTTCGGAATTTCTCCAATCGATATACGGTAGCTGATATTTTTCGAATCTTCCAAATAGGTAGAATCCGGATGTTTCCATCCGGCAACAATTCCCAGCAAGGAATCCGCCCAGCAGTAATAATTCCCGCTATCGGAAGCATTTATCATCGGTGTTCCGTACTCGTCAAGTGAACCATAGAATGTACTAAGCGTTTCAGCTTTCTGTGGCCAGTTAAACGTTTGCGATGAATCATCAGCCGGTAGAATTGTCTCGACAATACGTTTTCTCTTGGAATAGAAGCACGTATCTTCATCTTCGCAGGAATAGACTACAAAGACTTTATTAGTAAGAGATGAACTGTCATAACGAACAACGAGAGCGGGATACGCACAGTTGCTGCTTGCTATAGTATCGTTTTGACCTTTTCGTAACCGTATGCTTTTGGAAACGAGAATTTCTTTTTGCCAAATAATATTTTGTGTCGAAGAATTGGTTCTTATTGCTTCACTTCTTCGATAATACACACCCGAGCGGCTTGTACCGGGAATTGGTTTATGATACGTAAGATGATAATACATCGAGTCAGAATTTCCTTTTTTAGGAAAACCAACGAGTTTCCGTTGATTGGTATAGCTGAGAATCCCGGAAAGTGTTGTATCTGGATGGAGTATCTCTACTTTGAACATTTTCCCTTCACCCGGAAGGAATTTAATGGCGAGTGTCCGGTCTTGTCCGATGACGGTGTCGATCATGGGGTGTAAGAATGTATCTTTTCTATCAGGGTATATTGAATCAAGATAATGATTACCCACGCCAAGCTCTTTGATATGTAAGAGCGCATAGCCATTAGAATCTTTGTAGTTAAATGGTAAGGATATTTCTCTGCACCCGAGCCGCTTCCACCATTGATCGCGCCAGTAGGTGCTGTCTTTCCAAACGCCATCAATACGATATCCTCCTGTATGTACGAACTCATCAAATTCAGCTGTTGTATAAAATTTCATGGAAGAATCTACTACTCCTGTAAGCGTATCGAATGGCCGAATCAATGGGTCTGTACGCCGATTGATAAGTGAGAGGTAGTATCCGTTTTTCATCGTTGGGTCATCTTGGTGACTAAGTACCGTCACATGGTAGAATGTCGAATCTCTACGTTCATTTGCTGTCTGTGTTGATTTGGTTCTTGGCTCGTATAGTTTACGGACAGTTGCCGAGTCTGCTTTGATAAACTTCGAGAGAATATTCACAGTGTCATAGCGAGCAGTATCCCAGTTTCCCCAGTCTTTAAAACCTTTGCTAAACCATCCAACAAGCCGCAAATGCATGAGTGTGTCGTTGAAGGCATCAATCCAAGTATACAGCTTGGTGAGCTCTAAACGCTGGGATTTTCTGCCTAAAAATACTCTATCTGGGCGTACTTGCATCCAATAGGCAATTGTATCAATATTTACGTATTGGTCAAGGTGAGTTGTCTCATTATGCTCTAAAAAATCTGATCCAAGATGATTGCTTCTTAGGTAAGCAAGACCGGATAAAGAGCTCGTATCATGGATTCCGGTATTCTCATTGGTAACACCTATTGCGGTGAACATTCCTGACGACATATTTGCCCAAGCTGTGGGGTTGGTTGTATCAGCAGCTATATCATAGGAGCTGAGACGATCTATGGCAATCCCTTTTGCTCCCATGGCTACTGCGGTGAATCCTGCTAACCGTGTTTCTTCTCCAGTTGGAGGACGAACAAGTCCCGTATAGCCTCTGTCCACTTTTGTTGCTCCTATTTTTTTGCTCTTGTAGTAATTCCAATTCGATACGATAAAAAATTGAGACCACCATGGTTGGTCTTGATACAAAAACGGAGCCGACTCGGGATGTGCAAAATTGTTATATAATTGCAGTTCCCATTTTGCTTGAAAGGCTTGTGTATAAAGTTGAAGCGCGTTGAAATATGCCGGTAGTGTATCCGCACGCAGCTTTGTTAATATTGTTGTATCTGTATTTGATATCCAATTCCATCCGCTGTAACCGCTATTTCCGCCCCAGCCGGTAAGCCATGTTTCGTAGAAGGAGTTTAATGAATCTCCTTGAACTGTTGCAGGATTTGCGGCACCGGCATAAAAATCCCAATACCCCGGGTATCCGCGATAACCGCTCCCTGCCCCGTATCCGTAGTAATGGTATCCATACGGTAGTGAATCCGATGAAATATGCTCATTGCGAGGGCTTAAAAATGGTGCAGCAACTCCTATACTTGTTCCTGTAGCCGGTGCTAAATGACTCGTCCATCTCTCTGCCGCTTCTGTATAATACGCATAGTTCGCTCCAAATGCCTGTGGTATCGATGCTGTTACGAGTCCGCCAAGCAAGCTATTCATGTATTTCAATGCGCCCCACCGCCATGGAATCGGAGAGTCCTCCCCGCTATGACCATACAGCCGAAAAAAACGAAGATTGGGCATTGTGTCTAATGCAAGAATCATCTTTTGGACTGATTTTTGGAAGGAGTATGCGCCAAGTGTATCGTGCTCACCGCGAAAGAGTTTTTGTGCCGCAGGGTTCTCAATGCGGATATAATCTATTGCTATCGAATCAACGCCCTTGTACGTTACTTCGATATCTATGCTGTTGATATCGCCTGCATCGGGAACTGGTTTGTAAAAAATAAATTTGTGGTTGTTAGCTATTTGTCCGTCAAAATTCATATATGCAGAAATAGTTATATCGGGACCAACGCTGTCGTTTGCCTTGGGGAGCATATTTTGGGTAATAGTGAAGGTTGTCGTTTGGTTTGCCGGGGCTATGAGCATCGTGTCGTAGGCATGACCGCGAAAACCATTGGCATCTAACCGAAGTACCTGGTTTGTATCCGGTAAACCGCAGAATTTTACATAGTGAAGGGAATTGGTGGGGTCGTCTTTTAATCGATAGGGCATCCGAATGGACAGTACGACTGAATCGCTCTCACGGTTGGAAGAAGTATCCAAGCGGCGAAGGTTCAGCGTCAAGAAATAATGTTGTCCGTTTATTGCTTGGTACGCACTTGTGTTAGAATCAGCAAGTCGGTAGGGTTGCATAAACCACGCATTTTTAAGAACTATGGAATCCTTGTAACTCCCTGTAGGCTTCAATACCAAACGGTTAAAGTTCACATTATTCGTATCGGTGATAATAGTTTCTCCTAATATCTTCCCAAAGCCAAATATAGAACGCTCCTTATCATGTTCGCGGTAGTTCAATTGCCCGACATTCACGATTTTAAGTGTTGGTTCAAATTGATAGGAAGCCGTCAACGTAGATAACCCTACGGATATATTGCCATCAATGGAAGGAATGACATTTATCTTTTTGCTCGCGGTATATGATTCTTTCGGAGGATAATATCCTCCGCTATGCATATTTGAGTGCATAGCATCAGTAATTTTATCACGTCCTCCCCATTGCCATCCGCGAACAAACTCCTTTTGCGGAAATTGTTTCGTGGAAAGTGGTGCAGTCGTATCGCTACCAGAAAAGATACTCTTGTAGGTGAATTGTAACGGTGTCGGATGTGTCGTATTTTGAGCAAATACAAGCGAGGAATTAAGGCATAAAAGGAGAAAAACAAGTGCTGTTTTCATTGCGTTACTCTCTGATAAATGTAAAGGTACGACTATTATTATCACCTTGCAAACGTACATAGTATTTGCCTGTCGGTAATATTCCAACGTTGAACGAAACAAGGTAATTATTACCTTCCCAAGATGTATTTGCAACCAGTGGGTATTGCTTACCTATTATATCTATTATACTTAAACTTATTGGTACAATAGATAGATATGAGGTTCTAATTGTTACTTGATCATTTGTAGGGTTGGGGTAAAGAACACTATCGGGCTTTACATTATTCTCTTCTACGCTAACTACTGATTTCCATTTATTATTATACATTACAACATCAAGACCGGACGTAGCAATTGTACCACCATCTTTGCGTGCACAATCTATTCCTTTTGCTCCCCCCCATAATGCAAATGGATCTTTAAAAATGTAGGGAGAAGATGGTTGTTGTGTACTATAAGCCCTAAAACTAATACCATTTATACCCGCAAATAAATGTATGCTATCCGTATAAAATTTTATTCTTTGTACATCGGGAGTACCTGATGTTGAGATAGGTTTGGTGATATTTTTCGTTTTCATATCCACAAGCCATATTGCATGATTTATTTGGTCATATCCCCACGTTACTACCGCAAGGAGTGAATCATTATAGGAAAAATCTATATCCTTTATCACCATCTTAGCAGTACCGGGTTGGTCTAATGAATTTGACCACATACTATAATCCTTCGTGTCATACAGCTCAATACGTGGATAAGGTGAGTATCGAACTAATGCCAATATTCCACTATTATGTGAGTATTTTACTTCACCATATTCTTTCCCTTCTTTATGATAAAGTTCTTTACCTGTTTCTCGGTCTATCACAACAAAAATACAATTACTTGAGCCGTCGTTGAACGTGGCGGCAAAATGTTTCCCGTCGGGTGATATATCAATATGATTCAACCATTTAATCGTTGGCACATTTTGATAGTCTTTCAGATAACTTTCACGCAATGTACCATCATTGACATTCCATTCATCAATCAACTTTTTCTCTTCATATCGGACAATGACGGAATTTCCGTCGGGAGCGAATATTACTTGCTCTATTTGGAAGCGTTCCGGTCGTGTGCCGATCGTACGAAGAGTACGACCATCATCTACGCTAAGAATAGAAATTGAATCACCATGTGCGACGGCAACAGTCTTTTCATCGGGACTGTAGCGAACATCATGGACATTGTAATCATAGCGTTTTGACCAAACAAGATAGTCTTGCGCAGCAAGTGGTGCACATGTAAGCAGCAACAAACAAAAGAGTGTTTTCATAACGACCTCAAGTAAAGAATATAAAAAAGTTATTACCATTTATCAGTAGGTTTCATAAACCTATTAGCAGGATTGCGATCACAGACTTTAATACTTCCGGAGCAACCGGAACATGTATTCGTGCCTTCTTGGGTCATCGGTACAAAGTATAGACCGCCGCAGTTGTTGAGCAAAGCGCCGACCGTTGTCACACAGCACCCGCCATCAGTACAAGGCAAGTATCGGTGCTGATTGGTGACGGAAGTGTCGTAATACCAACAGGCGGCACGATACACTCTCCATGTTTTGGCTGTATCGGAGTAAGGAGGGAAACCCATTGGGTTTTTAAACATGAACATCGTCGTTGCAAGATCGAGAAGTTCCTCGCCGGACATAGATGAACAATCACCAATCGGTTGAATAGCTTTGATGCGAACGTCATACGTATTGCCGCACTTACGCGTTTGATAGGTGATTTTTACCTTGCAGGAGTCAGCACTACCGAGTGACACGGTATCGGGTAGCTTGGTAACAAATGGAACTAAAGAACATGCATTCGGGCAGTCGTCATCGCTCAAAGATGGTACAGCGGAGAGGAG
>JAXLVN010000003.1:0-544484 GCA_046328995.1 Kapaibacterium sp. (SeqCode)
ACCGTTTCATCTATAAGCAAATATGAATAGTTGAAAAACTGGCTGGACGGAATTGAAATGTTGAACAAATAATAGAAAACAATGAGCATTATATTAGATGCCGTTACCGTTGAATTAGTAGTCATGGCATGCCAAATGGATGAAAATCGCATTTGGATGCAAGGAGATTTGGAGATAAAGTTCAATGGGGAAAAACCATACTCTGACGATGATATTGTTGATGCGGAGGAATTTCTAAAAAGTGTAGAACAAGACGGGGAATTTACTATATTTTCATGCTGCTGCGGTGTGCCTGAATGCAGCGGCTGGATCTATGGAATTCAAGTAGTACATTCAGAAGAATCAATTCACTGGACGAATCCCAACAATGGAAAAACATGGTGTTTTGATAAACAAGAAATAAGAAAAAAAATAAACATCATTCGACAGGAAGTAGAAAACTACAAGAAGTTTTTTAGTCGAAAGGAAATTACATATGTTGGAGTTGGATATAACTGGTAAAAATATGTTCTGTCCGTTCAGAGATTTCAGACTAATGTAATCCTTTGCAGCTTAAATACATCAACGAAGTAGGTAAGTGGTAGTTGGAAATTTGTGCATAATGGGGATTCCCCGTCCGTCCGGCTCTGACCACCGAACGTAACTACATACGACTGAAACATCTGCAGGTAAGGAATAGCCGATATTTCCCGTCAGTAAATATCATCATCCGTTATGTTCTCGAATTTGAGCGATTCGATATGATCTATTCTCATTCTATGGTTATTTGGTATTGATAACGTCGCGCGTAATGCTAAAGAGTAGAGGAAAGGCAGCATGACTTTGGTCGTGGAATAACGAATTGTGAACACTGAATTACTAACTCCAATAGAGTGAAAAATATGGTTACTGTTGACGAATTACGAAGATTGGCACTGTCGTTACCTGAAACGAAAGAAGAACCTCATTTTGAGAAAATATCGTTCAGAGTGAACAAGAAAATCTTTGCTACCTATGACCTGAATACTTCAAGAGCTTGTCTGAAGCTATCGGTCATCGACCAAGACGTTTTTTCTTCATGTGACAAAGCCAATATCTATCCGGTGAACAATTCCTGGGGCACTAAGGGCTGGACTTTTGTCGATATGAATTCCGTGAATAACGAGCTTTTCGAAGATGCATTGAAGACGGCATATTGTGAAGTAGCATCTCCGAATATATCTATTCTTGTGAGACCTACATACATCCCATCACTTTTTTAATTCATATATTTTGTATGGAACAATACACGTTAGATTCTGATATTCAAGTAATGTATAGTACCGCTCCTGTTTTTCCGGATTCTGTGCCGGACACCTACAACCAATTGGAACAAAAAATTAGTGATAAAGCTGAACGCCGATATTTTGGTTATTCGCAGCCAAACAAAGACGGTGTGATTGTATATAGGGCCTGCGCTGAAATTCTGCATTCCAATGAACCTCTTGACTATAATCTCGATACAATGACTATTTCCGCAGGTACGTATGCTTCGATATTCATCGAAAATCATTTTGCGGATGGCACATCCATTCCGAATGCTTTTGCGAAGTTGTTACATCATCCCAAGTTGAACCCCATGGGGTATTGTTTAGAAGAGTACAAGAATTTTACTGATCCTGATGTACGATGCATGGTACCGTTGTTGGCTGAGGACCCACTGCATATTGTATCCACTGATACAAAAGCGTAATTTCACCGTTTTCTCGCCCCGGCTGATGATTATAACAGACCGCTAACACGTACCGCTCTTTCATCCGCAGAGTATCCATTTCAAACCAGTAGATAATGTACTTCTATCGCAAAGTGCCGAGATTATGGAAGAAGAAGGTGGAATAGGAAGTTCCGACGTATGGGAAGTTCGGATAAATAGTGCGTTTAAATGGTACGTATAGTGGTCGATTTGAAACAACCGACCGGGCGGGAAATCTGGTAGGTCAACTACGGAGAATTATAGACAGTGCTGTTAATAGGGTAAACAACAATGATGGTCTAGGAGTTGGTACTGTAAAATAACTTAAAAGAGAAAATTATGAATAATCTAAAAATTTTATCATTTAATATTTTACTTGGTTGTGTTCTGCTCTTGACTTGGATTGGGTGTTGTACATGTCCAAAATCACAGTTTGGGGAAGACAGACGTGTTGTGTTAGGAGGAATTAAAATTGTCAATCGCTATGTATCGGATTCTGTTGTTTATGGGAAAGGCCGTTTACGAGTACGTGTTTATGATAAATATGACGGCAAAGCAGCTAATAGTTTTTGGGTTCATATAAGTAGCGATGCAATAAATGGTATAATGCGTAAATTCCACGAAAGTTCCTCAACATTTGAGTTAGATATTCCTTATGGAAGATATGATGTTTATACGTGGTTAGGTCTAGGGCGAGGAGAAACATTGCCCAACATCATAATAAAGTCGAACGAGATAATAGAAATTAGTGCAGAAATCGGTGGAGTTTGGATTGACTAAGCATTTCGTCCGTCAGATTGTTACCACCGGACGTCAACACTTGCCGTTGATTGGTACATCATAGTGAGCTGCTGAAACAACCGACCGGGCGGGAAATAGATGCAGAGTGTATGGACATCCGAAGCTGCTACAACAAATACAATTTCCAATACTGTACAAAAAACTTTTATGAAATTTACTATTGAAAAAACAATGGAGGTGTTGCATCAGACTCCCGACACGCTCATCCGCCTGACGACAGGATTATCGCCTTTTTGGACAGGGGCTACCGAAGGCGGGGATACATGGTCGGTGTATGATGTGGTCGGACATTTGCTCCATGGTGAAAAGACCGATTGGGTTTCGCGTATCGGTATTATTCTCGCAGCTGCGGAGGATAACCATTTTACGCCGTTTGACCGATTTGCCCAATTTGAATCGAGTAAGGGGAAGTCATTAGACACCCTTCTCGGGGAGTTCAAGCAAATGCGGCATCGGAATCTTGAGTATGTTCAATCCCTTGGAATAACAGAGGCGGATCTGTCCAAAACAGGAATTCATCCGACGTTTGGCTCCGTGACTCTCCGTCAGCTTTTATCGACATGGGCAGTGCATGACCTCGATCATATCGCGCAGATTGCACGAATTATGGCCTTTCAATACAAAGAAGAGGTTGGTCCATGGAGTGAGTTTCTCCGGATTGTGCGGTCTTAAGTAGCGTGGGGGGAATTGTTGGGGGAGGAGCACATGGACAGAGTATCCGTAATTTTGCCGGTGATTCTATTCTACACAGGTCACACATATTCCACGCTTGGGGAGGAGGACGTATGGTTCGGGAACACGACGACGATGACGCGATTGCAAAAGCACGCGTGATTGTAATGAAATACGGATGGAATTCTTCTGCGTATCAGATCCTTAATAAAGGCATGTGTCTTTGGTTCTCCAAGACCACCGAAGCCGTCATCGGATATCAGGATTTTGGTCGCTACAGGATCGTCGCCGGTGCTCCCGTGTGCGCGCTCATGGATGTAGCGGCTGTGATAGAAGAATTAAAAGCAGAGACGGCCAAGCTCCACAAAAACATCTGTTACTTCTGTGCCGGTACGCGGCTTGCATCCTTTCTCCGGACGGAAGACTCCGGGAATTCCATTCTTCTCGGAGCCGAACCCGTGTGGCATCCTCAGGAGTGGGCAGAGCGAATACAGGAGAAGCCATCGCTGAGAGCGCAGGTAGCACGCGCAGTGAATAAAGGAGTACACGTCAATGCCTGGGATAATGACCGCGCCGCCAAGGATCCGATGCTGCAGAAATGTTTGGAAGATTGGCTCTCGACCCGCGGGCTGCCGCCTCTGCATTTTCTCATTGAATCGCAGACGCTTGACCGATTGTTAGACCGACGCCTATATGTCGCCGAACGTGATGGAATGCCGATAGGATTTGTGACGCTTGCTCCAATTCCTAATCGGAATGGATGGCTGGTCGAACAAAACATCCGGGGAGCATCGGCACCGAATGGAACCATAGAATTGCTGCTCACCCATGCTGCGAGTGATGTCGCGGCGATGGGCGCTGAGTTTTTTACCCTTGGTCTTTCTCCGCTTTCACGGCAGTATTCGTCGCCGTCAACAGGGCGTGATGTTTGGTGGCTCAAGGGCATACTTGCATGGCTGCGCGCGCATGGCACGAGGTTTTATAATTTCGGTGGTCTTGATGCATTTAAATCGAAGTTCAGACCTGCCTATTGGGAACCAATCTACGCCCTGACGACGGAGGATACGATCTCTCTTCCTACACTCTACGCAATTGCCGGTGCTTTTGCCGGCATGTCGCCGGTTCGCTTAGTCGCCCACGCGCTATTCCGCGCTGCCGTACGGGAGCTGGGGAGAGGTCGATGAGGAGGCGCATCGTACGACAGGTGGTATTGATTAAGGCGTAGCATCATGCTGCATAAGACAAATCGGTGGGTTTGGTTGATGGTCATGTGTTCTCTGAAATGGAGATGGCTGGGCCGTTCCTTGATCAAGATGAACCGATTATATTCCCTCCGACAGTCAATTCTATAGCCCTCACAGCATGTGGCAGAGAGCATTCCAACTATCATTGAGTGACTTTGAGAACGTGCATTCTCTGCTGCCGGATGGAGAGCTCGCCTCGGAGGAAGGTACTCTTGATAGTGGGACGCCTGAGAGCGTTCGTGTGGTGTTCGAGAATCGTCTGTGTTCTGCTTCTGCAAGTCGTATAATCCCAAAAATGCACTTGCCAATTCATGATGGTATGATGGTGTATTTCATAATTTCCCTGCCTCCCGGTATCCCTGCGCCAACTCCTCCTATTTCTTCCTTTGTGTCAACTTGCTGCATGATAGTGACATACAAGCTCCCGTTCGCCGGAGAGTACTTCGGATGCCTACCCATTCAGAATGGGTGTGAATCGTGTGGTTTTTAGTGTAGTGTATGGTTTCCCTGAACGAATACCGTACACTTCCGCACGATCATGCCGTACAGAATGATAAGGTATGATTTATGTAATTCATTGTACGTATGATGTAACGTTTGAGGTCATGATTGACCGTAGTTTTGTATCAACGTAACAATTCAGTTACACTAACTATTTATTTTATGAAGCATAACCATGCATTACAGGCAGACATTCACAACGCCCCCCAACGGGCGCCTATCGTGAATGCACCGGAAACTGAGGTGACAGCCGGAGATGCTGCTGTATCTCCTAAAGGTATCCTCGGCAGCCACTCTTCGAAATCGGCAGTGGAAAGAGCAACCCAAAAACTCGTTGGGTCAAAAACGAAATTCGTGAGATAAATGGAGCAATTACTCACGTTCACCGGCCACGACCGACGCTGAATCCATGCGCGAGGCGGTGACCCCACGGAAAATACCGGAGGGTCAGTACTTCACGATATCCTGTTCATGATAAATACCAGGCGCATATCAGTTCCATCTCTATCGGTAGCGGTCCGGATGATACACAAGTAACCTCACGAGATCAAAACAAATAGGTCGTATTGCCTGCATCTGCATGATGTCGTGGGCATGAATAATTAAGTCGATGATGGTGAATATGCTTCTCCGTAAGCAACAAGTTCTCTATGGTGGGGGAATGTTTCTTCTGCCATTTCTCTCTCACATTATAATACTCATAAAACTATGAAAAATGTACCAATGAAAGCCACCGAACCAGCAAAGAAAAACACTGATGTATCGATGAAAATTACCGATCCTTCCATGAAAAAAGACATGCAAGCTCATCCTGCTGCCGATAATCATAAAGGTATTGAACACCAAAAGAAAGCAGCGTTTCATTTTGATGCAGCTGCGAAAAATCATCTCGAAGCTGTCAAACATCACGAAGACGGGAATCATGACAAAGCTTCAAAAAGCACACTCGAAGCGCATCGTCATTCCGAGCTTGCAACCGTGGCTCAGAAAGAAGATGTTAAGTTACATGCTGTAAAGCATTAAGACCACTCCGTACGTACAAGCACTATAGTCAATAGTGCTTGTACGTATATTTACCTCAATAGAGAGTGAGTTATTCTCAACATTAGGGGTGTCGTTGATTTCAAAAAGTCAGAAGGTAAGGCAAATGTAGTGATCTCTTTGATAATGATTGTCGAGGAGAGAATTTGGACACTAGCGGAGAATTGTAGTGATTCTGTCGCACAATACATTCGCAGATGAAGCCCACACCCACAATAATTGCCAAAGAACCATTCATTAAAGTACAATTACTATACATTCCATCTCAATTTACTATCAAAACTATGTATTACGAAAATTATTATTTCTGGGGAATGCACCTTTTATGGTGGGTTATTTGGGTTATTGTTGCATTCTGGATTTTTGCAACTCCCTACACCATTCCCGGACAACGCACCAAGAAAGACTCACCCCTCGACACCCTCAACAAGCGCTTAGCATCAGGTCAAATTACCAATGAAGAATATCAGGAAAAGAAAAAGTTGCTCAAGAGTACATGATGGCAAGGTGGGACAGGTCGCATGTCAGGTCGCGACCTGTCCCCATGACTCAGGGAGTTGTTCCCGGAGATTTCTTCAGACCCTGTACCAGCATATATATTCCTAGTGAAAATTCAAATACAGCCACCAAGACAGCAGCCAAACCTGTGAAAGGAGAGGAGCGGTCGATTATGCCAAACATGATAGCAAGATATCCTGCAAAAAGCGGAAAAGCACCCACTATTCCAATCACTGAAAGACTACGCGGCACCAAGCGTGATTTATAGAGCAGTATTCCTAAGAGGAGATCATCTATACCAGGCATAAATCCTTGACCTAAAATAAAAATACGATCGTAGAGAGCGACCAGTGCCCGTCCGACAGGCACAGCACTTTCGCCAATGTTTTGCTGATGCAGCGTTACCGCGCCAAGTAAAAATGCTACCCCCGTAAACATTGTACCTGCTTCGACAATTCGCGCGGCAATTAGTCCGATTGCTAGTGTTGCATTCTGAATTTTCAGTAACGGATACAGCACGACGGCGGTAACGATGCCGCTAAGCGCTACGATTATCTCTAAAATTCCACCAATGACGATACCGGTATCTGTACTCTTGATGAGCATGTAATTCGGATTATGTATGGGAATATACAGGAATAAGGTAGGAATCGATATAAAAGTAAGAATATAGAAAAAGCCCGCTATTAATGACGTTTTTCGATGCTGCATCGGCAAGTTGTGCGCTACTGAAATTGTTGAATTTGACATGGAAATCTTCCTTTGGTAAGTACGTAAAATATATATTAAAAAGTAGTAAATTGTTCTTCAATCAGTTCTTTATTGAGCATCATCCCCGCGGTCGTACCGGTAGCAATTGCACCGGCAACTGTGCGCATACGAGACGAGTTGTCCCCGCAGGCATAGAGTCCGGGAATAGTAGTTCGTTGCATCGCATCGACGGAGATATAGCCGTCTTCCGTGAGCACACATCCGAGTTCCTGCGGCAGGTTGCACTGCTGAGTAAAGGGAAGGCGACTGTAGAGAACGCTAATTTTCATCGCTTCTCCACCTTCAAACCTCACCGATTGTGCGTATCCGCCTGTATGCTCAATAGCGGCAATCTTTCTCTCATCGACCTTTATCGAATGGCGGTCGAGTGCTGCCCATTGTTCTGTCGTAAAGCTCCCATTCCCCTGCGTGAAGATAATACTCTCACTCGTCCAATGATGAATAAGCTTCGCCATTTCATATCCGCTGTCGCCATTGCCTATAATTCCTGTACGTTTATTCCGTACTTCATAGCCGTGACAGTACGGACAATGCAGGACTGATTTGCCCCAACATTCGGAAAAACCAATAATAGGCGGCATTCTATCCTGAATACCGGTTGCCATGATGAGTTTTTGTGCCGTGAAGAGCATGCCGGATTGCGTTTGAATGTCAAAACCCTGCGGTGTTTGCGTGCCATGCACCACCAAGTCATTCGAAAATTCCACCGTCGAATATGCTGCTACTTGCAATCGGGCAAGCGCTGCGATATCGTTGGGTGAAGTGCCATCCTGCGTTAGAAAATTATGCGACCGTGGCGTTTGGCGGTTACACGGCATACCGCTGTCTATCACCAATACCCGCCGCATTGCCCTCCCTAATGCCATTGCTGCCGCCAGCCCGGAATAACTGCCGCCGATGATAATTACTTCGTAGTGTGTGATTGTTTTCATAGATTGAGTTGCCTGTATAAGTTGTATAGTTTTCATACCTTGTGTGAATTGATCTGCTGCCGAGAGTGGGAGAGCAGTACCGATAACTGCCGTCCCACTCCGAAGAATAAATTGCCGCCGTGAATAGTGAATATGCATGAATAGCTTAGCGCGTTCTCTTGAATTGTGCCAGCAGGTAATCGACCGCCGGTACACCGGCAAATACTACCCATGGCACGAGAACAAGCGTCAGGATCAGCGTTTTTACCGGTAATGAAAATCCTGAAATTGCCTCGCCGAAGATGTACAAAAACACAGTAATCGAGGGATAAATTGCCAGCCATATTCGGAGCGCTAATTTTATTTTGATGGTGGTCATATCTTCCTCAACTAGTATGGTTTAATAATTTCTCCGGTACTTGCCCCGAAGATACTTTTCCGAAAACCGTATTCTAATTGCCGCATCGTGACCGGCAATTCTCCCGGGAAATACGGGAAGTACAGTGGTGAATTTTCAATCACCGTCGGACTGACGGCATTGATGCGAATTCCCCGGGATAATTCTATAGCCGCCGCCCGTACAAATCCATCGATAGCACCATTGGCAGCCGAGGCATTGGCAAAATTTAATTGCGGTTGGTGAGAGAGGGCTCCCGATATTAGGGTAAAAGAACCTTTCGGATTAATATATTTCTGACCGATGAGCACCAGGTTGATTTGTCCCATGACCTTACCATTGATGCCTTTCCGAAATTCCGTATCGGTTAATTGACTCCACGGTCCGACAAAGGTTGGTCCTGCCGTCGATACAAGTGCATCAAATGCACCGACATTCTGATAGAGTTGCTCGATTGAGCTCGGCGACGTGATATCGACCTCATAATCTCCGCCACTGCGATCGACACGGATGATGTCATGCTCATTCTCAAAGGCAGAAGATAAGTACGTGCCCATTGTGCCCGATGCACCGATGATGATAATTCTTTTGGATGTTTTCATTGTAGTTTCCTGTATGGTTTGTTCTGTATAAAATTATGAATTACAAAATTTGATAGTGATTATATAATGCTATGATTATAAAGCTAATTGCAGAAAAACACCGTAGTTGTTCTTGGTAGTTTTAGCGGCGCCATAGCTGTCATAATTATGAGCAAGTCCGAAGCTGAAGTAGGAGATGGAAAGTCCGACCCGACTATAGACAAAACTCCGGAAATGGGTGCTGTGTTCGAGGTCATACTGATACTGCAATTGCACGCGAGAATAGAGTGACCAGGTAGCGCTCAGTGCCGGCTTGTACTCGACATGGGCAAAATTCGAGAGCATGGGAGTAGCCGTCCATGAGTAGCCGGGCAGATAGAGGAGGGAAAGGGTGGTGTCCTGATACGCATACTGCAGACCAACGAAATTTCTCATGCCTTCGACGGAGGTAAAGCGTGTACCCGAGTTGATGCCCAGTCCACCATAAATGGGATGATAGATAAGCGTTGTATTCTGATACTCGCTTTCGGCTATATGTGGGTCATAGCCGGCGGCATAGGAAGAAATAGAGAGCAGGCCGATTTTACCGGCTTGGGAAATTGTTGCATTCCCCATCAGGAAAAAATATTGTCGTTTGTCGCCGATAAATTCTTCGGCAACGATAGGATTGCGGGCTTTTGCACCGAGCGAATCCTGCGCTTGTAACGCCGTGACATCTCCTCCAATCAGGAGCAGAAACGATACAAAGAGAAGTGTTTTCATAGATAATCCTTACTGTAAATATTGATAAAAAATTACAGTACAAAATTATCGCTGTCAAGGGGCTCGAATGTAGGACGAATCTCAAGTTGTATAGGACAGTTACGAAGATTGCTTGCGGAATGCTTCGGGGGATACGCCGGTATGTTTTTTAAAAAAGCGGATGAAGTAGGATGGGTCATCATAGCCGAGCATATCGGCTATTTGATTGATTTGATTGGAAGTAGCGAGCAGCAGTCGCTTAGCTTCGAGAATGATATAGTCGTTGATGAGCTCAGAACATGTCTTTTGTAATAACGCTTTGGTGATGGAATTAAGCTGATAGGAAGTGATGCTGAGCATATCGGCATAGTGGTGTACTTGCTTCTTGGTGGCACTATGACGTTCAATTAATTGCTGCAATTCTTCGAGTCGCTCCTGATGAAATGCCAGTGCAGGTTTGACGATTTTATTCGGGGTAGGACTTTGCCGGACGAGTTCAATAAAAAGTATATCCAAATACGCTGTAATGACTTCTTTAAAATGATGCTGACGTTGGGTGTATTCTCCGAGAATTGACTGCAGGTGCGCGAAAATTCTGTCAAAACGTTCGGTGCTCAATTGACATAAATTTTTATGACTTACTTTCCGCAAAACCAGACCGGCAGGATTCTCGCGCGGAGCATAAAATTCAGGCGTGAATTGCACCATAAATCCTGACGTTCCCTGTTCGAGTTGCAGGAAATGTACCTGCCCGGGACGAATAAAAAACACCGAATAATCACCGACTTCATAGCGAATAAAATCTATTTCATGGACGCCTTTTCCATGCTTGATACAAAGGATAAAGTAAAAATCATGCCGGTGAAGATCATGAATCAATGCATGGTCGGTGACCAAAGGTTCAATCGTTCGAATGCTGAAGCCCAGTTCAAAAAATGAGTCTTTTATTGTGCGAACAGGAATCTGAGGCATAGGAGAATGGAAGAGAAGAGTGTTTTGAAATATAAGATAACTGTAGTATCGTAATTCATTTATTCATCTTGGCATAGCACCATTTCGTATCTGAGTTGTCTGTATGGTCGAAATTTTAAGGGAAATGCTGAATGTACGTTCTGTTATTCTTTTACTTGCCCTCACCACCACTCATCGCCCGCTCCAAATTCCTATCCGGTATCAGCCACAACACAGATACACCGACAAAGAGAAGTCCCGAGAGGAAGGGATAGACATACGCCATCGGAATCGATGATGAATAGGCGATCACCGATACAAGTCCTTTTTTCTTGAGCATGCTAAATGCTTCGCGTAATGCTGCAAGGTCATGCGAACGTTTCTCCACCTGCTTTTGGAGGATGCTGAATGCCACTCCGCAGAGCAGAAGAAGCGTGCCATAGACGGCAACGGTATTGGACGCAAAGCCGGTAGCACCCATCCACCCGGTACTGAACGGAATGAGCGACAGCCAGAAAAGAAGATTCATATTAGCCCAAATAATCCCCGACGAAACCTGCCGCACCGTGTGGAGTAAATGATGATGATTCCCCCAGTAAATTCCCACAAAAATAAAACTCATGGCATAGCTGATAAACACGGAAATCAGCGGGCGAAGTTCGCTCCACTCCGCACTATGCGGCACTTTGAATTCAAGTACCATGATCGTAATAATTATCGCGAGGACGCCATCGCTGAATGCTTCTAATCGGGTTTTGTTCATGGCATTAAATAAACAGTTAGGGGAATATGTGTCTCGTGTTCCGCGAATTTACTAAATAGTCGGGTAGAGTACTATTGTCTGAATCAGGATTTTCAGGATTCAAGAATTTTCAGGATTCAGTATGTAGTTATTTAATGACAGATTATGTCGGTGGTGGTATGAATGAGTAAACTTCCCTGAATCCTTCAATCCTGCAAATCCTGATTCAGACAAGTAATAATAGAATAGATACATTACCCGCCCCGAATCCTTCAATCCTTCAATCCTGCAAATCCTGATTCAGACAAGTAATCCTTTAATCCTGCAAATCCTGATTCAGACAAGTATCCAAGAATGTAATGCTGCTTCCTTCGTGCATGGCGCTATTGTCTGAATCAGGATTTTCAGGATGGTAGGATTTTCAGGATTCATGGTGTAAGTATCTAATGACAGATTAATTCGGTGGTGGTATGAATGAATACACTGCCCCGAATCCTCCAATCCTTGAATCCTTCAAATCCTGATTCAGACAAGTATCCAAGAATGTAATGCTGCTTCCTTCGTGCATGGCGCTATTGTCTGACTCAGGATTTTCAGGATGGTAGGATTTTCAGGATTCATGGTGTAATTATCTGATGACAGATTATTTCGGTGGTGGTATGAATGAATAAACCGCCCAGAATCCTTCAATCCTTTAATCCTTCAAATCCTGATTCAGACAAGTAATCCTTGAATCCTTCAAATCCTGATTCAGACAAGTATCCAAGAATGTAATGCTGCTTCCTTCGTGCATGGCGCTATTGTCTGACTCAGGATTTTCAGGATGGTAGGATTTTCAGGATTCATGGTGTAATTATCTGATGACAGATTAATTCGGTGGTGGTATGAATGAATAAACTGCCATGAATCCTCCAATCCTTTAATCCTGCAAATCCTGATTCAGACAAGTAATCCTTTAATCCTGCAAATCCTGATTCAGACAAGTATCCAAGAATGTAATGCTGCTTCCTTCGTGCATGGCGCTATTGTCTGAATCAGGATTTTCAGGATTCAAGAATTTTCAGGATTCAGTATGTAGTTATTTAATGACAGATTATGTCGGTGGTGGTATGAATGAGTAAACTTCCCTGAATCCTACAATCCTCCAAATCCCGATTCAGACAAGTAATAATAGAATAGATACATTACCCGCCCTGAATCCTCCAATCCTTTAATCCTGCAAATCCTGATTCAGACAAGTAATCCTTTAATCCTGCAAATCCTGATTCAGACAAGTATCCAAGAATGTAATGCTGCTTCCTTCGTGCATGGCGCTATTGTCTGAATCAGGATTTTCAGGATGGTAGGATTTTCAGGATTCATGGTGCAATTATCTGATGACAGATTAATTCGGTGGTGGTATGAATGAATAAACTTCCCTGAATCCTCCAATCCTTGAATCCTGCAAATCCTGATTCAGACAAGTGATAATAGAATAGATACATTACCCGCCCCTGAATCCTCCAATCCTTCAATCCTGCAAATCCTGATTCAGACAAGTAATCCTTTAATCCTTGAATCCTGCAAATCCTGATTCAGACAAGTAATCCTCCAATCCTTGAATCCTGCAAATCCTGATTCAGACAAGTAATCCTCCAATCCTTGAATCCTGCAAATCCTGATTCAGACAAGTAATCCTCCAATCCTTGAATCCTGCAAATCCTGATTCAGACAAGTAATCCTCCAATCCTCCAATCCTACAAATCCTAATTCAGACAAGTAATTCATGATGTACGAATTGAAGTGAATGTGCCGGTGATTGTGCCTTGCAAGGAATGACGCATACTACCAATGCTCTCGCGGAGTGGACGGATTCTATGAATAGTTTGACCCTATGTGCACAAAAACGTTAATTGTATTGCGGCTCTTGAAAAATTAGTATAATTTTGTCGAAAGCTTGGTTCTATTCGAACCCGAATCCAACTATTTCATTCGAATGATACTTATAGTTGCTCTATTCTTTAATTTATCAATTTATCGTAGGTGATTCTATGAACGTTCTCTCCAAACTCGGTAGGACGCTACCTGCTCTCGTTGTGAGCATAGCTTTCTTGCTTTCGTTTACTTCTTCGCGTGCGCAATGGACGCATACAAGTGGACCCTATGGCGGTATAGTTCAAGCATTTACTGCCAGCGGTACGACTCTTTTTGCAGGTGTGACTACCTTCGGTGTCTTTCGGTCATCCGATAACGGCGCTACATGGTCGGCATCAAATTCCGGCATCGAGAATCATTCGGTGTATGCGCTTGCGGTGGTTGGGACTACCATCTTTGCCGGCACATCCGATAGCGGCGTGTATCGCTCGACCGATAATGGCATGTCGTGGACTGCTGTTAATTCCGGACTTACCTCTATGAATGTTGTGGCACTTTTGACGACCGGTACCACACTCTACGCAGGGACGTATGATGCCGGTGTATTTCGTTCGACCGATAATGGTACGACATGGACATCCGCAAGTTCAGGAATAACAACAATGCGAGTAAATGCCTTAGCAATAAGCGGTACGACCCTTTTTGCCGGTACGTACGAAGGCGGTGTGTTTCGTTCAACGGATAATGGTACGACATGGACGGCTGTCAATACAGGCCTGAAGGAATCGATCGATAAAATTGTGTATGCTCTCATGGTGAGCGACACGACAATTTTTGCCGGTACTGCCACCGGTGCATTCCGTTCGACGGATAATGGTACTACCTGGACATCCATCAATTCGGGCTTGAATATGACGGCACAATCGTTCGCTCGCATCGGCACGACAATCTTTGCCGCAACCTATGCCGGCGGTGTATTTCGTTCAACAAATAATGGAAGTACATGGACAGCCGCGAATTCCGGACTCACTGTAAAAGATGTGAATGCTTTTCTGGTAATGGGTCAAACTCTCTTCGCCGGCACTGCAGGCGGTGTATTTAATTCGACGGATAATGGTTCATCGTGGGCGGTAAACAATACAGGATTATCGGCTGAAACGATATCTGCTCTTGCCTCCGTCGGCACCACAATCCTAGCCGGAAGTGATATCGGTATATTTCAATCCAAGGATAATGGCTCTACATGGGTAATATCTAACACAGGATTGACTGATTTGAATATTCATGCACTTGTCGTCAGCGGTACGTCGATTTTTGCCGGCACGGATAAGGGTGTATTTCGTTCAGCCGACAACGGTGCGACCTGGACGCTTGCCGGTAAGTTGCCCGATAATTCTGTGGTAATGACCCTCACAATCGATGGCTCTGTACTCTATGCCGGTACGATCTTCAACGGTGTATTTCGCTCCGGTGATAACGGCGCTACATGGACGTTAGTTGGACTTCCCGGGCAGTTCATCGGGTCTCTTGCCGTGAGCGGAAAAACACTCATCGTCGGTACATTTTTCAACGGTCTTATGGTCTCTAATGATAATGGCCTTACGTGGACACCATCCGCTGTTGGATTGCCTACTCCTTTACTCATTTCAAAACTTATGACGAGCGGAACGACAATCTTCTTAGGAACAAGTGTCGGCGTGTTTCGATCGACTGATGGAGGTGCTACCTGGGCACAAGCCGGTACAAATATGACCCTTCCCTTTGTTAGTTCGCTTGAGGTGAGCGGAGCGAATCTCTTCGCTGGATCAATGGGCGGTGTATTCCGTTCGACCGACAACGGCACGACCTGGACGTCTATCAATACCGGTTTAACGAGTACTAGTGTGCTGGCTCTTACCGTCAGCGGCAGCACTCTCTACTCGGCAATCAGCGGCGATGGAGTATGGAGGTATGACAATGCACTCAGTGCTGATACGCCGGCAGAGGAAAGCAATCCGGCAGGCAAGCTTTCTTGTTATCCAAATCCTGCAATTGCAACCCTTTCTGTCAGAATGCCGGTGCATGTATTCAATGAATCACAGCCGGTGACCTATTCAATTTCAAATCTACTCGGCGTTAGCGTAATGGAATTCGAACAAAGGGCTGCTGACTTCTCCCTTCCAATTCCGGCATCACTCGCGAGTGGCGTGTATTTCCTTACAGCGCAGCAGGGTACAGAACGTTCGAGTACTGTATTTACTCTTGCACGGTAATCGTATGTTGTTGGTTTGTAATACAGATATGAATTTGTTAGTATCGTATTTATAACTACGCTGTCATTCTGAGCCCTTCGGAGGGCGAAGAATCGAAACTTGCTGTACGGTCATGTTTTTACGACATCATCACGTTTCGATTCTTCAGTCGAAGACTCCTTCAGAATGACATGCTTTTTAATCAATTGTGGTATAAGCATCTTACATAATTAAAGCACATTATTACCTGACTATAAACAAGAGAGGCGACCATTTTTATACAATGGTCGCCTCTCTTGCGTTGGATGATGTGTGGCTTTGCGTATTAGCGCCGTTTGCTTAAAGCAAGAGAATATGTCTGAATCAGGATTTTCAGGATGGTAGGATTTTCAGGATTCATGGTGTAAGTATCTAATGACAGATTAATTCGGTAGTGGTATGAATGAATAAACTGCCCCGATTCCTCCAATCCTAAAATCCTGCAAATCAAAACTCAGACAAGTAATAGTAGAATTGATACGTTACCCGCCCTGAATCCTTCAATCCTTTAATCCTTTAATCCAGCAAATCCTGATTCAGACAAGTGATCCTCCAATCCTCCAATCCTGCAAATCCTGATTCAGACAAGTAATCCTCCAATCCTAAAATCCTGATTCAGACAAGTAATCCTCCAATCCTACAAATCCTACCTCAGACAGCATTCAAAACCGAACATCTACCTCGCTTCACCGCCGCTTGCTTAAAGCATAAATCCTCGCCAAGCTCTCCGGCGTGGGTTGAATTCTGTTTTTATTACATGTAGAATCGACTATCAGCAGGTAATTGGTGGTGTAGTATTGGGTGAATTTGTTGCATACATCCATACAGCCATGAAGTTGATGCTCGCAGCGTAACACCGTATCAAATTGTATTCCCTGAAATTTAAAATTCGTGATACGTTCGCAACCACCGACGTCAGATAAAAATCGAGTTATAGAAAAAAGATCCAACGTCATTTTCTCTATTGGAGAGTAGGAAGGTCGAGAACCTTTACGAGAGGTTGGATATATTCTATTCCTTGAATGCACAGGAGCGGTTTGGTAATACCATATCCGATCGGAAGCAGATACTATCGAGTCCAAATGCCTGTTATACATTCTACGATTGAAATCATGTAGTGAAAAATAGTGGTAAAATTTATGACCTATTGGGTCACCATCCCAATTGCTTCTGGTAAAATGAGTTGGAATAAAGATAGGTCGATATAAATTCTCCACTGCGGGCAGCAGGTCATTCTTGCTGTCTCTTGCCAAGGGAATTCTCATCTCAACGAGAGAATCGCCACGATAGCCAAGAGAAATTCTCGTGTCTTCCTTCGGGATTCGATCGTACATTCTATCCCGCGCCCAGGTCATATTCACCATAAACAGCGAATCCTCGCGGATGATAAAGGAATACGTGTCCGAACGCCTCGTTTCGCCATTCGGCATGGAGTCGATGTAGATATCTTCATAGCGGTTCGGCGCGCGCTCGGTGCGGATGAGCGTGACCTTGTCGGATTTGTCCGAATACCTGATGACATAATTGAGCGTGAGCGGCGGATGGGCGGGCATGTCGTCCGAACATCCCACAAGAATATTCCCAACCACCACCATCAGGAATAGTGCACAAATGCGGATGCGGAAAGAGGATAGTGGGTGCATAGGGAGAGGGAGAATATGGAAATAAGATGAGTAGTTTGTTCAATTCTCAAGTACAAAATTAACCGTTGTTTTGTGCTTCTGATAATACCGGATCAGTTTTTTTCGGAGGTCTTTACTCTGTATCATACTTGTGTAGCAATCCTGGCGAACATCCCGGAGAAGCGCGTCAAAACTCGTAAAGTGTTTTTTGTGGCGGGCGAGTGAAGTGTCGAGAGCTTCAGAAAAATCCGAAGCGAAAGCGGGTGAAGTATTGGATGTGAGAGAGGAGAATATCGCCTCAAAACTAAACGCTTCAAGTGCGGTTAAATCTCTGTCGGCAGGAAGACTCTTCCGTCCGTTAATCCCTATACAGATATGACTTCCAATCGATGTATCCTGCGTATAGACAGTATCGCAATAGAAAAATCGTGAAGCTGCGAGGAAATATTCTTCTTGCGTAAAAATAGCTTTGGAGTGCGGCGCAGATTGAAAACGCGGCGGTGTGAGTTGGCTGAAATTGAGGGTGAATCTATCATGCACGCGCAATTTTTCACATAACACAGAATCAAGATTCAGCGCGCGGTTATTTGTGATACCGGCAGAAAGTGAGTCGTAGTATTTAACAATCAAATAATCATACCGATGAGGATGCGCTTTTATAAATCGTGATATATTATCGTGTTGTGTAGGTGCTCGTTCAATCAACGGGAAAGAGCGAGTCACACCGTCGATTGTTTCGTTCGAAATCGATAGTGTGTAATACGTGCAAAGATCAATACCCTGCGCACAAGCAAATTGACCGGTGAGAATCAGGAGAAGGAAGGTAACAAGGATGTTCATTGAGAATGGAAGTTGGTTATATTTTATGCGCTTACATCAAATGTTGTTCTTTGGCTAAAGCCATCTCTTTCGCTCATCTCACCCACCTGAAGGTGGGTGCTAGTCAGGGAAGAATTTTCCCGCTTCCCGTCCGTCCGGTTGTTTAGGGTCGTACAGCATTTGATTAATAAAGCAATGTTATTGTTTGTTGTAACTGTTTAAAAACAAACAAAATAAAAATGCCATGCAGAGAGTGTATTATAACTATTTAAAGCACGACCCTATACAACCGGACGTCAACACTTGCCTCTGAAACGTCTGCAGGATAGCCACCTCGAACATCGGATAGTGTGAAGCAATCGCAAGTTGCCGAGATTTTGTAAATAGAAGTTGGGATAGGAAGTAACAAATTATCCGAAGTATGGGTGAGCAGTACGTTTCATAGGTACGTGTTGACGGTCGGTTGTATAGGGGCGTACAGTATTTGATTAATAAAGCAATGTTATTGTTTGTTGTAACTGTTTAAAAACAAACAAAATAAAAATGCCATGCAGAGCGTGCATTATAACTATTTAAAGCACTACCCTAAACAACCGACCGGACGGGAAGTATTGGGAACTAATTGTTCTTTATACTTGGCGTTACAGTAGTTATTTCTGTTCGACTTCTAAAATTTTCGAAGCCGAAAGCTGCACGTCAATATATGCCTTGAGTTCTTCAAATGTCATATCCTGCGTTTCTGAGCTAATTTTATCGCGAATATCACGCATCATTTTCACTGCGTCGAATGTTTTTTCTTGTTTGATTGTTTTCATGGGGAGTAGATTTATTATTGTACAAGGTCATTAGGGCTTCGAATTTCAATCATTGGGTATCCATTTCGTAGGTTAACGGAATTATAGCCCTTAATTCTATCAAGATTTACGATGTGTTTAAAGTTCCAACTTGCTACTACATCCACTTTATTGATAGTAGCCAAGGCAATATGCCGGCAGTCCTCGATACTCGATTTCCCAACAACTTTTTCCTGAACATAAATGGATGCGAGATTTATGGCTTCCGCAGTTAAATAAACCTTTTGAATTTGTAATGCTGAAAAACGTTGTAAAAGTTCTTTCACGCGACGAGGTGCATTTATTAATTCTAAATCTAACAAATCGGAAACAACAAAATAAACTTCGTTGTTCTCAAGTCGTTGAAATAACTTTATGGTAGCATCTTTGAATTCATCATCAAAATAACCACCTACAATCGATGTGTCGATATATATACGGGGCTTTATCATTGGAAAACCTTTTGTAGGTTAGGTGTAAAAAAATATCTGCACAAAATTACATGTAATGTCTATCTTCTCAAAATGCAAATCGGAACAGCGCCCTGGTTGCGTTGCAACATTCCTTTCCTAATATACTACTATTGAGCGTACTGCTGCTTATGTTCATCACGTGTAGATTACTCCTGAAGTCAACGTCTGAATCAGTCTAGGATTTTTAGGGTTCTTGATGTAATTATTTGATATTCTGAGTATTTAATCTATACATATGCAGAGCATTGATTTTACTGCTCTTACCCTCTCCTTCGGAGAGGGCAGGGTGAGGTTCTTCGAGATGTTCTACCTATCCAACCTGCACATCTTTACATTCGAAGGGTCGCTCCAGGTGCCGTATTGGTTGCGGATGCGGAGGCGGTAATAATACGTGTCGTTGTCACGCGCGGAGAGGTCGCTGAAGCGGGAGGTGGCCGTGTCGATGAGCGGACTGATTTGCACAAAACGTTTGCCGTCGCGGCTGCGTTCGACGGCGAGCTCGAAGGTGGTCTGAGGTTTGCCGCCCCAACTCCACGTAACGACAACGCCACTTGCCGAAACAATCAGAGAATCAATCTGCGGCGAAACCGGATGGCGCGTATCATAGCTCTTACCGGCAATGCGCGCCGAAGGTGTGGAATAATTCATCGCGCTGTCCATCGACACTACTTCATAGAAATACAACACACCCGGCTGTGCGGACGTGTCGTGAAATGCAGCGCTCGTCGGCGGTAGTAATTCCGTGTTCAACGTCACCGGCGTGTAGAGCGTGTCGTCGGTGCGATTAATCCAATATCCCATTAAATCCTTGTCATAGCTTGCCTGCCACTCCAGCGTTATCACGCCGTCACCATTACGAATTGAACTAATTGCAGGCGCAGGAGGCGCAATAATATCAGGAATCTTGCCGAGCGTCGGAGCCGTCCATGCACTACGATTCCCGCGTAAATCCACCGAACGCAAACGATACCAAAAGGCAGTCTTTCCCGCAGACGGCGAGAGCGAATCAACATAATTCGAGTCTTGAAGTACCTTGGAAATTAATGTATAAGTTCCATTGGTTGACGTACTGCGTTCGAGTTCATATCCTTGAATATCCATTGCCTGGCTCCTCGACCACGCAAGCAGAATTCTCCCACGTTCGCCCTGCGCAATAAAGAATTGCGGCACGTCCGGCGCTTGAATATCCGGTACCGGGATCGTATGTTCGAACGATTTATCACTTTCATTACCCGCACTGTCGAGCGCGGTGAGTGAGTAACCTACGATGAGCGCCGGGATGTTTTTCGGTCGGTCGGTGTAGCTCTTTGCGCGGAATTGAAGCGGCGTTTCGGTGATTTTCACACCTGCTTTACGCGGCAAACTCCGATAGACATTCAATCCCTTCACCCGCTTGTCACCCGAGGGAAGCCAGGAGAGCAACACGCTGTCAGCTTGGGCGAGCGCCTGCACGGCAATTGGCGGCGCGAGCGGACGAATATTCGTCGGCGTGAGCGGCACGGGGATTGACTTTTCACTTTCTTGACCAAAGATATTGACCGACGTAACCGCATATTCATACGCTGTGCCATTGGTGAGCGAATCATCTTCGAATAAAAAGTCAGCAGGGAAATCTTCATCAAAAAACAGTGCCAAGACCGGACGCTTAACGGCGGTGAAATTTCCGGAATTCCCCACGCGGCGATACACATTCCACCCGGCTACTCCGCGCGTTTCCATGCCTTGGATATTCCATCCGAGACGCGCGCCGCTGTTGATGGATTTAGCTACTACTTTTTCAGGCGGAGCGAGCAAGGTCGGCGTTTGAAGAGTTATATTCTGAATCGTCGCAAGCTGTTCATTGCCAATCGCTACCGCATAATCATAAAGCGAGTTTTTACGGGCTGCCGTGTCGAGATACTGCAAGCCGAAGGCAGGGAAATATGCTTTGGGACGTGAATAGAGCATCAGTCGCAGCGTGAGCGCGAGCGAAACACGTTCGGCAGGGGTGGAATTTGTTGACGTTAATTTTTTGTAGAGCGCTTGAAGCGTATCACGTTCATTTGCTGTGAGAAGGGAATCATTGAGCGTCGGCTTAATCGTTGCAATCGGCTGGAATTGCACAAGTGAACCATGCTTTTTCCGAAGCACAGTATAGCCCTCAGTTGGGAAAGGATTCTCAGGTGAAAATACCCAACGCAAAGCCACTCCCGCGCTTGTGGATTCGGTCCACAGTCGAGGTTGAGGGCGCGTTTGCGAAGAAAGTTCGGAAACGCTTGCCAAGAGGATCAATGCCAGAATTGCTGCGATTCGCATTGGAATATCGGAAAACGTTTACGGGCAGGATAAGCTGCCGGAAGAAGTACAAATTTGGGTCACAAGCGTTGGATTATCAGGACGAATAATAATTTGAATACCGTCGATAGAACTAAGAGATAAGTCAGGGAGTTGCGGGATGATAAAGGTGTTCCCCGGCGCAAGGTCGGACGTCAATTCCACCACCACTATTTTCGTATCATTCGAAATTTCACCGCCGGCATTTTTGCGTCTAATCGTCGTTTGCACATTGATTTTCATTCCTTTCGGAAGAATCAATTTCGTGGTGTTTTCGAGCACACATGTTGCACCGGTAATTGATACCGAAATGCGCTGTCCGGTTTGTGCCGTCACACGTTGCAGATCATCGCACGTGAGCACCGTCGGATTACCGAGTTCTTTCTGCCATGAATTACCAAGACATTCCGCCGAAACCATACCCTTTATCGATGATTGCTTGCCATTTTCGGCGAATGCATCGAGCATGAGGGTAGTCGTAGAATTATCCATTCGAACGGCAATTTCCTTAGCACTAAACGAATACTCCAGCGCAAAAGCAGACTTCACGCGGGAAAGCACCGACAGCGGTTGAGTTACGCCGATAGCAGTAAAATTATCCAGCCACACCGATGCCGTATTCTTACGGTCCATTGCGCCGTACATGCTCATCACCGCAGGCGATTGCGCGAGCGAATAGGTGAGTTTGGTGCAGATTGGAGACTGCATCGTGACCGTGCCGGATGTGGTCGAAGCAGTCGTGCCAACAGCATAGTCGCCGCCAACAGCCACCGAACCCGCCACATCTTTAGCAAAACTCATCGACGTAGGAGTAATTACGAGCGTCGCATTTTCAAATTCAGGAGTAATGGTGCCGCGGATGTCATTGCCGGCAAGTGTCCGTCCGTCGCCGGCAGCGAGCGTAAGTGCCGTCCATTTTTTAGTAATATTACCAATGAGAATTTTCGATTCTGATGCGGTGAAATCAGTATGAAGTGTGCAGTTTTCAAAACTCGTTCCCATCATCCACGCGCGTGTCATGCCGGAAAGCGAAATCGTTTTTTCGCCTTTCGTTGCCATGGAGAATTGTCCGAAAACATTCCCGCGGGCGAGACCCAAGCTCGGCAGAATGCTCATTGTACCGCTCACATTCGACACCGTCCCAAGCGTACCGGCGCCAGTGCTTTCGAGATTGGCAGTGGCAGCAAAACGGAATAAACGGTGATTCGACGAGGTAAATAAGAGTCCTGCTTTGAGTTGTAAGGGCGAATTTTTACTTGGAGTTATCGTGGGAATCGTGAGCGCTCCGCCATTGGCATCAATATCGACGGCACTGGAGTCATAGCCCGTTATTTGCACATTCCAGCCCGCGCCAACGACACCGCCGAGAAGATGAAATTCAGGCGTGAGAGCAATTCCTTCATTCAAGATCTCGCCGCCGCTTGCTTTCCAGTAGAGTCCGGATTCCGGTTGCGCGCCGAGCGTAAAGTGCATCGGCAGAGTGAGTCCTGCGAATGCGTGTACATTCGCTGTGAGTTCACCGTGGAGTCCGCGGGATTTGGCGTTTGGCAGATCGCCGTACATCAGATTCCCTTTGAATGTCATCGCCGAGCCAACGCTGAGATTTACCGGAGTCGCGTCGCTGGTAATAGAAAGCGGAGAACCGGCAACTATCCGTACATGCTTGACTTCCACACCCTGAATGCCGGATTCGTCAGGCATTATTGCGCCGCCGCTGAAACCGCACCACCATTTGCCGTCCATGATTCCAAAACCCGCTTCTTTCGCAGTAAACGGAATATTATCAACCGTCAGAGTCGGCTGAAGTTGTAATGCTGCGTAGTCAATGTTATCGCTGAATTTCCCATTCGATGCGCGGAGTTTTACGCTGAATTGCGCCGTGCCCGCCGGATTCACAGCCGGCGTCATCATCTGCACTTTTGACCATTGGAGATATCCTTCATCGGGAGCAGTTTCGCCGATTGCGCCGTTTTGTAGCTGAACAAGCGCTGCTGTGCCAAAGGACAGGGAAATCGGTGACTTAGAAAGCATCGTCACGTGCCAGTTCCACGTAGCATCGGAGTTGAGACCGATTTTAATGGAGTCGAGCGCCTTCCATTCTTTCGGATGTGACGCGGCAAGTTGCAACGTGCCGACGGCGGTTAATTGTTGCAAGGTACTTTGGCAGAGGTCGAGCGAGAGTGAGTCGAGGAGAATGGAGAATCCACCGTATTTCAGGATTTTATTCTTGCCGTCATGACCCTTCACACTCAGTTTTAATTCATTCGAAATTGGTTCTAAGAGTAAATTCTGCGACTCAAACGTAAAGCTTCCGCTCGGCATTTTGAGCTGCACCTGTGCGGTGGGAATAATAATTCCGCGCCAGAGAGGATGCGACCAACTTGGATTATAAAAACACGACGATGAGGTCGAGACAGCCGGGAAATTCGCCTCCGCCGAAAGGTCAAGTAGAAGAGTTGATGTCGTTAAATTGAGCGGGAGCGTGCCGATACGCACGCCCTGCATATTGACGGAGGTGAGAGTCAGGAGTAAATTGTCGCTGCTGATGCGATCGACGGGTAAACGAAATCTTCCGGTAACCGGTTGATTATCCGAAAGTAAACATGGAATGACGGCAGCACCCGAAAGCATGGACTGCACGGTAGGTTCGCTGAATTGCAAGCGCACACCAAACGAAAGCGTATCAAACACGAGCGACAAACACGAGCCAAACCCAATATCAGTACCCGTTTGCTTCCACGCAATTGGCAGTAGGGCAGTTTTGATAGCATTCGGCGCGAATTCGAGGTCGGATACAGGTACCGTGCTCGTACCATTCCCGAGAAGCAGGGCAGCCCAATTGAGGGCAAGCGAACCGCTAAGAGATGCTTTATCAAGCGACCATGTCATCGAGGAAATCGATAATTTCAATGCCTGAAAGGTGAGATTTTTGGGTGAATTCAATTGAGAATTGATGCTTCCAACGCCGTTTGCGAAGAATTCACCTTTTTTATTGATGACGGTAATGCCTGAATAATTCACGGGGATAGAGTCATTGAGAAGGGCCACATGGATTTTCCCGGTGCCGCTTAGAGTACAGTTACCATTGCAGGTCTGCGTTTGGTCGAGAGCGAGGGTAAATTCGCCGACTCTAATGCGCTTGACCACCGAAAATCGGGTACTTCCACCAGTGCTGCCGGAGGTGGAGGAGGTATCTTTCCCCCCGGTAGTGGAGCCGCCGCCGGTTCCGCCGCCCCCGTTGCCATTGTCGTTACCTGTAGTAGTGGTATCAGAAGACGAATCATCGGTGGTTCCTTTCTTTACGCCGAAGCGGAAGGTAAAAATTTCGCTTTTCCCGTCGTTGCGCGTAGCGGGTTCGTTGCGTTCATTGAGCGCCTGCACTTGCCAGGCAAAGCCAATCGCCATCGGATACATCGAGAATAACGCGCCATCCTGTCCGTAGCGAATCGACGTTGCGGTGGTGATTTTCTCATACATTGCAGGGTTGTAATCAATTGCAAAGCGTTCATTTTGACCGGAATACATGGGTGCGACTCTAATCTTATAGCGAATGATATTCCCGGCTGACTGCACTCCTGTCCATACAAAATTTGGCAGAGTATTATGTGGCACGAGCGAGGCATTTTCGGGTAAAATCAGCGACGGCGGGTCGGGGATTGTCACATTGAATAAACGGCAGATTTCGCCGGTCGCGCCGAGTTCTTTGCCGGTCTCATCAAAGAGACGCACGCAGAATTCATAACTTCCCTCGGGAATACTATTGGTCGTTGAGACCGTGTTTTGAAGCGCGCGGTCGATGATGGTGGCTTGTTCATTGATAATATCCGAACCGAACCGAATGGTCGTCGAAGCGCCGGCGGGGATCGTGAAGCGGGGGATGAACGGACTGTCGTCTTTGGACTTTGCTATCAGGCGTTCAGAACCAAACTCCCTGATAGCAAATGAGATACGCGCATTGCGGTATTCCTGTCCGCCGGCCGGGTTGGTAAGAATGACCTGAAAGAGCGAGCGGTCGCGCTGCCAATCGCTGATCTTCGACGGCATCGGCGTGCGGGTCTGCACGATGATACCGACCTGTGCCGAGAGTCCGGACGCGGCGCAGAAAAGAAGAGAAAGAAGTAGAAGTACTAATCGATTCATTGATATTCTAACGTATTGATTTTCGAGCAAAATATGTCGGAGACTACCGACCGGTGATATGTTTGAGTTACAAAATATCGTCCTAAACTCTCTGAGCAGGCAAAAAGTTCCTTTCGCTGCAAATAATTACCGGCAAAAATAGGGGTAATTACCATTGCAACGTTCTCGTTACGATAAAATGACACCCTCCACATCTCTGCGGCCTCTGCGACTTTGCGTTATAAAAATGTTCTATGGCAATCAGTACGAACGATGGAAAATGAAGACCGAACCACAAAAAATGACAGTGAACAAGATTTATTAAAATAATCTTTGGTTATTCTTTGATAACCATGTAAGTTACATTCAGCGCGGTGCTTTTTTGCTTGCCGCGCGTACTATTGACAAATTTTCCTGTTCTTTTCCTGCTGGTATTCACGATATAAAGGAGCTTGCATGAGTATTTCGCCCCCCTTCGTTTTGATGCTTGTTTTCGCACTCGCTGACGTCCTATCTTAACGGATTTTATTCTTCGTATTGTACTGTTATTCCTAATGGTTACGCCTGGACAGGTTTGAGAAAACCTATCAGGTGTGGCTCGAAATCCAATAATAAAATCTACTATCATGTTCCACACACAGCAGACATCATCTTTCTCGGAGTATTCTCGTGAACGCGTTTTCTATTTCTTGATCGGTAAAGTCGTTGCATCTAAAAAACTTATTATCATTAAATAATTTAAAAAAAACAATGAAGTACTTATCAGTCTTATTACTAGTGGTATCGGTTGCTATCATAGACTTTACTGGATGTAGAAACAAAGATGATAATCCGGTTGGTCCGATCGATTCAACGATGACAGGAACCTCGACTTTATCAGGACGGGTTATTCTTCCACCTTATATGTTTAATTATGCTGATACTGGAGATTTCAGCGGCGTAAAAATTGAAGTATTGAATACACAGTACCATACAAAATCAGATAAAAATGGACGTTGGCAAATTCAGAAGCTTGATTCAGGAATATACTCTATCCAATTTACAAAACAAGGGTATGACACTGTTCTTATTAGAAATATGAAACTCAAAAATACAGACAGTATATTTGTAGGAAAAACAGGAATTAGTGGTGAGCCGTGGGGAGATGTTGTACTTAACGAACTGATAACTGGAACTATACCTAGCTCAACGGCTCAAATAGTAGCAACGGTAGTAAAAGAATACAAAGACCCAAAAGATTCGACCAAAGTTGTCTATCGAGAAATGAGCTATGATTTTTCGGCAATAATTGGAATTGGGCTTCATGGCTTACAAGTCAAAACCTGGGATCAGCTTATATTCAGAAATACTGTATTTTATAATATTTGGTATTGCTTAACAAATACACCAACTATTGATGTGAGTACAATTCCTATTATGGCAAGGGGGAGTGCTTTAGAGGTAGCACTAGATACAACCCGCCGATGGAAATTTGTATATGACAATACAAAGCCCGAACGTTTCAGTAAAACCGGAGTATATACTATACCATTCTTCAACGATGAAAATATATCGACAATTGCTGATCGATATAAATACGATTTATCCAATAAGGAACAGTTGTATTTACATATTATTCCTACGTGGAGGCAAATGGGAAGAGAAGATTACAATATAAGCAATTATGAATACTGGAAGCGCGGTGACGTAGTCTCCATTCCGATTCAATGGAAGTAACTCATTGAAGTATCAAACCCGAAGCCGGACAGATCAAAAACATCTGTCCGGCGTATTTTTATCAACTACCATTTCCATCATCATTTTATAGGATAATTTTATGCCCCTTATTGCTACCCTTTTGCTTCTCGCTCTCCTTGTCGGCGTATCGCCGAATAATCTCTCCGCGCAGCATTCTCCCAAGCCAACAATTCCACCTGCCTTTATTCAAAATCAAGGGCAATGGTCGCCTGAAGTACGTTTTATGGCCCAAGTAGGCGGTATGAATGTATGGCTGACTAATAAGGGATTGATGTATGATGTGTATCAGTCTATGTTGAGAGTATCACTTCCTAGTGATGCTCTCAATGTTCATGATGATTTGTCTGCCCAAACGCCTGCTCGACCGCCTGCTCGACCACCTGCTCGACCACTGAGAGCATCACTAAGAAGTGATACCCTCAGAGAACCTTCCCTCGGAAGACGAGGCCATGTCATTGCCATGGAATTAGTTGGTGCGAATCTCGGAACTACCTCCATTGGCACCGATGCACAACCAAGTTCGCGGAATTACTTTATTGGTAATAATCCCAACAAATGGCGCACCAATGTTCCTGTTTTTGAGAAGGTGATTACGCACGATGTCTATCCCGGAATCGATGCCGTCTATACATTCTCGAATGGCAAACCTCGGTATGATTTTGTCGTTCATCCGGGCGCGAAGCCGGAGGCAATTGCCTTGAAATTTACCGGTGCGGATGCTGTGAAAGTGAGTAAGCAAAACGGTGTGGAACTCTCGACTTCGGTCGGAACGGTAATCAATGGTAATATCTATGCGTATCAGGAAATAAACGGACGGCAAGTGCCCGTAGAGTGTAGCTTTGCACAGCAGGGCGATGTGGTGAAATTTGATGTTGGCTCGTATAATTCGAAGCATCCATTAATCATTGACCCGCTTGTGTATTCAACATATTATGGCGGGACAGGTATCGATGAAATTACCGGTATGAAGCTCGATACAGCCGGGAATGTCGTGGTTACAGGAGTAACGGATTCACCTGATTTCAAGACGGCGGTAGGTTCGTATGATGTGACCGCCAATGGTCAAACTGATGCATTCGTTGCCAAATTTGACAAGACTCTTTCAACATTACTCTTTGCGACGTATATCGGTGGTGATTCGACGGATAGAGCCAATGGTGTTGCGATAGATTTTGTCAGCGGTTCAATTTTTATCGCAGGCGAGACTACATCACCGAATATGCCAAATACTTCCGGTGTATGGAAGCCGACGTATTCCGGTGGGGGCGATGCTTTCGTGGCACGATTGAACAACGATGGTTCAAAGTTGGAATATTGTACGTATGTAGGTGGAAGCAAGGATGACCGCGCTCTTGGAATTTGTGTTGACGATGCCGGTAAAGCCGCGATATGTGGAGAAACGAATTCGACTGATTTTCCAACAAGTGGAGCGAGTGCTTATCAACCTGCTTCGGCTGGTAAATACGATGCTTTTATTACACAACTAAGAGCCACCGGAAGTGGTGTTAATTTCTCGACGTATCTCGGCAGTGGAGCAGACGATAGGGCTAATGCGATTGATTGTGATCGAGCGGGAACATTGATTTGTTTCGGCGGTGAAGCGAAAGGTCCGTTCGAAAGAACGTGGCCATTTATTGGACCAACCGAACTTCCGCCATATATTGTACCATATAATTTTACATTTAATGCCGGTAATTTCTCAGATGGATTTGTGGGAAAGATGGCAGGTACTGGGACATTTATCGAAAAAAATAAACATTTTTTAAGCTACATAGGTAATACGAAAAATGACCGTGTTTTGTCTGTTGTTCTTCTTCCAAGTGGCGAAGTGATTGCCGGAGGTGAAACAGAGGGTGGGACAGCAACAAAAGGATTTCCTGTAACTAATGGTAATACTCAAAGCAATGGAGGCGTGGATTGTTTTGTATCAAAATTTAATTTTCAAGGTACAGCTCTGCCAAATTCGTATATGTTCGGAGGAAGTAGTAATGAGGGAGTAAGTAGCTTATACTACAATGCTTCAGCCGCCGAGATCATTGTTGCCGGTACTACAAGCTCAACGAATTATCCTACAGCAATCGGAGCGAATAATCAATCTCCAGAAAAGGAAACTCTTGGTGGCGTTAAAGATGGTTTTGTCTGCCGATTAGGGGTTAATTTAGATCGCCTAACCTACTCTACATTTTTTGGAGGCAGCAAAGAAGATGGTATCACTGCCGTTGCTGCCACTCCTCGCGGTGATGTCTATTTCGCAGGTTACACTCTCTCCGATGATGTTCCGGTGGTAAAAGATGGATTACAACCTCAAACCGGTGGTAGCCGCGATGGATTTATCTCCAAAATTGCTTTTGGCACCGTTACTCTTACTGCACCAAATGGTGGGGCAGTGTATTGTCCGGGGGCGACAACCAGAATAGCTTGGACGAAAGGTGAGGGATTGTCAATTACCGAGAATATAGATATTGAGCTATCTTCTGATGGTGGAATAACATGGACATCAGTAGCAAAGCAAATAACGGGAACAGAATATGGTTGGAAAATTCCCGCAAATCAGTCATTAGGAACGAACTATAAGATTCGCATACTCCATCCCTCCTCCGGTATCCGTGATGAAAGTGATGCCTCCTTCAGCATCGGCAGCAGCGCAGTGATTACCGAACAGCCGGTAGGAGATTCTGTTTGCGCAGGTGACCGAGCCGTATTTCGCGTCAGAGGCACAGGCACAAATTTAAGCTACAAATGGCTGCATAATGATGTGGAGATTAAAGGTGAAACGCGGGATAGTTTGGCGCTTGCTGCTGTGGGTGAGAAGGATGGCGGGAGTTATCGTGTGGAAGTGAGTACGGGGTGTGCGCCGACGGTAAGCCAAGTAGCTTTGCTAACGGTCAAGCCGTTACCTATAGTAGAAATAGATGATCAGCATCCTATTGCATTTTACGGAGGACCCTACGAATTCAGATGTACGTCCAAAGGTGATAATCTTCGCTATGAATGGCAAAAAGACAGCGTAAAAATTCCGGGTGCTACGAATATAAACTATCAAATAGCCACTGCAAACGACAGTGATCGAGGATGGTACTGTGTGATAGCGTACGATGAATGTGGCAGCGATACGAGTGAGTATGTTTTTCTGCAAGTAATCCCGACAAGCGTTACCGAGTCCGCCGAAACCGACGAACCCTTCACAATAATTCCCAATCCAATCACCGATAACATGCAGATTCTCGGCGGCAATGGCATAGTACACGTTCATCTCTATAATTCTCTCGGCATACATATCAGAGAACAAACCATCGAAGGTGGCAAAGGAGAGATGGATGTAGCGGGTTTGCCGAGTGGGGTGTATAGTGTACAACTTCATTATGGTACGAGGATACTTATGAAGCAGGTCGTGGTACTGCGCTAAAACCTGAGGGTATCACTTCTTAGTGATGCTCTCAGTGTTCTTGCTTGACCAACTCTACTTGACCTCCTGAGGGTATCACTTCTTAGTGATGCTCTCAGTGTTCTTGCTTGACCAACTTGGCTTGACCATTGAGAGCATCACCAAGAAGTGATACCCTCAAGTTAACCTGCTTGACCAACTCTGCTCGACCATTGAGAGCATCACTAAGAAGTGATACCCTCAAGTTAACCTGCTTGACCATTGAGAGCATCACTAAGAAGTGATACCCTCAAGTTAACCTGCTTGACCATTGAGAGCATCACTAAGAAGTGATACCCTCAATAGACAGAACCAATTCCCTCACAAAAACAAAATCAAAAACAGCGAAACTGTGATAAAGAGCACCTGCGCAAAATAGAGCATGCCAATCACTAGCGGTTCGGAATAACCATAGGATACAAGGACATGCGGCAAGTGGTCTTTCCCGCCTTGAAAAATATTGCGCTTGTGGAGCATCCGGCTGATGATTACATAACAGGTGTCGATCATCGGCAGTCCGACACACACCGACGCAAAGGATGCTCCAAAATAGAGATGTTCGGTTGCATTGGCGGTGAAAATAGCCGAGATTGCTATCAACGAACCTAGTAAATGTGCGCCGCAATCACCCATGAAAATACGCGCAGGATGCTTATTATACCACAAAAATCCTAAACTCGCACCGAGCGTCAGCGATGCCGCAAGCGCTCCGCCGGTAGAAGAAACGAGGATTGAAATTGCCCCGAGAAATAAGGTCGAAATTGCCGACAAACCCGAACTTAGCCCGTCCATACTATCACTAAAATTCACGGCATTAACGACAAATACAATCCATGTGGCGGTAATTACTTGGTTGAGTACCACATTATGCGTCAGATGAAAGACAAGCCCGCCGGAGACAATCACCACCGCCGCCGAATATTGAAATAACAGCTTTAGCCGGGGAGAGAGACACACGATGTCATCGACAAATCCTCCGGCAAATAAGATACATACTCCGAGCACCGGCAAGAGTCCAATCGAATACGGCGCAACGATATACCCAACCGCACACCCCAAAAACATCGCAATCCCGCCAAATGACACCGTTGGCGTGGTGTGCCAGCGATCGGCAGTGGGCATTTTGTAGAGTTGGTGTTTTTGGAGAAATCGGGTAAGCAGAGGAGTAAGGGCAAGAACGACGAAGGAAGAAACACAGCAAGTAATTATCGAGATAACTACTTGAAATTGAATGTCAGACATACCGGCACCTAACGATTATGGAACAAATAATTCGTTTGCTTGCCGGCCGAGAGTTGTAAATGAAAAATCATCAAACAATCGAACCAGCTTTTGCTGTGCTGTTCCAAGATTCGCATAATGAGTCAGCCGAAACTTCCAATCCACCGCTACGCGCGGATGATCGGGGTCGGCCTCCCAAGGATGAAAATAAAAAACCGCACTTCGGTTCAATTTTTCATGATGCTGTATGTTTAATTTAGTTAAAAAATAAGGATATAACCTGAAATACGCCCCGCCGCTGACGGGGAGAATCACCTTCGTTGCAAAGGCGCGTACACTGATCGGAAATTCAAGAATCTTTCCGGATGGCGTGTTAATAATAATCGGCTCACGAGAGAAATTGGGAATCCCATAGCGCACATTCCGCATGGGAAATATACTCGAGTCATACTGAAATCCAAGCTGTGCCAGCACCTCAAGTGCCCATTCCGATGAACGGGTTATCGAAAAGTACGGAGCGCGGAACCCGCGAACGGCGCATCCGGTGATGTCTTCCAAAAGTGCCTTTGCCGCGTGCGTCTCTTCATGAAATTTCTTGGGATTCGAATCATACACAAATGTATGATGAAGAGCATGACTTCCAATCTCATGTCCGGCGGCTACACACTGTCGGAGAAGCTCGGGATACTGCCGGGCAGCGTCCCCAAGCCAAAACATGGTCACTTTAACTGACGAGCGCTCGAAAAGTTCCATCAGAAAATTCATCCCAACCTCCATTCTCTGCTCCCGGGGCTGCGCAATCGGAATACCATGATACCAGTCCTCGACATCGAGAGAGAAAGTATGTTCTATACGCTTATGCACGTTATGTGAATCAACTGCCATGGCTCTATCGCTTGGAAGCAGGGCTCGGGAATTTTTTTGTGTCAAGTTACGGATAATTATTTTCACCTGACATACTGTTGTCAATTTGGATGGTTAATTTTGCGGAAACTAATGTTTGTTCTATTTTTTAGGTTGATGACCATGGATACTCCCGCTACTATTACCGGTGTCGAAATGATCAGCGTGTATGCCGATGACTTTGCGACGTCGTTTGATTTTTATCACCATCTTTTGGGTCTTGCCGACTGGTCACCGATGGGTGATATCGCAGCGTATTTCCGGCTCCCGGACGAACGTGGAATGTACCTGCTCGGCAAGCGGAAGTCGGCACCGCGTCCGAAGAGTGAAATCCGCACGACGTTCTGTTTTGGTGTGGATTCAGCGTTCAAAATGATGGCGCATTTGCGCGAAGCAGGCGTGGAATTATTCTTCGAAGAGCCGATGCAGATGAACGAAGATACCTATTGGTTCGAAGCAGTGGACCCATCAGGAAATATTATAGAGTTTTTAGGAGGAAAGTAATGAGTAGTAGTGAGTTGCCTAATTTTGACGCGCTGTGGAATTATGCCAAGCCGGCCGAAACCGAGAAGAAATTCCGGGAAATATTAGCCGGTATCCGAGCAGAGGATAATAAAGAATATTATGCCACCCTGCTAACGCAAATCGCGCGCACGCTCGGGCTGCAACTGAAATTCGACGAAGCGCACAAAACGCTAAATGACGTTGAGAAATTAATTGATGAATCAATGCTCAAAGCGCGCGTTCGGCTGATGCTTGAGCGCGGACGGACGTTCCGGTCGTCGGGTTCGGTTCCGCAGTCGATTCCATGTTTTGAGCAGGCATATTCACTCGCCTCAACAAATGCCGAACTCGACTATTTTGCCGTCGATGCAGCCCACATGATGGGAATTGTGATGCCACCGGACGAAGGCGGACTCGAATGGAATGAAAAAGCATGTCGCGATGCGGAAGCGTCGAGTAATACGAGCACTCAAAACTGGCTCGGCGCGCTTTATAATAACATCGGTTGGACCTATCACGCCAAGGGTGAATACCGCGTAGCTCTCGGATGGTTCGAAAAATACGCCGCCTGGTGCAAGCCGCGCATGCGTACCACTGATGAACGTATCGCAGGATGGTGCGCAGCCAAAATGCGGCGCCTGCTCGGTGAAGTAGCCGAGGCGCTTGCGTTTCAACTTCAATTATTAGAAATACTTGAATCCATCAACGAACCCGACGGTTATGTCTTTGAAGAAGTCGGCGAATGCCTCCTCGCTCTCGGCAGAGCGGACGAAGCAGCTCCGAATTTCGAAGCGGCATACGAGCTGCTCTCGCAGGATGCATGGCTCGTGCGCGATGAGCCGGCGCGGTTGGAGAGAATGAAACAGCTTGCGCAAGGGTGAGTGATAACGTTATAATTCTTATACGAAAACAGATTAAAAAGTATGTCATTCTGAAGGAGTCGTAGGGGCTGAAGAATCGAAACTTGATGATAACATAAGAGCATGACCGTTCAGCAAGTTTCGATTCTTCACCCTAGGAAGGGTTCAGAATGACAGCGTTTTGGTTTATGATAAATACTCTACTTTTAAATTCATAGCGGTATTAGCTCCATCGGAGCGACTTGTTTGTAGAAATTGTAATTAATACCTACAAACAGGTCGCTATTGTAGGGCTTGAAGATTGCAAACGTATGTTCTGAGTATAAATTCCCGTTTATTTACATCTACTCTGCCCTCCCAAACACCTCAAATAATCTTTCCTTTTGCAACACCTTGTGTTTCTCCGTATTTTCGTGCATCAATAATTGAATTCGTTGATTTCATTCGTACTCGAATTGCTTTTTCGTACCCCAATTGCCGCATATTCGTAGGCGGTGTCTCTATTCAAAGGAAATTCTCCTCATGTCCTCATTACTGAGCTTACTCATCGGCAATGCTGCCAATCTTCTTAATGCAGTAGCGTACTCGGTGCGGAACATTATGATTCTGCGGATTTTAGTGGTCGCGGCGAGTATATGCGATATTGTCTATACATCTCGTGTGGTCAGTGACCCATGGGCAGCCGGCACGGATATGATGTGGAATGTGGTGTTTATTGCCGTCAATGCCTATCAGTTGTGGGTGTTGTATCGTGACAGCAGGTTTTCTTATTCTGCCGAAGAACGTGATATTTTCAATCGTATATTTCACTCGCTCTCACCGACGACCTTTCGTAAATTACTCTCGATTGCCGAGTGGCGCGATATCGACGAAGGTACCATTCTCACAAAAGAAGGAGAGACGGTGCAGAATTTATATCTTATCTATCAAGGACTTGCCGTCGTTCTCGTCGGTGATCATGTCGTCGCCCACTGCGGAGAAAACAACTTTATCGGTGAAATGAGTTTCCTCACCGGCAAGTCCGCTACCGCAAGCGTCAAAGCAGCCGCACCATCCCGCTGCGTCGTATGGACAAAAGCCGACTTGCAGGCATTAGTCGATAAAAATGAAGATGTTCTCGCCGGTCTTCAAATGGTCTTCAGCCGGAATCTTGTCGATAAAATCGGTTCGAATAACTCCAGCATCTTCGCCGATACCCTCCTCGCCGGCAAAGGAAAAGAAGAAGAACCACCACCGGTCGATGATAAATTTGAATATTAAGAGGATTTCAATTATCCTCCCGGTAGAGACGCAAGATTTTGCGTCTCCCGTAGAGACGCAAGATTTTGCGTCTCCCGTAGAGACGCAAGATTTTGCGTCTCTACACGATGTCACCGTTCCCCCAAAAAAATAATAATTATCCTCCCTGATACCGTAGAAATACCGTAGCGGTAGTGCATTGCCATTGCTGTAGTTTGCATTCGAAAAATAAACAGTGGTGTATTTTTTGTTGTACAAATTATCAGGGATTGTGTATGAAAAAAGTGTTGAAAATTGTCGGGATGATTTTAGGCGGATTGCTCGGAATTATCCTTTGCATTGCTGCATGGGTGGCGTTTACCGGTGTGCCGACGTACGAACCAAAATCGATTGCCGTGCAGATTCCCACCGATTCGGCTGCCTTGCATGTCGGGAAAGTTATCGTCGAGGAACGCTGCGCGTTCTGTCATTATGGTGCCGACGGAAAGCTGAGCGGACGTCAGTTTACGTCGGCGGACGAACCGTTTGGGGAGTTCTGGAGTAAGAATATTACCAAGGATAAAGAGCACGGCATCGGCGCCTATTCGGATGGTCAGCTTGCATATTTGCTGCGCACGGGAATTAGCCGTCACGGGTATTTTATCGGACCCTGGATGTCGTCGGTACTCCTTTCGGATCAAGACCTTGGCGCGGTGATTGCCTACCTGCGTTCGGACTCTCCGCTCGTCGCACCATCACAGGCAATGCATCCGGGAATGCAACCGAATTTCCTCCTCAAAGCGCTCCTGAAATTCGGCGCTTTTGCTCCGCTGACGTATGACGGTCGTCCCGTCACTGCTCCTACACCGTCCAAAAGTGCATCATTTGGTAAGTATCTTGCGACCGCACGCTACAGCTGCTTCGAATGTCACTCGGCAAGTTTTGAGTCGAATGACCGGTATGTGCCTGAAAAATCAGTTGGATACTTCGCCGGTGGCAATCCGGTGACGGATAATCAATTCAGACCCACACTCAGCGCGAATATTACCATGAGCCCCACGACGGGAATTGGTAAATGGAGCTATGAACAGTTCGCACATGCCCTCCGCACCGGTGAGCGTCCCGACGGAAAAGTGCTCAGCGCCGCAATGCCACGGATGAGCATGCTTGATGAAGTAGAAATACAAGCACTATGGGCGTATGTACAGACCGTGCCGGTGATTGAGCATAGAGTGGCGCGGTGAATGAGAAGAAGTGAACGCTGATAGCGCTGATTGTGTATGATAATCGCGGAGTTTGAACGCGGTAGCATTGCAATCAGCGCTTTTTATATTTCTGGTTCTCTGACAATTTTTGTGGTACGGCGTAATGAATGCCAACAATCGTAAGGTGCCAAAGTCCCGTAGGGACAATATATTGGTAGAAAACGAGATTCTGCTTTGCCACAAAGTCCCGTAGGGACGACATGTCAATTCTATAAGGTTCCGTCCCTACAGGACTTACTCGTGCGTTAGTCCACATACTCTACCGATATGTCATCGCTAACGCGATTGAAGAGGACGATGAGTCGGTGGCAATTCAACCACAAAAATTGTCAGAGAAACACATCTTTACAATGACGCGAGAAAAGTCGAAAGATTCGCGTCTTTCGCAAGTCCGAATTTCTTGCGCATGCGATTGCGGTGGTCCTCGACGGTGCGTGGGGAAATAACGAGCGCGGCGGCGATTTCTTTGCTCGTGAGCTGAATCTTGAGTAACGCGCAAATCTTTAATTCCATTGGAGTAAGCGTCGGGAATTTCTCGGAGAGAATATGGGTAAAGTCCGAGTGGAGCTTCGTAAATTGACGGTTGAAGGATTCCCACGACGAGTCATCACGGATATTACCCTCGATCTGACGCACCATTTCGCGGGCGAGCAGGCGGGACTCCTCGGCATAACTCTCGACGATCTCCCTTGCTTTGCAGCGGAGGGTCTCGAGCATTTCATTTTTTTGAACTAAATGCAGCGCCATTGCCGAGAGTTCTTTCGTTGCCAGCTCTTTTTCAAGGTGGAGTTTGTCATTTTCAATACGATACATATCCCGTTCTTTTTCAGCGGCTTGCGTTTCATAGAATACCTGAAGATTCGCAATATTCCGCTGCGAGTCTTGATTGAACATTTTCTTGTCGAGTGCATGAAATTCCTTGTGATGAAGAAGCGCCCGCCGCGTGTCGTTCAGGCGTTCGTATAATTCAGCAAGTGCCTTATGCGCTTCGGATTCGAGCGCTCCATCATTCATTCCCCGCGCGCATTCCAACGCCCCGTGATACATTGCTTCGGCATCAAAAATACGGGCCAGGTGCAGGAGCAATTCACCGTGAGCGATACTCAGCTTCGCAATTCCTCGCTTATGGCCGAGTGCATGACAATGTGCAAGAGATTCACCGAGCGCCTTGAGGGCAGATTCTGCTCCATTCGATGCCAAAAGTACCCGACTATACACCGGTAAAATTTCAATTTCCAAGTCTATAAAATGATACTTCCGGGCGATGTCAAGCGCTGCTTGGATATGGAATTGCGCTTGCTCGAGCCGGTGGAGCACAAGGTACTGTTCGGCTAGGTTGCTATTGGTAAAACATTTCCCGCGCTCATCATTGCTCGTCGTGTATTCACCCAATGCCTTGGTAAAATAAGAGATACTCTTGTCATACTCCTGATGTGCGGCATAGCTTGCACCGATATTATTATACACACCGCCGAGCATGCGGCTGTACCCTGCGCCTTCAATTTCCCGGGCAATTGCGAGTGTGGTGCTCAGTGACCGTGCATACTCGCCGTGATCGAGATACATTCCACTCAGGAGTTCGAGCGTGGTGGCCATGCCGGTGCTATTACCGAGCAACCGGAATAGTTCCAGCGCTTCTTCTGCGTGGTGAATACCGAGCGGATAATTGCCGGTAATTTTACAGATACCGGCAATTCCCACCAGTGCAGCAGCAGTTACACGCTTATTATTAATTGTTTTCGTAATGGAAATACTTTGCCGGTAACAGCTAAGCGCTTGCTCGAAGTGCGATTGGTGTTGATACAGATTCCCAAGACCAACTAAATTGCCGGCTTTGTCTGCTGTGAGTCCGAGCCGCTCCGTCTCGCGGATACATTGCCGGAAATATTCCTCCGCCTGCGCGTATGCGCCTTGCCGTGCAAGGACATTCGCCATGCCGGCAGTGGCGGCGATGAACATCCGATCATTGCCTGTCTGCTCGAATATGTCAGCGCACTCCCGATAGATTTGCAGTGCTTCTGCAAGCTGATGCCGGCAGAGAAGAATATAGGCTATCGTATAGCGAACGGTGGCTGCGTCGTCGATTTTTTTGTAGCGTTCAAATATTGTAATTGCTTGATTACCATAGTCTTCGGCATCGGCGACGCGCTCTGTGCTGCGGAGAGCATAGCAGAGCGTGGCCAGTGCCTGCGCCAGCTGCAGCTCGAAATATTCCTCCTGTTGCCTCGATTGGCGACGTGCCGAACGCTGCTGAAGCAAACGTACAACATCATTCGCGCAGGCAATCGCCTCGGTCGAATCCGTTTCCTGCAGGCGTGTGGCGAGCAGATTCAAATACTGCACTTTCTTGTCGGTCGCACGAGTCGAGCGGGCGAGCGTTTCGAGTTCGGAGAGCGAGAGCTCGTGTGGATGTGTCGGCATAGCTGTATTGAATTACGTTGTATTTCTATCAAAATTACTTAATTACCGTGAGTTCGGGATAACAACAGTGCATTCGAGAAGCCCAACGGGCTTCAATTTCAATAGCCCTGCATGAAATGCGGGGGACATAGGCACGTAATTCCTAAACCCCGAAGGGGTTTAATCACGTCCATACCGTCATTAAACCCCGTTGGGGTTTTGGGGGAACGCTGCATTTCTCCACCGATTTTATCGGTGGCTATTGAAGTTCATCCCTTTCAGGGATGGAGAACGTGCAGTGTATATCGTACTATCATCTATCACTCTTATAATATTGAATAGTATGAGAGGTGGTTATTCCGAACGTACGTTAATTACCTGCATATTCTACAATCTGCGAAGGGCGTCGTCAAGTCGCTCTGCCTCCTGCACGCCAAGTTTACGTGCGATACGCTCGCAATGCGCTTCCACCTGCGAAACGCTAATCGATACCAACACCGCAATTTCTATCGGTGAATAATAGGTGCGCAGCAAGGCGCAGATTTTGAGTTCGCTTGAGTCTAGCATCGGGAATTTAGAAGACAGTGCTTCCAGATAATCATCCTGCATGACCGGCACGGCCGCCGGTATGAATGAAGTACTCTGTGCAAAACATACGTCCAATTCCCGAAGGGCTCCATCAGCAAGCGCTTGTGAACGAAGCACATACGCGCTTAGAATTTCACCGGTTGTCGTCCGGAGAATGTTCTGCTTGCCTGTATGATGTTCGCCTTGCTTGCTCATGGGTTTTACAGTTCCTTCCTCGGTGAATTCACGTGCACCTCTTCTGCGTTCCTCGTAAAGAGTCGATGCCGACGCTGCAAAAATACAGGGAAGCAGGCGCTGCATCTCTACGGGAATACTACGGCATTGGAACAGGAATCTCATCTGCGAACTTTCCGACATGTTCTTTCATCATTCCATGGTGATACTATGATGTAGATATTTCTGTATTTTGCAGATAAATTCCATTGCATTCCAACTACGTATCATGGTATCTCTATGAAATATATACTCTTTCTTCTGTGTCTTCTTATGAGTGTGCCGGCAAGTGCGCAGCTCGACCCAACACTCCCGAATACCAGCAGTATCAATTCGTGTTTTCCTGATATTTCAAAGTATAGCGTCAAAACCGTGAGCGCTGCCGGTGGTGATTTTACCGACCTGCAAGCCGCGCTCAATAGCGTTCAAAGTGGCACTGTCCTGGTGCTTACCGCGGGTGAGACCTACAAGGGCAGTTTTCTGCTGCCGGTGAAATCGGGCTCAGATTGGGTCATCATTACTTCGTCGGCGATGAATGTGCTGCCCAAGCAAGAGACACGCATAAGTCCTACGAGTTCAACGGGTAATAGTCAGTATCCCACACAGGTCGATGCTATGCCGAAGATTCTGACGGTGAGTCCGGCAGGGGTGCCGTGTTTTCAGACTGAACCCGGTGCGCATCATTACCGCTTGGTAGGGCTTGAGATGACGATTGATACAAGTGTTCATAATAGTTATGGATTGGTGCATCTTGGTACGGCTGCTTCGACGCAGAATACGATTGCCTCCATTCCGCATGACCTCATCATCGACCGCTGCTACATCCACGGTCATACCAATGCTACAGTGATGAAGGCGGGTGTCCTGCTCAACTGCGCAAATTCTGCCGTGCTTGACTCGTATATTTCCGACTTTCATAGTGTGGGGTTTGATACGTATGCTATCGGCGGCACGAACGGTCCCGGCCCGTTTAAAATTATCAATAATTACCTCGAAGCAGCCGGTGAGAATATCATTTTTGGCGGCGGTCCGGCGGCGGTGACGGGACTTGTACCGTCGGATATCGAAGTGCGGAATAATTATTTTTATAAGCCCCTGAGCTGGAGAGTAGGGCATCCGACGTACGCGGGAAAACATTGGACGATCAAGAACTTATTCGAACTCAAGACAGGAGTGCGCGTGCTGCTTGATGGGAATATTCTCGAGAATTCCTGGGCAGATCTTCCGATTGGGCAAAGCGGTTACGCGATACTGCTCACGGTACGCGCCGAGGGCGGCGCTTCACCGCAGGCAAATGTGAGTGACATCACGATTACCAATAATATCGTGCGGCATGCCGGTGCGGGAATTACGCTTTCGGGTCATGATGATCAAGCACTAAGCAATCAATCGCGGAGAATTAAAATTGCGAATAATCTTTTTGAGGATATCGACGGCGCTGCGTATGGCGATCTTAATGTAGCCGGACCCAACGATGGAGTATTTATAAAGTTAGGTGACCCAAGCGATGTAATTATCGACCACAATACCGTCTTTCAGACCGGCGCGATTACGTGGGTGGGCGACACGGTGTCCAACTTCGTCTTCACCAATAATATGATGAATTGCAAGCTGTCGGCAGGGAAGTATCAGGGCATGTACGGTCCGGGTTTTGCCCGTGGCGGCAATAAACCAATGGCAGCATATTTTCCGGAAGTCACCGATGCGAGTCTGCGGTTCAATAAAAACGTCTTCATCGGCGGTGACTCGGTAAATTATAGTAATTATACTACACTAAGTAAAAATTACTTCCCGCCTTCAAGCGCAGATGTGCAATTCATCGACTATGCAAATGGCAGCAAAGACTATCGGAACTATGCTCTTTCCTCCGGCAGTGGATTTAAAAATAAAAGCACCGACGGGAAAGATATAGGCGTGGATATGGCGCGACTTGTAGCAGCACAAACAGTAACGAAAGTCTGTACTTCCGACACCACCGTTTCAGCAGAAAATCCACCGAATACTTCTCCGCGGTCGATGACTATTTATCCGAATCCGGTGACATCTACCTGCACTCTTGTTCTCGGCGAGATGCCGCATGGTGCAGACTACATCGTTAGGATTGTGAATATTGTCGGACAGGAAGTGATGCGTTTACCGGCGCGTACAAGAATCATCTCACTTGACATGACTTCTATAAAAAGCGCGGGAGTATATCGAGCGCAACTAATGCAAACCTATGGAATGGTGATGGGAGAATGCGCAGTGGTTGTCGTAGGGCGATAGGCAGGTGTTTCTCATGCGGGACGTATGCAGATAAAACGAATCGCTCGACGGTGGTATGCGAAAGCTTCACCAAAACATTCGACCTCTCTGAGGTCGTACCATTTTGTGTGCCTTTCTTGCTACAAACATTCGACCTCTCTGAGGTCATAAAACTTCAGTCCATCAAGGCAGCATCGACCTCAGCGAGGTCGCATGTTTATAGCAAAGCACCACCCAAGGCAGCATCGACCTCATCGAGGTCGCATGTTTATAGCAACGCGCCACGTCGAATGCTAGTTAGAGTATGGTTTTCATAGTATCCTCACATCTTCACACACACATTCTTCGGTTCGGTAAAGAATTTCAGTGCTTCGAATCCGCCTTCGCGTCCTACACCGGAATGCTTCACGCCGCCGAAGGGAGTGCGTAAGTCGCGTACCATCCAACAGTTAATCCATACAATGCCACTTTCTAATTTTGCAGCCACGCGGTGCGCTTTCGAGAGATTCTCCGTCCACACGACTGCAGCCAAGCCGTAGGTCGTGGAATTGGCCATTGCGAGCGCTTCGTCTTCGGTGTCGAAGGGCACGAGCGAGACGACGGGACCGAATATTTCTTCCTGATTAATTCTACAGTCAGCGCCGAGACCTTCGATCACCGTCGGCTCGACGAACCAACCATTCGCGCAGCGCCCTTCGGGGTGAATTTGGCGTCCTCCGTGAGCAATCGTTCCGCCTTCTTCTTTTGCTATTTGAATATAATTCAATACTTTTTCGAGATGCCCCTGCGACACCAGCGCTCCCTGACGGGTTGCCGGGTCGAGCGGGTCACCGACGGTGAACTTCTGCACATTCTGCAGGAATTTTTCGCGGAATTCTGCATAAATACTCCGCTCAATAAATATCCGCGAACCGCACAGGCAAATCTCTCCCTGATTCGTAAAGGCAGCGCGGGCGGAGGTGAGGGCGGCATCGTCTAGATTACAATCGGCAAAAACGATGTTCGGATTCTTTCCGCCAAGCTCGAGCGAGAGTTTTTTGAACATCGGCGCCGCAATCCGGGCAATTTTCTGTCCCGTATTGGTGCCACCGGTGAATGAAATTGCGTGGATATCACGATGTTCGGTCATTGCCGTGCCTACTTCATGTCCGAGTCCGTGCACGATATTCAGCACGCCATCGGGGAGTCCGGCTTCTTTACAAATACCGGCAAGCAGATACGCGGTCATCGGCGTTAATTCCGACGGCTTGGCGACGACGCAGTTACCGGTTGCGATAGCGGGTGCTATTTTCCAGGTAAAGAGATAGAGCGGTAAGTTCCAGGGAGATATACACCCTACGACACCGATAGGCGAACGCAGTGTATAATTCAAAAATCCTGTCGTCGGATGCGCTTCACTCGCAAAGTGGAGAATCTCCGTTCCAAAAAAATGGAAATTCTGTGCCGCGCGGGGAATATCCATACTTTTTGCAAGCCAGACGGGCTTCCCTTGATCAATTGACTCAGCGAGCGCGAGTTCATCGAGACGCTCGGTAATCATCGCAGCAATTCTCAGCATAATTGCCGAACGTTCTTCGAGCGACGTAGCAGCCCACGCAGGAAACGCACGCTTTGCGGCCTCGACGGCACGTGCCACATCCCGTTCATCGGAGTCCGGCACTTTCGAATAGACGGCGCCGGTGGCAGGTTCGTAATTATTAAGATAGTTACCCGACACGGGCGCAAGGAATTCACCGCCGATAAAATTGAGAATTGTGTTCATATTTACCTCGAAATTTGGATATTGTTGTGTATAGGATTGCTGAATCACCGTTCATTTCGGCCTCGCCTACTGACCGTCCAATGGCTTTATTGTAACGCAAAGACGCCGAGAACGCAAAGTTTTTTTCTACCAAGAACTGCCTTTGAACAGATTACTATCTCTGCATCTCTGCGCCTTTGCGTTAAAAAAACGTCTGATATCCAGAGATACAAATCGGTTGATTATCCGGCAAACGTTTCATAGGTAAGTAATTACAGTCAGTTGTAGCAACTGACTGGACTGAGAATCTCTGCATCTCTGACTGGACTGAGAATCCCTGCATCTCTGACTGGACTGAGAATCCCTGCATCTCTGACTGGACTGAGAATCACTGTATCTCTGCGCCTTTGCATTAAAAAATCACTCCACAGTACGCGATACGTACGAAGAATTTACAATTCCTGTCCTGCATTAATTTTCTGCATAGCCCGCGCCGCACCTGCCGAAATAAAAAACTCCAAGCTGTCGCATGCTCTTGTAATCATTGCGTTGAGTTCTTCGGTTTCATAGCTCGCAAAATTCGCTAGAACATATTCAACCATCCCGCCGGGTGGGAAATTCTTGCCGATACCGCAGCGCATACGCCAGAAATTCATGGTAGCAAGCTCTTCGATGATGGACGTGATGCCATTATGTCCGCCGTCCGAACCTCCTGATTTGATATGCACTTTACCGACAGGGAAATTGTATTCATCGACGATGGCGATCACACGTTCTGCCGGTAATTTATGGATATTGATTAGCTTTTTAATTGCCTCGCCGGACGCATTCATGTACGTTGTCGGCTTGATGAGGAGTACGGTGTCACGGCGGATTTTGATTTCCGTTTCGAGCCACATTCCTTTGCCGGGCTTGAAGGTCTTGCCGTGTTTCTGGGCGAGCGCGTCGATGACGAGCCAACCGATATTGTGCCGTGTACGTTCGTATTTGAGTCCGGGATTACCAAGTCCTGCTATGAGCCAATCCATTATGTTCGTTGAGGTTAATTGATGTATTTTCTTAGTTCGGTCAGCTAGCTGTTGTATTTTAACGCAATGACGCCAAGAACGCAAAGTTTTATTTCTACCAAGACCAGCCATTTGAACAGATTACTATCTCTGCATCTCTGCGCCTTTGCGTTAAAAAAACGTCTGATTATCAGTCCTGTCGGTTGAAGTAACTGTCCGTCAGTTTATACCGATGTACGTTTCCAGCAAACGTTTCATTGGTAAGTAATTACAGTCAGTTGTAGCAACTGACTGGACTGGGAATTGATATATTTTGTATTCATTCCCGGAATCATTTGAGATTTCGGATTGATATTCCGACGTAAGGGCGAATTGCATTCGCCCGACCTTTGCACGACGTGGGCGAATGCAATTCGCCCCTACGGTCATTTACACAAACTATTTATACTTCCGCTCAGCCCACTGAATACATGGCTGTATCCACACATCGAGCGCTTTATAGAGAAAGCCGTGTTTGAGTCCGGTGGTGAGTTCAATTTCTTTAAAATGCTGCACGCCTTTCGACCTGTCTTTTAATTTTTGGCAGGACTGACCAATCACATCACTTTTTTCGTAGATCGAGAGGATATTGCCGGTGAGGGAGATTTCGGGCATGTCTGCGATGTCATCGTCCGAACAGCACCCGATAAGTACATAATTAACATCTTTATTTTTAAGACCACTGGATACATATTGAGCGATGTATCCGCCTCGTGATGTGCCGACAACGGTGATATCCGAGGGCTTAGTGCCGCGGGCTATCAAGCTATCAATTTGGTGGATTACTTTGGTGCTGTAGTCTTTGGGTTTGGTGTTTTTGGGACGTATCTCGCTGATCACCCTGAACTTCGCCTTCGTAAATGCGGCCAGTATTTGCGTGTACTCGCATTTTCCGTAGTCGGGATGCGCCTCGTCGAGTGTGTAATTCTCAAGAAAGGCATTATGGAGAAAGATTACTGTTTTTTGTGCACTAAGTACTGTGGTACTAACAAGTAAAATAACGGTAGCAAGTATAATTTTCATCATCATCCATTACTCCTGAAAATGTTTGGTAATCCATTCGGCGATTTTCTGCGTGGCCTCGCTTGACGGCCAGTGTCCGCCTTTGAAACTATAGAACGTATGCTCTACTTTCTCAAGGTCGAGCGCATTTTTATAGAGGGTGGCGGTCTGATAGGGGACAATCGGGTCGTCGCTTGCGTGGAGTAAAAACACATCAATGCCATATTTACGGAGCAAGCTGTAGCGTTCTAACACCTTTGCTTCCGGGTACATACTCGCGCAGATGGTAATCACCGATTTCACGCTTTCCGGATGGCGCGTGGCAACGACATTTGCATAGAACCCTCCTTGAGAAAAACCCATCACGATGGGGAGTTCTTTTTTAATCGGGAGAATTTCCTCGGCTTCTTTAATCACGCTATGATACCAGTCGGCGGACGAGAAAATAATATCATCTTTGAGGGTATCGGGATAGCCGAGGTCCTCGCCCATCGCTGAGAGGCGGAGAGCGAAGGTCATCGCCGATTCTTTAAATTTAATATACGGCGCTTCGGGGCAGACAAAGATAACATTCGGTAAATTCAGCTGTTTCGCCCAACGGAGAATGATATTCGGGTCCTGACTATTGCCATGGAGCAAGAGAACTAGACTGTATTTTTTCTCATCATCATAGTTTGGCGGATAGAGTACACGGTAGCGTCCGAATCGTTTTTGCGGTGCGAATTTAATCGGGAATTCTGCGACCTGATCGGCATTCCACTTAAATGCCTGCACGAGTTCATCATAGCGGCGGGTGAAGCGTAAGGGGGTAAAAAGTGTATCGGTCGTGAGCACTTTACTATTAGCGCAGCCGAGTTCGGCGGCTGTTTTGAGGGTTTCGAATGCCTTCTCGGGTTGGCTGAGCTGCATATAGCACCGCGCGAGCACCACAGCGCTTTCGCCGTCGCGGGGATTGACTTTGATCCATTCTTCGAGAAGAGATGCGGCGACTTTGAAATTTTTACTTTTGACGGCTTCTTCAGCGCGCTCGCGGTAGCTCCGCGGGTCGGGTTTGCCTTGTGCCACTCCGGAGGAGTGTGCTGTGAGAATCAGCAATGCCAAGAAGATAGGAGAGAACCACGAAGAAAGAGAAGCGTAGAATTTCATGGGTACATCGAATCGAACCGGAAATGAAAAAGGCAGTCTGAAACTGCCTTCGTCTGAACTTACAAGTGCCCGGAACAGGACTTGAACCTGCACATCCAATGGATACTACAACCTGAATATAGCGCGTCTGCCAGTTTCGCCATCCGGGCTTCTTGGGCAAGCTGTCACTTGCATGTCTTGGAGGAGAGGGAGGGATTCGAACCCTCGATGAAATTGCTCCCATAACGGTTTTCGAGACCGCCCGATTCAACCACTCTCGCACCTCTCCGTGAGTGTTGTTACTGAATTGAGGCGCAAAAATACAAACTGCCAGCCACTCGGCAAAGAGCTTTTGAAAATTTATGTGCTCCGCACCTCATTACTTCCCCAAAATCCCAGCTTAATAGCTGCTGCCACTTCCTGAAATTCGACTCTCCGTCCGACTATTTCCGAGAGCGTCGCACTATGAGAGAGAATATACTCGCGAAGAGCATCGGCAGTTGAACCATCCTTTCGGGCGGAGATTGCAGCGAGCTGTTCGTGTCCTGCGCCAAGGAGAATCGACCCATGCTGCAAAAGCACATTCCCAAATACCCGTTGCGCGCTGCCGACGACTTTGCGTGCGTCATGCATAATTTCATACCGCGCTGAGCTCGCAAAACATGCTATTGTCTGCTGCGGCTCTGCAGCATAGACCTGACGGAAATTCGGTTGTGATTTTTCAAAATCAATGTCCGGTGTAATTGTACGGAGTCCTGCGAGCAAGCATTCATGCGTCATGCGATACAAGTCATGCACCGTCTTACCCTCCGGAATACGCAGGACGAGCGAATAGGTAAGTTCATCGGCATGGAGCACGGCACGTCCTCCCGTCGCACGGCGTACTATTGCGAATCCGCGGGCCTCACATTCCGAGTGGTCGATATCTGTTTCTTTTTGATTAGCGCCGAGCGATACTGCCCAGGGCTGCCAGCCATAGACGCGGAGCATTGGCAGTGCGGTGCCCGAGACCATTGCCCGCGCGCGTTCCTCATCGAAACGCATGTTTTCTTCGCCGGTCAGGAAGCCGGAGTCGATCCATTCCACCTCGGAACCGAAGATGGAACCTATAGTGGGAGAATGGAGAAGTTCTTTATGAATCATGATGTTGCTTGAGACGCATTCCCACGCCGATGGCGCTGATTGTGTATGATTACTGTGACGGATACCGGGTGGGGAGCTTCGCATCAGATTGTGTCATCGACGTGCAGAAGAAACATCATAATCGACGTTCATGGAATTATCGTCGGACGACCGTAAAGGGCAATACTGAAATCCTACCGGCGTATCTCATCATACAAAAATACGTACCCTGAGCGAGATTGCCGGTAGGATAGTGAATCGTTGTACTACCGGGTACGATTGTATATTCCTTGCTCATTCCGGTAAATCGTCCGTCGGCTGCATACATTTCTGAGGTTATGTTCACTTCTGCCGTGGACTCCACATAGAGTACAAGGTCTTGAGCCACAGGATGAGGAATAATAGAAAATTGTATGCCGACGGAGTTCTCCGTTTCATCGACACCGGTGATAAGTTCGGTCTCGGCAATATACCCGTCGCTGCCGCATGTCCATAGATGTGAATTAATTATCGATGCATTAAATAGATAACGCGAAGTCGATGCATGCGTTTTCCATTGATTTGCTACGCCTTGGAGGATCTCTCCTTCGAGAGAAACGAGAATATAGTTACCGGATGATTTGTTGGCAATAACTGTTTTCCACGTTAGAGTATCGGCTAAAGAGGTCTTCCAGGTTTGTCCGCCGTCCGTTGAGGAAAGTATGGTTCCTTTCTCACCGGCAGCGAGAAGCGAGCTATCAGTTAGAAAGTCAATTCCGAGAAGCGTAGCAGTCGTACCGGAGGAAATCGTGGTCCATGATGTACCATTATTGCTTGAAAGCAGTATGAGTCCATTGCTACCCACGGCACAGATGAGCCCCGTGCTCGTACCACGAATCGAATAAATCGTTGAATTTGCAGGAAGTGCACTGACGGGTGTCCAGTGTGTGCCGTCATCCGAATACGCGAAGAATGATTTCCCGCCAACGATGATGCGCTGTTGCGCTTGAAAAACCGTTAGAAGGGAAGCATTCGGTAGAACAGAAATACTGCTCCAGGAAGTGCCGTTATCCGCACTTTCATAGATTGTGCCGCCGGTAGTAACCGCTTGAATTGTAGTATTCATAAATGATAGGTCAATACAGTCATCCTTCTGTGGCAATGCCGTAGAATTCCATGTGGTACCGTTATTATCCGAACGGTAAATACTACCATTTTCGCCGGCGACCCAAATCGCGGATGCATTGTTTTTGATCACAAAATGTGTATTTCCGGAGGAGAGTGTTCGATTCGATGTCCACGAAGTACTTTTTGTACAAATTGTGCCTTCATCTCCGACGGCAATGATATCGGTACCGTTAAAAACCGCCGAATTCATCCATTGATTGATACCGGATATGTTCTCGCGGGTCCAGGTAGTACCTCCGTCCACTGTTCGATAGCAGCTACCGGTGCTTCCCATTGCGATGCCGGTGGAATTATCCCGAAAAACACATTTCTGAAATGAAAAAAGTGTATCAATGAGTACACTAGTCCAGCTTTTTCCGCCGGTTGTTGTCGAATAGAGAGTGCCGCTCGTACCACCGATAAATCCTTTCGAATCATCAAGAAACGTAATGAACCGCAGGTCATCGCTTACCAGTCCTTCGGCGGCTCGCCAGGTAGCACCTGCATCACTCGAGGTGACAATGGTGCCGCCATTACCGGCGCACCGGATGGTATTTCCCTGAATTGATACCGACTGCAAGGTTTCGGTCGTTTTATTCTTGATGGCAGTCCACGTCACTCCTTTGTCTTTCGAGATAATAATCGCGCCATATTCTCCTGCCGCGACGCAGATACCGTCCTTGCTGGTAATCGTATGTAAGCTATTCGATTGTGAATAGACGGATGTCCATGTACTGCCGTTATCAATCGAGCGGTAGATGGAGCCGGTATTACCGGTGAGGATAACTATTGAACCTTCTACCCAGGCCACCGATCGTGCCTGAAAGGGTCGGCCGGGAGTTTGCATATGTCGGAAAGAAGAGCTCGCCCCGGTGCGTTGAAGAATCACGCCATTCCCGACGGCAATAACGGTCGAGCCGGTAGGGGAAGCGGCTATATCGAGCAGGTCTGCGCTTCCTGTCGTAGCGGGAGCGAGAATATGCAGGGTATTTTGCGCATTGAGTAGAGAGCATTGGAGAATAAGAATACTGAAGAGGAAGAGAGATTTCATTGTTGGAATCCTTATATAATGGTAGAATTATCATACATAGACCGACGCGTAGGGAGAATGAGTATTAGGGTACTCTCAAGTCATGCGGAATCGGAGGAAAATGTTTGTCTTTTTCCCAATTGAGCACTTCATGAATAAGCCAGCGAGCATTAATCAATGCTCCTTGAAATCCATAGACACGTGCCGAGAAAAATCTACTTCCCCATGAACCGCGCCCGGAATAGCATCCCATGAGAACCGCTTCCCGAACAAAGGGGTGTTTCGGGCAATTAAATGCTCTATTCGATGCTGTCGTAATGTTATTGGGGGTGAAATCTCTGTCATCCGACATTTCAATTACTCCTGCTCGTCCCGATTCACTCGCTCCATGACCAACGATCCAGAATGCCTGATAGCACGGGTTCTCAAGTATCTTTGCGGCGCTTGCCCGTGTAGCGTAGGACTCGAACTCCACTTCATATCCGACGGTTTCGTACCATGTTTTGGCTTGTAATGCAGCATCTAATAATTGTGCATAGTCACCCCAGTTAATCCAAAACTTTTCATAGGCAATATTACCAACCCCTACATACGCCCGTGGGCTGCGTTGGCGCACGGCATTGGCTGAAAGCTGAACAGTTTGGACATCTTTAAATTGGGTTTTACTATCGGTAATTTCACATTCAATGACTGCATTTTCCGACTTCGACCGTACAAAAACAACGCATGCACCTTCATTGCCAAGGGGGAAAAGACCTTTCCCGGATTTTATTTTCCAGGTATAGTGTACGGCATCGGACTGAAGCGACCCCTTGGGATTTTCTGCCACGGGGCAGGGCTGACTCTCGAAAGCATTGCAGGAGGTAATCATAGAATCAAGGTCATTTCTTTCGGCGAACAAGAGGACAGCATAGTCCGGACAAGTAACTGTAGAGGTCTTTTGCCGAATATCAAATCCGCCTGCAAGAGGAGACTTTTCAAGCCATTGGGGTGGCTGCGGTGTGCATTGTGATTTGTTGACGGTTTCTATAATCTCATCACTTGGCTTTACAAACGGAGTAATCTGCAGCTCAACACCGAGAAATCGTGCATTTCCGATATCATTACTGCTGCCGGGGTCATCGGGAAGTCGCGCGCCGACGGTAAAATGAATCACGGCTGTCGCCAGGAGCTCTTCATCACGCATCTTCGTCGTAGAGGCATCATTGCGCACTCTGCACTCAATGCGTACGGGATTGGTGTCGCATAATGGTAGTTCATAGAGAACAGATGAGCGCTCATTGCCGTCCGGCTCGATGAGTTTTCCCGGCCCCTGTATTGACCATACATAGGAGACATTATCGGCATACGGCCCGTACGGAGTCTGGGATACAGCAGTATCGGTGCCGGTAATACACAGACATTTTTGTACAAGAATATCGGCATCGGTGATATAGGCAGAAAGAGCAATCAAATCACCGGGTCTCATGCGCTGCAACTGTTCGCCGGCAGGGAATGAGGAGAGGTTCTTAATAATGTTCATCGACGGTCCTTTGTGCCATTCTGAACCGGAAAGGCAGCATTGTGCGACCGTCAGGTCTATTGTAACGGTATTATTGGTCGTATTGATATCCTCGGAGAAGAATATTTTCAGTTCGAGATTATAGTTTCCGGTCGTGGTCGTCCATGGCTCGGGCATGGTGATGACAGCCGTAGCTCCCGGTTGTAAGTTACTGCCGGTCTGAGTGGACAAATATACCTGCGAGCCGCCGGATTTCGGGGTAATTTTCGCAGTGCAGGAATAGCTGGCAGCCGGAAGAATGTTGATGTTTTTTACTTCAAACCTGCACGCCAGAGATTCACCCGGCTTATACAGCTTGCCGGCTTCCGGAATGGAGATTGTGCCGAACGTAAGATCGGTAGCGTGCACTTCTTGGAGCAGTACACCGGTACAGGTACAGAGAAACGCAGCAACTATGATTCGGAGACATTGGTTCATAGCAACTCCTCATAACAAAATTGTAGGTTCTTATATCCAGTTATACCTCTCCCCAAGAGCAAGAACCGATACTACTTGACGAGAGTATGAATGATCGTATCATCTACAATGTAAAGTATATGTCTGTGCTTCTATTCCACTCTATTGTTCTGTGCAGGGTCGCACTTCAAAAGGTACTGTTTTTTGCCGGTGTGGGTGCTCATCATCGATACATTTTTTTTCGCTGGAAGACAGCGCGAAATCATCAGGTGGGTGTCTGCTCTAACTCCTTGAAACCAAGTCCGAAAATGCAGGTGTAAAAATACATTTAAATTTCAATAAATACAAGGTTTTCTTTCGACAAGCGGTGATAAATTCATTGTTCGCAGGAAGAGAGGCATCCCACGAAGGAAATTTGAGTCAATGACAATTGTTGTAGTTGGCTGAATTAATACTCACACGAGGGCTTTCGACGTCTGTCTTCCTGAGCGTGTTTCAGAAACTCCGCTGCAGCACCGTAGTGCTTTACCAACTACTTGCGGAGATGCTGAAATAAATTCAGGATGACAGCGACCACATATATTGTTCACCATTTCACACCTCCACAAAAATTGTCAGAGAACCGGAAATTTTAGGAATTATTTTGCTTACTTTCGGCAAAACTACTATTTTTGCTGCCGTAAAAACGGAGTGTGGCTCAGCCCGGTAGAGCACCGCGTTCGGGACGCGGGGGTCGGAGGTTCAAATCCTCTCACTCCGACAATCTTTTCAGGTCATTGAATTCGTCGCAGCTTTTTCGAGGTACATGCTATGAGCAATGATATTTCCGTTCTCGAAGACATGCGTGAAGAATTCCGCAAGAATAATCCCCATCTGACCAATCTCCCGCCTGCCCGCCGCCAGACTCCCGAAGAAATCGCCGAATATGAGGAAATGAAACGCAAACGGTATTTTGAAATCCGCCAACAACTCCGCGACATCGCCGCCAAGAAAAATGCCAAGCCCGTCAGTTCCGCCGTCCAAAAATACCTCAAACAAGAGAAAAAGTAAGATTTTTTGGGTGTGGGGAGGTGAGGTGTAGATAGAGGTGTGTGTATCGGCTTTAGTACGTGAGATGCGCATCACAGTCCATATAATACCGTAGGGGCAATCCCTTGCGGTTGCCCCGGGTTGTGCAGGAAGACGCATGATGTATGGGTGTTTTTGAAGGTAGATTATTTCCCCCTCTCACTTCTCCCTCCCCACAGCTGAAGCTGTGGGCTAGTGAGGAAGAGTTGAATTTAAATCTGAAATTGAAATTTAATAGTATGATAATATATAGGAATCGCTTGAAATTTTGGCGTTTGAGGTGTGTGATTCTTAAGTCAGCATTTCTAATTGCTTGGGCAATTGTATATGTAATTCTGGATATGCCTGTGTTATTGGCAATAGTACTTTTGATATTACCGCTGGCGATAACGATCTATATGTTCCTAAGTAAGAAAAATGAATTTTTATCAGGTATAACATTCAATGATGAGAAGAAATTATTAGCAATCGAATATTATAGATATTGTTTAAAAAAAACAACCGTTGATATTCCATACGAAAAACTTTGGTATTTAAAAGGTATGAGTGCAACAGTTTGGAATTTAACAATTTGGGAGCATCAAGCATATGATAATTTTGATATCGAAATGAGAGAAAATAAAAGTCAGATAGCTTCAGTTTCGCTACATTACATTCACAGCTCAATCATATCTGCCTTCTCAGAGAAAGATTTTTTAGAAATACTCGACAAATTAGATAAAGTTGGTAAGTTGTTATAAACACATTCAAGGAATAAACTCATGCAAACTATCCATTGTAAACCATTGATACTTAATAAACTATTAATTTCCCTCGCATTTGTGCTTGTCATAGCAATAGTGATAACCATTCTTCTATTCCCACAAGCACAAGAGTTGATTTTCCCATCATCGATAACATTGAGTTCACTTTCAGTGCTGTTCATATTATACCTAAATAAGAATGAATTATATACGATAACTATATCAGGAGATTCTCTTCATTTGGATTTTCTCAACAAATCTATATTCAAGCGAGTACCATTACAACTCAAGCGTCATGATGTAACATTAGTCCCCAAAGAGTCATTTTCAGAGATTCATTTGAAGAATACTATGATTGCAAAAGTCCGTGAGTCTTCCATGAAACCGGAAGAATGGCAGATAGTAAAGAAATATTTTGCTGAATAGCATGGTGTAGTTTTTTTGGGGGATCGAGTTTCAAGTATGGGCAGATATCAGAACTGACCGGGAAGTAGGAATTATCAACGTACTGCGTATCTTTTCTTCGGGTACGTGAAGATAATCCGTTGACTAGCGTCCAGCTTTAGCTGGATGGGAGGGAGGGAGATAATTTTAGGGCTTTAGCCAAAGGATGGTATTTCTGCACAACCATGATTTGGCTAAAGCCGTGTATTTTGGGCATCTCCCCCCACAGCTGAAGCTGTGGGCTAGTCAGGAAGAACTTATTTCATAGGAATGAAATTGCGTATTTGTTTGCATGTATTTCCAAGCCATTAAAAAAAATACCAAACTACTTTACTTTCTAAGTATGGATACGTTAGACTATATAATAAATATGAGTGGCGATTCAGAATTGGAGAATTATACCTATGCAGAAGGTGTATTAACAATTATTCTCGATGTAACGGAAATCGAAAAAAAAGTAAAGATATCTATAAGAACAAATGATGTAACCTTTAATAACGTATTGATACTCAGCAATAATGGTGTATTTAGAACATGTAGAATTGAACTTGTAGAATTAATAAATGTCCTTTCATCAGAAAACAGTTGTTATGTTCCATCAAAAGATTTCGGTAAAATGATGAAGGAATCGAGAATGAAACTCAATCTCGCTTATGGAAAGAAACTCACCGAGGTGAGATATATTTTTTCTTTACTTGGATATGATAGGATTATTGCATGCCTTATTTCTGATGTAGCTTCCATTACAATAGCGGATGTTCCCTCAGGTGAAGCGTTTTCATGACGAGTTTTTCCGTCTAAACAAGGATGGGAATGTTCAGTCAAGTACAAGTACATACCGACAGAAAAAGTATCCGATTCAAAGGAAGGGAAGGATAATAATTGGTCACTGTCATTAGTAACAGACACTGCTTCGGAATATGCTTATATCAGGTTGAAAGAATCGGACAGACTAGAGATAAGTGTAAACAGAAAAATATTTAGAAAGAGAACAGTATGGAATTTAGTTTCGAATATGCATCCTCCGTGAGCAATTATCAAGAATTTATTGTGTTTCTTGAGAAATTGCAACTTGATTACACGCATAATCTTCAAGAATGGGAAAATCCGAATTTAGAAATGTATTTAGATTCTATGAAAGGTTGGATTGAAGACAAAAATGTGCATAATCAACAGCCCACATGGTCATACCTCGCAACTATGCTATATGCGGCGAGTAGGTACGAATAAATATTTTCAGTTCGATTATTCGCTCCACCTGACCTTCAACACATGCCACTGTCTGAACTGTGATTTCTGTGATTGGTATGATTACTATGATTCTTATATATAAAAGAGTACTTCAACTTCATTATTCCAGCACTCGAATCACCTAAATCACCTAAATTACCTAAATCACCTAAATCACCTAAATCACCTAAATCACCTAAATCACCTAAATCACCTAAATCACCTAAATCACCTAAATCACCTAAATCACATCAATCACAGTTCAGACAACTTGCATCACATCAATCACAGTTCAGACAACTTGCATCACATCAATCACAGTTCAGACAACTTGCATCACATCAATCACAGTTCAGACAAATTCCAGTTTTCGAAATGAACGTTCCCGTATCAAACATCAGCTTTGGTTGCAGTACGTTTCAGCGGTATTTGTTGGCGTTCGGTTGTAGCAACCGACCGGACGGGAATTAGTATTTCGATATGTGCTTTAGATGACTATTAAAACGTTTGGAATTATTTAGGGAGCCATTTTACAAAATCGTGAATTGACAATTTTATTGGAATCCCATTAACCAAATTGTTAGCTTTTACATTCCCTAGCCCTGCCGCTTTTTGCAAATCTATTAACCCATCGTCATGATTTCCAATCTCTTGTAGTACGAGGCCTCTATTCAGATAAGAATCAGAATGTTCCGGATTTATTTCTATTGACGTTGTGTAGTCTGCTATTGCTTTACTATGCTCCTTGAGCTTGTACCAAGCATTACCACGTAGGAAGTAGGTGTATGCATCAATAGGATTATATTTCAAAGCAATAGAGTAGTCGTGAATTGCTCCTTCATAATCATCGTATATATTGTACTTACTGTATCCTCTGTTAGTATATGCTATAGAATTAGTTGGAGCAAGCTCTATTGCTTTAGAAAAATTGTCAAGAGCTGTCTTATGATAATGATGTTCACCATAAGCAATGCCCCTACTAATATAGCCGTCAGGATTATCCGGAGCAAGTTCAATAGCTCTTGTAAAATCTTCTATTGCTCCTTGAAAATCCATGCATTTTACCTTTGCATTACCTCTAGTTAGGTAGGCATTGTCATTAGTGGGATCAAGGGCTATTGCTTTGGTACAATCTTCGATTGCTGCATGTAAATTACCAAGCTTCAGTAAAGTAAATGCACGATTAGAATAAACGAGCGAATTGTGGGGATCCAGGTCTAAAGCTACGGTCAAGTCCTCCAGTGCTCCTGTGAAGTCTTCGAGATTTACCCGCGCATAACTTCTATTACAATACGCCAGGAAACAAGTCGGATCGAGACGAATTACTTCCGTGTAATCAGCGATTGCACCAATACTATCACCCTGATCTAATTTTACGTCGCCACGCTGGTTGAGTGTTGTTAGGGTATCCATCATCATTTTAAAAAAAAAGTAAATTAGAAAACTAAGCAACAATGTAATTTCTATACAAGACCGCTTGTAGAACTGACCGTCAACACATACCTATGAAACGTACAGCTCATCCGTACTCCAGAGCAGTGTTTACTTCCTGTAGCGACTACAGGTTCCGCAATCTCAATACTGTGCAATTGCATCACCGAATCATATAGTAGATATGGTAATCCTGCAGTATGTTTCAGCGGTATTTGTTGGCGTTCGGTTGTAGCAACCGACCTGAGGGAAATACTGTCATCCGGCTCGAACGTTGGATTGGAAAACCGAACATGATTGTCCACGAAGCCACTAATATCTTGCAGGCGACGGTAGCGGTTTGTGGTTCATTTTCACTCTTTGCCCTCTACTATATCTGTTGCAGTTGTATTGCCAAGCTGTTCAGCCAGACCTACGAGCAGTCCTTCTGTTCCGCGAATGTAACAGAGTTTATAGATGTTTTCATAGTTTACAACTTCACCAACAATTTCAACTCCCTGTTTCGTAAGGCGGCTCAGTAACTCATCCAGATTGTCAACCCTGAACATAACACGGAGATAACCAAGAGAATTAACGGGAGCTGTCCTATGGTCTGAAACAGTCGCTGGTGCAATAAATTTTGACAGTTCAAGTCGGCACTGTCCGTTCGGAGTTGCCATCATAGCAATTTCTACGGATTGATTTCCTAGCCCTGTTACTCTACCTGCCCATTCACCTTCAACCATCATTCGTCCTTCGAGCACTAATCCTATTTCATTGAAAAACGCAATTGCATTGTCCAGGTTTTCAACCACGATACCGACATTGTTCATTTCCAAAAGGTTGCTTCGTTTCATAGAGTGGTTACTTTCTTTTGAGGTTGTATCTGATATGAGTAGTAACGGCAGACGGTAGTACTTCAGCGATTTGAATATCATACTTGTCTTTGTCAATGCCGTCAAAAAGTCTAATTCCGCTTCCCAGAAAAACAGGTGCTATGTGAATAAAAAATTCATCAATAAGACCTGCATTGAGAAATTGTTGAATCGTGTTTGCGCCACCTTGTATCCGTATATCTTTGTCTTTTGCCGATTGTCTTGCCAGTGCCAACGCATGTTCTATTCCATCATTTATGAAGTAAAAAGTAGTCGTGCCTTCCTGAATCCAAGGTTCTCGTATCTCATGGGTTAATACAAATACATCTGCTTTGTAGAGATCATTTGGCCAACTTGCCTCGCCTTCTTCAAACATTCGTTTACCCATAATATATGCACCCGTTCTTGCGATTGTTTCTCGAATGTATTTTCCGTCGGCACTGTCTTCTTTTCCACCATCAAACCCAAGATGTTCCCAAAATGCTTTTTGATTAAACATCCACGAATGAATTTGTCCTGAAACTCCACCCATAGGATTTTTGGGGCTTCTGTTGTCTCCTGCGAAAAACCCGTCCAGAGATATTCCACTGTCAAATATTATTTTGCTCATACTAGTTATTAGAAGTTCTTTGATAAATGTTGTTGAATTGCTGCCGGTTCATCATCCTTCTCAATCACGGTAGCGATGGCTAGTCACTGGAAAATGAGGAAGAATACATGAGTAAGTCCCGTAGGAACAAAACGTTATAGAAGTGATTGTCATCCCTGCAGGACTTTGGGGCATATCAGAATCTCGTTTACTGTCGATCTATCGTCCGTAGTGGACTTTTGGCACCATACGATTGTAAATAATCATCACTTCGTGCCACAATTTTTGCTAGAGAATCGTATTTTTCTGTTGTATTGTTTAGGTATGTTGTGTCTGTCTTTTCAGCTTCGCAGACCATACCAAGGTCCGGCTTCGAAATCGGCTCTGCAGATGTTCTTATCTTCATCATCTTGTATAGCTTCGATGGATGCCTTACATTTATCGTAGAATTCTTGTGCTTCTTCCTTCGCTCCGTTCAGCGCCAGAGATCGGGCCATTACCATGTAGGCATAGGTCACATCAAAGTCTTGCACGTCTTTTCGATTAGCAACCACCATATCATAATTTCTCTTGGCATGATGTAATGAACCTTCTTTTCGACCTGCATACGTCAGTGCCGTTGCTATCATATTTTCACCCCGCACGGAATTGGCAATAGTATGACCGGAAAATTTCTTCCAATGCACTGTCGCAGCATACGCCAGGGCAATCATTTCTTCTGTTTCTTCATCTGTTCTGTCCACTTTTTCCAATAACGGAAAAATAGCATTATTACATTCCACACCGAACCAACGGTGCATTGTATCTACATTGAAATTCGGCGTATGAGACATTCCATGCTCCATGATATATTGATATATATTGCTCGAACAGGTAGTTGAAAGAACTGAACGGACGGGGAAAGTTTACTACCGGATGCATATCCTCAGTATGGATATGCGAGACGTTTCAAAGGTATTTGTTGACGTTCAGTTCGGACGGGGAAATTTGAATGCCATTACTCATGCAGTACGTTTCAGTGGTTTTTGTTGACGTTCGGTTGAATAGGGTCTTACAGCGATAAATAAATCGATCAAACACTTTGTGTTGATATGCTGTAACTATTTGAAAATAAATGGAGATTTAGATACTTCGTAGAGTGTGTAATATAACTATTAAAGCACGCCCCTAAACAACCGACAGGATAGGGAAAGTGTTGGTTGCCTTTATATCAACCTTACCTCATATTTAACTTCAAAAAAACTGTCTAAAATTTTCGTATCATTTTCATTTAATACAAAATCCATTTCAATATCTGTAAGTTGGCATACTCCAAAATTTTTGATGTAGTTTCCATTTAAAGAGAAGTATCCTGAAGAATAGGGTTTACTCGTAGTTTTTATGTAATACCAAAAAAGTCTTGATTCCATTATTTTTTTAATGAATAACATTTCATCATCTGTGTGTCCTATAACAGCTTGTCCATTATAGAATAATAAATTTTCATCCGAGTTAATAATATAACTAGGTACTCTGTCTGACATTTTTGGGAAGAAAAGTTTGTTTTTTACTTTCTCTAGGGATTGGCTTCGTCCAAATGCAAACCAATTTACATAGTCACCTTTTCCTTTGTCTCTATTGGCAAGTATTTTCCTTTTATTGAGTAAATATTGGTATGCTTTAGGATAATTCTCTTTTATGAAGATTTCTTCTAATATGAAAGGCTTATCAGAATTGTCATATGGGAAAATTACTTTTTCCTTCAAGTTGTTAATCGAGACTGTTCTACTCAACTTATTTGTATTGACAATATCTTTGCAAATTCCTTTTTCTATTTGGTAAAGACTCCCATTCTGTAAATAGTAGTATTCTTTATCTTCTTTAACAGGTTTGAAGATATAAATATCATTTTTAAGTGTAGCAATACCATGTCTAGTTTTATACAAATCCCCAAATGCGATACCTGTTGCTTCAATTTTTGAAATCGTTTCGAAATTATTAAGATTCCAGCCTGTTTTCGAATTGAGTTTAACATAAGGTATAGAATGATAGTCGCTTTGCTTTTCTGGCAAGGCAAGACTTGATGATTTGCAATAATTAATTGTAGAATTTGGACTGTTTTCAATCAAACAAATGCACGTATATGTGTTTTTTGATTTGAATACTTGCTCAGTTCCAAAATCAATTATTTTTATATTTAAAGATTTCTGTTTGAAAAACTCTCTTAAGTTTCTACCATTAAGACTTTTGAAAAAACTATTCATTGTGATAAACCCAAGTACACCACCTTCTTTTAAATTTTGAATGCCCAATTGAAAAAAGGGTATATATAAATCTGAGTTTCCTGATCTACAAACTTCAAATTTTTGAAGTTTAAGCAACGTTTCTTTAGATAAATTTCTGGCACATACATACGGAGGATTTCCAAGAATTACATCAAACCCAACAAAATTTGTAATATTATTGCTCCAATTAAACTCCAAGGCATCATCTGTAAACAAGTTAAATTTAAAGGATTGTTCATCTTCTCCATCACTTAATGCTAAAAGCGATAACAATATCTTTGTTCTATTAATGGAATATTCTTGAATATCTAAACCATAAATGTTGTTTTTGAAAATTTCTTTATAAGATAACCTTGTTGCTTTTTTTAGTTTTTTTGAAGTTGTTAGGAGGAAACCACCACAACCACAACTTATATCTCCAATTTTTAAACTCGCTAAATGATTTTTTTGGGTAGCAAAAGCTTTGTCAGTTATGTATCTACGTATGGAATTAGGTGTGTAAATTGCTCCATTAATAATTCTATCTGAAGGAGAAATAACAAATTCAAAAAGTTCAATTAAAGCTTCTAAATCAAAATTTAGGATCTCTTTTTTTAAAATAAAGATAAAGTCCATCAAACTTTGATACTCAATTCTATTTTCTTTTTCAATTACATATGACTTGATGAATATATTATTTAAAACCTCAATTCTATTAATCGACAAATATGCCGAGATGATAAGCCGATCCACCTCAATTGGTAGGGTGGAATATGATTTAAGGTATTTGAATATTTGTGTTTTCAATTTTATTGAACAGCTTTTAAGTATTTTAAATAGACTGTAAATTCCTCAGCTAGTTCGCTATGAATTATTCTTAAATCATTCTTTATATTCAGGTTTTTGGGGTCCTTGATTTGTTCTTGAAGTTTTAATAATCTTGTCCATATTTCATCTAACTTCCAAATAAACCTATATCTTGATAAATTCAATTGTAATTTTGAGAACATATACATTGCTTCTTTAGAACTGGCTTTGGGTATTATAGAACCATCATTATCACGTTCAAAGTGTTCATTGAAGTCAATATCGCAAGGGTCTAAATAATCGCCTTCATCATCTGATTTGAGAATATTAACATAAGAACAACAGTAAACTAGATTTTTATAATCAGTAGCCAGTGCAGGGTTCTTTGAAAATGGTTTAAAATGGTCAATATGAAAAGTATTCTTACCACCAAACCAAAAGTCGGGACAATCTGTGTAGCCACATCTCGAATTGAAATCTGATGCTAGGAAAGGTTTATAGCTTCTATAACTTGCATAGGTTTTCGTGCAAGTTCTTTTAGGGCTGATTTGTCTGAAATTACTTGCCATCTTCATCTAGTTTTTTCAATAATTGGTCCACTTTACTTAGCATATTATCAAGTTTATTAGAATTAGAAAGTGTTTTAAATTCTGGAGGAATTACACTTTTGCCATCAATAGATTTTTCTAACAAATCATCGAGTTCAATAATTCTACTTTCAACTGAAATATCAGCATTCCCATTTTTTCTTAATTCTATTAGCTCAGCTAACTCAATTTTATAATTTTCAATTCTTTTTTGGTAGTGTTCTATTTGACTTATAACTCTTTCCAAAAAACTTGCTTTTGCATTGCCCTCATCTTGTTTGTACAGTAAATTTTTAACATAAACAATGTTTACATCATCACTACTATTGACAGCTTCATCATCAACTGCCGTTAAGACAAAACAAGGAAAATGATTTCGAATTGTTTGAAATTCTTCTACTAAATCAACACCATTATATTTTACAGTATACTTTATATCTGTTTTTAGTTCATTTAGCCTATAATCAGAAATTATAGCATCCGGAGAAATCTTAATGATACATTCAACCATTTCATCTAATTCACCTAATGGAAACATTGTAATTGGTTCGATCTTAGCTTTAGAAGTAGATTTTTCAACAAATTCTTCAAAGTCTTCTAGAGTTGTTTTCTCTTCATCTATAAATAATATCTTGTACATAAACCTATCTTTTATATTTAATTGGAAATGTAATTTTTAAGCCAAACCCAGTTTCAGGATATAATAAAATTGCCTTTCCATCATTTTCTTCAACAATTGATTTTACCAACCACATACCGAGGCCAGTTCCTTCTTCCTCGCCAGTTTGTTTATTCCTTTTGGTAGTAAAGAGAGGCTCAAATATTTTTTCTGGTTCAGTAATGTCCGAAGATAGCCCTGGGCCATTATCGTGATAATCAATAACTATTTCTTTTGAATTACTCGAAACTTTGATATTAATAACTCGTTCACGCTCTTCTTTTGAAATGATGAAAGCATCAATCGAATTAATTAAAATATTATTGAAAATACTATCAATATCTATTTCAAAAACTCTTAAATCTAATTCTTCAATCTCATCAATATCCAGTAATATTCCTCTATCTTCTAATACCGTATTCCAATCATTTTTTAGGTTTTCAAAATATGGTTTCAAAAATAATTGTTTTCGTTTTCTTTTGTCTTTTCTTGTGGCACCTAATGAAAAATTCAACCAATTCTGAAGTTTGATGTCTTGCTTTCTTATTCGTTCTAACTGTTTATAGGGGTTTTTACTATCTTTTACTTCTAAGTATTCATCTTCTGATATTTTTTCAAGCATTAATTCTTTTAGTTTATCAGTTCTTGATGCTAAAACGTCATTCAATTTACTTAGGTCGTGACTAAATGATGCTAAGACAATTCCGCTACTTGCAAGCCCTCGTAAAACTTTTTGCTCCTCTTTTAGTTTTTCAATTTCCTCTTCTTTTCTATCTAATTCGTTGGCTAAAATTTCTTTTTCTTTATCTGATTCAGACTCTTGCTCATTCTGGTTATTTTCAGTTGAATTGCCAGAAGTAGATTCTTTTTTTGCCCTACTTTTTGCTAAAATTTCATTTTTTAACTTAATTGCTTTTTCTCTATCCCGCTCAGGGCCATAAAGAAATTCATCATATTCAGACATTTCTCTGGCAATGTAAGCTCTATCTTTTTCAAATTCAGCAATGATTTCTGTTATCAATAATGAGAATATTCGAAAAATTCTATTTTCTTGTAAACCTTCACGACTCGATTTGTCCTCAAAGTTTACGTTAGTTAGTCTAGATATATTTATTGCTCCGGCTACATTATCGGGTTCAACTCGATAACCGCCTTCTTTTTTCGCCACACTTGCTGGACTCTGTGATTTTCTGCTACCTAGCCCCAACCAGTCGAATGCAACATTTTTGACTTCACCATATGGTCTTACTCTGAAATTATCCCGTACAAGCTTAATTCCTCCAAATTTGTTAAGCCAATCTTTTCTGTTGTTTGCCATAAAATCCCTATTGAAAAACTTTTTAGCATCAATAGAATTAGATTGTCTTTTTAGAAAGTAAAATGAGAAGTTAAAGAGGCCAATATTATTGAAAGTGTTATTCTCATCTATATCTTTAAAGCCTTTTAATAATTCAGAAAACGTAGTCTCTTTTTCCCAATATCCTTTCAGGAAATCACTTTTTCTGTAATTATCTTTTTGCATTGCAGGTCGTTCAAAAAAAGCATTTGGAATTAATTCAATATTGTATTCATTCCTATAAATCTTAATTTTTACATTTTGATTTTCATCTGCGATTGCAACAAGTTTGTAATCGAAATCGTCACAAACCGAACCCAAAATCTCACCATATTTATTTGGTGTAAGCGAACTAAATACAAATATTTCAAAGCCACCCGCTTCTTTGGGTGGCACTAATACTTCTAAGTCAGAAAATACTTGTTCAACAAGAAAGTCTTCCCAATTGTCTCTTAGTTCGGTAATTTTTAAAATTGTACCATACTTAAATTCCTTTTCAGATTCAATTTTATTCAAATCCGATTCGGATAGCTTTTTTAGAACCTCTTCTTTAATGGAAGTTGTTTGAAGCCCAGTTAAAATTGCACCTACCTTATCGATGGTTTTAAATTCGCCTTCGAAATCTTCCCAATTTACAACCCAATTGTAACCAGTATTGTTGGTAATATTTCCATTAATATCAGTGTCAGGTTTGTGTATTTCCGGTGAAGGATTAAATACTGTTGTCATTTCACATTTGCTACCCAATTTGTCTAATGCAAATCTTCCAATTCCCTTTGCACCAGATTTTACCCTGCCCTGTTTTGTAAAAACATCATTTGCTTTGTTATCAGTCCCAATTGTCATCCAATGATCACGAATAATATTCTGAGTCATTCCCTCCCCAAAGTCAATTATATAGAGTGATGAAAATTTAGAAATTGAATTTTTAAATATATTTCGTTTCTCTTCTGATATTTCTGTTTTCAAAATGTATTTCTCATCATTTTCATCTTTTGAATACATTTCCTCCATAGATTTAACAGTTATTCCTAGTTCAAGTAATCTTTTGAAATGTGTTTCATCTATTTCTGGAAGCAAAGTTGAAAATTTATTATCGAAGTATACTATACAAACTTTGCTATCGGCATCATAAGCATTTTTCACAAGTTCGATAATTGCACCTTTTGAAGTAGCAACATTTTCCCTGCCGATAAGTCTGGCTGTTCTAGCTGAGACCTTAAATGGAATGATGTTTTTACTTTCTTCTCCCATTTTTTATACATTAAAAAGGTTGGTAAGTTTAACTTCGAGTAATACTGAAATTTATGCAAAAGTCTTTATTTGCGGATGTACATCATTAGTACGCCAACTACAGATGGTCGCTTCATTTTTATTAAGCTGTTCCGCTATAACCATTTGCTACTTTGGCTTTTCACAGATAACACAACTTTTATTCTATGTTTGACTTTTTTATATCATAAAGTTTGTACAAGGTGCAAAGATATTGATTTTATTTCAAATAACGCTCTGAGTGGTGGGTGGGCTCTGGGAGCGGTTGGGCAAAATTAAATGTGGTGTTTTTGTGTCGGCAAGTGCGTTGTCAAAACACCTCTTTTAATTTTGCGAAGAGTTGGTATTTACTTCCTCTGTTCCTGTCGGTTTGTTGTCGGTTGTGCCGTCTTTTAGGGTGAGTGCTAACATCCGAATAAACGCCAATCTATCATCCATACAGCACAAAAACATTCTTTTATCCCACCATAGTACTAGTATAAAAGCCATATCCTTACAGATACCACCTTATCTCCGTCGTAAAAATAAGCCCCACCCACGACATAACCAAACTAATTTACCATCCCTTTCGTAGCCCCGCCCGAAAGGGAAAACTTTGAATCTTCCCCTCTCTTTCGGAAGCACTTGCCGCAATAAACGCCAACAGCCCGTGAGTTCATCACGGGCTGTTGAGTTTTCTGATTCTTCCGAGAGTATTGCGTCTTCGCGATGCCCTCTAGGTTTTTGGGGAGTGCTGTTTCTTTCTGAGAGTATCACTTCGGCGTGATGCTCTCCGTGGTCCGGCTGATGTGCTCATCATTGATCGGCTTGTTCATTGAGAGCATCGCTACGAAGCGATACTCTCAAAAGGAGACGGAGAAGCGCTTAGGCGGCAAGCTTGCGTTCGAAGACCTCGGAATACTCTCCGAAGCCGGTGGAATTGCGTCCGCGGACTTTATAGAGGATGACTCCTTCGAACTCCGCAGGAACAGATACGGAGGTCGTCGTTGCCGTAAGATCGGTTTGCCATGTCTCGCCATTATTTTTGGAAAGCGCGATATTATAGCTGGTAGCATTATTAATGGCGTCCCATTCGAGGGTATTGGTGACAGCGTCAAAGCGGAGATTGGCGGGTGTCCCGCGAACGCCGACGGCGCCGGGTGAACCGTAGATAATATAGCTATTGTACTTGGCGGGATTGGTATCAGCAAAAGTGGCCTTGCCGATATTGCAGAGGCGGACGAGTTCTTTATAGAGAGTATTGGCAGCGATGAGACGTTTGGGCTTGGACTCTGCACGGTCGCGGTCAATCTGGGAGATAGCGGTAATGGCGGAAATGAAATCGGTAATCCGGGCTTGAATACTCGCCGTTACCTCCTCCACATCACCCTCCGGTGTGAGAGCTTCGATATCTTCCCGGGCAATCTGTAATGCATTTTCAACGATGCTGAGCAAATCTCCATCATCCGCTAGCTTCATTTCACTGAACGAGTATTGCCTGATATGCGGTGATTGCAAGCCGAATGCATTTGTTGCCATCGACTGAAGCGTTTTTACTTCCTTGATGAGCGTCTTGCGGGCAGCATCCCGTGCAAGTATCAGCTCTTTGTGCTTCACGGCGTAATACTTGTCCGTCTTGGTGTTCTTTAACGCCGTGATGAGGTCCGAAAATGCGGTTAGCGTGTCGGCAGTTACTTTCCGCTTCGCCAATTCGGGCATATCGGTAGTAAGTGCTGCAAGCAGTTCTACTGCTTTAAGTTGTAATTCGCCATCAGAGAATGAATAATCTCTGGATTCTTCATTAGTACTCATTCTGAGCTCCTAATAGTTTGTAAAAAATGAACTGTAAAAATAAAAGACCGACCGACATTTGTACAACGTGATGTACCTGCACGTGATGGAGTGCAGGCGAGGACAGGCAGTGGTTCGAAGTGCATTCAGCGTGACGAACTCTTCGAGTGTCCTTTTGCATGAGCCGTAAAGTAAGGTGTTCATCAAGCGGCTGTGCATGCACAAAAACACACGACGGGGATTACTGTCGCAGGCGGATGGAAGGTGAGACGCAAAATTTTGCGTCTCTACAAAGGTGATATTTCCCGTCCGGTGGTTTTTTACCAACCGACCGTCACTACATACCTTTGAAACGTTCTGCATCCAGTAGAGACGCAAAATTTTGCGTCTCTACAAAATTTTGCGTCTCTACAAATGTGATATTTCCCGTCCGGTCGTTTTTTACCAACCGACCGTCACTACATACCTTTAAAACGTTCTGCATCCTGTAGAGACGCAAAATTTTGCGTCTCTACAAAATTTTGCGTCTCTACAAATGTGATATTTCCCGTCCGGTGGTTTTTTACCAACCGCCCGTCACTACATACCTTTAAAACGTCCTGCATCCTGTAGAGACGCAAAATTTTGCGTCTCTACTTTTGCGTCGTCCGACGGTGCTCTGCTCGCCGTCCGAACGTACTTTTGCGTCGTCCGACGGTACTATGCTCATCGTCCGAACGTACTTTTGAGTCGTCCGACGGCGCTCAACTAGTCGTCCGAACGTACTTTTGAGTCGTCCGACGGTGCTATGGTCGTCGTCCGAACGTACTTTTGGGTCGTCCGACGGTGCTCTGCCAGTCGTCCGAACGTACTTTTGGGTCGTCCGACGGTGCTATGGTCGTCGTCCGAATGTACTCTTACGTCGTCCGACGATGCAGGGGAGTCATTCAACGCACACTCATCGCCGGATAAACGGCACTGCAGGACTCAATAATGATAGGATTACAGCTACCTGCTGTGCACAGTGCATCTTCTGGTAGAGTTCTGTACATGCAGGCGGGAAGTAGATTGGTGTCCGGCGGTTGTCAGGCGGTGTACTTCGCGAAATGATAGAGCGATATCCCTGCTGCGACGGCTACATTGAGCGACTCTGCCGCGCCAATGGCGGGGATGATGTATTCTCCGGTGAGGAGCGCTTGAATTGCCGGAGAAATGCCATGCGATTCACTGCCGAAGACGAGAGCAAAGCGCTGCTGTGGTGGACGTACTTCATGGAGGGGTGTGCTGGCAGCAAGAGATGCACCGTAGAATGTATAGTCCGTCAGATGGTCGCGAAGATATGCGATGGCATTGTCCGGCTGCAGGATGGAGGTGCGGAAGACCGAACCCATCGTCGCGCGGACAGTCTTGGGATGATAGCGGTGCGCCGAGGCGCCGCAGAGGAGGATAGAGTGGAAGCCGAACCACTCAGCGGTGCGAATAATCGTGCCGACATTGCCCGGGTCGGCAATTCCGTCGAGGATGATGAGACGTTCGGGTGGTACCGTGGGTGCTGCCGGATAGCGCGCAACGGCAAGAATACCCTGCGGGGTTTGCGTGTCGGATATTTGCCGGAAGCTGCGCTCGTCGGTAGTGAAGACAGGTATGCGGCGGTTGGAGAATTCGGTGGCAAGATTCAGCAGTGGAGTGGGGATAGGAGTACGAACGACGACCGATTCCACACTCAACGTGCTGGTTAGAAGCTCCCGACAGAGTTTTTCGCCCTCGACGGTGAAGCACTCCTCTTCATCTCGGGTATGATTGTCGTGCAGCGAACGAATGTATTTATGAAGGTTATGAGATAGTTGCATCAACGAGTACGATTCTCACCAACGCCGGGTGAGGATGAATGAAGGGCAGGAATGAATGTTATTATGCAGTAAAAATAAAACTTTCTACGGAGAAAATCGGGGTTTTCCTGCGAGATTGTTTGCTCAAAACCAATCTTCCTTGTAATTTGCCATTAAATCAAGCGCAGAAAACCCTACTATGAGCACAACGTGGCCAAGTTTGTATCCAATAAAGACGAGTCTGTCCGGCTCTTTAAAAATCCGGTATTGGAGTATTTTTCCCACATCCATCCGCTCACGCCTGTTGTTTTTTATACGCCGGTGATTGTGTATTTCGCCTGGCAAGGTGTGGCGAATACATCGGTGTTGATGACGCTCCTGTTTTTTGTCGTGGGTGTGTTTTTGTGGACAATTCTCGAATACACGCTCCATCGGTTTGTGTTTCATTACGAACCGAAAACGGCGTGGGGGAAATATATTCATTTCCTCTCGCATGGAATTCATCATGATTATCCGAAAGATTCGACACGTTTGGTGATGCCGCTCTTGGTAAGTGTACCGATTGGGATTGTGACATTTGCGCTTTTCTACTCGGTGTTTGGGGTGAATTACAGTGCGGCGTATGCGGGAATTGTGTTTGGGTATGTGAGTTATGATTCGATTCATTATGCTACCCATCATTTCCATCTCAAGGGGCGCGTGGGGAAATTCCTGAAGACTTATCATTTACGGCATCATTATTCCGATGATCATTCGGCGTATGGGGTGTCGAATCCTTTGTGGGATTATGTGTTCGGTACCACACCAAAACGCAGCGATGGGAATCAGGGTGGTACGATAGGTGGGACAAAAGAGACGGTGTGAACCCCTTCTTTAACGATTATTATACGATTATTTATTCATAAGATAAAGTACAAAGCCATGGCAATTTCTACCCAAACAATTCTCGACGTCGTGCGGCCTGTGTGTCCGGGTGTCGAAACGTATGAACATCACAATCAACTCACGCTGATCATTCCGATGAGTGATATTGTGGAGGTCTGCCGCGAGCTGCGCGACAATTCGCTGACGCAATTTACGATGCTGATTGACATTACGGCAATTGACTGGAACCGTAAGTCGCATCGTTTTGAGCTTGTGTATTTCCTTCAGTCGATGGCAATAGGCGGCCGCGTGCGTCTTAAAGTAGCTGTGGATGATTATCATCTTCATGCGCCGACGATGACCGGTATTTGGGAGTCGGCTAATTGGTACGAGCGTGAGACATTCGACATGTACGGAATTAAGTTTGACGGTCATCCGGACTTACGTCGATTCTACATGCCCGAAGATTTCGCCGATCCGAAGAATGCCGAGCCATTATTTCCGCTTCGCAAGGATTTCCCACTCATGGGAATTCCCGGCTCGATGCCGCTACCGCCGATGCCGGAGAAAATCTAACACCCATAGGTGTGCCCGAAAGAGCTACTACCTGTACTAATTCTATGTTGTAATGCAGAATATCCGCCTATACGTTCTCATCGCATGTGTCTTCCTGTCGCTGAGCGGCTGCTTGTTTGTCAAGCAAAAAGAGCAATTGCCACCGCCGACGGTGCTGAGTCCGCAACCCGAGACCGTGATGAGCGACAATCTTGTTCGCTCGAAAGCCGGTGATGTCATTGCACTTCTGCCGGCCGGCTGGTTCTTCGTCGAGCTCGAAGGCAGGGCGCCTTCCGATGTGTTTGCAATTGCCGTGAATCCTGATTATACGCTCTCGGCGGTGTTCTCGACACTCAGAAAAGTCGAAACAAGTGATTCGGTCGTTGGTCGGGAGGGAATTTATGCCTTAGCGCGGATGAGTTTTGCGCGGCATGAACGCAAGACAGCCGGGAATGTGAAGCAAGTGGGCAAGACAACATCGCTGAAAATTGGTCCCCGGGAGTTCGGCTTCTTTGAAATTACCGGCATCTTCCGTCCTGACACGACCAGTGGTGCGATTCCCGGACCGTCTGCAAGCGGAACCTTAAAAACGAAGGTCGCTGTTTTTGAGTCGTCGCTTGGTAATTATTATGAATTCGCGCTTGTCCCCACGACGATCAGCGGCAAGCAATTACCGACGGAGGAGGAGACGTCGCGGATTTTTCGGTCTATTCTCACAACCTTTCAATTTTAATCCATCCCAATTACTACGCTCATGAAGCTTTCCGAGGATACACAGGCAATTCTGGATTATTTAACGGCCACCGAAGTGCAGCTTCGCAAGCCGAATGATATCGGTACATTACTTGAAATCGGCGCTGAGACGGGTGCTGCCGATGATATGAACGATATGATTCTCGCCGGTAAGAATATCTGGAGCATTTATGGCATTATCAAGAAAATGAAAATGGGCGAGGATGGCTTTCAGAATATGGAAGAACAGTTCATGATCGAAATGAATACGCTCAGAACGCTTCTCGTGCGGATGTTAGGTGAAGCGTCCGACATTACCTACCGCAGATTTGAGAATACCTACCTCGGTATGAGCCAGGGCACAATTCGTAATCTCGTCGATTTATCTCATGATTTAGCAGCGCTGAAGAATCTTCAGAATAGAGCGAAGTATGAGGGCGGGGAGTCGGTGGAGGAATAAGTGGTAAGTGGTAAGTGGTAAGTGGTAAGTCAGTAAGTTAGTAAGTCAATTAGTTTGTGATAGATTATACATTTTTAGTCCTTTTAGTCCTTTTAGTCCTTTTAGTCCTTTTAGTCCTTTTAGTCCTTTTAGTCCTTTTAGTCCTTTTAGTCCTTTTAGTCCTTTTAGCCGATAGCCGATAGCCGATAAATTTCCAATCATTCCATCTCCCGTTCCTTGACAATGAGCCATCTACACGATCATCCCCATTCTCACCATACTGATACTCATTCTCATTCTCATTCTCATCATTCGCATGACCATTATCATGCGGAGATTGCCCATGATTCGCGGTCGCTGAAGATAGCGATGGCATGTACGGCGAGTATCTTTGTGGCGCAGGTGATAGGGGGCTTTTTCTCGCATTCGCTGTCGCTGCTGTCGGATGCCGGGCATATGTTTGCCGATGCCGGCGCACTCTTCATTGCGTTTATGGCGCTTCGGTTTTACTCACGGTCTCATGCCGATGCCGAAAAACTGCGGAAATATACATTTGGGTTCCGTCGGATCGAAGTGCTCGCAGCCCTTGTCAACGGTGTGGTACTGCTTGGCATGTGTGCTTATATCATGGTCGAGGCGGTTGAGCGTTTTATTCATCCGGAGGAAGTGCTGTCGATGGAGATGCTGTATGTCGCCACGGTGGGATTAATTGCCAATGGTATCAGTGCGATGGTACTGCACAAGTCACATCATTTGAGTACGCGCAGTGCGTATTTGCATGTGCTCACGGATTTACTCTCGTCGGTGGCGGTGATCATTGGCGGAGTGCTGATATATCTGACGAAGTATTACTGGATCGATTCCATTCTTTCTTTTTTGATCGCATCGATGATTATCCGCAGTGCAATTCGGCTCATACGCACCTCGGGAATTGTGCTCATGGATACGGCGCCGAAGGAAATTCCCAAAGTAGAAATAGAGCGTGAACTCCTCGAAGTCGAGGGCGTGGTAAGCGTGCATGATGTGCATGTCTGGGAGATCAGTCCGGGCGAGAATACGATGAGCGCGCATGTCGTTGTGCCATCGGAAGAACATCATGACCGACTGCTGCAGGCGATGAAGACTATGCTGGCTGAGAAGTTCTCGCTTCATCATTCGACCCTACAGATCGAGTCGCAGTTGTATTCGGATCAGCAGCAGTGTGATGGATGCTCACTGCATTCCCATGGCGAGGTCGGCACGACCGGCGGAGGCGAACAATCCCCGGGATAAGAATATGGCATGAAATATGGGGAACGAAGCACCGAGGATACATACAACAGGTATCCGGTATTTCCCTTTACTTTTTAGAATTCTACTATGACGACCAATATTTTGGACGATTCGGTGTTTACCGCGGAGGACCTGCACAGTTTAGTCGGTCTCTTCCGCGCGCGTATCAGCTATGTAATGAAGACAATTACCGACATTCGAAAGGAATATACGTCTGCTCATCGCCATGCTCCTGAGGAGTTGAGCCCGGTTATGATACGGGCGCAGGAGGACTTTGCCGAATTACTCAAGCTCTCCGATATATGCTGGAAGGCCCGTGAGGGTGAGATAGAGCTCAAAGAAGCAGTGGGACATGCAGGCGTGGTCTTTGATGAACTCTTCTTATATTATGATTGGTTACGCGAGGTACAGATTGCGAATTTTTCGATCGCCCGGGTTGAGTTTGACATCGTGGAAGAGATACGGGAGACCTTTCGTGTCGGTCGGCAAAAAGTATAGGTGCAGCGTTCACTCTCAGGAATGAAAAATTGTACGTGAAATTTACCGAACTTTGTGTAATTTTCGGGTTGAAATCCACGACACAGCCCATAATGCCGGGCACCGGGAAGTGCCGAAGGAATATATTTTTGGAATGTAATTGTGCACAAGAGCAGCAACTCGTATTTGTTTCATAAACGAAACCTGGTGATTATTTCCATTTGGGGAGTCGTCATCGGCGTGCTGCTTTTCATGGCCGGCGTATTACTGGGGTATCAATGGGGCACGTCCCGAAATGTTCCCGTCAGTGCGCATCTGCCTGCTCCGCCGGTCGTCCAAGACACCGTGCGGAAAGATACGGTTGTCAAACCTATCCCCCGGGAGCCGGAGGTGACCGGACCATCGGTGAAGGTGTATAATTATAAGACAAATAGCATGGAAGTGCTTCCCGACAGCTTGATTACACTTCCGCTGAGCCGCCTGCAGCCGACGCATTGCGTGCAGCTTGGTGCCTTTACGAACAAAGACCGCGCCAATACCCGCATCGGTGAGCTCCGGGCAAAAGGGCTGACGGCATATATCTTTGAAGGCAAGAGTCAAAGCGGGAAGCAGTGGTATATGGTGCGGTGCGGACTCTTTACCGAGCGCCGTCTCGCCGATCGTATGGCAAGTATGTGTGAAAAAAACTATAAAATTCAATCTATCGGGCGGCCGTACAGCGTTTTTTGATGATCAACTTCTTCTACTAATCCATTTACGCGCATGATATTTGGTACTCCTTCCTTACGAACGATACTCCTTTGCTGCAGTGTGATACTAGCACTGTCGCTTTCTTCCTGCGGGTTCGGCTTGTGGACGAGGTCATTCTTTGGTGCGAAAGCCAATGTGAAGGTCACAATAGCGCCGAATGTGAATCAGACGAATCCCGTACAGGTTGATTTGCTGCTTGTCTATGATGATGCACTGTTGAAGCAAGTCCTCCAAATGACGGCCAAGGAATGGTTCGACAAGCGCGACGAGATCCGCAATAATTACCCCGAAGGCGAGGGCTACGACTCCTGGCAATGGGAGTGGATACCGAACCAAAAAGTGGCTCCGCAGTATATTCCGGTGAGAATGAAATCGCTTGCTTGTATAGTATTTGCAAATTATTATACGGCGGGTCCCCACCGCATGAGAGTCAGCCCCCATGATGATATGAAGATCAATTTATCGGAAAAGGGATTTTCCGTAGAGCCGCAATAATTTACTTTACAAACAGAGGATACAACATGAATTGGCTCAATGCCCGACAGATGCCTGAAGCAATCCAATGGTATGAAGGAATGTTACTGGCACCACAGCATTTTCAGCAGCTTTCACTCCGTGGTGAATTATTGCTGCAGTATCATACGCAGCATATTTCGCCGTTTAATTACGGTGTGCGTACGGTTAGCTTTGATGCTCTGTTGCTCTTCAGCGGTGTACTGCGCATTACCGATCTTGAGGCCATTATGCCCGACGGGCTCATCGTCTATCATCCTCATCCTGCTGCCGACAGTCTTGATATCGACCTCTCGCCCTATCTCGATGAAATTAAGCAAAAGCCGCTTACGATCATGCTCGCCGTGCCTGCCCGCAAGCAGGGGAGTTCGATGGTCAAAGGCGACCTCGTGCGCTATGACTCGATCGAAGGACCACCCATATCCGATGAAAATACCGGCGAAGGGGAAGTAGAAATACCTAGGCTTGCTCCGAAAATCACGCTGCTCGCCGGAGAAGTCTCTCCGCAGAAATATGTATCATTCCCGATTGCGAAAGTGCAGTATAAAAATGACAGTTACTCGCTGACAGAATTTATTCCGCCGCAATTAAATGTACCGCTGCAGTCTCAGTTAGGCGCGTTGTGTTCGACAATTGCCAAGCGCCTGCGCGAGAAGGCATCGAGTCTGTCCGAAAAAGTGCGCTCCCATGCCGTGCCCTCGACATCCAATGTTATGGTCCAAAGCAGGAGCCTCATTCAGGCACTCGTCGAAGGTCTGCCCTATCTTGAAGCCGTGCTGAATACGGGGGTCAGCAGTCCATACCAGATTTATTTGGCACTTTCGCTCATTTGCGGCCATATCGCGACTCTCGGCTCGGGGCTGGTGCCGCCGCAGTTCCCTCCGTATAATCACAACGACTTACTGGGTTCATTTCAACCGCTTCAGGAGTTCATCGAACGGATGATTAAAGAGGGAATTCTGGAGTCGCATCATGCAATTTATTTCAATAATGATCCAAGCGGCTTCTCGATCAAGCTCGAAAGTGAATGGCTCGACTTACCGATGACGATCGGCGTTCGTGAGCAGGCAGGTATGACCGAGCGGGATATTATCTCCTGGGTCGATGGAGCAATAATCGCATCGCATTCCAAAATCGGCGCACTCCGTGAGAAGCGGGTGCTTGGTGTGACGCGGCAGCGCACGGAGCGGGATGAAGACCTGTTGCCGCCAAGCGGTGTCACGCTCTTTTCGCTCAAAGTCGATCGCTCGCTGATGAATTCCGAGGAGATGCTCGAGATTCTCAATACGGCTGAGCGAACGGTCGATGACCGGCCGTTGGAGATTATTCTCTATGTGCGGAAAAAGAAATAACGGACAGGTGGATTGAGAAGCGTGAAAATACGAACTACATAACTTATACACATGATGTTTTATTGCTGTATCACATACGGCACCATTATCGAAAGCACGTATTATGAAAATTGAAGAAATTAAAATGGGAAATATCTCCCTATTGATGCTCGAAGGGAGAGTCGATTCGAATACATCCGCCGATGCTGAGGCGAAAATACTGGCGGTCATTGAGTCGGGTGTGCACAAGCTGGCCGTGGATTTTGGGCAGCTTGATTATATCAGCAGCGCCGGGCTACGGGTATTCCTCCTGGCTGCTAAGCAGCTCAAACGCGTCGGTGGCAGTATTGCGCTCTCGTCAATGAAGCCGCATATCCGTGAAGTATTTGACATGTCAGGTTTTTCGGCGCTGTTTGCAATCCTGCCGAATAAAGAGGAAGCCGTTCGCAGTCTTCAGTAACCGGGTGTAAAAGTAGCGGAATACAGGCGCAGTGATTCATTGTCCGGTCTAACATTTGCCCATCAATTACGACACAACAGGTATGGCACAACAGGTACAGAATTCCAATCCCTTTCCCGGGCTTCGGAGCTTTACGTCCGAAGAAGACCATCTCTTCTTCGGTCGGGAAACTCAGATTAAAGAATCCCTTGCACGGCTTGAGCAAAAGCGCTTTCTGGCCGTGATAGGTTCGTCCGGAAGCGGTAAATCCTCGCTCGTCCGCGCCGGTATTATCCCGTCGCTGCTCAAGCAAGAGTATCATGGCATAGCAGGGACGTGGAATCTGATGCTCTTTCGTCCGGGAGAGAATCCTCTAAGCCGTCTTGCGACCGCGCTTTTGGAGTCTCTTAAGCTTGTGCCTACGGGAGAAAGTTATGAAGCGAAATTTCAGCAGATATCGACGGCATTGCAGCAAAATCCGCAGGCGCTGGCCGAGATTATCCGGCAGCACGGGGGGGGAAGCAATACACTCATCGTGATTGATCAATTCGAGGAGATATTTCGTTTTAAACAAGATATCATCGATGAATATGCCTATATCGAGACGAGTATCTTTGTAAATTTATTCCTCTATGCTCTTAAGCAGAAGGAAGTGCCGATATATGTTTCGATCACGATGAGAGCCGATTTTCTCAGTGATTGTGCAGAATTTTTCGGTCTTACGGAAGCATTGAATGAGGGACATTACCTCGTGCCGCGGATGTCGGTCGAGGAGCGGAAGCAGGCGATTATCAAGCCGATAGAGCTCTTTGGCGGTCAGATTTCCGAACGCCTCGTCAATCGCCTCATTGACGACACGGGCAATGATCCCGATCAATTACCAATTCTTCAGCATGCACTCATGCGGACCTGGGACTTCTGGCAGCTGACCCGCCTGGATGATCAGCCGATAGATATTCCGCAGTATGAAGCCATCGGCACGATGAAAGAAGCACTCTCACGCCATGCCGAAGAAGTCTATAACGAATTACCCGATATTCATTCCCGCCAATTAGCCGAGAAATTATTCAAATCCCTTACCAATCTGGGCGAAGACAGCCGGGGAACGCGCCGGCCGACCGCGCTCGCCGAGATTAGTCGCCTCGCCGATACGAATGAAGAACAAGTCATCGAGGTCGTCGAACGTTTCCGTCAGCCGGGCAGGTCATTCCTCATGCCGCCGGTGACGAGCGATTTATTACCCGAAACAATTATTGATATCTCCCACGAAAGCTTAATGCGTGTGTGGACACGGCTCACAAGCTGGGTCGAGGAAGAAACCAAGTCGGCGGAATTATATCTCCGCCTTTCCAAATCGGCCGAACTCTATCAAAATGGACTCGCCGGACTCCTCGTGAATCCCGAATTGCAGCTAGCCATGAAATGGAAAGCCGATACCAAGCCCAATGCTACGTGGGCACATCGGTACAATCCGGCGTTCGAACGTGCGATGCTGTTTTTAGAACAAAGCAACAAAGAATACAACCTTGACATTGCCCGGCGGGAGAGTCAGCAAAAGCGTGAACTCAAGCGTGCGAAGATGTTTGCGGTGATTTTAGGAAGCGCTTCCGTCGTCTCGCTGCTTTTTTTGATGATTGCGATGAATCTCAAATTCAAAGCCGAAGAAAGCGAAAGCGCGGCGTTAGTACAGAAGAAAAACGCCTTGCAGCAAAGTATCGAAGCCCAAAAGCAGCGCAAAGAAGCCGTTGCGCAGAAGCATATCTCGGATCAGCAGCAGCAGATAGCCGAGCAGCAGCAGCGTATTGCCGAGCGCGAGCGGGCATTTGCCGTGCAGCAGCAGGGTATTGCCGTACAGCAGACGCAGATTGCCGTCGAGCAAAAGCAGGAGGCGATGAACCAAAAAATCAAAGCTGACCTGGCCAAAGTATCTGCCCTTCAGGCACGGGACGAAGCCGAGAATCAACGGAAAGAAGCCCTGTCGCAGAAGAAAATAGCCGAGGAACAGAGGACCAAAGCGGAAAGCTCTGAACGTAATGCGCAGCGCCTGCGGATTATTTCGATTGCCCGGACGCTTGCTATTCAGGCGTCGGTGGTCTATAAGTCCGATCACTCCGAGCTGCCGGCTCTGATAGCACTTCAGGCGTATAATTTCAACAAAGCAAGCAATGGCTCACCGAATGACCCCGATATTTATAAAGCGCTTTCGGATGTCGCTGATGACAAAACGGTGCTCTCCGGTCACTCCGGCGAGGTGCGTTCGGTAGCGGTAAGCCCTGATGGTCAATGGTACTTATCAGGAAGTAACGATGGAAGTGTGCGTCTCTGGTCAGCCATCAACCGCAATGGACCTCAGCCTAATTCCACGGTGCTCAAGTACACCAAATCCACACGGAAAATTTCCAAGTCCACGGCAAGTACCGAGGGCAGAGCAATCACAAGTGGTATTTTCGATAAAGCCGTACGCTCTGTGGCGATGAGTACCGACAGCAAATTCGCCGCCGCCGGATATTTCGACGGCACTATTCGTGTGTGGAATGTGGATAATCGTGCTGCCGAACCGATGGTGATACCGGCGCATACGGATATTGTGACGGAGATTGCCTTCTTACCCGACGGCAAGACACTCGCTTCGGTAAGTACGGACGGTTCTTTAAGGTTGTGGGATTACCGTTCATCCGACCCCTTACAGGCTCCGCAGTCGCTTGCACTGTCGGTCAAGCTCACGTCCCTAGCGGTGAGCCCCGATGGTAAATGGCTCGCCTTCGGATGCGAGGATGGCACGGCACGGATGCTCAATCTGACGAAGCTTGGAGAGTTGCCGACGGTGTTTCGCAGTGGCGAAAAAACCGTTGAATCCGTCAGCTTCAGTCCCGACGGTGCCACGCTTGCTACCGGCGGACGCAGTGGCAAGCTGCAATTATGGAATACCCGTAAACCGGATGCTAAGCCCATAGAATTACTAGGGCATATCTCAGCAATTACCAAAGTGAAATTCAGTCCCGACGGTGCGACGCTTGCCACGTCGAGTCTTGATAAATCCATACGGTTGTGGAATTATCGCAAGCCGGACGAACAGCCGATCGTGCTCCAGGGCGGGCATGATAAATGGATTTATTCGCTTGTGTTTAGTCCTGATGGTACGAAGCTCATTACCGGCAGTGCGGATAATTCCCTCAAAATCTGGACCACCCGCTCGGACTTGCTGGCAAGCAAGGTCTGTGCGATAGCAAAACGCAATTTAACGGTCGATGAATGGAATAAATATGTCGGCTCGGATATTACGTATGAAGAAACTTGCAAAAAATAGTCCACACGATGCTCTCTTCCTAATACATTATGATCAATTTATACCGGCGAATCGGTGATTCTATTCTAACGTTATTCTTGGTACTTGCGCTTGGATACCCGTATCGGGGAGCAAACGCTCAGGAATGCGGCAGCTTTACGCTCAATGAAGCGAAAAAGCAGTATGAGATTGGTAATTTTGATGGTGTGACGACCGAACTTACCCGATGCTTGGAGTATTTCTCCGAAATTGAAAAAGTACAGGCCTATCGCCTGCTGGCAATGACCGCTGTGGCGACCGATCATCAGCAGACGGCTGTCGATGCGATAACTGAACTGCTGAAGCTGAATCCGAATTTTGAGACCGACATTTTCGATCCGCCGCAGTTTATTGCGCTCGTCAGTGAGATGAAAGATAATTTTGCGACGGTGAAAATCACCTCGGTGTCGAAAAAAAGTGAAGATGTCAAGCTCGCGCCGGCAACGGTGACCGTCATGAGCGGCGAAGAGATAAAGCGCCGCGGATACTCAGACCTGGAAGCACTCTTTCATGATATCTCGGGCTTCGATATCTCCCGGTCAAATGGGCTTGCCTACTCGAATATTTATCAGCGCGGCTACCGTTCTGGCGCTAATTCCGACCGTGTGATGTTTCTTATCGACGGAGTCGAGGACAACGAACTCTGGTCAAATTCGATGTTTATCTCCCGCCAATTCTCGATTACTAATGTCAAGCGTGTCGAAATTATCTACGGTCCTGCCTCGACGATGTATGGTCCGAACGCCTTCACGGGCGTTGTCAATATTATCACCAAAGACCCCTACGACTACCTGCCCGGCGGCAAAAAATTCGCAATTACCGGTCAGGCAGATATCGGCAGCTTTAATACCCGCTTTGCCGATGTGACGGCCTCGGGACGCTACAAGAGTATCTCATTCTCGCTGACAGGACGATTTTTCCGAACGGATGAAAAAGACCTTTCCGGTTACCCCGACTGGGATTACAAGCCCGAGTCGGAAGAGTTTTTTAAGAATCGTCTGAGCATCTTCGGCACCGATGCCAAGGGGAATTACAATGCACAGAACTATTTACTTGCCAATAAATTAGATACGGTGAGTTCGCTTTATACCGTAACCAAGGACGCCAATGGTCTCGCGACCCGGATTGATCTCTCCGATGCCGGTGCGCGCAAGGCGAGGGCATTTGACTCGGCAGCACTGGCGCAGACGGTGCTTGGTCAGCCGGTCCGCTTCTCGGACTATGCCGATGACCGGCTGATTCAGGGCAAGCTGAAAATTGAGAATCTTACGCTCGGGTTTCAGCAATGGACTATTGACGAAGGCGCCACCTCGAATTACACCGATCGCTACTATGCAGGCGGACTCAACGGCACCGCATGGGCGACACGCTCAACAATTCTTTATGCAAATTACTCGGCCGATATTTCCGATAAAATCTCGCTTTCGAGCTCCACGCAGTATCGTCTGTATAGTTTTTTTAACGGTACACGACTGATGCAATTCCGTGATTATTCGGCATTTTATACGCTTAAAGACTTGGTGGCGGGGACGCCCTCGAATTGGTCGCTGACGAATTTCCATCAGCAGTCGAGTCAGATCAGGAGCGAACTCAAGGGGCTCTTCACGTTCTCCTCGGATCTTGATCTGGTGAGTGGGTTTGAGTTTCGGAATAGCAACATTCAGGGTGATTACAACCGCTCCACGGCCGATACCGTGGACCCGAGTGTGGGTGGTCTGCCGCCGGCAAATGTGGCCGGGGGAAATAATTACTCCAATATCAATCTCGGGTTCTATGCGCAGAGTACGTATAAAGTGCTGAACAATCTGAATATTACGGCAGGTTTTCGGGTGGACAACAATAGCGTGCGGAATATAACCAAGACGATTTTTAACGAACGTCTTGCCGTCGTGTATTCGCCGGATAAATTCGTCTTTAAAGCAATTTATTCAAGCGCTTTTCTCGAGCCGACCTATTTTCAGAAATATGCCACATCGGCCTCGCGCCTCCTCAATAATCCGCTCCTGCAGGATGAAAAAGTAAAAAATCTGGATATATCGGCGAGCTATTCACTCAAAGATTTCTCGGCTGAAATATCGTATTACCGTGCGACCTACAGTGATGTCGTCAGTACAAAAGTCGTGGATTATTATTCCGGTACATCGACGAGCTCGACGACGCAATTCCAATCCACGGGAGCACTTGCGGTGACAGGATTTCAGGCGGGTATTACGTATAAATATTCGAATTACTCGGCATATTTTAATTGTACCTATACCGACCCGAAGGATGATATCACGGGGCTCAGGATCGGGGATATTGCTTCAACATCGTTTAATATTGGTGCTAATGCCGTCTTTTTTGATAATCTGAATGTCAATCTCCGGGCAAATGTCGTGGGAGCGAAGGAAACAGGGAAAAATACCACGGTCTCCGGCAATCCACTTTCCTCGATTGACGGGTATTTTCTCCTCAGCGGCGCCATCGGCTATATGAATATGTTTGATACCGGTGTGTCGGCGCAGATTGCCTGCAATAATATCCTTAATCTCGAATACTATGACCCCGGAGTTCGCTCGGCTGATAATGTGATTTATGCGTCCCGCGTTCCGCAGAATGAACGTAACTTTATGATTCGCCTGATGCTTGACTTGTAAGTGATGCTGAGGGGAGAGTCAGGAAAACCAATCGTTGTTACACAATACTACAGAAGAGAAACACAAGAATTTATGCTACGAAAGCCGCACCAAATATGTCGGATTACCCCGGAATTAGAAACGATTCTCACGCGTGAGGATATCGGTGAATTTGTGAAAAAAGAGAAGGAAGAGATAGAACAAACGATTCGTAATATTGGACTTACATTGCGGCCTGCCGAGCTGAAAGATTTCTCGGGCATTCGTCAGTTACTTTGCAAGCGTTTTAATCCCGATACTGCCGCTCAGATATCATTTTATGATGCGTACCGCGCTATCCGGCATGGATATACGATGGTCCTGGAGGATGCAGGCGGCGCAATTGTCGGCTATGATTATTCGCTTGGCTATGATGATGAAGACAAGACATCATTTGGGCTCAATATTGCGATTCATCCCGACTGGGCGGGTTTCAAGCTGCAAACGCTGGTGTCTATCTACACTTCGCTGCTTGGCATGGAGCGCGGCTCGCGGGTTCGCCGAGGGATTGTGCATCCGAATAATGTGATTTCACTTCATAATTTGCTCAATAATACCGGCTTTTTGTGCGAACATTTCTACGGCTATCTTCCGGGATTTGAGTCGTCGAGGTTCATTCTCAGCTTTTCGCTCACGCCGGCTGGACTGATGAATAATAGAATTGACCTCGAAAAGCTCGTCGATTATATCGGAGAATCGGCAGAAGGAACAGACTACATGCTCGTCGATTGTGAGGATGAAAAATCAATTGATGATATGTATCAAACCACGTCGTTTCGGGTAGTTGCATTTCTGCGGGCAGGACTGATGACAGACAAAAATATGCTCTTTGCTGTGCCGCATGAGCGGATGAACTTTCCTCCTTCGGCACTCTATCAGGCACCGGTCGGGTAGAATAATACACGTTACTTATGCACTCATCCAAAAAATCAATATTGAATTTCCTGAATATCGAGTCCGGCGAGGGCTTGGCGACGGGATTGCTATTGATTCACTCGTTTGTGATTGGCGCATCATTAGCATTTTATTTCGCACCGGCGAATGCGCTTTTTATCCGGGAATTTGGCGTAAAATCGCTTCCATACGCGTATATCGCTTCGGGAATCATTGGCTATATTACGGGGATGATTTATACGCGTGTACAGAGAAAGTATCAATTATCCAAGGTGTTTACGGGTACATTGATTTTTCTTATAACGCTCGTCTCGGCGCTCATTGTCGGCTTTAAGATGAATGCCGGCAAGGAGATTACGTTTTTACTCTTTGCTTGTCTGGCTACAATTTTCTCGCTGTCGTATCTGGAGTTTTGGGGGCTCGCGCTCCGAATGTTTAATCTCCGGCAGGGGAAGCGACTCTTTGGACTCCTAAGTACGGGTGAGATTATCTCCTCTATAATCGGGTATTTATCGATACCGGTGATTATCCCGATGCTGCATGATACGACGGATTTACTCTTCTTTGCCGTCGGCGGTATGCTGTGTTCGCTCGTGCTACTGCGGATTATCGTCGCCAAATTTCCTGAGAACCTGACCGCTTCGCGCACCGTCGCCGGCGTTCGTCCGCAGTCGTTTCCGTTTTCGACTCTTCTGAAAAACCGCTATTTTGTGCTCATCTTTGCCGTGGCTGCCGTGTCGATGATGGCGGCATATTTTACCGACTATTTTTACCTCAGCTTGACGCGTATCCGTTTTGTGACCAAGGAGGAGCTCACGCGATTCATCGGGATATTCTTTGCGATGGTGAAGGTCGTGGAACTCGTGATGTCGCTGCTGTCGGCCAAGCTGCTCAAGCAGTACGGCATGAAGCTCGGGCTCACGCTGCTGCCGACGCTCGTCCTTGGGGTAATGGCACTTGCAGCGGTCATGGGCACTATTTACGGGATCAACGGTTCGCTGTTTTTTATCTTTATCGCTTTCAACAAGCTCATCGAGCGGGCCGTACGCAAGGCGATTGACGGCTCGTCGTTCCGGATACTCTATCAGCCGCTTGCCTCGGAATTACAGCTCGATGTGCAGGCGAAGGTCGAGGGAATTATCAGTCATCTGGCAATTATTGTTACCGGCCTGGTTCTGCTGGGATTCTCACTGATACCAGGTGCGACACTTGTCCATTGTACATTTGTGTTTTTGGGAATTATTATTCTGTGGAGAAAATCAGCGCATACCTTGTACGAACATTACCGGATCATGCTCAAGTCCACACTGGAGGAACGCAGCAGTTCGGTCACGGGGATGAAAAGCATACGCTCGGTCGCAGAATTACTACAAGACAGGATCCGTCAATCGACCGGTGCGGCACTGGTCGCGGCGCAGAATTTCCTGGATCATCTTTTTCCGCATTTGGGCCGGCATCCGGCTGTCGATCAAGGAGCAGGAGGCGGATCGGTACGGAAAATTCAAGTCGATGAATTGACGGTGCTTGCACGCTCGTCGAATCCCGCCGACCGTGAACGTGCCGTGACGATTCTCGGAGAGTCGAGCAGGTTCCAGTCGTTCCGCTTAGTGCAGGAATTATTAGAAGACGAGTCACCGAACGTGAAAAAAGCGGCTATCCTCGCCTCGGGACGCCTGAAACGTTCGGAATTCTGGCATTATCTCATGGAGTCACTGCCATCGGAGATTTACGGCGATGTAGCAGCTGCAGCACTGACGACGATTGGCCTGCCCGTGCTGCAGGAGTTAGACCGTCATTTTTCACGAACCGGGCAAAGCAGGAATGCGCTCAAGAAGATGATCCGCATCATGAAGGATATAGGAGGCAAGCAGGCAATTGAAGTGCTGCGCGCCAAATTGCATTATCCGGACAAAGAAATACGCTATGAGGTGATGAATGCACTTGCCGAGTCGCAGTATGCTGCCGACCGGTATGAATACACGATGCTCAAGCAGGACTTTGAAGAAGAAGTAGGAAGCATGGTCTGGACGATGGCCGCAATTGTCGATGTGGCCGAAGCTGAAGGCGCCGATGATCTCGTGCGCGCCCTCAGCTGGGAATATGCACAGAAGAAAGAACGCCTTTATGTACTGCTTTCGCTGATGTTTGATGCCAAGACGATCGGCTATATCCGCGAGATTATGGAGAACGGCAGCGGTTCGTCACGGGTATATGCCCTTGAAATTATTGATATTACCGTTCCACCGGAAATGAAACACCTCTTCCTCCCCTTTGTCGAAGACCTGGCTCCCAAAGACTGCATACACGCCTTTAAGTTCCTCTATCCACAGGAAGAATTATCCGTCAATGAACGCCTGAAGAATATTATTTTCAAAGAAAATTCTACCGTTCACCGCTGGACTAAGGCCTGTGCACTCCTGCTGCTCGGCAATGATACAAGCATGGAAAGCGCTCAGGTGCTGCTGGCCAACACCGTGCACAGTGATATGCTGCTTGCCGAATGTGCAGGTCTCTCGCTTATGAAGACACAGCCAACGCTCTATATCGAACAGGTGTATTCGATTAAAAAGCTCAGCGACAGTGGTGTACGCGAACGTATAAGCGACTCCATGGCAAACAGATGCATGCTCATGTACGAGAAGGTACGATTCCTGAAAAATGGTGCAATTTTTCGGAATGTACCCGAACATGATATTGTTGATATTGCACGACTTACTGACGAAATCGAACTCAAGCCGGGCGAGGAGATTCACCTGCATCACAGAGGAGCAGACTATTGCTTCTGGGTGGTTTCAGGAAGCGTTACTGCCATTTCGCCGGCCTCGGAGCGATACACGGAGTATTCGTTTATCGGCACGATTGGCAGTAGCGAGCAAACGCCGGAGAGGTATCGTATCACGGAGCCGACACGGCTGTTACGCATCAATAAATACAAGCTTTATGAGCCAATTGCTGCTCATACGAAGCTTGCCGATTCATTTCTGGAATCAGTGGTCAGTGAAACAATTACAGTATAAATATCCCTTGTAATACAAGCGCTTATGACGAATACACGACGTTATTTTCTTTTGTTGACTGCTCTTATCTGTCTTGGTACTCCTCTGTCGGCGCAGGTGGCGGTACCGGCAGTGCCGTCAGCCCCGGCGATGCGTCTGCCCGGCGTACCGCAGATACGTAATTATACGCCGGCACGATATCAGGCGCACGGGCAGAATTTTGGAGTTACGCAGGACAAGCGCGGGCTCGTGTATTTTGCCAATACGTCCGGAGTGCTTGAACATGACGGAGCCACGTGGCGCACGATACCGACCTCCGGGAATTCTATTGTTCGTTCGGTAGTCTGTGACTCTACAGGCAGAATTTATGTCGGAGCCCGCGGGGATTTCGGTTATCTGGTGCCGGACTCAACGGGAGCCACGACCTTTATTTCACTGCTGAGTAAAGTCGAGAAAAAAGATCAGGATTTTTTGGATGTCTGGCGGGTATTTGCGAATCACGACGGCGTATGGTTCATCACCAATACGTCGGTATTTCATTGGAATAAAAACAAGATAACAGCGATTGCGGCTCATCAGGAAATTCTTGCATCGTACTTGGTTGGCGGTAGAATTATCGTGCAGGAGCGAAATTTTGAACTCTATGAAATTGCCAACGGACAATTCCGCAAATTACCGAGTGCGGAGATTATGGCCAAAAGCATGGAAGTGGTGTCGATGCTGCAGCTGAGCAGTGGACAGACGCTGGTAATTACAGCTAATAATGGACTCTACTATTATGATTATCAGCGTCTTACGCCATATCCGACGAACGCTGCATCGGTCATTCTGGCTAATCGTCTGAGCGAAGCAACCCTCCTTTCGGACGGTTCACTTGCCATCGGCACGACGCGCAATGGTGCCATCCTTCTCGACCGTTCGGGTGCTCTACGGTCGATGCTCAACAAATCGGCCGGTCTGCAGAATGAAAATGTGAAATTTCTCTTTACTGACCGTCAGTCCGGACTCTGGCTGGCTCTCAATAATGGTATCTCACGGGTGGAAATGCCCTCACCACTTACCTTTATGACCGAGTCAAAGGCGCCTCAGGGAGGTGTCACGGACTGCAAGCGGCACGACGGTATGCTGTATTGTGCGACGTATGAAGGTCTTTACACGCTCAATGAACAATCGGGCGGATTCGCAACCGTGAGCGGTATTTCGACGACCTGCTGGGCAATTCTCCCGACATCAAAAGGACTGGTAGCGGCGACAAGTGAAGGAATTTACATCGTTGACAAGCACGTCGCACGGAAGGTGACACAGGGATTTTCATTCAGCTTATGTCAGTCCAAGACACATGCGAATGTCATCTATGCAGGCGAAAAAAACGCCGTGACGGTTCTCAAGCTAGGCGCATCCGGCTGGACTTCAAGCGGCTCTATCCCGTGTCCGTACAATGAAATACATGAAATTGCCGAAGACCGTGACGGCTGGCTCTGGATCCCGACGATTGCCAAGGGAATACTCCGTTTTCGGGCTCCTGCCGATGGGGCTGAGCGTCCTGAAATAGCACGTTTTGACACAACGCACAAGCTGCCGTCGATGCTGGGTAATCATATTTCCGTAATTGACGGTCAGGCGGTGATGGTGACCTCGGACGGTATTCTGAAATTGAATACCGCCAAGCAGGTGTTTGAAAAAGACGTCCATCTTGACTCCGCCCTGCGCGAAGGATGGTTCTCCCGCATCTATGAAGACGAAAACGGCAATCTCTGGACGACGTCCGGAAATGACAAGAATCTCTCGCTGTACCGGCGAACATCAGACGGGCACTATCACCTTGAGCAAACGCCGTTTCTGCCGTTTGCCTCCACGACAATTTGGGCAATTTTACCGGCAAAAGATGCTCTCTGGCTCGGCGGTCCGGATGGCGTAATTCGTTATGATGAGTCGATTGCCAAAAATTACAAGGTACCATTTCCGGCGCTCATCCGGAAGGTGACAATTAATGCCGACTCTCTTGCTTTTGCCGGTAATTACTTTGATGCAAGCCGCATTCCGAGCTTGGAGCAAAATCCGGAATTTCAGCCCGTACTCCCGTATGACAAAAACACGCTCCGTTTTGAATATGTGGGCGCAAATTACGATAATTCACCCGCAAATCTCTATCAGATCAAGCTCGAAGGATTCGACGAAAACTGGTCGGATTGGCTCCGTGATTTACAGAAAGAATACACGAATTTACCCGACGGAAAATACACTTTTCGTGTGCGCTGCAAGAATATCTACGGCGCAATCAGCAGCGAAGCGACGTATAAATTCGAGATTTTAAAGCCGTGGTTCAAGACCTGGTGGGCGTATTTAGCATATTTTCTCCTTTCGGCAGGTACAGTGTGGCTGCTCGTGCGCTGGAGATTGCAGCAGGCAGAAAAAGAAAAGCGTGAGCTGGAGCGCGTGATCGAGGAGCGAACGAGCGAAGTAGTGCATCAAAAAGAAGAAATTGAAATTGCATCGGCCGAACTCGCTAATAAAAATGATGAGTTAGAGAAGATTAATGCCATCGTGAAGTCCATTAACGCCCAAATTGATTTCTCGGAAATGTTGCAGTCAATTCTTGAAAAAACAAAACGGATTATCCGTGGCGTGCAGCAGGCCGAGCTCTTAGTGCTCAGCGCCGACAGTGGTGAGTACGAGGCAAAAGCGCAGCTCGGCTGGGATGAGCCGCGGGAGGAACGCCTTACATTGCAGGAAGTGGAAGAGACCTATCTGCTCAATACCCAGGAAGTATATCAGGATATTTATACAGCGGTCGCCGGTGAAGGCAAGGAAATTAATCATTCCCGCGCCGTGATGGTCGTGAAAGTGCAGGACAAGGTCGAGGGATTTTTAATTATCGAAAACACCCGCAAGACCAATGCCTTTGATGACCGTGATTTCAGCTTGCTCCGGAATTTGAAAGAACATATCACATCGGCATTTATCAAGACTAAGATTTTAGGCGACTTGCAGGTGAAGAATAATCTCGTCGAGGCGTATGTCAAGACCATTAAGCGTGATCTTGACACGGCAAGTAAGATTCAGCATGCGATTCTGCCGGATGCGAATAATCCATTCCCGAAGATTAAAGAATTCGGCATTTGCGCCGAAATGATTGCCGCCAAAGATGTTGGCGGCGATTTCTATGACTTTTTCCTGATTGATAAAGACCGCCTTGGGTTTGTTATGGCAGACGTTTCAGGCAAAGGTATGCCGGCCGCGCTCTTCATGGCTGTGAGCCGTACGATGCTCAAGTCCACGGCGCTCCTCGGCGGCAAGCCGGGCGATGTGCTGGAAATTGTGAATGATCTGCTGGCTGCTGAAAACGTATCAACTCTATTCGTGACAGTCTTTTACGGTATTCTCAATATCCGCACCGGCGAGGTCGAGTATGCCAATGGTGGGCATAATTTACCATTCATTCTCCGCAAAAACGGTGGGGTGGAAATGATGAAAAAGACGGGCGGAATGGGGCTCGCGATTATGGAAGAAATGCCGTTCGAAAATGCAAAACTCCAGCTCGAAAAGGGAGATGCGATGTTCCTTTATACCGATGGCGTGACAGAAGCAATGGACATTCACGACAATCTCTACACCGACCCGCGCCTCGAGGAGACACTCAAAAAACTTAATAAAAATGCTACCATTACTGATATAATGAATGGGGTGATTGCAGACGTAAAACGATTCGCAACCGGCGCGCCCCAAGCCGATGATATTACTGTTCTTACATTACGTTACGAAGGATGATGTATGGAAAATCTAACCGTAGTAATCGCCAATAAACGTCCGGAAATTGCCCGTCTGAGCGGGATGATGGAGGAATTCATGGAGTCGAACGACGTTCCGATGAACGTAAGCTTCGCCATAGATCTAGCGCTCGACGAACTCCTAACAAACGTGATTAGTTACGGTTTTCCGGAGGGCGGTGAGCATACCATAACGGTGCAGGTGGACATATCTGAGACCGATGTCACGGTAAAAATATCCGACGAAGGCGTACCTTTCAATCCCTTAGCGCAGGACGAAGTCGATACCACGCTCTCGATCGACGAGCGTGAGATAGGAGGACTCGGCATCCATCTCGTCAAAAAAACGATGAATCATCTCGGCTACGAGCGAGTAGAGAATAGAAATGTGCTGACGCTGGTGAAGGCGCTGGCGGGGTAGGGGGAGTAAGGCAATAAACAAACCGTATGAAATTTAAAACCAACCGTAGGGGCGAATTGCATTCGCCCCAGTCAAGCAGGTAGGGCGATAGAGGTTCAAAAACAGAACAACCGTAGGGGCGAATTGCATTCGCCCCAGTCAAGCAGGTAGGGCGATTGATACCACCCATAACATCAGACCCAAATCACCGAATTTGATATGTACATAAACTTCTATTTATCTGCAATTTTTACCTACCTCGATCCATTTAATTCATCCATACCCCACGTCGCAGGATTATTAATAATGTATTGAGAAATAGACTGTAGGGATGCAGCAGAACGAATAACATGTTCGTAATAACTTCTCTGCCATACTTGAAATTCTGCAGCAAACTTACCGTTCATTTCAGTCCTTCCTCCATGTTTTAATCGAGTATTCTTCAATTCTCGTATCTGTTTGGTGACGGATGCCTTATATCCTCGTAAAATTGCAGCGATTGTAGTGGATGGCGTAGGAAGTTTATCGTTCGCTACCGGTTCAATTGTATGCAAATGAATAATCCCATGGATATGATTTGGCATAACGATGAAAGGTCCAAGATCGATATTCGTTCGAATTTCTGGAGTATGCATCCACTCCTTGTATGCTATTTCGCCGTAGGGATTTAATATCATAGCTCCGTTATGTATTTTGCCAAATAAACACGTGCGGTTATAACAACAAATAGTAATGAAATATGCTCCTGCTTGAGAATAGTCGAATTCACGCAAACGAACTGATCTGCGGTGATGAATTAACGGGTTGAAGGTCATAGTGGTTAGTAGGTCAATGTTGTGGAAATTGGTTAATTGTGAAAATGTGAGGTTTGGTACGAAACGCGTTCGCCCAAACCGTCAAGGTGTATTTTTTTTAAATTCCGTGTACATCAATGGAATTTGGTGTGTATGACGAGCAGGTGTCGGGCGAATGCAATTCGCCCCTACGGTATGTTTGATATTATTTCAATGTATCTACCCAACTGCCTGAAAAATAATAAACTTCAAAACACATCATTGGCATTTGTTGTTTATGACGAGAAGGTGTCGGGCGAATGCAATTCGCCCCTACGGTATGTTTGATATTATTCCAATGTATCTACCCAACTGCCTGAAAAATAATAAACTTCAAAACACATCATTGGCATTTGTTGTTTATGACGAGCAGGTGTCGGGCGGATGCAATTCGCCCCTACGGTATGTTTGAACGTTCTGCCAAAATTCTACCCAACAACCTGAAAAATAAAAAACTTCAAATACTCAGTCTCCGGCATGCCAAGCAGAATTGGATGATCCGGTGATTGCCCGCCGCGGAAGATAATCCGTACATTCCTGCCGAGTTTGGAAGCTTCGTGATGGATAATTTCGAGGAAAGTTTCTTCATAAATATGCTGTGAACAGCTTGCCGATACAAGGAATCCACCAATCGGAAGTAGTTGCAGAGCAAGGCGATTAATCTCGGCATACCCCTTTTTTGCAGCCGGCACATTCTTCTTGCTTTTAGTAAACGATGGCGGGTCGAGGATGACGCAATCCCAGGATTTTTTAGACGCGACCTCCGACTTCAAAAAAGCAAAGACATCTTCTTTTTGAAAGGAAGTATTGGAGAGTGAATTGAGGGTTGCATTGCGTGCAGCCGCCGCCACTGCCGCACCCGAAATATCGACACCCACAGCTTCGGCTGCGCCGCCGGCAGCAGCATTGAGCGCAAATCCTCCTTGATTACAGAAACAGTCCACGATGCGCAGGTCGCGCGCTATCTCACGTACTTTCATGCGGTTAATTTTCTGGTCGAGGAAATAGCCGGTTTTTTGTCCGCCGAGCAGCGATACTGAGAGTTGCAGCCCATTTTCTGTGATGGCAATATCATCGGGAATTTCACCGAAAATCACGCCATCGCGGAGTTCGAGACCTTCGAGCTGTCGCAAATGCGACGTATTTTTCTCGCAAATACCTTTCGTGGCAGGGAATACTGCGAGCAAAGCGCTGACTATCATATCAATTCTGCTATCCATTCCCGCCGATAAAATTTGCAACGAAAAATAGTCGCCGTAGCGGTCAATGACCACGCCCGGCAGCAAATCCGATTCACCAAATACAAGACGGTAGCTTGTTTCTTCGCTGAAAATTCTTTGTCGGAGTGCTAGCGCAGATTGAAGGCGTTCGATGAAAAACTCCATGGACAATTCGTGAATCTTAGAATTGAGCAACCGCACAGAAATCAAACTCTTAGGATTATACAGCCCTACACCGAACGATTCCCCCCGATGCGAGAGCACCTCGACGATACTTCCGCTTTCAAGCGCAGGCACGTCCTGTAATTCATTGCTAAATACCCAAGGATGTCCACCGCGAATGCGGCGGTCATGATGATTTTTAAGGCGGAGTTGGAACATGAGGAGATGAGTTGATTGAAGTTGGTAGTGTCTTGAATTAAAAATAACGTGATAGCCGGAGTCTTATTCCGCATCGACCCAATTTTCTATTTGTATATTGAGGATTCGCTGCTTTTCTTTGACATTTCGTGTGACCAAAATGAAATTATTGGCAAGCGCGGTTGCAGCAATTAAACCATCAAAATCACTAATAGGAGTACCCATTTTCCGTAATCGAACTTTTTGCTCAGAAAAAAGCTCAAATGTTGGACGAATACTACAAATACGGTCTTGGAATACCGATTCAAATTGTCGTAAACGTTGTAGATTCTGCTCCTTTTTTTCCGAAGCACTATTTGCAATTCCGTAATAGAGTTCAAGAATTGTAATTTCAGAAATATAGCAATTTTCAAAGCCGACATTTCTGATTTTTCGATTCAGTTCAAACTGACCATTCAAAAAATAAATGCATATATTGGTGTCCAGTAAATAGCTCATATTGTCCACGAAATATCAGTTTCTTTTGTTGTTCTTGCAGATATGATTGAGTCAATTACTGTTTCCGAATCAATACCTTCCAGCGACCCGAAAAGAGAATAAAAATCTTGCTCAGGGTTGTTGTCAGAGCTACCTTCCATCGGAATATCTTCTTCTCTAAATTTAATATGTAGTCGTTGAGCTAAGCCAACAAAAAGCTGATAATCTGCTTGGCTTTCCGGCTCAATAATCAATGTTCGCATACATTCCTCCTGAATAATTGTTTTGCAAAATTACGCACTTTCTTACCACCTCTTGCAAGCAGAGTATCTTGTCCACAGCGAATACGGCGGTCATGATGATTTTTAAGGCGGAGTTGGAGCATGATTTTTAAATGTTTGAGAACACATAGCCCACGGCCTTAACCGTGGGAAGAAATGACGAATAACAAAGAATAAATTCCTGACCATAGCCCATGGTTTTAGCCGTGGGGAAGAGGAGGAGAACCAACCATTTCGACGATTTTACCAGTGGGAGAAAGAACGAATTAAATATAAATATATCCCCAACCATTGCCCACGGTTTTAACCGTGGGAAGACGAAGAAAATCGACCATTTCGACGATTTTAACCGTTGAGAGAAATAACGAATCTACAATTACAATTGATTGACCACGGTTTCACCGCCGGTTGACATCAAGCAACACCATACGCCTTCAACAAAGCACCATACTCCTGAATATACGTTCTCCTCTGATGATGAAGCTTTTGATTCTTGATGTATTCAACTACGTTCCCTATGCCTGATTCACTCACAGAAAACGCAGCGTAACCTGTTTGCCATGCAAATGGATGCGGCAATAGTAGTTCGAGATTGATATAGTGAGAAGAGCTCCCCTTAATCTGCTTGACCACCTGAGCGATTGAGCGCTGAGAATGTAAACGAAACAAACAATGGATGTGGTCCGGCATGCCGTTAATGATGCGAACCGGGCAACCAATCTCTCCGAGTTCGGAGGCGATAAAGCGGTATATTTTCTGTTCAATTTGCGGTGTGATCAACGGCTTCCGTTCCTTGGTCGCCCACACGGCATGGATCCATATTTTGTGAAATGAATGTGACATGGTATGGTGTTAAATTAGTTGTGAAAAAATGTGATGTAACCGAATTGTTTTTTTAGTAAAATAATGTATCCTCCGGAACACATTGCCCACGGTTTCAACCGTGGGGGGGGCGCGGTAAATTCCCGATTATATCTCCCATGGTTGAAACCATGGGCTAAGGTATTAAATTTATTCGAATTATCATCCATCCCAAGCTCCATGATTGAAACCATGGGCTTGGGTGTTTAACATGTTCAAATTATTCAAATTATCATCCAAATCTAGCCCATGGTTTCAACCATGGGCTAGGGGATGGGTATCACTCCACCTTCGGCGACTCCAACAATACAAGTCCCTCCGTCCGCTGCAACTGATAATTAAGTTCCCAATCAGTCTTGAACATCGCCACCGGACGATGTTGATCAGCATTTGCTATAGAACCCAGCCATACGTACACAAATTAAACTGAGATATATTATCCGAAAATTTCTAGAATGCCTATACTGTCAGTATCATTCAAGGAGATGATGGATGTTTTGTGATGTACTAAAACATCAGCTATATTTTGAGTCGTCTGATTCCCCAATCGCAACAAAATTACTTTGGGTGGGAAGCTATAGTTGAGTGAGAAATTGAGAAAGTCCTCATCATTTGTAACGATAATCATATCATTTTGGAGGGCATAATCCCAAATTTCTTTATCAGTGGCAGGAATCGGTAGAGTTGTCTGCTCGACATGTATAGCATTGAATACACTCCCCAGTATCTTTACAATTCGCCACGATATATTTGCATCAATGAGAAGATTCATAACTCTGCCATCACTATACGTACAGACTGTTCCCGTTTAGCCGCAAATCCAAGTGCTGCAAATATTTGCTCTTGTGTTAATAATGGATAATCCTCCATTATTTCTGCGTAACTCATCCCCGAAGCAAGCCAGCTCAAAATATCCTCAACTGCAATTCGGGTACCTGTAATACATGGCTTCCCAAATCGTATTTCGGGGTTGATGCTGATTAGTTTTTGAAAGTTCTCCATAGCTTTCTTTTCGATTGTGAATATTGTAAACATCCTTTTTCTTTATTCTTAGGTGATGTAGATTCACCCTCGTCACTCCACCTTCGGCGACTCCAACAATACAAGTCCCTCCGTCCGCTGCAACTGATAATTAAGTTCCCAATCAGTCTTGAACATCGCCACCGGACGATTTTGATCATCATACGCAATCGGAATGGCACCCGACGGCATGATATTGCCGCCAATCCACCGCGTGCGCGTGTAAGGAAGTCGTTCGAGAGTAACGATTTCGTTGTACTCCGACTCCATGCGCGACTGAAACACCTGCAACTGCAATTCACCCACCGCCGCCACTAGCGGCGTCGGACTCCGCTGCGCATCCTGAAAGATCTGAATCACGCCTTCCTCGCCAAGCTGGTCGATTCCTTTGCGGAAACCTTTTGAGTACGAACCCGATTTCGGCAACACCCGCGCAAAAATTTCCGGCGCAAATCTCGGGAATTGAGGGATCGAAAAATTCTCGCCTGTCGTCAGCGCGTCACCGACGCGGAATGTGCCCGGATTACTGAGTCCAATCACATCACCCGGATACGCAACATCAATAATATCACGGTCTTGCCCGAATATCTGGAATGGGTAATTGAGCTTCACTTCCTTGCCTGAGCGCGGATGCTTTACCGTCATTCCACGCTCAAATTTGCCGGATACGATGCGGAAAAAGGAGATTCGGTCCCGGTGGGCTTTGTTCATGTTTGCCTGCATTTTGTACATGAACCCCGAGAAAACTTCGCTATTTGGCTCGATAAATCCTGCCGACGTTTCCATTCCCTGAGGTTCGGGCGCAAGCGATGTCAGATGCTGCAGGAAATTCTCCACTCCAAAATTCGTAATCGCACTGCCAAAAAACACCGGCGTGATCTTTTCATTCAAAAAATCCTCGCGATTGAACTGCGGCAGCACCACCTCGACCATTTCCAAATCCTCGACAAGCTTAGCATGAAAATTCGCTCCAAGCGAAGCGCGGATATGCTCATCATGAATATCCGAAATCGTCACCGGCGCCATATACGCATTGCCGACCGTGCGCTCGAACGAGTGGAATTGCTTCGATTCACGTTCATAGACACCCCGGAAATCCGGACCATCGCCCACGGGGAACGTGAGCGGAACAGGAATAATCCCAAGCACTTTTTCGACGTTATCCATTACCTCAAAAGGACTAAGCGCAGGACGGTCCATTTTGTTGACAAACGTGATAATCGGAATTCCACGATCCCGACACACCTTGAACAGCTTCACCGTTTGTTCCTCAACACCCTTACCGGCATCGATGAGCATGATCGCGCAATCCACCGCCATGAGCGTTCGATACGTGTCCTCCGAGAAGTCCTGGTGACCGGGAGTATCGAGAATATTAAGCAACACTCCGTCGTATTCCACCTGCATCGCACTCGATGACACCGAAATACCACGCTGCTGTTCGATCGCCATCCAGTCTGAGGTAGTGGTCGTGTGCTTCCCGCCCGTGACCGAACCCGCCTTGCGAATCGCGCCCGAGTAGAGCAGTAATTTTTCGGTTAATGTCGTTTTCCCCGCATCCGGGTGCGAGATAATGGCAAGTGTGCGCCGACGCGCTATTTCTGTAGTTAAAGACATGATAATACTAAAGTTAATAAGGATAATTGATATTTTTTGTTCTCTTCTGCATCTTCCACCCCTCGCCTGCGGTCACCCTTGCCGTCCAGGCGTTTTTGAAGATTATTTGGGTTCTCTGACAATTGTTGTGGTTTGGTCTTCCTATTCCATCGTAGGGGCGAATTGCATTCGCCCTTGACCCTAGCACGACCAGAGCGAATGCGATTCGCCCCTACGTTCTAAATTAGATGTTACACAACAATTGTCAAAGAACCATTTTTTAACCTCAAAGTGCGCAAAGGGAAGGCGCGCAAAGTACGCTGAGGTTGTAATACATTGTTCCCAACGCTCAGAATTTCCAACCAATTCCAGCGCCAAGCCATGGGGAAATTGTTCTTTTTGATTGATATTCTCCAAGATTAAAATAGAGCATTCCATCAAGTACTACGAACCAACGAGAGTCTGGAATCGAATACTGCCAATTCGCTCCTGCTGAGTATCTCCATTTAAAACCGGATTCTACATAATCACTATAAAAAAATTGCTGTGGAGTATAAATTAATAACCCACCGACTGAAATACTAAGCGGATTATCTCCGGAGTTTAGCGGAACATTGATCAAAATTGGAGAAGCAACTAAATTTTCATTGTAATATTTGACTGGCGTTCCAAACCAGAAATCTTCCTCAGCAACTCCTATTTTCCCGAAAAGAATTCCTGTTTTAACAGCAAAGTGCTGTGCAATCCGCACTTGATACTCCAATTTCCCATACGGAGAAATCGGACTGCCCGTGAGAATGAGCGCATGTGGTGTATTCTCAGATGCTTGAGCTGAATATCCTATGCTTGCGCAGAGCATGAGGAGTATTGTTACTATTCGAATCATTGTTGTATTTGTATGTGAAAAATACTGTTTGATTTTCAACCGCAAAGCACGCTGAGGTTGCGATAAATTGTTCCCTACGCTCAGAATTTCCAACCAATTCCAGCGCCAAGCCATCGAGAAACTTTCCGCCCCGAAGGATATTCACCCAAAAGGAAATATGCTGCTCCTTCGACCGACACGAACCAATTAGTGGCTGGAATGACATACCGCCAATCACCACCAAAGGAGAATGCAGCGTCAAAGCCGGGACCACTCTCATCAGTCTTGCGAAACGCTTCGGGTTGAAATACTATTAACCCACCAAATGACAAAGAAATAGGATTGTCACCATCATTCAGGGGGAAGCTACATACAAGCGGTGTCGCAAGTAACGTTTTTTCTTCGTAGAAAGTTCCTCCATTCGGATATGGTAAAAAAGGATCCACCCGAATTCCTACCGTCCCCACCGCAAAACCTGTTTTTATCGCAATTGCCGAACCGAACTGATACCGATATTCCACCTTCCCAAACGGAGTCAGCGGACTGCCCGTGAGAATGAGCGCATGTGGTGTATTCTCAGATGCTTGAGCTGAATATTCTATGCTTGCGCAGAGCATGAGGAGTATTGTTATTATTCGTATCATCAATGTACTTATTCGTGAAAAATACTGATTGTGTTTTAAGGCAAAATGCGCGATAGGGGATTCAAATCTAATGCTGTCAACTTAAAATTTGGTATTGTGTTTGAGACTTCGACAAGCTCAGTCTGACTAACGGGTTATAGTCACACTGAACTTGTCGGATTGTTCAATTACTTACCTATTTCTTCTTTAGTTAACAGTATTGGATACAACTTACCCCTTACCCACCCAAGCTACTCCCTTACCGGTCAATTGTTTAATACGTTCGGTTAATTGTCCTGTGTGATGCTGCAAATGCCGCAGATTATAGATGTGGAGTTGTAATTTATCAAACGAAATCCACGGAAAACCGCTCGGTGCGTCCAAAGGCACTTCTTCGAATGCCACATCCAGCCGCGCGAGGATAAAGTCCATGAATTCATAGAGTTCGTCTTTGGAGTAGGGGATGTTGTTATTCACATCATACTCCGGCACATCGTGTAATTTCCCTAAATCCTCATAATACGGACGGCATTTTTTCCACAGCACTGCCTGCTCTTCACTTGGAGAGAGGTAGAACGCTACGTAAAATAAGGTATGATAAGCGATATGCCAGAAGCGATTGCCATCGGCAGCGTTGTGCCAAGCACTGTCGGGACATGCAGTTATAGAGTGTCTAAGCATCTTGAGCGATGCCGTGTATTGCGAACGGAGAACGGAGGAGATGTGTTGCATGATGTCTTTATATTTTGAAGAATAGCACGCTGATTTGTATGATTTTGTATGATAAAGAATGATGTTGAAGCATCAGCGAACATCATAAAAAATCAGCGTCATCAGCGCGCCATTTTGAAGAATAGCACGCTGATTTGTATGATTTTGTATGATAAAGAATGATTGAATCAACAGCGGAAATCATAACAAATCATAAAAAACAGCGTGCCATAAACGCCTGTTATCACCGTAAAATTACCGAAAAATCGCCTATAAAGCTGCAAGTACGGCGCGGATTTCTCCAAAGTCTATATCCTCGCCGAGCTCTTCTTTCAGTGGCGTAATTGCATTCTCAGGAGAATAGTTATGCCGGATTATTGCCGCCCTTATACGCTCGATTTTGTCCTCGGGGACGAGCTCGGTAATATTCACTTCACCCGACGTCAGATAGGTCGTCAGATGACCCATAATTGTCGAGGGCGCGAGCTGACGGAGGACAGCAATATCCTGAACCGAGTTACCTTCCCGCCATAATTCCAGCGACGCACGCTTGGTGTCAAATTTCCTGCGGATATCACGTTCGGACTGCGTCATACGCTGCCGCTTCTGCGCCTTGAGATGAATGCGTGAGTGCAGTCCATTTTCGGAAGAGTAGGCAATGATTTCATCGAGGAAGTCCGAACCGTACCGCGCCAGCTTTACTTCGCCAAATCCTGATATTTGAGCAAGTTCGCTCATTGAGTGTGGCATATATGCGGCGAGTTCGACAAGTACTGCATCGCTGAGCACCATAAATGCAGGTACATTCTCCCGGTCGGCAATACTGCGGCGGAGCGTGCGGAGACGTTCGAAGAGAAGCTTGTCCTGCGCTTCCTGTGCTGCCTGCGCGGGAGAAATGCCCGTACGGTCACGCTTGGCACGTTCGGCGGGAACGATTTGCGGCTTGTCTTCGGGCTTCGTCAGCTCGACCTTCGCTCCGGCAAAAAGCACATCACGACTTTTGTCGGTGAGCTGCAAGATCGGATATTGGTCATCTGTCTGACGTATATAGCCGAGCGTAATGAGTTCTTTGATATACGCCCGCCAGGCATTCGCGCTCATGTCACGACCGGCGCCGAAGGTCTTGATATTGAGATGTTCGAGCTTGATTTTAGGAGAGTTAATTCCCCGTAAAATATCAATTATATACCCAATCCCAAATCGCTCTCCCGTGCGGAGAATCGCCGAGAGCACTTTCTGTGCGACGACCGTGCCGTCAATTTTTTCATGCGGCGTGAGACACACATCACACGCGCCGCAGAAAGACGGAAATTCCTCGCCAAAATACTGCAGCAGCCATTGCCGCCTGCAGGTATGCGTCTCGCAATAATCCGCCATGAGTTGTAATTTACGCTTGAGGATCTGCGTTTGCTCGGGATTCCCTTCGATTTCGCAGAATTTACGGAGCTTCATCACATCGCCGCCGCTAAAAAACAGCACCGCATCACTCGGGAGTCCGTCCCGTCCGGCACGACCCGTCTCCTGGTAATACCCCTCAATATTTTTGGGAAGGTCGTAGTGTATCACGAAGCGAACATTAGACTTATCGATTCCCATGCCGAAGGCAATCGTCGCGCAGATAATTTTAATATCGTCTTTTTGAAACAGCGTTTGGTGTTTGGTACGGGTCGCCGTATCCAGCCCCGCATGATACGGTAATGCCGAAAATCCATCGGCGGCAAGGTCATCGGCAAGTGCAGCCGCACTGGCTCTCGAAAGTGTATAAATTATACCGCTTTCATTCGGACGCGAGAGGAGATAGTTCTTGAGCTGACGGTAGGTATCGTGTTTGGGGAGAACGGTATAGGTGATATTGGGTCGGTTGAACGAACTCACAAAAATATTCTGATGCCGCAGGGCGAGCTTCTCAATGATATCCTTCCGCGTCAGTGTCTCGGCAGTCGCCGTGAGCGCTATCACCGGCACACTCGGAAAATGTATTTTGAGCGCCGAAAGCTGCAAATATTCGGGACGGAAATCGTGTCCCCACTGCGAGATACAGTGCGCCTCGTCAATCGCAAACAGCGATACGCCGCACGTCGATAAAAAGTCAATAAATCCTGCCGAAAAGAGACGTTCCGGCGCGATATAGAGCAGCTTGTAGGATTTATTGCGCAGTCCTTGAATCACCGAATTTTGCTCGCCTTCATCCATCGATGAATTGAGAAATACCGCCGCCACGCCGTTCAAGCGAAGGGCATCGACCTGATCCTTCATGAGCGCGATGAGCGGGGAAATTACGACCGTCAGTCCGTCGAGGCAGAGTGCGGGGATCTGATAGCACAGCGACTTACCGCCGCCGGTGGGCATAAGAACAAAACAATCTTCGCCGCGGAGAACAGTAGAAATGACTTTTTCCTGTTCTAATCGAAAGCTCTCAAATCCAAACACGGAATTGAGAATGTGCAGAGGTGTATGCATAGAATTTTTGGTAAAAAAATTGAAAAATTGAGGATTAATAACCTGCAAAAATACATGTTTGCCCATAAAAAAGCAGAGAAAATGGTAATTTGCGCCCACTTAGCAATAGCGAACTCTAGCGCCCTTTGCGCCTTTTGCGTTAAAATCCTGTTGGCCTGGACGGCAAGGGTGACCGCAAGCGAACGCCCGGAATATAAGCAACAGAAACATAATCTATTTATTATCAAAGAATTATATGAAAAAATACATTACATTGTCGATAGCAGTATTCACCATAGTAACCGGAGCGTTTGCTCAGCGTGAAGAGTGGGATAATGAGCGTACCGGCGAAGCGCATCGCCGGTGGATGGAATGGGCGCACCCGACGCCGGTGGGCTATACTGAGCCACCGCTTTTACCGTGGAGCGACCATAAAATCCCGAGACTACTCTCTACGGAGGAGAATATTTCATCTTTTGAAAATGTGAATCTAATCGCTCCTGAAGCGGATCAATTGCCGGTGCAAAACGAATCATCCATCGCCGTTAACCCCAAGAATCCCAAGAATATCATCGCTTCCGCCGTCGACTATCGCAATGGTTCGTCAGCATGGGTGTATGTCTCCTCAGATGGCGGCAAGACTTGGAAAAACATCAATCTCGGTAAGCCCTTCACCGGGTGGACTGCCGGGAATGACCCATCTGTTGCATTTGCTAATGATGGGACAGCGTATCTCATGTACGGCGTGTTTGGGAATCGTTCGGCAGCGAGTCCGGAAAATGGAGTGATGATTTCGCGTTCGACCGACGAAGGCAAGACCTGGAAAACGCATATACCGGTGATTCTCCATACGGGCGCGCAGACGGCCGATTCGTCGTTCGAAGATAAGTACTATGTCGTCGTAGATAATTCTCCAACCTCTCCATATTACAAACGCTTATACACGCCATGGAAACGTGTGACTGCGCGCGACTCGGCGACGCAGATTGTGGTAACGCATTCCTCAGACAGCGGGAATACATGGTCCGTTCCCGTCAATGCAAGTGCCCGTCTGAGCGGTTCGTCCGAGGATACGACCTTCGGACAAAGTTTTCCATTAGTCATTACCGGGAAAAACGGGGAAGTCTATACAATCTGGAATTACGGTCCAAAACACAGCATAGGATTCTCCAAATCGATGGACGGCGGCGTAACCTTCAGCGCGCCGTCGATTATCCAAACCTATAAGCCACTTGGCGTTGCGCGGAAAATTCCCGAAGGCGTGCGCCATACGCTCAAGGGTGTTGTGCGGGTGGAGAGTTACCCGTCGATGGTGTGCGATATCGGCACGAAGCATCCAGGAAGATTATATCTTGCATGGGCCGCCGATGAAACGCCGAATGTCTATTTCTCCCGGTCAGACGATGGCGGCACTACATGGACGACGCCGAAGATTGTGCATTCGGACACAACCAATGATCAATTTTGGGCATGGATTGCCATTGACCGAACAAATGGTGACCTCGCGATTATGTATCTCGATAGCCGCGATGACCCGCAAAATCTGCTCTCGAACTGCTATGTAAGTTATTCGAATGATGGTGGTGATACGTGGATAGACCGCAGAGTCGGCGACGTGGGTTCGGACCTGCGCCGCAATCCCTTCCAAGGCAATGCATTTGCCGGTGATTATTCGGGATGCGCGTTTCATAATGGGATGATTTATCCTTCGTGGGTTGATATGCGGAATGCTACCACCGGCACCGACAACGACACCTACACGGCAATTGTCAACACGCGGGCGCTCAATCCTGCTAATCCATTTACTGCATCAACAATTCCGCAAGCACCGACGACAATTCAGCTTACCTGGGGAGCGCCGACGAGTCGTGCCTTTGGTCAACCACTGAATCCTTCGGAATTTACATTCTTACTGTATCGAGGTGCTACATTCCTTGGTTCGCTTGCTTCGAATGTTAGCAGTTACACTGACACCGCGCTCACGCCATTTACCAAGTATGAGTATTCTATCAAAGTTGCCACGTCGCAGGATACAAGCGTTGCACGACTAGCATCGGCATTTTCCGGTGGGGCGCGTCAGCCGGCGGGCGGCACGCTCATTTCAGCGAAGGGCAATGCGGATAATCATGTGAATATTACGATTAAAGTGCCGAATGTCCGCGCCGACGGTATCACGCCGCTCGTGAATCTCTCGAAGGTGGCAATTTATCGGGATTCTGTCTATACGGGTGACGCGCAAGTCGCGCAAACGGATACAGGAAAGATTGTTACGATTACCGACAATCCACCTGCCCGCGGTTGGTATCGCTACGCAATTGCCATCAAGGACGGTTCGACGCCGGAGAATCTCAGTGACCGTACAGGGGAAGTATTATGCTACACCGGTGTAATAACTCCCACGTTCACCGAGCAATTCGACGCGGTGCCGCTCCCGAAATACTACATGAGTGAAAAATGGGGAATTGCTTCGTTTGCGAAGAGTCCGACGGGTTCGCTCTCGGAGTCACCAAGCGGACAATACCTCGGCCGCGCGCGCGACACGTTCATGCTTTTTCCTGTATCAAAAAGCACCGGTGATATTGCGATGAGTTTCTGGCATGCGGCGATTGTTGACCCCACAGACACGGCATTCGTCGAGGTCTCGCGTGATGGCGGCAATCAGTGGGAAGTGCTTGCTGCGTATAACAATAGCAATTATGCGCCATGGAAAGACGGCGCGCTCAATGGGCAGGACTGGAAACCCGAACTCCTCACCATAAAGAACGCCGACACGGCCATCGTCCGTTTCCGTTTTTGGTCGAATTTTACCAAACATGACGACGGCTGGTACATCGACAATATCAATATCCCAAGCGTAAGCGGCGTGGACGAGCAGGCAGAGAGCAAGGGCATTATCATCTATCCGAATCCCGCGCAAACTATGTTGTACGTGCAAATGCCGGATGAATATTCCGGCGCGCGCCTCGCACTCTACTCGACGCTTGGCACAGCCGTAACGCCCGAGAGCACGACCGGTGCGTTCGATGTGTCGGCGCTTGCAAGTGGCATGTATTCCATGCGTATCGTGCTGAGCAATGGGGACGTGGTGTGGAGGTCGGTGGTGGTGGGAAGATAAAATCCATTGACTAGACTCCAGCTTCAGCTGGAGGAAATGGGGGATGAAAATGGGATTCCCTTCCATTCATTCACGAACTATTCGATGAACATATTCTATAAGTCGCTTACCGTAGTTTGGATAGCTTTACTTCTGTATGGTGTGACCATGATAGTTGTATCTATTCCACAAGTGATTGAGAGCGACAATGCGTATGTAGCCACGGAGCTTGTACCGGCTATTTCTTTTATTACAACTTATCAGAAACTCAACAATCGATTACCCTCGACGCGGGAGTTTTATATTTGGGAAATTGAGACCTATCCGGAAAAAGCGAATATTGATAATGTAGATGATACGATGCAAGCATCATATATTCAATATTCTTACAACTATCAGGAACAGCCCACTATCACCGGTGGTACGAAAGAAGGGGTTACTTCGGGATATCCTCGAAACTACACGTTAGTAGTATATGCAAAACATGACTGGTTCGGCTACTACGATTCGAAAACCAAGACATATAGTACAAGTAAATCTCCGTGGAAAAATGGAATGTTCGGAGCTTTATTTGTGTGTGGTATAGGGTATTTATCGGTTCGGTTTTGGTTGATGAAATATTGGAGAAGGGATACTTTGTAGAACATTCGCTTAAAAATTAATCCTCCTATGATACCATTAACTCACAAAACAGAACAACTTATTGATAGATTGTTTACTGGCACAATCGTAAAACAAATCTCTCATATACTTCAACATGAATGTGGTGATAATCTTCCTTTCTGTGAAAATAGTTCGCCAGAAACTATTGAAAGACTTCGATTTGCGGTGCTCAAAATTGCGGATGGCAATGAGCATGATTTTCTACAGGCGATTGAGCTTGCGAAGATAGATTGGAGGGATTTATTAATGTGTGCTGGTTTTGCTGTTGATATATCTGAACATGAGCGTTGGGCGGATGATATCTTATCAACATCAACGGCATAAATGGTATAACTGTAAAACTTTCCGACATTCTCGTAAACACACACATTCATTCCTCACTTTAATAGAAAAATGAGTTTCATAAAATATTCCAATGAAAATACTCTACGAAACAAATCAACTGCAACTTGTTAGTGAATTTGAGAATGCGTTTATTGTCGATAAAGCAACCGGTACTATACTGGCTGAGGATGATTTCTATGGTGATGCTTCTTGCGGTATAATCGCTGAAGATAATAGTTGGGTAATAATTGCCGGTCAGCACCTCTCATTTTGGAAAGAAAATAAATTCGTCAGAATCTCAGAATTACAAGAGATACATTCCTTGCGATATAAAGACCCCAATACCGTGGAAATTCTAATTGATCCATGGAGTGAACAATCATCAGTATGGGAAATCAATATTCGTACGCTTGAATACAAAAAAGTGCGAGAATTCAAAGATTATTCGGGAAAAGAATACACTGAAGATGTCATGTGGTAGGAATAACCTTCTATCCGATTTACACATTTATTTAAACGTAAATAATTGCTGATAAAACGGTTGTATAATTGCCACTCCGGAAAGTCTTTTAACAATTCATTCTACCCAACACATTATTACGCGCAATTTAAAATAAAATGATGAGAAGATACGGTAGGGCAAAATAAAATCAAGGAGTTACAGGTAGTGTTAGGACTTTTCAGAAAGGAAATTGTCGCATGAGGAAAAAGTATGTACTATATTTTGTCAGTGCCTTGTTATGCTTTACGTGCTACGGTGCACAAAGCGGAAATAATGCTGATAACTTTGTTAAGGAATTGGAGAGGGAAATTAATACTTCCCTTTTTAACAAAAAGATTTTCAATGATACGGTAACTTTTGAGTTTTCAGGGAAGGTAATACCAACTACACAAGAGAGAACACAAAAAGTTAATTGGAATAGATTGAAAGTATTGTTTAAAGGAACTGATTATATAGTAATTCCTTATCCAAATAGAAATAGAACAATAGTATTTAGAGTGCAAGGGCTGAATAAATATTTCGAAGTAAAAAACCACAATTATAGTTTTATTTTTGGTGTAAATAATCAGGGGAAGATTGCGCTCATTCAAGAAGTGAAAATAGAACTTCCACCTAATGCACCACCAATACCAATTTATAAGAAATGAAGAACCTTGTATTTTTAGTCCTGTCAGATCTTAGAACTGAACGTAAATACTCCAGATAAAACGCTTACAAGATAGCCAATCAGAAAAGTCTCGATTCAATTCATCCGGACGTAAATTTTCCCTTGACTAGACTCCAGCTTTCAGCTGGAGGAAATAGTTAGAAAAGAAGGCTTTAGCCAAATTCTGCGTTTGTGGTCTGGAATAAATTCCAGCCCTACAATTTTGATCGAGCCGCCGGCTCTTTTTGGTATTTGATTGATGGATGATGTAGGTTTGATGTATCGTTGTCGAATACATTGAAAAATCAATAGATACCAAAACGTTCCGCTAGGAACGAACAAATTGTAGCAACGGATTTTAATCCGTTGAAAGGATATTAATCCGTTGAAAGGATATTAATCCGTTGAAAAATTATTACAATAGAGCTCTTATGAACAGTACAGACATCGAACAAACATTGCTCGAATACGAGCAACTATGTGTGGGTAATGCTTCGCCCGAAGAGAGAAAAGCATTTCTTGTCGATGCACTGCAGCGTTTTGGAAGTACAGCAAGTAATGGAATTGACCATGAATTGAGTTTATTTGTTCATCTTCAAATTCAATTATGCTATATGCTTAGCAAAGAAGGCAAGTATGAACAGGCGCTGCCGACAGCAAAAACAATCGCAGAAAGGGAGGATATCGAGAGGAAAACCCGTATCTACTGCCGTAATCTTCTTGGCTTTCTATTTGAAATATCAGGGGATATTGATCAAGCACTTGAGCAGTATTTGAGAGGAATGGAGATAGCAGTATCGGATAGTTTGAAAAATGAACAAGCTCTTTGTGCCGGTAATATCGGGAAAATATATGGTCGGTTGTCTGATTATAGTCAGGCACTGTTTTATTTCAATCAAGCGTATGATGTCCATTGCCAAAATGGAAATAACGTCGCGTGCGGGAATGTTGCAATCAACATTGGAATTGTCTATTATTATGTAGGAGACTTCGACAATGCGCTCGAATGGTGGAATAAATCCCTTGTTATTTATGAAAAAGCCGAGGATTCACGAGGAGTGATGTCTGCCGGAATGCACCTCGGCAATCTCTATGGAGAGATAGGAGACTTAGAAAATGCTCTCTATTGGTATCAAAAAGCAGAAGATATCGCGAGGAATGAAGAATATCCGGTATTTCTTGTGGAAATTATCGGGAATCTAAGCGCCACGTATGCGCAGTTCGGTCATTTTGATAAAGCATTGCACTATGCTCTTGAATCTATCGCACTCAACGACTCCGCTGCTGAAGTAGATAAAGCATTCCATCTTTTCAATGCAGGAGCAATTTATATTCAATTGAACAGATATGAAGAAGCTAAGCAGTACCTTTTCGAGGCAGCCGCAATTTACAGCACTTATCCCTCCAAGCAGCATGAAGCAGTATTGCTCGGACATCTGGGTGCCCTATTTTCCAGTAAGGAATTTACGGAATATGACCCTGCAAAAGCTGAACAGTACTATATGCAGGCAATTCAATTAAATGAAGTAACAGGCGCTCATCATCAATCGGTAAAGCTCTATTCGCAGATCACAGAGTTGTACGCTGAGCAGCGGCAATGGGAGCAAGCGTATAGGGCGATGGAGAAACATCAGGAACTCGAAAAAGCCAATGCAAAGGAAAATGCCAAACTCTCAGCAGAGAGAATTAAATTTGAGAGGCGGACTGCCGAACTCGACAAGCAATTTGTCGTCGAAAGAGCCCGGCATAGCGCTACACAACACATCCTCCATAATATTCTTCCCGTGTCGATAGCCGAGCGAATCATCGGCGGTGAGAAGACTATCGCCGAATCCTTCCCGATGGTAAGCATCTTTTTCTTGGATATAGTTGGCTTTACCAAGCTTTCATCGCGAATATCACCGGAGGAATTAGTGGCGGGACTGAATTCCATATTTACCGAACTCGACCGCTTGGCAGAGCGGCATAGCATCGAGAAAATCAAGACCATCGGCGACTCTTATATGGCAGTATGCGGTGTGCCGGAAGTACGGGCAGACCACGCAGAACGAATGGCACTTTTTGCTCTGGAAGTACGCGATGCCATACGTCAATTTAGATTCACACCGGATCGTATTGGCGTAACGATACGCATGGGTTTGCATTGCGGCAGCGTGGTGGCGGGAGTGATTGGTGAACGGAAATTCGCCTACGATCTCTGGGGCGATGCTGTTAATACGGCAAGCAGAATGGAATCGCACGGCGAGCCCGGCAAAATTCATGTGTCGGAAGAATTTAAACATGCCGTAGAGACGTTGCATGCAACGTCTCTACATGCAACATCTCTACAATTTATTGAACGCGGGGAAATGGATATCAAAGGCAAGGGATTACTGCGAACGTACTTTTTAGAACGCTATATGGAATGAAGTACTACGAGCCTACGTCTGCACGCACTCTCTCATACCATATCCGCACATGTCATCCGGTAGTGCGGAAGGCGACATGTGGCAGCTTCGAGAATGCCTGATGAAGTATCACTTCTCAACTCTCCAAGTACTATTTTAATGTAATAGTTAGCTGCTTCGGAACTGCTTTCCCGTAGGTAATATCACCACCTACTGCAAACGTAACATTCTTATTGGTCGGCATCTTTTTGAAAAAGACATAGTAGATGACTTTTACTAAGCGTTTGCCGTATTGAGTTGTTATATCCTGTTCGATCGCCGGCATGATAATATCCAGCATATCGGCAGTAATGACACCCGGAGGAGTAATCTTCGGTGTAAATGTACCGTTACCATTGACTATATAGTTAACCGAAATCTTAGCCGTGTCACCGAATGTTACGGAATTACCGCCCTTTACCTCCATTGATTGAACCGTATAACCGGCGATATAGACCAAAAAACCATTTTGATTTCCGTCAAATTCTATCAACTTGTTCGTATTAAGAAAAGTCGGATAAAGATTTACTCCTTCATCATCAATATTCGGATTCGCCGATGCCGGCACGGCAACACTCCATGTAGCTGAGTTTTTGTCAGTGGTAAAGATATTATCAGTGGTCGATACCCACGAATCCTTGAGAAAGTCACTGTTGTTGGTCTTATGATCTATTCTATAGCTTTGACCGGGCTTGATGTCATCAAATGTTACCAGGTTGGTCTTTGTTTCACCCGGCGCAATAACCAATGAATTGAATTGAAAATGAGGAGTGAGTTTTGGAAGAGGGAAATTAACCGATACGTGAAAGTTGAAATAATGCTCTATATTTGAAGTTTTAGATTTGCCGATAACTCGATATTCATACTTTATATTAACAAGTTGACTCTCATCGGCTGTTACTTTCAAAGTAGTATAGCTCTCATCCTTCGTAATTTCAGGAGTTAATGTTAGTTTCAAACCATTTATAATCATGGTAGGAACCGGGTAAGGATTTACGCTCCATTCGACGTTTTTACTTCGAAGGTATAAGTCGGATTCTTTGTTATATTCATCAAGAGCGATCTTAAAGCTTGATTCACCTGATTTAGAAACATAGTATATTGTAGTACCGCCGTCAGCAACACTAGTTGGGGTAAAACCACTTGAAACATCTGAGTTCTCAATCCTAAAAAAAACTGTTCCTTCCTTAGTATCAAAAACAGTGGGTTGATTAGTTTCAGCACAGGTCATCAACAAGACCGATCCTATTGTGCAGTATGTGAGTAGAGCTATGCGCTTTAAAAACAGTTTCATTCTTCCACCTCGTATAAACTATTGAAGTATTAATTAATTAGTCTTGTACCACTATTTCTATACTCTACGCCAAACTAAGAACGCGAGAAAATGGTAGCACAACCAAACATGCTTTATACTAAGTTACCGCACCTGATAGCATTTCCGCTTACCACTATACTCAGCACTATTAACACGGCAACCTGTAAATTCTTTCCCATACACACCTCATAACTTGATTGTTTTACTATACCTAACGCGGAATCAACGTCCGCCGGTAGAATGAATTACATACAATGCAGGAATGAATTGTCCCGCTGTACCGGTGAAACCGGATAACATTCAGGAAATTATGAATTGAACCGGTAAGTACATACTTGTAGTACACTAATCTTGTCTGCGGGAGAGCCCTCGTGCTGAGCTTCATGCCCGGATAGGATGTCCGACTATTACGCTCGGCTCACGGCTTGATGATTGGTGATCAATGTATGAAAAGAGTCCGAAAAGAAGTAGGATGAGTCAAAACGTATAATTGTCTCCCAATTAACAAGTTACAAAGATGTAAAATTTTATATACCATCGTCGCAAATTTACAAAAAAAAGTATGTAACCACAACAATTAAAAGTTAATTACACGGTAAGATAGTTCTTTTCTGAATCTTGCTGCACCGACGTAAAAATGAGTGCATACTACCTGAGAATGTCTGATTCTGTCGCTTATTGGAGAAAACATTCCACTTGGCCGGATATGTCCGGTATTTGTCTTGATAGAGTAGGATAAGTATTGTAATTTTGCAATGTTACATTCATTATTCTCCTCTTTATGACTACTATTCTTTTTGTGCTCTTGCCGCATGTGCATCTCATGGACCTTGCCGGTCCGGATCAGGTATTTCTTGAAGCGATTGGGTATGGCGCCGACATGCGCGTTCAATACTGTAGCTGCACTGATACTGTTACGACGTCTGCCGCTTTGCCGTTTGGTGCGGTGCAGAATTTCCGGGATGTATCGCTTACCGAAGGCGATTTTGTGATTATTCCCGGTGCTGAACTCTCCTACCTGCAGTCACCGGAATTCCGCAGCCGCACCGATTTCTTTGAATGGATCCGAGACTGCCGGCAGCGCGGAATTCGCCTGTGCAGTATATGCAGCGGCGCGTTTGCTCTCGCCGAAAGCGGTGTGCTCGACGGTCGCAAATGCACCACACACTGGAAGCGAACTTCGGAATTACAGCAAATGTATCCAACAGTGCAAGTGATTGACAATGTTCTCTTTACAGAAGATGACAGAATCTATACCAGCGCCGGTATTGCCGCAGGAATAGACCTTGCGCTCTACCTGGTCGAAGAAATGAACGGCGAGTATTTTGCTCATAAAGTCGCCCGGGAAATGGTGATTTATAGTCGGCGGAATGGAAATACGACGCAGCACAGCGAACTCCTGAGTTTCCGCAATCACATCCACGCCGGGATTCATAAAGTGCAGGACTGGCTGCACGAACACCTCCACGAGAAGTTTACCATCGGCGACCTCGCCGATATCGCCGCAATGAGCGAACGGAATTTTACCCGAATCTTCAAAAAAGAAACCTCGCTCACGGTGCATCAATACATCACCCGCCTGCGCAAGGAAAAGATCGAACAGCTCACGCGGAATTCTGACCTCTCACAATCGCAGGTAGCTGCACTGTGCGGACTTACAAGCGAACGTCAGATTAGTCGGATTAAGAATAAAAAGTGATATTTCGAAAGAACCTACAAACCCACAGTAGGGGCAAACCCTTACGGTTGCCCCGAACATAGGTGTATTTTGCAAAATCAATCCCAACAATTCAAAACCCACGGTAGGGGCAACCCCTTGCGGTTGCCCCGAACAGAGGTGTATTTTGCAAAATCAATCCCGACAATTCAAAACCCACGGTAGGGGCAAACCCTTGCGGTTGCCCCGAACAGAGGTGTATTTAACAATGTCAACCCCGACAATTCAAAGCCCACCGGTAGGGGCAACCCCTTGCGGTTGCCCCGAACAGAGGTGTATTTAACAATGTCAACCCCAACAATTCAAAACCCATCGGTAGGGGCAACCGCAAGGGATTGCCCCTACGTCGGAATGTTCTCGCACAGATTCGATAATTTCGTTCTACCATTGCTATTACGCATTTATTAAACAAACAATACTATGTTCTATTTATTAATAATACTTACACTCATGCTCTCTACGATTGTTCCTGACGCATCGGCACAAACGATTGCCACTTCAACTCCCATTCCTACGGCAACTATCCTCCATATCGCTCTAGATTTGAAAATTGACCTTGTGAAGCGGCAGGCAGTCGGCACTGCAACGCTGCGGTGCGCAATCAATTCGCCTACTTCGAGTATTTCCCTCGATGCCGGTATGCTTTCAATTGAGTCGGTGACCTTGCCCGATGGTACGGCGTTGAAATTCACGTACGACGGTGGTGACCGCGATGGCGGTCTCGAAATTGACCTGAATAGAGTGTATAATGCCAAAGAAAATATCACACTTATCGTGCGGTATCATACCAAGTGGATGAATGCCACCGACCCCTATAATCTCGCAGGAAGTAATGGAAAAGGGATACGGTTTTTGGGTGGTACGCCGGCTGAACCCCGGAAAAAAACGCAGGTGTGGACGTCAACCGAACCCGGTGCAGCGCGGTATTGGTATCCATGCCACGACACGCCGAACGCCTTGCATACGAGTGAGTTACGGATAACGGTTGAGCGTCCGATGATAGTTGTTGCAAGTGGACGTCAGGGGCGGATTGAGGAATTGGACGGCGGCACTCGTGCGTTCTCGTATCATCAGGATTTGCCGCATGCGAGTCATCAGCTCGCGTTTGTTATCGGCGACTATGCGCTCGTGCAGCAGGAAACGCTCGGCGTGAAGCTCCTGAATTACTGTTACCCTGATGAAGTCGAGGCGACGCGGGCAAGTGTCGAACGTCTCCCGGATATGATGAAATTTTTCGCCGATTACACCAGCGTGAAATACCCGTATCCATCGTATTCTCAAGTATTTGTGCAGGATATTCCCTGGGGAATGCCTACGGGCGGGATGGCGACGCAGACGGAGAATATGATCGACGATGAGGGCACGCATGCCGACTTTCTTTATCTCTGGGACGGACTTGAAGGTGAATCACTGGCGCAGCAATGGTTCGGTGGAACGGTCGCCTCCGCCGATTGGGGACATTGCTGGCTCACCAAAGCATTCGCGAAGTACTTTTCGGAGATGTATGCTGAATACAAAATCGGTCGCGAGGAATTCCTGCTTTATCAGCATGGCTTTGATCTCAGTACTGATATTTTTGATGCTTCCTCCGGTACAGCGCAGCCGGTAGTGCATCCGAAATACGGTGATGCAACGGCATTTACCAATAGTAATGCGCCATATTTTCGGGGTGCTGCGGTGCTGCATCTGCTGCGTAAACATCTCGGTGACGAACGCTTTCGAAAAGGGATACGGTATTATCTCAAAAGCAATGAAGGGCGCCTCGTCACCACCAAGAATTTTCAACGTGCTATCGAAGAATCAACGGGTGAATCGTTGGATTGGTTCTTTAATCAATGGGTCTATGGAGTCGGACATCCGAAGTTCACCGTGACCCAAGAATATGATACCGCCAAGCAACAATTAATCCTCATTCTCCAGCAGACACAAGTCATTGATACAGCAGTTGCATTTCCGCAAGTGAAGTATTTTCAAGGAAAAATGGATATTGCCATTGATAATGAAATTCACCATGTATCGCTTGCGCCCAAGGCGGATAATGTGTTTGTTGTCGATCTTCCTCAGCCGCCAAAACTCATCACCATTGACTATGAAAGTGCGTGGATAAAAGAAATTTCCTTTGCAAAATCAAATGCCGAACTCATCTATCAATTACACCATGATACCGATATCACGGGACGTCAGTCTGCGCTGACAGAGCTCACCGCGCGCGCCAAAAAAGAAGCGTCCGACAGTGTCAAGATGGAAATATACGCCGCGCTTCGGGAGGAAATTACCGGGAAATCATACTGGCGATTTCGATTCAATGCGCTTGGGCAATTGCAGAGTCTGCTGGCACCGATGTCCAGCGTCAAACCGGTGACATTGGACGCGCCGACAACGGAGATGCTCCTCTCGCTCATCAAGACCGAGACCTCCTGGATACGCGCCACCGCCATACGTTTTCTCGGGATGACCGCGGACGCGCGGTATGTGGACCTGTACCGTCAATGCCTTGCTGACCCGAGCGACAGAGTCGTTAATACGGCGGCAATTGCGCTTGGCAAGACCAAGAATCCGGCGGTGTATGATATTCTCGTGCAGTTAATAAAGCGTCCGTCGTGGAAGAATCAAAGTTTGATCAGCGCGCTCAACGGGTTTAAAGAACTCGCTGACCTCCGCGCGTATGACATTGCTGCACAAGCACTTCTCGACCTTGATTCTCCGCGCTGGACGCTCGCCACACCGATTTGGGATTTCCGGTTGGCGGCGGCCGAGACGATTGTTTCGTTCAAGAAAAGCGCAGCGATTTATCCGGCAGTAGCCGAACGTCTGCGCCAAGCCCTGAAATCCGACGACCTGAATGTGGTGTTTAATACGGTGCTCATCCTCACCACGCTCGCCGACCCGCGCACGCAGGAGCTCTATGATATGCTGAAGGTTCACTTCAAAGACAATGAAAATGCGCTGCAGGCGCTGCAACAGTATGAGGCGCAGTTTAAGGAGGTAGTGGCGGTGAAGTGAGGGACTTAGGGAATCTCTGCGTTTGTGGTCTGGAATAAATTCCAGCCCTACAATTTGGGTCGAGCCGCCGGCTCTTTTTGGTATTTGATTGATGATGTTGTAGGTTCGATGTATCGTCGTTGCCAAGGGAATACATAGAAAAATCAATAACAACCAAAACGTTCCGCTAGGAACGAACAAATTGTAGCAACGGATTTTTAATTCGTTGGAAGGAAATTAATCCATTAAAAAATCAATAACTACCAAAACGTTCCGCTAGGAACGAACAAATTGTAGCAACGGATTTTAATCCGTTGAACAGGAGCAAATGCCTATAATACCAACCATTTCCTTCTCCAGCTGAAGCCGGGTCTAGTCAGGAAGATGGTCGCCTAGCGGCATCCAATTCACTCTCTACGTCCTGATAGGTTTTCTTCAACCTGTCAGCACAAGCGGCACAGTATGACAATAGCCCATGAGGTACAGCTCATGGGCTATTTATGTAAGTAGAGGTTGATAAATACTCACCTCATTATCGGCTTACCACTATCGGCTTAGTAAACATCCCGGTCGCTGTACGCATCTGCACAAAATAGATGCCTGAAGCCAGGTCGGATACATCCACTTCCAACTTACCACTTACGACTAATTACATTGTCATCTAAGTTTTGTCAGATGTTCTATTATCAGGATTGACCTTCTGATATTTAGTTGCCATCTTTGTTCTTGCGGTCTTAATCGAGAATTGCCATTCAATTTTTATTGCTTTATCATTTCTGCGTTTGATGATGGCAACTATCTCTTGAGCTAGCTTTTCTTTGTTTGGAATTCTACGATTGAGACACTGTTTCGTTAACGCTGAAAATTCAATTTCTATCATGTTGAGCCACGATGAGGAGTTCGGCGTATAGTAAAATTCAAATCGCTCAGCCAACGCCAATGCTTGCTCTGCAGGCAGATGTTCGTAAAATGAACCCGTGTTGTGCGTGTTAAGATTGTCTTGTACTACTCTTATTTTATGAGCCGTTGGATATGCTTTAGCTATCTCCTGCATGAATAATGTGTACTCTTTCTTTGTTCGCTGATCATAGACCTGAGCACAGCGTTTTCCGCTCAAAGGTTCAATCATCGCAAGCAAACTACAGGAGCCGTTCTTAGAGTAAGAGTAGTGCTCCTTGGCCACTACGCCTGTTTGCATCGCTATGGGTTCAACTCTATCGCCAATAAGAAAGCAGGGACGTTCATCGAAGCATACAACAGGGAAATCAGGATTGTATTCCAGAGCATAAAGCTGAAGAATCTTCTCCATCTTGGCTAAGAAGATGCCGTCAACTTTTGCTATGCACCATGTGCGCTTCAGGTGCGGTTGAAGTTCGTTTTTTTTAATATCTTTGATACATGCTCATGGCTAATATGCTCGCAAATCTCTAATTCGACAATCTTCTCGGAGAGTAAGCGTAACGACCACTTTGCATAGCCTTCGGGTGCCTGACTACACGCCAATGCTGTGATTTGTGCCCGTTGTTGGCCGGAAATAACAACCGGACGACCGGATCTGGGCTTGTCGTAAAGTCCTGTTAAACCAAATGCTTTGTATTTATCTATCAATCGTCGAAGTACCGGTGGCGTTATCGAATATTCCTTCGTAATTGATTGATAGGTTCGTCCGGCATCTAAGGCAAGCAGATATAAAACCCGCTTGTAAATCTTAACCGACAAGGTATTCTGTTTTGATAGTGCTTGTAATTCTGTTCGATCTGTTTTACTCAATCGAAGATGAGATTTTGCCATGGTTCCTCCAAAAAAATGACAATATAGCGCTTTCTGTCAAAACTTAAATGACAATGTACTAATGACGTACGACTAACAACCTCCACACCCAAACTGTTCATAAGCTTGACAGATACGATATTGTCTATGCCGCCTATGGTAAAGCTTGTGTTTGTGGGGTTTGGGGAGAGGGTGAGAGCGGCAGATTCTGTCTGCTCTTCAACGGAAGATGGAAGGTCTGAGATTTTGATTAGATATGGCTTGGGTTGAGAGGTTAACTCTATAGTTTTCCCGGTTTCAATCCCTATAATAAATGTATTGTTATCAATTATCGAAATAGACATTCCATAATCACCTTTGGTTGAATCACCAAAAGATTCCTTCCATATAAGATTACCGGATCTAGAAGTTCTGTATAAAGAAATATCAGCCCCAACTCCTTGGGGACCATTGAATCCATAGCCAACGATTACAATATCACCATTTAGTGTTTCCTTCATTTGCGCTACAGCATTGAATAGTTTTGAACCGTATTGCTTCTTCAAAAGCAATTCTCCATTACCATCAAATTTGCGCATAATGATATAGCTTGTGTCTCCATTCCTTGGCTCTGTCGTTGCGATAAACAGCGTTCCATCATTTGATTCGATTACCGAACTCCACCCTCCGAATTGAGAGTATTCAGTATCATACCATTCTTTTTTCCAAAGAACTAAGCCATTGCTGTCTAATCTTAGTAATTGTTTGAATGTTTTCGCGCCTAATTCACAATGGAGCAAAGCTATAAATCCATTTTCTTTTGCTTTGAGAAAAGGATAAACACTCATCGTTTCAGAGTGAAGAGAATCGTAGAGAATTTTCTTCACTACTGATCCATTCGAACCGTAAAACTGTAGCGCTGGGACAAGCTGCTTCGTTGTATAATTTGCAATATCAATAGTAAGTACGGTATAGTGATTATCTGGCAAAACGATTATTGGATTATACACATATAAATACCGCGAAACGGATGTATCTACAGGCATTTTCCATATTATTGTTCCATTTTTGTTCAAAAGAACAGCATGAATAATTCCTTCGTTCTGAAATATTGAATTCCCGGATGCAAATAGATAGCCGGTCGCCAAAAAATTCCCATCATTTAACTCAAAAAGGTTAAGAACTTCCATACTCGAATCTTTATTGAGTACTGTTTCCCATTCTACGATACCTGTCTTAGCTACTTTCGAAATTATAGCATTATTTGAATCGATTAATCCTGCTCGTAGAATACCGTCGTCTGTGGTAGGAATAATGACACTACATCTGTTACCCGAAAGTTGTGTATAGCTGATTTGTTTAAAGTTAACCGGCTCTGTAAATTTCGGCAATTGAGCGTTTAGGACATTACATGTGACTACAGTAAGAATTGTAATAAATAATATCTGCGACAAATTCATATATTTTTTGAGATTATCATTATAAATTCAGGGAAGGCATGGATTAGGACTACATCCTGTACTTCGTGACAAAGGTACGTCGTATGTTCCACCTACAGCTGGAGGATTTTGAACAGTAAATACAGGACTACAGGTATTAGGTGTAATAGGGCAAGCTGTTTGTATTCCTATTGGTTCACTAGTCTGTGTGGTTACGATTTCATTATGAGCAACATCGTAACAAAGTCTATAAGTCGCCTTACAACAATTACCCCCTCCACAATCGATCGGTACAATATACGATAATCCGGTACCGCCAGAGCCAATAGAACGCATATCATTATAAATACAAAACTTAGTACATCCGGCTATATAAGTGTGAATACTGTAATCATCGCCATTAGGACACCAGACTCTTTGATTAGTCAAATAATTATGTGGGAAGTTTAGAGTTGCAAGCTTCAGTAGTGCAGTATTATAAATCTCTTTGTAGCGAGAATCATCCGCATTTAACCAGGCGTATAGTTCAGCACAGTCATCAAGCGGGTCACCACAAACATGTTCTTCCGTAATTAGTGTGAGACTAAAAATATCTGTGTTCAGCGGTGCAGGGCAATGTTTATACAGCATGTGAACCATGAATTGGCAATGGAAGGGAGGTAATTGTACAGAGGTTGTGAATGGAACCCAAGGTACATTGTCGCAAGGGTCATAGTAGCAGGTACTAGGTGGAATCTGTGCGTAAATAGTACCTGAACCAGCATTTACCACCACCACCACCACCAAGAGTGAAAGCCAAACGGCTCTACCTCCTAACTTCTTGATTAAACAAGAGATACACCCAAAAATTTCGGGGGGTAAAAGAAATAGTTTCGACTGCGTTTCGCCTAATGGCGGAACTGCGGGCTGCAAGAAGGGGATTCTGCATAATGCACTCCACTATATGAATTGAAAAAATACCACACCCTATTGTGTGGGAGATTGCTTCTTCACTTTTGTAATAACCGGAGCTTAGATGTAGTAAAACCAAAGGTTTGGAATACATCTGCTGCAATATTAGATAAAACTATTCTACTGACCAAGATAATTTAGTAAAACCATGAAAGATTCTTAGAAACAAGGTACTTCACTGCGTATAGAATTCTAAAAACACTTGTTTCCTTTAGCTACCAGAGAAGGAGCAACAAACGTAAACTTATACTACCCAAATCCCGACTGCATCATCACAGCCGGGATTGTTTTTTGGAGGGTGTGCAATAGCAATGGACGTTTGGCTAAAGCCGAAAACCCGGTGGCATCCATTTTCTCCGGCTGAAGCTGGAGTCTAGTCAGGAAGATTGTCGCCTTGCCTCTTCCGAGAGTATCGCGTCTTCGCGATGCCCTCGGTTTTTGGGTCTCGCTTTCGAAGGTCTCGCTTTCTTCGGTCTTGCTTTCAGGTAATACACCTATTCGTGGAAACCGAGGGCATCGCGAAGGTGCGCCAAGCGAAGCTTGGTATATTCAGAAGGTGCAAATCCTTCGCGGGAAGGGAGCCACCCACCCGCTACCATAATCGTACATTGTGTAAGGTAACAAACACAGTGAAGCTACGACGAGGGAGATATCAGACCGCAACGCAAGTGAAGGTGTTGAGCCCCGTAATTGCCCACTATATGATGGCAGACTGTTTCTTAGCACAGGAATGCAACAATTATATGCTCGTATGGCTTGAGCATGTAGTCATCATCGGGGTCTAAGTCCGCAGTATGATATCAAACGGATATATCAGGAACTTGGGATATCCACTATACTTGCCATTCGGCATAAGCGCAACCAAATCCGAAAAGGAGTAGAATGCGTAACGGTATAGTGGAAGTCGGATTAGCCCATAGTAGCGTCAAGCTCTGTGAAAGCAGAGGTATGCATGCAGAAACATTCAATTCTGATGCAGCGCCAAGGGGCTGACAATTGTATGTATTGTATAACGGAAACGTATATGTCTCATAGAACACAGTTAGATACGGCAACGAAACTTATACAGCTAAGCAAGGTCTCGAAGGACTCTCCAAGCTACAAGTTTGGCTCATTAGCCAGCTTGCTGAATGAAGAGTACCTTGGAACGTGCTATGCCAAGCTTCCTCGTAAGAAGGCACTCGGCATAGACGGAGTGAGTGTAGAAGAATACGGAGAATCGCTGGAAGCGAATCTTAAAGGATTGGTAGAACGGATGAAAAGCATGTCATACCGCCCACAAGCCGTTCGTACGAAGGAGATACCGAAAGACCGCGGCGGAACGCGCACATTGGGCATTCCCTCGACGGAGGACAAGATAGTCCAGAAAGGTATATCCTCAATACTAACGGCAATATTCGACCCAAGTTTTATAGAGTCATCCTACGGTTTTAGAAACAATAGGAGCTGTCACGATGCTTTGAAGAAGGTACATCAGGAGATAACCTTCAAGCCCGTAAACTATGTTATTGATGCAGATATTACATCATTTTTCGACACAGTTGACCATGAATGGTTAGTCAAGTTTCTGGAACATCGCATAAAGGACAAGAACTTTATCCGACTGATAATCAGATTCTTGAAAGCAGGCATCATGGATGAGGGAATAGTAAGAGCAAGCGACATGGGAACACCTCAAGGTGGTATCATTAGCCCAATCTTAGCAAATATTTACCTTCATTATGTGCTTGACCTCTGGTTCGAGAAACGTCTGAAGAAAGACCTTCAGGGTTATGCATCAATAGTACGGTATGCCGACGACTTTATCATATTGGTAGAACGGGAATCGGATTGCCAAGTGATACTGGAATCGCTAAAAGTACGGCTTGGAAAGTTCAACCTTACATTATCGGAATCCAAGACATCTGTGGTAAAATTTGGTCGTAATACGGACACAAATGACGAGCATAAACATCCGGGTACGTTTGACTTTCTAGGATTTACCCACTACTGTGGCAAATCTAAAGCAGGCAAATTCAAGGTATGTAGGCGGACAAGTAAGTCCCGACTCCGCCTTGGCATCCGAAAGGTGAACATATTCCTGAAAGGACACAAGAATTTTTATACGCTGCAAGAACTTTGGGAGAGCATGTCACGCATCCTTCGGGGACACTACCACTATTACGGAGTAAGTGAAAACCTGCAAGGATTATTGCGATATACATCCCGAGTAAGGAGACTTCTCTACAAATGGCTCAACCGCCGAAGTCAGCGGAAGAGCTACACGTGGGAGAGCTTTCAGCAATATTTACTCAAGTATCCATTACCGGAACCAAAGATATACGTAAGCTTTTACAAGCACTGAGTGCGGAATACAATTGAGGAGCCGTGTGAGGGAAATCCTCACGCACGGTTCTGCGAGGGGGAGCAATCAACAGCATCCAAGAAATACACATCCTAAGGCACAAAAGCAGAAATGCGGACACGGAGCTACGGTGGAATCTAAAGACTGTGGATTAGCTCTCTACTCGACACGCGATACTCTCGGGGGAACAAATTCCCATCCTCACCGTAGCGCGCCGTGCTCGTCTTGGCAGAGCGCAATATATTCCGTATTATTGCCATTGCTTGCGAGCGTAACATATCATTTTTTAATCACTTCAATAGAATGGGGCAGGTATGGATCTTGTCATAACAAATCTTTCGAAAACCTATCCGAATGGCGTGCGCGCCCTCGATAATATTTCCCTCACGATTCCTCAGGGGATGTTTGGTCTGCTTGGGCCGAATGGCGCCGGGAAGTCGTCGCTTATGCGGACGATTGCGACCCTGCAAGAACCCGACAGCGGGTCGATTCAATTCGGCGATGTGAATGTGCTTGTGCAGAAGGAAGATGTGCGGCGTATGCTTGGGTATCTCCCGCAGGAATTCGGACTCTATCCGAATCTTTCGGCAGAAACTATTCTCGACCATTTTGCTGTGCTGAAAGGAATTACGAATGGACGTGAACGCAAAGAACAAGTGCAGTATCTCCTCAATCGTACGAATCTGTGGGAGAATCGCCGCAAACATGTGGGAGGTTTTTCAGGAGGTATGAAACAGCGGCTCGGGATTGCAATTGCGCTGCTCGGCAGTCCAAAACTGATTATTGTTGACGAACCCACCGCAGGACTCGACCCAACCGAACGCCACCGCTTCCTCAATCTCCTCAGCGAACTCGGCGAAAATATCGTTGTCATTCTCTCAACGCATATCGTGGAAGATGTGCGTGAATTATGCTCGAGTATGGCCATTATCAACAAAGGTAAAGTCGCACTCAGCGGTTCGCCCGAAAGCGTCATCGAAAACATGCGCGGCAAGATTTGGAAACGCTTTGTCTCGAAGTCTGAAATGGACTCCATCACGTCCAATTACTCCGTAATTTCAACCCGCATGGTCTCCGGCAAGCCGCTCGTGCATGTTTATTCCGACACACCGCTTGCTGATGGTTTTGTCAATATCGAGCCGGACTTGGAAGATGTGTATTTTCATCAGATTGCGCAGCTTCAGTCCGCCGCTGCATCACCATCATCGGAAGGAGAATAATCTATGCTGATGAATATGCTCTTGTTTGAACTCAAGTATCAATTCCGCAAGCCGGCGACGCATGTCTTCGCGCTGCTGATGTTTATGCTTGCCTTCCTCTTTCTCGGTACCGATGCCGCCTCTGTTGGTGGCGCAGGACCGCTTATCAAAGCGAATTCCCCGTACGTACTCTCGCAGATTTTCCTCACGATGTCGATTATCGGACTCATCATCCTGCCCGGCGTGACCGGCACGTCCGTGATCCGCGATATGGAAATGAAAACGCATGAAGTGCTGTATGCTACGCCGCTTACGAAATTCGCCTATATAGGAGGTCGCTTCATCGGCACCTATTGCGCGGTGATGTTTATTTACTCGGCGGCTGTTGTCGGCGCTTTGCTCGGCACGATGGTAGGTCCGGCTTTTGGATGGATTAATGCCGACAAAATCGGCGACCCGCATCTGATGTATTACCTGATGCCGCAATTTGTATTTGTGGCGACGAATGCGTTTTTGTTTGCCGCTATTTCGTTTGGTGTGGGGCTGCTTTTCCGGAGTTTTATCGCGGTGTATGTGCAGGGTTTTGCGCTGCTTATCCTCTGGTCTGTCTCGCAGAATTTCACCCGGGAAATTGAGAATCGCACGCTTGCTGCGATCCTCGACCCGATGGGATTCCGCGCGTTTAGTATTTATACTGAATTCTGGACGCCGATTGAAAAAAACACGCAACTCATTGGATTCACGGGAGAAATCCTCATCAACCGGCTCGTGTGGATGGGTGTCGCGGCGGTGATATTCGCAATTACCTATTCGCTGTTTAAAATGAATGTGCAGGGAATTACCCTGCGCAAGTCGAAAAAGAAATCGACGATTCCTATCGAACCAACAGCGCCGGCACAAGCGCCGCATCAACCGACGCTTGTCTATAGTCTTGCGACGTCGATTAAACAATATCTTGCGCTCTCGAAATTGTACATCGCAAGTATTATTCGTGAAAAACCCTTTGCGGCAATTGCGCTCATCGGACTCATGAATTTCGGGATTAATGCCTATTATGCCAATCATACGGAGAATACGGATGTGCAACCGGTGACGTATTTGATGATTGACACCATTCGCGGTGTATTTACCATCTTTTCGCTGATAATTTCCACGCTGTATGCCGGGGAACTGGTGTGGAAAGAGCGTAGTATTCGCCTCGCGCAAACGTTCGACGCGCTGCCAATGCCGGTGTGGGTGGGAATCGCAGGTAAATTAACCGCGCTCACGGCAGTGCAGGTTGTGATTACGATTATCATGATTTTGGGTGGAATGCTCACGCAATTGTTCCAAGGTTATACCAATTTCGAACTCGGACAATACCTCCAATATCTGTGCATGATCGCTCTGCCGACGTATTTGATTACCAATATCGTAGCGCTGACGATTCATGTGCTCGTGAATCAGAAATATGTGGGACACATGGTGGTAATTCTCTTTTATATATTTAAGTTAGTTGCGCCGCAGCTGGGATTCGAACATCGGATGTGGGACTTCGGTTCGTCGCGCTTTGGCATCTACTCCGACATGAACGGCTGGGCTCCGTTTTATGAACGCGGTTTCTCGTATTTACTGTTCTTTCTTGCCGTTGGCGCGGTGCTGACATGGATTGCCACGAGCTTTACGGTGCGTGGTACGGAGGACAGATGGAAGCTTCGCCTTCGAAGTTTTCGCGCGCGGATGAGCAAGCCGTCGATGACATTTGCGAGTTCGGCGCTGATACTATCGCTGGGCTATGGAGGGTTTATTTATTACAATACGAATTTCCTTAATGTGAATAAAACTGACAAGCAGACCGAACTCGAAACGGTGAAATATGAGAAGACCTACGGGCATTTGCGGTCGTCGCTGCAGCCGAAGATTACGGCGTTGTATGTCAATTGTGAGTTGCACCCGTACGAACATTGGTACACGATGTCGGGCGTGCAGACGCTCAAGAATCGTGAGTCGGTGCCGATTGATTCGCTCATTGTGAGCTACAATCAAGACCTTACTCTTAATCGACTTACATTTAATCGTCCGCTCACGCTTTTGCTCAATGATACTGTTACCGGTGTGAAGATTTATAAGTTTGTTACGCCGCTCGCTCCGGGTGACTCGATGAAGGTGGATTTCAGCATCGGGCATTATCGTAAAGGATTTAATAATACGAATATCAACACGCGGATTATTGATAATGGCACATTCCTTTACACCGATGTAGCGCCTGCGTACGGCTATAATGTCGATGCCGAGATGAGCGACCCGAGTGATCGCAAGAAGTACGGTTTGCCGGTGAAGGAGCGTATTCCATTGATTACCAACGATAAGGCAAAGAATGTAAGCTATCTCACGGCAGGCGCCGATCTGATTGATTTTGAAGCGGTTGTGAGCACGGCGCCGGATCAGATTGCGATAGCGCCCGGGTATTTGCAGAAGGAATGGGTCGAATCAACGCCATGGGGACAGCGGAAGTTTTTCCATTATAAAATGGATCAGCAGATTTGGAATTTCGTGGCAATTCTCTCCGGCAAGTATGCTGTGGCGCGCGATGTGTGGATGTCGCCGGAGGGGAAGAAAGTGAATCTTGAGGTGTACTATCATCCGGGACATGACTATAATATTGCGAATTTTATGGAGTCAGCGAAAGGTGGATTGGACTATTATTCGAAGAATTTCAGTCCGTATCAGCACTCGCAGTATCGGGTGATTGAATTCCCGCGGTATGAGTCCTTTGCGCAGGCATTTCCGAATACGATTCCGTTTTCGGAGTCGATGCAGTTTATTGCGCGGCAGGATAAGGACCCGAACACGGATAACATCGATTTCGGATTTTTTGTCAATGCGCATGAACTTGGTCATCAGTGGTGGGCGCATCAGGTTTTGGGTTCGAATCAGCAGGGTTGCACGATTATGTCCGAGTCACTTGCCGAGTATTCGGCGCTTCGCGTGATGGAAAAGAAATACGGGCAGGCAATGACGCAGAAGTTTTTGCGGTATGAATTAGACGGTTACCTCCGCGGACGCTCGACCGAGTCACGTGCCGAACAGCCGATTGCGTACAATGAGAATCAATCGTATATCCATTATAATAAAGGTTCGCACACGTTCTACTGTCTCGCAGACTACATCGGCGAAGACACCTTGAACGCTGCGCTTGCGGAGTTTATCCGCGTTTGGGGCGGGAAATTCCGTCCCTACCCGAATTCCCGTGATTTACTCCCGATTCTCCGCAAGCACACGCCCGACTCGCTGCAAGGACTCGTCACGGATTTGTTCGAGAAGATTACGCTCTACAGCAATGAAATCGCATCGAGCACAGCGAAGAAGAATTCGGACGGCACGTATGCGGTGACGGTGAATGTTAAGTCCAATAAATTCTACTCCGACAGTGTGGGTAATCAAACGAAGGTTCCGCTCAGCGACTGGATCGACATCGGAGTTTTTGCCAAGTCCAAGAAGGGCACGCTCCTCGATAACCCATTATATTTCAAGAAACATAAAATCACAGCCGAGACAATGCAATTCACCTTCACGGTGAAGGAAAAACCAATGAAAGTAGGTATAGACCCTTTCTACAAATTGGTTGATAGGAGTCCGGATGATAATGTGAAGTCGGTAGAGGTGCAGTAGGGGATATGTTTGTGGAAAGCCGTTCGAGATTTAGGTTTCGGGCGGCTTTTTTTTTGTCGAAGTTAAGAGAATGCTTACGCATCGGTTGGAAGTTAAGATGGCTTGTATTTAAAACTGTTTTGATGATTTGGGGATATTGGGAATTAGGTGTATTTTGCAGGGAATGGGATGAGGAGTTTCTTTTCGGTGCGTTGTAGTGAGATTGAGATGGAAGATAAAGCAAATAAATCAGTTAGAAGTACACGGTGAAAAACGCACACAATATTAACATGAATCCATGAGTAAATTAGCTTGTGTTTGCGGTCATATAATTGTTGACCAAACTGACAATCTTATCTACAAGGCACACTTTGTACGCGAGCAAGATGTAGATTCAATAAACGGCTACCTTACTGACATAGCAGCTTTTATTCTTGCCATTAGAACAGGAGAAAGAGACAAATGGTTAGTAGAGTACTTTGGAACTGATATTTATAAAACTCTTTCCGATGGAGATGTTGTTCATGATATCATTTTACGATATTCAGTACAATTTGAAAGCATGATGTATATATGTGAAAAATGTGGTCGAATACAACTCCAGAAGGGAAAAGAGAATACATTCATTTCATTTGTACCGGAAGAGAGCAATTGGCAGAGTATTTTTAATGGGCTTTCGAGGAGATAAGATAATATCCCGTCCACTCAGTTTTAAAACTGACCGTAAACACTTACCAATGAAACGGTTGCATGATAGAGTACTTGAAGAAGTATTTCTTTCGTAAATTTAGAAGGTTCAAGAGTTATAGGCAGGGGACAAATTAATCGTATAATGAATACTACACTGCGAAAAGATAGTCGTTAGCACAGACTTTGTAGTAACTACGTCGATAAACATATTCTAAGCTTTGACATAAAGCTTCAATAATTCAGATAATTACACAAAAAAACAAATGGACGACATACTACTATTAACAGACAGAGTACAAAACACTTTACTCCTTGGTGAAAGCCATTTTAGAGAGTTTAAATCTGCTTTGGAAGGAAAACCTGACAACAAAAAACCTAGATTGACCAAATCAATTTGTGCTGATATCGGGGAGGCATTAGTTGCTTTTGCCAATGCTGATGGTGGTGCCGTACTCGTTGGAGTCGAAGATGATGGTACAATCACAGGGATTCCACATTCTGAAGAAGATATTCAAATAATGCTTCAAGCGGTGACGACGCATGTGTATCATGGGCAACAATTACCGTTAACCAACGCAAATAAACTGATACTAGAGAATAAGACCGTTCTGTACTTTTCTGTAAATAAAGGTACTACGATGATTTATCAGCTTCCGGACGGACGATGTGTTCGGCGGCGAGATAAATCTACCTTGCCTGCTTCTGTTGACCAGATTCAGTTCGAAAGACAAGAAATCAAATCGCGTGAGTACGACAGTCAATTTGTCGATGGTGCAACGGTGATGGACTTGGATCGCAATCTGCTTCAGGGTATTGCAGATCAATATATTAAAGGACTGAGCATTGAGAGATACTTGCAGCAAATAGGATTAGCCGATTACGCTCAAAATGGACTTCGGCTAAAAAGAGCAGCTCTCTTACTCTTTGCCATGGATATTGACAGGTGGCATCCTCGATGTCAGGTTCGCTTTTTAAAAGTGAATGGCAGCACCGTTGAATCAGGAGAAAAATATAATGTCGTGAGCGATGAGGTCGTGAAAGGGAATATTTTTGAACTCGTGATTAGATCATGGGAACATGCTCGTTCGTATCTTGCTTATAAGACAGAGTTTGGAAGTAATTCACAATTCGAACAAAAGTACATTTATCCAGAAGATGCCGTACGCGAAGCTATTCTTAATGCCATTGCCCACAGAGATTATAGTATTGCCAATGCAATAGAAGTATTTTTCTTCGATGACAGAATGGAAATTAAGAGTCCGGGTGCATTGATATCAACGTTAACAATTAAGAACTTATATATGTTGGAAGGTTCCCACGAATCCAGGAATTCTTTAATCGCACGAGTATTACGTGAGAGTAAGCTCATGAGAGAATTAGGTGAAGGAATGAAGCGGATTTTTACGCTCATGCAAGAACAAGACCGTATAAAACCGGAGTTGTATTCAAATGGATTATGGTTCAGAGTAACGCTTTCGAGGAAAACGAGCGTACATTGAACTACATCAAGCGACTGTTTGCGTCCGCCCAGTTTTTAAAACTGACCGTAATTACTTGCCGATGAAACGGTTGCATGATAGCGAAATTAAAGTAGTATTTCCTGTATACATTCTCTCTCATCGAAGATTGCTCACATGAATCAATGCAATTCAGGGACAAGCGGTGAGATGTTTTTAATGACACGTATGTATGTTCAGTTCAAAGCACTGAGCGGACGGTGAATTGGCTCGTGGAACTGTACAGTTGATGCATATCGGATGTTCAATGTTGTAGAGACGTTGCATGCAACGTCTCTACGGAAGATGCATATTGGATGTTCAACGTTGTAGAGACGTTGCATGCAACGTCTCTACGGTTGTTAGATTTCGGATTTTGGATGTTGTAGAGACGTTGCATGCAACGTCTCTACGGGATATACATTTCCGTTCAGTCAGTTTTTAAAACTGACCGTAAACACATACCGATCAAACGGTTGCATGATAGCCCAATCGAAACATTTTTTATCTATGTAATCGAAGATAGTATGTACGGAACGTCACGCTACGCTTCTAACAAATAAAACAACTATTCCTAACTCTCCAACAATCAACACCATGAATCACATGACCATCAATAACCGAAACAGAATGAAAAAAGTAGCCCTGATTCTTGGCACAATTACCCTCATCATTGCTCTCTGGGGCTTGTATAATCTGCTGATAGCAGGTAAGTGAAGCATCTCGTGGTGTGATAAATAATCATCCGTACAATCAAGCCGCTTGAAACCACTCCTTCAAGCGGCTTTTCTATGGTAGTTGAGGTGGATTACAATGAATAGAAACAAGCCGAAAGAAAATTGAAAGTCAGCCAACGGGTATTTGCGTATTTTTGCCCGTCGGAACAAGATGAGGTGTACCAATCGGTACTGCTTCGGGGTTCAAGGATGACAGATGATGAAAGCATGCGGGAGTATTCATTCAGCTAACCACAAAAATTGTCAGAGAAATGCACATATTTACTTCGTAAAAACAGTTACCAACTATGAAATTAGTAAAAGACATAGCAAGAATCGGGAATGTGCCCGGAGATGATGAGAATATCATACACCAGAAACAATTCTTGGTCTATGAAGGAGTACTGATGAGCTTAGGAGGACTCATGTGGGGCACCATCGTCCTCTTCCTCGACAGGCAGATGCAATCCATTGTGCCGTACGGCTATATCCTCCTTACGATATGTAATCTTCTCTATTTCTATAAAAGCAAAAACTTCATGTTTGTTCGCAGCTTCCAGACCTCGATAAGTCTGCTGCTGCCATTTATCTTTCAGGCAGTGCTCGGTGGCTTCCATGCCTCCGGCGGCGTGATGCTATGGGCGATGCTCGCCGTCGCGGCTTCGCTCAGTTATCAGAATATGAAGAGTAGTATCTACTGGCTGGTACTGTATTTAGTGCTTGCTATCCTCTGCGGCGTGTTTGACAGCGCCTTCATACAGTGGATCCACCCCACTACCTCCATGGAAATATCGATGATGCTCTATACGGTTAATATTGTGGTGATTTCTGCGATTATATTTGCACTTCTTATCTTTTATATCCTTCGGAATAATACCTATTTACTGCTCAAGCAAACCCACCTCAAGCTCGTTCAAGCAGAGAAAATGGCTGTTCTCGGGCAAATCTCTGCCGGTGTCGCGCACGAAGTAAATACGCCTTTGGGTGCAATCAAATCATCAGCCGAAGAATCCTCAAAAGCATTTGCAGAAATACTCCCTGATTTTATTTGGCTTACACAGTTGCTCAGTGACAAAGAAAAGGAAATGTTTGTTGAATTTGTGTCCACGACCAAGCCAAGCACCCAAACGCTTTCAACGGCGGAAGAACGGGAGATTAAGAAAAGAATGAGAGCCCGGCTGGAAGAGCTTGATATACCAAACTCCCGCTTTATCGCCGACAGAATGGTGCAGGTGGGAATTTATGAGGTAACGCCTGCCTTCGAAAATATCGCTCATCAGGAACATTTCGAAAAGCTGATGATGATTACCTATAATATTTTCAACCAACAGCGGAGTAATCAAACGATACAAATGGCAGTTGATAAGGCTTCCCGCATTATCAAAGCGTTGAAGACGTATCTGCACACGTCAGCTTCGGGCGATGCAGAACCAATTAATCTCGCCGACAACATCGAGACCGTGCTGACGATCTATCAAAACCGCTTGAAGCAAGGTATAAAAGTCATTAAGAATTACGAAGACGTGCCGGATATATATGGTCATCCCGACCAGCTGAATCAGGTGTGGACAAATCTCATCGTCAATGCAGTGCAGGCAATGGATGGCAAAGGCATGCTCATCATTGGAATTAAACAAGTCGATGCTACCGTAGAAGTAAGTATTAAAGATACAGGCAGAGGAATTCCACTCGACATTCAGGATAAAATATTTGACCCGTTCTTCACCACAAAAGTATCGGGAGAAGGAAGCGGCTTAGGACTCGATATTATCAAACGTATCGTCGAAGATCACGGCGCGACCATTAGCTTCGAATCGACGGAAGGCGAAGGCGCTACGTTCTATGTCCAACTGCCAATTACGAGATACTAATGAACAAGAAAGCAGTTGACTTGAATCAATCATATTCATACTCAACGCGAGCACTTGATTGCATTCAAGAGGTAGGAGTGCGGGCAACAACCGTTATCCTGCATTGCCTGTTTGTCGTGCTTGTGTGTTTGCTTGGGTATGGCACGGCTACCGGTCAGCAGTCATCCGTTTCCTTCCCGCAGAATCTTCTTCATAAGAATTATTTTGTGCAGTGTCTTGGCGTCGATTCTCTTGATGCTGCCATCCGCGCGCATGAGAATACTGCTCTTGATTCTGCCTACACGTCATTCGAAAAGGCAGCGTTCGCCGCCAGAGATTTTCAATTGTACTATCTGTTTATGTTCAAACAGTGTTACAATACCCTCTTAACCAAGCCCGACGATCCTGCCTCCGAAAAGAACCTCATCGCACTTATCAATGAGCTCGCCGATCGGAATTACACGAAGCTTAAAGCTGAGGCATTGCAGATGCTGGCTGAGTTTTATTGGGAACACAAGCGCTACGCCTCCGCTCTCGAGTATTATATCTATGCTCATGATATTTATACTACCTATTCTGCCAATGAATTTCCGCATAAAGCTGAATTTCTCTATAGTTTTGGCAGCATGCATTATTACTTCCGTGATCTTAATGCCGCTAAGCAATATTTTCTGGAAGCATGGCATACCATTCCTCCGGCACTCATACCCAATAATGTGTCGAAGCTCAATACTCTTGCGCTCGTCTATAGTGGGCTCGATGCAATTGATTCATCCGACTATTATTACCGGAAGGCCTATGACCTGGCAGTGAGAAAAAATGACGAAGTGTGGATAGGTATCATCAGCGGTAATCTTTCGAATAATTACTACAAACGAAAACAGTATGATGAAGCTATTACATTGATACGTAAGAATATAGACTTCAGCAAACGCAATAATGAGATGACCGACCTCGCCACATCCTACAGCCGCTATGGCGAACTCCTGTTATTACAGAATAACGTGAAAGAAGCATTGGAAATGGAGCTCAAATCGTTGGAAATTATCACGCAAAAGAACATGCTGCAGAACCATGCCATCACCGTCAGAATTTATCCGAATGTAGCCAAAGCGTATGCAGCAAATGGCAATATGGCACTCGCCTATTCATACAGCAACTTGGCTTACATTGCCAACGAAGCGTGGCAGAAAGAACGTAACGCCATTATTCTCTCAGGCGTACAACATAAAGTCGATCTGGAAAAACACCGTGCCGCGATTCAGAAAACACAGGATGAAGTATCGCATCAAAAGTTTCTTTTGTACTCTTTTGCCATTGGATTACTGATCGTGCTTATCGCTTTAGGTATGTTTTTATCCCAGCAGGGCAAGCTCAAGAATACCCATGCTAAGCTCATTCAGTCCGAAAAAATGGCCGTGCTTGGTCAGCTCGCTGCCAACATTGCCCACGAAGTAAACACGCCGCTCGGCGCTATTAAATCATCGTCGGAAGAATCGATGAACACCTTCCCGGAGATTCTCCATGATTTATCATGGCTCATGCATACGCTTAGTGAAGAAGACAAGAAGGCATTTGTTGAATTCCTCGTGACGTCGAATCCTGCGAGCCAAACCTTATCAACCAAAGAAGAACGAGAAATCAAGAAAAAAATTCGCGACACTTTTACCGAGCTCGGTGTGGAAAATAACCGTTATCTTGCCGATAGATTAGTACAGGTCGGTATCTACGACATTCAGCCGGAATTGAGAAAAATAGCCGGGCATGCGCATTTCGGAAAGCTGATGCAGCTGACCTATACTATTCTCAATCAGCAACGGAGTAACCAAACGGTACATCTTGCCGTCGAAAAAGCATCGCGCATTGTCAAAGCGCTCAAGACCTATATCCACACGTCGAACAGCGACGAAATGGATACCATCAACATACGCGACAACATCGAAACGGTGCTCACGATTTATCATAATCGACTGAAGCAGGGAGTGCAGGTCGTCAAAAATTATGAAGACGTTCACGATATCGTCGGATATCCCGACAAGCTCAATCAAGTATGGACTAATCTTATCGTAAATGCCGTGCAGGCAATGGATAACAGTGGAATTCTTACCATCGGAATCAAGCAGGAAGGAAACTATGCCACGGTTAGTATTCACGATACCGGTAAAGGAATACCGAAATCCATCGAATCGAAAATATTCGATCCGTTTTTTACGACCAAGCGCAAAGGCGAGGGCAGTGGATTGGGACTTGATATTATCAAACGCATCGTCGAAGAACACAATGCAACAATATCGTTCCAATCGATCGAAGGCGAAGGTACGACATTTTATGTGAAAATCCCGGTTAGCAAAACATAGTCTTCTCGTTGTTCCACCATTATAGCAAACACATTGAAAAGAATAGTAAAAATAATAAACGCCTTTGCGTTTAATCCAGATGACACAGAAGAAACACGGTCTTTAAAAAAACTCATTCTGATTGTGTCGTGTACATGTTCACTGTGCGGGATAATTTGGAGTGCAATGTATTTCTATTTCCTCGGACTTGGGCTGACGATGGTATTTCCATTGCTCTTTGCGGTGATCATGAGTATCGTTATACCTATTTCTCACTGGCAGCGCACGCACAGACCATTAGTATATGCGCAACTTATTTGTATTACATGGCTTTCGGCGTTTATTCAATGGAGTCTTGGTAGTCTGCATGACTCCGGAATTGTGATACTCTGGAGCTTGTTGGGTGCAATCGGTGCTATTTTGTTTTTACCGAAGAGGTCTCTGAGTTGGCTGGCTATGTTTATCCTGATTGTTGTGGTGACGGCTGCAGTCCAGCCACGGTGGACGAATGAGGCACGGTTTCTTACCGATACGGCGCGGATGTGTTTTTACATCATGAATCTTAGTATTCCTTCGATTGTCATCTTCATTACCGTGATGTATTTTGTGAATTCCAATCAAGAAAACAGTGAGAAGGTAAAACATACCTACAGTAAGCTCATCAATTCCGAGAAATTGGCTGCTCTCGGTCAGGTGGCAGCAGGTATAGCCCATGAAGTGAATACACCAATGGGTGCTATTAAATCATCCGCCGAAGAATCTGCGTATTCTTTTAATGATATACTTACTGCCTTCACGTGGCTCACAAAATCGCTTACCGAAGAGGATATTGGTGTCTTTATGGACTTTATATCGAAAAATTATACAGCAACCATCACCTTATCGACTAAAGAAGAGCGTGAAATTCGGAAAAACCTGCGCGATACACTGACTGAACATGGTGCCGAGAATGCCCGCTTTCTCGCCGATAGATTAGTGCAGGTCGGCGTTTATGAATTGCCGGATGCGTTGACACGATTTGCCACGCATGAGCATTTTGAGAAACTTGTGATGCTAACCTATAATATTCTCAATCAGCAGAGAAGCAATCAAACAATACAACTTGCCGTGGATAAAGCATCCCGTATTGTCAAAGCGCTCAAAACATACATGCACTCCTCGGGTACTGAAGAAATGGATACCATCGACCTGCGCGATAACATAGAAACGGTGCTTACTATCTATCACAATCGTTTGAAGCAAGGTGTTCAAGTGATTAAAAACTACGAAGATGTTCCGGCTGTGATTGGCTACGCAGACCAGCTCAATCAAGTATGGACCAACCTTATCATTAATTCCCTGCAGGCAATGGATAATAAGGGAATTCTAACGATAGGCATCAAGCAAGATGGAGATGCTATAACAGTGAGTATTCAAGATACCGGTCACGGAATCCCGGCTGCAATTCAATCAAAAATATTCGATCCTTTCTTTACAACCAAGGGTTCGGGCGAGGGAAGTGGCCTAGGACTTGATATCATCAAACGCATTGTCGAAGAACACAACGCAACAATATCCTTTCGGTCGATCGAAGGCGAAGGAACAACATTTTATGTACAATTACCAACAGTAAAAACACTATGAAAAAAATCCTCAATATCGTGTGTGTGGATGATGAGAAAATCGTACTTGATAGTCTCAATTCACAATTAATACGCAACTTCGGCAACAACTTTAATTACGAGTTTGCCGAGTCCGCCGAGGAAGCATTGGAAATAATCGACGATCTTCGTGATGATGAGTATGAAGTAATTTATGTGGTGATTTCCGATTGGCTCATGCCGGGTATGAAAGGTGATGAATTACTCGAAGAAGTGCGCAAGAAAGTGAAGAATGTAAAAACGATTCTGCTCACGGGACATATCGACAGTGCGGTAATTCAGGATATTGAAAAGTCCGACAAGGGAATTAAGTGTATATATAAGCCGTGGAACGAAAAAGAATTAATGTCACTTATCAAAGATTAACCATGGAAAATGCAGTCATACTTTGTATCGATGACGAGCGCGTGGTGCTCAATGGATTACAATCGCAGCTCAGCAGAGAATTCGGAGGACAATACGGGATTGAGCTCACGGAAAGCGGTGAAGAAGCGCTTGCATTGATGGAAGAATTACAACGCAGCGGACATGATATTCCGATTGTGATTTCCGATCAGGTCATGCCCGGACTCAAAGGGCATGAAGTGCTCAAGCATATTCATAAAGCATCGCCATCGACCTATACGGTGCTGTTGACCGGACAATCAGATTTTGAAGCGGTGACCGAGGCCATTAATTATGCCAATTTGTATCGCTATATCGCTAAGCCATGGGAAAGTAATGACTTGATTATGACCGTCAGGGAAGCAATCAAAGGATATTTCCAAGATAAGCAGCTTGAAGAACAGAACAGACTCCTTGAGCGGCATAATAAGGAGTTGGAAAAGCTGGTAGAGGAGCGTACGCTGGAATTAACGAATGAAAAACGAAAAAGCGACGAACTCCTCCTCAATATTCTGCCCGAGCAAATTGCATCCGAACTCAAGCAGAAAGGCGAGGCCACATCGCGTCATTATCAAATGGTATCGGTGCTGTTTACGGATTTTCAAGGATTTACGAAATCTGCTTCGGAAATTACACCGGAGGAATTAATTCTGACACTCAATGAATGTTTTTCGGCATTTGATGACATCATCGACCGGCATAATCTCGAAAAAATTAAAACCATCGGTGACGCTTATATGTGCGCCGGAGGGTTGCCTTCCCCAAACACAACCAACGCCTACGACGCCGTAGCCGCGGCAATTGAAATCAATGATTGGGTTATGAAGTGGAATGCCAATCGGGTACGGCAACATCTCGAAACATGGGAAATCCGCATCGGCGTTCATACCGGTCCAATTATAGCCGGCGTGATCGGGAAAAAGAAATTTGCCTATGATGTATGGGGCGATGCGGTTAATATTGCCTCTCGAATGGAAACAGCAGGAGTCATCGGCAAAGTAAATATCTCGCAGGAAACATATAAGCTTGTAAAAGATCGCTTTACCTGCACCCACCGCGGCAAGCTGACGGCAAAAGGAAAAGGTGAAATTGATATGTATTTTGTGGAAAATGAATAGACAACGCTTGTTATCACTGATGTAAGATATTTATAAAACAGGTAAATACCAATGGATTCAATTATTCGCATTCTTAATGCAAATTCAACGGTTTATGCTGCATTGAAAATTGTAAAGCAGTTGGATTTGAATGACTGTTGGATAGGTGCCGGGTTTATTCGGAATCGTATTTGGGATTATGTACACACCATAGAAACACCGATAACAGACAGTGATGTCGATGTAATCTTTTATAATAAAGAAAATACGTCGAAAGAATATGAAGAGTCGATTGAAAATACACTCTTTACGATATCTCCCGACATTCCTTGGTCTGTTAAAAATCAAGCGAGAATGCAGTTGAAATATCATCATGAGTATTCCACCTCATTCGAAGCTATATCCTATTGGCCGGAAACTGCCACGTGCATTGCTGCTCGGTTAGACAGTGAGAATTCTCTAGAAATCATTGCTCCTTATGGTTATGATGATCTCGTGAATTTACTTCTCCGACCGACACCCAGCATCCATCATTCAGTGTTTATTTCGAGAATTCATGAAAAAAAATGGCTCAGCAAATGGCCGAAACTCAAAATTGTGGCAGTTGAGGAATAACAGCCGGTAGGGCTTCAATAATTTTATCAATTACAATACCGATTATACCGTGACGACACTCCGTACTCTTAAAATCGCTTTCCTCATTCTCGCCCTACTTGCCGCACACTCAACCGGCAGTACCCAAACGGCGTATTCACCCGAAACACTTAAGAAAATCAAAGATGTAGAGAATTCCATCTCCGGCAGTCTGCTGATTAATGATGAACGTCCGGTATCGATCGCCGAACGTATGAAAAAGTATAATGTGCACGGGCTGAGTATTGCCGTCATTCACAACCACAAAATAGTCTGGGCAAAAGGATACGGTTGGGCTGATGTAGGTGAAAAAAGGCCGGTTACACCGGCGACACTATTCGAACCCGGCTCGATTTCCAAGTCACTCAACGCGCTCGGCTTACTCAAGCTCGCGCAGGATAAAAAGCTGGATCTGTATACCGATATTAATTCCTATTTGCAGTCATGGAAATTCCCGTATGATTCGCTCTCCAAAGGGAAAGTGATTACCATTGCGCAGCTACTTAGTCACTCGGCGGGCTTATCGACGCACGGTTTTCCCGGGCATGAAATCAACGGTCCCACGCCGACAATCATCGATGTGCTCGACGGTAAAGCGCCGGCGGTGACTCCGGCGGTGCGCAGTATGTTTGAGCCGGGGCTGAAATTTCAATACTCCGGAGGCGGCACTTCGATTTCCCAATTGATTCTCACTGATATTGTCAAGCAGCCGTATGACAAGTGGATGGATGACAACATTCTCAGACCCATCGGTATGACAAGCAGTACCTTCGCACAGCCACCGGCAGAAGCGCGCCGGAAGGAATGCGCGTCTGCCTACGAGCGGGACGGAACGCCGATTGCGGGTAAATTCCATGTCTATCCCGAGCAGGCAGCCGCCGGATTGTGGATGACACCGAGTGATTTGTGCCGGTATATTATTGCAATGCAAAACGCTTATCAGGGCAAGGCATCGACCGTGCTGAACGCCGATATGATAAAGCTGCATCTGACGCCGTATAATGACAACGAGGCGGCGATGGGAACGTTTATTGAAGACAGGAAGGGAAGCAAATACTTTCAGCATGGTGCGGCAAATGATGGATTCAGCGGACAATTTTACGGCAGTCTTGAGGGTGGCGATGGCGTGGCAGTGTTTATTAATTCCAATAATTCAAAGATAATTAGAGAAGTAATTAATAGCGTGGCGAGGGTCTATGGATGGAAGAATTTTTATCATGCACCGGCGCGAAAAAAAACAATTGCTGTCGATGACAATACCCTGCAACGTTACGAAGGCATTTATCTATATGATGATTCCTGGGCAGCGGTCGGGAAGAAAGATAAGGAGTTCCATTTTTATACCAATGGCACGTATGCGAACATGTATTTTACCTCGAAAACGAGTTTTTTTAATGAGGAATTCCCGGCGGTAAAGGAATTTATAAAGGATAAAAGCGGGAATATCTCAGGGTACAGCCGTGTGGTCGAAGGTAAGGAATTTCCACAGGCGAGGAAGCTCGTGAATCCGGATACTGTGACCTTGCCAAACCAAACTTTCGGTGAAATTGGGTGGTATTTCATCGAGACCAAACAATTCAAAGAAGCGCTCCGGTATTACCGGCGGGCGGTCGAGCTCTATCCCGAAGACCTGAATATGCACATCAATTCAGCCCACATGTATCTCTTCACCAATGAATACGCCAAAGCGTTCGATATATACAAAGCGCACCTCAACGACAGCGTTCACCCGGGATTAAGCTGGATAGATCTATTACGCGGAGATTATACATTCTTCAAAGATAATAAATACGATATGACGATGCTGGATAAGGTGTTTACCGAACTTCAGCTTGAAAAGCCGAAGGGGAAGTGATGGGTTGAGTTTACTGGTTGTAATTATGAACACAATACAAAAAATATGACTATACTTATTCTACTCCTTCTTCTTGCAATCATCTTCCCAACCATCTATTGTGCCATCAAAAGTGTCGATTTTCGGAAATTCCTTACCGGTGCATTCTTCGTGAGCGGCGGCGTGCAGGTGTATCTGGCGTTTGCAAACGTATCGGTGCCGATTGTCGGTACAGATTTTGTGCAGAGAGCTGAACTTGGCTACGCAAGAGGCGCTGCGCATCTCCTACTTTGCTTGGTTTGTTTGTACTTTGGATTTATTCGGAAGTCGAAATAAGTGCGTAATTCTCAAAGCCCTTCTATTTCTCATCGTTAATCGTAGTGCAGCATGATGAAAAGAACAATTCTCCTACTAACAATCCTCCTTGCAACTCATTCAGTAGCAAGTGCTCAGGAGATTCCGATTCCCGAGTATTATACAGTGCTTGATACCGTGAGCGGCGACTTGGATAATGATCGCATACCGGAACTTGTCGTCGCCTACAACACGAAAAAAGAGGATGATGGAAATGAGAGTGTACCGAGGGAACTAAGAATCTACAAAATCGAGCGCGGCGCGTGGACTTTATGGAAAAAATCCCTGCAAGCGCTCTACGGCAGCCGCGACGGAGGCATGATGGGCGACCCGTTCGGCGAAATGACCATCAGCAATGGAGTACTGTCGATAAGTCATGACGGTGGAAGCAGTTGGAAATGGAGCCATACCGACAAGTATCGCTACCAATATGGTGAATTGTATTTGATTGGATATAGCGAGCACTTTGGAAAGCTGTGCGAATATTGGACCACCGTCGATTTTAATTTGTCCACCGGAAAATTAATCGTGAAGAAGGAGTATGAACGCTGTGAAAATGATACCCAAGAAATATACAAACGGGAAAATGAAGTCGTGAATTTTCGCGGTGTGATGATTACACTGCAAAAAAGAAGAGAACATGATGTGACCGTCGTGACGCCGAAGTATAGACATAAGATTTATATTGCGCATAAAATTGAGTGATGGAATGAACGGTGAATGATCGGGCATGCGTGCTGAGTCTTGGAGTGGGTGAAGGCACAACGGTCGTAAAGATAAAGTTAATAGGCAAAGCGCTGTTTTGTGCCATCAAATCTTTGCCGGATAAACTTGTTCGGCAGGTATTCTATAAAGGGTGTCTGCTAGAATCGGCACACGCTGTGAAAGTATAGCGTGTGTCGTATTGACCGGCGTTTATGTTCTGCGCAATTGACCACACAGACGGAAAACCGGCACCCCGGGCTCTTATCCAATGACAATCATCACGAACAGCTGTACATCACCAGAGATATCCGATACCAATACTAGCTCTCAATCTTTCCCAGCCATTCCAGCCCTAATTCGCGGATAGACTCAATTATAGGAATACACTGCCGCCCTTTTTCACGAAGAGAGTATTCAGTACGAATAGGCACCTCTGCAAAAATTTCTTTGGCGATCAACTCATCCTGTTCTAACTCTTTCAATGCTTTGGAAAGCATTCGATCGGAAACATGCGACATACTTTTTTTGAGCTCGCTATACCGCCAATTCTTATCCTTCAACCGCCACAGTATTGGCATCTTATACGTGCCGCCAATCGTATCAATTACGAACTCAACGGGGTTGTAATATAAATGATTATCTATTATAAATTTGGGCATAATTTAAAGAGCTTACATATATGTTAGTAACTTACAAAGTTACGCAAGTATTGTAGAACTTCACCATACACTGTACTTTTGAAAGCATAATTACTTATTCTCTCGCACATTTATAGAAAAGGTACCTATGAAAAAGACGTTCTTTTGGGTAATCGCTTTTGCCCTTATCGGCATTTCAGCCCACGCTCAGCACAATGCGGGCAACAACGGAAAAATTTTGATGATTGTATCGAATCCATCGGTGTCCAAACAAACAGGATGGCCCATCGGGGTATGGTATTCGGAAGTTACACATCCGTATTGGGTGTTTTCCGAAGCCGGATATTCCGTAGATATTGCGAGCTTGGAAGGCGGTGAAGTGAAGTTTGATGCCTTTTCAGACCCGGAAGATGCCAGCAAATACTCTGCATTTGATTACATTTCTTTGGGATTCAAAAAAGATGTTTCGAAAATGGAATTGATGAAAAACACCAAAAAACTATCTGCAATTGACCCAAAGGAGTACAAGGCAATGTTCATCTGTGGCGGCCAAGGACCCATGTACACGATGTACAAAAATCCTGAGATCGAAAAATTTACGGTTGATTTTTATCTCACAGGAAAGCCAACCGCGGCTATTTGTCATGGAACGGCCGTACTGCTCAATGCAAAACTTCCCAATGGTAAATTTTTGGTCGAAGGTAAGAAATGGACAGGGTTTACCAATAATGAAGAACAGTATGCCGACAATTTTGTCGGTATGAAGATACAACCATTTCGGATTGAGGATGAAGCCCACAAGATGCCGCATTCGAAATTTGTGGTCGGCGCAATGTTTGCACCTTTTGCCGTTCAAGACGGTACGTTAATCACCGGACAACAGCAAAATTCGGGTGGAGCTGCTGCCGAACTGGTGGTAAAGGAAATAGAGAAACAACGCAAGAATTATCCGACCTATGTTTTGGTCCATGGGGCCTGGGCCGACGAAAGTGCCTGGGGATTTGTACGAAACGAATTGGCTAAAAACGCAAATGTAGAAGTCGTGACCCTTCCTGCCCATGGTGCTGATGCTGTCGATGGCGCCGGAATTGGACTCAATGAATATGTGAAAACCGTCACGGAAGCCATTCAAAAGTATAAGCAAAAGGTGATTCTCGTGGGGCATTCGATGGCAGGGCACATTATTTCTCAGGTGGCAGAAAACATTCCTGCAAAGATTGAGAAGCTAATTTATGTCGCTGCTTATGTGCCGAAAAACGGTGAAAGTGTATCCGGCATTACGAATAAATTTTTGAATAATAAGCCAATTGACGTGTTTGAATTTACGAAAGATTACTCCTTCGTGAGTATCAAAAAAGATGCTCTGGCGAATGTAGTCTGTGCCGATTGTCCGCAATATATGAAAGATATCTTGGTGAAATATCACAGGCCGGAGCCAACAAAAGGCTTGAACGATGTCGCGAAATTATCTGCGAAATTTGCTTCGGTCCCGAAATACTATATCATGACAAAAAATGACAATGCCGTGCCGTATGCACTACAAAAACAAATGATTAATGAAAATGGAACTATTCAAAAAGTGTTTGAAATGAATACCTCTCATTTGCCATTTGTAGTACAGCCAAGTGAATTTTTACAGATTATTTCAAGTATAAAATAACAATGAGGATTACCTTCTATTTCATGGTATTAATTTCCTGCTTTTTGTGGGGAAATTCTACTCTTGCTCAGTCGATTCCGGTTGAAGTAATGGTAGGTGACCAAAAATCTACGTTGGATATAATGTTCTTTAGCTACTTTAAAAACAAAGATACATCCAATTCGGAGTTTTTGTTTTTTAATAGGAACCGAGCAAGTGTAGATTACAAAATGACGGATACGAGTTATGTACCTCAATTTGGCTTTACGGAAGCCTTGAGTTATACCACATCTTCGCTTGGAGGTTTTGCACCGGTCGCCGTTGTCCAGCTGGTAAATACCGGCATATTTCCCAAAATAGGGATTCAATATGTGAAGAGTACCCCAAACATTGTTTTGTTTGGATGGACAGTGATTGAAGCTACCAAGAATCCTACTCTTGATGTATTTGTCTTATCTCGATATACACCCTATTTACGCGACGGAATGAATCTCTATGCACAGGTAGAATTGTTGGCAAATATCCCTACCGGTATAAAAAATAAGTATAATTTTGTACAACGAATGAGAATGGGAGTAAAGCTGAGGGAATTTCAATTTGGTATTGCCGGCGATTTCGTCGAAAATGGCAGAACAACGTACACAAGCTCAACTAATCTTGGCGTATTTCTACGCTATGAATTTTAAACTTTTTAACAGAAAACGATCATGCAACTTAAAAGAAAATCAACCGCTGTTTGGAACGGAACAGGGAAAAACGGCACCGGAAAGCTAACGTCCCAAAGTGGCGTTTTACAGAATACCCAGTATGGCTTTCAGTCACGTTTTGCAGATGGAATAGGCACTAATCCGGAAGAATTAATTGCTGCCGCGCACGCAGGATGCTTCTCGATGAAGCTTGCTTTTAATCTTCAAGCCGCAGGGTATACCGCTACTGAATTACAGACTGATTGTGTCATCGTGTTGGAAAATGGTGAAATCACGCAGTCAAATCTTACATTGCGCGCTGTTGTCGAAGGAATTGAATACTCTGCATTTGAAGAATTGGTAAAAGATGCAGAAGCTAATTGCCCGGTTTCTAAATTATTACATACCCAAATTTCAGTAACATTTGAATTAATGACATCATGAATATAGCAATTATCGGAACAGGAAATGTCGGCGGCGCCTTAGCCAAACGCTTGTCTGAGCACCACAGAATTACCTTAGGTGTGCGGAATACCGAGGAATTTAAGGGCAAAGAACTGCTTGCGTACTCGAAAAATATTACCGCACACTCCATCGGCGATGCTGTGGCCGGTGCCGATGTCATTATCATTGCCGTGCCGGCGCAATATGCTGCGGAAACGGCCAAAAGTCTCGGCGATGTTTCCGGGAAAATTATCATCGATACGATGAATGCAGTGTTTGTTAAGCCCGAAGGATTTACGAATACTGCCGATGCGATTCTCGCCAACTGCACTACAGAGGATGTCGTAAAATGTTTTAATACAACAGGTTTTGAAAACATGCTCAACCCTGTCTATCACGGCAAAGGCATCGACATGTTTACCGCCGGGAATTCTGAAAAAGGGATTGCAATGGCGACACAATTATCGAAAGAAATCGGTTTTGGGAATGTCTATCATTTCGGCGGGAACGACCGTTTTGCTCTCATCGAGCAATTCGCTTTCAGTTGGATAAATCTTGCAATTCTCCAAAAACAGGGGAGAGATATGGCATTTACGGTGGTGCGGAGGTAGGTGGTTTAGGTGCATTGGTAACACAGTACGATGGAATAGGGGATGAAGATCCTACCATGTTCAAAAAATAATTATTTCTACACTGAAGTGACAAAACAACAATTCAGATTCAAGATAGATTATTTCCATATACACGGCATGTTCAATATTCCCGGACTGGTTATATGTTCGGGCCATGGATACGACTACAAAACATATTGCTGCAAAAAATGCGGAGAATTATTTGTGGTAGAAGGTGAGAAGTTGCATCATCAATCAACCACCCTTGAAACTCTTTGCATCGGTAAGAACTGTCCAAGCTGTTCAGAAAATTTACAACACAGCTTGGTAAAATATCCTGAGAATATTGTTCACAATACTACACTTTTGGTCAACCCGAACACAATTGATTATGTGCACTTTGTAGCAACAGAATTAATCGACGTGTATGTATTGTAATGATATTTTCGGTCACTCGCATTGTAAAGAGTCGATAGTTTAGTATAATTGTGCAGCAAACAAGATAACATCACTAAAATTTTTCTCGAAACATGAACATTATCAAAAAAATCTTTGGCAGGATGCTGGAATCCGACGACCTTTTTTCCGTGGGAGATATTTTTTATACTCGTTACAATGATAAATTCCATATTTATAAATTATTGAAAGTAGATTCTAAATATAAAATTTATCATGTCCTGAGTTATTCGCCGCTCGACGAACTGCCGGAAATTGAAAAAATAAGTGAACTCGAAATAAAAGCCCTGCATTTTCCGATTGCAATCAGTGGATTTAATAATCCAACTCTCCTGACGAAAACTACGCTCACCGTTGAGGATTACCAAGGATATTATTTCTATTTAAAAGCGACAGGTAATTATGAGGAATTAGTTGCAATCGCCAATGAATACTACAATGAAGCTAATTTGTTGAGTGAACTAAAACAACACAAGTTAGCGATTGAAAAACATTCCATTGCGATTGACCTTTTTCCGCAATTTTATGAGTCTATCGATAATAGAGCGTTCTGTAAAATGGATGCAGGGATGTGGGAGGATGCAATTGAAGATTTTAAATTATCGTTAACTGTCAATCCGGGTAGTTACCTTGCAGAATTTTCGATTGGAGAGTGTTATATGAAGATGGGAAATTATAAAAATGCAATTCTTCAATTCCAAAAAGCCATATCAATTGACCCGAAACAAAAAATCGGGAAAAACTTTCTTCAGAAAGCATTGGAATTAGATCAACAGTCTAATTTGTAGTACGTACTCGCTATCTGACTCCGTTTAATTTTAATTTCGACCGTAAGTACTTGTTAGTGTGACGGATACTCGGGGACAGATATAATTGTTCACTACGTAATTGATAGCAAATATCCTATCAGACGCTACCGAAATTCAGCACATCAATTCAATTCTCCAACACACGGTAACAAAGGAATTCGGATGAAAGATCTACTACTCAAATGGCTGCAAACTATCGAAAAGCATGACGGCATACCACCGGAAGAGGTCATTGCCTTCAATTTTGGGATGTATGAAACTGAGGCGGGATACAGCATGTATTTAGTCGGTGGGTTTGAATATAGCGACGACAACGACGACTGGGCGTGTCTCGATGTACCAACGTCAGACTATAGGCATCTATTCTTACCAGATGAACTACAATCCATAGCGCCGGGCGCTGTCGCCGAGTACTGCGCGAAGATATTCAAAGAATTGGAAGCGGAAGGGAAATTAGCCACCACACTCGTCAAGAATGCGATTGCAATTACGATTGGATTTGATGATGGTGTGTTGATAAAGATTCGGTGATGGTAGATGCGTGGCTATACTCATGCTCATCGCTTGAAGGGCAGAAGGGGACGTAGGGGACAGTGGGGACATAAGGAACATAAAGTACTGATGGTTTTCAACATACTGCTGCACAAGTGTTGGAGTTTACATCACCTATTCGCCGGAAAAACTCGTTGTGAGGATGCGCCGAACCTGAAGTTTCATCGGTATGTGTTTACGATTGCTGGAAACAACCGACCGGTTGGGGAAAATGGTGACCGGACAAAAAAAACTCCTGTAACTTTACGACCGAATAACCTCTCTATCATTGAGTACGATACCCCAACTATAATGAAGTACTATTGTTATAACGTTTGGGCAGAAAAGCCCCGGAGGATACACTATGAAAACTACATTCCTGATACTAAGCAATCCATGCACTGAATCGTGGGAAAGTATGGCACCCACCGAAGCCGGAAGTTATTGCGATGTATGTGCAAAAACTGTCGTAGATTTAAGTAATTTACATCAAAAGGAAATAGCCGCACTCCTCAAAAAGTCTGATGGCAACCTTTGCGGTAGAGTGACCAAATCTCAGCTTCGTGAACCAATCGTCGAGCATGAGCTCCCCAATCGATACAACGTGCCGTATTCTAAGATAGCAGCAAGCGTGGTGATGGCAACTGCATTGGTCGCATGTCAGCCCTTGCAGTCTGACGGACAGCAAGAAAACACTGAATTTGTACAACCTCAAAATAGTGGCGTGAAATCGCAAGCAAACATCGTGGCTTCAATTGCGCAATCATCGACACCGAGGAAATTTAGTGTAATCAAAGGTACCGTAACGTCTGAGAAAAGTAGTAAGCCGATAGAAAATGCAAAAATTACATTGGTGACAGCGAAGAGATTAATTTCTGCCTTTTCCATGGCAGACGGAACTTTCGCCTTAGAAATACCGACCGACCTCATCGATGATGATAATGTGATACAGGTGTCGTATGAAAAAGCCCGAAATGATGATCAAGAACGTCATGAAGGATATGAAACACAAGACTATCTTTTATCAAAAGCAGAATTACATTCTTCTGTTATCGTTAAAGCTCAACCGTTGATGCTTATTGTGGGCGGGATTCGAAGCTACGGCGCGGACGGAAACGAGCCGATGTACATTCGTAATGGTGTAGAAGTTAATTACAGCGAATTTTTCAAAGAATCCGGCGAAAAAAATGGTTGCGACCGCGACAATATTGAGTACTATTATTACTTTGAGCCCAAGTTCGCAGTAGCAATTTATGGTGAAAAGGCAAAGCACGGACTCTTTATCCTCAAAGTAAACAATGAATACTAACTATGACACTACGACGCGCGACCAGAGAAGAAGCAAAATTCATAAAAACATGGGATGAGTTCATCGGCGATAGGAGAATCGATAACGGTAGAGGTGAATTATTTGTAGCCGTCGAAGGCAATGACGTGCTCGGATATATCACCTATTCATCGGATATGTTTTACAACAGGCCATTCATCAGCTTGCTGTGTGTGAAAGAATCAGCACGGAGAAAGGGCGTTGGCAGGGCGCTGATGCAGTGTGTGACAGCACTCTACGCAGGGCTCGACGTATGGACATCGACCGAAGAATGGAATACTCCTGCAATTCAATTATTCGAGTCGATGGGATTTATACAAAAAGGTGGTATTGCAGGACTCAACAGCGATGATTCTGTGGAGTTATATTTTGTGTTGCCCGCAGAGAAAAACACGCATGAAATGAACTAATTACCCTGCTTTCACCTAATCCGGAAGCTGAGAACGATAGCCCAATGGAGTCGGTAAGATATGGTTTGGCAGAGGGTTACGTACGTTTTGAGAATAAATAATAGAATTCATTTAAACCTTTTTAGAAAATCTGTGACTAAGCGTGCTCACAGAAAGTATTTTTTTTAACAATGAGAGGTATAGGTCTATGAAAAACGTGAAATGTATTTCCTTTTTGCTGGCAATTGCCTTGATGATAGGCATCATCGGCTGTAGAAATAATGCGACATCCCCCGTCGAGGAAAGTATTGAATCGTCACAGGATAATGCACTTGCTGAAGGTGAAATGACATCCGTCTTTTCGTTTTTTGATGCCCAAAGCGAGACAACGTTTCAATCGGGTATCAAGGGTGATAATGCAACCATTCTCGTCTCGCCCAAGAAATCGGAATTATTGCCTGATTGTGCTACTGCTTCCTGGGATTCGGTGGCGAGGATTCTGACGATTGATTTCGGCAGCCAAAATTGTGTGTGTAAAGACGGCCTGACAAGAAGAGGCAAAATCATTGCACAATTCAGCGGAAAATATAAAGAAGTAAATTCCAGCGTGATGATCTCACTCGATAATTATTATGTGCAGGATATGAAGGTGACGGGGTCAAAAAAAGTTACCTTCCTCGGCGTCGGTAAAGTAAATATTCTCGTCGAAAATGCAATGGTTGCTACACCGACCGGAACGATTTCGTGGAATTCGAACAGAACAATCGAAAAGACCAAAGGCCTCACAACTCCCACGATTTGGGACGATGAATACGTGCTGACGGGTTCCGCAAATGGTGTCAACCGCAAAGGCGTCGCCTTCACCGTCACCATCGACACTCCCTTAAAGAAAAAAGTATCCTGCCTAGCAAAGGATTTCGTCTCCGGTATTCTAACCATTCAGAATGATAAAGGCGCGACCTTATCGATTAATTATGATCCACTTGGAACTGAAGCATGTAATAAATTAGCAAGTGTGACAATTAATGGGAAAACGCAGACGATTACGCTGCGGTAAGTAGTTGTCGGATATAAGAAAGATTAAAAGAAACATCAGATTGCACGGGCAGTCTGATGTTTTTTTTGTTGAGTGAACACTACAATCGATTGTATATTTAATCAGTTCATGGTACTGATTGTCCTTCATTCCAATGATAAGTTTGCAAGAGAATGTGGGCAATACGCTATTTTTGCTACGACAATTAAATAATTCAATGAGTGCTTGCAAATTCAACTGCACAAGATGCCGCAGTACTTTTTATAGGTACGTGTTTACGTTCAGTTCAAAGCACTGAACGGACTAAAAAAAGTTGTAATTCTGAAAAATAGGTGGACACAATACTATGAAGAAACAATTATTACTAATAACACTACTCCTTTTGACCGTTCATTTGGTCAATGGTCAAATAAATAAAAAGCCAAAGAACAAAAAATTAAAAACCGGCACTTTCCAATGCAACGAATATTGGATAATGAAAAACACACAGTGGGATAGTGCCTATGATGATGTAAAGGTTAGTAGCCAATATGAAATGATTCTTAAAAGCAAAGATTCTATTTGGGGGGTCATTTTTCTAGGGACCCTAACTGTACAAGATGACACAATTCATGTAAATCAAGAAAATGGTTATGATAATATATGTCATCAAATTGGTAAAGTCCGCATTGGAGATAGTGTCTTTGTGGAAGGATACAAGAGGAAAGAACTATTTAGAATAATAAATGACTCATTAGTTGAGTTTGCCGGCAATCAATTTATAAAGAGTAAAATGCCGGTACTGTATGGCTGTTGGTGTGTTTGGAAATAAAAATTCCTGTTCGGTCAGTTTTTAAAACTAACCGTAACTACTTGCCAATAAAATGTTTGCTCGGAGTTCTCTCAGTAAATGTATATTCGGTAAGTGATTGATGTTAGGCGTTTGCAACCGATGAGAACTGTTTGCCTAGCAACGTGTGTCCTTTCTGTCCTTTCTGTCCTTTTCCCCGTCCGGTCAGTTTAAAGAACTTGACTGCACGGGGAAATTTTCTTACCGCACTACCACCATCGGCACGACCTGCTGATACATTCCTGCCCGAATTCTCCAAAAATACACACCTGTCGGTAGGTCAATGGTACTGCTATACGCGCCGACAGGGAGATAGGTGTCGAGGGGTGTTTGGATAAGCGAACCCAGATCATCGAAGACATCGAGGCGCACATGTCCGGCAAGTCCAATGCCGAATTCTACAGTATGTGCCTTAGAAATAAGGAAATAACTCTTGCCTGTTTCTTCGGCGGCACGAAATCCCTTCCCGCAGATTCCGCCAAGTGAGAGGACAATTCCGCCGGATGGAAGCGTTACCATGCTGTCGCAATTTGTGGCATTTGCCGTGTCAATCGAGAGGTGCATGGGAAAAATCGTATCGGTAGAATAAGGCAGATAGGTCCGGAAATCGAGTTTCATCTCTCCATCGTCGCCGGTGCCGGAGAGGAAAAGCGTGTCCTTGATAGCGCGGGGAGCTCGCATGCTAATACCGCCTGTGGTTTGATAAATATTGGTAAACGTTATAATTCGCGGATCATAGTTCAGTCGCAGATGCCAGTCCGATGTGAATTTCGGAATGTGAATTCTGGCCGTACATTGTTGTCCGGGCATAAACGATATCGTATCCGGCGACAGGGTAAATGCCAGACGATTCGCAGGAGTCACCGTAAGCTCCAGAGTATCATAGCTTGTACATCCTACGCTGTTGGATACCGAAAGAATATACGTCGTCGTCACGTCCGGAGAAGCATCCGTCTGACCGGCAGTGGGACTGCGTAGTCCTCTGGTAGGAGTCCACCGGTACGTGTTGCCTGCGACCGACGGCTGACCGAGAATCGTCGATTCACCGGCACAAATTGACCGCGAATTCCCGGCGTCGGCAAGCGGAGTGTCCTTCACTTCAATAGTCACCGATGCTGAGTCTATGCAGGTATTACGGGAAATAAGTGCCGTGTAGGTGGTTGTTCCTACAGGAGTTGCCGTAGGATTCGGCACGGTAGGATTGTCGAGCCCGGTGACCGGTGACCATTGATACGTATCACCGCCTGCGGCAAGAAGCTGCAAAGATTCTCCCCGACAAATGGCGGTGTTTGTTGTTATCGTCGGGGTAATACTATCGAGTGTAAGGTGAATGGTATCACTAGCCGAACAGCCGCCGGCATTGGTCACCGTAAGGATATAGGTCATCGATTGTTTCGGAGTGGCGATAGGTGTAGCATTGGTCGGATCGTCGAGGTCAGCGAGCGGCTGCCAGGAATAGGTGAGCAATGAATCTCTTGTGCTGCCCAGCTGTGTTGGATTTCTCATGCATGACGTTCGGTCGGAACCCGCATTCGCGGTCGGATAAGGGAATACTACCGCTTGGGTAACTATAGAATCGCTGCCATTATCATTCTGCACCACGAGGACTACCCGATGAACGCCGGGTGTGGTATAAGTCACTGTAACCATGCTGTCCGTGCTCGAAGCCGGAGTACCATTTTCGAATGTCCAGAGGCGGCTTGTGGGTGCTGACGAACTTTGATCGATAAATGTCAGCGGCATTGCTACACAGCCGGTATCGGGCGTTGTAAATGCAGTAGGGCGTAAACAATACGCAAACGGAGTAGGAGTGCTCGATGGAGTATAGAATATATATTCCATGAAATTAGGCAATCCTAAATAACATTGAGCTGAGAGCAAGATGGCATCGGTTCGGTAATCACAGGCAGTACCTTTGAGATTGGGCTTGGTAATTACTCCCAAGTATCCTCCACCGTTTTGGGTAGTGTATATTTTTCCGTCCGGACCAAGCTGCAATGCTCCCACAAAAGCACCGGCCTTGAGAATGGTCAGTGATGAACGTATCGTCAGTGAATCGGGCACACTCACTTCGTATTGATAGAGAAAACTAATGACTCCGATGGCTGAGGCGTATAATTTAGAATCATCGGGCGAAAAGCTCAGCCCATAAAAGGAATTACCCTGCAACGGGGCATTTACTTTCATGAATTTCGAACATCGTCCGGTAGAAGGATCAAAATCAAACAGCGCCAAAAATCCACCTGTCTCCGTTGAAGCAAGTGCGAGCTTCGAACGATTCGGCGAAATCTTCATATACCCACCCGTAAAGTTCGAAATATCAGGCGAATACGTCGAAACAACAGGTATCGCTTCTACACCGGCTTTTGTCACATGAAACGAATACAATGTGCCGGACTGACGCGCATGAGTTACCACCCAATATCCCTTTCCCGAACAGTCTTTCGTGCCCGTCAGCTTCTCCGATACGCCTGATTGCAGTACTGTATTTTTAGTGAGAACTGTCCCGTCCGGCGTCTCAAGACTGACAAGAGAATATGCCAGAATGGAGTCGGTGGACTCTGCCTCACTTACGGTAAAGACATAATATTGGAGAATATTCGCGGGGTTCGGCACAATCAACGCGCTCTGCGTGGCCGAGTATCCTCCCGTCAATCGGGTGCCATTCTGCATGACGGCATGCTTCGAATTCCAGACGGTGCGGCCGTCGGTATAAAACAACAGAGCGCCGGTCTTCGGATCGGATATTGCCGTGCATCCTTCGAGAGTTAAGAGTTCACCATCGGCGGCAGCCGTGGCAGTCCCGCCGGAAAATGTAATTCCTGCTTTTTTACCAAAATACCAGTGGTCGGCTTCGTGCTGCGCATGCAGGGTACGTGATGAGAAAATCAGGATGAGAAAGAAGAGGAGCGGTATCTTCATGGGGAATCCTTTCAATGTAAATGTGAGAGTGAAACGCAGACGATACAATATACATGCCCGGAATTCACGTACTACATACTTCGTGAGAGAAGAAATAGTTCCCGTGCGTCTGTATCATACACCGGTGCGAAAAGAACAATTAACTTCCAAGTAGTGAAGAAGATAGACAAAAACACACCTCAAATCAACCCCAGCATCTCCACCGCCATTTGGTATTTCTTCGCAGGCGGCATGATATATACGCCGGAGATCATCGGCTTGGCTTCACGCAGGAATTCGACAGCAATTTTCATCCCTTGCTCCATCGACTGCTCGACGCCGGTGGTCTGATTCATTTTCCGGCGAACCCACTCGGGTACGACCATACCGGGCACTTCATAATGGAGGAATTCAGCATGACGCGCCGTGCGGAGCGGGATAATACCGAGCATGAATTTGAGTCCGAGATGTTCGGTGCGGCGCAGGAAATGTTCGAGAGTGTTGAGTTCGAAGACCGGCTGTGAAAACACCACCTCGGCGCCTTCCGCGGCTTTTTGTTCGAGCCGGCTAATCTCGCGGTCAAGATCATCAGCAGCCGGATTACAGGCGCAGGTAATAAGAAATTGTGTGGGCTTGCCGAGAGGATTGCCCATTAAATCCATGCCTTGATTCATCCGCTTGATAGCGCGGATAAGTCCTATGGAATCAACGTCATAGACGCTGGTAGAATTAGGGTAATCACCAATCGACGTCGGGTCTCCCGTCACGGCAAGCGGATTCCGCAGACCAAGCGAGTAGGCGCCGATGAGATCGGACTGCAAGCCGACCATATTCCGGTCGCGGCAGGCAAGGTGCGTGATACATTCAATTCCCACCGTCGATTGAAGTATATGAGAAATAGCAATCGGACTGATACGAACGCGTGCCCGCGCGCCATCAAATACATTCACCGCGTCGATGCCGCTGTCTTTGAGAAATTGCGCAGCGGCAATCACGCCTGACATTTCGAGTCCGCGGGGAATCTCGACTTCGACCGTGGTCATGAATTTCGAACCGATATTTTTGGCAAAATTAGAACGTTCGTCGGGTGGATTCTCAAAGGTAGGTACTACTTTCGGGGTTTTGACGGCGACTCTATTCCCGCCAATCACGCTTGTCTTGGCAACTTCTGCAATTGCGCGGATATGCTCGATACTCGCGCCGCCGTCTGCGCCGATAATCGTTACGCCGGACTCGATGATTTTCTTCGCTACCGATGCCACGTATTCCGGCTCGGCATTGTAATTCGCACGACCGTCGATGAGCGTCGGAATCGCAATATCCGGCAGCGAGCATAGCGGCGAGGAAGTCACGGTCATGGAACGGATAATATCGAGCATACGATTCGGACCCACGGTCGAGCTTGCGCCGATTGCTGCGACGTTCCGCTCCGACATACGGCGCGCGCAGTCGGCAGGAAAGGACGTCGCAAGTACGCTGCCATCTTCGGGAAATGCTTTCAGCGCAATAATCGGCACGTCCTGATTCACAAACTTTGCAGCATCGATGGCAATTTCCAATTCATCACTATCGACAAATGATTTGAGCATTAATACTTCCGCTCCACCATCCAAGAGCGCGATGATTTGTTCGATAAATACCTGCCGTGCATCCTCCGGTGTGAGCGTGCCGATCGGCTTAAAAAAGCGTCCGGTCGGACCCACCACGCCGGCGACATATCCCTTATGCAGGGCTACCGTCCGTGCGATCCACACGCCTTTGCGGTTGATTTCATAGACTTTATCCGAGAGGCCGTACTTTTCGAGTGCTATACGGTTCGAAAGGAGAGTATTGGTCTTGAGGAGTTCAGCGCCTGCCTGAAGGAAGTCACGGTAAATGTGCTCGACAAGCACCGGATTCTTGAGATTAAACACATCAGCCGGCAGCTCATGAAAGCCGCGGCGTGAGAGTTCGTAGGCGACCGAACCGTCGGTCACGAGGGGAGAATCAGCACCAAGGCGTTCGGCAAAGGAGAGTTTGGACATTGAGAATTAAAGAGTTCGGGCGATGGGAGCCAATTGAAAATTACGCAGCTTGCTCACGGGCAGCAAATGCCTCGAGCGTCCAGGTCTTAACCGGATAGAGGAATAAATACAGGGCACCGATGAGCATTGCAGCATCTTCGCCGACTTTCAGCCAGCCGACTTTGCTGGCGGTGGCTGCACTTGAGGCAGAGGTCTGGGCGAAGCAACCGCAATTGATATTGTATCCTCGGAGAATTGCTGAGATGATAGCGATTAAAAACACGACCAGCATCCCGCTGATAACTGCCGAAGATGCTTTCACACGCACACCGATGATGAGGAAGAGTCCGGTAAGCAGCTCGATCCACGGCATCAGAAGCGCCATGATATTGAGCCCTGCCGTCGGAATAAGATGATAATTACTGATTGACTTGGCGAAGGCATCGGGGTCTGCAATTTTAGGAAGAGCCGCAAAAATAAAAATACCGCCAAGCACAAGGCGAACGCTGAGGTTCAGGATCGGATTTTCGAGAAGAGTTTTCATGGGGTTCTTCAATTCGTGTATTTCAGATACTTCAATGTTAATTTTTGCCAAAATTACTGCTTTCGGCGCTTGTAAAAAAGCGTAAATTATCAATACTTCTTCCTGCGCGATGGAATTTTATGGATAATTCACGGCGCATGCTTCATTTCTCCTTCAATTTCTTGGAGATGTGGAGAATTTCTCTTAGTTTCGAACCCGATATTTTTAATTGTCGGTTGTAGGATATTTTTATCATTTTTGGGGAGTAGAGTGCTATGAAAAAATGGATGACCGGATTGTTTTTGTCCGTTGCAGTGCTGAGTGCCGGTTGCGGAAAATTAGATGAAGCAAAGCAAGCCGCCGAGAACATACAAGAGCTCGGAAAAGCTGCCGAAAATATACAGGAAAAAGCAGATGCCAATGCCGCCCGCCGTGAAGAACGCCGCAAACGTGGCGATACACTCGCTATGCCGTATCAGGATTTACAAAAATATCTGCCGGAGTCGGTGGCGGGCTTCACACCCAGAGACCCCACCGGTGCTACGATGAATATGACCGGGATGTCGTATTCCAATGCTGAAAGAACCTATTTCAAGACCGGTGCCGACGGTAGCGAGGAGTATGTCACGGTTACCTTGCTTGATTATAATGCAACCGCAGACCTCTATACAGGAATGACGGCATTATGGGGTGCAAACTTCTCGATGGAAGACCAAAACGGCTATTCAAAGTCGTATGATGCGGGGGTGAAAGATGTAGCGGGATGGGAACATTATGATAAGCAAGGAAAAAACAGTGAACTCACTCTCGCGATCGGCGGGCGGTTTATTTTGACTATCAAAGCGAACAATCAATCGAACAACGATATGACCAAATCACTCGCTAAGTCGATGAAATTGTCTGATTTAGCAGCTAAGTAAGTACAGTGTTCGGGCACTGCCCTTCGTGCAGTGCTATCGTTTTACCATGTATTTTTAGGGTGTACTTTATGATCGATGATACAATGCAGCCCGACCCGATGGATGTGGAGAACAACAAAATCATGGCAGTACTTGCCTATCTTGTCTGTCTCTTCGTGGTGCCTCTCTTTCTTGCCAAGGAATCGTCGTATGCCCGCTTTCATACCAATCAGGGGTTGGTACTGTTTATCGGGTGGACGCTTACATATTTCGTACAAATTATTGCACACGGCTTTTTTATTTCTTTTGCTACCGGTGGTATGCAGCTTTGCTTGCTCGTGCTCGCGCTCCTGGGGGTACTCAACGCCTCACAGGGGAAAATGCAGCGTTTGCCGATTATCGGCAACATTACCCTCATTCAATGATGACGTTCATTTCTGAGAAAAGGCGGTGGCAGCACCGCCTTTTTTTATGTATGTTTGTCAAAAATATGTTTCATTACTTCTGAAAACTACCAACATAGATACAAAGTATGTCATTCTGAGTGAGTCTTCGAACGAAGAATCGAAACTTGATGATGTTGTAACAGCATGGCTGTACAGCAAGTTTCGATTTTTCACCCTCCGAAGGCTTCAGCAGGACTGCATTGTTGTAAATACGGTAGTATTACATTCATATCTGAATAATTAGCCTCCATGAACATCTCCGAAACTCCATCTAAGCCCTTCAATCACATCCTCTTCGGCTTCCTTGCCTGCCTGGGGGTATTCTTCTTTTATCAGATGTTCGGCGGCGGCGCAGTTGCCTTCCTGCTCTTCATCAAGCACACAGAATGGATATGGCTCGTGCAGGGCGCCGGTCAGGTTGTGTTCATGCTGCTGCCTGCATTGCTTGTGATGCGGTATTCACCGTTGGGCAAGGCAGGGCTCCTGCGCACGACCGGCACCACCACCGGCATGCAGTGGGTAGCAGGCTTGTGTGGTATTCTCAGCGTGCAGATATTTGTCACGGGACTCGCACCGTTGCAGGAGGCGCTGGTGCCGGAGAGCTTGATGGAAGTCTATAAAACCATACAATCTCAGATAGAAAGTATGTATGCCCTGATCCTTGGAGGTACGGGTATTGCTAATCTAATCAAAGGGTTAGTCGTTGCTGCACTCGTCCCTGCTTTGAGCGAAGAGATACTCTTTCGCGGCGTGATGCAGTCCTCTCTTGAGCGTATGTATTCTCCGATGAAAGCCATTCTGTGGACGGGAGCAATCTTTGGACTGATTCATTTTAATCCTACCGAAATTATCCCCCTTGTCGGTATTGGTGTTTACCTTGGAATACTCGCATATTACACGCAGTCGCTCCGCCTGCCGATAGCAGCTCATTTTCTCAATAATGCCATTGCCGTCGCCGGTATGAATCTGCTCGGCAGCAATTCCTCGACCATCTCCGGACAGGATATCGGACTGCCCCTTGCGGGACTTCTCTGCACCTCAGGGCTTGCGGGGATTGTGGTCGCGTCGATGGTGGTCGTGCGGCAGGGGAGAAGGGAAGAAGTGGCAGAAGAAGGGTAGATTCGGTTAATTATACATCTGATGCTGCCAACATAATTAGCATATATATGATAGTGCTATTTCATTACAGTCAATCCCCTTCGTATGCTTTGCAAACATTTTCCCCTTTATCAAGCGGACGTTTGAGTCTTTGACTCCTAGTAAAGAAGGCACCGTTGAGTCTTTGACCCCTTGATAAAGGGGTCGCCGTCTTCGGCGGGGGATTTTTTTTAGGCAACTGTATTCCATTTCATACTGTTACGGGAGTTCGTACGCCCGCTGAGAACTCACTACGTCGAAATCTACTAGATTCCCAATAAAACGCCAAACAGGCGAATCAGCAATGATTCGCCTGTTTGTATTTTTACGGGAAATAATCTTAATGAGTCACTACCACCGGCTTGACGACCGTACCGGTTGCCGAGCGGAACTGTACAAAATACATTCCGCTCGCGAGAGAAGATACATCGACGGTGGTGTTATCGCCAACTATATCTTGGACAAGCACTTCCATGCCGAAGCTATTCACCATACGCAGGGAACGCACGTTATGCAAGCCGCTTACACAAAATGAATTCGTGCTCGGATTGGGCGAGAGCGTGATGCCGCTTTCGGGTTCCGATGGCTGCTCTTCCACCGCCGTCGGAGCAAGCGGAATATCGACTAAGCCATTGGGGTTGAAGATGTAGATTCTGCCGTTGGCTAACATCCATACATTCATTTTTTGGTCGATTGCTACCTGAGTGACGCCAGAGGGTAATGGGGATGAGGTTTTGTTGTAGGTCGTCCACCATGTTCCTTTATCTCGGCTTCGGTGGAGTCCTTCTTGAGAGCCAAGCCATACTTCACCAAAGTCATCGACGGCAAAAGATGTAAAACGTGACTGCGACGGAGTATAAATATGTTTCCATTCTGTTCCATCACGATAAGATACCGCAAACCAGTTTGAAGTTTGCTCTCCCCGGATCCATATCCTGCCGGTTTTATCACATAAGATATCGACACCACCGGCAAGAAGTGGCGGCTTACTTTGTGAGTTTATTAGTTCCTGAATAGTGTCGTGAATATGGACTATACCCGAATGATTGCCACAGGCAATCCATATAGTATTGGACGAATCAATACAGAAATTAGAAGAAAAGGTCTCTTTTTCAGGATTGTATAATGTAGTTGGAAATTGTTGCTTGAGGATGAGGGCAGTCCATTGCGTGCCATCGTACCGAACGAACGAGTATATCGATTTGTCATCAACCGACAAAAATACGGGTATGCCATTACGGTCCAACTTAACGGAAAGAATTTCGCCAAGTTCGGGGGTATTTGCTTTGTTGAACAATGTCAGGAATTTGCCGTCGAAGCGGGCAATGCCGAGGGAAGTCGTGAACCAATAAACACCTTTATTATCGAGGACATACGATCTAAATCCAACACTTGAACCATGGCTGTCATTAGAGACAAGAGTGCTTAATTGAGGGCAGAAGGAAGCCGTTTCCCACCGTTGCTGCTTGAAAATACTGGTGTAGAGAGTATCGCCTTTACCGGAATAGGAATTGGTGTTATTATACATTACGATACGGATATTGCCCTCGGCGTCAGTATCAAGTTTGTGAACCCCACCTATGGACGGCAAACTCATGGTAGTCCAGAGTACGTTTTTTATTGTGGTAATTGTACCGGTTGCCGTGGTTGAGAGACCCGCATTTTTACCGGTTAAGGTAAAAGTTCGTGTACCGGTATCTAGTGCTGTCGGGCGCACAGTAAGAGTAATATTCGAATAGGGAGGATTAGGTGCAGCGTTAGAAAGAACAGCAGTGCCGCCAAATGCGTTCTTCACAACCGATAAAAACACGGTAGCATTATACCCATTCTCCGGTGTGATGACGATTGAATACGTCGCCGTCTCACCGACGACAATAGTCTGCGCGGGAGGTGTAATTGCAATAGTAAATGATTGAGCCGAAAGGATGATAGGAGCAAGCAGCAGTGTGAAGAGCAGTACCAAAGGTTTCATAATAACCTCCAAAAAAAATAATGAATAATGCCGTGTGAGGGCGGAAACTTGTGCGATGGAAGAGAGACGTTAATCGATACTACGTTGCAAAAAATGATGGTTATCGATTAATTTATCCTCAAATTAGGGAAATGAACGACCACTTCCAAATTAAAAGTAAATTCTTGTAGATAACTAGAAAATAAAAGGGTTGGACGGCAATGGGTGTCCGCAAATTACGGGTTGGAATACGTGTGAGGGGAGCCACCAATCATTCCCGTTCCGTCAAGCGTTACACCTGCCGCCAACTATTGACCGAAAAAACACCCGGTGCTCCGGCAATGGTTGTGTGTGGTCATCCTACTCCAATACTGGAAGTAATGTAACGAAATCCTGAGCTCTGCTGTCTGTCGAGCAGTAGTAGTATGTTACCCTCTTCATTCATAGTATTTTAAAGGATATCGTTATGAAAAATATAATAGTTGCACTCTTTTGCTTCTTGATTGGATTCGTTAACGTATATTCCCAACATCCAGATTCTCTGTGGAAGCCGATTGATGAGTTGCCATCGAACCCCGGGGCGAGATTTGAGGATATGATTTTTTTTGATAAGACTTCAGGATTAGGAATAGACTTATTTGGGCTCGTATTCTGGTCTAAGAATGGCGAGCGGGGGATTACCACTGTCTTTAATGATGCCGGTGTGAAGCAGACGGGAACGCGATGTATTGCCTTTCAATCGAGAGAACATGGCTGGATCGGTACATTGGATAGTTTGAATCCGTTGATGGAAACCATAGATAGTGGCAAAACATGGCATAATGTGACCTTACCCGAACCAAAACCGTCAGGAATTTGCGGCATGTGGGCGCTCAATGACAAGATATTATTCGGATGCGGCGCTTTTGACATTGGCTTTGTGACTCATCCGTATGGTCGTGCTGTTTTTGTGAAAACTACGGACGGCGGCAAAAGCTTTACGACGAAAGATATGTCGAGCTACGCATTAACTCTTGTCGATTGCTACTTTACGACTCCTGAAAATGGATTGGTAACGGGTTCTGTTGACGGAAAGGATTACAAGAATGGTCATGCAGTTATATTAGCAACAGATGATGGCGGATTGAGTTGGAAGACAGTCTATAAATCTACGCGGATAGGGGAGCAAGGGTGGAAAATATATTTTCGGACAGCCACCGAAGGATATGTAGCATTACAATCTCCGATGACTTCCGGCGATAAATATATTGCAAAAACCACCGACGGCGGTAAAACATGGAAGGAAGTATTTCTTGGAAATGCATCGATGAAAGGCTTTCCGCAGGGAGTGTGTTTTGTTGACGAACAGAACGGCATTGTTGGCGGGTACGGCGACACCGTTTTTGCTACTTCTAATGGTGGAGTGTCGTGGACAAAGTATGGCTCTAGGGTAATTTACTCTATGAACAGATCACGGAAACTCGATGACACCACAGCATACATTATTGCTTCACAAGTTCATTCGTTTAGGAAAAGCCCGGTAACCGGCGTTTCAGAAATTGAGCGGAAATCTCCATTCGTACCATATCCGAACCCTTCAACAGAAGCAGTCACGATTGCACTGCCATTTGATGGATTATGTTGGGTAAAAATATTTAATAGTAGAGGAAAAGCTATTGATGCGGTCATTGCAGATAATTACGTACGAATACCGACCCATCTCCTTCCCAATGGAATGTATGTCGTTGTCATAGAGTCACGCTATGGCATAAAAACCGAGAAATTTATGGTGGAACGATGACCGTACGAGGAGAAGCAAGGCACTTTACCGTTGTACAAACGCCCATACCAGCGGAAAACTCAGCGACGTCAACCAAAAAAGATACAGCGCAAGCCCTGCATAGACTGCCGCAAGAATATCATCGGCAATGACCCAAAATGCGCCACGGCGATTGTTGATGAGGTTGATAGGGAAGGGCTTGAAAATGTCAAAACACCGAAACAGGATAAATCCAAGCGTCACCCAGAACCAATTGTGTGGGATAGAGGGCACGCACAGCACGAGCCACATGCCAATCACTTCGTCGATGACAATGCAATGCGCGTCGGCGCCACGCTCCCGCTCGACCTCGCCGATGAGGAAGAGTCCACCAACAAAACACAACGCCGTAAGCCCCAGTAAATACGGAGTACTAATCGGCGTAAAGACAATCAGCACCGCAGCCATACTTCCAAACGTACCCGGCATTTTCGGCAAAAACCCCACCCCGAAAACCGATACGAAGGTCATACGAAAGACATTCACGGCATCATTCCGCCAGAATTGCTGCACAATTGATTTGTTGGTAATGAGGTAGAGGACCGTCGTCCACACGGTGTAGAGGGTGAGCGCGAGCATCATCAGGTGCGTCGCATCCGATTGCAGGAGCCAACCGAAAAATTCACGGATGTCGGCAGAGAATTCACGGCTTTCCCATAAGGCAAAGAGAAGCAGTAAGTAGGAGATAAATATCATTTGGAGGAAAGTCTTGAGTTTTGCCGAACTCGACGTGACAATCGAATTGTCGATAGAGTCGGCATAGACCCGGAGAAGCGTCGTGATGATGTCGCGGGCAACGACGATAAGTACCATCCAATACTCAAGATAACCCAGCGAAGCAAAGGCGAAAAATGCCGTTGCCGTGAGCACTTTGTCGGCCAGCGGGTCGAAAAATGCGCCAAAGGCAGAGACTTGCTTCCAGCGGCGTGCAAAAAATCCGTCGAAGTAGTCCGATACGGCACCGATGATAAACACAAGCACGGCAAGCCGCACACCGAAGGGATGGTCCGAGCGGAGCAGCACGAAAAATACCGGCGAGAGCAGAACTCGAAGAAAGCTTATGAAATTAGGTAACGTAAAATGCAAGGGAATTCCACGATTGAGAAGAACGCTTAAAATGCCGTTCAAAAGTAGTGAATTAAATTGGAAAATTATCTGAATTTCGTGGCGGGGGCGAATTTCCGTAATTTTGCAGTTCAAACTCAACATCTTTATTTTTTAATCAGGAAAACAGCTATGGCATTTCAACCGGTCGATTACTATAATGTATATGATTTATTAACAGAAGAAGAGCGTTTGGTCCGCGAAACAGTCGCCGACTTTGTCGATAATGAAGTGCTCCCGGTGATTGAGAAACACTATCAAGCCGGCACCTTCCCCATGGATTTGGTCGAAAAAATGGCCGATCTCGGTGTGTTCGGTATCACTCTCCCGCAGGAATACGGATGCGCCGGTATGAATAATGTTTGCTATGGTCTTGCAATGCAAGAGCTTGAGCGCGGTGACTCCGGTGTCAGAAGCTTCGCCAGCGTGCAGAGTTCGCTCGTGATGTATCCAATCTACACCTATGGCAGCGAGGAAATCCGCCAAAAATGGCTGCCGAAGCTGGCTTCCGGTAAAGCGATTGGATGTTTTGGACTTACCGAACCCGATTTCGGTTCGAACCCCAGCGGAATGATCACCAATGCCAAGAAAATCGACGGTGGATATCTCCTCAATGGCGCAAAAATGTGGATTACCAATGGCAGTTTGGCCGATGTGGCCGTTGTTTGGGCGAAGCTCGACGGCGATATCTGCGGTTTCCTGGTCGAAAAAGGCATGAAAGGTTTCAGCGCTCCCGAGATGAAAGGCAAGCATTCGCTCCGCGCCTCGGTTACGAGCGAATTAATCTTCCAGGATGTGGAAATTCCCGAAGGAAACAAGCTCAATATTCGTGGATTAAAAGGTCCGCTTTCCTGCCTAACTCAAGCACGGTACGGTATTTCCTGGGGCGCGATTGGCGCGGCGATCGGCGTTTATGATTCATCGCTCAATTATGCCAAGTCACGGATTCAATTCGACCGTCCGATTGCGGGCTTCCAATTAGTGCAGGAAAAGCTTGTCTGGATGCTGAGTGAAATTACCAAAGGACAATTACTTTGCTATCAATTAGGTCGTCTGAAAGATGCGGGGAAAATGAACCCGAATCAAGTGTCGCTTGCTAAAAGAAATAATGTCGATATTGCGATTCAGGCAGCCCGCATTGCCCGCGATATTCACGGCGCTAATGGAATTTTAGATGAGTACCCAATCATGCGTCACGCAGCAAATCTTGAATCAGTAAGAACATACGAAGGCACGCACGATATCCATACGCTCATTTTAGGCGCCGATATTACCGGTATTCAGGCATTTAAATAACTACGAACCATCCCCGGGGAAACTGCACAGCGCGGTTTCCCCGTTTTTTTTGAAGTAATCATCATTAGCATAGTACAATCTCATGGCAAAAACAATCGGCAAGCCAATTCCAAGCGATCTTAACAGTGATAAAAATCGTGATGTGAACACCGAAGCGCTGCGTGTCATCACCGCCAAAGGTGAGAAAATCAAGCTCGGCGGCGGGAAATCATCGATCGAAAAGCACAAAGCAAAGGGCAAGCTCACGGCGCGTGAACGTATTGCGCTGCTGACTGACGAAGGCGCTGATTTCTTAGAAATCGGACTCTTTACGGCGTATGATATGTACAAAGAGCAGGGCGGCGCGCCGAGCGCGGGTGTCGTGTGCGGGATTGGAATCATCCACGGCCGTGAATGCGTGATTGTCGCCAATGACGCGACGGTGAAGGCCGGCGCGTGGTTCCCAATGACCGCCAAGAAAAACATGCGGGCGCAGGAAATAGCGATCGAAAATAGACTTCCGGTGATTTACCTCGTCGATTCCGCCGGCGTATTCCTCCCGATGCAGGATGAAATTTTCCCGGATAAAGAGCATTTCGGGCGTCAATTCCGCAATAACGCAGTTCTGTCGGCGATGGGCGTGCCACAGATTGCAGCGATTATGGGACCCTGCGTGGCAGGCGGCGCGTATTTGCCGATTATGAGCGACGAGGCGATTATTGTTGAGGGAACGGGGAGTGTATTTCTCGCAGGTCCGGCATTAGTCGAGGCGGCGATAGGTGAAAAAACGGGGATTGAGCCGCTCGGAGGCGCCGACATGCACGCGTCGATTTCGGGGGTAATTGATTATAAAGTAAAGGATGATGATGAGGCAATCGCGGTCATACGGTCGCTTGTCGAGAAATTCTCACCCACGAAGGGTCAGAAGAATATTTTTGATAGAAGTGAACCGAAAGCGCCGCTTTTTCCGATGGACGATATCTTCTCCATTTTACCGGCAGATCGCGCAAAGCCTTATAATGTCTATGAATTACTCGCGCGCATTCTCGACAATTCCGAACTCGATGAATACAAAGCCGATTATGGCAAGACAATTATCTGCGGCACGGCGCGCATTGACGGCTGGGCGGTGGGAATTGTCGCCAACAACCGTGAAATCGTGCGTTCGGGCAAGGGCGAGATGCAAATCGGCGGCGTGATTTACTCCGAAAGTGCCGATAAAGCTGCGCGGTTTATTATGAATTGCAATCAACGTGGGATCCCGCTGGTGTTTTTTCAGGATGTGACCGGCTTCATGGTAGGCACCCGCGCCGAACAAGGCGGTATCATCAAAGACGGCGCTAAAATGGTGAATGCGGTGGCCAATTCGGTCGTTCCCAAGTTTACATTTATCGTTGGAAACAGTTATGGCGCAGGGAATTACGCCATGTGTGGCAAGGCGTATGACCCGCGCTTGATTTTTGCTTATCCGTCGGCGCAGATTGCGGTGATGAGTGGCGGTTCGGCATCGAAAACATTGCTGACGATCAAGCTTGCGTCGCTGGAAAAGGAGGGCAAGAAGCTGACCGAACAGGAACAGCAGGAGCTCTTGAAGGAGATTCAGGATAGGTATAATGATCAGACGTCTCCGCTCTATGCGGCATCGCGTCTGTGGGTGGATGGGATTGTCTCGCCGCTCGAGACGCGGAAGATAATTTCCCGTGGTATAGCGATGGCTGCGCACAATGACCAAACGCCGGAATGGAAATCAGGCGTTTTGCAAGTATAAAACCTGACTTAACAAAATTTCTTTTGCTGATAGCTTATCTTTGTAGTAAATTCACGTTCAAATTAATTGTTTCAATCACATTCCTGGAGATATTCCATGAAACTAAAGGTTCTCTCTACTCTTCTCTTATCTGCCTTTTTGATTATCCTCCTCTCCGGTTGCGGTAAGAAAGCGCAAGATCCGACTGCCGACAAAACCGGTCCATCCTATAATACGAAGCTTTGGAAAAAATTTGACAACATTCCTCCCGGAGCAGACCCGAGTGTGGCTGATACACTCGGCGGTACTGGATTTGAGAAAGTAGCAGAGAAAATGGGTTTCGTGACCTATACTCCTAAAGAAGACGAACTCAAGTATTTTGGCGATCCGCGTGCTACCAAGGGCGGAAAAATTACGACTATCATCAGTCGTTTTCCGTTCAATTTTCTTCCTTTCGGACGTAATTCACACTTAACTGAAAATTCAATTATCAGTGCATTTGTCTATGAGACTCTCCTTGGGGCGCACCCAATTACCCGTGACTATGTGCCGGGTCTGGCAACGCATTGGAAAATTTCTGACGACAAGCTGACCTTTACGTTCCGCATTGACCCTCGGGCAAGATTCTCCGACGGTATGCCGCTGACTGCCAACGATGTGGTTGCGACCTGGAAACTGATGATGGACGAAACGATTTTAGACCCATCGCAACAGCTTACATTCGGGAAGTTTGAAGAGCCGAAAGCTATCAGTAAGTATATATTACAAGTAAAATGTAAGGAGCTTAACTTCCGGAATTTACTGTATTTTTCAGGTATTTCAATTCTTCCGGCTCATGTGATCGGAAAAATGACGGGTACCGAATTTATCGATAAATGTCAGTTCTCGATGCCTCCTGGTTCAGGACCATACATCCTGCTTGATAATGACATCAAAAAAGGTCAGCAATACTCCCTCACCCGTCGTGATGATTATTGGGGAAAAAATGATCCGATGATTAAGAATACTGCAAATTTTGATAAAATCCAATTTGACGTCGTCGAAGACCAAACGAACCTTGAATACGAAAAATTCAAAAAAGGTGATCAGGACTTCTTTTTGTTCAATTCACTTACGACCGAAAAATGGTTGAAAGATAAATACGATGCTGTTGATAAAGGATGGATCCAAAAGCGTCGTGTCTTCTGCGACTCACCATTCGGTAATGCCGGACCAACCTTCAATATGCGTAAGCCGCCGTTCGATGATATCCGCGTTCGGAAAGCATTTGCTCATTTATTCAATCGTGAGTCGATGATCAAAAACCTCTTATTTGATGAATATTTACCGACAGATTCTCATCATGATAACTCTGTATATGAGAGTCCGGAAAGTCCGATTGTTCGCTACAATCCTGAGCTTGCAGCAAGCTTATTAAAAGAAGCCGGCTGGACAACCAAGAATTCCGATGGAATTCTCATGAAAAACGGCAAACCATTTAAGTTGGAATTCGGTATTCCTAAACAAGTTGAGAAATTTGTACTGATTTATCAAAAAGACTTACGCACAGCGGGAATTGACCTGCAGCTTAAAGTACAGGACGGCAATACGCTCTTCAAAAATGCGATGGCTCGTAACTTTACCATCTGGTGGCAAAGCTGGACAGGATTGTTAACTCCGAATCCTGAAACATCGTATTTATCGACACTTGCCGATAAAGAGGACAACAACAACATCCCCGGATATAAAATTCCACGGGTTGACGAACTTTGCCGCATGTACGACACGACATTTTCGCGCAAGGAGCAAATCAAAATCATTCAGGAAATTGATAAGATTATTGGTGAAACCTATGCTGATGCGCTCACATGGTATCCAAAAGGAATCAGAATAGCTTATTGGAACAAATTCGGAATGCCGGAGACGGTGCTCGGTCGCAATACCCAGCTTGGATATCTTGATCTTACAATTTTTGGCACATGGTGGTATGATGCCGAAAAAGCAAAAGCACTGGAAGAAGCCAAAAAATCGGGCGGTTCACTTCCGATAGGTAAGGAAACAGTCGATTATTGGAAGAATTTTAAAGACAAATAAGATTGTTACTACGGGCAATATCTCTCTGCGGGATATTGCCCGTTTTTTTTCTACAATGAGTTTATTCACGAATTACTACAACAATGGCAGTATATATTTTACGACGTTTACTCCTTGCTATTCCAACGTTTATCGGGTGTACGTTGGTAGTGTTTATGATTGTGCAGCTCGCTCCCGGAGGTCCGCTTGAGGATGAAATCCGCGCCCTGAAAATGGGTGGTGGTGGTGAAGGAGGCGCAATTTCACAACAGGCCGGCAGTGTGACCGCTTTACCGAAAGAGGCGATGGATAATCTCAAGGAATACTATGGCTTTGACGAGCCGCTTTTGCTCCGTTATCCTATATGGCTAGGTCTTTATCCCCGTAAAGTAGATAGATTTACAGTGGAAGTGGATGTACCACGTAATATTGGGGATGGTAAATCTGTTATCGTTCGGAAAAATGGGTCAAGTTATATAGTAGTTGATGGAGCGAATCCTTCCGTTCAGCTTGAAGGCTGGAAAATTCGTGAAAAAGAAGAACATAAACTTCAGATTTATAAAGAAGTATTTAGTGGGGTTTTTACCCTTAATTTTGGGAAGTCTCATAAATACAATGAACCCGTCCTGAGTCTGATCCAAAGCCGCCTGCCTGTCTCCATTCAATTTGGTATTATTTCAATCATTCTTACCTATACATTTTGTGTGTATTTGGGAATTCAGAAAGCGATACGCCACGGCTCTCCTTTTGATTTTGTATCGAGTGCGATAGTGTTTGTCGGGTATTCGATTCCGGGCTGGGCACTGGGTGCCGTGATGCTCGTAGTACTCGGTGGCGGCACAGGAATTGGATTGTTTCCACTTGGTGGATTCCAATCGCAAGACTATGAGCAGCTTACCCTTTTGTCGAAAATTGGTGATAGAGCATATTACTTTGTTCTGCCGACCATTGCATTCTGTATCGGTTCGTTTGCGACAATTACCATGCTTATGAAAAACTCCTTGCTCGACAACTTAAGTCAGGATTATATCCGCACGGCTTTTGCCAAAGGACTCAAAGAAAAACGGGTGATTTGGGTGCATGCCATGCGGAATTCGGTGATACCGGTAGCTGCTAATTTTGGGCATATTATCGGGATTTTCCTTGCCGGCTCGTATGTCATTGAGCGAGTATTTAATATACAGGGCATAGGGAAATTATCGTTTGAAGCAGTGTTGTCGCGTGATTATACGATTCTCTTTACCTTTACAGTAATTACGACGTCGTTGAGTCTGCTCGGCTCATTAATCTCGGATGTTATTCTCGCAACAGTCGATCCGCGAATTCGATTTAAGTAGTTATTATTGAAAAATTTACTCTGAAAAATCTATGTTTTCAAGAAAATCAAAATCTGCTCAGACAGAACAAAAAATACCAACGATCATGCAGCGACGTTGGCGGAAATTTAAGAGCTTAAAGCGCGGATATATTGCCTTCCGTATTTTGACAATTGCATATTTACTTTCGTTCTGCCTGCCGATTCTGGTGAATAATCAGGCATTGATGGTGAGCTATAATGGTTCGTGGGCATTCCCGGCTGTTCGCACATTCTTTGCTGAATTGCCGGTGGTTGGACTGATGGTCAGCAATAAAACCTATCAGGGAATTTCCTTTGGTCAGGAAAATAACACGAGTGAATGTCGATACCGAGAGCTGAAAGTTCAGTACGAAAAGCTCGGGCAGGGGAATTTTGTCATTATGCCGCTCTATCCGTATGGCCCGCGAGACATTGTCTCGGGAGACGGTGTGAAAGAAGATGTGTTTGCCAAACCATTCGCGCATACCTCGGATGGAGGTTTGCGGCTCTTTGGTACCGATGATTCGGGTGGCGATGTTTTTTCGAAGATTACCTATGGATTTAATATATCTATCTCATTTGCCATTTTACTCTCATTAATAGAGTATTTGATTGGGGTACCCCTCGGAGCTGCATTAGGATTTATTGGAGGGAAATTCGATATGCTGATGCAACGGATCATTGAAATATGGTCTTCCCTGCCAATGCTCTTTATTATTATCATCGTTGTTTCTCTCACAACCCCAAGCTTTGGCTTACTACTATTGCTCTTATCATTAGTAGGGTGGGTCGGAATTACAACGTATATCCGGGCAGAATTCTACCGTGAAAAAGCCAAAGACTATGTCGCAGCAGCCGTTTCCATCGGTATTCCTACCTGGAAAATCATGATAAAGCACATCCTCCCGAATTCACTCGTTCCCCTGATTACGTTTTTCCCGTTCACCTTGATTGGCGGGATTACTGCATTGGTAAGCTTGGACTTTTTAGGGTTTGGCTTGCCACCCGGCACACCAAGCTGGGGAAGTATGATTTCCATTGGACTCGAACATATCAATGACGGATATTGGTGGCTAACCATCGTTCCGCTTACGGCAATGTTCTTCACGCTCATGCTCACCGTCTTTATCGGTGAAGCGATCCGCGAAGCATTTGACCCGAAAGTGTTTTCGCGATTGCGGTAATCGCAGTCGTGTCCTGCTGCCGCTTGGACGGCAACGGGTGACCGCAGGCGATGGTTTGGAAGTTGCAGAAGAGAACCAAAAGTCGTTATGCTCTTTAAATATAAGTGAATTACTGAATATCACAAAGGAAAATCAGAGTGGCACAAGAAAAACTATTTGAAATTAAAAATCTCCGCACATACTTCAATGTCGAAGGGAAAATGGCGAAAGCCGTCGATGGTGTTTCCTTTGATATTTACAAGGGAGAAGTGCTGGGCTTGGTCGGTGAGTCGGGTTCGGGTAAGTCCGTAACAGCCCTCTCACTCATGAAGCTCATCCCGGACCCGCCGGGGAAAATCGTTGATGGAGAAATTCTTTACAACGGACGCGATATCCTCAAGCTGAGCTATGAAGAGATGTATGATGTGCGCGGCTATGATATTGCGATGATTTTTCAGGAACCGATGACATCGCTCAATCCGGTGTTCAAAATCGGTATGCAAATCGGCGAAGTGATTATGGCGCATGAACATGTGTCCAAGGAAGAAGCCCGCACCCGCGCAATTGAAATGCTCCGTTTGGTCGGTATTCCTGCTCCCGAAAAGCGGATTGACGACTATCCGCATCAGTTCTCCGGCGGAATGCGGCAGCGCGTGATGATCGCGATTGCGCTGGCATGTAATCCTGCATTGCTTATCGCGGACGAACCTACCACAGCGCTCGATGTTACGATCCAAGCACAGATTCTCGACCTCATGCTCACGCTGAAGGAAAAGCGTAAAGAAGCGGCTATCTTGCTCATTACGCATGACTTGGCGGTGATCGCAGAATTATGTCAACGTGTAGTCGTGATGTACGGCGGCAAGATTCAGGAAATTGCCGAGGTCGTTGAATTATTTGACCGTCCGCTGCATCCGTACACGCGCGGGCTGATGAAGTCCATCCCTCATGCGCACAAGCAGGGCGAGAAACATGAGCGTTTGGAGGCAATTCCGGGTAATGTGCCGAGTATTTTGAATTTCCCTGTCGGTTGTAAATTCTGCACGCGGTGTACCGAGAAAATAGAAAAGTGTGATACCATCGAGCCACCACTTGTCGAAATTACCACCGGACATTTTGTTCGGTGCCATTTAGTTCAGCCGGAAATCGCAGGAGGACAAATCCATGAGTAAAAAAGACATATTATTAGAAGTCAAGAACTTACAGGTTCATTTTCCGATCTTCGGCGGTGTGTTCCAAAAGAAAGTCGGTCAGGTTAAAGCCGTTGATGACGTGAGCTTTACGATTCATCGCGGCGAGACGCTTGGTCTTGTAGGAGAATCCGGCTGCGGCAAGACGACCGTCGGACGTGCGATTATCAATATTCTGCGGCATGTGTCACCCGATGTGCATCTTGGCGGCAGTGTGATCTATCATGATAAAAATGGCACCACGACAGATTTAATTAACTTATCGACCAAGGACATGCGGCAGTATCGCTCGAAAATTCAGATGATTTTTCAGGATCCGTATTCGTCGCTGAATTCGCGCTTGTCGGTCAAGCAGATTGTCGCTGAGCCTATCGAACTCCATAAGCCGGAAATGTCTAAAAAAGAAGTGAGTGACCAAGTCGAATGGTTGCTTCAAAAAGTGGGCTTGCAACCTGAATATGCGGCTCGTTTTCCGCATGAATTCTCAGGCGGACAGCGGCAGAGAATTGGAATTGCACGCGCGCTTGCGACGAATCCTGACCTTATTGTCTGTGACGAACCTGTTTCGGCGCTCGACGTGTCGGTGCAGGCGCAGGTGATTAACCTTATGGAAGACTTGCGTGATGAATTCGGGATTTCGTATTTGTTCGTGGCGCATGACTTGTCGGTCGTGCATCATATTTCGACAAGAATTGCCGTGATGTATTTAGGAAATATGGTGGAGATTGGTGCAGCGGACAAAGTATTTTTCGAACCGAAACATCCCTATACATCGGCGCTTTTATCAGCCGTACCGCAACCCGATCCACGCAGAAAAGACAAGCAACGTATTGTATTGCAAGGAGATATTCCGAATCCGCTCAACAAGCCGAGCGGCTGCAGCTTCCGCACACGGTGTCCGATAGCCAAGCCGGAATGCGCGAATTCTATTCCACAAATGCAGGATAAGGGAATGGGGCAATTGGTGGCGTGTCCGTATGTGTGATGAAAGGTATATAAGTGCTTATGAATAATTAGGTTGTAAGAATGACAACATGTACACTCCAAGTGCCTGATTCTTTTGATGTCGATAGCAATGAAGTAGCTATGCTCATTGCTACAAGACTATATGAACAAGGAAAACTCTCGATGGGACAGGCGGCAGAACTTGTCGGGCTCTCCAAAAGAACATTTATTGAACTCCTTGGAAAATATGGTGTATCTGTATTTAATTATCCGGCAGAAGATATTTCTCAAGATGTACGGGTAATTTAATTCATCAATAAAACAAATATAGAAAATTGATGGGGGGACTCCATGTACCGACTTATAGTTGTCTGTTTCTTGATTACAGCTGTCGTAACTACATTTTATTCGATAACTATAGCATGGGTAATTTGTTTAATACCTACAGTATTGCTATGTTTTTTTAAATATAGCTATGCACGTTTTGATACGAAATACATCGATGAACTTTCTCCGAGTGCAAATCAAATGCTCCGGAAGTTTGGACACTTTTATAGATTTCCACGGACTAGCTATGATTTAGGAAGAGCAGCGTTATATCAAGGATATGGAGTAATGTTTGTTGTAATATTTAGCTTGAACAAAGCAAATTGGCTTTTCCTCATTTTCGGAATCGCTAATTATTTTTTAATGTCTATATTAATTCATTTTTTTGACCCACATGTTTATTTGAGTGCCACTAAAGAAAATCGAGATGAAGTAGCCGCACATGAAGAAGTTGTTGAGTTTCTACGGTATAAACTTGCAGATTTTATAAAAAGTCAGACAATTAATAAGAAGTTTGATACATTGTAGACCTATGAAAAAAAGAAATGATTATATCAAGCTTAATTTTGATATGAAAATCCTAGTTCTATACAACGAAGATAGTTATCAACTGATTTAATCTTTCGTTATATGACGGAAGTAGTCAGCTAATACGTCGATTATAAATCTTGAATCACTTTTACAAAAAAACTGAAAAATATGGAAAATATAACTATAAATATGGGTGAGTTTGAAGTTCTACAATCTGGGACGATAATCAATATTCGCAATACTCCAATAACGTTCACTATAAATAATCTTACTTTTAACATCAACTTAGAGGATAGTTTAACAGTTGAGAAGATAACATTTACAGCAACAGATAAAACAACGTTAGATATTAGATTCCCTATTCCGAAGAGTGCGGCATTAGGGTTAGGAGGAGGAACTAATGAGCCTCTCGAACTTGGATTAATTGGTTCAAAAAGTTTATATTTAAACATGAGAGTAAATGTACTTAACGAAACAGCTGGGATCACCGTTCACTATACTTGGATGTTAAAAAAGAAATGATATGGATACCCCAAAAGAACAACATTCCTCAGAAAATAGAGTAATTGCCAATAGCCCGCAAGAGGTTTATGCGGGCGGTGCTTTATTTCAAATTGATCCGAAGGAATTGTTAGGGAATGAATTAGCTATTAGACAATTAATCAATGATCGAAATACGCTTTCAAGTAAGATTGATTCTAAGAATACAAGAATTGAAGATTTGAATAGGCAAGTTGAAAATGCTAAAACACCTCCATTACTTACATTATGCAGTACGGCATCGGCTATTATTGGTGGTATTTTCTTAAATAACGCAAAAAGTATTTTTGAAAATCAAAATTATAATAATTTTCAATGTTGGATACCATTAATTGGCGGTATTATTCTTTCGGTAACAGCTGCAATTATGATTAATCCTACGATAAGAAATTGGGTACCTAAACGTAAAAATGAAATATAGTTGATTTGTTTGTCTGCTTTCATAGCTGGTTCTTACAAATACCAATAGAAGAATCTTGTCCATTTTTACATAGTACACAAAAAAAAAGGCGTTCCGAAGAACGCCTTTTTCGATTATTTCCTAGCTTCACGCTTTTTCTTGCGTTCGGCTTTTTGGTCTGCTTGCCATTGCTCGTATTTTTTCGCCTGACTTGGCGTAAATACAGCGGCGATACTTGCCTCAAGCGCTGCTTTCCGTACTTTACCGGCTGCACGCTTTGCCTTCGGGGCGGTCTCGGCGGCATTGGCGGCTTTCGCTTTCGCACGGGCATCTTTGTTAAGGGTTTGGATTTTAGAAACTTGCTCGTCGGACAGCGCAAGCGCGTCCTTCATTTCTTGCAGTTTCTTGCTAACATGGGGTTTTTTCGTGCCTTGCTCATGGGTAGAATGAGCTTTTTGGGCGATTGCAGACGTCGCGGTGAGCGCGCCAAAAACGAGAAGGACAACAAGTCCTTTGAGGGTGGTCTTCATAGAATTGCTCCTATAAATAGTTGGTAAATAATGTGACAGTAAAAGTGTCACGGTAAAAATGTCGATGTAAAATTAGCAGAATATTTTATTTCTGCCAAATATTTTTTTTGACAATTAAATATTTTTTCGAAATTCATTTATAAAACGTCCATTCATTCATTTCAACATCATCTCATGAACACACTTACAAGCGGTATCCCGCAATGTCTTGAAGTCCTCGCAAAGGCGAAAACTATCATCATCACCACGCATCAGAATCCTGACGGCGACGCCATTGGTTCCACGCTTGGATTGTATCATTTTGCCGTTAACCGTGGTATCAAAGCCACGATTATTAACTTCAGTCCGACGCCGGCCAATCTTCAATTTCTGCCGGCAGCGCATGGTATCGAAGTCTATACGCCTGAGGCACATGACGCGCTTATTGCCGCCGCAGATGCAATCTGTATTCTCGACCTCAATAGTATCAATCGCATTCAGACGATGGGCGATGCGGTGCTCTCGTCACCTGCCGTGAAAGTGCTCATTGACCATCATCAGAATCCGACGATTGATGCCGGTGTTATGGTCGTTGATACAGATTCGACGTCAACATGCGAACTCATTTTCCGGATCATTGATGCGAGCGGATTTGGCTTTTCACCGGAGAGTGCGACGGCGATTTATACGGGAATTATGACCGATACGGGTGGATTTCGCTATCCGAGAACCGATGCTGAGATATTTCAAATGGCGGGTAGATTACTTGAGTATGGCGCAGATCCGGTGGCAATCGCCGAGAATGTGTTTAATTCGTCGCCCTTTAGCCGTACTGTGTTGCTTGGTAAGGCGCTTGGATCATTAACATTATCCTACGACGGCAAACTCTCCGTCATGACCGTCACGGCAGATGATTTTCTCCAAACCAATGCCTTAGAAGAAGATACCGAGGGTTTTGTCTCGCACACACTCTCCATTACCGGCGTCGTCATGGGTATTCTTTTCGTCGAATTTCCCGGGAAAAATGCCATTAAAATTTCCATACGTTCCAAAGGCGATGTACGTGCCAATGACCTCGCAGGAGAAATCAACGGCGGCGGACACCTCAATGCAGCAGCGGGGAGAATATACAACCGTTCACTTGAAGATGTACGCGCGGAAGTGATTGAAAAGGCAGCGAAATATCTTCTGTAGTTCTAAAAAATTAGTTGGGTTCGGTTGTGCATACTCCAAACCGTAACTTGCGGACACCCATTGCCGTCCAACCCTCTGATTTTTAGCTAAATTACAAGTAGTAGCTATGAGCAAAATCTTGTGAGCATAATACATAATTCAGCCACAATGCTTTTGAAGGCATCATGGCTGAATTGTTGACGGGTGAGAAATTACACAGACTATTTAATGCATCACAACAATCGGTGTGTGACGCATACCGGTAGCCGTAGAAATGCGGAGAGAATACACTCCGGCAGGTACGCCGGCAACATCAAGCGTACAAACGCTGCTTTCGACCTTCCATGCGCGTATCGTCATGCCGATGCTGTTGATGAGTTCGAGGTGATCTGCGCCATCAATTCCTGTTATAGTGAAGGATGTTCCCGCCGGATTGGGTGTAATGACAATCTCTTTAACTGTATTTTCTGATTCACTGACTGACGTTACCTTTTCATATTTCCATACACTTGCAAGTGCTGTACCTGCGTAGAGTGTGCTACCTTTTGCATACAGTGACGAGATCTTGAGATGCTCAAGTCCTGTGGTAAAGGGTGTCCAGTTGGTACCATTGTCCGAACTCATAAAGACGCCAGCATCGCTGCTTCCGACGAAAATTGTGCTGCCGATTGCTGCCATCGAAGTGATATTTTTAGTGGGAAGACCCCCATTAGCTTCCTCCCAGGTATCACCATTATCATTACTACGGAATACGCCGCTGTCGGAAGTTCCGGCAAAAATAGTAGTACCACTTACTGTAAATGAAGTTACATACGTTGGAGCATTCGGCAATCCTGTATTTGCCTTCTCCCAACTGACGCCATTATCCTTGCTTCTCGATACTCCACCTTCTGTACCTGCGAAGAGCTTGGACCCAAGGAGCCCAAGAGAATGCACATATTCATTACCAAGCGTAGTATTTACCGGTGTCCAATTCTCTGCAAAATCGATGCTCCGGCTCACGCCACCCCCGAGCGAACCTGCAAAAAGTAAGTTCTCCCGCGAGACAATTGAATGGACGTCAATATTCAAAAGGTGAATTCGCCCTTCGTTAGCCGCAGTCCATGTATCACCGTTATCCTGGCTGCGGAAAAGTCCGTCGAAGTCGGTACCGGCAAAGACAATAGAGCCAATCATAGCAAGGGCGTGAACCTTCTGATCGGTGAGCCCTTTATTGACCTGCGACCAGCCGGCGCCACCATCAGTACTGCGGTAAATACCTGATGTACTTGTGCCAACGTACAGTACTGCGATATTTCCGGTAAAACAGGTGATCTCGCCGACAAATGAACCGCTGCATTGCTTCCATTGAGCATGCAGAGACGTGGAAACACAGGATAATAGACCTCCAATGAGGATCATGCGAACAAAGAGTAGATAAAGATGATTCATAAAAATTATGGAAAAATAGAGTTAAAAAAATGAATAAGTTGTTGTTGTAGTATGGGATAAAAGCACTCTCACCAATACGGGTTCTGTGAATAATTCTCTACAGTGTAAGCAAATCTCGACACACTGTACCGGTATCGCGGAATTCTCTGATTCTAACGCTCAACTAGCCGAAGATGCAGGTTCTATAAGGTTTGGAGCGTGCTTGAAGATTCTCCTTCCTTCCAATATCAGTACAGGAAATGTATGCTTCTCGATGAGAATACCGCTCCTCATGGAGGAATGTTCCAATTTCCATGCCTAAACATGTACCGATGCTAGGTGGTGGTGTAATGGTATGGTGTAATCTCGGTTGGAATTAAAATATGTTCCCGTGTATATTCACGACAAATGAAGTGGGTAATGTTCCTTGGGAAAAGGCGGACACCTCAATGCAGCAGCGGGAAGAATGTACAACCGTTCACTCGAAGATGTACGCGCGGAAGTGATTGAAAAGGCAGGGAAGTATGTGGGGTGATGGGGTAGATAGAATAGCATTAACAAAATCTTCAATCACAGAGTGATTGCACGTTTGTAGAAAATCGAATCCCCACCAATTCTCCGATCCCAAGAGGGGGCGGAGAATTTCTCGCATTCATCCTTGCTACTAACGTTCAATCACGCTGTGATTTACCATCCCGTCAGGCGTTACACCAGACGCCAATTACTTGCCAAATAAACACGTGCTGAGGATAATTACTTTGTCAAGAAAATATCAAATCACAGAATTAATAAATCGCCGGATACCTTGCAATCGTTTCATAGGTAAGTAATTACGACCAGTTCAAAGAACTGGTCGGACGGAAAATAGAGTTTAATGACTCACGACAAACGGCTTACTGACAATTCCTGCCTGTGTGCGAAACTGAATGAAATACACACCGTTAGCTACATTAGAAATATCAAATTCACTTGATCCGCGCCCTTGCCACTGCACATTAACGTCTATTCCCATGGTATTAACGATATTCACCGACGAAACGGTCGCCAAATCTGAAACAGCATCCCATCCCGAAACTTTGAAGGTTGTAGAAGCCGGATTCGGCGTAATGGTTAGTTCTTGTGGTGGTATAGTTTCCGATTCAGAAACAGATGTTGCATCTTCGTATTTCCAAACCGTGCTATCCTCAAAGCTTGCGAATAAAGTAGAGCCCTGTACAAAGAGCGTTAGTATTCTATTTTGCTTTTTGGGGGAATTTATAGATACCCAATGTTCACCATTATCGAAACTACTATAGACATCATGAAAACTGCTGTCGGTATGATAAATACTTGCAAAAACATGAGTTGGGTTAACTGCTAATTTATAGAATTCAATGGAAGTTAGTCCATTATTAACTGTGACCCAACTATCACCATTATCTGAACTCCGAAATATACCTTTGCTATTTGTGCTAACAAACACCTTTTTATCTAATCCAGCGATGCAATTTACTCCTGCATTAAAAAACGGTACATCGTTCAAGTATCTCAGTCCGGTATTTTCGGTAATACGGATGATGCCACCTTCGCTCATTCTGATAAAGATGGATGTATCAATTCCACATAATTCACCAAAGGCGACGCCGGTATTTAATCCGTTATGTAGCATTACCCAATTATTTCCATTATCTTTACTACTATAGCAACTACCTTCTAATGTATTTGCAAATAATCTAGTACCACTCACTGCCATACTATGTACAGAATAAACACCCAATCCATTATTTGCTCCTACCCAATTTTCACCTTTATCTACGCTCCTATATACGCCGCTTCCCCCGCCCGTACCTGCAAAAAGTACCGAACCTACAGAGACAAGCGAATATACAAAACTATCCGTCAAGCCATTATTTATTCTGACCCAACTCTCACCGTTATCATTACTCTTGAATACTCCGCCACGGAAAACACCGGCAAAAATTGTTGAATCTATTGCAGCAAAACTCGTTACGTTCCCTCCAAACGGTCCTTTACATTGCTTCCATTGTGCGTTGAGAGAGGGAGCAGCGAAAAGTAACAAGCAGACCACAGCAATGCTTAGGTATAACTTGTTGGAAAATATAGTGTTGGATGTATGTTTCATATTTGTTACGGGTAAGAATAAATGTACTTCCGGAAAATCCGGTGAAAAATATTGGGGTGTTGTTCAACTTGTTCAGGTAGTCAATCAGCACAAGTATCTGGAATTGCTAATTCAAGAGCGACTCTCTCCCAAGTTAACAACAATCCAAATTTTACGATTTTTATGTTTGCAATATAGTAAAAAATAGTTGTTAGCGTGAACGTACATCCTAATTTTTTACCAATTCAGATTTATGAAGAATAGCCCCTTCCATTGTAAGAGAAAGTACCCGAGCAGGTAAAGCACTGGCGATAATAGTAAGTAGTTTTAATGCATCGTCCCGTCAAGCGCTACACCAGACGCCAATTACTTGCCAAATAAACACTTGCTGAGGATATTTACGGATATACTCTAAAGAACTAATCGGTCGGAATCTACTTTACAGTTTTGTTTTTTGTGATTACTAATTTTAGAATAATTGATACTACCAAAACAAGCAAAATATCGCCTATAAACCCTTCCCATAAGAATCCGATCGAAGTACCATGGAAGCCCTTTGCTGAGCAATTTCTGTAGAATAGAAATGGTAAACCAATTTCATTATACCCGTCGACTGACATCTCATACTTACCTAGTAAGAAACAGAGAATCAACCAACATATCAATAGATAGGATATAATCTTGTAAAGCATAAATGTTTTTCTCGTCACGTGAGGCGCTACACCTGACGTCAATTACTTGCTAAATAAACACTTGCTGAGAATATATGGTGAATATAAAATATATACCTTGTTTTACTGCTGGGTTTTGAGAACCTCGCTTACATGCATAAATTGATGGGTACTTTAGTTACACCTGGTTCCATAAGCCCTAGCTCTGAGAGAATCCGGGCTAAACTCAATATAAAATTTACAATTACTTAATTTTCCATTATAGACAGGTTTGCCATTTTTGCAATAAGCATCAACGAAGTACACAGCGCGTATAATGGTTGAATCTGTTGCAAGTTTTGAACCAAAATAGTCTTGGTCGTCCTCAAGTACGGTATATGGAGTACCAAGAATTGAAGTAACATAATCCAAACTTTTACCGATTATTGGAATACTATCTAAAATGATATCAACCATCTTTGCTGAGCGTTTTTTGAGACAAGTTGTGCTGTCGATACGCCATAACGTTAATAATTCTTTTACACTTAGACTATCTAATATGCGAAATTGTTCTTCTAATTGTTTCATCCCTAGACTGTCATCAGGCATACGAATACTTGTATCTACATCATCTCTCCAAGCTTCTTGAGGAGAAGTTGCAAAGATATTTGTAAACGCTAGCAGCAGAAGAAGCATTATCCATATTCTATTTTTCATACGTACCGTATTTAGTTGGTGAAAAAAAGAGCCAATTTCGTATGTTGACTGCGTGGGTCACCGCTTATCCCACCTACTCAAACAAACTCTCAATCTTATTCCTCCGAAAACCAAAGTGCTTGTAGCATAATTCGGTTGCTTCGCGGCCGCGCGGCGTGCGGTGGAGGAATCCCTGCTGAATAAGAAACGGTTCATAGACTTCCTCGATCGTGCCCGACTCTTCGCCGACGGCTACCGCTACTGTGTTGACACCCACCGGCCCGCCGCCGAATTTCTCCATAATCGTCAGCAAGATACGCTTGTCCATTTCATCGAGTCCGAATTCATCCACTTCGAGCGCTTCGAGCGCCATTTTTGCGATTTTTTGGGTAATGGTGCCATTGCCTTTGACTTCGGCAAAGTCTCGGTTGCGACGAAGTAAACGATTGGCAATACGTGGGGTTCCCCGCGACCGTGATGCAATCTCCATCGCACCGTCATCTTCAATCGGCACACCGAGTAAATTCGCCGACCGCTTAACAACGGTGAATAATTCTTCGGGTTCGTAGTAATCGAGGCGGTTGATAACGCCAAACCGTGAACGCAGCGGCGCCGTCAGGAGTCCGGCACGCGTCGTAGCACCAATGAGCGTAAACCTCGGCACCGAAAGCTGAATCGACCGCGCGGCAGGACCCGAATCAATCATGATATCGAGCCGGAAATCCTCCATCGCCGAGTACAGATATTCCTCCACCACGGCGGACAAACGGTGAATTTCATCAATGAATAAAATATCGCCTTCGCTGAGATTCGTGAGCAGGCCGGCAAGGTCGCCGGGCTTTTCGAGCACCGGACCGCTGGTTGCCTTGATCTCACTGCCCATTTCCTTGGCAATAATATAACTTAGCGTTGTTTTGCCGAGACCCGGCGGGCCGGTAAGGAGTACGTGGTCGAGCGCTTCTCCGCGCTTGCGTGCAGCGGAAATAAAGACTTTAAGATTCTCGACAATTTTATATTGACCGGTAAAATCATCAAACGAACTCGGCCTGAGGGTCAGGTCTAATTCTTCGTCGATGGATTTTTCGGGTGATGTAGATTCGGAGCGTGCTGTTTTTGCCATAATGGAGTCAATTTTGATGGAACGTCGTTGAATAGTTCTGCAAAATTACCACATTACTTTCATAGTCGTTCACCCGCCCGCGCTCTTTTTCGGCAGCGGCTTTTCAGCGCCTGTGAATGCATGTTCCGAAAGATAATTAGGATACCCGCCGGCACATTCCAAACGCCTTTTTGCGGTCACCCTTGCCGTCCAAGCCGCCACCCGAATGCGGTATAATTAAAATTCTACAGAGCATTTGCTCGCCGCCAATAATTTTACTATCTTTACCATTGACCTCGCATATACCCCGACACTGCATGCGGGTCTATTGAAATTGAAGACCGTTTGAGTTGCTCGAATGTGCCGAAGTTAGTATCCCGAACTCACGTTAATTATACCTATGACAATAGCAAGTACAGAATCAAAAGCAGACCAAGCACCCGACAGCGGTCCATTCTATCACGGTACAAAAGCAGACCTGCAGATAGGCGACCTGCTGACGGCGGGTTTTCGGTCTAATTATCGTCCTGAAGTAATTATGAATCACATCTATTTCACCGCCTTGCCGAATAGCGCCGGCCTCGCAGCCGCTCTCGCGCCCGGTGAAGGGCATGGACGCGTCTATGTCGTTGAACCAACAGGTGAATATGAAGACGACCCAAACGTAACGAATAAACGATTCCCCGGGAATCCTACACGTTCGTATCGCAGCACAGCGCCGCTGAAAATCATCGGAGAGCTAACAGATTGGGTGAAACTCACCCCCGAAGAACTAGCAGATTGGCGCCAAAAGCTGGCAGCCCTGCATGCCGATCCGAAGGCGGAGATTATTAATTGATGGTTGGAATATCAGGTGAAGGGTTGGCATACATCGCACGAATGTGAGGTGCTGATTGTTGTCCAAATCAAGTTCGAATGCAAAACAAGAAACCAATAAACACAATGAAACCAACAACTCAAATGAAAACTATTTTGGCATTATGTAGTGTGATTCTCGGACTTTTTGGGTGTAATTCCGACAAAAAATTGGCTGCAGTTATTGAGCAGCTTCATAGTCAGAATGACTCTTTAAGGATTGGTGCATTAGAATCGCTCGAAAAATACAATCTTTCTTTAAATCAACAAGTTATGTTGTTAGGAAAAGCCAGAGATGCGTACCCTAAAGCGAAATATGATTGGGAGAGTATTCCCGGGAAAATTGTCCAGATTGCTACGAAAAATCCGGATGTGAGTCTCGTTAACATCATAAAGGTTCACTTCAAAGATTATGATACGATTGCAAAGAATGCTTCTCTGCGTTTTTTAGCAAATTTTGATAATCCAAGTTCTATCCAAACTTTTAAAGAACTAATTCTGCAATACCCTTCTGATATCAGCTTTTTAACAATGGGAATCTTAAATAAAAACTTCACCTATAAAAATATACTATTCCCTGATTTATTACAAGTTGTCGATAATTCAACAATAGACTCTGATATCTTGTTGCTTTTTTTAACATACATAAATAACAAGCAACTAGAATCTAAAGATTTTTCAAAATATGGTGACAAATTAGTTGTACTTAGTAAAAAATATAGATCTATTATTGAAGCAAGACTCGCTCTACATATAGATGTTTGGGAGGATGGGGAGTATCAAAATGCCCGTTTTAAAGCTGGAATTATCGAGGATATATTGGGTCATTTTACTAATGAGGGTATTGTTCCTGAATTATCAAGCTATCTGAAAATACAGGATAATCGACTGAAGATGTATGCGGCAATTTCTCTTATTCGATTAGGGCAAAATCTCGATTCAAAAACTCTTGAGGAAATTGCGGCCGATCCGGAGCCAAGAAATTGGTTGTTTGATAATTTACAGGAGCTAAACAAGGCAAATTTATTCCCTTCTACCTATCAAACACAGGAAGCATTTGCAGAAAGCGATATGATTAATTGGCTTTTATATCCAGCAGAACTTGGCAGAATGCCGGATGCTATTGAATTAATGAAAGTGGTGAAAGTGCCTTCAGATACAGATGATGGTATGGTTGAGTTTTACTTGTTTAGATTTAGAAGTAATCATAAAAACTGGATTGATCTTGGATGGATAGCCGGAGTTTCTGGATATTATCCGGTTAAAAACAAGCCAACGACAAGTTCTCATGGTTATACATTTAGTAGTTTTGAAAAATGGGATGCTAAAACGCCGGATCAGCACGTTAAGGATATTCGGAATTTACTTCAAGAATCATATAACAGGCAAAAATAACTCGACCAAGCAGACCGATGCAGCAAGTTCGGAAAGCACTATTGAGGAGAACGATGGGCGTGATATGTCGTAATGAGTGATTCACTCAATACCGATAGTACTTCGCATAACTTTCCGTAATTTTACCAAAAACATACCCGCGCTATCAACCTGACGTTTGTACTATATGAATACAATTTCGGTCCATAATCTCACGAAAACCTTCCGTTCGCATATCAAGCAGGAGGGACTCTCGAATTCCATTAAGTCATTATTCCATCGGGAGTACAAGGAATATACTGCGGTGAATGACGTGTCGTTTGACATTGCCGAAGGCGAGCTCGTCGGTATGCTTGGCGCTAATGGAGCCGGAAAAACATCGATTCTCAAGATGCTGTCGGGTTTGCTCACGCCTACCTCCGGCACTGCGACGGTGCTCGGCTTCACGCCGTGGCAACGTAAAAACGACTTCCGTCGTAACTTCGCGATTGTCATGGGACAGCGGAATCAATTATGGTGGGATTTACCGGCGGCGGATTCATTTTTGCTGAATAAGGAAATTTACTCGATTCCTGAGAATGACTTCACAAAGCGGCTCGATAATCTTGCAGAACGCTTATCAGTCACCGACAAACTCCATGTGCAAGTGCGCCGGCTTTCGCTTGGTGAGCGCATGAAATGTGAACTAATTGGAGCATTACTGCATTCGCCGAAAGTAGTGTTTCTCGACGAACCCACTATCGGTCTCGATGTGGTAGCTCAACATGCACTTCGGGAATTTGTGGCAGAATTCAACCGCGATTCAGCGACAACTATCATCCTGACAAGCCATTACATGGACGACATCGAGCGCCTCTGCAAGCGGGTGATTCTCATTGACAAGGGGAGTATTATCTTCGACGGCGCGTTATCAGGGCTGGTCGAGGAATTCGCTGCCGAGAAATTACTGACGATAAAATTCACCGAAAAAGTGGAGCAGTCCGACCTCGCAACGCTCGGCACGATTACGGAGTTCAACCCCGAGCAAGCATCACTCAGGATCCCCCGCGCGAACATTGCCAGCGTAGCAGCAGACTGCCTCGGGCGATTCCCGGTAGCAGATATTACGATTGAGGAAGTGCCGATTGAGGATATAATTCGGCATATATTTAATAGGTGAGTCTGTAGTCGTAAGTCGATAAGTCGTAAGTCTGTAAGTCGTGAGTCGTTAGTCCGCAAGTGCCTTTAGTCCCTTCAGTGCCTTTAGTCTCTTCTGTGCCTTTAGTCTCTTCAGTGCCTTTAGTCCCTTCTGTGCCTTTAGTCCCTTCAGTGCCTTCAGTGCCTTTAGTGCCTTTAGTCCCTTCAGTGCCTTTAGTCCCTTCAGTCCCCTTAGCTGTCGAATAGAAAAAAAAAGCCCAACAGTTACCACGCTGTTGGGCTTCCTTTTCACACACCTACGTGTATCACCACTACCGGTAGTAATGGCAGAGTAGGAACAGTCTGACTGCCGGGATGTTACATAGTCTTCTTCTGGCGCATGGTACTCATAAAATCAAGCAATATACTATCAGGCAGCTCTATTTCCAGAATAGTTTGAAAAGTATAACGGCCAAGAATTGGATTAATACCAAAATACTTAACCATTGCCCCTTTTTAAGTCTATTTTCGATGTTTTTGCTGCGCCGGATTTCAAAGAATGAATAAGTCATCGTGCCAATGAAAAGAGCGCCACAAACTCCGACAATAATTTTATTGTCAGATACATAAATCGATACCATTAGAACAATTACAATAATAGGATATAGGAAGCTGAATTTTTGAAGAAGGGATGTTCGGGCTATCGGAGAAATATATCTCGTTTCCGCTAATAGTTTTTCTAAGGTCTCGTAATCTTCAATTTGAGCGGGAATACCAATGACATCGAGGGACGATTTTCCTTTTATCGCAAAGGCGCCATTCTTACCTTTGATGATTTCTTGTATATCTTCTTTACTTATCGAGATGACAGGTGTATTATACTGTTCCCTCGTGATGGAGGTATCATCAATTGTCAGGCGATAGCTGTCGAAGAGAACCTTCTGTCGCTTCAAACTAAACCAGAGCGAGACCCCGACTAAAACTAAAACAAACGGTATCATAATAGGAAGTATATCAAAATTATTATGCTTAGAATTAGTAGAATACGTGCTCATGTAAAATCCGGCCGTGATAGCTAAGAGCATGATTGGGATGCTTCGTACAAGTATAGTTTTTCTAATTTCATTAAAACTGTCGTGTCTTAATTTAAATTGATTCATGGCTGTTTTTGAATAAAAAGAACAAAAATTATGAGTACCGTCCATGCTTATCGAATAGTCAATAGTGGTGGAATCCACGTGTCTAACGATTCATCGAGCTGAATGAATTATTATAAATGACCGAAAAAATGTTATCATACTTCTATCTACGGCCTACTCTCCAATCTCAAATTCAGAGGCAATCTTCCTTCGGAATTCAATAACTTCCGGTGATATTTTAAATCCTCTGCCTCCATACGCTTTTGAAAAAGTATTAATTTGATTACCGCTCGAATAGCCATCTCGATCATCGTCATTCCCACTGTCGATATTGGAAATAAACAGGAGCTTGCCCAATTTTACATTTGCCCGTGAGCAGAGCTTTGAGGCAGATTTAAGAGCGTCGTCGTAGGCGATAAGGTCGGCTTCGCGGAGCAAACTGTCTGCTTGTGAATGACTGAACTGTAAATGAGATATACTGCTGATTCGCGTTTCGAGCAATTTACCGGTCACTTCGGTGAATTTATCGATGTCATTGAGAACAAAATCGATCGACTGCTGCGCCTGATACCCGATGAATTTATTGGCATTACCGCTATATTCATAGTCTTTGTTTGCAGAAATACTGCTCGTTTTAATATCGAGATTTTTCCTGCCAAAATTGCTTAAAATAGCGAGAACAGAATCGACTGTTTCTTGAGTCGTTCGTACTGCTTCGACCATCTTGGGCTTGGTAAACGAGACATTGATTGTCAAGGTCACTTGATTGGGCATGACACGAATTTTTCCTTCACCGGCAACGCGGATTTTCTTTTGCTTTGGCGTGCTATTGCAGGCAAGTAAGAGCGAAAGTAAAATAATCGGTAGATATTTCATAAGTTTTTATAGATAGAGAGTTGTAAAGAATTTTGGTTCTATATGAAATTACTTGAGAAATTGTAGTCAGCGAAAGCAAACCTGATCATTTTTTTAAAATTCTCTGTGTATCTGTATCCTCGAGCTATACGTTTGATGGTCTGGATTTTAGAGTTTATCCCTTCCATAATACCATTGGTAATTGAGGAAGTACAGTAATTGACAATTCCTTCGAAATGTCTTCTGATTGATGTACTAAAAGAGTTTTTTCCCAAGCATTCATCAGCGAAATCGGCAATGAAGCATAATTGTAATTCAGCTTCTTCTACAGTATCAGAAGTATAGAAGTCTGTTACTTCGTCAATGAGTACACCGATACGTTCTGTAAAAGAGATTGCTTTGCTGCGTAAATCTTTTAAATGTTTATGCATAAGTTTAATCACGTGCCATTTGTCAAACGTGATTTTGGCGTGCTGAAAATAGGTCGTGACACCCGAAATGAAGGCAGGAGACATATCCATTGAAATATTTTTAACCGCCTCAGGATTGGGATGATCGTGAAAGAATTGTTCGACACATGCCGATGATTTACCATCGTAAATGCCGATTATCTCTTGCTTGTCAAGATCGTAAAATGTCGTAACATAGTCGTGTCCTTTGCGCACAGATGTTTCATCGCAGGCTATGTTTATTGGCGTCGTATCTAGGACATCGGTTTCTAAATGTCTGGTATAGTAATGATAGATACTTTCTACTCTTTGAACGTTGATTTGCAGCTGTTTAGCAACTGTTGTCATGCAATAATGAAGTTCGAGCAGACGCAACACTTCCTTCTCGAACAGCAACGTGAATCGCGAATAATCGCGGGAAAATGTTATCTCAGGCTTATGCAGAAGACCAGTGTCTTTGTTCCTATAAATGGGAATACGACAATGGATAAACGTTCTGTATTGAAAAAGACGTAAATGCTCCCACGTGCGCTCGTAATAGCTCTGTATCCTGTGCCCGGGGGGAAGGCTCTCTTCCCGCACTTTCAAATATATATGTGCCTCGGTATCAAAGGCATCTTTTTCAATACGCTCTATCTCAAAGGCTGAGTCTAATGGTAAAAATTCCGATAGTTGATCGATTATATCCATACATTCTCCTAATATCATAGTTATTGTATGGCAAAATTAACACTTGCAAGTAAATTCATAAAGAACCAGAATTTTTATCGCGTATGCAATGAGTATTGTTAGAGGTTTTGCTCCATAGCAACGTGAGAGTGCTTATCATTCATGAATCATTACAGCGGAAAATACACTCCTGCATTGATACCGGTGTACTCAGTTGTCCCGCCGCCGCCGAGAAAAATCATGGTATATTTAGCAGTAATATCAAGAGTCGTCGCTCCTATCGGAATTTTCACTCCAAGCAAGGGCGCGAGCGCGAAATTATTGGTATTATCATACTGTTCTATACTGAACCAACCATAGCTCACGGCGGTCAGACTTGTGGTCGTAAAAAGTCCGGTATCGAACCCGATATATGGTCGTATCGTACTCGTGCCCAGCCCATACCGAAGACCGGCATTTAACTGAATAATATTCAAATAGTAAGAGCTAATACCGGGTACATTCCCTTCGTCAAAACCCATATCACCAACACTTCCGGTGAGCGAAAAATTGTTGTCTATAATGTAGCAAAACGTGAGACTAATGCCATATCCACTACCGGAATAGCTAAACAAATGATTATTCGGCAAGGCATAATTTGCCTGCAAAGAAACTCCAAACTTCTCTTCTTTTGCAGCTGCATTTGCGCTGAATATAATAAAGACTATAATACAAAGATATTTTTGCATAAATTATTAAATTGTATGGTCTTACAGTGAAAAATCACCCCAAGATTTAGTCCGAGGTATTCAGTAGCTTTGAAAAGTACTGCATTGTATTTTGCTGAAAAATCAATTCGTATTGGACCTACCGGAATCATTACCCCAAGAGTCGGTGCAAATCCAAAATCACGAGCAATATTTGTAATATCAAGCTTTCCTTGTGGCAAAGAAAGTTCATAACTCTTGTGGGCGATATACACTCCGGCATCTAACCCTATAAATGGAATAACACCTTCATTATTAAGATGATACCTCGCTCCTATCAGTATTGGAATCATGCGTAAGTTGTAATCATCATGAACGTCGGGATATCGGGTACCAAAGCTCATATACCCGACATGCGCAGTGAGAAAGACAGACTCCTGAACCTTGTACATCAGTGTAGCACAGCCGCCGAATCCTGTAGATGCTTCGTTATATTTTGTATAGGTTGGAATGCCGTACGTGGCTTGTAACGAAAGACTGGTTCTGTCTTCTTTGGCTGAGGAGATGCAATACGTGAGCAGGAAAACGAGAGCGAATTGAATCGTGCGGTTTTTCATAGAATTGGTTGGAAACTGGCATTGTGTAAACGGTGGATGTAATTGGTTGAATGACAATTAGCATTGTATTGTACATCGTAATAATCACTTACCTGCAAAACTACGAACAATACAATACCCGCCAAAATGATTTCTTTCCGGGTCGTTTGGACGGCAATGGGTGACCGCAGGCCGCACGCTTGGAGTATGCAGAAGGGGAACAATTTTATCAAAGAGAATTTATTGGGCGGCAGTCATAATAGTCGTAATTACCTGCTCGGCGCCTTCGCATTGGGCATGGTGGGTGTAGTGCTTGAAGGCATTGGCTTGAGCATCGCGGCTCTTGGCTTGGGTGAGGTCGGGATGCTCTATGCAGTTGGTCGCTGCTCGGATAAAGTCTTGCATGTCATTGGGTTCGTAGAGGTAGCCGTAGGCGCCGTGATGGAGCAAGTCCGGCGTGCCGCCACGATTCGTACCGATGACCGGCGTACCGTGCATGAGCGCTTCGAGGGTAACCATACCATAGGTCTCGCTGCGGGTCGCCATGATGAAAGCGTCGATTGCCCGATAAAAAACACTCACGTCATTGCGGAATGGTCGGATATGGACGGCGGATTGCACGCCGAGAGCGGCGGCACGGGCGGCGAGCACATCGGCGTAGTGTTCATTCGTGCCGAGGGTGGCTTCACCGACGATGAGCAGATGCACCTGCGGATACCTTGCCCGGAGTGCGGGCAGCGATTCGATGAGAAATTCCTGTCCTTTGATTGGGTCGAGGCGACCGATAATTCCAATAATGAATGCATCTTGAGGAATTGCAAGCATGGTGCGGCATTCCTCTTTGCTCAGCGTAAGATGTACGTCTGCTTGGACGTCAATGCAGAGTGGTACGATGTGGATTCTGTTCGACGGGAAGTGGGTGCGCTCGGTAATTTCACGAGCGAGACTTTGCAGCGGTGTGATCCATGCGTCGAGCTTTTTGTAGCGGAAGGTGTGAAGCGCGTCGCGTTTATTCACGCCGATGCCCATTTGTTGCAGGTAGATTGTTTTGATGGTGCGCTTAGTGAATCGAGCGATCATTTTGACATTCGCCGCCACGCTTATATCGCGATTGGTGAAGACCCAGAGGATATCGCGCTTGTCGTCCGTGAGTAGAGAAAGTACCTTCCATGCAGACCTAATATCACCGTATTTCCAAGGAATAGTAATTGCTTGCACGCGAATGGAACGTTCACTGCACATTGTCCATATTCTCGAATCGGGCACTGCATAGACGATGATATCCCACCCTCGCTGAATCAACCATCCTGTGAGACGCAGCATGTTCATTTCAAGGCCGCCCCAGCTGGTGGACGTGCAGTAGAAGGCAAGGTGAGGGGAGTGTTCATTCAGAATGCTCGGTGCTAAATGGTGAGTGACAGTTGGCGTATGTGGTATCATATATATAAAGTTAGAGAGAGATTATTAGCGCAGGGTAACATTAATTCCCAGAGGACAGTGCCTATTCTATGATAGAACACAATGGTTTAAATTATGTTTCTCTGCATAGTGCACCAATCTCTTGGACTCGATGAATGCTGGTGGTCTTACGAAAGGTGACAGAGGGAGTGGTAGATTCCTTACAAATTTGTGCGCACACGAAACTGCGTAGGGAGGGATTATCCGTTATTTCTCAAGCTGTTCATGATTTCGGCGAGCACCTGAGCTGTAGTACGGATTTCGTCTTCCGTCGTGTCTTTGCTCACCGAGAAGCGCACGGCGGCGCGTGCTTCGGCGGCGGGAAGTCCCATTGCGCTCAGGACATGCGAGGGTTGCAAGCTGCCGGAAACACATGCCGAGCCATTCGAAGCGGCGATGCCCTGAATATCGAGTGATTGGAGAATAGACTCACCGTCGAGCTTTTCGGCATCGAGGAAGGAGATGTTGAGAATATTCGGAAGAGATTGTTCTATAAGGGTATTAATTCTGATGTTGCTGATGGTTGACGAGAGAAGTTCGCGTAGAAGAGCGATGCGTGATGCCATAATTTCTGCGCGCTCCTTCATTTCTTTCACTGCCAGTCGTGCTGCTACCTGAAAACCCACTATCAGCGCCGGTGATTCGGTGCCTGCTCGACGGTTACGCTCTTGACCTCCGCCATGCTGATGCGCTTTAAAGTCAATTCCCTTGCGAATAAAGAGCGCGCCGACGCCTTTCGGACCGTGGATTTTGTGGGCGGAAAAGGAGGCGAAGTCGATGGGTAAGTCCATCACGTCAAAAGGGATTTTCCCAAAACTCTGTACCGCGTCGGTGTGAAGGTAAGCGCTTGAGGAGAGCGCGCGGAGGCGTGCGATGGGCTGTATCATGCCGGTTTCGTTGTTGGCATGCATCACACTGATGAGTGAGTTTTTAGGGGAATTGAGCAGTAGTTCCTGTGCGGCATTCAGGTCAATAATTCCTTGTGAATCAACGGGTAAGACGGTTGTAGAGATGCCAAGTTTCGCAAGCTGCTCGCTTGGATGGATGACGGCGTGGTGTTCGATAGCGCTATAGCAGACCGACCTCGCGAGCTGCGACTCGACACATGCGCTATGGAGCACGGTATTATTCGATTCCGTGCCGCCGCTGGTGAAGATCAGTTCGGCAGGGTGCGCGCCGATGAGTGAGGCAATTTCCTCGCGGGCATCTTCAATCGCCACGCGCGCGCGGCGACCGATGGAATAGACTGAGGAGGCATTTCCGTAGTGGTCTCTAAGCCACGGAAGCATGGCATCGAGAATGGGTTCGTCGAGCTTTGTTGTTGCGCTATTATCTAGATATATCATGGAGTTATTTTCTTTCTTCAATTTCCATCGACACGGGAGGTTCGAAGGTCGAGGCCGGTAGTTTCGGATTTTCTTCAATTGCTGCTACATGCATTTCGACGGTGAGGCCATTGACTTCTACTTCGCTTTTGAGGGGGATATTTTTCCAGACATAATATTTCCCTTTCATTTTCATGCGTGGCATATCCATGATCCACACATCGCATACTCTTTCGAGGATAGTATCGGTGCCGGACTTGGTGAGGCCGAGGTTGGTCATCATTTGTTCGTTGATTTTGCTGAAGTCTATCCCGGAGGATGGACCGGCGGTGGGCTGCTTGGTACCGGTATTTTTCTCAAGGTCTAGATTGTACGTAAAGCCGCCGGCATTGATAATGCGGGAGTTAATCGGTACGCCGGACATTTCGCCGATGGTTTCGGTCATTTCTTTAGTACCGTAGTCATCAAAGTAGAGGGTGGTGGTAGTGCGCGAACCCTTCGTATTGCCTTCCATGACGACGATACCAGACTTCAGGAGGTATTTTCCGGCGGGAGCGGGAGCGACTTTCTTGGATTTTTTGGGATGTTCTTTTTGAGCAAAGGTCGGCAGAAAAGCGAAAGCGAGGGCGGATGCGATGATAACGATTTTTTTCATACGAGTCCTGTTGATACAATATTGAACATAATTCAACCTATTGACAATGCTATGGCTTCCAGAGCTTGGCGGACTTCACGCCGGGAATGTTTTTCCGGAGAATACGTTCGACTCCTGCCCGGAGGGTAAAGTCAGCTGCACTGCAATTAGTGCAGGCGCCGCTTAATTCAACGAGCACTACTCCATTTTCGACAGCTTTGAGACTGATACGTCCACCGTCACGCTCGACATACTCCCGCACCTCGGTATCAATGAGGAGGCGTACCTCTTCGAAGAGCTCTGCGTCGGATAGTATAGGGGCTTGAAATGGGAGCATTGCTGATTCTACGATTAGCGCTCAATTAGATTGTAGAGCACTTGGCAATAAAAAAGCCGCCTTGAAAGTTCAAGGCGGCTTTTGTACGAGTACAGCGTACGGGAATCGAACCCGTGCCGCCGCCGTGAAAGGGCGGTGTCCTAACCGCTAGACGAACGCTGCATCAAAAGAGAGCGCAAAAATACGAGGAATTCGTGAATTGACCAAGAAATTTCCTTGAGGATGGTAAAATTGGATAAAATAGTTGTAAAAAGCACCGGTTTGTACGGAATTTGGACGACGCTGAGGGACAAAAGCACGAGCTGCATACAGTACCCTAACTCTCGAATAATCTATAGCTGTTATTCGAATTTTTCTTGGTAATTTGCAGTACAATTAGTAGTCGATAATTCTCAGAAAGAGAGTTTTTCTTGGAGATTTTTGGTCATCTCGTCTCGTAGGCAGGCTACGGGGATACCGTAGATACCAAATTCATGAGATGCCTTCAAAACCATACGATGAGAGGATTATTTTTTTTGCAGAGACTGTCGATATTTACCACTCATAGCGAATGTGATGTATGGGAAAAGAGTGCTATAAACAATTACAAAGGAGTACATGATGCAAACGAATCTTAACTTTGTGCGGAACCTTCGAGTCGGCAACAAGCTTCTTCTTTTGGCTGTTAGTTTTTTACTTCCGATTAGTGTACTGATGTATCAGTTAATCGAAGAAAAAAACAGTTCAATAACCATCGCCGACAAAGAGCTCGTCGGTATTACCTGCCTTACTCCTCTGCAGCAATTCCAATCAGCAATTACCAAGCACTCAATACTCTATGGAGAAGCCGACGGCGGTGGACGGGCCCGGGAGGCGGAAACAGCCAAAAAAGCAGCAGAGTCTGCACTGCGTGAAGCACTGCGGATTAATCAGCCATATATAGCCGAATTTGGTAATTCAGAAGCGTTCACAACTCTTTCAAAAGCTTGGGATACATACGCTTCAGCACCCTCGGTCGAGAGTGCCAAGCAGCTTCACACGGCAGTACGTGACGCCATCAGTTCAATAGGTGACAAGTCGAATTTATTGCTTTTGCCGGATCTGGATTCGTATTATCTTGTCGATGCATCGTTGACGAGTATGCCACAAATTGTCGATATCGTTACTCAGCTGACGATGATTACCTACCAAGGCAGCGCACGAGGGGAGATTGTGCATGAAGACAAGGAAAGAATAGATATGAACGCCGGTTCGTTGGATGAAACTACCAAAGAAATTAAGCACAGTCTGGCGACCGCATTGCTCAACGCTCAGGATAAATCCATGCCTGATCGTCTGCGTCCGGTCATTGAGAAATTGATGAATGAACTTCGAAATTTTGAGGAAATTAATCAGAAAAAGATAGTCGATGGCGACAAAGCTTCGATACTTGAAAACAGACACCTGCTCCCGGGCGTTAGTGCGGCTTTGCTCGAATCGATTAACGAGCTCAATAGAGCGATGGAGCATGAAGTCTCGGGTCTTTTGCATCAACGCTTAGAGAAGCTCACCAATAACAAATACCTTACCATTGGTATCGTGATGGCAATCATCATCCTGATGTTTTGGCTCGTAGTGATGACGTGGAAGAGCATCACCCGACCTGTCAAAGAGCTCGAGCTCAGTGCAATTGCAGTCAGCAAGGGAGACCTGTCGGTACATATCGACCGGATGTCCAACGACGAGTTCGGCAATCTTGCCGATTTGTTTAATGAAATGATTGCTCAAATTCGCACAGCGCTCGATGACGCCCGCACGAAGACACTGCTTGCCGAAAATGCAGCTCGAGAGTCCAAAGAAGCGAATAAAAATATTAGTGAATTGGTCTATCATATCTCCGAAACGGTTGAGACGACCGCTACGGCAACAGCGCAAATTTCTGCAAGCTTCAGCAGTATGACCTCCGGTGCATTGCGTCAGTCGGAGCAGGCCGGTAATGTAGCCGCCGCCGTCGAAGAAATGACATCCAATATTATAGAAGGTAATCGCGCAATGACCCTCGCCGTCGAGAAAGCACGCCGCGCCGGTGAAAGCGCAAAACATGGCGGCGATGTGGTAATTCAGACAATTCATGGTATGAATACCATCGCCGAGGTCGTTCTTAAATCCGCATCTACCGTTCAGGAACTCGGCAAATCGAGCGAAGAAATCGGCGCAATTGTTCAAGTGATTAATGATATCGCCGACCAAACCAATCTCCTGGCTCTCAATGCAGCGATCGAAGCAGCCCGTGCCGGTGAACAGGGGCGCGGATTCGCCGTTGTGGCCGATGAAGTACGCAAGCTCGCCGAGCGCACCGCCGAGGCCACCAAGCAAATCGGAGCGATGATAAAGCGTATTCAACGAGATACGTCCGGCGCTGTCTCGTCAATGAAAGTAGGTACCCAAGAAGTCGAAAACGGTAAAATCCTCGCCGACCGTGCCGGTGAATCCCTCAAAGACATTATTACCGTGTCGGAAGATGTGCAGACGCTGATTGCACAGCTTGCTCGGGCAAGCTCCGAACAAGAAACAACGAGTGCCGATATTGCCCGGAATATTCAGCATATTTCATCGGTTGCCATCGAGAATAAACGTGCAATCGAAGAAGTAAACTATGCAACCGATGACCTGTCGCGTCAGATGATTAATCTGCGTAATATTGTTGCCAGATTCGGAGCGCAGGCCATTGCCGAGAAAAAATCGGAAGAATTCCTGAAAGTCAAGCAATTACAAAGTGCCGGATACTAGGAGTATGTGTGCTCTCTTCTGATGCTCCCGGAATTCTTAGAATCGCATACGGATACCACCGGAATTCCCCCGACAGCATCATGAGCAGTATTAGAATTTATTTTCTTTGATGGGCTTCTGCCCTAGAAAAGACAAGTCGATGAGAAATACTCTGCTCCACAAGAAGTATCCACAGCATTTCTCAGCAAAACAAATACGAGCGTCTGACTACGCGTGCGCGCTTATGGGGAGATACTACAGTATGTCCGCCGCGAGGATGCTTGCCCTAACCGGTAATTCTATTCATTAACGTGAATAGGAGGGAAATTACCGGGTCCCAATCTTATGGAAGGAGTGTGGTTCTTCATATACCCACATGCCTCCAATCAACAACAACACATTATTCTACCATTCACACCGAATCGACGAGCCTAGCGTTCGTAGGTGGATAATGGTCGTCAGCCGAAAGGGAAATGCTTGGGAGGCACGACGATGGAGAACGTCTATTGGAGGGTACTATATCATTCGGTATAGTATTATTGATGTGGTGATAGTGTAATAAAAGTGTACGATAAATTATTTCAATTATTTAAGGAAGGCACAATGTATCTGTCTATCAAAGTCAAAATTTTTCTCGGTATCAGCATTCTGATTGTCTGCTCTTTAATTCTCTTTAGTGTGATGAATTCCGGGATCGATTCTACGTATAATTCTACGTCACGAGCCCAGCATTTTACCGAACACGGCAGTGTGATGCACGAAATAGAATACCTGACAGCCGAGGGGCACTTGTGGTTCGAAGAGCGCATGAGCGGTGATACCTCGAATGATGTCAACGAATGCTACAAACGGTGGGAAAATTCCACCAAATATTGCGAAATATTGGCAAATGGCGGTGAGATTAAGAATCAGAAAATCACTGCAATTGAGAATCCTGAGGTCAAATCCAAGCTCTTGGTTGCCTCCGAAGCGCTCAAAGAACTCGTTCGCCTCGGGAAATTGCGCTTTGCAGCATTAACAACAAAAGTGAAAGCCATCGGCGACGATTCGGATCAAAAATTCGATGCTAAGTATGAAGTAGCCATCGAGGCACTCGACGAGGCAGAAGCAATGCAACAAAAAGCGATCACGGAGATTACGGCTGCAGCTGCAAAAAAATACGATGAGAGTCATTCGCAGGCAGTGATTACACTTGCGGTGATTTCGGTCATCGGGATACTGCTGATGATTCAGCTCTATTTCTCTGTACTACGGCCAATATCACAGCTTGCGAAGACGACCGATATCGTTACGGCAGGTGATTATTCTGCCGAAATATCCTATAAAAGCAAGGATGAACTCGGCAAGCTGGCCGAAGGATTCCGTACGATGCTTGCAAGTATCAGCGCCTCACAGATGAAAATCAATATGAGCGAACGGTATTTAAAAGAAAATGTGCATCGTATTCTTGTTGAAATGGAATTATTTGCTGCCGGCGATCTGACGGTCGAGCTCACCCATGACAAAGATGATGATATCGGCCGCCTGTGTAAAGGATTTACGCTCGCAGTCGAGAAAATCTGTGATACAATGGTACGCGTGTCGGAGACCGTAGAGACGACTGCCTCGGCTTCGGCAGAAATTGCGGCGAACTCCATGCAAATCTCAAGTGGTGCATCCGTTCAGGCAGAGCAGGCCGGCAATGTCGCCGCCGCTGTCGAAGAAATGACCTCGAATATTATCGAAAGTAATAGGGCAATGACGCGTGCCTTACAACAGGCAAGCACCGCTAAAGAAAGCGCCGAGAGCGGCGGAAAGGTCGTCGTACAGACTATCAACGGCATGAATAAAATCGCCGATGTCGTTCAAAAATCTGCAGCTACCGTACGCGAACTCGGTAAATCGAGCGAAGAAATCGGTGAAATTGTACAGGTCATTAATGATATCGCTGACCAAACTAATCTGCTTGCGCTTAATGCTGCAATCGAAGCGGCACGGGCAGGTGAGCAGGGACGCGGATTCGCCGTCGTTGCCGATGAAGTGCGTAAGCTCGCCGAGCGAACCGGTGAAGCTACGAAAAAGATTAGCGTGATGATCAAACGCATACAGTCCGAGACCTCCGAAGCAGTGAGCGCTATGAGCGTAGGCACAGAGGAAGTAGAAAAAGGTAAAGTCCTTGCTGATAAAGCCGGTGTCTCGTTAGGTGAAATTATTACCGTATCAGATGATGTACTCTATACGATTTCACAATTAGCCAATGCTATTGCCGAGCAGGAGACGACAAGCGCAGATATCGCCCGGAGTATTCAGCATATTTCAAATGTTGCCTCTGAAAGTAATCGGGCAATCGGCCAGGTCGCAAGCTCGACGGATGATCTGTCACGCCTTGCTTCCGTGCTGCAGACTCTGCTCCGTACATTTAATATTGATGCCGGCAATGAAGCGAACCGTCAGGCAAAGCTGCATCGCAAGCAGTTGTCATCGCAGTATTTAGCGAGCAAGTTGAACTAACCCGGCCTTCACATCGGTCACGGTCAGCAAGCCCGGGAAAATATTTTACGATAGCTTAAACCATTTTCAACAATGTGTTCTCGTAGCCGCCACCTAAATGGAGCGTCATTTAGACACAGTGTATTTCTTATCTTATAATCTCGGGAGAATCTCGTATGAATCGTAGAAACTTCTTCACATTAGGCATGCCTGCTTCGCCGGTAACCGATGGTACAGCGCCCGGTGAAATGCCTGCCGGTCGTCAGTCGCAGCCCGAATTTGCAACCCGGACAGCGGCAGGACTTGAGCCCTATGTGCCGTCGGCTTCCAATCCGTGGGACTATGCCAAGGCGGCTCATCTCTTACGGCGGTGTATGATTGGTCCGAAAGACAGTGAAATCCGCAAAGCGGTGACCGATGGTCTCGATGCTACTATTAATCAAGTACTTACACCTTTTACGCCTTCCTACGACGATATCAAGGCATGGGCAGGGCAGGACCCTAATGTGCGCCCGCCGAACAACGATAACGGCAGCCCGGAGTTCAAGGCCTGGCAATTAGCCAAAGATACCCACCGTGACCAGCTCATCAAATGGTGGCTCAAGACCATGGCTACCTCACCGGTATCAATTCAGGAGCGCATGGTGCTCATGTGGCACAATCATTTTGCTAATGAGATTAATACCGTTGATTTTGCTGAGTTTATGCTCACACAGAATATACTCTTCCGCAAGTATATTTTTGGTGATTTTAAGCAATTTGTCAAAGATGTCACCAAAGATCCCTCGATGCTGATCTATCTCGACGGCTTCAAGAATTTCAAATTCGGGAATCAAAATCAAATCAATGAAAATTATTCCCGTGAGCTTATGGAACTCTTTACCTGTGGTGTCGCTGACTGGAATAATACTCCGAATTATTCTCAAACCGATGTTTCCGAAGGAGCAAAAGCTCTCAGTGGCTGGACGATTAACCCAAGCTCAAAAGGCACGTCGTATCTGGGCCTGACGAGCGTCTTTGTGCAGTTGCGCTGGGATGCAAGTACCAAGACCTTCATGGGCAAGACCGGCGCCTGGAAAGCCGATGATGTCGTCGATATTATCTTTAGCGAGCGTGCCGATCAGGTGGCTAAATTTATATGTACCAAGATCTACCGCACGCTTGTCTATGATGTACCCGATCAGGCAGTGGTGACGGCAATGGCCGATACATTCCGCGCCAATAACTGGTCGCTCAAGCCGGTTATCGAACAGCTCATCCGCAGCGCACATTTCTTTGATCCGACCAATATCGGTGCCATGGAAAAGAGTCCCATCGATTTCATGGTCGGTGCCATGCGCCAGCTCGGCGTGACCAATATTCCGGACTATGATTTTACAAAAACAGGCCGCATCGCTCAGGACTTTATCGGTCGCCTCGCAGCAATCGGTCAATTACCGCTCTATCCGCCCAATGTGAAAGGATGGCCGGGGGGACGCACCTGGGTGAGCACCTCCACGCTCCCGATTCGCCAAAAATTCATGCTTGATGTAGCCGATGACAAGATACTGATTCAGAATGTCAAGTATTATAAATTTGACCCTATTACCTTTGCAAAATCATTTCCGTCACCGAATGACGCTACAAAACTCTCCCAGGAAATTGCTCAGGCATTGCTCAATGTCCAGCCGTCTCAAAAAGAAGCCGATGCACTTCTCGAAGCGCTGCTCCAAGGCGCCAAAACCTACGAATGGAAAATAGACGATCCTACGTTTCAAGCCGATCGCCGGATACGCAATCTCATTAAAGCGATTGTGCAGCTTGCGAAGCACGAATTGTATTAACCCACACTTTATTTACTAACTCTAATATCTAAAGGAATATAGTATGAAACGTAGATCGTTTTTACAAAAAGTGGCCGCCACCGGTATCGTACTGCCAATGGCGCTCGGGTTCCCCAAAGTCCGTGCATTTGCCAAAGCTCCCGAAGGCTCTCCCTTTGCTCGCATCACAGCCGCCAACAAAGACCATATCTTCGTCATTCTCCGCCTCGCCGGCGGTAATGACGGACTCAATACCGTCGTACCGTACACGAATAAAGACTATTATACCGCCCGGGCAGAAGGCGGAGTGTCGATTGCTGCCGATGAAGTAGTGAAATTACCCGATTCTTCGACTCTTGGACTCCATCCGGCGCTCGCTGCACTACTGCCGCTCTACAAAGAAAAGAAAATGGCAATTATCCAAAATGTGGGCTATGCCAATCAAAACCTCTCCCACTTTCGCTCAACCGATATCTGGCTGTCGGGTTCGGATGCTGATGTTATCAGCAACTCCGGCTGGTATGCGAAGTTCCTTGAGCAGCAGTATCCCGATTATCCGACCGTCCTTCCGAGCGATCCGTTTGCCATAGAATTAGGTACGTTCCTCAGCACGACTCTCATTGGCGAGAAAAGCAATATGGGGGTCGCTGTGACTGACCTGAGCTATATCCCCGGACTACCGGATAATGACGTACCGCCCGCTACCCATGCCGGCGATGAAGAAGTATATGTGCGGTCAATTATGCGCCAGTCGAATATCTTCTCAAATTCAATCTTTGCGGCTGCTGCCAAGCAAACGACGAATAAGTTCACGTATCCTACGAATAATCAATTAGGAACGGCACTTGCTGCAATTTCCCGTATCATAGCCGCCGGACTTTCCACCCAAATGTATATCGTTAATATTGGTGGATACGACACGCACTCAGGGCAGCTCGACGGACAAAAACGCCTCCATCAGCAGCTCGCCGATGCGGTGTATGCTTTCCAGCGCGATCTCGAGGCATTCGGTACGGACAAGAAAGTAGCACTAATGACAATCAGTGAATTCGGCCGTCGCGTGGTGTCGAATGGTACCGGCACCGATCACGGTTCGGCTGCTCCACAGTTTGTCATCGGTACAGGTGTCAAAGGTGGAATTATCGGTACCGACCCAGTACTTACCGACGTCGAAGGTCCCGGCAATCTCAAGATGAAATACGATTTCCGGCAGATTTATGCCTCGGTGCTCGGACAATGGTACGGTGCATCCGAATCGGAAATTACGCCGCATGCACTCCCTCGGCATTTCGAGCAATTACCAATATTCCAAACGACTTCGGGTGTCGATGATTTTGAAACAAATACATCGCTTCTTTCGCTCGGACAGAATTACCCGAATCCTGCTAGCACACAAACGACGATTCCTGTACAAGGAATTCTCAGCGGAATGACGGCACAGTTCAAGCTTACGGCGATCGACGGACGTGAAGTGCTGACGCAGCAAGTGATGCCCGGACAGACGTCGATTACCGTCGATACGCGCGCGCTTCCAACCGGAGCATATATCTATTCCGTGACCACGGGTTCATCCCGACGGTCTATGACGATGACTGTAGAGCGGTAGAGCCGAAATCGCTCCAATTCAAAGCCCCGCTTGGAGTTCCAATCGGGGCTTTGTTGTGTAGAATAATGAAGTAGTAAAAAAATATTTGCGTACAATCACCGCGAGTACGATATTGCCGCCCATAGATGTTGTTTTTGAATTTTACCCAAATAACCATGAGCGAATCCAAGCCATTACCACTCCAATATATGAAAGGCGTCGGACCCAAACGCGCCGAGGCGCTCGCTTCTGCCGGACTGCTCACCGCTGCCGACATGCTCCGCTACTATCCGCGTTCGTATATTGATAGAAATACAGTTGTTACACTCGCCACCCTTGCCATGAAAGCCCGAAAAGCGACTCTCTTTTCCGGTGAAATGGATGTCTCCCGCGCTGAAGAAATTAATGTCAAAACCGAAATCACCGTCGTCGCCCGCATCACCAAAGTGCGCGAAAATACCTACGGAGGCGGCAGCCGTTCGATGCTGATTGCTACTCTCGGCGATGAATCGGGAGGTTCGGCCGAGATGATATTTTTTCAAATGGTCAACTATTTCCGCGTCGCTCTCCGCGAAGGCGCCTTGGTCGTCGTCAGCGGCACGCCGGAATATGATGACAAGTACAAAAAAGTGAGTTTTCATCATCCCGACGTGCTCAAAATTGACGAGGAAGATGAACAATTATACAAGCAGGGCAAGATCTTACCCAAATATCGCATCACGCAGGCGATGAAAAATGTTCACCTGTCGATGCGGCAGATACGGTCGATTGTCGAAGATGTGATCGAAGCGGAATTACCCAAATTACAGGAAACAATCCCCGAATCAATTCTCCACAAACTCGGACTCCCGCCCATCACCAATACCGCACGTGACCTGCATTTCCCGGAAACAACGACGGCTGTTGAAATGGCACGTAAACGCATGAAATTCGAAGAGTTGTTTTTCTTTGAAATGATGCTCGCGCTTCGGAAAAGAGGCGTGAAGGTGATGGAACGCGGCTTGGTCATTAACCCCAAAAGTGAACGCGCACGCGCCTTGCTCGATAAATTACCCTTTGACCTGACATCCGCGCAAAAGCGGGTGATACGGGAAATTGCTGATGATTTTCAAAGCGGAAGGCCGATGAATCGACTGCTGCAGGGTGATGTGGGTTCCGGCAAAACACTCGTGGCGCTTTTTTCGATGCTTATGGCAATTGATGCCGGGTATCAGACCTTGCTTATGGCGCCGACGGAGATTTTGGCGGAACAGCATTATCATACGCTCTCCCATTTTTTGGAAGGAATGGGAATTGAAATTGTTCAGTTAATCGGCGGACAAAAAGCGAAAATGCGGCGGGAGATTAAAGAGAAAATCGCGAGCGGGGAAGCGAAAATTATCATCGGCACGCACGCACTTTTTTCAGGAAATGCGACCGACGAAACGCGGACGGTGGATTATCACAAAGTAGGGCTCGTCGTCGTGGACGAACAGCACCGCTTCGGCGTGATGCAGCGCGCGAAGCTTCGGGAAATGGGCACAAGGTCGCACAATGTGGAAGGCACGGAATTACCTGTATCGCCGCATGTGCTTGTCATGAGCGCGACGCCCATACCGCGCACACTTTCGATGACGCTCTACGGTGACCTCGACGTGTCGGTGATCGATACCATGCCCGTTGGACGTAAGCCGATAATTACCAAAGTAGTATTTGAAAATAAACTCGATGAGACGTATCAATTTATCCGCAAGGAAATTGAGCTTGGCAGGCAGGCGTATGTCGTGTATCCGCTGGTCGAAAAGTCGGAAAAGCTCGAACTCAAGTCGGCGGTCGAGCATTTCGAATATCTGCAAACGGAAGTATTTCCCGAGTACAAGCTTGGATTGCTCCATGGTCAGATGTTCTGGTACGAAAAAGACGACGCAATGAAAGCATTCAAAAATAAGGAGTTCGATATACTTGTCGCCACCACCGTCGTCGAAGTAGGCATCGACGTACCCAATTCGAGTGTGATGTTGATTGAGAATGCCGAGCGATTTGGGCTCGCGCAATTGCATCAATTGCGGGGAAGAGTAGGGCGGGGGGCGGAACAATCGTACTGTTTCTTGGCGACGAAGGATCATTTCCGTTTTCTCCTCGGCAAGAAAGACGCCGAGCTCTCCGAACGCCTCAAAGCGGTCGTGCGATTGAAAACGATGGAGGAAACCACCGATGGATTTAAGATTGCCGAGGTCGATATGAAGCTTCGCGGTCCGGGTGATGTGATGGGCACGCGTCAATCGGGCGTGCCGGATTTTGAATTTACGGATCTCGTTAGTGACCTTGAAATTATAGCCCTTGCCAAGCGCGAGGCATTTGCGCTCATTGAGCAGGACCCGCATTTGCGGCGTCCGGAGCATCAGGCGACACGGCGGGAATTTTTACGGCAATATGCAGGCGAGAAAGGTTTTTTTGATGTAGCGTAGGAGCGAGGTGCAGATAATTTTCTTGAATTCCAGGTAATTACACCGGCGACAGAAAATATGTTTTCATTATTCCCTTGCCTTTGATTTCCACTTCACCACGCTCGGTGAAATGAAATTCGTGCTGACCGGTGAGCTGCGAGCGGTGCTGTAAGAGTGAGACGAAGTCTTGACTTACGTGGATTTTACCTGCTTCGCCGGTGCTTTCCATCCTGCTTGCGGTATTGACAGCATCGGAATAGACATCCCATACGAAGCGTTCACGACCCATCACGCCGCAGATCGCCGAACCGGTGTGGATACCGACGCGTATTTTAAAAATCATATCCGGCGGCAGATATTCCTGTACATCATCGGGAATTTGAATTTCATGAAGCATTTCGAGGGCTGCGCGGGCGATACGCTCGGCATGGTCGTCGCATTTTTCGGGAGCGCCGGCGACTGCCATATAGCCGTCACCCATGGTTTTGACTTTTTCGCAACCGTGCCGCTTCATTATTTCATCAAAGACATCAAAGACATGATTGAGTAATTCAACGACGATATCGGGTACTACTTGTGTCGCAAGTGCCGTAAAACCAACCATATCCGCAAATAACACCGAAACATTGGAGTAATAGTCGGCAATACGCTCTTCGCCTGCTATGATACGGGTGGCGATACTTTCGGGTAATACTTTATGGAGCAGGGCAGTCGTCGCGAGGAGTTCGGCCGCTGCCGCTGCTTTTGCTAGCTCGATTTCTTTTTCACGTTCGGCGGATTGCTTTTGCTGTTCGAGCTTGAGCGCTTTCTGCTTCGCATCTTCACTCTGCACTTCGCTTTCTAATTCTCTGTATTTTTTATAGGATACGAATGCAAGTTTCCATTGTCCTTCGTGTTCATACAATTCTGCCTGTGATTTATAGAGATCGACGAGGAGTCCTTTTGCGCCAATTGTCAGGCATATTTCGATTGCCTTTTGGAGGTATTCATGGGCGATGAGGGGATTGTACCCATCGTAATCGGGCGTGGCATATAGTGAACCGATATTACCGGTGACGATGGCGATTTCCGATTTATCACCGAGTTGCTCGTGCATGGTAAGTGCTTGGGTATAATAGTCGAGTGCAGTATCATAGCGTCCGAGTGATGAATAGACAATCCCGATATTGCCGGTGACGAGGGCGATCGAGGAATGTTCGCCGAGCGCCTGATGGGTTTTCAAGGCACGTTCATAACATTCCAATGCCTTATCATACTCGCCCAATGAATTATACACAATCCCTATATTTCCTTCTACAAGTGCGACCGAGGATGTATCGCCGAGAGCTTCATTTGCTGTAAGCGCTTGATGGTAATAGTCTAACGCTAATGAGTGAGAATTGAGAACATAATATACATTCCCAATATTGCCGGTGATGTCGGCTACCATGGATTTTTCATCCAGGCGCAGGTGTGTTTCGAGAGCTTTACCGAAGTATTCGAGAGCTTTATCAAATTCACCGAGATAATAATACACATTCCCACAATTTCCCATCATGCGGGCGATTGCTGAGTGTTCATTGAATTTTTCGTGGGCAGCGAGTGCCTTGCCGAAATATTCGAGTGCTTTGTCATACGAGCCGAGATTCCAATACATGATGCCTATCGAGTTCAGTGCCTTGGTGTGCAGGTCATGAATTGTCTGCTGATCGTCATCTTTTGATCCTCTTTGAGCAGTAAGATCATCAATTAACTCAAGCGCAAGTGCTATAGATGACTCAAAATTACCGCGTCGTGAGGCAATTCCCGAAAGAATGAGCCGCGCTTTGGCAACGCCGATGAGCTGTTCACGGGATGGAGGAGTGGTCTGTGTCGCTTCTCTGACAGCGCGTATTACGTTACCGGCAAACATTTCAGCTTCGGAGAAATTACCCCGGGCACTTTCCTCGGCAGCGCTTTGAAGAGAGGATTCGATATCTACGGATGAGTACATACGTTGATGGATAGAGGGGGTACAATCAGTATTTCCGCTACAAAAATACATGTTTTCGAGGCATGAATCTCCGAATTTTCTACGAGAAAATGCGGGTGAAATATTCAAACTTCGCCACCGGCAATCGGAAATTAATTCCTGCGGAATAATTGAAAAGGTGAGCCGATGCATAGCCCAAGGCAGCGCGCACCGAACCTATTGAAATATCAAAGTTTATCATTTCCCAATTACTACCGATGCCGGCAGTAATGCTCGCGCCTTCCATCCCGCCTGCCTGCATGCCGAGCCGGCCGAGAAGCCCTTTGTCGCCGATTTGGAGACCAAGACCTATGCGCGGTGTCGTGGTTGTAGCGCCGGTATTGGTGAAGCCCTGCGTGTATTCACCGACGACAGTCAGAGGCATATCCCAGAGTCGGGTCGAGAGCGGCACCGATAGTCCAAGGCGCAGACGCATTGGCAGCAGTGAACTAAAGCTCCCTGAAACTGCATCGCCTTTGTAGCTATCAAGTTGGGAATTCGTGACTTGCGTGATGCCGAAAATCGTATCGCGTACGTCTGCAGTGTAGGTCTTGGAGGTAGGATTCCAGGTAATCCATCCTATATCCAGCAGCGAACATGCCAGTAGAACCTCTCGCCCGAGACTGTCGGGCGGCGTGAGATTGGTCGTGCAGCCAATATCGATGCCCATGCCTACGCCGCCGGTCTGTCCACCAAAACCGGTAAAATTCCCGATACGGAGGTCCTGCGGCGCGCTTCCCGCCACCTGTGCCTGATAGCGTAGATTCACAGCCCAGTTATATGTCGAGTCCCATGTCTCCGGAAGATATGGCGTGAGGGTCACGGAGTTAGCTGCGTCGAGGTGGTGCATCATCGAACCCCGAACGAGCTTCAGGGTAGTGCCAAAGGTGAGAGAATTCAGGTGCGTTCGGTCGGTTGCGATCGTGAGATTCTGTGCAAAGGAGATTCCATAGCTCGACATCATGAGTGATGAGTAATATCCTCCGGCGAGCTCAAGGCGTTCTTTGCCGGCATAGCCGCTGACTATCCGGGAGAATTTATCCGGAAATTGGAGCTGTAATTGCATGGAATTAATAATACTAAAGCCAAAAGTACCCGAACCCGGCAGACTGATAATAAGAGCAAACGGCATCGTTTCCACCTGCGCGACGATTGTTCCGTTGTCCACTTTTTGTGCAAAAATATCACGTTCCGACGGTGTGAGCGTGCGCGGATTCCAAGTGCCGTAGGCATCGACAGTGCCATCTCCGCCGAAATAATAGTTGATATCATGAATTGAAAAGACACTACTGCCAATGAGTGCGCCGGCGGAGAGCACATTCCACCGGAGGGTCGCAATGGTGTCGGCGCTGAACATATTGGCGGGATTGGAAGTGAGCGCATCTGTTCCCCGTGAGGAGGCGACTCCTGCCTTGCCGAGCGCCATGCCGGCAATATCGAGCTGTGACTGCGCCTGCAGCGTGACGTGAACGGCGAAAAGAGCAAGTAAACACAAAGAGAGTGACATTCTACCGGCCATCGGTATTCCCCTTACAGTCGAGCATAGCACGGATATGGAGATAATCACTCGTCATGAATCGTAAATAGGGAGTGCCCGCCGCTCGGGGCTCGGTCGTGAACCCTACTTTCACCCCAACTCTTGTCGCCGCAAGTACGGTTGCTACATCGGCAGCATCGATTTCAAGAGAGAAGCCCGACTTCGTCTCGCCGCTGGAGAGCCCGTCGGTCCCGTAGGGTGCCGATGCGAAGGAAATTGAACCGGTTTTCGGTAGGGTGAGCGTGATATTTCCTTGTGAATTATAGAATTGCACAACACAGCCGACCGTAGCCGGAATGCGGTTTTTTGTTTCAATCGTCAGTTTTGCCGACGTCAGATTTTTCTGCCGTTTGCGCAGTGCCTCCGATACGCTCATCTCACTGCTCGAATGAAAATTCCCACCTGCAACGGTCAGGGTCAGCGGGATCCGCACCTCAGCCGTACCGCGGAAGAAATCTGTGCTGCGCACGAGAAAGGGTGTATTGGCTGTGGTCGTCACACCGGCTTCAATGCGGGCATACTTGGGGAATTCGGGGATATCGAGCGAACCAAGCGGTATGCTGAGAACTGTTTCGAAGGGAATGGTAGCTGAACCGTTTATTGTAGCCGCTCCAATGACTTGCGACGGTATAGTGACTACCGTCAGGACGTTACCCTTCAGGTCAAGGAGCGAAGCTTTTCCGCTGAACGTAGCGCTCACGGCAGCTGAATTGGTGAGTCGTACCTCGAGGTATGATTCTTTGGCAAGCAGGCGATTGAAGGTAATTTTATCAATATTTCCCTGTGGCACAAAATCGACGGTGGAGGAAAACGAAATATTTGTCTGCGGCAACGACATCCCGGCCGCCGATGTAAGGCCGAGTGACGCTATGAGTCCGCTGAGCTTGAACTGGTCATTCTCGTCAAAGACCTCTTTGGCTGAGGCGGGAATTGGATCGGTGAGCACATCAATTCCGAAGTGGAGTGCCGAGATGCGGCCGGCATTCGAGGCACGGTCGATGGAGTCCGGCGTGAGCTGATAGAGAGCGCCGCCGGAGGTCAGTGTAATCGACCGTGATTGTTTTTTGAGTAATGGAAATTGAGCAGTAAATTCTGCGCCGTCGCTGACACGATGCAGCTGCGGAAGGCGAACGGTGACCACGCCGGAAACAGGAAATGAATTCGATAGATTCAGCTGAGCGGTAAAATCCCGGAGCACGGCATCGGTAAGGATAGTATTATTCGTAAATCCTGTAGAAGCAGTGAAATGCAATGTTTGCTGAGCGAGTGCCACCTTCGCCTGATGAAGCGACGTATTCTGAAGAATGACCCGAAATCGCAGGGTGTTTGTCGTGTCGTAGGTTACGGTAGTGCCATTCGAACCCTGCGAACGGAGCACCGCTTTGATGCGTGAGGCCTGTGTGATTCGGCGCTCGGCAATAGTCAGGGTAATTGCTCCTCCGCTACTTGTCGCGTCGCCCCGTGTCTCTGTAGCCGGAATTGACCGCTGCGCCGAACTTAATGGCAGAAAAATATCCTGTTCACCAGGAGTCGAAAGGATAAAACCCGCAGAGGACTGTGCCGGAAGCGTGCCTATTTCGAGGGTAATCGGGAAATTATTGGTGATGATTACCTGTAGAGTAGCAGAACGGAAGAATGCATAATCACCGTCGGTGGCTGCAAGAACGGGAGACTCTACATAGTCAGTGCCGGGACCGAGAGCCGGGATGACGGCTTTGCCGGGCGGTGGAGGGAGCGTAGGGTAGAGTGCCCGGAGAGGAATTGAAGCTGTATTCCCAAAGCTAATTTTATCGAGGATTTGCGTTTGTTCGCGTGCCGTACTGGTGTAATTGACCGACATCGACGGCAGGCGGAGAGAGTCACCTATCATGGTCACCGGCAGCGGTGCGCCCTGCACCAAAATTAAATTTCCGCGACCGTCTTTGCGAAGTAGCGCGGAGTCCTGCACCATCTGATCGATGGTGATGAGCGAGTCAAGAAGCGGGGCGGTGAGACCGAGGTCAATGACGGGCGCAATGAAACGCGTAGGGAGGTCATTGCAACCAATAGTGAATATTACCAATACGGTACAGAACGCATGTGTAGGGGAGAGCAAGCAATGCTGTAGAAATTTCATCAAACGGACTCCATGGATAATTGATGACGGTAAGAAGTGAAATTCTCAAGAAAGTTACACACTAACCACCTGCAAAATACTACATTTCATCGATATCTACTTTGCCGGAATTGAAAGTAGAGGCTGAGAAATTCTCCTTATTATTAGTTCTCTTACAATGTGGTGAACCTATCTATACACCGAAGGGGCGAATATACTTCGCCCCTTCGATAGAAAAGGATGACCCAATCGCACCATGCAGTGCTCCTGAGGTGGTTGCATTCACGATAACAGCATACACACAGCGTGTTACCGATTCCCTTCTTTTGTGCCGGCGTAGAGCTCGAATTCCAGCAACCGGCAGTCGATATCGGCATTAAAAAATTCCACCCGGCGCTTGGCCCGAAGCCCGACGCCTTTACCTAAGTCCATGTTTCCGGTGAAGATATACCCGAAGTAACCGCTGCATTTTTTCTTAAAGAAGTCACCAATTTCTTTATAGACTCCTTCGAGGTGTTCGATATCCCCGAGGCGTTCGCCATATTCGGGATTAAGCATCACCACGCCGCTGCCCGGTGGCACGGTGGTATCGCGGAAGTCGCAGCAGTCGATTTCGATCATCGTATCGACGCCGGCAAGACGTGAATTTTCTCGAATGGCATAGATTGCTTTTGCATCGTGATCGGTGGCAATAATTCGGCCTTGATAAGGAATAATCGCCGATTGAGCTGATGCCAAAAGTGATTGCCACATATCGGGGTTATATTCCCGAACGTGCATAAATCCAAAATTCTGACGGAGCATACCCGGTGCGCGGTTCGAAGCCATCAGTGCTGCTTCAATGGCGAGTGTACCGCTGCCGCACATTGGATTGACAAAATGAGTCAGTTTATCCCAGCGGGTGGCCATAATCGTGGCAGCGGCTAGGGTTTCGCGCATCGGTGCGGCATGGGGGAGCTTGCGGTAGCCACGTTTCGAGAGGGAGTCGCCTGAAGTATCGAGATAAATACAGCAGTCGTTGCCTTTCCAGTAAAGAAAGACGACCGTGCGGTTGGTATCCGAGCCGGAGTCCGGACGCTTACCGGTCTTGGAGCGGATACGATCGACGATGGCGTCCTTGCATTTGACATTGGCGAATTGGGTGTTGTTGATGCTCGGCGTATCGATTGCGGAGATGACACTGACGTAACCGTCTTCCGGAACAATATCTTCCCATGGAATGCGCGAGGCGTGATAATAGAGATCGGCAGGCGTCGCAGCCCGGAAATCTTTGAGGGAATACAGCACACGATGGGCAGTACGCAGCCGGAGATTCAGACGCAGGGTATCGGCGAAGCTACCTTCGATAGAAACACCGGCGAATGACTCACCGATAACAGGAAAGCCGAGCTCGATCAGCTCGGCTTTGAGGTAGGTCGTCATTCGTTTCGGACATGTTATGAGAATTCTGGATGTAGGCATTCAAGAGGTATAATGTTGACGTATTCTGTTACTTAAAACCGAAACGACACGCCAATTTGTGCGGTCAGGATATCGGTCGATGTTTTCGAAGGAGTGTAGATCGGAATATCATTGCCATTGGCATCTTTCCCATTGGTAATTGATACACCCGGACGCAAGTATTCAGCTTTGCCGCCAATGAGATATCGAACTCTCATATCGATATACATTGCTCCGCCTGCATTCACCATTTCACCATTTTTATACTCGGGCTTATGTGAGTATAGTTTTATCCCCAATCCACCTCCAACTCCATAGCTGAGAGCAATGTCATCGTAGTTCGTTGAGGAGGCAAATGCCTGGTCGCCGGATGTATTACTCCGGCTATTTACACTACTCGAAGTATAAAGATAGTGAAAACCAATGAGACCTTCGCAATACGGCATGATAGCTTGAAGATCCGGCTGCACCCGGAGGAAGGTATGACCGGTCACGAGATTGTAGTTTGTTCTCACATCGACATTAATGCGGGAAAGAGCACCATTACCAAGGGGTTGGGTGAATTGTTCATTCCCATAACTCATGAATCCAACGTCGAGGCCGAGAGCAAATGGTACAAATGTCGAAGGCGCATACGCAGCATTAATATTTATACCATAGCCATATTTATTGAGTGTGTCGCCGAAGGTGTGTTGAGGAAATGCTATCATAAAGCCGATAGCTGCGCTGCCATTGAAGGATTGATCGTCAGTTCCGGATGCTTGACTCGTGGTTACCGGCTTCGATGCTGCCGGAGTAGGAGGAGTTTGGGGAGTGGGTACCATTGGTCTGCCGCTGATTTGAGCATGTGTTTGGGAGGGGAAAATGACAAGTACGACAATCATACCTGTGAGTAAACTACAAAGTCGTTTCATGGGAGTATCCATAATGTTTTATATAAAAATATCATCCGTTATAACGGCTGAGTACAGCTATAGTTTCGGTACAATATCGGTTACAACTGAATTGAGGTGAAGTGAAAAAAGAGATTCATCCCCTCCAAAAAAAAACTGCTCCGGCAAGGATTCACGTCGTTGGAATACAACGATGTGAAGTCGATGCGGGAGCAGTTCATGAATGGACTGACTGCCGGACCTAAATTATAGACGTATCAATACAAAAACATCAATTCTCTGTATTTCGGCAGTGGCCAGCATTTGTCATCGATTAATGATTCGAGCATATCGGCGTGCGAGCGTACTTCCTCGAATAATGGCTTGAGCTTGTAATAAAAGTCAATCGAAATCTTGGCTTCATCATGAGTGGCTTTAATTTCAGTAAATGTCGCGCTCATGCTTGCCGTCGATGTCATTAAGCTGTTGAGATGTTCGGAAATTTCACGCAAATGCGCGATTGTTCCAGAAGAATGCTCAGTAAGGCCAACGTGAGCAAGTCCTTGAATTGTTGATAGTAAACTATTTTGATACCCGACTACTGACGGAACAATTTGGGTCTTGACAATCTCCAGCATTACTTTGTATTCGATTTCAATTTGCTTGATGTATTCTTCGACATAGACATTATAGCGGGAAATGACTTCTTTCTCGGTATAAATTCCATTATTTACAAACACATCCACCGCTTTCTGCTTGGTATATTCGAGCAATGCTTCACCGGTCGAACGGATATTGGCGAGTCCGCGTGAGGATGCTTCATCGACCCATGCATCGCTATAGCCATTGCCGTTGAAGATGATTCTTTCGGAGGCGATGAGAGTTTGACGGAGAATAGTTTTGACGGCTTCCATCGTGTCTGTACCACCGGCAATGAGCGCATCAACTTCAGCTTTAAATACTTTTAACTGGTTCGCTACTATAGTATTAAGTACGGTCATCGGATGCGACACATTGACCGATGAGCCGACCGCGCGGAACTCAAATCTATTGCCGGTAAAGGGCATCGGCGAAGTTCTGTTTCTATCGGTATTGTCTTTGTTGATTTTAGCGACTTTCGGTACATCTAGGAACAATTCATCGCTTGTTCTGCGGAATTGGTCGAGAGTGCCATTCTTGAAATGTTCCAAAATTTCAGCTAAAAATTCACCCACATAGACCGAGATAATCGCCGGTGGCGCTTCATTGGCTCCTAAGCGGTGTTCGTTGCCTGCATTGGCAATACTTGCTCTTAAAAGTCCGGAATGCTCATTGACAGCTTTCAGGAAATTCACTAAAAAGGTCATGAACTGAAGGTTGTTTTCCGGTGAATTTCCCGGGCTGAACAGATTTTCACCGGTATTGGTGGCGAGTGACCAGTTGTTGTGCTTGCCTGACCCATTGACCCCGGCGTATGGCTTTTCATGAAGTAATGCACGCAGCTTGTGTCGTTTTGCAATTTTATCGATAATGTTCATCAGCAGGGAGTTATGATCGGCGGCGATATTGACCGACTCAAAATACGGCGCACATTCGAATTGCATAGGAGCTACTTCATTATGACGGGTCGTGATTGGAATACCCATCATGAGGCAGTCATCTTCAAAATCGTGCATGAAATCGACGACACGTTCTGGAATGGTACCAAAATAATGGTCTTCCAGCTGCTGTTCTTTGGCGGGAGGATTACCGAAGAGAGATCTGCCGGACATCATGATATCAGGTCGTGCATTGTAGAGTGCCTCGTCGATTAAGAAATATTCCTGTTCCCAGCCAAGCGTCGGATACACTTTCGTCGCAGGATTATTAAAATACGAGAGTACATCGAGTGCAGCGGTATTGATGAGGTGAATTGACTTCAGCAGCGGAGTCTTGAGGTCCAATGATTCGCCGTTGTACGACACGAAAATCGCAGGAATACAGAGTGTCTTGCCATGGCTCGACTCCATAATGAACGCATAGGATGAAGGGTCCCACACCGTATAGCTACGTGCAGAATGTGTACTTCTCAAGCCACCGCTCGGGAAGCTCGAGCCGTCGGGTTCCTGCTGAATCAGTATCGAACCATTAAAGCTTTCAATTGCATTGCTTGATTTATCGAGTCTGAAAAACGAGTCATGCTTCTCGGCGGTTTTTCCCGTAAGCGGTTGGAACCAATGCGTGTAATGCGTCGCTCCATTGTCGATGGCCCAGTTTTTCATCCCGAGGGCTATCATTTCGGCAGTTTTTGGGTTGATTCTCTCACCGCTTTCCATCGACTCCATCAGACTTTCATACGCATCGCGCATCACATATTTTTTGATGGCAGCAGGACCAAATACAAGCTTCCCGTAATATTCCGATATAGGCTGCCCTACGGTATCACTGAGGAATCGTTTATCAATGTAAGCTTCGTTTACTTTGGAAATTGTGTCATTTCTCATAATAGTAAAGTATTAAAATTGTTGAACATACACACTACTTTCAATTACAGATACCTGACGGCTTACTCCTACTGTGAATCACCATTGTGCCACTACCAAGCATAGAAGCAGCCATCGTAAAGCGACCGTATCCGTCGATGATTTGTATCCGAAAACAAAAATACCATACATAAAAGTAGCAACAGCTACTAATAAACTACTAAGATAAGGCATGTATAGACTCGGAAAATCGAGCATGGAGTACGATTTTACATACTACAAGTTGGGCATGTCTTTCCATGCGAGGTGCAGGAGATACAGTGGCAGGTCAGGGAAGGCGAGGGGGATTAGTATGGAATTGTGCGGTGGGTAGAGTATAGCCGCAGGTAGTGGCACTAACTATTGAGTTGATAGACAGGGTATGTTGGTTTTTGGGGAGAACTATATTTCATTCGGTTGGGCTTGTGTGTAGGCAGTAGCAAGCACCTTTAGGATGGAGAGACAAGGACCCAATTACAAAAAAATCAGAGTAACCATACTTTATTTGATACTTCAGCGTAAATGCTGTAATTTTGTATCGAATCTGAAATGAGGCCTGACTTCAAAGTAGGATTCCCCCGGGACGGCTTGCCGCCCCTTTTTTTTGTCTTTTTTATACCTCAACAATTCCGAGTGGATGTTTTGGGCTTGCTTTTTTGTTAAGTGCCGTACCTAGGCGACTATAAAACTGCGTGGCTCCTTTTTTTTTCATATACGCGTTTGGTTCGTACATTTGTCTGGCACAGTAAGCGATTACATCAACAATTTGGTGGAAATACGACGTCGCTGAATCTTTCATAAATGGATCTTCAATCACGTAGTCCAGCGTTAAATTACGACTGCCACTATTAAAAATTGCTTGGTTGTGTGGTACGGGATTAAATCTCCTCATTTTACGAAGAAGAGTTCGTAGTTTTAAGCCATCTGTATTATCCGGTAACAGTAAACCACGTTCATCAGGATTTGAAATACCGGGGAAATTATGATACTTAATGGTATTTTCAAACCGTTGAATTAATCTTTCCCAGCCAAGATTAAATACATCTTCCTGTTTATACTGCTTATCTACCGATACGGTTATCACACTAAGTTCTTTTCGAGTGGATGTCCAGTCAATGCACTGTTTCATGATATCCAGACGGTCGTTTCTCTTGATTCTAACAAGACTTCCCGGATTATTGATAAAATGTGTAGCGTGGATTTCTTCTCGAAGTTTTAATCCCTTCGTTAGTCGCAGGTGTTGTCTAAATTCAATTAGTTCATCCAGTAAGACTCTCCAGCGTAATTCGTGAATGATAATCGCTGAAAGTAAAAAGTACCTGGTGGGGCTGTTGGTAATACCTGAATCACCACTTTCATCTACATACATTAGATACATTGTTCTGTCCTGAACCTATTTCAAAACACAATCAATCCTCGATTATACTTCATTCTCTATTTCTTCACTTCCCAATACATAGTTTTGCGGAGGACTTGCACCCATTCGTCAAATTCTTTATTCTGCTTATAGACATTGGCAATTTGTTCGATCTTTTTACTGTCTTGTTCTAATGTCGGCTTGTGCTCAGGGATGAATCTCTTGCGTTGAATTAAATGATACGCCGGCTTTGTAGGGTCGGACATATACGGCAGTGGCTCGGAGACGCCGCCATCGGGTAATTTCTCGATGACGCCTTTGAGTTCGGCCGGAATACGGGAGAGTTCGATGGCACCCATTGCACCGCCGAACCCTTGAGTTTCCTTCTCTTCAGAATATTTTTTCGCTATATCTTCAAATTTGTCGCCATTATCGATGCGTATTTTGAGAGCAGCAAGTTCGTTTTTGGCGCGTTCATTATCATCGGCACTGCGGCCGATTTTAAAGAGGATGTGTCGGGTCTGCACGGCATCTTTCCGCTTGTCGATTGTTTGAATTAAGTGATAGCCGAACGGTGTCTCGATGGGCTGTGAAGTCTCACCGGCGACAAGGGCGTAGGCTGCTTTTTCGTATTCGGGGACGAGCTTACCTTTATCGACCCAGCCGAGCTCTCCTCCCGAAGTTGCCGATCCGAGGTCGCCGCTGTAGCGCTTGACGAGCTCGGCAAAGTCAGCTCCGCGGAGGATAGAATCTCTGATTTTCTGAGCTAGCTTGAGGGTCTCATCTTTCTGCGAAGTGCTTGCCTGCACGAATTTTACGATATGAGCAAGCTCTGCCTGCGGAGGAATTGGCGGAATAGAATCGCGGTATTGCGTGAAAAACTCATTGACTTCACGGGCACTTACTTTGATGGCTCCAAATTTTTGCTGTCGGATTTTTTCCCATAAAATGCGTTTGCGGATCTCGTCACGATAGTCTTTCTTAATCTTGGCAAGTGACATACCGTAGAGCTCTTCGACACGTTTTTCCGAACCATACGACTGCACAAGTCCTTGGATAGTATAGTCTAATTGTTGAGTAATTTCTTCGTCGGACGCCGTCACGCTGTCTTCGATCGCCTTGGTAATCACGAGTCGCTCGTTGATGAGCGCATCGAGTACTTTTTGGCGTACTTTAGGGTCATTGGGGTTGACGTCTTTTGACTGCTGAGCCAACAGGGCTATATTCGACTGAATATCACTCTCGAGGATGATTTCCTTGCCAACGACAGCGACAATTTTATCCACCGATTGACCTTCCGAGAGCTGTGCGGAAACGGTGTCGACGGTAAGTACCATCAGCACGAGTGCCGAACATGTGGCGAGTGTGAGTTGGAGTTTGTTCATAAATCTAGATACCGACAAAACTGACGAAATGGATAATTAATTGAAGTGAATTGCGTATGCTGTTGCAACTAAATAATATTACAATGGTTTCATCTGTGGAAAAAACAGTACATCCCGAATTGATTCCTCGCCCGTAAGGAGCATGACGAGGCGATCGATACCGATACCGAGGCCGGCTGTCGGCGGCATTCCTACTTCGATTGCATAGAGGAAGTCTTCGTCGAGGGTCATCGCTTCATCGTCACCGCTCAGGCGGCTTGCTGCCTGCTCTTCGAGGCGTTTGCGCTGATCGATCGGATCATTGAGCTCGGTGAAGCAATTAGTGAGTTCGCTGCCATTGACATATAATTCAAACCGTTCGACGAGGCCTGCTTCTGTCCGGTGGGCTTTCGCCAGGGGTGACATTTCGACCGGGAAATCCATCACAAACGTTGGCTGAATGAGCGAGGGCTGCACGCATTCGGAGAAGATCTCATCGAGAATTTTCATTTGCGAAGCAGCGGGCTCGACCTCTACATTGAGCTTACGGGCGGCGCTGAGGAGCTCGTCACGATTGAGGCCACGGAGATTCATGCCGGTGGCTTCTGAGAGCAAGTCGAACATACCGGCGCGTCTGTACGGCGGAGTGAGGTTGATTGTATTTCCACTAATTTCAACCAGTTGCGAACCATTTGTTTCCTGAGCTATCGTGCTGATGAGCTGCTCGGTCATTTCCATCATCCAGATGTAATCTTTATAAGCAATGTAGATTTCGAGCATCGAGAATTCGGGATTATGGGTTTTGTCCATACCTTCATTCCGAAAATTCTTACTAATTTCATACACACCTTCAAAACCTCCGACGATCAGGCGTTTGAGGTATAATTCGAGAGCAATTCGGAGGTATAATTCAATATCAAGAGCGTTGTGATGCGTCACAAACGGACGGGCGGAAGCACCGCCATAAAGTGGCTGGAGAATTGGAGTCTCGACCTCCATCCATCCGCGGTCATCAAAAAACCGACGCATGGTCGAGATAATTTTTGAGCGTTTTTTGAATGTCGCACGGATGTGGGGATTGACAATGAGATCCACATACCGGCGACGGTAGCGCATCTCTTTGTCGGCGAAGGCATCATGAATAATTTTATTGCCGTGTTCATCGGTCTCTTCCTTGGCAATAGGTATTGGAGTCAAGGATTTACAGAGCAGCATCGCAGAGCGTGCATGCACGCTCACCTCACCGGTTCTCGTCCGAAACACATAACCGTTGATACCAATAATATCACCAATATCCAGCAAATGAAGATGCTCGTAGAATTCCGGCAGATCATCTTTTTTTAGATAAATCTGAATCTTTCCATCTGCGTCCTGAATATGGCAAAACGTAGCTTTTCCCATCTTACGGATGGCCATGATACGCCCGGCGACGGTGACGTCTGCCAATAAATCGGGCTGCTCATCGGAAAAAGAAGAAAGAATGGAAGCTGAAGAGTGCGTTTTCTCAAAAACAGGGGGATAGGGGTTAATTCCTGCGGCACGGAGGTGCTCGAGCTCTTCAATTCGACGTAATTCTTGGTCATTTCGAGTAAATTCGGACATTGATGTATCTAAGTAGTATTATGAAATTGAACGTTTAGAACGCCCAAAATTAGCTAAAAGAACGCAGAAATACGAGAAATTACCTGAAAATGAGAAAAAATTATGGTGAAAGTTTTGTTATTACTTAGGAAGCAAGTATTTTTGCGGTTTGCAAAACTAACCCTTTCCTATACTTTCGTGGATTTTGTTTGAAAAAACCCTTTGTTCCCAGACCTTATGGCTCGTCCGGAAGCACATTCCAAGGCAGAAATCGCCCACAGGAAAAAGCGCGCGCTCATAAGATTAATGAGGAAATCAGAGTGCCGCAAGTGCGAGTTGTCGATGAAGATGGCAAAATGCTTGGCATTATGACCACCTTTGCAGCATTGGATTTAGCCAATGCAGAAGAAAAAGATTTGGTGGAAATTGCTCCTCAGGCAGAGCCGCCGGTGTGTAAAATTATCGAGTACGGGAAATTCCTGTACGAGGTCCAAAAGCGTGAAAAGGAGCAGAAAAAGCAGCAGCATCAGCAATTGCTGAAAGAGGTGCGTTTTAAATGGCGGACCGACACCCATGATTTCGACTTCAAGACACGCCATGCCAAGGAATTTTTGGAAGACGGGCATAAAGTAAAGGCGACGGTCGCTTTCAAGGGTCGTGAAATTGTCCATCAGGAGATTGGGCTTGCGCTTTTGGAGCGATTTGTGGTCGCTCTTGCCGATTATTCCAAAATCGATCAGCCGATTCATCCGGAAGGTCGCTCCCTGTCGGTGACACTTGCACCTGAAAAGGCGAAGAAGAAGCCGGCATAAAGGTGCAGCATACTACAATTGATATTCTCTCTCTATTATTTCATTACAATTAATCTAGGTGTTTCATGCCAAAAATGAAAACGAAATCCGGTTCGAAAAAACGCTTTACCGTCACAGGAAGCGGAAAAATTCGCCGTAATCAGGCATTTGTGCGCCATATCCTCACGTCAAAGACCCGCAAACGCAAGCGCAATCTTCGCCAAGCGGCCCTCATTGACACTGCAGATATGAAGCTCATACAACGCGCTCTTGCTTTGCGCTAAACGATAGCAATTTTTTTTTGTGGTGAAGGGGATTATCAGAAGCTCTCCCTTTGCCCTCATTTTTAATTTTAAAGGAACAACGTCATGCCACGTTCTACACATAAAGTAGCTTCGCACCGCCGCCGCCGCAAGTTTATAAAGCTTGCCAAAGGGTACTGGGGAGCGCGAAGTAAAGTCTGGACAATAGCTAAGAATCACATTGAAAAAGGTCTCAGCCACGCATACCGCGATCGTCGTCGTAAAAAACGCCTTTTCCGCAGTCTGTGGATCGTCCGTATCAATGCCGCTGCCCGCTTGCACGGCACTACCTACTCAAGACTCATGAATGCCTTCAAGCAAAAAAATATTACGATTAACCGTAAAATTTTAGCTGATATGGCTATGAATCAACCGGCAGTATTTGCAGTCATTCTTCGCAAAGCTATAGGATAGATTTCAGATTTTTTGTAAGTTGCGAGGGCGTTCATGAAATGAACGCCCTTTTTATTTATGTTGCACATTACTTTAGCTCAATGCTCCAAGAAATTACTACTCTCAGATCTCACATAGATGCCGAGCTCCCCGCCGTTACGTCCGCTGAATTGCTCGAACAGTTCCGGCTCCGGCATCTGGTCAAAAAAGGAACCCTGACGGCACTCATGGAACGCCTTCGCGAGGTGCCAAAAGAGGATAAGCCATTTGTCGGAAAAGCACTTAATGAGCTCCGTCAGTACGTCGATCAGGAATTCGCCCGTCTCAAAGAACAGTTTGACACAGCTCACAACGTGAGCAAGCTGCTTGACGTCACGCTGCCCGGCCGCCGCCGGAAGAAGGGCAGTGTTCATCCTGTACAGCAGACTCTCGACGGGATTCTTTCGGTGTTTCGTAAAATGGGATTCTCCGTCGCCGAAGCTGCTGATTTAGAAGATGATTACCATAATTTTGAAGCCCTCAATTTCGCTCCCGATCATCCGGCACGCGACATGCAGGATACGTTTTTTATCAAAGACGAGCGCAGCGACCTGCTGCTCCGGACGCATACGTCGTCCGTGCAAATCCGCATGATGCAGTCACAAACGCCTCCCATACGCTCGGTGATGCCCGGACGCGTGTATCGTAATGAAGCCGTGAGCGCACGCTCACTCGCGGAATTTCATCAGGTGGAAGGATTGTGCATTGACAAAAACGTGACCTTCGCCGAACTCAAAGGCACGATTATTACCTTTGCCAAAGAGATGTACGGTTCGAGTTCCAAATTCCGCTTCCGTCCCTCCTACTTTCCCTTCACCGAGCCGAGCGCTGAGGTCGATATCTCATGCTATCTCTGCGGCGGTAAAGGTTGTAGAATCTGCAAATACTCTGGCTGGCTCGAAATCTGCGGCTGCGGTATGGTGCATCCGAATGTGCTGAAAAATTGCAACATCGACCCCGAAGTCTATAGCGGTTATGCATTCGGTTTTGGTATTGAGCGTGTGACAATGCTCCGTACGGGAATCGACGATATCCGACTGCTGTACGAAAATGATGTGCGTGTGCTCGAACAATTTTAACCCTATATATTTATTATACAAGGTACTTCCATGGAATTAACGGCAGGTGACGCACCTAAAAAGTGGTGGAAATTCTCGCTGACGACACAGATCCTGCTTGGATTAGTAGTAGGGTTGCTCGTGGGCTGGCTCTTTCCGGAGTTCGGCACGCAGATATCTTTCCTCCGGGATATTTTCCTGAATCTCATCAAGTCGATAATCGCGCCGCTTGTCTTCTCGACGATTGTTATCGGTATTGCCGGCGGAGGAGATTTGAAGAAAGTCGGGCGCATGGGAGCTAAATCAATTCTCTATTTTGAAATTGTTACGACAATAGCACTCTTTATCGGACTCGCTGTTGTCAATATCGTACAACCCGGTGCGGGAGTAGTACTTAATGCAGACCCGAATACGCTCGGAGCGATTGCCCAAAATCATCCGAAAACGCTGATTCAAACGATCGTGCATGTGTTCCCATCGAGTGTGATCGAGTCGATGGTACGCGGCGATGTGTTGCAAATTGTCGCTTTCTCCGTGCTGTTCGCAATGGCTGTATCTGCTGTCGGTGAAAAGGGTAAGCCGATTCTTCGGTTCTGCGAGTCGCTCGCACAGGTAATGTTTAAATTCACCAATTTCGTGATGATGTTCGCCCCGTTCGGAGTAGGCGCAGCGATGGCAGCGACGATTGGACATCAGGGGCTCGAAGTGCTCAAGAATCTTGGAATGCTGATCGGGTCGCTGTATATCGCGCTTATCTTGTTTGTGGTATTGGTGCTTGGCGCCGTTGCACTCATTGCACGGGTGCCGGTGCGGCAGTTCCTGCGGGCTATCCGCGAACCGTTTACGATTGCCTTTGTGACGACGAGCAGCGAGTCCGCACTGCCGAAAGCGATGGAAGTGATGGAACGTTTCGGCGTTCCCAAGCGGATTGTGGGCTTTGTCATGCCCACCGGGTACAGCTTTAATCTCGACGGCACGACGCTCTATCTCGCTATGGCATCGGTATTTGTATTGCAGGCAGTCGAGACTTCCACGCCGGGATTTCATTTCGGGATCGGTCAGCAAATCATGCTTATGCTCTCGCTGATGATTACTTCTAAAGGTGTCGCCGCCGTTCCTCGGGCTTCGCTTGTGATATTACTTGCAACGCTCAATAGTATTCCGGGTTTGCCGGCAGGTATCGGCGCTGTTGGAGTAGCGGTCATCTTTGGTGTGGATGAACTTATGGACATGGCGCGTACTTCTGTTAATTTACTGGGTAATTGTCTTGCTACCGTTGTGGTCGCCCGCTGGGAAGGTGAATTCGACGATGTTCGCGCGTCTGTCTTCGGTACGCCGAATGAAAAGGCGCTTGACCTTGCCGAAGGTGAAGTGGCGTTTGCCGAGGCGGAGGAACTTGGGTGAGGAGGTAATGCTAGAGGCGCAATCAAACAGAGCCCATGATGATATTTCATCATGGGCTCTGTACTGTAGAACGAAAAATTTTCCGAAAAACATTCCTCCAAGCAAGCATTTTTTCATTCTGCCGATTAATTTCACAATCATCACGAACGCAGAAAATAAGCTGCTCATTCTACGCGTCATAGCCCGACTTTGTGTTCTCACACAGAGATTCCACGCCGGGCCGACACTATTTTTGTGCTCAGCAGGGGATCAAGCATTGCCCCAAAGTAAAAATGGTGCATGATTTTTTGAGGTGTATATGAGGTGTATAATTGATGGTAATTCGTTCAATTACAGGTTAATACATCAGATATGCGCGGTACACGCAGGCCGAATTCAACAGTATATCTTCTTCTCCTATCCCAATAATCAATGACAGGTTGCTACCGTAATTTACACAAGAGTCGATTTTCGTTGCCGGTGGTGCTCATACTTGCTTGCCTGCTTACCTCGCATGCATTGCTCCATGGCCAATCCTTGGCTGATAGTCTCATGCCGGAGGTTACACTTCCGAAGGCGATTACCTACGCTATCAAGCGGCAGCCGGTTATTCGCCAAGCCATTCTCGATGAAGAAATTACGGCAGGACAGATCCGCAGCAAGCTCGCCGATTGGTATCCACAGGTGAATTTTAATTATCTGCTCCAGCATAATTTCCTCTTACCCACTAGTCAAATCGGCGGAAATGCCATAAAAATCGGAACGGATAACACCTCCGCTCTTCAACTCACTCTCACACAAAATATCTTTAATCGGGATGTATTGCTCGCCTCTAGCACCAAAGAGGACGTGCTTCAGCAGTCACGGCAGCACACAATCAGCAGCAAGATAGACCTCGCCGTTGCCGTGTCGAAAGCATTCTATGACGTGCTGACGACGATGCAACAGATAAAAGTCAGCGAGGCGACAATGAGCAGAATCAGTCAAAGTCTCAAGGACGCGTATCATCAATATACAGCAGGGCTTACCGACAAAACTGATTATAAACGAGCCACCATTATCCTCAATAATGCCAGGGCAGCCAAGAAAAATAATGAGGAATCGCTCAGCACCAAGCTTGCTCAGCTTGCCTCACTGATGAATTATCCGGCAAATGCACCACTCAATATTGTGTATGACTCACTGCAAATGGAAAACGATGCCACACTCGATACAATGCAAGTGCCTGATTATAAAGCTCGTATTGAATATAAGCAGCTTGCACTCCAGCAAAAACTCCTCGATGCAAACGTGCGATATACCAGATGGAGCTACCTGCCCTCACTTTCATTAAATGGAGCGTATAATTTCAATTTTCAAAGTAATTCGTTCGGCGAACTCTACAACCGGAATTATCCCACCTTCTACACCGGGCTTACGCTGGCTTTCCCGATCTTTCAGGGATGGAAGCGAACGTCAACGATTGAGGTGGCTGAGCTACAGCGTGAACGAAGTGATTGGGATATGGCTACTCTGAAAAATGCTGTCAATGCGGCATATACACAGGCACTGGCATCGTATAAGAGTAATTACGCCAATTACCTGATGCTCAAAGAGAATGTGCAGCTTGCGACCGAAGTGTATGAAGTAATTGAGATGCAATACCGGGCCGGTGTCAAGACGTATCTCGAAGTCATTAATGCCGAAACAGACCTTCGCACAGCAAGGATAAATTACTACACGGCCTTGTATCAGGTGGTGGCCGGTAAAATTGATGTCCAGAAAGCATTGGGACAGATTAACTATTAACATTAAACCATCCTCCATGAACATTCCATTCTCCAAAACTTCGATACTTCTACCGGTCATGGTGGCAGTTGTGGTGCTTTCGGCGTGTGATGATAAAAAAAACATGACCACCGCAGCGCCACCTGCCGTCCGCGTAACGGTGCAGGAAGTCAGCTACCTTCACGTGCAGTATAATGATGAATATCCGGGTACGGTCACCGCGCTCGAACAGGTCGAGCTGCGTCCTCAGGTCAGCGGATTTATTACGGGTGTCCATTTCAAGGATGGGGCACGTGTATCAAAGGGGCAATTGCTCTATACAATCGACAATCAGCTCTATGCCGCTAATTATCAGCAGTCCGTAGCTACCATGCAGGCACAGCAGGCAGCGCTCGATAAGGCGGAAAAAGATGCGAAGCGCTATCACGAGCTTGATAAAAAAGATGCCATCGCCAAGCAACTCGTCGATAATGCCGATGCGGCCGTCGAAGTTGCCAAAAAACAAGTAGCAGCCGCCACTGCGACGATGCAGGCACTCCAAACAAATGTACGATATACAGAGATCCGCGCGCCGTTTGATGGGGTAATTGGTATCTCGTCGGTGAAAATCGGCACCGCCGTTACCGCCGGACAAACTCTCCTCAATACCGTCTCGACCGACAACGAACTCGCCGTTGATTTTAATATCGATCAAAAGGAAATCTATCGTTTTACGACTATGCTCGGAGCAGGGCAGAACACGAAAGACACCATTTTTACCCTTGCATTCGGTAAAGATGTCTATCCGTTCCCGGGCAAAATTGCCTTGCTCGATCGGGCAGTGAATCCACAGACAGGTACCATCAAAGCACGACTCATCTTCCCGAATCCCAAACACCTTCTCATCTCAGGAATGAATACCACCGTGCGTGTCAAAGGAAGTACCGCAGCCCAATCGGTGCTCATTCCTTACAAAGCAGTCGTCGAGCAGCTCGGTGAATTCTTTGTCTATGTACCGAATGCAAGTAATAAGGTGTCTCAGCGCAAAGTATTGCTCGGTAAACAGATAAACAAAGATGTTATCATCCGCGAAGGCCTCGTCGAGGGCGAGAAAGTGGTCATAGAAGGTGTGCAGAATCTCCTCGAAGGAGCCGCAATTAATCCGACACCTGCTGTGCCTGCTGCGAAATAAGATGCTCAAGCCGCATGAGATAAATGGTGCTCTGACAGTTTTTGTAATTCGCAGAATTTGCCCGGGAAACATTCAAACAACTCTAGTAACAGCAGACCATTGTCCGGAGCCGCAAGCCGTGACTACAGGTGAATTTTTAACGCAAAGTCGCAGAGGTGCAGAGAAACCTTTGCGTTCTTTGCGGCTTTGCGTTAAAGAATCGAATATCAGCCGGGCATTGAGCAGAGTCGATGCACACGATATCCTTCTCTAATAAGTACTTACATCCAATAACAAATGATAGCAAATACTTTTATCAAAAGACCGGTAACCGCCATCGTGATATCCATTGTGATTGTCTTGGTGGGGTTAATTGCCATGACGACGCTTCCGATTGCGCAATATCCTGATATTTCACCGCCGACGGTATCGATTTCAGGCAGCTTTACCGGGGCAGACGCGCAGACCGTCGAGCAGACCACCACCACGCCCATCGAAACGCAGGTCAATGGCGCGCCGGGTATGACATATATGACGAGTAACAGTACGTCCACCGGGCAGAGTACGATTAATGTGAACTTTGATATTGGCACCGATATCAATAATGCAGCCGTCGAAGTGCAGAATAGAGTAAGCGTCGCGCAACCCGGACTGCCGGATGCGGTTAAACGGTTGGGGCTCACGGTGCGTAAGCGTATCCCGAGTATTATGATGGCCCTTGCGTTCTATTCGCCGAATGGTACGCATGATGTGAATTTCATTGGGAATTATGCCAATATATATGTCAAAGATGCCTTGCAGCGGGTGAGAGGTGTCGGGGATATTATCTCCCGGGCTGATGACTTTGGTATGCGTGTCTGGCTGAACCCCGAGAAACTCGCCAGTCTCAAGATGGCAACGACGGATGTACTTTCGGCATTGTCCGAACAGAACCTCCAAGTCGCGGCCGGTACCATCGGCGGCAATCCACAGCCCTCGACGCAGGCATTTGAATATACAGTACTTACCAACAGCAGCATCAATTCCAAAGAACAGTTTGAGAATATCATCGTTCGCACCGTACCTTCCACCGGCACCGTAGTCTATCTCAAAGATGTAGCGCGGGTAGAGCTCGGCAAATTCGACTACGGCACCAATGCATCGATTAATGGCAAGCCGGCTGCATTTGTGCTCATCTATCAGGCGCCGGGCGCCAATGCGATTGCTACGTACGACGGTGTGAACAAGGCGCTAGCCGAGCTTCGTAAGTCATTCCCCAAGGATATTGATTACTTAGTGCCGGTCGAGACGGTATCGGTGGTCAAAGTGTCGATGGCGGAGGTGGTGACGACTCTTATTGAAGCACTGCTCTTGGTGGTGTTTGTGGTGTTTCTCTTTTTACAGAATTGGCGTGCGACGTTGATTCCTGTGCTGGCGATTCCGGTGTCGCTTATCGGTACATTTATCTTCTTTATTCCGTTTGGCTTTACGATTAATACGCTTACTCTCTTTGCCTTTGTGCTTGCTATCGGTATTGTGGTCGATGATGCGATTGTGGTGGTCGAGGCAATTCAGCATTACATGGATCATGAGAAATTATCAGCTCGCGAGGCGACGGAAAAGGCGATGAAGGATATTTCCGGACCTGTTATTGCGATTGCATTGATTCTTGCGGCGGTATTTGTGCCGGTGGGATTTATTCCCGGTATTGTGGGGCGATTGTATCAACAGTTTGCTATCACGATTGCCGTGTCGGTGTTGATTTCGGCGTTTGTTGCCTTGTCGCTTACACCTGCGTTGTGTTCGCTGATTCTCAAACCGGCAAAGGGTGAATTCGAAAAGAAGAACTGGCTGGAGAGATTTTTTGCATGGTTCAATCGAGGATTTAATCGGGTGAATCACTCCTACACCCGGGGAGTGGCGAAGTGGATTAAAGCCACGCCGAAGGTGATTATTATGATGGTATGTTTGTTCGTCGGACTCTTCTTTCTCTTTCGTAATAAGCCGTCGGGATTTATACCATCGGAAGATGAAGGTCGGCTCTTTGTAACGTACGAACTTTCCGAATCGGCATCAACCACTCGGAGCAAAGAGATGATGTTTGAATTACAAAAAAGAATCAGTCAGATACCCGGTGTAAAGACCGTAGGCGGTCTGGCAGGTCTGAACTTCATTAGCTTTACCAATAAGCCGAATGTGGGCACTATTTTCGTTCTCTTGAAGCCCTGGGAAGAGCGTTCAAGCAAAGAACTTGAGGCAAAAAACATCTTAGAAACAATTCAAAAGAAGACGGTCGATATCAAGGAAGCGCGGATACTGGTGATTGGTCCGCCGGCGATACCGGGTCTCGGCGCGACGGCCGGCTTTACGTTCGAATTACAGCAGACGACGGCAACGGGTGATATCAAGCAGTTCGAAGCAGTAGCCAAAAAATTCCTTGGCGAGGTGAATAAGCGTCCGGAAATTGCCAAGGCATATACTTTTTTTACCACCAAGACCCCGAGCTATAGGGTAGAAGTAGATAAAGAAAAGGCGAAGAAGCTCGGTGTTTCGGTTGCGGACGTGTATGGCACGTTGTCCACCCTGCTCGGCAGTACGTATGTCAATGATTTTAACCTTTATGGCAGGAATTTCCGTGTGGTGGCTCAGGCAGACAGCAGCTACCGTTCGTCGATTGGCGAACTCAGTAAGTATTATGTGCGCAACAGTCAGGGCGAGATGATATCGCTTGGGTCACTCGTTACGACCAAGGTGATCGAGACGTCGTCGCTCATTTCACACTTTAATATTTTCAGAACGATTGAGATCATAGGTTCGCCCAAGCCCGGCGTGAGCAGCGGCCAGGCAATTGACGCTCTGAAGGAAGTAGCCGCGACGACGTTGCCCGAGGGGTATAGTTATGAATTTGCAGGACTAAGCAGGGAAGAAGTGAAGGCAGGGAATAGTTCGATTATCATCTTCTCGATATCGATTCTGTTTGTATTTTTATTCCTTGCGGCTTTATATGAGAGCTGGTCGGTGCCGTTTTCGGTGCTGTTTGCCGTGCCGATTGGGGCATTCGGAGCGATTCTCACGCTTACGTTCTTGCCGAGTATAAGTAATAATATTTATGCGCAGATAGGACTCATCACGCTGATAGGTCTGGCAGCAAAGAATGCGATTTTGATAGTCGAATTTGCCAAGGAGCGGGTGGATCGTGGGGTAGAGATTGTCGAGGCGACATTGGAGGCGGTGAATCTGCGGCTCAGACCGATTATCATGACGTCTTTTGCCTTTATTCTCGGGGTATTACCGTTAGCTTTTGCCAGTGGCGCGGCGGCGGAGTCGAGAAAAACAATCGGCTGGACGGTTTTTGGTGGAATGCTTTCGGCGACGACGCTTGCTATCTTTGTGGTGCCGGTGCTGTTTGTGCTCATCACGAAGATTACCCATCGGAAGAAGCTCACGCATATCGATAGTGGAGTACGGGAAGAGGGAGAGTAGGTCAGTTTGACCAAGTGACAACCAAGAGTATCGCTTTGACTGACCGAGCCGATCGTTTGGAAACGATGGGCTCGGGATGAGACGATAATTAAGCGGCTGCTGTTTTTGGTGGGAGCAGGGTGCGTAATTTCCACATCATGAATGAGCCGGCGAGAATCATACCAATGGATATCCATTGAGCTTGCGAGAGTCCGCCATAGAGGGGATTAATGCGGATAAATTCTACTCCTAAGCGTTCAAGTCCTGCCAGTATCAAGTACATACCAAAGAGCCATCCGGCCTGACTCGGGCGGGTGCGGAATTTCCAAAGAATAGCAAAGCAGATAAATGCGATGAGGGTTTCATAGACCGGCGCGGGGTGGACGGGTATATCGACCGGCACCGCCTGACCGGGGAAGAGTTGCTTGAAATAGGTGACGAGTTCGGGATTTTTGTCGGCGAGAGTGGACACATACCCATTGGGATATCCCATTGCCCACGGAAGGTTGGTCGGAATACCATAATCACCGTCTCCGGCGAGCTGGCAGCCGATGCGTCCGATTCCGTAAGCGATAATGAGCGAGGGAGCCGCGGCGTCAGCAAGTGTAAGGAAAGCAATCTGCTTACGGCGGGAGTATATGTAGATCATCAGGATCGAAAGCAGGAGTCCGCCATAGAATGTCAGTCCGCCCGGATTGAAGATAGCATCTACCGGGTCTGCGAGAAATTCTTTGTAATTTTCGAGTAAATGAAAGAGTTTAGCGCCGACGAGCCCACCAATAAAGGCAAAGAGCGTTACCACCGATGCCGTTTCTTCGCTGTGACCGCGCCGTTTCATTTCTTTGGTAAACAAATAATTAGCCGTTAAAAACGCAAGGGCTACCATGAGTCCAAAGCTATGAATAGGTATTGGTCCGATTTTTCCGATTTCCGGGTACATTTATTCTTTCGTGTAGTAAGGAGCTAATAACGGGGATTGTGTAATTACGATGCATCTTGTGAAATTTGCTGCAGAAATGAAGAAGCGCGGCGGAATTCGTCTTCGAGCTCAAAGGTAAAGATTTCAAGATCCATATCAACGAGGGAAGGGTTCTTATCACACAGAATAATCCAAGCCGGCTCTTCGAGCAACTGTAGCTCGCGCATTCCTTCATCTATTCCGGCGCCCCATACTTCGCAGAGCACATCGGCTACCCGAATGACGGCTGTCAGCTCGCGTCCTTCGGTCAGCAGACCCGGATGATGGTGACTGGAAACGATATCCTGCAATTCTTTGGGCAGCTTCCATAGTCTGGCAATGAGTTCACCGGTCGTCGTATGGGTCACACCAAAGACTTCCATTTCTGCCTCAAGATCGGTCAGCCCTTTTTCGATGATTAATTCTTTGCTGCGGGCATAGCGCTCGGGGTCGAATTGTATCATCGCCATCTTGCCGATATCATGGAGCAAGCCACCGATAAATTCTACATCACGGAATTGCCGCTTGATCTTTAATGCCAGAGACTTAGCTACCATTCCCGTACTCGATGAATGATTCCAGAACTGCTCCATATACTGCGCGCTCTGACTGCGCGAATGCATCATGAATTTGCTGAAAATAGAGACACTGAGGACGATATTGGCAATACGATTGAGCCCGAGAGCCAGAATTGCCTGATTAAGGGAGGTCACCGTCGAGCGAACAGCATACAAGGGAGAATTTGCCATCTGTAGAATTTTTAGCGTGAGCGACACATCGGTCTCAATAATTTGAGTGATTTCCTTCAAATCAGCAGTATCGCTTTCGAGGAGGGCAAGAACACGTCCGGCTACGGGAGGAAGAGTAGCAAACTCTTGCGCTCCGCCGATGATATCAAGAATGGACATACATATTCCTTTAAAAATGCAAATTCTACTCCAAATTTACCGATTTAATTTGATTTCATCATTCAAATATACGCTGTGAAGTGAACTTTATTCAGATTTATAGACCCTCGGAGTTAAAAAGCACAACATCATATCAACGAATCTGCAGCGAGGGCGCATGAATACTGCCTTTCGGCTCACTTCGGGATAATAATCTGATACGAACCCTGCTTAGGTGCAGGGAGACTTCTTTTCAGTATCCAGGGATTGAGAATTTTCACGTCTTTGTAGGTCGTGCCATGCTTTATAGCCCATTCGGACAGGTCGGCGATAGGAGAGTCCCAGGAAATAATTTTTGTATCGCCGTCTTTGTACGTAGCTTGGCTGTCGAGCGTAATACCGTATTTATCGGCATGTTCCATGAGTTCTTTGACGATTGCTATCCGCAGTACATAGCGCGATGTTTCTTCGTTTAAATAGAGATCGTAAAAGCTGTCTTTGGATTGAAAGTCAAGATTATCGCCGACATTTTCATGCCCCATATTATAGCCGGCTGCGGCTAATGTCCACGACTTGTATTTTTTATATCCGCTTCGCAAATACTCAATTGCAGCGCGGGTGCTCTTTTCGGGATGCCGGCGTTCATCAATGTATTCATCGATTTGTAGTCCCATCCGCTTGCCGGTGGCGGGGATGAACTGCCACATTCCCACTGCATCCTTGCTTGAGCGTGCCATATACAGGGCGCTCTCGGCAACTGCCAGAAATTTCAAATCATCAGGTGCATTTTCCTGCTTGAGAATTTTCTCGAACATCGGGAAATAGCGTCCCGCCCGCTTGATATAGAGTATTAATTGCCCGGGAGATTGGAGATTGAGATAAAATTCACGCTCGGCACGCTCGCGGACTTCCGGAATCTCCAGCGGCACCCGCTCACCACAGAAGCTGAGATTCTCCGGGAATTTCAACGATGCCAGATACCGGGCATAATTCCCGTCTTCAGCTTTGGAGCTTGTATTTGACTGAGTACGTACCTTGGCAGGCTCGGCGCAGGAGATAAATTGGGTGAGGGAGAGGAAGGTCACGATGACCGAACATGTCAGAACTACTTTATGCATAGAATATTACCACGATTTTTGGAGGGAAACGACTCGCCGACACAGCGAGCTTTCGCGCTCTTCGTTGGTCGCCAGCAGTACTCCTCCTCCGGATGACGTCTGCCGCTCAATTAAGCGGAGAACAGCCGCAATACCAACAGCGTCAATATTCGCCGACGGCTCGTCTAAGATCAAAATCGGCGGCTTATGCTGCATGGCAAGCACATATTTCAAGCGCTGCTTCATACCCGACGAATAGGTCCGAATGTGGTCGTGTTTGCGTTTGTACAAGGAGAAGTGCTCCAACGATTGAGCGCAGAAGTCCTCCTCAAATTCTATGCCGCGAAGTTTCGCGGTGAGCGATAAATGTTCCCACGCAGTAAATTCTTCATAAAGATTTAAATACGGAGCCACGAGCCCAATGGACGTATGAAAATACTCCCGGTCGATTGATACACCGTCAATCGAGAGAGATACCGTCCCTTTCGATGGGGTAAGCGTGCCGCAGAGAATGCGGACGAGGGTCGATTTCCCGGCTCCGTTTTCGCCGGTGATACCCACAAGCTCACCATTGGAAAGCTCGAGACTCGCCACCCCGAAGACGCTGCGGCCGGTCGTAAAGCTTTTCTCAATACTGCTGCCGTGGAGAGTAAATTGAGGGAACGCTGTGCTCATTCGTATCGTTCTAATTTAAAGGTTTCGCCGAGGTAACGCTTGCGTACCTCCGCATTATTGGCAAGCTCTTCAGCAGAGCCGGAAGCGAAGATAGTGCCGTCAATTAAGATATAGGCGCGGTCGGTGATTGAGAGGGTTTCGTGAACATTGTGGTCGGTAATCAGGACGCCGATGCCGCGGTCTTTGAGGCGTCGGACGAGGATCATAATTTCCTCGACCGTGATCGGGTCTATGCCGGCAAAGGGTTCGTCGAGAAGAAGGAATTTCGGGTCCGATGCCAGTGCCCGTGCGATCTCACACCGCCTGCGTTCTCCGCCGGAGAGCATGTATCCCATGCTTTTGCGTATGTGGGTAATTCTATAATCTTCAAGTAATTGCTCAAGCCGTTCTTTACGTTCTTTCCGGCTGAGCGATTGTAATTGAAGAATAGCCATAATATTATCCTCGACCGAGAGCTTCCGGAAAATGGACGGCTCCTGCGGCAGGTAGCTCAGACCGAGGCGTGCTCTCTTATACATTGCTTTGGAGGTAATATCCTTGTCGTCGAGCATAATCTGTCCACTTGTGGGGCGTACCATACCGGTAATCATATAAAATGAAGTCGTCTTGCCTGCTCCATTTGGTCCGAGCAGGCCGACGACTTCATTATCGCTGACTGATACGCTTACTCCCTTGACGACGGTGCGCTTGGCATATCGCTTGACGATATTTTCGGCGTGAATTCTACTCATCGCCGTCCCTTTTCTGCCTTTTCAAGCTTCATTTTCTTGGTTAATTTATCATCGCCTCTGAGAAGCGTCACATTGAGCGTCTGCCCGACGGCACCATCTGAAATGACCACCTGCAGGTCGTCGGTGCGATTGATTTTGGTGCCATCGACCTCGAGCAGGATATCGCCGGGCTCGATACCGGCGCGCTCAGCGGCGGAGTTTTTGGATACCTGAACGACCACAACCCCCTCTTTTTTATCTAAGTTGTAGGATCGGGCGATGCGCTCGTCAATTTCCTGAACGAGAAGTCCCGGCGTGAATTCCCGGTCAATTTTTCCGCCGTCTTTGAGCTGTTCGACAATTCGCTTCACTCTGTTAATCGGTATGGAAAATCCTATCCCGATGCTTCCGGCGCCACGTCCATTTTGTGCGGTCGAGAAAATAACGGTATTCATTCCAATGACTTCGCCGTTTGAATTCACGAGCGGTCCTCCGGAATTCCCCGAACTAATTGCAGCATCTGTTTGAATCATATTACGATAAACGCGTCCCTCCTGCGGGAAGCTCACACCGGTATTACTGACGACGCCCACAGTAATCGTGGGCTTGGCATTGATGTCGAAGAGTCCGAACGGATTACCGAATGCAATTGCCCATTCACCAATAATCACATCGTCGGAATTGGTAAATTTCAAGTACGGGAAATTTTTACCTTTAATCTTAAGAAGTGCTACGTCGGCTGTTTTGTCTGTGCCAATGATTTCAGCGTCGTATTTTTCGCCGTTGGTCATAGATACCACTATCTTCTTGGCAGAACCAGCCACATGGTCGTTCGTGAGAATATAGCCGTCGGAGGAGATTAAGAATCCGGTGCCGAGGCCGTGTACTTCCTGATTATATACTCTCCGGGGGAAATTACGCATAAATTGCTCAAAAAACGGGTCGCTGAACATACCGCCAAACGGGTCAGCCGAGTATTGCTGCACCTCGGTCACACTGATGCCGACGACAGCCGGACTGCAGATGCGTACTGCTTCCGTGATGGCATTTTGACGCGACGTCGAAATATCACCCATCGCTTGGCGATTGGTGGTATTTTGTGCTTTAACTTCAGTATAAATAGGTGGTTCCTGCGAAGTACGGTTGCAGCTCAGGAGAGGAATTGATGCGAGTTGAGAGAGAAATAAAAATGCAGCAAGACGACGAAATTTCATACTGTTTCCTTCCGGTAAATAATAGACATAGAGAGTAGGTTATACTTCAAAAATAGAACGCTTTGACGAATTCACCGTGGTCAAAATTGCCCATTTAACATTTTTTGTGATTCTCCCCGGCAGTGCTTGTGCGGGTACAGGGCTGCGTCGGTCATCTACGCGTGGTCCGCAATTCAGGAATTCACCAAAAACACCGACTACTTCCCGCAAAATCGGTATATTGCCGGAAAATTCATCCTGCCGGCATGACTGCCCCGCATGCGATAATGGCGTGATACTCAGTGCACGACTACAGCGCATCGGCGCTTCATTCCCATCGTGAAGAAATTACAGTACTTCCACTTCATCCATCTGCCCTATGAGACGTCATCGACCACCATATTCCGACAATGATATAGAATCCTTGCGCGATTTCAGTAAAGGAGAAACGTATCAGTATAATGTTAAACTTCTTGAAAAGCTTGGACTTATCGAACGTCATCCACAGCAGCCCATCCTCACGACCGACAATGGCAAAATCCTCGGCTGGCAATTAAGCGAGTCCGGCAAGCAACTCTTGCTCCTCTATCCCGAGAAGTGATGGGGGCGGCCCGGCGGCAGGTATGCTTTATCAATTATTTTCGAGCGGACGAGCCACGGTAATTCCGATATGCGTCGGGACTGACTTGAGATAGGTGGCAATAGTTTTGTCTAAGAAGACGCGTTTGCGGGTGAGCGACGCATGAAGGAAGCGCAGATTACCACGTTCATCCCGTAGTGCGATGCCCGTATGTGCGTAATCGAGACCTTCTTTACTTGTCGCTACGGCGATGATGTCACCGGTTTGGAGCTGTGGCTGAATCGCTTTGACATTTTCAGTCGGAATGTAGTAATGCTTTTGAGAATTAACGGCTTGCTCGAATTTTGCGATTTCGGGTACAAGCGTCGAATCGTTGACAAGAGGTGGGTAATATTGCGGATGCTCGGACATAAACGACACTTTAAGCGGAAATTCAACGCCACCAAGGTCGCGGGTGATATTTTTAACAATTCCTTTTTCGACATTATTGGCTATCCAATCGGCGGTATAATGCAGGCGTGATGTGTAGCCGTCTAATTTTCCGTCCCGGTAGCGTGTGCGGGCAATTTCGGCTGCCAAATCCTGAAATTTCGCATCCGATTTACGCATGACCCGTGCAATACCAAGCACATTCTCGAAGAATGTCACGCAGTCCAGCCCGGTTAGGTCTATTTTACATGATTCCGGTTCCCCTTCGAGAGTCCCGCCGACATACGGCGTGCCGAGCATGAGCATGCCAACCTTGCCCATACGCTCGCCAATCGGAAGCTTGGCAAGCCCTGCTGCCTTGGCATGAGCGATAATATGGTCGAAAATGTACCACGAAGTTGCTTCTTTATCACTATTATTTTCAACACTTGAGAGCAATTTTTTTGTTTGCTCAATAACAAGATCCGAGGAAAAAAGCAGAGGAGTTAGAGCAAAAAATCGTAAAAAGTCGCGACGGAACATAAGAAACCACAGAATATTGGACGAAAAATCACGCAAAAAAGGAGCGCACTTTTTGTACCAAATTACGATTTTCTTGGTGAATACCTATCTCGCGACCACAATCGGCACCGACTTCACCACGCCACCAGCCGACAATACACCGAAATACACCCCCGACTGCACCTCCGAATTCCAGGCAATAGTCTCCTCGCCGGCAGCATGTATTCCCGCCCACCGCGCGATTACCCGTCCTAAAATGTCGGTGATATGCAGCGTATATTCTCCCGCCTGAGCAAAGGTGAGCCGGATGCGGGCCTCGCCGTAACTTGGATTAGGATGAATACTTACCGTGTTTTCATAGATTCCGGTCTGCGCCTCGTCGGCATCAATCGGCGCTGTGACGGTGATATACTGCGACTTAATGACGGAATCCATAATTTTTCCATACTGAAAAGCTGTGAGTGTAACGGTGTATCTCCCGGGGGTTGTAAACCTGTGTTTGGGCGATGATTCTGTGGATGTCGTGCCATCACCAAAGTTCCAGAAATAGTAGAGTGAATTATCACTTGCGGGTAAAGAGGTATTCTGAAACTCCACCGTATCGGTAATTTTCACGCTTGCACGCTTGGTCATGACGGTCGTAAAGTCGGCTTTAACGGTGGATTTAAGCGTGTCGGGCACTTTCCATACGGTAATAAAGCCGTTGTTGTCTCCAGTTGCGAAATGCTTGCCGTCGGGCGCAACCGCAAGGCAGGTAAAGGTAGTTGGTTGCTTGGGATAGAGATATTCATATGAAGTGGAATGTAGATTGTATATTCCAATCGTGGAATCCGGTCTAATTGTAAAAACATGTATCCCATCCGGATGATATTCAAAGACTTGCGGTAGGTTAACCGCTTGCACCATCACCGAGTCATACACATCCCACAGCGCAGTACTCGTGAGCAGGTGATATTTGTCGGGCGAAAAGCGCATAGTAGTGGCTGTAGTCGGTATCTGCCGGAGAATGCTGTCGGTAGCGATGTCTTTGAGGAAAAGGGTAGGTGTATCAGTCTTTGTCTCGAGAATGGATGCGTAATGACGGCTGTTGGGTGCGACTTTTAAAGCATAAATTGGTGTGTTTGGTAAATTATATGCCCTTTCGTATGCTTTTTTTGTTGAAAAACTATAGGGGAGAAAATTTCCAAAGTGTCCGTTTATATTGGTTGGCTTAGTAGTATTAGACCAATCAGCAACAACATAATGCCCAGACATATACCACTGATTATCTAAAGAAATATCCGCCATTCCATAATTATATTTGATTGCAAAATAGGAAAATCCCCAGGTTGACAGATATACATCCCATGATAGTATTGGAATGGTCGTGTCAGATTTAGTATCCCATAGTGACATGTAATTTATATACCTATCATATATTTCTGTATTAGAGGTTGTATGTCTTTGGCTGAAAATGCTTCCAACGGCAATGGAATCTCCTGTACCAGTAAATAGCGTCGAAAAAATCGACGCATTGAAGAAAAAACTCTTCAATAATGTACCACTTTTTGAATCTAACGTTCGAGCTGAACTATCACTTCCGGACGCGAGTATTTCACCGTTCGGAGAATAGGCGAGACAATTAACTCTCCTATTGGTGATTTTATTAACCCATACGGCACCGGTCGGCACTCTAAATCCTTGTACTACAACTTGTTTTGAAATTGAGCTCACTCTTCCGAGTGTATCGGTGGCTTCCAGTGTTATCGTGTAAATTCCATCTTTCGAATATTTACGGTACGGATTTACAACAGATGAAGTAGTACCGTCTCCCATATCCCATGTATAGTGAGTGCCACGCTTAAATGGGTACGTAGCATTGGAGCAAAACGCAGTATCGCTCAGGAGTATGGTGTCTTTGAGAATTGTAAAGTTAGCTTTTAAATCAGCAGGTTGCAGGTCTGTGGGCAGTTTCCAAAGGGTGATTCTATGATTCGTAGCAGTTGCAAACGCCGACCGTGAAGCATTGGTCTGAATGATATTCTCTGTAAGTGAATCACCCCGATAGATTTTTTCCCATGTATCTTGCTGAATATTGGAAATTGCCGCTACTCCACCTCCTGATTTGAAGGCAAGCATGTGATTATCATCGGGTAAAAACACAAAACCGGGCTTGTTGACTGTTCGGTAAGAATGTAGTCGCTGCATGTCCTTGAGGATCGAACCATCAAGCAGGAAATCATCGCCGGAAGAAATGATATAGTTCGGTAAGATGTAATTATAGGAATAGCTTGGAAGAGTGGAGTCTAAGCATGTTATGATTCCGTAATCAAGTTTGTTTATGTTAGACATGTTACGAAATTCTTGTAATCTATAATACGTATGGCTGTTTTGAAAATAGCGGCCGGATGGTGAAAACGCGGATGAATAGGTATTGCCGGTTGCCAAAATATGCTCTTGATATTTAGGTAATATAGGTTGCATACTTGGCGGTGGAGTATCATCTTTTTTAGAATAACCGGTGACTACACCTCCGGTTAGTGTATTATACACTACCATTCTGGAATCATAACCCGAAAATGTATTATTACTCTCTTGATATTTATACGAAAACGAATACCCTATTGCAAGAAACCGAGCATCTAATGACGCGGTGAGTGTAAAACCTTGCGCACGGTATCCATACTGAGAAGTATTAAAGATAGAGTCTTTTCGCTGAATACCGGTTTCAATGTCCCAGCTGACTAAAGTACAGTAGTTATTATAAGGGCAATAGTCGCATGGTTTATATGATAATACATACAATCTCTTTCCACCCTCTCCCAGCACCATATTCGGCGCATACAAATCTTGTGGAGTAGTGAACGACCGTATAGAATCCCCACTCACATAATCTAAAATCACAATCTGACTCCCCTTGAGAACAGCAACATATTTCCCCTCAGCGATAGCTATCGTGCTAATGGGTGAGGAATACCCCGTGAGGGTCTTCTGCCAGAGAATATCGGAATTTTGAGCTTGGGTATTCAGAGCGAATACGCACAAGTATGTGAATAGTAATAGCTTAATGACAGGGAACATGGAAATGCCTCCAATCGTGATACCGGAATGTCTGTTGCGGGCAGCTCTTAGACTGAAGGAGATGTAAAAATGTTCCTCCGAACCATAGCCTATCTGCCAAGCAAGGTGATTTCTAAGAAATTCGGTAAAAAAAAGTTAAATCTTTCTCCATTCTCATTGTTCCCCACACTTCTACCCGCTACAGTTATCCGAGAATGGTTATTTTTGCCGTTATTCCTCAACAAACAACATCAATTACACACAAGGTCACACGTATGAAACGCTTACTCCTCCTTGCCTGCATCCTGGGATGCGTCCTTTTCGGTTCTGCTCCTCTCTCATCGCAGCCCTCTACGCCTCCCGATGGTGCTCCCAAAAAACCCAAAGAAACGCCCTTCTCCGACGCCATCGACGGCTATACGAAAATCGAAGGATTGTTTACCTTCTACTGGAAAGAAAGTGAAAGTAAATTACTCATCGAGATCAAACCTGAACAGTTTAATACCCTCTATTTATGCAGTATTACCCGCCAAAGCGGTGATGCATATCTCTTCGACGGGAGTTCGCAGATTGGTGAATTTCCCTTCGTCTTCCAGCGCGTCGGCAACCGCGTTCTTCTTATCAATAAGAACGTTTCCTTCCGCGCCGACAGCAACGAAGTCACTGCCCGGACCATCAAGCATAATATGTCGAATTCCCTGGTCGGAAGTGCGAAAATCACCGCCCAGCCGAATCCAACCGGCGGTGGGATTCTTGTGGACGCCGACCCGTTCTTTATTCAAGACGTCGCACTCGTTGGTTCGATGACCGATGCAATGAAAATGAACTTCTCGCTCGACAAAGAAAATTCGTATTTTTTGGAAACCAAATCCTTTCCGCTCAATACCGAACTCGAAATCAATCTCCATTTTAAGTCTTCGAAGCCGCAGCCGATTACGACCTTGCCCGACTCACGGAGCATGATGCACCGGTATCATTACAGTATTGCGGCCGTGCCGCAGTCTCCGGGATTTACCCCACGTCCGGCCGATGACCGTGTCGGACACTTCACGACTATCTTTCAGGATTACAGTGACTTAATGAAAGACACCCCGTACAAGCGCTTTGTCAACCGCTGGAATTTAGAAAAAGAAAATCCGACGGCAAAGCTCTCGAAGCCCAAAAAACCTATCGTCTATTGGCTCGAAAATACCATCCCGCTCGAATACCGCGAATGGGTCAAAGAAGGCGTGCTCATGTGGAATGCTGCGTTTGAACGGATCGGCTTTCAGGATGCCATCGAAGTACGCCAAATGCCGGATACAGCCGATTGGGACCCCGCCGATGCGCGCTATAATACCATTCGCTGGATGATTCAGCCCGGTGGAGGATATGCAGTGGGACCATCCCGCGCCAATCCTTTTACCGGTGAACTCTACGATGCCGATATCCGCATCAGCGCAGATTTTCTGCGGTATATGCAGCATGAATACACACAGTTTATTCAGCCGCTGACATCGATGACTAATGATAATGAGCCGCGCGATCCATTCTCCGGTAAGCAAAATTCAACGAAAAACCTGTGTAATTATGCCGAAGGCGGCGCACGCGAACTCGCTTTCGGACTCAGTATGCTCGGTATGCGGGCTGGGGAATTGACACCCGAACTCAAGCAAAAATACATCCATGAATATGTCGTTTCGCTGGTGGCGCACGAAGTAGGGCACACACTCGGACTGCGCCATAATTTCAAAGCAAGTTCGATTTATTCTCTCGATCAATTACACAATCCTGAGTTTACCCGCCAGCACGGCACCAGCGGTTCGGTCATGGACTATCATGCCATGAATATCTCGCCGAAAGGCAAGCCGCAGGGAGATTTTTACCATCTCGTACTCGGCGAATATGATTACTGGGCAATTGAATACGCGTATAAAACATTTGATAATAAAGAATTTACATCAGAAGCTGCAATGCTGGAGTCGATTGCTTCCAAATCGACCAAACCCGAACTCACCTACGGCACCGACGAAGACTGCTTCGGTAATTCTCCCCGCGGTATCGACCCGACAGCGACGCTTTTTGATCTCAGCAGCACGCCGCTTGAGTATTTCAGCGAACGTATGGATATGGCGCAGGAACTCTGGCGGAATATTCCGACGAAGCTCGATATCAAGGGCAATCGCTTTCAGACCTACCGGTCATCGTTTACCCAAGGTATCAGCGAATATTTCGGGGCTGCGCGGGGTATTCCGCGCTATATCGGCGGAATGTACACAAGTCGCGCTCATATCGGCAATAGCGGTGGGAAATTGCCCTATACGGTCGTACCTGCAGCAGATCAACGCAAGGCACTCAATTTACTGGCTACGAAAGTGTTTGCCGCCGACGCCTTTACCTTCTCTCCCGACTTGCTGAACCGTCTCGCCGGTGAACGCTATGAGGATTTTGAAGGTAGCATCTGGCGCGGACGTCTCGATTATCCGATTCACTCGATTATCGCAGGCATTCAATCCTCGCCGCTCAATACACTCTATAATGCTGATGTCCTCACCCGTGTCTATGATAATGAAATCCGAAGCGCAGCCGGTGAACAGCCGCTGACAATGGCCGAACTCTTCAGTACGGTCCGTGAGGCAATCTGGAGCGAAGTCACGAAAGGAGAAACAATTACGAGCTTCCGCCGCGATCTGCAGCGTAATCATCTCGCACTCCTGATTCAATTCCTCACCAAGCCCGCTGCCGGCACGCCGAATGATGCAATTGCCCTTGCGAGAATGGACCTGACGACACTCAAAAAACAGATCGAAAGCGGCACGAAATCCAAAAAAAATGATGCTGCCACCAAGGCGCATCTCGAGGAAATGTCTGCAAAAATTGACGCAGCTCTCAAGATGCAAATGCAAATGGGACAATAAAATACCCTTCGGTAATCGTACTGATGCGGGAGGGGATTTGTTCTTTGACAGAACATCAAGAGAGAGTATATGCCTATTTCGTTGGAAGAATTAGAACATACCTACCAAGCAGCTGCTGATGGGGTGGATAAGCTCAAGAAGGGCACTGCATGGCTCATCCAACTCTTTAAGAGCGATCCGGCACGAGCGATTGAGCTTGCGAACCGGTTCGCACGCCAAGCCTACGCGTTGGAATGCACACGGGAAGCAGGACTTTCGCATTGGATCATCGGCAGAGCATCAACCCTCCTGCATGATTTCGATACTGCGGTTTCGGAATTTGAAAGGGCGAAATCGGCCTTCGAACAGTGCAACGACTACGAAGCGCTTGGGAATGTCTATCATTGTATTGCCGATGTACACGAGCAGACCAATAACTTCGAGGCATCGCTCAGCGTTTATGCCGATGCAATTCGATACCTCGAGGGACAGCAATCGGTGTCGTGCCGTCAGACGCTGACTCGGGTGCTCAACGGATTCGGAATCGTCCAATGTAAAATTGCCGATTACTCTCTCGGACTGACCTGCTTTTATAAGGCGTTGGAATTGTCGCAGGAAATTGGCGACAAGAAAATTCTTACGCAGACGCATGTCAACATCAGTACCGCCTATATGCATGTGGGCGATGTATCAAATGCATTGGAAAGCTATAATACGGCGCTTGCGCTTGCGCAGGAAATGAACAATGAACTGAGCATCGCCATCATCCGCACCAATATCGGGAGCATCTATTTTCAATTCAAAGATTATCAGAGCGCACTCGGACATTATTTACAGGCATTGCAGTTCTTCTCCGGACATCAGTATTCGTCTCCGTATGATGGACTCCTGACCTTATATACCAACATCGGCTCGACCTTCGAAGCGATGAATAATTATGCCGTAGCACTCGAATATTTCGGTAAAGCGCTCGTGCTTGCACGGAAGCAACACAGCAAATGGGGGATGATGCTTTCCTATCATGGAATTGGCGGTATTTACTTGAAATTGCAGGATATAGTCAAAGCTGAGGAGTATCTGCTGTATTCGCTTTCCCTCAGCAAAGAACTCGATACCCGCCTCGAAGAAGCAGAGGCGCGGCTGTCGATTGCTCTCTGCAGAATGGCTGCCGAAAAGTATGAAGAAGGCATGGAATTGCTCCTGCAGGCGCTGAGCTTGGCGTATCTCGTCGAATCCCCTCCGACAATTGCGAAAATAATCGAGCATATCCTCGACCTGCCGACGGATTATCTAACCAAAGCGCAGCGGGCGAACTACAGGCGACAGTATCGGATAAATACGCAAACGCTGTTTTCCGAACAGCGCGAAGGAACGATAAAGCAGGATTTACTCCGGCTCGAACTCCAATATACGCTCCGACAAATGCAGTCTATTCACCTGCCGGATGACGAAGCGGAAGATATGAGCAGCACTCTTCAACTCAGTAATCGAAAAAGAGTGGACTCGCTGACCTATATTCTCAAAAAGGAAAACGAACCTCTGCACAAAGCACCGGATTCGATATCGGTGTTTACTCTCGGTGGCTTCCGTCTGGTGATTAATGGTCGGGAAATTGACCGTAATGACTGGAAAAACCGCAAGAAAGCGCGTGATATATTTAAGTATTTGCTGCTCAATCACCGCAAGTCTGTTCCTTTTGACACCCTTATCGACGTTCTCTGGGAAGATGCCGGTGCCCGCGATTTGCTCCCGTCTCTCTGGAATGCTGCCTCGGTGATTCGGAAAATTCTCCAACCCGAGCTGCTGGCGCAGACACAGTCGCAGTATTTACTCGTGCAGGATAATTGCTATACCCTGAATTTAGGGGAAATATGTTTTATCGATTTTGTGGAATTTCAATCGCTTATCGCGTCAGCCGATTCCGTTGATGAGCTGCAACGCAAAATCCCGTATTTCGAAAAAGCGATTGCCCTTTATCAAGGTGATTTTCTGAAAGAAGATCAATTAGCCGAATGGACGACATTCGAACGTGAAAAGATGAAAGAGCAGTATTTGCAGGCACTTATGTTCGTCGCCGAGGACTGCCGAACGCGTCATCAACGGGCAAAAGCAACGGAATATCTGCGACTTGCTCTCGAAGCTGACCGCGTCTATGAAGAAGCATATCGCCGCCTCTTTTCGCTCTATGTGCCGGACAATGATCGGGCAGAGGTACAAAAATGGGCGAAATTCTGCATCGATTCGTATCAGAAAGAATATGGCGAAGCACCGCCTGCTTCGCTCCGGAAAATGATGGGGTTCGCCGGTTGAGGAATCTCAATCAACCGCTGCGAGCATGAAGGATAAGAACGTATCTCTATGGAAAAATAAGACATTATGCCCGATACTATATTTGATTTAGAACGCCGGTATCATTCAGCTGAAGAAGGAATTCCCAAGCTTTCGGCCGGCATTGCATGGCTGATGCAGCTTGTTAGCCGTGATGCAGCGCGTGCGGCCGCGAAGGCACGCGATATTCGGGAGGCAGCATCCGAGCTTGGCTATCGTCAGGGAGTAGCTGATGCCCATTTGATTATTGGGCGTTCGTATGATACTGCTACTGATTTTGAAGCGGCGCGGCGTGAATATACCACTGCCCTCGAAATTTACGATGAAATACACTACCCCTCGGGGTACGGACGAGCACTCTACTTCACAGCCGAATCCTATGACCGACAAAGTGATTATGATCGCGCGACGGCGATGTATGTCGATGCCCTTAAATTCCTCGAACGCCAAAAGGATGATTCCTGCCACCATACTCTTTGCCTCGTTCTCAACGGATTGGGTATAATTTACTGCCGGTTAGCAGATTATACCGACGGACTCGCGTGTTTTTACCGGGCAATTAGCCACGAGGAACACTATCCGAATCTCAGATTACGCACGCAGCTCTATGCCAATATCAGTACTGCACTTATGCATGTCGGTGATGTATCGGGAGCTCTCGAAAATTTCAATACGGCTCTTGTGCTGGCTGAAAGTAACAACAATGAACGGGTGATTGCGATAATCCGCACTAATATCGGGAGCATTTATTTTCATTTTCGGGATTATTCAAGCGCGATGGCGCATTATCTGCAGGCGCTCGATTATTATACCGAACCGGAGAAAATGCTCGATGAAGGGTTAGTAGCATTAAATTCCAATCTTGGCTCTACCTTCGACTCTCTCGGTAATTACTCGGTAGCTCTAGGCTATTACAGCAAAGCACTTGCGTATGCCCGGCAGCTAAAGAGCAAGTGGAGTATGATGTTGCCGTATTATGGAATCGGGTGTATTTATCTGATGCTCAATGATCCTCAAAAAGCGGAGGAATATCTGCTGCAGGGGCTGGCGCTCAACCGTGAACTCGATGCCCGCCGGGAAGAAGCCGACACGCTGATTATGCTCTCACAGTGCAGAGTCGTGAATAATTTATATGATGAAGCTGTGGAATTACTCCATCAGGCATTGGCACTTGCGCGATTGCTCGAATCGGACGTAACGACGTCGTTCGCACTGGAAAAACTCATCAATCTGCCCGAAGGTATTCTGCCCAAAACCACGCTTGGACAATATAAACGCCAATTTCATCATATCATGCGTTCCATCCTTGCCAATCAACGCGAGGAATCGGTCAAGCAGGACTTACTCAAGCTCGAAGTGCAGTATTCACTCCGGCAAATCAAGGCGTTTGAGCTCCCGAAATCCGAATTCGACGACATGAGTAGTACGTTTTTGAAGAGTAACCGGCAGCGGGTGGACTCGATATCGCAAAGTCTGGCGCAGAATGAACAATCGAACGCCAAAGCGCCCGATACGATATCGGTCTTTACACTCGGCGGATTCCGTCTGGTGATTAATGGTCGTGAAATTGACCGTAATGACTGGAAAAACCGCAAGAAAGCGCGTGATATATTTAAGTATTTGCTGCTCAATCACCGCAAGTCCGTTCCTTTTGATACCCTTATCGACGTTCTTTGGGAAGATGCCGGCGCCCGCGATTTGCTCCCGTCCCTCTGGAATGCCGCCTCGGTGATTCGGAAAATTCTCCAACCCGAGCTACCGGCGCAGACACAGTCGCAGTATTTACTCGTGCAGGATAATTGCTATACGCTGAATTTAGGGGAAATATGTTTTATCGATTTTGTGGAATTTCAATCGCTCATCGCGTCAGCCGATTCCGTTGATGAACACGAGCGCAAGATCCCGTATTTCGAAAAAGCAATCGCGCTTTATCAGGGAGATTTCCTGAAAGAAGATCAATTAGCCGAATGGACGACCTTCGAACGTGAAAAGATGAAAGAGCAGTATTTGCAGGCACTTATGTTCGTCGCTGAGGACTGTGCAGAACGAAAACAACGGTCAAAAGCTACCGAATATATCCGTCTCGCTCTCGAAGCTGACCGCGTGTACGAGGAGGCATATACGCTTCTTTTCACGCTCTATTCTCCAGACAAAGACAAAATCGAAGCACAAAAATGGGCGAAATTCTGCATCGATTCCTATCAGAAAGAATATGGAGCCGAGCCGCCTGCCGCATTGAAGAAATTGATGGGAATAGTCTAACTCTACTTTGGCAGTTTACGATTATAGGTACATACGATAAACCTTAGTAGAAATATGTCACGGATAGAATAAACCTTATTACCTTATTATATCCAATTCTACCATGGAAGATGCCTGCTTTTTATAAAAATAAGGTTGTCCTTCAGGTTGGTTTCGTATGCTACTAAGGTTTTCGTACACCTTCGTAAGGTTGTCCTTCAGGTTGGTTTCGTATGCTACTAAGGTTTTCGTATACCTTCGTAAGGTTGTCCTTCAGGTTGGTTTCGTATGCTACTAAGGTTTTCGTACACCTTCGTAGAGTGTTCGTCAATTGCTAAAAGTAAAGTACCAAAGAAGAACTAATTACCAATACATTAACCCTATGAGAATACTTGGAATAGACCCGGGCAGCATTGTCTGCGGTTATGGCGTGATCGAAAGCGTCAACAAAAAACTCACCCTCGTCGAGTACGGCGTGGTCGAGGCAAAAAAGCTGCATTTAGAGCTCCCGCGAAGATTAGAAACAATTTTCCAGCGGCTCTCGAGTGTGATCGACCGCGCTCTGCCGGATGAAGCTGCCCTTGAGGCCATCTTTTTCGCCAAAAATGCGCAATCACTTGCCAAGCTCGCCCATGCCCGCGGCGTGGCAATGCTTTCGGCGACGCTCAAGCAAGTGCCCGTCAGCGAGTATTCCGCCAAAGAAGTCAAGCGTTCGGTAACGGGGAATGGAAATGCGAGTAAAGAACAAGTCCAGTTCATGGTTCGCACCATGCTCAAAATCGAGGAAACCCCGGATTTCTTTGACGCGACCGACGCGCTTGCGGTGGCAATCTGCCACGCGCTTAAGTCGGATATTCCGCATGCAAAAGCCAAGTCGTGGAAACAATTTATCGAACAAAACCCGCAAAAAGTAGTTAAGAAAATCAAGTAATTACCTGCTTTCTGCGAAAGTCGATTGTTGTGGATATTGAATAAAGACCGTAGGGGCGAATAGCATTCGCCCAGGACATGCTTGGGTTCGGGCGAATGCAATTCGCCCCTATGATGAAATAAAAACAATACTAATTATAAGCTAATCATGCAGTTCCAACATTTCATCCATTTTCTCGAGTCGCGCCTGCGCATGCCATTACCCGGCACGACAGCTCAGGCGAAGATGATGCCCGAAGTCAAGGGCTTGAAATATCATCCCCTGAAAGAGCCGCCGCCGCATGCGAAGCCGAGCGCGGTGTTGTGTTTGGTTACACCGTCGGAGGAGCGCACGCCGCGCGTGATGCTCACGCTCCGAAGCGACGCACTCACGACCCACAAAGGGCAGATAAGTTTCCCGGGCGGACGCTGCGAGGCAGGGGAAGCGCCGCACGAAACGGCGCTCCGCGAGACCTATGAAGAAGTGGGGATTGGCAGTGAGGACATCACGCTCCTCGGCGCGCTGACCCAATTATATGTACCACCGTCTAACTCCTTGATTTATCCCGTTATCGGCTATTCTGCCAATCCCATCAACAATCTCACGCTCCAGCCGGACGAAGTGCAGGAAGTCTTCTATTCCGAGCTCACCTATCTCCTCGACCCGCGCAATGTAGCCATCGGCGAGTGGGACCGCGGCGGCACGACGGTGCTCGCGCCCTACTGGGACATCCACCCAAAAGCCAAATTATGGGGCGCAACGGCAATGATCCTCAGCGAAGTATGTGCATTGTATGAGGAGTATGAGATGGGGAGGGAGTGAAGGTGACGAGTAGTATCATGTTGACTAGACTACAGCTTCAGCTGTAGGGGGGAAAGATGGGAGGATGTAAAATCTGCCTAGGCATGATTTCCAAGCCCACCCGACCTCATCGAGGTCGAATGTTTGTAGCAAGAAGTGCACCTAAGACCGCACGACCTCATCGAGGTCGAATGTTTTGGTGATGCTTTTCCACAGTGCAGACACACAGTATATTTATATATGCACTAGAAAGCGAACGATTGAGAATTGACCGGATGAGAATTTAAAACCAATACCAAAAATCTATACCTAACATAACCATGAATGTCCAAAAATTAACGTTGAATTTGTTTGATATATTTCGTTTAGGATACCTCAGAGGAATAGAACCTAATACAAATATTTCTGAATTACTTCCAATTTTAGGTGAGCCTGTTGAAATTCAGGAACTACGACCTCTCATTGATATAAATGACGGTTCAAAGATCATTTGTGAAAGTTATTACTATCCGAATATTCAATTTTCAGTATATAACGGGATAATTGAACATATCTATATTATTCTAATTGGAAATAGTCGTACGAAAGGTCTAAAGCTTATAGGTTATAACAAGTTTCGTAAAATTACCAGAAAAAAATTACGAAATTATATACTTAAAAATGGGGGTACAATAACCCAAGATAGATCTTATTTTGAACCCGCTTGGTTTATTTCATATAAAATTAAAGAGGAGGGTGTTTGGACATATCTACGTAGAGGTCAAAAAGACTATATCCAATCTTTTAATTATCAATGTTTAGATTAGATTTTCAGTCAGATCAGTTATTCCAATAGGACTTAAACACTTCCCGCTGAAACGCCTGTATGATGGCATTAGCTGACATTTTGAGTCAGCACAATTATCGCATAGTGCCGAGATGTTGTAAATTGTAGTTGGAAAAGGAAGTAACGACGTATCCGAAGTACGGATGAGGAGTACGTTTCATCGGTAGGTGTTAACAGTCAGTTATAATAAATGCCCGGACGGGAAGTTACAGAGAAAGTATCCACAGAGTACTTACAATCAGAAAAATCGCAGGTAAACAAATGAACTATAGTATTCCAAAGCTGACCAAAAAACATTTCATATTAATCTATGGACTGATTTGGGTCTTATTGATTCTCATAAATTGGTACACAAGTCAATTTTATGTTGAAAATTATAGGGGCGGTAATCTTCGTGAGTTGGTAATTTTAATACTATCTCCTTGGTTTATAATAGTTAGCATCTCTGTTTTTATTGAGAGAAGGCATGTTCTAATTGCACTTTGTCTGTCAACTGTAATTTATATTATTGCTTTCATTATTTCAGTATATTTAAGCATCATTTTAAGATATTTTTTGGGAGATGCTTTGCTTACTCATTTAGACTTCATAGTGTATAATAGAAAATCTTTTTCTATGACGGTTAGTTTGTTGAATGCTACTAGTATATCAATTACACATTACCTTCTGTACAAAATAGAAAGTACAATAATAAAGTATAGAGCTAAGAAGAAAGGAATGATTAGTACCTTATCTGATACTCAAGTAAAGGAATAAAATACATAATTGAGATTCTCCCCAAAAACTGAACATAACAAATGAGGCGTTTTTTCCGTTCGGGTAGTTCTGTAGGGTAGTGCTTTAAATCGTTATATTCCCGTCCGTTCAGTTCCCAGAACTGACCGTAAACAATTTTAAAATTAGGATGTTATGCTCAAAACTTTAGTACTAGTAATGGCATGTATGTTAACAATAAGTGAGAATGAGAATAATAACGATTCGTTGTTAGGGTCATGGTCATTAGATAAAAATACACCTGCTTTGGAAAAATGGAATCCTTATAAATTGCAAAACTACTATCCTAAATTGATTTTCAGCAAAGATAGTAATCTTTTTGTTGAGGGGTATAGTAGAGTTTACTTTACTCAGTACCTAGTCTCTAAAAATGCGCTATTAGTCGCTACAATTGATACAGCTAAACAATATGCTATAATCCATAAACTAAAGAACGACAGCATGTTAATAAGTAATTTTTTAAAGTGTAAAGATACAGTTCTTTATATCAAGAACAAGTGAGTTATCTTGAATTTCGTCCGGTCAGTTCTCAGTACAGACCATCAACACGTACCACTGAAACGTACTGCGTATCCGCATTGAGTGTAAGCACCGCCGCCAAACAAACGTTCGACCTCTCTGAGGTCGTGAATATTCAGGGCTGCACCTTGCTATAAACATTCGACCTCTCTGAGGTCGTAGGATAATCGTTCGATAAGCATGGTCTGGAATAAATTCCAGACCTACAATTTGGTCGAGCCGCCGGCTCTTTTTGGTATATGATTGAATTATCTGTCAATGTACCATGTTGAAAAATCAGAAAATACAAAAAAGTTCCGCTAGGAGCGCTAGAAATTGTAGCAACGGATTTGAATCCGTTGAAAAGGAACGGCAGAAATTATAGCAACGGATTTGAATCCGTTGAAAAGGAAACGTTAGAAATTGTAGCAACGGATTTTAATCCGTTGAAAAGGAAACGCTAGAAATTGTAGCAACGAATTTGAATCCGTTGAAAAGGAACGTCAGAAATTGTAGCAACGGATTTGAATCCGTTGAAAAGGAACGTCAGAAATTGTGGCAACGGATTTGAATCCGTTGGAAAAAAGAGATGATACAACAAAGGGCAATGTCACCAATGACATTGCCCTTTATTTGTTGAGAAAGCCGAGCTAGTGTATTATTCCACCACCAGCTTACCGGTGCTGAGCGTCTCGCCTTTTGCATCGCGGATGATGGTCATGTAGATACCTTTGGTCATCGTTTCGGTCGAAAACTCCATCACAGGACCGGCAATAGGTGCTTCGATAACCGTCTGCCCGAGGAGATTCACAAGGAGGAAGGTGGCTGCCGCCGGATGGGAATTTTCAATACGAAACGACGCAGATGCAGGGTTCGGATACACCGTTGTCGCCGCAATACCTGTCACCGGCTCATCGACTCCGGAGGCAGCTACAGCCAAATAGGCAGCCGATACAAGAATACCGGCATCATTGACTTGCAGAGAAGCGATCGGCAAACTATTCTTGATCCACCATTCGTAGGTCGTCGAGACATTGGTCGTCGGCGGTAAACCGGCATACGACCAGACGCCTCCCATGTAGATGTAGATGCTATCTATTTTTGTTTCCATGTGTTTAACACGGAGCGCATTGTATGTGCCCGCCGGAGTCGTTACCATTCCCCAGCCATCGATCTGCGTAGTATAGGAAATTGTCGAGATCAGGCGACCGGAGTCAGGTGGAGGAGCCGCCACGGCAAACTCTACGACACTGCGGGTAGTACCGGAAAAAGTGGTGTTGTAAGTAGCAGGGAAATTCAGCTTTTTGTAGCCCGGAGTATAGGGAACAATAGAGATGCTCGGAGGGGAAATGACACCGCATAACCCCATTATTTCAAGAGATGTATTGCTTACTGACACATACTGGTAGCCGTTAAATCCCGGTACGCGGAGAGCGTATGTGGCTCCGGGGAAAGCACTGCTGCACCCGAGGCCTGCGGGGCTGACAACAAATATCGTATCGTTGGCATCCTTGCCGATGGCCGACAAGTTCCATACCTGACCCGCACCTGCATACCCGGGAGAAATTCCCGACAGGTTGGTCGTGTCACGCACCTGCACCACCGTCACTCCTGCTAAATTGCTGAGATCGTCGCGGGTTATAGTAATTTGTGCAGAAGCCGACATCACGGCACAGAGCATGATACTGCTCAGTAGTAATGTATAGTTCATTGCTGTACTCCTGTAAATGTCCTACTCGTATGGCTTTTCGGGTAACGCCTCGTTTGTTCTGTGGTCTCTGAACTCCACGTTTTTTTTTCATGCTTCCATCCTGATATCCAAGACTCAAGCACACAAAATTACGTATGAATTGCTCAATGTACAATGATATTTATCATACATTCTGAGGTTGTACAATACTGTTCAGTATCGTTATAATTACCTCCCTCACCATGCATCAAGCGCCGTGATTGCGATTTTCGACCGCATCCCGCAGATTCGCGATGCGTTCTTCTACCGGCATGCATCAGTGACAGCGGAGATGCACCCGTCATCTTCGCCCAAGTCATGCACTCCCCGGAAGCTGCTGCCGCTGCTCGACTATGGCGTTGATTTTCGGCTGCAGTATCCAGAGGCCTACCAAGAGCAGCCATACTAACAACAACTCCAGTATATACTCGGTGAGTTTCGGTTTTTTTTGCAATTCCACTGCTTTAAAAGTACGGGCGACAAAGTAAATACAATAGAAATTACACGCCATTGACAATAGGTGCAGAGGAAAAATGAGGATAAAGACAGTGGGACCCGGAAAGCCATTGGAGAGAATATTGAGAACAAATCCATAGGCGTAAATCATGTAGCAGATAGGAAATAAAAGAGATATGGCGAAAATACCGGTTGGGAGCCGGAGTGCTTCCGGAAGCTGCCGTTGCAATCCTACACCCACCGACCACATCCATAGTGCAGTGCCTCCGGTCGCATACAGGCCTGCAATAATCATAGCATAGACAGGTTCCTTCATTGCCTCCTGAAGGGGAAGTGCATGTGACATAATTTTCGCTAACAGCGTACCAATAGTATAAAATTGAAGCACCATTGCCGGAGCGAACATCACAAGAAATAATTGCCAGTTTTTCGCACGAAGGATATAATGTATCATAGAAGTACCATAATGTTATGAATAATGGAATTGTTCTGCATTGTCACAGTGATATACTTGCCGTATCAGACTCGGCATCATATCAGCGGAGGACTACTACGCCACGCTGACTCACCACCATACCCGACTCAAGTAATTGCACCTGATACATACCGGTTGGAATATTCTCCGTTTGCATGTGTGCCGAATCACTCGGCTTTTCAACCTGCATCACGGCAAGTACCTGTCCAAGCGCATTGACGAGGCGAAGTTCACCACTGCCGCGCAGTCCTGAATATTCTACCTGCAATGTTCCCTGTGTGAGAGGATGAGGATACATGCTTCGGATAGAAGGAATTGTTGATTCCTTCACTTCAACAACGGACGTAGGATCTTTTGTGAGTTGTATGGTGAATGTACTTGCAGAGTCTAGGGTAATACTCACTTGCGCCGAGTCTTTTTCATAGCGCCATTCCACTACACCGCTGCCGGACACCATGCGCACCGGAAAGGGAACAAATAGATGAATCTTTCCCGGCTTGCTGCCATAACCCATGAGTGTGGTATCAGTTAAACGAGTGTATCCTACATTCATCCTCGGCTGCACGTTGATATGAATTGTGCGGGATAGCGATGTCATCCATGTGCCTTCGCGCAGGAAGGCCGACCGCGGAAGATATGGCGAGGCATTATCAATAGACCAATAACCGAAGCGTGCATCCGAAGCAACGGAGTCAGCAAAATTGATTGGTTTGTCGAAGGCAGTTTGAATGGGTATCGTGTCGGCTTGGGTGAAGGCATAATCCGTAGCACCACCCACAACGTCATGAAAAATAAGAGAAGTATATAGTTGTGTAGAAATGGATTGCCATGAACGGGTGTTTGCCGATGCTTCAAACGGTGCAAGCATCGTGAGTGCAGTTGCTTTCTCGATAGGCAGTGTCGTAGCTAGAAACCGCGTGTGGTCGCTGGAAGAATTATACCCCAGTTCATGAACCGAACTATCAGCCGTATACTTCATTGACGATGTAAGAGGTGAAGTGATACTCGCCGAGAATTTCGCATGCACTCCCCGCCAGAGGGCTGTTCCAGAAGTGAGAGTGAAATTCGTATCTCCCGGCAAGCCGGATGCAATCGAATTACCGTGGAGTTGCCAAGTATATCTATGCTTAGAGTCAGAATTGACACCATCAGCATTCAAAAAATACGTTCCCCGCACCATGAGGAAGGAACGGGTAATGGAGGTATTCAGATAATTCGTGCGCACCTCGCCGTACTGGAGTCCGGGCAGCTCGGCCACATTCTCGATAAACCCATCCGCATCATTCGGTTGTGACGGTGCGCCGATAGCAGGACCATTCCCATCGACCAAGATCATATTGTGATTACTTGCATTGCCCACCTCACCACGCCGCGCATAACTCAAATACCCGGCATCCCGCGCAAGTGCTTCACCACCCTGATACATCGTAAAACTCGCAACATCGGCTTGATTGTGCCCCGCGCCACTTGTGCGGGCGCGACCATGTGCGCCGCTGACATGGAGATAGAGTGCATTGGCAGAATCCCACGAAGAACGGAAAGTGAGATCGCCGCTTTCGGGGAAGGCATGAACAAAAATACGTTCATCAATAATTGCTCGTAATGCAGAAAAGGATGCGATATAATTTGCTCGCATATCTACGGTCGAGTTAAGTTGATTATTCAAGGTATTCGATCCCGAGGAATTCGGGCGAAGCGAGGGCGTATACACACTTCGCAGTAGATCAATTTCCGGAAATGCTGTGTTGACATACGTATCTCCGATAGGCGGGAGTGTGCCATCAGGTAAGGCGATGTAATATATCCATTTCCACAGTTTTGGATAGTTGGCATCCATTCGTGGGTTCTTAATTCTTCGTTTCTCGCCGGCAAATTCTACCTCAAAGGTCGTATCTTTTGTAAATTGAATCATGCCGCGCATGAACGGAATCACATTGAGCATTGCATAGCGGAGGTAGTACGGACCTTCGGCATATCCTGCAATTTCAACACTATCCGACTGCCTTGCCGCATCCCGCCAGAGGATATTATCGATATTCCAAAGGGCGGCGTTGATCCAGCGTGTGGGCTGTTCATTGAGGTCGGTGCTTGTGGCATCATTTAACACCACGGCTGCCACGCCAAGCGCGCCGCAGGTCATGAGCGCATGATTGTTTTTGACCGTCGAAAGGAACGTAATGCCAAGGAATGAACGATTCGCCTCGCGGTATAAATTCCCTGCATAGCGCTGCAACAGCACTTTTGCCGGAGCGAGTGCGGAGTCCGACACGCCGGCGCCTTTGAGCAAGTCGTAGGCAGAAAGATAATCAATCATATCTTTCGAACGCCACTGCCAGTCATCGTAATTACCCGGATTGGCGATCGATAGCGCGGGGATGGTGGTGTTGATAGTGCTGAGTAATTCAATGACTTTTGATTGCAGGGAATTCGCCGTTGCTTTCTCCAACGTCGTCACCGAGTCGGCAAGCGGTTGCATACCAATGAAATAAATAAATGCTGCATTCTTGGCAAGGCGGGCACGTTCGCGGCGATTATTGCTCTCGTTGTTGTCGACAGGAGGAGCAGCAAGCGCGCTTGCATACACATTCGGGAAGATGGTTCTGAGAAATCCTAGCCGGAGGTTCTTGCGAATGGCGCCCGTATCCTGTATCCCGCAGAGAATACGCGGATGTGTGGCCGTTGCGTAATTGGGCGTCCATGCGCCGGACTGACCAAGCGCCGAGATAGTCGCAAGCAGTAGGAAAGGGAGGAGCAATCGGAGCATAGAGATAGATGATTAGTTTGAAAAGTAGTTGATATTCCATCGTAGGGGCGAATTGCATTCGCCCCAGTCCTGCAAGGGTTTGGGCGAATGCAATTCGCCCCTACGAGCAGGTGCTTTGATTCATTAAAATTTCTCAGAGAACCAAATAATTTTCTGCAACTTAGCAAACCTCACTTCGCCGCGCAAACATAATTTCGCTCCTTCGCCGGTTTGTGCCCGGCATGAGCGTTCGGTTTTGTAATTTTGCCGAAAAATTATTCATACCTTGAGCACATAATGATAACGATTAATCCTTCAGACATCCCTCATCGTGACATGCATTCGATACTTTTATCGGGAGTGGCGCCGCGTCCAATTGCACTTGTTTCGACGATCGACGCAGCCGGCAATGTCAATCTCTCGCCGTTTAGTTTTTTTAATGCGTATGCTTCCAAGCCGCCGATCGTGGCGATTGGTCCTGCCTTCAGCGCGGCGACCGGCAAGGCAAAGGACACGTATCTCAATATTATCGAAACGGGAGAATGTACGATTAATTCGGTGCAGTACTCGATGGTCGAGCAAATTAATCTCGCATCGTGTGAATATGAGCGGGGAACCGATGAGTTTGTAAAATCAGGACTTACCAAGCGTCCAAGCCAGCTCGTCAAGCCGCCGATGGTCGCCGAGTCGCTGTTTTCGATGGAATGTAAATTTTTAGAGAATATCCCTCTCGGACGGAATATCGGCGGTAATGGCAATCTCATGCTCGTCGAGGCAGTACGCTTCCACATTGCCGAGTCGGCGTTTGTCGATGGGAAATTGCACCCGCAGCGATTAGATCTTGTGGCGCGGATGGGCTACAACTGGTATGCGCGCGCGCACGGAGATGCAGTATTTGAGCTTGCGAAGCCGCGGTGGAATGGCATTGGGTTCGATGCATTGCCGGAGGCGATTACATCCAGTGACATTCTCACCGGCAATGATCTCGCCAAGCTTGCCGGAGTGAAGGAAATGCCGATGAAAGATGAGAATTTCCCGCATTTTCCTGAAGGTATGACCGCAGATTCTCTGGAAGTGGAAGTGCAGGCGGGCAATGGGCTCGGCGCATTATATGCACTGAGAAATACTCAAATCGACCGTTCAACGTTCCATCGTATCGCACGGGTGTTTTTAGCGCATAATCAAGTCGATGAGGCGTGGCAGACACTACTCCTGTAAGCAATTTTATTAACTATAAGCCGTGAGGGACCATGGGTGATCTTTGGATGTGGGTTGGGTTTAATTGCTTGGTATTACTCCTGATATCGATTGATTTATTCGTTTTTCACCGTAATTCCCATGAAGTGAAAATGAAGGAAGCGCTCACATGGAGTGCGGTGTGGATAACGCTGGCGATGATCTTTAATGTGGGGGTGTATGTTTGGTTCGGACAAGAAGCCGCATTGCAGTTTTTCACGGGATACATCATCGAAAAATCCCTGAGCGTTGATAATTTATTTGTCTTTCTGATGGTATTTGCTTACTTCAGGGTTCCGCCGAAGTATCAGCACAAGGTATTATTTTGGGGAATTATCGGTGCGCTTGTCATGCGGGCGATATTAATTGTCGTGGGAGCAGCATTAATTGCAGAATTCCATTGGATAATATATATATTCGGCGGTTTTCTCGTGCTGACGGGGATTCGGATGGCGTTTCAGGAAGAGGAGAATATTAATCCGGAAAAGAATATTGTTATTAGAATATTCCGTGCATTTTTTCCGGTATCGGAGACCTATCATGAGGATAGATTTATCGTGCGGCATGCCGGCAAGCTCATTGCAACGCCGCTGCTGTTAGTACTTGTATCTGTTGAATTTACTGATTTGGTCTTCGCGCTTGATTCTATTCCGGCGATTTTTGCCATTACGCCGGACCCATTTATTATTTACACATCGAATGTCTTTGCAATTCTTGGGTTACGGGCATTATACTTTGCATTGTCGGGAGTGATGAATCTCTTTTATTACCTGAAATTCGGACTCGCTGCGGTGCTCGTCTTTGTGGGAACCAAGATGGTGATTATCGATTTCTACAAGATACCGATAGGACTCTCGCTGGGTGTAGTGGCGACGATTCTCGTGATAGCCGTCGTGGCATCCTTGCTGCGGCAACGCCGGGAGAGCAGAGCAGCCGGAAGAAAATCTTCGTGATAACTATATGATAACAAATCTAATAACAAAAAGCCGCTTTTGAGAAAGCGGCTTTTTGTTATGATACGTGGAGCGCAGGTGAGCAATTACCGAACGAGAGTAAACGGAATGCTGACTGTATGCTCATCCGAGGAGCGGAGGATTGCGAAGTATTGTCCATTTGCTGCAATGGCTCCATCAAGGGTACGGCCATTCCATTGCTTGGAATGTTCGCCGGCAATTTCAGGTGCGGCGGCCTCACTATACACCGTGCGTCCTGCTGCATCGGTAATCATGAACTGATAGGCGCCTGCTGCGGGCAGGGTGTAATTCAGGGTAATATTGGATGATGCAGGATTTGGATAGAGCGATAAGGTGGGCGCGGGTGTGGGGGTTTCATCCACACCACTAGCTGCCTTGACGACGACCGGAATCGGGGTTGCCCAGTTCCAGGCGCCGGCTAACCCATTGGCAGCATTGCCGACTGCTTGAAGGAAGAAGGTGCCTTCTTTGTTCGGGGCTGTCCAGGTAAAGCTGAAGGACGCTTGTCCGGCGGACATTGTCTTTGGCGAACTGTGGGTCATTTCACCGAGGAGTACTTTCGTGCCGCTTCCGGCTGTGAAGGTACCGCCGGAATTCGCGGAGCCATTTTGAGTAGCTTTGATAGCCAGGTTAAAACCGCCGAACCTCTGTGAAGCATGAGCGACGACGACGGTCAATTCTAATTTACCGCCGGGAGTGGTTGTAAACGAACCCGAGGCACTTGTCACAGTTACTGTTGTAGCTGTGCTTGACGAGGATGAGTGACATCCGCCACCTCCGCAGCCGATTGTCGATGCGGTGCGACCGCTGATGCCGTTTTGTTCGGCATAAGAAGCACCGAACGATATCATTCCAAGAACGAGGAATGCAAGAAGAAATCGAAGAATCATTGAGAGAACCTTAGAATAAATAATACAAGAATAAAAACTCAAAAAAGAAGCGGAGTTTCCTCCGCTTCTTTGCGTACGACGTGCGTTAGCGAATAATCATAAATTGTGTAACTGCCACACCGGAGGCACGTTGAATGATGGCGGTGTAGCTGCCGGTAGCTGCTTTGGTCTCGCGTGAGGTACGTCCATTCCAGTGGAGGGTATTGCTACCGCCGATGAGAGGAATATTCAAACTTCTATAGACCAGTCTGCCTTGCTCATCGATGATTGTCAGCGAGCAGTTATCGGCTGTGAGGGAATTGACTTCAAACGACACATTATCTGCACTTGGATTCGGGTAGGCGCGAACGGACGATGTGAGGAGGGTATTTTCTTCATCGACTCCGGTCGTCGTGCCTCTGCCTTCGAGGACGATGATATGTTCTTCGCCGCCGGAAAGTACCGTCATTGCGCCAAGTGCGCCGGAGGTACTGGTTTGCTTATACCGGATTGTGACCGAGAGGCATGCGCCGGGCTGTATGGTCTTCGGGAGCGGGTCGGTGGTCACGACTTCGAAGTTCGCCGCGCCGCCTGTCACCATCACACTCGTCACGACATAGGCCGCGGTACTGTTATTACACACCTGCACGACCGAATCACGTGTCATGCCGACACCGATAGAGTCAAATACTACCCGGGCAATATTGACGCTTGTCACGCAGCCCTGCCCCGTGAGCGCAACACTTGATGCTGTGCCGGATGAATTACTGGTCAGCGATAGCTGAGCAGTTTTTGCGCCGGCTGAAGTAGGAGCAAATCGAATAGTAACCGGTACTTTTTGATTCTGTACCAGGGTAATTGGGAAGCTTGGGCTCTGAAGAGTAAAGTCGGCATTGTTTGCACCGCCAATAGTAGCAGCGGTAACGGTCAGGGCCGCTGCCCCGACATTTTGAATGAATCCTGTCAGAATACTGTCGCGCTGACTACCGGGGAATACACAACCGAAATCTACTCCGGGCACAGAATAAGCGAGGACAGCAGTAGCTGCTACTTTAATAGTGACGACCGATGCGGTTGAAGTCACCTGACCGCAGCTGTTGCGAACGATACACGTATAGCTGCCGGCATCGGCCGAGCTTGTATTCGGGATGGACAGCGTCGCGAGTGTTGCTTTCGAGATATCTTTACCGTCTTTTTGCCATTGATAGCTCAGGCCGCCGCCCGTGGCACTTACTTTCAGGATCAGAGTGCCGCCAGAATTGAGGGTAGTATCCTTGGTCGCAGAAGTAATAACGGGGGCGTTGCGAAGCTGTACACGTGCTGATGCGGTTGTCGAGAAGCCGCAGTTGTTGGTAATCACCACCGAGTAAGTGCCTGAGTCAGCTGCGCTCATTGAGGCAATTGTATAAGCTGAGCCGTTGATATCCTGAATAACGACTCCATTTTTCTTCCACACATACGTAACTCCTGCTCCTGAAGCCTGTACGGAGAGTACATGACTCGACCCGACACAGAGAGCGGTATCAACCGGCTGACTAAAGAGAATCGGAGCAGGCGGGAATTTCAGGTTGGCAATTGTACTCGTTACCGGAGGCGAACACCGTCCACTGACCACTACTTCATATTTACCGGTATCCGACTCGGAGACAGCCGCGATACTGTAGGTGGCTTCCGTACCTGACGAGAGAATAAAACCATTGCGTTTCCACTGATAATTCAATTCATATCCCGAGGCCGCTACCCGAAGCTGAGCAGGTACCCCCGGACAGACTGTTGTGTCTTTGGGCTGAGAGGTAATACTCGGAGGAGCAAAGACAATCAGAGGAGCAGAATCACTGGCGACATTAGTATTACATCCGGTCACAATAACATCATAATTACCGGCACTCGCAGCCGTAACGGATGCTATAGTATAGGTTGAAGCAGTAGCACCGGAGATCGCAGATTTGTTCTTACGCCATTGATACGAATACGATTGCGGGAAATCGGTCGTAACGCTGAATGTTTTTGATTGGCCGATACAGACAGAGTCCATGTGCGGTTGTTCGGTAATAGTCGGCGTAGGGAGGACATAAAAGCTTGCATTACTTTGGTCACTTGTATTCGGGTCGGAATTATCGGATACCCGGATCAGATATCCTCCGCCGGGTACATAGCCGGCAGGAATGGTCCATGCATAGGTTGATGGTGTCGCTGCTATTCTGGTAGCTAAATTAAGCCATGATGCACCATTATCGGTCGAGACATCGATATTGACAAAAGACATTCCCGACGATGTCCAGGTAATATTCCGCACCGAACCACGGCACCATTGTTCATTGCCATTGGGGGCAGTGACTTGGACGCCGGGCACGACAATTGTAATCGGAGTCATGAAATTCCATACATCACCGGTGGGATTGTCGCTGTTGTTGACGGCATTTCCGGCTGCACGGAGCGTATAGGTACCCGGCACATTGGGAGCGGTCCAGACAAAGTTGAACGAAGCTCCGCGCGGTGAGCCGAGCATTGGTTGAGGGGCTACATGTGTTAATTCTCCGTTCATGAGCTGTAAACCTGTGCCCGCCTCAAATGCACCCATATCTACACCTGCGCCATTCTTGACAGAGATGTTGATACCGGCGGCTGCTTGTGTGGCATGGGCGACAAAAGCAGAAAAGTTCCGCTGGGCTCCTTGTGCGACCGTGATAGTACCGCTGGCGCCGATCATGGTCACTTGCGTGGCTGCGCTGGCTGCTACGATGTGGCATTGTGCACCGGAACAACCGGCTTGGGATTGACCGGTTATACCATTTCTGTGAGCTAATGCACTTGGGGATAGGATGAGCCCAAGAACAAAGAAAAACAATAGGTTGTAGATAATTTTCATAAAACACCTCGCCTGTCGGGATAGTTGAAAAATGATTGACAGAAGTATAACTATTGCTTCCTGTCGATGAATTCTGCTGTAAAAATAATCATTTACGGTGTAATTGTCAGGATTTTTGTTGCAGAATCGAAGCTACTCTGAAATTTAGCTAATCCTGCTGTTGCAGGGCCTGTTTTTAGCGAACCGTCAGTTGGGGAAAAAACAGAACCGTGATACGGACAAACGATATCATCACCGGGCTTTTCCGGCGGAAAGACCGGGCGTCCTTCATGATTGCAAGTCGAAGATAGACAGAGAAATGCATCGATAACATTGTCGGCCTTCTGGCGGATAATGACGACTGGTTTGCCGCCATTAAACGGATTGCCGTTAATGTCGAGCTTGCCTTCTAGCAGGTAGCCGATTCCTACTGTTTCGAGCTCTGTCACTCCGGTTATATCGAATTTTGCCGGGTCTCCCGTTACCGGCACTTTGGTTGAATAGCTTTCGCAGCTTCCGAGAGCAGCGACAAGCGCAGGGGCACAGACGGCGATACCCAATCCCCGGAGGGATTGGGTAATAAATTCACGTCTGTCGAGTTCTACTACTGGTAATTGTGTCATAGTACGCTATGTATTATTGTCCGGCTGTCGAGCCGTAAAAATTTGCATCGATATCAATAGATTCACCGACTTTACTGCCGACGATTCCTGCCGTTCCCTTGACATTAAAGTCCTTGAGCGCTACTTTGAAGTTCGTCTGAACAAAGGCAAAATCCCCGGCAGCACGCTTCTTGGTGGCATCGGATTCGCGAACGTATTTCAGGGTAATCGGTGCTTTAATCTGCTTGGTCTCGCCGTGCATGATAAAGTTTCCAGTGGCGATTGCTTTAATTTCACCGCTGCCATTGTCAGCTTTGATAATCTGAATATCCGTGAGTCCTTTAATTTCAAAGATAATGGTCGGGAATTTTTTTGAATCCAACCATTCTTTGTCTTTCATGTGCGCATCGCGCTTGTTGAGCCCGGTATTCATTGATTCAACATCGACGGTGATTTTACCGTTGGTGGCTTCCAGATTATCCAGATCGAGGACGAACGTGCCTGTGATACCGGAAGTACTGCCTTTGATTTCTTCCAGGGGAGCAGCGCTGACGAACTTAATGACATTATCACCCACTTTATTGGTGAGAGTAATATTTTTCTTGCCTTGTGTGCCGACTTTGAGCTGTGTGCCGCTATAGGCCAAGGGAGTAGAGAGAGTCACCGAAAGCGCGGTAAACCACGCAATATGAGAGAGTTTCATTGTTTTCTTTCAATAAGTATGAGAAAAATAAAGGTGTAAAACCGGTAAAATAAACTGCGCAGGGGTCCTATTTGTTCCGGTTTACGTTGTTAGATTCGTGGAACGTTTGTTCCTTCGTATTGTTGGAATCCATCCTGCCTGCCTTCAGGAGTCTTCGCGCTGTGTTATTTCCTGGTGCGTCTGTCTTGCCAGAATCCAAAGACGGCTATGGCAATCAGCAAGCCGCTTGGCACCGATACCGACAATAATACCTTAGGTGAGGGATCATCGACACCCGGCAAGAGTCCAAGCTGAAATTTATCCACCCACTCTATTTTTTCCGTCTCACCGCCGAATATTTCGTCTTTGACTTTCGTGACGACCTGAATTTTATCTTTCGTGTAGATATTTCTACCCTGCGCGAGCCATACCACAACGAGTGGCACGATGAGCAGGAGACAAACAATGCTAACAGACTTCCACTTCATAATATCTCCAAGAATTAATAGAATAAGTGTAATTGAAATGCATAACGGGATGACCGAAAATCATCGGTATCCATAATCCGGTATTCAGGTCTGATCTCGACATACGGCAGGACAAACACATGAGCGCCGAGTACGACAGCCTGCGTATAAGCCGTCGATGCGTTCACGGTCGTCGTGCGACCGGTCTCTACTCTTGCGGTCAAAAGCAATGCTTCGAGTAATTGGTACATACCTTCAATCGACCCCACGCTCGTTGTTCGAATGTCTTTTTTAGTAGAAGTCGCAAAATCAAGCATCAGCGATGCTTTGTCGGAAAGCCCTACTCCGGCAAACGTATTGATAAAGGTAAAATCATCATTGATAAGCACGGAACTGCCAAGGTAGGTATTGAGGTTGTCATCCATAAAGCGCGGCCATACGACCGCACGGGCTACGAACGAAGGTGCTTTTGCGGCTGAGACGAGGGAAATCTGTGAACTGGTATTGGCTGCAGTATATTGCGTGACCGGCATTTCACTAAGAGTCTTGGAGTCGAATATACCCGCCGATACCGTGAGCCATTTGGTGGCATCATACGTCGCTTCAGCACCGAATTCAGCATAGAGCGGCGGGATTATCGCCGATTGGGTCGAGGTGCCGTTTGCACTCGGAACATTCCAAATCAGCTTCGTGTGGTCATCATTGCGCATACCGATTGATGGCATGAAAAATCCCGCGCGCAGCTGCGGCAATGTAAGCGTTGGCTGGAAAATTACCGATGCTGTCCACGGCTGCTGTCCGGAATAATTGGATACCGGCGAACTGCCAAATCGCTTATGCCCCGGATTAATCGAAGCTTCGATTTGGAGCCACTTAGTGGCCCGTAACGCACCATAGACTGCTGTCTGCATCGGAAATAGCTTGCGAGGAGCGTCATCAACGGCATGACCGCGGGCAGATTGCAGGCGTAAGTCAGTGCCGATAGTGAGCACATTGTCATCCAAAAAAGTATTACACGTATTATTCTCGCCATAGAGCCAGCCGAGGCCCACACTCGACGGGCTGATCAGTGATTGCTCATTCCACGAATACCAGCCAAGGTCATTCCGGAGACCACCACCCTGAGAATTAATGTGACAGCTCTGACATTTATTTCCCGTCATCAGCGAAAATTGCGGCAGCGATACGGCCTGCTCCACACTCAGGAAACACAGCAGTACGGCCAATAGAAGTATAAATTTCATGTTCATACAGTACAGAAAAATGTGTGAATTCCCCCAAAAAAATACGGCTGCTCGTCATCATCAATGACCGCTCGCCGCAGATGGAAGAAGAACAAAAGGCAAAAGAATGTTACAACACACATTTATGCAGAATGCCGGAAACTATGCCTTGGTTGTAACAACTCTTTTTAGGATAAAGCGATAGCAGATGTGTTGTGTTCTTGAGAACATCAGGTCACGGACGAATCGTCCTCTGGAACACGGCCGTACCGCTACAAAACTACATGATTATTACTGGCAAACCTATGATTTTGGTCATAGGACTGCGGTATGATGCCGGAATTTCAGGGATATGCCCGTAAGGAGGAGTGACTCGTACCGATATCAAGTCAGCATCCGGCTACACTCGCTTTCGCAGTTCGAAATTACGGGTTAATACCTTCACCCTAAAGTTATTTTTAGACTTCTGAGGCAGATTCGCAGGCCGGAAATTATAATTCAAACCCCCAACATACCGTCCTGCCAACGGGTTTGCTTGCCCTCCGGGCTGCTTGACAATCATATCTCATCTACGCAGAATTCCGGCGGAGTGTGGCTGCTCTTGGCGTCCGGAGAGGAATACGCTCGGAAGCGAGACAGGCGCAAAATTCAATTTGGTACGGTGCCGGGATAAGTGTAGTTTTGTGTCTGAAAATGCCCTTTGTGCGCACCTTCTTCAGAATACGAGGTTTATGAAATTGTCTAGACTCCATTCGTCATCGTCGATTGATTTTTATACGGCTCTTACCGAGACCGAACTGTCATTACCATTTGTTAAAAATGGAATCTCCGCCGGATTCCCGTCGCCGGCTGATGATTTTTTAGATGCAAGTATTGATTTAAATAAAGAACTTATTAAAAATCCGAATTCTACCTTTTATGGGAAAGTACGCGGCGACTCCATGAAAGACCTCGGGATTCATAATGGCGACCTGCTCGTCATTGACAAAAGCTTAGAGCCGCAAAACGGGAAAATCGCCGTCTGCTTCATCGACGGAGAATTCATGGTCAAGACCATTAAAAAGGAAAAAGACTGCTACTGGCTCATTCCTGCCAATAAAGACTACAAACCGCTGAAAGTGACCGCCGAAAACGAACTCATTATCTGGGGAATAGTGATAAATGTGATTAAGTATTTCTAAATGAACACGTACTGTAATGTTCGCCCTCGTCGATTGTAATAATTTCTATGCTTCCTGTGAGCGCGTCTTCCGTCCTGACCTCAACGGAAAGCCCGTCGTCGTGCTCTCGAATAATGACGGCTGTGTGATTGCCCGCAGCAATGAAGCCAAGGCAATCGGTATTCCGATGGGCGCTCCTGCATTTAAATATCAAGACCTCTTTTCGCAGCACAATGTGCGCGTCTTTTCGGCGAATTTCGCACTCTACGGCGATATGAGCATGCGCGTGATGAATCTGCTCGCCGGGTATTGTCCGGACATGGAAGTCTATAGCATCGATGAAGCATTCCTCGACTTTACGGGGATGGAACATCTTCATTATAAAGAGTATGGCGAGTCAATTGTAAAAACAATTCATAAATCCACCGGAATTCCCATCAGTATCGGTATTGCGCAGACGAAAGCGCTCGCGAAGGTCGCCAATAGAATTGCCAAGAAATTCCCCAAAGAAACACGCGCCGTGCATATTATTGATACAGAAGAAAAACGTATTAAAGCGCTCAAATGGCTCAAGATAGAAGATGTATGGGGAATAGGACGTCAGCATGCGCGGCGCCTGCAGGCGCTGAACATCAAAACCGCCTACGACTTTACGAATCTCGAAGACGAGTTCATTCAAAGCAAGATGAGTATTGTCGAAGTGCGGCTCAAGCATGAGCTCTGTGGTGAATCGATGATAGAATTAGAAGGCAGAAAGCCGAAGAAAACGATCGCCACGACCCGCACCTTCGAGTCGAACTACACAAGCTACGATCAGGTCAAGGAGCGCGTGGTCACGTTCTCCGTCACCTGCGCCGAAAAGCTCCGCCGTCAGAAATCCGCCTGCCGCGCGCTCATGGTCTTCATCCGCACCAATGGCTTTCGTGATGATCTTGCGCAGTATAGTAGAAGTATTGTGGTGAAATTACCCTTTGCCACCAATTCCACGATCGAACTCGCCCGCTTCGCCGAGGAAGGACTCCGTGCGATCTTCAAAGAGGGCTATGCGTACAAAAAAGCAGGTGTCGTGCTCATGGATTTTTGTGCGGAAGATGAAATCCAGCAAAACCTCTTCACCAGCGAACACCCCAAGCACAAAATCCTCATGAAAGCCATCGACAATATTAATTCCACAAGCGGCCGCCACGTCGTGAAGCTCGCCTCCCAAGACAAGGACAGAATCTGGAAAATGAAACAGGAAAAGCTTTCACCGCGATATACGACCAAGCTTGAGGAGGTGATTAGTGTCAAGAGCTGAGATGTGGGGAAGTGGTGTATGAAACTTGTTTTTATAGTGCTTATCGCTGTATTGGCTACCGCTGAGGCGAAAGATGGACGTTCGTTTGTCATCAAATCCCGCGGGCAGACCTCTATTCTCAAATCCTCCGGTAATTGCCCGACACGCCTGGTGCTCTACCAAAAGGGCAAGGCGGTCGATTCCAAAACCTTCAACGATTCTATCGCATCAATTACCGTCGTCGATGCTGATAATGACGGCAACGAAGACCTCGCCATCGGTATCATCAAAGCATCACGATGGAGCGCTGTCAAAAGCTTGAAGATGCATCTTTATAAGATCCGGGACGGTCGCATCCTCCCGCTCTGGCGCAGCTCAAAGCTAACGCGGAATATGCAGGACTTCTGTTTCACCCGAGACAATGACACTACCGCCGCCTTGGTCATCGAGAAATCACTCGCGTCCCGCTTCAATCTGATTGAATTTCAATGGAAGTATTTTGGGATGAAATATGTGCGCTATGTGTTGCAGGATCAAGACTCTACAACGGTATATCAAAAATTCGGTAATTTGCGATTGAAACGGTAGAAGATGATTTGAAAGTCAATAAAATTCAACCCGGAAAACACGCTTTTTCTATCATTACCCCATTTCTAATCCATTATGAGCAATTGTTTCCTCTTGCTGTGCACGTTTTCTATTCTCTTTGTCTCGCATAGTGCGGTGCAGGCGCAAACGCACTGGAATTTCATGGAACCCGACGAAAAGATATTCTTTGATACGACCATCAAGAATGTACGGCCACTGCCGGAAGTCTATAAATCTGATGATTTTACGATGCGTTACGGCAAGAAGTCAAATAAACTCACCATCAACTATTCCCAAAATCTCGACTCGCTCTCCCTTCAGCAGCTTCGACTCCTGAAATTCACCTTGCTTGCCAAGAACGGATATATCTTTCAGGATGCCTACCTGCGGGATTACTTCTGTCGTCAGAAATGGTTCCAACCGATTTACTGGGATAAGCCCTTTACGCTGCCGATTGGCAAGAAAGACCTTGCCTTCTATTCTGCAATTAAGATCAAAGAAGAAGAGTTCCTGAAAAGCAGGAGCAAGGACACGGCTTTTCATTTCAATGACTTGTGTAATAAAGATATATTCAAAATAGATACTACGGTCATGAAAATCCTTGAAAACAATGGCTTTGTTATCACGCCGCCGAGCAAGGAGAATTTCTGGTCACTCTATGAAGAAAACAGTTACCAGAAAGTGCCTTCGTTTGTCACGACCGATGCCTTCCTCCATGTGGTGAATTTGTACTATCAATTCGTAATGAATTCCATTGAAAAGGAATCACTACTTCCGACGCTCGACTCGCTCTGCTATACATTCTATACGATTGCAAGTAAGGATAGCAAAGAGTCGGCAGACAGCACGACGCGCGAGCAGGCGAAGTTTGCTCAATTCTATTATGGTGTTGCTTGTAAGTTACTCAATAGAAAAGAAATTACCTTCGACAAAAAGTACCGGAAGTTAGCCGAAAAATACTACAAACAGGCATTGGAAGCGAAAACAAGTGAAGCGAACGATGAGCTGTTTGGCGATAAAATCCCATTTAACCTCTTCAAGCCCCGGGGAAATTATAATTCCCGGGAAGTATTACGCCGGTATTTCCGTGCGGTAAGCTGGCTCGGGTTGGTGCCGTTTAAATTGAAGAATGACGAACAGTTCGGGCGGGTGCAGTATCTGACATCACTAATAACCAAGCATAAAGAAGTGCAGGAGTTATATACTACCTACGCTTCAGCCGTTACGTTCTTGGTTGGTAAGTCGGACAATCCTTCCCTCTTTGATATTGCGAAGCTCACCTATACAGATAGGGCAGGATTACTTCGGGAAATTGCGAAGGGTTCGGGGAATAGAATTAATGAAGTCGGCAGGTTAGCCGACACCGATATCGAACTCTACACACTCCCCAAAAGCTATACACCGGATGCGGAGGCAATTACGAAAGTAATTAATATTGTTGAAGATTCTACCCGCCGTGAATTCCCCCGCGGACTCGATATCTTAGCCGGTAAAGGCATTCAATCAGCCGAGAATCTTTTGCTGGAGTATTACCATGAACAAGACACCTGGCCGGAGTATAAGGACAATTTACAGCGCACCAAAACAATCTTCGAAGACAATGACAAGCGCAGCGATAACGCCTACAGCATTTGGCTCAGAATGATCGCCACGCTCTTTGCGCGGAATGAAAAGTATCCGCTACTTATGCAAAAGCCAACATGGGACTATAAATCACTCAACGCAGGTCTGGCATCGTATGCACAATTGAAGCATAATACGGTGCTCTACGCAGAGCAGCCCCAGGCGGCTGAAGGAGGAGGAGATGATGACGAATACGAAATGCCTGCTCCGTCACTTCAAGTAGGATATGTCGAACCCAACCTGGCATTTTGGGAAAGCGCCGGTAAATTTGTCAAAAAGCTCGGTCAACTTTCTACGGAGAGAGATTCGTCTCTGATACAACTCATAGAATTCGTAACACATATCAGTAAAAAAGAATTATCCGGTGGAGAAATCACGGCGAAGGAATATGATGATATTAATTCCATAGGAACATCACTTGAGGACATCGAGAATAGCTTGAAATCGGTCAACGAAGATATGACGAAACCTTCCGAAGACTCCAATGATGGAGTTGTTCAACTTGCAAATGACAATTCACTCCTGACAGTTACCGATATTTACACTCTCAATGGTACTTGCGTAGAACTCGGCGTAGGGGAAGTACGGAAAATTTATGTCATCGTACCTATCAACGGTTATCCGTACTTGTGTCGTGGCGGGGTGTTCTCGTATTATGAATTCACGCATGATGCGCAGAACCGACTGACCGATCAGGACTGGAGAAAGAAGATTGACGCCAAGAAGCTTCCGGGACTTGAGCCGTGGTTGGAGCCGTTGAGCTCGCGTAAAGATATCAGGAATCGGGAATATTTGCATGAACGACCGAGTAGTTTTACGAAAAGAAAATGAAATCATTCCTCATATTCTGCTTTTGCATTGCCGTCAGCAGCGGAATCCTCCGTGCCCAAGGCGACACCACGACGCTCGTCATCACCGGTGATATGATGCTGAGTCGTGGTGTGGCAAAAGAAATCCAACGAGTAGGTCGGCAACCATTTTTTGATCGATACAGGAAGTATTTTACCGGCGCCGATGTCGGGATAGTCAATTATGAAAGTGCTATTGGCGGCGGCTATCCTGCTATTTGTAAGAGATATACGTTCGATAGTGACCCGCGGAATCTCCCTTTTCTGAAAAAGATCGGCATCACTCATCTCAATCTTGCCAATAATCATGCGATAGACTTCGGAGCGTGTGGCTTACAATTCACACAAGTGGAATGCGCGCGCCAGGGATTGCAGCCGCTTGGCAGTAATGCCGACAGCATAACACTCTTTACACCAACAATTATAAAAGGCAAGGGAAATACCACCATAGCTCTTTTCGCCTGCGTTCGTCTGCGCCTCGAACGCTACCGTGACTCCTGCGCGGCAATCATCAATCAAGACACAGAAAATGAGCTTCCCGTCAAGATTCTGGAATACAAGCATCAGCATCCTGAAGCTATCGTGGTGGCGCTTTTGCATTGGGGAGCCGAGGAAGTGAGCGCTCCCTCCAAAGCGCAGGAATTCTACGCCCATGCGCTCATCGAAAGCGGGGCAGACCTGATAGTAGGGTGCGGTTCGCATACGCTGCAAGAATATCAGACCTACAAAACCAAGAGAATCTATTACAGTTTAGGTGATTTTATCTTTGACCGCCGGAGAGACGAAGGCGCCGTGCTGACGGTGAGGATATGTGGGCAGGAGATTGTGGAGTGGAGGATGGTGCGGTGTTTTTGAATTTCTGTTTTGACAGGTGCTATACCTAATTATTGATTACTTGCCGGACTAATATCAGGACAAAAGAAGAATTACACAGACCCAATCCCGGCAGGACTGAACGTTTGCAGCAGATTTCCCCAATAAGCACTCCACCATCCAACAAAAATACACGGGAAATAAATCAAAAAACGTCCGTCACCATCCTAAACTCCTCATCCCTCTCACATCTCAAGGACGCTCCATCATGAAGCCAGGCAGTATCAGATTGCGCTCGAAGATAAATGCCATGATTATTTTCTTTATCATCTCCTTAGCTCTCAGCGGTATTACCGCATTCCCGCTTGTATGGGAATTGAATATATTGGTGCGGAACTTTGGCGCGGGAACCACAACCTCGCACATCTTTCCCGCGCTCTCCGACTGGCTCGAGCTCGTCAACCGCGGGCTCGTCGAAACGTCCGTAAAATATCCTTTTCTTGCCTATGGTACCGACTGGCTGGCGTTTGCGCATATCGTGCTCGCCATCTTATTTATCGGACCCTTGCGTGACCCCGTGAAGAATAAATGGGTCATAGAATTTGGGATGATTGCTTGTGTGCTCGTGATACCACTGGCGCTGATATGCGGTCCACTGCGAGGTATTCCTGTATTTTGGCAGATTATTGATACCTCCTTTGGAATCATTGGGATAGTTCCATTGCTACTGGTACGGAAGTGGATCGTGAGATTGGAGAATGGGGAGGAATGATAGCAGCGCGCGACCGTTGATGAATGGTGAACAAAAGGGGTGACGGGACTAAAGGGGCACAAAGGACTGAAGGGACACAAAGGACTAAAGGGACTGAAGGGACTAAAGGGACTAAAGGGACTAAAGGGACTGAAGGGACTAAAGGGACTAAAGGGACTGAAGGGACTAAAAAGTCATAAATTACATAAGGGCAGACTTCCCGACTTATCGACTTACGACTTGCCGACTTATCGACTTGCCGACTTATCGACTTACGACTTCCCGACTTACGACTTCCCACCTTCCCGCCCCGTAAATTCCCCGCTCATTTCACCTCGGTATCCTCTCAAAAAGTCGGCAGCAGACATGCGCGGCTTGCCTTCGGGCTGAATCTCGAGAAGAGAAAGTGCCGCGTCTCCGCAGCCGGCGATAAACTGGTCGTCTCGTATAACCCACGAACCGGTCGGGACTTGCGCGCTGATGTGTTGCGCCCTGTATATTTTGAAACGCTTGCCGTTCCACAGTGTCCAAGCCACCGGTGCGGGATTGATACCATGAATGAAATTCCTGACGTCGCGTGCGGATTTGGTCCAGTCGATGTCGCAATTCTCCCGAAAGAGTTTGGGAGCAGGTGTTGCGATATCATCATTTTGTGGAATAGGATCGGCTGTATGGTTCAACAGTCGGTCGCACGTCTCGACGGCGAGTTCGGCACCGAGCGGCATGAGCGTCGCGTAGAGTTCGCCGGCGGTCATCCCATCGGTAATCGGCGTGGATGCTTTGAGGAGGATTTTGCCGGTATCGACTTTGTCATTAAGGAGGAACGACGTAACGCCGGACTCTGATTCACCGTTGATAACTGCCCAATTAATCGGCGCAGCACCGCGATACTTGGGTAATAAACTCCCGTGAATATTAAATGCGCCGAGGCTCGCGAGGGAATAGATCGACTTGGGTAAAATGCGAAAGGCAACAACGACGATAATATCCGGCTTTAGGGCTTCGATTGCTTGCCTAAATTCTTCAGACTTCAGCGATTCCGGCTGTAGCACGGGCAGTCCGAGTTCGAGTGCGGCGACTTTTACGGCTGACGGCGTGAGTTTCATCCCGCGACCTTGTGGTGTATCGGGAACTGTCACCACTGCCTGCACACCAAATTGACGGTGAATTGCCTCAAGCGAAGGAACGGCGAATTCGGGGGTACCCATAAAGATGATATTCATACACTTACCCGTGAATAGTGGGAGAATTAGGGAGCGCGCGGATAATCTCGGCTTCGGCAGTCGAGAGCTCATTCAGCCGCGCTTTGACTTCATCTGCCGGGTAGTATTCGCGGGCTAGATCGGTGAACATCCGGTAATGTCCTGCCTCTGAAGCAAGCAATGAATAATAGAACTTCCGTAAATCTTCCGGGATATCCTCACATTTTGAAAGTATCGAAAACCGTTCGCATGACCGTGCCTCGATGAGTGCGTCGATGAGTAATAAATCAAGGCAGCGCTCGGGCTCCTGTTTGCGGGCAAGCTTTGCTAATTCCTGGGCGTAAAAATCTCCTTTGTCGCGGGTCATCGTCACGCCACGGCGCTGTAATTCATCAAAACACAGCTCGAAGTGTTCCCATTCTTCTTTGAGAATAGCGATCATTTCCCGCACAAGATGCGGCTTATCAGGGTAGCGCTGCACCATACTCATGGCATTGGCAGCGGCTTTTTTCTCACAATGAGCATGATCGATAATTATATCATCAATATGGGCACTTGCGACGGCAATCCATTCGGGATTGGTAGAAGATTGTAAACAAAGCATAGAATCGTCTCCATAGTTTTGAGAGATGCAGTACGGTAGTTAATCATGCGAAATTACGGAATATCCGACGATTGGGGACTGTTGCTGCGGACCGTTTGTAGGAGAGTATTTCAAAAATCATGCTCTCAAAAGTGAAAAACGGGGGAATTTATCTGTCTATCACATTTGAAAACTTACCAAAAAGTGGTATATTTGTAGTCTGTAAAAATTTAGAGGCATAAAATCGCCATGTTAAAATTGCCAATTCAAGGTCTGCAAGACGGTCAGGCATCGGTTCAATTAACGGCAAACGTGCAGGAAATTGAGGGTATTTTCCCGGAGTTCAGCGGAGAAATCGAGCTGACGGGTACTATCCGAAGAGTAGGTAAGCGGTATAGTTTTAAGGGTGAAGCCACATGTATGGCTACGATGATATGTGATAGATCGCTTACTGAATTCACCGAAAAAATCGTAGCTCCCGTGACTGCCGATTATTTAGCCGACACGCAGGTGTTTTTGATGCAGGAGGGTGACACAGAGGGTGAGGTCATCATCATCCGTGATGACGAGCTCTTTATTGATTTGTCGGATGAAGTGCGGCAAGAGCTTGCCCTACATCTTCCGATGAAGCGCATAGCCCCGGAGTATCGGGATAAAGAATGGGACGATATCTCGCCGGAAATCTCGACTGAGATAGATGACCGATGGAAAGCCCTAAAAGGGATAACCCTCAATAATTAAAAGAATGTAAGAAGATTAATCAGTTACTGTCAGACAATTTAATTTTTATTTTATAAGCAGAGAAGTACGATGCCAAATCCTAAACGCCGCCATTCCAAGCAACGCCGCGACAAACGCCGCACACATTATAAAGCAGTCGCTCCGACGACAGGTACCTGTCCGAACTGTAATTCTATGAAATTAGCACACGCTGCTTGCCCTGACTGCGGATACTACAATGGCCGCAAAGCAGTTACCGTAGAATAAGATACTTGCTTGCTGAGCGGGAAAGAGTCCGCCTGCAGAAGCAGTATGTGCAGAAAACCAATCTTCAACTTCCCTAAGTAGTGCATAACCATATGCGAATAGCTCTTGATGCAATGGGAGGCGATTTTGCGCCCGATAATGAAGTGCAAGGCGCTGTATTGGCAGCAAAATCGCTGGGAACATCATCAGACCTTGAGGTGATTTTTGTAGGACGTGAAAAGGACATACGTGCCGCATTACACAAGGTCGATGCGTCGTCCCTGAAGTATTCTATTGTGCATACTGATGAAGTCGTCGGTATGGGGGACGAACCTGCCACGGTTATCAAGAAAAAACGCAATTCCTCGCTTTTTAAGGGGATAGAGCTGCATGCCGACGGCAAGGCCGATGCCTTCGTCTCGGCCGGCAATACCGGCGCAGTGATGACGACCGGTACTCTTGTCTTGGGGCGTATCAAGGGTGTAAGCCGTCCGACAATCGGTTCATTCTTTCCGACCGTGCACAAGCGTCCTGCACTGCTTGTCGATGCTGGGGCGAATATAGATTGTAAGCCCAGACATTTATATGAGTTCGCGATTATGGGGAGTATATATTATTCCAAAATAATCGGCGTAGAGCATCCGAAAGTCGGTCTGCTGAATATTGGCGAAGAGCGCTCAAAAGGCACGGAAGTCGTGCTGCAGACGTATGAACTACTCGAGCAAAGTCCACTCAATTTCAGGGGAAATGTCGAGGGACGCGATATACTCTTTGGTGAAGCCGATGTATTTGTCTGTGATGGATTTACAGGAAATATCGTGCTAAAATTTGCCGAAAGTATCATCGGCGTGCTCAAAGCAAAAGTACGGCAGCATGCCGATAAGGGCTTTCTCGAAAAATTAGCCGTCGGAGCGATGGCTCCCACTCTACGAAAAATTCTCAAAGAATTTGACTATCAGGAGTATGGCGGTGTTCCGCTGTTGGGGGTCAATGGAGTAGCAATTATCGGGCATGGTAAATCATCCCCTAAAGCTATAGAAAATATGATCCTTCGGGCTGTTGACGTCGCCGGTAAAAATGTTAATGGGTTGATCGCTTCGACCCTCGCAACTCTCACAATTCCCGCCGAACATACCTAAACTTCGAAAGTATAAAACCTATGCCAGCAAATATAACGGCAGTCGCTCATTATGTACCCGATGATGTATTCCCTAATTCCTACTTTGAGGATAAAATCGACACGTCAGACGAGTGGATTCGTACGCGTACGGGTATCCGCGAGCGTCGATTTCTCTTGAATGGTGCTACGTCGGACCTCATCGTCCCGGCTGCGAAACAATGCCTCGAGCAGCGGGGAATTACGCCGCAAGACATTGATTGTGTCATAGTCTGCACGGTGACGCCGGATAATATGTTCCCCTCGACTGCGGCCACTGTGCAACGGAAGCTCGGGCTTACCAATGCCTGGGGATTCGATCTCTCGGCGGCCTGCTCGGGATTCCTCTATGGCCTCATGACCGCTTCGTCACTTGTAGAGTCCGGCCGGGTGAATCGCGTTCTCCTCTGCGGAGCCGATAAAATGAGTTCGATTCTGAATCCTGAAGATCGTACAACCTATATTTTATTCGGAGATGGAGGAGGCGCAGTACTTGTCGAGCGCTCGGACGATGAAAATGTGGGCATTATGGACAGTATTCTCAAAATGGATGGTAATGGCGGCGCCTCGCTCTATATGACAGCCGGAGGCAGCGCCAAGCCGGCATCGCATGAAACGGTTGATAACAAAGAACATTACGCCGTGCAGGATGGACAGACGGTGTTCAAATCTGCCGTCGTCGGCATGGCTGATGTATCGGCAGAAATTATGGAAAAAAATAATCTCACGGCAGATGATATTACCTGGCTCGTGCCCCATCAGGCAAATTTGAGAATTATCGATGCCACAGCCCGCAGAATGGGGTTAAGTCCTGACAAAGTAATGATTAATATCGATCGCTACGGCAATACTACTGCAGGAACGATTCCTATCTGCTTGTCGGAATTATGGCAGCAAGGCAAGCTCAAATATGGCGATGGTGTGATCCTGGCAAGCTTTGGCGCCGGCTATACATGGGGCAGCATATATCTGCGCTGGGGAATGAAATAATCAATTGAGGAATCAATGAACGCACTTTTATTTGCAGGACAGGGCTCACAGTATGTGGGTATGATGCGGGGGCTGACGACTACCTACGCGGAGGCAGCAGAAAAAATCCGCCTGGCCGACGATATTCTCGGCTTCTCACTGAGTGAAATATGCTTTGACGGTCCGGCTGATACGTTGAAAGAAACGCGCTATACGCAGCCGGCACTCTTTGTCCATGAAGCAATTCTCGTCGATTTACTTCGGGATAAAATTTCCTGTGAAGCCGTTGCAGGACATTCGCTTGGAGAATATTCAGCGCTGTACGCGGCAGGCGTTCTGGAGTTCGAATCTGCTTTGAAACTCGTAGCTTTGCGAGGGGAATTAATGTTTCGCGCCGGCGAGGAAAACCCCGGAACTATGCTCGCGGTCATCGGTCTCGCCGATGAAGTAGTGAGTGATATTTGCACGAAATTAAACGGCGGCGGTGGCGTAATCGTACCGGCAAATTTCAACTCTCCCGGACAGGTCGTCGTGTCTGGTTCGGCAGAATTCTTACGGGCAAATATCCAGACCTTCAAAGATGCTGGTGCTCGCATGGTTACCGAGTTACCGGTTAGCGGGGCGTTTCATTCACCGTTGCTTTTGCCTGCTAAAGAACGTCTGGCAGAGGCAATTCATCAGACAGCTTTTCAGGATGCTCGTGTCGAAGTCTATTGTAATTTCACCGCGCAGCCTGAAAAAAATGCCACACATCTTCGCGCTTCTCTCATCGAGCAGCTCGTGTCGCCGGTGCGCTGGACAGAGACCATGAACAACATGCATGCCGCAGGTGTGACAAATTATATCGAAATTGGTCCGGGCAAGGTGCTCCAAGGTCTTGTCAAACGAACACTTGCGGGAGTCACTTTTACGGGATACGACACAGAATCAGATGTTCAAAAGCTTGGCTAAAAGTCATGGGTATTGATGATAAGAGCAAGCGAATCTGCTGCCCGACAAATCCCCGAAAAAGACAATAGTATGCCGTACCTGTCGGCCATTCCCTACAGAATAATACGTTGGTAAGAACCGGACACTACAAAAACCAGGTAAAATATAATTTACATAGCAACATACAGAAGCACAACAGACTTACGACTTACAGACTTACGACTTACAGACTTACGACTTACAGACTCACAGACTTACGACTCACAGACTTAATAGACAAAGAAAAAAAACTATGGATAAACGTTTTGCAGGAAAAGTAGCAGTAGTCACCGGCGGTTCACGCGGTATCGGAGAGGCAATTGTTCGGCGGCTCGCCGGTGAAGGCGCGCGCGTGTACGCCACGTATAATAGTAATCCTGACCGAGCCAAAAGCATACAGGAAGAGCTCACTAAGGACGGTCAGTCGGTACGCTTTATTCAGGCGGATGTATCGAAAGAGCAGTCCGTCAAAGAACTGATTGATGAGGTGGTAAAAGAAGTAGGGCGGATCGACGTACTGGTTAATAATGCTGGAATTACCCGTGATACATTGCTTATGAGAATGTCCGAGAGCGACTGGGACGATGTGCTTGATACCAATCTCAAGGGGGCATTTCTGACCTGCAAAGCAGTATGCCGCACGATGATGAGTCAACGCAAGGGCCGAATTATCAATATCGGTTCGATTGTCGGGATTAACGGTAATCCCGGACAGGCGAATTATTGCTCCTCGAAAGCAGGGCTTATAGGGCTAACAAAATCTCTTGCAAAAGAACTATCATCTCGGAATATTTTAGTAAATTGCATTGCTCCCGGGTATGTAGAAACCGATATGACGGACAAATTAACCGATGAGCAGCGAGCGGCATTTGCATCGCAGATTCCTCTCAAGAGAGCTGCCAAACCGGATGAAATTGCCTCTGCCGTTGCTTTCTTTGTATCAGACGATGCAAGCTATATTACCGGGCAGGTATTGAGCGTTGATGGCGGACTCGCCATGTAAGAGCTGGATTGACCGGGATACCTACGAAGCGATAGAATAGGCCGGGACATCAATGGTTGGTATATTAATTTGAATATCTGAATTGTTTATATTATTTACTTTTTTTAGGAGACAGCAATGTCGGTTCCCATGTCTGCAGTAGCAACAAAAGTTATAGAAATTATCGTCAATAAATTAGGCGTTGAAGAAGGTCAAGTCACGCTTGCAGCTTCATTTACCAATGACTTAGGCGCGGATTCTCTCGATACGGTAGAGCTGATTATGGAGTTTGAGCGCTCGTTTAACCTCACCATCGAAGATGCTGATGCCGAGAAAATTCAAACAGTGGGCGATGCAATCGGCTATATTGAGTCAAAAGTGACGGTATAATCGAAGCAGCAACTCTATCCTCATGTTGCGGCAGTAAATCGATACGCTAATTGGTCCGGCGGAGCGCGGAAAAGCGTTCCCGCCGTGCCATTACGCACTTGATTGCCCAATCAACCTTGAAACACAATATTAAATACGTATGGCGCGCTATAATTTTCCAAAAATAGTCGTTACGGGAGTGGGTGCAGTCACTCCCATAGGCAATACTGCGCAAGAATTTTGGGATGGGATGATGTCCGGAAAGTCCGGTGGAGGACCGATTACACGATTTGACCCAACGGAATTCGACACAAAATTTGCGTGTGAAGTTAAGCATTACGATCCGCTGTTGTGCATGAACCGTAAGGAAATCCAGAGAATGGATTTGTTTACGCAGTTTGCAATTTCGTCTGCTGTGATGGCAGTCGAGGACTCTGGCATCGATTTTGAAAAGACGGATAAAAACCGTGTAGGTGTGATTATCGGTTCGGGAATCGGCGGGATGTGGACCTATCATCATCAGCAGACCAATCTCTACGAGCGCGGCGGAAAGCCGGATAGAATTTCTCCGTTTTTTGTGCCGATGCTTATATCCGACATAGCTGCCGGTCATGTAGCGATACGATGGGGATTAAAAGGACCAAATTACGCAACTGTTTCAGCTTGCGCGACTTCCTCCCACTCTATTGCAGATGCGCTCATGCTTTTGCAGCGTGGTAATGCCGATGTGATGGTCGTTGGCGGCACGGAAGCAGTGATTTGCCCGATGGGAATTGGCGGCTTTAATGCTATGAAGGCACTCTCGACACGCAATGATTCACCGGAAACGGCTAGCCGGCCATTCGATGCCGAGCGCGATGGATTCGTCATGGGTGAAGGCAGCGGAATGCTTATACTCGAGACACTCGAGCATGCCTTAAATCGTGGTGCGAAAATTTACGCTGAAGTCAGCGGAATCGGCCTTACCGATGATGCATTTCATATCACGCAGCCCGCACCGGGCGGTGAAGGTGCCGTTCGCTCAATGCAGCTATGTATTGAGGATGCAGGACTTCTGCCGACGGATATTGATTATATCAATGCCCATGGTACTTCGACACCATTTAACGATAAAAACGAATCGGAAGCGATTAAGACCGTCTTCGGCGAGCATGCAGCGCATCTTGCCGTGAGCTCAACGAAGTCTATGACCGGTCACTTACTTGGAGCTGCCGGAGGAATTGAAGCAATTGCAACGGTACTTGCAATAAAGCACTCTATGATTCCGCCGACGATTAATTATCAGACTCCGGATCCGGCTTGCGATCTTAATTATGTACCGAATACACCGATTGCACGGAAAATTCGCGCTGCGGTGAGTAATACGTTTGGATTCGGCGGACATAATGCATCGATCTGCTTCAAAGCATATGAAGGATAATGTAGAGCATGACGGAAATGTACTATCAGTTTTTTTAGGTCAGACAGGAATGTCTGACCTTTTTTATACATGAACGGAATTTTGTGAAAGAGATCTTCCAGCAAATTTACTCTAATTTTCTGCGACTGACGCACTTACAGAAGTCAGATACGGCGCAGATGTTTCCTAAAGTCGGCTTTTTGGATGATAAGCGGAAGCAGGCACTTGAGAAAACTCTCGGCGTAAAAATTTCAAATGCTCACATTTACGAGCAGGCGCTTACTCATCGGTCGTATCTACAAGTTATTAATATACCGAAGCTTATTTCAAATGAACGCCTCGAATTTCTGGGCGATTCGATCCTTGGGGCCGTCATTGCCGAGTATTTATTCTATAATTATACGCAGGATCAGGAAGGTGAGCTGACGAAGATGCGCTCGTGGCTTGTCAACCGTAAGTCGCTCGGTGTATGCGCCCGACAGATGCATTTAGAAGAGTTTCTGATGGTGAGTTTTAGCGCAAGTCAGTCATTGCAAAAGGGTAACGAAACCATGCTCTCGGACGCTATGGAGGCAATCATAGCAGCAATTTACCTCGATTCCGGCATGGAAACAGCAGAGAAATTTATCGTTCAAATGATGCTGCCGATTATGATGAATGAGCAGGTGATGAAGGATACCAATTTCAAAAGTATTCTTCTTGAACTCGTGCAAAGTGAAGGGAAAGAACCTCCACGATATGTCGTGATGAGTGAAGCAGGCCCGGATCACGAAAAAGAATTTGTCGTCGGTGTCTATGTAGGAGGAGAATGCCTCGGTACAGGAAGCGGGAAAAATAAAAAACAAGCGGAGCAGTTCGCTGCTAAACAAGCACTAGATAAAGGAATTATAGCAGACTCTACACCCGAATAACAAAACAGTATGAAATTAAAGCCGCATTTTTGGAATGCGGCTTTTTTTATATCGACTGAAGGTATGCGATGCTCACTAGTATTGAAAACGGGTGGGCAGTAGAATGTAACTTTACAAGGAAATAAATGAAAAATATAATAGTTGCTGTCTTTTTACTCTGTTCGGTGACGCTCTCCGGAGCAGTTCCGAAATTAATCGTCGTAATCTCTTACGATCAGATGCGGGGAGATTATCCGGAAAAATGGGAAGGGTTATGGGGCAAAAAAGGATTTAATCGGATAAGAAACGAAGGGGTTCATTATACGCAGTGCTATTTTGACCACGCAACCAATATGACCTGTCCCGGACATTCGGTGCTCATGACGGGCTGCTATCCGGCAAAGACGGGCATTGTTTCGAATGATTTCTATGATAAAGACAGAGGAAAAATGTGCTACTGTACGGCCGACTCTCTCTATCCGGTGCGGGGGAATTTCCGTGAGGGCAGGTCACCGCTTCTGATGAAAATGCCCACGCTCGGTGATTACCTGATGGAACAATCTCCCAAAAGCAAAGTCATGGGAATTGGGCTCAAAGACAGGGCCGGAATTGTAATGTCGGGCAAAAAAGCGCAGACAGTCTTGTGGTTCGATGAGGAAATCGGTGAGTTCGGTACGTCGTCGTATTACACACGACCCGCGTGGCTGAGTGAATGGAATGCACAAAACAGTCTCAAGAAGTATGCAGGAAAGGCGTGGAACACGTTGATTTCACCTGCGATAGGTGAGGTAGACTCTGTTCGGTGGGAAGGCAATTTTCCCGGCGGCGGGAAGATTTTTCCACACCTGATACCGGCAGATACAGCCGATAAAAGCTACACCGACGCGTTTCTGGTAAGCCCATACTCGGTCGAGTATCTTTTTGCCGCTGCCCGAGAGATGATTTATCGTGAGAAATTAGGCAAAGACAACGCACCCGACATTCTCTCAATTGCTGTATCGACAACGGATTATGTCGGCCATGTGTTTGGTCCGGACAGTAGAGAACTGCAAGAACTCTATCTACATATTGACCGTTACTTAGGCGAGTTTATCGATTATTTGGATACGAAAGTAGGCAGAGATAAATATGTGCTTGTCATCACCTCCGATCATGGTGTGGGGCCTATTCCGGAGGCGGTACGGGAAGTCGGACGCGAGAAAATAGACGCAGGACGACTCTCAAAAGACAAGGTAAAAGCTAAAATGAACAAGTACTTACAGATGTTCTTGCCCGCCGGCAGTCAGGATGATTGTATTGACCGGATAGAATTACCGTCGGTCTTTTTGAATCATCAGGTTCTTGAGAAATACCACCTTAACGAAGATGCGCTTCTCGATTCGCTGGTACAATTTACCAGACAATTGGAAGGAATGAATCTTGCTGCATCCACCAAAAAGCTTCTCAAGGCCAGGCCCGCTGATTGGGACGAAGCGATATGGAAGATGGTGAAAAATGATGTCTATGCTGCCCGTACGGGTGAGATGATATGCTACGCGAAGCCATATTGGATCTATGGAAGTAATCCTGCAACTCACGGAACACCATACGATTACGATCGTCATGTCCCGTTGATGATGCTTGGGAATGTCATCAAGAAGCGAACCTCTTCCGCGACCGTTTCACCGGCGGACATTGCGCCGACTATTGGGACGATGTTGGGTATTCGAATGCTGGGAATAGATGGGCATGCAATCGATTTACGATAGTTTGGGAATCAATGTCTGTAGCTCATCACGTGCGGCGATTTGTCTGCGGAGGCTCTGTAATCCCTCTAGTGAAGTAGAGAATCGCACACCGAGTTCTGACTCTGCTTTTAACGTCAAAAGGCCACCTTTGAGTGGTCTTTTTGCTTTTTGCTGTAAATCAGCTGTGAGAATTGGTTGAATGATATCCTCATTAAAACCATAGACATGAGCAATGCATCGAGCGAATTCCAAGCGAGATTGCCAATCGACACCGGCAATGTGATAGATGCCTTGCTTTTGTAATTGCATAATTTTCAAAAGAGCTAGGGCGATATCGTCGGTGAGCGTAGCATTCGAAATTTGATCAGTGACGACTTTAAATGGTATGTTTTTATTGAATTGAGCGATTACCCAATCGGCAAAATCGGTATGTTGATACGATGAAATGCCATAGACGACATTAGTGCGGATGATGGTTGACAGTACGCCGGAGGAGCGGCAGACATTTTCCGAGGCTAGCTTGGTCTTGCCGTAATAGGACAGAGGATTCGGCGTATCTGTCTCATAATACAGTCCTTTAGTACCGTCGAAAATATAATCGGTAGAGAAGTGAATGAGATGAGAATCGGTGATTTTACACATGCGGGCGATAGTTTCGACGAGCTTGACGTTGACGCTCCATGCAGTACTGCGGTCATCTTCACAAGCATCAACATTTGTCATTGCTGCACAATTAATCGTAAAGGTCGGGAGCTCGCGAAGCATAATTTCTTTGAGCATCTGTGGACGTGAATAGTCGAACGGATAGCAGGTCACTCGTTCGATATCGACTTGAGAGGAAAAGCCGGATGAAAGAAGAACTAAATTCCAGTGGGTATCTGCAAGAAGAAGCCGGATAATTGCTTCCGCGACTTTACTGCGGGCGCCTATAATGAGTATTTTCAGAGGGTCTGTCTGCATATTTGGGTATTATGGAGATGTTAAATTTGCTGGAGGAATATTCTGCAGGATGAGTTCTGCAAGTTTGAAGTCTAAGGGTGTCGTCACTTTGATATTGGTATCTTCGCCATCGACAACCCGGACTGGCAGATTGATTGCTTCGACGAGACTAGCATCATCTGTTGCTGAAATGCCGTATTGCCGAGCGTGAATATATGCCTGATCGAGTATTTTCAAATGGAAGCCCTGTGGAGTCTGCGCTGACCGCAGACGAGAGCGGTCAAGAGTTTGGATAACGTGTCCGGATTCAACTTCCTTGACTGTATCCTTGACGGCGAGGACGGGAATTGCGGCACCTGTTTGCTGAGCAGCGAGGATGATTGACGTAATGAGCGCATGTGAAGCGAATGGACGGACAGCATCGTGAACCAGGACAACATCAGGATCGAATCGGCGGGCTTCGTCAAGAGCATTTTCGATAGAGAACTGACGCTCTCTACCTCCTAGAATAATCGGTTGTATCTTATTGAATTTATAGGATTGAACAAGCGACGAAGTGTAGTCGAGCCATTCTTCGGCGACCGATAACAGTATATGGGAAACCATCGGATGAGTCTCAAATGCTCGTAGGGTGTAAAGAATGAGAGGTAATCCGTTCAGTGACAGGTACTGTTTCGGAGTTTGGCTACCGAATCTCTTACCCGAGCCGGCTGCCGGAATAATTACACACGTATTCACGATAAAGAGAATCCTAGAGAAAATACTGATGAAGAAACATCTATAGGGCAAAGGTACGAAAAAACGTGCAAACGAACTTGAACTATAATTTTTTAGGAATGAAATTTGATAGAAACGAAAAAAATATTGGCAGGTAGCCGAAAAAAATGGTAATTTTGGGCAATATTCCTATGAAATAGCAGAGGGATACTGTGTCTTGTCGATAAGAAATACGCAGAAAGTTAGGTTTGATATCTAAATATTGTAGTATTTAGGTACGGAACTTTTTACCCGGTGCATTGGTTTACTACCAGTCCAGCGGTGTTTCCCATTGAGGATGTATTACGAACAACAACTAGCAACTATCAATGATTAACTATCTATTTTTTTTATTTACTGAGGAGTTATTATGAAAAGTGCGTCTTTATTGCTTAGGGCAATGTTTGTCGCATTAATGCTTACCGTTGGTCTAAGCCAGGCACAGGCTCAGATTCAAATTACGGTAGGTACTGCTACATTGGCCTCGACGGGTACGGATATGAAGAGTCCGTATAGTCGTTGGTACACTTCCGAGCATAAACAATATCTTGTGACAGCAGCTGAGCTTAATGCAGCTGGTGCTGTACCGGGTGATATAAAGGGCTTGGCATTTAATGTCAGCTCAGCAGCAGGTGCCGGCGGTACCTGTAAAGGATGGACGATGAAAATGAAGCTGACGACAGCTACCAACGTCGCGACACCGTTTGACGTCAGCGGGTTTACACAAGTTGTGGATCCAGTTGATATGAATGTGACGACAACCGGATGGTATCAGCATGATTTCGGTACAACCATCTTTTGGGATGGCGTAAGTAATATCATGGTGGATGTTTGCTACAACAACTATTTTGGCGGTGCTGACTATAATACAGCGGGAGCTAATGTATGGTGTAGTATTCCAACCGGTGTTACAACCGCGATGTATGTCGGATATACTGATGGTGCAAACTATTGCGGTCAGACTGTTGCTTCGTTATCTTCTAACTATCGTCCTCAGATGCGCTTTGAGTTCCGTCCGGTCGGTGTGAAGAATACCTTCCCTAAAGGTTCACGCATTGTAGGGTTGCCCGATAGTAGCTTGTTACGTTCAAATGCAATTTACAATGGATCAAATTCCGAAGCACCTTCAGCATCGCGTCCTGGAGTAACGTTCGGTAGCATTCCTGGCTTTACAACTACGTTTACCTACACGATTACCGGTCCACTTCCAAGCAATAATGTTGTATATCGTGGTTTGGATGCTGCCGGTCAAACAACAATGACGGCACCTGCTGGTGGCGGAAACATGTTTATTCCAAATGCTGATGGTATTTTAGCTAATCCAAGTGCGCCGACCGTTCAAAATGGTACCGGATTCTTAAACACAGCCGTTCCGCCGAACCAAGGTGGTACCTATCGCTTGACAGTCGTAGCAACGACTACGAAGGGTACGTCAAGCTTCGTTCAGACAGTTGTTAATGATTTTGTGATTGCTGTTGATAGAGATATGACTGCAGTCGGCTTATCGCGTCCACTCAGTAAAACTCAACAAGTTTACTTTAAAACAAATAATATTCCGATTACAGCTCAATTTAAAAATGTCGGTGTGCAACCGGTGATGTCATACAAAGGAATTTGTGATATCCGTAATGCAACGACAGGAGTACTTGTACGCCATGATGAGGTAATTCGCTCCACAAGCAGCGGCATTCCTCCAACAGGTATCGTAACAGGTGCAATTGATGAATTCGATTTCCCAAGCTTTACGTCTATTCAAGCAGATTCATTCTCGATTACGATTTGTACAGAAATGATCGATCCAATACCTGACCAACAAGCATTCAATGACTGCTATCCGTTGGCTGGTGCTGCTCCATTTACATTTATTGTTAAAAATCTCATTGATTATGAGACTGTAAACATTACAAGTCCTTTAAGCGGAATATATGCAGGTCGTCCTGCTACTCCAAGTGCACAAATTGCAAACAATGGAGCTTTTGCAGATCCTATTCCTGTGTTCTTAAATATTACCTTGCTTCCAAATACTCCTATCGTTACCAACCAAATGATGTTGGTCGAAGTACCTAATGGTATTTTCAATAAGAGTGTTGTCAGCTTCCCACCGTTTACTCCTCCTGCCGGCGGACAATATCAAATCTGTATAAAGTCTGCTCAACAAGGCGATGAAGTACCGGCAAATGATGAGAAATGCGTAACGATTACGGTTATTGATAGATTGATTGGCGATTTTACTGTTGGCTCGAATACAAAGCCAGGCGTTCCTGGTTTCCCGACGATTCAAGCAGCTGTTGATGCGCTCTATCAACGTGGTGTCCGTGGAAATGTACGCTTTTTACTAACCGACCCATTCTATTCCGTTGGAAATACTGCGAACATTGGTACACCTGCGTTAGACCTTTCATCCAATATTATTGGTGTTGGGCCGAATAGCACAGTAACCTGGATGGCAGATCCTCAATCTACAGGGCTTTCTAAAGCAGGAGTTACCATTCAGTTAAATAGCTCCAATGGTATCGGTGTCTTATTAGGTCAAAATGCTCAACCTGCGAACTTCAATGCAGTACAGCTTGAGTTCCCCAACAAAGACAATGCAAATTCTCCCGGATATATGATATTCGATGGTGGTGCTCAAAAATCATTGAAATTCCAGCTTCGCTCATTTGCAAACCGTCGTGCAGTATTTTATGTCGGTCGTCGTGCTTACAATAATACAATTCAAAACAGTATCATCGAATTAGACCCGAACACTCCTGAGCTCGACTTCTGGAATACACTCCCGGGTGTGACGATCGAATCGAACGCATTCAAATTTGGTGCAGATTCCGCCGGTTTTGGTGCAAACTTCTCGACATTTACTGCCGGTATCTTCCAACGCAATACACCTCCAGCTAATGAGTTCGGTAACAATCGTGAAGGACTCGATACGAGCATCACGGTCAACAACGTTACGTATCTTGGCAACAAAGCCAATAAATTCATTGGCAATGAAATCCGTGGTTTTGGCTATGGTATTGCAAGTATCGGAATAGGTACTTTGAAGAAGAACAACAAGTTAACCCGTTATTACAACAGCGGCACCGAGATTCGCGACAACATGATATCAAAAGTTCGTCGTGCAGGTATCTTCCTCGGCTATGAAGACGGTGCAATGGTCACCGGCAACAAGATATTTGATGTAGGTCTTGCAGCAACGGGTAAAACCGGTGAAGCAAACGGTATTGAAGTCGGCGGTCAGCAAAACAATTTGTCGAACCTTGGCTTTAACAACATCAACTGTGAAATCGGACGTAACGAAATCAACGGAGTGACATCTGATGTATTCGCCCGTGGTATCAAAGTTCAGCAAAGTCTCAATGACTTATCATCCGTCGTACCTCCTCCTGGAGAATACCTGCAACCGAGCGTCGCAGAGAACATGAATATTCATGGCAACATGATCTGGGGCTTGTCCCGTACTAATGCCGGAGCAAGCCGCGCAGGTATTCACTTGTTCACCGACCGCAACGGCGCAGCCGGAATCAATGGTCTTATTACTGCAAGAATTGCGAACTACTTTACCCGTAATGACCAAATTGCAAACAATACGATCATGATGGCCAATGATAACATCAGCAATAGTGGTGGTGTCGTCGGTATCGGCGTACAACATGCAAAATCGACAACTCTTATGAACAATGCAATAGCGATGACCGGCACAAATACAACAGCCGATATCGCAGGCGGATATCCACATGCAGCTCTCTTCTATCAAGGTTTACATCCAAAATATGTAGGCGGAATGACAGCAGATCGCAATGCATACTGGTCACCGAATGCAGCAACCGTTCGCTTCTACGAAATCGATAGTATCAGCCAAACATTACTCGCCGGCTATCAAGACGAGTATCAAACCCTCGCACAATGGCGTGCATGGACCAAGCAAGACCTCAACAGCTTGATTGGAAACTGGACAGGCGATTATGTAACAACCGGAGTCGCTCCGATTCAATACGTACGTATCAGAACCAACCCTGCTCCAACAGGCTCGATTCTCAACAACCGCGGAGCAAGAATTGCCAATGTAACATCCGACGTTGATGGTCAAGCTCGCGGTTCTGCGGGTCAAGCATATGATATCGGTGCCGATGAGTTCAATGGTGTATCGTATGTCAACGATGTTGAAGTAACGACCATCTTAGCTCCACGCTCATATCGTACAGGAGCATCACAAGTGAACTTTGCCGATGCAGAGCACTTAATGATTGATGCAAATGTGAAAGTCGTCGCCCGCCTCCGTAACAATGGCAGCATTTCTCAAGTAGTAAATGTAGTCGGAGAATATGCAGTAGAAAATTCAGCATCGAGTGGTAACTCCCTTCCGAGCTATCCTAGCTTCAGCGGCTTAAGCAATGTAACAGTTCAAATAGCAGCAGGCGAATCAAAAGATGTAGATTTAGGTGTATTAAGCCCACAATCATTGTCCCAATTGAGCGGTTACACGACCCCAATCTGGATGCAAAAACAGGTTGACTCTTCAATGCGCGTGAATGTGACTCCACGGTACAAGATTCAAGCACGTATAACAACCCCTGATGAAAACTTCGGCAACAACTCCGATGCAATGGATGCACGATTCTATATCCGTCGTTCAAACATCAAGATGATGACAAGCTGGGTCGGCAAATCATATGCTCATACAAATGCAGCAAATGTATCGGGCGATCCACTCTATGCCCGTAACACAATTGCTCGTCTGAATGCAGACAGCTTGAAACGCGGCTTGGACGCAATCGGCTTCTGGAGCGGCTTAAAGACCGGAATCGCCATGTCAGATATCAATTATGATATCATGGATCGCGATGGATGGGAACCCCGTTCAGTAGATTATACCTGGTACAAGACCCTCGTATGGTCAGAAGACAACACCGGTATGACCCGCTTCGAGCGCGATAACATTCGTGACTTCGTGGCAGCAAGCAATGTCGTCAACACGAAAAAGAACTTCGTCATTGGTAGCCAAGAAATCGTCAAAACACACGTAGGTTTGAATGCTGTTAACGATGAATACTTCCCACGCTACACCTTACGCAGCCAACGCGGTAAATCAACAGCAGCAATTCCGGCCGTTGTAACGACCCCGGTAGCAGCAGGTTATGCAATGCCTCCGATTGTAGCACCGTTCCGCTCGGATGTCGTCGGTATGACAATTGAAAAGAACATCACAGAAAACATCAAAGGCACAGGCTTTGTCAATGGCACCTTTAGTGATCCATTACCATTACCTGCCCTTATGAGCGCTTATGTCGATGGCTTTACGCAAGGCTTGGCCCGTCCGGCCTTCAAATACACAACCAAAGATGCAAATGTAGCCGACTCAGCAATGGGTATTACGGTAACAGGCGCAGGAACGAACATCGTTCACTTGGGAGTTGACTGGCGCCATTATGGCAAAACGACACAAAGCAATGGTATCGAACGCGTTCTCCGCGGAACATTAGACTTCTTTGATGTCAATGACGGTACCGTTGTTCCGGTAGAATTAGCAGACTTTGATGCCAAAGCAGCCGGAAAGAGCGTGAATGTATTCTGGAGCACCGCGAGCGAAAGCAACAGCGGTTGGTTCGAAGTAGAACGCAAGCAAGCAGGTAGTGAATTTGCAAATGTAGCGACCGTTCCGGCAGCCGGAACCAGCACAAGCATCCTCAACTACGGCATCAAAGATGAAAACGTCGAAAGCGGCGCGACCTATACCTATCGCTTGAAGAATGTAGATCGTGACGGCAAAACAGGCTATTCCTACGAAGTAGAAGTAGTCATCGGCGGAGAATCAACAACACTGAGCTTAGGTAATGCAACACCAAGCCCAATCAACAATGAAAGCACAGTCAACTACAGCATGACCATTGGTGGCGATGTAGCGCTGAACTTATATGACATGATGGGTCGCTTGGTACAAAGTGTCGATAACGGCAACCGTGCAGCAGGAGCTCACGTAGCAACAATCAACAGCAACGGCCTCAGCAGTGGCATGTATCAATTAGTACTCAAAGTAGGCAGCGAAACAACTACCCGCTTGGTACAGATCGTAAAATAATCACCTTCGGGTGATAGCAAATCGCAGCCGCCCTTTGGAAGTCAATTCCAAAGGGCGGTCGGCGTTTAGAGAGGAGAGCGACAAAATATCCGATTTTCCTGCCAATACATGAGTAAACTTGACGCACCACTGCCATTCTCGGAGACAGTACTGCCGTGAAAAGTGTCATAATTTCAGAAAAAAAGCCAATATACATCCAATTTCACACTTGGCACACATTTCGTATAAAAGTACAATGCAATTGCACTATACTAACTTTTAATTGTATTTCTCCACTTTTATAGGAATAATAACATGACAATGCTAAAATTTGAGCCCTTCCGTGGCTTCGACACACTCTCCCGACGTATGAATGATTTTGTCGGTGAAATTGAAAAAGGTGTACGTTTTGAAATCGGAGATTTTTCTCCGAGAGTTGATATTTCCGAAGATGATAAGAATATCTATCTTCATGCTGAGCTTCCCGGTATCGCAAAAGAAGATGTGAAAGTATCGGTTACCGAAGAACGTGTCCTCACACTTAAAGGCGAGAAAAAACGCGTCGTGACCGACGAAAACAAAAATTATGTACGTGTTGAGCGTAATTACGGCAACTTCGTACGATCCTTCAGTTTGCCTGAAAATGTTCAGTTCGATGCAGTACAAGCAAAGTTCGAAAATGGTGTTCTTGAAGTAATTCTTCCTAAAATTGAACCACAACTTCCTAAAGAAGTCACCGTAGAAATTAAATAACCACCGGGACACGTGCCCACCCAAAACTGCAGGAAGTCGTCTGCACTATGCGCAACGACTTCCTGCTTTATTACATCAGAAAATAAACAGTAGTATTAATTTTTATATTTTTAAAGGGTATATAGTATGAGTAAAACAATTGGAATTGATTTAGGAACCACGAACTCGTGCGTTTCTGTTATGGAAGCAGGATCGCCGGTCGTTATTGCGAATAGTGAAGGCGTCAGAACGACTCCCTCCGTCGTTGGCTTCTCAAAAAATGGTGAGCGCTTGGTCGGGCAATCTGCTAAAAGACAGTCTGTGACAAATCCCAAAAACACAGTCTATTCAATCAAGCGATTCATGGGGCGCAGATATAATGAAGTCGGCGAAGAAGCTAAAATGGTTCCCTATAGCATCGCAGCGGCTTCCGATGGTAATTCCGTGCGCGTAGATATCGACGGTCGCTCATATTCTCCGCAAGAAATTTCCGCGATGATTCTCCAAAAGATGAAACAAACAGCCGAAGATTACCTTGGTCAAAAAGTAACGGACGCCGTTATTACCGTTCCCGCCTACTTCAATGATGCTCAACGCCAAGCCACAAAAGATGCCGGCGAAATTGCCGGTCTGAATGTAAAGCGTATTATTAATGAGCCCACTGCAGCAGCTCTTGCCTATGGTCTCGATAAAAAGAATGTGAACCAAACTATCGCTGTCTATGACTTGGGTGGCGGTACGTTCGACGTATCTATCTTAGAGCTTGGTGATGGTGTTTTCCAAGTGAAATCAACGAATGGTGATACACACCTCGGCGGTGATAACTTCGATCAACGGATGATCGATTTCCTCGCTGATGAATTCTTCAAACAAGAAAAAATCGACCTCCGCAAAGATCCTATGGCACTGCAACGCCTTCGTGAAGCAGGTGAAAAAGCCAAAATTGAGCTGTCGCAAATGTTGCAAACTGACGTTAATCTTCCGTTTATCACCGCAACTGCTGATGGAGCAAAACACTTAAATATTTCCATTTCACGTGCGAAATTCGAAGCATTGTGTTCAGATTTATTTGAAAAAACTCTAAAACCATGCGAGATTGCACTCAAAGATGCGAAAATCAGCCCAAGCCAAATCGACGAAGTTATTCTCGTTGGCGGCTCGACCCGTATCCCGAAAATTCAGGAACTTGTGAAGAATTTCTTTGGTAAAGAACCTTCCAAAGGTGTTAACCCCGATGAAGTCGTTGCCGTTGGTGCTGCTATTCAAGGTGGTGTGCTCACCGGCGATGTGACGGACGTACTCTTGCTTGACGTAACGCCATTAACCCTTGGTATCGAAACACTTGGCGGTGTGATGACCCCGATGATTGCAGCAAATACAACTATCCCAACGAAGAAGTCTGAAACGTATTCAACGGCTGCAGATCAGCAAACATCAGTCGAAATCAATATCTTACAAGGCGAGCGCCCAATGGCCCGCGACAATCGCTCGCTCGGACGATTCCACCTCGACGGTATTCCGCCTGCACCTCGCGGCGTGCCGCAAGTCGAAGTGACCTTCGATATCGATGCCAATGGTATTCTCCATGTCGCTGCAAAAGACAGAGCGTCCGGAAAAGAACAAAACATCCGTATCACTGCCTCAAGCGGACTCGATAAATCAGAAATCGAAAAAATGCGCCGTGAAGCTCAGGAAAATGCCTCGGAAGACAAAAAACGCAAAGAGGAAATTGAGCAACGCAATCAGGCAGATAACTTGATTTATTCTACTGACAAACAAATTAAAGACTTAAGCGATAAAATCCCGGCTGACCATCTTGCAAAGATTGAAGCCGCAAAAGAACGCCTCGCCGATGCAATCAAGAATAATCCATCCGATATCCGCGCCGCGACCGATGCCCTCAATCAGGCATGGAGCGATGCTTCGACACAAATGTACTCTCAAGCAGGCGCTGCCACCGGTGACGGACAACCGGGCAATGATGGTCAACAGTCGCAATCAAGCGAACCCAAAGTCGAAGAAGCAGATTATACTATCGTCGATGAGAAGTAATTTCTCATTTCTTGAGCGGTAGGGAGGATAGGGGACCGTTCTGCATACTCCAAAGGGTTGTCTGCGGACACCCTTGCCGTCCAACCGTAAAAAAGAAAACTACCCTAAGCGGGCATTATTTATACAGATAATGCCCGCTTTTTTTATTAATTTTACACCGAATGACATAGTTTTATTACTCTCAACTCACATAGTTCCATGACACATAATCCGGCAACCCGTGCTGAACGTATTGGATGGTATGCATATGACTGGGCGAATTCTGCCTTCTCTGCCACCGTTATCGCCGTCTTTATCGGACCATATTTAACAGATATTGCTCATTCGGCTGCCGATGCTGATGGCTTTATTCATCCTCTCGGTATTGCCGTCAAAGCTGCGTCGTACTTCCCGTATTTAATTTCACTCTCGGTATTCCTTCAGGTTTTCTTTTTACCTGTTCTTGGCGCTATTGCCGATTATTCCCATCTCAAAAAACAATTCCTCGCCGGCTTTGCGTATCTTGGCGCATTCTCTACGATGGGATTATACTTTCTTGAAGGCAGCAATTATGTGCTCGGCGGCATTCTCTTTGTCCTCGCCAATCTCAGCTTCGGCGCATCGGTTGTCTTCTACAACGCCTATCTCAGCGAAATCTCTCCACCGGAAAAGCGCGATGCAGTGTCCTCAATCGGTTGGGGAATGGGATATCTCGGCGGTGGGATTTTACTTGCGCTTAATCTCTTTTTATTCTCCAAAGCGGCCGATTTTGGTATTTCCAAAGGACATGCCGTACGAATATCTCTCTCCTCAGCCGGTCTGTGGTGGGCAATTTTTACCCTTGTTCCGCTTTTTACACTCAAATCCCGGCAGGCGGTCAAGCATTTGAAAGAAGGCCAATTCCTTCTCTCAGTGGGATTTAAACAATTATTTCATACGATTAAATCTGCAAAGAAATATCCGCAAACGATGCTCTTTTTAGGTGCGTACTTGTTGTATAATGATGGCGTACAAACGGCAATGAGCATGGCGGCGACCTTCGGGCAAGAAGAACTGCATCTCGGACTCGATGTACTAACAACAGTAATTCTCATGGTGCAGTTCGTAGCATTCTTTGGTGCATTATTTTTTAATTACATCGCCAAAATCACCTCCGGCAAAACCTCCATCATGCTCACTCTTGCCATATGGATCGGCACTCTTATCTATGCGCATAGCTTCCTCCACACAGAAGGGCAATTCTACATCCTCGGCGCAGCCATCGCACTCGTCTTAGGCGGAAGCCAGGCGTTAAGCCGGTCGGTATTCTCGCTCATGATACCGAAAGGGAGTGAATCTGAATATTTTAGTCTCTATGAAATCAGCGAACGTGGCACCAGCTGGCTTGGCCCCCTACTCTTTGGGCTTGCGCTGCAATTCACCGGCAGTTACCGCATTGCTATAGTATCCTTAGTCGTATTTTTTGTGCTTGGACTTGGCCTCTTATCCCGTGTCAATGTGGCAAAAGCGCAGGCAGAAGCCGGAAATTAACCCAGAATATATCTCACACGTATCTTTTCATTATTTATAGTATGGAGGTTGAATGAAAATAATTTACACATTGGTACTCATACTTCTCCCGGTATTCGAAGGGTATGGACAAACGACAGAAAAAGTAGATTCTACAAAAATTCATTTGCTGCAAACACATACCAGCAAAGGATGTGCATGCATCGACTCCATCAATATTATCGAAAAAACACGGGAGAAAGTAGCCGATGAAGTGAGTAAATGTATCGAGAAAGAGACGGTCGGTTATCAAATGATGTCAAAATTACTGGGTGTGAAAAATTCTATTCAAGACAAATCTCTCGATGCAAATGCGAAAAAAGAAGTCAGTATTAATATTGACATGAATACAAATTCCGGTGAATATAAGAAATATTACTTCGAACTTGAACGCTCAATGATGGAGAATTGTCCGGCAATTAAATCAAAAGTAGCGGCCAATGAACTTACCAATCGATTCTCTTTGTCCAATGACCGTGACGCCCGGAGCTTTTATTCGAAAGGGCAGGCGGAGGATAAAAAGCAGAATTTTGAAAAAGCAATTGAATACTATGAAGAAGCTGTCAAAATTGATCCTAATTTCGCCTTCGCATGGGACAATATGGGGCTGTGCTATCGGAAAATAGGCAATTACGATAAAGCGATAGAAGCATACAAGAAGTCACTTGAAATTGACCCGATCGGTATGACACCACTCCAAAATATCGCTATGGCGTATATGTATAAGAAGGAGTATTATAAAGCAATTGATGCCTATAAACGTATAGAAACGATAGATAAATCCAATCCCGAAGTATATTACGGGCTTGGGAATGTCTATGCAATGGCGCTCAAAGAGTACGAAAAAGGACTCGACTATATATGCAAAGCCTATAATATATATACCGAGATTAAATCACCGTATCGAAGCGACGCCGAGAAAGTAATTAATATGATCTTTTCTCTGATGAAACAAGCAGGAAAAGAAGAGGCATTCAATAGAATCTTGCAGGAAAATCATATTTCTCCGCTAACGAGTACTTCTGAAAAATCAGCCGATCGAGAAAAAATTGCCCTTGCCAATATTCGAAGATCAGTAGCTAATCGAGCATGTGCATGCGTTGACACTCTTCGAACGGAAGGGAAAACACGTGCACAAGTCTTTGATGAAGTAAGATCTTGTATCAAAAACCAACTCAATGAGTTTGTGAGGTCACTGACAATCATGAAGTCATTCAGCGCAGCGAGTACGATGATGGAAAAGCCGGAAAATACTGCCTCCGACGCGGCCGTTCCGATTATGGCACCGACAAAAGAAGAACTGCGGCAGTATTACTATGATATCGAACGTGTAATGTACGCCCGCTGCAGATCGATTCGTAAAAGAATTGATGATGAAGATATCGATAACAGACTCGAAGTAGGCGATAATCCTCAATCACGGACGCTCTATAGTCAAGCCAAGGAGGAGTTCAAACAGGAAAAATACCAGGCATCGATCGACAATTGTGAAAAAGCCATCGCCTTAGATCCCAATTTTGCATTTGCCTGGAATACAATAGCTCAGTGCCGGAAAAAGGAAGGCGATTACAAAAAAGCAATAAGCGCATGCAATGAATCGATGTACATTGACAGTCTATCATTGATACCTCACCTCATGAAAGCATCGCTCTACAGGGATATGAAGCAGCCCGATAAAGCAGTCGAGGCCTATTCGTTGCTTGTAAAGATTCATCCGCTCAAGCCCGAACCGTACTATGAGTTGGGAAAATTCTACTTCGACGAACTCCACGATACCGCAAAAGGTCTCGAAAATATGTGTACTGCCCATCAGGTATTCAGTTATGACAGCCCGCCAATCAAAGCCGATATCGAAAAATACATCCGCCAAATGTACACCGAAATGAAAAATGCAGGCCAAGAAGAGCTGTTTGAGAAGATCCGCAAAGAACACAAAGTGCCGTCAAGTATTAAGCCATAAGCATACTCTAAGGTAGATCTTGGTCATTGAATTCGCCCTACCTCGAATAGACAAATTCCGACTTGTACTTCGGTTTATTGGTAGCGTCATAGGTGATTTCCTCGACACAATTTGAATAGGTATCATAGCGCCATTCTTCGTTGGGACTGTGAAGGCAGCAGAAGGCATTCGCCGGATAACATGCACACGTAAAAGCTGTTTTGTTTCCATGGCGGTCGTATTTCCAGAGGTTTCTTTTTGTGATTGTGCCGCTGCTGTCGCTATCTGTCCATTCGATAATATGTCCTTTATGGTCATAATAGGATACGTTTCGATGATAGCTTACAACAGGTGTAGTTTGAGTGCTATTATCTCGCTTAAAATACACTGTTTCAGTTATTTTCTCATTCTTTTTATGAATGTATGTGACTTTTTCGACGACTGAATCCTGAAAATTATATGCAACCTCATATACGAGTCTTCTGCGCTTATTGTAAAAATACGTATGCTTGCCGTCGTACTTGCCTGAGGTAAAGTTGATAGTTTCGGTGAGCAGTCCGTTGGTGTAGTGAAGGAGTTCTTTGGTGCTGACACTGCTATCAGGCGAATAATTGATAGATTCAATCAACTCGCCCTGAGCATTGTAGGCGGATGTACTCCGCAGATAGAATGAATCATTCGTCGCAGTGATGGCATGGCTTTCGAGTTGCTTAAGAATTTGTCCTTTGTTGTTTAGAAAACCACGAATCCGGAATCTGTCGATGACTTCTCCTATAGAATTATACCGAATAAACATTGTTTCTGAAAATTTCCCACGTATCGTGCTATATATCGTTACTTCTCTTGGTCTTGTGTTGAAGTAGGGATGGGTGTAATGGTCATCAGGGAGTTTTCCGGTATAAGTATGTACTTCGATTGACTCGACTGCACCGGTAGAATCATATCTCAAAATAGTAGCTACCCTTCCTTTTTTATCAAAGTGAATCATCTCGGTTTTTCTCTTGCTGCTTGAGTCCACAATTCCATTGGTATAATTATACATGTACCTAACCCGCTGCGAAAAACCACCGTTGACACCTACTACCGTGAGTTCACTATGAGCATCAGCGCTCTGGTGGAGCGCGCATAAACACAATAGAATAAATAATGAAAGGAATCGGTAGCGTATCATGGTTATGTGTAAAATAATTACTAGTTGGGAAGTGATTGAATAAATTAGACTTCAGTGTAAGTAGAAAAGAGGATTGTTGGTAAATTCAACAATCAATTCGTCCTACTTCGAATAGACAAATTCCGTCTTGCGCGTCGGTTTATTGGTAGCGTCATACTCAACATAACCGGTGCAATTTCCATAGATGTCGTAGCTGTAGTGAATATGGGATTCTAGAGCACCTTTTGCGTCAAAAAGGGATTCTTCGAGGAGTAATCCTTGTTTGTCGTAGCGGTAGAGGCGTTTAGTTTCTATAGCTCCATTCCGTGGCCTGCTATCCTGATATTGAGTATAAGAACTTGATTTTTCATTGGTTAGATCAGCGGATGTTTCGGGATAATATTGAACTCTTTTTTGTCCATTTCGGCGCATGTTGTATTGGTAGGTAAATGCATCGACTGATTTATCCGGATTGTAGGTAATGTGTTCTGTTTTATTGCCTTGAGCATCATATTTACTGGTCTCTTTGCCGTTTGAGTATCCTTTGGAATCATACCAACGGACTTCCGTTTGTTTATTATTGGCGTTGTATGCGTAGTAGGTGATGTAATCAATAATGCTATTTTCGTTGTATTGAATGTTTTGGAGAAGATTACCGTTTGCGTCGAATTTATCAATGATTGAAGAAGATCGCGACCCATCCTCATTGATGTAAACTTCTTCTGATTGATAGTCGGTACTACTATAATTAAAGCGTTTTTTATAAAAAACTTTTGAAGACTTTGTAAATTGTATAATTGAATCTATTCTTCCTGCAGCGTTGTATATCGTTTTAAGGGTTGAGGAGAAAGCTCTATCTGGTCCTGTACTGAATTCTTCTGTGACTTTACCACCTGCATTATACGTATAGCTTATTTTTTCTGAATAGTTACTGTCATTAAGCTTGTAGTGCAGCGAATAGAGTAGCATGCCTTTGGAATCGTACGAATTCTGTAATCTATAGGGAAAACATACACCGGGGTCGCAGTAAATTTCCTCTATTAATTGTGCGTTATTGTTATATATTTTCTTACAAACCAAGTAGTTTTTCGAAGTATCGAATTGATTGTTTAGATATGTTCTGCAATACAGCGAAAATTGCTTGTAACCGCCCTTGAGTTGGTCTGGAATGTAGCGATGGAATAGCAATGGGAATTGAGCAAATGATACATTTGCCTGTATCATTAGCAGTACAAACAAGATAGCAATTCTTTTCATAAAGAAACCAAATTCAACAGTTGGAAAAATTCGCGTTGTTGTATTCTATGGATGGTCAAATATACCGAAACGTTACCATTCTTTCTATCTATCATTTACCTCACAATCACCAGTCGCTCAACCGTCGGAATCCCGTCCGAAAAAAGCACACAATTATACACGCCGCTTGCAAATGTATGGGTGTCAATCACAAACTCATCACTGCCGCTTGCCTGATAGATTCTCTCGCCCAAGTAGTTAAAAATCATGATGGTATGCACGGTGCCGCTTTTCATGAGGCGCACTCGGACGCTCGTGTGAGCAGGGTTCGGTAGGAGAATACTCTGCGCCTCGTCCACTGCCGGTAATTCCTCGCTTACTGCACTCGGAGGTTCGTATTCATAGACGCCCATTTCGGGTGCTTTCCCGCTGTATTTCAAGCTCAGCCCCTGCCCGTTTTGCCAGGAAAGGGGAGTAGTGAGCGTGAGGGTATTGGTGGTGTAGTTTATTGCCTGCACTATGGCGGTGGTTTGTTGATTCTCAAATTGAATTGTATCGCCGTTGGTCAGACCGAAACCGTCCGAGAAAAACCCCGCATCATCGACAATGAGAGTCGTCGCATTGCTGCCGGAGTTCACGGCTTTTGCAATAAAAGCGCCCTTGTCGATGAGCTCACTTTTGCTCATAAGCCGCATATTTATCTTCGTAGTATCCACAAAATACGGCTCGACTTGAAGATTGCCTATAAACACTGACGGAAACCCGCTTTCAAATGCACTGATTGGCTGCGGTGCCGGATTCGTCGTCGAAGTTCGGCTGCCGTAAGTGATGAGATAGCGTTCGTTGGGAGTGCTATTGAAGAGCGCATTCTTCTCGAATCGGAACCCATCCGTCCGTCCTGTGATAAGCTGCACCGGTTTCGTGTCAAGCTCAGAGTACCATGCCCATCGCGAGTCGTATTTAATGAAATTGTTCTTATAGAAAATGTTATTGACGATCACATTATCCGAGAACGCATATCCTGTGACTCCTGCAAGACTCATTCCTCCGAAGTGATTGTGATAAAAGGTGTTGTGGTAAATTCTATTGCCCGTTGTAAATTCGGCTTCCGCCGCATAATTCGTCAGGTCAATCGGCGGCCCGATGCAATTAAAAAATATATTTCTACGCACTATCGTATGCTGCGCGGCAAGCTGTATCCCGGCGTAGGGAGAACGGTCGATGGGAGTGGCGGTATAGGCAAAAACATTGCCTTCGATGAGGTTGTACTGCGTATCGTTCTTTGCCGACATCTTTGGGAAATCAGTGCTGCCATAGCCAACCTCGTCGCAGTCATATATTTCACCGATTTTCTGGAGTTGATTGTGAAAAACGTTGTATTTTATCACGTTATGACGGCTACATTTTATCGTCCAGAGCGTATGCGCCGCGCGCGTGATGGTATTAAGCTGCACGAGATTGTAGTCGGAGTTGATGAAGGCGAGATTGTCTTGCGACGAACTGTCGATGGTGTTGTGTATGATAGAATTATAGTTGCTATTCTGAAAGAAAATCCCCGTTTTGGAGCTTCCTGCCGGGTCGGTTGCATTCTTGAAGGTGCAGTTTTGCAGAGTGATATGCGTCGCGCCGAGCACACTCATCCAATGCGTGACATTGGCGACCGTGAGTCCGTCGATGATGATGTAGTGTTTGCGGTCTATCCAGATTGCAGGATTGAGCGCCACACCTGTCAGAAGTACCACTTCTTGTTGATAGTTTTTAAAGGTAATAGGAGCGTTTTCTGTACCCGAATTTTTCGGCGCAAGCTGCTGATTATACGTTCCTTCACGAATAAAAACCGTATCTCCCGCGACAGCAGAAGCAGCAGCTTCAGCAAGAGTGGAATATGCCGTACCATCGCTGCCGGTACACGACCGTTGAGCAATGGAATAGCTGTTTTTGCACGTTGAAGTGAGTTTGGAATCGACGAAATAAACGGTAGCGCTTGCATTGAAAACCGAGAACGTCGCCAATAGGCATAAGAGGAGGTATTTCATTGGAATTCGAATCAGATAGAGAATACTACAAGTTGAATTCACCAAAATACGGAATATATTGATGGGAGAGTGGTGGGGAAAATAACCTACATTCTGTTTTTTTAACGCAAAGGCGCAGAGAACGCAAAGATTTCTCTGCGACCTTTGCGCCTTTGCGTTAAAAAAAATCTGCTCTATCTACGTACAACATCTCAGCATAATATCCTTTCGTCGCCAAGTATAGAATTAAATCTACATTCTGTTTTTTTAACGCAAAGGCGCAGAGAACGCAAAGATTTCTCTGCGACCTTTGCGCCTTTGCGTTAAAAAAATAAGAAAAATACTTTCAATAAGGAAGGAAAAACAAGAATTAAATCAACCCCACAAACTCCCCGCCCGTCACCGCCAAAATATCCGCCGGCTTGATGAGAATCTGCAGTCCACGTTGCCCGGGACTAATGCTAATCTCGTCAAATAGTTGAGCCGTCTCTTCGATGAAGGTTGGGAATTGTTTTTTCATGCCGATAGGGGAGCAACCGCCGCGGATGTAACCCGTCAGCGGTTGTAATTCTTTCAGTGGAAGCATAGCGCACGATTTATTACCCGAAATCTGTGCCGCTTTTTTGAGGGAAAGTTCTTCATTGCCCGGTATCACCGCCACAAAATACTTCACCACATCGCCGACCAAGACAAGCGTTTTAAAGACTTGTTCGGGTGGGAGTCCGATTTTATTGGCTACTGTAATAGCGTCGAGCGACTCTTCATCCACCGTGTATTCGAGCAGCTTGTAGGGAATAGAATGGGCGTCTAAAATTCTACAGCAGTTTGTTTTCATGGTTCATTTACAATTTATATAGTACATATTATGTAGGCGTAGGGGCGAATTGCATTCGCCCACGTCGTGCATGGGCCAAGGGCGAATGCAATTCGCCCCTACGATGGAATAAGACTAAGCCACAAAAAATATCAGAAAACCGTTTTCATTTATCCCTCCATCAGTTCGGTTAATTCCATCCATCGCAGCGTGAGCGTGTCGATTTCGTCTGAGATTTTGGCGAGTTCTTCCGACTTCGCGAGCAGCTTTTTGTAGTCAGTTTCGCCGCTGTTGAGGTAGGTCTCGATGTCTTTTTTGGAAATTTCGAGCGCGGCAATCTTCTTTTCAATCTGATCGAATTCCTTTTTATCGGCAAAAGACAGCGCTTTTTTCTTAGGCGCGGCGGGCTTGACTTCGGCGGTGATTTTGCCGGATTTAATGTCCTGCTTCTGCGTTCTGTCGGCGATTTCTTTTTTCTCTAAATAGGCAGAATAATTACCGGGGTATTCTTTGATAACTCCATTGCCTTCAAAACAGTATATCGTTTCGACAGTTTTATCCAAAAATGAACGGTCGTGGGAAACAATGATGAGAACGCCGAGGAAATTATCCAAATATTCTTCGAGCGCGTTGAGAGTCTGAATATCAAAATCATTGGTCGGTTCATCAAAAAAGAGCACATTCGGATTCTTCATCAGAATCGTAAGCAGATACAAACGCCGTTTCTCGCCTCCGGAGAGCGTTCCCACCTGAGAATGATGCTGTTTCGGCGGGAAATTAAACCGATCGAGCAGGTCTTTGGCAGTGAGAAAACGGTCTTTGCCGAGGCCGGTATCGATGAATTCTGCGATGTCACGAAGCGTACCAATGAGCGTCTGACCGTCGTTCAAACCCTTCGTTTCCTGGTCAAAATAGCCGAGAGTGACGGAGTCGCCGAGGTGTGCGAACCCTGTATCGGGCTGTAATCGACCGGAAAGCACATTAAGTAACGTCGATTTACCGGCACCGTTGGCGCCAATAATCCCAATGCGGTCACCGGGAGCGGCCTTATAATGGAAATTCTTGAATAATACTTGACCATTAATCGACTTACTGAGATTGCCGGCATCGATGATTTTCCCGCCGAGGAATTTATTGCCGAGTTCGATTTTAATGTCTTTTTGTTCGACCGGCTTGGGCTGCGATTGCATCTTCGCGATCCAATCGATCCGACTTTTTTGTTTGGTGCGCCGTGCTTTTGCGCCACGCTGCAGCCATACGAGTTCGTTGCGGAGTTTATTGCGTTCATGTTCGGCTGTTCTGTCCTCCGTATCAAGCGCAGCTTCTTTCTTTTCAAGGTAATACTCAAAATTCCCGCTATAAGTAAAGAGCGTATGGCGATCGACTTCCACAATGCGCGTTGCCACAGCATCGAGGAAGTACCGATCGTGGGTAACGAGAAGCAGGGCGATATTCGCATTTTGCAGATAATCCTGAAGCCATTGCACAGAATCGGCATCAAGGTGGTTGGTGGGCTCATCGAGAATCAGTAAATCCGGCTTGGAGAGGAGGGCGCGGGAAAGGGCGACACGTTTGCGTTGACCGCCGGAGAGATTTTTCACATTTTCATCGAATCTCGTGACGCCAAGCTTGGATAAGATCGTTTTGGCGTCATTTTCTAAATTCCACCCGTCATGTAAGTCTATTTCATGCGACACATTAGCGAGTTTGTCTTCGATGTCGGCGTTGGACTCGACGGCCATGATACCACAAAGGCGGTGATATTCATCCATCAGGAACTGTACTTCGGGTTTAGCGCCCATGACGGTATGAAGCACGGTATCAGCTTGGTCGAAATTGGGGAGTTGTTCGAGGTATTCCATCCGCGCGCTATTATTAAACGCCACGATGCCCTCATCGGCAACTTCTTTGCCGGCTATTATACGGAGAAGGGTCGTTTTACCGGCGCCATTGCGTCCGATAACGCCGATACGTTCGCCGTCTTCCATACCAAACGAGATATTTTGAAAGAGTAATTTATCAAGAAAGGACTTCGCGATGTTGTTGCAGGAGAATATGGTCATATTGAGAGAGGAATCTGTATAAATCGACTGGAAGAGATGTTGAGCAACACCTATAAAAAGCGAAAACCCGCCAAAGTGTGCATCGTAGAGAGGCATGGGCGGGTACTATTGGGTACAAAAATACGTTAAATTATGGTAGTGTACAAGTAGGTTGCTTTGAGTTATCTTACAAAAACAACTTACTTATGTGAGGTGGTTATATTCTTTTCCTCTTGGCTTACGTTAAAGGTGTTACTTGTACATACAATCAGACTTTATTTTTTAATTTTTTTATAGAAGTTGTAGTAGTAGTAATCTTATTTACTTTCTTTTTAAGTTTCTTATTAGATTCGTTACTATCATTATTCATGAGTGCTATTAATCCAAGAACAGCAGCTCCGCCAAAAACTAATGGAAGCAAATTTGGCTGATTAGGTTTGTGAGGAACGGCTTTGTTTGAAAGTAGAGACTGAACTTGTTGGATAGCTTCAGACATTCTATGTCGATTGAATAATATTATGTTTGGGTCGTTTTCGGGGAGATTACTAAACGTATCTTCAGCTAATAAAAGAGCTGGAATATTTTGGACTTTAGCAACATAATATTCTTTCAAAACTCTTTCCCATCTATTACCATTCACAGACATTACCCCAATAAAAAGATTTGACTTCGTAATTGATGAATAAGTAGCAAAATCTATATTCTCAGACATCATATTCCTGCTGGATTCCAAGGTATAGTCTTCCTTTTGAAGGTCTGCTGCCAAACGTGTTACGATGAACTCTTCCGTTGAGTTTAGCGAGTAAGAGAAAAATGCCTTATTCATGGATGATTCCTTTCGTTAGAGTTTCAATAAGTTGTATGTAAGCATAGTACTTGGGGAAATATAGTTTTACAATATTCTCTTTTTCCAAGATACGAGACAGAAAATCATCACCAGTCCAAATTTCATATTTGTATTCAAAACGACAATTTCTTTTCAAGTCTTCAAAATGGTGTTCAAGTTGGGTAGTCGGTAACGTCTTGCAAATTAAGAGATAACCAACAGCCCCATACTGATGAATCAGAGCTGGAATGTTTACTGATTGCATTTTAGACTTGCCAACTGACCTACTTTCGAACTTGCATTGAACAACCCACTTTCTTGCAAATTGTGATAGTCCATCACTCATTCCAAATGTTACAATTAGGTCTTGACCGCCATCTGCACCTTCAGCCGGCGCAGAAGCTTCAACGCTGTCTATTTGATTGTTTTTTTCTTCCGTAAGAGTCTCGAAATACGCTTTGCAGAGTGCTTCGAAACGATTGTCATTGGTGATCTCGCTCCAATCCAACTGCTGTAAGTATTCAATAGAATTGAATATTTTTGGTTTTAGTTTATTCATGTCTTTCAGGTGATGGTAAGGTGAAATGATGCTTTTTCTCCAATAAATACGTTCGCTTTTCTGCTTGCATAGATATGGTGGCTGTGTCTATTACTGCATTGTAAGCGTATATGTCTCGCTCAAAGATTCTATAAGCAATTACTATCAACTACATAAATTTCCATACCGGTTACAAATATGCAGAGAAAAAAGTATGGAAAGTATCTCCCTTCAAATCAGTAGGTTTACAGGTATCATGGTATATAAGAGTGCCGGATTCGAAAAATCATCCAACTGTTTTACGGTAGGGTTCTTTTCACCGCTCAGCCATTTCTCGACATTCTACTATTTCCTGCAGTTCATACCCCGCTCGGGTTATTGCCCAAGTGAGTATGTCTGCATTTATGGTTACTTCGGTTTTCATATCGCAAATATAGGTAATTCTATAGAAATACATCATCGCCATTCTTCCACAATTACCGGTCAAGTTCATCATTGACCATAACCCCTGATTCCCGTACCGTAGCAGCCCACACAGCCGCGTAATTATCTGCATAGTTCTCCGCTTTTGTTCTGGCGGCTTTGCTCCAAAAACGCTTATGCAAGCTGTCGATGGCATGTCCGATTTCATGCAAAAGGAGCGTTTCGGCATAATATCGCTTGATGTCGCTTGCCGTCCATTGCAAATACCATCCGTCCGCGTCTTCGTGGAGAAGAGGAGAGTAGTGTTTGTAAAAGTTAAGCACCCTCTGCGGCGGCTTTTGAACGCCTAATCGCATCTTGAGATCATGAGGAAACGGGTGTAAAAGTAGTACATTCACACCACTTCCCGAAACAAAACACCCTTGAAAGGTTTCGCCCTTTTGATACTCCGTTTTCTTAACTTTCTGCAACCAAATATGCGTAATATGCTGCGTATGCTCACGCGGCAATGTGTCAAACACCGCTTGAATTTCACCCTTTGTCAGAGGAAAATAGAAGTCCCGCGAAGGATTTTCAATGATAAACACCGGCAATGCATCGAGAGAAGACGGCTTTTGTAAAGTATGCAGCCGATTGAAGAGATTATCCGTTACTTTCGTTCGCATCCGTCCGCCGGCGATATCGCCAAATTTCCGATTCTTTTTCCATGCGGTATGTTTTCTGCTTTGCATCATACGCTCGCTGTATTATTATTATGGGGTTCATATCCTTCCCACGGTTAAAACCGTGGGCTAAGTATGAGACACCATCGAAGAATTCTTCATAGAAATTGATAGGAATTTCAAGCATTTACTCCCCACCAACATCACTCTTCGTAGCCCGTGCCACAAGCATCTCCGCAATAGCACACAGCAATGCCGCAATCAAACATGCCTTCCACAACTCCGAACCAATCCTCGCTCTTGCTACACTTGCTACCACATTCTGAGGATTATCAATCCATTCAATGACCGCTTTGGGCGAGATTTTTTCTTTTAAATCATGGTCAAATTCATCCTTCGAGAGGAAAGAAAGGAGTCCTTCAGAGGATGGGAAATTCACTGCGACCGTTGTCACCGGTTTGCCGTCGGCCGTAAATATCTGATACACACCAAGCTGTTGCAAATTACCCACCGGCAACGCCGCTCCGCTCGGAAGAAGAGCCGCTTGACGGAAAAATTCGGTGTTATTGACATCCAAAATCTTGAAGTTTCCACCCGCAGCAAAGCGTTTGGGGAGAGTAAGAGTCAGTGGAACGCCGGCAGTGACTTCTGCACCAAGACCCTCGCGCATCGTGAGATAGACGAGCGAACGGTACAGCATGGTCGGGAAGATACCAGTGAACGGAAAATTACTCCATTCCGTACTCGGAGGCACGGCGCAGTAGATAATCTTACCTTCGCCATGCTTCGACTCGGCTAAAAACGCACCGCCTGCCATACTGATGAGCGCCTGACCGCCACTTGCCGGTAACGCCTTGGTAATCTTCGGAGACTCAACCACGGCCTTCGCGTCGGTCGTACCCTTGAACACACCCTGAAAGAGCGGATGCTGCTTATCAACGGAAGTAAATCCTGCGGGCTGTTCGTTGCTGAAGGATTGTTCGCTCACGCCCGAGAACCCCAGCCGCGCGATCGCCGCCGTAAACGCTGCGGGCTCAATCGTACCATCAGCAAACACCAGAGCGCCGCCGCCGTTTTGAATGTACCCGTCTAATCTATCCGCTTCACTTTGGCGGAGACCACCGGCAATAATCACGGCATCAAATTGACTAAAATTTACACCGGCAATTTCCTGCGGAGCGATAGTCGTCAGAGTCGCCGATTGATTATCACCCAATAACAGACTGATAAATTTTACATTCTGTGGCGCTCCGATAAGTGCAACCGTGGGCATCGCCGGAATAGAAAACCCAAAATACCGACGGTTATCCTGATCGAGTGCATCGCCTTCAATTTCAATGGTTGCTTTCGTGATACCACGCTTTTGCGGTGGCGCTGCAATCTGTACGCTGCGCACTTCACCTGCCGGAATATCGACCGTGCGCTGAGCGACGCGCTCACCGTTAAAAAGCATGCTCACGACTACGCCGCTTGCTGCTTTTGCGCTTGAATTGCGCAGGCGGGCTTCGACTTCAACCGGCTTTTCGGGCTGGAATATACGGGTGAGTACGCTCACGGTGTCGATGGAGATGTTTTGTTCTAAGGCGCTGGCGTTTCTGCCGATAGGTACAGCGAAGACTGCGACCCGGTCATCAAACGAGCGAACAGAATCCTTGAGGTTTTCGGCAAATATATTCCGTTGCGCATCGGTGATGAGATAGACTTCACGGTTAATATTATTCGATGCTTCGAGCGCGGTAGAGGCGAGCCGCATCGCAGTTTCGAGTTTGGCGGTCGTTGGCGCGATGGGCAGCTTGGTAATTTCATCTTTTAATAATGTAAAATTCCTTGAAAACGCCGGATGCTTTTCCTCTTGTACACTCATCGGCAAAAGGATCGCTTCGTCGCCGTCTTTGAGCGCCGAGAGGATGGACAGTGCCGAGTTTTTCGCCTGCTTGAAGCGATTGCCGCCTTCATCGGAAGCGTCCATACTAAAGGAGTTATCGAGGAGAATGACGACGCTGGTCTTGGCATGCGTGCCGAGTCCGGGAAGTGAACTCTTCACCGCGGGACGCGAGAATGCGAGCACGGAGAAGATAATAATCAGCGTTCGGAGGATCAGGAGGATAATCTGACGCAGTTTCAGGCGCCGAATCTTCGTTTTTTGGAGTTCTTTGAGGAAGCGCAGCGAAGAAAATTCGATGGTTTTTAACTTCCGGAGGTTGAGCAAATGGAGCAGCACAGGAATAGCCGCAGCCGCGAGACCGAGTAAAACGAGAGGATTAAGAAACGTCATAAGTAACTTATTTTCATGAAAAATGGAAGAGGAAATATGTCGTTGCTATAGATTCTGCTTGGAGAATGATACCGTGTAACTTGGTAGTATGTTTTGATGTTTCGACGAGCTGTTCATGACACATAGTGAGCTAACAACATACGTATCAAAGATAGTATATTGTTCTTCCATCGCCGTAAATCCCCTTCGTTTGCTTCGCAAACATTTTCCCCTTTATCATGGGGACTTTTTGCTCTTTTGACCCCTTGATAAAGGGGTCGCCTTCTTAGGCGGGGGATTTCTTATGGGGTTACTCCTTGTGTCATTGCATCCGGTTACGGGCGTTTATACGACCGTTGAGAACTCAGCATGACTGACTTTAACAGTCACCTAATCTATGAAACAATGTCACACTGAGGTTGTCGAAATGTTCAATTACATACTTAATGTACTCGTGTGTTATAATCGTGAACTCGACTATATCATACTGAACTCACCCAAACAAATCCAATAAAAAATGTCCGGCTTGCCACTTGCGCAAGCCAGACATTTCAAAGGAACGAACCAACCCGAAAAATCATGCTTTCGTATTTCTGAGCTTGCTGTTTTTTGCGCTGTAGCCGAAGTAAATAATGAAGCCCACACCGAGCCAAATAATCAGTCGGAGCCATGTATCACCCGGAAGTGAAGCCATCATCGCGAGACAGGCAAGAATTCCGAGAATCGGTACAATCGGCACAAACGGCGTTTTGAAAGCGCGGGGAAGGTCAGGCTGTGTTTTACGGAGCACGATCACGCCGACGCAGACAAGGACAAACGCCAGAAGCGTACCTATACTGGTCATTTCACCCACGACATTCGACGGAACAAAGGCGGCGAATAAGCTGACAAATACCATGAAGAGAACATTCGATTTCCAGGGGGTTTTGAATTTTGCATGGACTTCCGAGAAGATTTTCGGGAGCAATCCATCTTGTGACATCGAGAAAAACACCCGTGTTTGCCCCATGAGCATCACCATGATCACCGATGAATAACCGGCAAGAATAGCGATAATAATTGCTTTGTTCAGCCAAGGGAAAGCAGGAGTAATCACACCATTGGCGCCCATTGTGCCCATGTGGTCAATTGCTACGGCGACCGGAGCGATACCGTCGGCGCCTTGGAAACTTGTGTAATTAGCAACGCCGGTCATGACGTGCGCAAAGAGAATATAGAGTACCGTGCAGATTGCAAGGGAAACGAGAATACCGATCGGCATGTCGCGTTTGGGGTTCTTCGCTTCCTGAGCGGCTGTTGATACAGCGTCAAATCCAATATACGCAAAGAAGATAATACCGGCAGCGCGCACCACACCGCTCCAACCGAAGTCTCCGAAATTACCGGTGTTGTCAGGAATGTAGGGAGTATAGTTTGCTTGATTAATATAGCCCCATCCTAGTCCTATGAAGATAAGTACAACGGCTATTTTCAATGCTACGATGATACCGTTGACGGTAGCAGATTCTTTGGTACCTTTAATGAGAAGCAGGGACATGAGTACTACGATCAGGACGGCCGGCAGGTTAATCATCCCATGGACAATAGATCCATCCGGCAGTGTGGCCGTCGTAAAGGGGGAGAGCGTCATCGAGGCCGGTAAATGAATATCGAAATATCCCAGAAACTTAACCAGATACCGCGACCAACTAATGGCAACCGTTGCAGCTCCGACGGCATATTCAAGCACCAAATCCCAGCCGATAATCCACGCAATGAATTCACCCATAGTTGCATACGAGTACGTGTAAGCACTACCGGCTACGGGAATCATCGAGGCAAACTCTGCATAGCACAACCCGGCAAATGCGCAGGCAACAGCAGCAATTACAAACGAAATTGTCACCGCAGGACCTGCATTATGTGCAGCTGCACCACCGGTAATCGAGAAGAGCCCCGCGCCGATGATTGCGCCAATTCCGAGGGCGACCAAGCTTGTCGCGCCGAGCGTTCGCTTGAGTCCGTGCTCGGTGTCGCCGCCGACCTCGCTCTGCAATTGAGTGATAGATTTTTTCACAAAAAGCGTAGATTCCGCCATGCTTTCCTCCAAGATATAGAATAATGAATCGAAAAAAATGTAATTACTTCATACAACTGCCGCAAAATTAACCATTCACAGCTCAAATACAAGTCCGATTTTTTAGGTGCGGGTAATTAATTGATTCTGCTGCCAGTTGGTAGGAATACGAAAACATGTCTTTGAACTCTCCGAAAGATTTTACGGCAACGTTCGCATGGGGATGCCGCATAATGTTCGCAAGGGGAGGCTTTGCCGTAGAAGAGTACTTCAAACACAAAAAAGCCGATGCACTTGATCGTACATCGGCTCTAAAGGAAGCACCACTGACAATTAATGCGTAAACATCACCGACTGCGTCGATGTGCCCGACGTAATGCGCACAAAATACACACCGCGGGCGAGGTCTTGTGCCATAAACGATACTTGATTCGTACCGGCTGAATAGTCACCGGAGGCGAGTGTGCGAAGCTTTTGACCACTGTAATTATAGAGCGAGAGAGTAAGATGCTGACGTTGCTCGACCGAGAAGCGAACAACGGCGCCTTCATTGACCACACTCGGAATGATCGCTAACGACTGTACGAGTGGAGTACCTTCATGAATATTTCCGACAGCCGATTGATTGACCCAACGGGTAATGAAATTCTGTTCGCAAGAGCTGAGCTTGAGTCCGTTATCCGGCATTGGTTTGCAGTCGGTACCATGCATCACGGTGCAGAGAATAAGCTCTTTCATGCTGTTGATATTATCGTCTGTCGAGAGGTCGATACCGGCAAATGCATTCGCACCGTCATGGCAGCCAAGACAATTATTAACAATAGAGTTGTTGCGACGACCTAAAAGCATTAATTTTACATCAAATATAGCATTATTTACAACAATAGAGTTTAGCATTGAAAATAGGAGTATTGGACTTAACAACAGATCGTAAATGGCGTTCATGCATTGGTTTGGATGCGATACGATTTTACAAATTATTGCCATTGTTCAGCTTATCGTACGAAGAATTATTTGAAGAAAGTATCACATCGAAGCAATCAGAAAACCCTGCTGGAAATTCAAAGATTACGACCTACGAAGATTTGCTATTTTTCACACTTTTCAGCTTGAAATCCGGGCTTACGTATGACGTATTGGGTCTGGTAACCGGACTCGACGGTTCGAATGCCAAGCGCAATCAAGAGCGAGGCTTGCAAGTGCTCAAGCATGCCCTTGGTAAAGCTGGCGTTCTGCCGAAACGAGAGTTTAAAACAGTAGAAGAATTCAACATTTATTTTGCAGGAAAAAAGGAATTACTGTTAGACGGTCTCGAACAGCGAATTCAAAGACCATCAGACTATGATGTGCAAAAGGGCTTTTACAGTGGTAAAAAAAATGTCACACCCTCAAAGCAATAGCAATTAGCACTAAAGACAGATACATACACTACTTAAGCAATTGTTGGACAGGTAAATCACATGATTATACGATACTAAAAGAAGAGTTTCCTCCTGAAGAGGATTGGTTCGTCGACAAGCATGTACGGATAGACTTAGGATTCTTAGGAATAGAGAAAGACTACCGTTGTAAACAAGTAACAATCCCGCATAAAAAGCCGAAGAAAGGCACGTTGACGACGAAACAAAAAGAAGACAATAAAGAGCATGCACAAGAGCGAATATTTGTCGAGCACAGCATCGGAGGACTAAAACGATATAGGATATTATCAGACCGATTGAGAGTCCATGATATCGGTTTTTATAACGATGCATTAGAGGTCTGTGCCGGGCTTTGGAATTTTTATATAAACAACTGATTTATAATGTCACAACAACTCTAATAATCGGCTTGATATTGCTGTACGTAATCGACGTCGTATCACATGTGGCAGGCGTGCAGGTGGAATTCTTCGCACCCTGATCGATCCATGTCTTGATTAAGAGTTTTTGTGCGTCGGTTAGTTTCTTGTACGGCGCATCCGGCATACCATTAGATTTAATTTCAGCATAAATGGCACTTGTATTTGCGCTGCCGGCGCGCACACCTTTCATAATACCGCTGTAGGACGTAAGGGTAAGCCCTTCTTTGTGGCTGATGGCATCATGGCAATTTGACATTGCACAGTTGGAATTTATAATCGGGAGGATATCACGCGAGAAGCAGACGGAGTCGGCAAGAATAGTCGGAGAGGAATTGTCACTGTTACCAAAGCCTTGGAGCCCAAAAACACTTACCACCGCAAACACCGAAAAGAGAATCAATTTTTTCATCGAAAAACACCTGTAAATTAAAACAACTAATTAAGTATATACCCAAGAATACCGTTCATGAAGAGGGCATTTCATCGGGAAAAACTCTTTGCCAGAGAACGCTCTCTCATCATACGCGCATCAATAAACGCAAATATAACCATTAGTTACCAAGAGGAATCTTGATGAGATTTTTTAAAGAAATCATTCATTCGGTTCGATATGAATCAGCACATGCCCGAGCTGTGGAATTTCTCTGCGGAGGGTATCTTTGAGGTCATGCGCGATGTCATGACCGGCTTTAACAGAGATATGAGCATCGACCATTGCATGCAGATCCACATGATACGCCATGCCTGCCTTGCGGATAAAACACTTCTCGGTGCCTTTGATGCCTTCGACGGTGAGGGAGATGCGTCGAATATCCTCGATGAGGTCATCATAGAGATGTTCGTCCATGATCTCACCAAGAGCAGGTCGGAAGATGAGGTAACTATTATACAATATAAACCCCGAGGCGAAAATTGCTGCCCAGTCATCGGCTGCTTCGTATCCTTTGCCGGCAAAGAGGGATATCGAGATACCGATAAAGGCAGCAATCGAGGTGATCGCATCGCTGCGATGATGCCAGGCATCGGCTTTGAGGGATGAACTGTGTATTTCCTTGCTTCTTTTGATGACTAAGCGGTAGGAAATTTCTTTCCAGATGATAATCGCACCAAGAATGATGAGCGTGTAGGGATGAGGCAGTTCATGCGGCGTGTTGATATTCTGAATTCCTTCATAAGCAATGATTGTCGCGGATGTTATCAAAAAACCTACCACGAGGAATGTCACCAGAGGTTCAGCCCTGCCATGCCCGTACGGATGATTCTTATCTGCCGGACGATTGGCGTATTTAATACCAAATAAGACCAAGAGCGAAGAGAAAATATCGGTCGTGGACTCAATTGCATCGGCAATAAGTGCATACGAATTCCCGAAATACCCGGCAAGTCCCTTAATAAGCGCCAGGCAGGTATTGCCGATGATACTGAAATACGTTGTTTTGATGGCTGTTTGCTCTTGACTCATGAGAATTGTGCCGGGCACTGCGCGGCTGCCTGTTTACGTGGGTTTACTGCGAATCCGTCGGTCATGTTTTGGGAATTGATGGAAATTTCGGCGAGAATTTCCACAGCAAAACTACGCTAAACGTACCTTGTGACCAAATCAGCTATCACTGATGAGAGGAACGCCCGGACGGCAATGGGTGACCGCAGACGGCGGCGTGGAGAGTGATGAACCGAACCATAATAAAATCATTACGCCGTAGAATTGGTGTCATTTCGTTATTTTTGCGCCGCAAATTCATCCATTCATTCTCAATTTTAAGGAATACTCTCATGGCTTTATCAGTTGGACAATCCGCTCCGGACTTTACCTTGCTCGACGAAACACGTACTGCACGTTCACTTGCCGATTATCGCGGTAAAAACGTCGTGCTTGCCTTCTACCCCGGCGCCTTCACCGGCGTATGCGATGCAGAAATGTGTGCCTTTCAGGATGCACTTGCGAATCTGAACAATCTCAATGCTCAAGTACTTGGTATCAGTATCGACCTGCCGTTTACCGCAAAAGTATTCTCGGAGCGCTATCACTTGGGATTCCCGTTGCTTGCCGATTTCAATCGTGATGTGATCAAGCAATACGATATTCTGCTGCACAACTTTGCTCATATCGACGGACTCGACTCCTGTCAGCGCACAGTGTATCTTATTGATGCAAGCGGAGTCATCCGGTATGTGGAAGTCACCGAGAATCCGGGTATCGAACCCAACTACGCGGCATTGATGACGGCAATTGCTGCTCTGTAACTTGTGTATCTCTTCATGCCTTCGCCGATCTTTTGGGTGATGCGGAGGCTTTTTCTTCACTCACGAATTCATTACTCGTATGAAATCATTCAAACTCGGAGTCACCGTACTCCTTCTGTTCCTCGGAATTGTCAGTTGCAAGCAGGCAGAGCGCTCACCCGCGCCGGAAATGGCGCAGGCAGTCGCAGAGCCGGCAGCCGAACCCAACACCGGTCTCGAGATCGGGCAAATCGCGCCGAACTTCACACAAAACGATCAAAACGGCAAGCCGGTATCGCTGAGTGATTTCCGCGGCAAAGTCGTCATGATCGATTTCTGGGCTACCTGGTGCGGACCATGTGTACGTGCGATACCGGATGTGAAAGAACTCCGCAAGAAATACGCCGGCACAGACCTTGTGATCCTCGGCGTGTCGCTCGACAAAGACTTAGGACGTTGGAAGAGTTTCATTGCAAATGAAAAAATGGATTGGCTCCACGTCGCAGACGGTAATTTCTGGGATAATGCAGCTGCCAAGAAATACGGCATCGAATCTATACCAAGCGTATGGATTATCGGTCCGCAAGGACAGATTCTCGCTAAGAATTTACGCGGAAGTCAAGTGGCAGGAGCGATTGCTCAAGTCATGCAAAAGTAAACAAAACAAAACAGCATATCAATGAACAAAGGCGTTCCGATGGGAACGCCTTTGTTGTGTATTGGTATGGTTGATATTGATTCTCAACCGTAGGGGCGAATTGTAGGGTCGTACAGCGTTAAATTAAATATACACTATAGGTTGTTTTTCTGTAACTATCTGAAAACAAATAAAATTTAAAATGAAGTGCAGAACGTGCATTATAACTATTTAAAGCACGATTCTAGCATTCGCCCACGTCATGCAGGGTAAAGGGCGAATGCAATTCGTTCCTACAGCCACAACAACTCACCGCACTACACACACTTGTGCATGCTGCACATCCCGCACGCCCGCCACTGTCACAAACGCCACACCCGAACCAAACCCCGTCATATCAAGCGGAATAGTATTCTCTCCACTCTCGACATCCAGCACTTGCGAACGATACACTTCACCGATAAGAGAAGTCACCGTAAGCGTGATGCGCTGCGGAGTGGTAGAATAATAGTGGAGCGTGCTATTTCCATCGGTCGGATTGGGGGAGACGGTTAATTGATTCTCAATCATCCTACCGGTGACAGGCGATTCATCAACCGAGACGCTGATGTCTTGGAGGTACGGATTGTCGCTGACATACAGCTCGGCATTGTAGCCGTCATTACGGGTGAAGAAGACAGTGCGCATGGTTTTGCCGAAGCATACGTTGACTGCATTCGGATCGATTTGTACATAGTATGCGCCAATTGGACTGCCTTTCGACAAATCTGCACGAAAATCCCCTGCAATTCTACCGTCTGATTTGACGGCAATGAATCCAGGTGTTCCGTAGGATGGGTCACCGGTTATCGCAAATGTCCGGTCGTCCATTTTTGTAATACTCTTGAGTGAATACCATTGCGGGAGTTCTTTTCTGTACTCTATAGTTCCTAATTCATCCATGATTATAAACACACCACCTCTTCTGTTCTTATATATGGTATCACGGAGGGGAGTATCTCCACAAAGAAGGTATTTATTATTGGGCATACGTAGAATATCATAGATACTTTCCAATGAATTACCCTTGATAAGTGTAGAATCAATGAACATGCAGTCTTTAGTATAGCGACGAAGCTGCAACGCCGTACCTTGAGAATGCATTTGCGGCATGGTAACGAGTGAGACCATATCATCCGAACGTGCTCCGATTGCAGGTAAAGCATATCCATTGATAATGTCCTTCGCAAGAAGTTTCGTCGTATCCTGATAAAAGCACAGCGTCGTAGTATATTCGAGTGCATTATTATTTCTAAACGAAAAGCAGTCGATGCCATTGGCTAATGCACGAACGGTATAATAGAATGTAGCAAAAGGGTAATTCTTTGTTTGATTACCTGCACTTCCATTAAAGACTGATGTGTATGGAACACCGGTCTTAGCGACATGATACTGAAAATAAGAAAGAAGGTCCAAATTGAGTACGCCCATAGTGGCATCGTTGTACACGCAGGGAAGATTCGGATAGTAGTTATTATCAGCGCCTGTACCGCCGATTCTGTGTAATAGTGTGCCGTCTTCATTTACTGTATAGACATCGGTAGAAACTCCACAAATAACTGTAGTCATACCTGACGAAATATGCGTGAGATCTTCATAAACTTTAGTCTTGAGAAATACTTTTCCCGAGCCGGTACGGAGCATGGTTTCAAAAATATTATCTCGAGAAGTATATTCATTGTTCGTATGATAGAATACACTGCCATTCTGACTATATGTACGCTTCGTCTTCAGCGGAAATGCAGGATACTCATCGGCATTAATGTAATGATATTTCGTGAGGGAAGTATCTTTATTTCCGTCATTAACCGTAAGCGTAATCGAATAGCTTCGTTGCTGATTGAAGGTATGAAGAGTTTCTTTGGACGTAGAGGTAGTGCCATCGTCAAAGCTCCATTGATAGCTTTGAATTATGCCGGTAGATTTATTAGTGAAATTCACCGTAAGCGGAGCAGAGCCATAGCGTACATCTGCATCAAAGTCGAGGGTGATGGGAATGGGTGTGGGTTGTACTTCTATTAACTTCTTCCGTACGACTTCATGCTGACCATAGTTGTCGGTAACACGCATCGTCACGTCGAATACTCCGGCACTATCATACCGGTGTAGCGGACTGAGAGAGGAAGAAAATCTGCCATCACCAAAATCCCAGAAAATACGACTACTGTCGAACGAAGGAATTACGGGGCAAAAAGCGACTGTGTTATGCTGATAGATGCTCGTCGTATCGACATTGATGGCGTAGGCGCGAGCAGAAGTATCCTTGAAAGATTCAATGAGTCGAAATTTTTTGTCGGTACAGGCAGCAAGTATCGTCGTCGATTGAGGAAGAGAGAAAATTTCGGTGAACATTTTCACAATTGGATGAGTAATTGAACCGCAGATCGTGCGCATCGATGCATTAATAGTAGTGAGAGTATAGTCGGTAGGAGAATTGACGATCAGATATTTATTATCTCTACTGAATACCTGAGTGTTGCTGCTGCCAGGGTACGATACTAAGAGACTCACGTGTTCCAAAGAATCAATAAACCAGATTGAAGTGGATTTTGTATCATTATTTGTTGCCGACACCATCGATCCATTCGGTGATAAGGCGATAGTATAGGTGGACGTCCGATTTGATCTGAAGGAAGAGAGAGTAATTGTATCTCCAAGCATGCCGATATAGTTCACATAATTATCAATATAATTAGTCGTTACGCCGCTTTTATGTTCTAAAAATCGGTAAAACGATAGCGTTGCCAGATAATTCGTATTGAATGTATGAATAAACTTGGAAGTATTAGCGGCAACTATTTTCTCGCCTGATAGTACGCTGTCGACCAACATTTTACGGGTAATGTATCCATTCGAATACAACAAATCATCTCCTCTGTTGGAGGAGTAAAAGTCACTGTTATAGCCAATATAAAAGTACTTGTTTCCACGGTCATAGTCGAGCTGAGCGACACTTCTGTTTGCCATATCTTCATTATCAATAGCGCGAAGGAGTTCGGTGTCAGTGTCATTGTCTCGAACGATGATACGGTATTTTGTAGGATTTGAAGTTTTCCCATAGAGCGAATAGGAGGTCGCATCACAATTCAAATTCAAATTCCCCCATGCATATCCCTTCATATCAATAAACCTCGAAAACACCACGCGCCCACTATCAACATCCCACTTCTGAATCGCCTGCTTCTTAACTGTACTATCCATCAGAGTACAAAGCACATACAAGTACTTCCCATCAGTCGTCGGTTTAATTTGCAGTACTTCACCGGTTGTATCGGTGGTTTCTTTATACCCGCCCATGTCTTTCCATCCGTTCTGCGCGTGGAGAGCGGTGAAGGAGAGGAGGAGAAGAGAGAAGATGATGTATTTCATTCTAGTTATCTCACGTAACTTATCGAAGTATATGAATCTGTGCATGTTGCACATCCCGCATTCCCGCCACCGTCACAAACGCCACACCCGAACCAAACCCCGTCATATCAAGCGGAATAGTATTCTCTCCACTTTCGACATCCATCACTTTTGATAGATACACTTCACCGAGAAGAGAAGTCACGGTGAGTGTGATGCGTTGCGGAGTAGTTGAATAATAGTGGAGCGTGCTATTTCCATCCGTCGGATTGGGGGAGACGGTTAATTGATTCTCAATCATCCTACCGGTGACAGGCGATTCATCAACCGAGACGCTGATGTCTTGGAGGTAGGGATTGTCGCTGACATAGAGTTCGGCGTTGTAGCCGTCATTGCGGGTGAAGAAGACGGTGCGCATGGTTTTGCCGAAGGTGGTATTGACGCAGGTCGGGCATTCACCTTCATTGTAATATTGATAGGCGTTCGTAGAGCCGGCGGTAACATCGGCGCGGAAGTCACCGACAATTTTGCCGTCGGATTTGACAGCCAGAAAACCCGGATAGGTAATAAATGGCGTTCCGGTGAGCGCGTACGTATTATCATCCATACGCGTGATACGCTTGAAGATTTTCCATGCCGGGACATCTTTTCGGTATTCAACAGTACCGTTTTCATCCATTATCAGAAGTAATGCTCGGTCGTGGTACCGTAGGAGCGAATCAAAGTATCCTGTCGAACCGCACAAGAGATATTTATTATTCGGCATACGAACGATATCGAGAATGAATTCATACTGATTGCGCTTGATGAATTTTGATTCTATGAATTGTCCATCGTTATCATACCAGCGGAGCTGCAATGTTGTGCCGCTTGTATCTTTGAGCGGCTGAGATACGACCGTGAGCATCGTACCGGTAGGTGTTTCGATGGCAGGCAGAGCGTAGCCGAGTATGGTATCATTTTTTAAGAGTGTGGTTGTGTCTTTGTAAAAACAGAGATAGGAAACATCAGCTTTAAGAGCTCTTGAATTTCTAAAAGAATAGCAATCGATACCATTATTGAGCGAGCGAACTTCATAATTCGACTTATACTTTAGAGGATTGAGGAGTTTATTGCCGGAATTAGTATTTAGTAGATATGCTCTCCATTCATAATGATTATCAAACGGAGTAAAATAAGTAAGTAGTTCTCCTCGGAGTAATCCTAGAGTCCCGTTACCACTGGCGCAATAATCAATATTTGAATTGAAATCTCCCACGATGCCGGCAAGACCTTTATCAAAATTTCCATCTTGTTTAAGACTGTAAATATCAACATTAATTCTACATTGGCTAAAAGCCATCCCACCGGGATATGTTCCATATTGATTTAAGTATTTAGAAAGCTTGATATAGGGTGTACCTGAGCTGCTCCTGAACATAGTCTCAAAGACATTGGTATTAATATCAGTATATCGATCGACTCTAGAGTTACTACCTACTATGTTTTTTGTCAATTTAGTATTGAGCAGAAACGCCGGATACTCCTCAGCATTGATATAATGATACTTTGTCAAGGATGTATCTTTAATCCCATTATTCACCGTGAGCGTAATCGAATACGATCGTTGCTGTTTAAACGTATGAACTGTATCTTTGGCAGAAGAAGTTGTTCCATCATCAAAGCTCCACTTATAGCTCACAATTGTGCCGGTAGATTTATTGGTGAAATTGACCTTGAGCGGAGCCGAGCCGTAGCGCACGTCAGCATCGAAGTCGAGAGTAATAGGTATAAGTGTTTGCTTGACTTCAATCATTTTGGATATAGTCGTAGTATGAACGCCGTCCTTGTCAGTGACTTTCATGGTGATGTCAAATATACCGGCACTATCAAATATATGAGTCGTTTGAAGGTAGGAAGACTTCTTGCCATCACCAAAATCCCACTCTACTGTACTGCTATCGAATGAGGGAATAATAGAGTAGAATGAAACGGCATTGTGTTGATAAATACTTGATTTGTCTGCTGTGAAGGTGTATTTGGGTTGCGCAGTATCGACAATTGCATCAATCATTCGGAATTTGCCATCCGAGCAATAAGCAATGATAGAGGTTGACGACGGCAGGGTAAACATTTCACGGATGAGAGTAGTAATCGGCGATTGTACTACGCCGCATCGCGCGTGCATGAAAGGATTAATGGTATATATTGAACTATCCTTCGGAGAATTAATCAGTAAATATCTGCTGTTCCTGCTATAGACTATACTGGTAGCATATTTTGAAAAATAACCAAGATCGGAGCTTTGCAGTAGAGAATCGACATACCAGGAGAATATAGTCTCCGGAGTAGAATGAGTGACAAACATACCATTAGGCGAAAGAGCAAGCAGTGCCTTGGGCGACGGAATGGCATACGGATACTCCAACAGCTTGATACCTTTACTTTGAGAAACACCAATGAAATTTATACGCTTATTGTTGATGGTTATCGTATTCAGATTTTGCTCGATACGCTCTAACGACTCAAAAAAAGAGATGGCTGTCAGAATAGTAGTGCCGAAAAGATGAATAAACTTTTCGGTATTCGGGGAAACGATAGCAGTAGTAATGAGACTGTCATTGGTTATTGTTTTTTTAGAAATTGAACCGTTAGAATAATACTTGTAATTCGGTCCATTCTGAGAAACATAAGTACCGTTTGCGGCGACATAAAAACATTTCAAAACCCTGTCGTAGTCAATTTGCACTATTGCCTGATTCGTTGGAGAAGGATCGGTAATTGACACTATTGGGGTCTCCGTCTCTAAATCAATAACCCTGAAGCGCGGCTTCTGTTCATTGGACAAAGAGCCGTAAATAGTATAAGAAGAAGCATCGCAATTCAAGTTGATTCTCGCTACAGTAGCATATCCCTTCATATCAATAAACCTCGTCAACACCACGCGCCCACTATCGACATCCCACTTCTGAATCGCCGGCTTCTTAACTGTACTATCCATCAGAGTACAAAGCACATACAAGTACTTCCCGTCAGTCGTGGGTTTGATTTGGAGCACTTCACCGGTGGTGTCTGTCGTTTCTTTATACCCGCCCATGTCTTTCCATCCGTTCTGCGCGTGGAGAGCGGAGAAGGAGAGGAGGAGAAGAGAGAAGATGATGTATTTCATTCTAGTTATCTCACGTAACTTATCGAAGTATATGAATCTGCGCATGCTGCACATCCCGCACTCCCGCCACTGTCACAAACGCCACACCCGAACCAATCGCACTCATATCCAGCGGAATAGTATTCTCACCACTCTCGACATCCAGCACTTGCGAACGGAACACTTCACCGATAAGAGAAGTCACCGTGAGCGTGATGCGTTGCGGAGTGGTAGAATAATAGTGGAGCGTGCTATTGCCATCGGTCGGATTGGGGGAGATGGTAAGAGTATTCTCAATTGGATTACCCGTGATAGGAGATTCATCGACTGAGACGCTGATGTCCTTTAAGTACGGATTGTCGCTGACATAAAGCTCGGCATTGTAGCCGTCATTTCTCGTGAAGAAGACGGTGCGCATGGTTTTGCCGAAGGTGGTATTGACGCAGGTCGGGCATTCACCTTCATTGTAATATTGATAGGCGTTCGTAGAGCCGGCGGTAACATCGGCGCGGAAGTCACCGACAATTTTGCCGTCGGATTTGACAGCCAGAAAACCCGGATAGGTAATAAATGGCGTTCCGGTGAGCGCGTACGTATTATCATCCATACGCGTGATACGCTTGAAGATTTTCCATGCCGGGACATCTTTTCGGTATTCAACAGTACCGTTTTCATCCATTATCAGAAGTAATGCTCGGTCGTGGTACCGTAGGAGCGAATCAAAGTATCCTGTCGAACCGCACAAGAGATATTTATTATTCGGCATACGAACGATATCGAGAATGAATTCATACGGATTGCGCTTGATGAATTTTGATTCTATGAACTGTCCATCGTTATCATACCAGCGGAGCTGCAATGTTGTGCCGCTTGTATCTTTGAGCGGCTGAGAAACGACCGTGAGCATCGTACCGGTAGGAGTTCCGATTACAGGCAGAGCATAGCCGGCAATTGTATCATTCTTTAGGAGTTTGGTCGTGTCTTTGTAAAAGCAAAGATAGGAGGTATCAGAGTGAATAGCTCGCGTTTTTCGGAAAGCATAGCAATCGATGCCATTATCGAGCGAGCGAACTTCGTAATTTATGGTCAAGAATGGAGGTCTTAGGAGTTGATTTCCGGAATCTGTGTTTAGCAAATATGCTCTCTGGTAGTAGGGGTGATCGAATGGTGTAAAATACGTGAGTAGTTCTCCTCGAAGTAACCCTAGTGTACCATTATCTTTAGCGCAATAATCTATAGAAGCTGTATTGGTTTGACCAACTATTTCTGCAATACTCTTAGCAAAGGTGCCATTTTGATTAAGACTGTAAATATCAACAATAATACTACAATCGCTGAAAATCATTCCACCGGGATATATTCCGGATTGATTTAAGTATTTAGAAAGCTTGATATAGGGCGTACCCGAGCTGCTTCTGAACATAGTCTCAAAGATATTAGTATTAATAACGGTGTATCGATTGTCTCGTAAGTAACTCCCTTCAATGCTTTTTGTCAGTTTTGTTTTGAGTAGATACGCCGGATACTCTTCAGCGTTGATATAGTGAAGTTTGGTAAGTGATGTATCTTTGATTCCAGTATTGACCGTGAGTGTAATTGAGTAGGAACGCTGCAGATTGAAGGTATGCACGGTGTCTCTTGCAGATGAAGTGGTACCATCATCGAAGTTCCATTTATAACTCAGGATAGTGCCGGTTGATTTGTTAGTGAAATTGACCTTCAGCGGAGCCGAGCCAAAGCGAATATCCGCATCAAAGTCGAGTGTGATAGGCACGAGAGCAGGTTTTACTTCAATCATTTTGGATATTGTTGAGGTATGAACGCCGTTCTTATCGGTGACGTTCATCGTGATGTCAAATACTCCGGCACTATCAAATATATGAGTAGTTTGAAGGTATGAAGACTTTTTGCCATCACCAAAATCCCACTCCACAGTGGAGCTGTCAAAAGAGGGAATAATTGAGTAGAATGAGACGGAATCATGCTGATAAATACGTGATTTGTTGGAGATAAAGGTATATTTCGGCTGAGCAGTATCGACGATAGCATCAATCATTCGGAATTTGCCATCCGAGCATGAGGCGATGATAGAAGTTGACGACGGCAACGTAAACATTTCACGAATGAGAGTAGTAATCGGCGATTGTACGACGCCGCATCGCGCGCGCAGGAAAGGATTAATGGTATAAATCGAACTATCTTTCGGAGAATTAATCAGTAAATATCTGCTGTTCCTGCTATAGACTATACTGGTAGCATACATAGAGAAAATTCCTAAATTCGACTGCCGCATGACGGTATCAACGAACCATGAAGAAATGGTTTCAGTATTTGCATGGCTGACAAAAAGACCATCATATGACAAAGCAAGTAGTGGTTTAGGAGCTAAAAGTGCCGGAGGGTTTGAATATTGATTCTCCAATAATTTCAGGACATTTATGTGGGGATATCCAATGAAATTTAATTGGTTAATGTATTTGGTGAATTTAACCATATTAGTATTTTCGTAATAGTCGTAGAATGAATTTGCAGCTAAAACATTAGTACCCAGTAAGTGGATAAAAATATCAGTATTAGGTGAAACTAGATATTCTGTAAATACACTGTCGGATTCTATTGTTTTCTTTGTAATATAACCATTCGAATAATGCAGGTAGTTTGGCCCATTACTAGAAAAATGGTCACCATTTGAGGCAATATAAAAGCATCTCAAGACGCTATCATAATCTATCTGTATGATAGTTTGAGATGTAGGCTTTGTATCGATAACCGAGACCAATTGACTATCAGAATCAATACTTCTAACAATCAAACGAACTTTTTGTTCGATGCTCAAAGAGCCGTAAATAGTATAAGAAGAAGCATCGCAATTCAAGTTGATTCTCGCTACAGTAGCATATCCCTTCATATCAATAAACCTCGAAAACACCACGCGCCCACTATCAACATCCCACTTCTGAATCGCCGGCTTCTTAACCGTACTATCCATCAGAGTACAAAGCACATACAAGGACTTCCCATCAGTCGTGGGTTTGATTTGGAGCACTTCACCGGTGGTGTCTGTCGTTTCTTTATACCCGCCCATGTCTTTCCATCCGTTCTGCGCATGGAGAGTAGATAAGGAAAGGAGAGTGAGAAGAAGAATCAGGTATTTCATACGTAGTCCATCGGTTTGTTGAATAAACTATGCATCGGAAAGAATGCATTGCTTGATATTGTGTGGTAAAATTAAAACAATTTTATGTAATTGTACCAAAGGTTTTTACCAAAAAAAATAAATATTTTTTTGGCCCGACGGAACAATATCCTAATCCCGCAAGTATAAGTGTTGTGAGTTGTTTACTTCACGAGATATATTCGTTCTTTTTATTATTTTCAATTATTTTCACGGAGAATATATGGGTAAAATGTACGCCGTCAAAGCAGCTCGATCTCTGCAATTGGGCATCATGGCAGGAATACTTGTGTTGGTGCAATCATTCGCATCGGCGCAAACTCTTCCGAAGCCGATTGAGGGGGATTCGCTAAGCTATGCAGCGTTTTTGTCCACCGGAATCGGTTGGATGACCTTTGATGTAGAGCAGCTCAATACAAGCTTGAAGAATGCTAAGCTCAATATAGTGGGAGATAATTCAACCGTTTATAGTTTGGATTCGAAGCTACCGGTCGGTAAGGGATTTTTACTTGGTTCGAACCTCTACTACGCTCCACTTTCTTCAAATGTCACCAACGATACAAGTGGTGGCATACGTACTGCACTCTCCTCATTTGGCGTTCATCTGAATCTCGGGTACTCACTTGTTCACAACAGTTCGTTTTTGGTGGTTCCATCGGTAGGACTGGGTTTCGGATTTAATTCATTGGGAATCAAGCGTCAAAGCACCAATTATCTCGGGTTACCATACGGCACACTTCGTGACCAACTCGATGCAAAGAGCTCGAGTACGGTCGATTATTCAACGATAAATATCAATCTGAGTATTGGAATTGAGGGATACCTCAAAGTGTTGAGTTTTGGCTTGCAGGAAAACGTGATACAGGACAAGCCGAATACCCGAGTAAACGTTCAAACCCGTGGTGAAATCTGGCTCGGTGGATATGCTTCCTATAATCCATGTCTCACCTCAACGACAACGAACGGAACGGTAAATAACGATAGTTATGGATTCACACCATCGGGGATGAACTATGGTATTCGACTCATGGCTACGACGGCTTTGCGGTATATCGTGCCGTGATAGCAGCACCATCGGTCGTTTCGGCTTCGCTCAACGACCGTTTCTTCGGTAGAGATTGTGTGAGAGATAGTCTATGAACATTTCCTCCTCTTTCTTTTTTATCTTCTGTATGAAATTATGTGCTGCGTTTATAGTTCCCGCTCTCTTTCATTCCTGATGGTAATGGTACTCTCTGGAGTATTTACCCTACACGTCAAGGCGCAGTGGGAGGATACGGATGAAATCCAATGGTTTAGAAAAGGATTTAATTCATATGGTGTCAGCTTCGGTATTCAGTCGGTGAACAGTGAGAAACTCAATCAAAGTCTTATGCAATCCGGCCTTCCACCTCTACAGGGAACGATGCCAACTGTTGATTGCATGCTTACAATCGATGCAGGAAAAGGGTTTTTGGTATCAGAACATTTGCAGTATATATTTCCGATACAATCTACATTTAAAGATCAGGATGGAACGTTTACAACGTCACTTTCACAGGGCGGACCACTACCGATAGATTTTATCGTTACGCTTGGTTACATTGCATATAGGGAAGGTCCGGTGATGATAGTTCCGAAGGTAGGAGCTTCTCTTGGGGAATATTATACCGCTATCAGTCTTGATCGAATCAATGACTCTGCAAGAGCATTCCCGGGCAATCCCGGAGGAACACGCAGCATACGTGCGCGGCTCACAGAGAGGAGCAATACCGTTCTGGAAAATTGGTTAGGCGGTGTACAACTCATTGGAGGTCTCGAATGCTATATTACACTATCCAAGCTCGAAAACAGGAAAACCATGTGTGGAAATTATGTACCATTAGAATCCACACTGTTGCTCTGTGGATATGTGAACTTCCATACCAATGTATATCATACATCGTCTTTAGATAGGGAATACGGGCAGTATCAAGGGGTTCTTTTACCGACTGCGCCGATTGAGTTTTTCCCCTCAGGATTCAGCTTTGGACTACGTCTGACCGTTGCGGAATTATAATCTATGAAGGATGAATGGTCTTATCAAATACCAATCAGAAAAACCAACGCACGTAGGTAGTGGCAGAAAATCTTCTGCCCCCCGTCTTGCGGTTTTAGGTTGACAGTATAAATACACCAAGACGTTGGGCTGAAGATATTCAGCCCCTACCGATGCATGATTTCATAAATACGAAATAGGGAGGATGGTAATCTTACCTTCTCCTTCGGTTAATCCGTTCATTTCGCATCTCTTATTCCGGCTAAAATGTGTAAATTGAAGTAGTATTAAAGTCGAAAACACGTTACTGCTGACAGAATGAGCTGCCTGAAGAAGAGGCAGGTCATTGTTTATGCTTGGTGCGTGGAACCAAACCGAAAATACTCCAGGGTAGCCGAAAACTGAATAGAGTAGGCAATACTATATACTACCGTGATATATGAATACATTGAATCACCGACCTTCTTCCTGCCGGGAATCTCTCATCGGCACAATACGTACCGTGAGTATTGTCGTTATCGTTATACTATTAGGAGCATGCTCAAAAGACAATCCGACTACCCCGTCCGAGTCAATCACCTACACGCCGCCGCGAATTGGAAGTTCATTTCATTATTCTATCTATGATACTGATACTACCACTTCATTACCCATCACAAAGAGCTATGATACGACGGTGCATATCTTTAGTAATACCGAGATAAGCTATCAAGGGAAAAACAATGTTAGTAAGATATACGAAACATCCCCTTTCTTTACCAATGTAACATATCTTAATTATGAATCAAACGGAGATGTTAGTGTTTACGTAGATCGAGGAAATGGTGAATATATATGGTTAACCCTGCCGATGGGTTCGAAGACTACCAAAACACTGGTGTTCATGGACACAACGAAAATCGTATCAGGTGTGACAACCAGGAGTAAATACACGAGTGAAGCATCGTATGTGGGTACCGAAAATCTCACAATCAAAGGCAAATCAGTCAGCGTTCTCAAAATGAAGCTATCGAATAGTTTTGCCGAGACCGTAAACGGCGTGACAACAACGAAAACAATGGCTGTGTTTTTCTATTTTGCGCCATCGCTCGGCTATTATGTAAAAACGGAGCAGCCCGTTCAAGTGGCACCGTGGTCTGACGTAAAGCAGGAAGGCCATGAAGAGATCTTAATATATTACATAAATTAATAAATCGGCATTCTTCGATCAACCAATCCACCACCCATTCCCAAATAAAAGATCATCCGCTCTGTAGAGACGTAGCATGCTACGTCTCTACGCCATGCACGTCAATTCCGCCCAAGGACATCAAGCCAAATAAAAGATCATCCGCTCTGTAGAGACGTAGCATGCTACGTCTCTACGCCATGCACGTCAATTCCGCCCAAGGACATCAAGCCAAATAATTGATCATCCAACCTGTAGAGACGTTGCATGCCTGTAGAGACGTTGCATGCAACTTCTCTACGCGTCAAGCACGTCAAATTCGTCAAGCGCCCGCATAAATAATCATCCAACCTGTAGAGACGTTGCATGCAACGTCTCTACGCGTCAAGCATGTCAAATTCATAAAAAAAAGGATTCAGACGTTTGTCTGAATCCCCTTGATTGCGCGATGGTATGATCGATGGTTGCTTTTCCGGGATCTACACTCCAACCAAACCCCATTCTCCTTTGACCGAACCGCTGATGGCGCGGATGCGGTAGTTCGTTGTGCCGCTTGGCGGTGTGTCGAATGCTGTGGTGTCACTGCCGGTATAGACGCGGATATATGTACTGCTGCCGACAGATGCGCGCTCTACCTCGTAGGAGTCGGCGAATTCTACTTCACTCCAGGAAATCTGCCCTTGATCGTAGGAGATATCTTCCGGAGCAGGTAGTCCGAACAGATGGCCGAGTGGAACACTGTACTCGCCATAGCCGTTGGCATTGCGGGTGCGAACCCTGTAGTAAAGCTTACCCGTCGGTTCGGTGCGTACCGTTGCGGAATTGGTCTGCGTGGTGACATCCGGCGTCCATTCTTCACCACCATCAGCTGAAACCGATACCGCGTAGCTGGTAGCCCCCGACACTGCATCCCATACAAGTATGCCCGCACTCGTAAGACGTATCGCCGATGGCGCCTTGGGGAGAATAGATTTCCCTCCCGGTACCGTTTGCTCAGGACGCGCAAAGCCAAGATCATTAAAACGGATGTCATCGTCTTTCCACATCGCCGATGAGAATGAATAGAGGAGCTTTAAGTTCTGAATATCCGTTTTGTGCTGCTCGTGTAACAGTAAGCGTGCATGATTCGCTTCCGTGCGGGCATTCGACTTGGCAGTGAGTGCAAGCTTCGCTGCCTCAAACGATGACGTGAGCTGCGTAATAAGAGCAGGCGGGATGAGCAATGCGTCACCTGCTGCTACCCGCTTCGACTGTTCTAATAACAGCGACGATACCAGCTCAAGCTGCGCAAGCTCTTTTGTCGGATAGGGAAGATTCAGACGGTGAGCGAACATCTTCTCCTGTTCGGCTGCATACAGCTGCCGCGCAAACTCCCGCACCGCCATATAATCCTGCTTCATTGATCGAAATGACAAACGTGCCGCCTCGCCCGTCGCTTTCACCTGTGCGTCAAGATGAGAAACAGTATATCGCTTCTCACGGTATTGAGAGTGACAGGTGGCTGCCCAAAGAACCGGCTCAGGACTCATCGACTGAAAGGTCGATGCATGAACCGCAAAGTTTTGTTGCATGAGCATAAGGCGCTCAGTATGCACGGTGATGGAATCAGCCGTGAAACGATTGTCTGAAAACATAGTACCTCCATAAAGAGAATTGAGAAAAAAAATATTGAATTGAGTCTTTGACTCGGTTGCAAAATTATTTGACTCTCAATAGTCATTTGTCTGCGTTGTGTCAGTCGTATGTCAGCGTAATGTCAGCTCATTGATAAATAAGTATGTTATGGCGGTAAAATTTTTTTTAATCACCTCTTGTAGTAGTAAAAAAAGTCAAAATAGGCATTCTTTCGTGCCACATACGGCGCAGATGCACGCAACGAACGCACCCGCCGGTGACAGAAGGTATTCGTTCACGACGCGGTGTCATGGTACCCGGTATAGGTGGAAGTCAGAGCGGTGCGAACCCTATACCCGTCCACCGCTCTTCTTTCGCAGATGGTGACTTCATGACCATATTCCACCATACTATTCCTCCACACACCATGATACGCCGATATGCAAAGGAATACCGGTATTCCATCCCAAAAGAGATGATCGATGCAAGCACCAATACTATAGGCAGGGAAGTGCAGCCAATTGAAACCTCACCTCTCCGGCGCTCGTGAAGTGCCGGCTGCTATGCCTTACTATCCCGGCGGAACAGTGGATTCAGTCCTTTGAGAAGCCGGAGTGCTCTTTCCATTTAATGTACCATTCACCGGCAGTGCGGAGTATTTTCACAAAAACGAAGAAAAGGTTCCCGCATGGTCAATGGTTTACTCTATCCTTCTCTCCACCCTGACGTTCCTGCATCGGCGCGTACCGGTGTGCCGCTGCCGCACACGGTCACCGTTCTCAGCAACCACCGAAGCACCCACCCCGACATTCGAAGTGTGCGTTCGTCCACTCGACCTACCCCGCCAATTCCACCCTTGCATCCGTTCATCGGCGGTTGAGTGACGGTGATAATCATGGCGCTGTCTCTTACAGGACTTGTCACCCGTAGCAACGTCCGCCACCCACCATCACAAAAGCATATCTCACAAAGCGCACAGTACCACAACCAACCCTGCCATCGGAAATTCAACAGAACGAATATTCCTATGCGGCTCAAGAATACTCCTACGCGGCCGAACACTATGCCTCGGCTGACGCACAAGAGCCGCCAATGACCCGAGCAAAGCATTGAATTGGCGGCAAGGAGGAACCGCTGCATGAGCACTTCGAGCCAAGCGCCGGAACATACCACCACACGTCACTTCCCGAAGGAACAAAGCAGTAGCGCACAGGAAGAGCGGCGGGCATCCAACGAACTGCACGCAGCATCCAACGAACTGCACCATGAAGACGAGTGCCGAAAAATTGAATCGGAGGAGTGGAGTACGCTATCGGAGGAATGCGTCTGCTCTCCCCGAGGAGCTGAGGAGTGCGCCCGAGGAACTGAGCAGTGCGCCCGAGGAACTGAGCAGTCAGCCCGAGGAACTGAGCAGTCAGCCCGAGGAACTGAGCAGCCGGCCCGAGGAACTAAGCAGTGCGCCCAAGGAACTAAGTAGTGCGCCCAAGGAACTGAGACGTTCACCCGAGGACTGAAGCACCTGCGCCCGAGGAGCTGAGGAGTGAAGCCGAGGAGCTAAGGAGTGAAGCAGAGGAGCTAAGGAGTGAAGCAGAGGAGCTGAGGAGTGAGCAAAAGGAGTGGCGCCGTGAAAAAAATGACCGGAAGAGGGAAGATACGGAGTGAAAAAGTGCGCCTAAGGAACAGAACAGTGAGCCCTACGCAGACATGATGCACGCAAAGGGAAAAGGTCGTGGTTCTCTGACAATTTTTGTGGTACCGAGTAATGAATGCCCAACATTGTATGTTGCCACCGTCCCATAGGGACGAGATATTGGTAGAAAACGAGATTCTGATATGCCACAAAGTCCCGTAGGGACGATATATCAATTCTATTAGGTTCCGTTCCTACGGGCTACGGATTATACACAAGTTTACATGTAATTTTCTGCTTCATTCTGATTGTCTTTTCTCTTCGATAGAGATAAATGACGAAGGTAAATTTCTCCAGAGGAGAACAATAGTACTAGAAAATCTGTTACAAAAGATGGTCAAAGCTCCAGAGGAGCGAAATTTTATACCGATTAGTTGAAATATGTCGCTCCTCTGGAGCTTTATTTGCACTAATGATACGTTTTCTATTAAGATTTAGCCCCGCTGGGGCAATTGTAATGAATACTACATCTCAATAAAGGTAGCTATAAACTTGTGTATAAACCGCGCCCTACGGGACTTACTCGTGCATTCGTCCTCATTCTCTACCGATATGTCATCGCTAACGCGATTAAAGAGGACGATGAGTCTGTAGCAGTTCAACCACAAAAACTGTCAGAGAACCAAAGTCATTTGCCGAATACACATCAGCCGAGTGATGCAGGTATGTATTCCTTCACGGGGTAGAATGGGATGGTTGCGTATGAAATTGCACCAAAAATTGAGTAATAATTGAGTAATGGATACGCGAAAATGTGCCGTAGTTTTGCATGCAGAATTGACAACGACGGAATGACGACACAGGCAACAGAAAAGCAGCACTGCAATGCTGCAATATTCGCTCCATCGGCACAAGAAGAACAGGTGAATTCAGCAGGAAACTCAGCGCTGTTGACAACACGCACTGAGCGCGGGTACCGTATTGATATATAATACGATACACAGGGAAACGAATCCGGAAAATTATTGTGTAAGTTGTTGAAATAATTTTATTTTTGCAACACACAAGCCGGTAGTGCTGAAAGGCACTGAACATGCTCGATACTACGCTGCAATTTTGCGGTATTTAACGCATAGCGAAGAGAGGCGCAGAGAATGAACATTCTGCCATGCGTAGAGCGTGACATTCCATGAAAAAACGTTCCGGATCTATCTCACAATTTCAATTTCCAACACACTCCACATTCATCCGAAAGGAAGACAATGACACTCAAAAAAGGTGATAAAGGCCAAGCCGTCGAGCTTTGGCAGAAATTCCTCGTGCAGCTTGGGTTGCTCGACACTACGACGTTCGGTAATTACCTCGACAAGACCGTTGCCGCGACGAAGGCATTTCAGCTGCAGCAGCACTTGCAGCAGACAGGCGAAGCAAATGAGGCGACGGTGAGTGCGGCCATTGCGCGTGGCTTTCATGCGCCGGAGGCGCTTCACCCTACGCTCGGTGTGCTTGCCGATGTCGCAGTGCAGGAACAGAAGCAGCTCACGGCGCAGGATATTATCGCAGCAGCGCAGCAGGTACAGATCGCCCCCGCAGCCATGAAAGCCGTAGCAACCGTCGAAGCAGGAGGACGCGGTTTCCTCGCCGACGGACGTCCGAAAATCCTCTTTGAAGGTCATATTTTCTGGAAGCAGCTCATGAGTGTGGGCATCAATCCCGAACCTCTTGCCGCATCGCACCGCACGATTCTCTATAAAAAATGGACAAAAGAATTCTACAAAGGCGGCGCCGCCGAATACGACCGGCTGAATGAAGCGATCGGCATTCACAGCAATGCAGCGCAGTCATCAGCATCGTGGGGAATGTTTCAGATCATGGGTTTTCACTGGAAAACCCTCGGTTACAAGTCCGTCGCCGCCTTCGTGCAATCCCTCTACAAAAACGAAGCAGCCCACCTCGAAGCATTCTGCAGGTTCATCACTGCCAATCACTTAGTCGATGAACTCCAAGCCAGGAACTGGGCACAATTCGCCCTCCGCTACAACGGAGCGGGGTATGCGCAGAATCAGTATGATGTGAAGCTGAAGGCAGCTTATGAGAAGGCAGTGAAGGATGGGTTCGCAGGAACCCACCCCTAAATCCCCTCCCGAGAGGGGACTTGGTGCGGGGGTGCTGGCGCACCTTCGCACTGTTTTGTAGGGCGTAGTATGTAGGACGGTCAGCACTACACAAAAGTCATCCAAAACCCACCCCACGATTCTTACCCCTCCTCGGAGGGGCAGGGGTGGGTTAAAGGGGCAGAGGTGGGTTAAACACCCGGTAGTATGTTGGTCAAGCATGCGCACTGAGAGCATCACGAAGAAGTGATACTCTCAGGAGGACTGCACTGAGAGCATCACGAAGAAGTGATACTCTCAGGAAGAAAAGTACTTCTTATTTAACAAAAATTGAGTAATAATTGAGTAATGGATGCTTTCCACCGCTCCATAATTTTGCGGGTAGAAACGGCGATACAACGGAACGGTGAAATGTTGTGTCGGTAGCACTATCCGATTGCTGTCATTCTGAGTCCGTCCTCGGGCGAAGAATCGAAACGTGCTAGTAGGTCTCATGCTTCTCGGTAATCAACATGCGGCGATTCTTCCGTTGAAGACTCTCCCATACAATGACAAACTCTTTCTCTACATCAACTACAACAACGTTCTCCGGCACTCCGCCGAAAACAACATCTCATCAATGCCCATACTACAGACGACCACAATAATGATCCGACCCCTCCATACTCCGGCAATGATGAACGTCACGACATTGACACAGGCAACACAGGCACACACACCTCTTGCTCCCGGCAAGAGGGTGATGGCTCCGATCCCAACGCTAATCTCTCCCATCCCGACTTCAATCTCCTCCACTACTGACAGACCCGGCTCTATGACGCGCGCGCCACGACCATCCATCATTCATCCACTTTGCCAGGGAGGACGATGAGCACAAAACCTACAACATAATCAACGACACAACACACACACAGACGCGCGGCAGCGATGGGGGAGTGCGCTCTTCCATGGCAGTACTTAATTTACTTTATACGGGGTTGCCGAAAACCGGGTTTTAGAGTAGGCGAGTAATTAGAAGGAAATTATTATGCAACAGTTTACAATTGGTAACATTATGAAGAGAATACTATTAGTTATTACTTTTTCTTACTGTTTCCTAATCTCATTTGGTAATCTGAAATCACAAGTTAGTGCTTCGACATTTGTAAATAGTACAAGTGCTGGTACAACAACTTGGTTGAAACAGCCATTTACAACAAGTTTTAATGTCAATAGAGACTATTTGAATGGAGTTAGGCTCATTTTAGAGCCTAAAATCGGATATTTTAATCCTGATCCTAGCAATCCAATTAGTGAGTTTAAGTTTGCAGATGGCGCAACAATCGGGCTAGAAACAAATTTATTTACAAATATTATTGCATTTCAGTTGTTTGTTTCGGCTGGTTCAACCATTGAGTTTAATGAAAAAGCAACTGTCGTTACAAGCGGTGCATTAAATGGTGGGAAAGTCATTAAAGGCAGACTTGGTTATGGGCTCGGTGCCTCTCTATTAAATGGCTTGGTAGCGATTGGATACTATAACGTTGGATTGAATACGACAGATTTTTTTGTTGGAGCTCCAAATGCTATAAGTAGTTTAGGAGGGGTATATCTTCATATTCAAGCAGTAACAACTCTAACGAATATTACGAATTAGATAGCATTGTATGTATTATTATTCATATAAGTTGAGCCGCCGTACACTATAGATATTACGGCGGCTTTATTTGCCTGCTAAATAAATCAAATAGGAGCTAAAAGGTTTTTAAATCTAAGTTCAAATCATTTTTTACAAGATTTCCACTATGTATGATGCAAAAAATGTGAATTCTTTTAATGTGCTATTTGTTATTTTTCTGTCAATGAAAATAGACAAAAAAAACTAATCCTCCATATTTCTGAAAAGAATCGATTTAATTTGATTTAGGGTTTCCGTACCAATATTATTATCCTTGTTTTCAGCTCCATCGGCGCTAAATCATAATAGAAATCGTACCAAACACGAGTTATAAAAGCTCCATCGGAGCGACATTAAAAAGTCAGAAACTCTCATTATACCGCTCAGGTGGAGCTCAATTAAAATATTTGGACGTATTTTCTATTGATATTTCGCCCTTCTTGGGCATTTGAACTCTCGAAATTCTCCATGAAAATTTTGATGCAGAACACTATAAATCTATTTCATTAATCCTGTTTTATATATAAATTATGAGTAACAATTACACAAATTTAAAACAACTCACAATCTATTCTTTACTTATGACTGCTATTTGTTTCTTGACAGTTCAAAGTAGCCAAGCAGGTAAATTTTCCGAGCATAGAGCAATTGGCGATGACGCTTTTAAACGGTTTTTAAAAAAAATTCCTCCTCAAGAATATGAACGGGTTAGAAAGCTTTTCAACATAAAAATAAATGACGAAGATACAAATATAATAAACCAAGATATTCATCTTGAAGTACTAGGTACACCAAGCATAGCTACAAAACAAGTTCATGTAAATTCTGTGAGTTATGGTGAATTAAACGGGCTGTCGGGTGATCATGTAGATAATCCAAGGGATTTGTTGTTTGGACTTTCGTCAGAGTTATCACTCATTAAAGAAGTACTCAATTACCACCGGGAAATGCAAAAAAGAGGTGGAAATGAAGCAGATGACTTAATCCTAAATAGCATAGAAAGTAGATACGCTACTTTAGCAATTAATGACCTATCACACTTCTATAAATATGGTAAGTCTTTTAAGAATAATATTGATAAAGATATCTTTGAGAGATTTGATAATTTCGAAAATTTCCTAGTGGATAGTAGATATCAATTTCCATTGTACACCTATAATTTTGATTTCTCAACAAACTATGGGATGCTTGTAGGTACTATACTCGCTAAGTATTCCTTAATCGAAAAGTATATAGTATTACATACATTTGCGTGTGAGTTGGCGTATCGTGCTAGAATTCACTTATCTACTCGGAATATCAGTAAATCTGAAATGACATATGCACTTTATTTTAATGCTTTTGCGGATCACTTCCTACAAGATGCTTTTTCTGCAGGTCATATGGTAGTACCTCGGTCGAGATTTCCATTAGCATCTATTTCAGACAAAGCATTGCATGATTTTTATGGGAAACTAGGTCTAGATGTTAGGAATCTGCAAGGAGATTCGTGGAGAATATATGGTGATGGACAAATGTTCAGACCGGGGGGAGATTATTCAAGTTATATTGTATCTAATGATGGAAACTCCCCAAATTATAATAATGCAGTTTCTGCTTGCGAGTTTTCACTCCAAGAAATATGGTCATATTATACTGATACGAGTAAACATTCACCGATATATGAATTAACAACTCAGAAAGATGAAGAGAAAAGATTGAAATTCTGTTTTTCAGAATACAAGGCACTTAGCATTATTCCAATACCATTTTGCACATCTGTTGAAGAAATAAATGACTTGAGGGCAAAAGCACATATAGCTGCAACAAGCCCTACAATCGAAAAGAATATAGATTACCCAAATTCACACGGAATGGTCACCAACCGTACCGGCATTCATCTTGTGAATTATGTGGCTCCTTTTAAAGGAAGAGCAGGTTTAATTATAGAACTCAGAGGACTTGGCTTCTATGATAATTATTACGCAAGGGATGCATCATTTGAATTAGGATTAAAGGTTGGTGCGACATCAATAAATGAATCATTTGAGAATATTCGCTCCGAAGATGTATCAGTCCAAATTGGGGTGTCGGCTACATATATTCCTCAGATTCAAAGTTGGCTAGATTGGTATTTTGAAGTTGGATACTTATCCCTAAAAGAAAAAAATATATATTCTAGTTTAGGCGTTCGATTAAATACTTCTAATGTTTTAATACCGTTTTGTGGTGATGCTTGGTTTAAAATAGTTCCAAACTTTCGAATTGCAAGGGAAATTCGTTCTAATGCCTATCCGATATGGAATACTTCTATAGATATTGAGCAGCCATTGGACGCAATTTTAAAATTATTATACTAACTTGTTGGAGTAATCATCGGTAGATTTAACAGTTGAAGAGTATTTAAAGACCATTGTAATACTTGTAGGATTTTGCTGAGAAGTGAGGTCACTCAACCAATTGTAAAGAAAATCTCTTATATCCTATTATTTAAATATCTTCATAGTTAGTTGAAAGTTATGTAGTCTCATTGTGCAAATTACCTACAGGTATGACGGACAACAAATCACTAAAAAACAAATTCAAGTACTAAATAAAAGACATAATCATGAGCAAATACGAAGATGGCATAATATGCCCTGAACAATTCGCAAAAGAACCAAAGAAAATTCTCTTCATCGCAAAAGAACCTAATTCGAGTAAAGAAGACAATTCAAAAGATTCCTCTTTTATTGAAGTATGGAGCAGCGAAATACCATCCTATCCCTTCTCTCATAGAGTCGCAGAACTTGCTTATGGATTGCTGCATGGATTCGGAAAACATGATGACATTACTGTCGAAAAAGATAGTAAACAATACGAGCGAAAAGGGCAGCTTCAATTAGAAACCTTGCGAAGGATTGCCTTTATTAATGTCAAAAAAACTGGAGGACTTCAAACTTCAAAAGATACAGCACTTCTTAAACACATTAGAGAAAACAAAGAAACAATTCTCTCACAAATTGATCAAATTGCTCCAACTCATATTGTTTTCTTCTTCTCGAATGTAAATCTTGCGCATGAGATAGTCGGTGATGGCGTTTTACAACCAACGGGATATGGTTGTTATGCAGGAATTTGGGGAGATAGAAAAGTAATAACATGCTATCATCCATCTGTACCAATTGGCTCTTCCGCTGTTTATGCACTAATGAAAGCAAACGCAGAAGCATGCAATTTTATATAGTAGCAAGGCTTCGTGTTATATCAAATGATTGTAATGTCCGGGGTGCTGTTACTAAAGCCCTTAATTATCTGCATAAAAAAACTGTCATCATCTGAAAAGAACGGAACAAAGCTCTTAGTAAACCCAAACTACCTTCCCCCAAGTCCTCATCGAGGATCTGGGGATATTTATGTAGAGTCAGTAACGTACTACTGACACACAGTTGGCATTGCCGAGTGATATGTTTGTTATAATGTAATGAATGAAGAGATGATTTCCTGAAAAATCATGGGTATAGTGGCTGAGTTGGTCAGATTATTGAGGGGTTGTATATATTCTGGGGTAAGGATAGCTCCTAAAGCTGTTTAGACATGCGCATAATTCATATAAAGGAAAGAAAAGTCTGGAAAAATTCATTGCGTTTCTATATTTTTGTGGCAGAAGTTGGTCATTGTAAATTATAGACTTTCACACCAATATTACTCTCTGATACTCTCATGAAACACACCAAATTGCCGATTGTACCCATCAATTTACTTTATACTACGACAATGAATTACGATATAAAAATAGTTGGAGAAGAAGAAGACAACGGTCTCATGGAGTTTGATCGTTTGAATTTGTTGACTGCGTCAACAAAAGAAATTGCGACAATGGCGTTGATGCTACGTCTGCATGGATTTAGTGAAATCACGCCCGACAAACAAATAAAAAAAGCATTGGAGCTTAAATTACGAAGCATTGTGGGTGATGAAGAAAAGGGAACATTGCTGACGATTGATTGCCGTCAGTTTGCCAGTACTATCATTGGGTTGCAATATGAAATCTTCAAGCCAAAGGACGAGGTATTGCAAATGACACCCATGTCATTAGTCATAGATACTTTTCGAGCGGCATTAAGCGAGGAAAAAGAGGATGCCGATATAGACAAGCCCTTGTTAAAATCATTAATGAAGTTTAAAAGAAATTTTACAGGGAATAATCAAGTTATGTATTTGTCGAATAGAGGAAGTATTCCCGAGGTACGATTAACGAAAGCAGATTTTAATACAATCAGTGATTTGGAAGAAAGTATTCCCGAACCCAGAAAAGTAATCGTGAACGGGCAGCTTGATGAAATGAAAGTATCGAAAGGCAAATTAGGATTACAAACAGCACAAGGAATTGTGCATGTATTTTCTAATGACAGTGATCTCATTCAGCGTATGGTGGAATTTATGGGGAAAGAAGTTACGATAACAGGAAAAGCACATTATAAACCGAACGGACGATTAAGTTTTATTGACATACAAGAATTTAGAAGTCCGAATGTAAATGACAGGTTGTTTTCTAAGAGTCCGAATGCGATGACAGCGCGTCAGCAGTTGTTATTCCAAGCCAAGCAAGGAAAAAAACTAAATCCTCTTTCTGAAATTGTCGGTATGTGGCCGGGAGATGAAACGGACGAAGAATTTGCCGAATTACTCCAAGGGCTTAAGTAATGAAGTACCTAGTAATTGACACCTGCATAGTTTTACATATCCTGAGAGGGAAACAACAAGGATTAAAATGTATCGAAGCAATCAATCAATATGATAGTAATGTAGCAATCATAGTATCTGTTGTTACGAAAGCTGAATTAGAAGCATTGAAAATTAAACGTGGATGGGGAGAGCCACGGTGTAAAGCTCTGCGATCATTTCTTGAAAAAGTAATTTACGTGGATATTTCAAATACCGACGATCTGTTAATCGATTCTTATAGCAGAATAGATGCATACTCACAAAGAATACTACCTGATAATAATGGAGTTATGCTAAAGGGCTCAGCAAAAAAAATGGGCAAAAACGACGTATGGACAGCTGCGACAGCCCTCGCTTTGGATGTTCCATTAATGACAGCTGATAATGATTTTGATCACTTAGATAATACTCTTATGAGCGTCATTATAATTCAATAGCTTGGGTGTGAAGATTCTTTCGGGATTTGGTTACAATAGCAAGTAAATTAGCGCTGTTATAACACTTCATGCAGACGTTTCATCGGTAAGTGTTTATTGTCAGTTGAAATAACAGACAGGACATAAACTATTTTATATATAACACGGACAAAGGTAATGAAAGATAAAATTGACGAGCTAGTAAAGCAGGGAATGGTATTCAATTTTCATAATAACTGTACACATAACCAATATGGTGTATATAGTAAGCCATCGGTCGAATTGCTTGCTTGGATTGCGACTATAGAAGACTTTATCATTCAAAACTTCGGTGAAAATAGTTCCTCTTATAGGTTGTTTAAAAAATTTGACGATCGACGAATTAATGGTAATGAACAACAAGATTTTGAAAAGGAACATACAAGGCTAATTGCAGCTCTAAAGTCTTGTTATACGACTACTCCAAAACAAAAAGAAAAGCCAATTACACATGGCGACTTAATCAAATTAATTTTTGAAAAATTCCACTCTGTAGTGATACAATTGAGGAAACGTTATAACTCAAGGGATACCTTAGACGTTCAAGATGAATATGATGTTCAAGACTTACTTCATTGTTTACTTAAAATCCACTTCAATGATATTAGAAAGGAAGAGTGGACTCCCAGCTATGCCGGAGGATCTTCTAGAATGGATTTTTTACTGAAGGAGGAACAATTAGTAATAGAAGTGAAAATGACTAGACAAGGCTTAACCGACAAAGAACTTGGTAAGCAACTAATTGAAGACAAAGCTAAGTACAAAGCTCATCCTGATTGTAAAAGATTGATTTGTTTTACTTATGATCCTGAAGGAAGAATTACGAATCCCAAAGGAATACAAAATGACCTAAATCAAGAAGGTGAAGATTTCGTGGTAGATATTATTATTAAACCGGATATCTAAAATACAAAGACTTGGTTTAGTATAGTCAATGTCGAAAGTTAAGTTGTTTAAATGAAGCATAATTATGAAAAAAAAAAGTAAATCATTAGCTCTTTTAAAAACAGGTGCAGATGCATTTGGAGCCGGAATTGGTGGGCTAATAGGCTTACTTGGTGGACCTGCTGGAGCAATCGGAGGTGGTGTAGCAGGTGTAATAATTAGTAGAATTTTGAGTGAGTTTGCCAATAGGGCTTTATCCGATAGAGAACAAGCTAGAGTAGGTGCAGCGGCTGGTCTGACTATTTTGGGAGTACAAGATAAAATTAACAGCGGTCAAATATTGCGTCAAGACGGATTCTTTGAACCTGATCAAATTAATAGAAGCAAAGCAGATGAGCTATTCGAAGGAATTCTACTTAAATGTAAAAACGAATTTGAAGAAAAGAAAATTAAATATATTTCGAATATTTATAAGAATGTTGCATTCGATAATACAGTTGATCCTAATAACGCCAATCAGATACTAAACTCAGTTCAACAATTTACTTATAGACAATTGTTAATATTATCACTGGTTGGCCAAAACGTGAATAATCAATTTTCTTTAAGAACATATGATCTCAGAGGTAAATATGAAATGGTAATCACAGAAACGGAGTTTTTATTGCAAGATTTTATACTACTGGATAAACAAGGACTAATTTGCAGGAATGATAATTCTACAATGCTTGACACATCAGACGTTGCTCCTGGGATAATGAAGTTAACTTTAATCGGTCTTGACTATTTTAAATTGTTAAACCTTGACACGGTACAACACAATGAATTTACTTTTTTAGAAAACATCAAGTAAACAAATTCACTCAATAAATGCAGCTTTCGTATATAACGCGTTGAATTCAATTTTTTTATCTACTGAAGTCTAACACTATCAACCAAATACCATGCTCTACGACGACTACGTACTAAAACTGACAAGCAAAATCATTAAAAAGTTCGATGACATTTCCACTGAGTATAATTTTGACTTAGGACCTGAATTTGAAATCGCTCTGTGTAAAATACTCAGAGATTTCTTACCAAATAAATATGGAATATGCAGGGGATTTGTTGTGAGTGCTTCCGGCGAAAAAGCGGGAGATGATATTATAATTTACGACAGGGATAGATTCCCTACATTGCGATTACTTGAACAGGATAATTTTGAAATAAAAGAGCAAATACCTATTGAAGCTGTATATGCTTATATAGAAGCGAAACATAGTTTGACGATTGAGGCATTTACAAAATCAATGTCTCAAATAATCGAAGCTAAAAAGCTTTGTAAAAAGAGAGATAAGCGAAAATTATATCAAACTGATCCTTACTTTGATACAGATTTAAGACCTCCATATCAGATTGAACATTTACCGGATTATAGGAATCCGATATTTACAATGATATTTTCAAGATATGGTCTTAAAAACACAAGTACTAATACCGAAGAAATCGACGAATTTTTAAGAGGTGAGCTTGATAAAATAAATACTCAGGAATCCGAGTTTTTTCCTGAGCTTATCGTTGCAGGAAATAACAATTTTATGAGTACAGCTTATAAGAAAGATGGTATAAACAAGCCAACACTATTTCATTTATTTGAAAGAGATAATTCTGGTTACCAAGTTGTAAAATCGGAGAGTATCGCATTTGGAATTGCATTCGCTCATTTAATTGCAGCAATAGACTGGATTAGACTTGGAAAAATGCCGTGGGAAAATATTATCAATGAAAGCAAACATTTTGATACTTCAAAGCTTGAAATACCAATTAATCAAAACAAGCCATTGGAAATTAACTTCACATCAAGTGATTTTAAAGATAAATCACTAACAGTTAAACATGACAAAGGATATAAACCTCAAGTCACCATATTAGATGAAAATGAAGAAATTGTTCTAACAGATATAAAAATAACAAATTATGAAGTTGTTGTCAGTGTTGGACACTCAGGATTCAATGGTAAACTACTAATAAGCTAAAGAATTTAAGCCCTTTATAATTCGAGGTTTATTTTCTCTACCTCTAAACACTCTTCCAACACTCATGCTACAATAATATACCCAACAACATCAGCCTCAATTACCTCACGACACAAAAAAAGGGGCAGAAAACATTCTGCCCCAAAATCAAAACCTACTCAACCTATTCCTACTTAACCTTCCGAGTCTTCCCCTTCTTCTCGCTCACAAACATCCCGCCCACATACCGCTCATACAACTCAAACAAAAACACCATGCGATTCGCCTCATTCACAAAGGGTTGCGCGCGGTAGGCATTGTCCACCGCTTTGCCCGGATTCATTGTGCGCTTTGACAAGTATTGGCGGCATCGAAAGCGGGTCGTATAACTCCGCAAGCGAACTCCCCGGAAATGCAGCCCGCGCATTCTTCTGAGAGTATCACTTCTTCGTGATGCTCTCAGTGGTCAAAAGCAGGTTCCAGTCCGTTAGGTTGGTACAACCTGCCGGGACGTATTGAGTTTTATTTCTAACTATGTTGTATTTCTATCGCTTTTTGCTTATTTTTGTATGGGCTTGCAATACATGAACGCCGACTCCATGTCGTCGATTGGATTCTTTTCAATCTTAGTGTATATGTGGGCTTATTTTATTTTGGGCAGTTAAGGGGTTCTTTTTACTGTCATAATGATTTTTCCAACCACTGATTTTATCAGTATCATACAAGTCAATCACCAACGATATTTTCTCTCGTACCAAATTGTAATATCTAATCTCTCCTCGCTCAAATACACGTTGCACTGCCCAACACAAATAATCTGCTAAATTGAGCAGCGGCTCACGGGTGGGTGAAAGTACTTCAAATAAAACATTCGTTTTAATCTCTTGCGTATCTCTTCGCTCGCCAAATCTCTGTTTGGCTTTTAATAATGCTAAATTCAAATTTGTGTGTTTGGTGCTTTTACCACGTTCGGAAATGTTCAATACTAATTTGTCAAACCGCTGAAATTTGTTTTTCAGTAAATGGGAAAGTAAATCAGCATAAAAATACTCCTCTTTTCCTTTATGCCGGGTTTCAAATCGTTCTATACTTTTGCGCCCGACAACTGCTTCAAGAGAACAATCAATCGTGTTAATGAGATCGAAAAATTGTTTTCTGATTTCAGGCAAATCATCTGTTGCATGCAGATAATATCCACCACGTGCTTTCTTCTTTATAACACTCGGTACATCATAAAAAGGGTCTGCAGCAATTTGATGTTGTAACGATATGATTTTCTCACGGACAATTTTTAATGGCTCGGATATCTTTACCATTCCCAAAATGAATGAATGAGACACTCCCTCAGTACCGATGGCAGATTTCTTTCCATTGAGGTAAAACGTTGAGTCGCCCGCTTCATCAATAAAACGATGATATTCTTTTAAATCTTTCATAGCTTCATGCTTTCATGGTTATAATTATGTGAATCTAAATTGAAGGTGAATGCGCATTCTTCTGAGAGTATCACTTCTTCGTGATGCTCTCAGTGGTCAAGCGGAGAAGTCTGAGGGTATCACTTCCGAGTGATGCTCTCAGTGGGCAAACGGAGAAGTCTGAGGGTATCACTTCCGAGTGATGCTCTCAGTGGGCAAGCTGGTTGGTCAAGCAGGAACACTGAGAGCATCACGAAGAAGTGATACTCTCAGGAGGTTTACCCCTGCTTATCCTTTCTCTTTGGTTTCTTCCTCTCCTCCACAAACATCCCGCCCACATACCGCTCATACAACTCAAACAAAAATACCATGCGATTCGCCTCATTCACAAAGGGTTGCGCGCGGTAGGCATTGTCCACCGCTTTGTCTAATTCATTGTGCGCTTTGACGAGAATCGGTGGCATCGAAAGCGGGTCGTATAACACCGCAAGCGAACTCCCCGGAAAAGCAGCCCGCGCATCCAAAACCTTCTGCGCCGCTTGCTCTATCGCTTTAATCTGCTTCGGTGTGGGAGATTCAGGCCATGGGAAGTTGTTGTACACGATGTCTTTGGAGTAGCGGAATCTGCTTTCTAATCTTCCGCATACAGATTTTACCCATGCCATGTGCATCATCGAGGTTACAATGCCGAAATGATAGAGAGATGCATTTGGAATTGACTGACAAGAATTGCTTACGATTGAATTCTTATCAAAGAATCCCATCGGAATATATGTTCTATTTTCAGAACTATGACATGGAATTGCTATGAAAGAAGATGGATTATTTACATCTCTGAATTGAGTCGGGCGTGTCGCGAGTTTTCTTGCTCCTGCATCTTTACTAGCTTCTCGCATTTCTTTCACTTTCTTTACACGTTCTAAAACATGAGGAAGACTTTTGAGCTTAGATGGCTCAATATCAACTAACCATAAACACCATCTTTTTTCTCCATTCAAAAACTCTCTTGCTGAGATAAGAGGTTTAATATATGGTTCAGCATTGGGCTCAATTCTCAAGAATTCTATTTTCTCAATATCAGAGAGTATTAAATTTCCACCATCGACTGGTTTATTACCATAAGCCATTTTGGGTACTTTACATATAGGTGCAGAATTATTGGAAACAAATAAGTTCTTTGCATCAATTAGGTACGGATTAATATTTTTAGCTTTAATCTCATGGGCATTACCACGAATATCTTCATATTCAAAGATGCTTTTATTTACCGTATCATAATTTGCGAAACCTATTATAACACAATACACAGCAGCATTTCCTTTCGCTTCATTTTGCCATTTAAAAGTCCTATGAGCAAAATGGATGACAATGTTATACTTTATCATCATTTGCTTCCAAAGAATACTAGTTTGTTCTCCTTGCACTATGGAGTTTGTCGAAACAAAAGCAACTTTGATTGCTGTACCTTGAATATATTTGGCTGCTTTAATATACCATCCGCTGACATAATCGAGAACACCACTTCCTTCAGATTTATCGAAGAGATTTATAATTTGAGCACGCTGAGACGCCTTCATTAAACTAGAGCCAATGAATGGTGGATTCCCTAAAATATATGAAAGTTTTTTGGGCGGTACTACTGACTCCCATTCAAGAATCAACGCGTCACCATGCACAATTGTTGCTGCTTTTTTGAGGGGCAGCCGTGCGAAATACTTTCCGAATTCGATACTGATGAGCATATTCATTTGGTGGTCGATGAGCCACATTGCCACTTCTGCTATGCGCGCCGGAAACTCTTCGTATTCAATACCATACATCATATCCACATCGAGATAGACGATGGTTTCGATACTGGTCACGATTTTGTTTTTGTAGAGCACGCGGAGAATATCAAGCTCCAGCAGCCGCAATTCCCGGTACGTAATCACGAGGATATTGCCGCATCCGCAGGCGGGATCGAGAAATTTGAGGGAGGCGAGCTTGCGATGGAATTCCTGAAGCTTGGTTTTGTTGCTTTTGCAGGATTCGAACTCTGCGCGGAGTTCGTCGAGGAAGAGCGGCTTGATAATTTTGAGCACATTTGTTTCGCTTGTGTAGTGCGCGCCGAGATTGCGGCGTTCGACGGGGTTCATCACGCTTTGAAACATTGACCCAAAGATATCGGGCGAGATTTTGCTCCAGTCTTGGTAGCAGCAGTCGAGCAGGGCGAGGCGCATTTTGCTGTCGAAGCTGGCGATGGGGAGGAATTCATCGAAGAGCTTGCCATTGACGTACGGGAATTCGGCGAGCTGTTCATCGAGATTCTTGAAGCGTTTGGTTTCTGGAGTGTTGAGGACCTGGAAGAGCTCTTGCAGGCGTGCAGCGAGGTCACTTCCGTCGATGTTGGTGCGTTGTTCGATGAAGTCCTGGAATTGTTGTTTGGTGAAGATAGCAGTATCTTCGGCAAAGAGGCAGAAGAGCAGGCGCACGAGATAGACTTCGAGGGCATGGCCGTCATAGCCGATTTCTTTGAGGCGGTCATGGAGCTTGCCCATGAGTTCGGCGGCTTTGATATTGGCGGGGTCTTGTTCTTTGAATATCTTCTTTTGGTACCCGATAAGTGCGCCGAAATGCTGGACGTTGTGGACGAGGTCGGGGAGGTGGAAGTGGAGGTAATCTTCTTTGGTATCAGATTCCAAATCATACAACCGAAACTCAAAAAAGTCGCTGACAAGTATATACCGTGGCAATTCATGATCGTTGAGTCCATGCAAGTATTCTTTTGCCTGAGCGAAGGCGCGGTCGAGGTTTTTGCCTTTGGATTTCATTTCGACGAGGATGGTACCTTTCCAGAGGAGGTCGATATAGCCATCGGAAGCATCGAGCCGCTTGACGCGATGTTCGAACGTCGAGACTTTACGATTAGAGATACCGAAGACATGAAAGAACTCAACGAGGAATTGTTTGGCTTCGGCGTCTTCGTTCTGAGCGGTGGCCCATTCTTTCGAGAAAGCGAGAGCGCGGTCTTTGATTTCGTTCCAGCTAAGTGCCATAGGGTTTTTGTGTGTTAGAGAGAGAATGATGTGAATTTGAATGTGCGGCAAAATTACAATTTATTAGGGGAATTAACCATGCAACACCGGCAAACCCACCCCTAAATCCCCTCCCGAGAGTGGACTTGGTGCGTCGGTGCGCTGGCGCGCACCTTCTCACTGTTTGTAGGGCGTAGGTATGTCGGTTAGTACTGCACAAAACCGAGTAAAACCCACTTCCCAAAACCCGCCCTACGATTCTTACCCCTCCCTGGAGGGGCAGGGGTGGGTTAAACACCCACAAACCCACCCCTAAATCCCCTCCCGAGAGTGGACTTGGTGCGTCGGTGCGCAGGCGCGCACCTTCTCACTGTTTGTAGGGCGTAGGTATGTCGGTTAGTACTGCACAAAACCGAGTAAAACCTACTACCCAAAACCCGCCCTACGATTCTTACCCCTCCCTGGAGGGGCAGGGGTGGGCTCCGTGGCAGGCGTGGTGTAGTGCGCATAACAAGCCCTCTCCCCACAAACCAACACGAAAAAGTAAAAAATAGTAAACCAAACCTCCAATAATCACATGGAATCTTTCTGAAGTATCTCTCTTCGTGATGGACTCAGTGGTCATGAGCAGGTTCGTCGAGCGTGGCTCATGGAAAGCAGCACGCCGAAGTGGTACTCTCAGGAGGAAGTTGGAGTAAGAACGATATTTTTTTCTGAGAAACCCCCTTTGTATGCTATCCAAGCACACAAAAAAACATATCTTTGCGTACCGCGGTAATGTATGCCGCAGGTAGATACATTTTTTACATTTTCCGGAGTATTTTTATGGTAAAAGTTCGTTTCCTATTGTCCCTCGGTTTGGTGGGACTGCTTATGTTTACGTCGTGCGCCAAGGATTCATCGACGTCCACTAGCACCGATTCATACACATTCACTGCCAAGGTGGATGGCACTGCCTGGGATGGCACTGCTACAGCCGTGGCATCGAATAAGTCACTGGGCGGACTGCAGCCCTTTACACTGAGTGGCTATGCCAATGGACTGACGATTGGCTTGTCGGTAGCACAATTATCCGATACAGGATCCCGTGGATTCGACGCACAGTTCAGATTTAATACCGCCACAATTACGGACGGTTCGAAAACATGGTCCACCGCTTATGGTAGCAGTTGGGATAATGGAACAATTCATATCACCAAGCTCACCTCGACAATGGCAGAAGGTACATTCGACTTTACTGCTATCAATAGCAGCGATACGACAAATAAACGACGCGTTACGGATGGGAAGTTCACAGTGAAATTACAATAATCACATCAGTGAAGAGAAGCAAAGACCTTGAAGAAGTTCACACCCCTTCAAGGTCTTGAGCTCTGTTCCGAAGCGCTTGCTCCATTACGCGTACAATGTCACCTGTGTAGCGCAGGCCCATTTTGGGTGACTGCCTGGCAATCACACAGTATTTCCACATCGTCGCACTAATCAGCTCACGCACTATCCTACAATTCGCGCATTCACACATTCGCACTGCATATCTTGACAGGCGCTTGCCTGCATGAACAAGAGAATTCAGGCAGACAACCAACAATTCCTTCAACTACGTTCTATCACAATTTGAGAAAAAATATGAAAAAATATATCATGATATTTGCATTGATGCTCACTGTTGTAGTATCATCCTGTACAAAAAATGATCCTGTTGCTCCCGGAGACACCACTGACCAAACGCAAAGCTATTATCCCTTAAAAGTAGGTTATTGGTGGGATTATACTTCCACTGTTAAAGGATATCCACCGACATATCGCACGACAATTGGTCCGGAAGAAGTAAAAAACGGTAAAACATACATGACGTCAACCAGTACCAATTCGACAGTGAAAGGATATTTCAGAGTTGAGAACAACAAAGTGTATTCACTCGGACCCAATCCGTATTTTGGGGTAAATGATGAATCAGAATACCTGTCGATGGATTATAACAAAGCTATCGGAGATTCATTAGAATTCAATAGTATCAATGCATCATCAGGTATTCCGCAGAAATATACTATTATCATGAAAGAGAAAAAAAGTTCGTTTACAACTCCCACCGGAGTAACCTATAGCGATGTCCTTGTTGTGCGCGTTAATCTCTATATTAACTACCCTTCCGTTGGGTTAATGCTCATGACTTATAGCGATTCATATTATGCCAAGGGAATAGGACATGTGTATACAGAGACTCCGGGATTGGGGAATCTGGAGTTAACCGATTATAGTTTTAAAAAATAAGGTCGAGCCGTGACAAGCAGACATCGAGGTAAACGTATTTTTGTAAACTATTTCGAAGAATGTTATATGAAAAAATATTTGTTGATTGTTACCATAGTGATGGTCGGTGTATTGTCATCGTGTACCAAGAATGATCCGGTGGCCCCGGGAGATACTAATGACCAAAGTCAAAGCTATTCTCCCATGAAAGTAGGATATTGGTGGGAATACACCTCTACAATGAAAGGATATCCCCCCACGTATCGTTTTACTATTGGTCCGGAAGAGATGAAAAATGGAAAATCGTACTTGACTTCGACGTATTCAAATTCCACATCCAAAGGGTATTTCAGAATTGAGAATAATAAAATCATTGCACTCGGACCGAATATAACTCTGGGTATAGAAGGAGAAGAGGAGTATGTTTCCATTGATTTTAATAAAGCAATCGGAGAAACGATAGAGTACAGCAGAATTGATGGAATTACAGGTTATCCCCTACGAAATGTGTTATTAATGAAGGAGAAAAGAGACACCTTTACGACACCGTCCGGCGTTACCTATAAAGATATTGTAGTACTTCGCAACAGCTTATACCTACAATATCCTACATCAGGGCAAAGACTGATGACGTATTCAGAATCTTATTTTGCAAAAGGAATAGGTCAGGTATATACGACAACCCAAGAATCAGGCGACATGGATTTAAAAGATTACAGTTTTAAAAAATAAGGCCGCACAGGGACAATAGACTTTCGGATTCTATAGGTAACAGCCCTACTCCTCGGAGGGGCAGGGGTGGGGTAAATACCCCCACCCCTAAATCCCCTCCCGAGAGTGGACTTGGTGCGTCGGTGCGCAGGCGCGCACCTTCTCACTGTTTGTAGGGCGTAGGCAGGGCGGTTAGTACTGCACAAAACCGAGTAAAACCTACTACCCAAAACCCACCCTACGATTCTTACCCCTCCCAGGAGGGGCAGGGGTGGGTTCCGTGGCAGGGGTGGGTTCCGTGGCAGGGGTGGGTTACCGCAACCGCACCACCACCCCGGGATCATTAATCCCCACTCTCAACACCCTCTCCGGCAAAGCCCGCGTGTGCCGATTCAAATACCGACCTTCCTCCGTAAAATACTCCCAGTCTTTTGTTTCAAAACACCGGATATACTGCTTGATTATCGCGAGCACATCCTTCGTATGATAGAGCGTATCATGATTCGTGAATCGCAGCACGTTGAGTCCTACTTCATTCAGTCCTTCTTCTTTGAAATAGTCTTTTTCGCGTTGCTCGGTCGTGGTGTGAATGCTTCCGTCTATTTCGATAACGAGGCGCAATTCCACACAGTAGAAGTCTGCAATCCAATAGAGGAGCGGTTTTTGCCGGTGGAAGTCGTAGTGAGAGTTGAATGTACCTTTGAGATATTGCCAGAGGAAATATTCGGTACGGGTGCAGTTATTGCGTAATTCCCGGGCGCGTTCCTTGAGTCCGGGCGCGTAGGGGAGGATAATGCGACGTGGCATAGTGAGATTTCTCCATTGTAAGTGAAAATGAAAAGGTGAATAATTGGTAGGACAAAACTACAAAAAAAACGAGAAATATCCTTCTGAGAGTATCACTTCCGAGTGATGCTCTCAGTGGTCAAGCAGGTACTAGTCAAGCAGGTTTAGTCAAGCACGCGCACTGAGAGCATCATGAAGAAATGATACTCTCAGGAGGACTAGCCTGAGAGTATCACTTCCGAGTGATGCTCTCAGTGGTCAAGCAGGTACTAGTCAAGCAGGTTTAGTCAAGCACTGGCACTGAGAGCATCATGAAGAAATGATACTCTCAGGAGGACTAGCCTGAGAGTATCACTTCCGAGTGATGCTCTCAGTGGTCAAGCAGGTTGGTCAAGCAGGAACACTGAGAGCATCACTAAGAAGTGATACCCTCAGGAGGACAAGCACGCACACTGAGAGCATCATGAGGAAATGATACTCTCAGGAGTAAAACCCTTATTTTTGCACCCAAAATAATTCCCCATCCATCCCAAACACATCATGCTACCCATCGATTCACAAAGCGCTTCCAAATCCTTGATTATCAGTGATTCTCCGGGGGCTGCGCTGAGTGATGATCAGAAAGCATTTAATCGGTTGGTGTTGGCAATCGAACATCTCCGCCGGCAGAATGAAGAAATCACCACCCGGCTCGATGCATGCCTGCAGTATTATTCGAAGAAAGTATTTCCAAAACTTCAGGAAATTGCACACCTTCGGGCGGAAATTCTCAAGAAAATATATCCCGTCTATTGCGAACAAAAACTTATCAATAAAGGCGATAAAAAGATTCTCCGGCAGTACTTTATCTCCGAGCTCTCGGGCATTGCTCCGTTCATGAAACTCGATGATGAATTGCGGGAGATTTTCGAAGAAGCACATGGAGCAACGTATGCCGAAGTGCAACAGCAAAAAAAGGAAGACAAGCGGAAAGCAATGCAGGAAATGTTCGATAGCGAGGGCGTGAATATTCCTCTCGATGACCTCTCACCCGAAATGAACGATGAAGAAGTAGCGCGGAAGATGCATGAATATCACCATGCGGTGAAGCAAAAAGAACAAGAACAGAACGCGCGGAAGAGTGCGAAAGAGAAATCTAAAAAACAGCGAGCCAAGGACGCACGAGAACAGGAAAAAGCAGAACTCCGAACTACGGGCATCGGAAAAATCTACAAGAGTTTAGCAAAAGTATTCCACCCGGACCTCGAACGTGATGCCGAGAAAATTGCCGAGAAAGAAGACTTGATGAAACGCCTGACCGCAGCGTATGAACAGAATGATCTGCATACCTTGCTCCATCTTGAAATCGAGTGGAGTACAAAGGAAGAAGGGAAGAGCGAACGCCTGAGTGACGACAAAGTGAGAATGTATAATCAAATTCTCGAAGAACAAGTCCGGGAGCTCGAACTCGCACGCCAGACAATCCTCGACCAACCGCGCTATCAGCCGCTGAAAGCGTATTTCCCGCCGTCTGTCGCGCCGTCCGGTTGGAATGAAGCCAAGCTCAAAAGCACAGCAAACGAGTACAAACAATACATCAACCACATGAAATTTACTCTCAAGGGATTCGCCCGCAACCCGGTGAATGAAGTACGGGAAATAATTCAAGCGTATAACTATTACAATAGATAGAAGGCCCTCTCTTCCGAGAGTATCGCGTCTTCGCGATGCCCTCGGTATATGGGTCAAGCCCGAGAGTATCGCGTCTTCGCGATGCCCTCGGTATATGGGTCAAGCCCGAGAGTATCACGTCCTCGCGATGCCCTCGGTATATGGGTCAAGCCCGAGAGTATAGCATCCCGTCAATTCCCTCGGTTTGTGGAATGAAATTGATTCAACCAATCAAAAAAACAAGGACCAACCGAAACAGATTGCAAACAAAAGTGTCATTGCAGATAATACAGTTATGAATGTAATAGTACCATATTTAGAACATCGCTGTCATTCTGAACCCTTCGGAGGGTGAAGAATCGAAACTTGTTGTACAATTATGCTGTTACGACATCATCATGTTTCGATTCTTCGTTCGAAGACTCACTACCAATGACAGTTTTATAACCTGTTCTTATTATATGACTTGCTGTCGCATCAGAGAAAGAGTTTCCCACAGAGTTTCACAGAGTTTTTCACAGAGTTCACAGCGGAATACTGCTGTGTGTGACTCTGTGAGCATACCCTGTGTAGCCCTGTGGGAGGAATTCTTCCGGCTACGTATAGCGGAAATTCTCTTTTGCTAGTACTTGCTGTGTCATTACTTGCTTTTTTTTAAAGTTTTTAATTAGGCCTTCAGAATGACATACTTTCCACTCTATGTTGGTATAAGAATGCACATCACATACTTCTAGGCAATATCTATCGTTTCATTTCTCCGGGAAAGTCCTGCTATGATAAAATTTCTCCTCCTTCTCCTCTTCCTTTTGATACCCTTCCACCCGGCAGTAGCTCAGCACGAAGCCGACAATTGGTACTTTGGCGCGAATGCAGGTCTGAGCTTCAAAAGTGGTGCACCGACCATTCTTTCCGACGGTACATTAAATGCTCAGGAGGGAAGCGCCGTGATGTCGGATAAATTGACCGGCGCGCTGATGTTTTATACCGATGGAGATACCGTGTGGAATAGCCGTCATGAAGTCATGACCGGCGGCATCGGACTAAACGGCGGGAAGTCATCGACACAAAGCGCGTTTATTGTGCCGAATCCCGGCAATAGTCTCGAATATTACATCTTTACGACACCTGATTTATCGGGAGTGTTCAATCCGACTATCACCGGATTCTATTATTCAATCGTTTCGATGGATGTACCTCTCGGTAGAGTCACCACCAAGAATATTCTCCTCATTGACAGTATCGCCGAGAAAGTGAGCGGCACACTCGACTGTACGCAAACCGGGTATTGGGTCGTAACGCATCATCGGCGGAAGAGTGAATTTTATTCCTTCCATATTACACCTTCCGGTATTACTACCACACCAGTCATATCATCGTATCAGTCCGATATTGATGACTTTACCATTGGTACGCTTAAAGTATCGCCTGACGGGGCAAAGATCGCGATGGCGAGTATTCCGAACAAAGCATTTTCCAAGTCGAAATCGGGATTGATGCTCTACACATTTGATAGCCGTACGGGGCGAGTGTTGAAGCCGATAGCACTTCATAGTGTAGGTCCTGCGAATGCCTTTTATTACAGTGCATGTTTTTCACCGGATAATACAAAGCTCTACGCCGCCGCAGGTAGCGGTCGGCTCATGCAATTTACCGTCGGAATAATGGATTCCGGCGTCATTCACAGTTCAGTATATGTCTTTCAATCTGCGAATGTGGTCTGCGAGGGCATGCAGCTTGGTCCGGACGGGAAGATGTATCTCGCGCAGGTATATCCGTCGTATTCCCGATATATTAGTGTGATCGACAAGCCGAATGAAAGCGGAATAGCATGCGACTACCGGGAAAATGCCGTAATGATTGCCGGTACATGCGGCGAGGGATTTCCGAATTTCATGGATCATATCTTTTCGACCATACACCGAGGATATATCTGCCCGCTCGCAAAAGCAATCGTACGTGCCGACAGTGCCTGTTTCGGTACTGCAATGGTGTTCGTCGATCGAAGCACCGGAGAGCCCACCCGCCGAATTTGGACATTCGAAAACGGTTCGCCTGCCACAAGTACCGACAGCATCGTTACGGTCCATTTTTCAAAGCCCGGCACACATCGCGTACGATTACTAGTATGGAATGAAAGTGCGCGTGATACGACCGACGTCGATGCGGTGGTATTTCCCGTTCCGACGGCGCAGGCAGGAATCGACACGACAATATGCAGCGGTGAGACGGTAATGATAGGCGGTCAGCCCGAACCAAACACGACGTATCGTTGGCAGCCGGCAATTGGGCTTTCGAGCAGCACGAGTGCCAATCCGAATGCTACACCACCGGTTACAACAGAATATATTCTCACGGCAATAAATCAATACGGTTGTATGCAGAGCGATACGGTGAAGGTATTTGTCAATTCAACCGGTAATCATGAGTTTACCTTGCAACCGATGGATAGTGTGCTGCTACCGGGCAGGCAATTGCAGGTAGCATTGACTGTGCCCGCAGGAAATCAATCCTGGAGCATGTTGATTGGTTATAATGAACGTGTACTGCACTTCAATTCCATCATACAAGCGACAAATGGTATCATTGCTACGGCGGCACTAGGTAAAAATCAGCAGGTCGCTATCAATGGAACGGGAGACAGCGGAGTGGTAATACTGCTCTTTGATGCATTTCTACCGCCGGATTATGATACGGTGTTTTCGATAACGCTTGAACAGGACTCAGCGCGCTTTGTTCAGCCATGCGGGAGCATCACCACTACCGGATGCACGATGCCGCTCGGAGGAATCTGCGCTCGTTTATTACGGATCATCCAACCTTCGGACAAGCGTTATTATCTCATTTCTCGGGAGAATGGAATAGACTGCGGTATTGGCCTTGACGGCAATGTGCGCATGGAACTCTACGACTACACCGGCACGCGGCAGGCAATTCTTGTGGACGGGATACTGAAAGCAGGAGAGTATTACATTGAACCACATGTACCGGCAGGGATATATTTTTGCAGAATGAGCTCGGGAAGAGTGGAATTGATGACGAGTATGTTGGTGATGCCGTGAATGTAGCAGGTAGTAGAACAATATACGTCAAGACTATAGTTAAGGAATCTATCGTAAAACTCAATAGCCCATGAGATTTGCTCACGGGCTATTGCTATATTAGGAGCACGTCCATCGCTACTATCTGGAAATAATCACCGGCACAGCTTTGCGATAGCCACCGCCGTTAATTTCGATGTAGTAGATTCCGGTCGGGAGCTTCGAACCGTCGAAATCGACAATTCCTGTGTTTGTTCCTGCATTCGGATGGAAAGAGTCGGAAATATCCTGTAACTCAATGCCTAACATATCATAGAGTTTTATTCGGATAGTCGAAACATCAAGGTTCATCAACCAAATAGCATCAAGTTGTAACTTGCCGGAGGTAGGAACTGGGCGCGGATGCGTAAGCCAAACCTTTGCAACCGTTGCCTCAGTAATCTTTGATTCTTCAATACTTAAAACTTCATTGTTAAAGTTGGATCGAAGGACTCTATTTGGTTGGGAAGTAGTTATCACTACATTCCCCCCGGGTAAAGCAGCTAATCGAACAAAATATCCGGTATCTAAAGGGCATTTTTCCTCAATTGCATGCCATGTAGAGCCGCCGTCTTTAGTTTGAAGTAATCTTCGACTAATCGTATAGCCAAGTGAACTAGTAGAGAAACGAAGAGCAGACATTGTCTGTAAATCGGAAGAATCTACGAGTGACCATGTTCTACCACCATCTGATGAACGGAAAATCAAGCCATACCCTCGATCAGCATTATGATAAGTTCCGGTGACGAGTAAATGATTGCTATTTATGGCATAGCACCCTAAAAGCGTAGAAGAAAATGGAAGCAATATAGAATCCCATGTTATACCTTTATCACGACTTATGACGATATATCCTTCTGAAGGTCTAGGAGATGGAAAATAATATTTTCCACCACAAATCAAAATTGTGGTGCTATCAGCCCAACATCCATCCGTAAAGCCAATATCAAAAAACCGTTTGATCCAAGTTTTACCGCCATCGTAAGTTAGATTTATCAGTCCTTTAACGGGCGTAGTGTTGCTATATGAGCCGATAATGAACCCAAGAGAGTCATTGGCGAATCGAATTTTAGGTTGTTCACCTACCTGCACAAACCCATTATTAACAGTATCATTCCGGATAAAAGTCATTCCACCATCGAGAGTTTTTACCACTGAATTGCTTGCATTTGAGCCGACGGCAAGCCCATTGGGAAAAGATGTAAATGTAATGTCATGTAAATTATACAGTGCAACGGATGTCGATCGCTGTGGAAGCCACGTAGCCCCTCCATTTTTCGTATGATAAATTGCCCTTAGTGCACCAATCAAAAAACCGATTGAATCATTGACAAAGTGTACTTTGAAAAAGTCTGGTTTGGTCGAAATAGGATCATTGTATGAATAACCGGAGACATACGATACCATTCTCCATGAATCCATGCCTGAAGTGGACTTATAGATAAATTTACGGTCACCGACAGCAAATACAATTGAGTCTCCAATGAAACAAAGTGAATTTTTATTGGCATATCCCAATACAACCGGATACATAGTATCGGTCAAGGGGACAGGTGTAAATTGTAAGGTCGATAGACCGGATTTTAAAATACCTGCAGTTGTATTTATGGTATAAATACTGTCCTGTACGATAGCTATATCATTGGAAAGCGGAATATCAGAGACAGTAAATTTTTGATTATCGTCAGACGAAAGTAATATTCCTTTCTGATTCTCAATATTTCCTCCAAAAATGAACAGTTTGCCGTTAACACGAAAACAATTCTGATAATAGTAATTACCATTTGGTACATTAGATATTGAGAGTGTGTTCCAATGTAATCCGCCATCGGTTGTGCGGAGAATATTTGACTCATAGCCCACGATAAACCCTGTTTCCGGTGTGTCCATTGAAATTGCTGTAATGGGGAACGAAAACGGAAAATTCATTGTTTTCCAAGTAAGCCCTGCATCCGAGGTTTTCAGCAATGTGCCTTTATCTCCTACGGCGAACCCCTCGATATCACTCACGAATTGAATACATAGAAGTGCATTTGTAGTAGGAGAAGAGACAGGCTTCCATGATTTCCCCCCATCTGTTGTGCGCGAAATTATCCCGCCGAATCCTACAAGCACACCAATTGCCGGAGTTGCAAAATCAATCGCCTGAATATGCTGAAGTGTACCGGTAAATGGCTGCTGCCATGTAGTACCGCTGTCAACTGAAATCAGCAGGCATCCTGAATTCCCGACAATGCATACCGTGTTGTTTTTAGGGAAAAAGCGTACTTTGTTTAGTTCAGCATCCAAGCACTGCCAAGGGCTATTAGATTGTGAGAAGCAAGTGCTTGAAAAGAGTAATAATAACAAAAGGATAAGTTTTTGCATGAGAAGAAGAATATCAGTTACTAAAAAATGGCTACCCATTTTCAGGGTAGCCATTATGTATTTAGGGATTGAGACAAACCCCGAAGCATACATCGTAGCCCGGGCTTGTTGGACAAACAGCACTATAGGATTGGCTTACAAGAGTCCAAATAAATTTAGTACCATCCCAACAAACAGTATAATTTTCTGAACAACCTATTTCGTTGTTGCATGCAATAAGCGGTCTTTTTGTACCTCCGACTGTGTAAATAGGAGTTCCCCATTTGTAGCAGGGTGCATAGCTTATTGTCGCAATAATATTACTTTGTTCATCACAAAGGGGGATAGTTGCGCCACAGAGCGATAGATTTGAAAGTAAATGAGTACTAACCTGATTATGAAATGAGCTTCCGTTTAGGCCGATTGGATGGGAGTAAACACATCCTTCATCGAACATGACAGTATCAATATAAAATTGAACTAAATTGCCACAGCATCGTTTACATGCGAAAATAGCTCCTAAGCAAACAGTTCCATCGTCCATAATAAAAGGCATACTCTGTATATAAGTTTGCCAAACTGTACAACCTGGGGTGCTATTGGGGCAATAATATTGAGATGAAGCATTTGTGAAACTGAACAATAGTATAGTTAAAACTATAAATGGAAATAATATTAATTTTTTCATAAAATAATTGGAAAATGTTTAAAAAGTCTCTATCACAACTATAGCTGTGTAGGATAAAAGAGAATATTGTAAAAATTTTAGGAACTCAACGGTGAGCTTAATGAAGAAAGATGGTAGGAGGAGAACGGTTTCGGCACCAATGAGTCAAAAGCAAAAAATCAGGACTAAAAGAAAATCCTATAGTCCCGCCGCAGCCCGCAGCCCGCAGCCCGCAGCCCACAGCCCGCAGCCGCGCTTAGTCTATTGACCTTCTTTATGAGTCGAGAGTTACGCATAGAAAATCATGAAAATGCGTAGTACATTGTTAATTTCTATGCAACTTAGGTATTACTATCACACTTTCCAAAAAAAAAATCAGTTTCTGAACATTTTCACCAATCAGAATGGTTATCTACTGTAGGAATCTAGCGTGTAGGACTGAGATTTGTCGGTGTACGACATTATTCTCAGATACTACAAGTAGTGGTAAATATTCTTTTCAATGACATACACAACTGTAGCATGAACAAATAGAAAGTAACTATTCCTCCTCACTCTTCTCACCAACGATTTGCCTATTTTTGTACGGCAGAAATGGAGATTCTCAATAATTATGGATCAACACACAATGAAAAAATCAATACTCATCGGCGGGCTTTTACTTGTAATCATAGCAGGAATTATCTATGGAGTCTTTTTTCGGCATTCCGCCGATGCACCTGCACCGGTGCCACCGGTCGTCAGTACCAAGCCGGCCGAATATTTTGAAGGCGTTATTACCTTCGAAGATACCTACACAAGCAGCAATCCGGAGGTGAATGTCGAAGCACTGAAAGCGCAATATGGTTCACAGTCGGAATTTACGTACCACAACGGTTCGTATAAGCAAGTCTATAACGGCTCGGTGCTCAAATGGGTGCTCTATACAAAACACGATAATCGTACCTATGTCCGGAGCAGCATGACCGATACGCTGTTCTATGTCGATTGCTTGGAGTCCAACGAATCCATCGTTTCTTCCGAACTTGACTCACATCAGGATACCGTCATGGGCAGAACGTGCAACATCCTGCACGTCAAGGCCAATGATCTCTCCGGTAATCTTTCCCGCACGTCAACGTATTATTTTGATCCAACCATTACCATTAATCCTGAATGGTACGAAAATGTTCGCTTCAGCAGTCATGATAAAATCTACGCCATCATGAAATCCCTCCCCATCAAAACCATCCACGAAACAGAGAATTATACCGTAACATCGGTCGCGGTGTCGATGAAAAAACAAGCAATCGACAGTTCGGTCTTTCAATTACCGCACGGCGTGGTGACGATGAAGAGGAGATAGACTCATCCTCCTCCCGAGCCCCTCGCTTCTTCGCGAGCGGCTCGGTGCTGCGAGAGCGCAGTACCCACCCACAACCAACCGAGCCGCTCGCGAAGAAGCGAGGGGCTCGGGAAAGTGACCACACCTTAATCCACCCGAATAACCTAATTTTGCAGTCAGGCAAATTCATTCTACCATAACATTCCTTTACTTTCAGCAGACAACTCCTTATGATTGATTATACAAGCTGCACCATCGAGCAGGTCGCCGTACATGGCGTGGGCAATAAAACTAATGGCGAAGATCTTCAGCTATCGAAATCCTTGCTTGATATTTCAAGTACTGCGGTGCGGGACTCGCTCTTTACCTTCTTTTTAAAACCGTTTGCAAAACCCGAATTCTACAATTTTACCTTTACAAACGAAGACTTTACGCTTAATCCTCTCTATACATTTGCGAGTGAAGTGTTTGAGGATGCGAGTACATTTCAGAAAAATGCCGTTAATATTGCGAAGCATCTCTACGAACTCTCCATTCATCCGAATATCAAGCCGGGCGATCTCTTTGTTGCGCACTTTTCGGGAGTAATTATCGAAGATGAGATTACCGACGTAATTGGCATTTTCAAATCCGAGACGATGCATACTTTTATGCAGGTCGATAAGACGGATGAGGCGTTCTCGCTTCATGCGAGTGACGGAATTAACATCGACAAGCTCGACAAAGGGTGTTTGATTGTGAATACCTATAAAGAAGTTGGCTATAAAGTATGCATGCTCGACAGCGCCGGCAAGACAAAGGAAGCTCAGTATTGGAAAGATTCGTTCCTCCTCATCAAGCCCTGCGCCGATAAGCATCATTACACCAAAGAAATTATGAAAATTGCGCGGAATTTTGCCGTTACTGAGCCGGAGGGTAGTGACGCCGACGTCAGCAAGGTCGATCAGATCGATTTGCTTAATCGTACGCTCGAGTATTTTAAAGAAAATGACACTTACTCTAAGCGTGAATTCGAGGAAAAAGTGCTCATCGATACCGAGACCGTGGAGTCGTACCGGAAGTTTGAAGAGCGCAGCAGGGATGAGAATTCTGCGCCGCTGCCCGAATCATTTGAAATATCACAGCAAGCGGTAAAAAAGCAAGCCCGCGTGTATAAAAGTATTCTGAAACTCGATAAGAATTTCCATATCTATATCCATGGCAATGCAGACCTTATCGAACAAGGCGTCGAGAAAGACGGCAGGAAATTCTATAAGATTTATTTTGAGAAGGAATTGTAGGGCGGTGTGCACGAAGGTGGCAGAACGTCTGCAACCCTTTGCGTTCTCAGCGTCTTTGTGTTACCTTCTTGTATTTCCCGTCCGGTTGGTTGTTACAACCGACCGTCAACATATACCTTTGAAACGTACTGCGAATTCATACTGAGTGTAAGCACCACGTAACAACGTTCGACCTCTCTGAGGTCGTTATTTCTTGGCTCTGCACCTTGCTATAAATATTCGACCTCTCTGAGGTCGTTGAATCCCGTCCGAACGGTTATTACCAGTCCGGTTGGTTGCTACAACCGACCGTCAACAAATACCTTTGAAACGTCTGCAAGGTGAACCAGTAGCAAAAAATGTAAAGTACGGACAGATATATATTCTGCCTTGGCGATGGCCATAAAGCACTGATGAGCAGGACGTTTCATTGGTACGTAATTACGTGCAGTTGTAGCAACTGCACGGACGGAAAATACAATCAATGCAAAACAACATCATTATTCACAAATCACATCCCATATAGTATCGGAGGAATTTCCATGATACGCTCAATCCTTGCGATCATCATCGCAGTATTCACGATAGCATATTCCGGCTCTGCTCAATCACTGGAAGGTGTGGTATCGATTCAATGCGATGTGGGTACGTACTTGAGTGTATGTATCGAATGCCCAAAAACAGTCAATTCAAAGGCGGGTAGTTATAAAGTTGCGACCTTGACTGAGAATTATGGTGTCGAATGGGAAACGCATTTCCGTATCAAGCGCTTAGCTAATGGGAATTATACATTCCAAACTGAGCTCAACACCTATATGGCAGTCTGCGCCAAATGTATTCAGCAGGGCTCGGCGCAGGATGGTATCATATTTAATACTACTATCCCGGGGAAATCCGCACAATTTATGGTGAATGAGCTGCCTGATGGAAAATACACGATACAATCTGTTCTTAATAATAAGTTTATAGCACGCTGCGAGCAGTGTGTAAAAGGTTCTGCTACGACTCGTAAAGACATGGTGCAAGTTGTACTGGTTGATAAAATTGCGCCTTCAGCAGAGTGGGAAATTAAGAAACTATCGACAAAGGGATGCTGCTACATGTTTGAAACGAACCATTCAATGTTTGCATCCAACGAAGAAATCATTACTCCTCCTGAGAAACCTGAGTTTGTGAAAGTAATACTGCAAACAGCTACAGCAATTCGTGGCGCAGATAACGCATATCGTGTTCTTGTCGGCGAGTACGACCACGACGGTAAGCCGGATATTTATATACTCCATCCAAGCAAAGTCGGAACGACAGCGCTCGACCTTTCGATCCTGAGCGGCGCGTCGAACTATGCAACGGTGATTCAGCAGGCGACGATTGCACTTGATGGTGCAGCAGCAGGCAATGCGTATGATGTTGCACTTGGAGATTATGATCAGGACTCCCGCGCCGATTTGTTTGTCATCAGCAATAAAAGTTCGGAGACAAATCTTACGATCTACAGTGCTGCTTCGAAATTCGGAACGGATATATTCAAGACCACTCTCAAGCTTGGAGCAATTGACTCTGCGTATTGTTTTGCAATCGGTGATGATGACCGCGACGGTATTCCTGATCTTTTTGCCATTAAAAAGAATCACACCGGTACGCATAAAACAGAGGTTCATATTCTGAGCGGCGCATCGAGTTATGCAGAGTTTATTCTTCATAACGGCACAGCACTCGAGCAAACGGACAAGTCCACCGAGTTCGCTGTCGGAGACTATGACAGTGACGGACACCCGGATATCTATGCAATTAAAAAGTATGGGGCAGGTGCCGCCAAAACAGAACTCAACATCCTCGGCGGAGAGATGAATTATTCGCAGTTTATTCTCAATACCGGTACATCATTAGCGGCAGCGGACGACAGCTTCACCTTCGGTATCGGTGATTATAATGGTGACGGCAAGCCCGATCTCTATGCAATCAAGAAGTACAATACTGTATCCAAAACGCTGGAAGTGACGATTCTCGATGCGCAGCGGTAGGCCTGCAGCCAGAATACTATTTCGCGTCCGGACGGCAAATGAGTCCTCTGCGAACTTTGCGTTCTCAGCGCCTTTGCGTTACAATCTGACATAATATTCAACTCCTTGCAACGTAGCGAACTATAAACATATCATCCACAATTATTACATAGGAAATCATGGAAATAGGAATAGACAGTTTTGCAGCAGTCCCAACCCGCGAGAGCATGACCAATGCGCAGGCACTCGGAGAATTACTCGACAGAATCGAAGCGGCCGACAGGGCAGGATTAGACATCTTCGGCATTGGCGAACATCACCGGAAGGAGTTTCTCGACTCAGCGCCGACGATGATCCTCGCTGCTGCTGCTGCGCGCACGAAACGCATACGACTCACAAGCGCGGTGACAGTGCTCAGTGCGGCAGATCCGGTACGCGTATTTCAGAATTTTGCAACGCTTGACTTACTCTCGGGCGGGAGAGCCGAAATCGTTGCCGGGAGAGGTTCATTTATCGAAGCATTCCCGCTCTTTGGTCTCGACCTTGATGACTACGACGCGCTCTTTACCGAAAAGCTGAATCTCTTGCTCGCTATTCGTGATAATGAAGTGGTGAATTGGTCCGGGGAGTTCCGTCCTGCATTGCGTCATCAGGCAATTTACCCGCGACCATTGCAGGCAAAGCTTCCGATATGGGTGGGAGTGGGAGGAACGCCGGCATCATTTGTGCGGGCTGGTGAATTAGGGCTGCCGCTCATGGTAGCGGTGATCGGCGGAGAGACGTATAGGTTCAGACCACTCATTGACTTATACCGTGAGGCAGGCAAGAGAGCGGGGCATCGTCCGGAAGATTTGCAGGTCGGACTTCACTCGCTCGGTTTTGTCGCCGAGACGAGTGAAGAGGCGATTGCCGAGTATTATCCCGGATATGCGGAGATGTTCACGAAGATTGGCAGAGAACGTGGTTTACCGCCGGTATCGCGCGCACGATTTGACGCGCAGAACGGTCCGACGGGAGCATTGCTGGTCGGTAATCCGGAAGAAGTTGCCGCGAAAATTCTCCGTCACAGCGAGTCGCTTGGCGGAATTTCACGCTTTACGTTTCAGATGGACGCAGGCGTGCCGCATGAGAAATTGCTCAAGGCGATTGAACTGATTGGCGAGCAGGTGATACCGCTCGTCAAGCGTGGAACCGAGAAGTAACACATGAATACAGAACGTGGATTCATGAGGTTGTAGCAGTATTCAATCCAAGGAGTTACCTCAAAACAGTGATATTCTGCCGAATATAGTTGCTGCCTGTAAATACACGAGCGAAATACATGCCTGACGGCAGGTGACTGATGTCAATTCCGTTTATTCCCGCACTATCATCCTGCGCTGCGACGACATAGCCAAGTGTATTGGTAATGTCGATACTGTTAACCGGTAAGGATGTCCGGAGATAGAGATAGCCATTTGTAGCAGGATTGGGAAAGAGAAACGGCGCATCGGCCGAGGTGCTGGGGTGTTCGTCGCCGATACTACTCGACGTTTCCGGTGATTCTTTCAGCCGTACATGAGTAAATACCTGATGATCGCCTTTAAGATATCTGATGTAGAACGTTCGGGAATTAATAAACGAACATTGAGAGAAGCCGACTTTATAACTCGCTACTTCGTCCGGCAGGGGAGATTTTTCGCGGATCCACTGCCTGCCCCCATCTGTCGTGAAATACATTTTACCCATACCACCGGTGACCACGCCGAAGGATGATGAATACCAGGAAGCAAAGGTCAGTCCCCAAGCCGGCGGATAGACACCATTCATGAGATAATGCCAGGAATTTCCACCATCAAGTGAACGTAGTATAATATCTTTTGAGCGGCTGTCATTGGTGGTATCGCTAATGCTTTCAAGGTTGAGTGCAAGCAGTGTATCTCCTTTAACGGTAAATATCTTGCCCGGCTGAAAAGTAAAGTCGGAAACGGTGTCCATTGTCCATGTTTTGCCGAGATCATTAGTGGTGAGTCGTATGTTTTCGGTCTTGTAGCCGTAGAATACCCGAATTGTATTTTCCCTTTGATACAGAAGGTTGGTAATTCCCCACATTGGAGGAATCATAGAAATTGGAATAGAAAGAGTATCCCATGAATCTCCTCCATTACTTGAATGGAGAAGAGAGCCATTGGGCAGCCGGCCGACGACAATACGTTTTGAATCGAGATGATCACAATATTGAAGCGGGGTAGAAAATCCCGTCGAATCGACATGCCAGGTGGTGCCTCTGTCCTTTGTACGGATGATTCTACCGGTGCCACCGACGATGATACATTCCCGTTCGGAGAGCTTTGCCCAGTCAAATAACATTGAACCATAAATGTTTTCAGAAGTCGGCGAAGGATTACTATAGGTAATATTCCATGACCTGCCGGCATCGAGTGAACGGTACACGATACCGTTAATCTGATCAAATCCTAAAACGACGAGAGAATCCCAAGCAATAAACTGCCCGATTTGAACAGTGGGAGAGAGGGGAAATTCAGAGTATGAGTCAATGAATCGACCGGTGCGAACAGGTAAGGTGCTGTCAGCAATCACAACTTGAGCAGTAGCATAAGAGGACCAGCCCAGCAGGAGAATAGCAGTAAGTAGTAAAGATATCATAATACAAGTGAATTTATAGTAGATTGAATTAATTTCAGTTTCTCTGACTTTTATTGCTGAGCGCAAAGTATGTGTCGTAGATAGGCATCGTATGCCTCAGTCATCCCGGACTCATAGGGAAATGCAATTGCTCCGCCATTCGATAAGCTATCGTTTTTGTAGGTACGATGCTGCATATTATTTCCCGGAGTATTACTTACCGGATAATTGTCACAGCTTGAATACTGTTCGTCGATATACCCATCATCCGCACAAAATATACTCCCTGGGGCAGTGTATCAATGCGTAGGGGAGGCAGTTCAACGGATGAATGGAGCTCGCCGTCAAAAATCTTCATAACCGATTGGCCGAGGACATTGACAAGATCGATGGTCACTTTCTCAGAAGAAGGGAGCGATGGCTGAATCGTCAGGATCGTACCGGCGGGATTGGGGTGAACGTATAACCGGGCTTGATTTTGGGGAATGTCTGACTCCACGGAGAGTTTTTTTTCGGGTATCCACGCTGCAATTCCAAAGGATGGCTTACCATCGGCGTAGTCAAAATTACCAGCAAAATAAATAGTGTCGCGCAGGACTACCATACCGGTTACCGTTCGATTGCCACCACGCGGCACCGAGTCTCCGGGTGGAATAAAGCCGACTCCCTTGCCGAGAGAATGCCAAGTATGCGTTCTTCGATTCCATGCGGCGACACCACTTGACCGTACTGTACCGATGGAGTCAAAATTTCCGCAAAAATAAAGATACTCGCCATGCGAGACAATATCATAAATTGTTGTATTCGATGCATTGTACGTCAGCGGCATCCAATCTTTGCCGTCATAGATTGCCATATTTGCAATTTCTTTACCGCCGATATGGGTAAATTGACCGACAACGATGATAGTGTCACCAAAGGTATAGACTTTGCAGTTTCGTGAAAGAGTGTCTGCCGGAGCAAAACCGAACGGCTCGACATTGCCTGATGGTGTGAGCCGCACCAGGTTGTGGCACGCTACTGTATCAAAAAGGTCAAACTCGCCACTGACAAGTAGAGAGCTGTCCGAGAGCAGTGCCAGTGAATATCCAATTGGTGCATCATAGAGATTCTTGAGGGATTTTTTTCGAAGACCCAGCCCGAATTTACGCCATGATGTACCATTCCAAGCAGAAATTCCGTTCACGAAAGACTTTCCTGAATTCGTATCATTTCCAGCAATCACATAGTCACCGGTGGCATAGACCCAATCACCGACTTTTTTCATGTCACTTATCATTGGATATACCATAAGTTGTTTGGATAAAAGATGTTGAAGTCGTGAAAATCGTACACCGGAGTCGAGGTCTCTGATAGTGCCGGCAGAATCAATATGGGCAATGGCATTTATCGGACGAGTCGATAGATGGTCGAATCTACCGGCGAGAAAGAGGGAATTTCCGTCTTGGAAAGCTGAAAAGCTTCGCATGCCGGGATAGTTCATCTGATAGGCTACCAACGCAAGATTTAGCGTCACTCCTGCTGCCGAAAATCCGCCGTTGATAGGAGTCCAACCGGACTCATTGGAATAGGTTGCCAGATGATTTATTCCTCCCGAACCGCTGAATTTGCATGCTCCAAAAATTGCAAGGGAATTCTTATAGGGAAAAATACTGTACGATTGTGAAACATCAATAATTCCGCCGGAATGATACGGTGAATGCGGAAGTACCTGCCCGTCTGAAACCCTAAAACGGGCGAAACCATTACCGTTGATACTTCCTACCCGTATAAATGTTCCGTATGTATGGAGTTCGTCACGCGAAGGATAAATCATCCGAACACTACTATTGATCTGTGGGTTCGGCGGTATCCCGTTTCCAATGCTACCCCATCGCTGTGTCCGTATGTCATAGACTGCTATATTATTCATCGCAATTCCACCTACAGTATCAATCCGACCGCAGACAAAAAGCGAATCATTCCGTGAGGTGCAATAGGTTGGTAAGAGGAAGCCGCGCACCGAAAAGGCAGTGTCGTTATTCGTAGAAAACCATTCTGAACCGTTGAAATAGCTGAAGTTTTTGGTAATTACATTCTTACCTGATGCTAACTGTAATCGATTGAATTGACCGGAAACGTAAAGATAGGATGAGTCAGCACCGACTATTGACACGATTTTCACCGGTGAGGTGTATTCGACATCAGAAAATAAATTCTGCCAGGATGTGCCGTCCCAAACAATTATCTGCTTCATGGTAGAGTCGCCGCCGGCAGCCGTGATGTAGCCATGAGCGTAGAGTTTACCTTTGAATGATGTAAGCCCGAGTATCACTCCCCGAACGCTCATTGCCGATGTCGAATCATGTTTCCATTGAGTACCATCATATCGCCAAAGTGTTGGGTTTTCGCCGGTTAGCTGTGAGGGATTTCCACCTGCATAGAGGATGCCATTGTAAAAACACAATGTCTCCAAGTCAAATTTCCCGAACTGATTAAGTGAAATCCCTTGCACCCCTACATCAAATATTTCCTGAGTACTGATGCGGATACCTTTGATGGAATAGGTAGCATCGACCTGTCTGCTCGGTGTAGCTATCCCAAGGTACAGTGTGTCTCCATTGCGGGTATGAGTGAATATTTCACCGTCAATTCCGGCAGCGAATCGCTCGAATGAATCTGCAGTGCGTCGTACTATACTTTTGCCCGGAAGGTTAAACCGGCCGTACAAGAGGTAGTCATTACCATACTGTTCACCAAGAGGAATAATCCCTCGAATGGAATTTCGGGCACTGTAATTGAAGCTCGATTCAGCACTTGAGTCAGCAAACATAATAAGCGGTAGTCCGAAGCTCTCAGACCACGAGCCGGGGAGGTTTTGACCTACAACAGGAGTAGAAGTGGAGGCGAGCAATACCAGAAAAAGCAGGGTAGCGAATCCCGACACGGGACTCAAGGAAGTAAGGTGTTTATTCATACGCGTAATCAGTTGTGTTCATAACAAAGTATTACAGAGAACCATAGGAATTTAATGAAAGTTAAAAATCTGATTTCAGACACAGAAAGCTAATCCTTCCATCAATGCAACCGTCAATTATAAAGATTCTACGCAGGGTATTGGTAGAGAAGAAACGCTTCAATAGCTTGACCATACAATAGGTTGTACTCGCAAGCAACATATGGGCGATAGCAATAACACACAGGATCCAAATGTGTTGCGCAGCAGAATTCATTGCAAGTTAACCGCGGGAAAGCAGCTGAAATCATAACAGAAATAATGGACACTGAGTATAAAACGTGCATGAAAATAGTGCTCATGCTTCTACAATCTCCGACAAAACCGGAAGGTTGCACTGCGATATACTTACTGCTGATTCACCCTGACGTTCTAATTTTGTAGGTGATACTACAGGAAATTTGTTCCGAACGATTGTGAAAAATGGTGGCCTGACAATTGTTGTGATTCACGATAAGTCTTTATATTTACTTTTCATTAGAACTCTACAAGTATTCATCACGATTCATAGAGAATAGTGCTTCCACATCAAAAGAGTGAGTACTTATACGCTAGAGCTGACTGCAATTCAAATTTGTAGTAATTATTTTATTTCTAATTATGCGCTTTACGTTTCAGATGGACGCAGGTGTGCCTCATGAGAAATTGCTCAAGGCGATTGAATTGATTGGCGAGCAGGTGATACCGCTCGTCAAGCGTGGGATGGCAGGGGAATAGTTGAGATACTACTTGGAATAGTTGGGCAAATTAACACTTCATAGTTGTAGGAACATGTCGCGACCTGTCCCTACAAAACCTTCCCTACAAACAATCCTTACGAAAGCCGTTATTCCATGAATAAATCGAACAATTATACCAATATTAATTGTTCGATTTTTTTCTTTTTGGCGCAATACTACGATATAGGTAAATTGCAGGTAAAGTAAGCTAGTTCGTTCGCTCACGTTCTCTATCGGCTATGAAAAATTTCTTTACGTTTGACCGATTGAAAAATATATCAATCTCCAAAAAGCTGTATTTTATCGTTGGAGCGATGGCGGTACTTATTGTAGTAGAACTGTTTACATTATGGTTCGCCATACACACCTTATCTTCAGTTCGAGCGCTTGTGGGTGCTGAGGGGTTATGGTCGAAGGCGCAAAAAGACGCTTCGTATTACCTCCAAAAATATTCCTACACGCATAATGAGGAAGATTATAAGTCTTTTCAGCGCTTTATGGCGGTGCCGGAGGGCGACCACAAGACCCGTCTCGAACTCATGAAAGTTCACCCTGATATGGACATCGCGCGGCAGGGCTTTTTAGAGGGGAAAATCCACCCGGATGATATCGACGGGATGATTAGTTTACTTCGCCGATTCAGTGACATTTATTATATACAAACGGCGATTCAAAGGTGGAATGAAGGCGATTCGATTATCGCACAATTGACGTTGATTGGGGAGCAATTACATAATGAGATAAATTCAAAGAACTTCTCAACCGAAAAAATTGCAGAAATAACACAGGAAATCGATCCGATAAATCATCAACTTACGGTGGTGGAGGATAATTTTTCGTATATCCTTGGCGAGGGCTCACGCTGGCTGGAGAATTTGATATTAAAGGTTCTGTTTTCTGTGGCATTAACAGTCGAAATCACGGGACTCATTCTCAGTATTTCCGTCAGTAGAGGTATTACCAAAGGTTTAAACGAGATTAACAGAGCGACGCGGCGGATTTCAGAAGGAGATTTGAGTGAGCGTGCGACGATATTTTTACAGGATGAGATCGGTCAGGTCGCGACGGCAGTCAATCAGATGACGGAGGAATTAATCGAGTCCAAGAAAAATGCCGAAGAAATGTACAAGCTCAAATCGAGTTTTCTCGCTAATATGAGTCATGAATTACGAACGCCACTTGTCGGAATTCTCGGGTTCTCCGAATTATTAACCAACACCGAAGATTTAGAAAAAGTCAAGGAATTCTCTGGCTTTATCAATTTCAGCGGTAAGCGGTTGATGGAAACTTTGAATCTGATTCTCGATATTTCGAGAATAGAAGCAGGTGAAACCAAGCTGAGTTTTGTGGAAATAGATATCGCCCATAAAATCAAAGAAACGATGAATTTATTTAGTGTCAGTGCGGCAAATAAAAACCTGCAATTGACATTTGAGTCAACAATCGAGAGCTTGGTAATAACCTCAGATGCTAAAGCAATTGACAGTATCTTAAATAACTTAATTAATAATGCAATTAAATTTACATCCGATGGTGATGTAAAAGTTAAGCTGAGCGAGATTGATGATGCCGGCTCTAAATCCATTGTAATAGATGTGATTGATACCGGTATTGGAATTGTTGAATCAGATTTAGATATGATTTTTTATGAATTCAGGCAGGCAAGTGAAGGGCTCAGCAGGAGTTTTGACGGAACAGGGCTCGGACTCTCGGTAACGAAAAAGTACGTTAATTTGCTCGGAGGCGAGATTAGCGTGAAGAGTTCGTTAGGCAAAGGTTCTAATTTCAGGGTGCAATTACCCGTTGAACATAGTCAACTCAATTAACTAATTTTCGAAAGCTATTGCTATGGGTCGTCAACATGAGTTCAACAAAACAGTACTGCTGGTAGAAGATGATTTTATTGCCGTTAAGTTAATCGAGAATCTCTTCGACGGGCTGTGCACACTTGAGAATGTGAGTAATGCGGTGCAGGCAATCGAGAAGGCACGCTCCAAACAGTATGATGCGATAATCATGGACATCAATCTCGGTAAAAGTCAAAACGGGATGTATGCCACGAAGGAAATCAGAAAACTAGAAAACTACAAAGACACACCGATTATCGCCTTAACCGCTTATACAATGATGGGAGATAGAGAAGAATTTATCAAGGGAGGATGTTCGCACTATGTGTCCAAGCCGATTGATATTAAGTTTTTTATGATTATGATTCGACAGATTCTCTCGCAATAAGAGTAGTTGACCATTGGGTGTTTTGAGGTGAATACTCATCGAGGAAGAGGTACTTGTATGCTCACATCCAACAGCCATATTTTCCGTCCGGTTGGTTGTTTCCAACCGACCGTAAACATGTGCCGATTAAACGTCTGCATGATAGTGTGTCAATCAAATCAGTAGTACACGTACTTTTTATCGTATGGATGAGCGAGGCGTTTCATCTATATATGTTGATGAGCAGTTGAAACCACTACACGGACTGGAAATACAGTCATTTATCAACTATCAATTGAAACCGAAATTTATTCCCCAATAGACTACCATGAAAAGACATATCCTCGCTGTGCTTCTAATTCCCAACCATCATACAACCTCAAAAAACTATGAACAATACCTGGACAAACCGATGGAATGAGCGCTTCAGCGCCAATGAATACGCCTACGGAGAAGCGCCGAATCAATTTCTCGAAGAGCAATTACAACTACTACCCGCCGGCACGATTCTTTTTCCCGCCGAAGGGGAGGGACGCAATGCAGTCTATGCGGCCACGCAAGGGTGGACGGTGTGCGCGTTCGATATCAGCACCGAAGGCAGGAAGAAAGCCATGCGATTGGCTGAATCTAACAACGTGACGATTGAGTATCAGGTGGGAGAATTAGAATCTCTTGGCTATAGCGCCGGACAATTCGACGCAATTGCGCTAATTTATGCGCATTTCCCGGCGTCGATTAAGTCTCACTATCACAAAGCATTGAGCGCGCTCGTGAGGAGTGGTGGTGTGGTGATATTTGAAGCATTCAGCAAGAAGCATCCGGAGTATCAGGCGACGAATCCATCGGTTGGAGGACCGAAAGAACTGGATATGTTGTTCTCAATTGAGGAAATCGAAGCAGACTTCGCGGGGTATGAAGTAGTCATCCTCGAAGAGCGTGCAATCGAACTCCACGAAGGCGCATTTCACCATGGAGTAGGTTCAGTGATACGATTTGTAGGACGGAAGAAATGATGCACAGCATCAATTGACTAGACTCCAGCTTCAGCTGGAGGAGGAGGTAAGGTTCAAGAATAATTATAAGTCATATCATCCGACAACCCATCAGTATTCACATAATTATTATACTATTCTCAGAGGTATTATCATGACCAACCGGTACAGCTACTCCGCATCATTCAAAGCTATTGGGATGTGTATTGTTTTCCTGATTGCTGCTACTGTAACGCAGGCACAGCAATGGGTGAAGACCAACGGACCGTATGGTGGGAATATCTCCTCTTTTGTGGTAAGCGGATCATATATCTTTGTCGGAACGTATGATAAAGGCATTTTTCGATCAAAGGATAACGGTGAAACGTGGACGCAAGTCGATATGGGATTGGATGTCCAGAGTGCTAGTTCTCTTACATGTAATAGTACCGCCATCTTTGCAGGTACCAATTCCGGAATCTATCATTCAACTGATTACGGGAATTCGTGGTCAAACGACACTTCCGGAATACCCAAACTAACTGTAGTTGCACTTGTTGCTACCGATTCGACCATTATTATGGTGAATTCTCACGATGAAACCTACCGTTCAAGCGATAATGGAAGAACATGGAAGAAGGTTGCAACGAATTTAGGTACTTTAGTATTGGCAGTAAACGGTACAACAATTTTTGCCGGTACTTGGAATGGTAGTATATATCGTTCGACAGATAAAGGAAATACATGGAAAAAATCGAGCAACGGTGTAAACGCAACGAATGTTAATTCATTTGCTGTAAATGGTAAAACGATTTTTGCAGGAACTAACAACGGACTGTATAGTTCGATGGATAATGGTACTACATGGTCGCTATCCAATCCAAGTGTAGCTACACCCTATGTATCTTTGTTAATCAGCAGTATAGTGGTGAGCGGTACCACTGTTTATGCATCAGTTAATTCGAATAGTTTGTATTATTCAGTTAATAACGGAAGTACATGGAAACAGGTTGAGATGGATATGAAGGTTATTAATATTCATAGACTTGCAGCGAATGGAGCAACACTATTTGCAGGCACAACCGTTGGTGGTTTGTATCGTTCTACCGATGATGGCACAACATGGCAACATATTAATTCCGGATTATCAAACATACGTGTTAACGCAATAACTAAGTTTGGTACTAATTTATTCGCCGGAACAGATGGAGGAGTATATTATTCATCAGATCAGGGAAAATCGTGGATACAGTCTAATAATGGTTTGATGGAGGTGCCTATATATACTTTTATCAGAAGCGGGACAACAACGTTTGCAAGTGGATTAAATGGTGTTTTTCGCTCAGTTGATAGCTGTAAAACATGGCAACATGTAAAAAACACCATAGACATGAGTGCTTATTCTTTAATTGAGCATAAAGGCTCGATTTATGTAACTTCAAATGTTGCAGGAGTTTTTCGTACAATCGATAATGGAAATAAATGGTTTTCATTAAATGAAGGGCTGACTGACAAACATGTATATTCACTAACCGTTTGTGGTTCATCTCTCTTTGCAGGTACTTATAATGGAATATTCCGTTCAGATGATGAGGGAAGTACCTGGATTCAAACGAGTACCGGCTTAATAGATAAAAGAGTGCGTACACTTGCCACAATCGGGACAACTATCTTTGCAGGAACTGACAGTAGTGGAGTATTTCGTTCAGAGGACAATGGTACAACCTGGACACGAGTTTCCGTAAGCTTACCGGTAGCACCAATCCGTGCATTCTTAACAAACGGGAAGACCCTTTATGCCGCGACGTACCAAGCAGGTGTTTTTCAATCCACAAATTATGGAGAAACATGGACAATGCTTGATACTGTTTTAATGAAGCATTATGTTTCTTCTCTTTATATGGACGGTAGAGTTCTATATGCCGGAACATTAGATGATGGTATATGGAAAAATGACAATGTCCTTAGTGCGGATATGCCATTAAACTCCCACTCGAATTCACTGCCTATGTCATGCAGCCCTATTCCTGCACAAGAATTACTTTCGATAAACATATCAAGCCAATCATTCACTCCATCAATGCCTGTAACCTATACAATGTACAATCTCCTCGGTGTGCAAGTAATGCAATTTGAACGTACGGAGTCAGAATTCACGATACCGACGACATCATTAGCAATTGGAATGTACGCGCTCGTTGCCCGGCAGGGTGATGTGCGGAGCAGTACTGTGTTTTATGTGGCACGGTAGGATTGGAACGGTGGTAGCCATGGTGCACGTATTCTCAAAACAATGTCCGTGTAACTCGTGTTTATTCTAATCTACGACACGCATTTCACCATGGAGTAGGTTCAGTACTACGATTTGTAGGACGGAAGAAATGATGCGCAGCATCAATTGACTAGACTCCAGCTTCAGCTGGAGGAGGAGGTAAGGTTCAAGAATAATTATAAGTCATATCATCCGACAACCCATCAGTATTCACATAATTATTATACTATTCACAGAGGTATTATCATGACCAACCGGTACAGCTACTCAACCTCATTCAAAGCTATTGGGATAGTTATTCTTTTCCTGCTAGCTGGCACTATAACACAAGCGCAACAATGGGTGAAGACCAATGGACCGTATGGTGGGAGTATTACCTGCTTTGTTGCTAGTGGATCGACCATCTTCGCCGGAACTTCTTCGAATGGATTATTTCGCTCCACAAATAACGGAGATACATGGTCACAAACTACTGTCGGACTGACTGCATCAAGTGTGAGCGCACTAGCTGTAAGTGGTACTACCATCTATGCCGGTACCTATGATGGAGGAGTATTTCGTTCGTCGGATAACGGGGATCATTGGACGCATGTTACTGTCGGAAAGAGACCAATCGTTACGTCAATTCTCGTGAAAGACTCGACTATTATTGTCGCTTCCAATGAACCTGATCTTAAAAATAGTAACGGGACATATCTAGGGGTTGTATACCGTTCGTTGGATAATGGAAATACGTGGAAGGAATTCGATGTGTTCAACTATTACTATAAGAATATCACGTCACTAGCCGTTATAGGTTCGACATTTTTTGCAGGGACAAGTGGTGGCGTGTTATACGTATCTTCTAATAACGCATATAAATGGGAGTACATAACATATTTCGGAAGCCGCGACATTTTGTTCGCTGTCAATGGAACAAATCTCATTGCAAGTGGATTTTCTCATTATATACGCCAGTCAAAAGATACCGGTAAAGTTTGGCAAGGGAAAGTAATACCGATTGATATTACCTCACTTGCAGCAAACTCTAGTGCTGTTTTCGCAGGGACTGACACAGGTGGAGTGTTTCGTTCTACGGACAGCTGTACCACATGGACACAAGTGAATACCGGATTGCCAAAAGTCTATATTCAAACGCTTTACATAAGTGGTTCGACACTTTTTGCAGGTACAAAGGGTCGAGGCATATTTCGGTCTTTGGATTACGGAACGACATGGAAAGAAGTCAATACCGGCGTGCGGGGACTTTCTATGAGTGCGATTACCTCGACCGGTACTGTATTGTTTGCAGGGACCTATGGAAACGGTATTTTTCGGTCAATGGATAATGGAAGAAACTGGTCCGCCGTAAATACTGATGTGACGTCGCCACGGACAAATAATAACAATTATATTCTCGCATTAGCCACGAGCGGAACATCAGTATTTGCCTCTACCAGAAATGGGTTACTGTTATCTACAGATAACGGAGAACATTGGAAAAAGCCCGATGGTAATCAATTCCGATTTACGTCTTTTCTCGTAACCGATTCGGTTATCTTTGCTTGTAATAGCGAACAATCTTCGTACTATCGTTCAATAGACAATGGCAACACATGGACAGAAATCAGATCCTTATCAAATCTCGGTATTTCAGTCAATCAATTACTGAAAGTTGGCAACACGCTCTACGCTGCGACAGACAATAATGGACTACTTTGGTCGGACGACTTCGGATTTTCATGGGTTCAGGCGAGACTTAAATCACAAAATTCAAAAGAAGTGAAAAGTATCAAGCTGATGTTTGCCAGTGGCAGTACTATCATCACAAAAACCGCGAACGGTGAAAATTTCCGTTCGACCGACAACGGTGAAACATGGACAGAGCTTGTTCTTTCAGAAGTGAAAAAATATGAGATTCTTGTCTTTGCTGGAAGCGACTCCACTATAGTTGTCGGCACCGATAGTGGTGGAGTGTTCCGTTCGGTTGATAACGGAGTAACCTGGGCAGAGTACAACACCGGTTTAACGACACTGAACATACGAAGTATGGCCATTCACGAGAATAATCTTTTTGTCGGAACTGCTAATGAATTATGGAGATATGGAATCCAAGATGCATCTTTGCCAACAGACCTCATCACCTGCTATCCTAATCCGGCAAATACAACACTGACAGTTCAACATATAGACCAATCATTCACTCCATCAATGCCTGTAACCTATACAATGTACAATCTCCTCGGCGTGCAAGTCATGCAGTTTGAGCGAACGGAGTCAGAATTCACGATACCGACGACATCATTAGCAATTGGAATGTACGCGCTCGTTGCCCGGCAGGGGGATGTGCGGAGTAGTACTGTGTTGTATGTGGCACGGTAGGATTGGAACGGTGGCAGTCATGGTACCGGCTATCAGTGACTTAATTTCATCTGTCTAATTTGTTAAATAGGTAGCAACGTGTATTCTTCTAATGGATATCAATCAAACAATCAGAAACTGCATCGCAGAAAGCAATGCGACGGACCCGTCCGATGACGAAATCCAATCTATCATGACCATGATGCTGAGCATTGGCACATGGGAGCAAGTGCGGGAGTGTTTACTGGGAATAGTATATGATAATGACCAATCATTATGGAGAGAAACTATCCTCTATCTCTATTATTTTCAGAATAATGGATATACGTATGAAGCGGTCACAACGATAGCACTTCTCTATAATTGCCTTACCTTGTGCGATGAACTCGACGAGAATTTAATATGGACGATTACCAAAACCATCAAATCGAAATCCTATTTGTCGGAGTATGACCCATTCCAAGATCCTGATGTCGTGCGCGAGATGCGGAGGATAGAGGAACTGCGGGAGAGAAGGTGAAAACCATGGCAACGCACGGACCAAAAAAGTAATTTTATAAACCTAGACATACGTACTCATAACCTATCCATTGATACTCCTCCCTCATGACCTTCGACTACCTCGACACACAACGCCTGCGCCTGCGCAAGATTACCGATGATGACTATCTCATGATTCTTACGCGATGTTCGGATGATGAATTGATCCACTTGCTTGGCATCACATCGGATACGGATATTGCGCTTGAAAGGCAGAAAGCAAAAAAGGGCTTTGCAACGCATAATAAATCGTATTTGATGTTTCATATACTCGAGAAAGATACGATGAACAATATCGGTTGGTGCGGGTATCATACCTGGTATATCGATCACCGTCGGGCGGAGATTGGATACGCGATCAGAAGTGATGAATACAAAGCACAGGGTATCATGACCGAGGTAATGAATGCTGTGCTGCGGTACGGTTTTGAGGTAATGAATCTTCACAGAATTGAAGCATTTATCGGTCCGCATAACATGCCGTCCATCAAGCTGGTCGAGAAATTCGGCTTCACAAAAGAGGGACAGATGCGGGAGCATTACTGCCGCAATGGTGTATTTGAAGATTCGGTGGTGTATGCGTTGCTTCAGGAGGAGTGGAGGAGAAATCCTTTGTTTTGATGATAACGCAGTCGGAATATAGTTGATATTTGTGATGATACAGAATTTGGAATAGCTAAGTATTCAAGAGTGAATACATGCGGAGCTCCCACTGCAACGTTTCGGGATTGAGTCGCAGAATGTAGCATGAATTTTTGGATATATATCCAATTGAACCCTGAGGAATTGATATCACCGGAGTAGTGCGAATCCCTATACGCGAATATCCAACAAGTGTGCGTTCCAATCCATTATCGCTGACTACCGATAACGTTTCTCCATCGGTGTAGGTATAAGCAATTTGAGGGTGTAATGGGTAGCTTAAAATTCCTGATAAAAGGTTTTTAGGTGATGATAAACGATGGAAGTGTCGCGATGAACTCAGCCACCACAGCGTGGAATCATAGGCAACGCAATGCTTTTCCGATACAGGGCAAAGATTCTTCGGGAGAACGAGAGAATCCGTTTGCCTACAATTTATCGTTCGCCGCATGACAAATGTGGATGATGTATCATCGTATGTTTTAAAGGAAGTTCTCCATCCAATTGTCGGTAAGGTAAGTGATAGGACCAGTAGCTCTGAATATGCACTAACATGGTCAGCTTGTAGTGAATCAACAATAACCTCCAGGTTGTTACCTCGTAAAGCATCGATGCGCTGAGAATTTTTCCGATAGTATAGCCCTTCTTCATTAAAAAGTATAGTATCTACCGGAGAATGATGATAGGTATATTTAACCAATGCGGTAGAATCACTTAGATAGTGTATTTGATCGTATTCTTTTATTGGGATTTTAAGGTCTATACATTTACCCGGTGATGTATAGAGGGTGTCATGTCGAACAGTAGTTCCATTTGAGGAATTACACAGCCAGCTTTCAAGTGATTTAGAACTAAAAAACTGTATTCGATTCGGAGTTATATTAGCGTAGGTAACATGATGAATGTCCGAAGAAAAACGAATTGTTTTTTGGGCTAACGTACTTGAATCTATTCGCTTGGCATGCATCGTTGCAAGTATTGAATCTGCAATTGAATACGCTTTCTGAAACGATGTTTTTCCAATCGGATACCAGAATAATAAATTTCCCGAGCTGTCAGTAAGTACTGCTGACTCAGTAAGTGCAGTTAAACGTTCGGGAACTCCACTTGATAACGGTTTAAATCGTTCAGGCAGAGGTTTTTCAAGCTTTTTATGTACACCAGTGAGTTTATCGAATACCACGGAATATAACCCGATATGAGACGAAACCACCGGCGGTGCTGCAATCCAACCGCTTGTTATTTCTCCGGCTACACAACGATAGCAAAATTCTTTATCTAAAAAATATATCACGTTGAGCGTCTTGCAATTCGTAATCTTCTTGTGAAGATCATGGACGAGTGAGCGTATATCCGTGTATGATAAACTATCGGGCAGAGTATCTTCTGCGTGCATATCTATCCAAGAGATAGAAACTATCGCCAAACATACTACTACTACAATCAGTGCGTGAAGGATTGATTTCTCTTCACGCACTGTATTATGATCACTAAGAATAGCCACGTTTGTTTTACCTTACTCCTTTGGTGCACAAGAATTATCATCCGTATAGAAAATCTTCAGTACTGTAATACCGCCGCCAATCGTAGCATTTGTCGGCAATGCCATAAATGCATGTGCCCCGAGAGCTATTTCTGTAGAATAATCAATTGAAACAAAGCCAACATCAGTAGGTGGGGGAGCGATATCAGGTACGTCAATTTTTACCTGACATTCACATTGTGGATCTCGGGTATCGCAACCGGGCGGCCACTTCTTGCCAGATAGCCATGCCGGTCTAGCTAAAATTGTGGATGAGATGCATGTAAGCATACATGCACAGATTATCATGAAAAATCGTTGCTTCATTACTATCTCCTTACTAGATTAACAGTGTGTTATAAAGTTTGGGTAAATTGGTCCTCGTTCACTCTGTCGGATATGCTACAGGAAACCAAAATCAGAGTGAAAAAGCTTTTCATTTCCCGGAGCAAACAGACACAAAAACCTATTGCAAAATTATCTGTATTTTCATTCGGTGAAGCCATTACTCCCGCACGATTTCGCCACACGATTTTAATGTACATTGTTATAGGTTTGCTCGGAAGTAGCTGAAAGAGCTTGAGATACAAACATGTGAATACGGTCATTGATACAGAGCATACGGCGGAGTCTATCGCGTTCACTACTACTGTCATCAGCTCGGGTGAGGATCGCACGGCATTGAGATGGAGCCATACCAATCCTGCGATGAAATGCATCGCGGAGAATTTTTGATGACGTGAATCCTACGGTATGGGAAAGGTAATCTAAATCCACGCCATCTCGTAAGTGCTCCAGGGCTGTCGCCACCCGGAGAATTTCGAGGAGATCTTTAAGTGTGCAGTGGTATTCCTTCTTGATGCGTACACGGCTATACGAAGAACACCATCCGGAAACAACATGAATGGTATTTACATCAAATGTAATATCGCGGTAGTTTTTCTGAATACAGTCGAAAATGCTCATTATATAACCCTTTCTGTAGAAAATATGTTGAAAAAGTAGTTTCACCCTAGTAATGAGGGGCATACCAATAGCAGGATTGGTGGCTTCTATATAGGGTATTCCACGTACTCCGTCAGCGGTCGTAACGGCTCAGTAGGTGGTGAGCATGTACTGTGGTGAATTATCCTGAAAAAGTTGCACCGAAGGAGAGGAAAAACACGGTACATTGGAGAAGAAATGATCGGTAAACTTGAAAATAATGGGAAAATGGGATGTTGAACAAGGAGTTGCAAGTTTGTTGGTCGTTAATCAAACGTCCGCAATTCCACCTTCTCTCCGTCAAACTGCGCATACGTCGCCGGCATACTCAGCCAGTGTCCGAGATTGATATACGTGCCGCTGCCGAATTCCTCGACTCTTGACTCGTGTTTATGCCCCATTATGACATAGTCAAATCCCTGTTCAATCATCCGTTTGGCAAAGTCGCGGAGACCATCCCGGCGGGAGAAGTCCTTGTCGTCGGTATAGACACGGCTTGCATGTGACGAGCGCGAGGCGAGCCATATCCCGACGTCCGGATGCAGATATTGAAAGAGCTTGATGGAGAGTGTGTTGCGGAGGATTTTTTTGAGAATCAGATAACCGGTGTCGTTGTATGCTTTTCCGTCACCGTGGGCGATGTAGAATTTCTTGCCGCTTAGGGTGAAGGTCACATCATCATGATGAATGGGAATATCTAATTCATCAGCAAAAAAATGCTGATGACCAAAGTCGTGATTGCCCATCACATAGTCGATTCGAACGCCGCGCTTCCGCATGGCATCGAGCGCTGCGAGAGTACGAAAGAAATACTTCGGTGCAACGGTTTGATATTCGAACCAAAAGTCAAATAAATCGCCGACAATCACCAAATGCGTGCAATCGGATGCAATTGCATCAAAAAAACGAAGGAGCGTTGCCTCGCGTGCACGGTCGCTTTCACGACTTCCGAGACCAAGATGCACATCTGAAAAAAAATATACCATAGAAGCAGTGACAAATAATAATCTCAAACAGATTCGTAGGTGCTCGGATACTGCAAGTCCATTCCACGTTTCGAGCTTTTTACGTTTCCTCTGAAAAAAATTTCGTAATTTTGTAATTCGCCAAACAAATTGCCTGCAAAATTACGCGAATTCAGGACGGAAAATGGGAAGAATTTTGCATTGGCAGCGCTGAAATCACGAATGAAATTCTATTTTTTTATTTTTAAGGAATAAACAGTGAGTGTATTAGTTAACAAAGATACGAAGGTAATTGTACAGGGTATTACCGGTTCGGAAGGAACGTATCACACATCGCAGATGCTGGCCTATGGCACGAATGTCGTTGGCGGTGTCACACCCGGAAAATCAGGAATGATGTATTCCGGCAAAGGCGAGGATCAATTTACCCGTCCTGTGCCGGTCTTCAACACGGTCAGCGACGCAAAGGCTGCGACCGGCGCGAATGCAACGATCATTTTTGTGCCGGCTGCGATGGCAGCCGACGCGGTGCTTGAGGCAATTGCCGCCGATATCCCGCTCATCGTCTGTATTACAGAAGGAATACCGGTAAAAGACATGATCACCGTTAATGCCGCTCTTCAGGCATCGAATTCCCGGATGATCGGTCCGAACTGCCCGGGTATTATCACTCCCGGTGAATGTAAATTAGGTATTATGCCCGGATTCATTCATGCAAAGGGTTCGGTAGGACTCGTCTCCCGCAGCGGCACCCTCACCTACGAGGCCGTCAAGCAACTTACGGACGTGGGCCTTGGTCAATCGACCTGTATCGGTATCGGCGGTGACCCGATTATCGGCACCCGTTTTATTGATGCAATTAAATTATTCAACGAAGATCCCGATACCACGGCTATTATTATGATCGGTGAAATTGGAGGTTCGGCCGAAGAAGAAGCAGCCGCCTACATCCGCGATAACGTGAAAAAACCGGTCATTGGCTTTATTGCCGGACGCACTGCGCCTCCGGGCAGAAGAATGGGGCATGCCGGCGCGATTATTTCCGGCGGCAAAGGCACCGCAGCCGAAAAAGTTGCCGCTATGCGCGAAGCAGGTATCTTCATCGCTGATTCTCCGGCAGACCTTGGTATTACGGTTGCGAAAGCACTGAATCTGGACATTCCCGCTGCCGCACCTGCTGTAAAAGCACCTGCTGCCAAAGCACCGGCAAAGAATACCCGCAAAGCGAAAGCATCGGCAGATGCTGCAGCTGCGCCGGCAAAGGTAACGAAAGTCAAAGCGACCCGCGCTCCAAAAGCGCCGAAAGCCGCCACTGTCATCGAAATGCCCGCCGCACAGCCGGCACTCGCACAGGCAGCTGAAGCTGTCACTGCCGTAAAGCGTGGACGCAAGCCCAAAGCAACAGAAACAGTAGCAATGGAAGCTAAGCCGGTGAAAGAAAAGGCCGTCAAAGCCCTCAAAGAGAAAAAAGTCAGTGCGAAGCCTGCACAGGAAAAAGCCGCAAAAGCTCCGAAAGCAGCATCTTCGAAAACAGATGCACCGGCTAAACGTGGCCGTAAAAGCAAGCAAGATTCTATTTAATTACTCTCCAACCAATTTAAACGTATAGGAAAACAATGACAGAACGTACCTTAGCAATCATCAAGCCCGACGCAGTTCGTAAAAATGTCGTCGGAGAAATTATCGCGAAATTAACCCAATCCGGCTTCAAAGTACTCGCCATGAAGCTCACCCGCATCTCCAAAGCACAAGCAGGTGAATTCTATGCTGTACACAAAGAACGTGGATTTTATGGTGAATTAGTCGATTTCATGAGCAGTGGCCCGATCGTGCCGATCGCTCTCGAAAAAGATAATGCCATTGCAGATTACCGTACCCTCATCGGCGCGACAGACCCTGCCGAAGCAGCCGAAGGCACGATTCGTAAAATGTTCGCCTCATCGAAAGGCGAAAACGCCGTTCATGGTTCAGACTCCGTCGAAAACGGACGCAATGAGATCGCGTTTTTCTTCAGTGAAAGTGAAATCGTTGCTAATCAAGCATAACTCATAATTACGATGATAAATAGTAAAGGATGAAGGATGAAATCCCAGAATTATCCTTCGTCCTTTTTTTATTCTTTGCCTTCCGCATGACATCCCTCAATTGGCAATGCTCACACGACTAACGAGAATTACGACGGAAATCCGTTCGACGAATCCCTATTGGGAATATCACTTTGACCGCTATAGAATGCCGGCGGGAAAAGAAGGGGAATATCATTATGTCCATTCCACCGGGTCCACGGTCGTGGTGCCCCGGCTGCCGGATGGAACTTTTATACTTGTCAGACAGTTTCGCTATCTATTACAACGGGAGAGTCTGGAATTCCCCTGCGGTGGTATCAAGCATGGTCTCGGCGCAGAGGAAAACGCGCGGCAGGAATTGCTGGAAGAGACCGGCTACAAGGCTGATACTATGCGGCTTGTAGGGACATTCGCTCCCTGCAACGGAATCACGGATGAATTGTGTTCGGTGTATTATACCGACACACTAACCCTCGAAAAATCCGCGCCCGATGACTCGGAGGAATTCGAGATTCTTTACGTAACTAAACATCAAATTAACCACTATATTCAACAAGGTGAACTATGGGATGGTATGACCTTAGCCGCGTGGACACTGTATCTATCAAACGATATTTCGTGAACATTGCGCTTCACTGTGCGATGATTGCTGCTGTGCTGACGCTGATGACGGCACCACTTCAATCGCAGGAAACAGGCAAGCAGCCCACAACGGCTGCACCGCAAAGCGCTGTGCCTGTGAAAAAGTATTCTCTCCGCGTCGATTGGAAAGACGGCGTCGTGCATACATACTCCGTGACTGAAAAAACGAAAGTCAAACGGGTGTATAGAGATAACATCGAGAAAAATTACGAACGCGAGACGACCTATTTTCTGAGTATGTCCAGTACCGGCACAGAAAAGGGAATGACTACATTACGGTGTGTCGTCGACTCCCTTCGCTATAAATTTACAGAAGGCAATACCGTGCTGTACTATGACTCCTATGATGAAAAGCAGAGCAATATCAAAGGAGAATTCCCGGATTTAACGGGAACTTTTGCCTGTATGTCACATCAGTTTGAGTTCAAAATTGCACCGACCGGCGAAGTGGCCTCTGTATCGGGTGTGGGTGAAAACGGAGATATCGATTGGCTCAAAGATTATATTAATGATCCCGAATCACCAATGGATACCCTGCAGAAAATACTCTGGCTCAGCTGTATTTCCGATGAAAATCTCAAGATGATCGCCGATATTCCCAAAGGTATAATTGCCGGTAAAATGCAAATTAAAGCCGACTCAGTCTGGAAGCGTCAGGTAGGAATGCGCCTCGATGGTATTAATTTTGTCGATACTCTTGAGACGGAAGTAGCATCATTTGCAAAGAATAATTTTGTGATATCATCGGTGTCAAAAGCATTACAACCGAAACCCATGCAGGCGGTTAGAATGTTTGGCATACCCGGTCTCGCCGACGTACTCTCCGGCAAAGGCACCGGGAAAGTACGCCTCGATATGTCCTCCGGCGGCACAGTGCGGAAAGCAGAAATCACCTACAATGCCGATATCGAAGCCAAATATAAACTCGAAAAATTCAGTGAAAATATCCAAACAACAGTTTCATGTACTCTTATAGGTCAATACAAGTGGTAAAAAAATCATTCTTTTTTAGTGTTCTGACTACAACAGCCATCCTTGCAGCAAGCTGTGGTGGAAATTCCGACAGCAAGTATCCCGAACAAGAACAAGGAAAGTCTTCGGCTATCCTGCCTGCCGATACCGCACAGGCGATAGAAGTGCCGGCGGCCGAACGGATGGTCAAACGTCTGCAATATTCGGCAACGGTAGGACAAAAAATGAGCTATAAACTTATGCAAGTCGATGATATCGATCAGGATGGGCAAAAAGCACAGATGTCAACCACAATCTATTACACCAAGACCATCAAAGAAATCAAAACCGGTGGAATTGTCGATATGAATGTACGCATCGATTCTATCCGCATGAAAAGCACCTATCCCAATCCGTCAATGCCGGGCGCACAATCGGTGAGTACATATAATTCCCAAGATTCTTCCGCACGCAGCAACGAACAGTTCCGCCAGTATAACGGTATCATCGGCGAAGATGTGCGGATGCTTGTCAATCCAAAAGGGAAAATTGAGGAAATTAGCGGCCTGACACCGATACTCAATAAAATACTCGGGTATCAGAAAGATTCCGTGCCGCAGAAAACCAAAGATCAGCTGCTCGAGCAAATTCGCTACCAACTCTTCCAAATTCCCCTGCAAAATGAATATCAGACATTTCCTGATGACGACGGCAAGGTCGATTCTACACAGTCGTGGTCACATGCGGATATTTCGGCATTGTCCGGTGTTTTCAGAGTCAAGAACTCCGTGAAATATACCATTCAATCAGTCAAAAATATCAAAGGCCGCAAGGCAGCTTCCATCAAAGCACTCCTGACGGCGGAAGTGACGAATCCTAAAGCCGAGCAAGGCACGGCAAAGTTTACCCTCAATGAATCTTCTATCAGCGGAGACGGTGAGTCACTCATTGATGTAGAATCAGGAATGACAATTTACAAGCGGAATAAAGTCGTGACGGTCATCGACGCGACACTCGTTGATGCCAAAGCGAAGCAAAATCAACATGCCCGGCAGCAATTGACAACGACTGTTACCATCGAGTTGCAGAAGTAAGCAGAAGAGCATCTTTGCTCCTTCGTTGTATAGACATCATGAAAAAGGGGAACTGCGCATCAGGCAGTTCCCCTTTTTGTATCAATTATCAGTTCGATTACATCTCTTTATCATCCGCTGACGGACCGTACATGCCGGGAATCGGCACATTCAGCAGACGTAAATAGACGCTGAGTTGTCCGCGGTGATGGTAGAGATGATTCATGCACCAGGAGCGTACGACTGCGCCTTTGGGCATCGTGAAATAGACTTGTTCGCCATTGCGCATGGTCCATGGATTTTGGAATTCTGACTCGGGCGTGTCGTTGAGAATAACTTCTGCTTTCGCCACGAGGTCGTCGTGATAAGCGAGGAGTTCTTCGGTAGAGCTAATTGCTTTAGGCGCAAAATTACCCTTCGAGAAGTCGAGTTCGTCGTGAATGAGGCACTCTTTCCACCAACCGGTAATCTCCGCAACGTGAATAGCTAAGCGCTTGAGAGTCATGGATTTTTCGTGGGGCTTGTAATCAGCTTGATCAAAGGGGATTACCGCGAGCATCTTGCGGGTATTGTCAGCTTCGGCTTTTAATTCAGCCCAGAGCATTTGATTGAAGGTCATCGTTGTTCCATAAAATGTGTATAAATAGAGTATAATAAGGCAGAATTTTGCGCAAAAATAGCGAAAGATTACCGCTCGGTATATGAAATCATGGAAATCTATGCCGGTGAATGGATTATCTATAAGTAACAGAGAAGAGAAAAAGTATCCCCGTGAGAATATCAATCATGTGGGAAAAGTGTATCGCCGCAGAGAACAGCGATTGAGCTTCGTGGAGGGAGATAGTATGCCGTAGAGTATGCGTAGTCAGGGCTAAGAACCATGGTCACTACTGCAACAAATCACCATGTTATACCGTAGATGACGGCCTACGTTGTTCAGTTTCATATTGTGTACTACTACGATGAAAACATACTCCATACTCGCTTGCGCCTTTGCATGTCTGATGTATCTCTCTAGCTGCCGGCTGAATTCCGTGACAGGTACCGGCAATATTGTCACGCAAACCCCTGCTGTAACTGCTTTTGAAGAAATCGAAATTGAAAGTTCGTGTGATGTAGTGCTCTATCAGGGCACCGACTACAAAGTAGAGCTCACCGATTACGAAAATCTCCTCCAATACCACAAAGTGGAGGTCGTAGGAAACAAGCTCATCATCCGTACCTATCCCGATAATATATCGATGAGTAATTCGAAAGCAAAAGCGGTCATCACCATGCCCGATCATTTGAAAAAAATTACCATTGCCGGCAGTAGCGATGTGGTACTGCAGGCAGGATTTAAGGATATTGAAGAATTGAATGTCGAGGGCAGCGGGAATATTCGTGGAATTGGTGCTGCCGTGATGAACACGATACACGCTACCGTTGAAGGTTCCGGAGATATATCCATGACCGGCACAGCCACCGTCCTCGATCTTTCGATAGAAGGTTCAGGAGATATAGACTTCGCCAATGTCAAAGCGCAGGCAGCGACCTGTACTATCGATGGCAGCGGTGATATCACCGTCAATGCAGCTAATTCTTTATCAGCCACCATCAACGGCAGCGGGGATATTCTCTATTATGGCAATCCTACTGTTTCCCAAAAAATCAACGGTAGCGGACGGGTGGTAAAGCGGTAATAAATAGGTAAATATATTGATTCAAACGAGGGATGGTTGGTGGGAAAGTACCCACGACCATCCCTTTTTTATGGTAGTAATGGCATGTGTGGAGCAAAAAGCCAGTTATTAATTCTCAGCTATTCACGAAGTAGTGATTTTTCTCTATCTCGATGCACTCATCCCTTGAAATAGTAGCGTCCGATATACTATCTTTTCGATAATTTTGCAGTGAACGATAATCACAATTATACGTTGCGCATTCTTCAGAATGCTTGACGCTCCATTTATAACAAACAAAACAATGATACGCACATTTATTACGCCGATGCAAAGTAACTTTACCGTAGCATTAGAGTTCCCGGATGAGTATTTGGGAGAAGAATTAGAACTTATTGTGTTCAAAAAGGAAGAAGGGTTAATTGCCGAAAAGAAATCTCAGACCACCAAACTTTCCGATAAATACAAAGGCGCATTTACCAAAGAAGACGCCAAGAGTTTTGATACCCACACCAAACAAATGCGCAAAGAATGGGACAATACCTGATAGATAACACCTCCCGATGCAATCATAGCTGCTACGGCAATTGTTCACCAACGTACCCTCATTACAAGCGATAGTGATTTTAAAAATATACCAGGACTCTTGGTGATTGATCCGAGTGGCATGTAAAGGTTATCTACTCTACAAGCAATTTCCATCCAACCTCACTTCCTATCCAACGAACCCAAGCAAAGCGGAGTATTGTTCTAATTTTATGTGCAAGTCGTTATTAATTCGAATGGTTCCACATATTTTACTTACGTTTTCGAGGATAAAGCGGAGGCACAAACTCCTTATAACACAATAATCGTCCATCCCTGTCATGAAGATATCGACAATAATAACGCCATTGTATGAGATGATGTATGATAGCATTTTGGAATTCAGACCATGCTCTTTCAGAAGAGTTGTTCAAAAGAAATTCACGGCCTTTCATGAATGACCAATCTTTATCCGCTCTTGTAAAATAAGTTACTAAAAAATAGTCCTCACCTTTGGCAGCATTTTCTTCAACTGCAGGTATAGAAATGAGTTTATACCGTGCCTCTTTCACAAATGGAATTATCTGACTATCTATACGAAGTGTATCATGATTGAGTAATAGTTGGAGTGCAAATGAAAAAGTACTCTCTGAAGGAATATTCAATAATGAACGAATCATATGTCGAAAATCAATCACTCCTATAATTAGAGTGCCTGTATAGTTGAGAGATTTAACATTAGCAGAAACATATAGCTGCTGATCTATCCCTTTATCGTCTAAGATATTATAAAAATAGATTGAATCTTGTTGACGCTTCGAATCGCTCTTAGCAAGCATCAATGTATCTTGTGCTACTGCGGATATTGAATAAAACATAAAGATCAGACAAGCTGTGTATTTCATCATAACATTTCCTCTATTTAAGGAGTTAAATTTCCAGTTCGGTCAGTTGCTACAACTGACCGTCAACAAGTGCCTATGAAGCGTATTCCTCGTCCTAACTCTATAGATGTGTACATTCCATAGACAGTTGACCATCACACCCACAAACTACCAAAACTCTACTTATTGCGATGGCTTACGATAGGCAAGTTGGGCTTTTCTGCCCAAAAGAAGAGTTCATGCTTTACTACTTTGGCTATCCTGCCGACGTTTCAGCGGTACGTATTGACGGTCGGTTGTAGCAACCGACCGGACTGATAATGGTAACCTTCACCAACCGCTACTTTTTAGCTGTTCGTTCCTGCGCTTTAGTACTTTTGTAAGCACGATAGAAAATGAAGGTTAACCATAACGAACCTAGTTCTCCAAAACCATATAATATTATAGCACTTTTATAGTTTGGATGTGAAAAATCCGGCATATACACACGATACATACCGGATAAATATAAAATTCCTATTCTATGCCCGGGAGTCAAAGATCGAGAATAATTCCATCCGATTTTACGAATCACACCCTCTGTTGGCAATCCTGTTGTATTATCATTGTATTCAACAAAAAGCTTGCTTAGATTCTCATCACTTTCTACTCTCAGAAGTACTGCACTTGTATATACGCAGTTTGATGCAAATTGGTAGTCTTGAAAACCACCCCATGGCATCCATACATCTAATAGAATAAAAAGGATAAGAAATGGTAACACTTCATACGACTTAGGAATATATTTTTTTGAATTATTGTACATCTTCAAAGTGAATAATGTGTAGAAAAATGATTTGCATGAGGAGCATTTGGGTGGTTGTTCAACATCAGAAACTTGAGATAGAAAATTATATTTACTACTCTTAGTAAACATCAGCGGGCTATTCCTTAGCATCTTTAGATTCTTGTTTATTTTCCGTTTCCCATTCCTCCTCCTCACTCCTCGCCCTTTTCTTCTCATTTGCCCATTCGATTTTACGGAGGGAATAGAGGTACAAACTCTCGACTTTTGCGCGCGCCCATGGGGTTTTGCGTAAGAAACGAAGACTGGACGTAATCGTCGGATCAACCTGAAAACACTTGATGTTGATCTTCGTGCCTAATTCCTTCCAACCATAATAGCTTACCAAATGTTCGAGAATCATCTGAAGCGTCTTGCCGTGTAAGGGGTCTTTTTGTTCGTGCATGATTGTGTTGATTGATGTTGAGAGAATTCGCTACCTTCATCCCGATTCCCTCAGCAAAGATAGGAAAAAATGGTATCTTTGTCTCATGAATCTACCCGCACTTCCTCCTCATATTCTCCTCAAGCTTGGCATCGAACGCTTGAATGATATGCAAATCGCTGCGTTCGATGCGCTCCAAACTAATCCCGCAACCCTACTGATCGCGCCGACAGGTTCGGGGAAGACACTGGCATTCCTGCTGCCGGTTTATACCATGATGACGCCGGAAACTCCCGGTATTCAATGCCTTATCCTCACGCCGTCACGGGAATTAGCATTGCAAATTGAACAGGTATGGCGCTCTATGAGCACCGGATATAAGGTGAATACGTGCTATGGCGGACATTCCGTCAAGGTCGAACTCTCCAATCTCTCCGAACCTCCCACGCTGCTCATCGGCACACCCGGACGTATAGCAGACCATATTCGCCGTGAAAGTATTGACCTTCGCACAACCCCAATGCTAGTCCTCGACGAATACGACAAGTCGCTCACGATGGGTTTTGAAGAGGATATGTCCTTTATCGCAGGTGAATTATTGCGTTGCACAAGGCGCGTGCTCGTTTCTGCCACACGCACCGTTCGCATTCCGCCGTATATGGAAATTGCGCAGCCAATGCTCGTCGATTATTCCGAACCCGTGAAGAGTGGTGAGGAAGCGCTTGCTGTGAAAACGGTATTCTCGGACGCACACGACAAACGCGGGAAATTGTTCGAACTGATTTGTTTTCTTGGCGCAGAGCCCACGCTTATCTTTTGTAATCAACGTGATACAGCCGAACAAATCTCGGACTATCTGCGGCATTCGGGCATCGAATCAGCGTTTTTTCATGGGAAAATGGAGCAAATTGACCGTGAAAAAACACTCGTCAATTTCCGGAATGGCAGCGTTACCTTCTTGGTCGCGTCCGACCTTGCAGCTCGTGGACTCGACATCCCGTCCGTTCGGAATGTGATTCATTACGAACTCCCGTATCAGGAAGAAAATTTCATTCATCGCAACGGTCGTACCGCGCGGATGAATGCGACCGGCACGGCGTATATTCTCCTTCACCCCGATGAAGAGCGTCCGCAGTATTTGTGGAAATTACCCGAGGAATGCGACGTTCCGAAGGGCAGCCCGCTCCCTCCGCTTAGCGCGTGGAACACCATATACATCAGCGGCGGCAAGAAAGACAAAGTCAGTAAGATGGATATCGTAGGTTTTTTCACAAAAATAGGCACGCTCGACAAAGACGACATAGGTCTCATCGAAGTAATGGACTTCATGTCCTTCGCCGCCATAAAAAAAACGAAAACATCCTCACTCCTGCACGCAATTAACAATGAAAAAATGAAAGGGAAGAAGTATAAGATTCAGGTGGCGTGGTGAGAGGGGAGGAGTAGTGCTGATCTTACCGAACAATCAATCACCCGAACGCTGCATTACGAAGAACCAATCCCAGCGGGATTGAACGTTTGTAGAAAGGTGCACATCTCTAAGAAACGACCCGAGCGGGGGCGAATGTTTGTAGCAAGCCGAATAAAAAAATCGCCCCAATATGGGAATATGTAGCCCCAATCCCAGCGGGATTGAATGTTTGTAGCACGGCGCATATCAAAAAAGAAACGACCCGAGCGGGGTCGAATGTTTGTAGCAGGCGAATAAACAAACTCCCGAATGGTGGAATACATAGACCCAATCCCAGCGGGATGAAATGTTTGTAGCAAGGTGCACATATCTAAGAAACGACCCAGCGGGGTCGAATGGTGCACATCAGTATGGTACAGCGTTCAGCGGAGGGAAAGCTTGTGTACAAGAGACAGAAAGGACACTAACGACTCATGCATAACAGCTTGCTGATAAATTAATTTCCCGTCCGGTCGGGTTCCTACATCTGCCAATCAATACGTACCACCGGAAACGTCCTGCACATCCTACCAACCAACACCACACTGCCTGCCAACACGTACCCGTGGAGTTACACATATAGGTAATCCACCGCGAACGGTAGATACTATAAAGCTGTCGCATACGCCGAAGACTCCATACATTGAGTATCAATTATGAGCGAATCATAAAAATACGAGTACGAAGAGCGTTACTTCGGTACGAGGTACTAGTCTGTTATACTAACGGACACGCAGCGAGCAGTTTCAGACAAGTAGAGTAGCATCGTCGGACGAGTCACAAGCGTCGTCGGACGAGTCACGAGCGTCGTCGGACGAGTCACGAGCGTCGTCGGACAAGTCACGAGCGTCGTCGGACGAGTAGGGCAGCGTCGTCGGACAAGTCACGAGCGTCGTCGGACGAGTAGGGCGGTATCGTCGGACGAGTTACGAGCATCGTCGGACGAGTCAAAAGTATCGTCGGACAAGTCAAGAGCATCGTCGGACCGGTAGGGGGGCACCGTCGGACGAGTCACAAGCGTCGTCGGACGGGTAGGATAGCTGCGTCGGACTCGACGAGATACAGCCCCCCTCGATGCCTTCGGAACAACCCTCACGTATTTTCCGTCCGTTCAGTTCTTTCAACTGGACGTAATCACTTACCGCTGAAACGCCTAGATGATAATTTGCTCGATAGGTTGTTCCAGTACTTATACCTCTCACCATTTCATTGTTGTACGACGGTATGGGCAAGAGAGTTCGTAAATTTGTAAGCAACTTAAACAAAACAACGTACTATGTTCAATAGATGCAAGCGGTACTGTGATGGCAACGTAAAAATACGCTTATCCGCAGTACGGATGTGTAGGACGTTTTATAGGTAGGTGTTGACGGTCGGTTGAAACAACCGACCGGACGGGAAATTGGTGGAAATCGAGTTAACACTACAACGAAAGGAGAAGATGTAAGTGGTCTCAGAATTATGAATCGCGACGAATCTAATTCTTTACCGATTAATCCATCTCTTGATTTATCAATACCATATCAACAAATAGATGCAACATCAGTTGCACCTCGATAAATATTATGCAACCTAACATTCATTTGAGACCTTTAAAGTTCTTAATTCTTTGTGTTGTTTTTCTATTTGAGTATATGACCTCAGTATCATCTGGGGCTTTACACTATAAACACAAAAATAATCCTTATAATAAGAAGAAGTTTACGAAGGTTAAACTTAATTGTGATTTTACAAACACAGATAAATCGGCTTTTTATAAATTGCTCTGGGTAGGAAGTAACCCTCATTTGTTTAGATGTTCATACCATTTTAACATAACTGAATTCACACAGATTAAAGATGATGTAAAATTAGAAATGATTGAAGAGCTGTTATCATACGAAGGTGATACAGACACTTGTTCATTGAGCATACAGTGCTATAATCCTGCTAGATCTCAAGTGTATATGGCTCATAGTCAAGTGTATTCTACTCAGATAGAAGCATTATTCATAATTAATTTATTGTATTTTAAAAAACCATTTAACTATTCTTGCTTTCCAGTCTTAAAAAATAAATTTTCTGGCGAATTGTGTACTATCGATGGAATAATAGTTCATGAAGCCTACAAAGAGTATAGGCAATGGTTCAATAAAATAAAAAAAATAGGAATAAAAGCAGCGATTAAGAAAAATATGAATCCTTTGAATAATTCAATTATGTGGTACTAGTAGCTCAAGCCATAAGCACATAATCACTTACTAAAGAAACGTTTGCATTACAGCTCGTCCTATATATCGTTCATTTATTTTTCGTCCGTCCAGTTCTTTGAACTGGACGTAAACACTTACCACTGAAACGTCTGCATGATAATGTGCTCGATTAATTGTTCCATTAATTATACCTCTCACCATTTCATTTTTGTATGACGGTATGGGCAATAGAGTTCGTAAATTTGTAGATAAACCCAGCCCACAGTTTGATATAACGACGTGGTATGTCCGCGATGCAAGCGGAAATGTGATGTCCACGTATGAGAAAACAGGCAGTGGAAATATAAAACAAATCGAAGTACCGCTCTATGGAAGCGATAGAGTAGGTATGGCAAAGCGTAGTGCAGAGCGTGGCACATTCACCGCGACAGATACAAGCTCCCGCTGGCTGGGCTACAAGATGTACGAACTCAAAGACCACCTCGGCAATGTGCGCGTAGTGCTGGGCGATAAAAAGACCCGGACTACCGGCACCAATCCCTTCCAGCCGGAAGTGATAAGCTATAGTGGGTATTTCCCGTTTGGAATGCAGATGCAGGAAGATACGTGGCAGAGTCCGTTGTATCGATATGGGTATAATGGAAAAGAGAAGGATGGGGAATTGCATGGTGAGGGGAATAGTTATGATTATGGGGCGAGGATCCTGGATCCAAGAGCTGGTAGGTGGCTTTCATTGGATCCTTTAGCAGATAAATATCCACAAGTTACTCCCTATGCATCGGTAGGAAATAATCCAATAGCTAATGTAGAGCAAGACGGAAGATTTTTTATAACAGACCATATTAATGCTGACTTAAATTCAATAAAAAAAGCATATGCAAAAAGGATCGGAGACGCAGGTTCAATTAATGAAAAAATGTATAATTTATGTGAACAAGGGATCATTGAACTAAAAGCGATAGGGAATCAGGCAAAATGCGATGTTATCGTTAGTATAGACTTAGGAGCTACTGTCAATAAGATTTTTAATTTTATCGGTGTTCCTCTTTATAATCCTGATCTCCATTTAGATAATTTAGATAATAAAGGACTTATGGACTTAGTAGGAAATGGTAATTTTTCAGGATTAAATATCCATACAAAACAAGATTTTTACTCTCATTCCAATTATATGGAGTTAATGCTTAAGCGTGGTTTTACCGGTGAAAATGCACCACTGTTTAGTGAACTTGACCCCGAATCCGCTTTGTATAAAGAAATTTCACCATTACTCAGAACTACCAATTACAATGGTCATCCTGGATTAAAAACTGATCCATATGATCATGACCAAGGCGCAACGTTCCCTGATCCAGAACATTGTTTATCACCTGAACCTTTTGCATCTAAAGATGAGGATAGTATTGATCAAAATTTACAAAAAATCCGAGACAATGCATTGATATTGAATCAACGAGAAACAGATAAACACTGGGATTCAGTGATAAACGGTTCTGATAAAAAGTAAACCAGTATGAAAATATTAAAAAAATACTACTCTGTCATAGTAATATTGCTCTTGATTCAGATGTTATCAGGATGTGCTTTTAGAACATACAACTCTACCATTAATGATATTAGAATAAGTGAAATTGACAGTATTACGATTATGCATTATAAGGTCAATTTTACAAGCAACATATTTTATGGTACTTATAGTGCTGAACGCGAGAATACTATTGTAAGTAAATTCAAATTTAACAAGAATGAGATTACTGATACAATCAGAGAATTAATATATGATTTTTTAAGTAGTGAGGTAGCAAAAATTGAACAAAACACTACTCAATCACAAATAAGTAAGGAAGATGTTTTAAATTATGTAATTTACGAAAATGATAGTACTTATGTAGGAATAGATATTTATTTTCACAACACAGTGTATTTATCTATTCATGATTTCCACTATGCTTTCTTTAAAACCAAATATTCTACATATTCAGAGGATCATACAGATATCTATTCAGGGAAAGAAAAACCGAACATATTAGAAATCATTCCATTCTCTTTTATGGGAAAAGGTACTTTTGTCTATATGAGAAATAAAAGCTTTGGTGGTGGTAAATTACATGGGTCGGTTGTAAAATTAGCGAACAACCTGATTAACCAATATAATTATTTGCAAGGAATTAAATCATTACCGATTAATTTTATTAATGAACCTATATTACGAAAAAAATAATTGCGTTTTGTTAAGTTGTGGCGAGTTTCTCCAGTTCGTCCAAGTACTGTATTAAATCGCAAGCATATTTTGAGTAGTTTTTGTCAAAGAGAGTATTGGTTGTCAGTACAGCATAAATTTTTCGGATAAGTTTATGAGCAACACCCAGTTTATATGATGGTATGGGCAATAGAGTTCGTAAATTTGTAAGCAACCCAAACAAAACAACGTACTATGTGCGCGATGCAAGCGGTAATGTGATGAGCACCTACGAAAAAACAGGCAGTGGAAATATAAAACAAATCGAAGTACCGCTTTACGGAAGCGATAGAGTAGGTATGGCAAAGCGCAGCGCAGAGCGCGGCACATTCACCACGACCGATACAAGCTCCCGCTGGCTGGGCTACAAGATGTACGAACTCAAAGACCACCTCGGCAATGTGCGCGTAGTGCTGGGCGATAAAAAGACCCGCACCACCGGCACCAATTCCTTCCAGCCGGATGTGGTAAGCTATAGCGGGTATTTCCCATTTGGAATGCAGATGCAGGAAGATACATGGCAGAGTCCGTTGTATCGGTATGGGTATAATGGTCAGGAAAAAGAATCTCAAATAAACGACAACACGTATTCAACAGAATATCGCCTTATAGACACTCGTATAGGTCGTTGGATGACAAGAGATAAATTGGAATCAAAGTTTCCCGCAGAAGGTCCTTATACAGGATATGGAAATAACCCTATTTGGCACTCTGATCCAATGGGTTTGGAAACGACAGAAGGACTCGAAAACTATGTTATTAAACCCTTGCTTGAAGAGGTTGACAAACAAAAAGTGAATGCAGTTGCAGAATTAAGAAATTACAATGGTACTGATAATAATGAGTTAGCAAGATTACAGCAAAACGTGGAAAAATGGACAAAAGCAGCAAGTGAAACTAATAACGAAGTTAATCAACTCAGAGAATCTGATGTTGTTTATGATTTTGATGGATTTGATAACAATTTATATTCGGACCACGGAGGTATAACTTATTATAAAGATGGTCGAATTACTATGAAACTCGCTGGGCCAGCAGTTACAAAAGGTGATTTTAAAAAGAACTTTTCAAATAAAGCACACGAGTTAAAACACATGTTTCAATATGAAAATCGCCAACTAAGTTATAGTCGTACTGGTGGTCTTGATGATGGTATCAAGGTAGGGAAATTAGGTACAATAATGAATGAATTAGAAGCTTATGAAAGAGGTCATCTTTGGGGACAATTTACTAATATTAAAACCTGGGAAGATGTGAAAGCCATGCCTAGTTACCAATTTTATGGAACTCCACAAGAAAAATGGGACGAGCAATCTCAAAAATTCATACCAGTAAACTACGGGTTGTATGGACCTGATGGACTGAATTTAAGATTGTTAAAAGATTTAAGAGATGCTGGTGATTACTTTCATGAAATTAAATAGAATTCTTGTGTGAGTTAAATGGAGTAGTTTCACAAATATATGTCCAATATCCGGTTGCAATCATATGTATAAGAAATTTTTTATGTTTACAACAATTTTGATAGGCTTTCTGTTCGGGTTTTGTCAATCAGAAGCCTTTTCAATGACTCTTGATGCAGGGAGGACATTATCTGAATGTAAAAACCGCTGTAGTATTACCGCATCCAGCATAAGAGATACGCTTTATTTTGAGCGTTATAAATACTACATTGACGATTGTAAACATTATTATACGATAGATAGAATTACAGACAGTACTTGCGATTTATTAAAATGCCCACCAGATGCCATTAAACTCAATATTTTTGATGTGAACGATAGAAATATCTATTCGTTGGTTGGTATTAATGTGATTTTCGATGTTGAATTTGTTAACGAAGCAATCATTATCGAATATTTTAGAACTGATAGAAGTGAATTACACTTTGCTGTTTTACAAAATGGAAAACTGCAAGAGTATCTTGCTCCCAAAGGAAAATATCAACGTATTGGTCAAGACAGAGATAATATTTATTATCAGATTTATCAATATGATTATGAATTACGTAGTCCTATAAGAAGCCATGATTATTCTAAACGACCGGGCGGTCCCTTGCAAGTAAAAGGAAATCAGTTTTTTTCAATCAGCACATCAGGGATTAAAACTGAAAATAGAATTCTTCAATTCCTATCAAGGTTAGATACAACAGGCAATAGATATTTTGCTGAAAAAATGATTACTATCCAGGAAGACAGTGCCCTACATTCTGCTGTTTTAGAAAAAAGTTTACAAGAGAAAGATTTCGTTTCAATAAACCAACTTATCTATTACAGTGGTAACTATGCTGTTATTCAAAAAAAAACACCAACTAACGACAACAGGTATTCATTAGTTAAGGAAATTTACTTTATTGATGAAAAGCTGGTGAAGCTAGTGGGAAGTATTTTATCTACATACTCTTTGTGGAATTGGAATTTCTATTATACAGAAAAGGGTGTTTTTATGTATAGTAGGACAGAGGATACGTATCAGATACATAAATTTACATCTGACTCAATAACCTCAATAATTACATTATCAGATTTTCCTGAATATTTCGTTACTGGTAAAAGTACAAGTTCATATATTGCTTCCTTTGAAATTAGAGGTGATATAATATTAATGTTCATACCTAACAGTAAGTTAAGTTATGAATACCCTGTATTTTCCTATTCACAATTGACTAAAAGAATACGTCCAGTTTTGGTAAAAGCTGTAGTGAAGTAGTAGGATATATTATCTGTCCGACTATTTTTTCCCGTCCGTACAATAACTGTGTTACTTCGCAAGCATATTTTTCGAGATCGAGTAGTTTTTCTCAAAGAGAGTATTGGTAGTCTGTTCAGCATAAATTTGTCGGATAAGTTTATGAGCAACAGTTAGTTTATTTGACTGTATGGGGAATAGAGTTCGTAAATTTGTAAGCAACCCAAACAAAACAACATACTATGTCCAATAAGTGCAAGCGGTAAAGTGATGGCAACGTGAAAATACGCTTATCCGCAGTACGGATGTGTAGGACGTTTTATAGGTACGTGTTGACGGTCGGTTTAAACAACCGACCGGACGGGAAAAACATTCGATGTTGGTGGGGAACTTGTTAATAACGCTCTGACGCCAAAAAACTGAGAAGAAGAATCTGGAAAAGTCTATGAAAAAGTATAATCCACAAATAGTTATAACGCAAAAGTATGAGAGTGGTTCTACAGAAGTTTTATTTCCTCTTATTTTTGTTTTCTTCGTAGTTCTTTGGTTGGCTTGGAGATTTTATCAAGATTTCCAATTTGCTTCAGAATCTAAAAATACAGTTGCTGAAGTCCTTAGAATTGAAGAAGATGGTAGATACATGATCATTGTTGAATATAATGATCATAAAACAGGATTACCAACTGAAGGTGTATTTATTAACACATGTTTGATAGCAAAAAATGTGGTCCCGGGCCAGCGACTAGGAATTTTGTATGTGTCCGGCATGTATCGTGTTTACTTGCCAGAATGTCAACATCCAAGTTTTAATAGTGCATCTTTATTAATCATTGGTGAAGTGATTATGCTATTGTTAGGTTACGGTTTATATAAGCGTTACAAAGATTTAAAAGCACAGGGTAAATAAATATAATCGCCCTTAATAGTCCCGTCCGTCCAAGAACTGTGGTAATAGGCAAGCATATTTTTTCAGCCTGGGCAGGTGTTTCAACTGCCCGGCAACACTTACCGCTCAAAAGTTTTCATGATAATTTGCTCGATAGGTTGTTCCAATACTTATACCTCTCACCATTTCATTTTTGTATGACGGTATGGGCAATAGAGTTCGTAAATTTGTAAGCAACCCAAACAAAACAACGTACTATGTTCTATGGGTGCAAGCGGTAATGTGATGGCAACGTAAAAATACACTTATCCGCAACATGGATGTGTAGAATGTTTTATAGGCAAGTGTTGACGGACGGTTGAAAGAACGGACCGGACGGGAAAGTACTTGGCATCACGGAGGAGAAACAAAATATCTTGGAGGTGAAGATGAAACACACAAATAACCTATGGGGCAAGTTGTTGTTCAAGTTAATTCTTTGTATTTTCATAATGTTAGAATGTTCATGTTCTTTTTCTTCAGATAGGAATGTATTTAATAGCATCCTCGGAAAACTTAATAAAAAATATAATACTAATATTGAAGAAAAGCTGGCAAATCTTGATTCTAAAAACCAAGACTATATTCATATTAGCTTGATCTCTTCGTCTGGAGTAATACATAAAGAGATTTCATATATTATATACATGGTGAATGGTAGATATTTGTGTCAAAAAATCACATCAATAGGCGTGTATGAACCGGATACTGTTCCATTGGACTTTTCAAAATATATGGCACTAATTGAGAATAAATCCTCGTACTCATTTGAAAACGATACTTCAATCAAAGCTTTAGATAGTCATTTTACCTATTATTCAATATTAGTTCGTAAAAACAGGATAAAAAGAAACTACAAGTTACTTGAAGGCCAGTTTTTTGATTCACCAAACGTTCCCGGCTGTCAGCTCTTACGTGAATTTGTAATGGATACTCATTGGATAGAAATGAGGAAGTCGAGGGTATTTGAACAAGAGTTTTAGGTTTTCAGTATATGTTTTAGATTTCAGTGAATGTCTTCTTCAACTCAAATTTTCAACTATGAATTATCGTACCTCATTTGCGACTCGGTCATCAATTGGTCTTATCTTTCTTATAATTTCGTTCTCATTTGCCGGATGTTCAACTCTTTTCAATCAATCGAATAGTGGTGAGCTAATACAGCAATACCGTCGAAATCGTGATCAACGATTTATACAATTGAACAATCGTTTAATTAATTATATTTCTATAGAATTATGCGACACTACAAATCAGGAAGATGATATTTGTTATTTTTTGTACAGGTATGAACCAGAAACAAGACCCTATATTCAGACATTATCCAATAATCAGCAATTAAAAGAAAAGACAATGTCGGCTGATGACTATGAATCATATTTTGCAATGACAGACAGAAGTAAGACCATGGTTCAACACGTAGCTCAACCCGTTGGGCTCTCAGCAAAGTATTACAAAATACATATACAACGTGATGGAAAAAATGAAGAGTACATAATTCCATTTGAACAATTTTCTGAATCAACAAGCAGCATAAGTACAATGGTACGTAAATTCATTTTTGATATCTCTTGGAGTGAAATGATTATCTTTCCCCATTATGATTGACACACTGATAGTTTTTACATCCCACTAGTTTTAAAAACTGGTCATAAACACTTACCTGTTAAACGTTTGCATGTAGATTTGTCTATTCGTCCGTTCATTTGCTCATTGCTCCCACACAATTTCCTTCCTCTATGACTGAATGGGCATTAGAGCACGTAAATTTGTAAGCAACCCAAACAAAACAACGTACTATGTTCAATAGCTGCAAGCGGTACTGTGATGGCAACGTAAAAATACGCTTATCCGCAGTACGGATGCGCAGGACATTTCATAGGTAAGTGTTGATTGGCGGTTTAAACAACCGACCGGACGGGAATAATAAACAATACATAAATCATTATGATTAAACAATTTGAGGCAAAAAAAACATTTATTCTAGTAAGTTTATTTAGCAAAATTCCTTTTTTAATTATTGGTATAGTAATTCTCCTTGTAACTCCTATTTTAGAAAAAAGCTTCGTACTATCAATGATAATTCTTGGATTTGGATTATTCACTTTTATTTTTGAAGTCTTTAAGGCACACGAAAGAGATATTTATAGCTTAAAGTTTGATGACGAGGCAAGGGTATTAACGGTAGTATCTTATAAGTATGGGCTGATACCCAAAGAAAGTACTATAGATTACGAACAACTTTGGTACGCACTTAGTGGAATAAAGTGGGAACTTTTGACGGGTGAAATTAGCGACTTCGAGATCATGAAGAGACAAAGCCAAGATGCTCCTATCATTTCGAAGTTTTTTTATGTTAAGTCAATTTTTGGAGCATTTTCCGAAAAACAATTTTTTGAAATTATTAATAAATTAAAAGAAGTAGGTCATGATGAATTTGGGGGCGGTATTACAAAATTTCCCGTCCGGTCGGCTGTTACAACCGACCGTCAACATGTACCGCCGAAACGTACTGAACTATAGCCACATCGAACGTTAGGTAGTGAAAAGCTATCGCATACTGCTGAGAGATTGTAAATTGTAGTTGGAATAGGAAGTAACGACTTATCCGAAGTACGGATGCGCATTACGTTTTATAGGTACGTGTTGTTGGTCGGTTTAAACAACCGAACGGACGGGAAATAACTTAATTTTAATTTATTCCTTATGAAATTAGAAGAATTAGTAACATATTTAATGAATCCAGAACAATTAGAACAATTGTATAAGGAGCGAGGGTTGAATATAGATTCAGAATCCGAACCATTATTAATCTATATGGAGGGAGAGATTGATTTGAAATCCGAAATTGTCTTTTTTGAATCTGATGAAACAGAAGATAATCTCATTTTTGAAAAAGATGGTAAACGATTCGTTAATATATGGGATATAGACTATGCTATATATTTATTAGAAATATTAGATTTATTGGATAAAGGCTATTCCAATGTAAAAATAGCACAAAGACTCATCGAGTATAGATTGAACGATGCATAAATGCAAAATTTCCAGTACTTGCGGTTATCTCAACCGTCCGGCAACAAATACCGCTGAACCGTACTGTAGGATAGCCACAGCCACCGCTTGATAGCGTAAATCTATCTCATATTACCGAGATTGTAAATTGTAGTTGTAATAGGAAGTAACGACTTATTCAAAGTATGGAGGAGTAGTACGTTTCATAACGTGAGTTCGGTATAACCTTCTCTCCTATTGTTCAAGAATATAAGCAAGATAGATAAAATTAAGAATAGAATATATGTTCTCCATCCCTGAAAGGGATGAACATCAATAGCCACCGATGAAATCGGTGGAGTAATGCAGCGTTCCCCACCAAACCCCAACGGGGTTTAATGACGACATGGATGTGATTAAACCCCGTTGGGGTTTAGGGATTACGTGTGTATATCCCCCGCATTTCATGCGGGGCTATTGAAATTGAAGCCCGTTGGGCTTGTCGAATGTAGGCACTGTTGTTACTCGAACTCACATTTTCATAGGTAGGTGTTGGTGGTCGGGTAACCAACCGATTGGACGGGAGTCGTTCATTCTTCCATTTTCTCCCCATAATAGTCACTATCATGCCTCGGCCCGCCTTTTGGGGGACGATGAGTATCATAAACTGCTTCTAAGTACCACTGACCTTTTTCTTTGGTAAATATAAATCGGATATAGGCCTTTTTAACAGATTGAATTATAGGATTGTATCGCTTTGTACCATAATATTGATATTGTATTCGGGTATCTGCAGCAAACACTTCACACCCTACTGACTCAATGGAGTCAGGGGGAAAATACTGTTTTATAAAGCCAACCATATACGACACATGTGCTGGCGATCCAAAGAGATAGCACCTTATTTCTCTATTTTGGGTCATTTCAGATAATAACTCCGGGCGGTGTATAATTTGATCACATAAGGTACGTGTTTCTGCAGTTCCGCAGCAAAAAGTAGAGCATCCTTGAAGTTGAATCATGGTTAAAGCTGCCATGCAAAGTACGAGTAGTGTACGTATTTCCATTTTTTCTATTCCTAGACAGGGCGAAAATTGTATTATTTTTTTAGTACACCATCCCAATCGCTGTCATGGAAAGGATATTTTTGCACAGGAAGATTTTGGATTGAAACTAAGACCCATCTACCATTTTCTTTGCGAAATACAAATCTAAGATACGCCTTTTTAACAGATTGGGAAACAGGATAGTAGCAATATCCTCCATAGTATTGGTATTCTATGAGGTCATTATTCCCATAAATCCTACACCCTGCCCGATCTATACATTCGGGTGAAAAATGAAGCTTAATAAAATACACAATATCAGATATAAACACCCTGTGACCAAAAAGCTCGCTTCTAATCGCTTTATCTTTATTTATGATTTGTAGAATATCAGGATTGAGTAAAATCTGTTCGCAAAGGTCTCCCGTATACTTTGCACCGCAAATATCTTTAGAGTAGCTATTAACTTGAAACATACATAGCGACAAAATACATATAACGATAAATGACTTCTCTTTTATAGTGTACATTTTTTTTGGAAAGATTTAAGTATGGAACAATTTTGAGGAAACGTAAATTTAATTTTAAGTATCCTTCTTTCCTCAACTTTTTTAAAATTAGTCATCTGGATTCATACGATTTGCTTAAAAATATATGAAACAGCAATTATTCAGGTATCACATTATAATACTCGTATATTACTCTCATATAACTTTCTGCATCTTGTTCTGGTTTAATGGCGTTTGGATCGATAGGATCAGTGCAGTTTCTTATTGGGAACTTCTCAGGATAAAACAATTTACCAAAAATTCTGTCCGGGCAGTTATTACAACCGCCCGTCAACACGTACCGCTGAAACGTACTGCAAGATAGCCACATCGAACGGTAGATAGTGTTAAGCTATCGCATATTGCTGAGATTATGTAACTTGTAGTTGGAATAGGAAGTAACGAATTATTTGAGGTACGGATGAGCAGTACATTTATTAGATAAGTGTTGACGATCAATTCTAAGAATTGACCGGACGGGAACATCCCGGACAGGAAATACTAGCACGACGAGCTACTTTCTGTCGTACTGCCAGTCGCTATTATCTCTGGGGTGATACTCTCCGGACAGCATTTTTTTTATTCTGGAAACTCTTTCAGCGTTGGCGGCCTTGTTCTTTTGGTAGTGAAATGCAGATGGCGCCCGTATCATGGCTAGTATAGACAAGTATTCATCCCAAGTCAAATCTCGAAAAGGTTTTCCCATATAATAGTTGGCTGCATTTTCGAATCCTTTGAGCTCGCGACCGTGGTCTTCACCAAGATAAACATCATTTATGAATAATGTTAGGATAGTGTCTTTGGGTATTAGATTATCGAATGCGAATCGAGATAGTAATGTCTGTTCTATTTTTTGAATTCCCGGTTTAAAATCCTCAAAATAGTACATTTTCACCAGTGCTTGGCTTATGGTAGTGACGCCTGCGCCAGGTGTAGAAAGATCAAATCCTTTATGGTGGTAGAAGTTTGGGTCTTGAACTTTTAATAGAGCGTCTAATTGTGCTTTCGTGAGGTCATGCAGTGTAAGTTTCATCCTGCCTGAGCGTAACGCGCGATGAACTATCTCCGGAGTCTGATCTCGTGCTTGTATAATCACTATCGTATAATAGATTATAATACTTGCTAAAACGAAAAGGAATGAAATGAGAATCTTCTTTACCATTGTGTTTTCTGCTTTGTTTACCGTTACACCTGACGCGAGTTGTTGTAGTACAAATAAGTTGTTGAATGTATCGCAATGCCGTCCCGCCATGATACATGTAGCCCCCGTCGAGGCGTCTTGTTTGTAGCGTAATCGGTATTGCACCTTGCCTGTAGAGGCAGAAAATTTTCTGCCCCTACAACGAACGCTGCTCACCATTGATTATAACTATCCACCAGACTTGCCGCTATACATATTCCCCCATCTTACCCGCCACATACCCCAATGCCGGCGCATACGTTTCAATTCCATGCGCTACCTTCTCGAATACTTTCACGTCTTTGAGCGTTTTGATGTGGAGTCGGGCGTTTTTAATGGATGTTTCGTAGGGAAAGAGCAGGTCTTTGTCGCCTTCGATGAGGTAGGTCGGAACGGTGACGCCTTGAAGTTCGGCGGCCATGTTGTAGGGTTTTTGGGTGTTGTCTTTGTAGCGGGTGAGGGCGAACACTTCATAGTCGATGAGAAGCTGTTCTGCAGTAGGGGAAAGCTTTTGGTGCGGCTTGCAGAAGATAGCATTATCGAGAAATGCCCGCACATTCTTCTCTTTAGGTGAAATAATAGGTAAGAGGTTGTAATATAAATTCTTAAATGACATCGAAAACGGCTGCACGCATCCCGGATTGAGTAAAAAAGCGGCTTTGATACGCTCAGGGAACACAAGACACGCTTTCATGCAGATGAGCCCGCCGAAAGATGCGCCTGCGATACATGCTTTGTCAATTGAGAGGGCGTTGAAGAGTTCGAGCGCCCATTCTCCGAAACCGAGTGAACGTATGTCGGGCGTGTTGCCATCGCTGAGATTCGGCAAACCATTCGTTTCGACGAGATAGATTTTATGCGTCGTGCCAAAGCTGTCTAGTGCGCGGTCTAAGTCCCAAAAGAGGGAAGTAGTGCGCGCTCCGGGGAAGATGACGAGGGTGTCTTTGGTGTTGAGGTCGGTATGGAGTCCCCACACATGCGTCATGCCTAAGCTTGTGTTGACGGTGAACCGCTGATAGGTGCGTCTATTAGCCGTTTCGAGGGAATGCACCCAGCGTTCGAACCATTGTTTATCGGTGGGTATGTCTTTGAAGTGCGATTGTTTAAAGATGTTCATGGGGTTGAATTAAATAGTGCAACATTTTAAGAGCGAAATTACGGAGGATTTGGGAATTATCTAAGTAACTATAACCACTTTACCGATTTCGTTCAACACCAAGTGTCAAGGAAATGCACAGAACCAATCCCAGCGGTGATAAATTATTACTACAAACAAATCATCTTCAATCATAAAAAATCAGCGGCATCAGCGTGCCATCAGCTTTCTGCTACATGGTTATTGCAAACAAATCATCTTCAATCATAAAAAATCAGCGGCATCAGCGTGCCATTCTTCCCTACGCTTGGACGGCAATGGGTGTCCGCAGGCGAGGATTGGAATAGTACCAAGGGGAACCCAATCAATTAAAATGGAAGCGATACGCCGAGACCCCATTTGAAATTGCCTGCGCCGAGATTGCCGACGCCGAAGCGGGCATCGAAGCGGAGGAAAATCACATTGCTGATGAAGGTGGGGATGCGGGCGAGACCGAAGCCGACTTCGGAATACCAGTCATCGCCGGTGGGGAGGTAACCTGGTACGCGCGAACGCCAGCGACCGCTTGCTGCTGCGCCGATGAGATCGATGCCGCGGCCTTCGTAGAGCGGTAATCCAATGGCGCGCCACCAGATATCGGTGAAGTTGATTTCGGCGGTGAGGGCGGTGTATTCGGTGCCGCCGTAGAGGCCGATGGGCGCCGAACCGAAATTTCCGAAGATAGTAGCTTGTGCTAATTGCGCTTTCTGGCGGAATTGATATTGGATGGGAATATCGCCGCTCGCGATACCTGCCTCGACAAGTGCATGGAGAGAGATGGGAGCGTAGCCCGTGGGGATGAGGGAGAACATTGCTTCGCCCGACACTTCGAGCGTGCGGAAGGGTTTGCTCAGTGTGTATTCATCGCCGTAGAGTCCAGAGATACCAAGCGAGTACATTGGTCTGCCATTGAAGGCGATGCCGAGAACATTACCCCATTTTGCGCTGATGCCGAGTGTGCGATAGGAGCCCTCGACGATTGCAGGGTTCGACCGCCAGCCGCCTTCGGTAAATATCGAACGTTTGGCAAGATCGGTGGTGGAGAATTGCCTGGAGAATTCTGCTTCTGCTTCGAAATTAATCCCGAGCGCGTTGCCTTTTGCATTAAAAGAGTACCCGTCGGCGCGGTAATAGTCGTAATAATCTTCATGTTCAAACGCTGCACCGATGGAATTAACGAGCATAGGATACGAGCGGTCTCCGGAGGTAGTCGCTTGCCATGAAAAGAGTTTGCCGGTCACCGAGAAGACTTTCATCGAGTCGAGATAGGCCGTGAGCGCGGCTTCGCCCATGTACCGGTGGATGCCCAAGCTGTAGGCGCCTTTGGTGGAGAGGGAGAATTGCTTGAGGGAGGAGGTCTGTTCAGCGCCAAGGATGATACTGCCGATGCGGTTGAATTCGATGACCGGACCATAGCTGAATTTTACAAGAGAATTAAGCACTGAATCCGGTGGTGTGGCGGCGACTATGCTGTCGATGCGGTGGTAGATTTCCTTTTCGCGGTCGGTGAGCTCTTGGAGGGCATTTTTCTCCCAGAATTCACTGTTTGCCGAGTCTGCTGCTGCTGCTACAGTGATGCGCCGGCGATCTTCACCGCCAAAGACAGAGTCGGGGATGGGCTCATTTAATTTAATATCATTGTAAATACTTGTGGCGATAACATCTGCACCAAATTCCACGAAATTTTTAATCACTTCAACTTTTGCTTTGGCGGTGACCTGCAGGTAGGTCGGCTGCCACATATCTTTTTGAATTTCTTCATACTTTTGAACGAAGCGGAGGTTCTTGACAAAGCTTATCGCGGTGGCTTCGCTTGGTGCGAGGTCTGCTTCGATGAGATTATAGGTGCCTTCGATGATTTTAAGCGTTCCGCGGAAGGCCGGCAGGAGAGTACTGTTGGGTTCAACTGCAATCACATACACATATTTATCACCGATTGTCGTACGTTCTACGAGCGAGAATTTATACCGTGAAAAGGGGTCAGACGAGAGGGGAGAAAGGATATCGGCGCTGACAATCTTAACAGTTTCATCATAGAAGCTGACGAAGTTACCGATGGCGAGGAGGTTTTGCTGTTTTTCTAAGTTCCGTGTTTGGCGGCGTTGGAGGATTTCCGCATGGTATTTTTTCTTGACATTATCGCGTGTGATTTTGGAGTAGGATTCCATGATAAAGAGCGAGTTCTTTTCGTCGAGTTTGCTGCCGAGGTCGAGTTGCGCGCTGCCACGTCCGCCGCCTTGTCGATTGGGCGGACCGCTTGGAGCGCTCACACCGATGCCTTTGCCTTCGAGTTCGAGGTTGAATTTTGAATAGAGGAGTCCGGTAAAGGAGGTGATTTTTTTAAGATTTTCTTCTTTCCGTTCGATAGCGCGTTTGATCACATTATCGGCTGAGATATCGGCGGTGATTTGCACGGATTGTAAGCCGACGGCTGAGGGTTTGAGTGAGATTGCGAGCTGGGGTGATGATTGGCTAACCGTAAAAGTCTGACTTTGGTATCCCAATGATTTTACTTCAATTGAATACGTTCCTTTGGGCATTGGGATGCGGAAAAAGCCATTTATTCCGGAGTATGTACCACGTCGTGAATCGAGGACATGAATCGAAGCGCCGGCGATGGGTTTATGAGATTCTGCATCAGTGAGAATGCCTTGGATAGCGAAGGTATCATCGGCAAGAAGAGAGAGGGAGGGGCAGACGAGGCAAAAAGCAGTGAGGATAAAAGTAAGAACAAGAGATTTCATTAAATTGCATCCTTAACGGTAGAACATGTAAAACAGAGGTTGGAAACTCTACAAATAATTCCGCGCTATAACGACTGGTCGTTGATTTAGTTGCTAAAGAAAGAATTAACCATGAATGGACTTTGGAATACGCTATTTCTGCTTGTAGGCAGTAATATTTTTATGACATTTGCCTGGTATGGGCATTTAAAAAACAAAGAACTGCCTCTTTGGAAGGCAGTTCTTATGAGTTGGGGTATCGCTTTTTTTGAGTATTTACTGATGATTCCTGCCAATCGACTCGGCTATCAGGTAGCGAGTGCGTCTCAATTAAAGATCATGCAGGAGGCGATTACACTTGTGATATTTGTCGGGTTTGCCGTGCTGTATTTAAAAGAACCTCTTCGATGGAATATGCTTGTATCACTTGGCTTAGTCGGCGCGGCTGTGTTCTTTGCCTTCCATAAATGGGAATAATTAGGGACGCGTACCGAGGCGTAAGTTGACATTAACGCCATGCTCGTATGCTTTGTCGATAAAGTCATGTAATTTATTAATTGTCGAGTCTAATTTTACCGATAGGTCTTTATCATAGAGCAGCTTGGTAACGATGCCGCTGCCGGTCTTAAGATCATTTACCGTTTTACGGACATCGGTAATGAGCCCGTCTGCATTGGTAAGAGTTCCGTCTGTTTTAGTAATTAGATTTTGGACTGATACGGTAGTAGCGTCTAATTTCCCAAGGAGTTCGCGTACTTTTGGTTCATTGACTTGGACAGCTTGGCGTAAATCTGCGCTCAATACTTTTAAATTATTGAGCGTCGCCTGGAGTTCGGGTTTGTTCTGCTGTACAAACGAATTAAGATTACCGACGAGTTGATTGGTATTATCGACGGCTTCGCGCATTTGTGCCACGACTTTGCCATCGGCGAGGAGGGCAGTAGCGGCGGCGGTGATGGTATCGAGACGTTTAATGAGGATTTTGGCATCGGTGCCGAGTTCGCCGACCATAGCAATCATTTCGGTGGCATCGGTTGCGATGGTACCTTTGATTTCCATTTGAGGATTAAAGCTGCCGCTGAGTCCGGGGGAGAGGTCAATTTTTTTACCGCCGGTAATTTCGAGCATAGAGATGCGTGCGGAGATATCGGAGTGAAAGTCGGAGATGTCATCGACGGCTGCCTGAACGAGAACCCCGCCGCTCGCATTTTTTACAGAGAGGACGCTTCCGCGTTTTACGCCATTGACCATGACAGCCGAGGACACATCGATGCCTCCTGAGGAGGGAAATTTCATGGTAATTGTCTGCTGAGTGCCGGATACAATCCACCCACGCCCGAGCGAAATTCCGATAATAAGGATGATAAATGAGAGAAGAGTAACGATACCGACTTTTATTTCTGTAGAACGTTTGGTAGTCATAGAATATAATATTTTGAACAAGTTGATACGCGTCGTATAAAAAAAGCCCTTCTCAAAGGGCTTTTGGCTCGTACTACGCGACCCATGGATTAATTAGAACGGAATATCATCAGATGGAGTTCGCTGCTCTTGGGTATGCTGCTCTTCATGTGTCTGATGAGAAGCTGAGGCTTGGCGTCCGTCGAGGAGGAGCAGGTTATCAGCCATAATTTCTGTATAATATCTTCGTGTACCGGAATTATCATCAAATACACGGTTTTGAATTTTACCTTCGACATAAATGCGAGAGCCGCGGTGAACATGTCGGTGCATGATATCAGCGAGTCCGCGCCAGGCGATCACGGTATGCCAATCGGTATGCTCCTGAATATTACCGTCTTTGTCTTTCCATGTTTCGGTAGTAGCGAGGCGCAGAGTGGCAACGGGAACGCCGCTTGGGGTGAAGTTCATTTCAGGGTCTTTCCCGACATTACCGATGAGCATTACTTTGTTGAGTGATCTCGACATTATCGTACCTCTTTGCTATATTGTACAATAAAAATAATAGATATAGTAACAGTTATCCTAAAAAAGTAGAATAGCTTTTTGCAAAATAGAAAATATTTCGCAAAAAGCTACTACAAATTTTACAGGTAATTGATTATCCGGGATGGAATCTCATGCATCGTTATCACCGGGATTGCCTGACGTCTCGCATTACGCACCTGTAACTGCTTCGACTTGTTCGTCGTTGGCATCTTTGAATGTCTGAGAAATTCTGGCTGCAGCTTGGCGTATGATGTCAGGATTATTATAGTATCCTGCATTTGCCTGCTGCTGCACTTGCTGCAGACGTTCGGTGAGCTGTGTACTGATGATTTTACGGGACTCCGCTGAAATTTCGAGCGTGTCTTCACGGCGCTGCACTTGCTCTGTATCATTCTGCACTTGATCAGATTTTTTTTGCTGTACTTGCTCTACCTGAAAGTTGAGCGAGGGTACGCGAACTGAGTCTAACGAGTTGATAGCCATAAAATTACCTATTAGAATAAATCAATAAAGATTTTTGTTGTTGAAACGTGCGTAACCGAAATTGTGCTTCTTCCATTTTTCTGCGAATATTCTCGACTAAAATAGCGTCAGCTTTAATTAAATTTTGAATTCTGGTGTTCCACGGTGCGCTGTGAGCCTGTACTTCACCTTGTCCCGATGCACTGTAATACCAATCTCCGAACTGCTCAAGTAACTCCAGCCTGCGATTGTACAGATCTTCGATTGCTTCTCCGATGAACAAATCCTCCGACTCTCCGACAGTATCCGATGACTTTATGAGTTCTGCTATTTGAATGGTGATACTCTCGATTGCATCGATAATTGTATGGCCTGTTGTATCGGTCGTCGTCATCTCGGTCATATCGTAGAATCCGTCACTTGTCCTTGCTGCTCAAGTGTACTGGAGATGAACTTTGAGAGCTGTAATGCGAGCTCTGAGGGAATCTGTTGTACGACTTCATTCGTTGCTGAGTTGACAATTTTCAGAATAATTTTTTTAGTATCGTTATCAATAGAAAATCGCAATGCAGTATCAGGCGTATTAAAAATTGCCTGCAAGCGTTCGGATAACTTATTGAAGTCGGGCTTCTGCTTTTTGGAATTAGTTTCCTGCTTGGTACTGACTACCTGCTGTGATTGGACAGCTGCCTCCTCTGTTTTCTCTTTATGGCTAGAGAGCTCAGAGCGAATATCGGCAGCTTGAATCACCGGGGTAGAAAGTGTATTTTGAATTGGAGCTATAGTCATGACGTTACTCCCGAGATATTAACAAGTTAGTATGTATTTCGATCACTGTAAATACTACCGTAAAATGAATTGCTTACTGTGTGGACGTCGTTGGAAATCCGCTCAGTAAACTAAACTGATTCTGTGCAGTTAAATAATTTTGCTGCATTTTCTCATACTCCTTGCGCAGACTGCTGGCTTGAGTATCAATGCGTTTTTGGAGCACCGCTTTTCGGTTGCTTACCAATGTAATCTGACTTTGAAGAGAAGTACTCCGTGTACTTATCAGGCCGTCAGAGCCAAGGAGCGTTGAAATCGCTGATTTGGCTTTGGCGGCGAAGCTGTCGGCCGTCGTAAAGAGATTCGAAATTTTGGTCGGATCTGACTCCAAAAAACCTTGCAGAGTCGTCTTGTCCGAAACAGTTAGTATTCCATCAGCACCTATTTTAATGCCAATATCTGTAAGATACTTAGGACTGCCATCGGCTGCAGTGGATATGGGCTCAGTAATCAGGCTTCTCAGCTTGGCATACACCGAGCGGATGCTTGAATCGCTCCGAAGGGTCGCCGGGTCCTGCTTCAAATACCGGAGTGTATTATTAAAGGTATCTAAAAACGGCTGAATAACTGTACTGGCAAGCGTATCGGTATCTACCGCAGTTGTCAGGGTCACCGGTGCGTCATCGGCGGATTGTATTTTCTGTAAGGTAAGCGTAATTCCTTGCATTACATCACTAAACGTGTTTTTATCCCGCGTGACCTGAATACCGTTAATTTGAATCTGAGAATCGAGGTCATTGACATTCGAGAGCCGATATCCGGCGCCGGTTGTCGTCGATTGGGTACGTGATGAAGTGCTTGGAGATAACGCCGCCGTCGTGATTCCGGCGTCTGCCAGAATTTCTCCGTCGGCGAAGGTGACCTGATTTGTAGCACCGGTGGTCTTGGACGTAAAGGTCAGCCTGAGGGTCGAAGACGTGTCTTTAATGACCGACGCCGAAACTGTAGATGACGAATTTGCATTCACCGCAGCTGCGATTTTTGCGTACGCTGTTTCATTCGTATCCGTGCTGTCAAACGTCACGTCCGACGATACGGAATTGATGGTAATTGTCTTGGTTGTCCCAGCATAAGCATACGCATCAGGTAGATTTTTGCGGCCGGAAATCAAGATATCATTGGTCGCAAGTCGATCGACTTTAACGGTGCCGAGACCGGTAACGGCACTACCGGAAGCGGTCGCTGTCAGAACAGATGTATCGGATACCGTTACTTTTTTAGTATTGAACGATGCCGCTGCACCGTCGGCAAAAAACGTATCGGCTTTCGCAGACAGGGTCTCAAGCTGAGTCCGGAACTTATTGAGAAAGATCTGACGGCTCTCAAGAGTTGACTTTCTGGATTGAAGTGCATCAACATCCGGCTGCTTCGTTTTGCGGAACGACTCAATCAGCAGGTCACTCGTGGACTGACTGCCGGACGAGAGACCGTTGCCTACGGATAATGCTGTACCTAATAAGTCTGCCATAATACGTTGATAATCGTACCAAAATTGTAACCTGTACGACAGCTACAGGACTACGGTAGTTATTCTAAATTAAATGCTTTTGCCCATGTATCACGGAGCTCCTGAATGATATTCAGGGCTTCGTTGTTTTTCTTTTGCGCTATACAGCGTTGGCAATAATCATAGAGCTCGTATAATCGATTGGCCGGCTCGGGATAATCGAAATTCAGTGCTCCCATGAGCTCAACGAGTACTCTGTTCATACGAGGTGCATTGTTCTGCTTGCAGCTGACAATAAACAAATCATATGTCTTGAGTGTGATTTTTTCTGGGCTCCACGTCAATACTTCTTGGTCAAGATACGCCGGGATAGTTCCTTCTCCACCATAAAGCTTCCGTGCTGCTAATTGTTGTGCCGGTGTTGGCATGGCTTATCTATTCTGTTGTTGAAGAAAAATACTCTGTTAATTGTACCAACCTCAGCTCAAATACCGTGCCACTGCGGCTTCGCAATCGGAGTATGGCAGGCAGCTGACGATTGATTGTATAATACAGAAAGGCGGACATTGAATGTGCCGCCTTTCTGCTATACAGTAAGTACCTGATTTGTGCTAATTTACGTCTAGAGGTTAATCACTAGGAATTAACGAAACAACTGTAAATATTGTTGAGGACTTTGATTAGCTTGTGTAAGCGTCACGATTGAGGTCTGTTGTAAGAACTGCGCCTTGACCAGCTCCAATTGCTCCGTCGCCACATCAGCATCCTGAATACGGGAAATAGCTGCATTATAATTGGTAATCTGTGATTTTAAGGAGTCTGTTTGCGAAGCAAGACGGTTCGTCACACCACCAAGATAAGATGCTACTTTGTTCACATTATCCAACGCAGATGCCAAGCTTGTGAGCGTTGTCGGAATGTTGGCAAGAGCGAAGATACCTAAGTTGCTGCTGCTAATCGAGTTTAAAGAATTTAAATCCAGACCGGTAACGCCGGCAAAGTTGCCGTTCCCCGTTACGGTGGTTAGGAAATTTCCCTGAATATTAAAATTGGCAGCGCTTGCTTGGGTCGTAAGATCCACCGCAACAGTCAGCAAAGAGTTGCTTGCATTGAATCCAATGACAAAGTCACCCGAGAAACCACCGTCTAACAGCTGTCTTCCGCCAAAAACAGTTGAGTCAACAATCGTTTGAATTTGCTGCGCAAAACGATAAGCAGATTGCGCCAGCGCTACTTTTTCGTTTGTACCAAGAGCACCGGATGAAGCGGTAGCAGCTGCATCTTTAATGCTGGTAAGCAGATTATTAATATTATCAAATGCATCTTGAGCTATATTGGTTACGTTCTCTGCTTCTCCCACAGCGCCGAGAGCTGCTTTGAGGGCTCCGTTACGGGCCAAAAGCGAACGTGATGTGATATAACCAGCAACATCATCGGCAGCAGAGTTAATTCGCTTTCCGGTAGAAAGGCGTAATTGACGAAGTGCGATATTTGTGCTCGATGCCTGAAGTGCGTTATACGCATTTTCGGCGGGGGTATTTGTGCGGATGCGACTTCCGCCTGATACTGCTGAGGGCATGATAAACCTCCATGTAAATTAACCTGAACGTTGGGCGTCCTGCCAAGTATTTTTTAATTCCAAAGTCAATTCTCGGCAATTGGAATACAAAACTTGAGGATTATTTTATAATTATGTCTGCTCGATACTGTCGGTCGGTCGCGCGTACTCTGTCCGTAGTGCCGAATCGACCCTTTCGCGCTTTATGACAACGACGGTCGAGTCATCGCTGTACACGGCATCTATACTGAACTTCTGAACCTCTTCAAGTATCCGGTATGCAAGGGTCTTTGCATCGTCTGAAGAATGTGATTTGAGAATCTCAGCCAATCGCTGATAGCCAAACAAATTTCCCGTTGCATCCTGAGCTTCCAGTATTCCATCGGTGAAAAGCAGCAAAACATCACCAAAATTCATATTAATATTTTCAACACTGAAACGCTGCTCCGGGATAATACCGAGTATTCCTCCCGTAGGATTGAGCAAGCGTGACTCACCGGACTGCGCCGAATAATGCAGCGGAGAGCAGTGCCCGGCATTGGCAAACAGCACAAGTCCGTTTTTCGAGCTGGTGAGCTCACAGTAAAAAAGAGTGACGAATCGTTCAAATGGGAATGTCTCGTAGAGGAGTTTATTAAGATGGGATATTAGCGACGATATCTTCGTATGATACCCTACACCCATACGGATAGCACCGGACACAAAAAGCGCTTGGATTGCCGCCGGAAGCCCTTTACTTGCTGCATCGCTTATAACGATACTAACCCGCTCATCATCCTCAGGTGATTTGAGATAGTCAAAATAATCACCTCCGACGATGTTGTCGGGAAGGGAAACGCCAAAGATGCTGTAGTCATAAAAATTCAAAAGATGGTCCGGCAGCAGGCCCCGTTGAATTTCAGATGCTTTATCGAGGTCCCGCATGAGCTTTTCCTGTTCGGCATGCCTCGTAAGATTCCGCAGTGCCGTCGTGGCAGCGCTACCGATGACACTCAGAATATCGAAAAAGTCCTGATCAAGATGCTTGCCGTTGAAGGCAAGAGCATAGCTGTAGAATTTCCCGCTCGTCCGCTTGACGATTTCACCGACACCGGTGGCAGAGTACTGATGTATTCCTTTCTCGCGTAACAATGCATCGGTTTCATAGTTGATGACCGTACGGCGCGCTGATAAGAGAGCAAAAACCGGCTGTTCGGATATTTTGACAGAATAGTCGTCAGGTATTTCATCCATCTCGCCGTATTGATACTCTAATCCGTAAAAGTCGTCGCTTGGCGAGAGAGACCATACTCTGCCGCCGGTAATATTGAGCTCTTTACGATCGACAAAATAGCGCACAAGTGCTTTTAAAAGCTCAAGTTCACTCGTAAATTGCGCGGAAAACAATTTTTCAACCAGTTTGTAAATTTCTCGTTGTGTCATAATTCTTTGATGGTCATGCTGTATCAGGCACGGGGCTTCTACAGCGTTAAATTGTGTGAAATTTCACTCCGATGTACCAAAAGGCATAATTATTGCCTGCAAAACAGCGATATTTGCTGTATATTTTGCGTTAGCAGTCGATTGTTTCGTTTCTTCTCAATGCAATTTACGGCTTTTTTAAACGTAATTTTCTATAGTATCATCGTGATATTATCAATTATTCTTAAATTACAACTATTTACAGTACTACTACTCCACCGAAATCACAGTGAGGCATTATGAGTATAACTTTTATCAAGTATGTATTTTTCCTGACATTGTTTTGTACCCTTTTTTCTGCACGCCTGTCGGCAGCGCAAAATTCAACGCTCTATGCGTTTTCTAAAAAATCCCTTTCATCCGCAGCTGCACTTCAGCGCTATGATACGGTGACATCGATTTCCCGTAAGCAGGCGGCTGACTCGTCGGTGACCCGGATTAAATCCATCAAAGAAACAAAAGACGGCCTTCTTCTCACCGTTGAGCTTGCTGATGACCAGCAGGTGCTGACGGTATCTGCCTATAATCTTCTCGGAAAAAAAGTGCTTGATATTTATCATGGTGGTGAAAAAGCAGGCATACGGGAGTATCCTCTCAACACAAATTCAATTCCCAGTGGGATATACATATGTGTAGTACAGGGAGACAACTTCCGCCTTGCTGAAAAGTTTTTCGTGTCTAAATAACTCTATCTACAATGCTTATGAAAAATATGCTCCGATGTGTATTCGTTCTCTGCTTACTCCTGATGTTGAAATACAGTGCTTTCTCGCAAGCAACCGGCTCCGGATACGCCGAGTCGTATCTTCAACGACCCGTCGGAGCACGTGCGATAGGATTCGGCGGTGCATATACAGCCGTGTCTAATGAACCGAACGGAATATTTTTTAACCCTGCCGCATCAGCTTTCCTTGCCTCGCGTCCTCAATTTTCCATGATGGTATCCCCCATGCAATTTGGGCGTAATCAATACGCTCTCAGCTATGGACAGTCCCTCGGGAGCTGGGGAGTAGCTGCGTCTGTCAATACCATGCAATCGGCAAAATTTGCCGCTACGAATAGCAATGGCGATTATCTTGGTGATTTTTCAAATGAACAGTACGATATGGCAGTTGCCGGCTCGTGGAGGAATGAATTCTTTTCGCTCGGAGCAAGCGCAAAATATCTTATTAATGCTCTCACCGGCTCGGGCGCCAGCGGCAAGACATTTGCATTCGATTTTGGTGCAAAAATGAATTTTATGGATCTGTTTACATTCGGTGCATCAATTCAGAATATTGGAGGTAGAATTGATTGGAACTCTGTAAATGGTAAAGATTTGATACCATATTCAATACGTGCCGGACTCGCTACCGAAATCGGTATTAATTCGGAGGAATATGTCGTACGCTCGACTGTGCGAGGAGAGCCTGAAACAGTAGAATTACCGGCAACGCAGTACATCCTCGTCGCACTTGATGCCGTGTATCAGCAGAATGATAAAGTCCCAACAATTCTCCTCGGCGCCGAATACTCGCCGCTCGAGATAGTTGCCGTCCGCGGAGGTATGTCGATCTATGGTGAAAAATACAATATCAATAGAATTATGCCGATGACGCAATGGGGAGCAGGTTTTACAGTAAAACCGGTCGTTGCTTCACTGCCGTTTCGGTTCCAAGTCGATTATGCCGTCGCTGCCGATGACCTTGCCAATGGTCAAGTAGGGCATCATCTGTCTCTCGTTATGGAATTTTAATTCAGGAAATTCCTTCTAACTGCCTACTCAATTTATGGATGAATCTCCACGTAAAAAAATCGTCATCATCGGTCCGGCACATCCGTATCGCGGTGGTAATGCTATGTTTATTCAGTATTTGTGTAATGCCCTGTCTGCCAAATTTGACGTGCGCTTGCTGAATTATTCCTTGCTTTATCCCTCGTTCCTCTTCCCGGGTACGACCCAATTCGATCAGAGTGAAAAAGTCATTCAGGGCTACCCGAATGAACGCCTTGTCAATTCCATTAATCCAATTTCATGGATTAAAACGGCACTCCGGATAAAGCGTGAGAAAGCCGACTTGGTCGTTTTTGACTGGTGGAATCCTTTCTTTGGCGCCTGTCACTGGGCGATGTCGAGACTCCTCAAGAACCATTATTCCGGGAAAATCCTCTTCATTACCGAAAATTTTATCTCCCATGAAGCACGGTTTATCGATTCCTTCCTCACAAAAATCGGCCTCCGATATGCCAATAAATTCCTCGCACTTTCTGCCGAGGTAGAGCAGCACCTGAAAGGCATTGCCGACGGACGTCCTATATTCCGCTCCGAGCTGCCGATGTTCGATTATTCGCATACACCTTTCGATGGAGAAGCAGAACGCACGGCATTGGGGTTCACCAGCGAAGATAATGTGCTTATGTTCTTTGGTTATGTCCGTAAATACAAAGGACTTGATATCCTCCTGCATGCATTCCCCATGATCCTCAAATCGCTGCCGAATGCGAAGCTCTTGGTCGTCGGTGAATTCTATGACAAACCAGAAATCTATACCGATATCGTGCTACACAACGGCACAGCCGACCGTGTGAAATTCGTCAATCAATTTGTGCCTAATGAAGAAGTCGGCAAATATTTCGCCGCTGCCGATGTGATGGTACAGCCCTACCGCAGTGCAACGCAAAGCGGTATCCTCAATGTCGCCTACAGCTTCGGTGTGCCGGCTGTGGTCACTCGCGTCGGAGGACTTGAAGAATATGTCACCGATGGCGTGACCGGTATTGTCGCACAGCCCGAATCACCCGAAGAACTCGCCAAAGCCGTTGTTCGCTTTTACACTCTGCGCCCTACTGTCAATTTTGCAGAGAATATCCGCGATCGTGTCTCCCATAGCGCTTTTCACGGAATTACCGATGTCTTCGAGCAAATTCTCATTGCCTGATGGTAGTGTACCTCCTTGAATGCTCACCGGACAATCACTCCAGATACCCGTTGCCGTCCAAGCCTACTCAGATTCTTGGTATATAGGACCGACTGTGAGCAATTGCTAAGCAAAAAAACGCGTGGGACCTACAAAGGTGAACCCAAAATTATCTGTATTTTTGCAGAATAATACACTCAATACTTCTGTTCCTAACCCATAATTGAAGATAACTTATGCGCACAGTACGTTCGCCGAGAGGCACGACTTTAACTTGTAAAAATTGGCAGATTGAAGCTGCGTATCGTATGATTCAGAACAACTTAGACCCTGATAATGCCGAAAAGCCCGATCAGCTTATCGTCTATGGAGGTCTTGGGAAAGCGGCTCGCAATTGGGAATGTTTTGACGCGATACTCGATTCATTACGTTCGATGGATGAAACCGAGACGTTGCTTGTGCAGTCAGGTAAGCCGGTCGGAATTGTACGTACGCATGAACATGCGCCAAGGGTCATTATTGCTAATTCAAACTTAGTCGGTAAGTGGGCAACATGGGAAGAATTCAGACGGTTAGATGCCCTTGGGCTGATGATGTACGGTCAAATGACGGCCGGAAGTTGGATCTATATCGGTACGCAGGGAATTCTTCAGGGCACCTATGAGACCTTTGCCGAATGCGCACGTCAGCATTTTGGCGGCACGTTGAACGGACGTTTTGTGCTCACGGCAGGGCTCGGCGGTATGGGCGGCGCTCAGCCATTGGCAGCGACCTTCTGCGGAGCTGCATGCCTGTGTGTAGAAATTGATGAAACGCGGATTGATAAGCGTATTCACGACGGATATTGCGATGTCAAATGCGCAAATTTAGATGAAGCGCTTGCACTCATAACCGAACATTGTACGAATAAAACACCTATTTCAATCGGACTTATAGGAAATGCTGCCGAAGTACTACCCGAACTCGTGCGCCGAAATATCCTCCCAGATGTGGTCACCGACCAAACAGCCGCACATGACCCACTGAACGGATACTATCCAAGTGGTATGACAAAAGCGGAAGCCGATGATTTACGAGTTGAAAATCCAACGGAATATTTGGAACGTACCTATCGTTCAATTGCCGACCATGTACGTGCTATGCTCGAATTTCAACAGCGCGGGGCGGTGGTGTTTGATTATGGAAATAATTTACGAGGTGTAGCACGTGACTCCGGTGGCGTGGCTAATGCTTTTGATTTCCAAGGGTTTGTACCGGCGTATATTCGTCCGCTTTTTTGTGATGGCAGTGGTCCGTTCCGCTGGGTGGCACTCTCGGGTGATCCTAATGATATTCATGTGACAGATCGGGCGATTATGGAACTCTTCCCGGATAATGAAAATCTGCACCGGTGGATTACGAAAGCTCAAAAACATGTTGGTTGGCAAGGGCTTCCTGCCCGTATCTGTTGGCTCAAATACGGCGAACGCGCCAAAGCAGGAAAGATGTTTAATGATTTGGTGCGCGATGGGAAAGTGTCGGCCCCGATTGTCATCGGTCGCGATCACCTCGATTGCGGTTCGGTGGCATCCCCGTTCCGTGAAACCGAAGCGATGAAGGATGGTTCGGACGCCATTGCCGACTGGGTATATCTAAATTTCGCGTTAAATGCAATTGGTGGAGCAAGTTGGGTGTCGCTCCATCATGGCGGTGGAGTAGGGATGGGGTTCTCGCTTCATGCGGGAATGGTCGTCGTTGCCGATGGAACTCCAGGCGCGGAAGCACGTCTTGGTCGTGTATTAACGTATGATCCAATGATGGGAATTCTCCGTCATGCCGATGCAGGCTATGAGCGTGCGCAGGACAATGCAGAAAAATTTGGCATAAAAATACCACTACTGCATAGTAACCGTTAATGATTGTTAAATAAATGACAGCATGTCATCTCTGGCAGAACAAATTCCGTAATTTTACTGCCACAGAGGATGAGATGTCAGGAAAATATAAAAAAGGAAGTGTATGTAACCAATTATATACCGTGTGTGTCTTCTGCTCAGTTAGTGCATCGAAAATCCCCCAAATCGCATAAAATTCATGGTTGTTTGATACTACGCTCTATCAGTTTAATCTATTAAAGAAGAAATTCTTTGTTCTTAACTGTGAATGGGCAGAAACTTTAGTTTTTTGTATCATCTAATCAAGGATTCACATGCAAACGAGCAGTCGCAAACACTCCCGTATTAATAATTTTGGTCAATTACCTTTCTACAAGGAGTATAGTATGGAATTAGCAATGCAAATTGAGCATCTCTTTCGGACTGACCGTAAGAAGTTTTTGGGTTTTATCCGCCAACGCGTACGCAGTAACGAAGAAGCCGAAGACATCCTACAAGACGTCTTCACAAATGTCTTGGCTGCTTCTTCAACGGTTCAAAAGCCAATCGAAAATCTTGCATCGTGGGTCTTTACTTCCGTTCGTAATCGAATTATCGATTCCTACCGTAAAAAACGTGCGGAAAGCTTCAGCGATATGCAGACCCAAAGTCAGATTGACGACGGTATGGATTCGTTTGAAAATTTTATTGGTGATTTAACACATAATCCGGAAACCGAACTTATCAGTAAGACTATATGGGAGTCCGTGTTAGACGGATTATCAGAGCTTCCTGCCGAGCAGCGCGAAGTTTTTATTAAAAATGAATTTGAAGGTGTTTCGTTTAGAGAGATGTCCGAAGAGACGGGTGTCAATATCAACACGCTTTTAGCCCGAAAACGCTACGCAGTATTGCATCTGCGAAAGCATCTCAAGGAATTATATAATTCCCTGTATCTGAACTAACATCTCCGACCATGTCGAAACAATTACTTACCATAGCAGTCCGCACAATCTTATACATATTCTCGATTGGCGGACTGCTTAGTTTTATATCTCTCCTTGTCTGGTACGGCTGGAATTACTTCCATAATCATTATAACCTCACCGAAATATCCTACTTAGAAGCAATCGGCGTCGTCGCCATCGGATATGTCGGCTATTCGGCAATCAACTTTGCCTGCGAAATTCCTTCCACAAGCTCACATTCCTGGCACAGCGCCTTTACCCAAAAAGAACATTCCCCTAAAGTCAACCCTGCACCTTCGGCACCACCCGAAGCTACCTGTAAAGTGCCCCGTCATGTAGAGCAGCTCTCAGCAGCCGAAAAAGAAATCCTCCGCGAGAAAATTGCCCGCTGCTGTGGAGGCGATACCTGTCACAACGAATCTGAAACGACAACCAAAGAATACGCCGATGCATCACGGTGATTTGCCGGCCGCTCTTCAGGAAAACATTCGCTTTTGTTGTTCGTCGAAGCTTGCCGCTTAACTTAACTGCCCATTATTTTCTGTACTCTATGCCCATACATTCTGCTGCGTTTTGCCGAAAATTCTGCTCATTTCTGTCTGCTCTTCTGCTGCCTGCTCTTGTATTATCATCGTGCAGTTCTACAGCTCCCCGCGCAAAAGACTTTGATTTGTCAAAAGATACACGCCCATTGAATGAACGTAAAACGCTCGTCCTCTCCAAAACGAAGCCCATCACCGAAGCTGACCCTACTATCCTCAATTTTGAAATTCAACGCATCGAAACTAATAATTACCCCAAAGAAATCCGGGCTATAGCTCGCGTCTATGACTCGACCGGGAATATTATCACCCATCTTGCACCACCATACTGTGACGACTTACGCTATTGGGGAGCCATTAAAGAAAAACTCGGGAAGCAAACCGTTGGAATTGACAAGTTTACTGTGCGTGAATTTGGTGATAAAGACTCCATTTCCTATAATGTGATGCTCACTATCGACTACTCCGGCTCGATGAGCGGCGTGCTCGATGCAATTACCGAAGGCACCGAACTCTTCATCTCCCTCAAGCAACCGCAAGATCGTATTGGTATCGCAACATTTAATAAAGACTATACCCTCAAAGTGCCGCTTTGGGACGATAAGACGATGATACTCTCCACGTTCCGCTCGACTGCGAGCAAAGGTTTCGGACTCTACTCAGCAATGAACGAAGCCGTGATGAAGTCCATGAAGCAGTTCGTCGATATCCCCGAATCTTCTCCTAAAGTCCTCGTACTCTTCACCGACGGAGAAGATAATTTCTCCTCCACCCGCACCAAAGCAATCCTCGACTCCGCGAAGAAAAACAATATCCACATTTTTACCGTTGGATTCGGGTATGTCAATGAAACACCCCTCCGGATTCTTTCCGACTATACCGGCGGGAAATTCTACAGAGCGTATTCAAAACAAGAACTTATCAATGTCTTTCTTGATATTTATAATAGTTTGAGGAATTATTATTTGATATCGTATAAGCCACCGGAGTATTATGGGATGCACTATATATCCACCGAACTTACAATTCCGAATCGAGCAGAACCTCTCCTCGCAAAAGGAGAATATGATTCTGCATTACTTGGTCCTGGAGTAGATGTAGGTGATATTTTTACCGGGGCAAAAATTGCTTTTGACTTTAATTCATCAACCCTTAAGCCGGAGTCGATGCAGACATTTGACGAGCTGACTGAGCTCATGCAACGCTACCCGCGCTTGTGGCTTGAAATACAAGGGCATACCGATAATATAGGAACAGAAGAATTCAACCAAAAACTCTCCGAAGCTCGGGCTAATAGCGTTATGCAAGAGCTTCTGAAGCGCGGTATTGAATCTAAACGCTTGAGAACTCACGGTTTCGGTTTTTCAGCGCCACTCGTACCTAATGATTCGGATGAGAATCGCGCAAAAAACAGACGTACACAATTTGTTGTGCTCAGAAAATAAGCTCAAATAACCTCTTGATACAAAAAGGTATTCGCTAAGAATGCCTTTTTGTGTTTTTGAGCTGCCTGGACGGCAAGGGTGACCGCAGGCAGTGGGTAGGAAGATGCCGGAGGGGAAAATAAATTTTACCCATCTTGAGCTATCCGTCGGAGGAGTGTCTGTGTATTATGACAAAAAGCCGTAATTTTGGGTACTTTTTCAACTGGAGTCCGCTTGTGGAACGTACGATCAATTTTAATAAAGAAGCTTTTACCCGCGAATTGAAGCGCTGGTTCGACACCTCCTCGCCTGTTTTTGTGCCCCGCCTCTCCCTGATGGTATCGCTTTGTACTGCGTTTATCGGTATCTTTCTCGGAACTGTTGAGAAGTCATTAACTGTTGCTACTAATGGATTTATATCTGCTACTGATGTTGTCAATGCGCTCCTGATGATAGCCGCTGTCGATCGCAGTGTGAAGCAGGCGGATTTTAATTTTAACTATGGTTACGGTAAGTATGAAAGCTTGGCGATTTTGTCGAGCGCGCTCTTGCTCCTGATTGTATCGGTTAATGTGTTCATTGAAGCGATACAGACATTTGGTCAGCCGTCAGGCGTTGATAACTACACGCTCCTTGCTACTTTTTCGGGATTCTCATTGGTGACGATGCTGCTGCTGCACCGCGTGCAGGTGTCGTATGTCAAAAAATTCCATCTGCCGATGTTGCAGTATGATACAGCGGTCTTACAATCCGATATCTGGATCGAAATCGGCGTGCTGGTCAATATTATGATGGGAGCTGCGCTGCACTTTTACGGAGCATTAAATGTGGCGCGTTTAATTGATACCATTACGGCCATATTGCTGGTGATAGCAGCGATGCGGATACCGATTCTCTACGGCAGGGAAGCGCTTAATCAATTGCTAGATAAGACAGTTGCTGAAGATATTCAGATGGATTTACTCACCGTGATTGTTGAAAATTTAGATTCATTCTGTGAGTTCAAAAGCGTGCATACACGTCAGTCGGGTAAGGATTTGTTTATTGAAATTGATCTCGTGATGCCATTCGACTACACGCTCGAACAAAATTTCATCCTCGAAAATAAAATCAAAGACCGCGTTATGGAGAAATTTCCAACCTCAATTTTCCGCATTTATGCCACACCTTGTCCAAAAGATTGCATGAAAAACGGCAAGTGCTTTTGTCCTGTCAAGTCATAAGTCCCTTAGCTGCGCCCTAGTTCTGAAGTCTTGGTCTCACTAATAATTTTCCCGTCTGCCATCTCGATAATCCGGTGCGTACGCCGCGCAAAATCAGGGTCATGCGTAACAATGAGCATCGTTTGCTTCTTTTCCTGAACGATTGAATTGAAGATATCAAACACCATATCGCTGTTCTTTTTATCTAAATTTCCCGTCGGCTCATCACCCATGACAATCAGCGGGTCGTTAATCAGCGCGCGGGCAATCGCTACACGCTGCTTTTGTCCACCACTGAGCTGATTGGGAGACTTCAGCGCCTGCGTGTGCATATCGAGCGTGCGGAGGTGTTCCATCGCGCGGTGCTCGATCTCCTGAAGCGAATATTTAGCAAGCTTGATACCCGGTATCATCACATTTTTCAATACATTATACTCGTTGAGCAGATAGTGAAATTGAAAAACAAACCCAATATATTCATTCCTGATTTTCGCTAAATCTTTGTCGGTCTCATTCGTTAGCGTCTCGCCGTTGATAAAGAGCTCGCCCTCGTAATCCGTGTCCATCGTTGAGAGAATATAGAGCAGTGTGGACTTACCGCAGCCGGACTTGCCCACCACCGATACAAATTCTCCATGCGTGATGCTGAAACTGATATCCGAGAGTACCTGAAATTTGACAGGGTCGTAGAAATACTTGTTTATCTTCTTTGTTTCGAGTACATTAGCTGACGTCATATTATTTCCCCCGGATAATTTCTACCGGATCAATTCTACTTGCTTTCAGAGCCGGCAGGAGTCCGGCGATTGCAGTGGTTCCGATGGCAAAAGTAATTCCGATAAAGTAATACGCCGCTTTGTAATCAACAGGATAGGTCTTAATTGTCGGGAGCGAAGCCGTCTCAAAGGGAATAAAACTGATGATTTTACTCAAAGTGAACCCCACGGCTAAGCCCGCGAGACCGCCGGCAATACCGATGATCAGCGCAAGTGAGATAAAGATCCATTTCACGTCCGAACCCGAAAATCCGGTCGCCTTCAGGATCGCAATCGAGTCCATTTTCTCGTAAATCATCATATTGAGAATATTGTAAATCCCAAAACCTGCCACAATAAGTAGTGTAATTCCAACGGCATACGAGATGATAGACCGCACTTTGCTCCCGGTCTCAAATTGTGCATTCGCCGTTTGCGCGTCGATGGCATCGATTGAAAAACGCGCTTTGTATTCTTTTGCAGCGGCAGGTGCGAGCGCTACATCGGTTAGCTTGACCTGTATATCGGTAATATATCCCGCCGACTCGCCGAGAATCATCTGCGCCGTTTCGAGGGAGGTGTAGCTCATCGTGTTATCGACTTCGGCTATGCCAATCTGACTGATACCGACGATTTTTAAACTTACAAGTCCACCCTTAAGTGTTGTAATTTGAATCACATCGCCGATTTTTACCAGCATTTTTTCAGATAACCCTTTTCCGATGATGATGGTGTTCGGAACGCTCGCTAGGTCAAAGACATTGCCGTCGATTATATAATTACTGACGCTGAAGAGGTGTTCTTCGGCGGGAACATCGATGCCATTGACCACGCCGGTAATCTCAATCGTACCCGAATTAAAAAACACCGGAGCCGTGACTTTCGGAGCCACGTCGACTATTCTCGGGTCTTTTTTGAGAGCTGCAATAATTGACTTACTATTGTAGATTTCTTTGCCGCGATCTTTGGGCTTAATGGACGTGATGAAATTAGTACTGTTCTTGTAAGATTCTGATAATGTAATAGGTTGCTGCGCGCTTGGCTTGATTTCATTATACATTCTCACATGCGGTGTGCGATTAAGCATCAGGCCGTCGAGGAGATTGTTGAGCCCGTTCATGAAGCTGACAAGCGCGATAAACATCGCTATGCCAAACGTCACGCCTATCGCTGCAATCGCCGACTGCTTCATTCGCGCGCGGATTAAATTCAATGCTATGTTGAGAATGAGAGAGATGTTCATTGGGGCTTGTAGATAATGTCATTGGCATTTAAACCCTCGATGACCTCCGACTTTTGGTAGTCCCGGAGTCCGATCTTAATGGCTCGCTTTTCGTCATTTGCCATGAGTACGTATGATTTATCAACGATATATGAATTCGGAATCGTGATCGTATTCTGCTTCGAGCGGATGACAATATTCGCCTCTGCCGTAAGATTCGGGAAGAGCTTCGCCGGTGGATTCGTTAGCCGCGCCTCGACAGTGAAGGTCCGGCTACGTTCATTCATGATGGGATTAATTTTGCTGATGACTGCTTCAAGAACCTGACCTTTATAACTGTCCATTGTCACGAGTGCTTTCTGACCAAGATTGAGCTTAATTATATCATTTTCATCGACTTCGAGCTCCAGCATAAATGTATCTGCCCGCCCGATAACCGCAAGCACCGTCTGCGGCGTCACGAGCTCGCCACGCTCTTTGAGGATATCATACACTTTCCCGTCGAACGCGCTTTTAATCGAATAATCGCTGTAGATTTTTTTATTTAAGTCGTAATTAATACTTGCTCTTCGGAGGTCGTTTTGAAGTTGTGTTTTGAGCTGCGCAAGCCGCGTTTTTGCGGTTTGGTAATTAAGGAGGGAATTGTCATACGCTAATTTTTTCTGGTCAAATTCGAATTGGGTGCTCGCGTTTTGTTCCCATAATCGCTTCTGCCGAGCAAATTGTATCGAGTCGAGCCGCAGTCTCTCGAGGGCGATAGAGACGCCAAGCTCGAGTTCCTGAAGCTTGTCCGAACCTTTCCGGCTGTTCTCCGCACTGAGCTCGAGAGCAGCTTTTGCATTTTCGGTATTGAGTCCGGACGTGAGATTATCGAGCGCGAGAATGGTCTGACCTGCGACCACCCGATCACCAACGTTCACGGGAATTGCCTGCACGACGCCATTAACCGTAGAATACACATTGTATTGATCAATTGCCTTGACTTTGCCGGACGCATAGACCGATTCAGTGATTTCGCCGCGCGTGACGGTCAGCGATTCTTTGGCTTTTTTACAGGAAGCGAGCACGAAAATGAGACAGAGAGCGACCGAGAGAATACGTTTCATAGATAAATCCGCGAGAAAGAGTACTATTTACCACTAAAATATACAATTAAAGATGAAAACGACGGATTAGTTTTGTGTATTGGAATACCTCAGCATCGTATTTAACCGCAAAGCCCGCCAAGGAAATACGCGCAAAGTGCGCAAAGATGTATTCTTCTTTGCGCACTTTGCCTAATCCGTTGCAAGCTATATGGTTGGAAGCGTTACTTGAGCGAGTTTATTTTTGAAATCATCGTGGCTTTATCCATAAATCCGGAGGAACTCGAAACAAGTGAAGCATTTTTATACAATTGTACCACCGGTAAATCGCTGATATTCAATTCTTTACACAACGCCGGATGTTCATCGACATTAATTCTGACCACGTGCACCTTATCGCTCATATCCTTCGAAATTTCATCAAGATAGGGCTTCATTTCCTTGCACGGCGCGCACCAATCGGCATAAAAATCAACGAGTGACGGCTTGTCGGAGGCAAGGAGAGCGAGGAACTGCTGCTTCGTCATTCCTGATTGTGTTGGGGCGGCAGAATTGGCGGTTGTGACGGGGAGTCCGGCTGCATTCCATTTCATAATACCGCCTTGTAATTCATAGACTTCCTTGTATCCTGAAGATCGCATTTTACTCGCAGCCGCTGCGCTTCGAGCGCCGCTGAGGCAATAGACAAGCACCGGCTTCGATTTATCGACGTGAGCGATTTGTGTATCGAAAGAATCACCGTTCCAATCAATATTCATCGCGTTTTGGAGATGACCTTTCGCGAATTCTGCCGGCGTACGAACGTCGATAATAGGTGCTGATGGCAATGCTTTGATTTTCGCAGCAAAGTCATTCGCTTCAAGCTTCGTTTGGGCGTTTTTGGACTGTTCGCCTGTGCAGCTATTAGCGAGAAATGCGAGAATTACGAGAACGATAACGCTGTATTTTTTCATGCAGTTGTATTGGAATATTGATTAATAATCTGTTCGAGTGTTCGAGCCGGTACCACGCCGGACTGCCGCCATTTAATTTCACCATTTTTGAAGAGAATCAGCGTCGGCACGCCACGAATTTGGTAGCTTTCGGCTGCTTTTGGATTGGTATCGACATCAATTTTGATGATCATTGCTTTGTCACCGACATGAGTTTTGACTTCATCCAAAATCGGCGCCATCATCTTGCACGGACCGCACCATTCAGCCGAAAAATCGACAAGTGTTGGCGTATCTCGTTGAATAAGCTCAGAGAATTTGGGTTTCATGGGCTAATAAAATTGTAGGATGCATTGTTACTGTAGATTTAATTGAATTCGAAATTAAACACGCCGCTTCCGATTTCTGAATCACCCGTTCAGCGCGCTCGCGGTCTTTTTCATGGACGATGACCACGGTCGGTTCGAGGATAATTTCCGTCATAAGAAATTTCCCATCTACTTGCTCCAGCTTGCCCTTGGACTTACAGCTAAAGCGAAGAAACTCTAATTTGGAATTCTCGGCAATTGCGAGGAAGGTTGTCATCAAACAGCTACTGACCGAGGCGGTAAAGAGATGTTCGGGTGACCAAATCCCGGGGATTCCTTTCGGGAATTCCGGTGGGGTGGCTACTTCGATGCAACTGCTTGCGTCGCCGGTCGAGAGCTTGAGTTCGGGCGAACACATCATGCCCTTGCGTTCTTGATTCCATTCAACATCGATTGAATAATAATGAGCTTCCATAGTTGTAATTATAGTATATGTAATGAGTTGTCAATTATTTCTGCTGCACTTCTTCGTAGTCGATCATATCGAGGTCATTCGTATTTGCAGGCGCTTGCGGCACCGCACAGCTTGATGTGCCGCAGCAGCCGGTATTAGTAACTGCTTGAAAGAGAAAGAATACAGCAATAAAACCCGAAAAAGTGTCATGCATTTGAATTGCCTGCACGCCGATAAAAATACCAAGCCCGAGACGCAGCCAGCGCATGAAATGCCAACCGGTAAGAACGGTGTGAATAGTCATGATAGCTTCCCTTGAAGACTCTGCCAGCTGCCACCATTATGGACATTCGTATAACCATTGGACTTGAGAATGCCTTTGGCTGTAGCACTGCGCATACCTGAGGCACAGCAGGTAATGATCGGCGTATTTTTGTCTTTGAATTTGCTGAGGTTATTGCTTAATTGATCCACCGGTATATTGATTGAATTTTTAATATGTCCGCTTGCATATTCACCGTTGGAGCGAACATCGACAATGAGGGCTCCCTGCGAGGCGAGCTCCCGGTAATCGACCGGAGTGCCGCCTCCGAATATCGTTTTGAAGAGTTGAATGATCATTAGAATAAGTATTAAGATTGTAAATAATTTACATCGAGCCACGAGCCGCCGTTGTAGCATTCGATGCCTTGCTGAGACAGATACCGTTGCGCTTGTCCGCTGCGGTTACCCGAAGCACAGCAGAGGACTAACGGTAGGGTAAACTGCTTCAGCTCGTCAACACGCTGCGGTATCTCCTGCAAGGGGATGTTGATTGAACCAACGACATTGCCGCCCATGAATTCGCCATAGGACCGTACATCGACTACGGTGCCTTTTTTTTCTTTAATGATTTGTTCGAGAGTCATATGTATTTCTCATAGAATGTTATTGAATGCATTGTATTACGTTGGCGGTGAATTTCTCTGAATCGCACTCACCCTTCACTCTGTACGATGATGCTTCCGGATAGCACACCGATCGAGAGGCGGGGGAGAATTTACGGAATACTTCGCTCTGAGTGCGCGTCGCTGAAAGAGCAAATATCCGAGACTCATCATCGCCGGTAAATTCGATTGTATATCTCTGTGCTTTGTGTGGTTGCTTTAGGATCAGTAGCTTTTTATAGATGGAGATGGAGTTGGGTTTGATGTAATTTTCGCCCTTCTATACCTTGACCTTCGCCGCACCTAGACTGCTTTATACTGAGCCATCATGCCCGATTCTTCATGTTCCAGATTATGGCAATGGTAGAGGAATTTTCCAGTAAAGCCATCAAATGGAATCAATACACTTACTTTTTCACCCGGCATGCAGAGCACGGTGTCTTTCCAGCCGGCTTCGAGCGGTGAGAGAGCTTCTCTACCACCGGTGCGGCTGAGAATCTGAAACAGCACGCCATGGACATGCATCGGGTGCGGTTCTTTGCCATTGGAATTGTCAAAAGTCCATTTCTCCACTGTGCCGCGGGTGACCGTCACGTCAATACGTTGAGAATCATAGACATTGCCATTGATCGTGTGCTGCATCATTCCCGAGGAACTGTTCATGGAATGCGTGTTCGCAATGTCAAAACTGCGGGAACTTGTTGCCATGGCTTCTGTTAAAGGAGCAATAGCCGAGAGCGAAGATGGCATCGAGAATGTATCATTTCCGGTAGTGGTAATGGTAAATTTCATAATCTTGAATTCCTGCTGACCCTGTGAAGTACCTCCGTCAAAACCCTTGCTTACTAAATAGATCTCCGAGTAGGGAGCTAGTGTGCTGAAATCGACTATCAGATCCGCACGCTCCCCGGGACCGAGGATCAGAGAACGTACTTCTACCGGCCGTGGGAGTAGTCCGCCATCATTTCCGATCACCGTAAACTTGGCATTGTTGGAGAGTGCGAGGTTGTAAATCCTTGCATTAGAACCATTAAGCACCCGAACTCGGTACTGCGCCGTGGTTACGTCCTGATACGGCGCGTAGAGTCCGTTGACGAGGATATACTCTCCCATATAGCCGGTCATTTGTTCCATCATGCTTGGCGCATAGGTAAATCTCCCCGATGCGATACGTTTATCCTGAATCACGAGGAAGAGTTCGCGGAGTCCATAGGGTAAATTCAGCGCTGATTCTTCGCTGTCATTGACCACCATGAGTCCTGCCAGCCCCTGAAATACCTGTTTTGCTGTGGTGCCTTCGGCATGCGGATGATACCAATACAGACCCGCCCGTTGTGCAATTGTGAATGAATAGGATGTTGATTTTCCCTGACTTATGCTGTTATCCGGGTGCCCGTCCATAGTGGCCGGCACCTTGAGTCCATGCCAGTGAATATTGGTTGCTTCGCTGAGGGTATTCGACAGGGTAATCGATACATTTTGTCCAGATTGCACGCGGATACTCGGTCCCAAAATACTGCCTGCCTGATAGCCAAAGCCGTTAATTGTGCCGAAACCCGGAAGGGGCATGGATACTTCCTGCGCTGCGAGTGTCATCGAAGAGTTACCGGTAGTCGGCGGCATCGTAAGCGGAGTCGTGAAATTACCCTCGGTTACAGATACCGGATGTCCGGTGGCCATGGTATTTTCCGGCATGCATGACGATAGAAAGGGCACTGTGCCGCCGGCCAGGACTCCTGCTGAAGCCAACGATAGTTTAAGAAAGTCTTTGCGATTCATAGTTGTATGTTTCTTTTCGTCTTCAGAGAGGAACCTCGTCGCACGTCGGACAGTCGTCCATCTGACCGTACAATCACCAGGCGCCGGTCTCTTTGGGACTATTGATAATGGTGTCGAATTCCGCTTGTGAGATAAATTGCGCTGTATAGGCGCCGCCGGAGAGTAATAGTTGACTGTAAAATGAACGTAGATGATTCCTGCTGCCCTTGGTGAGATTTTCGTACACGAACCGTATATCTTGATTATCACTTTTTGCAAGCTGCTTGTGAAGATCAAAAATATCGAGGTCTTCGATAGTCGCACCGACGGTATAGGCATCAAGCAAACTTTTGCTGCCTTGCGCTACCAATTGAGTGTATAATACCTGAAGTGCACTATCAGCGTACTCACCGGCTCCACGGCTCCCAACAGGGTCCGTGATAGAGTATTTGTTTAATACCGTCAGCACGGCATCGGTATGAGTCTGTTCACTCGATGCGATATTTGAAAAAATTGTCGTATTCCACTTTATATAGAGAGCTGTATAGACATCCCGGGCGAGCTTTTCTTCTTCTCTCATATAGATCAGACCCTTGAGCTCATCGGCGCTGATGGCTTCTTGAGGAAAGGCGTTGATCTGACTCGTCCTATCGGGATAGGGCGATGTGCTGTTGTTTTGACAGCCCTGAACCACAGCACCGAGGGCAACGATGAAGATGATAAGGTACGATTTCATAGGATAGATAAATAGTTCATACAAATAAGCTTGTACCAATACGACATAGGTCAGGATCCTGTCGTCGAGGACTTTGGCTTTTGAAATAAATTCAGCAGCAGACCGCCCATGAGGGCGCCATAGGCGGTGCTGTTGAGGGGACGGGACGTGATAGCGCATGTGCCGCTTTCACACCCGACGAAGGAATAATACGCATAGCCACCGACGGCTCCGAGCAGTACTCCAATGATCGTCAATCTATAGGTTCGGAAGAATTTTTTCATAGAGCTCAGAGGAGAGTCGTAGGGCAGACATAGTCGGAAATTTGAAATTCACCGGAACGCTTAATCGCAGCGAATCCGCCGTTGACGTCAATTAAGTTGTTGAATCCACGTGCTTTGAGTATCGAGATGAATACCATCGAACGGTATCCGCCGGCGCAGTGGACATAGTAGGTGCGATCTTTGCTTATCAGACTCATGCTTTCATCGATATAGTCGAGCGGGGCATTGACGGCGCCGATGATATGTTCGGAATTGAATTCACTCGCCTTCCGTACATCGAGAATATTAATACTTCCGGACGCATGTGCTGCTGCAAATTCTTCGACATTCACTGTTGGAATGGTATCGAGAGAATAGCCCTCCTGCACCCAAGCAGCTGTGCCGCCTTTCAAAAATCCTATTGCATGATCATACCCTACGCGTGCCAGCCTGGTGATGATTTCCTCTTCACGACCGGGCTCGGCTATGAGCAGAATATCCTGCGTAATATCCTTGACCAATGTGCCGACCCAGACGGCAAAGCTGCCGTCGATACCGATGTTTATCGATCCCGGAATAAAACCCTTGCTGAATTTTTCGGCGGCACGGGTGTCGATGACCACGGGTCTATTCGTCGAAATAACTGCTTCAAATTCCTTGGCATTGAGAAAATGCATGCCTCGCTCTAATACGTCGTCAAAGCTGTCGTAGCCGGTAATATTCATCACCACATTTTTAGGGAAATAGCCCGGAGGCGGCATGAGCCCCGTGAGAATTTCATTGATAAAATCTTCTTCACTAAGATCCGGTCGCAGCGCATAATTCGTTTTTTTCTGATTGCCGAGCGTGTCGGACGTTTCTTTGCTCATGTTTTTACCGCATGCACTACCCGCGCCGTGAGCCGGATAGACGATCAGATCATCACTGAGGGGCATGATTTTGCGATGCAGAGAGTCGTACAGATGCGCTGCTAACTTCTCCTGAGTCATTTCGGCTATCACATGCTGCGCAAGGTCGGGACGCCCTACATCACCAATAAACAACGTGTCTCCTGTGAAAATTGCCTGCTCTTTGCCGTTCTCATCAATCAAAAGATAACAGCTGCTTTCCATCGTGTGCCCCGGAGTATGAATGAGGCGGATGGTGGCATTTCCAAGCGTAAATTCCTGCCCATCTGTAGCGATGAGTGCGTCAAAACCCGTCTTCATGAGCGTCGGACCATAGACAATCGTCGCACCGGTCGCTTTGGCCAAATCGATATGACCCGAAACGAAATCAGCATGAAAGTGCGTTTCAAATATATATTTTATGACAGAATTACGTTTTTTGGCAAGCTCCAGATACGGCTTGATTTCACGCAATGGATCGATGATGGCTGCTTCGCCGTTACTTTCAATATAATATGCGCCCTGAGCAAGGCAACCGGTATAGATCTGTTCGATATTCATACGTTGTTCCTTTATAGAATATGATGAGAGTACTGAGTAATTGTCAATTCGTACCTATAAAATCTGCTTGTGCCCGACATAGCGTACAATTGCCGCCGGACCCTGATGATACTTGCCTTCCTCGAGCGTAACATGCTCGGAAACAAGAAGGTCGGTATGCAACTCTTCGAAATCCTCTGCCAGGAGCGCTTCGGTGTAGAGCATCGTAGGGTCTTTAGGACCACCGGAACTAAACCCAAGCTGATCCGGATGAAATGCTTCGAGGATTATCGTGCCGCCGGGCTTGAGCCACTGCACCATCTTGCGATGAATCAGTCGCCGGTCGGCAGCAGAGAAGTGTGCGTAAATCAAGGCAATTGCATCAAACATAGCGGCGGGATATTCTTCCGTGAGAGCATCGGCGAAATGATATGAGAGTTCGACACCACGTGCCTGTGCCCATTGAAGTGCTTTTCGCTTACCCATCTCACTGAGGTCGAATGCCTCGACCGTCCAGCCTTGCTCGGCTGCATAGACGGCATTGCGTCCCTCACCCTCGCATGGGAAGAGTATATGCCCCGGACGAGGCAGCTTCCTCAGCTCACCGGCAAAAAACACATTGGGTTCGGTCCCGAATGCATATTCATGAGCGCTGTAGCGTTCGTTCCAAAAATTATTCATAGGTATAGTAATTTTGAAGAAACATTACTTCTGCAAGAACATTTTAATAGCAATCATGACGAGCACCACCGCAAAGATTTTCCGAAGTATATCTTGTGGTATGTGTGATACATATTTAGCACTTATAAACGCACTGATAAAAAATGCCACACCCAATATTACCGCCGTCTTGATATCGGCATTGCCTGCTTTGTAGTACTGATAGGCGGCAAGCGAACCGACCGGCATCACAAGCATCAATAACGTCGTGCCCTGCGCCATTTGCTGCGAGTAGCCGAGGAAGAGTACAAGTGCGGGAATTATGACGACCGCTCCGCCTAGCCCCAAAAAACCGCTGAGCATTCCACCTACAATCCCGATAAGGGCGATGATGATAAAGTTGTTGAGTTCCATCATTCGGCCTTTTTCTTGGTCGAAATTCCAAATGGCAGGTAGAGAGGGCATACGCCGACAAAACTTGTCAGTATAAAAACTCCGGATAAAATCAACAAGATAACGGCAGCGGTGCCGGTAATCTGATTGGCAAAATAAAGACTCACAATTGCAAGCGCTGCGATAATGCGAGCGGCTTTGTCGAGGGTTCCCATGTTCGGCTTCATGATAATAACGGAATAATGAATAAATACAATTGAACTGTTTGACTGACTTTCTGATACAAAACTACGGCTCTCACAAAACAATGTCTGTGATGTCTGTCACAGAAGGATAATTTTATTACGGGAGAGGGTAATCAGCTCTTCATGTTCCATTATTTTGAGCACGCGACTCACTGCCTCACGGCTGACACCGAGTTCGTCAGCAAGCTGCTGATGCGTTATCGCTACATCCTTTGACTGATACAAGGCCGTTTTTTGCCGAAGTAATTGCAGCAATCGTGAGTCGAGCTTCTGAAACGCAAGAGCATTGACGACGCCGAGCAATTCCTCAAATCTCTTTTGATAGAGCATAAACATGAAATCGCTCCATTCGGGGTACTCACGAATCCACTCACTTGCTTTCTGCACCGGAATCAGCAGCAATTCTACATCTTCCTCGACAATGGCCTTGATTTTACTGGTGTCGTGGTGAATTCCGGCAAGAAACGACATAATACAGCTCTCGCCCGGCTTGATGTAATACAGTAGAATTTCACGTCCTTCTTCGTCTGTCCGAACCACCTTGATACTACCTTTTATTACAATCGGTATTGAATGAATATACGAATTGATATCCAAAATGACCGTTTCGGCCGGAAATGACTTTACATGACCCGAGGCGTATGCCGCTTCGTTCAAAAGCGGCTGAAAAATAGCTGTCTGATTCATAGCAATTGTTTGGAGAAATGAATGGAACACTGTGCGCGCCGATTGCTGCGTGAAGGCAGGTGCAGCGCGCGCTTTGAGAACGGAAGATTACTTTGATTGTTCGAATTGTCCTGCTCCTGACCGTGTTTATGACCGGATGAAGCAAACGCACCCACTTCTCTGCATCCAAAACTACGGATGTTCAGCAGCTTGAACAATGACTTATGTCATATTTCGAGTCCGGTAGTAAAGCAGAGCACTGCGTCGTCTGCACATACAGTTTTTTTCGCCAAACTCACCTCCAGAGCCATAGGCGCAGCAGTGGCGCAAAAGGGGAGAGAATCGATGCTGTCAGCTGATAATATCGGACGATTTCCGGCTGCTGCTGCTATACAAGGAATCCGCGATTCGGGTGTTTTGTATAGACAAACCCCGAAAAAACTCGTATTTTGCGCAAAAAATTCCATCATCTGAAGGTCTGTCATGTCTATTGTCATTGCTCTTGTCAGTTATCTCATCGGCGCAATTCCATTTGCTTATTTGCTTGTTCGCTACCGCACCGGTAAGGATATTAGAAGCGAGGGCAGCGGTAATGTCGGCGTGCTCAACAGCTACGAGGTCACGGCGAGTAAGTCGATAGGAATCATCGTGTTGGTGCTGGATCTGCTCAAGGGGTACGGCGCAGTGATGCTGGCTCGGTGGATCACCGGGAATGATTTTTTTAGTGCCGGACTCGCCGGTGTATTTGTCGTACTCGGTCATAATTTCAATATTTTTCTCCGTGGAAAAGGCGGACGCGGGCTCGCACCTGCCGCCGGTGTTTCGCTGGCAATTAACCCGATTACTCTGATTTTTTGGTGTCTCATGTGGCTCACGGGCTATTATGTCATTCGCAGAAATGTGCATGTCGGCAATGTATCGGGTACAATCGGCGCAGCACTGTTACTCGCGACAGCACCAACGCAAATCGTACGTGCTCTGATGCAATTACCATGCGAACCTCTCATGCAGCACACGATCCTGATGATGTTTATCTGTATGCAAATTTTTATCCGGCATCTCGACCCAATGCGCGAACTCATGGCAGAGTGGAATAACGAACCCGATATCGAATAACGAGTTATTGTATAAACACCGCAGCCGGAAGCTCTACAATAAACGTTGCACCTTTCCCGATTTCACTCTCGCACCATACCTGACCATTCATCACTTCGACGAGCTTTTTGACAATCGAAAGTCCGAGACCCGAGGAATGTTCGCCGCCGGTCGGCTTCGCTGACAATCGCACATACCGCCCGAAGAGCTTTTTCTTGTCCTCTGCGCTCATGCCCGGACCTTCGTCACGGACTTCAAGTCGAACCATACTATGGACTTGCGCTACACTCACTTCGACTGTTTTGTCTCCGGGAGAGAATTTAATAGCATTCGAGACTAAATTATCGAGAATTTCATGAATTGCCGATTGGTCGGCGAGCATCAGCGTTTCTTTCGGAGGAAGGGTTAATTTCAGACGGATATTCTTGGCTGAGGCACGCTCCATAAAGTCACGCACGATGCTTGTAGCGAGCGCGGAAGCGTCCATTTTTACGACATTGAGATTCACCTTGCCGGACTCTATCGCATTGACATCCAAGAGGTTAATTATAATATCCCGCATCCGACCTGCCGTCGTCTCAATTTTCTCCATCATACTTTTGACTTCGTCCGGCGGGAGCATCGTAAAGTAATTTTTGACATTCGATGCCGTGAGCGCGATACCGGCGATGGGATTTTTGAGGTCATGCGCCACGATACCAAGCACTTCGGTTTTGTCCTCATTGAGTTGTTTTAGATTTCGATTCAACTCATCCATTTCAATAAGTGTATTTGCCAGCTCATGATTGACCTGCGCAAGTGATGCGTTGGCAATGGAAATTTCCTTGGTTCTTTCCTGCACGGTGACTTCGAGTTCGGCTTTTCGTGCGACCAAGCTTCTTACTCTCAGATGATACACCGCAAAGCCCGCTCCGGCAAGTGCGAGAATTGCCATAATCCTGAACCACCAGGTTTGATAAAAAAATGGACTCACCGTAAAGCTGATTCGCGCCCCGGTTTCATTCCACACGCCATCATTATTGCAGGCAATCACCTGAAACGTATATTTTCCCGGCGGGAGACTCGTATAATATGCGGTGCGACGATTACCGGCATCGATCCAATTGGAGGAATTTTCAAGGATTCTATACTTGAATTGTACATTCGAAGGGATGAGCAGACTCAGGGCTGTGTAGGTGAATTCAATCTGATTTGTGCCGGCAGGGAAGAGGAGTGTATCTGCGGGGGCAAAGGAAATACTGTCTGCGGTGATTTGTTCAATAACTACGTTGGGCAGAAGCGTGTTATTGCTCATCTTGCCGGTACGTACCACCGCCATACCGTGTACTGTCGGGAAGCAAATACGACCATCCTTCGTTTGCCATGCGGCCGGCATAAATCCTACCGTACACTCGGCTGATTTCATACCGTCCTGTTCGCGATACACCACCGGAACCACCTTTTTTGCCGTGCCGTTCATCACATGTTCGATGTCACGTTTGACAATGCGATAGACTCCCTTATTGCTGCTTATCCAGAAATTACCGCTTGCATCCTCGGTAATCGAATAGACCCTGTTGTCGAAGAGTCCGTCCTGCGAGGTAATGGTCGTGAATTTCCCGTCGAGGAGGCGGGTGAGACCATCGCGATGACTGCCGAACCACAAGGCGCCCGATTTATCCTCATACATACAACGGATTTGATTCGACGGCAAGCCATTTTGCACGGTATAACTCGTAAACCTACCATTAGAATAGCAGCTCACGCCTCCACCATAACAGGATATCCACAACCTTCCTTGTTTATCTTCGAGCATACCCGCAATAATACCCGGCAAGAGTCCGCCGGATTTCGGCTCGGTTCGCATAATTGCATTATCTACTACTATCATAATTCCGTTCGACGTACCGATCCACAGCGTTCCTTTCTTGTCCTCATGGAACGAATAGGCAATATCGTTCTGTGACTTGCTGCCGAATGGTACGGACGTAAATTTTCCATTGGAATACTTATCCACACTGCCCGAACTTCCACCAATCCAAAGAGTTCCGTCACGAGCTTCATAGAGTGCCGTTATCGGATTATCGCTCGAGAGTCCATTGTTAGAATTATACGTTGTGCTGACAGTACCATTCATCCTGCTTAGCCCTTGGGACGTGGCCACCCACAATCCGTCCTTTGTCTCGATAATTGAGCGGATGTAATCGCCGGAGAGACCTTCTTTGGTCGTAAGCGTGGTAAAGACAGCATCACGCAATCTGTGCAATCCGCCGGTAAAGGTGCCTATCCACACGCTGCCTTCACGGTCTTCGAGAAGGGAAATCACCGGATCATCGGCAAGCTCTTCCGCTGTGAAATCTGCGAGAACACCATTGCTGTATCTCGATAATCCATGAGCAGTTGCTATCCACAATGTACCATCTCTGTCCGACAAAAGCTGCTGAACCGGATTGCCTGAAAAGCGTCCGATGAGTGTGGCTGTACTGCTATTACCGCCGGAGAGACGGACGACATTATCACTTGCCGACACCCACACATTGCCTGCTTTATCGCTGCAGAGTCCGGCGACCGGTACGGCGGGGAATTGCCCTGCCCGCACGGCTTTGCCGGAGCTATAGGTGTAGAGACCATCCGTAGCGCCTATCCACACGGTGCCGTCAGGCGTCTGGCAGAAGGAATATTTATATCCTTGAGTAATTTCATTAACCTTTAGTATTATATCAAGCTTGGATTGAAATATCCGGAGAACGCCGGTTGAAGTACCCACCCACACGGCACCGGAGGCATCGGTCCATAATTTATTGATCGATCGGGAGAGTTTTCCGGCATTTTTGTAGGGTGCAAGCGAACTAAACGTCGTACCGTTGAATTGAAATAATCCCTGCGACTGCGTGCCGACAATCATGGTGCCGCTCAGGTCTTCGGTAAGAGCGACGATGCCGAGTGCAGAAAGCTCGGTGGTGGTATGGCCGTAATTGACAAATCGTACACCGTCGAAGCGCACGAGTCCTTCGTCGAAGGTGCCGAGCCATAGATAGCCGCTTTTGGATTGATAAAGCGCAGGTATCCCGTTGGATGGTAATCCGTTGCCGGATTTCCACTGGTCGTGGACATACTGATTGGGTGCTTTATTGCCATCGAGACCCCGGAGTACGGGGTGGGTGGAAAGAAATACAGTAAGTGTAAGCAGGGTAACAACTAATCTCATACAATTCCATGGTAAGTAAACACGAGATACCCGATAGAGAATTATTCATCGACGGCGATAATAAGAAATTGCGACGGGAGCCAGAATTTTTCCGTATCGGTAATCTTGAGGGAGATGATTTTTTTCGCTTCGTCGTATTGTGGTGTCAGGAATTTTGGATTGTGCGCCGAGACAATAGCATAGCGTTTACATTTCTTGACAAAGAGAATTTCCGATTGAGTCGTCACATCAAAGGTATTGAATTTCTTGATGTTGAGTTCTTTCGCCGGAGTGAGAGTCTCGCCATGTTTTCCGAGTACCCACAGGTCTGCACCGCCTACTTTTTGCACGAGTCCACGGCTGAGGAGCTCGTCCTCTGAGCCGATGGTATAATAGACAAACTTCGATTTCGGTGCCGTTTCGAGCGGTTGGGTGTCTGTTTTTTTCTCTGCCCGGCTGCCGGATGAGCGTGGGTGACCTGTCTGAACAACGGTGCTGTCCTGAGCTTTTAATTCATAAAAATCGGCGTATAATTTTCGGACATCCGACTCCTGGCTCACGCATTTTTCTTTCATCGAGGCGAGCTTGACTTTGATAGCATTGGTATGGGAGGCGAGCTGTGGATTTTGGCGCTCGATTGCCATGATCTTGGATTCCAGATCCTGAATACGGGATTTACTGGAGTTGATGACGTTGGACACCGAGTCGAGAGTGGAGAACCATACAGAAGTTTCCGCATCTTCTGCAGCGCCGTGTTTGAGCCCGGACTTTCCGTTTTCTCCGGTTAAATACAACAGTTTATCATAGACTTCATTGATAGTTGCCGTCGCATCGGCCATGACATCATTCAAGCTGTCTTTCTGGACTGTCATATCGAGCATGGCGGCATACTGCGCCTTTTCATTCTGCATTTTTACGATTTCTTCTTTATTCGAGCAGCCGGCAAGCAATGTGATAGCCACGAACAGAGTCACGATAGTTTTCATAATGTTCTCCTGTAAATTTCAGCAGTAATCCGCAGATGCGGTCATAAGTTGATGAAGTGACAGTAATGGAATGCAAATTACAAAAGGTGACCGTGGCAGCAAAGAAGTAATATGCAAAGGGTTGAAAAAGTCGATCGGTAGATGTCTATAGGAGTTCAGTGCCATTACCCGCCAAGCTCTGCTTGGACGAGGTGGAAAAATGCTTATGATCATGATAGCCGGAACAGTCCGGCATCACGTAGTGAAACTGCTATCTCCTCTATCTTCACGGCCTGGACGGCCATGGGTGTCCGCAGGCGACGGCTTGGAATGTGATGAACTGAACCCATTAATTATAAGGCAGTTATTTTGATTTAGCCGGCAAGCTGCGCTTGAGCTGGGTCAGTGCGTGGGTGAGCGCGCGTTCATTGTCGAAGCCCGCAGGACGTATTCTCAGCAGGCGGCGTCGACCGGCGACTCTGACCTTGACGATACGGTAAGCGCCTTCGCGGGAGCGGCGTTCTTTGCCGAAGGTAATGCGGAGGATATCTTGCTTACGGAAGGTGCGCTCACGGAAGCGATTACGGAGGGTAATTCCTTCATTCGTAATAATGATACGGCGATTCATGAATCGGCTGATCCCGGCACCGATGGCGGTGGTAATGACAAAGACGGCGAGGAGAACGACGATAGGGTCGTGGAGGGTAACTGACAGTTGGCCGGAGTCGATCGTGCCGCGTAGCAGCGAATAGAGGACGAGTGCCACGGCATAGACGGCGATGGCTTGCCAGTAGAAGTCTATTCGATAGTAAAATTCTTTATCTTCTTGATTTGTAATCTGCTTCATCGCGTTTCCCGTGTAGAATGTGAGGGCTGTTTGCTGGCAATTGTTATCAGGATTTCAGCAGCATCCCGGGCTGCATTCGGACGTGCAAGCGTGCCGGCTGCGGCGGCCATTGTATCGAGCGTGTCGGGTGATTCAAGGAGCAGATCGAGAACGAGGGGAAGGAATGCGTCCTGTAATTCAGCATCGCGTACCATGATCGCAGCGCCGGATGCGGTAAGTGCTTTGGCATTATACTCTTGTTCGTTGTTTGCTGCCGATGGAAGCGGCACGAGCACCGCCGGCTTGCGGGCGATTTTGAGCTCGGCGACGGTTCCTCCGCCGGCCCTACACAGCACCAAATCCGCCGCTGAATACGCCGATGCCATATCATCGATAAACGTTCGGCTGACGATACCGTCGGGCAGTGTTTCCGGCGGTGTATAATTTTTACCCGTTTGCCAGAGTACTTGAATGCCTCGGGCAGATAATATTTCCACAGAGGCCGCGACGGCATGATTAATCGACCGCGCCCCGAGACTACCGCCGAAGACAAAGAGAGTGGGCGTATGAACGCTGAGCCCGAAGGTCGCTCTGGCGTCATTCACCGGCGGTGCGGCGGTAAGCATTGAGTGCCGTACGGGATTACCTACGACATGCATACGGGCATGAAGTGAGGGAGGGAAGTATTCTTTAGACTCGCTAAATGCGAGAATAATGGCCTGCGCTTTTGGGGCGAGCAGGCGATTGGTCTTACCGGGCAGAACATTCGACTCGAGGAGCATCATCGGTATCTTAAGAAACGACGACATGAGTCCCGCCGGATAGCTTATGTATGTGCCTCCACAGAGAATTACGTCGATATTGTGCTGCTTGCACAACGAGCGAATCATGAGGAGAGAACGGAAAATCCGAAGGGGAAGCACGGGTGTCGAGCGGTGAAATATCCCCTGAAATCCGGTCACGGGTATCGGTATAAAGCGATAGCCGAGCTCGGGTATAACGCGCGCTTCGATACGATGCGGATTGCCGACGAAGATGACGGAACATTCGGTACCGAGCTTTGCCCGAACCTGCTCAATGACCGCTACTGCCGGAAATAAATCGCCTCCCGTACCACCTGCTGCTACAAGAATATTCATAGTCAATACGTTACGACCAGCCGCTGAAAGAGAATTCCTGATAGCTGATTTCAATCGATGTCTTTACTGAATTCGCTACCACCTTTTTTCGCATTTAATAGCACGAAAATACCTATTTTTTCCGTAATTTGGATGTGGATGACAAACGAAGTTTCCATAAAACAGTCTATCAGCATGAAAATCTTTTCTCTCTTCGCGGTAATATCTATTCTCGTCAGTTCACAAGCCTTTGGGCAGGCATCGCTTGTGCGTAATCGCCTCCAGGCAGTAGCACTCGGAAAAGGAGAAGATGTCAAGAGGGAGCTGCCGGATATACTGGCTGAATTTCCCGATGATCCGGGTGTGCAATTCCTTCATGCTGTAGTACTTGAAGATGCAGCCCGCGCTCTGAAAATCTACGAGAAAATCGTCAAAGATCACCCCGAATGCGAGTGGGCCGATGACTCCCAATGGCGGATCGTGCAATTCTATTCCCTCCGTAAAGATACCGTCCGCGCCAGAAAAGAACTCAAAACATATCGCGATAAATATCCGCAATCGGAGTTTCTCCTCAATGCCGCCGAAATGGTCAAAGCGACCGTCGGCGTGCCTAAAATTGATAAAACGACTGCTACAGCATCAGAACCCAAAACAGTAACAACTGATGTAAAACCAGCCACTAAGCCAACCGTACCCGAAACAAAACCGGTTGCGAAGCCGCCTGCTCTCGCCGAGACAAAACCGGGCGTAAAGCCGACCGTAGCCGAAACAAAACCGGCAGCAAAGCCGACCGTAGCCGAAACAAAACCGGCCGCAAAGCCGACCGCCACCGAAACAAAACCGGTCGCAAAGCCGACCGCCACCGAGACGAAGCCGACCGCTAAGCCGGCCGCCACCGAGATAAAACCGGTACCAAAGCCCGGCACAAAGCCGACAACGGCGGAGACCAAGCCCGGCGCGAAGCCGACAACAGCTTCGACCAAGCCGAACGCTCCGGACGTGAAAGCGCCGCAAAAGCCAGGTACAGCTGATGTCAAGGCAGGGGCGAAGGCCGAACCCAAAGAATCACCCAAAGAGATGTTTAGTTTGCAGGTAGGGAGCTATGATACCCGAGAAGCAGCAGAGAACGAAGTTAAGAATTACAAGCAAAAGCGTATGCGTGCCAGTGTAACTGAGAAAACAATCGACGGGGCCACGAAATATGCTGTTTTTATCGGTGAATACACCTCCAAAGAATCAGCCGAAAAGGCAAAGGAATTGGTGCAGAAAAGCTGTAATTGCACACCGTTTGTCGTGGGGAAATGATCTACCACGCTTCGAAAAAGCCGAGATACAGCTGCATTTCTTCATTCGAAAAACCTACATCAAATCGCAAGTTGGCACGTTCATCCGGTAAAATTACAAAGCGTATTCCCGTTCCGCCGGTGAGCTTGATGCTGCGTAACGATAGATCGCTGAGCCGCCCGAAGACGTCACCAAGTCCCAGGAATCCTACCGCGCCGAAGCGCCACCAGAGAGGTGATCGATATTCACCCTGAACGGCAAGAGCGTTGTTGTCCCGAAAGCGACTGTTGAAATATCCTCTGAGCATGTACTCACCTCCTACATCCGATAATTTGTAGAATGGTGCACCTTCACTTACAAAACTTGCAATTGCTTGGTACGTAAAGGCATCATCGTCGGTAAACCCGGGAAAATACTGCCGAAAATCGACATAAAGCTTACGATAAGAATACTCACTTCCCAAGGCACCTCCGTAAACACTCAGCTTCGTATCAAAATAGCTGCCTGCCCGTGCTGAAAATAAATTATCACGCGTATCGAAATTTACGACTACGCCGAGACCCGATACAATTCCACCCGAACTCCCAATAATTTTATGGGATTCGATAAGTCCTTGATTGCCGCTGGCCATTGAGTCTGATTGCTGAATGGAATCAAACCGAAAGTCAAATTGCCCGCCGATATTCCAACCGTTACGAATACTGTGCGCATGAAGATTTGCGAGGAAATTGATAATAATTTTACATCCTTCGGGTGTGTAACTTTCTTTATCTAAAACAGTTGTGCGACTACCTCTGCCAAATAAATATGCAGGATATTTGCTGTATTTAAATGTCGAGGTAATGACCTTCGACTCGCCGTCAAGGTAGAATTCGGGATAAATGCCAATGCTGAATTGCTTGCGTTGACTGTATTCAGTGCTTGCCGTAATATTCGACGGGCGCGTACCTGCGATGGTATCAAGGCGAAAATAATAGAGTCCGCCTACACCACCGGCAAGCTTCGTCTCGGCCGTGTAGCTGATATAGGGAAAACCGGTAATACCCGAGCGACTCTTCGGAATCGTGTCGGCAGGGAGCTCAGCGTGCAGGAGATACGTCGCTGACAGGAGGGTAATGATGAACCATGAGAATCGAAAGAAAGTAAACATTATCGTATAGGTAAAAAGTAATTATGAGCTGCTACGGAGCAGTTTTCGTGCTTCCCGTAAGCCATGCTCGATGGTTTCGGGTGGAATTTCCACCTCGAATCCCGTATGTGGCACACCACGCTGCTCGGCAATACGCCGCTTGACTTCAATAAATGCCTCTTCCGCCTCCTTCGGGCGTGCTAAATATAATAATGAATATGCCTTAAGATGCAATGCATACGACTGTTTCGGTGCTTTTTGGAGCGAATAGTCCGCCCACGAAAGCGCCTCGGTAAATCGCTTGTCATTGCCGGCAATCTGAGAAAGCGTCGCTGCCGCACTTGCGGCAATCGTCGCCGATAGAGTACCGAATTCTATCGCAAGCTTCAATGCCTGCTCGGCTTGTGTGGTGAGTTCCATACGGGCGAGCGTCTGCCCGAGTTGGAACCACGCATAGCTGTTTTCCGGCTCTTCCTGCACATGCGTAATGAGTAAGTCATAATTTCGCTTGACTTTTTGCTCCATAACTTCCCGGCTCTGATCATAGCCCAGATGATAAATTTCCACTTCACTCATGATGACCTGTCCGCCGAGCGCGAGAATAGATGGGGTGATTTGCTCGTGAACACGACCCTGGAAATGTATTTTCGGGTAGCCGTAATTTTTGAATATTCGAGGGTAACTGCCACGATGAATTTCACTTACGCCTGAATTTTGTTTGTGCGGGCTCGTAATGATACACACAATTCCTCCGATTTCAGGCGGCATTGATTCGAGCATCTTTCGCAGGTGCAGCTTTGCATCAGGATGAAGGCGCTCATCGGCATCGAGATAGAGGATCCATTGTCCGGTGCATTCCTTGAGTGATGCATTCCGAGCTTCGGCAAAATCACCGGTCCATGGTTGTTCATAGACGGTAGCACCAAATGAACGTGCAATGCTCATGGTCGAATCAGTCGAACCTGTGTCGAGAATGACAATTTCATCGACCACGCCTTCGACGCTTTTGAGGCAATCAGCGAGATTTTTTTCTTCATTTTTGACAATCATACTCAGCGACAGCAATGGTCGTTTCGTCGGTGTGGCCGTACTACTCCGAGGTACCGACGGAGCGGTACTTTCTGCTGAAAAACGTACCGTGGGAAAACTATCAGACTGCGGCGGATGTGGCGTGGCGGGTGTCTGGTGTGAACGTTGGATCTGTATCCGGGTCAGATAATTACGAATATCTTCTCTCGTTGGCTCAAGACTGCATGCCCGCTGCAAGAGCTCTTCAGCACGTTCCAAATCATCGGCTTTCATAGCGCAATTCGCGCAACCAATGAGGCAGGAAATATCCAGTGGATTCGCCGCCAAACCCCGTAGAAAATCCTGCTCGGCATCGTGCCACTGCCCGAGGGCTGCCTCGCTCCTGCCGATTCGAAAATGGATTTGTTCGATCGGAAGCTGATACTCACCTGCAATTTTAGCCAGCGGGTCACCTGCCGTACGCGCAGCAAGCAAAGCATGGTACGCACCAAGCGCTTCCTGATGTCTGCCGAGGGCAAAATTTGCCTCACCCATCACAAAGCAGGCAAGTGATTGATGTGGCAAGAGCGCAAGTGAACGTGACGCATAGTCGAGCGCGAGGGAATGCTCATGCTGCTGAAATGCTATAATTCCTGCATAACAAAGCGCTTGTGGCAAATGAATGCTATTGTCCCCCGCAAAAGTAATTGCAGCGAGAATATCTGATGTTGCTGCTGCCGTATTACCGAGGGCAAGGTGTGTCTTTGCGCGATGAAGGTACGAATAGGCATGAGTCGGCTTTTGCAGAATGGCATTATCAAGCAGGGCAATATTTCGTTTTTGCTTTTCGAGCATCTCCTGTGGAGAGAGATTGTACCCTTCATGGCTGAACTGTATCGAAGATGTTGAAATAGTAAGGTGTTGGGCGAGAATGGATTCTAAGATCTGCTCATGAATAATTCCTTCGAATCGAATTGCCGGATGATTGCGGAAGAGGCGCAGGAGAGAGCTCGAGTAGGTGTCGATACTCCCGTCTGAGCGCTTGGCATGGGAGCGAACATCGATTAAAAAGCCGCCATCGGTCTCCGTGCTTGACCGGAGCGTGCGGAGAAGTTCGTCCGGATTGAGCAGACATTCGTCGGCATCGATACTGAGTATCCATGGAAGCGAAGCCGCTGAGAGGGCTATATTTCGTGCATCGGAAAAGTCATTCTTCCATGGGTGATGGAGAATTTGGCAACCATACCGTGAGGCGATTGCACATGTAGCGTCGGTCGAACCCGTATCGACGAGAATGATTTCACCGGCAACCTGCGCGACTGATTCGAGGCATTGCGCCAGCAATTTTTCTTCGTTTTTGGCAATTATACAGACCGAGAGTAGAGATTCATCCATGAGAAACACGCATCGTAAAGATAGAACTAACAACTTGATTTATCAAAATTAACGAACATTCCGCCAATTAAAAAATATACTGTCCGAATGATGAAATTTGACCCATAAAAAAAACCGCACAGATCGAATCTATGCGGTTTGATTTGCTCGTCGGTGTGGCGGGATTTGAACCCACGACCCCTACTACCCCAAAGTAGTGCGCTACCGGGCTGCGCTACACACCGTTTTTTGCACCGCGAAAATACGGCTTACGGCGCGAACTACCAAGTTTTTGCATGGAAGGGTCGATTTAATACTGTTTCTTTTTGTAATTGAGCACCTTGAGTGATTCAAAAAATTTCTCGACTTTGGGGATTGCTGACGGAGGATTAACATCAAAATACCAGAAGTTCTCGGTGTCACCGCGATTCATGCCAAGTTGCATAACACCCTGGGACTTATGCTCGGCGATGAGCCAGTTAACGACGACTTTGTAGTTCAGGTTGTCCTTAAATCCGAACTTCTGCGTACGGTCAAAAAAGAAGGTCGGCTTGCCGCTCAGCACAGCCGTCAGTCGGAAGCCGTATAATCCCCGATAATTGACCTGAGCGGTATCTGTCTTCTCGGAGACCGTACATCCAAGGATAATGGGGCGGTCTGCCGGCTCGAGTTCGCTGAGGCTTTGCAGCGCGAGAATCGTAGCAGCTTTGTGGTGTCCATGTGTCTCGGGGGTAGGCAAGAGACAGAATATATAGTCATACTTTTCACGAAGGATGAGTTCTTTGAGCTTTTCGCGAACCCATTTCACATTCCATACTTGCGTCAGTACCGTGTCGCAGTCTAGGGTATAATGGGTGTCTTTTTGATCAAAGAAATAGTAATTCCGGATACCGATAATTTTCCCGCCGGCCATGATTTCACGTTTGCGGATCGTGGGGAGGAGTTCGCGTCCTACCGCTTCATCGGTGAGCTCAGCACCATAAATATCTTCAGCAAGGGTCGAATATTTAAACCCCGCCTCACCATTGGTGACAAGAGCGAGATCGACCTTGCCTTTAAGATCATGGGTAATTTTATACACCGACGCTGCAAATCCTGTTTCATCATCGGGATGCGCGGTGACGATCAGCACTTTAGGAGCATTCTCCGCAGCATGCGCTGAGAGGGAGACGAGAGCGAAGAGAAGGAGGAAGATTTTTTTCATAGGATGGAGGGATAGTTGTGGAAGTTATTGTACTTATAAATTAGATTCGTTGTTTAATTCTTTAAAATTGATAAAGTTATATGAGGAAATGGAAGCAGAAATACTTAATACAGTTTCTAAAGTTTTCCACGCAAATGTAAAAAACCAAACCAACTCCACGAACCATCGACAAAGGAGTGGGTTTTCTCTCGAAAGCTAATGGTATAGGTATCTTTAGTCGTACCGAGATACGTATTATTCATATAGTTAAGTTCAAGTTCAAATTTACGGATTGTTTCAATTTGTTTTGAGGTTAAATATGAGGAATTAGAACTAAAAGTAGGATCATCCGATTGCCATTTTGCATAGTATTTACCCTTGCGTTTGTGGATAGTCAGGGTGTCAGATTCAAAATTAAAGCAACCACTGGTTTGCATTGTAATTGTATACCTTTCTTTGTCTTGCAATTGATCGATGATAGGAATGTACGTTTCTTTCTTATAATCGAGCGAATCAGCGCAAATACTAGTATTATAAGACTTAAAGGTCGAAATATAGATTGTTTTGGATTCTTCTTTTTTATAAATTGATCTATAATGAATCGTATATAGTCCTGTATCTAAAGGGCTTAGAGTGTGAATCGCGTTCGTTCCATCGAGTGTTCGAAATGGCATGTTATTTTTTAAAACAATGATAGAATCATATAATAATGGAGGTATTCCAAAATATGACACCCTGTTATTGGTAATTTCAATCTGCAAGCTAGCATAAGGCTGACCTGTCGTAGACTTCATTCCCAGAGAGCTGAAAATTAATGCAACTAATAAAAACACTAGTATATTACAATTTTTCATTTTGTAAATTGCTCATTGTATGACGATAAGTAAAGCTCGGTATAATAACTGACATTCATACTATCAGTTTTCATCATGAAGCGACTTTTGCGACTTTTGCGTTAAATTCTAAACACCCTCACCCCAAAATCGTCCTCCACGCCCCTATAATATCCGCCTCTTCCTCTTCATGCGTATAACGCTCGCTCATGTATTCGGCTGCCGTTTTGGCTCGCGTTTGTAGAGCGGAAGGGTCGGTGTCATATTCTTTGAGAAGCTTTTCCATGACGGTAATAAACCCAATACTGTCATGCGCTTGCACGGGGAAGCTGAGTTCGGGAAGCATGAATTCCTGAGCGCCGTAGCCGTGATATCCTGCCACAATACAACCGCACATCATCGCCTCTGCGGGAGGTAATTGAAAGCCCTCAATCGTTCCAAACGTCAGAAAAAACGCCGACTCACGCATGATGCGCGCGACGTCGGGTTCCATGAGTCCGTCAATCGGCGCGAGCGTCCACCCCTTGAGCGCACCCTTGAATTTCAGCCCATTAATCACACGCTGAATATCCATGAAATTCTTGCGCGGCATGAACGCAATTTGTTTCTTTTTCTTCGGTTCGTAATAATACTCATCATGGTTAATTCCCAAGTGGATACGGTGCACAGGATGCTGCGGAAAGACGCCCTGAACGAAGGCGCGGTTATGTTCGGACACGACAAACGTAGCCAGCACATCAGGACTCAGATACGGCGTTTCAAGTCGTTCAATCGCAAGCGGATGATGATCAAAAGTATAATGCGCGTTCTGATTGAGAATCACTTTTTTGAGCCGGCTGACATCGAGCCGTACTTTGCGGCGGATACCGAGGAAATCTTTTCGTTCCATCACCACTTCCCGGGCAGCATGCGCGCCATAAATCTCGGGAAGAACGATAAACTCGCTCTCAGCAAGCGTTTGCGGGGAGTAATGAACGACAGGAGTCGAATTCTTGAACCACGTACAGCGAAAACCACGCTTCATGTGAAGCACAGCCGCCGAAATCCCATGTTTATTCAAAATATCAACATGCCGGTACAGCACGCGGATACCGCCAATAGGAGAATTATCATCCGGACTAAGAACGAGTACCTGGGGCATGGAAGAAAAGAAAGAGGATTAGTAAAGTAACTATTTTGAATGTGTTAGACTGACTTAATTAAAATATCTTATTTGCGCTCGAAAATTAAAGCTGCGATGAGTCCAAAGAATTACTCTCACCAGTGGTGAGAGTAATGAGGAATCTAATATTTATTCTAACGTTGACACTCTAAAATTATAAGTACATACGGTTAAACCTTAGTAGAACGGCGTCAAGGTAAGAGAACACCTTATTACCTTATCGTATAAATTCTAACTGGCCGGATATACTGATGTACTAAAAATAAGGTTGTTGTTCGGGGTGGAACTACTTGCTACTAAGGTTGTTATGCGTATTCGTACGTATAAGTCTATTTCAACGAGTATAGAACTAACTTGTAGTAAAAAAACGGAACAACAATGCATTTTTTATTATTTACTTTATCTACACCTTCTCCCGCTCAAACGGAAATTCACCCCGAATCTTCGCCTGCACGAAATACACCACAATGCCGCTTGCGAGCACAATCAAACCCCAAAAAGTAACTGGAATGTCGAGAATTGTGGTGGCCATTGTCGCGCTGAAGAGCCATATCCACAAGAGAATTGCCATGATAGCCGGCAAAGGATAGAGCCACATTTTAAAAGGTATGCGATCGGATGACCACTTTTGCCTTAGGAGCATCACACCCACAGCGCCGCCGATGAATTGGATGATGATACGCATGGCGAGTATTGCGCTGATAATTTCTTTCATTTTGAACATCAAACTAAACACAAATGCTGTTCCACAAAGGACTAAGAGCGATACATACGGGAAATCTTTTGTCGGGTGTAATTTCGCAAAAACTTTAAAAAATGCGCCTTCGACTGCCGCAGCATACGGAATCCGTGAATAGCCGACCACCACCGCAAAGAGCGACGAAAAGGCAATCAGCAGAATCAGCGCAGTCGCATAAAGAGCAGCTGTATGACCGTAGAGCCTTTCGATAAACGTGCTGACAATGAACTGCGAATTCTGGAGTTCCTGCCACGGCACGACGCCATACACACTAAGATTCAAAGCAAGATAGAGAAAAGCAATGCCGATAATGGAGATAAAAATACTCCGCGGGATATTCTTCTCAGGATTGCGAATTTCGCCACCAAGATGACAAACATTATAATACCCAAGATAGGAGTACACCGTTTTGACGGTCGCATTACCCAGAAGACCAAAAAATGCCCAGGAAAAATCGACCGAATTCTCGGGATAGGTAAAGGCAAGGGAAGAATTAAAATGCGTCGCTCCGCCGAAAATTAACCATCCCATTGTACCAAGGACAGCAGCCCAAAGCACAACGGATATTTTCCCGATATCACCGACTTTGCGATAGAGGAGTATCGTGATAAAAATCACTAAACCGCCCGAAAGCATTTTGGACTCGATGGGTGTTAATTCTACTAAATAATTGAAATACATGGCAAATCCAATCGCACCCGAAGCAACCACAAGCGGCGCTTGGATAATCGTCTGCCAGATGAACAAAAAGGACATCAGCTTGCCCCAGCGATCGCGCCCAAAGGTCTCGCGGAGAAAGATAAAACTACCACCCGCCTGCGGCATTGCAGCGCCGAGTTCAGCCCAGACAAAGCCATCAACGAGCGCAAGCGCAGCGCCGGCAACCCATGCCCAAATCGCCTGCGGACCGGCCATAATCTGCACAACAATCGGAAGTACGACAAATGGTCCGATACCAACCATATCGATCATATTTAAGGCGGTTGCCTGTATGAGGCCAAGTTCGCGGCGGAGTGCGGGTTTTGTGTTCATATTATGTTGAATATGCAGTTAATTAACGTGAATCGGAATAACGATAGAGAGACATTCGAGAAGCCCGAATGGGCATCAATTTCAATAGCCACCGATTGCATCGATGGCTATTGATGTTCATCCCTTTCAGGGATGGAGCACGTTCAAACTCTATCGTGCATCCACTTAACGTATTTATTTTCTGTAATGTTATGCCGGAAAGTTCTCCCGAACTCACGTATTATATCCATTCCACCTCCATCACTCCCACTCAATCGTCGCCGGCGGCTTGCTGGAAATATCATAGCAGACTCGATTGATGCCACGTACTTCGTTGATAATCCGATTGCTCATGCGCGCAAGTACTTCGTATGGCATGTGATACCAATCTGCCGTCATGCCGTCGGTGCTGGTCACCGCGCGGAGTGCGCACACATTTTCGTAGGTGCGTTCATCGCCCATGACGCCAACGCTTTGGACGGGCAGAAGCACCGCAAATGCTTGCCATATCGAACTATACAAGCCGGCAGTACGAATTTCCTCAAGGTAAATATCATCTGCCTTGCGGAGAATATTCAGACGTTCTTCGGTGATTTCGCCGAGAACGCGGATTGCGAGTCCGGGACCGGGGAACGGATGACGTTCGATGAACCATTCAGGAATGCCAAGCAGGCGACCGACATTGCGCACTTCGTCTTTGAAGAGTTCGCGGAACGGTTCGATAAGCGCGAGATTCATCTGCTCGGGCAGACCGCCTACATTATGATGCGACTTAATCGTCACCGACGGACCCTTCACGCTAACCGATTCAATTACATCAGGATAAAGCGTGCCTTGAGCAAGGAATTTTGCATCGCCGAATTTCTTTGCTTCGACTTCGAAGACATCAATAAAGGTCTTGCCGATGATTTTACGTTTTTGTTCCGGATCGGCAACATTCGCAAGGCGGGAGAGGAATAAGTCACTCGCATCGACCACATCTATACTCATTGAAAAATGTTCGCGGAAGAGCCGCTCGATCGTCGTACTCTCATCGGTGCGCATGAGTCCGGAGTCCACGTGAATACAGTGTAATTGATCGCCAATCGCTTTGTGGAGCAGTACGGCAGCAACCGTCGAGTCCACACCACCGGAGAGCGCGCAGATCACACCGCCTGTGCCGACTTTAGATCTGATCTCAGCAAGTTGTGATTCTACAAATGCTTCCGCGTTCCAATTATCCGTACATCCGCAGATGATACGCACAAAATTGGAGAGGATAGTCTTTCCTTCCTGACTGTGATGCACCTCGGGGTGGAACAGCGTGCCCCAGATGCGATGTTCTTTATGGCGGAAACAGCACAGGGGAGAAGTAGCAGTGTGGGCAATTACTTCGCACCCTGCCGCAAGCTGATTAATATGATCGCCATGACTCATCCACACAATACTGTGCGCACTGATATTCTGCAATAATGGATCGTCGTGGATGACACTCAGTTCGGCGCGTCCGAATTCACGATGATCAGACGCAATCACTTCACCGCCAAGCTGATAGGTAATTAACTGCGAACCATAACAGATACCGAGAATCGGCACGCCAAGCTCATACACCGCCGTCGTCGAATGAGGCGCTCCCTCACCATACACACTCGCCGGACCACCCGAGAGAATTATTCCTTTCGGATGTAAAGAACGGAGCTTTTCAGCGGAAATATTAAAGGGATGAATCTCGGCATACACGCCGCACTCGCGCACACGACGCGCGATAAGCTGCGTAACTTGTGAACCAAAATCGAGAATAATTATACGTTCTGAATGATACATATCTGCCTTAAAAATAGTAGAATACAAAAAATTTCATGAATTAATCGCGCGCTTTATTCCTCACCCTTACTGAATCACCTGACTAATAAGCGCAACGCTAAAAATTGATAATAAAAACCAACCGACAAAACCCTCAATCACCGCTAAATACCGTGCAATGCCGAGCACGGGAATTTCTCCAAAACCTAGAGTAGAGAAGGCATTTAAGCTTGTCGTCGAGGCGTCTAAAAAGCGCATGAACACGGTCGAACATATCGTCGAGAAGACAATCACTGCGATTCCGCAGCCGATTATGGTGCGTTTGATACCGCGCCGCGTCTGCCACAAGCCGGCCATTGCCGAGATCCGGCGGATGAACCATCGCTTTGTCCTATACGTAAGCAATTCGAATGAAAAGAGTTGGCGATTGAATAATTTAAAATACCAGGGCAGATGTTGATTATGCGTTTCGCAGTATTTACGGTATTGCTTATACTTTTCCTTCGTCGTCACCCGCACTTCGGTTTGCTCGTTGAAGAGCTCGAGAATGGTCTTATTCCTCGCGAAATAGTCCATATACAGCCGCACTTTATGAAAAAAACTCTCCCGTGCGTAGAGTCCGCTTTGGTACGGCATAAAAAAGTAAATCACTGCAAAGACAGCCATCACCCAGGCGCTCCAGAAAAGTGCTTTCACGGGATTGGCGCCATAGTCGCAGAAGGTTTGCAAAAAGGCATTCATGAGCCAGTTGAAAAAACGGTTGAGCGTGAAATTCCGACGCACTTCGTGGGAGAGAAAGATGGTCTCGATGTCTTTCCACTCGATATAGCATTTATTGGCCGAGAGCATATTACCCTGTGCTTTGAAGGCAGTGTAAAAGGTTGAATAGGCAGTAATTAGCGTACTGTATAAGAATTCGTCCTTGAGCTCGGCGACGGAATTTCCGGTGATGAATTCTCCGGTTTCGGGGGCTTGAATGGCAATTTTTTTACCGGCAAATGAGGTCCATTGAACTTTCGCCGCCACGGTATTAAAGGAAAATGCTTCGAGGAGGAGAACATTTTTGAAGGTGCATCCATAACACATGAATTGATTCTGTATGGTGCTTTGAGCGAGCTTGATAGGAGCGGTGGAGATATTATTCATGAAGCGCAAGTTGTTGTAAATACTTGTGCCTAAGTCCACGAACCACCGGCGGTCATTCGCATATTCTGCGGGCAGAATGAACGTGCATTTGGAAATTTCGAGATCGACAGGATTGGTGCGATTAATAAATTCGAGGATTTGCGGGAATTCACTCGTCTTGCGGATGACATACTTAAGCGTGTCGAATCCGGGATTGCGCACTAAATACGGATTAACGGTAAGAGTGCAGGAATTCAGGGTAATATGATCGCGCACTTCCTGCCGGATGAACCGACATCCATTCTGAAATTCACAGTGATGAAATTCCGTAAAATCGACCGTATTATTAACGAGAATAACGACTTGCTTGAACGTACAATCGCGGAACTTGAGGCGTAAACTGTTGCATTTGAGGAAGGATACTCTGTCTTCGAAGACAAAGTCACGCACGAGATACCAAAAATCATCGGCGATGCTGCAGTTATCAAAGACGACGGCATATTTCACATGGATTTTGCGGCCGCCGTTGTCATAGCGGATATCATGTGCATTGTCGATCTCACGATTGAATTTGAAAGTACAATTCTTGAAATAAATCGTTTGAACGCTGTTGTGCATCTGCGGCTCGCCATGCTCGAGTTCATCGAAGGTTTGCATGAAATTCAGCGTCGCACCTTCCTGCACCCGCGCACCCGCCTGCAGGCATCCAAACAAGAAAAACAGCAGATAAAGGAGCTTTTTCACGCAGTAAGCAATCCTAAGTTATGCAATGAGTTGTGTACGAAATCCGGCCGCCGTTACCTCTCAATGAAAAAACCGTTTCATCACATCATTATAGAGTACAAATGCCATTAAGCCGAGGAGTAGAAACATTCCAATTTGCTGAAACGCCATCTTTGCCTTCACCGATACTTCGCGGCGCAGAACTGCTTCAATGATAATGAACACCAAGTGTCCGCCATCGAGGGCAGGGATGGGAAGAATATTGAGCACAGCGATGGAAACAGATAATTTAGCAACGAGTTCGATGAAATCCCAGAACCCGCGTTGTGCGACTTGTCCCGCAATTTGCATAATTTGCAAAGGTCCGCCGATGGTCTCCTTAAATGACACCACACCGCTGAAAATTTTCCCGATAATTCCAAAGAACATACCGACTTGATGTACGGTTTCATTCCAACCAATAGCGAGCGATTCGCCAAAGGTATAGCTTTTTTGCACTGCCGGTCCATCAAAAATCATCGCATGTCCGAGTCCTACCCGCCAGCGTTTGACGCCTTCATCATAGGTAGGTGACATCGTCGCCCTCTTTTCCTCTGTACCATGTTTCCAGACAAGCTCAAGGGGCTTGCCTTGATTCTCGGTAATGAGCGTGATAAACTGTTCAGCACCGATCACCGGAACTGCATTCGCCGAAAGTAATGTATCGCCTGTCTGAACGCCTGCTTTCCCGGCAGGCATATTAGCCTCGACGGCGACTACGATAATTTTAGAACCGACAGGGAACATGCCGAGACCTTTTTTCTGCGTCAAGGCATCTAAAAACAAACGTCCATTCGTTGTTAAGCGTTCGGTGCGTCCGCCACGTTCTATGGTAACTGTGCGATCGGCACCCACATCTTTGATGGTTAATTCTTCAATTAAATTTTCCCAGGAAGTAATCCGCGATTCACCAATAGAGGTGATTTTATCACCGGACTGAAAACCGGTTTTTTCTGCAACTGAATTTTTCTCAACATACCCGATCGAGGTAATAGGATGAATTTCCTTGCCATTAAATACAGCCACCGCGAAGAACACGCTAATGGCGAGCAAAAAATTCATAATCACACCGGCACTAATTACAAATGCTTTTTGGAGGGCATTTTTAGAACGGAACTCATAGGGTTGAGGCGCGGTTTTGAGCTGTTCGGAGTCCATACTTTCATCAATCATCCCGACAATTTTCACATACCCGCCAATAGGTAAAAGACAAAGGCGATAATCGGTATGACCGCCGCCGTCCCAATCGTCGGCTAATTTCCCGAAGGTGAAGCCGGTGATTTTATTCCAGCCGAAAAGGCGCATACCCATACCGAGTGCGAACACATCAGCACGCATACCGCACATACGGGCAGCGGCGAAGTGGCCGAACTCGTGAAGGGAAACGATAATTCCTAAAGCACCAATAAATGCAAGTATTTCCTGAATCGAAAAGCCCATAGTATAATCCTAGTTAAGTAGTAATTGTTCTAAAATTGTGATGAACGCACCGACGTGTATCGTTCACCGCACGTTCAGGCATTCGTTCCGCGCAAAACGCCGGGTTTCGGCATCGGCGGCGGCAATGTCCCCTAATGACGGATGAGAACGGCTCTGTACCTGTTGCAAGCTGCTGCCGATAATCACCGGAATATCGATATACCGTATCGATTCCTTTAAAAACGCCTGTACTGCTATCTCATTAGCTGCATTGAGGATAGCAGGAGCTGTGCCGCCCATGGCAAGCGCATCAAAGGCAAGCTGCAGGCAAGGAAATTTCTCGAAATCCGGCGGAAAAAAGGTTAATTGACCCATCGCCGCCAAGTCTAAGCGCGGAAAATTCATCGGCTTGTGATGCGGGAAATGCAACGCATATCCAATCGGTACCCGCATGTCCGGCGTGCCAAGCTGCGCTTTCACACTTCCATCCTGAAACTGCACCATCGAATGAATAATACTCTGCGGATGCACGAGCACATCAATTTTCTCGGGCGGTAAATCAAAAAGCCACTTGGCTTCAATCACCTCAAAACCCTTATTCATCAGCGTTGCCGAATCGATCGTAATTTTATTACCCATCGACCAGTTAGGATGACGCAATGCCTGCGCAAGAGTTATCGACGGAAAGTCTTCTTTGGCTACCCCGCGAAACGGACCACCCGAAGCCGTCAAAATTATCTTTTCAATTTCCGAAGTATCCTCACCAGCCAAACACTGCAGAATCGCGCTATGTTCGCTGTCAACAGCAAGCAGCGGCACGTTCTTTTCCCGTGCTGCGCGCGTGATAATTTCACCGGCGCTGACGAGCGTTTCTTTATTGGCAAGCGCAATATGAGCGCCATTTTCAATTGCAGCGAGCGTTGGCATGACTCCACTGAAGCCGACAAGTGCCGACATGACAATATCATTGCGACTGTCACCTGCGGCTGCAATCACGCCTTCTTCGCCGCAGAGGATTTCTCCGGTGAAGCTTGTCATGCGCTTGAATTCCTGATAGCATTCCTCATTCGAAATCGCCACACCGCGCGGATGATACCGCTTGATTTGTTCGTCGAGTTCGGCAATTTTGGAATTGACGGTCAGATAATTAATATCCCACTCATCGCGTGTAAGATCCAATATCTCAAGCGTTTGGCAGCCAATCGAACCGGTCGAACCGAGTATGGAAATTGATCTGTTCATGAGCTTGATTTATGAAAAATCCTGGGTAATATCACGCTGCTGCCGGGTAGAATAGAATTTAAACTCATTCGGCCGCACGACATCACTTTGCTGCAGTTTTATCTTGAGGAAATGTTTAATCATCAGGCGTGAGAGCTTGGAAATCGACCCTTCGAGCAGGTATTCTGCCATCGTCGGATGCACAAGCAGAAGCAACGAAAATTCCCGTGAACCCATGCGGAAGGTATGCAGCCAGCGTTCTATCGCATTGAAAATCACCGATCGTGACTGCACGCGACCCGTGCCGGCGCAGGTCGGACAATTATCACTCAGGCGTTCGGTAATATTCTGACGCACCCGTTGACGGGTAATCTGCATAAGTCCCAGCGGAGTAAGCGGATACACCGTCGATTTCGCGCGGTCGCGATTCATCTCCCGTCGCATTTCATTAAATACTTTCTTGCGGTTTTCCTCAAACGCCATGTCGATAAAGTCGATAAGAATAATACCTGCTGCATCACGCAACCGGAGCTGCTGCGCCACGGCATAGACGGCTTCAAGATTGGTTTTGAGAGAGTTACGCTCTTGCTCGTGGTCGCTCGACGCACGGCCGGAATTCACATCCACGACAAACATCGCCTCGGTCTGATCAAGTACGATCGAGCCGCCGCTAGGAAGTGTAATTTTGCGGGCATATGTGTCAGAAATCGCCTTTTCAAGTCGGTACGCGTCGAAAATCGGCTTTTTACCGGTATATAATTCTACTTTGGATGCCAGATCCGGTGAAGCCCAATTGAGGTAATTGGTGACTTCATTGTATAATTTCTTGGAATCGACTGCCACGCGCATCACATCATTCGTAAATAAATCACGAATCACGCTTCCGGTGAGGTTTTTATCGCGGTAGAGGAGGGCAGGGTGGTTGTTGGATTTCTTTACATTTTCCTCAACTTCTTTCCAGATATCGAGTAAATGTTCCCAATCGCGGCGGAGTTCGGTTTCGCTCTTTTCTTCGGCAGCGGTCCGGATAATACATCCAAATCCTTCCGGCAGAATAGACTTAGCAAGTCGGCGAAGTCGCTTGCGTTCTTTAATAGACTGAATTTTTCTCGACACACCAATCGCAGACTCAAATGGCATAAGCACCACATAGCGCCCGGCCATCGACACTTTTGTGCTTACGCGCACGCCTTTGGAGGAATATGCCTCGCGCACGACCTGAACGATGATATTTTGCTTGGGTTGGAGACCAATCGACACCACGCCCGAACGTTTGGTAGAGAACGTCGGCAGCGGTTTTACGGATTTTTTGGACTTCGACGGAGATTTACGGAGCGCCATCGCAGCCGAATCGGTGAGTTTTGCGTCGGCAATCGGCGGGAGGAACGGTTCGTCGTCATCCTCATCGTCATCTTCTTCTTCGGTAATGAACGAATCTTCGAGCGAAGAGTCCACATCCGAGAAATGCAGGAATCCATCCTGACCAATACCAATATCGATAAAAGCGGCATTCATTCCTTGAATGACTTTGCCTACTCTACCCATGTAAATATTGCCAACTAAACGCTCTTTATCGGGAATTTCTATAAAAAGTTCGGCAAGGTCGCCGTTTTCGGTAATCGCTATTCGCACCTCATTGAGGGCGGCGTTTATAATAATTTCTTTCTTCATCGGGAATGTTCGTGCGTAAAATAGATTGCTGTGCGCCAAATATACGGAAAAATACACTCTTAGCAGGGCATCGGTAGGAAATTACTTGGTTGCTTCTCAGAGTTAACTACTTGGTGAAGTATGAAGTAACGGAGAAACCGCCTAAAAATAAAATTGGTCAAGCTGACCGTAACACTCTGAGAGCAAACTGACCGTTGCTTCCTTCCGGACCTGGCGGGGTTGGGTTCGTCTCAGTCGCACGGGACTTGACCAAGCGCAAAACTACGGAAAATTGCCCATTCTGCCAAAAAAAGGGTAAAAATAACTTTCAGAGAGAAGGAGAAGTGAGTTCGGTTCTGCATCTTCCCACCGCGCGTCTGCGGTCACCCATGGCCGTCCAAGCCGAGAGGAGAAAGGCATTTTCGTTATGTCGGTAGAGGCGCGATGCACCCGTGTCTCTACAGGATCATCCGGATTTATCCGGTGGAGGAAAGATTACTTCACCACGCCCGAATAACCTCCACTCCAAACGAACGCCCCACAGCCGTCGAAATCGTCCCGGTCAGATCATGCGCCAGTATTTCAATCGTCACGCCGCGGGAGACTGACCACCGCGCGCCGAGATTCATAACGAGATGAAGAGTATTGGTTGCTGCCGGAGAGGCGAGGATGATTTCCGGCAGAAGTGCTATCGTCGGCCCGATGGATTGTTCGACACCGGCATATCCTGCAAGCGCATGCGCTCCGCCGTAGAATCCGCCATGAAGAGCGGTCGCGCCGAGGGGTGAACGGAAATTTTTACTGATTGAAATCCAGCCGCTCATCGAATGTGATTGCAGGTACTCCTGACTGAAGAGTCCGTTGGACCGGGAGGAAATGCCGATGGCGATGGCAGGGAAGGTGCGCTTTTCGTCCACAAGGCGGTACCTCGCGCTGATGGCGGGCATCAATACTTCAACCGGCGCGGCGCTGATGGCATTCCGTGCTGTAGCAGTGAGAGCGAGATTGAAATTTTTAAAAATTGCAGCCGAGAAGTCTGCCGTGAGATTACCCTGCGGCGCAATTCGTATTCCAAGGCAGTAGGTGGAGACAGGAAGTACACCGGCAGTAGGCATATCCACGATTGATCGGGACTCGAATAATGCAGCGCTGCCGGCAGTCGCCTGCGCTCTGGTCGTGGGGATATGGGCGAAAGCAACAAAAAGGCAGAACACGAGAAAACAGGAGGATGAACGACACATAGATGTTAATTAACCCCACAAAACGGAACTTTTACCGTTCTCGGAAAGTATGCAGAAAAGTGAAAAAGAGTACGCCATATCCATATTTCTCCAACGCTTTTTCCTACTTGTACTATGACTGATGTATTTACAACGTTTTCTGAAGTGTATCGTGCGCTTGAGCAGTACATGCTTTCCGTCGGTGCGCCGCCACGCCAAATCTCACTCCCTACGGTTCTCTACTTTCAATTACTCGAGATTCAGGCAGAGCAGGCAATGCTTGCCGAGTCGGAATTCCCGTGTTATATTTATCTGACGACGGACTACGGCGATATCCCTGTCGTGCTCGACGACCAGCTTCCGGGTGATTATATCTCTTTGGAATAATTGATACTTCACGATGATGTGTTCGCACAGCGCCGCACCACGTGCGATGAATATTCTCTGCACCGGTGCGACGTTGCATTACGAGCCATCATACTTATTCCTTCACCAATTTCTGCATCACCGATTCACGACCGCATTCAGCGCGAAGGAGATAGACTCCGCTTGCCAGATTGCTTGTTGGGATATGTGCGACGTCATCCGAACATTCAACAGACTGCATCAATTCACCCATGACGTTTACGAGGGTCAGACGGATGGTGCGCCCATGCCATTGAGCCGGAAAACGCAGGGATGTGCCTGTATTTCCTGCGGGTTGCGGGAAAATTTTCACTGAATTTTGCGCTTCGTATTCTTCTTCTTCTACACCAACGGGCGTATAGGGCTGGCGATAGATGCCGTCATCGGTGCCGGCGATCAGATAATCTTTGGTAATGATGAGACTATTGACACTCGGATTACCTAAATTTTGACGGAATTGCTGCCACGAGCGGCCACTGTCAGCCGAGGCAAAGACGCCGTCTTTACCCGTACCGACATAGAGATAATTATATTTTCCACCCATGGTGATTGCACGGATTTCGCGTCCTGCGATGCCGGCACTGATGTCGGTCCAGGAGCTGCCGCTGCTGAGTGAACGGAATGCGCCGCCGCCAAGTGTACCGGCATACACAAGGGAAGTGCTTGGAGAATAGAGAGCTTTGACAAATGGATTCGTAACACCGGTATCGGACTTGAGCCATGTGGCGCCGTTATCAGCCGAACGGAAAATACCATTGCCGAAGGTGCCGGCAAAAATGGTTTCTCCATTCATTACCATAGAATAAATCCATTCATTGCTTAGCCCTTTTGCTTGCCAATTTGCTCCATTGTCTGTCGAGACATAGATGCCTGTCACATTCGTACCGGCAAAGAGATAGGCGCCGTCACGTACCATGAGCGACTGTACGGAAATTCCTTTCGGAATATTGCCGTTGGCATCGGTCCAGTTCTGTCCGTTGTCGTCCGAGCGAAGCACACCTTCGCCGGCTGTCCCGCAGAACATTTTATCGCCTTTTGCGATCAGCGTGAAAATCGTGCGTGTCGGTAATGCTATGCGTTTCCAAGTGTTACCATCGGATTCGAGCTGATAGACACCTTCATTAGTGCCCGCGAAAAGAACGCCGTCTTTCTCGGCAAAGCAGTAAGCGGAGGTGCCTTGGAAGGACATTTTTTCCCAATTCTGCGCCGATACAGTATTGTTCAAACACAGAAAGAAGGCAAGAAGCAGGGGTAAAAACGCAGGTAAACGTCGTAGAATAGTCATGATAATTCCCTCAAATACTGAGTAAAAAGAGTTGTTGATTATTTTTCATGTGCAAATTTACGGTAATACGGGAAATGTTGGTAGGAAACACTGTATTTCAGCGATAAAAGTAAGCAGACAAGCACCCGGTACGAGTATCCGAGCCTTGAATGACGGCAACGCACGCACGTATGAAGTATCGAAAAATCAAGATATCGTGCTCCGGCGAAGGAGAGGGCGGTAGATAGTGCTCCGTAAATAAACTCTATATTTGTAAGGGATAAATTAAATAACAGTCCTGTTATTTACATACATGACTTTTCAGAACAATCTCTCACAACACATACATTCATATTATCAATAATTGAATCATTCAGCATATGAGAATACTTGGTACTCTTTTGTTCATGGCTTGTATCGTTTTGCAATTAAACGCTAATGCGCAGTCCTCCGGCTGGGCGGATTCGGCGGGCTACAAGCAGCAAATTATGCCGACGAAGTCGATTCGTCAGGTGCTCTATTCTCCAAGTGGAGACAGACTCTATAGTGTCCATCTCGATACACTCTATAGAATTAGTCATTGGGATGCTGTAACGGGGAAACTGCTTCGGAAGCAATCTATTGATTCTTCAGGATATAAGTTACTGTACTCAGTGACAATCGCAAATGATGGATTGACTTACACGGTTTGTGGTTTGCAGGTGAATGATAGTTGTACAGCTAAAATCTATTCTCTCAACACTGATGTTCTTTTGAATAGCGTAACGTTGAAGTTAAAAAACAGCTCTGAAGTACAGGCAAGTACGGCTATCTATGACTCAACGCTTAGAATTTTGCGGGTAAGGTTCGAGGCAAGTGATGTCTATGGCATGCCGCCAAGCGGATCTCGATACGGCGGCGTATTTGAATACAGTCTTGTTGATGGTAAACAACAGTTAAAACATTCAGAAAATGGTGTAACGAACAAATGGAGTACTGCTAGTGGAATAAATGTGTCAGCATGGGTTGGATTTTACCATAAAGTAATACTTAGCTACAAAGGTGAGGTTATAGAAGATACCCGGTGGATGAAATCTATACTTTGGAATGACACTATCCCAATTCGAGAAGACCTGCCATTTGATATTCTAGGTTCGCATCCTATATTTAGTCAGTATGCACTGAATTATTTCCCTTTACTTACTCCCGACGGGAAGCACTTTTGTATGATTGATCATCAGGTGTTGCGTCACAGAACTCTCTCGCCATATGCGTTGGTGTCCACGATTACATTGCCATTTATACCGACTTTTGCCCAAGTGGCTCCTACGAATAATCATATTCTTATGAGTTCGGGACGTTCTATTATCCTTTATGACATTTTTGCCAATTCTATCACCGATACGCTTTCTCTGACATTCGAGAGTATTTCGGCGTCATTCAGGCCTCAATCGCATACGGTGGTATTTGCATCACGTGACGGATACATGCGCACTCTTGAGTTGCCTTTTTCAATGCCTAGTATTCCCAATGACTTTCGTGCGGACAGTACGACAGCATATACTGATTCTGCCATTACCTTTACCGTGACAACACGCCGAGTACCTCTTCGCCTTCGATGGGATTTTGGCGATACTACCACGGATTCGACCCTAAGTGTTATTCACCGATATAAATCGCCCGGCACATATTCTGTTCAATTATTTATCACCGACTCATCCGGCACGATAGATACGATTATGAAGAAAGACTATATTTCAATACTTCCATCGTTGATTCCTGATTTTAGCGGAACGCCGCAGTATGGCATATCTCAGCTTGACGTGCAATTCACCGATAAATCCAAAGGGAATATTATTACATGGTTGTGGGATTTTGGAGATAAACAGGTCGATTCCGTGCAGAATCCGAAGCATACATACAGTGGTCATCGCTATTACAATGTGACGTTGACTATCAGCGACGGATTTACGGTTGCTACAATTGTGAAACCTATGTTTATCAATCTCGATACAATTCCAAGTAACTCGATAATGGTACGGCAAAGGTGGATTTCTGGTGCTCTCTCATATATTGGTACCCCGGGAAATTGGAGGCGAATCGAAAACACATTCTCAAAAGGAATTCTTGGTAATGATTCCAAACTCTATGTATATAGTCGAGAATGTGGTGTTGAATCGTATAAAGGTCCTGATCCAACTCCTTTAGTATCGTATAATTGGCAACAAAGTATTTCGGTATTTGACAGTTCGACAAGTCAGTGGAAAATCGATAAATCCTATTCACCCCCTGATTACTCACCTATGAATATCTGTCAAGGAACAAACTCGGCATACAGTGGATTCCAAATTATTCGATATAGAAATCGGTATGTTACATCTTTTACTGGCTGGGTGAGGTCATTGTCATATATTACCATTCCTTCAATAATGTTCTTTTCTAATGGGCGAGTTTTTACACCCTCCGGCTGGACACATGACTTCAATGGTGCATTTTTGCCGGACGGCACTGATATCTACCTCTTCAATCACGGTACTTCTACCTCCATTCAGTTTTTTATTGAAGATAGTGTTCTCATCGCCCGAGACTCGATGGTCGGTGAAGTAATGAAGCCGCTCGTATCCATTGATTCACAGAATGTTAGTATTATTTCTAACCTTTATTCCGGCAAGGGGGATAGTACGCGATGGATGATTGTACGCACCTATTCATCAGAAGGGCTGCTGCTTAGTGAGAAGAAGATTGTAAAAACGCGGACTATCCATTTGACTGATGCAGCGAACTTCGGTTTGGGGGATTTTCTAGTCACCGGTTGGGTTACTTCAACCGACTCTCTTGGAATTAAGCACGACTCCGGGTATATCGCCAAGCTTGGTTCAGACGGTCGCATCGCCTGGGAGTATTGTGCACCAGCGTGGAAACAATTTAAGAAAATAGAAAAACTCAGCACGGGACACTATGCCGCTTGGGGCATTCCTCTCGATGGATTTAATCATGGTTTCCTTGCTTTCCGAAGCGACGGAACAATCCTTTCGGACAATCGGCTTGTCGGCGCACAGAACGGATTTTCGCCGTCGGATTTTGTGGTTGGTGCAGGTACCAATTCGCTGTGGTTCATAGGTTCGGAAAGTGTGCCGAATCAGGGTCAGCGAGCAGCGGTGTATTTATGTACGAATCCCATGTCAGCAGTGACTTCCGTAGCTGAGGGAGAGGCGTCGGATCGTGCACCGTCAACATTCTCGGCGGAGGTATTTCCGCTTCCTGCCGTTGACCGAATGACGGTACGGCTGAGCATTCCCCGCGCAGCAAACGTGCGTGTATCGATGGTATCGGCTCTTGGCACGGAGCAGGAATATCCGGCGGAACATGTCAATGCAGGTATGAATGAATTCACGCTATCGACCGCTGCCCTCCCGACCGGGATGTACATTCTCTGTATTCGTTTCGATAGCGAAAGGTGCGTGTGTCCGGTAGTTGTCCTTCGATGATGGAACGATGGAATGTTGGAATGTTGGTAAGATTTTAATGTAGAATAGGTATTATAACAACTTAATGAGAAAAAAGAAAGATAGCGCACTGTTTGAGATATAGTGAAAACTTATTGGAAAGATTAGTAAAAGCTCCAAGAACTTTCAGGAGAATATATGAAAATCATTTATCTATTTTTTATAGCCATATTATGCATTGTAGATCATCAATCTTCCAATGCGCAGTCCTCCGGCTGGGCGGATTCGGCGGGCTACAAGCAGCAAATTATGCCTCTCAAATCTATCATGCAGGTGCAGTATTCACCGGGAGGAGATACGTTGTACACGGTGAGCCGGGACTCGCTCTACAGGATCGATCACTGGGATGCTGTGACGGGTAAGCTGCTGAAAAGACAGACAATAGTAGCGAAAAAGTTAGTGAAGATGCTGTCGGTAACCTTGTCAATGGATAGACAGACTTATGTCGTCTGTGGTACCGAATCAACCAATACGCTTCATTTTCTCATTTATTCAATGACGACCGACAGCTTGATGTTTGAAATTAAGCCCCAAAGGTCATTTGGCAATAGCAATTCATATGTGGATTGTTCGGGAGATGTCGAGACGTCGTTGGGCATCATTACCATATATTTCACGCTTGTGGATAATCAACTAGGCCCTGATGGTCCGAGCGGTAGTCGTAACGGCCAGATTTCGCGCTACAAAATTCAGGATACTACCCTACAATTGATAGGGACGCATTTGGGAGCGGTAAAAAAAGTCGCCTATACACCAAACAAAAACATCTACACATGGATATCCTACCAGGTAGTAAAAAAGTATTTTAGATCTAGCCTGTTAAACCATTCTGAATCTATGAACTACAACTGTTCAATGAACGATTCTCTTGTGATACAAAACGAACTACAATTTGAATGGGAGGGTTCTAATGTTGTAAATAGTGATTATGCATTGAGTTATTATCCGGTGCTGACGCCGGACGGTGCACATTGTTTTTTTATAGAAGGACCACATCTGCATCAGTGGTCAGTGGCTCCTTTTGCATTTCTCTCGACGAAGAATATTGGATTTAGCTCTACGTATGTGCTTGCCGAACCTGAGGGTACCCATGTCATGTTTGTCAAAGGTAAGACCTTATATTTTTACCATATAGCGTCATCGACAATGTCAGATACCTTTCAATTGACTTCACCACCGGTAATGTGTGCATTCCGTCCAAATACTAGGGAAATGGCATATTGTACAGCGTCAGGGAACCTATGTATCAGTAATCTCAAGTATCGAATTCCCTCGATTCGTACTACATTTACAGCGACACACACACTTCTGTACAAAGATTCGACAACAGTTTTCTCCGTAGTCAGGAGCAAGAAGTATCGGCACTATGAGTGGAATTTTGGCGATGGTAGGCTAGGAAAGGGTGAAGTGGTGCCGCATATATATCAAACGAGCGGAACATATACTATCGTATTGATAGCCACCGACAGTCTAGGGCAGAGTGATACAATAGAGCGCAGAGACTACGTGCGGGTATTGCCGATGTTAGAACCACGCTTTACCGGCTCGATTCGCTATGGCAACGCTCCTCTTACGACACAGTTTACCGATGAGTCTTTAGGAGCAATCACCTCGTGGGAATGGAATTTTGATGATGGAACGAAAGATACTGTGCCGCATCCGAAGCATACTTTTCAGGAACGACGGTATTATTCTATCACATTGAAAATCTCGGACGGACTAAGTACCAAAGTGCTGACCAAGTTTGCTTTTGTGAATGCAGATACGATGTATGTGAATACTGTGCGTATTCATACACGACTAATCGATGCTACGCAAAATCTAATACGAGGAATAGAAGGGTCATATCAATCCGATGATTGGTATAAAAACAAATATACAAAGGGCGGACTTACGGAAGCAGGAGATCTCATTGTTTATAGATCTGAATGTTATACTCGTGTAGGTAGTTATGGTGCTACATTCTATTATCCCAAGCAAGGAATATTGTCAATCTCTGCCGATGCGAAACAATCAAGTACGTTTTTTTCTCAATTGGCTCATAATCCAAGTTCGTCAAATATTTGTGATATTACTTTTACTAATCCCGGTCAAATGATAATCCGTCCCCGAGATGGCTCGTATATATCTTCGTTTGATCCAATTTATTGGACTGCACCGAGTGGTCAATCGCCTCATGGAATATATATTTCCAAAGTAGGATTTTTTAAGCCTATCGGGTGGTCGAGTAATTTCGATGCTGCATTCCTACCGAATGGTAACGATGTGTATGTCTTTCGTACTGTCAAAGGAACAATCATAGATTTCTTCAAATCTGATACCATCCTCATCGCCCGTGACTCGATGGTCGGTGAAGTTATGAAGCCACTCGTTTCGATTGATTCTCAACAGGTAAGCATCATTTCTAATCTCAATTCCGGCACAGGTGACAGTGCTCGATGGATCGTACAGCGGACGTATTCATCAGCAGGACAACTCCTTGAGGAAAAACATATCCTGAAGAATATCAGCAATGTACGTCTGATGGATGCAGCAAGTCTCGGCTGGGGAGAATTTCTCCTTTCAGGATGGGTCACGACGACCGATTCCCTCGGTGTTCGCCGTGACTCGGCATACCTCGCCAAGCTTGGTTCTGATGGCCGCCTTGCATGGGAGTATCTGACGCCTACGTGGCGGCAATTCAAGAAAGTAGAAAAACTGAGCACCGGGCATTATGCAGTCTGGGGAATTCCGCAGGATGGCTTTAATCATGGCTTTGTAGCGGTGAAGAGCGACGGAACAATCCTTTCGGACAATCGGCTTGTCGGCGCACAGAACGGATTTTCGCCGTCGGATTTTGTGGTTGGTGCAGGTACCAATTCGCTGTGGTTCATAGGTTCGGAAAATGTGCCGAATCAGGGACAACGGGGAGCGGTGTATTTTTGTACGAATCCCATGTCAGCAGTGACTTCCGTAGCTGAGGGAGAGGCCTCAAACGGCTTTCCGGCATCATTGTCGGCGACGGTGTATCCACAGCCCGCCGTTCATAGTATGACAGTACGACTGACTGCGCCGCGAGGAGGAAAAGTTCGGGTTGCAATTGTATCAGCTTTGGGCACCGAACAGGTGTATCCGGAGGAAGAAGTCGAAGCAGGGACAAGAGAATTCATGATATCAACAGCAGCATTATCGACCGGAATGTACACACTCTGCCTACGTATGGACGGCGAAATGTGCGTGCGTCCGGTGGTGGTGGTGCGGTGATGGAATGATTGCAGAGAGTTATGCGGAGCGTACAGATAGAGGCTGGTGTTTTGAGTAAATTTAACGTCCGCGATTTCGGCAAATCTCCGTAATTTGCACCTGAAATTACATTGTTATATTCTCAGTACGGAGTTGATTATGTTTCGAAAAATTGACGATTTCCTCAGCAGCTGGACGCATGAACATGATGCGACTATGAAGGTATTGCAAGCACTTACCGATGACTCGCTCTCGCAGCGCGTCTATGACGGCGGACGCACACTCGGCTATCTTGCCTGGCATATTACCCTCACTCTCTCGGAAATGATGAATCGCACCGGCCTCATCGTCCAAGGACCCGCCCACGATGCACCTGCTCCATCGTCAGCCGCCGATATTGCTGCTGCATACTCTGCGTCCTCGGCGTCGCTCGTCCAAGAAATTAAGGATAAATGGACCGATGAGACCCTTACTGAAACAGATGACATGTATGGTGAAATATGGCCACGCGGCATTACTCTTGCTGTGCTGATCAATCATCAGGCGCATCACAGAGGACAAGTTACCGTGCTCATGCGTCAAGCCGGACTCAGCGTTCCGGGCGTCTATGGTCCGTCGAAAGAAGAATGGGTGGCCTATGGTATGGAGCCGTTAAACTAAGAAAATAGAGCTCAATCTCCATGGCTCTGCGAACTTTGCGAACCCCTTGCAAACTTTGCCGTTAAAAGTCGGTTGACTATTCTAAAATTTATATAATTGATAGTATAGAGGTTCAAAACTGCGTATGAAAATAGCGATACTAACCGGTGGTGGTGATTGTTCGGGAATGAATGCTTTTGTGCGGGCTGCTGCACGTTCGGCGCTGAATATGCGCGCGGAAACCTCCGTTTGGGGTGTCATTGACGGATGGAAAGGGTTGATATATAATAATTACCGTAAATTGGACAAGCTCGCCGTCGCCGGAATCGCCTCCTCCGGCGGAACAATCCTCGGCACCGTGCGCGTACCCGAGCTCGCGACGGACACTTCCCTTCAGGAAACCATTGCCCAAAATCTCCATGATAATCACTTCGATTATCTGCTCGTCTGCGGTGGCAATGGCAGCGTAAAAGCTGCGAATACCATCAATTCTGTTATTCATCGTGAAGGTTTGCGCACGAAAATCCTCGTCGCGCCGGGTTCGATTGATAATGATGTAGCCAATAACACAGGTTCGTCCCTCGGCTTCTACAGCGCGCTCGACAAAAGTCTGGAAATGCTTGAATGGATTCGGGATACAGCCAGCGCGCACCGGCGCGTGTATCTCATTAAATCGATGGGACGTGACTCGGCGTACTTGGCGTATTATGCCGGAATTGCCACGGGCGCTGAATATGTAATTTGTCCAAATGAAAATGTAGATTACGAGCTCGTCGCCTCCATGATCGACGAACGTGACCGCGATACGAGAATCATCGTCGCCGAAGGATACGAAAAATCCGTCAACGAAATCCGGGAAATCCTCGAACAAATCTTCCGCAAGCGGAATCAAATCCACGAGATACGCACCGTGGACATGAGTTACTTCCAGCGCGGCGGCAAAGCAGCAGTCACGGATATTCTCCGCGCAAGCTGGGTAGCATTCCGCATGGTAAAAGATGCGTTTAATAAATGCGGGAGTGGGTTTTATACTGCTTTTTATACCGGACACAAGCCGCCGGTAATCCCGCTCGACATCGCTGCTGATGACTCGCAGACAAGCCATATCGATATACCGGATGATATTCTGGAATTGGCGCTGGCGCTGCGGTAAAGTATTTAAATTGTTAGAAATAGTAAGAACGATTGTCATTCTGAGTGAGTCTTCGAACGAAGAATCGTACCTTGCTTTATGTCATGCTTGACGTTACTTCGAGCGTCGATTCTTCGTTCGACGACTCCCTACCAATGACAGTTTTATAACTTGTTCTTTTTATATGACTTGCATTTGCTGTGACAGAAAGAGTTTCCCACAGAGTTTCACAGAGTTTTTCACAGAGTTCACAGCGGAATACTGCTGAGTGTGACTCTGTGAGCATACCCTGTGTAACCCTGTGGGAGGATTTCTTCCGACTACATATAGCGGGATCCTCTTTTGCAAGTACTTGCTGTGTCATTACTTGCTTTTTTGAAAGTCTTTAATTAGGCCTTCAGAACGACATGCATGAGTAATTGTAGAGTAATGTTTGGTAAATACTTATGAAGCCATTGCCCATCCGAAAATACCTCGCCGTTCTCCGCGTGGGCATTTCCCGCACGATGGAATACCGCGTGAATCTTATCGCGAGTTCACTCTTGTGGACCGTGATTTCCGTTTTTGTACAGGCAAGCGTATGGAAAGCGGTATATTATTCCTCCGGCAAGCACGTAGCCGGCGTTTCTGCTGACACCATGCTTCTCTACATCGTTTGTGCGTCGCTGTGCCTGGCGTTTACTCATTCCAAAAGCGTTGAACGCACGGCGGCGGAGGAAATCCGCAATGGCGAACTCAACAAATACCTCCTCAAGCCGATTTCCCATCTTTTGTATACGTTTTCCGCTTCGATTGCCGACCGCGCATCGACGGTGATTTCGATACTTGTGCTTTCGACGGCGGTGGCTGTGCCGCTTGTACTGTATGGTGTAATTACTTTGTCCATAGCAAGTTGCGCCATAGCTGTCGGATTCCTGTTTCTAGCCATCATCCTCCGTTTTTTAATGAGTATGATGATCACCTACATCGCATTTTGGCTTGACGAGACATGGACGTTCCACGTTGTGCTCGATATTTGCCTCTGGTTTTTATCCGGCATGATGCTCCCGATGAGTATTCTTCCCGAATCGGTGCGGCATGTGTCGGATCTCCTTCCTTTTCAATTCCTTGCGTACATTCCCGCGGGCCTGCTCTCCGGCAGTATTCCCATCGTCGATTCGTGGAAATTACTCCTTATTGCCACATCATGGATTCTCATTCTCTGGGCTGCAACAATGGCGCTCTGGCGACGGGGGATTGTAAAATTTGGGGCGTATGGAGGGTGAGAGAACAAGAATTTATTGGGTTCGCATCATCGAATTCCCAATCACAGTCTGTGGACACCCGTTGCCGTCCAGGCGTTCAAGAAATTCGGAATACTCTTATAATCTGTTGTAAAGCTTTAGAATATATGACGTTGTTTTTTTAATGAAGTTGTTTAGGATTTCGATTGTAGCTTAAATTTTCCAATTTTCCTTAGAAAGATGACCGAGAAAGCCAACAGATGGAGCGAGAACCATGTATCAGCTTGCGTTTCGTAGCGTACGAATAACGCTTTATAAGCATCTATCCATGCGTTGGTTCTTTCAATTGCGGTTCGTCGTTTATAGAGCTCTTGATCGACAAACTCTTCGCGGTCATAGACAGAACCATTACGTGGATTGAGGTCAATATTTGCAATGATACCGTTTTCTTGACATACTTGCCGGACTTCAGCGGTATCAAAGCCTGCGTCTGCATTGAGAAATAAACCGTCAATTTCAATATCTGCTTCTCGGAGCAGCTTAAAAATTTGATTCATGAATTCAGCAATCTTGTAAACATCGTGATGATTGCCTTCAATCGGTTGACACACGGAAACAGGTATGCCTGAATTATCCGATAAAAGTAGTATATTCGTTGTGTTACCTGACTTTCGATGCTGATAACCGACCGCTTGTCCACCGCGTTTGACGAGGGTTTGACTCCCGTCAAGTTGAATACTTGAGAGGTCAAGGCAGTGTTTAAATCGTCGTAGAAGTCCAACCCAAAGACGACGAAATGAACCATCAGCAACCCATCTGCGAAAATGGTAATAGACAGTAACCCATCGTAGTTGGGCAGACTCTGCTAACTCTCGCATCGGTAACAAACGCCATTGACAGCCCGTTTTAAGGCGATACAATATTGCCTGAACCACCATGATAATATCTTTAGATTTGCTGCCACGGCTGCCAATCGACAGATACGGCAAATAGTATTCTTCTATATGTGCTCTACTCAACATAGTTCCCTCTTTGATTAATTTAGTTTGTTGTTATCCTAATCTAATCATTTGGGAACTATGTCCTTTAAAAAATACTAAACAACTTCAATGAGAAAAATCAAATGAACAAATTACTTTTTCTTTTCATACTTGTCCTATCAACTATTTCCATTGGTTATGGGCAAACTGCTTCAGATTATACCGAATCCGGCAATGTGAAATTTGACAATCAAGATTATAAAGGTGCTATTGAAGAATATACCAAAGCCCTACAACTCAATCCAAAACTTGACTCAGTCATTATCGATATAGGATTATCTAAGTATTACATACAAGATTATGTCGGCGCATTGGAAGACCTTACAAAGGCCATCGCACTCAACCCTCGCAATGCAGTAGCTTACTATAATAGAGGGTTAGTTAAATTATCGAAAGAAGATTACACAGCTGCAATAGTCGATTTTTCAAAAGCTATAGAATACGATTCTGTATTATCAGAGGCATATCATCTCAGAGGGTGGGGCAAAAATCTCATGAAGGACTACAGCGGTGCTATCGTGGATATTTCAAAATCTATTAAGTTGGATTCAAGTACTTCAATGACTTTTTTTCGAAGAGGATTGGTAGAAAAGCAGTTGCAGAATTATAAAAATTCCGAAGAAGATTTTACGAGCGCAATCGCTCTTGATTCTACCGTTGCAGAATATTATAATTACAGAGGAGTTGTTCGGAATATTAGTGGTGATACCCTAAGCGCGTTTAACGATTACACGAAGGCAATCGAGCTTGATTCCATGAATTACTATGCACGTCGTAACAGAGCCATACTAAAAAATGCAGCCAAAGATTATAGCGGAGCTTTGATCGACTATAATAAAGCAATAGAAATAAATCCAAAGTATTCAGCTGCATTTAATGGGAGGGGAATTACAAAGTCTTTAATGAAAGATTATTCTGCTTCAATTCTAGACTATACAAAAGCTATTGATTTAGAAACAGATAATTATATAGCATATTTCAATAGAGGACTGTCTTATAAGGGTTTGAAAAATCATCTCTATGCAATAGCCGATTTTTCAAAAACAATCGCTATCAATCCAACTGATTTTAGTGCCTTTGCGGAAAGAGGACGTTCAAAAATTGAGATAAAGGACTACACCGGCGCAATAGAAGATTATACAAAAGTTATACAACATGATTCCAGCAATACAACTGCTCTCAATAATCGAGGATATGCAAAGTACGAACTTCATGACTATGATGGTGCAATTCAAGATTGTTCACTAGCTATTTCTAAAGATGCAAAATTTTCAGTGGCATACACCACAAGAGCGGATGCGAAAGCCAAATTGAAAGACTACACCGGTGCAATGATAGATTACTCAAAAGCATTAGAATTAGATCCAAAAGATTCAGATGCGTATTTGGGTAGAGGTAGTATCAAACATACATTGAATGATACAGTTGGAGCATGTGCTGATTGGAGAAAAGCGGGTGAATTAGGTAAAGGTGAAGCAGATAGCTTTATCAAAGAACATTGCAAATGAAGCAAGATGAAATTCATATAACAAATCAGGTGTTGATATATTTATCTACTTGAAATATCAATGTAGTAAATGTTTGCTCTAATTGCCCAATCCACCAAATCGCACCGAATATATCACCATCTTTCCAAAAAGCCGTATTTTTGAGCACATTTCAGCTCATTAACTATCGGAATATTGAATAATGAATCATACCTCACGTTCGCTTGCCGAACACGAAACAACGCTCAATCAAGCAATTACCGCTAATAAAACCCGTGAATTCTATGCTCATTGGCCCGAGCCGCCGAGTGGAAAAATCTATGGCGAGACCGCTAATGCAGACGGTCAAGCCGCCTTCGAAGCCCGCTTAAACAAAGCATTTGTCGGCTTGGATTCCCTTAATTCTTCCGGCACCGTCGGCGAAGAATCCTCGCCCTTCGGCTTTCCGCTTGGTATTACGTATCCTTATCTCTCCGTCGAAACGCTTGCCTCCAATGCCACAGCCGTCGCCAAAGAATGGCGCGCAATTTCCCCGAAAGAACGTGCATTGATTCTCATTGAATGCTTAGAACGCGCCTCCAAACATTTCTTTGAAATCGGTTATGCCACGATGCACACTACTGGGCAGGGTTTTGTGATGGCATTTCAGGCGTCGGGTCCGCACGCATTCGACCGCGCCTTAGAAGCAATTGCCATGGGATATTCCGCACTGGAGATGTTCAATCCCACCGCGGAATGGACCAAGCCAATGGGTAAAATGGCAGTGACGCTCCGTAAAAAATTCGTAGCCGTGCCAAAAGGTGTGAATTGCACCATCGGTTGCTCGACCTTCCCGCTGTGGAATTCCCTTCCCGGGATGTTCGCTTCGCTTATTACCGGCAATACGACAATTGCCAAAACGCATCCGAAAGTTACGCTGCCGATGGCGATTTTTGTGGCTAGCTGTCAGCAGACGCTGACCGAACTCGGTATTAATCCGCATATTATACAACTCGGGGCAGATTCATCCATCTCGCCGATGACGTTTGATATTGCGTGGCATCCGGCAGTGACGACGATTGATTATACCGGCAGCGCAACGATTGGTTCTAAGCTCGAACGCCTCATCGTCGGCTCGAATAAAGTCCTGTTTACTGAAAAGGTTGGCGTCAATTGCTGTTTAATCGAAAGCACCGATAATCTCGATGCAGTTCTCGATAATCTCGCCTTTGGAATTACCCTCTACAGCGGTCAGATGTGCACCGCTCCGCAGAATTTCTTTATCCCGAAAAATGGTGTGATGGAAAATGGCACTCTCATCCCTCTAAGCGACGTAGCAAGCCGCCTCGCCGCCAAAATTGACGGATTGGTATTCAATGAAAAAATCGGTCCGGGCACGCTCGGCGCGCTCCAAAATCCTGCTACCCTTGAACGCCTGCACGAGGCATCACAGCTTGGCGGAACGATCGTTCGACCAAGTGCGCCGGTAGCTCAGCAGGGATTTGCCGGCTCGCGCACCGTATCGCCGCTGATCATGCAAGTAACGGAAAATCAAAAAGATATTTACGAAAAAGAGTGGTTTGGTCCGATTGGATTTGTGATTCCTGTCGAAGATTTTAATCAAGGAATTGACCTCATGGCTGAGTCTGCCAAGACGCATGGAGCACTCTCGGCGGCAGTCTATACGACGGACGATGCGAAGAAGGAACATGCGGAAAATGAACTTCTCTACGCAGGCGCGCCGGTAGCATTTAATTTCACCGGACCAATTTGGGTGAATCAATCGGCTGCCTTCAGTGATTTCCACGGAACGGGCGCTAATCCCGCCGGCAGCGCATCCTTTGCCGATTTGAGTTTTGTTTGTAATCGGTATAATGTGATTGGAAGTCGTGAGAAGATTGGGTAATGGAATTCCGGTGAAATTTCATGTGGGTTCGTATAAAATCGTAGGGGCAACCCTTGCGGTTGCCCAAAAACGTCCTGACCGCACAGAGCCGGGGCAACCATAAAGGATTGCCCCTACGGCGGTTAATCAGATGATAAGGGGATTTTGTAGGGGCAACCCTTGCCGTTGCCCAACAACGTAATGCCCGAACAGCGCCGGGGCAACCGTAAAGGATTGCCCCTACGTCGGTTAATTAATAAATCATATTTTATAGACCAATATTTTAATTGTCAAAAAATGAAAAATATTCTTCTTCTTGCTTTTATTTTTCTCGGAGTTAGTTCCATGAGCGCGCAGGACACGACCTGGAAAAAGGGTGGTGTGGTGACGCTGAATTTCAATCAGGTGAGTTTGGTGAATTGGGCGGCCGGCGGTGACGGTTCGTACTCGATTACGGGGTTGTTCAATTACTTTGCCAATCACAAGTCCGAGAATACATCGTGGGATAATACGCTCGATTTGGCGTATGGACTCATTAAAACGTCGGATAATCCTATTCGCAAAAACGAAGACCGTATCGAGCTTAATTCGAAGTATGGTAAGAGGGCTACGGAAGACTTTTTCTACACGGCGCTCCTTAATCTGCGCAGTCAATTTGATAATGGATATGCGTATCCCAATGATTCTACAATAGTTTCACGCTTTGCAGCTCCGGCCTACGTGACATTTGCTCTCGGTATGGACTACAAGCCGCTTCCGTATTTCTCCTTATTCCTCTCTCCTGCGACGGGTAAATTGACCATTGTCGGTGATCAACGCCTTGCAGATTCAGGCGCTTATGGTGTGGATAAAGCGACGTTTGGCCCATCTGGAAACAAACTCACCGACGGTAAAACGACGCGGTTTGAATTCGGTGCGTTCATGGTCGCGAAATTCCAAAAAGAAGTGATGACCAATGTCAGCGTTACCTCCAATCTCACGTTGTTTAATAATTACACGGATAAAGTGAGTTCGAACCGTACAAACATCGACGTCAACTGGGATTTGCTTATCTCCATGAAAGTCAACGAGTACATCTCGGCGACGATTGCAACGAATGTGATTTATGACCACGATATTCCGGTGCCGATTTATGAGACGATCAGCGGTGTGAAGACGAAAATCGGAACGGGTCCGCGGACGCAATTCAAGCAGTCGTTGGGGATAGGGTTTGGGTATAAATTGTAGGGGGATTTGCGGTAATCGTTTGATTGGTAAGTAGTTTTATGCGTAGGGGCGAATTGCATTCGCCCCTTTCGTTTTGTATGACCGAGGCGAAAGCAATACGCCCTATTTTCAGCACGACCAGGGCGAATGCAATTCGCCCCTACGGCAGACTATAGTATTATTTCCCACCCATCTCCACTTCCACAATCCTCCTCCGCGCTGCTTCAAGCGCCTCACGCGCTGATTTCTTGCGATAGACGGCATTCATAATTTCCTCTTCGAGGATGCGTTCAGCGTCTAAGAAGTGGGGCGATGCCGGTAGGGGACGTGCATTGCGAACCTGCTCGAGAAAATTTAGTTGATGGTCAGAGTATTGTGCCGCGGTGTGCGGAGAAAACACCGCTTTATCCGCCGGAAAACCTGCATCGGATACCGTTTTGCAAAACGCGCTTGATTGAGGATACGACGTCAGAAATTGGATTAATAATTCCGCTTCTCTGCTATGCGTTGACTGCGAAGAGCGTGCAAGACAATCACCGCCGAGAATGCTGTAGCCGGTGAAACCAATATCCGAAGTGGGAATTTGTCCCAACACCACAAACGCTGTATCTTCATGAATTTCATGAGCCTTGTCGAGCAGCCATTGTCCTGTAATCCATGCTCCTATCTTTCCTTGCAGGAGTTTATCGTCGAGCGTGCGGGACTGTTCCTGCGTGCCACCGTCGCACAACTCTAAGTAAAATTCCAACCCCATAACTGCTGCCGGGTCGAAGGTACTGCTAAGTGGATTCTTTGTAAAGAGAGTACTGCCGGCACTCCAAATCACCGGGAGCGCTTTTTTGAGCACATTGTGAGGTTCGGCGGAGTTTATTCCCCAAAATCCTGCCGTTCCACGTTGCTTTTTCATCGCACGGAGCATATCCCATGTATATTTACCATAATCTAATTTAGTTCGAGCCGGGAACGAATCCACATTCGGAATCAGTTTACGCGAAATCACCATCGCGCGGGTATTCATTGTCCATGGCAGGGCGTAGATATGTGCTTGCGTGGTAAGGGATTGCAGGGCAGGTGAGAAGTAGCGGCTCGTGTCCTGAGCCAGCGAGTCTGAGAGCGGACTGAGCGCGCCGGATGCGATAAATTCGGGCATCCATTCGAAGCCGAGGTGGACGACGTCGGGCGCTGTGCGAGAGTTAAAACCGAGCATGAGTTTGGTTTTGCCGTCGGACCATTGCAAATCCGTGAGCTCGACATGGATCGTCGGATGGAGTTTTTCGAATTGTGTAATCAGCGTCATCAGTGCTTGCTTTTGGCGCGGTTCACTCCAGAAATGCCAGAGGGTAATCGTCGTTTTGGACGGAGAACTGTGTGAATTGCAGGAAAGGCCAATACATGCAACACAAAGCATGACAACGATAGACACCGTTCGCAGCTTAGTCATGAGAGTCCTGTGCTATTGGCAGCTTGAGCGCATTGGTATCGAGCTTGAGCTGCGTCGAGTCGGACTGCGGATAGAAGAATTTTTGGAGCATTTTCTGTGCAATAGGAGCAGAAATTGCACCACCGAGACCGGCGTTTTCGACCATGACACACATTGCGATTCGTGGCTTTTCCTTGGGGGCAAAGCAGATGAACCATGCGTGGTCGTTGCCGTGAGGATTCTGCGCAGTACCGGTTTTTCCGCAGACATTGACGCCATTGAGGCGGGCGGCGGCGGCTGTTCCTCCGGGTACATTCACTACATCATACATTGCATTTTGGATGAGGGCGAAGATGTCGGGATTGACATTTATTGTTCGGTGAGCGAACGGAATGACTTCCATTTTCTTTGTCTTACGATTATAAATCGAGTTCACGAAATGCGGTTGGTAAATAGTACCGCCATTGGCAAGCGCTGCGCAATACACGGCCATTTGGGTGGGAGTAACGAGTAATTCACCTTGTCCGATACCGAGATTAACGAGCCGTCCATCCATTTCACGTTCACTTAAGCCGTGTCTTTTATAGTAATTAAAAGAAGGAAGCAAGCCCGGTGTGTCTTCGGGAATATCGATGTAGGTCTTTTCTCCGAAGCCGAACATCCGACCATACTGTGTGAATTTTTCGATACCGAGTCGAGGTCCCATGGAGTTAAAAAACGAATTGCACGATACATGGATGGCGCGCTGTGCATTGACCACGCCGTGAGCATGACCACCGTGGCATTTCCAGGTGCGGCCACCATACGTGAATCCTCCTGTACAGGTAAAAGTAGTCTTCGGCGTAATGACACCTTCCTGCAGGCAGGCAGCAGCCATGAGCATTTTCCAAGTCGAGCCGGGTGGGTAGGCGGCGAGAGTAGCGCGATTAAAGAGTGGTTTTGATTCATCCTGAAGGAGCTTTCCATAGACATTGCCGGGGGTGCGACCGCTAAAGGCGCGGAGATCGAAGTCCGGCTTAGAGGCAAAGGTAATGAGTTCACCATTATTCGGGTCAAGCGCGACTATGGCTCCATGGCGTCCCTCGAGGAGCTGTTCGGCTAATTCCTGCATATCTTTATCGATGCCGAGATGAAGGTCGAATCCCTCTTCCGGAAGAATATCGTTCGCGCCTTCCTGAAAGCTTGCTACTTTTTGTCCTGTTGCGTTAACGGCTACCATTTGTACGCCTTTGGCGCCGCGGAGGTAGTTTTCATATGTTTTCTCCATACCCGAGTAACCGACGATATCTCCCGGAGAGTAGTAATCGCCCATCGTTTTAAGCTGTGCTTCGGATATCTGCCGGGTAAAGCCGAGGGTATGGGACATGTTGGCGGTCGATTCGTAGAGGCGCTTGAACTCAACAACGATATCGACACCGGGGAGAAGGTCGTGATTTTCTTCCAGAGCAGCGAGCGTCTGAAAGTCTGCATCTCTGTATATTTTATTGGGTTTTACACGTGAGAGTATTTTCGACTCTTCGTATGCCTGCCGCACTTCAGCGGTATCGACCTGAAGGATCGAGGCGAGGAGCGGTATAGATTCGGGGCGGAATTCATTTGGAGTAATGGTCACGGAAAAAGAAGGCGCGTTATGAACGATAATTTTCCCGTTCCGGTCAAAGATATTGCCGCGGAAGGGGTCGATCATAATCTGTTTAATGGCCTGTGTCTCGGCTTTTAATCGATAGACATTCCCTTGAATAATCTGTAAATAACCCAGACGGGCTACGAAAATTGAGAGAATAAAGAAGCAAACTGTTCGGAAAATAACACGACGCACCGGCGTTCCAAAATCAGAATCAAGAAGCGTAGGTTTCATGGAAATTTCAGGGGTAATAGATACAACAGAACCGACATGGGGATCAGGCGCAGAATTAGTACAAAATTAAGGATGTTTTCTCAGTCATGCACGGAGAATTATTCGAGTGGGAGATTTTTTGGGGGTAATTTGGTGGGACGCTCGTCGAGATTATACGCAAAAGCCGAAAATGCAAAGATGATGGCCAGCAAGAACATACCCTCACGTTGATCGAAAACACTACCGACAAAGTTAATAACTCCAATACCGACAAGCCCTACCGATGAACTAATTGCAAAGAAAAGGCGGCGTCTGTCGTGAGATGTCCAGGCTATTCGCCAGTTACGGATTACAATTGACAGTAAAATTCCAAAAAACAGTGCAGCCAAAGGAATACCCATCTTTTCAGCTGAGCCAAGATAATTGTTGTGAGCATAGCTACCGATGGTGGTGGTGCGGCTGATTGCATCATACCGGTTATGCGTCGTCTGCAAGCCACCGCCGCCTAGTGGATACTCTTCAATGCCTTTACGGAGTGACTCGTTTTCATAGATTCTACTCAGATACGAGGGATCGGTCGCAAATTGAGCCGATGATGTGAAGCGAGTGTTGATGATATTGAGAATGAGTGTGGCTTTGCTGTTGAAAAAGATAAAACCAATACTTCCTACACTGAAACTAACCAGCAATATACCGATAAGCAGTTGAATCCGAAGGGTCTTGCGTAGTAATAGAATCATCAGCAGTACGCCAACTGCATATCCTACCCATGCTGCGCGAGCAAGGGATATCAGGAGTACCGTAAAACAAAAAAAATGAAAGACCAGCAAGAGAATTTTGGGGATTTTTTTGGAGGTAAAGAGCACTGCCAGCAACGATGCCAGACTGGCAACGGTAAATACGCTTGCACCATTTCGAACGCCGACATATAAAAGCTGTGATGCAAATTTAAAATTTGAAAGGGCTGTTTTGTAGAGGTAAATAGCTGAAACACCTTGAATAATAAGAACAACAGTACAGACACCCAAGAGAATTGTTTGAGATTTTCTGTCCGCACAGATTTCACGGAGAGGGAGATAATACAAGATAATCAGATGCAATTGCCAGGTCTTGAGCCAGAATAACAGCTCCACATCATTGGCGAGGGCAATCAAGCCGTTGATAGTCAAAAAGCCGAGAAAAATCATAAACATCAGATCAATCCAATGCGTTATGAGTTTTTTACGCTTCAAAATGACATGACTGAATATCCATGCAAAGAGCGACGCGTGATACGCCATCGCAAATAGAATAAGAGCACTCGACTCTTCGGTGATGGTTTTTGTATAGAAAAAATAGCTCGACAGCAGAACAGAATACAGCCACACTTTAGGAGAAAGTATATAGACCGATAGAGCGAGAATTCCTGCAATGATGATCGCACTTGCTACTTCTCCCATGAGCATAAAAGTAGGGAAAATAAGCAGGGAAATGATTACAAATGCTGCACTTGCCGACCAGAAGGACAGAGTTTTGGAAGTCGTTTCGATGTGTTCATATACACGTGTCAGTAGGGTGGATTTCATGATTCACTCTCCAAAATAAAGTGCTGCCGCGTGAGCACATAGGTCGCAATGAGTATTCCAATCTCAAGCAGTAAGATTGCAATTGCCATGCCTATATGAAGATACGTATAGGTCAGTACCAGCATGAGGATAATTCCCACAATACTTGCCGAGCTGTGAAGCGTAGAAAACAGCTTGAAATTTCCACTGATAATAAAATAATGAACCCTGAAAATATTGAAATTTGCCACGGCTGCACCGGAGATGAGCAGGCGAAACGTACTGATAATTTCGGGATTGGATTTGCCGGATATCAGGTGAATAATCCAGGGAGCCATCGTGAGACACCCAATGAGCATCACGGCCGTATAATAAGATGCGTAGCGCTGAAATGTCCGGAGCATTCCGACGGCATGTGCACGATTTACCGAATATAAATGATTAAGCCGGGGCAGCACTGCATTGAGCAGCGTCATGAGGGGAAAGACCTGAAAAATACCCGTCACACGCTGTGCGACAGAGTAGTAACCGGTAATTGTTTCGGAGGCGAACAAGCTAAAAATAAACACCCGCGCCTGAGTGTAGAGATTGATCGACACACCGGATACGAACGTGTTCCACCCCTCGGCAAGCTGCAGTCTCATCTCATCCATCGTGGGCATACGAAAATACACTTCCAGCTTTCGCCGGGCAATCACAATACTCGATAGGCCAATGACAATCAGGCCGGTAGAATTGATAATCGGAACATAAATATAATCCGCTTCCTGCTGCACAAAGAGAAGCGTGAGACCCAAAACTATCGCTCGTGCCGTAATATTCAGCAGTGAAATGTAGCGCATTTTCTCGAGTCCCTGAAAGAGCCAGATAGGAAACAGCACATCGCCGATAATTGCTCCAAAACTCCATAAATAAAGGGGCCTCTCCCGTTCAAACTTCGGGAAAGAATACGTGAGCCCAAGTACAATACAAAAAGTAAGTAGCATGAATATCGACTTTAGCACCATCACCGCACTATAGACCTCACCTACTTTGCTGCTGTCTGCCCGATGAATGGATATCTGCCGCGAGGAAGAGTACGAGAATCCATAATTGGTTAAGAGCAGAAATATCCCGAGAAACGAAGATGCAGTTTCTGTAAGACCATATTTTTCAGTGCCTAATGTTCGTATGAGATAGGGAAGCAATATCAGTGGAAATACATAGCCCAGCACCTGTACTGTCGAGAGTGACAGGAAATTCTCCAAAATTTGCCGGGAATTTCGCCCCTGTAGCCGAGAGGTAATTTCCGATAGTTTATTCCAGCCGTTGGGCAATGCCATGCAAAAAACCTTTGAGTAAACTTTTTCGAGTGGCAGAATCGCCTGTGTTACGGAGTATTTTAAGAAAGTAGTACAGCGGCCTCACCAGCTTAACGGGGAATGTACCATATCTCATGTCAAGAAGGATGATGTTGCGGAGTTCGTAGTATGCCTTCCATGGAGGCGATGTTCGGGTGACATACGGAATCTTCCGCTCCATCCGAGCAGCAATGATAATCAACGCCCGATATCCTGCACGGTGAGCTCGGATAAAATAATCGGAGTCGTCGGCAAAGATAAAAAACCTCGCATCGGGCAGACCGATTGATTCTATTACCGAGCGATGGAGTAGGGGTCCTTCAAAGGTCAGCCCTTCGGCATCAAGAGTTTTCGCGCCGAGAATTGATTGTGGAGTAATCATCTTTTTCCACAATGATTTGAATGGATTCGTAAAGTTAAATTCGAGCGTATCCTGCGGCAAGGCATCGCTGGCGGCCTCAAAACGAAATGGAGCGCGAATACGGGACGAAGGGGAGATACCGAGGAGCTGCTCAAGGCAGTCGGGCATGGGCACGACATCATCATCCATGCACCATATCCAGTCATAGCCGTGCTCGAATCCATAGCCGATACCTCTGGCGAATCCGCCGGCGCCCCCGCAATTCGGCTGCGTGATGACGGTGAGGTCCGTCTGCTGTTCGAGCCAGGCAAGAGTCCCATCCGTGCTTGAATTATTGATAATAATAATCTCATCGAGTTTTCGCGATTGCCCGCGAAGCCCTGCGATCGTCTCTTTCAGTAAGTCGAGTCGATTGTACGTGACGACCATAGCCGCGATTGTTTCAGTCACAAGCAGCGCCTTTTATTCTTTGGTAAAATGAAACAGTCCGCACGCGTAATTCGATGCTGCTAATACTGATTGCTCCATTGTCGGGAAATAATGATTCTCATCGTCAATTCCCGAGAGCCGCACTAGCTTGAGGTCCGAGAAATACTCGAGTATCGTTTCGGGGGCATGAATTCGATGGGCATTGTAACAGAGTCGGGGCTTGCCGACCGGTAACGAAAAATACAGATTACCACCCTTGGCAAGGACACGGGCGAGCTCTTTACAAGCTTTCTTGGTACCCTCGGGGTCGAGTGGGTCACCGTAGCGTCCGAGTCCAATGTGTTCTGCCACGTGCAGGCAGGAGAGGGAAGGAACAGAATTATCCTCAAACGGCATGGCAAGAATGCTCCCCGCCCGGGAGTCGAAATTCGTTAAATCAGCTAGCAATGGTCTGATATCTATGAATGTTACGTGCGTTACAGACGTGAGCATTCCGACATAGTCGATCCGTGAAGCCACATCGACATGCCAGGGAGTTTTCGAATCGACCACATTCCGAAACGCCCATATATCCTGATAAAAGTAATGCCGTAGAAACGGCGTCGTGGACGTCTTGTCATGAATATTCGGATACGAATCGATGAATCGCGTTTTTTCAGCGCCGGGCATGCGTTTGTAGCGCAGCCAGTCGCCGATAAAACCCACCATATTCGGTAGTGCCCGCACGAGCTTGACGGGATCGACAAACGCGCTGATCCAGCGATAGCACAGGTAAGCGAAATTTTTTAAGGGGTTGTTGAATCGAACCATACGTTACGTCTTGAGTAATAAATTAAACCTTCTGTTGCCACAAATGAGCTTCGAATGACTGAATTGACGTGTATAATTTAAGGAATAAGATTGAATCTCCACGTACCGATTCATCATTATTTCCGACTATTGAAGTTTGGCCCTTCATACATGATACCATAGTTTTAATCATGACGAAGATAGTTGCTTGGAGCAAATTACTGACATACATCACGCGTTGATACAACAAATCATCAACGAATAACAGAGAATTTTGCAGTCTTTACTCCATTGGGAGTATAGGCGTTACAGTAATACATACCGGAAGCATACTCATTGGCATAGAACGAAAAAACAGTGTACTTTCCGGCAGAAAATTCCTGCCCCGGCAGCTCAAAGACCTTTTCTCCGCTCGTGGTTACAATCTCGAATCGAATTATACCGGTCTCGGGCACTTCAATCGATATTGAACTCATTTCTTCAACAACATTCGGTTGAATAGAAATCATATAGTCAGAAACGAGAGTTCTCGTCGTGTCTATCAAGTCGGGAGTACCCAAGCCGAGCTCAATAAGGGTAAAAGAATGAGGAGGCAGATGAATTTTCCCGTTAAACGGCTGCGAGCGTGACAGCGGAATAATTTTATCGGGGTTGTCAGGAGTATTGGCGTCCACCACATCGTCGCTGTAGATTTGCGATATGAGCGCATTCCGCTGTACATACGGAAAGGGAAACCGTATATCGACTTCCATGGAATCCGTCGGATGAGAGTTTACCAGGGTATAGACAATCGTGTCTTCAGAATAAGATGCATGGGCATTCAGCCATGGTACATTAGTCCAAAAATCATAATTGTAGGTAGAAGACTCAACATCAATTTTAAGAGAATTTTTCCGGGAATAGTCATTAAACATCCGTAAGACATGATACGATGGGTCACCATAAATAACTCGTTCACCGGTGGATGAATTGCCACTTTGAATCACACCGAAATACACGGTTTTATTCACAAGTGATATCGTTGAAGCATGATGAAGCAGTACATTAAACATCATCGCATTCCAGATGCCGGCCTGGAGACTGTAGAGTTGTTCACGGCGCTGTGTTTCGTTGGTTTGGTATAATAACTGCAGCCATTCTGTAAGGGCGATTTTGGTGTTTTTTCTCAGACCGCTTTCGTGGAGAGTTTTTTCGAGGTAATTAAACCAATAATCGACAAAATAGGGGTTGAACATTTGCATCCGATAGATGCTGTCTTTTGAATAATTATAGGCAAGTTCATTCCCCATCACATAATGCACACTGAAGAGATCGATATGTTCAGCGGCTATTTTTATAATGGTGTCATTCCATTCTTTACCCCACATGTCACCGTTAATCATAATTTGAATGGTACTATCGACTTTCTTCATAGCTCTACAGAAGTCTATATATCTATTGGCATAATTAACGGCTGTCGTATGACCGATTTCCCAGGCACCGTACTGTTCGTTGCCTATTTCCCAGAATTTTACGTTATAGGGTAAAGCATGACCATTTTTTGCTCGTAATGCTCCATATTTTGTGGTGGAATCTCCGTTACAGTATTCTACCCAATTGGCTGCGTCTTCCGGGGTACCATTCCCAAAACCTACGGTAAGCTGAGGTTCTGCACCGATTTCTTTACAAAAATCCATATACTCATCAGTACCGAAATCAATTCTCTGATAGGCACCGATCCAGTCAATATTCGGTGACGGCCGCTGATCAATATCGCCTATTGAATATTCCCAAAATCCGACCGGTTGGTCTGAAAAGCATCCACCCATAAAACGGATAACGGATGGTTTCCACGTGTTATACAAATTGAATTGCTCGCGCCGGATGCCATGAAAATTGTCTTGTGCCATCACCGACGCTTCGTCCACCTCCAGTACGCCCACAGTATCGATGTAGATGACAAATTGACATTGGAATACATTTTTAATTGGTGGGAATCGCATCGTTAGTTTCTGCCATGAATTGGTACATGTACCAAGGACTGCAGATGTGTATATTTCTTTGCCGTCAAGACTTACCAGCGCTGTGTATATGTTGCCCTTAAAACTGTCACTTCTGCAATAAACATAACATTCCGTACCGATGATGCTCGGTAATTGAATCTGTTGGGCAATGCCAAAGTTTTGTTCGGTGGTATTCTCAATTCGCTGGTAGTACGTTCCATGTACATTGTATCCGCCATCAAGCAACGTACATTTCCCTGAATCATTCCGGGATTCCGGCCATTGTTTCCAATGCTTGGAGAGACCATCTCCCTGATTGTCGGGCATATCAAATCCACGATTCAGGAGTTCCTGCGCCGATAATGAATTCTGTCCATTGATCACATCGTCGATATACTCTAAGAATCCACCATGCATTTCAGGTGAAATTGGAGTGAGGTTAGCACGGGTGGTGTCGCTGGTTCTAATCGTCGCGTGTAAATTCTGACCATGAAGCGAGGAATACTCCAGCATAGGCGCAGACAGAAGTACCAAGAACCTAAGGAGTGAATAAGTGTAAAATTTTACCATGTTAAAATCTTATATCTGGTAGTAAATAATAATAGGTAAGGATGAAATTTACTCGATAATCAATGAAAAAACGTGATTTACAGACAATTACACGTCTGCTCTCTCCCGCGCCCACCGCGTAATTATCTCGGCCTGCTCTTCCGGCAAAAGCGAGGATGTATCCAACAGCCGGGCATCCGACGCCTGCCGGAGCGGTGAAATCTCCCGATTGCTGTCATAGCGGTCGCGTTCTTCAATTTCTATGGCAATTATTTCTGCCGAAGTATCAATTCCTTTTCGCTGCAATTCACTTGCTCGTCGCTTGGCACGTTCGTCAATCGACGCAGTCATGAATACTTTGAGCTCTGCCTGAGGAAAAACAACCGTACCAATATCCCGGCCATCCATCACCACACCACCGCGAATACCAATTGCACGCTGTGCTGCTACCATCGCATCACGGACTGCTGCCGATGCACTCACGCGGCTTACATGCTGCGTCACCTCCGGCAGTCGAATTTCGGCACTCACATCTTGTCCGTCAAGCAGTGTGCGCTGCCCGGTCGGACTTTGTTCAAGCGTAACACTTATTGTACCCACAAGGGCTGCTAATTCATTGTCATCAAGAGAGATACCCTTGCGAACCGCCGCGAGGGTCACTGCGCGGTACATAGCGCCGGTATCGATATAGATATAGCCCAACTTCTCGGCGACCATGCGTGCCGTGGTCGATTTGCCGGAACCGGCAGGACCGTCTAAAGCGATGATTATTCCCACGTGTGATTCGGTTGTTGATGTCACTGTACTAAACTATTAATCATTGAAATTGTCTGTGCCCGGTCGCTGAAGTCGGCTACCACCGCATCGGCACCCAATGCTCGGAGTTCATCTGCCGAATACCGTCCGGTCGCCACGGCAAGTATTGGAATTCCATTGGCTTGAGCACAAGCCACATCGCCCGGGGCATCGCCGATGACGAGTGTATTTCTGGCAGTAAATTCAGTATTGGCATACGCTGCATGGGCTCGCTCAATCGCAAGAGGAGGGAGCATTCGTCGGTCATGATGATCACATCCGAATGCGCCTATCGGGAAATACTGCCCGAGACCAATCGGAGCAAGCTTGAAATACGCGCATTCCCGGTTGTTTCCGGTAAGCAGTGCAAGTGCCAGGGAATCATCGTCGTGGCAGTATTCGATGAGCTCCCGCGCGCCTGAGAGTGCCGATACGGTGAGAGTGGTGCTGTGTACCGGGGTGATTTCGCGGAGTCCGGCGAGGAATTTCTCGGTAACAGAATCGAGTGCGGAGGTTGATAATCCAAGGTTTGCGACGATTTCGGCAATTATCTGCCGGTCGGTCTTTCCGGAGAGCAGCGGGACAGCCGTTTCGGGGATTTCATAGCCAAATGCCTGCAGTGCTGCATGACGCATTATCGCTCGCTGAGCGCTGCGTTTCATGGTAATAAGCGTCGAATCAATATCAAAGAGCAGGAGTTTTTTCACGGATAGAAAGCCGCAGAATCGGCTGAATATGTTGGCGGTTCGGGTATAATACGGTAAATTTGCCGCCGCCGATAAGCATTACGAATTACCAAAAAACTATGATTATATTGGGCAAAAATACGAAGCCGCCGCTAACTATCATCATTGTCAATTACAATGTGAGAGATTTTTTGCTGCAATGTCTGCGTTCGATCGAACGTGCCGCCACGCATACCGATGTCGAGGTCATTGTCGTGGACAATCATTCTTCCGATGGCTCGGCGGCGTTCCTCAAGCCCCTTTTCCCACAGGTCACATGGATAGAATTGCAGGAAAATTTGGGATTCGGCAAGGGAAATAATGTGGGAATTGCCCGGGCGCAGGGAGAATACACGCTGCTGCTTAATCCCGATACAATACTCTCCGACGATACCCTCATCGTGATGAAAGACTACATGGATTCCCATCCTGAAGTCGGTATTTCCGGTTGTAAAGTACTCAATGCAGACGGCTCTTTTCAGGTGCAATGCCGCCGCGGATTCCCTACTCCGTGGGCGAGCTTCTGTAAGCTCTTCGGACTCCAGAAACTTTTCCCGACCTCACCGCTGTTTGCGCGGTACAATCAGACGTTCCGTTCTGAAAACGACGAGTATTATGTCGATGCACTCATAGGTGCATTTATGTATTGCCGCACCCCGATGCTGCAGTCACTCGGCGGATTCGACGAAGATTTTTTTATGTACGGTGAGGACCTTGACCTCTGCTTCCGTGCGTCGAAAGCAGGATGGAAAACGGCATATTATCCCAAAACTACGACCCTCCATTTCAAGGGAGAAAGCACGCGCCGCAGCTCGATGAATGAGGTTAAAGTGTTCTATGAAGCGATGGTTATCTTCGCGCGCAAGCATTATGGTCGATCGAAACTCTTTCTCTTCCTCCTTCAGGCAGGTATCTGGCTCCGGTCGCTCATCGCGTACGCTTCAAAAAGCGGTTCGGTCGCTATAGTCCTTATGCTTGATATTCTCCTGCTCAATGCGGCTCTTTTGCTGGCGACTCACCTTCGATTCGGACATTATCTGGCCTTTCCGTCTTTTGCCTATCCGGTGGTGTTTGTGACTGTTACGGCTGTGTTTGTGCTTTCGATGCTGGCAGTCGAAGGGTATTACGAACGTAAATATCCGATCCGCAAGGTGATATCCGGTCTCATGGTGGCTTTTTTTACGCTGTCGTCTCTCACCTATTTTTTTAAAGAATATGCCTTCAGCCGCGGTGTATTGCTCATGATGATCGCCTTTACGCTCATGGGGGCAGTGCTCGTACGGTGGGGGATAGGTCTGTGGAATTCCTTGAATCGTACTACCGGAATGCGCCGTATTGGAATTGTCGGGATGAATGTGTACTCAGAGAGTATTATCGCGCGGATTACGGCACAGGAAGCAGGGCAATCGTCAGTTGTCGGGATTATTTCTCATGAAATTCATCGGGTGGTCGAGACGTATTGTTCGTATCCCGTCATCGGGAATTACGAATATATTCAAAAACTTATAGCAGATTTTCAGTTGACGGAAGTTATCATTACCGACCCTGAGGTAAGTATTGAAATGCTGGCGCTCTCCGGACCTATGCTACCGCATGTAAAGGTACATACAGCGAAAAATTACGAAGAATTGATAGTTTCCCGGCTCGTCGCCGAGGTCACGGGCACCAAGCCGGCACTGCCGCAACTGCGTATAATGACCTTTCGCAATCGTGTGTTAAAACGCGGAATAGATATCCTCGGCAGTGTTTTTCTTTTGACAGTTGGGCTGCCACTCGTATTTTTGCTGGCGCAGAATACACAATCGACCCTGCGCGGGCTCTGGAATGTGCTGATTGGGAGGAAAAGTCTGATCGGAGTATATCCCACCGACGGCTCGTCGTTGCAGTACGGTAAAATCGGTCTCGTCAGTCTGGCCGGGCTTCATGCCTCGCCGGATTTATCGATCGAAGCGAGAGAAGAACTGAATCGGTATTATGCGGAGAAGTACACCTTCTCACTTGACTTAGATATTTGTCTCAAATTATATTGGCGGAAATAGTGGCTACTACCTTTACCCTTGATTTCGAAAAACCTGTTCTCGAATTAGAGAAAAAAATCGCTGAAATGCGCTCGCTGGCCGGTTCGCTCGATATCGAACCTCAAATCGCGGAATTGCAATCCAAAGTCGAGGAGCTCCGGGAAGAAATCTACAGTAATCTCACGCGCTGGCAGCGCGTGCAGATAGCCCGTCATCCCGACCGACCGTATTCCTTGGATTATTTTAATTCTACATTTAGTAACTTCATTGAATTACACGGTGACCGTTCGTTCCGTGACGATCCGGCAATTGTCTGTGGTCTCGCGCAGCTTGGCGAGCAGTCGGTCGTGGTCGTCGGTCATCAAAAGGGTCGTGATACCAAGTCGAATGTCTATCGGAATTTTGGGATGCCGAATCCCGAGGGATATCGTAAGGCGAGCAGGATGTTTGAGTTAGCTGAAAAATTTAACAAGCCGGTCATTTGCCTCCTCGATACACCCGGTGCATTTCCCGGTATTGAAGCCGAGGACCGGGGACAGGCTCAGGCGATTGCAGCGAATTTACTTCAAATGGCGGGCTTGAAAGTCCCGATTATCATCGTTGTCATTGGCGAAGGTGCAAGTGGGGGAGCCTTGGGAATTGGTATCGGCGACCGTATTCTCATGCTGGAGAATGCCTGGTATTCGGTAATTGCACCCGAGTCGTGCTCAAGTATTTTGTGGCGCAGCTGGGATTACAAAGAGCAGGCGGCGGAAGCATTGCAGTTAACGGCAGAAGATTTAAAAAAGCAGAACATTATCGATAGAATTATCCCCGAGCCGATTGGCGGTGCGCATCGTAACTCCGAGATGATGAGCGCCATCCTTAAAGCTGTGCTTCTGGAGGAATTAGAGGGAATGAAGGCAATTCCCACCGATCGTCTCGTCGAGCTGCGACGTGAAAAATTTGCGGCAATGGGCGTATGGGCGGAATAAATTAGGCGGGAAATTACTATCAAGACTAGGAAGCGCCCGTGGCGAAAATTTTATATGTGATGGGGATCAGGATACCTGATGAAGTGCGTGCGGAGAAAGTCTGCCGCGCACTGGTGAAGGATGGGCATGAGGTGACGGTGCTGTCCCGATGGTTCGATGGAGCACCTGAACGTGAAGTATATCAAGGGGTTACAATTCTTCGCGCCGGCAAACACCTTCCGTTTTGGCGCAGCAATCCTCTCTCCGTTAATCCCTTCTGGCAGAAAGAAATCCTTGTAGCAGCCCGCGAGACCGGTGCACAGCTCTTGATTACTAGAGAAATGCTGATTGCAGAGGCTTCTGCACGCGTCGGGCAAAAGCTCGGGATTCCGGCACTGATTGACATGGCGGAAAATTACCCGGGTGCTATGCGCGGGTGGAAAAAATATCAGTCGAAATTCATTCTCCGGCTTTTAGTCAACACAATCAAGATACCGGATGTGATTGAAAAGCGGGCGGTGCAGTCTTCGGATGGGATTATTATTGTCTGTGATGAACAAGTTGAGCGGCTTCATCAGGCGTATGGCATGGCAAAAGACAATATGGTGCTTGTACAAAATACTCCGGAACTGGAGTTGTATGAGGATGTTACTAAAACATGCGCTGCACCTCCCAACGTCTTTGCACATCACGGGTATTTTACTCTCGACCGCGGCTTAGAAGCATTGGTGAGGGGATTTATGATAACCGCAGAAGAATTCGCTGATACATCACTTCTCCTAGCCGGAATAGGGGAGACATACCGGGAAGTAAAGGCGATAGCAGAGAGTACAGCACTGCGCGGCCGGATTTCATTTCCCGGAGAATTCAAGCTGACATCACGGGCAGCGTTGTATTCACAAATTGATGTGGGAATTATGCCGTATGCGGCTGATGAGAACTTCAATTTTACTATTCCGAACAAGCTCTTCGATTACATGGCTTGCGGTAAGCCGGTCATTGTTTCGGAGGCCGTGCCGATGAAACGAGTGGTGGAAGAGACCGGTGCAGGAATCGTGGCAGACTGCTCATCACCCGATAAAATAGCCGATGCAATTCGGAAGATGCGCGGCGCTGATGTGGCAAAAATGAGTGAAAACGGAAGAAAAGCCGCAGAAAAAAAATATAATTGGGCGGTAGATTCCGAGAGATTGTGTAAATTCGTGCGAAAATTCATCGCATAAGGGGATTTTGATGCAAAACACCACCGATTTGAAAGCGATGAAATAATGAAAAAATGTGCTGTTCTCGTGGTTTCATGCGATAATTATGCAGATGTTTGGCAGCCATTCTTTGGTCTGTTTCGGCAGTTTTGGGGAAATTGTCCGTATCCAATCTATCTATTAGCCAATTCGTTGCAACCGCATTATCCTTCAGTAAATATAATCAATGTAGGCCAAGACCGCTCGTGGTCGGACAACCTTATACAGGCACTGCATCAGCTCGAGGAAGAGTATGTATTTCTATTCCTCGAAGATTTACTCCTTTCCGGTATGGTCAATACGGAAAACGTCGATCGGCTGTTCCGCTGGGCGATTGAAAATGACGTCAATTACGTACGTCTCAACCCCTCGACCAAGCCCGATAAGCGATATAATGAGCTGGTGGGAGTGGTGTCGAAGGGAACAATTTACCGGGCATCGGTAGTAGCGTGCCTGTGGAAGAAGTCAGTGCTGCTCGATCTGCTCAAGCCCGGCGAAAACGCATGGGAATTCGAAGAATACGGTTCGATACGCTCGGATGTCTATGATGGATTTTACTCGACATACCGTGATTATTTCCCGATTATTAATAGCATTATCAAGCGGGTTTGGGAAACATCAGCAGTAAAAAAAATACAACGCCTAGGCGTTGAGCTTGACTTTAGCAAGCGCCGGGTAATGACCCCTGCGGAGTCAATGGTATGGAAGTTTAAATTGCTTCGCTCCAAGGTATTTAATCTGATACCGGCACGGTACCGCCGGATGGTCAAATCACTTGCTCAAGGCAAATTAACGCCCCATAAAGAATAGTCTATTTCATATCATCTGCGTTCGAGGGGAAGAATGCAGAGGTATAAAACCTACACATAATAATTCTCATTAACAATTTATCCACCTTTTTCAGCAATACTTATGAACGAGGAAGACGAAAAACAACCCGAAAGCAACGAGTCGGACCGACTTATTGCACGGAATAACCCACAATATGGCGGCTATGGTCGTAGCCGACAGCCTGATAATTATGGTAATTACAACCGCGACCCAATGATGCGCAGCGGAAGCTCCCGTCAGGAATATCCCCGTCAAGGGACCTATCATTCCGACCGACCCAATTATTCGGATACGCCACGAAGTCCGTATCCACCGTCACGACCCGGCTACGGTAATACCGATGGCGGCTATCGCCCACGTACCCCTCAATACCGTCCACCCGGCGGCGGCGGAGGAGGATATGGGTATAATAATCGCCCCAACGATTATCGGGGCGGCTATCGCCGCGATGATGACGGCCGCGGTAATTATCAGCAAAACAGATCGCCGTATCGGAGTAAAAACAACAAGCCGTTCAAAAAAAATAAAGAACCACTGCAGCCCAAAGCACGCGTCAAGACAATCACACTGCTGAAAGCATTGACACGCCTGAACTATGCGTCTCCCAAAATCTGCCTGCAACGTATCCTTGAAGGCAAGGTGATCGTTAATTCTGTGCCGGCACCGCATCAAAACCTGCCGGTGGCAATTATCCGCGATACTATCGTAACCGATACTATAGCCCTGATGCCGAAGCAACCCGGTGTGTATATCGTGATGAATAAGCCACGCCAGATTTCCGGCTCGATGGAAAAGCAAAACTCCATTTATCAAATGATGCATCGCAAAAAAGAATGGAATTTTCCTATCGGCTGCCTCGATAAAGCATCACAGGGTATTATTATAATTACGAATGACAAAACACATAAAAGTTCGGCTACCTCACCTCTCGCACTCCTTGAAAAAGAATATCATATCAAAGTGCATAAAGTGCTGACGCCGAAAGAAATTGCCAAGCTAGAGATCACTCTTTGCAAAGACTTAAATGAAACAATTAAAGTTGACCTCGTGAGCGCAAACACCCGCAACACCGTTATCTCTATTGCATCCCGTATCGCTAATCCGAAGGCAATCCGTACTGCTCTGAAGAAAAACGATTTGGAGACGTTGACGTTCGAGAGAAAAAGCTTTGCCAATCTCTTCTCGACCGACACTTTGAGACCCGGCTCGTGGAGACAGCTCAATCAAGCTGAAATCAAAGAGCTTATGGGTGATGCGTACGAAATCAAAGATTTATTGCCTGCCCCGACGCAGCCGAAGCGCAGAGTACCGTCAAAATCCCGGTATTCCCGACGTGCTGAGCCCGAGCATTCGGCACCGGTCGTACCCGAGCCGCCGCCACCGACAAAGTGGCAAAAGCTCAAAAAGCAGCTGCTCGGAGGAATTTAAATTTTCCTACGGTAGCATATACCTGTCAAGCGATGATTCCTTTCAATCGGTTTCATCGCTTTTTTTTTGATAGAAGACTATACTTCCACTATTGAAGAGACACTATGGAGCAACCCGATAAAATCAAACTATGGTATTCCTTCGACATGCCTGTGGAGTACGAGCAGCCTACACATGCCGTGATGCCGCTGCAGCCGGAGGACTATGAGGAAGTCGGCCGCACTTTTTTGGACGCCTACCGGGGTACGATTGACTATGAAGGAGAAGAACTCACCGATGCGATACAAGAGGTCCACCGGGTATGCACCGGAGCATACGGAGCACTTATCCATCCTGCAAGCGGGGTGATTATGGTCGAGCATCGCATCGCGGCTGCGGTATTTGTGACAGAACAGCCCGACGGCACGGCATTCATTCCATATCTTGTGACGGCAAAAGAATGGAAAGGGCAAGGGTTCGCGAGCGAACTCCTCCGGCATGCGCTCTTTCATCTGGCAAATGCAGGATATAAACGGGTAGAACTGTATGTAACACGCGGGAATCTCATCGCCGAACATCTCTACGCAAAGCTTGGATTTCTGTCAGCTGAATGAGGTGTGGCGCGTTAAATTCATGAACGTCATGAAGTTTCAGATTCGTTGATACCTCAGCCGTACATGAAAAGCGGGCGTAGAATCGAAAAATTCTACGCCCGCTTTTCATGTACGGCTGAGGATATGTTAGACCGTACGCTTACCGGTCTTGGAAGTCTTTTTGGCAGTTGACTTAGTGCTTGCTGTGGCAGAGCCGCCATTTTTTGCAGGCGGTGCATCGGCGCCGGCGAGCTTGAGGCATTCTTCGAGAGTGAGGTCTGCAGGAACCTTATCTTTCGGGATTTTAACATTTTGCTTGCCGACGACGATATATGGTCCATATTTACCGTTCAGTACTTTCACATCCGTATTTTCGGGGAATTCCTTGATGACTTTCTTAGAGTCAGCTGTTCTTTTGGCGAGAATAAGCTCAATTGCCCTCTCGGCTGTGATGGTAAACGGATCATCGGTCGCTTCCAACGATGTAAATTTTGCATCATGCTGTGCATAAGGACCGAAACGTCCGATGGCTACTTTTATCGGCTTACCTTCCAATTCCCCGACAATTCGCGGCAGCTTAAATAATTCGAGCGCAGCATTCATATCGATTGTTTCGATCGACTGATCCGACCGCAGACTGGCAAATTTTGCATCCTTACCTTCGCCGATTTGTATCATTGGTCCGAAGCGTCCCACACGGGCCGAGATCATTTGTCCTGTCTCCGGATGCGCGCCTAACTTACGTTCTCCTGTGGACTTCGCCGCATTACCCATCGTATCGGAGACAGTCTTGTGGAAGGGTGTATAGAATTCACTAATCATATCATTCCAGATGATTTTCCCATCGGCAATAAGGTCAAATTCGCCTTCGACTTTAGCCGTGAAATTATAATCCATGATTTGTTTGAAGTGCTCCATGAGGAAGTCGGTCACGACATTTCCGATATCGGTCGGGAAGAGCTTTGCTTTTTCGGCTCCATAATTTTCGGTCTTGGTTTGACTGCTGATTGTATTATTCACAAGCGACAAAATCTGCACTTCCCGCGTCTTGCCTTCACGGTCTTCTTTGACCACATACTCACGCTTTTGGATCGTCGAGATAGTTGGTGCGTAGGTCGAAGGGCGTCCGATGCCAAGCTCTTCAAGCTTTTTCACTAAGCTTGCTTCCGTATAGCGCGGCGATGGCTTGGCAAATTTCTGAGTGGCGAGCATTGCCTTGAGATCGAGTAATTCACCAATCTTCAGCGGCGGCAGCATTTTGGACTCATCGGTTTCGGATTCTTCATCCGTGGACTCCAAATACACTTTCAGAAATCCGTCAAATTTCAGCACTTCGCCCGTAGCAACGAGTTCTTCGGGCAGTGAAGGGCGATTCTTGATATCATTATCCTGACTGAATAATAAATCCTGATTCGAGGCGCCGTGAATGGAAATTGTCGCCACCGTTTTTTCGAGCTGAGCATCTGCCATTTGGGAGGCAATTGAACGTTTCCAAATCAAGTCATACAAGCGCTTTGCACCTGAATCACCGTCAACGGTATGATGATTAAAATACGTTGGTCGTATCGCCTCATGCGCTTCCTGAGCGCCGGATGACTTGGTCGTGTATTTTCGTGGAGCAGAGTATTTTTCGCCCCATGCGCTGGTAATTTCATCTTTCGCAAGACCTAATGCCACATCCGACAAATTCACGGAATCGGTACGCATATAGGTAATATGACCTGCTTCGTAGAGCTTCTGAGCGATCATCATCGTTTGAGTAATCGAGAGCCCGAGTTTGCGGCTGGCTTCTTGCTGTAAGGTCGAAGTAGTAAAGGGTGGTGCAGGGGATTTTTTGGCCGGCTTTACTTCAAGACTTTTAATTGAATACTCGGCTCCGATACACCGCTTCAGGAAATTTTCGGCCTCCTGTGCGGTGGCAAAGCGTTTCGGGAGCTCGGCAGACAGAATTTTAGTCGCATCCTTGCCAACGATAAATTCTGCTGTCACACGGTAGGCAAACGAACTCTCGAAGCCGTTGATTTCCCGCTCCCGCTCGACAATTAATCGGACAGCTACCGATTGCACACGTCCTGCCGACAAGGCCGGCTTGATTTTTTTCCACAGGACAGGGGAGAGCTCGAAGCCGACGAGCCGGTCAAGGACGCGGCGTGCCTGCTGCGCATTTACCAAATTATAGTCTATGCTGCGGGGATTGGCGATCGCTTTAAGAATAGCCGGCTTGGTAACTTCATGATAAACAAATCTCTTGGTGTCTTTTTTCTGAAGGCCGAGCGCCTCATATAAGTGCCATGCAATTGCTTCACCCTCGCGGTCTTCGTCCGTTGCGAGCCATACGGTCTGTGCTGCTCCGGCTAATTTTTTCAACTCCGCAACGAGCTTGTGTTTGTCATCTGAAATTTCATATATAGGTTGAAATCCATTGGCCGTATCGATGGCCATGTCGCCTTTTGCCAAGTCACGAATATGGCCAAATGATGCACGAACAGTAAAATCATCCCCCAAGAATTTTTCAATCGTTTTTGCCTTCGCCGGAGATTCCACAATCACAAGATTTTTAGACATAAGTTTCTTTGTTGTAAGTCAATTAAGATATAAAGAATGAAAAGTGACGGTTATGAGAGTATTCTCTGTCTGTCTCCCTGATGCCATGTTCGACAATATGGGCAGCGTTGCTTCATAAATGGCCGGAAGAGCAGGGAGTAGGATCATTGTTTGTTATGTTCGCATTTTGTCGTATCCGGACATATTGCAAAGATTTGCAGTGAGTGTTTCATGGGCTTGAATCCAAATTCTTCACACACTTTTTGCTGTAGGGATACCAGAGCTTTTTCGCGGAATTCGATAATATGTCCGCATTCGACACAGATAAGATGATCATGATCGGGCATGCGTGATGCGAGCTCGAAATGAGCACTTTCGCCTTGAAAACGATGCTTCATGAGTATGGTGCACTTGGTCAGCAGGTCGAGTGTGGAATAGATTGTTGCGCGGGAGATACGATCGCTTTTGGAATTCATGTAGAAATACAACTCATCGGCACTGAAGTGCTTATCGAGCTCGGCGATGCGGTCGAGCACTCTGTAACGTTCTTGCGTATTACGGTATTGCTTGCGTTTTAGAAAGTCTGTAAATTGTTGCTTGAGCGATTCAAGGTCTATAGGAGTCGTGGTTGTATCCATGAAATAAAAGCAAACTCAATAATTAAAGATGCACCAAAGTAAGCACGAATATACGGAAAATTGAAGTGAAACACCATCCTACTTTTTTACCGCTGTCGGAAAAAAAGTGGAGTATATCCATTGCAGCTATAGCTACTATCATTAAAATTCCTGTTGAATAATTGCGTGGTAATTTTTATTTGCTCCTACAAAAATGATAGCGTAGTTTTTACCGAGAGGCAGCGAGACATTCTCGACTCTGTATAATTCTTCCTTCGTGGCTGCATTGGAGAATACCAGTGTCGTACGACGCTCGTAATTGATAAGCGTATCTGCTTTGGAACGGTACGGGATACTCTTTGAGAACAGAGGCAGACCATTGAGCGAGTCCCGCGTTACAAAGACCTCCGGTATTTCTTTACAGGCATTGATGTAGCGTTGAATAGATTGTCCGAGCTTGACAGTACCCTCAGGCGCGGTAAAGAACAGAACATCGGAATTGGTCGCACCGGTAATGAGCGCAAGAACCGTGCTATCGGTGCTGGCGGTAAATGGAATAGATACACCGCCGGTGGATGTGAGAGTGTGAGTACCGCCGGGAAGAACCGTAGCCAAAGAATTTCCGTAAAAGAGAGTCGCATTGCTGACGACCCGATTCAGGCCGCAGGTGATTTTTTCCTGAGAACTGTAGGCATGGACAATTTCAACGAAAGCGCCATGCTCCAGAATGCCGGCTGCACCACTTGTCTGGCTTTCTTCAATGAGAGCACTTCGGGTAATCTGATTGTCATTCCAAAAGACGAGCAGGTATTTCTTTTGCGATTCAAGCTGTGCGACAGTGCTGAGCAGTAGCTGCGCAGGAGAACCTGACGTAAAGACGGTAATAGGGAGTTCACCGGCCACCACCGCTGTCTGATCCGAATAATTACCATCGGTCAGTCGGGAGGCGAGTATGGTTCCGGAAGAAAACCCGGTCGCCTGTGCCAGATCGGTATATGCGCCGAGGGAGACCGTCATCGATGTCTGCCGCGGCATTGCGTTGACAACACGTACGAGCGCTTTTCCGGCAGCAATTGGAGCCGTTGAAAATTGCGGCACGATCATCGCCGGTCTGGGAGTGGAGTTGTCAAAAGCAAGTAATGTATAGCGTTGCAGGGCTTCCAGCGCAGTCTCGGCCACAGAGGTGATTGCTGAGCCGGTCGGCGTGACGGTAAACGAGTCTGCCGTAAATGATTCGCACGCTCCGACCGGCAGGTAATCAGTAACGCTCCCGGCAGGCTGAGCTCGTGTAATTGTTTGAAATGACTGACCGGTAAGTCGATCGACATCAATCGCGGACTTTGATAAATTCACCGTACGGATACTCGCCGTACGCTCCGGTATGGGCACGAGCTCACGGAGCGCGGCCGGTGTTGTATTGCGTTCATCGAGCATATATAACGTTGCTTTCCCCGTTGAAGCTGCTATCAGTACAAAGAACGTATAAGCTCCTTTCGGACTAAGTGTACATTCAAAAAGATCAAGGGCTTGGACCTTGTCATTATCCCGTCGAACAAGGGTGATACCCACATTGCCGGGCGGGAGCTCCTGAATACCGCTTTGGGAACGAAAACCATTGTCGAAGGCAATTTCAGCCCCATTGGCACATCCGAGACGGAGTGAGTAACGCGTTCCCGAGTCGGCAATGCAATTCATCATCCGTACAGACGCTTTGTCATTGTTACTCTCGGAATGATAGGGTGTATAGAGCGCAATTAACGTATCAAGCGCACGCTTGACGGGGGCAGTTGCACTGCTCGGAAGTGCGACGATGCTCTGATAGGAAGTTCTTGAAAACCGTAACCGTGTATAGGGCTTGTATTCAACGCTACCATTACGGATAATCGTAATTACTGCTGAGTCGGAAGGAGACGTAATTGTCTCCGAAGCCGAAAGAGGTGATACCGCTGTCGTCTGCACCGCGCCGGCAAGCGAGAGAATACGCTGCTGATTATCGTTGGTGAAATTGATGAGACGTATATATATACTGTCGAGACCCGACGGAGGATTGACAAGGTTCGGATTCTCCGAAGCACAGCCAAGCGAGAGACTTGCGGCTATCGCCGAACAAAGAAAAATTATCAGTAGATATTTCAGGGTAGTATGCACTGTTCTGTCTGTAAAGGTGGATGGAATTGTTCATACGAACGCGGGAAACCAAGCTGTCGTCCTCTCCTGCACTCACCTCAACCGAAGAGGTATGCCTCGTAGGAGCGTAATTTGCCGTATTTTTGCAGCGACGATGCTGTTTTTCTCAACAAAAATAACGTATGCAGGACAAACTCCAATCAATAATCGACCGTTTTGGTGCTGTTGAAAACGAACTCAACGACCCCTTGGTCGTCAACGACCCTCTCCGATACCGTGATCTTTCCCGTGAATACAAGCAGCTTTCGCCGATTGCCGAAGCTGCCACGAAGTATATATCGCTCTGCAAAGAACTGGGATCGAACAAAGAACTCCTTGAAACTTCAGGGCTTGACCACGAATTACGTGAGATGGCGTACGAAGAGCAGCATGAGCTTCAGGCAAAATTAGAAAAAATGGATGAGGAGTTGAGAATATTGCTTATTCCGAAAGACCCGAATGATCTCAAGAACTGTATTGTCGAGATCAGAGCCGGTACTGGCGGAGATGAAGCAGGTATATTTGCCGGTGATTTATTCCGAATGTACCAGAAATTCTCGGAGATTAAAGGCTACAAAATGGAAATTATAGATGTAAGTGAGAGTGAGCGCGGCGGGTACAAGGAGTTGATTTTTTCACTCTCCGGCGACGATGTCTTCGGTACGATGAAATTCGAAAGCGGCGTACATCGTGTGCAGCGTGTACCCGAGACCGAAGCAAATGGACGCGTGCATACCTCAGCAGCCACCGTAGCCGTGCTTCCCGAGGCCGAAGAAGTCGATATACAAATCAATGAAGGTGATTTGAGAATCGATATTTTCCGTTCCGGCGGAAAAGGCGGGCAGAATGTCAACAAAGTCGAAACGGCCGTTCGGATTGTCCATATTCCGACCGGTATCGTCGTGCAGTGCCAGGATGAGCGCTCACAGTTGCAGAATAGAGTCCGTGCGATGAAATTCCTGCGAACAAAGCTCTATGAGCTCGAGCTTGAGAAGCAGCAAGGTGATTTGGCATCGACGAGACGCTCTATGGTCAAGTCGGGCGATCGCTCTGAGAAAATACGGACGTATAATTACCCTCAAAACCGTGTGACGGATCACCGCTTGGAAGGTGATTCCAAAAATTACTCACTCCGCGAAATCGTCAACGGCGAGCTTACACCCCTCATCGAGCAGCTTTTAATCGCCGAGCGCGCCGAACTATTAAAAGAAGGAACCACTTCGTGAAGTTAATGTATCGTATGTTCATGTTGTGCGTGAGTTACTTGACTCTCTGTACGGCGCTCCATCTTCAGGCGCAGACGCAATTACCGTTCAGTGCTGTCCTGATGACCAAAATGAACGGCTTCGGGCAGGTCTATATCACCAATGCCCTCTTTCCCCGGGATGAAGTCAAGAAAAAATGGGATGAAGGCTGGCATATTTCGCATGTCGCACAGGGAAATGGCTCCTGGTCGGTCGTCATGAATACGAATACCGGCTACTCCTCGCAGCAATATCTGATACAGGATACGATACCCGTGCGCAAAATCGAATCGGAATGGGATAAATCCTATCGAATCACGGCGCTTACTTTTGGCAATGGTGTCTGGACAGTGGTTCTTACCGCTAATTCCGGCATCGCTTCTCAGGCGCTATCAGTCAGTGACAGCTTTCCACATGCATTTGTAAATGCTTATAATAAAATTGGTTACAGGATAGGGGCAATGAACCATGCCAACGGTCAATGGGCTGTCGTTATGAATACACAGGGCTTTATCCTCACCCAGCAGGACTATCTCTTATCCGAGGAATTTCCGGAAGATTCAATCCGCAACCGCTTATCACACAATGAGTTCATTAATACTATTTCCTATTCCGGCGAACAATGGGCACTCTCCGTCAATTCGTACTCTCCGTACCGTGGACAGGTGCTGCTGCAGGAAAAATTTGCAACCAGAGAAGAAATTGAACAACGCTGGAATGATGGATTCAGAATCACCGGATTATGCTCGACTCAGCCCCTGAATGATATTTACGGGAAGAAGATAAAACAGCAGTCGATCGCGACGCAATCGGTAGATATTATTCTCTATCCGACCGAACTCAACAGCAACGCCTATGGAAGGTATATTCACCGGAATGCTCCCTCTGCTGATGCCTATGTCGCTGTTCAACGCCTTGCCTATAAAGATATCAAAGCCCAGAACTGGCAAGCAGCAAAGGACACATTCACTAATTATCTGCCTGATTTTAGTAACGATACGACTAAGCGTATGGAGCGTACCATCGACCTCCTCGAGGCAAAAGATGAAAATATCACCGTGACAAATATCGGAGACAGCGTCAACTCACCAACCGGTGAATGGGATCCCAATCCTACGGCCGACGGGACAGCACTCTATATGACCTGTTCCGGCCGACCTGACGGCTCGGGAGGAGAAGATGTATTCTACTCCGAACGTATCAATGGCAAATGGTCGAAATCGAAAAATATCGGATTCCCGATAAATAACCGGCAAAACGAAACGATTGACAATGTATCAGCCGATGGCAACACACTCTATTTATCCGGTAATTTTCAGGGCAGTTTTGGAGAATTCGATATTTATACAGCCGAGCGTACCTCTACCGGGTGGCAGCAGTTACGTCAATTACCCTATCCTATCAACAGTCCGTATCATGATGAAAGCGGCGGCCTGAGTGCCGACGGTAAAGCACTCATTTTTACCTCCAGCCGGCCGGGCGGTATCGGACCCTTCGTACCACGGGGCATGTATGTCTATCACGGCTCGGTACAGGGAAATATGGATATTTACGTTACACTTAAGACCGATAAAGGCTGGAGCCCTCCCATTAATCTCGGGCCTACTATCAATACTCCGTATGCCGAACGCTCCGCATTTCTGCACCCCGACGGCAAGACATTATATTTCAGTTCAGAAGGGCACTACGGCCTCGGCGGACTCGATGTCATGAAGTCCGTACGGCTCAAAGAAGACTCCTGGACCGAATGGAGCGAACCCATCAACATCGGCAAGCAAATCAATTCACCGAATGATGACTGGGGCTATAAGATTAATATTACAGGAGATACGGCGTATTTTGCGGCTCAGAACCGTGAAGGCGGCTTCGGTGATTGGGACATTTATACCGCGACGGTATCGACTAAAGTCAAGCCCCAAAAGCTGGCGACTATCCGCGGGAAAGTGCTCGACCCGAAAGGGAAGCCACTTGATGCGACGATTCGCTGGGAAGATCTATCGACGAAAAAGCAGGTAGGCGAGCTCAAGAGTAATCCACGGGACGGCTCATATTTTATAGCTTTGCCTTTAGGGAAAAATTACGGCTATTTTGCTGAAAAAAAAGGATATTACTCTGCTTCCAAGAATATCGATCTTCGCAAGAAAAAAGAGGCAGTCAGCGTTACCGAAAATATCGTACTCGTGCCTCTTGAGGAAATTCTCGTCGGAAAGCAATCGATTCGTATCAACAATATCTTTTTTGATACCGAAAAATTCGAGCTTCAGGAAGAATCTTTCCCGGAATTGCAGCGGCTTGTCACCATTCTCAAAGAAAATCCAACGGCGAAAATTGAAATTGCCGGTCATACCGACGATAAAGGATCGGAAAGCTACAATCAGGAACTCTCTCAAAAACGGGCAGATGCCGTCATGGAATATCTCGTCAAAGCAGGCGGAAATCCTGCCTCAATATCTGCCAAAGGGTATGGCAAACGCAAGCCGATAGCGAAAAACTCATCCGAAGAAGCCCGTGCGCAGAATCGACGCGTTGAGTTCCGGGTGGTAAAGTAGGAAGACGTGCCCGAAGCGCATCGATTACTATTACGTGATGAACACTACTCTAATGATTGCAATCGCTTAATCTCATCTCTTAACTCTGCTGCCCGCTCAAAATCCAATTCCTTAGCTGCTTTTTTCATCTCATCCTGCAGCTGGGTAATAAGCTCTGATCGTTGCTCAGAATTCATAAATTTCAGCATCGGCTCGGCTGCTTTCCGAAGCTTCGCCGTCTGATTATACTCTGCTTTCTTCGTACGCTCTTCTGATACATCGGCAATCGACGTTGATGCGAGAATCTCTTCAAGCGATTTGAAGACCGTTTTTGGATCGATGTTATGTTCTTTATTATACGCTATTTGGAGCTCGCGCCGCCGATTCGTCTCATCCATGACCGCTTTCATCGATCGGGTAACGCGGTCGGCATATAATATCACTAATCCATTGACATTTCTCGCCGTACGACCTGCTACCTGCATGATTGACTTCTCACTTCGGAGAAAGCCCTCTTTGTCGGCATCGAGAATAGCGACCAGCGATACTTCTGGCATATCGAGACCTTCGCGGAGGAGATTGACCCCGACAAGAACGTCGTACTCGCCAAGGCGGAGGTCGCGGAGTATTTCAACTCTTTGCATCGTAAGTACTTCCGAGTGGATGAATGCCACTTTCATGGTGAGCTTTTGCAGATACTCGGACAGGTCTTCAGCCATGCGCTTCGTCAATGTGGTCACAAGTACCCGCTCTCCAATCGCCGTTCGCTTGCGGATTTCATGAATGAGATCATCAATTTGATTTTTGACAGGCCGCACCTCCATCAACGGGTCAAGAAGTCCGGTTGGGCGGATGATTTGTTCGACGACAACTCCTTGAGACTGCTCAAGTTCGTAATCACCCGGTGTGGCACTGACAAACACCGCCTGCGGCGTTATTTCCACAAATTCCTCAAACTTCATCGGTCTGTTTTCCAGCGCCGACGGCAGACGGAAGCCATATTCCACTAAATTCATCTTTCGTGCCCGGTCGCCATTGTACATTGCTCGAATCTGTGGGATCGACACATGACTTTCGTCAACCATCAAGAGGAAGTCCTTGGGAAAATAGTCAAAGAGGCACGACGGACGCTCGCCCGGACTGCGTCCGGCGATATGCATCGAATAGTTCTCAATTCCCGAGCAATAGCCGACTTCGCGCATCATCTCAAGATCGAAAAGCGTCCTCTGCTCGAGTCGCTGCGCTTCAAGCAGCTTATCCTGAGAGCGAAGGAATTTCAATCGGTCATAGAGCTCATCTTTGATGGCAGCCATCGCGCGTGCCATTTCATTTGGTGAGCTGACGAACTGCCGGGCAGGGTAGAGGGTAACGGAAGGAACGACATTTATTGTTTTGCCGTCCGTACTGTAAATCCATGATATTTTTTCAATTACATCGCCAAAGAGTTCAATCCGAACACCCTGATGCTCCTCATACGCAGGCAAGATATCGATCGTATCACCACGCACACGGAACGTGCCGCGCGTCCACTCAAAGTCGTTGCGGGAGAAGTAGAGATCCGTTAGCTTTTGTATCAGTTGCTGCCGTGTGATACTCATCCCTACTTTGAGGACGAACATCATCGCAGCGAATGACTCCTGAGCGCCGATACCATAAATGCAGCTGACTGATGCTACGACGATGACGTCGCGACGTTTTTCGACAAGCGAACTCGTTGCACGGAGGCGTAAACGGTCGATTTCATCGTTAATCGCAAAGTCTTTTTCGATAAAGGTGTCCGTGGTGGGAATATAAGCTTCCGGCTGATAATAATCGTAGTAACTAATAAAAAATTCAACACTATTCTGCGGGAAAAAGCTGCGGAATTCACTATATAACTGTGCGGCGAGCGTTTTGTTGGGAGAAATGACCAACGTAGGCTTGTTGACAGCAGCAATCACATTACTCATCGTAAATGTCTTGCCTGAGCCCGTCACACCGAGTAATGTCTGCCGCGGATCGCCGCGCTGTATTCCTTCGACAAGCTCGGCTATTGCCTTGGGTTGATCACCGGTCGGAGTATAGGACGACACTAATTTGAATTGTTCGCTTTGTAGAGAGCTGTCCATTAATAATTATGATAGTTAGTAAATTTACTTAAATTAGAAAGTATGAGTATTCCAAAGAAAACAGTTGATTTCGCCACCCCAAATATAGTATATTTGTATCCTTAACCAAATAAAATCTGTATAATGCACGGTAAAAAATCCATTCTTAATAGCCAATATTCTTATAGAATTGGTAGTCATAATCAGCGTACCATTCACCGGTTCTCTGCGCTTCATAACTATTACTCTCGTCCATAACTAACATAATTATTAACTTTTTATCCTATCCTAATGAAATTATCCGAATTCCGGTACGTAGCTCCCAAATCCACGATTGCAAAATTTCCTGCCGACCCGCGAGACTCCGCCCGTATGATGGTCCTCAACAGAGAAACTGGCGAAATTGAAGATAAACTCTTCTCCGATATTCTCAATTACTTCCAAAAAGGTGATTGTATCGTCGTCAACGACACCAAGGTATTTCCGGCACGCGTCTTCGGCAAGAAAGAAAAAACCAATGCCAAAATTGAAGTGATGCTCCTCCGCGAGCTCAAAAAGCAAGAGCGCATCTGGGACGTTCTCGTCGAGCCGGCACGGAAAGTTCGTATCGGAAATAAGATTTATTTTGATAATAACCGCTTCTATTGTGAAGTAATTGACAACACCACTTCACGTGGACGTACGGTGCGTTTCAGCTACGAAGGCGACCTCTTCAAAGTGATCGAGCGTATTGGGCAAATGCCGCTACCGAGCTATATCAAACGTGAAGCAACCGAGCATGACAAAGAAACCTATCAGTGCGTTTTTGCCAACCCCGACAAGACGGCGTCGATTGCACCGCCGAGCGGTGGCCTGCACTTTACCGAAAACCTCATGAAAGAGCTTGAGAAAAAAGGAGTGCGCATTGCCAAAATAACCCTCAATATCGGTCAGGGGATATTCGAGGCAATTGAAGTCGAGGATCTGACAAAACACAGAATGTACTCAGAGTATTTTGAAATTACCCGCGAAAATGCCGAACTCATCAATAAGTCCTTGAAATCCAAGAAAAATGTGTTCGCTGTTGGCTCAAGCGTCGCCCGCGCTCTCGAGGCAAGCGTGCTCACAACCGGTATCGTCAAGCCGAATCGCGGGTGGACAGATAAGTTCATTTATCCGCCGTTTGAATTCAAGATTGCCAATCGCTTAATTACTAATTTCCATCCACCTGCTACACCGTCGATACTGTTGACAGCCGCTTTTACCGGACAAGAATTGCTCTTTAAAGGATATAAGCGCGCGATTAAGCAAGACTACAGGTTCTATGCCTACGGCGATGCAATGCTCGTCATCTAAAGGATTTACACTCAAATTCGCTATAACTCCGTACGATGTATCCATGACGCATGGACTCTGCGGAGTTTTTTTTTATCTTTCTCACCCAATGTATGGCTCATTCAATCACTTTTCTCGGCGGAGCAGAAGAAATCGGCGCTAATTCCTGCTTCCTCGATATCGACGGCTCCGGGATATTCATCGATGCCGGACTCCACCCACGCATGAAAGTAAAGCGCACCTTTCCGGCAGTCGAGGCAATAACGCATACCAATACCGACTACGCGCTGCTCACGCATGCGCACAACGACCATGTCGGCGGACTGCCGTATCTCCTGAAATTTCATCCACATTTGAAGCTAATGGCTACTCGTGCAACGCGCGATGTGATGTCAATTACTCTTCCCAATACCGCCAAAATTCTCCGCTCCGCTCCGCCGGTCGATGTGCTTGCAGCAGATTTGGAACATTACCAATCAAAAACTGTTCGCGAAATTGTCTCGCTCATCGAAGGCGTAGAATATGATACTGCACTTCCACTGCGCGGCAAACGCGGTATCACAGATATCAACGCAACCTTCTTTAATGCCGGACATATACTCGGTTCGGCAGGGATACTTTTTGAAGTCCACGGCAAGAATATATTCCATACCGGCGATGTGCAATTCCACCATCAAGCTGTGCTCACGAAGGCAAAATTCCCGCGTCATCATCTCGACGTGCTCATCTGCGAGAGTACCAATGGGTTCTCCGATGACGATACACCCGAATTTAATAAAGAAAAACAGAATCTCGCGCAGTTCATCAACGCCATAACCACCAACGGCGGTTCGGTGCTGATTCCATCGTTTTCTCTCGGCAAAACGCAGGAAATTCTCACGATCCTCTATCAGCTGATGAAAAAAACAACAATTCCGACGCTGCCAATGTACACCGGTGGCATTTCCAAGAAAGTATCTAATCTGTATGATAGATACTGTTACGACGGCGGTCGAGTGAATAAGGGATTTGAAATTGCTGATATTCCACAAAATCCAATTAATCATGAGGAGTTAATGACGGGACCCTACTTCTCGACGCCCTCAATAGTAGTGGCGTCAAGTGGTATGATGAACCCCGGCACCACCTCCTACAAGCTCGCTGCCAAATGGCTCGATAAAGGGAATTTTGGCATCGCCTTCGTCGGCTACCAGGATGAAGATGCGCCGGGACACGCTCTCCTCAATTCCGAACACAAAAAACCGTTCCTTTTCTCCGGCACACAGCGCACGCGCAAATGCCAGGTCGGGAAATTCCGCTTTTCAGCCCATGCTAACCGCGCTGAACTCGTCGATTTTATCCTCGGAGCATCTCCTAAAGAACTCTACCTAATCCACGGCGATGATGATGCCTGTAGTTCGCTCGCACTCACGGTTATGGAGTTCTTGCCGCATACCAAAGTAATTATCCCACGACTTGGTAAAACATACCAACTACTTGCAGAAAATGAAAGTTAGGTGCTTTTATTCGTTCTCTTCTGCATACTCCGCACCTCGCCTGCGGTCACCCTTTGCCGTCCAGGCAGGTGAAATACTTTTTTTCGTTCCTATCCGTTATAGGCCGCTCGGAAATAGTACTTTACCCATTTTTAAGGAAATATTATGCACGTTTGGAGAAGATTTACAGCAGTTCTATCCCTCCTTTTTGTTTTCTCTCATTTCATATCGTCGGCACAAACTCAAGCGCAGGAACCCACCGGAACGGGTGTGCTGACCGGTGTAGTACTCAATCAAAACACACAGTCTCCGGTCGTCGGAGCAAGCGTTGCGATCATGACTACTAAGCTCGGTGCAAATACCTCCTCCAGCGGAAAATTTACTATCAAAAACATTCCTCCCGGAATTTATAATATCCGTATCAGTGCCGTCGGCTTTGAACCGGTCATCAAGTCGAATATCATGATCAGCGCCGGTAAGCCCACGACGACGACCATCGAGCTGGTCGAGAAAGTAATCGAACTACAGGCAACCGAGGTCGAAGCCAGCTATTTTCAAAAAAATTCCGAAACTATAACTTCCACCCAACTCCTCAACTCCGAAGATGTACGACGCGCACCGGGCGTCCAGGAAGATGTCGTGCGCGCGGTCGCACTTCTGCCCGGCGTAGGTGTGACTCAAGCAGGTCGCAATGACCTCGTCGTACGCGGCGGAGCACCATTTGAAAATCTATTTGTCGTTGATAATATTGAAGTTCCGAATATCAATCACTTCGGTTCGCAGGGGTCGACCGGTGGACCTCTCTCGCTTATCAACATCGATTTCGTTCGTGAAGTCAGCTTTTCGGCCGGCGGTTTTGGTGCACGCTACGGCGACCGCGTCTCCTCGCTCACGAATATCACGCTCCGCAATGGTAACGAAGAGCGTTTCGGCGGGCAGCTCAATTTATCGGCGACAGGATTCGGAGTAATTGGCGAGGGACCGATTGGCAATTCAGGTTCGTATTTGGTGAGCGTGCGTCGCAGTTATCTCGACTTTATTTTCAAGGCAGCGGGCTTTAGTTTTATCCCGGAATATTGGGATATTCAGACGAAGGTGAATTTCAATTTAGATAATAATAACTCCTTGTCATTCCTGACGATTGGTGCGTTGGACGGAATTTCGTTTAATAATGAAACAGCAGACAAACGTTTTGATAATTCCCGGATTAACGGTTCGAACCAAGACCAGTATTTCTCCGGTCTTACCTGGAAACATCTCATGCCCAAGGGATTCTTCACCGTGACACTCGGGAGGACATTTACGACATTTGACACGCGTCAGCGGGACTCCAATCTCGTCGAAATATTCAAGAATGTATCGACCGAAGGAGAGACGAGTCTGAGAGCTGACTTTTTCTTTCAGCTTAATCCAACGACCGAGCTATCCTTTGGTAATACAGCGAAATTCGCGTCGCTGCTTGAGTATTCGCTGACGGTGCCCGGGTATCTGCGTCTCGATGATAATCGCATTCCGCGTCCACTTTCGATTGACAGTTCGTTTACTGCCTTGCGAAACGGCACGTTTGCCTCGATTTCCACCTCCATTTCGGACAATCTCAAGCTCACCGGCGGCGTACGTCTTGACTATTACAACTTTTTGAAAAATAAACTCTATTTCTCACCGAGACTGTCACTTAATTATACACTATCACCGGCGACGGCGATTAACTTCAGTGCCGGGCGATTTTATCAATCACCGTCCTTTATCTGGCTTTTAGGTGATACATCGAATGCAAACAGTCTCTCGGCTATCCGGGCTGATCAGATCATTCTCGGGTATGAACATGTGATGGATGCGGATGTAAAATTCCAGATTGAAGGCTATTACAAGTGGTATGGCAGCTATCCGACGCGTGTGTATAGGGAGCAGGCAGTGCTTTCGCCGTCGGGATTCGATGATATTACCAATGATATTCCCTTTGGTCTCGAACCGCTGACGAGTGACGGCTCGGGATTCGCCCGTGGTGTGGAAATATTTCTGCAGAAAAAACTAGGCGATATTCCCCTCTATGGCTTGATCAGCTTTACGCTTAATCAAACACGATTTACGGCGCTTGACGGTATTGAGCGGGCCGGCTCTTTCGACAGTCGGATTATTTTTAATGCTTCTGCAGGGTATCGTTTTAATCAGCAATGGGAAGTGAGCGGTAAATTCCGTCTTGCGACCGGGAATCCGACCACGCCGTATATTTCTGACAGCACGAGTCCGAATTTCGGAAAGCTGGATTTTGCTAATTTCAATGCAGGTGAACGCCTTGCACTCTTTCATTCGCTCGATGTACGGGTCGATAAGCGTTGGCAGTTTTCCGGTCTGCAGCTCGTGACCTATATCGACGTTCAGAATATCTACAGCAGGAAGAATGAAAACGGCGTTCGGTGGGAACCCCGCGAAAAGCGCGCTGTAGTGCAAAAGTCCGGTATCGGTATTTTGCCAAGTATTGGGGTGAATGTGGAATTTTAATCTCTTTGAAAATCTAAGTAGTTCATATAAAAGCCCTTGGCAAGCAATTGCCAAGGGCTTTTTGTTAAAGTATCCGTAATCACCTTTACCGTTCGGCTATCAATTCAGCAGCCATCATTCCAGAGAGAAGCACAAGGGGAATTCCACCGCCGGGATGCGATGAACCTCCTGCAAAATAAAGACCTTGTATCTCTCGGCTGCGATTGGCAGGACGCCGGAAAGCAGCATTCCGGTTATTGGAAGAAAGCCCGTAAATGCTCCCTTGATTAGAAGCATAGAGCGTAAGGAAATCCTCGGGAGTATAAGAATGTTCGACTTCAATCATATCTTCAGTAAAACCAATGAGTTTGTGAAGCTTATCAATTACTTTCCGGCGCATAGATTCCCTTTCTTTTGTCCAGTCTTGTCCGTCTGAGAGATAGGGCATATTGAGGAGGATGAACCAATTTTCACAGCCGTCGGGTGCATGGTCGGAGTCCGTTTTGCTCGTCGCTGCGATATAAATTGTCGGATCATCCGGCGCACGGTGTTCATCGAAAATCTGCGTGAATTCCTGCCGGTAGTCTTCCGAAAAAATAATCGAATGATGGGCAAGCTGAGGAAATTCACCGCGCACACCCCAGAAAAAAACCATACCCGAGATGGAAGGTTCGAGCGCGCGAAGTGATTGAGCGCGTTTGGACTGTGGGTGTAATAAATCCGTATGCGCCGTGACAACATCCGCATTACACAGCACAACATCGGCCGGCAAGACCGTACCGTCAATTTCCACTCCCTGAATTTTTCGATTCGATTCGACGATACGAGTGACACGGGAATTGGTATGAATCTCAACTCCTACTTTTCGCGCAAGTGTTTCGAGTGCATGGGCTAAGCGCATCATACCGCCGCGAATGTAAAATCCTCCCAAGCCGAATTCCACATACGGGATAATATTCAGCGTTGCGGGAGCGACGAATGGATTCGAACCGTTGTAGGTAGCATAACGGTCAAAGAGTTGGATGAGTCGTGGATCCTTGAAATAGCGCGATACACTTGCGTGAACTGAGCGCATGGTATCAATCTGCGGCAAACCAACGAGCGCTTTCAAAAATCGTGGCTTGAGAATTTTCCTGAATTCATGAAATGGAGTATGCAGGAAAACCTCCGCCGTCAGGTCGTAGATTTTCTTGGAATATTTCATAAATCTATGGTAATTATCCACTTCCTTCGGTGAGAATCGCTGCAGCGCTTCCGTCATTTTCGCGCTGTCGGCATGAGCGTCGAGCTGCGAACCGTCGGGAAAAAAGTACCGGCAGAGCGGGTCAATGGGGAGGAATTCGAGGTAATTATGCACAGATTCACCGACATCGGAAAAAAGCTTCGTGATGACATGCGGCATCGTCAGGAGCGAAGGACCGGTATCGAAACGATACTCACCGAGGCGGAGTTCGTTCATTTTACCGCCGAGGGTGGCATTTTTTTCATATAAGGATACGCGGTAACCCTTTGATGCAAGCATAATTGCGCCGGCAAGTCCGCCGAGTCCGCCACCAATCACAATGACCCTTTTATTCCCCGGAATGCTCATACTTTTTCTTGAGAAGTTCATAGAAAATAGTCGCTAACAGTATCAGCGAGAGCCCGTAGAAAAAGTCTTCGACAGGAATCGTACCAAGGCGAATGCCGAGATTGTACGTATTATCATAAACCACTACCGGCCTTGATGTTAGGTAACCGTTAAATACACCGTTACAGACCGAAACAGCAAGGACGTAGAGGAGAGATCGCTTTTGCGGGAAGAGCTTAACAGGGAGAATATCATCGAGTATTCCAACGATACCGAGCGCGCCGAGTGCGAAGGCGGTGTATTCTTTATCTCCTTGAGAATAGAGGATAATACCGGCTAAGAGCAGCCCGCGGAAGACACCGACCATACCTTTGCTGCTTACTTCTTGTTTTGGTATATACGATGAAATGACCTCCCACATGAAGAGCGAAGCGAAGGGAACCGTGAAGAAAAAGAAGATTTCTTCTATTGGCAGTCCGAACGGGGAAAATCCTGAGATAGTGGCTGCATTGAATATCCAATGACGTCCGGTGACGAGTGCATCCCAGACGATATAGGGAATCGCCGCAAGCGTGATAGCGGGGAGTGCATGACGCCATTTATTGGCGAAGTGCACGCGCTTTTCAAAGCTTGCGGCGATAGGGCCAAGGACAACGATGAGATTAAAGAGTAGGTATTCGTACTGCATTAATGATGAGCGACATGATGAATATCTCTTTCTCTGCGGTGGGTCGATTGCTTACACTCTTCCGAACATGATTGTCGGTGGGTAATTTCGCATTCTTCACAGCAGAAATGCTGGAGATTACAATACATATTCGCGCAATTAATATAGCGGTCACTCGGCTTGCCGCAATGATGGCAATGAGAGACGATGACATCTTCCTCTGTGTGATTGATTGGCACGGAGATACGATTGTCGAACACATAGCATTTCCCGTCAAAGAGGCGCCCTTTTACGGTTTCGTCTTTGCCATAGGTGACAATTCCGCCATGTAATTGATACACATCCTGGAATCCTTCCTTGAGGAGAAGTCCGGTAAAGGTCTCACAGCGGATACCGCCGGTGCAATATGTGAGCACTTTTTTGTTCTTGAATTCACCTAAATTCTCGCGCACCCATTCCGGAAATTCCTTGAAGGAGCTCACGGGAGGACGAATTGCCCCGCGGAAATGTCCGAGGTCGTATTCGTAATCGGTGCGTGCATCGACGATGACGACATCCTCTTCGGTCATGGCTTTGTAGAAATCGACCGGTTCGAGGTATTTACCGGTAAGTTCATTCGGGTCAAGCTCATACGGCAGACGGAAGGTGACGAGTTCGGCCTTGTGGCGCACGAATATTTTATTGAATGCATGAGTATCAGACTCGTCAATTTTATAGACCATATCGGCAAAACGCGGGTCTGAGCGCATGGCATTGATATACTGGTCTGTTTGCTCAATGGTGCCTGAGAGCGTTCCATTGATACCAAGATGAGAGATAAGAATTCGTCCGAGAACGCCGATCGACTTACAGAATGTGAGATGTTCGGCAGCATATTCTTCGGGATTATCAATTTTTACATACTTATAATAGAGAAGTATGCGATAGGGTTTTGGGGGTTGTTGGAGGTCGTCAGTCATAAGTCGTAAGTCGTAAGTATTATAATATGATTGAATTAATTGATAATTATGAGTTCAGAGAACGCAATTTTTCTACAAAATATTTAGCGCTTTGGCAATACTTGTGTTGTGATGCTTTGAGAATGGAAAAACCGTATCGTGTAACCATTTCTTTCGTAAAATTCAGCTTGTTTTCCGGTGTCTTCATTCCGTATAATTTGGCTATCTTTTTGATTTCGTCCCATGGAAGATGAGGCGTGTTTTCAGGTGTAGCATAGGAATACTTTGAGCCAAACTTCTTTTTCATCGCCTCAGTATCAGCAAGAAGCCATGCTTCAAATGCTTTGCGTGCAAGCAAAATTACATCCGGCAATGAACCAATTCGCTCTTTTGCTACGGTAAAACAAGGGTCGTTTTCTACGTCAGCTACGACAACTACTTTGTCCGGTGAATAGAGGCGGCATTGTTCTACCAAACGGTCTATGTTTGTAGAATCTAAGTTGTTTTCTCCTAATGCATTGATGACTTTTACAACGTGAATTCCGAGCGAGTGAAAGTCTTGTTTTGCTATTTCGCTTTTCAAAAAAATATATTCACAATTACCACCGCCAATAAACGCTACTTTTACCATGGCAGGCCTCCGTCGAGTGCATTCGAGAGCCATGCCTCATCGAGGGGAAGTCTGCTTTGGGGATGCGGGTCGGCTTTTCTCACTGTCGTAAAACCATTTGTTTTTTCCACGAACCATAATTCACCCGGCCGGCAAGCGCGAACAAGCGAAGCACTATGGGTCGTCAGCCAAAAGGGTTGGAATTTTTCAACGCCGACTGAATTAGCTTTTAGCGAAGTAGCAGCTTCACGGATAATACTCGTAAGCTCTTGTACTGCATACGGATGAAGCCCGCGTTCGGGTTCCTCAATGAGCGTCCAATTCGTACCCATGAGCGGAATATTATTCTTTCTCTGAAAAAGTGCTACCAGAATATTGAGCGCGTGCAGCGTGCCGTCGGATATTAAGTGCGGCGGGAACGGACGACTCAACCCCTCTTCGATAAACTGCAAACCAGACCGACCGTCGAGCGAATTAGTTTCTGTTTTGACGGATTCTAATGATGGCACAAAGAGTTGCATGAGTTCAATGATACTATCACTAATCGAACTATCTGATTCTAATCGAGATAATACAGCCGCAAGATTGCGTCCCTGTTTGTCGAGCAACGAATTATCGAATTGGGCAAGAGTACTTTCTCGTGCTGCATTCGGATTGAACGAGTAGTAGAGGAGATTGCCAAGAAGTGATTCTAATTCCGGTAGATAACGTAGGATTGAATTACCCAATTCTTCGATTTGATTACTACTAGACAGGCTATGAATAGTATCCGATACCGTACTTATTTCATTCTCAGAAGGTACACTATTGTCGCCATTATTATAGATTTCAATCCGCTTCGGATTTGCTTCGTGAAAGTCTTCAATTCTCAGGAGGAATTTTCGTTCAGAAACTTCAATATTTGCTGGATTTTTAGTAGCAAAACTTGAATTATAAGAATGTACAACAATTTCAAATTCAAATACTTTACTCAGTTCGTCATCTAATCGAAAGTTATGTACGTTAGCCCACCCTCCATGTAAATATAAAGCTTGCCTGCAACCGAATCGCACGACATGATTCACAAATTCCAGCGCTTCAAAGATGGTACTCTTCCCCGAACCATTCGCACCGGCAAAGACTGCAAACGGACCGATATTTTCTATCGTCAGGTCTGCGATACTCTTATAATTTACGATGCGAAGTTTTTTAATGAAGGGTTCCATACTTGTCTTGTAATCTGTTCAATTATCCAACCTTACGAGCCGGCTCCGGGAACATAAACGGTTCAATGGAAAGAGCTTTACCTGTTTGCTCGTCAATGACGACATTTGCGCCGCAGAGGCGTACATCCTCGGTTGCGGTTTCGTATTTATGGGCTGTTTGGAGAATAAACCGTTTGAGGGCGATTTCTTTCTGCATGCCGAGCACTGAGTCGTACGGACCGGTCATACCGACGTCCGTAATATAGGCAGTGCCATTCGGGAGGATGCGTGCGTCGGCGGTCTGTATGTGAGTATGTGTCCCGAGCACAGCGCTGACTTTACCGTCCAGGTGCCAGCCCATGGCAATTTTCTCGGCCGTAGCATCAGCGTGGAAATCGACGATAATCATTTTGCATTGCGTTTGGAGCTTGGCAAGGGCAGCGTCGGCAGCGCGGAATGGACAGTCGATTGCCGACATGTAGGTGCGCCCCTGAATCTGGAGCACACCGACCTTGAGTCCGTCACGAACGCTGGCAATGGCTGATCCACGGCCGGGATTGCCGGCAGGATAATTTATTGGGCGCAGTACCAATGGGTTACTGGCAAGCAATGGACGTGACTGCCAATTTTCCCAGACATGATTGCCGGTTGTAATCACATGTGCGCCAAGCGAGAAGAGTTCGTTGGCTTCTTTTTCGGTCAAGCCCTTTCCGTTGACGATATTTTCACCGTTGATAATGACACAGTCGGCAGAATATTTCGCAATAAACGACGGCAAAAAAGTACGAATGGCATTCATGCCGGGATTACCGACAATATCGCCAATGAATAAAACACTCAGGGTTCGAGCCAAAATTTACTCCCAACTAGTAGAATTGTATAATAAAACAGTAGAATCAAGTCATAAAATAAACGAAAAGTTATCAAATTACTACGTCAAAATCAAATATTTCTCGATTCAATTAACGAATGATACTATAGGGCAAAGGCGTGAAGTTGGCAAAAGGTGAGTATTTTTGCAGTAAAAATTACGACAAAATGGAAATCTGCGTTCTCCACGGTGTCGTTTTCTGAGTTTGAAAGTCGGTTGTATGCCGGATAACCTACCAATACTGATTGAATATGGCAATAAATGACACTTCCGAACCCTTTGTAGTCACTGCCCGCAAGTGGCGACCGATGAATTTCGGTGCCGTTGTCGGGCAGGATCATATCTCCACGACTCTCCGCAATGCGATACTTTCTAAACGCGTTCACCATGCGTATTTATTTACCGGTCCGCGCGGTGTGGGCAAGACGACATCAGCTAGAATTCTCGCCAAAGCGCTTAATTGCCAGAATCCTCAGGAAAATGCCGAACCCTGCGGCGAATGCGCTTCCTGTCTTGATGTAGTCAGCGGACGCTCGATTGATGTCATTGAAATCGACGGTGCGTCCAACAACAGCGTCGAAGATGTGCGCAAGCTCCGTGAGAATGCCAAATACCCGCCTGTCACCGGCAATTATAAAATGTATATCATTGACGAAGTGCACATGCTCTCGACGTCGGCATTCAATGCGTTGCTCAAGACGCTCGAAGAGCCACCGCCGCACCTCGTGTTTGTGTTTGCGACGACCGAAATCCACAAAGTACCGGCAACGATTCTCAGCCGCTGTCAGCGATTTGATTTTCGGAGAATGGAAATTGAAAGTATCGTCGGTCAGCTTAAGTTTATTGCCGACAAAGAAAACGTGACAATTGATGAAGAATCGCTGATTGCCATAGCCAAGAAAGCAGACGGTTCGATGCGCGACTCGCAGAGTATTTTCGATCAGGTGCTCGCTTTTTGTGGGATGAATATTCATTATGCAGATGTGACGAACGCGCTCCATCTCATCGATGCCGACTTTTTCTTTATGATTAGTCATGCAATCCGTGATCATAATGTAGCCGCGATGTTCGAAATTGCCCGGCAGGTCATGACCAAGGGCTATGAAGTGCACGAATGCTTGCAGGGATTGCTGGAGCATTTCCGGAATATTCTTACGATTCTCGCCACAGGGAATGCGAAGCTCATCGAGACCTCGGCGATGTTTTTGGAACGCTATGAAAAGGAAGCAGCGCATTTTACGCAAAGTGAAGTGTTACGCCTGATGAATATTATTACCAGCACCGAACAGGCATTGAAATTCAGTCCGCAGCCGCGGATACGGTTCGAGCTCGCCCTTGCGCAAATGGCGACGCTCGATGCGACGGTGGAAATATCCGAACTCCTCACCGAACTCAAGCAATTACAAGCAAGTGGCGGAGGAGCAAGCGCTGTAAGACCAATGAATGCGCCGGTAAGACCGCCGGTTGCAGCGCCGCCGCCGGCAGCGAAGCAGGCATTTCCTATGTCTCAGCCGTTCGAGCCGCGTCAGTCAAATGTAGCTGCCGCGCCGCCTTCGCCGGTCGATAATTCATCGGCAAGTTCACCTCTTCCAAGCGGTTCAGTGGCCGGAGCCGAGCATCTGCAGGCCGGCTGGGCGCAATTTGTGAGTCAGATCGCCAATAAAGGCGTTCAGATAATACTTGGTCAATCATCGACGCCGCAGTTTTTTAACGGTGAAATACTTCTGCATATTCAGCAGAAATTCGCGGCGGACTCGATTACGGCGCAAAAAAGTGAGCTAAATGAACAACTGGTAAGGTTTTATGGGGCAAATGTACAGCTCCGTATCTCCGGTGGTACAACGGCTGCTCCCCGGTCAATGGAGGCATTCGGTGATTTTTCTCCTCATCAATCAAAAGGGGCCGGGAGTGGGGCATCAGATACTTTTAGTGCTAAGGATAGCAGTAGCTCGATGTCCGGGGTTACGGTCGGTGGTACTCCTTCGTCTGAGCAGCAGCAGCCGGCAGCACCTGCGAAAGAGCGTTTGCCGGTCGAACAGGCGATAATTGATATTTTTGGAGCCCGGGAAATTCCGATTGTCGGACGATGAGCTCTACCGATAACTACCCTAATGTGATACTATAATAAAAACAAATTCTATTAATACTTAAACAATACGTATGAAAATTGCTCCTCAACTGGCATTTAAAACAAAAATTCTCTGTACGATGGGTCCTGCTATCGGTTCAGAGGAAAAAATTATACAGCTTATCCATGCAGGTGCGAGCGCATTCCGACTGAATATGTCGCATGGTGCGTATAAAAATCATGCTGAATATGTACGAATTATCCGTTCGGCAGAGGAAAAACTGGGGATTCATGTTCCGATTATAGCCGACTTGCAGGGACCGAAGCTGCGTGTAGCAGACCTGGCCGACGGTGTCATAAGTCTTGTCAATGGCAGGGAAATGTACATGGCTGACACGTCTGTTTTCCGGGCAAAAAAGGTCGCCGTGCCTCCCAATACCATTCCTGTCGAATATCCCACCCTTGCTAAAGATGTGAAAAAAGGCGATGTTATTCTCTTTGATGACGGACTCCTGAAAGTAGAAGTAAAGGAGACCGATGGTGTGATGGTGCGGGTGATTGTGGCCAATGGGGGAGTGCTTAAGTCGAGAAAAGGACTTAATTTACCTAATATCAACGTGAGTCAGCCGGCGCTATCGACCAAGGACAAGCATGATGTGAAGTTTGCTGTCGAGCTGCAGTGCGACTACGCTGCGTTGTCATTTGTACGCAAGCCGGAAGATATCACACAATTACGCAAGTATCTCCACACACTTAAAAGTGACATGTGGATTATTTCCAAAATTGAAAAGCCGGAAGCATTACTGTCGCTCGATAAGATTATTCAGGTTTCCGACGCTGTCATGGTAGCCCGTGGAGATTTAGGGGTAGAAATTCCTGCGGCGCAAGTGCCGACAGTACAGAAAAAAATTATATCCCTCTGCAATCAATATGGCAAGCCCGTCATCACCGCTACACAAATGCTGGAATCAATGGTACAGAACCCACGTCCGACACGTGCGGAAGCAAGTGACGTAGCCAATGCCGTACTTGACGGCACAGATGTCGTGATGCTGAGTGCGGAAACATCGGTCGGTGCCTATCCGGTCGAGACGGTGTCGTACATGCGTATGATATGTTCGGAAGCAGAAACGCAGCTTCTCTCCGACGAAATGCGCCTCCGTCGGGCTGTCAAGGGGCTTCCGCAGAAAGAAGAAGTGACCGATTTAATTGCAGGAGCAGCTGCTGCAATCGCGCAAGACGTGAAAATTAATGCGATTGCTACATTATCGCTGTCGGGAGAAACGGCACTGTTGGTTTCTCACCGTCGGCCATTTGCCCCGGTGATTGCCATTACAGAGCTGCCTCATATTGCCCGGCGGGTGGGACTTTTTTGGGGTGTGTCGGGCTTCCTGGTGTCGAAGGTCAGTACGACTGATGAAACAATTGAATCAATTAAAAAACAACTCGTCGAGCGAGGTTTTTTGGCAAAAGGAGCACGGATTGTCATTACCATCGGACGTCCTCTCGTGGCCAGGTCTCGTACAAATATGCTTTCTATCGAACAGGTATAACGACTATGACAGTGATGTACCGCATTTGTATTCATGCAGTGATAGGAATGATCATCGCATCGTTGGTGGGATTCTATCCTACCGATACATTTGCCCGTGGTAAAAAGAGTAGTCACAAAGGTAAAAAATCTCGATCGCTGAAATTACCGGCGGCGGTAAATTCCCGAAAAAAAGAACTCGAACGCCTTCAGAGTGTGATCGCGCAGACCAAGCAGCAGGTTAAGCAGCTGTCGTCAAAAGAGGCTACCACGCAGCAGACGCTGACACTGTTTCAGAAGCAGAGTTCGCAGATATCCAACCATATCTCTCTTCTTGGTGAAGAAGTTCACGCTTTACAGGACTCTCTTGCCACGATGGAATCACGTCAGTTACGTCTGGAGAGACGACTGAAAGAATTGCAGACCAAATATGCATCAATTTCACGGGAACTCTATAAAAAACAAGCACAAACGGAGAACTCCGGTACTGCAATTGCCGGGAATTCACCGATGCCTGCTGAGGAACATCATGTATATCTCAAGCGTCTGACGACAGAAATGAATCAGACAGCGACGGCGATTACAAAACTGCAGGACTCTCTGGCACGGCAGAAGACAGCAACAGTCGAAGTAGCACAGGATCGAGAGAGTTTGCTGCATTTGAAAGAAACGCAGCAAGTAGAGCTCGATGCCACTATTATAGCTCACCGGAAGGCACTCGACAAGATACGGGCAGATAAGTCTGAATTACAAAAAGAATTAGCAAAAAAAGAGCACGCAGCTCGTGAAGTCTCGTCCATGATTTCGCGCCTCATTGAGCAGCAGGCACGCCGAGAAAAAGAACGTCAGAGAATGCTTGCTGCCCGAAAAGAAGCCGCAAAGCGAGATAGGGAAGCGCGTAAAAATTCCCCCCATCACAGCAAAAGTGCTCCGATTGAAGAGCCGGCAGAAGAGCCCAAGAGTACGTTCGCCGGAAAATTCTCCTGGCCACTCTCCGGCAGTAAAAAAGTGGTTCGCGGATTCGGGCAATACCGTAATTCCCTCACTCATTCGGTGATGGACAATCCGGGAATTGATATTCAGGCAAGTGCAGGCACCGCTGCGACAGCTTCAGCGAGTGGTGTAGTGTCGCTGGTGCATTGGTTGCCGGGGTATAATTCTATTGTCATTGTTGAGCATGGTAATAATTACCGCACGGTGTATGCTAATCTAAGCTCTGCTCAGGTACGACAGGGGCAAGAAGTAAAGCAGGGAACCCTACTCGGGCGGACTGGGGAGTCCGTGGATGGAGAATTCCTTCATTTTGAAGTCTGGCACGGTCGGCAGCGGGTGAATCCCATGCCTCTCTTGGGAAGATAGTACCGATATCTGGATTGGTCTGAGGTTTTTTGCCTCCGCCCGAGGATAGTTTAGTTCCTGCATCAATGGACTCTACTTGGGTAGAGAGTGTGGATTTTAACTGCTTCGGAAAAAAAGATTTGATAAAGTGGGTGTAAGTGTCGTATTTTTGCGTTCCTAATTTATTGAACAACCCAATCGAAAGATACAACAATGGCAAAAAAAGGCGCACGAGTGATTATCACACTCGAATGTACGGAAGCGAAAAAAGAGGGTAAGCCCGCTTCACGTTATACGTCAATGAAAAACAAACAAAATACCCCGGAGCGGATTGAAATTAAAAAATACAATCCTTTCCTTCGTCGACATACCGTACATAAAGAAATACGCTAAGAGTCCTCAATACGAGAATAATCAAAGAGACACTTTATTTATTGTAAAGTGTCTCTTTGTGTTTATAGCGGGAATGCCGCGCGATCGAGCTAACCACAGCTAAAGTGCATCGCTGCATGTGTTCAGTGTACTCTGCGCAATAGTAGTAGTGCACGTATCAGCCATATCGCCACAGAGCAGGGGTGTCTTCCTAATCGCTTATGAATGTGCCCTTGCCTCTGTCTCGGAGATGGCCGCAGAGATCCACGGCAGCAAGCGGATGAGAACGACTGCTTGTGCTTGTGGCTTGAGGCAGAAAACACCGTCAGGCGCAGCCATAGCAAGGGTGATAAATAATTTCCATAGGTATTTAAAATGTTTTCGCTATATTTGTTTAGCGGTTGTTATACAGTGAATACTTCACTTTTCTTCTTGTATTGCAGCGTGAATTTATATGGTTTGTCACGCATTGTTAATTCATTTAGAATCAAGCAGATTGAAATTATTTCTTGATTTCAAATTTCATCATTGGGGGCTACTATGACACAAGTTGGGAAAGATTCTTCAAAGGATACGAATACCGAACTCCTGCAATTCGTGAGTTTTAATCTTGGGGACGAGGAGTATGCAATAGAAATACTCAAAGTACAAGAAATCATTCGAATGGTAGATGTGACGCGGGTACCCAATTCGCCGGATTTTATCAATGGAGTCATCAATCTGCGCGGTCGGGTGATACCGGTATTAGATCTTGGTAAGCGGATAGGATTACCCGAAAAAGTCCATAGCGTGGACGGTAGAATTATCGTTGTCGAGATTCAGAATAAAGTAATAGGGTTTATTGTAGATAAGGTCAATATCGTCCTGCGTATTAACCAGAGTATCGTCGAGCCGACACCGGAACTCGTTGGAAAGGCGGACTTGGAGTTTATCAACGGTATTGCAAAAATGGAAAATAGTTTGTTGATATTGCTTAACTTAGATAAAGTAATCTCTCAAGATCAAGTCAAACAGCTCGCTGCAGTCTGATTCATGGCAAGCAAAGAGGACCTAAGACAGCAGCAGCAGTACATCAGTACATGGAGCAGATAATGGGCTACCGGCACTTGCTGAGAATGGGAGCCCGGAGGGCAGGGGGAGAGGAGGACATAATTTGTGGATTGAGGTACCATTGGTGTGCAGTGTATGTGTTGTAATAGAAGAAAAATAATCACAACAATATGAACGATAAGCAATTACAACCGATTGGAATGAGCGAAGGTACGTTTCGTTTGTATGTAGAGATGATCTATAATCTTACAGGAATTCGATATGCCGACAACAAAAAATACCTCCTCGAATCTAAAATTGCTAAGCGATTACGAATAAATAATGTCGCGACGTACGAAGAGTATTTTACCCTCATCAACAAGCCTCAATCGCGTGAAGAGCTGACGTTATTACTTGATCAGATTACTATTAACGAAACATTCTTCTTTCGCTCCGTCGATCATTTTGAGTCCCTCGAAAAGCGAATCCTACCATCGATTATTTCCAAAAAAATCGCAGAAGGCAAGAATTCAATCAAGATATGGAGTGCTGCTTCTTCCACAGGTGAAGAGGCATATTCGATAGCGATGATTCTTCTCGAGAATTTCAAAAATCGCTACCCTCAGATTAATTTCCACATTTTTGCCTCCGACCTGAGTACCGCCGTTATCAAAACTGCCAAAAGAGGACTCTACAACAATTACTCTGTCCGTAATATGCCGAACAACTACTTTGAGAAGTATTTCAGTAAGTCTAACAACGAGTACCAGATCAAAGAAGAAGTGCGGAAAATGGTGACGTTTCAGAACCTCAACCTCAATGACACCTGGAGAATGAACCTGCAACAGGGATATGATATTATATTTTGCTGTAATGTATTGATATATTTTGATACTCAGTCGAAAATTAAAGTCATCAAGTCCTTGCATAATTCCTTGAACAAGGGCGGATATTTATTTCTTGGAAATACAGAAACGATGTTGAATGTCGAAAATCCTTTCAAAATTATCCACTCGAGTAAGGGTGTAATGTACATGAAAGAGTAAGTGCAATGGATACAATGTTTTAAAACTTTTATACGATGAGGAAACAATGAAATTTTTAGTCGTCGATGACTCTCCAACGATGCGAAGGATCGTAATTAATTCTCTGAAATCATTCGATTTCGACGATATTACCGAAGCGACGGACGGCCTACAGGCATTGGAGCTGCTAAAAAGCGATAAATTTGATTTTATTATTACGGACTGGAACATGCCCAATATGACCGGACTTGAGCTGACTCAGGCGATACGGGCCACTGACAGTCTCAAGCATCTTCCGATCTTGATGGTCACCACACGCGGAAATAAGGAAGATATCATTCAAGCGGTGCAGGCGAAAGTAAATAATTATGTCGTAAAACCCTTTACTCCGCAAGCACTTAAAGATAAGATGGACTCGATATTGGCCAACTTAGCGAAGAAATAATTATCATTCAAATTTCCAACAATGACCATGCAAACATATAATGATATCGATATCAGTGTTGTTCTCAAAAAAACGGAAGACCTCCGCTCTCTCTTCCATTTGGGACAAAAGGTAATTCCGTTTTTGGATGAGATTCAGATTTTGCTGCGCGATTTACCGCCGCTGCTCGATGAAATAAATTCATCGATTGCAGAAAACGTAAAAAAAATGCCCAATGCTACCGAACAGCTGTCAAAAGTAACGCAGGCCAACGAAGTAGCGACGACTGAAATCATGGATATTACGGACAATATCAGTTCGAATTCCATGAAAATCAGTAAAAATCTTAAAAAACTTGCCGAGGATGTTCAAGAAAGTCAAACTGCGTCGGTAGAGCTCTTCCGACAGCTCCTTGGAGCGATACAAAACGGTGATGACATGCACCAATTTGTCCCACTGCTCGAGGAGCGCATTACGCAGCTGACCAATGAACCGTCGGCATCAATGGTGGTAGAGACCATCAATCAGAATAAAACGCTGCTCGGTAAAATATCCGAAGATGCTAATTCCATTATGATTTTATTGCAAGTGCAAGATATCTCGGCACAGCAAATAGCATCGGTGAATCATACGCTCAAGTCGATTCAGCAGAAATTACGCGGAATACTGATTAATGTACAGAATTCCGATTTTCATGCTGTCGATGAAAATGTACGTCATCATGATGCTTCGTCGAATGTCACGATGCTGCATCGAGAGATTTCTTTCGATTCGCAGGCGATAGATACGTTTGATACTCATACGCAAAAACAAAACACGGCAGATCAGCTGCTGCAACACAGTCAGGAGGCGACAGCAGAAGACGACTCCAATGATACGGACCTTGATATCGACAGTTTCTTCAATTAATGCAATCCCGGCTAAAGTCAGGCAAAGGATGCTGCCGTCGGGTAGATAAGAGCTGTCAATCTGATTTATAAAATACTTAGATTCAAAAGGTGAATACTATGGCTACTATATTTGACGATCCGGAAATGGTGGAAATTTTTGAGGGATTTTTAGTAGAATCTAATGAGTTGCTCGATAATATTTCCAATGACTTGATGGTAATAGAATCGGAGCCCGATAATTTTGACCTCATTAATCAGCTCTTTAGGGCTTTTCATACAATCAAAGGAGCTTCTTCTTTCATGGGATTTGAAGAAATCACCAGTATTACCCATCATGCCGAAGATATATTAAACAAACTCAGAAAAAACGAACTCACCATTTCTCAGGAAATTATTGATGTCCTGCTCGATGTCCACGATTGGATTCGAAAGTTAATGGACAAAATTAACAGCCGCGATGAATCACCGACAGATTATTCGGAAACCGTTGCAAAGCTGGTCCGGCTTAAAGAAGGTGGACCTCTCAGCAGTGCTCCGGCTAAAGAAGGACATACACCCGCCTCCGCCGCTCCCAAAGAACAGCCGACTACGAGCTCACTGGATATAGTTCTGAACAGCAAGGACTTAGTATCGGGAAGCGATGATTTCAGCGAAGAAGAATTAGCACTTATTCAGGCTGCATTTTTAGAGGTAAATGCTTCAATGCGTGAAGAGCTCAGCAGCAGTGCGGTCGTGGAAGCAGCAGAGCCGGTACGGCCGGAAGCAGCAGTTCCTGCATCGGAAGCTATACAGCCGGCGTCAGCGCACGAGCAAGATAGTGGCCATGAAGCGGCACCTGCATCGACCAAAACGCAAGCCGATGGAAAAGAATCCCAAAACGCAAAAGCTCAAAATGAAACGATCCGTATTGAGGTAAATCGTATCGAGACGCTGATGAATCTCTCCGGCGAGCTAGTGTTGGCGCGCAATCGACTCGCCCAAATGACAAAATATCTCGAATATGAGATTTCCAACAAGACAAGAAAAATGGAATTGGAGGAAACCACTGCCCAGATTGATTTTGTGACTTCAGAAATTCAGGCTGCTATCATGCGGATGCGGATGGTCCAAATAGGCAAGCTGTACCAAAAAGCACCTCGTATTGTACGTGACTTATCAAAAGAATTCAGTAAAAAAATTAATCTTGTCGTCAAAGGCGAAGACACAGAAATTGATAGAGGAATCATCGAAGAGCTAAACGACCCGCTCGTTCACATGATTAGAAATTCCTGTGATCACGGTATCGAAGCACCGGATGTACGCATCGCCAAAGGTAAATCGCCGGATGGTACGATTACCCTTGATGCCGATCAGGAAGGGAATAATATCGTACTCCGCATTTCAGATGATGGCGCAGGAATGGACCCCGATAAATTAAAAAACAAGGCAATTGAGAAAGGTCTGCTCACGCCTGAGCAAGCACAGCAAATGTCAAAGGAAGAGGCATTTCAGATAATATTTATGCCCGGTTTTTCTACTGCAGCCAAGATATCGAATACTTCAGGTAGAGGAGTAGGGATGGATGTAGTACGGACGAATATTGTTAAGCTCAAAGGAAGTATAGAGATACAGTCGGAGATTGGTGTCGGCTCAACATTCAAAATCAAGCTCCCGTTGACTTTGGCCATAATTCAGGGACTACTCGTACAAGTGCAGGATGAAACATATGCTATCCCGCTGAGTTCTGTCGATGAAGTAGTAGCCGTTGAGCCCGGTCTCGTCAAGACAATCAACAAGCGGGAAGTGATTAATATTCGTAATCAAGTCCATCCAATACTGAGACTTGACGAAGTGGTGAATATCAAGAATCCCGATAAAGAGCTTGCCGGTAAGTATGTCGTCATCAATGCTGTCGGTATCAACAGAGTAGGGCTCGTCGTCGATAAGCTGCTCGGACAGCAGGAGATAGTGATCAAATCTATCGGCGAGTACTTTGGCGAGGTCAAGGGAATTGCCGGCTCGACAATTCTCGGTGACGGTAGAGCTATCATGATTCTCGATGTACCGGAAATTGTCCATCTCGTCTATGATAAGGCATAGTCCTTCCACTAGTATATTATGTATTTACAACTACAATTTATTTTTCAGTGATTGCTACCTAACATGGATAAAATCAGAGTTTTAATAGTCGATGATTCGGCCTTTATGAGGGCAACGCTCAGCAAAATGCTGGCATCGAATGAGCATATCGAAGTGGTCGGGACGGCGCCCGACGGCAAAGTTGCTGTCGAAAAAGCACTTGCCCTGTCACCAGATGTGATTACTATGGATATCGAGATGCCGGTGCTTAATGGTATTGATGCGACAAAAGAGATAATGGAAAAATGTCCTACCAATATAGTAATGGTCAGCACCCTTACCTCCGAAGGCGCAGAGCTCACCATTGATGCGTTGCACAATGGTGCCATTGATTTTATTACCAAAAAGCCTGCGTTTACTGAAGTCCACGGTATGAAAGAAGAGCTCATTTCAAAAATTATCGAAGTAGGTACGAGTGATTCTTTGCGGAATAAAGTCAAGCGAGGGATACAACTGAACAAAAATCTGAAAATTCAAAAAAGCAAAGATGGCTCTTCCGACGCACCGAGCCAGCCGGCCGTATTTGAACGTCGATTACCAAGTACCCCTTCGGCAAGTAGTACTGCACCTACCGGCTCTCGATTTTCTGCTGCTGGAAGTGAACGTCAGTCTGATGGTAAGTCTCATAATATCAAGCTGGTATGTATCGGTATATCGACCGGTGGACCAATTTCGCTGCAGAAAGTCATACCCAAGTTACCGTCTAATTTCCCGGTACCGGTGTTAATTATACAGCACATGCCGCCGGTTTTTACGAAATCACTGGCTGAGCGGCTGAACAATTTATCGAAAATTAAAGTCAAAGAAGCTGAAAACGGCGATGTACTCCAGAAAGGATGTGCTTATCTCTCACCCGGTGGCCGGCAGATGGAGCTCACACGGAATGGTGTGCTGAAAGTATCGGATGGCAAGGACCCCGGGCAGCTCTATAATCCCTCGGTTAATGTTACTGTACAATCAGCAATCGACCAGCTCGGCGGGTCAATTCTCGGTGTGATTATGACCGGTATGGGGCATGATGGGCAGGAAGCACTTACAAGGTTGCATCAATTAGGCGGATACGTGATAGCTCAGAGTGTAGATTCATGTGTGGTAGCAGGGATGACAGAGTCCGTGATAAATGCTAATGCTGCCAGTGAAATAGTCGATCTTGATAAAATTGCCGAACGAATCTGCAGATTGCTTAATGTAAGCATTGCAACAATTTAGGCGGAAATTTCTCCTTAATACTCTCACAAGAGACCAGCCCTATCGTTTACCGATAGGGCTGGTCTTGTTTTAGCGGCATTAATCCTTTCTCGATTATTCTGTCACGAGTTCGACTGCTATCTGTTCATCAGCCCGCTCGGTAATCACAATATCATCATCTGACTGATCTTGCGAGAGCCAAATGCGGCGGCTCTTGACCAAATCGAGGAGTGCAAGAAAGGTCACTACGATGTGCATTTTAGGGAGATTGATGACAAGTTCTTGAAAATTAACCTTCTTCCGCGAAGCAAGAAGATTGAAAATGTGTTCTACTTTGTCTTCAATCGTAATCGGTTGCCGCTCGACTATATGTTGCTTTTCCGGCTTTGGAGCCTTATCAATAGCACGTTTTAGTGCGCGGAGCAGGTCGAAGAGCGTGGCATTTTTCAGGGAATCATTGTAGCTGATATGGTGCTGCTCGCCATCGAAGAACTGCCGGTAATAGACGTATTTTTGCTCTTCGGCGCGGACGGCAAGTTCACTAGCAGCTTCTTTGAATTGTTTATATGCAAGAAGGCGTTCAATGAGCAGTGCGCGGGGATCTTCCTCTTCGCCGGTCTCGGGGTTAATTGTTTCGCTCGAAGGGAGGAGCATCAGGGTCTTGATCTGTACCAACGTCGATGCCATGACAAGAAAATCGCCGGCTAATTCCAAGTCGAATAGCTGTATAAGTCTTGTATAATCAAGAAAATCCTTCGTTATCCTCGAAATGGGGATATCATAAATATTGAGCTCGTCTCGCTTTATAAAAAACAAGAGGAGGTCGAGTGGACCCTCGAAATTTGTAAGTCGAATCGTGTACATGGGAAGTCGAGACCTCAAAACACCAATAGAACAAGGATAGTCTGCATTTTCTCATACAAAGCAATTATCTTGCCGAGATTTTCGGGGGGAGTTGAAAAAGTAATGCCACACCGGAAAGTGTGGCATTAACTCTACTACATTGACAAAATCTGTCAGGCAAGTAATTCGGCCAAGCGGATTAAGTGATCCTGAAGGGCTTTTTTCCGTTCGTATGTCTGTGGTAGGGACGTGAATTGTAATTGGCCGTGAATCTCGCCAACCATCACATTACTTGCGCCGCCTAGTAATGTCTCGACGGCACCTTGACCTAAGCGGCTACCGAGTACGCGATCGGCGACAGTCGGTTTGCCGCCACGCTGAATATGGCCGAGAACGGCGACCCGCGAGTCGATATTATAGCATTCTTTGAGGAGGGTGGCTAGGTCAACTGCGCCGCCGACTTCATCACCTTCACCGATAACAACTATATATCGCTTATGCTTACCTTCTCGTGTGATACGTTTGTAAAGGTCCGGAATATTCGTCAGTGTCTCGGGAATTGCCATATATTCTGCTCCGCAGGCGATGCCGACCATGGTAGCTACAAACCCGGCTTCGCTACCCATGACCTCAATAATATAAACACGCCCCTGTGAGTCTGCGGTATCACGTATCCGGTCGATAGCTTCAGCGGCAGTGTTGATTGCAGTATCGAATCCGATCGTAAAGTCGGTACCGAAAATATCATTATCGATTGTTCCGGGAGTCCCGATGACTTTTACGTTGTGATCCCTGTGCAGCAGGTGCAGTCCTTTCATTGTACCGTCTCCACCGCAACCTATAAGTCCTTCAATTCCGGCAGCTTTTAAATTATCGGCTGCTTTTGCTCGAAAGTCTGCCAGTAAAAATTCTTCGGATTGGGATGTACGCAAAATAGTACCGCCTAATCCAATAATATTCGCTGTGTCTTTGCGCTCGAGCGGAAAAAAATCAGCATCGATGAGGCCGGCGAAGCCACGTCGGATACCAATAACCTGTACCCCTCGCGCTGAGGCTGTACGGACGATGGCACGGATATGAGCATTCATACCCGGTGCATCTGCGCCACTGGTAAGGACTCCAATTTTCTTCATAATTTCTCCATTGTTGATAGATAAAAACGGTAATTCACATTATTTTTCCTCAAAAATATTCTCTCTTTTGCACAATTCCCAAAAAAAACCTTATTTTGCCCAAATTAACATAAAAAATGCCCTATGAATCCTAAAATCATTATTAATTCTGAGCGAGCGCCGGAGCCGGTGGGAGCCTATCCTCATGCAGTACGTGTGGGTAATTACTTGTATTTATCAGGAGTTGGCCCACGGGAGCGTGGGAAAAAGGAAATACCCGGCGTTACTCTCGACGCACATGGCGAAATCACGAGCTATGATGTGACCTTACAGACAGAATCTGTATTTCGCAATATACGCTATATTCTCGAGGATGCCGGCTCTTGCTGGGAGAATATTCTCGACGTTACGGTCTATCTGACCGACATGAAGAGGGATTTCCCGGTGTTCAACAAGCTCTATGCTGCTGCATTTGACGGTGTCAATGCCTGTAGGACGACGCTGGAAATCGGCGCTCTTCCTACACCGATTGCCGTCGAGCTTAAAGTACTGGCTTGGATAGACTGAAATGATGTAGATTCGAGTGGAGGCAGACAGATGAATTCACAGACTAACATTTACTGTAATTATTTATAAAACAAGGTAGTAACACATGCATATTGCACAGAGAATATCCCGCTTAGGTACCGAAACAGCATTTGAAGTATTAGTACGTGCCCGGGCATTAGAAGCACAGGGTAAAAACATAGTTCATTTGGAGATTGGTGAGCCGGATTTTGACACCCCACATAATATTATCGAAGCCGCTAAGACAGCATTAGATAATGGATTTACACATTACGGTCCGTCGAACGGCCTTCCTCAGGCCCGTGAAGCTGTCGCTCAGTACATCAATAAAAAACGGAATCTCGATATTTATAATGCCAATGAGATTGTCATCACTCCGGGCGCCAAGCCGATTTTGTTTTATGGGATGATGGCCGTTATTGATGAAGGAGACGAGGTGATTTATCCTAATCCGGGATTTCCGATTTACGAGTCGATGATTAATTTTCTTGGAGCTACACCCGTTGCTTTGCCGCTCAAAGAAGAGCGCGAATTTCGTTTTGATATAGCGGATTTAGAAGCAAGAATAACTCCAAAAACACGCATGATGATCATCAATTCTCCACAAAATCCTACCGGCGGAATTCTGACGCACGACGATTTGCGGCAGATAGCAGATCTGGCAATTAAGCATGATATCATTGTCCTTGCCGATGAAATATATTCTCAGATTACTTACGATGATTTCCAGCATGAGACGATTCTGCAATTCGAAGGCATGAAAGAGCGTACCATACTTCTCGACGGGTTCTCCAAGACATTTGCTATGACCGGTTGGAGAATGGGCTACGGTGCGATGCCTGAGCACATTGCCAAAGTGGTTTCCAAGCTACAGACAAATTGCACAAGCTGCACATCAAGTTTTTCGCAAATAGCTGGAATTGAAGCTCTTAGTGAGAATACAGATGCCATAGCAGCAGATTTTGTCGCAGAATTTAAAAACCGTCGCGACGTCATCGTCAGCCGGCTTAATGATATACCGGGCATTCGTTGCCTGAGCCCCAAAGGTGCTTTTTATGTCTTCCCGAATATTACCGGTACCGGCATGACCTCACAGGAATTTGCCGACTTCTCGTTGTACGAGGCCGGAGTTGCATGCCTAAGCGGCACGGCTTTCGGTTCGGTGGGTGAGGGATTTGTACGATTTAGCTATGCGAACTCCGTAGAGAATATTGAGGAGGCAATGCAGCGGATAAAAAGCGCACTCGAAAAGAAAATACGCTAACTATTTGAATTTATAATAAAAGGCGTTCATTCACAGAACGCCTTTTGTTGTTAGTAGGAGGTAATACCGTCTATGTTTGATGATCTGCTCCGTTACGGCACGCCGGAACGAATCAATAAAATTAATACCATGCTTGATAAACGCCAGCCCGATCTTACGGTCGTACTGGAAAATGTCCACGATGAGCATAATGTCTCTGCCGTACTCCGATCGTGTGATGCTGTCGGCGTCGTGGAGGTATGTTTGGTATATTATGGCGGGCAGGAATTCCCGACATTAAATGAAAAGACATCAGCCAGCGGGCGTAAATGGGTAAAACAACGACGTTTTACCAACATAGCAGACTGCTATCTGCACTTGCGAAACGAAGGGAAAAAGATTTATTCTACCGGTATGAATCGAGATTCGGTCTCGTTATACAGCCTGGAATTGACTACTCCGGTTGCATTGGTGTTCGGCAATGAACATAAAGGCGTCTCTTCCGAAGCAATTAATCAGGCTGATGGTAATTTTCTGATTCCCCAAGTCGGTATGATACAGAGTCTTAATATCTCGGTAGCTTGCGCTGTTGCTCTCTATGAAGCATATCGTCAACGGGAGACCGCAGGCTTATATACCGAGGCGAAAATCCTCGGTCAGCAGAGATATTCTATGATAAAAGATTGGCTTATCGGTACATAACATATTCGGCTTTAAAGATGCATGTCTTCGGCATTGTACCCTGCCGTATTCAAAGAACGAGCCCGATATTATTGGCATAATAATTGACAACTTTACAAAATGGATGTGTAGTAACAGCTAATAAAAATGAGGAACTATGGACATTCCCAGAAATGTATTCGACCGAAAGATAACATTAATTCTCGCCGATGACCATGAAATTGTCAGAGTTGGACTAAAACGGTTTTTATCCTTCGATACCAATATAGATATCATCGCAGAGGCCGCCAATGGAGAAGATGCTATTTCTCTGGTGTCAGAACTAGTGCCGGATATCGTGTTACTGGATATTAACATGCCCAAAGTGGACGGAATCAAAGCAGCTTTTGAGCTCAGAAAAATGTTTCCCTCCCTGAAAATAATTATGCTCAGCGCACATGAAGATTCCTTCCACCTTGAAAAAGCCCTCCGTGCCGGAGCTAACGGGTACCTGTCAAAGGAGATAGAGGTACGTGAACTGCTCCCGGCCCTGCAAGCAGTTATGCGCGGAGAAAGAGTATTTAGTCGATCCATCCTCCAGCTCATCCAACGTAACTCCATATCCGTCGAAGATACTAACGGCGCAGCCGTTACCCTGACACGCCGCGAACAAGAAATTCTCGGCCTCGTAGCTCAAGGGCTGACGAGTACCGAAATAGCTGATAAATTGTCCATCAGCCCACGAACCGTTGAAACTCACCGATTTAATTTGATTACTAAATTTGGCGTAAAAAACACGGCAGGTTTGGTACGATTTGCGATACTAAACGAATCGTAACCTAAACCTCAATAAGAGGCATATCGTCGAGGTATCGTTGATAGTAATATCAAGTAATAAAAGTAAAATACGTCACTAGTGTCCACTAAAAATTTAGAGAAAATTGATTTAAGCCAAGTTCTTTGACATCATTAAAATCTGATTTATAAAATAGCTCATTAATTGGCGTTTTATCTAGTAACGAAATACTTAAAACCTGCAAAACTTCGTATGTTGATTTATTAATCATAAGTTCTTTTTCAATAATAGCAACTAAGCAATATGATATTATGGCACAATAAATTTGAATTTTAACAGCATTCTCACTATTGCCCCAAAAGGATTTAATTTTTAGATGCTGTTTAATCCATTTAAAAAATAGTTCAACTTGCCAACGATTTTTATAAAGTAGTGCAATTTGCTCAGCAGTAAGCTCCATATTATTAGATAAATATGAAAACGTTTTGTCACTTTCTTTATCATAGTAGATAACTTGGCGAATTTCATTAGGATAATCTTTTGACGCATAAAACCCTGTTAGTGTTCCTACTTGATCGCTTATTACTCCTGTGTTCTCATTGATTTTATTGAGCCGATTACATTTGAATTTAAGGTTTTTTTTAGCTCGAACAACAAAATATGCTGAGTGGTTACAAATCTTATTAAGTCTTTTAAAATCAATATATCCACGGTCAAAAACGTAATAAGCACCATACTCATAAGGAATAACATCCATTGCATTCATATCATTAACAGAGGCTTCAGTTATATGAATAAAAGCTGGTATTTGAGTACAAATGTCATAGAGTGTATGAATCTTGATCCCGGCTTTAAATTTGCGAAATTTTGCCCACCAAAATACGCTCAGACATAAATCAATTGTAGTAGAATCGAAAGCATAGACTTTACCTTGAATCTCAAAGTCACTATTGGCTCTCTTGTTACGTGCAATGTCAATCATATAATAAGCATATTCTTCGAAAATTTTGTTGTTTCGATTTTCGTTTGCTTTAGATAGATTACTTCTGGTACTATTCTTACCAAAACCTAAGTGATACCTTTTTCGATAATGAGCTTCAAAAGCTATAATCAAATCGCGTAAACTATCGCGACGTGTGAGTTGCCCAAACATCATAGCAAGCAAATGATTCCAGCAAGTGAAATGCTTTACATACTTATTGCCTTCATATTTCGTGACAATACTGTCGAAAACTCGTTGCGGCAAAAAGTCAACAAGTTGCGAAAAAACATATTTTCCTGTATTCATTTCTGAAATCTAATGATTTCAGATTAAATATTAAATTCAAATCGTCACGTAAATATTTTTGACGTAAACTTCAGATTTATAAATGATTTCAAAGAACTATATTTTTGTTTTAGTGGACACTAGTGAAAATACGTACTTTTACTTATTGACTTGTATTGCCTTTTAGTCGTAACTTTGCACTATGCGGAAAATGTGTATAGTTATGCACAAAATGCTCAAAATGAATAGGTACGTTAATGCTTTCATTTCTACATAACATCAAGAGTTGTCCTAAGATCCTAAAAAATGGATACAACTCTTTAAATATCAGTATGCTACATAATAATACCCTGCGGCCGGCAAAAGCCATTGTAATAGTAATGGCGATGATGTTGCTATCCACTTCGGCTGTATTAGCTCAAGAGAATGTCGGTATCGGCACAAAGACTCCTCATGGTTCATCCGTACTTGACTTAAGTATTGATCTGTTGAGTAGTCCCAAAGGTTTTTTGGCACCTCGCATGACAGAAGCGCAAAAAACATCTATTTCTGCACCGGCAAAGGGCCTCTTGATTTACCAAACTGATGGTACTCAAGGGTTTTACTACTTTGATGGTACTCAGTGGATACCGTTTGGCGGTTTAAATACTGCTGCAATATCCGGCATAGTTGATTCAGTTGGTTGGTCCTTAAAAGGAAATAAAAATATTTCACCATCGAATTTCCTTGGTACAACAGACCAACGTGATCTCATTGTAAAAACAAATAATACTGAGCGCTTACGTGTATCGGCGCTTGGTGATGTCAGTGTTTCTTCCCTCAGTACCGGTGGATTTGTAAAAGCACTACCCGGTGGTATATTGGTTTTAGCAGGCACAAATGAAGTAGAATCTCCACTGACGTTCTCAAATGGTCTCTCTCGCAGCGGAAATAATGTTCTGCTCGGTGGCACACTTACCTCCAATACTGTTCTGACTCTTAATAATAATAATTTCATACTCAGCGGTAATGGTAATGTCGGTATCGGTATAGATAATCCTAATCTACGGCTTGAAGTAGCCGGCACTCCCGGTACACCAAGTGTGCGTGTACAGTCTTTAAGCGGTACCGGTACTAGAATTGTCACTGCTAATTCAAACGGTGAGCTTACTACACTGAATTCTAATATTGTCGGTGGAAATGTAGTGAGCGGTACCGGAACGCCGAACCTTCTGACCAAATGGGCTCCCGACGGCATCTCCCTCCTGAATTCACAGGTGTTTGATAATGGTACTAATGTTGGTGTGGGTACCGTTACTCCAGCGTCCTTGTTCTCTGTTGGTGCAACTTCACAATTCCAAGTCAATAACAACGGTGCCATTACTGCTGCAACTGGTATTACATCCGGTGGAAATATTCAATTCAGTTCACTTAATTCAGGTGGATTGGTTAAAGCCGACGCCGTAACCGGGAAACTCACCGTCGCTACACCTGGGGTCGATTTTGAAAAGGTTATAACATATCTCAGTGGTCTGACACGAACCGGTGATACCGTTCGCTTAGGAGGAGCACTTACTCAAAATGCAACTATACCCTTAGGCGCAAATACTATTACCCTCAGCACAAGTGGCGATGCAGGTAATGTTGTTATCGGTAAATTCACGTCCTCCGGAATAGTCAAGAACAGCGCAACAGGTGTATTATCAAGTGGTAAGATTGATTTAGCAAATACGAATGAAGTAACGGGTACGCTTGGAGTGATCAATGGCGGAACAGGCAATACTATTGTCGGCCCTGCCGGAACGGTCGCATACTCAGACGGAACAAAGATTAATT
>JAXLVN010000004.1:0-469645 GCA_046328995.1 Kapaibacterium sp. (SeqCode)
CATATAGTTTAAAGTAATAAAATCAAACACATACCAACCAAAGTCTCCTCCCGGGAGGAGATTTAGAGGTGGGTTACCCTATTCATCATCCCCAAAAACTCATCCCGCTTATCCGCAATCACCGTTCGAATCGACACGCACAGCACATCTATTCCATGTGATTGAAATTCATCGATATAAGAAATGAGTTTAACTGCATCTTTCTCTGTAGTAATAATCGCCTGCACGTTTGCCTGCGTGCATTCAGCAATAAATGTTCTACAATCTGCCAGCGTATAAGCATGATGATCGGCAAAGGTGCAATGTTTGATAGGTTGAATCCCCTCGTTCGCGAGTGTCACTTCGAATCTTGCGGGATGTGCAATTGCTGATACAGCAAGAAGCTGTTTGGGAAGTTGAATTGTTGAATTGTTCGTTGAATTCCCCGCTCTCAGTCCGGCTTTCGTGAGCTTATACACGCCGTTCCACTCGGTACGGATACTAATAATCAGCGCATGATTGATGTCGGTAGGAATATCCTGCGGTGAAATTCCCTCGTGCAACGCAATGACATTCGCACGTTTGAGAGCGCTCCAGGGTTCGCGCAGGCGACCAATGGGTAAGAGCGCCTTTTGCCGCAGCGTAAATTCATCAATAATCACAATATCCATATCCCGATGCAATGCGCGGTGTTGGAATCCATCATCGAGGAGGATGAGGTTCGCTCCGAAACGTTCGACGGCAGTGCGCGCGCCTTCAACGCGCTCCGCATTCGCTATCACGGGAATAGGAAAAAGGGTGGCATGCATCATGAGTTCATCGCCGGACTCCGCGCTCGTCGCAAGGATAGTTGTACCATCCGACACCACCACTTCCCCATTCCCTGAACGCTTATACCCGCGGCTAATGACAGCAGGACGCGCCTTCATCGCAAGTGCCTCGCGCACAAGCATCTGCACAAAGGGCGATTTCCCGCTTCCGCCGGTGGAGATATTCCCTACGCTGATCACCGGCACGGCAGCATGACGCACAGCGCGCAAGCGGCGGTCATAGAGCATGTTGTTGAGGCGGACGAAGGAGGAGTAGAGCATGTTACAAGTAATTACCAGTTATATAGTTATTTCTTTTCTTCAATCACAGAGTGATTGTATGTTTGTAGAATGTTATTACCAAAACCATTCTTCAATCACAGAGTGATTGTATGTTTGTAGCAAGTTATTCCAAAAGCCATTCTTCGGCCCCGGTCGGGGTCGAATATATAAGCGTTCTGCTACTGTTCAATGTTGCAAACACTACCCCTACTATCATTCTAATACCCAGCTTTTCGTAAAATTTCAATTGCTTTGTCTGCCATTGTAGATCCTCTCTTTTTCACTCGCTGGTAGTGTTTCATCCCAGATGAATAATCATGGGAAAACACATAAATAGCACCACGGAAATAATTTGCGGCGATTAGGTTTGGATTCCGGCGGAGTGCGTTATCAAGGTATGTAGCTGATAATTTATATTGTTTTTCACGAAAATATATATAACCAAGAAAATAATTAAAAAGCGTACTCAATGGTCGTATAGAAATCTCCTTCAGTAATAACTCCTTGAATTTGATTAACTCATCCGGATTTTCTAACAGAATTGCATTTATTTTACATGTCAATACTAAATCTCCATATCCATCTATCGTAGATAGCGAATCTGCTGTTGCATGAAGCAGTTTGAAATCTTTTTTATCTATGAGAGAATCTACAATCTTAGACATCTTTTCCTGTTCTTTAAATAGTCTTAAAAAGGCAGAATTGATAAAATCGTACCTGAACATATAGGTCGTAGTATTTTGAGTGAAGATTGAAAGCAGAGAAGATTTATCGGTGAAATTGATGACTAATGAATCAAATACACTATAATACCCATAACTGAGAATAATACTGTCTGCGATCTGAGCTATACGCTCATTACCCACAGATAAATCGTTACTATTCTGAGGATTGTGAATAGTAATCGTCATCATGATACGCTCGACAGAATCAGAATAGGTGAAAGTAGATAAATATCCGGTGATACTATCTGCTCCTAAGCTATTCCGCAATTTATCTATTGTTCTGCTATCGCTAAATATTAGGGGGTACATTTTTTCGGGTGTCGTCTCGACTTTACAACCTATCATTGAAAGTGAATACATTACGATCAATGAGGATAGAAAGAAATTCATAAAATTCAGATAAATAGTTGATGGTACTGTAAATAGTGTAAGGCGAACAGACAAATGCTTTTCAAAATAGTTACAATCAATTTTTCCATTTTGAAAGTAGTTTCCAAATGCCCAAACGGGAATTGATTGCCGTCATCTTTTCTTCAATCACAGAGTGATTGCATGTTTAGAATGAGATTTCCGAAAACTAATTAGATTGGCTTTTCCCTGCCACCCCACGCCAAGCCGTAAACTCCATAGAATGTCTGATTGCTTTATAGAACCGAATGTCAACATTTATTGTACGGAGTAGCTGTCTGAACTGTGATTTATGTGATTTATGTGATTTAATCTGGCTGCGATGTAAGAGATGTAAGATAATGCAGTAAGAATTGAGAACCTCGCAAAAATTACAATCACAGCAATCACCACAATCCCAAAAATCACAGTTCAGACAGTAGAATACGATTCGAGCTGTTGAACCAAATACCCGAACGGGAAATAGTATTTACCCGTAGAGACGTTGCATGCAACGTCTCTACAATTTGCTACGACCCCTGTTCATTTACCATGTTTTTTATCGGGATAACCGTGGAGACGTTGCATGCAACGTCTCTACTTGATAATCTTCTCCAACACATCCTTCTCCCATTGCTTCCACTCTTTACCGCGGTAATACTTCACAATTTTCGCTTTCGACTCTAATTGCTGATAGAAATACGTGAGCGTTTCTTTCGCAGGCGTCGCGAGACGTTCGTTGGGATTGAGCGCGCCGTCGATGAGGTTGGCTATCACCATGTCTGAACAGTAGTTAAGACGCTTGAGAGCATTGAAAGCGTTGCGACGAGTCCAGAATTCATACACCGGTCCGGCGTATTCGACGAGCTTCTCGGTGGCTGCTTTGGCGTCGATGCCGAGCGACTCCTGACTCGGACTCTTGCCCGGGATTGCAATCGCGCCCTTGTCTTGTGCGGCAAGGGTTTCGAGCCATTTGATACGCACCTGATTGTACATCCCGATCTCACTCTTTGTCTGCGCTAAATACTGCGGCACATCCTGCGGATACGCCTCCGACAGCTTGTCGATGGCACTCGAAATAAGCGCATAGGAGGAGTCTTTGAGTAAAAATTCCACATCCGAACGGTAATCTGCAGGAACGCCCTTGATGTTATTCAAAGCTGCTTTGCGAACGTCTATATCCTTATCTTTGAATGCCTTATGCATCACTGATTTTGCTGCGTCGGTCTTTTCGTCCGCAAGCTGCGAGATTACTTCCGACTTCATCGCGCTGTACTTTTCACGGTCGAAGACCTGCGCGAGGAGTTTGTGCTTGGCATTCACATCACTCGAATCGCTTTTGAGTCCTACGAGCGCGTCATAACGGTCAATCATATTCGGCGCGCCGAGTACTTGTGCTTTCAGCTCTTCGAAGGGCTTTTTGAACGTCAATTTTTTGATAATTCTACTTGCAGGGTCAAATAAAACATACGCCACGTCCTTATTATTCGCATTCGGAATCACCACCGTTTCCTGTTCTTTTTCAATCCATTCGCGCTTTTTCTCGCTTGTTCCGTCAGCATAATGCACTTCGAATTCCACCGGCATTTTAAAGAGTCCCGACAGCTCATCCCGCGGCTGAATCTGCGCTACCGAAATGCGCGTTTCACGTCCCGATTTACCACGCAAATCATCCCATTTTACCTCATAATGCGGTTCGCCGCCGCGATACAACCATTCATCAAAAAACCAATTCGGCGTCACACCCAGCACATCCTGAAAGGCGAGATAGAGGTCATTGGTCTCGACATTTGCATACCCGTGTTTCGTGAGGTAATACTTTATCACGCGCTTAAATTCTTCCTCGCCAAAGACATAGTTCATCATGTCGATGACGGCTGCACCTTTGGGATAAAACCTCGAACCTCCCGCCTGCGTGTGTACAATCGGCAAACGGTCTTTTTCCGATGCCGCGAGCGCTGCGTTTTGTTCGCCCCGACGTGACCACTGATACGCATCTTCACCAAAGTATTTCCGGGTGAAAATAGTCGGGTAATACGTTGCAAAGCTCTCCTGCAGCCATGTGCCTTTCAAGCTGCGCGCGGTAATTAAATCGCCAAACCATTGGTGTGTAAGCTCATGCACATTTGTGCCGACATAGCTCCGGTCGAGAAATCCACGCGCATCGACTTGGGAGAAATCGCCAAAGACTGTCGCCGTGGTATTTTCCATCGCACCAAACGTAAACTCCTGCACCGGAATCTGCGAGTACGATTCCCACGGATAGGGCACGCCGGTCTGCTCTTCGAGGAAGTCAATTGCCTCGGTCGAGTAACGATATGTCGGCTCCATGCGCTCCGGATAATCGGTATAATACCACAAATGCACCGGCACACCCGACTTCGTCTTGCGATTCTCAATGGAATATTTTCCAATTCCAAGCATCAAAAGATACCCCGCATGCGGATGCGTCATCGTGTAATGCCATGTTTTGGTGCCGTTGCTATTGTTTTTCTCGCTGACTTTTGTTCCGTTGGAGAGGACTTGATAGTCCTTGTCAAACGTAATAATCGTCTCGGTAATAAATTTATCATTCGCATCATCGTACATCGGTATCCATGCGCGGTTGTCGATTGCCTGACCTTGTGTCCATATTTGTTTATGAGTTGCGCCCATTTCCTTGGTGTTTTTCACATCCGTATTCCACCCGATGAAATAGAGTCCTTTCCGCGGCGTGGCTTCGTAATTGAAAATAATCGAGTCGGTACTTCCCCACGAAAGCGCCGGCGACGGATAAACGATGACCGTCGAGTCAGTGGAGCGAAAGCGGAGGGTTTTGCCGTTCAAGGTCGCAGATTTGATGGTAATTTTCAGTGCGTCAAACACAATCGAATCAACGCCACGACGAAGCGGCGTAAAGAGATGCGTCACCACACCTTTGACGATACCTTTCGGCGCGTCAAATTCGACTTTAAGCGTCATCCGGCTGATGTCGATCGGGTGTTCGCGCGGCTCACCGAGTGGCTCGGTATAGTGCGATTCGGTGTGAAAAAACTGTCCAAAGCCGGCGACAGAACTGCAAATAAACAAGGCAAGAAGGAGGAGCAATCGGCGCATAGAAGTCCTTAAATATGTTGAGTAAACATCAAGAAGTTGAATATTTTCACAAAAATACAATTTTACCGCCGTTGGACTATAGTTTTGGTTCCCCTTCTGCCTATTCCAAGCGTCGCCTGCGGTCACCCGTTGCCGTCCAGGCGTTTATTTGGAATACAGAGATAGATATGGCAATGCCGTTCTGCCGGTATTTTTTAACGCAGAGGCGCAGAGGTGCAGAGATATCATTGCATTTTCCGGGGCTTCATGTTGAAAATCAGTTTTAAGCACAATGAACGCTACGGTAACCCCAAAGAACACTATAGATACCGGTATTTCCGATGATAGTACGGCTTTGCGATTACTACTCTAGTCATACATAAAGAGTGAGAAATCTTTGCGTTCTCTGCGCCTCTGCGTTAAAATCCACCGTATAGCTATTCATAGGGACCAAACAAGTTGCCCTTCCAAGGATACCGAAGTAGAACTCCCGGAAATTTGAGGTAGTAGCTTCCATAAATGCATCATTTCCTTGCTCACTAATTCAAAAACAGCTATCTTGCCGGAAGTACACAATTTTACCGGTAATTTCTCTCATTTTCCCATTTTTTTTCGGAGGTCACAATGCAACGTTTATTCACAATGATATTCATCGCAACTCTCTTCTGCAGCAGCACCTACGCACCTGCTCAAGAGAAACCACATGGCGCTCGTATTCTCAGTGGCACACCGGGTACGGTGCTGTTTGATTTGAAGGGACATACAGAGTATGTCAAAGATGTTCGCTGGAGTCCGGACGGTACAAAATTAGCCACCGTGTCAGGCGGCGCGCTCGATAATTCTGCCATTGTCTGGTCGGCTGTGACCGGCGAGAAACTCTATACGTTACCGTATGCAAAATCTATTAGTTGGAGTCCGGACGGTACAAAATTAGCCACCGTGTCAGGCGGAGCGCTCGATAATTCTGCCATTGTCTGGTCGGCGGTGACCGGTGAGAAACTCTATACGTTACCCTATGCAAAATCTATTAGTTGGAGCCCGGACGGCTCGAAAATTGCAACAGCAAGCGCAGATAAAACGGCAAGTATTTGGTCAACAACAAACCCCGGTATGCCCTTAGTACTCAATGGTCATTCAAAACCGGTGACGCATGTGGTATGGAGTCCGAACGGCGAAAAACTGCTGACAGCGAGCGCTGATACGTCAGCAATTATCTGGTCATCTGTAAGTGGCGAAAAGCTCCAGACACTGAAAGGACATACATCTACGATTCAAGATGTGAGTTGGAGCCCGGACGGGAGTAAAATTGCAACCGCAAGTTCGGATAAGAGTTGTATAATTTGGCAGTCTTCAAATGGTCAGAAGCTCTTTACTTTGAATCACCAACAGAGAGTTAGGACTGTAAACTGGAGCCCTGATAACTCAAAAATAGTAACATCAAGTGCTGATATATCTGTTGTATGGTCTGTATTCAATGGTGAAAAACTCCAAACTCTAACAGGGCATAAATCAGAAGTATATACCGCACACTGGAGTCCGGACGGCTCCAAAATAGCCACTGCAAGTCTGGACAGTACAGCTATTATCTGGTCGGCTGACGGCACAAAACTCCTCACCCTCAAAGGACATACAGAAAATACCGGCGTCAATACCGCGCGCTGGAGTCCGGACGGCAAAAGAGTAGCCACCGGCGGCGATGACCACACTGCAAAAATCTGGTACATAACCGACCCCAACAGCGTCGAAGAATTCCCTGCTCCGACTACTACAGGATTCACCCTTTACCCGAATCCCGCAGACAACAATATCCATCTGAATTTTGGAGAATCAATCGCGCATCCGACGACGCTCCGACTCGTAACAATGCTTGGCATTCAAGCAGCAATCGTCACAATCCCGCAAGGCATACGCGAGTGGACGCTCAGCGTGGAAGGATTGCCGGCAGGTATATACAGCGTGCAGTGGAATGGCACGGCGCGCGCGCTGGTAGTGGAGTAAATAGCATAGCGCAGTAGATTACAAAGCCCACCGAGAAAAAAATCGGTGGGCTTTTTTATGCTGTGAAATATTTCGGTATCTTGCGGTAAGTATTTTTTAATATAGAGTTTCCGCATCAAATTTCCGATGGAATATACTTCATTCAGGCAGCCCTGTAAGGGTGAAATATCAATAGTAAGAACGCCCAAAAAACTCATAAAAGCTCCATCGGAGCGAAATAGTTGGTGGAATCGACGTATTTATGTCGCTCCTACGGAGCTTTGTTTCAAAGAATTGTCCATTTTCTAGTACGATTTCGCTCCGAGTGGAGCTATCAGATAGTTTGCACATTTTGATGCGGAAACCCTATTTTTAATAGCATATTTCGCACACTTTTCATTTTTTCGGAGGTCACAATGCAACGTTTATTCACAATGATATTCATCGCAACTCTCTTCTGCAGCAGCACCTACGCACCTGCTCAAGAGAAACCGCATGGCGCTCGTATTCTCAGTGGCACACCGGGTACGGTGCTGTTTGATTTGAAGGGGCATATCGGCACAGTGGCGATGGCGCGGTGGAGTCCGGACGAGACCAAAGTCGTCACTGCCGGCGCCGACGGCGATGCTATCATTTGGTCTGTTCTTACTGCCAATAAACTCATCACTCTGCATCACGCCGACCCGGTGACGGACGCACGGTGGAGCCCTAACGGCGCTATAGTCGCCACCCTAAGCAATGACATTGCAGTACTGTGGTCGGCAACGACCGGGGCACAGATTACTGCACTCAACGGTCATACCAAGGCGCTAAGCGGCATAGCATGGAGCCCGGATGGGTCGAAACTTGCCACCGTGAGCGCTGATGCTACATTGATGGTATGGTCAGGTACAACGGGCGCAAATCTTCTTACCTGTAAAGGACATACCGGTGAAGTTACGAGCGTAATGTGGAGTCCGGACGGTTCGAAACTTGCCACGTCAAGCAAGGACAATTCATCAATTCTCTGGTCGGCTGCGACCGGCGAAAAACTCTTTACCTTGCAGCAAACTGCGAAGATTAACGGCGTGATGTGGAGTCCGGACGGCACGAAAGTGCTGACGATATCCTCCGGTTTTGAAAATGGAGCAGTCTTATGGTCGGCTGCCACTGGAGAGAGACTCCGCGTCTTTGATTATGCATTTGAAGTGTTTGCGGCTGATTGGAGCCCTGACGGAACGAAAATCGCGTTTTCGGGGTTAGGCAAACCGCCTCTCATTTGGTCGGTGACGACAGAAAAAGAGCTTTTTTCGTTAAGCGAGGGCGGAATGCCTATACGATGGAGTCCGGATGGCAATAGAATCGCTACTGTCTTCCCGTCCGAAATAGCTGTCTTCTCGGGGACAAACGGCGCAAAGCTCTGCACGCTTATTGACCAAGGTCCGAGCATCGATTGGAGTGCCGATGGCTCGAAAATTCTTACTTCCGTCAGTATTTGCTCGGCGGAAACCGGGAAAAACCTCACGTTCTTCGGTGGTCATGCCGGTCAGGTTGATAATCTGCGCTGGAGCACTGATGGCGCAAGTGTAACCACGATAAGCGGTGACGACAGAATGTGCTTGCTGTGGTCAGCCAAGAACGGTAGCAAAACCTCAACCTTGCGAACGTTCTACCCTGACGCAATGACTGCCACACATCTGAGCCCGGATGGATCAAAAGTAATCCTCAAGAATACAAAAGACAGTACCACATCTATCTGGTCGGTCGAAAACAATCAAAAGCTGGCTACTTTCCCGGTCAATCTCATGAAATCGACGGTCAAGTGGAGTCCGGACGGATCGAAAATCACTACACGCGCAAGTGACAGCACCGTGACGGTGTGGAATGCCGGAAATGTTCAGCAAATATATACTGTTAAAGGTTCTGAAATAAAGGGTTGGAATCCGGACATGTCCAAATTTTTCATGACCGGATACAAGAATACGGGCGGTGTCTATTCTGCTGCAACGGGTGAAAAACTGATCTCGATGGACACAACCTATCAGTTCACCCCGGGTGAACTATCCTGGAGTCCGGACGGCACAAAATTCCTATCCACGAAGACAAATTCAGCCGTTATTTGGTCATCGGATTCCGGTGAAAAACTCTTTACATTATCAGGAAATGGCTTTTCCATAACCGGTGCGCTTTGGAGTCCGGACGGCAGAAAAATTGCCATCGCCTGTGATACGACCCTGACGATATGGTCGGTTGCCACGCGCGATGCACTCGTGACGATAACGTCACCGACGGAGTACATTATCGGTATTCGATGGAGCCCGGACGGTTCGAAAATTGCAACCGTCATGACAGAGAACACACCGGTCGTATGGTCGGCAGAGACCGGCGATAAGCTCTATGCATTGGCCGGGCATACCGCAGAAATTACTGCATTGCAATGGTCTCCGGACGGCTCACGCATCGCCACGGCAAGCAAGGATAAAACCGCAAAAATCTGGTACATTGCCGAGCCTATAGGGGTGGACGAGGGCATCGAAACAGTATCTGCGGAATTTACTCTCTACCCGAATCCCGCATCCAAGAATATCCACCTGACGTTTGGAGAATCAATCGCGCATCCGACGACACTCCGCCTTGTCACTATGCTCGGCGTGCACGCTGCGAGCGTCACACTTCCCGCCGGCACGAGTGAGTGGACAATGAGCGTGGAAGGATTACCCGCCGGCATGTACATGGCAGAGTGGAATGGTACGGCGCGCGCTGTGGTAGTGGAGTAGAACAGTGCAAACATGATACTAAAAAAGCCCGCGGTTTTCGCGGGCTTTTTTAGTAGAACGAGAGGTAGTTTGTTTAAATCAGATGAGGTATGCTTGAGAAGTCTTTTCTAAAAAATATGTTCTCATCATGCCTTTTCCTTTGATGTCTATCGTTCCACGATCGATGAAGTGGAGGGAGTTTGACGACACAGGTTCTTGGCCTGATTCATCCCTATTATTCCTAGCGTCCTTATTGTCCTTTTCTAAAACACTTCGACCGAGAGCATGCATAAATTCCTCGCTCACGTGGATTTTCCCCGGCTCGCCGTGGCTCTCCATCCTGCTTGCTGTATTGACGGCATCACCCCATAAGTCATACGAAAATTTATTCTTTCCGATGATACCGGCTACCACGCTTCCTGTGTGCATTCCGATGCGTATGCGAATACTGCTGCCTGCGAGAATGTCCGGAAAATTCTCAATTGCATGCTGCATGTCGAGAGCCATGGCAGTCAGGCGCAGAACATGGTCATCACACTTCTCGGGCAGTCCGGCGACGACCATGTAGCAGTCGCCGATGGTTTTGATTTTTTCACAGCCGTGCTTGTCTGCTAAGCGGTCGAATGTATTGAACATGAGATCGAGTCCCTCGACAAGCTCTTCGGGAGTAATAGCATGCGACAGCTTGGTAAAGCCGACGACATCGGCAAACAGCACCGACACACTCTCATAGCGATCGACGATTTTCTTGTCACCTCGGCGGATACGATGGGCAATATCTTTGGGGAGAATATTGTGGAGAATGCGTTCGGTAACGTCTTGTTCGCGTTGCATTTCCCCAATCTGACGTTCGAATGCCGCACGCTGTGCCTGCTTTTGGCTTGCCTCGGATTGCACTTCTTTTTCAATTGCATGGTATTTTTTGTAATGTTCGAGTGCCTTGCCGGTATCTCCCTTATATTCATAGATAGTTGCCAGACTTTTATGATTCAGGTACAAATTCCCTTTCATGCCAAGAGATTCATTCATTGCCAGTGCTTCGAGCAGTAATTCTTTGGCGATGGTTGCATCGAATCCTGCATAGACGGGCTCACCTATTGCAGAGCCGATATTACCGGTTATAAGTGCTATACCGGACTCTTCACCGAGCTCACGATGAATGCTGAGAGCAAGCCCATAATATTCCAATGCGTTGTCATAGTCGCCAAGTGAAATGTATGCGTTGCCGATATTTCCCGTCACTTGCGCTGCTTCGGATTTACCGCCGATTTCCTCGTGTATGGTGAGCGAGCGGGCAAAGTATTCCAAGGCAGTTTGATAGGAGCCCTGTTGTAGATGGACTAACCCGATATTCCCAAGAATCTGTGCTGTTTCTGATTTGGCGCCGAGTGCTTCTTGGGTCTCAAGTGCTTGATTATAATACTCCAATGCTCTCTCCAATGAACCGAGCTCTGCATACAGGAGTCCCATGTTTTGTTTGACACGGGCTGCTGCCGACTTTTCGCCGAGTGTTTCATGAAGTGTGAGCGCCCGGGTAAAGTATTCGAGTGCTTTGTCATAGGTGCCGAGCATTTTAGAGATAATCCCGATATTTCCGGTGATGCTTGCAATGCCCGATCGATCGCCAAGCTCGGTATAGATGCCAAGAGCGGTGGTGTAATATTCGAGCGCTTTGGTATAATCACCGAGGTAATCATAGACAACGCCTATATTAACGGTAATACTGGCAACCGAGGATGTATCGCCGAATTCATGATACATGGCAAGCGCTTCGGTATAGTATTCCAATGCTTTTTGATGCGAACCGAGCCGATTATAGACGAGTCCTATATTTCCGGTGAGGCGGGCTATCGTGAGTTTATCGTCAAGCTGTGTCGATATCTTCAGCGCCCGGGCATAGTATTCGAGTGCGTTATCATACATGCCGAGATTGCGATAGATGATGCCAATGACATTCAGTGCGCCGGCTGCACGTTGGGGATGATTGTGCTCTTCGGCGAGCGCAAGCGCCTGTCTGCCAAGCTCAAGCGAACGGTCAAAGTCCCCGCGCATACGGGCAGTATTGGCAAGAGTGAGCAAGGCTTCGACGCGCGATACGGACTCCGGTTCGGCACGAGTCAGGACTTCACCGGCGAGCTGATCAGCTTCATCGTAATTACCTTTGGCAATTTCAGCTTGCGCTTGTTTGAGAAGTGCCTGATAATGGGTTGTTGTCATCATATGCTATGAGATTGTTGTTGTACGGGGGTGGGGGAATAGAGATAGTTTCATAATACTCTTGCCTTTGATGCCGCTACCTTTGAATTGGAGGCACAATATGGATGATGCAGACAAGCCGGGGCGGGCACGACCTGCCCTTTCCGGCATTGATAATGTTTGATAATTCCACCTGTGTGCAAATTTACGGTTTTGTGGTGTCTTGTGCGCTTTTCGTAGCCACGCTCGGTCATCATTACCCGGTAAATTATGCGGGGAGGTCGAAAACAAGACTCTTCAATCGCCGAGATTCCTTATTTTTGCTGCCGGGAGTCGCTAGCGGAGCGGAACGGGCAGTAATCAAGAAAAGATGCACTTCCTTGCTTGTTAAATAGTTACCATTTTTCGGGCCTACCCCCGAACCATGAGACCAACACACGTGAAGACAACACAAGACTCGGCGAAATTACACGAACTTCTTACGCAGATAGAAGCTGAATACTCAGGTACATCTCCCGGAAAATGGGAGATGATAGCAGCACTGTGCGATCAGGCAGAGCCGCTCGCTACGGCACTCGGCGATGAGCAGTCTCTCTATCTGCTACACCTCCGCCGCGCCTCATGCCTGCGTTCTGCCCACGATTACCCGGCAGCGCTTGCCCTTGCTCGGACATGTATCGACTATTTTGCCGGTCGAAATAAACTGTACTGGCTGCAGGCACTACAGCCCGCCGGCAATGCAGTCTGGAATTTAGGCGATTACAGCGCCGCACTCGACTATTTTGAGACGAGTCTTCGACTAAGCAGGGAGCTCGGGCTTGAACAGGAAGAGTCGATGGCACTCACCAATCTTGGTGCCGCACAGAGCCGCCTCGGAGAATATGAGCAGGCAATCGAATCATATACGGCAAGCTTGGAGATTAAAAATAAACTCCATGATATCAAAGGCGTTGCAGTAGTGCTCGGGAATCTTGGCAATGTGTATCAATACCAGCATAATTACGAAGCGGCCGCCGAATATTACCAGCAGAGTATGACCCGCGCCTACGAGGTCAAGGACTCGGCTCATATTGCCCGTATGCTTAATAATCTCGGCGCAATGCATTATGTCCAGCAATCATACCCGCCGGCATTGGAGTATTTTCTGCAAGCGCTGAATCTGCTGAGAGATGAGTTCGACTCCGACTCCCATCCGTCAATTCCCACCCTGCTCGGGCATATAGGTGAAGTCTATCATTTTCTCGAGCAATTCGAAGTAGCCGCCGGATACATGAATCAAGCACTCGAAGCCGTTATCAAGCAGGGCAATCAATCGCGTCTGCATGTGATACTCTCAGGATTTAGCGGACTCTATGCAAATGAAAAGTATAGGGAATTCTCGCTCCCGAAAGCGAAGGAGTATATGCGACAAGCCCTTGAAATTGCAAAAGAAATCAACGAACGTCCCGTCTTCGCCAAGTACTCCGATAGGCTCGCTCAGATCGAATACCAACTCGGTAATTATGCCGAAGCATACGCCTGCCTGCAAAATTCCATTGCCTATGCTACCGATCTGCGCTCGGAAGAGCTCGACGAAAAGCTCCGCGCTATGCATGTGCAGCATCAGGTAGAACAGCTCAAAAAAGAAGCCGAAATCGCGCGATTGAAAAATACGGTGCTCGAAGTGTCGAATAAGCATCTCGAAGAACTCAACGCCATCAAGAATACCTTCCTCGGTATAGCAGCGCATGACCTCAAGAACCCTTTAAGTTCCATCAAAATGCTCGCCCGTATGCTCGAAGAATACGCCGATGTGATGTCGGTCGAAGATGTGCGGAACTCGGCACGAGATATTGGTGTATCGAGTTCGCAAATGTTTGACCTGATCGTAAGTCTGCTCGATGTCAATGCCCTTGAGCAAGGCAGAGTCAATCTCTCGATGCAGATTATTGAAGTCGGTGAACTCGTGAGCCGCACAGCCGAGGGCTACCGCGCCCGCGCCGAAAAAAAGGGGATCGTGCTCCTTGTCGAGTCCCGGCAATGCTACGCACTGATCGACAGCACGAAATTCATACAGATTACCGAAAACCTCATCTCGAATGCCATTAAATTTTCGCCTCATCACCGGAAGATATATATCTCGATCGGCAGAGTAGAACAGGGGAAGGTGCGCCTCAGCGTTCGTGACGAAGGCGAGGGGATCGCCCCGGAAGAAATGCATAAGCTGTTCGCGAAGTTCGAACGCCTGAACGCGCAGCCGACGGGGGGCGAACACTCCACCGGGCTCGGGCTCTCGATTGTCAAGCAGCTTGCCGAACTCATGAACGGGCGGGTGTGGTGCGAGTCGGTCTATGGTGAGGGAGCGACTTTTAGTGCAGAATTCCCGGAATACGATATCACGCAAGAATAATCATCGAGGGGTGGTTTTCTCCAGAAAATAGGTCTTCATTATTCCTTTGCCTTTGATGGCCATCTCGCCGCGTTCGATGAATTGTAGAGACGCAATATTTTGCGTCTCTACGGCATGTTTGAATTCCTCGCTGACATGTATTTTCCCCGCCTCGCCGTGACTCTCCATCCGACTTGCCGTATTCACTGCATCGCCCCACAAGTCATACGCGAATTTCTTCTTGCCGATGACTCCTGCGACTACTTCGCCGCTGTGAATTCCGATGCGGATTTGCACTTCTTCACCGGTGGCAATCGAACGGAATTGCTTCATTGTTTCCATCATTTCGAATGCAAAGTGAGCTATTGCTTCGGCGTGGTCTTCGCGCTGAACCGGCGCGCCGGCGACGACCATATAGGCGTCGCCGATGGTCTTGATTTTCTCCAAATCGTACTTCTCGGCGAGTGCGTCGAATTCACTGAAAATTCTATCTAACCCTTCCACAAGTTCTTCAGGGGTAATACGTTGGGAAAGTTTGGTGAAATTGACGATATCGGCAAAAAGCACCGACACGCTCGGGATTTTCTCGGCGATAAGCTTCGTGCCGCCGAGCATTTTATTGGCAATGCTTGGGGGCAATACGTTATGGAGGAGTTGTTCGGTGGCTTGGTGCTTGGCGCGTTCGACGGCATGATTTTTCTCACGCTCGGCTTGCTTGCGATGGAAGTCGAACAGCTCGGCTTGCTTCTTCGATTCTTGGCTCTGCACTTCTTTTTCTAAGTGGTGATACTTCTTGAAATGTACTGCAAATTCTTCCCATCTGTTTTGTTTTTCATAGAGTTCGGCGAGTGCTTTATGGCTCTCGTATAAATTTTGCCTGACGCCGAGCTCGGTATTCATCATGATTGCTGTGAGCAAATACTTTTCTGCTTCAGCGGAATTGTGTCCACTGAATTCTTCTCGCGCATATAACGTACCGATTGTGCTCATGACAAGGGCGACATCGGCTTTCATGCCGAGTGTTTCGTGGAGGTGAAGTGCGCGTTGGTAGTACTCCATTGCCTTGTCGTAGTCAGCTTGGGAGGAGTAGAGTATGCCGAGGTTGCCATAGACGCAGGCAATGCCATCGATCGCCCCCAGCTCTTCGTTCAATTCAACTGCTTTGGTGTAGTATTCTGATGCTTTGGTGTAATTGCCTGTTGTATTATAGACATTGCCGATATTTCCCGTCGTGATTGCAATCGAGAGTTTTATACCATGTTTTTCCTGAACAGCGAGAGCAGCATGGAAGTAGTCGAGCGCTTTGGGGTAGTCGGCCATTTTATAATACAGATTCCCCAGACTTCCATGAATACGCGACATTGACACATCCATACCGAGTGCTTGATAGAGAGCAAGTGCCTTTGCAAAGTATTCTACTGCTTGGGTATAATCATTACAATCGAGATAGATAATCCCGATATTGCCGGTAATACTTGCTATATCTGCTTTCATGTCTAATTCTTCGTGAATCGCGAGTGCTTTCCTATTCCATTCCAGCGCCGTCGAATAATCGGCAAGATTCCAATAGACAATTGCGGTATGCCCTATAATTCTTGCTGCCCCTTCCTTGCTTCCCAATTCTTCATGAAGAGCAAGTGCTTTCGCGTAGTATTCCAATGCTTTAGGATAATCAGCCTGATTGGAAAATACATTTGCCATCGCCCCGATGCACTTGGCTCTCTCACTCTGCATATCCAGCAGCTCAAACGCCTCAAGCGCTTTGGTGTAATACTCCAGCGCGCGCGGACTATCAGCGTGCAATTCATAAGCGGTGCCGATACCGTACATTGCTTTGGCTACGCCGGTGGTGTTGCCGTACTTTTCATAAAATACAACAGCTTGGCTAAAACATTCCAATGCACTCGTATAGTCCGAAAGCTGAGCGTGTAAATTCCCGATATTGCCGTATGCTTTAGCCGTAAGGTCATGGTTATGGTACTGTTCTGCAAGCGCAAGTGCCTCTTTTGCATACGTCAATGCCTCGGCTGCCATGCCGCCTTGCCGAAGCGATGCCGAAAGTGCGAGCAAAGTCCGGCAGCGGAGTCCGGAATGTGCCTCATCCAAGGCGTCACCGGCAGGGAGAGCTTCAAGCAATGTGAGAGCGTGTGTCTTGGCTGTGATGTAATCGAAGTGCTTTATCAGGTTTTCTAGAACTTCGACATTGTTTTGTAATTCTTCTACTACCATGGTATTCCTTCCATTATGATGGTATTGCAGTACGTTCGAGAAAATAGGTTTTCATCATGCCTTTGCCTTTGATGTCGATCTCGCCGCGTTCGATGAATTGTAGAGACGTTGCATGCAACGTCTCTACGGAATGCATAAATTCCTCCGTACAATGAATCTTTCCCGCCTCGCCGTGGCTTTCCATTCGTGCTGCGGTGTTTACTGCATCGCCCCATAAATCAAACGTGAATTTCTTATCGCCTATCACGCCGCCGATTGCTTCACCGCAGTGCAGGCCAATACGCACTTGTATTTCACCAACCTGCTCTGTCCAACTTGTCTCGCCAAGCTCTTGGGGGATAGTGATTTGTAGATTATTCATTGCTTCCATTACCTCTATGGCGGCAAGGGCTGCGCGCTGTGCATGGTCATCTTGGTGAACAGGTGCGCCGGCAACTGCCATATAGGCATCACCAATCGTCTTGATTTTCTCTAAGCCGTGTTTTTCCATCACTGCATCGGCATTGCTGAAAATAGTGTTGAGTAAGTAGATAAGATGGCGCGGTGGAATGATAGCGGCAATGCGTGTGAAGTTCACCAAGTCCATAAAGAGGACTGAGACATTTGGGTAGCTGTCGGCAATAAAGGTTTCGTTGTTAATGAGGCGGTCAGCGATGATAGGCGGAAGGGTATTATGTAAGATGCGTTTTACCGTTGCAGCTTCAGCCCGCTCTACTGCAAGTTGTTTTTCTCGCTCGGCTTTCTTACGTTCGTAGTCCATCTGCTCGGCTTTCTTCTTGGCTGCTTCACTTTGGACTTCGTCTTTTAGTTCGTGGTACTTCTTTATATGGTCAAATGCTTCTGATTTTCGTCCTTGTTTTTCGTAAATCTCAGTAAGTGATTCGTGAAGGAGATATAGTCCCTTTTTGTTGCCTGATTCCTCGAAAATCGCTCCTCCTTGTAGTGTAAATTCTTCTGCTTTCTTTAAATCATAACCCTCAAATTTTTTTTCTGCATATACTTGTCCAATACTGCAAATCCAATTAGCCATTCCAAGTGTATCGTTTAATTCTTCACAAATAGACAGTGCTTTTTGGTAGCATTCGAGCGCATTGCTAAAGTCATAGAGCCCTTTGTACGCATTCCCAATATGTCCAGTATGCCTTGCTACTCCGCTCTTATTATCAAGTGCTTCATCAAGTGTACGTGCTTGATGCAAATATTCCAACGCTTGCGAGTAGTCAGAACGTTCGTTATACACAAGCCCTACATTGCCTGTGCATAGTGCCACACCTTGCTTGTTACCAAGTTCTTCATAGAGCGCGAGAGCTTTCTCGTTGTATTCAAGCGAGCGGGAATAGTCGGAGAGATTACTAAATACATTTGCGATAGTAGAGGTAATAAAAGCTACGCCGAGTTTGTTACCGACTTCTTCATAGAGAAATAGTGCTTTCTGATTGTATTCCAATGCACGGGAATAATCATAGAGATTCATATAAACGTTACCGGTACAGTAGAGGTTATGCCCAGCCCAATCCTTATTACCAATCTCTGTATTAATGCTTAGCGCTTGGCTGTAATGCTCAAGAGCGAGTGCATAATCTCTGAGGTCGGCATATACGCCTCCGATGTTATGAATAGCGCCTGCCATAGCTTTTTTGTTGTTGAATTCTTCATGAATTGCAAGCGCTTTCCGATGGTATTCCAACGCGCGTGAATAGTCCTGAAGTTTATTATAGATGAGCCCGATGTTGCCGGTAATCAATCCAATGTTTTGATTTTCTCCTAATTCCTCATAGAGTGCAAGTGCTTGAAAATCGTATTCTAATGCCCGATGGAATTCTGATAGCCCCTTGTACACGTTTCCAATGTTAAAGAGCGTACGAGCAGTTAATTTTTTATTGTCAGAATTCACGGCTAAGCCAAGTGCCTTCTCTGCAAAAGGCAATGCATCTTGTGCATACCCGCGACTCCATAGTGATGCACTCAAAGCAAGCAGTACTTTGCAGTGGAGATCGGGTACATTTTCTATACCTTCTTCTGCAAGGAGTAGCCGTGCTTGTGTTTCGGCGAGGGCATAATCTTTGCCGGATTGGGTAAGTGCCTCTATTTCTTCAAGTTTTGTTTGTAATTGTTCGAGTGTCATTATGCTCTCTCCAAGAAATACGTCCGCATTAGTCCTTTGCCTTTTATTTCCATTTCGCCGCGTTCGATGAATTGTAGAGACGCAATATTTTGCGTCTCTACGGCATGTTTGAATTCCTCGGATACATGAATTTTTCCGGCTTCGCCGTGGGATTCCATCCTGCTTGCGGTGTTGACCGTGTCGCCCCACAGATCATAACTAAACTTTGTTTCTCCTACTACTGCACCAACTGCTTCACCGGAATTAATACCTATTCGCATTCGAATATCTTCTCCCACTTCGTTTGCGAATGATTGAGTTTCTTTAAGCATGACAAGTGCAAAGCGTGCCATGCGTTCAGCGTGGTCTTCGCATCGTTCGGGTGCGCCGGCTACCACCATGTATGCATCGCCGATTGTTTTGATGCGCTCAACATTGTATTCTACTGTGAGTTTATCAAAACGGGTGAAAAGGTTATTCAATAATTCCACCATTTTTTTGGGTTCTGTGCGGGCTGAAAGCGGTGTAAAGCCAACGATGTCTGCGAAGAGAATAGATACATGTTCAAATTTATCGGCGATGTATTTTTCGCCATCCATAAGGCGTTCTGCAATTGAGGGTGGTAATGTTTTATGCAGTAAATTTACCGTTACTTCATGGCGTGCAATCTTGAGTTGGCGGTCGCGTTCAGATTCTTCAATCTTGCGGCGGTGCTCCATCAGTTGCGCGTGCTTGGTGGCTTCTTCGCTTTGGACTGCTACATAAAGCTCATGAAATTTTACATATTGGTCTAATGATTCAGCCCAACGATTCTCATTCTCATAAAGGTTGGCTAATTCTTTATATGCTTCATATTGTTCTTGTTTCATTCCTAGTTCTACAAACATCCCAAGCGCTTTCCGTAAGTACTCCTCTGCCATAGTTGGGTCGTAGCCGTCATAATCTTTATTTGCATGAATAGTTCCAATGTCACCAATATTTTTTGCGACGCCACTTTTATTACCCAGACTTTCTTCCAAAGCAAGAGCAGCATGCAAATGCTCAAGAGCATCGGCGTAATGAGATAACTCCTTGTACACAAGCCCGATATTGCCTGTGTTCAATGCTACACCCCGTTTGTTGCCGAGTTCTTCGTCATACTCAAGTGCTTTCCGAAAATACTCAAGTGCCAGCACATACTCTTTGAGTCCCAAATACGCATTTCCGATGTTGCTGCTGTGCCGTGATACTCCACTTTTGTTGCCGAACTCTTCATCAAGTGCAAGTGCTTTGCCATAATACTCAAGAGCATGAGCGTAGTCGGAGAAATCAGAATACACATTTCCGATATTACCGGTAGTAACAGCCACACCTTTTTTATTTCCAAGTTCTTCCTCAAGTGCACGTGCTTTACTGTAATACTCAAGTGCACGTTGATAGTCGGAGAGGTACCAATACACCACGCCGATGTTGCTCAGGTTCCAAGCCACGCCGCGTTTATTTCCCATTTCCGTATCTAATGCCAACGATCTGCTGTAATACTCAAGTGCATTTGAAAAGTCGGAAAGACTCTCATAAATTATACCGATGTTACCAATGTTATTCGACATTCCCTGGTTGTTTCCGAGCTCTTGATTAATGGTAAGTGCTTTATTGTACTGCTCGAGAGCGAGTGTGTAATCGGAGCGTTTGCGGTACACTAACCCAATATTATCATGTATCTGTGCTACGCCTCTTTTGTTTCCTACTTCGCTATACAATAGAAGAGCTGTCGTAAAATGCTCAAGCGCCGCTGCGTAATCATCGAGCTCTGCATAGACAGTCCCGACCGTATGATTCGTCCTTGCCTGTAATTCTTTATTGGGCAATTGCATAGCTACCGATAGTGCATCCTCGGCATAGCTCAATGCTTCCTGCGCCATTCCACGTATCCAAAGAGATTGTGAAAGAGCAAGATGTATTCGGCTGCTGAGTTCAGGGTAGAGCTCTACTCCCGAAGCCGCACGCAACTCTCGTGCATCGTTTTCAACCTGCACGTAGTCGTTACCTGTTTTTATCAATGCTTCAAGAGCTTCTACGTTGGTTGTAAGTGCTTCTATCGTCATACGTTCTCCATAAAATAGGTTTTCATCAATCCCTTGCCTTTAATCTCCATCGCGCCGCGGGGTATAAATCGTAGAGACGTTGCACGCAACGTCTCTGCATGCAAAGACGTTGCATGCAACGTCTCTACGGCATGTTTGAATTCCTCCGATACATGAATTTTTCCGGCTTCGCCGTGGGATTCCATCCTGCTTGCCGTATTCACCGCATCACCCCATAAGTCATAGGCGAATTTATTCTCACCGATGACGCCTGCCACTACTTCTCCGCAGTGCAAGCCGATACGAATCGAAATGTGGTGTCCTGCTATGGTAACGCCATCTTGGAATAATTGCTGAATTGACAATGCAAACGTTGACATCTGCATTGCATGGTCAACCTGTGTGACAGGTACGCCACAGACTGCCATGTAGGCATCACCTATAGTTTTGATTTTTTCTACGTTGTGCTTCTTTGCCAATGCATCAAACTCCGTGAATATGTCATTTAATCCGGTGACTAATTCTTTTGCGGATATTTTTTGCGAAAGCGAGGTAAAGCCCACAATATCCGAGAAAAACACCGATACATTTTCTGCTTTATCTGCAATTGGTTTTTCCTTGCCAAGGAGACGTTTGGTAATGCTTTGGGGCAATACATTATGCAAAAGCTCTTCTGTTGCTTCGTGCTTGGCTCGCTCAACTGCTATTTGTTTTTCTCGCTCGGCGGTTTTACGCTCATAGTCCAAGCGCTCGACCTGCTGCTTTGCCTCCTGACTTTGGACGTGTTCTTTGAGGTCGTGGTACTGCTCGAAATGATTGAATGCATCTGCCATGCGTCCGTGCGTTTTGTAGAGGTCGGCGAGGTGTTTGTGAAATTCATACTGCTCTTTTTTAACACCGAGTTTCGTAAATTCAGCTACTGCCTGCAGCAACAATTTCTCTGCCTTTTCCGGATTATAGTCTTCAAATTCCGGTAAAGAATAGAGCATCCCGATATTACCGGTCACGATTGCCGTATTTTCGATGTCGCCGAGTTCGTTATGCACAGCAAGAGCTCTCCCGAAGTATTCCAGCGCGCGCGGGAAATCGGAAAGCTGCCTATACACATTCCCGATATTGCCGATAGTACGTGCTGATTCTGCCTTCATGCCGAGTTCTTCCTGGAGCGCAAGCGCTTTACCGTAGAATTCCAACGCACGCGGGTAATCATCAAGCTCTCTGTGCACATTCCCTATATTACCGATCACTATTGCGGCAGATGCTTTATCACCAAGCTCTTCTATGAGTGCAAGCGATTTGTTGAAATACTCCAGGGCATGCGGATAGTCCGAAAGATGTTGATACATAATCCCGATGTTGCCCGTGTTGATTGCCACACCTCGTTTGTCGCCGAGCTCTTCATCGAATGCAAGAGATTTGCTGTAATACTCCAATGCACGGGAGTAGTCGGAGAGCTTGTCATAGATAACGCCGATGTTGCTGCTGTGTATTGCCACGGCGTTTTTGTTGCCGAGTTCTTCAAACAGTGCAAGCGCTTTGCTGTAATGTTCCAGGGCGCGTGGATAGTCAGAGGTATTGGTATATACTAGCCCGATATTGCCGGTCCAGGTTGCCACGCCGTTTTTGTTGCCGAGTGTTTCATTGAGCGCAAGTGCTTTAGTGTAATACTCTAGTGCACGCGGGTAGTCGGAGAGCTTCACATACACAAGCCCGATATTGCCGGTCCACGCTGCTACACCGGCTATATCTCCACGTTCTTCACTGAGCGCAAGCGCTTTGTCGTAATACTGTAATGCACGCGGGTAGTCGGAGAGTTTCATAGACACAAGCCCGATGTTGTTGTGCGCCTTGGCCTGCAGTTCTTTGTTCGCTGTCCGCTCCGCCACTACAAGAGCTTCTTCGGCAATCGGCAACGCCTCTATTGCCATGCCGCGTTGCCAAAGGGATTCACTTAAGACGAGTAAAATCCGGCTGTGTAATTCTCCGTAAAGTTCGTCCGCTCTAGTATTCTCATCATAGGAAAAGAGGCTAAGTAATTCCCTTGCATTGAGTTCTGCTTGCGCGTCATCACTTCCTGTGTTGATGAGTACTTCGAGTTCTTCTACGTTGCTTGTGAGCTCTTCGTGTTTCATAGCACTCTTTCCAAAAAATAGGTTCTCATTGTGCCCTTGCCTTTGATGTCTATCTCGCCGCGGGGGATAAATTGTAGAGACGCAAAATTTTGCGTCTCTACGGCATGTTTGAATTCCTCCGATACATGTATTTTTCCGGCTTTGCCGTGGCTTTCCATCCTGCTCGCAGTATTTACTGCGTCGCCCCATAAGTCGTACGAATATTTATTCTCACCGATAATTCCTGCCACGACACTGCCCGTGTGCAGTCCGATTCGGAATTCAAGATGAATTGATGTGGAGAATTGCTGTTCAATTCCCGTATTCTCAAGCATTTCTATCGCTGCGTGTGCCGCACGCTCGGCATGATTATCATAGCTGACCGGCGCGCCGCAGACGGCCATATATGCGTCACCGATGGTCTTGATTTTCTCGAGTCCGTGTTTTTTGCAAATGGTATCGAATCGCGAAAAAACGTGGTCGAGGAGGTCGATTAATTCATGAGCCGACAGTTGGGTTGATAATTCTGTAAAACCCACAATATCAACGAATAGCACGCTCACATGTTCATGCGTGTCGGCAATTTTTTTCTCTCCTTGCACGAGACGCTCGGTAATTATCGGCGGAAGGATATTGGCAAGAATGGCGCTTGTCGCCTGCGAGAGCGCGCGCTCAACGGCGAGAGCTTTATCCCGCTCGGCGTCCTGCCGTTCACGGATGTAGCGTTCGGCTGTTCTCCGGCTTTCATCGCTCATCACTTCTTTTTCGAGCGTATGATATTGTTTGAAATGCACGGCGAAATCTTCCCACCGTTTTTCGTGTTCGTAGAGTGTAGCGAGGGCATGATGGAGTCTGAATATCTGCTGTTTCTCACCCGTATGCTCAAAGAGTGCAAGTGATTGAAGCAGATACTCTTCGGCTTTTTCGGGATGGTATTCGTCGATGTCTTTTTGGGCAAAGATTTCGCCCAGCGAACCGAGTGCGGCTGCTTTGCCGGACAGAATGCCGAATTCTTCATACATGGCGAGGGCTTTATGGATATACTCGAGGGCGGTAGACGTTTGTCCTAGCTCGAAGTAGGCACTGCCGCAATTGTTAAAAATTTCTGCGGTACTTTTTCTTTGACCTGTTGACTCAAGAATAGAGAGTGCCTGGTGCAGGAGTTCGAGCGCATGGGGATAGTCTTTACGCCCCTGATACACCAGACTCATATTGACAAGCAGCGATACTTCTTCGCTTTGATTGCCAAGCTTTGCCTGCAGGGCTCGTGCCTGTTGATAATGCTCCAGCGCATGGTCATATTCCAAGAGTTGCGTATATACGAGGGCAATCCGCGCGAGATTGAGCGCTGCCCAGGATGTATTGCCAAGTTCTTCGTTGATTTTCAGCGCTTTTTGGAGGTAGTCGAGCGCACGTGCATATTCTGAAAAATGCAAATATAGGTCGCCGATATTATGGTAATTGCCGGCCATCATGCTCCTGTTACCGAGAGCGGTATTGATGGTAAGGGCTTGTTCCAAATACCCAATAGCATCCCGGTGCTGCTCGCGGTGCAGATACACAATACCGATCATATTCAGCAAATCTGCCTCCTGCTGTTGCATGCCGGAGTGCTTTGCCTGTGCGAGTCCCGGTTCGGCAATGAACATGGCTGCATCTGTATTTCCGCGGGATAAGCTACTGCTTGTAAGACGTACGTAGGTAGTAGCGAGCATCGCAGCCGCATCGTGATTGTTGAAGGTCCCGCTGCCTGTCCGGCTGAACATGCTCATTGTCCTAACAGCTTGCTGCAGGTGCTCTTCTGCGGAATGTATATCATCCCGGCTGCATGCTGCTTCGGCATTGTTCAGCAGGAGTTGGAATTCTTCTCGGGTCATAGTATGTAAATTAATTTCTGAAGTCGTATCTGCCGAGAGGAGTTGTCGTAAATACACGTGTTACGAATGAATATCAGTTCTGATGTCAGCACGCTCAAGGAAATACGTCGTCATCATCCCTTTGCCCTTGATTGCCATCTCCCCGCGCCGGATAAATTGTAGAGACGTTGCCTGCGCAGACGTTGCATGCACAGACGTTGCCTGCGCAGACGTTGCCTGCGCAGACGTTGCATGCAACGTCTCTACGGCATGTTTGAATTCCTCGGATACATGGATTTTCCCGGCTTCGCCGTGGCTTTCCATTCTGCTTGCGGTATTGACCGCATCGCCCCAGAGGTCGTAGGAGTATGTATTTTCACCGATGATTCCCGCGACAATGCTGCCGGTGTAAATCCAACAAACACTCTCTCCCGACATGTCATCGGTACAAAACTACGAATACACCACCACCCGCTAAGGATTTGTATGTAGTAACTAATACGTACGACGATTCCGGTATTCATTTCCAACTACTGGCTCTACGCGAATCAATATCAGACTAATTTGCCTACAAATAAAGCACTTACATGCTTAAGTATCATCCCGGTAATTCCACAAAAAATGTACTGCCGTGGCCCTTGCCCGCGCTTTCTGCCCACACGCGGCCGCCGTGGAGTTCGATGAGATGCTTGACGACCGACAGTCCGAGTCCGGTCGAACCTTCCCCGCCGGTCGGTCGTGAAGATAATTTTTGAAAATCCTTAAAGAGCAGCTCCATATCCTCGCTGCTGAGACCCTGACCTTCGTCGGCGACTGTGATCTGCACCAAGGCATCAGTTCGCGTCACCGACACACGGATTTCTTTGCCGCGTTCGGTGTATTTTACAGCGTTACTAATCAGATTATCAAGGACTTGCCGCAGGCGTTCGGCGTCGGCGCTGAGTGTACAATTCCCCTCACACGTGAAGGCAATTGTCTGCTCCTTTTGCGATGCATGTGCGATATAATCGGCGACGACATCGGCGGTGAGGGCGGCGGTATCGATCGGCGTGCGCACGAGCTTGATTTGACCCAATTCGCGTGCGGCTACATCGATTAAATTGATAATAATATCGAGCATACGTTTGGATGAACCGGTGATCATTTCGAGCATTTTCGTTGCTTCAGGGAGCGCTGCAGTATGCTTGCGAAGAAGGTGCACATACAAATTAAGGGCGGTGATAGGATTTTTCAGGTCATGTGAGGCGATTCCGAGGATTTTCATCTTAAAAGTATTGGCTTCCTCGAGCTGTTGATTGGCATTATGTAACTGAATATTCTTTTCATGAAGCTCGGTATTGGTGAGTTGAATTTTTGCCGCTTGCTCCTCGAGAATATGCTGCTGCCGCATGATTTCATCGTTACGGGCTTGTTCGATTGCGATGCGTTTTTCCTGTTCGGCAATCTTGCGTTCATGGGTGAATTTATCGGCCATACGGCGCGATTCGGCGGTGATTACTTCATGTTCGATATCGCGGTAGAGCTTGTAATGATGCGCAAATTTCTGCCACTCTTCGCTTTGTTCGTACAATTCAGCCAAAGACTTATGGAATTCATATGCATCTTTGCGCAGTCCTTCTTCCTCGCAGATAGCCAGTGCTTTATGCAGATATTCGACTGCTGTATCCTGGTCGTATCCTTCGAATTCCCGGTGAGCATACACTGTGCCGAGGGCGCCGTACCAGAGCGCTGTGCCATGTTTATTCCCCACTTCCTGATGTAGGGTGAGGGCGGCATTGAGATGCTCAAGGGCGGTGGTAAATTCTCCCATGCGCATATATGCCGAACCTAAATTACCGGTATTATTGGCGATACCGTGATGGTATCCGAGGCGTTGATTGATGGCAATATTCCGGTTGTAGTATTCGATCGCAAGCTCATAGTTTCCCGACTGCACATACACACTTCCGATATTGCCGGTGCAATCTGCTATACCCTGAAGGTGGTCGTGCTGTTCATAGAGTGCAAGCGCGCGATGATAATATTCCAATGCCCGATCGAGCTCACCGAGGCAAAAATAGACATTGCCGATATTCCCGATATTAATGGCGATGCTGTCGGTATTGCCCTGTTCTTCATTAATCTGCAGTGCTTTTTGGTAATACTGCAGCGCTTGAACATAGTCGGCGATATTCATGTACGACACGCCGAGATTCCCGCTCCAGGTCGCGATACTATTATGGTAGTTATTCTCCTGACAGATATCAAGCGCTTTTTTGTAATAGTGGATTGCCTGATGATACTGCCCGATATCGTCATAGAGCAGTCCGAGCGCGCCGCACCAGGAGGCGACTCTTCGTGGGGAAGTGTCGTGTTCGGCCAGCTGCAGAGCCGCCAGAAGAAATTCCTCTGCTTTTTCGTTTTCATGCATACTTCTGTACAATTGCCCCAGGCCTCCCAAGATACCGGACATCAGGGTGTGGTATCCTATTTCATTGCTTAGGTCGCGTGCTGTTGTGTAGGCAGAGAGCGATTCCTGAAAACGGCCTAAATTCCGGTAGAGTGCGCCGCAGTGGGCGTAGGTGCGGATAAGAAAGGGCATGTTCCGAACGTTTTCAGACCATTCGAGTATCTCCAATGCGATGTCGAGCGCGGGCTGATTAGAATTCTGCAGCCAAAGCGCCTGAGAATGAATAAAATGCACCCTATAGACATCGACCTCCGTCAGCATATCAGGATGCTGTGCTATGACGTTCAGCAAGGTTAGGGTATCGGATTCAACCTGCGCCAGCTGATCTAGATTGAGAATTGCCTGCTCAAGGCGCACGATTTCTGCCTGCATCTCTTCTGCGTTCATTTTTTCTCCAAAAAGTATGTTTTCATTATGCCTTTGCCCTTGATATCCATCTCTCCGCGCCGGATAAATTGTAGAGACGTTGCCTGCATAGACGTTGCCTGCATAGACGTTGCATGCAACGTCTCTACGGCATGTTTGAATTCGTCGGACACATGTATTTTCCCGGCTTCGCCGTGTGATTCCATTCTACTTGCCGTATTCACCGCATCGCCCCATAAGTCATACAGAAATTTATTCTCACCTACCACGCCCGCTACGGCCTCGCCGCAATGCAAGCCGATTCTCACCTGAAGCTTGGGAATAGACGGTGCCTGCGCTGCCGCATCGCCTTCATTGTCACGGATGAATTCCGGGAGATTCTCCATTATTTCAAGGAGCTTGAGAGCGGCATGGGCAGTTCGAACTGCATGGTCTTTCTGCACCACCGGCGCGCCGCAGACGGCCATGTAGGCGTCACCGATGGTTTTGATTTTTTCGAGCCCGAATTCCCGAATAACCTTGTCGGCAACCGAGAAAATAGTATTGAGCAAATGCACGAGTTCGGATGCAGGTATTCTCGATGCAAGCGGCGTAAAACCAACAACATCCATAAACATAATACTCACCGACTCGAAGTGATCGGCAATTGGATTCTCGCCCTCAATGAGACGCACAGTAATCTCAGCCGGAAGAATATTATTGAGAATTTTCTTCTCGCTTGCGGCTGCCGCCCGTTCAATTTCGAGCGCTTTTTCACGTTCAGCCGCCTCCCGGCGCTGTTCGGTTTTGTGCGCCTGCTTCCTCGCTGCTTCGGATAGTACTTCTTTCTCGAGCGTCGTATAGCTTTCGAAATGCGTCAGGCATTCTTTCCAACGTTCTTGAGATTTATAGACTTCTGCAAGTGTTTGATGATAAAAAATCTGATTGTGTTTCTCGCCTATTTCCTCTGAAATTGCGATAGCACGCACCAAATATTCTTCGGCTTGTGCAGCATCATACCCTTCAAAAGCCGTCGTTGCATAGATCGCGCCTATATTCCCAAGATTGACGGCAATGCTGCCACGACTTCCGATTGTTTCATTAAGTGCGAGTGCTTTATAGAGATACTCGAGAGCTGCGGTGTAGTCACCCATGGCTTCGTAAATAATTGCGCAATTACCGAGATTGATGGCAATTCCATCGGTGCGCCCAATGCGTTCGGCGATTTCGAGCGCTTTGCGGTAGTGCTCAAGCGCCGGAATCAATTCCCCGAGGGCAAAATACGTATTTCCGCAATTACAGAGGTTCCGGGCGATGCCGTCGTTCGCGCCGAGAACTTCATAGATATCAAGCGCTTTGCGGTAATACTCGAGCGCTTTCTCAAAGTCGGATAATTGATGGTAAATAATCCCGCAGCCCGCCAGATTCGCCGCAATTCCATCCTGATGACCGAGGGCTTGATAGAGTTCGAGCGCTTTATGAAAATACTCCAGCGCAGGCGCGTAATCCGATAGATTCATAGATACCTGTCCGCAATTACCGAGCGCGAGAGCGATTCCGGCGGTATCACCAAGTTGCTGATAGACATCCAAGGCGTTGTGAAAATACTCTGCTGCGGCGGGATAATCGGCAAGCTTGAGATAGGCAGATGCGCAATTCCCAAGACTTTTGGCAATACCGTTTTGATTGTTCAATTCCCTGTATATGGCTAATGCTCGCTCATAATACCCGAGCGCCTGCACATACTCCGAAAGCTGCCACTGAATACTACCGCAAGCGTTAAGTGCTTGAGCATGAAGTTCTTGGAAATGATGTTCTTGAGAAATTACAAGCGCACGCTCGGCATACGCCACGCCGCGCTCGGCGCTGCCGCGTTGCCACAGCGAACTCGACAGCACGAGCAAAATACGCACATGGAGTGCATGGGATTCCGGCGTAAGAGGCAAATCAAGCAGCGGAAGAGCAAGCGTCTCGGCAAGCGCGAAATCACTGCCGTTGCGGAGTACATCTTCGATATGCGTGACGGCTGCCGTAAGCTGTTCGGTGGTCATAAAATTAGCCCTTCCGTTCCAGAAAGTAGGTGTTCATCATGCCTTTGCCTTTGATTGCCATCTCGCCGCGCTCGACAAATTGAATATCCCGTAGGGACAGGTCGTGACCTGTCCCCGCGGTATCGGTTGTGGTATCGGGCGCGGGTGCGGACAGGTCACGACCTGTCCCTACGGTGAGTGCATGCATAAATTCTTCGCTTACATGAATCTTCCCCGCCTCGCCGTGCGATTCCATTCGGCTTGCTGTGTTGACAGCATCACTCCATAAATCATAACTGAACTTCACTTCTCCCACAACTGCGGCTATCGCTTCGCCTGTGTTGATGCCAATGCGGAGTTTGATGTCCTCATTGCATTCTTGATTAAAGTCACGTATTGCATAAAGCATGGCAAACGCTACTTTCGCCATGCGTTCTGCATGATCGTCACATCTTTCAGGCGCGCCAGCTACAATCATATATGCATCGCCTATTGTCTTTATTCGCTCAACGCCAAACTGCTCTGTAATTCTATCAAAGCGAGAAAACAAACCATTCAGTAATTGCACCATTTCCTGCGGTGTTCGGCGTGCGGAGAGCGGAGTAAAGCCAACAATATCAGCAAAGAGAATAGTAACAGATTCAAAACGATCGGCGATGTTTTGTTCTCCATTCACCAAGCGTTCTGCTATTGAAGGAGGCAAAGTTTTGTGTAAGATGTTCAGCGTTGTGTCGTGTTTTGCGCGTTCAACTGCAAGTTGCTTTTCGCGCTCTGCTTGCTTGCGTTCATAGTCGAGTTGCTCGGCTTTCTTTTTGGCTTCTTCTACATTGATCTCTTTCTCAATCTCCTCGTGCTTTTCTTTTGCTTCAAGTGCCTCTTGCCAGCGCTTCTCCTGTTTATTCAACTCGTAGAGGCATTTGTATGCATCACGAGTGATATGCTTCACTCCGCGAGAGACACTGTCGGAAATGGCGCGCTGTATATAGTCAAGGGCGAGTTGAAAATTGTACCCATCATAGGTTGGTGTCGCAACGAGCTGACACAATCCCAGTAGCCAATGAAGTCGTGGATACACATCACCAATTTCTTCCGATAACTCAAGTGCCTTGAGTAAATACTCATCCGCCTTCGTGGCATCATATCCATCAAAATCCTTTTTAGCATACACATTCCCGATGTTGCCGGTATGAATTGCCACGCCGCTTTTGTTGCCGAGCTCTTTATCCATGGCAAGCGCCTTCTGGTAGTATTCGAGTGCGCGGGAATAGTCCGAGAGTGCATCGTACACAAGCCCTATGCTGCCGGTACCAAATGCCACGCCTCTTTTGTTGCCGAGCTCTTCTGCCATGGCAAGCGTCTTGTGGTAGTATTCGAGGGCGCGGGAATAGTCCGAGAGAATCCGATACACATTCCCGATGTAGCCGGATTGAATTGCCACGCTGCTTTTGTTGCCGAGCTCTTCATCCATGGCAAGTGCCTTGTGCAAGTATTCGAGTGCGCGGGAATAGTCCGAGAGTTTCACATACACATTCCCGATGTTGGCAGCCCAAATTGCCACGCCGCTTTTGTTGCCTAGCTCTTCATGCATGGCAAGCGACTTCTGGTAGTATTCAAGTGCGCGGGAATAGTCCGCGAGAGCCGCATACACATTTCCGATGTTGCCGGTATGAATTGCCACGCCGCTTTTGTTGCCGAGCTCTTCATGCATGGCAAGCGACTTCTCGCAGTATTCGAGTGCGTGGGAATAGTCCGAGAGATCAAAATACACAAGCCCGATGTTGCCGGTACAACTTGCCACGCCGCTTTTATTGCCGAGCTCTTCTGCCATGTCAAGCGCCTTGTGGCAGTATTCGAGGGCGCGGGAATAGTCCGAGAGTTCCTTGTACACAATCCCGATGTTGCCGGTATGAATTGCCACGCCGCTTTTGTTGCCGAGCTCTTCATCCATGGCAAGCGCCTTGTGGTAGTATTCGAGAGCACGGGAATAGTCCGAGAGATTCCGATACACCTTCCCGATGTTGGCGAGTGCTTTTGCTTCGAGTTCTTTGCTTTGGATTTGTTCGGCAATTGCAAGCGCTTGCTCGGTATGCGGCAATGCTTCTTGCGCCAAGCCACGCTTCCAAAGGGAAGTACTTAGTGCGAGCAAGGAGCGGCAGTAGAGTTCTGTTTGTTGTTGTTCTTGTTGTGACGCAAGCAGTTCTCGTGCGCGTTGTTCTGCGTGTGGGTAGTCTTTGCCTGTGTTTATTAGTGCTTCGAGTTCTTCTACTGCTGTTTGTAGTTCGTTGTGTGTCATGGGTTTTCCTCAGTATTTTGTGTTGCAATCAACAGCCGTTGCTTCCTACTGCTGTTTGTAGTTCGTTGTGTGTCATGGGTTTTCCTCAGTATTTTGTGTTGCAATCAACAGCCGTTGCTTCTCTTGCTCTCGTTGCAGCTCTTGTGCAAGTTGTTCCTCGCTTGGCGCATAAAGTTTGAATTTTGATGCGAAGATAGTGCTTTGATTTTCGGGCAGGGTGTAGCGCACAACCGCCTCATTTTTATCGGCGCAAAGAATGATGCCGATGGCAGGTTCTTCATAATCTTCGCGGAGTTCGCGGGTGTAGTAGTTCACATAAAGTTGCATTTGTCCAATGTCCTGATGCGTCAATTTTCCGGTTTTCAAATCAACCAAAACAAAGCACCGCAGAAAGCGATTGTAAAACACGAGGTCAATATAGAAGTGGTCGCCATCGAGCGTGAGGCGCTCCTGCCTGCCGACAAAAGAGAACCCTTTGCCGAGTTCTAACATAAACCGTTGCAGATGCGTGATGAGCGCGTCTTCAAGCTCGGATTCCGTTAGGTGCGGCGGAGAGGTCTGCAAACCAAGAAACTCCAACACATACGGGTCTTTGATGATGTCTTGTAGCTCGTACTTTTTAGATGTTATTCGTATGGTCTCGCGATTTTCTCGCAATGCCGCATCTTTATCTGAACTCATCAACATACGCTCGTAGGTGAGCGTAGAGATTTGTCGTTCTAATTCCCGTGTTGACCAATTCTCCTGCGAACACTCCTCTTCGTAGAATGAGCGTGCATTCTCTTTTTCTACCTTCGTCAGCAAGCGATAATGCGTCCAACTCAAATTGTCACGCAGTGCGTGGCGAATTGGAAATCTCTGATAAAATAGCCGCATATAACGAAGATTTGCTTCGGTAAAACCCTTCCCGAAATCAAGAGTCAATTGCCGCGAAAGTTGTGTTATGAGTTGCGCGCCGTACTCCGCGCGTCGTTCGCCTTGCTGCTCATTTTCCACTATGAGTCGCCCGATATTCCAATAAGCATGAACCATCACGGTATTCACGGCACGAGCTACATGTGCCTGCGCTTCGGTGAGAATTGACTTTATCTCCAAATAAAGATCGCCCTGACTTGTGTGCATTATCATCTCTCCAAGAAATATGTATTCATCATTCCTTTACCTTTGATGTCGATTTCGCCGCGTTTTACAAATTGTAGGGACAGGTCGTGAACTGTCCACGCGGTATCGGTTGTGGTATCGGGCGCGGGTGCGGTATCGGGCGCGGGTGCGGACAGGTCACGACCTGTCCCTACAACAGCATGCATAAATTCTTCGGATACATGGATTTTCCCCGCCTCGCCGTGCGATTCCATCCTACTCGCCGTATTCACCGCATCGCCATAAATATCATACGCAAGTTTCCCTGTACCAATCAATCCCGCTGTAATTTCCCCGCAATGCAGACCAATTCTCAGGTGAAAAAGCGTGCCCGCCGGCAGGTATTTGCGGATGTCTTCGGGTAATTGTATATCCTCCATCATGTCTAATGCCATGCACGCAAGTCGTTCTGCGTGGTCGGGATACATCACCGGCGCGCCGCAGACTGCCATGTAACCGTCTCCAATGGTTTTGATGCGTTCGCAGCCGTATTGTGCGGCAATTGCATCAAATTCTTCAAAGATAAAATTCATAAATCCGAGCACGGCGGCAGGTGGCATGTGCGAGGAAATTTTCGTAAATCCTACGACGTCGGCAAAGAGAACCGACGCACTTTCGAAGTGGTCGGCGATGCGGGTTTCACCACGAATAACTCGATCGGCGATGGATTGCGGGAGGGTTTTGTGGAGGAGTTCTTCGGTCGCTTGCGCGCGGGCTCGCTCAATGGAAATGGTACGTTCTAATTCTACGGTATGCGCTTTGCGTATTGCGCTCTCGGATTGAACTTCATCTTTTACGATATGGTATTGTGTGTTATGGTAAAAGGCTTCTTTCCAGCGTTCATGTTCAGCATAGAAATTCATCAGAATTTCGTGAATTTGATAGAGGATACTCTTATTATGTATTTCCGTTAATACCGCCACCGAGCGTAGCAGATGCTCTTCTGCGAGTGCAAGGTCATAGCCGCGATATTCTTTCTTGGAATACGCAATTCCAATGTTTGCAAGGTTGACACCCGAATCCTTGAGCGACCAAGGATCGTCGCACAATGCAAGCCCCTGCTTTGCATACTGAATCACATGATCATAATCACCAAGTTCGAGATAGACATTTGCGATATTCATGGTGAGATCACGGATATTTTTTTTGTTGTGGGTTTCTTCGCTTATCGCAATTCCCTTGAGCATACATTCTAAAGCAAGCTGATTATTTCCAAGGAATGTATAGGTATTGCCAATCTCAACTAAGCATGACACAATGTGTGTCTTTGCATTGATGAACTCATAATATTCGAGCGCCTTTTTACAGTAGTGTAGTGCCTGTTCAGATTCACGAAGCTCGAAATACACGGTATTCATCCGTTGGTATATAAATGCCAAGGTCGTTTTGTATCCGCGCGGTTCGGCGATTGCCAAGGCATAGCCGAGATGTTCTAGAGCAGCCGTAAGATTATTTGACCATATATAGCAATTTGCGATAACAGAGTATGTATCTCCAAGGGCAAACATATCATTGAGTTGCTCAAATGTTTGGCGTGACGCGGCAAGGTCTCGCAGGGCTTGCTCTGCCATTCCTTTTTGTATCAATATCCATGCTCTGATGACATGCACGCGAGCAATGCCCCATGAATACTCAATGTTCATACTCAGTGCCAGTGCCTCGTCGAGTAATGCGTCGGCTGTGTTGTTGTCGGGTACTTCGCGGTAATTCCATGCATTCCGTAGTATTGCCTGTATATACAGCTGTTCGTCGTGAAGCGATGTAGCGAGCTTACGGGCAGTCTCACCGTAGGCAATTGCAGCATCCATCATACCACGCTGACCATTACTACGGCTCAGCCACAGATTAGCCAGGCAATGAATTCTCAGGAGTTCAGATGCATTGATATCACTATCCTTCACCGCCAGCAGCGTTTCGCACAGCGCTTCCAATTCGTCAAAATCGCCATGTTCGTCTGCATAGGTTGCCTGCAGGAGTATTGTTTCACGTTCATCGTGTGTCATAGTTTTTCCAGAAAATATGTTTTCATTGTTCCTTTGCCTTTGATGTCGATTTCGCCGCGTTCAATGAAATGCAGAGACGCAATATTTTGCGTCTCTACGGCATGTTTGAATTCCTCTGACACATGTATTTTCCCCGCTTCGCCGTGCGATTCCATCCGGCTTGCCGTGTTTACCGCGTCGCCCCAGAGGTCGTAGGAGTATTTATTGTCGCCGATGATACCGGCGACCACACTTCCGACGTGCAGGCCAATTCTGCATCCTACGTTTATCGGTATCGAAAATCGCTGCTCGACCGAGATATTGTCGAGCATTTCGAGGGCTGCTCGTGCTGCGCGCTCTGCATGATCTGCGCAGACAATCGGCGCGCCGCAGACGGCCATGTAGGCGTCGCCGATGGTCTTGATTTTCTCGAGTCCGTGTTTTTTGCAAATACTGTCAAAACGGGAAAAAATACTATCGAGAATGTCGATTAATTCACGGGCAGGCAGTTTTGCTGAAATGAGCGTAAACCCAACGATATCAATAAAAAGCACGCTGACATGTTCGTACTGGTCGGCAATTTTTTTCTCTCCTTTGAGCAAGCGTTCCGTAATCGAAGTCGGAAGGATATTTGCCAGAATTTCAGTCGTTGCTCCGGCAAGCGCGCGCTCGACAGCAAGTGCTTTTTCACGTTCGTTTTCTTCGGCTTGCTTCTTAATTTCTTCGATGTGCACCTCGTCTTTAACGGCAATATGTTTCTTGAAATACCGGAGCGCTTCACTGTCCCGATGGGCACGTTCATAGATATCTGCAAGGGATAAATACTGTCCTACGAGGAATGCTTTGGCGCCGATTTCATCACTTATCGACACTGCTCTGAGTAACAATTCTTCTGCTTTTTCGGCATCATATCCATCGTATTCTTCGCTGGCGTAAATGCTGCCGATGTTTCCGGTCACGCGTGCAATTTCGGATTTTTCTCCACGCTCTTCGTGTGTGGCAAGTGCCCGGTAGAAATAATGCAATCCATTGTCGAAGTCTTTGAGTGAATGATAGACAATGCCAATATTACCGGTAATGCGTGCAATTCCCGATGTATCATTGAGTTCTTCATACACAGCAAGCGCCTTGCCGTAGTATTCGAGCGCCGTGGTGTACTCTTCCAAAAATTGATACACCACACCGATATTACCGGTCAAGAGCGCCACCGATGACCTAGCACCGAGTTCTCCATGAACCGCCACTTAGGTCGCAAAGTATTCGAGGGCTGTGTCGTATGAACCAAGATTGAGGTACACAGTACCGAGATTACCGGTGATATTTGCCTTGCCGGATGCATCGTCGAGCTCGTCGTACATCGCAAGTGCCCTGCCGAAGTACTCGAGCGCTTTATCGTAAATGCCAATGGAATTATACACCACCCCAATATTCCCAATGACTAGTGCAGCATGTGATATTTCGCCGAGCGTCTGATGCATTGCGAGCGATCGGGCAAAATAGGTGAGGGCTGTGTCGTATGCACCAACACTCCGGTGCACATTCCCGATGATATTCCATGCCTTCGCTGTGATTTCGGAGAAAGAGTATTCCTCGGCAATGGCGAGACTCCTTTCGGCAACCTTCAATGCTGCATCGAGATTACCACTTCTCGTCTTCGTATTGGCAAGCGCTAATAATGCCTTGGCACGCAAGTGAATACCTGCGTGCGAATCTTCGTGTGGGTGAGTGCCTGTCGCTCTGCTTTCATCAAGCGCTGCCAGCACTTCATCGATGCTTGCCTCGGCTTCGGCGAAATGTCCGGTTTTGGAATATGCTTCTGCATGCCGTATAGTGGCTTCGAGTTGTTCGTCGGTCATTGAGTGCTCCATGGTTCCAGAAAGTATGTTTTCATCATGCCCTTGCCTTTAATCTCGATGTCGCCACGCTCGACAAATTGGATCGACCGTAGGGACAGGTCGCGACCTGTCCCGGCGGGTGCGGGTGCGCTCGCGGGTGCGGACAGGTCACGACCTGTCCCTACGGCGAAGGCGCGCATAAATTCTTCGGATACATGGATTTTCCCCGGTTCGCCGTATGATTCCATCCGGCTTGCCGTGTTCACTGCGTCGCCCCATAAGTCGTACACAAATTTATTTTCTCCAACAACACCGGCAGCGACCGGACCGCAATGTAAACCAATACGTACGTTGATTTCAGGGATGGATTCCATCCACGATGTATCACCATAATTATCAGGGAATGTAACAACAAGATGGTGCATCACATCGAGCAATTGCAGTGCAGCATGAGCGGCACGTCGTGCATGGTCGGCTTGAGGTATGGGCGCGCCGGCGACCGCCATATAGGCGTCACCGATGGTCTTGATTTTCTCCAAGCCATACTCCCGCATTACTTCGTCGGCGGCCTTGAATATCGCATTGAGCAGATGCACCAACTGCTGCGCCGTGACAGTTGAGGCAAGGTGAGTAAAATCAACGATATCCATAAACATAACACTCACAGAATCGAAGTAGTCGGCAATAGGATTTTCACCGTTTATCAGGCGCACGGTGATTTCTTCGGGGAGAATATTATTGAGTATAGCTTCTCGTTCTTGCATCCGGGCGCGCTCTACAGAGTACGTGCGCTCGGTTTCCATGGCTTGTGCTTTCTTTTGCGCGTTCTGACTCATCACTTCGTCCTTGACGGCGTGATAGAGCGTCTTGTAGCGAAACGCATCTTCCCACTGCTCATGATCAACATAAAAATTGGAAACTTCTTGATATACCTGATAGAGTATGTTCTTAAAGTCTAATTTTTCAAGAATTGCAATTGCGCGCAGCAGATATTCCTCTGCTAATGCGGGGTTGTAGCAGGGAGATGCTCTCCTTGAATACGCTATACCAATATTACATATGTTGATGGCTTCGTTTTTTTTATTCCCACCCTTTATGGTCATTTGGAGTGACCGCTGAGAATATTCGAGTGATAGTTCATAATCGCCCAGCTCAAGATAGCTATTAGCAATATTCATAATTATTACGGATGTATTCTCTTGATGCTGCTCTGCTTCACTCATGGCGAGTGCTTTTAGAAAATATTCAATTCCTTGGTGATACTCTCCCATTAAGGTATATAATCTGCCAATACCATCGAGAGTAGATGAAATATTAAGGGGGGATTTTGTCGCCGCTTCATGAATTTCCAAAGCGCCACGTAAGTAGTACAACGCCATCGGGTAATCTCCAAGATCGCCATAGGCATTCCCGAGAGCACCTTTTGTCGCCGCTATTACTCTTCTGAAGTTACGTGGCTCAGCCAGAACCAATGCTTTGCCTGCCGACTCAAAGGCAGCATCGAGTTTCCCGATACTCGCATAATTAAATGCCATCGTAGCATATTCATCAGCCAGCCAGTATTCGTCCCCAATTTCTTGAAATAGTGCAATTGCACGTTCATGTAGTTCATGTCCTTCCGGTATGAAGCCGGTATTGAACAACATATATCCTTGCAAAGAAAGTGCACGCGCCTCGCCCCAGGTGAATCCGATTTCCCGCGACAGGAGTAGTATAACAGTTATGATTTTCTCCGCTTCCGGATAATTCTGTACTTGTCGGTAATTCCACGCTTTACGCACGAGTAGGCGTATTCGGAGTTCGGTATTATTGGTCATTTCTGCGATGGCTATTCCCTTGTCGCTATAGGTATTTGCACTCTGAAACTCACCGCGCACTGCAGTTACGGTGGCCAGTAATTCATAGGCATGCAGTTGCAAACGTATGCGTTCATCAGACCCCACACCTGATGTATGCTCATCGTTGAGTAGTATCATCGCCAACGATTCGCAACGATCGAGGTCTGTATATCGGTCTGCTTGCTGTGCCTGCTCAAGGATGTCCTGTAGTTCATCACGTGTCATAGTTGTTTCTCCAGAAAGTATGTTTTCATCATGCCTTTGCCTTTGATGTCGATTTCACCGCGTTCAATGAATCGTAGAGACGCAATATTTTGCGTCTCTACGGCGCGCATAAATTCCTCCGATACATGGATCTTATCTTCCTCGCCATGACTCTCCATCCTACTCGCCGTATTCACCGCATCGCCCCATAAATCATAGGAATATTTATTCTCACCAATGATACCTGCCACGACGCTGCCGGAATGAAGTCCAATTCTAAATCCTAAATCAATGTTCACCGAAAAATCCCGCCCGATTGGAAAATCTTCGAGCATTTCAAGAGCAGCATACGCCACCTTTTCAGCATGATTGTCACAGCTCACCGGCGCGCCGCAGACGGCCATGTAGGCGTCGCCGATGGTCTTGATTTTCTCGAGTCCGTGATGCTTGCAAATGGTGTCGAACCGTGTAAAAATAATGTCGAGCAAGTCGATTAATTCACCGGCGGGGAGACTCGCCGAAATTTGCGTAAAACCCACAATATCAACAAATAACACGCTCACACTCTCATGTGAATCGGCGATTTTTTTCTCGCCCTGAAGCAAACGCTTGGTGATATTCGGCGGCAGAATATTGGCGAGTATAGTGTTCGTCGCCTGATGCTGCGCGCGCTCAACGGAGAGAGCTTTGTCGATATCATATTTTTGGGCTTTGAGCACCGCGTCGTCGTTCTGTACATCGTCTTTGAGCTTGTGATACAACGAGTTATAATGATACGCTTTCTCCCATTGCAGCTCCGAACGGTAAAGGTCGGCAAGAAACAGACAGAAGCGATATTGGTGGCGTTTATGACCATTTTCTTCAAATGCGGCAATTGCTTTCAGGAGATGTTCTTCCGCTTTCAGAACATCATACCCGCCGTATTGCTTTTCGGCGTAGAGTTCGCCAATGCTACCGATTAAAAACGGTTCGGGTCCATTGCCTTCACTTTCATTGGATATCAATACTTTGCCGTAATATTCCATAGCGGTGTCGTACATGCCGAGATCTTTATAAACGAGCCCAATATTGGCATGAAAAAGATCGATATAGCCGGTATTGGAAAGCTTAAGAGCGACAACTAATCCCTGGGAATAATATTCGAGTGCCTTATCGAGCATGCCGAGGTAATAATAGGCAACGCCCACGCCATTAAGTGCGTCTAATGTTCCGGATTTATCATAAATTTGTTCGTATATTTTCAACGACTGCATGAAAAATTCTACTGCTTTATCATGAAGATTCAACGAGCCATACACCGTGCCTATCACCCCAAGAGTAATTGCAATACTGAGCGTATCGCCTACTTCTTCAAGGATGCTTATTGCGTGTGTCAGATATTCTATTGAACGTGAAAAATCGGCGAGTTGGGAATACACAGCACCGATATTACTTAAATTTCGGGCCATTCCACCCCGATTACCGAGTGCTTCATGTAATCCTACCGCGCGTGTCATGTATTCAATCGCGCGAAGGTAATCATCCTGCCACCGGTAAATTGACCCTACCAATCCCGTCGCTCGTGCTTCGATATCGGGATAGTTATACTCCTTAGCGGCAGTTAATCCCGATAGTGCATATCCCAATGCTACTTCATCAGTCTTCCCCTGTCGCATGAGTGCATCACCGAGCACGACATGGGTCAGAGCGCGGATTTCCCGAATTTCTGCTGTGTCCTCAGCCGGTGCAATTGCCTCAAGAATAGACAGGCAAATTTTCTCGGCTGCCGGGTAGTCAAAGCGACGTAAACTTTCGTCTTCAGCAGAATTGAGGAGTATTTTAAGTTCTTCAATTGTCATAATATTAGTGTAATTTTTCTATAGAATATGTTTTCATGAGGCCCTTGCTTTTGATGTCGATTTCGCCACGAGGGATGAACTGTAGAGCCGTTGCAAGCAACGTCTCTACGGCGTATTTGAATTGTTCGGTGACGTGGATTTTCCCCGGTTCGCCGTGGGATTCCATGTGTGCTGCCCGTACGTACTGCATCCGAGGGGAACCATCATAGACAAAGTGCTTCTCGGCGATACCTCCTCTCGAAACCTGATTCATCCGTAGTGCACTTCTATATTTGATAAAATTCTTCATAGGCCTTCATCATCTCTGAAGATGGAGAGTTTTTCGGCTATTTCCTCGGGCGACGGGAGCAGCCCACGAAGATGCTCGGGTAACTCATTTGTTGTAGAATACGTTGCTACGCCAATCGGTTCATTGACATTCCGCAGGGTGTATTCGACAAAGGCACGGTTTTTCTCACGGCAAATGATGATGCCGATGGAAGTATTTTCATCCGGAAGCTTGACGCGGTCATTAAGCACTGACAAATAAAACTGCATTTTCCCGGCATATTCCGGCTTGAAGGCACCGGTTTTGAGTTCGATTGCTACCAGCGAACGTAAAGCGCGGTGATACAGCAAAAGGTCAATGAAAAATTCTTCGCCTTCGATTTCTAGGCGAAATTGCTGCCCGACAAAGGTGAAATATCCGCCCATTTCCGCCAAAAAACGCTGAATTTGCGCCACAAGCCGGTGCTCTAATTCCCGCTCGGAATAATCGCCTTCGAGTTCGAGGAAGTCGAACGTGTATTCATCTTTCACGGTAAACACCGATTGCTTTTGCTGGGACTCGCCCAGAGTTGTGGTAAAATTTGTTTGACTCATCAGGAATTTCTGATACGATTTCGTGCGAAGATTATCCTGCAGCGTCCGTTTCGACCAGCCAAATTTCGCGGTCGCTTTCAGATAATACTCACGTTCGAGATCGTCTGAACATCTCTCTACAATCAACATGTTATGCGACCATGATATTTCTCGCACCAGTGGTGCGAGTTTTTCATTTGCAGCATACTGCAGATAAAAATTCTTCATTCGCCAGATATTTGCTGCCGAAAAGCCCTTAATCCCCGGAAATTCCTGCTGAATATCTTTTGCCAGCGTTTCGACCACGGCCGCGCCCCAGCCATTGCGGGTTTGGCGATCGGCGATTGCCTGTCCTATATCCCAATACATCCTCACCAATTCTGCATTCGCCGCCCGGAGTGCGTTGTACTGCGCAGCACGGATGCGCTGCTTAATATCACTGAAAAATGATCGGTATAATTCGTTCATGGTATGCTCCTTTGTTTTAAAAAATAGGTTTTCATGATACCTTTACCTTTGATGTCTATGGAGCCGCGCTCCTGAAAAACATAATTTTTGCCTGCTCTTGTCATAAATTCTTCAGAACAATGAATCTTCCCCGGTTCGCCGTGCGATTCCATCCGACTTGCGGTGTTGACCGCATCGCCCCATAAGTCATAGGCGAATTTTTTCTTCCCAATCACGCCGGCGACGACTTCACCGCTGTGAATACCTATGCGTAATTGGAGCTCTTCACCGATGGAAAGTGAACGAAATTCTTTCATCGCTTCCACCATTTCAAGGGCAAAACCTGCCATTGCTTCGGCGTGGTCTTCCCGCTGAACCGGCGCGCCGGCGACGACCATATACGCGTCGCCAATGGTCTTGATTTTCTCTAATCCATGCTTCTCGGCGAGCGCATCGAAGGTGCTGAATATTCCATCTAACCCTTCGACAAGTTCTTCGGGAGTAATACGTTGCGAGAGATGCGTGAATCCTACGATATCAGTAAAGAGCACCGACACGTTCGGCAGTTTTTCAGCGATAAGCTTGCTGCCGTCGAGCATTTTATGGGCAATACTCGGTGGTAATACATTATGGAGTAATTGTTCTGTGGCTTGGTGTTTTGCATCGGCTGTTGCCTTCGCAAGTTCAATTATTTTTCGTTGTTCGCTGATGGCATCTTGTTTTTTGGTTTCTTCAATATTGACGTCATCTTTTATTTCTATGTATTTTTTAAGATGGTATTGTGATTCTTTCCACCGTTCTTCATGTTCATACAGATCAGCGAGTGATTTATGGAGCTTAAAAAGCATTGCCTGAGCGCCAATTTCATTGCCGATGGCAATAGCACTATGTAAGAATTCTTCCGCAATTGCGGCATCGAAACCCTGATATTTTTCATCGGCATAGAGAATACCGATACTTCCTGTAGCGAGTGCTATGCCTGATTTTTCACCGAGTTCTTTGTACGTAGCGAGCGCTTGCTCCAAGTATTCCAAGGCGTTGTCATAGGAGCCAAGATCTTTATACAGCTCTCCAATATTCCCTGTAACGCTTGCCACGCCTGATTTGTCACCGAGTTCCTTGCTTGTAGCAAGTGCTTGCTGGTAGTATTCTAGGGCGTTATCGTAGGAGCCAAGATCTTTATACACAATTCCCATATTCCCGGTAACAATTGCCACGCCTGATTTCCCCCCGAGTTCCTTGTGCGTGGCGAGCGCTTGCTCTAAGTATTCCAATGCCTTGTCGTAGGAGCCAAGAAAATGATACACAATTCCCATATTTCCCGTAACGCGAGCCATGAATGATTTTTCGCCGAGTGCTTGATGTGCTGCGAATGCTTGCTCGAAGTATTCCAACGCTTTATCGTAGGAGCCAAGATCTTTATACAGATTCCCTATATTCCCCGTAACACGAGCTGCTATTGATTGTTCGCCGAGTTCCGTATGCGCTGCGAGCGCTTGCTGATAGTATTCCAATGCCTTGTCGTAGGAGCCAAGAATATGATACACAATCCCTATATTCCCTGTAACGCGAGCTACTCCTGATTGTTCAGCGCGTTCCTTGTGCGTTGCGAGCGCATGCTGATAGTATTCCAGGGCCTTGTCGTAGGAGCCAAGATTTTGACTCACCAGCCCCAGCATATTCCAGGCTATAGCTTTGCGTTGGGAGAGATTATATTCTTCAGCGATGTCGAGGGAGGTACGAGCCAGGGAAAGCGCAGCCTGAAAATCACCGCGTCGCCAGTTGGTATCAGCGAGCACGATCAGCGCGGAGCAGTGGAGTGTTTTTCGTTCAATCACTGCTTGATTTTCACCGGAGTCGCTTTCATGTTCCAGTGCAGCCAGAACGGTCGTTGCATGTTTTGCTGCTTCGTCGTAATTGCTTGTGTTGTTATAATCGTTTGCTAGGTTCAGCAGGGAGGTAAGTGTATTGTAGTTCATAGGGTTGCTTTCTCGAGAAAATACGTTTTCATCCTGCCCTTGCCTTTGATGTCGATTTCACCGCGCTCAATGAATTGTAGAGACGTTGCATGCAACGTCTCTACGGCGCGCATAAATTCCTCCGATACATGGATCTTATCTTCCTCGCCATGGCTCTCCATCCTGCTCGCCGTATTCACCGCATCGCCCCATAAATCATACGAATATTTATTCTCACCGATGATACCGGCGACGACGCTGCCGGAGTGCAGACCAATTCTAAAACCTAAACTTACAGGAACAGAAAATCGCTCCTCAATCGTAAAATCCTCGAGCATTTCAAGTGCTGCGAGTGCCGCCCGCTCTGCATGATTTTCATACGATACAGGCGCTCCGCAGACGGCCATATACGCATCGCCGATGGTCTTGATTTTCTCGAGGCCGTGCTTCTTGCAAATGGTATCAAAACGGGTGAAGACGAGGTCGAGCAGGTCGATTAATTTGTCCGGCGGCATGGAAGATGACAGTGCCGTAAAGCCAACAATATCAACAAATAGCACACTCACATCAGGATGAGAATCGGCGATTTTTTTCTCGCCGGCGATGAGACGTTCAGTGATATTCGGCGGGAGAATATTGGCAAGAATTTCGTGCGTCGCTTTGGCAAGCGCGCGCTCAATGGCGAGTGATTTTTCATGTTCGGCCGCCTCACGCTCGCGGGTAAAGGTATCGGCCTGCGCCTTCGCTTCCTCGCTGAGGAGTTCTTTTTCAATCGCATACCATTGCTTGAAATGTTCGAGCGCCTTGCTTGGATTCGCAGCTTGCTCGTACAGGGTGGCAAGCGAACGGTGAAGTTCGAATAAAAGATGCTGAGCGCCAATCTCCCGGCTGATGGCTATTCCCCGGAGTAAATATTCTTCTGCTTTTTGGAGATCGTATCCTTCGAAACCTTCTGAAAGATAGACATCTCCTATACATATATAAGAATTAGCGATTCCGTGCTTGTTGTGTAATTCTTCCTGAATTGCCAGGGCTCGCGCGAAATGTTGCAATGCTTTTGCGTATTCGCCAAGGTAATAGAACACCATTCCTCGATTACTCAGAGTCGAAGCCGTGCCCGGCTTGTCGCCCAGCTCTTCCTGAATGGCAAGCGCACGCCCCAAATATTCGAGTGATTGCGAATAGTCTTTGCTCCTGCCATACGTGCCGCCGATAAGACTGAGTACCTGCGCAACATTTTCCTGCATATTCAGGGCTTGAAACTCTGCTAATGCCTTGAGATAATACTCGATTGCACGGGGAAAGTCGATGAGGCAGGCATAGACATTCCCGAGATTGGTATGGACACGCACGAGCAGGTCGGATTGATCGCCGATTCTTTCGAGGCGGACAAGCGCGCTTCGCCAAAATTCGAGAGCATGCTGGTAATCACCGCGAAAAAAATAAACGATGCCGATGGTGTTCTCGGCTCGTGCAACTTCATTCTCTATACCGAGTTTTGTGAGAATTGCCACCGAACGGTTGAGAAATTCCAATGCCTGCGCACTAGAACCCAGACTTTGGTAAATATGTCCAATATCACGGAGGGTGATGCCTTGCTCTTTCTCATCACGGGCAAGAGTCGCCCACTCAAGCGCGTCCTGCGCGATAGGGAGCGCGTCCTGCATCATCCCGCGCCGCCAGATCGACTGCGCAAGTAACCGGAGCGCGCGGGCGCGGAGAGAGTGAATCTCGGTTGGTACGGTATCGGTAAGCTCATCGAACGCGCTGAGCACTGCGCGGCAGAGACGCTCGGCCTCGGCATAGTCCTGCCCCTGATTATTGGCAATGTCGGCTTGGTTCAGATTGTGATGTAGTTGATTGATATTCATACTGTTATCGGATTTTATTTTCTTAAATAATGATAGTCATTGTGCCTTTGTCTTTCCTGTGAATGCACCGCAAATTACGCCGATGTTACCGTTCCAACACGCCCACTATCTGCAGCCACGGAGGTTCGCTCTGCGGATTCCTGGCGAGTGTCATTCCTACATTTCTCATCACTGCCTGTGATGCTTCATTCGAGAATTCTGTCATTGCTACGATGCGTCCGAGGTGTAATTCATCGAAAGCATGGGCGATCATTGCCCGCGCGGCCTCGGTTGCGTAGCCGTTTTTACGGTATTGAGAGCCAATTACCCAAAACAACCCAACCTCCGAATAATAGTGCTGATTCCTGCCGAAGCCCAATTCCGGAATTTGTCCGAAAGGAGCGGCGACCGGTACATACCCAACCGAACCGATCAGTTCTCCCGTTGACTGTAGAATGATAGCCCTGTCACCATAGGGGAATTGACGCATCTTTACGAACCATTCCTGATTCAAGATCGACCATTCAAGCCATGAGGTTCGCTCGCGCAATTCCTCGGCATTGGACTGATTATTCCCCTCACCGAATGCTTCATTCAGAATTTCGTGGATAGCCGGTAAGTCGTTGTGTACAAATGCCCGTATGAGGAGCCGTGGGGTCGCTGTATGATTGTTTTGTTCTACGCTTGTCATGCTATCTCCAGGAAGTATGTTTTCATCAGCCCCTTGCCTTTGATGTCCATCTCGCCGCGATCGATGAATTGCAGAGACGCAATATTTTGCGTCTCTACGGCATGTTTGAATTCTACGCTGACATGGATTTTCCCCGGTTCGCCGTGCGACTCCATGCGCGCCGCCGTATTGACGGCGTCGGAATAAATATCATAGACAAAGCGCTCATCACCAATCACGCCCCCCACGACCGAACCTGTATGCAAGCCGATGCGAATACCTAAAGTAACACCTTCCGGTAAATATTCTCTAAATTCATCGGGGAGCTTGATGTCTTGTTGCATCTCGAGTGCGGCTAAGGCAATACGCTGAGCATGGTCTGCGCAGGGGATAGGCGCGCCGGCAACAGCCATATAGCCATCGCCGATGGTTTTAATTTTTTCGCAACCGTGTTTTTTCATGATGGTATCAAAGATACCGAAGACATAATTAAGGAAGCGAACAACGACATGGGCAGGCATACCGGCAGAGATGGGGGTGAATCCAACAATATCGGCAAAGAGGATGGTAACAGAGTCAAAATAGTCTGAAATATCATTCTCACCGGCAATCATGCGCGTTGCGATACTTTCAGGTAATACTCTGTGAAGCAAGGCAGTAGTGGAAGAATGTTTGGCATCGGCGGCCGCTTGCGCGATGGCAATTTCTCGTTCTTTCTCTGCTTCCCGGCGCTCCATTTCCCGCTTCTCGGCTTGCTTTTTTGCTTCCTCGTTTTGAATTTCTTTCTCGAGAATATAGAATTTCTGAAAATGAGTGTCTGCCTCTTCCCAACGCTTTTCCTGCCGATAGAGGTTGGAAAGGAATTGATGGAATTCATTTGCGTCGGTTTTAGCCCCAATTTCTTCGGCCAGCCGGAGAGCTTTGAGGAGGTACTCTTCTGCTTTGTGAACATCATACCCCTCAAATTCCCGGATTGCGTAGAGTTCGCCGATATTCCCGAAGGCACTGCTAATACTGGATTTTTCTCCGAGCTCTGTTTGTATGGCTAACGCCCGATGGAAGCACTCCAATGCTTTATCGTACATGCCCAAATGACGATAAATCCAGCCCGAATTCCCGATACTTTGGGCAATCGCCGATTGATTACCCAGCTCCTGCTGAATGGCAAGAGCTCTGCTGAAGTATTCTAATGCCTCGGGGTAATTACCGCGTGTTCCATCTAACACTCCCAGAGATACCAATACGTGACCAATATCCGCTTTATCCCCGATTTCCTGGAGTGTAGCGAGCGCTATCGTTAAATATTCTAATGCTTTATCGTAGGAACCCAGCTGACGTACTATACTGGCAGTACGTAAGGTAACAAGTGCAACCTGTTGCTTGTTTCCGAGAGTTTCGTAGCGATGCTGAGCTTGTGCGTAGAATTCCAATGCCTTATCAAGCATGCCAAGATTGGTATAAATAATTCCAATATTAGAAATAAGATGGGCAGTGCGTAAGTCGTTTCCGATACGATCGCTGTATCGCAGGCCGGTCTCTGCCTGACGGAGGGCGAGCTCGTAGTTCGACCGTGGAACATTGATGGTGACCAATCGGTTGTACGCATGAGCGATACTATTAATAATTGCATAGAGTTGCGACGACATGTCACGTGCGGAACCCACATCATTCCGTTCAGCATGGGGCTCGAGGAGATCAAGCACTTCCTGCGCGTAACGTTCGGATTCATCATACTTCGAAGCTTCAAAAGAGCTGCGAGCATCAGCAAGAAGCGTATCGGCAGTATCAAGCATGGCTTGAATATCGTGGTGTGTCATGGTATTTTCTCCAGAAAATACGTTTTCATCAGCCCCTTGCCTTTGATGTCCGTCTCGCCGCGATCGATGAATTGTAGAGACGCAATATTTTGCGTCTCTACGGCATGTTTGAATTCTTCGCTGACGTGGATTTTCCCCGGTTCGCCGTGGGACTCCATGCGCGCCGCCGTATTGACGGCATCGGAATAAATATCATAGACAAAGCGCTTCTCTCCGACGATTCCTCCAAAGACCGAACCCGAGTGTATCCCTATACGAATACTGAAGATAGCACCCTCAGGAAGTGACGCGCGAATATCCTCCGGGAGCTGGATTTCACCCATCATCTCGAGTGCGGCGCGCGCGATACGCTCAGCGTGGTCGGGGCATTCGATTGGCGCGCCGGCTACTGCCATGTAGCCGTCGCCGATAGTTTTGATCTTTTCACAACCGTGTGATTCACAAATTCTATCAAATTCTCCGAACACATAATTGAGGAAAGCGAGCACATCCCGGGCGGGCATTTGGGCAGCAATAGGCGTGAAGCCGACAATATCGGCAAAAAGGATAGAGACCGACGCAAAATAGTCGGCAATTTTCTCGCCATTGATGATTCTATCGGCAATGATAGGAGGTAATACTTTGTGAAGTAATGTAGTGGTGGCGCTCATCTTCGCATCAACGACAGCTCTCGCAATGGCAATTTCTTTCTCGCGTTCGGCGATTACTTTTTGAAGCTCCAGTTGTTCGGTCTTTTTCTTCATTTCATCATTATGCACCTCTTTTTCAAGCGCAATATATGTTCTGTAGGTGGTGTCGGATTGTTCCCACATGCCTTCATTTCTATAGATATCAGCAAGTATTTTATAGAATTCATAGGGGTTTTTTCCTACCTCTTCGAAGATGCCAATGGCCTTTCGTATATGCTCTTCCGCTTTTGCGGGGTCATATCCATCGTAGGTTTTCGAACAGTACACTTCCCCGACATTCGCAACGCTTATGGCGAGACTTGTTTTCATTTCTCGCCCGTTAAAGACTGCAATTGCTCTATAATAATATTCTAATGCTTGAGAATAGTCTTCCGTGAAAAAATAGAACGCACCAATGAAATTCAGCATCATGGCGATACTGCCTACGTCGCCTATTTCTTCCGATAGCGCAAGAGATTGTTTGAGAAATTCAAGGGTTTTGTCATATTCACCCATTACCATAGAGAGATTCCCCATATTTCCCAACGCTGAGGCCGCTTTACTTTTGTCGCCGATTTCCAGAGCCAATGCCAATGCATGGTCAAAGTTTTCCAATGCTTTTGAATGGTAGCCAAGCTCCATGTAGATAGCACCCAACGTGGTGTAGGAATAGCTTATACCGGATTTCGACCCTATTTCTTCGCTCAATGATTGATAGTCAACAAGATACGTTAATGATTTTTCAAGTAATCCTACGTTGTAATAAACATTTGCGATACACCCCAGGTTCTGGGCTATCCAGTAGCGAACACCCAGCGATCTGAAGAGCGCGAGTGACTGCTCGAACGATTCCAACGACATTGGATAATCGGTACTTCCATCACAATAGACAATGCCGATTCCGTTGAGTACGCGTGCAATGCCGGCTGTGTCGCCGGTGTCGTTATACAACTGCTGCGCTATCGTGTAATACTCCAAGCTCCCCGTGAAATCTGCACGTTCGCGCCGGCATCTGGCCAGTGCCTCGTAGGCCGAGGCAGCATCCGCGGTGTTCGTACTCTCCAGCGCTATCGCGAGCGCACGCTCAGCCACGGATGCAGCATCATCAATCTTCCCAAGTCGACAATAATTATGGGCTACGCTGCAGAGCGTCTGCGCGCGCAGATGCTGAATACGATTCCATTCGGTATCAACGGGATGAGAATCCGGGAGCGATGCCAGAATATCGCTGCAAAGGCGCTCGGCTTCCGGAATATTTCCTTGTTCATAGTTCCGGCGAACATCCTCGATCATCGATTGAATTTTCGTGTAATTCATAACCATGTTCTATTGTTTGGTCAAAAAATACGTTTTCATCATGCCTTTGCCTTTGATGTCCATCTCACCTCTTTCTTGGAAGTGGAGGGTCTTGGGGGACGTTTGAGACTCATGGGGCTGCTCTTGGCGGTCTGCCCCAAGGAATGCTTGCTTAAATTCCTCGCTCACATGGATCTTATCTTCCTCTCCATAGCTCTCCATCCTGCTTGCGGTATTTACTGCATCGCCCCACATATCATACGAATATTTGTTCTCGCCGATGATTCCCGCCACGACGCTGCCGGTGTGTAAACCGATTCTAAAACCTACGTTAATCGGTGCGGAAAAATTACCATCAATCGAGAAATCTTCCAGCATTTCTAGTGCTGCAAGAGCTGCGCGCTCGGCGTGATTCGCGCATGCTACCGGCGCGCCGCAGACTGCCATGTAGGCATCGCCGATGGTCTTGATTTTCTCCAAACCGTGCTTCTTGCAAATTACGTCGAATCGGGTGAAGACGATGTCGAGAAGGTCAATTAATTCGCCGGCCGAAAGCGCGGTGGACATCTTCGTAAAGCCAACAATATCAACAAACAGCACGCTCACGCTTTCGTGGGCATCGGCTATTTTCTTTTCACCTTTGATGAGGCGTTCGGTGATATTCGGCGGGAGGATATTGGCGAGAATTTCATCGGTAGCTTGCGCGCGGGCACGTTCTATGGCAAGCTTCCTGTCGGTGTCTTGTTTTTCGGCATGCTTCTTTGCTTCTTCGCTCTGCACTTCTTTTTCTAACTCGTGGTATTTCTCAAAGTGAAATTGACACTCCTTCCACCGCTCTTCTTGTTTATAGAGGCCGGCTATGGCTTTGTGTTTTTCATATAAATTTTTCTTTATGCCAAGCTCTTCATTCATGGCGATTGCTTTGAGCAGATACTCTTCTGCGCGAACCGGGTCGTAGCCGGCGAACTCTTTCTTGCCATAGAGCAAGCCGATATTGCCCGTTAGGTTTGCGGCTTCTGCTTTTTGTCCGAGTTCTTCGTGCGCGGCAAGGGCTCTGCCGTAGTATTCCAATGCGCGCGGGTAGTCCGAGAGATCTACGTACACACCTCCGATATTGCCTATTACGATTGCGGCGGCAGCTTTTTGCCCGAGTTCTTCGAGCGCGGCAAGGGCTTTGCCATAGTATTCCAATGCGCGGGGGTGATCCGAGAGTTCTGTGTACACATTCCCGATATTGCCCGTTACTCGTGCGGCATTTGCTTTTTGCCCGAGTGCTTCGTGTGCGGCAAGGGCTTTGCCAAAGTATTCCAATGCGCGCGGGTAGTCCGAAAGATGTGCATACACAATCCCGATATTGCCCATTAATCCAGTGGCATCTGCTTTTTGCCTGAGTTCTTCGTGCACAGCAAGGGCTTTGGCGTAGTATTCCAATGCGCGCGGGTAGTCCGAGAGATGTGCATACACAAGCCCGATATTGCCGGTTACTCGAGCGGCATCTGCTTTTTGCCCGAGTTCTTCATGCGCGGCAAGGGCTTTGCTGTAGTATTCTAATGCGCGGGGGGAGTCCGAGAGCTTCCAGTACACATTCCCGAAGAGATTCCAGCACTTGGGTTTGATATCGGCAAGAGAATGTTCTTCTGCAAGGGCAAGGGCTTGCTGCGCGCGTTCAAGCGCGGTGTCATAGTTACCGCGTCGCCATGCTGTCGTGCCAAGGGAGAGCAGGGCGTTTGCGCGGAGCGTTTGGACGTCGCTCAACAACCCTGCTGCCGAGTCAGTTGTTGTATCCAGTTCCGTGAGCACTTCGTTTGCGAGCATCTCCGCTTCGTCGTAGGTGCCGTTGGTGGCTGCTGTGTTTGCGTTGTCTATGTGGGCTTGGAGTTCGGAGAGAGTCATTTGTCTAAACTTTGATTTTTGTGATTTTTATGATTGTTATGATTGTTGTTTTTGTTTTTTCCGCGTTTCACTTACCACTTACCACTTTCTACTTACCACTTTCCACTCACCACTTTCCACTTACCACTTCCCACTCACCACTTCCCACTTACCACTTTCCACTTACCACTTACCACTTACCACTTACCACTTTCCACTCTCATCCTGTTCATCCTTAAATCCTGGAAATCCTGATTCAGACTTTTTCGAGAAAATATGTTTTCATCCTGCCCTTCCCTTTGATGTCCATTTCGCCTCGCTCTTGGAAGCAAAAGGACTGAAAGGACGATAATGACAAAGCGTGCATAAATTCCTCGCTCACATGAATCTTCCCGGCTTCGCCATGCGATTCCATCCGACTTGCCGTATTCACCGCATCGCCCCACAAGTCATACGCGAATTTCTTCTTGCCAATCACGCCGGCGACTACTTCGCCGCTGTGAATTCCGATGCGCAATTGAATCTCTTCACCGGTGGCAATTGACCGGAATTCCTTCATCGCTTCCATCATTTCTATTGCAAATTGTGCTATCGCTTCGGCGTGATCGACCCGCGGAACCGGCGCGCCGCTGACGACCATGTACGCGTCGCCAATCGTCTTGATTTTCTCCAATCCATGCTTCTCGGCGAGCGCGTCGAAGGTGCTGAATATTCTGTCTAATCCTTCGACAAGTTCTTCAGGAGTAATGCTTTGGGAGAGCTTGGTAAAATTGACGATATCGGCAAAAAGTACGGAAACGGTGGGTAATTTTTCGGCAATGAGTGTGCTGCCGGTGAGCATTTTGGCGGCAATGCTTGGGGGTAATACATTATGGAGTAATTGTTCGGTGGCTTCATGCTTTGCCCGCTCTACGGCATGAAGCTTTTCGTTCTCTGCCATTTTGCGCTCGAAGTCGAGACGCTCGGCCTGCTGCTTTGCTTCATCACTTTGTACTTCATCCTTTAGGTCATGAAATTTTTTAAAATGAAAGGCGAAATTCTCCCAATTTTTCTCTTTTTCGTACATATTCGCCAGATAGTGGTGGGTTTCGTACTGCTCTTTCCGTTCACCGATTTCCTCAAACATCGACAGCGCTTTCAGCAAATATTCCTTCGCTCTGTCTGTGTCATGATGCTCATACTCTTCTTTTGAATAGAGCAGCCCGATGCTGCCGGAATTGGTTGCCAAACCGCGCACGTTCTCGAGTTCTTCGGAAATAGCGAGAGCCGTCGTAAAATGTTCGTAAGCAGCAGAATAATCAGCGAGCTGTAAATACACATGTCCGATATTGGAGATGTAGATTTCGATACCGCTTTTACTGCCAATCATTTCCATAAGAGTAAGTGCCTGACGGAAATACTCAAGTGCGCGCGGGTAATCCTTCCAGTTCAAATACACACTGCCGATGCTGCCGATGATATGCGCCCTGTCGCCATCGCGTCCGAATACTTCGCTTAAGGCGAGTGCTTGCTTGAAATACTCTAATGCCCGTTGATAATCTGCAAGCGCCAGATAGACATTCCCGATACTCGAAAGATTATTTGCTTTCCATTGTTTATTGCCAATTGCTTCGTTGATGGCAAGGGCTTGATGGAATTTCTCCAAGGCCTTCGGATAATTGGACATACGCTGAAGAATGACGCCAATATTATGCAGATTGGCGGCGATACTGTGCCTGTTGCCGAGCTCTTCATCAAGCGCGAGGGACTTCTGAAGATATTCTAAAGCACGCGGGTAGTCGGCAAACTCCATATAGACCATTCCGATATTCGCGTTTCGGGTGGCCATGCCGCTTTTGCTGCCCAATTCTTCGAAGAGTGCAAGGGCTCGCCGGTAATACTCTAATGCTCGCGTGTACTCGGCAAGCTCCATATAGACAAGCCCGATATTGCCTATAGTGGTCGCCATGCTATTCTTATTTCCCAATTCTGTTGCAAGCGACAATGCGCGGTCATAATACTCGAGCGCGCGGTCGCATTCGGATAGGTCGGTGTAGAGTAACCCTATGTTTCCGAGTATAGTTGCCTGCATTTCTTTGTTCCCTTGCTTGAGAACAATCGAGAGTGCTTCCTGCGCCCACGGCAATGCATGCTGCGCCAAGCCGCACTGCCAAAATGTGCGGGCGAGGGTAAGCAGTACTTGAATGTGAGCATCGCCCGACTCACCTGTTCCATCGGCATTCATGGAGAGTAGTGATAGTACTTCCCGTGCGCGCGATTCTACCAGGGAATACTCCCCGCCGGATTCTACAAGCGCCTCGAGTGCCTTGAGCTGTATGCTGAGCTGTTCGTTGGTCATAGATGTTCTAAGAAGTATGTTTTCATGATGCCTTTGCCCTTGATGTCGATCTCGCCGCGCCGGATAAATTGTAGAGACGGTGCATGCAACGTCTCTACGGCATGTTTGAATTCCTCCGATACATGGATTCTCCCGGCTTCGCCATGCGACTCCATCCGACTTGCCGTATTCACCGCATCGCCCCACAAATCATACGCGAATTTCTTCTTGCCGATGACTCCTGCGACCACTTCGCCGCTGTGAATTCCTATGCGTACTTGAATTTCTTCACCGGTAGAAATTGACCGAAATTCCTTCATCGCTTCCACCATGTCAAGCGCGAAATGTGCTATTGCTTCGGCATGGTCTGAGCGGGGAATCGGCGCGCCGGAGACGACCATGTACGCGTCGCCAATCGTCTTGATTTTCTCGAGTCCATGCTTCTCGGCGAGAGCATCGAACGTGCTGAATATTCTGTCTAACCCTTCGACAAGTTCTTCAGGAGTAATGCTTTGGGAGAGCTTAGTGAAATTGACGATATCGGCAAAGAGTACGGAAACGGTGGGTAATTTTTCGGCAATGAGTGTGCTGCCGGTGAGCATTTGGGCGGCTATACTTGGGGGCAATACATTATGGAGTAATTGTTCGGTAGCTTGGTGCTTGGCATGTGCGACGAGCCGCTGCTTTTCACGTTCGGCCGCCTTGCGCTCGGCAGAGAGATTCTGCGCCTCCCGCCTGACAGTTTCGGAGAATACATCTTCCTTGAGGGCCAGATACTTCGTCGTGCACTCGTAGGCATCGCGCCAGCGTTCCATGCGGGCATACACATCGGCAAGTCTTTGATATTGAACAATGATATGTTCTTTAAGTCCAAGCCGGGAATCCATTTCAATCACCCTGAGGAAGAGTTCCTCCGCCTGTGCTAGTGAGAACCCACTGAATCCTTCGGTAGCATAGAGCGAGGCGAGATTTCCCAGGTCGCCGGCAATTCCCTCATGAGCTCCTATGTCGCGATTGATAGTCAGGGCTTGTTGATAATAGTCGAATGCCTGCGAATACTCTCCGAGTTTTTCGTAGATGGTGCCAATGTTTCCGCTATTGATAGCGATACCGGATTTTCTGCCAATTGCTTCACTGATTGCAAGTGCTTTCCGGTAATAGTCGAGAGCAGTGTGATAATCGCCTTTATCGAGATAAATATTACCGATTGCACAAATAGTAGCTCCTAATCCCAATTGATGTCCGAGTGCGGCATAGAGTTCACAGCCCTTTTCTAAATATTCCAGTGACTGATCATACTGTGTAAGTGAACTGTACAATATTCCGATTGCGTTGAAAATACCGGCAAGCCCTTCTTTATTTGCGAGCATTTCATTCAATTGCATCGCATGGTGATAGTAGTGCAGTGCGCGGGTGAAGTCGGAGAGCTTGTAATAGATAATGCCGATGGCAGCCAGTGCATTTGCCTGCTGTGTGGTGAGCGTGTGCTCTTCGGCTATCGCAAGTGCTTCCTCTGCATACGTCAATGATTCTTCGAAATTACCCTGTGCTCTGCGTGCTGCTACCAAACACAACAGTGCTTTGGTGCGGAGTGTTGCACTATCGTGCAGCGAACGCATATCAGGCAGCGGATCGCCGGTATTCAACGCTGCAAGCACTTCTGTCGCAAGGCGTACTGACTCATCGTATGCTCCTTCTTTTTGAGCACGTTCCGACGCAGCGAGATGGTGCATGAGCTCGTCGTGGGTCATGGTTTTACCAGAAAATAGGTATTCATTCTGCCCTTGCCTTTGATATCGAGCCCGCCACGCTTGATAAAGTGGAAGGGCGATTGAGGTCGTTGGGACGTATCGTGACCTGTACTACTGTCAGCAGCGGCAGTAGTGAGAGCATGCATAAATTCTTCGCTTACATGAATTTTCCCCGGCTCGCCGTGCGACTCCATGCGGCTTGCTGTATTAACGGCGTCTGAGTAAATATCATAGACAAAGCGCTTCTCTCCGACGATTCCTCCAAAGACCGAACCCGAGTGTATCCCTATACGAATAGTGAAGATAGCGCCATCAGGAAGTGACGCGCGAATATCCTCCGGGAGCTGGATTTCACCCATCATCTCGAGAGCGGCGCGCGCGATACGCTCGGCGTGGTCGGGGCATTCGATTGGCGCGCCGGCTACTGCCATGTAGCCGTCGCCGATAGTTTTGATCTTTTCACAACCGTGTGATTCGCAAATTCTATCAAATTCTCCGAACACATAATTGAGGAAAGCGAGCACATCCCGGGCGGGCATTCGGGCTGCAATAGGGGTGAATCCGACGATATCGGCGAAGAGGATGGAGACGGACGCAAAATAGTCGGCAATTTTCTCGCCTTTCATCAGGCGTGTTGCGATGCTTGGCGGAAGTACTTTATGGAGTACATCTTCCATGGCTTTTGCCTGTGCTCGTTCGATACTGTACTGCTTTTGATGTTCTATACGCTCGGCGATTTTTAGGGCTTCTATGATGTGCATTTCGTCTTTTACTGCATGATATTTCTTGAGATAGGTCGTGCAGTCTTGCCAGCGTTCCTCTCGCTCATATAATTCAGCAAGATGGCCAAGCATTTCACACTGGAGTGATTGATTGCCGATTTCCACACTGAGTGCGAGAGATTTTTGCAGATACTCCTCGGCAAGTGGAGGATTGTACCCATCGAAGTCGATGTCGGCATAAATCCATCCAATATTTCCTCTTGCTGCAGCGACATTAAATTGATCGCTAATTTCCTCACATTCAGCGAGCGCTTGTGTGGTAATTTCGAGTGCTTTATCATAATTACCGAGCTCGATGTACAAGCTGCCGATAGTAATTAGGGTAGCCGCTGCGCCACGTCTATCGTCAAGCTTATGGAAGAGTGCATATGCTTGTTGATAATACTCCAAGGCGGCAAAATTATCTTCCGAACCCGAAAGCAAGTCACCTATACTCGAGGTAGCTACAGCTTTAAATTGCAAGCCATCGCTACCATCACCAAGATCATCAAGGGCTCGCTGGAAATATTCTAAGGCGATATCGTTCGAGCCAAGAGCGGAATACACCCGCCCGATATTCACTCGCGCTCCGGATGCCATTCTTTTGTTGGAACATGATTCATAATATTCGATTGCTTTGTTGTAATACTCTAATGCTTGAGAATATTCACTCATAGCATTATACACGCTACCGATCATTATCAAGAGGTTGTTTGCTGAGGTAAATTCACCGATTTCCTCATACATTGCAACGGCTTTTGTGTAATAGTCCAATGCCAGGACGTTATTCCCGGTCTTACCATACGTAACGCCGAAAAGGGAGAGAGTAAAGGCAATTTCCTTCTTGTCTTCGAGCTGCTCGTAGAGAGCAAGAGCGACGCTGTAGAATTCAATGGTACGCGTATAGTCAAAAAGGTAATGATAGGCGGCTCCGAGATCGACATTAGCCCGTGCAAGGTCGGGTAAGCTGTTGGTTCTGCTAACGATAGTATACGCTTTCTGAGCGGTTGCCAGCGCTTCTTGCGCCAATCCGCGCCGGCGCTGAGAAAAGGTGACATGGTGTAGGAGCTGCGCGTGAATGAGCAGGACTTCTTGGGGAGTATCATCTCTTGGTGGCGCAAGAGTAGATAGCGCATCGTTTGCTATCTGTCCGGCTTCGTGGTAATGTTCATATTGATGTTCACTGTCTGCCAGATAAATCATGGCATGGAGCTCATGTATGGTCATAGAAGAAGGCCTCTCTGCCGGAGAAGATTGTAATCATCAGCTATTCAATATACATACACGGCTTGCAATGGATGTAGGATTGTCGGAATCGTAGAGGTACAATGTATTCGCGCGCCGGGGCGGTGGCGTCACACTACTACTCTTGACACCATCGCGGAGCTCACACCACCATCGGCCGAGTGTCCACAGAGGCAGGGAAGTGCAGGTATCCCGGCTGTAGAGCGTCGAGTGCGGCATGGAATTCTTACGCCGGCTTTTGAGAGATGGGCAATTCAATAAAAAATGTACTGCCCTTGCCCTTGCCCTCGCTCTCGGCCCATACTCTGCCGCCATGAAGCTCGATGAGATGCTTGATGACCGAGAGGCCGAGTCCGGTCGAACCCTCCCCGCCGGTCGGTCGGGCGGATAATTTCTGGAAATCCCGGAAAAGCAAACGCTTATCCTCATCGCTGAGTCCGAGCCCCTGATCGATGACAGCGATCGTTACGGTCTTTTCGTGCTTCTTCACCGTCACCCTGATTTCTTTGCCGTGTTCGGAGTATTTAACGGCATTACTGATAAGATTATCAAGTACTTGATGGAGCCGCTGTTCGTCAGCTTCGACCCGGCAGTCGTTGTCAAACTGAAAGCTAATCGATTGTTTTTTGGCCGTCGTCCGCGGCAGATAATCGGCAATCACGTCGGCGGTAATGGCTGCAAGGTCGAGCGAGGAGAACTGCAGCTTGATTTGACCAAGCTCACGGGCGGCGACATCGATGAGATTCACCACAATATCGAGCATGCGCTTCGACGATGCGGTGATAGACTCTAATATCTGCGCCACATCGGGGATGGTATTGGTATAATTTTTCAGGAATTGAACGTAGAGATTCAATGCCGTGATCGGATTCTTAAGGTCATGCGAGGCAATTCCGAGGATTTTCATTTTGAAATTATTGGCTTCTTCGAGGCGCATATTGGTGGTATAGAGCTCGAGGTTCTTTTCATGAAGCTCTGTATTGGCGAGCTGGATTTTCGCTGCCTGCTCTTCGAGAATATGCTTTTGTTTGGTAATTTCTTCATACCGCGCCTGCTCGATGGCGATGCGGTTTTCCTGCTCGGCTACTTTCCGTTCAAATGCAATTTTGATCGACAGTTTCTTCGTTTCCTCACTCTGCACTTCTTTCTCAATCTCGTAGAATTTCTCGAAATGTGTGGCGAAGTCTTCCCAGCGTTTTTCGGCTTTGTAGAGGTCTGCCAGCGACTTATGAACGTTGTAGAGTATCTGCTTAGAGCCGATTTCCTCACAGACGGCTACTGCTTTAAACATATACTCTTCTGCCTTGGCGACATTATAGCCATCATATTCCGGGGTAGCGTAGAGTTCGCCCATATTAGCCATAACGAGCGCGACCGAGGATTTCTCGCCGAGCTCTTCGTGGGAGGCGAGTGCCTTGCCGAAATTATAGAGTGCTTTATCATAAAAGCCGAGCTGCGCATAGACGCCGCCGATATTGCCGGTCACGAGTGCGGCGGCTGACTTTGCACCGAGCTCTTCGTGAACCATGAGTGCTTTGCCGTGATATTCGAGGGCAAGGTCATAGGAGGCAAGCGAGTCATAGACGAGTCCGATATTCCCCATAATCCGGGCGACCAGTGATTTTTCGCCTAATTCTTCATGCACGGAAAGAGCTATCCCGAAATATTCGAGTGCTTTGTCGTAGGAGCCGAGACGCGCATAGACACCGCCAATATTACCGGTGACGCGGGCAATGCCGGAACGGTCATTAATTTCTTCATAGACCTCAAGTGCCTTGCCGAGAAAGTCGAGCGCTTTGTCGTAGGAGCCGATCGAAGCATAGACAATACCGATATTCATCGTATCACGCGCTGCGCCGATGGTATCGCCAAGAGATTCGTGGGCGGCATGCGCCTTGCCGAGGTATTCGAGTGCTTTGTCGTACGAACCCTGTGGCCAGAATACCATACCGAGAATCTGCCACGCCTGTGCCTTGCTGACGGCATGATGGTGAAGCTCTGCGAGCTCGAGTGCGTTTTCCGCAATCGAAAATGCAATCTCAAGATTGCCCTGCATTCTGGCTGAATCGGCTATAATGAGTAGGGCAGAGGTATGGTCCTCCTCCGTTGGCCGGGTCGAAGCAACGACAGTATTGGCAAGCTGCTCTGCCTCACTGTAATGGCCGATCGTCATTTGTTCGGCCGCCTGCCGGAGCACGTCATGTACGTCTTCGTGTGTCATGGAGTAGTAGATTAATTCAATAAAGAATGTCTGTTAATTGATGAATGTAGTCTAACTGTGTAATATTCCTGCAGAAAGAACTCCCCACCGATGCCGTGAAATTCGTGCCGTACTCAGAAAACACTTCCCCCGCCGGGGAGTGGTCCGATCCGATGACCGGTGATTGAAGCTCCTCGCAGAGGAGAGGCAACCTACGTATGCACCGCCGCACTATGGAATTATGAGGACGCAGAATTCACTATTTAAAGGACAAAAATACGGTTTTATCCTGACCTGAAAGAGCCATTTGCCGAGAATGTTAAAAAGCAGGGAAAATCGTTCGGCTTTCTTTCTCGGCAGCACTCCGCTTTTGCCGGCCGGCACGGTGCAGCCGGTAAGGGGGAGGGTTGTGATGTGGGTGTGTAAGCTTCTGTATAAAAACATGTTACGTTCGCTTGTGTCTTCCCGGCTCCCTTCCGGACATCTTCCTGTACGCCGGAGGGAATATACACTCATGGAGACCGGCGGTGTGAAATTCCTTTCCCACAATTCGATAATGCCGTAATTTTGAAGAGGAAAAATACACATAAGACTCTCACATAAGGATTAGAATGCTTAAAAAAATCGTCAAATCAGTCGTCGGACTCCTGCCGGTCGAGCCGCAACGTCGTATCCGGATGGCCTACAGCGCCTACAATGATCGGATGGCTTTGAAAAAGTGGGAGGCAAGCGGACGTCCTGCTCCGCCGCCTGATCCGATCAAGCACCGGATACTTGCAGGGTATCAGAAGCAGTATGGCTGCACAATCCTCGTCGAGACCGGCACCTACCTCGGTAATACCATCTGGGCGCTGAAGGATATATTTGCGAGATTATATAGCATCGAGCTGTCACAGGAATTATGGAAAAATGCCGTTAAGCGTTTTGCCGACTTCCCACATATTACTATGATTCAAGGAGATAGCGGTAAAGTACTCTATGATGTAGTGCCGACCCTGCAGGAGCGCACACTCTTCTGGCTCGACGGGCATTATTCCTGGGGAATTACCGCACAAGGGGAAAAAAACTGTCCGATTTACGAAGAATTAGACGCTATTTTTAAGCATAATGACCTGCACCATGTCATGCTCATCGACGACGCCCGGCTCTTTAACGGTACCGGTGATTATCCGACGATTGATGAATTACGGAGCTATGTCCACCGAGTCAATCCGCAGTATCAAATGAATATACAGGATGATATTATTCGTCTGGCGATATCTTAACCCCACTCTTCCATTACGATACAAGTCGAAGTGAATCAACATACTATGATACGACAGCAGCGCATTACCAGACTCCCGACAGCAGGCACGAATGAGCCGGAGGCCAATCACGGAGGACCAATACTCTACTGGATGAGCCGCGATCAGCGTGCGCACGATAACTGGGCATTGCTCCATGCTCAGGAAATTGCACTGGCTGCCAACGCACCGCTCGTGGTTGCCTTCTGCCTTTCGCCCGGATTCTTAGGCGCGACAATGCGTCAGTATGGCTTCATGCTGCGTGGGCTCCAAGAGCTTGAGCGCACTCTCCGCGAGAAAAATATCGCCTTTTGCCTCCTCATGGGCACAGCCGATACGGTGCTGCCGGAATTTGTGGACACGTTTACCGTCGCGCATGTGGTCTGTGATTTTGACAGTCTGAGGATCAAGAGGGCCTGGAAAAAAACACTTGCCGAGCGTCTGAGAGTGCCACTTACCGAAGTCGATGCCCACAATATCGTTCCCTGCCGGCTTGCCTCCCAAAAAGTAGAATTCGGTGCCTATACCCTGCGCCCGAAAATCCATCGCCTGCTGCCGGAGTTTTTGGAAGATTTTCCGGCGCTCAGATCACAGCCCGAGCTCTGGACACACTACCGGGCAATCGACTGGACAGCAGTGTGGGAGAGTCTCCGCGTCGATACCTCGGTCGGAGAAATTGACTGGCTCGTGCCGGGTGAAACGGCAGCACAAAAACAGTTGGAACGCTTTATCGCCCAAGGAATAAATATCTATCACGAGCGTCGGAATGATCCCAATGCCGGCGCGCAGAGCAATCTCTCGCCCTATCTGCATTTTGGACAGATATCTGCGCAACGCGTTGCATTGGAAGTGTCTTCAGCGCATGTTCAGCAAGCAGCAAAGGATGATTTTTTGGAGGAATTAATCGTTCGCCGCGAGCTCTCGGATAACTTCTGCTTCTACAATCCCCACTACGATTCCTTCGACGGCTTTCCGAATTGGGCCAAAAAATCCCTCGATGAGCACCGCGCAGACCCACGGGCATATCTGTATTCACTCGATGAATTCGAGCACGCAGCTACCCATGATCCACTGTGGAATGCAGCCCAGACCGAACTCACCGCTACCGGGAAAATGCATGGCTACCTGCGTATGTACTGGGCAAAAAAAATCCTCGAATGGACCCGCACTCCCGAAGAAGCCCTCGCAATCAGTATCGCACTCAATGACAAATACGAGCTCGACGGCCGCGACGCAAACGGCTACACCGGCATCGCCTGGAGTATCGGCGGCGTGCACGACCGCGCGTGGTTCGACCGGCCGGTCTATGGCAAAGTTCGCTACATGAACGCCAATGGCTGCGCCTCGAAATTTGATGTAAAGGAATATGTGGCAAGGAGTCTGTAAGTCTGTAAGTCTGTAAGTCTGTAAGTAGTAAGCCAGTAAGTCGTAAGTCGTAAGTCGGTAAGTGGTGTTTCTGGCATTCGATCTTAAGTCCCTTAAGTCCCTTAAGTCCCTTAAGTCCCTTAAGTCCCTTCAAGTCCTTCAAAAAAATGAGCAAAATAAAACAACCCACAGCAGCCGTACACAATATATCCAATCCCGAAGAACTCCTCTACGAAGTAAGTGAGATCTTCCACTCATTGCAGGGCGAAGGCCTGCGCGCCGGTATGCGATGCGTGTTCGTGCGGTTGCAGGGATGCACTCTTCGGTGCGCTTGGTGCGATACGCCGTATGCGCTCGATAGGCGAAAGGGTGGAATCACGATGACCGGACGGGAAATTATTGACAAAGTGCGGGAATTCGGGTGTGACTTTGTGGAGTTTACCGGCGGTGAACCGCTCGAACAAGAAAATGTCTATCCGCTGATGAGATATTTCTGTGATGCCGGCTATACTGTCGCCGTCGAAACCGGGGGACATATTCATACCCAATTTGTCGATGATCGGGTAATCCGCATCCTCGATATGAAGGCGCCGGACTCCAAAATGACCCCACTGAATTGCTATACCAATCTCGAAATTTTGCGCCCTCATGATGAAGTTAAATTCGTGCTCGCCTCGCGTACTGATTACGATTGGGCGGTGGGAATTGTTAAAAATTACAAATTGACCGAACGCTGTGCGGCGGTGCTGTTTTCATGCGTGTTTGGTTCGCTCGAATTTCAAACCCTTGCAGAATGGATACTTACCGACAAACTCAATGTTCGGATGCAGCTCCAGATGCACAAGTTTATCTGGCACCCGCAAGCGCGCGGCGTGTAGCCCTAAAAATAAATTCGTAACTTGCAATTGAGGCGTCCGTACGGGCGCGAACTTTTTTTGCGTGCTGCTGATTGAAATTCCTTGAAATTCGAGGAATTGCGCGCGTCGCAGATAATGACGGTCGTCGTCGCAGCCGCCGGGAGTATCGGCTCTACCCGGAGTCCCGATGTCTGCGTATCATTGCCGGAAATTCTGAACTATTACATTTATGTTTCATTAATACTCAAGTACTATGTTCTACTCGCCTTTAGGTCGCCGATTACCGGTGGCTGCCCTCCTTGCCATGGCCATTATGACTCTCACGGCCGCAGCGCAATCGAACGCTATACGTTTTGAAGAATACGACCTGCCGAATGGTCTGCATGTGATCCTGCATCAGGACAAGTCGGCACCGGTCGTGGCTACCGTCCTGCATTACCGTGTCGGCTCTCGGGATGAGAATCCTCAGCGAACAGGTTTTGCACACTTTTTCGAGCATTTGATGTTTGAAGCTACGGATGATATTCCCCGGGCGACTATCGATAAGCATATCGAGGGAGCCGGCGGCTCGCTCAACGCCTATACGTCGTTCGATGAGACGGTCTATCACTTCGAAGTGCCGTCGAATGAAATTAAGCTCGCCCTCTGGATCGAGTCTGAGAGAATGCGCAAGCTGCATGTGGAGTCGGCCGGTGTCGAGACGCAGCGCGGTGTGGTGAAAGAAGAGCGGAAGAACCGGTATGAGAATACACCATATGGCGGGTGGAACGAGAAAGTATTTAAGAATTTATTCGAAGGCGGATCCTATAGCTGGACGCCAATCGGCTCGGCACAGCACATCGATGTGGCGACGATAGATGAGTTTAAGGCGTTTTATAATAAATTCTATCAGCCCAACAACGGAACGCTCGTCATTGCCGGTGACTTCGACTCCAAGCAAGTCAAAGAATATGTCGCTGCCTATTTCGGGATTTATCCCAAGGGTGCCGATATTGTCCGCGAAGAGTTCAAGCTGCCGGAAATCACCCGCGAATATCGTGAGACCGTCGAGGACAACAAAGCGCAGCTCCCGGCAGTTTATATCGGCTATCGCGGCCCGAAAAAAGGCCATCCCGACTCGTATGCAATTGATATGTTGAATACAATTTTATCCGGTGGTCAGAGCTCGCGTATCTATCAGCGCCTTGTCGATAAAGATCAGATCGCGGTTCAGGCGGGTTCGTTCTTGCAAGACTTGCAATATGCCGGTATGCTTGCTGCCGTCGGTATTGTCGCTCCCGGTAAATCATCGGGCGATGTCGAGCGGGCAATTTATGAAGAGATCGAAAAAGTCAAAAAAGACGGTGTAACGGACGAAGAATTCCAGAAAGCACGGAATTCACAGGAGGATAAATTTGTATTCGGTAAAAAGAACGTCCTCGAAAAAGCACAGGCACTTGCTCAATACCATACGTATTTCGGCAAAGCATCCGTGATTAATACCGAGCTTGAAAATTATAATAAAGTGACGAAGGCAGACCTTCAGCGGGTAGCCAAGCAGTATTTCGCTGCCGATAAGCGCGTTGTGATTACCTATGTGCCAAAAGCGAAATAATTAATTTTTCAATCATTTACTATTTATTCTATTATGAAATTGCTTATTCGTTCCCTTGCTCTCTTTCTTGCCCTTTCATCAGTGGCACTTGCACAGAAAATTGATGTGACCAAGCGTCCTGACCCGCTGCCGGCAAAAAGTATTTCGTTCCCTCCGTACAAAGAAATTATGCTCAAAAACGGCCTGAAAGTATTCCTCGTCGAGGATCACGAGCAGCCGACTGTAGCCTTTACACTCCAAATCCGCTCGGGTGAAACATCCGATGGCGCCAAAGCAGGACTCGCTAATATTACTGCCGATATGCTCACCAAGGGTGCCGGTAAGCGCACTGCTCTCGAAATTGCCGAAAAGTTAGACAGTATCGCTATCGGCATTCAGTCAGGTTCGGTCGGTGAGGCCTCGACGATGTCGTTCAGCGGTCTCAAAAAACACTTCCCGCTCGCGCTCTCCATCGCTTCGGATATGATCATCCGTCCGACATTCCCGCAGGAAGAACTCGACAAAATGATCCCTCAGGTTCTAGCCGAAATCAAGCAGGAAAAATCACGTCCGAATAATATTGCGGCTGCTATGTCACGCAAGGTGATTTACGGTATGAATCACCCGAATGCCCGCCGCCGGACAGACCAGTCGGTGAAGTCAATTACGGTCGAAGACCTCAAAAAATTCCACTCCACCTACTACAAGCCAAATAACGCGACACTCGCAATCGTAGGCGATATCTCCGAAAAAGATCTCATTCCAATGCTCGAAAAAGCACTCAAAGACTGGAAAAAAGGCGATGTGCCGAAAGCCGAAGTACCGCCGCCGTCTCCGATGCCGGTCGGTACGTATTTTATCCCGCGTCCCGGCTCTGCGCAGTCGTCAATTATGACTGTCTCGCTCGGTGTGCCGTATCGTGACCCCAATTTTGAGACACTCTCACTCTGCGCCGATGTGATGGGCGGCAGCTTCGGCGGACGCCTCTTCCGTACATTGCGTGAGACATATTCCTATACCTATACGCCCGGCGCGTTTATGACGAGCGGTAAAAACATGAATCGCTTCGCCTGTATGGCCGATGTGCGTAATGCCGTGACAGACTCGGCTATTGCTGTTATCAAGCAAGAGCTTGAGCGTCTGAGCACCGAAAAAGTCCCTGATGAAGAATTAACCCGTATGAAGCGCTATATCGTCGGACGCTACCTGCTGAGCTTCGAGCGTTCGGAATTCATTGCGAATCTCCTGCAATTTGCAGATTATACCGGCCGTACGATTGCTGAAATTAAAGCCTATCCTGAGCGCTTTATGGCTCTCTCGCCGGCACAAGTCCAAGCAGCAGCCCAGAAATACCTTCGCAAAGATCAGACCTCAACAATCGTCGTCGGCAGCCCGGACGTCTTGCCGGTACTCAAAAAAATGGGTCCTGTCGTTGAATATTCCCTCGACCTCGAGCCAATGGTCGCCGGCGAAAAAGTCGATATCAGCGTGCAGGATTTATTCCAAAAACACATACAGGCCCTCGGCGGTAAAGACAAAATTGATGCTGTGAAATCCCTTATCATTTCTTCGAAAGCAGCTCTCGAAGCAGGTCCGCAGAAGTTAGAAGGTACCTTCGTCCGTAAGCTCAAGTCACCGGGCATGGAAAGAACTTCTATGGACCTCAAAGTCATGAAGCAAGACTCATGGGTCAGCGGCGATAAAGCATGGACTGCACGCGCTCCACAGCCCGCACAAGAGCTTCCACCGGCGGAAGCAGCCAAAAAACGCACGGAAGCCACGATCCTGATGAGCGCGAAATTGCTCGATCTGGGGTATAAAGCCGAAGTCACGGCGAAGAAAGACGGACAATATGTGGTGAATATCACCACACCTTCGAGCGACAAGGAAGTCTATTATTTTGATGCAAAGACCTTTCTTCTCACTCAGATAGAACGCACCGTCACGCAGCCGCAAGGCGCAATGCCGGTCACGGTGAAATTCAGCGATTACACAAATGTCGGCGGCGTGATGTTCCCGAAAAAATCATCGACCGAGAATCCTAACTTTACGATTTCTCATGAATTCTCCTACGACGTCAATCCGGCAATTGACGATAAGGAGTTTGCGCCGTAAGCAAAATTCATTCGTTCTGAATTTATTTCTTTAATTTTGAGGCAGGATTATTCCTGCCTCTTTTTTTATCTACTCTTCTTGCTGCGTATGCGATTATTCTCTACTCTCGGTCTTGCGTGTGTGTGTGCTCTCTCTCTGGCTGCTATTGCCGGCTGGACCAATCCTGCACCCGTGCCGCCACTTGCCATTATCGCCGAGCCTGCTGCTCGCGAACATCTTACCTATCTGGCTTCCAATGAAATGCGGGGACGCAATACGCCAAGTCCCGAACTCGAAAAAGCCGCCGATTATATCGCTTCTCAATTTAAAAAATATGGACTTGAGCCGGTGCAGGGTTCGTACTTTCATACCTATACCGTCTTCAGAACCAATCTGAAAGACATGCCCGTACTGCGTCTTGGGATCGGCGACTCAACGATAGAAATTGCCGTCAAAGATGATTTTACGCCGCATGACAATACGGGCACAGGGCATGTAGCCGACAAGAAGGTAGTATTTGTCGGATATGGCGTATCGGCTCCGGAACAGGGCTATGATGATTATGCGGGCATGGATGTACAGGGCAAAATTGTCGTCGTCATGCGCGGCGCGCCGAAAGCAGATGATACATCTTCTGTGTTCTCGTGGCGAAAGGGTGGCATGCGCTACATGATGACAGAGGCAAAAGCACTGCGAGCCGCCAAAGCGGGAGCGGTGGGGATGATTGTTTTGGGTGAACCCTCCCGTGGTCAGCGCATGCGTGCTTCCAATTGGCCATTACTTAATCCTGCCGTCTCGTCCCATGATTTACCCGTGAAATTGAAATCCTCGAAAGACTCACCGATAGCACAATTCCCGATAGCATACTGCGGTGAAAAGGTGACGCGCCTTCTTCTCGGTGCATCCGATGCCGTCAAAACAATGCAGAAAACAATAGACTCGCTGTACAAGCCGCACTCATTCGATATATCTACCTGTAAAATTAAGGAAATAAATATTGCAACCGTAGAAGAGAAATTCACGGTTCGTAATGTGATGGGCATGGTCCGCGGCAGCGAAAAGCCGGACGAATTTGTTGTCGTCGGCGGGCACTATGATCATGTCGGATATTCTACGCCCAATGACCCGGCGAAGGACTCGATTTTCAACGGTGCCGATGACAATGCCTCCGGAACAACAGGCGTGCTGCTCATGGCCGAGGGATTCGCACGGGCAAAAGAAAAGCCGAAACGTTCGATGATATTTGTCGCTTTCAGCGGTGAAGAGAAGGGGCTGCTCGGTTCGCAGGCATTCACCGAAACCCCTCCGGTGAATTTAAGTAATTGTGTAGCAATGCTCAACATGGACATGATCGGGCGAATTGTCGGCGACTCGCTCTGTATCGGCGGCAATACTCGCTGCAAGGAGCTCAGTGAGATCAATGAGCAAGAAAACAAGCTCCTCGAAAAGCCGTTCAAGCTGCATTATACAATCGAAAACTTCTTCTTCAGAAGCGATCAGGCAAATTTTGCAAAAAAGAAAATTCCGGTGCTGTTTTACTTTACGGGTGAGCATGCCGACTATCACAAGGTGGGCGATGAAGTATCCAAAATTGACTTTGCGCATTTGGTCGATATCACGAAGCTCTGCACACGTACGGCGTGGCATGTAGCGAACTTAGACGGACGCCTGCCGTACACGCCGCAGGCGGCCGACGGAGCCACACCGCATTAAGGGCCGGCGAAATCCCCGGAATGAGGTTTGGGCCATGCATAAACTTCTTTTCCACCTTGGTAATAAATGATATTTTTGCGTTCATAAAGAGCTGCTTTGACTCTTTTAATACCATTTTTTATACTTATAAGGATCTCGTATGTCCACGTTTAAGTCTCTCCTGCTATTTTTAGCACTCACGGCATCGGTGATAATCGGTTGTAATCCCGATGACCCGGTAAAACCGGCGGTGATAGTTACTTCTATAAAAGAAAACATGACCCCCGACTCGACCGACGGGTGGCTGTATTATTCGTTTGATACCGATGCTACCGTACCTGCCAATCAAGCCGGAACGGATGCCTGGGATATCAAATTCAAATTCATTCCCTATGATCCTACCGGAGCAATTTTCCAGAAAATATTCCTTGCTGACGGAGCAATTTTCCTTAATTCTCCGACAGCCGGAAATGCAGCCGGCAAGACGAAAGGCTATGTGGCAGATACTTCATTTACTCTCGTGACTGCCGTCGGTGATGACTCCAAATTACGCTCGGACGATACGACAAAAGGCAGCCAAATTATTACATTTAATGGGTTCTATACGTACAATCCCACAGCACATACAGCGAGTCCGAATCTAAATAAAACCCTCATCGTCCGCACTGCTAAAGGCAAATATGTCAAGATGCAGCTCCAAAGTATTTATAAAGGCAAGCCGCTTGTGCCGGCAATTACCGACCCCGTCGGCTATTACTCATTCCAATACGTCAAAAGCGATTCTAAATCATTTAAGTAATGTGTTATTTTTAGGAGAACGACTATGTACGGTAATGTAAGTATCATCGACAAATCCTCAAAAGACCCGCTCGCCGGCGAAGATCCGGTGCTGCTCGCAGAGTTCGAGGCCAAAATCGCCCGCGGTGAAAAAATCGAAGCCAATGACTGGATGCCGAAAGAATATCGCCGGCAATTAATCCGGATGATTGAGCAGCATGCACACTCCGAAATTATCGGCGCCCTGCCGGAAGGCACGTGGATCACCCGCGCGCCGGGATTCAAACGCAAAATGGCGCTCATGGCGAAAGTACAGGACGAAAGCGGACACTGTCAGCTGCTCTATAATGCCGCCGAAACGCTCGGCAAGACCCGCGAAGATATGATCAATGACCTCATCTCCGGCAAGTCGAAATACTCGAATGTGTTTAATTATCCCGCCAAAACATGGGCCGATACCGCGGTCATCGCCTGGCTCATCGATGCCTCGGCGATTATTAATCAAGTGACTAATTCTAAAGGAAGTTATGCGCCATACTGCAGAGCGCTCGAACGTATCTGCATGGAAGAATCATTCCACCTGCGCTATGGGTATGATAATGTAGTAACGCTTGCGACGGGCACGAAATTCCAACGCGAACAAGTTCAGGATGCACTCAACCGCTGGTGGAGACCGATCATGCACTTCTTCGGTCCGCCGGATGTGGCCTCCGTACACGGTGAAATCCTCATGCGCTGGAAAGTAAAAATGGCAAGTAATGACGACATGCGTCAGCAGTTTTTTAATCAATACGTACCCAAAATTCTCGAATTAGGACTCACAATTCCGGATGAAAATCTGAAAAAAGACCCCGAAACGAAAAAGTGGACGTATTCCGACCCCGATTGGGATGAATTCTTCCGCGTGATTAAAGGCGACGGCCCGTGCAACAAAGAACGCATCGCCGTGCGTCGCCGCGCAGAAGAAGAAGGCCGCTGGGTGCGCGCTGCCCTCGTAAAGCCGACGATGAGCTATGCCGTGCCGCTCTCATAATGGAGGCATCGTAACGCTCCGAGAAAAAAATCCTTGTATGACTTTTGTCATATATTGAGCTCAACCAACGTTGTATTTTTGCAGGGGTGAATAGTCCATTCATCCCTGTTTTTTATTTATCAGAAAGAATGAAATGCAAGTATTTACATCACTCGACCCGCGGATAAACAGAGCCGCCGTGCCTCAGCATCCGGATACAGAATTTGCTCCCAAGCAAGCACTCGATCAGACACAAACGTATGAAGTGTTTCATCAGGCCAAGACCGGTGGACATCATACGCATGTAGGGTCGGTGCATGCGCCGTCTCCCGAACTCGCTCTTGCGTTCGCCAAAGAGCAGTTCGCACGCCGCGGTGAGGCCGTCAGTCTGTGGGTGGTGAATTCCCGCGATATTACCGCTATCGATGTGCGCGACTCCGATATCTTCGACACAGCGACCGATAAGCCGTATCGCGAGGTCACAGCGTATGCCAATACCCGCGAAAAAATTGAGGCATTTAAAAACAAACAACAAGCGTAACAGACTATATTTGAATAGGATAGTCTGTTGTAACTGAAAAGCCCTTTACTGCACATCATGCGGTAAAGGGCTTTTTATTTCGCTTGGGGTTATTTATTCGGCGATATCAACGATGAACCATGAATCGGCGATTTTTTGAGTGGTGAAGGTCATTTTCTTCTGATAGTCGAATTCGAGCTTCACGTGCTGCATAGTCGTCGATATGGTATCGGTACGGGTGAGGGTAATCGGCTTCTTGGCGATAAGGCGTCCGAGACGATTCATCTCGTCGTAGAGTTCATATTTTTCAATTGCTAAGAGCTGACGTCCATTCGGACGGGCGAGCACTTCGGTGGCGGCGGGAGCATTATTACTGTCGAGCTCGGACTTGAATAAATACACAGCGCCGACAGCAGAACGCTGATTGATTTCCTGTACCGGCGGGCGTTTGGAACCCACGGTAAAGACTTCACAACCGGCGACAGCGAGGAACGAAACGATAACGAGTGTGTGTTTCATAAATCAGATAAGCCAAAAAATTGACAGGTATAGTCAAGTGCCGACTCGAGTGCCGGCGTCGACTGCTCAAAAGGATGCACCACGCCGAACGTATGTCCGGTATTTGGAATAAGATGCAGGGTAATTGCCTCATTACTCGCAGCGAGCTTCTTCGCCTCGCGTACGGGAACGGTCATATCCTGCTCGCCATGTATGACGAGAAGCTTCGCACCCAGTGTCTGCGCCGCATCGGTCAGAGAGAATTCCCGGGAATGGAGCTCGATGTCATTGAGGAAATCAACATTCATGCCAAGCGTTTGATGGGTGCGGGAATTTTCTACTTCGAAGGTCCCGGTCTCCCGCCAGAGACGTTTTTGGCGTTCGGAAAAGCGCTCAAATGTCCCGATCGAATTCCACACTGCGACCTTCGTAACAGATTCTGATTCCATTGCTCCCGTCAGCAGGGCGATGCCGCCGCCGCGGGAATGTCCGACGAGATAAATTTCACCATTCCATTGAGGGAATTCCGATGGAAAACTGTCAGTAATTTTCCTCACTGTCAGGCGCGCTTCCTCAAGCTCTAACGATATCGTATTTCTTGCAAAATCATCGGGATATTCTACCTTGTCGGAGCCGGGAGCATAGCCGTTGAGCGAGAAATTGCCGCAGACGGTTATTGCCCCGCGCCGCGCAATTTCGGAAGAAACATACGGGAAGAATCCCCAGTCTTTAAATCCCTTAAACCCATGAAACAGCAGCACAACCGGCTGAGGAATGTCGGATGCGGCCGAGGAGCGTATATCGGCTACGATTTCTTTGCCGCTCGGACTCTCTATCCTCATCGTATGCAGGTGAAGGTCATTCATCGATTAATTCAGTAATGAGTCCGGTACGTCGATTTCCATTTGGAGCATGGCAGTTGCGATTGTTTTGCCCTGCGCGTCGAGCTTGAGCGATACCGTGCCGCCGCCGCCGAGAGTATTATGAAGCAGGAAATTGACTGCCCAGAGATTCGGCATTTCATAGCGTTCGACCTCGCCGAGGCAGATTCCTTCGAAGTGTTTTTTGACACGTTCGGTGGTAAGGATATCACGGATAACGGGATACCATTCTTCACGAAATGCGATCACACCGCAATTAGCCGCATCGCCTTTGTCACCACTGCGGGCATGAGCGAGCTTGGAAAGAGGAATTTTCATACGAGTATTGGATTAGGAGGTTGGATGTATTCTGCAAGGCGCACTTGCGTCGCCTGATAAGCGAGTGCAAAAATACGGCGTTTTGACGGGTTTTGGTACTACTTTTCAGCTCTTGCTCTCACTTCGCAGGCAAATGAATACCACTTCAGGTAAAAAGAGGTGTAATCTACACTGTGTACTCGATAATTCTTTGCTTGGAAAAGCTCTGTTTTCTTCGTAATTTTTCGGTGAATTCCATATAGTCGTGCATCACTCCTTCACTCAGGCACTCCTCACTGGGGCATTCACGCTTTCTATTTGACCGAATCCCTCTACGATATTTTTCAATTTCTAAGGTTCTTGTATGAATAGCACACGTCGCATATCGCTCTCCGTTTCCGCACTCGGAATCGTTGCCTCACTGGTATTTGCATCCTGCACCGATTGTCGCTGGGTAGAAGACTGCCGGTGTAAAGACGGCGGTTATTGGGATTGTCCTCCGGCGCCGGTCGAGCCGATCGCGCGAACGCCATCGATTACTATTTCAATTGCAGGAGAGAGACGGTATAATTCTAATCGTATGCAAACGACATTCACCTATACCGTTAAAAATTTTGGCAATGGAATTGCCAAAAATGTGACGTGCAGAATGAAGGTGATTGGAGTGGATTGTAATGGATCGATGCAGCTAAAAACGATGGTAAACGAAACCCAAGCCATAGGGTCCATTCAGCCGTCGAGCTCTGCTACACTTACCAAAAGCGTCTCGGATGTGGCTGTGTATGGTTCGAGTATTTATACCGTTGGGCTAGAAGTGACTTGTACTGACGAACAAGGCAAGTCCTATACTTCCGAACAATATATCGACTATTAGCTGTAGAACGCTCTCATCTTCCGGTTCCCTCCCTCATTACCCACACGAGCTCAACGATGACAATACTTCACCAAGAAGCAGGAGTCTGCTTCTTGGTGAACTTGTGTTTTCTTCGTAATTTTCCCGTTGATTGCTTAGCGACTAGCGTTACTGCCGTGCTGCCTTTCTCTCGTCCATTCTTCCCGTTCATTGCAATGCTTCTTCTCTGCTTATAATTAGCTATGGATACATTTATTACTCTGCTTCGTGCTCTGGTCTGGTGTTCGCTGCTGTTTTCTCTCGTCGAGGTCTATCTTAAAATCAACAAACTCTGGAAGCGCAAGCATGAGCGCGTCGTGGCCGAGTCGCAGTCGATAATGGCAGAGACGCTGAGCTTGCTGTCGATTCTTCCGCTCTTGATTCTTTATATTGTCGATCATCAGCTTGAGGGTATCTTCGACCTTGTTATCTGGATACCGGTCAATGTCTTAGTGATTTTTATCGGTGCAGGATTCTGGATACGCGGCGAGCGCGGCAAGGGAATCTGGCATTTGATACTCATCTCGCTGCGCCTGGAGCGTGCGGAAGTCGGCGATCTTGCAAAGTCATTTTTCAAGCCGGCGGGTTCGGACAAAATCATCGCCATTCTCGCGCAGATTGCGATGATTGACGACACATTAGACAAGCGGGAGATGCATTTTATCGAGACATTTGCCCGGACATGGGGGATACCGTTCACGACTGACGATATCGGCCGTTATCGCAGGCAGAGTGAAAATTGGAGTTTTATTACTTTGCGCGAGAGTGTAAAGGAATATTTAGCGATTTCGCCGCCTGTCGAGCAGGTAGCGCAGCTGCGGGATACAATTCAGGCGCTCGTCAATATCGACGAGTCAGTCTCGGCGGAGGAGGCGCTTGTGTCGTCGGAGATGAACGGAATGCTGATGAATTATGTAGGAGAAGAAGGGCAGCCGAAGGTAATGTATGAGGTGTATATAGCGCCGCAAAGTGAGGAGAAAGAACGGCTTGTGCGTACCTTCCTGCCGAATGCCAAGCCCAAGCCCTCGGCCGGCGGATATGGATTCCTCGTCGATACATTTTACTCGGAGGAGTATGCGGAAATTATCTGTACAAAATACCGTGAACTCGAATTATTGACCTTCGTCATCAAGAATACTCCGCAGCAGGGGGCTGTATAAAAAAGCAGGCAGGGTTATTTTTTTTTGCGGTCAATTTTCGGTGCAAATTCAGCGCGATATTCCTGCACTTCGTCCCGGATTTTTTGGGCATAATCACGTAATTCCTGCATGTGCTTGCGCAGGCGTACACCGGCTTCGCGATTTTCTTTCTGGTAGAATTTCGTGAAATCCTGCTCGAATGACTGCACGAGTTTGAGTAATTCTCCATACCGGTCGGCGCTCATATCTCTGCTTTCTCCCGGTCAAATTTTACGGAATCAGCCATCCACTGTAAATACGATGGAGTAGCACTTTCGAGAGGAATTGCGATAATTTCGGGTGCATCGTAGGGGTGTAATTCGAGAATGCGGGGCTCTAAAAATTCAAGCTGACCGGCAGATGTTTTGATGAAGATCATCACCTCAAGCGACTCACGAATAGCGCCACGCCAACCATATATGGAATAAGTGCTTAATACAATATTACAACATGCGGCAAGCCGCTCGGATACTAAGATACGGGCGATATTTTGGGCGTTGTCGTAGGAGTTGGTCGTCACGAGTACAAGGCGGAAATTCGATGCATTTTCCATATGTTTGCGCTTGAATACAGTATGTGTTGAGTTAAAACTTTATCGAAATTACGAAAAATGATTATTAATGCCATCTTTCTTCTCCATATCCTTGCTGCTCTTTACGCTTTTACCAAGCGCTGGCAGGATGCCAATGTCCGCGAGGGTTTTCTCGGGGTAATTATTCTCGGGCTCGCCTTTACCATTCTCTGGGCGATTACCGGACAGGTAGCACGCCTGATTTCACCCGAAGGCGGGTATGCCTCGTGGTTCGACCGGGATACCATCTCCCTCACGCTCGTCGGCATCTTAGACGGCATCTTCTTCTTCTTTTTCTTTCTGAAGGAAAAAGAAAAGCAGGCGGGCTGATGGTGAATACGTGGAAATTTTGGGTGGAATCTATAGGTTGGTAGAACACCCTACACCACCATCACTACCAGTACACACCTCTCTCTCTTTGTGAGTACCTACATCTCCATCGGCACTTCGTATTATCCATACTTCTCGGTGCTCATTCGATTAAGGGGGCAGTCGAAAGATGCGTTTGACTCTTGGTACTTTGTTAAAAATAAGAATGTTGTAAATATTTTTTGTAGATTACACTACTACCCCGAGTGGGAATCCTTGCTTCCCCGGGTACATGATAATTTTTCATGGTAATCGGTCAAGTTTATGAAACATCTCTTCTCTTTCCTCCTGCTGATAGTATCCGCCACTTCTTTGTATGGTCAGCATATCAGTATTTTTGACATTGACACAACAGCGTCTCCGAAGATGAAGGCGAAATTTTATGCTCTCGATGCCGGAGACCGTGTGCAGAATCCGGGAGCGGGTGAGCTTCGCCTCACGGAAGACGGTAAGCAGCGTACAATTACGGCGATTAGTTGTCCTCCGTCGAAGCCCCTAGAGAATGTATCGGTAGCAATGAGTATTGATATTTCGGGGTCTATGGGGGTCAGTGATTTTGGGAAGGTGCCGGTCGAGCTTGGCAAGCGGACGGCGCGCCAATTATGCTCAGCCGTAGCGATGCCTCCCTCGGAATTTGCTCTTCAGATCTGCAACGACAGGGCCGCAATTGTGCAGGACCTTACGACAGATCGGACGGCGGTTCTCAATGGTGTGGATCTTGTACAAGCGGGTGGTGAAAATGACTTCGTCGAGCATCTTCTTAATCCGCTGACCGGACTTCTCACCGTAGCAAAAGTAGGGAAATACAAAAAAATTGCCGTTCTTTATACCGATGCCTGGTGGTATCCTCTGACACCGCAAGAAGTTCAACGATGCAAAGATACATGTTCCAAATACGCCATTACCTTCTATGCCGTCATATACTCACGTCCTGAATCAGACCCGAACGGTATCAAAACATCATTACGGGAAATTGCCGAATATACCGGTGGAGCACTCTATGACGGAATTACCTCCGAAACGGCGGCAGACGATATAGCTGCACGAGAAAAGCATGTGTTTCAGGGTGAACCACCATGTACCATTGAATGGCAAAGCGATACTCACTGTAGCCAAGAACTCGTCAATGTCTCACTTTCCTGGCAGAATCGCAGCAGTACGAATTATTATACAGCATCTCCAAAAGCACTCGAATATCTCGAATTTTCTCCGATGAGTTATCATTTTGATGCTCCGCCGATAGGAAGCGCCGTCACACAGGTAATCACCGTGACAGCCAGGAATGCTACCTTTGCCGTGAATGCCATTAGACCGTCGAATCCTGCTTTTTCCCTCACACCATCTGTCTTTACACTCAATCCTAATGAAAGTCGCACCCTCACTCTGAGCTATTCTGCATCGGATAGCGGCTTTGCATTTACCCGTTTTTTAGTAGAAAATGACCGATGTCCGCAGTTTTTTTATGCAAGCGGAGGGTATGGAAGAATCCGACCTGCCGTGCCGACGCTCAAAGTCACACAGCCAAACAATGGCGACATCTATGCCGTCGGCAGCGATACGGTTATCCGATGGGAAGGAATTTCGCCAACCGATACAGTGCGAATTGATTACAGTATCGACCGTGGTGCATCATGGCTGCCCATTACTCCGAAAGCCACAGGATTACAGTATTCGTGGTCACCTGTGCCGCGCCCTGCTTCCACCAACTGCTTAGTCAGAGTACAGCAGCCGTCGGGCGACGGCGGCGGAGCAGGCAGCAACGCGCAAGACCGCATCCTGGGGTACTGCCCGGATGCGGTGTTCAGCTTGGCGTATAGTCCGACAGGTACAACGATTGCCACCGGAACAGCCAACAATCTACTACAGTTGTGGAATGTAAGTAATGGCCAGATAAGTCAATCTATTTTCGCAAGTAATTTGTATGTACGGTCGGTGGCATTTAGTCCCACCGGTGATACGGTCGTGACTGTCGGTGGAACAGATTTTATGATTATGATGTGGAAGGCAGCCACGGGACAGCTCTTACGCATGTTCTCCGGCCACACCGGCGATGTTCAGGAGGTAGTTTTCAGTCCTGACGGCACTGCTTTGGCTTCAGCCGGGGATAAGACTCTTAAAATATGGGATGTAGCCACCGGGAAGATACGCTGGAACCTCAAAGGACATACCGATGGGGTGCATGCAGTGGCATACAGCAAGGACGGTCGAATCGTTGCCTCCGGTAGCAGTGACCGGACAATCAAGCTTTGGGATGTAAGCACCGGTACCGAACTCCACACCCTCACGGGCCATACCGATGGTGCATGGAGTTTAGCGTTCAGTCCGGACGGCAAAACACTCGCCTCCGGCAGCTATGACATGACCGTGCGGGTTTGGGACATTGCCACCGGGCAGCAATTACGGGTAATGACCGGACATCACGTGCAGAGTATTGCCTATAGTCCCGACGGTAGAACCATTGCAACCGGCGGCTTAGAAAACACGATAATGCTCTGGGATATGGCGACCGGAAAAGCATACCGCACCCTTATTGGCCATAACCTTGTCGTTAATGGTGTCGCCTTCAGTCCGGATGGCAGTACCCTCGCATCCTGCAGCGCTGACCGCGCCGTTCGTTTATGGAATATGACCGAGAATATCGTGCAGGAAGATCAGTCGGATACAGTATTTACTATCGCGGAGCCACTTGCTGCAACACATGATATTATAATGGGACAAGTGCTTGTCGGCAGAATGAAAGATTCAGCGGTGACAAACTTCGTCGAGAATTATGGTTCGTATCCTTTTACTGTAAACAGCATTAGCTTTCGAGGTGCAGATTCAGCCGCATTTCGCTTCGTATCCGGCACGCCGCCCTATCAAATGCGAGCCATGTCCCAAAAAGCAGCAGAAGTGCGCTTTCGTCCCAATCGGGTCGGACTCCATACTGCGGAAATAGTCATTATCACCCAATCAGATACCCTAGTACGCACAATCGAAGGTGAAGGCATAGCGCCGCAAGTCAGTCTATCGGGTAAGATAATTGACTTTGGCAGAGTAGTCGTAGGACAATACAAAGATTCTCTTCAAATTCCGGTGCTGACCAATATCGGCACCACACCGGTGACAATCACCTCAACGAAGCTTGGCTATCTCAATACCCGGGATTTCAGCACCGGTTCGGCCGGCAGCTTTACCCTTAACCCCGGTGAAACACATGAATTGTACATGCGCTTTACCCCACACGACATCGGCCGGGTGAGTGGTACGGTCGAATTCTCCTATAACGGCGTCGGCAGTCCGGCGGTGCTACCGCTGTTTGGCGAAGGAATCATCACCGGCACCGGCGGTGGAGGGGGCAGCAGCTTGGTCTATATTCCCAATGATTCAGGGGCTGCCGGAGACAGAAGGGTACTGCATCTGATGAGAAACGGCATACGGCTCGATACGATAGCGTCTGCATTCGAGGCAACGCTTCGTATGCAAAATACAATCCTTGCTCCCATGGCTGAGACAGCCATTCTCCGGAGCCGCCGAAGGAACGACTCGATCTACGTCACCATTGCCGGCAGTCTCGGCAGTGGAATGGAAATTGCCCAACTCCCTTGTATTGTAGGTCTCGGCAGCGTTGAAAACAGCACTGTCGATATCGTTGATTTCTCCCTCTATGATTCAAACAGAACAAAAGTCAGCTTCCCTATCCTCACCCGATCCGGACTTTTTACCCTGCTTGGTATTTGCCACGAAGGAGGAGACCGGCTGATAAGCTCTGCTGCTGCCACTTCATCGCTTCTGCAGCTTTCGTCCGCTCCGAATGACGCTACAACGACTATTACCCTCCATTTACCGGAAAAGGGGAATTCTACACTGACGATCTATACCGCCGATGGTACCGCTGTGAACGTGTATTCTTTTGACGAAGCGGGCGAATACCAAGTCGCACTTGATGAGCGAAACTTTAGTACCGGCGTGTATTATCTGCGACTTGTCACTCCCACGCTGATACGGCACGACCGCTTGCTGATCTATAAATAAGGACTCTCCCCATGAAATTCTTGGTAATGATATTGCTGCTTTCTGCGAGTCTCCACGCTCAGGACCAACGCTCCGACCGCTATGGTATCACGGGAGCATTTGGTATGAATATGCATTCTGCCGACTTTACGCGCCTGCCCGACTGCCCGAGCTGCTCACCCGGCTATTTCAATGGTAGCGGAAGCGGATTCACGTATGGACTGCAGTATGAACATGTGCTCGATAACCGCTATGCTCTGTCGGCTATGCTGGTCTATCATTCGCTGAATGGAAAATTCACCAGCTTGGAAAAAACCACCATTATTGCTGCAGGTGTGCCTACCCCGGGAGAATTTGAACATACCCTCGATGCTACTCTCGGAACACTCGGTATCGAACCCACGCTACGATGGACACCCGGTGGAGATTTTTGTGTAAAAGTAGGACTGAATCTCTCGTACTTACTGGTAAAAAACTATCGGCAAAGCGAAAAAATTACCCAGCCATCGGAATATGGAACATTTTTAAATCCCGATGGTTCAAATAGTTTCTCTCGCGAACGAAATACCTTCAGCGGCACTATGCAGGCAGCTAGCGCGCTTTTTCTTGCTCCGGTGATTTCACTCAGCTACAGCGCGCGGCTCAATAGGCAAGGAACGCTCTTTCTCGAACCCTTTGGCGCGTATTATGTGGGTGGTACAAATATCGTTGGCGATGATGCAGTGAAAAAATGGAAGGTCAATTCCCTCACCTTCGGGCTGTCGTTGATGTATTCTCCTGCCCACACAGCTACAAAACCGGCGATTGAGAAGGAAGAATGGCACATTGATACCCTGCGCATTGTCCATGACAGCACAACATCAGCACTTGTAATTGGGCAAGTCAGCAGGAAGTCCACCACCACAGAAACAGATGAAGGCAGCAGTACCACACATTCCCTTAGCAGAACAGATACGCTTTTTGTTCCGAAGCAAACTATTCAGGCAAGCATTACAGCCGTCGGTGTCGATTCGGGCGGAAGAGAAGTGCCCAATCCTACGTTTATAATTGAAGAATTTATTGCCAATCGATTAGACCCGTTACTCCCCTATATTTTCTTTGAAGAGGGGTCGGGTACGATACCCGAGCGGTATATCCGGCTCGATAAGCAGCATGCGCAGAGTTTTTCGGTGCAGTCTCTCTACCGTGATTCAACGCTCAAACTCTATCTCAATATCCTGAATATTATTGGCAAACGCTTATCTGACAATCCATTAGCCACGATTACACTCGTTGGATGCAATGCTGATATTGGCGCCGAAAAGGGGCAGCTCACTCTATCGGAACAACGAGCGATGTCCGTGAGGAACTATTTGTGGGAGGTATGGAATATTGACGAAAAAAGGGTGCGAATGGGCAGGCAAGGGCTACCGGACAAAGCATCGACACCAAAGAACGAACCCGATAAGATGGCGGAGAATAGAAGAGTAGAGATATACTCGGACAATCCGAACATACTCGAACCGATTTTTATTGAAAAAATCGACCGTACGGCGAATCCGCCGGCCGTCCGATTCCATCTCCGGGCATCATCGCCGGACTCACCCCTATCCGACTGGACTCTGTCGTCGTATCAGGCATCGGCACGCACGCAAGGGTTTGACCGGCACGGCAATGGCTCAGTTCCGCAGGTTATTGACTGGAAATTAGCCGATAATCAGACAATTGCGCCACAGCTTGACGAGGAAATCAGAAGCGAACTTCAGGTACGTGATAGCGCAGGTAGCTCGGTATCCGTCCCGGGAAACAATCTGAAGGTAGCCGTCAGATCCATTCAGAAAAAACGGCGAGAAGTGACCGGAAATTATGAAAATGATCGTTATAGTTTGATACTCTTTGACTTCAATAAAACCAGTATTGAAGGAAATAATATTGCTATTGTACGCTTTATTTCGTCGCGTATCAAAAAAGATTCAAAGGTTAGTATTACCGGCTATGCCGACAGAACCGGCGATGCAGGATATGTCCGAGCTCTTTCCCTCCGCCGGGCCAATGCCACCCGAGATGCAGTGCAGCGAGCCGATGCCGCGACGGTCGGTGTCGGCAGCGATATCATTCTCTATGATAATAAATTGCCGGAGGGTCGATTCTATAGTCGTGCAGTCGTGATAGACGTACAAACGCCGATGACTCCGTAACGGATTGTATTAAAAGCAGATACAGGCAACACCTTCAAAATGGTGTGGCCGGACATTGCTCCCGGAACATAGGTCGTTTTCTCAAAACTTCACACTAATCCCAATCGTGGGAAGTATTGGCAGCATCGCCGTTTGGCGGGTCTCGATCTCGAGGGTTTGGCGGTTGACACGGTAATTCTCGGCGAGGATATTCTTGCGGTTATAGACATTAATGATATCCAAATAAAAGCTCCATTCCCAGCCGAACCATTCAGCATATGTCGTGCCGCGAAGGTCGAGGCGGTGATAATCCGGCAAACGTGCCTGATTGAGATTCTCATCGCCACCACGGTCCACGATAAAGACCACACCGCGCCAGTCTTCGTCGATTTTAGCGATATTATTTCCTGTAAGTGTGTCTTTTTGCTGAATAATACGCGGCTTGATACCGACGGGCTTCGTCCATGGGAATCCTGTGCCATATGCCCAGGTAAAGCTCACATCAAGCCATGAAGCAGCTTTCCAGCCACCGGTGATACTGAGATTGTGGCGCCGGTCAAAATTAAACGGAATCGTGAAGCCGTCGCGGTAACGGTTCGCAAAACCAAACGAATACGACAACCAACCATACAACGGACTATCGCCCACACCCTGTAATTTCTGGAGGAAAACCTCCACGCCGTAGGCATTCCCGGTCGCATTATTGACCGGTGTCGCGGTGAGGGAATCACCCTCGAAGGCAATCGGCGCAGTCCACCCTTCGCGCTTGGTAATGTCTTTGCCGTCAATGCGCTCGGTGCGGTAATTCGTGCCGCGGAGCTTCTGCTGGAGAATTAAATCATCAAAATTTTTATAATATCCTTCGACCCGAATCTGCCATTCAGGACTCAGCATGTGCTCGATACCGGCTATGTAATGCGTTGCTTTTTCAGCAAGTAAGGATTCAGTCGCCGACGTCGTTAAGTCCAAAAACACCTGCCGGTCAAACAGCTTTTCGTAGCCCGGTGATTGATAATACAAGCCCCAGGCGCCACGGAGAGTCGTCACCGAGTCAAGCGCATAGCTCGCCGATAATCGTGGCGAAAGATACGTTCTGCCAATGATTTCAAAGCGGTCGAGCCGTAATCCGGGCGTGAGGGTAAGTGCTTTAGTAATTTTATAGTTATCCTGAATATAAATATTACTCCGCGCATAGTCGATCGACGTGCCGAAGGACTCCGGGAAAGCAGCAATCCGGGGATTGGAAGCCCGCAATGCCAGAAGGCGAGGGTCGAGAATTATCTCAAAATCAACGCCTGTGGTGATAAAATCAAGTGCGCCGCCAAGCTCGATGTAGTGTTCGGGTGAGAGTTTCCACCCAAGCTCGGTCTTGATGGAAGTCTTCTGAAAATTAAAACTCTGGCTTCCCTCAATGCTGTACAGCGTCGGCACATCGAGTCCTGCCTTGCGCAGCGAATCCTGCAGCCGTTGAATACTCTCACGGCTTGAGCTGTCGCCGAAGATCTGATTCGAACCTCCCGTGCCGCCGAAGTTACTGGACCCGACATTTTTGTAATACGATACGGTGGTGGTCGCGAGCAGCTTGTCGGTGGGAGTCCAGAGCCAGGTAAATCCGAGCACATCATTGAAAGATTTATCAAATAAACTGATGCTGTCGGCCTGCGAGCGATTAGCGCCGGAGGTGAGCTCGGTATTATCCCGACTGGAAATACCGTTGAGGATAAAGGTATGATTAGTAAACGGCTTGAGTACGATTTTGCCCTGAATATCCCGGAAATTCGGCAGAGCGATATCACCATCGACTGCGCCGGACGCCTTGGCTATCGGTCCGGCAATGAGATCGTAGTACGTTCTCCTGGTCGAGACGATCCACGACGCATCCCAAAACGGCAGGCCGCCCTCGAGCACGAGATTGGCATTCGTCAAGCTGATATTCGTCTTGCCGCCGATACTGCGTTCGGTCGTGCCTTCACGATTGGTAATGTCTAACACCGCCGACAGACGATCCGAGTATTTGGCCGGGAATCCGCCGGTCAGGAGGGTGATACCGCTGACGGTCTCGGGGTTGAACATCGACACAAAACCATATAAACGATAGGGGTTAAATACTTCGATATTGTCCATAATAATTAAATTCTGGTCCGGACCGCTCCCGCGCACGATAATTTGTGATGAAAAATCATTCGGAGCGACGACGCCCGGCAGGGTCTGCAGTGACCGCAGCACATCTTCTGCCGCGCCGGCTTTAAATTTCGCTTCTTTCGGTGCAATCGTGAGGATACTCGGGCGGGTGTCGGTCTGCTCTTGCTTGCGGCGACTGGCGGTAATTTCGACTTCCTTGACCTGAACGGATGATTGATTCAGAGAGAAGGTAAATTCTTTTTTGGATGTCGGGGAGAGAGTAATCGTCTGCCGGGCTGACTCGTAGCCGAGTAAACGTGCTTCCAGCAGATGAGTACCGTTGGGAATCCCGGTGAGTGTGAAATTTCCTCCCGTTTTGGTCTGTGTGCCCCGCTCAAGGAGCTTGATAAATACCGTCACACCCACAAGCGGCTTGCCGGCCTGATCCTTGACGGTGCCACGGATGTCGGAAGTAGTTTGAGCTTTGATGAATAAGGATGTTAGCAGAAATGACAGAAGAATGGCGGAGCGAAAAAGCATAGATACAATAGATTGAACAGGCAGAATTGCCAAAAAAATTTTGGCCATTGACGTGAAGAGGTGGGAAGTGTTTTGAAAAATTTATCCTGCCTTGGGCACCTCCATCGGACGCTCACGGTGCAGCATGACCCAGTCTCCGTTCTCAATAAGTGCTTCTTTGCCGAGCTCGAGAATAAGTGACTGCGCGGCTTCCATATTTGACGTCTTGAGTTGAAGCATGAAATATTTTTTTGCATTGGCGAATAATGTACCCATGCGCGTATATTGACGGGACTGTTCGCTGAAAAGTCGCTTCTCTCCATAGCCGTGAAGCAGCGCACCGAATACCTGTACCACGCCGAGCAGGAGCGTCAGGTGGGTAAGGGGATTATGCGTAAGAAGAAAATCGAACGACGTCTCGAGAGTGGCGAGTGACAGTCCGGCGAAAAAGAAAATATTACCCCAGGCTTTTAGTAATTTCAGCTTGGAACTATCTCGCTCGGCTGTTTTTATAAAATAGTTGTACTGGTCATCAATCCAATGCTTACCAATGAGTTGCAGACGTTCGCCGAGCGTGTCGTCATTCTGAAAATCTCCGTTGCGGTAGTCACCAAGCGGGATACTCCAGGTAATGACCGCATCGCGAATCCAGTCAAGATCGCCCTTTTGCTTGCGCATGTAGTGTTCGGCAATATTGTCCTTGAGACCGGCTATCTGCCAGAAAAGCTGAATGCGGAGCCCCTCGGCTAGAGCCCGGTAATCAAGATATTTAATTTCAAATTCACCGCGGTGTGCCCATAAATATCCGGTGTATGCTGCCGTAAGTCCAAGGATATAGGTGAGTAATACCCACGGATTGCCGGTGAAAATAAAACTCGTCACCTGTGCCGACACCACAATAAAGACCAGGACAAAGAGCCAGAGAAGCGTCTTCAGCGTTCGCTTCTGATACAGCCCTGCCAGCACATCCGCCGTCGCATAACGGTCGAGGTTCATTGCCAGAGAGTCCGGCATGGAGGCAATTATTTCCGGCGGCAGGACATACGACTTACTCTTCGGTTTTTGCGCGGTAACCGTCTCGGCATGCTGCGTGCAATCAGCATTAAACCCATCAATTCTCCGGAAAATACGTTGGAATTCGGCTTCGTTCTGATTGTCCGTCTCCGGGTATAGCCACGTCGTCGTCAGACTGTAATTCGGAATATTCTGCGTGCCGCTGCGGGGAGTGAGTATGTGATACACCGGACCGGACTCGACGATGTCGAGCGGACTCTGATGCGCATACGAGGAGGGAATACCGTGAATCTTGAACTCCACCACCTGCGCCGTGCTGCCGACAAGTGTCGATGGTACGCCGTCCCAAAGGGCAATTAAAATCTGACAATGCCGCGCGACATACGCCCCGACGAGCGCGTACTGTTCGTCCCGGCGCGCGCCGTAGTGCTCTACGTCACGCTCAAACGTGCCCTCCATAAGTGGCAATTCAAACACATGCTTCGCTCGTTTTAAGAGTCCACGGAATTCTCCTAACGACTCCCAACTCTCGAAATCACGTTCGTAGAGTCGTACCGGCATCGGCAGCGGCACAATCAGGTCAATTCCCGACTCCAATGCCACCTCCGCCGCAATACGATCGGCCCCTTCCGCCAGCGGCGAAATGAGCATGAGCGGCGTGTGCGGGTATTCCTCCTGCACGTCGGCAAAAAACTCATGGATTAATCGCCGCAGCACGCCCACATCCTCCGGACGCACGTTGCGATGCCCCGTAATGCCAAGTACTAATGGTAGTCGTGTCACATCAGATTTCATACATACTTTCAATTTTTTGTTCCCGTTCCGCAAATTCCAAGCCGTATTTTGCGGTCACCCGTTGCCGTCCAAGCAAAAAAACGTGGGTTACATACAGCAAAACAAGTCTCTTAGAAGAATTTACGGCCGCCGGGCTTGAGCTATTTCATTTCAAATATACTCAACAATTATGCAAGCACTTTCAGGTAGGAGTAAAACATGTATTTTTGCCGATGAAAAACAGCAGTCACGTACTTGGTATCATCAAGAGTAATCACAACCCATGAGCACAGAAACAAATCCACGCATCGGCGAACTCCTCGCACGCCTGAACACGGAGAACCCGGACTCGCTTGCGTATCTAGAACTATGCCGCTCTCTCGGTGATGAGTATATGGAGGTATTTGCATTCCAAGAGGCGCAAGCGTATTATTATCAGATGCTTCAGGAAGCTGAAAAACGAGACGATGCATCGTACCTGCAACCAATTGCCCTCTCTCGCCTTGCGATGATCGCCGGACGCCAGGGCAGGCATCCTGAAGGCCTCGAACTGAATATCAAAGCACTCGCAATTCTCGAAAATACAGACCCTTCGGTGCGGAATAATGAACTCTACGCCTCGATTTTGGGGAATATTGGCCTCCATTATCAGGGGCTCGCTGAGTTCGCTCACGCCCGGGAATTTTTCCTCCGCGCACTCAACTACTATGAAATTATGGGTGATGAAGCGTCGATAACGCGAAATTATGTGAATCTTGGGCTCCTCTCATCCGATCTCGGCGATGTCGAGTCTGCCTTTGAATTTCTCAAAAAAGCGCTCGCTCTCGCCGAATCTTCCGGACGCACGCGGCAGATTGCCTCCATCCTCAGCAGCATCGCCAATGTGTATCATCAAATTAAAGACCTTGCGCTTGCGCTTGACTTTAATCATCAGGCGCTTGCCTATGCCCGGGAGTCCGGTTCGAGCGATTTTCAGGCATCGATTCTCGGAAATATTGGTGTGATTTACATGACGCAACATGAGTATAATCAAGCACTTGTCTATCATGAAGAATCCCGGGAACTCAGCAAACAATTAGGCAGAGTACACGGCGCAATTACCACCCTTACCAATATCGCCTCCGCATCTATTGCCCTGAAAAAATTTGACCAATCAATGGATGCGCTATCGGAAGCGGTGCGCCTTGCCGAAGAACTCCACGTGCCCGAGCTTATCGCATTCACACATGGCGGACTCGGCACACTCTACGCAGAAGCTGAGTATGATGCCCGCAATAGTACTCAGGCAATCGAGCATTTACGGATTGCTACTGAACTCATTGAGTATCATGGACTTACAATTCAAAACGGTGAATTTCATAAAATATTAGCCGACATCTATGCTGAGAATGGTGAAGGAATGAAGGCGTATCTCTGTTTTAAAGAGTATGACAAGATACGAGAACGTATTTACAATGAACAGGTTACGAGTAATCTCCGTCAGTTTGGATTCGAACGGAAGCTCGCCGAAGAGAAAGCCCAAACCCGTGAACGCGAGAAAATTCTCCTGAAAATTTTCCCTGAAAATATCGCCAAACGATTAATTGCGAGCGAAACATTTATCGCCGATTCCTATCAAAGTGTGACCGTATTTTTCTCGGATATCGTTGATTTTACTTCACTTTCAACGCGCATCTCGGCCGAGGAACTCGTTGGCTTGCTCAATTCAATTTTCACGAAATTCGACCACATCGCCTCTAGGTATGGTTTAGAAAAAATCAAAACCATCGGCGACTCTTACATGGCAGTCGCCGGCGCTCCCGAGCGCTTGGACAATCATGCAGAGCGTGCAGCAGGATTTGCGCTTGAAGTATCTGAAATGATAGATAATTACCGTACTATTTCCGGCGAGAAAATCCACGTGCGGATTGGTCTTCATACCGGCAGTGTGGTCGCCGGTGTCATCGGGGAGAATAAATTTGCCTACGACCTTTGGGGCGATGCCGTTAATACCGCAAGCAGAATGGAATCCCATGGCGTAGCCGGTAAGATCCATGTGTCCGAGGATTTTGTGCAAGCCATTCGTGGGGCAGGCGCCGGCACGATACCCGCATCATCCCTCCGCTTTATCGAGCGAGGAGAGCAAGAAATCAAGGGCAAAGGACTCATGAAAACCTATTTTCTCGAACGCGCCTCATAGCCCCACCCGCGGTAACTCGTTCCGCTCAATCGAGCAATTGACGGTTCTACTTGCGATTGCGACCGATGAATTTCTTCGCCTAACTTCTCACCGACACCCGCTTTGTCTGCGATTTTCCCTATTTTCGCAGTTATTGTTTGTTTTATTTTTCAAGAAATTAGTATGCTCGACCTTAAATTTATACGTGAAAATCCTGATGCTGTCCGCGCGAATACTGCGAACAAAAACGAATCTGCGAATGTAGATGCCTTCATCGAACTCGACCAACGCCGCCGCGCAATTATTCAGGATGTCGACGTCCTGAAAAACAAGCGGAATGTCGTCTCAAACGAAATCGCCGTGATGAAACGCGCCAAAGAAGACGCGACCGCCGCGATCGAAGAAATGCGCGTAGTATCCGATACGATAAAAGGTTACGACGATCAGCTCCGCGCAATCGAAGAAGAAATGGACGGCCACATCATGCGCATTCCCAACATGGTGCATGCGAGCGTACCAATCGGCAAATCAGCCGCCGACAATATCGAAGTGCGCCGCACAGGCGAGTGTATCGACACAGGATTCCGCAAGAATCATGTGGAAATCGGCAAAGCGCTCGGTATTCTCGACTTCGAACGTGGCGCGAAGGTAAGTGGAAGTGGATTCGGGTTTTACGTCGGCAAAGGCGCTACGCTCGAACGCGCTCTCATTAATTTTATGCTCGACTTCCACCTCGAAAAACACGGTTATAATGAGATATTCCCACCGTTTTTGGTGAATGCTGCCTCGATGCGTGGCACCGGTCAACTTCCGAAAATGGCGGAAGACATGTATCACGCTGAGCTTGATGATTTATATGCAATTCCGACGGCAGAAGTACCGATTACGAACTTCCACCGCGACGATACCCTCTCCATCGATGAATTACCCAAAAAATTCTGCGGTTACTCGGCATGTTTCCGCCGCGAGGCAGGCAGCTATGGCAAGGACACCCGCGGATTTTTGCGCGTGCATCAGTTCAACAAAGTCGAGCTCGTGAAATTCGCACATCCTGCGACCTCGTATGATGAATTAGAACTTTTAGTTACGGATGTAGAAGACATTTTAAATGCCCTCGAAATTCCGTATCGTGTGCTCCTGTTGTGTTCGGGTGATACGAGCTTCTCCAGCGCGAAGACCTACGACCTTGAGGCATGGTCACCGTGCGAACAAAAATGGCTCGAAGTGTCAAGTTGTTCAAATTTCGAGAATTACCAAGCACGCCGTGCGAATATTAAATTCCGCGAAGCAAGCGGCAAGCCGGATTTTGTGCATACATTAAATGGCAGCGGACTCGCGACTTCGCGCTTGATGGTAGCAATTCTCGAACATTATCAAACCGAGGACGGGCATATTCGTGTGCCGGAAGCATTGAAACCCTATTGCCGATTTGATATGATTTAGAATATCTATGGACTCTACCCCACTTTTTGGCGACTATTCCTATCGATTACTGCACTGGGACGACATGCGTCCTTTGTTTCAGCAGCACCGCGCGCAAGTGTTTGATGGAATTAGCTTTAATGTTGAAGGCGCGCTCACCGAAGCCGAACGTGATGCGCAGAAGCGTCTTGGTCAAAATTTGGGGAATCCGTACCGGCTGAGCATTGCGCTCTACTGCAGGGAGGAGTTTGTCGGCTGGCATTTCGGTTGGCAGGAAACGAGTGATAAATTTTATATGTGTAATACCGCGATTTTCCCCGAACACCGGAATCGCGGTATTTATTCTGCGCTGCTTCCGCATATACTTTCTATTCTTCAAGCGGAAGGATTCCAATTAGTTACGAGTCGCCACCATGCGACCAACAATGCCGTCATCGTGCCCAAGCTCAAGGCGGGCTTCACCATTTCCGCGTTTGAAATTTCCGACCGTCATGGCATCCTAGTGCATCTCTATTATTATTTCAATCCTCTCCGCCGCAAGGCAATGGAGGTGCGTGCGGGTCACGAGCGTCCGGATGATGTGATGCGCTCGCTGTTTGGGTTGTAGGTGGGAGCGGTCTGTATTGTTATTGCGTAGGGGCGAATTGCATTCGCCCTCTACGGTTGGCTTCCAACAAGCCGGAAATTCACGCCTCATAATTCCATATCCATCTTATAAATAAGCTATGTCCACACGTCGCACTTTTATTAAACAATCGGCTCTCGCGACAACGATAGCCGCCGCCGGAGGAATATCTATGTCTGAACATCTTACTGCTATGCCTGAAGTTAATTCTATGCCTGAATCAATCACGTCAAAACCCACCAAACCGGTCGTTATTTCCACCTGGAATTTCGGCGTGCAGGCAAATAGTGCCGCGTGGGAAATTCTCTCGAAAAAAGGTACCGCGCTCGATGCGGTGGAGGCAGGCGTGAAAGTGACGGAAGCCGACCCCGCGATTCAAAGCGTGGGATATGGCGGATTCCCCGACCGCGACGGCCGCGTTACGCTCGATGCATGCGTGATGGATGAGAAGGGAAATTGCGGCGCGGTGGTGTTTTTGGAGCATATCATGCACCCGGTTTCGGTCGCTCGTGCGGTGATGGAAAAGACGCCGCATGTGATACTCGCCAGCGAAGGAGCGTTGCAGTTCGCCCTCGCTAATGGATTCAAAAAAGAGAACTTACTCACGCCTGAGTCGAAAGCCGCGTGGGAAGCATGGTGCAAGGAGCATCAGTATTCACCCATGAAAATTGACCGGGACAATCATGATACAATCGGCATGCTCGCTCTCGACGCGCATGGGAATGTATCGGGCGCCTGCACCACAAGCGGACTCGCGTGGAAGATGCACGGGCGCGTGGGAGACTCGCCGATTATCGGCGCCGGACTCTATGTCGATAACGAAGTAGGCGCAGCCACAGCGACCGGCAAGGGCGAAGCGGTGATTAAAATGTGCGGAAGTTTTTTGATTGTAGAATTAATGCGCAACGGCAAAACGCCCGCCCAAGCATGTAAAATTGCCGTTCAGCGCCTCGCAAAACAGCAGCCCGACCACAAGGATTTCCAGGTAGGTTTCCTCGCCATCAACAAGCGCGGCGAGACCGGCGGATATGCGATAGCGAAGGGTTTTCAGTATGCAGTACACAATGGCGAGAGTGTGCTGATTGATGCGGAGTATTTGGTGAAGGAGTGATGGAACATGCTTATTTTTAATGAAAATAAGATTCACGAAGATGCCTATTCGGATTGACTGGTGCTATTCATAACCGACTACATTGGGCCAAACGTACTGTAATCTAGCTACTACTATGAAAATCTATACTTTCATTTTCAATTTGATGTTTATCATTCTTCTTTCTTTTGGACATAGCGATTCCAAATTGATGAAGAATGAAAACAAAGATATTGTCTTAAAAAATAAGCCGGTTGAGATTATCGAAGATTCAATACGTAGTATATCGAAGGATGCAAACGTAGATAGTATATCTAAAAATAAAGCAATTATTAAGAACGCAAATCCGAATGAGTGGCCGTACCCGATGCCGAGCGACTTTACACCCCTTACTTTTATCAAAACTTTTAGTACGTACAACAACAGCTATCCATGGGACAACTACATAACAATTAGTGGCATCGAATTTCCTGACGATTGGGTTAAGCGTGCTGATATTGATACGTTACTTACCCTAATAGAATCAACTCAAAAATGTAAATGTGTTGTAAGTGTTCTCTCATCAAACATTCCCGATGACAATGCTACAAATATTGGCGGATATGCCATCAAATTTATAAACTCCTACAGGAACAAATCAAAATACAAATTTGGAACCTATGATTGTCCCAAGACAGATGCAAAATCAGTAGAAGAAATAAATCGATGGTGGGCTAAGTACCGTCAGGAAAAGTGAATAAAACGATGAAAATTTCGATTCTTAATAATAATTGAAAATTGATTTTTTAATTGCTTAAACTCATTGTTTATAAACATGATACTTGACAATTGTTGATATTTATGCGTAAGATAAGATGCTAAACAACCTTCTCAGCAGAAGGAGCACAAAAGAATCCTCCTTGACTAGACTCCAGCTTCAGCCGGAGAAAAACGATCCTGACGCCAAGGATGCATCCGCTTACGTTTTATACGCCCATGATTAACACCCACATAACACTTTTTAACCGCCGCAAATTCAGGGCAAAAGGGTAGATTGCAGTTCCTAATGTTGTATCATTTATAGCGTGTCGAAATGATGAATACTCGCTCTACTCTGTTCCTTCTGACAATCCTCCTGCTGGTTTTCGTTCACGACCTCTCCGCGCAAGTCCCTGAAAAAATATATGGTAAGAATAAAATTCTCAAGCCGAACGAGTATTACCTGCAGCAAATTACCCTCTGGAAAGCCGTGCTCGACAGCAATCGCCGCAATGCCGATGCCTGGCTGAATTATTACCGCGCTCACCGCAATGCATACATCAAGGGCGAAGAAGATAATTCCCAAAAAAGCAAGGGGAATACGAGATTCAATCGCCTGAAATCCATCGTCGATGACATGGAAACGTATGTGCCCGACACGTACGAACTCCACTTCGTTCGCTGGCTCAATGGGAATAACAACCCTGCGCTCTTTCCCTCGCTCGACAAAGCGCACCGGCTGAAGCCGCAGAATCCCGAGCCGCTTTTGGCGCTCGTCTTATACTATGAAATTCAAGGGAATTACGCTGCCCGGAATACGAGTATCGAGCAGTATTATGCTCTCGGCGATTACTCGCCGGGATTGCTCAATTACAGTTATAATCTGCTCGCCGGACTCGACAGCAATGCCATAATTTTCACCGAAGGCGACAAAGATACCGAGGCGATTCTCCTCTTGCAGGAAGGCAAAAAATTCCGGCAGGATGTGCGCATGCTCAATGTAAATCTTTTGCTGATGAGTGAGTACCGAGAGCGGGTATTCAGAGAACTCGGCATCGAGCAATTACCCTATAGTCCGCTTACAAGCGAAGAAACATACGAGAAATTCCGCCGCTCGATTGTCGAACATGTCGTGCGCAATTCTAAACAGCGCCCCGTGCATACATCGGTGACCGTGAGCTCGCCCTATACTACGCCTATTGAGAATAAACTCTACCTGACGGGACTTTCACACAAATACAGCGATAAACCATTCGATGCTATGGCGTTGCTGAAGTTCAACGTCGAGCGCCTCTACGCTCTCGACTACCTGCGCGTCTATTTCCCGATCGATATATCAATTGATAATATGCACTCGATGAACGGGAATTACCTCCCCGCCTTTGCCGCATTGAGCGCTGATTACCGCAAGTCCGGCAATACCACTCAAGCCGAGTATTATCAGAACCTTGCGCTAACTATCGCGACCGCCGCCAATCTCCGTGAAGAATTCGAAGCATACTTCGGCAAGCAGAAAAATGACAAGTAAATTGCCGGTACTCGCTTAGAATTGGCGGAGATAAATGAGCTTGTGTGTAATTTTGCAGCTCGAGATAAGTACTTCACATTCCAAGCGAAGGAATGTGATTTATACGTAGCGAATGCGCGATGTGCGTTACTGGGTGCAACTCTTTGAAAATAAGAATGGTACGTAATTATTTCAAGAATACTCTTCTCGGTGCAGCTGTTTGCTTGATTCATGGACTGAGCATGGGCTGTGAGGTACAGACGGGTGAAGAGTATTTACGGAAAGTACTACTGGAAGGCGAACAGGATGAAATTGGCACTCGGTGCGGGTATGTGCATTCCTCGACAGGCGATACCGTGATTGCGATTGGGAAGTATTATTACTGCTATACGGATACGATACGAACGTATGGAATTGTAGTAAAACATGACAATACATGCGTCGCAATTGATAGGAAAGGCAAGGAGTTATTTCGGGTCTATTGGTTCGACAACGGTCCGGATTACGCCTCAGACGGTCTCTTTCGAATCATCCAAAACGGGAAAATCGGGTATGCTGATACCGCCGGCAACATTATAATACCGCCAATGTACGAATGTGCCGAACCGTTTGCGAATGGCATGGCAAAGGTTGCGACGCAGTGCAGTGTGGTTGCTGATGGAGAGCACAAAATATGGTCAAGTGAGCAGTGGTTCTGGATTGATAAAGCAGGCAATAAAGTACGGTGAACGTAGGAGTAAGAGCTTTTCGAAATGTCGGTACCGTACGAGGCGATATGGAGAATGTATTCCTTTGGCAGTATAAATTTCTATTTCTATCTACATCATGATCTTACAATCGGCAGTCGAGTCTCTTGCGCGTCTGAGCGATGGCGAACTCCTCCTTCTCTTTTGGATGGAGAATTGCGTGCTGTTCGTGCTGTCGGCGTTGATAGGTATGGCGCTCGAGTACAAGGTCACGATATTCCCCCGCAGAGATACGCTGTGGATAGTTTCGACGATTGTATGTAATACGATTATTACGTATATTGGCTATAAGTTGTATGTTGTAGAATGGGTTGCGTTTGATTTTTCGGTGGGGATTCTGAGGATTATCTTCGACATTGCACTCATCATGATCGCGATGGACTTGCTCATGTATTTGTTTCATTGGGGAATTCATCAGATTAAATGGCTTTATCCGATTCATGCGTATCATCATCGGCATGTGGAGACGACGGTCTATAGCTTGTTTGTTCTGCATCCTATCGAGACGTTTGGTTTTGGGTTTTTATGGCTTTTCCTGCTTATCCTCTATCCCTTTAATGCCATTGCAATTGTGGCGTATCTGAGCTTTAACCTGCTCTACGGGATTGTAGGGCATGTTCGTACGGATATTTTCCCGGATTTCTGGGTGAAGAATAGGGTTACGAAATGGATCTCGACGACGAATTTTCATCATACGCATCATACGGATGAAACAAGTAATTTTGGGTTTTATTTTACGTTCTGGGATCGGGTGTTCAGAACAGAATCCCATTCTCACGAGTAATTTTTATCATCGCCGAAGTGAGCCACGAATGGCTGCTGTGGTGATAGGACATTCATATATGAGGTTTTACTATGCATTTAGGCGCATTCTCCATCAGTCTCAATGTCAAGGATTTGACCGTTTCCAAGGAATTCTACGAGCATCTCGGCTTTACCGTTTTTGCCGGATCACTCAAGCATAATTACCTCATCATGAAAAACGGCAACGCTCTCATCGGGCTCTTTCAGGGCATGTTTCCGAATAATATTCTGACCTTTAATCCCGGCTGGGATGAGAATGCAACGCTCGTCGAGAATTTCGAAGATGTTCGTGAAATTCAAAAACACTTAAAAAGCAAGGATATTCCTCTCGAATTGTCCGCCGATGAATCGACAACCGGTCCGGCATATATCACGCTGCAAGACCCCGACGGTAATGCGATTTTGATTGATCAGCATGTGTAATGTGCGTTGCAATTACAGCGTAGTGTAAATCTCCTCACGAGCAGAAAAGAGCCATACACGACTCTCTTCAGGGTGCAAATGAATTGTAATAATTGATTGCTAGTTGAACTATGAACGGTACGCGAAAAAGGAAATATATCCTTAGTCTTCTCTTGATACTTCTTTTATCCTGTAATCATCAGGAGTCGCAGCAAAGTATGGCACAAGAGTCCCGGCAGCCGGCATCCTATGTGTGGACCAAGGTTCTCGATAGTGCCGAGTGGAAGAAAAACTACAATTTTCAGATGGTGAGTGTCAAGGATACACTGTGGACTCTGCATCCGGACGGAAATTGGTGGAGTATAAATGGCGCAGTGTGGACCAAATCAACATTGCCAAATGCAATCGGTAATCTGGCTTTTCTTGACTATACACTCCTCGGTGATACCGTGATAGGTCTTGGGCATTTTACAGGGAATATCGAGAGGTATAATTTTACTCCAACTATATATAAAACATTCGATTATCGAAACTGGACTGTGGCTGCCGAGAAGAGTAATCTGCCTGCGAGGTTCTTTTATCATCCATTTGTATTTAATTCATCAATCTGGATAATCGGCGGGGAAGACAGCAATACCATGTATGCCGATTGTTGGAATTCTACTGACGGAGGCATACACTGGACGAAGCTGGCCGATAGCCTGCCATTAGGAAAGAGAAGTGGCAGTCAAATCGTCAACCTTCATGACACGCTCTACCTGCTTGATAATGATGTATGGCGTTCAACCGACGCAATACACTGGGCAAAGATCAAAGATGAAATTATACCGGGAGTGATGATATTCGGATATGCAGCACTTGTTTTTGACGGTAAAATATGGCTGCTCGGCTGTAATCGTAACGGACAGTTTTCGAGTCAGGTGCTGTCGAGTTCAGACGGTGTGACGTGGACACCCCACGATGCACCGTGGTCACCCCGCGGAGGTATTGCAGCCACTGTTTATCGTGATGCACTATACATGACAGGCGGCAAGTATGGCGGATTACCCAATCAGCCCGATTTCCGATATAGCAACGATGTATGGAGACTGGAGAGAGTGAAAACGCCGCAGGCACGGCAATAATCGATGGGAATACATTTCATATCAATCATTGCCCCGAGGGAAAGGAAGTGCAATGTTTACTATAGAAGCGAAAACCCGGTCGAATTGTATGAAATAGTCGTAATTAATTCTATAATCAAATAGTTATTCATTAATCAAATGGACGCTTATGACAACCGCACACGGCACAAAACAAGACCCGTGGAAACTCAAAACTCCACCCCAAACCTCCGAATACGAGATGTATCGGGATCAAAAAGACGGCATGGACGTGATAGTCTGCGTCGTTGGTAAGACGACACTTCTCTATGATTACCAATGCCTTGCAGACCTCCACGCAATGCTCAAAGCACATGGCGACTGGATGGAGCTCGGCAGTGCTGACGAACAAAAGCCCGCCAAAGACGGTACGGTGGAGGCATGGGGACGTTCGGAAAATAATCCCCGCGGCGGCTGGTACGGACTCAAAAAAGGTCTCCGCGGACGCTTCGGTATGTACGTGCCGCCACTGATGGAGGCATTGGGTCTCGCAGAAGTGACGCATGATGCCAAAGGCAATAAAATGCGGGCGATTTGAGGCGAGAATATGCGGATAATGCTTGCGGAAAAGCAGTATAAGGGTACGCTACACCATGAAGATACGTGATATTCTCTTTGAATTTGAAGACTTGCCGTGGTTCCCGGGGACAGTGCGCGAAAGTATGACCGACTACCTGCGGTATTTCCTCACGGCGACTAATTTTTATGAATCCATCACACCTATTCTCGACGAAGGTCTCCGCCATGCACGCGCCAAACAGGTGATTGATATGTGTTCGGGCGGTGGTGGCGCGATAGAGAAAGTTCGGGAAAATTACCAGCGGATTTGTAAAGCAGACCTATCGGTAGTACTCACGGATAAATTCCCCAACCTTCAGGCGTTCAAGCTCTTAGAAGAAAAAAGCGGCGGTATGATACGTGGCGTCAGCACATCGGTGGACGCTCTCAGGATGCCGCCGTCGCTCCTTGGGCTGCGTACGATTTTCTCCGGTATTCATCATTTTAACGAAGAACAGGTGCGGGGAGTGCTGCGCGCTGCGGTCGCAGCACAGGAAAGTATAGCAATTTTTGACGGTGGTGATAAGAATATTCTGACGATAGTGGGTATTATCCTCTTTCATCCGCTTGCCTTTCTCGTTTGTACTCCTTTTTTTAGGCCTTTGCTGCTCTCACGGTTTATGTTTACCTACCTTATCCCGTTGATACCATTCTGCACGGTGTGGGATGGAGTAGTATCGATTCTCCGCCTCTACTCGCCGGAAACACTGCTCACGCTGGCCCGGGAGGTCGATCATGAACGGTATTACTGGCGTTCCGGAAAAGAAAAAAATGCGCTCGGGATGCATGTCACGTATCTTGTCGGCTACCCGAAAATAACAGAAGAATACATGTAATTTTATGGAAATTTTAATGCCCAACAGAAAAATAATTCTTTATATAGCAATGAGTTTGGACGGCTATATCGCCGCTCCGAATGATGATCTCAGTTTTCTTGAAATCGTACAAGTAGCCGGTGAGGACTACGGCTACACGGACTTTATCAGCACCATCGACACCGTCATCATCGGCCGCAAGACGTATGACTGGGTAATGACTCAGGTGCCGGAATTCCCGCACGCCGACAAGCTGACGTATGTTATCACCCGCACGGCGCGCCCGAATATCGGCTCGACGCATTTTTATACCGGTTCACTCGCTGACCTTGTCGCCTCACTTAAAAACACGGACAGCGCGAAGCATATCTTCTGCGACGGCGGCGCCGAAGTGGTGCATGCGCTGCTGAACGGTGCCTTCATCGATGAATTTATTATCTCGGTGATTCCGATTCTGCTTGGTGACGGCACACGGCTTTTTCGGGATGGTGACAGGCCGCAGCAGAAGTTGGAACTTGTTTCTACAAAACACTTTACTTCAGGGCTTGTGCAGCTGCAGTATCGCCTGAAATGAGGTCGGTCAGGGAGTATCATTCTCAATAAAATAGAATTTTAGGTTTATGTTTATGAATCAGGAAAAGTATAGACTATGAGTTTTTACAGGACAGCGATTGGGTGCGCAGTAGTATTTCTCATGATAGGTGTTACTGCCTTGGCGCAGACGGGATTCCCCAAGTATTATGAATTTATTGCTCTTACTCAAAAGGGTGACTCCCTGTATCAGTCCAAGGACTATCTCAGGGCAGCACAGAACTATCGGGCAGCCACAAAGATAGAAGTAGAGCGCGGGATCGACATATCCAAAGTCGAGGCATATTACAATGCTGCATGTTCATTTTCACTGGCCAAAAAGCCGGCCGATGCCTTTGAATGCCTGGAGACGCTGGCAGTTGCCTATGAATACCGGGAGTATGAGCGCGTCATAGCAGACTCCGATTTCGTGCCCGTGCATGCCGACAAGCGCTGGCTGCCTGCGGTGAATAAAATTGCTGCAAATAAAAATAATTATGAGCGAAAACAAGCGCTTATAACACTTCGCACGACACTCCCACCGGAAGTACATGACGTTATATTTTACCCTCTTACGCCGATGATGAAGAAATTTGTGGAAAATGATACGCTGTGTTTTGTCGCCGTTCATCATCAGAATTTCCGCATATATCTCTCGGGCGACTCCTATGCCGCACGGCATCTTGAAGAGGTGAAGTCTGCTCTCAGCGATGCCTATCAGCGCGCGATCTCCCTGCTCGATGAGGGGGAATACAAGCGTGGAATTAATGTCGTGCTTTTTAATTCTGCCGAAGAAATGCAGCAGATAACCGGTGTGCGCGCACAAGGCGGTATCGCATATTCAGACCATGACTTTGCTTTCTTTCCCTACCATACTAAGCGCAGACCGCAGTTCAGGCACGAACTCTTTCATCTCATCGCCAATAGAATGTGGGGATACACCTATTCACGCCTGCTTAATGAAGGCAGCGCCGTCTATGCCGACAACCGCTGCTACAGCGATAATGCAATCTATGGAGCGAATGCATTGCTGCTCAAAAACAAGAAACTCTTCCCCCTGCGTTCACTTGTCGAAGAATTTGATGCCCGCGCCATCGAAAGCGATGTGATTGCCTACCTGCAAAGCGCCGGTGTGGTCAAATATCTTATCGAAAAGTATGGTGTAGCGCGTTTTAAAGTATTATGGAAAGAAGGATTTACGCATTTCAAAGATGTGTATGGACAATCAATCCAAGACCTCGAAGCCGAGTGGCTGCACTATATCGGTACCATTCCTATTCCTGCCGACATCGATCAGGCAAAGCTGCTCTCGGAGGGCTGTGGGTAATAGCGCGTAGCATCCAAGGTACGACTCCTACAAAATCATCATCCATCATAAACAATCAGCGTTCATCAGCGTGCCATTCTTCAGTAGTGCGAACCCCAAAATATCAGAGAATTTACGTGCTGAGAGTGGTTAATCTTACGTGCTTTGTTATTTTTGCAGAATAAATTACGATTCTCTTCAAGCCCCAAAGGAAACCTTATGGCAAATGTTAACCAACCTGCTGATTCTCAATCGTTTATACCCGAAAAATACAAAGACCTCGCCTATATCGGCACCCTCATTGTCGCTGTGCTGATTTTCCTCGCACCTGCAATTTTTACGGGTGGGAATTTCGGTTCGACGGATAATGTCGCCTCCAACAGCTTTACCCCTTATCTTGATGCTGCGAAGAAAAGCGGAGATTTTGCTCTCTGGAATCCCTATATATTTGCCGGTCTTCCGAGTTATGCAGCGTTATTGACGACGGGTGATCGCTGGTACGACTTTGTGTCGAAAGGGATTTTCGGCTTTTCTCAAATCATGGGCGCACTCTTTAAAAATGACGAAGCACGCATTGCATTTTTCTACATGCTTTACGGCGCAGGGATGTACTTGCTGATGCGCTCGAAAAAGCACGAACGCTTCACGGCGTTTTTTACGTCCTTTGCGGCGGTCTTTTCGACATGGGTGATATGTTGGATATTAATCGGGCACAATACCAAGCCGGTGGCGTTGGCGACCTTCCCGTTTATTTTGCTGTGTTTAGAAAAGCTGAGGGAACGGTTTTCGCTCATGTATTCGGTGGTGCTAATTCTTGCAGTGCATGCACTTGTGGAGTCCACCCACGTTCAGATGGCCTTCTACGGCGTCTGCGTTTTCGGGCTCTATATTTTATTCGAACTCATCAACCGATTGATTACCAAGAATAGTCCGGGCGGTGTGGTGCGCGGCGCAATTATGCTCGCTCTTGCCGGCGGACTCGCCTTCTCAATGTCGGCCGACCGTTATTTAAGTGTGATGGAATACAAGCCGTATTCGACCCGCGGCACGGCACCGATTGAGAAAAAAGACAATGCAAAGCAGGACGCAAGTGGTGGATTTGACTATGATTACTGCACCAATTGGTCGTTCAGTCCGGAAGAAATGATTACCTTCTTAGTGCCGAATTACTACGGTTTCGGCAAAATGGAATACAAGCCCACGGGCCGCGCGAAGGGACAAACGGTCCAAACCTATTGGGGGCAAATGGCCTTTACCGATGCGGCAAATTACATGGGAATCGGTGTGCTTGGGCTGGCATTCTTAGGGTTTTTTGCGTATCGTAAGGACCCGTTTGTGCAGTTTTTACTCACGCTTTCGGTCTTCTCGGTGCTGCTGTCCTTCGGTAAAAACATGCCGCTTCTCTATGATGTCTTCTTCTATCATGTGCCCGGATTTAATAATTTCAGGGCGCCGCAGATGGCGCTCGTGATGATGCAATTTGCGATTCCAATCCTTGCAGGGTATGGACTTACCACGCTCCTGAGCTGGCGTGGGAATCTGACGCCGCAACGCAAGAAGATACTCCTGGGCGGTATCGGCGGCTACGCGCTCTTCCTCGTTGCGGGCTTCCTCTATTCCGGAATGGGCGAAGAAGGCTACATTCAAGGGGTAATTGACTCCAAAAAAGGACTCGATCAGATTGCGCCGTGGCTGTTCTCACAGATGACATCCGACTGGCTCGTTACCGCATTTTTAGGGCTCGCGACAGCCGTAGTAGCGTATTTATTTGTGATTAAAAAACTCAAAAACGGAATGTTTTACATCGCTTTTGCGGCACTGTTGGTCATCGATTTATGGCGCGTGGACTACCGCCCGATGGAAGTGTCAAAGGGTAATATTACTAACTCAGAATTCAAGCAACCCGCCTTTGTCGATTTTATCAAACAAGATAAAAGTCAATACCGTGTAGCCGATTACGTGTATTTAATGAGCGGCAAGACGAATGTGCCGGCGTACTTCCTCCTCGAAAATGTTCATGGCTACCACTCAGCAAAATTACGCGTCTATCAGGACTTACTCGACGTAGCAGGCGGTCAGGGCGGCGGTGCAATTACCAATCCTACACTCCTCGACCTGCTGAATGTGAAATATATGATCGCACCACAGCCGCTCTTCCAAGGTCTGCAGCCCGTCTTCGAAGGACAAATGCCGATGGATACCCGCGTCGTGCCTACCCTCGTCTATAAAAATGATGCCGTTCTTCCACGCGCGTTCTTCGTTGACAGCGTGAAGGTCGCCGGCGGAATAGACATTCTGAACCACATTAAAAATAATGACTTTAATCCAAAGCATCTCGCCTTCGTCGAGGAAAGTCTGCCGAAAGCAATCGATACGACCACACCGGAGGCGACTGCAAAAGTCGTCGAACAGAAAAATGAATACATCAAGATTGAAGCCACGGCAAACGGGAATAATTTGCTCTATGTGAGCGAAGTGCACTATCCCGTGAGCTGGAAAGCATATATCGACGGCGCGGAAACACCGATTTACAAAACGAATTACGCGTTCCGTTCGGTCATCGTACCTCCCGGCAAGCATACCGTAGAATTCAAATTTGTCTCCGAAAAGTATGAATTAGGCAAGAAGCTCAGCTTGGGCGCCAATATTCTTACTATCCTCTCCGGAGCGGCAGCGCTCTTTATAGGATGGAAGAAAAAAGACGAACCAACTGACGCGTAAATTCTTGATAGTCAATTAATTTCGTTAATTTTGCATAAATGATATCCACACTTCGACATAGTGTTTCGCTCGCAAAAATTCCGGTAGCCGTGCTCGTGCTGTCGGCATTTCTGCTCGGGCAATTTGTCGAGGTGTGGCATTATCATGCTCCGCGCAATCAGCAGCGAGGGGTCGCTGTCGGTGAATCGGCTGCGCAGGATACGGCAGTAGGACACGATTCCTGTTCGATTTGCAGCTCGACTCAATTCCTGAAAGACGCCTGTATAAAGCCGGTTACGACGGTGTTTTCGTGGGGCGTCAAGACAACCAAAACCTTTCTCAAGCATACTCTCTATCAGTTCCTCTCCTCTATTCTCCGACCCGGACGCGCGCCACCCGCGTTGTAAGTAACCTTCCCGTAGTACATTATTTTCTAATGGGTTAATTCACTATGCTGAAATCAATCTAAAGATATAATGTTTTCTGAAAACTAAAGTACTGTCATTCTGAACCCGGCTTCGGGTGAAGAATCGAAACGTGCTATCCTGTCATTCGGTGACGCCATCAATAAGCGTCGATTCTTCAGTCGAAGACTCCTTCAGAATGACATACTTACAAACTATTTCGGTATTATTACTATGCTTTCTCTGCTTATCCGCTACGGATGCGCGGGCGTTTGCGCGTTTGCTCTCTGCTGCTTGCCCGGCGTAGCGCACAGCGCGCCGATTGATGACGCTCCGTTTAGGGGAATTGTTCTCGACTCGGTGACGCACAATCCGCTCGTCGGCGCCACGGTCGAACTCCTCCCCATCAAAAAAGGGTGTATTACCCAAAAGCGCGGGGTGTTTTCGTGTGGGAATATTCCTGCCGGCGATTATACACTTCTCGTCAAATATGTTGGTTATCAGACTATTACAAGAAAAATTACTCTTCCTCTCAAGAATTCTCTCACGATAAACATACAGCCATCGGCCGTTGCGCTCAAGACCACGATTATCGAAGGTGAACGTGAAAAAACGAATGCCCCGACGAAGCAAACGGTGATGATTACGACCGCAGAATTGGACGAGCACCGCGGGCAAACGCTCGGCGACGCGCTCAAAAATATCAATGGTGTTACGACTTTACAGACGGGACCATCTATTTCCAAGCCCGTCATTCACGGTCTGCACTCACAACGTATTACGGTGATGAATGCGGGCGTGGCGCAGGAGGGTCAGCAATGGGGAGCAGAGCATGCGCCGGAAATTGACCCATTTTCAATTTCAACTATCGAAGTCCTCAAAGGCGCCGCGACGGTCGAGTATGGCGCCGGCGCGATTGGCGGCGTGATCCGCGTCGAACCGAGAGAATTACCCACGACGCCTATTATCGGCGGAGAATTCACGGCAAATGGTTTTACGAATAATCGTCAGGGCGCTGCTTCCGTGCTTCTTGAGGGTGGCGTTCCGTCGGTGGAAGGAATGGGCTGGCGCGTGCAGGCAAGCGGACGTAAAGCCGGGAATTCCGAAACGCGGGAGTATTGGCTCGGCAATACCGGTTTTGAAGAATTGAATGCTTCGGCTGCCTTCGGGTATGCGGCAGAAGATTATACAATCAAAGGGTATTACTCGCATTTCGGCACGACGCTCGGGGTGTTTGTGGGTTCGCATTTTGGCAATCAGGACGACCTCATGCGCGCTATTACTGCCGGGCGTCCGCTCACGGAGTATGATTTTAGCTATACCATTGCCGGTCCGAAACAGGTAATTGCGCATGATTTATGGACCGTAAACGCGACCTATCGCCTGAGTGACGCATGGAAAATCGAGTCGCAGTATGGCTATCAAGTGAATAATCGTGAGGAATTTGACGCCCGCAAGCGCTACAGCGACTCGCTCACCAATGAACTCGTGCCGTCGTTTTCGCTTAATCTGAGGAGTACTTCATTAGACGCCAAACTGCGTTTTACGCCGGAAGGCGCGCTGAGTGCGACCTTTGGCGCAAGTGGAATTTATCAGGTCAATGTCGGACAAAGCGTGACGTATTTAATCCCCAATTTTTCGGTCAGTGGACTCAGCGGGTATGCAATCGGCACGTGGACGACGCCCGAACTGATTGTAAATTCAGGACTTCGGTTCGACGTGCGCTCGCAACGTACGTATCAATACACGCCGCGCAATGTGCCGGACTCGAGCGTGACCTATACCGGTCTGTCGGGTTCGCTTGGCGCGCTTTGGACGCTCTCCCACGATGCCACGCTCGGCGGGAATTTCTCGACGACGTATCGTATTCCATCAATCAATGAACTGTATTCGGACGGCGTGCATCATGGTACGGCGCAGTATGAGATTGGCGATCGCGCGCTCAAGCCGGAACGGGGGATTTCGGCGGATATGACATTCAAGGTCACGACGCCGAGAGTGACTACAGAAATCAGCGCGTATCTGCACTATTTTAATGGGTTTATCTATTCAGCACCGGCACTGCGTACGATTCTTACATTACGAGGCGCTTTCCCGGTATTTGAATACCGGCAGTCGAGCGCGATGATCACGGGAATGGATGCAAATTTCTCGTATTCGGCAACGGAACTCCTGCGTGTAGATGCTTCACTTTCATGGCTGTTAGGTCAGAATCTCGACTCGCTTGAACCGCTGTTTCAAATGCCGGCGCCGAGAGCAAAGCTCGGCGCGCATTTTCATCTCGGTGATTGGGGTGAATTACTGCATAATTACTTTGAAATCAACGGACAATTCGTAGCGAGGCAAGCAAATTATCCCGAAAATGCCGACTATATTCCACCGCCTGCGGGCTATGCACTGTTTGATGTGTCGGCGGGAACAGAAATTCCAATCTCCGAGACGCATAAAATCCATCTCAATGCCGGAGTCCAAAATATTTTCGACCGGGAGTATCGTGATTACCTGAGCCGTTTTCGGTATTTTACGGCCGATGTGGGACGCACCTTTATCGTGAGAGTCAAGATTCCTTTCGGTGAATTTCCGGATGAGTAGTGTTTTAGAGAATTAACATTTAAATTTACAATCGACACATTTAATTAATTTATAACAATATCAAAAGGTTAACTATGCTAAAGTATATCGGCGCGCTTGCGCTTCTTGCCCTTCTTGCCATCGGATGTGGCAGCAGTAATCCCTCGAATCCTCCTGTAGGTGTCGATCACGCGCCACCGACGACGGTCGTGATGCAGTTTATTCGCCTTGACTCCACCGGAAAAATTGTCGATACGACGATGTGCACGGTGCGTGATACGTCGGTAGTCAAGGGAAAGCCACGTGTCGAAGGTGGACTCTCGCTGCTGACAAATACAAAATATATGGGTTCACTCACGCTCCTCGACGAGTCACAGACTCCGACGAAAGACGTTACAAGTCAAATAGTTGCCGAGAAAGATGCGCATATATTCCGGTATACGGTCAAGGGGGATGTGCTCAATGCGGTGGTGATTTCTGAACTCGACAAAGACACCAAAGGGCTCGATTTCGGGCTCACGTTCCGGGCATCAACGCTGCCGGGGAAGGTCACAATTCTTGCGGGTATGATTAATCTGATTCTTGAGCATCACGACGACGGGAATAAGGCAGGGGCGACGTTCGATACCGATATCAATCAGGATTTTCCGTTTGTGATAAAGTAGGGAAGTCGTGTTGGTAAGAGGTATTTCATACATCAAAAACAGCAGCATGATGACGCTGATACGCCGTGTGCCAATCGCAGTATGATAGGCGAAAATGCACGGGTGCATCAGCGTCACATCGGCATGCATTGTAGCCGCCTATCGTAGCGAGTCGCATCCGCCGGGCGCGTTATTGAGATACATATCATAGAGTTTCGATGTAGAGGACTCGACGATACCGCCGGATTTTTTATCGACAAATTCGACTGTGCCGGTGGTAAAGTGCGGCTTTTCGCTTGAGGTATCAGCGGTAATAAGCGCGCCAATTTCACAGGCAATTTTTTGCTGTTGGTCGGTAGCACGGGTATTAAACTCGCTGTTAATAAAGGAGATGGTCAGCTCTGTGAAATTTGATGCTTTGATGTTGATATGTTCATTCGGGTATTTTTCCCCAAGGCTTTTTTGCAGGGTATTGATATACGAAAAGCTTTTCTTAATATCGCCACAGCTTGTAATTGCAAATGTAAGCAATAGTACCAGAAGATAGATACGGTAATTTTTCATAGAAATAAATTGAAAAACGATTACTAAAAATGTTGAATAAATTGTTCGCTTCCTTCTCCCCGCCTCTCAGCACCAATCAGCGTTATCAGCCTTCCTTTTCCTACAGCCACCACCGCTTCGTATGCAGATAATTCTCACCGAAAGGATTCAGATAGTCAAGGAATATCATAGGGATAGAGGGTTTGGGAGGTGGTGGAGTCAGTGCCCGATTAAAATTGCCACAATAAGCGAGTCCGTACGGGACTTTTTTTATAAAATTTTCGGGATTATGGCTCTTTATAACTTTCACACTCGGAAGCAACTTCTGAAGAAACGGCATGGCGTCTCTGCCGAAAGATATTCTTTCTTCGTAAAAGCGAACATGAATCATTGTATGTACAAGCTCATCCATCATCGTTATCATATCTTGATAGACCGTTTCATCTGAAATAGTAATACTATAATAAAGTTGATGTACATCCGGCCGTAACCCGATGCGCCGTAAGGAGTCCAAGACATGCGGCAGCCGCGGGTCTTGAATAGAGATCGCGAATGAAGATTCGATATTCAAAGGATTATTTTTGACGGCGATGTTCAGCGTGTCACGATCGAGGTGGAGTTCGAGGATTTTGATGCAATCGACCTCATAAATCGTAGCACTTTTTTTGCGCAGCGCCGCCGGATGCGCGAGGGATTGCCATACCGTATCCTGAATGAAAATTGTATCGGCGGTTCGAAAGTTCATAGATTCATCCAAGGTAGGTAAAAACATCTCCATGTATGTCGGATGCGCATCGTCATAGACAGCAATCGCTTCTGTAGCAAAGGATTGCAAGCGAAGCACCGCCAGGAATGCGGCAAATATCATCAGGCAGAGAATTTCTGCGATGATAATCGACCGGCGATTGTGACGGTGGCGCATAACAAAGCTTAACTAATAGTTTCAGAAGATTACTACGACAATTATTACAGAAATAAGAGAACGAAACACCTTACTTCTTCGCTACCTACTATTTGAGCCGGAAATGGCTCGTACCCGGGTCAAACCTATAATTTCTTATGTCTAATTTTCAAAAGATACTCTTTCATACGATTGATATCCGCTTCCGGTAATTGATACGTGACTTGTGGGGTACGGGGCAAGACAATTTCAAATAAAATATACTCGTTGAAATATTTATTATAAACGGCATCATATAACCGTGTAAACTGTGGACCCGTAAAATCATATTTGATGTTTTTAGGAGGTTCGTTTTTTACATTTTCCATTGTGACAAGCACTGTTAGCAGACTTTCTTTATCTTCGAGTGTTGAATACTGCCCGGGTCGAACACCCATAGATTCTTTATATCCGGGTTCATACTCCCAAAGTGCTTTCGCAATTGCATATCCCGTCCATTCACCGCTCGCTGCTACACTGATTTTCGTATCTGAAACTTTCTTCACCGTAACCTGAGGGTTAAAACACCAATCTTCTGTGTTCCTTTTGTCTCTCTTGAAAATTGTAGCCAATGCCTTCTTAATTCTCGGGTTATTTCTATTTAAAATCTGTGCGATTGTTATCTCCTCGACGGCATCGGCAAGGTTGTCGGTGAGGAGATATGTGTCGGCCAGGAACCAATGAGCCATATAATCGATGTAATTATTGCGTATGGCTTTTTTATACCATTCGATCGCATTGTCGTATTCACCTTTTTGTCCATAGACCTGTCCGATATATGTCATGACAAAGTACAGCTTGGGATCTACGTCGATTGCTAATTTATAATAAAATAAAGCACTATCTGCGTTGCCACCGGCGAAATGACTCTCGGCTTTATCTAACCACACCTTTGCTTTGCCTTCTACCTGAAACGGATAGGTGAACAGTCCCGAGTCTGTCGTGACCCGATAGCTAAATTGATCGATAATGTTATCGGAGTAATCGATACACTTAATCTCTTCGTTCAATGCTTCAAAGGAGTAGGTTAGCTTTGAATCAGTGGCCATTTTGAGGATTTCTATCGAAGTATGCAATTTCTGAGCATACGTTTCTGATGAAAGAACCACCAGAAGAACAACCGTTAGTATATACTTTACCATAAGAGTAGATAAATAAATGTGAATAAATAAATGTAAATACAGTAATTCGAACGTTACTCGACGTGTGAAGAATACCGCGAAGAGCCGGTAATACGTGCCTAGAGTACATTGAGAATGTGTTAACGAGACAGTAGGTACGGTTATCGGAAGAAGTATTGAGACATCAGAATAGTCAAAGATGGAACCACTATACGCATCAATGCGACTCTTTCACTCCACCAATCCACACCTCCGCTGCATGATTAATTCCAAAATGATAGACAAGTTCGGGATATTCGGCGCAGTCTGCGATGATAAAATCAGCATATTTCCCCACTTCAAGCGAACCTACCAGATGCGAGACGCCAAGCGCGGCGGCGCCATTGAGCGTTGCGGCGGTGAGAGCTTCTTCGACGGTCATTTTCATACCCGAACAGGCGAGCGAGAGGATGGTTTGCATGTTTTCCGTAAAGCACGAACCCGGATTGCAGTCGGTAGCAAGCGCGACGGCGCCGCCGCGTTCGATCATTTTACGTGCCGGCGCATACGGAAGTCGAAGTGTGTATGCCGTTCCTGGTAAAAGAGTTGCAATCGTCCCTTGCTGCGCCATTTTCTCCATTCCTTCATCCGAAATAAAGAGTAAATGATCGGCACTGATGGCGCCGATTGCCGCTGCCATTGCTGCAGCGCTCACATCGGAGAGTTCGTCGGCGTGGACTTTCACGCGCATTCCGGCATCGAGCGCCGCGCGGAGAATTCGCTCCGACTGCGCCACAGTATAATAGCCGGTATCGGTAAAAACATCGCAGAAGTCGGCGAGGCCTTCACTTGCGACTTGGGGGATCATTTCATTGCAGATAAGATCTATATATCCTTCGCGGTTGTCGCTGAATTCAGGCGGGAAGTCATGTGCTCCGAGGAAGGTCGTTATTACCCGAATGGGGAGTTCGGCTTTCAATGTACGGGCAGCGCGGAGGAGCTTGAGTTCGCTTTCGAGTGTGAGTCCATAGCCGCTTTTGATTTCAATAGTTGTCGTGCCGTGCCGCATCGCGCTACGCGCGAGGCGGCGTCCGACGGCTTCGATTTCTTCTTGTGAGGCAGCGCGGACGGCGTTCATCGTGCGGAGAATTCCACCACCTTCGGCAGCAATTTCCTGATAGCTCACCCCGCGCAGACGGCGGGCAAATTCACCCGAACGGCTACCGGCGAAAACGATATGCGTGTGGGAGTCCACGAAGCCCGGGAGCACGGTCTTACCGGCGCAGTCGATGACATGAGCGGGATGATAGTTCTGCGCATGGCAGTAGTCGGAGGCATCTTCGGCCGAACCTGTCCAAAGGATTTTTTCATCAAACAGCATGGCAGCATTGCGGATTTCGCCGATGGATTGCATGGCAGGGCCGGCTTTCGAGAGCGCGCCATTGGAAGCAGAAGTGACAAGCGAGGAGATATTGGTAAGGAGTGTAAGCATTCGAATAAGAAAATTGATTAAAAGTGTGTCATTCTGAAGGAGTCTTCGACTGAAGAATCGAAACGTGATGATGTCGTAACCGATTGACCGTACAGCAAGTTTCGATTCTTCACCCACCGAAGGGTTCAGAATGACAGTGTTGTTATAAATACGTTACTATAAAATTCATATCCGTATAACAATTCAAGAAATTAGGATAAAAAAAACCTCTTGGAGCGGACGTTCCGCAGCCAAGAGGTTTACGATGAGAAAGAACGAATATCAGCTCAAGCGGACGGGCATCACGAGCATGAGCAGTGTGCCACCGCCGCTGGTTGGATTAATGAGCGCGGCCCGGGTCGGCGTTGAGAAATTGAACGAGACTTCTGCCTGCGCGTCGTCGGTGAGCAGGTGTTGCAATGCTTCGACCACGTAGCGGTAATTAAACCCAATTTCGAAGGTCGCTCCGGCATAGTCGCAGGGTACGATTTCGGATGCATTGCTGCCCGAGTCGTCGTCTTCTCCGCTGATGGTAAGGGAATTATTATCAGCCGAGAAGCGAATTTGCTTGGACGTATCGCTCGTAAAAATTGCCACGCGCTTGATAGCCGCGAGTAAGTCTTTAGGATTAACCGAGACGGTTTTATCATTATCCGTTGGAATCACATTTTCATACGGCGGGAAGCGCTCGTCGATGACGCGGGTGATGATGGTCGCATTCGAGAACACAAATTGCGCATGTGTTTTAGTTACCGAGACTTCCACGCCGGAATCGACTTTTTTAAGTAAATCAATCGTGCGGGAAGGGATGATAATATCGAGGTCAGCAGGATAATCGCCGGCTTCGTTTTTGACAATCACGCGGGAGAGGCGGTAGCTGTCGGTCGCGGCCGTGCGCACCTCGCTTGTGCGGAATTGGAAGAGCACGCCGGTCATGGCAGGACGGTATTCGTCAGTCGAAACGGCGAAGGCGGTTTTGTTCGCAATAAGCTGTATATCTTCTTGATTAAAATGAATTTTCACGCTTTCGGGGAAGCCGGGAATCGTCGGGAAATCTTCGGCGTCGAGGCCATTCATGGCGTATTTACCGAAGGGAGTGGTGAGGGAAATTGCGTAATTGGAGGTTGTTGCAATCTGAATCGAGCCTTCACTGCCGAGCGCTTTGATAATGTCATTGAGCTTGCGGGCGGGAATGAGCACGGTGCCGTCTTCTTCGTTCGTCACCGGCGCTGATGCCGAGATCGTAAGCTCTTGGTCTGTCGCAATCAATGTAAGAGTTCCGCCGGAAACCGTGCATTGGAAATGCTCAAGGACGGGCAGCGTCGATTTCGGGGGAATTGCCGGCATTGTGCGGGCAATTATCTGTTGAAATTCCGAGAGGGAAATAGAAAATTTCATTGAATTCGCTTTCAAACTAAGGATGAGACAGGACAATTTGTTATTTTGGCATGCAAATTACGAAAATCGCTCTATTTGGGAAAGAAGGAATTCAAGAATGTTGACTAGATATGGATATGATAATGCTGCTATTATGATTGGTGTCGGTGCGGCTATACTTGGGATCGCGTTTGTCTTCGCACGCGGCTGGCTGGCGTGGCTGCTATCGATACTTGGCGGAGTGATTATCTGCTTTACATTATGGTTCTTTCGCGACCCGAATCGTACCATTCCTCAGGAAGCGCTCACCGATGAGTCGGTGATTCTGGCGCCGGCAGACGGTAAGATTGTTGAAGTCACACCCGTTCGGGAAGAGAATTTTTTACATTCCGAGGCCGTTCAGATTAGTATTTTTCTCTCGCCTTTAGATGTGCATGTGAACCGTTCACCGGTGACCGGCACGGTGGGATTTTATAAATACATGCCCGGGGATTATCTGGTGGCATGGCATCCGAAATCATCGGATCTCAATGAACAGTCGAGAATTGGCGTGCAGACAAAATTCGGGAAAGTCTTGTTTAAGCAAATTACCGGGTATCTCGCCCGGAGAATTGTCTGTGAAGTACGGGAGGGCGATACCCTTCGTTCGGGCGATAAAATCGGGATGATGAAATTCGGCTCACGCATGGATATTATTGTGCCGACAAGCAGTCATATTTCCGTAAAAATCGGCGATGTCGTCGTGGGCGGCGAGACGATACTCGGGCGATTGAAATAATTCGGAGCGGATATTTCCATACGAATACATCAAGAAAAGCTCTACTGTACTTTTTTGAGTAAGGTAGGGCTTTTGTTTTTGTCAAGGGGTAGAATTAAAGGGGAGAATTGACTACATTTGTAGTCAATGGATAGTCAGCCGGGAGGCAGTGGCAGTGTATCCTTAGCCGGGGCAGTGCGCCCGAGGGCATACACGCAGCGCTACCCGGGTAGTCTCTCTGTGGTAAGGAGAGTGGTAATGGTTGATAGTATTGAAGAAAGCGCACATGAAACGTTGGACAAGTAGTATTGTACTACTGTTTTTGGTGGCCGGCCGACTGCTGGCCGGTATGGAAGAGCAGCCCCTTCGGAGTGGTCCGATGGTCTGCTATGTCGATATGCGGGAAGCGATGATCTGGGCACAGACCCTCTATGCCGCAAGGGTGAGGGTAGAGTATTGGGACAGCACCGATACCAAGCGGCGATGGATGACGAATTCTGTGGAAACGGAAGCGAAATCAGCATTTACCGCCAAATTAATCGCCGATAATGTGCAGCCCGGGCATACGTATTTCTATGAAGTAGTCATCAATAATCGCCGTCAGCCGCGGTCATTTCCTACGTTTTTTCGCACACCGAAGCAATGGAAATGGCGGGAGAATCCCCCCGATTTTCGGGTTGCTCTCGGTAGCTGTGTGTATATCAACGAACCCGAATACGATCGGCCCGGGAAGGGATATGGGGATAATTACTCTATATTTACAAGTATTTACGAAAAGAAGCCGGATGTTATGCTCTGGCTTGGTGACAATACCTATCTCCGGGAGGCGGACTGGAATACGCGCACCGGTATTCTCTCCCGCTACTCGCATACGCGGAATCTTCCGGAGATGCAGCCGCTGCTGGGTTCGTGCGCCAATTATGCCATCTGGGATGACCATGATTTCGGACCCAATGACTCGGACAGAGGGTTCTGGAACAAATCAACGACCCTTGAAGCCTTCAAGCTCTTTTGGGGGAACCCATCCTACGGTTTTGACGGCAAGCCCGGCACCACCACCACGTTCGAGTATGGTGATGCACAGTTTTTTTTGCTCGACAATCGCTATTATCGCTCGCCGAACAAACGAAAAACGGGTGACCGCCGGATACTCGGTAAGGAGCAGCTTGAGTGGCTAATCGACAATCTGGCGACCAGTACTGCGACGTTTAAAATCATTGCCATTGGCGGGCAGGTGCTCAATCCTGTGGCAAAGTATGAAAATTATACCAATTATCCGGAAGAGTTGAATGAACTCTTGACGGCGATTGAGCGGGAGAATATCAGCGGGGTAATGTTTGTGTCCGGTGATCGGCATCACACAGAGCTGACGAAGTTAAACCGTACCGGCACCTATCCGCTCTATGATTTGACGTCTTCGCCGCTTACGTCGAGTTCGCACGCAGATGACGGCGAGCAGAACACCTGGCGCGTGCCCGGTACACTCGTCAACGAGCGGAATTTTTCCGTGCTCCATTTTACCGGAAACGGTGCCGAGCGCGCGGTGGTCATCAGTGATTATACGGTGACCGGCAAGGAAGTATGGAAGCAAGTAATTAAAGCTTCGGAATTACAATCCGGCAAGAGTACGAAGTAAACTACAGCCGTGTGTGTGCTGTAACCAAACACTACCCCTTCATCTTATTAGGGCTGCCACAAAGGGGAGCCCTGCATTTCATGAGATATATGACAGAACAAATTACTGCTGCTGACAACAAGAGTACAATCCCATGCGTTCTTCTGATAGACGGCCGGCCGGTGATGCAAGAAGCACTGAAGCTATTCCTGATAACAGATATGGATATGCATGTGAAGACCGCCAACACGTTCTCCCAGGCATTCGAGCTGCTCCAAAAAGCGAATGAATTTCAAGCATCACATCAGGACCATATCGACGTCGTGATTCTCGATGTGCTTTGGGCAAGAAGTGCTGTTCTGGAAATTGTCCAAACACTGAAAAAGGACTTTCCTCGATTGCCAATCTTGGTGATTAGTACTGGATATGACGATAAATTTGCCACAAGGGTCCTCAAATTAGGGGCCTCCGGGTATAAATCGTGTTTGGCATCGGTTGATCAGTTCCAAGAAGCCATAAATGCCGTGCTCTCCGGCCGGAAGTATATCAGCCCCTTAGTCACAAAACAAGTGCTGGCCGATACCTTTCAGAAAGATGATATGCTTCCGCATGAGGTGCTCTCCGACAGAGAATACCAAATTTTAATAATGATAGCTCAAGGCAAGACGGTCGGCGAAATCGGGGTAGAACTGCATCTGAGCGTCAAAACCATAAGTACTTATCGAAGCAGAGTATTAGACAAGTTGCACCTGAAAAATAACGCCCAGATTATGCAGTATGCCGTAGGAAATAGTCTGATTTAGTAGAGTGTAGGATAAACACTTGCAAGACAAACGTGGTTTGTCCTATTTCCTAGGGAGAAAAACTGTCGTAATTTTGAATGTACAGAGTGGTAAGATTATGGAAGGGGCAGAGTACATTGTCGCGGATACTCTGATGGTAAGTGAAGAGAGAAAGGAATACACCAATGTTTTTACATATGAAATTACTGATTACCGTTCTATTATTTTGGGCAAGCGCTTATTCGGCCACGTTCTCGGAAGAGCCAAGTCATTCGAAAATTAAAAAAATAGCGATTGTAGAGTCTAATAATGAACGTCTTGACGATAGAGTGCATACTATTCCAATGGTGGAGCATATTACCGATAGTGCGCTTGTTGCCCTCAAGGCCTACGTTTCTCCCCGGATAGCTATCAATGCAAAGTCAGATCCTGATGTATTTTTTACTATTATGGAATGGGTGAGTCTGCAGTGGAAGCACGACGGATTCAACGAGCCACTGGCCAATGCCAGCTCGCTTGATATTCTCAAACTTGCCGCAACCGGTTCAAAATTCCGCTGTATAGAGTATGGCAAGGTCGTCTCGGATGTGCTGCTGTCATACGGATATATTTCCCGGATAATTGGAATGAATTCTAAAGATGTGGCGTATGGTGCTCTCGGTATGGGGCATGCCGCATCGGAAGTGTGGTCGAATACGCTTCAAAAATGGATTTATATCGACCCGCAGTTTTGCTTATATGCCATGCACAACAAGCAATATCTGAATTATTACGATATGTACCAGCTACGTAAGCAGGGAAAATACAATGAAATAGAATTTGAAGTGGGGGACTCGTACCTCAAAAACAACGGCCTCAAAAAGGCGGAAGTTCTCGCCGAATACCGTAAGTTTTTGTCAAATTACTTCGGCTACCTGATGACGCCGTATTATAGGGAAAGCAGCAAGAGTCTGATTTCGCTTCCGCTTGAAGCCAAGGAACAGTTCCTGACGAGCCAAGGGCTGTCATCATTCCCGCTGATTTTTACGCAAAATCCTCGGGACTTGTATTTCTCGATAAATCGAACGCTGATAGTCTTTAATTACCGGGAGCTGTCTCCGGCGCTGAGTCAGATTATTCAGGACTTTAAATTGCAGTCCAATGAGGATTATCTCAATAATATGTATCTCTTTGCAGCAAAGCCGGACTATACGCTGACCCTTCAAAACAACATGCCGTGGTTCGACCACTATGAGTACAAAAACGACAAAGGATCCTGGGTGAAATTAGCGGGTAATACTCTCGATTGGAAAGCCGTCGAGGGGCTCAATACCCTCAGTGTACGGTCGATAAACACTGCTGGAATTCCGGGGGTCGTCACAACGGTAGTCGTGAAATATCAATAAGATTACGCGAAGGGTAGGGGAGCCAAGCGAGATAATATTGTCGGTGAAAATGTCGGTCAATGTCGGTCAGAAAGGTTGGTCAAATTCAATGAGACGAGTGGTAATCAGAAAATAAACGATGGGTCAACATAGGAGGGTCAGAGGAGTCTAACCAATACCATTACACCAAGCAAAAGGGCTGTTTGTCAAAAACAGCCCTTTTGTGCTATAAGTAGTAAATGTACAAAAATATTAACGACGTATATCTTACTTGGTTCCTTCCCGAAGTACCAATTTTTCAAAGATATAATTACTGATTTCCTGGCCATTACGCATGCCTTCATTGCAAGCATGGTTGTAGTGGATACCGGCGTACAATCGACTCATTGTCACTTCACGTGCTGCTTCTATGAATGACTTGAATGTACGGGTACTAAAGCCAAAACGCACCTCTGTGTCGTCGGTAAAACCAATATTATCGCCGAGGATGTTGGTCAGCATTTGCGCAGCGCACATCGAGATTGTGCTGTGTCCGCTTGTATGCTCAGGGAAGGGAGGTGTCGCAAAGAGTGGTCTCCACGAGGAGTCGATATAGCGATTGATGTAAGTAATTGGACGTATGGTATTGCTGCGGTACTTTTCTTTCCAACAGGTGATAAACCCGTCAAACATGCTTACACTGACCAAGACATACGCGGAAATACTTTCCATCATCGCCTTATTTGTCATCTTAAGCGCAATACCGGTGATATTAATCCAATGTCCTCCGGGTGAAATTTGTTTGGTATTAAACATAAAATGTCCCTGATGGAAGGACTTGATAGGACTGTCATCCCAATATCGACCGATAAGCTCTTGCTCTTTTGTTAAATTCTTCGATAAGACATAGACCTGCATGTTTTGGTCATAGAACGGTGACCCCTTTTCCTTACTGAAAGGCAGCGGAGCCCGGGGCTTAAACTGAGTAGCCGAGTCGAGAGCTAGGGTGCGCATAGTACCGAAATACGGGTCAAGAGGATCCGGAAAGTCGGGCGGTGTCGGCTCCCAAAATTCTTCGCCTTTGACAAAATTATACCGCGGCCGGCCTTGATTCTTGATATGACCGTCATCCTTCATCCAGGCGATGACGTGTTTGGCGCATGCTTCGCCAAATTCAATAGACTGCTTCATCACATCCTTGGGTGTGCCGGCAGCTTCAATCTCATGAAGCTGCGCCTTGTACATACTGTCGGCTAAATTTGCACGGTAGAGGAGCTTGTTGACCACGGTGCGATATGCTTGAATCGCACATACCCGAGCATCAAGTGTCGCGCCTGCTTTCGGTGTCGGGAATTCCTTTAAGTCTTTGATTTGTCCGGCAAGACTGCGATAAGCCTTGCCAAAGCTCACCCGCGCTGCCTCGTATGCCGCTATATTCGGATACGTACAATTCCTCTTCGATACCGCCGGTGAGAATCCGTCAATCATCGTAATATTGGCAATCATAAGATTCCAGTCATGCGCATATTTTGCGCCTGTACTATCCATCAAGCCCACGGTGGGCATTGTATCTGCTCGTGCTGTCATGACTGCACAAAGCAGTACCAAAGCAACGAGAATTCTAGACATTTTCATTCTTTCCCTCTCTGTATATTGTAGGCAAAACCTTCCATAGTAAAAGTAGTACTCCTATTGCTCCTCATGTATTCTACCGGTCGTTGCAGGGGCGGGTAATTGCTTGGGAGTAAATAGACTTGTAATTGCAGGGAAGCTCCCGAAGAAGCTTTCGTTGGTCATTCGGTAGGTAAGGACAAGGCCGATGCATCCAAGGAGAATATTGCCTATCCACATACCTAAGGCAGGCGATATAATGTCTCGGTCGGCCAGCTTCTCGCCGCCGATGAGCGACGCCCAGTAAATCACATAGACACCAAGCGAAATCGCCGCACCGATGCCAAAATTACCACGTTTTGACATAATTCCCAAAGGACAGCCGATAAAAACAAAAACAAAGCACGCAAACGGAATAGAGTATTTTTTGTCGATCTCAACCGAGTACTTCCGGATCTGTGCATCATAGTCATTGCGCTGATAGCTCTGCGACTCTATCGTCGAGCGAAACACCGCAATACGATTGATCATACGGTCCAATGCCTCGCTTCGGCTGACTGCCGCCGCTGCCATGGTATCGTTCTTCGCTCTTCGCAGAGCGGTATCCTGCGGCTGTGGCGATAAATGCGCCATAATTGCTCTCGTGAGCACACTGTCGAGCGACCGCCGGTTGCTGTCGGCAACATTGACGACAGCCTGCATATCCCGTATGCGCATTTCCCGGTCGCCGCGGGAGAAGACCTTCTCGTCCGACCGTGAAAATGCAAAATCATGCGCGTCTATCGTTAACTGATGCTTCGTAAAGGAAATCCGGCGGAATTCTTTTGGATTATTCCGATAAAACTGATGAATTTCACCATTGTACAACACGACAATCAGTTTTGAATAATCGCCATTAAATCGAATCTCACCCGTATCGGCCGAGACGACATTACTCTGATTCTGACGGAGATTGTCATAAATAGTCACGCCTTTTAGTGCACCGGACGCAGAGTCAACCGACCGCGAAAGTATCGTGTATCCATCGAGTTGCGTCGAAAACTGCCCTGCCTCAATGGCAAAAGTGGGCTTTTTCTTCTGGATATCCTGCATCAGAATCTTAAATTGGTGATTCGAGTCCGGCAGTACATCGTCGTTGAAACGGTACATTGCATAAAATGCCAGAAATCCAAATACAATAATCGGCATCATCATCCGCACCAAGCTCCCGCCGCTTGCCTTAATAATTGTAATTTCCTGCGCAGCCGACATTCCCCCAAATGCCATCAAGGTCGAGAAAAGCACGCCCATCGGCACAGCCAGCACCACCATCCACGCAAGGGAGAGCGCAATTACCTGTAAAATCACCGCCGTCTCGAGTCCCTTGCCCAGGAGCTTGTCGAGATTGTTCATCAGGAACTGCATTAAGAACAAAAACATCACCGTCAGGGTGCCGAAAAGAAACGGACCAATATGAAACCGCACGATATACCAGGCAAGAATCATAAGCGTACTACAAGAGATTTTGGTAAATTTGTGAGAGCTGCATGCCGGAAAAAAGACGTATTCCCGAATCCGGCAGAAGCAATTTCCAGAAATAATGACAACAAAAATAGAATATATATGATGAATGCCCTCGTTTTACACAGCAATACGCCCAATGTGCAGATAGAATCCGTCGAAATGCCCGTGCCCGGCGACAATGACGTGCTCATCCGTATGAAATCCGCCGCCCTCAATCGCCGGGATGTATGGATTTGCCGGGGCAAGTATGCCAAAATTCAATATCCTGCCGTGCTCGGCTCGGACGGCAGCGGAATCGTCGCAGAAACAGGTAAAAACGTCAGCAAAGAATGGCTCGGTAAAGAAGTCGTCATCCATCCATCCCTCAATTGGGGCGATAACCCCGCCGCCCAAAGCAAGAAGTACTCCATTCTCGGGATGCCTACGAGCGGAACACTCGCCGAATACTGCGCTATGCCCGCAGAGAATATCTTTCTCAAGCCCCCGCATCTTTCTTTTGACGAAGCCGGCGCCTTCCCCCTCGCATATCTTACTGCCTATCGCGCCGTGGTGCGTCAGGCGAATGTACAGCCCGGACATGTCGTGCTCATTACCGGTATCGGCGGCGGAGTCGCTCTTGCCGCGTTCGATATCGCCCGTGCCCTCGGCGCCAGAATCTATGCCACCACCGGAAGCGATGATAAACTTCTCAAATTCGGACTCCTCGGCGGCAATGGCGGCACAATTTATACCACCGACAGCTGGGACTCCGATCTGATGACAGCCACCGACGGCTTCGATGTGATTATCGACAGCGCAGGCGGGCCGAACTTCAACAAGCTCACCAATCTCACCAAGCCCGGCGGGACAATCGCCGTCTATGGCGCGACCGTCGGCGCCGTACCGGACCTCAATCTCCATCGGATATTCTGGAAACAGCTCAAAATTATTGGCTCGACAATGGGCAATACCGACGACTTCCGTGATATGCTCGCAGTGGTCAATCACCATAGACTATGTCCGGTCATCGACTCAGTCTATGAGTTCGCCCATGCGCAGGCTGCTTTCGATCGCATGGCTGCGTCCGAACAGTTCGGTAAAATTGTCGTGCGGATTAGTGAGTGAGAAGATAGCGACTTACGAGCCCCCGGCGCCTTTAAACTTATCCTCGTCGAACCAAAAGAGGAAGTTGAACGACGTCAGTGAGCCGTACGAACGGGTGATATAATTCTGATATTTAATTTTCTCGCCGTCGGAGAGATTTTTGTCGGAATTGATTTGCTGCTCTAAAACGCGGAGATTATCCCGCACCATGATAATCTTACTGAGGAATTTATCGATGGGAATTTCATGTTCTTTGGCATCTTTATCGGCGGGAATGAATCGCAGCGTGCCGCCTTTCCACTTCGGGGCATGCTCGCCTGCAGTACGCTTTTCCATTTCATTGACAATTGCCTTTGCCAGCTCGTGAATTTCAAAATAATCCATGTATTTTTGTAAAAAAGTGATGTGAATGAGAAGAATATTTCCATAAACTAAAGGACTTACGTAAGTTCTATTCTTAGCAAGACCTATGGCAAGCGAAAATAAAGAAAATTTAGCACAAATCCTTGTAAAATTATTCTCCCTCCACCGCTTCGGTATCAAGCCCGGACTCGAGCGCACGGAAATGCTTCTGGATATTCTTGGGAACCCTCACCGGCAGTTCCCGTCGGTGCATGTCGCCGGTACGAACGGCAAGGGCTCGACCTGTTCGTTCATTGCCGCCGCACTCGCTGCCGGTGGCTACAAAGTGGGGCTCTACACTTCCCCGCATATCCACCGCTTCAATGAGCGTATCCGCATCAACGGCCGTGAAATAGCCGATGAAGCGGTTATCCGCCTGGCTCAACCGCTCCTAGCCGAGGCAGAAAAGCAACACACGACATTCTTTGAAATTACGACAGCAATGGCATTTGCCTACTTTGCCGAGCAGCAGGTCGATATTGCGATTATCGAGACCGGACTCGGCGGCCGCCTGGATAGTACTAACGTGCTCTCGCCTCTGGTAAGTGTGATTACTTCCATTGACTTCGATCATACACAATTCTTGGGGATGACCCTCAAAACGATTGCCGGAGAAAAGGCCGGCATTATTAAAAAAGACACGCCGGTCATTGTCGCTGAGCCAAGGCAAGAGCTGCGGGATATCTTTACAGCCAAGGCGGAAAGTGTCCATTCACCAATAACATTTGTACAGGATACGTATTCCGGTAAAATTCTTGAGATGCATGCCGATTTCTCAATGGATGTGCAGATTACGTCCCATGAGAAGACGTACGAACGTCTCACATCCTCTCTCGCCGGTAAGCATCAGGTTCAGAATATGATGGCGGCTATCGAAGTGCTGAATGTTCTTTCGCCTTCGTTCCCCATCACCGAGCACGCTCTGCGGAATGGATTTGAGCATGTTGCAAAATTCTCGGGTATTCGCGGCAGAATTGAACTCTTAGACGCCAATCCACCGCTTGTCATCGATGTCGGGCACAATCCGGCCTGCCTGCGGCAGTTGATTGCGACTCTCTCGCTCAGCGGATATGGTCCGGTGCGGTGGCACATCGTCTTCGGAGCGATGGCAGACAAAGACATCCACGAAATGCTCGGCATTCTCGCGCCAATTACCAAACATCTCTATGCCGCAACCATTGACTACGAACGCGCCATGCCGGCTGCCGATATCGCCCCCAAAGCGCACCACTTCGGACTGCCCGTCAGTGAATTTGCCGATGTACGCTCAGCCGTCCAAGCCGCACGGGCAAGCAAAGAAGAGGTGCTTATCGTGGGTTCGTTCTTTCTCGCTGATGAAGCGCTGGCTGCGCTGGCGATGTAGCCCGAGAGTATCGCTTCCGAGCGATGCCCTCGGTTTTTGGGATAAATTTGGCTTTAGCCAAACGGCGATTGCGATTACACACCCTCCAAAAACAAAAGCCCGACTGCGATGATGCAGTCGGGCTTTGTATTGTTTACCTTGTGGAATCGTACGTCCTTTACACTTAATGCATTCAATCCCTTCCTCGTAAAAAACAACAGCCGCCTATTCATCAAACGAATAGGCGGCTGTTCTAGAGAGAGGAGAATCTTACTTAGCGAGTCCGTAGCTGCGATGCTCGCGGATAACGGTTACTTTGATTTGTCCCGGGTATTCCATTTCGTTCTCGATGCGCGATGCCAGGTCATGTGCGAGCTGGTCTGCATGGAGATCGTCGATGCGTTCGGGTTCAACGATAACGCGGACTTCGCGTCCTGCCTGGATGGCGAAGGTCTTCGTCACACCATCGAAGCTGGTCGCGAGCTCTTCGAGCTTTTCGAGGCGCTTCACGTAGTTTTCGACGGATTCACGGCGTGCTCCGGGGCGGGCGCCGCTGATACTGTCGGCAGCTTGGACGAGTACGGCGATTGCGCTTTCCATTTCGATATCGTCATGGTGGGCGCCGATAGCATTGCAGATGAGCGGATGCTCTTTGTATTTCTTGGCGAGCTCCATACCGAGGAGTGCGTGCGGACCTTCCACTTCACGGTCAACGCATTTTCCAATATCGTGCAAGAGTCCGGCGCGCTTTGCCTGATGGACGTCGAGACCGAGTTCGACAGCCATAATTCCGCATAGGAAGCCCACTTCAATCGAGTGATGCAAGAGATTCTGCCCATAGCTGGAGCGGTATTTCATGCGTCCGACATAGCGGGTGATTTCGGGATGGACGTTATGGATATTGAGTTCTAGGAGGGCGTTTTCGCCCACGCGGATAATTTCTTCTTCGAGTTCTTTACGGGTTTTGTTCACCACTTCTTCGATACGTGCCGGGTGAATTCTACCGTCACCCATCAGGCGTTCGAGAGCGACACGTGCCACTTCGCGGCGGAATGGGTCGAAGCCCGAGATGACAACCGCTTCCGGCGTATCGTCGATAATAAGATCGATACCGGTGGCAGACTCAAAGGCGCGGATATTCCTGCCTTCGCGACCGATAATGCGGCCTTTCATTTCTTCGCTTGCGATATTGAGCACCGAGACGGTTGTCTCGACCGAGTGGTCGGAGGCGGTGCGTTGAATTGCTTGGATTACAAGACGTTGCGCTTCTTTGTTCGCGGTAATCTTCGCCTCGTCGCGCACGTCTTTGATGAGCTGTGCGGCTTCGGTTTTGGCGTCGTTGATCATGTTTTCCATGAGGAACTTCTTCGCATCATCGCGCGACATACCGGTGATGCGCTCCAGGCGAGCGGTCTGCTCATTGGCGAGCTGCTCGGCCTCTTTCATTTTTTCGCGAACCGCGGCTTCGCCTGCTGCGAGCTGCTCTTGTTTCTTTTGGATTTCTTTTTCGGTGAGCTGCACTTGTTTTTCCTTGCGGGAGATGAGCTCGAGCTTGTTTTCAACGCCTTCTTCGCGTGATTTGAGCTGCTTTTCCTGTGCTTGCATTTTATTGCGTTTGGCGTTCGCATCGGCTTCGAATTCCTGCTTGCGTTTATGCCATTCTTCTTTGGCTTCGAGCAGCTTTTCCTTTTTAATTGCCTTCGCTTCTTTGTCGGCTTCATCCAAGATGGCTTTCTTGCGCTGTTCGGCGTCTGCTATCTTTGCGGCGGCGGCTTTATTGCCGGCAAAATAGGAGAGACCGAAGCCAACGATCAGGCCGACAATACTCAGGATGATAATTGTTATTTCATTCATAATAAAGCTAGTTACCTTTCTGTATGAGTTGAGATTGAGGTTGTACTATTGGAAAATAAAAAAAGCCGCACCACCCTTTCGATGTCAGAAAGATGCAGTAAAAGAACTCTGCTTCACACACGGTGGGTGGCTCCCGCATATATTTTACGTCCACTGAATCCCGCTAGTGAACTTCTCAGAAGCTCGGGGATTGCTGCCTTGCGGCAGATGAGGCCTGTAATTTATAGTCGGAGAATGCCTCCCTATGAAATTAAATATCAGTTCTTTTATAAGCGTGCGACAACGAAACGATGATGCGGCCAAGCATCGAGAAATAAAACTACATTGTTTAAAGTTATTGTATATACTAGCGATACGGATACGATTACATCACAGGGCATTACTTGTCTTTCTTCCAGCATTGCTCGAGAAAGCGTGTCATTTTACCAAGCTCGGATGTGATGTACTCACTGTCGGAATTGGCCTGACGGGTAATATCATACTTCAGTTCGGCGAGATTCAGCGCGGCAACCACAGCTAGTGTGGAGGTGGATTGATCTTGTAATTTACCTTGAAGCTGTTGGAATTGAGAATCGACCTCCGCGGCGCACTCCTTAATCTTTTGCTCGTCCTCGCCCCGTAACGTGTATTCTTTGGCTCCGATTTTAACGCGTATGCTTTGTATCATTCAAAATATCAATTTTGTTGTCAATGTTAGATGTCGCACTATAAAATTACGGTAAAACTACAATCGTTCCAACTAATTTTTCTTTTTTGATGAATTTTTTATCAGATTTTTAAAATAAGCATGAAAATTGATATGTAAATTACTCTGCAGCATGCGGCTGTGGGCGTCGATTGTCCATTGGTATGGCTCATTGGTCACTTGGTGAAGCATCGGTTGTGAGGTTCGGCAGAAAGAGTGTCGGTGATTGCGGGATGACATCTACGGTTGTCAAACGGCAGTAAGTCTATGATATTCTTTGGGGCAATTTAGAACTGAAGACGAATAGATGCAGAAAATTCAGTTTTTAGCCGTATTTTTGTCGGAAATCTTGCGTTCTCAGAGCGTTGCTTCGCTTCGAGCTCTGCAGATTTATCCATTCCATTTGAAATAAAGGTTGTTCCATTACTATGAAAGATTCACCATGAATATTCATGTATCATTTCTCAATAAGCCGCTCTCATGGCTTACTAATCTATTGGTGGTGCTCTGTGTACTGCCTGCAATGACGTTGGTCACAGTTGCTCAGGAGCCGACATGGCAATGGGCAAAAAACGGTGGTGGTACGGGGTCGGATGCCGGTACTGCTATCACGACCGATGCGTCGAATAATATCTATACCTGCGGTCGATTCTCGGGGTATGCACTCTTTGGTTCGACACCTCTGACGAGTGCCGGGCAGTCCGATGTGGTCGTCGCGCGCTTTAATGCAAGCGGCGCATGCTTGTGGGCTGTAAAAGGCGGCGGCACGGGTAATGACGAACCCAATGCCATTACAACCGACGACAGCGGTAATGTGTATGTGACGGGATTTTTTACCGGTACGGCTACTTTTGGCGCGGCGACTCTTGTCAGCACCGGCGGCAAAGATGTGTTTGTCGTCAAATACAATGCTGCCGGTGTCGTGCAATGGGCACGTCGCGGCGGCTCGGTCGGTAATGAAGCAGGCAATAGTATTGCCGTCGATGCCAATCGAAATATCTATATTACAGGGGTTTACTCTGATTCGACAAAATTCGGCAATCTCGCCAAGCTCACTCCTGTGGGGCAGTCTGATATCTTTTTGGTGCAGTATAATGCGACCGGTACCGAACAGTGGTCGAAAACCATTGGCGGTACGGACTCGGATGTGGGGAGTGATATTGCGGCTGATGCAGCAGGTGTTTATCTGTCAGGAAATTACAATGGTGTGATAATTATTGGTACCGATACGCTTACCTCGCGGGGCAATACCGATGCATTCGTTGCAAAGTTTACTACCGGTGGCGCTGCACAATGGGCACGCTCGGGTGGCGGTATCGGAATTGACGCGGCTGTCGCCCTCGCACTCGATGCCTCGGGTAATGTAATCGTTACCGGAACGATGGAAGAAAAAGCATATTTCGGTACCGATAGTGCGACCTCAGCCGGTAATTCTGATGTTTTTTTGGTTAAGTATTCCACCGGTGGCGCATTCCAATGGCTCAAGCGCGGCGGCGGGGCAGATGCTGATTATGCGCAGGACCTTGCCGTGGATATCAATGGTAATAGCTTTATTACCGGATTCTTTGGCGGCGCCACGACCTTTGGCTCACGGAGCGTGACGTCAGCCGGACAATTTGATGTGTTCGTCGTAAAATACTCCTCAAGCGGCGCAATGACCTGGCTGCAGCGCGGCGGCGGCAGCGACTTTGACTTTCCGTATGGTGTCGCAGCCGATAAACTTGGCAACACCTTTGTCATCGGTGATTATTTCTATCAGACCACATTTTGGAATACTACTCTCAATGGTCTCGGTAATTACGACTTCTTCCTCGCCCGCCTTCCGGATATCTCGGCAAATGATGCCGGTATTACCGCAATTAACTTCCCGACGGCTCCCTTCCCGCAAGGCGCTGCTGCGGTGACGGTGACACTCAAAAATTTCGGAACCAATCAAATCGACAGTGTGAGAATTAACTGGACATTCAATGGCGCTCCTCAGGCTGCTGTGGTCTATCGCACAGCACTTGGTGTAGGACAGACGGCGACGGTCGCTCTCGGCAGCCCGAATTTCCCGGCCAAAACATTCTCCGAAATCGTCGCAACAACGACTCTTCCCAATAATACCGTCGATGTCAATGAAGCAAATGATGGTCGTATCGGCCTTGCAGGACCAGGACTTGCGCGCGGAGTCTATACACTCGGCGGCGCAGTCGCCGACTTCCCGGCATTTACTCAGGCAGCGCAATATCTCAATGCATGCGGCGTGCTCGACTCGGTGATCATTGATGTACGCCCTGGCTATTATCAGGAGCAGGTCCGATTAACCCAAATTCCGGGTGCTGCGGCACTGAAGAAAGTGATTTTCCGGCAAGAACCCAAGACAGCATCCAAGCCTATCGTGAGCTTCGGAGCAATTTATCCGAATAATAATGCCGTGCTTCTCCTGGATGGCACGGACTGGATTGTGTTTAAAAATATCAACTTTATCTCGACCGGTACCCAATATGCGCAGGTCGTGTCGCTCAAGAACGGTACCACGAATGTCTGGCTCGACAGTAATGTCATCGAGACAGCACAGGGAGCATTGAATGACGGCGGTCTCATCTCCGATAACCTCAATCTGGCGACGAATTTATCAATTACGAACAATATCTTTACGAACGGTGTCTTTGGTGCGTCGCTCGAATATCTTCCCGGTGCACCGATGAACGGTGTGACGGTCTCCGGTAATACCTTTACGAATTACCTCAGTGTCGGTGCCTATATACAAGGCGCAGATGCAGCACTTATCTCCCGCAATTCATTCTCGACGACCTCGACGCTCGCTACGGCCCTTCAGGTGTCAAGCAGTACCAATAATACACAGGTCGTCGGTAATAGCATCACCAATACTCCATCAGGTATTGGTATCAGTATCTTTGGCGCATCGGCTTCCTCGCCCGCACTTGCCATGCTGGTAGCAAATAATATGGTGGGCATCGGCAATAATGGCTCAAGCTCCACCGGTATTGAGATTATGTCCTCAAGCTTTGCCAATGTCTATCATAATACCGTTAATATTGGTTCGACGGCAACGGACGCCGACCATGCAGGACTCATGGTCAACAGCGGCGGAAATATTCATATTAAAAATAATATCTTCTATAACTCCGGTGGCGGATATGCCATGTCGGTCATGTTTGCCGCACCCGACCTTGCTATCGCTTCGAGTGATAATAATGTACTCTACTCCAATGGTGCCTATCTCGGTGCTTGGGATAATGGCTCGGCCCTGATAAAATTGCCTACGCTCAAAGCATGGCGCGACTCCACAGCACTCGATGCAAATTCAATCTCTAAAGTATTGACGTTCCAAAATGACCTGCTCCACCTTGTGAATGTGGACTCAACACTCTTCGGTACAACGAGTCTGCTCTCGATTGTCAAAACAGATTTTGACCGCCAGCCGCGCCGCACGCCGTATATGGGTGCCGATGAAATTATACCGGTGATTACGATTACCAATCAAACAGGACAGCAGTTCGTATGTATGGGTAATACTGTTGTTTTCTCCGTCGATGCGACGATTTCCAATAACGGACGCTTCCGCTATCAATGGCAGCGCAATGGAGTCAATATTCCGGATTCTACCCGGAGAACACTGACGGTATATAATAGTAATTTCGACTCGGAAGGATTCTACCGCTGTGTATTAATCGGTAATTCCGGCGCTGATACGGTGATTACTCAAATGATGCAGCTTGCCATTGCTCCGACGACGAAGGTATTTATTCAACCCAAAACAGTCTATTTACTCCCCGGCAGCAATGCTACATTTGAAGTCGGTGCCGAAGCTGCTCCGATTCTCCCCGACAACCGCATATATTACTCATGGTATCGCGGTACGACCAAGCTTGTCAATACTACCCGCTTTGCCGGCACGGATACTCCTATTCTCCAGATTTTTAATGTACAGCCCGCCGATACCGGACGCAACTATTATGCAATCGTCGAAGGCACATGCGGACGCGATACGTCTCAGATGTTCGCCGTGCTCCTTCCCGGCGCGACCTTTACCAAGCAGCCCAAAGATACCGCTGCCTGCAATGGTGGCAGTGTAATACTCTCGGCATCATTGCAAACGGAAATTCCCAATGCCTTGCTCCGCTATCAGTGGATGCGCGGTAATCGCTTCGTCGTCGATACCGGTAATTTCAGGGGATCGACGACTCCTACACTTACGATTACCAATGTCACTCCTGCCGATACCGGCTCGGACTATATCTTGATCGTGACAGTCGTGGCAAATAATTCAACACTCGTCACGAATTACGCATCCGTTCGCCTCAATAAAGAAACCGTCATTACCGACGCTCCACGCAATCAGGCATCCTGCGAAGGTAAGCCCGTCACGCTCAGCGCCACGGCCGACGGCAGCGGACTCAGCTATCAATGGCAGCGCAATGATGTCAATATTCCGGGCGCAACCTCAGCAAGCTATACAATCCCGAAATTAGACTCCATGACTATCGGCGCATATCGTATCGTCGTCACCGGCTTGTGCGGTACACAGACCTCGGGTGCAGCGACAGTTTCCAAACGCGATAAGCCCGGCATTCTCCTGCAGCCGCTCAAACGCGTTCGCTTGTTCGTCGGGAAGCTGCTGACCATCGCTATGGAACCTTCCGGTGCGCTCCCACTTCGCTATAAATGGTACAAAAACGGCGTCGAAATTCCATCCTCAGGTGAGAAAATCTTCTACAAGAATGATGTCGCTCTTGCCGATACCGGCGTCTATTACTGCGTTATCAGTAATGATTGCGACTCGATCCGCACCGACAATGTCGAAGTCTATTTCGACCCGACAGCAGTACATGAAGTCGCTGAAGTACAAGGATTTATGCTCGAAAGTCCACAGCCGAATCCGGTTGAAAATTCTGCCGTTATCCGCTTTGTGGTGCCAACGGAATCTGAGGTAAGAATTTCTCTTCGCAACGCACTCGGTCAGGAAGTAATGACCATCGCCAATGCGCGCTATACTGCCGGTGAATACTCGGTCGAACTCAATCCTGCAAGCACTCAACTGCCGGCAGGTGTGTATTTCACCGAACTCAAAAGCGGTAATGCGAGAATCGTTCGGTCAACGGTGATTATTCGCTAAGCCGGATAATTGCAGATACATAAAAAGGCGAACCATGTGGATGGTTCGCCTTTTTTTATTGTTGGGGTTGAATGTATCGACAATGGAATTAGAAGACCAAATCACAATAATTGTCAGAGAAGCAATTATTCTTTAGTTATCTGAAAATTATCTTGCGTAATAGTTTGTGTTTCATTAAGTTGCGGATGAATTCACGATACCTGCGCATTCTTACTACTTTCTATGCGTATTTTTACAACAAACGATAGTACATCTTCGCACTCTGCTCTGCTCTGCTCTGCTCTGCTCTGCTCTGCTCTGCTCTGCTCTGCTCTGCTCTGCCGTTTTGCGTTGCTGCGGTCGCTCGCCCCCCACCCTTCGGTTTGCTTTACCTGTTGAATTTTGACTACTTCACATCGTGCCATTTCTCTGGCATTATTCATTCTACGACGGTACTGCCGTGCTAACCATTGGGATGTTTTTCATTCCAGTATAAAAAACCAACAACCACATTTTTCTTAACTTCCTTAAATGGAGATTTTCTATGTCTAACTCAATCTATAATAAATGGATTATAAAAGTAGTACTGATTATTTGCTGTATTACTTTACAATCATTAACACTTAGTGCCCAAATAAGAACAAGAACCGTGAACGATTCTATAATCGCTCGAAATGCCCACACATGGTATGACGCGTCGAAATATCAGTTTGAAGTAGCATACCCTAAATTAAGTGTCATCCCTCCGCTTTCAACAGGTATGGATTTTGAAACATTGCTTTCCTATATCCTCGCAGATAGTTTAATGCGGAGCACTACTCGTGAATCACTAACCTCTCATGTCAAGTATTGGAAAAAACAGAAGGTAAAAAATGATACAATCATTGCCGCTATTAAATATTTGTATAAGCTCAAAGATTATGACCCTATTAGGTTTTATCAATATATGCATAGTTTAGATAGTCCACTTTACAGTATAAACTTACTAAAGCTTCACAGTTCTGTGGCAGAAGTACTATCTCGCATCGTCACAAATACTCCAAATGCATTTGCGATAAATCAGCTTTTTGAAGCAGATTATATTCTCAAAGTTCATGTTAATTTTATTGACTCATTACCATGGATTAATCACCCCAATCAATATATATATCAGGTTAATGCTACAGTTCTTGATACCCTCAAAGGAAGAGTTTTTCAAAGTTGTGGTATAGAAAACCTATCTATCAAGAAATCTAATAAACAATTAGCACCCACCACAGCAAGCAATACTCTCTGCTTCACATATGTGACGGGACCGTATTCTAATGATGTTGACAACTATAAAGTTGATGAGTCTCTTCTGAATGGTGCAGGTAATTTATCTCTACAACCTTCTCAGGAAGTAATTGTAAGTTTATCACATGGTAATTATCTTTGGGACTACGGCTATGATTATTTCGGTCTTTCCATAAGCCGTGTTACTCCTATTATTAACGGGCAAGTAAAGGATAATAATAATGAATGGAGTAATTCCTTACTCTTAAATTATGCTGATTGGAAAAGTGCCTTCCTCCAGAAGAAGAATATGCTCTTAACCGGAGGATATTGAGATGAAAAAAATACTAATATTTTTACTGGTAGTTTTAACCTCCGGCAGCTGCCTCCATTCTCAGCCATGTGCTTTACCTCCTGGTTGTGCTGACATAGAGTACCCTTATTTTTTTTGCGGAGAAAGTGGTACGAAAGGAGGCAAAACACAACGATGCTCAAAAAATCCATACAACGAAAAAGATGCTAATGGGCTACCGCTTATTCCTCTGAAATTAGATGGGTGTTTTGAAGAAAGATCAGAGACTTATAATTATATTGCTGATAAAACGGTTACAGTAAAAAAAATCGTAGTAACACATCATAATGTTCCAATAGATATCTATGATAATCCAGACGATCCTGACGATCCGGATAACGGTCGGAATATCTATGGATATGATGATTTTGGTGACCCCATATTCTATCCTTATGATACTTCCGTAGAAGTTGAAGAAGATGTAGATATTCCCGGAAACGATGATTTTTACGATGCTAGTGATTTAATATTTGATTTTACCCATATACAAAGTGCTATTAATGCTGCAAAAAATGCCTGGACAAGTATCTGTTCTGGTTGTACTCTGAATAGTAGTCCACAGCCACAACATTGCTGCGTTCCAATTTTGTGGACAGCAAATCGAGAAGACTTTAGAAGTCGAGGATTCAATCCCTCTATAATTCCAGCATACAGTGATCATCCAATTGCAGTACAAGCAATATCGGCGTGCAGATATAACTGTAATGATTTACGAATAGTTCTTAACCAAACTAATGATTTTACAGGTGCTACAGATAAATATCCAGCTGATTACACAAATCATTTCTTTTTTACGGATGCTGCAACAAGTGATTGGTATTCTCTTAAAGCTGTATTAATGCACGAGATGGGGCATATTTTTGGATTCGGCGATGAGTATGATACAGGAATTGGTGCGGGATGTAAGCATAGTGGAAGCATTATGGATGGAGAAGATTTTGAAAATGCCGACCGAGGGCTATCAAACGATGATATCTGTATGTATAAAAAGTCCTATTGTCCTCCGCCTGTTTCTGCTGTCCAAGAAGAACCTGTATCCATCAATTCCACCTTCAATATCTTCCCAAATCCAACTACATCAAGTGTGACAATTGCACTGTCGCCTTCAGCGGCACAGTACGGCAAGCACTTACGTGTACTCGATATGGGGGGTAAGATTGTGTTGGAGCAGCAGTTCCAAGCTGGAAGCAGTGATTGCACTGTTAGCACAACAGGTTTTACTGCCGGAAGTTATTTGTTTATAATGACGTTTGACGGCATCAATGGTAGTTTTGCTCAAAAAGTAATTGTGCAATAACCTCTTTACAATATAGGCAGATGGTGGCGCATCTGCCTGTATTTTTTTATTTTCTTAGGTTGACAGCATTTCAGCACTACCCTCACCCTGCAACCATTACCAAAAATTCTTCTTCATTCAAAATGGTCACGCCGAGTTCGCGGGCTTTGTCGAATTTACTGCCCGGGCTCGTGCCGACGACGACGTAGCTGGTTTTTTTGCTGACCGACCCGGACACTTTCCCGCCGTGACGCTCGATTGCCTCGCCTGCCTCTCGGCGGGACATCTGCTCTAATTCACCCGTAATCACAAATGTTTTCCCCTCAAGCACTTTGCTGATCGACTGCTGTTCGGTGTCGCTGAGCTCGCAGCGGAGTCCTGCCGCGCGCAGGCGGTTGAGAATTGCCATTTCCGTTTCATCGTTGAAGAATTCTACGACCGAACCGGCAATTCTACCACCGATTTCAGGGACGGCGGTGAGCTGTTCGACTGTGGCAGATGCGAGCGCATCGACCGAACCAAACGCGCGGGCAAGTATTTTCGCGCCGCCTTCACCGACGAAGCGGATACCAATCGAATAGAGCACGCGCGCAAACGGCTTTTGCTTGCTAAGCTCAATGGCAGCAAGTAAATTATCAACGCTTTTCTCACCCCAACGGTCGAGCGCGAGGAGTTCGTCGCGGTGAGTATGCAGGTCGTAAATATCTGCAATAGTTCGAAGTAATTTCAATTCCACTAATTGATCAACCACTTTCTCGCCCAAACCCTCGATATCCATCGCATCGCGTGAGGAGAAATGTGTAAGCTTACGGCGAATCTGCCACGGACATTCGGCGTGGTCGCAGTAATAATTCGCCTCGCCGTCAGGACGGTGGAGCGGCGTGTGATGTTCGCATGGGCAAAGAGTAGGGAATTCGAATTGCGCAGCATTTTTAGAACGTGCTTCCGCGACAAACCCTGACACTTTCGGGATAACATCGCCGCCTTTTTCGACGATCACCGTGTCGCCGATGCGGATGTCGAGTCCTGCGATATAATCGCCATTATGCAGCGTTGAGCGGCTGACGGTCGAGCCGGCGAGGAAGACGGGCTGTAATTCCGCAACGGGTGTAACGACGCCGGTACGACCGACTTGGAACGAAATATCCTTGAGCAGAGTCTGCGCTTTCGCGGCTTCGAATTTGTAGGCAATCGCCCATTTCGGCGACCGTGCAATTGCGCCGAGAATATCCTGCTGGCGCATCGCATCGACTTTAAGAACAATTCCATCGATAAAAAATGGGAGCGATTCGCGCTTTTGATCCCATGAATCGATGAATTCAAAAATATCGTCAAGTGTATTGCATACAAGCACATGCGGACTCACCGGAAAACCCATCGCGCGCAAGAGTTCGAGATTTTTACTATGAGACTCCAATTTCACATCCGACGAATAAAGATAGTAACACACCATCGAGAGCGGACGCTTGGCGACTTCCCGCGAGTCGAGTAATTTGAGCGTGCCGGCCGATAAATTCCGGGGATTGGCATACAGCTTTTCGCCGCGCTCCTCGCGTTCGGTATTGATGGCAACGAAATCATCTTTCATCATAAATACTTCGCCGCGCACTTCGAAATTTTTAATTTCTTTTCCTTCGAGAAACACCGGCTTGACTTGCAATGGAATACTGCGTATCGTGCGGATATTCTGCGTGATATCATCGCCGGTTACGCCGTCGCCGCGGGTGACACCGACGTGTAATACACCATCTTTATAGCGCAAGCTGACGGCTACACCGTCGTATTTTAATTCGGCAACAATGCGGTGTTCCTCGCCTTCGAGTCCTTCGCGCACTCTTCTGTCGAAGTCGGTAATTTCTTCACGGGTATAGGTATTAGCGAGCGAGAGCATTTGTATTTCGTGCCGCACGGTAGGGAATATTTTGAGAGGTTCGCCTCCGACGCGCGCGGTCGGCGAGTCGGGAGTGACGAGTGCGGGGTGCGCGCGTTCTATGTCGAGTAATTCCTGCATCAAAGCATCGTAGTCGCGGTCAGAAATAGTCGGCGCTGCCTCGACATAGTAGAGATAGTCATGCTTGCGGATTTCGTCACGGAGTTCGGCAGCGCGCGCTGCGGGACTTGCATCAAAGAGGGAATGTTGTGGCATGGGAATGTTCCTTTTGTGAGTAGTTTTTAGGTGTAATTTAAGAGGATTTTGTGAGATGTGAAAGGGGGAGGAATGATAATTCGGTTCGGGCAAATGGTCAGGTTATGGAATTGACTTCCTTAAAAAACGTTTGAACGGCTCACTTCGGCTTCGCTCAGTGACCGTATGAACTTCCGGCAACTTCCCGCAACCACACAACCTACCCCAATAATCACTCTTGGCATAATAGTTGCGGGTTAGGTAGGGAAGTAGAAATAATGGTGAATATTCTCCTTTTTCGCCGAAAACTACATCTATCGAACATCATGTACGATACTTCTATTTTGAGATTATACTTATGATACGATTACTATCCATCCTCTTGATTGCTATGGGTTTGCTCTCGGCGAGCGAACTCGGCGCACAGTCAATTCGGCTTGTACGTACGGATGTGGACTCGTCGCGGTCGCATTTTGTGACGGCGACGTTTCGATTCGGGGTGGATGTCGTGCTCTCGGATGCTCCCGGCTGTACCGGTGCGGCATTTGAAATGCGCTATACCAATCCAAGTGTCGTACGGCTATCAGGGTGGCGGGCAGGTTCATTTGGCGCGCAGGGAACGGTGCAGGTCGATCAGACCGATCTTTCCACCGGTAATGGGCGCATCAGTGTCGGTGCTCTCTCCGGCGATCCTGCGTATGCCCGTGGGATAGACAATCCGCTCATTATTCATTTTGACTTCGTCGTCATGCCGGATGCCGTGCACAACCAAAGCAGTATCTTTACCTTTGTCAATGCACAAGCCGTAATTAATAAAGATAGCGGGACAATTGTACAATTAACAAGCAGCGCCCAATCATATTCCATCAGAAGTTTTTTACAGGTATGGCCGGGTGATGCAGATAATAATGGTTTAATCGATACCCGAGATTTTTCGCAAATTAATTTGTTCGTGGGCAACAACGACTCTTTAACGAGATTTCGGGGATTCAAACGCCAAAATAACAGTATGTATTGGGCACCGCAGATTGCACTCGCATGGGACTCAGCTCAAGCAACGTATGCAGATTGTGATGGAAGCGGCGATGTGACTTATACGGATATATTAGTGTCATCTCTTAATTACGGCAAAACAATCACCGCGCGCAAGGGTGAAACTCCACTCACCGCACCAATCAGCAATCATCCGCCATTGTCAAGCGAAAATCTTGTCAAAATTCCGGTTATTTGTTCGTCTGACCGAGAATTTTTAGGTGCAGCCGGAAAAGTGGCATGGAATATGTGGAATGAATATAAGAATGCACAAGTCGTTGGAATTGAAGCAGGTGAGCTCTTCTGCGGCGATGTGGTACTCTATTACAATATTGATTCAATCAAGCAACAAGCTGACTTTGTGATTAGTTCGCTCAGCCACACTTGTCTTGCCCCTCAGGGCGGCGGTGTGCTGGCATATTTACTGGTAAACAACCCCCAAGGACCTGGTACTTTCCCCCTTCCTATGCTGCAAACTCCTACAGGAATCACGGTATCAGGTCTATTTTTTCCTCTCCTCGCACCCACAGGTGTGAATGAGGAAGCACCCACGGGTGACTTCACCTTCGAAATTCGCAATCGTCAATTCCATGCTACGTCAGCACTTCCATCGACGATTACCATCACCGATGTACTCGGCCGCACGCTCCTCTCTGCCGAATCAACAAGCACAATTGACCTGCAACTACTCCCCACAGGAGTCTATTTTGCTGCGATGAAGACGGGAAATACCGTTCGCGTCAAGAAGTTTATGCTTGCGGAGTAAATTCTCTCTTTTTGGTTTCCCTTCATTACATTCCACACCGACGTTTTGCGGTCACCCTTTGCCGTCCAAGCCACAAAAATCCACGTATTTCATTGAAAATAAAATACTTCTTGGAGAAGTTGTGCTATTATTATAAGTTGCATTATACATCGGTGCTGTGGCAGAAATCTTCGTGGCAGGTTTCTATTTCTACCGGCGCCGGATGATAGTAAATAGCAAGCACCATAGATGATATGTTGGTTGTGTATGGAAATTTCCAAAGTGCAGGAATACGATAAACGACTATATTTTTCTCTAAAACCCATGAAAGTAGTTACTTCTTCCTTCCTCTTGCTGATTCTAATTGCTTCATCAGCTTTATCGCGTGAAAAATCGAAAGATACTACTGATTATAACCTTCCGCAACCGGTGACCTATATCGAATTTCTTGCAAGGTGGGATGCTGTCGCAATCAATTACGAGCCGGTTTTATTCTATGACTCTACCGCTTTCGCTGGTGCTGGTGTACGGGGAGGGCTCCAAATTGGGGTGGGTACGAATCTCTTGATACCTTTCTTTGGTATTCGTTTTGATGTTCCTATTGTTCCGATACTTGTACTAGGAAAAGAGTATGGATTTGAGATTGGTGCCGGTGTTGTGTTAGAATGGTGGGCAACTCAATATGGGGGTGATGTAGCAACATATAACTCTGTAAAGTTAACAGGCGTTATTGGTTACAGACATTATTTTTTCGGTAACCCACACCATTTATTTAGAGTTGGGTTTTCACCTACTCTCCAAGCAAATGGATTGATTAGAAATATTTGTTATTTTTCTTTTGGAATTTGAAACCTGATGCTTGATTATCACAGAAGCCACTTTTCAAAGTGGCTTCTGTCGTTTCCATTTCGTCCGGTGTCTGACATCAATTAATTGTAAAATAAACACTTGCTGAAAGTGCTACACGCCTGACGTTTCACCGAATACGTGTTGACGGGCTCGTTGGTAACTACTGCATTGACTGGAAATTCGCCCCAAGGTTTTTTAAACGATCATTTTCTCTCTCGCCCTACTCAGCACGTGCCGGGCGAATGCGATTCGCCCCTACGGTCGTCTGAATTGTTTTCCGTTAGTATAGTCTTCACCACCCACCCCAATCTCTCCGCAACATCTCGGCTTCGCTTTTCAATTTTCCAATGGAGGTAATTTTCGGTAATTTGCAGAAACATTTACTCTTATTTGGAAATTATACGATGACAACCTCTACACATATTCGTTCGGAATTTTATCTCGAAGATGGCATGACATTTCTCAATCACGGTTCGTTTGGCGCTGTGCCACGTGCGGTGCGGGCAGCGCAGGAAGAGTTCCGCCTGCAGTACGAACGTCAGCCCATCCGCTTCGTACTGCGCGAGTTACCGGGTTTGCTCCGTTCGTCAGCGGCAACGCTTGGCGAATGTATCGGCGCACGTGGCGAGGATATCGCCTTCGTCGAAAATGCCACGACCGGCGTCAATGCCGTGGTGCGTTCGCTCATCCCGCACTTCAAGCAGGGCGATGAAATTCTCACCACAAGTCATGTCTATGGCGCCGTACGGCAGACGCTTCTCTACGCGGCTGAATGTTCAGGCGCGCGCCTTGTCGAAGTCGATGCGCCGTTCCCCGTCGCCCATGAAGATGAGATTGTCGCCGCCTTTGTCGCCGGGATTTCAGAGCGCACGACATTTGCCGTAATCGACCATATTACCTCACCAACGGGTATTATCTTTCCTATTGAAAAAATGATCGCCGCCTGTAAATCGCGCGGTATCGCCGTGCTCATTGACGGCGCGCACGCTCCGGGTATGGTGGAGTTAAACCTCGACGCGCTCGGCGCTGACTGGTACACCGGCAATTGTCACAAATGGCTTTTTGCGCCAAAGGGTTGCGCGTTTTTGTGGACGCATCCGAGCCGTCAGGCGGAGACCCATCCAACGGTGATTTCGCATAAATACAAAGTAAGCTACACAGAAGAATTCGACTGGACGGGAACGCAGGATTTCAGCGCATTTCTCACTGTGCCGTATGCATTGGAATTTTACAATAATCATGGCGGGAAAGCACTCCGCGAACGTAATCATGCCCTCGCGATCGAAGCCCGGAATATCCTCTCAAACGCCTGGAATAAACCAGCACCCGCGCCCGACGCAATGCTCGGTTTTATGGCAGCAATCGAGGCGCCAGTGTTCACACCCGGCACGCTCGAAGAATCCCTCAAACTCCATGATTATCTTTGGGATACGCACCGCATAGAAGTGCCGGTGATGCCCTTTAATGATACGCTGTGGATACGGGTTTCGGCGCAGATGTATAATGTGCGAGAGGAGTATGAAACGCTGGCACGGGTATTTACTTTATGATGTGGCATAGTACTGATTTCATCTTAGTTAGAACAAACAAAAAGCGCGGTCATTCTGAACCCTTCTTAGGGTGAAGAATCGAAACATGCTATTTACTCAGGTGGTGACGCATTCAGCAAGTGTCGATTCTTCGGTCGAAGACTCCCTCAGAATGACAAGCATTATAATTAATTACTGTATAATCATGAAAATACTTCTCCTCTTTTGCATCGCAATCCTCTCCCTAACTCCCTGCTCAGCAACGATATGGAATGTTGGGCAGACGCGTCAGTACACTAAGCCCAGCGCCGTCTCCTCCCTCGTTCGTGACGGCGATACCGTGCAAATCGACGCCGGCATTTATCCCGAAGACGTGGCGCATTGGACGGCGAATGACCTGCTTTTAACGGGCGTTGGCGGTATGGCACACCTCAAATCCAACGGCAAAAGCTGGGGCAGCAAGGCAATCTGGGTTATAGGCGGGAAAAATACGACGGTTGCGTATATCGAATTCTCCGAGTGCGCCGTACCCGATGCCAATGGCGCCGGAATTCGACTCGAAGCGGCTGATCTCACCGTGCAACACTGTTATTTTCATGATAATCAGGATGGAATTCTCGCCGGTGATAATCCCGAAAGTAATATCGTGATCGAATACTCTGAATTCGCCCGCAATGGCGCCGGAGATGGACAGTCGCATAATCTTTACATTAATCATGTGCAGTCGCTGACGTTTCGGTATAATTATTCCCATCATGCCGTCGTCGGACACGAACTCAAAAGCCGCGCGTATTCTAATTATATACTCTACAATCGGTTAAGTAATGAATCCGACGGCACGGCAAGCAGGGAAATTGACCTGCCCAATGGCGGACTTGCCGTGATTATGGGGAATGAAATTCAGCAGGGACCCAAAACCGAGAACTCCAATATCATTGGTTACGGACTCGAAGGGCTCTCCAATCCTGTGCCCCACGAAGTCTTTCTCATCAATAATACGATTGTCAATGACCGCTCAGCCGGTAGCTTTTTGAATATTAAAGACGGCACCGCGCGCTGCTTTATCCGCAATACGATATTCGCCGGGACGGGGAGTGTGCTTGTCGGTAAAGCGACGATTGTCGATACGTCGCACAATTGGAATGGAAGCGTGGCTGCTGCCGGATTTATCAGTGCCGGTAATTATAATTACGGACTGCTTGCTACCTCGCCGGCGATTAATCTGGGCACCGATGTTGGAATTGTCGATAATATTCCGCTTACGCCAAGCAGAGAGTACAAACATCCGAAGTCCTTTATTGAAAAGAAGTTTCAGGACTCCATCGACTGCGGTGCGCACGAATATCTCGGAGCAATCGGCGTGGACGAAGCGCTGCAGAATGAGAATGGAATTACCGTCTTCCCGAATCCTTCAAATGGTGATTTTACGGTTCAATTATCCACCGAAACGTCGTATGAACGTATCAACCTCATCGACCCGCTCGGACGAAACGTAGCACGTGGAACGCTGACCGGTAACCGTTATCAATTCTCGGTGCAAGACCTGCCGAATGGTGTGTATTATCTGTATCTCCAACAAAATAATCAACTTGTGACGCGGACTGTGGTGATTGCGAGATAATGTTGTTGAATCAATCAAGTTTCGTTTTTTAACACGAAGGCACAAAGTTCACTATTGATGCTAGTATTTGTAGTGACCTTTGTGATACCTTAGCGAACTTTGTGTTACAACTGATTCTGAAGATAACAGTATGAAGATCAATGTATTTCCGGCAGTATTCGTTTTTTTAACACAAAGTACACTAAGGTGGCACAAAGTACACTATTGATACTGGTATTTGTAGTGACCTTTGTGATACCTTTGCGAACTTTGTGTTACAACTGATTTTGAAGATAACATATTGAAGATCAGTGTATTTCCGGCAGTATTCGTTTTTTAAACACAAAGTACACCAAGGTGGCACAAAGTACACTATAGATACTGGTATTTGTAGTGACCTTTGTGATACCTTAGCGAACTTTGTGTTACAACAGATTCTGAAGATAACAGTATGAAGATCAATGTATTTCCGGCAGTATTCGTTTTTTTAACACAAAGTCCACCAAGGTGGCACAAAGTCCACTATAGATACTGGTATTTGTAGTGACCTTTGTGATACCTTTGCGAACTTTGTGTTACAACAGATTATGAAGATAACATATTGAATATCAGTACATTACCCGGTAAATTAGGATGAATAAATCGCCTCAAGGGCGATGGTGAACACGTAGTACTTATACTTATAAAACATCATGAATTCTCTCTCTCAAAAAATAACATCCGCTCAGAGCGCGCACGGTATTGCGCCCGATGCTCGTGAGTATCCTTTTACGTCCATTGCAGCAGCGATCCAAGCGCATTCAGCACTTGGCGACAAGCCGTTTTTAATTTACTATACCGACGACAATTCACGCTCGGAAATAAGCTACGCTGACTTTGCCGAGGCCGCGCGCAAAACAGCGCACTACCTTCATCAAAAAGGAATTACCCGTGGTGATCGTATCGCGACTGCCGCCCATAATCATCCCGATTCCATTGTGCAGTACTTCGCTGCTTGGTTGCTTGGTGCGTGTATCGTACCGCTCAATATGACCGAGGATGACAGCCGTTTGCAGTATATTCTCGAAAATTCCGAGTCGAAAATTGTCTTTTGCCGGCAGGAATATTGCGCGCGCATCGAAAGCGTGCTTGGTGCGTCGCAGGCAGAGATAGTACCGGTTTATGATAACCCAAGTACTGCTAATGGTTTCCACACGCTCATCGCCGAACTCCCGCCGCTGGACTATCCTACGACAAACGCACTCCACGACGACGCACTTATCGTCTATACAAGCGGCACGACCGGTAATCCGAAAGGCGTCGTGCTCATGCAGCGGAATCTAATTGCCGATGGAATTGATATCGCTGATTGGCATGGAATTGACGCCGACTCACGGATGATGTGCGTGCTCCCGATTCACCATGTAAATGGTTGTATTGTAACGCATGTAACGCCGTTTCTACAAGGCGCGTCCGTCGTGCTGAACCGTAAATTTCAGACCGAGTATTTCTTCGATCGAATTATCCGCGAACGGGTGAATATTGTGTCGGTTGTGCCGACCTTGCTGGCGTTTTTGCTGGATAAAAAGGTTGATGCGACAGGCGCACGCGAGGCAGGTTTCCGCCATATCATCTGTGGTGCAGGACCGCTGACCTGTGAACTCGTGCGGGGTTTCGAGGAGTACTTTAATTTTCCGGTCGTCCACGGCTATGGTCTTTCGGAAACAACATGTTACACGTGTTTTTTGCCGGCTGATTTGTCGGATTTGGAGCGCCGTCACTGGCTTTTGGACTATGGATTCCCGAGTATAGGAGTACCCTTGCCGTGCAATGAAATGGCGATTTGCGACCAGGAAGGCAATCCTTTGCCGGAGATGGAGCGCGGCGAAATCTGCACGCGCGGCGCGAATGTGATGCGAGAGTATTTTAATAATCCACCGGCGAATGAATCGGCGTTTACGTTTGGGTGGTTCCGCAGTGGGGATGAAGGGTTTTATAAATTGGATGAACAAGGACGTCCATTCTTCTTCATCACCGGTCGTATCAAGGAGTTAATTATCCGCGGCGGTGTGAATCTCGCGCCTCTCGAAATCGACGAAATCATCGCCCGCGCGCCGGGAGTAAAAGCGGGAATTTGTGTAGGATTTGAGAATAATTTCTACGGCGAGGAAGTGGGAGCGCTCGTCATTCCGGTGGATGAGCAGGCGAATGAAAAGGATATTCTGGACTACTGCGCCGAGCATTTACCCTATCACAAGTCACCGAAAGTAGTAGTATTTACAGATCATTTACCCGTGACCTCGACGGGAAAGTATCAGCGCAATAAAGTCAAGCATGTGTTTGCTGAGTGGAAGGGTGTGCAGTTTCGGAAGGAGAAGTGAGGGGGGAGAATGCCGGCAACTTAAGAAAGCAAGACGTAGGCTGCATGCGTACTCCGCGAACCCACACCCCGGCCCTCTCCCGAGAGAGGGTGACGTAGGGTGTTTATGTGCTAAATTTGATAAATTAAGTATGTGCTTTAAAAATAAAACGCTTACCAGTCAAAATTCCCTCTCGGGAGGAGATTTAGGGGTGGGTTAGCGGCTATATACGGTCAGCAGTCTGCCCACATTTCTATATGTCATTAGCAGTGTGCCGACGACTCAATACAATGCCGAATACTTCCACCAATTGACTGCGATGTAATTGCTTTCAATACAGCAGAATTGTATTGTACTCACAGCCACGGCGCGCTTTACTATGGACCAAGAATTACCAAAGCTACCCTATGGAAGATACAAATAATTTTCCGGCACTTCATCGCCTCGAACGTATCGAAGTCGATGATATTAAGCAGTATATGCACTATAGTGCCCATATTGGCTCGTGGAAGCTGCCGCTACCAGAACTCGAGAAGCTCATCGGAATTCACCACCGAGAAATGGACGAAGGTGATAATGAGCCGGGACCTGCGGTATATTGGCACTGGCGCAGTGATTGTGGGTTAATTATTAATGGAATCTACCACTTATCGCAAGAGTATGTAGAGATAATCACTATCAATGATTACTCCGGCGAACATCTCCTGCATCATCTTCATTTGCCGGGTGAGCCGTGGTGGCTTGAACCTAATCCCACGCTCCAGGCTTCGGCGAGAAATCCAATTGATAAAACTCAGTATTCCCTTTGGCGGCAGGATGATAATGGTGGTGAGTACTGCATACAAAACAAACTAAGCAAACTCCACGCGGAGTGTTTACTCCTAGAATTTGAAGCGAAAAAGCATAAACAGATGTATTGGATAGCGGAAGATACTGAAGGTGAATAACTATTTTATTTTACGATTGGTTAGCGCTTTAAAAAAGTATTGCCATCACCCTTTCTTTACGCAATCTTCTTCGCAGAAATGACATTAAAATTCGCGTCCTGATTCTGTGCATAAAACCCCCATACGCCACCAATCCGCACGCCGACGACGAGGGAACGGTAGCCGGCATAGTCTGTCTGACCATAAATCGTAATTCCCGGCTGCGTGAGTCGTGCCCGTAGTTGCGCGCCGGTCTCTCCGGTCGGCTGTAAGTGCGCTACGCTGAAGGAGCCACCGCCGGGAACCATTACAATCGAACATCCCGTAAGCTGCGTCGTGAGCATAATTCCCGATCCCGAGAGAGGCAGAAAATGAGCATTGATTGCGATATTACTTGCCTGCACCGGGATATGAAATGCATGAAACCCCGTACCACCGAAGACATTATTCGGCCGAGCGGTAAAGCGTTGGGTGAGATGTGTGTTGAGTCCTCCTAGTATAGACCCCGGCCGCCGCACCTGATTGCCACCCGGATCGACCATATAAAAGGTATGCACGCCTGCTACACCACCTGCTGAATACGGTGTAAAAGAGTAATTTTTCAGAAAATCCAACGGTTTTGTTTGGAGCGCTTGTATAGCTTCAATAGTTGTCATAATGTTATGATTCGTATAAAAAAGTACGCAGGAGTAGCATGTCAGCAATGCGATAGGAGAGCACGTCCCTGCCACCGTAATAATCATGCCACCTGCAAGGGTGGGCATTGTACAGAATAGATGCACGGTCGCTGCGTTCGAGATGCGTGACGACGGCATTACCTCACACACGATAAGAAGAAGGTACCGCGTAGGAGGAGAATGCATCAACCTCGATACGACTAGTCGTTGACTTCCGCGCGATGCTTGATAATTGCAAGTTCATTCCCCAAGACATCATCCATTAGCATGGACGACCACATCGACACGTACCAATTGAGCGGGGTATTTATCATGTATTTGCTCGAGAGTGTGAGGCGCGTCGTGCCATCCTGAGCTAATTCTAATTGATACGTATCTTCCAGTATATCAAGGTGTTTGCCGCCGATGAGAATGTGCTCGTCCATTACGGTGGGAGGAATATTGTACGGGTCGGTTTTGACGGCAAGCCTCATGAATTTACCCGGCTCATACTGCGTAATTGTTTCTTTGAAATACAATCCCCGCTCATAATACGCCATGCGCACTCCACCCACTGCCGCCGAGTCGAGTGTCGTATGCACATGATGCGGGAATCCTATAAGCGCCGAAATCTTATGCTGATGTTCGTCCTGCCGGATAGTATCAATACGGAGAATCTGCTGCCATACCTCCTGCGGTGAAGCATGAATCTGAATTTGTTTCTGAGCAATAATTTCTCTGGGAATCGTGGTGCGATCGCCTTCGATAAGACCCATAATTAAGGGAATAATAATTACCACTGATGCGCTGAGTGTGTTGCCACCGTTCGAATCCTGTGTGCTATCAGATTGATTATCTTTGGTCTTGCGTTGTTTGAAGGAAAACGCCAACACTCCCCCAATACCGGCTAGAATCACAAAGAGCGGGAAGACCATAATCCAGCATATCATTCCCTCAATGGAAAAAAGCAGTGTAATACACAAGATTACAAGACAGGTAAGCCACGGAAGAAAAAAAGCCGAGGAGCTACTTTGCACCTTCTGACGCGGAAGCAGCAGCACCGTTAAAAAACCAATCAGCATCGGGAGAAGCAACAAGAATGTAATGCTCATAATCGGCATTATATTCCCAAGGAATCCAAAAGCCAGTCGCATCGACAGGCCATAGAGTGAGGCGAAGAGAACGGCAATGAAGAGTTTCATAGATGGACGTTAAAGATGTGGAAGATGTATTAAGGTTCGAGAGTGAGAAGAATGATATCTTTCGGACAGTTATAGCGAAACGGCAGCGTATCGCCGAGCCCTTTGCTCACGATGGTAAGAGTGTTATTTTCAAAAGCTTGCAGAATATTCCACTTGTAGAACCATTTGCCGGGATAGAGTCCTTGTGCCGACTGCCAAAGCACCACCTGACATCCGTGTAAATGCCCTGCAAGTACTATATGATAGCCATCCTGCACAGCGGTCGGCTGATGCAGGCATGCCAGGCGAACATCTGCTGCGTCTTCGGCGGTGGTTGTATTGGAAATCAATATCCGCGTACTGTGACATTCAACGACCACCGAAGATTGCTCAATCCATGGAATGTGATGCGTTTCAAACAGCGTCTTAATGCGGTCAATTCCAAAAAAATAGTCGTGATTGCCGGCAATTCCAAAGACAAGCTCACGCGCTGAAAGTGATTTCAATAATTGATCGAAGAATGGAAGTCCTTGTTTTGTATCCACATAATCGCCGCCAAGCAGAAGAATGTCGGGATTTATTTCATCAATACACCGGATAATCTCCTGCACGAGAGGTTCGCCATAGCGATTCAGATGAAAATCCGACAGATAGGCGATCCGCACAGCACGCCGTACCGGTGCTGTATGTATGATCTGTCGTATCTCAAAGCGGGAAGTATATCCGAGTTCTACCTTCATGCTGATACCATATAATCACGGCAAGACATCCGATATGCCAATTCCGTGTGGGGTTTTTGAGGTTGAATAATCCGGCCACCATGAAGCCGCCAAGCCGCATGACCATCGCCAATGCCCGAAAATATCCGATCCTGTAGGTGAGTCGAATGCTCGCCAAAAGGGGACGCCGCGCGCCATCGAGAATCAAGGGAAACAAAAACAAAAAATGCACTTCAACACAATAGAAGATGACAATCGCAAGCGGCGTGAGCAGAAAATGCAGATGGTAGAATTCCATGCCTGCGACACTGGCAGTAATGATGCAACAGCTATATTTTAAAACACCATAGACCGTATAGTGCGTTGCATGGTCAAGCTCCGTTTCTGTTCGGTTGTCAAGTGAATTCATCCGCCTTCTCATCCAGCGTGCGCCATGCTCAAACACCCGCACGCCACCGCCATCTGCCTGATACGGCATTCGATCAAATTCAGTCGTGCCGGCATCGATAAGCTGCGAATAGGTCATTGGCAATAGATGTAATGAAACCATGCCAGCCATGCAGTACCATTACCCAATACGAGCATCCGATGATAGAGCGTTTCGAGCTTACCGCAGCGTTTGATATGAAAGACAAATTCATCATAACTAATAGCAACGACCGTATAAATGAGCACAATGATAATCGGAATCAGATACACCGTAGGCGTCGAACTCATCATCGCAAGCCACATCAATATAAACATAGGCAGGCCGCCGAGCCCCAAAGCAGCGGCCTCGGCATCACGTTCTTTCTTGGGAATTTTCATGTGCAGGGGATTGCGGTGATACCGCCAGTCGAGCACACCACCGGTGGTAGCAATTATCCCAAAGAGAGCAATGACATGAAATTGCCATGGCAGAAAAGGGAAATTTGAGTGAATATTCAGGTGCGGACTATCGCTGTACAATAGCAATAAAATCCCGAAAAGCAGCGCCGGAATAAAGAGCAGAATGAGCGAAAGATATGGTCTGAACGGGAGCCGGGATTTCATACAATTACTCAGATAGATTACACAGTATGGTTTTTTCTGATAATGGTTGTGATTCGGTCTTTAATTAGGATCTCCGCATTTGAATTGCTTCTATTTGGCATTATCCATTCTTTTGTTACAAAATGACTTACGACTTCCCACTCCCGACTTCCCACTTACGACTTACGACTAAAAAACTCCCGACTTCCCACTTACGACTTACGACTAAAAAACTCCCGACTTCCCACTTACGACTAAAAAACTTACGACTAAAAAACTTACGACTAAAAAAACATCACCTCACCGCCTCCCACTCCTTATTAGCCGAACGCCCAAAAGCAATCACCGAGAGAGCGTTCAGCGTCCAACTTGCGAGAATTTTGAAATAGCCGTAGCGCCGGAAGCGACGCGGCGACTCGTGAACGGGCAGATGACGCACAAATCGAACAGGATGGTAAAGTGCTATGCGGCGGTATAAATCGAAGTCTTCACCGGCGGCAAGAAGAGAGTTGTAACCGTTAATTTTTTCAAATGCTTCCCTGCGAACAATCTGGCATTCACCCCGACCGATACCAATCTTGAGCACATTCACCAAAAAGCGCAGATACCCATTAAAAAACGTATGAAATGCGACATCACTCCACCGCCGTTCATTCGGGGAAATATACACCGGACAGGCGAGCGCTGCTGCCGTGTGATGAGCGCCTTCCCCACGCGCCCACTGATAAATTCCCTTGAAAAATTCTTTCGGATGTTCGGGCAGGGTATCGCCGTTGATAAAACATATCACCTCGCCGGTTGCTTTGGCAGCACCGCAATTGCGTCCCTCGGCGATAGTTTGACGTTTACCCGTGGTATTTTTCACGAGCAGCGCATGATGCTGCGTGGCAATTTCAAGGGATGAATCCGTGCTACCGCCATCGCTGATAATCACTTCCATCTGATACGCTGCGCACAATTCAGGCGTGAGAATCGCGAGCAGATGCGGCAAAAGCTTCTCCTCATTGAGCACAGGAATCACGACAGATATGAGCGGTGGAGGTAGTCGCTGTGAGTCCATGCGCTACACTTCTTCCACAATCACCGTCGGCTGCACCACACTTTTGCTAATCAGCGCCGGGAAATACGCCACCACCTCGCTCGGCTTCGGACGACCGCCGGAAAAACCCGTCACACTTGGCGGACCGGTCAGAATCAGCGGCGCGATTTCCTTGCCGAAACGCTCGACGGCTGCGTAATTTCGTGAGCGCACTCCTACGCGCATCATCACTTCATTCGGATCAATCGGCTTGGCAAGCGGACCATAACACGCGTTCATCCCGATAAATTCCGTGCGGATTTCATCGAATTCAAGTCCGAGATTCTGCAAACGCGTTCTCAGGATTCTATCGGCCGCCTGCGCCTTTTCGTATGCTTCGGGAGCGGCATAAGTCAATGTGCTAAACGCAACATAGCCATCGGCATAGCTCGCCGAGACTTTAAAAAACGGAGTCGCAGGTTTGCCGGTAATACCGAATACTTTCACACGGTTATTACCCAAATCTTCGAGGTGAATCGACGTAAAGTCCGCCACGCAATCAGGCGTAATATACTCCGATGGATTGCCGATTTCATAGAGTAACTGTTCGCTCACCGTCTCCCGCGTCACCGCGCCGCCTGTACCCTCGTGCTTGGTCACGATAAACGAACCATCCGGATACGCTTCGATAATCGGAAAGCCGACATTTGCCATATCCGGCATCGACTTCCAATCGCCGAGGAAATTCCCGCCCGACGCCTGCGCGCCGCATTCGTTGATGTGTCCCGCGACAGTGCCGGCTGAAATTTTATCCCATTCATCCATCGACCAACCGAATTCATGGATCATCGGCGCAAGCGTGAGACCCGTGTCCGTCGTGCGACCGGTAATGATGATATTCGCGCCTTGACGCAGGCATTCCACCACAGGACCCGCACCCAAATACACATTCGCGCTCAAGAGCTTATCTTTCACATCTGCAATGGGTTCGCCGGATTCCATGTTTTTCATCGCGTGCCCATCCGCAATCAATTCATCGATTCTCGGCAGGATATTATCCCCGACGACGATACCGATTTTGAGTCCGGTAATTCCCAATTTACGCGCCACGGCAAACACCGCATCGCGCGCTGCCTCAGGATTCACCCCACCGCCATTGGTAATGAGCGTGATATTTTTCTCCATCAAATGCGGCAGCACTTCCTCGCAGGTCTGCACGAGGTCCTTGGCATACCCGAGCATCGGGTTTTTATTTTTCTGTTTTTGGAGAATCGACATCGTGACCTCCGCCAGATAATCAAGCATCAGATAGTCCACCTGTCCTTTGCTCACCTGTGCAAGCGGAGCCGTGAGTAAGTCGCCCCAGAATCCTTGTCCGGAAGCAATACGAATAGAAGTTTTTGCCATAGTTTTTTTGATAGATTATGTGTAGAGAAGTTGTTGTTGTTTATATGTCTTTGTGATATAAATATCGCCAAAATATTACAAGTCAAAATAATACGAAGCACTTGCACCTAAATACGGATTTGTATTCTCAAAATATCCTTGTGTAAATGGAATGCCAAGATTTGCACTAAGAGCAAAATTTTTCAAGCGACCGCGCAAACCAAATGTAGCTTCGGAATATACATGAGGTGTACCGTAAAAGAAGAAATAATCTGTATTTATGCGAACAAGTATATCGAGATTTTTGTTGATTAATTTTATCGTGTAATAAGGATTGGTTAGTGCATGAATCATAACCGGCACTAAAAGAACACCTATAATAACATTCTTATAACCGAATAATTTTATTGTATCTTTCGGCATTAATCCAATCGCACCAAGTGCTAACAATGTAGCTATAGCGTTGGAAGAAACCTTTAGAGTATTGCGGGCGTCATGATGAACAGCTACAGAAAAAGCATTAAATCCAATAGGATAATTACTTTCCCTTGTTGATAGAGTCCCTTCTATCTCAAGATTAAAACGACCACCACGCATAGAATTACTACTTTGTCCCAAGTAATCAATTAATAACGTGGTACGAACATTATATTTACCGCCAAATTGATCCTCATCATCCTCACCATTTGAATCAACAACTTGGGAATATGACATAGTAGCCGAGAGTACAATCAAGACGATTACCAGTAGTGATTTCTTCATAGAATTATTGCGTAATTATCTAATAATCAGTACGATACGTAATCTCTTGCTTCTCTCCGCGCCTTTGCGTTAAAATCTGAATAAACAGGAGAATTTTTATCACAGAGACACCAAGTAACCACAAAATTCACAACAAGATAGTTGTATCTATAGTGACCTTTGTGCAACCTTGGTGACCTTTGTGTTTAAAAAAGTCACCTGCACGATGTATATACTGCGCCATCAGTTTTAACACAAAGCACACCAAGTAACCACAAATTTCACAACAAGATTAGGTGTATCTATAGTGACCTTTGTGCAACCTTGGTGACCTTTGTGTTAAAAAAAGTCACCTGCACGATGTATATACTGCACAATCAGTTTTAACACAAAGAACACAAAGTAACCACAAAGTTCACAACAAGATAGGAGGATCTATAGTGACCTTTGTGTTTAATAAATCAGCCCTACACTTCACCCAAGCACCGCCCGCAAGCCATCCATTTCGCTCACGATATACCGCGGCTGATGGAACGCCAGTTCCTCGTGCGAACCAAAACCCCACAGCACTCCTGCGGCGTCGATGGAATTCTTATGCGCGCCGATGATATCGTGTTCTTTGTCGCCAATCATCACATACTCCTCGCTTTCAAACTGCGGATACTGCGTTCGCACATCGCGGATTATCTCGGCTTTATCCGAACGGGTGAGATCTAAATTACTCCCAAAAACATCATCGAAAAACGGTAAAAGTCCGCAGGATTCGAGTATTTTCCGCGCAAAAAACGTTGGTTTCGAAGTCGCAAGTACGAGCGTAATTCCTTGATGATGCGCGTCTTCGATGAGTGCAGCAATTCCGTCATACATCCGGCTCTCATAGATTCCTGTTTCGCGGTAATACTCGCGGTATTTTTCTACTGCCTCGCGCGCAGTAGTTTCATTAAAATGATAATACTTCTGAAAAGACAAATGCAACGGCGGTCCTACAAAATGCACCAGCGTTCGCGGGTCCTCGACCGTAATTCCAAACGAATCAAGCGCATACTGCACCGACCGCGTAATCCCAACGGCAGAGTCGATGATTGTACCGTCTAAGTCAAAGAGTGCGATGGGGTAGTGCATATTATTATTCCTCAACAAGTACCTCACAGTCAGGATTAAGCCGCGCCATCGCGAGCAGGCGCTTTACCATAACCGAACGCAAGTGGCATTGCGCGCGGAGTAAACCCCATCTATCAATAAAATCAACAATATACCACGACCCAAATCTCCGCGCTTCGATTCGCCGTAAGTCACTATACCCAAGCCCGATGCCACCCTCTTTGAATAAATACCGCACTATCACCCCGCGGGACTGAATCTTCACCCGCTGATGCCTCGCCCGTATCAGAAATTGCACGATATTTATACCGCAAGCAATTGGAATGACATACAGTATCATCGGCGGATTACGCTGCATCAGAGCCACCAGCGCGAAAATACAGAAAAGCAGACCAAACGTCACGATTCCCAGCATCGCAAACGGATTGTACGCCGAGAAAATCTCCTCGCCCAACTGATACTTCCGCACCTCATAATCATCGGCATACTTCCGGTAATACGTCGCCCCAAATGCCAAGCAACTATACACCATACCCACATACAGCGCATGCACGAAAAGCAGTGTGTCGAAGTATATCGCCATAGTAATTGTCGAAAATCAAGTGAATGTTGGGTTCCCGTTCTGCATACTCCAAGTCGTCGCCTGCGGTCACCCATTGCCGTCCAACCCGTTCGAATTCATACCGTTTCAGGAAAACCGTAGGGGCGCATTGCATGCGCCCACGTCCTGCACGACCCGGGCGCATGCAATGCGCCCCTACGTAATCAAAACCGTATAATCTCCCCCGCCTGTAATTCCGGCAGCAAGGCACCGACAATCGGCGGAAAGAGATGAGCATTCCGGGCGCAGTATTCTCTGTCGGCGGGATCGAGCGGCGTGGTCATCATACGGAAGGCATTGAGCCGCTGTACCGGCAGGGAGAGCGTGCCTGCAATTTCACGCAGCAGGGCAGGAGTAAGGCCGATTCCATACACAAAAGCGGCATCGGCGAACGGAATATACTCCGAGAGTAATTTTTCCAGTTCCTGTTCAAAAAGCTCGGGAATATTAGTCTTCGCATTCAGCGGCAGGAGTCCGTAATAGGCAAGCGAACCGCTCCGCAGCACACTCACATCCGCGAAATGCTCCTGAATACCAAAGACAATGACCGTATTTTCCGCCTGCTCGGGATAGTTGTATAAGAGTGCCGCATGCGCTGCGAACTGACTGACAACGGTGCTTTTGATGGGCAGGCCGAGCTGGAAGGCGACCATTTCACAGGTATGGAGGTATTTTTTGTCAATGAGTACGGCGAGCATCATTTCGCGTCCGTCGAGGCAGGGTGTTAGCGGGAGAACGAAGGACGTGAAGTCTTCGAGAGAATACATAGGATAGGTTTGCCGGATTTCAAGGGCGAGTAATTGCTGCACATCTTCGACCACATCAGTCTTAACAGCCGGAAATTGATGCACAAATACATTTTCAATAGGAAGGCAGAGATGCTGGAAGGCAAGATTTTGAGGAAGCACATCACCGAGCTCCATAAATGCCGCCTGTACGTCTTCGGCGAGCTCCTCGGTCTCGCTCACAATTTGGGGGATAGTCTTCACATACGCAAGTTCCAAACCTTTATCGGATGACGTAAATGCTGACAGATACGTACGATTCGAACCGAAATACACGGAAAGAGTAGGTTGCATAGAATCACATTGTAGAATGGGGCATAAATGTATCGTAATTGATGTACTTGGAAACAGTTACTCACGCGCTTACTTACCGGCAACAATATACGGTTCCAATTTTTCAAACTTTTTCTTCCCAATTCCCTTCACCTGCATCAGATCGCTTGTCGAGGTAAAAGGTGTACTTTTTCGCTGTGCGATAATACGTTCTGCCATCGCCTCGCCTATGCCGGGAAGTCGTATCAGCTCGGCTTTGGTCGCCGAGCTGATATTTACTTTTCTCGTCGGGAGCGCCTTCTTCTTAGCAGCGGAATTTGTGTAGCGCGTGAGCGGATTGAGCGTGTCTGCGTCATGAAGCGCATCACTGCCGGGCGCCGAAGGATCATCAATTCCCGTATAACTCTGTTTCTCGGCAAGTGCAATACTATCAAGAATTTGATACACCGTCTTGGCGAGCGCGGCGTTGTATTTTGACTGTTCACTTCCACCGCCGAACGTGCGAACAATGACGCCAATCAACAATCCAAGCACAATGACTAACGCCACGGTTGCCTCATTCTTGGTGACGCCTGCAAACTCCTGCAACCTGCTCAACAGCGATTCTTTACCCATACATTTGGTGAATGTTTAGGAATACAATGACTACTCGGGGAAAAACCGGGTGATCTGACAATTTTATGGGACAATGAATTGGGGGCGTCGGGGCGAATTGCATTCGCCCAAATCGTGCTAGCGTGAGGGCGAATGCAATTCGCCCCTACGATAGAATACAAGACCTAACCTCAAAACTGTCAAAGAACTATAACCAAACAGCTTAGATGAAATTACGCCGCCAATTCACTCACGAAAACGCTTCCTTTACCCTATCAAAAAAATCCTTGCCTTTTTTTGACTCGCGCTCTTCTTTGAAATTTTCGCCGTCTGCGAGTTCTTTAATCAAACTCTTTTCTTTCGATGTGAGCGATGTCGGTACGTGAATATTCACACGCACAATCTGATCGCCACGACGATTGGTATTCAAACGCTGAATACCTTTGTGACGCATGCGGATTTCTGTGCCGGGCTGTGTGCCGGGCTTGAGCTCGACTGCTGCAAACCCATGCAAAGTCTGCACTTCCACTTCTGCTCCAAGCGCCGCTTCGGGGAAACTGACGATGAGTTCGCAGATGACATCATCATCCTGTCGCACGAAAAATTCGTGGGGCGTTTCTTCAAAAACAATCTCGGCATCGCCTGCCGGACCGCCTCGGCGACCTGCATTTCCTTTGCCGCGGAGTGGGATATAATTCCCCGTGCTCACACCCGATGGAATTTGCAATTCCTCCGTCGTTTCGCCCTTGACGCGTCCTTCGCCGCTACAGCTCGTGCACGGTTCTTTGATGATTTGTCCCGTTCCGCCGCAATTAGCGCAGGGAGCGATATTGACAAATTGCCCAAAGACCGAACGTGATACCTGGCGGATTTCGCCGGTTCCGTTGCAGGACGAACATTGCGCAGCGCTGCTTCCGGGCTTGGCACCTTTGCCGTTGCAGGGCTCGCATGTCACAAAGCGTTTATAGGAGATTTTCTTCTTCGTACCGTCGGCAATTTCCTCGAGAGTAAGGGGCATACGGATTTTGATATTACTTCCCGGCTCACCCATCGAAGGATTACGACGCTGCTGTTGTCCACCAAAAAACTGATCAAAAATACTGCCACCGCCGCCGCCGCCGAAGAAATCTCCAAAGGCGCTGAAGATATCGTTCACATTCGAATACTGATGGAAATCCTGACCTCCGTGCATACCCTGATGGCCAAATTGGTCATAGCGCGCGCGCTTGTTGGCGTCGCTCAATACTTCATACGCTTCGGTCGCTTCCTTGAATTTTTCCACGGCTTCATCATTGCCGGGATTACGGTCGGGGTGATATTGCATAGCAAGCTTGCGGTAGGCAGATTTGATCTCATCGCCACTCGCGGATTTGGCTATGCCGAGCACTTCATAATAATCGGTTTTACTCATACGGTTTGCGGTAAATAATTGACATTGTTAATGATATAGTTACGTTGTGCCTTTGGCCCGTCTTAGATATTCTCAACAATCATCGCGCTGGCTTCACCGCCGCCGATGCAAAGTGTGACGAGTCCAAAGCGTTTATTATATCGTTTGAGAGCGTATAATAGTGTAGTCAAAAGACGTGCACCGCTTGCCCCGATCGGATGACCGAGAGCGATAGCGCCGCCGTGAACATTTAATTTTTCGAGTGGAATACCGAGTTCGTTTTTCGCAGCAAGTGCCACGACTGCAAATGCTTCGTTAATTTCAAATAAATCAATATCGTCGATAGTAAGATTCGCCTTTGCAAGCGCTGCTTTGATACCGTCAATCGGCGCCGTGGTGAACCATTCAGGTTGGTGTGCAAAGGATGCATGAGCAATGATCCGAGCCATTGGCTTGAGTCCGAGAGCGGCTGCTTTTTCTTCACTTGCCACGACAATTGCTGCTGCGCCATCGTCGATGGTACTTGCGTTCGCTGCCGTCACCGTACCGTCTTTCTTAAACACCGGACGCAATTCCGGAATTTTTTCGAATTTCACTTTGGAGGGTTCTTCATCGGTATCGATGGTCACGCTACCTTTTTTGCTTTCAATGACAACGGGTGCGATTTCATCGGTAAACCAACCATTTTTCTGTGCTTCCTGAGCGCGTTGGTAGCTTGCGACGGTGTATTCATCTTGTGACTCACGCGAGATATGGCATTCACTTGCGCAGAGCTCGGCAGCCATTCCCATGTGATAATTATTATACACATCCCACAAGCCGTCGCTGATCATCGAGTCCACGAGTTCGCCATTGCCCATGCGATAGCCTGTGCGCGCTTTCGGAAGAATATATGGCGCATTCGACATCGATTCCTGTCCGCCGGCGACCACGATTTCGGCATCGCCGCAGCGTATTGCCTGATCGGCGAGCATCACGGCTTTGAGTCCGCTGCCGCATACTTTGTTAATCGTCATACATGGTACATGATTGCCAAGTCCGGCACCGATTGCCGCCTGACGTGCGGGCGCTTGACCGACACCGCCAGTAAGTACATTTCCCATAATAACTTCTGATACATCTGCGCCGGTAATACCGGCTCTTCTGACTGCTTCTTTGATTGCAATTGCACCAAGTTTAGGAGCAGGTAATTCGGATAATGTTCCCATAAATGCACCGATAGGAGTGCGAGCCGCGGATAAAATAACTGATTTCATACGTTCTTGAGATTAATGATGATATTGAATTTGCCTGCAAAAATACGAAAGCACGGCAAAACAGCACCAATCAGCAGCCGCAGCAAGCATTTTGTAACCCCAAAGCAATGGGTTCCCCTCAGCCCATTTACCCACCCGCCGCCTGCGGACACCCTTGCCGTCCAAGCGTTCAGAAGAAGCGCGAGCAAGTCGTCGCACGGCGTTTGATGCTGACTTTACCACTCCATCACACCAAAATTATATTTTTTTGGATGCGATGATTTACGTAATTTTGACCGTTAATTATGTTCCTTTTTATACACTTTTACTATGCGTTCCATGAAAGAATCCTCAGTAGATAACACAAATCCACACAAAATCAAAGTAGGCGATGCCGTCTATTTAGCAGGCAACAAACAAATCGGTATGGCAGTGGAAGCCATCACGGATGCTAAAATTACCGGCACCGATCAAGATGTAAAGCTCTGTGATATCATTTATTTCTCCGGTGGAGAGCTCCTCCGCGGCAGATTCGACGCCCGCTTACTCCGCAAAATGGAAGACTAATCGTACTGCGTTAAGCATTCGTAAAAGTCCTGACAGGTTGAAGAAAACCTGTCAGGACTTTTTTTTGTCCTTCCTGAGAGTATCACTTCCGAGTGATGCTCTCAGTGTTCTCGCTTGACCAACCTAAGGCCGCTCGCCAAGAAGCAAGCGGCTCGGGGGAAGAAGATACCCCCAAACGAAAATATTTCCCTAATTTTGGAAAAATATTATTCAGGAGAAATACATGAACATCTGCTTTATTCTCATCATGGCGCTCGTTGGCGGCGCAAGCTGTATGGCACAAACTACTGTTGGATTACTCGAGTATGAGCGCGGTCACCAAGAGGGCTATGTGCTCCTTGCGGCGCGCGCGCATCCGATGACGTATCTTATCGACAAGTGCGGGCGGGCGGTGCATTCGTGGAATACGACCTATAAGCCGGGACAAACGATGTACTTACTGCCGTCGGGGTCGCTCCTGCGAACGGGGAATGTCGTGAGCGCGGCATTCAACAAAGAACCCGGTTGCGGTGGAATTATTGAGCGCTATGATTGGGACAGCAAGGTCGAATGGTCGTATTCACTATCGGATGCTACCCAATGCCAGCATCACGACGTCGTGCCACTGCCGAATGGCAATATTCTGGCGATTGTATGGGAGAAAAAGTCGGTAGCAGAGGCAATTGCCGCCGGACGTGATACATCGCTCAATTCATCCGAAGTATGGAGCGAAAAAATCGTCGAGATTCAGCCGAATGGAGCATCCGGCGACATCGTCTGGGAATGGAAATTATGGGATCATCTCGTGCAGGATTTTGATCGAACGAAGGCGAATTATGGTTCGGTCGCGGACCATCCCGAGCTCGTGAATATCAATTACATCTCCAACAAAGATAAGCACAGCCCCGTGTGGATTAAAATGAACTCGATTGCCTATAATGCCAAGCTTGACCAAATTGTTGTAAGCGCTCATCAATTCAGTGAATTTTGGGTAATTGACCATAGCACTAAGCGCGCTGAAACCGCTACGCATTCCGGCGGGAAATATGGCAAAGGCGGCGATATACTCTACAGGTGGGGTAATCCTATGGCATACAATCGCGGCACGCAGGCAGATCGCCGCCTCTTCGAACAGCACAGTGTACATTGGATTGAAACCGGAAAATATGCAGGGAAAATCGCGGTGTTTAATAATGGCGTCGGCCGCTACGACGGCGCGAAATTCTCGGCGATTGAAATAGTCGCTCCGGCGATGGATAAGAAAGGAATGTATCCGCTTCAGGCAGGTAAAGCATTTGCCCCAACGAATGCCGAGTGGAGCTACTCCGATACTCGCCCGGGCAATGTATTCTTCTCCACCAATGGCGGTGGTACGGACTTCCTACCCAATGGAAATATCATGATATGTACAGGAGTCGGCGGCACGATGTTTGAAATTACACCTGCTAAAAAAATCGTCTGGAAATACAAGAGCCCGATTACAGCAGCAGGCCCTGCTGTGCAGGGCGAGAGCATAGCGGCCAATGATGTATTTCGCTCGGTGTTTTATCTGAAAAATTATCCGGGACTCAAAGGACGCAAATTAGACAGTGGTGAGCCGATTGAGCTGAATCCTTTGCCGGGGAAGTGTGATAAGTGAGTTTTTTAGTCGTAAGTCTGTAAGTCGTAAGTCTATAAGTCGTAAGTCTGTAAGTCAAACAAAAAAAAGAGCCATCGGCTCGACCAAAATTGTAGGGCTGGACTTCAGTCCAGTCCGTAAGTAGATTTTTGTAGGGGCGTGTCTTGTACCCGCCCTTGGCGTTTTGGTGGGGCGAATTGCATTCGCCCTTTTTTATTTCTTCGGTGCTTGGTTGAGCATTTTCGCGACAAAACCGTCGTGTTCGCCTTTGGTTTTGACGATATTACCATCGATATCGACGCTTGGACTATTGAATCTGCCGCTGAGGCAGATGGTATTATTGGGGTCGAGCGTAATGCCACTCGCATCATCAAATATTCCGCCGCCTAATTTTCGCGCCCAGGTTACTGCGCCATCGGCGGTGTATTTTGCGAGATAGATATCATTATGCACGTAGCTTGCCGCTTGCGTGCCGATGAGGGAGATATCGCCGAAGGTGATTTTGTGACTCCCGAAGCCGCCGAAACAGTAGAGATTACCATCCGAATCGGAGGCGATGGAATTGATGTTGTCGAGTTCGTCGCCGCCGCTGCTTTTGGCCCACAAAAAACTGCCGGCTGAGTCGAATTTTACAAGGAAAACATCGTAATTACCTTGATTGGCGAAGGTTATATTCTTAAAGCGTAAGACTGGACTCGCAAAAAAACCGCCGACAATCACATTCCCCGACGGGTCGGTTGTGACGCAGGTCGCGGCATCGCCGAGCGAACCTCCCATGCTTTTGGCCCAGAGGATTTTGCCGTGTGGGTCAAGTTTCGCCATGAATCCATCGCTATTATCCTTGCTCGAATTGGCGAGCACCGTTGCTCCAAGGACAAGTTTCGCACTCCGGAAATCACCGGCGAGGATGATATTCCCCTGATAGTCGGTGGTAATTGCCGAGCATGATTCGGAGTTTTCTGCGCCTAAGCCCTGCGCCCACAACACCTCTCCTGCCGGCGAATATTTTACTACAAAGCCGTCACGTAAGCCATTGCTTTTGAGGGTAATTTGACCAACGGTAAGTGTCGGACTCTGGAACCAACCCGTGCAGATACAATTCCCCATGCTATCGGTCGCAATCGCGCGTCCCTCATCGAATCCTGCTCCTTTGGCGCTTTTTGCCCAAAGTGCGGTGCCGTCGGTGCTGAACTTTGCGATGAAGATTTCCGGACTGCCGGGCTTGCCGCTATTGGTGAGTTCAATCGTGCCGAGCATGATTTTCGGACTGTAAAATTCGCCAATCACCACGATGTTTCCACTGATATCGACGGCGATGGAGTGAACATTATCGGCATTGGCGCCGCCGAAGCTTTTCGTCCACACCAGCGCGCCATCGTGGGAATATTTTGAAATAAAAAAGTCGGATCCTGCCTTCCCGTTGTTGGTAAGCTGCTTGTCTTCTGCCATCACACTCGCACTCTGAAAATTTCCACCTGCAAATACATTCCCCTGTCGGTCAGTCGCGATACAACTAGTCTCATCGTACATATCGCCGCCGATACTTTTGGCCCATGTCGTTGTTGAGGATTGAGAGAAGGAGGGATATTGATAACAGAATAGCAGGAACAGGAAAGGAAGTAGAGTTCGATTCATAAATGTAGTACCATGTATTTCATATTTTTTAAAACCAGCAGCGTATATCGCACTTGACTACCGATAGTAGCCAAACCTTACGTGTTTTTGGGGAATTTACCGAAAAAAAAAGCCGCTTTTTTAAAAGTAAAAAGCGGCTTTTTATTGTGTTTCCGAAGGCGATTAACGAGAGTAAAACTCGATAACGAGCGGTACTTCACACACTACGGGCACTTCTTCTCTTGGCGGCAAATATAAATATTTAGCCGAGAAGTCTGCTTTGGAGAGTGCGATATACGGCGGCGCGCCGGCTGTGCGGATAGATTCCTGAAAGCATTCAAGCTTGCGGCTTGATTCTTTGATCGAAATCGAATCATTTGGCTTGACATTATACGATGCGATATCAACTAATTTACCGTTGACGAAAATATGTCCGTGACGGACGTATTGGCGTGCGGCCTGCATCGAGCGTGCAAATCCTGCGCGGAACACAAGGGCATCAAGACGTGACTCCAAGAGCTGCACGAGGATATCACCGGTATTGCCGGGTGAGTGTGCCGCTTTTTTGAAGTAATTGGTCATCTGACGCTCGTGGATATTATACTGCAAGCGCAATTTTTGCTTTTCGAAAAGCTGCTGACCGTAAACGGATAATTTACCACGTTTTTTCGCTCCACCGTGCTGTCCCGGAGGAGACGGTTTTCTGTCCATTACCTTACGCGCTTTTGGAGTAAGCGCAATTCCCAATTTACGGGAAATTCGGATTTTTGGTCCGGTATAATTCATAAAAGTACCTCGCAAAACAGAAGAATTCTTCTGTGCAATATGTTGATAAATTTAACCGTATAAAACCGAGATTTTAAACGGTTGGTACAAAAGTAGCCTGCAAAAATACGACAATTCGCCAAACTGACAAAAAACGCCGGCAAAAATCTGCTTAACGTCCTTCTAATGCTGCAATTACCGCATCGACATGCCCGGGCACTTTCACCTTCGGAAAGATGTGGGTAATTACTCCTTCGGCATCAATAATAAATGTCGTGCGTTCGACACCCATGTACTTCCGGCCGTACATCGATTTCTCAGCCCACACGCCATACGCCTCGCAAATGGACTTGTCCTCATCGCTCACAAGCTTGAAATTAAGCGCAAAATCAGCTTTGAACTTATTGTGTTTCTTGACATTATCGGGGCTCACACCGATGACGGTAACGCCATGGGCTGCTATACGTTCCATATTGTCCCGAAAGTCGCATGCCTGCTGCGTGCAACCGCTGGTATTATCCTTGGGGTAAAAATAGAGCACAACGCGTTGCCCCTTGAAATTCGAGAGAGTTAGCGAGTCACCACCGTCGGTGCTAGCCGTAAAATCGGGAGCGGGAGTATGAAGTGCGAGAGCCATGGAGGTTCCTTGAATGGATAGATAGAGATTGTAATTGATGCTGCAAAATTACTATTGTTTTGAGGAATGATACTAGCAGTATAAAGAATAGTGATGATGTAGGCAGCGTTGAATGAACGTTCATTTTTTCGTTAACTCGGTTGTTTTAATCGGTTGTAAACACATGCCGAACAAAACCAATACTTTAGCTAACGCCCTTATTCTACACCATTTTCTCCAGCTGAAGCTGGAGTCTATTCAGGAAGATTGTCGCCTTTCGGCATTCAATCTTCTCATTGTGTTTTCCGCTTATCTCCCTGTTACCAAACCTCACACCCCCTTCATCCACTCCTCAATCCTCTCCCCCGCATCCTCGCATTCCTCCTGCACGAAATGCCCGCAATTGGGGATTTTCATGGTAGTGCTATTGGTCAGAAAGCTTTCAAATTTGGCGAGTTCGGTTGGACGAAATGCCGTGTCGTTCATACCCCAGAGCAGGAGTGTCGGGATGCCGGCAATTGCCGCGCGGCGCTGCCACAAAAAGTCGAACCAAGCACTCGAACCAATGAGCTCTTTCGCCAGCACGGCCGTCGAAATGCGGCTTTGCGGCGTTGGGAACGGACTCAAATACTGCTGATGTATCTTCTTCGTAAGCTTGGACTTATCATAATACGACATTTTAAGCATCACTCTCGGCGAAAAATTGAGGTGTTTGTAGAGCAATTGCCCGATCGTGCCACCGAGAATCTTGCTCGCCTGCCGGAAATGCGCATCACCCGAGAGCGACCACATGAAGGTATTCATAATCACCACACGCCGCACATTTTCAGGATGACGCAGCGCGTAGCTAAGCCCAATCGGACCGCCAAAGTCATGCACAACAAGCGTGATGTCTTTAAGCCCTAAATCCGTGATAAACTGTTCGAGATTACGGGCATGTTCCTCGGGAGTGTAGGTGAAATTGTCCGGCTTGTCCGACAGGCCGAATCCCAGATGATCGGGCGCAATACAGCGATACTTCTGCGAGAGCCGACTGATTATTTTCCGGTACAGAAACGACCATGTAGGGGTGCCGTGCACCATCACAATTGTCTCGCCCGTGCCCTCATCAATATAGTGCATGTTGCCGGCACGCAGCGTGTGGAAATGTGGCGTAAAGGGATATTCCTTCGTATCAAGCCACTCTGGAGATGAATTCATACATTACCTGTATTTACTTATTAAACATTCAGTTATCTCATCGATTGGGAAGCTGCCTTCGGGCGCGAGTACATAATTGGTGCAAATTCCATCGACCATCGAAAAGAGCAAAAACGCTTCAGTTCGGTCAGAATGAAGTCCGCGCGGATCAAAAAACGTCGCAAGCGAATCGATAATCTGCACCTGCATTGCGGCAAAATCCTCACCGAGAACCTGCTGCAAAATGGGCTGTCCGCGCAAACCATAAAACAGCGACCAAAAGCGGCGATTCTCCTTGATACTCGTTACCACATTCGTTAAATATGCTTCGAGCTTTTCGTGCAACTCGGCGTACGGGTCAATCGCAATCGTCGCGAGCACTTCCGAAAACCGCGCTTGAATAATCTCGCGAAGCAGCGCTTCTTTTCCCGAAAAATAACGGTAGAGGAGTCCTTGTGCCACATCCGCGCGCTTGGCAATTGCCGATATAGGCGTGCGGTCATATCCATTCTCTGCAAAGAGTTCGAGCGCCGCATTGACGATTCTGTCACGGCTGCTGTCTGTTGTTTGTTGTGTTGTCATAGTTGTAGTTATATAAGTGAATGAACGTTCATTCGCAAACTTACCATCTATTTTTCATTCCTCCAAATTAATTTTTTAAATCCCTTCTTCGGGCTACCGATAGATTCAAGAATTTTCTCACTATATTTGGAGTAATTAATTGCAGTGCCACCGATGGGAAGCATACTTACAATGAGATATGGCGCGATAGACATAGGGAATTCAAGGGTGAAAATTCTGACTGATACCGGCGAGGTGGTGATTGCCGGGTATAGCGAGAATTCCACAGACGAACTCCGCAAAGCAATCGAAATGCTCGGACGCACGCATGATTTCAGTAAGTATCGGTGGGGAATGTCGAGTGTAGTGCCGTGGATGAGTGAGGAAATTTTGCCTGAACTGCTTGGCAATACAACGATTATCCCATCTGTCGAACTCATTGCTAATCAAAGAGTAATTGATGTTTCGAATGTACAGGGCGCAGGTCATGACCGTATCTTTGGGCTCATCGGCGCGCTCCGGCACAGCAAGCCGCCGCTCATCACGGTTGACTGCGGAACGGCGATCACGATTAATTATCTTGATGGTGATAGAGTCTTTCAGGGAGGCGCTATCCTGCCCGGACTTTCGACATCGTTACGTGCATTGCATGAGCGCGCGGCGCAGCTTCCTCTGTTGATGCCTCAACATACGGTAGAAATCACCGGTAAAACCACCGCAGAAGCGATGACCATCGGCAATTATTGGGGCGCTTGCGGTGCGATTACCATGATTGTCGATCGGATACGCCGCGAAGTGGCGCATAGCGAGGTGATACCGATAGTGATGACCGGCGGTGACCATGCACTGCTGTTGCCCGCGATGAATAGCAGTTATGCTATATCTTTGCCATATATGGTACTTGAGGGGGTACGGGCAGTCGTGCAGACACAGACAGAAAATAATGAATGAACGTCCATTCAACAGAAGAGAGCGTATATAACAGCGAACATTATTCAACTGAGAACATTATGAAATATTTACTTTTACTACTTGCCTGCGTGGGATTTTCGGTGGGGTTTGTGTCATGTTCGACCGACGAGCACGCTGAGGAGGACCTCGTGGAATTCAATTCTTCTGCTATTCAGGCAGCGCGGAAGGAGAAGGATGCGTTTTTCAAATCCGACCCGAAGGCGCCATTGATTCCTGAGCAACAGAAGGTATTCAAAGGACTTCGCTATTTCGCACCATCGGAGGAGTTTTTCGTGGATGCGGCATTTGACCAGGCGGAGAAGCCGGATACGATTATCATGCTGACCTCCAAGTCGAACGACCGCCGCCGCTATCTGCGATATGGTTTTTTTACCTTTACCCTCGGCGATTCGACCTATAAGCTCACGGCATTCAAGCCGCTCGGAGAGGTGACTTCGGCGCTGTTTGTACCATTTCGCGATGCGACCAATGGCAATTCAACCTACGGCGCGGGGCGCTATCTCGACATCGAGGAAGAGGTCGGAACTGACGAGTATATTCTTGATTTTAATGCAGCTTACAATCCATACTGTGCCTACAATCATTCCTATAGCTGTCCGCTTGTACCTGCTGAAAATATTTTGAAAGTGAGTATTAAAGCGGGGGAGAAGAAGTTTGGGGAGGAGTGAGTTTTAGGAGACTTTATAAAGTCTGCTTTCGCACTCAAGTATTCAAAGAAAACATCATTGTAAAGATGGTCGGCTATGATGAATTTTTTAACGCAGAGGCGCAGAGAACGCAAAGAAATCTCGTAGCCGTGTGTCTCAAACAGTCGCCGACACGAAGATGCAGCGTTACTGCAAACACCGGTATCTATACTGTTTTTGGGGTTACTTTTGTGTCTTCGTGAAAAATTAATTATCAGTGAGAAGCCACGGAGGTCACAAAAAGAACATCTCCTTATCTCTGCGACTTTGCGTTAAAAAATCACCTGCACGACGGCATTTCGGCTACGCTCAATGCCCGGCTTATGGTCGATTCATTTCTTTTTTATAGGGTAAATTCTGCGAACCACAAAAATTGTCCGAGGATCTCAATTTTATAGTCAAATTTAAGTCAACCATTTCATCCATCCAATATCCCATGTCCGACGGCAAGAATACATCATCGACGCGCACATTCCTCTATCTTGCTTGCGGAATAATCGTCGTCGTGCTCGTGGGAGTATGGACATTCAAGAATTTCAACTTCAATCGGCGCTATACGGTGGGGCAGGCAATAGATAGTTTGAATGACGTGCAGGTCTTTTACAATGGCGGCGTGAGCAATGTGACGGGGCGTAATCTGACGGAAGATAACTATAATCTGGGGCTGAAATACCAATGTGTGGAGTTCGTAAAGCGATATTATTACGAACACTTACACCACAAAATGCCCGACGCAAGCGGCAATGCAAAAGATTTCTTCGATGCTACGCTACCGGACGGATCCATCAGTCCAAAACGTGGACTCACGCAATACCGCAACCCAAGTACGACTATGCCGGCACCCGACGACCTGCTCATCTTCAGCGGTTCGGCGCTGAACTCCTATGGTCACGTCGCCATCATCGCCAGCGTCACAGAGAATGAGATAGAAATTATCCAGCAGAATCCGGGTCCGTACAGTCCGTCACGCGAGAAATTACCACTCGAAACTATCAATGGGAAATGGCATATTCGGAGTGAGCGGATACTGGGGTGGCTGCGGAAGGAAGCGGTTGAAAAATCAACAAGTATAATTAATAGTAAAAAGAAATAATTATAATGTACCTTACGCTACAACAATGACACTATCCCAAGACTTACTCCACGAACTTCGCCTTGAAGCAGGGGTGACGCGCCGATTTTTAGAACGGGTACCGTTTGATCAGGCGGATTTCAGGCCTCATGCTCTGTCCGAACCGTTAGGACGACTCGCTATTCATGTGGCTGAAATTATCGCGTGGTGGAGAGAATGTATCGTTAATAACAGTCTGGATTTCATTGACTTCGAACCGAAAGACATACGGTCGTCGGATGAACTTCTCCGCTATTTCGATGAATTGCTGCGTGAGGCAGAGGCAGCACTACTCAATGCCCGGGATGAAGATTTCCAAGACCTGTGGTCCATGAAGCATGGAGAAGACATTCTGTTTACGTTACCCAAAAAACAGGTACTTCGCCATTTTTGCCTACATCATCTTGTGCATCATCGCGCACAATTAGGGATGTACCTGCGGCTTCTCGGCGTTCAAGTGCCTGCTACGTATGGTCCTTCTGCCGATGACGAAGACGTCATTATGATAACTCCCTATCGCATTTGACATCTCCTCCCGAGAGTATCGCTTCTCAGCGATGCCCTCGGTTAATGGAAAAGGAGCCGTTCCTATCGCAACTTCAAATAACATTGAAAAAACGTCGCAGACGTTTCAAAACGCAAGAGAGCCATCGGCTCGAACCAAATTGTAGGGCTGGATTTCAATCCAGTCCCAAATATACAATCAGTAACCCAAACACATCCAACAACATGAAGCAATTTCTACTCTTAGCAACAATCCTTCTCCTCGCCTCCTGCAACAAGCCGGCGGGCATGACACGTTCGCCTGAACCGGCTCCCGCAGCCGGGGCGGAAGTGCAGTCCTCAAGCGGACAATTCACCGTACACCTGCCGCCCGACTACCCAACGCCGGACGCTGATACGCAGCACATTGCAACGCCCACAGGTGACACTATCTCGATGTATTCCTATATCTCGGAACTGCCGCGCGGCGTGTGTATTTTTGGGTCGAATGAATATTCATTCACTACCTTCAAAAATCAAGACCCCGACGATATGCTCGAAAATGCACGGGACGCCGCCGTTAAGCAATGGAATGCAAAACTCACGACATCGAATTTTTTCAATGATGGTAAAAAACGCGGTATCTCCTTTTATTTCATCACAAAAATGGATGAGAAGGACTACTTCGGGCGCTTCGATTATGTCATCAGCAAGCCGCGAATGTATCAGGTGGGATTCCTTTCGCATGATAAATCGGAAATTTTGAAGCCCGAGATTCAGCGGTATTTTGGTTCGCTGGTGGTGCCGGTGGCACAGTGATTCTTGCGCTGATGGCACGCTGATGGCGCAGATTTTTGTGATGTTCGCTGATGTATGATGGTCTGTCATTCTGAATGAGTCTTCGAATGAAGAATCGCCACTTGCTTATCGGAATGGCACGCTGATGGCGCTGATTTTTATGATTGTCGCTGATGTTGGAGGGGTTGAAACAGAAAATACTTTCAACGTAAGGAAGAAATCGGTAAGTAATTGAACACTTCGACAAGCTCTATTAGATTCAGTGTGACGATAAGTCGTTCGTCATGCTGAGTTCCCAACGGGCGTACGAACGCCCGTAACAGTAAGCAATGACACAAGGTTGCCCAAAAGAAATCCCCCGCCTAAGAAGGCGACCCCTTTGTCAAGCAGGGCTGTTAAGTTCTAAATCTGATAAGTTTTATTATCTCATCAATACGATTAATGTGTGATTCAATGGCGGGTTTTATTTTCTTTAAGCCATTCTTTCGGAATATATTGATAGCTATTCTTCGGAATATCGCAAATTTCTCGTGGACATCGTTTGATGGCTCTTTCGTCGTATCTTCTTGAAAGACAACATCTAGTTCTCTATGTAAATTATTCTCTATTTGCCAATGAAGGCGTATATACTCAGCGAATTTCTCAGCACTCGTCTTCCCGAGACTACTGATATAGTAGTGGTGGTACTCATAAGGCTGGCCTGAACGCACGCCGTAGCTACGTAAATGGAGAATGCTCTTTATTCCGTTCCATTCCTTCGGAATGAGATGACAATCACGCCAAAGGGAGACCTCTCGATACTCTAGGCGACCTTTATGTTTGGTCGTAGATGTGGAGCTCTCAAGAGCCGGAATCTCGGCTATTGTTGCTTTAATTTGTTTGTAAAGTGTCTTCTGATTTTCTTTTGCCGCAATCAGGAAGTCATTGTCACTCTTGAGGATTGCATCGATTGTTTTTTTTGGGTATGGAGCGCGTCTAACGTTATAAGCGCTTTGTTTATCGTTAATTTCTCGATGAGTGCCTGGACAAACGGGATCTCACTTTCTTCTTTATTTTGATAGTTTGCTGTCTGAATAACGACTCCCCGTTCGGCTGCATACACGTGAGCAAAACAGACAAAATCCTGATACGAGGACGAGTAATCTTGAAGAGACGCACGAATACTTTTGCCGTCGATATTAATAACAACTGACGGAGTGTCGGTGTTCGCATCGGGGGCATCATCATGCAAAATGACACACGACTGTGCCCATAGATTAAATTGAAGAAGTACTTGTTTAAAATCAGTATTGCGTATAATTTCTCGTATAGTCACATGACTGGGAACGCCGTTTTTAAGCCCAAAAGCTTCAATCAATGTTTGTTCGTGTCGTTTAGCTAACCGGGCAATTTCTCGATACTTAGTGTAACCATTCATAACTCCTATAACGATAATGGTAAGCATAGCATCCAACGGGTAGCGTTTGCCTTCGTTACGTCTAAAGTCCGGTATCTTTTTAAAAAAGGCTTGTATATCCATCGAAGTCGAGTCCTATTATTATTCCTATATTTTTGTTGTGTTGTAACGCAAAAATAAACCTTCTTAAGAACTTAACAGCCCTGCTTTGTCAAGGGGTCAAAGACTCTAAACGTCCCCTTGATAAAGGGGAAAATATTTGCGAAGCAAACGAAGGGGATTTAAGGCGATGGTATAATAATATGATTTATATGGTAATTATGTTGTCAACTTCAAATGGGTCATTAACAGCTTGCCTATACGCATTAAGCAACTACCGAATTCTGAAAATGACAATGTTGGTTCGCGACCTGTCCTAGCGAGGTATGATGTATATTTGCATAACTTGAACATCTCAATTCTCTTCAATTGATTCTCAATTTCTCTCTACCTTATGGATATCCTCTCTCTTGGTATGATGCGCGTCGGTGTGTGCTCGCCCGAACTCCGCGTGGCTGATGTTGAATTCAACACCTCACAAATCATCGATGCCATTCGCCGTGCCGATGCGGATGAGGTCGGACTGCTTGTCTTTCCCGAATTGTGCATCACCGGTTACTCATGCGCTGATTTGTTTTATCAGCCAACCTTGCTGCAGGCGGCAGAGCGCGCGCTCGAACGTATTGCCGATGAACTATTTTCCTCCAATGTCGCGGTCGTCGTCGGACTGCCGGTCGCTCTTGACGGCAGGATTTTCAATTGCGCAGCGTTTATTTCCGGCGGGAAAATCTGCGGTTTGGTGCCCAAGACATTTATTCCCAATACCAATGAATTTTATGAAAAACGGTGGTTTACGTCCGCAACTGCATGTTCGGATAGAGAGATACGTTTTGCCGGGCGCACCGTTCAAATAAGCGCGAAATTGCTTTTTCAAGCGGCGAATTTCCCGGAATGTGTCGTAGGAATTGAAATCTGCGAAGACCTCTGGAGTGTGATTCCACCGAGCAGCAGGCAGGCAATTGCAGGCGCAACGATTCTCATTAATCCCTCGGCAAGCGATGAACTTTTGGGCAAATCCGACTATCGGCGCGCGCTCGTCAGTTCGCAATCGGCGCGGTGCCTTGCCGCCTATCTCTATTCCGGAGCCGGTGCAGGAGAATCGACAACCGATGTGGTGTTTGGCGGACATTCCATGATTGCTGAAAATGGTCAACTACTTGCTGAAACTCCACGTTTTGAATTCTCTACTCAAATCGCAACAGCCGATATCGACCTCGCACGCTTAGCCGCCGAACGCCGGAGAAATAGTTCGTTTAAGGATGAAGTGCAGAGTGAGAATTTCCGGATTATACCCTTCAATTTTCGTCAGGCGACTCGCGCTCTTCGCCGCGCTATTCCACAGTCGCCGTTTGTTCCGCAGAACCCTTCCGAGCGTACCGAACGATGCCGTGAAATATTCGCACTCCAATCGACGGCTCTTGCTAAACGCTTGCGTCATATTGGTGCTACGTCGGTTGTGCTTGGCGTTTCGGGCGGACTAGACTCCACACTCGCGCTCCTTGCCTGCGTGAAAACATTCGACAAACTTGGTCTGGAGCGTTCGGGAATTGTAGCCGTGTCGATGAGTGGCTTCGGCACGACGCGTCGAACAAAATCGAATGCCGAAGTGCTCGCGACCGAACTCGGCACGACGCTCCGGCTGATACCGATTGATGCGTCCGTGCGGCAGCATTTTCGCGATATCGGGCATGATGAAACGGTGCACGATCTGGTGTACGAAAATGCGCAGGCACGCGAGCGCACGCAGATATTGATGGATGTGGCGCATCAGACGAATGCGATTGTTGTGGGCACGGGCGATCTGTCCGAGCTCGCGCTGGGCTGGTGCACGTACAATGGCGATCATATTTCGATGTATGGGATTAATTCCGGTATTCCGAAAACGCTCGTGCGGTATTTAGTGGAATTTGCGGCCGGTGAGGCAACGGAAACGGTGGAGGGAATTTTGCACGATATTCTTGATACGCCTGTTTCACCCGAACTCCTTCCACCGTCGGAGGATGGTACGATTGCCCAAAAAACTGAGGACACGATTGGCCCCTATATTCTCCATGATTTTTTCTTGTATTACGCGATACGGTGTATGTTCCCACCACGGAAAATTTATGCATTTGCGTGTGCTGCTTTTGAGGGTGAATTCTCACAAGCGACCATTAAATCATGGCTTGCTGTTTTCTATAAGCGATTCTTCACGCAGCAGTTCAAGCGCTCATGCCTGCCCGACGGCGTCAAAATCGGCAGTGTCGCTCTCTCGCCCCGTGCCGATTGGCGGATGCCGAGCGATGCACAGGCAGGGTTGTGGATTCGTGAGGTGGAGGAGTTGTAGTACGGTGGGTGTAATAAAACGTAGGGGCAATCCCTTGCGGTTGCCCCAAAAGAGGAGTATTTCATTATCCATAGAAGAGGGTAACCGAAAAGAATTATCCCTATAACTTTCAAGAGGAATATCAAACAATGACAAAAACTGAACTCTTACATCTTCTTGAATTATTTGAATATTCAAGCTCAAATGATGAAAGAATAAAATTAATGCAAAAAATCCAAGAAAATATCAACGATCCGGATTTCACTTATAAGTATTTAAGCTACCAATATGATGACTTAACCCTTCCTGAGGTTATTGACGAGGTGTTGTCTTATTCACCCCCTAAAAGAAATTTAAATCATGAAGAACTTATAACCCTTATTGAGAAAATTATACATCGAACTGTAAATGACCGAGAATATGGCAAATTAATTAATACACTGGAAGCAAATATCTCAGATCCTAATGTGACTGACTACTTTCAAATCAAAGGTATTTCTCCAGAACAAATACTCGAAAAAGCCCTTACATATCAACCAATAAGACTACCCGCATCTTCAGAATAGGATACTTTTAAAAAAAAAGTACAAGATAGTGATTCATTAAAAAAAATCCGTGGAAGAAACATCCCTCGGGTTCTTTGTCTTACAAGCTATGCGGGTCAATGACTTTGAGGCCGTTGATGTTGTTGAAATCTGAGGTGTTGCGGGTAATGAGCGTCAAATCATGAATAATTGCAGTGGCCGCAATGATTGCATCGGGTAATTTTATCTTTCTGCTTTTTCTGATAGCAATCGTTGTATTGACAATGTCGCTGCTCAGACCAAGAACTGTTGAACTATTAATAAATGTTTCGACCGTAGTCTGCTCTTGTGCGGAGGTAAAACTAAACCCTAGCGCTTCTATTTGGGTAATAACAGAAACCATCGGCTCCTCATCGACGATGCTGGTGAGCATCTGCATACCCGCATCGGGCAGGGACGCTTCAAGAAAATTAATAACAGCATTGGTATCAAGTAAATAGCTCATTGGTTAGAATTGTTTGCTGAGCCGTTCTTCCCATTCATTTCTGCTTTCGGCGACATAGTCGAGCATCGCTTTTGCCGTTTCGTGGGAGAGCGTTCCGGCGAGTTCGGAAAGTTTCTTTTTGGGGGAAGGTTCGAGTTGTACGAGTGCTTTCAGGTCCTCATGCTTTTCGGTGATGGTATTCCAGTCACTCAGAGGCACAAATATCCCCGTAGCATTTCCAAATCCGTCTTGCAATACTTGTAGTCTCATGTGTAGTATAATAGTTTGAAAGTTGTTGTTTTGAAATGGCAGTACAAAATTATCTAAAAAAGATAAATGTACGACAGTTTTGAGCATGGACAGCATAAAAACCGTAGTGGCAATCCTTTGCGGTTGCCCGAAAAGAGGTGTATTTCAAAAAAGAGCTGCACACGAACACAAGAGGGCAACCGTAAAGGATTGCCCCTACGACGGAAATAAATCTCACTTCCTGCTGAATTCAACGCACCCAAATCCACCTTCCCCGGCTCATAGTTGAATCCAATGATTTTTCATATCTACAGCCGTAATTCTCATATTAACTCATTGATGTAAAAGTTTGTTGATTAATTTTGCGTGCCATTGGTGTTCTGCCGGTCGGCGGATAAGTGCGGCGTTCATTCAAGCGGGTGAGAATGATATTCATACCGACAAACAGGTTCATTTCGTGAAATACTATCTACTGATTTTTATACTCATATTCTGTGGCGTACATCGCGCGGAAGCACGGCGTGCCGATACAATGTCGGTGCGCTTTGATATGTTTACGATTCAGGATGGATTGTCGCAAGGACTGGTGATGGCGGTGATGCAGGATAAAGAGGGCTTTTTATGGTTCAGCACCAAGGACGGACTCAATAAATACGACGGCTATCGGGTAACGGTGTACCGGAATGACCCGCATGACCCGTACTCGCTGCCGGATAATTATGTGACGCAGATAGTCGAGGACAGCGCGGGTAATTTTTGGGTAGGAACCGATACGAAGGGACTATTTTTATTCGACAAAAAGCAGGAACGTTTTTTTAAAGTGACTCTTACCGGCGAGGAAAATCAGGTCTCGCATGAGGGGATATGGACGCTCCGGCGTCAGGGTAACATACTGCTGGTTGCTCGACCGCAATATGTCTATCTCTATGATATCGGTGCATGTCTGGGAGATATGAAGAATGCTGTGCGCGCGCTGCGATTACCTTCGCCGGTGCTGACTCTGCAGACCGTACAGATTGCACAAGAATACTCGCTGTTTTGTTCGTTCATGCCGGACAACACTCTCTGGGTAAGTGGCAGGGATTCTCTGAAAGTCTATCGGCAGCCTGCAGCCGGGGGCAGATATGAGCAAGTACAGGCATATTCGCAAGAAGCACTGCAGATGACCGATCGTCTTGGTGAATACAGCATCTATGCATTACCGAATCCTGCTCATAAAGTATGTATTGGCCGCGGGAAATTAGTGATTTATGATTTTTCGGCTCAGAAGAAAATCAAGGAACAGACAATCTCCGAAGGCGTGCTGTCGGTACGCGAGCTGACGTTGCGGGACAATCAACAGAATTATTGGCTCATTTCGGATAATACGGTGAGTTATTATTTACATACCACCACCTACGAGCTCACACCGATGCTCTGCCGGGGACCGATGGAATCGATTAACAAAGGATATACCCACTGTTTTGACCGGAACAACCGCCTCTGGCTGGGTACGACCGGGCATGGCGTAATGAACTATGATTACCGTAAAAATCTCTTTCATACATTCCGGAATCCGCACGGATTTTTCTTTACAAACTACAAAGAAGATCAAATGCTTGGTATCAATCTGGACGACGAGCCGGCTCTATATTCGCTCAGTAGTGGAGCGTACACGGCAATTCTCCCGAGGGGATACTGGAAGAAACAATGGAGACTCATGAGTATCATTGATGCCGATGAAAACAGGTATATCTTGCTGATTTTTGATATGAAAACCGCAGAAAAGCACCTGATGTCCTATGATACCAAGACGCATGCACGTATAATGATACCGTATCCGTATTCGGCTACATGGGGCGTTCAGAATTTTATGAAAGATAATCAAGGCGGCGTGTGGCTCAAAGGATGCGACAAGCAGGGAAAGCCCTTTATCTACAAGATACATACACCCACTTTATCAGCGGTGAAGTTTTATTATTTCCCGGCACTGAAAGAAGAGAGTGAGTATCCGTTTGTATCAGCTTTTCTTCAGGATAAGGCGAATGTATTTTGGTTCGCTACCTTACAGGGCCTATACTCCTTCGACGAGCAGCGGCAGCAGTGGCGTCATTTTACCAATAATCCCCGCGATGAACATTCGTTGCCGCCGAATATGCTCTTCAGCATTTGTGCCGACCCCAAGGATCCGGACAAGTATCTCTGGATTGGGAGTAATGGCAAGGGGCTCTCCCGTTTTGAAATTGCAACAGGAAAATGTCAGCATCTTACCGAACGCGACGGCCTGCCTAATTCGGTCGTCTATGGCTTGGCTACCGACAATGCCGGTTCTATTTGGTGCAGTACTAATAATGGTCTCAGTTGTCTGAGAATACAGCAGCAATCCCACACAGCATGGGGCAAAGCCGATATTGTGAATTTCACCACCGCCGACGGTCTGCCGGGGAATGAATATAACCGCTATGAGGTGCTCAAGCGAGCGAACGGAGATCTGATTTTCGGCGGGACGGAAGGAAAGGTGATGTTTCGTCCGCAAGAAGTATTGCAGAGCGACCCACCGCCCACTATTGTGATTAGCCGTGCGGCAATATTCAACAAACTATTATCACACAAAATAGACAGCGGCGTGCTCACTTCGAATGTCAGCTATGCGCCCCGCATTACGCTCACAAGGCAGCAAAGCATGCTTACTCTCTTTTTTGCTGCACTCGACTACGCAAGCCCGCATAAAAAAAACTATAGATACATCCTCGAAGGGTATGATGCACAGTGGGTCGAATCCGGCACAAAAAACGAAGCTACCTATACCAATCTCCCGCCGGGTACCTATACCTTCCGTGTCATCGGAGCGGTGAGCGGCGGCGCGTGGAATATGACCGGCGCGCGTATTGAGATCGTTATTTTGCCGGAATGGTGGCAGACCTGGTGGTTCCAATCACTGGCTGTACTTGCCGGAATTATCTCCCTTTACAGCATGGTACGCTATAGATTCTATCAGAAAATGAAAGTCTATACCCTGCGTAATCGTATTGCAAGCGACCTGCATGACGAGATAGGGAGTACCCTCAGCAGTGTATCGCTGGCGACCTTGGTGCTGCAAAAAAAAATCACAGAGACAACGCCCGATGTACAGTTTTTACTGAGCCAAATCAATCAAAATACCATCTCGATGATGGAATCGATGAGCGATATCGTCTGGGCAATCAATACCCAAAATGACAGTCTCGAAAATGTGATTCATCGTATGCGGGCATTTACAAGTGAGATACTCGAACCCAAAAACTGCAATGTTCATTTTGAAGTTGAGAGCAAAATTTACTCCATCGCCCTCAATATGGGACAGAGGAAAAATCTCTATCTTATTTTTAAAGAAGCAGTTAACAACATGGCAAAATATGCGAACTGTTCCAATGCCCGCATCAGTATCACTGCCAAAGATAAGCGGATCGTTATGACCATCAAAGATGATGGAGTAGGATTTGACCTTCAGCAAGATGCAAGCCAAAGGCGCCTGTCCGGCAATGGACTCAAGAATATGCAAAAACGAGCCGAGGAATTACAGGGCAAACTCTTCATCCGCTCAGAAAAAATTCAAGGCACGGAGATTATTCTCGATTTTTCTTTGTAAGGTATAGATGCAATTGTACGTAATTCAATACAAAATATGGAATCACAAAAGAGTACCCCTATGAATACTATTAAAGTTTGTGTCTTTGATGATAATAAGCCCCGCCGCGACATGCTCGAAATGCTCATCAACTGCACCGAAGGGCTCGAATGCGTGGGGTCGTATAACGACTGCAGTCACGTTGTGCATGATATCGGCAGTACGGCTCCCGATCTGGTGCTCATGGATATTGATATGCCGATAGTCAATGGTATAGAAGGAGTTAAGCTTATCAAAAAACATTTCCCGTCGGTTATTGTTCTCATGCAAACCGTCTTTGAAGACGACAAAAAAGTATTCGATGCCATCGTCGCCGGCGCCGGTGGATATATCTTAAAAAAGGCCACCCCTGAAAAACTAATAGCATCCATTTTTGAAGCAATCGACGGTGGCGCGCCGATGTCGCCTGCCATTGCCAAGCAGGTGCTGACGCTCTTTAGCAATCAGCACAAGAGCAAGGAGAATGAATTTGACCTCACCAAACGCGAACAAGAAATACTCACCCTCTTGGTGCAGGGATACAGTTATAATAAAATCAGCGAAAAGTGTTTTATATCCTATTCAACCGTTAATTCTCATATCAGCCATATTTATGAAAAATTGCATGTCAAGACCGGTACCGAAGCCGTCGCGATAGCAATTCAACGAAAAATCGTGGATATATGAGGGTAGTCGGATTGCTGACAATATTTGTGAGGCATAGAATTATACGGTAGGGGCGAATCGCATTCGCCCCGGTCGTGCTTGGGCCTCGGGCGAATGCAATTCGCCCCTACGATAGAGTATGAAGTCCGAACGAATCACGTTAAACCATCCTCCTGAATCATTCCCTACATCATCCTCCTCAATCACCTCCCATTCTAGCTGCCGAAATGTACGATAATGAGCCTCCAATGACAAAAAATCATTGAATCCAACTATTGTGCAGCGGTCGAAACCGCCGTAGTTTTGAAATAGTTAATTGGTTGTAAATCAACGTGTAAATTAACTGTTCATACTATTTTTTTTAACAATTGTACAGAGGATACATGAGAAAATCAGTGATTGGTATTCTACTCACCTTTGGTGTGAGTATCACGGCTCTGCAGGCACAAACGGAGATACTTTCTTCCGGCGGTGATGCCTTTGGTAATGGAGGCAGCAGCAGCTATTCGGTGGGGCAAATTGTCTATACATACACCTCGGATGCTACGGGTGCATCGAGTCCGGGAGTGCAACAGCCCTTTGAATTCTTTACCGTCGGCATTGAGGAGAATCCCGATGTCTGCCTGTCGATGAGTGTCTATCCGAATCCGGCGCAATCGATCGTACAGCTCAATATCGAAAACATGAGTGTGGATAATTTATCCTATCAGCTCTTTGATGTGAGCGGACAAGTATTGCTCACAGAAAAAATTACCGGTCAGCTTTCGCCTATTGCCTTGGAAACTATGGCGTCTGGGATGTATGTTCTCCAAGTATTAAATAATAATGTAACTATCCAATCCTTCACAATTATCAAAAAAAACTAATATGAAAAAACTCTCTTTACTCTTCGCAGGAATTCTCCTTTCCGTCAATGTGTATGCTCAAGCACCCAATAAAATGAGCTATCAAGCAGTAGTACGAAACGCATCAAATGCTCTCGTAGCCGGTAAAGCAGTGGGGATACGCATCAGTATTTTACAAACGTCAAGTACAGGCGTTGCCGTCTATGCCGAGACACACACTCCTACAACTAATTCAAACGGACTTGCGACTATTGAAATCGGCGGCGGAACAGTGACGAACGGTACATTTGCTTCCATCGACTGGTCAAAAGGTCCGTTTTTCATCAAAACAGAGACCGATCCTACCGGTGGGGTGAATTATACCATCAGTGCGACGACTCAATTAGTCAGCGTGCCGTTTGCCATGATGGCAAATTCATCGGCAACTGCCGGAACAGCGAATGCACTTTCGCCAACTGCAACGGGTGTTGTCCGTAGTATCAATGGCCAAGGCGGAAGCGTGGTATTAAAAGGCGGCGGCGGCACTACGATTAATAAAACCGGCGATACAGTCACTATATCTTCCACCGGAGGTTCCGGCGGAACGGGAATTCAAGGTGTTCAGAATACCGATGGTACTCTTCAATTGACCAATGCCAACGGTCCTATTGCGACCATCAATGTAGCTAATGGTACAATTACTGCAGCGAAGCTTGCCGCGGGTGTAATTCCAACATCTTTACCTCCAAGTGGAGCAGCAGCAGGAGATTTGTCGGGAACCTATCCGAATCCTACCGTAGCAAATGGCGCAATCACTCTTGCGAAGCTTGCTGCAGGAGTACTTCCAACAACGTTACCTCCAAGCGGAGCAGCGGCAGGTGACTTAGGCGGAACCTATCCGAATCCTACGGTTGCCAAGCTGCAAGGTCGAGCGGTAGCGATTACTGTACCCACAGCAGGACAAGCACTTGCATGGGATGGCACACAATGGGCTCCAAGTACAATCGGCAGCGGATGGTCGCTGACAGGCAATGCTGCAATCAATCCTGCAACGAATTACCTCGGCACAAGCGATAATCAACCGTTAGTGATTAAAACAAATAATGTGGAGCAGCTCCGCGTACTCGGAACGGGTAATGTGGGTATTGGTACTGCGACGCCGGTGACAAAATTAGATGTATCAGGTACGATAAATGCACTCAATGGACTGTATATCAACACCATCAAAACAATTTCTAACGATGGGGCTGGACGCACACAGTTTTTCGGTATCGACGGCTCAACTATCCACATGGAATTTAATGGATATAATACGTATTTCGCAAATAAAACCGTTTATATTCAGCAAAATCTCGGTATTGGGCTGAATCCTGCTACACAGGCACCCGCCTCTAGATTATCGCTTAGCGGCGGGCTAAGCGTGGGTGCAACCTATGCCCCAACGAATGCCGCCCCGACAAACGGAGCAATAATAGAGGGCAATGTAGGAATTGGTAATTCTTCACCAATAAATGTGACCGGTGAAACAGTATTGCAGATTGGATCTGATGTTAGCAACCCATCAACGGGATCATTAATTTTTAGCAGACGCGCCGGGTCAAATAATTCCGGATCGTTTAAGATGGGTATGAACAGTAACTTTCAGTTTAGTATAGGTGATTTTGGGAATCAGGGAGGAAATACCTATACAGAACTATTTACTATTAATGCCGGTGGTAATGGTAGCTTACCTATTGGTAGAGTTGGTATTGGAACTAATAATCCATCTTCGCTGCTATCCGTCAACGGCACCGCCGATAAGCCGGGCGGAGGTAGCTGGGGTACATTCTCCGATGCGCGCCTCAAGCAGAACGTACAGCACTATTCTTCCGGCTTGGCTGATGTACTGAAAATCAATCCCGTGACCTATCACTATAACTCTACTTCCGGCTATGATACGAAGCCCGAATATATCGGCGTGATAGCTCAGGAGTTACAGCAAGTAGCTCCCTACATGGTGAACACCTTTACCAAAGATGGTACCGAATACCTCAAAGTCGATAACAGCGGTATGACCTATATGCTCGTTAATGCTGTGAAGGAATTGGCAAAGCAAAACCAAGACGCTCTCAAGCACAATGCAGAATTGCAAAAACGTCTCGATGCATTAACCGCTCAAATGGAAACACTTACCGCAAAGATTACCTCGACGGATACTCCTGTAGTTCGGTAAACGTACCCTTCTGCAAACACACAACCCAAGCCCTGACGGATATCCGTCAGGGCTTTTTTTGCGGGTGAAAAAAACGGTAAAAGGCGTTCTGGCAGCGTCAGAGTTGTGCCGCAGAAAAGATAAGCGTAATTTTGCTGCCGATATGTATCCTTTATCCATACTCCATCATGCAAGCACACAATCCATCGCCCTTTCATTCCCATTTAGAAAATGGAATTCTCCGGCTGCAAGCGCTCAAGCCGGAAGATTTTGAACGTTTATACACCGTGGCGTCCGACCCGCTGATTTGGGAACAGCACCCCGAACGCGAACGCTACAAAACCGACATATTCCGACGTTTTTTTGACGGCGCACTCGAGGCACCAATGGCATATATCATCATCGATCAAGCGACGGGCGAGGTGGTAGGTTCGTCACGGTATTATTACCTAACGCCTGAAGAAATAGAGAGATATAAAGTTATATCTCCAACAATCGAAAACGCAATCAGCATCGGTTATACCTTTCTGGCACGTTCGCATTGGGGTGGGAAATACAATCCCGCTCTCAAGCAATTGATGATCGATCACGCGTTTGAAACGTTTGACAGTGTGGTCTTTCAGGTAGGTGTGAAGAATATCCGCTCGCGAACGGCGGTCGAGCGTCTCGGCGCGGTGCTTTTGCCACTGGAAGATGAATTACCCGACCACGCAGGCGCCTATGACGCGCATGTAATTTATGAACTTCGGAAAGAGATGTGGGGAGGGAAGGCGTAGTCCGAACTCCTATATATACTAACAGTTACGAAAGGAAAATGCTATGAACACAAGAATTGCAGCAGTATGTGCCGTGCTTGCGTTGCTGACTATCCCATGTCAAGCGCAGGAAAGCGACGGAGCGATGACAAAGAACGACAAATCAACCGGCATACGCATCGGCGCCGAACTCGACCCGTTGCCGTACGCGCTCGGCGGATATTTTGGGGCGGTGACGATTGGTGGTGATCATTTCCGCCTGCGGGTGCTGGGAGCCGGTGGCGCAACTAAGCCGGATTTCATTGTACCGGAAGGATTTACCAAAAATACGCTCGATGCCTATGCTGCGGTTGTCGATATCTTTCCGTTCACAAGTGACTATTCATCATGGTGGGGTTATGCAGGAATTGTACGCTGGAATTCCACGATTCAAAATTCCTCCGACCACGCCGTGAGCGCGTTCTCGAATACACTTTTGAGCATCGGCGGCGGCTATTCGTATTTCTTTTATAAGCACTTTTATGTGTCACCGTGGGCAGGAATCCACACACGCATCGGCGGGGAAACGGATGTCGTGGTGGGGAATACAACATATCATGTGCCGCTGTTTTCGCCGGAAGCATCGGTGAAAGTGGGATGGTATGTGGCGATGTGAATGGGAATATAGATGTGAGAAACTTGTGGTCGTTTGCCATGCTGCAAGTCTAATTAAAACCTAAAAAACAAGTAATTACACAGCAAGCACTTGCGAAAGAGGAATTCCACTCGGCGTAGCCGGAAGAATTCCTCCCACAGGGTTCACAGGGTATGCTCACAGAGTCACACACAGCAGTATTCGGCTGTGAACTCTGTGAAAAACTCTGTGAAACTCTGTGGGAAACTCTTTCAATCACAGCAAATGCAAGTCATATAAAAAGAACAGGTTATAAAACTGTCAATGGAAACTTGTTTCAGCATCTCCGTTAGCAATTGTCACGAGCACGACTGTCCATCCACGGAGACCCTGAAACAAGTTCAGGGTGAAATTGACTGCGAATGCCCTCCGGAGATAAGAATTCAGTCAACCTACAATATTCATAAAAAGTTAGCACACATAAGTATAATTGACCACAATGACTCCTCCTCCCATCACAATCGCCGATTACACGCCGGAATGGGCAGCAGTATATGCTGAATTACACGACATTTACGCCCTGCAATTGGGTTCACTTGCCCGCGCGATTCATCATGTCGGCAGTACGTCCGTGCCCGGGCTGGCAGCCAAACCGATTATCGACATCGACATTGTAATTGATGATACGAGTCAGTTGAATGAAGTAAGTAACCGTTTAACTCCGCTCGGGTATTTCCACCGCGGGAATCTTGGTATCACCGACCGCGATGCATTTGGAAGAATCTCCGATTTTGTGCCGCTTGTTGGTGGCTCGGAACGTCGGTGGATGAAGCATAATCTTTATGTATGTCCCCAGGATAGCATTAGCTTACGCAATCATCTCGCTCTTCGTGACTACCTGCGCGCGCATCCTGACGCTGCTGCCGACTATGGCGCCCTTAAGCGTAGATTAGCCAACGAATACACCTACAACATCGACCTCTATATCGAAGGTAAAACGTCGTTTATTACTACCATTCTCCGCCTCGCTGGGTTCGATGCTTCGACACTCGACACCATTACCCAAGAGAATACAGCGAGCAATCGAAATATAGAAGTGGTTCCCCGCATCTGAAACTCCCACCCTCTGCTGCGGCCACCCATTGCCGTCCACACGGTACGACAAATCGTGTATGTCGGGAATATTCAGGGGAATCGCCGTTATCCTGCACGGTAGGCAACATCAATTCATAAAAAAAACGGCAGCTTCCGTAGAAGCTGCCGTTTGGATTTTTACAAGGTGTGCGTAGGTGTCGCTAGAATCGCAGTAGTACCTTAACTGCTCGCTACCAACGTAATCGTAAGTGATTTACTACCTCCAGCGGTTACCGTTTCAGTGTGAACGGCTGATGTTGTGTATCCTGATGCCGTGGCAGTTACAGAATATTCTCCGGGAGCAAGCCCTATGGCGGCAACACCGCTCGAGTTTGTATCCTGCGAATAGGATTTATCTCCGGATTTGGTAGTTACCACCGCACCCGAGAGTACCGCATCTTCTGTGCCCTTCACGGTAACGATTAACGAACCATTGCCGGGGGCGAGTGCTAGATTATAGACTACATTTGTACCCGCCGGCTTGGGGGCTGACGTTGTGTAGCCCGTCATCGACGCAACTCCTGTGTAGGACTGAGACGAAGACACGATCATTGTTGCTGTACCGGTTGAATTGGTTAAGCCGCTTCCGCCTGTCGTTGCCGGACTCAGCGTTACGCTCGCATCAACGAGTGCATTACTGCCGGAATCATTTACCACTGCTGAATAAGTCGCTTTCTGAAGAATCGGATCTTCCATGACAAATACCTCTGTTATAAAATGAATACACACTGTTAGTTGCAATTTACGAACAAGATGGTTCATAAAGCAAAGAAATAGTATTTTTGTGCAACTCTTATACTATGTAATGAAATAAATCAATATGGCATCTCAACTACACGAAGACATTCAGGAATATACGACTACTTCCGTCCTGCTTGAGGAGGCAGCTGTAGCAAGCAACAATCTCGCAGCCGAATTACTGAATCAATCACAGTACGAAGACGCCATCACCACGGCGAACGAAGCACTTCGCATTTCACGTGAGGCAAATAGTATCTTACAGGAAGGCAGAGCACTTACGATGCTTGGCAGGGCTGCTCTCGAATGTGGTGAATTTACCGATTCATTGGAGTATTATACACAATCACTTGTGCTCTTCGAACAGTTAGGCGACAAAAAGCGAATGGCAATAGCACTTGGGCAGATAGGGCGCACCCACCGAAACTTTTCAAATTATCCGAAAGCGATGGAGTATTACCAAAAAGCATTGGAATTAGACGAGGAAATTGATAATTCCGAAGGTATTATTAATCAAATAGGGAATATTGGCAATGTGTATTTAATCCTCTCCGACTATCAAAATGCCCTCACGCACTATAATAAAGCTCTCTCTCTATCCGAAAAGACAGGTAACACGACATCAGCTGCAAAAAATATTATGAGTATCGGGACGGTACATTTGTACCTTGAAAACTATGCAACTGCTTTAGAATATTACCATAGAGCGCACACAATCCAACAAGAGTTCGGCAGTAAAGTAGATATTGCAATTACCACAAGTAATATTGGTGGAGTGTATTATAAGCTTGATGACTATAGTCAATCACTGAGCTTTTATACGACGGCGCTCGATTCTTATACAATGCTTGGTAATAAAGCAAATATGGCAGAAATGCTGAATAATATTGGCGCAATTTACAGAGCAATGGATGAGTTTGATACGGCATTGGACTACTATGACCGCGCATTGTCGATGAATAAAGAAATCGGGAACAAGCTTGGAATAGCCATGAATCTCAGCGGCATCGGCAATGTATTTATAGACGATAAATTTGAGAAGTTTCATCCTGCCACAGCAGAAGAATACCTTCTCCAGTCGATTGAAGTATTCACCGAAATCGGAATCCTGAGACAAGTATTTGATATTTACCACATGTTAGCCGAATTAAATGAAGTTACCGGAAATTGGCAAAAAGCATATCATTACCACAAACTCTATCACGACCTCGAAAAAGAAGTACTCAGCGAAGAAGCCAAAAAACACGCCGAACAGCTCGACTATGAACGCAAAACAGCCGAACGTGACAAGCAAATAGCCATTGATCATGCCAAGCATGAGGCAACCGAACATCTCCTCCATAATGTGTTGCCGCCGAGTATCGCGGCTAAAATGTTGGACGGAGCGACTCTCATCGCCGAGAAATTACAGAATGTATCGGTGCTCTTTGCTGATATTGTCGAATTTACTAAACTCTCTCAACTCATTAGTGCTGAAGATCTTGTAGCCGGATTAGATGGAATTTTTTCAGAATTCGACGCACTCGCCGAGAAGCATGGCTTAGAGAAAATCAAAACCATCGGTGACTCCTACATGGTCGTAAGCGGCGCACCGACACCACGGGCAGACCATGCCGAGTCTATCGCACTGATGGCATTCGACATGATGCAGGCAATGCAGAAATTTACCTCGATTACCACCGGCGAACGTATCCGCATCCGCATCGGAATTCATACCGGTGATGTGGTGGCGGGAGTCATCGGAAAGAAGAAATTCGCCTATGACCTCTGGGGCGATGCCGTGAATACCGCCAGCCGGATGGAATCTCACGGCGAACCCGGGAAAGTGCATATCACCCAAGAGTTTAAGAATGTTCTTGTAGAGCAGATTGCAGCCGGCAATCATCATCTACACCTACGATTTGAAGAGCGCGAACCCCTTCATATCAAAGGAAAAGGCATGATGAGCACGTATTTTCTATATCCGTCGGACACAGGCAGGTGACCGCAGCGAACGCTTTGAAATGTGCGAACCGAACCCCTCAATCCCCAAAAGAACGTTATTTTTGTAGAAAAATTAACAACCGTTTTCTTATTACTGCTGAAAGTATATCATGGCTACAACTCTCGACGCACTTCTCTCTCTCTCCAAACGCAGAGGTTTTGTATTTCAATCATCCGAAATTTACGGCGGCCTCAACGGCTGCTGGGATTACGGTCCGCTCGGCGTGGAATTACTCCGCAATGTCAAAGAAGCATGGTGGAAAGCAATGACCTATCGTGATGATATTGAAGGAATTGATGCCGCCATTCTCATGCACCCGCGCACGTGGGAGGCGAGCGGTCACCTGTCGCAATTCTCCGACCCGATGATCGATAATAAGACGAGCAAGGCACGCTACCGGGCCGATAATCTCATCGAAGAATATATCGATAAGCTGCGCAAAAAAGGCAAAACCGATCAGGCAAATGCCGTCGAAGCGCGCCTCGCAGCCGCTGCCGGACCCCAGGATTATTACCAAATTATTGTTGATGAAGAAATTACCGACCCCGTCTCCGGTACGAAAGAATGGACCGAGGTGCGGTATTTTAACCTCATGTTCAAGACCTTTATCGGTCCGGTCGAGGACGTGAGCAATGTGGTCTATCTCCGCCCGGAAACCGCGCAAGGGATATTCGTGAATTTCAAAAATGTGATGGAATCCTCCCGCCAAAAGCCGCCCTTCGGTATCGCGCAGATTGGTAAGTCGTTTAGAAATGAAATTAATACGAAGAATTTCCTCTTCCGCACACGGGAATTCGAACAAATGGAAATGCAGTATTTTGTGGCGCCGGGCACCGAAAGCGAACACTTCGAATACTGGCGTCAGCAGCGCTGGAATTGGTTCTTGCAGTATGGTATGAAGCCCGAATCCCTGCGCATGAAACCCCATGATAAATTAGCTCATTACGCAGCAGCGGCCGTTGATATCGAATATTTATTCCCGTTTGGTTGGGGCGAGATCGAAGGTATCCACTCACGCACTGATTATGACCTCAAGCAGCATCAGGAATTCTCGGGTAAAAAATTGGAATATGTCAATACTGCCAATGGCGAACGTTTTGTGCCGTACGTGGTCGAAACAGCGGTCGGCGCCTCACGTTCGTTCATGGCGTTTTTGTGTAATGCTTATGATGAGGAAGAAGTGACCGGCGATGACGGCAAAACCGAAAAGCGCGTTGTACTACGTTTCCACCCGAAACTTGCCCCCGTCAAAGCAGCCGTATTTCCACTCACGAATAAAGACGGTTTGCCGGATATAGCGCAGGCATTGTATCAAAACCTGCTTAGTAGTTTTCGAGTGCAGTATGACACAAGTGGTGCAATTGGAAGACGTTACCGTCGTCAAGATGAAATTGGAACGCCATTCTGTATCACAATAGATCACGACTCTCTTACCGACAACGCAGCCACGATTCGTGACCGCGACACGATGCAACAGGAGCGGATACCGATCGATAGAGTGAAGGCGTATTTGCTGGAGAAGTTGGGGTAATAACTCATTCCTGTAAAACAATATGGATGTCGTAATTGATACTAATGTAATTATTACTGCCATGCGTTCTCGTTATGGGGCATCAAATAGATTACTTCAGGAATTAGCTACAGGCAAAACTACAGTTCATATTTCTGTTCCTCTTTTTCTAGAGTATGCAGAAGTTCTACTTCGTTTTGCTGATATTGGGGTAACTGAATACACTACTATTTTATCTTTTATTGATACAATTGCAATTCATCATAATATCTTCTTTCTCTTTCGAAAATTCCTTTCAGACAACGACGATGATATGATTTTAGAACTAGCAATTAAAGCAAACGCACAGTACATCATTACGTATAATATCAAAGATTTTAAAAATGCTGTGCAATTCGGAATTATACCCATAACCCCAAAAGATTATTTACAGTTAATAGGAGTACTATAATGACAGTAACAATGAACATACCGGAAACTGTATATACCGCACTTTTGCGTCTATCTGGAGTTTCTAATCGTGAACAGATGGAAGTGATTTTAGCAGCAGATTTGGCAGAAACTATTGCTCGGTTAGAGCAAGTCAAGCTGAATAAGAATGTCACTGCGCAAGACTTCCTCAAAGCTCTGCAAAGTGCGCCGGATGTAGAACCGGAAGAATTTGACAGACTATGAAGTAAGTGATTTAAATGAAAAACGTTACCGTCGCCAAGATGAAATTGGAACGCCATTCTGTATCACCATTGACAACGACTCTCTCACCGACAACGCAGCCACGATTCGTGACCGCGACACGATGCAACAGGAGCGGATACCGATCGATAGAGTGAAGGCGTATTTGCTGGAGAAGTTGGGGTAAGAGAAACAATGGGCAAGTAGCAGCAATAACTAACATAAGTGCTTGTATTTCTAATTAAGTAGGTGTAGAATAATGTATCGTTGTGTTGTTACTGCATGGTGGATCATTATCGTCTTCGTGATGTCGTCTCTTGCGCTGAGCGGGCAGGTGAACTGGAAAGAAATACATTCGCCGAATTCAGCGGGGAAGACGCTGGTGGCTACGCGGAATGGGACGTTGCTTGTCTTTGATGAACGTTCTTTCTACCGAAGTGAGGATCGTGGTATGCTGTGGCGGGAGAATTCGGCGGGTTTTCCCGAACGGAATGGATCGCCGGTCGCCACGATCGTCGAGGACTCGAGCGGAACACTCTGGGCGGTGCTCACGGCGCCGGACAGTAATGTGCTGTTCCGCTCGACTTCTTCCGGCGCTTCATGGACGGCTACGACTTTTACTGTCGGCGGCTTACGGGGGAAAATGTCGGCACTTTTCTGCGGCGCATCGGGCAAACTGTTCGGTACATTTTCCTATTCGATGAATGGACGTGACACGACCCGCGTCGTCGTTGGCACGCCGGAATCGCTCAATTTCTCGCTTCTTGACGCACCGCAGAGTATTCACCTGATGATGAGTCGGGGAGTACTTTTGGGGCGGACCACTGAAAAAAAACCTTCGTTTACTGACCAATATCCCTTGTGGGAATTCAACCCGCAGACAAGCCAATGGGCGAAAATTTTCACTCCTTCCTTTGATGGCAATGGTCGCTATCCTTTGCCTGAATTTGTGGCTTTACTACCGACAGGTGAACGTTTTATCGTCGCCTCACAAGGTTCGTCGGTGAGCCAAAACATCTACTCCTCAGCAGACAACGGCAGCACATGGACTCTCCTTGACCGTATTCCGAGATCGGCGCATGCGATTATTCCCATGAGCGACACGAGTATTGCGATCGTTGTTGATTTTCATTCAGATAATTCCATCGACACTCAACTTGTAAAGCGTGATGGAAAATGGGTACTAGCGCCGCTGACGCGTCTGCGTAACCGAGGCGTAATAGCAGGCGGCTGCATCGATGGAAGTGGTACAATCTATGTCGTTTCGAATGATGGCGAGAATGCTTCAAGCAGGGTGCTGCGCCTTCCGCCTGACCGCACGAGGTGGCAGATATGCGGACTGTCAACCCGTGATGCGCTCGCCGAAGTCTTTACGGATACTCGAAATAGAATTTTTATGCGATACCGCAACGGTATGATCTACCGCAGTGATGATGAAGGTGTGTCGTGGCGTACATTGGATGAGAATTTACCGCAGCGACCGGAAGAGATTGGTACGGCAAGCCGGTTGATTGTGGCTGATGATGATGTACTCTATGTACTCGCCGATACCACCATTCTCACGAGCACGGATGCGGGAAGTACATGGAAAATAATAGATGTCAATGGCACGCACGCGGTGAAATTACATCATGACCGCACACGTGTATTTGTCATTGGCGAGAGTATTGTTGAATTGTCGGGCGGGAAGGTCACGCAGCGGATTCAACATCCGTACAGCGATGACCCGGAAGCAGTTACCTCCGTTACAAAGCTTAACAACGGAGTATATGTCCTCCACAATGAAGCGTTGAATTCCTATTTACTTTCTGCTACGGCTGGGCAGTCGTGGACGGAAGCACTTATACCTGCAATTACCCCACAGGATGCACGGATTTCTCAACCGCTGGAGATGCAGGATGGAACATTGTACGCGGGGATTATTTCCAATTTTCCGCTGAATATGAAGACGCTCTTGCAATCCACCGATAGCGGCGTGACCTGGACTGCACGGGAATTCACCCGTATTTTCCGCACAAGTACACATTCATTGATGACCAATCGCGCCGGTATTCCGTATTTTATTGATGATGTCGATGGTGTCGTACGCTGCACGCCGTATTTTGACGGAACGACGACCTATCCGTTTAAGAATACTATACTTCGGGGAATGTGTTTTAATGGAGCCAACGAACTCTATACGTATGATTATGCAGTACTCTACAAAGCAGTACCGATTCCCGGAAGTGATAATTGGGAACGCACCGGAGCATTCACTGTGGGCTCGAACGACAAAAAAATCATATCCATTACTTCGAAGTCCACGAATGAAGTATGGATCGGTTCGACGAAAGCAGGCGTATTACGCACTATCAATAACGGCGGCGCATGGAGTGGTCGCGATATGATGCAGACGACCTTGATTTTTAAGCTCATGGCAGACAGCCGGAATGATGTCTATAGTTGTACCAATTACGGTGTGTATCGTCAGGACGCAGGTGCAGGGTGGATAGAAAAAAACACCGGATTGCCGGTGCCGATTATCATCTATGATCTGCTCGAGGATCGTGCCGGGAATTTGTATGCAGCTACCTTTGGTGATGGAGTTTACCGTTCGACAAATCGCGGAGACGAATGGGTGAAATTCTCCGCAGGACTCCGCAATACCTTCACGCGCGGGCTCACACTCGATGCAGACGGCACGCTCTACGCGGCGACCAATGGCGGAATATACAAGCTGGTAAACGGAGAATCGGAGTGGCAGGAAATTTCCGGTAATCTCGGTGCTCTAATCTCCGGCGGCGCGATCGAAGCAGTGCTGGGAAGCGTGTATTGCTACACCGATAAACGGTTACAACGCTTCGACTTCGATAGTCAAGCATGGTCTGCCGAGATGCCCGATACGACCATTAATGCCCTCTATACCGCACAGAACGGTTGGCTGATAGCATGTACCAATGACGGGCTTCGGAAAAAAACATCCAGTTCATCACCTTGGGAACATTTTGGTCTCGCCGGTAAAGATGTATGGTCGATCGGGGAAAATGCAACGTATTTCTTCGCCGGAGTCGGAGACGGCAATGTCTATCGCATCTCCAAAGGATTTACCTCCGTCGAAAGCGAGGAGTCGGATGAGATGGTGATATTCCCGAATCCTGCAGGCGATTTTGCTGCACTGCGTTCTACTGTACCAATCGACGAACTCATCGTCTATTCTTCACTGGGCATCGAACTTCTCCGTTCGACCCATCCTACGATACTCGATGTACGTCCTCTCCCGCCGGGGATGTATTATTGCAGTATTCGCACCGGAAGTCTGCGGCGTTTGTATCCTTTGAGTATCGTGCGGTAATGGATGCGTTGAAATAGTGGAATATTTAAGGCATTACAATCGCCGGAAACACTGAATACTGTTGCGTACATAAGGGGCCGAACTGCGAGCAAGCAAGTGTGGCTCATCGGCTCAACGATGAGTCACTTTTTTGTTAAAAACCATCTACGAATCACGCTCTCATTTTTTTACCTCCCCAAAACGCCGTAGTTTTGCACATTATTATTTCGTAATTACGATATTTTTAAGGCATTATTTAAAGGAATATTGATGAAAATCCAGACTAGCCATACGAAGCTCTCCGCGCTCAAAGCGGACGTAGCGGTCGTATTTTTTTATGAAGATGAAGAAGCATTCACCACCCAAAAGCAAGCAATTGTGGCAGAGTTTCCATCGGCAGATGCAGTACTCTCAAGCGGTGATTTCAAAGGCAAACGCAAGAGCGGTACATTTGTCTACACCGGCAGTAAGGCATTGCCAAGATTGTTACTTGTAGGCGTTGGTAAGCATGCCGATCTTACGCTTGAGCAGCTCCGCCGTGCTGCTGCGTTCTCGGCTAAAAATGCTGCATCGGTCAAGGCAGAATCGATTGCTCTCCCGATTGTGACCATCAACGAAACATCCACCTCGGATGTCGCGCAAGCAACGATCGAAGGCGCTTTCCTCAGTCAGTATAAATTCGATAAATACTTCACGGAAAATAAACCCGAGAAAAAACGTATCGAGAAAATCACCCTTTACACCGAAGACAAAACGCTCATCGCCGGCGCAAAAGCAGGCGCTGAATTCGCACATATTTTGTGCGAAGGTGTGAATCTGACCCGTGATTTGGCCAATGCACCAAACAATGAAATTTATCCTGAAACGCTCGCCAAAAGAGCCGAAGAAGCCGGCAAAGAAGCCGGTTTTGATGTGACTGTTCTCAACAAAAAGAAAATCGAATCCCTGAAAATGGGCGGTTTACTTGCGGTGAATCAAGGCAGCGTTCGCCCACCGGTCTTTATCGTCATGGAATATCATGGCGGCAAAAAACACGACAAACCCGTCGTCTTGGTCGGCAAAGGAATTACCTTCGATACCGGTGGAATTTCCATCAAGCCGGGTGCCGGAATGGACCAAATGAAAATGGATATGCACGGTTCGGCTTCGGTCATCGGTGCAATGTATGCCATTGCAAAAGCTAAACTTCCGATGAATGTCGTTGGTCTCGTGCCATCAACGGAAAACGTTATTGGCGGAAATGCCTACCTGCCGGGCGATGTGATCACGTTCATGAACGGCAAAACCGCTGAAATCGACAATACCGACGCTGAAGGTCGCCTCATCCTCGCAGATGCACTCACGTATGCCGACAAGTACAAGCCACAAGCGGTGGTCGATCTTGCAACTCTTACAGGCGCATGTGTCGTCGCGCTCGGCAATGTCACAACCGGTATGATGGGCACCGACGACTCGCTCAAAGCACGCCTGAAAGCGGCTTCGATCCGTACGAGCGAGTATGTCTGCGAACTCCCCTTATACGAGGAATATGAAGAACTTATCAAAAGCGATATTGCCGATGTGAAAAACTCCGGCGGTCGCGGCGCCGGCGCAATTACGGCTGCATTGTTCCTCAAAAAATTCATCGGTGATTACCCATGGGCTCACCTTGATATCGCGGGAACAGGCATGTCATCGAAAGAAACAGATTACAATCCTAAAGGCGGCACAGGCGTAGCAGTACGCTTGCTCGTCGATATGATTCGTAACTGGTAATTTCTTTCGGTTGTTTAGATGAAGCGCATGGCGATTGTGAACAATTGTCATGCGCTTTTTTTTGTAGCTTGTTCTTAAAAATAACCGTAGGGGCGAATTGCATTCGCCCTTGGTCATAGCACGACGTGGGCGAATGCAATTCGCCCCTACGAGGAATAAATGAATTCATTCAGAAACGTAATTATTCGAGATAATTCCCATGCAACTCCCTACAATTCAACCTATTTTGCATACAGCCCGGCTTACGCTCCGGCCATTTGATTCTCACGATATTCCTGCCGTGACCGCGCTCTGCGGCGAACGTGATATTGCCTCCAATACCCTCCACATTCCGCATCCTTATACGCTTGATGATGCACGGATTTGGATCGGTTCCCATCCTGACAGCTATGCGGCGGGGAAGTCTGCGGTGTTTGCAATTACCAAGCGAGACGACCACACACTCGTCGGCGGTATCGGGCTGACGATTGACCCGCAGTACAACCGCGCCGAACTCGGCTACTGGATCGGCAAACCGTTCTGGGGAAATGGGTTCTGTTCGGAAGCAGCCCCGGAAATCCTCCGTTTTGGCTTCGACATCTGCAAGCTCAATCGAATCTTCGCCACGCACATGATGCGCAATCCGGCCAGCGGCCGTATCATGGAAAAAGCAGGCATGCAACGCGAAGGAATTCTCCGTCAGCATGTGATGAAATGGGGAGTGTATGAGGATATTGCGATGTATGGGATGGTGGGGGGAGCGAATGAAGCAGATAGACCTAGCCCACGGTTTTAACCGTGGGAGCATGAGGCGATGTGGTTATTTATTTGGTATGAGCTATTTTAAACATACAACAAACAAACACTATGAATACAAATGAATATATAGAATTTACTATTTCTCAAAAAAAAAATTTTGAGGAATTAGAAAGAATATTCTACCAAATAAAAAACACCCATAATAATAGTGAAGATTATGAAATAGAAAGCTTTAAAGCTCTTATCCCAGAATACGTGTTTAATTTCTTCTCAAAAGAAAATAATCCTCAAGGGTGGAGTCTAGAAAATATTATACGTTTCTTAATTGAAGATTTAGACGTTACATATTTAGACATATCAGAAATACATAATAACATTGGAAGACTAAACTTTGACCCAAATGGCTATCCTTATGGCGGTCCGGACTCATTAATTCAATTTTTAAAGGCATACGATATGACACCCTATGAAGTTTATGAAGGTCTTGATACATACGTGATTAGTTGGGTTTCAAATATTGAGTTTAAATTTGAGCTTAAAGTCCCTCAGATATGAAATATAAAGTAGTTATTAAAACAAAGAAGTTGTTTAGGATTTTCAACGGAGAGCGAAACATTGCTTTACTTCCATAGTTGAGGGCGGCTAAGACGCCTGTTTTTCGTTTGGAAATACAGCATACCGGTCATAGTCAGCATGTTTTCTACCCCAAAAATCGGCTCTAAAAATAATCCTAAACAACTTCAAAGTAAAAAAACTGGTAATACAACTGTTTGTCAACTGTTAAAAGCAAAAGGAAAATAAAAAATACATTTAATATTAACTAATTGTAAAGAAAGCTGCTTGAAAGTAAAGCAAACCAATTAACACATGCTCAGATACAACGGGTATGAATTTAGAATATCGAACGTCGAAAACTAATACCAGAAACACAAAAAGAACAGAACAAAACAGCCAATAAAATGCGTTTGCCAAAAGTAGGGCAATTGTCCTAAATTTGAACATAGAAATTCTAATAAACAATTGTACTAAACTGAACAATCGTTTTTCGAATTTCCACATTCGGCAAGCTCCAAAACGTTGGTGATAATCAACAGTGATAAAGCGAAGAGTTGTAATTGTGATTTAAATTCGGATAATTTTAACACGCAGAGAATGTGTCAATATATCAACATCATCGTACCAACAGATATCAAACTTGACAAAATCAAGCTATTGCTGACAAAGCACGGACTTGGTAGCCGACCTTTCCAGAATAATTTCATTCTCCGACAAATTGCTAAAGGAGGACAACTAGTAAATACTACAGCCAACAATTGTGATTGTAGTTCTGTGATTGGATCTGCAGCTCGTTCAGCACATAGTGATGTTCAATTAACTGATATTGAAAGGCTTAAACGTAAGGGCTGGAGTGAAAAGAAAATCAAAAAGTGGGTTGAAAACAAGGCAAAAACAAACACGCAAATTAAAGAGTGGGACAGGGAGCGTGACCAATGGACAATGTTTTTGGAAGAAGCAATGAAGGAAAATAACATTGGTAAGCTTGGGCTTTTCATTCATTGGTATAATGGCAACATGGAAGATGAAGAAGTACTATTTAATCGTAAAGAAAAGGTATCGTTAATGACATTCAAGGATGACACATTGGACAAGCTTAAGTACGATATACTTTATGAGGTTATTCCATAGAACAGAATAAATTAATACACCGTACTATACAAATGCTGACGAAAAATCCAGTATTCGCAATCAAGAGGGGACGATAGCAGAGGTTCATGCTTTGCAAATACTTCCATCCAAGGTGGCACTCCGGTACCCGAAAGATGGTTTAGCGACCCAAGTTTCCACACATTGTGCGCCTCTCCTCACCGCTCCAACTTCTTCGCTTCATTCCAAATTTCATCCATCTCGGCGAGAGTCATGTCGTTCATACGGCGGCCTTGTTCGCTTGCTTTTTGCTCGATGTATTGAAAGCGTTTCGTGAATTTTTGATTGGTTGCCTGCACGGCGTCTTCGGCAATAAACTTCTCAAAACGGGCGGCATTGACGAGGGCGAACATAAAATCGCCGAATTCTTCCTTCGACTTTTCAGGATTATTGGCGGCGATTTCGACACGGAGTTCGGTGAATTCTTCCTCGACTTTTGCCCAGACGTCTTCTTTTTTGTCCCAGTCGAACCCCACATTCGCGGCTTTTTCCTGAATTCTCTGCGCCCGGAGAAGGGCCGGGAGGTGTTTCGGTACGCCTTCGAGAGTCGAGGTGCGACCTTCTTTCATCTTGAGCGCTTCCCAATTTTGCAATACTTCATCTTCGCCGCTAACAGACGTATCACCAAAGACATGCGGATGCCGATGCACGAGCTTGGCGAATACTTTTTCAATAACAGTGCGCAGCGAAAATGCGCCGCGCTCCTCAGCCATGACCGAGTGCATGACCACGTGCAGCAGCAAGTCGCCGAGTTCTTTGGAGAATTCCTCATCATCTCCCTTTTCAATCGCTTCTAAGGTCTCGTACGACTCTTCAATGAGCAAGTGCGAGATAGAAGCATGCGTTTGCTTCCTATCCCACGGGCACTCGGCGCGGAGAATACGCACCAGCTCGTCGAAGGCAACAAAATGATCGGCAAGCAGGTCAGGATTTTCGACAACAGGCACAGGAGTTTTGGAGGAATTCATACGCGCAGAAGAAGAATAATGGATGAAAGAATGTACTCACGGATAATCATTCGCGCCGCGAAAATACGGATATTTGATGGGTTGTGGGGTATGGAGTGCGGGTAGCGAGCGGTGGGAGGAGGGTTTGATTGAATTACGGAGCTATTACCATGCTAGAGTATCGAACAACCATTTCACTCGCAAGTATTTACAATTAGCTGACTATTTATAATGCTCGTAAAATTTGTTCTTGAATATCTCCTCAGGGTCATATTTTCGTTTGAGTCTGAAAAACTCTTCGCCTTGAGGATAGATAATTCTAAATGTTTCTCTGTCAATATGCAACCTGTAGGGTAAGTAATAGGTTCCTTCCATTTTTTTCGCAATTTCCGCTAATTGTTTGGTGAGCTTTTTCATTTCCTCTTCGTCTTTTGTGTTCTTCTTTTGGTTGAATAAAAACACGAATCCAAAAACATTTTCCCGCGCATAATTCAAATAGCTGTCATTATCTTTGTAAACGTCTCGTATTGTTATATTTAGCAAATCAATATACCTATTAGGGAGAACCGTCTTGAGCTCATTGATGTACTGATTAAAATGTCGTTCCGGGATAAAGTATTCCTGTAAAATATCAGTAGAACTCGTGTCTTTATTCTCAATGAGAGTTACGTTTTCATTTAACAATTCATTTCTTGTAAAAGATTCATTGGCGGACAGCTTGCCCATGCTTGTTTCTAAATCCCAGCGTAATCGTTTGCCATACTCACTATTGACGGAATTTCGAAATACCAGTCGTTTAACTTCGAGTGATTGTTGATTCGGCGGACTTAGTTTTTTGGAAAGTGGAATGGCCGAAGAAGTAAACACGTTGAGAGTTGCTTTTTCGAGGAAATTCTTGCTGGAAATGTTGAGCCGACCAAAGACAAGTTTGGCATCCTTATTTTCGGATCCCTTTTCCTTGAAATAGGTAAGATATTCAGAAGACATACAGTTGTAAAGATTGAAATTTAGGTTTTCATTTTCAACTACTCTGAGCTGAATATCCAAAACAATCCCAAATAGTCCATAACCGCCAAGTACCAAACTAAATAGCTCGGAATTTTCAGTACGGCTGCAATTCAATATTTCTCCTTGAGGGTTCATGAGTGTAAATGACAATACACTCGAAGAAATAGGGGGAGAATTTTTTTGCCAACCGTGTCCATTCACACTTATAGAACCACCTATTGAAAATGAACTGAATGCCTGCATTACAGCAATTGATTTATGGAATTTATCAAGATAGTTGATGGCGTCTTCCCATAATGCACCCGAACCAATGGTGAGAATATTATTGATGGTATCGAGTTGCATGTCTTTGTAGGGTCTCATGTTTAAGACTATTCCGTTCGGATACATGGTATGTCCGCCCATGCTATGCTTTGCTCCGGCAATTGAAATTGGGATGTGCTTGATTCTTGAATAGTTGAGGATTTCTTTCAGTTGCCTGATAATTTCAACTTTTGAGTTCGGAACGTCAATTATAGAGTCAATTTTTGTTAGATTTAAGCCGCTGGCATCGTTCGTGTATCCTCGTGGAGTTTGGATGTTTACGTTGTCTTCTTTGAGATATGTTTTTACAATATGATAGACAGGAATGGAGATGAAGACAATGACTACTAGCGCCAGCACGTATAAAATGTGTTTCTTTTTCATTGTATATGGTTAGTATGAATGGATATCTGCATCAATTTGTACTATCTGTTATCCCGTTTTCAGAGCGATAAAAGGGCGAACTGCTCCCATATAGTTCACTGTCTTACCAATAGGTTACTTTTTTGAGACTGAGCACCGCACTATCCCTTATCCGCCCGCCATTCTCCTTCTCCGCTGCCGGTACCATATCCCGAGTCCGAGGAGAATTGCCGTGATGATGGTGCCAGGTTCACTCATTTGCATCGCTTCTTCGCCCAGATCCAACGATTTATTACTTGCCAGAACCTGCTCTTGTTTTTTCTTTAAAATTGCTTTTTGGGCTTCATTTTCGACGACTAAATAAGATGTCACCGGTGTCATTATTTTCGAGATAAAACTATAGCGTACCAAATCGAGCCATTCCTTATCCGATGTCTCGGGATGAAGAATCTGCGATTGCCATTTTCCTTGCATCATGAGCGCTGAGTGCCAGTTTTTTTCTTTGATATCCTGCTCTAAAACATCAAACCTATCATTGACAAGCACGACACTTGCTTGATTATTATCCGGTAGATAGAATTTTTTCCCGGCGACAACATATTCTGCGACAGGATGAGAGAATGAATGTGGCAGCGTGTCGGGCAGCGGCTCCATCGGATTGGTGAGTAATGAATGGGGCTGCAGGTTGTCCTTTTGATTGGATGAATATGTGTAGAAGCAGTCATTTTCAGGAAATGTCACCCGCAAATCCGAGAAGTCTTTATCAATAATTGCCTTGCGAAGGTTGTTCGTAAGAACGACAACAATCGGATACGTCGCGCTGTGGCTACTATACGCATCGAATAATGCTGTGCGAATGCCACGGTCAAGATAGAATCCGCCGTCGAAATTTCGCGATTTGTACTGCTGCTGCCAGTCATGTTGCAGAGGAATTGTCGTTGTATAGGTGTTGACAAAACTTATCTTCGCGTTTGCGGTAAGCGCTTTGTTTGCTTCTGTCACCTGCCTGATTTGTTCCATGAATTCAGCCGTATCGGATGCGTTATTCTTGGAAATATCGACGATAAAATGCAGGTATGGCGTGCGCTGAATGTGTGGCAATGCATGCTTGTCTTTGGCTGAAATATAGACCACATTGGCAGATTGTTCATGGCTACCCATTGTGGCAGAAGAAGTTCTGTTTGCCGCACTTTCCGTTTCGGTGCCGAGATGAACGACCGTCGTACCCAGCGTGAAATCTATGGGTTCTTTATGAATAATCTGAAATCCTGTTTTGCGCACCTCACCCTTGGCGAACGGAAACACACGAAACGCCACCCGATTGTCGGTGAGATAATAGAGAATGCCGGGGTCTTTCCTTTCATTCCTGATATTCGAAAACACCCACATCGCTGTTTTCTTTTCCGCCAGAATTCCCATTTCTTTTTTGCCATTCACATATAAATAATAATCACTTATCCATGCTCCTTCGGGCAGATGTATCGTGGCGGCATATTCAGCAGCCCATGCCATGGTATAGTGATTCGTGATTTCTGCATCTACCCAACTCAGCCAGGCGTTCTGCGTGGAATCATACGTACTTCGGGTAGCCAGATGCGAGATTCTCACGCTGTCATTTTGAATATTTTCCGATCTGAATCCGAGTGCCTCTCCCTCAAAAAACACCTGTTCGATGCTTGCAATCTTGGCATCCGAGAGCGTGAGATTATCCAAGACGAGCCAACTAAAGTAGGAGGATAGATAGGGAATTTGACTTCCGAACATTGACCTTCGATTTTTCTCTTTATGGTATTTGACGACGGCGAGTGTCTTTTGCAGGGAGGACTTGTCGATATCGTACTGCTTGGAATAATCGGGAGTATAGAGGTAGCCGAGTGCTTGGTGGAGGACGATTCGGTCATGCATAAATATTCCGGTGAGGATGAGCGGGATTGTGACAAAACTCATGACCGCCGTTATTCCGATGGCAGATTGAGAATAATAACGTTTGAGATACGAGATGTCTTTCGTAAGCTCTTGAATATGCAGGACAAACAGCAGTAGTGGCGCAAGCAGTAAGAATCCCGTTCCCACGGCAATTACTGCCATCACCGATAGCGGTAGAAATGGCAAAAAGACAAGAAAAAAGTAGAATGAAAAGGCAAACGTGATGCTGCGCCCGATGAAAAGGAGGATCCTATAGATTTTTTTATCGAGATTCGGCAGGCAAAGGAAAAGACTGTTTATCATTGCCAGCACATAAAACCACGGATTCGTAAAGTCGCCGAATATTCCGGAAGCGTTGATCTTAAGCGTCTTGAAGAGCAATCCATTATTCACTGCCAACCCGAGAAGCGGCAGCACAAGTGTGATAGGAATTTTCCAGAGGAGATGATATTTCTGCCATAGTTCTGCTTTTTTGGTCACGACTATCAGAAGCGCCCGCACTAGGAAAAAGAGAAAGAGTAATGTACTGATAATAATCAGGATAATCACTCCATGAACATTGAAATTATCCTCGACATGCTTCCAGAAAGGCAAGATAAGCTGCGTGAAGAGATACCATGATACAGGAATAACAAAGGCAGCTAAGAAGCTCTTCCATGCTTCGTGTTTCGTGTCCTCGGGCGTATAATGCGCCACCGTTATAAACAAGGAATAGGCGAGCGTAGGCATTAAAAATGTACCGGTATAGAGAATAATATCTCCCGAGAACATCCATTGCGGAATCGATGCAGGGATCATGCTTTCAACATGAAATCCAAAGGCATAGAGAAATCCGATATAACACACCAATGCTGTAATGCCATACCACATCGGCACCGTTTGTTTCTTGATCACCAGCCACATCGCATAGCCGAAATTCACAGCACCGAGCACGCCGAGCGCGCTGCCGAATACTCTCCACAGGTAGATGTTCTCTTCGCTTAAGAGACTTTTTATAATTGTAAACTCACCGATACAGAGCATAAACAGCACGACAATCGGAAGCGTATTCACGAGGAAAAGCCATTGGGGATTACGTAGGTTTTGCATTGGAATTTCTATTGGTTAACAATCGATCAGTTGTATAGTAAATTATAATCAGGAAAGTCAGATGCGTGAGTACGCCGGCGATTTCGTGCAGGAGGAAATGCGGCCTGTCGGATAGGAATCTATTTGCCTCGCGCTGCACGAGAATTGCAGTCGTAATTCTCGAAGCATTCACGAAAATAGTCAGCAGATACGAGATACCCAGCGCCAGGGGAAGACTCAGTGATTTACGCGCCGGTCGGTGAGTGGGCCGTAGCAGGACAAAGGTGAGCAGACCAAAGCAGAGAAGCATAAAGTTAAAACCCGAACACGATTTCTCAATCAGAATATTCAGACTGCTGTGATAATAGCCGGTATCGGATGCATAGACCGAGTGCGAACCTGTTAGAATGCCGACGACGGTGTCGGTCGGTGCCAGCAAGAAACGCATATCATCATTTCCGGCGAATGTATAGCCGAATTTTAGAAGAAGGAAGAGTCCTATTGCAGCAAGATAGTATGGTAAGTTGTTGTGTACTTTCACGATGGTATATGTTTGGCTGTACAGATTTCGGGGGTAATTGAAATACAGTCGTCACGCCACTATTCAGGCTTTGTTCAACGTTCGAGTGAACACAAACTATCAGTAATTCTCTTCCATCAACGGAAGTAAACGCGAGTCTTCCAATGCCGCCGTTCTGTGGCCGATACCGCTTAAATATTGTTCATTGCGCGCAAAAGCCATGAAGCTTTCCACGCTTTTCTGACGGATGAGGAGTACTGCGTCCCAGCGTTCATTAGGGGGGCCAATGAGAAAATTCCCGCCACTTCCCATAAACACAATTTCACCGCCGGATTGTAGTAAGTGTGGCTTGGTGTGTTCGATATACAGCTGATACGCCTTTTCACCGCTGATGGCAACCTCCGGCGCGAGTTCGGGCGTTGCGGAGTAATCGGCAATTTCACGGAAACGCAGGAGGTTGAGCATGACAACATTTCCTGAAATTTGGCGCATGATAAAGTCGCGTCCGGACTCTTGCGTGGGATGTAAATATGATTGTTGCATTGTAGTTGTGTGAGAGTATGTGAGTAGGGTTGGCTGCTTGTCGTTCTTCGTGTGTATGATTGCCTGATGCCTGCTTTGTATAGGGAGAAAGGGACGGTGTAGGGGGCGGATTACCTTGCGGAACCAAGCCCGTGCCATGTCATATCCATCGGAAAAGATTGCCATCTCATCCCGACGTGCAAAAATACATATTTACACATACTTTTCGGTAGCAAATTCAATTGCCTCTGATGAAAGATTACCACTCTACTCTCAATGACGCTAAAAAGTACTCAAGCTCCGGCGATTCAACGAATCGAACTTCGCCCCCAATTCACCCCGCACCCGCCATTGCATTTTCCGAAAGACATATTTTACTCCAGACTAATGACGCGCTGCACCTGTAACTCCTCCACAAAATACTCATCATGCGATACGACAAGCACTGTGCCCCGATAGTCATTAATGGCGGCGGTGAGAATGGCAATATTCTGCATGTCGAGATTATTGGTCGGTTCATCGAGAATAATCATATCGGGTGCCATCGTACTAATCGTCAGACAACAGAGAATGAGCCGCATTTTTTCGCCGCCGCTGAGCGTGCTGCAGGGTTTGTCCCAATAGTCTTTGGTGAATAAAAACCTCGACAGCCGGATTTTTACTTCATGTTCCTCAAGTCCTGATGTGTTCAAGTGTTGCGCCTGCTCATACACCGTGAGTCCGTTGTCAATTAAGGAGTAGTCCTGATCGATGAATACCGATTTGATCGCCGCCCTGTTGATAGTGCCATAGTGCGGCGTACAGTGACCGGTGACTATATTCAACAGTGTTGTTTTTCCCGAGCCATTACCTCCGCGTATGGCGATGCGGTCACCGCTGCTGATGACGATATCGATGGGTTCCTTCCACAGGGGAGTCTGATGGTAACAGTGATTGATTGCGTTCCCTTCGATGAGAATTTTCCCCTTGTGGAGGGTGGAATTATCGAGTCCGAACTTCATCCTACCCAAATCGGGGAGCTCACCCTTGAGCTCCTGCAATTCACCCGCAAGGGCGTCTATTTTTTCGGAATGGACGTCCCGGATGCGCGCAGTGCTGCGCTCGGCATTGTTTTTTAGGGTGTTGAGCATGATTTTAGGCAGACCTTCTTTTTCCTTTCTTTTCCTGCCGCGGGCATCGAGCTTGAGTTTGCGCTCGAGAGTTTCCTTTTCGGTGAGTTTTGCTTTTTTGAGCGCCGTGCGTGCGCTGTGGATATTCTCGTTGATAGCATTATTTTCGATGGTTTTTAGTTCTTGATACAATTCATAATTACCACCATAGACCGTAATGCCGCGCTTGCTCATTTCATAGACCGAATCGACGAGTGTGAGGAGCTTCCGGTCATGACTGACGACGACGAGAGTATCGGTCGTCGCCTGCACATAGTCATAGAGTATGCGTCTGCTGCGGCTATCGAGGTGGTTGCTCGGTTCGTCTAAGAGCGCCACCTTGGGCTTATGAAGCATCATTCCTGCAAGAAAGACTTTCGTCTTTTCGCCGCCGCTCAGCGTGCCCATTTTTTGTGTCAATTCCACGCCATTTAATTGCCAATGCGCGAGGGCGGTGCGGCAGCGTTCTTCGATGAACCAATCATCATCCTCAAGGAGGGAGAGATACTCGTCGGTTGCATTACCGCCTAGAATCTCATAGAGTGCATGGAGAATATGCTGCACGCCGAGTGCTTCGGCAACGGTATAGTCATTATACTGCCCGAAAATCTGCGGGATGTAGTAGGGCGCGCGCTCAAGACCGACAATCGTGCCGCCGGAAGGAACGAGACGTCCGGCAAGAATTGAAAGCAGAGTAGATTTTCCGATACCGTTGTTGCCCACGAGGGCGACTTTATCGTGTCGGTTGATAGAGAAATGGATATTCTCGAAGAGGATGTCTTTATTCGGGTGACTATAGGTCAGATTGTGTGCTGTAAGCATAATTTCTCCGTAAAAAAGTGAATAAATGAGGCGTTTCCCGGGCTTGGGAAATGCCGTTTATTATTTTGGGGAAGAAATTATAGTTTCACCGGTCTGTCCTTTGATTGTCGAGGAAGTGAGGGAATGTGTGTCGTGCTATTTACAGCAGTATTCTGCAAAAATACGGCATTTTTTTGAAATTCACCGCTGTATGCGCCGCGCATAAGAGAAGTGCGCACGCATACAGCAGAACGAAGAATAGCTGTACTCCGTGAAGTATTCACAAAGCGGGGCGCAGCCACAACGTCAAAACGAGCACCACCGAATGAGCATGAAAACCTTAGTAGCACACAATACCCGCTGAGATGTCAACCTTATTTTTATAAAAAGCAGGCATCATTGACGATAAGAAACGGTACAATAAGGTAATAAGGTGAATTCTTTACTTGGCATATTTCTACGAAGGTTATCGTTTTGACTTCTCTTCTACAAGTGCCACAGAAGGGATAATGACGTTACTTTAAAATTCATTTCTGTATAAGGAATTTACCTTGTGGAAGCGAGTCTGTAAAGCTATCTGCGAGACGTGCCGGAACACTTGTGGCGGCGCTCCATGCTGCATATACTTCGACAGCCCAGGCGGTGATGAGGTCAAGGCAATTGTCGGGATGAGCGGCGAGGGCAATATCTTTTGCAGTCATATTTCCTCTGCGCATTGGCGGCGGCGGGATGAGGTATTCATCGGGTCGTGTGAGCTTATAGGCGTTGATATGCTTGCTCAGCAGTGGGGATAGTGTATAATTCCAGACGATGTTTTTTTTGAGAATAAGATGCAGTCGTGTCAGGTGAAAATGATTGCTCCATCGCCCGTGAATTTCCGGATGCTGCAGCGCATGCGCATCGACACGGAGAAATCGCGCCGGGAGATTCTCGATTGTTTGCGCTTGTACAAGCTCGATGCTGTTGAAGGTGTCGATGCATTCGGCTATGCCGCGCTCGTAGTCAGCCCCGCAACACTGACACCTTCCGTTCGGAAGGATGACGACACCATTCTTTGCTGCTTGGTCGAGGTAGTCTTGCATGGGATGGAGGAGTAAGACGCTGAATGAATGGTATAGAACGTGATTGACGTTGTAATTTCCCGTAGGTCAATTACATGCCGCTGACAGCACACATCAATTATTCTACTCTGACAAATTGAAATTCAAACTTCTTACTCTTTGACCCCTGAAAGGTAAGGTCGAGAAGTAATCGCTTCTTATCGGCGATTGTACCGACATACGCATCCGTGGCCGGACCCTCGAGTCGTTTGTTCGGGTCTTCATCATTATTGACGGTAAATGAGATGGTCGAGCCAGTAATGGTATAGGTTCCCTTGCGTTCGAACGTGCCGCCTCTGCCGAACCATTCAACTACTTTTTCGGGTGCGTACGAATTGACCGATTGTGCATAGACATATCCATCATCGTAGAATCGAAGGTAGTTGTAAATTTCCATGTTGTTGTTTTCTTTTGTTGCTTCTGTCGTTTTGGCGATATACAATCCGTCGAGGCGAAGGTCGGGATTCGCGAGAGGTTTGCTTTGGGGCGCTTTGGGTGTGAAGAATTGAACATTCTTGACGAACTCATTGAATTTCGGGAGGTTAATATCATACGTTCCCGGTGTGGCGGTATAATGGAGGATATATCCGATAGAATCCCTGAAGACAAACTCCGCTTTGGTAGTGTAGTGAAGTTTTTTGCGATAGGTATGTATTTTATAGGAAAGATATGGCAGCGAGTCGATTACTTCGCGAGATACAACGGAGCTCCCCAGTCTTCTAAATTCAAAAGCAACAAGGTCATCGAGACTTTTGATGGCAGCACGTTTGTGAGCAGTAATGACGATTGAATTTTCAATGGACGATTTTTCGAGTTCGCTATAGACGTTGGGCAGTCCCCAGTCGATGAGCGCTGTTTTACCGGATGGATTATCCTTGATTTCGGTGTAAATATGCCAGTCATCGGGCACGAGACCTTTGAAGCCATATTTATCATTCTGAAATGGGGTCTGACTCATCAGATTGACCGTCAGAGCAAGGCAGGCAACGAGGAACGAAAGGGTTTTCATACGCATAGATGGATGATGGGTAAAATGTTGGAAGTAATTATGTTATCTGAGATTGTATTGATAGTTAATGTGATGCGTACTACTTTCGGCGAATGTGCAGATAGAGGATGCAAGTGCTGCAGATCCCATTCGAATAGACATACGCAAAATCGTTACCGGAGTAGTGAGCAGGCGTTTTAACGGTAAGTATGGACAAACGGTTGTTCAACATAACCTAATCACGGAAATTCACAACTTTATCGACACTTCGAGGTGTCCGCCGAGCCCAAGTTCTACTATTTTTTGAAGGGTCGAAATGCGCACTTCTTTCAGGTCATTTTCAATTTTGGAAATATACCCTTTGTTGGTGCCGCATTTTATGGCGAGTTCTTCTTGGGTGAGCCCTTTTTCGAGTCGTGCTTGCTGCAGCAGGAAGCCAAGCTTGAAGTGCTCATATCCTTTCTCGAAGGTCTCACGTTTGCTCGTGCCTGTGCCATATTCTTCATCAATGAATTGGTCGAGGGTTTGCAGGGTATTTGGTTGTGTATTCATTGTGGTTTGTAGAAGTTAGGAGTTTTTGGATTCTGATTCGTATTCTCTATACATTCTTGTCAATGCAATCGCTAAATGAATTAATTTGTATTTCGTATGTGTTGTGTTATGCCGGAGTATAGGGCAGCTGTTCACCCCGAAAGTATTTACAGCAACAATACCATCCGAAAGAGCACAAAAAGAAAGAAACCCGCTTATTTCGAATAAGCATCAAGATTCGATTTATAAACCTCTATCCCATTAACGGTATTTATTAAAAAATAAAGGTCATTATGATCATTGTCGAAATAATACATCACCTTGTCAATCCATAGAGAATACTCAATATTATCAAAAGTCCCGTCTTCAGATTCAGTGTCTCTGTGAATGTTTGCGCTGATACCTTTTATAATCAGATCCGTTTTGGTACGATGTTCTCTATCCAAAAGACTGACACTTGGATCGGCGATATTGTCCCTGTTATTATTCACAACGATAAACGATGAATTACTTTTACCGACAACACTGTAGAATACATCATCGCTCTTTGTCGTGGTAAAGCATGTCTTCTGCACACTGTTCGGATTATTGACAGGCATAGAAAAACAATCATTACCTCGAAGTATGAAGATGGTATCATTATCGATAAAAACGTTAGGTTGGAAATACGCTTCACCGAAATCAATTCCATTAATCAGATTAATTTGGCGTGTATTACGGCTATCATCTAGGATTGATATCCGAAATAAAGTATCGTCAACCCCAATAGTAATAATACTATTCTTCCATTCTGTAAATGCATAACCATCAAGGTCGTACCAATCAAGTAATTTCCCTTGAAAATTATATCTACCAATATAATTAGTACCTCTTACTAGGATTGTAGTATTATCCTTATCCAAGAAGAAATAGTCTGCGTTCCGATACTCTTTCTTGATAGGAATGCGTTTCTTATTTTTCCCTTTGAGAAGTAATATTGATTTATCGATAAGTATGATTTCACCCTGCTTGCCGATTGCAAAATTTTCAAAAAAACCGCCATCTATATTCTTCTTCATCCTACCTTTGAATATCCTCTGAGGGGTAATAGCAAAGGTCTTTTGGCTGAATAGATCGAGATTCTCCGTTGTATGGCAATGACGCGCTGAATCAATACGTTGGAAGCCATACACAATCGGAGAAGCACCAGTCAAGAAGCTCATACAACAGAGCAAGCATATGAGAGATAACTCGGTATGAATGTATGATTTCATTAGGATTGTGTTTGATTATTTTTACGGACAGATTGTGACCTGTCCCACTACGTGCGCGTGCGTTTTGTTGTATTTGGGATATGCTGTGTCTTCCTCAAGTATCGAGCAGGATTGGTACCATCAAATGCTTACGGTAGATTATATCACCAACCGGACGAAGCAATCACGTACGTTTCTTTGAAGCTTTTGCCGTCGTATTAAACGCGAGCGAGAGCTCTATCCAATAGTCAAATTCGCGGTCTGTTCGCATGCCTTCATCATTGACGAGGACATATCCTTTCATCGGTCGCTTGGTGAAGTCCATGGTGCGGCAGCCGTGCATTTCAATTGCGGCTGCATGCTTATCGGGATCGATGCGGCACATTAATTCATCTTTGATGATGCCGACGCACATCTTATCATTCACCATAAAAGTGAGCCCGCCCATCATCTTTTTTTCTACTACATTCGGTATGCCTGAGAGCCGCGTGCGTATTCTCTCTGCCAGAGTATTGTTGTATGCCATAGTTACTGTATTGATTACTGTTGTACATAAAATAATTGTGTCCGTTCTTCACCCTGATGACTATGCAATGTCAGATTTGTAGGTGGTGAGTTTAGGTTGCTGTTTGTTTAATTCCAATTTCCGTAGGTGCACATTCTGCCAAGGTATTTGGCAAGAGTTCGACCCTTACGTATGTAAAGTTTGATATACTACTCGACCGACCATTAAATATGATGAATCTCTATCAATGTACCTTTTCTAATACTACGACCGGCGTTTCAAATTCACCAATCCAAGCACTTGCAATATAAGCATACTCACCCGGAAAATTCCGAAGTTCGATGTGGTCCGTGTTATCTGCTATGTGTGACTTTGCTTCAGATTTCCAAAAGTCATAACACGCGTTGATTCCTATCCATTGTAATGTATCCCCAACATTCGGTACTACAAATTCGACCGGTTGCAGGTGGAGTATCTGTTGAATTTCCTTACTGCTTAGATAGCCGACTCTCTCAGCTGTAAGATCTCTGCCAGCTACCCAAATTGATAGTAATGGTAGAGTAGTTACAATTTTGTATGATGGATGCATTGACTGATTTTTATGATTGTTCTAAGAAAACGCAACATTTGGCTATCTATGGAGACTGCTACACTCCCCGTCACTCCTCCCCAGAAAAAAACGAGTGTGTCACTTCAATTAACCCTACAATATGGCGATTAAATTCTTCGAGCTCTTCTGCCGGCACCCAAAGTTCGTTATGCAGACGCGCTCCTACATTTTGAATGTCAAATCTGCTCAGGTAATCCGATTCGACGGCAAATCGTGTGACATAGCCCGCGCCCGATGCCGCTACATTCCATTTCTTCGCAATTTGTATGGCATATTCTTCATTCATGACCGGATAAAAGATTGGTTGATCGGGGAGTCTTGGTGGGAACTTCGTCCAGCCCGACTCTTCAATCAATACAAGCTCTTTCGGACCGACTGGCCGGTAGAGTGTTGTTGTCATATTTTCCCTTTACGTGTACTATCTTCGTTGTATAAATTGTGCTTTTTTTACCCCTACCCATTCCTCCGCAGTGCCTGCACAAGAAGACTCATGATATAGTCAATGTCGTCAAGTTCGGCGAGCTTTATTTCGTACGAACCGTTGCCCCAATGACCGATGGTTGACACGTCTCGGGCAACGGCTTTGGGGTCGTCGAGTTCGCCGCTTTTTAGGTTCATGTAGATTTTCAATCCCTTGCCCTGCAGGACAATATCACAGAAGATGGAGTTGTTTACCCTGAATCCAATCGTTTGCTTTCTGGCATTGACCGTAATACTGTCGCCCAAATTGAGAATGCGCTCTTTGACCTGTTCGTAGAGCTCGCGCGTCTCGATATCGACTTTCTGCGTATGATCCTGCTCGGTATAGACATGCACTTCCTGGCTTACTGCCTCGACGGTGTCGTCATTCTTTGAGATTGTTTTGATACTCTCGACATTTGCTGCTCTCTGAATTTGTTCAAACGAAACGGTATTATTGGCGAATCTCTTCACTTCCCACAGTTCAATCGGTAAATCTTTGAAATTAATCGCTTCCCGTTGATAAGTAGTAAACATCGGTGACACGAATACTACTTTGGATTGCGACCAATCGACGTCCGTCCGCTTGAGGGTTTGGTTCTTTTTTTCGTTGAATTCCAGAATAAAATCTGCTTTGTTATTCAGCATGAGAGCAAGGTAGGCGTATCCTTGATCGATGACGCTGAAATTCTTATCGCGTTTGTATTCAATAATCACAAAAGACTTGGTTTCGGTGTCGAAGGCAAGAGTGTCGAGCCGGAATTTATGCAGAGAGAATTCCGAGGAAACAATGTCGAGGTGCAGGAGAGTCGATAGGTTCTGTTCGATCAGGTTTTGTATCTCACGTTCGAGTTTGAAAGGGGATTCATGAATCTGTTCAAGCGTCTGTCCAAGCTGGTATAGAGGCATAGCTGTATAAATAAATGGTATGTAAAAATTTGTTGTGTGCCGGGAAAGCAGGTTGAATACTGCCTCCCGCCTGCAAAAATACCCAAATATCCGAAAAAGACTGTGTGATGGTCTGAAAGTACTTGAATATACTACCTGATAGAACAAATTCACAAGCAGAAGTGAATGCGCCAGATGATTCTTCGATGACTGCACGATTGACCATAATCAATCACGGTATGGAGAGATAATTTCGTTGACTGCCTCGCTGTGTGTACCTCCTTTACGCGCATCTACGCGTTTCGATGGAGCAATTACTCATTTTAGTCGGGCAGTTGAGTGTTTTAGTCGGGCAGTTGAGCGTTTTAGTCGGGCAGTTGAGTGTTTTAGTCGGGCAGTTGAGCGTTTTAGTCGGGCAGTTGAGCGTTTTAGTCGGGCAGTTGAGCATTTTACTCGGGCAGTTGAGTGTTTTAGTCGGGCAGTTGAGCGTTTTACTCGGGCAGTTGAGTGTTTTAGTCGGGCAATTGAGTGTTTTAGTCGGGCAATTGAGTGTTTTAGTCGGGCAGTTGAGTGTTTTAGTCGGGCAGTTGAGCGTTTTGGTTGGGCAGTTGAGCGTTTTAGTCGGGCAGTTGAGCGTTTTGGTTGGGCAGTTGAGCGTTTTAGTCGGGCAGTTGAATGCTTCGGTCGGGCAATTACGCGTCCACACGCATCGTTGAGCACTTCGGCGGAATGCCTATGTCCTGGGTGTTGCCGGGGTGTTGCATCGTAGGGGAGGTGAGTGTTGCCGGTGGGGTGAAATGGAACTCCGCCCCTTCTCCGGAAGTATAGACTCTGGTCAACTGCTCAGGGGTTCGCTTCACCGGCTGTGCGTGGAAGTGGTTGTGCTGTGAGAGTGGAAACAGTCGCGTGGGCTTGTCGTAACTTCCCTCTATTTCCGTGTGCTATTGCCGATAAGCGCGATAAACAATAATTCTGACTATTTTTGCGTCGTAGCGGCCCTTAGTAGCCACTATTTTTCTTTACTTTATCTATACAACTATGGAAGGCAACTTTTCAAATCGCGTGCAAGACGTTATTCGCCTGAGCCGCGAGGAGGCATTACGGCTTGGACATGATTACATAGGCACCGAGCACCTTTTGCTCGGTATCATTCGCGAAGGCGAAGGAATTGCCGTTAAAATCCTTCGCAATCTCGGTGTGGATTTATTCAAACTCAAAAAAAGCATCGAAGATACGATTCGCTCCACAAGCGGCACTCTTACAATTGGCAATATTCCTCTCACCAAGAACGCCGAAAAGGTTCTTAAAATTACCTATCTCGAAGCAAAACTCTACAAGTCAACAGTGATTGGCACAGAACATTTGCTAATGTCGCTTCTCCGCGACGAAGATAATATTTCCACACAGATTCTTTCGCAATTCTCGATTAAATACGACTCGGTACGCACCGAACTCGATAATATCATTCATGGTCGTCCCACAAATTCCGCTCCCGGCGCACCAGCTTCGAAAAAAGAAGGCGGCAAAGGCAAGGGCGCTCCCGAACGCGTGAAGACTCCCGTGCTCGATAATTTCGGTCGTGATCTCACGAAACTCGCAATTGAAGGTAAATTAGACCCTGTCGTCGGCCGCGAAAAAGAAATTGAACGCGTCGCGCAGATTCTCTCCCGCCGTAAAAAGAATAATCCGGTGCTCATCGGTGAGCCGGGCGTGGGCAAGACAGCAATTGTCGAAGGTCTCGCGCTGAAAATTATCGAGAAAAAAGTGTCGCGGACATTATTCGAAAAGCGTATCGTGACCCTCGATCTTGGTTCGCTCGTCGCCGGCACGAAATACCGCGGTCAATTCGAAGAACGCATGAAAGCCGTGATGAACGAGCTCGAAAAAGCCCGCGATGTGATTTTATTTATTGATGAATTGCACACGATCGTTGGCGCAGGCGGCGCAAGCGGTTCGCTCGATGCTTCGAATATGTTCAAGCCCGCCCTCGCCCGCGGTGAAATTCAATGTATCGGCGCTACAACACTCGATGAATACCGTCAATTCATCGAAAAAGACGGCGCGCTGGACCGCAGGTTCCAAAAAATCGTCGTGGAGCCGCCGACAGGTGAGGAAACAATTCAGATCTTGAATAATATCAAAGATCGCTATGAAGCACATCATGGTGTATTTTATACGGCAGAAGCAGTGACGGCCTGTGTGCGTCTGTCCGAACGGTATATTACCGATCGGTATCTGCCCGATAAAGCAATCGATGTGCTCGACGAAGCTGGCGCGCGCGTTCATTTGTCAAATATTCATGTGCCGAAGGAAATTGTCGAACTCGAAGAAAAAATCGAAGGCGTTCGTGCAGATAAGAATAATGTGGTTAAGTCTCAAAACTTCGAAGAAGCAGCGCGTCTCCGTGACTTGGAGAAGCGTCTGCAAAACGAACTCGAAGTAGCCAAGGAAGCATGGGAGCAGGCGTCTGCCTCGAAGATTTATACCGTGACCGATGAGGATATCTCGGATGTGGTGGCGATGATTACCGGTATTCCGGTGAATAAAATTGCCGAAGGTGAGTCGTCGAAGCTGCTGAAAATGGCAGAAGAACTCAAGAAACAAATCGTTGGTCAGGACGAAGCGCTGACGCATCTCTCCCGCGCGATTCGCCGCGCCCGTGCAGGTCTTAAAGATCCCGCTCGTCCGATTGGTTCGTTTATGTTTTTAGGTCCGACCGGCGTTGGTAAGACCGAGCTCGCCAAAGCGCTTGCGCGGTATATGTTCGACAGTGAAGATGCGCTCATCCGTATCGATATGAGCGAGTATATGGAGAAATTCAGCGTCTCGCGGTTAGTCGGAGCGCCTCCGGGCTATGTCGGCTATGAAGAAGGCGGACAATTAACCGAGAAAGTACGCCGTAAGCCGTATAGTATTATTCTCTTAGATGAAATTGAAAAAGCGCATCCGGATGTGTTTAATATCCTGCTGCAGGTGTTTGATGACGGTACGCTGACCGATGGATTAGGCCGTAAAATTGACTTCAAGAATACGGTGATTATCATGACGTCGAATGTGGGAGTACGGGATGTAAAGGCAGGAGGACGCATTGGCTTCTCCGAAAAAACGCCGGACAACGAGTACGAACAAATGAAAAGCACCGTCGAAGAATCGATGAAGCGGATGTTCAATCCTGAATTTATTAATAGAATTGATGATTATATCGTATTCCGTCCGCTGACCAAGGAAAACATCTATTCTATCATCGACATACAGCTTTCGACGCTCTACAAGCGCCTCAAGCTCAACGGTATCGACCTTGAGCTCACGCAATCGGCAAAGGATTATCTAGTCGATAAGGGTTTCGACGAGAAATATGGCGCACGTCCGCTCCGCCGCGCACTTCAGCGCTATCTCGAAGACCCTCTAGCCGAAGAAATGCTGCGCAATGTATTTAAAGAAAATGCGACCGTGCGCGTAGAATTCGACAGTACGAAGAATGAGCTGACGTTCGATTATCTGATTATCCCGAAATCGCTCGAAGAAAAGCCCGCCGAAACCGAAGATTTTGCTGCCGAGCTCCTCAAAGAAGTAGCCACCGCAGCAGAGTCGGATGAAAAATAATTCTCTTCATGCTCTCCACGCATCAACAGCCGCCTTTTGAAAAAAAAGGCGGCTGTTGTATTTAGTGTCTCCTCCCGAGAGTATCGCGTCCCCGCGATGCCCTCGGTTTTTGGGTACAGCCAAATGCCCCAACCGAGGCGCTCGCCAAGAAGCGAGGGGGCTCGGGGGAGGAATTTCCACCTCATACTCACCCTATTTTCGACCCGATTCCATTTTCTATGCCTCATAAAACCTGCGGTTTTGGTATTTTTGCGCCCTAATTTATTCGTTGTTGAACTCTTCGTATGACCCTTTCTTCGCATTATGTCCGATAGAACCGTCCTTGTTGTTGCTTATTATTTTCCGCCGATGGGATTAAGTGGGGTATTGCGAACGGTAAAGCTTGTCAAGCATTTAGCCGATTATGGCTGGAAGCCGATCGTGCTGACGACCACACCTCGTACGTTCTATGCCTATGATGATACTCTCCTTGCGCAGCTTGAGGAACGTAATGTCATTATCTACCGTACGCCACCCAAAAAGGGACTTTTTTCCTCGCGGCGGGAAGGCATCAAAAAATTACCGGGTTTTTTTACGAAAACCATCGTTCGTCCGATTACCAAAATGATGTACAAGCCCGACACTGCCATTCGCTGGCGTAAGCAGGCAATGCTGACGGCAAGCGAGATTATGGAGCAGCATCGGGTGAATATTATTCTTGCCACGGCGCCACCATTTTCGGATTTTTTAATCGCGAGCGACATTGCCGATGAATACGCGTTGCCTTTTGTGGTCGATTACCGCGATTCATGGTCTGATGGCTCCTCACCGGCATCAGCGGCTTCATCCAAAATGCGGAAATTAGAAGCTAATATTCTGGCGCGTGCCGCCAAGACGATTGTGACGACCCGCTATGCCAAAGAAAGTCTTATTCGCCGGTATCAGACCGTCGGCCATGAAGATGTGATGATTCTCCCGCACGGCTATGACCGTGAAGATTTCACAATCAAGACAGCCGCCAAAGATGCACGTGTGAAGTTTGTCATTACCCATTGCGGTGTCTTTCAGGATGACAGCACACCAAAGTATTTCCTCAAAGCACTTGCTGCATTTATTACCAAGAATCCATCGGCGAAGTCCAGAATCGAGGCCCGCTTCGTCGGTACGATGCAGCCGAATCACGCCAAACTCATTACGAAATACGGTCTTGACGGTGTCGCTCACTCCACGGGCTATGTTCCGCACAATGAGGCGATACAAGAGCTCTGTGAGTCGGATGCATTATGGTTGATGGCCACGAATGCCGAGCGCCTGCCCGGTAAATTATTTGAATATATCGGCGCTCAAAAGCCATTGCTTGTCTGCGCGCCCGAGGGCTCGATCCGTAAAACGGCTATGGATACCAAAGCGGCCGTGACGACCTCCCCAACGGATGTAAAAGCAATCGAAAGCGCGATTGCAACGCTGTATGAGGCATGGAGCAAGGGCGAGCTGCCCATACCGAATCCCAAATACGCCGGAATGTTTGATACAAAAATCCTTACCGCCGACCTTTCCCGAGAGCTCGCGATTTCCGCGCGGATGTAATTCCACCAAATTTTCCTTGAGTCCCACATAATTTTCGCGTAAATTCGCCGAAAATGAATTGTGAAGAAGTGCGCGAAAATAATTGACGAAAGGAAACTGCCATGGATGCCACGACCGTTCCACAGATGTTTTTGCTGATGACCGAGCGATTTGCCGGCGATCCGACGAAGTATGCCTACTCGCGGAAGATAAACGGCACCTACACGGGTGTTACCTTCGCCGAAGTACGTACGCAGGTCGAATGCTTCGCCGTCGGACTCCTCGAACTCGGCATTAAGCCGCAGGACAGAGTCGGAATAGTTTCCGAAAATCGCCTTGAATGGATCATTGCTGACCTTGCCATTACCTCAATTGGTGCAATTAATGTGGCAATTTTCCCGACGCTTACCGCCAAGCAACAGGAATATATCTTTACCGATTGCGAGGCGACATGTATCATTGTATCAAATTCCTTCCAGCTCAACAAACTCCTCAAAGTATCCGATGATATTCCCTCCATCCGGCAGATTATTGTGATGAATCATGATGCAAAAGGCGATCACCCGCTCGTCAAGTCGATGGATGATGTGATCGAGGTCGGACGGGTGACCATACCGGACACTGCGCGTCGGCAGCTTTTTGAGCGCTATGCTGCCCGCGTCGAGCCGGGCGACACGCTGACCCTCGTCTATACGAGCGGCACGACGGGTAATCCTCGGGGCGTGGAACTCACCAATCATAATATTATCGCCAATATAGAAGGATGCCTCGGTGCATTTGATGTGCGTGATTCGGATATTTTTCTGTCGTATCTGCCTCTGTGCCATTCATTTGAACGTATCGGCGGGTTGTATCTGCCGCTCGCGGTCGGTGCGTCGGTCTGCTTCGCCGAGTCGATTGACAAAGTACCCGAGAATATCCGTGAAGTGCGCCCGACGATTATGACAAGTGTGCCGAAATTATTTGAAAAAATTCAAAATAGAGTGCTCTCCAATATTGATAAAGCAAGTGATTCGAAAAAGAAAATCTATCATTGGGCAGTAGGCGTGGGGAAGAAATACCTCGATGCGACGTTGAACGGGAAATCGCCGTCTCTTGCCGTGTCGGTGCAGTATCAGCTTGCCAAAAAACTCGTTTTTTCGAAGATTCAGGAACCGTTCGGCGGGAGAATTCGCCTCTTTGTATCCGGCGGGGCTGCACTGCCAAAGGACACGGCGGAGTTCTTTCTCATGGTGGGATTTACCATCCTCGAGGGCTATGGCATGACAGAAGCATCGCCGGTGATTAGTGTCAATCGTGTCGGGAAGATCGAAGTAGGCACTGTCGGTGCACCGCTGAATAATGTAGAAGTAAAAATTGCCGACGACGGCGAAATCCTCGCCCGGGGAGCAAATGTCATGAAGGGCTATTGGAATGACCCTCAAGCGACGGCCGAAGTGATTGATCGTGATAAATGGTTGCATACTGGTGATATAGGAATCATTACATCCAAAGGAAATATAAAAATTACCGACCGTAAAAAACATATTCTTGTTACCAGTAGCGGTAAAAACATCGCACCGGCGCCGATTGAAAGCCTCATCTCGCAGAGCCGCTATATCGAGCGCTGCTTTCTCATTGGCAATGACCGCGAATTCTGCACCGCGCTTATTGTACCGGAATATGAGATGCTGCACGCATACGCAACGTCAAAGGGAATTACACTGACCGAGGAGACGCTGCCGAAGCATCCTGAAATCATCGCACTCATCCAAAGCGAACTCAACACACTCCAGAAAGACCTCGCCAAATACGAAAAAGTTCGCCGCTTTACTATCATGCAGCACCCGTTTACACCCGATACCGGCGAGCTGACACCGAAGCTGAGCATCAAGCGCGCCTTCGTCGAAGAGAAGTATGCTGCGGTGATAGATGCGATGTATGGGTGAGTGGGGGAGTTTTTAAGTCGTAAGTCTTTAAGTCTTTAAGCCTTTAAGTCAGTAAGTGTTAGGAAAATTAGCCGGTTTTGTCGCGGTGAGGTTTCAAGATGTGGCAGCATTCTTCTGTTTAAACATAACGACACAAGGTAAAACAACATAGCCCATGATGTTAATCATGGGTGGGATTTGTAGGTTGAAGATAATTTGATACTTGATAATTAATAATAAAACTATGGCTGTACAAGAGATCAACACTATTCGGGAGATGCAGGCGACGGCGGATACATTGCGTGCTGCCGGTAAGCGTATTGGTGTGGTGCCGACGATGGGGTATTTGCACGAGGGGCATGGGAGCTTGATAGAGGCGGCATGCCGTGAGAATGATGTGGTGATCGTGACGATATTTGTGAATCCTTTGCAGTTCGCCGCGCATGAAGACTTATCCACCTATCCCCGTAATTTTAAACGTGATGTAGAGATTATCGGTGCGATGGGCGGGGCGATTGTCTTTGCGCCGGTAGTCGGGGAAATGTATCCTGCGGGGTTCGAGACGAAGATTTCGATCGGCGGGAGTACCGAGAAGTTTGAGGGGGCATTTCGTCCGTCACATTTTGACGGTGTGGCGACGGTCGTGGCGAAGCTCTTTATGGCGACCAAGCCACATAGTGCGTATTTTGGTCAGAAAGATTATCAGCAAGTGGCGGTGATACGACAATTACTTCGTGATTTGAATATAGATATTGCGCTCAGTGTGCAGCCCACGGTACGGGAGGAAGACGGACTCGCAAAAAGCTCGCGCAATGTATATTTGTCGGCTGATGACCGGGCAAGAGCTGTGGTACTGTCACAGGCATTGCGTGCTGCTTTGGCAATGGCGCAGGCGGGAGAGAGGCAGCGGGACGTGTTGAATACGTGCTTGCGAAATGTACTTGAGACGGTGCCTGATCTGAGGATCGATTATGCGGCGGCGGCGCATGCCGATACCCTTGCCGAACCCGACACATTCAAGGAAGATGATGAAATTGTGATGTTGATAGCAGTGCGGCTCGGCACGACTCGTCTTATTGATAATATGGTGTTTCGGCCATCGTAATTGGGTGGAAATTTGGTACGCCGGCCAATTCAAAAGTATTAAATTCGTATTTTTGAACAAAATCAAGCGAAAGTGTGTCGTACTATTTCAATGTGAGCCGCCTCTCATCACATACTGTCGTCCATTCCTTCTATCAGATTGTCGTTCATGTCCGAGTTAATTTCCATCATCGTGCCTTGCTATAATGGTGCAGCTACCATTGGCGATACTATTGGTACGGTATTGGCGCAAACGTATAATAATTGGGAGCTTATTATTATCGACGATTGCTCGACCGACGAATCGGTGACAATTATACGTTCATTTCTGGAGCAGGACAGCCGTATCCGCCTGATCGAGCTGGACCAAAACAGCGGTCGTCCGGCGGTACCCAGGAATGTGGGATGTGCGGTGGCATCGGGAGCGTATATAGCATTTTTGGATGCCGATGACTTATGGCACCGGCAGAAATTAGAACTGCAGCTACGCTTCATGAAAGAGAATAATGCTGAATTCTGCGGGATTGATGTTGTAAAATTCAAGAATCCTGCTGATCTCAGCACTCTGGCGGAGAAGCGGTATTCGGATGTTCATATCAAAGAGACCATCACGCACCGGCGGTTAATCCGGAAGAACACGCTCTGCAATTCGAGTGTGATGCTCACCAAGAGTCTGATGGATAAGGTTGATTTTATTGAAGATATACGCTACAAGGCAATAGAAGACTATCATTGCTGGCTCATTATCCATCAATTCCATGTGGCAATGAGTCCGGTAATGAAGGAAAAGCTGGTCTTCTATCGGCTTGCCGACACATCGATATCGCGGTCAAAGTATTTTATGCTCCAGAAAAACGCAATTTTATACTCCGAATATACAGTCGGCGGCAAGAAGCTGGGCCTGAAGAAATATATGTATTTGTGTACGTACGGGTATTATTCATTATTACGGAAGCTGCGACAATGAGCAGAGGTCAGTCGGCGGGACTTTCGATGGCGGCCGGGGACGTACTGCGCGGCTCAAGGAGTGGGCTGGCAACGAATGTATATTCGTGGTCACCGAGTGTCTTTCAGTTGTTGGGAGATGGCTTGGGGTTCATTGGCAGCTTTTTTCTGTATTTTGTTCTTACCTTCTCGACAGGTCTCTTCGATATTTCGGTCAAGTCAGTATTTTGGGATACCGAGGTGTTTTTGCCTATTCTGGCTGCGGTATCGGGCTATTGGCTGCTGATATTTTGGTTCGGCGGGCTGTATAAGAACTGGCTCGTCCGCTCTCCGTTTGAAGAGTTTTTTACCATCCTGCGATACACGTTTCTCGGCTGTGTGTTTTTGTTTTTTTTAATTCTCATCGACACGCAGAATCTGCCGCACATTCGCCTCAAGATTGTATTTTATTGGATAACGCTTATTGTGGTTGTCACGGCAATGCGATTAGCTGTGCGGCTCATTCAGCGGTATCTGCGGCGTAAAGGAGTGATTTCGCTGCCGGTTGTACTGGTCGGCAGTGCTGCGAAATTACGTGAGTTGTGGAGCTCAATCACCACAAATCCTTCCTGGGGATATGCGATTCAGGGAGCAATTCTTACTGATGCGGGTGAGCAGGCGGTGTGGGAGAGTGCAAGTGAGGTGCGGTCGATTCCGGTGCTGGGATTAATGGACAAATTGAGTGATATTATTCGCGCCACGCGCCCGCAGACTGTGCTGATTTCGATGAATTCTCCCGAGCATTCCACGTTGCTGAATATTGCTTCACTGTGTACGGATAATAACATACGGGTAAAGATTGTACCTGACCTCTATGAAGTATTCAGCGGACAGGCACGGACACTTGCAATTTACGGGGCGCCGCTGATTGAGATTAGCCCGCAGCTGCTCAAGCCATGGGAAGAGGCAATTAAACGCATGATAGATATAGTGGTCAGTTCGGTTATCATCATCCTCGGTTCGCCGTTCTGGCTCGCGACGGCGATTGCCATTAAGCTTGACAGCCGCGGCGGGGTGTTTTTTAATCAGGTGAGGGTAGGAAAAAACGGTGAACTCTTTACGATGTACAAGTTTCGCTCGATGATTCAGGATGCGGATAAAGGCAAGGCGCAATGGACTCTGCCGGGTGACAAGCGGGTGACGAAGTTCGGACGCTTCCTCCGCAAGTCGCATTTGGATGAAGTGCCGCAATTCCTCAATGTACTCAAGGGAGAGATGAGTCTTGTCGGGCCGCGACCTGAGCAGCCGTTTTTTGTGGAGAAATACTCAGCACTATTGCCATATTACCCCCGTAGGTTAAAGGTGCGTCCGGGAATTACCGGATGGTGGCAGGTCAAGTACAAGCAGCACACCGAATCGGTTGAGGAGATTGAGGGCAGACTTCGGGATGATTTTTATTATATTGAGAATATGTCACTTAAGCTTGATATTGAGATTCTTGTGCGCACGGTGTATTGTGTCATCACCGGTCACGGACAGACCTAACTGTAATTTTTATTAAATAGAACAAGTACAATCGCGTGAAAGCAATAGTCGTAATTCCAACTTATAACGAACGTGGCAATATCGAGAAGATCATTGCCGCTGTACTCCATGCTGCGCCGGAAATCCACATGTTGATTGTCGATGATAATTCACCTGACGGCACAGCGGCGCTTGTCGAGGCGATGATGGAGAAGGACAATCGAATCCGTCTGCTCAAGCGGGCCGGTAAATTGGGACTCGGGACGGCGTATTGTGAGGGCTTTACGCTTGCATTGCAGTGGGGATATGACATCATAATGGAAATGGATGCCGATTTTTCACACAATCCCGAGGATGTTCCGCGGTTTCTTGAGGAATTAAAAACCAGTGATGTGGTCATAGGCTCACGGTATTCGAATGGCGTCAATGTCGTTAATTGGCCGATGCGGAGACTTATCCTGAGCTACGGAGCCAACCTTTATACACGGATCATTACCGGTATGTCTATCAAGGATGCCACCGGAGGATTCAAGGGATTCAGAGCGGAAGTATTAAAGAAAATTGACTTTACGGAGATTCATTCCAATGGCTATGCCTTTCAGATTGAGATGAACTACCGCCTGTGGAAGGCAGGAGCAACGATAAAAGAAATTCCGATAATATTTATCGACCGTACAAGCGGCACGTCGAAAATGAGCCGGAGTATTGTCTATGAGGCAGTGTTTCTGGTGTGGAAATTAAAATTCATGTACCTGTTCAAATGACAGCAGAGCAGGGAAGAATTGGAAGAAGAAGCGAACTGTACGTGCAGATTCGCTTTTTTTATGCGTTATGATAGCCGAAAAGTGAGTATTTATCGGTAAAAACCGTTCAATTTTTTGCAGTTTGAGTGATTTTGCCTATTTTTGCAGTCTTTAATTTTGTGCCTGACAAAAAACAGGCGATTTCGACGATTAAAACGATAATAAATAGTATCAATTCATAAGTTATAGGGTTAAAACCGCCATGGCAGACATTACAAAGGTTCGCAACATCGGGATTTCGGCACACATTGACTCCGGTAAAACCACACTGAGCGAGCGTATCTTATTCTATACAGGTAAAATTCATAAAATCGAAGAAGTGCGCGGCAAGTCCGGCGTAGGAGCAAAGATGGACTCGATGGATCTCGAGCGTGAAAAAGGGATTACGATCCAATCGGCAGCTACGTATTGTGCATGGAAAGGATACCAAATCAACCTCATCGACACTCCCGGCCACGTGGACTTTACGGTCGAGGTAGAGCGTGCGCTTCGCGTTTTAGACGGCGCTGTACTTGTGTTGTGTGCTGTGGCAGGTGTGCAAAGCCAGTCTATTACGGTAGATCGTCAAATGCGCCGTTACAATGTTCCTCGTGTTGCGTTTATCAATAAAATCGACCGTTCGGGTTCGAATCCGGATCGCGTTATTGGTCAGCTCCGTGAGAAATTGAACCATAATCCTGTTATGATTACGATGCCTATCGGCTTGGAGGACAAGAACGAGGGTATTGTCGATCTGCTTCACATGAAAGCGATTTATTATGATGGCGATAATGGTGAATTTATCCGTGAGGAAGCAATCCCTGCAGAGTTGCTTGAAGAGGCAAAAAATCGACGTCATACATTAGTTGAGACCGTTGCTGACTTTGATGACAGCATTGCCGAGAAATTCTTGGGTGATGAGCCTGTATCGGCTGAGGAGTTAATTCCTGCGATCCGCAGAGAGACATTGTCGCTCAAAATTACTCCGGTATTTGTAGGATCTGCTAAGAAAAACAAAGGCGTTCAGCGCTTACTCGACGGTGTGCTTGATTTCTTGCCATGTCCAACAGATATTAAAAATGAAGGACTTGATCAAAGCAATCAAGAAGCGAAGGTCGAGCTTCTTTCCGATCCGACGTTACCATTTGTCGGTCTTGCCTTCAAGCTTGAAGACGGACGTTTTGGTCAGCTGACCTACATGAGAATTTATCAGGGTACCGTCAAAAAAGGCGACATGATCTTTAATAATGTCACCGGTAAGAAAGTAAAAGTACCGCGCCTCGTACGGATGCACTCCGACGAAATGAATGATATTGAAGAAACATCAGCAGGTGATATCGTGGCAATGTTCGGTGTGGACTGCGCAAGCGGTGATACCTTTACCGACGGTACCGTCAATGTGACGATGACCTCGATGTTCGTACCTGAGCCGGTTATTGAGCTTGCGATTACACCGAAAGAAAAAGCCGGTCAGGTAAACTTCTCGAAGGCACTGAACAGATTTACCAAAGAAGATCCGACGCTTCGTGTCTATCGTGACGAAGAAAGCGGCGAGACGATTATCAAAGGTATGGGTGAGCTTCACTTAGAGATTTATATCGAGCGTATTAAGCGTGAATTTAACTGTGAAGTAATTGTTGGACGCCCGAAAGTAGCGTTCCGCGAGACAATTACCCAGCAAGCTGAATTTAACTATACTCACAAGAAGCAAACTGGTGGTTCTGGTCAATTCGCTCGCGTTGCCGGATACATGGAGCCACTTCCGTCGGATGCTGTTGAAAACTACGAATTCGTCGATGATATCGTGGGCGGTGTCATCCCTCGGGAATACATTCCTGGCTGCGATAAGGGCTTCAAAGAGCAGTTGCAAGAGGGTCAGCTTATCGGGCAGCCTGTAGTGGGTGTACGTGTCGTTTTGAATGATGGACAGTTCCACGCGGTGGACTCCTCAGAATTAGCATTCAAAGTGGCTTCGATGACCGCTATCCGTGAGTTCTATTCCAAGGCAAAGCCAATCATTCTTGAGCCGATTATGAAGCTCGAAGTCAATGGACCGGAAGAGTTCCAGGGTGTGATGATTGGTCAAGTCAATCAACGCCGCGGCGTGATTGTCGGTACGTCGACAGATGCCGGCTATGTGGTTGTAGAAGCAGAAGTTCCGCTCAGCGAGATGTTTGGCTATTCGACAGATATCCGTAGCGTAACGCAGGGTAAAGGTGAGTTCACAATGGAATTTTTACGCTATGCGCCGGTTCCGAAATCGGTGCAGGACGAGATGGTAAAAGAGTACCAGCAAAAGCGTGCTGAAGGTAAGAAGTAATAAATAAATTGATAACAAATCAAAAAATAATTTGCGTAATTTCAGAACTTGCCGTATTTTTGCAAGCTCTCTAAAACACGAAGCAATTTTTTGGTGAACACAAGGAAATCACAGTGCCAACAATTAGCCAATTAGTCCGCAAAGGACGCGATCAAGTAGTGGTAAAAAGCAAGTCGCCTGCATTGGACGAATGTCCGCAGCGTCGTGGAGTATGTACACGCGTTTATACAACGACGCCGAAGAAGCCGAACTCAGCATTGCGCAAAGTAGCGCGTGTTCGTTTGACGAACGGTATTGAGGTGACGGCATATATCCCCGGAGAAGGCCACAACCTGCAGGAGCACTCTATTGTTATGATTCGCGGCGGTAGGGTAAAAGATCTTCCCGGTGTGCGGTATCACATCATCAGGGGAGCTGCTGATACGCAGGGAGTAAAAGACAGAAAGCAAGGCCGTTCGAAATATGGCGCAAAGAGACCAAAGCCGGGAGCAGCACCAGCGGCAGCCGGAAAAGGTAAGAAATAATAATTGATAAATACTTGATTTTGCCTGAATAGTACATTTCAAAAGCAATGAGAAAAAAAAGAGCAGAAAAACGACATCATCATCCTGACCCGCGCTTCGGCGATGTGCTGGTTACCAGATTTATCAGCAAAATGATGCTTGATGGAAAAAAAAGTATAGCACAAGGGATTGTCTATCACGCATTTGATATCGTTGCAGAGCGCACGAAGCAAGAGCCGTTGGAGATTTTCCGTAAAGCATTGTCAAATGCAGCGCCAGCAATTGAAGTTCGTTCAAGAAGAATCGGTGGAGCTACCTATCAGGTGCCGACTGAAGTTCGTGAAGAACGCAGAGTTTCGCTCGCAATGCGGTGGATTAAGCAATATGCTTCTGATCGTCGTGATAAAACAATGGCTTTCCGTCTTGCTGCGGAATTTATAGCAGCTGCAAACGGTGAAGGAAATGCAGTGAAAAAACGTGATGATATTCATCGTATGGCTGATGCTAATAAAGCATTTGCTCACTTTAAGTGGTGATTAGGGCGGTCGATAGATTCTTTTAGAAATTTAGTGTAGGTACCTCCATCATGTCGCGCAACATAAGCAATGTCCGGAATATCGGAATTATGGCGCACATTGATGCCGGAAAGACAACAACGACCGAACGAATTCTGTTTTTAACAGGAGTTGTTCATAAAATCGGCGAAGTCGATGATGGCACAACGGTGATGGATTACATGGAGCAGGAACGAGAGAGGGGCATTACCATTACCTCTGCTGCGACGACCTGCTACTGGAAAGACCACCAGATTAATATTATCGATACGCCTGGTCACGTAGATTTTACTGCTGAAGTACAAAGGTCACTAAGAGTGTTGGATGGAGCGGTGGCTGTTTTTTGTGGTGTAGCGGGTGTGCAGCCGCAGTCTGAAACAGTCTGGCATCAGGCAAATATGTACAATGTGCCGAGAATCGCTTACATCAACAAGCTAGACAGGGTAGGAGCGAATTTCGAGCGGGCAGTACAGTCAATGCGCGACAGGTTAGGGGCAAAAGCAGTAATAATGCAGATGCCTATCGGAATAGAAGATGACTTTCGCGGTGTTGTAGATTTGCTTGATAATAAAGCGTATCTCTTTGACCAAGAATCACTTGGAATTAAGTGTGATGAAATTGAAATCCCGGAAGAAGTCGTTGAGAAAGTTCGGGAAATGCGAAATGTGCTGGTCGAGACGGTAGCTGAGCTTGATGATGAATTGCTTGAAGATTATCTCAACGGTGTAGAGCCGGAGATAGGTAAGCTTCAACAGGTGCTCAGAAAAGGAACAATAGATTCGAAGATAGTACCCGTATTTTGCGGTTCGTCTTTCAAGAATAAAGGTGTTAAATTCCTGCTTGATTCTATTGTAGAGTACTTGCCATCGCCGGCGGATAAAAAAGAAGTAGTAGGCTTTGACGTAGAGAACAACGAAAAAGAAATACATCTTTCAATTGAAGATTCTGAAAAATTCTCTGCGTTAGCATTTAAAATATTGACCGACCAATTTGTTGGAAAACTCACGTTTGTGAGGATTTATACGGGGTCGTTGAAGGTGGGGACGCAAGTTTATAACCCATCGGTGCAGAAAAAAGAGCGGATTTCGAAGATACTGAGAATGTTCGCTAATCGGAGAGAAGAAATTGACGAGGCGTTTACCGGAGATATTGTTGCGATACCCGGTCTGAAGTTTGCAAGGACAGGCGATACACTCAGTGAGGTAAGTCATCCGGTAGTATTTGAGAAAATAGTCTTTGCAGAGCCAGTAATAAATCAGTCTATAGAAGCTCGAACGACGGCAGATCAGGACAAACTCAACGATGCTTTAACCAAGCTTTCAGAAGAAGATCCGACCTTCAAATATTACACAGACAGCGAAAGTGGGCAGACAATTATCAGCGGAGTTGGTGAGCTTCATTTAGAGATAATTGTTGATAGACTGAAGAGAGAATTTAATGTTCCGGCACGAGTAGGTAAACCGCAAGTGGCATACAGAGAAACGATTACAGCTACGGTAGAACAAGAAGGAAAATTTGAACGTCAGCAGGGAAATAAAGGGCAATTTGGGCATGTAATCCTCAAAATCGAACCGAATGAACGTGGAAAAGGGTTTGCGTTTGAAAATACTTCAAGTCTGCAGCATATTCCCAAGCAATTCATACCGGCAATTGAGCAAGCGGCTAGAGAAAGTGTTTCAGTGGGTCCGATAGCAGGATACGGAATGATAGATGTGAAGGTGACATTGGTTGACGGGTCATTTGATGAGGCAAATTCAAGCGAGTTAGCATATAAAATTGCAACATCAATGGCATTAAAAGACGGATTGCGGAAAGCGCAGCCGGTGGTTTTAGAGCCGGTGTTTGAAGTAGAAGTGGTAGCACCCGAGCAGTATATTGGAGATGTTATTGCCGACTTAAGCTCTCGTAGAGGCAAGATAGAAGGAATTACACAAGATAATATACTTCAGACAGTAAAAGCGAGTGTGCCGCTATCAGAAATGTTCGGATACGTAACACAGTTACGATCGATGAGTCAGGGTCGGGGAGTCTATACAATGACGTTTTCTCATTACGAGCCGGCATTGTTGAACAGCAGTAATTCGTACATGAGCGCCGGGTGGATGGCGTAACACAGAAAAAATTAAAACTTACAATTATTTATTTCATAATTTTCATCTTAAGGTGAGAACATGGCAAAAGAGAAATTTGATCGTTCCAAGCCGCACGTTAACGTCGGTACAATTGGACACGTGGATCACGGTAAAACAACATTGACCGCTGCCATCACGATGGCACTTGCTAAAGCAGGCTTTGCACAAGCGCGGACATTTGATTCAATCGATAATGCGCCAGAAGAACGCGCTCGTGGTATAACGATTGCAACGGCTCACGTTGAATACGAGACCGGCAATCGTCACTATGCACACGTTGACTGTCCGGGCCACGCTGACTATGTGAAAAATATGATCACGGGTGCTGCTCAAATGGACGGTGCGATTTTGGTGGTAGCAGGTACAGACGGACCAATGCCACAGACACGTGAACACATTCTGCTTGCACGTCAAGTTGGTGTACCTCGTATCGTTGTATTCTTAAATAAAGTCGATATCGCAGATCCTGAGCTTTTGGAACTCGTTGAGCTTGAAGTAAGAGAATTGCTCAGCAAATACGACTTCCCGGGCGATGATATTCCGATTGTTAAGGGTTCAGCATTGAAAGCATTGGATGCAGGCTCCGATCCGGGAGCAGCAAAAGACGATCCGCGTCTTGACTGTATCATGGAATTGATGGAAGCAGTTGATGCATACATCCCGACTCCGCAACGTGAAGTTGACAAGCCATTCTTGATGCCGATTGAAGACGTATTCTCTATCACGGGTCGTGGTACAGTAGGTACAGGTCGTATTGAACGTGGTATTGTTAAACTTAACGAAGAAGTTGAAATTATCGGGTTCGGTCTTCAAAAGAAAACGACGGTTACAGGTATCGAAATGTTCCGTAAACTTCTTGATGAAGGTAGAGCTGGTGATAATGTTGGTCTGCTCCTCCGTGGTGTCGATAAAGAAGAATTAGAGCGTGGTATGGTCCTTGCAAAGACTGGTTCTATCAAGCCGCACCACAAATTCAACGCACAAGTATACGTTCTCAGCAAAGAAGAAGGTGGTCGTCATACTCCGTTCTTTAACGGATATCGTCCTCAGTTCTACTTCAGAACAACTGACGTGACAGGTATTGCTTCTCTTCCTGACGGAGTTGAAATGGTGATGCCTGGTGATAACCTTGATAACCTCGTTATCGAACTTATCACACCCGTTGCGATGGAAGAAGGACTTCGCTTTGCTATTCGTGAAGGCGGAAGAACAGTTGGTGCAGGCGTTGTAACAAAAATTATTGAATAATACATTGCTTTTGTGAGAAAAAGGGGGAATACAAACTTCCCCCTTTTCTATCCAATAACTATTGAATTGATAAAGGTAAACTCGTGGCTTCACAAAAAATACGAATTAAGTTAAAGTCCTACGACCATAATTTAATTGATAAATCTGCCGAGAGAATTGTACGAACGGTAAAACAGACAGGAGCATCGGTATCCGGTCCTATTCCTTTGCCAACACAAAAGACAATTTACACGGTATTACGCTCTCCGCACGTAGATAAGAAATCCCGCGAACAGTTCGAAGCGCGTGTTCATAAAAGACTTATAGATATATTTAGTTCTACACAGCGAACCATCGATGCATTGATGCGTTTGGAATTACCTGCTGGCGTAGATGTAGAAGTAAAAGTATAAACCGACCTCAGTGGAGAATTAAACAATGAGTGCATTGCTCGGAAAAAAGCTTGGGATGACCAGTATTTTTAATGATAAGGGTGACCATATACCGGTAACGGTTATAGAGGCGGGTCCGTGTCCTGTTGTCCAAGTTAAAACAAAAGAAACCGATGGCTATACCGCAGTTCAAATTGGATACGGTGAAATTGCCGCACGGAAAATCAATAAGCCACAAAGTGGTCATTTTGAAAAAGCAGGTATCGATCCGGTTCGTCACTTGAAAGAATTCCGTCATCTTCCGACGACACTCGCTGTTGGTGAAGTACTGACAGTAGAAGGATTTCAAAAAGGTGATAAAGTTGACGTCAGCGGAACAGGAAAAGGACGTGGCTTTCAAGGTGTGGTAAAACGTCACCATTTCGGCGGTGTCGGTATGACGACTCACGGACAGTCAGACCGTCCACGTGCCCCTGGTTCGATCGGTTCATCTTCCTACCCATCGCGGGTCTTCAAAGGATTACGGATGGCCGGAAGAATGGGTGGCAAAAGAATTTCTGTGAGAAATTTGGAAGTTATAGAAATAATGCCCGAGTCTAACATTATACTTGTAAAAGGAAATGTACCGGGAGCAATAAATTCATTAGTTGAAATCGTAAAGCACTAAACGAGAATACAATGCTTGTAAATGTACTGAATAAAGAAGGGCAAAATGCAGGTCAGATTGAATTACCGGATGAAGTATTCGGTATTCAACCGCATGAACATGCAATGCACCTTGCCGTGAGAGTCTATTTGTCGAATCAGCGTCAGGGCACTCACAAAACAAAAACGCGGACTGAAGTTTCAGGTGGTGGTAAAAAGCCGTGGAAACAAAAAGGCCGTGGTACGGCTCGCTCCGGTTCGTCGCGCTCTCCTGTCTGGGTTGGCGGTGGTACTGTTCATGGTCCCAAGCCACACCTCTACAAATTAGACTTACCTAAAAAAGTACGTCGCTTAGCCAGAAAATCAGCGTTTTCTCTTCGTTTGCAGGAGAATAATCTGATCGTTGTTGAGGATTTGGTATTTAACGAAATCAAAACCAAGCAAATGGCTGCAGTGGTGAAATCGTTGAATCTTGAAAACGACAAAACCCTCTTTTTAATCGCCGAAAGCGAAAAAAATGTAGTAATGTCGGCAAGAAACCTGCCCAAGTTTACAACTTCCGTTGCTGATAAAGTTTCGACCTACGATATTCTTAAGCACAAGAAGCTATTGGTTTCTAAGAGTGCGGTTGAGAAAATTGTGAACACATTTCAAAACTAAGATTATCAAAGGAAAATAGCTATGATTACGGTACTTAAAAACCCTATTATTACTGAAAAAGCGACAAAGATTACACACTTGCGTCAGTATGTATTCGAGGTAGAATCCTCAGCCAATAAAGTACAGATCAAAAATGCAATTGAATCGATGTTCAGCGTGAATGTTGACTCTGTTCGCACAGTAAGAGTAAAGGGAAAAAATAAAGTTCGCATGACCAAAAAAGGCATTATGCGCGGTAAAACGAACTTAGTCAAAAAAGCATATATTACCCTTAAAGAAGGGCAATCAATCGATGTTGTAACCGGCGAAGGCGCTGAAGAATAATTACTCCATTTTTGAAGTTGTAAACAAATGGCACTACGGATATTAAAACCAATTACACCGGGCACAAGATTTTACTCGGTCAGTACTTTTGATGAAATTACAAAAAGTACGCCTGAAAAATCACTGACGGTTACTTTGAAGAAATCCGGCGGACGGAATAATACCGGACGGATTACATCACGACATCGTGGTGGTGGACATAAGCGGAAATATAGAATTATAGATTTTAAACGCAATAAGTTTGACATTCCGGCAATCGTTGAAAGCATTGAATACGATCCAAACCGTTCATGCCGCATTGCACTGCTGAAGTACGAAGATGGTGAAAAGAGATATATCTTAGCACCTGATAAAATCAAAGTAGGGCAAACGGTGGTATCAGGTAAGAATGTAGAATTTCAAGATGGTAATGCATTGCCTATTGGCAGAGTTCCTGTTGGTATGTTTGTTCATAATATCGAGCTCAAGCCAGGTAAAGGTGGCCAAATGGCTCGCAGTGCAGGCACATCAGCTCAGCTCGTCAGTGTTTCTGAAGGGTATGCACAAGTAAAGCTTCCTTCCGGTGAAATTCGATCAGTCAGCGCACATTGCATGGCCACACTTGGTGTGGTTGGAAATTCTGATCACATGAATATTTTACACGGAAAAGCCGGACGCAAAATTTGGATGGGGATTCGTCCACAGACACGTGGTATGGCTATGAACCCGATAGATCACCCGATGGGTGGTGGTGAAGGTAAGTCTAAATCAGGTGGTGGTCGTTTACATCCGCGTTCACCGTGGGGTCAGCTTGCTAAAGGCTTGAAAACACGTAAGAAAAAGAAAAAATCCAACGATATGATTATTCGTCGCAGAACTAAGTAATAGAAAAAATATATGGCACGTTCGCTTAAAAAAGGTCCTTTTATCAGCTACAAGTTGCTTGAAAAAGTAAATGCTTTAAATGCAACCAACGCAAAAAAAGTAGTAAAAACATGGTCACGCGCTTCGATGATTGCGCCTGAGTTTGTGGGACATACCTTTGCTGTTCATAACGGAAATAAATTTATTCCGGTTTATGTATCTGAAAACATGGTAGGTCATAAATTAGGTGAATTCTCACCAACAAGAACATTTCGTGGTCACGCCGGCAACCGCAAAGACCAAAAAACTGGTAAAAAATAACGTTTAAAGGTAGTGAAAACATGGAAGCAAGAGCAATCAGAAGATTTGTAAAGACTTCGCCCCGCAAAATGCGGCTGGTTATTGACTTAATTCGCGGTAAATCGGCACAGCAAGCATTAGCAATTTTAAAATTTTGCCCAAAGCATGCTGCCGTAGACGCAGAATTAGTACTTAAATCTGCGATTTCGAATCTCGAAAATAAAGACGCAGGTGTAAATTCAGAATCTATCGTAGTGCGGGAAGTATTTGTAGGACAAGGTCCATCGATGAAAAGAATCTCGCCTGCACCTATGGGTAGAGCATATCGAATTAAAAAACGTTCTCATCATTTGACAATTATTGTATCTGCTTAATAAGCAATTTGAAGGAGAGAAATTTTGGGTCAGAAAACACATCCAATCGGACTTCGTTTAGGAATCATCAAGCAATGGGAAGCCAACTGGTTTGATGAAAAGAATATTGCAGAAAAACTATCCGAAGATTTGCTCGTACGGCAATACGTCAAAAGCCGTCTCAAAAAGGCCGGAGTTGCACGTGTCATTATCGAGCGTACAGCAAAGCAAATGAGAATTTCTATTCAAACCTCACGTCCGGGTGTTATCATTGGGCGTTCGGGTAAAGATATTACGTTGCTCGAAGAGGAATTAAAGAAGCTCACGAAGAAGGATGTGAAAATTCTGATCAATGAGATTAAGCGTCCAGAAATCGATGCACAATTAGTAGCAGAAAACATCGCTCAACAGCTCGAAGGACGTATTTCTTTTAGAAAAGCGATGAAGCAATCAGTAGGCTTAGCAATTCGAATGGGTGCTGAAGGTATTCGTGTGATGTGTTCCGGCCGCTTGGGTGGAGCAGATATGAGCCGTACCGAGCAGTATAAAGAAGGACGCGTTCCGCTTCATACACTGCGTGCTGATATCGACTATGGAACAGCTACAGCACAGACAATTTATGGAGCCATAGGTGTAAAGACGTGGATCTGCCGTGGCGAAGTAATTGGCAAACAACAAATTAAAGATTAATAGTTGAATTAACTATCAAGAATTAAAATAATTCTTTTAACGATAGATAAAGCGAGATAAATTATGTTATTACCTAAAAGAGTAAAACACCGTAAAACCCAACGTGGACGTATGAAGGGAAAAGCGTACAGAGGATCTTTAGTGACCTTTGGTACGTATGGAATGAAAGCTCTGGAGCCGGCTTGGATTACAAACCGTCAAATTGAGTCGGCTCGTATTGCCATCAATCGTTACCTCAAGCGTGACGGTAAAGTATGGATTCGTATTTTTCCCGATAAGCCCATCACAAAAAAACCGGCGGAAACGCGGATGGGATCCGGTAAGGGAAGCCCTGAATTCTGGGTAGCAGTAGTAAAGCCGGGTCGCGTGATGTTTGAAATTGATGGTGTAAGCAAAGAAGCAGCCGAGGAAGCGATTCGCTTGGCATCGCATAAGCTGCCAATTAAAGTTAAATTTGTTACACGAATTGATGCGGATGTTCAATGAAAGCACGCAAAGCGGTTGACTTAAAAGAATTAACAACAGACGAATTGATTAACACACTTCGCGAAGCAGAAGAAACATTAGTGAAACATCGCTTTCAGAAAGCATTAAGTCAATTACAGGACACGGCTTATATCCGCACTCTACGTAAAGATATTGCTCGATTGAAAACAATTCTTGGCGAGCGAGCCAGTGTAGGAGCATAATTATGGAAATGACCAACGATCAAACAGCTACGACATACGTACCCGGAAGAAAAAAGATTCGTCAGGGAAAAGTCGTCAGCAATAAAATGAATAAGTCGATTGTAGTGGCGATTGAACGTCAAGTGGTACACCCATTGTACAAAAAATACTACAAGCAGACCAAAAAAGTAATGGCGCACGATGAGGAAAACACCTGTAGCATTGGAGATGTGGTACGCGTGATGGAAAGCAGACCCCTCAGTGCAAAAAAAAGATGGACATTAGTTGAAATTGTTGAACGCGCTAAATAAGACCCGAGGAGTCAGAAAATGATACAAGAAGAATCAAATCTCGTCGTTGCCGATAATTCCGGCGCAAGAAGAGTGCGCTGTATTCGCATCCTTGGCGGGCATGCTCGGCGCTATGCCGGAGTAGGTGACATTATTGTAGTGTCCGTCAAAGCCGCTCTACCGAATGCTGGCGTCAAAAAAGGTGATGTATGCAAAGCGGTAGTCGTTCGCACCAAAAAAGAAATTCAACGGAAAGACGGATCGTATATTCGATTTGACGAAAATGCGGCAGTCATTCTCAATAATCAAGGTGAGCCAAGAGGTACTCGGATATTTGGTCCGGTCGCCCGCGAGTTACGCGAACGCAATTTTATGAAAATAATATCTTTAGCTCCTGAGGTTCTTTAAGTTAAGGCTAATAACAATGAAATTAAAAATTAAAAAAGGCGATACTGTTAAAGTAATAACAGGTAATGATAGAGGTGAGACCGGTAGAGTGCTTGAAGTAGATTCAACGAAGCTCCGTGTATTGGTCGAAGGTATCAATATACGTAAAAAGCATTCGAGACCATCAGCCGGTAACCAACAAGGCGGTATCATCAGCAAAGAGATGCCGATTCATTATTCGAATGTGCAGCTTGTTGACAGTGAAGGTAAAGCAACAAGAGCCGGCGTAAAAACGGAAGAAAAAGGTGGCGTAACGACCACTATACGTATCGCTCGAACAAATGGTAAAGAAATTTAATTTGTAAAGAAGAGAACATGGCAAAGCAATCAACAGTAAAAAAATTCGATTTGAAGCCTGAAGGCAAGCGTATTGAAGAGTACAAAGGGCTTATACCTCCAGCACGTCTGGCATCATTCTATCGTGAACAGGTTGTACCTGCGTTAATGAAAAAATTTGGTTATACTTCTATAATGCAAGTACCTAAATTAACGAAGATTTGCCTTAACATGGGCGTAGGCGCAGCGACACAAGATCAAAAAATTCTTCAGAACGCTGTCAATGAGATGGAGCTTATTACCGGACAACGTCCTGCAATAACCCGTTCCAAAAAAGCGATTGCGAACTTTAAGCTCCGTGCCGGACAGCCTATAGGATGTCATGTAACACTCCGCAGAGCGAGAATGTTTGAATTCTTGGATCGTTTTATCAATATTACTTCTCCCCGTATTCGGGACTTTAGAGGTTTTTCTGATAAATCGTTCGACGGTCGCGGTGCATTAACTATCGGGATCAAAGAGCAGATTATTTTTCCTGAAATTGATGTAGATAAAGTAAGCAGAATCACCGGTATGGATATAACGTTCGTAACGACAGCTCATACTGATGAAGAGGCAGCAGCATTATTACAAGAATTTGGTTTTCCATTCCGTAAAGCGTAACATAAGAGAAATACTATGGCAAAAACTAGCGTCACAGCACGTAACGAAAAGCGTAAACGATTGGTAGAAAAATATGCTGCCAAGCGTGAAGAACTCAAAAAATTAGGTGATTGGGAAGGCCTCCAAAAATTGCCGAGAAACAGCTCACCTACCCGTGTACAGAACAGATGTACAATGACCGGACGTGCACGCGGGGTCTATAGAAAATTCGGGCTAGGAAGAAATATATTCCGTCAGTTGGCCCTCGAAGGAAAAATCCCTGGAATTCGAAAAGCAAGTTGGTAATTACAAATATTTTAGTTTATCAAGAATATTATGCCAGTATCAGATACAATATCAGATTTTTTGACAAGAATGAGAAATGCCGCTAGTGCAAAGCACAAAACGGTAGACACTCCCTCTTCCAATCTTAAGCTCGCAGTCGCTGCTATTCTCAAAGAGCAGGGTTTTATTGCCGGTTTTGAGAAAATAGAAGACGACAAACAAGGCGTGCTTCGCGTTGCTTTGCGTTACCATAACGGATTACCTGCAATTCAAGAGGTGAAGCGCATAAGTAAGCCAGGGCGACGGGTCTATTCACCTGCGGATAAATTGCCTAGAGTTCGTAATGGACTCGGAGTGGCGATTGTTTCTACATCAAAAGGTGTTATGACCGATAAACAAGCGCGACTATATAATGTAGGCGGTGAAATTCTTTGCACAGTCTGGTAATAATTAAGGAGCAATACAGTGTCCCGTGTTGGAAAAAAGCAAATAACAGTGCCAAGTAATGTACAAGTTACGATTACAGATGGCACACTGAAAGCTAAAGGCCCCAAAGGTGAACTTAGCGTTACAATTCCCTCTGAAATCTCGTTTACAAAGGATAATAATATCCTGACCTTTGCTCGCAGCAGCGATGAGAAAGACGTTCGTGCATTGCACGGATTGACCCGCGCTTTGTCGGCAAATGCCATTGAAGGTGTGTTAAACGGGTTCCAGCGTAATCTCATTATTGAGGGTGTCGGCTACAGAGCTGAAATGAGAAGCGGGCGGTTATTCTTGTCATTGGGATATTCGCATCCGATATTATTCATCCCACCAAGCGGAATAGAATTTAATGTTCCCGCACCGACGCAGATACAAGTAAAAGGCATTGATAAGCATCTCATTGGTGAAATTGCATCGAAGATTCGCCGTTTGCGTCCGCCTGAGCCATACAAAGGTAAAGGTATTCGCTATGAAGGTGAGCAAATTCGCCGCAAAGCCGGTAAGTCTGCAGGTAAATAAACACTGAAATTCTAAATGATGATTGAGGAAATAGAATAATGAGCTCAAATATTAAAAAAGAGCGTCGTATCCGACGCAAAATGCGTGTACGGAAGAAAATTAGCGGGTCACCTGAACGCTATCGGATGACTGTGTATAGAAGCTTAAAGCACATCTATGCGCAAATTATAGACGATACACAAAACTCGACATTAGTTTCAGCTTGCACCGTAGAAAAAGAAGCTATTGCTGCTATGAGTAATGACACTACGAAGAGCGACAGCAGTAAAATTGTAGGTGCATTAATTGCGAAGCGTGCACTCGAAAAAAACATCACATCGGTCGCGTTTGACCGTAACGGTTATATTTATCATGGTCGTGTAAAGGCTCTTGCGGATGCGGCCCGTGAAGCTGGGTTGCAATTCTAATCTAACAAGGAAAAATAATGGCAAAAATTAGAGTTTCTGAGATTGATCTTAAAGATAAACTCGTCTATGTGGGACGTACGGCAAAAGTTGTAAAAGGTGGCCGTCGTTTCAATTTCTCTGCGATTGTCGTCGTAGGTGATGGTAATGGTCACATCGGTTATGGCTTAGGTAAAGCCGGCGAAGTGGTTGATGCTGTTACAAAAGCAACGGATGCAGCTAAGAAAAATGTCGTATCAGTCCGTTTACAGGATACAACTATTCCTCACGACGTGGTCGGAAAGTTCGGTGCAGCCCGTGTATTTATCAAGCCGGCTACCCCTGGTACAGGTGTTATTGCTGCCGGTGGTGTACGTGCGGTACTTGAATTAGCAGGGGTGCAGGACGTGCTTACAAAAAGTATGGGATCGTCCAATCCTCATAATACTGTCAAAGCGACTATTAAAGCATTAACCCAGCTCGAAGATGCACAATCTGTATCAGCGAGACGCGGGATATCAGTAGAAAAAGTGATGCGCGGATAATTATTACTACTACTTACAGCTATGGAAAAAATTAAAATTACACAGACACGCAGTATTATTAAATGTCTTGAGAAGCAAAAACGTACGATAAAAGCGTTGGGCCTCGGCAGACCGAATTATTCAGTAATACAGCCGAAGAACACCCAGATATTGGGTATGATTGCCGTCGTAAATCACCTTGTTTCCGTTGAAGATATAACTGCATAACATTAGGAATTACTATGAAGCATATTGGAAATTTAAGCCCTGCATCAGGGTCTATCGGTAAGAAAAAGCGTATTGGACGTGGAGCAGGATCCGGACACGGTGGTACCTCTACACGCGGCCATAAAGGTCACATGGCGACATCGGGCTACGAAAGCAAGCGTGGTTTTGAAGGTGGTCAAATGCCACTGAGCCGCCGTTTACCAAAATTTGGCTTTAGTAATCCATTCCGAGTAGAATATCAGGTGCTTAATCTTGGCACAATTCAAGAATTAGCTGCCGCAGACAAATTTCAAGGTTCGAGCGTAACGCCTGAACTCCTCTATGAAATTGGTGCAATCAGCAAAAGAAATGTGCCGCTTAAAATTCTGGCAAATGGTGAAATTACCGCAAAACTTCATATTTCAGCAGACAGTTTTTCAGAGTCAGCGAAGCGAAAAATTGAGTCTGCGGGGGGCACAGCGATAACCAATGGCTAATATAGTACAGACTTTCAAAAATATCTTCAAGATTGAAGAACTCCGCCAACGAATTCTCTTTACAATTGGGATATTGGTGGTAGTCCGTATTGGTGCGTACATCTCACTTCCAGGTGTGGATGTCGTAGCATTGCAGTCAGCAGGGCAAGGAGATAGCAATACACTATTCGGACTCTATGACTTATTTGTCGGCGGTGCATTATCCAATGCTGCGATATTTGCATTGGGTATTATGCCCTATATATCTGCTTCTATTGTTCTTCAGCTCGCAGCAATTGTGATGCCGCAGATACAAAAGATGCAACGTGAAGGCGAGGATGGTCGAAGGAAGATTAATCAATACACTCGTTATCTGACAGTTTTAATAGCGGCCCTACAATCATGGGGTGTCAGTATTAAGATTGCCGGTACGGCCGGTGGTGTTGTTCCTTTTGCAGGATTCGGCTTTACGGTAACTTCTATAATTATCCTCACTTCCGGTACTATTTTCTTAATGTGGCTTGGCGAACAAATAACCGACCGCGGATTGGGAAATGGTATTTCGTTAATTATTTTTATTGGCATTATAGCCCGATTACCGGCAGCAATTGGTCAAGAATATCAGCTTATTCAAGCGAACTCTCGACTCTGGATTGTTGATGTAATCATGGCCGGTATGCTTGTGTTTATTATTGCAGCGGTTATCTTGGCAACTCAAGGGGCGCGAAGAATTCCTGTACAGTATGCAAAACGTGTCGTTGGTAAAAAAACCTACGGAGGTACGACCCAATATATTCCACTTCGTGTTAATACGGCTGGGGTTATGCCTATCATTTTTGCACAGTCAGTATTGTTCATCCCGAATACTGTACTCAGTTTCTTTCCGGATAGTCCGGGCTTAGCATCTATAGCTCATATTTTTAGTGAGCGATCCTTCGTATATGCTTTCATGTATGGCACCGTGATTGTCTTCTTTACATACTTTTATACTGCGATTGTCTTTAACCCTAAAGAAGTAGCTGAAAATATGAAAAAGAATGGCGGATTTATTCCCGGTATTCGCCCAGGAAAGCCAACGGCTGATTATATTGAAAATATTCTTACGAAAATTACTTTACCTGGCTCTATATTTTTAGCATTAATCGCGATTTTACCAACATTTATCCAAAACGTACTGGCTGTTCCTCCGGGATTTGCTTCGTTCTTTGGTGGTACAAGTCTGCTGATTATTGTCGGTGTCGCATTAGATACGCTTCAACAAATTGAATCATATTTACTTATGCGCCATTATGATGGCTTTATGAAGAGTGGTAAGATCAAAGGTCGGGCCAATGTCGGAGCCGGTGGGTTCTAATTATCAGCCATACACTTATGGAAGCACCCTCTATCAAGACAAGTTCATCATTAAGTGCGATTGAAGAATCATGCCGGATAGTTGTAGGGGCTCTTTGTGAAGTTCAGAAATATATTGCTCCCGGAATTACAACTTTAGAGCTAGACGCAATTGCTGAGGATTATATACGTTCGCAAAATGGTGAACCGGCTTTTAAGGGGTATGTTGTTGACGGAAAGCCATTTCCAAGTTCACTCTGTATATCTATAGATGAGGAAGTTGTTCACGGACTACCCTCAGAGCGTAAGCTGAAAGAAGGTCAAATCATATCGGTCGATTGTGGTGTTCGCAAGGCCGGATATTACGGCGACAGCGCCTCAACTTTTCCGGTAGGCGAAGTATCTGCAGAAAAGCAGAAACTTTTACGAGTCACGTACGACTCGCTGATGGCAGGAGTAGCACAAGCTATCGTTGGAAATAAGGTGTACGATATTGCTAGAGCCGTGCAGACGATGGTTGAAAAAAATGGTTTTTCCGTGGTTCGAGAACTTGTTGGGCATGGTGTTGGACGTCATTTACATGAAGATCCTGCTATTCCAAATTTTGTGCCACCGCTGCTTCATCGATCTCGATTCCCGAACGAGAAGCTGCGCAAAGGTCAGGCTCTTGCAATCGAACCAATGGTAAACAGTGGTAGTTATACGGTAAGCACTGCCTCGGACGGATGGACGGTATATGCTACAGATAATCGCCCGTCGGCACATTTTGAACATACAGTAATTGTAGATAACGGTAAGCCTATTATACTTACGCAGATGGGTTGATTAAAATTATGGCAAAACAAGACCTGATTCGTGTAGATGGTGTAATTGATGAAACGCTTCCAAATACGCAGTTTATTGTGAAGCTTGATAACGGCCATAAAGTTCTGGCGCATATTTCCGGTAAAATGAGAATGAACTTTATCAAGATATTACAAGGCGATAAAGTAACTGTTGAATTGTCTCCGTATGACCTCTCTAAGGGTCGTATAGTATATAGATATAAATAAGACTCATACATTATTGATTTTCGATAGACACAACTATGAAAGTACAAGCATCTGTTAAAAAGAGAAATCCTCACGACAAAATTGTTCGTCGCAAGGGTAGAGTATATATTATCAACAAGAAAAATCCACGCTTCAAACAACGTCAAGGATAATTAAGGAGAAACATCGTGGCACGTATCGCTGGAATTGATTTACCAAGAAACAAACGCGGAATTATCGGATTGACCTATATCTATGGCGTAGGACCGAATACCTCTGCAAACATTTTAACCAAAGCAGGCATTGATTTCTCCAAACGTATCCAAACTTGGACAGACGAAGAAATCGCGCGTATTCGGTTAGTAATCGCAGAATATAAAGTCGAAGGTCAATTACGTTCGGAAATTCAGCTCAATATCAAACGACTCATGGATATTGGCTGCTACCGTGGATTGCGCCATCGTCGCGGACTTCCTGCTCGCGGGCAGCGTACAAGAACAAATTCTCGTACTCGTAAAGGTCGTAGAAAAACAGTAGCCGGCAAGAAAAAAGCCGCTTCGAAGAAATAATACTCTCTACTGTTATTGTATTGTGGTCTATCATAACATTGTTTTCATACTAAAAAATATAATCAATGGCTTCTGTTAAAAAAAGAGTAAAGAAAAAAGTTGTTGCCGATGTACATGGCAAGGCATACGTAAAAGCTACCTTCAACAATGTAATCGTTACCATTACTGATAGCTATGGTAACACGTTGAGCTGGTCATCTGCCGGTAGAAATGGGTTCCGCGGCTCAAAGAAGAATACTCCGTATGCTTCTCAGGTCTCAGCAGAACGCTCCGGAAAAGAAGCGTATGAAATGGGATTACGTAAGGTTGAAGTGATTGTAAAAGGCCCGGGCTCCGGCCGTGAAGCCGCAATTCGTGCACTTGCTCATTCAGGTCTTGAAATATTGAATATTTTGGATCAAACACCGCTTCCACACAATGGTTGCCGTCCTCCTAAACGCCGGAGAGTATAATTTCTGTGGTACACATGTACCGGAGTTTAATTCCGGTGTACTGCGAGTCCTCTCTCAAAGAGGTATAATTACTATCCGATGTTGATTGCCTCTATCCCTAAGTTTAACAAAATAGAAAGATTATTATGAGTACTACTCCAATGCAAATGCCTGAAAGGGTGCACATTGATGAGTCGTCGAGTCCTTATCATGGCAAGTTTGTCCTGCAGCCTCTTGAAGAGGGCTACGGAGTGACGGTTGGTAATGCGCTCCGTCGCGTGCTCCTCTCCTCCACTCCGGGGTGGGCTATTATCGGGATGAAAATCAGTTCTGTTCTCCATGAATTCCAAACAATTCCAGGCGTCTTAGAAGACGTATCCGAGATTATACTCAACCTTAAAGAAGTACGTATGCGTGTGCTCGATAAAAAGCCACCCCGTATTAACTTCAGACTCAAAGGACCGGGTACCTGGACTGCTTTGGATATTGAAAATTCTAATCCGCAAATCGAAGTTATGGATCCGGATCATCATATTGCCACACTTGCTAATGATGCTGACTTCGAGGTCGAATTGCGCGTCGGACGCGGTAAAGGATATGTACCGGCTGAAGAGCAAAACCCAACTGATTATCCGATTGGAATGATTCCGATAGATGCTATTTATACACCTATCAAAAATGTAATTTATACCGTAGAGCCACATCGGGTCGGTCAAAAAACTGACTATGAAAAGCTCACAATCGATATTTCTACAGATGGCACGCTTACTTCACAAGAAGCACTCCAAGATGCCGCTCAGATTCTACATGAGCACATTCTGCTCTTCATTAATTTCGATGAAATTAAACGTGAACAGCAGCAGGTTGAAGTCGTTGAGGAAGAAGCAAAAGAAGTTGAAAAGACCCGCATTCGCCGGATTCTACTCACTCCTGTTGATGAGCTCGAGCTCTCAGTCCGCGCTCACAATTGCTTGAAAGCAGCAAATATTAAAAACCTTGCAGAGCTTGTTGCACTCAACGAACAAGACCTGCTCAAATTCCGAAATTTTGGTCGTAAATCACTGACAGAGCTCTCTGAAGTAGTCCGCGATAACGGCCTCGTATTTGGAATGAATGTTGAAAAATACATCAAAGACGAACCTAAAGCAATCATCGAACCGGCCGCGTAATTTACTGGACAGGTTCTCAATCGGTTAGATTTAATTTACAGACATCTATTTCTTCTAGTTTTTTAGGCAAAAAGAAAGTGCTATGATACACAATAGAGCAGGCAGAAAACTAAAGCGTACAGCAAGTCATCGAAAAGCACTTTTGTGCAATATGGCGAGTTCGCTCTTTCAACATAAAAAAATCTCCACGACGGAAGCGAAAGCAAAAGAACTCCGTGCATTCGCCGAGCAATTAATTACTCGAGCAAAACACGCACTTCAACGCGAGCAGCAAGGTCTGCTTCCGCAAGGTCAGACAATCGACATCCATAATCGCCGCGAAGTCTATCGCTCGATTCGTAATAAAGGCGTCGTTCAGGAGTTATTTGATACTATTGCTCCGGCAGTACTCAATCGTCCAGGTGGATATACCCGTATTGTGAAGCTTGGCACCCGCCGCGGAGATGCAGGACGTGTAGCAATCATCGAACTCGTTGATTTTGCTGCTTCCCGCGATGGTGTAATTCGCCTCCGCCGTAAAAAAGCAGCTGCCAAACCAGCCGCTCCTGCTGCGAAGCCAACCGTTCAAGAAGCAGCACCTGCTCCGCTAGCTGTTGCAGAAGAAGCCGCTCCAATGGTCGAAGAAACTGTAGCAATAGCAGAAGAAACCATCGTCGTAGCAGAAGCTCCTGTTGCAGAAGTGGCAGAAGCAGCACCTGCTGTCGAAGAAGCACCTGCAGAAGCGGTAGCAGAAGCAGCTCCTGTAGCAGAAGCAGCTCCAGCTGAATCAGCAGCCGAAGAAGGTCCGGCAGACGCTCCTGAAAACGAAGAACCTAAAGCAGATTCTGCTGCATAAAATCGAAGTAAATCAGATACTGTAAAGGCAGCTTCTTGACGAAGCTGCCTTTTATGCTTTTATAGCGAGAATACTCTATGAACATCCTCTGTACTATTGGCGATTGTAATGGCATTGGCCTCGAAGTATTCTTCAAAGCACTGCGCGGGTTATCATCAATCGCTCACCGTGAAATCTCTGTGACCCTCTGCGGTAATTCACGCACTATCGCTGACTATGCCCTGAAGCTCGGTGAAGAAATACATATTCACCACGATAGTATTACTATTGGCTCCTCTACCGTACCTATCCTTGAGTGTGAATCCTATGCTGCCGTTAGACTGGGAGAGTCCACCGCATCAGCAGCACGATTGGCTATAGAATCGTTGGAAAAAGGGATTACTCATACCCTATCCGGTGAATATGATGCGATCGTTACTCTCCCGATTTCAAAGGTAAATCTCAAGCAGGTCGGGTGGAACTTCCCGGGACAGACCGAAATGCTCGCCACTCGATGCCACGCCTCACACCCGATGATGATCCTCTGCTCCGATACCGTTCGTGTCGCACTTGCTACTATTCATATTCCGCTGAAAAATGTACCGGGTGAAATTAATCAACATCTTGTATATGAACGTATTACAAGCTTCCATGAATCCCTTGCCCGAGACTATGCACTCCCCAAGCCCTCGATCGCTGTGCTCGGTCTCAATCCACATGCAGGTGAACAAGGCGAAATTGGACAAGAAGAAATTGAGGCCATTCATCCGGCAATTAGCGAAGCACAACACTGCGGGATAAATGCCCAAGGAACATTTCCGGCTGATGGATTCTTTGCTCATGGTGAGTACAAAGCCTATGACGGTATCCTGGCCATGTATCACGATCAAGGACTCATACCTCTGAAATTACTTGCAACTGACGGAGGCGTAAATATGACTGCCGGACTCCCCATCGTACGCACCTCACCCGACCACGGAACCGCATATAGCATTGCCGGTAAAGGAATTGCCGATGCCAAGAGCACACTGAGCGCTATTCTCCTCGCAGACCGTATTGCAAACAATCGCCGGAAACAGTAGTTTTTCCTTATTTTTGTTCCTATAAATTGTCTTCCCATATTATTAGGACTAATCATGGATATCCTCCTTAATGCTCACTCCCATACCCGGTGGCTTGTACTGACAGTCGCTGTTGTCACGATACTTCTCTACCTCTCCGGATGGCTCGGCAAACGCACCTTCTCTAAATTCGACCGCATCATGGGTGCGACCTTCGTTGGAATTCTCGACCTACAAGCGCTCATGGGTATTATTATGCTCATTATGCTAATTGTCAATGGTACGACACTCCATGCCAAACAATTCGAGCATGTCGGTACCATGCTCTGTGCCGTAGCTTTTGCTCATCTGGCCGCACGCTGGAAAAAGCTTCCCGATACGCCCCGTTTTCGTAATACTCTTTTATTCTATACGCTTGCATTACTACTTGTCTTTAACGGTATCGTGCGTCTGCGCGGCGGCCTGACGTGGTGATGGCGGCGAAAAAAAAGGGTACCCCTTCTTCACATTCCAAGCCGTCGCCTGCGGTCACCCTTGCCGTCCAGGCGTTCTGAAGGTCAAAACCCCGAGAAGTTTTCCCGGGGTTTTCTGTTTGTAGAGCAGATTCATGCACAACGACGACCATTTCTTCTCGTTTCGGCGATACCGTTCTCTATCTAACCCAATCACTTCTGAATAGATAGATGTAATCTCCGATGAATGTGAAACATTCTCCATCTCTTCCCGTCATTGCCGCCCGAACAAACCGAAACGTTGGATCCTATCATACCATTACCAACACAAGGGGAAATAACATGTACCATTATTCAGGATATTCTTCATGCGAAGAACCGCACACGTACTTCTTATAGTATTACTTACTGCTTTCAGCCCGTCGATTTTCGCTGCCGAAACGCCTGCCCGACCTGCCTCAGCCATCATCCCAGTTACGACCGCTACTCTTAATGGATTTGTCCGTGATTCGGAGACCAAGGAGACGATTATCTCGGCAACGGTTGTCGTTAAAGGCACAAAAATCGGTGCATTAACCAATAAAAACGGGTATTATTCTCTCAAAAGTATTCCCGCCGGGAAGCAAACGATTGTCATATCGTACCTTGGCTATAAAAAAATGGAAAAGGTCATTGACTTTGAAGAGGGTGATTCCAAAAAACTCGATATCGTGCTCACGCCACAGTCAGTGCAGACGCAGCAAGTCGTCGTCGATGCAGAGCGCGAAGTGGAGAAGCGCCAAATATCTGTCAGTCGGGTAGATATTCCGATCCAGCAATTGACGCAGCTTCGTATTGGTGGAGAATCGGATGTATTCCGCGCCCTGCAGTCGTTACCGGGTATTCTCACCTCATCACAGGTGTCGAGCGGACTCTATATCCGCGGCGGCTCGCCGGATCAAAATCTTGTATTGCTCGATGGCTCGACGGTCTATAACCCATCCCACCTTTTTGGATTTATTTCTGCGTTTAATCCTGATGCTATCAAGGATGTCGAGCTCATTAAAGGTGGCTATCCGGCTGAGTATGGAAGCCGACTTTCGGCTGTGCTCAATTTAACACAAAAAGACGGTAACCAAGAAAAATATGAAGGCCTTGCTTCAATTGGTCTTATCTCGTCACGCGCCTCGGCGCAGGGGCCACTCGGAAATGGATCCTTCTTCGTCGGCGGTCGCCGCACCTACCTCGATCTCCTCCTTGCTGCCTTGCCTGAAGACAAGGAAAATCCACTCCCGAATTTTGGATTCTATGACCTGAACGCGAAAATATCGCAGACCTTCAGCTCGAGTGACAAGGTATTTATGAGTGGATTTTTGAGTTCGGATAAATTATCTCTCGACGGTGCCGGAATATCCTTCGATATAGGAATTAGTAATAAAGCGGCCTCGCTGCGCTGGACACATGTCTTTGGCGATAATCTCTTTAGTGTCATCAATTTCAGTGGCAGCCAGTATGTCAATGGTTTTACGGGAAATAACAGCGGATTCTCCTTTAAAGCCGAGAATTCCATTCTCGATTATACCCTCAAAGCAGATGTGGAATGGTTCGCCAGCAACGCTCTCACCGTCAAAGCCGGCTACGAAGGCACACGCTTTAAATTCAATTACAACCAAAATTTCAGAGGAGGCGAAGATACCGTGGCACAGCTCGGTTCGTCGGCAGATGCTTCTACGAATCTTGAAATTATAGATCTTACGCATTCATTATTCAGTCAGGTCAATTATCAGGCCACAGATTTACTCAGTATTCAGGCAGGACTTCGCTTTAATTACTGGGACTCCAGCCGCACTTCCACCTGGGACCCGCGCATAGCGTTACGCTATCAGGTGCAGGAGAATTTTGCCGTCAAAGCTGCGTTTGGGATATATCATCAGTACTTGCGCCTGGCATCTCAACAGGACTTTAGCTTCTTTGATACCTGGCTCCCAACCGATAATACCGTACAGCCGAGTAAGGCAGTGCATTATATTGTGAGCTTCGAGACCAAACCGTGGGAAGATTATGGACTCAATGTGGACTTCTATTACAAAGACTTATCGAATATCAGCGAACTCATTCAGACGGCAACGAAGGGAACGAAAGTATCGGACGTATTTTATAGCGGTAATGGAAAAGCCTACGGCGGTGAAATTTTTCTTCAGAAAAAAATCGGAGATTTTACCGGGTGGGCGGGCTATGCGATGGGATTCGTCTATGCTCAATTTGACAGTATCAACGGCGGCCGTGAGTTCAGACCGAAGTATGATCGTCGCCATGACATGAAGCTCGTCGGTATGTACAAGCTCAATGATCGCTGGGAATTCAGTGCGACCTTTACGTTCCAGTCCGGTCAGTCCTACTCTGCTGCGACCTCACGGTTCGGGAATCATTTCCCGAATGAATCGGTTACCTCGCCGTATATCATCGCTCAGGAACGCTACGGGCAGCGCCTGCCGCCCTCGCATCAACTCAATATCGGGGCAAATTACAGTATGACGCTCTTCGGTCAGCCGGCTAAGTTGTTGATTGATATATACAATGTGTATTCTCGCCGGGATATATGGTTCAGATACTATAATACCGACAAAAATGTCACCACCGTGACGGATGTCCTCCTGCTGCCGATTATCCCGACTATTGCGTTGGAAATGAAGTTTTAATTCACCTAACTATGACAAATCTCAAGGAACTATTATGAAAACATTACTCTCACGTTCGAAAAGTATAATTATCCTGCTTGCAGCCCTCGTCTTTGCAAGCTGTCAAGATGTGCCGCCGACAGGATACATCCCGGAATATGCGGTGGAGTCGTATCTTATTGTGGATAAGCCGATTACCGGTGTCGTGATATCACGCTCGCTCGCGATTACCGATACATTTAAAATGGAAAACAGCATCGTCAAGGATGCCGTTGTTGAGATTTCTTCGCCAAGCGAAACGTTTATCCTGCAATACAGGTCCAAGCCCAATGGCGGCGGTGAATACTTCTATCCCGATACCACCAAACGCATACAGCCGAGTACGCTCTATACGCTCAAGGTGACAATGAAGGACGGTAAGATTGTTACCGGTACGACGACCACTCCCGAGCGCATTCAATGGCTGCCCGGAAAAGGTCCGAAGCCAATGTATCAGTATCCGCTCGATACGTTAAAACTACCCTCGCCGGACTCTCTGCGCTTCTATTGGACGCCTGCAGCCGGAGTGAGCGAGTATTTAATCAGTCTCGAATGCCTTGATACGCTGGAGTACGGGAAATACCTCACGCCTGCGACGAACGAAAAAAATCGCCGGATGAAACGCTTTTTTGACCAGGAAGACAGTCCGCAATACTTGGAGACGACGCAGTACGGCTTCTTACAAGCGACCTACGCGCCATTCGTGTGGAATGCATTCCGTTGGTATGGTCGTACGCAACTCACAGCAATAGCACCGGATTATAATTTTGTTAAATGGTTCAAATCCCGCTGGACAGGTAATCAATACGACCCGAACCTCGGTAGTGTCAAAGGCGGCGTAGGAGTATTCGCTTCGGCGTCAATTGCTACTCAGGAAACATTTATTCTCAAGAATCAGCCCTGATTTTGCCGTCTGATATATCCCCAAAAAAAACGGGACAAACGCGCTGCTGCGTTTGTCCCGTTTTGCTGTTTTGCAGAGAATAAATGTTTTTCACCGCAGTATTACTCCGAATACACGACACTACAGCAGTAGCCGGGTGCAAGGTCAAGATCGATACAATGATAATAGCTGTCGGCAACATGGAGCGTCGTATCAAGCATATCGAATGTGCGGAAATCTTCGCTTACCCCTACCCCGAGCAGCTTGGCGAATGCCTCTTTGCGGGTCCAAAGCAGATAGAAGAGCCGGAACGGATCCCGGCTTGTATGCAGCGATGCATATTCACGGCGGCTCAGGTAATCGGTATAATTATCAAGGTGAAGCGGACGAATTCGCTCGAGGTCGATACCGACCTGCTTTGTTTGGCTGCCGACGCAGACCGCAAGCGGCGCACAATGAGCACTGCTATGAGAAAAGCCACGGAAGAAGGGCTTGTTCTGCTCGGTGCGCCGCAGATCATCGAGCGTCAGCAGATGCAAGGGGTCCATGTCGTGAAGCATCTCAAGCAGGAGCATGGTGCTGATACTGCGGACACGCCGCTCTGCCGGGAGAGAATAAGCAGCGATAGTGCGGCGGATATGCTCGGGAAAACGAACAAAAGCGCGGGTAATTTCCTCGTCGGTAAAGGACGTATCACCGGCATTGCTAACGATTGATATTCCGGGAATCGGAAATGGTATTTTCATACTGCGCTGCCAAGAGTGGGAGAAGGTAGCATTATCGCCGGCAAAGATACACAATTAACCGAAATGCCTCCGCGCGCATCTGCCGAATCTATAAGGAATAGGCACATCGGTATGCCCGGATGTGTGTTTTTACCGTAATTTTACAGTTCAAACAGTATTTTATACCTAACAACGAGTCTTCATTTCCGTGCACGATTATTGACCTATAGTAGATGTATGTCTATAGGTGGGGCGCCATGAGCGTTCGTGGTGTTTTTTTTCTCCACACGCAGCAATCATATACACTTTGAAGTAATTATGAATAATCTAAGTATATTACAAGGCAGCAAAATGCCTGATTTTATCCGTGAGGAGTCCCTGGCCGACATTTTCCGGCACACAGCGCATCGTCTGCCGGATAAAGTGGCTCTGGTCTTTGGCGGGCATGCAGTCACCTACCGCGAGCTTGACGCATGGAGTGATACTATTGCCGCACAGCTACAGCAGCATGGTATTGGCAGTGGCGATCGGGTGGGGGTATGGTATCCGCGCGGGCTGGAATTGCATGCTGCCATCCTTGGCATCACCAAATCGGGTGCAGCATATATTCCCATTGATCGTGATATGCCGGTCGAGCGGGTAGAAACAATACTACAGGAGGTTGAGGCCAAGGCTTGCTTTGCCCTTGAAGCCCTGGAGATTGAGACAGATACCATGGTGGTAGAGCCATTATACGGTGAATGCCTTGTTCCTGCACCGGTTGCTCTTTCTCCCGGCGATTGGGCATATGTACTCTATACCTCCGGAAGCACGGGCAAACCCAAGGGAATTCCTATAACACACCGTCAAATATGCCATTTAATTCGTTCTGAAAATAGTGTAATCCAAGTGCAGGACACCGATAGGGTGTATCAGGGCTTCTCGGTCTCCTTTGATATGTGGTGTGAGGAGACCTGGATCAGCTATTTTGCCGGAGCTACACTCTATGTCGCAGATGCGGTCATGGCCAAGTCGATTGATGAACTCTCGTCTGTCTTGCGTACACACGAAATCACGGTGCTCCATGCAGTACCGAGTTTACTTGGTATAATGGACGCAGCGATACCGACATTGCGGATTATTAATGCCGGTGGCGAGGCGTGTACGAACAGTGTACTCGAAAAGTGGGCCGGGCCGGGCCGGGTGTTTTATAATAGTTATGGTCCGACCGAAACGACCGTCACCTCCTCTATGATAGCCCTCAAGCCCGGTGATACGATTAGTATCGGGAAACCTCTGCCGAATTACAACTATGCCGTTATCGATGAGCAGGGAAGGATTACCGAGTGTGGACAGCCGGGGGAATTAGTCATTTCCGGACCATGTGTCGGGAGTGGATATATCAAATTACCGGAGCTTACGGCAGCAAAATTTATTCAAAAACCGTTAGATATCATTGACTTGCCCGGTGATACATTATACAAAACGGGCGATAATGCCATCATTCATGCTACCGGTGAGGTAGAATTTTTAGGGAGAATTGACGACCAGATCAAGCTCCGCGGATATCGCATAGAGCTTGGAGAAATTGAAAATAGTCTTGCTGCCTTGCCCGGGGTGACCGCTGCGGCAGTCGCTGTCAAAAAAGACGCTCATCAGCAGGAAGAGCTCGTCGGATATGTGCTCTGGAGCGCAGGTATGAATTTTGATGAGCATGCACTGCGCGCAGCGCTCGCCAAAACCCTTGCCTCCTATATGGTACCGGCCGTAATACTTCCACTCGAGGCAATGCCACGGCTTGCAAGCGGGAAAATTAACCGGAAAGCATTGCCGCTGCCACCGTCATTTCTTCACAAGCAGGAAGCAGATATTCCCCTCGATAAGACTGCACCCATCACCGAGAGAATGCTCGCTGTATTGTCGCAGATATTTCCCGGTAAAAAGATTGAATTGAGTGATGACTTCTTTACTGACCTCGGCGGACATTCATTGCTGGCAGCGATGTATGTGTCCAAGCTGCGGAACGAAGCAGGTATGAGCAATGCATCGCTCAAAGATGTCTATCAGCATCGTCCGCTGGGAACATTAGCGGAATTCTGGTCGGCACCTGCTGCAGAACCCGAACAGGTGAGCGAGGAATTTCAAGAAGTGCCGTGGTGGCGCTACTCATTGTGTGCACTTGCACAGACGGTGTCGCTGCTGGTAGTCTTCGGACTCTTCGCCGCGCAACTGTTTTTTCCCTATCTCGCTTATTATTACACACAGCTTGAGACTGAAAGCCATTTGAATGCTATCTTGGTCGCACTTGCTGTTTTTTGTCTCCTCGAGCCGCTGCTCATGCTGGCGAGTGTCGGACTTAAATGGCTGATAATCGGGAAGATAAAAGAAGGCGACTATCCGCTCTGGGGCAGCTATTATTTCCGGTGGTGGCTGGTCAATACGATGCAGGATTTGGTGCCGGTACAATTCCTCAATGGCACTCCTCTCTATCCGCTGTATCTGCGACTTCGTGGCGTCAAAGTCGCACCGAATGCCATGCTGAGTTCGATGAATATCGGCGCCGAAGACTTACTCGAAATCGGCGATGACGTTAGTATCAGTTCCGGTGTGGTCATCGACAATGCCACCGTCGAAAAAGGCATGCTTCGGCTCCGGAAAGTCACCATCGGCAGTCATGCCTATATAGGAAGTAATGCGGTCATCGGAGCCGATTGTGTAATTCAGCCCTGGGGCGAACTCAAAGACCTGAGCTATCTTCCGAGCGGTGCGACCATCCGGACCGGAGAGGTATGGAACGGGAGTCCGGCCGTATGCATCGAGACGAAGCAAGTAGAAGAATTACCACAGCCACCGCATATACCGGATGCGCTCTTGCGCCGCTATACCTGGATGTATGTAGTATTACTGCTGATTTTCCCGCTCGCAGTGCTGATACCGCTCTTTCCGGTGCTGTTTACGCTGAACGAACTCGACAACGCTGCCGATGATTATGACTTTCGGTATCTTGTTATTACGCCCGTACTTTCTCTGATGTACACATTTATATTTGCCGGTATTACCATCATCTCGACGCGCCTGCTGCAAAAAAACATCAAGCCAGGTATGTATCCGGTCTATAGCTCTCTGTATATCCGTAAATGGCTGGCTGATCAATTCATGTCGCTGTCGCTATTAGTGATGCATCCGGTGTATGCTACGGTCTATATCTCTACATTTTTCAGGGCATTAGGAGCTAAAGTAGGGAAGTACACCGAGATATCGACCGCCAGGAATGTAACGCATCCCATGCTCAGTATCGGGGAAAATGCATTCATCGCCGATGCCGTGACATTGGGAGAAACCGATGTTCGGGCACAATCAATTATTCTTCAAGAAACGAGTATCGGCGACCGCAGTTTTGTAGGAAATTCTGCATTAATTCCTCAGGGATATCACCTGCCGCCGAATATGCTGATAGGAGTGCTCTCGACGCCACCGCCGCCGGAAGAACTGCAGCATAATGACGCCAAAGACTGGTTCGGTTCACCGGCAATCGCCCTCCCGTCACGGCAGTCAAGCGCACATTTTGATGAATCGCTGACGAGAAAACCCTCGCGTCTGCGCTATATAGTCCGGGCTGCTGTGGAGCTGATACGTATTATTATTCCCGAAACGGTGCTGCTGTGCTGTAGCTTGCTTTTTATTGCCTATGTGCATGATATCCTGGTCGATGAACCCTGGTGGCAGTTCATGATTATGTTTCCGCTTTATTTTATTGGCTTTATTGGATTACCCTGCTTTGCCATTACGTTTGTGATGAAGTGGACTCTCGTCGGCCGATACAAATCCGTGCAAATGCCGATGTGGACCTATGGAGTATGGCGCAGCGAAGCTATTACCACTATCTATGAGTCGCTCGCGGGTCCGTTTTTCTTAGAATTTTTAAAAGGCACACCATGGCTGCCCTTTTTCTTGCGTTTTTTAGGGGTAAAAATCGGCAAACGGGTGTGGATGAATACCACCGATATCACGGAATTTGATAAAGTTGATATTGGCGATGACGTAGCACTCAATACCGATTGCGGACCCCAAACACATCTCTTCGAAGACCATGTGATGAAAATCGGCACCATAAAATTCGGCGCCCGCTCAAGCATCGGTACCCGAAGTATCATCTTGTACGACAGTGAGATAGGAGAAAATGTACGAATAGACTCTCTGTCACTGGTCATGAAAGGAGAATATATCCCCGCCAATACAAATTGGGGCGGCAGCCCGGTGAAAAAGTCCGGTGCTTAATGCCGCTTCGCCAGTTCCTACTGATGGTATGATTGAATAACACAAAGCCCGGCAGCGTTTTCGCTGTTGGGCCTTTTTTCGTCTGGTCAGTTCTGAAACTAACGGGCCGGTAAAATTTTCTTTGGTAGTAATGTTCTATTTCGGTAAGTTGTTAGGAGTTCATTGCGTTCCATGCAGCTGAGCATGGCTTCACTACCGGCAAATTTGATCAATAAAACTCATATTTTTTCTTTACCTATCTCTATGAAAACTATAATTATAGCCCTATTGAGCTTCTTCATTCTTGCAACATCAAATTGTTATGCCCAAGCAGATAGTATATGGTTTGTAACATCAACCAATTTCCATAGTAATTTTGGGTGTAATGATACGATGTGGTTTAGAATGTTTAATCCTATACCAACCCTTGAAAATGAGAGAGGCAAAGTGGTTGAAATTACTACTCATAATAAGTATGAAAATACTAATAATGATGACCCTCAAAACCTTATGCCTCATGAAGCTGATGTCTGGTTAAGCGAAGATAGATATACAATCTTCGTGGTAGTTAAGAATATTAAGCAATATGTCCCTGCCTTATTTATGCGTACTGGCGATTATAACGGACCATTGTATGGTATTAGAATTACAGATAGATTTACAAAAAAAAAGGATGGCAGCCCCGACGAAATAATATTCAAGAGTTATCGAATGACTTTTAATCTTACGACAATAAAAAAACAGGCCGGTGTCGAGGAGGGTAGTCGAATGATGCTGAAGCAAAAAATTGGAGATTATTGGTATGCTCCCTTTTATGTGGAGGGAAAAATAATTGAGGTTGGGGATCTCATTAAGGAACCAGACAGCTCCTATGTAGATTTTGCTATTGCGGAAACAGAATACTCAGTGTATGCAGATCTTTTTTTTGGTGACAGGAAATTTCTCCGCTGGGAAACAATAGAGGCAAGACCGGGGAAAGTAGGATATTTACAAACGAGTAAAACGGATAATACTCTAAAGTATATATTGCCTTGTGAAGCAGTGACTACCGGTGTAAATCTTACTCTTACCCCTATTTATTCTAAGCCGATTGAGCGGTGGAGTCTTACGATTAGTATGGATTCGACGATGAAGGAGCTTATGGGAACGCACTATTATCCATGGCAACAATGGGATACATTACAAGGTGAAAACAAGGTGGTCTGTACGAAAGACACTCCCCTTCAGCTTAGTTTGATTAAGGATTCCAGTGATTATGTCTATGCGCCATTAGTGACAGCAATTTCCAATCAATTTGGTTCGCCGATTCGAATGATCAGTAATGTTCCTGAATTTAATATTGTTGGCGATGGCTATCAAAACTTAAAACCTCAACTATTCTACTACCACCCCGGCTACGACAGTGTCCACATCCACTTCACACGCGCTAAAGAAGTGGTCAGTGTCGAGGAAGAAATGCCCGAACCCGGACTTCAACAATTGGAGTGGCAGACTACTGCTGACCACGATATACTTCTCAAAACTCCTTTTCTCTCCGAGCCAGGGCAAATCGAACTCTACACAATAGTCGGGAGCTTGATAGAAAAATTTGATGTGAGTTCGCTCCAAAGAAGTAGCGAAGGAACGCTGATTCCTACCTCAAACGTATTGTCAGGTACCTATGTAGCTCTTGTCAAATCAAAGAATTATCGGGGTGGGACGGTGCTTCAAATACATCGATAATTGATGACACCGTGAACATAGATTCCACACAAAAAAAGGGGACAAACTTATTCAGTTTGTCCCCTTTATATTTTAGAGAGAATTATCTATTCACAGCCATGTTGTACGGCTACCGTGATTCTGCGGTTCTTGCCGCGCAGGTTGTCTAATTCTTTTGCTGGCATTGCTTTGAGGGCTTTGCCTGTTGGCTCGCGGAGGTTCGGCCGTGTGGACGCATATCCAATTGTACCAAAGACTTTCCCGGGAACCACACCCTGCTGGATCAGCCATGTACGGACGGCTTCGGCGCGTTGAGTCGAGAGAGGTTGATTGATTTTATTACCACCTTCGCTTGAGGTATGACCTTCGATCATCACGCGGAGATTATCGCATTGCTTGACGTAGGCAAGTAATTTGGCAAGTGCACCGACTGTTCCGGGGTCTTCGAAGTTGAAGTTCGCCGTGCCGACGATGAAGAGAATTTCCGGGAAGTCTGTTTTTGTGCCCACTTTCGGTGATTCAGGACATCCATTTTTCGCCGCATCACTGTTTGCTTTGCCGGCGATGAGCGGACAGTAATCGGTATCATCACGTACTGCGTCACCATCGGTATCAGCTTTGAGTGGATTGGTTGGTTCCATGCTTACGCCGTCACGTTTGCTCTTGCGGTTTACTTCTTCACCATCGCTTAAGGAGTCGCCGTCGGTATCAGTTTTGAGCGGGTCAGTTTTGTATTTATTGACTTCTTCACCATCGCTGAGGCCATCGCTGTCGGTATCAGTTTTGAGCGGGTCTGTTCTGTATTTGAGTACTTCATCACCATCTTTTACGCCGTCCGCGTCGGTATCTGCTTTGAAGGGGTCGGTCTTGTATTTATTGACTTCATCGCCGTCTTTGAGACCGTCGGTGTCGGTATCATCGGAGAGGGGATTGGTCTTGTATTTGTTAATTTCTTCACCGTCTTTGAGTCCGTCGCCATCCGTATCAGCAAGAGCAGGGTTGGTATGATGTTGCTTGACTTCGTCGCCGTCGTTCAAGCCGTCATTATCACTGTCTGCTTTGAGTGGGTCGGTCTTATATTGTTTAATTTCATCGCCATCGCGCAATCCGTCCACATCCGTATCGGCTATCGTCGGATTGGTTTTGTAGGTCATTACCTCATCACCATCGCTGAGACTGTCGTTATCGGTATCGGCGACCGCAGGATTGGTATTGTATTTGGTAATTTCATCACCGTCGCTGAGACCATCGCTGTCACTGTCTGACTTGAGTGGATTGGTTTTATATTTAGCAATTTCATCGCCGTCAAGAAGACCATCGGCATCGGTGTCTGCGAGAAGTGGGTCGGTCTTGCGAACGATTTCTTCGCCGTCATTGAGTCCGTCGGTGTCGGTATCGGCTACCGTTGGCTGTGTTTTGTATTTGAATACTTCATCATAATCGTTGAGGTTGTCGCCATCTGTATCGGGCTTGAGCGGATCGGTGTGATACGTAAATACTTCTTCGCCGTCTTTGAGGCCGTCGCCGTCGGTGTCCGGATTATTGGGATCGGTGCCGATTTCACGCTCGCGGGAATTGGTCAGTCCATCATTATCATAGTCTGAATTTCCAAAGACATAGTACGTAAATCCTGCGCCGAAAGTCATGAAAATATCATTACCCTCGGAGGCTTTGCCGTCGATAGCAGGGTCATACCCGTCTAACCATGACGTACCGGTGACACGTGCAGTCGCACGACCATTGAAGACGATATCGTCGGAAAGGTACATTTCAAAGCCGGCACCGAAGGGGAACATGATTTTTTGTTTGTTGTCAGGAATGGCATCATTGAGTGGCAATGCTTTACCATTATCATAGGTTGGGTTCCAATTGGTCATACCCACACCGCCAAAGATAAAAGGAACGAATTTCTCGCGTGGCAGTAAATTCCAGGTAAGAAATGTTTCGTATGTGCTTAGTCGTGAAAAGCTTTTCTCCGGTACGCCGGCAAAGCCGCCCTGGCCGAACCGCGCATAAAACTCAGGATATTTGGCTTGGTTTTCTGCTGTGTTTTTGTAGCGAATCTGCGCCCAGCCGACGCCTGCCTGCAGTGATAACTGATTGATAATATTCCAACGTACGAATAAATCGCCGCCGAACCATATTTGATTGTCTGTAAAAGTACCCCAATATTTCGCACCACCACCCGTGAAGCCAAAGCCCACACGGCTGCCTTCACTTTGGGCATACAGTGAAGTTGATAAGACGAACATCAACGCTACGGCTATCAAGCCGCCACGTTTTATCGTTGAAAAAAAGCGCATAAAGCTCCCTTTAAATAGGGTGGAAGTAGCAAAGAACCCATCAGTTCCCGAATTTCCACGGTTGTAAATTGCCGGCAGGTAAGTAGAACGGGTAGGTTAAAAATAGGCATTCCGTCTGCGCTTCATGAAGAAATCACGGTGAATTTGGATATCAGAGGGATTTACGCAATTGGTATAATTTATTCTTAATTACATGTTTTATTTCCGATGCAAAATTACGTATTTCACCATGTGAGAATGTTACAGAACTCCTGAAAAGAGTTGTACGATTCACACATTACCACAGAAAAATGCAGAGAGGAGGGTAGCAGTAGAGCAAAGATTGAGAATTGAATTTTCCCATCACATACGCTTCGGTCGTCTGCGCTCGAGAAAATAAGGATAATCATCATTGTACCGCACGAATAACTCAAAAAAAAGCGGGACATACTCCGAAGAGTGCGTCCCGCTTTGTTCTCTACTTCCTATAATTCTAATCACATCCCTTTTGCACCGCGACCGTTATCCGGCGGTTCTTCGAACGGATGTCCTCGATTTGTTTCTTGGTCATTTTCTTAAGGTCTTTGCCGGTGGGCTCTTTGACGGTAGGTCGCGTTGCAGCATACCCTATTGCTCCGGCAATTTTCGACGGCTTCACACCCTGAGCGATGAGCCAGTCACGAACAGCTTCGGCACGTTTTTGCGAAAGTGGTTGATTTACTTTCGCACTACCTTCGCTTGAGGTATGCCCTTCGATCATCACTTGGAGATTATCGCATTGCTGGACATACGCCAGTAATTTCGCCAGTGCGCCGGCTGTCGCCGGTTCGTCGAAGTTAAATCCATTCGTTCCCACTTTAAATAAAATTTCCGGGAAGTCTGTTTTCGTTCCGATTTTCGGCGGTTCCGGACATCCATTCTGCTTCGGATCGGTGCTTGGCTTGCCGGCGATGAGCGCGCAGTAATCGACATCATCGCGTACGCCGTCGTCGTCCGTGTCGGCTTTAGCGGGATTGGTGGGTTCGGCAGACACGCCGTCTTTTTTACTTTTGCGGTTCACTTCCTCGCCATCGGCGATTGTATCACCATCGGTATCTGTCTTAAGCGGATCGGTCTTGTATTGATTCACTTCCTCGCCGTCTTTGAGTCCGTCGCCGTCGGTATCGGGTTTTGCCGGATCGGTCTTGTACGTGGCTACTTCTTCGCCGTCTTTGAGTCCGTCGCCGTCGGAGTCATTTTTGAGAAGATCTGTTTTGTAGGTCAGTACTTCTTCGCCGTCTTTGAGACCATCCTGATCGCTGTCTTCGGAGAGTGGATTGGACTTGTATTTGCGGAGTTCATCGCCGTCATTCAGGCCATCGCCGTCGGAATCCGGCTTGGCGGGATTGGTCGAGTATTGCTTCACTTCATCGCCATCGCTGATACCGTCGGCATCGCTGTCACTTTTGAGCACGTCGGTCTTATATTGCTTGATTTCATCGCCATCGCGCAGTCCGTCGCTGTCGGAATCGGCGAGGGCAGGATTTGACTTATAGGTATTGACTTCGTCACCATCATTCAGTCCGTCATTATCGCTGTCCGTCGCGATCGGATTGGTTGAATAGCGCTTGATTTCATCGCCGTCAGCGAGTCCGTCTGCGTCGGTATCGGTCTTGAGCGGGTCGGTTTTGTAGGTGGACATTTCCTCGCCGTCATTCAAGCCATCGCCGTCGGTATCTGCTTTCATCGGATCGGTCTTGTATTGCTTCAGCTCGTCCCCGTCGCGGAGTCCGTCATTGTCGCTGTCGGCGAGTGCGGGATTTGTTTTGGTCGTATTGACCTCATCACCGTCATTAATTCCATCATTATCCGAGTCCAGGAGAATTGGATTGGTATTATACCGCTTGGCTTCTTCGCCGTCATTCAAGCCGTCGCCGTCGGTATCTGTCTTGGCTGGGTCGGTCTTGTACTTGGCAATTTCCTCGCCGTCGAGTAATCCGTCACCATCACTGTCAGGATTAATCGGGCTCGTTTTGCGGATAAGTTCCTCGCCGTCATTGAGTCCGTCGGAGTCGGTATCGGCGCGTGTCGGCTGCGTTTTATGCTTGAAAATTTCATCATAATCCGTCAAATTATCGCCATCGGTATCGGCTTTGAGTGGGTCGGTATAGTAGGTAAATACCTCCTCACCGTCCTTGAGACCATCACCGTCAGTGTCGGGATTATTAATATCGGTGCCGATTTCACGTTCACGGGAATTGGTCACACCATCATTGTCATAGTCAGCATTTCCAAAGACATAGTACGTAAATCCTGCGCCAAAAGTCATGAAAATATCGTCGCCGTCGGCCGGTTTATTGTCCTTGGTCGGGTCATATCCATCGAGCCACGGAGTGCCGGTAATGCGCACCGTGCCGCGTCCGTTAAACACCAAATCGTCGGTGAGGTAGAGTTCAAATCCCACGCCCACCGGAAACATCATCTTCCGTTTTTCATACGTTGTGCCGTCATTGAGCGGGAGCGCTTTGCCGTCGTCATACGTGGGATTCCAGTCGGTAATGCCAACACCGCCAAAGACATACGGAACAAATTTTTCCTTCGGCAGAATATTCCATGATAAAAATGCTTCGTAGGTACTGATGCGCGAGAAGCTTTTTTCGGATTGTTTGCCAAAGTCGCCGATGCCGAATCGATTGTAGAATTCCGGGTATTTGGCGACCTGCTCGGCGGAGTTTTTATAGCGGAGTTGTGCCCAACCGGCGCCGGCCTGGAAGGAGATTTGGTTGATAATATTCCAGCGGACGAAGAGATCGCCGCCGAACCATAACTGGTTGTCCGTAAAGGTGCCCCAATACTTCACGCCGCCTCCGCTGAACCCAAAGCCAACACGTCCGCCTTCGCTCTGCGCAAAGACAGAAGCCGGTAATAACAAGAGGAATGTCAATGAAAGCGCAATACGCAGGAATAGATTGGAAAGAATTTTCATAGGAACCTCTCTATAATAATAGAACCGCCAAATATTGAATTATCAATTACCTTCCGGCAACTTACTAAAATCTCGGCAAATGGAAAAATTACGAATGGGATATGGGGAGTAGAGAAGGGACAATGCTGTCAACGTAAGAAGGCGGCATTTGCTTGATGCTTCGACAAGCTCAGCATGACGAACGGGTTACCGTCACACTGATTCTTATGACATACACAAGTAAAATAGTATAATTTAGGCGACGAATTTCGGTTTTGGTACATATTCTTTGTTGAATTTTACACCTGATCTAATGACTGCGCAAATCAGACCTACAATTTTGTTTTCAACATTGTTTATTACAAGATGTTTGTTTTTGCCAAAGCCGACTAATCGTTCGAAATACGCTTTGATTTTTTTGTTAAATTGAATAGCGGAAAGTGCTCCGAGATAGAGAAGTTTTCGAATCGTTCGATGGCCGAAGCCGCGAGAGCGAGGCTTCTTTTTAACCGATGTGCCGCTCTGATATTCGAGAGGAGAGATTCCAAGAAATGCTGCAAGCTGTTTCTCATTATCGCCGTTACTAAAACAATCAGTGACGATCATCATGTACACAGCTAGGTTCGGTCCGACGCCGGGAACGCTATGAATGAGCTTGAACATCTCCGAAAGCGATTTATCAGAACGTATCAACAGCATGATTTTCTTGTCGATTTGTTTTATTTGAGCTTTAAGTCGCTTTATATCATCTGCCAGCATGTTCTCAGCGTACGGTGAGCGGATATGTTTACGTTTAAAACTTGTACGTTGATTCTGTAACTGCGTTGATTGTTTGGTATATCCTTCGCGCAGAGCAAGAAGAGTCGTACTGAGTTCCAAGCTTGCCTCAGGCGGCAGCCAGATTGTCAATTCATCGATAAACCGAGCTGAATATCGAGCTATCCTGTGCGCATCGAGAGCATCGGTCTTCGAGGCGTTCGGCGGCATCGCCCGAGCAACTTTCAAGGGAGCTTCAACGGCTACCTTCCACTTAGCTGTGGTTAAAAGGTAGCACAACGAGTCTGCATATACTCCACAGGATTCCATGCAGATAATGCTCGTTTTTACGGAACACTTCTGAGATTTAAGCCAGTTAGTAAATGCCGTAATGCCGTCAGTCGTATTCGCGAATGTAAACGACGGCTGGGGTTTCGTAGCCGAGAGCCCGCTGCAGATAGCAGCCACGCACTCGGTAGAACCAACGTCGATGCCAATGTAATGCTTCATAATTAACGGGATAAATAGTAATAAATAATTGCAGTTGTGTTGCTTGCCAAACAGAATGCTCCTGCTCTATTAAACGGTTGTTACACCTTCATTCTTATTTGAAGTCGTACTGCTCGCGATTGTGCCTGAATCAGTGTATAGAGTTAACTAGAGCTTGGCGTAGGCTTGTTCAATCGAGGGCAAACTACACGTCGCAAATTACAGCTTTTTGGGACTGCGAATCTAATAGAGCTTGTCGAAGTGTTCAATTATATACCAATTTCTTCTTAAGTTGACAACAATAGTAGAGCGGGGAGGTGTGTGGATGGGTAATTACATAGAAAATAGTCTAGTACACCACATCAATCACCGACGTCTGCCACTCGCCACCCACATTTTCGGCAAGAAGGAGTCCTTCGGTATTCTCGTCAAGCTGTCCGACGAGGCGTCCGCTTGCATTCCAGAATGCGCTACGTCCTGCTGCAGGATATCGGTAGGATTCACTCGTAAAATTTGCCATGAGAATATGCATTGCGTGGCGCTTCGAATATTCTCCAAGCTGCTGATACGCTTCGGCAATTCCGCCGGGAGTGTAAAATATGCTTGGGATGTATAATGTAGCGCCGGAAGAACATGCATTCGCCGGATGAAGAGGATTGGTAATATCGGCGCAAATTGCGCACGCAATGCGTTCGTTTTCGAGAGTAATCTGCGGATTATGGTGATGATTCGGCGAGAAAAATACTTCCTCACCGGAATGAAGGAATTGTTTGGTGTAGAGCGCTATCTGCTTATTCGGTAAAAAGATAAACGAACTGATGTGGAGCGCTGCATCCAGCCGAACAGGCGCTCCGGCAATGATAATCATATCATGCTGCGCGGCACGCTCGCTCAGCACTTCAAGCCGAGGGTCATCGATGGTGAAGGAGAGTTCGGCTGCTCGCTCAAGTTCATATCCGGTCAGCGACATTTCAGGAAAGGCGATCAATTGAACGCCATGTTCGGCGGCAAGGTCGATGTACTGCACGTGATGCAGTATATTGGCATCGGTGTTCTGAGCGATGGGTTCTGTTTGGGCGGCTGCTATGCGCATGGATGGTTATTTTTTTTGGATAATGGATGTGTTCTGTCAGATGTTGCACCTGATGTCAATTACTTGCCGAATATATACTTGCGGAGGATTCTTGTGCTTCTCATTGTTCTCAATATAATATATCATCATCCATCGTTGATGTGCGTGTCGTGCAGACACTTCAGTCGCAAGTGTTGACGGCAGGCGTTGGCAACCGACTGGACAGGGAAGTCCGTAAAGTATGGTTATTCCGGTTCACTTTCGTAGTTTTGCGTTTAACATGCTTCCTCCGCTTCCCATTTAGATCAGCGCGCTTAGAGGAAGCATTTTACTTTTTATGCTGATTTGGTTGTTTTTGCTGCACTCTGCCACCTGCGTTCCAACTTCTCACCGCCCTTCAATTCGCCGAACGGCTTCTTCCATCGTATCGGGCTTCGGTTGATGCTTTCTCCACTCGGTGTAATCGTCTTGCACGAGACCCATATCACGGAGAAATTCGACAAAACCGACCGCACCAAGTTCCCGATGTACTACTTCTAGGCCTTTATGCCGGAGTTCCGGCATAGTTACTATTTTTTCCATTTTTATATTCCTTGAATACTGTACGGCAAATGATTAACGCTGCTTATCGGGAGAAACGGCAAGCCGTCTTTCGGTGATTATCTGAATTCTATGGAAGTGCAAAAGGGTTAATAAGTTGTAAACCCTGAATATTTTTGAAGTCGGTGGTGTTACGAGTAATTAAAATCAAATTATACACCAAGGCGGTGGCGGCTATGATAGCATCGGGAAGCTTTATAGTGTGTGCTTTGCGGAGTTCTACGGTTTTCAACTTTATGTCTTGTTCAAGCTCTATCACCAAAACATCGTTGATAAAATTGCGAAGAAGAGCTACATCTTTTTCCGTTGCACTTTTCCAACAAAGCAGTTCAATTTCTGTAATTGCGGAAATTACCGGTTGGTTGGAAGTCACCAATTCATCAATAAACTTCTCGGCAACAGGTGAAAACTGTTGCTGTAAATACTAGATAGCAGTATTGGTATCCCACAAATAGTTCATTCCCATTCTGCTCGAAGATCGTGTAATTGTTTGTCAATATCGGGTAAAGGTTGCTTCGTCATTGCACCTTTGTACTGCGCAGCCCAATCTTTAACACTCTAATTCTGCGGTGTATATTCTTTCCGCAAGCGAATAAGGTCGAGCAATTCCAAATCCTGCACAATTCGGAGCGCTTTGCTGTTAAGTATATCTATTGTTATGGTTTGCATAATGAAATAAAAAAGTAAAAAGTGCAACGTACCTGCACAAAAATACAGACAAAACGTGAGAACAAATGAATAATTCAGAATCTATCAGGCGCGATAGATCTAAGGGCTTACATTTTCCGTATCGTCTGATGTTCTCCTGACGTCAATTACTTATCTAATAAACACTTGCGGAGTATTGCTTTCGCTTTTTATACGATTGCGTCATCCATTACCGATGTGCTCCGTGCAGACGTTTTAGCGGTAGGTGTTGACGGTCGATTGAAACAACGGACCGGACAGGTAATAATACGCTCTTCGACAAAAACTACTCAATCTCGAAAATAAAGCTTGCGGATTAACACAGTTCTTGACCGGACGGGAAACCTTTAAAACATCATTACCTTCTCCACCTTACTACCCTGTACCTTTAAATAAAGCACTCCCTTCTCCGGCGTCTCAACTTCTCTTCCAAGAATGTCGAAGTACCGAGCCGGCAGAGTCAAACTACCCTCTGTCGGTTCATCGACCGAGCTTGGTCCGACCAGATGAAAATCACAATATACCGGAAGATGGTCAGAGGCACAACGGAGGTTAGAAGCCATCAATGAAGAGTAATATGTATTATATGGGTTGTTGATTGAGTTATTGATTCGGCTTGTTCCATCATTACCAAAATGTGTGTAGGAGTCTTGTATCAATCGAGCAATAATTCGTTGTGACAAAAAGATGTAGTCGAACCGATCAACCATTCCACCACCGGTACCGCCACCGCAGGCAGCATCTGCTACATTTCGTGTTGATTGTGTATAGAACGCAGGGTACCTAATATCGTTCCGCTTCCAGTCGGAAGCTACCGGGTCGACAAGTGTAGGCAAAGTGCGGCTGTAGGTGATCACTTTATAGCCTTCTTCATCAGGAGAATAAAAGTTAAAATCTCCAACCAGTATGATTTTACCATTTTGAACATCTCTCTCAGCCATCCGCTCGTAAAGTATCCGTGCTTGCTGACCACGTTGCACTGCATCAGAGTCTGTGTCGGATGCTTTAAAGTGAACGCTGAAGATGGATATAGTGTCATGAGTGATTTTGGAAAGCACACGATACTCGGCTATATCTCGAAGCGAGGTTTTGTAGTAGTCTGCTGAAAGTAGTTCAATGAGTTCTGAATTGTAGAATAGTTGATTCTGTGTGTCATATCCGGCATGGAAGGGAGACGCCTTGAATTTCTTGTTGAGGGCTTCGGAAAGGAATTTGGCTACAGCCGGAGCTTCTACTACTTCCTGACATACGAGTATGTCGGGATGTATCGTGTCCATAATGGATTTGAATTTGGCAGTTCTGCCATCTTCGTTGGCAAGGGAGTAGTTGAGCAAGTTGTAAGTGCAGACGCGGATATCTACGGTAACGTAGGCTTTAGCAGCTGTGACTGTAATAAGTAGTAACAGTAGTAGGTACAGTTTTTTCATATGTTTTTGATAATGTGTGTGTTGTCATGTCCTGAAAAAGTTGACTATAATTTGAATAAAGTTATGGATAAAAACATCGCTATTCTATACACGAGCCTAAACAACCGACCGGACTTGAATACTATCAAAACCCCAACCCTTCTTGTACTATATGCTTCGGTCTGAAATCACCGATAATTACAAAAGGATTCGGCGCAACGTAATGATGTGCTTTCGTGGTGCCGAGAATGAAGTAATAGTCTTTCGTTTTGGCAAAGTCATCGAAGTATTTTTTCTTAACATCTTCACAAGCCAATTTCTCATTCCCTTCATGCCGTCTCAATGAGTTCCAATATAACATGCCGGTTTCCCAATCTTCTATCATTAAAGTACTAACTTTTTTTGTATCGTCGAGAAATCGAAAGGAAAATTTATAGGGCACTTTGTCAACTACTTCAAATTCCTGAATATCATTTTCATCGTCATTATCAAATAAATTACCCTGTGCTTGTAAAGATTTAAGAGCAGCCAGCTTGCTTTTATTCCACTCGGAAGTGACCGGCTCATACATGAAATCGATAATTTCTGTCGGTTTAAAAATAGCGAGAGAAGTACAAATCGTCTTGTCTTTTGCTTCTGCAATCAGTTCAGATAAATTAGTGTAAACCCTTGCACGATCAAGTATAGCTCGTCTTCTGTGAAGCCAAGTATCACCATCGGCATCAATATGCCCTGCTGACTTTATCTGTTGTACATTAGCCGGACGAAATGATTCCGGTCTGAAATCGGACGTATTTCTAATTACATCAAGTTCTATCCAATCATATTTCTTGAACCGATTGTTATAGTCAAGCTGCCGAAAGGGAAGAGGATAAATTCTTATCCATTTCCCGGCTTCAGTGATTCCGGCTGTGCAGACTGTTTCGCCATATTTTTTTGAGATCGCAGGATACGCTTTTACCGTGATGAGAATTTTCATCGTAACTGCTAAATTCATAAAGGTGTCAAAGATGGTTGATAAAAATAGTGGTCTCCTCAAATGATGCTTTCATTGCATGGGCGAGTGAATTCCGATGGCAACATTCTGCTTCTTTTTCAAAGCACGTTAAGGCAATACGTTTTGAAATTCGAAACTCCTCATAAACGGCATGAATTGCTTTTTTCTTCGATGGTAAGGTATGTTGCCGGTAATCTTCAAACAATAGTTCGTAATCGCTCTTACTGTTTAATTCCTGCCGCTTTTGTGACTCAATCCCAAGCTCAGGGAAATGCTCATAGCGAATGCCAACTCCTTCGACGATCATCTTAAGCTGATTCTTCGAAAAGCCGTATTTCATGCTGATAGGATTTTTCCTAACATCACAAAGTAATTTAACATCCTGCTGAATCAACAAATTAACGTATTGTTCAACGGATTTTCCTTCGTATCCTATTGTAAAAAGTGTGCAATCATTATTAATGGGCTTGAATCGATGAACCTTTTCAAAGTACTCACGGCTAAGAATACGCTCGGCTATCTCGCTATTAATCGCGTAATATGGATAGTGTTCATAGACATAGCGAACTAATTCTTCACCTCGGAGATGATTAAACTCCTCGTACAGCCATTCTACTATTGAAGCATCAGTAGGAGTAAGCTGCTTGCTGTAATCGACATCATCAATAATTTCCCAATGATTGTTATTCTGCTGCACCTTGCCATACTTGGTGAGGGTGGACATATCCTGATTCGCCTGCCATGAAAAACACCCAAATTTATACGGCACAAAATGATACGTCGGCTCGGCTTGTTTTTGACATAGTAAAAACAGCAGTTTCTGGAAATCAATCTTTGCGGACACTCCGCCAAACTTTTGAAGCAATGCGAGTTCTATTTTTCTGCGATAGTACATTGTGTGTATTGGATACCTTTTATAAGAAAGTGCTGTTATTTATAAATGCTGCTGATACCTTTTATAAGAAAGTGCTGTTTTATTCCTGTCCCGTCAGGTGCTACACCTGACGTCAATTACTTGCCAAATAAATACTTTCGGAGTATTGCTTTCGCTTTTTATACGATTGCATCATCCATTACCGATGTGCTCCGTGCAGGCGTTTTTGCGGTAGGTGTTGACGGTCGATTGAAATAACCGACCGGACGGGAAAATTAGATAAACCATCTCCAAATATCTATAATATTCACCCACGCAGACAACACACTTCCCACAAAAGCCGCTACAACCAATATCTTGTTTTCTTTTTTCCTCATTGCAATGGCTGCAAAAATTTCGGCTGCTATACTCAGTAGCAAGTAGTAGTATTTATACATAAATGGGAGAAAAATTAATCCATACAACGCTCGCCCTTTACCATCCGTCGTTCGGTAACACCAAGCCATATCATAATTAATTTGAACAATGGATATTATGCATAGAACACTTAGCAAGAGCGCGATGCTCGAATAGGGAGCACGTTTCATCACCCACGCCCCGCCACACACGTCGCCACCAAAATCTCATCATCAAAGTGCACGGTGAAACCCTCTTTTTTCACAAACAACTTCAAAAAATTCAGCACGTTCTTCGAAAACATCGCACTTGCGTGTACCGGTAGCTGCGCCGCAAGATTGATCGGGCCAATGATCGTAACACCATTGATATTCAATACTTCGCCGGCTCGGGTGAGCTCGCAGTTGCCGCCGGTTTCTGCTGCTAGATCGACGATAACCGAACCGCTTTTCATCGACTCGACCATCGCCGGTGTGATAATCCGTGGCGCTGCTTTCCCCGGAATTGCCGCCGTCGAAATCACCGCATCCGCCATCGCAATATGCTTGGCGAGCGCGTTTTGCTGACGCTGCCGCGCGTCTGCTGAGAGTTCTTTCGCGTAGCCGCCCGCAGTCTGCGTGTCGGTCTCGCCGAGGTCGATATCAATGAACTTCGCACCCAAACTTTGCACCTCTTCCTTCACCGCCGGACGCACGTCGAATGCTTCAACAATTGCCCCCAAACGCCGCGCCGTCGCAATCGCCTGAAGTCCGGCGACACCTGCACCAATCACGAGCACTTTCGATGGCGCAACCGTACCGGCCGCCGTCATCATCATCGGGAAGAATTTCGCAGACGAATTCGCCGCAATCAGCACCGCTTTGTAGCCGGCGACCGATGCCATCGACGAGAGAATATCCATGTTCTGCGCGCGGGAAATACGCGGAATCAGTTCAAGAGCAAACGTCTTAATTCCCCGGGAATTCAAGAGTTCCACTTCTTTCGTATTTTTCCAGCCATTAATCGGTGCAATCAAAATCGCACCGGACTTCATCGCAGCTATCTGCTGCTCGTCCGGACAATTCACCTTCACAATGATATCAGCTTCGGCAAGTACATTCGGCGAGATCGACGCTCCCGCATCACGGTAGGATTGGTCAGAATATCCTGCTCGCTGTCCGGCATTTTGCTCGGCTATGCAGTCAATTCCAAGGGCACAAATTTGTTTGATTACTTCAGGCACGAGCGCTACGCGTGGCTCGTTGTCAGCGGTTTCACGGAGAATTCCAAGCTTCATATTTGTAAGAGTTAATGGAAGAAATACTATAGCGAGCGGCAAATTATGAAAAACTTTTGCACAAGCGAAGAAAAAAGTTGGAGGAAAGGGAAAGCAATACTATTTTGCGGTTACGAGTTGTTTTGATTTCTCCAATATCCCTCATATTTCTATGGAACATTTTATACTTGATGTGTGCTATCTGGTCGCTTCGGTTCTGTTTGTCATCGGGCTGAAAATGCTGAGTCATCCGGATTCAGCGCGGAAAGGAAATCTACTGGCGGGCTTTGGCATGGGCGCGGGAATACTTGCGACAATTCTTTTTCACAAAAATGACGCCGGCGAACCTATCGGCAATCTCCCTTGGATTATCGGCGCGATTATCATCGGTGCCGTCATCGGAACACTCTCGGCAAAAAAAGTAAAAATGACAGCGATGCCCCAAATGGTATCGCTTTTTAATGGAATGGGCGGCGCTTGTGCGGCGCTGATTTCGCTTGAAGAATTCAGCCATTTCGCCGCCTCGCCGGAACATTCCATCGGCACCGGACTCAGCATCATGGCAGGACTCATCATCGGCAGCGTATCCTTCTCCGGTAGTATGATTGCGTTTGCAAAGCTGCAGGGAATTATGGAAAAATCACCACGCCTTCCTATGGGTAATATCTTAAATTTACTAGTAATTATCGCGACTCTCGCAGGCGGCGTGTATCTCACACTCTCGCCCGACACTGCTCCTGCTTGGATGCTGTATGGTCTCTTTGGTGTGTCGCTGTTGTATGGAATTATGTTTGTCGTGCCCATCGGCGGCGCCGACATGCCGGTCGTGATTTCGCTCCTTAACTCCTTTACGGGTATGGCTGCAGCGTTCGGCGGATTTTTATATCACAATCAAGCCATGTTGACGGGTGGTATCTTGGTCGGCGCGGCGGGAACATTGCTCACGATCATGATGTGCCGCTCAATGAATCGCTCGCTGACAAGCGTTCTCTTTAGCGCATTTAGCGTCACAGGAGGCGGAAGTGGTTCGGCTGTAACGGGTTCGGTCAAGGAAATGAGCGTGCAGGACGCGGCAGTTCTCATGAGCTATTCCCAAAGTTTGGTGATTGTTCCCGGCTATGGTCTCGCCGTCGCTCAAGCGCAACACGCCATCCACAAAATGGCAAGCATGCTCGAGGAAAAAGGCGTGAAAGTGACCTACGCCGTGCATCCGGTGGCAGGTCGTATGCCCGGTCACATGAATGTGCTCCTCGCCGAGGCGAATGTGCCCTACGAGCAACTCAAAGACATGGAAGAAATTAACCCCGATTTCCCCTCCACCGATGTGGTCCTCGTCGTCGGCGCCAATGACGTTGTCAATCCCGCCGCCCGCCACGACCAGTCCAGCCCGATTTACGGTATGCCGATCCTCGACGCCGACAAAGCCAAGACGGTGATCGTCATGAAGCGCGGTATGAACCCCGGCTACGCAGGCATCGAAAACGAACTCTTCTTCTACCCCAACAATTACATGCTCTTCGGCGATGCCAAAAAATCCATCGAAAAGCTCACCGAAGCAATAGGAGCGCTCTAAATTTTGGATTCGGTTGGCTCTATTCCAAGCGTCGCCTGCGGTCACCCATGGCCGTCCAGACGGCAGGAAAATACGGCTGAAGTAGCGTAACCCATTAGTCATGCTGAGCTTGTCGAAGCATCAAGCCAATGCCGAATACAAATAAAAGCAAGAATAAGGGTGATAGACAATAGTTGCAGAATGGTGTATTGGGTCTGTAGGGGCGAATCGCATTCGCTCTGGTCCTGCTAGGGTTTGGGCGAATCCAATTCGCCACTACAATGAGAATGAAATCAAAAAAATGTCAGAGAATCATAGGAAACAAGCATCTATGAGCAATCACGAGCTGGCACAATCGCTCCTCACTGAGTTTTTTCTATCCGAAGGATTCAGAAAAAACGGCAGACATTGGTACAAGAAATTTAATGACACCTTCTTGGTGTTTCAATATCAACGGTCAATGTATGGCGCTAAATTCTATATAAATTGTGGTATATATTACAATAAAATCAAACCCATCGTTAAAGGTTTTCCTAAGCTTTTTGATTGCCATGTAGATGCTCAAGATTACGTTTTCATAGGAAATATCAGAGAACCTAGATCTACTCCGGAAGAACTAGGAATAATGAGCACTATGTTTCGTGCAGATGGAGATGATAATACAATTAAAAAGAACATACTATCATTAACAGAAATTCTTCGTCAAGAAGTGATTCCATTTATGGAAAAATATACAGACATACCATACTTAGCAACTATTTACCCTGATCAATACAATTGGCCGGCTCTACCGGATCGCCAAGGTGCAATAAAGCATTTGACGAACGAATACAAAGAATCGACTTCCTCCGGCGTTATGGTTTAATACCTCATGTTTTCTATGCAGACTTAGAATGGAAGTCGGTATTATCCCGACCACACGGGAAAATTACTTTCCCCCAATCACAGCGTGATTGAACGTTTATAGCACAAGCCACCCAAAACCCCTCTTCGACCCCTATCGGGGTCGTACGTTCCTAGTGGAAATCTCATTTCTACAAACGTTGCATCCCTCTGGGATGTAGAGACTTGAAACTAATTCTACTTTCCTCCAATCACAGCGTGATTGAACGTTTATAGCAAAGCGCTAAACCCATCTTCGACCCCTATCGGTGGCGAGTGTTCTAAGGAAAAACGCGACTCTACAAACGTTGCATCCCTCCGGGATTTCGATGATGTGTATGTGGTGGTTCGGCGTGGTAGGTACACCCAAGTTGACTCATCACGCACGATGATAATCCGCTCTCCACTGCTTCACTGCCTGCTTAATTTGCTTGCTGCTCATTGATTCCTTCACGGCGCGCTCGGCTAAGGCAACGAATTCGCTGTCACTTGCAAAGCGCAGGGCGATGATTTGGCTCATCGTCAGCGCAGGGTCGAGAAGCTTGCCGGTGAGAGCGAAATGACGAAGGTTTTCCTCGGCGCGTATGGCGCGGTCCTGCACTTTGAGCGGGAACATACGCATGAATATAAAGCCGAGATTGAGGGCAATTGCCATTAAAAACAGCAGGATAGAGACGAGCGTGATTTCACCGAAGAGATGAATGCCGGCAATGATAAAGCTGGCGACGCAGATTGAAAAGAGACCAAAGTGGAAGACAGGTACGAACTGTGCATGATTTTGCGCATTTTGTGTTTTCATAGAAGAGGATAAGAGTTAAAAAAGTAGAGAATTTCACGGCAAAATTACCAATAAAGCAGAAGTTACCGAAGCATTATATAGATGATAAAGTAGGAATGTACGCAAGAATTACCGTCCGCCGGTCACGGTATAAATCCACATCAGCACATATACAAAGAGAATGATTCCGCAGCCGAGCATCAGCAGTCCGGAGAGCCCGAAATAGAGGATTCGCTTGTCGGTGTGGAATCCTGCAAACGGCCGCACCATGAAGATATGCCGCACGAGCAGCATAAATCCACCCTCGCTGAGCAGGTCGTCAGCCCTGAGTGCGCGACCCGAGAGCGCGCTTGAACGGAGAATAAAAAGCACACCTGCCACCATCATAATCAGCGATGTAATAATCATAACACACCTGCACGAATCGTAGATTCAACTCCCGAACACCGTAGTAATCGTCGCAATAAGTTTCTCTAATGTATAAGGCTTATGGATGAAGGCCACATTGTCTTCAAGTGCTACTTCACCATATTGCTTGAGTCCGCTGACGCCGATAATTTTCATGTGAGGGTTCATGGCATGCACTTCTTTGATGAGCGCAGGACCATCCATGACCGGCATGACCATATCGGTAATAATGAGCGCAATCTCATGCCGGTGCTGCCGGAACACATCGAGCGCTTCCATGCCGTTGCCGGCTGAAAGCACGCTGTAGCCGCGCTCGATGAGTTCGCTTACCGTGATCTCGAGAATAGCCGCTTCATCATCGACAACGAGTATCGTCTGGCCTTCATTCTCGGTACTCCCCGGTAACTCACTATCCTCATCGACCTCGGTAACAGTATCGGCCGGCAGGTAAATACTAAAGGTCGTGCCCCGGCCGAGTTCGCTGGTCACATTCACGAACCCGCTGTGATTCTTGATAATTGCAAAGACTGTCGAGAGGCCGAGACCGGTACCTTTCCCCACTTCTTTGGTCGTGAAAAACGGCTCAAATATCCGATCAATGACCTCCGGTGAAATACCGGTCCCTTCGTCTTTAACATGAAGCACAACGTATTTACCTGCTCGGGTAAGGAGTTGCTTGCGCGCAACCAGTTCGTCAAGATGCACCGTTGTAGCTTTAATTTCTATAAGGCCGCCTGTCGGCATCGCATCTCGGGCATTGACACAGAGATTAAGCAATACCTGATATAGTTGCGTGGGGTCGGCGGTAACCGTCGGCAGGTCTTTGTCGGCTATGATACTGATTTCGATGGACTTTAGGAATGTCTCGTGTATAATTTTCTGAATTTCACCGAGAATATGCTCGACCCGCACCGTCGTCAGCACGCCGTCAGCGCCTCGGGCAAAGGTCAGTACTTGCTTGACGATGGAGGCGCCGCGCTTGGCCGAACCGTCGAGCATATCGAGCATGCGTCTGCTGCGTTCGTCAGTGCTTGTACGGCGGAGAAGGTCGATCGAGAGGAGAATCGGCGTGAGAATATTATTGAGGTCATGCGCAATTCCACTGGCGAGCGTGCCGATGCTTTCCATGCGTTGTGAACGCAGAAGCTGCTCCTCGATCTGCTTCCGCTCGGTCACATCTCGTGATACTACAATGATTTGGTGGATATTTCCTGCTGCGTCCTTGATCGCACTGCCCGAGGACTCGACATATCGTATCGAACCGTCCCAGGCGAGGAGGCGGAAGTCGATCTGCTGATTTTTTCCGGACATGGCGATTTTTCGAAATGTCTTCCGAGCATTGTCGCGGTCATCCGGGTGAATGTTGGCAAATGCATCCTGCGTATGGAGATATTCTTTGTTGCCAAGGATGCGTTTGTAGGCAGGGCTCGTGTAAAGGAGCGAACCCTGTATATCAAAAATTGTAATCAGATCGGGTGTATTCTCGGCGATAAGTCTGAACTGTTCCTCACTTCTTCTCAGCGCTTCCTCCGCTTTCTTGCGCTCGGTAATATCGCGGATAAATCCTGTGAAAATCTCTTCACTCACGCCCATGATTTTCGTCACAGTCAACTCAATCGGAAATTCACGACCATCGGCATGAAGTGCCGTCAGCTCGATGCGTTTGCCGAAAATCGGTGCCTCGCTCGTCCGGCGGTAGTGCTGAATACCGGAGAAGTGATCTTGGCGTAACCTGTAAGGAATTATGATGATATCGAGTTTTTGTCCAACCACCGACTCACTGTCGTAGCCAAAAATACGTTCGGCTGCCGGGTTGAATTCCAATATCCTGCTCTCACCGTCAATGGTAATAATTCCATCGAGCGCCGACTCAAGGATTCCCTTTTTCCGTTCTTCACTGTCACGCAATGCCTCGCCGGCTGCCTTGCGTTCGGTGATATCGCTAAAGAACCACACTCGACCGTAATATTTACCCTCAGCGCCGATAATCGGGGAGGAATACCGCTCGAGAACCGTACCGTCGGTGAGCTCGATTTCATCAAAACTATGCTCTTCCGGATGGAGGTAGAGAAAGTCAATTTTTTCGATAAATGCTTCAGGATTTAGAACATTTTGCTTGACGTATTCCACCTGTTTTGCATCGTTGTTATTCTGAGCTACGGTGGCGGGGAGCTTCCAGAGATCTTTCGAGTGTTGATTTTGAAACACAATATCTCCATTGCTGTCCACGACGAGAATACCGTCTTTGGAGGAGTGCACGAGTGCTTCGAGGAAGGCAGACTTCGAGCGGAGCATCTCTTCGATACGCTTGCTGATGGTAATATCGTGAAAGCTCCAGACACGGCCGATAATCTCATCACCCAAGCGTTGGGGGATGGAGTAGCGTTCAAATACACGACCGTCGGTTAATTCAATTTCGTCATACGACGTAGCATCGGGTGTGCGGTAGAGATCATTAACTTTTGCGATAAATTCTTCTGGATTCTTGAGTTGGGTGGTCGCATAACTGAGGAGAACGCGGTCGTCACCCTGCGATGCAATATGCTCGGGGATATTCCAGAGGGAGAGAAATTTGGAATTGTAGCTGCTAATGCGGCCATCGAGTCCGACGACGAGAATGCCGTCGGCGGTGGATTCGAGAGCAGCCGTCAGGAGGGAATACGAGTGTTTGAGATCATTTTCAATCTGCTTGCGCTTGGTGATATCAATGACATTATTGAGCACATATTTTTCGGACTCGAGTTCAATCACTTCGGCAAAGTATATTCCATGGCCGGTGCTGCCATTGGCGGTGCGGAATTCGAACTCAAAATCGCGCACCCTGCCGGTGAGTGTGAGCTGATCGAGCGCCTGCAGACGCTCGTCGGGGCTAACCCATAAGTCTAGTGAAATCACAGAAATACCGATCACATCTTCTCGCCTGTAGCCGAAGACATTTTCAAAAGCAGAATTGACATCCAGGATTGTGCGATCCGGCTGTCTGGTAAGAATCGATGCATCGGGATTGGCGTGGAATGTTTTTTGGAAGAGAGCATGCATATTGGCCAGATTCTCGTCGGCTAATTTTTGTTCGGTAATGTCGGTAATAATCCCGATCGAACCAATAATAGCACCAGTATGGTCGTGCCGTGGTGCTCCACTGATTTCTGCCCACATTACTTCGCCGGATTTTTTCCGTATCTGAATCTGATATTTATCCGATACATTATGGAGGCGAAGTGCATTTTTCTCGTCGATGATGTGCCGGTCTTCGGCACTGAAGAAGAGTTCTTTGCCGACTTTCCCGACGAGCTCTTCAGCGGTATAGCCGAGCATCTCACAGAGTCGTTGATTGACAAACAGAATGACATCATCATTATTGACATGCATCACTCCTTCGCTCATACTTTCGATGAGCGTGCGGAATCGTTCCTCGCTATCTCGTAGGGTTGCTATGAAGTTACGCCGTCTCCGCCAAATAATAATCATCAATGCCACAATACCGCCGAGGAGGATACCGATAGGCAGCAGCACGTATGGATTTCGGTGCAGAGGATAGGGGATGACGAAGGTGGTAGTATAGCCGGCTTCATCGACCGGCCGGAGAATTTCCTTGACCTGTACCTGCAGGCGGTGGGTCCCGGGCGAAATAGTCGTGGCGACGACCTGATGATTACTGCTCCACGCAGAAAATTCACCATCGTCAATCCGATAGCGGGTCTCGAGGTTCTTACTGCTGTAAGCGGCAAAATAACTATACGGCTTCCATTTGAGAATGACGGAATTATCTTCAATTGCCGGTGCTGCAAACACCACTCGTGGCGGGTGTCGGGTATCGGAAATTTTATTGATAATAATCACTCCGCCGCCCGAAGAACCGATATACACCTTTTCTTTGGTCGGAGTCACAGGCCACAGCCGGGAATTACTGAGACCCGACTGCGCATCAAATGTCTCCCACCTGCCGTTGAAATAACTGCTGAGCCCACCCTTGGTAGCGATCCACAGTTTGTTTTGAGCATCGACCTTAATATCCTGAACGGCATCGCTGACGAGTCCGTCGGACGTCGTCCGATAGAGAATCGTATCGGCGGCCACAAAGCCGAGACCATTGTGCTGATCGCCGAACCACACACGATTCTGACTGTCAATAGCGATGGTATAAATCCGCTGAGCCCGTAACCCGCTTGCGGTCGTCCAATGCTTCCAGTGGCCGTCTTTCCATCTGCTGAGACCGGAATATGTGCCGAACCAATACGCACCGTCCCTACTTTCGGCAAAAGAATACACTCTGCCGCTCTGCAGCTCTTTGCTATGCTCCCACGGGGTGATGCGTCCGCTATCAAGGATGAATACGCCCGGACCCTTGGCAAGATTATACTGTAATGTATCATAATTATCGAGACCGAGGAACCAAAGACGTTTCCTCCGGTCGGGAACGATTTTGTGGACCGTACGCGCCCCAAAGGCTTCTTTCTTACCATAGTGTTCCCACCGCGAGCCGTCATACCGATAGACGCCTTCGGTTCCCACACCGCTGCCGATCCACAGTCCACCTGAAACGTCTTCTGCCAGAGCGGTCACGCTCCCCAGGGGCACGCCGTTGATCATTTCGATGGAGGTGGTGCTGCCGTTTTTTGCATGAATTTCCACACCGAGCGCACGTGCTACCCATACGGCACTGTCGCGGGTAATGAGTATTTCATTTATCGAATTCCGATCGTCGGTCTTCCCTGTGGACCATGATTCCCACCGACGGGACGATGCCTGATACAGATAGAGTCCGCTTTCGGTACCTACCCACAGATCGCCGTTAGCGCGATATTTCAGGAAAAGCAGATCTTGCATCTGCCGTGGGGGATTGATATAGTATTGCCAGATACCCGATTGCCGCAGAAAGATACTCCCTGAGGCGCTGAGGACGAGCATGTCGCCATTGGGTGCTTCGACAATTTTTTGTGGGAATTTCCATTCTTTTGCATTATGAAAAACCGCCTGTCCGGTGGACTGCGACTCCCACACGCCACGGAGTTCGGAGGGAATTACCACCGAAGCCAGCCAGCCGCCACGTGTATCACTGACGGCCTGATCGATATTCAGCGGGGACGTCGGCGAGGAGAGAGCGGGGGTCCACTGGCCGTTACTCAGACGATAGAGATGATGAGCGGAGCTGAGCCAGATTTCACCACTGGAGCTGCGGAACATCTGCTTAAAATGCAGAGCTGTCATCTCAGGAGGAAGCTTGTAGGGGGAGATAGTCGTCGTCCGCCCGTCGAATTGAAAGAGCTTGGACTTCGACAGCAGCAGATGCTGCCCGTTCGGTAGAGTGGCTATCGCATCGATGGGTAGCCGGCGGCCGTCATGGTAGAGGTTTATTTTTGTAAATCCATGAATATCACCGCGGTAGAGAGAGCTGTCTGTGTGAGCAAGGATCGAATTGCCTGCTGCATAGTCGAATTCTCGTATCCTGCTGTCCGGCAGTCCATCCGAGGGGCGAATGGCTGTCCAATAATACCCGTTGAACCAGGCGAGTCCCCGTTGGGTCGATGCCCATATCGTGCCGTCCGGTGTCTCTAGGATATCAAAAACCCGATGCGACGGGAGGCCGTCTTCGGTTGTAAACAGCGTCCATCGCCATTGATCATCAAAAATTTTGTGCTGAGCGGTGAGTCGATTGGTCGAGAAGCTACAGGCCAGAAATACCAGGAAGAAGAGGATGCAGGGCGAGAAACCTACAGTACACCGAGACAACGAGAAAGGGAGGACTCTAGTCGTACAAAAGGAGCTATCGTGCTGAATCGATTCGAGTTCCATGTCTTGATTCTTCTCCCCTCTGCATGCCGGTCAGACCCCACACTATCCGGCTGCGTATGCTACTGTAATTCAGGAAGCTTCTGTATTAACTATGTGTATCGGGGTATTCACCGTTACCTAGTGCAAACATAGCTAAATAACACAAAACCACAGAACGGTATTTTAGAATGGAGGAATTACTTTCCGTCAGAACGGTATAATTCCCGGAAGAATCTCCTCATACCTCATCGCCGGTATCCTATCGGCCGGCTACCATCATCGGTTGCGTTGCCGTGAAATTCCCTGCACGAAAACGGAAAAAATACGTGCCTTCCGGCAGGTACGACGCATCGACCCGGAGCGTATAATGTCCCGCATCCTGTGTCATCTGATTATCGAGCAGATCCTGTAGTACACGGCCACGCAGGTCTGTCAGACTCAGCGATACGGCCGAGGCAAACGGCACATCATAGCTGATACTCGTTATCGACGTCACGGGATTCGGGTAATTCTCATATAGCCGGAACCCGAGCGGTACGTCGGTGAGAGTATCGCGAGCGGAGGTCGTCGGAACATTAATAACCGGCAATTGCTGGAATTCCTTGAGCATGACGGCTGACAGAGCTGGCTGCTGCGCACCGAACCATTGGGCAAGAACGGACGTGTACACCTGTCGGAAATCATACTGCATCTTGAGGTTACCACGGTCAAGATTATTCATGTCGGGATTGATGCCGACAATTCCCGGACGAACATATTTGCCGAAAATGAACATCGGCGCGGCTGTTCCGTGATCGGTGCCTGCACTCGCATTCGAGGCGACTCTCCGACCAAATTCGGAAAAGGTCATTGCCAGTACTTTATCCTCAGCCCCAAGCTGCCGGATATCATCCAAAAACGCCGTAACAGCTTCCGAGAGCTTTTGAAGCAAGGTCGCATGATTACCCTTCGTCGTGTCACTCGCCGTTACCTGCGCCGAATGCGTGTCGAATCCACTTAAGGTCACCGAATAAATCCTCGTCTGTAATCCACCGCCAATGAGTCGGGCTACGATTTTTAATTGATCGGCCAGAGAATTACCGGTCGGATACGTGGCTTTGTTGCTTGCCTTCGATGCAGCATCTTTGATCTGCTTCGAATAAGCAAATGACTCAATCTGAATTTCCCGAATATACTTCAAGTCTTTGCCGAATTTCGTGTTCGGCGGGTCTTCAAACCCCGTCGTTCCCGTTCCGTTGACCAGTGTATAAAACGTATTCGGATCCTGCAATGCAATACCCATCGACTGTCCTGCGCCCTGCAGGGCAAGCGAAGACGAAGCGCCAATCTGAATTGCAAGCGGGTCGGGAGCAGAGGAATTCGGATAGCCGATAGGGTAATTGGGATAGACTTCACCGAGAAAGCGTCCTGCCCAGCCGGAGACGAGGTATTGATTGGAGTCGGAGCCGGACATGAAAATATCGGTCGAGCGGAAATGCGAGAAGTTGGAATTAGGATAGGTGACACCCTGAATGACCACTGCTTGTCCGTTGTCAAACAACGACTTAATGCCGGTCATTGCGGGATGGAGACCGGTCTTGTCGGTGAGCTTGAGCACCGATTGCTCGGCAATCATGATATTCGATCGGAGGGAGGAATAGGCAGAATATTGATCAAGGGAAATGACCGTATTGAGCCCGTCGTTTCCGCCGGTGAGCTGTATCAGCACGAGGATTCGATCGGTCGCTGCGAGTGTGGTCGCGAGGTCATTGCTCATCATATTCCGGCCATATGCTGTGCCGGGAAGGCCGCCGATGATAAACGGTGCCGCCAGCACGGGCGACAATTTCTGAATAAAGTCTCTGCGTTTCATGATGAATTCCTTCTGTACAAGGATGATATATAAGGGAATTAACTGTTGGGTGCTTTGCCGGAATCGTTTACATCATTTGAAATTCTGCCATGCGAAACATAAATTTCAGCAGGGCACTGAGCTTGCTTTTGACGGCATTTACTTTTTGCGTGCTTGTCGGATTCTTGACGTACTCATTCCAGATGACGCCCCATTCGTAGTCCGGCACTCCGGGGAGCAGCGTATCGGTCACAAGACTCGATACTTGCTTTTCGGTGAGCGGGAAGACAAAGAGATCGGCGGCAATATCCCTGATAAGTTGATAGGGGTCGGCAGGATTCGCGCTAACGGATTTCACATACGAGAGCACATCGATGCCGGCTTTGGCACCGCTGACAGTGAATCCATTAACAAGTTGATCAGTAAAGCCGTTGCGATTCGGCAGTGTCGCAGAAGTGATCCATAATTCATAGAAATTCGGTGCCTGATAATAGGCCGCCCAGCCCGCTACGTTGGGATGCTCCATGAGCTCCATCTGCAAGCTTGCTGCAATGCTGCGATACCGGTCATAAAAATTATAGGCTCCCAGCGAGTCCCACGGCATTCCGAGCGGGAAATGCTGCACGAGGCCGATGATAAAGTCGAGGGGGTTTTTAATCATCCCGCCGATGAGAAGCGGGTCATAAAAATGTGCGGAGGTAAAGAGTGCGTGAAGAACCGGCTCGACGGTGAAGTTGTTTGCTCGTAGAATTGCCGCAAGAGGTTGAATTACCAATGCTTCCGTCGCAGCATCTATTTCATAATGCACGAAATACCGATATAATTTCCGGCAAAAAAACAGGGCAGTTTCTTCCATGGAGAAGATCATTGCGATGAGATCCTGCACTTCGCTGTCACCGCCGGTCGTGCGCCCTTTTATGACGGCGTTATGAAAGCAGGACGAGAATTGCTTGTCCTTGCTGTCATGCCTATTTGCCGTGAATTTGCCGGTGGCCGAGAATTCATCGTCCGACCATCCGGTGAGGACGCGGGCTGCTGCCTGAACATCCTGCTCGGAGTAATGAGTATAATTTCCGGGGGCGATTTCGGGTCCTTTACCGATGGTGAAGAGTTCGAGTAATTCCCGCGCATAATTTTCATTCGGCTTTGTATTGGTATTTGTACTTCCGTTGAGATAGCGGAGCATTGCGGGATCCTTGGTCACAGCCGTGACAAGCGAAGTAATATTTCCGAGGGCATTAGTGCGGAAGAGCACATTTTGCTTGTACATATAGCGGCTGTCATAGACGACTTCGGACTCGGAAACAAAATGATTGTGCCAAAAGACGGTCATTTTTTCGAGAATCGACGGATTTGGCGTGGCGAGCCATTGCGTCCACCATGCTTTGATATAGCGGATATACATCGGGTCATTGGCACCGTCACGGGGGAATTCCAGCCAGGAAATTTCCGTACCGGGCACGGTGGGCTTGGGAATATTCGTTTTGGTATCCAAGAGTGTCGTCACGGCGGCATCCACCCCAAGTGCCGTAAATTCGGCAATTTTTGCTTTGGGGAATCCGAAGGTCAGCCGTCGGAGCAGGTGAGCTGCATGAAGCTCGGTAAATGGACCGCTGAATTTCGTGAGTTCGCCGGCTGCTGCCTGAGTCGTCTCGGCTTGACCGGAAAATTGAGCTTTCAAAAAGGAACGTCGATTCATAATGCTCTCCTTCTATGAGAGTTTGGGGTAGGGGGATTGTCAATTACTCTTTCCACTCTTTCCATACATGAAAGCATTGATGGCATCGGTATTCTTCCCGGGGGAAGAATAAGGGGAATCCGGCAAGGAGCCAGGAAAATGCCATTGAACGCTTATCTTGGATGAATTCTATTCGGTTACTTCCGCATTCAGGACAGCATCCCCAGTCATCGGAGGAGGGGTCGAGGGCGAATTCCTGCGCCTGCACGAGGGCGATAATTTCCCTGGCTGCCTGCTCATTGTGATACTCGACCTCTACCCGGACACCGCCAAGGGCATTGGAGTAGAGCCAATTCATCCCAACAAGATTTTTATTGGCAATAAAAGCCCGGATACCTTCACCCTCAAGGCGCGAACAGAGCAAATCCGCCTCAAAAACCGTACTGACAACGGCAACGGTAGCAAGCTTTGATTTCATACTGTTTCCGAAAAGAGGAGCCGATGAGAGTTCTATAATTGCAACCGACCGTCACGCTCCGCGGATGGGAGAATCCTCTCTTCCGGAGGAGATTGCTGTCTCAATGCAGAACTCTATTCTTTGATTTTCAAAAATTTGGCTCAAAAATAGATATTTTCGGCGGAAAGGAAACAAAATATTCCGTGAGTAAGTCTAAGAGCCGCCACAAGGAGGTATTAGTGCATCACATACACACTCAGAACGACTATGAATTCCATCTACGCAGCCCTCGTGTTTTTTGCCCTGCTCGCGCTACCGGTACACGCGCAGACTGCTGCTGACGTACGTACGTATTCGGTAACGCTGTCGTCATCGATTTCGGGAGGTGGGAATCCCCGCCTTACTCTTCACTGGCTCCCCGATACACAGGCAGAATCGTATACCGTCAGCCGAAAATTAGCTACTCAGAATTACTGGACTGATCTGGCCGAGCTCGACTATTCTCAGCAGGAATTCACCGATTCGACACTGCAAAGAGGCTTGGAATACGAGTATCAGGTTGCCAAAATATCAAAAATTAACGGCAAGAATTTCACCGGGTATGGGTATATATCTTCCGGAATTGACGTTCCCCGCCCCGACACCCGCGGCAAAATTCTCCTGCTTATCGACTCTCTCACGAATGCCGCGCTGCCCGAAATCCTTGCCCGCTACGAGCAGGCGCTTATCGGTGACGGCTGGACGCCAATACGGAGAGTCGTGCCCCGCGCGGAAACCTTCGCCCGGGAAAAAGTGCGGCAGGTAAAGTCTATTATTCAAAAGGAATACGATGCCGATAAATCGCTTACGACGGTCTTTATGGTTGGCAGGGTAGCAGTACCCTATTCCGGTAATTTTGCTCCCGATAATCACCCGAATCATCATGGCGCATGGACGGCAGACTGCTATTACGGCGATGTCTATCCCTCGTCGATCGATGCGCGGTGGTCGGATCTGTATGTCGTTGATACAATGGGCGAACGCGTGCAGAACTGGAATAAACGCCTCGACGGGAAATTCGACCAATCATCAATTATCAGCGATATCGATCTGGCTGTTGGTCGCGTCGATTTCTATGATATGCCGGCAGCGTCTGAGACAGAGACCGAGCTCCTGGCCGACTACCTTGAGCGTAATATCCGCTATCGTACCAAAGAGCTAGCACCGGAATCGAAAGCACTTGTGGATGATAATTTCGGCGTCTATGGAGGCGAGGCATTCGCGCAGGCAGGATGGAGTAATTTCGGCGGACTCGTTGGCAACGGCAATATTTCAAATGGGAAATTACTCGCTTCCTCGACTCAAAAACCCTACCTCTGGGCCTATGGCTGTGGTCCGGGAGTCTATACAAGTATTGGTGGCGTAGGGAGTTCGGATGACTTTCTCAAAACTCCCGTTCCTGCCGTATTCATGATGCTCTTCGGCAGTTATTTAGGTGACTGGGACTCGCAGAATAATGTCCTCCGCGCGGCGCTTGCCTCCAAGCCGGCGGCGCTCGCCACGATGTGGAGCGGACGTCCGATCTGGCGGGTGCATCCGCTCGGCATGGGCGCCACACTCGGCGAATGCGCGAAGCTGACACAGAATAATGACGGGCTGATGTATGCAGGCAATACGTATGCGCGCGGCACACACATTACGCTTCTCGGCGACCCGACCCTCACGATGAATATCATCGCGCCACCCAAGAATCTCAAACGCACGCAACTCACAACCGGGATGGTTTCTCTCGATTGGACGCCGTCACCGGAGAGCGTGGGAGAGTATTATGTATATAGGAAAGTAGCACCGACAGGGTTTGAACGTGTAGCAGTAATTGCTTCTCCACTAACGCATTGGACGGATTCTCTGGCGCCGGTTGGATCCGAATATATGGTTCGCGCGCGCATGCTTGTGCAGTCACCAAGCGGTTCGTATAGTGCCTTTAGTCAAGGAGTATTTACGAGTGCTCCGCTAAGCGCAGATATGGAGGAGGCGCAGGAAGAAACGATCGACATCTCACCGAATCCTACGAATAATACTGTTCACATTCAACTATCTGCTCCTGCGACAATCGAGGTATATTCGGCATTCGGTCAGCGGATTGCATTCCTTGGCTCCGGCATGAGCAATGGTGAGTGGAACGGTAAGGATATCAGCGGTTTGCCGGTACCGTCGGGTGTGTATTTCCTGAGAATTAGTACCTCGAAGTCTATCTTCACACGTCAGCTTGTGGTGATGCGATGAGCTGTTGAACAAACCATCCTGGATTTTCTACCTGACTTATAAGGTTTTCGCAAAACCTGCTATATCTGTTCTTTATCTATCCAAGTATTAGAATCTTACTGCTTGCTAGCCTCAATGACAAAATTACAAGTCATTGAAGCTAGTTACATCAGGAGTAGAGTAGTATTTACTCTGAATTATTATTAGACCCTTTACTTCGTTTCTTGTCAGCTAAAAGTTGGCGAGCTGATGCTGGACTCACTACTTTCTTACCAGTTTTAGCTTCAATCGCTTTACGTGTATTACCCGCAATCGTACCACCTTGGTTGGCTATGATTGTATTTTCTTTGAAAGTCTGAGGTTTCTTTTCCTTACTGATTTCTGTCGTTGTTGCCTCGGCAAGCATAGTGAGCACGAGTTCTAAATTGGTCATGTTGTCCCGTAAATTTTCTCGCTTGAGATCTTTATACTGCTTGTATTGCCGAACATTGAACCCGCTCCATGCTTTTGTGATTTCGTCGGTAAGTAGCGCATATTCCTGTCCTTTTTGTACGCCTCGTTGTTCCCATTCATCTGTTAGTTCTTTTCGAACTTCAATACTTTTGAGGCGTTGGTTTATCCATTCTTTGCTATAACCTTTTTTAAGATATGTCTCCATGAGACGGTCAAATCCGATTTCAGGATTTTCAATCTCATCAATTCTATCGCTTGCAATCGAAGCGAGCCAGACTTTAAAGGGTTCGGCTTTGGGTGATGGAATCGATTGAATTAACCTGAAAAGCTGTTCGGTATCAGCGACATCTGTAAGACGCATTTTACCGTCTGCGGCTACCATTTTCAAAGCGTGACAGTTTGTCACGGTTTGATTGCCTTCTTCCTTGAGCCGTTGTTTTAATTTGCGCCAATATGCTTGCGGATCAATACTTTCTGAAAGTACTCCAACCATATCGACGATTGAAAAATACCATTTTTCTTCTTGTTCGCTCCAAAGTGAGCGTACTTGCTTTTGCTCAAAAAGCTTGATGCTGGTTTGTAGGGGCATGGCTGTACAGTTAAGAGTAAGAAAATAAGTGAAGTAAAGAGAAATGTGAATAGTTGATACCGTATCTTTTGAAGAACGAAACTACGAAAAAATGCACTGTAAGAAAAACGTATTTTCCGGTTGAACGGCATGAGCAGCAATTCTTATCTTTAGAGTCTTCGGCAAAGAGTATATCGCAAGCGTTTGATTGAGAGCGGAACTCAGTGCTCTGAAATTTCCCACTACACCCGCCTATTCACCCAAAAAACGTATTTTCGCGGTGAAATACTATCGTTGTATGCGTCATTTTTAAGGATATTTACCTATGGAAGAACAGAAAAAACCCGTTATTTTAAGTGGAATCACGCCTTCCGGTGTGCTGATGATTGGTCATTATATGGGGGCAATCCGCAATTGGGTGGCGCTGCAGCACGAGTATGAATGTTTTTTTATGGTGGCGGATTTACATGCAATTACCGTACGTCAGACGCCGGCCGATCTGCGCCGCCGCACACTCGATATTGCCGCCGGATATATTGCCTGCGGAATTGACCCCGACGTGTGTACGCTGTTCGTACAGTCGCATGTACCTGAGCATACTCAGCTTACATGGGTGCTCGGCAGCTTAACCGGTATGGGCGAGGCGAGCCGGATGACGCAATACAAGGAAAAATCAAGCGAAAATTCGGAGAATAATAATGTCGCGCTCTTTACCTATCCTGTTCTTATGGCAGCCGATATCCTCATTTATCAGGCAGATTTAGTACCCGTTGGCGATGACCAAAAGCAGCATCTTGAGCTCACGCGGAATCTGGCTGAACGGTTTAATTTCCGGTATTCGCCGACTTTTACCGTGCCCGAACCCTTTATCCCGCCGGCAGGAGCGCGGGTGATGAGCTTGCAGGAGCCGAATAAAAAAATGTCCAAGTCCGATAAAAATGAAAAAGCTACGCTCTTTATCTCCGACTCGGACGATGCAATCCGCATGAAAATCAAGCGCGCCGTCACTGACTCCGGCACCGATATTCGATTTGATGAAAAAAATCGTCCGGGTGTGGCGAATCTGATGACGCTCTATTCGGCCGCGACCGGCAAGTCGAATGCAGAAATTGAACGTGAATTCGAAGGTCTCGGCTATGCAGAATTCAAAGAGGCAGCGGCAGAGGCGATGGTAGGATTCATGCGCCCGATGCGCGAACGTTTCCTCGAGCTCCGAAGTGATACCACGATGCTCAACGCCCTGCTCGCCAAAGGAGCAGAGACCGCGCGCAACCGCGCACGACGCACGCTGAGAAAAGTGTATAAGAAGGTAGGTTTTGCTGAATTAGGGTGATCTAACCGTCGATTATACAAAGATTTACGCAGAGAACGATGAGATTGTTCTCTGCGCCCTTTGCGCCTTTGCGTTAAAATACGCATCAAAAGGATGAGTTAAGTAGAGAATCTAACAAAAAAACGAAAATGAAAAATAAGAAAGAATATGTGGATATCGAAGATATACGTCCTTCAGAACCTCTTACTCCAATAGAAAAACAAGCTATAAGCGACTTTATTAAACAACGAAAACTAGAAATCTCGACAAAAGGAGTTTCGTCTGAGCAAAATAGAGAAAAGCGGCAAAAAGTACCGGCATAGATGGGTGTAATGGTTCTATCATGTGCCGTGTGTTTTTAACTCTTAAAAATAAAGGGTTACGCAAAGTGCGCTGAGAATATCCTCTGCGTCCTCTGCGCCTTTGCGTTAAAATAAACGCAAATATTACCACCCCACATCCACCTGGAAAATAAACTTCTGTTCGGCATTTCCCTCAATCTCACTTGTGCCGCTCCCGAGCGACGTCACGCTGTTCTTGGCGGTGACGGTGTAATTGGCTGCAAGCGACAACTGCGGTATCGGCTTGTAATTCAACAAAATAAACGACCTTGTGCCATTGCCGTAGAGAGCAGGATTCCCCAGCACGCCGGGCACGGACGGTTCGAATGTCCACCGCGCCGACGCATAGCTGTCGGTCGAAAAATACGCAATGCGTGCGCCTATTTTCCAGCGTTCGCTCCGCCACCAAATCTCGGCAAAACTCACAACACCCACTTCCCGCGGCTGCACACGTTCAAAGTCACAATACACCGCTTCCACGCGAAAGCGGGTGCGGATTTCCGGCGTTGCCTCATGCTGCACTTCCGTTCGAAGTGAAGTGACTGTGCGCTGATAGACGCTTCGCATGCCATCCTCGCCCGTGAAGACGTCCGTTTTATTTTCCGTGTGGAAGCGCATCACCGCAAGTGTGGGACGGGTGATTTTCCACCGGCATTCGGCTAAAATATCGGCGCCGCGCGTGGGGGAGTACATGCCGAATCGCGGCGTAAGAGATTGATACACATCAGCATAACCCATGAGTTCAAGCCCGGGCACGCTGCGCCAGAAGAGTCCTGCATAGAACCCTGCTTCATTGCTCGGCGAGGGGAATTCTCCGAAATTATTCCCGAAGGGCGAACGGAATTCCGGGGAAAAGTAGCGCACGCCGAGGGCTGATTTTACGTTTTTACCGGTGAATTCCATGCTGAATTTCACGCCATTATTCCCAAGTGCGTCGCGGCTGAATTCGCCAAGAAGAAGAGAATTGACACCCGTATATGCCCCATAAAGCGAGGATAAGGTGCCCGACTGCCCGGAAAAGACACTCGTCGAACTGCTCACAATCGGCCTCTCGTAGCGCAGGGAAAGTGCAGAGGCGCCCAGCGTCCATGCGGAGGAAATAGTCCATTCTGCAATGAATCCTATGGCTTGTTCGCCCAGCGCGTTTCGTTTTGCAATCTCGGAAGGCGTTCGGAATAAACCACTTATATCGAACGAAGTAGCAATATTTTGTGCGGAATCAATCGACGCAGACCTACGAATTGATGAATAAAATCCTGTGATTTCCAGCAAAGAATTTTCTGAGAGTGATATCTTGCCTTCCACAGCCGCCCCTCGAAAGAATCGATATTCAATCGACGAGCGATACGGACTACTGCCGCTGCCCTGCTGAATGATCGGCGCAATGACTTCACTCCCTTTTTTTGCACCAAATCCTTGAGAAATAATACTTCCGAGACCGCTTTCGGCGGTGAAGTCACCGAGTACGACGCGGAAGGCATTATCCTTATACTCGGCAAAACCGCTCATAAAGTCGGTAAGTGAGCGTTCGCCTTGAGCTTTGGAGGCGGTGACACCTGCCGAGAAATTACCAATCCCGCCGGTGAGACGCTGATAGAGTGCGAGTGGCGAACCAAGAAAGGCGCTGTCCTGAATGCCTTTGATTTCTTGAAATCGGTCGTATACGCGCGTGCGGTAGCCGAGCCATGCCGGCTGTGTATCGTGTGGTTTTTGGAGAACGACACATTTCTCGAAGAGGGCGAACTGTGCCTCCGAGAGCCGCAGCGAGTCGGCGAGGGCACGTTTGGTAATCTGCGGATACTGTTTACGTAATCGGACTAAGCGTCGTGCGTTAGCAATGGAGAGGCCCGGCAGGAAGAGCAATGTCCGGGGCTGTGCTGTCGGCAGTACGATCGGATGCTCGGAATAATACTCGATCGTGTTGAGCAGCGGCGCATCGTCGCTGTCGCGGCTAACGACTTCGAGAGCGGATTCTTCGGGAGAAGTGGCAGATGTGTCCTGAGCGGCAGCGGGAGCAAGGCACAGTAAAAGCAAGGCGAGGAATTTCTTCATCGGTGTATGAAAAAGTGGTAGAAATGTGAAAAATGGCGTGCAAGACGGAAAAGAACGTGGTGCACATAAAAAAGGTGAAATTTCCCATTACGGGAAATTTCACCTTCGATTGTCAAAGTACGTTTTTGAGGTGGTCGTTCAAAAACGATGCGGATACTGTCTCTAAAGAACGATGATTATTTCGTAAATCCTTCTTGAAGCATTTCTTCGACGGTTCTGCTCCCTGCTTCGGTATCCGGCTGGGTCGGCAAATTACCGTATAATTTTTCGTTCAATGCCTGCATGACATAGACAGTCGATTGGTTCTTAGTTACGAAAATACTCGGCAGACCGCGGAGAGAGAAGCGGCTCATCAGTGGGTGCTTGACTTGTGAGGAGCGCATTGAGTAGATGATAATCATCGAGTCCGGAACACCGGCTGACTGGAGTACTTTAATAGTCTGAGGGAAGGTCTTCTTGGTACCATTACATCCGCAGGAAGGATTCACAAAGAGATAAACCTGCTGATGATTGGCCTGATAAGCATCGGAAATTTCTTTTACTTTCGCCGCTGATGGCGTGTAGGTGTTTACTTCTGCATCGAACCATGCATAGCCGGTCGAGGTCCGGAGATCTGATACAGTCATAAGGGTAGCTTCCGGCTCCGGCTCAACGGGCGAGCAGGCTGAGAGACCGAGAGCGATGGAGCAGATAAGTGCGAGGAGGGAGCGGTAAAATTTCATTGTGTATCCTATCGAAGAATAAAACAGCATTAATGTTCTGCGAAATTAGCGTTTTTTTGGTGATAATCAAATCACTTATTATCATGAAACGTTGAAATTTTATTACCCGAAGACGCCGAGGATAATTCCGGCCAACATTCCGAGAATAATGATACCAAAAATGCTGGTAGTCCACAGCAGCACCGAGTATTTTGATTCGAGGGCAGCGAGCTGCTTTTTGATACCGGTTTCATGATAACTGTGCGTACCATGATTGTCTTTTTCCGTCTCGCTGCGGGTGATGGCTTCGATGGAGTATTTGGCTTGTGTGACTTGATTTTCGATGTCGGCTTTTACTTTTTTGAGCTTTTCTTCCATATCGCGCTCGGTCTTGTCGATCATCGTCTCGACGATACGTGTGGTCTCATCGACGATATATTTGGTCTCGGTGACCTTGCTCTTGAAATTGTCGATTTCGTCGCTCAGCAATGAATGAGAGCGACGTTGCTGATCTTGTAAACCCCATAGGCGCTGGTCGAGCGATACAAGCTGATTGGACATTTGGGATATACTCAATTCAACGCGTTTCTCGGACTTGGAGAATTCTTTGTCAACCTGCTTCTGAACAAGCGACTTGATACTGTCTATGACAAACGATAGCTCGGCATTGCGTTCTTCGAATGACAGATACAGCTTTTCGAGAGAAGATTTTAACTCATGAATCGAATTGAGTTCATTGTAGAGCCCCTCGATAGATTCAGCTTTTTGCTGAATTTCGAGCAGCGCGGAGCTGACGGCGGCATTAAGGTGAACGATTGTATCATCGGCGCGGCGCTCACTGTCGCGGATGAGTGCCTGCAACTGGGAATTCTGCCGGGCAATTTCAAGCGATTCTTTCTGAAAATGCTCAAATGCACGATTGTATTCATGTGCCTGCTGACGAATCGTGCCGAATAGTCCGAGTATTTCAGGGCTTATTGATTTGGGATTCTCCATGGCTTGGTATATTCTAAGAAATAGCTCAAACTCTCACATAAATCTTGCAACAATTCAGTCTCGAATTCGGGTACGACGCCCGGGGAATGCTCGATCAGCACACGCATCATCTCTTCACGGAATTTTACATCGTGTGTAAATGACGGAGAAAGATAGGTTTGGAGAAAATCATACAATGAATTTTCCTGCGCCAGCTCCTCGTAAAATGTCCGCGGAGCGAGCCCCTGTATCGCCGCTTTGGTGAGCGTCGAAAGCCGCTGTTCGTTCTCTTCCTCGTGTGACTTCATAGTTTCAATTATTCATTGATATCACCTGCCATTGAAGGCAGTCGCCTCAGTATCGGACTATTTACAATAATACTTGATTTTTTCTATGGAGATATACTATATTTGAATTAATCCCCATGTTTCGAATCATTCATCGTCCTAACCTCTCCCTATGGCTCATAAGGAAATCAAATCTTCATCGACACATCGCATCGGAGAAAACCCCGAGGCCGATCTTGCGCTCCTGCTCGCCGATTGCCGTGCAAATTTACCAAAACCCGATGAAAGTCTTATCAGTAAAGCGTTTCATTTTTGCGTAAAAGTGCATGAAAAAGACCGCCGCGCCTCGGGTGAGCCCTATTATGTGCACCTGCTCGAAGTAGCACGGATTGTCGCCCGGGAAATTCCCTTGGATGACGTATCCGTCGCCGCTGCTCTGCTCCATGATATTGTCGAAGACCACGCAAATTATACTATTAAAGACATTCGTGCCGAATTCGGACAGACCATTGCAACGATTGTGGACGGCGTGACTAAAATCACCGATATCTCCAAAAGCAAGGAAATTAAACAAGCGGAAAGTTATTTGAAACTCGTACTATCTCTCGTCAAAGATGTGCGGGTGATCCTCCTCAAAGTCGCCGACCGACTCCATAATATGCGCACGCTCGACCATCTGCTGCCACATCAGCAGGCGCGCATTGCCCGGGAAACACTCGATATCTTTGCGCCGTTTGCCCATCGCTTCGGTTTGGGAAATATTAAGTGGGAATTGGAGGATCTGGCGTTTAAATTTCTCAATCGTGAACAGTACGACTCGATAAAAAAACAGCTCAATTCTACCCGGAAAGACCGCGAACTCTACATTCAGAAGTTTATCCATCCGATTTTACAGAAGTTACAATCCTACTCGCTCAAAGTCGAAATCAACGGCCGACCCAAACATATTCACTCGATTTATCATAAAATGATCGCCCGCGAGAAGTCGATTGAAGATATTTATGACCTCTTTGCGATTCGAATTATTCTCGATACGGAGGACAAAAACGAATGCTTTATTGTCTATGGGTTGGTCTCCGAGATTTATACGCCGGTGCCGGAACGATTCAAAGACTATATCTCTATTCCCAAGAAAAACGGGTATCAGAGTTTGCACACGACGGTCATCGGCGAGGACGGCAAGCGTGTCGAAGTACAAATCCGCACCAAAAACATGCACGAAATCGCCGAAAAAGGCGTGGCGGCACACTTTAAATACAAGGCCGAGTCGCTCAATGACGAAAGCGCAATTTTCGGGAATAAAGACCTCGAAGAATGGGCGAATAATATGCGCGACGTGCTCGAAAATTCCGGACAAGACGCCATCCCCGAATTACTCGAATCATTCAAAATCACCTTATACCAAAACGAGATACATATTTTCACACCCAAAGGTGAATTGCGTAATCTCCCGCTCGGTTCGATGCCGCTCGACTTCGCCTTTGCCATTCACTCGCAGGTGGGGAATCACTGCATTGGTGCGAAAGTGAACGGGAAAATCGTGCCTCTGGATTACAAATTGGAAAATGGTGACTCGGTTGAAATTCTGACCTCGAAAAATCAGAATCCGAATCGTGACTGGGAACGCCTCGTGATTACGCATAAGGCAAAAGCGCATATCCGCAAGTATCTCAATGAGGAAAAACGCAAGAAACAGCTCGAAGGAAAGGAAATCTGGGAGAAGAAAGTCAGAAAAAATGACCTGCACATCAATGAAGACGGACTCGAAAAAGTGCTGCAGTCATTAAAATTTGATAACAAAGGCGAATTTTACTACGCTCTTGGCATCGGAACCGCTAATATTGAAGGTGTTTTTGAATTAATTCGGGAAAAAATGAAACCCGGAGCGCCAATTAACGAAGTCGCCACGTCGGAAATTACGTTCGAGTCGATCTTATCGACCTCCCGCGGCAACACCACCGGCGTCTATGTGATTGGAAATGCTCAAAATACAGCGGCTTTGCTCTATAATTACGCCAAATGCTGCAATCCCGTGCCGGGTGATCAGATTGTGGGCGTGGTCACGACCGGCAGTGGAATTAAAGTGCATCGGAAAACGTGTAAGAACATCAAGGAATTACAGAATAAAATCCACTCCCGTCTCATGGAACTCGAATGGTCTGCGTCGTCGCAGGGTGATTTTATCGCCGCAATCCGTATCACGGGAGATGACCGCGCCGGTATGCTCAATGAAATTACGAATGCTGTCGTGTCGTATAATAATACGAGCATCCGGAGTGTGAATATTCATGCGATGGAGTCGGTATTTGAGGGAATTGTGACGGTATTTGTCAAAAATACCGAACACCTGAGCAGAATTTTCGATAAATTAAAAAAAATAAAAGGTATCAAAAGCATCGAACGCTTCGAAGGATAAAATAACGTATTATATTAATTAGATTATTACTTAGGAATACACTATACTCATCTTTACGGATTACATATATGGCAATTGACCACAACAATGTTGATTTATCGTCGCTGAAAATAAACAGACAAACCCCTACCGAGCCGAGCGGCTCGAAAACTAAGTATGTCGTCACCGGCGTCGTACTTCTGGCGCTCTTCGGCGCCTATTATTTCCTCAAAGACAGCAACTTTTCCTTTAAGGCAGAAGAAGTAGAAGTCGCAACCGCGATTATGACATCTCCGTCGCAGGCAAATGCCGTGCTCACATCAAGCGGCTATGTCGTCGCACAGCGCAAGGCATCGATCTCCTCGAAAGCGACCGGCAGATTGGAAAATTTATACGTCATCGAAGGCGATGTCGTGAAAGCCGGCTCCATCATCGGACGCATCGAAAGCAGTGATGTCGCGGCAAACCTCCAGAATGCCACTGCCTCACTCGAAGTATCGAAGGCAAATCTCCAAAATGCATCAGCCGAACTCGAAGATGCCAAGCTCAATCTTGAGCGTCAGCGCCGGCTGAGCCAAAGCGGCGCAACTACCTCGTTCGACCTCACGAATTCCGAAGCAAGAGTCAAGCGCGCCGAAGCCGCCGTCGCATCCGCGCAGGCAAGTATCAAAGTGTCGGATGCCAATATCCGCGCAGCGCAAGTACAAGTAGAAAATACGGTTATCCGCGCACCATTTGACGGAACAGTGCTCAACAAAAACGCAAATGTCGGCGAAGTGATTACCTCACTCGGCGGCGCAGTAGGTTCGCGCGGAGCCGTCGTGACAATCGCCGATATGACCTCACTCGAAGTAGAAGCTGACGTCTCCGAGTCGAATATCGAACGTATCAAGCCCGCAATGCAATGCGAAATTACCCTCGATGCTTTCCCCGATAAACGCTACCGCGGAGAAGTAAGCAAGATCATCCCAACCGCCGACCGCGCCAAAGCGACCGTCCTCACCAAAATTAAATTCACTGATCGTGATGCACGCGTGCTACCCGAAATGAGCGCTAAAGTGATGTTCCTTAAGGATAATACAAGCACTGAAAGCGAATCTGCCCCGCCCAAACTAACCATCCCGGCCGCGTCTGTCGTCTCTAAAAATGGCAAGAAAGTGGTCTTCGTGATGAAAAATGATGTGGTGCAAGAGGTCCCTGTACAAGTCGGTGAAACATTAGGCGGAGCCCTCGAGATACTCAGCGGATTAACCGCCGGCGATAAAGTAATTCTCGTCCCATCAGATAAGCTCAAGTCCGGAACAGCAGTGACTCTTAAAAAATAAATTATCCGTACTGACATACAGTTGTCAAAAGCGAACCCTAATTTCGCGCTCATTCATTCCAAGGGAATTAACATACATATTTTTATTCATTATTATTAGTTGGTAGTTATGGCAGTTGCAATCAAAGTGGAAGGCGTGTCCAAAACATATACACGTGATAAAATGTCGGTGCCGGTACTCAATAATGTATCGCTCGACATACCGTCGGGTTCGTTTATCGCACTTATGGGTCCGTCGGGTTCCGGTAAGACTACTCTTCTGAACCTCATAGCCGGTATCGATCGTCCATCCGGCGGCCGGATCACCATTAATGGCGATGATATTGGCTCTTTGGGTGAGTCTCAGCTATCGGCATGGCGGTCGCGGAATGTGGGGTTTATTTTTCAATTCTATAATTTAATACCGGTGCTGACTGCGTATGAAAATGTAGAATTACCGCTCATGCTCACCCCGCTCAGCAAGGCGCAGCGCAAGCAGCAAGTCGAGACAGCGCTTGCCATTGTGGGTCTCGCCGACCGTATGAAACACACACCCAATCAGCTCTCCGGCGGTCAGCAGCAGCGCGTGGCAATTGCCCGTGCTATCGCGACGGACCCGAATATCATCGTCGCCGATGAGCCGACAGGAGACTTGGATAAAAAGTCCGCCCTCGAAATTATGACCCTCCTCGAACGCCTGAATAAGGAATTCGGCAAGACGATTATCATGGTCACGCACGACCCGTCGGCTGCCGAACATGCGGGTATCGTCCGGCATTTGGATAAAGGCGATCTTTTACCGGAAGGAGCATAATCCATGAATACCACACGTATGGTTCTTAAAAACACCCTCCGCCACCCCTTGCGTAATATCCTTACCGTAATTGGGATAGCGATTGCAGTGTCGGCGTTTGGCCTGCTGCGAACGGTGCTTACCTCCTGGGATGCAGGTATCGAGGCCGGCTCGGTCGATCGGCTCGTTACCCGTGATGCGGTGTCGTTTATCTTTCCGCTGCCGCTGTCGTATGCTGAAAAGATTGAGCGAACCGATGGCATCGAAAAACTATGCTATATGAATTGGTTCGGCGGCGTGTATAAAGACAAGCAAAACTTCTTCCCGCGGATGGCTTGCCAACCGGAGAGAATCTTTGATGTGTATCCCGAATATATGGTCACCCCGCAGGAACGCGAGGCATTTATCAAGGAGAGGAATGCTTGTGTCATTGGTGAGTCTATTGCCAAGCAATTCAATATCAAGCTGGGCGATATCATGACCGTTGATGGCGATATTTACCCGGGAAAATGGGACTTCGTGGTGCGGGGAATTTATAAACGTCGGGACCAAAGCACCGACGGCACGCAGATGTTCTTTAGCTGGGTGTATATGAATGAACGCCTCTTGCAGGAGTCACCATCCCGCGCGAATAAAATCGGGTGGGTGGTCGCAAAATTGAAGCCGAGAACAAATCCTGCCGCCGTTTCCAAGGCAATTGATAATCAATTTTTGAATTCGAGTGCGGAGACGAAGAGCGAAACAGAACGTGCCTTTAATCAAAGCTTTTTTGAGTCTTATAGTGCAATTTTTACGGCAATTAGAATTATGTCGTTTCTCATTATCGGCATTATTCTCATGGTACTTGGCAATACGATGATTATGTCCACCCGTGAGCGCACCCGCGAATATGCGATGCTCAAGGCCCTCGGATTCCGGGGGAATCATCTCGTGGCGTTTATCGCTGGCGAGTCGGTGGTGATTGCATTCATCGGGGCGATTATCGGCGTCGGACTGCTCTATGTGATGGTTCTCGGCGCGAGTGCTGTGGTACCGAAACAGTTCTTCCCCGTATTCTTTATCGCACCGAGCACGTATTTCATATCATTCGGTTCTGCCTTACTGCTTGGCGTGCTTGCTTCGATTCTACCGGTGATGCATAATACAAAAATACAGATCGTCGAAGGTCTGCGCTTTAATGGGTAATTATCTTCCATTTACTTTACGATTAGTATGAACATTCCATTCTATTATATTCTCAAAAATTTCTTCGCACGGAAATTAACGGCGTCGATTACAATTGTCGGCGTCGCGCTCGTGGTATTCGTCTTTGCCGCCGTGCTCATGATGGCGTATGGCGTTGAAAAAGCCCTCATAGCAACAGGTTCGGACGAGAATGCCATTATCACCCGCAAGGGCTCGAATAACGAAATATCAAGTATAATCGACCTGCCAACAGCCAATGAACTCTCGACATTAAAAGGAATTGCAAAGGATGCTCAGGGCAAGCCCATCGTATCCTACGAAGTGGCTACGGTGATAAATTTAGACAAAAAGTCCGGCGGGATGAGTAATGTTTCCGTGCGCGGTGTGAGCCCGCAAGTCTTTACGCTGCGACCAAATGTGAAGATTGTACAAGGTGTGTGGTTCAAAAACGGCGCGCGGGAAATCGTCGTTGGTAAGCAGGCAAATGAACGCTTTACCGGTGCAGGTCTTGGCGATAAAGTTAAATTCGGCGGTGACTTCTGGACAATTGTCGGCGTGATGGATGCCGGTGGCAGCGCCTTCGACTCCGAAATGTGGGGCGATGTGGAGCAATTACGCGGCGCCTACAAACGCGAGGCGTATTCGAGCATGACGTTTAGATTTGAAAGTAAAGACGAGCTTGAAGTAATGAAAAGTAAGATGACAAGCGACCCGCGGCTCAATCAGATGGAAGTGGAAGTCGAGCGTAGCTTCTTCGAAAAGCAGGCAGCGGCGCTTTCTACCTTCCTTCGCATACTGGGCTTGGTGATTACCATCATTTTCAGTGTAGGCGCGATGATCGGTGCGATGATTACGATGTACACATCGGTGGCGAACCGTACGGTCGAGATCGGTACATTGCGTGCATTGGGCTTTCATAAGTGGTCGGTACTGTTTGCCTTTTTATTTGAATCCCTTATGCTCTCATTTGTCGGCGGACTTATTGGATTAGTCCTTGCGTCCGGGCTAACGTTCTTCTCGATTTCTACGATGAATTTCAGTTCGTTCTCGGAGCTTGCTTTCTCCTTTGCCCTTTCGCCGATGATCGTCGTCTTGTCCCTCGGATTTGCCGTGCTGATGGGGTTCGTCGGCGGAGTATTACCGTCGTTGCGCGCCTCAGGTATGAAAATTGTCGATTCGTTACGTGGAGCGTAACTGATTATTTTTGAAAGTAATTACTGCACGAAAATTGTCTGCTCTTTAGACTCCATTTCAAAAATCGGCACCTTCTCGACGAGTCCCGGATGACCGAGCATACGCAAAAGATATGGCGGCAAAGCGCGAAAACGCAGGCGGATGCTCACTTGAATCACGGCTCCTTTGCGTTGTGGTATCGGAATTTGAAATCGATTCATGCGTGATTCAAAGGGCGGAATCGTTCGATTCTCCACAAAATCAGCTTCCCAGAAAAAAGGCGTTTCGTTGCCATGACGAAGCGCCTTTCCGTTATAGAGCGCCAGGGATTTGTCCTCACTGATGCGTCCGCTGCGTACTTCATCACTGTGATAGTCCATCAAATCGCCATTTTTATCCAGCAGACCGGAGGCAAAAAGCGTGTCGCCTCTCTCATCTTTTGCGATGACTTCGAGCCACATCTGACGTTCGAAAATCGCGCCGGAGGGAATGTTGTGTCCGGTAAGAATGTTTTGGATAACGGCTTGGAGAGATAGCGTGCCGTCCTGCATGCGAACCGTCTGCGGCGCAATGATGTCCATTTGTACTGAATACGTTAGCATGGAAGCGATTTCATTGATGGTTTCTTCTCGTCCGGGGAATTCTGTCAGTGGCACATCGACACCGACCATCGTGTGATGATGGACGCGCTCACGGACCGGACCGCCGGTAGCGGCTTTCCCGGTGTAAAATTTCATGTGACAGGTTTGGCAGGAGATGAGCCGGCCGGGGAAGGTGCTGTTTTTCCACTCGGTAAAGGTACGTTCGATCGGGAAATTATTCGGCGTATTGAAGTCATGACACGGACGGCAAACTTCGGAATTATCATCAAATTGTGCCGCATATTCCGAACGGTGATAAGCGTTTGGCAGAGGGTCAGGGATCGGACCGAGGCGTGTCGAGTCAAGGATGAATTTGAGGGAATTACTCGTTGTCGATTGATTAGGCGCAAGGCGATGACACACGTCGCAGCTGATACCATGGGCAGACATTCCGGAGAGTTTGTTCCGCTCACCCGAGTGCGCGATATTGTCAATTAACACAGATGTGGGAGAGTGGCATTCGACGCAGAACTGTCCGAGGCGTCCGGCGGAACGTAACTGTCCAACGCTATCGAGTGCGAAGAGAACCGGATCTTTCATCGCATAGGCATGCATCGACGCCTCCCATTCACGGAAATGATCCGGATGGCAGGAGCGGCATTCTTCGGGCGCTGCAAATGCCCGGCGGAAGAGTTCGAGAGAATCTTTCCGTGAGGCGGGCGGGAGCGTAACGGTCTCGACAGTGTCGTTGCAACTGCTTGCCATAAAAGCAAGTAAGCACGCAAGTAAACCCTTACGGCAGAGTGCGTACCACCCGAAAGCCCGTCGTGTTGCTGGGATGTTCTGGATATTGAATACCACGATTAGATACCCGTAAATTAAAAAGTGAACTCGAAAATGCACCGCCACGCAGCAGGCGTTCAGCGCCCGAGGCAGGACCAAGCGGGTCTGTTGCCGGTGAGGTACGATAATAACTGTCGAGATAATAGTCCCAGCACCATTCGCTGACATTTCCGATGACATCATAGAGTCCGAAGGCGTTGGGTGTTTTTTGTCCTGCCGTGTGCGTCTCTTCGTTGGCATTGGCGCAGTACCATGCGAGAGGGGCGAGCACAGGATCGGCGGGTGTGCAGCCGTTATTCGACTGAAGATAATCGCCGCCATAGCTGTCGGTGGTCGTGCCGCCGCGGGCTGCATATTCCCACTCGGCTTCGGTGGGCAGGCGGTAACCGCTTGCATTGAAATTACAGACGACAGAGTCGTCTATCCATGAATAGCATGGGGTTAGCCCGGCGCGCACGGAAAGCCGATTGCAAAAGTCAAGAGCATCATTCCACGAAATATTCTCGACCGGCAGCGAATCACCCCGGAACCAACTCGGATTGTACCCCATTAGCATGCGCCATTCACGCTGCAGTACTTCCATTCTTCCAACGGCAATCCGCCGGGAGAGCGTGATTTGGTGCACGGGCTGTTCGTAAAAATTCTTGTCCGAACCCATCATATATTTCCCGGCGGGGAGCTCGGTCATAGCGATAACCGGATACGCAGAGCGGATATTAATATGAATAATCGACGTAGCAGCGAGGCGTCCATCGTTGGCATCATAGAGATTCACCCGCAGGAAATACCATCCATCATCAGGAAAACTGATACTAATCTGACGAACGGATGACCGGGGAGCAATGATCGAATCATCGAGCAGCCATTCATAGTGTGGCTGCGAGGGTGGATTGGTGGTAAATGTTGAATAAATATAGGGTTGCCCCGGCACACCTTCCAGCGCTGATGCCGTCGCCAGTATCGAGAGCGTACTCTGCGGCAGCCGGACGGTCACCGTTTCCTGCGCGCAGCTTCCGAGCAATACGCCAAGAGCAGCGTACAGCAGAAGGATAATGGTCGTATGTAGGAACGTCAAGCGACGAAGCATGGAATTCTCACCGGGAATTGATATTGACCGGCAAATTAATCAATTTGGTGAATTATTAGGGTAAAAAAAATACGGGTGGATAAAGGAGTCCAAAGTGAGCTTGCAGAGAACATTATTCTGAGCGAATTTTCGAGGTAACATTAGATCGAAAATATTGTAAATGGTTTGATTTCAACAAGCTACTGCATCAATACCACAACTGCCACTGCACCTTCGCGCTCAGCGACGTAAGTGATACCTGTCGCTCGGGGATAGCATAATAGCGGAGGTCGCCGCCGATACTGATTGACCGTGAAAGCGGATACGCATAGCCGCCGCCGAGCATCCATCCTATTTCCCATTGGGTGCTTGCGGTGAAGTCGGCGTCATTGAGTGTGGCATTGACGCGGTAATTGTACACGCCGACGCCGGAGGTGAGCTCGATGCCGTATTTTTCCATGCTGAATATGAGGAGGGCGGGGATGGCGTCGAGTTCGAGCGTGGTGCCCGGTGGCAGCGTCGCATCCTGCTTAACGATGAGATTCGACACCCGCAGGAGTCCGGTCTCGACACCCATGCCGAGCAAATGATCGGGACGCCAGATAAGCCGTAGCGTCCGCAGAAAGCCGAGCTGGGAATAGTCGGCTTTATCGACGTCAATCGAACGTTCGATATGGGACTGCGAGAGCCCGAGATTGGCCTGCACGATGAGGCGGTAATCACCACGGAGAGAGTCTTCCTGCGCGCTTGCAAGGCAGGGTATCAGAAGGAGAAGAGCGAGTATCAGTACTTTCATCGGCGGATATAATAATTATAGGCAACGACAGTAGGGTAATTTGTCAGGATTCCATCATACTCGCCTTCATTTAAAAATTGGACGATAAATTCCGGCTGATCCAGCGTCCAGACAAATGCCCGTCGGTTCTCGGCATGCAGCCGGCTTACCTCACTCTGCAGCGTGCCGAGTGTCCAGCGCGGAGCAAAGACTTTGGAATTCGCCTCCTGCGTCTGACGTACACTTAATTCGCAGATCGACGGCACACTTGCATGCTCCGGATGTGCGACAAATGCCTGATAAATCTCATCGGACGCCAGGCCGAAAAAAATCTCCAGACTGTCACGCTTGCCGGCAGCTTGAAGCAGCTGCGCCCGCTCAATGTATTTTTTTTGCATCGGAATAATCATTTCTACCTCGGCGGCTTCTTTGATATCGAGCCATACTGCCGTGAGCGAGGTCGAGTCCACCACCGTTCGGAGGACGTCGTCAAGGGTCGGGATACGCTCGCCATTTTTAAGGCGACAAAGTTCCTGAAGCTGCCCGTACGTGTAATTCCCAATCGCTCCTACCATATACTCACCATTGATGAGCCGTGTATTGAGATTTTCGTCATGATAGAGCACCGGAACGCCGTCACGGGTGAGCCGCACGTCGATTTCAACTCCATTGGCACCAAGCTTGCCGGCGAATTTGATGAGTTCGGTCGAGTTCTCCGAAAATGGCAAACGGTCGCTATTACGCCCGCCTCCGCGGTGCGCGATGATCCAGAATTTCCCGTTAGTTTTTTCTTTTATACGCTCGTAGAGCGGTCGTACATACTGCAATACAAGAGGTTCACTCGGCAAAGCATCACTTCCGCCCACTGCGCCGCGGATAGTGAGGGTAGCAGGGCGGGTAGAACGTAGAATTTCCCGGGCTCCATCATTTTTATGTATTTCCAATGTGGAGAGTCCTGTCTGCGGTGATTGGGCATTGCGCCAGTAGCCGGCATAGAGAATCGAGGAATCTTTCATGCCGCTGCGGCATACCATGTACGTCGAATTTTTCTGACAAAAAATCGACAGTGACTCGCGGTCATGCTTGAGAATGACCGTGTCGCCGAAGCGCGCATTCCCCTGTGATACAACATAGACACCTTCGAGTAATCTCCTCGCCTGATTGGGTATCGTACTCGTGCCTTGGAGCGTCGGCGCCAGAAGTTCGGTGTCGGGCACGATGATGCGGAGTTCACTGTTGCACGATGCTACCAAGCAGCATACCGCGACAATACATGCATTCATACAGAGAATAATGCCGTTGATATTCATAAGATCACTCCAATTGAAAATTCGGGATAAATCAGGCGGTCATTGAACGTTGAAAATGCGAGCCAGGATTGGTAAGCGTTGCTGAGGTTGTTGATTTTAAGACCAAGAAGAATATGGGTTTTGCGGAAGAAGGGCTGTTCGGTATAGACCCCAATCGACCCTCCTGCGAAGGTGTTTTTTTCGCTCAGTACTTCAATATCGCCCACCCGTGTGCTGCGTGCGGTGATATAAAGTACTTCACCGCGAACGGTGATGAACACTTCATCAAACGCGAAGCCGAGGGAGACATGCGGGGTATTGAGCCAGCCGATAGCTGACACATCGAAGCTATTGTCCATAGTGGCAAAGCCGTACCAGAGAGTGCTGTAGTCACCGACGGAGAGCGCAAGGCGTCCGTAGCTGATATTCCACGATGCGCCAATGGAGGCAAGATTGGTGATGTAATTACTCCCGAGGCGTCCGGTAAGCGCAAAATTCAGCGGTAAATTATACCGGAAATTCCCGTCGAGCATAGGGATTTGCCGGATTTCTTCTTCGGCTATCGGGCGTGGGACGAAGGTCGTCGTCGCGCCGATGCAGCCGGAGAAGGTATAGGCATCTGCTTCGCGGGGGAAGAGAACGTAAGCGCCTGTAGAGTCAGCTTGCTGAGCTAATGCGAGGGAGGGGAGGAGGAGGCACAGAACACCAAGGAGCAGAGTTTTCATGTAGTTCCTGAGTATAAATAAAAGTCATGTCGCCTATTGAGTACAGAGCCCGGGAAGAGGTTTATTCGGAAAATCGTCGTCGCCACCGATAAACGTACACCCGGAAATTTGGCGCAAAATTAACCTTTTCACGGGCACTCAATCGGCATTTTTGCAAAAAATAACCTCTTTATTCCTGAATTATATCGGCTTTTTCCATGGCGTTTCGTATTTTTGCTGTCGCAATTACTCAAATCCCGAATTCAAATCGAAATGCATTTATGGAAATTATCTTTACTGCTGACGAACTTGCCGAAGTTGCACGCCTGAAAGCCCAATACCCAGAGCCCAAAGCCGCTATTATGCCTGTCCTGTGGATGGCGCAGAAGAAATTCGGCTGGCTCTCCGAAGACGTTATGAAATACGTTGGTGAAGTGATGAATCTTCCTCAGTCGCATGTCTTGGGTGTAGCGACGTTCTACACAATGTATTTCAAAAAACCGATGGGGAAATATCATGTGCAGGTATGTACCAATGTATCATGTATGTTACGCGGTGGAGAAGCGCTCTACGACCATGTATCGCACACCTATGGTATCAAGCACAATGAGACCACACCCGACGGACGTATTTCTCTCGAAGAGGTAGAATGTATGGGCGCATGTGGCGGCGCTCCGATGATTGCGATTAACGAAACATTCCACGAAAATGTAACTGCGTCTCAAGTCGATGCGTTACTCTCGTCACTCCACTGATTAACTACTTTTGATTCTTACTATTATGCGCCCTCTCCGATCATTCTCTCAGCGGTTTCTGCTCGTCGCCACGATGGCGTTCTTGCTGAATTCTGCCAGTAATGGACTCGTAGGGTCATACCTTGCTCTCTATCCACAGCTTGTATTGCAGCACTTCCAGTTGTGGCGCCTTGTGACCTTCCCGCTCGCTTCGCCAAGTATTGCCGGGATGATCCTGCTGTCGCTGTCAATGTTCTTATTTGCCGAAGAGTTAGAGCAAATCTACCGCAAACGCCTGCCACTCTTCATGCTCGGGCTCACCGGTTTTCTTGGTGTAGGCTATACGCTCCTCTTTCAGCATTCAATGCTCCCGCTGATAGGTGCAGAGCATCTTTCATTCTTCGTGCTTACACTGTTTTTATGGTCATTTCCGCGACGCGCGGTCGAAATTTTCGGCGCTCATATCCGCGGTGATGTCATTATTCTCATTTCGTCCTTTAGCTTTTTTACGTTCTCGCTTGTCGATGTCCTGCTCAATAAAGCACCGTTTTTCGGGCTTGTTCTCCAAAGCGGACTCGGGATATTCTGCGGATTACTGACGGTGTTTATGTACCTGCAGGCAGCGGCGAACCGCAGACGCAAAGCACGAGAAGCGGAATTCCCGATGATACCTCTCGATGCACCGTTTGAGCCGGTGGAGGAAACCGACTATTTACCGCAGCAAAAACGCTATCCGGCAGCAATTCCACAACATTATCAGGCGCATAGAGCGGAAATCAGCGATGAAGAACATGCCAATCAATTACTCGATAAAATTTTCTCACAAGGATCAGAGTCGCTCACCCCTGCCGAACGTGATTTCTTGGAAAAATATTCCCAAACATTGAAATAATTCCTTTATAGAGAGTGAACTTATGCCAATAGCGGCGTGCTTGTAACAAGCATGCCGCTATTTTTTTTTGTGGAAATGAATCAGCGGTTGTGCTCTTTGTGTCATTGCCTGTACGATGGAACAATCAATCTCTACATATTCAGACGCAGCCCTCTACGCCATGATGCGCGATGAGGCGACCAAGCAAGTGAGTTTTGCCGAACTCTACGCGCGCCATTCGACGAGGATTTTCCTCTATTGTCGCCGCGCTCTCGGTGATAATCACGCGGCTGATGATTTGTTCCAGGAAATATTTATCTCATTCTTGAAAAGCAGTGCCGGCAATCAGGACGTGGAAAATGTCGCCGCATACCTCGTGCGCATCGCTCGGAATGCAGTACTGAATTCGAAGCGTACGCCACAACCGGCGATGATCTCGCTCGAAGACTTTCATCTGCCGATGAGTGATAATCGCTATGAATCACAGGAAATTACCGAACTCATCGCATCGGCTCTCGATACATTACCCGACGATCAGCGCGAGTGCTTTGCATTGCAATTATACAGCGGACTCACGTACGCAGAAATTGCAGAAGTCATGAATCTCCCGCTGACAACAGTGCGCAATCGCGTCGTGCGGGCAAAGCGGAGAACCAGGGAAATTCTCGCGCCCTATTTTGAAGAATATTTGTGATGGTTAAATTGGCAATCGTAGTAATATCGTTATGAATATAATAGTAACGTATGTTTGGAGAGAAACATGCTGTCATTCTGAACCCTTCGTAGGGTGAAGAATCGAAACATGCTGTAAAATTATTCCTTTAGGACATCATCAAGTTTCGATTCTTCGGTCGAAGACTTCCTCAGAATGACATCCTTATAAATCTATTTTCGTGTAATTTATCAATAGTTGAATGAATTAAAATGGACTACTCAGAACTCATCTACTTATACATCGACGGCGAGGCAAGTGAGGCGGAGCGAACGCTGCTCTTCTCGGCGCTAGCGACCGACGCTGCACTTCAGGCGGAATTTAACGACGCCTTCAGGATGAATTCTGCCGTTCAGAAAGAAATCGAAACGACCGTTCCCCCACCCGAACTCACGAGCCAAGTGTTTGAAAAAGCAGGATTTGTAACGCCGGACGAACCATCCCGTAAAAAAGCAGGTTGGCTTGCCTTGCTGCTGCTGCTCATGAATTCCCGGGGAATTCCACTCCTCACGGCAGTCGGCGGCGCGCTGATTATGTACGGAGTGATGCGGTGGAATTCAGGCGCAGAACCAAGCGCGACAATTGCTGCAAATGACGCTTCACCGCAATCAATTTCAGCTCCACACAAGTTTCGTGATACGACATCTGCTACACCTTCAATTCCCAATGAATCGATCGCGAGCCAACGAATAATTCCAACGAGCAGCAGTAGAATCATTCCTTCCGAACGTACACACATACCTTCCGAACATCTTAATAGTCAAGAAAATACGAAGAAGATTGTGCCGGATCTTATACCGGTTCGGCATACAATGAGCGCGTTGCATTCGTATCGCTCATCACCATTCGGTCGGGATGATTGGCGCCGCCTGACAGCGCCGCAGAATACACTTTCGTTGCCTGCTGATGATTTCGCCGATCTTGTGATGCAGGTCAGCGGTCACAGCGGTTTGCAAGATCGTGGTGATGCATCACCTGCAATGCTCAATAATATGAGTATCAGCATTGCCTCGCACCTTTCGCCGAATCATCTTCTTGGCGGACAACTTGGGCAGGAGTCGTTCCCGATTTTCAGTTCAGACGGAACGTTTGAGAGGAATGTGAATGTGATGTGGATTGGCGCCTTATATCGCTACGAAATGGATGGTATCCAAGCACTTGGCGGTATTCAACCGTTTGCTCAGGTCGTGGCGGCCGGCACACGGTCGGGTCCGCTCGGCAAGGGCACACTCGGCGTGATGTGGCAACCCGAGAGTCGTATTATTCTCTCCTTCGGACTCGAAGCCACGGCGCTTGTCTATCAATTCCAAAGCGCATCCTACGGCACGCAAAAGCTGGGCATGAATTATGGCATTTCTGTCAAATTTTAAATTTTCAAGGGGATTTTCCAATGAGTAAAGCATTTATCATCATGCTGTTATGCGGAGTATCTACGCTCACGGCGCAGGAGGAACAGGCAACTTCTCCTTTTCATCATCAGATTGGTGTGGCAGGTTCGTTGATTTCCGGTATGGGAATCAGCTATCAGTATATATTTTCAGATGATTACCGGGTGAAGTGTACGGGGTTGTATTATACTGGAACAGATAATAATTCAAATTCAGATGATAGGACAGATACGGAGACGCAAGCGGGGCTGGAAGTGCAGAAGAGTCTTTTAAAGGGAAAAAGTACCCGTGTTTTTGCTTTTGTGGGAGTGGGAATATTGTCATCGACTACACTCAGCAATATCGATATTGACACTCGTGCGAGCAATACTCAGAACTATTATCACAGTGGCGCCGGTGTTGGAATTGAACTAGTAGTAGCCGGGCGCATAGCTTTTAATATTGAAGTAGGGGCGTTGTATTCTTTAAGAGTTACGCGAGGAGAATCCGTTGCTCCAAAATATAGTATATACGATTCACATTACTACCGTGAAGCGGGTTTCGGCATCGGCGGTGGCCTTGGTATCGGCTATCAATTCTAAATATTTCTTCGTACTTTATCAAAGGATATGTATGCTAAAAACTATCATTATCTTCTTGCTGTGTGGTATAGTAACGCTCACGGCGCAGGAGCAGGCCACGCAGGAATTTCATCATCAGATTGGTGTTGCGGGCTCGAGTATGTCGGGCTATGGTATCAGCTACCAGGCGATTTTTTCGGATAATTATCGGGTGAAGCTTACGGGCTTTTGTATGAGTGCATCGGCAAGTACGACGTATGATTCGGACGACTTCTATCTTTCGGCCGGGATTGAGGGACAGAAAACTCTCTACAAGACTGAAGCCACACGGCTTTATGGACTGCTGGGTGTGGGATTCTACAAGCAGGGCAGTTATGATTATCCTCCAAATTATGGGTTTAGCAGTTATAGTCACACGGAAAATACGTATTCGGGAGGGGCAGGATTTGGGGTAGAGCTCATTGCTGCCGGGAGGATTTCCTTTAATTTCGACGTAGGACTTGCGTATTCATTCAGCGAGCGGAAGTATTATACAAATGATGGCACTCCGTCACCGATAACGCCAATATTTCGGAGTGAGGTGGGTGTGGGTATTGCCGGTGGCATTGGATTCGGCTATCGATTTTAATTTCTTGGTTCACAACTATAGTATCACATTCTATTGTATAGCGTTATGAAAACTACACTCTCATTGCTTCTTGCCTGTTTGTTTACCTTCGGAATGCTTTCTGCCGCGCCGGTTGACTCTACGACGATTATGCATCATTCGATCGGGATATCGGGTTCGTCTATCACGGGTTTTGGCGTGGCGTATCGCTACAATTTTGATAATCAATGGTATGCCAAAACCGTTGGCGCGCTTTATTATACCGAAGACAGCGACAGTCGAAGCGATTTTTACAGTTTTATAGGACTTGAACTACAGCGGAATTTCATCCAAACCCCGAGCACGCGGCTTTATGGTTTTGCGGGGACGAGCTATTGGTACAACATGTCGGAGTCCTCCTACACTTCTGCCGGGGTAACTACTGTGTACACGTCAAAAGAGCATACGATGAATATCGGTGCGGGGGTAGGATTTGAGCTGTCAATTTGGGAGCATTTCGGAGTGAATTTCGACTTTGGATTTCAATATGCCGGCATACAGCATCCAAGCACCACGACGACTGAGAGTAGTTTGAGGTCATCTTCGCGTTCCGGCATGGGCGGTGGAATCGGCTTCGGGTATCAATTCTAAGCATTTCCCCGCCACGCAAATACATTGCCCAAAAAGCCGCTTGTACCCCCAAAGAGCGGCTTTTTTCGTAAATTGCACCCCATTATACCCACTTATCAAGGAAAAACTCATGGCTAAAAATCCTATTGCGGCTAAAGTTCAGAAGGCAACTATGATCCTCGGCGTCGCTAATTTACTGGCGGCATTCGCATTTCTCTTCGGCTATTTTATGTCGAAAGAATGGCTCTTCCTCGTCGCCTCCGGCGCAATGTTCGTCGCATTCGGCGGCATTATCGTGCTGGCAATCAAGATGAAAAAGAAACTCGCTGACCTCGAATAATGATGTTCGTTTTCGCCTACTATTTCTCCTGCTTATGAAATCTTTACTGCTTTATCGTATAGCCGCACTAGCGCTTGTCGTGGTTGTATTGTCTGGGTGTTGGAATAAATCGGGGAATTCAGAAACAGTGCCACAGACGAAGATGAAACTTGAAAATCTACCCCCCGCTGAGCAACAGAGGAGTGGTTTGACAGATAATTTTCTGAATTCTCAAATTGCAAACAGTAGTACAGGTAATGGAACAGCACTTGATGTCGCTGCGAGCACTTCTACTGAACATAACACCGGCTCGAACTCTGCTGCAACACCAACGAAAAAAGAATCGAAAATCATCAAAAATGCGACTATCCGCATTCGAGTGAAGGACTTTCAGGCGGCAGGTTCGCAGATTGAGGAGATTATCAAGCGACAGGGCGGGTATTTTAGTTCGCAAACCGAGTCTCACACGAGCGATTCCCGCGAAAATCACGCAGTGATTCGTGTGGGGAATGAAAAATTCGATGCACTGGTCAAAGAACTCGTAAGCATCGCCGAACGTGTTGATTCTAAAAATACTTCCATCGATGATGTTACCGGTCAATTCGTCGATATTCAGGCGCGGTTGAAGGTAAAAAAAGAAACCGAGAGTAGGTTCTATGAAATCCTCAAGCAAGCCCGCACCGTCAGCGATATCCTCGAAGTGCAGGGGAAAATCAATGAAATCCGCGAAGAAATCGATGCAGCCGAGGGGAGATTACAAGTACTGAGCGATCAGGTGACGTTCAGCACCGTGAATCTTGAATACTACGAACGCTTAACGCAAGCTACCACGGCATCAGAAGATAGCTTCGGCGAGAATCTCGCTCGGGGATTCTCTAATGGTTGGCATGGATTGCTCTCGCTTATCGTATTTGCCGTCACGGTATGGCCATTTTGGATTATTTGCGCGGTATTTCTCTTTATCATTATCAAAAGCGCTAAACGTATGCGCCGGCAGACGAAAGGTGATACGACTACGAAGTCTTGAGGAATATGCTACTTCCAAAAAAGTCTGTCATTCTGAGTGAGTCTTCGAGCGAAGAATCGACAAGAGCACTACGAACGTTGATGACGATTCTCGGATTTATTGGATTATAATCTGTTGAATAAGAACTCAGTTACAAGTAATCTTGAAGTATGCCGATATGAAGTTAGATGCAAATATATACCAACAAAATAAACACATTCATCCTGAAACTGATTTGGTCGAAGTATCATAATGTGCTTCAATGTCATAAGATGTGACACCATTAGCAAGTGTCGATTCTTCAGTCGAAGACTCCTTCAGAATGACATACTGTTAACTCTATGTCCATAATTGATTTCCCTCAATGTACCTCAAAATAACTACACATGAATACTACCCTTATCTCCCGTGAACATGATGCAATTTTTCAGACCTACAGGCGGCTGCCGGTAGCAATTGACCATGCCGCAGGATGCAGAGTCTATGACACCGAAGGCAATGTTTATCTCGATTTTTTAGGTGGAATTGCCGTCAACGCGCTCGGTCATAGTCATCCGCGGATCATCGAAGCCGTCGAAAAACAGCTTCGCAAGTATATGCATGTGTCGAATTATTTCTATCAGGAGCCGCAGATTCAGCTTGCTGAAAAATTAAAAGAAATCACCGGATTTGATCGGGTGTATTTCAGTAATTCCGGTTCGGAATCCTTCGAAGGCGCCGTAAAACTCGCCCGTAAATGGGGTAATGCACGCGGAAAAACAGAGATTATAGGGTTCAGCGGCGGCTTCCACGGACGCACCTACGCTCCGCTCTCCGTCATGGATAAACCGTTGTATAAAAACGGGATGGAACCATTTCTTCCTAATAATCGTGTGCTGAAGTTTAATGATTGCGAACAATTACGCGCACATGTCAATGAAGCAACCTGTGCAATTGCAGTAGAATATTTGCAAGGCGAAGGCGGCGTGACATTCGCGACGCAGGAATTCGCCGCAACGATTGAAGAATTGCGGCAGCAGTACGGCTTCCTCCTCATCGCCGATGAAGTGCAGGCAGGCGGCGGTCGCACGGGACATTTCTACGGATTTCAGCATCGGAATGCAACGCCCGATATCGTAACGATGGCAAAGGCAATCGGCGGCGGACTCCCGCTGGGCGCGATACTCGCGCGTGAACATGTCGCAGACGAGTGGAAACCCGGAATGCATGGCACGACATACGGCGGCAACGCGCTTGCCTGCGCGGCAGGACTCGTCGTTCTTGAGGAGCTTGGTCACGGAATTACCGAGAATGTATGGACGGTTGGCGCATATCTTACCGAAAAGCTACAGGAAGTTCAGCGAGAATTTCCGGAGAAAATCACCGAACTCCGCGGTTGTGGCATGATGCAGGGCGTCGTGTTAAATGGTGAATCTCAGCCAATCGTAAATGCATTACTTACCCGAAAAGTAATCGCTAATGCCACATCCGTCAATGTCGTGCGGCTCTTGCCTCCGCTGACGATTACCACAAGCGATGTCGATGAGTTTATCGGGCATTTCAGGGCGGTGATTGCGGAAGCCAAATTGTAACATAAAAGGGAAATTCAATGGGACTCATCCGCACAACAATTACACTTGCTAATCCTGCAAAGCTGGACTTACAACCAATTGATGTTACTGCACTTGTCGATACCGGTGCACTGCATTTGTGTATCCCTGAGCATGTCGCTCTTCAATTGAACCTCAAAGAAATCGAACAACGAGAGGTCGTCTTGGCTGACGGGAAGCGTCAGCGTGTGCCGTATTGCGGTCCGATAGAAGTTCGCTTTAAAAATCGTCGGTGTTTTGTCGGTGCTTTAGTACTCGGCGATGAATGCCTGCTCGGAGCAATCCCGATGGAGGATATGGATGTCGTACTTTCACCATCAAGACTGCATATTGATGTCAATCCTCAAAGTCCGAATATTGCAGTGTCGTCAGCGAAGTGAGAGTGAACACTATTGAACAACAAAAGCCGCTTCCATGTGAAGCGGCTTTTGTGGTTGTTACGAATAGAGAAGATTATTTTCCGGGGAGCCCGAGCGAACCGAAATACACGCCCAAGCTGAGCGATACGAACGACTTGGAGGGTTCGTTGCTTGACTCGCGTCCGATAAAATTCACAAGATTATACTTTCCTTCAACATTGATGGTGACGAGCTTGAGATCGAGATCGACGCCGGCACCGAAGCCCACGCCGACGCGATTATACGTCGGACTCTGCGCGATCGGCACGGGCGTGCCTTGTACGGTAGCGTCGATAGTGCTGGAGATGTAATTATAGGTTAATTCACCGGTTGCGTAAATTCCAATTGATTTACGAACGAGGTAGTAATTCATACCGGCGGCAATAGGAACAATATTTTGTACGGTAGTCAATTCACCGACAACGGAGTCTAATTGTGTACCCGTCGCGACGGCCACGCGGATTTTCGACTGTGGAAAGCGGGACCAGGAAATACCGCCACTGAAGACAATTTCCTCGCTGAGACCAAAGCGCAGGCGTACGCCGCCATGATAGCCGAGCGCTGCAGCATCACGCTGCATGCGTCCGGAAAAGTCCGGCGCGGTGATAAAATCACTATTATACACATTGTTAATTTGGTCACTTGGGGTAGAGAGTCCGAGGTAAAGGCCGAAGGAAGACTGAGCATGCGAGGAGGAGCTAATCAGCAGTAAGCCAAAGCAAAGAAGAAGGATATGTAATTTATGCATAGAATACGGGTGGAATTTGATACAAAAAACGTTGCGCTCTTACGACGCAATCGGCGAAAGGATGCAACGAATCACTATGTGGTTTATTATTTCAGACAAAGAGTAGAAAAATACGTCGGGAGGTTTTGTTACCGAAAGACTTGCCCCTTCCACACGACTTCTTTTTTGAGTAAAGAAAGCGGAATGACGAGCTCGAGGAGAATAATAAATCCGACGGCCAGGAATCCCCACCCAAGCTGACGCTTCCGTTTGAGAATGGCAAGCGAAGGAGAGATCACGGCAAAATCACCAAACACCCGAATAGCAAATATCAGCGGCAGCAGCAGCCAATCGCCATCGAGGAAAGCTGCCAGAATGCAAATCCACAGGGAGGCCGAGAAAGCAACAAAAATCACTGCTCGCCAGCCGAGATCGACCCCGCCGCGAAGCCATCGGTGATGCTGACGGATATATTCGCCGAGTGTCTGACACGGTAGCGTCGTGACGACGGCTGTATTGCTGCACACATAGCGTACTTCCCATCCACGGGCGAAAATTGCCTGCAAGAGTGCCAGATCTTCCGTCACCGAAAAACGGATATTCGCATAGCCACCGACACTGTCGAATGCCTCGCGTCGCACCGCCAGATTATTTCCAAAACATCCGAGCGGTTGATTGAGTCCTACGCCCGCGCTTGCCATCGTGTGATTCATAATCCATTCAATTGCCTGCATTTGCTCGAAAAAAGTCTTGGCTTTGATGAGGGTAAATGAGGGAACAAGCCCCACGCGCGGATTGTCGAATTGCCGTGCCATCGTAGCAATCCAGTCGGGGACGACCGTACAATCGGCGTCCGTCATGAGGAGAATTTCGCCCCGCGCGGCTTCAATACCGGCTTGTAATGCGCCGGGCTTGCCACGTAAATTTGCCGTCGTGCGCGCTTCATCGAGGGTAATAACACGGAGGAGCGGCAGCTTTTGGGCGAGTCGGCGGAGAATGTCGGCAGTGCCGTCAGAAGAGCGGTCGTCAATGACGATGATCTCAAAATTGTCGGGCGGGAAATTACTTAAAACTAAGGATTGAATACAGGTTTCGATGTTGGACTCTTCGTTCCTCGCCGGCACGATGACCGATACAAAAGGAAGCGGTGCCGGTGAATTGGGGATAATCTTGCGCCGCTCGCGTGCCGCGCCGAACACAAACGTAAAAATACGAAGTCCGTATAAGATGGCCGCAAGCGTGTATAAAAAGGGGATCATTCAGAGCAATTGCAAAAAAGAGAGCAGAATTAACAACTAAAATACAGCGCGCGCCGGAAATTCACTGCACGAAATTTTAAATAACCGACAAGAAAGTTATCATACGAGAGCAACATTTCAACCGAGATTGCGTCATAGCCGCCCGATTGCATCCGAAAACAACCTTACTTTTTGCGGTAAGGTTGTTTTTTTTATTATTCAAGCCGAAATATTCTAAGACGTTATGGAAGAGTCAGCGCCAGCCGAACAAACACAAGCCCCCAAACAATTCAAGCGAGGAAAGGTCGATCTGCTCAATGGTCCGATCGACTCCACGCTCCGCACCTTCGCCATTCCGCTTGCTTTTAGCTTCCTGGTCAATATGCTGTACTCGTGGATCGACACGTATTTTGTCAGTCGGCTGGGTTCGTCCGCTATCGCAGCTATCGGCGTGAGCGAACAGCTGGGGTTCTTCATCTTCAACTTCGGCAGCGGCTTCGCAATTGGCACCGGTATTATCGTCGCCCGTCGCATGGGAGAAGGCGACCGAAAAGGCGCGAATTATACCGCCACACAAGCTGTGCTGTCGATGCTGATATTCTCGGTATCGCTTGCCGTCGGACTCTATTTTGGACTTGATTCTGTGCTGAAAGCGATGAATTTAGAACCCGAAGTCGCGCGATTAGCCCGCTTATACCTGTCAGCCCTGCTTTTTGGTGTTCCGGGGAATTTCCTCACCTTTCAAATTAACTCCATCGTACGCTCATCGGGCAATTCCGTCTTTCCGATGATGATATTATTAATGACGACGGTGATTAATGCTATTCTTGCGCCGATTCTCATCTTTGGCGTAGGACCAATTCCAGCCTTAGGCATGACAGGCGCAGGACTTGCAACGGCAGGCGCACAGCTTATTGGCGGGATTATTTCCGTCAGCATGCTCATTTCCGGCAAAACCGGTATCCGCTTGATGATGGATAAGTTATCGCTAGACCTCGCGCTGATTTGGAGAATTGCCAAGCAGGGAATACCGGCATCGCTGCAGATGTTCTCGGTGAGTATCTCGCGGATTATGCTCTTTAAGTTTGCAAGTACGTTCGGTACAAGCGTTGTAGCTGCCTATACGCTGGGTTTAAAGGTTGATTTATTTGTCTTTATGACTGTCTTTGCCGTTGGAATTGCAATGGAAACGGCGACCGGACAGAACTTAGGCGCCGGCAATATCAAACGCGTATTTTTATTCCACCGTTCGGCAATGAAGCAGGTATCGATGGTGATTGCGGTCCTGGCGACAGGGGTCTTTCTCTTCGGCGATCATTTTGCAGGAATCTTTACAAAGGACGCGGCGATTATCAAAGAGACGACGCGCTACTTGCACACTGCTGTCTTTGGCTATATCTTCTTTGGCGTAGGGCTTGTAACGACGCGGGTTATCAGCGGTGCGGGTGCATCCTTCCGCAGTATGATTATCGTGGGTGGTTCGCTCATATTTTTGCAAGTGCCGCTTGCGTATTCATTGTCGCATTTCACGGGATTAGGTCCGCAGGGTATATGGTTCGGCGTGGTCGGCGGATATATCTTATTCACCGGCATAGCATTTATCGAACTCACACGGAAGAAGTGGCTCAATGCGCGAGTGTAGCGCTGAGATGAAGAGTGCAGCATGTAGCCCATGATGAATATCGTGGGCTATTTTTTTTGTTCATTTGTCGGGGTAGTAATTATGTACGATGTTTTGTAATGTATAATTCAAGTCACCGAAATTCCACAGCATATAATTCCCATCAGATACCGTATTTTTGCCGCATATAATTGGTGAATAATCATAGTGATAGGATACGAGGCAGGCAATGCACACACTCTTACGGCAATCACTCTTTTGGGATTCTAATCTTGAGTCGCTAGACCTCCAAAAGCATAAGCGGAAAATTATCGTTCGCGTGCTTGAGCGCGGAACGCTTCAGGATTGGCAGGCAATTAAAGAGCTCTATGGCAAGGATACTATACGCGATGAAGTACTGCAAGCCCGTTCGCTCGATAAATACGTGCTCGCGTTTTGTTCGGCATATTTTGATGTACCCAAGGAGGACTTTCGATGCTATACACTGATTCAGTACCAAAAGAAGCACTGGAATTATTAATTCGTCTTATGAAACTTGATGCATTGCAACCATTTGCACTCGCTGGTGGAACTGCTCTCGCTTTGCGTTTCGGGCATCGAGTGTCGTATGATATTGATTTATTCACGTCTGTGGGATTTGATGCGCAAGCACTTGCTGAGAGCATTCAGCGGAGCGAACCTATTAGTCAATTCCGTGTTCAACCCAATACTATCAATGCACAGGTAGCAGGTGTAAAGCTGGATTGCCTCGCACATCGGTACAATCAACTTGGGGCAATCGAAGTAATTGATGGTATTCGCCTCTATTCTCTTCCGGATTGTGTAGCAATGAAGCTATCAGCAGTTGGAGGTCGTGGCGCGCGGAAAGATTTCTATGATATTGCTGCTCTTATGCAGGTAATGACACTACCCGAAATGGTTGAATGCTTTGAAAAGAAATACCCCAATGCCGATAGCTTACATACTATTCTAGCCCTAACGTATTTTGATGATGCTAATCTTGAAGAAGAGGTTACACTTAGCGCCACATCACCTGCTCAACTACAATCATGGCACGCAGTCCAATCGTTACTTGTACGTGAAGTGAAGAAACTATGATGTTTCTGCCTTGTCCATAGTTTCCAACTGACAGTCAACATTTACAGCTCCGACCGTACTTTATACATGTTCTATTGCTTTTTCACCGTGCAGACGTATGATAAGCAAGTAGTTACGGATGGTTGAAAACAACTGAGCGGGCTGAACCTCTTTCCGGTATTGGTACGAATAGGACTCTCTCAAACCCTAGCACAACAGAGGCGCATGCACTTCACTCCTACAGACTGCATTCAATTTCCTGAAAATTGAGAGAGAACCAACTTTTTCTGCTCTCCACCTCACCGAAGTTCATTATTTTGCAGTGAACTCATGAATGATTTTCCGCGAACCCATTATTCAACAGGTAACCAATGAAATTTTCTACTCTTTGCGTGCTTTTAGCGTGCTTTCTCTCTCTGCGTGCTGCCGGCCAATCGCTTTCCGTCTTTGGTATTGATGAGAGTCAATTCCCTACGGTCAAAGCGAAGATCTATGCCTTTCAAAAGGATGGAAGTCCTGTGCCGAATCTCACACCTGCCAAGGTCATTGTGACGGAAAACGGCATATCGCGAACTGTAACGTCCGTGACTTGTCCTGCGCCAAACGTCAAGCAGATATCCCTCACACTGAGCATCGATGTATCGGGTTCGATGGCAGCCACCGCCGACCCTTTTTCCGAACAGCCCATGCTCCTTGCCAAGGAATATGCACGGTCACTAGTGGATGCAATGGCCTCGCCGCCGTCGCAGATTACCCTGCAGATGGCTGATCGTAAGGGATATATTCTCCATGACCTTTCAACAGATAAGTCCAAAATTCTTCAGACTATTGCCGGGCTGTCACCGGCCGGGGGGAATGACTATCTCGATCAATTACTCCATCCGCAGACCGGTGCGCTTGTGCTTGCGCGCGGAGGAGAGTTCAAGCGCCATGTTCTTGTCGTGACCGATGGACAGTGGGGACGTCTTTCACCGGCCGACTCGGCGCAGTGTGTGGCCTTGTGCAAGGCAGATAGTATCACGTTCCATGTGGTGCTTTTAGGTGGCAATCAAGCCGATGAACGTGGTATTATGACCACGTTGCAAGGCATTGCATCCGCAACCGGCGGCGTGGTAGTGACGAGCATTCGCACGTCCGCCGATGCACGGAAATTTGCACTTGAATTACACCAAAAGATACAGGGCGGTGAGCCATGTGAAATTACCTGGATGTCCGACTCTTCCTGCACGCGTGAACGCCGGGTAGCCGTGTCGATTCCGGTTACTGCCGTGCTGGCAGAGGCGATGTATCTTGCGCCGGATAATTCCTTTATCGATCTTGCGTTGAGCACCTCTTCTCTGGCGTTCGGGGCGCTTCCTCCCAAGACTACGGCGCAGCAGACAGTGACCATTACAGCGAGAAATTACCCGGTCATTGTCAGGAAAATTACCTCTTCTGACCTGCGCTTCTCGGTGATTACCTACGGAGGCACGGCGCCGCCATTTGTGCTGCAACCGGGTAATTCCCGCATTCTCACCGTGCAATTTGCCCCAACCGATTCGGGGTATTCTTTCTCTGAAATACAGATTGCTCATAATGCCTGCCTGCCGACGACGGTGCAGGTCTCGGGCGGCTTTCCGTTTAAGAGGGCAAGTGTACCGTCACTCCGACTTATCACGCCGAATGGCGGTGAACGCTATGGTGTAGGCGAGAGACCGTCGGTTGAGTGGGCAGGAGTCTTGCCGGAAGACACGATGAGAATTGAAGTGAGCACCAATAATGGCGACAGCTGGACCACCCTCGCAGAGCGTGCGACCGGACTGACGCGCACATGGCAGGTGCCCTATAGAGTGAGCGACAGCTGCCGCATGAGAATTACCCAACTCCGCCCGACGAACTCCGTTGCGACCACGGTGGTCTTCCCCAAAAGCAGGATGCCGCAGTGGAATTCAACGGGTAATCAACTCATGACCGTGGCGCTGACCGATAACTCCTCCAAAGTCTGGTATTCGGAGTCCGGTCTGCCAATTACATCCTATCGCGGACCCGGCAGCAGACTCACGCGTATCGGGTGGAATACAGCCAAGCGCTTGATTGCGATGGAATATGACGGTAATTCAATTTCAATTTTTAATGATTCAACGGGTCAGAAAGTAATTACAAATTATGGACTCTTTGAATTGTGGAATCCCGCCGGCGATAGAATCCTCACCCGCGACGGATATATCTTGGATGAGAATGCCTTCTTAATCCGCCGCCTCGAAGACCCGTTTGAAGACTATGGCGCCGACTCGTTCCGCGTGTTCACAATGCATAAATGGAGTCCGACACGCGAAAATGTCATCGCCGTGCAAAAAGGTGTAGCCGGCGGCGGTGATTCGCTTCGAATGTGGGATGTGTCGAAGGAAACATCCCAACCCGCCAAACTCATCAAGTCGGTAGCGGCACATAATGGAACGATTTACGCGTGTGAATGGAGTCCGTCCGGAAATCGTATCGCCTCAATCGGCGGTGATTCAACGGGTGTGGTCTATAATTTTATCCTCAATGCTCCCATACGCTTAGTCGGTCATACAGCAGAAGTACGTTCGCTTGCCTGGAGCGCAGGTGACCGCTATGTGGCAACGGGCAGTGAAGATAACACGGCTAAGGTTTGGCATACGGGAACAGGGGAAATCAAGCGAACGCTTGATCATGGCGGCGCAGTGAGCGCGGTGGCGTTTAGCTTGGATGGTCGCTTGCTCGCAACGGGTGGAAAGGATTATATCATTAAGATATGGGAGGTAGAGACCGGTGGGCTGCTGCGTACGTTGCGTGGTCATACGAATGCTATCCTGACGCTTGGGTTTAGTCCCGAAGGGCGGCGCCTTATCAGCACGAGCAGCGACAGCACGGTGCGTATTTGGGATATTGATTCGACAGAAATTCAGCAGGTAATTTCTGAGAATGTCTGGAAAATCGAGCAGCCGCAGCTTCAAACAAATGAAATAGACTTTCAGCAGGTGCAGTTCGGCAGTGCGAAGGATTCGGTCGTCAAAAACTTCGTTAAGAACACCGGCACTCGACCTGTTCTCATCGACAGTATCCGCATTCAGGGCGGCAATGCAGAAGACTTCTCGGCGACGAATGGTTTTTCGGGGTTCATGCTGCAGTCCGGCGAGAGCCGCACGGTTGAGGTACAGTTCAAGCCCACAAAAGTCGGCAAGCGGACTTCCGTTGCGGAGGTGTATGTCGGTGGATTTAGTTTCCCGATACTGCTCAGCGGCGAGGCAGTATTAACGGCTGAGGTGTTGTCGGCGGATATCGACTTCCGCAAAGTAGCTCTTGGCTCGGCAAGAGATACGACCGTGAATGCAATTATTAAAAATTCTAATACCTTACCTCTAACGGTGAGTTTCGCTCTCGCGCTCGACACGGCGCAGTTCAAAGTGCTCACGGGTGGCGGTATTGTGACGCTCGCGCCGGGTGAGTCCCGCACGATTTCGCTCAGATTCGCACCGACCTCGATTGGCAAGACGAGCGCGCAGCTTGTGTGCTCATACAATGGCGCAGGGTCACCGGCGAAAATCGCACTCCTCGGCGAAGGCATTGATAAAGTAGGCGTTGAGGAAGAGGTGAAGCAGGGCGAGCGCGCCACGATTCACCCGAATCCCGCGACAAACGCGCTGGAAATCATCCGCACAGGTGAGTTCACGGTAGAAATCACCGACCTCCTCGGTCGCGCGCTCCCGCTTGCGGTGAAGCACTTTACAAATAGCGCGCATATTCCGGTCGAGGAAGTTCCGGAAGGTGTGTATTTCGTGAGAATTCACGCGCATGGGGATGTGCAGATGATACCGGTGGTGGTGCGGCATTAGGTCTGGAAAGATTTTTAACGCAAAGCCGCAAAGGGCGCAGAGAATATCCTTTGCGCACTTTGCGTAACCCTTTGCGAGTTTTGCGGTTAAATTTGGGTTGGGTTGTGTTGGGGGATGATTCTATTCTTGTACCAACCGCGATAATGAGAACACACGTTTAAAAACCAAGCTGAACTATGAAATTCAAGCCTCTTACATACATATTGATGGGAGTATTCTCGATTATACAATTTGCCGGTTGCTCTCATAGATTAACTAAGGATAAGAACCTTCTGCATACTTTACAGACATATAGTAGTTCCAATGATTTTACTAATTTGAATAACAAAATCAGTAGTGATTTGAAAGAGGATACAACTCATTATTTTCTTATTTCAATCTCACGATACGAATCCACATGCTATCCCCCTCCTTGGCTAAATAGGTTTACAACTCAGTATCTTTTTGTTTATATTGAAGAGCCAGTTATATACCCTGATGGCGAACATCATTATGATTTTTATTGGAAAGTCTATAAGTTTACAAATTATTCTGACAAAAAGTATTTAGGAAAAGTGAGTGGAGGAGCTTACAATTTAATAGTGAACAAACTGTACGATATACTCAACAATAGACCTGAAGCAAATATCAGGGACAAACTTGGATATGGTTTAGAATTTTCAACATGGATCAATTACAACGGGAGAAAGATTACAAATAATATAATTAACGGTGGAGACATGGAGAATACGTATGTCAATTTATTTACTGTAGTTAAATCAGCAGTTTATGAATTAGAACTTGAGCAGTACTATCAAGGGCTTGAGAAGTAAACTCTTCAATACTACACCACAATGTGATGATTTTCGATGCTATATTCCCAATACATCCATGAATCCGATTGAAAAGACATTTGTCAAGATCGTACTTGCACTGTGCTCGATTCATGTACTTTGGTTTTTGGTGTACGGCATGTTTATCGTTACGTGTTTGCTTGTCAATGGGCATTTGCCGACATCGGATGTTTTTGAACCATTATGGTTGCGGGAGTTTTTGCATAGTATCACCGGGAGTATTTACATTGAAGTTGTTTAGTATTTTCAACGGAGAGCGAAACATTGCTTTACCTCCATAGTTGAGGGCGGCTAAGACGCCTGTTTTTCATTTGGAAATACAGCATACCGGTCATAGTCAGCATGTTTTCTACCCCAAAAATCGGCTCTAAAAATAATCCTAAACAACTTCATCGTTATAATGCTCTGTTTTTTCAATTTCTTTATTAGCATCACAGCACTTTTGGGTATGATAGTCAAAACGAAGAACAAGCGGATTCTGATAGGCACGGTTTTGTTTGTCTTGGTAAATGTGGGGTTCATTTATTTTGTTACTTCGGACCCGGGGTCAGTGCTTTGGTGCGGTGAATAATCAATATGGTAGCATTCAACGTGAAATTTACATATTGATGGTACAAAAAGATTTTTAACGCAAAGGCGCAAAGGGCGCAGAGAATCACTTTGCGAACTTTGCGTAAACCATAGCGAAATTTGCGGTTAATTAAATTATATTTCATAAAAAAACTACTTATTATTACAGGAAAATCTCTATGGCAATTAGAAAAATAGCTTTGAATACCGGTGGCGGTGATGCTCCGGGGTTGAACGCCGTGATACGCTCGGCAGTGCATTCTGCGTTGCATCGCGGGTGGGAATGTGTGGGTATTCGTGATGGATACAATGGCATCCTGCAGCCCGACGAATACCCGCACAATGGGCTTATACCATTGACTCATCAGTCGGTGCGCGGGATAACGCATTTGGGTGGCACGATACTCGGCACTACGAATCGTGGTAATCCTCTCCATTATCCGGTGCGGCAGGCGGACGGCTCGTATATTGAAATCAATCGTGTCGATGAATTGCTCGGACGGTTCCGCGAAGAGGGAATTGACGCGCTCGTTGCGATCGGTGGAGATGGTTCGCTCAAAATCGCTAATGCCTTTGTCGAGAAAGGGTTCCCGGTGGTCGGCGTGCCGAAAACGATTGACAATGATATCTTTGGTACTGAGGTTACGTTCGGTTTTGACAGCGCCGTCAGCTTTGCAACCGAGTGTATCGACCGCCTGCATTCGACCGCTGAGGCGCATCATCGGGTGATGGTGGTGGAGGTGATGGGACGGTATGCAGGGTGGATAGCTCTTCATGCAGGAGTAGCAGGCACGGCTGATGCGATTCTCATTCCGGAAATACCGTATTCGATTGATAAAATTGCGGCGAAGGTGCAGGAGCGAGACGCGCGCGGACGCCATTTCTCGATTATCGTGGTGGCAGAAGGCGCCAAACCGGTCGATGGTGAAACGTCGATTATCGGGAAGTCGATTGGTCAAGCCGAACGTCTCGGAGGTGCCGGCGAACGTGTGGTGAAGCAGATTGAAGCCCTCACCGGAAAAGAGTCACGGCTGGTCGTGCTCGGGCATTTATTGCGCGGCGGTGCTCCGACGACATTTGACCGGTTGCTTTCGCTCAGGTTTGGCGCTGCTGCGGTACGTTCTCTTGCCGACGGTATGTCCGGCGTAATGGTCGGTCTCGAATCATCGCACATTCATTGTGTTCCGTTCAGTGAAGTAGCCGGCAAGATGCGTGGCGTGCCTACGACTTCGGATATTATCCTCACGGCGAAGGATTTGGGGATTACGTTTGGGGATTAGGGGCCATGCTACGTACGATTATAGGTGAAAATGGTAAACCTCAGTAGGAGAGCAGAAACCTTAGGTGTTTATTAAACCTCAGTAGGAGAGCAGAAAACCTTAGGTATTCATTAAACCTCAGTAGCGCAAGGACATTCGCCGAAATGATAAAACCTTATTACCTTATTCCAAAACATAGTTAGGCATCCCCTCACCTCCATGCGGCTAAAGCAGGCTACTCAAGATGGGGAGTCAAGAGCAAGTCCCGCTTCAGCCGGAGGATAGTGTAGGTGTTGAAGGTACAGAGTATAGACAAAGAACCCGTGATGGTGCAGCGTTCATCACGGGTTCTTTTGTTACCGTGCTACGGTGAGCAGCGAAACAGAGTTGTCGCCGCCATTGGAAACACGGAGGAGATATACTCCTTCGGCCAGGTGACCGGTGGTGATATCGACAGTGCCACGCCCTGTGGTCCAGTCAATGTGCGCGGCAGCAGTTACATCGAGCACTTCGGTGCCAAGCATGGAGTATAAGCCCACATGAAACGATGACTGAAACTGCGGATCGGTAAATATGCCAACCGTTGCATGCTTCGAAACAGGATTCGGCACCACCGAAAATATCCATGTGTGTGCGAGTGCGTCATCAAGCTTTGGCTGTCCTTCGACGCCATTAGCTTCTCCTGTATAGACGACGACGCCTTCACCGCGTGTGCCTACCCATACTTGCCCCTTCTTATCGACGGTGAGTCCGTACTCGAGGAAATTACCTACGCCTTGATCGGCGTAACGTCCGGGAGGTAATTGCACCTTCAGCCATTTCTTGGTTTGTTTATTATACTTAGCTAAATAGTCAGGATGCATTGTTACCCATAAATTACCTTGATTATCTTCGGCTGCCGACGTGACGAAAATACTTCGCTGCGCATCATCAGGACGTATGCTTGGTATTTCTTTGCGGTCGAGCACTGTCCATTCGGAGTTGTCGGGGTTAAAATTGAGGATGTAGTCAGGCTGAGCATTCATCCATATTTTACCATCACGAGCTATGTGAATTTTCCCTGCACTGGTAAATGTAATGACTTGATTGTCAATTCTGAGTGTGTCAAATAATGTGCGATTGCCTGTGATGGGGTCGAAGCGCACAATGCCACCGTAGGCCAAATACCAGATAATACCATGTTTGTCGATTTCCATCGACGCTGAACCTACCTCACCGGCAATTCCATAGATCGGGAACTCCTTCGCATCCTTCAAGATAGGGTATTGTGTCCACTTCCCGTCATAAAACCTTGAAAGTGACATAGCATTGGACATACCTGAAAGCCAGAGTCCACCGCTGCTATCCATGGCAAGACTATTGACAGAATAGTAATTGGGGTCGTTACCCGAAGTAGCGGATGGATCATATGCCCAAGCCTTACCATTATAGTACTTTGTCATTTTACGAAGCTTTGTATCGTAATATTTGAGACCGTAGGTGGTAGCTACCCATAAGTTGTCATGCAAATCTTTGACCAAATTTACCACTTCACCTACATAACTTTGTGGGTTGTCTGCATCGACGAAAAAAGATTCCCATAGATCTTTATTGATGCTAAACAGACCTTGTTGAAACCCACAAACAACTTCACCATTGCTGAGTATTACGATGGCTTTAGCGTATGATTTGGTTTTCATTGAATCGCTGATAGTGGCATTCCTATCGTATTGAATCCACTGAGCATTACATATATTTGCAATTGTTATAAATGTGAGAAGAAGAAGAATCAAAGAAGTTTTCATAATCAGTAATAATAATATAAAGGATAATGAAATAAAGCGGGCAGAAGTGGTAAGTAACTTATTAGGTTAGTGTCACTGCCCGCTTACGTCGATTGAACTACTTAGCTTTGCCACTATATTCAAACTACTATTGACATATACGGAGACAAGGGATAGGATTACCGGCTGCATCATGGGTAGTAGCAGGGCATGTGGCTCCATTGTTGACAATGCTGACTAATGTTTCGTTAAGTTGCTTAACACCATTGACATATTCATAGCACACCCGCCATTGTTCTTCACAACGGCCGATGTTACCATTGCCGCAAGGAGTGCGAACCCAAGTTGCAGTGGTTGGATCAAAAAATTCCTCAGAATAGCAACTTGCATGGAGGATACGATAGATGGTTTTACTCATAGCAGGACATGGTGGAATAGGAGTATTTACAGCAGCCCCCATTCCTCCATCTGTAGATGTCCAAGGGTGTAAATTGACGATAAGATGCCGGGAAGCAATGCGAATAAGGTCATTCATATCGTATGAGCCGGTGCATCCATGCCCCCGTGAAATGGCACCTATATAGATTTCTACTTCTCCACCATTAAAAGGAGTCGTTCTCCAGCACCATTGAAAAGTGATGAAGCAGCCGCTACCGAGGGGAGATTCGATAGTTGTTGAGTATGAGCCTATAAAAGGAATATTCGGATAATCATTGGGGGCAGGGGTGGGGCATTGTGCGTTAGCAGATTGAAGACAAGTGAGTGACAGTAGTAGGGCCACGGCGATGAGTGTGAAAGTTCTCATGAAGAATTCCAGTCGTAAATGTGTAACAATAAGAAGATTGAAGTAAAGGTTGTTCCGGGGCAAGTGTGAAAAATAATAGTGATACTTGCCCCGGCAAATTGGTCACGGAGAAATGGCGATCTCCGTATGGTTCTTTTTCTCGACTGCTATGGTTGGTTTATCCTCAGGCCATCATCCGTGCAGCGAGAAAAATACCGCCGGCTGCCATGAGCTGTAAAAAGGATTCTTTGACATCACCTGTGAAAATGTGATACAACCTAAATTATGGTGGTGAGGAAAAAAAATAATGGTGAAAAGTAGTAACCGCTACTATAGTGTGAAGGTGAAAATGATGCTTCACACAATGCAAAGTGTCTGATACTGTAGAAAAGGTTGCAGTGGAGGTGAAATATTTTTTTATTGGGGAGAAATTGCTTGTTAAGAGGGCAGAGAAGTATAGGTTTGTAAAGGTGTTACAGGGTATTGCTTGTTTCTGGAAATTTCATCTCCATACGCTCAATAGCTTGCCGTCGGTGGCGGTGTTTCCGCGTAATTGTACACAGTACGAACCGCATACCCAGTCGCTTGTTACCACCGTAAACTGGTATCGACCAGAATCAATATACCCGTCGATGAGCGTTTGAATACTCCTGCCAAGAACATCATAGACTACGCAGGAATACTCACCAGCGACAGGAATATCTATACTAATCACAGCATGATCATCGACAGGATTGGGTGCAATAGCAAGGATCGTAGGCACGCCTGCTGTACTGCCTCCGAGACGCTGACCGCCCCATGATGTGGATGTTGTTATCTGGCAAATACTGCCCAATGCTTTTATGGTAGAAGGGATAGAAAATAGGTTGAAATGAGGAGGTGTCTGCACGATATACTCCAAAACAGCACATGCTGAACCGCTATCGGTCGATGATACGAATCGTGGAGATAAGTCAAACGAACGAAACGAGAACAAATTCCCGTTCTTTTGATATTTTGTATTATAGTTCGGCGGGATGTTGATAAGTGGTAGGTTGTTGAGTCGAATCGAAGTATCCATTATCCGCACGAGTGATGACAGTGAATCGGTAACCAACACGCCCGTAACCGGTTCGGTGCTCGAATTGCATACAACAGTTCGTACTGAAAAATAATCGGCAGAGTCTGTTTCCCGGACTTTGGTGATGGCTTTGTGAACACTCATCGCCGGAACAGATGGAGTGACGCTCACGGATGTTTTTCCAAGACGTTCTGCTTGCTCTATAGGCACAGCATCGGGAAGTATCTGCACTTTTTGCGCACGGTTCAAGAAGCGTGTATCGCCCTTCACGCGTGTGCGGAGAACGGTTGTGAAGCATCCATTGCTATCGGCTTTTGTATCATTGAGATGAGTAATAATCAGTCCATTCTCATTGTGAAAATCTCCGTCAATGAGCTCCAAGCCATCAGGCAAATTAGCGTGAAGTGTGAGAGGGCGAATGTATTCAGCAGCATCCCAGCATACAGTAATCACAAACGGTACTTCTTCGCCTAAACATGGGAAATAGGTCACAGGCAGTACATCGAGCCCATAACCGGCAGGACGCAGCCGTACATCATCCATAAAGATATAGTTATCATACTCTTGGTTCGTATCCGAAAGGTTGAGCTTGTTGGCGTAAAGGATGAGTTGGGTAAAGTCCTTGGTTCTAAAGCGAAAGGGCTTGCTGCGTAATTTGTGCCATAGTGAATGGGTGAAGGTGGTATCTAAAACCATCATACCTCCAAAATCTGGAGGACTATCTATAATACCTTTATACTCGGGATAACGTGCACAGACATTATAATCAACAATATTTACTGATAATCTTGCAGCATTAATATCGTATTTATTAAATGTTGGTGTATAAGCATGGAGTTCTAATACATATTCGCCTATAGTATCCATGTTTTTGGGGTAAAAAGATTGAATAAGTCCTTCATTGATGAAGTGTTTAATGGAAGTGTCCGGAGGAAAATTTGTTACCATTTTATTCATAACTCCAACCATGACCTCGTTTGCAGGATCATTATCCCATGTTTCTGGCTTTATCGGAGCAATTCTGATTAGTTGAATAGTATCTGATGGGAACAAACCATTTGTCCTTAAATTTATCCTCCCGCTCCCTTTTCGAACATAAATATCAGGAGTAAAAGGCATGTTTTCCCATGCTGTAAGCGGTGATAACGATGAGCAGTGATTTGATACACTAAAATCTTCAAACGCTCCTCCGCCTGCTGCCAGTTCAAAGCCACTATTGCAGAGACCGAGATACTCCTTTGGCGGGCAATTACTATAGCGAACCAACTGTACCCGTATCACAAAATAGGCAGTATTGCTCTCTGCGCCGGTGATTGTGTTCACTCCTATGTATCGGATGATTGCAATTCCCGCAAATTCTGGTCCGCGCTCGAAAATATACTCCTTACCATAGAGTGTTTTGAGTGAGTCGGATGCAACCGCTACCCTGCCAACAGCATCACCGCCAATAACTTCCATACACCGTACCTCGGAAACACCGACATCATTCTGTAGTAAATCTTCGGAATTAAACATCCTGCTTTTTGTCTCGTCGAATCGGACGATTAATTCATCGTTACCGGCAGCGGTGAGTTCAGAGGTTGATGGATACGTCGCAAATCGTCCACCGCCATTGTTAGGATTGCCATAGCTACCTGTGATGGAGTATCCAAGGTCAGCTACCATCTGTACATCAGAAACAGTCGGAGCACGGCGAGCGATAGAATGCTGAATGGAATATGACATCACACTTGTTGCACCGCAATCGGTATCAATATGGCAGATACTTGTACCGAAAGAAAACCCACGAGGAGTGTAGAGCGGCAATTGAGTCGCAAATTTCCCCTTAAATACCAATGATGGCGAGTTATTACTGCAAGGAATTTGGAACGTTGCGGGTGGAATTGCACTATTATAATGGAGTGCATAGCATTGATTGGTACGCTCAATGAGCGAGCGCCCGTCGGCAGTATGAACGAAGGTATCGAATCGTGTATAGTAGCCGCCACCGCGCAAACTTGAGCCGTCGGATTGAATGAAAGTGGCTACGCCGAGGGCATGAAGGCATTCATGCAGCAGAACAGTATAGAGGTCAATTCCCGAAAAGGTGGTGGCATTATAATCAAGATTAAACGTATTGGCTGTGTTGATTTCAATGATACCGTGATAGGCAGGCCTTTGAGGGAGATATTTGAACGCATCGACGCCGGAGTTGAGCGTCGTCCACACAGCGCCGTCGAGGATACCGTTTTGTCCGGCAGGGTCGTCGGCATAGATAGCAGTGGCTTGGGCTGCAGTGCCATCACGGCGATATGCGCAGAGTGCGAGAATATCAACTGTATCGTTTATGAGGTGAGGTCTTTTGATAAGTGTTGAAATATCAGTGAGTACTGCAAGGAGTACATTCCGGCGGGCTTCGCCGAGTTGTGGATGGAAGTATCCCCCGGCGGGATCATTAGTTTCACCGCTGAAGGTCACACGAAAATGTCCTGCCATCGCAGTGATTTCATTGGCAAGAATTTGTGGCGCTTTTTTAGAATATGATGTTTCATGCCGAACAAATGCTTGCGGTGGAAGCGGCTCACCTTTCGAGGTAAAATACGCAATAGGTGGATGAGTAACTACAGTAGTCGGCTGACCAAACGCAAGAGTATGAATAAGGAGAATCGTGCCGAGAATGAGTAAGGCGCGGTATATCATAGAGTGTTTTGAATTAGAACTAATGGACTTGAATAAAATGTTTTGGTATGCGCGTAGCCCACAGATTTGCTCACTTCGACTAATGGTTTTCCTGATTGGAGCAGCGGACAGGCAGCGTGCATGCGAAGACATTTGAGGTACTCGCTCGGCGTTTTTCCGGTTAGACGCACGGTCTGCTCGTAGAGCCATCGGCGGCTTACGTGTATTTCTTCGGCGAGTGTGTTGATGTCGGCGCTTGGGTTGTTGTACTTCTGCTCGAAAAGCGTGAACAGAGTACGGTGTATTGTGTCACATAAATTACCTGTACCCTGCCCTGCATTTTGTAGTTGAGAGAACGAATCCAACGTATTCGACTCGTTATACGATAGTAGAGAATGTATCATCAATTCTGAAAAATGTGAATAATTTTGTGTGAAATATTCCCCGAATACTGTCCTACCCATATGGCATAAGAAACATGGTGTGTGTCGTGTATTATTTTAATCTCTTTCCCCACCTACACCCTCCGCAGCATCTCCCCAATAATACTTAATAACTTCTCGGAAGTATAGGGCTTATGGAGAAAAACAACCCTGTCCTGCGTGACGATATCGCTGTCCTGCTTTAAGCCGCTGACGGCGATGATTTTTACCTGCGGATTCATCTTTTGTATCGCACGGATGGTCGCCGTGCCGTCCATATAGGGCATCATCATATCGGTGACGACGAGGGCGATCGAGTCGCCGTAATGAGCATAGGTGGCGAGTGCTTCGGTGCCGTCAACCGCGGTGAGAACCTTGTACCCATGCGCTTCTAAGGTTACTTTCGTTATTTCGCGTATGCTTTCCTCATCTTCGACTATTAATATACACTCACCTTTGCTGTGGGGAAGTGCCACGCTCACATCGAGTTCGGCCTGCCGACTGCCGTCATCGCTCACCGGCAGGTACAGCTTGAACGTCGTGCCCTTGCCAAGCTCGCTATAGACATTGATAAATCCCTTGTGACTCTTGATAATCGTGAGCACGGTGGAGAGTCCGAGACCGGTTCCTTTGTTGATTTCTTTCGTCGTGAAAAACGGTTCGAATATCCGCTCGAGAACCACCGGCGGGATTCCCATGCCTTGGTCGGTGACGGTGATCACGATATAGGTGCCGAGTTTTGCATCGAGGTGCATGCGCACGTACTGTTCGTCGAGTTCGATCGTTTCCGCTTCGATTTCAATTTTTCCGCCATTCGGCATTGCATCGCGCGCATTGACACAGAGATTCATCAGCACCTGATGTATTTGCGTCGAATCGGCGGAAATCGTCGGTAAATTCGTGGTGTATTTTGTATGGAAGGTAATCGACTTCGGGAATGTCTGCGTGATGATTTTTCCTATTTCTTCAATTAAATGACGTACTTGGACGATGGTAAATTCCCCTTCGACACCGCGAGCAAAGGAGAGAACCTGCCGGATAAGTGCCGACCCGCGCTTGGTCGATGTCTCAAGCATCTGCAGCATCTTTTGGCTTTGAGCATCGGTAAGCTTGGTACTCAAATAGCTCACCGACAGTAAAATCGGCGATAGCACATTATTGAGGTCATGGGCAATTCCGCTGGCAAGCGTACCGATACTTTCCATGCGTTGCGCGCGAAGGAATTGCTTCTCGAGTTGTTTTTTCTCCGTACTGTCTCGTGATACGACAATTACCCTGATAACGGCGCCCTCTTCATCTCTGATGACACTGCCCTGTGACTCGATAAAGCGTATGCTGCCGTCGGGAAGAACAAAACGGTACTCCGCCCGCTGTCCGATTCCCGTGCGCACCGTGTCGTGAAAGAGTGCGCGGATGCGGTCGCGGTCTTCGGGATGAATTTCCTGAAATGAATCGGTGCCGTAGAGTGATTCCGGGTTGCCGAGGAGGGAGCGATAGGAGGGACTATTATACATGCGTTTGCCTTCGAGGTCGAGCACTGCGATCATATCGGCTATGTTTTCTGAGATCATACGGAATTGCTCATGACTCTCCCGTATCGCTTCATCGGCGACCTTGCGGGCGGTGATATCCTGGAATGCACCCATAAGCCGAATGCATTTTCCATCCCGAAATTCACCTTTGCCGAGCGAACGTACCCAAATTTGCTTGCCGTTTGCAGTAATAAACGGCACTTCAATGTCCCATGGCCTGCCTTCTTCCATGCCGAGTTTCACGGCTTCGGTGATTAATGGCCGCGCTGAAGGTGCATAAAAATGAATCGCTTCCTCGATAGTGGGTATTTGTCCCTGCGGCAGACCGTAGATGGTGAAGGTCTGTTCGGTCCAGAACATATCCATCGTCTCGACATCGATTTCCCAACCGCCGATATTGGCTAATTTCCCAATTTCCGTGAGCATTGATTCACTCTTCCGCAACTGTTCTTCTGCTTTTTTACGTTCCGAAATATCGACCGACAGGATAAACACGCCCTCGGGTACCGGCAGAAACTTCAGGTCAAAGCATCCTTTGCGTCCGTCGGGGAAGTGAAACTCATGTTCGATGATCTGAGGGATGCGTTCCTGCATACAGAGCCAAAGTTTTTCAAACATTTCCGTCGATTCAATCCCCGGATACATCTCCATCATTGTATGGCCGATTAGATCTTCCTTCTGCCGGCGGGCATGATGTGATGCCGTGTCATTGAGGTAGATATAGGTCCAGTCGTATCCGACAATCTGACATCCTTCCAGCATCTCATCGAGTCCACGCAGATGTATCGATTCACTTGCTTGATTGGACGAAATGCTCTGTCGTAATACACCAACTTCTTGTTCTAATTGATGAATAACGGACAAAAGGGAAGTGCTCTCCTCGCTCTGCCTGCTGCTTGCCTCGCCCGCGCGCTCGTGCGTGATAGCCAGTAAGCGCTTTCGGCAGAGCCAAAGTGCACCTACCAGCAACATGTTCACGGCAAGGGAGAGTATGGGGAAGAACGTGCCCGCATCGGAAGAAACCACGGTCAACCGATGGTAGGTGTCCCAGATGGCATAGCACAGCACTCCCGATACTATCCAAGAACGAAGGTGTAGTTTTGTGCGGAATGAGGGTTTCATGGTATTGATGGGAATAGAGTATAGAAATTAGGTACGGTTTTCTCGTAATTGTGGATATTATCAGCAATCCGGAAGGTATAAATGGTCTCTTGTCAGGTCGGGCACATCGATTCGGTCTCTCTACCTATAGATGAAGTACCGAGCAGTTCTTTTGTCATGGATAGAGAGTAGAATACCGGAAAGCAAAAACCGGACAGAAGTTCTGTTCGGTAGAATTGATGCAGCCAATCGACACGTATGGCTACCGAACCACGGTAGCCGGAAATGATGGTCGCATGACAGGGCTATACTGCGTACGTGCCGGTATTTATCTGATTGTTATGCTGTTGAGCAAGCTCAGAGATGCCTCCTGCTTGTGCCGCCGATGCCTTCGCGCTGATTTTTGTCACCACTAAAAGCCGCGCGCAATGTGGTAAGCGCGCGGCTTCATCATCATGGGAAGGGGGACATTCTCTTCTGCCGTCGAGGGCAGCTATGGTGAGCTCGATGAACATGTTGGTCAGTTCGTGAGCTCATGAGCAAAAATCGCCGCTACTTCATCGGCGAGGATGAAGTCAACGAGCTTGCTTTTTTGCTCTTTGCCGATAAATTCATAAATCATACGCTTGGTCTTGGCTTGCTCTTTGAGCTGTACTTCATCGGCTACAATCCGGAAATTTCTGCCGCTGATGGTGTGGATGTTGAAGGTCGTTTGCATAGTTGTTCTCCTGATAAATTGATAAATAGTAAAAAATGGAAATGAATAATGTGAATGTATAAATAGTACTACGTGCTGTATGTTATTGGACTACAGTTCGGTCTTTTATGTCAATCAGCGATGCCTGCTCTCCATAGGTCGATTGCACTTGCTGATTAAGTACTTGATCCTGCTGAACGGTAGAAATTGCACTTTGCTGTTCGGCAAGAAGTGCATTGATTTGAGCGATGTCATACGAGGTGCCCGACGAGATTGAACCTAAATAGATGAGGATTGAAAGTAAGAAATTCATGATAATTACCCTAGAATAAATTGTACATTTGCTGTAGCAAAATCGCTGCGTTAATTTCAAGTGCAATTTATAGGGGCGGGCTCGCCATTCCATGACAAAGTAGGGTCGTTTTGTTACATCGATTTTTTGCCTATTTTTGGGGTAAAATAAGGGGTGCGAAAAGTGACTTTCTAGGTTTTATGCGGTCTACAGGGGATTTGCAATTTGTTGAAAATCGCGAAAAAGGGGTCGTTTTGTTACATTTTGTAAAATTGTCGTTTCCAATCTTTTTTGCCGGAATTCCGGTATTTCGGGTGGAAACTATAGAAAAGTGGGTCGTTTCATGCTTATCGATCAGCTCAAAGCACTCGTACAGATAGTACAGAGAACCGGGAGCGAATTACCTGAGGACTTCTCAGTGCCGCCCGGCAAAAAAGAGTCGCTTGTTCTGCAATTTTACCGTTTGCTGCTCAGCGATGATACTCCCGAGGATGAAAGTGAGCTAGCAGCAATACTCCTCGGTGATAAAAACAGCAATAGTCACTACCGAGTTCTCAAAAACCGCATTAAAAAGCAGCTCACGGCGGCGGTCCTGAATCTGAGCGTGAATACAGAATCATTTTCCGATGTGTTTAGAGCATGGTATGGCGGTAGCCGCGAACTCATTGTAGCAGAAGTGCTTACCAAGCTCGGAAAGCATACAGCCGGGATTGAAATTATCCAGGAAATTTACAAGCAAGCGACGTATTATCATCTTACTGACCTGCAAATCCGCGCCCTTGACCACCTGCGCTCGCATTACGCACTCACCGGCGAGAAAAAAAAATATCACGATACGAAAGCACTGCTCAGTAGCGCTCTTGCAGTACGTCAGGCAGAAATCGATGCGGTCAGTCATTACGAAGATGTGACGATTCTCTACGCCAACAAACACTCCGAGCGTCCCGAAAACTTACCCTTTGCCCGCGAAAAATTACGTCTGATACGTATATTATTTGATCAGTATGACAGCTACAAAATCAAAGATCGCTATTGGGCGCTCGCCTCGCTTATCGGGCAAATTGATCTTAATTACGACACGGTCATGGAGTCAACGGAGGAAGCAATTAGCTATCTGAAGGAGCATCCTCACCTCGTAGGTAAGAATTTGCTCGGAATCTATATGTCCGAAAAAATACTCATCTGTTTCTCCCACCGCAAGTACGACGAAGCGCGCGCCGCAATTGAAGAGTGTAAGCCGGTAACTACTCCCAATACCGGTACATGGCTCAGTCTTAAAATGACGGAAACGCTTCTCAATCTTCACACTTGCCGCGAGCGTGAGGCATGGGAAATTGTGCGTCAGGTCAAAAGCGCCCTCAAAGAATCTTCGGGCGGAATGGAGCGCTACGGCATTGAATGGAAAATTCTCGAAGGGTATTGTTACTACGCCTGCATGACCGCTACGCCGCCGCCAAGTGAGGACGACATGCCGTTCTTACCCGACCCCGTCCGTGTCTTCGCCGGCGGTTTCCTCGAATTCTTCGATGATAAAGAAGGCGCGAATCTCTCGATGCTGCTCTGCCATATTCTATTAATATCGCTCTCGCCGGACTCCAAAACAGACTTCTCGAATAAAATTGCCCTCCTCGATCGGTATCGCCTGCGGAATTTAAAGAATCGACAATCGCAGCGCGGCGCATACTTTATCGAACTCCTGAGAGCAATGGTACGCGCCGATTACAACCGTGCCACGACCATTCGCCTCGCCAAGCCCATTCTCGAAAAAATGCAGGCAATCACTATCTGCGAGAATTATGAAATACTTCCGTTTGAAAAGACATGGCACGCGCTCGTGGAGCGGATGACGGTGAAGGTAAAAGGATAACATCGCCATCTCCGCGACCTTTGCGAAACCTTTGCGTGCTTTGCGGTTAATCAGCGCTATGCGCAAAAATCCATCCCGAAAATCCAGAACACCGCACACCCCGATTATTTTTCGTAATTTCGCGCTGCAATTCTTCTAATTTCCTTGAATCATCATTCGTGTGCGATGCGCTATGTCTATTCTGCCTATATATTTATATAATCATCCCGTTTTAAAAAAGAAAACCGAACCCATTCGTGAAATGACGGGCGAGCTCCGCACGTTCATCGATAGTATGTTTCAGACGATGCATCAGGCCGACGGTATCGGACTCGCCGCCAATCAGGTCGGCGCGTCGATTTCGCTGACCGTGATTGATGTCTCGCAGGCAGGCGATGAGGACGAGGATGATATCATCATGCCTGCGCCGCTTGCGCTCATTAATCCCGTGATTCAGTATTATTCGGATGAGGAAATCGACTTTGAGGAGGGTTGCCTCTCGCTGCCGCATTTTAGAGATAAAGTCATGCGTCCGGATGCAGTGCAAGTGAAGTATTTTGATATAGATATGAAGGAACACACGATCGAGGCCGATGGAATTTTCGCGCGTGTGCTGCAGCATGAAATTGACCATTTAAACGGCATTTACTTCTTCGAGCGCCTTTCTTCGCTCCGGCGCACACTCTCACAAAAAAAGCTCAAGCGGATCGTGCGGGGGGATATTTCGCCGCGCTATTCGATCATTGATGCCGACGGTAAACTAATCGATTATATTCCTGAGGACGATGAATGAAAGCTCTCATCACCGGCGCAACCGGTTTTATCGGAAGTCATGTAGCGGATTTATTACTTGCCCGTGGCTACGATGTACGCGCAATTGCCCGGAAAACGAGCAATCTCCGCTGGCTCTCGGGTAAAAATATCGAAATAATCGACGGTAGTATCAGCAATCCCGCCTCGCTCCAAAAAGCAATGGAAGATGTGGAAATTGTCTTTCATGTCGCCGGCCTCACCGCAGCCCGCAATGCCGAAGAATTCATGCGCGGCAATCGCGACGGCACGCGAAACATGCTCGAAGCCGCCTATAAATACGCGCCGAATATCCAGCGTTTTCTCCATGTGAGTTCGCTTGCAGCCGTGCGTCCTGCGACTTCGCTCGATGCGCCGGTCGATGAGACCACCCCATCGGCGCCAATCACAAGCTATGGCATTTCCAAAAAAGCAGCCGAGGATGAAGTCAATAATTTTGCCGGGAAATTGCCGATTACGATCGTGCGCCCGCCTGCTGTGTATGGTCCGCGCGAGTCGGCGATTCTAGATTTTTTCAAAACGGTGAAGAGTGGATTCGTGCCGCATATAGGGTTCGATGAAAAGCACGTCAGCTTGGTCAACGGACTCGACCTCTCGCGGGGAATTATCGAAGCAGCCGAGTCGCCGAATACGATTGGCGAGACGTATTTTATTTCCAGTGATGAATTTTATACGTGGGAGCAAATTGGCAATGTCACGGCGAAAGCATTCGGCAAAAGCCGGGTGTTTCCGCTGCGATTACCGCATTTTCTCGTGTTTGGGGTGGCTGGAATGTCCGAATTTTTTGGTCGATTTGCAAAAAATCCACCGGTGTTGAATTTTGAAAAAGGACGTGATATCACGCAGCGCTACTGGATATGTTCGATCGAAAAAGCCAAGCGTGACTTCGGCTATCGCCAGCAAATATCCATCGAAGACGGCATCCGCGAAACCGTCGAATGGTACAAAGAACACAAGTGGTTATGAAAAAAGTTATCGTCATGTTCTGTCTCGTTATCGCCGCCTGCCACCAGGAAAGTAATATTCCGCAGCAAAAGCAAGCGCTCGAAAATATGGTGCAGATCCCCACGCACACGAGTTGGAATTTCTCGATGGTATTCATGGACTCCTCCCGCACCAAGACCAAGCTGTCGGCAAAGCTCGCCCGCGTCTATGAGCAGCGCCAGGAAACCCTCCTCGACACCAATGTCGTCGTCGAATTTATGAATGAAAATTCCAAGCGCGTCGCCATGCTCACCGCAGACAGCGCAAGAGTCGATGACAAAACGCGGAATATGTTCGCCTACGGCAAAGTCAAAGTCGTCTCCGACAGCACGCACACCACGATGACCACCACGCTCCTGATGTGGAACAACCAAACCCAAAAGCTCTACACCACCGAAAAAGTGCACATCGTCTCCCCGAGTGAGATCATCGACGGCACCGGCATGGAATCCGACCAATATTTGAAGAATTATAAGATATTCAAGGTGAGCGGGATAAAGAATCCGTGAGGATTTTTTTAGTCTGTAAGTCTGTAAGTCTGTAAGTCTGTAAGTCTGTAAGTCTGTAAGTCGGTAAGTGGTAAGTGGTAAGTCAGTAAGTGGTAAGTAGGGGAGTCATGAGTTGCTCCCCAAAAGTCATTTTACTTTTCAGTCCCTTTAGTCCCTTTAGGCCCCTCAGCCCTCAGCCCTCAGCCCTCAGCCCTCAGCCGCCGACCTGGCGGCTATTCCTCATCCTCTTCCACCTCTTCCTCAGCAAGCTTCAGCTTGACGGACTCGACGCTGCGCTTCGAGCGCTGAGTGATGGTACAATCATAGCCATCGGCGCGGATTACTTCGTTGAGTTCGGGGATTCTCCCTGCCGCGTGATTGATCCAACCACCTATTGTTTCATACTCTTCAGCTTCGGGGAGGGGGCGGGGGAGATGTTCGTTGACGTCGGCAATCGGCGCGCTCGAGCGTATATACCATTCATCGCCGCGCTGCTCGACAATCGAGACTTCATCATCGTATTCGTCCTGAATTTCACCGACTAATTCTTCCATAATATCTTCGAGCGATACGATACCGGCTGTGCCGCCGAATTCATCAAGAGCTACGGCGAGATGGGCGCGGCGCTTTTGCATTTCGCGGAGGAGGTGGCTGATTTTGTCGGTTTCCTGTACAAAAAATGCAGGACGGAGCACATCCTGAAGGATGATGAGGTCGGGGTGATTCATCATCGTCAGTAAGTCTTTCGCATAGACGACGCCAACGATATGGTCGATTGTCTGGCGATAGACCGGCATGCGGGAATAGCCTTCTTCCATGACTTTTTCAATAATTGCATTGCCGCGCATGGAGATTTCAAGCCCGATGATTTTGCGGCGCGGCACCATGATTTGATTCGCCGTCGTTTCCCGGAATTCAAAGACATTTTCGATGATTTCATGTTCGCTTGTCTCAAGTACCCCTGTTTTCGAACCTTCCTCGAGCAGGTAGCGGAGTTCGGCCGCGCTGTGCAGCTCTTCTTCCCGCGCAATTTTCAGTCCCACGAGCCGGAGTAAATACGATGCCAGATTATTAAGTCCCCAAATAAACGGCTTAAAGAGTATATAAAACCCACGGAGCGGAAGTGCCACGGCGAGTGCCACGGACTCAGAATATTGAATGGCAATCGACTTCGGTGCGAGCTCGCCGAGGATGATATGAAAGGTCGAAATCAGCAGGAACGCGATGACGAAGGATATTTGATGGGTCAGTACTTCCGAGAAGTGAATCCCTACATTGGAGAGGCCGCCGGCGATGAGGTCGGCGATAAACGGTTCGCCCACCCACCCAAGTCCAAGACTGGCAAGGGTGATACCGAGTTGTGTCGCTGAAAGATAGGAGTCGAGGTGTTCGATAATATGCCGGGCAGTAACGGCGAGGGTGTTGCCGGAGCGCGCGAGCATCTCAATCTGCGAGAGTCGTACTTTGACGATAGCAAATTCCGCTGCAACGAAAAATCCGTTCAGTAAGACAAGAAATAACGTAAAAAGGAGATTTAAAATCATGCAGTAATCAATCTGTGTGTAATATCAATTTTTGCGTGCGGTAATGGAACCGCTTGTCGAGATGAAATCCAAAATACTGCGCAAAAAAGTCATGAATCTGCGCTTTTTGGAGTTCGGGAATTTCAACCGTAAGCACCTCGGAAAGTTCAGAAGATGCAATGCGTTGCAAGAGCGTAAGCGTCGCCGGCTCAAATACGAATCCTTCTCTGAACTGTGCCACTTCCGGTGCCATAGCGCCACCGTCGGAGATCGAGAAAATACATTCCTTGCTTTCGGATGGTACGACAGCCGCACCGGTCACGAAGCAAATGCTGAAGTTCGGCGCAAAACCCATAATATCCGCCAGCCGGATCTGAAAGGCAACGAGCAGGGCATATTCATTATTCTGAGCCGAATTTAGTAATTCCAGTGTCGAGCGGAGCAAGTCAAAGACCGCGGCGCTTGCTTCTTCGGGTTCTTGCGTGACTGACGTCAGCTCGGCTACTGCGAGCCCGACCGTGAGCCGCGCGTAGTCCTCTGCGATGCGCCGAAGCGGCGTAGCTGTCTCGGCTTTCGTGAGCAGATGCAGGTCGCGATGCGGCTTTTTATAGACGGTAATTGAGCTGTGACTGAGTGCTTCGAGGGAGGCGCCGAACTTACTTTTCGGGCTTCGTGCGCCTTTGGCGAGGAGCGAGAGTTTGCCATGTTCGGCCGAATACACGGTCAGAATTTTGCTTGTTTCACTGTACTTACGCGAGTGCAGAATAATCGCAGAGTCTGTAATAATCACGGAATATGCTTTCGGTTAATTGCTCGACCGCAAAATACACAATCTTAGGAAATGAGTAAAGGATTATTTGTGGGGGAAGGTGCGCGCTGAGTGATAAAACAGGTAAATTTTTGGTAGTTTTGGACGAGGAAGCCGGGGAGTGTATCTCCGACGAACAGTAGGTGACACAATGAATCTGCAATCTATCATGAAACTCTATCATGTGAGCCAGGAGCCGGATATCCGGGAATTTATTCCGCGGCCGGCACCTGCCCATTTTACCCGGATTACGGCGCCTGTCGTGTTTGCAATTACCGATACGATGCTGCACAATTACTTGATGCCACGGGATTGTCCGCGGGTAACGTATTATCCGTCTGCAATGACGACTCACGATGACTACAGGAAATTCTTCGGGGAAACGGATGCTCCTCGGTCTAGAATACTGCTTGAAGAAAGATGGAGGCCGGCACTACAAGAAACAACGCTCTATCTCTATGAATTTTCGGCTGAATCCTTTGAATTGCTCGATGACACAGCCGGATATTATATTTCCAATACTTCGCATATTCCACAATCTGTAACGGTGATAGAAGATTGCCTGAGCGAGCTCGCACGACGCAAAGTTGACCTGCAATTTGTCGAAAATTTATGGGAAATTGCCGACGCGGTGGCACAATCATCGCTCAATTATTCGATCATTCGTATGAGAAATGCATTGCCGAGAGAGTAAAGGCTCGACTACAGGCTAAAATCTATTAATTCTCAATAAAAACAATCCCTTGACCCCTATGCCGCGGATACGATTGGAAACGTTCATTCACGCTCCCTGCGAGATTTGCTTTGATCTGTCTCGGAGTGTGGACATGCATCGAACCTCCGCCGCTGCTACCGGTGAGCGTGCTGTAGCAGGACGTACAAGCGGACTGATGAACCTCCACGATTCCGTTACCTGGCATGCCCGGCATCTGGGTGTATGGCAGAATCTGACGACGACAATTACCGACATGAATCCGCCCACGTATTTTACGGACGAAATGGTACGGGGAGCGTTTCGGTCATTTCGGCATGAACATCATTTCACGCAGACTGCCGATGGCAGCACGCTCATGGTGGACATCTTCGACTTTGAATCACCTTTTGGCGTGGTGGGAAGATTGGTCAATCGACTCTTTCTCACTGCATACATGCGACGATTCTTAGAACGTCGTAATCAGACTCTTAAAGAATTTGCCGAGAGGGCGCACGGGCATGAGCTATCTCATTGGTAATCAATACCATGGTGGTGTCTGCATGTTCGGTAAGCAGGTCGCTGCCGCTGTTGAGCCACGGAGGTACCGGGCAACGAACGGGGAAGCGAGCAGGCATAAAAAAAGTCCCTGCAAAATTGCAGGGACTTCATGAGGAGAGGAGAGAGAGGGATTTGAACCCTCGGTAGAGCTAAAAACTCTACGACGCTTTAGCAAAGCGTTGCCTTAAGCCACTCGGCCATCTCTCCGTGCGTGCTTAATTACAGATATTTGTAACTATGGAGTGCGAATATACGACTGAATTACCCTTTTCGCCAAATAATTTTCATTTTTGGCGAAATTTTTTTGCTCCGAAATTTCCGCCACGAGTTTTAGGAGTCAAAATTCACGAAAACGGCACTTTTTGGCATAAAATCCCCTGATTTTACCCTAATATTCATGTGTTTTTCAAATTTACTTTGGCTAAAACGGAGTTAGTTCTTATTTTTGCATTCTTTATGAAATACAACCCCCTAAAATTCAGGAGATAATACGTGGATTCATCAGCAAAAATTACGAAATCGGTGCGCGAAGTAGATGTCGAGCGCAATTGGTTAATCGTTGATGTAGCAGGCAAAACGCTTGGTCGGGTAGCGACGCAGATTGCGACCCTTCTTCGCGGAAAAAACAAACCGTTCTACACTCCGCACGTTGACTGCGGCGACTATGTCGTCGTGATTAATGCCGGTCAGATCAAGGTCACGGGCAAGCGTACGGAGCAGAAAGAATATTTCCACTATACCGGATATCCGGGCGGTGGTCGTACACGTTCGTTCAAGAAGCTTGTGGTGTCAAAGCCGGAAGAAGTGATCGAGCTCGCCGTTAAAGGAATGCTTCCTAAAAACAGTTTAGGTCGCCAAATCGGCAAGAAATTAAAAGTGTATGCCGGCAACGAGCATCCACACGCGGCACAAATGCCGGTAGCATTTGAATTACCCCACAGAGCTAATTAATTTTTGGAGCATTATTAATGAAAAACATTGCAGCTACAGGACGACGTAAAAACGCAATTGCACAAGTGCGTATGGTACCCGGGACCGGCGTAGTGACGGTGAATCGTCAGCCGATTGAAGTATATTTCCCGCTTGCTACTTATCGTCAGGAAGCACTCCGTCCGCTTGAAACAGCGAAGATGGAAGGTAAATTTGATATTATCGTGAAAGTATGCGGCGGCGGCAAGAGCGGTCAAGCAGGTGCGGTACGCCTTGGTGTAGCACGCTCGCTTGTTGAATTCGATGCTGAGCTTCGTCCGCCACTCCACACAGCCGGTATGCTTACCCGTGACCCGCGTATGGTCGAGCGTAAAAAATACGGTCAGAAAAAAGCACGGAAGCGTTTCCAATTCTCGAAGCGTTAATCCCTTATTGCGATATCTGCTATTGTACGATATCATTTACAAATAATCATGTTTCAGGATTGCCCTCGTGTGGCGTGTGAGTATTCAGACGTTGAGAGCTTGGCAAGATGAATGAAACAGTAGTTTCTACAACACAATTATATTTTGGAGTATAGTATTTATGGCTAACGTTACAGTTGAAGCCCTCTTAGAGTCCGGTGCACACTTTGGTCACCTTACCCGCCGTTGGAATCCGAAAATGCGCAAATTCATCTATACCGAGCGCAACGGAATTCATATTATCGACCTACGTAAAACGCAGCTTCTCCTTGAAGTAGCTCAAGATGTGGCAAATGAAGTCGCATCGTCCGGCAAAACCGTTTTGTTCGTCGGTACCAAAAATCAGGCAAAAGAACCCATTTCCACGCAAGCGAAATTCTGCGGAACAAATTATGTCTCCGATCGCTGGCTGGGCGGTATGCTTACCAATTTCACGACCATCCGTAAAAGTATCAAACGCCTTGCGGCAATTGATAAGATGGAAATCGATGGTACATTTGACAAAATCACGAAAAAAGAACGCCTTATGCGGAATCGCGAGCGTGAAAAGCTCCGTCGCGTGTTTGGCGGTATTGAAAATATGACACGCCTCCCGGGTATGCTTTTCGTCGTGGATGTGAAAAAAGAACATCTTGCCGTTAAAGAAGCAAAAACACTCGGTATTCCTGTCATCGGTATCGTCGATACCAACTCCGATCCCGACTTAGTCGATTATCCGATTCCGGCAAATGATGATTCGATCAAAACGATCGAGCTCATCGCCGGTGCCATTGCCGCTTCTGTACTCGAAGGTCGCGAAGTCGCGAAAATCCGCGCCGTTGAGTCCGGCCTGAGTGGCGAAATGAGCGAAAAAGAAGAGTCCGACGGAGCAGACAGAAAAGACCAACGCCGTATGCGCGGTCGCAGAAACCCGAATGAAGGCGGAGATCGTCAGGGTGGTAACAACGACCGTAATCGCCGCTCACGCAATGATGCTCCCCGCGCAGCAGCACCGGTAGCAGCAGCACCGGCAGAGGCAGCAGCGCCTGCACCGGAGGCAGCACCCGAAGCAGCAGCAGAATAATTTATAAGTGTAACATATTGAAATTATTGTGAAAGTTTGAATTTTTATGGTAACAGCACAAATGGTAAAAGACCTGCGCGATAAAACCGGCGCAGGAATGGCAGATTGCAAGAAAGCCCTCGATGAAGCAAATGGCGATATGAGCGCCGCAATTGACGTACTGCGTAAGCGCGGTGCGGCATCGGCTGCAAAACGCGCCGACCGCTCAACCAATGAAGGATTGATCGTCGCAAAGACTTCTGCCGACAACAAATCAGCGGCGATTGTTGAAATCAACTGCGAAACAGACTTCGTCGCACGAAACGAAGAATTTATGGAATTTGCTTCCCAAATCGGCGATGCAGTGCTTGCAAACAATTATACGAGCGTCGATGAAATTCTCGCCGTTAATATCGGTGGCAAAACTCTCGGCGACTTGTACAATGAAATGCTCGCTAAATTCAGCGAACGTATCGGTATCAAACGCTTTACACGCATCGAGACAAGCAGCGGAACAATTGCATCGTACATTCATGCAGGCAGCAAGCTCGCCGTATTGCTCGAAATTAATGCCGTTGCAAACGAAAAAGGACTCGCCCTCATGCGCGATATCGCAATGCAGGTTGCAGCGATGAACCCGATGTTTATCGACCGCTCAACGGTGAATACCGAAGCAATCGATAAAGAAATCGAAATCTATCGCGAGCAGGCAATTCTCGAAGGAAAAAAACCGGAAATCGCCGACCGCGTGGCTACCGGACGCCTCGAGAAATTCTATCAAGAACAATGCCTTGTAGAGCAAGCATTTGTCAAAGACAGCAGCAAAACAATCAATGACGTCGTCAAAGAAATCTCTGCTGAAGTCGGCAGCGATGTGAAGATTCTCAGCTTCTATCGCTACTTCTTAGGCGCAGAATAAATCTTCGAAATCGATGAATGAGAAAAGGGCGAGGTGAAAACTTTGCCCTTTTTGTTAACTACTTTTTACGGATGCCCTCCGATGGCACCCGCAAATCAGGGACCGATGAGCAGCAGGGGGCTTGGGATGAGCCAAAAAGTACCAAAATTTCTTTAACTTTCTTACTCTGAGAGCATTATGCGACCTATGTACAAAAGGATTTTGTTGAAATTAAGTGGCGAATCGCTCATGGGCGATCAAGAGTTTGGAATCGATGCCACCGTGCTCAAGTCATTTGCCGAAGATGTGGCCGAAATCTATCATTCCGGTATTCAGGTCGGTATCGTCCTCGGAGGCGGGAATATTTTCCGCGGCTCACAGGCAGCCACCCAGGGAATTGATAAAGTATCCGGTGATTATATGGGAATGCTCGCTACGGTGATTAATTCCATCGCCTTCCAAAATGCACTCGAAGAACGCGGCGTGCCTACCCGCCTGCAGACTGCTATTCAAATGCACCAAATAGCCGAACCCTTTATCCGCAGACGCGCGATCCGCCATTTAGAGAAAAATCGCGTCGTACTCTTTGGCGCCGGCACCGGCAATCCCTACTTTACCACCGATACCGCCGCAGTCCTGCGCGCAATCGAAATCGAAGCCGATGTCGTCATCAAAGGCACCCGCGTCGATGGCGTCTATGACTCCGACCCGGAAAAAAATCCCAATGCCGTCCGCTATGAAAAAATTACCTATCAGGAAGTGCTCGCCAAAGAACTCAAAGTAATGGACGCCACAGCAATCGCACTGTGCAATGATAATAAATTACCGATCTTAGTGTTCAATATGAATGAAAAGGGCAATCTGCGCAAGCTGATGAATAATCAGTCTATTGCGACGATTGTGTCATGATGTTTCAGGTCGAATAATCTGTTTTGTACAACATTTACATCTAAACCTATGCCAGTACCAGATATTATCAACAACGCCCGCACGGAAATGCAAAAAGCCGTGGATTATGCTCAGCATCAAATCGTGAAAGTACGCACCGGACGCGCCTCCGGCAGCTTGGTCGAAAATTTAAAAATTGAATATTACGGTTCGCCTACACCCCTTGGTCAGGTCGGCAGTATCTCGACACCGGATGCCCGGACGATTATGATACAGCCATGGGACCGCACGACACTCGTCGCCATCGAAAAAGCGATTCTCGCCTCAGACTTGGGACTTAATCCCAATAATGACGGCTCAGTTATTCGCGTGCCTATCCCGCCGCTGACCGAAGAACGCCGGAAGGAATTCGTGAAATTATGCAAAAAATTCGCCGAAGAAGGCAAAGTCGCCGTTCGCAGCGTTCGTCGTGACCATATCGAAGCACTCAAAGTCGCCGAGAAAAAAGAAAGCTTTTCGGAAGACGAGACGAAGCGCGGCGAAGAAGAAGTGCAAAAGCTTACCGATAGATTTATCAAAGAAATAGACACGATTCTGGCCAAAAAAGAAAAAGAAATTATGGAGGATTAATTCCTTCACAGTTCGGCAGAAAACGTGATGTAGGTGCTGATTCACACACTATTGCTTTGATACGGCTTTATCATGGAAACAATCCTCGCTCTCGAGAATCTTCAGAAAATTTATCCCAATGGGACACACGCGCTCAAGGGGATATCGCTGACAGTGCAAAAGGGTGAATTCCTCGTGGTTATCGGGCTGAGCGGTTCGGGGAAATCTACCCTTTTGCGCTGCATTAATCGCCTGCACGAGCCGACAAGCGGGAAAGTTCTCTATAAAGGCACCGATGTAACACATATACAAAGCGAAGAATTACGCAGCTATCGCAAACGCATCGGGATGATATTCCAGCATTTTAATCTCATCAAGCGGCGGTCGGTGCTTGATAATGTTCTCTCCGGATATCTGGGCTCGATGCCAATTTGGAAGTCGATACTCGGTCAATTTCCCGATCAAGTCCGCGCGCAGGCGATGCGTAATCTGGAAATCGTCGGGATAGCCGATAAAGCCACCTTTCGGGCAGATGCGCTCAGCGGCGGACAGCAGCAGCGGGTGGCGATTGCGCGGTCGCTGATGCAGGAGCCGGAAATTCTGCTTGCTGATGAACCCGTCGCGAGCTTAGACCCGGCGACCTCGCATTCGGTGATGCAGTATTTAGAGCGGATTAATAAGGAATTCGGCACGACCGTGATATGCAACCTCCATTTTCTGAGTCTTGTGCGGCAGTATGCAACCCGTGTAATAGCACTCAAGTCCGGTGAAATTGTCTTCGAGGGGCGGCCGCAGGAGATTGACGATGAGTGGTTCAGGAGAATTTATGGTGACGATGCCGTCGAGGTGGAAATTCGCTGACAGCAGGGAAGTGTGGTAATTTCTCTCATGTTTGTTTGTATTTTTGTAGTGCCTGAATGTTGTGTGAAATTGTACAATGACCACGAAAGAATACTATGGCTTGGTTTTTACGCTCTAAAAAAAATATCGAAGAATCCCAGCAGCGCGAAATGCCGGACGGCTTGTTTACCAAGTGTCCGTCATGCTCGGAAGTGATTTATAAGCGTCAGTACGAAGAGCAGCTCTTCACTTGTGCTAAGTGTGACCACCATTTCCGCATCGGAAGTGAGGAATATATATCGATATTATTCGACGAAAATTCATTTACCGAGACCGACAGCACCATCCGCTCAACCGATATCCTGAATTTTACCGATACCAAGCCCTATGTCGATAGATTAGCAGAGGCGTACAAGCGTTCGGACTCCCCGGACGCACTCAGCATCGGCTACGGAAAAATCGGAGGACGTGATGTGTCTTTCGGCTGTATGAATTTTGACTTTGTCGGCGGCAGTATGGGGTCGGTCGTGGGCGAAAAATTCTACCGTGCCGCAAAATATGCGATTCATCACCGCATTCCCTTTATTATGATATCGGCGTCCGGCGGAGCACGGATGCAGGAAGCAATCTTCTCTCTTATGCAAATGGCCAAGACCAGCGCAGTACTTGCCGAGCTGGCAGAGGCAAAACTCCCCTATATTTCCATACTTACCGACCCTACGACCGGTGGCGTGAGCGCGTCGTTTGCCATGCTGGGCGATATTAATATCGGCGAACCCAAAGCGCTGATCGCCTTTGCCGGCCCGCGCGTCGTGGAGCAGACCATTCGGAAAAAACTTCCGGAAGGATTCCAGCGAGCAGAGTCGGTCCTCAAAAACGGATTCCTCGATCTTATTGTCCATCGGAAAGACCTCCGCGCGACGCTGATTCAGCTGCTCGGACTTCTCACGGACTAGAAGAAGCATTCACAATTCTCAAAAATCGACAGTAGCACCGACGCTGTCCGGCTCAGGCGTTGGCAATAGACTGTGCAGGGAGATGATATGGTTCGAATTCCTTTGAAATTATGGTTCAAAATCGCTCTCCCCGCAGCGCTTACGTCGTTTTTGTGTATCGAATCGGTCACGCGCTTCTTACTGACGGAGTCTCTCGAGCAGACGAAGATTGAAGTGCAGAAAAATCTTACCACCATCGCTTCCGGGGCATCGCTTTTTATTGCAGCCGAAGATCACCGCCGCGCAGTCGCTACTAATGAGACGGATACCCTTGCCTCCCGTACGGCCTATGATCGTATTGCCCAAAGAATGATAAGCATGAAACGCCGGATAAAATTTGGCGATGATTGGTACACATTACTGCCAAATCAAGGTGATACATCATGGGTAGGGGTATCGACCAACCCTGCCTATAGTCGGGGCAAAATGCATCTCTTCCGTGATACAATCATACGCCGAGCTTTTGAAACGACAATCCGCGATGCGACGACGGCTGTCACCGATATTTACACCGATGATTTCGGAAAATGGCTCACGGCTTTTGCACCGATCGTCGATTCGAACGGCAGCGTGGTGGCCGCGCTGGAAGTCAGTATGTCGTATAATACGTATTATGAGAACGAACGTACCCTGCGAGCGGAGGCAAAATTTGCTCAAGTAGTAGGATTACTTGCCAGTTGCCTGTTGGGCGTGATCATGGGATATACAATAGCCAAGCCGGTCAAGGACGTGAATGAAGGGGTAGAAAATATCATACAAAATGACTTCCAGGGGATGATTGCCGTACCAAGGACCGTGCAGTATTTTCCGGATGAAACAAGTAATCTGATCATGAATTTCAATCAGATGTCGGTGAAATTACGGGAGACAGTCCGCTCACTCCGCCTGGCAAACCTCCGCCTCTCTACACTCGATGAAGCCAAGTCGGTATTTCTGAAATTCGTGGCTCACGAGCTGCGAACACCGCTTATCGCGCTGAATTCACTCTATATTGTTACCAAGCTTCAAAAGCTCGAGCCCGATACCATGGAAATTCTTGAAAATGGTATTCAGGGTGCCGAGCGTCTTAAGCGATTTACGTTCGCTGCTGAGGAATATATTCAGGCGTTGATTCATAAGCCTGTTATGGATGAACCACTTAATTGCAATGAAGTACTGGGGTATATTCTAGCTGATTGCCACGACAAGGCCGATGCCGCCGGTATTACGCTCTCCTATACGCCTGCCGTGGTGGATACCATGATTGCCGTGCCGTATGAAATTGTTGAGAATATTCTCCTTCCTCTTCTGGATAACGCCATGAAATTTACCCCCGTCGGCGGCAGCGTGTCAATCGAAGTAGGAATTGAAGATGATACTGTCTTTTGTGCACTTACCGATACGGGCATTGGGTTCACACCCGAAATTGCCGAAGAAATATTCGAACCCTTTTATGTAGCCCATATACAGCAGCACAGCGAGGGAAGTGCGGTAAGTTTAGCGAAAGCAAGAGTATTAGCGCGGCATTACAATGGCGATATTCGCGCCTATAGCGAGGGAGAGGGCAAGGGAAGTACCTTCACACTCCTGCTGCCATTGGTGCAGAGATCTATCCTGCACGAGGCCGATGCTCAATTCTTTGAATCAAGAAATTAATTGACGGAACTACTACGCGCGAGGTGAGGGTGTATGAACCATTTTTACCGTAAATTATGGCTTAAAATTGCTCTGCCGACTGCCCTGACGACCTTTGTCTGCGTCGAGGTGGTTGTACGGTTTCTTCTGCATCAATCCCTCGATCTGACGCGGATTGAAGTTCAGAAAAATCTAGCCAATATTGTCAGTCAGGCCTCGCTCTTCCTGCCGGCAAGTGACCATCAGACGGCGTTGTCAAAAGGCGATACCCTCACGGCGCATCAGGCATTTGAGCGTTTGCGCATACAGATGAATATGATGCGTGAACGTATAAATTTCAGGGAACACTGGTACACGCTCCTTCCCAATCGCGGCGATACTACGTGGTTCGGCGTGATGTCACACCCCACCTCCTTCTCCGGCGATATTCACATCTTTCGTGATACCTCGGTACGGAATGCATTTGAGACGGCTCTTCACCGAAAAAAAACTACCACAACGAATATTTACACGGATGACCATGGCAAATGGATATCGGCCTTTGCGCCGATTATCGACCGTGGCGGTACTTCCGTAGCGGTGCTCGAGATTGATCTGACCTACAGCGATTATTTAGAACGTGAGCAAGCCCTATATACACAAGCAAATTGGGCGCGTATTCTCGGACTCGTCATCAGCGGTTTGCTCGGTATCGGTGTCGGCTATGTCATTGCCAAGCCGATACGCGCCGTGAGCTCGGCGGTGTCGGCTATCACGGATACGAATTTTGAGGGAAAAGTCAGGGTACCGCTGCTGCTACAATGGCTGCCGGATGAGACGACGACACTGATTGAGAGCTTTAACCGCATGTCCTCAAAATTAAGTGATACGCTCTCGGCGCTTCGCAAGGCAAATGTACGACTCTCGACGCTGGATAATGCGAAGTCGGTGTTTTTGAAATTTGTCGCACACGAACTCCGCACCCCGCTCAATGGTCTCAATTCTCTGAGTTTTATTCCAAAATTACAAGACCTTGAGCCGGATTCTGCTGAAATTTTAGAGGGAGGAATTCAGAGTGCAGAGCGCTTGAAAACATTTGCTCTCGCTGCCGAAGAGTATATTCAGGCGTTGAATCATACCCCGACCGAATCGGAAGCGCTGAATTTTTATGAAATTCTTGACTATGCAGTATCGGATTGCCGATACAAAGCCGAGCCGGCGGGCATTACCTGTGCTTACCATCCATCGGACAATGTCGTCCACATCACTATCGCGCCTGATATTATCGATAAAATTATTCAGCCGATACTTGATAATGCTGTTAAGTTCAGTACTTCCGGCGGAACGGTATCCGTTCGTGTCAGACAATTACCCGAAAAATTAGAATGTATAATAGAAGATAGTGGTGTAGGATTCATTCCTGACTATTGTGCACAGATTTTTGAGCCGTTTTTTGTGGCCGACATACAGCAGCACGGCAGAGGGTCGGGAGTGAGTATTGCCACGGCGAAAGTGCTTGCCGAGCATTACAATGGTACGATTCAGGCAGTGAGTCCGGGCGTCGGTATGGGGAGTACGTTTATCATTACGCTGCCGATTCAGGTGTAGAACGTAGAGATATGCACGGAGGACGAAATCAACGGAAACGGGCTTTTGCAGAATGCTGCAAAAGCCCGTTTTGTGTATTGGTCGTATAAAGACTATTTCTACTTCTTCACCGGCGTAATCACGACGATTTCCACTGTTCGGTTGTAGAAGCGACCTTCCGGTAAGTTGTTGACAAATAAGGGCTGTGTTTCGCCCACACCTTTCACCGTCGCGCCTTTTGCATTCAGGGCGCGAGCGGCAGATTTTGCACGCTCACCCGAGAGGCGAAGGTTGTATTCATCATCCCCCACATCATCGGAATATCCGGTAATGGTCACGGTCGCATCGGGTGAAATTTTCTTCTTGATAAAGTCCACGAGCTTGGTATTGGTTGCGCTCAGGTCAGCTTTATCAAAGTCAAAGAGAATAAGATTATAGCGGTCGATTTGCTTATCCTCAAGCTGTTCACTGCGTTTCTTTTGGATCGAAATGAGTTCGACCGGCAGGTCACCCGTCGCACCTGCTGCCTGACCGGCTTGATCGCGCACATCGAGTGCATAGCGGATGGGTTCGTCAGTCCGGGGAATCGTACGGCGGTCTTCATCGCTTTTCCATTCGATTACTTCATCCAGAGTCGAGCGACCGGTAAATTCCTTGAGCGTCTTGCCTTTTTGCGAAGCTGTTAATTTCCAGGAAAATAGACCGGCTTCGGCGACTGCTTTCGGACGGAAGCGGATCATTGGCGTGGCAGTAACGATGGTATCGTTGATAATCACAGGATCGATAATTTCCGGAAGTGAAGCGCGGATCTCGACACGTCTGTTCTCGGCGGCTCCTTCGGGCTTTTCGGGGTTCGACGGCTTCTCCGGTAAATTCCGTGGCGCATCAATCTTGATGCGAGATTCATCGATATTCCAGTTCGTTACCAAATAATTCTTGATGGATTCTGCGCGTGAACGCGAGAGGGCAGTATTGCCCTTTTCAGCTCCCACATCGGCATTCGTACCGGTGAGGGTGATGCTTGCCGATGGCGGTGCTTGTGTCATGCGTTTACCGATCACATTGAGCACCTGATAATAGACATCAATCGTCGAGGCATCGCGCAGCTTCTCGACCTGAAAGTCATTTGTCGCTCCTTTGTCGAGTCGGGTATAGCGCGCCGGAAGGTCGGAGGAGTTCTCATCAAAGAAAATATAATTGAGCAGCGGGCTCATCTGTGAGGACACGAATTCCTCAACCCGAAAACTCGTCGCTTTCGGCGTTTCATTACCGGCTGCATCGACACTTACTGCCGAAATCGAGGCCGATAATGCATAGGTCTTTGCTTTTTCCACGGCGATTTCTTTTCGCTCGGGCACTACTTCTTTGACCGGTTCACTAGGTGCGGCAACAGCCGGCTTCGGTGAGTATTTGAGTGCAATACCGAAGCGGAGTGTATTTGCCTTCCAGTCCAGATCACTGGCAATTTGATTAAGCCCGAGAGAGTAAAAGACTTCCGGGGCGAGGATAAAGGTGCGGTCTTTGTTGAGCGGTAAATCATAGCTCCCGCCGAACATCAGCGAGGCGGCAATACCCGAAGCATTCGGAATATCGCCCGAGAGCTCGTTATTTACCCGACGACCATCACCAAACGTACCGGGATAGCCATCTTTGATTTGTTCTTTTTGCTCATATCCCTTCTGCATCATCAGCCCAAGTCTCCCGCCAAGCTGCAGATACATATCGCCGAATACTTTGTAGCCCACAAGTGGCTCGATCCCAACCGACGAGAGCGTTGCCGCAACGGAGTGTTCCGAAAAAATATCGGTTAACTGACCATTGATAATCACCGGAAGAGGTTCGGTCGTCTTGAGCGTGGCATTCAGCGACGAATACCCGACACGCATCGAGAGCAGCATGTTCTCTGCCAAGGGGAATTCCATCAGTGCGCCGAGAGAAATACCCGATCCCGAGCCATCCTCATACCGCGGACAGCAGCTCGGTACTCCGGGGAGCTTCTGAAAATTAGCCGAATGGGTATTTAACCCAAAATCTCCGTAAATACCATAGCGGGTACGTACTTTATCGGCAGTGTTCTGAGCGGAAGCGCTCACCGAACCGGCGATAAGCAGTAAAATAAGGAACAATCGTAACTTCATGATGAATATCGTAATAATAAGAAAATGAGCACAAAAAAGGACCAACCTGCGCCGAAGAGAAACGGCGCAGGAGCTGTTACATATTAATCGAATAAGCTCTTGACTTCGCCTACATTGATGATTGCATTTTTGAAGCTTGGCGCCGTACCGTTTGCACCTTTTGGAAAGGGGGCATCGGTGATGATTTTCACGCGGAGCTCGGCATTTTTCACATCCTGCAAAAATGCTTTCAGCGCCGCGCCGCGTGCTACGGCGAGTTCATCAATCAAGGGTTTGGGCGGAACGGTATCGACCGGTGCCGGCGGTGGCGGTGGCGGCGGGGGCTCTACTTTCTTGCCTTTGGGTGCTTTACCTTTTTTGGGCTTGGCTTCGACGACGGGTTCGACCGGTGCCGGCGGCGGCGGCGGCAAGAGCTCGGCATCGCCATAGGCAGTCACAATGACCGTGAGGGTACGATTCCGGCGCATCATTTCTTTGAGCTCACCCAATGCGGTTGTTGCATCGGCCGTGAGGGTGGATTGACCTGCGTTAAAAGCGTGTAAGGAATGGAGCTCCATCCCTGAACGCAATTTCTGCACTTTAAAGTCGCGCACTGCTACCGAGTATCCTTTGCTTTCCGGTAGGGTAATCGTACTCGTCAAGCGGAGGATATCATAGCTGTAGAGCATGATGGTGTAGGTGCCGCCTGGCTCGAGTACTGCTTGGTACGAACCGTTGTTGCCGGCAGATTTGCCGCGGGTTTTGGCACCGGCTGCGTCGGTAATTTCAAAGTCGCATCCGACCGGCTTACCGGTAGCTTCGTCGGTGATCGTCCCCTGAAGGAGGGTCACGACCTTGGTCTGAGAGGAAAGCTGCACGCTGCCGATTGAGAACATCAACAGTAGGAAAGCAGCAAAAGAAGTACACTGTATTTTCATAGAATCCCTAAAATATGAGAAGAAAAGAGATAATTCTAATTAGTAATGAACGAGGCCACACGGCTTACACAACTATTTCCCTAAAAATCCCGCAATACCTGCCCTGCAATCATCGGTCATGCGCGTAAATGCATTCATGGAAGCGGCATAGCGCAAGCCGGCTTCGAGTGACATTCCGTGTAAATTCACGAGCATTTCCTTGGTCAGTGCCATCGACGAGGCACTGTTGCGGGAAATGGTGTCGGCTAATTGATCGGTAAAGCTGTCGAGCTCGGCATCCGGCACGCAGTAGGTAGCAAGCCCGAGGCGAAATGCCTCCTCCGCTGAAATGGTCTCGGCCGACAGCAGGAGCCGCCGCGCTTGCGTATCACCGATTTTCCGGAGTAAATACACCATCACTACTGCCGGTATAAACCCAATCTTCACCTCCGAGTAGCCAAACTTGGATGATTCACCCGCCACGACATAATCACACACACTCGCAAGACCGCATCCGCCGGCAATTGCCGCGCCGTGGACTCTGGCGATTACGGGCTTGGGGCAGGAATAAATCTCATGAAAGGTCTCCTGCAACAGCTGCGAGTCAGCAAGATTTTCCATCGCCGAGTACCGCGAAACCTCCTGTAAATACTCAAGATCGGCGCCCGCGCAAAACGCCTTGCCATTGGCAGCGAGCACGATGACCTTAACCTCTGTATCAGCAGCAAGTGCGCGGAATTCCACACGCAGACGCCGCAACAAATCGGCATTGAGCGCATTGCGCTTGTCGGGTCTGTTGAGCGTGATACGGGCTACCGCGCCCTCCGTCGTCACCTGCAAAATATCCATAATTCCATTGATTGTCTGTATGTAAAAGTCCGTAGCCGCAAAAATACGATTTTACCCTTAGATTTTCCCGCTCAATCCGTTAGCATTTTTAGAAATTCGGGAAATACACAGTATTTTTTATCTAAAAACTGATTTTGGGTTCGCTTCCTTACCTTCCATACGTCGCCTGCGGTCACCCGTGGCCGTCCGGGCGTTCAGAAGATATTTAACGCAAGAGGCGCTAGGGGCGCAATACGAAAATAGCCCATGAGCTTTTCAACTCATGGGCTATTGATGTTCATAGAGTATCTTCTCTTCTTGATAAATACTAACCTCATTATCGGCTTACCACTATCGGCTTGGTAAACATTCCTGTCGCTGTTCGCATCTGCACAAAATAGATGCCTGAAGCTAGGTCAGATACATCTATTGTCACCTTGTCTCCGCTAATAGCTACGTTCTTGATCTCTACTCCTATGCTATTGATAACCTTTATCATCGTAGCACCTCCGGCATCCGAAACGGTGAAACTTGAAGAAACAGGATTCGGCGAGAGGATAATGCCATTCGAGAGGTGTTGTGCGGGTTCCTCGACAGAAGTAACCTCGGGTAAAGTTAACCTGAAAATTCTGAATGGATGCCCTAATACCCAGCATCGTTTTGGAGTAGGATAGGAGAGTCTGTCAAATTCTCTGCTAAAATCTCGGTTATCTGCTAAGTAATCTGCTACCGTCCACATCTCGCCTGCATTGCTGGTAAAAAATAGTCTTGGAACACCAATAGCACTCCATGTAGCGATAATCACTCCATGACGTTCGTCTGCAAACCGTAGGTCGGTTAAAGATCCTTTGCGCATATAATACGAGGGCAATGTATTATAATACGGATCTTTCCGCATCCAGGTTTGTCCGCCGTCGGTGGTGTAGAGGTATGTTTGGTAGGTATTGGTATCTGTATATGCACCAGAAATTGGGGCAAAACCATGAAGTGTGTCAGTAAATGTAATAGCGGTGAAAGGAGAAATGTATTCTCCTTTTTTAAAAGGTGGTAGAGTTTGCTCTTGCCAAGAGATTCCTCCATCTTCGGTGTGGAGCATTATTATACTGCGAGTTTGAGATGCAAAATTCCTATATCCAAATATCCACCCTTGTAAAGGAGTTGGGAATACCATATAATAATATCTATCATTGTCAGCACCTGAAATGTATATGCGTTCCCAGGTTCTGCCTGTATCTATACTTTTTAGGAGACAAGCAGTTTCAGCTAATGGCAATCTATTATTATAACCGCTTACCCACAATGTATGATTGTTACTAACTGTAAGGGTCTGAAATCCTATACCTAACACAAAAGAACTATCTGCCCATGGGTAATAACTATTCCACGATTCACCTCCGTTCGTACTGACCATTACTAATGCCGTATCGCCGGCTGCTGCTATCAGAGTAGGTGAAAATGCCACAATCTTACGTATTCTTCTAGTCGTATTGGTTGGGGTTTTCTGCCATGTATCACCACCGTCGGATGTTTTGAGGATAGTACCATCAATTCCGGAAACAAACCCAAGTTTGTCATCAACAAAGTCAACATCGTCATAACCGGCTGCCGGGGAATAATATCTTTTATACATTGTATCATAAGTAAGTTTCTGGCCATTGTGATAGTAAAGATTATATCGCCATGTAGTTCCACCATCGCCAGAACTGCATATTATGGGAGTCTTATCAACATTGAAATCTGAACCAACAGCTAAAATTCTATTTTGATTAACGGCAAAAAAATCCGAGAATACGGGGAGGTTATGGTAAATTGGTATTGTAGCAGCTAAATTCGGGATTGAATCTTGAATCTGCCATGTATTTCCTCCATCAGAAGTCCATACAACAGAAGATTGCGGGTAGGATGCAGTTAGTAAGCTACCACCAATAAACCCTACAGAAGAATTGAGAAAAAAGATTCGCATGCAGTGTCCTCCGGCAATAGGCGGTAGGGCGGTATAGTATTTTTTCCAAGTGCGCCCCCAATCGGTGCTACGAGCAGTGAAGTCATAATATCCAACGGCAATTGCAGTAGAGTCATTCGGCCAATCGACGGAAGCAATATACGAGTAAGACCCCAAATCCGAGGTATCCCTAAAGACGGTATTCCACGTTTTCCCCGCATCGTCGGTGCGGAGTATTAGACCTTCTGCTCCGACAATAACACCAATACTAGATCCTCTGAATTTAATTGCATTCAGCCGTAGCGTATGCCCGCTTTGTTTTCGTGTCCAGGTAACTCCTCTATCGGCGGACTCGATAATCGTTCCGCCGCTACCAACAACAATGGCTCGATCGCCAAGAATCGCTATGCTTTTCAACGTGTCCCGTACACCGGAAGATTGTTGCTGCCAGGATTTTCCTGCATCGGTTGTACGGTAGATAACACCATCAGCACCGACAGTGAGGCCGATTTGGGAGTCATAGAAGGCAACGGACATCAGTTCTTTTTTTGTACCTGTAGGGACGATTGTCCATGTCGTAAAGCCGTCATCAGATAGCAGGATTTTGCCGAAGTCACCAACGGTAACGCCATGGGATTCTGATGTCATTGCAATGGCGTTGATGTGGAGTCCGATGTCAGGAATATTTTGCTCTTCGATGTTGAGCTGTGCAGTAGAGTGTGTAGTAGATACAAAGCACCCAAGTATAACCACAGAAATGAGAATAAATGATTTCATAAGTAATCGGATAAGGTAGTACTGAAAGATAAAGTTATTTCAAGCCGGTGGGGTCATTCTGATTCAAGAAAGGTGTGCTGCAACTATCAAATCTTAATGATACTTGATGCTTCTGTCTCAAATCAGAATGACGGTCGGCTGAGTTTATGTCTGTCTGCTAATCACAACGTGGATAACACGTGAAGGGTGGAGTTTGAGATTCAGGACATGTTTGTGGGCCTACAGGCGGCGGCTGCACATCCTCTGTAATGACTTCTTCTTGAGTATTTATATCATAGCATATTTTATAGTTTCTAGTACAACAGGTTGTAACTTGGCAATTGTTCACAGATATATAGGGTGTTGCATTAGCAGGTACGTTAATCAAATAATTTGCTATTGGCTGACTGGCACTAGTAGGAATGATATGATGATTCCCACCAGATGCAATTCCATCATCCCACTCAATCGCTAAATAGTAGCAACTTGCTGCCGACATTGTGGCATACTTATACCCCTCAGGGCAGCAATTAGGGGGGCATACAATACCATTTCCACCCGGCATGCTTTTAAGATAGGACCGGAAGAAATCAGACATTAAATCCTGATAAACCCTGAGATGCAATGCTTTCATATCAGCTATGTAAGTCGGGCTGCTCGGATTGATTGGGCATTGATTATAGTCCCACCAAAACTTACCAATTTCAACCTCATATTTGCCATCGCATATACGCCATCTGAATTCGACATAGACGGTAGTAGTGCATGGTACTTGAATTTGGAAAGGAGGAGTGCCTACCGTTGTGTAAGAAATAACGACATTAAATAATGGATACCCACTATATGCAGGACCTGCACCTACATAAGTCCAATTAGTCGCAGTAGTACAATTTACATTACCGCAATTAGGATAATACGCAATGGGCTGACTTTTCAAAGGGTTATAGACAATGCAAAGTAAAATGACTGTCAAAAGTACAGAGAAAATAGTATTTTTCATAGATTAAAAATAGAAAAAGGTTGTATGGAGTACCGCCACAGCCACCTTGACCGCTACAGTACATAGTGTGATAAAACTATTGTGAAATTTGGGAATCAATCAATGGAGGGGGGGAGCGGTCACGGCAAAGCAAGCCCGAAGCCCGAAGCCCGAAGCCCGAAGCCCGAAGCCCGAAGCCCGAAGCCCGAAGCCCGAAGCCATACACAGTCTATTGTACTTCTTTATAAGTAGAGAGTTACGCATAGAAAACTATGAAAATGCGTAGTACATTGTGAACTTTTGTTGCAACTTAGTAAATACTGTTGTTCTATCCAAGAAATTTTCATACAAACATCGCAGGTTGTGGAAAATAAGATAGTTCACCGAGTTTAGACCTCTAAAAACACCTTCCTCACCTCTACATCAGGTTCACTACGAGCGCCATGAAAATTGCATACAAAAGTTGCCCACGGTGCAAGAGTACATAAATAAAAAAATACAAAACCCAACAGGGTGATACCTATTGGGTTCTTGCTTTATTGGACGAAATATCAGAACCACTGAATGAAGCAAATTACAGAAAAAGCAAATTAGTAGCTTGTTAAACCGATGTTTTTGCCGAGTTTTGCACGCAGTAGCCGGTACATAACTCCGGTGTCATCCACTCAACATAAACCCTATTTTTTTTACGTTTTCTAGCGGAGGTCATTATGAAGCAGAGCATCCATTGTACTATGATGAAAAATGGTCAACTCAGTCAGCAGCAAGTCTATACCGTCGAGCACAGCGCACGGTGTGTGACAATTGAAGAACAGGCAACGGTCGAGAGTAATAAAGCCATCGACATTCAGTGCCGGTTTTCGATGACTCCGAGCGTGGGGTTTTCGGCTATTTCCCTCAGTGTTGCAAAAGACGGTCAGACTTCTCATGCGTTAGATTGTACGCATCACGGAGCCGACGGGAATGCGATGACGGTCAATGGAGTATCTACTGCAGTCGAATTCGAGGAAGGGATGGTATTGGTCGATGGTCCGAACCCGCTGTTTGACTATGCCAATGCGATGCTCCTGATTGGAATTCAGAATCAGGAAACCTGCAGGCACACCGTTCACGCGCTGAACTGGAGTAAAGGTATATTTTATCCGATGGAGTATGAATTTACGAAGCAGGATAACACGATACGTATCACCAAGAAAGACTTCGGTATTACCGGTGAAATCACCTTAGACCCCCGGACGCAGTCAATGACCGAAGCGGTCTATACCAATGGTGAACATTATTTCTTCCGACCGGCCTGATACTTGTAGTATTCTATTGTACGGGCAATCCTTTACATCGGCAGGAGATTCCTCTTGCCGATGTTTTTTTGTATGAATCCGTATCCTGATGCCGCCCCGGCTCTGAAAATTACCAAAGAGCGAAAAATTTACTTCGCACTGCACGGGTAATTCCTCGTGTTTTCGTAAATTGCCGACCAAAATACAGTATTGATATGGTTCATCTCTTTCTTTACCGATTCTATGAAACGATTGCAACCCTTTTTACTCGCATTCATCTGCCTGCTTTTGGCGCTTAGCAGTTCGCGTGCTCAGCAGCAGACTATCACACGCTATGTATCCGAGGGCGGCGGTGTGCTCCTTTCGACCGGTGGCGGATACGCTCTCTCCGGCACACTGGGGCAGCCGGTAGCGGGTTTTCTGGATAACTCCCTCTCTTCCCAAGGCTTTTGGACGTCGATTATCCTCCCGAATTCCGTTCATGAAGAGTATATACCCGCCGACCAAAGCGGATATTCCATTACACCGAATCCTCAGCATTCTACCTCGACACTCACGTTTACCATTCCATCGGAAAGTGTGGTGAGCATTGAAATTACCGACGCTCTCGGGCAGACAGTGCGCACTCTCGGCGGCGAACAGTATGCAGCCGGCAGCTTCGCACTGCAATGGGACGGCATGACCGATGCCGGCGCTCCGGCAAGCTCGGGGTCATATCAGTCACGACTGATCGTCCGTCCGGTCAGCAGCGCTCGCACCGTCGTAAGCCGACTGATGATTATGCTTATGCGCTGATACAGTTCACACGCTGTGTGGAAGCGTACTTTTCTGAGATAACCAATCTTTTTACAAATGCTCTTGCGGAACGTTTATATGAAAATCACATCATCATTTGCTGTGCTGTTTCTCGTTCTGGCGGCATGTTCGGGTACGACCGAGCCAAACACTCCGCTCAAGGCCGAGGCCAAAGATTATGTGCTTGCCGGCGGGGTAGGCACGGAACTGGTTTTTCTTCAGACCCGGACGGATATTGATACCAATGGTGTCAAAAAAGTCTCGCCGAGTGATACCGTCTTCTGGAATGTCATAGCACGCGATGCTGTTCATCCTGTCGGCGGCTCGTCGGTGGTGGTGTATGAGAAGTTCGTGCGGGCGGGAGCCACGACCCCGTATGGTGGCGATACGTCTTATTTTTCAAGTACTTCCAATGGAATTGCTTATTACAGGGGATATGTTGACCTCGATGCTCAATTTCTCCTCAAGAATCCTCTGAGTGCAGGTGCCTCGTGGATAGATACGAGCATGAAGTCCGGCGCTATGACGAAGCTGACCATCGAGTCGGTGGGAGTGACGATCCCCACGACGCTTCGGCAGTTTACCGGTATCAGAACCCAAAAGCAGGACAGCGCGATGATTAATTCAATCCACTTTTTGGAAAAAGTCAGTTATTTCTACGCGCCGGAAGTGATGCTTCCCAGGAAGGAAGAAGTAGTAGAAAATACATATTCAAGTGGAAAAAAAGATACTCGAACGACGGTCATGGACTTGATCCGCTACACAAAAAAATAACAAACATATTATTACACAATTCACAAAGGAAGGCCTATGAAGTCCTTATATTCTTTACTCATTGCACTCTTCGTTCTTACAGGTACGATGCAGGCACAATTCCCGCGTAAAATTCATTATCAGGGTGTCATTCAAGGTGCCGGTGGTGCACTTAATGGCATGCATGCTTTAAAGTTAACGATCTATGAGTCGCAGACGGGAGGCGCTGTACTCTCATCCGAAACGCAACAGCTCCAGGTATCCAACGGACTCTTCAGTACCGTTCTCGGAGAATTCGTACCGCTGAACATGCCGTTTGACAGGCAATACTGGCTCGGCATTTCCATCGACGGCGGAGAAGAGCTCACGCCACGAACACCGTTTACGGCTACCGGCTATGCCTTCATGGCTCTTTCCGTGCCGGACACCTCTCTGACGACCCTCAAAATCAACAAAAGCGGTTCGAAGCCCGGACAAGGAATTATCTCAACCGACAAAGGCGCCAAATGGAGCGATGTCGTGACTCACATCTACCCACACCCGTCGCTCTATGTGACAAGTAATACAGGAGATGTGACAATTGGCGTAGCGCCCGGCGGTATCAGCGAAGGTATGCTTGGTGATGGCGCAGTGACTGCTGCAAAGCTTGCAACTACCGGTATTCCCCTCAATGGACAGGTGTTGACTTTTACGAGTGAAAATGGTGGCACGATTAAGTGGAAATTCCCGCCAAGCGGTGGATTCGCCTTGCCGTTTGCCGGCACCGTCGATCATAATAACCCGGCGTTTGATGTGACGAATACCGGAAACGGTGCGGCAGGACGCTTTGTGCAGTCCGGCCCGAGCAACACTCCCGCCCTACAAGTCGAGACCGTCGGCGCAGGCAGTGCATTCTCGGCAGTAACTACAGGAATATCCAATGCAGGACTCTTTCAGGTGAATAATCCTGTTGGCGCAGTGCCCGCTCTCCGCAGTGATAATAATAGTATCTTCGGCGTTGCAATTGAAGGAACTGCTACCCACGCTACAGGCCGTACTACGGGAGTAAGCGGACGTTCTCTGTCGAATGCTGACAGCGCGCGTGGTGTGTTCGGTCAAGTCGTCAATGCTAATCCCGGCATCTATGCCAGCGGCGTACGCGGCCTCAGCGCCAATACCACCGCCACCGGCTACGGCGTATGGGGTACGCATTCCGGTAAGGGCTCGGGCGTGTATGGTAATTCTACCCTCGGCGTGGGCGTACGCGGTGTAAGCCGTGACAGCGTTGCCATCTACGCGCTCCACAGCGCAGCCACCGGTACTAATCCCGCTATCGTCGGCGAAACAAATTCAGCAGCAGACTCGAGTATGGGTATCATCGGACGTATCGCATCAACTACCGTGGGAATTAACTCCTCCGGCGTCTATGGCGCAATCAATGACACCAACGCCACCGGTAACGGTGTATGGGGTTGGCACGGCGGCTTCGGTCGCGGCGTCTATGGCAGCTCGAATAAAGGCGTCGGCGTGCTCGGCGCAAGTGCCGATAGCAATGGTGTGGTAGGTATTCACACAGCTACCACCGGTACAACAGCCGGCGTTCGCGGTGAATCGAGATCGACAGCAGCAGGCGCAAGCGCTGTGCTCGGTGTGATGAGCGCAACCAATGCAGGCGCGACCTCAGCAGGCGTGCGTGGAGCGAATAACAACACTGCCGCAAATGGTTATGGCGTATGGGGTTCACATGCAGGTAACGGCGTCGGCGTAGCCGGTACTACCGTTGGCGGTACGGGTGTGATGGGAACAGCGACGTCAACCTCTGCTGCGAGTTATGGCGTGTCCGGTCAATCAGCAAGTTCGACCGGTACCGGTGTCTATGGCGCAGCGACGTCAACCACCGGTAAAAATTACGGTGTGTATGGTCAAGCGACAAGTGACTCTTCAAGCGCTGTTTATGGCGTGAATTCGAATACATCAGCCACGGCGTATGCCGGTAATTTCAAAGGAAAAGTGAATGTAAGTGGTGATATTACCAAAACATACTCAGCCACATCGCCAACGGCAGAACGCCGCGCAGTACCCATCTGCTACGGTACGGTCAATGCAAACGGTACCATCGCCTCCGGCACACCGAATTTCTCGGCAGCATGGACAGCAGGCGGCGATTATGTGATTCAAATCGAAGGTGAAAATTATAATGGTACCAACTACACAACAGTCGTAACGCCAATCGGAAATGTACCGCTCATCGGTACCACCTATGCAATTTCCAATGCATTCCTCGGCGTGAGAATATTTAATATGTCTTCGACGGCGATTCAAAATGGATTTAGCTTTATTGTGTATAAGCCGTGAGTTAGTGGTAAGTGGTAAGTCGTAAGTCATTAAGAAGTGGTGGGTTCCGTCACATTGAGCTTGCCGAAGTGTTCAGACGTTGCAGGTATCTCTGCGTTCTTTGCGCCTTTGCGTTAATTTCTTATTAAACAAATAGTTATGTTTTAATTTTAACGCAAAGGCGCAGAGGTCGCAAAGATTATAGCTGTAGAATTTACCTTGAACCTGACCCAAAAATTAAAAACCTATGCCCGAACATCTGACGATTGAGCCAATCGGAATCCTGCGGTCGCCCTATACCGACAAGTATGATGCACCGCGGCAGCCGGCGGTCGATGGGAAGCGGAATGAAAGCGTGATTACGCTCTACCCGCATCGGAATTATGAGCAGGCGCTCGAAGACTTGACGGGGTTTGAACGGGTGTGGATCGTGTCGTGGTTCCACCGAAACGCGCAGTGGAAACCGAAAGTACTACCCCCGAGAAGCGGACGCACGAAACGTGGAGTGTTCGCGACGCGCTCGCCGCACCGACCGAATCCTATCGGGCTCACGGTGTGTGAACTCGTGAAAATAAAAGGACTTCGCGTGTATGTCCGCGATGTGGACCTGCTCGACGAAACGCCGATTCTCGACATTAAACCCTATATCCCGTACGCCGATAGCTTCCCGGACTCCCGCATAGGCTGGCTTGCGGAGGCAGAAGCGAACGCGCAGGTATTTGAAATTACCCTTTCGGATGTAGCACGCGCGCAGCTTGACTGGTTAGAGGTGCATTCCGAACTCAACCTTCGTTCGGTAGCATTTCCGGTGCTCAGGCGTGATCCGTTCCCGTATTCCTCTCGAAGAATTGTTGCGACGGATGCGGGGTTTTGCATGGCGGTTAAGTCCTGGCGGATTCATTTTCAAATTCTTGAAAATACAGTCCATATCGAACGTATTGCAAGCGGCTACAGCAAGGAATATGTCTTTGTGAATCCGGAGGGACATGAGCTTAATGACCACCCGGCGCATCGGGGATTTTATCAGGTGTGGGAATGAATTGGGGCTTCTCTACTGCGCTGGTTTACCGCAAAGTTCGCTCAGGTATCGCAAAGTTCGCTCAGGTATCGCAAAGTTCGCTGAGTGTAGTATCGTTTTCCAGTTGAATATTTTTAATTTCTACTGACATTATAAATCTCCATGAATCAATGGGTCTATCTCCTCACTCCCGCGCGACTTGAAATGGTCACCGGGCAGGCAACGGAGGATGAAATCAGCGCCGTATCGAGGCATTTTGCCTATCTTCAGGATTTAACCGAAAAGGGAATCATGATACTCGTCGGTCGTACGCAGAATAATGATGAACATACCTTCGGCATCGCAATCTTTGAAGCGCCGGATGAAGCGGCCGCCCGCATAATTATGGAGAATGATCCGGCAGTACAGTCAGGCGTGATGAAAGCGACATTGTATCCATATTTCATTGCACTTATGCGCAAATAAATCATCTCCAATCTTAACAATCAGCGCCATCAGCGTGCTATTAACATTTGAAATTACTATGGAATCACACGAAGAAATACAGTCCGAAGAAACAAGTCAAGCAGACGCATCTTTTCACAACCGAACAGATGTCACCCGCCTCCAAAATGCGGCCGAAAGTATCCGCACCGAAATCCGTAAAATCGTCGTAGGGCAAAAGTCGATGATCGATCTGCTCATCGCCGCTGTCCTCGCCGACGGGCATGTACTCATCGAAGGCGTGCCCGGCATCGCCAAAACACTGACGGCAAAATTACTCGCCCGCACGCTCGATGTGGGGTTCCAACGAATACAATTCACCCCCGACCTCATGCCGTCGGATGTGCTTGGTACTTCTGTCTTTAACCCAAAGTCTGTGGAGTTTGAATTTCGCCCGGGACCCATTTTTTCGCATTTAATTCTCATCGATGAAATTAACCGCGCGCCTGCCAAAACGCAAGCCGCATTATTCGAAGTAATGGAAGAGCGTCAAGTCACGATCGACGGCACGACCTATACGATGGACCGTCCGTTCCTTGTTGTCGCCACGCAGAATCCGATTGACCAGGAAGGCACGTATCGCTTACCCGAAGCGCAGTTAGACAGGTTTTTATTCAAAATTGAAGTCGAATATCCGACGCAGGATGAAGAAACGCGCATTCTGTCCGAATTCCACGCCCGGAAAAATGTCAATGACCTGACGGCGATCGAACCGATGATATCGGGGGCGGATATTGCGGAGTTTCAGGCAGCAGTTCGTGGCTTGCATATCGACGATAATCTCATGAAATACATCGCGCAGATAGTAGGTAACACGCGTAATCACAACGGCTTATTCTTAGGAGCTTCTCCCCGCGCATCCATCGGTATCATGACAGCCGCAAAAGCATTTGCTGCGATGAGCGGACGTGATTTCGTAACGCCGGAGGACATCAAAGACGTCGCCCCCCATATCCTACGCCACAGAATATTACTCACTCCCGAAAAAGAAATGGAAGGCGTGACAACAGCCGATATCGTGCGTCAGATTATTGAGAAGATTGAGGTGCCGAGGTAAGTCGATAAGTCGTAAGTCGTAAGTCGTAAGTCGTAAGTCGTAAGTCGATAAGCCGTAAGTCATTATACAATAGTAGCCCTTATAGTCCCTTTAGTCCCTTTAGTCCCTTTAGTCCCTTTAGTCATCTACCGCTAGTGCCCATTGCGAAAAAAAAACAGCCCATGATGTAAATCACGGGCTGTTCCATTACTATCCAAAACCTATCACCGAGCGACCACCACCGCCTTAGAAATAATCCCCGCCGGCGTCCACACCTGCACAAAATACACACCCGCCGCCAAGTCCGACACATCCACCTCCAGCTTACCACGTACGACTAACGACTTTCGACTAACTTCTATCCCTAAGCTGTTGAGAATTTTCACGGACGAGATATCGTCTATCCCGCTGATGGTGAATGTTGTGCTTGTAGGATTAGGGGAAATCGAGATGCCATTTTGCAGTAAGATGGACTCTTCTTCGACGGCAGTCGGTGCGAGCGGGATATCGACTAAACCATTGGGATTGAAGATGTAGAAGAGATTGCCAATGACCATCCAGATGTTTTTGTTTTTGTCTTGGAGTAATGTCCTCGTGCCACTTGGGAGAGGGGAATTTGTTTTATTATAGCTTGTCCAATCAGTACCGTTATAAAAATGGAGACCGGATTCTGTACTGAGCCATACATGCAAATCATTGTCAACGAGAAAAGTGTTGTTTGTTTCGTATTTAAGATTAGTTTTCGGTGCCTTTATGTGTTTCCATGTACCTCCATCAAAGTGAGATAGTATCATCGATTCTGAATTCCATGCCTGATACATACACCAAATACCGCCATTTTTATCACAGACAACTTTCTGAACATAGTCAGAAATAATAGTACTGTCTTTTGAGAGGATACGTTCAACCGTTGTATCCTGAATCCTAACGATACCACTTTCTGAGGATGGAATCCATAAGCGATTGGTGGAGTCGATGCACCATTGATTTGTCAAGCTATCGGAACGACCGTGGATGTTTTTCCCAAGAGTAAGAGCGGTTGATTTCCAGTCACTGCCATCGAACCGAGAGAGAAAGTAATTTTTTCCTTGTCCATCTTCATTATACGCGAAGCCAAAAGGAGTACCATTCTTGTCCATTCCGGCAATTAGTCCATCTGTTTTGAGGCCGGAATTAGATGTATAGTAGGTAGTGAGGAATTTTCCGTCAAAATTGGCGATCCCTTTCCGTATCGAGAACCAAATGTCGTCGTTTTTGCCGAACATATAATAGTATATGCTGTATTGATTCTGTGGAAACACTATAGCTAGTGTATCAGTTTCCCAATGTCGATTTCGATAATGATAGAGGGTGACCGTTTTTTCGTTTTGATACGCCATACAAATATCCCCGGCTTTGTCCTTTGTAACGAAAGAATATTCATTCAATATTGGATAGATTCCGTTTACTGCCGGACACTTCAGTGTTGTCCACTGCGCATTCTTCGCAACGCTCAGCGCGCAGGTCGCCGTTGCTGCAGTGCCGCTATTTTCAGCTTTGACGGTAAAGGTAAAAGTGCCGGTATCCTGAATGGTGGGAGTGATTTTGAGGGTAATATTCGCGTACGGAGCATTCGGCGATGTGGTTGATAATACTAATGTTCCGCTAAAAGAGCGGGACGGCGACACCGACAAAAATGCCGTTGCCTTAAAGCCATTCATTGGCAAAATACTCACAGAATATGTAGCAGTCTGACCAATCGCCACCGACTGCACAGCAGGCGAAACTGCTACCGTAAAGGACTGCGCCGAAAGAAAACAAGGAACAAGAAAAAGCGCGCAAACGAGGAACAAAGCTTTCATAAAAAACCTCCGAATGAAATGAAAAAAAGCCCGTGTGAAGGGGCAGGTAAGGAGCTGTAGGAATAACGGGGAATTAAAACAAGAGATTGTATTGTATAATCTTTACTCGAACTTACAATTATAGTCTGTTCTGTGCAAAAAAAACTTTACCCGAACACTGAGAGCATCATTCGGAAATGATACTCTCAGGTGGGGTGAATGCATGAACACTGAGAGCATCATTCGGAAATGATACTCTCAGGTAGGGTGAATGCATACCCAAAAACCGAGGGCATCGTTCGGAAACGATACTCTCGGAAGAGGGAGGAATTCCACGCACTCTCTGATTTTCGATTATTATTAAAAGCCAAAGTTTTATATTCGCAGTGCAATTCTGAAATTCACGCCGAAATTTCAATGTCAGGGGCAATTCTATGATAAAATTTATCCTCCTTGTCTGCTCAATCCTCCTGCTTCAATCCACATATACTGCTGCCCAATGTATGCAGTATCCTGTTCCTTTCGCTGAACGCGTCCGCGGCGCAGACGTCATTATCGAAGGGAAAATTCTCTCCCATCGCTCATTCGCAGCCGGTAACGAAGGGATGATTTATACCGAATACACGGCTGAAATTACCAAAATATTCAAAGGATTAGCGCAGTCACCAAAGCTAATGACAATTACCGTCGAGGGCGGAGTCGTGGGGAATGAAGCGGTGCGCGTGATGCCGGATGTGAAGTTTAGCCAAGGGGAAACGGGGATATTCTTTCTGCAGTTGCACACGAAAAACGGAGATTTTACCGGCTACGAACCCTACGCGTGGGAACAGTGCATTGTGCGCTATGATGATAATGGTCGCGTAGGTGATATTTTCAAAACATACACCCACATTCCGGTGCTCTATTCCTCCATCGCCCGACTGCTTGGGAATTCATACCGTTCGATTCAACCGCTTATCCTGCCGAGTGCTCGATTGAATACTAAACTGAAAGCTAAGGGGGAAAAGACGCTAGCTGCTGCTATTACGAACTTTACGCCGACGACGATTACCGCCGGAACCTACTCCGTGCTCACGATTAACGGTTCGGGTTTTGGCGCCTCCTACACCGGCGCTGCGAAAGTCGATTTCCGGAATTCCGATGATGGCGGAGCGTCATTTATATCGGCGGCCGCGAGTCAGATCGTCTCGTGGACGGACAATCAAATTCAAGTGCGCGTACCCGAGGCATCCGGTACCGGTGTGATACGGGTGACGGGTGTCGATGGATCGCAGGCAACGTCCGGGGGAACGGTAACGGTTGATTTTGCGGTGTTTAATGTGACTGATCAAAATAACGCCATTCAGCAGACCTACCTTCCGAATGTCAATGGTACGGGCGGCTACACTCTCACCTTTAATACGAATTTCAGCACCAATACCGATGCAGTCTCTGCTTTTAAGCGGGCGCTCAAGTCCTGGCGCTGCGGGACATTTGTCAATTATGGTCTCGCGACCGGCACGACAAACGTTAATTGTAATAATGGTACCGACGGCGTTAATGTAGTAGCGTTTGATGATAATTGCACCCTCGCGACCGGCGTTCTCGGCGTGACATACTCCTACTGGAGCGGCTGCAATACCACCTACTGGCGCCTCCGCGAGATGGATTATATCTTCAAAGCAAGCGCGCCGGCCGGTGGATGGAATTTCGGTCCGGGAGCAACAACAGGTAATAAATATGACTTCCAATCGGTATGCCTTCATGAGCTCGGACACGGACATCAATTAGGCCATATTATCGCCAATGGAAAAGTAATGCATTATGCATTAGGAGCTAATACTGATGTTCGTACACTCAACACCGTGAGCGATATCGGAGGCGGCAATGACGTCGTAGCGAGAAGTATTACCACCAAGCCCTGCGGTCCGGGCGTGATGACCAAGCTCACCGCCGGGACTTGTGATGTAGGAATTGCACCTACTGCCGCTTTCATCGGCTCGCCGCTTCAGGGCTGCGTGCCACTCACCGTGAACTTCACCGACCAAAGCACTGACAGCCCCACGTCTTGGGAATGGGACTTCAAAAATGACGGTTCGGCTACGAGCACCGTACAGAATCCAAGCTATACCTACACCACCCCGGGAACGTATTCCGTAAAACTCACTGCGTCGAATGCCAGTGGCACAAGTCCATTAACCCGAACAAGCTACATCAACGTTTACGCGCCGCCCACGGTGGATGCAGGCACGGATAAAGTACTATGTTACGGCGGATCGGCGCAGCTCGGAGGAGCACCCACGGCTACCGGCACGCTGCCGCCCTATACGTATTCATGGAGTCCGGTGACAGGACTCGATAATCCGTCTCTTCCGAACCCTATCGTCACCGCTACATCATCCGTACCTGTTGTCTATACTGTTACCGTAACCGACGGACGTACCTGTTCAGCACAGAAGACCGTATCCGTCTCGACGTATCCACGGGCTGTGGTCAATGCAGGTGCCGATAAATCACTATGTTTTGGTGGAAATACCCTTCTTGGAGGCGCGCCAACGGCAAGCGGCGGCACTCCGCCCTATACCTATGCATGGACACCGATCGCCGGACTGAATGATCCAACAACTGCGAATCCAACAGCAGCACCGACAAGCAACACCACCTATATCGTCGCCGTGACGGATGCGAATTCCTGCGTAACGCGCGACACTGTAGTACTTACAATTTACCCCAAAGCGACCGTGAATGCCGGCGCCGACAAAGCCGTGTGCATCGGCCTCGGTACAAGTATCGGCGGCGCGAGCGTCGCGACCGGGGGTACGCCGCCTTATACGTATCTGTGGACTCCGGCGACCGGGCTGAACTCCACAGCATCGCCTAATCCTACCGCAACACCAACAGTTACCACCGATTACCTCCTTACGGTAACGGACGCTAATTCCTGCCAAACACGGGATACGGTGCGGGTTACGGTGAATCCTCTGCCGACGCCGACAATTACCTCCCTGCGCCCGACAACCTTCTGCGAGGGCGACAGCACCACACTCGATGCAGGAAGTTATAAAAAATATCTGTGGTCGAATGGTGATACAACGCGAACAATTCACCCGAAAATCGCCGGAGCATATACCGTAAAAGTTACGAATACGACCGACTGTGAGCAAACCTCCGCACCGGTGACGGTAACGGTCAATCCAAAACCCACACCGGTGATTACCTCACAAAAGCCAACGTCCTTCTGTGAAGGTGAAAATACCGTGCTCGACGCCGGAAGCGGTTTTAAATCCTATGAATGGTCCAATGGCGCGACCACACAAACTACGACCATTACTCAAACTGGGAATTATACGGTAACTGTCACGAATGCAAATGATTGCAAAGCTACGTCTGCTCCAATTGCCGTGACGGTCAACGCCAAGCCGCCGGTCGCGATTACGGGTCCGAATTCTTTATGTAATAATTCAACGGCGGTGTATTCGGTAGCAGCGGCGCCTGCATCGACCTTTCAATGGAGTGTGGTCGGTGGGAATATTACGACGGGAAATACAACCAACAGTATCACCGTGCAATGGGGGACTGCGTCGGGAAATGTGGCACTGACGCGCACGGCGTCCGGTACAAACTGCACGAATTCATCGACCTATACGGTGACGATTAGTTCGACGCTTACGCCGACCATTTCGCAGACCGGTGGCTTGGACTGCGACGGCGACAGCGTGATACTTTCCGCGCCGGCAGGATACAAAAGCTATGCATGGTCATCGGGGGAAACATCGGAAAGCATTACCGTTCGGACAAATGGAACATTCACCGTAACTGTAACCGATGCAAATAATTGCACCGGTACATCGGCTCCGAAAAGTGTGACGTTTAATCCGCGTCCGGCGAAACCCGTGATTACAAGGCGCACGGATACCTTATTCTCCTCACCGGCGCAAAGGTATCAGTGGAGCAGGAATTCCACAATCATTCCGAACGCGACCAATCAATTCCTCGTGGCGACGGAAGCAGGGAAATACACGGTGAAAATCAACGATGAACGCTCGTGTTCGTCAGTCTCCGATGAATTCACTGTCACCTCCAATGCCGTCGAAGAGCGTGCCGATAATGCAGATATTAAGATATATCCTAATCCTACAGATGGATTAATTCGCATAGAACTCCCACAGAATGATGGACTTGCCAGATGTAGTGTGAGAAATCTGCTCGGCATGTCGCTCCTTGAACGTGACCTGCCGTGCTGCGCAACTGCCGAACTCTCCCTCAGCGAATTCCCGTCAGGCATGTATGTCGTAGAAATTTCCATCGGGAATCGTAGAACGCTGCGTGCGGTGGTGAAAGAGTGATGTTCAGAATTTCTCTCCCTCCCCGAGCCCCTCGCTTTTTCGCGAGCGGCTCGGGTGATGGGAGGAGTTATCTAAATTTGGTTCTCTCACAATTGTTGTGGTTTGGTCTTTCTATTCCATCGTAGGGGCGAATTGTAGGGTTGTGCTTTAAATGGTTATAATGCAGATTCTTCACTGCATCTAAAACTTTGTTTATTTTCAGATAGTTACAGATAAATGATCTATAGAGTACATTTAATTTAACGCTGTACGACCCTAGCATTCGCCCGACCCTAGCACGACTAGGGCGAATGCAATTCGCCCCTACGGACTATACATACTATACATACTGTGTTCGACAACAATTGTCGGTGAACCCAAAATTTTATCTCCGCCCATTTGGCAACTCCGGTAATAATCTCTATTTTAAACACAACATCTCCCTGCCAATCTATCGAATACTACATACTATGTCTTTATCGAATTCATTTCAGCACAAGCACTTGCTGTCGGCTGCGCAACTAACGGCGCAGGATATTGATTCTATCACCACGCTTGCCGAACGTTTCCTCGCGGATGGACTTTCAGCCCGCAATAAATATGAGTATCTCCGCGGTAAGACCGTCGTCAGCGCATTTTTTGAAGGTTCAACCCGTACCAAACTCTCCTTTGAACTCGCCGCACGGCGTCTTGGCGCCGATGTGCTGTCGTTTACGGCGTCCGCGAGCAGCTTATCGAAGGGTGAGTCGCTTATTGACACGCTTCATACGATTGATGCGATGGGCACGGATATGTGGATTGTGCGGCATTCGTATTCCGGTGCGGTGGAATTCATGAGTACATTCTCGGAGTGTGCATTTGTGAATGCCGGTGATGGACAGCACGAGCATCCCACGCAAGGATTACTCGATATTCTCACGATGCAGCAGCATTTTGGAAACCTCAACGGCAAGAAAATATGTATCATTGGTGATATTCTCCACAGTCGGGTTGCGCGGTCGAACCGATATTTGCTCCAAACGCTTGGCGCAGAAGTGGGAATACTCGCACCGGCGACGCTTCTGCCGCATGATATTTCCGAATGGAAGTGTATGCGTCTAAAAACAATTAACGAAGCAATTGAATGGTCCGATTGTGTGAATATACTCCGCATCCAACGCGAACGTATGGAAGGCGGACTACTCCCGAGTATGGAAGAATTCTCGGCGTTTTATGGGGTAAAAATGAAGCATCTGCGTCAAAAACCGGAGTTACTCGTCATGCACCCGGGTCCGGTGAATTATGGGGTGGAAATTGACCATGATGTCGCGCATTCTCTCCAATCAGTGATCCAAAAACAAGTGCATAACGGCGTTGCAATTCGTATGGCAGTGATGGCGCTCTTGAGTGGGAATGGGTGAGCGTCTATGATGATTTTTGTGGTTTTGTAATCATATTCCATCGTAGGGGCGAATTGAATTCGCCCAAACCCGAGCACGACCCGGGCGAATGCGATTCGCCCCTACAGACAAAATCATATCTTCCCCGAAAAATGTCAGAACCCCAATAAACTTCTTAACTAACTAACACATACAACGCATGAAGCTTCTCTACTCGTACCTCAAAAACTACCGTTCCTTAGTCTTTCTTGCCCTCCTGCTTGCGACAATTAACCAGGTGTTTTCACTGATGGATCCGATGATTCTCCAGCGGATAATTGACCAATATGCCACCAAGTCCAAAGAGCTGACGCAGATGCAGTTCATCGAAGGCGTCGCTAAATTCCTTGGTCTCGCCGTCGGGGCTGCTTTTATTTCGCGTCTTGCCAAGAATTTTCAGGATTATTTTATTAATACTATTACGCAGAAGCTTGGCGCGCAGATTTATGCCGACGGACTCCGGCATTCGCTTGAATTGCCGTATTCGGACTTCGAGGATCAGCGCAGCGGCGAGCTGTTGGGCAAATTACAGAAGGTGCGTGCCGATGTCGAGCGGGTAATCACGGCGGCGATTAATATCCTGTTTATGACGCTTGTCGGTGTTGTGGTCGTCACGGTCTATGCTTTTAATGTCAATTGGCTTATCATACCGCTGTACTTTGGTGCTATCCCGATTATTGCGTTTGTAAGTAATAAACTATCCAAGAAAATCAAGACCATACAGAAAGTAATCGTCGGTGAAACGACGGCGCTTGCCGGTGCGACGACCGAGTCGATCCGCAATATCGAGCTTGTCAAAAGTCTGGGACTGGCGCAGCAGGAAATTAGCCGTCTCAATAATACGACGCAGAAAATTCTCGAACTTGAGCTCAAAAAAGTCCGGTATATACGCTCGCTGAGCTTTGTGCAGGGAACGCTTGTGAATTTTATCCGCACGAGTATTCAATTTGTGATGATGTATTTGATTTTTACGCAACAGATTACGCTCGGGCAGTACATGACACTCTTTATATTTTCCTTCTTTATCTTCGGACCATTGCAGGAATTAGGGAGTTTTATCAGTATTTACCGCGAGGCAGAGGTATCGCTCAACAATTTCGATGAAATTCTCAAAAAACCCAAAGAAGTCAAGGCCGCCAATCCCAAGCCGCTGAGTGTGATTGATACGCTTGAATTTGACGGTGTGACCTTCAAGCATCAATCTGCCTCGACGAACGCGCTTGAGGGGACGTCGTTCAAGGTGTCGAAGGGTGAGACCGTGGCATTTGTCGGGCCGTCGGGTTCGGGGAAGACCACGCTCGTCAAGTTACTCGTCGGCCTCTACCAGCCCATCGCCGGAAAAATCTTCTACAACGGTGTCGAAGGTGCGCAGCTTGACCTCGACAAACTCCGTGAAAAGATTGGATTTGTATCACAAGACTCGCAATTATTCTCGGGAACTATTCGTGAGAATTTACTCTTTGTCAATCCCAAAGCGACGGACGCTGAATGCTTAGACGCGCTCAATAAAGCGGCATGTCAGAATCTGCTCGCCCGTGCGGACAAGGGGCTCGACTCACTTATTGGTGAAGGCGGCGTGAAGGTCTCGGGCGGGGAGAAGCAGCGCTTGTCGATAGCACGGGCATTACTGCGTCAGCCGGATTTGCTGATTTGCGACGAAGCCACGAGCGCGCTTGACTCGCTGACGGAGGAGGAAATTACGGCGACGATTCGGGATATATCGACGCATAAGCATTTGATTACCATCCTGATAGCGCATCGCTTGTCCACGATTATGCATGCCGATCGGATTTATGTCTTCGAGCGCGGACACATGATAGAGTCCGGCAAGCATGAAGAATTACTCGCGCTCAAGGGGCTCTACTACGCGATGTGGCGTCAGCAGATTGGCGAGCGTGATTCGCTGCGGGCGACGACAAAAGCAATGTCAATGAATTGACGGTGCGGAAAAGCGGCTCTTGTACGGGAGCAGTGGTGCCGAAGAGTGGCAGTTGAAGACAAAAAACAGTGCCGGGTGACGCACCGGACGGCAACCGAAGCCGGGAATGCAGGTTGGAAAGCGGGTAAATTGTTAAAAAGAACAGTTTCCCCGCTTTTTTTGTATCGTTGTGTCATTCTAAAATGTTAATTTCGAAAGTTACAACACACATTTCAACCTCAGCCGGGCATAACCGGCTTACGAACGGTAAATTTCCTGTATTTTATTCATTATGTTTTATGGAGTTTTTATGACAAAACTATACTCAATGACGAAGAAAGCGGCGGTAGCAGCGATTCTTTGCGTCCTAGCTCTCGGCAGTGTCTCTGCACAATGGACGAAGGTCGATGCACCGACGCCGATGACGACGTATAATTCCCTCCACACACAAGTCTATCTCGATGGTGTGCTCTATATGTTCGGCGGAGCACCCGGCTTAAGTCAGGCCACCGATGGCGGATGGGCTTTGGATACCAAGGCTGTCGACGCCAAATGGAAAGCTCTCGCATTAATGCCAAAGCCCCGTGTGAGTGCCTATGCAGCAGCAGTTAATGGTAAGATTTATATTATTGGTGGATTCTATATCAGCGGCAATGCGCGTATTACGACACCGGAAGTGTTGGAATACGACCCTGCGACAGATAAATACACCGTCAAAGCGACGATGCCGACAGCGACCTATGGTATGGCCGGCGCGGTGGTAGGCACCAAAATCTTCGTGATGAGCGGTATTGCCGCCGGTAATTATACCAATGCAACGCAAGTCTATGATGTAACGACGAATACATGGGCAAGCTCAACAGCGAGTACATTGTCGTCGATTTATCCGACAGCATCGGCGGTAGGCAATGATATTTATCTGCTTGGTGGTCAGTCCACATCGTACTGGAATACCTTCCTCAAAGGAACTGTCAATGGAAATGCGATTACATGGAAAAAAATGACCAACCTTCCTGTTCCGATTTCCGGCGGAGCATCCGGAATTTTAGACGGTAATTTATTTGTTGCCGGCGGTACCAATGGTAATGGACCGCTTGCTTCTACTTATAAATACGATATTACCGGCAATAAATGGACTTCATCGTTTACAATGCCGGTGGCTACGTATTATGTCGGCAACCTCGTCGGCGATAATACCACGCTTTATTTCATTCATGGTGCCGACAGTCCTGAAACCTATAAATTCGTAGAAGGAGCACCGGTAGCGATTATCAATTCAGCACCGGATGCGATTGAATATAAATTAAAAACCGGTACTTCGGGTACCAAAACGGTAGTTATCTCCAATTTCGGTACTCTTCCGCTCAATGTGACGATTTCCAATCCCAAGACAGATACCTGGCTTACGAATGATGCCGGTGAATTGACCATTGAAGCAGGACAAAAAGGCGAAGTGAATATGTTTGCCAATTCCGCAGGAATGACGCAAGGCACCTATACCTCGACGATTACCTTAGCATCCGATGATCTGAAGAATCCTAAGATTACTATCCCTGTCAAAATGACCCTCGTAGATATTACAGCCAAGCGTCTTCCGCTGCTCGAAGTATTTACGTCCTCCACCTGCGGACCATGCAAGCCGGGTAATGAAAGTCTCAATAATGTTATTTCAGCAATCGACAGAAGCAATTATACCGTGCTCAAATTCCAGCAGGACTTCCCATCTACCGGCGACCCGTATGCAACCAACGAAACGATTAACCGCCGCGGATTCTATGGTATCAACAGTATCCCCCGCATGGAAGTCGATGGCGGCTGGGATGAAAATGCACAAAGCTTTACCAATGACGTGTTTAATGAAGCAGCAAGCCAGATTTGCCTTCTCAACTGGCAAGCAAATTATACCGTTACGGATAATACGGTTAAAGTAACTGCTACACTCGATCCTCTTGCAGATTACCCTGATCAAAATATGAGAATCTATGTGGCGATTATGGAAAAACGTACGGTGAAGAATGTAAAGACCAATGGTGAAACAGAATTCGAAGATGTGGTCAAGAAAATGCTGCCCGATGAAAAAGGAACAGCTCTCGACCCAATGACCAAAGGCACGAAAGTGACCAAAACATTCGAATATACCTTCCCCGGTAAATATCGTTTGCCGGCTGATGGTCAGGCAGCGAACCGTATCAAGCTTGCATCGGAAAACACCGTCGAAAATATGGATAACCTCGAAGTCGTTGTCTGGGCACAAAACTCAGCAACTAAAGAAGTGTATAACGCAGGATGGGCAGTGTTAGGTCCTGCCGACGTTATCGAAGACTTACAAGCAGCGCAGACAGTAACGCTCGGACAAAACTATCCGAATCCTGCTTCCGGCAACACAACGATCGCATTCTCAACGCCGAAATCCGGCAATGCAATCATCGAACTCTACGATATCTTAGGTGCAAAAGTAGCGACTCCGGTCAACAACTACGTGAGCTCCGGTGTCAATAGCGTGAGCTTCAACACCGAAAACCTCCCGACCGGTGTATATACCGTCTATCTCAGAATCAACGGACAAAGCGTAAGCAAGACCATGACGGTCGTGCATGCGAACTAATCCCCGGACGGAGTATCCCATAAAAAGCCCTGCCCAAATCGGGCAGGGCTTTTTCATGACCGGCAAAAAATACATAAATCCGGATATAGAATTTGTCGCAAAGGAATTGATTTCGTATTTTTGCGCCTCAGAAAGTATGCGCCCGTAGCTCAGCTGGATAGAGCAACAGCCTTCTAAGCTGTGGGCCTCAAGTTCGAATCTTGACGGGCGTACACACTCTAAGCCCTTTGTAAGAATTTACTTGCAAAGGGTTTTTTGGTTTTTGTGGGGTAAGAATAATTTCGAACCTAAGCAAGTTGTCTCTCAACCTTCCTCCGTCTAAATATGCACCACTTTTCCACTAGTAAGAAGATTCACAACGTAATAATCCTTGCTGTTATCATTCTAACCGCTGCTTGTCATCCTAAAAAAGAGGAACGTGCCATACAACCGCTATCACCGGGCTCAAAACTTCTCACATTATTCGGTCACGGTCGGTCGGTCGACGATATCGCATGGAGTCCCGATGGTAAGAAAATTGTAACTGCAAGCACCGACGGAGCAGCAATTATCTGGTCGGCAATCGATGGTAAACAACTTTTCTATTTTCAAACGATCTCTCATATCAATACCGCCCGCTGGAGTCCCGATGGCTCTAAAATAGCAACAGCCGCCGGATCAGCCGTAGATAAATCGGCTGGTATCTGGTCAGCAAATGACGGAAGACAACTTTTTGGTTTAAATGAACATTACGGTTCCGAAGTCGCGCAATGGAGTGCCGACGGCACGAAAGTAGCCGTCGGAAACGGAGACGGAACGGCAATCATCTGGTCGGCAATCAATGGCTCCAAACTTCGAGTATTAAACGGACATTCCGAACGGGTGACGGGCATCGAGTGGAGCCCGGATGGCACGAAAATAGCAACCTCAAGCTTGGATCATACGGCAATCATTTGGTCAGCAGTCGATGGCAGCAAACTCCTGACATTAACAGGTCATTCCTCGTATATCAATAGTATCAAATGGAGTCCGGACGGTAGGAAATTAATTACTGCAAGCCTGGATGAGTCGGCTATTATCTGGTCGGCAACCGATAGCATACCACTGCTTACACTACGCGGACATACATTAGGCGTATGGAGTGCGCGCTGGAGTCCGGACGGCACGAAAGTAGCCACGGCCAGCAATGATAAAACAGCGGCATTATGGTCTGCCGATGATGGAACAAAAATCCAAACTATCGCCGACCATACGGGGATTGTCTATGCAGTAGAATGGAGTCCGGATGGCACCAAACTCGCAACCGCAAGCGGTGATGATACGGCAATAGTGTGGTCTGTAAAGACCGGCAAAAAACTCTTCACGTTACACGAGAAATCTGCCGTCGGTGGTATTCAATGGAGTCCGGATGGCACCAAACTCGCCACCGCCTGTAATTTTGGAGAAGCAACGGTGTGGTATATAGGAAAGTAAAAAGGACAATATCCGAACTTCCGGAACATCCGCGCCAAGCCGCAAAACTCCTTCACTCTCCCTCTTGCAGCAATCAAGGGTAATTCGTATTTTCGCAATACAACAGTTCTCAGATACGTTGCCTGAGCTATAGACGTATCCCTCGCTTTCACATCTGGTTCGCGTTTCGATGTCCGGACGCACCCGGTACAAAACTCTTCTGTGTAGTATGATGCCCCACAAAATAACCTTTCTCCTCGCAGCTCTCGCGCTCGCCATCCTCCTGCCTGCCTGCGACTGCTGGCCCTATGGCGATGGAATTGTCATTGACAGCAGCACCCACCGTCCGCTTGGCGATGTGAGCGTGAAAGCATATCTCTCGGAAGTAGCGTCGGACCGGCTTCGCAGTGAAATGACCACCGACTCTACGGGCACATTTCAGAGTTCGGGTGGGAATACAGGATTCTGCAAGGACTTAATCGTTGTATTCACCAAACCCGGCTACCGGCAACAAACCTATACCAATCCGCTCAAAGATACCATTCGATTGGTAAAAGAGTAGAAAACTCCCGCACTGCCATGCCGCGCCCGCTGCCGACACCCACATTCTTTTGTCATACTGCAAGGATAGTGGTAATTTTGAAGGTACTGCACAGCGTCAATCAAGTGCTTTGCTATTCATATTCTTTATTTATTCATTCTCCCATACACTATGTCCAAGAAAAACGAACCCCGCACTCCGGAAGAATATTACCACCAAAAGCTGACAAATACGCTTCTCCATGACGGGCCGATGTCACTGCTGCGTTATCAGGATGAATTAGAAGACCAAGTCGCGGAATTGCAAGACATCATGCATCAAAACAACAACGACCTCCTGATGGCACTCACCGAAAATTCCGGCGACGTGGCAATGCTGCTCCTCCTCAAAGATAACTCCGTCTATTGCAATGAAGACGCGCGGGAAACCCTCCGCACCCTCTGGAAAGACTCTTACGACTATAATATCCTCCTCATCATCCCCGGCCTGGTCGAAGACCTCTGCGATGACAGCTTCCCCATATTTACCTGTCAGTATGTGACCCCAGCCGGAGAGAAACCCACGGATGCATCTGCCTGACGACCCACACTTCCACCGCGCCGAACGGCGAAAACGCACCCACACATTCACCATGGGCGCACCACAAAAGGCCGCTGCCGCTATACATGCAACACACTCTGTTGCAAAGAGGAAAATTCATTTTGCTGGGGTGGGGATTATGTGTAGTTTTGACGAATCTAACAAATGTTGGCAAAATGTCGATTCATAAAACATGTACTCGGTGTAACTATCTGTAAAACAAGTGTCAATACGGATAGAGAACCATAAGGAAGGATTATTTCAGGTATGTCCAAGAAGCAAGATATTACCGCCAGAGAACTCTACCTCATGACGAAACTTACCCGTGCGCTTCTCCTCGAGGAACCGATGTCGCATCGACTTTATGAATATGAATTAGCAGAATATGTCGAAAGCTGGAAAGCAAGCATAGACCCCAAAATACATGACATGGTCATCGTAATTACCGAAAATACCGGAGATGTAGCCATGGTAATGATTATGAGCGACAAGACGCTTTTTGTCAATGAAGACGCGCTGACACTCCTCGAACTCATTTGGGGCGATGGATTTGAGTACCACATCAAAGGTATAATCGGCGATGCTGTACAAACCTTGTGCAAGGACAGTTTGCCGATATACTATCTCTTGAAAGATTCACCACCACCGTTCCTACCCAAATTGCAGCTATAGCGACATTCCTCGCCTGATAAGGTGCACCAAAAGAGAGAGCAGCAGGAGAAATATTACTTTTGCCATACTCGGACTTTATCCGTAGTTTCGCAGAAAATAATCGCTAACACCTTGTTCTCACAACCAACAAACGCAGGATTTCTATGCAGGAATTGATACTACTCGCCGGATGATGAATAATTCCAAAGTTTATGTATCTCATAGTACAGGGTAAGCTCACTTTGTCATCATAACTAATAATCAAGAGGTAACTGCTACTCAAAATTACTGATGCTAGAGATAGAATGTTAATAATCAATTAGAATAGCTAACCTTATAGGTTATCTTAAATCTAACAGTTCTGAACCTTTAAAGTGGTCTTTTTACTTATTTTAGGGCACATTAACTGTTTGACTTGATTCCAGCATCAAATTAGTATGTAAAATGTTGAAACTAGCAATTAAAATTGATGATGTGGATTGACGGTATTTGAAAGTTCTAAACGAGTAGCCACTATGGTGTGAAAAAATTAATAAAGTGGATTACTAGTGAAGTTGATGAATTTTAGGATGGTATTAATCGATAATGGAGTAGAATCTGTTATATTCTGCATAAAAAAAGAATTGACGGCTATGGTGTAGTATTTTTTTAACTTTTTAAAATTATAATATATAGATAATAGTAAGGTGTAAGTTTTTATGAGTAAACTAACTGTAGTAGATTTTTTTTGCGGTGCAGGTGGATTTTCTGAAGGATTCAGACAAATGGGGTTTGAGATTATTTATGGATATGACCAGTGGAAACCTGCTGTAGATACATATAATCATAACTTTAACCTAGAATGTAAACCGAAGAACATTCTGGATTTTGCAGATTCAATAGATCAAATTAATGATATACCAAATGCAAATGTAATTCTTGGAAGTCCTCCTTGCGTTAGTTTTTCCAGTTCAAACAAATCAGGGAAAGCAGATAAATCTTTAGGAGTGAAGTTAACAGAAACATTCTTGAAAATAGTAGCTATAAAAAAACATCAACCGAATTCGATTCTTAGTGCTTGGTTTATGGAGAACGTTATTAATTCGCAGAGATATTTACAAGCATCATATACTTTTAAAGATTTAGGTCTTAATGAGTGGGCAGATAAGCATAATATAAACCCGAACAACATTGCAATTGATTTATTCGGAAATACAGCTGTAGTAAATTCTGCAGATTATGGATCTATTCAAGCTAGAAAACGTGTAATATCTGGCGAGATTATAAAGAATAAAAAACTAATAGTACCTTTTCATACTCATTCGAATCCAAAAATCAAAGGGAGTTTACCTAATTATAAAACAATCCAAATTATTCATCAGAATTTTCCCAACCCATTTCAAAAACAAGAAACTACATATATTAATGACATAAATTATGATTTGAAAATTCCGCAAAATGAGATTACCGATCACTTCTATGATACAGGTGTTTATGAAGTGGAATGGAGATTATCAAAATTTTGGAAACAAAATCACCCTTATATGGGTAGAATGTCATTCCCCGAAAATAGTAATAAACCTAGTAGAACTATAACGGCAACCAAAATTGCCAATTCAAGGGAGTCAATTATTTATAGATCAGAAATACAAAGAACTGGAGATGGTGAATACAGGCTTCCAACAGTTAGGGAAGCTGCAATGATAATGGGTTTCCCAATTACATATCAATTTTTGGGATCCGAAAATACTAAGTGGAGACTCGTGGGAAATGCTGTCTGCTGTGCTGTAAGTAGAGCATTTGCAGGTACTGTTTTACAAACCTTAAAAATAAAGAGACCTCAAATTATAGTTGTAAATAAAGAGCCTAAACTAAACGGAGTTTTCAATTTAAACACATACAAGATTAAAGATTTTAACAATCCACCAGTTAAAAATAAAGGGGCTAGATTTAGAAGACATCCATTAAAAGAAGGTAATTTAACAGTCACCCTATCTAATTACGACATCGAGAAAAGTGGTAAATATGAAGGTAAATGGATAACCTCAATTCAATATGGCACAGGGAAAGGATATCCTGTTCAGATTATTGACGATGAATACTACAAAGAATTAGAACCACTTATTGAAAGCTTCAAAGGTGGTGAAAAATTCTTGGAAATAATAAATAATGGTTTTACAGAAAAAATTGGAAATAAAAATCAACTGCAAGAGATGTTTGAAAAGCAAATCTCTGTTGAAAACCTAAAAGAACCAACAATTCTCGTAGATGAAATTGCAGAGATAATTGAAAAGGTAGGTTGCCCAAATTCAACATATAAACAAACCGAAAAAATAATTTTTGTGAACAAATCTATAGTACCGATTAAACAAGTTTTAGCACTATATGCTGTCAATAAAATTTCTTCCATTGCTAATAATAAATAATTATGAACAAAGAAGTTAGAATACAAAAAATCCAAGAAATAATTGTAAGCGATGAAAAGCGTGAAGATTTATTAACTCAGGAAATAATGTGGGAAAAAAATTTGCGCGCCTACAAAGTACATAACATACCTCTATCATATTTAATTTACAACAAGTATAATGGTCGAATTCTCAGTAGAACAAAATCTTTAGAAAAGCAAAATCAATCAATAAATGTTGAGACGGATGACGGAAGAAATCTAATCGAAAAACTTCTTTGGGATTCTAAGATTGACCGGAATAAAAAAACAGAGCTTAGCTTAAAAGAGTTTGGTCAGCAAAAAGTAGGTATTATTACTAAGGACGGAGTAATAATCGATGGAAACAGGAGGGCGATGCTTTTAAATAGACTTGATAGAACTGGTTACTTGAAAGCAATCGTTCTACCTGTAACACTTGATGAAAATCCAATTGAGATAGAAAGGCTTGAAACCACTTATCAAATGGGTGAAGATGAAAAATTAGGATATAACCCAATCGAGAAGTATTTAAAAGCTAAACAGATACTTGATAAACTAACTCCAAAAATCTCTGAAACTGAAGCCATCAAGAGTATTTCGGATTGGATGGGTGAATCAGAAGGAGAAATACACAAGTATCTTGATACGATGGCTATTATGGATGAATATCTTGAATACCTTGAATATGACGGAATTTATACTCAACTAGATAGTCGAGAAGACCAATTTTTATCCTTAGCCAAATGGTTAAAAACATTTTATGGAGAATCAAGTAAAAAAGCTTTTGACGGTTATAAAGATAGTGATGTTGATGATTTAAAAACAATTGCCTTTGATTACTTGAGGTTTAGAAATGAATATGATGGCAAAGAGTTTAGGAATTTAGCGGAAGGAAATAGTGATAAGCACTTTTTTGGTAATAAAGATATTTGGGAAAGATTTTCTTCTAAGCATAATGAAATTATTAAAAAACTTCCTCCAGAACCTGAAATTGATACTAATTCAGCTAACCTTGAGAAACATTTAAATGCAAGAGATAAGTTGTTTTTTGACAGTTCTAAATTTGGAACAGACTCAAGTGCTTTTTTAGAAAATCTAAATGAGCATAAATACTTGATTGGTTACAACAAAGCTGCTGATGAACCAGAAAAACTAATTAGAAGAGCCTCACAAACTTTTGAAGCGATAAAAACGAGTCACAAAGCATTCTCTAAACCAGAAGTTCAAACAATGGTTAAGGATTTAGGTGATAAAATTTTCAATTCACTCCAAAAAAAATCTCCATCATTGGTTTTATCGCATATTATTGAATTATTAGAAGGTCTCGAAGTAGATACTCTCCCTGCTCAGGAAGCTAGTGAAGTTCAAGATAAAATCAAAAAAATACAACAAATAGGATATCAAATAAACAAGAAATTATAATGAGTTATTTTATCGATGTAAATATCAGAGATAATAGGTTTATCATAACTGGGGATACAGAGGAATTATTACAAAATAAAAGACTTCTAATATCACTTAAAAGGTTGAGCTATTATGTTGAGAATGAATCTGTTATCATTCCATTTCGTGATGAAATACAAATAAAAACTCTTCAAGAAATTCAAGGTTTACTAAGCAAGTATAATTATGAATTTCAATTTACTGAAAATATACAATTAGAATTACAAGCTTTTTCTAAAGAAGAAGAGAATTTTGAAGTTTTTAGTGAAAATGCTAGAGCAATTCGGAATAATGAGTTTAATGAGAATCAATCTTTAGTAGATCAATTCGATAACTTTCAGAAAATCATAAAGGAGTCAATGCCAAGAAAGTTGTATCCTTTGCAATTGTTGTCGTCCTTTTATATGGCATTTGCTCAAAATTCCTGCAATTTTGCTGTCCCTGGAGCGGGTAAAACATCTATCGTTTACGGTGCATATTCTTTTTTAAAAAGCTTGCCAAAAGATGACCCGCGACATGTCAATAAACTTTTAGTTATTGGACCACTTTCATCTTTTGCTCCTTGGGAAATGGAATTTCTAGAGTGTTTTGGATATAAACCAAACTCTTTTAGAATGTCTGGCGACAGCGATATTTCTGTGCAACATAAATTAGAACATCTATATTCTCCGAACTCTTCTGAACTCACTCTAATTTTCTATGAGGGTGTACATCGTTTTCAAAATGATATTGTTGATTTCTTGAAGAGAAATAAAACTATGGTTGTAGTTGATGAAGCACATCGTATAAAGAATCACGAGGGGGTTTGGGGAAAAAGTGTTGCAGAAATATCAAAAGAAGCCGTCTCACGAGTGATTCTAACAGGTACACCCGTTCCCAATGGGTATCAAGACATATTTAATCTTTTTAAAATCATCTATCCATTTAAGTTTAAAGAAATCCTAAAGTTTCATTATCATAACTTGGAGGATATGACTAATAATAACTCACACGAATCAGAGCGAGTACAAGAATTAAAAGAGAATATTTCACCTTATTTTATAAAAATTAAGAAGAGTGATCTCAAGCTACCACCTATCGAAGAAAAATACATTTCTGTTGAAATGGATTCGTATCAAAGGGAAATTTATGATTTTATAGAATCCCAATATCTACCTCACTTTAAATTGAATGGTTCAGCTACAGTAAAAGATATTCTAAATAGGGCAAAACTAATTCGATTAAGACAGGCATCAACCAACCCATCTCTTTTATCGAGAACTCTATGGGATTCTTTGGAGAATAATGAAATAACTGGTGAATATGATCCCAATGCTGTTTTTACTACGGACACAGACGAATACATCAATGATTCTGAGTTTTTTAACAAGATAATCAATTATCCGGCAGCTGAAACACCAAGTAAATTTAGAAGTATATTATCAGTACTTTTAGAAGAAATATTTCCTGATAATGGCAAAGTAATTATTTGGACTATTTTTATACAAAATGCAAAAGAATTAAAAACTTATTTATCTCAAAATGGTATTGAGTCAAAACTTCTGATTGGAGAAATTCCACAGGACGAAAGAGAAGTAACAATTAAAACATTTAATAATCCCCTAAATAATGATTTCAAGGTAATAATTGCTAACCCGTTTTCGGTGGCTGAATCAATTTCATTACATAAGGGTTGTCATAATGCGATTTATTTAGAGCGTGACTATAATTGCTCTAATTTTATCCAATCAAAAGATCGCATTCATAGAGTGGGCATAGATGAGAAACAGATTACTAGATATTTCTATATTCTTTCAAAAGACTCAATTGATGAAGCTATAAATGATAGGCTTCGGTTAAAAATCGAACGAATGGAAGAAATTATAAATGATGATATACCTCTTTTTCAAAGAATTGACACAAATGATGAAACCGATATTATTACTGATTTAATTTCAAAATATGCTAAAAGAACTTAGAAGGTTTAGAAATTTTGGTACACCAAATTTCTTCTTTGAATTATTAAGTACTATAAAAGGAAATCAGGGAGCCAATTATACAAAGACAGACATTAACAGACTATTCTACAATCGGGTAATTGACGACAGGAGTGTGTTTGATGGGTGTCTTGAACTGGCATTAGTTATTGAATTGGTGTTCCTTGAAAATAACTTTCTAAGATTGAACAGTGGTATTGTAGATTCATTGAATAGCATTAACCAAATGAAAGATAAGTTTATTGAAAATCTTTTTACGACATTAAAAGGCGATGATGAATTCCATAGCATATTTTGCTCAGAGTATTTATCACATGACATCATTTACAAGTCATTGCAAATAAACAACCGTGCGTTTGGACTGAAATATTCTAGCTTTAAGCAATTATTAATAGACTTCGATGCAATTAAAACTCACCCAACAACCGAGCTTAATAGTTTTATAATTAATAACCGTTACAAGAAATTATTTGACAAGACAGTACTTCCAGAGATTAAGCAGAGGAAAATTGGTATAGATGAGTTTCGGAAGGTTATGGAGCAACAACAAATTTTTGGTGAGGAGGCCGAAAAATTTGTGTTGAATTATGAATTTTTAAGACTTAAACAAAAGAAGGAAATAATTTGGGTTGCTGAATACATTGTCAATGAGGGTTACGATATAGTCTCTTATAACCACGAAGCTGATGAATTCCCAAATCGATTTATTGAGGTAAAATCCTATGATGGTGAAATACCATATTTTTTCTGGTCTAGAAATGAATATACTGTTGCGAAACGTAAAAAAAATGAATATTGGATATACTTAGTAAACCGATCACTGATGAATAATGCCGGCTATTTCCCAATTTTGATTCAAAACCCGTTTGATACAATCCTAACGAATGATGAGATGTGGAATAAGCAAGTAGAAAAATATAAGATTGAGTTGATTTAAGTCGAAGTACATCACAATTAATCACCCATACTTGCCAAAAACTATATGCAGAAATACTTACAAGCTACCTTACATTTTTATCAACCCATTTTCCAACCTATGAAAACACTAAAACTTACCGGATTTGAAGTGTATTTAATCCAAGAATCTTTGAAACACTACAAATCATTGCTTGAGGATTCAGAATTCCCCCCAAACTCTATCGTAACTAAACAATACGTGGAAAGTATGATAAGCGAAATTGAAGAAAAGCTCAGCGAACGCCCATTCCAAAACACGCGGAGAACCCATGCACCTTCCTAACGATAGCAGCCTGCCAATTCATCACTTAGCAGCTTGCTTCAATGATACATCATCAACCTATAAATTCTATTGGTTCCTTTCTATCCTGCAAGCTGTAGAAGCAGGTAATACTACGACTATTGCCAAGCACGACATCTTCGCTCGGATGATAGCCAATGCATGGTACACCGTTAATTATTATCATGTGTCTTTCGGCAAACAAGATCAGTTCCAATTGGCAATCCAAGCAATTAGAGAGCGCGAACAGATAACTATTGATGCGAAATATGAAACGATACATCACAAACTCCGAACGACATCGAATATTCAGACAATTCGGCAACTGCGTCACTTTGATGTGAATGTGCCGCATTGGTTCTTGAGTCCATGGTTCCCGAAGAAGGAAAAGTCGGTAATTTATCAAGCATCTCAGAATAGTGATTCACACGCACTCTACGCACTCTCAAAAGATTCCATTACCATCAATCCACAGTGGGTAGAATATCTACAAGCAAATGCCGGAATCTTAAAAGACTTCTGTTATTGGAATCTTGCCCTCTTTCTGCAAGCGAGGAATCCAAACGTACCCGATATTCCCAATAAATTAATCAAACCTGCTCAGCGCGGCAAGCTCAATAATCAGCGAAAAAAGTTCTGGGATATAGTGTTTCAAGAGCTTGGTTCGATTGATTGTATCTATACCGGCAAAAAGCTCGTGGTTGACAAATATGCAGTCGAACATTTCATACCCCACAGCTTTGTTTCGCATGATTTAATCTGGAATTTAATTCCTGCTGATGCCTCCTTCAATAGCACCAAAAGCGACAAACTTCCACGGGTAGAAAAATATTTTGATGGCTTTTTTTACCTCCAGCATACCGCCATTGAAATCATACTTCGAAAAGATGCCAAGAATAAATATTTAGAAGACTACCTGACGATTTTTCCCGATTTGCAGGAGATTACTAATTCATCGACTTCGGAACTCAAACATAAATTCAAAGAAAGAATTCAACCACTTATCACTATAGCATCCAATAACGGATTCGAATATTTACCATGACACCACATAACCATTACAGCCATTTCACGGCAAAAGAACGCGAGACATTATCATTCCCAGCACGACATTTATTCTATCATAATCTCTTGAAAGGAGATGTGCTGGACTTCGGCTGCGGCTACGGCAAAGACGTTGAATTGCTCCGCGCGAAAGGAATTCAGATAGAAGGATATGACAAACATTATGCTCCCGATTATCCAACAAAAAAATATGATACCATCCTCTGCTTGTACGTGCTCAATGTGTTGCTGCCGGAAGAGCAAGCAAGCGTTCTCATGGAAATATCACAACTACTCAAGCCAACAGGCAAGGCCTACTTCGCCGTTCGGAGAGATATCCGTTATGAAGGATTCCGAATGCATAAAATCCACCACAAACAGACCTATCAATGTACCGTAAAGCTTGTCTATACATCGATATTTTGTAATGAAAGCTGTGAAATGTATGAGTACATTCCTTACAACCAATTACTGAGAACATCGGAGTCCGATTGTCCATTCTGCATGCCCGATAAAACCCACGAACTCCTCGTCGAATCGGCTACCGCGTATGCGATATTCGATACGTATCCCGTAAGTGAAGGGCATGCACTCATTATTCCCAAAAAACACTGTGCCGACTATTTTGACCTCTCATTTAAAGAACAATCCGCATGCTGGTACATGGTCAACGCCGTCAAAGAAATTCTCCAAAAGCGCTTTGCGCCCGATGGCTTTACGATTGGGATAAATAACATGAAAGCAGCAGGGCAGACAGTGCCACATGTGCATGTCCATGTTATTCCAAGATATACAGGAGATGTGGAAGACCCGCGTGGAGGAGTGAGGGGAGTAATTCCGAGTAAACAGAAATATTAATGAGGTGACTACATGAACAATAGAATTCAAAACTATATCAATGCAATTCGCGCTTTGGAAGCAGATAGTGCATCATTTCGTAAAAACTCATGAGAGTATAGGCAGCGCTCGCGCTATGGCGTGTCCACATCCGATATTCAAGACAAAGTAAGTGATAGTGAACGTATGAAAGTGCAATTAGCAAATCTTTTACTCAAAGAGAAATAGGTCAACTTCCCGTTAATCGACAACAAATGAGAGCGGAATTTCCGTGGTTAGAGTGAATTTTTCATATCCTCGATGGGTATCTAACTCAGTTGTGTAGCGTACTATTACACGTTCGTACCTAATCTCCATCACTTCCCCTCGGTATTGAAGATAACTATCAAGATACGGTACTTTAAATGCGATGGAATCGCCAATGGACAGTATTTTGTTCATAATGGTTCTCGTTTCTTCGTAGTAAGTGCCAATAATAGTATATTCTTGCTGCGGTAGGGATAGGATGCAAATATTCTACTCGTTCAAAACGTACTTCTATCAATACGATATCTCAGCAGGTCTTCGTGAATTGCAAGTTTGCATTGCAAAATTACAATTTATCAGCGAAGAAATAGGTGGCTGTATTCAAAAATATACGCTCATTGTTTCAGATCCATTCCTCCACACCCACCACTCCACCACCACCCGCCCCTGACATCTCCCCACAACACACATACCCTACTCTCATCTACACACAAGCACACGCAAGCGTGTCGAAAAGAAGAAGTTTGCACGACATTTTACGGGGACATGTGGACGTCCGCTGGTCGTAACAGGACGGACAAGGTACGCAAGCGCAGAATACTCCTCCTGCACGATCGAACCCGGGATAACAAAGACTGCGCAAGACGATTTATAGAGACGAGGAGGCGTCGCGTCAGAACAATTGACGGGACGGAAATAGTCAGCATACTATGCTGACGTGCGCATCGTATCTGTGAAAATTTCAAACGATGTACGGCAAGCGCAGACGCACCATCGCGTACTCCCGCACACCCCTTCGCGAATGCCCGCTGATGCCCTGCGTCGATTCCGCAATGTCTCTTTTAAGCGCTTTAGGGGGCACGAAGTGCGTTCGTGGCGCCCGTAAAACGATAGACACCTTCCGCAGAGTTCACTCGCAATGCCTCTGTACCTATCCTGCGCATCTCACGACTCCAAAAAACGGTTTTACAAAACGCCGCGAACTTTTCACAAAATAGGTATCACTGTTCACAAAACACCTGCGCAGTATCCACAAAATGCCGCGAACCATTCACAAAATAGGTATCACCTTTCACAAAACACCTGCGCTGTATCCACAAAACACCGCGAACCTTTCATAAAATAGGTATCACCTTTCACAAACACCTTCGCAGTATCCACAAAACACCGCGAATCTTTCACAAACTATTCTTTACTTTTCACAAACGAACAGCGCAGTATCCACAAACTATATTCTACCATTCACAAAACACCGCGCAGCATTCACAAAACACCGTACAACATTCATAAAACACTTCCCACCTTTCACAAAATACCATTGCAGTATTCCCGAACCGGGTTTCAGCTTTCACAAAATACCATTGCCGTATCCCCAAACCGGATTTCAGCTTTCACAAGCTACTCTTCATTTTTCACCGCACGCCTTCATTGTTTTCAGATAATGCGGGGCAATTCGCGCCAAATGCCGTCTATTTCTTATAAATGCTGTAGAATTTCCACCAAAATCCTGTGCATGAACCGCCGAAAGCTGCACGATACCGATGAAATTTGGTTTTGGTATCAGTATTTCGCTATTTCGATCGAACTAATAGTATAGAGGAATTTCCTCAGAATGCGTATGCTTTGTATGGTAATCTCACGGTACATCATACCGTAGGGCGCGTTGCTTTTAGAGGAGGAGTGTGGCATATCAGAAAGAGAATTTGTATGCTATGATTACTGCCGGAGAACAACGAGCGTCGGCATTCTGCAACCTCATGGCACCGGCTCTCGTACATGAATCGCATACAGATTCTATGACTAGTGTTGACCTTCCCAATGACTGCGTAGTATGTAGTTGTAGGCATGGGACTTATCTTTTTGATTTTAGAACATCCATGAAAACATCCGATGACCTCTTCCGACTTGTGAAATCACTCTCACCGGCAGAAAAAAAGTATTGTAAACGAATGTTTAGCCGCCATACCACGAGTAGTTCGATTGAAAAAAACGACTATGTGCAGCTCTTTGATATCGTCGATTCTATGTCAGCGTGGGATGAGGCGATTTTTAAGAAAAAAATTTCAAAGTACGGATTCGCTCCTCGAATATCCGCCGTGAAAAATTACCTAATAAGTCTGCTTACCGAAGCGATGAGAAGCTATGCCATCGGCTCGACTGCGCAGCATCTGCTCCTTGAAATGCTCGCCGACATCGCTATTTTCTGGAAACGTAATCTCAAAGACATGGCTCTCAAACTCATCCTGAAAGCGAAGGTTCTGGCCAGACAACACGAAGAGTGGGAGCTGGCTCTCAAGATTCAAAACTGGCATTTACTTGCTGCCGAATCGCAGCCGCATAAAAAAGCAGATGTACTTCTATTATTTGAAGAAAAACAATACCTGCTTGACCACCTCAATAATGTAGATCACTACCGCATGCTCAATAGTGCAATTCATGAAATCTTTGCCCAAGGTGCAGTTACTTCAGAGCAAACAACCAGGGAACTCGCTGTAATTCTCAGTGACCCTCTTTTGTCAAGAGAGGAATGTGCTCTCTCGCATGCGGCCAAGCTCATCTTTCATGATATCCATATTATTAGCGAGAAGCTGATTAAGAAGCAGCCGGAAACGACCATCTACCATACTCGCAGGCGCTTAGAGCTTCACTATGAGCGTCCGGATTTCATCACTGAAAAACCGCTGAGTTATATAACGAGTGTACACAGACATGTACAACGTTGTATTATCTTTGGTCTCTTGGATGAAGCCGAGGATACACTCAAGAAATTTGATACTACAATTGTGCATATTGCCGACAAGCTGTATGAGTCTTATCGTATTGAAGCTGCTATAATGAACATGAGTATGGAAGTGCTGCTAATACTTAATACAGGAAATCTACAGTATATTCATTCAAAACATTCCCGGTGGAAAAGGGGAATTGTTCTCTATCAAGAAGCAATGGAATTGCAATTCACTCGGGGACTCTGCTTCAATATAGCACTTCTGTTTTACTTTGCTCAGTCGTGGACTGATGCACTCTATTGGCTCACAAAGTCAATGGAATATAATTTGGAGGTCATTCCCGAAATCGTCGCAGCCGGTAAGATGATGTCAATAATGGTCCATTATGAGCTTGGGAATTATTCACTCATTGAGTCGTTGGTACGATCGACATCGCGGTATCTTAAAAAACACAATTTCTTGGGAAGGTCCGAACAAAAAGTGCTCCTCTTTTTCAATCAACTCTCCAATACCGCAGAATTCACACCGCAATCTCCTGAACCGTTCCGTAAAATGCTTGCTTACCTTGAAAAACACTCTGAGGATACTCGTTTCAGCAGTATTGAGTTCTTTGATTTTCGGCTATGGCTTAGATCAAAAATAGAAGGTGTGCCCCTGACAGAGCTGTATCAACAGAAAGTACGAATCAAAGAATGAGAGCGACAGAGAGGGGGGAGGCAGATGTAAATGAAGTACGGAGAAGCATCTGAGTTGCTATCGAAGAATGAAGCAATGATTTGTTTGGAACAGCCATCATAAGCGGTGATTTTTGCATCGTATGCTCATGATCATTCGTCTGAATGAGACGTTCAATACCCATCCAGAGGTATCGTACCTACCTTGATTTATCCACATAAATTTTTATAAAAACAGATGAATACATACGACCGGTATTATCAAATAATCGCTTCCATTCATGGAATCCTCGGATTAGTAATTTTTGTAACGGGAGCAATGCAATTTCTTTTGAGAAAAGGAACAAAACTCCATAAAAATACAGGGTACATTCATTTTATATCATGGATTGGAATCCTAATTACTGGAGCGTATCTCGGTTCTATGGTGATAGTTGCAATTGTGCTTTTAGGATTTTATTTAAATATAACCGGTATCAGAGCTGCTATCATAAAGAATAGGCCATATACCAGTACCGATAAAGTAATAGTAGCTGCGGCTGCCCTGATAGTACTATGCATGCTATGGACGGCTGTGATGTTAGTGTTAGAAGGAAAGTATGTCTTCGCAACGCTATCATTTTTTTTCTCTCTGTTATATTCCTTTGTGGTCGGAAGAGATGTTTTATTCTATTTATATAACAAAAAGACCGTATTTAAAACCAATTACGGCAACATGGGGTGGTATGTAAACCATTTAACACGTATGCAATTTTCATTTATAACTGCAGTCGGTGCATTTACGGCAGTACAAAATATTTTTAATAATACGATACTTAATTTTACAGTACCGGCAGCGGTAGGATTTCTCATTATCAGGAAAAGCACTGCGTATTTGATACACAAATCCAAAATTGAATCACGACCAACGGAGTGAATGTCTCTCATGAGAAAATAAGCGTTTCTTCATCAGAGGTTTTTTAGTGCTCAAAATAGAACAAATTAACACTCTCGCCAGTATGAAGTTAGATTGATGATGTGTAACATGCATAAGCGTAAAGATAGAGCTGTGTACTCAGTTTCTGCACACTATCCCATAAAAATAGTTTGGTTCTCTGACAATTTTTGTGGTACCGAGTAATGAATGCCCAAAATTGTATGTTGCCACAGTCCCATGGGGACGATATAGTGGTAGAAAACGAGATTCTGATATGCCACAAAGTCCCGTAGAGACGATATGTCAATTCTATAAGGTTCATTCCCTACAGGACTTACTCGTGCATTCGTCCTCATTCTCTACCGATATGTCATCGCTAACGCGATTGAGGAGGATGATGAGTCTGTAGCAATTCTACCACAAAAATTGTAAGAGAACCAAATAGTTTCACTTCAATTATATAGTTGAACTATTTCCCAGAAGAGAACTCATTGAAAAATGTTTCTGATAATTCCACCAATATTCTCTGCTGTAGTAGGAGAAGCCGGTGTTCACGGCAAGAGGTAAAACCAACATAACAACATCCCCCAACCGCTGGGTGAGTTCACCGGAAGGTTCGTTCTTCCCGAAATGCCTATCGACAAATTAAACACACGGCCCAATACCTTCCGGTTCCGCACTGACCGATTGAGTTATTCCGTATATTTTCGATAGCAGCAGACGACCTGCCTGCTCGAATAATAGCCATAATCATACAGCTTCCAATCGGTAGCGTTGCATTGTAAAATCTACCTCGTCAGTTCAGCAAATATGCATTGTATTTTGTGTTTAGCTTTCAGTAGATCATCATTGTAGTGGCATCTCTCCATCAGAACATTTCAGTTCGTATCGAAAAGAAGCCCATGTTGTGTACTTTTCTTAGTCTCCGGTGGAGCAGCCGTATCAAGTGAAGGTAAAGAGAATGATAAAAATGATCGGAGTGTTTGGTAACGCAAGTATTAATAAACGGTTGTGGCGTTTTTTGAAGCCCGCACTGTGTAAGAGTTGCCCTTAGCTCAACATGATAAACATAGAATAGAACCACTTTGAAAGTAGCAAATGGTGATCCTGACCATACCGTTTACCTTTCATCTGCAACCGAAGAATAGCACACAAATTCGTTGAACTTTCGTTGTATGTTTTCAGAATTTCGCAGAAAAAAAGTGATACCATTATACGTTTCTTGAAATTTTCTGAAAGGCAGCACAATGAAAAAAAGCATTTTTCTACGCATGATCTTGATAGGAGTGATGATACTGTTATCAGGACAATTCCTTCGGCTCTTGGCACAGACTCCTCCCGTGGCATTGAACGGTCGGCTCAAGCTGGTCGGCAATCAGCTCTGTAATGACAAGGGGATTCCTATTCAATTACGTGGGATAAGTTCACATGGCTTACAATGGTTCTGGCAGTGTTATTCGCAGTCTTCCCTACAAACACTGACCACCGATTGGGGGATTGATGTCTTCCGGGCAGCGATGTATGTCGACGAAGGCGGCTATTTGAGCGATAAAACAACACTACAAAACAGGGTCGATCAGATTGTCGATTGGACAGAAAAAGCAGGTATTTACTGTATAGTGGACTGGCATATTCTCAATCCCGGTAATCCGTATGAGCATGTTGGTGATGCAAAGGCATTTTTTGCCGGTATGGCACAAAAATATGCGGGGAAAAAGCATGTTATCTATGAAATCTGCAATGAACCCAACGGCGTTACTTGGGGTACAATCAAGGGGTACGCCGAGGAAGTAATACCTGTCATACGACAATACGACAATCAGGCGATTATTCTTGTCGGTACTCCCTCATGGAGCGGCACGCCCGGTGATGTGGTCTCTAGTCCGCTCACGGGAGCGACGGCGTATAATGTACTCTATACATTCCATTTTTATGCAGGATCGCATTACAGCCAAAATTACATCGATGGCGTTATCAAGCAAATACCGCTCTTTGTATCGGAGTGGGGCACAAGTAATTACTCCGGCAATGGAGGCGACGACTACACGAACGCGCAAAATTGGATGAATCTCCTCGGAGGTGCAAATTCATCGGGCACAAAAGTTAGCTGGTGTAATTGGAGCTATTGCGATAAGTCGGAAACATCGGCATCGCTTACTCCCGGAGCATGTTCGTCGGGTAACTGGAATAGCACCTCCTTTACCGGATCTTGGGTGAAGAGCCATCTCCTGACGCCGACGGACAGTTGGGACGGCGGCAACTATCCACCGTCGATTACCCTCACGTCACCTGCCGGCAATACAGTCTATACTGCACCGGCTACGGTGCAGTTGTCGGCTACTGCAACCGATGGTGATGGTACTGTGACGAGAGTCGAATTTTACAACGGAAACACCAAGATAGGCGAAGACTCGACGAGTCCGTATCAATTTACCTGGAAAAATATCGGCATTGGTACGTATTCGCTCACGGCAAGTGCAGTTGATAACAGCATGAATGTGCGTGTATCGGACGCTAAGACAATTACCGTCGTCGCCAATCAGCCGCCGACACTTACCATCACTTCCCCGACGAACTTCGCACAGTTTACGGCACCGGCTTCGATTTCTATTGCAGCTACTGCAAGCGATCCCGACGGAGCAGTGGCAAAAGTAGAATTCTTCAACGGATCGACGAAGCTCTATGAATCGAGCAGCTCTCCGTATCAATACACATGGACAAATGTCGGAGTCGGCTCGTATTCCATTACCGTCAAAGCTACCGATACGATGGGTGAGTCGCTGTCGAGAACGATTACCGTTTCCGTCGATTCAGCAAACACCGGAGCCGATATGATCGGACCGGACATCGTCTGCAAAAATGACGTAAAAATCTTTGAACTCAACGCCAAGCACCGCACCAATGCCACAAATTATTCCTGGTGGTGCAATGGCTCGACACAATCAATCACACCCGTATCGGGGCAACCGTGGAAATGTACCTATGATTTCGGAAATTGGTTCTCCGGCGGCTCTGTCTGCGTCGGTGTCAATTATTCTCAAAGCCCATGGTATAAACAAATTTGCAAAACGATCGCAGTATGCGATGCAAAAGGTGCGAAAATATCCATGCAAGAGATAGATGATGAAACGGTGGTATTTCCGAATCCTGCCACCAAGCAATTTATGCTCGTTGCCGATGAGGATATTAGCGGGATGAGTATTGTCGATATCGCCGGGAAAACGCAGACAGTTCTTGGTGCTATAACCAAAGGAACAGAGGTACAATTCGGTAATTCTTTACCTGCAGGTGACTACTTCCTGACAATTACCTACAGGAAAAATGACCTGCATAAATCAATTCACCTGGTGAAATTGCCCTAATGCATCATTGATACTGTTCGATTCTTGGTGCCGTACCGATGAGTTGACCTGAGTATTCCCTATACCAAAATATATTTCAGAACTATACAGAAGAGTGACAATATGTTGTTACAGTATTTTCTCCGCAATTTCCGCCGACGAATTCTTGGTACCATGATGGTCATTGCACTCGCAATTACTCCTGCAGTTGCTCAGACGCCGCTCAAAGTTTACACTGTTACAACAGTAAACATTGGTAGCGGGAACAAAGCCGCCGATTTTACCTGGACGGAGGACGGTAAGACGGTCTCTCTTTCTGAAGTGGGTAAGAATAAAGTGGTGTTTTTGAATTTCTGGGCCACATGGTGCGCTCCCTGCCGCAAGGAAATACCTGATATTATAGAGCTTATGGCTGAGTTTCCGGAAACGGAATTCGTCGTCATTGGTATATCGGTCGATCGTGATGCAGATGTAGCAAAGACGGTCAGTAAATTCATGCGCGCCAAGAAAATACCGTATAGAGTACTTATCAGTAATGACAAGCTCCTTGAAGCATACGGAGGTATTTCGGATCTGCCGACGACCTTTATTTTAAACAGTGACGGCACTATTGCTGTCAAAATTCTCGGCGGAAAAACGAAAGAAGAATTCAAAGCCGCTATCAAAAAAGCCCGATGAAACCACATCTATTTCTCTTGTGAAACTACTCTCACTATCCAAATGAAAAATATCTATGTGCATATTCGCAGAACGGAGCCGGAATTTCCTCTCACAAGTGAAATGATAAAACCTATTTATACACCTTCGGTAGCAATGAGTAGTGAACTCATTCCCAACCAAGAGAGCGCTCTATCGTCGCTCGATATTCATTGGTCGCCACAACTGGAAGTTGAGATACGCATACATCGTAAGCTGAATCTAATTTCATGCCAAGAGAATACTCCAACTATTTTGTAAAGAAAGGGGAGGATGGTGGGGCTGCCATCATCCTCTCTGTCCGAGGGGTGATATTGATCATCACGAGGTTAGTGCAGAAAAGGCGGTGGGAGCACATGGAGAAATAAGCAAACAAATGCTCTACACTAGAATTAAATCGGGACATACTTCAAAGAAATAACAATGAAATCAAAAAAAACAGATATTGTCCGATATGACGTACTATTGCAATTATTGGCAGCCTACGACAGAAGTCCCTAATGATGCAGGAATCCTGTACCATCAATAGAATTACTCCCGGGACGGAGCGACAATGGAAAAACTATCGTATAGCAAACGATACGCATGATTCCGCATCGCAGCAGAACTCTTATCACCATCTGTTTGGGTATCCAATCTATGAGTTGCGGTGTGTAGAATGTGGATGATGTACGCTTCACCGGACGAGATGGGAGGTAATGGTGACTCCGGTGGAGGAATTGTTTTCGTTGGCATAGCAGAGAATACATACTGCCGCCGTTCTCATGTACTCTGAAGAGATTCTTCTTGAGACGATGGTGGCAGGCAAAAGGGAAGGGGTCATATATTCCAATGACAAAGTCTGATGATAAGTTTAGGATTTAAATAGTATTATAACGTTAACTTTATGATGAAAATGAATGTTATTATAATCTCTTGTATATGGATACTATCGGTGATACCCCTATCGGCACAGAACCCCGTCCCGTACGGAAATAATCCTTCAGCCGGCCGTTTTACGCGCATCAATGGAATTTCTATTTACTGTGAAATCTACGGAAACGGTCATCCATTGGTATTGCTGCACGGTAATGGCGGCTCAATTACGAGCAGGCAGAATATGCTTACAGCATTGGCACAAAAGTACAAAGTGATAGCTATCGACAGTCGATGCCATGGTAATAGCGGATGTGGAGGCGAATTAAACTACGAGCTGATGGCTGCCGATGTCAATGCACTTTTAGATAGTCTGCATGTAGATTCTGCCTATATATGGGGGCATAGTGACGGTGGAATTATCGGTCTGATTATGGGATATACGTATCCTGCAAAAGTCAAGCGCTTAATTGCAAGCGGGGCGAATATTACTCCTGATACATCTGCGCTTGAGCCATTGATTGTCGAGCTGATGCAGCACTATAGTCAGGTACCGGACAGTATGATGCAAAAGAGATTGAAACTCATGGTATATCATCCACATATAGACGCACGGCTTCTTCAGACCATTGCGGCGCCGGTATTACTCGTTACTGGAGATCGTGATGCGGTACGATTAGAACATACCATAAAAATCTTTCAATCTATTCCTAATTCAAACTTATGTGTTCTACCGGCATCAACTCATTTTATTGCTGATGAAAAGCCCAATCTTATACTCTATTGGTTGAACGAATTTTTTACCAAAGACTTTAGCAAGCCATCGACGGTAGAGTGGGCACAAAAAATGGCGAAACAATTGAGAATTGATATATATAAATAGGCGACAAGCGTGTTGGATGAATAAAAGCTCTCGATGCTATTCCACAGCCACAGTAGCAGCGGAAGAGTCAATTTCGTGGGTCATACAAAGGGCAATTTCATTCTGTTCTTCGTTGTATAATTTTACGTTAAGTCCGGTCATTGTAAAACCCAATTTTTGGTAGAAAGTAATAGCCGGGACATTCGAGTTTTGCGTTTCTACTTCTATAAGTCTATACGATGCTTTGCAGCACCGGCTTTGAGGTACGAATTCTCTAATTCGTTGAGGTCGGTCGGAATGTATAACTTCCGATTTCGCTTGTACCATCGTGGAAATATGCTTGTGAAGACGCATTCCCGATGTATTCCCGGCGCTAAAATTCCCCGTCCGGGCAGTTGCTACAACTGCCCGTCAACACATACCTATGAAACATCCCGCACATCCGTACTTTGTAAAAGTTCACTCTACCAGGTACCCGGTGATATTTTGAAGCTTGATGAAAAAGAACTATCCAGCAGGCGTTTCAAAGGTATATGTTGACGGTCGGTTGTAGCAACCGACCGGACGAAAAGTCCCCTCTCGGGAGAGGATTTAGGGGTGGGTTAGCGCCGGTTGAGCTAAACATCATATAATCTCCCATATATGAATCATGTAACCATTACCCAATGTTATGTAACACAAACCACCTCAAATTACGCGAATTTTGCTTGTAGTATAAGCAATGACTAACGCATATTTTCAAACATACAATTGTATCATTTATAAGAAAGTGTACTATGGCAGAGATTAAGATTGAAAAGAAAAAAAAGGTTTGGCCCTGGGTGGTAGCCGGCCTTGGTGTCGTTGTTCTCGTGATTGCAATTTTGGTATTTCGTGATACCGGCAAACCCATGGATGTAGAAATGGCGACAGAGTACGTACCTCAGCCGGAAAAGCCGATAGACCTTCTAAGTGTAAAAGAGAATAACGCCACCGTAGCTGCGTATGTCGATTTTATCGAACACAGTTCGGGCAAGATGACACTCGATCATGCCTTTTCGAATGAAGCGCTCTTGAAACTCATCGACGCTACTAAGGCAATGGCCGGTATCGCAGGATATACCATCCAGGCAGATTTAGAAAAAGTAAAGGGATATGCGAATATCATCACCAAAGAAAAATATGTCACAACCCATGCCGATTACATACGAATCGCTGATGATACATTGGCCAGCGAATTACAAAACATCCAAATGGCAACGTATCCTACGCTGGCAAATGATATTGAAGAACTGAAACATGCCGCAGAAGCCGTTAACCCGAATGTACTTGCCCTCAAGCAAAAAGATGCCGTGAAGAATTACTTTGCAAAAGCATGTGAACTGTTGAAGAAAATGAATTAAGTGGACGGTAAGGTGCTTTTGCAGATTTATACAACACATAATGTAGGGGCGAATTGCATTCGCCCCGGTCATGCAGGAGTCGGGCGAATGCAATTCGCCCCTACAATGGATGAATACTGCACTTGAAAACGTATCAAAAAACAAACTTTATATCAAAATACTATAATGACAACGACAAACAAAAATCTCTTCTATCTCAGCGATTTACCGGATTACCAGGTGGCTGAAAATTATTGCGACGTACGCGGCTGGAATGTACAGGATGCCAATAACCGCATCATTGGGAAAGTCGATCATTTACTGGTCAATAAAGCGACCGAACGGGTCGTGTATCTCGATGTCGAAGTCGATGATGCGTTGATCGAAGAAGGTCATGACACCTATCACACGCCGGCACATGATGGCGTGCATGAATTTCTCAATAAAGAAGGGGAAAATCATCTGATTATTCCTATTGGAATGGCTACAATTGACGAGAAAAACAACCTCGTCAAGAGCAATGAAATTAAAGGCGCCACATTCGCCAAAGCAAAACGCTTCAAAAAGGGCGCTCCTATTGACTTCGGCTACGAATTAGATGCAATGCGCCATTACAACGGAGACAATACCATTCATCCTTCAAATACCGTCGATGGATTCTACGACCGCGAAGAGTTTATTGATACCTTTCATCGTACGACGGTGTAGGAATACCCATGCACCACCTTCTCCTAAGCGAGAAACAGTCTGAAAATAAAGCACTTACCAACCAAAGTACCCTCTCGGGAGGGGATTCAGGGGTGGGTCAAGCGGCTGCATACGATAAACTATCAACCCACTTTTATATGGACGATTCGTAGAAATAAAGCTCCATAGGAGCGACATACATACGATCAATCCACCAACTATTTCGCTCCGATGGGGCTTTTATGAATTAGAGGACGTACGTTCTAGTACTATTTCGCCCTTATAGGGCTAAAGAAATGGATTATTACTCCTCGAAAAATTTGATGCGGAAACCCTATACCACAACCTCAATTCCCACCCATACATCAGAATTCCCGTATTGCGCTGTAATTTTGTAAATTAGAAGAGTGAACATGTACAATGGTCTCTGCCCCGCAGAGGATAACGACATGAATTCTCAATTTTTAAACAATTTTACCTGTACATATCTATGAAACATTTGCGTACTAGATTTCTTGCTCTCGTTCTTTGCGGTTTGCTGCTTGTTCCATCCCTCCTATCTGCCCAAGGCAAATGGGTATCTGCTTCTACGGAGGGCTTCACGCCCCGCACATATCCGTGCGCTGCCACGGTTGATGGTATTGTCTATGTCTTTGGCGGCTTTTCGACTATTCTCGCATCCGGTGCGCAGAGTACCTGTGAAGCGTATGATCCCGGGACGGATAAGTGGATCACGCCTGATATCAGCGGAGTACTCACCGGAAGAGGCGGCGCATCGGCGAGTGTGGTCGATGGGAAGGTCTATGTTATCGGAGGCTCGGATGTTAATTCCATATCCATCAATTCCGTACAGGTCCTCGACCCCGTAGCAGGTGAATGGAATACTCTCAAAACAACGGGTGCAATGACCGCGCGCAACCGTCATGCCGCCGGCGTAATTGACGGTAAGATTTATATACTCGGCGGAGCACAGGCAGGAAATTATTTGACGAAAGTTGAAGTGCTCGATCCGGTGGCAAAGAAATGGACAACGCTCACAACGACCGGCACCTTCACACCACGCCGCGCATCAGCTGTGGCAGTGATTGATAAGAAGATGTATGTGTTCGGAGGATTCGACGGAGCGGCATATCTCAATACATTGGAAGTCTTTGACCCGGCGACCAATACCTGGTCGACGCCTACGGTGTCCGGCAACCCACTGCCAAGAGCAGGCGCTGCAGCAGCCGTCGTTGGCGGGAAAATATATATCATTGGCGGCTATAATGGAGTATTACCGGACATTATTGAAGAATTTGATCCAAAGACCAACACCTGGAAAACAATCGACACGGAAGGAAATTTCTCGACACGTTCCGGTGTAGCATTAGCCACTGTTGGCAACAGGCACTATGTCATTGGAGGTTCGCAAGCTGACCCCATCAGTGCCTACAATGAATACCTGACATTAGCTCCAAGCAGTGTCCACACAGTTACCGAAGATGCTCTTCGCCTAGCGCCCAATCCTACAAACGGTATGCTGAGAATAGACCATATTCCCGCAAACACGCTTCGCATATCAGTTCTCAATCTCCTCGGTGAGAATATTCTCGAAATATTGAATCCCAATCCACAGCTTGCGGTGATGAATCTCAAAAACTTCCCGGCAGGCGTGTATTACGTTCGGTTGGACACACCGGCAGGTGCGGTGACGAGGATGATTGTCAAGGAGTAAGGGGGAGGGAAATTCATGAAGGACTGGTATTATAAAACCATAGCCCACGGTTTTAGCCGTGGGCTATGGTAATCTGTCATCAAACACGTAGCCCACGGTTAAAACCGTGGGCTATTGGGTTGGACAAAAAACTTCGATGTATGGAGTCAAATCGTAGGTTACGTGCCTACACAAAAACAAGAAAAATCCACACAAAAACAGAACGATGCATAGAAAACAACTGTCCAACCTACCGAAAGATTGGACAGCTCAAGAAGCATAGGTACATGTAAAAACTACGAAAACTCAATGACACGTTGGCTGAGTGCTGCATAATTACGACTCGTTTTTATCCATTGATTTGCCTTTAAACCACCACCGCATCCATCCGCGCCATGCATAACCGGAAGGTATTGCTAAACAGAGATAAACCACTAGTGTCAATAGAAATTCCCCATTGAAAAATGTATGTACTTCTATCGGAATATTATTGCCAAGAAGCATGAATAATCTATACAATACCGTCGTTGAAATTGCATTTGGAATTGCAAAAACTATTATTGAATAACGAATAGATTCTTTGCTTTCAAAGAATTGTTGTACTTGTTGCTTGTTCATTGTGTTCATATTTTTTTATCAAAAAAACAGATCATCTCAGTACTCAAAGTAACGCATGGATGGGAACATCTTTCTACTCTTTCGCAATTTTCCGGCATTTTTCAGTCCGGTCATGCAATAGAAGAGTTCTTGACCGGACTGGAAATATCACCTACTGCAAATATACAATATTCATCAAAATGTGCGAGGAGATGGATGGTAAAAAGTACATCAGGCGCATCTTCCTAGGGGATAAGGGCCTGATGTGTGTTGTTTTCGGTGGGTTTACGTCGATTTTTGGTAGTATTATCGCCTTGGTGTAGGCGTTTCTATTCATACGTGGCATCCGGTCGGTTGCTCCCAACCGACCGGACGTGAAAATCACCTTGCAATCACAATCGGCAGTGACATTCTGCCTCCACCGCCTTGGATTTCTATATAGTATATTCCTGACAGTAGCGCGCTTCCGTCGAATTGAAGAGCAGCGGTATTGCCACCGGCGTTTTTTGTCAGTGAAGTGGTGATATTTTGTATCTCTATACCGAGCATGGAGTAGAGTTTGACCTGAATTGTGGAAACATCAATACTCTGCGACCAAATAGCATCGATGTGGACGATTCCTGAAGTGGGCACGGGACGTGGGTTGTAGAGCCAAACGGTAGGCGCGATATCAATCGTTGCCTCGGAAACAGAGGTGTAGAATGATCTGGGGAGCTTTTTCATCACCAATCCGGAGTTAAATCCACCCACTGCATAGGCAACATCATTACTCAATGAATAAATAGCTTGGATGATTTCCTTGCCGGGTGTGGGAGACGGTTGCCAAGTTTTTCCGCCGTCGTTTGTTTCGAGAACTCTTCCTCCCGAGCCCGCTACATAGCCATGGTGGCGGTCGTTGAAGGAAATGGCCGGCTGCGCTGATGCACTTGTCACTCTTCCTGAATCTGCTACAAGCCACGAACTACCGCCATCTTCTGTACGAAGAATGAGCGAACGGTACATCTGGTCATTTGCTGTTGCTACGCCATTGAATTCATCAAAAAAGTAAATCGAATTTATATTCTTGATAAAGGAAGGAAGTGCTTTTTTTTCAAATGATTGGCCTCTATCCCTCGATACAAAAAATGTATAATTAAATTGATTTTGAGGTGATTGATACGATCCTGTACAATACATCACGGAATTCGATGCACAGAATACTTTTGTGAATGCGATACTGTCCAATACCTTCGTTGACCATGTCAGCCCGCGGTCGGTAGATATGCTGAGTTTACTGGTGGAGTATCCTACAGCATCACTACCAACAACTACTGTAAAATCAGGTGAAAGTGCATGGATGGAAGCTAACCCGTTGGTTATTGAAAACTTTTGAGAGTAATTACTACCGCCGTCCGTTGTGCGGAGCACAGAACCGCCGGAGCCCCCCGGACATGCAATTCCTGTGCGGGAGTCGTAAAAGTGGAGGGAGCTTACATAACCACCTGATAAAATAGTATCATATTCGCTTGCTCGCTGAGGCAGCCATGTGGCACCGGCATCATGCGTTCGGAATACCAACCCGAAACCACTACACCCTACAAATCCCGTGTCTTCAGTAATAAATTGTACGGCGGTGTATTTATAGTCTGACTGCAATAAATACGAGAGTAACGTCCAGTGTTCGCCACCATCTAGAGTTCGATAGATTGTCTTGTGCGCTCCGACTGCGAGACCAATTTTGGAATCCAGAAACAACACAGAATACAAATGTCCAACAGATATTTGGCTGGAATCGAAGTTGTTATTGGCTATAAAGTGGCGACCGCCGTCAGTAGAGAAATGTATTTGTGAATTACGCGTAACAGCAAAGCCACGATCGTTCTTAGGAAAGCTCAGTGCGTTGGTACCTTTCGGTAAAGCAATGGTATCGGGATTCCATGTGCTGCCATTATCTTCGGATTTCAAAAGAAAAGAAAATGTTTCCCTCGCCGCTACTGCATACACGGTCTTTTCGGCAGAAACGGTTATCGCTCTGATGCGATAGAGTGAATTAAACACCGGCTCGGCTTTTGTATCATCCCATGTAATTCCGCTATCGGTCGATCGGAACACAAGCCCGTTTTCGGCTCCGATGAGGACAATACCGTTGGATAAGAATGCAACGGAGAAGAATGCTTCCGTTCTCGAAGTATTGACACGCATCCATTTCTTGCCGCCATCTTCTGTTCGGAAAATTGTACCTTGATCACCGACAATTATTCCCACATTCTCACGAAACGCAACAGCCCGAAGCGTTCGAGTGCCGAGTGTTTGAATGCGCCATGATATCCCGGCATCATCCGTTGATAGAAGACTGCCATTTTCTCCAACGGCCACACCATGAAGTGAGTCAGCGAATGCAATATTCATTAATGAATCAGCATAGCCCGTAGGAATCTGCCGCCAGGAATCTCCTTTATTGGGAGAACGCATCAGCACGCCATCCGTTCCGACAGCAAAGCAGGAAGATGTACCGGCAGAAGTTACGTGCAGCAAATCACTATTCAGCTTGTACCATTGATTCACCTCAGCACGAGCAAAAACCGGTAGAAAAATCACACAAAGTATGAGAAAATTGCGCATAGAAAACCTGGGGGTATGAGGTTGAGGAAATATACGTTGAAGAACTAATATTTACGAGTTGTAGTTTTAGCTATCATGCTGACATTTAATGTGTAAAAAAATATGTATCTATTATGGAAGCTATTGCACCCAAGGTCAAGTATGTACCAAAGAACACCATATGAAATACATTCTCTTTGCTTGCCTTCTATTATCTATACATCTTCACCAATGCGTAGTGCAGGCATTTCAGAAATGGCAGTATTTACAGTTGTTGGGATAATCTCACCGCATCACCGGCATCAACGAAACATAATTATCAGCACCATTGGACACGCGCAGGAGATAGACGCCATTGGGGATGTCTCGAACATCAAAATCCAACGTACCGTATCCTGTAGCCCAATTCATTTGCACTGTTGAGGTGAGATTAGAAATTTCACTTCCGAGGATAGAATAGAGCCCTACCTGCAAGGAAGCTCGAAGCGATGGGTCGGAAAATATCTGTACCCTCGCTTGTGCTGTAACAGGATTGGGAATAATGGGATAAATCCATGCACGGATGAGTTTCTCGTCAACTTTTGGTGCTTCAATTGTACTGCTTGCTTCACCTGTATAGACTACCACGCCCTCGGCGAGCGTACCGACCCACACCTGTCCCTTGCCATCGACGGCGAGTCCTCCCTCAATCAAGGTTCTGGTGCCCATATCATAGTATCTGCCGTTAGGCAACTGTATTTTTTTCCATTTCTTGGTGGTGGTGTCGAATTTAGCGAGGTAATCACGTCGAAAGGTCATCCATAAATTGCCTTTTGCGTCCTCGGCTACTGCTTGGCGATAGAGTGTTTGGGTTTTATCTTCGTCGCGGATGATTGGAATCTCATTTTTGTGATAGACAGTCCATACTGAATCTTTGGGCGTAAAACTCAGAATATAATCTGTCTGTGCATTGAGCCATACTTTACCATCGCGGGTGATTTGAATCTTTCCTGCAGATTTGAGAGAAATAACCTCATTGCCAATACGCAAGGTATCAAAGAACGTACGAGTATTGGTAGTTGGATCAAATCGTCCAATACCTTCATTTGCAGTGTACCAGAGGCATCCGCTTTTCTCAACTTCCAATGAAGTAAATGCCTGATCTCCGGCAATTCCATATTTTGAATAATCTTGAAAATTTGCTACCGGATATCTAGTCCACACACCATCTTTAAAACGAGCTAGGTCAAAACCATTCGAATATCCCGAAAGCCAGAGTCCTCCTGTACTGTCGATTGCTATGGAGCGTACTTCATGATAAAACTGAGAAGTCGGAATTTTATTCGAATCTCGAGCCCATTCAGTACCCATAAACTGCTTTGTAATTTTTTGTAGCTTGGTGTCATAATATTTCAACCCATATCCTGTCGCCACCCATAAATTATCTGACGAGTCTTTTATCATAGATAATAAGGATCCACGCATAAACTCGGTAGAATCTGTACTATAGTTTTCCCAAAGCCCTTTATTCCAACGAAAGATACCTTTATGAAATCCACTTATAACTTCACCGGACTTGAGGATAACAATAGATTCTGCAAAGGAGCGAACGGTGTTGCTATCTCTTGGATTGGCAGCTTTATCGTATTGTAGCCACTGAGCGGAGCAGGTGGTAGAGAGGGCGACTATGCAGAGCAGAAGGAGGAGAAGTAGTTTCATAAATAGCAGAGAAAAGGTACGATAAAAATTATGGACGACACATAGAAATGGTTGTGTTGAAAGCAAAATTGCAAAAAAATAGGGTGATGTCAAACTGAGGAAGGAAATTCAACTACACCGTATGCCAAGAATTACCCCAACTCTACCACATACCAAGGCGAATACAATGCGCTAACGCAACCACAATGTGCTATCACAATTCTACCATTCCAGAAGAATCAAAAAAAAAAAAGATGGGCTGTGTGTAACTTGATATTGGTGTAGGAGATGGGATCGGGGTAATTTTCGGGAATTCATACCGAACTGTTGGTATTTCTCCTACTCTTTCGCAATTTTCCGGCATTCCTGGGTCAGCTCTTTTATAATACTATTGGATATATACTTATCGAAGCTGATGGTGTATCTCACGGTGAGCGATTTGTCGAGGAGAATAAATTTACCACTTACCTTTGCTCCGCTATTGGATAGCTCTTGGGATGTTACTGAAATATATGAATCATAAAATGTATGATCTTCCATGAGCGCGACCGCATCTTTGCGTCGCTGGGTGACAGGCACGGCGATATACTTACAACGCTTCGCGATCGTGCTGTCGGTAAGGAGGAATTCTTTGATGTTTTTCGAGGTAATCGTGCACTTTACACACTCACCAAGAGATACCAACTCCAAAAGATAAAATGTTCCGCCGGAGTCAAGGGCTTGAATCGCCCTCATTTTTTGAACAACTAATTTTTCGAATTGTTCCTCATCAGACGCGTGAAGAGTATTCACACCAAAAAGGATGACATATCCGACAAGCAGAAAGAGAAGAATTTTGCTCATAGTATTTTTTTAAAACGGAATATAATGTAATTGCCAGTTTTCATCAGCATCCATTGTCACATAACAGATTGTATTATCAAGTGCTTTATAGCCGGTGTAATAGATCTTGTTCCCACCGGTCGGTTTTTCAATACGCTTTTCTTTAATAACCTTCCAGTTGTTGTCATATTCCCGGACTAACCAGCTATTGCTTCCTCGTTGATAAATAACAAGCACCATGGAATTGGTGCTTGTATGCTCAGCTTGCTGGATATAGAAATTCTGACGGGAATACAAGGTCGTAAATCCCTGTTTTCCCTCTTTAAAACCTTGAAACATAGCACTATTATCCGGTGAAATATGCAAGGGAAACGTACTGATGGTAGAATCTGTACATACTTGTACACTATCCCATACGGCATAGAGGATGGTGACCGTATCCTGTCCCTTGGGTACGGCATACACTCCGGTATAGGAATAAGTGAGAATCATCGGGAATCGATAGTTCACCGGAATATCTCCATAGGTACGTACCAATTCGGAGGTCTTTCGATTGAAGAGTCCAATCGAACCAATCGGTTGTGAATCATTCCGAAGGATGAAGTCTTTTTCGCTCGGATACGTGTCATGGGATATTTGGCTCAAAAAATTAATACACTTCGAATCTTTGGCAGTAAAAGTAGTTAAGCAGTTTATAGGACCAATATTTTTCTCAAAACTTACATTCAGTACGCTACAATTTTCTTTTCTGTCCGGGATCGAAAATTCGAGCATGCAGACCGAGTTTACAATTCGTGTTTCAGGAGGTGCAGCGGATTTTAATTTGAAGGTGTCCATTGCCATCGTGGAAATCGTCGCAGTGATATAGAGCAATGAGTCATTAGCAAAATATCCATTTTCAAAATACTGCGGTAGGAGGTCTTTTCTTTCTTTTCCGGTAGGGAGTGCGAATGTATCTTCTTCGATAATAAGACCGGTAGGTGGGACGAGGACAGGATCGTTGATTGCTTTCATGTTGGCTAAAAACCGCTTTGCCTGATCTTCGGGAAGTTTTTTTGAGTATCCAAGCAGCCGTTCTAAAGACCAAAATAACTTTGTTTGTCGTATCTTATTCTCAGCCTGCTTATTCCATACGGAGTCGTAGTAGGACTCGTTATACGTCCACCGTCGTATTAAATTACCAGTATTTGTTAGTAAAAATGCATTGAATTTTTCATCGACAATGAAGATATATTTCCCGCTTGGCGAATACTTTATAGTGCGGATAGAAGCGCACTCGGGAATTGTGCGAAGAGAAAGTGTGGTCTGCGCGTAGGATGAAAATTGTAGAAAGGCGCATAGAGCAGAGCAGAGAAGGAACGTGATAGAGTAGATCATAGAATGATAATTAATAAGAATAATTAAGCTGAGCGAATGCTAAACTATTCGCTCAGCTTACAGAGTAGAACATACAACAGTACTATTCAGATAGAAGTTCACCTTGGTTATCGTCTTCAATAATAGGACCACCACCACCGGTAAGAAAAATAGTTGCAGGAGTCCAATAATTGCCGTCTCCTGTGGGTTCATAACAAGTTGAGTTTCCGGTACCACATCTAAAGCTAAAATCCCCGTTTGAGTCAACTCCACTGGTTTGCATAAAGATGCCTAGAGCCCCTGCAGGATTCCCTTTAGTTAATCTAAACAATGTACCTGCCGAAGCAGTCTGAGATACCACCAACGCACCCATAATCACCAATGCACTAAAGACCATATTCTTAATAAATGTTTTCATGATATTTCTTTCTAAACAATTGACAAATAAGTTCGTATCGAGATCCTTTCTATCAATACAAAGCTACTCTTTCATTCGGAGAATGAGAGGTAGTACATCTTATGGGAAAGAGCACCAAAGAGCACGACCTACGCATACAACCAAATTAGCATTGCACAGTTAAATTTCTCCCGCAGAAATTTACGATGGTAAATTTCGGGTGCAAAACTACCACAATACGATACTGTTTGTCAATACCCAAAAATTTGGACAAAAATTTGGACAAAAATTCGTGCTGAATTTAATGCAAGCTCAACAGATTACATTATATTAGCTATCGAAGTCGGGTGGTAGCCCCCCCCCTGTACTCCAGATATTGAGCCGCCACTGGTGGTATAATGCCTGTTTATCACTACTTTCGGCGAGGAGTTTTCGAGCTTGTTGGGCGGTGATGCCTATCCGTTTTTTAAAAGCCCGATGGAATGTTTTTTCACAGCCAAATCCACATTTGTCGGCAACGATTCCAAAATGCTCGCCATGCTCCAAGCGCTTGAGCGCTATATCCAAGCGGCTGCCTTCGATTACTTTGGCGGGGCTGAGACCGAAATGCTTATACGTCACATCGCGTATCTGAGAATATGTACTGCCAAGATTGTGGAGCAATATATTGACATCAAATTGCTGCTGCCTACAGTGCTCGTGAATACTACGGAAAATATGAATCATGGAAAATACTCCGCAGAGAATATGTAAAAATAATGAGTACTACTGTGAAGATTGTGTACTACGTACCCGTTGCAGCTCTCACGTATGCAATATAGCAGGTAAATTGGTCAATTCCATGACAAAGTGATGCCATTTAGTTACATCAGTTTTTGGGCTGTTTTGAGGTGATTTTTGGCGGTTCAAAATAGCACAATTGAGGTTTTATGCGGTCTCGCGGGTTTTGGTAATGTGCGGAAAATGAGGAAAAAAGGGGTGTTTTGTTACATTTTGATTTTGTATTCCTCTTCACAAATACTTCTTCAAAAACTCCCGAGTCATCGGGCTCTCGGGTTGCGAGAAAATCTTCTCCGGTGTGCCGATTTCTTCGATAGTGCCGTGATTGAGCACGGCGATCGTGTCGCTTACTTCGCGGGCAAAGCGCATTTCGTGGGTGACGACGAGCATTGTCATGCCTTCATCGGCGAGATTTTTCATCACTGAGAGCACTTCATCGACTAATTGCGGGTCGAGCGCCGAGGTGGGTTCGTCAAAAAGCATCACTTGCGGCTCCATCGCAAGCGCGCGGGCAATTGCCACGCGCTGACTCTGTCCGCCCGAGAGCTGGGACGGATAATGCGCGCTTTTGTCGGCAAGGCCAACTTTTTCAAGCAGATGCATTGCCTTTTGATTCGCTTCGGACTTGGATATATTCTTAATCAACATCGGTGCGGCGGTGATATTTTCCAGGGCAGTCAGGTGCGGGAACAGATTAAAACTCTGAAATACCATGCCAATCGTGCGGCGCAAAAGGAGGATTTTCTGACGTTCATTCTTGGTGTGTTTGCGGTTCTTGGTATGCTCTAACGTCACGCCTGCGATACTAATCTTACCTTCGTCGAAGGTTTCAAGCTGATTGAGACACCGCAAAAACGTACTCTTGCCGCATCCGCTCGGACCGATAATCACGGTCAGTTCACCTTTGCGCTGATGCCAGTTGATACCGCGCAGGATTTCATTCTTACCAAAGCTTTTCCAGAGATTTTCGACCGTAATCATAAGTAGGTACATGCAGTAATTGAGAGTTTTGATGCCACAAAAATACACGAAAAACGCTTGAATCTCCGACAATTTTTGTGAAGAAAAGAATTTGGATGCCCGGGGAGAAGGAGCATTGCCTTTGGCGTACAGATGTGGCTGAAACTGCATCGCCCCTCAATCATCTTGATAGAGGGGCGATGTGCGGTCTGAGTCGGGTAGTTGTGCCGTAATCGTTTACCGCACAATCGACATCATTTTTGTGAATTTTGCCGTCGGCGTGTGAAGTTCATAAAAATACAAGCCATTCGGCAGATGTTCCGTGCTGAGCGTTATAGCATAGAGTCCTGCCGCAAAATCTCCGCTTGCAAGAGTAGCCCGCTTCGTGCCGAGAGCATCATAAAGCGTTACAGTTGCAGGCGTTGGACGGGACAAGCCGAAACGAATCGTCGTGGTTTCGAAGGCCGGGTTGGGTTCGTTCTGCGCCAAAAATCCCTGACCATACGCGGCAGGCATTGTTGTTGACACCGCTTGAAGCGGTACATCACACCGCGAATCGCCGTCGCGGATGATTTCCTTGCCTATGCCCAGCAGAACCAAGGGTTTGGTCCGGCAACCGAAAGAAAAGAGCAGCGTATCGGTATGCTCGACGCCCGAATGGATGGGTGCAAAGCAAATCTGCAGACTCTGTTGTGACTGCGGTGGTAATATTACCGGCAGGCGTTGCGACTGTGGCATGGAAAAGCGGGTATTACCCACGAGGAAGGGCAGGCCGAAATCCAAGGGGAATTTCCCGTAGTTTTCGAGTGTGACCTCACGGCAAATGATAGTACCGATTGGCGTTTCGCCATACGTAATCTCCGTGGTGGTCGTATTCTCCTCAAGAGAAAAGCGCAACGTAAAGCCGGGGATTGTATCGCGGTAATACGATATATTGCCGGCAGTATCAGTTGCTTTTACGATGAAAAATGCATCTTCATCAGGATTCGTGGGGGTAATATCGAGCCGGGTCGATTGATAGCCGGTATCAGCCAACTGTGTGACCGTGCAGTTAATGGTCAGTGAATCGATAAATTCCAGCGATTGAATGCCAAGATCCGATGGCAAGGATTCGGCAACTAAGAGGCGGACAGGGATAGGGCAGGGACTCTGCGCCTTCGTAATCCGAGGAGCGATACTGTCGGGTTTTGCGCGAACGGTGATACTGGCGACCTGCCGATCAGCGCAGGAATTTTTAATTCGAAGGGTGTCGTGATAGATACCGTTGTGCGTTTCGTAGAAGCAGACGTCGAGTTCAATTGTTGACATCGGCGCAATGGTCACCGGCAGTGGCGTCTGCACGGTAAAACGTGTGGTAGCCCGGAGATCCGCAGCAGTGATTGTTTGCGAGAATGCTCCGTAATTATAAAGCGTAACCGGAAAACAGTATTGATGGTTGAGCGGACCGTCGGTCACGATATGCACCGTGCCCTGCCCGTTGGCAGAGTCGGAGGCAGACACCGTAAAACCGGGTACGTTGTAGAGTGTATCCCGTGTATATCCTGCCGAATCTTCAGCGATAATTTGAAAGGCACCGTCCTGATAAATATCCGTCAGAGTGCCTCGGAAATGCACCGTATCACTGTATCGCTTGAAGGGCTCGACCGTCACGGTCATGTTCTTCTGCGAAGGAAGCGGCGACTCCACTCGACCAAGCCGTGAATCGGTGCGGTGAATATCAAATGCCACACCGCGCACCGAGAAGCATGAGTCAATGGCGGTAATTTCCGGCTCCTGATAGTCAAATTCAATAAAACTCATGCCGCCTACATACCCGTAGGAATTCACCAAGCCATAGCCAAAGACATAAATACCAAAGGGTTCAGAACCATTCAGCGTATGCGTACCATCACCGACGCGCAAGGTCGCCAGCCCGTACGTCGAGCCGGCAATCTGTTGAAATGATCCGCCACTCACGAGATTACCGTCAAGCCGGATCGTGCCGATCGCTCTCATCGGAGCCACGACCATGACGTACTGTTCGGTAAACATCGGCGTCGGTGGTCTATTACCATTGGTCTGTGTGGACTGCGCATTAATAAATCGATAGGAGAGAAGGAATTGTTCTTTGGGAGGAATAATCATCATCAGCGGGTCAGAGATGACATTATTATTGACTTGTCCGCCTGTACCGGTCTCGGATGCGGTCTTTTTATACTGTGCGACCAAGACCGGCTTGGATGACGTCAAATAGCCCGGCGTCGTGAGATCATTGGTAAAAAACTGTCCGGCCGAGAGGGTACGGATCTTGGTACCGTCGAGAAACACATCGGTACTGTCGAAAGCAGCAAGTACCCGGTATTTATCTGCACCCAAGCCGGAAACTCTTGGCGGCTGTGGATAGGGAGCAAGAAATGCACTTTTCCCCCAGGAACTAAGCGGCGGCATTTGCTCGATAATACAATCGCGGGAACTGATATCAGGGCGTAATTCTACCGGAAGCAGCGCGCGCTGATGTCCGCCAAAAACGGCGACCGGCTTGTCGGCAATGACCCTGCTGCCCGTCAGATCTCCCCGCAGATTCGAGCGGGTAATACTTGCCTGTACGAGGTACGACTGACCTTTCATCAGGAGGACGGTATCGGGTTTGAGACCGTAGCGATAGGTAGGAGCAGTAGGATAGATAAACACATTCGTGCTGTCCTGCACGGCGGTAACCGAAAATTCAGACGGAGTACTTGTCGGCGCAAGCGGAGCATTAATACCCGAATTATCAAAAAATCCGTCGCTCGGATAACTCATGACCCGGTATTCCAGACCAAGAGCAGACGTCGGCAGCACGAGGAAGGCATCGCTCGTACGGTCGGCCTGATTAAGGGCATAGACGGTGATATCATCATCTGCTACGACCCGGAAATGCTGACGTGCAACCCGCTGACACTGATTACCAGTATCTGTTGCCGGCACTCCATGATTGTTCCAACCGTTGAGTTCATAGCCCAGCCATGCAATAGCATAGGTATAAATCTGTGTAGGATTGCTGATTTGAAAGGGTATTTGTTGTGTTATACCCTTGCTGTCCGTCACCGTAATCGTACCTTGAGTGGGTACATCACAAGCGACATAGACATATAATGTATCGCGTAAACGGGTAGTGATAGCTGTTGTCGGCGGGGTATGAAAGTTGGGTAAAAATGAAAATATAAAATCACGTCCACGATTGCTGCTCACCGGCTGAGCCGAGGATGGCAGCATGAGGATGATAAACAATACAGCCAGAAGACAGGTTCTACCGGCGGAGGCAAAAAAACCGAATCTATGAGTCATAGCTGACTTCTCCTTTCGGACAAAGGAAGTGATAAAAAATCAAGTGTGTGTATCACATGGGTATTGCATTCATCGGCGGCCTGCTTGTACAAGCAACTGCTGATGCACTCTAAGCCGTGATTGGACAGTATAAGAAAGGATAACGGGGAATCCGAGAAGTACGATTGGATTGGCTGTCGTAAGTGCGGCAGCATTTCCTAAAGGCAATGTATCTACGGTAGATAATGCACCACAATTTCGAAGGGCAGTACATGCAGAACATCGATAATCAAATCGTATTGAATTCTATACTTTTTCCTTTATACAGTTGTCGTCACGGTCACAGAGACCACGGTTCACAAACAATGGTTACACGTGCAATTTGTTACACGGATCGGATACGGTTGGTTTTTTTTAAAATTTTTAGAACTATACCGAACCCTACCGTACCTTAAACGTCGCCATTGCAATGATGGCAAGCATGACGGCTATAATGTAAAATCGTGTGACAATTTTTGACTCATGCCAGCCACTTTTTTCAAAATGATGATGCAAGGGCGACATCTTCAGAAGCCGCCGTCCCTCGCCAAAACGTTTCTTGGTATATTTAAAATAACTTACCTGAATAATTACCGATAATGTTTCGGCAAAAAATATACCGCCGAGTATCGGCAGCAGAAATTCTTTTTTGATTAAAATACATAAGCAGCCAACGGCACCGCCTAGCGCAAGCGAACCCGTATCGCCCATAAATACCTGCGCCGGATACGAATTAAACCATAAAAATCCAAGTGCTGCCCCCACGAGCGCGGAGCAGAAAATGGTGAGTTCGTCAGCGCCACGTAAGTGGATAATATTCAAATACCCTGCAAAGACCGCATTCCCGGAGACATACGATATCACAGCCAAGGCGAGAGCTACGATGCCCACCGTTCCAATTGCGAGTCCGTCGAGCCCGTCGGTGAGATTCACCGCATTCGACGTAGCCGTGATAATAAAAATCACCACCGGAATATAAATATACCAATACCCGAAATCGAGATTAATATTCTTGGCAAACGGCACCGTCGTCAGCATATTGATACTGCTGAAGACAGTAGAAAACCATTCGGGGAAAAAGGCAATCGAGCATCCGACCATCAGTCCGACTGCCACCTGACCAATAATTTTATACCGCCCGATGAGCCCCTTGCGCAGCTTCTTTATTACCTTGAGGTAATCATCGAGAAAGCCGACTGCCCCGAGCGAACCCGTCACCATAACAATCAGGATAATATACATGTTGAAGATATTCGCCCACAAAAGCGTCGGCACCAGCAGCGCCGTGAGCACAATCAAGCCGCCCATTGTCGGCGTGCCCGCTTTGAGCGCGTGATTGCCCGTGCCCTGCAATTCACTCTTGGCTGCTTCGCCAATTTGCTTCCGCTTGAGAAGCGCAATAATCTTCGGACCAACAATAAAGCTAATCAGCAACGCCGTAATAGCCGCCGCCGCCGCCCGAAAACTAACATACTGAAACACGCCAAATCCCGGAGGGTCAAAGGTCGTCCGAAGCCATTGTGCAAGATAGTACAGCATTATTCGATAGGATTATTGGGTTAATGAATAAAATAATTGATTGTGTATTGTCTTGGTAATTAAACGAAATGAATGTTATAGTACCGTAATTATAACAACGCTGTCATTCTGAACCCTTCTTAGGGTGAAGAATCGAAACATACTGTAAAATAATAGTGCTAATTCATCAGCAAGGGTCGATTCTTCAGTCGAAGACTCCTTACCAATGACCGTTTTATAACCTGTTCTTTTTATATGACTTGCATTCGCGTAAGAGAAAGAGTTTCCCACAGAGTTTCACAGAGTTTTTCACAGAGTTCACAGCGGAATACTGCTGTGTGTGACTCTGTGGGCATACCCTGTGTAACCCTGTGGGAGGAATTCTTCCGGCTACGTATAGCGGAAATCCCCTTTTGCAAGTACTTCCTGTGTCATTACTTGCTTTTTTTTTAGTTTTTAATTCGGCCTTCAGAATGACATACTTATTAATCAATTTCGGGTAACATTATGTCCGGCAATTGATCGAATGTGTCCATCACCGCCCACCCACAAGTCCCTCAATAATATCCTCCAATGCCATCCCGCGCGAACCTTTCACCAAAATAACATCGCCTTCAGCGCGATGAGTCAGGAGATAGTCGATACACTCTTGCTTGGAATTCATGCAGATCGCCGTGCTGGTGATGCCCTGCGCCGCACGCAGCATTTCATCGCCGAGGAGCAGGAGAATATCGGTGCATTCTGCAGCTTCGGTGATGAGCGCTGTGTGTTCGTCCGCGGCTGCTGCGCCGAGCTCGCGCATATCTCCCAAGACTGCAATACGTTTGCCGACGGCCGGAAAGAGGGTAAGCGTTTTAAGGGCGATGCGCATCGAGTCGGGATTGGCATTATAGCAATCATTGAGAAGTATGGTGTCCTGCACTTGCTCGACATTCATACGACCATAGCCATGTGCCGGCGGCTGCTCGTAGCTTTCGAGCGCTTCACGGAGTTCGTCGCTCGTCATACCGACTGCCACGCCTGCTGCGACGGCGGCGATAGCATTGAGCGCTGCTGCATAACCAAACGCCGGGAATTCAACCTCAAAACGATTCGTAAAGGTGAGGATAGGATGTAATTCGTAGGTAAAATGAACGCTAGCGGCAACAGTCGCCGAACTGTCGATGCCAAAGGTAATCGTTCCTGGCGTGGTATCACGGTATTTTTTCAGGCGTTCATCATCACAATTAACAAGGGCAATTCCTCCTGAATCATGAAGATAGCGAAAGAGCGCCGTTTCCTCGCGTTCGACGCCATCGAGATCAATAAGTTTTTCAAGATGTTCCTTGCCGATATTGGTGATGAGTCCGTGGGTAGGCGCTGTCATGCGGGCGAGGATTTCAATTTCACCGGGTTCGTTCGTGCCGATTTCAATGACCGCTGCCTGATGTTCGGGCGTGAGCTCAAGCAAGGTCAGCGGCACACCAATTTGATTGTTGAAATTAGCGCGCGTCTTGAGGGTGTTGAATTTCGTGCCAAGTACATGGGCCGTGAGGTCTTTGGTGGAGGTCTTTCCGGCTGCGCCTGCGATAGCGAGCACGGGGATAGAGAAGCGCTTGCGGTGGAACTGACCAAGCAATCCGAGTGCGTGGAGAGTGTTACCCACAGTAATGTGTGGATAACTCGTGTATTCTGTGGATAACTCCTTATCAACAATAAGTATTGCCGCGCCTTTTGCGATTGCGTCTCCGAGCCGGTCATGCCCATCGAAACGTTCACCGCGCAGGGCAATGAAGATATTGCCGGCGATGAGTGTGCGCGTATCGGTTGACACACCGCGGGCAAACTCCGGCAATAGAAAAACGCTGTCGCTACCGAAGAGTTCTGTTAATTCGGCGCGAGTAAATTCAGTTGTATTTGAAAACATAAACAGGTTGGAAGGATGCTGCAATAAACCCTTCTGCGAATTTACGAAAATTTTGCGTGCCGTCGTGTTGTGGGTGGGGGAATTACAAACTGATATGGAGGGATTGCATCAAATGGAGATGCAGTGTTGTGGGAATTCGGAGGATATACTTATTGGGGTAAATTGCAATGCTCTTCTATTTACAGTATCTCTGAACCGAGTCGAGGGCTTTCCTATGTCCTAATTCGGCTGCTTTGCTCCAATCGGAGCATCCGCTTTTTATAAATTTTATACCGGCTTTGGTATTACCTCTGTAGTAGTACGCAGCGGCATTCTTCGGGTCAAGTTCAATTGCTTGCGTAAAGTCTGCAATGGCTCCTTGATAATCCAATAGCTTGTCTTTTGACAGTCCTCGCCCGGTAAACACATCTGGATTGTCTGGATCAACTTCCATTTCATACGTAAAGTCTTTGATAGCGCCCGCGTAGTCTTCGAGTGCTGCTTTTGATATCCCTCTTTGGTAGAAAAAACCTTCCATACCATCAGAGCAAATCTGGCCTTTATGTGCTAATACCGTATCTAATACCTTATTATAGTCTTGAATAGCACCTTCGTGATTGTTGAGCGCAGCTTTGGCCATTCCTCTGTTTAAATAAACACGTGTAAATTCTGAATCTGCTTCAATGGCTTTTGTATAGTCGAGAATAGCTCCTTTGTAATCGGTAAGAGCAGCTTTTGCTTGACCTCTTGCATTGTAGCAGTTTGGTTCGTAGGATTGATAGTATTCAGTAGTACTATCCTTGTTAACTATAATAGAAGCAATTACTTCTATCGCTTTTGTATAGTCTTCGATAGCGCCCTGATAATCCAATAGAGCGGCTTTGGCTTTTCCTCTATTATAATACATGTCTTCACGATTGTCATTGATCTCAATACCCTTCGTATAGTCATCAATAGCTCCTTTGTAATCTTTTTGTCTGTATCGTAGTGCCGCTCTACTACAATACGCTCTGACATTTTTTGGATTGCGTTCTATTGCTTTAGTGAATGATTTAAAAGAACTTGAATCCTCAACCCATTGCCCAACACTTACCGCTTGGCAAGCAATCAGGAGAGCGCATAGGAGGAGAATGTGTTTCATGGGAGGTTGAGTGTGGTTGTTTTGAGTTTCGTTGTCTTTCAAGTTTGTAATGTGGACACGTCGATTATACATCAATTCATGTCGTAGGGGCAAACCTTTACGGTTGCCCATCAATACTTGCCATAAAAACATATTCTGTAGAACGTACTATCCTGCACGACCCGGGGCAACCGCAAGGGATTGCCCCTACCGGTGTTTTGTTTGCATCAAAGGAAGAATTTCCTGTCTTACTAATATTTACATCTGTTCGTAAATACTTATCTATAAAATATGTCGCTGTATCTGATCTCTGTTCCATTCAATCAACAAAAACCCACTCACTCCCTCCGCAACCCCAACTCCACCACCGCCGCACACACCACCCATACCGCTGCACATATCTCGCCTGCGAGACGGAAAGAGTCCATAAACACGACGCGGGAACGTGAGTAGGGGAGCGATACGCCGTTTTCGTCGATGAGAGCGCCGCGTTTTTTGCCGGCAAGGAACATCATGCCCTTGAGAATCTGGTGATACCGTTGGAGTTCGAGCGCTTTGGCTCCGAAATAGATCTCATCGGAGGTGTCGGCCCGCAACAGAGCTATCGTCTGCCCGATATGAAGGATTTGTTTTTCCGAAAAGGCAACGACGCGTGGGGAATTGAGCCGGTGGCGGCGGGAAATTTCATCGGCCGAACCCGAGAGAAGATAGAGCGTAGCAGTAGTCATGAGGAGTAGTTCGTAAAGAATTTTGAGTACATTTATCGCGCATGGTTGTAATTTTGCTGCACCTACAAAAATAAAACATTCAGGACAATAGGCGTGAAACTCCTCCGAAAAATCAGACAAGGTCTCGCTCTCCCTCCGCATGTAGCGGCGCGGAAAGCAGTTGAAATTGCAGCCCGTACTCTCAAGCGCCGGCTCGCTAAACGCCGCGATGCGAAACAGCAGACGTATTCGACCGGTAAGCATATTCCACCGCTGCATACGTATTTCTCTCTGCATGATGATGAACTCCTGCTCCCACACCGCGCGGTCATTGCTGAGCTTGCTACGCTGTATTGCAAACACGAATTCGACCTGCTTGGTTCGGGTTGGGTGCGTGTTCAGTATGGAATGAAAGCTCTTGGCACTGAAGGAGTTGTATTCCCTTCGAAATTTGAAAGTTCGAACATTCACGACATTCTTAATTCAGAGATTAACCCGCCGAATCGCGCTGAATCAGCACGTATATTCGCGCTCGTCGATAAAGACTACACGCCAATTGACTGGCAAATTGACTTCAAGTCGGGGTACCGCTGGAGTACCAACACCTGGTACAAATCTCTCCGCTACGGCACGACCCAAGGCGCTGATGTGAAGGTGCCGTGGGAACTTGCAAGAATGCAGCATTTCCCCGTACTCGCCGAAGCAGCGTTTTTGGCGCAGCGTCATCGCGAAGATTTCGCCCTGCCGGATGTGTATGCCCGTGAATTCCGCAATCAAATCCTCGATTTTATTGCGATGAATCCTCCGCGCTGGGGTGTGAATTGGACGACAAGCATGGATATCGGTATCCGCGCCGTGAATTGGCTTGTGACGTATGATTTGTTCCGGTCGATTGGCGTGGAATTCGATGAAGAATTCGAAGAAATCTTCCGCCGCAGCATCTACGAACACGGCACGCACATCATTCATAATCTCGAATACTCTCCCGACTTACGCGGGAATCATTACCTGGCTGATGTGGCAGGGTTGCTCTTTATCGCCGCTTACTTGCCCTGCATGCCCGAGACCGATATGTGGCTCGCTTTCAGTATTCAGGAAATGCTTGCCGAGACGGACCTTCAATTTCTCCCCGATGGCGGGAATTTCGAAGCGTCGGTGCCGTATCACCGCCTTTCCGCAGAAATGGTGCTCTACGCGTATGCCTTGCTGTCGAAGCTGTCCCAGAAAAAACTCGATGCACTGCAAACGTACAATGCGAAACTCAAGCGCGGCGTTCCCAAGCTGAATACTGCGCCGATGAATCTCCGTACTCTTTTAATAAACCATAAGTTTACAGAAAAAGTACATGCACTCCTCGCCTTTACCGCACGCACGATGAAGCCAAGTGGACATTCCCCGCAAATCGGTGATAATGACAGCGGGAGATTTTATATGCTATTCCCGAATGTGAGGAAGAATGAATCCACCGGCACGCTCACCCAAGAACACAACGACCACCGCGAACTCTTCCTCATCCGTGATTTTCTTGGCGATAAGCAGAGAATTCCGGAGAAAAATAACATCGATTCGTTCATGCATCCAATTGCGAAGCATGATGCGTTTCCCGACTTTGGTCTTGATGTCTATCGAACAGGCGAGTATTACTGCGCCGTGCGATGCGGTGCAATCGGTCAGCGTGGCAAGGGCGGTCACGTACATAATGATCAATTATCGATCGAAGTGCAGGTGCGAAACCGTGATTTCTTTGTTGATAATGGCACGTATCTCTATACTCCTGCGCCGGATAAGCGGAATCTGTACCGTTCGACAGCAGCGCATAACACGCTCACTATCGAAGGCAAAGAACAAAACGCATGGCTCCCCGGCGGTGGCGATGTGCTCTTCTGGATGCTCGGCGATCGCTCGCAGGCGACGGTGATTACACGTTCGGATGACGAGTGGACGGGCGAACATCGGGGGTTTGGTGCCGTGCATAGACGCGAACTCCGCTTCGAGACATCAGCAATTCACGGTCGAGATGTGTGCACCGCCCACGGCAGTAAAGAAATTAGCTTTCACTGCGCGCCAAACGCCCAAGTGCTAGAAACTACAAGCACATCCATTACTCTAAAAAATGAAGACGTCACGATTAAGCTCTCCTGGACTGCAGGTAAAGCAAGAGTCGAACCAAGCGAGTACTCGGCAGGATACGGACTATCGCAGCCGACACAGGTTGTGCGCATTGCGGTCGATGGCGAGGAGTGTGGGTGGAGAATTGATGTGGTGGAGTGAGGATGGGTGGCTATTAAGAATCGTTATCGAGCTGAGCAATTGGAAGCGGTGCTGTAGTCGCATATCATGCTGAAGAAGATGTGGTCGCTGTCATGCTGAAGGCCTATTAACAACATTTAAAAAAGCAAGTAATGACACAGCAGGTACTTGCAAAAGAAGATTTCCGCAATTGTAGTCGGAAGAATTCCTCCCACAGGGTTACACAGGGTACGCTCACAGAGTCACACACAGCAGTATTCCGCTGTGAACTCTGTGAAAAACTCTGTGAAACTCTGAGGGAAACTCTTTCTCTTACTCAAAATGCAAGTCATATAAAAAGAACACGTTATAAAACTGTCATTGGTAACTTGTTTCAGCATCTCCGCAAGCACGTAGCACAAGCACGACTGTACAGCCACGAAGACCCTGAAACAAGTTCAGGGTGACATGTGCTTCCCCATCCCCATCACTCATACTTCAGCTTTATCGACGTCGGCACGCCGGCGACACCGGCCATATTCACGGCGCGAACGGTGAAGGTGCTCACGCCGTCGGATACTTTCCAGGGCAATGTGCTGTGCTTAGTGGATACCCAGACATTGTTTTTGTTCTTGTATTCATAATGGTCAAACCACGGCATATTATTCCGGAGTTGGAGGGTGAAATTCGACTCTGGTATTCCTTGTCCTGCTGATTTTTCAGTTTCCTCAAAGAAAGGCCTTGTATCAGAGTGCTTCCGGTCCAACGTACAGGTGCCTTGAGTAAACACGACCAATGTAGTATTAATCGAGAAATAAAAATCTTCCGGCTCTTCAGTAAATACAAGAGGATACGAGGTGCGGCCCTGATTGGTGAGGAATTGATCCTTGGACTCCATCGGCAGCACGAGCATGCTGATGGATTCGGCATGTTCGTACGGTGTAACGATATAGCCGAAGTATTCACTTAAAAACGACCGGTACTGTGCGATGGCTTCGTCTTTTGTCTGATGATTGATTGTGAGATGTGAGTTCGCGACGTGGAATTCTATCTCATTATACTTCGACTCCGCGCGCAGGCGGTAGATATCGTAATAATTCAGGTATTCACCATGGTACGTTGCATACACTGAGTATTGAGGGTCGATGAAAATCCATTTTTGCAGGCTATTCGACCACACTTCGACGGCGACATGCCCCATCCCGAGTGTTCCATAGGCGATGTCTTTGGAATTTAAACTGATTACCCGCGAGATATATCCATAGGCAAGCAGCACATCAGACAAAACCGTGGAGTAGGAATTACAGCTAAATCGTCCGCCCTGCGCAGCAAGCGTGAGAATCTCGAGCGCGTTAGCGCGGGCAGGCGGGGCATTGACTCCGTCGTGCTGCCATTGATTGCTCACCCATTCAAGGAGCGAGAGAATGATAGCGGGGTCTGATTTGTCGGTACTATTCACCCGGCGGGATACATACTGCTTGAGGTCGGTAATATACGAGTCGGCCAAGTCTGCGGTAAAGGGAATCGTGGAAACGTTCTCATCGAGCAACTTGTTGTTTGACTCGATAACAGATACTTTTTTTACGCGTAATCGGCTCGTTTCTTTGGCGCTTATCGGCATCCAAAAGGTGATGGCGACAAGAATGGTTATACACAATTTCATAGGTAAAGTGAGTATTGGTTGATGACTGCCGTGGACTCCTACCACGCAGTGTGTTCGAGTGCATGACCGAACACGCTGCCGTTTCCTTACAGGAATAATCTTCCTTCGCCTCTGCATTCATCCATCCGAGCCATTCTACCGGCATGGTACCCGTCATAAATTGCCCACTGATGGAATGTCCATTTTCATGGAATCAAGCCGATTCAGTAGAATTTCGTGCTTTCAGTCGTATTTTTGCCGGAAATATGCGTCCCATTATTCTTTATTGTTGAATCCATGACTATCGATTCTCTTCTCGAACTCTGCCGCCGCCAGCTTGCCGGCAACCATTATGTCGATCTGCCGGATGATGTCTTTCATGATCTTACACTCGAACAAGCCAAAGCCATCGCACATCATTTCCACGGGAAAGCATTCCTGATGCTGCCGGCGAAGGAACGGATGTTCTTTGAATGGGTGCGCACGCACGACCTGCCGGTGTGGAATGATTTATGGTATTCCGATGACATCACCAATGAACCCTATATCGTGAGTATCAGTTTGCTGCCCTCGCTCCTCGACGACGTGCGCGGCTTCCCGATTTGCGACCTGCAAACGGTTGATAATTATTACTTTACGGATGATCATTTTATCAGTGACGAAGCCGATGTGCTGCTTGACGGCGTGAAAGAACGCTATCTCGCGCAGCAAACGGTGACCGTATCCCAACTCCTTGCCCTCGAAATTAATACCGCACCAATCGACATCTGGCGCTTTGCCTATCATCATCGGATTGATTTACAGGATGCAAAGTCAGCAGTGCACCGCCTCGCCGATGAAAAACTGCTCCTGCATCTCAAAAGCGCTGATGACCTCGCCGATTTTGTGGAATTGGAGGAATGAACGGGCAAATGAATAAAGGGAAATTCGTGTTCCCCTTCATCAAATTCCAAGCGGCAGTCTGCGGTCACCCTTGCCGTCCAATCGTTGTCATCCTGCTTCTTGCTTTACTGAGCTGTTCGCCGAAGCGGGAAGAGTCTGCGCCTCTTCCGGTAGCGCATGTACCGAGCTCGGCGCCGGTCCGCGGCGTCACCATTGCCGATGATTTCCCTGATTATTCCTCTGATGAATGTCTCGCACTCTGCGATTCTCTCCATAATGGCGGTGTCGATTATGTCGCCGTCACGCCGTGCGGGTATATTCCTACCACCAATTCAACGCAGATCAAACAAACTTTTTGGTCACGCCGCGATTATACCAACGCAATTCGGAAGATTCGCGCCCGCGGTATGCGCGTGATGCTCAAGCCGTACTTGTGGTCACAAGAGTTTTTTACGAAACAAACATGGACAGGGAATATCACGCAACCCGATGCCGGCAAAAGACGCGAGTGGTTCGAGTCTTACACAGCGTTCATGCTTGATAATGCACGATTTGCGCGTGAAGGCGGCGCCGAACTCCTCTGCGTGGGACTCGAATTACCATTACTCACACCCTACGAACATGAATGGCGCAAGCTCATTGATACGATTCGGAAGGTATATTCCGGGAAGTTAATTTATGCTGCTCATGGCCTTGATGAAGCGCGCGCGATTCGATTTTGGGATGCGCTTGATTGTGTGGGAATTAATATCTATCCCACGCTTTCCGACTCGCTCAATCCGACCGACGCACAGCTCAAAGCCGGCTGGCAACCGATTAAAAAAGAACTTGCGGAGTTCTCGTCGCGGGTAGGGAAGAAGATCATTTTCACCGAAGCAGGTTTTCGGAGTGTGGTCGGTGCTGCGTGGAAACCGTATGAATGGCCCGAACATTCGTCGCGTCCGGTGAGCACGATGCAGCAAGTGCAGGCATATCGCATACTTGCCGAGGAATGTTACCACGAACCATGGTTCTGCGGGATTTTCTGGTGGAAATTCTTCACCAATCCCAACGAAGAAAACGCGGGTGGATTCACGCCGCAGAATAAACCGGCGTACGCACAGATGCTGAAGGATTTTAAGAGGATGAAGAGGTGAGTGGTAAGTAGTAAGTTTTAAGTCGTAAGTCGGTAAGTCGTTTTTGAGTCGTAAGTTTTAAGTAAACCAGCATGTCCCGGCATGCTGAGCTTGTCGAAGCATCAAGCACTATACCATATTCTTACGTTGACGGCATAGAGGAGTTACTGACTGAATCTACGATGTATTCAAACATAGCCCACGGTTTTAACCGTGGGATTGCATTATAGCCCATGATTGAAATCATGGGCTATGTTTTTATCGATGAATCAAATCCTACAACGGAATATTCCCATGCTTCTTCCAAGGATTAGTATCTTTCTTAGTCTCAAGTATCGCGAGCGCTTTGATGAGCTTGGTACGGGTGTCGTGCGGTAAAATCACATCGTCAATATACCCACGTTCGGCTGCTTCGTATGGATTAGCGAAACGCTCGTTGTAGTCGGCTTCGAGTTCGGCTGCGCGCGCCACTTTATCCTCCGCTTCGTTAATTTCTTTCCTGAAAAGGATTTCCACCGCACCTTTAGCACCCATGACGGCGATTTCGGCGCTCGGAAGGGCAAAGTTGAAATCACCGCGGATGTGTTTGGAATTCATCACATCATACGCCCCGCCGTATGCTTTGCGCGTGATGACGGTGATTTTCGGCACCGTTGCCTCGCAGAATGCATAGAGTAATTTCGCGCCGTGGCGGATAATGCCGCGCCATTCCTGGTCGGTGCCGGGAAGGAAACCGGGCACATCTTCAAACACAACAAGCGGAATATTAAACGCATCGCAGAATCTGACAAACCGAGCGCCTTTGATGGAGGAATTAATATCTAACACTCCGGCCATGGAGTTGGGCTGATTCGCCACAATCCCTACCGAACGTCCATCAAGCGTCGCAAAGCCAACGATAATATTCTGCGCGTAATCGGCATGCACCTCGAGGAAGTCGCCTTCGTCAATTACTTCGCGGATAAATTCTTTCATATCATACGGTTTGTTCGAATTGGACGGGATGATGGTATCCAAGCGCGGACACAAACGATCCGGCTTGTCAGCCGTCGGAATCGGCGGTGGCGACACGCGATTGCTCGCCGGGAGGAAATTCACCAGTTTCCGCACTTGTTGCAAACATTCAATTTCATTCTCACACGCAAAATGCGCTACACCGGACTTGGAAGCATGGGTATCGGCGCCGCCAAGTTCTTCAAAGCTAACCTCTTCATGGGTAACGGTCTTGACAACATTGGGTCCGGTGACGAACATATACGATGTGCCCTTGGTCATGAATACAAAGTCGGTAATCGCAGGCGAATACACCGCGCCGCCGGCACACGGACCCAATATCACCGAGATTTGCGGTATCACGCCGCTTGCCATGGTATTCCGCAGGAAAATATCGGCATAGCCGCCGAGCGAAACGACGCCTTCCTGAATACGAGCGCCGCCGGAGTCGTTGAGCCCGATGACAGGCGCGCCGATTTTCATGGCTAAGTCCATGATTTTACAGATTTTCTCGGCGTGGACTTCAGAGAGTGAACCACCAAAAACGGTGAAATCTTGGGAGAAGACGCACACCGTACGGCCGTTGATTTTGCCGGTACCGGTCACGACGCCATCACCAAGCGGACGCTGCTTTTCGAGGCCGAATTGCGTTGAGCGGTGGCGGGCGAACATGTCGAGTTCTTCAAAGCTCCCCTCATCGAGTAATAAATCGAGGCGTTCACGAGCCGTGAGCTTGCCTTTTTTATGTTGGTCTGCGATACGTTTTTCACCGCCGCCGAGCTGAGCTTCGGCGCGTGTGAGTGCTAATTTTGTAAGCTTATCGGTCATGAGTAGTAGCCGGATGATGATACGAATATTGATTTTTCACCGCAAAACTATGGGTTTCTCACTCCTTGGGCAATCTTTGAGTGACTTTTTTTCATTTTTGGTACCCTTCATCATACTCCGGGCCGGCGGCTTGCGGGCACCCATTGCCGTCCAAGCCACGATTTTTTGCAAGAGTTACAAAGACGCTATAAGCAAATAGCCCATGATTTCTTAATCATGGGCTATTCTAAAGAACAAATCTTGTCAACCTGATTATCATTTAGATAACCAGCTTTTTTTGTATCTTGACAACAACTATTACTTCTACCGTATCAACATTATTTTCTCTGACTTCATACCGCCTTTCCATTCGAATATACAGTAATAGATTCCGTTGCTTAATGTGCTGTTCTGATAATTAATCGAATTTCTACCTTCTGAATAGACGGCATTGGAAATATTATCAACTACCTCGCCCAAAGCGTTTATTAAATACACCTTAATTTTAGATTTTGAAGGAAGATAGAATGAAATATTTGTTGCATCATTGACAGGATTTGGCTCAATGCTGACTCGTATATCATGGAGAATCACATTGTCATTAGTGTTTTCCTCAACATCGCTTGTATTTTCGCACTTGAAGTCAATAAGCGAACCTGAGTACTTAAGGAGAGAATTATCCGGTACTGAAGTATTTGATGATCCTTCACGAGCAAACATTCTTTGAATATTTGGCTGACCTGTCAATGCGGTTGGATATGAATTCAAACGGCCTGCTTTGTGTAACTTTAAGTCAATCAACATTTTATACCTATCGAAATCAGGATATGCAGTGCTTAAATCTCGGTTTTTATCCATAATTTCGGATAGCCTAGATAAATTTTCTACTGCATTTTTGCCTTTAATTATATCACCATACATTGCCATAAATTCGTTCTTCTGTAGTATATCTATCATGATATTACGGGTATTGTCTAGATTGTTTTGGATTAGAGAAATGCCAATAGGATTTATGCTAGTTTCCTCGCCATATGATGGGTGGTCAACAGTAAACTCAATACAAGTTTCTGAATAGCCATCTTCTACTGCACATGAATTCCACCCCGGCGCACTTTTTATGGGACTTGTTATACTTACCTTTATGTCTCCGCAGCAATAATAATCATCAAACCTGCTTTCGGTTGAAGAAAAACCTGCTCCAGAAACAGGGAAGCCGCTACTATTATTTACTGCGCCTGGATCGGGCGGAAAAAAGTTGTGAGATACATCTGTACTGGCAAGAGTTCCTAATCCTGTATAGCGTAAATTATAGAATGTATTTGGTGACATTTCATTATGTCCACATTCCATAAATAAAGAACAACAGGAGTTCGCAAAACTTATATCTGCTGAGTGTTCTGTATATTCACACTCTTTCGCTAAGTAATTGTTATGTGAATTAGGATAACCTGTTACAGCACTATGGATAAACTTATTTCTACCATAGACTAATCCGTAACCTTTTATTCCACCCGCCGTCGGAACTTTAAGATCACCGATTCTAATTGGGGTACAGTCTGACGAAATCCCGACTACATATTCATCAAAAATATTATCTCGCAACCGCTGTTCTTGACTTGATATAGCTGAAAAGGCAATCCGAGATTTATTATACTCGTTATTGAATACCTTACCTGTTAACGATCTGTCTCGTACACTTCCAAATTTCACTATATTGAAAGTATCTTGGCACAACATCGTCGTTGAGGCAAAATCATAATCTCCAACTCCGCAGGAGTCAAACCGTGAATTATGAATATATGTTTGCTTACAGTCAAAGGTATTTACTCCAAACTCTAAGTTCCCAAATTTTGTATTTTGAATCTCTGCAAGGTCATACCCTTCTACAATTACTCCACCGGTATTGTAAATCAGTTTATTGATATCACTGTTATTCAGAGGAGGTAAGGGCTGCGTTAAATCTTTAAAAGTAGAATTCTTAATCCATACAGTTTTAAATTCGTCATTTTCACATGTTTGACAGTTATTGTAATAGAGCGAAAGCAAATAATCAAATTTGAACGTTGGATTTGTTATATCTGTTTTGCTGTAAAACTCACATGAGTCAATAGGAAAAATTCTAAGGTCAGAGCCATTGATAGAAACATCTTTGAGTATAGTATTTCTTAACTTTAAACTCTGTGCGATTGGATTTGAACAGTCGCCTTTCATGAAAATAATTGGTTGTGTTTGAATATATGGGTAGTCGGAATATAATTGATATTTAGATACAGGATCAGAAATAGCATCTGTAGCTAAACATGTTGTTGATAATTGACCTACTATCTTAGCCTTACCCCAATTAGTAGCATGTATTTCAAAATTGCCGTCACAAATCTGCTTCGCCTCTTCTAATGCCAGCGTTGCATTTGTATCGATAATAATTGTACCTCCCGGCTCGATATTTAAAAATTTTATTTTTGCTACACTTCCTCTTTTTAAAACAACAGTTCCATGGTTTTTTACGTTCAATTCACAGTCAATATTTACAACAGCACTTGAATCAATCCATAATGTTACACCATCTTCAACCGTAACTTTTCTTCCAGTTGTGCTTGTTATTTGTGTATTGTGCTTCATCGTATCATTTCTGATAATTTCTTCGGCTGCCCAGCCACCTTTTAACCGAAAGTCTTTATCACCTTGTAAGTTAACCGAAGCACCTGGATACATGTTGAAATCTCCATTTGCATATATATAACCCTTGTTAATTACATCCACTTTCCCATAAATTTCACTTGTAAAGTTATCACCTTCATCCCCAGAAGTGCCAAAACCTATACAGCCTGATTCATCAGAATCTCCTTCGTCTGTTGAACCATCTAGAATAACATCGCCAATACGCAGATTCCCATAGATTTCAACATCTTTTATCATACCAGACATCTCGATAATTGAGCTGTTAGCTTTTGTCGTGCCTGTGGTTTTTATATAGTGGCAGTGCTCAGGTTGATCTGAAAATAAAATACCATCAATAGCCAGTATACAACCATTCTGCACATCAATATGACCTCTTTCATTATCACTACTTGTTATCTTTGTTACCCCTTGATTATTATGAAACTCACCCGGTAAAGATACTCCTCCCCAATCCAAGACATTTAACTCACCGTCATTTCCCGTCGTTGGACCTCTAAAAAGAGGCATTTCAAACATACTCGGGTTATCGCCTTCTTTAACCTTAGCTCCCCAATGCATTGCCCTCCGACCCATGTAGGGTGTACCATCCTGTGCCGGCATTGTATAACCTCTTTGATCGCCCGTTCCATCAGCAGCATCGAAGTCAAGAGACATTGCACCAGACAAGCTATATTCTTGCAGCCCTTTTTGACGTATAGAATGTGCTACTGCACGATATGCATCCACCAATCCAAAACCCACGCGCTGCGCCCAGCTACGCTTTAGCTTGTCATTCCACTGGGTTATGTAACTATATTGGAATGGTCGACCACTTTGGTCTGTTGTAGTTAAGTATCCTGCGCTATTCATATTCAACTGAAAATCATAGACTTGGCCTGAAGTTAGATAGCCACACCCGGCTGTCATTGCCAAATCGGTAGTATTTGAATTACATACGATTCTCATCCTGCGCTCTACCAGTGTTGGATACGGTGCGTTCGGTAAGGTTATAATAAAGTCATGAGAAGATGATAATAACGGAGTAGTTGTAGGATATACTTTTTCTGTTGAAGAAAAACTCCCGTCATTACCCTTATCTATAAATACGGCCACATATCGAGCTGAACCCGTTGAAAGTCGAATATTTAATTTATACCCATCTGCTCCTTCAATTGGCTCTGATACATTTACTAATGTATTTACAATGTCTGGTGTAGTAATTTTTTTAGTTCCATTAATTGCATCTATTTCTATGGAAGTAAAAGGTTCCAGTGTTCCTGTTGTTGATGTACAACCGACACTCAAACCTCTTATTTGAGCATTGAATTCGGAACGCGCTTTTGAATAGTATATTTCAGAGGTAAAGTTCTGATAATCTGGAATTTTTTTTGCTGTAAATGTTAAAATGTCATATACCTTTCTATGTACATTTTTACCTGTTACTGGTACTTTGTGCTCTACATCTTTATCGTCTGTAACTATTTGCAAGGGAACGCCCATATATTTATTAGCAGAAAGCATCAACCCAATGATACCGGCTACGGTAGGTGTTGCCATAGAAGTACCTACAGCGCCAACATTATAATAATGTGGGGGTCCCCAAGCTACAATAGTACTTCCGGGAGCTACAATGTCCATCATGGCCTGCTCCTTAGCTGTTTTTCTTACAGTTGCGTTTGTACTTCTATTAAACTTATCATTACCCGGCCCAAAATTAAAGTTCGGTATAAACTGAATATTATCTGAAAAATTTGGTCCCTTCCAGCTGCTCGGCCATGGTTCACAATATTGATCTTGTAATATTCCATCCTGTGTTGCACCAACGCAAATTATTCTAGTATCTAAATCTGGGTCACTTGGGTCAGTATATACCTCGCTTGAAGAGTTTGTAGTAGGAAAATGATTCCATAGCTTATTGGGCAATTGAACATCAATTCCTGAATAAAAATCACGTGAATTATGTCCTGCCGCTACCCAAACAATTCCAAGATCAAGATTTGTTTTCAGGCTTCCAGGTACTCCTGCACTCATACTTTGAATATCAGGATATTTCATAAAATTATTGACATCTTGATCAAGGTCTATATCGCTTGTGGTTGCATATGTCGCGATTGCTCTACAGCGAGGTGATGATCCAACCATTGGGTTTGGATAATCGGTAATTGAATTATCATTACGTGCTATCGCACACCCCATTACTTCTAAACCATGCTCTATTGTTTGTTTGTTTAGCGTTTTTTTAGAATCTCCATACAAAGTTGAATAGTAAAAATTACCTTCTAAATCTGGATGATTGAGTTCAGTACTAGACCAAATGTCAGGAATATTAATGAAAACATCATTTCCTCCATACGTTAACTCCCAAGCCATTGGGCAGAAGATATTATACAGATTAGAATGAAAACCCTTAGGACGGAAATTTCGTGGCCAAAATGTTCCGGGGTCGGTAACGTAAATTTCGCTTATTGGGTTATTTGCTTTCATTCCATTATCATTTGGTACTATTTGAGGTTCTAGAGCTCTTAATTCGTATGCGAGATTTTTAACCGAATCGACGGTGTTTTTGAAATGTTCTACTACATAATCAACATCTTGATAATTCTCAAATGATAGTTTGAGTAATGGATTTAACATTACTACAGAATCGGACGGCGGATCATCAAGCCCCTGAAAATAAATCAATCCTAAAGTATCTTGCAGTTGTAAGAATCGATTAAGTAACGCAAGATGAGATGAGTCGATATCGCTGACCTCTTTCACTTCACCTGAATCTAAAATATGATTGAATGGATAGAAGTTTTTAGGAAACTGAATAATAAACCATTTTTTAGCAAATAAATGCTGATATGTGGCTGAGCCGGAACAGGTATCTATCATCACTGAATCCGGATTCACACTTCCGTGCGCCCCTCCAAATAAGGATGTGGTAGTATCTCTTGAAATGTAATCGTTAGCTAAATACATTCTGAGGCAGCTATCTGCCACTGGAAAACAGTATAAACCTGCATTACTAGTAAAAAAGATAGTTAGTAATACAACTAAAAATGATTTGAAATAGACCATAATTTAATTCTCCTTATTCTTTGATGAATTTAATGATTTGGTATTTTAGTTTTAGAAAATAATTCCCGCTTTGGAGCATTGACACATCTATTTTTTCATGATACTCACTTTCGAATACCTTTTTCCCATCAAGGTCAAACACCTCTACACGAGAATTATTATCGTGTATTTGGTCTTGTTGAATAGTTAGATAATCTTTAACAGGATTCGGGTAGATACGATTACGTTGTACTTTCTCAAGTTCCTTGACATCAGTTAACTGCCCTGCTCTTAATTCGTATGCGAGATTTTTAACCGAATCGACGGTGTTTTTGAAATGTTCTACTACATAATCAACATCTTGATAATTCTCAAATGATAGTTTGAGTAATGGATTTAACATTACTACAGAATCGGACGGCGGATCATCAAGCCCCTGAAAATAAATCAATCCTAAAGTATCTTGCAGTTGTAAGAATCGATTAAGTAACGCAAGATGAGATGAGTCGATATCGCTGACCTCTTTCACTTCACCTGAATCTAAAATATGATTGAATGGATAGAAGTTTTTAGGAAACTGAATAATAAACCATTTTTTAGCAAATAAATGCTGATATGTGGCTGAGCCGGAACAGGTATCTATCATCACTGAATCCGGATTATAGCTTCCGTACCATGTAGGCCCCCCAAGAGAAGTATCCATTCCATGTTCGTCCGGTACAAACATTCTTAGACAACTATCTGCTACCGGTGCAGCGTACGTAATATTTGTAGCAAGCATAAGTGCCACAAAAAATAATAAAGCAGTTTTCATACATAAAACCTTTGAAAAAATAGAACAATGTATTTATACAGATATATGCGTCGCTACCCTTAGGCAGCGATAAGCCGATGTGATGTGTGTGTTGATGAGTGGAGGGTGCTCACGCTTGGTGAGGAAACCCCGGAGTGTGCTGGTTTATGGCTTGTGAGGGAGTAGTTTTGTGGTCATAGTGCCTCGTGCGATAGTGGAAAAATAATAGATGTGAGATGATGTGAGATTGCTACTTTATGCTGTTTTGTGATGGGTAGAAGCTGCTCTTGTGATGCGTGTTTTTGTCAAAACTAAATATCTGATGTGTAACTTACGGTATTACAAGATACTAACCAAATAAAAAATCGCTAAAGGTCGCAATTTTTGTAAAAAAAACTTTTTTTGGGGGGGATTCGGTAAGGTTTCGGAGAGTAATGGGTTAGATGTGTTTCCTCGATCTCATTTCCTGTTCTTCCTGTTGTTTCGCTGGACGAAAACACGTACCGCCGGTGAAGATGTCGTTGTTTATGAGATTTGCTAGATTAGCGGCAGACGTAGGAATTATACATTAACGCACAGTACGGATGAGCAGTACGTTTCATCGGTTCGTGTTGACGGGCAGTTGGAAACAACAGACCGGATGATACCACCAAGCACGACCCGGGCGAATGCGATTCGCACCTATGAGCCAAATACTATAAGTCCGGTAAAAATGCGGGATAACCGGATATAAACTCAGGCATCTCCACGCAGTTTACGAATCTTCTCCCGTGCTTCATTCAAGAGAATTGAGCGCGGGAATTTGGCAAGCAGGTCGGTGAAGGTCTGTATGGCGAGGTCTTTTTTTCCTTCGGCGGCGTACGAATTTCCAAGGTCGAGCATGGCGCGATCGCCGTAGATCGAGTCGGGGTATTTCGTGAGGAGCGTGGTGATGAATTCACGTCCTGCATCGTAGGTCTTACGCCCGAAATTAATCTGCGCACACCGCAATAGACTTTGCTCGGCTAGGTCTGACTCAGGTGCAATTTCAACAACTTTCCGGAATTGCGTAATCGCTTCGTCGTATTTTTTCTGACGTTCTTTGAATTCAGCAGCGGCAAATGTGCGTAATGTATCAAGTGATTTTTTGTTCTGCTCAATGAGCGCAATACGCTCAAGTGCATCATTTGAGGCGTCGGCATCCGTACGGGCGGCGAGGAGGGCGTAGTGCTCTTGTGCAGAGTCGATAGCGCCGCGGTAATATTCCATTTCCGCAAGCAAGAACGCTGCCTTGTCGGCTTCTTTCTGATTAGCCGAAGAATACAAGCGCACGGTCTCGGCAAAAATACGTTCGGCGTCTTGTACTCTGTCCTGCGCAAGGTATAATTCACCGAGCTTTACCATACCGGCTGCGACGACGGGAAAACCTTTAAACCCATCGGCCAAACGCTTAAGTTCTTTCTCTGCAAGCGAATAATCGCCAAGACGTTCGTAGGCAAGGAGGCCGATATGATACTGACAGTCCGCCGACTGTTGTCCGGTAGGGAATTGTGCAATAATAGTTCGGTAGCGCTCAATGACCTCCTGAATATCTTTCTCCGACAGGGCGGTAGCGCTTTGCAGGCGATTCTCGAGGGTGCGTGCGTAGCCGTAGAGTGCAGATTGGAAATGGGGGTTGAATTTACCGCGGTCGATAATTTTGCCGAATGCTTTGAGGGCTACATCGTATTGATTATCCCGGGAGGTAATATCGGCAAATTCCAATAACTCGCGGCCTTGTAAGTTATTAGCGCGGTCAATTTTTTCGGAAATTTCAAGTGCGCGGTCGTAATTTTTCGCCTCCCGCAGGTACCAGACATATAATTTCTGGACGGAATAATCACCACCGCTAGCTTCGCTTTCGAGTACCGAACCCACAAATTCCTTGCCTTTCGGCGTAGCCATGAGTGCGGAGAGACGTCCCTGCGCAATGGCTGAATTTTTTACGGCATGAAAGAGGGTCATTACCTCCCGGGTGCCTTGTTCGTAATTACCATTAGCTGCATAAAGCTGGGATAATTCATCGGCAAAAAGTGTCGGTCGGTCAATTCGCTTACGTCCGGTCAAGAGGGTGGTAATTGCTTTTTCGGTGAGGCGGAGAGCGGTCTGTGTGCGGGCGATGTGCTCATAGGCCGCTTCGTTTTGGTCACTCATATCGAGTGCGGCCTGCCAGGCCTTTTCGGCGTCGGCGGTCTTGCCGGTGCGCCAGAGTAATTGCGCTTCGAGTGCATGGAGCTCAAGAGTCGGGTATTTCACAAGGCGTTCTTGGACAATCGGCAGAACGGACGAGTATTGCTGCAGACTCGTCAATGCGCGGACAACTCCTTGGAAATATTGGTCAGAACCGGGATTAGCGGCGTATAATTCCTGATAGACGCGGGCTGCATTGCGGTAGTCGCCGCTTTGCTCGTACGCTTGTCCGAGTTTGAATTTATCACCGATTTTGGTGGGCTGTGCGTGCGCCGTACATACGGCAGAGAGGATAAAAACTAAGGCAAAAATGGAACGCAGATGCATGTATTCTCCGTAAAAAAAAGTTGCGCCGCGTGTACGAATAAGCGACGCGTTTTATTGTAAGCATACTACGAATTGAGGTGCAAGCGGTGTATTATTTTGCTAAACGCTGTATTTTGGGTAAGTTTGGAGGTGAATTTGGAATATATACTCACAATTTGGAGAAATGATATGAGCAGCGAAAAAGAACCTACCGTCAAATACGCCAATGGTGCCATCACCGTGCTTTGGCAGCCCCATAAATGCGCGCATTCCGGCATCTGCGCCCGAGGCCTGCCTGCGGTATTTCAGCCGAAAGAACGTCCGTGGATACAGATGGATAATGCGTCAAGCGAGGCAATTATGGAGCAAATACGCAAATGCCCGAGCGGCGCACTGTCGTTTACACTGAATGACGGCGATATGTACTCGGTGCAAAGCGCCGAAGAATATGGAGATTAGTATCGGCGGCGGATATCAGACGCAGTGGAATCGTCAGACCGAGGGCGGCGGTCGGTGAAGTGCGAGAAGTGAACTCAATATAAGAACGTTCTATGCAACATTATACACACGAACAAATTACATCGATTGTTGGGAAATTCTGCAATCAAACTCTCCCCAAGTCTGAATGGACCCACGAGGCGCATTGCATCGTCGCTCTGTGGTATCTCTCGACGTATGAATATTATGACGCTGTTTGCCGAATTAAGTCAGGTATTATTGCGTTAAATAATGCTCAAGCGACGCAGAATACGGGTTCGTCAGGATACCATGAAACAATCACCCTCTTTTGGTCTAACGTCCTTGAAATATACAAAGGTATGAATAACCAAGCCGGATTGGAAGAGCTCGTTAACGGGTTCTTCCAATCTCCGCTTGCGCATAAAGATGTACCGTTTGAGTTTTATGATAAAGACTACCTGCTCTCAGCAAAACTCCGATGCAGGTATTACCCTCCCGACAGACAAGTAATCGATGAATATACTATTCGGGCAATAGTACAGAAATAACCGTCCTACATGGTAACCGATCTTCTTTTAGTGGTGGTGATGCATCACTTGCAGCACGAGTACTGCACAATCAGATTTTAACACAAAGTACACGAAGTAACCACAAAGTTCACCATAAAATCAGGTGTATCTATAGTGATCTTTGTGGAGAATCTTGGTGGCTTTGTGTTAAAAAAAGTCACATGCTGTATTCCTCACAATAGAAGATGATTTATCCGCAAAAATCATACAAATCAGCGTGCTATTCCTCAGCAAGTTCAGTTTTTAACACAAAGGACACGAAGGTAACCACAAAGGACACTACAAGATTAGGTGTATCTATAGTGATACTTTGTGGAGTATCTTTGAGAACTTTGTGTTAAAAAAAGTCACATGCTGTATTCCTCACAATAGAAGATGATTTATCCGCAAAAATCATACAAATCAGCGTGCTATTCCTCAGCAATGTCATTTTAAACATAAAGTACACGAAGGTAACCACAAAGTTCACTATACGATTAGGTGAATCTATAGTGACCTTTGTGGAGTATCTTTGAGAACTTTGTGTTAAAAAAAGTCACATGCTGTATTTCTTACAATAGAAGATGATTTATCCTCAAAAATCATAAAAAAATCAGCGTGCCATTCCTCAGCAATGTCAATTTTCTACCGCATTAATTCTCCAGCAACCGTATCACCGATTGATGATTACCGCGTTTTGCATCGTCAAGCGGAGTGTTTCCCCAACGGTCTTTCGGGTTCGGCACTGCTCCTTTTGACAACAAAAACTCAATTACCCTGCTATGCCCCTCGGAGGCAGCGAGGTGCATCGCCGTTCGCCCGTCATAATCGGCTTCGTTGAAGTTGATTCCTCGTGCTACAAGATGCTGCACTTCGAGCAAGTCACCCTCGCTTGCTGCCCAGCATAAGCTGATAACACTGTCAATTTTCGATTGATTACGATGCAACCTCGGGTCTTGCTTTTGGCTTTGTCCGCCCGTCAAGCTGTCGAAATTATGGAAATTGAACGTCGAAACGAGTTCTTTGCAAAACTCAATCCCGCGCACGGAATTCCCCAATTCATCGAGTCGCGGTGACCAAATACAAATCCCCATGAGATTGGGAATGACCACCATGAGTCCGCCGGCGACACCGCTCTTTGCCGGTAAACCGATCGTAAATGCGAATTCACCCGAAAAATCATACATACCGCACGATGCCATGAGCGAGAGACAGTTTTTGACGGTATTCGGCTGGAGAACTCTTGTCCCGGTAGTCGGGCAAATGCCTGCATTGGCGAGAGTTGCAGCGGTGATTGCCATCGCTTCGGCGGTCACTTCGATCGAACAGCATTGAAAGTAAAATTCTAAGGTATCAATCAGATTTGTGTTTTCGGGGAATGCTCTGTTCTCCCGCATAAAATACCCGAGCGCGAAATTTCTGTCCGCCGTCTGACGTTCGGAAAGATAGACCGCATTATTAAATCCTGCCCGTATATTCCCGCTTAGTTTTGTCCACGTGTCGAGCACATAGTCGAATCGGTCTGCCATATCGAGAGCGGGCTTGACGAGGGAACATGCCATAATCGCGCCGGCATTGATCATCGGGTTGTGCGGCAGCCCTTTGCCGTTGAGCACGAGTCCGTTGAAGCCGATGCCGCTTGGCTCGCGCCCGATGTGCTGGTGAACTTTATGTTCACCATGCTCTTCGAGGGCAATACAGTAGTTAATCGGCTTGCAGATAGACTGTACGCAGAAGGGAACGCCGGAGTCACCGAGTGAGTAGCGCTGTCCGTCGATGGTACAGATGGACACCCCAAAATACTCGGGATTGACGCGTCCGAGCTGGGGAATATAGGTCGCGACATGTCCGCCTTTATTGGCTTTCGCTTTGTCATAGATGCGCTTAATTGCTGCCCGGAAATTCTTAAAATCCGGTATTATCAAATTACCCTGAATCGCATCTTTGACGAGATTACCCTGACTGCGCTGAAGGATGAGTTTGAACTGTTCGAAATTGAGCGGCATCGAGAGTTCTTTGTCCTTCGACATCTCCGCAGCATCGGTATAAGTATCAAGGTGTTGAATGTCGAACACCAGCCGTGGGTCATCATTGCGAATACCGATATCGTTGAGAATTTCGAGTAATTCATAGAGTGAAATCACGCCGTTGGTATCGCGGTCGAGCGACTCAAAGAGCAGGCGATATTCCTGTTCGATGAGCGATAGCGTGGAGATGTCGTGTTCGGCAGTGTCGATCGCTGCCGTGTTTTTGTTGTTGTTGGATTTCATTATTTCTGCAAGGGGTATCAGATGATAGATAGATTACACACCGATATTAAAGCTTTTTTCACCGTGAATGGTCTCGTCTAAGCCGGTAATTTCTTCTTCGGTATCGACACGTCCGCCGCCGGTAAAGAGCGCTGATATTTTAAAGACGATAAAGGTGCCGATCACAGAAAATACAATGGTAATGACCACGCCAAGTATTTGAGTAAGAATCTGCTTGGGATTACCGAATAATGCACCGGTTCCTGTGGGATTCACACTTGGATTCGCAAAAATCCCGGTGGCAATTGCACCCCAAATTCCGGCGAGTGCGTGGATCCCGAAGGCGTCTAAGGGGTCATCATAGCCGAATTTTTTCTTGATTTCGAAGACGCCGAAATAGCCGATCATACCGGCAAGCAAGCCGATAATTAAGCCGCCCGTCAGATCCACATAGCCGGCCGCGGGAGTAATACCGACGAGACCTGCAATAGCGCCCGAGGCAGCGCCAAGCATGGTCGTACGCTTGTTGAGCAGCCACTCGGTGAGCATCCAGCCGAGCGCGCCGACCGATGCGGCGATGTTTGTTACCAGAATTGCCGATGCAGCCAGACCATTGGCCTCGAGTGCGCTGCCGCCGTTAAAGCCGAACCAGCCGAACCAGAGAAGCGCCGAACCGAGCACGGTCAGCTTCGTCGAGCTTGGTGCGTTCGTATCCCATATCCCGTAATCTTCGCGCTTGCCGAGCATGAATGCGACGACTAATCCCGACACACCGGCACTGATGTGAATAACCGTACCGCCGGCGAAGTCTAAGTTACCGGAAGTACTTAAGAAACCGCCGCCCCACACCCAATGCGCCGTGGGTGCATAGACGAAGGTCACCCAAAATGCAGAAAATACCATCCAGGTCGAGAATTTGATACGCTCGACGACCGAACCGCTGACAATTGCGACAGCGATAGCGGCGAACATTCCCTGAAAAGAAATATAAAGGAGCGTTGGAATTTTCCCGGTGACCGAGTCCACGCGTATTCCGTGGAGGAAGACATGTTCAAGCGAACCTATCACACCGCCGACATCACTCCCGAATGCAAGGGAATATCCCCACAGTACCCAGACAAGTGAACCGATACAATAGGCAGCATAGCTCATACCGACGGTATTGAGCGCGTTTTTGGAGCGGGTCATCCCGCCATAGAAGAGGGCAAGTCCGGCAGGCGTCATCATCATCACCAGGCCGGTCGCTATGAGCATCCATGCCGTGTCGCCCGGCTGAGCAGTCGCCGCCTCACCGGCAGCAAGACAGATCGTAGGCAAAAAGAACAACAGGAGAAATAACTTCATAATAATTACTAGAGTTAAATGAATAAAACTGAGAATCTATTCGCAAAAATCCCATGAAAGTACCCGTCCATCCCCGGGCGATAATCATCATACCGCCAGCCGGGAGGTCGCACCGCGTTCATCGCCGGGAAAGATGAGGGCTCATCACTGTTACGTATTCAACGGAGAGGAGAAAAACGGGAATTCTCTATCAGGCGGGAAGCCCCTCAATGTTAGGCAGGAATTTGAAAGTGTCGTAAATTGTGGAATCATAGAGCAGTTCTTTATGGGTAAAGCGCCACCGTATGCTCGTGGCCGTGTATTCGAAAACAAAAATAGCATACATAAAAATAGAAATTACTACTAATAAACTACTAACTGACGAGTGAAAATTAACCGGCAAAAAACTACCGATTGCTGAGGAATTTGTGGTCATGAAAGTATCGTAAAAACGGGAAGGAATTGTCTTAATGTCTGTTCATACACACAATTACATACGCCGCCTGCGGTTGCTCTCGATAGCGGCACTTGTTTCCATCGGTATTCTCACGGTGATAGGTTCGCTGGTGGCTCAGTATCTCGTTCGTGAGCAATCCGGGAGCGCACATATTGTCAATCTCGCGGGGCGTCAACGCATGCTCAGTCAGCGGATTACCAAGTCGGTGCTTGCCATCGAGCGGAGTCGGTATTATTATCCGGATACATTGACGCAGTTTCTCTTCGTCCGTGAACTCGAAACATCCTTTCATGAATGGAAAAAGGTGCACCACGGTTTGCAGTTCGGCAGCCGGGAACATGGCCTCCCTGCATCGGACAACAGCATCGAAATCCAACGTTTATTTGCAAAAATTACTCCCTATTACCATGAAATTGATAGTGCGGTTACTCAATTACTGAGCTTGCTTCATGAGTCGGCGGCTGTGGCTGGCGGTGAGACAGCGGGAGGGAGTGTAGAACGCCAAAAACAGAAATTTCAGGGATTTACGAGCGAACTTCTGGTCAATCAGCAGCAGTTTTTGGAAGGAATGGATGCTATAACCTTTCAGTATGACCAAGAATCAACGGCGCATATCCTCGATATTCAGCGAACATTACAAATCGTCGTGGTGATTATCGTGCTGGCGATTTTTATGGAAGCTCTGTTTGTGTTCCGGCCTGCTATCCGAAAGCTGGGTGTGGTGGTCGATCAGCTTGCGCAAAGTCAGGAACTCTCCCGTTCACTCTCCGAGTACGTGATTGAAGGTTCGTCAGTGGGTGTATTTGTCCTCGACGCCGACTTCAAGGTAGTGATGGTGAACCGCGCGCTGGAGAAGTATTTTGGAATCAACCGGCAGGATCTTATCGGCAAGGACAAGCGCGCGCTCATCCGGGAGAATATCAGCAAGATATTTGATACGCCTGATGCTTTTATGAAGAGAGTCTTTGCGACGTATGATGATAATACGTACATTGAAAATTTTGACTGCCATGTCTTGCCTGCTCTCCATCGACAAGAGCGCTGGCTTGAGCATTGGAGTCAGCCGATAACCACCGGTATCTTTAAAGGGGGCAGGGTGGAGCATTACACCGATATAACGGGCAGGATACAGGGGGCAACCGCCTTGGCGCAGGGGCAAAGCAGATTGCAGGCGCTCGTCAATTCCATCAATGAAATTATCTTTGAATTCAGCGCTCAGGGAGAATATCTCGATATCTGGACGCATAATCCCAAGCTGCTGTTCAAGCCCAAAGAGGAAATGATCGGCAAGACGATTACCGATGTATTGGGGCAGGAATTCGGGGATATATTCCAAGGGTTAATTGATCGGACACTGGAGATGAAAGAAACCCAAAGCTTGGAGTATTCTCTTGATTTAGAAGAAGGTACGCATTGGTTCTTGGCAAGAGTGAGCCCGATCGTCGGCAACCCAACCGATAAGCCACGAGTATGTATGCTCGTGCTTGATATCACCGAACGCAAGAAAATGGAAGAGACCATCGCCGCCTCGCTCCGTGACAAAGAAGTACTGCTGAAGGAAATACACCACCGCGTGAAAAACAACTTGCAGGTAATATCGAGTTTGCTAAGTTTGCAGTCGCGCACCGTCCTCGACCAACATACACTCAATATACTCAGCGAAAATGCAGGGCGGGTGCGGGCAATGGCGCTGATACATGAAGAACTCTACAATGCCGAGAATCTGGTCAATATTCGATTCGGAACGTATATCCGGAACCTAACGTCGCATCTGTCGCGGGCGTATGGAGTTGACTCGGGAAGAGTTCATATTCGGATCGACGCAGATGACAATACACTCGCTATCGACGACATGGCGACCTGCGGACTGATGGTCAATGAACTGGTGTCGAATTGCTTTAAGCATGCCTTCCCGAATAATAGAAAAGGTACAGTTTCCATTGCACTCAAAAAAAACGGGGAACGCATGTATGTACTCACGGTGCAAGATGATGGCGTTGGTTTCTCCGGCAATCTCGACCTTGACTCAGTGCAGTCACTCGGGCTAAAACTTGTCAAGTATCTCGCCCGAAAGCTTGATGGTGAACTACAGATTGATAATCATACAGGCATGACCACGACGATCACATTCTCTCAACTAACCGACGACGATGACGAAGAGGAGTAAGTAATGCATACACAATCAATGAATACGTCAATACAGCCAACCTTTCGCATCTTCATAGTCGAAGATGAACCCATAACTGCCGAAGATCTCGAATACCTGCTTCGTAGCTGCGGGTATGACGTTGTCGGTAATGAAGATACCGGCAAAAAAGCATATCAGAAAATCGTCGAAACCAATCCCGACCTCGTTCTGCTCGATATCAAGCTCAAAGGGAAAACCGACGGCATAGAAGTCGGCGCATGGCTCCATGAACGCCTGCATATTCCGGTGGTGTATCTGACGGCATATGCTGATAATGAAACACTTGAGCGTGCGAAGCTGACCGAACCCTACGGTTATATTCTCAAGCCATTTGAAAAAAATCAGGTCAAAGCCACCGTCGAAACAGCGCTCCATAAATATAGTATGGAGAAAGCAGCCAAGGAGCGCACCGAGCAAGACCTCGAACGATTTGAACAATTGCAGCGGCTGGTAGAGCAATTCATGGAAAAAGCACAGTGATAGCCCCGGGTCTCTTACAAATTTGTGGAACATAGAATATTGACCGTAGGGGCGAATTGCATTCGCCCCGGTCGTGCAAGGGTTTGGGCGAATGCAATTCGCCCCTACGGCGGAAGAGAAGACCATCGACAAAAATTGTCACCATTCCCTCCTCAATACCCATCGGTATGTAATCCCGATAAATAGGTGACAAGATTGACCTTGGTCGGGAGTCCGAGCTTCTTGCGGATTTTGTAGCGGTGCGTTTCCACGTCGCGGATAGTGACGCGCATCAATTGCATAATTTCCTTTGTCGAGAGCCCGATTTTCATGAGGCACGATACTTTCACTTCCGTGGGCGTGAGCGTGGGGCATTGCCGGAAAAGTTCATGGATAAACTTCGGATGCACCTTCGTGAATTGCTTTTGAAAAGAATTCCAGTCAAATTCATGATTGGTATCGACGGTGAGCACGCGCTTGAGCGATTCCAACTGAAAATTTTTATCGTCCGCCGGCGCATGAAGGATAAGCGAGGCCTGCGCCACAAAATCATCTAAGAGCTTCTGTTTGCGCAGTAAATTCAACGATAACTCCACCAATTCACTGTTCATCCGGTGAATATCCATCTCCAGCTTCTGATTGGTCGAATGAAGAAAAACGACCATTCCCCGAACGCTTTGCAGCACATGCGTCATCGCTGAATATGCGTTCTGCTGCACCCCGACAAGTTCTGCCGCTTTTTCCACATTACCCGAATGAAGCACGTGTTCAAACGCAGAAAATACGTCATTTGCCCGCTGCACTGCTGCCATTGCATCATCAAGCTGTGCGATGATATCGAGCTGTGGCCCTTCCCTCGGCAAAAGGGTATGTGTCGCCATTATGTACTCCTCAAAACGTCCGGTTGCATTGATTTTTTGATGTAATTTATACGAAAATTCCCAAGAATCCATGGAAAATTTACCGTCGAGCAGTTTCGAGGATAATTGACCACACGAATGCTCCGATTCTCGCGCATCATTGCACCGCTATACACCTAATCCGGATAGCATACTCGTACTGTTTATTGCCTGCATTCAGGCGTAAATATCCCTTTGCCTGCCAAAACTCGTTGGCATTCTTGACCGTTTATCGTAAATTGCAGTTGAAAAATTGAGCGGTCGGAATCTGCACTCCTATTCGCAACGCTTTCTTCCATTAATCGGATATTCTATGCACATCAAGAACTTCATTTTTCTTCTCATCTTCGGCGTAGCGGGCGGCATTTTTGCCATGAATGTGCGTCGTTTAATTTCCTATCTCCAACTCGCCAAGCCCGATATCCGCTGGGATCGCTTGCCCGAGCGGATCAAGCAAACGCTCGTTGTCGGGATATTCCAAAAGAAAATCCTCCGCGACAAAACCGCCGGACCCATCCATGCCGGTATCTTCTGGGGATTTATGATACTGTTCGGTTCAGCCGCCGAAGCCGTCTTCGAAGGCATCCACGACGGCTGGTCATTCAATTTCCTCGGCCCCATCTATACCGTGTGGACGCTCCTGACCGACATCTTCTGCCTGCTGATTATTCTCGGCGTTCTTGCCTCACTCTGGCGTCGCTATGTATCGAAAATCAAACGACTTCAGGTTGAAGGCGAAAAGGTCGAAGCGGGGATGATTCTCCTCACGATTTTTGGAATTGTAACGGCACTTTTGCTGCAGAATTCAGCTAAAGTCAATCTCGGCTTGGACGGTTCGTGGGCGATGCGTCCGGTTGCACATCTTGTCGGCGGCGCGCTGCCACTCGGCGAGATGTCGTATGAAATTTTCTGGTGGATGCATATCGTGCTTATACTTGCATTTACGAATTACCTGCCCTTCTCCAAGCACCTTCACGTACTTACCTCGATTCCGAATGTATTTTTCAGCAAATTGGGTCCGAATAACTCTCTGCCGGCGATTAATTTCGAAGAAGAAGGCGTCGAGAAATTCGGTGTGGTCGATATCGAAGATTTCTCCTGGAAAACGATTTTTGACAGTTATACCTGTACGCATTGCGGACGCTGCACGAGCGTGTGTCCGGCGAACCAAACAGGGAAAGTACTTGATCCGCGTGGAATTATCGTCGCTATCCATGATCGGGTAATGGACAAAGCACCGCTCGTGATGAAGCAGCAAGCAGGGCAAGAGCTCACGGCTGACGAACAGGCAATTATGGACAAAAAGCTCATCGGTGATTATGTCTCGGTCGAAGCATTGTGGGATTGTACGACCTGCGGCGCGTGTATGCAGGAGTGTCCGGTGAATATCGAACATGTTCCGGCAATTGTCGGTATGCGACGTTCACTCGTGATGATGGAAGCGAATTTCCCTCAGGAAGTGCAGCCGGCGTATTCAAACCTCGAAAACAACGCAACGCCTTGGGCGTTCTCGCCTTCCGAGCGTGCGGACTGGACCGAAGGCACGGGCGTGCAGACGGTAGCGGAGAGTCCGGAAATGGATGTTCTCTTCTGGGTCGGCTGCGCAGGCAGCTACGACGACCGCGCGAAAAAGACGACGAAGGCATTTGCCGAACTCATGCAGCTTGCGAATGTGAATTTCAAGATTCTCGGCACCGAAGAACGCTGCACCGGTGACCCGGCACGCAGAAGCGGCAACGAATATCTCGCCGACATGCTCACGAAAATGAACGTCGAGACGATGAACGCGTATAATGTGAAAACGATCGTCACGACCTGTCCGCATTGCTTCAATACGCTCAAGAATGATTATCCGCAATTCGGTGGTAATTATGAAGTAATGCACCACACGCAATATATCCGCGATTTGATTGAAGCCAAGCGCCTCGTGATTGACAAATCGAAGGCGTCTCAGGGTGCAATTACCTACCACGACTCATGTTACCTCGGTCGCTATAATGAAGAATACGAAGCTCCCCGCGCGACGCTCAGCGATATCCCCGGTCTCACGGTTCTCGAAGTAGCACGTTCAAAAGACAAGGGCTTATGCTGCGGAGCAGGCGGCGGACGTATGTTTATGGAAGAGACAGCAGGCACCTACATCAACATCGAGCGCACGAATGAATTACTCGCAACAGGCGCCCAAACCATCGCCGTGAATTGTCCATTCTGCACGACGATGATTACCGACGGCGTAAAAGCTGCCGAGAAGATTGATGATGTGCGGATTAAGGATATTGCGGAGGTGTTGCTGGAGAATATTAAATCCTGAGAATTTAGGTGGAAATGGGAATGAATTGCAATCTTCTCCTCCTCCTCCAGCTGAAGCCGGAGTCTAGTCAGGAAGATTCTTATTGCATCGGAATGCAATTGCGAATGTGCTTTCTTTCGCTTGAATTACGTTGTACGTAATTCAAGCGGACTTGCCGGAATTGTCATTGTTGTCGAAATCGCCAAAACCACGGAATTGTCAAATTCCGATCCGTTGACTAGACTCCGGCTTTAGCTGGAGGAAAACAAGGAATACGCCCATGAAAACATCTCTTCTCGCTCTTCTGATCATGATTGGTCTATCGCACGATGCGTTGGCGCAAAATCCTCCAATCTCCGTTGGGTTCCGCACAGGAGTCGGACTGACTTTTTTAACGGAAAATTATACCATACCGGATTTAGAAAAATCAATGGGAATGTGTTATACTGTTGGTGGAGTGGTCAGTATTCCTTTCGGCGGAATATGGTCTTTTCAGTCGGAGGTACATTTTAATCAAGAATATGGGAAAAGAATAGATACATCAACAATGATGCGAAGATCAGAGAATGGTACTCCCATAGGAAAAACAACCTACAATTCTATTTTTTATCAACCCATTTTTACGTCACTAAGTTTTCCGCTTCTGGTAAAGGCAAGTCTGGCTAAATCAGAAGCACTGCAGTTAAATGTGTTTCTTGGTCCAACACTCGGATATTTACTTTCCGGAAAATCATCAACTGAGTATCAAGATCCATTGGGACATCCGGTAGTACGAGCAAGATATGATGTAGGAACTATCCGACCATTTCAAGCGATTGTGACCGTTGGAGTTGAATATCGTTTTTTTAATACCTTTATGATCGATGTACGCTATAATTCAACATTTACCAACTACGTAGATACTGATATGTATCAATTGAGGTTTTCAAACGCGCAATTGGGATTGACGTATTTGTTTTGATTCCTCACCCTCCGGCTGAAGTCGGAGTCTAGTCAGGAAGATTCTTATTGCATCGGAATGCAATTGCGAATGTGCTTTCTTTCGCTTGAATTACGTTGTACGTAATTCAAGCGGACTTGCCGGAATTGTCATTGTTGTCGAAATCGCCAAAACCACGGAATTATCAAATTCCGATCCGTTGACTAGACTCCGGCTTCAGCTGGAGGAAAACAAGGAATACACCCATGAAAACATCTCTTCTCACTCTTCTGCTCATAGCAGGACTCTTCCAATCTACCCATGCCCAGACCTCACAACTACACGTCGGCGTTCGAGCAGGCGGAAGTGTTTCGTTTTTATCCGATAATTTCATGACACTTGATCCTAAACGAACGCCGGGTTTTGGTGGATATGCCGGTGGTTTCGTAACTATTCCGTTGAGCGAAGGATGGTCAGTGCAGCCGGAAGTGCAGTATGTGGTGGAATCGGGGAAGTATGCCGAGGAAATTAATGCTACGTCCGATAATGGTACGCCGTTGGGTAAGGTGATAGTTACAACAAAGCATCAGGTAGCTTCACTGCGTGTGCCGCTCCTAGTACGGTGGTGCTCAGGTGGCTTCAAAGCGGGAAGTGTCGGTATAGTCGCAGGTCCCGTGGGGAGCTATATACTTTCTGTCAAGGATTATAATACGATGGATCGTGTAATTAGTACGTTCCAAAGAAGTTATGAAGATGATTGGAGCAAGTTTATAAAGCAGTTCCAATTCGGAATCACTGCCGGTGTTGACTATTCGATTACCGACAATGTCTCGGTCGATATGCGGGGAATGTATTCAATTACCAGTCACTTACAAGAGCCACTCCGCGTGTCGCTTTCATCCTTGTCTTTAGGCGCAGGGTATAGGTTTTGAATTCGTGATGGTATAGATTAATTGATAAATTTCTTGTCCGATTAGTACTCGGCTCATTTCTTCTCTTCTACGAACAATATGGCATCAATACTAACACATGCAATTGCCGCCGAAACTCTCGGGGTTGCTGTATTTGGCACCAAACAGCCGCGAATATTTTGGATTGTGACCGCTTTCCTTGGAATGCTACCCGATGCCGATGTCCTCACCTTCAAATTTGGTGTGCGGTATGCCGATATGCTCGGGCATAGAGGATTCTTCCATTCATTTTTTTGGTGCTTGTGCGTAGGATGGATAGTGGCGGTCGGGTATAAATATTGGACAAAGCAATCTATTCCTCTGGCGGGATATGCACTATTCTTTGCGGCAGCAATGGCGACTCATCCACTTCTTGATGCGTGTACAACAGGCGGACTTGGCGTGGCACTCTTCTCACCCTTTGACACTACTCGATATTTCTTCCCGTGGCAAGTGATTGCAGTATCGCCGATTGGCATAAAACAATTTTTCGGAGAATGGGGACTTCGCGTACTTGCAAGCGAATGTATGTGGGTGTGGCTGCCCTGCGCCGTGATTTTTATAATAGCACGGCTGAGCAGAACAAGAACTACGAACGTCGGAGGCGTGTGAGCATGGTTCTTCGTGGAGGGAATTCAAGTACGTTCACTCACATGCTCGATTTCTGCAATGGTCCGAAATACCCTGTTCATCAATCAAACCCGTTGACTAGACTCAGCTTCAGCCGGAGGAGGGAAGAAATAACAAAGATTTTCACATCTCCCGCTGTACAATTTCCGGCTCCAACTCCGCCTCGACCTGACGCCATATTTTCTGACACGGAAAGCGATTCTCATAGAGCGCGCGGCCTACTATCGCCGAGTCCACGCCATCGCGCTGTAATTCCTGGACTTTCCATAACTGCTGCGGACTCGATATCCCGCCTGCTTCCGTCACTCTGAGTCCCGATTCGCGGGCGATACGGCGGAGCATTTCGAAGTCAGGACCCGAGAGCGAACCTTCCCACGAGATGTCGCTATAGACCAAGCGTTTAATTCCTAAGCTCTTCGCAAAGAGTGCGTATTCGGTGTCGGTGACTTCTTTTTCGAGCGTTGGGAACACCACCTGCCCATCCTTCGCCCGTATTCCTACAATCACTTTGCTCGGTGTGAATTCCTCGACAAGCGCGCGCACGCCCTCCGGATTCGTATAAATCAGTTCGTTGATAATCACGCGGTAAATTCCTTTCTCCAGCCAAAATCTGCATTCCTCGATGCTGTGGAAATTGGTGAGGAGTTCGATTGGGATATCGACCGAACGTACAATTTCGAGAATCGTCTCACAATTTGCTGTGTTGTCGCGTCCTGCCATGCCGTCTAAATCTGTAATGTGCAGGGACTTCGCATTCTCGCGGCGCCACAGCCGGGCCAGCTCAAACGGATGATCGGAAATTTGGTGGTACATGTTTTCCGTGCCGGGTTCGCCGACGATACACCGCGCGCAATGTCCGCCGGATAAGTCAATTGATGGGATGAGAAGTATCATTTGATTACTTGAGAAATTGAGAAATGCCGTTTGTAAATGTAAGGAGTTCAACCTGATTCACGAGCCGAGAAGCCGCTACCGAAGGCGAGGAATACATTGCGAGTGCTTCTGTAAAGTTACGTTCGAGAGCGAGGCAGGAACCGAGAACAAAACACCGTAACCCCTCACGATGAATGTCGTTACTTGTAAAATTGAGCCATTGTTTGGCGTCTGTTGTGCGTTCGCCCTGTAGTGCGATTTGCGCGAGTCGCAGGCGGACTGTCTCTTGTTGCTCGCTCGTCAGCTCGCCGGCGAAGGCGACGGATTCGAGCAGCGTGCGCGCATCCTCGTAGCGTTTGGCGGCGAATTCCGTGAGTCCGAGATGATACGATAGCCACTTGTCTTCCGGGTGGAGCGCGATTTCCCGGCGGAGTAAGTCGGCATTACGCTCAATCTTTTCGGGAGAATTGGCTTCATATCCATGATGCAGGATAGTAATGGGCGAATCGACAATCTCGAGACCGAGGGCGCGAATCGAATCTGCTATTTGCTCATGAATAGCGCCAACATACCGTATCTGCGCATGCCGGCGCACGAGTCGTGTATAATGATGCACCGATTCAAGACCGCCGCTGAGGGTATTACGGAGCGCTACCTGTAGTCCGCCGACGGCTGGATTCATCAGCAAGGGCTGAATGTCTTTTACCGAAAAGCCGAGCAGCTCTTCATCGGCATCGAGCTGGAGTATCCATTCGGTACGCATGTGCGAGAGGGCGTAATTCCGTGCCTCCGAAAAATTATCCGTCCATGCAAAAAAATGCACTTCCGCGCCAAGGAGCGTGCAAATCTGCGGTGTACGATCGGTTGAGCCGGTATCGACGACGACGATTTGCCGGGAGTAGCCGGTAACCGATTTGATCGCTTGTGTGATCGTATCTTCGGCATTTTTAACGATAATAGCCACACCGAACGACATAGGAGCATGCATACGTTTGGGCAAAGCAAGAGTCCGAGAGAGTTAATTGAAATGCAATAAACGGAGAAGTTCGGACACGTGCAAGCAAAATTCTTCAAGCATTACCGGTAACGAATACCCGAAGCAGATATCAGGGCATGTACCTACAGAAATACGTTATAGAGAAATACCGAAGCTAGAGAGGTCGTTGCGGTGGTGAGCAGGCGTAGTACATGTTGAGCAATTATACAACGCTTAGTGCATTCCTCTCGATACCGTCGGATAGCGGCTAGGTATCGATGATGGTGGTATGTACTCGGTGTTGAGTTCGATTGGTTCATCGGGCTTTATTTTACGTTTAGCAAACGCCGGATAGGAAGGCGTATAGAACTCACACCGAAAGACAAGATTGCCGTTAATGGTTGTTCCTTGAGTCGCTGTCCCTGCTTCCCAAACGGGATTTTTGTATTTCCAGACGATTCTTTTATCGGGGGTGACTTCAAAGAATACACCGGTCGTGCCTTCGCAGACAAGTGTATTACCATTCGGAAGGCGTTCGGCACCGGAGATGGTGCTCGAATAAAACGTGGTCAGCAGGGAATCGGTATAGCTCCATTCGGGTGCCGAAGGAGCGAAGGGCTTGCCGGAGTTGAGAATATACCGCCCCTTAGCATCCATTGGCGGCGTGATAATATCGACCGATGAATAATTCCCGTCCATGCGTCCGAAGCCATTATTAAAGATGAGAATCTTGCCCGCATCGGGCTTGCCTTTTTCGATCCACTTCACGCTATGCTGTCCGAATAATTTTTGATCATCATAGCCGCCGCGATTGTAGGTCATCGGATTGCCCCATCGATAGAGAATATCACCGCCTTTGCCATAGGTACCACCGGAATGCGAGGCAGCTTCCTTCGTGGTGGTGCTATGGTCTATGACCCATATTTCATTGAAATTATACGAACTCACAATAATCTGATCTAGCTCGGGATTATATGCTACCGAATTGACATGCAGCCAGTCAATCTCATCTCCGCTTGCCGGATTGATAAAATTCACATGAATTAATTCGGGATGGTCGGCGACGGCAGCAAAATGCGGCTTTGTACGATCAGCTTCCTGGACAAGGTGGTCCCATACTCTCCATTCCCAGACAATTTTGGCTGATTTGCCTTCGGGCTTTATCTCGACAATCTTCTCGCTGATGACATGATGATCGGTTCGCTCCGGTAAGCGACCTGCCTGAATCGCTTCTTCCCGTGGGATATACTCGCAAACGACGGCTAAAAAATTTCCATTCGGAAGAGGGCGAATATCATGGTGCTGGCTTTGTTTTGCATCTGAAATTTGGTACGACCAGACTAATTTTCCGTCCCAGTCGAATTTTTCAATTATACCGCCATTACCGGGTGTTCGGAAAAATGTATTGCCAAAATTACCACTGCGGAGTAATGAGCCGTCCGGCAGTAAATACGCAGCTTTACCGGGCTTGTAGGCACTCTGCCACGATCGCACTTTCCGACCCTCTTTATCAATTAAATACGTACTCGTGCTCGCCATAGGTGCAAAGAGCACATACCCGTTCTGCTGACCCTGCTCGTAATTAAGCAGACCGACCGTCGGCTGCGCGTGAAGCGCTGTGCCAAGACCCAACATCAGAAGAAGAAGAAGATACGTTTTCATAAAAGTAGCCGCTGAAATAATCCGGTAATTCGCAAAAACTAGTTTAAAAATCAATTGGTTGTCTAGGGAAATAGAGCGCATGCTTATTGTATTCCGCGAACCGGTACGAACCGCTGGGATTGCATCGTTGGAATCGTAGCATCGGCATTGAGCTCTATCGGTTCGCCGCTGACAAGCTTACGTCCTTTAAACGCAGGATAGTCCGGCGGATAGAGGGTAGAACGGAAGACAAAATTCCCCATGATTGTCGTACCTTGTGTCGCCACTCCTAAGTGCCATACCGGACTCTTATATTGCCATACTACTTTTTTCTGAGGAGTAATTTCAAAGAAATGACCGAACGGTCCATTGCATATTAAGGTATTGCCATTGGGCAAGCGCTGAGCACCGGAAATATTGGGTGCCCGGAAGGTAGCCGAATCGGCATAACTCCATGCCGGCGAGGCAGGACCGAAGGGCTGATAGCCCTCGGGGACAAGATACGTACCTGTCTTGGCATTGAGCATCGGCGGTGCAATGACATCCACCGACGAGTAATTCCCGTTCGGCCGGTCAATACCATTATTAAGAATCATAATTTTCCCTTCATCCTTATACCCCTTGGGGATCCAATAGGCAGTATGCTGATGAAAGAGCCGTCTGTCCTCCGCCTGACCGCGGTTATATGCCATCGGGTTACCCCAACGGTAAATCAAATCGCCGCCTTTATTATGTCTGCCGCCTTGATGGGCTGCTGCCTCTTGCGTTGTGGTGCTGTGATCAATTATCCAGATTTCGCTGAAACCGTACGAACTCACCATAATCTGATCGAGCTCGGCATTGTATGAAATTGAATTAAGATGAATCCAGTCAATCGTCTGTGACGTGCTGCCGGCAGAGGTGTAGTGCATGGAAATACGCTCCGGATGCTCGGCAACCGCGCCGAAATCTTTCTTGGACGGGTCATCTTGCTGAATGAGATGATCCCATACTTTCCATTCCCAGACAATCTTGCCGGAAGCGCCCTCAGGGTGAATTTCTACGATTTTTTCGGTCCAAATCATTGATGGAGTTGAGGACGTCATCGGAAATGTCATTTCATTCGATGCTTTCTTTTCCCAGACAATGGCCAATATATTACCATTGGGCATCGGATAAATGTCATGGTGCTGGCATTGAAGAGAGTCCGACAACGTGTATGACCACGTGAGCTTACCGTCCCAACTGAAGCGCTCGATGATTCCTCCGGCGCCCGTTCCTTTGAAATAAGAATCCGTGAGCATGCCGCTGCGGAGAAGTGAACCGTCCGGGAGTAAGTATGCAGAGTGCCCGGGCTTGTATTTGCTAATCCAAGAATTGACCTGCAAACCTTTTTTATCGATTAAATAGGTGGTCGTACCGGCTATCGGCGAAAAAAGCACGTATCCCTTTTGCTGACCGGGTTCGTACCCCAATAACCCAACCGTCGGCTGAGCATGAAGTGTCTGAGATGTGATTAACAGTATGATAAATAAAGAAATGTAATATGATCGCATACGTGATTTGTTCTGTTGGACAACATATACAAGCTCCACTATCACTCTATTTGCTACTTGTATATCACGTGCGCAGAGCGCAACGCACCCGTATGACTGACAGACCTGTGCAAAACTTACATCAAGAGCAAAAAAAAATACAGAACAGCGAAAGAGCGCTTGGTGCGGGGAGAATGCGAGGAGTTTATCAGCCGGGAGCACCGGTGAGAAGAGGCAGCTTTGAATAGCAGGGGAAAGAGCAGAAGAGGAAGCCTACAGCACGACATATGTCATGCTGGCACTCCCTGAAATATCCTACGGGGTGAGCTCAATTGTCCCGCCGGGTTTGATTTTCCGGGAAGTAAATGCAGGGTAGGTTGTTGGGTAAAAGGCGCATCGGAACATAAAGCTCCCACCGTTTACGACTGTTCCCTGGGCTACCGGACCATTCATAAACACAGGGTTTTTATATTTCCAGACGATCTTGTTTTTGGGAGTGACTTCGAAAAATTCGCCGAGAAGTCCATTGCAAATCAGTGTGTTGCCATTAGGTAAGCGTTCGGCATTGGACATGTGGCTTGTAAAGAATTTCCCGACGGTGGTATCGACATATCTCCACGACGGAGTCTTGGGGGGAAAGGGCTTACCCTTCTCATAAACATAGCGTCCCTGCTTGTCCATCGGTGGAGCGATGATATCGACCGATGAGTAATTGTTACCACCGCCGCGAGCACCGTTATTAAAGATCATAATTTTGCCGGCATCGGGTCTGCCTTTTTCGATCCAGTGCGCTGCATGCTGTGCAAAAAAGTATTGATCGTCTCTCGTTCCGGCATTATAGGTGTAGGGGTTACCCCAGCGATAGAGAAGGTCGCCGCCCTTGCCGGACTTGCCGCCGGAATGGGATGCTGCTTCGGCGGTCGTTGTACTGTGGTCGATGATCCATAGTTCGTCAAAATCGTATGAACTGACGACAATTTGGTCGAGATCAGGATTGTAATATACCGAATTGAGATAAATCCAATCACCGGCGACTTCGACTTTATTGGCTTGATAGTTGAGATTAATGAGCTCGGGGTGGTCGATGAGCGAACCAAAATTTGCCTTCGAGGGATCGACATCCTGCACAATATGATCCCAGGCATTCCATTCCCAGACGATGCGTCCGGTGTCGCCTTCGGGCTTGATTTCGACAATTTTTTCGCTGAAGACGACCGATGGTGCGAAGTTCGGATTACGTCCCGCTACCAATGCCTGTTCATATGATTTTATGCTATAGACAATGGCGAGGATATTGCCGTTGGGCATAGGAAAAATATCATGATGCTGCGACTCAAGCGAGTCCGAGATCTTATACGACCAGGTAAGCTTCCCTTCCCAGTTGAATTTCTCGATTATTCCGCCATTGCCGCTTTTTTTCAGAACTGCTTTTTTGTCGGTGCTTGCCCGCAGGAGTGAGCCGTCTTTGAGGAGGTAGGCAGACTGTCCGGGGAGCGTTTCGCTTGTCCATGAATTGACCATGCGACCTTTCTTATCGATAAGATAGGTCGTCTTACTCACCATTGGCGCAAAGAGAATATACCCATCCTGCTGTCCTTTTTCGCTGAGCGTCACACCCATCGTGCGCTGCGCCGTGAGAGGAATAATGGACGTTACCAAAAAGGTCGCCAGCAGGAGAATGCCGGCACGCACGGATGAGCTGAAGTAAAGCATAGAGAATCACTTGTCTGAATTGTTGTGAGGATGATAGTCACACGAATAGGTCGATTATTCTTCCGTCGCGAATTTTCCGCCGCCGAGGTCAATCTGTACCGGATAATTTCCCGTAAAACATGCATTGCAATAGCCGACGCCATTATCCTGCGGCACAGATGCCATCAAGCTTTCCACGGATAAGTAATGCAGGGAATTAACGCCGAGCGCCTTGCCGATTGCTTCCTCGCCGTCGTAGTCATTGGCAATGAGCTCTTCGCGGCTTGGGAAGTCCATACCGTACTGACACGGATGAGTAATCGGCGGAGATGTGATCCGCAAGTGCACTTCCTGCGGATTGGCCTCGCGAACGAGATTGACGAGCGACCGTGAGGTCGTGCCGCGAACGATGGAGTCATCGACCATGACGACTTTTTTGCCTTCGAGGACGCCACGGACGACATTAAATTTCGTCTTGACTTTGAATTCCCGCTGATCCTGCCCCGGCGCAATAAACGTGCGGCCGACGTAATGGCTGCGGATGAGGCCGATTTCATATTTAGTCGGTATTTCCTGCTTTTCACTTTCCCGTGCGAAGCCGAGCGTGGCGGTATTGCCGCTGTCGGGCACGGCGATGGCGACGACTTTCTCGCCATCCTCACCGGGAAGGACCGGACTCTCAAGAGCGAGATTCTTGCCGAGCTTACGGCGCACTTTATCGACATTATGACCAAAAATCTTGCTGTCCGGACGGGAGAAATAGATATATTCAAATATACAATGGCATGACTGCGGAGTAATGTCATCAATCGTATAGGAGGCGATGTGCCCGGTTTCGACGGTCGTACGGTCGATGACGACGAGTTCGTTGTGCCCCACATCACGCACATACTCTGCACTGATGATATCGAGCGCGCAGGTCTCGGAGACGACAAAATACGCATACTCATCACCCATTTTCTTGCGTCCGATGCATAGTGGCCGGAAGCCGTGCGGGTCGCGGGCGGCAATGAGACAGGTGTCGGTCATAATGACGAGAGAATATGCACCGCGGGCTATCTGAAGCGCTTCGCGTATCTGGTCAAGCTGATTGGCCTTGCGGCTGCGGGCAATTAAATGCAGGAATAATTCACTGTCGGTCGTCGTCTGAAAGATTGCTCCCTCGTCCTGAAGGGCTTTGCGCAGTGCTTTGGTATTGGTGAGATTACCATTGTGGGCAAGAGCAAGATTGCCGGCGCGGTAATTAATCGTAAAGGGCTGAATATTGGCAAGCGAGGCGCTGCCTGTTGTAGAGTAACGGTTGTGACCAATAGCAGAGGTGCCTTTGAGCTTGTCGGTGAGCACGCCGCTGTCGGAAAAAACATCTAAAACTAATCCCTCGCCTTTGTGCGTAGCGAATCGTTGCTTATTTTTGCTTGAATCAAACGACGAAGCGACAATCCCGGCTGCTTCCTGACCCCGATGCTGGAGGGCATGGAGGGCATAATAGGTCATGACAGCGGCCTGAGGATGATTAAATACGCCAATAACGCCACAATTACACTGGGGTTTATCAAGGTCAAGAGGACTCATATTGTAGTAGAATTACTGAATGGGAAATCATAGAAGCTGAAGTTGTTAGTACAAAAATACGACTTTATTATTCGTAAATAACCATCATGCTCCTGTTTTCACTGCCGGAGAAAGCAATCTATCATGCAATCACCGCCATCAAAGGGGCAGCTTACGGCGGAGCGAGAAGAGTCGCCGATTCAAATACAACGCTAATGTATAGTAATCATTATCATCCAATATCCACACATACCATGAGACACACACGCAGTATTACATACATCTTTCTGTGCCTGCTGCTTGCTGCCGGCGCACTGCAGCCGACCTCGGTCGCTGCCGGGCAGAAATCAAAGAACGCACCGGCGGTGGGTAAAGCCGGCACGCCTGCCAAAGATGGTCAGAAAAAAGCTGCATCAAAATCATCTCCTGAGCGCGTCGCCGCAAGCGATGAAAATATTTTCCGCCTGTTGAGCGAAGATGAGACCAATCTGCGGTTTAATAATTTCGTACCCGGAGCCAAGTCCCTGAAAAAGCAAAGCCAGCTCTTTACTATCGCCGCCGGTGGAGTATCGGTGGGAGATGTCAATAATGACGGACTGCCGGATATTTATCTTACACGGTTTATGAACCCTAATAAGCTGTATATTAACAAAGGAAATCTGAAGTTTGAAGAAGCACCGCCCTTGGCAGGAGTCGCCGACTCGGCATCGGCATCGTTCGGCTCGACAATGGTCGATATTGATGGAGACGGTGACCTGGATATCTATGTGTCGGAGTATAATTTCACGCCGAACAGACTCTTTATCAATAATGGTGACGGGACATTTACCGACAAGGCAAAAGAGTTCGGACTCGATTTTGTGGGCAACAGCATTCAGGCCACGTTCTTTGATTATGATAAAGATGGCGACCTGGATATGTACCTTGTGGTGAACGGTCAGTCCGAAGTCGATTACGAAAGTAGGGGAGAGCTCAGTAAATTTTATAAAAATAACGGAAATAACACCTTCACCGAAGTAAGTCAGCAAATTGGTATCAAGCACAAAGGGTTCGGACTCAGCGCCTCGGTCGCCGACTATAATAATGACGGCTGGCTCGATCTCTATGTCGCCAATGACTTCGAAGCTCCGGATTATCTCTATTATAATAACGGAGACGGGACATTCAGAAATGGTACCAAGACCGCTACCCGTCATACAAGCTATTTCAGTATGGGAAGTGATGCTGCCGATGTGAATAATGATGGCCTCATGGACTTTCTCTCGGTGGATATGCTTCCGGCGGACCATCAGCGCAGAAATACACAATTCGAGACCGTGTCGATATTTAGTACATTGCATGATTCCTCTCAAATGCTCAAGAATTCACTGCAAATCAACCGTGGAGACGGCACGTTCAGCGATATCGGCTATATGACCGGGACGGCAATGACCGATTGGAGCTGGTGTCCGCTGATAGCCGACTTCAACAACGATGGACTCAAGGATATTTTTGTGTCCAATGGTATTAAATATGATATTATGGACCGCGACGCGATACGATTTGCGGCCAATCCTGAAGTGCTTGAGAAAATGGGCCTCCACGAGCTGGCGAAGAAAATGTCCGACACCACGCCCGGGTCGGACAGAATGATGGGAAAAAACCTGGACCTTGACGAGTACTTTCGAAAGCTGCCCCGCACGAGAATTAATAATTTTCTCTTTCGAAATGACGGAGGACTCCAATTTGAGAATGCAAGCGAAGAATGGGGATTTACAGCGCCCTATAATAATACCGTAGCCGCCGCCTATGCCGATTTAGATAATGACGGTGACCTCGATATGATTCTCAATAATATCGATACCATGGCTACTGTGTATCGTAATACCACCCGAGAAAAAGGGCTCGGGAATTATCTGCAGGTAAAGCTGATCGGTAAAGGCAAGAATACCGAAGGTCTCGGCGCAAAAGTCGAAATTACCATCCGGGATACGCATCAAAATATTCAGCTCAGCCGAACGCGTGGATTCGCATCCTCCGTCGATGCTCTCGTGCATTTTGGGATTGGTAAAGAAAAACAGGTCGATGAGCTAACCGTGACCTGGCTCAGCGGGGCTAAGCAAACGATTAAAAATAGCAAGGCCAATCAACGACTTGTCCTCAAAGAAGAAAATGCTGTGCTTACCGACAACAAGCCGCCTGCGGCCGAGCCAACCATCCTCACCCCTGTTCCCCCGGAAAAAAGTCTGGTGTTTAATCATGTTGAAAATATCTATGATGACTTTTTTCAGGAACGTCTCCTTCCGAACAAACTCTCAACCAACGGGCCGGGAATGGCTACCGGCGATGTCAACGGAGACGGTCTCAGTGATGTCTTTATCGGCGGTCCGCAAGGAATTATTCCCAGCTTGTACCTCCAGCGGCCGGACGGCAGATTTACCCTCTCGGTGCAGCCCGCATTTGCTCCCGATTCGATGTGCGAAGACCAAGGCGCTCTCTTTTTTGATGCCGACGGCGACGGCGACCTCGACCTGTATGTCGCAAGCGGAGGGAATGAGGAGTCCGTCGAAACGCCGAAGCTCTTAGCCGATCGGCTGTATATCAATGACGGTAAAGGCACCTTTTCCAAGGGACAATTATCTGAAATGTTTACCAGCACCTCCTGCGTACTTGCCGGCGATATGGACGGTGACGGCGACCTGGACTTATTTGTCGGCGGACGAAATGTGCCCGGTAAATATCCCGATCTGCCACGAAGCTATCTTTTGCTCAACGAACACGGTACTTTTATTGATGTGACCGAGCAGCTGTGCTCCGAGCTCAAAAATCCCGGTATGGTTACCTCCGGCCTGTGGACCGATTACAACAACGACGGCAAGCTCGATCTGATTCTCGTCGGCGAATGGATGACGCCGCGGATTTTTCAGAATACCGGCGGGACATTTCGCGAAGTGACCGCCGGCAGCGGTCTCGACAGTGCATACGGATGGTGGAACAGCATCAATGCCGGTGATTTTGATAATGATGGGGATATCGATTATGTCGTGGGTAATTTAGGACTCAATTCCCGCTATAAAGCCACACAGAAGTACCCGATTGAAATGTACTGTAATGATGTTGATGAAAATGGCAGCGTCGAGATACTCCTTACCTATTATAATAATGGACTGCAATATCCGCTCAGGGGAATTAGCTTGATGTATGCTCAAATACCGACCCTCAACAAAAAAGTACCGAGTGCTACCCAATACGCCAAGCTGGAATTCCGGGAGATATTCCCCAAAGAAAAAATTGACTCGGCTGTGTATAATAAAGCCACGACCTTTGCCAATAGTTATCTTGAGAATAAAGGGAACGGCAGATTTAGTATTCATTTGCTGCCGGTCATGGCTCAAGTAGCCCCGGTGTTTGGTTCGTCCGTGCAGGATTACGACGGTGACGGCAATCTCGACCTCCTGATGGTGGACAATTTTTATGGTCCGGACAGAGAAATGTGGCGCTATGACAGTGGTGAAGGGTTATTCCTCCACGGTGATGGCAAGGGAGAATTCGAAGTGCTTCCTTCGGCCAAAAGCGGGCTGTTTAATCCGTATGATGCGCGCAGTGTCATTACCTTCCCCTCTGCCGATTCCAATCTCTATATTCTTATTGGTAATAATACGTCCCCGCTTAAAGTCTATAAAAAAGACGTCAGCAACAAAAAACAATCCATCCTGCGGGTGAATGGAAAAGACGGCTATACGTATGCAATTCTGACACTTAAAAACGGCAAAACCCGCCGGCATGAATTTTATTACGGTGCAGGATATCTCTCACAGAGTTCACTCGATATCCTGCTGTCTCCCGAAGTAAAGTCGGTCGCCTTTTACAAAGGAAGTACCATACAGAAAACGGTAACCGTAAGTCAGCAGATGCGGTAATTGGATCGAATATGCCCTCCTGCACTGTCAAGAGAATGGAAAGGCAGGAACTGAAGCAGGTATTTGAGGTACTATCGAACACATGAGGAGTATATTCGATAGAGCTCCCATACTATATAACGTGAGTTCGGGATACCAACAGTGCCTGCATTCGAGAAGCCCAAAGGGCTTCAATTTCAATAACTCCGCATGAAATGCGGGGGGCATAGACAGGTAATCCCAAAACCCCAAAGGGGTTTAATCGCGTCCATACCGTCATTAAACCCCTTTAGAATAGTATCAGAGGTGGGTATCCCGCACGGTATATAGTACCCTATGTTGAATTTCATTATATGTAGAAAGATTGATATGAATAGTGATAGAATTCAGGCGTTTTGCCTCATAGTCATTTGCCTTGTCACACTTGCCATTTCCTCGTGTGCTACTCCGCCGGGAGAGATTATAGGAAATACGGTCTGTGAATGCCTCCAGAAAACCGGCGGCGACCGCTCCAAAATACAGCAGTGTATGGCGCGCTTCAAAGAAGATCTAAAAGCAGAGGTTGCCCGTCAGAATTTACCGGAAGGCACCAACAACGAAGAAGCAGCCCGGGCAATGAGTATAATGCGTCTCTGCATGCGTAAAGTCTCGGGATGGGATACATTACGTCCGATGCCACCAATGATGCCGACACCCCCACCTATCAACCCAACGACTCCGCCCGCCGATTCCGTAAGATAATCGCAGGACTTTTGCCTGTGCCTTTCCCGCAGGGTACCACAGAGTGTAGGACAGAGTATCACACTCGTTCAATGTACTGTGATGCCCTGTGGGAGGAACCAACCCATTGCACAGAGAAACCTATTACCATAGACTCCATCAAGGCGATACGTTGCAAGTATTGCTATCCCGATGAAACACCTAATTCCAAGTATTCATTGAAGATAGCGTATGTAGCTGCGGATGGGTCGCCATGTCCTGCCGACACGGTCGTCATACCCTCGGACGGGTTAGTTTAGCCCTCGGAGAGGTTAGTTTAGCCCTCGGAGAGGTTAGTTTAGCCCTCGGAGAGGTCAGTTTAGCCCTCGGAGAGGTTCGTTTAGCCCTCGGAGAGGTTAGTTTAGCCCTCGGAGAGGTTAGTTTAGCCCTCGGAGAGGTCAGTTTAGCCCTCGGAGAGGTCAGTTTAGCCCTCGGAGAGGTCAGTTTAGCCCTCGGAGAGGTTAGTTTAGCCCTCGGAGAGGTTAGTTTAGCCCTCGGAGAGGTTAGTTTAGCCCTCGGAGAGGTTAGTTTAGCCCTCGGAGAGGTTAGTTGCATCCTCGGAGAGGTTAGTTTAGCCCTCGGATGGGTTAGTTGCATCCTCGGAGAGGTTAGTTTAGCCCTCGGATGGGTTAGTTGCATCCTCGGAGAGGTTGGTTTTGCCTTCGGGCTGGTTCGTTGCGCCCTCGGACGGGGTAGTTGCGCCGTTCGGTCGATGCGGTGAGGTCTCCGATGATCTGCTTGATGCCTCGGGTGATGCGTATGTGTCTGAACTGTGATTTGTATGATTGGTAGGGTGTAGGTGTCTGAATCAGGATTTTCAGGATTATAGGATTTTCAGGATGCTATGCTGCTATGTTTCCGCTCACATTCTCTTCAATCCTCTTCATCCTCACATCCTGCAAATCCAGATTCAGACAATGTATCTGAACTGTGATTTGTATGATTGGTAGGGTGTAGGTGTCTGAATCAGGATTTTCAGGATTATAGGATTATCAGGATGCTATTCTGCTATGCTTCCGCTCACATTCTCTTCAATCCTCTTCAATCCTGCAAATCCTATAATCCTGCAAATCCTGATTCAGACAATTACACTACGAATCCTCCTCAATCCTGCAAATCCTATAATCCTGCAAATCCTGATTCAGACAATTACACTACGAATCCTCTTCATCCTCACATCCTGCAAATCCTGATTCAGACAATGTGTCTGAACTGTGATGTAGGTGATTTGTAGGGTGTAGGTGTCTGAATCAGGATTTTCAGGATTATAGGATTTGCAGGATGCTATTCTGCTATGCTTCCGCTCACATCCTCTTCAATCCTGCACATCCTGATTCAGACAATGTGTCTGAACTATGATGTAGGTGATTTGTAGGGTGTAGGTGTCTGAATCAGGATTTTCAGGATTATAGGATTATCAGGATGCTATGCTGCTATGTTTCCGCTCTCATTCTCTTCAATCCTCTTCAATCCTGCACATCCTGCACATCCTGATTCAGACAATTACACTACGAATCCTCTTCAATCCTGCAAATCCTATAATCCTGCAAATCCTGATTCAGACAATTACACTACGAATCCTCTTCATCCTCACATCCTGCACATCCTGATTCAGACAATGTATCTGAACTGTGATGTAGGTGATTGGTAGGGTGTAGGTGTCTGAATCAGGATTTTCAGGATTATAGGATTATCAGGATGCTATTCTGCTATGCTTCCGCTCACATTCTCTTCAATCCTCTTCAATCCTCACATCCTGCAAATCCTGCAAATCCTGCAAATCCTGATTCAGACAATTACACTACGAATCCTCTTCAATCCTGCAAATCCTATAATCCTGCAAATCCTGATTCAGACAATTACACTACGAATCCTCTTCAATCCTGCAAATCCTATAATCCTGCACATCCTGATTCAGACAATTACACTACGAATCCTCTTCAATCCTGCAAATCCTATAATCCTGCAAATCCTGATTCAGACAATTACACTACGAATCCTCTTCAATCCTGCAAATCCTATAATCCTGCACATCCTGATTCAGACAATTACACTACGAATCCTCTTCAATCCTCACATCCTGCACATCCTCACATCCTGCACATCCTGCACATCCTGATTCAGACAATTAATCCTTCAATCCTCTCATCCTGCAAATCCTAATACAGTTATGAAATTAATAGTGCCATATTTAGAAATACGCTGTCATTCTGAACCCTTCTTAGGGTGAAGAATCGAAAATTGCTTTACGGTCATGCCGTTACGACATCATCAAGTTTCGATTCTTCGGCCTCTACGACTCCCTCAGAATGACATACTTTTTAATCTATTTTCGTATAATTCAGACAATATCCCCACCGAGCAATACTAGAAATCACCAAAACGCAAACCAACCGACCGGACGGGAATTGTTGTAGTTTGGTTGTACTGTTCCATCGTCGGGGCGACTACAATTCGCTCCTACGACTCCTCTCTGTACCACTAAAAATGTCTGTGAACCGAGATTTTTATGTTGATGTGCAGCTTTTGCATGTTTTTTGGGGGAATCTTAACAGTTTTTTAACATTCTCTGACACAACGCTGACATACCGCTGACATAGCGCTGACATACCACCCTTTCGGTACCTTTAATTTTGCACCCGGAGTGAACTACTCTCCTATAATTTATTTTTATTTACTCTCTTTTCTGGAGGAAATATGATTTCAGACAATCGTTTCACAGGTGATTCTCACGCTGTGCACGCCGAGCGACTTTTGCTCATGCAACAAAACTTTGCCGCCCATTCATCGGAGTTTGCGCTGATGAATCCCGAGCCCCTTTCATGGGCTCCTACCTGCTATACGTCGTTTCAAGCCAAACGCGTTGCCGTTTCTCATCAGGCAGCGCAGTTGAAGGCCGCGGTAACCGCCGCACGATTTGCTTTTAAAAAGATGCGTGACGAGTATTTAGCGCTTCGTACGTACGCTCGGCAGCTCTTTGCCGATGATCTTGAAACGCTGGATTCACTCAAGCTCACAAAACCCTATCCGGCAATGCAGAGTCTGCAGCTTGAACTCGTGGGTTCTATTCTATTGGAAAGGGCGAACCGTGTCGCCGCACAAGAAACAATAAGCATTCCGTCCGTATTTTTCGATCGGTTGGCCACTGCCTATGATGCGGCTCACAGCTCCTTCCATGCAAAGATGTCGGCTCATACCGGCGCTAATCATGCCCGGCATGCCATCAATGCGCAACGCAAGGCAGATATTCAGAATCTGAAATTGTTTCTGTCATTCGCTACTCCGCTCTGGGAAGAAAACAGTGTTAATTACAATGACCTCGGCTTTGCCCGGCCGGAGCAAATGCTGTCGAGCAGTAAAACCGCTCTGCCGTCTGCGCCGACAGGTCTTCGCTTTACCGGCCCGGCGACACTCGAATGGACGGCAGTCCCGAACGCCACAAGCTACTATGTCTCCACCTCCGACGACGGCGAAGACTGGTTAGACGAAAGTTCGACGTCCATTCCCTCTATCACCGTGAGCGCAGAACGCACCGGTAAAGTCTTCTACCGTGTTCGTGCCCGCAATGCCGGTGGTCTCGGTGACTACAGTGCACCCTTCGAGCATCTCTTTGGTGTGGAACCCGTTCAGGGCTTTACATATAATCGTGGTGAATTATCCTGGGAGGACAGTGAGTTTGCCATCATGTACGAGGTCGAGAGAGCGCCTCAAGGTACCGGCGCCTACATACGGATATTTACCGGCAGCGATACTATTGCCCGTGACACACCGCCGCAAGGCACCTGGACCTACAGAGTCCGCGCCACAAACGGCACCGTAAAGAGTGAATGGGTAGAGGTGATGATAATGCAGGGATAAAAGGCAGGAAGGAAAACCTCTCGAAAGGGTTCAAGTACGCTTGAACCCTTTTTTTATCCATAAGACGTTCCCTTGGATAATAGTACTTGCAACATATCTGATTCTTCTTTTGAGCACTATATAGTATAGGCGGCAAGAATAAACCTTAGTAGAACCAATTCGGACAGCGCGTAGTATGAGGCAAGAAATAAACCTTAGAGAACCAAGTCGGAGAGCGAAAGAAGCGTAGTACCGTAGTTAGGAGCCGAGAGTACACCTTAGTAGAACCGTAGTATGAGGCAAGAATAAACCTTAGTAGAACCAAGTCGGACAGCGAAAGAAGCGTAGTACCGTAGTTAGGAGCCGAGAGTACACCTTAGTAGAACCGTAGTATGAGGCAAGAATAAACCTTAGTAGAACCAAGTCGGACAGCGAAAGAAGCGTAGTACCGTAGTATGAGTCAAGAATAAACCTTAGTAGATCCAAGTCGGACAGCGAAAGAAGCGTAGTACCGTAGTTAGGAGCCGAGAGTACA
>JAXLVN010000005.1:0-363733 GCA_046328995.1 Kapaibacterium sp. (SeqCode)
TGATCGGTGATACGACCTTCTGGACATTAAAAGGCAATGCAGGAACAAACCCTGCAATCAACTTCCTCGGAACAACGGACGCGAAAGACCTGAACTTCCGCACGAATGACAGCGTGAGATTAACTCTCACGAGCGGTGGTAAAGTGAAAATCAGCGACCTAACTGGCACCGGTAATAAGATCGTCGTGAGCGACAATTCCACGAACGGAACACTCGGAACACGTACGTTATCGCAACTTGTTGACAGCGCATTTATTAGAACAATCGACAGCGCATTAATCAATGATTCGATCTTTATCGGTGAAATTGATAGTATTGTTCGCTCAATTGGCGATACTACATATTGGGGAGTTAAGGGCAATCTTGGCACCAACCCGGCAGTTAATTTCTTAGGTACGAAAGATGCCCAAGGATTATCGATCCGTACAAATGATACTAATCGTGTTAGAATTGATGTAACAGGAAATGTTGGTATCGGAACTACAACTCCAACTCAAAAATTAGATGTTGCAGGATCGATTAAATTCTCTGGCGAGCTCAGACCTAATGATTCTGCAGGTACAAATGGTCAAGTATTGATGTCTCAAGGCGCAGGATTACCGCCGCGCTGGGTAGATGCAAATGAAGTAGTTAAGCAGGTATCGGGTTCTGTACCGATCCCACAGGATTCGACATCCATGATTATCAACGATACGCATGTTACTGCAAACTCGCGGATTATCGTAACAATAGAAGACCCAGATGAAGCAGGATTCGTAGCAGTTATGACGTCAACAAAGGTTGTAGGCGTGAGCTTCAAAGTCATCTTCTCCGGTCCGATGCCATCTGCAAATGCAAAACTGAACTATATTATAATTAATCCATAATGATAGATAATTTCATGGCTGCTTTTCCGTACAGACAGGCAGCCATGAGAATTCGATGGTGAATCGACTTTAATCTGATAATTTCCCAATACATATTATACTTTGATTATGTTTTCTCTACATTGCAAAACGAGTGGTACTATGGCAACTTCCCGAATACTCTCCATTGCCCTAATGACGATGGTACTTACTGTTACCAGTGCATTTGCTCAGAACCGTGATATCCGTGCTCAGCGATTAATTATCGATGATAATGCCGGCCATACGATCAAGATGCAGACTGCAACGGTTGGCCTCAGCTCATATACACTGACATGGCCATTAACCGCAGGCACGAATAATTATGCACTTGTGACCAATGGCCCGGGTGGTGTCTTGTCATGGAAATCGATTCAAAGTCTTAGTAATAGCTGGGGTTTAAATGGAAATACGTTGTTAGGACCAGAAGTACTGGGCAGCCTTAATAATTTCCCACTAGTTTTGGTAACTGATAGCGTGGAGCGTATGCGGATAACCTCCACAGGAAATGTCGGCATTGGAACAGCGTTACCCGTTGAAAAACTTCAGGTTTCAGGGAATTTATTAATTGACAGTGGTCGTCAAGCACAATTTCAAACCCCTGCTGGAGATTATGTGACAACATTCAACGCAGGTGCCCAAATAGGTAATATTAATTATACTTTACCATTGACTTCACCAGATGTTGATGGGTATATCTTAAGCAGTACGTCTGGTGGAGTAATGAGTTGGATTAGCCCAACATCGACTTATAAATATGAGAATGGTCTTACTCTAACATTTGACACGGTACGATTGGGTGGTTCTTTGACCAAGAATACATCTATTCCTTTTGGCACTTACAATCTTACGCTAAGTTCGGTAGGGGATGCTGGCAATCTGATTATTGGTAAATTTACTACTTCAGGAATCGTAAAAAATAATGCAAGCGGCGTGTTATCCAGTGGTAAAGTAAATCTCAATGATACCACAGAAGTAGCCGGCACACTTGGTATTACTAATGGCGGTACCGGAAATAATCTCACAGGGTCAGCAGGGCAGGTGATATATTTTGATGGTACAAAATATGAATATACCTCTACAGGTACAGCCGGTCAGGTACTGCAATCAAATGGAGCGTTACAACCAACATGGACCAGTATCAGTAGTTTGGTAAAAGCCAATAACGGTGTGTCGATGTCTGTTGATACTGTTCAGCTAGGCGGTACATTACTCAAAAACACCAGCATTCCATTTGGAAGCAATGACTTGACATTGAGCAGTCCCGGCAATACAGGTAATATTATTATCGGAAAATTCACAACATCAGGTATAGTCAAAAATAATGCAAGTGGCGTTTTATCAAGCGGTAAAATTAACTTAAATGATACGAATGAAGTCACAGGAACACTTGGTGTAACGAATGGTGGTACCGGAAATAATACAGTAGGTTCAGCCGGTCAGGTAATTTACTTTGATGGTACAAAATATACCTACACATCGACCGGAACCTCTGGTCAAATATTAAAATCGAATGGATCAGGCGCTCCAACGTGGGTAAATCCCCAAGCGACATTGACCTATAACAATGGCCTGACAGTAACCAACGACACACTTCAGCTTGGCGGCGCACTTATAAAAAATACATCTATTCCGTTTGGAAGCAATGACTTGACATTAAGCAGTGCAGGCAACACAGGTAATATTATTATCGGAAAATTCACAACATCAGGTATAGTCAAAAATAATGCAAGTGGCGTTTTATCAAGCGGTAAAATTAACTTAAATGATACCAATGAAGTCACAGGAACACTTGGTGTAACGAATGGTGGTACCGGAAATAATACAGTAGGTTCAGCCGGTCAGGTAATTTACTTTGATGGTACAAAATATACCTACACATCGACCGGAACCTCCGGTCAAATATTAAAATCGAATGGATCAGGCGCTCCAACATGGGTAAATCCCCAAGCGACATTGACCTATAATAATGGTCTGACGGTAACCAACGACACACTTCAGCTTGGCGGCGCACTTATAAAAAATACATCTATTCCATTTGGAAGCAATGACTTGACATTGAGCAGTGCAGGGAACACTGGTAATATTATTATCGGTAAATTCACGAGCGCCGGTATCGTAAAGAATAATGCAAGTGGTGTATTAACAAGTGGTCAAGTAAATTTAGCAAGCGCGAGTGATGTGACCGGTACGCTTGGTATTACCAATGGTGGAACAGGGAACACGGTTATTGGAGCCGCCGGAACGGTAGCTTATTCTGATGGCACAAAATATACGTTTACAACTGCTGGAAGTACCGGTGATATCTTACAATTAAGCGGTTCAACTCCCACTTGGACAAGTGTCAGCTCAATCGTAAAAGCCAACAACGGTCTATCCATGTCAGCAGACACTGTTCAGCTTGGTGGTGCATTAACCAAAAACACCAGCATTCCATTTGGAAGCAATAATTTAACATTAAGCAGTGCAGGCAACACAGGTAATATTATTATCGGTAAATTCACAACATCGGGTATAGTCAAAAATAATGCAAGTGGCGTTTTATCAAGCGGTAAAATTAACTTAAATGACACAACAGAAGTAACCGGAACCCTAGGCGTAACCAACGGAGGAACAGGAAATAATACAGTAGGTTCAGCCGGTCAGGTAATTTACTTTGATGGTACAAAATATACCTACACATCGACCGGAACCTCTGGTCAAATATTAAAATCGAATGGCTCAGGCGCTCCAACGTGGGTAAATCCCCAAGCGACATTGACCTATAATAATGGTCTGACGGTAACCAACGACACGCTTCAGCTTGGCGGCACACTTATAAAAAATACATCTATTCCATTTGGAAGCAATGACTTGACATTGAGCAGTGCAGGCAACACAGGTAATATTATTATCGGTAAATTCACGAGCGCCGGTATCGTAAAGAATAATGCAAGTGGTGTATTAACAAGTGGTCAGGTAAATTTAGCAAGCGCGAGTGATGTGACCGGTACGCTTGGTATTACCAATGGTGGAACAGGGAATACGGTTATTGGAGCCGCCGGAACGGTAGCTTATTCTGATGGCACAAAATATACGTTTACAACTGCTGGAAGTACCGGTGATATCTTACAATTAAGCGGTTCAACTCCCACTTGGACAAGTGTCAGCTCAATCGTAAAAGCCAACAACGGTCTATCCATGTCAGCAGACACTGTTCAGCTTGGTGGTGCATTAACCAAAAACACCAGCATTCCATTTGGAAGCAATAATTTAACATTAAGCAGTGCAGGCAACACAGGTAATATTATTATCGGTAAATTCACAACATCGGGTATAGTCAAAAATAATGCAAGTGGCGTTTTATCAAGCGGTAAAATTAACTTAAATGACACAACAGAAGTAACCGGAACCCTAGGCGTAACCAACGGAGGAACAGGAAATAATACAGTAGGTTCAGCCGGTCAGGTAATTTACTTTGATGGTACAAAATATACCTACACATCGACCGGAACATCGGGACAGGTTTTAAAATCGAATGGCTCGGGCGCTCCAACATGGGTAAATCCCCAAGCGACATTGACCTATAATAATGGTCTGACGGTAACCAACGACACACTTCAGCTTGGCGGCGCACTTATAAAAAATACATCTATTCCATTTGGAAGCAATGACTTGACATTGAGTAGTGCAGGAAACACTGGTAATATTATTATCGGTAAATTCACGAGCGCCGGTATTGTAAAGAACAATGCAAGCGGAGTATTATCAAGTGGTCAGGTAAATTTAGCAAGTGCAAGTGAAGTGACGGGTACACTTGGTGTAACCAATGGTGGAACAGGGAATACATCCGTCGGCTTAGCCGGAACCGTAGCGTACTCAGACGGCACCAAATATACCTTCAATCCAGCCGGTACATCAGGTCAAATCCTACAACTCACTGGCGGCGTACCAACATGGACAAGCGTGAGCGCAATCGTTAAAGCAAACAATGGCTTGAGTTTATCAGCCGATACAGTACAATTAGGCGGAACCTTAACGAAAGCCACGACGATCCCATTTGGAAGCAATGACTTGACATTGAGCAGTGCGGGAAACACTGGTAATATTATTATCGGTAAATTCACGAGCGCCGGTATTGTAAAGAACAATGCAAGCGGAGTATTATCAAGTGGTCAGGTAAATTTAGCAAGTGCGAGTGAAGTGACGGGTACACTTGGTGTAACCAATGGTGGAACAGGGAATACAACTGTCGGTGTAGCCGGAACGGTAGCGTACTCAGACGGCACCAAATATACCTTCAATCCAGCCGGTACATCAGGTCAAATCCTACAACTCACAGGCGGCGTACCAACATGGACAAGCGTGAGCGCAATCGTTAAAGCAAACAATGGCTTGAGTTTATCAGCCGATACAGTACAATTAGGCGGAACCTTAACGAAAGCTACGACGATCCCATTTGGAAGCAATGACTTGACATTGAGCAGTGCAGGGAACACTGGTAATATTATTATCGGTAAATTCACGAGCGCCGGTATTGTAAAGAACAATGCAAGCGGAGTATTATCAAGCGGTCAGGTAAATTTAGCAAGTGCGAGTGAAGTGACGGGTACATTAGGCATTACCAATGGTGGAACGAATAATACAACAGCCGGTACAGCCGGTCAGGTTGTCTATTATGATGGTACAAAGTATAACTATTCCACGACCGGTACATCAGGTCAATTACTCCAATCAAACGGCGCAGGACAGCCGACTTGGGTGAGCGTCAGCAATATTGTGAAAGCCAATAATGGTTTGTCATTATCAACGGATACTGTTCAGCTTGGCGGTACATTAACCAAAAACACCAGCATCCCATTTGGAAGCAATGACTTGACATTGAGCAGTGCGGGAAACACGGGTAATATTATCATCGGTAAATTCACAAGCGCCGGTATTGTTAAAAACAATGCAAGCGGAGTATTATCAAGTGGTCAGGTAAATTTAGCAAGTGCGAGTGAAGTGACGGGTACATTAGGCATTACCAATGGTGGAACGAATAATACAACAGCCGGTTCAGCCGGTCAGGTTGTCTATTATGATGGTACAAAGTATAACTATTCCACGACCGGTACATCAGGTCAATTACTCCAATCAAACGGCGCAGGACAGCCGACCTGGGTGAGTGTCAGCAATATTGTGAAAGCAAATAATGGTTTGTCATTATCAACGGATACTGTTCAGCTTGGCGGTACATTAACCAAAAACACCAGCATCCCATTTGGAAGCAATGACTTGACATTGAGCAGTGCGGGAAACACTGGTAATATTATTATCGGTAAATTCACGAGCGCCGGTATCGTAAAGAATAATGCAAGCGGAGTATTATCAAGCGGTCAGGTAAATTTAGCAAGTGCGAGTGAAGTGACGGGTACATTAGGCATTACCAATGGTGGAACGAATAATACAACAGCCGGTACAGCCGGTCAGGTTGTCTATTATGATGGTACAAAGTATAACTATTCCACGACCGGTACATCAGGTCAATTACTCCAATCAAACGGCGCAGGACAGCCGACTTGGGTGAGTGTCAGCAATATTGTGAAAGCAAATAACGGTGTTTCTTTATCAACCGATACGGTGCAACTTGGTGGTGCATTAACAAAAGCAACAACGATTACCGGTGGTGCATTTGATCTTAGTTTCCAAAAGAGTGGAACGGGTAATGTTAATTTGACAAACAGTAACAACACAGCAAATCAGTTGCGTTTTTATGAACCAAGCTCAAGCGGTTCAAATTTTACAGCATTTCAAGCACCTGCACAGGCAGGCGATGTTACCTACACTTTACCCAATGCTGATGGTTCAGCCGGTCAAATATTAAGTACTAATGGAAGTGGAGTGTTAAGTTGGGCTAGTGCAGGACTTACGGGGTCGGGGGTCGCGACTCGGGTAGCATTCTGGAGCGGTACATCTTCACTATCTTCGAATGCAAATCTGTATTGGGATAATACGAATAGTCGGTTAGGTGTAGGTACATCTACTCCTGGAAATTCAATAACAACCACAGGAAATATTGAGCTTACGACATCTGCTACCTCAAAAGTAATTGGCAGCAACGGAAATTTGACATTTGAGCAGACTGGAGATACGTATGGTACAACACGTCTCAGCATTCAAAACCGCAACGGTGTTAACGGAGCGATGTTTGAACAGGCCGGTACGGTAGATTTGGTAGATTTCGTATTCAAAGGCCTTGCAAATCAACGTAATATAAGATTTGAAAATCGACCTGCAAGTAGCTTTGTGGCAAATCCTGAATTCCAAATTGGTCCTGCTGCCGGTCCTACACTTGTGGTGGCTGATAATGCATCAGCTTTCAGAAATGGCACGCTTGTTGTCGGTAAATCTTTGATTACTTCTGGTCTTACTCTCGAAGCAACTGGAAACATTGGTCTTTCCAATTCCGGTTCAGCGAGTGAGTTACGCTTATTTGAGCCAAGTGCGAGTGGTTCTAATTTCTCGGCATTCAAGGCACAAGCACAGACAGCTGATTTGAAATATGTAATGCCGGCAACTGGTGGAACAGCGAATCAGGTGTTAACAATACTGAGCAAAACAGGAGCATCGGCTACAGACACAACTTTGACGTTAGGATGGACGAGCTTGAGCGCAGGTGGTACAGACTGGTCGCTCACAGGCAATGCAGGCACGAGTCCGGCAACTAATTTCTTAGGTACAACGGATGCGCAAGATTTGGAACTACGTGTAAACGGTTCACCTTTATCGGCGACTTCCAGAAGAATTCGATTATACACAACCGGCGGTTTGCAACGATTTGACGGCACCACAACACCTACTTCTCCCGGCAGCGGTTCGGTTGATTGGCAATCGAGTCGTTCTACTCCTGCATCACAAGTCGCTTCCGGTACAAACAGTGTCATTGGCGGTGGATCAAATAATACTTCCAGCAATACAAATTCAACGATTGCCGGTGGTACAACGAATACAGCGAGCGGAATCACATCAACCGTTGGCGGTGGTACAACCAATACAGCAAGTAATCAAAATGCTACCGTTGCCGGTGGAAGCGGTAATACGGCAAGTGGTATTGGATCGACTATATCTGGTGGAGTTTCTAATACAGCAAGTAATCAAAATACGACCATATCTGGTGGAACATCGAATACAGCAAGTGGAATTACTGCTACCATCGGTGGCGGTACAACGAATACTGCAAATAATCAAAATACTACTATTGGTGGCGGTAGTGGAAATACAGCAAGTGGTATTGGATCGACAGTCGGCGGCGGGGTAAATAATACTGCAACAGGATCCAATTCGGTAATCCCGGGTGGTAACGGGCTGACAGTCGGAGGCAATAGTATCGGCTTTAGCGGCTCGACATCATCTGCAAATGCAAGCTCAATTGGTAATAATTTAGCCTATTTTGGCGATGTAAATGTAATCGTTGGTAATATAGATAATGCTGCAAGGGAATTAAGATTTTATGAAGCAAATGCTTCTACGACCTATGCAGGTGCAAATTATACTTCTTTTAAAGCAGGGACACAAGCAGCGGACTTAATCTATACATTACCGACAACTGCTCCGACAGCAGGGCAAGTATTGACCTCGTCGGGTGGTGGAACTAGTACATTGAGCTGGAGTTCTGTAGGTGCAGCGACAGTGACTGCTGCAAATAATGGATTGCTTTTAAGCGGAACGACTGTTCAATTAGGCGGTACATTAATTCGCAATACTATTGATACACTTGGTAATTTCAATATGGATTTCTTCAAAACGGGTACAGGAAATCTAAGATTGACAAATAATGGTACTGCAAATCAATTACAATTATTAGAGCCAAGTGCAAGTGGTACAAATTTCTCTGCATTTTTATCACAAGCACAAACCTCGGACTTGAAATATGTGATGCCGGCTACAGGTGGAACAGCCAATCAGGTATTAACAATAGTTAGTAAATCAGGCGCTGCTGCAAATGATACAACACTTACACTTGGCTGGGCAAATGCGACTGCAGGAGGTACTAATTGGGATTTATTAGGAAATGCAACAACGGACTCTACAATTAATTTCCTGGGTACAACCGATGCAAAACCAATGGTAGTAAAAACAAATAACACTGAACGGATTCGCGTACTTGCTTCCGGTAACGTAGGTGTTGGGACTGCTACCCCTGCAGTCCAACTGGACGTCAATGGTGGTATTGCAGCTCGACCTTCGACACAAACTATTACTACCAATACGGCAATTACAGTAGGGAATCGTACGTACATACGGTTAACCAACACGACAGGCACAAACTGGACAATTACCTTGAGCAATGGCTTGCAGGATGGTCAGTTGTTAATATTACAATTTAATTATACCGGCGCAGGCATGCTTCTGCTGAATGATTCAGGTAATCTCAATCTCAGCGGTAACTTCCAGCCTGCATTCACACAGTCTTCGATTACACTGATTTGGGATGGTACAAGTTGGGTCGAAACAGCACGATCGCTGAACTAATGATTATTTGGTAAATAGTAGGAAAATTAGTATATTAATACTTTAATTGTTGATTAGGATACATTATCTGGTGTTATTTTATTTTTTGGAGAAATCTATGAAGACACTCTACTCGAAAACACGAGCACTTGCTGTAAGCAGTGCCATCTTCTTCGGAATGCTTGGAGTTGCCTCCTCGCAAAATATTCGGACAGACCAAATTATATCGCTGCAGAATTACACTGCTCCGCAATACACGATTAAATTTGGTGCATCGACTGCTCTCAATACGAATTATACATTCTACTTGCCGGCTGCTCCGCCTACGACTCTTAATCAAACACTGATTGTGACTAGTATGAACGCGCCAACTTCGACATATACGTTGGGTTGGGGCACTCCTGCAGGTACCGGATGGTACACCAGCGGAAATTCACTGGTAAATTCTTCGACAGAGTTTTTAGGAACCACAGATACGGCACAACTAAATCTCCGTGCGAACAATCTCCGTGTAATGAACTATCGTCCAGCTACGACCGTAGGGGCCGGTCCGACACTCATTGGCGGCTATGCATCGAATAGCGTTGCTTCGACCTATAATGGAGCTACAATCGGCGGCGGTGGTAAAAGTGGCGCTGTCAATACGATTACCGGTGATTACGGTACCATTGGTGGCGGCAGCGGAAATACAGCCGGAATCAAATCTGTAATCCCCGGCGGCGTGAATTTGAAAATTGGTGATTATAGTTTTGGGTTTAGCAGTGATAATGGTACCACAGTCACAGATGTATCCGGCATGAGCAATATTGCTTACTTCGGAAATACTAATATGGTTATTGGTAATGTTGATAACTCAGCTCGCGAAGTGAGATTCTATGAGCCTAATAGCAGCCTGACCTATTCCGGTGCAAGTTATACTTCATTTAAAGCAGGAAGTATGAGTTCGAATGTGTCGTATGTATTGCCAACAGCACAAGGTGCTTCTAATACATATCTGACCAATGACGGATCCGGTAATTTATCGTGGACAAGTCCAGGAGCTAGCGGAGTTTGTTATTCTGTAGTCACTGAAAGTGCATATAGCGGTACGCAAAACAATGTGAATCTGACAAATATCAATAATAATACAATTTTCAGAATCTCTTCCAATTCCGGTGGCGATGACGACTGCTATAACGACAATGATGATGATGATGATGATGGCGGCAACGTGTATTTGACAGGTATAAATTCAAGTGGTGTCTGTGATGGAAAAATGATTATTCTCGTCAATGTGGGCAACTACACAATTTCGTTGAAGAAAGATAATGCAAGTTCAAGTGCTGCAAATAGATTTTCGTTCTATAAAGATGTAGCATTGACTACAAAACAAGGTATCACGCTGATTTACGATGCTACCTCACAACGTTGGAGAATGGTCGGACGTCCGCAATAATTGTTATATCCGGCAGCGACTAGTTGCAGGCAATTACGTTGCATACATAATTAATTAACAACTCTGATACACCAATTTTGAATAAAAGGTAAAACTATGAAAAATAACAATATAAAATTTCTGGTGGTAGCATGCAGTATATTGACCGTATTGGTATCATTGCAAGCACAGGCGCAATTGCAGGTTCCTGCCAGCAATATGCGTAAGTTCAATATTTCTTTTGTTAATAAAGGAGATAAACTCAGCCGACTAGTGCTTGCTCCTCCGAGTACCCTAGCGGGTGAATATGTGCTCACGTTACCTGTGCCTCCGGCAACAGATGACTTTGTACTCAAAATCGATAAAACAGGTGCAATTACTCCTCTTACAATGAGCACATTTGCTTCGATGTCGGGTCTTGAGGAATTGAAAAAAGAAAACACGGCTCTTAAAACACAAGTTCAATCACTTGAAGCACGGTTAGCACAGCTTGAAGCAGCAGTCAAAAGTTTAGCTGCAGCAGGTGGCTCACCTAAAAGCGGTTCGCAATATGTTGGTGATTTCCCGACTCTTAAACAAAGTGATCCGAATCCATTCTCAGAAAGTACTGAAATTTCATACTACTTACCCGAGAATGTTTCGCAAGCGGTGTTAATGGTGAACCGTTCATCCGATGGTCGTCAAGTACTGAGTATGCCTCTTACCGCCAAAGGATTCAATTCAATTACAATTTCTGCAACGGACTTAGCCTCGGGTACTTACACCTGCTCGCTTGTAGCAGACGGTAAGATTGTAAGTTCACAACAGCTTCTTATTGTAAAATAAGGTATTATTTTTTGTGAATCACAGCGCTTATAGTAATTGTACGATGATCCAATCTTGCCTCGTTTCTGTAATTTCAACGATAAGCCGCCTTACAGTTCTCTTTGTACTGTGGGCGGCTTGTCCTGTTTATGCACAAATCGTTACAAATAACGGTGCTCTCGTGACCGCCACAAATGGTAGTATCATGTGGGTCAACGGCAATTACAACACGATTGGTAATGGACAATCTACCTTTCAGGGAAATGCGCTGCTTCAGGTTAATGGAAGCATGACCATACAATCCGGCGCGATGAATCTGCAGGATTCGTCGCTCGCTGTCGCTACAGATAGCTGCGTACTTGATGCTGCAGGCGAAATGCATCGTTTAGGAACAGGGCTGCTCAGCGTTTATAAGATGTTGTCGAATAAAGGAACTATCGAAAACACAGGCACAATTGAAGTAGGTCGGACGGCATTGCCCACGTCGATTCGACAACATGTGTGGAATGATGTAACCGGTGTCATTACGAACAAGGGAATGCTACGATTCTTAGCCGACAACGGTAAATTTGCCAATTATCAACCGGATATTACTAAAGTAGATAATTCCGGTGGAATTATAGAGTTTACGGGACTCAATAATCTCTTCACCGAAGGTGATTATAAAGTGCCCTTCATTGGTGATAATGCTTCCACTGCTCTCGGATCACGGTGGAATTTCCGGATTAGCGGGCTCGTTCGCTACACCCATCTACTCGATACACAGCGTGTCCAAGCTCGCTATTATACCAATCTCGAATTAGATCAATCTGCCGTTAAACTTGTGCCGACAGATGTGTATGTGGGTAATACCTATAGTATTACTCCTACATCCGGTAAGAGATTCTATTCCGGTACGTTCCATTATGACGGCTCTATACCGCAGTCAATTTACCCGGAACAGGGGCCATCGCTCGTTAATCGCTACTATAATCTTGATCTTTTGGTCAGCGATCAATCTCAATCTAGTACCAAATCAGTTGATACGAATCAAATTGTACGCCTCGATGCTGTGCTGACAAGCGCCGCGCTTGCACCGCTTCATGTCAATGGAGAAATGTATTTAGGTAATTTAGGACGCGATACATCGATTACATTCGGAACAATAGATATCCGAAATAAAGGGATTGTGGAAATGGGAAGCAGACCTGCAATTGTCCATGCAGATGTGACCGTCAGCCCCGGACAATTCCACTCACCCAAAGGAGCCGGAGATGTGACTGTTGCAAGCACTGCCGTAATGAAACTTGTGGCAACCGATGGAGTTCTGCGGCTCGGTGAGGGAACGAACCTCATCGTAACCGGAGACTTCCAAAATGCCGGAGATGGTACCAACCTTACTGCTCATCCGACATCGACGGTGTTTTTTAATGGAAAATCAGGCCAGCAAATCGAAAAAACTATCCTCACCAACGGCTATGGTAATGTCAGTACATTACTCGATAAAGTATCGAGAGGAAATGTTTTTATGACCGGTAATCTCAAGGTAGATAGCGGAAATGTTCAGATGAACAAAGACGTTCTCACCATGATTGATCCACGTAAGTCAGTGACGTATGTCGGGGGATTGGAAGAAGTTATCGGTGGATTCAGACACTTGGCCATGCCTTCCGGCACAGGAAGCTTTACGTTTAACAATAGGAATACGACCGTTACATTTGCTACGGGAAGCGTCGTTCCACAGGAAATGACGTTTACTGTTACGCCGGTTGCAAGCCCAGCCAACCCGCCGTTGCAGTTCTCCGATATTACCGATGCGAATCGACGAATTATTATCGATTATTCCGACACCTCCGATTGGGAAGCGACGATTCGAGCCGGGTATAAGGTAACGGAAATAGGCAATCAAATTGATGAAGCACAGTTGGAATTCTTTGAAACAACACCGATTAGCGCAAAGAATATAAATACAGCCCAGCTAAATTCTTCGTATAAATACACCAGACAATTCTCCAGTGCAAGCGCCTTAGGGTATGTCGAATTACCAGGTATTCATCCGTTTAAGATATCATCGACATTGCCCGATGCAGCTGTCTTTGCTACCGGTAATGACTTACTTCTTCGGTATGGCTCGGAAAAGCCGGCGGCACCAATTCTGGCGCATGTGTTGATGGAAGGTCCATATCGTGATGGCGGGATGACATACGATCTTCGAAAATATAATCTTATTGACTCGACGCCACGCGATATGACGCCGTATAATTTAGATCCGTTGCGTTCATTAGAGCGCATCCGCACGATGCCGGATTCGATCGTGGACTGGGTGACAATTGAGGTCCGTACACTTCTCTCCGGTGGAGATAAGGTCTATCGCAACTGTTTACTCCGGGCTGATGGAAGTTTGGTTGACCTAGATGGTAAAAGCGCTGTAAAGCTCCCTCTTACACAAAATGGAGATTATTATGTCGTCGTTCGCCACCGCAATCACCTTGCTGTAATGACGGCAGCACCAGTACCACTAAAATTATCTGCACCCGGAATTAAAGATACTCTCAAGCTTGTCGATTTGTCGGATGAGCGTATTGTGCTTGGTGGCGTAGATGCACTCCGGGCGATTGCTCGCAGACCCGATAATTCTATTATCTATGGCATGATAGGAGGAGATTACAACAGTGATGGTGTAATTGATCAGCGTGATTACGACAGAATATGGAATTGGCGTGATTATGAAGGGTATTGGAATGAAGATACGGACTTAAGTGGTATTGTAACAACGAGAGACTATAATCTCAGCTGGAATAATGCCAATATGGGAAGAAAGACACTCGTTCCCTAATAGGAGAGCATTTCAACATAGAATGAATAACAGAATGAAAAATCGCGCTTTACAATACTGGTTGCTTGCCGGCTTGATTACACTCTTGCTGCCATGCCGTCCCGCTACAACTGTAGCGATGGTAACCAATGAGCTTGCGATTGCGACGATTGCCCGTCCTATCCTTGAAAATGACCATACGTATGAGTTTACTCTCACCATCACCCGTACCACGGATGAGTGGCTGCGCTGGGCCAATGGTACATTTCAGCTTGCCGTTACCGGTGGGGGCTCGTATGATAACCTTGGCATCGAATTGATTAAAGATTCAACAGATTTAAATCTGTCGAGCTATACGATTACTCCCCGCATTATCACGAAGACTACTCTTACCGGCAATAAAATTACCGCTGAGCGTGCAAGTATCACCGTCCTTGGCCCCAAGCTCTATACCGATGCATTTGAAGTGAAATTGGATACCACGAAGCCGTTGCGGGTCGGAAGATTTAAGATTTATACAATCGACGGTAAGCCCTTTCCCGCCAAAGTTACGTTGACATGGTTACAGCCGGAAGCGTATTTCCAGACAACGGCTTATAAGCTTCAGAACGACAGTATTCCGTGGCATGAAGGTGATAATAATATCGAGATGAGGAATCGTACATTGTACTTCGTAGAGCCCGCATCCCGTATCCCGACGATGCAGATTGTGCTCTGTGACAGTACATATTATGAAGGTCAGCGAGTGTGTCGTATTCAATGGTCAACCACATCCGAACGTAATAGCTACGGTTATACACTCTGGCGTGCACTTCTTCCATACGGATCGACAGATATTAATTCTTTGAAATATGAACAAATTGCAGCATTCCCGGGTATTGGGCAGGGGAATTCTAACAGTCCTCACCTTTATCCGCCGTATTTCGATTCTGTTGATGTCCTTCGGGGAGAGCGGTATTTCTACAAAGTCATTAGTATGTCGAGCGATAATACGGTCAATGTGGACTCCTCCGGTGTGCCAATTGAAGGAATTTGCTCTGTTACCGTTCCGTACTCTGTGATTGTGAAGGCAGCCGCCCGTCAGAACCCATTCAGTGAAGGCACGGCCGTCGATTATAAACTAGATGACGATGTATATTTGACAATCAAAGTCTATGACCCGATAGGTAAATTGGTGACAGTGCTTATGGATAATAAACTCATGAAAATTGGTCATCATGAAGTGACATTTGAAGCATCACAATTTGCAATTCAGGGGATGTACAATATCGTTTTTGTGGCATCACCTATCAAAGATGAATCTGTCGAGCTTTCCAAAGCGGTTGTAAAGCTTGAGTTGATGAGATAATGTAATGGAATGTTTATTACCCAATCAAGAACTTGTGCTAGTTAGCTACTCCCAACATACGGTCAATATACTACTGAAAATCTTCTGTGTGTCAGTACTGCTCGGATTGTGCTATCCTCAATCGGACGTACATGCACAGCGTTTGGCCACTGAATTCCGTGATATACAAGTACTTCCGAATCTCGATACACTGATCCGTTACCGGCGGGGAGGCGACTTTTGGTTCGGTGGGATGGTCGGCGGTATAGGCGGCTTGTATTTTGGAACGATAAATGTGAACCGACTCGCCCCGGATGAGAGCAGAGGAACGATAAGTATATCAGACGGCGATGGGACAGGGTATTATACCGGACTTCTGGCCGAGTATATTCCGGTGGGTGAAAAACTGGGTGTATCACTCAAGGTATCACTTTTTGATAAACGGATAGGGACGGGTGTCAGTGAAGTCATCAGTGGTATTACCGTCAATAGTCGTGAGGTTGATTCTCTTCATCGGTATTCGACGATTGCGACCAATTATTACATTTCATTTTCCCCGGAAATTCGATACAACCTTAATAACAAAGGACTTCATTTCATGGGGGGGCTTGATGCGGAGATTCTAGCCGGTGCACGAGCAAGTACGCTTAGGGAATTTGACAATATCGGCCGCATCACCGAGCAACGGGTCGATCCAAGCTATGCTGCCAGCCCATTTCGCTTTGGCGCCCATGTAGGCCTTGGACTCGATATTGTTTCGGCAACCCTTTCCTCCGGTATCCGCTTTCGATTCTGTCCGTATATTACCCTGAACTCAGGTACAGTAACTACGACTAATCTTGGCTCATCCTGGAATACAGTCTTTGCTCGGTTTGGTGTAGCAGTGAAATTTGGAATTGATAATGTTACCGATACAATCCGAAAATACGACTCCAGCTTTGTCGAACCTCCACATTTTTTGGCAACTATTCAATGGGAAAAGGGGATAAGTGTGCCATCCTATCGAACAGCCGAGCGCCTGGCTGTAGCTGATCTTGCACTGAGCGCCGTCGAAGCTCCTACTGTCGATGTGACAAAAGAAACAATCGGACCATCCGATGAGACCAAAACACCGACGTCAGATGTTACCATCGCAGATGCAGATATTAAAAAGCCTATAACTGATGAAAAAATAAGTATATCGGTTGATAAACCCACAACTCCCGAGGTGAAAACACCTGTTCCCGATATCAAAACACCATCCGGCAGCGGAACAATTGCAGATGGGCAAATCAAACAACCAATCAGCGAAATCAAGCCTCCCGGCGGTGAAGCCAAGCCTCCTGTCGCGAATGATCCGCGTCAAAACAATGACACACAGCAGCAGGGGAATACAACTCCTCAACAGGGGAATACAACTCCACAACAAAGTATAGCAGATATCTCGCCACGCGCGGATGCTCGCCCAAATACGCCGATCGTTTCCACAAACGAAGGAATAAAAACACCTGCTACCGAGAAAAAAGCTGTAAAGATTGCTGTCGGCGATAAAAAGACATTCTATTTTTCCACTTCTAAATCGATTAATCTATCTCCAGAATCGAAAGAATATTACGATGAAGTGGCAGAATATTTAAAGAAAAATCCTCGCGCCATAGTATATATTGTGGGGCATACCGACAACCAAGGTACCGATGAAGAACTTCAAAAAATTTCCGACGACCGTGCCCTGCAGGTCAGAGGATATTTTGAACGCAAAGGTATCCCACGGCGCAGGCTGTTCCCATCCGGTAAATCTTCTCAAGAACCGGTTAAAACAAACACGACTGCTGCAGGACGAGCTGAAAACAGGCGCGTCGAAATCACAATCAGCAACGGTCGGTAGAGCATCTCTTTTGTTAGTATTTTAATTCTTATTCCCTACGGAGTCCAATAATGGCAGATAACAACCTCGTCTGTGTAATTGAAGATAATGTTTCAATTCGTATGTTATATACTATTCTCCTGAAAAAAGGAGGCTTTGATGTCATTGAGTTCGAAGAAGGAGAGACTGCACTCGGGTGGCTTGAAAAAAACACACCGGTACTCGTTATCTGCGATGACATTCTCCCGGATGCAACCGGCACAGAAGTATTGAAAAAGTTTCGACAGTTTCCTCATGGAATGGATATTCCCGTGATTGCCATTACCGGACATGCACATGCCTCCGACCGTGAGCGGTATCTTGAGCACGGATTCGATGATTATATTGCAAAGCCGATTAATACTGCGACGTTCGTAGAGCAGGTACGTCGGATTATTCCATAAATACACTACCCTTCTTTCAATATACATTTAAGTACATATTCTTATGAATACTTCTTCGTACGATTCTGTCGTCAAAAGTGCAGCCCCGCAAAAAACATCGATTTTTCAGATATCGAAGACTTATCCTGCTTTTCTCACGCTGATTATTGGTCTTGTGCTGAGTTTTTTTGTATGGAAATTTGTCGAAAGCACCGTTACTTCAGACAGAGATACAGCATTCGATAAAGCTACATCTGCCGTCATGACACGTCTTGATGCTGCGTATGACCGACAACATCAAATTTTAAATTCCTTCGATGGATTGTATAAAAATTCGGTACAGGTCGTTCGTGGGGTGTTTGAGTTGTATGGTGCCATTCCGACGAGCACCTATTCGTCGATTCTCAGTGTAAGCTATGTGCCGCAGGTCACGCGTAAAGACCGCGATGAATTTATTTATTATGCAATGTCCGAGCGGTATTATGATTATAAAATCACACCTCCCGGTGACCGCGAATTGTATTATCCGGTAGAATATATTGTGCCGCTCAAGCGGAACACCCACCGTAGTGGCTTTGACTTCGCCACACAAGCACAGGCATTTGCGACAATGAAACGCGCTCAGGACACTCTCGGGAAAGTCGTCGCGTCGGAATTCTATAATGTACGGCCGGATACTTTAGGATTCCTTATGATGTTTGCCGTGAAGAAAAAAGTCGTTGATTCGTTTGCCGTTGAGCTCAAAGGTGATAAAATTGAAGGTGTGGTCATGCTTGAGCTGAGCGCAGCCGGATTCTTCAATACCACGATTACCGATAATCCGGTGCCGACAGATACAAGTATTTATTTTACCTGTTATGATCAGGCAAATGGACAAAAAAACACCGTATTTGCATCGGCGAATAGTTCGAAAATTGCTCAAGGGTTCACTCCCTTAATCAAAGAAACCAAAACATTTAAAATTGCCGACCGGGAGATATCGATCGAGTTCGCGACAGTACCAAGCTTCGGTCAGGGCTTTCAGGGACGTCTTCCAATCTTTGCCCTTTTGGGTGGTGTGTTAATCAGTTTTGTCGGCTTTGCATTCATTTTCTCAATTGTCACAGCACGTGGAAGAGCGTTGGATTTGGCAGAACGTATGACGAGATCGCAAAGACGTATCGTAGAATCGTCTCAGGATATCATTGCCGTGATGGATTTGCAGGGTGGCTGGAAGTCGTTGAGTCCTGCAGTTCAAAAAACGCTCGAATATACCGAGGCAGAATTACTGACAAGCTCTATTCAAGGTACATTTATGCATCCTGACGATAGCGCCCGACTGAAATCGGCATTGGATGCATCCAAAGATGATGTAGGATTTACGTTTGAAGTACAATCCCGTACAAAATCAGGTGAAATGCGTTGGATTAGCTGGCACTTAACAGTATCGCGGACAGATGGCCTTATTTACTCAATCGGTCGCGATATTACACTGCAAAAGACCTCCGAAGAGCAAGCAATGTTACATAACAAACAAGTGCAGCTCGCTGAACTCTCTGCGCTGGAGGCCAATGATTTTAAAGCTAAGTTTATGAGAGAGCTCAGTCATAATTTACGGGACGCACTTACCGGCACGATGGGATTCCTTCAGCTCCTGTCGGCTAAAGCATATTCCTCAAATGAAGAAGAAGAGACGTTTATTGAAACAGCCGAAAACAGTTCCGAGCAGCTCTATACGTATGTAACCGATATTACCGATGTCGCGGGCGAGGTCATTGTACAAAGTGATACATCCCCGGCCAAAGTACGGTATTCGGAAATGATGCCCGAGATTCAAGCGATTGTCAATGCAGAGCTTACAGCAGATAAAGCAATTACGATGATCCATGAAGAAGATGGCGTCAATACGGCAATGATGGTCAATAAAGGAATCTTCGTCGATGTCGTGTCGAAAATATTCCTCGCGCTTTCCGGCGGTATGAAGTCGACCGAACTCTTTATTGCTGTCCGTGCTAATTCCTATGAGAAAGTAGCTGAAGTCGAAATTTTATCATCGCCTGATGCGAATGTTGCTCAATTGATTCAGCTCTTTAAGCAGGAATCATCGAACCTCATCGAAGCGCTTCCTCAAGACAAGAATGATGTAATGTATAATTTAGGTCTGGCATCGAGCTCTCTGCGCCGTTTGGGCGGCAGCTTGATGATTGATTCGTTGGGAGAAGGTGAGCAGAATGTGGCGATGATTACAGTGCCTCTTGCAAGAGGTAAATAAACAATGCAGTTAGGGATTGTTAGCCGTTCTCGGTGTCCTGCTGAGAACGGCTTTTTTTTGCGCTGTAGCCCTCTGAAAAATATAAAATCCGTATTTTTGTACTGTAAATTGCTTGGTGAATAACACAAGAAACATCCGCCACAATTCGTCTCAGCGATACTGCAAACGCAGTAGTACAATCAACATCTCTTATTTTTCTGGAGTGAACTGTGGAATCAAACGAAAAAAATGCTGCTTCTCGGAATATGGGCGGCAAACTCAAAAATCTCTATAATTCTTATATGCGCGCTGACGAACCAACCCAAAAACAAATGATGAATGATGATACCCTCGAGCTCCATCAGGAGACAGCCGACAATCAGTCTGATGACGCCGATGCTCTCGCGGCAGGCGATCAGGAGTATATCATGACTCTGGAAAAAGAACGTGATGATTATAAAAATCAGGCGTTACGGGCCGCTGCAGAACTGCAAAATGTGATCCGCAGGACGGAAAAAGAAAAAAAAGAAATTCAGGAATATGCCAATCGCTACCTCCTTGAAAAAATGCTCCCCATTTTAGATGAGCTTTCTCATGCACTTGAGGCATCCAAAAAATCTACGAATTACGAAAGCTTGCTGCAAGGAGTGGAGATGATTTATTCCAAAACGCAGAAAATATTTGAAAATGCAGGAGTTCAGCCGATAACAGCTTCCTCCGGAGAGCCCTTTAATGTAGAATATCATGAAGCAATTCACCATATTCCTCACGAAGCACCAGAGGGGCATATCGCTCATGAAGTACAACGCGGATACTTACTGCGAGATAAAGTACTGCGTCACTCTAAAGTCGTGACTTCTGCCGGTAAAGCAGAATAATCGAGAGTGCACGTGGATAGAAATGCCGGTGAGTGCAGAAAATGTACGCCAAAAACAAAGATGTGTCAATTAATTTTAAAAAGTAGGAAATTGTAATGTCGAAACAAGTAGTTACGCTCATCAAAGGTGATGGGATCGGTCCGGAAATCGCCGCAGCAGTCAAAGAAATTTTTATCGCCGCCAATGTACCAATTACCTGGGAAGAAGCTGAAGCAGGACTGTACTGTATCGAGCGCTATGGTAATGGTCTCCCTCAAGAAACACTCGACTCGATCGCCCGCAATAAAGTCGCCCTGAAAGCACCCACAACCACTCCTATCGGAGGTGGACATAAAAGTATTAATGTTACCATCCGTAAATCATTAGATTTATTCGCTAATGTTCGTCCCTCGAAGTCATTGCCGGGTATCAAGACCCGATTTGATAATGTGGACTTAATCATCGTTCGTGAAAATATCGAAGATACATACGGAGGCATCGAATATCAGCAGACGCCCGAAGTAGCACAGGCGCTACGGTTGATTACGAGAACCGGTTCGAGGAATGCTGCGCGCTATGCATTCGAAATGGCCAAGCTTGAAGGACGCAAGACGATTACCTGTGTTCACAAAGCAAATATTCAGAAAATGACCGATGGACTGTTCCTCCGGTCATTTCAGGAAGTCGCTGCCGAATACCCGGAGATTAAGTCCAACGATATTCTCATCGACAATCTGTGTATGCAGCTCGTGACACGTCCCGAGCAATTCGACGTGCTCTTGCTGCCGAATCTCTTTGGTGATATCGCCAGTGACCTCTGTGCCGGCCTGGTTGGCGGCTTAGGTGTGGCACCGGGTGGAAATATTGGCCGTGATGCAGCTGTATTTGAAGCTGTTCATGGTTCAGCGCCGGATATCGCCGGCAAAGGACTCGCCAATCCAATGGCTTTGCTGCTTTCCGGCGTCCAAATGCTCCGGTATTTGGGACTCAATTCATATGCTGACCGCATTGAACAGGCGCTCCGACTGACGCTTGTATCCGGGATTAAAACACGTGACCTCGGTGGAAATGCCAATACGCGGGAATTTACCCATGCTATTATCAGCGAGCTTGGTGCAGTGACGGCGCAAAAAGAAGATGAAGAATCAGCAGAAACATCGGTATCGTCGAAGATTACCTTGCCTGTTGAGCATATATTGGTTGATACTGCGGAGTGGGATCTTGTCGGTGTTGATGTGTTTGTTCGATCAAACGGACTGCCTACTTTGCCGGAATCTATCGGGAAGTTCACATTGTCCATGATTTCTAATCGTGGCACGAAGATTTATCCGGGCGTGGTACCCGATATTCATCTCTCTGACTGTTTCCGAAGCAGATGGATATCGACTGAGTCTGTGACGAATGCCGATGTCCTTGACTTGATGAGTAATTTCCCGGAACAATATCCATGGATGCACATCGAAAAGCTTCATAAGCAAGGGGATACCTCCTTGTACTCAAAAGCTCAGGGTGAATAAAATTCATCTCCGCTGTGAAATTATTGTTATAAATTCCAAGCACCGTTGTATTTTTGCACTCCATTTTTAGGAAATAACTATGAAATATCTTGTTTGCTTTTTATGTGCTCTCACGCTAGCTTTTGGTAGCGCCAAAGCTCAAGACGATAAGTTAGACAAATTGTCCTTTGAGGAAACACCTCTTTTGGATGAAAAACAGCCCTACTTTGCTGTTGGCGGTGGTTTTTTGGGGACGTTTTTGTTTACAAATTTCGATGAATTGAATAAAAGTGCGACAGCATTTGGGGTAGGGGAATTCAAATCTCCGGTATTTTTGAATGGCGCTCAAGGTTTTACGGCAATTGGTGTTGTGCCGAATGTCCGTGTTGGTGTGTTGAGTATCGGTGGCAAAGCTACTTCGCAGAAGACTGACACTACATTACTTACGCGAACAATGGAGTATTCCACATCGCTGACCGGTTTTACTCTTGACTATGCAATTCAGCCTTTCAAGCATTTTGCGATTATTCCGGGTGTGATGTTTGGTCTTGGTACGGTGGCAGTTGAGCGCTCACAAACGACAGCGTCCCGCTCGTACACGGATCCTCTTCCGACAGCGAACAATTTTTTTCATCGTATGGATGCAGGAATCACGGTGCTTCAGCCGAATCTGAATATTGAATATGCGGTGACGCAATTCTCGATGATTCGGATTAATGCAGGATATATGATGAGTTTTGTCGGTGATTGGAAGGCAGACAGGCAGACGACGATTACCGGTGTACCCGACAATATTAATTCAAGTGGCCTGACTCTTCAGTTCGGCGTATTTGTAGGTTTATTTAATTAAACAATGGGCTTGTAGCTCAATCGGTTAGAGCAGCGGACTCATAATCCGTTGGTTGGGGGTTCAAGTCCCTCCGAGCCCACCCCAAAAGCCCCGATATCGGGGCTTTTTTTATGGTAAACTTCTACTTCACCACATCCACCCTTGTCGTCAGCATCTCCTTATTTGTTCGCATCCGCAGCAAATAAACTCCATTTCCCAATAAACTCAAGTCACCGGTAAGTGTATATTGTCCTGCCACTTGCGCTTGATTATTGAGAATAGTCTGCACGACTTGCCCGGTCATCGTGAGTAATTCAAGAGTCACCGTCAATGGTTCCCGCAAACCGTACTGTATTTGCAGATTATCCTGCGCAGGATTCGGACGAGTAGAAAGGGAAGTGGAAATATTCGCTGGAATGAATAATCGAACACCGCCATCATCACACACACCATTCAAAGTAATCGTTCCATTTTGCGTAGCTACCTCGGTCAGAATTGCACTATTCATCCAAAGAAACGTATCAATAACAATTGTCGAATGGTCGGTAGTACCAAGCGTAGTGATGCAAGGGATTGAGATTAATTCATCTGTTTTAGGATTATACACACCGGAAAGCTCCAGCATGCAACTATCCGTCGTTCCCAAACATTGATTATCTGTTTGTACATTATAGAGAATAGATTTGTTGTAATGGATGCGTGCATACCATTCAGTCGGCGCTCCGGTGATTTGCATACCGGATGATTTTTGGAGCTTGAGAATTAGATTCACTTTTTCACCGACTTGAGCGGTGATGTCTTGGGCGATGATGGTGGTGCGGGCGGTGTCATAGGTATTAAATGTACCTTCACCATACAGCTGCACACTTGCCGGACTGCCGAATCCATTATATTCAAAGAGTAAACGACCGCTTGTGCGGCCGATACTTTTGGGTGCGAAGCGAAGGTCGAACCGAGCCGTATCTCCTTGATTCACCACAAAATTCCCACCACCGGAGAGAGTCGTAAAATCAACATCATTGGGTCCGGCGTGATGGGTGGCTGTGATGTTTAGGGGAACAGTCCCGGTGTTTTTTATCGTCACCACCTGCACCGTATCTTTCCGTTTACCGACTTCCACGCGTCCAAAATCAATAATATCTCCAATGACGCTGAGCATTGGTGCAATTCCTTCACCCTGAATAGTTTGAATCAACGTATCAGCTTGTGTGTAAATCACAATTTGTGCAATTTTTACGCCGATTGATGTAGGAGCAAAGTGAAATTCCACGGCCCGCGCGCTCCCGGAAGGAACGGTAAATGGGGGAATACCGGATACGAGGGAGAATTGCTGTGAACCTGACCCAATAAATTGAATGGAATCTACTCTAAAAGGATATGATCCTGTATTTTGTACAAAAGTAGTAATGACCGAATCCTTACTCTTTCCGACTAAGCATTGTCGCATATCAATATCCTGACTTTCTGAGGATGGAGCGACGATGGAGAATACTGAGTCGGATACGTCTTCTTGGAGTGTCTCGATACCAATGTCCCAAATTAAACAACCAATACCACTAAGACTTGTTGCAGCAATTTTGCCACCGTCAGGGCTAAAAATTACACTTGAGACAACGTCAGAATGTCCTGTTAGTGTATGTTGAAGCTTCCCGGTATTAGACTCCCATATTTTTACATCTGAATCCCAACTTCCTGTAGCTATTCTACTACCATCTGGGCTGAAATCAATACCCATAACTCGATAAGAATGACCAATTAATGTATGAATAAGTGCCCCTGTATTTGTATTTCATATCTTGGCTGTATTTCCTTCGCTAGCAGATGCAATTTTGCTTCCATCAGGACTAAAGGCAATTCTATGTACTCGTTCGTCATGTCCTGTTTGTATTGTTTGAAGGAGACCTCCCGAATTTGAATCCCATATCTTAAGGGTTTCATCTTGACTTACTGTCGCAATTTTGTTCCCGTCAGGACTAAAAGAAACAGCGAAAACACTAGCAGGGTGTCCGGTTAGTGTCTGAATAAGTCCGCCGGTAATTGCGTCCCAAATCTTGGCTGTTCCATCATCACTTGCAGTGGCAATGGTACTACCATCAGGATTGAAGGCAACGCCGTAAACTGATCCTGTATGTCCGGTTATAGTAAGGAGCTGCGTCCCTGTGCTTAGATCCCAAATGGTAGCATTTTTGTCATAACCCACAGTCACAATTTTGTTTCCATCAGGGCTAAAGGCGACATTATATAAAGAACTTTTTGTTTTTATTGTACGAATGAGAATGCCAGTAGTAGCGTCCCAAATCATGATTGTTCCGTCTTCGCTAGCAGTTGCTATTTTCTCTCCATCCGGACTAAATGCAACGTTCCAAACATCATCAGAATGCCTACCCTTAATTTCAATAGAACTAATAGAATCAGAAGTATTTACAAGTTGTTTTATTCGTATCAAACAATGGTTGCTTGGTGGCTTTGGTAAATTTTTCCACGGGTATTTGAGACCTGTTGTTTTGGGAATTACTACATCCCAGGTTGTCCCATTATCTGCACTAAATTCAAGTTGTACTGTATCTCTTGGTGACAAACCTTGCCACGATATGAGAGTATCACTCCCAACTACATAAATTTCCCCACCGTTCGGACTTGTTAGCTTTAAAGTTGACGTTTTTACTTTCTTACCGGGAAAGCCACCCGTTGCACTAAAATAGCTCAAACATTTTTCAGTAGAGATAGCAAAGCTTGCGTATTGCATGCTCGAATCGCTTGGGCTGAATCTCAGAGTAATTGTTTTACTTGTATTTTGGGCTATACTCATTGGGAAGTTGGTATTGACTACTTTAAACTCGGTAGAACCCGAGAGTAAGTTTATACCGGTTACTGTGAAATCTGCACCAAGAGCCGTTAGTGTAATTGTCTTGTCGGTATCTGTATTAGGAAGCTTTTTCCCAAAAGAAATGAATGGTGGACTGACTTCGAGATGGCTGCTTAACAATGCAGGTGTTTCATAAATCGTTTGAGATTGTTGTTCTTGCCAAGTTAATTCTACCTTGGTTTTTTTACCTACACAGGGAATTTCTGTAGTCCACGTAATTTCACATGGAGTTCCACCTTGGGAAACCTGTAAAATTTTACGATAAGTGTCTATAGCTTCCTCTGTGGTTGTGATATTTTCATACCAAATTCCTCCCGTCTGCGTAGAAATTTCTTTAAGCGACTTAGGGCACGGCATACCGAGTGTAACTGCAAAAATTGGACACTTTTGTCGATTAGCTTCTGCAATTATAGCGCTTACATTCGGTTCGAAATTTGGTAAACCGTCAGAGAGAAATACAATAACTCGCTTGAAATGTCCACGCGGTGATACCAGAAGTGAGCCTGCAAGTGGCTGAAGAAAGCCTTCGTCGTAGTCCGTTCCACCTTGTGGTGCAATAGCAGAAACAGCTCGTAACAATCGGGAACGATCGGTGGTAAAGTCTTGATTTAAATAATTCATATCATCAAAACTTGTTAATGCACACTCCGAAAGTCCCAATGGTAAACCTTCGATCCAAGCTCTTGTTGCTGCTTTGGCGTGAGTAATATTTGATATAGAGTTATAACCACTTCCCATAGAACCTGATACGTCCACAGTTAGCACTGATGAAATAGCTGTTGGTGGTTGTGGTGTTGGACAGCTTACACTGGTGATAATTCGTGTAATTCCATTCTCTGTGATAGTAAGCTCAGACATACTAGGACGCACTTGCTTCCCCGCAGCATCAAACGCATAAAACTTCGCCTTCATCGCAGGGAAATTAGACGCATCCACATCAAACAGCGACAGCGATTGAGCATGCATGTGAAAAATGCTCGCAAGGCAGAGGGAAAGGGTAACAAGATACTTCATAGTAAGTAGTTAGAGTAAGTTTAATTCTTCCGAGCCCCTCGCTTCTTGGCGAGCGGCCCTAGGTGTGTCCTCCCGAGAGTATCGCTTCCGAGCGATGCCCTCGGTTTTTGGGTTGCTATTTCTTTCTTTTTGAGCGTTCGCTACTTGCCGAGCGGCTCGACTTTTTGGTGATTGGTTTCCCCTTTCCCACAAATCCTATCCCCAAAAACCGTGGACGGCTATTTTATAACAACCACTTTTGTAGTAAGCATTTCCTTATCCGTCCGCAACCTAAGTATATACACACCTGTTCCGAGCCCGCTCAAGTCGCTTGAAAGGGTATATTTTCCTGCATCTTTCGCTAGATTGGTAATAATTGACTGCGCGAGTTGACCGGTAAGTGTGAAGAGTTCGAGTGTGACGGTCATGGGTTCTACGAGTCCGTACTGTATCTGGAGAATTTTCTCAACAGGATTCGGCTTAGCGGAAAGGGAGATACTACTTTTGGACGTAACGATAGAGAATTCGGCATCCGAGATGTCTTCTTGTAATAAAGGAATACCTACATCCCAAATCTTTGTTGTCCAATCTCCGCCTACGGTGGCTATTTTGCTCCCATCAGGGCTATAAGCCAAATCTCTGATACTATAATTATGTCCCACTAAAGTGCGGAGTAGAGAGTAACTATTTGCATCCCATATCTTTACAGTTGCATTTCCAAGATCGTCCATCGTACCGCACGCAGTTGCTATTTTGCTTCCATCCGGGCTATAGGAAATACTGTAAATATAACCGAGATGCGCAATAAAAGACCCGAGCTGCGAGCCGGTGTTTGCATCCCAAATTTTAACAATTCTGTCTAAACCGGTAGTTGCTATTCTACTTCCGTCCGGACTAAAGGCAATATCCATTAGCTTGTCCTTGTGTCCTTGTAGGGTCATAACTATTTCACCTGTAAGAGCATCCCATATTTTTGCTGTACTATCAAAACTCGCCGAAGCAATTCGACTCCCGTCCGGACTATAGACCACTGCACGAACTTGATTTGTATGATTTTGTAATGTACGAAGTAAGCGGCTTGTATTGGCATCCCATATTTTTATCGTATTATCTTTGCTCCCGGTACATACTGTACTCCCATCAGGACTAAAGGCAACTGACCAAATCATAGCCGTGTGTCCTTGTAAACTGTAGATAATAGAGCCGGTAGTTACATCCCATATTAAAGCATCGTTCGATCCACCGTAAGTAGCGATCCTGCCTCCATCCGGACTGTAGGCAATATCATAGATATAACTTTGGGGGTATAATACTCCTGTTCTCGTCAACGTAAACATATCTTGGATAACGACGGCCGCATCTGATACATACGCTATGTTTTCACCATTCGGGCTAAAAGCGACCGCTTGTCTGTCCGATTGAGTACCGGCAATAGTTCGAACACTATCTATCGGTACTTCACCGGGATTTTGGCGTACTCGCACCAAGCATTGATTACTCGGTACCGGTGGAATAGTATCCCATGAATATTTCAAGCCCGATGCTTGCTTTGTAATCTGCGACCAAGAAATTCCTCCATCTATGCTGTATTCTAACGCTACAGAATTATACGGCGAAAGCCCCGACCAGGTGATTTCCTCCTTCTGCCCGAGCTGATATGCTTCTCCTCCGTTCGGATGGATGAGCTTCAGTTGCGAAGATGCTGATATCTTGCCCGGGTAGCCGCCATAACAGCTGAAAGAACCGGGACATCGGTCAGTTTCTATTATAAAGCTTGCGTATGTTAAGCCTGAGTCGCCGGGTGCAAATCGAAGGGTAATCGATTTGCTTGTATTCTTAGGGATTATGAATGGAAATGTAGTATTGACGATGGAGAATTCGGCAGACCCGGCCAACCGTTTAATATCGGTGATAGTAAAATCGGCATCCTTTACCGTAAGTGTAATTGTCGTATCGTGCTTAATAGATGGTGGTCTTTTTCCGAAACCAATAAAGCCGGGATGAACTGTTAGTGAGGCGAATGCACTGGTAGGGGAGGGGGTATCAATGTAGGAGGATGTTGACTGCCACAGTAATTCTGTTCTTATACCATATTCTCTTTCGCAAGTGATGTCGCTTGTCCAGGTGATTTCACCGCGAGTAACGGGTATATACTCTTGCATGATTTTACGATACACGATTTCTGCTTGCTGTTTTGTGGTGATATTTTCAAACCATTGCCCACCTGTTTGTGTAGCAAGCTCTTTAAGAATATAGGGGCAGGACAAGCCGAGTGTGATGATATGAATCGTACATTGTTGTCTCTTAGCTTCTTCAATAACTACCGAAGTATTGAGTCCTAATTTAGGCAATCCATCTGTAAGTACGATGATGACCCTCTTGAACTTACCACGCTTTGATACTTCTAATGATCCGGCTGGAGGCAGAAGCATACCAACATCGAAATTTTTCCCACCATTATTGGCTGACAATGATTCTACGGCTTGTGACAAACGATCAGGATCAGTCGTAAATTCTTGAAGTAAATAACTGTTATTATCAAAACTAGTGAGAGCGCATTCTGAAATTCCAAACGGTAAATCCTGAATCCATGCCCTCGCCCCGGCTTGAGCAATTTCAAGAGGAGTACTACCTTCGGGACCAATTGGCTTGGTCTGAGAGATATCCATCGTTAGCACCGCAGAGAGTGCAAGCGGAAGAGGTGGAGTTGGGAAATTCACACTCGTAATGACTCTCGGAGTACGATTTTCTGTCAAGGTAAGCTCGCCAGCTGATGGATATACCTGCTTCCAAGAAGAGTCTAATACATAGAACTCCGCCTTCATAGCAGGAAATCCGGAAGCATCAAGTTTGGAAATCGATACGAGTTGAGCATTAAGGTTTAAAACGCTCTCAAGACAGAGGAAGAGAATAATAAGATAGTTCATATCATGAAGTTGAATGAGTGAATGAGAGTAGTTGTTTTTTCTCTCTTCCCGAGCCCCTCGCTTCATGGCGAGCGGCCCTAGGTGTGTCCTCCCGAGAGTATCGCTTCCGAGCGATGCCCTCGGGTTTTGGGTCTCCGCCTGAGAGTATCACTTCTTAGTGATGCTCTCAGTGGTTGGCTGCGTAGCGTGTGCTTCTAATGTTCCATTGAGAGCATCACTAAGAAGTGATACTCTCAGCAGGACGGCTATTTCACCACATCCACTCTCGTCGTCAGCATCTCCTTATTCGTCCGCATTCGTAGCATATAGACTCCATTTCCCAATACACTCAGGTCGCTTGTAAGTGTATATTGTCCTCCAGCTTGCGATTGATTGTTGAGAATTGTCTGCACGACTTGTCCGGTCATGGTGAGGAGTTCTAATGTCACCGTCAATGGCTCACGCAGACCGTAGTGTATTTGGAGATTATCCTGCGCAGGATTCGGGCGAGTGGAAAGGGAAGTGCTGTTTTTGGCGGGTATAAAGAGCCGAACGCCGCCATCTTCGCAGATATTGGCAAGTCGCACGTCGCCGTTCTGCGTTTGAATATTGGTCGTCACCCAGCCGTCGGTCCAGCGGAATTCATCAATGATGATCGAGGAGTGATCGGTTGCGCCGAGCGTGAGGATACACGGAATCGATACTAAGGTGTCATTGCTTGGATTATAGATGCCCGTGAATTCCATCGAACAGCTATCGTCGGTGCCTCGACACGGAAGACCGGAGAGCTGATGGAGAATGGACCTGTTGTAATGCAGACGCGCTTTCCAGGTCGTAGGAGCATCCGGTAGATACATCTTGGCTTGTTTTTCCAGCAGCACCCGCACCGCTACCTCTTCACCGGCATTGGCGACTATATCCTTCGCTACCACTACCGAAAGAATGGTGTCGGCTGTGTTGATGCATTTTACTCCAATACCCGATACCGTGGTGTATGCCGTGTCTTTGTCTGCCACCCAACGCACTTCTCCCGAATAGACACCCATCGTTGCGGGCAGAAAATCAAGTGGAATTCTACTACTTGAGTCAGGGAGGAGTTCACGGAAAACAAATGGTATGGAAAAAGAATTGCCTGTATTGGTAACCCATTCCGCACGAAGAAGTTGCAGTGTGTCGCTGCCGTCGTTGGAGATAGTGGCATTCATCGTCTTTGTCTGTTGGATACAGGACGTATCAAAGAGTATATCCGCCGGTGCAGCAAGGGAGGATTGATTGATTGCTTCGCCAAACAACTGAACGATAGCCGGGCTGCCCGGACCATCAAACTCAAAAGCCAGACTTCCATTGGACCGACCGATTTCCTTCGGGTGGAATTGTATATCGACAAAAGCAGTGTCACCGGGATTGAGCGTGAAGGAAGTGCTCCCACTGCCTGTGCTGAAATCAGTGGTATTCGGTCCTGCCTGACGCATTGATGTAATCGTCAGCGGCACCTGACCACTATTTTTTATCGTAGCTGCCCGGAGAGAATCTTTCGTCGTGTTGACGAGAATTTTTCCAAAATTAATGACAGTGCCAAGAACATCTACACTCGGTATTACTCCTTCACCAACAATAGTTTTCTGAATAGTCTCCGCCTGCGTGACGATGCGTATTGTGGCGGAATGAATTCCACGCCTCCGTGGCATAAATCTGAACTCTGTCACCGTCGGTGTATTCGGTGCCAGCGTATAGACCGGTACGCCCGAAACGAGACCAAAGGAAGACGCATCGGGTCCGGTAAAGTATATTGAGTCAATTCGACAGGGGAAAGGTCCGGGATTGGTGATAAACGAGGCCACTGATGAGTCTTTGGACGAACCCACCAGGCACTGCCGCACATCAATATTCTGCGATGATACCTTGGGAACAACAATTGTGAAGACGGCATCCGAAGTGTCAATCTGAACCGGTATATTATCGACGAACCATAGCGCAGCCGTGTGATCCTTGCTTGCTGTGGCGACTCTCGTGCCGTCCGGACTCCATACTGCCTCATAGACCCATGAAGTCTGACCAACAAGTGTGTACAGACGTTCACCGGTCACAGCATCCCAGATAATGGTCGTGTTATCAAAACCGGTGGACGCGATTTTTGTGCCGTCCGGACTCCAGGTCACACTGTGCACATAATCAGAATGACCGATAAGTGTCAGAAGCTGTTGCCCGGTAGTAATATCATACACAATCACTTGTTTATCGTATCCTCCGGCTGCGATTTTCGTGCCGTCCGGGCTCCAATTCACCGACTTAATCACATCCCTCTGACCGAAAAATTTGAGCTTGATGAGAGCGCTCGCTGTATCCCATATGACAAGCGTCGCATCTCTACCGGCGGTGGCTATCATCGAACCGTCCGGGCTCCAGCTAATGGTCGTAAGTTCACCGGTATGATCAACTAATGCCGTCAGCTGCACGCCCGTGGCCACCTCCCAGACAAATGCTTTGGTGTCAAAGCCAGCTGTCGCAATTTTGCTGCCGTCCGGACTCCAGCGCGCCATGATCACATCCTTGGAATGCGATCCCATGGTGAAGAGTTTTGAGCCGGTAGTTGCATTCCAGGCAATTGCCGTCATATCCTTGCTTGCCGTGGCGATACTTTTTCCATCCGGACTCCAGCTCACATCCCATATTGTATTTGTATGTCCCGAGAGTGTAAGGAGTTTGACTCCTGTTACCGCATTCCAGACGATAGCCGTGCGATCGTCACCGGCGGTGACAATTTTTGTTCCGTCCGGACTCCACACTGCAGCCCTGATCGGTCCGCCGTGACCGGTAAGAGTCACCAGCTTGGTTCCAAAAGAGGGATCCCAGATGATGGCTGTGTTGTCATCACTCACGGTGATTAATTTTGACCCATCCGGACTCCATGCCACCGAATAGACATCACTCGTATGTTCGGCAAGGGAGAATTGACGTTGCCCCGGTTCGCCGCCACTCGCCCAGCGCTGCCGGACCCGCACCTTGCACTGCGTACTCGGCGTATTCGGGATATTCTGCCACCGGTATTGCAGCCGGCTTGCATTCTGCGTGATCGGCGTCCATGTCCTGCCGGTATCAATGCTGTAGTCGAGTCCGACGGACTCCGTCTGCGCGACTCCTGCCCAAGTAATCATCGTATCACTGCCTACTGTATAGACTTCACCGCCATTGGGCTTCAGGAGCCGGAGCGTCTGCACCAACGGGAATTCTTTGAAGCCACCGCGAGCGCTTAAAAAGGCAGAACAGGAATTCGATTCAATTTCAAAGCTCGCGTATTTCATCACTGAGTCCGTCGGCAGAAAACGCAGGGTAATAGTCTTGGTGGTATTCTTGGGAATTGTCAGAGGGAAAGTCGTATTGACCACCGAAAAGTCCGGTGACCCTACGCCGCGCCTGATCGCCGTAACGACATAATCAGCATTGCGGGCAAGGAGAGTAATCGTTCGATTCACAGCCGTCGCCGGCTTCTGCGCTCCAAATGATACAAAGGACGGACTCACAAGGAGTGACGTCACCGCGCTCGCCGGAGGGATATAGCCGGCCTGTGCGGTCGTCGCCCGCCAGGTAACTTCGACGATTCGGGTGTCGGGTGAACAGGGAGCAGTACTCGTCCAAGAGACTTCACAGGGAGTGCCATTCTGCGCTATGTCTAAAATTCTCCTATAGATACTCTCGGCATCCTGAACAGAATTCACATTCTCGACATAGAGACCACCCGTCTGTGCGGCAATATTCTTGAGAATCGGTGGAGCGGGCATGCCGACCGTGATGCAGTAGATACTGCAATTCTGACGCCGCGCCTCGGCGACAATAGCACTTTCATTGCCGGCACCCTGACCGTCGGTCAAGAGAACAATTACTCGTTGATGCTTACCCTTGCTGCTTATCAGGAGTCCGCCTGCCTGCGGAGAGACAAGCGCTTTGTCATAGTCCGTGCCACCCGATGGCGTGAGCGCAGAGACAGCATTCAGCAGCTTGGTACGGTCGGTGGTAAAGTCTTGATTGAGGTAATTATAATTATTAAAACTCGTTACCGCACACTCACTTGCTCCGAGAGGGAGAGAGGTAATCCATGCATTGGCGGCTGCTTTGGCGATGTCAAGGTTGGTAGGATTGCTGCCGTAGCCCATCGATACGCTGAGGTCAAACACCAATACCGACGACAGTGCCTTCGGAGGGAGCACCGGCGGACATGTTACGGCGGTGATCGTACGCGGAGTGCCATCTTCGGTGAGGGTAAGTTCATTGATAGCAGGACGTTGCTGCTTGCCTGACGCATCGAATGCATAGAGTTTCACCTTCATCACCGGAAATGAAGCCGCATCTATGGAAAAAAGGGACAACGATTGCGCCCGTAAAGAGTGAATGCTCACGAGGAGCAGTAGAAACAGTATGATACGATTCATAGTGCTAATTCAATGGTGTATAAGCCGTTATGCGTTCCGGTGGTGGTCGTGGTGCAGTGAATGTACCATCGTTGTGTGATGGGCATTCTCTCCCGTAGTGTGGGTGTGTTTGCGAAGTGATCTGTATGCACTCCGCCATGGTACCGGCACTACGCAATCTCAACCATGTCCGAAAACTATTTTTATACCGTAAATATACTAGTTTCTCATTTCACCACATCCACCCGTGTGGTCAATATTTCTTTATTTGTCGTAAGCCGAAGCACATAGACGCCATTACCGAGCATACTCAGGTCTGCGGGAAGTGTGTATTGTCCCGCAGCCTGCACCTGATGAGAGATAATTGTCTTCACGACCTGCCCGGTGAGCGACATGAGCTCAATCGTGACGTCGAGTGGCTCGCGAAGTCCATAGTACATAAACAGGTTATCCTGTGCCGGATTCGGCCGTGTGGCGAGGGAAGTGTTGCTTTTTGAGGGAATAAATAATCGTACGCCGCCATCGGTACACACCCCTGTGAGGGTAATGCTTCCGTTCTGTGTGGCTACGTCAGTTATAATTGAACTATTCGTCCAGTAAAATGTATCAATGACAATCGTCGAATGATCGGTATTACCAAGCGTAGTAATGCAGGGAAGAGAGAGCAGTGTATCGGATTGAAGATGATAATTGCCTGTTAATTCTACGGTGCAACTGTCTGCAATTCCCGGACATAGATTACCTGGTTGCGGGATGAACAGTATCGAAGAATTATACCGGAGGCGGGCATACCACTCTGTCGGCGCGCCGAGGATTTCCATGCCGGACTGCCTGCGCATCAGCAGTGAAAGCAGTACCGCTTCGCCCGCCTGTGCAGTGATATTCTGCACTACAACCTCCGTCCGGGCCGTATCCCGGGCTACACCGGTTCCCCGTAGCTCGGTCGCATCACTCGACGGGCAGGGCAGAATGACCGACCAGTTAAGATAACCTGTTGCCGGTCCATTAGAAATGGCATTATACCGTATGCGGGCACGCACCGTGTCCTCAGGAGCGAGTACACTGCCGGCAGGAGGAAACAATGCATCAAGGGTAAAGGGAGCCGCAAAACCGGTCGGAGATTCGATGACAATTGGACGCGTGTCTTTGTTCACGGCATAGACATCCAGGAGCGTGGAAGAGCCGGCAGCGACCGAACCAAAATCGGCAAGTTGTTGGGATATAATCTTCGTACGTTGAATCATGCCCGTGACGTGAATTTCAGTTTGCTCCGAGCAAATACTATCGGTCAGTGTGAGAATTTCATCGAATGGACCTTCCGGTACTCCACCCGGAAACCTGACCGGCAGCCGAAGACTATCACCCGGAAACAGCGTGAGTGAAAGCGTTCCCGGCGAGAGGTTCACGGACGATACGCGTATCACATTCGGCAGTGTGCCGGTGGAAGAGAGTACAATTGTCGTATCCTTTGATTCACTCGGACAGAGCACTCCTACATCCCACCGCTGCATTGATACCCTCATACCTGCACTGTCTTTTACAGCCGTAAGCGGCAGTACAAGCACACTGTCAGAATCCGTGGAATTGCTGCGTATCTCTAGAAAAGCCACCGCAGTAACCGTTGTCTTGGGTTCGAAAATCACCGGCACTACTCCTTCACTGTCCGGAGGTACCAGCACATCTCCGGTAAATGGACTACCGAGCCGAAAGTCTGAAGCATTTGTACCCGTCAATCGCACCGAAGATACCCGGAGCGTATCCTGTCCCGCGTTGGTTATTCTGAGAAGTTCACTTGCTGCCTGCTTGCATATAAGTCGTGGAAATTGAGGCGCTTGTGCCCGGATATGTGCGCCGTCCAATACACCTGTTCCAAACAACGTAAGAATTGCCGGGCTCCCCGGGCCATCAAAGTGAACAGCAATTCTGCCGCTCGTGCGACCGAGATCCTGCGGCAAGAAGCGCAGATCAAAAAACGCGGTGTCATTTGGTTGCAGGATAAAGCTGCCACCACCGGAGAGCGTACTGAAATCCCGGGTATTCGGTCCGAGATGCGTCGCGCCCGTAATTGTAAGCGGCACTGAGCCGACCGCACGTACACCGGCAATGTGAAGAGTATCTTTCGCGGTGCGGAGGGTCACTTTTCCAAAATCTATAAAAGAGCCGAGGACTTCGAGAACCGGTGTAATTCCTTCACCCTGAATAGTTTGGAAGACAGTATCAGACTGCGTAACGATGATAATTTGTGCCCTGTGGATGCCGGGTCGTGTCGGTATAAAGCGGTATTCCACCGCATGTGCGCCGGAGACCGGCACGGTAAAAGGAGGAATTCCCGAGGTCAGAACAAATGCTGCGGCATCAGGACCACGGAAGAATAGGGAGTCGATACGTACGGGATACGAACCGGTATTAGCAATACAATCTGTGATAAGGGAATCTTTATATTTTCCGACAACGCATTGCAATAGGTCAATATCACGGCCGATGGCGCTCGGCGCTACAATCGAGAAAGTACGGTCACTTTGGTCTTCCTGCAAGAGTAGTCCGTCAGAGGAGAGTTTCACAAGCCAATAGTCTGAGGCGCCGTGATTACCGATTGCGTCCGCGTCTTTAGAGTCGGTCGTGCCGGTGAAGACGAATCCTTCGTCATTGGTCTGCTGCATTGACAGAGCAACGTCGCCTTTGCTGCCGCCATAGGTTTTCTGCCATTCGATGCTGCCTGTGCGTCCGAGTTTCAGTATCCAGGCGTCATTCCCGCCGCGATTTCCGGTGATATCACCATCATTGGAATAGGTATATCCGCACATCGCAAAGCCGCCATCGACGGTTGGGAGAATTGACGTCGCATAGTCGCTGCCGCTGCCGCCGAATGAGGACTGCCATTGAATCATTCCCACAGGACTGAGCTTGAGGAGCCATGCATCGGTGCTGCCTTGATTGACCGTCAGGTCGCCGTTTTTGGAGTCGGAGTAGCCCGCTACAATATAGCTGCTGTCTGCCAATTGCCGGATAGATTTCGCGTATTCATTGCCTGTACCGCCGTATGTCTTTTGCCATTCGAGTGTTCCGTACGATCGTATTTTGACTGCCCAGTAATCGTAGAGTCCGTGATTGGCAGTGATATCTCCATTTTGAGAGTAGGTGTGTCCGGCGAAGATATATCCGCCGTCGAGTGTGGGTACGATAGATTCAGCAAAATCGGCGTTCGTTCCGCCATACGTATATTGCCATGCAAGTGTTCCGGTAGGATTAAACTTCATAACCCATGCATCGGCATTCCCGCGATTAATCGGAATATCTCCGTTGGATGATTCACTCCAGCCGGCGGCAATATACGAGCCATCGGTATTTTGCTCAATCGAGAGAATCTCGTCGTCCTTGCTTCCGCCGATTGTTTTCTGCCATTCGATGATACCGAGTTTGCTGAGCTTGAGGATCCAGGCATCGCGCGAACCTTTTGTCGATTTGATGTCGCCATCGTTCGAATCGCTATATCCAGCAACGATATAGCCGCCGTCGAGTGTTTGCCGGATACAATGTGCGCCATCGCTGCGACTGCCTCCGTAGCGGCGTTTCCATTCGATTGTACCGAGAGCATTGAGCTTGATAATCCATACGTCCGACATACCTTTTCCGGCTGATGCATCGCCGTCGGTAGATTCACTTTCGCCGGCTAGCACATATCCACCGTCATTAGTCTGCCGCACGGAGAATGATCGGTCACCGGCGCTGCCGCCGAAGGTTTTGAGCCACTCGATACCGGTGGGTTCGACGGACCCTGCTTTCAGTTGTACCTTCATCAGGCATCGCTTGCTGACCGGCTTGGGGATGTCTTTCCACGCCGTGCGGTGGCCGGTGGCTTTATCGGTAATTTTTATCCAACTTGTTCCATTATCAATACTATAGAGCAGCCGCACCGTGTCGGATGCTGCAATGCCATTCCACGTGATGACCGTATCGGCACCGACGAGAAATTCTTCGCCACCATTCGGATGTGTGAGCCGTAGGGTGGGAGTATGACTTTTTACTCCGCCGTAGCCGCCATTAGCGCTGAATTCGACCGAACATTTATCGCTCAGAAGTTGATAGGATACATAGCTCAGCGATGAATCAATCGGCGCGCAGCGGAGGGTGAGCTGCCGGGAAGTATTAGCAGCAATGGTCACCGGGAAGGTCGGACTGACAATCGAAAATATCGCCGAACCGACATTAATAATCGCATTGGTAAGCGTAAAGTCGGCATTATGGGCTGTCACGGTGAGGATAGTATCGGCAATAGCAAGGGGAGGAATTTTGCCAAATGAGATGAAATTCGGTGTCACTGAGAGTGACGCAGCGGACGAAAGAGGGAGTTCGTACGAAGATTTTGCCGGTGTCCCATTCCATGACAAGGCGACATTGATAGTCGTCGCCGGCTCGGGTGTGCAGAAGACTCCGCTTTCCCAGGTAATATCGCAGTCACCGACGCTTCCCTGAGCCGCTATCTGTATCTTGGCGGCAATCGCAATTGCATCTTCTTTGGAATATACACCATCGTACATCATACCGCCGGTATGGGATGCAAGCTCCCGAAGCGAAAGCTTAATTCCATTGGGTTCGGTTTCCGGTCTGGAATAAATTACGGCGATAAACTGTATCTTATTCGAGTCGCAAATACGTTTGCATTCAAGGAGTTCGGCCGGCGTTAGTTGAAACCACCACGCATCGGTAAAGAGCACCGCAATGCGCTTGTTCGTTCCGTTCTTCGCTACATTCAGCAGTCCGGTCACACGGTGTAATAAATGTTCGGTAAAGTCATTGCCACCCTCGGCTACAATTCCCGGCAAGGCATCGGTGATTTTGGTCTTGTCCTTGGTAAAGTCCTGCACAATGAGCGCACGGTCATCACAGGTCTGGAGAGCGAAGTCGGACATCGGAAACACCGTCAGCGAGCAGAGTTCGGCTACCGTATTTTTCGCCCATTCGACTGTTGAATGCATAGAAGACGAAATATCTATACTCATCGCAAGTGACACCACGGCAGGAGTTTGCGGTGGCGGACACTGCACATTGGTAATCGTTCGGGGAATACCGTTTTCCGTGAGAAAGAGTGACGGAATCGACGGTGACTGCTGCGTCCACGTGGCGTCGAATGCCGTGAATTTTGCTTTCATCACCGGATAGCCCGAGTCGTCAATTCCAAATAATCGCAGCGATTGGGCATGAAGAGGAAGAGCAAAGGCGATACTGAAGAGCAGCAGGTAGAGAAAGCGTATCATAGGCATGGGAGCAAAGTGAGCATAGAATTTGTTGAATTGTCCGGTTATTTCACCACATCCACTCTTGTCGTCAGGAGTTCTTTATTTGTCACCATACGAAGCAAATATACACCATTTTCCAGTGCAGTCAGTTCCCGGGTAAGACTATATTCTCCGGCTGCATGCGGCTGTTTGCTCATAATTGTCTCAGCAATTTGCCCGGTCATTGTCAGGAGCTCAAGGGTGACCGTGAGCGGTTCGCGGAGGCCATAATGTATCTCCAGACGATCCTGCACGGGATTCGGCCGTGTGGCAAGGGAGAGAGCATTTTTCGCGGGAATAAACAGTCGTACGCCGCCATCATCACAGATAGGTACCAGGCGGATGGCACCGTTGTATGTGATGACCTGCGTTTGCAGAGCACTGTTCGTCCATTCAAATTCATCAATCACGAGTGCTGAATGATCGGTCATACCAAGCGTCGCAATGCAGGGCAGGGCAATGAGAACATCCGTACCGGAATTATACGAGCCGGAGAGCTCAAGCGTGCAACTGTCGGATGTACCACTGCATACGATTCCCGGTTGCAGGCAGTATAGCATTGACGGGTTATAATGGACCCGCGCTTTCCACTGCGTCGGAGCTCCCTGAAGCTGCATTCCGCTTGTCTTGCCAAGAGTGAGTCGCAGGGAGACCGTATCGCCGGCTCGGGCTGTAATGTCTTCGGCAAGAATAGTCGTTCGCAGCGGCACACCTTCACCGAACAGCTGAACGCGAGCAGGGCTGCCAAGGTCATTATATTCAAAGAGAAGCTGTCCGCTCGTACGGCCTTCGGTCGCTGGCAGATACGCCAAATCGAGCCGTGCCGTATCATTGGGACCAAGCACAAAGCTGCCGCCACCGGAGAGCGTGGTAAAATCCACGGCATTTGGTCCGCTGTGCCGTGTAGCGGTAATGACGAGGGGAACGGAACGGTTGTTCCGGATGGTGACGGCTTTGAGCGTGTCTTTTTGGCTGCCAAGTGGTACCTGCCCGAAGTCGATAGCGGCGCTCACGATAGAGACGGCAGGAGGGATTCCTTCACCGGTAATTACTGCCTGAAGTGTATCCGATTGGGTAATGCAATGCAGGGTCGCCGTGTGTATGCCGGTACGAACGGGGATGAAGCGAAATTCAATAGATTGACTCGCTCCTACGGCGAGAGTATAGCGTGGTAAACCCGAAACCAAGGCAAACGCGCCGGCATCAGCGCCTGTGAAATACATGGAGTCAATTCTGCATGGATATGCGCCGGTATTAGCGCTACATGCAGAGATAAGAGAATCTTTAGAATTTCCTACCAAACACTGCTTCATGTCAATAGACTGCACAGCCGCCTGCGGCTTGACAATACTGAAGACGGCGTCGGATTGATCTTCCTGAAGAGGGCTCGTGTCGAGTAACCAAATTTTGGCAGTCTGATCATCGCTTGAGGTGGCCACCTGTGCACCGTCCGGACTCCAGTATGCTGATGTCAAAAACCCCGTATGTCCTTTTAATGCATAGCGTTCTTGTCCTGTCACCGCATCCCAAATCCGGGCAGTTGGATCGACAAAGGACGTGTAGAGATAATACCATCCTGCCGTGAGAATAAATTGTCCATCCGGACTCCAGCAGCTCCCTTTGCCGGAGCCGGCGGAATGTCCCGACAACGTAAATACCGGCGAACTGCTACTCCCCGACACATCCCAAATTCTCGAAGAATCATCATTGGCAATCGAGATCTGCGCACCATCCGGCCTCCAATGAATCGAAAATACTGCAGATGGTGACGGGAATTGACGGACAACCGTTCCGGTCGTCACTTTCCACAGAATCGCTGTTTTGTCGGCGCTTCCGGTTGCCAACAGAGTGCCGTCCGGACTCCACCGTGCTGTCGTCACCTGCGCCGCATGGCCACCTAATCGCACGACCGTGTCGCCGGTGATACAATTCCAGATAAATGTGGTTTTGTCCCATGACGCTGAGGCAACAAAGGTGGATGTTGGATCCCACCGTACTTCGTTGATGATGTCTGTATGTCCTTGCATTTTCATGAGTAAGGTGCCGTTAGTAGCGGACCAGATATTCACAGATTTATCTTCACTCCCGGTTGCCAGGCGAGCTCCGTCCGGACTCCAGTCGATGCAGGTCACTCCGCCGGTGTGGTTACTGAGCACATGGAGCTGCGTGCCGTTATCGGCCGACCAGATTCGTACCGTATGATCCATACTTGCGGTGGCAATGTGTGACCCGTCGGGGCTCCACACGGCATCGACAATTTTTGCGGAATGTCCGGTGAGGGTATGGAGTACTTCTCCCGTAGTGGCGGACCAAATTCTGGCGGTATGGTCCGATGACGTGGTGACTACTTTCGTTCCGTCAGCGCTCCATTGAACATGCGTCACGGTCGAAGCATGTCCGGTGAGATTAAATTGCATGCTTCCGGGAGTCAGATTGCTCCTGCCGAAAGGCGACTGTTGCACGCGCACAAGGCATTGATTACTCGCCGGTTGGGGAATATTTTTCCATATTTCCTGCAGTCCGGCAGCCGCGGTATTCAGCGTCTTCCAGGTGGTTCCCGCATCGACACTATACTGCAGCATAACTGTATCGGAGGGGGCAATTCCGCTCCAGGTGATGACCGTATCACTACCTACCATAAAGACCTCACCGCCATTGGGATGTGTCAGGCGGAGGGTAGGAGAGGTAGTGGGAATGGTGCGGAATCCTCCCGATGCGCCAAAACTTGCGCCGCAGCGGTCGGTCAGAATTTCAAAACCCGCATATTTCATTCCCGAGTCAGCAGGTGTGAAGCGTAAGGTAACGGAAGCGGAAGTATTCTTCGGAATAACTATGGGAAATGTGGGGCTGACGACGGACATATCCGGTGAACCATGGGTGCGGGTAATGCCAAGTATCCGCATGTCGGCAGCATGGGCCGTGAGTGTCAGTACCTTGTCCACCTGCTGTGCGACGCGTTGCGCGCCGAAGGTCACAAACGGAGGGCGCACCTCAAGTGAAGCCACTGCCTTGGCAGGCGGTGAATACATGGCTGTCGCGTGCACCGCCTGCAAGCGCAGCTCGACGGACGTTGATTCGGCAGAGCAGGGCGTGGGGGCGCTCTCCCAGGTAACAGTGCATGGCGATGCCCCTTGCGAGATTTGAAGTATCATTCGATAAACATCTTCAGCTTCTTGGGTTGTAGTGACATGATCATACCAGAGTCCGCCGGTCTGTGTGGCAATATCCCTGAGTACTTGCGGGCAGGTCATTCCGAGCGTGACGGCGAAGATAGGGCAATTCTGTTGTTTTGCTTCAGCAATAATGGCGGCACTATTCGGGCTGAATGTAGGCAAGCCGTCGGTGAGAAAGATAATTACTTTCCTGAATTGTCCGCGGGATGATATCTCGAGCGAACCGGATAGTGGCTGCTGCAAACCCATCGTGTAATCGGTTCCCCCACTCGGCGTGAGCGTTACCAGCGCATTCTCGAGCTTCGTGCGGCTGGTTGTAAAATCTTGATTCACATAACTTTTATCGTCAAAACTAGTAAGAGCGCATTCCGACTTTCCGGCGGGTAGGCCGGTAATCCATGCTCTTGCTGCCGCTTTGGCAAGTTCGATATTGGGCGTTCCCGCTGACGAGGGCAGCATCATAGATCCGGACACATCCACAGTGAGTACGGACGAGAGAGCGATGGGCTGCGACGCCGGTGGAGGGCATTGTACGCGTGTAATAGTGCGTGGAATTCCATTCTCGGTGAGGGTAAGTTCGGTGGCAGAGGGGCGCACCTGTTGCATCCCAGCATCGAACGCATAGAATTTCGCCTGCAGCGTAGGGAAGGCCGAGGCATCCGTGTCGAAGAGAGTGAGCGATTGGGCATGAGTATGAATAACGCTTGTCAGGCAGAGAAAGAGGGTAAAAAGATATTTCATATCATGTAGGTATAGTATGTGTTATTCTTCCCGAGCCCCTCGCTTCTTCGCTAGGGCGGCTCGGTGTTCTTCCCGAGAGTATCGCTTGTCGAGTAGAGAGCTAATCCACAGTCTTTAGATTCCACCGTAGCTCCGTGTCCGCATTTCTGCTTTTGTGCCTTAGGATGTGTATTTCTTGGATGCTGTTGATTGCTCCCCCTCGCAGAACCGTGCGTGAGGATTTCCCTCACACGGCTCCTCAATTGTATTCCGCACTCAGTGCTTGTAAAAGCTTACGTATATCTTTGGTTCCGGTAATGGATACTTGAGTAAATATTGCTGAAAGCTCTCCCACGTGTAGCTCTTCCGCTGACTTCGGCGGTTGAGCCATTTGTAGAGAAGTCTCCTTACTCGGGATGTATATCGCAATAATCCTTGCAGGTTTTCACTTACTCCGTAATAGTGGTAGTGTCCCCGAAGGATGCGTGACATGCTCTCCCAAAGTTCTTGCAGCGTATAAAAATTCTTGTGTCCTTTCAGGAATATGTTCACCTTTCGGATGCCAAGGCGGAGTCGGGACTTACTTGTCCGCCTACATACCTTGAATTTGCCTGCTTTAGATTTGCCACAGTAGTGGGTAAATCCTAGAAAGTCAAACGTACCCGGATGTTTATGCTCGTCATTTGTGTCCGTATTACGACCAAATTTTACCACAGATGTCTTGGATTCCGATAATGTAAGGTTGAACTTTCCAAGCCGTACTTTTAGCGATTCCAGTATCACTTGGCAATCCGATTCCCGTTCTACCAATATGATAAAGTCGTCGGCATACCGTACTATTGATGCATAACCCTGAAGGTCTTTCTTCAGACGTTTCTCGAACCAGAGGTCAAGCACATAATGAAGGTAAATATTTGCTAAGATTGGGCTAATGATACCACCTTGAGGTGTTCCCATGTCGCTTGCTCTTACTATTCCCTCATCCATGATGCCTGCTTTCAAGAATCTGATTATCAGTCGGATAAAGTTCTTGTCCTTTATGCGATGTTCCAGAAACTTGACTAACCATTCATGGTCAACTGTGTCGAAAAATGATGTAATATCTGCATCAATAACATAGTTTACGGGCTTGAAGGTTATCTCCTGATGTACCTTCTTCAAAGCATCGTGACAGCTCCTATTGTTTCTAAAACCGTAGGATGACTCTATAAAACTTGGGTCGAATATTGCCGTTAGTATTGAGGATATACCTTTCTGGACTATCTTGTCCTCCGTCGAGGGAATGCCCAATGTGCGCGTTCCGCCGCGGTCTTTCGGTATCTCCTTCGTACGAACGGCTTGTGGGCGGTATGACATGCTTTTCATCCGTTCTACCAATCCTTTAAGATTCGCTTCCAGCGATTCTCCGTATTCTTCTACACTCACTCCGTCTATGCCGAGTGCCTTCTTACGAGGAAGCTTGGCATAGCACGTTCCAAGGTACTCTTCATTCAGCAAGCTGGCTAATGAGCCAAACTTGTAGCTTGGAGAGTCCTTCGAGACCTTGCTTAGCTGTATAAGTTTCGTTGCCGTATCTAACTGTGTTCTATGAGACATATACGTTTCCGTTATACAATACATACAATTGTCAGCCCCTTGGCGCTGCATCAGAATTGAATGTTTCTGCATGCATACCTCTGCTTTCACAGAGCTTGACGCTACTATGGGCTAATCCGACTTCCACTATACCGTTACGCATTCTACTCCTTTTCGGATTTGGTTGCGCTTATGCCGAATGGCAAGTATAGTGGATATCCCAAGTTCCTGATATATCCGTTTGATATCATACTGCGGACTTAGACCCCGATGATGACTACATGCTCAAGCCATACGAGCATATAATTGTTGCATTCCTGTGCTAAGAAACAGTCTGCCATCATATAGTGGGCAATTACGGGGCTCAACACCTTCACTTGCGTTGCGGTCTGATATCTCCCTCGTCGTAGCTTCACTGTGTTTGTTACCTTACACAATGTACGATTATGGTAGCGGGTGGGTGGCTCCCTTCCCGCGAAGGATTTGCACCTTCTGAATATACCAAGCTTCGCTTGGCGCACCCGAGCGATGCCCTCGGTTTTTGGGTCTCCACCTGAGAGTATCACTTCTTCGTGATGCTCTCAGTGGTTTGCTGTGTAGCGCGTGCTTCTTGGCGCATACTTCATATCACTTTCATTGTTCATTGAGAGCATCACTAAGAAGTGATACCCTCAAAGCGGGACGGCTACTTCACCACATCCACCCGCGTCGTCAGCATCACCTTATTCGTTCGCATGCGGAGCAAATATACGCCATTTCCCAGTACACTCAGGTCGCTGGTAAGAGTATATTGTCCTGCCACTTGCGTTTGATTAGTGAGAATTGTCTGCACGACTTGCCCTGTCATGGTTAGTAATTCTAATGTCACTGTCAATGGTTCACGCAAACCGTACTGTATTTGCAGATTATCCTGCGCAGGATTCGGACGGGTAGAAAGGGACGTTGAGGTTTTTGCGGGAATGAATAATCGTACTCCGCCATCTTCGCATACTCCATTCAGAGTAATCGATCCATTTTGCGTGGCTACTTCGGTCACAATCGCACTGTTTTTCCAGAAAAAAGTATCGATGATTATGGGTGAGTAATCGGTATTTCCGAGCGTCGTGACGCAGGGAATGGAGATTAATTCATCCGTTGTCGGATCATACACACCCGTCAACTCCAGCGCGCAACTGTCTGTCGTGCCTGTACATACAGTGCTTAGATTTTCGATAAAGAGTATGGAACTGTTGTAATGGATACGCGCCTGCCATTCGGTAGGAGCGCCGACTATTGCCATACCTATTGGCTTCAATAATTTGAGGGTGAGATTCACTTTTTCGCCTGATTTGGCGGTGATGTTCGGTGCGATAATCGTGGTTCTCGCTGTGTCGAGATTCGTCGCGCAATTTTTTCCAATTCCCGTGATGGTTGTAAATGCGGTGTCTTGGTCGGCTATCCAGCGTACTTCTCCGAGTGCAGAACCGGGAGTAGTAGGGGAGAAGTCTATTGGTAGAGTTATGCTGGAGTCAGCGGCGAGCATTTGTTGTTGCAGGTTTGTGGTAAACACATTGCCGTCATTTGTATTCCATTCAGCGCGCAAGAGTTGGATACTGTCCCTGCCTTCATTCTTGACAATCGCGCTAATAGTTTTGCGTTGACCGATGCAGACAGAATCGAAGGTAATTTCCGCAGTAGAAGTGATAGACGGCTTGATAATTCCTTCTCCGAATAACACGACAGCCGCCGGACTGCCGATACCATTATAGTCAAACAATAATCTTCCGCTCGTTCTGCCGACGTCTTTAGGTGAAAACTGTAGGTCTATTTTTCCTATTTCTCCGGGTGCTATGTTTACTGTGTTTCCGCTGTTCAACGTAGTGAAATCTACATCATTTGGTCCAACGTGGTGTATAGCAGTAATCGTAAGCGGCGCGGAACCTATATTTTTAATAGTAAAAGCTTGAAGGGTATCTTTTGAAGAATTGACCACCACTTTGCCAAAGTCAATAAGATTATTCACAATTGCAAGTATTGGTGCAATCCCTTCGCCAATAATTGTTTGGTGCAATGTATCAGATTGTGTTATTATATTTATAGTTGCAGTATGCAATCCAGGTCTTTGCGGTATGAATCTAAATTCTGTTGGCTTGACAGCTCCAACTCCAAGCTCATATTGTGGAATACCTGATACTAAAGCGAAAGAACCTGCATCAGAACCTTGGAAATAGATAGAATCAACTCTGTACTTATACGAACCGGCATTACTGATAAATGACGTAATCACAGAATCTTTTACACCTCCAACAATACATTGTTTCATATCCAAATCATGGCTTAATGGTGAAGGTGAAACAATCGAAAATACTGCATCCGAACTATCTGCCTGCAAATATCCGCCTTCGGGACTCAATTTCGATATAAGCATAACAATAGTTCTGCCTTTTGCACGCCCAAATCCGGCAACAATGTACCCATTATCATTAGTCTGTTTAACGGAAAGAGCACACTCTTCTCCACAGGGCTTTTGCCATTCAATTGCTCCATTAGGTGTTAATTTTACAACCACAGAAGTGGGAAGGATACCCGAATAAGTCGTATCCCAATCTTTTGAATAAACACACCCAGCTACAACATATCCTCCGTCTGATGTCTGTTGTATTGAATTTGCATCATCACTTCCATTTCCTCCGATTGATTTGTTCCATTCAATCATACCTTTTGAAGTTAATTTGAGTACCCACCAATCAGTAACACCCTTAAAATTAGTGATGTCACCATCATTTGAAAATGTATATCCTACAACAATATATCCCCCGTCATTAGTCTGCTGAATGGAATTAGCATAGTCTTCTTTAGTTCCTCCATACGTTTTCTGCCATTCGAGGATACCTGTTGACGTTATTTTTATAATCAAAAAATCTGATAACCCTTTGTTATCGGATAAGTCCAGGTCATTTGAATATGAGTAACCGGTAATAATGTATCCGCCGTCATTAGTCAGTTGAATTGAGTTAGCAATGTCATCTTTTGTTCCTCCATACGTTTTCTGCCATTCCACAACTCCAACTGGGTTTAGCTTTACTGTCCAAACGTCCCAACCTCCTTTATTACCGGATACATCTCCGTCATTTGACATAGTGTGTCCTGTAAAAATATAACCTCCATCTTTTGTCTGTTGAATAGAAAGTGCTCGATCATAACTATTCCCTCCAAAAGTTTTTTGCCATTCGACAGTTCCTAAACTATTCAGTTTAATAATCCAAACATCCTCATAGCCTTTATTCTCAGTGATATCACCATCATTCGAAGATGTATAGCCTACAGCAATATAACCCCCATCAAGCGTTTGTTGGATACAGTTGGCATATTCAAAACTTGTTCCACCAAGTGTTTTTTGCCACTCAAGAGCACCTATTGAATTTAATTTTAATATCCAAAAATCTTGAAGGATAAAGCCATGTTTCCCTATCACATCCCCATCGGTTGAAGTTGCCTCTCCGGCAACTATATAACCACCGTCAATTGTCTGTTGAATGGAATGTGCTGCATCATTATTTGTTCCACCGTATTTTTTTTGCCATTCTATGGTCGGAGTCTTTTCGTAGTTTCTACCGTTTTCTCCTTGTATTATTTTCACAAGGCACTTAGTACTTGTTGGCTTAGGAATATTCTTCCATATATATTTCAGTCCTGTAGCTTTATTTGTGAGCAGATTCCAGTTAGCTCCATTATCAATGCTGTATTGTAATGTTACTGTATCAGAGGGGGAAATTCCTTCCCATGTAATCAGGGTATCACTACCAATTACAAATGATTCTCCTCCATTTGGTTTTAGTAATTTTAAGGTGGGTGTTTTCATCTTTACGCCCGGGAAACCACCAACGGAACTGAAGTATGCCGGACACATATCATTTAAGATTTCAAAACTAGCAAAACAAGAATTTGAATCGGTTGGTGCAAAGCGGAGAATGATGTTTGTACTTGTATTTTTTGGTATGGTTATGGGAAAACTAGTGTTTACAACAGAAAATGCTGCTGATCCAAAATTAAGTTTAATCCCTGTTAGTACGAAATCACCGTTATGTGCGGTGAGTGTGATTGTTGTATCCGTTACTGTCATAGGGAGTTTTTTCCCGAATGAAAGAATTGACGGACTAACTTGTAAAAAAGGAATAGCATTAACAGCAGGGGAATATGTAGCAATTGAGGTTTGATTGTTTAATTTCAATTCGGCTGATTTGTTTGCTGAATTACAAGTTATTCCGCTTATCCATTCAATTTCACATGGTGAGTTCCCTTGTGCGGTTTCTAAAATTATTCGTGAGACCTCTTCTGCCTTTTGAACAGTAGTTATGTTCTCAAAAACCTGCCCACCTGTTCTCTTGGCAATATTTTTAAGAATAATCGGAGCATTCATCCCGATTGTTACGCAATAAATAGCACAATTCTGTCGATTTGCCTCGGAAATAATAGAATCCTCTGTTCCGGTGCTCAATCCGTCGGTTATCAGTATTAGTATTTTCGCATACTTTCCCTTTTTAATTATTTGTAAAGCTCCTGCTTTTGGGCTAATAAGTGCTGCATCGTAATCTGTACCTCCTTGGGGAGTAAGGATAGTGAGTGCATCAAACAATTTAGCTTTGTTATCTGTATAATCCTTATTCAAATAATTAAATCCATCAAAACTTGTAATTGCACACTCACTTTGACCGGACAGTAAATTATTTACCCAGACTTTTGCGGTTCCTTTCGCTATTTCCATATTACTTGGCGCTCCCACACCCATAGATCCACTGACATCCATAACCAATACCGACGAGAGCGCCTTCGGTGGCAGAGGCGAAGGACAGCTCACGTTCGTAATCGTACGTGGTATCCCATTTTCAGTTAGTGTGAGTTCGGATATACTTGGGCGCTGCTGCTGACCCGCAGCATCAAATGCATAAAACTTTGCTTTTACAGTAGGGAAGCCCGATGGATCCACATCAAAAAGCGACAGCGATTGAGCGTTCCCGTGAAAAACGCTCGCAAGGCAGATGAAAAGTGTACAAAGGTGTTTCATAGTAATACGTTATAATATGTTTTATTCTTCCGAGCCCCTCGCTTCTTGGCAAGGGCGGCTCGGTGTTCTTCCCGAGAGTATCGCTTCCGAGCGATGCCCTCGGTTTTTGGGTTGTTATTTCTTTCTTTTTGAGCGTTAGCTACTTGCCGAGCGGCTCGAATTTTTTTGGATTGGTTTTTCCTTACCCAAAATCCTTACCCAAAAATCCTTTCCCAAAAACCGAGGGCACCGCTCGGGTGCGCCAAGCGAAGCTTGGTATATTCAGAAGGTGCAAATCCTTCGCGGGAAGGGAGCCACCCACCCGCTACCATAATCGTACATTGTGTAAGGTAACAAACACAGTGAAGCTACGACGAGGGAGATATCAGACCGCAACGCAAGTGAAGGTGTTGAGCCCCGTAATTGCCCACTATATGATGGCAGACTGTTTCTTAGCACAGGAATGCAACAATTATATGCTCGTATGGCTTGAGCATGTAGTCATCATCGGGGTCTAAGTCCGCAGTATGATATCAAACGGATATATCAGGAACTTGGGATATCCACTATACTTGCCATTCGGCATAAGCGCAACCAAATCCGAAAAGGAGTAGAATGCGTAACGGTATAGTGGAAGTCGGATTAGCCCATAGTAGCGTCAAGCTCTGTGAAAGCAGAGGTATGCATGCAGAAACATTCAATTCTGATGCAGCGCCAAGGGGCTGACAATTGTATGTATTGTATAACGGAAACGTATATGTCTCATAGAACACAGTTAGATACGGCAACGAAACTTATACAGCTAAGCAAGGTCTCGAAGGACTCTCCAAGCTACAAGTTTGGCTCATTAGCCAGCTTGCTGAATGAAGAGTACCTTGGAACGTGCTATGCCAAGCTTCCTCGTAAGAAGGCACTCGGCATAGACGGAGTGAGTGTAGAAGAATACGGAGAATCGCTGGAAGCGAATCTTAAAGGATTGGTAGAACGGATGAAAAGCATGTCATACCGCCCACAAGCCGTTCGTACGAAGGAGATACCGAAAGACCGCGGCGGAACGCGCACATTGGGCATTCCCTCGACGGAGGACAAGATAGTCCAGAAAGGTATATCCTCAATACTAACGGCAATATTCGACCCAAGTTTTATAGAGTCATCCTACGGTTTTAGAAACAATAGGAGCTGTCACGATGCTTTGAAGAAGGTACATCAGGAGATAACCTTCAAGCCCGTAAACTATGTTATTGATGCAGATATTACATCATTTTTCGACACAGTTGACCATGAATGGTTAGTCAAGTTTCTGGAACATCGCATAAAGGACAAGAACTTTATCCGACTGATAATCAGATTCTTGAAAGCAGGCATCATGGATGAGGGAATAGTAAGAGCAAGCGACATGGGAACACCTCAAGGTGGTATCATTAGCCCAATCTTAGCAAATATTTACCTTCATTATGTGCTTGACCTCTGGTTCGAGAAACGTCTGAAGAAAGACCTTCAGGGTTATGCATCAATAGTACGGTATGCCGACGACTTTATCATATTGGTAGAACGGGAATCGGATTGCCAAGTGATACTGGAATCGCTAAAAGTACGGCTTGGAAAGTTCAACCTTACATTATCGGAATCCAAGACATCTGTGGTAAAATTTGGTCGTAATACGGACACAAATGACGAGCATAAACATCCGGGTACGTTTGACTTTCTAGGATTTACCCACTACTGTGGCAAATCTAAAGCAGGCAAATTCAAGGTATGTAGGCGGACAAGTAAGTCCCGACTCCGCCTTGGCATCCGAAAGGTGAACATATTCCTGAAAGGACACAAGAATTTTTATACGCTGCAAGAACTTTGGGAGAGCATGTCACGCATCCTTCGGGGACACTACCACTATTACGGAGTAAGTGAAAACCTGCAAGGATTATTGCGATATACATCCCGAGTAAGGAGACTTCTCTACAAATGGCTCAACCGCCGAAGTCAGCGGAAGAGCTACACGTGGGAGAGCTTTCAGCAATATTTACTCAAGTATCCATTACCGGAACCAAAGATATACGTAAGCTTTTACAAGCACTGAGTGCGGAATACAATTGAGGAGCCGTGTGAGGGAAATCCTCACGCACGGTTCTGCGAGGGGGAGCAATCAACAGCATCCAAGAAATACACATCCTAAGGCACAAAAGCAGAAATGCGGACACGGAGCTACGGTGGAATCTAAAGACTGTGGATTAGCTCTCTACTCGACAAGCGGTACTCTCGGCATGGACGGCTACTTCACCACATCCACCCGCGTCGTCAGCATCTCCTTATTCGTTCGTAATCGGAGCAAATATACTCCATTTCCCAGTGAACTCAAGTCGCTTGTAAGTGTGTATTGTCCTGCCACTTGCGTTTGATTAGTGAGAATTGTCTGCACGACTTGTCCTGTCATGGTTAGTAATTCTAATGTCACTGTCAATGGCTCACGTAAACCGTACTGTATCTGTAGATTATCCTGCGCAGGATTCGGACGGGTAGAAAGGGACGTTGAGGTTTTTGCGGGAATGAATAATCGTACTCCGCCATCTTCGCAGATGCCATTCAAAGTAATCGAACCATTCTGCGTGGCTACTTCGGTCACAATCGCACTATTTTTCCAGAAAAAAGTATCGATGACAATGGTCGAATGATCGGTATTGCCGAGCGTGGCGATGCAGGGAATCGTGATTAATTTCTCTGATTTTGGATTGTACACACCCGTTAGCTCAAGCGCGCAACTGTCTGTTGTGCCTGGGCATACATTACTTGTTTGTTCATTAAAGAGAATGGATTTGTTGTAATGGATTCTCGCTACCCACTCCGTCGGCGCGCCTAGTATTTCCATGCCGGTTGGCTTAGTCATCGTGAGTGTGAGATTCACTTTTTCACCTGCTTTGGCGGTGATGTTTGGTGCGATAATCGTGGTGCGGGCTGTGTCGAGATTCGCCGCGCATATTTTCCCGATGCCTGAGACAGTTGTAAATGCAGTGTCCACATCAGCGACCCAGCGAAGGTCGGCATTCACCAAACCGCTTGCTGATGGCGTGAAGGTAACGTCGAGCGAATCGGTCGTTCCCGGTGCGAGGATTTTTGCGGGGGTGACGGTTGTAGAAAAGGTCGAACCTGCGTTGGTAATCCATTCGGCACGAAGGAGTTGCAGGGGAGTGCTGCCAGTGTTGGAAAGCTTCGCTTTTAATTGCCGGGATTGTCCCACACAAACCGAATCGAAGGTCACCGTAGCCACCGACAAGAGTGTATGCGTAATGCCACTCACGCGCAGTTCGGTCGAGTCAAGCGTTGTGCATGGCGTGATTGTACTCCAGTGAATCATCTGAGAATTCGGTACCGAACCGGTGGCACTATACTGCACGCGAACCCTAAGCGTATCCCCCGAAGCAAGCACACTTCCCGCCAGCGGAGTGAGTGAAATAATCGTAAACGGCGCGGTAATTCCCGTCGGCTGCGCTATCGTTATCGAACGTGCATCCTTATTCACCGCAACAATATCCAGCGTTGAAGTGGCGCCACTTGCTACCGCGCCGAAGTCCACGAACGCAGGATAAGTGAGACGTGGAAGTTGAATGTTTCCAATTACTTGTACCGTGGACTTAGAGCCGCAAAGCGTGTCGGTGATGGTGATTATTTCATCGATGAATCCTTCGCTTGCACGTCCCGGGAATTGTAGTTTGATAGATGTACTGCCGGAAGAATTGAGCGTAGAATCGGTCAATTCTGCATGAATAATCGGCGATTGTACAAGGTATGTCGAACGTAGTGTGCCGGTATTGGTAAGCGTAATGGACGTATCCCGCGCTTCATTCGGACAAAGCGTTCCGAGATCAATTTTCTGAATATTCGTCGAAAAGGCTACGATATCTTTTTGACCGGTGAGCGGTAGTCGGAGGAGAGTATCGACTAATGAATTACTGCGGAGTTCGAGAATGGCAGTCTTGATTCCACTTGACGCCGGGGCAAATTTCACCGGTAAAAACATCATGCTGTCCGGCAGTAATGAAAATGAAGTGAATGGGTTAACAAATTGAAAATCCGAAGAATTGCTTCCGGAAATTACAGCGCTTGTAACCCGCAGTGTATCCGTCCCACGATTGAAAATGCGCACGGTATCGGTTGTTTCGGACGAACAAACAACGGGTGGAATCGTGAGTCCTGCCGCAAGAATCTGCGCTCCGGGTTTAACGCCTTCACCGAATAGTTGCACGGCAATCGGACTGTCAATTCCATCATACTCAAAGAGAATTCTCCCGCTCGTTCTGCCGGGATATTTGGGAGCAAAACGGAGGTCTAATTTTGCCGTATCGCCCGGGTTCAACGTGAAATTCCCACCACCCGAAAGAGTCGAATAATCAACCATATTAGGTCCTGCATGGCGGGTTGATGTGATGACAATTGGTTGCGCGCTGGAATTCCTGATAGTCACGGTTTGAAGAGAGTCTTTGGTGGTATTAACGAGCACTTTCCCGAAATCTATCACATTGCCGAGTACGGAGATAGCAGGCGTGACGCCCTCGCCGGTGATGCGCCGTTTCAACGTGTCGGACTGCGTATAAATGATAAGTTGTGCCGTTTTCACGCCGGGCGAAGTAGGGCGGAAGCGGAACTCCACAGCATGGCTGTCACGCGGCGCAATATCAACCGGAGGAATCCCCGAAATCAACGTAAATTGCGCAGCATCCTGACCGGCGATAGAAATCGATTTCACCCGGTAGGGATAGGTGCCGGGATTCCATAGAAAAGGAGTTACGGTCGAGTCTTTATTCTTGCCAACAGCGCACAATCCCATCGCCACATCGGTCGCGGCAGGTTGCGGTGCGACGATGGTAAAGGTTGAGTCGGATATATCTTCCTGCACCGGAAGCACATCGTCCCATACCGCGGCTTCTTTGCTGCTGTTGCCGGTGAGGATGCGCTTGCCGTCGGAACTGAATTTCACATGCGTTACCGGCGAAGAGCTCCCACCGAGCATGCGAACGACTGCGCCGGTCGCAAGATCCCAGACTTTGGTGTAATAATCTCTACTGGCGGTAATGACTTGCTTGCCGTCGGGGCTAAAAGCGAGGTCGGTAACCATATTGCCATGCACAAGACTACTGATTACGGTGTCAGCCGCCAAATCCCAAATCTTTGCTGTGTTGTCATTGCTTACCGAACCGAGTTTGGTATCGTCCGGACTAAACGCTACGGCATAGACATAACCCTTGTGTCCGGTAAGTGTTTGCATCAGTGCTCCTGTGTACGCATTCCATATTTTTATCGATTTATCGGAGCTTGCTGTGGCGATGCGATTGCCGATAGAATTATAGGCAATTCCATAAATGATGCCTGTGTGTCCGGTGAGGGTAAACGTCGTTTTGCCGGTCTTCATATCCCACACTTTAGCCGTAAAATCCTCACTGGCGGTGGCTAATTGCGTACTCGAAAAATCGCAGGCAACGGCAGATATTTTTCCTGTGCTGTCTCGTAACGTTTTGGTATTCAGTCCGTTAGCAATAGTCCATATTTTAACGGTGCTGTCATTGCTTCCGGTGATGAGCGATTTTCCGTCCTGACTGTAAGCAAGTGACGTCACCTCAGCGGTGTGTCCTTTGAAAGTACGGACAATTGACCCGGAATCGGTGTCCCATAGTTTAGCGACAGAATCTCCGGCGGTAATTGCGAAGGATCCATCAGGAGAAAATGCCACGCCGGTGACAGCTTTGGCGTGTTTATACACAAGCGTCGGGTGGATTTCAATAGAGTCACGTTCCTGCAATTGTCGCACCCGCACCAGACATTTTTTACTCGCCGGTCCGGGAATATTCAGCCACGGAAAGGGGAGCTCGGTGGTCTTAGGAACTATATTTTTCCATACCTTACCACTATCAATGCTATAGTCGAGCGAGACAGAATCCATGGGAGAAATACCGGTCCACGTGATCACACTATCGGTACCGATGACAAACGTTTCACCGCCGTTCGGATGCGTGAGCTTGAGATTGCGGAGAGGATTTTTCTTTCTGGGCACATACACACTGTCGGGTGGATCGGGAATCGTCAGCGTGCCTGCTTTTACATTCAAGGTATAGGAACAAAATGACGTGAGAACAATATAGCTTTCGTAGTGTTCGGCTGAATCTATTGGCGTATAGCGAACGGTGAAGGTCGCAGTGCCATTTTGGGGAATTGTTCGCGGGAAATTACCGTCAAGTAGTGAAAATGCCTTGTATTTATGTACCGGAAGCACATCGAGAACTCTCATACTATCCTTGAGTGCCGTCAGGGTGATTATTTTATCGGTAACAGTCAAGAAATCATCGACTTTAATATACACATTGGATGGCTTTATCTGTATCGAAGAGACCGTATTTGCCGGAGGTGAATAGACCTCATCTGCTTTCTGAGTGACCCATTGGAGGTTCACTTTGATGGGTTTTGTCGAACATTGCAGTGCGCTATTCCATGTAATTTCACATGGACCTTCACCCTGAGCAATGTCGAGGATTTTAAGATATGCCGCTTCAATTTGCTGTGTAGTACGGATATTTTCAAATGCTATCCCACCCGTTTTGCTTGCTATTTCTTTCAGTATTTTTGGCGCATCCATACTGATTGTAACGCAGTAAACGGTACATTTCTGTCGAATTGCTTCTGCGATAATACTATCATTTTTACTCCTTGTATCTTGGCCATCTGTGATCATGATAATCACCTTTTTAAAGCGAGCATTTTTACTAACTAATAGCCCGCCTGCCATAGGATTTATAAACGCAGCTTCATAGTTAGTACCATACACCGGCTCAAGCTGATTGATAGCAGCATTAAGTCGGGAGGTATCGTTGGTATAGTCTTGGTTGAGGTAATTAATATCATCGAAACTAGTAACAGCGCATTCACCTTTATTCGCTGGTAGATGTTGAAACCAGATACGTGCGGCAGCCTTCGCCATTTCGATGTTTGGGTTTGCCGCAGGGAATTTCATCGATTCACTCACATCCATGACCAGAACGCTGGAGAGGATTTTCGGTGGGGCAGGAGGCGGGCACGTCACGCGGGTAATGACTCGGGGAATGCTATCTTCTTTAAGAATAAAGTCGTTAATGCCGGGATACTGTTGTTTGCCGGTCGAGTCGTAGGCATAGAACTTTGCCTTTACTTCCGGGTAGTTCGTAGCATCAATACTGAGTATATTCAGAGACTGTCCGAACAAAGAATGTGCGCAAAAAAAGCATAGCAGAAGAGGTAGAAATTGCTTCATAAGGAGTCCCGCCCGAAAAAGTAATTGAATCTATAGCATTCATTTATCTTGAAGTTATACAGAATAATAGTAAATCGACAGAAGTCGTGGGTAATTCCTTACGTGTACTTCTTCCCGAGAAGTTCGCTTCGGAGCAATGCCCGCGGTTTTTGTTCTGAGAGTATCACTTCTTCGTGATGCTCTCAGTGGTTGGGGGTATTACTTCTTTCTTCCCGAGCCCCTCGCTTCTTGGCTAGGGCGGCTCGGTGTCTCCCCCCGAGAGTATCGCTTCCGAGCGATGCCCTCGGTTTTTGGGTTTGGTTTTTTTTAGTCCTTCCGAGAGTATCGCGGTTTTTGGGTCTCCACCTGAGAGTATCACTTCTTCGTGATGCTCTCAGTGGTTGGCTGTGTAGCTCATGCTTCTAACGTTCCATTGAGAGCATCACTAAGAAGTGATACTCTCAAAGCAGGACGGCTACTTCACCACATCCACCCGCGTCGTCAGCATCTCCTTATTCGTTCGCAAGCGGAGCAAATATACGCCATTTCCCAGTACACTCAGGTCGCTGGTAAGTGTATATTGTCCTGCAGCTTGCGCTTGATTATTGAGAATTGTCTGCACGACTTGTCCTGTCATGGTTAGTAATTCTAATGTCACTGTCAATGGCTCACGTAAACCGTACTGTATCTGTAGATTATCCTGCGCAGGATTCGGCCGCGTGGAAAGGGAAGTGGAAGTAGTTGCGGGAATGAATAAGCGAACACCACCATCATCGCAGATGCCATTCAAGGTAATTGAACCATTCTGTGTGGCTACTTCCGTTACTATTGCACTATTTTTCCAGAAAAAAGTATCGATGACAATGGGAGAATGATCGGTATTGCCGAGGGTGGTGATGCAGGGAATTGAGATTAATTCCTCTGTTTTGGGATTATATACACCCGTAAGCTCAAGCGCGCAACTGTCTGTTGTGCCTGGGCATACATTACTTGTTTGTTCATTAAAGAGAATGGATTTGTTGTAATGGATTCTCGCTACCCACTCCGTCGGCGCGCCTAGTATTTCCATGCCGGTTGGCTTAGTCATCGTGAGTGTGAGATTCACTTTTTCGCCTGCTTTTGCGGTGATGTTCGGTGCGATAATTGTCGTGCGCGCTGTGTCGAGATTCGTCGCGCATATTTTCCCGATGCCTGAGACAGTTGTAAAGGCAGTGTCCACATCAGCGACCCAGCGAAGGTCGGCATTCACCAAACCGCTTGCTGATGGCGTGAAGGTAATGTCGAGCGAATCGGTCGTTCCCGGTGCGAGGATTTTTGCCGGGGTGACGGTTGTAGAAAACATCGAACCTGCGTTGGTAATCCATTCGGCACGAAGGAGTTGCAGGGGAGTGCTGCCAGTGTTGGAAAGCTGCGCTTTTAATTGCCGGGATTGTCCCACACAAACCGAATCGAAGGTCACCGTAGCCACCGACAAGAGTGTATGCGTAAGGCCACTCACGCGCAGTTCGGTCGAGTCAAGCGCCGCGCATGGAGTGATTGTACTCCATCGAATCATCTGCGAATTCGGTACCGAACCGGTGGCACTATACTGCACACGAACCCTAAGCGTATCCCCCAAAGCAAGCACACTTCCCGCCGGCGGAGTGAGTGAAATAATCGTAAATGGCGGAGTAATTCCCAGCGGCGGAGCTATCGTTATTGAACGTGAATCTTTATTTACTGCAATGATATCCAGCGTAGCCACAGCGCCATTGGCTACAGCGCCAAAGTCAACGAACGGCGGATAAGTGAGACGTGGAAGTTGAATGTTTCCAATTAGTTGTACCGTGGACTTAGAGCCGCAAAGCGTGTCGGTGATGGTGATTATTTCATCGATGAATCCTTCGCTTGCACGTCCCGGGAATTGTAGTTTGATAGAAGTACTGCCGGAAGAATTGAGCGTAGAATCGGACAATTCTGCATGAATAATCGGCGATTGTACAAGGTATGTCGAACGTAGTGTTCCGGTATTTGTAAGCGTAATGGACGTATCCCGCGCTTCATTCGGACAAAGCGTTCCGAGATCAATTTTCTGAATATTCGTCGAAAAGGCTACGATATCTTTTTGACCGGTGAGCGGTAGTCGGAGGAGAGTATCGACTAATGAATTACTGCGGAGTTCGAGAATGGCAGTCTTGATTCCACTTGACGCCGGGGCAAATTTCACCGGTAAAAACATCATGCTGTCCGGCAGTAATGAAAATGAAGTGAATGGGTTAACAAATTGAAAATCCGAAGAATTGCTTCCGGAAATTACAGCGCTTGTAACCCGCAGTGTATCCGTCCCACGATTGAAAATGCGCACGGTATCGGTTGTTTCGGACGAACAAACAACGGGTGGAATCGTGAGTCCTGCCGCAAGAATCTGCGCTCCGGGTTTGACACCTTCACCGAATAGTTGCACGGCGATTGGACTGTCAATTCCATCATACTCAAAAAGAATTCTCCCGCTCGTTCTGCCGGGATATTTGGGTGCAAAACGGAGGTCTAATTTCGCGGTATCGCCCGGGTTCAACGTGAAATTCCCACCACCCGAAAGAGTCGAATAATCAACCATATTAGGTCCTGCATGGCGGGTTGATGTGATGACAATTGGTTGCGCGCTCGTATTGCGGATGGTCATTGTCTGCAACGTGTCTTTGGAGGTGTTGAGGAGTACCTTGCCGAAGTCAATTACTTTACCTACTACAGAGATAGCAGAGATTACGCCTTCGCCGGTGATACGCCTTTTTAGCGTGTCGGACTGCGTATAAATGACAAGTTGTGCCGTTTTCACGCCGGGCGAAGTAGGGCGGAAGCGGAACTCCACAGCATGGCTGTCACGCGGTGCTATCGTGACAGGTGGAATCCCCGAAATCAATGTAAATTGCGCCGCATCCTGACCGACGATGGCAATCGATTTCACACCAAAGGGATACGAGCCGGCGTTCCAAATGAGCGGAAAAACAGTCGAGTCTTTTGTTTTGCCGACGGAACATATCCCCATCGCCACATCGGTCGCCATCGGCTTGGGAGCGACGATAGAAAATGTCGAGTCGGATTCGTCGATTTGAAGGGGACCTTGTTCGTCCCATACTGCCGCTTCCCGGCTGTTGGTACCGGTAATGATACGTTTGCCGTTGGTGCTGTAGCACACGCTGCGGACGAACGATGAACTGCCGCCTAAGAGTCTGACCACGGCACCGGTGGTAGCATTCCATACTCTGGTATAATAGTCTTTGCTGGCGGTGATGACATTCTTGCCATTCGGGCTGAAAGCGATATCGGTAACTAGGCCCTGATGGGGGAGTGTGAGGGTGGTCGTGCCGGAGAAGATATCCCAAATGCGGGCTGTGTTGTCGTTACTCACCGAACCAAGCTTCGTGCCGTCCGGGCTGAAAGCGACAGAATATACGTAGCCCTTATGCCCGACCAGGGTTTTGATAGATTTCCCGGTGTAGATATCCCATATGATAATTGACTTATCCTTGCTTGCGGAGGCAATTTTTGTTCCGTCAGCGCTGATGGCCAATCCATATACAACATCGCTATGCTGTTTAAAATCATAGAGTTTCTTCCCGGTTTTCATATCCCATACTTTCACCGTCGAGTCATCTCCCGTAGTGGCAATGATGGAAGCGGCAACGCTGCAGGCGACATCATTTATTTGTCCGGTATGCCCGCGGAGGGTGAGGGCTTTTTGTCCGCTGAGTATATTCCATAGAATTGCCGTGCTGTCGCTACTGCCGGTCAGAAGCGAAATTCCGTCCTGACTGTAGGCAATGGCATTGACTGCGCCGGTATGCCCGACGAATCCGCGGTATATTTTTCCTGAATCAGTATCCCAAATTTTTGCGGTGGAATCTCCTGAGGTTGCTGCGAAATTACCATCGGGTGAAAATGCCACATCGCTAACATTCTGTGGATGCCAATAGACTAACGTTGGGTTAATTTCAATGGAATCAATTGGTTGTAGCTGACTGACACGTACAAGGCACCTCGTGCTCACAGGCGCCGGCACCGATGTCCAGGAATATTGGAGTCCGGTGGTCTTGGGAATGATTGTTTTCCATACCTTACCGCTGTCGATGCTATAGTCGAGGGAGACGGTGTCCGAGGGGGCGATTCCTTTCCAGGTGATGACGGTATCACTGCCGATGACAAATGTTTGTCCGCCATTGGGATGCGTGAGTACGAGGGTCGGCGGAGGGGTCTTTTTCTTGGGCACATAGACGCTATCGGTGGGATTACGAACGATATTCACGCCTCCGGAAATACTGAATGAGTAGGTGCATTCGGGTGTTTGGATGAGATAGCTGGCGTATTGGTACGAAGAATCTTTGGGCACAAAACGCAGCGTGAGGGTCATGCTACCGTTTTGAGGAAGCATTTTAGGGAAATTGGCGTCGAGGAGAGTAAAGGCGGGCGAACTCTGCAGAGGAATAATATTCAGAATCAACATGCTGTCATTTATAGCGGTTAGTAAGATGGTTGTATCCGTCTGAGAAAGGAAATCGACTTCCTTAAGTGCGATGCTCGGCGGTGAGACTTTAATCGATGAAATAGCATTTTGTGGTGGCTGATACGATACGGTGGAGTTCACCTTGGGAGTATTCCACACCAGGTCCACGTCCGTAGTTTTGAGACTGCATTGAATCTTGCTCTCCCAGGTGATTTCGCAGGGACCATCTCCCTGCACGAGATCGTGAATTTTCTTATAGATAAGCTCTACTTCTTCTTCGGTACGCACATTTTCAAACACCATTCCGCCGGTGCTGCCGGCAATAGTATGGAGAATGGAAGGGGCGGGCATTCCGATGGTAACGCAATAGATGACGCAGTTTTGGCGGAGTGCTTCGGAGATGATCGCTGATTGGTTCCCGCCGCCCTGTCCGTCGGTGAGCATGATAATTACTTTTTTGAATCGGGCAGCTTTACTGACTTCGAGTCCGCCGGCCATGGGAGTCAGGAGGGCTGCATCATAATCGGTGCCTTGCTGCGGCACGAGTAAACTAATGGCATTATTGAGAAGAGTGACATCCGTCGTGAAATCCTGATTAAGATAATTTCGATTGTCAAAACTCGTAACAGCGCATTCACCGGCATCTTGGGGGAGGGAGCGCACCCAGGTGTAGGCGGCAGTTTTGGCAATGTCGATGTTTTTTGATGAACCGGTTGGGCGTTTCATCGAACCGCTAACATCAATAACGAGTACGGTGGATAGTATCTTGGGAGGGGTAGGCGTGGGGCAGGTCACGCCGGTAATGACTCTCGACTTGGTATTTTCGGTGATCGAGAAATCGCCGATGCGGGGGTATTGCTGTTTACCGCCGGCATCAAAGGCATAGAATTTACCTTTCATGTGCGGAAAACTCGATGCATCAATACCGAAGAGTGACAGTGACTGAGCATTCATCGTGTGAATGCAGGCAAGGCTGAGAATAAGGGTAACAAGATGTTTCATACGACCGCCTGCAAAAAAAGTAGTAGAATTTTATGTCATGAGGAATAAGCCACATTGATAATCATTTCACAATATCGACCCGCGAGGTAAGGGTTTCCTTACTTGTAGTCATTCTAAGGAGATACACACCATTGCCGAGCGAGCTCACATCACTTGTCAATGTATATTGTCCTGCTGTCTGCGATTGACCTGTCACAATCGTCTGCACGACTTGTCCGGTCATAGTCAGTAATTCCAAACTCACCGTCAGCGGCTCGCGCAAACCGTACTGTATCTGTAATTTATCCTGCGCCGGATTCGGTCTTGAAGAAAGGGAAGTGCTGTTTTTGGCGGGAATGAATAAGCGAACGCCGCCATCATCGCAGATTCCATTCAAAGTAATTGAACCATTCTGCGTGGCTACTTCGGTTGCAATCGCGCTATTTGTCCAATAAAATGTATCGATGACAATGGTGGAATGATCGGCATTGCCGAGTGTGGTACTACAGGGAATTGAGATTAATTCATCACTTTTCGGATTGTACACACCTGTAAGCTCTAGTACGCAACTATCTGTCGTGCCGGGACATACATTGTTTGTCTGTTCATTAAAGAGAATGGATTTGTTGTAATGGATTCTTGCAAACCACTCAGTGGGTGCTCCGATTACATTCATTCCGGATGGCTTATACAGCTTGAGGGATAGATTTACTTTTTCACCTGCTTGTGCGGTGATATCTTGGGCGATGACGGTGGTGCGGGCGGTGTCGGGGATGTTGATTATTCCCTCGCCGAAGAGCTGTACAGTGGCCGGACTGCCGACACCATTATAATGAAACTGCAATATCCCACTCCGTCTGCCAACATCATTCGGGAGAAAACGCAAGTCCATGATTGCTTCCTTATTGGGTTTGAGAATAAAGGAATTACCGCCTGCAAGCGTTGAAAAGTTAGTCGTATTGACGGCATTATAATCGGTCTGCGTGATGGTCAGATCAGACGTTCCGACATTCTTGATGGTTACGACTTTTGTGCTGTCTTTTGGCGTACCGACAAGAGTTTGGCCGAAATCGATGTATGGATTGACAACTGCAAGCGCCGGCGCAATTCCTTCGCCATTAATAGAGATAGTATCAATGAAATCACCGACGGTTGTACGAATAGTTGCTTGCGCTCTCCGCAGGCCGACCTTTGTCGGTGCGAAACCAAACATTACATCCCTACATTCATTCGAATCGAGGAAGAAATCGCCGGCACCGCGTGGGATAGTGAAATCTGTAGAATCACCCGAAGTAATGTCAATACCAAGCACATGCAACGGAGCCGAACCTTTATTGCAGACAATACCAAGCACAGTGCTGTCTTTACTTTGTCCGACGAGGACTTTGCCCATGTCGATGGAGAGGTTTTGGAGGGTGGGTTCGGGTGCAATGATGGAGAAGACTGCGTCGGAGGTGTCGGCTTGGAGAGAAAAATTTTCGTTATCGATGAACCAAATTTTAGAAGTTTTATCCAAGCTTCCGGTTGCGACTTTCGAACCATCATTATTCCAATTAATATCAACAACAGGTCCTTTATGCCCAGATAAAGTATATAAATTTTTACCGGAATCAGCATCCCATATTTTTGCTGTAGAATCATAACTTGCTGTAGCTATTTTAGAGCCATCTGGACTCCACCGTATTGCAAATATCCAATTTTTATGTCCGTTCAAGGGATACAATAATTTTCCCTTGATAGCATCATAAACAAGAACTGAAGTATCAAAACCTGATGTGATTATTCTCGTTCCAGCAGGATTCCACCTTACGGCAGAGACAGTACCCAGATGTCCAAGCAATGTATAATCAAGTGCTCCCGTTTTGACGATCCATATTTTTACAGTCTTATCTTCACTGGAAGTCGCAATTCTTGACCCATCAGGACTCCAGCTAATGGAAGTAATTAGGGCAGTGTGACCAGTGATAGAATTGAGTAAAACGCCTGAAGCTGAATTCCATATTTTCAATGTATCAAAATTTCCTTGAGCTACTTTAGAGCCATCCGGACTCCAGAAAATTGCAAGGGTTAAAATGCCTGTAAATGTATGCAGAAGTGTACCTGTAGTTGCATCCCAGATTTTTGTTGAAGTGCCTTGACTAGCAGTTGCAACTCTCCAGCCATCCGGACTCCATTTTACTCCGGTAACTCTACTATCACAAGGTAAAGTAAAAATAATTTTACCGGTAGTTGCATCCCAAATTCGTGCTGTATTATCAAAACTTGCAGTGGCGAATTTCGATCCATCTGGTGACCAGTCAAAATCCATAACATAAGTAGAAAGTGCGTCCAACGTATAGACTGTTGCGCTGGTATTAGCATCCCAGATTTTTATTGTTTTATCTCCACCTGCAGATGCTACTCTCGTTCCATCAGGACTCCATTTTACTACTTCAACAGAGCCCATATTACCACTTAATGTGTGCAGTTTTTTACCGTTAGCTGCCTCCCATATAATTGCTTTATTATCCAAAGATGCTATTGCTATTTTTGTGCCATCTGGACTCCAATGCATGGCAATAATTCGACTCGAATTTCCATTTAAGGTGTGTGCTAGAATACCGGTTGTTGCGCCCCAGATTCTTATGGTAGAATCTCCACTCATGGTAGCAATATTTGAACCATCAGGACTCCATTCAACAGCAGCAACCCATCCTGTATGACCTTTTAGAATAAAAAAGTTAGTAGCGGTAAAAGCATCCCAAATCGATGCAGTGCCATCAGAATTTGCGGTAGCTACTTTCGACCCATCAGGACTCCAACTCAAGGAGTTAATATTATCATGTTCATGGATTGTACGTATAAGTTTTCCAGAATTGACATCCCATATTTTTGCTGTAGTATCCGAACTGACAGTTCCAACTTTATTGCCATCCGGGCTCCACTTGGCGCTAATGGCTATATGGCCATCCATGCTTAATGTATGTATTGCTATGCCAGATGTAGCATCCCAAATTATAGCTGTTTGATCTTCACTTACCGTTGATATCTTCGATCCGTTTGGACTCCAGTTTACTTCAGTAACTGGTCTGGAATGTCCATTTAATGTCAATAGGTTAGTACCGGACGCAGCATCCCAAACTGTAGCTGTATTATCCAAGCTCGAGGAAACAATTTTTGAACCATCCGGACTCCATTGTACTGCTACTACCCAATTAGTATTTCCTTGGAGGGTATAGAGAAGAGTACCTTTGGCGACCTCCCAAATCTTTAACGTTTTATCTGAACTAGCAGTAACAATTTTCGCACCGTCCGGACTCCAGCTTACAGCTCTTACAATACCTATGTGCCCTTGTAAAGTATGAAGCCTCACAGATGTAGTAGCGTCCCAGATTATCGTGGTATAGTCATTGCTAGTCGTCGCTACCATAGCACCATTAGGACTCCAGTTGAAATTGGTAAGAAAGCCGGAATGCCCGGTAAGATCGAATAGTTGAGTTCCAAGAATACTATTAGAATATTTTCCTTTATCTAATTGTTTGACCAGCACCTTGCATTGTGTACTTGCCGGCTTCGGAATATTCTTCCAGTTAAATTGTAAGTTATTTGCCTTCTTCGTTATGATTTTCCAAGTATTTCCGTTGTCTATGCTATACTCCAAAGATACCGTATCCGACTTTGCTATACCGACCCACTTAATCACGGTATCACTTCCGGCTAGGAAAGTTTCACCACCGTTAGGTTGAGTGAGTTTCAGAGTTGTAGCTCCAATTTTTTGTCCGACTTTTCCACTTATACCACTCAAATCTGAAGAACATTTGTCAGTTTGTATTTCAAAGTCTGCATACTTTATACTCTTATCTGTAGGTGTGTATCGGAGTGTGATTGGTTTGCTCGAATCTTTAGGTATTAAAAATGGAAATGTTGTATTCACAATACTAAAATCCTGAGATCCATACTTTAGAATGACGTCATTTACTATAAAATCTGCGTTTTGAGATGTTAATTGTACTGTGAATTCGGATGATGTCAGGGTTGTATTGTCCATATAGACAAGCGCTGGAGTAACTAAAAGATTAGCAAGTTGAGAATTCTGTATTTCATATGTTGTCTTTGAGGTAGCATTACTCCAATTTAAACCTACGTCAATTCTGGGCTCACAATCCGATCCGCTCTCCCACGTAATTTCACAAGGAATACTATGCTCTCTCCTCTCAATCTCCTGAAAAATATTAGTAATCTGTGTTTCTGTACTTACCGACTCAAATACTTGCCCACCGGTCTTTAACGCGATCCGTTTGAATAAACCCGAAATATCTGTAGTACCAAGCAGCACTGCATACACTGAAATATTATGCTGAGCCGCATCCTGATAAAGTCTTGCCGTATCAAGATTAAGCTTCGGACAATGCAAGTCGCTGACTAATATCAATACTTTTTTATCCGATGTGCGACCGGAAATAAATGGTACACCACCAGTATAAGGGTAATAAAACATCTTTTGAACATCGACATATCCGGGTGCTGGAGGGATTGATGTAGCACTTACAGTAGCTTTTGCCGTATCAGAAGTAAAATCCTGATGAATCTGCACACCTTTATTCATCATCGTAATGGCGATTTCATCTTTGGGTGGTAAAAGGTAATTTATCAGCCGTTGCGTACCAGCTTGGGCAAGTTTGATGAGTCCATACCCATACGTATCGACCATTATACAAACGGAAAGAGATTTAGCAGTATCAGGTGAGCAGGTCACACTGGTAATAGTACGCGGCTGCCCGTTTTCGGTAATCGTAAGCTCTGATTTGCTCGGGCGTTGCTGTTTATTGGCTGCATCAAAAGCGAAGAATTTTGCCTTCATCGTAGGGAAACCCGACGCATCGATATTGAAGAGCGAGACAGATTGAGCGTGCATGGTACATACGCTTGCGAGGCAGAGAATGAGTGTAAAAAGATGTTTCATAGTATGGAGTTAGAGTGGTTTTATTGATTGTTTTTTATTGTTCTTCTGAGCCCCTCGCTTCTTGGCGAGCGGCCCTAGGTACCTCCGCCTGAGGGTATCACTTCTTCGTGATACTCTCAGTGGCTGTCTATGGAGCGCATGCTTCTTGACGGCGACACCGAGGGCACCGCTCGGGTGCGCCAAGCGAAGCTTGGTATATTCAGAAGGTGCAAATCCTTCGCGGGAAGGGAGCCACCCACCCGCTACCATAATCGTACATTGTGTAAGGTAACAAACACAGTGAAGCTACGACGAGGGAGATATCAGACCGCAACGCAAGTGAAGGTGTTGAGCCCCGTAATTGCCCACTATATGATGGCAGACTGTTTCTTAGCACAGGAATGCAACAATTATATGCTCGTATGGCTTGAGCATGTAGTCATCATCGGGGTCTAAGTCCGCAGTATGATATCAAACGGATATATCAGGAACTTGGGATATCCACTATACTTGCCATTCGGCATAAGCGCAACCAAATCCGAAAAGGAGTAGAATGCGTAACGGTATAGTGGAAGTCGGATTAGCCCATAGTAGCGTCAAGCTCTGTGAAAGCAGAGGTATGCATGCAGAAACATTCAATTCTGATGCAGCGCCAAGGGGCTGACAATTGTATGTATTGTATAACGGAAACGTATATGTCTCATAGAACACAGTTAGATACGGCAACGAAACTTATACAGCTAAGCAAGGTCTCGAAGGACTCTCCAAGCTACAAGTTTGGCTCATTAGCCAGCTTGCTGAATGAAGAGTACCTTGGAACGTGCTATGCCAAGCTTCCTCGTAAGAAGGCACTCGGCATAGACGGAGTGAGTGTAGAAGAATACGGAGAATCGCTGGAAGCGAATCTTAAAGGATTGGTAGAACGGATGAAAAGCATGTCATACCGCCCACAAGCCGTTCGTACGAAGGAGATACCGAAAGACCGCGGCGGAACGCGCACATTGGGCATTCCCTCGACGGAGGACAAGATAGTCCAGAAAGGTATATCCTCAATACTAACGGCAATATTCGACCCAAGTTTTATAGAGTCATCCTACGGTTTTAGAAACAATAGGAGCTGTCACGATGCTTTGAAGAAGGTACATCAGGAGATAACCTTCAAGCCCGTAAACTATGTTATTGATGCAGATATTACATCATTTTTCGACACAGTTGACCATGAATGGTTAGTCAAGTTTCTGGAACATCGCATAAAGGACAAGAACTTTATCCGACTGATAATCAGATTCTTGAAAGCAGGCATCATGGATGAGGGAATAGTAAGAGCAAGCGACATGGGAACACCTCAAGGTGGTATCATTAGCCCAATCTTAGCAAATATTTACCTTCATTATGTGCTTGACCTCTGGTTCGAGAAACGTCTGAAGAAAGACCTTCAGGGTTATGCATCAATAGTACGGTATGCCGACGACTTTATCATATTGGTAGAACGGGAATCGGATTGCCAAGTGATACTGGAATCGCTAAAAGTACGGCTTGGAAAGTTCAACCTTACATTATCGGAATCCAAGACATCTGTGGTAAAATTTGGTCGTAATACGGACACAAATGACGAGCATAAACATCCGGGTACGTTTGACTTTCTAGGATTTACCCACTACTGTGGCAAATCTAAAGCAGGCAAATTCAAGGTATGTAGGCGGACAAGTAAGTCCCGACTCCGCCTTGGCATCCGAAAGGTGAACATATTCCTGAAAGGACACAAGAATTTTTATACGCTGCAAGAACTTTGGGAGAGCATGTCACGCATCCTTCGGGGACACTACCACTATTACGGAGTAAGTGAAAACCTGCAAGGATTATTGCGATATACATCCCGAGTAAGGAGACTTCTCTACAAATGGCTCAACCGCCGAAGTCAGCGGAAGAGCTACACGTGGGAGAGCTTTCAGCAATATTTACTCAAGTATCCATTACCGGAACCAAAGATATACGTAAGCTTTTACAAGCACTGAGTGCGGAATACAATTGAGGAGCCGTGTGAGGGAAATCCTCACGCACGGTTCTGCGAGGGGGAGCAATCAACAGCATCCAAGAAATACACATCCTAAGGCACAAAAGCAGAAATGCGGACACGGAGCTACGGTGGAATCTAAAGACTGTGGATTAGCTCTCTACTCGACAAGCGGTACTCTCGGCAGGACGGCTACTTCACCACATCCACCCGTGTCGTCAGCAATTCCTTATTCGTCCGCAATCGGAGCAAATAAACTCCATTCCCAAGTAAATGTAAGTCATTCGTAAGTGTATATTGTCCTGCTGCTTGCGCTTGATTATTCACAATCGTCTGCACGACTTGCCCGGTCATAGTCAGTAATTCCAAAGTGACGGTCAGCGGTTCGCGGAGACCATACTGAATCTGCAACTTATCCTGCGCAGGATTCGGCCGCGTAGCAAGGGAAGTACTATTTTTTGATGGAATGAATAATCGTGCGCCGCCATCTTCGCAGACGCCGGTGATTGTAATCGTGCCGTTTTGTGTGGCTACATCGGTCACAATCGCGCTGTTTGTCCAATAAAACGTATCAATTACGATAGGAGAATGGTCGGTATTCCCGAGCGTCGCGATGCAGGGGAGTGAGATCAATTCATCACTTTTTGGATTATATACTCCCGTCAGCTCGAGTACGCAACTATCTGTCGTACCAGGACATACATTACTTGTTTGCTCATTAAAAAGAATGGACTTGTTGTAGTTAATTCTCGCATACCAGTCCGTGGGTGCGCCGACAATATCCATTCTCGTGGGCTTAAAGAGCTTGAGCGATAGATTCACTTTTTCGCCGGCTTGTGCGGTGATGTTTTGGGCGATGACCGTGGTGCGGGCGGTGTCGGGGATATTGATTATTCCCTCACCAAAGAGCTGAACCGTTGCCGGACTGCCGACACCATTATAATGAAACTGAAGTATTCCGCTCCGTCTGCCAACATCAAACGGCAGAAAACGCAAGTCCATGATTGCTTCCATATTGGGCTGGAGAGTAAAGGAATTACCACCGGTGATCGTTGAAAAATTAGTGGTATTGACGGCATTATAATCGGTCTGCGTGATGGTCAGATCAGACGTGCCGACATTCTTGATAGTCACGACTTTTGTACTGTCTTTTGGAGTGCCAACAAGAGTTTTGCCGAAATCAATGAATGGATTCACAATTGCAAGTGCCGGCGCTATTCCTTCGCCAATAATAGAGATAGTATCAATGAAATCACCAACGGTTGTACGAATAGTAGCTTTTGCTCTCCGCGCGCCAACCTTCGTCGGTGCGAATCCAAACATTACATCCCGGCATTCATTCGAATCGAGGAAGAAATCGCCAGCTCCACGGGGAATAGTGAAGTCAGTAGAATCTCCCGAAGTAATGTCAATACCAAGCACATGCAGCGGCGCAGAACCTTTATTACAGATAATACCAAGCACAGTGCTGTCTTTACTTTGTCCGACAAGGACTTTGCCCATGTCGATAGAGAGATTTTGGAGGGTGGGTTCGGGTGCTATGATGGAGAAGACTGCGTCGGAGGTGTCGGCTTGCAACGCTACTTCATCAGAGCTAAGTTTCACCACCCAAAAGTCCTCGAAGCCTTGATTTCGCGTTACATCGCCATCCTTTGAGCGAGAATATCCTGCCACAATATACCCGCCGTCTCTGCTTTGTTGGATGGAATTCGCCTGTTCGTCCTCGCTTCCTCCAAGCGACTTTTGCCACTCGATATCACCTAAATGACTAAGTTTCACCACCCAAAAGTCATTCATACCCTGATTCCCCGTTACATCGCCGTCGTTTGATGAAGAATATCCCGCCACAATATACCCGCCGTCGGCACTTTGTTGGATGGATTGCCCATAATCAATCCCGCTTCCACCCAGCGACTTTTGCCACTCGATAGTTCCTAAAGAACTCAGTTTTACAATCCAATAATCATAAAAACCGCCATGATTATCCGTTAGATCGCCATTGTTTGATTGAGAATATCCCGCCACAATATACCCGCCGTCGGCACTTAGTTGGATGGATTGGGCATAATCAATTCCGCTTCCCCCCAACGACTTTTGCCACTCAAGGGCACCTAAGGGGCTGAGTTTCACAATCCAATTGTCCTTATTGCCATGATTCCCCGTTACATCGCCGTTGTTTATTTGAGAATATCCCGCTACAATATAACCGCCGTCAGTGCTTTGTTGGATGGAGTAAGCCGCTTCACCCCAGTCTCCCCCCAGCGACGTTTGCCACTCGATAGTGCTTAAGGGGCTAAGTTTCACCACCCAAAAGTCCGTATCACCATGATTCCCCGATACATCGCCGTCCTTTGAGCCAGAAAATCCTGCCACAATATATCCGCCGTCAGTGCACTGTTGGATGGATTGTGCCCAATCTTCCTTGCTTCCCCCTAGCGGAATTTGCCACTCGAGAGCACCTACGGGACTGAGTTTCACTACCCAATAGTCATAATCACCATGATTCCCCGATACATCGCCGTTGTTTGATTGAGAATATCCCGCCAGAATATACCCACCGTCGGTGCATTGTTGGATGGAGCGTGCCTTATCACTCCCGCCTCCCCCTAGCGACTTTTGCCACTCGATTGCGCCTAACTGACTGAGTTTCACTACCCAATAGTCATAAATGCCCTGATTCGTGGTTACATCGCCGTCGTTTGATGTAGAATATCCCGCCACAATATATCCGCTGTCGGTGCTTTGTTGGATGGAAAACGCCGCATCATATCCGCTTCCCCCGAGCGACCTTTGCCACTCGATGGTTGGTGATGTGCCAATCGGCTCTTTACCTTCTTGTTTCACCCTTACCAGGCACTTTGCGCTTGGTGGCATAGGCACATTTTGCCAAGAATATTTCAGCCCCGTTGCCTTGGTTGTAAGCAGTTTCCACGTCTCGCCGTTGTCCGCACTGAATTCCAAACTCACCGTGTCAGTGGGAGCGATTCCTTCCCATGTTATCAGCGTATCACTTCCCACAGTAAATACTTCGCCGCCATTAGGTTTCGTGAGTTTCAGCGTTGAAGCAGAGGTTTTCTTGATTTTGAAGCCGCCATAAGCACTGAAGGCACCTGGACATTTGTCCGTTAAAATTTCAAAACTTGCGTAGTTCAGACTAGAATCACTCGGTGCAAATTGAAGTGTTATCGTTTTGCTTGTGTTTTTGGGGATTGAAAGTGGAAAGGTTGTATTTACAACCTTAAAATCAGCCGAGCCATATTTGCGGATAATTCCTGTTATGGTAAAGTCGGCATTTTGTGAAGTGAGCGTGATTGTTCTGTCGTTCGTGGTAGTGGGAAGTCGCTTGCCAAAGGCAATTATAGCGGGTTCTACCTGTAGATTTGCTATTGCTATTACCGGAGGTGAGTAATCTGCAAATGATTTGCTACTTTGCCACGATAATTCTACATTCTTTTTTCCAGCTAAACAGGCGGCTTCATTTGTCCAATTAATTTCACAAGGAATATGATGTTCAATATGCTCAATCTCCTGAAAAATATTAGTAATCTGAGCTTCCGTTCTCACCATTTCAAACACTTTTCCACCAGTCTTCGCCGCAACTCTGTTGAATAAACCAGAATAGTCAGTAGTGCCTAGTAAGACTGCATACACTGAAATATTTTTCTTAGCAGCATCTTGATAAAACCTTGCTTCATCTAGAGTTAGTTTCGGACAATGCAAGTCACTAACAAGTATTAGGATTTTTTTATCCGATTTACGTCCTGAAATGAATGGTACGCCACCAGTATAAGGAGAATAAAACATGCTTTGTACATCAACGCCGGATGCTCCCGGAATACTATTTACCGATGCTGTAGCTTTTGCCGTATCAGAAGTAAAATCCTGATGAATCTGCACCCCTTGATTCATTATAGTGATAGCGATTTCATCTTTTGGTGGTAGTAGGTAATTAATCAGCCGCTGCGTGCCTGCCTGAGCAAGCTTAATTAACCCATACCCATACGTATCGACCATAATACATACCGACAGTGATTTAATAGTATCAGGAGGGCAGGTCACACTGGTAATCGTACGCGGCTGTCCATTTTCAGTAATCGTAAGCTCTGATTTGCTTGGTCGTTGCTGTTTGTTGGCTGCATCAAAAGCGAAGAATTTTGCTTTTACAGTAGGGAAGCCCGACGCATCGATATTGAAGAGTGATACTGATTGCGCGTTCATTGTGATGAGGCTTGTTAGGCAGAGGAAAAGAGTAAAAATGTGTTTCATAAGAGATTGATTGTGATTGGTTTGTTTCTTCCCGAGAGTATCGCTTGTCGAGTAGAGAGCTAATCCACAGTCTTTAGATTCCACCGTAGCTCCGTGTCCGCATTTCTGCTTTTGTGCCTTAGGATGTGTATTTCTTGGATGCTGTTGATTGCTCCCCCTCGCAGAACCGTGCGTGAGGATTTCCCTCACACGGCTCCTCAATTGTATTCCGCACTCAGTGCTTGTAAAAGCTTACGTATATCTTTGGTTCCGGTAATGGATACTTGAGTAAATATTGCTGAAAGCTCTCCCACGTGTAGCTCTTCCGCTGACTTCGGCGGTTGAGCCATTTGTAGAGAAGTCTCCTTACTCGGGATGTATATCGCAATAATCCTTGCAGGTTTTCACTTACTCCGTAATAGTGGTAGTGTCCCCGAAGGATGCGTGACATGCTCTCCCAAAGTTCTTGCAGCGTATAAAAATTCTTGTGTCCTTTCAGGAATATGTTCACCTTTCGGATGCCAAGGCGGAGTCGGGACTTACTTGTCCGCCTACATACCTTGAATTTGCCTGCTTTAGATTTGCCACAGTAGTGGGTAAATCCTAGAAAGTCAAACGTACCCGGATGTTTATGCTCGTCATTTGTGTCCGTATTACGACCAAATTTTACCACAGATGTCTTGGATTCCGATAATGTAAGGTTGAACTTTCCAAGCCGTACTTTTAGCGATTCCAGTATCACTTGGCAATCCGATTCCCGTTCTACCAATATGATAAAGTCGTCGGCATACCGTACTATTGATGCATAACCCTGAAGGTCTTTCTTCAGACGTTTCTCGAACCAGAGGTCAAGCACATAATGAAGGTAAATATTTGCTAAGATTGGGCTAATGATACCACCTTGAGGTGTTCCCATGTCGCTTGCTCTTACTATTCCCTCATCCATGATGCCTGCTTTCAAGAATCTGATTATCAGTCGGATAAAGTTCTTGTCCTTTATGCGATGTTCCAGAAACTTGACTAACCATTCATGGTCAACTGTGTCGAAAAATGATGTAATATCTGCATCAATAACATAGTTTACGGGCTTGAAGGTTATCTCCTGATGTACCTTCTTCAAAGCATCGTGACAGCTCCTATTGTTTCTAAAACCGTAGGATGACTCTATAAAACTTGGGTCGAATATTGCCGTTAGTATTGAGGATATACCTTTCTGGACTATCTTGTCCTCCGTCGAGGGAATGCCCAATGTGCGCGTTCCGCCGCGGTCTTTCGGTATCTCCTTCGTACGAACGGCTTGTGGGCGGTATGACATGCTTTTCATCCGTTCTACCAATCCTTTAAGATTCGCTTCCAGCGATTCTCCGTATTCTTCTACACTCACTCCGTCTATGCCGAGTGCCTTCTTACGAGGAAGCTTGGCATAGCACGTTCCAAGGTACTCTTCATTCAGCAAGCTGGCTAATGAGCCAAACTTGTAGCTTGGAGAGTCCTTCGAGACCTTGCTTAGCTGTATAAGTTTCGTTGCCGTATCTAACTGTGTTCTATGAGACATATACGTTTCCGTTATACAATACATACAATTGTCAGCCCCTTGGCGCTGCATCAGAATTGAATGTTTCTGCATGCATACCTCTGCTTTCACAGAGCTTGACGCTACTATGGGCTAATCCGACTTCCACTATACCGTTACGCATTCTACTCCTTTTCGGATTTGGTTGCGCTTATGCCGAATGGCAAGTATAGTGGATATCCCAAGTTCCTGATATATCCGTTTGATATCATACTGCGGACTTAGACCCCGATGATGACTACATGCTCAAGCCATACGAGCATATAATTGTTGCATTCCTGTGCTAAGAAACAGTCTGCCATCATATAGTGGGCAATTACGGGGCTCAACACCTTCACTTGCGTTGCGGTCTGATATCTCCCTCGTCGTAGCTTCACTGTGTTTGTTACCTTACACAATGTACGATTATGGTAGCGGGTGGGTGGCTCCCTTCCCGCGAAGGATTTGCACCTTCTGAATATACCAAGCTTCGCTTGGCGCACCCGAGCGATGCCCTCGGTTTTTGGGTTGTCCGCCTGAGAGTATCACTTCCTTGTGATGCTCTCAGTGCTTGGCTTGGCAGCGCGTGCTTCTTGGCGCTTCACTGAGAGCATCACTAAGAAGTGATACCCTCAGAAGAATTACCCTCGGAAGAATTACCCCTACTCCTTAATCGGTGTCTCAATCACCACATCCACCGTCCTGGTGTAGAGGCGGCCTTCGGGAAGCTTTGGATTGTAGGTCTCTGCATTACCCTTACTGCTGATATTGGTGCCGTTTTCGGGGATATTCAGCGCGCTTGCCGTCGCTTTGGCTCTGCCTTCAGCGAGCGATTGATTCGTGCGGGCGTCGCCTAAGCGGTCGGTGTAGCCTGCTACATTTACCGTCGAGGTGGGCGTGATATTCTTGCTGATGAGCTCGATGATGGGCTTGTTGGTACCGGTGATTTCACTGGAGCGAACGTCGAATAAGATGAGCGAATAACGGTTGATTTCCTTGTCGCCTTTCCGTTCTAACTGCTTGCGACGGATAGTGTTTTGCTCGACCGGGATGATACTCCCCGCGCTAACGCTCGTGCCGCTTGCGTCCGTTACGGTGAGTGTGTATTTGAGTCCCTCTTCCGTACGCGGATGGGTGCCGTCTTGGTCCATATTCCAGTCGATTGAAGCTGGCAGCGTACCTGTTCCTTCGAATTTTTTCAGGATGTTCCCGTTTTGCTCGGCGGTGAGGATCCATGTTGCGACAGGCGAACTGCCGGTGATTTGCGGACGGAATCTCACCGTCGGGGGATTCGCCTTCCGGAGGGTATCATTGGTAATAATCGGCGCAATGACCATGGGAGATGACGCAATAATTTCCACCCGACGATTCTCCTGATATCCTTCTTCTGTCTGCGATTGCGCAGCTTTTTCGGGCAGATTCCGTGATTCAATTTTAATACGGTTGTCGGCAATATTCCATTGCTTGGTGATATAATCTTTCACCGCTTCCGCACGCTGCTTCGAGAGTGCAAGATTACCTTTCTCAGCACCGATATCCGCATTACACCCAATGAGCGTGATGGTGGCTTTCGGATTGTCCTGCATGCGCTTGCCGATGATATTGAGAAGATGATAATAGGTCGAAAGACGGTCCGGATTGTTAATTTTCTTTTCGTTGAAATTAACTGTTTCACTCGCGGAAATGGACTTGTAACGGGTGGGAATGACGGCACTGTTGTCATCAAAAAACACATAATTCAACAGCGGTGTCATCAGTACCGACGAGAATTCCTCGACCAGTAACTTCACCGTTTGCTTCTCGGCACCGCTCGACTCGACACCACTTGCGCCCACACGCACCGTTAGCGGGAGAGTCTGCTTCGTCACCGGCGTCTCGATATTTTTCGGTATCAGCAGCGTATCCGTCCGGCGGATAGTCTGCGTGATGATACGCTCATCACCGACAATGCGCTCCTCGGACGTGGAGCTCTGCTGACCGCGCAGGATGGTGCTGACGGCAATCGGACGCTCAGAGCGAACGGTGTCGATGAATTCTTTCTGCTCAATCCGCTCGGTGGGTTCTGTATTCGGCAGAGGCGAATACTTGAGAGCGAGACCAATGCGGAGGGAATTCGAACTCCATGTCAAACCCGAGACAACAGGTGTAATGCCATAAGAATAGAGCACTTCCGGAGATAGAATCAACGTTCCCCGGGCATTAAGCGGCAGATCGTAGCTTATACCGCCAAGCACAGCTGCATAGAGTGAGGATGCCTCAGGAATCGGCTGATTGGTCACTTCGTTTCGGGTACTTGAGCCATTGGGAAAAACACCGTCAGTCGGCGTGATAATCGTTTCTTTTTGCGAGAAATTTTTCGTGGTAACCGCGGCAATGCGCGTGCCGAGATTGAGCCAGAGCGCTCCAAACAGATTATACTGTGCAATCGGCTCGAGGCCGATATCGGCGAGCGAGGCATCGACTTTATGCTCAAAGACAGCAGGAATATTGCCGGTAACGACCGTATTCTCATCGCGTGTGAGGATACCGGAACGTGAGCTGTAGCCGAGTCGAAGGCCGAGGCGGAGCTGATCGGCAAGAGGTAATTCGTAGAGAATTCCCAGTGAAAGTCCGCTGCCGCTGCCGTCTTTATAATCCGGACAACAGGACGGAACATTCGGGAAATTCCGAAAGTCTGCCGAGTAAGAATTGAGATTGTAATTACCAAAAATCCCATAGGCAGGTCGCTGCTGAGCGTGGGCAATTGCAGTGCAAAAAACGAAACAAAATACGGCAAGGAAAACGGTAGTAGAGACACGCATCGTGTGCTTTCAAAAATGTGAGGAATATTTGCTGCGAAAATGCAAATAAATTCTCACAAATTCTCACAAAATCATGATGATATTCGGAGTTCGGATTAAAATTCAACGCCGCTACCGTTTGCCGGGTACCCTTCAAAGAAAAAGAGCTCGCTGATGGCACACTGTAGAGGAATGAAATCCCCGCCGGTTTCCCGGGTAAAGACGTCCAACTCCATTACCGGCGACGCCGATACGACAAAAAAAAGCCGCTCCAATTGAAGCGGCTTGAAGTGGAATATGCACTCGCTAGATGCTGTATTGATGTTCGGTAGCAATCGGCAGCGTCACCGAAACCGTCGTCAGCTCATTCGGCGTGCTTTCGATGACGAAATCTCCGGCATAAATCCCGACGATGCGCTGCACGATGGCTAGCCCCATGCCCGACCCCTGCTGCTCATGATCCATTCGGTCAAATTGCATAAATGCACCGAAATTTTTAATCTGATCCTTAGTCATACCCCTGCCGCCATTGGAGATATGGAGAGTGTACTCGTGTTCGGTCTTGGTAGAATATACCCGGATAACCGTATCGGTCGTCGAGAATTTAATGGCATTATCCGACAGCTCCTGTACGATTTTATTGAGGTGTTCCGGCGCCATCGACAGCGCGACATCTTCGAATTCACACTGAATATCATTCGCTCGGTGTACCGCCGATGCTTTGGTAAGAATTGCCGAGGAGATAATATCATAAATATCCGGTGTGAGACTCTTGCGCAGCAGTCCGATTTTGGACGGATCGGTGAGAATCGTTTCTAATTGCACATAATAGAGATAATTCTCAATCAGACGATGAAGCTGCTCTGCGGAGGTGTAAATATACTCTGCCATCTCTCCGATATCGGCGGGCTCGAGGGTCTGATATTCCGAACGTATAACCTTTGAGAATCCGAGAATGCCGATGAGCGGTGTTCGCAGCTCATGAGGCAGCGCCATGCTGATATTGACTCTCAGGTCCTGCAGACGTGTATTGAGCGTATGCTGAATGGCTTCATGGCGTTCGAGGCGCGTTGTAACGGCATGCATTAAATCATTCAAACTAAACGGCTTGGTAAGATAGTCGTCGGCACCGAGCCGCATTCCCTGACGCATGTCTGCCCGCTCTGCCCGAGCAGTGAGAAAGATAAACGGAATGGCCGCAGTCTGCGGATTCTGCCGGAGTGCTTCGAGCACGCCATAGCCGTCGAGCTCCGGCATATTGGCATCGCTGATAATCAGATCCGGCGTATCGGTCTGCGCCAGACGTAGTCCGATGCGGCCGTTTTCGGCTTGAAGTACATCATATCCTTCGAGCTCAAGCAGCTCGACGATATTCATGCGTACGGGTTCTTCATCTTCAATTACAAGTATTTTTTTCATAGAATGTAGTCCTTGAATAATCAGTCAGTGACTGTAGAATAGAGCCCACGAATGTCGAGGGGATCGGTTGTCGTATTTCTCATCTCAGATATCACGGTATAGAAAAGGATATCATGCTTCCCTTGTTCGTAATTGGTCCTCCAATAACGGAGTAATTGTCTTGATTTCTTCTTCGATCTGTTTCAGTAAATCATCGATCACTCCTGCCGTAAACTCCGGCAGATGCTCGAGAGTTTCCGTTAATTCCGCCAGTCGAAGCAGACTCATCGACAGAGCTGTGCCTTTGATTTTATGACCTGACGAGCGGATAGCCGTCAGATTCTGCGCGGCGACGACTTCTTTGAGTTCCTGCAAATTGACCGTCATACTTTTCAGCGTCGGCGGGATAAGTTTCCGCAGCATATGGTCGGTATGCTTGCCCATACGTCCGGAAAAGTCATCGAGATCGAAATGTCGGTTCTGGGCTGATTCCTCAGGCGGCGGACTGCTCTCTTCGGACGGAATGTCGTTTTTATGTAACCACTTAGCAAACATTTCACGGATCGTCTTCTCGACAAACGGCTTGGTCACGTAGTCATCCATTCCGGCATCGAGACATTTTTCACGTTCACCCTTGACGGTGCCTGCCGTGAGTGCGATAATCGGTACGCCGGCCAAATTATCCATAGCTCTGATGGCTTTGGTCGTATCATATCCGTTGAGTTCCGGCATTTGAATATCCATAAAAATGAGATCGGGCCGGAGGTTCTGCAATTTTGCAATTGCTTCCCGTCCGTTAGTTGCTTTTGTCATTTCCACCTGCGGGAGGATAGAATTGATAATAGTCGTAATGAGCAGCATATTGACCGGCTGATCTTCGGCGATGAGAATATGATACTGTCGCTCACCGGTGCCGGCAGCGGGCGCGTCGTCGGATGCTGCTGCTACCTCTGATACCGTTGCTTTGGGCAGAGATGTATTGACGGGAGTAATGACCTTGGAGAGTGTCTGAAATATCTGCTCCATATTGATTGGCTTGACAAGCCGATAGCGTACATCGAGTTCGGCACATGAAGCGTTGATATATTCATCATCGACAGAACTATACAGCAGGACAATCGGCAGCTCCTCGTGGGAAAGTTTTAATTTTTTCCTGATTTTACGAATCGTGTCAATACCGTCCATATCCGGCATTTGATAATCCATGAGCACGACATCGTATTCTTTATCGCCAAGGAGCATATTGATGGCTTCGCTGCCGCTGACGGCCTGATCGCAGGCGATGTTCTTGGAAGCGAGAATCGTCTGAACAATTGTCCGGTTGTTCGTATTGTCATCTACGACGAGCACATTGGTCAGCGAGTCGAGATTTTCCCATTGAATTGCTTCACCATCCATCGTATCGAAGGTAATCTCAAAATAAAAGCTGCTTCCGCTGCCGTATTCACTGCTGAGCCGGAGCTGACTATTCATCAGTGACAGCAATCTGCTCGAAATAGCGAGTCCGAGCCCCGTACCGCCATACCGCTTCGTCGTCGAGGCATCTTCCTGCGAAAACGCTTCGAATATCCGTTGTTGATTTTTGGGGTTAATTCCTATCCCTGTATCACGTACGGTGATAAGGAAGGTCGAGGTATTGTCGTTGACCTTTCGTACACGTTCGACTTTGAGTTCGATTTCACCTTTTTCCGTGAATTTCACGGCATTACTGAGCAGGTTGACAAGTACCTGACGCAGACGTACTTCATCGGCCCAGACGAAGCGCGGGATGTCGGGTGAAATGTTGAGCAGGAGCTCGAGGTGTTTTTTTCGCACCTGAAAGCTCACCACTTCCAATACCTGACTGCAGAGCTCATAGATATCCGTTTTTTCAATACTCAGCTCGAGTTTATTGGCTTCAATTTTGGAGAAATCGAGAATATCATTGATAATCGAGAGCAGGGAATTCGCCGACTGATAGATGGTCGTCATGTATTTCATCTGCGTGTCGTCGAGAGATGTCTTGGTGAGAATGTCGGCAAAGCCGATGACACCATTGAGCGGTGTACGGATCTCATGACTCATATTTGCCAGGAATTCCGACTTCGCGCGATTAGCCGACTCAGCGGCTTCGCGTGCTGCGATAAGCTCGAGTTCGGCATTTTTCCGCTCGGTAATATCCATGATAAACCCGTCAATTCCTACTAAGTTATGCTGGTCGTCATAGGTCGTGTGCGAACGCTCTTCGACCCAGATTTCCCGGCCGTCGGCGCAGCGCACACGGTATTCAACCTGCACATGATCGTCAAAGGCAAAATGTTCTTTGACATAGTTCCGGACATTCACAAAATCGTCAGGATTGATGACCTTGACCCAAGTCGAGGTGCTTTGGCGGATGAAGTGCGACGCGGGATATCCCGTCAGACTCATCGTCTCATCATTAATAAATCCAAAAACCCATTGACCATCTTTGAGAATACTCCGGTAGGTGATACCCGGCATATTGCTGATAACCGATAAAAATTGCTGTTCACTGGCACGAATTGCATCCTCGGCTGCTTTGCGCTCAATAGCCGTCGAGACATTATTTGCCAGTGTCTGAAGGATTGAAATTTCTTCCTCGGACCATGAGCGGGTGTGATGGCAGTCTTCGAGCACGATATAGCCGTGGAGCACACCCTTGACCGAGAGCGGAAGCGTCAGCATGGCTGCAATTCCAAGACTCTGCAGGTAGGGAGCAAGTATCGGGTCGCCATTGGTCACTGCTGCCGAAAAATACCCGTTACGATAGATTTTTCGGTAAAAGTCTTTATAGCTTTCCTTGGGGATAATAGTCAGATCCGGCAGGGAATAATCCGGTGATGCATTTGCACCGAGCCATACGATTTTCCGGCTTAATGCGCGCTCACGAATACCGGTACCGATGGTCTCATAAAAGTGTATTCTATCGACACCGATAAGGTTGCCGATGGTTTCAAAACTGCTGAAAAGAGTCGCACTCCAGTTCTGACTTTGTAATAATCGCTGCGTCGTCTCGGTAATTGCTGCCAGAAGCTTGCTTTTGTAGAGCGCGCTTTCTTCGGCTTTCTTTGTGTTGTTGGTCTCCCGCATGAGCGTAATGATGTCGGCAATCGAACGGGCAAATATAATATCGTCTTCCGTCCAGTCCCGCTCGGTATCGCTCTGCTCGCAGCAGAGAATGCCGGAGACTTCGCCATGCATACGTATCGGTATGTCGAGCATGGACTTAATGTTTTCTTTGGCGAAGTACGAACCTCCGAATTCACGGGTTTGCTCATACGTCGAAATATCCCGTGCGGTGATATACTGTCCCGACAAAATTGCACGGAAATATATCGGATAATCGCGGTATGCCAGCACCAATCCCGATCGGTGACGCGGCTCTTCTCCTTCACTGTACATATCACGGCAGATGATGCCCTCATTGTCCGAACTGCAGTCCCAGATGCTGACATACTTGACATCCAATCCCTCTGCCGCTGCTTCGGTAATTGCCTGTAAGGCATTATCAAAACTGCTGTACTCGCGTAATGGTGTCGTCGAAAGGCGGGTAAGAATCTTGGTATGGCGCTCAAGTACGAACTGACGCTGCTGCAGTCGTATCTCCGATTCTTTCTGAATCGTGATATCAGAATGCGAACCTGTCATACGATACGGCTTGCCGTCGTCATCAAAGAGAGCAGCGCCCTTGGCGAGAATCCAGGCGTAGGACCCGTCTTTCTTCCGCATGCGGAACTCCACCGAGTACGTATCTGTCTCGCCGGTAAGGTATTGATTGACATGGTTAAAGACGCGCACTTCGTCTTCAGGATGGATATGGCTTTCAAAGACGGAAAAGGAATTCGGCATTTCGTCATATTCATAACCGAGCATCGACTTCCAGCGACTCGAAAAATACGTTTCATTCGTCCGTAAATCCCAGTCCCAGATACCATCATTGGTGCCTTCAATCACCAGCTCGAATCGCTCTTTTATTTCGGCAATCTCGTCTTTCTGCTTCTGCAGTTCTTTCTGCGTTTCCAGCAATTCATTGAGATTCACCATCAGTACTGCCTCCGACTCGGCGAGCTCTGCATTCTTGCCCTGAATCTCAAGCTCGGCCTGCTTCCGGTCGGTGATATCGATCGACACACCGAGAACGGCGCCTTTGGTAATACCGGGGAAGTCAATCGGCACTTTCGTCGTCTGAAATGTGCCGCGGGTGCCGTCTTTCCGCATGATCTGTTCCTCCGGAATGAGCAGCGGCTGCTTGGTATCAATCACCTGCCGGTCATCCCGCAGAAAATTCTCAATTTCTTCGTCGGTGGCACCATACTCGAAATCTGTCATCCCGACGACCTCGTCGGGCGTTTTACCGAACAGCTCGGCGACGGCTTTATTGACGAAGAGAAAATGGCCATCATAATCTTTACAGAAGATATAGCCGGTGACATTATCAAGGATCGACTGCAACTGAATACTGAGCGTCTTGATACGCAGATCGGTCTCAATTGCTGCTGTCACATCACGTTCGATAGCAATGAAATTCGTACACACACCATGATCGTTGAACACCGGATTAATCGTCAGATTCAGCCAGTATTTCGTGCCGTCTTTGGAATAATTGAGAATCGTTTCGTTTACATTCTGAAAATCTTTGACGGCATTGCGGATACGGATCTTGGTGGCCTCATCGGTATCCGGTCCCTGTAATATCCGTCCCGGAAACTCTCCGATGACTTCATCGCTCAGGTAACCGGTTAATTTCTCAAAAGCTTGATTGACCCACGTGATTTTACCCACTGCATCAGTGACGATAATAGCGTCGGTGGCCTTGGAGGTAATCAGGGCGAGTTCACGATTACGGGTCTCGGCTTGCTCGCGCAGCTGTACTTGCTTTTGAAGGTATTCAGCAAGTACGAGGAGATTATTGGTATCGAAGTCCTGACTAATCGAGTCATCATTTTCAAGCGATGCAATGACTGAAAGCAGGGTGCTGATACTCTGATCCCGCACTTTTTTCTCCATCAGCAGCTTTTGCGTGATCTCATAATATTCCCGATCGGCAATATCAAACGCCCGCTGCTGCAGCTGCTTGTCATTGTCATAATTCTGATAGGAATCACTCACAGCCTGCAGGAAATTCACCATTTCAGGATGCGAATTCATATCTATATCAGAGAGAAATCGCTTGATTTGACGTTGTAACAGTCGATGCACTTCCATGGAATTAGTCTTCGCTAATAGTAGTAATTGTCATCGTTTGATTATGGAGTTCACATTTCATAAAGGTCGAGAACGGGGCGATTTCTCCGTAAGAATAAAATCCCGTCAGCAGCGCTTGCTCGCCCACACTTTCACGGGCAGCATCAAGCTCTTCGTCGATGCGATTGCCGAAGATCAATTTACGTCCCACACAACTGATGAGAATCGCCAGCTTGTCTCCCTGCCGACCGGTATCGTCGATATTGCTCAGCGCCGCAGCATCCGAAGCTGCACTTGCCAGATTATCAAGATTGGCTTTCATGAGGCGGACTTTGGCGCCCTCCGGTATATTGCCGGCAAAAGTCATCGACTTGTTGTCCTGATCGATACTCAAAATCGTTCGCACGAGTTCGCGCCCGTCATCTCCTTGTATTGCAAGGGGAAAGAGCAGTGCCGAACCCGGCAGCGACTGCGCATAATCACCCAAATACTGCTTGTAGAGGTCGAGAGCGCTTTCGCCATCGACTTCATAGAGCACATTCTTCACAGATTTGGTAATTGTTCGCATGGGACCGAATTTGTCCCATCCACCCTTCGAGCCGGCTCCGACTCTCAGGCGGTCGCCGTACAATCCCACCGCCACAATATTGCCTTCGGTCATATCCTTATTGAGACCGACAATTGTGCTCTGAAAATTCGCACCATCGCCGGCGAGCCCACCGACAATTGGAATTGTACTGTGAATTTCATTGAGCCCGTTGACGAAATCACCGCCGTTGACAAGCTGACCGTCGGAGAGGACGAAGAGCAGGCGAAGACCGTCGGCCGTGAACTTTTCGGCTAAAACTTTACCGGCTTCATGACTGTCGGCGAGCTCCTTGACATTGACTTTATGCACGGCAATTGTCGAGGATTCGAGGCAAAGACCGGTCGCTACAATCGTGCCGTCACAGACGGAATGATTACAGATTTCACCGGAGGTCGAGGCTACGATGATTGGCGTATCCGGATATAATTCAAGCAGATGGTCGTAGCCGCCCTGAGTACGCAATTGGTGCTTGTCGCCAAAACAAATCATAATATCCGGTGTGCTTGTCCCGGGTGAACCGTATGTAGAGGTCCATGCGGACGCAGAATATAAGAGTTGAAATGCTTTCATGTAGTTCTCCGTTAGATAAAAGTTGTACGGGGTCGTAATCACTGCTCCGCTCCCGCGATATTGTGTCGCCGCCAGCCGCTCCGGGAGGAGGGGAGGCCGCATATGACCGGTCAGACATCATCACCGAAGACAACGTGTAGTTGTAGGCCGATCCTAAAAAATGAGGTTATTCTCGTCGCTTTCGCCTCCGCTGCGTGAATTCTCCTCTGCATTCTGCGTCTTCGTCATGCTACCCGAAGCTGCGGCGTCCGGTGAACGCTTTTATATGCAGGCGATGCAATCAGAGATACTGAGATACGCGCCGGGGAGTACACGAGTCCGCCACAAGCAATACTAGCGGGCAGCGGTTGTGCCACCGGTAGATGTCGATGGCAGTTCTACGGTAAATGTCGTCCCTGCGCCTTCGGTGCTTTCTACCGTAATTGTACCACCATGAATATCGACCGACCGCTTCACTATCGACAGACCGAGGCCCGTGCCGTGTACCGTACCGACATTCGAAGCGCGATGAAACACTTCAAACAAACGTGTCTGATCGTCCGCCGGAATACCAATACCGCGGTCACGCACCTGAAAACGCATGCTCTCGGCCATCGTATGAACGGTGAAATCGACTTGTTCGGACTTCGGAGAATATTTTAATGCATTCGACAGCAAATTCACGAGGATATGCCTGAGCAGCTTGTCGTCGGCCAGAACTTCTTCGCCCGTACCTTCGAATTCGAAATCCACACGGTCCGTGCCGTAACCGCTCATCGACACCTCTTCAATCACATCGAGGCAGTAGGATTTAATATTAAGCAGCTTGGGAGAAAAGACGGCTTTATTGGAGTCAGTGCGTCCTATAAAGAGCACATCATCGAGCAGGGCAGTCATGCGCGATACAGCAATTTCAATCTTCGGAAAATGCTTTTTACGTTTTTCTTCGGTGAATGTATCCCAGTATTTTTCAAGTAATTGGGCCGATGAAAGAATCGTGCTGAGCGGCGTCCGGAATTCATGAGAAATCATCGATACGAAGCGAGACTTGAGTTCGTTGAGCTCCTGCTGCCGGGATAATGCATCGGCAATTTCTTTTTCGGCTTTTTTGCGGTCGGTGATATTGATTCCATAGCCGATGAGCATTGTTACATTGGACTTTTCATCGAGAACCGGATACATATAGCGCAGGAATATATCCTTTTCTCCATCCGGACGCACCACTTCTTCTTCCCAGATTTTAAGCTCTTTTGACTCCATGACGGCATTATAGAGAGCCCGTCTGCCATCAGCAATGGCTATAGGACGATTACGATATTCGCAGTAGTCATAGTCGGTTTTTCCGATAATCCATTCCCGGAGTTCTTTGTTTTTAATTCCAATCGGATTGACAAACAAATAATGATGTTCGTTGTCAAAAACCGCAATGTCCGATGGGATTTTGTTGAGAATATTCTCATAAAATTCACGCTGCTGCCGGAGGGTAGAATTATACCGCTTACGATCGGTAATATCAGTATATACCCATAAATGTCCAAGATAGGTATCTTCTTGAAAAATAGGGATAAAGTCCCGGTCGAACCATCGGCCGTCCTTGAGCTCGAGTTCATCGCCGAAGACCTGTACGCGTTCCCGGAGGAGCGTCTCGACTCTCTCGACAAATTCCTGTTCGTTGACAAAAAGCCCCTTCGCCTGCTCGGCTGCCTGCGAGCAGTCGGTACCGACTAATACTTCGGGCGACACGGGAATACCGAAAAGCTCACAGAAGCGATTATTGATAATCTCAATGATGCGGTGTTCGTTCTCGAGCAAAACACCGTCACTTAAATTACCGACGAGTGTTCGCAGGCGGGCATTGGTGGTCTTGATGTCGATCATCATCCGCTTGCTGTCGGATATATCTTCTTCAATAGCAAAGTATTGGGTTAGATTGCCTTGTAGGTCGAAGATGGGCTGTGCTTGTATGCGAACCCAGTACGGCGTGCCATCTTTTCGGTAATTGATGACTTCGCAGCTGAATGTTTCGAGATGCTTAATCTGATTGTGCATATACCGGACGGTCTCAAGATCGGTCTCCGGTCCCTGAAGAATATCACCCGGCTTCTTGGTAATGACCTCGGGTAATTTATACCCGGAAATTTCGGTAAATGCTTCATTGACCCATTCGATGGCGCCGTGCTTGTCGGTAATGATGACCGCGTTCTGCGTTCGCTGTGTGATCATCGATAGTCGCTTGAGGGCGTTTTTTTGTTCGCTCACCGTCTCAAGCAATTGCCGTATATCCTCATTTACATTTTTTTGCATGGTGAGTATATGGAGAAAATCTACCGTATGGTCATGCGGCGCAAAATCACTGAGCAAGAGTCCGGCATCGGTAATTTGTTCGATAGAATTATACCATGGCGACCCCACAAACATCATCACATCGCCATCGCTGACGGGTTCGAACTGCCCTTTAAGCACCGAACCGTCGAGATGCTGAATCACCACAAGCTGATAGGCAAGGTCACGGATGTCATCAAAAGAACTAATGACATGATACGGGCGCTGAAAGGAAAACAGTGACGAAAAAAGTGTACCCGGCTCAATAGCATAAAGCTTTCGTAATGAAGCACCTGCATCGAGAATGCGGAGTTGTCGGTCGATCCGGATATAAAACGGGAACAATCTGTTCAATTGATGCTCATCGAGCACGAGTGAGGTATTCATTGCCAGCTCACACGGAATGTTTCATGAGTATCGCCGGCTGCACGGCTTTGAAGCAGTGTGATATCGACCGGTGTGTCGTAGAGGCGGGAGAGGCCCTGCAAGAGCCCGCGTACAAATTCCTGAAGACCCTGTCGGTGGGAATGATAGTGAATATCGATAGAAGATTCGGATGCATTACTGACTTTAAATTCCGGTGGTGTAAGGCGAGGATAGACGAGCATCACACGGTTGTGAAAGACGGGTAACTGCTCCAGAAAATCCCGGAGTGAAGTGCCGCCTGCTTCCATGAGCCCGCCGTATTTTTCTTTGCCGGTCTTTAGTATCCAGAATTCTCCAAATGCATGGAGTACTTGCTCAAGGGTAATTCCCAGGACCTCTGCCGCGGCCGTCGCGAGCCGGTAGGTAATTGCATCGTCATACGGCTCACTCGAAATAAAAAAATCCACCTCTATGCCACTCGTTGCCAGCACTTGCTCCCAGGTCGATTGTCCGAATTGGGAGACAATAAGCTCTTCGATCGATTTATTGACAATTCCATACATGACACTATTCCCAAATAGTTATAGTAATTAGCAATCCTACCGCCCGTGCGCATGGTTGAAATATGAATGCCGACATACACGGTTAGAAAATTCTCTCCTGTCATGGTGCTTGCCGTCAATAGGGGTGTGCGGCAGTACAAAAATGCGAAATTTTACTATACATTGGTACAGCATCCGTGGATTGAAGGGTGAGTTTTATATACTTTCCGATGCGACAGGATACCCGCATATCCGGCAACCCGCCGTAGACTACCCCGACCAAAATGAGAAATGAAATGGAATTATCGATGATTATGTTAGTTTTGCGGGGTATGCATGCGTCCGTCTGGGTTCAGCTTTGCCTGCACCGACAGCGAACGCGTATATTTTATCCATTCACTATCGTATTATCTGATGTCCGTGCTCACACTATCGACTGTCCAATATGCGCCGATTTTCGGCGATACTATTGCTAATATCCAGAAAATTCATCATCTTATCGATGCCGTTAGTTCGGATATTATCGTCTTTCCCGAGCTGGCAACGACAGGATATTTTTTTCAGAATGAAGCTGAATCCTCTGCGGTCGCCGAAGCGTTTACCGGCGAGACAATCCGTGGGCTGCAAGCCGTGGCGACGGAACGTCGGCAGATTATCGTTCTTGGCTTTGCCGAGAAGTCGGACGCAGGCAACATTTATAATTCCGCTGCACTCCTGATGCCCGATCCGGCGTTCAGCATGGTCTATCGCAAGACGCATCTCTTCTACAAAGAACGCTTTTGTTTTGCCGAAGGAGATACGGGTTTTGTGGTAGTGCGCGACCCCGAACGTGACATCAGTATCGGTGTCATGATTTGCTATGACTGGCGTTTTCCGGAGTCAGCGCGTACTCTTGCGCTCCAAGGCGCTGACCTGATTGTCTGCCCGTCGAATCTGGTAACCGATGTCTGGCATATTGCCATGCCCGCCCGCGCGCTGGAGAATAAAGTGTATCTGGCAGTGGCGAATCGAACAGGGAGTGAACACCGTGGCGGGGAAGAAGTGGTCTTCAAAGGGGAATCAGCTATCTGGGGATATAATGGCAAGCTCATGGCCAAGTCCGGTATTCACGATGAGAGTATTCTCACTGTAGAAATTGACCCGGCGCTCACACGCAACAAAAACTTCAATGAATTCAATAATATCTTTACCGACCGCCGACCGGATCGGTATCGCCTGTAATTGCGATTCACCGTCAGCGTTTTCTTTGAAACGCAATGGAACAAGAAGGGAAGTAACTGTAGTATATAGAATACAATTCTGTACTGCTTGCCGAAACTACAGCAATGGAGTACATTTATAGAACGCATGCTGCCCATGCATGCATTATCTACCCGGCAGGTACACATCCGATGAACATCATCCTCACACTCCTTACGCTCCTTCTAGTCGTCTCGACGACCATCCATGCACACCCGCTTGTCCAAGACACCATCCCGCAACTCAAAGAGTGGTGGCGTGTAGATAATTTGGGCTTTGGTGCTGCCTTCGGTCGAGATGACAACGGTGGTATGACATGGCTTGATAATTTCTATAATGGAAAAGGTGCACTGGTGGTTTCTTCTCCTGATGGAGTGAAAACTTGGCAAATGAGATTTCCGGGTGATACCACAAATGTATTTACATGGAAAGGAAAAGGCGGTCCATGGCGAACATTAGACGGTGGCAATCCTACCATAAAAACAGGAGATTTCAACGGAGACGGCGCAACAGATTATATCGATGCGTGGGGTAATATTTATGAAGGAATAAAGAATGGAGAGCCACCAAAATCAGAAGCACAAACACCGGTTAGATATTTTTTTCCTTGGATAGTATCCGATATAAACGGGGATGGAAAAGATGATATGCTTAAACCCGGAATGCCGGGTTCGGTGCTGTTCGGCAAGACAAATCTGAGTGAGATAATAAATGAAAAGATGATACTGCCGCAGTTAGACAGTAATAATGAGGCGATAGTTGCTTACATAGTCAGTCCACAGGAAATGCGAATTATATGTCGCCATTATTATTGGACAAATAATGTGAATTTCCCGTTCCGAACGGTGTATAAAGACGGACTTCGTTTAGTACGTGCTTGGTGGGATGGTACAAGTTTTAAGTCTGAAATATTGGACCAGTTTACCGTAGATACACAGGACGGAACAGGGTTGTATTGGGTGGGTGGTCTTCACTCTCAGCCACAAGGTAGATATTATTTCTTGTGTGCAACCCAAATCGCCAGTAATGTTAATAATACGGATTTAACAGTCTATAATCTCAGTAACGACAAAATAGAAAAATTGTACGGCTTCAGAATGGATGGAATACAAGCTATCAGCAGTTTGCGATACGGTTTTGATTCTATAGGAGTTTCCTCATTATGCATCAGGCAATATCAAGCTTCTCCAATATTACACATTTATTCCGGCAATATTTCAAGCACACTGCAAGAAAAAGCGAACTTTACCACTGTTCAGGTTACCACTCTTATTTCACTCCCTGATGTTACAGGTGACAGCAAACCTGACCTTGCCCTGAGTAATGAGTATGATTTTACTTCTGCTAATACTAAATACCGATTCAGCATACTTACCTGTAGAGATACCGTAAGTAATGTGGTAGAAGACCAAGAAAATAAGCCACCTTTTTCTATACAGGTACTTCCACCAATGCCGGTAATGCGGTCGCAAGCAATTCAAATCAAAGTAAAAGGAGCTAAAGTTGGTAACTATTCTCTTCTTGTTTATGATGCCGTTAGCAAAAGAGTGGCTTCAACGACCATACACATTCCAGAGCTTGGTGATAACATTATCAACATAGACCTATCACAGTTTAAAATAGTCAACGGCAAATATACCCTGCAATTAGAAGGTTACGGCAGAACTGCACTATGTTCCATAATTATTCAATGAGGTACACCATGAAAGCAGTCTTTATTCTCGTACTGCTATTTATCTGTTTTTCAGGCAGTTACTCTCAGACTAAGCTCAAACCTGCTCCATTATCAAGTCTCAGTTTTGGTGGCAGAACCCTTAGTTTAGACGATACTACCATTTGGGCACCGAGAACTCAAAAACATTTTATGCTTGGCTGGCAATGGCAGGGAGCAAGTGAGAAAACGAATAAACGTCTTCATTGTAATTTCTTTCATGACCATTTTGGTGATCCAGATACTCGCTCATTACGAATGGGATTGATACCTGATAGCGGCGAAGTAAAATTTATTGGTTGGCAGTTATTACAACAAAGGGATACCAACATTGCACGATGGGAAATGGGCGACCAAATGGGATTACAATTTGACCCTACAGGTTTAACAACCATGGACTTACATAATCCTCTACCTGAAGATGACAAAACCGGTGCTGTGTATGGATTCAAAGAGCGCAATCTTGTCTATGGTTATTTAGACACTATCGGTGCAGCAAATTTTGACTGTTACTCCGGAAATACAAACGTCTGTGATCACAACCCTGCTACTAGGTTTATGAAACCTAGTGATAAATGGTAATAACGTTTATTTATTCTTTACTTGTGGTCGATATGAAAACACTTCTCTCTCTCTTTTCATTGATACTGATTTTAGCTGTGCCTGTATTTGCACAAGAGCCGATTCAAAACCTACCGATCTTACAAGAGTGGTATTCGTGGCCCGGCGCATATGGCAAAGTAATCTCCTATCTTCCAAACTTTAAGAAAAATGGTGGTGAGAATGCTATCGTTCAAGGTAGAAAGAATAATCCGACATGGTTTAATCGTTTTGCTTATGATACCGTGAATCAATTTTCGTGGAAAGATGATGGCGCGAATTACATCGTACGGGGAGATTTTAATGGTGACGGTATTACTGATTATTGGACTGCCCGTGACCGCGTACATCGCGGAATTGCCGAAGGAGAATTCCCGTCCGATATCCCTGATACAAATTATTTCCACAGTGAAGAATATGGAACTAAATATGTGGTTGATGTTAATAAAGATGGGTATGACGATCTGCTTCAACAATGGTATGTCGATGCCTGTACGAGCTGCCCGCTTCTACGAATAGTATTTGGCGGTAAAGACTTGCGTCATCTTCGCGAAACAATAGTCGGGACATCGCCAAATTACTGGAGAGCTGTGAGTGTTTTTCAGAATGAAAAAAAAGAACCACGGTTGGTTGTTTATCAAAGCTCAAACTTTGCCGAAGCATTTTATCTGTATGGCTTATCATGTCGAGCCGGAGTCGGTGATTCGATTATTGTTGAGCTTAAGGAATTGGATAAGTTCGTTGAATCTAAGTCAACGAAGACAGATGTTATATTTTATGAGGGGATAACTCGATTATATGAGGATACAAAGAAACAAGAACATACACTTTTAGTCACCTATAGCACTCCCAAGAAGACACTTCCGATTGCTATATCAGGTGATAAATTTCGTGCCGGTACAGTTATGAAGATAACCGGCTCAGTGAAATACTGCCTTCAGGGAAGTATCGATGGAGATGATGAACCAGATTGGATTAACCTTAGTATTCCTCATATCGTCTATTCCGGTAATCCCGCAAAGGATACGACACCACGGCTTCAAATTGCAGTAAATGATTGTAGTTTAGATGGAAGCTATACCTATATCGGAGATGTTACGGGCGACGGAATAGGAGATTTTGCGGTCGGCAACTTCGACTGTTTTATAATTTACAAAGGTCTAGACTGGCGTTCACTTTCGGTGGCTGCAGACAGTGAGCGAGTCGATTTTACGCTTGGTGCAGTCGAGCCGAATCCTGTCGATGCCTCCGGGTGTATTGCCGTTCTACCGGCGACGCTCGGACACTCGGCGCACTACATCCTGACGTTGTATGATTTATCAGGCCGTGAAGTAGGGGAAGTGTTCCGGGGATTGTTACCGTCCGGAGATGTCCGCATCCCGCTGCCAATCAATACATTTCATCTTCCTTCCGGCATGTATGAGCTGCGCCTGTCAGACGGCAAGCACAGCCGCGAACACGCAGTTGTGATAGCAAAATGACCGCCGGGATGGTCTTGGAGAGGTGAACGCTCCGAAGATGCGAACCGTCTGTATGGTTCTCCGTCAAAGGGGTAGTGACGGTGGAGGTTTGATGCTTCACATCCGAGTAAGAACAAAAAAAACCATGGCCTGAGCAGGAAAAGAAGGGAGATGGGATACTTGCAGCATGTTCGCCGCCATCGGGTGTCTTTGCCGTGACAGAACGCCGCAGCGCCGGGAGTCTCCGGATGCATTATCCATTTTGTACGTCAATTTTCCGGTAGGACAGCACTTCTGTATCATCCTCAAACGGATCGAGATCTTCACCGTGTTCGGCGCGGTATTGCGCGACCCAGGCATCACGTTCGTCGAAGAGTTCGAAAATAGTATCTTGATATCCTTTCAGGATTTCAGTGATGAATTCTATAATTCTCGGATCGGTAAACAGCGAACGGTCCATGGAAAAATTCACGAGATATTTCTTGAGTTCCTCGCCCGGTAGATTCACGTCATCGGTGACCCAGCCGTTGAGTGTCGCCAGCATTGTCGGTTCGCCAGTAGGCGTCATCGATATCATCACCAAATGGATCGGATCACCATCGGCATTCTCGGCAAAGGTATGAAAATGACCGAATTCCTTGCGCCGATGCGCATGAAAAAAAATCCTGTAGCCCGTCGTTGTATCATAAATTCCACCCTGCCACGGATAGTGCCGGTACGGATTCCGCCGGTATTTCCGGCCATTGCGCACGGAGCGAATGAGCGTCGTTCGCTCCTGAGCATAGGAGGCGATAATCTCACGTACACGTGTGAGTCGCTCCTGCGTTTCAGGCACCATACGCCATGATGAAAACATCTGCTGCCGGGAGGCAAAGAGAGAACCGGCAAGCACGCCGAGACGTTGTAAAAATTGAGAGCGTGTCATAGAACTGTACTATTTTTCAGGAAGATAGAATTGTAGTCTAGAAAAAAAAGAACCGATGACGGAATGCCTGTCATCGGTTCTGCTATGAATCGACATTCCCCAAAAAACGGGATGTGCGCCGCCTGAAACGCAATTATTTTGCTTTCGGAGCGCACGGAGCGCATTTTGCATGCTTTTCGTGCTTTTTGCCTTTATGCTCTTTGGCGGCAGGAGCGCATTTTGCTTCTTTTGCCTTCGGAGCACATTTTGCTTCTTTGGCTTTCGGAGCACATTTCGCTGCTTTTGCTTTCGGAGCACATTTCGCTTCGGATGCAGATGCGCCGACTGTCGCTGCGCCAATAAATGCTACCGAGAGAAGAAAGAGGGCTACTTTTTTCATAGAGAAACTCCACTGAGAATTGTTAGAAAATACAGAAAAAACTACAAGTGCAATTTACATAAAAATCGTGGTCACACTACCATCAGGCACAGCAAAAATTGAATTTTTTTGGGTTGTATTTTGGTAATGCGGGGACGCAGGCAGATGCAGGCCGATTACTCCAGCACCATGGTAGGAGAAGGCGCGTGCGGTATGCCGTTACTTTTTATCCGTTCGGACGACCATTACTTTTTTATGGCGCAGATACGGAGGGCTCGTCGAGAGGAGGCGCAAGGACGGCGGCATGGACACCGCAGGCAGGACAATACCGCTTGAGTCCTGACTCAGCTGAGAATAATCGACCGTCGCTCGGAATTGCCGGGCATCCAACTGCGCTAGCTGTTCGGTGCCGCCACGCACGGTGATACTTATCCGTGCCGGAAGGAGCGTGTGATCGGAGCGCAGGGGCGCCGATAGTATTTCAACAGGAATATCGTCGAAGGTCTGCTCGGCTGTTTGCTGTATATCCCCTGATATAGTCACCACTTGCGGCGACATTACAAGGTGATTGTTCAGCGAGTCCACCAATGGTACTTCCACACGAAACGGCTTCGTAATATCCGTTAAGCGCAGCGGAGAAGTCAGCCATCGATTGATCGATTCGATAAGCATCGGATTGCCGCGGAGCGTCACGCTGTCGGGTTCGATCACCAATTGCCCTATCAGCGAAAATCCCTGTCGTGGAACGATTTCGGCCGACGGCTCGATTTTCACCGTTCGACGGCCGACAGCTCCGGTATGTATTCTGAAGGTCTCCGGTGCGAGCTCAACAATTTTTTCCAGACTCAGCGGAGGCACTAAATTCTGCAGGAGGTCATTTTTTGAAATGGTAAACTCACCGCTCGAATTCTCGGGTAATTTTTCAAGATCTAAAATACATTGAGGGTTAGCGCCGAAGTATTGAAGGTTGAAGATATGCCAGCCCGAACTCCGAATCTTCACGGCAATCGATTTGGGGAGTTCACTGAGAACGGCGCGGTCATTCTGCGGCTGTACGACCAAGGGGAAGTTCACAAAAATAGTCGTCGGTGCTTTCAAGCTCACATAGCCCCAGAGTGCGGTCGCCAGGAGAACGCAGAAGAAGAGGGATACTATGGAGATTTTTTTGGGCATGACGATATTTTTTCGAAAACGACCGTTGGAGTTGTTATGAATGAACGGTAAGTAATTCTTTTTCAATTGCCTGCAGTACATCCGGAGTGCCGACTCCGTGCATACACTGCAAATGTCCGAGCGGGCAGGCAGGGAGGCCGATATGCGTACACGGACGGCAGGCGAGAGCAGTCTCGGCGATGACATGGCGTACGCGGAATGGAGCAAAGCCAAATTCCCGGACTGTTGAACCAAAAATAGCGCAAACCCTGATCCTGCGTGCTGCTGCTATATGCATGATACCGCTATCGTTGCACACGAGGACGTCGCAGCCGTCGAGCACCCGTACCGTCTCATAGACAGAGCGCATTCCGGTTGCATTCATCACCGGGATCGTGCAGTATCGGAGCACTTCGTCACACACTGCTTGATCATCTACCCCGCCGAGCAGAACAATTTCCGCGCCGTATTTTTCATTGAGCGATACAGCGAGGGCTGCAAAGCGTTCGGGGAGCCACTGCTTGGTCGCATGCCGCGCGCCGGGAGCAATTGCGATACGCAGGAGGGGAGTGCGTGATGCGTGTTCACTAGGTTCAACGTCGGGTGGATACTGCGCGAGACCTCGTTCCTCCGGTAGCCAGAGTTCCAGCCCGCCTCCGTCATCTCTGCAATCAAGTGCCGACGCAGTACGGAGATACCGTTCGGCCACCGGCACGATGGCTTCTCCGAGACCGAGCTTATTACGAACCAGGTTTTGTTTCTGTTGTCTGAATTTATCAACACAATACACCTTCCTGCCCAGCCGCTGACGCAAGAGCCAGGAGCGGATATTGACATGCAGGTCGAGCACGACATCATAGCCGGCACCACCGGGAGCGGATGCGCGTATCTGTCTGCTTTGACGGAGTATTCCGAAGATACCGCTTTCGGTATCAAGAGCATGAATAGCCGAGAGATGTGGATTATTTTCAACAAGTTCCGTGAATCGCTCTGCGACCACCATATCAATCTGCGCATCCGGATACCGTGACCGCAGCTGTCGGAGCAGCGGAGAAACCAGCACAATATCTCCCATCGAACTGATACGGATAATACAGATGGAGAGAGGAGAAGTATGCATAGAAGAGACAGTCCCGGAAACGTCGAAGAACAGAAATTCAACGGCAAACTTACGGAGAAGATAGCTATCATACGATTCCTGTAGAGGAGAGACCGGTAAAATTTGGTTCCTACCATACTCTTCCCGCCGGAAGAAATGATGTTTCTTCCTTCATGATCAGATACTGATCGTAGCGATGCAGACTATCCCGGCACGGTGTGTACACCTATCATACACGCGTCGCGTTCGATAGCTCCGGGTAATTGCCGATACGCTGCGATTACTCTGGCAAGAGTAGCGAGAATTCTCCCGTGGAGCAATTTCAAGAAAAGGAATTAATTCGTAGGACAGGATATGACCAAAGTCATAGTTTGCGGAGGTCGAAACCCCTAGTTTTGAGATGGTTGTACGGTACTGTCCTCTACAAAATTGGGGTGAAATTTGTAGGACATTCACTCTAACATGATTGTATGAATATAGGTTGATGCCGCCCGCCGCAAAATCGAACAAACACGGTAATTCCGAATAGGTTATCTCATGGTACATTTTAGACAACATAAATTCTGGAGTGCATGGACTGCTCTTCTTCTTGGCGGCACAATCACACTCATTATCGCAGCAAATGTACAGTCTTCTGCCGAGAAATCGGAAACCCGCGATTTTGCCTTTGCCTGCTCTGATATCAAGGGGAAAATTATTGCCCGGATTTCGCTGCAGAAGCAGTTATTGCAGAGTGGCGTAGGACTGTTTGAATCGAGTGATGATGTGACAAGAAAAGAATGGGGGTATTTTGCCCAATCATTGGATATCGACAACGAAGTGCCCGGTGTCCAAGGGATAGGATTTGCGGCACTCATTCCGAAAGATTCGCTCGGCGCGCACATGCAAGCTGTTCAAAAGGAAGGATTTCCCACCTACCGTGTTCACCCGGAAGGCCTACGCGACCGGTACTCGTCCGTCATATATATTGAGCCGTTTTCCGGGAGAAATCTTCGTGCGTTTGGGTATGACATGCTCTCAGAACCTGTTCGTCGGGCTGCTATGGAGCGTGCATGTGACTCGCATGTCATCACCCTTTCCGGCAAGGTCAGACTCGTACAGGAGACCGACAGAGACCTCCAGGCAGGCGTGCTGATGTATGCGCCGGTGTACAGAAAAGATATGCCTAAAGTCACTCTCGCCGAGCGTCGGGCAGCTCTTATCGGCTGGGTCTATAGTCCGTATAGAATGACGAACCTGATGAAAGAAATTCTGGGTGATTGGGGCAAGAATGAACGTCTGAATCTCCGCCTGAAGCTCTACGACGAGCAGTTGTCGGAAGATGCTCTCCTCTATGACAGCTCGCCGGGTTCATCCTCCGGTGATACCCGCGAATATGTCGTCATTCCTATTGATATGTTCGGCAGAAAATGGATGCTGTCCTTCACACAGACGCACAATGAAGCAGAGATGTCGCAGATGTGGATGGTAATTATTTTCGGCAGTATTATCAGTTTTCTTGTCTTTGCCCTTATACGCTCATCACTCAAAATGCGCAATCAGGCAATGCAGATAGCGCAGAAGCTGACCGAAGAGCTTCAGGAGAGCGAGCAGCGTCTGCAGAATGTGATCATCGGTACGAATGTCGGCACATGGGAATGGAATATTCAGACAGATGAAGTGGTGTTTAACGAACGCTGGGCCGAGATTATCGGTTACAATCTCGAAGAATTACAACCAATTAGCTTCGATACCTGGGTGCAATTGGTTCATCCCGACGACTTGCAGGAGTCAGAACGTCAGCTTGAAATGCATTTCCGGAGAGAAATCGACTATTATTCGATTGATGTACGCATGAAGCATAAAGACGGTCATTGGGTATGGATTCTCGACCGCGGCAAAGTCACTGAATGGGATCGGGGAGGCCATCCGATCCGCATGTCGGGCACGCATACAGATATTACCGAACGGAAAATTGCCGAGGAAAAACTCCGCGAAAGCGAAGAGCGGCTGCGGGTAATTCTCAACACACTCACCGAAGGCGTCGCACTCAATGAAATGATATTCAACGATCAGGGCGAAATGATCGATTATCGCATTCTCGAAGTCAATAAAGCATTTTATACTATCGCAGACTTTCGAAAAGAAGATAATGTCATCGGAGAATTTGCCTCCAAGATTTATGGTATGAGTACGGAAGTAATGAAAGAATTCTGGCGCGACCATACTGATGTTACCGAAAATGTAATCCTCGAAATCGTAAGCCCAATCAGTCAACGGATATTTTTAATTTCCACCTCACCATTTAAAGATGGCCGTTTCGTAACGTCGTTCAGTGATATTACCGCCCGCCGGCAAGCACAAAAAAAGCTCGCCGACAGTGAAGCACGACTGCGGGCTATTATCCAGAGCGAACCCGAATGCATCAAAATAATCGATGCCGACGGCAATCTGGAAGAAATGAATGCGGCAGGACTGGCATTGCTGCAAGTTGATTCGATTGAACAAATTCGCGGCTTGCATATCCGGCATGCCCTCGCGCCGGAATCATTGGATGCGTATATGGAACTGCATAAAAGAGTATTAGAAGGAGAATCTGCCCGCCTCGAATTTGAAATCATCGGACTCAAAGGCAAGAGAAGCTGGGTAGAAACACATGCCGTGCCGATTACCGAGAATGGACAGATTAAGGAATTGTCGGTTACCCGCGATATTACCGAACGGAAAATGCAGGAGCAGGCGCTCCGGGAGAGTGAACAAAAGCTCAAAGCTGCTGAAGCAATTGCCCAGATAGGGAATTTTGAAGTGGATATTCACACACAGATGATGCATCTCTCGGAAGAAATGTTGAAAATCCTCGGCGAATCTCCCCGCTCTACACCGTTTACAGCCCAGGAAATTGCTGGTTTTATTCATCCCGATGAGCGCGAATCAGTTATGGAAAGCGTGCGGCACAGCATGAATCTCGGTGAAAATATCACGCTCATTATTCGTATTCAACGGAAAAACGGGGAAGAACGGTATCTGCACAATGTGACGAACATTATTCTCGATGCGAATCATAAGCCGCTGAAATTATTTGGCATAGCTCAGGACATTACCGAAAGCAAGCGGCAGCAGGATTCGCTTCGCGCGGCGCTGGTGGAAAAAGAAATTCTGCTCAGGGAATTGCATCACCGCGTCAAGAATAATCTGGCCTCTATCATCAGTTTGGTAGATTTACAGAAAAAAACCATGCGCGATAAAATCCATCATTCGGGTCTCGATGAGCTCGCGCAGAGGATTAAGTCTATGTCGTTGGTACACGAACACTTATATCATTCTCAAAAATTATCGCATATTAATTTCAAAGATTATGTGACGACTCTTGCCTCCTCGTTGAGGGCGTCGTTTGCTCTTGGCAGGCAGGTGTTATTTACCATCGATACCGATGTGGCGGTCGGCCTTGATATTGCGATTCCATGTGGGATGATTGTCAATGAATTGCTGACCAATTCCCTCAAATACGCTTTTCCTGAAGGCATATCGCGTGGTGAGACGACCCCGGAAATTACGATCATGATGAAGCGTACCGGCGATGATTATCTACTACGGGTGGCAGACAACGGAGTAGGATTGAAAGCAGAATATGACTGGGAAAATGCTTCGACTCTCGGTCAGCGCTTAGTACGCATGCTCGGGCAGCATCAGTTGGGAGCCGACATCAACGTCGATTGTTCACAGGGCACGGCCTATGAATTTCGGTTTACATTCAAAGAAAAAATGAAGGAGCTAACGCCATGAACAACACATCAATTCTCGTCGTGGAGGATGACGGTATCCTTGCAGCGCATTTGACGGATGTGCTCCGAGAATCCGGCTATCATACGCTCAAGCCGGTATCCACCGGTGAAAAAGCTATTACAATGGCGCTCGACAAGCATCCTACTCTCATCCTCATGGATATCGAGCTCGCCGGCGACATTGACGGCATAGAGGCAGCGACCCGTATTTGGGAGTCAGCACATATACCGATTATCTTCTTAACGAGTTATTCCCAGAATTTTCTCATCGAGAAGGCAAAATCTGCGCATTCGTTCGGATATCTTGTGAAGCCGGTCAATGAGCGCGAATTGGTCGCAACCATCGAAATGGCAATCGCAAGGCATGACACCGAACGTATCATCCGGGAAAGCGAGGAACGCTATCGACTGATCTATGAAAACAGCGGGGACGGGATTGTACTTAGTTCTGAAACAGGCGAAATTTATGCTGCTAATCCTGCTGCACAGAAGATGTTACAACGTACCGAAGCAGAAATCATCGCACTCGGAAGGAAAGGTATCGTCAATTCCGAGGTTCCGCAACTCGGGAAGATGGTCGAAGAGGCAAAACAGTATTGGAAATCGACCGGCGAGATTATACATCTGCGAAAAGACGGCACTATGTTTCCTGTGTTTGTCACTGCCACTCAGTTCGCCGACCACGATGGAAACAAACAGGCCATTGTTCTGCTCCGCGATATGACGGAGCAGAAAGAGGCAGAACGTAAAATCATGGAACTGAACAATGATTTTCTCATTTTTCTGGAAAATACGACCGACTTTGTCTATTTCAAGGATAAAAACAGTCGGATCAGGTTTTGTAGCAAGACATTAGCCGATATTACCGGCCATTCGTCCTGGCGTGATATGATCGGCAAGCATGATTTTGAAATCTTCCCCAAGGAGACGGCTACCATTTATTATGAGGAAGAGCTCCCGATTTTTAACGATGGCAAGCCACTTTTGCACAAGGTGAATCCGTACTACGATCAGCATGGGGCAAAAGGGTGGGTAAGTACCAATAAATTTCCGGTGTTCGGTGATGATGGTCAATCGGTCATCGGGATTTTCGGGGTGAGCAGAATCATTACCGAACAAAAACTGGCAGAGGAAAAAATCACCATACTTTCGAAAGCAGTCGAGCAGAGTCCGATGTCGATAATGATTACCGATCTTCAGGGCACGATTCAGTATGTCAATCAGAAGTTTACCGACATCACCGGCTATACATCCGAAGAGACACTGTATCAGAATCCGCGGATACTCAAGTCCGGTGAGCAGCAGGCAGAGTATTATCAGGAAATGTATGCTACCATTCATGCCGGTAAAGAATGGAAGGGAGTATTTCACAATAAAAAGAAATCCGGTGAATTGTACTGGGAAAGTACGGTCATTACCCCTATGATGGACAGTGAGGGTACCATCTATTCATTCCTTGCAGTTAAAGAAGATGTCAGCGCCAGAAAAGAAGCAGAATTACAGCTCACCATCGCCAATGAACGCCTCCAAAGAATTAATGCCGAAAAAGATAAATTCTTTTCTATTATTGCTCATGACCTGCGTTCACCGTTCAGCGGATTTTTGGGCCTTACCAAAATCATGGCCGAAGACCTCCTCAGCATGCCTATCAATGAGATTATGGAGCTCTCGCAAATTATGCAGCAATCGGCTGATACCATGTACAAGCTCCTGGAAAACCTACTCGAATGGTCACGAATGCAGCGGGGAACAACGGCATTTTTACCGGATAATTATTCCATCCGCAGTCTTGTGGACCAAAATATCAGTCTGCTCAGTACCACTGCTTCTAAAAAGAATATCACCCTCCACAATGATAGTGATGAAGGCCACACCATGTGGTGCGATCTGCCGATGATGAATACGGTGCTGCGCAATCTCATCTCCAATGCTCTTAAATTTACAAAACCCGGCGGGGAAGTGTGGATCTCATCGGAGTCCACCGAACGCGAGATTATCGTACGGGTACGCGACAATGGAATAGGAATAAACGAAACCATCTTAGCGAAGCTCTTTCAACTAGATGAAGTAGTCTCGCGTCCGGGAACCGAGGGTGAGCCAAGTACCGGACTCGGGCTCCTGCTCTGTAAAGATTTTGTGGAGCGCCACGGAGGTAAGATCTGGGTGGAAAGTCAGGAAGGCGCAGGCACGACCTTCTCCGTATCACTACCGCATCATATGCTCATCCGAGAGCCGGAGAGCGATGGGTAGAGAACGATATTGACATTCTATGATGTAATTTTGCAGCAATATTCTCTGCCCGATTACAACACTTAGGCCATCGTGTGACTATGCAACGTCCTACTATCCTCATCCTCGACGACGAAGAAAAGCTTCGCGGACTTATGGCACAAATACTAGAACTCGAAGGGTTCGTCGTGCTACAGGCCGGCACCTGGAAAGCAGCCCAGAAGCGCCTGGAATCTCATCAGCCGGTCGATGTTGTGCTCTGTGATGTCAAGCTGCCGGATGGTAATGGTGTCGAGCTCACACAGATTATCCGTGCTACATACCCGATGACAGAAGTAATAGTCCTCACCGCCTACGGCAATATCTCCGACGGCGTTCTTGCCATCAAAAATGGCGCTTTTGACTATATCACCAAGGGCGATGACAACGATAAAATTATCCCTCTTGTCTATCGCGCCATCGAGAAAATTCACCTCGCCCGCCGCATCCAACAGCTGGAAAATCAAGTAGAAAAGAAGTATTCTTTTGAGAATATCCTTGGCACTTCTCCTGCAATTCAAAGAGCAATTGACCTTGCCCGGAAAGTCGCTCCTAACGACACCACCGTCCTCCTGCTCGGCGAGACCGGCACCGGGAAAGAAGTTTTTGCGCAGGCAATTCATCAGGCAAGTGCGCGGAGAAATAAACCGTTTGTGGCTATTAACTGTTCGGCCTTCGGCAAAGACATGCTCGAAAGCGAAATGTTCGGCCATAAAGCCGGCGCGTTCACCGGCGCTACCCGTGACAAAAAGGGACTCTTCGAAGAAGCGAACCACGGCACGATTTTTCTCGATGAAGTCGGCGATATGAGCGCGGAATTACAGGCGAAAGTACTCCGCGTTCTCGAATCGGGTGAATATTTCAAGGTAGGCGACTCCAAGCCAAGCACGACCAATGTGCGGGTCATTGCTGCGACAAACAAGAGCTTAGAACAAGACGTCGCCGCCGGGAACTTCCGGGCTGACCTCTTTTATCGGTTGTCGGTGTTTCAGATTACTCTTCCGCCACTTCGCGAGCGCAGAGAGGATATTCCGCTGCTTGTCAACCATTTTACAGCACTCTTTGCTGCCAAAATGAATAAAAAAATCACATCCGTTGCCGAGGAGTATCTCGCGATAATACAACGCCATAGCTGGCAGGGGAATATCCGCGAACTCAAAAATATTATCGAGCGAAGCGTGATACTTGCCGAAAGCACAGAACTTACTCCGCAGACCTTGCCCTTCGAAATGCAGAACATGTCCTACCACACCACAAGCAGCGACCGGCTTGACCTCGCAAGCGCTGAAAAATTCCACATCCAAAAAGTACTCCATCTCACCAACGGCAACAAAACCGAAACCGCCCGCATCCTCGGGATAGCGCTCACGACCTTGTATCGTAAATTGGAAGAGTAAACTACCCGAGAGTATCGCTTCTGAGCGATGCCCTCGGTTTTTGGGTCTTGCCCGAGAGTATCGCTTCTGAGCGATGCCCTCGGTTTTTTGGTCTTGCTTTCAGAAGATACACCTCTTCTTGGAAACCGAGGGCATCGCGGGGACGCGATACTCTCGGAAAATACACCTATTTTTGTACACCGTCATTTGTTTCACATACTTACCAAACTACTATGGAACTATTTCACGATAGATACTACCATATCTATAACCGTTCGAATAATAATGAAGTTGTGTTTAGGTCGCATGATAACTACGTCTATTTTTTAAGGAAATATCATGCTGACTTTGAGAATTCGTTAGAAACCATTGCTTATTGTTTGATGCCGACCCATTTTCATTTTCTCGTGCGTGTACTATCTGAGGATACGGAGAGAATCAAGCATTCTTTGGGCAAGCTCCAGTCATCATTTAAGCAAGCTATTAATCGACAGTACAGGCGGCATGGAAATTTATTTCAACAGCATTCTAAGTCAAAGAATATTGATGATGAGTTCTATTTGAGAACACTCCTAACCTACATTCATCAAAACCCAGTTCGATCGAAGCTGGTTACAAAACCCGAAGACTGGAAATACTCGAGTTACTGTGATTATATTGGTCTCAGAACATCATTATTACTCAAGAAAGAAATGGGTTTGAAGTATTTTTCGACCATGGATGAATTTAGGAGATATTCTGAGAATAGAATTGAGGAGATAGATGAGCGGTATTGGGTGTGATGTATCTTCTGAGAGTATCGCGTCCCCGCGATGCCCTCGGTTTTTAGGTACTGCCGTCAGCCCGAGAGTATCGCTTCTGAGCGATGCCCTCGGTTTTTAGATGAGCTTGACCAAAAACCGAGGGCATCGCGGGGACGCGATACTCTCGGAAGAAACGCGATGCCCTCGGTTTTTGGGTCTTGCTTTCAGAAGATACACCTCTTCTTGGAAACCGAGGGCATCGCGAGGACGCGATACTCTCGGAAGAAACGCGATGCCCTCGGTTTTTGGGTCTTGCATTAAGAAGATACACCTATTCGTGGAAACCGAGGGCATCGCGAGGACGCGATACTCTCGGAAAATATCACATCCCCCTTTCAAAACGATAGTCCAAACCCTTTCAAAACGAAAGGGTTTTTTATTTTTCATTTCATTGAAATTGATTTAAAGTTTGTAGTAATAAAGACTTGCAGATTTGTAGTTGGTTGATGGCACATCAATTGTACCACTTGCTGCATAGTAATTAATCTATCGTACTTTATCTCATACTTCTATGCTCACACTTCTGCTCATTCTCGTCGGACTTGCCGGGTTTGCCTTGTTTTACACTTTTGTGTCACTCTTTGAAAAAATCTAACATGCTTCTACTCTTTATTATTGCTCTAGGGGTATTTGGCTATATGTGCTATGTCCTCATTAAACCTGAAAAATTCTAACTCTATGAATACAGAACTCTTTGGAATACTCCTCATGTACGGATTGGTGATGGCGATGGCTATCCCTTTCGGTCGCTATATCGGCAAAGTTTTTACGGTAGAGAATACTCTGCTTGATAGGATTTTCAATCCACTTGACAAACTCTTCTACAAGCTCAGCGGCATTGACCCTGCGAAAGAAATGACCTGGCAACAGCATTTGTACGCACTTCTCAGCATCAATGCAGTATGGTTCATCATCGCAATGCTGGTGCTTACCAACATGAGCCGGCTGCCGCTGAATCCGGACGCGAATCCGTCGATGAGCGGAGATTTAGCATTTAATACAGCAGTAAGTTTTATTACTAATACTAATTTACAGCATTATTCCGGTGAAAGCGGACTCTCGTATCTCGGTCAATTAGTACTCATGTTGTGGCAATTTATCAGCGCCGGATGTGGGATTGCAATCGCTGCTGTCGTCTTCATTGCTATGCGCGAACGTACCACCAAGACGCTCGGTAATTTTTATGCACTCTTCGTGAGAAGTTGTACTCGTATTCTTCTGCCGCTCGCTGCAATCGTTGCAATGATACTAGTTTTTAATGGCACGCCCATGACATTCGAAGGCAAAGACACGATGATTACCCTCCAAGGTGATACCGTGCAAGTGAGTCGGGGTCCTGTGGCCGGCTTTGTCGCTATCAAGCAAATCGGTACCAATGGCGGTGGTTTCTTTGGAGTTAATTCCGCGCATCCGTTAGAAAATCCGAATTATCTGACCAATATAGTCGAGTCGGTGTCGATTATTCTTATTCCAATTGCAATGATTTTTGCTCTCGGATATGTGCTCAATCGTACAAAACTCGCTTGGGTAATCTATGGTGTGATGACCGTCGGATTTCTCTGCTTGCTGATCCCGACAATTATGAGCGAAATGAATGGTAATCCTGCCCTTGCTCACCTTGGCATAACCCAACCCATGGGCAGCATGGAAGGCAAAGAAGTGCGCTTCGGCGCAGCAGCATCTGCAAATTGGGCGATCTACACCACAAGCACAAGTAACGGTTCGGTCAATGCCATGCACGACAGTATGACACCTCTTTCCGGAATGTACACCATGCTCGGCATGATGGTCAACTGCTTCTATGGCGGCGTTGGCGTTGGCTTCCTCAATTTTTATATATTCATAATACTTGCGGTATTTATCAGCGGTCTGATGGTAGGGCGAACCCCCGAATTCCTCGGCAAAAAAGTCGAGGCGCGGGAGATGAAAATTGCGATGATTATTGCGCTGTTGCATCCGTTCCTGGTGTTATCGAGTACGGCTATTGCAAGCTTTGTATATGCAGGGAATCCAACGGAATACGCCGGTTGGCTGGCGAATCCCGGACACCACGGTTTTAGTGAAATGCTCTATGAATTCACATCTTCATCGGCGAATAATGGAAGTGGCTTCGAAGGTCTCGGCGATAACACGCCATTCTGGAATATTGTCTGCGGTGTGGTGATGCTGCTTGCACGCTATCTGCCGATTATCGGTCCGGTTGCGATTGCAGGAATTCTTGCAAATAAAAAGTACATACCAGAGAGCGCAGGCACATTAAAAACCGATACCGTAACCTTTGGATTAATGGTATTTGCAGTCATTGCAATCGTCGCTGCACTCGCTTTCTTCCCGGCATTAACGCTCGGTCCGATTGCTGAATATTTCTCAATCCACTAATGCTGATATATCTTTATAAATATAATAGTTACAACATGGTGAAGTGCTGTCATTCTGAACCCTTCCTAGGGTGAAGAATCGAAACGTGCTCCAGATCCATTGTATGACGCAATCAGCAAGAGTCGATTCTTCAGTCGAAGACTCCTTCAGAATGACATACTTATTAATCTATTCTCGATATATTTAAAGAAATGAAATCCCAAAATACTTCGCTCTTTCAGAAAGAGCTCTTGATGGAAGCATTCAAACATTCTTTCATCAAATTGAATCCCAACGTCATGTTCCGCAATCCCGTGATGTTCACCGTCGAAATCGGTACTGCGGTCATGTTCGCCGTGTGCGTGTGGATACTCATGGGTGAAAAATCACAAGGAAATTTGATCTATAATATCACAGTATTTCTCGTATTACTTCTCACGCTGCTGTTCGCAAATTTCGCTGAAGCAATCGCCGAAGCACGCGGGAAAGCACAAGCAGACAGCTTACGCAAAACGCGCGAAGAAACACCTGCGCGGCTCGAAAACGGGAAGATAGTGAGTTCGTCCGAACTCCGCAAAGGCGACATTGTCATCTGTGAAGCAGGTGACGTCATTCCCACCGATGGTGAAATAATCCAAGGACTTGCCACGATCGACGAGTCGGCAATTACCGGTGAATCGGCTCCCGTGATTCGCGAATCAGGCGGTGATAAATCATCGGTAACAGGTGGCACGAAAGTACTCTCGGATAGGATTGTCGTTAAGGTCACGACCGAACCCGGCGAAAGCTTCCTCGATAAAATGATCGCGCTCGTCGAAGGCGCATCCCGTCAAAAAACGCCGAACGAAATCGCGCTCACTATTCTCCTTGCCGGATTCACGCTTGTCTTTATTATCGTCTGTATCACGCTCAAGCCGTTTGCTGATTATGCGAATACTCCTATTACGATAGCAGCGTTTATCTCTCTTTTTGTGTGTTTAATTCCCACGACTATCGGCGGTTTGCTGTCTGCAATTGGAATCGCCGGGATGGATCGTGCTCTCCGGGCAAATGTGATAACCAAATCCGGGAAAGCTGTTGAAACTGCCGGGGATATTGATGTTCTGCTGCTCGACAAGACCGGCACGATTACGATTGGCAATCGCAAAGCGACGAGTTTTTATGCAGCCAGTGGAGTCGATGAGTTTTTGTTTATTCAACAATGCCTGCTCGCCTCACTCTCCGACGAAACGCCGGAAGGGAAGTCGATTGTAGAATTAGCCAAAGAAAAGGGCGTGACTGTTCCGTCGAACTTCGACGCGGCGCGCACAACGCTCATACAATTCACGGCAGAAACACGGTCAAGCGGCATTGATATCGCCGGAACATCACGTATTCGCAAAGGCGCTTTCGATGCAATCAAACGCATGAGCGAAGCTGCCGGGAATGTCTTCCCAAGCGATACAGCCGAACGTGTGAGAATAATTTCAAGCAATGGTGGAACGCCGCTGGTACTGAGCGAAAATGAAAAAGTATTGGGTGTAATTGAATTACAGGATATCATCAAAACCGGTATCCGCGAACGCTTCGAGCGCCTGCGGAAGATGGGTATCAAAACCGTGATGGTGACCGGCGACAATCCATTAACCGCAAAATTTATTGCCGAAAAAGCCGGTGTTGATGACTTTATCGCCGAAGCAAAGCCCGAAGATAAAATGAATTACATCCGCAAAGAGCAAGCCGAGGGACGTCTTGTGGCAATGATGGGAGACGGCACAAATGACGCGCCTGCACTCGCACAAGCAGACGTCGGAGTGGCGATGAACAGCGGCACACAAGCAGCAAAAGAAGCCGGCAATATGGTCGATCTCGACAATGACCCGACGAAACTTATCGAAGTGGTGGAAATCGGCAAGCAATTACTCATGACCCGCGGTACGCTCACGACCTTTTCGATAGCTAATGATGTCGCCAAGTATTTTGCGATCGTTCCTGCGCTGTTTATTGCGTCGATTCCTGCGCTTCAGGGATTGAATATTATGGGGCTCCATTCGCCGGAAAGTGCTATCCTGTCGGCAGTTATCTTTAATGCGATTATTATTCCTATGCTCATTCCTCTTGCGCTCAAAGGGGTGGCGTATAAGCCGATTGGCGCCTCGGCACTGCTCCGGAGAAATTTACTTGTCTATGGTTTGGGCGGCGTGCTTGTGCCTTTTGTGGGTATTAAAGTAATTGACCTTTTTGTTGCAGTATTTATTTAAGAATTAATCAACCATGAAAACCAACCTGCTTCCTGCAATCCGCCTCACGCTCGTCTGTGCCGTGATATTTGCCTGTATCTATCCTCTTATGATTTATGGAATTGCACAATTCGCTCCGAATCATGGCAAGGGTGAAAGTATCACGCACAACGGCAAAACGTACTACACGACTATCGCGCAATCATTTACCGATGACAAGTACTTTTCTTCACGACCTTCCGCCGTTGGCTACAATGCAGCGGGTTCGGGCGGAAGTAATAAAGGGCCGACGAATCCTGAGTATCTCGCTCAACTTCAAGCACGAATTGATACATTTCTTGTGCATAATCCAGGAGTTACTGCGGGGCAAATTCCTTCTGAATTAGTCACGGCAAGTGGCAGTGGTCTCGACCCGCATATTTCGGTCGAAGCGGCGATGGTGCAGGTGAAGCGTATTGCAGTCAAGCGTGTGATGAGTGAACAAAAAATCGAGTCGATTATTCGTGAAAATACCGAACATCCGCTCTTCGGACTCTTCGGAACAAAGAAAATTAACGTTCTAAAGCTTAATATTGCACTCGATTCTGTTCATTGAGAATAATTTCGCATCTAATGTATAAATATAAACCATGAAAAATCTTATAAGTAGCGCGTTTCTACTTGCAGAAATATTCTGCATCAGTACCTCCATGCACGCGCAGGATCAGATTACCGGAGCAATTCATATCCAGAATCCGCTTACGATTTCGGGCTATGTTGACACGTATTACAGTTATGATTTCGGCGCGCCTGCCAATCACGAAAGACCATCGTTTTTCTATAGTTACAACAAGCACAACGAACTCAATCTCAATCTCGGTTTTGTAAAAGCTAAATACACGCAGCCGGGAAGAGTGCGGGGGAATCTTGCACTCATGGCAGGCACGTACGCGCAGTATAATTTATCCTCTGAACAGGGTCTTTTGAAAAATGTATTTGAAGCGAATGTCGGTGCGTGTGTGTATGATAACAACGAACAAAATATATGGGTTGACGCCGGAATTATGCCATCCCATATTGGCTTCGAGAGTGCAATTGGTAAGGATTGCTGGAATCTGACGCGAAGTATGCTCGCCGATAATTCACCCTATTATGAATCAGGAATAAAAGTCGGCTATGCCACCTCGGATGACAAATGGTACATCGCAGCAATGTATCTTAATGGATGGCAACGTATTACCAAAATTAATGGTAATCAGACTCCTGCCTTTGGAATGCAGGTGACTTTCAAGCCGCCGCATAGCGATATGACGTTCAATTGGAGCACGTACATCGGCAATGAACAGCCGGACTCTGCCGCACTCCGGAGATTGTTTAATAATTTTTATGGAATAGTGCAATTGTCTGATAAAGTAGGACTTACGGCAGGGTTTGATATTGGACTTCAGCAGAAAAACAAGGACAGCAGCGACATGAATCTCTGGTATTCGCCCGTGGTGATTGTGCAGTATAACGTAACGAATTCACTACGCTTTGCCGCACGGGCAGAATATTACTCCGATCCGAATGGTGTGATCATTCCGACGGGTACTTCTAATGGATTTCAAACACTTGGCTACTCGCTCAATGTGGACTATTACCCCGGTGTGTCTCAGGATGTTCTTTTCCGGGCTGAAATCCGTAGCTTGCAGAGTAAGGATGACGTGTTCATTGCGAACAACAAACTGAGCACTGCCAATACATTTTTTACAACCTCATTTTCCCTTGCGTTCTAGATGGATGAGCAACTCCAAAGAGCCGATTATTTCCTTGAACTTATCCGTTCGTCGAAGCGTGGTAAGTTCAAGGTATATATAGGGATGAGCGCAGGCGTCGGAAAGACGTACCGCATGCTGCAGGAGGCGCACGCACTGCTCAAAAGTGGAGTCGATGTTAAGATTGGCTATATCGAGACGCATAACCGTGCCGAGACACATGCATTGCTGGAGGGATTGCCGCAAATTCCACGGCGCACGCTCTTTTATAAAGGCAAAGAGCTCAGTGAAATGGACGTGCAGGCAATACTTGGTATTCATCCGGAAGTAGTTATCATTGATGAACTTGCGCATACGAATATCGAAGGCAGCAAGAACGAAAAACGCTGGCAGGATGTGATGGATATTCTTCGCGCCGGAATTAATGTGATTAGCGCCGTTAATATTCAGCATTTGGAGAGTTTGAATGAAGATGTGAAGCGCATCACCGGAATCGACGTGCAGGAGCGTGTGCCGGATAGCGTGCTCGCGCAGGCCGATGAAGTGGTAAATATCGATTTGACAGCGTCCGAACTCATCACGCGGCTCAAAGAAGGTAAAATTTATGAATCCGCGAAGATTCAGACGGCGCTCAGTAATTTCTTTAAATCTGAACATATCTTGCAGTTACGCGAGCTGGCACTGAAGGAAGTAGCGTCCCAAGTCGAGCGGAAGATTGAAACGGAAATTCCCAAACATGGTGCCCTGCGGTCGGAGAAATTCCTGGCATGTATCAGCACGAACGGAGAGAATGGCAAGAAAATTATCCGGAAAACAGCGCGCCTTGCAAGTTATTATAATTCAAAGTGGTACGTGCTGTATGTGCAGACCGAACGCGAGAGTCCGACGCGGGTGAATCTCGCCGATCAGCGGCATTTGATTAATAATTTCAAGCTCGCGACAGAGCTTGGGGCAGAGGTGATAAAAGTCGAACAGGAGAATATTGCAAAGGCGATTATGGATACGGCCGAACAAAAAGGAATCACAACCATCTGCATCGGCAAGCCGCATTTCAGTTGGCTGCGTTTACTCTTACATACTAATATATTTAATCAATTACTCAATACGATATCCTCAACGGATATTGACGTGGTGATACTGTCATGAGACAAATATGTTTGTAAAAGTACCATATTCTAAAAAACGTTGTCATTGGACCCGTTTTCGGGTGAAGAATGTCAGTGTTTATACATTCGTAGCTACCAACAATTAGTATATACATCATATTGTTATTCCATTGCTGTTAATCCCCTTCGTTTGCTTCGCAAACATTTTCCCCTTTATCAAGGGGACGTTTCTGGAGTCTTTGACCCCTTGATAAAGGGGTCGCCTTCTTAGGCGGGGGATTTCTTGGGTTCATCCTTGAATCATTGCATACAGTTACGGATGTTTATACGCCTATAAAACTCATAAGAACATATTTTTAATCTTTCTACGCATGAGAATCAAAACTAAAATCACGCTGGGCATTGGGTTGCTCTTTACGCTAATTGTTGTGCTCGTCTCTATCAGCACATATTATCTTGATGCGCTCTCATCTGCTACCAAGAAAATTTTGGAGGCGAATTACAATTCCCTCGAATATTCCCAAAAAATGGTCGCAGCGCTCGAACAGCTCGAAAGTAAGGAGATGGCGCTTGCTGAATTCGAGAATAATCTTCGGAAACAGCAGAGCAACATCACCGAGCAAGGGGAGGAAGAGCTCACTCGAAAGCTGGAACAGCATTTTGCGCAACTGAAAATAAATTATGGTGATACGGCGCTGAGTCGCGCTCTCCGCGCTGATAATTATGCCATCACAAAGCTGAATATGGAGGCCATTGCCCGCAAAAGTGCCGTGGCTGCGCAGACGGCCGGACGAGCGACATTGTGGGTGGCTGTATCCGGCACATTATGCTTTTTGATTGCATTTACACTTCTTATGAATTTCCCGGCACTTATCAGTACGCCGATACAGGAGTTAACCGAAAGCATACGTCAGATTGCAGCGAAAAATTACCGTAAAAGGTTGTATTTTCAGGGAAAAGACGAATTTGGCGACCTCGCCGAGTCGTTTAATACCATGGCAGAAAAACTCGACCGGTACGAACAAAGCAATCTCGCAAAAATCATCTTCGAGAAAAAGCGAATTGAGACGATTATTAATAATATGAAATACCCGATTATAGGGTTTGACGAGAAGAAAAACATCCTCTTTGCCAACACCGAAGCCACTAAAATCCTCAACCTCAGCAGTGAGTCACTTCTTGGAAAATATGCGCCCGACGTAGCCCTGCACAATGATTTACTGCGCACCCTCATCGGCGGTGATCAGTCGAGCACCACACTGAAAATATACAGCGACGGCAGGGAAAGTTATTTTACGAAAGAAGTACTCCAGATCGAGGCGGATTTACAACCGATCGGTGAAGTGATAGTACTTAATAATATCACGGAATTCAAGGAGTTAGACCTAGCCAAAACCAACTTTATCGCCACCATTTCTCACGAATTAAAAACGCCGATTTCGTCGATTAAATTGAGTTTGAAATTGCTCGAAGATGCGCGAGTGGGGACGGTCAATCCCGAACAGCAAAAGCTCATCGACACCATGAAAGACGAGTCGCAGAGGTTACTCAAAATCACGGGCGAGCTGCTCGACCTAGCGCAAGTCGAGACGGGAAATATATCGTTACACAAGCAGCAGGCGCAGCCCGAGACGATGATACACTATGCGGTGAATGCGCTGGAATTTCAGGCAAAGCAAAAGAATATTGCGCTGGAGGTAACGATCGAGAATGATATTCCCAATGTAGTCTGCGATGTTGAAAAAACTGCCTGGGTGCTTGTCAATTTCCTTTCGAATGCGGTGAGGTATTCGCCGGAAGATGCCAAAATTATCGTCGATTGCCGGAGAATTCCGGATGATGCAACGCCGGTAGTACAGTTCAGCGTACAGGACTTTGGTCGCGGTATTGACCCCAAATATCAACCCAAAATTTTCGAGAAATTCTATCAAGTGCCGAATGCCGATACGACCAATACCGGTACAGGACTTGGACTTGCAATCAGCAAAGAATTTATTGAAGCGCAGGGCGGGACCATCGGGCTCGTGAGCGAAGTAGGAGTGGGTAGTACATTTATGTTTACCCTTCCGGCTGAGCCGTGATGGTGGATATAGAATATTTATCGAAATGACCGGAGACGAAATTCAATGCAGCATGAGATTTTTTAACGCAAAGGCGCAGAGGTGCAGAGAAATCTTTGCGTTCTTTGCGTTAAAAAAATATACCACAACAATTTTCCAAAAACCAAAAATTACCTTACATCCGAATTTTTGAGTAAATTGTAACCTAACCTGATACTTGCGATTGATAATCGTCGTGCAGAAAAGGTAAAAACAATCCATTCTCAAACTTTAAAAGTATATTCGGAGTGTAAGCGTATGAAAAATAATTACTTCATTTGCATCCTTCTTGTATTTTCCTTCCTCTCTCTTTCTTCCAATTCTCATGCACGCTCATTAGAAGTCGGCTCCGGCAAGACCTATCCGCGTTTGCAGGCAGCAGCGCAGCAAGCGCAGCCCGGTGATACGATCCTCATCTTTGGTGGCATCTATAGCGGCAATGATGCAATTGTCAATCTGCAAGGCACTGCAAATCAATGGATTACTATTCTGGCAGCGGAGAAAGGCGCAGTGATTTATCGGGGAGGTTCGCAGGCATTTCAGATGACCGATACGCGGTATGTGCGCATGAGCGGGCTCATTTTCGAACAGCAGACCGGCAATGGGATTAATCTCGATGACGGCGGGACATTCGACACGCCGTCGCATAATATTATTATTGAAAATTGCGAGTGGCGCAGCATGGGTGCCACCGGGAATAATGATGAACTCAAAATGTCGGGAATTGATACCTTCACTATCCGTAACTGTAGATTTTTGAACGGTGCTACGGGAGGTTCGCTTATAGATATGGTCGGCTGTCATCAGGGCATTATCGCAGATAATTATTTCGAAAATGCCGGGTCGAATTGTATTCAGGCAAAGGGCGGGTCAAGCGCAATTACGATTGAACGGAATAAGTTTATCAATGGCGGTGAACGCGCGCTCAACATTGGAGGTTCGACCGGACTTGCTTTTTTTCGGCCGGCGGGTGCCAATTACGAAGCGAAGGCCATTAATGTGTATTCCAATATCTTTGTTGGTTCGTTGGCGCCGATTGCTTTTGTCGGTGCAATTGACTGTTTTGTGGTGAATAATACCATTTATCGTCCCGGCCGCTGGGCAATTCGCATTTTGCAGGAAACGGTTGGCAATGGATTTTTGCCGTGCGGGAATAATCACTTTTCGGAAAATATCGTGGTTTTTGCCACCGGTCAGCCTGCCATTAATATCGGTGGAAATACAGCTCCCGAGTCATTTACCTTTGGGGTGAATCTATGGTATAATCCTGATAATTCTGCCTGGAGCGGACCCAATACCCCGAAGCCGGAAATCCGGACAATCCGCGAGAATCCACGCTTCAAAGACACGGTGAGTTTTGAACTTACGAGCACGTCTCCGGCGATTGGACAGGGAACGGGGATTGTCACACCTGCGAGAGATTTTTACAAGAAAGAATTTGCTCCGACGAGCGGGATTGTACCGTCACGTAACCGTTCACTCGGTGCTGTCGAGTATTATCCTCCGGTAGGTGTCAATGAAGTGCAGGCGATTACTGCTTTATCAGTAGTCCCGACACCGTCTCATAGTATCGTGCAGGTCATGTTCGGCACCGGAACGTCGGCCACTGCGCCAATCAAGATCTACAATGCATTGACGGGAGAAGAAGTGACGGTGGTGGTGGTTGCTTTGGAAAATAATAAACTTACAGTAGATATTTCACAATTGCCGACGGGCATATACTATGTCGAGCATAATGGTCAATTCTCCGGTAAAATAGTAAAAATGTAGGGTGTGGTGTGGTGAACCCTTGCTAATGTCATGGGGTACATCAGTACGGTATAGCATCAGTCATGCAAGAAATGATTACCAATCAATCGAGTATTTAATTCCAGCATTCAACACAAATTGCGTGCGATTACCCGAGACATCTTTAATCGGTGAATAGCTGAAGGACGGCGTGCAGTTAAGGGAGAATCCCTTGTACAACGGATAGCTCAGCGGCAGACTGACGACAATCGAACTCAGGGAAAATGCTTTCTTGGTTTTGGCAGTGGTATTGGTCGCTTTGGCGAGCGCCTGCAGGCGTTTCGTGGTGATTTCATAACTCAGCAGCGAAGTCGAGAGCATAGGCGTGATAGTTACCTCTTTGTATTTAAAAGGGTAAATCGCCGATACAGAAAGTGCAGTACTTGCATCTTCGCCAGTAAAACGATCGATCGATACATCGAGAATGAGTGATTTAATATAAAAATCCATCATCAGCGAAATAATCAGTGAAGAACCGGCAAGTGCATTCGTCGTATCGGACTGATATTTGGTACGGGTAAGTCCCGCCGTAAAATCTACCCAATCTGCTGCTTCATAGACATAGCTCAGTCCGAGGGTGAAGTCCTGATAATCGAGTTTGCTGGATTTGATACGGTGAGAAGTTGAAGCGGAGAGTTCTACACCAATTGCATGTGCAATCGCAACCGAGGTATTCAGCGTCGGAAGACCGTTGCTGATATCGACACCGCTGCGCTGCTCCTGACTGCGGTATTTTGACCCGGCAGACAGCGACCACTTCGTTTCGACAGAATCTTCTTCCATGTCATCGAGTTCTGCTTCGAATGCATCGAGTTCGGCCTCCAGAGAGTCAAGCTCTGCCTCTTCCATGGTAGTATGCACTGTCAGAGAATCAGCCGCTGATGAATCAGGATGGTGCGCACAGATCTTCACACTACCGGAAAACAGACGTGCAGCAGTACACGCATTCTGAATTCCGCCAAACATACAAAACAGCAGGATAAGAAAAGCAAAGCGCCCCGGCAGACTGCCGGGACGCTTGGAATTGGTTGGGTTGACTGTGCGTTGTCTCATGAGCGATTATTTATTTTTTTTGGCTTCACGAAGCTCTTTTTTTGCTTCATGAACTTCTTTTTTTGCTTCGTGGAGGTTCTTTTTTGCTTCTTTAATTTGTTCGCGGTTTGCTTTTGCCTGTGCTTTTGCTTCTTCTTTGGAAATCGTTCCTGCCTTTACACCATCTTTAAGCGCCTTTATATCTTCACGTTCGGTTTTGATTACCTTCGCGTTTGCTTTTGCTTTTTCCTTGGCTGCTTTCATATCTTCTTTGGGAGTTTGAGCCGATACGCTACCAATACAAACGAATGCAACAATTGCTGCAACAATTAAATTTTTCATACAAATACCTCATAAAGTAGAAAATAAAACCGGATGCATACACCTTGTAGTCATCCCTGAATCCGTGGCGAACTCTGCGCGTGTTCTTCACGGTTACGGCCGCTATGAGCGGGGTGTAGTGGGATTGGTTTAATACAAATTGATTATGACCAACTTCTCATTATACCATTCGTGCTGCATTCATAAAGCGCTCCTGTATCCGTGTATTCTCTCAATCTTTGTGCTATCAGCACCGCTACTGCATGGGCGATGATTAGATAGTAGAATTGAACAGTATCGCGAACTGTGTCCACTTGATTGCAGGATGGAAATCTATGAAATCCATCCTCAATCCTCATTGTCGGGGCATGACATGACGGTTAGCGCCCTGCCGCATACGCCCGTATCGTTTCTGCCAGTACATAGACATCTTCATACGAATTATAGAGCGGCACCGGCGCGGCGCGGATAACATTCGGTTCGCGCCAATCAACGATAATTGCTTTGCTTGTCAGATAATTATACAATTCCCGCCCATTTGAATTCGCGAGTAAAGATAACTGACATCCTCGTTCCTGTGGATTAGGTGGAGTAATGATCGTGATATCGAGAGCAGGGAAGTCCTCAATCACCCGTTGAAGTAAGAACTCCAAATATCCGGTGAGCGAATCGCGCTTAGCGGCAAGTGCCGTAAAATCAGCTTGGTCGAATACATCGAGCGATGCCCGAAGGGCTGCCATTTGAAAGACTTGCGCGTTGCTGATCTGCCAGCCTTCAGCGCCCTTGGCAGGACGAAAACCCTTCTTCATTTCAAATCGTGTGCTTTCGTCATTGCCCCACCAGCCGGCAAAACGCGGAAGGTCGGGGGAATTACCGTGACGTTCGTGGACGAAGATACCGCCCACGCCACCCGGACCGGAATTCAGATACTTATACGAACACCACGCCGCAAAATCCACATCCCAATCATGAAGCATAAGCTCAACATTGCCAATAGCATGCGCGAGGTCGAATCCTACCAGCGCGCCTGCCGCATGAGCTGCCGAGGTAATATCCTTCATCGCAAAACGCTGTCCGGTGAAGTACTGCACACCGGAGAACATCACGAGCGCAAGGGTATCTTTATGGGTTTCAATCGTTGCGAGAATATCTTCGGTGCGAAGGGTATGTTCACCCTCACGAGGAGCAATTTCAATAATCGCTTCATCCGAATTGAACCCATGAAAGCGCGCCTGCGACTCCATTGCATATTGGTCAGACGGGAAAGCGCCTGCCTCCATGATGATCTTGTAGCGTTCCTTCGTTGGACGATAAAACGACACCATCAATAAGTGAAGATTGACGGTAAGTGTATTCATACAAACCACTTCGCTTGGCAATGCTCCTACGATGCGGGCGAGGGAGTTGGTGAGGAATTTATGGTACGGGAACCAAGGATTCTTCGCATTGAAGTGTCCCTCGACACCCCAATTTTTCCAATCGTTTAATTCCTGGAGTAGTGCATTCTCGGTTGCTCTCGGCTGGAGACCAAGAGAATTACCACAGAAATACCGTGCTTGCCATCCATGTAAAAACGGAAAATGAAAGTGAAGACGAAGGTGCGCGAGGGCGTCCTGAGCGTCCATTGACTGAGCAAATTCAAGGGAGTATTGATACTGCATAGATTCCATATTCTGATAATTGAAGTCAAATTTTAACGGCAATTTACGGAAAATCTGTGAGTGTGTTGAGGAATGGCACGCTGATTTTTTATGATTTATTATGATGTTCGCTGATTTAACTCTATGTGCTTTAAGGAATGGCACGCTGATTTTTTATGATTTTTAAGATATTCGCAGATAAAATCATCTTCCGTCATAAACAATCATATAAAATCAGCGTGCCATCGCCCTTAGCACGTCAATTTTGTATTTGTTCCACCCTCAAAACGCGAAAAAACTCAACTTCCCGTCTTACCGCCCTCTTTTTTTACTCATCCAAAGAAATTCATGCGTATAACAAGTACTTCGTTTCCATTGTCGGTCGTTTTCCTTCTTCTTTTCTCGATACTTCCAAGCATTGCTGCACCCGATTCTACCCTCCAAACTCCACGCCTGCCGGCTGTGCCGCGGGTGAAAAAAGCAGATACACTCTCCAAAACCCGCACCTATAACGCCCAACAAGTGGTCATTACCGGCACGCGGAATGAATCGCTGATTAAAGATTCGCCCGTACGCGTGGAAGTCGTTGGCGGTGATAAACTTAAGTCCAGTGCTATGGTAAATTCCGCTGATTTGCTCCGTGAACAAAGCGGTCTTCTGCTCACAACCAATGTTCGGACAGGTGTACAAATGATGGGTCTAAGCCCTGATTACACAATGATCTTACTCGATGGTCAACCGATGATCGGTCGCGTTGCCGGAGTGCTCGACCTGTCCCGCATTTCGGTGGGGAATATCGATCGTGTCGAAATTGTCAAGGGTCCGATGTCCTCGCTCTACGGCAGCGAAGCCCTCGCCGGTGTGATTAATATTATTACGAAAAGACCGGCTGACGGGTGGAGCGGGAAACTCTATTCGCAATATCTCCAACATGGCGCAGCCGAACTCCAACTCGACGGCGGCTATGGCGCTACGGACTACGAAATAAGCGGATTCTTTAACAGCAAATCAGCGCAACCTTTTGAATTAACAGAAAATGGACGCACCGTTCCATACTCCGGATTTACCGACTACACAGCACAGACAAAGGGATTATGGAGAATTACACCCGGCCTAAAACTATCTGCCAACGGACGTTTTTTTGAATCAGAAAGTAGCGGGAAATTCACCGAATCGTTCTTCGGGCAAGTCGCCTCAAATACAGGTTCGGTAGTGCAACGTGAATTCTCCGGCACTCTTGGCACGGAATGGACGCATGGCAAAGCGCGACTAACGGCACAATTATACGGTTCGAAGTACACCGAACAGTACAATTTCGACACCACACAAGCCACTGCCGGGAAGACCGATGACCTTAGCCGCCAAATCTGGCGGGGTTACCTTCAATATGACGTATTCTGGAATCTCCGCAATCGCTTTACCTTCGGATTGGAAGCCGATTACGACAATACGAGCGGTTCGCGCTATCCTGATAAACCATTCTACCGCACCTTTTCACTCTTCGGTCAGTGGGAGGGTAATCCGACCGAATGGGTGTCGTATGCGCTCAGCGCCCGCTATGTAGGCAATAGTGCATACGATAATGCAAGCTTCAACGGCGGCGAGCCTTTCGACAGTACCTTGTTGAAAGTATTATGGTTAGCGAATCCTAAGCTTGCTCTGAATTTTAAGATAACGGATAATTTGCAGTTTCGCACTTCGATTGGTACCGGCTACAAAGTGCCGGATTTCCGGCAATTGTACGTGCAATTCTCCAATCGTCTCGCCGGTGCCGGCTATGACTTAGTGGGAGCACGGCGTCTTGGTCTCGACCTTCAACCCGAGCGTTCGACGGCGTTTGATGCGGGGATTATGGTTGATGGAATTGACATTCCCATCGGCGACAACAAGCTCACGGGCATGGTCGAAGTCCGCGCATTCCGTAATAATCTCTCGAACTTAATCGAGTATTACTATGTGGGTCAGGATGCAACGGGCGCTAATGCTGTCTATTCGTACCGCAATCTGTCACGGGTCTATACCCAGGGATTGGAAACAAATCTTCACCTAGCACTTCCGGTAAGTGACAGCACATCGCTGTCGGCAAGTTTCGGTTATCAATTTTTAGATGCCAACGATATCGAAGTGCTCGATGCGATCAAAGATGGTCGTGCTATCTATATAAACGGTGAGTATTTAACGTATAAAACCTATGGCGGCTTATGGTTCCGCTCGCGGCATAGCGGCGTAGCCCGCGTTCAATATGACCACAGACCATACGGACTGAGCATCAATTTCCGTGTGCAGTATGTGGGCAGATTCGGCGATGAAGCGCTCGACAAAAACGGACTTGCTCTCGGCGACCCCGCCCGCAAAGTTCTTGACCGCGATGATGAATACGTGCCCGGTTACGCGCTTTGTAACACAGCAATTACCAAAAGATTTGACACACAGGGTCTGCTGCAGAGTTCGAGGATTGAGCTCACCGCAGGCGTCAATAACATCTTCAATTCCATGAATTTACAATCCATCCCCATGCTCCTTGGCAGGCAATTCTTCCTCAATGCCGCGATGGTGTGGTGAGAGTGATGTGGGGGGCGGTTCATGGCATTCCAACCGTGCGTTTGCGGTCACCCTTGGCCGTCCAAACGTTCCCGCAATTCCTCTAATTCTCCCCGGCGTTTCGTTTTGATGCGGTATTTCACGATTTTTGTAGGGAATAAAAGAACTACATTGAATAAAAAGCATATCCAAGTGCTAATTCTTGATGGAGAAATCCTGTACTCCCTATATATACTATGTTCATACTACAAAGCATCTTGCTGAAGCCGTGCAAAAGATAATCAGCGCCCAACAATTGCCCGACCTGCAAGTCCACGTGACCTATGCCGACGGATTTTCAGGAATTGTCGATGTTGCGCCGTTCATTCGTGGTGAAATTGGTGAAGCTTTACATGATACATCATTGTTCAATCGCGTCTTTGTCAATGAATTTAATGGAATTGCCTGGGAAAATGATTTTGATTTTTGTCCTAATTTCTTGCGGGAATATCTTGAAGATTCGTCGGAACAATTACTTGCCATGAGATGAATGAGTTTGGAAGGATTCACCAGTAACTATATGAAGAAACTAATTATAACATACTTCCAACGACAATCATTCCAACTGTGCTGTTTATGTGTATTCATTGTGATGATAACTACTTTGCAAATTAAAGCAAATGATGGATTAGTAAATCAAAGTAAATCCAATGGCGGAGTTACTCTACGAAGCGGTAAAAACTCTCCAATCAGAATGGATTCAGAATATGTAGAAATTCAACTTTATAAACACTATTACACAGTACATGCTACGTTCTGGCTGTATAATACCGAAAAGAAAACCAAGGCAAAAGTTGCTTTCCCACAAAGTTGTGCGTACAGCGGTTCTGCATTCATAGACGAAGAATCACGAGCTAATAGAGATAGGGATGGGTTCTTAGGAGCTACTACAAAAGATATAGTAACAACCGTGAACGATAGTATAGTACCTTTTAAAACGTATTATAAAGAGAATTGGATCGCAACCACTAGTGATAATGTAACTCTTTCTTCAAAAAGAGACGTGCGGAACTGGTTGAAGAATAAGGGGAAGCACTTAACTGAAGAGGAACGCAGGTGGGATGTTAACGGTGAATCTTTGGTTTGGTTAGTAAAAAATGTTGTCTTTCCTGCAAAAACAACGACTAAAACAACTGTTAGTCTAAAAGATAGGTATAACTATAGTGAAGAAGACCGAGACGGCACCTACATCTTCGGCTCCGGAAAATCCTGGAAAGGGAATATCCAAAAATCAGTATTCAAAATCATAAAAGCAGAAGAAGATTCGAGCACATTACGCATCGAACTTCCGAATAAATACGATACAAACAAAGTAGTACAGCGCACAAAATTACCCAACGGGGAAATCCTCGAATTCCATAATTATAAGCCGGATGAATCGGACGAGATTAACTTTTATCTTGATGCAAAAGTCGAACAGGAATAACGTATGAACAACACACTCCAACAGCTTCAAACTCTCCTCAAACAGCGGATTCTCATCCTTGATGGTGCGATGGGAACGATGATTCAGCGGCATACTCTTGGTGAGGATGATTTCCGCGGACTCCATTCTGCTGCGTGCCGGCATGATTTGTCAGGACACCATCATCCGCTCAAAGGGGATAATGATTTGCTCTCGCTCACACGGCCGGATATTATTCTCGATATTCACCGCGAATATCTTGCTGCAGGCGCCGATATCATTGAAACCAATACGTTTAGCGCGACGACTGTTTCGCAGGCGGATTATAATCTCGAAACTCTGGTCTATGATATTAATTATATGTCCGCCAAGCTCGCTAAACAAGCAGCCGAGGAATATACCGCTCTCACGCCCGAAAAACCGCGCTTCGTTGCCGGTGCGATGGGACCCACCACCAAGATGCTCTCGCTCTCGCCCGATATCAATAATGCCGGCTACCGCGCCATCGTGTGGGATGAAATGGTCGCCGCCTATTCCGAACAAGTCCGCGGGCTCGTCGATGGTGGCGCTGATGTCTTACTCATTGAAACTATTACGGATACGCTTACTGCGAAAGCTGCCATCTTTGCCGTATCAGAGTATTTCCGTACGAGTAATAAACAGCTTCCGGTGATGATTTCCGGAACAATTGTCGATATGTCGGGGCGGACTCTTTCCGGGCAAACAACGGAAGCGTTTTGGAATTCGGTGTGCCATTGTCCTAATTTGCTGTCGGTCGGGCTGAACTGTTCGCTCGGTGCCGAACAAATGCGTCCGTTTGTTGAAGAATTATCCCGCATCGCTACCTGCTACGTCAGCGTGTACCCGAATGCCGGACTCCCGAATGAAATGGGCGGTTATGATCAAACGCCGGAGACAATGTCAGCGGTGATTAAAGAATTTGCTGAGTCAGGTTTTGCTAATCTTTTAGGTGGTTGCTGCGGTTCGACGCCGGATCATATCAGCGCTATTGCTGATGCAGTCGAGCATTGTGCGCCACGCGAGATTCCCACCCGCGAACCTCTCATGCGCCTTTCCGGTCTCGAACCATTTGAGATTCGTCCGGATACCAATTTTGTCAATATCGGCGAACGTACCAATGTGACGGGTTCGGCAAAATTCGCCAAACTCATCAAAGAAAATAATTACGAAGAAGCGCTCTCGGTCGCCCGTCAACAAGTCGAAAGCGGCGCGCAAGTGATTGATATTAATATGGATGAAGGCATGCTTGATTCCGAAGCTGCGATGGTGAAATTCCTGAATCTCATTGCATCTGAACCTGATATTGCCAAAGTACCCGTGATGATTGATTCCTCCAAATGGAGCGTTATCGAAGCAGGACTCAAATGCGCGCAGGGCAAGTCGATTGTCAATTCTATTTCCCTCAAAGAAGGCGAGGAGAAATTCCTCGAACAAGCGCAAAAAGTCCTCGAATATGGTGCTGCGACTATAGTTATGGCGTTTGATGAGCAAGGGCAAGCCGATACATTCGAACGTAAAATTCAAATCTGCGAACGCGCGTACAAGCTCTTGACGGAGAAAATAGGGTTCGCTCCGCAGGATATTATTTTCGACCCGAATATCTTTGCAATCGCGACCGGACTCGAGGAACACAACAATTACGGCAATGACTTTATCAATGCCACACGGTGGATTAAGCAGCATCTTCCCGGCGCGAAAGTCTCGGGCGGCGTGAGCAACCTGTCGTTCTCCTTCCGCGGTAATGAACCTGTTCGCCGCGCGATGCACTCTGCTTTTCTCTACCATGCAATCCAAGCGGGTATGGATATGGGAATTGTCAATGCCGGGCAGATTGATATTTATGATGAAATTCCGAAGGATCTGCTGGAATTAGTGGAAGATGTGATATTAAATCGCCGCGCAGACTCGACCGAACGCTTAGTAGAGTACGCCGAACAGCTCAAGCTTAAGGGCAAGACAGCAGTTACGGCAAAAGAAGCCGAAGCTTGGCGCAACGAATCCGTGCAAGAACGTCTCAAGCATTCATTAGTAAAGGGAATTACAGAATTTATTGATGCCGATACCGAGGAAGCGCGTCAAATGTATGAGCGTCCGTTGCATGTGATTGAAGGTCCGCTCATGGACGGTATGAGTGTCGTCGGTGATTTATTCGGAGCAGGGAAGATGTTCCTGCCGCAAGTGGTCAAATCAGCACGTGTTATGAAAAAAGCTGTGGCGTATTTAATGCCCTTCATGGAAGCCGAAAAAGCGCTCATCGGCGATGACAGTAAAAATAATGGAACTGTGTTGCTCGCGACTGTCAAGGGCGATGTGCATGATATTGGTAAAAATATTGTCGGTGTGGTACTTGGATGTAATAATTACCGGGTCATTGACCTTGGAGTAATGGTGCCGGCAGATAAAATTTTGCAGACTGCTATCGCGGAAAACGTTGATATCATTGGTCTTTCGGGTTTGATTACTCCATCACTCGACGAGATGGTGCATGTTGCCAAAGAGATGGAACGCCTCAAATTCACCAAGCCATTATTAATTGGCGGGGCGACGACGTCGCGGGTGCACACGGCGGTGAAGATTGCGCCATCGTATTCGGGGGCGGTGATTCATGTGCTCGATGCGTCGAGGGCGGTGCCGGTAGCGGGCAGCTTGGTCAGCATGGAGACGCGGGAGAGTTTTGGCGCGCAGTTTAAGAAGGAGTATGAGAAGGTGCGGGCTGATTATGCTAATCGTTCGGTGGAGAAGAGTTTGCTGACACTATCGGCTGCTCGTGGGAATAAATTGGAATTGTTTCACTAAGAATTTTAACGCAAAAGGCGCAAGAGGCGCAATAGTACGCAAGAGTACATTTTTCACTTTTTTTATTTCACATTAATTCATTTAACACTATGACAGAAAATGAAATTAGTCGGGTTATTTATGAATCCGCAATCAATGCTCATCGTGAACTTGGCGGTGCAGGTTTACTTGAGAGCGTGTATGAAGAGGCATTGTGCCACGAACTGAAGGAACGAGGTATGAGTGTCGAGCGTCAGTTATCTATGCCAATATATTATAAAGGCATAGAACTCGGAACGCCTTTACGAATAGATCTCCTTGTTGGAAATAAGGTCATCGTTGAGTGCAAGGCGACCGAGAAATACAATTCTATATTTGAAGTACAAACACTTACCTATCTCCGACTCTCCGGATTAAAGCTCGGGCTGGTAATTAATTTCGGTAATCAACTCGTGAAAGACGGTATAAAACGAGTAGTAAACAATCTCTAACAAATTGCAAACACTAGCGCCTCTTGCGCCTTTTGCGTTAAAAAAAACTATGAAACCAAACAATCTCGGCATTACAGTATTCCAATCCATCCCACTCGAAACCCTCCGGGAATTCATCGACTGGACTCCATTCTTCATGTCCTGGGAATTACGCGGGAAATATCCTGCTATTTTCAAAGACACCACAGTTGGCGCTGAAGCGCGGCGTATTTTTGATGATGCAAATGTAATTTTAGACAAAATTATTCACGATAACTCATTAACAGCTAAAGCAGTATGCGGTATCTTCCCGGCGAATCGTGTGGGCGATGATGATATTGAGCTCACCACTGATTCAGGACAGGTAATGCTCTATTTCCTCCGTCAGCAGTCGCAGAAATCTCCCGGTACTCCTAATTTATGCTTGGCGGATTTCATTGCGCCGAAGGAGTATGGCGAGGATTATATCGGTGCATTTGCCGTGACAGCGGGCATCGGGCTCGAACATATCGTGAGTGAGTTTGAAGCAGACCATGATGATTACAGTGCAATCATGGCGAAAGCAATCGCCGACCGGCTCGCAGAGGCTGCCGCTGAATGGCTGCATTTCAAAGTAAGAACGGAATTGTGGGGGTATGCTGCCGGTGAAACCCTGAATAATCAAGGTCTTATCGATGAAGAATACCAGGGAATACGTCCCGCGCCGGGCTATCCTGCCTGCCCTGACCACACCGAAAAGAAAACACTTTTCGCTCTACTTGATGTCGAAAAGAATGCCGGTATCACGCTGACCGAAAATTATGCGATGTATCCTGCTGCGGCTGTCAGCGGTTGGTATTTCGCGCATCCTCAAGCAAAATATTTCCCGGTAGGGAAGATTGGTCGCGACCAAGTGAAGGACTATGCCCGCCGTAAAGGGATGAGTTTAGAAGAAGTTGAGCGTTGGCTGAGTCCGAATCTCGGGTATGAGTGATAAATTGGGTGTTCGATAATCGGTGACAACAGACAGACAGAAACGACGTATAGAAATGCAGCGTGAGCTTTAGGGCTCAGTTTTGAGACTTTTGCTTTGGCAATCACCGACAGGAAGTGCGGTACTATTCCTTGTAACCCGAAGGCACATAATAGACGCTAACTACATTGAAAGCTATAAAGTACGACACAATTCTTGTTTCTAACGTGATCGAAAAGCACCCCTCAAGCCAACCGCCTCAATAGCGGCGCAAGGATTAATGGCGTCATCACCGTCGTTAGAATCACCACAATCACAATTACTGAGAATTCCTCAGCATCAATTACTCCAAGTCCCATACCAATGGATGCAAAGATGAGTCCGACTTCGCCGCGGGGGATCATGCCAACGCCGACAACGAGTTTACGAACCTTGCCTGCGACGAGTCCGGTAGCGAGCTTGCCGATGACGGCGACTACCGTAAGACCGAGGGCTACAAGGAGGATGTGAAAATTCGCAAGGACTTGTAATTGCACGGCAAAACCCGTCATCACGAAGAAAATAGGGGAGAGGAAATGTCCGATGGGGGCGATGATTTCATCAAGATGATGATGAGAATATTTATCAAGAATAGATTGAACTTTTGTCTGGGTCGCCGGAGATGATGTACTAAGTGCCATCTCGATTTCACCTACGATTGCCGGATTATCAAAATGCTTAAAGTGAACAGCATCGAGGACAAGGCCTGCCGTGAATGCTCCCACAATCGGTGCAAGTCCAATAGCATCAGCGACAAAAGCAAACAGCAAACAAGTACCCAAAGCAAACGTTAGTTTCATCGCAAAGCCGCCGCTGAGCTTCGAAAGCAGCTTGCCAAGATGCCGTGCCGAGAGCTGTCCAATGACCAGCCCTGCACTTAAAAAGACAATCGCCTTGATGAGAATCAATGACATTTCTGCAACGGATACCGTACCCGTTTTTACGATCGCCGACACTACCGCAAGAATCACCAAGCCAAGCACATCATCAATCACCGCTGCTCCAAGTACGATCTGCGCCTCAGGTGAACGCAGCGCATTGGCATCTTTGAAAACCCGGGCCGTGATGCCGACAGATGTTGCCGTAAGAATAGCTCCCAAAAAGAGATACGCATTGAACGACAACCCGGGCAGTAACAGCGGACCGGCAACAAATGTTCCAAGAACAAATGGGAGGATTACGCCAACCATTGCCACCAGAAAAGCGCGCATCCCTACTTTACGCATCGCCTGAATATCCGACTCGAGTCCTACCTGAAATAGCAGAATCACCACACCGAGTTCGGACAAAAAATGGATAATCGCATCCGTTCGCAACGGCTCAAGCGCATTGATTCCGACGAGCGCTAGATTCCCAAGTAGTACACCTGCGAGGAGTTCGCCGAGCACTGCCGGCTGTCTCCACCGCTCAATTACCGATGCAAGTCTAGCCCCTACAAGCAGAAAGAAAATCCACAGGAGTGTTACTGCTACATGGGATGGCGCCAAAAAACTGCCCTCACATCCAAAAAGTGGAAAAAGCAGCAGTAGCAAAAGTCTGACCGGGGGGAGTGTTTTCATCGTTCGATGGAGGTTCATAAGAATTGTAGAGTAGAGGATGAGAGAATACTTCTATCGATGAATTGCACTCCAACATGGCTTGAAACCATGAAAATTGCGGAATAATTCGTAATTTTAGAGTGGAAAAATATTGTATTCTTTCAAAATTACAACGAATGGCGCAATTATCTAAATCGTACGAACCGCAATCGCTCGAAATGAAGCATTATGCCACCTGGCAGGCCAACGAGCTCTATACCGCACAGGTAAATCCCAATAAAAAACCGTATTCTATCCTCATGCCACCGCCGAATGTGACCGGAATTCTCCATTTCGGGCATGTGCTCAATCATACGTTGCAGGATATTTATATCCGTCGTAACCGTATGACCGGCAGGGAAGTATGTTGGTTCCCGGGGCTCGATCACGCCGGAATTGCTACCCAAACGAAAGTCGAGCAGGAGCTGAGAAAAGAAAAGCTCACACGCCATGATCTCGGACGCGAACAATTCACCGAAAAGGTATGGGAATGGAAAGAAAAATACGGTGGAATTATCCTCCAACAGCTCCGGACGCTCGGCGTATCGGCCGACTGGTCTCGCACCCTCTTTACGATGGATGAAGGCGCCTCGAATGCCGTTCGTGAAGTGTTTATCCGGCTGTTTGATGAAGGACTTATCTACCGCGGCAAACGTATTATCAATTGGTCACCTCTCGCACAATCTGCACTTTCGGATGAGGAAGTGCTCTTCAAAGAAGTCAAAGAACATCTCTATACCCTCCGCTATTATATCGAAGGCACGAATGACTATTTGACAGTATCAACAGTGCGTCCTGAAACTATTTTCGGTGACGTCGCCGTGGCTGTCAATCCAAGTGATGAACGCTATGCTGCTCTCGTCGGTAAGAATGTAGTTGTTCCGCTTGTAGGGCGCTTAGTACCAATTATCACAGATGATTACGCTGACCCAACCTTCGGAACAGGCGTCGTAAAAATCACACCTGCGCATGACCCGAACGACTTCGAAGTGGGCTTGCGGCACAATCTTCCGCAGCCGAATGCTATTAATCCCGATGCTACGCTCAATGAACTCGCCGGGGAATTTCAGGGGCTTGACAGGTTCGTTGCGCGGAAACAGGTCATCGAACGCTTAAAAGAGCTCGATCTCGTTGAAAAAATTGAAGATTATACGCATAATGTAGGATTCTCCGAGCGTGGCGGTGAGCCGGTCGAGCCATATCTGAGCGATCAGTGGTTCGTGAAAATGAAGCCGCTTGCCGAGCCCGCACTCGCTGCTGTGATGAATGGTGAGATTGCCTTTTACCCGAATCACTGGGTAAAAACCTACGAACATTGGATGACCGGTATTCGTGACTGGTGTATTTCGCGGCAGTTGTGGTGGGGACATCGTATTCCGGTTTATTATGCGCCGGACGGACAATTTACGGCGGCACGGTCACATGAGGAAGCATGTATGAAGCTTGGATTGCCGGCAGGGACAGCGCTCCGTCAGGATGAAGACGTGCTCGATACATGGTTCTCCTCGTGGCTCTGGCCAATGACGACGATGAATTGGCTCGCCGACGGTACAGCAGAAGAATCAGCCGAGATGTCATATTTTCTTCCGACCAACCTCCTCGTAACGGCTCCCGAAATTATCTTTTTCTGGGTGGCACGTATGATAATGGCGTCCTTGAAATTTAAAGGACAGATACCGTTCACGGATGTATATTTCACGAGTATTGTGCGCGACAGCAAGGGGCGCAAGATGTCGAAGTCGCTTGGGAATTCTCCCGATCCTCTTGATATTATTGCTAAATACGGGGCAGATGCCGTACGATTTACGATGATTTATCTGGCGCCGATGGGACTCGATATCCGTCTCGAAGTTAATGAGCAGACGCAGGATATTCCGTCTATGGAAATTGGTCGAAATTTCGCAAATAAAATCTGGAATGCGGGACGATTCCTGCTCATGAAGCAGGAGGAGGCCGGCGCAGGACATGCGGTGCTTCCCGAAAGTGATTATTCGATGGCAGACAGGTGGATACTTTCGCGCTATCATTCGACAATTCAGGCAATTAGCGACGGATTAGACAATTACCGCGTAACCGAATATTCGAAGATTCTCTATGATTTCATCTGGCGTGATTTCTGTGATTGGTATGTGGAAATCATGAAAGTGCAGTTCAATTCCAACGAAGATGCGACCTATCGTAAAGGTCTTTCCGGTTTTGCACTTGAAATTTTCGATGGGATTTTGAGGCTTTTGCATCCGGTGATGCCGTTTATTACTGAGGAGCTTTGGCTTGGTATCGCTGAACGTGAAGATTTCGAGAGTATTTCGACGAGCGATGCGCCGGTTGCCGAGCATGCGAAGATTCAGGCAGATGTGGAGTCACGCTTTGCGATGTTACAGGAAATTGTCGAAGAAATCAGACGCCTTCGCAGCGCATCGAATATTCAGCCGCAGGAGAAATTGCCGATGACATTATCCACGGAACTTGCTGATTATGCTGCATTTCTCGAAAGTCAGACGAAGATCATTGCGACGCTGGCGCGGTGTTCGAAAGTTACCGTCGGCGTGCAGCTTCCGAAGCCCGAGCAGTCGTCATCATCCGTTATGCGCGGTGTGGAAGTGCATCTTGAGCTCGCCGGCACGGTCGATATCGAGAAAGAACGCGCCCGCTTACAGAAGGAATGTGAGCGTCTTGCGGGGCTTGAGAAGTCATTCGAGGCGAAATTGAACAATCCGGGTTTCTTAGCCAAAGCGCCGGAAGCAGTCGTCGCGGCAGAAAAAGAAAAATTAGTCGGAATTAAAGAAGCTCTTGAAAAAGTTACCGCGAATTTAGCGGCTTTGTAGAGAGAACGGCATTATAATTGCGTTTGGGCATTTGATGAAAAGAGAGGATAAGTACTGTACACTCTCTGTGATGGACGAGAAAAATCAGCGCCGTTTGGGTTCTTTCGGCACACCAGCTCGGTATTGTAACGCAAAGGCGCAGAGATCGCAAAGAAAATCATCTTCAATCATAAACAATCAGCGTCATCAGCGTGCTATCAACGTGTGAAATACATTCTATAGTACCTACGCAACATATAACAAATTCAATGTGATAGTGATAGTAAGGAATTAAACAGAAGGAACACAACATACCCATGCCTACGCTCTCCGTTTGTACTCTTGCTCGTAATGAAGAATCCTTCTTGCCTAAAATGCTGGCAAGTGTGAAGGATATTGCCACAGAAATCATCGTGCTCGACACCGGTTCATCCGACCGTACGATGGACATTGCCCGTGAATTCGGCGCGCGTGTCGAGAGTGAGCCCTGGGTCGATGACTTTAGCGTGATGAGGAATAAACTGCTCAGTTATGCGACCGGTGAATGGGTGCTCATGCTTGATGCCGACGAACAAATCACGCGGGAAAATGGCGACCGAATTCGCGCTGCCATACAAAAGGGAAATAAAGCAATAGCGTGTACGATATTGAATGTATTTCCTTATAAATTAATGAATTCAATGATTCCGTTGCATTCTACCCGGCTCTTCAAACGCGAACCTAATCTCGTATTTACCGAGCGTATTCATGAGTCGATTAACCATGCATTATGGAAGATGACACTGCTGCCGACCCCATCGGACATTGATATACATCATTATGGCTTTACGGAAGAAAAGCCGGCCCGCCGAATGCGCAATCGCAGAAATTTCGAGGCTGAAATCAAGAATAATCCTACCGAAGCTTGGGTGCGGATGCATCTGGCGTTAGCGCTTTTCTTGGAAAAGGATTATGTCAAATCCGAGAATTTCTTTGATATTATTCTCAGCAGTCAATCGCGGGATATATCTCCCGAGGCGCGGTCGATTATCATGACTCTTCAGGCAGAAATATATCGGCTTCAGGCCAAGCCCGTGCAGTCAAAAATGCAGGCTCAGCGTGCAATGCGTCTTATGAGTAATAATTCGCTTGCCGAGTATATTATGGCATTGACCGATATCGAAGAAAAGCTCTTTGAAGTGGCCGAGCGTCGCTTGAGTACAATTGATGTTAATTCTTTGACTCAAAAGCATTTTACATTCCACAAAGGGGAATTATATACTGAGATCGTTAAATGCGCGCTTCGCGGCGGAAAAGTGGATAAAGCATTACAAATGGCAGAATTAATGCTCGAATCGCCTACACTCGACGGTATGCTCTTAGGTGGTGCATTAGCCGAAAAAGTAAAAAATTATGCCGAGGCAATTACCTTCTTTACCAAGGCATTACCCTTGTCTCCGAATCCTGCTGACGTGCAGGCAAAAATTGACAACTGCAAGCGACTCTACCAAGAAAGCCGCTAAGCTTCATTTCCAATTTCAATTCCTCAACTTCTATGAATCAAGCATATCTCGTAGCCCCCGTTCGCACGCCCGTCGGTAAATACGGAGGTTCACTCTCGAAAGTACGTCCCGACGACCTTGCCGCACATATTATTCGCACACTTGTTGACCGTGTCGGACTGCCACCGGAAGCAATTGACGATGTTATTCTCGGCTGTGCCAATCAAGCCGGCGAGGACAATCGGAATATCGCGCGTATGGCAGTACTGCTCGCAGGATTACCGCAATCGGTGCCGGGTGTTACTGTCAATCGTCTCTGCGCTTCCTCGCTCGAAGCGGTGATTCAGGCAGCACGTGCCGTCCGAAGCGGTGAAGCAGATGTGATTATCGCCGGTGGTGTGGAATCGATGTCCCGCGCGCCGTATTCAATACCCAAAAATGCGTCGGGCGCTCCGATGTTTGGTAATTTAGTTGCCTACGACACCGCACTCGGCTGGCGTTACCCGAATCCAAAGATGGAGAAGATGTTCCCGCTTGAAGTGATGGGCGAGACTGCTGAAAACGTCGCCGAACGCTGGAATATTTCCCGCGAAGATCAGGATCAATTTGCCTTGGAATCGCATCAAAAGACGGTGAAAGCGCAGCAGGCAGGAATATTTGCCGATGAAATTGTGCCGGTAACGATCCCTGATAAAAAAGGCGATATCATCGTTTCAGTGGATGAAACACCGAGAGCCGATACATCGATCGAAAAATTAGCAAAATTAGGTCCCGCATTCCGTAAAGGCGGAAGTGTAACGGCAGGGAATTCATCGAGTTTGAATGACGGCGCTGCCGCACTGATGGTCGTGAGCGAGCGGGCATTGAAAGAGTATAATCTCACCCCGCTTGCACGGTTTGTCGCCTCCGGTGCTGCAGGACTCGATCCTCGAATTATGGGCGTTGGTCCGGTGTATGCTTCGGGTATTGCGTTAAAAAGAGCCGGACTCACTCTCGGTGATATTGGTTTGGTAGAATTAAACGAAGCGTTTGCTGCGCAATCACTTGCTTGTATTCGTGAACTCGGTCTTGACCCCTCAATCGTCAATATTTCGGGTGGAGCAATTGCCATTGGTCATCCACTTGGGATGAGCGGCGGCCGGATAACGGGAAGTTTGATTCGCGGCATGCAGCGCCATGATGTTCGCTATGGACTTGCATCACTTTGTATTGGCGTCGGGCAGGGATTAGCAGCGATATACGAGAAAGTGTAAAAACAAAAACAATCGGCGGCTTGGACGGCAATGGGTGCCCGCAAGCCGCCGATGTGATTTTAATGAACCTAACCCCAATAATTCCAACCAGTAAATTATTTACTTTACGACTACCATCTTCGTCGTTTCCGTAAATTGTCCGGCTGTAAATCGCGCAAAATACACACCATTCTGAAGTCCGGATAGATTAAGCATTACCTGATGAGTGCCTACAGCAAGGTGGGGGATCGTCACCGTTTGCACCACTTCTCCAAGAGTATTCGTGATGCTCACGCTTGCTGAAGAGGCGAGCCCCATTCCTATTTCAAATGTTGCTGTTTCATTGGCCGGATTTGGTGATGGCGCGCTCATGAAGTATGATTTTCCCGTTCCGTCAACAACTCTTGCAATTCCAAAGCACACTCCCTTTAAATCGAGATGCATGCTCGTATTCTGCGTTGCAAGCTCTAGGCAGCGGATGGGACTTTGCGTCGTGAGAACGAATGGATAGACGCTGTCCTGAGCGAGGAACGAACTGAAATTGGCCGTCCAAAAGCTTAGTCCTGTGAGATCTTGCGGGTTAACAGCTGTTCCGGTAAAACGAAGAATACCAAGCGTTTGCTTCGAACTGTCAACATCCCATTTCCAGCCGGCGGGACCGTTTTCGAGCGCTGTAAACCCAAATGCACGGGGATCAAATTTCAATTCAAGCGAAAGATTTGTGAGAGGTAATGATGTCGCGTTATTGATTGTCGGCCAGGCAGTGACAATGAATCGATCGCCCGGCTGAACTTCTTTCCGCTCCATCGTCATACTCGTGCTATAGGTGGCTACGAGCTTGATGAGGCCTGTTTCTTTATATCCGCTACCGCGGAGATGAACGGTAAATTGTTGACCGGTTTCGGTGGTTAAGGTGAGAATTTCATCAAAAATACGATTGCTGTCCGGATTGAATGTTACGCCAATAGAATCGGTACTTCCAGCGGCAATTGTCAAGGATGTTGACGGCGTAAGGACGAACTCTGCTAATGGAGTAGGTCGCTCGATACTGGTAATTTTTACCGGGTTTTGCGGGTCAAGATTAATAATACGGATATATTTTGTCGGTGCATCACATGTGAGGACAGGACCAAACTCAATCAGGGAGTCCACTTGAAGAGGTGTAAAGAATCCGCTGCCGGTAATCTCGACGGTATCGAGTCGAATGGGGGACGCATTCGGGCCCGGAGCGGCATCGGATGAGATCTCGACATGTGCTTTGCGTACGCCGAGGCCCTTGGGAGTGAAACGGATGTCAAGTTTGCGGAGTTCGGTACTATTTTGCTGCACGCTAAAATTTACGTCCGGTGCAGTTGCCCAGGCGAAGTCACCGGGATTATCGAGAAAGCGAACCGAGCGGATGAACACATCGGCGGTCGTGCCGGGATTCAGAAGGGAGCAATTACCGATTTCCGGGGAGAGGGTGTTGAGATAAGTAGGTTTAAAATCATACCCTTTTGCAATGAGTTCGGGCAAAAATCCGAAGCCCGTGAGCATGCCGGCAAGCGGCTTGGAGAATCCTTCGACCTCAGCTAACACAAAATTCTGATACATGAGTGTGTCCTGTGGATTAAAAAGGACTAAGATCGAAATCGAGTCTTGTGGAGCGAGAATTACCGGGAGCACGGGGAACACGGGTATAAAACTATTATCCGGCGACGTTTCGAGCGATAGCTTGGTGATTTTAATATCGGCCGTTCCGGTATTGCGGATTTGCATCGTCTGCGGGCTGTCGGTATAGATTCGTTTTCTGCCCCAATTTAGAGAATCGATTCGTGCATCAAGTTCGATACCGAATCCTGTCAGAATTACCTGTTGATCGGTGCAGTCAGCCCACACACGCAGATAGGCGGAGCGATATCCGACAGCCGATGCGGTGAAGCGTACGGTGACCTGAAGGCACGAATCTTTGGGAAGTGTGACTCCTTTGAGCGCAGAGACGAGTGCAAAGTCGGCCGGGTAATTGCCTTCAAAACGGTAATCTGTCAAGGTAATCGGATAGGGGCCACGATTGCAAATGAATGCCGAGAAGGTGGTGTCATGGTATTCCCCAACTTGCGATATACCAACCGTTAACGGCTGATATGCAAAGCTGAATGCCGGTGTGGCTACCGTGCAAGTACCATCACTTTGATCGCTTGGAGCATAGATTCTTCCGATCCTCCGTATGAATACATCATAGCCGCCAAGGCTTGTGACCGTCGTATCACCGGAGGAAAGATTTCCGGAAAATGTTCCTGTTTCGTAGGTATTACCCAAGCTGTCTTTTGAGATCAGCGGGTTAAACGGTGGTTCAAATGAACTGTCCTGCACGTACGTACATTTGCCGTCGGCGTCGAAGATTGCGAGAAAGAGTTTGGGATTGAGGGCAGTTGTATTCAGCGTAGCGGTCGTGCCGTTTTTCATGGGAATTTTCATCACACCGGCGTACTGACCTTCAATATAAATATTCTTTGTCGCCGAGTCGATTCCCATACTGCGGGCAAAGATATCAAGTGTACTTGAGATGGTATTCATCCAGTTTTGAGTGCCGTTGGAAAAATATTTTCCGACAAAAAGCTGACGTTTAAACGTCGCATCAGGGATAAATTCACCTACAAGATATGCCGATTTGTCTGCCTTATCGACCATGACACCTTTTGCCGTTGACAATGAATACGGAGTAAATCGATTGAGCATGCTAACGCCGCTTACCGCCCATGCTACGCGCCCGCTATTGTATTGCGTGAGAAAGGCTTCCTGGTTTTTGGGAGAGGTAATGGTACGGTTGTCAAACGTCATCGATTTATTGAAATCACCGACAATATATTGAATCCCTCCATCAGGAGTTACAGCGATTGCATGTGACGAATCTGCGCCTGTACCGCCTCCGCTGCGCGTCCAGGCAATTCCTGTTTTTGGAGTAAACGGGCTCACACGTACGATAAACGAGCCGGCGAAGGGCGGCTTCCAGAGGAACGAATTGTTGAACGCTACGGGTGTAATGTTCTGCCAGGACAAACCAAGATCAGTGCTATATTCGAGTAGGACCGTATCGGAGGGTTCCACGCCGGTCCAGGTTATGAGAATTGAGTCGCAGGTCGAATAGACTTCACCGCCATTAGGAGTCAGGAGGGTGATTTTTTTTATACCTCCGCTCAGCAGGACAGGTGGTGCGGCACAGGGAGTGCCATTGACCAGTAACTGCGCAGAGCGTGCATCTCGTGGGGCCGTCTGTGTAAACTGTACGGTAATTGTTCGCGATGCACCTTTGAGCAGGGTAAATGGCGGGGGAGTACCACCCCAGTCCGTCACTGTAAAATTACCGGGTGGTACAATGGCTGCACCTGTGATCTGCATATCTGCATTGAATGCCGAGATGGAATAGGTCGCTTGCGCCGTAGCGCCGACCGGAATATCAGAAAACGGTGGAAGAGAGACAACAGAATTTACTATCCCGGAAACGCTCGATTGAGGAGCTGTATAGGAGTAATTCCCGCGCGTGTTGGTTGGTCGATGCTGTAAGTTTACATTTCGCGTGGTACTTGCCTGATTGCATCCCGGAGGGGATATCCATTCGAGCCAACAATAGGTGACGGTCGGACGATCTCCACTCAAGGATTTGTAAATAGTAATAATACCATTGGGATCGATTGATTTATACGCCTGTCCGCCGGATTGTGTGACGATATCCCGGAGTTCAGGAGATGCATCTCCGGGCGTCGTTATCGCAAAGGTTTTGATCTTTGATGCCAGAAGCTTGGAAATGATTGTCGCTGATGCCGGGGGCTTGTTCGGATAACCATCGGTAAGAAAGACAATCATACGACGTATCCATGCAGGGCGTGTATTCAGGAGAGCTATCGCACCTTTGGCAGGGTCGAGAAACGGGGGATCGTAGTGCGTGGCTCCTCCATTCGAATAGGTAATCTTGTCAATTGCATCGAGTAAGGGAGCCGCTGAATTCTGGAATGTGCATTCAATATAAGCACTTCCGTCGAATGTTACAATTGCCACATAGGTATTTGGTCCAAATTCCAGATTATTAACAAACGCTTTAGCACCATCTTTCACCCAGTCCATTCTTATCTTTCCATTACCAACCGGATCACTCATTGACCCGCTTTTGTCGATGACAAGTACCACACTTAGTGAGGGATCGGATACTACGGTATTACATTGTACTTTCAAGGTCGCTTTCATATCAATGCCATTTTCGAGAACAGTAAAGTCCGATGGCTTGGCATTATTAAATATTGTTCCCGTGCCGTATGCACGAATTTTGGGATAAGTCGCGGCATCAACTCCGGTGAATTGAGCGGCAAGAGGGAGCGGCGGAGTACCACAAACCAACGCCATTATCACAAAAAGCAAACGGTAGTAGAATGAATGCATAGTTTCCTCACGCAAAATCGAAGTGATAACAACATAAAAAGAAGGGATGCAAATTGTAAACAATATGCATCCCTTTGGTATGGAACGAGTACTATAACCCTTATTTGGTTATAACGAGTTTTTGCTGCTCGAGGTATGGACCGGAGCGGAGAACATAGAAGTAAACACCGGCCGGTAAATTACCGACATCGAGCGTCATTTCATAGACTCCGGAAGCATGATATTGGTTAACCAAGGTCATGACTTTCTCTCCCATAGCATTGACAAGCTCAATCTGAGCATTGCCGTCGAGGCCGATACCATATTCGAATTTGGCTTCGTTGACAGCCGGTGTCGGCTTCGCCTGCGTGAGCTGATACGTCGTGCTGCCTGTCTTAACGAGGCGGCCGGCGACAAAACAGATCTTATCATCTAGAATAAACACTGTTCCTTTGCTGCTTGTCGTTAAGCATGACTTGAGCGAATCTGGAACCGAGGAGGTCATGCTAAGCGAATAGACCAGCTTCTCAGCCAGGTATCCTACAAAATCAACATCGAAGAGCGCTTGACCGGTCGCAGGTCCGACGAGACCCGGGCCTTTTCCGCCAACAGTAAGCGTACCTTTTGATTGTGTCGCTTTCCATGTCCAGCCGGGGAGGCGAGTCGGAGTACTTGGCACACCGTTCGTCTGCGCGACCGTGAACAATTGATTGTCATAATTGAACGTAAAGGTCAGCGAATCGAGGTTCGCATTCAGCAATGATTCAGCAATATCCGCTGTTACCGTCACCTTCGTTACATCACCCGGGTGAATGCGAAGAGTGTCTTTTTCGAGAGGCACTGCGTAGAAGCTAATTGGAGTAACACGTGCGGTCCCTTTGACTTGGACATTTTTAGGACCAATTTTAATTGTTCCTGAGAAAGTACCCGGTGCAGTCGGAGCAAATTCAACGGTAAACGGAATGGAAGTACCATTAGACGGCAGGGTAATCAATCCGCTTGGCTTAACAACGAAATTAGGATTGTCGGACGATACGTCGATTGTCACATTACCGCCACTCGGATTTGATTGGTAAATCGGACCTCCGATTGGACGTTTGCATAGGAGAATTGTACCAAAGTCAATTGTCGTATCAGCCGCAAAGGATGGTCCGCATACTTCGATAGTATCACGTCCGGGGATGCCGTCGGAGACGATTTCTACTAATGCTTTTAAGTTGCCGACAGTGCCGGGGGTAAATGTACCGCTGATGTTTTGAGATTGACCCTTCAGAACAGTAAATTTCTGCGGCTGGAATCCCGGAGGCGGTGTATTAAATGCACCCACATCACCGGAAATAATATTAATTGCCGTGACATTAAGGTCATAATTACCGGTATTGGTCACAACAATTGCATCGGATCGGGTTGATGAAGATCCAATTGCTGTCAAGTCAAAGCAATTTTTCGCCAGACTGACGACCGGAACACAGCTTTCACCATTTAATTGGCTGGTAAAGTCTTTGGTACCGGAAGCGGCTGTCGCATTGACGGTCATCGTACCGGCATAAGTACCCACTGTTACCGGAGAGAATTCAACGATAATATCCTTTTTACCGCCCGGATTGAGGGTAAACGACGCTACCGGTGTCTGTAGAGCAAACGGTGGAGGACCAACGGTTACGGTGTTCACCGTAGCATCGGAAGTACCAATATTTGTAATTGTCAGCGTTTGCGGAGATTTAGTACCGGGACGGGTACAAGCCCAGCTGCCGGCCGCTACATCGAGAGCAAGTGGCGCGAGACCACGACCGTTAAGGATGGATTGTGCGACTTCGCAGCCCGCAGGGAGATTAAACTTCAAAATAGCAGTACGGTTCCCCGGGCCGGCTGGCTTGAATCTGAATTTGATTTTCAAGCATTTACCTGCATTGAGGGTAAAGGTGGTATCTTTAAGGTTCGGAATAGACGTATCATAAATTCCTTCGACACTGACAATCTCAAAATCCCCCGGATTTGCACCTTCTAGGGTGAACTTACCGCTAAACTGGATATTACTTGTATTACAGAAGATCGCAGTTACAGTCGAATCCTTCGAGCTGCCGACAGTGGTATCACCAAAGTCAACGTCTTTTTTGGTAAATGTACAAGGTTCGTCTGCCGAAGCACAGATAATGAGTTTTAACGGATCCGAGCACGCAGAAAGGATAATCATTTCAGTACATGTATCGCCGGCATGGGTCGGCGTAAAGCGAATTTCCAAGCCGACGGTATCGCAATTCGGAACATAGAAGTTACGGCCAATAATGGAGTTACTCATTTCAAACTCAGTGTTCGAAAACAGCACATTCAAAATTTCCGTACTCTTGGTGCCATAGTTACAAATACCGGCAGAAATCACTTCGTCAAGTGGAACCCCAACAGTCGCTCTCTTCTTGAAGTGGAATACAATTTTGGTAGTATCGACCGACACAAGTCGTGGCTTTGCAATGACAAACGGGAAGGTACTTTCATCAACGCTCGCCGGTAATCCACAGAACTTCGAAATTGCACCATCCGATTTACCGGCACTGTTAATAGGAGGAAGGGGAGATTTATCGGCTAGCGTACCGTCGAACGATTCGGCCTTATAGATACATCCGTCTTTATCCGTTGCCGTCAGTTTTGTATATGGTCGTTTATTCTCATTGAGCCCTTTTGAAATCGACAGGAGACTACCATCTTCTTTGTGAATAGCCGTGAAAGGTTCCCATTTGGTAGCATCTTTACTTTGAAGAGTAATTGCCTGCGGATCGGTATCATCTTTAATCTTTCCTCTGAACATACCGTGCACATACACAAATCCTGTCGATGGATCATACGCCACTTCCGTACCGTATGATTCACCGTTGAGTCCATTTTTCGATTGTGTGCCGCTATAAACAAATGGCATTTGACCGCTGGAAAGTACACGCGCTAAAAAGTAGTTGCGTACGGTTTTATTAAATGGAAATTTTTGCTGACCGCCAAAGAATGCATCACCTGTAAAGTAACCAGTTACATATGATACATTACCTGGACCTGCAGCTACGCCGGTTGCTTTATCCTCAGCCGAGGAACCGAATGACGATGCCCATACTATATTTCCGGAACCGTCAATCTGTGCGACATAGCCATCGACCGAACCATTTACACTATTGAGTGTTGTACCGCCAAACGAAGCTCCTGTACCTTCATAACTTCCACAAATGAAAGAGTACAGGCCATCCGGCGAAAGGGCAATAGTAGCGATCGAATCATTAAGAATACCGCCGACTTGCTTGAGCCATACGTAGCTTTTGGTTGGAGGTATCTGGATCTTGATTTTATACTTTGTGCCGATAGGAAGTTTTGCGATTTCACTAGCCGGCCAAACATAGCTAAGTCCTGTTGCAGTGTCGCTAATGAGCTTCCACACTCCACCTGTATCTAAATATTGAATGACTATCGGCTGCTCGGGCTTGACACCGGCCCAACGAATAACGATATCTTCGCAGGAGGTAGAAGTGTCTGTCGATACTTCACCGGGGGCCAAAAGCACCACATTCGATAAGCCAGCTACAAGTGAAATTACCGGTGGATCACAGGGAGTACCTTTAAGAACGAAGGTACCCTGACGAAATCCTTTGGGGCTATCTTGAGTAAATTCAATGGTAAACTCTACGCTTTTACCACTATCAATTACGATCGGAAAGCTATTATTCGGTGGAAGTAGTTTGAATTGACCACCACTTGCCGATATTGGGCCGCTATTGAGCACCACCTTCCCATTTTTTGCCGTTACCGTCACTTTCTTAATAACTGGCGGGTCAGGGGCGGACGGATCAGGGTCACCAAAAAACACAACAGGATCGGAGAGTTCGATTTTAAGCACACTGCTCGGTGGAGCGACATAGCTGGTAGTACTTGTGATATTAAATGTTTTCTTGAGTTTGACTTCGACTTTTCGTAAGCGACCGCCTTCGTCACAGCTCATCGGGGATATCCATTCGAGGTAACATGATTGTTTGCTTTGGAGTTCGCTCGCAATCTGCTTGTAAATTTCAACCAATCGTGACTTTGCATCCTGACCATCGGCGACAAATGCCTTGCCACCGGTCTTATCGGACCATTTCTGAAGATAGGGGTTCATTCCGTTGAAAGCTGTAATAGCATAAAAAATAATGCCGTTAGCATCTAAACCTTTTTGGACAAGCGTGTCATTTGGGTCAGGTTTCGGAAAGCCGTCAGTTAGGAAAATGACGACACGTTTGGTAGGTGATACGCAGCCGGGATCTTTGAGCATCTGAATTGCTCCCCATCGAGGGTCAAGCATTGGTGGGTCGTATTTGGTAGCAGATCCGAGAATAATATCATTGACTTTTTGTTTGAGAAGGGTTCGATTGTTCGACCAATCCTGCTCGAGATATGCCTCGCCGTCGAAAGAAACGACCGAAACCCGTGAATTACCGACAAAATTTACGGCATCGATAAATACTTTTGCAGCATCTTTGACGAAGTCGAAGCGCGTGGCCTGAGTGTTCTGATCTACAACCTCACCCATCGAACCGCTCTTATCGATCACGAGGACGACGCAGACGGAAGGACCGTCAACCATCGTTGAGCAACGCTTCGAGACAGACGTTTGGGGAACTAATACACCATTTTCATAGACATCAAAGTCAGTCGAATCGAGTGGACTTATATCTACCATGTCCTGACCGACCTGTTGCTGTGCGGTAAAGAATGCGGAAACTTTTGGGTATTTTTTAGTTTCAGGGGTGTTAACCTTAAATATCTGCGAATAGGTGCTGCCCATCGTCAGCACTATCAGTACCGGAAGGAGTATCCAGTATCGATACGAAAAAAGGCGAGAAGGACTCATGATATTGCTCCGTAAAATAGTAGTAGAATAAGTAGTTGCTAATGTAATACTGAGGGCTCGATAATTGTAAATGTTTTGTCGGTCGCATTCAATTCGGCTTGAACCCCGATTGGTAATGTCATTTTGCTCTTGACATGTCCGAATGGAAGTCCGTAAATAGCCGGAATACCGAGAGATTGAATGCGAGCTTCGATAACCTGCTGCAACGTAAACGAGAGGTCAAATCCTGACCTCGATGTGGCCTCACAATTTTTAAACTGACCGAGAGCGATACCGGCACAATGCTGAAGTTTTCCGGCCAGCCACAATTGCGTCAGCATGCGATCAATTTTATACGGCTCCTCCGATACTTCTTCGAGGAATAAAATTGCACCTTTAGTGTCAATTTCATAGGGAGTACCGAGCGTGCTGACAATCATTGCAAGATTGCCGCCGACGAGTCTGCCTCGGGCAGTACCGTCGGTAAGAGTCAGTAAATGAGAATCAGAAAACGTAATTGCCGGATGGACAATCTGCTGACCCTGTTCTGCGTCGGCTGCCGGCTGAAACAGTGTCTTTAAAAAATAATTTAAGGTAAATGTATCAAATGTCGAAGAAGCTACCGGACCATGAAATGTTACTAATTTTGTCTGATTATAAATTGCTATTAATAAAGCAGTTATGTCGCTATAGCCAATGACGATTTTGGGATTTTTCTTAATCGCACCGAAATCGAGCATCGGCAGGATTCTCATCACACCATAGCCGCCGCGTGCGCAGAGGATACAATTAATATCCGGCCGCTCGATAAATTCCATAAATTCGGCAGCACGCTCTTGGTCGGGGGCTGATAAATAGCCGTATTTTTTGTTAATTGCCTTCCCGATAACTACTTCACAGCCATTGGCGCGAAGGGCATCGATTCCATCTTGTATCTCACCCGGATTGATACCACTCGCCGGAGCGGTAATTGCGACAACCGAACCCTTTTTTAGGGCAGGAGGCAGCACCACATCTTTTTTGAGTGGTGGAATTTCAAAATCAAGTTCGTTTTCAATTCCGTCATTTGGGAGGGGCGAAGTTTTTGCAAATGTACGCCCGGTAAGGAAAGTGCCGAGAGTTGCCCCTAAAATTGCACGTCTGAAAGAATTCATAAAAGTAACCTATAGTTCGGCTGTGAAATTCAGTCTGCACTCGAATTCACGCACTACGATACGGAAAAATACAAAAATTGACCGACTTCTACAACGGCAATAATCATTCCAATATAATTTTTACGTACCTTCTATCGGATATTGACTCTTTTACCGCTAAAACACCGATCATTCGACAATCCTTACAGAACAAAAGTGGAGGACATGGTGCTATCGGTTACAAAACTTTTTGTATATTTGCGCTCCCTTACAAGCGAGGAAAGGTGCAGGAGTGGTTTAACTGGCACGCCTGGAAAGCGTGTGTACTCGAAAGGGTACCGAGAGTTCGAATCTCTCCCTTTCCGCTCATATCAGCCGGATGCTTCCAGAACAACGAGGTGTCCGGTTTTTGTTTAGAATGCAGATTGTAGTTTTTAGCGTTGGTATATTGGAACGATTCGAGTAATTTGCAGCTATGACCAAGCAAAAACCATATCATGACGATGAACAGTATCGAATTTCGATGCAGGAAGATATTGCCGTCATTGAGCGCATAAAAGCAGGAAGTGCCGATGAGTTCAAATACTTACAGAAAAAGTATCAAAGACTGATTACCTCCCTGATTCGCAAGATGATCCGTAATGACGATGATGTAGCGGACCTGGTACAAGAGTCTTTTATCAAAGCATTTACGGCGATTCATACCTATCAGTCCGATTATGCGTTTTCGGCATGGTTGTATAGGATAGCTTCCAACACATGCATCGATTTTCTCCGGAAACGTCGCCTGCAGGCATTCTCAATCGACAAGCCGATTTCGACCGACGACGGCGATTATCATTATGAAATTCCTGATTCATCGTATCTTGCCGATACGCCGATGATTGATAATGAACGTAAAAAAGTACTCGATGCAGCACTCGAGACACTCTCACCGAAGTATCGGAGAATTATCAAAATGCGACATGAAGAAGAAATGGATTATCAGGAAATTGCCAACGCACTCAATCTACCGCTCGGTACGGTGAAAGCACACCTTTTCAGAGCAAGAAAAGCCCTGTATAATTATTTAAAAAAACACACTGTTCATTTTGAGCAATGATACGGATTCCGTCGTGGAAAAGCTGGAATGTCGCACTTATGACACGGGTGTGGTCACTTATTCTCCTTCTCTGTACGGTCGCTGTCATGATACTCTCCGGCCTGTTTCGATTTGTATTTTCAAGACCAGTATCAGCTGAAATTCCAGAAGGGAAGGGCAGAACTGCAGCCGAGAAAATTATTCAAATTAATATACTTAATGGCGCAGGAGAGAATAAAATTGCCCGTAAGGCCATGGATTATTTCCGCGCACGGGGATTTGATGTGGTGGAAGTCAATAATTTCAGGACGGTCGTTGAGCGCTCGTATGTAATAGACCGCCTTGGAGATACGACGTCTGCTCGCGAAGTGGCTTTCGCTCTCGGAGTGCCGGACTCGCTGATCCAATCGGATATCGACTCATCGCTGTATCTTCGGTGCAGTGTCGTCCTCGGGAAAAATTATACAACTCTCAAGCCTTTTAAGTAATCAATAGTGTCCAGCTTAGGCACTTGTGCTTCTTCTGCTGCAATCGGAACAAATGCCGCTGCCGGCAGTTTTTGAGAAGCCCCGGTACTGAGAGAAGCAAGCATAGATTTTATTTACAGTTAGAGCATACTGATGCTCTTTGGAGCTCATTAAAGGAGATTATATTTTGGCAGTTACCGTCAAAAAACCACGAACAGTAAAAGGGTTCGCTACACTCTGCGCGCAGCTTGCTGCCGAGAAATTAGCCGAAAACATCCAGATACTCGACCTCACAAAGGTAGAATCGGCACCGGCCGATTATTTTGTACTATGCACCTGTCAGTCAGACACGCAGGTCCGTGCTGTCGCCTCAATTGTCGAGCAAGGCGGCAAAGAAGCCGGCGGCGGAATCCCGAGAAGTGAGGGCTGGGACAGTCAGTGGATTATTATAGATTTCTTTGATGTAGTCATCCATGTGATGCATCACGAAGCCCGAGATTTCTACAAATTAGAGAAAATGTGGAGTGATGCGGAATTTTCGATTCTCAACGAAAAATCGAATGTCGTAGCACTCAAAACACCGGCCAAATCCGCTAAAAAATCAGTCGAAACAGCTTCAACGGGGGAATGACATGAGCGCAACGTCTATCATCCAACCTTTCGAGCGTGCCTTACAGGCAATCGGCGTTCTCGACCCCATACCACTGAATGTCGAAATTCCTAAAATATCTTCGCATGGAGATCTATCGGTCACCGTAGCGATGCTCCTTGCCAAGAAATTAGGCAAGCCGCCCCGGACTATAGCCCAGGAGATTGTCTCACACCTTCAGTTCGATGAAGGAATTATCAGTTCTGTCGAAATTGCCGGTCCCGGCTTTATCAATCTGCGCTACGCTCCCGGCTTTTATCACAAGTCGTTGACATCGATGACCGCCGAGGGAGAAGCCTATGGGAAAACTGATAGCGGAAAAGGGCGTAAAGTCAATGTCGAATATGTGAGCGCCAATCCCACGGGACTCCTGCACATTGGTCACGGCCGCAATACGGCAATCGGCGATACTGTAGCAAATTTACTAACCTGGACCGGTCATGAAGTGACACGCGAGTATTATTTTAATAATGCCGGTAACCAGATGAATAACCTGGCACTTTCAATCCACGCACGCTATCGTCAGGCCTCCGGTGATACAGACTATCCCTTCCCGGAAGATGGCTACCACGGTGCTTATATTCAAATCATCGCCGATGAAATGCTCGCACAGCACGGTACCGCATTGCTCGAAAAGTCGAAGGAAAATCTTGAGAAATTCCGGCAGGCGGGAGAGCAATGGTGTTTCGCTGCAATCATGAAAACTCTCCAGAAAATGAATGTCCATCAGGATGTTTATTTCAACGAAGATTCTCTCTACACCGATGGTAAAGTGCAGCAGGTGATTGATGATCTGCGTGCCCGCGACCTTGCATATGACAAAGACGGCGCTGTTTGGATCGCCCTTTCGAAAATTGATGAAAAATTAACCGATCGCGTGATTGTTAAGTCAACCGGTGAGGCCACATATCGATTGCCGGATATTGCCTATCACCGCGAAAAGCTCAGCCGTGGGTTTGACTTTATCGTCGATATTTTCGGTGCCGACCATATTGCCACTATTCCGGATGTGATGGCTGGTGTGCAGGCATTAGGACTCGATGCATCAAAGATTAAAGTGTTGATTTATCAGTTCGTGACACTCACTGAAAACGGCGAACAAGTCAAAATGTCGAAGCGGACGGGGAAGAGCTATACGCTCGATGATCTCATCGATGAGCTCGGTGCGGATGTTGTGCGGTTTTTCTTCATTATGCGCGGGAATAATACTCAATTAGAGTTTGATCTATCCCTTGCGCGCGAGCAAAGTGATCGTAACCCGGTGTTCTACCTGCAGTACGCTCACGCACGTATGGCAAGTATCTTTGCCAATGCGGTAGAGAAAGGGATCGGGACATCCGATCAGGCAGACGTTAGTCTTCTGCAGCATCCGGCTGAATACGAGCTTATCAAGACACTGCAGCGCTTCCCCGAACAGATTCGCAGGGCTGCACAGAATCTCGAACCCCAAATGCTCGTCGAATATCTCCGCGAAGCGGCAAGCTGCTTCCATGCGTTTTATCATGATTGCCCGATTATGAAGGCTGATGATGAGCTCCGACGTGCTCGGTTTGCTTTGCTGAAGATTGCCAAAATTGTCCTTGGCAACGGATTGAGAATACTCGGCGTGAGCGCGCCCGAAAAAATGTAGTATGTTGTTGTGTAATTACTTGGAAAAGATATAGATATGACCGAACCTCATCAAGCAGGATTTAAATCAATACCTCTCGAAATGCAACCCGGCACCTATTATTGGTGTGCCTGCGGACTCTCTAAGAATCAACCCTTTTGTGACGGCTCCCATAAAGTCACCCCGTTTGAACCTGTCGAAGTCGTCATCACTGATGCGCGGAAATACTCCTGGTGCGCATGCAAAAAAAGCTCTAAAAAGCCGTTTTGCGACGGCTCACATAAGCAATTGCCGGAGTTTATCACCCACATGGAGATGATAGCAACACAGGCGGCAAATGCTCAGGGCGACAATAAATAACGAACCGTAAAATTAACGTTGTGAAGTCAATAAAAATCAGGTATTTTCGCAGAAAAATCCGACAGATATGATAGAGCACTGGCATACATCACGCATCACGAAAATTGGGGATTATAAGATATTTTCTCTTTTTGAAATTGAACGAAATCATCCGGTATTAACCGAAAAAAGAGGCGATTTTTATACGTTAGAGACCTCTTCATGGGTCAATATTATTCCGATTACCCGTGATGGCAACGTGATATTGGTGCAGCAATACCGGCATGGTGTCGACAGTGTAACTCTTGAAGTGCCCGGCGGGCTGGTGGAAGCAGGCGAGGACCCGTGCCGCGCCGGGATGCGAGAATGTTTGGAAGAGACCGGTTATGCAGCTTCCGAGCCGGCACTTTTGCTTGGTGAGACACTTCCGAATCCCGCGTTTTTAAATAATTCATGCTACTGTTACCTGTGGCAGAATTGTGAAAAAATAAGTGAGCAGGCACTCGACGGCAATGAAGATATTCATGTGCTGGAGGTGCCGATAGGAGAGATTCCCGGCATGATTCAATCCGGAAAAATTCAGCATTCGCTTGTATTATCTGCTTTTACGTATTATTGGCTTCGCTTTGGATTGACTACTACTTGAGGTATTAACTATGGGAAAAGTAATCGCAGTCGCGAATCAAAAAGGAGGAGTGGGCAAGACCACGACAGCCGTCAATCTCGCAGCATCACTTGCAGTGACCGAGCAGCCGACGCTGTTAATTGACATTGACCCGCAGGCCAATGCTACCAACGGCTTGGGAATCGATTCGCGGGCAGCTGAAAAGACAATCTATGAAGTGATGATCGACAACCTGACAATGATGGATGCCGTCGTTTCATCCGAAATGCCCTTTCTCGATGTGGTGCCCTCGCATATCAACCTTGTCGGAGCCGAAATCGAAATGGTCGAAGTCCAGCACCGGGAAATGGTGCTCAAAAATGCAATCGCCTCCCTCCGCCGCAAATACAGCTTCATTGTCATCGACTGTCCTCCTTCTCTCGGCTTACTGACGCTCAATGCGCTCACAGCTGCCGACTCTGTGCTCATACCCGTCCAATGTGAGTATTATGCCCTCGAGGGTCTCGGACAATTACTAACGACGATCTCTATAGTTCGCCGGCATTTAAATCCGTCTCTCGATATCGAAGGAGTCCTCCTGACAATGTTTGACGGACGCCTTCGGCTCTCCAACCAAGTTGTCGAGGAAGTACGTCGGCACTTCGAAGACAAAGTCTGCCAAACGATTATCTCCCGTAATGTCCGACTTTCCGAGGCTCCGAGTCATGGCAAGCCGGTGATTCTCTATGATGCTCTCTGCCTTGGAGCTCAGAATTATCTGCAGCTGGCTCAGGAAATTTTAGTCAAAAACAATATTAATGTAGCAGCGTAAGCATATGTCGAAAGTAATGAAAACAGGCCTTGGTCTCGGCAAAGGATTGAGCGCTCTCATTCCGGGTGGAGTAGCCAATCAGTCACAGCAGTCAAACAGAACCCTTGCCTCCGATGACGGATCGTCGGTCGGAGTAACGGCGTTTATCGATATAGCGAAAGTACGGCCGAATCCTCTGCAGCCCCGGCAGACGTTTGATGTTCAAGCGCTGCAGGATCTTGCTAATTCGATTAAAGAAAAAGGTGTAATTCAGCCGATTACCGTTCGGCGAATGGGAAATGGATATGAGTTAATATCCGGCGAACGCCGCGTTCGTGCATCAATGGAGGCGGGACTGACCAAAATTCCTGCCTATATTATCGATGTAGAGACCGATGCCGAAATGCTCGAAATCGCGCTAATTGAAAATGTACAACGCGAAAACCTCAACCCCATCGAAGTGGCACTCGGCTATCAACGCCTTATCGAAGAATGTAATCTTACACAAGAAGATGTAGCCGATAAAGTAGGCAAAGACCGCACGACGGTTACTAATTTTCTCCGCCTGCTCCGCTTGCCGACACCGGTTCAAGAAGCCGTTCGCCAAAAACAAATCTCGCCCGGACATGCCCGCAGTATGCTCGCATTACCGGATGCACCAACGCAACTGGCAGTATTGGATGAAGTTATCAAAAATGAACTCTCCGTCCGCAAGACAGAGACACTCGTGAAGGATGTCGAGCTTGGTCGTGTAAGCTTCGCCGGCGGTGTCATGAGTCAGCCGAAAGCTAAAGCGAGTACGTTGCTGAAAGCGCCGCAAAACGTGAACTCAGAAGTCGCAGCCATGCTTGGTGAAATAGAAATACGCCTTCGCCATGTGTTCGCCACGCAGGTACGAGTGCGGACAAAGACGAATTCGACCGGGTCAATTGAGCTTGATTATTACTCACTTGAGGAACTCGAACGTATCCTGGATTTATTTGCAATTGTCGAAAAATCAACGATGTAATGTGTCGCCCGAGTGGCGGCGGGTGTCCTCAGACGGCGGAGTGGGAATCGAGGAACGGGATTACTTCATTTCAATTATGGAGCATAAGGAAATACGACATACGACAGCAGTACGTGTACGCTATGCCGACACCGACAAGATGGGCGTGGTGTATAATGGTAACTATCTTACATACTTCGAAATAGGGAGGACTGAGCTTCTTCGGGCAATTGGGCTCCCGTATGCGGAAATGGAACGCTCAGGCTACTTGCTGCCACTCTCGGAGGCGAATGTTGTCTATAAAATTCCTGCTAAATACGACGATATACTCGACGTAACAGCAACATTCAAAATGACACCCGGCTCGGCAACGATTACGATAACATATGAAATCAATCGCGATACCGATGTTATCGCCGAAGGATATACCGTACATCCATTTGTCAATGCGGCGACTATGCGACCGGTCAGACCGCCCAAATTTTTTTTAGATACGGTCAGCAAAGCTGAGAATATATGACCACTTGATACCACTAATTGTACTGATAATCGACTACATTGGGAGACATCATGTTCTATTTCCGGAAGATTTTTCTGCATTTACTGCTCATGCTTGCAGTCACTAGTGCTGCATCGGCTCAGTCGTCGTTTCATTTCCTGACGCTAAATTCAAGTGCTCGTGCTGCTGCATTGGGAGGTGCATTTGTTTCGATGCCTGAGGATGCGACGGCGCTATTTATCAACCCTGCCACACTCTCGACCGTGCAGGACAGCCGGATGTCGGCTACGTTTTTGAAACACGTGCTCGATATCAACTCAGGACTCATATCGTACAATTCCAGCAGTGAAACGCTTGGTAAATACGCAGTATCAGTACAGTTTACGAGTAATGGTACATTTCAGGGAGCAGATCGGAACGGAGTCAAAACCGCCTCGTTCTCCGGTACTGAGGTCGCATTTTCAGGAACCTATACCAATGCCTTCGACTCCAATTTCTATTATGGAGCCACCGTAAAATTTATCTATTCCGGACTCGAAAAAACAAGCTCGACTGCCCTGGCTGCTGATGTAGGGCTGCTGTATCAGATTCCTAAATCAAGAGTCAATATTGGCTTCTCCCTGTTAAATGTCGGAGCTCAGCTCTCCAAGTATGGTACCGAAAGCGAGTCATTACCGGTGGATGCCCGATTAGGGATTAATCATCGCCTGCGCGGGCTGCCACTACTGCTTAATTTTTCATTTCATCATCTGGCAGATGAGACGGACGGGTTCTTTGACAGATTCGCTAATTTCTCAATAGGTGGTGAATTAACCGTAAGTAAAGTCATAGACTTACGTCTCGGATACGACAACCTTGTCCGGAAATCTGTGTCCCTTGATACACAGCGCGGGATGTCGGGATTTAGCGCCGGGGTCGGTATCAAAACCAAGAACGTCCTCATCGATTATGGTGCTTCGTCACTTGGAACGCCTGCGACGCTGCATCGACTCAGTGTTAATTTGAAGCTATAGTTCATATTTTATTCGTATTTTCGCGGTGTAAAATTAGTTTAACACATTTATTTATAGTTTATTTATCGTTTATTGGAGACTTAGAATGGTCCGTTTTAACTTCAGAATTGCAGTCATCTCTGCGTTCATCATGGCTTTTAGTTTTGGATTCGTAGCACAAGGGCAGCAAGCGCAGACAATCAAGCCGAAAATGCCGATTACAGAAATCGCTTTTGCAGCACAAATGCTTGAGACTATTGAAATTCGCGGTGGAGAAGTCGATGCATTCGTCGATGTGAAAAAAGTATTTATCGGAGCACTCGACGCCGCTCAAAAAGAAAAGAAGAAGGCTGAAGATGTGATTGCAATCGAATTATCAATCGGTCAAGCACAGAATTTACTGGCTCTGCTTCAACGTGCAAAGCTCACCGGTGCCGATGCTGAACGGTATAAGAAATTCGTTGATACGGTCGTCGCTTCAGCGCAACCGGACAACAAAAAATAAGCATCAATACCACGAGACAATAGCCCCGTTTCTCACACCGAGAAGTCGGGGCTTTTTTTGAAACAGTACTATCGGATTACACAAGTATTCTCAATGTAATTAATTGTAATTATAAAGTTTTACAATGACAATAATTGACTATTTGTACTCCCATCCTCTCTCGCCGGATACCTTGCTGCTCGGATACAACAACGGATTCTTCCCAATGGGGAATCCGGACTCGGGGCAAATCGACTGGCACTGTCCCGAGCTGCGAGCGATTATTCCACTGAGTGATGTAAAAATCTCACGCTCTCTCCGGCAGACCCTCAAGAAAGGACACTTCGAATTCAGATTCGATACCTCCTTCGACCGCGTGATTCATTCCTGCAGTATGAGGTTCGATACATGGATATCAGAGGAAATTATCAGCTCATACAATGAGTTACACAGATTAGGATATGCTCATTCGGTAGAGACATGGTGTGATAATGAGCTCGTCGGCGGACTCTATGGCGTGGCCGTCGGTGGTGCGTTTTTTGGTGAGTCGATGTTCTCCCGTATGAACGACGCATCGAAGGCCGCATTTGTCGCTCTCACCGAGCGGATGAACGAACGTGGGTTTACACTTTTAGACTCACAGTATATCAATCCGTTCACTGCCAGCTTAGGTGCAATTGAAGTTTCCCGCAACGAGTATTTGGCACTCTTAGAAAAAGCCGTACATTTGCCGTGCAGGTTAGTCACATAATTAGCTAAATCCATTATGCGTATTGTTCCATGGTTGCGTCAGTCGGTGTATTCCCTTGTCTTGGTGCTCGGTCTTGCATCATGTCAATTTCTGAAAGTGACCAAGCCGAAAGAACTCTACTGCCCGGTACCGCAGCAAAAGTGCATGCCCGGACAGTGGCAGGGAATTCCCTTTGATACCATACGCACCATGCGTAATACGAGTGGCTATTACCTCACTATCGAGCCGCTCTATCTGCTTAATTCTCCACGAGATGAATGGGGTGTATCCTTCATCTCATCCAAAGAAGCCATTCAGACCGTATCAACCGATAGCGGCATACAATATATGCGGAGCATTACATTCCGTGCACCCGTCATTGCCTCCGTCGGTAATGACGTCAATGTCGAGCTACTCGGTTCGGTCGGTGGACTCTCCAAACGCTCCTCAACGACCGTATTCAGTGCATTACTCGACGGCACAACTCCCGGTGATGCATCGATTTACCAGGCAGAGTGGGTGTCTTCCTCACTTTCATCTATCCGACGCCTGTCCGATCCAATTAACAAGGATATCGATTGGGATGCTCAGCCGGCACTGACTCCGGATGGCAAGGTAATGTTTTTTGCATCCGAGCGCTCAGGCGGTATCGGTGGGACGGATATTTGGTTCACCATACAACGCAACGGTACCTGGTCTGCTCCCATTAACTGCGGAGAAACAATTAATTCCCGGTGCGATGAGCTTACGCCTTTTGTGAGTGTCGATGGGAAACGACTGCTTTTTGCTTCTGCCGGGCATGAAACAGTAGGAGGATATGATATCTTTACAGCCGATATCCTCCCGGCATTTAGCGAATTTATCCGATCGGGTGCAGAGATACCCTCCGGCAAAGAAACGCTTTTCTCTCCGGCGAAAAATTACGGTAAGCCACTTAATACAAAGGATGATGAACTCTTCCCATCGAGCCCTGCCGGCACCGATACGCTGCTCTATTACTCTTCGAATCAACAGCCGCCAAGTGAAGTATCCGCGCAGCAAAAAGGGAAGTTTGATATCTATGTCCTTCATAGACTTGAATTTGCACGCGATCGTTCGATGTCTGCTGCTCAGCCCCGTGAGCGTAGCACACCCGGCACCACCGAAGGCAGTCCGGCAGTGAAAACGACGAAGAAGATCGACGGTAAAGTGGTGAATCAGACCACTAAACAACCCGTCGTCAATGCTGATGTGACTGTTCGTGAGCTTCCAAGTCAGGCGATTGTTGATAAGACCAAAACCGATCAGGCGGGCAATTACTCCGTGACTGTACCGACGATGACTGACCTTGAACTATCGGCGCAAAACGAAGACCTGTTTTATGATTCGCATAAGTTTCGTCTCAATCCGAATGATTCCACGCTCACGCTCACGCAGAATTTCTCCTTGCCCGACAAGCTCTTTCTCCGACTGAATTTTCCGTCGGATGTTTTTGATAATCCATATCAGTATGTGCTTGACAGTAATGGTCTTGAGACTAATCAGTCCTATACCGAGGCATTGGATTTGCTTGCTCAGAATCTTGTCAATTTTAAAGAAAAAATCAAAAAACTGATCCTCATTGGTCATACCGATGACGTGGCAAGCGATGCGTATAACATTGCTCTCGGTAAGCGGAGAGTGGAGTTCGTCGCGGCAGAACTCATCAAACGCGGCGTCGATAAGGCGATGCTTGAGACCAAGTCGGTCGGTGAGTCTCGGCCGCTGAAGCAGCGGACGGACGAAGACCTCGAGGTCTATCGTAAGCGATTACGGAGAGTGGAATTACAGAAAATTATGCGGTAAATCGTATTGATTTAATATTATGTCTATTAAAAAATTCATACTTACGCTCGTATCGATCTTTGTGGGAGGTTTGCTGATATTTGCACTCTATGCCGTGAGTGTCATATCTGGTAATTTGCCGTCGTTTGAGCAGTTGGAAAATCCCAAGCAAGACCTTGCGACCAAGGTGCTTAGCAGTGATGGCGAAATCCTCGACCATTTTTTCATAAAGCGAAGGACATATATTCCGTATGATAGTATTCCCACTGGGTTTATCAAGGCGCTCATTTCGACGGAAGACCGGGAATTCTATAATCACTGGGGGATACACTCGGCGAGAGTGTTCAAGGCGATTTTTATTAAAACTATCTTTTTCGGGAAAAAAGAAGGTGGATCGACGATTACGCAGCAGCTGGCCCGTAATTTATTCTATACACAGGAAAAGTCACTGAAGCGTAAGATATTAGAAGCGTTTACGGCGGTGAAAATTGAACAGACCTATACAAAAAATGAAATTCTTGAGCTTTATGCCAATACCGTGTATTTCGGTCGGGGTGCCTATGGAGTTCAAGTAGCATCGCAAGTCTATTTTAATAAATCAGCGCTTGATCTGACTACCGCCGAATGCGCGTATCTCGTTGCATTATTAAAGGGTCCGGATATTTACAATGCCGAGCAGCATTATGAAAAAGCCATTGGCAGACGGAATCTGGTGCTCAAGCTGATGTATGACAACGGGAAAATTACTGCGGAAGAACACAACACGGGAATTGATGCTCCAATTACCCTTGCTAATCCAAAATCCACACCCGGTATGAGCGGAATAGCACCGCATTTTGTGGAAATGGTGCGTCAGAAGCTGGAGAAAGACGAACGCTATGGCATGAAAGGATATAATCTATACCGAGATGGTCTGGTGATATATACAACGTTGAATGCGCAATTGCAGCGGCATGCTAATTCTGCGGTGGATGAGCATTTACGTGAATTCCAAAAACAATTTATGTCTTCCTGGACCTGGAAAGACAAAGCGCAGCTTATCAATGCCGTCGTGCGTCAGGCGATCCGTGAAAAGCCCGACTATATCGCTGTACGGGATGATGAGACAAAGCGTGAGGAAATTGTCAAGTCCTATTTGAAAAATCAGAAATTCATCGACTCGGTCAAGCGAAAAGTCACGCTGGTGCAGACCGGGGTCGTGGTCATCGATCCGGCGACCGGCTATATTGTCGGGCTCGTCGGCGGCTCACCCGAGGCAATGAAAGCCAATATTGAGTCACGCTACTCTCTGAATCATGTCACGCAAATCAAGCGGCAGCCGGGGTCTTCGTTCAAGCCGTTTGTCTATGCGTCCGCGATTGAAAATGGGATGTCGCCCGACTCCGAAATTGACAGCGGCCCGTACAGCTACACCTTGCCGAGCGGTCAGGTATGGAGTCCGTCGGGTTCAGGGAGCAATGGCGGTGGCATGATCCCCTTATCCGTCGGCCTTAAATTCTCGATTAATACCGTGGCTGCGCGGCTTATTACACAGCATACGACGCCGGCGGAAGTCGTGGCATTAGCCAAGAAAATGGGAATTTCGACGCAAATGGACCCGTATCCGACAATTGCCTTGGGCGCCGAAGAAGTCATTCCGCTCGATATGGCAAGCGCGTATGGTACATTTGCCAATCAGGGAATTAATGTCGAACCGGTGATTATTACCCGTATCGAAGATCGTTTTGGAACAGTGCTCTACGAGTATAAAAATAACGGGAAAATCACCGATGCATTAAATCCAAAAATTGCGCAGCAAATGACATCGATGATGCAGGGTGTGGTTAATGGTGGTACCGCTTCAAGCATACGAAAATGGTTCAAATACGATGCGGCCGGTAAGACGGGAACGACGAATGATTTCACCGATGCATGGTTCGTAGGATTTACCCCGCAGCTCGTTGCCGGCGTGTGGGTTGGCTTTGATAATCCGAAGATTAAATTCACCGGTTGGTACGGTCAGGGCGGTAAAGCAGCGGCACCGATATGGGGACGCATGATGGCGAAAATTTACAGCGATTCCAAGCTCGGTTATCGGAAGACGAAGTTTGGATTCGACTCCGGTGTGCCCGACGACAGCCTGAGCGTTGATTGGAAGAATGTGCCGTTGGAGAATATTCCTACTGTTGAACCCGAAACAACACCGGAAAAAACAAAGAAAGAAGAAGAGAAATAAGCGACCACTTTACTTGAGATTAGACTTGAAACTTCTCGTACATCATACTTTTACCCGGCTTACGCGATTGATTCTGCTTGTAGCAGCATATCACATCTGCAGTCAGCCGGCACACGCCCAAAAAATTACCGACATCGGCAATATTCGCCTGTCGATCGGTAGTTTTGGTATTATTGGTAATAATTTTACGGGTTTGCCGCTTGTGCCTTCGTGCGAGTATCCGCGTGGAAGCGGTATTGAGCATTTATCGCTCGGCGGGCTGTGGGTCGGTGGAATTAAAAACTTCAACGGCAATCGTGTAACTGCTGTTTCGACGGCAGCAGTGGAGGGGAATGTAACGGTCGGACAGGGATTTGAATTTACCAATCCGCTTGGACAGGGACTCAATCAGCGTTCATCGGACATTACGAGCTTATTCTATACACCGAAAGCAATTAGCCAATTAGATTATTATTCAGATTTTACCGATACCAATCTTACCGTTCCCGCAAGCGGCGAGCGCATCCCCGGTCATACGTATCCGCTGGGCTTGTCTGTGCATTTTGAGTCGTATGCCTGGAGCTATTCTTTTGCCGATTTTTTTGTGATTCTTACGTATACCATCAAAAACGTAAGCGATACACCTATCGATAGCGTGTTTGTCGGCTATTGGACCGAAATGGTCGTCGGTAATACCCGACTTGGGAAAAATCGAGCCGGTTCGGCGAACTTTTACCTCGAAGGCGGCAATGGTCTCATCGATTCGATGCGTATGATGTATGAGTGGGATGCCGGCAGTGATAATGGCAATGCAGATACGTATGTGGCGGTGCGGCTTTTGGGGAGCGAACCCGAACTTGGCACAAGTATATACAATGCATGGGCATATCGTAGCACCACCGGTGATGAATGGCAGCAGGCACCGGCTGACGACGAACAGAAATACCGTCGGTTGACGTCTTCGTTTTTGGGGCAAGTGACGATGCAAGAAGCAATTCAAAAATGGCAGACGCCGAATAAGCGTACGTCTGTGATAGCTACCGGACCATTTGCCAGAGTACTGCCCGGTGACTCGATTAAGGTAAATTTTGCGGTAATTTGTGCGAAAAAATCAGGTCCGCAAATTCTAGATAATGATTTCTCCCGCAAGCAGCTTATCGGAAATGCCGGCTGGGCACAACGTGCGTACAACGGGACAGATCAAAATGGAAATAATATTCTCGACACCAATGAAATCGACCTCAACGGCGATGGTAAAATCGTTCGCTATATCTTGCCGGCACCACCTCCGGTGCCTCGCACAAAAGTCGTACTTGCTGAGGGCAAAGCCACTGTGTATTGGTCGGATAATGCCGAAAATTCGGTTGATTTGCTTACAAAACGAAAGAATTTCGAGGGATATTCGATTTACCGGTCAAACGCTGCCGATAATTTGAGCGGTACCAATGAGCTCAAGCTTTCGGCGACGTACGATAAGCAGCATGATCGCATCGGCTACGATAATGGCTTTAAAAAAATCAGGATTACCGACGATGCAGGCGTACCGACTCGGGTGTATTTTGACGGAGATACGGTAGGATATGCTTATAAGTATGAGTATCCGGACATTCTTTCCGGCTGGCAATACGCAGTAAGCGTCACGGCGTTCAGCGATGGTGATGTTCTCTCCGGTCTTCCGTCCTTGGAGTCGAGCGTGCTCGCTAATGAAAAGCGCTTCATCCCCGGCGCACCTGCAGTGCAGCTTGATAGTGTCGATCAGATTGGCATATTTCCGAATCCCTATTATACATCTGCCGGATGGGATGCGACATCTAATGTCGAACGCGGCAGAAAACTCTATTTTTATAATCTCCCCAAACGCGCGCGCATTACTATCTTCTCGCTCGCCGGCGATAAAGTACATTCATTGATGCACGAGCAGGGAAGTGAAGAAGGACAGGATATTCAATGGTTTTCACAGACCGGCACAACGAGCTCGACCAAGCCACAGTTCAGCGGGGGAATTCATGCCTGGGATCTCCTGACCGAACATGATCAGCCGCTCGCTTCGGGATTGTATATCGTGCAGGTGGAAGACATCGAGAGCGGTGTCATCAAAACCGGTAAGTTTCTGATATTAAAATGACAAACAGATACTATTATTTCACATTAATGGCATTAGTTTTCCATGCGACCCTATCTTACGTTTATCATAAGTCTTGTGCTTATGTTGTCATTGCACGGTTGTAGAACTGTTCGACCAATTGTACTCGAAAACAATGATTGTTCTCGTATTGCAGCAGTAAAAATACAGACCGTCCTGCTCCGAAATGGCGATAAAGTGTATTTCAACGAAGATGGCGGAAGATTTTCTGAACGCCGCATCGGTGACTCACTGGAACAAGTAATTATCGGTATCGATGAAGAGAATACAAGCGTCCGAATTCCCATTGATGAGGTCCAAAAAGTAGGGGGCCTGGAAGAACAATCCAGTTCCGGTCGCACTGCCGTTCTGACGGTACTATCGGTTCTAGCCGCCCAATACATATTGTTGGTATTAATGATTTCACATTAGTTTGTCTTTCACTTTTCACAATACTACTATGAAACTACACATGTTCAGGTCTATAGTTCTTGCTCTTGCATTGCCGTTGCTTATCGGCTGTAGCGCTACACGGTATGTAGAAGTACATCGTAACGATTTCTCACGAATTAAGGATATCAAGATTACATCCGTCTATCGCACCAATGGAGATACAGAGTACTTTAATTGGGATGGCGGACGGTATATTCAATACCGAACGAAGGATAGCGTAAGTCACTCAATAGAAGGATTGAATACTGTTGATTCGGCTGTATCTATCCCAATGTCTTCGGTGGTGCGCGTCTATGGTGAGTATTATGAAGATAGTCAAGCAGGTACTGCGGGATTGACTGTCGCGCTGACACTGTTGACTGAGATAGCGATAATTGTAGCTATAATTTCTAACATTAGTTTCCATTAATCTATAACAATTGCATGCTTCAACCTACCAAAATTTCTCGTCCTTCTCCCTTCATCCTGCGCATTGATTGGCTCGACGGACTTTCAACATCGATTCTCCTCGAAAAATTGCGTGATGAATGCCCGTGCGCGATGTGCAAAGGTGAACAAATCATGGGGCAGCAGGTGTCGTTCGGTATGAAAATGTTCGCTCCCGGTATGAATGACCTCGAAAAACTCGTGCCGGTCGGTAATTATGGGGTACAGGCAACGTGGAAAGATGGACATGATACGGGGATTTATCCGTGGAGTCTTTTACGTAGAATTTCCGAACAAAATGCTCTCTCGGAGCAAGAGTTAACAAATTTTCTATCGTAAATCTCCGAAAATTGCCGATTTTTGCAGTTCTATATGCTACCACACGCCGTGGAAAGGCAATAATTCAAATCGAAGCAGAGAAACTGCTATTATTTAATTTACAGGAGTTATTTTTATGAAATTCAGCGCAATCGCTGTTTTTTGCATGTGCTTCATCGCCATGCAGGCATGTTCGGGAGAAAAACCGAAAGAGGGAGAAACGATGTTAAAAACACAAAAAGACAAGGTTAGCTACAGTATCGGTGTACAAATCGGTAAGAATTTGAAAGATCAAAAAGTTGAAATTGACCCGAAAATTCTGTCGGAAGCATTAAAAGCAGCCTTTACCGGTGCTAAACTATCATTGACTGATGAGCAAATTGCTGCGACGATGCAGCAATTTCAAACCGAAATGATGGCAAAGCAAGAAGCTGAAGCCAAAAATGCCGGTAGCGAAGCCCGCAAAAAAGGCGAAGCATTCTTAGCAGAAAACAAGAAAAAGCCGGGTGTGATTACTACAGCAAGCGGCTTGCAATATATTGTCCTCAAAGAAGGTACCGGAGCAATTCCAAAAGCAGAATCGACAGTGTCGGTGCATTATACCGGTACATTGCTTGATGGCAAGAAATTCGACAGTTCAGTTGACCGCGGTACGCCTGCTGAATTCCCGGTTGGCGGCGTCATCAAGGGCTGGACAGAAGCACTTCAACTCATGAAAGTCGGCTCAAAATGGAAATTATTCATCCCTACCGATCTAGCGTATGGTGATAGAGGCGCTCCTGGCGCAATCGGACCCGGCGAAGTATTAGTTTTTGAAGTAGAATTATTGGCAATTAAATAATCTGCTGTGTTGGAACAAACGCCGCATTCCCATAGGGAGTGCGGCGTTTTTTTTGCCCAATCGACGTCATTTTTACAGTTCACAAAAATGTCGTAATTTGCGGTACGATTTTTCACAACATCATTATACTATGGATACCTACCAACCCAACCGTATCCGCGTCGCAATTGCCGATACCTGTGCGATGACCCGCGCCGGACTCTCTCATTGGCTCCTCGAAGAGCCGGATATGACCGTCGTTGCCGAAGCGGATTCTGACTATACACTCCTTCATTCTCTTCAGGTTCATGCTCCCGATGTGGTGCTGCTTGATCATAGCTTCTGCGCTTGTAAATGCATGAATCTCCTGCAATTACTGCAAGAGAACAGTACTCCGTGCAAAGTAATCGTCCTCGCTGCGCCTACGGTCAATATTGTTCAAAAAGTTCGCTCGGCAGGCGCTGCAGGATATCTCTTCAAAGATGAAAATCGGGATGCCATTGTAGCTTTTGTACGGAAAGTGACAAGCTCCGGAGAAGAATTCCGGATGAGCGATCGAGCCCAAAAGCTAATTCAACAAGCTGCGGTAGAATATGAATCTGCACGACTTACACGGATGGAGAAGAACGTCTTTGCTCTCATCAATTACGACAATCAAACCATTGCCGAGAAGCTTTATCTCGCAGAAGGGACGGTGAGGAATCATGTGTCTTCGATATATGTGCGGCTCAATGTCAAGAATCGTCGTCAGGCAGTTTGCTTAGCGCAACGCTTCGGTGTTCTGCACGCAGCAGAAGACGACTAGCAGCATTGCCATCCAAAGCCCGGAAGAAATACGACGCATGCGCAGTACGTACATGGAAAGAAGAGAGCCAATCAATACTGCACAATCTCTTCTTCCAGCAATTGGCGTTCGTACATTTCAGCGTAAATACCTTTTTTCGCGAGTAGTTCTTCGTGCGTGCCACGTTCGGCTATCGACGCTTTATCGAGTACGATAATCATTGCACAATTCTTCACTGTCGAGAGGCGATGAGCAATAAGAATCGTCGTCTGCTCATGCATGATCTCCCGCAAGCTGCCGAGAATCACATCTTCCGTCGCTGTATCGACAGCCGAAAGTGCGTCGTCGAAGATCAGAAGCTGCGGCTTGCGTAACAGTGCCCGAGCAATCGCCGTGCGCTGCTTTTGCCCGCCGGAAAGGGTAATTCCACGTTCACCCACCAGCGTCTCATACCCTTCCTTGAGTCCAATGATATCTGTATGCAATGCCGCAAGCTTTGCGGCTGCAATCACTTCCTCCATCGTCGCCTCCGGCTTGCCGAATCGAATATTATCTGCAATCGACATGGAAAACAAAAACGGCTCCTGCTGCACAATGCTGATTGATGAACGCAGCACCTGCAACGGGATATTCTTGATGGAATGTCCGTCGATGAGAATCTCACCGCCCGATGCATCATACAAGCGGGGGAGGAGATTGACAAAGGTGGACTTACCGGTGCCGGTAGCGCCGACGACACCAAGCGAACTCCCTTTCGGAATGGTGAGGGTAATGTTTGAAAGTACAGGAGTTACACGGCTTTTATACTGAAATGACACATTCCGAAACTCCACCCGACCCTGAATCGAATCAAGTGAATAATCTGTCGCAGTTGTATCATGAATATCCGGCTGATACTCCATAATCTTACCGAGACGCGCCGTCGAAGCCGACGCCCGCTGCACAAGATTCGTCACCCAGCCTATCGCAGCCACCGGCCAGATGAGTTGATTTAAGTAAATAAAAAATTGGGATAAATCTCCGAGCGATGCCTTGCCGTTCATGACCTGCATCCCGCCAAAACCAAGCACAAGAACATTCGAGAGACCCACGAGGATCATCATCGCCGGCATGGAGAGCGATTGTAATTTTGCTAAGCGAAGGTTCTTGGCTGAATACGTTTTCGAATATTCGTTAAAGTCTTTCCGTTCATACTCTTCCCTGGAATATGCCCGCACCACACGCACGCCGCTGAGCGCCTCCTGTACCTGCGTCGTGAGCACGCCGAACTGTTCCTGCACATCTTTAAACGCAAAGTGGACTTTCCGTCCGATCGCATACGTCGCATACGCCATAATCGGCAGCGGCATCAGTCCTACCAGCGTAATACTTGCATTGAGATGAATCATCAGCGAAATCGCGAAGATAAAGGTCGTGAGCGTGTTGGCCGTGTACATGATTGCAGGTCCGATGAACTCCCGCACAGCGGACACATCATTGGTCGTATGCGCCATGAGCGAACCGGTCGAGTATTCATGAAAGAAGACCACGTTTTGTTTTTCGATAGCACGGAGAAGGTCATTGCGCACATCGTATTCAATAAGGCGCGAACCTTTGATAATTGCATAGCGGGTGAACATCATGAACGAACCGCTTCCTGCCGTCAGGAGGAGAATCTTGAGAATCGAACTCGTGATGATATCGCTCGTGATTGTCGAATGGCGGAGTCCGTCGATGATACTGCCTACGACCGGCGGAATAGCCGTCGAACAGTAATTCGAAATCGTGACAAAGACAATTCCGAGGATGAAACGAACACGGTATTTTTTGAAATATGGAAGAAGTCGAAGTAATTCACGCATAAAGGTAAAAAGAGATGGGCAGGATAAATTTCCTGCCCATTGTACAATAATTCAACTATTTGAAAAGGAAAGGATTACGCAATCGTAACGTCATTACACAAATACACATCCTGAATCGCATTCAAGAGCTTCACACCTTCTGCCATCGGACGTTGGAATGCTTTGCGTCCGGAAATAAGACCCATACCACCGGCACGTTTATTGACCACGGCGGTCGTCACGGCTTCGGCAAAATCATTATTACCCGAGGCGCCACCGGAATTAATCAGTCCGACTCTGCCCATGTAGCAATTCGCGACCTGATAACGGCACAGGTCGATCGGGTGATCGGTCGTGAGCTCGGTATAGACGCGTTTGTCGATTTTACCATAACTCGAATTTCCCATATTAAGAGCGGTATAACCACCATTGTTTTCAGGGAGTTTTTGCTTGATAATGTCTGCTTCGATCGTCACACCGAGATGATTTGCTTGACCCGTAAGATCTGCAGAAACATGATAATCTTTGTCTGACTTGAACGCACTATTGCGTACATAGCACCAGAGAATAGTAGCCATTCCCAGCTCATGCGCCTGATAAAAAGCATTGGCAATTTCTACGATTTGGCGTCCACTCTCCTGCGAACCGTAATAAATCGTCGCTCCGATAGCGGCAGCGCCCATTTCGTAGGCCTCTTTGACAGTACCGAAGAGAATTTGATCTGCTTTATTGGGGTAGGTGAGGAGTTCGTTGTGGTTGATTTTGACGATATAGGGGATTTTATGCGCGTATTTTCTGGCGGTAAGTCCAAGCACGCCGAAGGTCGAGGCCACTGCATTACAACCGCCTTCGATCGCGAGCTTGACGATGTTTTCGGGGTCAAAATAGGCCGGATTTTTCGCAAAACTTGCGCCTGCGGAGTGTTCAATTCCTTGATCCACCGGTAGAATCGACACATATCCCGTTCCTGCAAGACGACCGGTAGAATTGATGTACTCCAGATTCCGGAGAACGCGGTTGTTACGATCCGAAGCCGTAAAGATTCTGCTCACCGAGTCACCGGACGGCAAATGCAGATTCTCCTTCGGAATAGTTGTAGATGTATGTCCCAGATAATACTCGGCTTTATCGCCTAAATACCCGCTAATCGTTTCAATCATCGCTGTGCCTATTCAATCATGAAAAAAAACAAAATTATGACTGCAAAAATAACGAAATTTTGGGTTCTGTTCTGCGATTTCCACACGTGCGGTCTGCGGGCACCCGTGGCCGTCCAGACCGCAAGGCATTTCGTGATTATTCCGTAGAGACGCAAAATTTTGCGTCTCTACAATTCATATATTAGACGCGATGCATCGCGTCTCTACGCGCAAATCAACAATCCTGTTAATGTTTATAATCCCCGTAGAGACGCAAAATTTTGCGTCTCTACCATCCATTTCATTATCTGGTATGTAGATTATTTCATCGTAAATTCCCCTCATACACTTCTATCCACTTCTCCGGTGTGACCTTGGATGCAAGCTCGCCAATGAGGTCAAAGGGGATAAGCTCGGGTTTCTTAAATCGGATACAACTCTTTCCCATATCAAGCTTGGTCGGAACTCTCTGTGCATACTGGTCCTGGAACCATTGTAAGAGTGCAGGGTCGGCGTATAATCCCATGTGATAGATCGCTATGAAGTTCTTTTGTGATGCAATATTGATAAATGGAAGAGGTTCGTTGGGCGAACAATGATAACCCTTCGGATACAGTGAATGCGGCACGACATAACCAATCATGCCATAACTGATAGTTTCTTCAAAACCTTTGGGTAAATTCTCCAGAATCGTTGTACGTAAATCCTGCATCGGCTTCTGACGTTCCGCAGGTAATTGCTCCATATATTCTTCGATAGTTGTCGCTTGACTTTTCATGGAAGTAATGTGATAGTAATGTTAAAAAGGATACTAATTTATTGTACTAATTTTCGTAGGTTCACAAGATGGGAAAACAGCACCACCGGCACAATAAAGCACGGCAGCCAGACGAACGGAAAGTACATCACACCGATATTCGGCTGATGAAAAGCGAATTGTTGAAAGAGCGTCGGAGCCGAAAGAATGGCAGTGATCACGATATTGAGAAGGAGGCCGAGGCAGATGCAATTCCATATAATAATGATACTCTTGCCAAGCATTTGCCGCTTGTATCCGAAGTAATATATAATCGGAGCACTTATGCCGGAAAAAATATCGAAGTTACGCCCCTCGAAGGTCATGAGTTCGGGTACCATTTTTGCCGCACAGAGCCAGAATAAGGTGAGTTCTACCGGTATGCGAACACAATGGAGCAACGTCAGGGTAGAGGTATCGAGAGAATCAATGAATTTCTTGCCGCGTTGTGTGGTAAAAAGCCCGATAATCACGAGCAACGGAGGCAGAATAAGTAGAATAAATCGAGGAGGCACCGTCGTGGTGACGGTGTAAAATCCTGTCATACTCAGCCCGGCTTGCAATGCCAGCCAGCTTGAGACCTCAAGAATCGTAAAGGTAGAGTTGTGCGTGGCCCTGTAGAGGAGCCATAATGTCAATAGAGTCGTCAGAACAAATAAAATCTCGACATACAAAGGAGCAGTATTCATGCGGAACTCCGGAACAGTAAGACAATGAATGATACAAAATTAACGATTGCGCGTCGTTTTCTGGGGGCGGACTGACGGCGAATCGGAAAAAAAGTTCCGGTATTACCCTTCTACTGCTCACTCACCGAGTACTCTGCGGTATAATTCTTCATATTGGGGCACCACGAGTGATGTCTCGAAATGCTCAATCGCCCGTTTCCGCGCGTTGGCACTGAAAATCTGCCATTTTTTTGTGTTCGTTAATAAATCGACGGTGTATTTAGCCATGCGGGAAATGTCGCCGAGTTCGGCAATGAACCCATTCTCGCCATGAACGACCACTTCGGGTATTCCGCCCATGCTTGTTGCCACAACGGGTGTGCCGCAACTCATTGCTTCCAATGCTGCTAATCCAAAGCTTTCCGACTGGCTCGGGAGCAAAAATACATCGGCGGCAGAGAGTATTTCCGGTAGTGCATTTTGCTTGCCGAGGAATCTGATTTTGTCGGCAATGCCGAGTTCACGACTGAGGCGCTCGACATCGGCACGGTCGGGGCCATCGCCAACGAGCACGAGGATAGCGGGAGTAGATTTGAGCACTTCATTGAGAATCAACACCGTATCGTGTACACGCTTGACGGGACGAAAATTCGAGATGTGCATGAGGATTTTTTCGCCATTCGGCGCGATTTGCTTGCGGATTTTGGGACATTCATCACGATTGTAGATATCAGTGTCGATGAAATTATTGATGACATGGATTTCTTTGTTGGTGTTGAATCCGGTTTTGGTTTTTTCGGCGAGGAAGCGCGAAACTGCCGTGACGGCGTCGGACTGTTCGATGGAGAATTTTACAAGCGGCAAAAAGCTCGGCTCAAGTCCGATGAGCGTAATATCTGTTCCGTGCAACGTAGTTACAAGCTTTACATTCGATACGCCCTGAAGAGTCTGCTTGGCAAGGTAGCCGCTAATTGCGTGAGGAATTGCATAATGAACGTGGAGAATGTCGAGATTTTCGTATTTTACAACGTCAATTATCTTACCGGCGAGTGCGAGGGAATACAATTGAAACTCAAAAAGGGGATAATTTGGCATTTCAACTTCGTGAAAAAATATATTATCCTGAAATCTGTCGAGCCGCATCGGCTGAGCGTAGGTGATAAAATGTACTTGATGACCGCGCTTGGCAAGGGAGATGCCGAGTTCTGTGGCGACAACGCCACTACCGCCGTAGGTAGGATAACAAACAATACCAATTCTCATTCAATAAACTCCGAAACTGTGGAAGAATGACCGAAAACCCGACCCAAGACGTATATTATACGATTACCGTGCAAGCCCGCGCCGAAATAAAGGTCAAGGGTTCACGATTTATTGCCACTGCCATTCCTGTTCGCACCAAAGAGCTTGCCCTTACTGCACTTGAACAGATTCGTGCTGAATTTTATGATGCGACGCATAATTGCTACGCGTATCGCCTCGGCTTGGGCGGACTCGATTTCCGCACAGCCGATGACGGCGAGCCGAGCGGTACTGCCGGAAAACCGATGCTGTTCATGCTGCAAAAATTTGACGTCAGCGATGTACTTGTCGTCGTAACCCGCTATTTTGGTGGAATTAAACTCGGTGTCGGCGGGCTGGCCCGTGCGTATTCGGATGCTGCACAGGCCGTTCTTTCCATCTGTGAAAAGGTAGCTGTCCACCGCACGACGACCGTGCGGGTGTTATGTACCTACGAAGATGTGTCAGTCGTCAAAAAAATCATCGATCAGACGGCAGTGAGCTATGAATCGGATTATCGTGATGTGATAGAATTTACGACGCATATTCACGACTCATTAGTCACAGGTTTTTGTGCTGCAATTACTTCAGCTACGAATGCGAGGGCGGGTACAGTCGTGATGCCGGCCTGAAAATTATAATTCTCAGACCATAGTTGTAGAGTGCATGATTGTGGTTGTAGGGGCGAATCACATTCGCTTTAGTCGTGCTAGGGTTTGCGCGAAAGCAATTCGCTCCTACGTATGAATGGACAGACAACACCGCAAGACGGTCAGCGATAAGCTATTTCCCCGATGTATAAAACGCTCCAAAGAACCGATACAAATTCCACACGTCAATCTTCGACGACACTTCATACGTTGAGTGCATTGATAAGATCGGAATTCCAATATCAATGACTTCCATATCCTCCTTGCTCATAAAACCGCCGATCGTGCCGCCGCCACCGCTTTCTACTTTGTAACTTGCTGTCTGCCAAGGGATTGTGTTCTCGTCTAATATTCTCCGTATCCGTGCGGTGAATTCAGAATTGGCGTCAAATGAACGTCCGTACCGCTTAATTGCCACACCATAGCCGAGACGTGCTGCATTACTTGCTTCAGAGAGGGAAGGGAATAAAGGATTGATACCATCATTGACGTCAGCCGAGACGACCTGCGAAGAATGAAGAGAAGTACGGGTATCATTATCGGTATAGTTTGCTCCGACTTGCGCCTGCGTGAGTCTTGCATACAGTCCAGTAAGAAAGCTCGACTGAGCACCGGTATTATTGATGCTACCCGTTTCTTCATTGTCCGTTACGTAGGCAATAGAGGTGAATTCAGGAGTTGAAAGATTGGTAATTGCCTGCACTGCGACGAACGAACACAGCCGGTCGTCCTGCCCGTACGACGCTGTCATCGACCGGTCGAATCCTACATCGCGAGGTTCGGTCGCGGGTACAAGATTGAGCTCGGCACTCACGAAGTCATCTTCGGTAATTCCAAGCTGTTCAGAGAGTAAGCTCAGCGTCTGTGATACAACGGAATTCTTTCCATTCGGGATAGAACCAATAATCGGGTCCAATTCTTCACCATCAAAGACTCCTGTATAGACTCTCGTGCGCAGTGGGGCATCGGCATGCGGGGCAGCGTCAGGGATAATCAGTACCGGTTCATCGGGCGAGTCACCGATCGCCACATCGACTGTTTTCCCGTTTTTGAGGTCAATTCTCCCCAACAGCATGAGCGGGATATTCGCCCAGTGGTATTTTTTAATACCGCCGTAGATCATCGTTTGAAACATCGCATAGCCACTTGTTTCATAGAGCGGACGCGCTTTGATGTCGATTCGCGGGCTGTCGTGATGCGTTGCAATCAGGCGCGAACCTTCAACGATTGGATTCTTGCCGACGACGATGAGCGCAATTGCCCGGTCGCGGTTATTTATATACAATTTCGCTCCCGATTTGACCTGCGAAGCATCTGTAAACTCCTTAAATCCTTTCGACTTTGCCAGCGACAGTACTTCGCGGGTTGACGTCAGCTCCGTGCGTGCCTTGCTGAGGTATTGTTTAAGCGCTTCATTTACCTGAGAAATGGATGTGCGCTGTTCGGGCGTCGCCGTAAGCCATGCAGATTGCTTGGAAATCGTTTGGGAATATGATACGTGGAGGGATAGAAAGAATACAAAGGGTAAGAGTATTTTCATACAAATGAATTATTAAGAGTGGCGGAACGTAGTCTCAACTATAATATCAGCATTGATACTTTTCATCACCGGGCAGGTGAGGGCAGCGTTTTTTAGGATGGTCATTTCGGCTTCGGAATATTCTTTTGGAAGGAGAATATCGACGATGAGGCGACCGATTCTTCGCACCGGTTGGCTCGTCATTTCCTTGAAAACATTCACCGTTGTACCGGTGATATCAATATCCTTGTCCCGGGCTTTGATACCCATGAGCGTTGCCATGCATGCGCCGAGGGCACCTGCTACCATATCGGTCGGAGAGAAGCTCTCTCCACGTCCGTGATTGTCAATCGGTGCATCGGTTTCGACGCCTGCACCTGAGGGGACATGCACGAGAGAACAGTGCAGATCACCTTCATACGAGATTGTAATTTGAACCATATACGTACCAGTAGTTATAATGAATGAGTTAAATGTTTGTCATCCCTGACGTTGATGTATCATACATACTGAGGGAAGTATTACCGTATCACCTGACAATTGACCATATATTTTTCACCGTCATATTCGACTACCAACTGATAGGCGCCCGATGCCAGAGACGCTGTCGGGATCGACAGGACAAATTCATTACCTGAAAGTGTCGTGCCGGACTGCTCGAAGCATATCCCTCCGAGTGTTGAATACAAGGCGAGATGAAACGGTTTTTCCGGAAGCTGTCCCTGCCGGCGGGAGAGCACTGCATAGAGCATGCGGCCACGATCCACCGGTGTCGGAAATGCTTCCAGTGTAGTTGGAGTGGTGGGGTCAGCCGTAATTCCACCCATCGAGTCCTTGAAGATTTTCAGCGATATATCCCGTAAGAACATACCGTCAAAATTACTCCGCGCATCGGATAAGACACCGAAACGGAGGAGTATTTTCTTGCCAATGTAGTTGTTAAGCGAACATTCCTGCCGCACCCAAGTCGGGAAATTTCCGTCAAATCCATAGCTGTCCTCGGCTTGCCGTGATCCTTTTACTTTGCTGGAGGGTTTCATACGGCTGGTCTGAATATTTTCCCATGACCTGCCGTTGTTTTCAGATACCTGGACGACGCCGAAGTCAAAGTTCGACTCGATCGACCAGCGGGTCCAGAACTCCAGCGACGCACTGCGTGCAGAGATGATATCAATCGGCGAGGAGCTTTGGAGATAATTCGACGTTGAATCCTCGTAATTACCCCTCGGACTATCAGCAAGCATAAATCCTCCCTCCGGATTGGGCATGATGCCCCAGGTGGAGAGAGTCCAATTGGTATCGGTCAGGGATGAACCGTACAACACTCTCACGGTTGGTTGATTGAATTGAAGACGCAGCGTATCGCGGCGTTCGACTCCATCCTGAAGCAAGATAGTCTCGACGAGGGAGGTCTCGCCGTTGGGATAGTCTCTTGTTACCTCCGCATCGAATGTAAGAGTGATAAGCTGTGCGGAGGAAAGAGGTGATATCGTGCGAAGAGTATCATGAAGCAAGAGACGTTTGTCCAAGGAGTGAAGCAGGAGAGACGTTGGCTGTTGAGGTGTGTGTAGTCCCGTATTCTGCACACGCACAGATAGAGGAGAATGCTGATTGGGAGATAGTTGCTCAACGGTTGCATCGAGAATTCTAAGATTGACATCTGCACTCCATACTGCCTGATAATTAAAATACAGGTTCTCTTCACATTGAGGAATAATACGTTCTTTGGGAGCATAAAACCCGTCGAGTCGTGTACCAACTTCAGAAGTAAAGGAATACGTTCTCGTCGGCTTACCGGCATCAAGAGCATAGAGCCAGTCGTCCGAGACACCACGTGTAGGATAGCCTACTGTCTGCACATCACGCCCGGCCGAGTATTTGTTGTATTTCGAAGCATCTGCCGAAAAAGCACGGAAAAATGCCGAGTCGGGCGATTCTTTGTTCACATAGCCGTACGGATAAATGACGACATTGCTAAATGTATGATAATTAATACAAATCTTGATAGAGTGTGAAAGCACAAAATCTCGGATTGCCTGCGTTTCCGGTTCGGAAAATGCTGCCGGACCACGGTAAGTGTCTTCATATGGCTTCTCAGATGACCCACCATCGGGTGAGTCCCAGAATGATTGTGGACCGTAATTACGATTGAGGTCCACGCCAAACGTACCGTCTTTGTTGTCGCGTCTGTTTTTACGCCACAGGGTACCAAAACCTTTTGTTTCGTTATAGAGATAGCCATCCGGATTCACGACCGGCACGACATAGAGTACTCGTGAAGATAACAGATAGACAGCTTCCGGATCGCCTTTCGCGGCATCTTCGAGGAGCTTCCAGAGAAAATAAATCAGAGTGGAAGCCGAGCCGGGTTCGCGCGCATGATGGAGTGCGGTAAAGAGTACCTGTGGTTTATCATCCGAACCCGTACCGAAGCGGTAGGCATAGAGAGGGCGCTGTTCGCAGGAGCGTCCGATTTCGATAGGGCTTGACACTGTCGCCGGGGCGAAGGTCTGCATGGTGCGGAAATTGTCGTAGATCTCTTGGAGCGTATAATAGCCGCCATTCGAACCGAGGGTGAAGTGCTCAGGAGTACTTTGCAGTGTCGGTACTTGCTTCCGGAAAGAAGCTGAATTCCGCGCCTGGTAATACTGCGTCAGGTTTTCGATGACGATTGTGACATCGAGTCCGCGGTTACGTAATCTTGTGAGTACCTGATCGGATACAACGGTCTCGATCCAGCAGTCTTTCTTGATGAGTGCATGCTCGAGTTCAATACCGAACTGCTCGGCATCATTGAGTTGAAACGCCGGTGAGAAAGTAATTCGCACCGAATGATACATTGGCATTTGGAGCTGAGCCGTTGCCTGATTAGTACCTGATACTCCACCGAGGATGAGAAGGAACGAAAGCAGTACAAATTTCATACGTTCAGATGGAAGGAGGAGAATGACGAATTCCTGTACTGCCGAATCCTCCTGTTCCACGGTCAGTCTCATCGAGGGAGGCGACTTCATTCCAGGTAACAATTTCATAGCTCGCGACGACAAGCTGAGCAATCCGGTCTCCGCGATGAATAGTGAAGGGGACTGCACCGAAATTCGCAAGGATGACTTTGATTTCACCACGATAATCACTGTCGATGGTGCCGGGCGAATTGAGCGTAAAGACGCCGTGTTTGGCAGCGAGTCCGCTACGGGAGCGCACCTGACATTCGAGGCCGACAGGGAGAGCGATAGAAAGGGCAGTGGGGATCATTGCCACACCTCCGGGGGGAATGGTCATTGATTCGGTTAGCGCTGCATGTACGTCCATACCTGCACTACCGGAAGTAGAATACGATGGAAGAGGAAGATCAAGAAAGTCTTGAGAAGTACGGGATATATTCATGAATAATAATTAGTAACGAGAATAAAAAAGGACGTTTGCTTTGCGGCGAAACGTCCTTTGGAATTATAAACAGTCTGCCGAATGGAGTGGATTACTCTGTAATCGGCGATGCTATACGAATTTGAACTGTACGATTGTAGAAACGACCTTCCGGAAGATCATTGGTAAAGAGTGGTTCTTCTTCACCAAGTCCTTTAGACATAAGTGATTGAAATTGACCTTTTGTAAAGTTCTTTACGCCTGTTTCAACGGTCTTTGCACGATTACCGGACAATTTCGCATTATGCTCAAACATACCCACGACATCTGTGTGTCCATCAACTTCAATTTCAGATTGAGGGAAACAGCGTGGATATACATATTCTTTCATAATACGTTCGTTGAACGGACCAGCATCATAGCGATCGAATGGGAAAAGAATAAGATTGTAGCGTTCACGAGTCTTTGCACCATCTTTAACAACGATAAACCCAGGTTTATTTTTTGCAATTTTTACGTTTATAGTTACTGGATCAGAAACACATTCAGATCCATTCTTGCTTGTAATGACAAGTCTAGCACTAAATGGTGACTCAGTTGTGACTGATTCATTTAATTCTGTACCTTTGGTATCTTTCCAATCCCAAGTAAATGAAGGCTCTTTCACACCAATATTTTTTAAGGTATTCCATTCTTTTCCGTCGCGTGTTACCTCGATTCTGCGGGATGCGATGAGTTCTTGCTCGATACCATTTTTCATGGTGAAGGTCATTTCGGTCGGAGAAGGGAAGATTTTAGGATCGTTATCATAAATCGGGCGCATAACTTGCCATACTTCTTCAGGATCACCGCTGAACCAGAGTTCGGCGCGTCTGTTTTCAATCACAGAGAATGCTTTACTATTTGGATCTTTATCACCGGTCGAAGAAGGTGTTTTAGGTAAGTTACGAGAATCAATGCTCATACGATCTTCGGGAATTTGCCACACATTCTTCAGATAATCATAGACAATCTGAGCACGTTTTTTGGATAATTCGAGAGATTTTTCACTTGCTGAGGTGTTATCATTATTACCCACAATTTGTACTTTGACTGTTGGGTGCTTAATCATTCTATATCCGAAGATATTCAAGCAGTGATAATACTTCTCGAGAGTACCACCGGGGATACGTTCATCGGAGAAGCCGGCAGTCTGAGCTGGGCTATTGAAGAGAACGTAGCGTTTTGGAAATTCTGCTGAACCTTCATCGAAGAACACATAGTTTAAGAGAGGGTAAAGGTCGATGGTTGCAACTTCTTCCATAACAAGACCTTTCCATCCGACGAGACTTGGGTCTTTTTTGGAAGCGCGGGTAATATAGTCGGCAAACGCCATTTCAGCACCAATCACCGGGCGTTGACCGAGCTTGAGTTCGACGCGTACTTCGATTGGCTTGCCGGCTTCTTCTTTGTTCTTGGTTTGTCCGGGCTTTGTCACGGTCACGACTTGTTTTGTCTGACCATAGGTAGCATTCTGTGCAGAAATTTCGAACGCGATTTCTTTAATGGAATCTTTTGGATTACCGTAGTCAGCGGGCAGTACGACGAGTTCGAATTCTTTCTTACCGGAGGTGCTGAGTGTATCATAATACACCGAGCCGGTGACAGGATTTTTGATTGTAATAAAGGCGGGAATATTAGCATTTGTACATTCGTCGATGACAATACCTTTGACGATAGTCGAACGGAAGAAGGACGGTACAAAAGCCATGAAGATATCAAGGTTACCTTGGTATCCTGCGATATCGGAGCGAGTAGATGAGAAATAGAGAACACGACCGGAGGCAGAGAAGGTAATAAATTCTTCGCGTTCGGGAGTATTAATCGGTGCACCTAAGTTTTCGGGCTTGGACCATGTTTTTCCATCGGTGCGGGAGAAATAGAAATCCTGATCGCCAAGATTTGGCTTGTGTCCGTCGGAAGCAAAGAAGAGGGTTTGGTTGTCGGCAGCGATAAACGGAGAGCGTTCTCTGCCGTCGGTATTAATCGTCGGACCGGCATTCACGGCTTGTTTCCATTCTTGGGTATCGAAGTCGTAATCGGTGTACCAGATATCAAAGTTATCGCTTCCATTGGGTCCCGGGCGATTCGAACAGAAATAAATCCGGCTTTTATCGGGGGATATGGTCGGCTGAGAGTCCCATTCTTCAGAATTTACTTTGCGACCTAAGTTCTTGGGTTTGCCCCATTTGTCACCGTCAATTTCAACGATGTAGAGGTCGCAGTCACCGAGTCCGTCCGGACGTTGGCAGCCGGTGAAGACGAGCGTTTGCTTGTCGGCAGCAATAGAAGCGGCACCTTCATTCAGCTGTGTATTTACCCCTAAATTACCGAGCTCTTTGGTGGTATCAATATTAAAGGGCTGAAAGAAGACTGTATCGAGGTCATTATTCTTTTTGGCAGCCCAGAAGTCATGGGAAGGGTCTTTGTCTGGCTTGAGTTTACTGCCTTTTCTGTTCGATACGTAATAGAGGGTTTTACCGTCGGCACTAATGGTCGGCGCATAGTCAACGCCTTTAAAATTAATAACCGGACCAAGGTTAATAATTCGAATATTTTTATTTTGAGATATGTTCCCTTCATTCTCATCAGCCGGAGATTCCAAACTAACAGAATAGAGTACTAAATCCGGCACCGATGCCTTTTGCGCGGCTACTTTCATCCCCTTGAGTAGCCAAGTATATTTTGAACTTATTGCAGCTGTCGAAACGCTGTGTGCTACAATGAACGCAACCGCCACCGCCAAAGTTGTAAATCTTCCCATATTGTAAAACCTTTTATGAAAAGGGTTATTAAAAATAACGTTAATAGAATATTAGCTTTTTTCGAAATATTAAGAACAAATTACAGTAATTCTCTAAAAGTGCCAAGTATTTTTCTTGACGAAAGACTAATCATTGCTGTAAAAACTTACAGGTATTATTCAAGGTTGTATCGAACTTCCAGAAAAAACATCGTGCTACGAAGTCGAAAGTTCGTGCCGCTAGACGAGAGGTCGGTCAGCGGGATACCAAATTGAAGCAAAGGAGTAATGGTCATTTTTTTACCTGCTTTAATTTCGACCCCGGTTGAAAGCGTACCAGAAAGGAGCACACCACTTAATTTGGGAAATTCGGTATCCTGAATGATAGCTTTTGTATCCGAAACGGAATTAGGGTATTTGTCTCGATCAATGCTCAGGCTGACTTGTTCTCCGTCGGGAAGGGTTGCTTCCGTCTGCGTGAGCTCTTTTTCATGCAGCAACGATGAGCCGACGGCAAAGGAGAGTCCGATACCACCCCGAACAAAAAAACGGCGGATAATGTACATATTAAAAAATGGCTGTGCGGTAATAAAGGAAAATGTCGAAGTGGTTGTATGGTGAAATGCGACCGGAATCTTCATGATTTCGCTTGACCCCTGCTTCCGTAATTCGACTGTTTCTACCTCGGAATATCCGGCATTAAGCGTACGGTAATCATAGACTAGCGTCGCACCAATCGACATTTTGGATGAAATGCCATAATCGATGAGTCCGCCAAAGATGACATTAATTCCGGAGCCGTCTTTGAAGGCAGGGCAATCACATTTATCGGTGAGAAACTCACCCGATTCGACCGTCGGTCCAAAACCCACGAGTCCACCGATATACAGCGGTCGAGTGTTTTCTTCCGGGTCGAGTGGACTGGAAAAGCCGCCTTTAGGTATGGCATCGGTCTGGGCAAACACACTGGACGGATGTGATGCAGAGGTGATGAGAAGTACGACTGCCAAAAAAAATATTTTTCCCATAGTTTGGGCTGGTATTAGTAAATTGCACAAATGATTTTGAGTTGTCATGAGTGCAAAATAACGTTATAGTGTCAATTAACGAAACAATTATTCTCTTCTCGAAAGAATTTTTTTTAATTATCCTTAAAATCTACCATTGGCTAGCAATATACTGAATGGTAGTAACCATATTTTATGAAATTGGAGTGTAGAAATGAACCCCGTAGGACCTTCGGATAATGCCAAGCAAACTATAGCATATGGACCATATTCACCCTTGTATGTCGGTGCCCGTGGAGCTGCCGTGAGAATCTTAAGCAGATTCGATAGAAGTGACTCGTATCTCGATAAACTTCTCGAACATGAGCTGCGTGCCACCGACCTTACCCCACAGGATAAAGCACTGCTGACCGAGCTCGTCAACGGTACTATTCGATGGCAGGGGAAGTTAGACTGGATTCTGACAGGATTTTATCATGGAGAATTCGATAAATGTCTGACTCCTATCAAAAACGCAATGAGAATTGCCTTGTATCAGATCATGTTTCTGACCAAAATCCCACACTCAGCCGCGATTAATGAGTCCGTCGAAATCATAAAACGCCTCAAAGGCGAGCGTTCGGCAGGAATTGTCAATGGTGTGCTGCGCAATGTGCTCCGGCATATCGACGATATCAGATATCCGAATACCAACGAAGATAATCTCTGGTATTACTCGGTGATTTATTCCCACCCACGATGGCTTGTAAAGCGTTGGACGGATATTTTTGGCGATGCCGAGACCGAGAAAATGCTGAAAACTAATGTGCAGCGGCCAACGCTGACCCTACGAACCAATCTCCTCAGAGCGACACCCGAGCAGATTGCAGAGTGGCTCGATGTTCAGCAAATACCATACTCTATCTCAAAGCATCACCCTCAATCCCTGCAGGTGAGTTCACTCCGCGATATTGCATCGAATGAAGTATTTACCAACGGCTGGATTTCGGTGCAGGACGTGAGTGCTTCAATGGCAGGAGTGCTGGCATCGCCACAAGAGAAGCAGACGGTCATAGATCTCTGTGCCGCTCCCGGAGGAAAAACATTCTACATAGCTGAACTCATGAAAAATACCGGCAATATTATTGCGATTGATAAGTATGAGGCAAAGCTAAGGTTTATTACATCCGGAGCAGAACGTCTCGGATTGCGCGGTATCAAAGCAGTCGTTGCCGATGCTCGAAGCTTCAAGCATGATCCTGTTGATATTGTGATCGCCGATGTACCATGTTCAGGACACGGTACCCTCTCTAAAAAACCCGACATTAAATGGAAAAGAGAGGCAAGTGATATCCCGAAACTAGTGACTCTGCAACGGGAAATTCTCTCCAATGCCGTGACCCTTGTCAAAGAAGGCGGGACATTACTCTATAGTACATGCACCGTTGAGCCGGATGAAAATTTTCAAAATATTGAATGGTTCCTCAATCAATACCCGAATTTTATCTTGGACGATGCAGAGCGATATTTGCCCCAAGAAGTGTGTTATCAGGGATGTATGCAGACTTTCCCGCACCGTCACGGTACCGACGGTGCATTTGCTGCACGACTTGTACGGGTAGAATAATGGATGAAGAGTAGTGGGTATCAACTACAACAGCCACGTATGTTCTACGTGGCTGTTGTAGGTTGGAGTATGTCAGTATTTAATGCTGCGCCTCGAGCCAGCGTTCGGCATCAATTGCTGCCATGCACCCGGACCCTGCGGCAGTGATTGCCTGTCGATAGACAGAGTCTTGGGCGTCACCGCAGGCAAATACGCCGTCAATATTGGTATAGGTGGACTTTCCCTTGGTAATAATATATCCCGTTTGCTCATCCATGTCGATGATACCGCGGAAGATATCGGTATTAGGCTTATGGCCGATCGCGACGAAGCAACCGTCTGCCGGTACTTCCCAGGTTTCGCCGTTTTGTGTATTTTTTAGGCGTAATTTTACCAGTTTTTTAATGCCGTTCGGCTGAATTTCACCTCTATATTCATCGACTTCCGCATTGAGGATAAATTCAATTTTGGGGTTGCTTTTGCATCGCTCGAGCATAATCTTTGATGCCCGAAATTCTTCTCTTCGGTGAATGATACTGACCTTGGATGCAAAGCGTGTCAGATAATTTGCCTCTTCCATAGCGGTATCACCACCGCCGACCACATAGACTTCCTGATTGCGGAAAAAGAACCCGTCACAGGTCGCACAGGCAGAAACGCCGTACCCCATATACTCCTGTTCTCCGGTCGAGCCGAGAAGCTTGGCTTGTGCGCCGGTCGAGATAATGACTGCATCTGCTGTGTATTCGGTGCCACGATCGGACCATAATCGAAAGGGACGCTGTGAAAAATCGACCTTATCGATGGTTTCGTAGATTGAGACTGCTCCGAAACGATGGGCTTGCTTACGGAAGACATCCATCATCTCCGGTCCCATTATACCATGCTCAAATCCGGGATAATTTTCGACTTCGGTGGTAATCGTCAGCTGACCTCCTGGTTGAATACCTTCAAATACCGCCACATCGAGGCGTGCCCGTGATGTGTAGAGAGCTGCAGTAAAGCCGGCAGGACCGGAACCAATTACAATAACTTGATGATGTGCCATAATGTTAGATAGATAATTATACTAAAAAATAAAACCGTGTTGTCATCTTTCTCAATGCAAAATAACGTTTTGTAGGCTCGTGAGAAAGAAAACGCTCGGCATAGACGAATTTGAGGGGATGTAATTTCGCAACAGCAGGGTGGAGGAGTGGCGGAAATTGAGTAATTTTGTCTCTGTATATAATTGTATCACAACACTTTTACCCTCTACAATGAAAGATAATCTCATGAAACTCTTCGGACTCTTGGCCTTCTCAATATTTTTTTCATGTTCACACCAAAAAGCAGAAGAGCCGGCTGCAAAGGAGTCACTGGCTTCCTCGACACCACCACCTCCAGCATTACAAATGAAGCCCACGCCGGCAAGTTCATTAAATGAAGTACCGACAGATACGATTATTCCGGCTGCTGACCGAAAATACGGCGTGGCATCCGGGATTTTGACAATGGATCTTGAAATAGTCGGTGCTAATTCAAAGATGAAAACCACTGTATATTTTGATCATTACGGCAAGCGGGAAAGCTCGGAGACATACAGCTCGACCACACTTGAAAACGGTCAGCATTTCGATGCTCATGTGATGGCGTTTAATTTGGACGGCTATCAATATCAGATTGATTTTGATCATAAATCTGCTTCGAAATTCAAATACAATCCGGAAGCTATGAGTGGGGGCTTCAGCTTCGCAACGATGACCGAGAAAATGAAGAAAGCGTATAATGTCAAGAAAGTAGGAACTGAGACCATACTCGGCAAAGAATGCGATATGTACACCATGAACGGTTCTGATCTCAAGGGCTCGTTTTCCGTTTGGAAAAATATCACCTTCAAGCTGCATACCGTGTCCGGAGGATTCACGACGGATGTCATTGCCAGAAAATTTGTCGAAAATGCAGCTATTCCCAAGGAAAAATTTGAAGTTCCTGCCGGATTTAAACTAACAGTCAATAAGTAAAATTTATTAGAAGAACAGGTAGGTACCACTGTAACATATGAGCTATGAATAAAGAGTTTCAGGATGATTTCACACGGATAAAAACGAAGATATCTCGGTGGTCTGTTCTGGTGGTATCCATTGCTGCCATACTGTACGGATGCCGGCCCACCGGCCAATTTCAGGAAGGACCAATTAATTCCAACGGAGGAATCGGTCGCACCAACAGCTATGAATCCGTTACCGCATTCCCAGCCTACGAGGGCTCCAACGAGAAAATTCCGACTTCCGATTCACTGAGTGGGTCAATTGTTCCGCCTCTTGTACTCTCATCCTATCAGACCGTGACTGCGAGCACGCACGGTACCGTGACACTTTCCAATTCGTCAATGGTGCTGTGGACGGCGAAGCTTGATAATGATGCGTTTGTTTGTTCGGGCATGTGCGCCGATGCAGCCCGTAACATCTATTGTGCTGCTAGTGACGGGCGGGTGTATTCTTTCTCTAAGGAGGGAAAACGCCGGTTCAATGTTCGCTTTTCGGATACGAACAATCTCATTTGTACTGATATTCTGTATGTACGGGATGGGATAGCAGTAGCAGACGGAACGGGACGCTTCTCAAAAATTTCTACTGACGGGAGACTACTCTGGCAATGGCAGTCACCTTTACCGGCGGTGCAGTCCTTCGCTGCTGATGAGCAAGGATCACTCTATGCTGCCATTACTCATAATGATTATGCATCGACGGATACTGTCATCAAGTTGTCTGCTCAAGGCAACTGTGAATGGAAGCTCGCCGTACCGATGAAGCGGGTCGTCGTATCGCCGGCTGTATGGAATGGAAAGATATATATTGGTGTCATAGATCATGGAAATAATCCGGAGGTAGTGGTATGTTCGACGAATGGTCAGCTTGTCCGAACATCCTCTCTCCGTGCTACGCCGCGGGGTATATCTGTTTCGGTGAACGGTACAGTGTATTGCACGGGTTTTAATGCAGGACTGGGAGAAACGAGAAGCGTTGTTCAGGCATTCGGAGCAGATGGCAAAGAAAAATGGTATATACCATTTGGCGGTAAACTCTCGGCTCCTGCAATGATCAGTACAACGAATGTGGCTGTTGTCGGTGTCCAAGGTGCAGCACTTGCGGTCTATATAATAGATGTTAAAGGCGTGCTTGATCGATTTGTATCTCTTGATTCGGCTCCGTCGTTGCTACTCAAGCCGGCGGTGACTCCGGAGGGTGAATTGGTATTTGCCGGTACTTCCGGTGCGTATTTAACTCGTGTCGGCGGCAAAAAAAGCTGGTTGCCGATCTAATCGCTGATAAAAAAAGTATTCTAGCATCGGCGGTAACATTTTTTTTATGTCTCTGTTAGTGTGGGGCAAGTACAACAGAAAATACATCCTGTACCTATGTCAATCAACATTTCTCAATATACAGACGCAGAGCTTTTTTACCAGATGAAGGAGGAAAAAAGCGTAGCAGAGCGAGCGTTTGGTGAGCTTTATGCTCGTCATTCGCCTCGTGTATTTGCTTATTGCAGAAGAATATTAGGAGATCGTGAGCGCGCACAGGATGCCTTTCAGGATACGTTTGTGAAATTTTATCAGAGCGCGCAACAGGAGAGGATAATGACAAATGTTCCGGCATTCTTGTTGAGAATTGCCCGAAATTTATGCCTGAATGCTCAGAGAACCCGTCATCAGACGGTTCAATTCGAAGACTTTCATGCTTCAATGAATGATGAGCCGGCAGAAAAGACTGAACTATTGACGCTGATTACGACTGCGCTTGAATTACTTCCTGATGATTACCGTGAAGCATTCGTACTCCGGGAATACGATGGGCTCTCGTATCAGGAAATCGCTGAAATTACCAATTCCTCCATGGCTACTGTAAAAATCAGACTATTTCGAGCCAAACAAAAGATACGCGACATACTTGCTCCGTATTTAGCAGATTTGGCGAAATAACATACAATTGATGAATTATTTTCTTTCTTATGATAATTTGATATGGATTCGAACTCAACTTCCAATATGCTCCACACCTACCTCGACGGTGAGTTGGATCAGACTCACGAGAAGCCTCTCTTTGAAGAGCTTGCGCAAAATCAGGAGTTGCGAGCTGAAATGAGAGATTTACTCGCAATTCGTGCCGCCGTACAGCACGATGTCGAGGCATTTTCACCGCCGATTGCAGCGACGAACAATGTATTTAGTACTCTTGGATTTACCATGCCTGCCTCGGCCCCGATTGCAGCACCCGCTCCTGTGCTTACGACCGGTGTAGCCACGGTGGCTGCTACGACATCATGGTGGAGCAGACTATGGCTCCCAACAACGACGTTACTTATTGGTGCCGGAATTACATATCTTCTTCTGCAATGGGGATACTCGTCGGCTCTGGCTGCTAAAGACAGTAAGTATGCCGACCAAATTCAGCATATCCGCTCCGAAGCTGATAAAGCGATCGACTTGGCAAAGAAAAGTGCAGCACCTGCGCTCCATGCTGCTGAACCACAAGTGATAATTAAAAAAGTGTACTATCCTGTTGTAAAATATAAAGAAATCCCCGGTGCTACTCCGTCACAATCCGAGACGGCGAATTCTGGAAGTGGGAATGACGTCAGCGCAGGAACTCTTTCGAGCGAAATGCCAATCGTTCTTTCGACACCACTTCGGAGCACCGAACAATCGAACCGTGATGGTGCTTCAATTCTGGGAAAAAACAATGCATCAGTATATTTCGCCTCTTCTGTTTCGACGCCTAATCAGCAAGAATGGGCAAAGAGTGGTGAGAGTACGGACGAATTTCAAGCTCATGATACACCATCGTTGTGGATAAAACTAAGCCAAAATGCTGCATCAATCAGTGCAACGACGTCAACTAATTTACCGCCGCAGGAAGCATTCCTTAATAATTTTAACGGTGAATTAGGGTGGATGCTTACGCCATCGTTATCTCTCGGTGTGAAAGTCGGGAGAGAAGCATTCCCAATGAGTTATTATGGGGTGACCAATGGTCGTACTTCTCGGTATGAGCAGTATTCTGCACTTCTGTGGGGAGGATTGTCTGCAGATGTGAGACCTACCGAGTTATCATTTTTTGGTGGAATTCAGCCCTACTTTTCCGGTGTAGCAGGAGGATCAGAGCTCGGTCCGCTTGTACGCGGCGAGACGGGGCTACTCTTTCAGATTACATCACAGATCGGTCTTTCCGCCGGTAGCAATGCAACAGGTATGTTTTATCAATTCCAGGGTACAAACTTCTCTACATGGAAATTTGGCGTTACGACCGGCATCACCTTTCATTTTTAATTGTATCATCGTATGTGTAACCGAATTATGAAATATAGATTGTTTGCAGTAATACTCTTGGCTCTCAGCTTGTCGTCGTGCTTTAAAAACCCGACAGACCTCGAAGGCGGACCTGGAGTAGTCGTTACCGAGCCGGCAGCAGCGGTTATGATAAAACCGAATAAAATAGTCGCTGAAGGGAAGCATATCATCAATAATACATTGGTGAATTTAGATGCAATTCGATTTATATCCGATAGTGCAAAAATTGATACCTCCGGAACTATTCCTTATCTATGGCTTAAAGGAGAATGTCAAATGTCGCTTAACCCCGGTAAGCCATTACAGCCGGCAATGCTGAATGTCGCTTTGCACAGTGTGTCATTTCGCTTAGATTCACTGCCGTTGTCCGACGTTGATTGCCGATTACGAAACTCTCCCGCGAGAGGATCAGGTATATCTTTCCTTATCCGTAAAAGCATCGTTCGTAAAGATGGAGGCGGTAAGGATTTCAGAGATACAACGTCTCAATCTCTGAACGCAGATGGTTCGAATTCAATACTCGCTATGGCTCGACTAGTTGATACGCATACGTATTCACCACAATACAGACATCAATATATGGTAGAAATTACCTTCCATTTGATGGTTGAAGTCGATAAAGACAAGGGTATGGGAGAAGATGAATTCCCGATTGTGGGAAAAATAAATGTGCCAATTAATTATTAAATAGTTAGTTTAGGAAGTCAACTGTTTGTACAGTATTTACTTTATTGGAGTTTTTTATGAAACGTTTTTTTTCTCTTTCAACGCAAATTCTTGCGTTGATGATTGCTTTTTTCGCAATCTCCGGAGCGTCAAAAGCTGCTGCTCCCGGGACGCCGCTTTCGTTTACAGCCCGCATTCTTGATGGTACGAAATATGTCTATTTAGAATGGAAGTCAAATTCGGAAAATGGGGCAGGGAAGGCAGACGGATATTCATTATTCATGGCATCTGGAAAAACAGATAATCTCAATAATTTCAAGAAAGTTGCAACCATAACGAATGGAACGGTCTTTAAAATCAAAGACCTGAATTCCGGAGATTATACTTTTTATCTTACTGCTTATAACGCAGACGGTGAAAGCAATCGTACCGATTATCGTATGGTGACAGTACCCGGCGATAATACCGATCTAACGATTAAATTTATATCCCAACCGGTTACGACCGCTTCTGTGGGTAAAGAATATATGTACAAGTCGATTGCAGTCTCGAGTATTTCGAGTACGCAGGTAAGCTATAAGCTTGACGGTGGTGCTCCCGATGGTATGAAAATAGACGAAAAAACCGGTGTCGTGACATGGACTCCTACTGCTGACGGAATCTATAAATACACAATCGTTGCATATTTAGCCGACAAACCAGACATTAAGCCGGCGACACAGACAATCGAAGTAAAAGTCGGGAACGGAAATCAAGATAATTCTTTGAAATTTGTTACCGAGCCAATCCGCCAAGCTTCTGCCGGTGTGGCATATACCTACCAACCCAAGGTGACGTCTTCTGATCCCAACCTACAGGTTCTCTTCCGTTTAGATTACGCCCCCGACGGAATGACTATTGATGAAAAAACAGGATTAATTACTTGGACACCAGCCAAAGACGGTGAATATAAAGTACTTCTTACCGCCTATGTACCTGGTACTTCGATGAAAGTAACGCAAACAATTGTCATTGTTGTCGGCAAAGGCAATAGCGGGGGAGATAAATCTGCCGTGAAGTTCATTACCAAGCCGCTTGAAAATGGCTGTCTCAATAAAGAATATGTCTATGATGCAGAAGCGGTATCTGCGGTAGCATCGGTCTTGCCGCTGAGCTATAAATTAGTTGCCGGACCGGACGGTATGACCATCGATGAAAAAACAGGCCTCATCAAGTGGACACCAAGCGCTCAGGGAGAATTCAAAGTAAGTGTATGGGCAGGATTGGGTAATGATGCAGCCACATCTGCTACACAAAATTTTACGCTAAAAGTAAAAGAAAACTGTGAAATACCACAGACCCCATGCGCTACAATATACGGTCAAGTTGCTGATGAAGCAGGCGCAGTGATCAATTCAGGTTATGTAAAAGCGGTACGTCTAGACAATGCGTCCTCAGGAGTCGCATCTTTTGGCGGAAAAATTGAACAAGGAAAATACTCGGTCGGTGTCGTTGAAGGCACCTATGCGCTCTATGTAACAGGTGAGGAATTTACTGGTGAATGGTATCAAGATGCCGAAACCATCGATAAGGCTACACCGATGGTCATTTCTTGCAACAAAGAAACACAGGCAAACTTCGTGGTCGTTCGCCGCGAAAAAACAATCAATGTCGTGATCGAAGGTTCGGTGAAAAACACTAACGGAGAAGCAGTATATGCAATGGTAGAATTCATCGTCAAAGACAAAAATGGTGCTGATGTCAAAGAATACAGTGGCCGTTATATCGCCAAAACAGACGACAAAGGTAATTTCCGTATTGAAATACCTAAGAACTTAATTGTCATTGCTCACGCGATAGCTAAAGGCACCGATAAATATCTCGATCAGTATTATAAAGATGTTACCAACCCTGAAGAAGCTACTCGCCTCACTTTGTCGGCAAGTCAGGTAGTTGATTTTGTATTGACCGAGCGTCCTGTTTATCAAAATGGCTTCAGTGGCCGTGTACGTGATACCGCAAATGCAGGTATCGTTTCGCGAGTAATTGCTTACAGATATGTCGCTTCAAACGGAAAAGAGCCGTCGAAATACGAGGCACGTACGGTCGAGACTACTGCTACCGGAGAATTTACATTTACCAACATTACCCCCGGTGACTACATCTTGTTCGCAATTCCCAAAGAAAAATCAGTATATGCTCCGGGATATTATAAAGTCGGCGACGTATCTGTCGGAAAATGGCAGGATGCTACCATAGTACCTGTTGCCAATGAAGTACTTACCCAACAATTTGAGATCATTCTCCGAGCAGGAAACGGCAAAAAGGGCGGTGCACATTTAGGTGGAAAAGTCATCGGTAAAATTGGAGGAATCGCCAAAGGTGAATCTGTAGCAGCAGAAGCTCCGCTTGCCGGCGCTATGATGATAGCTGTCGATGCCAACGGTTCCATTACCGATTACTTATTCAGTGATGACCAGGGTGCATTTGACTTCACAGAGCTCGTCCAAGGTCAATATACTTTGCTGGCAGATAAGCCGGGATTTGCTGCTACCTCAGCTGCATTTACGGTAGATTATACTACCCGCGCCAGCGTGCAAACATCAGTCGTTATGGTACAGCAGCAAGGCGCATCGTCTGTTGACGAAGGCACGGTAGAAGCATCCACATCTGTGGCACTCTTCCCGAATCCTGCGACTGATAATGTGACGATATCTTTTGTATCAAATCCAAATACTGCAACTGTAAGCATCGTATCGGCACTTGGTGCTGAAGTAGCTCGATTCTCGACAACAACGAATATCCTGTCATTTGACAGCTCGAATTTGCCGGCCGGCATGTATCTTGTACGGATTCAGGCTGGTACGATCACCCGAACAGCTTCATTGCATATTGTTCGGTAATCACGACTCGATTAACAAAAGCCCGATAGTGCAGCCACTATCGGGCTTTTTTATATATCAACCAACATGAGATTTCCGTAGAAACCGAAGATTAAAACAAGAAATAAGGCTATTTTTGCCGCAAAATTGTACGAAAACCGGGAAGTGAACATGGAACGCGAATATTTCTACACCATAGATTTGAGAGGGAATCTGTATCATGACGGTACCATCGTTGATGATGCAGAGTTTATCGACTATTTTTACCGTCAGTTACGACCTAATACCACCGGTACACATCCGGAATATAGGTTCGTATCGCGTTGTGGACGCGAGCTGAACTACACTCGCGCTCTTGATACGCCGGTCATTTTTCATCATTGTGAGCATGGTATGCTACGCTATGCAGATACGTTGACCATAGATTTCTCCCGGGAAAAATTACGGTTCTCATCGGAAGGAATACTCTATCATGAAGCTCCGATTGGCGTCTATGGAAGACTCGCACCTCAACTGATGATGGAACTCTCAGACTCAATAAAGCCATTCGGTAACTATTATACTTATCAAGCTCCAACAGACAAATTCCCGTGGGTCATTGAGCCGTTGCACCTTCCGGACACCATTCAGTTGTTACGACCAAGGCCGGGAAATTACTGTGCCGGCTGCGGACAGGAAAGCACGAGCGGACTCTATCTTTCCTTTGTGTATGACAGGTCTGCCTACACAGCTGAGTCCTGGCTTATTGCCGATCAGCGGTTGGAAGGTTCACTTGGCATCATGCACGGCGGCTTTGTATCCTTACTCCTTGATGAAGCGATGGGTAAGGTGCTCTCCGGCTTGGGGATTAAAGCGCCAACCGGCAATCTGAATGTACGATTCCGCAGGCCAACTCCTCTTGGGAAGCTACTTCATATCCGAGGGCAATTCCTTGAAAATCAAGGTCGAAAGTATTTTCTCAAAGGAGAAATCCGAGATGAACAAGGCAGTTTGCTCGCTGAAGCAGAGGGACTCTTTATCAACATGAGACGCCCCGAAGACAATTAAACGCCGGAAATGGCGTAATTTTGAACAAAAATTCTGTTAATTATTAGACAATTACTACTCTTCATTCACGCGAAAGAACAGCAATGCTCCAATCGAATCTTTATATTCCAACTCTCAAAGAAGTGCCAAATGAGGCACAAATTCCATCTCATCAGCTCATGCTCCGTGCGGCAATGGTACGCCCGCTTGGAGCAGGTATTTTTTCTTATTTACCTTTAGGATATAAGGTTGCCAAAAAAGTGATGAACATCATCCGCGAAGAAATGGATGCCATTGGCGGTCAGGAATTCCACTTACCTGCGCTGAATCCAATCGATATCTGGGAGCAAACGGGCAGGGTAGAGGCGATGGGTGATGTGATGTTCCACATCAAGAACCGGGAAGGTCTCGTGCTGGCTCCGACACATGAAGAGATTATTACGTTTCACGCACGGCAGCATATCAAATCGTATCGGGACTTACCGCAAATCTGGTATCAGATTCAGACGAAATTCCGGAATGAGCCACGTCCGAAGTCCGGCGTACTGCGCGGGCGCCAATTCACGATGAAAGATGCGTATTCTCTTGATAATTCATGGGAAGGGCTCGATATCAGCTATAATAAACATGCAGAAGCGTATCGTAATATTTACACGCGTTGCGGACTAAAATTTTTCGTCGTCGGCGCATCGAGCGGTGCAATGGGAGGGAGCGCTTCTCAGGAATTTATGGTCGAATCGCCATACGGTGAGGACACATGCGCCGTTTGTGAGGATTCAGGTTATGCTGCCAACATCGAAGTCGCAACGTCTGCAATTCCATCGATTTCAAGACAAAACGATAATCCTTCAATTGAAGAATTCCACACGCCAGGAGCTCGCACGATTGATCATCTGATAGAAAAATTCTCGATTCCTGAGGAGCGCTGTGCCAAATCAGTCGTGTGCTATGCCGATGGGAAGCCATATCTTGTGCTCATGAGCGGCAATGATGAGCTCAACGAGTCGAAATTACAAACAGCCCTGAAAGCGACGAATATAAGACAGGCAGATGAATCGGAATTATTTGAATTAACGGGTGCACATGCAGGCTCAATCGGTCCGATTAATCTCAAGCAACCGCTGACTATTATAGCCGATAAACGCCTCGAAAATGCGAACGGACTCGTCAGCGGTGCCAATAAAGATAAATTCCATTTTAGAAATATTGACCTTCAGAGAGATTGTGTACTTGCAGGATATTACGATCTGAGAACAGTGAAAGCCGGTGAACTCTGCCCGACGGGATGCGGCAAAGAATTGCGCGTCGTTAATGCGATTGAAGTAGGGCATATCTTCAAGCTTGGTACGAAATATTCTCAGGCATTGGGTGCTACTTTTCTTGATGACAATGGTGTCGAAAATCCAATTATTATGGGCAGTTATGGTATCGGAGTAGAACGGATTATTGCATGCTTTATCGAACAGAGTCATGATGAAAAGGGAATTAAATTCGTACCGGCGATTGCGCCGTATCATGTTCATTTACTGGGACTTGGTATTAAAAAATCCGATGCGGTCAAGCAAGCATGCGAGCGTTTTGAGCGTGAGCTGCAAGCCAATGGAATTGAAGTACTCTACGACGACCGCGATGTGTCGCCGGGGGTTAAATTTAATGACGCGGACCTTCTCGGAATGCCGGTGCAGCTCATCATCGGCGACAAAAACCTGACAAATGGAATGGTCGAAATTAAAGACCGCATTACCGGCGAACGCTATGTCGTCGAGCTTGAGAATGCAGCAGAATTAATTCAGAAAATACTTGTTTTGGACTAAGTGCGGGACAGGAGTGAGGTGCATGTGGACATGCCGTTGTAGCGATGAATGGAAGAGATACTAAAAAATGAAAAAAAAATAGAACAGTGTAAAACTTGCAGGCCGGCAATAACCCGTTTGAAGATAAAGGCAGTAGAATAGCAATGCCGGCCCGCTACGTACCAGCTCGAAAAATATTTTTAAAAATCATTTGCCTAAAACGTGAATTGCTTGTAATTTTGAGTGTCGGACAGAATCGAACTAACAAATTCAGACGATTTTTTGTAAAAATTTCCAGATGTACTTCATGATGAAATTTCTACTCTCCCCAAGATTCATTCTCTCATTCGCTCTCTCCAGTTTCCTCCTAATTGCCGGTTGCAATTTCAGAGGACTTTTCGTTCACCTTGAAGACGATCCCGTATTTGTCGATCCTGCGGCTCCCGTAGATTTGCCACCAGATGGCGTACCACCTAGCGGTGGCGGCGCCGGCGCTAAAGTCTATGCGAAGATCTGTTCATCCTGTCATCAGGGGAACGGAAAAGGATTACCCGGTGTCTATCCTCCTCTTGCCGGCTCGGCTTTTGCCAATGGTGAGTCTTCTGTGCCTATCCGTATTGTTCTGCACGGCTTTAAAGGGAAAATCACCCGTGAAGGCAAGGAATACAACGGCTTAATGGCACCGTGGAAAGATGTCTTATCTGACCAAGAAATTGCCGATGTTTTGACCTATGTCCGCTCCAGTTTTGGCAATACAGGTGCTGCTGTGACTGTTGACGAGGTGAAAGCAGTCCGTGAAAAGACAAAATCGCACATGTCCGGCTGGGACGAAGCATCGTTACAATCGCCGCTTTGATATATATCAAGACGGCTTTTTTTTTGCGGTAATCTCGACTCCGGCTACAATCCTACGACATAAAATTGATTATACTGAACTGACTTATTAAAAGGTACTTTCTATGCTTGAATGGCTTTACAAAGATATGCTGACCTTCTTTCCTGAGGGTGTAAGCACATACAGCCAGCAGTTAGACAATATGTTTGCTGTGATTTATTGGTTTTCCGTGATAATATTTTTTCTGACGTACACGCTGTTGTTTACATTCTTAATAAAGTACAGATTCAACCCAAACAGAAAAGCCTATCATTTCCATGGTAGCAATGCGTTGGAGTTGACATGGACTTTGCTGCCATCGCTCGTATTCATAGGCATCGGATTATGGAGCGAAGACATCTGGACAGCGACGAAATCTGAATGGAGAGTACCCAAGCCGGATGTACAGATAGAAGTTATGGCTTATCAATTCGGATGGAATGTTCGCTATCCTGGCCCAGACGGTGTATTTGGCAAGAAAGACCGTTCGCAAATGGAAGCGTCAAACCCATTTGGCATTGATAAATACGACCCGGCTGGATATGATGATTTGGTTGTGATGAATCAGATCCACTTACCAATCAATAATAATGTCGTTGTTAATCTCTCGACAATGGATGTACTTCACAGCTTTTTCCTTCCAAATTTCCGAGTAAAGCAAGACGCTGTACCCGGTCAGTGGATTAAAGTATGGTTCAATGGTTTTAAAGCAGGAAAATATGAGCTTGCCTGTGCCGAGCTTTGCGGTAGTGGTCACTATGGTATGCGCGGTGAACTGTTTATGCAATCGCAGCAAGACTACAACAAATGGCTTGACGAACAATATAGTGGAATTAAAGCGAATTTAGCTGCCAACCCACCGGTAATCCCGGAACGTAAAGCAGTGGAAGAGCCCAAAAAGGAAGCGCATCACTAATAAATTACTGAATATAACATTCCCATTTATCAGGTACAATAATGGATACGGCTACAGTTTCTCTCGATACAGCACATTCGCATGGTGATGCACATTCGCATGATCATCATCATGAGCTGTCATTTATTCAGAAGTATATTTTTTCTACAGATCACAAAGTCATTGCGAAGCAATTTTTATTTACATCGCTTTTCTTTTTGATGGTCGGTGGATTAATGGCCTTGCTCATTCGCTGGCAATTAGCATATCCCGGTCAGGCAATTCCACTTATCGGTCAATTCTTACCTGATACGTGGGTAGCAGCCGGTGCCATTCAGCCGAATTTCTACGCACAGCTGTTGTCTATGCACGGCTCGATCATGATCTTCCTGGTTATCATTCCGTTGGCAGTTGGTGCCTTTGGTAATCAGTGTATTCCGCTGATGATTGGTACCGATGATATGGCGCTGCCGAAGCTGAACATGTATTCTTTTTGGTTAGTACCTCCTGCAGGTATGATTTTCTGTGCTGGATTTATGGTCGATGGTGGTGCAGCGGCTGCCGGTTGGACAAGTTATCCTACATTAGCACCTTTAGCAGGTACCGGACAGACATTATGGTTAGTCGGGCTCTTTTTGGTCGGTTTTTCTTCGATCATGGGTGCGGTAAATTACATCACGACGATTCTCAATAAACGTGCAAAGGGTATGCACATGTTCCGCATGCCTTTGACAGTATGGGCGCTGTTTATTACGGCAATTCTTATTACCCTCGGTACTCCTGTGCTTGCATCGGCAATCGCAATGCAATTCATGGATCAGTTCTTGCATACCAGCTTCTTCATGCCGGACAACTTAGTACATGCAAAACGTGCATTATATTCCGGAGGCGGACAGCCAATTCTTTGGCAGCACTTATTCTGGTTCTATTCTCATCCGGCTGTGTATATTATGATTTTGCCGGCTATGGGAATTGTATCTGATGTGATTTCAACCTTTTCCCGTAAGCCAATTTTCGGATATAAAGCCATGATTTTTGCAATTATGGGTATCGCGTTCTTAGGGTTTATTGTCTGGGGACACCACATGTTCCAATCCGGTATGAATCCGCTCTTAGGTACGACATTTATGCTCTCGACTATTGTGATTGCCGTGCCATCTGCTATTAAGATTTTTAACTGGCTCGGTACACTCTGGAGGGGTAATATCAAATTCTCTTCCGCTCATTTAAATGCACTTGCTTTTGTTGCTACCTTTGTTATTGGCGGTCTTTCCGGTGTGTTTATGGCATCTGCTCCGGTTGATATTTACATTCATGACACATACTTTATTGTCGCTCACATTCACTACGTGCTCTTTGGTGGGTCGCTTTTCGGAATCTTTGCCGGTATTTACTATTGGTTCCCTAAAATGTTCGGTAAAATGCTCAATGAGTCCTTGGGTCGCAAGCACTTCTATTGGTCATTTGTTTTCTTTAATCTCACGTTTTATCCGATGCATATTTTAGGTGTCGGCGGCCACATGAGAAGAGTCTATGACCCCTATGTCTATGACTTCTTGAAGCATTTCCAACCTATGAATCAGTTTATTTCTATCGCAGCATTTGTGCTTGGCGTATCTCAGTTTATCCTTCTCTTTAATATCTTCTGGTCGCTTAAATACGGAAAGAAAGCTCCGCGTAACCCGTGGGGAGCCAACTCATTAGAGTGGGCAGCTCCTCCGCTGCCGGGTCATGGTAATTTTGATATGGATATCACGGTCTATCGTGGACCATACGAATATTCTCATCCGGACAGACAGTCTGATTACTGGCCACAATGGGAAGCGCCCAGCACAGCAGAAAACAGTGACGGCATGACGGAAGAGACGACGAAGCACGATTCACACGGTCATCATTGATTTGAATTCGATGAATCCTTATCGCCGAATACACAAGTTTAGTCTATTATTAGCGACATGTACGTTGATTCTCCTCACATTAGGAGGTCTCGTCCATAGTACAGGGTCAGGTCTGTCGGTGCCGGATTGGCCGACAACCTACGGACAGAATATGTTTACATACCCGGTCCATGAGTGGACAGGAGGTATTAAGTACGAGCACGGTCACAGACTTTTTGCATCGTTTGTTGGATTTTTGATGATTGTTGAGCTAATCTGGCTCTGGAGAATTGAAAAGACAGCTTCGACGAAGTTCTTACGATCAATAGCAGTTATAGCGTTAGCTGCAGTTTGTGTGCAAGGCGTACTCGGTGGGTTGACGGTTCTCTTTCAGCTGCCGACAGCGATTTCTGCTTCTCATGGGTTGCTGGCGCAATTGTTTCTGATAATGACAGTGTTGCTTACAATTGCTACATCGGACACATGGCAGAATTTTTCCGGCTCAAAAGCTGTGATACCTGCGTCGTCAAGGACATTGTTTGCAGTGACGTTCGCGTTTACATTTGTACAGATATTTTTAGGCGCTCTCACACGGCATACGTATAGTGGGCTTGCAATTCCGGACTTCCCGCTTGCGTTCGGCAAAGTTATTCCGGATTTCTCACTTTATAATTATCAGGTAGTGATTCATTACCTTCATCGGGTGGGAGCGGTACTGCTGAGTATATTATCGATAACGCAATTAGTGGTCATCATACGTGGAGGAGATGCCTTTGCGCGACTTCGCAAGCCAATGATTGCAGCCGTTGTGCTGATAGCCGTGCAAATTACCCTTGGCGGACTGATTGTGCTGACAGTGCGGGAAGTGGTGCCGAATACGCTTCATGTGACAGTAGGTTCGTTACTTCTTATATGCCATGCAATTACATGGTTTTATTCTTTGAAATATTTTGATACACCGGCTCGTAGCTACCAAACAGTGCAGGTTGAGAATCCAAGTTTGGATAAGTTGTACTAAGATTTGATGAACAAATTAATCGCTTATTACAATCTGACCAAGCCAGGAATTACGCGGATGGTAATTCTGACGACGACGGTAGGGTATTATCTGGCAATACCGACAGCCACGATAGAGTATTTTGGTGCTCTTGAGCATCTGATGCGACTGATGATGACGGTAATAGGGTCAACTCTGATTTGCGGTGGTAGCTGTGTTCTAAATAATTACATCGAGCGTGATATTGATAAGCTGATGAAGCGCACGATGAATAGGGCAATGGCGACAGGCGAGATATCAGCGGGAAGCGGACTGGTGTATGGAGTGTTTCTTTCGGTGTTGGGCGGTGTAACGCTTTGGTTTATTAATCCGTTAACATTTGTCCTGGCGCTTGCTACCTGGATATCGTATGTGGTGATATATACTCCTCTTAAGAGGGTAAGCAAGATATCACTTTTTATTGGGGCGATTCCGGGCGCGCTGCCGATGCTAGGTGGATGGACAGCATACAGAAATTCCATTGATACACCCGCGCTGATGCTTTTTGCGATAATGTTTATCTGGCAATTGCCGCATTTTCTGTCGCTTTCGTGGATGTATAAGAAAGATTACGAACGTGGCGGCTTCGCAATGACGGCGGTGAGTGATGAGACAGGGAAGAGTATCAGTATGGAAACGTTGATATACTGCCTGCTTTTGCTCCCGGTATCATTGGGATTGTGGAAGTCAGGAGTAGTGGGAAGTATCTATGCAGTCGGGGCAGTGATTCTTAGCGGTGTGTTTATTTACTTTGCTGTGAAGTTTCGAAAAAATCCCTCTCATGAAAATGCTCGTGCAACGCTTCTAGCATCATATTTCTTCCTGACAACGCTGATGATTCTGATGTTTTTTGACAAGGTGTAGTTTATTTACAATACGATAATTTTATAGATTTACTAAGGTTACTATATGTCTTCTGGACTTTCATTGGCTCACGAACCCAATTCCGGGGTGCCGCACGGAAAACTAGCGATGTGGATATTTCTCGCATCGGAAATTATGTTCTTTAGCGGTTTTTTCGGTGCCTTTATCGTACTCCGTAATTCCAATTTGGAGATGTTTTCGCACTCTGCGTCTGAGTTAAATCCATACCTGGCTTTGCTCAATACATTTGTACTTATTGGCAGCTCACTGACAATGGCTCTCGCTATTCTTAATTTACAACGTGGTAATAAAAAGAATTATCAGTTGTTTATGGGAATTACCATCCTCTGCGGATTTATCTTCTTGGTCGTCAAAACGATAGAATATTCTACAAAATTCGGTCACGGAATTTTCCCGCATACGAATGTCTTTTTTGCCTTCTATTTTATGATGACCGGATTCCACGCATTGCACGTGATTCTGGGATTGATTCCGATGATTTTCATGCTTTCTAAGTCCTTTACAAAAGCAGGATACAACAAGCCCGTGAAAGTCGAAACGCTTGGGCTTTACTGGCACTTTGTGGATTTGGTATGGATCTTCCTCTTCCCGATTTTGTATCTTATTTTTCCGGCACATCATTAATTTAAACGAAAGAAAAAATTATGGAACATCATGATCATCCGGCGCCCGAGGTAATGATTAAACAGTATATTAAGATTGCGCTTGTGCTGTTTATTCTTACGGTGTTAACTCTTGTAGCATCGTGGAATTGGATACCGGCAGGCTGGGGCGAACTCGGCTCAACTATTCATATTATGGTCGGTTTGCTGATTGCATTGGTCAAAGCAGCAATGGTTATCTACATTTTCATGCACATCAAGTTTGACAATAAGTTCTTGCGTGCATTTATATTTGTGCCATTGTTTCTCTTTACGGTTCTCTCGTTTGCACTGAATGTACTCGGACCGTAATTCAATGAAAAATAAAGTATATGGTATCGCACTTTGGTGCGGTATTCTTTTGATTGCTGTGTTCTCGGGATGTACGAAACACGATACAAAACGTGAAGCAGGGAAGCCGGTGTTGAATTTACCGGTTATAAAGCCCGCACCGTATATATCTGGAGTGAACTTCGACGGGAAGCAGGTGACCTCGGAGGCATTGAACGGCAAGTATTGGCTTGCGAGCTTTATGTTTACCAGTTGCGGTGATATTTGTCCACGGCTTAATTCTCAGATAAGTGCGTTATTCGGTGAATTTAAAGAGTATCAGGATTTGAAATTCGTATCAATAAGTGTCGATCCCGAAAATGATACGCAAGAAGTACTCAAAAAATACGCAGAGCGGTACGGAGCAAAACCGGATAAGTGGTATTTCCTTCGTATGCCGATAGATACGGTGAAAAACCTTTCCCTTGAAGGATTTCGGATTGCGACACTAGATGCTCCGCTCTCGCACAGTAAGCGAATTGTATTGGTTGATAATGCAGGGCAAATACGCGGATACTATGATGGTTTAGAGCGTGAAGATGTCGAAAAATTGCGGCAGGTCTTGCATTCGATACTGCCACCAAATAAATAGTCGGAGGACTTATGCATAAAATTACAAAAACGGTTTTGATTATAGTAGGTGCGCTGCTTCTCAACTCTACAAATGCTCTCAATGCATGTCCGAATTGCAAAGAGGCCTTTGAAAAAGGTTCGGCAGGTGCAGCAATCGGTGAAGGTTATTCTCTCAGTGTTCTGTTTATGATTTCAATAATGGTAAGCGTCCTGTTCGGATTTTCCTTCCGCATTTATTATACAATGAGGAAGAAAGAGCTATCCTCAACAAATATTGTCTCTTAATTTCAAACTCGAAGGTAACAACTATGTTTTCTCAGGAAATTGACAGAAAAATCAAGAAAATATCGCTTATCGTGCTGACTTGTGCCGGTATTGCGTTTGTAATCGGGTATTTCGGATTCCACAACCGGGTAACGGATGTCGGATATCGCCCGACGCAACCGGTACCATTTTCGCACAAAATCCACTCCGGTACAAATGGCATTAAGTGTATGTATTGCCATACGTCTGTCGAGACATCGGCGCATTCTCCCGTGCCATCGACGAGCACCTGTATTAATTGCCATATTGCGGTGAAAGCAGATAGTCCGAAGCTAAAGCTTGTCCGTGAAAGCAATGAAAATAATACGCCAATTGCCTGGAAGAGAATCCATTATCTGCCGGATTATGTGCATTTCGATCACAGCCGCCATATTCGTTCACAGATTGACTGTGCATCCTGCCATGGCAAAATTGAAACGATGGGTGTCGTTTCTCAATTCAAGCCGATGAACATGGGCTTCTGTCTTGACTGCCATCGTAATCCGGTCGCTAATATTATCCCTGCCCGTCCGATTTCCGGTATCTTTACCGGTATTAAAGCCACAGCATATGATTCGACAGCGAAAGCAATCTTAGCCAATAACATTGAGCCGACGACGAAGCCGCAATTTGGATCCTTTATGAGTGAAATTCCAAAGCAAGAAGTGGAAGGAATTCCAACGCCGAAGCATCCCGGTATTGGTCCTGAAAACTGCTCAACATGCCATCATTAATTAAATTACGAACACAAGACGTTAAATTTTCAAGAGATTAAACGAATGTCAAATTCTCTACTTTCAGGCGGTAAACGATATTGGAAAAGTTCAGATGAATTTCTGCTTGGCGACAATCAACTGAATACTCATCAAGAGTTTTCAGCCGATTACGACAAACCTCCGGTGTTTGAATCGCCCGTGACACGCCGTACTTTTATGGCGCTTCTTTCTGCTTCCATGGCAGTTGGTGCTGCCGCTTGTCGTCGTCCGGACCATAAACTGGTACCGACGGTAAAAGCGGTCGAGTACAGAACTCCCGGAATTCCGAATTATTACACAACCGTCTATCAAAATGGCAATGCAGCCATTGGGTTATTGGTCAAAACGACTGAAGGTCGTCCGATCAAAATTGACGGTAACGATCAACATTCTGCTTCGATGGGTGTATCGTCGTCGAGAATGCAGGCATCGTTACTTTCGCTCTATGACCCTGACAGAGTGCTGCGTCGCCCGAGAATAAAAGGCGGGGACTCATCGGTCAATAATGCGATAGCAACGATTGCTGATGCCTGTAAAGCCGCAATGGCAGAAGGGAAGTCCGTCCGTGTGCTCATGCATGAACACAGCTCGCCGAGTTTATCTGCACTTATTGCCGAAATCGAAGGCAAGATTCCAACCTTGAAATTTGTGACCGTTCCGACTACGATTGCCGATGGGACAGCAGCAGCGAACGCAGCTATCCTTGGCATTGACGGAGAAATCGTGCCGAATTTGTCGAAAGCCGATGTTATCGTTTCCGTTGATGCAGATATCTTAGGGACCGACAAAAATGCAGTCTATCATATCCGTAATTTTTCGGCTATGCGCAAGCCTACCCGGAAGAATCCGGTCATGAATACACTCGTTGCCGTCGAGTCGATGATGTCGCTCACCGGTGCCAATGCCGATTACCGTTTTCCGGTTGCTCCCGCAGAATTTGAAAATGTTCTGGCAAGTATTCTCAAAGAAGTTCTTGCAGCTAAAGGAACATCCGCCGTGGGTGCTGGAGTGGCTGCAGCCGTCTCTTCAGCGTCAAATCCTCATGGTAAAAAAATTGCTGAAATGCTTATCAAAGCAGGTGATAAAGGTGTCGTTCTTGCCGGAGGGCATCTGACTGCCAATGCCAATGCAATGGCATTATGCATTAATTTGACCCTGGGTTCGGTTGGTGCCGACAAAGCCCTCGATAATGGACACATCCTCCCGAATAGCGGTGTCAAGTCCACAGCAATCAACGCGTTGCGTGCAGATCTCAAAGCCAAAAACGTAGGCGTCGCGATTTTTGCAGATGTCAATCCAGAGTATTCCGGTGATCGTGATATGAAAGCGCTCATCGCCGGCATTGCAAAGCGTGTATCGCTCTCCCAATATGCAGATGAAACGAGCGAAATCTGCTCGATTACCCTGCCGACTACTCATTATCTTGAAGCTTGGGGCGATGCTGTATCATTTGACGGCACTCTTGCGCTACAGCAGCCAATGATAGCGCCACTGAATGAATCCTCGATTTCTATTCCCGACGCATTGATGCAGATCGCCAAGGCAGTGAATCCTGAGCTCTTTGCAACCACTGCAACGTATTATGATTATGTGCGCGCACGCCATCAGGCAGCGCTGCCGAATCAAGCTGAGTGGGAGCTGGCTCTCCAAAACGGAGTGGTCAAGACGTCTGCTCCTCTACAAGCCGGTGCAGTATCCGTAAATCAATCCGCCGCAGCACAGTGGTCCATGAAAAGTAACGCTGCAATGGCCGGTAAGACTATGCTACATATTCACTTGTCGCCGAACGTCAACGATGGTGACATGGCCAATAACGGTTGGATGCAAGAATTACCGAATCCGGTAACCAAAGTAACCTGGGGAAATGTGGCAGCAATGAGCAGTAAAACAGCCGCAGCGATGAATGCAAAAATCGGCGATATCGTTCGTATTACAACAGCAAACGGAGCCGTCGAACTACCGACATTAATCCAAGAAGGTATGGCAGATGATGTCGTATCGGTAATGACCGGCTATGGTCGTACAGCAGGCGGACAAGTCATGAAATCAGTCGGCGGAAATGTCTATAAATTACTTGGAGCCGGTGAGTCACTTGGATATCTCGCTGTCACTGTCGAAAAGACCGGTGCCAATGAAACAATTGCTATAACTCAGGGACATAACACTATCGATGGTCGTGACATTGTTCGCGACTTTACTTTGGCTGAATTTGCTTCCGGGCACATGGAAGAAGAGCATCCGCTCATCCCGCATGACCTTAGTATCGTAGATAGTTATGAATACAAAGGACACCGTTGGGGTATGACCATCGATATGTCGGCATGTATCGGCTGTAATGCTTGTACGACGGCATGTCAGGCTGAAAATAATATTCCGGCTGTAGGTAAAGATCAGGTTATCAAGGGACGCGAAATGCACTGGATTCGCCTAGATCGGTATTATTCGACCGATAAAGAGGGGAATGTCGAAACACTCTTCCAGCCTATGCTTTGCCAGCACTGTGAAAATGCTCCGTGCGAGAATGTTTGCCCGGTTGCCGCGACGACACACAGTCCGGAAGGCTTGAATGAAATGACGTATAACCGTTGTGTGGGAACACGGTACTGCCTTAATAACTGTCCATATAAAGTTCGTCGCTTCAACTTCCTCAACTGGCACAAGAATGACAAAACGCCGATGGATCTGGTCTTCAATCCTGATGTTACGGTTCGTATGCGCGGTATCATGGAAAAATGTACGTTCTGTGTACAAAGAATCAACGAAGCGAAATTCCATGCTAAAGACCATGGTCGCAGCAGAGTGAAGGATGGGGAAGTAATCACAGCATGTCAGCAGGCATGTCCGGCCGGCGCGATTATCTTTGGTGATATGAACGACAAGACAAGCCGCGTGTATCTCTCCAAGAATACAGATGACCGTAAGTTCAGAGTATTAGAAGAGTTGAACGTACGACCTTCGATTACTTATCATGGAAAAATTCGTAATAAAGTAGAACATAAAGCATAAAAATCAATAATTGCCATTGTTTGGAAACAAACGTAGGAAAGATACATGAACGTTACCGATACAATCAACCAAGATACAACGCCTCCACACGGGCATGCAAATGCTCCTTCTATTATGCCGTCGGCATTTGAAGAGCCGTTTCGTGAGCCGTTGGTATTAGGAAATCCAACTTTACATGATATTACTGAAAAAATATCGAGTATTCCGGTATTAACTCCTAATCTTAAGTTTTTGATTACCTTATTTGTCTTTGCTTCGATCGCATTGTGGGGACTGGCGTGTATGGGATACACGATCGCCACCGGTATCGGAGTATGGGGCTTGAATAATCCGGTCGGATGGGGATGGGACATTACGAACTTCGTGTTCTGGATTGGTATCGGGCACGCAGGAACGCTGATTTCGGCAATTTTATTCTTATTCCGTCAAAAATGGCGTACGGCTATTAACCGTTCAGCAGAAGCGATGACGCTTTTTGCCGTGATGTGCGCCTTGATATTTCCGCTGTTACATACCGGTCGTCCGTGGGTAGCGTTTTATTGGCTTACGCCGTATCCGAATCAAATGCAGATGTGGGTGAACTTCCGTTCGCCGCTTGTGTGGGACGTGTTTGCCGTGTCAACGTACTTTACTGTATCGCTGTTATTCTGGTATATTGGTCTTGTGCCGGATCTTGCAACGATGAGAAATTATGTCAAAAGTAAATTGGGCAAGACATTGTACGGTGTTTTCAGTCTCGGCTGGACCGGTTCGATGCGCCACTGGCACATTTATGAAATTGCCTATATGATTCTTGCCGGTCTTTCCACTCCTCTCGTGCTTTCCGTTCACACGGTGGTTTCGATGGACTTTGCGACGTCAGTACTTCCCGGATGGCACACGACAATCTTCCCGCCATACTTTGTCGCCGGCGCTATCTTCTCCGGCTTTGCGATGGTGATGACACTGTTGGTTATTGCCCGTGAAGTGGTGGACCTCAAGCAGTATATTACTCTCAAGCATTTGGATAATATGAACAAAATCATTCTGGCAACAGGGATGATGGTTGGCTATGCGTATGCGATGGAATTCTTTATCGCACAGTATAGTGGTAATCCGTATGAGTCCTCGGTCTTTATCAATCGTGCGTCCGGTGATTATGCCTGGGCATACTGGATAATGGTGAGCTGTAATGTGATTTCTCCGCAGATTTATTGGTTCAAGAAAATGCGCCGTAATATTCCGGTGATGTTCATAATGTCAATTTTCGTGAATATTGGTATGTGGTTCGAGCGCTTTACGATTATCTCGACGTCACTCCATCACGATTACTTGCCGGCTAGCTGGGGATATTACTCACCGACCTGGGTAGAAATTTCAATCTTTGTCGGTACGATTGGTATTTTCTTTACGTTGTTTTTGATTTTTGCGAAGTTCGTTCCGATGATAGCAATTGCCGAAGTAAAAAGTATTTTGCCGAATGCGCAGCCGAAGCATCATCATGATCATTAATTGAACATTGAAAGTAGAAAAATATTATGAGCCAAACACAACCTGTAGCAGTTCTGGGGAATTTTAAAGACCCCAATGTATTGATGAATGCCGCAAAGCGAATCCGCGAATCCGGCTATCAGGACTTCGATATTTACACGCCGTATCCCGTGCACGGATTGGATAAAGCGATGGGCGTAAAGCGGACAATATTGCCGTATATCTCTTTTGCCGGTGCTATTTTCGGTCTCTCGAATGCGCTGTTTTTGATGGCGTGGACAGGGGCAGATCATTACAAGCTCAACATTGGCGGTAAGCCGCTGTTTTCGTTGCAGTTTGCAGTGCCGGTGTCCTTTGAGTTGACGGTATTGTGCACGGCAATTTTTACGTTCCTCGGCTTATGGGGATTGTGTAAATTACCGACTTGGTATTCTCCACTGCAGAATGATGCAGGATTCCAGGCAGCCGTCGATGATACATTTGTCGTCAGTATTTTTGCTAAAGATCAGCGCTTTTCGCTTGAAGCGACAAGTAAACTGATGAAAGATCTTGGCGGAGATGATGTACGCCTGATTGAGGCATGACATACGAGATAATTTTCTAAAAAAGATACTACATTTATTTGAGTTTAGAGGACTTAGAACTAATGGAAGAAAAACCTACAAAAGGAATACCCTATATCAAAATACTCTTCGGCCTTGCCGCTGCGGTTTTGATTGTCATGATTTTAACCGGGCAGAAAACATGGTTTTCCGATGAGCCGCCGGTAGAATTTCTATCGGATATGGATACTCAATTCAAGGTAAAGCCACAGGTTGGTTCTACGTTCTTTGCCGATGGTAAGGGAGAGCGTGATGTACTGCCGAATACCTTCCCTCGCGGTGGTAGACGTTATCCGCTTGACAAGCCCGACTTCGACAAAGCCGACTCTGTCAATGGTACGAATCCACTTCCGGCATCTGAATTTGTGCTTGCTCGTGGCAAGAATCGTTTCGAAACGATGTGCGCTCCTTGCCATAATAATGATGGACAGGGTAATGGTATGGTGGTTCAACGTGGATTCCAAAATCCTCCGAACCTTCGGGCCGATCTCACGAAAGCAAAATCAGACGGTCTGATTTATCATGTCATCAGTGCAGGACAGAATATTATGCCGAGCTATGCCGACAAACTATCGCCGGTTGACCGCTGGGCAGTCATCCATTATGTACGTCAGATGCAGGCAGAAGGCGTAAAAGAAGTGAAGCCGGCGCAAACAAAATAATCATCCTTAACTAAGATTCCCGACATTGAGGTACTACTAATGAATTCAAATTCTCTACAAGGTTCCCCGTTCGTTGCCAAGCTTCAAAAAGTGGCTCTCGCCGCGCTCGTTATTGGTGCGATTGGATTTGCTGCGTCCTTTGCAATGGGTGCAGATCATAAACGATTGCTTGCCGATTATTTAATTGGATTTGTCTATTTCGCCGGTATTGGTGTAACGGCTATGTTTTTCTCTGCCTTGCAATATCTTGCACGTGCAGGGTGGAGTGCTTCTCTCCGTCGTATTGCCGAGAATTTTACGGGATTTGTACCGTTTATTATCATCGGTATTATTCCGATTTATCTCTTCCGGGGTGAACTCTACCATTGGGTCCATGAAATCCATACTGATCAGATTTTGATGAAAAAAGGGTGGTTCATGAACGAAACATTCCTCGCTATCCGACTTGTACTCTACTGTGCTTTATGGTATCTGATGTATGTATATATCGTCGGCAATTCCAAAAAACAAGACACAGCTACCGACTATTCTCCGACCTATAAGAATTTAAAACGTGCTGCTCCATTTGTGATACTGTATGCAGTTACGATTACGTTTGCTGGATTCGACCTTTTAATGTCGCTCGAACCGCACTGGTATAGTACGATTTTTGGTGTGTATTTCTTTGCCGGTAATTTCGTAGCAACTCTTTCGCTCTTGTGTATCTTTACGATTAATCTCTATAAGGGGGGACATCTCAAAGGATATGTAACGCTCGAACACTTCCATGATATCGGTAAATTGATGTTTGCGTTTACCATTTTCTGGACCTACATTGCCTTCTCGCAGTATTTCTTGATTTGGTATGCCAACATGCCGGAAGAAACGATTTATTACACCAAGCGCCTTCAAGGCGGATGGGAATATTTCGGATGGGGTTCTATCTTCCTTCACTTCCTCGTGCCATTCCTCACGCTTCTCCGTCAGGATGTTAAGCGCCGACTGCCGGTGATGATGTTTGCTGCTTGCTTGCTGTTATTCGCGCACTTTATTGACTTATGCTGGATTGTCTTACCGGTATTCAGCGAAACCCTTCGCTTCGGTATTCCGGAAGTCTCCGCTTGGGTGCTCATGTTCGGTGCGTTTATGTTGGTCGCAGCCCGTCAGTTCGGCACCAACAATCTCATCGCGAAAAACGACCCATATATCAAAGAATCGATGGAAATGGTATCGTAACTTCAGCTGACAGTTTTTATAAAAAGCCCAATCGTTTGATTGGGCTTTTTTTTTGGGTTGAAAATTATTTATAGTCTCAAACATTATGACGATTCTATACTATGTTTTTCTTTCCTATCTGCATGAAATTGAGTAGTTTGCATCTCGCAAGTTCCTTCAATTCCAATATTCACACAGGCGCGACCATGATTCACATTCTACCTTCCTTCACATCCATCAAAGCTTTGTTGATTGCAATGGTATTTTTCCTTACTCTTTCGGGTGTGCAGGCGCAGTGGAAACAGTGTAATGGGCCGTATGGTGGGTACATGAAATGTTTTGCATATAATTCATCTACTATGTTTGTAGGTGCTTATGGTAACGGAGTGTATCGCAGTACAGATAAGGGTACGACTTGGGTTGCTGCCAATTCCGGCTTAGAGAAAAAAATTATTAACACTCTTCTAGTGAACGGAAACACAATATTGGCCGGTACTAGCGGAAATGGCAATGGAGCCGGTGGCTACGGGGTTTATCGGAGTACAAACAATGGTATAACCTGGACAGCTTCAAATATAGGAATTGAGAATCAGGAAGTTCAAGCAATAGCTGTTTCTGGTACCACATTATTTGCAGGTACAGAGAAAGGTGGGATTTTCCGTAGTACTGATGATGGAAGGAGTTGGGAAAATTCAAGTGTGGGTTTAGTGAACGATTACCCTGACGTTCGGTCATTCTTAGTAATTGGTACAACATTATTTGCCGGCTTGGGTAGAAGCAACGGAGTGTATCGTAGTACGGATAACGGTTCGACGTGGAAACAAGTCAATAACGGTTTAACAAACACTTCTGTTAGTTCCTTGATTGCGATTAATTCAATAATATTTGCTGCAACCTTTGATGGAGTATATCGCAGCTTGGACTATGGCGAGAATTGGACGGAAGTAAGTACAGGGTTAACTACGAACGAAATTCGAACAATTGCATTAAATGGTACTTCTTTATTTGCTGCAGCATGGTGGGGACGTGGTGTATTCCGAAGTGATGACAACGGAGAGAACTGGATAGCTGTGGATAAAGGGTTGGAATCTCTTGATATTATTTGCCTTGAAGCAATTGATAATGTTTTGTTTGCAGGTACATTTGACAACGGAATTTTCCGTAGCTTGGATAATGGTCTTACATGGGCAGATTTTAACTCAGGTATGAAACTTACGCTATCTGCCAGCTCGTTTTTGTTAAAAGATAAATTACTATTCGCCGGGACAAGTGGTGGGTTATACATAAGTAACGATCAAGGTGAAAATTGGAATGTGCGTAAATCAGGAATGCCTTCCATGTGTATCATGTCTCTAGTTCAAAGTGGCGACAATATTTACGCAGGAACATTTTATGAGGGAATTTACAAAAGTACAAATAATGGAATGACTTGGAAGTATGCCGGCAATGGGCTTCAATATAGTAATATCTTGTCACTCGCTGCTAAGGGATCAATTCTATTTGCCGGTACTCAAGGTGGTGGTACTTGGGAAGGAGGCGTATTCCGTAGTATTGATCAAGGAGAAAATTGGTCGGCAGTTGATACAGGATTAGTAGATGACTATCCACATGCTCTCGCGGTAATTGATTCGACAATATTTGCAGGTACTTATGGTGGTGGAGTCTTTAGAAGTGTAGATAATGGTGACCATTGGAAATTAGTAAAGCAGGGGTCAATTTATTCTTTGGCTGTTAGCGGTAGTAATGTATTTGCTTCTAATGGAGGAGTGCTTCTAAGTACGGATAATGGAAATAATTGGACAGCCGTTAACCCTGGTTTACAAAGTCAAAGTGTCGAGTGCCTAACTGCGACGAATACTACAATCTTTGCTGGAACTAATAAAGGTAGTGTATTTAAATCCGTTGACAATGGCAAAAATTGGTTCCAAATAAACAATGGTACAGAAATGCAAGGTATTCAATCTCTTATAGTTTCTGGTACAGTTCTTTTTGCAGGAACGATGAATGGCATTTGGAAACTAGATCTGACCACTCTTGAAGCTGCTGATGAAGAGACCAAATCCACATCAACCCGCCTTACCTGCTACCCAACTCCTGCCGCTAACTCCCTGACGATTGACAGAAGACATCTTGATTTCTTGAATACAATTCCCGTTCACTATTCCATTTCCACCCTAACCGGTCAGAAAATTATGGGGTTTGAGAGGGAAGAGCTACAATTTGTCGTGCCACTCGAATCATTGGTAAATGGTGTGTATATCCTCACAGCATCGCAGGGAGCAGTGCGGTCGGCTACGCTGTTTAATGTGCTTCGTTGATATTTCTGGTTCACTGATAATTTATTACCGTCCGGTCGGTTGCTACAACCGACCGTAAACACGTACCGATGAAACGTCTGCATGAAAGTTCATGCTATAGAAATCCAAGAATTCTTGTACACACTACTTTCTGATAAGAATGCAGCTTGAAAGCGCTGCTATATCGCACATTGCCGGGGGATTTCACTATAGTTGCCTGAGATATAATTCCATTTCTAACGTACCTATATATTCGGGACGTTTCATAGGAAAGTATTAACAGTCAGTTGTAGCAACTGACTGGACTTGAATTAATCCCAATCATTTCGATTGGGCTATTTATAGTATTTTTGCTTTTAAAATCTCTGTATTCCTTTACTATTCCTTGAGTAATTATGAAATCGTATCTTCTTGCATCGCTTGCTGCAATGTTCCTTCTGAGCTGTTCAGCACCCGAAAAACAACCTGAAAAGACCATCGTTACCGATACTGCGCTTGCTAACCAAACAGCACAAACCGGCGCGCAAACACTCGATACTTCCTGGACGACCAAAGTCACCAAGACCAATGAAGAATGGAAGAAAATTCTCCCGCCGGAAGTCTATACCATCACCCGCGAACAAGGCACCGAACGTCCGTTTAGCTCCAAGTGGTATGAGAATCACGAACATGGAGTCTATACCTGCTATTGCTGCGCGAATCCATTGTTTAGTTCGGATACCAAATTCAACTCCGGCACAGGCTGGCCAAGTTACTACGCGCCGTACTCCGGCAAAAGCGTTGATGTATCGGTCGATAACAGTATCGGAATGACCCGCGATGAAATCTCCTGCAAACGCTGCAATGCGCATCTCGGGCATGTATTTAATGACGGCCCCAAGCCAACAGGACTCCGCTATTGCATCGATGGTGTGGCGCTGAATTTCGTTCCCACACCCAAAGCCAAGAATCTTCAAAAAGCGACCTTCGCCGCCGGATGTTTCTGGTGTGAGGAATACACGTTCGAACATGTGCGCGGCGTAGGCGATGTAATTTCAGGATATGCCGGGGGAAAGAAAGACAATCCCACCTACGAAGAAGTGGGCGCGGGCACAACAGGACACGCCGAATCCTTTGAATTTGAATATGATGCGTCGGTTATCAGTTATGGAGAACTCCTCAAAGTCTTCCTCGCCTCCCAAGACCCGACGCAGGTCAATGGTCAAGGGCCCGACCACGGCAGTCAATACCGGTCGGTAATTTTCTACCGCAACGATGAAGAGAAGAAAATCATCAACGATTACATCAATCAAGTTAATGCATCGGGCAAATACCCCAAGAAAATCGCCATCGAAGTAGTACCATTCACCAAGTTCTGGAAAGCGGAAGATTACCATCAAAATTACATCAAACTCCATCCAAATGACCCATACGTGCAGCAAGAGTCAATTCCACGATTCATGCGTACGAAAAATAGTGTGCCGGAGTATTTTGTGAAGTGATGGTGTGGGGGATAGGATGTATGGACTTTCATTTCCGCCTCCAGCTGAAGCTGTAGTCTAGTCAGGAAGATTGTCGCCTTCGGCATCCAATGATGATTGTCGTACATGCGCACCCATGTATCTTGTTGACTAGACTCCAGGTTCAGGAGGAATTGAAAAATAGCCAATTCGGAAAATCAACGTAAAGCAATCACAGGATTTGAGTTAGAATTGACAATTTATTTCAATCAAGATAATAGTGTACATTGAATATGAAAGCAGATCCAAATCCAAAAGAAATTGAAACTGTTGTTACATTATCACCATTCGATCGGTATAAGTACTTTATTAAAAAAGTAGCGGATTGGGAATCGCTCTATACGTTAATGAGCATCGATGGAGATATTGCTGTTTCTAGTATCGAAGAGAAAGTCATGGTGCCATTTTGGCCAACGGAACAATACGCACGATTGTGTTTGAATGATCATTGGGAAAATTATGTAGTAACCGAAGTTTCGTTACCTGAATTCGAAGAAAATTACCTAGACTTTATTACTACTAACAATTTTTTGATAAATGTATTTCCGGTAAATCATAAAACTGGGTTTGTTGTTGATTTAGAAGAGCTTACACGAGATTTAAATGATGAATTGGATAACTATTAAGTTCTACCTTAATTGTAAACCGGTCAGTTCTTTGAACTGACCGTAAACACTTGCCAGTAAAACGTTTGTGAGGTGAAGGTCCAGTAGTACAAATATTGAGTAAGGGCGGAATTAACTGATTCATAGGCATGGTGGAATACACTTTACAGACTTCACAAAACTATCATGTATTACATAAAACATCATGGAAAGCTTTACGATAAAAGGAGAATCAAACTTTATAACATTGACATTTATCGAAGTGTTCGGTTTTCCCGAGACGACTTGTCATTGGGGTGGGTATGATTTACGATCCGAGATAGAAATTAAATCAAGTGGGTTTTACGTAAAATCAGTTTTATTTACTTCTACTGGTGAGATCTATCAGTTCTTTCAGCTACTTAAAAGCAGTAACGAAAAACTAAGAGGGGCAGCTACCTTCGTTTCTTATGAAGGAAATTTAGACTTTATTGTGGAATACGATAACCGTGGACATGTCAACATTAAAGGTAGCTTTTCAGAACAAAATTTGTTCGAAAACGAATTGAAATTTGAATTTATTTCTGACCAAACGTATATTCATTCTTCATTAAAGGAACTCAGCTTACTTGCTGACAAGTATGGGGATATGAAAGGAATTATAAAATAACCCGTATTTATACTATTTTAATTATCTCACATTTCTTTGAGGTTCGTATGAGATTCATTGACCGCTTTTTTCTTTCCGTCGTTTGTTTCCTCTCCGTTACTGCAATTTGTACTTCACAGCTCCAACCAACGATTGCCGGAACATCATCCACCCAAAGCACACAATTCAACAAAGGTTTGGTTGTACCGGGAATTACCGGCAACGAAATCGATACATTGCCACCGGTGCTGACCTTTAGCGAAGAATGTGGTACTTTCCTTTGTAGAGCCACCGAACTCCGTGATTATGGCGTGGATCCAAACATATCGGCGCAAGTCGATCAGGGAATCTTTGATATCTTTATTCGCGATTCTGTGAATAGTAATTACAAATTAGAGTTAATTACTTCTCCCAAAATCACACCCCTCCCGAAGATAACAACCTTTGATTTCAAGCTCGTCGTAAAAGACCGAACACAAGACGCCAAAGCAGTGCTCGTGGTCATTGACAGAGCCGGTAAATTTGTGGAAGAAACGTTTAACTACAAGGCAGTGCCATTTCCCAAGATTTCACATTCAGCGCTTACGTTTCGGGTATTCAAAGCAGATAGTACGGTCACGACTTCGATATCCATATCGAACCCTGGTATGGATACAATGTATATAGATTCCATGCAGTTACAATACGGGTCGGTATTTACGATTACGAAAGGTAAGATTCTCTCTCGATTTGCATTGGCTCCTAGAAATGAGCACCGTTTTACTGTTGTTTATACATCAGTTAAAGCATCGATTAAAGACACCACCCCGGACAAAGACTTGTTGAAAGTGTTTTTTGCTTCTTGCCGAATGGACAGGAATATTCCGCTTGAAGGAAGGTATGCGAAGTCGTCAATTGCGATTAGTAAAAGTTCAATTGACCTTCAATCGGTTTCTGATGGAAGTAATGGAGGTTTTGATGAAACCGGTTATGATACGCTTACATTTGTCAATACTACTAATTCCAACATTACTATCGAATCTATTTATCTCGGTTCAGATACTGTATTTACAATTATGCAGGGTCGAGTTTCATCCGCAGTGTCTCTTAGTCCGGGTGAAAAACACGAAGTAATCATTCGGTATTTTCCATTTGGTAGTCGTCTTAATGATTACGATAATCATCATTACGATACTCTTCACATCAAAATTCTTGGTGAGCCCGATCGATTCGTTCCAATCAAAGGTACTTTTTTTGCGCTGGATGTCGATGAGACAGCATCCGCTTCTCCTGAATTTTCAATCAATATTACGCCAAATCCTGCAACAGAAAATGTGATTGTATCAATGAATGGTACGTACACAAAACGTGTTTTTCTCCGCCTCTATGATGCAATTGGACGCGAAATGACGGCATGTGCGACAGAACTGGATAACACAGCCGGCGTTTTGATACCGAATATCACAGCATTACCAATCGGAACATATCGTCTTGTGGCCACAACCGCCGCCGGCATCGTACTTTCAACGAAACTACTCCTGATTCAGCGATAGAATATGCGCTGATTGACATTAAAACTGCCCTTTTTTTTGGAATGAATGAAGGGCAGTTTTGTTTGTAATAAATCAATTCACAATCCCATAACCATCTATGATACAACCAACAAGCGAAATTATAATCTATCAAAATCCTGATGGAAAAATCAAAATTGATGTGCGATTAGAAGAAGAGACCGTGTGGCTCACACAGGAACAAATGGCAATGCTCTTTGGAAAGGGCAGGAGTACCATTGCTGAGCATATCCAGAATGTATTTAAGGAAGGTGAGCTAGATGAGCAAGTGGTATGTCGGAATTTCCGACACACCACAAAGCATGGTGCTATTGAAGGAAAAACTCAAGAGAAAGAGGTGAAATACTACAACCTTGATGTCATAATTTCAGTAGGATACAGGGTAAAATCACAGCAAGGTACGCAGTTTAGAATATGGGCTACGCAGCGCTTGAAGGAATACATCATCAAAGGGTTTGCCTTGAATGACGAGAGGTTTAAGTCCGGTAATTCCATGAATTATTTTAATGAGTTACAAGAGCGAATTCGTGAGATCAGACTGTCCGAACGCTTCTTCTATCAAAAAATCAAAGACATTTACACAACGAGCATTGATTATGATGCAAAGGATGAAAAGACGATAGAATTTTTTAAAGTAATTCAGAATAAATTGCTTTGGGCAATCAGCGAGCAAACTGCTGCCGAGCTGGTTTATCGCAGAGTGGATGCTCGCCTGCCTTTATTGGGGATGCAATCGTATGATAAAAAAGGGATTCAATCGATAAAAAAAACGGACGTCAGCATTGCCAAGAACTATTTGAAGGAAGATGAGATGCGATTGCTTGGTTTGCTCGTGGAGCAATATTTAGCATTTGCCGAAACGATGGCGCAGCAACGCACTCCCATGTATATGAAGGATTGGTTGCAGCGGTTAGATGCTCTGCTGCAATTGAACGGAAGGGAACTTCTCACTCATGCAGGCACAATAAGTCATGAAAAGGCAATGGAAAAATCAGGTGTTGAATTTGAAAAATATAAAGCAATTGAAAAGCAGGTTCAGAAAGAGGAGAGTTTGAAGGAGATTGAAGGTGATATTAAGAAGATGATGGATATCGGATAGAGGTAATCCTAACAGGACGGAAAAATTTGGCTAAAGCCCTCCCAAAAAACTCATCTCTGCCTACAGCTGAAGCTGTAGTCTAGTCAGGAAGATTGTTGCCTTCGGCATCATCTCACTATTGCATGACATCGTAACTGCATAGGATATATCATCTTGACTAGACTCCAGCTTCAGCTGGAGGAGGAGGAATAGGTTGTTTATCAGTCCTGTATTTATCCCCCCACAAAAAAAAATCCACCCCAACCCCCAAAATTCCACCCCTCTGTGAGCAAGCTGTGAGTGTGGAAGTGTTGTTTTGTAATCGAAAATCGATTCTTCCAACATTTCTTCCACATTTTGTTTCTATAAGAGGTACAATGAAAACACTTCTTCTTTCTGCTCTTACTGCCGTGCTGGTGCTCGGCGGTGCGTCCTCGGCAGCGGCTCTCGGGAGCCATCCTCGGTTACTTATGACCGGCGCGGTGAAGCAAGAACTCATCGCCAAAATGAATGCAAATGATGCCTCCTGGACGTCATTGCAAACCAAAGCGAATACCATGCTCGCGCAAAACATCGTGCAGTACAAGTATTCGACCTCGTCAAATTGGTATAATAATGCCATTTTCTACCAATATGACGGGCGCGGCTGGTATGAAGCCGCCTTCACATTATCCATGGCATGGCAAATGACCGGCGACACCGCCTACGCAAATAAAGCCGTCGCCCTCGCCGATGAAATGGTACGCGCCGAAAACGATGCCGATAATATGCCGTCAGCTACCAAGTCGCCGCTCGTGCTCAACAGATGCTATCCCGCACGGAATGTAGCACCTGCAATGGCAGTGATTTACGACTGGTGCTATGATCGGCTCGGCGCGCAGCGCAAAGCAGATATGATCGCCGTGATGAACAAATGGTTCCAATTCATCCGCACCGGTACAAGCTACAGCTCGACGTACCAAAAAGACGGTTACTCGACCGGTAATTGGTTCTCTTCACTCATGACCTCCGTCGCCTGGATGGGCTACGCCACGCATGATGATAATGCAAACGCAGCGCTCATGGAAAGCTGGGCACGAACCCGTTTAGACGGCACAACGTCGGCATTACTCTCGGCTAGTGATTATCCGCAAAGTAATCGTAAACAAGCGTTTACGGGACCGATGAAAACATCCTTCGGGAATCGCTATGGTGTTTCGGCAGCATCGCAAGGTGCCACCGGCGCTCCATTCAAAGGGGGATTGTACTTTCAGGGATGGAGATTCGGTAACGAAGATTTCAGCCGCATGCTCGATTATATGATGATTATTAATTCTGCCACCGGCGAAGATGTAATCGGGCAATTTCAAAATGATATCACGTCAATTTTTCATGCATTGAAGCATTCAACACTGCCCGGAGGATTGCTGCTTGATCCTGTTGGTGAGTGGCAATACGAGGGCGGTGCGGTGAGTATCCGTTCGCTTCCGGCACGTCTTGCTGTGGCGCTTGGTGCGACGACGCTCGGTTCGGCGGCCTATAATTTCGCATGGACAGAAATTCCGGCGTCGAATAAAAGTGTCAACGGTGTAAGCGTAGCACCACTCAAGGAATGGGAAGAATTTTTCTTCAAACGCTCAAAAGTCCTTGGTAATCCTGCTCAATTCCCACTCTCCTACACAGGATTTGCTCCGAATTACCCACAAGGAGGCGTTGGCAACGGCGCGCTCCCGTACTTCGTGATGCGTTCATCCTGGGATACGAATGCCGTGTGGGCGACTGCGAGCATGGGCGCGCAGAACTATGATGAATATCAGCATTATCAGGCAGGACATATTCAGATTTCCAAGGGGAATCGCCACCTGCTCACAAGCCCAACGACCTGGCATGGTTCTACTGCCAACGGACTCGGAGTAACCGGTCTCGGGATCAGTGGGTCGAATCATTCCGGCGCCAATAACACGCTCTTCTTTAATGACTTCGGTGATTATCAGAACTCAACCTCTTCCAGCTATGTCGGCGGACAAACGCCCGGTGGCAAAGATAAAGTCATCGCACAGGGACAAAACGATAAGTACTCCTACGTGCATTCTGACCTTTCCACGGCGTATAATAATTTCGACTATCCACGGCAGATTTCGGATACCGTGAATCGTAAACTGGAGTATTTCTACCGGAATTTCCTCTATCTCCGCGCGCAGAATCTCTTTGTCGTCTATGACCGCGTGAAAGCGAAAAATTCGAATAATGCAAATGGACAGTATCAAAAGAGAATTCGCTGGCATTTCCCGGTCGAACCGACTCTCATCAACGGAACATTACTCAAAGTCGATAACGCGAATGCTCGGCTCTATGTTAAGACGGTACTGCCGCAACTGCCGACCATTACCCGCACCAATCTAACGAGTAATCCGGATAATAAATGGGGAAGCGGCTATGACTATCTCTTTAAAGCGCCGGCAATTTGGCGCGCTGAGGTGAGTGACTCGGTCAATCCTCTTACACTCCCGTTTCTTACCGTCATGCAGGCAGGCGCGACCTCGCTCGGACAGCCGATCATTGCCAAGCTCCAAAGTAATGACTCGCTGATGATGGGTTCGTACATCAAATCAGCCGACAGCTTGGAAAATATCGTGCTCTTCAATAATCGCCCGGGACAAGTTCCGACGCCGATTACATCCACCAATTACCCCAATCTCGGTAGCAAATATACGATGAATACGCTCTGCGGTGTGAAACCTAGCACCGTGTATAAGGCATATCTGCTAGGTGCGAATATCGTGGTAACCCAAGATTCAACAGGTGCTTATACCTCGTCTCCGGCAGGCGTGCTGCAGTTCCAGTTTGACTCGACAGCCATTGCCATGAATGATGATACAACCTCAACCGATACAACAGGTACCGGAGGCGGCGGCTCGGGAAGTGGCTCGGGCTCGGGCAGCGGTTCCGGTAGCGGTGGCTCAGGGAGCGGCTCGGGCAGCGGAAGCGGCGGCTCGGGCAGCGGCTCCGGTTCGAATAACAACAACGGTTCATCCGTAACTGACCTCTATGTCGATGATGACGGTGCGGCTAACGGAACCGGGCAGAAGAATAATCCATTTAAAACGATCACACAGGCTTATGCAGCAGCTACGGGAACAGGTAAATACCGCATTTATGTTGCAGCCGGCACGTACACCGAAAATATAGGTTCATCGACGGATTTATATGGTAATACCCGTCAGTACGAATTCTACGGCGGCTACAATGCAGCGTTTACCGGTAAAGCAGCACAGCCAAGCTATGTGATTGCAGCTAATAAACTTAAGCCGGTGTTTGAGTTCTATAATGCAGCCGCTGTGACCATCGACGGCTTCGATATCAGCGAAGGACGCTCGGGAATTCAAGCTAATGGTTGGTCAAGTGACCGCACGGTGAAGATTACCAATAATCGTCTCCATCACAACGGACATTGGAGCACGCATGCGAGTTACGACAGTGTGCAGGCAGGCGGCGGACTCGGACTCGCAGCGACGACGACGCTTGTGGAAAATAACATCATCGAACAAAACATCGGCAATGATTTTGGCGCCGGGATGAAAATTTCGGGTGTGAATTCCAATGCTTACGCGAAGATTTCGAAGAATACGGTGAAGAAGAACCTCAATGTCGGCGGTGCCTGCCATGGTAGCGGTATGATGATGAGTGCCAATGGGTTAATTGAAGGGAACACCTTCGACCAAAACACCTTTAACACATCCTATGGCGGCACAGTGACCGGCGTTGGCGGTGGATTCATCGTTCTCGGCACCGGTACCGAAGCATCCGTCTCCGTAACGATTAACGGGAATATCGTGACGCGAAATACCGGGCATTCAGGCGCGGGACTCATGATCGATGATGGCGTTGCAGCGACAATTACCAATAATATTGTGGCGAAGAATTACAGTTATCAACGCGGCGGCGGTATCCGTGTCGATGGCGCGGGTGATAATAAATTCAGCACGGCAAAGATAATTAATAATACTATTGTCTATAATACCGCCGGTGCTGACCCTGATGGTAATGGCGGACACGCAATTCACGTAACGGACGGTAAAGTGGTGTCTGCAAATAACCTCATGTGGGGTAACGGACTTGGGAATAACGATGTCTATGTCGGCGGCCTCAATTCCACGCTCGATGTTGCATACTCCCTGCTGAATGATTTTGCAATGTTGAATCCGGGGGCAGACAAGGGGAATGTGCCCACGCTCGGTAATGGAAATATACTTGCCGGACAGCAAGTGACCGAGCCGTATTTCATGGATACATCGGCGATGAATTATCGTCTTCTCTCGCAAAGTCAGATGATTAATGCAGGAACCAATTCCTACGGAAGTCCAAATGCCGTACCGGCTAAGGACATCGACGGAGGTGCGCGTCCATATGACAATATCGTCGATATCGGTGCCGATGAATGGGGATCGGGAATTAATTATGCTCACCCTAGAATTTGGCTCACACCGGAAGTAAAACAAATCATGCTCTCGAAAAAACAAGCCAATGACGCCGATTGGCAAGCGCTCAAGGCCGATGCCGATATGTTTAAAAATTACCCGATTACTCAATTTAAATATGCGACTGCATGGAACTGGTACGGCGGCACAATTCAATACGGTTACCAAGGCGGTGAATGGTATGAAGCAGCGCTTCCGCTTGCACTCGCGTATCAATTAACAGGAGATACTGCTTATAGTAATAAAGCAGTTGCACTCGGAGACGAAATGGTACGCGCGATGGCCGACCCCGATAACAATCATGGCAATAAGAGTCCGTTCAACCTCGCCAATACCTACCCGTCACGCTATGTCGGTCCTGCCGCTGCCGTGATTTACGACTGGTGCTATGACCGACTCAATGCTACGCAAAAACAACAGCTTATCAATATCTTTAATATTTGGTTCGATAGTACGCGCAAAGAAGGCGGGCTCGCCTACGAGAATAACAATCACTCGCATGGCAACCACTTCGGCGGTCATGTTCTGGGGATCGGACTCCTCGGTCTGGCAACATTCGGTGATAATCCACGGGCGCAGCATCTTATCGACTGGGCGAGATACCGTGTGGACGGTACACCGTCAAATCTTCTCGAAGCGACTGATATTCCAAACGATTACCGCAAAGAAAATTTCGACGGTGGTATTAACAACTGGGTGGGATATATCTGGGGAATTGACCCGAATACGCAAGGTATCAAGTCACGTCCGTTCGCCGGTGGACACAACCCGCAGGGCTGGTCGTATGGTAATTCAGACTTTGGGAATCATATCGTCGATGTGGCTCTTGCCTACAAGTCCGCAATGAATATTGATATGATAACTCCTAATATTCATTGGTATAAAGGAATGTTCAATTCCCTCAAACATGCCATGTTGCCTGCTCGCTTTATGATCGATCCGATTGGCGATTGGGGCGGAAATTATGGTATCGGATTCCAGATTAATCTCGCAAGCCGCCTTGCATTCCTGCTCGAAGGCACCGATGTCGGACCTCAGGCGCAGTACTTCCTGACGAACTGGGCGCCAACGCAGCATGACTGGAGTAATTATGCTAGTGGACTTAAAATACCGGACTTGCGCTCGTGGGAACGTATGATGTTCCGCAATAACAATCGTCAAAGTGCAGCGTTTCCGGCAAATGCAACGACACTCTATAATAATATTCCGGTTGTCAAGCCCAATGGTATCTCGCCAAATAATGAGATTCCATACTATATCATGCGTTCATCGTGGGATACAAGCGCCGTATGGGCATCAGCGCAAATGGGTTCGGCGCACTGCACCGACCATCAGCACTTCCATGCAGGGCATATCCACATCGTTCGCGGTAAAGACCAAGTCCTTATTAGTCCAAGTAATTACAAAGCAGGGGATGACGGACTCGGCGTCACCGGCAACAGCTTGGAATATACCGATTACAGTGGCGCGAAAAATACGCTCTTCTTTAATGATTGGGAAGTGTATCGTCCGAAAGCAAGCGGCAGAACAGGCGGTCAGGATGGCTATGGTATCGAACGTCCGATCGTCAATGATATGACATCTCAATATACATATCTGAGAAGTGACCTCGCAAGTGCTTATAATTTCGTCGGCTGGCACAGCGGGAAGAATCAGTCGGTGACCCTTGCCGATACGGTGAATCGTCCGCTCGAACAGTTCTTCCGTCACTTCGTGTATCTGCCAAACAGCAGTATGTTTGTCGTGTACGACCAAGTGAAAGTAAAACAATCGAATCATGCAAATGGTCCATATGAAAAGCACTTACGCTGGCACTTCGCGAATGAACCCGTTATCAGCGGCAATACCATCCGCGAGGACAAAGGGAATTCACGTCTGTGGATGACGACGCTCGCGCCGGCAGTACCGAAATACACGAAGTATTTCATGGAAACCACGAATCCCGACAACTGGCAGAATGATGCGAATTTGAATTACATGTTCAAGTCCAAGCACTGGCGCACTGAAATGCGGGACACGACGAATCCCCTTACACAGACATATCTTACGGCGATGAAAGTAGGGGAGGCGAATCTTGCTCAACCAACCATGACCGAAGTATGGACGAATAATTCGACCATGCGTGGCGCCTCGATGACCTCCGGCAATGATGCCAATATCGTGCTCTTCAACGTAGCAACAGGCACGATTCAGCAACCCGTTGTCTCGACAAGTATCAATTATAATGGTGTCTCAAATGCACAATATACTCTCTGCGGCATGAAATCTTCAGTGAATTATCAGGTGAATCTCACGAATAATGTGATCACTATTGCCGAAAATGCAAATGGTAATTTCACAGCATCTGAAGGCGGAGTTCTGCAATTCAAGCCATCGCAATTGTCATCAGCGAAAATCAGTCAGGATTTCGGCGGGAATTCCGGAGAATTCTTTGATCTTAGCGCCTATCCCAATCCGGCAAGTGAACGTGCAATCGTGAATTTCACCATGCCCGAAGATGGTAGTGTAATACTTAGAGTTGTCAACAGCTTTGGTAAAGAACTTGTAGTACTTCCCGAGCAGCATCTCTACGCAGGAGCGCAGGCAATCGAACTCAATACGACCGACTATCCGGCAGGAATGTATGTCATTGAGCTCAGAAGCGGAACGGTATCGACGGCCGTCAAATTGATGATCGTACGGTAAATTCTCAATCACTACAAACGGGGCATTCTTTTGTGGAATGCCCCGTTTTTTTTGTGAATTAGTTGAAGTAGTATGTCATTCTGAACACGTCTTCGTGTGAAGAATCGCCACTAGGAATAACCGAAATGCTTGACAAATCTGAAGGTTTCGATTCTTCGGTCAAAGACTCCCTCAGAATGACATGTTTTTAAATCTCATTTTTGTAAATCCATTATCCCTTCTCACACACTCCTACCAGCCGCCGCTCCCGATGCCCATGCCCATTGAAAATTATAGCCGCCGAGCCAGCCGGTGACATCGACCACTTCTCCAATAAAATAAAGACCTTGGACTGATTTGGCTTCCATGGTTTTGGAGGAAAGTGCATCGGTATTCACGCCGCCGACCATTACTTCAGCTTTCTCGAATCCTTCCGTCCCGGCAGGAAAGAACTCCCATTCATGGATCATGCGGGCGAGCGTTTCGCGTTCATTTTTTGAGAGTTGATGCACTTTTTTGGTTATTCCACAGCGTTCGCTGAGTACATCGGCGAGACGCTTGGGCAGGTGCAGGGCGAGGAAATTTTTCACATCCATAGGTGTCGTATGCGCTTCAAGTGATTGGAGGATGTCAATTCCCGGCAAGAAGTTAATCGTGATAGGTTCGTGCGGGCGTCTGTAAGATGACACCTGCAAAATAGCAGGACCACTGAGTCCGCGATGCGTAAAGAGGATATTCTCCCGAAAGCTGCAATCATTGGTACTCACGAGAGAATCAACCGATAGTCCGGCAAGCGACGAAAAATCAGCGGCTTCGTCCTTGCTGAAGGTGAGTGGCACGAGCGCCGGCATTGGAGGAACGATAGGGATTTTGAATTGCCGTGCGATTTGCAAGCCGAAGTCAGTCGCTCCCATTTTGGGGATGGAGAGTCCGCCGGTGGCGACGACGAGAGCGTGAGATTGATACGTTCCGTGAGAAGTGTTGATGGTAAAATATTCTTTTTTATCAAGTAATTGCACCGAACACTTAATTTTAATATCGACCGAATATTCTGCGCATTCATCGAGAAGGAGGCGGAGAATTTGCCGGGAGGAATCTTTGCAGAAAAGCTGTCCGAGTTTTTTTTCGTAATACTCAATCTTGTGTTTGTGGATCAGCTCAAGGAAGTCATGTGGTGTAAAGCGGGCGAGAGCTGATTTACAAAAATGGGGATTATTCGAAATGAAATTCTCGGGTTTGGTGCCGATATTGGTGAAATTACAGCGTCCACCACCGGAAATGAGGATTTTCTTCCCGCATTGCTCGGCATGCTCGATGACGAGCACGCTCTTGCCGCGTTTACCGGCTTCGATGGCGCACATGAGTCCTGCTGCGCCTGCGCCAATTATAATCACATCATAGAGTTGCATGGAATCCTTGTGTCTTGCCGTATGCATATTTGCGGTGAAGGTGAGTGCAGGTCATTATTGGAATTTGTTCTTTTGAGTAAAACTCCACACTAAAAAAACCAGACACGGCAACGTCAATGCTGCGATGAGAAGCGGCTGAAGTTCGAGGAGCTTCGGCGCAAGGTATAACGTAAGCAGTAAACCCGACATCGCACCTCCAAGATGTGCTTCATGGCCGATATTATCGTGACGGGAACGCATACCATAGATTGAATATCCGATATAAAAGAGTGCAAAAACCCACGATGGCATTGGTACAGGGAAGAGCATCAGCATGATTTTGCCTTCGGGGTAGAGGAGGATACTTGAGAACATAATACCCGACACAGCACCGGAAGCACCGACTGCCCTGTATTCGTCGTTGTCTTTGTGAGAATAAAACGCCGCAATATTGCCACCGAGCAAACTACCGATGTATATGAAAATAGTGGAAATAGGGCCAAATATACTTGTGATGACATCGATAAAAGAGTACAAGCTGATCATATTGAACAGTAAATGTGACCAGTCTGCATGAATAAACCCCGAGGTCAGAAACCGGTAGTATTCTTTGTAATGCCGTATATGCCCGATGCTGAAAAGAAAGTTCTCATAGAGCGCGCGATTGGAGAAGCAGAGTATCGTCACGAGGACATTGATACCGATAAGGAGGAGGCCGAGTGAAGATTCCATAAATAGTTCCCGTTAAATGAATTTTCTCATATTTCGATGCGGAATACCGACTTCGATGAAGGGTTCGCCATAGACTTCATACCCAAGCTTGAGGTAGAATGCGACAGCCGTTTCGCGGGCATGAAGGATAATTTCGGTGAATTGTTCATCCCGCGCAACTTGTTCGCAATACTCGACTAATGCTCGTCCTATACCCTTGCTTTGGTACGATTCATCGACGGCTACCTGCCGCATTTGCACGGTATGGTTGTCGATTGGTCGTAATTGAAGGCAACAGACAAGCGTGGAGTCGAGCAGACCGCGCAGGTGGATTTCGTTGTGTTCTTCGCTGAGCTGTTCGGACGTGAAGACCAAACCAAGGGGCTTTCGCAGAACGGCATACCGGAGAAGCACGGTCGGGAAATATTCGGGAGAATTATGCGTAATTCTTGAAAATGTAAGCTGTTGCATAGATTATGTGTGTTGATTGGTTGGCACGTGAACCGGGAATTCAACGATAAAGGTCGCACCCTCACCGATGGTACTTTCGCATCGGATGGTGCCATGCATTTGTTCGACGATTTTTTTGACAATCGACAAGCCGAGCCCGGATGAACTTTCCCCGCCGGTGGGCTTGGCAGAGAGGCGCATAAACTTCTGAAATAGATACGGTTGTTCTTCAGGCGAGATGCCCGGTCCTTCATCACGGATACGGATTTGCAGCATATCGGCCGGGGTTGTTTCGACCGTAACATAGATGTTTTTATGATGCGGTGAGTATTTGACGGCATTGGAGAGAAGATTCTCAATGACCTCACGGAACGCATTTTTATCAATGTATGCTCTCGAAGAATTCTTGTACTCGGGCAGGATATGAATGCTTTTATGTCCTGCCTGCGCTTCGAAGGTATCGATCGAAATTTTGAGAATATCCGAGCATTCGACCGACTCAAATTCAAATGAATATTTCCCGATTTCAAGTGAATGAGAATTAAGCAGGTTAGTGATGATTTCATTCATCCGCTGCACGGACTTTTCGATATCACCGATACGCTCTTGTGCCTGCTGGATTTGTCCCTTTTCATAAAACATTTTCGCGAGAGTACTTTGGAGGAGAATGCCGCCGAGAGGATTCCGGAGGTCATGTGCCGCAATGCTGAGAATTTCGTCCTTGTCCCGATTCATTTCGATAAGCTCTTGCGTCCGTTCGACGACCCGAGCTTCGAGCTCCTGATTGAGCTTAAGGAGTTCAATTTCGACGAGCTTGCGGTCGGTGATATCAGCGATTGTGCCTAAGAGTTCGATCGGAGAGCCATTCGTATCGAGCTTTACCTGACATTGATTCATCACATAGCGGGTCTGCCCGTCGGCAGTCACAATACGTGACTCCCACTCGATCGGGGAGCGTGTCTCATAGAGTTCTTTAAGCTTTTCTGCGACGAGTGCATGGTCATCAGGATGGACATACCGATAAAAATCATCACGGTTTCCCGGTAATTCGGTAGCTTCGATTCCGTAAATATTGAAGAGACCGGGCGACCATTGAGCAGTGCTACGGGCGACGTTCCATGTCCAATTGCCTACTTTGCCCATCAATTGAGCATTAATATAGTGCTGTTGACTTGTCGTCAGTGATGTCATGAGGTCATAATGAGTCGTCATGTCCCGTACCGAAGCAGCTACGACCCTTCGGTGATCAATTGTAAAATATGTGAGCGTAATATCCACAGGAAATACCTGACCGGAGGATTTTTTATGCTGACCATATTCCACGCGGATCACTTCATCGGCAAATTTCGTCCGGGCCGCATCGGGGTACATCGTAACGTCAAGAGCATTGAGCTTGTGGAGAAATTCATGCTCGGTATAGCCATACATGCTGCAAGCAGAAGCATTGACTTCGAGAAAAGCGTATGTTTCTTTGTCAATGATGAACAATGCTTCGTTCGCCACTTCAAAAATACTCGATTGCTTCAAGTGACCGGTCTCGACAGCACGGGCATGATACTGCAGGTCCGACTCCACGCTCTCAAGCACTAGAAGCCATTTCCGGATAAAGACATAGAGCATTATCGAGGTGGTGAGAACAAAGAACGTTCCCTTGAGAATCGAAAACTCACGGAGCTTTTCGACACTGTCTGAGAAGATGGAACTGATGAGAGTGTCCGAACCGAATATACAAGCCGTCGAGACGAAGGCATAGATTCCTACAAGCTGAAGAATTTTGCGATGGCGTTCTGACAGGGATGCAATCATGGACGAAGAAATAGAGAGAAAAAACTGCCGCACGATTTGACGGTGTGCGGCATTCGTAGTAGTAATCTATCGGGTGCGTTACCGCCCGAATTCCGGCTTAAGCCCCTGCCAGCAGGTGTAATAATCCATCTGCAATTCACCGGTTTCCATTGCGTATTTTGTCGGACGGCATACGAAGCGCGTTTCGAACATAAAGGCAAGTGTATTATCGAGATAGTGCGGTTTGAGTTCGGCGGTCGATGCTTTTTCATACGTTGCAGCGTCCGGTCCATGACCCGACATACAATTATGCAAGCTGCATCCTCCGGGCACGAATCCCTCGGCTTTTGCATCATACGCGCCAATAATTAAGCCCATGAATTCATTCATGAAATTGCGGTGGAACCATGGCGGACGGAATGTGTGCTCGGCTACCATCCAGCGTGGCGGGAAGATGACAAAGTCACAATTTGCCGTTCCCGGAATCTCCGACGGCGAAGTAAGCACCGTATAAATCGATGGATCCGGATGGTCAAATGTCACGGAATTGATACAGTTGAAATATGCTAAATTATACTTGTACGGAGCGTAATTCCCATGCCATGCGACCACATTGAGCGGCGAATGATCGAGTTCGGACTTCCATAAATTCCCTAAAAATTTCGCTATCACATGAAACGTGCCTTCTTTATCCTCGAAAGCCGCGACCGGCGTGAGGAAGTCTCGGGGATTCGCAAGGCCATTAGCGCCGATTGGACCGAGGTCCGGCAGGCGGAACGATGCGCCGTAATTTTCGCAGATATATCCGCGTGATGCACCGTCGGGTAATTCTACTCTGAATTTAATGCCGCGTTGAATCACACAAATCTCACCGGGGGAGACATCTAAGTAACCCATTTCAGTGAAGATAACTAATTTCCCGAGTTGCGGAACGATGAGCATTTCGCCATCAGCATTGTAGAAAAAAGTATCCGTCATCGAGGTATTAGCGGCATATACATGAATTCCCACACCCGAATGCACTGAAGAATCGCCATTGCCGGCCATGGTTACCATTCCTTCGATAAATGTTGTGGGCGTGCTTGGCAGGGGAATTGGACTCCAGCGTAACTGATTGGGAGGAGTGGTCACTTCGTCAAATGGTGTCGAGCGGATGAGTCCGTTGGGAATCTGAACGTATGGCTTATGAACGACCGACGGACGGATACGATAGAGCCATGAACGCTGATTAACGTGGCGTGGAGCGGTAAATGCTGTGCCACTGACCTGCTCGGCGTAGAGCCCGAGCGGAGCTTTTTGAGGAGAATTCTGTCCTTGAGGAAGAGCGCCGGCAATTGCTTCGGTTGCAAACTCATTGCCAAAGCCGGAATTGTATTGAAATGCCATGGATAATCCTAGTATGTTGAATGTTTGATGGATATGTTTTTCGACAAAAATACCATTCAATTTGCGTATTTTGACCTAAATTTTTTTTGATTCCTAAATTCTTGACCGTAGTTAGAAGTGAACGTCTGCCCAACTCATGAAAATACTCCAACTCTCTCCGCAATTTCCCTTTCCCGATGATGATGGCGGTCGTATTGTCATCGCAAACTTTACACGTTCTGCTGCTCGCCTTGGCGCAGAAGTTACTCTGTTTGCCCTCGGTGACAACACGCCCGATGCCCGCGCACTCCATGAGGCAGAAGAGAAGTACTGCAAAGTAGAATTATGCCGTCACTCAACGAAAAACACGCTCTTTCGTATCGGAATTTCTGCCGTCCTGCCGGTGTCGATTTATATGTGGAAACATCAGGGAACGGATGTTATGAAACGACTTACAGAGGTCATGCGGCGCGAGAAATTTGATATTATTCATGCCGAACATTCCTGTATGACGACTGCTGCGTTATTTGCTCAATCTCTTCAGAATATTCCGATAGGATTGCGTCTGCACAATGTGGAATGGATTATCTGGCAGCGCTACGCCGACACCTTGCCCGCATCGAGTCCGAAACGTCTGTATGTCGCCCGGCAAGCGCGTCTATTGCGGGAAGCCGAGACCAAAATGTACCCTAAAATGCAGGCGGTATTTTCCATCACTGAACATGACAAACAGAAAGCACTTGAACTTGCACCGACGGCAAATTTGATTGTTGCATCTCCAGGGGTTGACCCTGAGGATTGGAAGCCGGATGAATCTATCGCGCGTAATCCCAAAGAGTTAGTAATTGCTACGACCTATAAATGGATTCATAATGTCGAGGGCGTTCGTTGGTTCGTTGAGAATGTACTGCCTCTCGTTCGCGCTGAAATACCCGATGTGCGCCTGTCAATTATCGGCAAGAATCCGCCCGATTATTTTCATCAATGGAAAGACCAAGGCGTCGATGTGATCGGCTATGTCGAGCGCGTGCAGCCATATATGAGTCGGGCTGGAATCTCCATCGCACCACTTTTTGTCGGCAGCGGTGTGCGTATCAAAATCCTCGAAGCAATGGCGATGGAATTACCTGTTATTGCCACACCCGTCGCGATGGAGGGGATTGCTGCATCTGAACGTGAAGGACTCTTCGTATCGGACAATCCGGAGACCACAGCCCGGCAATTGATTGATATTATAAGTAATTATGAGAATTACACTCTGCTGCGGAAAGCTGCCCGTCAATTTGTACTCGATCATTTTACCTGGAAACGTTCGACCGAAATCATGCTCGATGAATATCAACGGCAACGCGATCTGCGGCGCTGACTCAGTAAGCTCTCATACGCAAAAGGCGAATCAACAGATTCGCCTTTTGCGTTGAAAGAAAGGTCATGAGAATTAAAATGTAAACGACGCTTCTGCTGTACCGTAGCGACGCAGAATCGTGCCGCCGAAGATCTCATAATGTGCTCTGTCGAGCAGATTAAAAATATTGACGCCGATGCGTAGGTCCTTGGTAATGTTGTAGCTTCCGTTGAAATTTACTACCCAGTATTCGGGCACGCTGCCTTGGACGGTGCCGGCGACCCATTCAAAACCTTTGACACCGCGGATCGAGAGACCGGCATCGAATTGACCGCGCTCCTCATACTGAATGCCTAAATTCAAGCGATCGGGCGATGTATTGGGCACAATTTTCTGAGCTGTTACTTTATTTTCAACGATACTGTAATCGAGATGAGCGTAGTTGGCAGAGAGGAGTATGTTGGTGGTAGCGTAGTAGTTAACTCCTAATTCGAGTCCATATTCATTTATCAGTCCGATGTTTGTCGGTGTGATGCTAAGCGCGGGGCGTCCTGTCTCGACATCGAGGGAGAGTCCGCTATATCTGTCATACGTCGCTGCGCCGATCATTGCGCGCATCATGGAGTCTGCCTGTACATTACCGTAGCGAATAGGCGTAAAGTACTCCGGAGCCAGACCGCCGAGTGCTTGTGAGATGAAATTTGATCGGTTGTTCCAGTATGCATCCACCGTAACATAGAGATTCTTAGAGATAATACCTTTGTAACCGATTTCGTAGGAGAGTGCTGTTTCGACGCCGATATTAGGATTCCCGAGGAATAATACCTGTGGGGTAATGGATGGTAAATTGAGCTTTGCAACGCCGGTTTGCGCAGAAATAATGGAGTCAAATCTCGCTAAATTGACCGTCGGAGGCAGTCCACCGACCACTGAACGTCGGAATTTATCACCATAGCTCGGGCGAAGGAAGGAGCGGTTCACCGTCGCGCGGAAGGTATGATTTTCAAACGGTGTATAGACGAGTCCGCCTTTAGGGGAGAATTGACTCTCAAAAAACGTCGATCGGTCGAACCGAGCAGCGCCGACAAGTTGTAAATTATCCATGAGCTTATACTCAATCTGTCCATACAGGCCGCTGAAGTTATTATGAAGATTATCCGGCGATAGCAGGGGAGTGGCACCGACGGTCGAAGTATTGACATGTTGATATTCATGGGACACACCGCCAATTACTTTGAGCTTATCATCCATGAACGAATCATTCCACTGCGCATCGACAACGGCTACATCGGAGCGTTCACTCGACGTAGCGGTGGCGCTCATCACGATATGCGGGCTCATGGCATTACGGCGGCTCCAATTAGCCTGAATATTCCAGTGTTTGGAGTTATACGCGAGCCGCGCATACGGTTTTTCGACATCATTGATGAGAATACGGCCGGTCGTATTCACGAAATATTCTCCGCCATAGCGTGAACCGCCGATTTCGGCAGTGAGAATCTCGTCGGGCGAAAGATTGTAATCTACGCGGGCGGTACCGGAAATGCTTTCAGCGACATCATTTGCGGCGATTAAAGCGGCGATATTGCCCACGCTGTCGATGCCTGCGCGGCGTACTCTACCGTCAATGACATCAGCGCCGAGACCGGGATATTCGAGGGTACCTCCGTGAGCGGTGTCACGCGAGGAGATCCATGCTTGTTTTTGTCGGGAATAATTCGCCGTGACTTTATAGGATAAATTCTCGCCAAGCTCACCGGCATGACGGATATTTCCGCGGAAGGTCGAGTATTCTCCGCCGGTGATTGAGACGCGGGTGCCGAGAACGTCGCGAGGGGTGTTGGAGGTGATATTGATCACGCCGTTATACGCGTTCGTGCCATAGAGTGCCGAGCCGGGACCGCGCACAACCTCGATCTTACTGACATCTGAGAGAGAGGTCTGAAACGAATTCCATTCCACCAAATTCAGCAGGGGAGTCGAAGGGTCACGTCCGTCGAGTAAGACAAGTACACGTCGATTAATCGAGTTATTAAATCCGCGGGTATTGACATTAAAATCATTCATACCCGACTGCACGACATCAACGCCGGGGAAATGTTCGAGCGTTTTGGCAAGCTGACCGTGATTATTTCCACGTTCAACATCACTTGGGAGCACGACCGACACCGCAGCGGGAGCTTCGGTAATTTTCTGCATACGACGCGCTGCGCCATAGACCGACACTTCGGACATGGGGATATCACTGGTTTCGACTGAAATATTGAGAACGGCCGTTTCGCCTGATTTGATGGTGACTTGCTTGCTGGTGGTCTTATATCCGAGACCGGAAACGATGATGGTATGCTGACCGGCGGGGATGGAATTGATTTTGTAGGATCCACCGAGCGAACTCGTCGTGCGGAGCTTGAGAGAATTCACCCGAACATTTAACGCCGCCACTCCTGTTCCTTCAGGATCGGTAATTTTCCCGGATAGACTACCGGTCTGCGCCGAGAGGGTAATCGTCGTCATCAGCGCAAGCACCAAAAGAGACACAAAATACTTCATGATAAACTTCCGTAAATGTAAATAATGACTACACCTAACGAAAGGTCAATGTTGTATGTTATTCAGAGTACCACTCACGACCCTTTCGGGCGCTTCCAAAAGCCGTGCTTGAGATGCTTTTTCGTTTTCAGCGACATCACCTTGCGGAATCCCGTTGTCATCAGTCCTGCTCCTATCACCGATTGACGGAATTTGTACGCATCTCGAAGTGCGTACGACTTGCCATCAAGGATCCATTGCAGGAAAATTCCGTCGGAAATTCCAAGCTCCAGGCGGGAGAACGACACAGCATCAACATCAGTAAATGCTTTCACTGCAATTAATTGACGCGTTACTTCCGCTCCAAGATCTGCGAGTGTCTGCTTCATCTGCCGTATGCGCTCCAGGAAATGCGGGTCTTCACTTCGCAGGGCATGCGCCCAAAATTCGAGGAGAATTGCTGCGTACTGCGCGTGTGTTTCGTAGAAATCAATCGCAGTATCGATGAGGGCATCGGCCTTGGAAACAGGATTCGTGTGTTCGTCCGCACTCGCTGTCATGCGGGCTTCGAATTCATCCATCCACTTGTCATAGACGGCGAGGAAGAGTTCATCTTTCGTACTAAAGTACTCATAAACCGTACCCTTACCAACGGAGGCGAAGTCGGCAATATCCTGAATTTTCGCAGAATGAAAGCCCTTTTGCCCGAATACGTGAATCGCTGACTTGATGATGAGTTCGCGCTTGGCGTCTTTACGCGCTTTGGATGTGAGTTGCTCTTTCATAATGAATAAAAACTGACCGACTCGTCGGTCGGCAAAATTACAAAATAAATACGTTCAAAAAAAGAAATCATACAGGAAGTATAGAAATGGTGTCCGTTCACAGTTCACCTGCTTTCGTATGGAACATGCGATTAACCGACAGCAGGATGAAGGTAAGCACTGACAGGAGAATGCCACACCAGAATACCATCAACAGGTTGGACTGGCTGAATCTGAAGACGAGTCCCATGAGAAGGGGACCGATGGTCTGACCGACAAGAATGGACATGCGATTCAGGGACAGATTCGTTGCCAGTCTGCCGGACGGCGAAAGCTTGCTGATAATACTCTGTGTATTCGGGAAATTGAGTGCATTTCCGCAACCGTAGAGAAATGAAGCAATAAAGACCTGCGCAATATGAGTTGACGTGACGAAGAGTACTAACGCCAGCGCATAGAAGAGAAAGGAAAAAGCGAGAAGGCGATATTGAGAATATTTCCTGCAAAGCGTGCCAAAGAGCAGGGCAACCAGGACCGTACCGATCGACAGAATCGTCATGCTAAGCCCGATATACATTGGTTTGCCGGCCAGCTTGTCGGTAATAAAAAAAGGAAGATAAGTCATAAAGCAACCCATCAGAATAATATAGGTCATAGTGCTCATGGCATAGACCCAGAGTATTTTGCGTGATGTATTGGATACATCTTCTTGGGTACTTAACCGTCCCGCCGGCAACGAATCCCGGAAATACATCGCGCCGAAAACACCTGCAAAAAGAGCTGTACTGCTGATGAGAAAAGGGTAATTCCAACCGAAGTGAAGTAATCCTGCTGCGATAACCGGGAAGAAAGCAGTCCCAAGACTCATTACGGCAGAATTAATACCAAGTATCTTATTTTTCTCTTCGTTATTGTAATAATCACTGATGAGCACGATATTAAGTGAACCAAGTGAAGCCGCGGAAATTCCTTGGAGAAATCTCCAGATGAGTAAGTGCGAATAGGACGATGCGGCAAAACACGCGCCGCTGAAGACACCAAAGAGCAGAAGTGAGGGTATGATAATGTTTTTTCGTCCGAATTTATCTGCCAAATAACCAAAAAGCGGGGTGAGAATGATTCCCGGCAGTGTGTAGAGAGACATGATCATCCCGATATCGTCTTTTGCAACGCCGAAAAAACCTGCAATTGCCGGTAAAGCAGGCGGCAACGTTACCGTGCCGGTGACCGACAGCAGCGTAATTGCAAAGATAAAAAGAAGAATGGAGGTCTTACTTTTGAGCATACATATTATAAAATAAATGATAATGACAGTAGTATGCCGTTGATAAAGAGCAGCTTACCGCAATTTGCCAAAATCTGATTGAATTCCTCACCCTGCTTCGCTCGGTAGAGATGCTTCAGAATTGATACAGCCATTGGCAGACTCAGCAGGACGAGCAAGAACCGATAGTCCAGGTGATAGACACCGAAGAGAATCACCGCCATGACGTAAATACCTAGCATTACCAGAGTAAAAATCCGTATTGAAGTCTCCTTCCCAAGGCGAACGGCGAGCGTGTTTTTCCGGACAAGTCGATCGGTATCAATATCACGTATATTATTTGCCATCAGGATCGTAACCGAGCTCAGACCCGGTATCGTCGCAATCAGATACATAGTCCACGGGCAGTCGTGTGTGTAGAGATAATATGTGCCGCAGGTAGCGACAAGACCAAAGAAAATAAAGACAAATACATCACCAAGACCAAGATAGGAAAGGGGATAGGGTCCTGCAGTATAAAGCCAGGCAAAGATAAGCGAAACAATTCCAATCACTAATATCGGTAACCCTCCTGAAAATACCAAGTATAATCCACACAAGAAGATACACGCAGTCAGGGCAATCGAAACCATCGTCATCGTTCGGTCGGAAATTAATCCCGAGGCAACGGCACGCTTGGGGCCTTGGCGTTTGTCCGTATCAGCGCCCTTTCGTGCATCGAAGAGATCATTGACAAAATTCGTGAGTATTTGAATGGCGATCGAACAGAACAGTGCGACCAGAAAGATGGGTGTGTCCCATTTCCCGGAATGGTAGGCAGCACTCGTACCGATGAAGACCGGTACGATACCCGCCGCTAAGGTCTTAGGGCGGATTGCTGATATCCAGATGGAAAGTCGTGAGGAAATTGTGATACCCGAATCGATAGTAGAACAACATGACCAAAACTATGCTGCCGGCAGACGCAACGGCGCGCGATTCTGCCGAAGTACGGCGACCTACCGCTCTAAAAAGCGGGCAGAACGCCGTGAGGCGATACCGTACGTGCGAACTGTAGTCAATCCTGTTGCAAAAATAGGCAAACTTGTCGATAAGCCACTCTCAGAAGCAGGCATCCTGATACGACGGAGAAGTGGTTTTCGGTATTAATTTACAAGGAATGATACTTCTTTCGTGATTTTAGACAATGATTTCGGGTGCACTCTTGGCTCAAAACAAAGTTTTCCGTAATTTTGCGCTCATGAAATCTCAATACAACACATTTCTATAGTTTCAAAGGTTTTTTATTATGAATCAAGGTCAAATTGTCCAGGTAATTGGTCCTGTGGTGGACGTTGAATTTGCAGGTGGAAATATTCCCGCCGTTCTCAATGCTCTCAATATTCCGCGTACATCGATTGCAACGGGTTTGGAAGAAAATTTAGTCTGCGAAGTGCAGCAGCACTTAGGTGAAGACAGAGTCAGAACAATTGCAATGGACGCGACCGACGGCCTCGTGCGTGGTATGAAAGTCTATGATACAGGTGAGCCGATTATGGTACCTGTCGGTCCTGAAGTCCTTGGCCGCCTCATAAATGTGATCGGTGAAGGAATTGACAACAAAGGTCCGATTTCTTCCAAAGTTCATTATCCGCTCCATCGCCCTTCTCCCGACTTCTCGAATCTCACCACCCGCAAAGAAATGTTTGAAACAGGAATTAAAGTTATTGACCTTATTGAGCCCTTTACGAAGGGTGGCAAGACCGGTCTCTTCGGTGGTGCCGGTGTAGGTAAGACAGTTATTATTCAAGAGTTAATTCATAATATTGCTAAAAATCACGGTGGATATTCGATCTTTGCCGGCGTGGGCGAGCGTACCCGTGAAGGGAATGACCTCTACGGCGAAATGACCGAGTCCGGCGTTATCGACAAGACAGCGCTCGTGTTCGGACAAATGAACGAGCCTCCGGGAGCGCGCGCAAGAGTTGCTCTTACTGCGCTTACCATGGCAGAATATTTCCGTGATGCAGAAGGCCGCGACGTGCTTCTCTTTATTGATAATATCTTTAGGTTTACGCAGGCAGGTTCGGAAGTGTCCGCGCTTCTCGGACGGATGCCGTCGGCGGTGGGTTATCAGCCGACTCTCGCGACGGAAATGGGTCTGCTCCAAGAGCGTATTGCTTCGACCGACAAGGGGTCGATCACATCCGTACAAGCGGTGTATGTGCCTGCCGATGACTTGACCGATCCGGCGCCGGCTAATACGTTTAGTCACTTGGATGCGACGACGGTGCTTTCCCGTCAAATCGCTGAGCTTGGTATCTATCCTGCGGTGGATCCGCTCGACTCGAGCTCGCGTATTCTTGACCCGCTGATCATTGGTAACGAGCATTACAACACTGCAATGCGGGTGAAGAAAATTCTCCAAAGCTATAAAGATCTTCAGGATATTATCAATATCTTGGGTATGGATGAGCTTTCGGATGAGGACAAGCAAACAGTGTATCGCGCCCGTAAGATCCAAAAATTCTTCTCACAACCATTCCACGTTGCTGAGCAATTTACAGGATTTAAAGGACGTTACGTGAAAATCGAAGATACCATCGCCGGCTTTAAAGCGATCTTAAATGGCGATGTTGATGAAATTCCCGAAGGTATGTTCAGCTACAAAGGTACCCTCGACGAAGTGTATGATGCTTTCAAAAAATCCAAATAATTCTCCGCTCATTTAGAGAACAACTATGTCCGAACATCTCATACAAATTGATATCGTTACGCCGCAGCGGGTGATTTATTCCGGAATGGGTGAGTCTATATCGGTTCCGGGGACCAAGGGTCCGTTTCAGGTATTGCATAATCACGCGCCGATTGTCTCTTCGCTCGATATTGGCGTGATCAAGATTATGAACGACAATCAGACAGAGACTCTTTTTGCGACCGACGGAGGTTTCGTCGAAGTACTCAAAAATAAAGTCTCCGTGATTGTCGAAACAGCCGAAGAAGCCAGCACAATCAATGTGGCGAAGCTCACCGGTGAAATCGAACGCCTCAAAAGTACCCTCGAAGCGACGACGAATGTTACGCTGCGTGATGAACTCAAAAAAGACATCCATAAATTAGAAAATCGTGTGCGTACTGCTTCGAAAGCATGATGTGTACATGATCAATAGTTCAAGCCCTTTTGCTGCTCATCCGGTAAAAGGGTTTTTTTTAACCTACGGAGCATTTCGGCGCATGACGGAACTGCCTGAAGGTGTAATGACTTAAAACGCACGAGCTGTCTCCTATGCCCGAACGTCCGATCGAAATCCGTAGCAATGAAGTGCACGAGATCCTGACACAAATGCCGTCATGGGTCATTCGTTGGGGAATTACCGTGATTTTCGGAACGATACTCGTGCTCTTTGCCGCGTCGTTTATTATTAAGTATCCGGATATTATAACGGCGCGTGTCATTGTATCGACACCTATACCGCCGGTGAAGGTCGTCGCTCAGTCAAGTGGTAAGATTGTGGAGCTGTATGTCAAGGAAAATCAATCGGTTACTACAGGGCAAATGCTCGCCGTACTCGAAAATCCGGCACGAACCGATGATGTCTTTGCCCTTCGCACCCAGCTCGAGCATGTCCAAGGTGTGCTTTCGCAACCCGAGCTTGCGATGGAATTAAATCTCGAGAAAAATGCTACGCTCGGAGAATTACAGGTCGATTATTCCAATTTTGTACAGAATTTTCTGGAATATCAATTCGCCGTGCGAACAAACTTTGCGGCTTCCAAGGCCGCCTCTCTCCAGCAGCAAGCGTCCTATTACCGCGACCTTGATACGAAGCTTGCGCAGCAGAAAGAACTCCAAAAACGAGACACCGAGCTGGCTCAGAAAAAATACGATAATGATAAGATATTGAAATCCAACGGACATATCGCAGAGACCGACCTCTCTGCCTCGGAAAGTGCGTATCTGCAGAAAAAATTTGCTCTGCAGACGACGGAAACAAGCGCGTTGAATAATTCCATCCGCCTCGCCGAGACCCAAAAGTCGATTCTCGAGTTACGGCAGCAATTCAATGAAAAAGTCTATCAGCTCACGGTCCTCATGCAAGAATCGTATAAAAAGCTCGTGAGTCGGGTCGATATGTGGGAACAAAAATACCTCCTCAAAGCACCAATGAACGGTACCGTATCATTCTTTAAGTATTGGAGTACGAATCAATACGTTCAGGCCGGAGAAGAAGTTCTCGCCATTGTTCCGCCATCGGCTATTGTCAGCGGTAAAGCATATCTCCCCCGGGATGGCTCCGGTAAAGTAAAGCCGGGCCAGCTCGTAAAACTAAAATTTGACAGCTATCCTTTCTATGAATTCGGTACGGTCGATGGCCGTATCGAATCCGTCTCCCAAGTCTCGAAAGACAATCAATATTTAGCTGAAATTTCCTTGCCGTCCGGCTTGAAAACATCGTACAGCAAGACCCTTGATTTTAAGCAGGAAATGCAGGGAAATGCGGAAATTATTACCGAGGATTTACGGCTGATCGACCGTGTATTTTATAGGTTTAAGTACTTGTTGACTGCGAGTAAGTAGCCGGAGCGAACAGTAAAAATAGCGGCCTGTGCGGAAATTCTTTCGTCACGTCCGAAAAACACTGCATTTTTGTAGTGAAAAAAGTGCAATTCATCTCATTTTATCTATTACATTTAAGGAAAATCAATGATTATCGGCGTTCCAAAAGAAATTAAATCGAACGAAAACCGCGTCGCTCTCACACCGGGTGGAGCTGAAATGCTGAAATTACACGGCCATCGCGTGATTGTCGAAAACAATGCCGGCGTTGGCAGCGGATTCGACAACGAAGCCTACACCAAAGTCGGTGCAGAAATCATCCCGACAGCGGCTGAAGTCTATGCACAAGCAGAAATGATCATGAAAGTAAAAGAGCCAATTGCACCGGAGTACAGTCTCATTCGCGAAGGTCAAGTGCTCTTTACCTACTTCCACTTTGCCGCTTCCCGCGAGTTAACCGAAGCAATGATGAAAGCAAAATGCGTCGCAATCGCGTATGAAACCGTTCAAAAAGCAGATGGATCCCTCCCGTTATTAATTCCCATGAGTGAAGTTGCCGGCAGAATGGCACCCCAAGAAGGCGCAAAATACCTTGAGCGCACTATGGGCGGCCGTGGCGTGCTCTTGGGCGGCGTACCGGGCACTGAGCCGGCGAATGTTCTTGTGCTTGGTGGCGGTGTTGTGGGTACAAATGCAGCGAAAATTGCAGCCGGATTCGGCGCCCGCGTGACAATTATGGATAATAACCTCTATCGTCTCCGGTACTTAGATGATGTGATGCCACGCAATGTGATTACCATGATGTCCACTCCATCCAATATCCGCAAAGCGGCGATGGAAGCTGACCTCGTTATTGGCGCAGTGCTCATCGCAGGCGCAAAAGCTCCACGCCTCATTACCCGCGAAATGCTCAAAGACATGAAGCGCGGTTCGGTTCTTGTCGATGTATCCGTCGATCAAGGTGGTTGTATCGAGACCTGCAAGCCGACAACCCACGAAAATCCAATTTATGAAATCGACGGCGTGGTGCACTACTGCGTGGCGAATATGCCCGGCGCAGTGCCGTTTACTTCGACGATCGCTCTTACGAATGCAACTCTTCCCTACGCAGTACAGCTTGCGAACAAGGGCTGGAAAACAGCGGTCAAAGAGAATCATGAATTGTATTTAGGACTCAACACGATAGACGGCCATATCGTCTATGATGCAGTGGCAAATGCCTTTGACTTGCCCTATACCGATGCTCAATCGCTGATTCATTAATCGTGACTCTGGTGAGCTATTCCATTATGCGGCAGAGAAGAGTTTATCTCTCTGCCGCTTTTGTTTGTTCGTCATCGCTGACCTCTGCCTGACGGAGACTTTCGCTTATGATGCCATTGCTTAAAACAATCGATCGCCTACTCTTCGGACGCCTGATGGATGGGTATCCACGACTCTTAGAACGGGAAATCCTTCCGTCCTGCGAGTCGCTGTTGGATGTCGGATGCGGTTCACTTTCACCAATCTATTCATTCTCTCAAAAGATACCCTTTACGATGGGTGTCGATGGATTTGCGCCGTCAATCGAGAAAAGCAGGACGTTGAATATTCATACCGATTATACACTTATGAATATACTCGAACTCGACAAGCACTTCGAACCAAAGTCGTATGATTGTGTCATTGCCTCGGATTTAATCGAACATCTGCACAAGAAAGATGGGTTCAAATTACTCGAAAATATGGAGCGCATCGCCCGCAAGAAAGTCATCGTCTTTACGCCAAACGGCTTCCTGCCCCAATCGGAATATGATGGCAATGTCTATCAAATTCATCATTCAGGGTGGGAGATTGGCGAAATGCAGAAACTCGGCTACAGGGTCATCGGTGTCGGCGGATGGAAGCCCCTACGAGGCGAACGCTCGGAGCCGCGGTGGAAGCCCGCACCGCTTTGGGCGCGTATTTCTTATATAACGCAACCTCTTACAACAAAAAATCCCAAGCATGCCTTCCAGATATTATGTATCAAAGACATGCGCTAAACTCGCTTTTATTTTATTTAAATTATTCATTTATTGCAAGGATTGTCGATGACTCCGCAAGATTTTAACGTTACTTTTTCAGATATTTTAGAGCACGAATTTTTTTATATGGAATTACCCGACCATTTAAAAGATACGTTTGCAGCACAAAATATCAGCATCAATCTTAATTTCAATTTTGGCTGGAACGTCAACGACAGTTTGTTCGGCGTCAAAAGTTCTGTCGTCTATTCCCACCCGAACGAAATGGGCTGGTTCCAAATGCTGAGCTACGAAAGCTCGACGATCTTCAAAGTTGATAACCTTATGGAATACTTCACAATTATGGGTGATAAGAGCTTCGATATGCACCCTGATTTGCTGCATCATATCATGCAGCTTACGACCTCCACTGCCCGTGGAATTATCGCCAATAAACTCGCAGGCACGCCGATCGCAAAAGTCTATTTGCCGGTGATTACCTCGATTGAATTCCTGTCAAAATCTGCTCCTGAACAGGTGGAGATGGAAGAAGAAGCACAGTAAGCAAGTATGATTGAAAATAAAAAGGCGAACCGTTTGGTTCGCCTTTTTTGTTCTTATACGAAATTTAACAAAAAAGTATGTCATTCTGAAGGAGTCGCAGGGGCTGAAGAATCGAAACTTGCTGATGGGGTAATAGCTTGACAGTGCAGCAAGTTTCGATTCTTCACCCTAGGAAGGGTTCAGAATGACAGCGTTTTAGTTTATTCATAACTACATTACTTTTAAATACATATCTGCATTACCTACGTAGCAACGCATGCCTGAAAATTGTCCACAGAATTTTATACCCCGCCTTAATTGAACCCTTCACCGTTCCCGATATCTTCGACTCACCGATTCTTTTGCGATAGCGAACAGGGATTTCGGTGCATTTGAGCTTGTGTTTTGCTGCTTTAATCTGCATTTCGACTGTCCAGCCGAAGGTTTTATCCTCCATGTTCAGTTCCCGAAGTGCATCTGAACGTATCGCGCGGAATGGACCAAGATCGGTAAAGTGATATCCCCAAATCATTCGGATAAGTTTGGTCGAGAGCCAATTCCCAAAAATTGCCTGCGGGAGCAGTGCGCCTTCCTCGCTTTTGCCGGTGATACGCGAACCAACGACAAAGTCACAAGTATTGGTAATTATCGGAACTATAAGTAATTCAAGTTCTTCCGGGTAATCGCTGTAATCACCGTCGAGAAATGTCGTGATATCAACCTGGTGTTTTTCAAGCTCTTCCATTCCCTTAAGACAAGCATTTCCATAGCCGCGAAGTGGCTGAAAAACGACGATTGCCCCGCAGGAACGTGCTACGTCCGCCGTGCTATCGGTGGAATTATTATCGACGACGACGACGACATCGACCCACTCAGGAATATCACCGAGGACGTTCCGGATGGAATGCTGCTCGTTATACGCCGGGATGATGACACCAATTGAATGATTGTGGTACATAGCAATTACGAAGTCGCTCCGCCGCAACTGCTGCCTGCCCCTGCTGTGCAACCGAAACAGTGCTCATCGAAGAGGATAGTGCGTTGTAATAGTTTGTTGGCGTCAAAATTAAAGACCGTCATTTTATCAGGTGTATGTATTGTCATATCAAGCATTTGGTTGAAATCGCAATCGTACAGCGCGCCGTCGTAGCCGACACTGATCAGCGAACGGCACATCACGCCCTGCGCGGCGCTTGGATTAAAGGCATGGAGCAATTTTTCCATATAGTCTTCATATCCGCCGCGACGCTGAAGATTCTCCTTGAAACGGTGAATCGGCATATTGGTCATCGTGTAGAGATGGTTGAATTCGATGCCGAATTTCTCCCGTAATTCATGCTTGAAATCACGCTCCAAGCTCGCCTGCGCGGCAGGAAGGAAGGAGCCGACGGGATTATAGACAAGATTAAACATCAGCCCCGAACCCTCTTTCCCGAAGCCCTCTGCATTGAGTCGCCGGGCACTCTCAATACTCTTATTAAACACACCTTTACCGCGTTGCTTGTCGGTAAAAAATTCCTGATAATAGGGAAGTGAAGAGATGACCTCCACTCGGTGCTTGGCATAAAACTCCGGCAGGTATTCTTTGCTTTCCTTCGTCACGGGATTCCCGTCTAGCGTAACGGTAAGATTATGCCGCACCATCACATGCTTGCCGAGCACTTTGGCATTGATAACAAGATAATCGAAATGTGGGTTGAGTTCCGGCGCGCCGCCCGTGATGTCGATTGTTTTTATTTCAGGATGATTTCTAAGAATCTCCAGGCAAGCGTCAATCGTGCGTATGTCCATACTTTCCGTTCGCTTCGGCGAGGCATCGACATGACAATGCAGGCATGCCTGATTGCACAATTTCGTGATATTGACCTGCAAAGTGTCGATCGAAAGCGGCTTGAGAAAGAGGGAATGCTTGTCAAGTGCTTGCTCGAAATTATAGAGCGAATTGTTCGGCTGGTGAACAATCGGGAGCTCAAGTTGAGGAATCTGCGTTTCGTTCGGTTGGAACATAATAATTACTACTAATTGATAAATAAAGAATTACGCAGCACCTGCACGTTCTAAATGACCAAGCATTTGCGTGCCGTGAACGAGGGTAATCCCGGCAGCCATAGCAGCAGCCACGTGAATCGCCTCGGTCATTTGGTCGGGGTTCGAACCGTTTTCGAGGCAGGCAGTCGTGTATGCATCGATGCAGTACGGACATTTCAGCGTGTGCGCGACGGCGAGCGCGATGAGTCCTTTTTCGCGTTTGGAGAGTGCGCCATCAACGCCGGTTACAGCGCCGTAATAGTCGAAAAATTTATCCATTAATTCCTTGCGGAATGTGCCAACCTCGGCAAATCGTCCGAGGTCTTTTGAGTCGAAATAATTCATAGAAGTATGTGTAAGTGTTAGAATTGTATGTAATTAAATTGATTGTTGATGTATGTATTCTGTCCTTGGCATGCGATAAAGCACATGCTGCCTGAGGTCACTTTCGACCGGCACACGAGGATGCTGAAATTCCCCAATTTTCGTCATGCCAATTTTTTGCATCACACGTTCCGACGGCAGATTACGTACGGCTGTGAAGGAATGAATATGGTCGAGTTGCAGGTTGTCAAATCCAAATTTCAGGCAAGCTCTCGCGCCTTCGGTGGCATATCCCTTGTTCCAAAATTCTTTCCGGAGTCGCCAGCCAATTTCTGTGCAGGGCGTGAAATCGGCGTCAAATGTTGCAATGCTTAGACCAATAAACCCAATAAAATCAGCGTGTTGTTTTAATTCAACAGCAAATAAACCATAACCGAGCTCGGCTATCTTGGTCGATTGTGCGGTGATAAACGTCGAAGATTCTTCGGCTGTTTGCAATCTTGGAAAGTACTTCATCACCTCCGGGTCTGCATTCATGGCTGCATACAGCGGCAGGTCACTATCGGTCCATTGCCGGAGAAGGAGACGTTCGGTTGTAAGATATACTACCTTATTCATGAGTAATGAGTTGATGGGCAAGTGCATATAAAGGATGGTCGGATGCTGTGCTTTCGAGTCGCAGCCATTGACGCAGGTCGGGAAGGGTATCAATATCGATTAGGGGGTCGAGCAGTGCGATATTGAGGTTTAATTCTTCAGCTTTTTGAATGGTTTGAATTGCTACCATCGGCGAACTCCACGCGATATCATCAAAGAGGGAAGGATAGTATTGATTCATTCCGATGAGGTAATAGCCGCCATCGACAGCAGGACCAAGCACGATGTCTTTCGATGTTAGTGCGGTGAGCGCAGACCTGAGAACATCGGCAGATATATCAGGCGCGTCAGTGCCAATTACAAGTACCGGTTCGGTAGGAGATTCGTGGAATCGGGAATCGATTGCATTCTGCATTCTCTCGCCTAAGGTGCTGCCGAATTGAGGGATAAGGGAGGTCTTAAGGCCAATATTTGTCATCCATTGTTTCATTACGTCTTCGTCACGGGCATCTGAGTAGCAAATATGAATATCCAGAAATTCTCCCACGGCATGAGCTTGCAGTATGGTATATTCTGCGCTTTGGGTGTAGAATTGTGCGGCTACTGTATCACCGATCGTCGCAGCCAGGCGCGTTTTGACCGTGCCCGGATGCGGATATTTTGCGAAGATGAGGAGCGTTGCGTGCACGGAGAATTCCTGAACTAATTTTGTGCAATTTACTGCAATGCTGTCCGATGACCAAGATAATTTTGATAGAGGGGAACGTTCTTGATTGTTGTCAGCGGAATTCCTTGTGTGGGAAGGGACGCCTGTATGTACCCGTTACAGACCGGAGAGTGCTGAAGCAGGAGCAGAATGTGAAATTACGCTTTGAATATTTTGTGAAATGAGAGAGAAGTGGTAGTTTCGAACATCAAAGCGCAGAAATAGTGCGCCACTACTTTGTACCATCAGAAAGAAATAAACGTATGGAAATAGCTGCTCCTCGGTTAGAAATACTCCCGGCAAAACTCCTCATCGGTATGCGCCGGCCAATGACTTTTGCCACCATGAATCCTGCCATTCTTTGGAGTGCATTGATGCCACGCAAGCATGAAATTTCGTCCATTCTTGGCACCGACCTGTACTCCATGGAAGTCTTTCCAATAGGATTTTTTTCTACATTTAGCCCTCATGCGGAATTTGATAAATGGGCAGCAATGGAAGTCTCGGAAATTCAAGATATTCCGGAAGGAATGGAAAGCATTACCGTTCCTGAAGGGATGTATGCAGTGTTTGTACATCATGGTCCGGCAAGCGAAGGGAAAAAGACATACGATCATATTTTCCGGACCTGGCTACCATCGTCCGACTATTTGCTCGATGAGCGTCCGCATCTTGCGATCATGGGAGCCAAATACCGGCATAATGACCCACAGTCCGAGGAAGAAATCTGGATACCGGTTCGTAAAAAATAGGACCTGCTGTAATAAAAACGCCAAAACCCACGAGGAAAATCGTGGGTTTTGGCGTTTTGGGTATTCTGACCGAGAGAAATCAGTTGGAATGGATATGCTCCAAGATATCGACAAGATGGAGGATGTCTTTATGTTCTCCATGGTTATGATGGATATTGAGGAAGAAATCTCCATGCTGATTACAATGATGATAATTCACTAAATTCGGATGAGTAATCTTGTAGTGGGTATTATGGAACGTCCATTTCCCCGGTACATAATGATCTAATACCGATTCAATTTCATCGGTAATGACGGGGTCTTTTGTATGCTTCCAATGATTGAGTTTTTTTTCGACTTTTGACATAGATTTCCCTTGAATACTATTAATGAATGTTACCATGAGCGCAGAAGCTAACCATTTGAAAATTAGAAAGTTCTGCGAACATTACACTGCGAAATTAGGGCTCGGAATTTACAATGACAATGACATTCATCATTGGAGGCATAATTAAACAGAAGAATCATTTCAGAAGGGAATTCACTCTACCGTAAAGAGCATTACCGGTAAAGAAAAAGCCGCATTCAACTTGAGAATGCGGCTTTTGTATTTCTGCAGGAAGGAAGGAAGTATCACACCTGAACTCAATGTATAATTGCAATTGGAATGACCGTTGTCGAGCCAAGCGCGCGAAGCGAAAGATGGTACATTCCCGACGGGAATTCCAATCCATTGAGCGTGACGTGCTCGATTGTTGAAGCATTATTTCCATTAAAGAGGACGGCTACTTCTTGTCCTAAATTATTCACAAGAGCAAGACGAGCAGCGACTTGCGTCGGAGAGTCCACTCCAAAAGAAATAATACTTTCCGTTGATACCGTATTCGGTGCAGCTTCGAGCAGCAGTGCGGGCTTGGCTTCTGCAGAGTACTCTTCGACGCCAACCGGACCGGCTGTTCCGACGAGACGTACTCCTAATGTCGGAGTAAAGTCACTGTTGGTCGGGATGTTTAATTTGGCTGAGAAAGCACCTGTCGCTGTCGGAGCAAATTCAACGACGACCTGGAAGGTCTCACCAAATGGAATAAATACCTTGCCTGTGCTGTCCAAAGCGGGTATCGTCTCGACAATCGTGAATCCTTTGTTTTTGAGGAAGACGTATGGTTCACTCGTAATCTGCAACCCTTCATTATTCTTCGGTGTTACCTCAGCAGTCATTCTCTTGGGCTTGTTCATCGGAATCGTTCCGAAGTTCATGGTATCGAGATTGATAGTACCTTCCGGCTTCGGAGCGATACGGAATTGCTGATAGACCTCCGTTCCGAAGTCACCATCGAAGGTCGCAAGCACAGAGGCGCCGCTGCCTAAGCTGAGGGAACCGCTGCCGAGCTGCGAGCGTGTAGCCCACCAATCGAGGCCATAGTGCCAGTTATTGGTGAACCGGAATTCGTAGCAGCCGTCCTCGAGAGAGAGCTTTTCGGTGTACGTCTTATTGTCTTCGTAATTTTTTCCTTCAGCAATGACATCGCCGTTTGAATTTTTAACGGTCCATTGATATTGTTGAGCGGCGTTTTTATTGGTTTTGAGGCGGATCTCAACGTCTTTCGGATAGGTCGGGGGCGCGACGAATTCCCGGGCACCGTAATTATTGACCGCATACTCATCCTTTTTTCCGTTCGGATTGGAGAGCGTGACCTCGAAGGTGTTGTTTTTATTCGTCGTACCTAAATCGAGCGACGGGAGCGTCACTTCGACTTCCTGCATAAAATCGAGATTCCCTTTCCAGGTATAGGTTTTGGAACCGACGCCTTTGAGTCCGTACGTAATATCGACCGACGTCAATTGCTGACTGCCTGTATTTCGGATCATAATTATCGGGCTGCCGCAGATAGGATTACGACGCTTGAAGATATCTTCTTTGGTTGGGGCAATAATGCGCTCAAGCGATACATCATTCGTAAAGCTTGGTGCGCCGTAGGTAAAGAGATACGAAGTAATTACATAATTTGGTGGCGTGCCTTGTCCGCCGGTGGGGAAGGTAAAGTCTTCCATATCAACGTCGATATCAAGAGAATCATCCGGCTTGAGGAAGGGAGTCAGATCATAATCAAAAGGCGTCACTTCTGCACCGGGACACCAATTTGAACGGCTATAGACCCAGGTGCCGCCTTGCTTTGGAACAGGATTGAGGCCGCATGTTTCGCGCCATACGTGGCGTGAGTATTGTAAGTCACCGCGTACTTTGATATATTGAATTTTGTCGCAGAACTCGGCACAGTTGTCCGGTTCCTGCCCGAATCCGTGACCCGTCTGTGTGACGCGGAGCTTAGCTCCTTTGACATCTTTAGATATATATCCTTTTTTCGGTGTGAGGAAATTTTCAATTGAAGTGGGCTGCCCATATTGTGGATTACCGTCCCAGAGAGGAATCACATTCAGCACTTCATGCGGCGGCGTACCGACGATGAAATCGAACGTGAGCTCCAGGTCTTCCTGCATTACATTTGCATCCCAGGGATTGCGCATATTGGCATCGATAAAGACCGAGTCATGCAATAACGATGAAAAATCCGTGACGTCCATTGTCCATGTAAATCCACTGCCAAGAGAGAGTCCATTACCATAGGGAGAAATATAACGCATAATTTCATACCGCTGCGGATTATTCGGCTTGGTAATAAACACATAATAGAGGTAATCCCATTCACCGCAGGGCTTACCGGGAGGACAACGGAGCTTGTAATTCATGAGTACTTTTTGGTAATGGACGCCCTTGGGAGGGCATACAAACCATACTTTTTGATTACCGAGAAATTCTATCGGGCGCACTTTAATCGTGTCTCCGTCGGCAGAAAACGCGGGCGTCGCGCCTATGAAGAACACAGTAAGAACGAGAGAAAAAAGCAGGGAACGAAGAGAGGAAGACGACGAAATGTTCATGAACATACCTCAGGAATAGATGGAGCAGTTACTTCAAGAAATTATTTGAATATTGTAAGCGCAATATAACATTTTGGGTGATTTGTTCGATGCGAATTCTTTGGATTGGTGTTATATTTGTCAAGAGTTGCGTGCATTATACCGCACGTGCTTTCTAGGTATTTGTTTATTCATTAATCGTACGAAACAGCTATGGACACAAATTCTACTCCGCAAAAAGACTCAATCTCATCGATGCAGCACGAACACAGAACATTCCCTCCACCAAAGGAATTCATTGAAAAAGCATGGATTAACTCGCAAAGTAAATTAGATTCAATCATCAAAAAAGCCGAAAAAGACCCTGTGCAATTCTGGTCAGAGCAGGCCGAAACGCTCGATTGGTTCCGCAAGTGGAATGTGGCGTTTAAGTGGAATAATCCAAAAGCTGAGTGGTTCTCCGGCGGGAAAATTAATATTTCCTTCAATTGTCTCGACCGTCATCTCACCACCTGGCGGAGGAATAAAGCAGCTATCATCTGGGAAGGTGAGCCGGGTGATATCCGCACGTTGACCTATTCTCAATTGCACCTTGAAGTGTGCAAATTTGCCGGAATATTACGTTCGCTCGGCGTGCAAAAAAGCGATGTCGTAGCAATTTACATGGGTATGGTGCCCGAAGCGGTGATTGCAATGCTTGCCTGCGCGCGCATTGGAGCGACTCATAATGTCGTCTTCGGCGGTTTCTCAGCCGAGGCGCTCCGTGAACGGATAAATGACTCTCAAGCAGTGGTCCTTGTGACGCAGGATGGCGCCTATCGCCGTGGCACGGAAGTCAATCTCAAGCATGCTGCCAACGAGGCACTCGATCATTGTCCTTCCGTGCGGCATAGTGTTGTACTCCGACGGACCGGTGGTGAGGTAACCATGAAAGCCGGACGTGACCACTGGTGGCATGATCTCATGCTCGGCGCGCCATCGAATATTCCGGCCGTGGAGCTTGGGAGCGAACATCCGCATTTCATCCTCTATACCAGCGGTTCGACCGGAAAGCCAAAGGGTATTGTTCATACAACCGGCGGGTATCTGACGCATGCCGCGTATTCAACGAAAGCTGTCTTTGATGTGCGGGATGACGATCTCTATTTCTGTACTGCCGATATCGGCTGGGTGACCGGACATAGCTATATAGTCTATGGTCCGCTCGCCAATGGTGCAAGCGTGCTTCTCTATGAAGGCGCGCCGAATTTCCCTCAACCCGACCGATTCTGGGATATGATCGAGCGGCATAGAGTGACGATATTCTATACAGCGCCGACTGCTATCCGGGCGTTTATCCGCTGGGGTGATGGCTATCCGTTAAAGCATGATTTATCGTCACTTCGGCTGATTGGTACGGTGGGCGAACCCATCAATCCGGAAGCATGGATGTGGTATCGGTCGATGATTGGCAAGGATACATGTCCGATTGTCGATACATGGTGGCAGACGGAAACAGGCGGCATAATGATTGCTCCAATTCCCGGCGTGACAACAACTAAGCCCGGAAGCGCGACGAAAGCTTTACCGGGAATATTAGCCGATGTTGTGCGGAAAGACGGCACGTCATGCGAACCCAACGAGGGAGGATTACTTGTCGTCAAGCATCCGTGGCCCGGCATGGCGCGAACGATTTTTGGCGATAAAAAGCGCTATAAAGAAACGTATTGGAGTAATTTCCCACCGACAGACAAGCATCAGGGCTGGTACTTCACCGGCGACGGCGCACGGAAAGACGAAGACGGATATTTCTGGATCATGGGCAGAGTCGATGACGTGGTGAATGTCAGCGGTCACCGTCTCGGCACCGCCGAAGTCGAGAGCGCGCTTGTGTCGCACAAGGCAGTAGCTGAAGCTGCAGTCGTCGCTAAACCCGATGAATTAAAAGGAAATGCGCTCGTAGCGTTTGTCACGCTCAAGACAGGCGCAAATGTCAATCTTGCCACACTCAAAGAAGAACTCCGTGCCCATGTCGGCGTCGAAATCGGTCACATCGCCCGTCCTGACGAGATTCGCTTCACCGAAGCATTACCCAAAACACGGAGTGGCAAGATTATGCGCCGCCTGCTGCGCGAGCTCGTCTCCGGTACTACAATCAGTGGAGACACCACGACTCTGGAAGATTTGTCAGTCCTGGAAAAACTGAGAACGGATGAAGAGTAAGGGTGGATAATTGTAAAAAGGCGTACTATATTTTGAGTACGCCTTTTTTTTTTGAAGATTTTGGGGGACTAAAGGGACTAAAGGGACTAAAGGGACTAAAGGGACTAAAAAGCTAATAGAGCATATCTGATTATCGACTTACAACTTATCGACTTACAACTTATCGACTTACGACTTACCAACTTACAACTATCAATGCACCGCCGTCACATTGACGCGTTCGATGCCTTTCAGCAAGACTTCAATTCCTTTGTCAATTGCTTTATTGTGGAATTCACTGATAATTTCAAGGATGTCATAATCGATAAACGTACTGTCACTGCCATCGATGACGAGCACACTGTTTTCAGGGATATCATCGAGCGCGTCGCGAAGGCGGACTTTATTCAAAAACGTAACATTCGTATTGAGCTTGATATTGTATCCCTTCGTACTACCACGGCTTATATCGGTAATTTTATAATCTGCCCGGAAATTATTCTGAATAATAAAGTAAATGGATATCAATAATCCGATACTAACCCCGACAAGCAAATCGGTGGACAAAATCACGACTATGGTAATTAAAAACGGGATGAACTGTTTGGTGCCTAAGCTCCACATATTTTTATAGAGCTTGGGTTTGGTGAGATTGAACCCCGTAACTAAGAGAATAGCAGCGAGTGAAGCATAGGGTATTTTGTTGAGAATAAACGGGATAGTCACCACTGCAAGAAGCAGAAAGAGTCCATGGGTAAATGCCGAAAGCTTGGAGCGAGCCCCCGCATCGACATTGGCAGCCCCGCGGACGACGACGGCTGTTAAGGGAATGGCACCCAATAAGCCACACGTCATATTACCGATTCCCTGGGCGATGAGTTCACGATTAACCGGCGTAATTCTATTATGTTTATCGAGCTTATCGACGGCTTCGATGCAGAGGAGAGTCTCAAGCGTCGCAAGCAAACCAATAATAGCACCATCTTTCCAAATCTCAGTGGTTGTAAAGAGTTTAGAAAAATCCGGGAACGTCATATTCGCAAAAATCCCGGAAGGAATATGCACCAGTTGCGTTTCTTTCAGCGAAAAATCCGGCACTGCATTCGTGAAAAACATATTGAGGAGAATCCCGGCGACCACCACCACGAGCGGCGCGGGAACTACTTTGAATTTCTTGGCAATTGGATGTTGGAGCAGCACTAAGAGCGCAATTGACACAACAGAAACAAGTATCGCACCTTCTGTCGTATGTTCATAAAAATTCTGAATGTTACCTAAAAAATGTCCGGTAGAAAAAATCTGCGGAAAGCCGCTCGTCCAGAAGTCCGGCTGATCGTATCCAATCGCAAGCGGTATCTGCTTCGACACGAGTATAACCCCAATAGCAGCAAGCATTCCTTTTATCACCGACGACGGGAAATAATTGGCAATCGTCCCAAGCTTCAGCACGCCAAGCACTACCTGAAACAAGCCGGCCACCATCACGGCTAGTAAAAATATGCGGTAATCGCCGAGGGATATAATCGATGCTGCGACGAGAGTGGTGAGTCCGGCGGCAGGACCCGACACGGCAAGCTGCGAACCGCTGATAAGCGATACAACCATGCCGCCTATGATACCCGAAATTAACCCTGCATAGAGCGGCGCACCGGAGGCGAGGGCAATTCCTAAGCAAAGAGGTAGGGCTACTAAGAATACAGAAAGTCCGGCGGGTAAGTCATACTTGAGCCAGATGGTTTTATGATGTTTGATTTTTTGTTTCATGGAAGTGGTTTGTAATTAATGGGGTAATCGAGAGTAAGGCCTGAGGCCACAATTTCCACTTTGATGCTGTCGGGATCTTCAAAGTAAACGGCATAATAATCTTCACCCCCGGCAAAAGGGTGTTTATCAGCATAGAGGAGGGGAATGTTTTTTTTGAGAAGTTCGGCGGTAAGAGTATCGACAAATTCACGACTATCGCAATGAAATGCCAGGTGATTGAGACCGGTGTTTTTTCTGTTGTAAATGGTATCTCTATAATTATCCTCGGTTTGCACAAATACAATGTACGTCTCCCCAAGCTTGAAACTTATGCCGAATTCCCACCGCTGAAAGACAGAATAGGTGAATTTTTCAGTCAAAAGCCATTGCCAGAATTGTGTCGAACGTTCAAGATTGGATACATACATTTCGATGTGATGCACGACTCCATTCATTCCTAGCACTCCTACCGTTTAACAAATGTGCGATACCGATTCCCTGTATGGATAAAATAAACTCCCGGAACTAAAGCAGTTACATCGATAGCGGGTGATTGCTCCGTTTCGAGAACAATCGCGCCCAAGGGATTGTAAATTCTCACATTTCCTTGAGCGGGCGCGGCAGAGACATGCAGGATATTCTCCGCCGGATTCGGGTATAATTTCATGTCCGATTCCGTTAATTCTTCGACAGTGGAGGGCGATGCATAGCTGCCGGTGCGAATCTTGATAGTACCGCTGTTATCATCTTCCCACACGACATACACCGTGCCATTATGCATAGCCACATCGACCGTTGTAATATCTGCAAGATCAACAGTATCATAGACTAACGGTGCGCCGACTGACGGCGTAAATCCTATCGGAAGCTGCGCCACTCCGTTCACGGTTTGCCGCCAAACGATAGCAAGTGCCGTGCCATCGGTAGCGATCCGTGGGTATTTCTGCTGGCTTAGTCCATTAATAGTACCTCCTAAGCGTGTGACAGTGCTAACGGAACTCTTCGTAAGTGAGGATGAACTCAGGTAGGTGCGCGCGCTGCCTGTGCCGCTACTCATGAATACGCTGTAGAGGGAATCACCGATAATCACTCCATCCGGACCGGTTGCAGGGCAAGAATTTATATTCCAATTCGTGTTTTCTGCATGAAATCCGCTAGCGAACGTTGCGCTCTCATCCCTTGAAATACCTGCCCAAATATCCCGGATATTACTGAGATTGTCGCGGTACAGCATGGCCGTTACCCCGGGAGTTGAGAGTATCGTACCCGGGCAGCAATCACAGACCAAGGCATTCTTTCCGCTGTAACCGCTTGCTTTTACATCTTGTAAAAATGTTTTACCCATGTCGGTAGATCTCGTTACTGCCCAGCGGGAATCCATAAATGCAGCGTTGAATTTCATGAATGCTACAATAGGATTGCCCCTGTCATCAACGGTGACTGTCGGGAAGCGCGACAAACTATCGGCGATTGCATCGACCCGAACTGCGGGTGAAAAACTCTTGCCACCGTCAAAGGAAGACACCAAATAAATATGACTCGTACTGAGATTCTCCGGTGTTTGCTTCATCACGATATAGACGGTGTCACCTTTGGAGGCAATTTGCGGACCCATCCAGCTTGCGGTGGCTATGGGTATGCCCATTGGATTCACCTGCTTCGGCGCAGTGAAATTCTTACCGTCGTAGCGAGAGAAGAAAAGACTTTCACCCGAAGCTCTTCCCCATATAATCAAGGGGTTACCGCGGCCATCAACGGTAATGCGCGGATGTAAATTCCCAAAGGAATTTGCGGCAAGATTCATTCCGGCTGACCAGGTAATTGGTTTTTGGGCAGAGGCAAGAAAGGACGAGCAAACGAACACAAGGAGGAGAATGTATTTCATAGTTTTATACATAGACGGGTAGAATGTTTATTACCGGTTATAATTGTAAGAGTATATACTCCAATGGGATAGTCATGCAGGTCGAGCGTGAGCGGAGCAGCGGAAGCCGTGCCTGACATCAGCAGAGTACCGAGCATATCTGTCATCGAATAGGTATAATCTGTCGGCGTTGTCGTGGTGAGTGATATCGCATCGTGTGTCGGATTCGGAAAGAGAATTATGTCTTCATTGCGCGCCATATTCTCAGGTGCAGAATTTGGACTGACGACCAGAGTAAAGGTCAGGGTATCGATTATCAATGGAGTAGCATTATCCCATATCAGATAACGAATTACCGCTTCACCATACGTTACACGCGGCGTAATATGGAGCAAGATATAGCTCGAATCTCCCGGCAGGAGCTCACTCATTGCGCCGCTATCGACGAGACTTGTATAGCAGATAAGATTATCACAGATAGAGGATTCCCATTTTTCGGGAACAGAGGCGCTGAGCTTTTTCCAGCGGAAATTAAGGGATTTCGAAGATGTATTAACCTGTGAAATAATAAGCGTTTGCTGATCTTCCATCATTCCGGTCAGGAGCAGTGAATTCCCCGGAGACAGGCGGTAGCTTTGTGAATACGTAGGCGTCGAAGCGGCGATAATCGCACTAGCAAGAAGGAGTATGAACGCCAATGTTTTCATAAATGGTTGGGAAAGAGTGGGTAGCTGTTTGTCGGATAACGTTATACTCCAAATTGATGTAAATGATGATCTAAATGCTTGTAGAGCATGTTGTTCCATTCATTTTTCGTGAGTCTGCCGAATGAATGTGATTCTTTATTATCAAAGTGAGATTCGCCAAGCTGTTGAGTTCTTGTGATATAATCGATAAGGCGCTTTTTTTCTGCTTCAAAATTCTTGTCGTCTTTGATGAGGAATGCCGGTGCCGTTTGCGAACTCTTCTTATACGGCTTTTCGGTGACGACCGCATTTTTTACAAACATCTTCAGTAGTAATTTAAGGAGAAAATTGGGCTTAGGGTGAATATTCTCATAGATCATTTCATACGTTACATTGCAATGGGCGAGCATTTGTGCGACGCTCATTTTTCCCCAAAGAGCAGTCGTCGTCGGCGTTAATTGTTCGATACGTTGAATGACTTTTTGCGATTCGGAAACAGTAAATATAGAATTCATGAAATCTCCGGGATAATGTTCATCTGTAAAGGGGTACGCTTAAGGATAGGCAACGAAATAATACTCTTTATTGGTCAAATAGAGGTCGCAGAATTCATGTTCAGAAAGCGACATTTTTGAATTAAGATACATGCGTAATGTCGATATTTTCAAGCCGATGTCAGTGGTCAAAAAATTATAGACGGATTCGGGCTTGGTGCCGTAAAAGTCACTTGCTCCTAACCCACATTCAAATATAATGGTTGGCTTGTTGCGCAGCAAGAGATTCCGTGCGCCTTTGAGCACCGGAAACTCAGCACCTTCGACATCGATTTTAATGAGAGTAATTGGAATATCAGCCGGTATGACATCATCGAGCTTTTTCATTTCCACGGTAATTTCCTCGATTTCCGGGGTAGAAACAGCATACTGTCGCTTTTGTATCCCGCTAAAAGCTGGTGCATTTTTTACAAACTGAAAGGTGGTCATACCATCCGAATCCGACAAAGCGTAGGGATAGATGGTCGCTCTATTCTTGTAGGTATTGTGTAACGCTGTGTAAAAGGAAGGAATTGGCTCAAAGCCGAAGTGTGAACCCCGAGGCGATTGATTGAGCATAATATCAAGAATTTCACCGACATGACATCCGACATCGATACAATTCGAATCCTGCCTGATGACCTTCTGTAAAATCACTTTTGTAAGCCTGTCATATTCAAGACCCTTATTGAGATCAAGATGAAGCACATTCAAAAGCGTTCGTATGATTTTTTTTACTTGCATGAGAGCTGAATTGAATATAAATCATGCCGGGAGGGCGCAGAACCAACACATACCGCACTTTCCCGACCGATATAATAGGCTACGCCGGCGGGAAGTCATTACGATAAAGAACGCGCGGTACGGAGCGTTCGTAAAGAGTGCTGTATCGTCTGATTATAATTTCGTCAGACGGGAGCCGATGATTTTATAGGCGCCATAGCAGCTTGCGACAAACATACCGATGCCGAGCCACACGCTGATTTCCTGCGCGACAACTATAAAGGTAATCGTCAGCATAAATGCAGCGACTGCTATCAAAATGAGATTTAAAGCCATCATATACGACCTCTGTAGATAATTGTAATAGAATATTATTTTCAAGTAATTGTATGCAACAGCTAAAGCAAAATGCCTGCGTTATTGAAGCACCGGGAGTTCGTAATCCCTCGCCGGGACTTTGCCTTCTATCGCTGATTTGACGAGTTCCATATACCACTGCGGGGTACTCGTTGCACCGCTGATACCGACGGTCTTTGCATTGTCGAACCACTGCGGCTGAAGTTCTGAAATATCTTCAATAAAATACGTCCGGGGATTCGCAGATTTGCACACGTCAAAGAGCACTTTGCCATTTGAAGAAGCTTTTCCGGCTGCAAAAATAATCACATCATTATCGGCGGCAAATTTTGCTAAGTGATTCTCACGTCCGGATACCTGACCGCAGATCGTGTCTTTGGCGTGAAATTCGGTTGCAATGTTTTCCATCGTATCGACAATTACTTCTTCTGTAATCTTTTCTTTCAATGCTTTAGCGATAAGACTGAAACCAGGTCTGTCCATCGTTGTCTGCGAGAAAAGCACCGTCTTTTTGGTCAAATCGACATGGGCTAATGCATCGTCGACATTTTTGACGACGAGGCATTCGTCATTGCATACCCCGCGCACGCCGAGCACTTCTGCATGATCTTTTTTGCCAAAAATAACGACCTGATATCCTTGAATATAGAATTTCCGAGCTCGTTCCTGCAATTTGGTCACCACCGGGCAGGTAGCATCAATGATTTCGATACCCAGTCCGAGAGCCTTGCGATACGTCTCCGGCGGCTCGCCATGTGCTCGTATGAGTACTTTGGCGCCCGTCCCGGCAATTGAGTCGAAGTCGGCAACGGAAATCGTCTTGAGCCCTTTCATCTCTAACCGCTCAATTTCTCTGGGGTTGTGGATTATATGTCCTAATACATAGACATTCGGATCAATGGTCAGACTCTCTTCGGCGATCTGTACTGTGCGCACGACACCCCAGCAAAAGCCGGAGTTCTTATCGATAGTTACGGTCATACTTTTTTTTACATCAATTGTTCGTAAACAGTATTTTCCTCTGTAATTTTCCCTTCCGGTGCAATCGTCACGCTGCATATCAGTAGGGAAGATTGCCACGGATGAGGGACGTTTTTGACTTTCCTACTTGCCTTCATTCTCGGCTGGATCGAAGGGCGACACCGGGAGGCGCTCCAAAAAGTAGGTATGCATGAGTCCTTTTCCTTTAATATCAAGAGTGCCACGATCGATAAAAGTGATACCTATGGCATCTTCAAAACTCGTGGCAGCCTCTCTAAATTCTTTACTTACATGGATTTTATCCGGTTCGCTATGCGACTCCATCCGCGCTGCAATATTGACGGTATCGCCATAAATATCATAGCTGATTTTACCGGTGCCGATCACACCGGCGACTATCGGACCACAGTGGAGACCGATGCGAACATGGAATTCCATTCCTTCGGGCAGAAGACCATGATGCTCCGGATGGATGTGTGTGGCGTAATATTGCATATCGAGCGCCATCGCTGCTATTCTCCGGTGGTGGTCCTCTGCACTGACGGGAGCGCCGCAGATAGCCATATAGCCGTCGCCGATGGTTTTAATACGTTCACAGCCATGAGTGAGGGCAATCTCATCATACCGTTCAAACAGCAGATTCATAAATTTGAGGAGCGACGTGGCCGACATATCCGTCGCAAGTGGAGTAAATCCAACGATATCAGCAAATAAAACAGAAATATTGTCATGATAATCTGCGATTGTCGTCTCGCCGCTCATCATCCGAGTGACGATTGTAGGCGGTAGCATTCGATGCAGGAGCGATTCGGTAGCTTCGAGACGTGCTTTTTCTTTTTCCCGTTCGAATTTTAGTGCTTGTTCACGAGCCTCTTCCTCCTGGAGCTCGTCTTTAATATGCACAAATCGCCGGAAATGCTCGGCAAATTTCCCCCAGGATTTCTGATGCATGTAGAGGTCGGCAAGACGCTCATGCACCTGCGACTCCATCTTTCGGCGATGAATCTCCGTACTCTGATCAAGCGCACTCTGCAAATACTCTTCGGCAATGAGATAATTATAGCCTTCCCACGCTTCAAGTGAAAATAATGCCGCGAGGGAAATTTTTTGTTCAATTGCATGCTTGTCATCATGCAGTATTTCCCATAATTGCAAAGCATTATTTTGTAATTTCAATGAATTGGAAAATTTACCTAAACGAAACGTCACTGCTCCTCCTACGTGAAACGCATGCACAAAAAGTGGGAGCATGGCTGCATCGAGTGCCGCGCTGGACAGGGCCGCATTCGGACCGTCCGGTGAACCTTCAACGATTGAGTCGTAGTAGGCGGCAATGCGCTCCGTGAGATGCTCTGCATCAGCAAGCCGCTGAGAATATTCGGCTTGTAAAGCAGCGTCGAGGAGAGCCTGGAGTTCGTCAGTATTCATAGAAACACTCATTCATTAAAATCCATCATCGCGTTCTCTGACACTTGTCGTTCCGACGAGATGCGAGGGGTATCATCAGTAGCCAGCGCAAACACCGGATAACATTCTCATCGTGTATCACCGCAAAAATACGGGATTTGGGGCGGGTAATGACTATTGTGGCGACAGAACGGAAAAAATTCTCATCGTAGTGTAGTCGATCTGTGGTGACATTCATCGACTGAGAGTAGGCGATATCAAGAGGATGTATTTCGGGTATCGGGTGCTCATGTCGAGTAGTTACAAGCGCTTAAGTACTGCAAGGGTAATGTCATCCGACTGAGGCGCGCTCCCGGCATGCGCCTGAACCGTACGAATAAATCCTTTGACCAATTCGGCTGCCGGTAATGCAGATAATTCGCGGAGGGTGGCGCACGTCTGTGCATCACCGAATTCGACATCTTCCGGGTTCATCGCTTCTGAGACGCCATCCGTGAAGAGCAGCAGTGTTTCTCCGGGGGCAATGGTCACACTTCCTACGGAATATGGTGGCGGAGTATCGAGAATTCCGAGGATAATTCCACCTTCTTTGAGTTCTTTCAGCGTACCATCGGCACGCAGGAGCAAGGGCGGATTATGTCCGGCATTGATATAGCGATAGCAACCGGTCTCTGAGTTGATAATTCCACAGAAAAACGTAATAAACTTATCTGCTCCCGTATTCTGATAGATAATTGCATTGATACGTTCTATCATATCGGGCAATTCGAGACGAAGCGGCGCCAGTACGCGTAAGGCCGCCTGAACATTCGCCATGAGGAGGGAAGCGGGCATACCTTTGCCGGAAACATCGGCAATGGCGATCAGCATTTCGGTAGCGGAGAGCGGAATAAAGTCATAATAATCGCCACCGACCTGCTTGGATGAAATGCTCGCTGCAGCCAGGTCACACCCGGGTAGATGGGGAATTTTGCCGGGCAGAAGCTTGGCCTGAATGTCATGAGCGAGTGCGAGCTCACTTTCAAGACGTTTTTTATTGACTTCCTCCTGAAAGAGGCGGGCGTTTTCAAGTGCGGAAATCGTTGTATTGCCGAGGGCTTCGACGAATGACACATTATCGCGTGTGAAGAGCTCGCCATGCATTTTTTTGCCCACGACGAGCACTCCTTTGACCTCGCCCTGTATCATCATCTGTGAAATGACCTTGATACCATGAGACTCGGTAAATTCTTTAATTTCTGAAGATGTAGGAATGTACTCCGTTACCGTAGGCAGCGTAATTCCCGCAAATTCGCGGAGATAATCCTGTGGTATGTCGGTGCCGAGGCGATTGATTATTACCTCAAATGTATCATCCGGCTTGCGGAGAAACATTGAGAACCTGCTGACCATTAGCTGTCCCATGAGGCGATACGAAAACATCTTCAGGATCTGATCCCGTGAGAGGACGGTGCTGAATTCACGACTCATTTCAAACATCGCCGTCACCAGTTGATTTCGGATTTCGATCTGGGTACGTGAGCGCAGAAGTGACTGGGTAGAGCGGGCATTTTGAAGGGCATTGGCGGCAATGGTACAGACGAGCGACGCATAATGGCGTTCTTCGGGAGTTAATTCAGCCAGCATCGGTCTTCCGAGACACAGCCCGGCGAGGAGCGATTGGTGGTAGCAGAGCGGCATCACATACACATAGCCGGCAGACGTAAGTGGTTGTTCAGATTCGACCTCGGCATCTAATTCCCGGAGCGAGCGTATCATAAAGTAATCGACCTGTACAAGCTGCGTGCGTCCCTTGCTGAGGGCAATCTCGAATGTTGACTGTTCATCCGTTGGCAGTAAAACACATGCCCGGACGATACGCAATTTCCCCATCAGCGTCAGAAGCGTCGAATTTAAAATGAATTCTTCGTCGTTCGATTCATTAAGTCGCGCGCTGAGCTCGAGCAATGATTCAAGATTAATAAGGGAGGTTGATTCCATGATAACTGTATAGCTGTTAGAGTTTTGTACCAATACTGAAATACCCGAGAATCGGCCCGCGAACAGCACCGTCAGGATTTGTAATAAAATAGATGCTTCTGCCGACGGAGACCTTCGCAATGCCAAGCGGCGTATCAAGTTGGAGCGCAAGTCCGAGTCCATGCTTGAGCCCGCTGAATTTAATGGTCGAGAAATTTTCCCATACTGCTCCCATGTCGTAGCGCGTAGAAAGATACGTATCAAAGAATAAGCTCACCGGAGATTTGAACCTGTATTCTAGCGACGTGAGTGCTATCTGACGCCCGCGCTCTTCGTCCTCACGCTTGCCGTAGAACATGTCTTCACCGCCGAGGGAGAACTGTTCGGATACCGGCATCGTCCCATCACCAAAGCCAAAATGCACCGTTGGCGAAAAGGCCGAACTTCCCACACTCAGGGTGGCTTTATATTTCAATTCTACTTTCGAAAAATTCAACGCATTAGGCGCATTAAGTATCGTTGATTCGAGATTCATGTCGAGAATGCGCCCCTCTGACGGAAGTTCGTTCCTGTCCTGCGTGTCGAATCGAGCTGCAATCTTTATGGCGCCAAGCGGTTGGAAATCAACACGGTTGCTGGCGTTTTTATCGAAGATTCTCTGCTCTTCGAGACGAAACTGCACATAAAATTTACCTTTACGCTCAAGCTGACGTCCAAGCTCTGCCCGTAGACCGTAGCGTTCGACCGACTGCTCACCCGAGCGCTCAAATTCGAAGCGATCACCCCTCTTATTCGTCGAGCGGCGGTAAGTGTAGATATCCCGTGCGTCCCAATAACCGCTGATGGCGTCCGACCAAAACGAAGTAAAAATTCGAAAAGCTTCCAACCCTATGACTGATGTGAAGTTACGTCCGCCGCCCATCACCCTGAGGAATGCTCTGTTGTCGATACCGAATGGGTGCTCCTGTATAAAATCCACCGATGCCTGCGCGCTGCGTTCATTGTCTATCCGCGCCCCAATTCGCAAGCGTTCATTCGGCTGACTTTGGAGATGAACATGAATATCGACCATGCCGCTGTCAGTGAATTTTGGTGTGAAATCTATTCGGGAGAAATAGTTCGAACTGTGAATATTATCCCAGCTAGTCTGCAAAGAGGAGCTGACGAGTGGGTTCGTCGTGCCGGTCGCGAATTCCCGGAGAATCACCGACTGAGGCACAATAGAATTGCCGTACGTAATAATAGAATGGAGAATTCCTTCGGTGAGCTTCACGGTTAACTGTCCGAGTGTCGGATCAAAATCAATGGCTTCAATTCTTCCAAACGACAAGCCGCCCTTGCGTAATCTCTTGGTAATTCGATCGGTTAATTGCTTTACTTCCGCAGGGGAATAATATTCTATAGCCGGTGGGGAATTACCAAACAGCGCATCAATTGCCTCCGACGACGACAGGAGAATGAGGCGATTGACTTTCGGATAGGTTCGCATAGTACTCGCGATTGTTGAGCCATCGACAAGCGACCAGTGCATGGACTCAAGAGTTGATTGAACGGCAGGTGTAAGAGCTTCCCGGACGAATCTGCCGATATCCCGGACTTCTACACGTGAGCTGACAAGGGGAGATGCACTATTCTCGGCCAAGAGAGTTTTGCTCGAAAAATGGGCTCCGGTGATCTGCAGCGATGCCATGCGCTCTGGAAGGTAGGGCAGCAGGTATCGTGCTTGAAAAATTGAATCTTCGACCCTCGTGAGCATTTCGGCGATCGCGTCTTTTGCCGGCGCAGCAGCAGCAGCGCCCTGAGAAATTAACCAATGAATATCCGAAAAGTCAGAGTTTTTCCAGTCCCGTAATTGCGGCTCAATCGAGAAGAAATACTTGACTTTTGAATGGGTAGGCACCATTTTCTGCTGAAGCATCATGGTCGTCACGACTTGATCGGCGACATTCCAGGGGGTGTTGAGTTCGGACGAGGGCAGCATCGGCGACGTCGTATTGACAGCAATCACGATATCCGGTGCAAATTCATCGGCTACTTCGACCGGGATATTTGCTAATATTCCGCCATCGACAAGGATCATTGAGTCGATAGTAATTGGTGAATACCGCAGGGGAACCGTAGCGCTAGCTTTGATAGCGTTGACGAGATTGCCGGACTTGAGAGCGACGACTCTGCCGCGGACGAGATCTGTGGCTACAGCGCGGAAGGGTATTTTGAGCAAATTAAAATCACCGCCTGCATGATAGGGAGCATTCCAAATGAGTTCTTGTAGCAGTGACGTCAGCCGTGTACCGCCGGAGATGGACTGCGGAATGACAACATTGAGATTATTAAACCATACGGTCAGCAGACTACGGTCATTCTCAATTTTTTGATCAAGAAAGAGATCGGAGCGCTGCTGCTCACCACGAAGAGAGAGGATTTTTTCCCACTCAGCCGAGGCAAGTATGGAGTCCAATTGTGTAGCAGAATACCCGGAAGCATAGAGTCCGCCAACAATTGCTCCGATACTCGTGCCGACGATGTAATCTATGGGAATTCCAGCTTCTTCCAGCTGCTTGAGTACGCCGATTTGTGCCAGACCTCGCGCTCCGCCGCCGGATAGCACGACGGCTACCTTCGGACGATAGACCTCACGATTCGGCACGGACCATGATTCCGGCCGATGGAGTGCGCCCTTCGTCGCCGATGAGTCCACAGCAGAAAGCGCGGACGTCACGGAGAACACGGCAGAAACACAAAGAGTGAGGAAAAAAGATATCTTCATGGAATTGACTATCGTATGAGTTATGATTTCAGGAATCGATCTGCATATTCTGCCTGCATACCGAGAAAGAGAGGAAGCATTTCCTGTTCTACTGCACTGCGGTCGGTTGCTGCGCGAATTGCCCGCTCTCTCGTGCCCTCATGAGTAAAGATATCAGACTCTTCACCGGATTCAATTCCGGCAATTATGAGTCCGGCTGCCGATTCTGCACTGATCATTTTAGACAACGGCGTAAGCGGAAGTCCACGTTCACGAGCGATCATACGAGAACGTTTTATGCCACCCATGAAGAGTTCGCCGATTGCTCCTCCTTCGGTCACACTACCCCATTCGGTCGTGACACCGTCGGGGCAGACGACATACGAACTAACTCCCGTTTCAACGAGCTCGGCCCGCAGGGAAGCGTGAAAACCAATCGCGGCATGTTTGGCTGCAACATAAGCAGAATCATAGGGATAGCCAATAGTTCCGGCGACGGATGACACAGTCACAATCGCGCCATGTCCCTGCTGCTTCATCACCGGAAGAGCGACAGAGGTAGTGTACCAGAGAGCATAGACATTCACCCCGAATATCGATGCGAGCTGACTACTCGGTGTATCCTCGACCGAGGCCAGATTGCCGCGACCGGCATTATTGATAAGCAGGGTAATACCACCGAAGTGTTCGATCGCCTGCCGTACTGCGTCCTTGGCTTGTCTTTCGTCCGATACATCTGCTACAATTGCCAATGCTCTGCCACCGGTATCTGTAATTTTATCAACGAGTTCATCTAATCGGTCTTTTCTCCGGGCAATGACGGCGACGGCCGCACCGCGAGCTGCAAGCTGCACGGCCAATGAATACCCGATACCGGAGGAGGCACCCGTAATTACTGCTATAGTCGAGTCTGTAATCTGCACAATCTGCTTTCGAAATGTGGAAAAATGGAGAGAATGAACAGCAAAATTACCGAATTACTGTCGTTTGTCGAGCGTGTTTTTGTCGCGCAGCCCTCCGTACCATATCGTCTGCAGGTATGAGGCCGACGGAGTCATATCGTACCGACCGTACATTACCCGGCTCCTTTCTCAGGGAATACAGGTAAATTCAGTATTTTTGCAAACAAACTTCAACCAATTATGATATGTTCCGATTGAATAGTAACGGTTTCTTTATTCTCTTAACGGTGATTTTATGAAGTCTGAACCCTCCAAAAATTCCTTCCTACACACTTGCAGAACTGCAATTACAAGGCATGGACACCTCTGGCTGCGCATTTCTATAACGATTGTCTATGTATGGTTCGGCTCGCTGAAAATTGCCGGTATCAGTCCTGCTCATGACCTGGTAGCGCTCACATTCCCGTGGTTTCCGGCCGACATTTTTGTTCCCGCCCTTGGCTATTGGGAGGTGCTCATTGGTCTTGGGGTACTGTTCCGAAGAACGCTGCCGGTGAGCATTATCATGATGCTGATTCATATGATTGGTACATTTTTCCCGATGATCATGGTGACGCATTTATGCTTCGACACATTCCCGTATCGACCATCCCTGATCGGTCAGTATATTATTAAAAATATAGTATTTATAGTTGCTGCTCTTATAATCCTAACCGGGACTGAGCGCAGGGAATAAGTGGCGCCATGAAGGGGAAAACGGTACGTGTTTCGTGCTTCGGCAGGAGAATGCGATACGGGAGCAGATAACCCGTGTGCGTCAGAGAGGATGAGGAGGCCTGCCTCTCGTTGAAGCATGTACTCATTGCACGTCGTGAGGAGGAGGACTGATGTAATTACGTGAATGAAAACGCTTTAAGCATGCTCGGAATCGTTCGCTTCATCACCCGGCAGTGGCTTATATTGAATACGATGATGGTGAATACCGACGAGATTTTTCACAAATGCTTCTTTGATCAGGAGTAGATCTTTCATCGTCAGATCACAGGTATCGAACTGACCATCGAGTAATCGATCGCGAATAATCGAGTCCATTGTTTGCTCAAAGTCATCACGGTCATCATCATTCCGTGCCCGCGTGAGTGCCTCGGCAGCATCAGCAAGCATCACAATTGCCGTTTCACGGGTGGCCGGCTTCGGACCGGGATACCGATAATCCTCTTCATTGACCTCGCCGCCGTTTGCCTCAGCTTCTTCCAGTGCTTTTGCATAAAAATGCTTAATGAGCATTGTACCATGATGCATCGGAATAAAGTCGGAAATCCTTCGTGGCAGCTTGTATTCCTGTGCCAGCTCGATACCCTCTTCGACGTGCTCGCGGATAACGGATGCACTTTTACGCGGATGCAGACGGTCGTGCTTGTTGTCAATATTTATTTGATTTTCCACAAAATACTCCGACTTGGCAATTTTCCCGATATCATGATAATATGCTCCAACCTTTGCCAATAAAGCATTGGCACCAATTGCCCGGGCTGCTGCCTCCGAGAGTCTGGCAATGGTCAGTGTATGCTGATACGTACCCGGTGCTTTTTCGGATAATTCCACCATCAGCGGATGATCGAGGTTGTCGTATTCCTGCAGGCGTAAATCAGTGACAATATTGAACGTACGCTCAACCAAAAACAACATTCCATAGGTAATTAACGGGGAAATTGCCGAATTGATGAGAGCGACGACGAGCTGCGAACCCAATGCAGGCAGCTCTATCGTACGCTGCGCTCCAAGCGCAGCTATCGGTAGGGCAAATCCCAAAAACACCGAAAAAATGGACTTAAAAATCTGCGTTCGACTCTGTAAATCCCGCACTGTATAAGCAGCAAACATACCGGCAAGCATCATCGCCACCGCCGTCGAATAGTCATTACCGCGAATACCTGCCAGTAAGAGAGCCATCGCTACTGTCGCGTAAAACGCAGTCCGCGAGTCAAATAATATGGCAAACAGCATCGAAAGCGTGGGAATAATAACCGCATATTCGACTGCGAAACTTACATTCAAATGCAGTGTCGCCCAGGCCTGTAGAGCTACAAACAGCATCATCGAACTGAGGCCGGCGAGTTGTAAGTTGTCATTAAACATAGCCCTTCTGATGTAGAAGAGGAATAAAAGTAAAATCGAATAAATCGCCGCTGTATGACCGAGATTCCCTAAAATAATTACCCAGGAGATATCCTTTTCACCATGCAGCAGACGCGATGTGCCGTATGACTGTATTTTCAGCACGGCATTCTCGCTGATACGTTCGCCTTTGGAGATGATGATTTCACCTGAGCGAACAAGACCGAGAGTTTTAGGAACGGAAAGTTCGGCAGTCTTGCGGGCTTCCTCTGTCGCTTGTGAGGAATATAACAAATTAGGAATAAATGACTTAACGGCAATTTCAAGGGCAATGTCGGCTTCGTTGGTCGGCAGGGAAGACCGGAGCATTGACTCAGCGAGCTTGAGCATTGATGCTGAGTCCAGGAATTTTTCGGCGGGCATGAGCTGTTCGGCTACCGACGTCTGCTTGATCGCTATATCCGCCGATGGAAATTTATCCCGCGAGATATTTAGAAAGCCGGTCTGATAGACGGCATTGAGCAGGCGGAGTAATTCGCGGTCGATTCGAACAATTACCTTTCTGCGGAAAACAGCGTCGAACTGTATGCATTTTCTTGAATTAGACTCTGATAACGGTAAACTCGGCGTAGCCGTCGGATCATCGGAAAGTGCGCTAATTGCCTGAATGATAGCATCGGCATTCCGCGCTGCAATACGCTGTGTGACAGGATTGAGTGTAAACACCGGCGGCGCAAATTCCCGCGCTTTTTTGACTTCAGCCTGATAGACTGCCTGTGATTTGTAAATAGGGAAGGTGAAATTCGCCTTCAGTGTTTCTTCAGGCCAATTCAGACCTATCATCGAGCTGCCGGAAAGCGATGCCGTATCGGAAATACCACTGCGACTCGGAAACAATGCCGTACAACTGACAAGGGTAATAATAATTATACACCACCGCACAATCGGCGAAAAGCGAACACCCGTCGGTTCCTGCGGATTCTCAATCGCTTCCTCGCTTTTGAGCTGCTCGAAAAGGGTAGGTTTTGTTTTTGCCATATTGCGTTATATTGTATCCAATGTATTTGTGTAGGTTGCTAACTATCAATTACTTCCGGAGAATCATCCTTGTGTAAAGCTGCGTGCCGATGTGCACCGAACAGAAATATACACCGCCGGCATCCGGTAATTCAATCGGCATGATGACTTCCGTTTCCGTCATCGCGACATTCGTGCGGCGATAAATCTCAGCACCAAGAATATCGGTAATTTTTACTGAATACTCGGTGGGCTGTTCACTCGTGATTTTCAGGAAAGCAAATTGTCCGGTTGGCTGCGGGTAAACATCGACTGATGAAGAACGTACGCCCCGTTCATCCACTCCCGTAATCGGTTCACCCGTGCGGAATTTCCACACATCCGACCATTCACTGCCGCCGCCGTCTATGGTTCGAGCGCGAACACGCCAGTAAAAATTCGTGAGCGGGGGAAGGTTTTTGAATGATTTTGCAATGACTATTAAGAGAGAATCTTCGAAGTATTTAGTGGTAAATGTCTGATCCGTCGATACTTGCAAGTGATAGGACATTCCGCCCGTGACCGAATTCCACGTCAGTGTCGGATTCAAATTCACACCCGTCACCTGATCGCCCGGCGAGTCGAGACGCGGCTTGGCAACTATCGTGGTAAAACGCCACACATCCGACCAATTACTCTCCGTACCATCGGTGAGGATCCATTTTACACGCCAATAGAAGACCGTATAGTTCGAGGGGACATTTGCGTAAATAATTGTATCACCAAGAGTTGTTTGATTGAAAACAAGTTCGGAAAAGTCCGGCTTCGACGAAATCTGCACCACGAACCGCATCGAAATCTCCGGCGAATACCATTTAAGGGTAATATTCAGCGGAAGATTAGTGGAATTATTAGCCGGCAAGACAGGCGTCGGACTCGGCAGTAAGCGCTTGAAATTCCAGAACTCCGACCATGGGCTCTCGCCCTCCGAACCGGTCGCTTTTACGCGCCAGTAATACTTGGTATTGCTCTGCATTTTGAAGGCAAGCGACGATGCTTTGACGACTGTATCGAGCGCAAGCGGGGGATTGAAGGTCGTGTCTTTAGCAATCTGAATCCGTGATTTTTCGGCGCTCACGGGCAGTGTCCATGTCATATTCGAGATGCTTTGAATCGTCGAACTACCCTTGGCAGGAGCAGTAAGTGTAGGAACAAGATACGGGTATGCCGTTGTTTTAAATCGATGTACCACCGACCACTCACTCAGTCCGCGTGCATTCTTGGCTCGCACGCGCCAGTAGTAATTTGTATTCACATCGAGCTTCTTCACAACGTACTGTTCGGGTACGACACCCAACGAATCATTCAATATCTGCGAGAAATTCCGTGTTTTGGAGAATTGTACACGATACGACCGCGCTCTCGTATCCTGACGCCATTTGAGGGCAAGATTGAGGGCAACACTTGAGTCATTATCCACAGGGTAGACGAGAAACGGCGCATCGGGAAGCGCGTCGGTGACTTCGACGGTGCGGGATGTGGTGCGTTCGATCGGACCTGCCGGGAAGTCGCACGTAAGATTCGCCGATACACGATAAATGCCATTGGAGGGCGCGACGAACCATCCGGTGTATTCGAGTGGTGCGTCAGCTTTTTGGGTAAGTGAGAGCGGCTTGGGTTGCAGGTCGGTCGGAGCTACGAGCGCCGCCGTAACTTTCTGATTGGAATAGAAAAACTTTGGTAAGACGACCGTAAAGCGAACAGTATCATTGGGGGCAAAGAGTGAGTCTGCGACTGCAATTTTGAGTGACACTGCACTTAAGTAGGACTGAACGAAGGTTGAATTCGTGGCTGAAGTAACGATTTTCCAACGTCCGGGTACAGGGCGTGCCATGTAATAATAGGAGACGTCATCGGAGGAAAAACGTTTGTAGTTGCCTGTATCATAAGGAGGATAGAGCGTTTTCGAGTAGCCGTTCGTATCGACTGTCACACCATTCGGCGCAATGAGCGTAAAGCGCTGTAATCCGGCGGCGGTATTCATAGGCTGCACCAGAGCGGCGGGTGTCGAATCGATAGATGCAAACTGTACAATCAGCATCGTATCCATGTAATCATCCACCGTGAAGTAGATCGTATCGTTCACCGGTGTAAGCAGCTGCACATCCTGACGGTGATCACTGCCAAGGAGCCAGCTCTTGAGAATCGGCGATTTCGGATTCATGGTCTGCATTGTTGCCGATAAATACTTCAGCGTCATTGTCGTATCCGACTCAATCGGCAATACCCTCGGCAGAGGGCGACCGCTTGTCGATATCCAGATCCAATCGGCGAAGCGGGGAGTCCATACACCGGTTGAAAAGGGCATTCCTATACCGCCAATTCCCTGAGAATTAACACCAAAGTAATTATCTGTATTACCAAGGCGTTGCAGGTATAATTGTGCATCACTCTGCGCTGAAAACGGACACGCAAACGTCAGGATATTCGAGCCGGAATTCGTGAGAATATCAAAGCGAGTGTCCGTAAAATCAGGAATTTTGAGTTGAACCAATTTCTTATTCTGCAGATACCGACTGTCGGGCTTGACCACATAATCATGACGCAGCCACAGACCATCAACGGCCATTTCGAAGTCAATCGTGGGGAATTCGGGTGAATACGTACTCGAGAAAAACGCATCGATCAGAGTGGATGAATGCTGCAGTAAATTCTTGGTTACGTCCGTACTGCTATTCGGAGCATGCGCCAGAGGCACGGTGGCAAGCGGGATATTCCATTCAAACAAATTCGCACTTTGGATCGCGACGGCTCCATCTTCCTGCGTAGGGTTCTCGCTGTGGGTGACAGCGAGCGCCATTGGATTGGTACCTGCTATGGTGAGATACGTCAACGAGTTATCCGCACCGGGATACAGCTGTTTCGGCGCCTTGGAATTGAGCGCAAAGAGAAACGGACTCGCCGGCGTAATATCCTTCATGAGCGGAGAATACGCATCGAACCTCTGTAAAAATTCATTGCCGACACGGAAAAATTCATCCGTAAACGTCACTTTATAATCCAGATACGACCCATGATTCGGCGTGCCGAGCAGGAGTAATTTACTGATAGTGTTCGAGTAATTTTTACTTTGAATCAGCGTGCGGGCGACGAGTCCACCCGTGCTGTGCGCCACAACGCCAACCTTAGACCCGGCATAATACGACGAGACCGCATCGAGGGCGCGACCGAGGAAAACGGCCGTTGTATCCATTGGAGAATCAAAGGGATAGAGGTATTGCCATGTGTCATATTTACTCGATAAATTGTCAGGCGTCGAGAGCCATTGCCAGCCGCCCCAGCCATGAACGAGCATGACAGGAGGTTTAGCCGGGTTAATCGCCTTTACTAATCCTTGCGGCGGGATCAGCGCCGTGAGAGGGAGTTCGCTCTTGAGATAATATCCCCAGCCCGGATAGCGTTCCGCCGGAACGATACTTTTTTTATGAAATTGCACCAGAATATCCACTCGTTTCGGACTCGGATAATAAGCCGTGAAGGTATAATCATAATACATGTGACCCATAAGTACTTTAGAATCAAGCCCTAAGAAGTCAATTCTTCTCACCGTAAAATCTCCGGCAAAAAGAGCGGGGAAGTCCTTTTCGGTGAACACGACAGTGTTATTGCTGTCGAGTGATTTGATCTTGGAATTAAAGTAAAAACCCGTCCACGTCGTGCCGGAATTGAGCGCGACATACCCTATCAGCGAGTCCGCACCGGCAATTTTAATGACTATTGCCTGTCCGGGAGGGATATCGGTCTGAAACTGACGGGGCGTGGACCATTCGCCGGCGCCCAGGGTGTTTTCACCACGGACTCGCCAGAAGTAATTCGTTGTATTCGAAAGAGTTGAGAGATAATAATACGTTTCGCCAAGATTGCCTTCATAGAGAAGCGTATCCGAAAAATCGGGCTTGAGTGACAAGTGAAGGCGGTATGTACGGGCGTTGAGTGTGGACTTCCACGAGATAAAATTATCATTGGGATTGATGTCGATTGCCCGGTCGAGCGGGGTGGAGAGTTCGGGAGTGTCCGGCAATGCTGTCGATTCATCCGAGAGTCGGGCAGAAGCACTGAAGACAAACAAACACTGAACAAAACAAAGGAGAAGAATTTTCATAGCGTAAAGGGATATACCCGGAGTAGAGGACGAAACCATTGCAAAAATACGAAAGCCCACGGAGAACGCGCCTTTTATATGGAGAAAATCTCAATTTTTGCAAGGAGTTGAACCACTCTAAGTAACGATAAAATGTTGATTACGAGAAAAAATGGCGGACAAATTATAGATTAACCGTATTTTTGCAGCAAAATTCTTGCCGTTTCATCCGATTGCAGCCGGATTGAGACATTTGGTGCCCCACCGATTTGAACAAATGGAGATATAATGAAAAAAATGACCTGGCAACTCTTGGTGTGCCTGATACTTGGGTATTCGTTGTGCAATTCACAGCCGGACTCTACCCCGAAAATTGCGAATGCCAAGTCCGGACTCTCCTCCAAGGACAGTTCAGCCGCAGTATCGATACTGCAAGCCCGCTTAAATGCTATACTTACCAAAGCCAAACTAACGAGCGCAAAAGCGTCGCTCATGGTCTATTCGCTTGATTCCCGGAAAACGTATTACCAAAAAAACGCCGATGCTGCGCTCACACCGGCTTCGACGACCAAGCTGTTTTCGACATTTGCGGCGTTCTATACTCTCGGCGGCACGTATGGCGTGCCCACAACAGTCTATACCGACGGACAGGTCACTAATGGTGTACTCAATGGAAATCTGTATCTGGTAGGACATGGTGATGCTCTCTTAACTACCTCAGATATAGAAGAATTAGCTGTTCAGATTGAAAAAATGGGCGTTAAAAAAATCACCGGTACCATTTATGGAGACGGTTCGTATTTTGATAACCTGACCGAACGCCATGTATATAGCGGCGATCATGAAGTGGTTGAGCCGCTTGCGCCTATTACTGCTCTTGGAATTAATCGCAATACGGTCACCGTTATGGCAAGCCCCGGCAATCCACCACATGTGCAGACTATTCCACCCTCCGATGCATTTGTGGTGGTGAATACTGCGCAGACATCTGCTCCTTCTCCACAAAAAATTGCAGAACCCAAGTCTATTGCTCAGTCAGTGGCCAAAAGTGCGCCGGTAATGTCGCCCAAAAAGGCACCGGTAGTGCAACACAAAGGTACGCCGAAGATTGTTCCCAAATCGACCGCATCTCATCACAAAAAAGGGAAAACGGCACCGATCGCAGCAAAAAAAACATACAAAAAACATGCTAAACAACTCGTTAAAAAATCAAGTCATTCCAAGCGTCGGGCAGCGCTTGGTAATCGTAACTATAATCCATTCGAAGACATCCATAATATGGGCGATGCTCCTCCGGCGCCAAAGAAGGGGAAAGTAGCCAAAGTTCGTCAGCCCTCTTTCTCGGTAAGCATGACGAATCTGCCCAATGGCGGGCAGCAGTTCATCACTCGAGGTGCCGTCGGCCGTGGCGGACTCCACACAAGCTATTATGTCATTAAAAAACCGGAGCTTGCTGCAGCAGGTACGTTACGTAATCGTCTCCAATCCGGTGGAATCAATGTAGTGGGCGGCGTGGGTGTGATGCAAAAGCCGGCAAGCGCGCAGAAGATTGCAGAATTTCACCGGCCTGTCGCAGAAATTATAGGATTAGTCAATAAAAACAGCGATAACTTCCTTGCAGAACATATCTTTAAGATGGTAGGAGCTGCAGCAGGCGGACAAACAAATACGGCGAAAAAGTCAATTGCAACGATCACCGAAGCGCTCCAAAAAGCGGGAATTTCCACAGAAGGACTCTGCATCAACGACGGTTCGGGATTGTGTCGGAGAAATTTATTTTCGGCCAATACCGAAGTGGGCTTGCTCACGAAAGCAGCCGAGTCAAATTTCGCTCTCGAATTCAAGTCGTCGCTTTCTATTGCCGGTGTCGATGGCACCCTCAAGCGCCGCATGAAGCAGACCTATGCCGAACGTAACCTACAGGCAAAAACAGGCACACTCCGCAATGCAAGCGCTCTCTCAGGATACGTGACCACCCGTGATGGCGAACGCCTCTGCTTTGCGTTTATCTTTAATGGCGGGAGTGTAGGACTCTACAAACAAACCGAAAACGAACTCGGCGCCGCACTCGCGGAGTTTAGTTTTAATTCTAAATAATTGATTTTATAGTAATTACTTACGGTGAAAGTATGCAATCTCCACGTGGCACACACGATATTTTACCTTCTCAGATAGCGGCTTGGCACAAGCTCGAAGCTGCATTTGCGGAAATCTCATCGCTCTATGGTTATCAGGAAATCCGCACACCGATCTTTGAGCAAACAGAGGTCTTCGTGCGCGCAATCGGCGAGCATACCGATGTCGTGGGCAAGGAAATGTACACCTTCCCCGACAAAGGCGGCGACTCGATGACGCTTCGCCCGGAGATGACGGCGAGTGTTATTCGTGCGGCAATTCAGCATAAGCTCTTGGGAGAGAATCCGTTACAGCGTCTTTGGTACGCCGGCGAACTCTTCCGGTACGAGCGTCCGCAGGCAGGGAGATATCGTCAGTTCCATCAGTTTGGGGTGGAATGTATCGGCGCTACCACACCCGAGGCGGATGTGGAGGTGATTTTACTCGCCGTTGCCTTGCTCAATCGTATTGGAATTCACGAGTACAAGCTTGAGCTTAATACACTTGCGAGTAAAGAGGTCAGACAGAAATACCGTGAGGAATTAGTGCGTTTTTTACAGGCAAATAAAGAGAAATTATCGCCCGACAGTCAGGTACGCCTTGAGAAGAATCCCCTCCGCGTACTCGACTCGAAGAATCCGAATGATAAGATGGTGGTCATCGACGCGCCAACGATTCTCGACTTTTTGGATGAAGAATGTCAGCAGCACTTTGATACCGTCAAAGCACTCTTAACTGCTGAAAATATTGAATTTACAATTCAACCGCGATTAGTCCGCGGATTAGATTATTACAGCCACACGGTCTTTGAATTCGTGAGCACAGCCCTCGGCGCGCAGAGTTCGCTCCTCGGCGGCGGTCGGTATAATGACATGTTCGTCGAATTTGGCGCCAAACCCACCGGGGCCGTCGGCTTCGCAATGGGTATTGAACGTCTGATTATGATCATGGAACAATTACAACCCGACCTGTATCAAGCGCCGAAGCCAAAGGTCATGCTCGTGACGCTTGACCGGGAGTCGCTTCAGTACGCGCAGTCCATCGCGCAAACCCTTCGTCAGGCAGGAATTTCCACCGTTTCGGACCTTCAGAGGCGTTCCCTCAAAGCGCAAATGCGCGAAGCAGACCGTCTCGGCACCCACATAGCCGTCATCATCGGCGAAAACGAACGTCAAAACGGAAAAGCAGTGGTTAAAAACATGCAGACCGGAGAGCAGCACGAGTGCGCGGTAGGTGATGTCGCGGCAGCAGTAACACGTTGGTTGTGAATTAGTTGGGCGTACGGCCGGAATAAATTCCGGCCTTACAATTTGGGCTATGGACTGGACTGAAGTCCAGCCCTACAATTTGGGTCGAGCCGCTGGCTCTTTTTGGTGTTTTTTATTATTTTTCATTGTAGGTAGTTCCGTTAGACCAGCCCTACAATTTGGGTCGAGCCGCTGGCTCTTTTTGGTGTTTTTTATTATTTTTCATTGTAGGTAGTTCCGTTAGGAACGATTCAAATTGTAGTCCAGCACTACAATTTGGGTCGAGCCGCTGGCTCTTTTTGGTGTTTTTTATTATTTTTCATTGTAGGTAGTTCCGTTAGGAACGATTCAAATTGTAGCAACGGAATTTATTCCGTTGAAAATGAACGATTCAAATTGTAACAACGGAATTTATTCCGTTGAAAAGGAACGATTCAAATTGTAGCAACGGAATGTATTCCGTAGTTAAGTAAACAGATAATTCCTCTTTTCATATAGAGTTAGATCATCATACCCTACAGTAGGTGCTTACATTATTGTGCTCGATTTTTCTTCGAATTAAGAATAATTCTCCATCCTGCCACTATTTAACAATTATAGTTACAATAAAACATAGAAGTTAGCTATATTTGCCGCTCATTTATTTGAATTCGATTCAGCGGGTGTCGATTCTTCACCCGAAGTCTCACTCTGAATGACCGACTACGCTGTCCGTTCGTTGGAAGTGCATACATCAGAATACCTTATACGCCTATTTCTCAATTTATTTTTATAACCTTTTCGAGGATTTGTATGAAAAATCACGTGCTATTACTCGCAGCTTTGTGCCTTGTGTGGGTGGGATGCTCCAACACGCAGACGCGCACCTACACTCGTTGGACACCGGTGTATATTCCTATGGATGACTTTCGATCATCGGTGAAAAGTGATTCACCTCTTCCTCTCCGTAATCCGGGAAAAATATATGTCAAAGGCAATTATCTCTTTATCAATGAAAAAGAAAAGGGGATACATATCTTTGACAATTCGAACCCGGCAGATCCCATAAATATGGCATTTATTACCATTCCCGGTAATGCAGATCTAGCGGTCAAGGATAATATTCTCTATGCCGACAGTTACATTGATTTTATAGCGTTTAATATCAGCGATGTAGCAAATATTAAAGTAATCAAACGTATCAACGCAATATTCCCTAACAACTTAGTGCAGCATGGCGTACGGATGGATACCACCAAAGGTATGGCAATTGACTGGAAAGAAGAGACCGTGACGGAGGAGTATGATAATATAAATCCAGTTTTCTTTAACGAATCGGGAGTCGTTCGCGACGTGCAATCTATGTCTGATGCAACAAGCGGTGGAAATACATCGAGTAACGGACGGGGAGGATCGATGGCACGATTTACCATTTACGACAAAACTCTCTACGCGGTCAGCACTTCTGACTTACAGATGTTTGCTATTGACAACCCGGCTAACCCATTAGTATGGGCTAAGATGAATCTCGGATGGGATATCGAGACAATTTTCCCGTATCAGGATAAATTATTTATTGGTTCGCAGTCGGGGATGTTTATTTACGACAATAAAAACCAACGTAATCCTGTGCAATTGTCACGATTTAACCATGCGCGGAGTTGCGACCCAGTGGTCGTGCAGGGCGATTATGCCTACGTCACACTTCGGGCAGGTTCGCGCTGCGGCGGCGGGCAGAATCAATTAGACATTTTGGATATTAAAGATGTGACCAAGCCCGTGCTGCTTAAGTCGTATGCGATGCAGGAGCCGTACGGATTGGGAATTGACGGACCTACGCTCTTTATCTGCGATGGGATTGCAGGTCTAAAAGTATTTAATGCAACGGATTACAAAGATTTGAAAGTGACATCATTCTTGAGTAGTTTCCGTACGTATGATATCATTCCATTAGGCAAGAATGCAATCATCGTTGGACCTGACGGACTCTACCAATATGATTATTCCAATCCTTCGGATATGAAATTAGTGAGCACGATACCGATAGTGAAATAAATCAATGGTTTGCAAATGGAGCTGATGATGAATCGGCTCCATTTTTTTTGTCGGTATGGTGGATTCCCGTCCATCCAGGTATTTTAACTGGACGTAAACACGTGCCGCTGAAACGTACTGCGCGATAGTTCAGCCATTAAAAAATCCACAACTTCCCACGCCAGCCCGAATCCAGAAAAATTGCCGTAATTTGAGGTGAAACTATTGCATCATAGCGAGATTTTGTAATTTGCAAGTGGTAAAGGTAGTAATTAGTTATCGACAGTATTTAGAAATCAATTGTATTCAATCGTACGAACAGGAAAGTAAAATAGGAGTAAAAAAGACATGAGATTACGCATACTGATAAACATACTATGCTTAAGTTCATTGTTGTTTCTAAGCTGTTATCGTGTTAATAATCATACTTGGAAATACTTAAAGGGGTATTATGTCGGAGATGTGATTTTTATCGATGGTAAAATTTATACTGTAAAGAACGAAAACGAGTTATATAAGAACGGTAAATATGTTGCAAAAATTAATACTATTTGGATTCGAGAGCGCTTACGTTTAACAATTGAGTCTCCGTCCGGTCAATTAGGATATTATATTGAAATATAAAGGTTTATTCCTGCCTTCACGTGGGTAAAATTACAGCCCATCCAGTAATTTCAAGTGCACATAAATTCCTCCCGCTAAACCATCCACCAACCAAAATCAACCTCCAAAATCTCCACGTATTCACGCGACTGTTGTTGCAAAAAAAATCCGCATTAAGCCGTAGCAACTCAATGCAGATACTATGGTTATGCGCAAAAATACATCATTTGCCATGTCGTTTTTATGGCAAGTAATTATGGGCAACCGCAAGGGATTGCCCCTACGATTGAATTGTGTATGTGCTTGGGTACCATGGTTCTTCCTGTGGCTCGGACGGCAACGGGTGTCCGCAGGCGGCGGTAGGGAGTATGCACAACCGAACCCAATTATTTCTTCCGCAGAGCGAGCGCGATGATGGCTGCATTGGTCGGATTGATGAATTGGGGGGTGTAATTTCCGGGCGAGTGCAGCGTGCCACCGATGAATTCTATATCCACCACGTCGAATAAATCCTGAGGCGCAAGACGCGTAAGTGCTGAATTCATAGAGTAATAGCGTTGGAGGTACTTGTGGGGACGAATGCCCGTGTCCTCATGCGCCCACTGATGATCATACGGCGTGGTGAGGGCGACAATCCCACCTTTTTTGAGCAGGCGGTGAATCTCCCGCATCGCGCGGCAGTCACCATCGCCGGGGATATGCTCGACGGTCGAAATCATCAGAGCTTGGTCGAAGGATTCACTTGCGTAGGTTGTGCGGGTAATATCCTGCAATTCCACACGAAACGGTTTGGGGAGTTTTTCGGCGATGTTTTTCTGGTATTCTACACCAACAGGGTCGATATCAATCGACGTTACATCGAGGTCACGCTCGGCAAGGTATTGGGGGATAAAGGTTTCGAGCGAACCTATATCAATAATCGTCGAACCCGGCGCATAGTTCACCTGCGCAAGTGACCAGGAATATTCCAATCTTCGAAGCCAGCCAAACGGACCAAACCTGTCACAATCGGCATTTTCACTTGGGGCAAGGAGCGTGCGTTCGTGGAATAATTCTTCCCATCCGCTTGGGAACATGAGCGGATAGAAACGTTGAGACGGCGCAATTAGGCGTTGGTAGGGCGAGAGTTCGGCGGCAAGTTTTTGAGAAATTGTGTGCTGTAATTGTCCAATTGCCTGCGGCGAAGGATGTACTATAAGTACGGATAAATTTTTATTTTGAAATATGTTAGCGCGTTCTGGTGTGGTGATAATCGTACCGGACGTAGGCATTACATTCGTCAAATCCAACTCTGGATACGGCACAGGACTCGGCACCATCGGATGCCATGCCATGAGTCCAAAGTTCCCGTCATGCCACATACTCCACCGCGTGTCAAAGTGGAAGGTCACATAATGCATAAGCTGCGCAAGCGCCTGGCGCATTTCATCGGAATTGCTGCTCAGCAGGGCAGAGTCGAGTGTGAGGAGATAGGGCATAGGAGTAGGGAGATAATTAATAATATTTGTCAGATATGCTTCACCGCATCAATCAGCGAAGCGCAGATATATTCCACTTGTTCACGCGTTAAGTCCGGATAACTCGGCAGGTTAATGCCACGCCAGCCGATATCTTCGGCGATTGGGTGGCGTTCATACTTGCCGGAATACATTGGCATGGTATGAACGGGATAGAACGTAGGACGGGTCTCAATTCCAGCTTTTTGGAGGTGAGCCCGGATATCATCCCGTTGCCGAACATGCGGCGCGAGCACTGAGTACATCCAGTACGAGTGTTGGACATCGCCAATTGGTGCGTGGGTGGTGTAGGGTGTGCCTGTTAGCAGTGCATCATACCATTTTGCAATTTGAATTTTCTTGGAGATAAGTTCATCGGCGCGTTCGAGTTGCGCGAGTCCGATTGCAGCGCAGATATTCGTCATGCGATAATTATACCCGATCACATCATGCCAGTATTCGCGGTATTTAGCGAGTCCCTGACCTTTGAAATGGAGCGTGCGCGAGTAGAGCGTTTCATCATTCGTGACCACCATGCCGCCTTCGCCGGTGGTAATTGTTTTATTCCCATAAAAACTAAACGTCGATATATCACCAAAAGTACCGACATGTCGATTTTTGTACAATGTGCCGAAGCCCTCGGCGCAGTCTTCGATGAGGAAGATTCGGTGTTCTTTGGCAATTGCAGAAAGCTCATCCATTGCAGCGGGATGACCATAAAGATGCACAGCAATAATCGCTTTGGTGCGTGAGGTAATCTTCCGGCGCACTTCTTCGGGGTCAATCTGCCATGTGTCACGCTCGGAATCTGCAAATACCGGCGTCGCACCGGCATAGACAATTGCATTAACGGGAGCAATGTAGGTAAAGGTAGGAACAATGACTTCATCGCCCGGACCGATACCGAGAGCCACGAGCGCAAGGTGCAGGGCGACGGTGCCATTGCAGACGGTGGAGGCATTGCGAATACCGATATAGTCGGCGAATTGACGTTCGAACTCACTGACAAATCGACCTTTACCGGAGATCCATGCCGTGTCGAGGCATTCATTGACATACAGCTTTTCATTACCGGCAAGCGATGGCTGATAGACAGGGATGATGTACATAAAGGATATGAAAGAAGTTAGGGTATATGTATAGATTTTGCGATTTTCTATACATATCGTGTGGGAAATGTATAGATTTTGCGATTTTCTATACATATCGTGATAGACATGTATAGATTTTGCGATTAATTATCGTTGAAATTCAGTTTTAGCTTGTAAAGATTGCAAACAAAGGAACATTGACATAAAAATTCGTGCGACCGATTTTTTGTTTTTCTAAGAATCCTGCTTCCGCGAGTGCATCGAGATAGCGAGTGGCAGTAATGCGGGAAACGCCGACATCGTGCTGCACAAATTCAATTTTTGTATAGGGATGACGGAAGATATTATTCAATAAATCTTGACTGTATATTTTCGGTAATGTCTTGCGAATAGACGTCTTATACTGTTGCATAAGACTTTTAATTTTTTGTATTACCTCAATTGTCTCACGGGATGTTTGTTCGATTGCATCGAGCATGTAGAGAATCCAATATTCCCAGTCACCCGAGTCGCGAACTGCTTGCAGGCGCGAATAGTATTCTGCTTTATTCTTTATAATATAACGGCTTACATAGACTATAGGCAACGATAGCAGTTCTTGAAGTACGAGATACAGAATATTGATAATCCTTCCGGTACGACCATTCCCATCATAAAATGGATGAATGGATTCAAATTGGAAATGAATAATCGCCATCTTGACGAGCGGGTCGGCAGTAAAGAGAGAGGGCGTATTGATAAACGCAACAAGATTATCCATCAGGGCAAGGATGTCATTCGGGTCTTGCGGTGGAGTATAAATCACCTCACCTGTTGCCTGATTAATGAGCGATGTGCCGGGTACTTTCCGAAAACCTGCCGTATTCCCTTCGAGGATTCGTTGAATTTCGATAATATGATTACTACTCAAGAATTTATACGTTCTCACCAGCTCAAAACCATATTTTAACGCTTCTGCATAATTACTCACTTCTTTGGCAGCAGGACTGTCTGTAACTTCATCGAAAAGCTGAGCTTTGTAGAGTTCATCATGAGTTGTGATAATGTTCTCGACAGCCGAGCTGTCCTTTGCCTCCTGCAGTGCAAGTGTATTAATCAAGATACTCTCATTGGGAATTGTCGCAGCCATTCCTTTCAATTCAGCCAAATAGCGGTGTGCCGTCGGCAATTTTCGTAAAATTGCGATGGTTTCTACATGGAGTGAAGGAGGAAGAAATTGTAGAGAAGTATTCATGTATAATATTTACAATAAGTAGGTTACGTTTACACCTGTTCCCACAGCGGGAGCTGACCTTCCATTGGCAGCGGGGCATCGCGGCGTTCGATATCCGGTTTGTTTTTGAGAATTTCGGCAGTGAGCGAGGCGTCGAGTCCGTCCATTGCGCGGTTGCGCAGGAGATTCAGCCAGGTCGCTTGCTTGAGGAAGTCAAACATTTCCTCGCGGCTCATTGCGTTCAGCGTCTCGGTCTCATAGACTACTTCCTGCGCGTGCCACATGCGCATATTAGCGATAATAAGCGCATCGATAAACTCGCCGAAGGTCTTGGGTTGTAAGTCGGTTGTAAGGATATTCATGTATTATTCCTTGCGGTATTGACCATAGATTTTATTCTGCGGATTCGTGAGAATCACACTTTCGGGATCCGTGACGGCGGCATAAAACCATGCATCTATTTCCCGAATTAAACGATCCCGCTGCCCCAACAGCGATTCGTTTTTTGTTGTCAATGCCGGATTCTCCACAGCATCCGGCTTAAAAATCTGCTCCTGACAATGCCAGAGCTTGAGATCGACAATTGCAAGCTTGTCGACAAGCGAACCTAATGTTTCGGCCATAGCCACCCCCAAAAAGAACAATAAATAATGACGTCTGAATGTGATATCTCCAATTACCACAACTACTATACCAAAAAGAAAATGGATCCGGAGGTCGGGTAGTGATTAAGGCTTGAATGAGCGTAACACTCTTGTAGGACTACAACCTACATTCGTGGATGATGATACAGCATTTCGCGGGAATGCATCGTAAGAGTGGCGGATAATAAGCAACGAGTCTAATTCTCTCATTTCAAACAACTAACATCTTGCATACGTTTGATGTTTTTGTTATTTTTGCGCCGTTGCTTCCTTCTGTAGTGGTAGGTGCAATGAAAAGGGGAAAAAAAGCTCAGCTGTGTAGTAACAGTTGGGCTTTTTGTTTTTTCCTGACCCCGGGTGTGCGAAGTGTCCTTTGAGTGCCGATGTATGGTTTGAACGGTGGATACGGCGATCAGGGCAGTACGAGCAACAATTTATCGTATTTTTGTATCAATTCATGTTTGAACATATTAACGGGTTACCCCCGGAATGTATCTATGATTCTCAATCCAAATCGTGTGATTGTCGGGATGTCGGGCGGCGTCGATTCGTCGGTAGCTGCCGCGCTTTTAGTTGAGCAGGGCTACGATGTCATTGGCATTACGATTAAAACCTATAAATACGAGGATGTTGGCGGCAATGTCGGCAACGACTCGACGTGCTGTTCGCTTGACGGCATCAACGATGCCCGCCGCGTGTGCATGAAGCTTGGCATTCCGCATTATGTCGTTGATTTTACCGAACGTTTCAAGCGTGAAGTGATAGATTACTTCATCGATGATTATCTAGCCGGCAATACGCCGAATCCATGTGTGGCGTGTAACCGTTCGATTAAATGGGATGAAATGATTAAAAAGGCTAATGCCTTGGGAGCGCAGTGGATAGCTACCGGACACTACGCCGGAATCCGCCATGAAAATGACCGTTATATTCTATCGCGCGATACCGATAATCGGAAAGATCAGTCGTATGCGCTCTGGGGCTTGACGCAGGAATCGCTTTCGCGGACGATGTTTCCATTAACCGGATTTACCAAAGAGCGGAGCCGTGCTGAAGTAGAGAGATTCGGTCTTGGTCTTGGCGCAAAGCCCGAGTCGTATGAAATTTGTTTTATTCCTGATAATGATTACCGACGATTTTTGAAGGACAATGTGCCCGATATGGCCGAGCGAGCTCCGAAAGGGGATGTGCTGCTCAATGGTAAGAAAATCGCCGAACATGAAGGGTTTCCATTCTATACCATCGGTCAGCGGAAAGGCCTTGGCATCTCACATCCCGAGCCGCTCTATGTGCTCAATGTACTTGCCGATACCAACACCATCGAAGTAGGAATTGACCACCAGCTTTTGCATCGTGGGCTGCGTGCTCATTCGGTGAATCTGATAAAATATCCGACTCTAGATACACCGATGCGACTGACCACGAAAATCCGCTATAAAGACGATGGAGAAGTAGGCGAATGCGTGATTAACAGTATGGGAGAGCTAGAGATACGCTTTGATGAACCGAGGCGGGCAATCACTCCCGGACAATCGGTCGTGCTCTACGAGGGGAATGATGTCGTCGGAGGCGGTATTATTGAATCTTGGTATGACTGACATGGTGTGTTCCGGTGACGGATGCCTCACAGGGCTTTAGGTCGGTGCTACTACATTTACCAATTAGAGGGACACTATGAAATTGAAGATTATATGCTTGGCACTCCTTGCGATGTTCGTTGGTCATGGCGTTGTGAAGTCTCAGACAGGCATGGGATTAGGTGCCGATGGAGCACCAATATTTATGGATGCACTATGTTTTCATGGGCCGACCGATACAGCTGCACGCGTTGATATTTATACCGTAGTACCGTATGCGGCACTGCAGTTCATGCGCACCGGTACTGTCTATGCTGCCGATTATCAGGCCGTCATTACTGTTCGTGACTCCGTCGGCACCGAAGTTCAGCAGCGAAAGCTGGACCGCAAAATTGTGGAAAAGTCATACGAAAATTCCCGGGGTGCCTCATCAGGATTTGATATTACACAGACTGTTCTCGCCCTGCCTGCTGCGAAATATACGATCGAAGTAGCAGTGCTCGACGGCAATGGAGCCAAGCGGGTTATCCGTAAAACCCGCACTCTTACTGTTCTGGATTTTTCAAAATTTACATTTTCACTCAGCGGCATTTTACTGGTGAGTTCCCTCGAAGAAATCAACGGCAAATACACCCTTACTCCGCATATTTCGGATAATATCGCCCGCCTTTCGGATGGTTTTTTTGTGTTTTTTGAGTCCTACAGTCAGCTTGGTCTCGACTCGGCCGATTTTGTTTTTGAAGTACTCGACAAACAGGGAGCATCTGTATTACGGGGACCAAGAGTACGAAAGTCGATTCGTAATCTGACCGATCAGCAATTTATGAAGATTCCGGCACAGAATAATCTGGCTACCGGTGAGTACACATTGAGAATTCTTGCGCTGCGTACTTCTGCACCAATTGCTTATAAACAAAGTGATTATATGGCAGTGGCAGAACGCTCGATGAGTGTCGAGCGTACGCTCTCAGGGGTAATTTTAAAAGACCTTGATAAATCGATCCGACAGCTTCGCCATGTAGCTACACAATCAGAAATTGACAATATCCGAGATGCCGCGACACCGGAAGAACGCCGGATTCGATTTGAAGAATTTTGGAAAAAATTAGATCCGACACCGACCACCGAACGTAATGAAGCGTTTGAAGAGTATTATGGTCGAATTGAATATGCCAATAAAAACTATCGCAGCTATACCGAAGGATGGCTCACTGATATGGGCATGGTATTTGTAGTATTTGGAGCGCCGAATTCCGTTGAGCGTCAGCCACGGGGCATCGATGGCAGGGCATATGCACGATGGACCTATGGGAATAATCGGCAATTTACCTTTGTCGATAACTCCGGTTTTGATGATTTTCGTCTCACGACTCCTTTCCCGGCGGGAGAAAAATATCGGTATTCTGGATATTAATTGATTGTTTTGACCGGGTACTCTTTCATTTTATCGTAATACATTACAATGTCAACACATACATCCAATTTCAATTCTCCGTCTCCCATGCCGCATACGCTCGTGATGAGTTCAGAGCGCAAAAGCATTTCAAATGTCGAGCCCTTTCTGATGTCATTACCCGAATGTCAGTCCCTCGAGGAGACGCGATGGTTCAATATACTCATCGCAGTGACCGAGGCCGTCAACAATGCAATTATTCATGGCAATAAGTCCAATCCTCACAAGCAGGTAACGCTGAGTGTAGCACAAGATGGCGGCGACATTGTAATCTCTGTACTCGATGAAGGTGTGGGGTTCAATCCGGCGACTGTACGTGACCCGAGAGAACCCGAGAATTTGCTGCGTGAAGGCGGTCGTGGGGTGTTTTTGATCCAAGCACTTGCTAAATCAGTCGATTACCCGAAAGTACCGGGAGGTTCATTGGTTGTTATGCGCTTCTGAATAGTATCTTTACACGTTGATTCATGCGTACTTTCATGCCTATGCCTCTCCGAGGTAGCACATGACTATCGGGCTGGTAAGACCTAGAAGGTGAGCTGATACAGCAGACTCGCCTGAAATTCCCGAAATGAAGCATTACCGACTGCGGCTTGTGCATAATCATAATTATTTGAATTAATATTTAGGATGAGCATTCCTTTCTCCGTAAGCTGATAGGAGCCTGTGAGTCGCCCCACGAATTGATTATCCTGCCCTATCGTGCTTGTACGCACGAAGCTATACCCGCCTGTTACCGATACCGAGAGTTTTCCGTCGTAATAACTATCTGATATTGTTTCGCTTAGGTTCAGAACCTTAGTTGTGATAACCGGTGTCAGGATGCTGGTATACAATCCACTGCTTGAGAAATTCATTGTCGAAGTCGCCGAAAGTGTATGGACAATTGAGCCCAGATGTGTAGTACTCAGAGTCGAAAGAGAGGTAAAGAGATTTTTATCATCCACATCCTGATATGAGTACGACACCGATACTGATTGTGGCATATTCAATAGTGTAAATTGCCAGCGGGGGGAAAGTGATATCATCTGAAAAATATTCTGCTGCCGGAGCGTATCATTGACATGCGACGAACGGATACCATAGTTGGAATACTGTGCATCGAGGGAGAATTCCGGGGTAATCTGAGCGGATGCTACGAATGAACCCACAACGCGCCGCGTGGCGGCAAGCCGATTGTTGCGAAGGTTGTTGTAACGTAACCCAAGCGATGAGCGGAGCAGCAGCTTGGTGTCGAAAAGTCGTACCGATGGCGCGATAACTGTTTCAAAAATATCGTTTTGCAGCTGCATATACCCTTGGGACACATACCCGGGTCCTATCCATTGTGCATCAAGCTTGACGGCCCAGTTTTTCGCCGGAGTTACGATAAACGAGAGTTTGCCGGCGCCGTCAATTTGCGTTGAGTAGCGTGGTGTAAACAAAAAATGCGGGAAGCGCAGGAGGGAGTCACCAAGCTCGGGAGCGGTCGTATTATTCGAGAAAATTGAGGCGCCTAATTCTCCGCGCATGCTGAAAACATCCGAGAAGGGGAGTCCAAAACTAATCGTAGAAGCCAGGTTCTCGGTCGGAAATGGCGTTAATGAATCCGCCGGCAGACTAGCAGGATGGTCGAGAGCCTGCACGACGTTGAGCTGTACATTCCACTCATTTTCTTCGCCATAGCCGATCTTGACGGCCGTCATGGTGCGTTCGTACTCTCCGGCAAATTGTGCCGCGTAATCCGGTAGTCGTGCACGGCGCCCAATACCGTATAAGGCAACCACATGCATACCTGCCGAATGCACTTCCAGCCCACCGCCAAGCATGCGTACATCACCGAACGTAAGGTCTGAAATTTTCGACGAAAAATATCCTGCATGCACGGTCAGCCATTGATAGCGAGGGCTGATTCCGAACTGATTAAAGGGTTGTTGCAGACCCGAACCTGAGGTAGACGCGTAGAGTTCGAACGGAGCCTCTATCACATCATACAATGAAACATTTGCCCGTAGAATTGCCCGTGCCGATAATCCCGGTAGTCGGGGCTTCCAGAGAGTGTCTTTGCTTGCAGAGGTATAGGCATCGACCGACAGAAAGGCCGCGCCATGTATCGATATATCAGCTTTCTCCTGTGCTCTGCACAGTGAAAATGATAACGCGATCAGCAAGAAAAGAAATATACGCATATCCGAAATCGATTGAAATAAATGAATCAGATTGCTAAACTGATAGGGGAGATTTTTTGTTCCATTCCGTAAATATTCAATCACCGGTCATGATAATTACTCGGGAATTTGCTGCATGCTCGGAAGGTATGATACTGCTGTAAAGACTGCAAATAAAAAAGGCAAGCCGTTTTTGTGGAACAACTTGCCTTACATTATACCCAGCAACGGTTATTTAAAATTTGTGGAATGTTGCTGTGTTGGTTTTGCCATAAATGTCGTAAGCTTTGACGAAGTACACGCCAACCGGTAACGAGCGTACATCGAGTGATACTTCGGCAGAGCTATTTGCTACTTCCATCACTTTAACGCCAACAGCCGAAAACACTTCGACCGTTTGCACCGCATTAAACGCGGAGAGGTGGACGATATCGACGGCAGGATTCGGGAGGACGGCAGCAAATGGCGTCGTTTCCTCGGTCACACCGGTAGATAATGGCTGAATATGAATCGCGACCGTATCGGCACCTGCCTGCAACTTGCCTGTCTCATAGACGAGAATTTTTACCGTGTAATTATCAACAAATGCTGATGCAGGATCGAGTTGTAATTTAAAGAATGCGAATTCTCCTTTGTTAATCGGAGCGAAATCACGACCATCCATTGGAATTCCGGGATAACAGTTCATATTGTCACAGAGAGAATATGACCAGTCGAAGGGAAGATTATTCTCAATAGGGAGCCATGATAGTTTTAATTCACCGTCTGTTTTGTTGTCGATATCAATATCGATATGCGTTCCTTCCAGACCACCCCATTTTACGGTAATCGTTTTGTCAGGGCTGAAGGTGTATTTTTGAGCAGAGGTCGATGATGAGAACCCCAAAAATGCCAAGGACATAATGGCAAAAGCAGCAGCGAGGCGATGAGTAGATAAGAATTTCATTACAGAGAACTCCTTAAATAATTGGATAAAATGTTGTTATATCAGTTTTATTCAGCAAAAATACACACACGGGCTTCACTCAGCCAAATATTTTTTTATTCGGCTGAATTTCTGCCATGACATTGTTTAAATTTTTTGCCGCTGCCACAGTGGCAGAGATCGTTACGACCGATTTTCGGTAAATCACGATGGAATGTAACTGATGGTCTGTCATCCTGTTGCGGCTCTTCGCCGGTCAAATATGCCGGTGTAGTAGTCGGATGAGAGAATCGCAACGACGGGGAGTTCGTCACCGTCACATTCGACAAGCTTGGGAGTCCGCCGTTGTTGGCATCGGGTGCGCGGCGCGGTATAGGCTTGCGCTGCTGCTGCTGCGGAGTTTGCTCGGGCTGAAGCTGTATTTGAGGGAAAAACTTAAAGGCAAAGTTCACTGCTTCTTTTTGAATATCGTGTACAAGCTGTTGGAATATCCGTACGGCTTCTCCCTTGTATTCCAGCAGTGGGTCTTTTTGACCATAGGCACGCAGGTGAATACCTTCTTTAAGCTCATCCATGACGACTAAATGCTCGCGCCACTTTTCGTCAATGGTCTGCAGGAGAGCGACCCGTTCGAGGTGAGTCGTGAATTCTACCCCTAGTTTTTCCTCTTTCCGTTCGTAAAATTCGCGGGCAGCTGCGACGATTTTTTCAACACATTCATCAGCTTTAATCTCGCGGAATTCATGTTGAGTCAGCTCGACTTCGCACAGCAGGGATGTGCGCGCTGCATCTTTAAGACCTTCCAAATTACCTTCTGCATGGTAATTTTCATACCATTCATAGGCAAGATTTTCGACATAATTGAATAATTCACCTTTCATACGTTCGCCTTTGAGCACCTGCCGGCGAATATCATATATGGCTTCACGCTGTTGATTCATGACATTGTCGTATTCGAGTAACCGCTTACGAATGCCGAAGTTATTCTCTTCGACTTTTTTCTGGGCATTCTCGACAGATTTTGTCACCATTCCTGCTTGTATGGGTTCACCATCAGGTACTTTGAGCTTTTCCATCACCGTTGCGATTCGTGCTCCGCCGAACAAACGCATCAAATCATCCTCGAGAGAGATAAAGAATTGTGACGAGCCCGGATCGCCCTGACGGCCTGCGCGACCACGCAACTGACGGTCAATTCTCCGTGCTTCGTGGCGCTCGGTACCGACAATGGCAAGTCCGCCTGCTTTACGCACATCGGCATCGAGCTTAATATCCGTACCGCGACCGGCCATATTGGTAGCAATCGTCACTTGACCGCGTTTACCTGCAAGTGCTACAATTTCCGCTTCCCGTTGATGCTGCTTGGCATTGAGCACATTATGAGCGACATTTGCCCTCCGGAGCATTTTGCTGAGAATTTCGGATACTTCGACATTCGTTGTACCGACGAGAACGGAGCGACCCTCCGCGACAAGACGCTGCACCTCGAGTGTCACAGCATTATACTTTTCACGTTTGGTGCGATAGATATAATCATCTAAGTCTTTGCGAATAGCTTGTTTATTAGTTGGAATAACGACTACGTCAAGATTGTAAATTTTCTCAAATTCTGCAGCTTCTGTTTCAGCCGTACCGGTCATCCCGGCAAGTTTTTTATAGAGGCGGAAATAGTTCTGCAGCGTTACGGTCGCGAGCGTCTGCGTATCACGCTCAACTGCGACGCCTTCTTTAGTTTCGATAGCCTGATGCAAGCCATCGGAATACCGACGACCTTCTAAGATACGACCGGTAAATTCATCAACGATTTTGATTTTACCGTCATCGACGACATATTCGACATCACGTTCATAAAGTGAATATGCCCGTAAAATCTGAGACACGGTATGAATAATATCACTTCGCTCAGAGTAAAGCCGCATGTATTCGTCTTTTTTGTTTTGGCGTTCATCCACACTCAGCGAACGGTCTCCTTCGAGTGCACTGAGCTCGGCTGCAATATCCGGTATCACAAACATCTCCGGGTCTTCGCCGGTGCCGGTGAGCATTTCTCGCCCTTTTTCGGTGATATCGATTTGATGATTCCGCTCATCTATAGTATAGAACAATTCTTCATCAATCTCGGACATGCGTGTACCCTGATCACGGAGATAATCAAGCTCTGTTTCACGCATAAGTTTCTGATATTCAGGTTCTTGGAGAATCTTAGCGAGGCGTTTGTTCTTCGGTGTGCCGCGGTGAGTACGGAGAATTGCAACGCCGGCAGCTGTCCGATCTTCTTTTTTATCGGATTTGAGCAGACGTTCTGCCTCGGAGATAATGCCGTTGGTGAGCTTGGATTGTGCTTCCACTAGGCGTTTTACCCTTGGGTTCATTTGGTCGAATCGCTGATCGGCTGTATGCCCGACGGCACCGGAGATGATAAGCGGTGTCCGTGCTTCATCGATGAGCACAGAGTCCACTTCGTCAACGATAGCAAAGAAGTGTGGACGTTGAACCATTTCTTCGACATCGGTGACCATGTTGTCACGAAGGTAATCAAAGCCGAATTCGTTGTTTGTGCCGTAGGTAATGTCACAATTATAAAGATACTTCCGTTCATCAGGTGTTTGCTGTGATTGAATTGCCCCGACGACTATTCCCAGAAAATCAAAGACCGGCTTCATCCATTCGCAGTCACGGCGGGCGAGGTAGTCATTGACTGTCACGAGGTGAACGCCTCGTCCGGCGAGTGCATTGAGGTACATCGGTGCGACGGCCACGAGTGTTTTCCCTTCGCCGGTCGCCATTTCTGAAATTTTGCCTTGATGAATAACAATACCACCGATCAGCTGTACATCATACGGAATCATTTCCCAGGTTTGCTCTGTCTCGACGACTTCGTATTTATGCTTCCGCTCGGTCAGGCGGCGACAGACTTCTTTTACCACACCAAATGCCTGAGGCAGCAGCTCATCAAGCGCTTCTCCGATGGCTGTATGCTCTTCTTTGGCAATTTGTCCGAGACGGGTGTGAATTTCTTCATGCTCTTCATGGGTGAGCTCTTCGGTGCGGAGCTTCTCGCGCAGGGTGGCGGTTTCTTCAGTGAGGGCGGCAATTTGTTCTGCGATATATGCTTTGAATTCATCGGTTTTCGCTCGGAGCTCACTGTCGGAGAGGCCGGATAGCTTTGCGAATTCCTGATTTATTTCATCGACGATAGGTCGGAGAAGTTTAACATCTTTATCGTGCTTTGTGCCAAAAAGTTTTTTGAGAATTTCTATCATAGTACTACTGAATTAAATAAAATTATGTGTGAAAATTGACTCTGCAAATGCAAAAACAGTCCGCGAATACCGACTTCACACGTTATGAATTCGCGCCTAGGACGTTCAAAATGAGTTTGTATTTCCTTTTACAAATTTACCGTTATTTAATGACGGAAAAAAACGCTCGTCGTATTTAGCTGGCAAGGAGAAGTGAAATTCTGCGTTTTTGGGGAAACTTTTTTCATAATCGACAGTACTTGCGCCGCATTGCCGCCGTGGTGGCTATGGGTGTCACCCTCAGGGGCGGATCAGCTTAACGAATGCTTAACATATCTTAGGTTTTCCTCGTGGGTATCAGACCGTATTTTTGTTCGGTTGGCCCCAAAAGTCACTACAGCTGACTTCTGGCAATAGTGAATTTCCTTCAACCAATCTTCTTCATTTCCATGTCTATTGCATATAATTGCAAGCAATTACTCGTTCGATGTATGGTGAGTATCTTTTGCTGTACGTCCATCTCAGCGCTTGCCGGTGAGGTCGCTACCGATGGGAGTAAGCATTTCATGCCGAACCGTAAACCGGTCGTATCGGTGCCGAGATTTCCGGAGAAATCAATCAGTATCGACGGTAAAATCGACGAACCAATCTGGAAAAAGGCCGCTACAGCCGGGAATTTTTGTGAAATTCGTCCGGGTGACAATACATGCCCTCCCGTGGGCACGGAAGCATATATGGGCTATGATGACAAGTACCTCTACTTTGCGTTCATTGCCTATGATAATCCGGCCGATATCCGGGTATCGTTGCAGGACCGCGACCGCATCTTTCGGGATGATTTCATTGGCATTATCCTCGATACATATCAGTCATCTGCCTGGGCGTATGAGTTGTTTGTCAATCCTATCGGGATACAGGGTGACCTGCGCTGGATGAATAATGGTAATGAAGATGAATCACTCGATGTGATTTTTGAGTCGAAAGGAATCGTCACAGACAGCGGCTATCAGGTAGAAATGGCGATACCCTTCAGCAGTCTGCGATTTCCGGATAAGGATATTCAGTCATGGGATTTCACTATCCTGCGCATTCAGCCGCGACAGACACGGCGGCAGATATCCTGGACGGAAAACAGCCGGGATAATTCCTGCTGGCCTTGTCAATTCGGTACCATGACAGGAATTACCAATATCCGTGCAGGATCGGCTGTGCAGATATTACCCTCTATTGTCGGCTCGCAGTCCGGTGCTCTCACCAATCCTTCCGATCCGGAGTCCGGATTTACTCATTCACCGGTCAAGGGTGATTTCGGACTCAGTCTGCGCTATCCGTTTAGTTCGAATTTATCGGTAGAAGCTGCTTATAATCCCGATTTCAGCCAGGTAGAGTCCGATCAGGCGCTCATTGATGCCAATTCTACATTCCGACTCTTTTATCCCGAGCGTCGGCCATTTTTCAGTGAAGGAGCTGACTTATATCAGACATGGATTAATGCCGTGTATTCACGTTCTATCAACAGTCCGCTCGCTGCCATGAAGCTTACCGGCGGTATTGGTAATACGAGCTTCGGCATGCTCTCTGCTTATGACCGTCAGACACAGGTTATCGTGCCTCTCGAAGAAAGAAGTCTCTTTGGAATTACCGGCAAGAGCCTCACAAATATTCTCCGAATACGGCATTCATATAATGATGGATCAAATATCGGAGGATTATTTACCGACCGACAGTACGACGGCGGTGGCTATAGTCTCACCGGAGGGCTGGACGGAATGTACCGCTTTTGGGATAATATGCAGCTTGAAGGGCAGCTGCTAGTCAGCTCGACGAAGGAAGCGTTCCAGCCCGATGTCTGCGCGAGTAGCTCGACCTTTGACCATGGGAACTATACCGCTACCCTTGACGGAGAGAAATTCGGGGGGTATGCGTTCTATACAGGCTTACGACACTATGGGCGTAATTTTATGTTCGAACTCCAAGGCGCGCAAATGAGCCCCGGATTCCGCGCCGAGACGGGGTTCGAACCACGCGCAAATCAGCAAAAAATCACCTACTGGTCGGGATATAAACTGTACCCGAATGGTGCTGTCGTGGAAGATTGGCAGCCGGGTCTCAGCTTCGGGAGAATTTGGAATTTTGACGGAACGGTGAAAGACGGATGGATTGTACCGTCGATTAATGTTCGGTTCAAAGGACAAACATATCTGTCGTTCGACTACCTGATGAGTGAAGAACGTTATAATAACTTCTATTTTGTGGGAATACGCCGTTTGTCGGGCAATTTTGGTTCGCAATTCAGCGAGTATTTCCAGGGAGACTCCTACATCACGACCGGTACGAGTATTGCCAGAAATGTCGATGGCCATGTTCTCGGTACTATCCTATCTGCAGGTGGGAGTATTACCCTCAAGCCACTTGATCGCCTTACCATCCAGGAAAATATTGATTATGCGCGACTTGACTACCCGAGCGGAGAGAATATTTATGATGGAATTGTCGTGCGTACGAGAATCAATTACCAGCATTCACGTGAGCTCTCAGCACGGGTGGTAGTGCAGTATGACAGCTTTAGTTCGTCGTTGAGTTTTGAGCCGTTGATTTCGTACAAACTCAATCCATTCTCCATATTTTATATCGGTTCGACGAGTCGGTGGCAGAATTTCCATGACACCCAAAAACCCAACAGTCAGGATTATTTTGATAGTACGTACCGTCCGGCATCCAGAGGATACTTTTTTAAAGTGCAGTATCTTTTTGCTGTGTAAGACCATTGCCACGGAAGAATACATATTCCGCAAGAGCAGCAACGGCAAAGAGTTCGATCCATTCAATATCAAGCTTGAATCGAATGTTTGCCGTGTGCGTCATTCCATAGACAACCGTGAAATACCCGAGTGAGGCAAGAGTCAGCCAGGCTAATCGCCGGTGTGTGCGGAAGAGAACGACCATTCCAGCAGACCAAAGAAGTGTCAGCACGATGACCGGAATCTTGCGGATTGCGAGAAATTCCATGCTTGTATCATCCTGATATCTCACGGGTACCCACCAATACACGCCTGCCTGATACAGACATTTTTGCACAACTGCCCCGGGGTGCTGTCGCCATACGGCGAGTGTCGCTGATCGATAGTAGGATTCCATCTCCACATCATTAATCGTCCGTTCAAGAGAATCAATACTCCTCTGCGTGTGTTCTGGAAGAAGATTGAATTCTGACCGCTGATGATACTGCGGCTGCCAGCCGACATAGAAATTCATCCAAAATGCCGATTTGGTGGGGATGAATTTATGAAAAACAAGATAATTTCTTGTGACCCAAGGAGCAAACACTACGGCGCAGGAGAGGATACCCAGTGAAAGAGCTACGAGCTTCCGCCTACCAAGCAACGCGCACAATACCCCTATAACAAATGGCAGTGAAAGGGGTTGTGTAAGAATCACTATCCCTGACGATACACCCCACAGCACTGCACCGTTTCGTGTCGTCTCCTGCCAGAGTCGAGTGCTCTGCATTCCCCAAATGAGAAAGAGAGGAATAAACAAATTCGTCACTTCCAAGACATTTGGGTAATAAAAGTAGGTGGGATGGAGGATGAAGGCGAAGCCCGCCAGGAGACCAAGTAATTCTTTGTCCCATAGACGCCCAAGGCGTGCAAGCAAGAGAGGCACAAGTCCGAGAGCGCAATGCTGCAGCAGGGCAGCTGCTATGTGGGCAGACGCACCAAATACGGCAATACAGCCGGCAAGGAAAAGTGGATATACAGGCGCTTTTAATGCAGTAGCACCGACAGCTGTATCGAAGGTATAGCCCAGCCCGCTCACGAGATTGAATGCGATAAGGTAGTCTTCTGCACTGTGTATTTTGTGATAGGTGAGTATGACAAATGCCAGGCGTAACAGCAGCAGCAGAGCGCAGGCATACGCCAGGTGTTTATAAGTGATAAATGAACGTATCGTTGAACTATTCATAGGGTTACCGAGATTTATCCGAAAAAATTGATAGTACGGTCTGTTCTTGATGTTCCCAGCAATACTCCCGTGCAGCGGCCTGACGGCATGCTGCAAAAGCGGCTCTGCTGGCCGGTTCCAAGAGCCGATACAGCATTTGGGCAATCTCCTCCGGTGAGGCATCGGGCGAGACGAGTACACCGACCGGAAAACGTTCAACAACATGGCGCATCGCCGGTAAATCACTCACCAGCGAAGGAATTCCTGCCATACAGTATTCAAAGAGTTTATTGGGTAAGGCAAAACTGTAGCTGAGAGAAACCGGCTCAATGAAGCAGAGTCCGATATCAGCTGACGCCGTCCACTGTGGGAGCCGGTCATAGGGGACTTTACCGCAGAAATACACACGATCTGCGACGCCAACCTCTTCAGCAGTTCGTCGAACCACTGATTGATATTCACCATCGCCGAGCAGGCAGAGGACGATGTCCGGCGCATACCGAAGAGCCCGAACGGCGCTGAGGATACCACGACCCTCAGCTATCCACCCCTGATACAGCAATATAGTATAGTCATGAGGAATACGGTAGAGCACGCGGAAGAGATCCGAAGGAGCAGTCTCGGAGTAGGGAGGTACATTCATCACGACGTTCGGACGGGGAATATCGAGATAGTCGGCAAGATAATCCGAATCGAGATCACCGGAGGTAAATATTGTGTGGACCTTTCGAACATAGTGGCGCTCGAGCCCGCTGATGATCTTTTGCCGGAGCAGACGGGAATGATTGGATGCTAAAGCAGAGAAGATTTCCCGTGAGTCGTAGAGGAGACGGGCTCGAAACTGACTGGCAAGCATAGAGGCCGACGGCAAGGTAAACACATCCTCAGCACAGTAGGTTTTCGCTTGATATTTTCTGCCGTGACGCACCAGTGCAGCATGAAATTTCAGCCAGCGAAGGATGAGTTTTTGGGGAACATTCGGAGGTAATATGGGTACAAAACCGATGCCTTCCGACGCTAATCGGGTGATATCTTCACCGGAGCCAATACCAAGCAAGAGCACTGATTGTCCATTTTTGGTCAGCGTGCGGGCGAGGTTGAGAGTGCGAGCGTCATGTGCTACACTTTGTAAGAGGAGAAAACAGACATCATAGACCATAGAACATTAAAAATATACGCTACAATGCAATGTTATAAGGGCTGTGCGCGAGTAATGAATGAATGATTTCATCTGTTGCAACAACCGTTGAGAATGCAATTTACAGCGAAGTGGAGGGAGTATTTGTTCGAAAAAAAGTACATATTCCGTCAAAATTCTTTCCAACTTACAAATCTAAGAGAAAAATTTTGGCTATTGTCTAAAAATTCCGTAGCATAGTAGAATATATTACACATACAGGTCAATAAGTAACTACGCTATGATACGTTCTCTACGACCTTTTCCTCTCTCATTCTTTCTGATTCTTTTTCTGCTGCTTGTCCCTGTGGGAAGCGGTAGACTTGTCTATGCCCAGATAGAAAAAAACATTCCACGTTCACAGAGCTCGACGTTGGAAGGACGGCATTTTTATCTGGGATTCATGCGAAATGAGATTGATGAAAACCGAAACATCGATAAAAACGGCAATGATGGATTTATGAATCTGATGATCTTTGTCGGCGCTACCGAGCAAACGCAGGTCACGATCCGTTATACCTGGGAAACAACCGGCACAGTATATACCATTGCCGGCGATTCTGTACTCACCCTGGATGTACCTCCCGATAAATTCACCTACCTAGAAATGAGAGAATCCGAGAAACCAAGCTATGGAATGGTGGAAGTCACGACCGATAAAAAAACTATCGTTTATGCGTTGAATTCGAGCCGTTTGTCGTCAGATGCATATTCCGCTCTTCCGGTATCGAATTGGGGCAAGGAATATGTCGTCGTCAGCGTGCCGAATGACTCCTATGCACCTCCAGGATTACTGTCCGACTCGATACCACGTGCCTGTGAATTTATGATTATGGCCTCCGAAGACTCGACGCTTGTGCAGTTTTCGCCAAAGGCAGAAACGGCCAAAGGTAATAAAGCAGGACAGTTACAATCGATCTACCTCATGAAGGGGCAATGCTATTTAGTACAATCAACCCAGAAATTAGAACGTGGTCTCGGTGACCAAACAGGGACGATTATCCGCAGTGACAAACCCATTGGCGTGCTCTCGGGGCATGTGCGTACTTCGATACCCGTGCAGTACGGAGAGCCGCTGAGCTATACCAAGCGCGACTCCAAAGATCATATTGTCGATATGTTGTTCCCAACGAAAATTTGGGGCTCCTACTATATATCTACTCCCTTTAATATCTACAGTGCCGGTGATCTTATCCGGGTAGTATCCATCCAGCCGAATACGAAAGTAACTGCTATTGGAAATAATGTGTTCCGAGATTTTGTTCTTACAAATCCCGGTGATGTCGAAGATTTCTACCCGGTCGGTGTGCCGGTCGTGTGGATTGCAGATAAGCCGATTCAAATTGCACAATTTATGCCGACGAGTCTGCAGGATGCAGTGCAGACATTTGATCCATGTATGGTGATTGTGCCGCCGACCGAACAGTTCGTCTCGCGGATTTTGTTTGAAATACCTTCACTTGCCATTAATGCCAACGAACAGTATTTTGAGAATTATGTGAATATTGTCTGCGAGCGTGCGGCGGTGCCGTCGATTACCCTCGACGGCACAAATTTACTGAGTAAATATCCTCGCCTCATCGATCAGCAGATACCGAATACTCAGTATAATTGGCTGGTAGTACCGGTCAAGCCGGGTGTGCATGATTTTAGAGCCGATATCGGGAGATTCTCCGGTATTGTCTATGGTACTGCACCCGAAGACTCGTATGCATTGTCACTTGGACTATCCCTCCTCAAGACCACATTTGTCGATTCGACACCGCCGAGCTTCGCTTTCCAATCCAATTGCGATAAAATAACAGTACAGGCTACAGAAGCTGCCGGCGCAAATGCTATTGGACTCGATGAAGTCAGCATTCTCAAGGATAGTACCTATAATTATACCTGGGAAATCGACAGCGTGTATGAAAATACGATGTCGCTTACCGTCGCGGCAGAACCTATCGATATTACCAAAAACGGACGTATCGTCATCATCGCCCGTGACAAGCTCGGTAATGGCAGGCAGCTAACGTATGTCTATAATGCGCTGTCGCTCGAAGTGCGCGATAATATTGTCTTTAAAGCGGTGAATTGGAAAGATTCTACCTGTGAAAAGGTGGTTGTAAAAAATAACGGAACCGATACAATTCTTTTCCTGGGAAGTGCGATTACCGGCGACAAGCGTGTGAATTTTGACGGGATTATCCCTCTTGTGAATCAACGTCTTGCACCCAAAGACTCGGTGAGCTTTATTGTGTGCTTCAAGCCACAGAATGACTCTTCTTCACTGAATGCAAAACTCATGCTCAGCTTGACATGCGGGCGGCAGATTACGATCCCGCTGACCGGTGATGTGGCCGCACCGTCATTACTGCTGAAAGGTTGGGATTTCGGAAAAGTACTCATCGGCGATACTGCCTGCTCTACTGTCTATGTGATAAACAACGGGAATACCGATGTAAATCTGCAGAAAATATCGCTTAGTCCTATCGAGCCGTCATTCCGCTATGATACAACCGGACTCTTTCCGCGCTTTCTGAAATCCGGTGATACACTCGCAATTCCGGTATGCTTTACTCCGCTCGCGCGCCGCGTCTATGGTCAATTTGGCACTGTGCCGAATTCCCTGAATATCCCCAATGGTATTCCAATCGTCACCGGAGAAGGGGTGGCACCGCTTGTTGAAAATGTACAAATTGACTGGCGGCAACGGCGTCAGGGAACGATAAACGACTCCGTAGTGTCGTTGGTAAATAAGGGGAACTATCAGGCTTATCTGCAGTATTCAACTATGTCGGGTGACACAGGAGCAATCAGCTCTCTCGTGACCTTCATGCTGCCGGCTCTCCTGCAGCCGAATGACACCGTTCATATACCCGTGCGGTTTATTCCCGATTCTGTCAAGTTGTTTTCTGCCCGTATCGTGGCAGCCGTGCGGAACTGGAAGCTGCATCCACCGGTTGATATCAGTCTTACCGGTGAGGGGATATTGCCCACAGTGAGAACGATAGATGTGGATTTTGATACAATTACCATCCGTACTTTCAAAGACACATCGGCATTGGTGTTGCTCACCGGAGGTAATGACCGGCTGACCATCGACACGATGATATGGGTTAATGGTAATGCAGATGCGTTTGAAATTGATGCCGCTAATTTTTCAGCCCGTACGTTAGCCGTCGGCAGTACAATTACTTTGCCGATACGATTTACGGGGATGACCACTACCACCGGCTTACATCAGGCGACAATAGCAGTGATACATGACGCTTTACCGGCCTATAAACGTGATACATCTTTTATCCGCCTGACAGGAGTGGTGGTTAATAAAGATTCGACACAATACTCGCTCCAGCTGTCATCGCCGGCTGCCTTGTATGCCTGTGCTCCGGAGAAGCTCGTCATCTCCATCAAAAATACCGGTAATACTCCGTTGAATTTTCAGAAAATAACGCCGTCACCGGTGATAGGAACGCTCCTGCTGCCGCTGAATGTACCGCCAGCACAGTCGATAGCTCCGGACTCAGTACTGCAAGCCGTGTATTCGGTAGAAATGCAGCAGGGAGGGCAGGCGAGCACGATTACTTTTACGGTCCAATGTAATGATACAATTATTTCCACAACTAAGACCACACTCACTCCGAGAGCTAATCCGCTGACGTTTGACCCGATAGCCGACACTTCTCAGCTACCCGGCAAAACGCTTACGCTGAGATTATCGGGTTCGGTACGTGTACCGGTAGCGATGCCGCTTTCACCACAGATGACCCTGCTGCTCAACTATCAGATCTTGGATGTGTTGAATTCAAAGGGAATGCTGTATCTGCGTGACTCTCTCAGCGGAGGAATTGATTCTATACCGGTGCATATAGCACAGGAGCCTGCGCGCGTGGTGATAAAGACAGACACCCCCTGGATGCTGCGCCCGGGAGTCACGACCTGGTCTATCGCCATTCCGTTTGCCGTGATGCTGTCTCAATTTGACGACTGTACTATCTATGCGACTCTCGCCGATACGGTTCATCCATGCTTCTCGGTGGGTACAGGGAATGTAACGGTTCATATAGGCGAAGTCTGCGCCAATGCATTACGCAAAGTCGCCGAGGCAGGAATACAATTCAATCTTATACGAATTACCCCGAGCCCGATTACCGATGTAGGTACAGCCGAAATTACGCTTCAGGGCGATGGTCTTATCCGTGTCGATGCCATCAATGAGCTCGGTGAGCGGATGTTGATTGCCGAGGAGAACCTCCGCAGCGGCCGGTATGAGCTCCGGTTCAGCACCAAGAATTTTGCAAGCGGTGTCTATGGACTCATTGTACGGGCAGCAGACGGTAGGGAACGCCGGGCTACATTCGTGATACAGCGCTAAGACAGAAAATGTGTGGTGATTTTGAAATGTCTGTCAGGTTTTCTACACTAAATTGTCAATTCTAATAAAAAAAGAGGTAGGTTCAAAAAACACTTAATCTGCCAAAATTGACTGCGAAATGACCCTTTTGATGGTAAAAACACCTCTTTTTTGAGTTTTTTTTTCAAAAAAAAATTTTATTCTTGTCAAAAGCTAATCATTCTGTTAAATTTGAATGTGGTTAATGAAAAACCGTTAGGTGGACACTCCTTCACGGCTTCCGTAGCCGAATAATTGAACAATTTTTCTTTATTCTTCCTTCACAATTGAAAGGATTTACAATGCGTATTCGTACGTTTTTTCTTGCCCTCTTGGGTGTAAGTATGGTTTTTAGTTACAGCTCTACAATGGCTCAAAGTAAAAAAGCTGATTCGGAGGAAGTAAGTGCATCTAGTGATGATATCGAAGCCGATGCCGATCCGCTGAATCCTGGTAAAAAGAAGCCACGCATTTATGTCGGTCCTGTAGCCGGATACAACCGCTCATTGCACACCGGAGGATTTGCTTCTATCGCCAAAGGAACCGCAAGCTGCCCAACATTTGAATCAGGAACGGAAAACGGATATTATTTCGGACTTACTGCAGAATTTTTGTTAGGAGATGTCAAAAATTCCAAGTCTTCAATTATCGCTAGAGTTCTCTATGATTATCAGCCGGCTTACTTTACCGTTCCCGGTGACAAATATCCTTCCAAGCTCGCCGACGGTACCGAAATCTTTACCGAAATCGAGCACACAACACGCGTAAAATACACACTTCTTAATATTGAAGTCATGTATAAATTCAATATACCGGGCACATTCCTCGGTATTACAGCAGGTCCTCAGTTCGGATTCCCGATTGGTGGCAATCAAGAACAGCGCTATCAATTGGTATTTGACCCTTCAAAGCCCGTTCAATTCCCGATTTCTGTCGATTCACTTGCCAACTTACCGGCAGTGGGAGATTATAAGCCCCACTTCTTGGATGAAACCAGAACCTCTATCGTCCTCTATGAAGGCAATATTATCGACCAATCGAGCTTCCGTGCAGGTTTAAAGCTTGGTCTCCAATACGAAATCCTCCTCGGTCGTGCTGTTCTCGTTCCATCTGCCTATTACAACATGGGTTTAACAAAAATCAACACAAAAGACAACTGGCGTGTGAACGCCCTTCAATTTGGTGCTGATTTACGGTTCGCCCTCTAGCACAGCTTACCCAAACATGTCTCGGCGTTCGCTTTTCTACTTTGCAAAAGCGAACGCCTTTTTATTTGATGGAGTTATGAATGGATAATTTATGGTCACCCTGGCGGTCTCAGTATATCAATTCATTTGGCGCAACAGATCAACAGGACGAAGGATGCTTTCTCTGCGCAGGAGCCTCGCACACGCATGAAGATCATGAACGCCTGATTGTGGCACGCTTTCGGACATGTTATGTCGTGATGAACCGCTATCCCTATAACAGCGGACACATCTTGGTCGCTCCCTACCGTCATATCGGTGAGTTACCGTCACTGACAATCGAGGAGCGGACAGAGCTCATGGATATCTTAAATAAAGCAAGTGAGGTGCTCACGGAAGTCTATAAACCGCATGGTATTAATATCGGAGCGAATATAGGTCGTGCAGCCGGTGCCGGTGTGCCCGGGCATCTGCATTTCCATCTTGTGCCTCGGTGGAATGGCGATACGAACTTCATGCCGCTCTTTGCTGAAGTAAAAGTCATATCAGAGTCGATGGAAGAGGCATATCATCAATTACACCAAGCATTTAATAAATACTAATCATGCGCCATGCTCCCGCCAAACATGCCATTAAGCCCGTTAAATCCTTAGGGCAAAACTTCCTTACCGACGGGAATATCGCCCGAAGTATCGTCGAACTCCTGGAAATTGACGACCGCGATACGATTATCGAAATCGGTCCGGGTGAAGGCGCGCTCACAAAATTATTACTCGAATATCCCGCTGAAATTCAAGCAATTGAATTCGACCGGCGTGCTGTGGAATTGTTGAATACAACCTATCCCAAAACATCACATCCGCATTTCACACTCTTTAGCGGTGATGTGCGGAAATTTCCACTGCTTGAATTTTCACGTGAAGTCATCGAGCGTACGCATCGTAAGCCCAAAGTAATAGGGAATATACCGTATAATATTACCAGCGATATCTTATTCCAGCTCTTCGAATGCGCCGAAAAGCTTGACCGCGCGGTGATTACTATGCAAAAGGAAGTAGCTGATAGAATTGTCGCCAAGCCCCGCACGAAAGACTATGGAATACTGACTCTTGCATCTTTATTCGCAAGCAAACCTCGCATCGCGCTTCATATTCCTCCCGAGAGCTTTTATCCGAAGCCGAAGGTCGATTCGGCGGCGGTGGTGTTTGATTTTACTGAACCTATGATATCGACTGAAGATTTCTACAAAGTAATGCCACTTGTACGCTCAGGCTTCGGACAACGCCGAAAAATGCTCTCGAATTCCATTAAATCGATGATTTCTCAAAAAAATGACGTGCAGCAGGATATTATAGACGAGTATTTCAGCAAACGTGCTGAAGAGCTAACTCCTCAGGATTTCATGCGGTTAAATTCAGCTCTCGGCAGATAGAAAATACCTATAATTTGTCCGCTACAAGTACGTCAACAGCCGCACTTCAAAAAGTAGAACATCAACACACAACTATTACTGACTCTATACTCTTTATTACATGGATGCAATTGAATTTTGGACGGTAAGTTCGTCGAATGGTATTGTCTTTGAATTGCCGCAAATCCGGCAGTTCGAGCGCTATCTCAAAGAACTTCTCTATTGGAATGATAAGGTTAATCTCATCTCCCGCACCGATACTGCTAATATTTTCGAGCGACACTTCCTTCACTCGCTTACTCCTTTAAAATACACAGACTTTCCGCAAAAAGCACGAGTGCTCGATATTGGCACAGGCGGGGGATTCCCGGGGCTTCCGCTCGCGATTGTACGACCCGATATGCATGTATTGCTCACCGATTCGATTAACAAGAAACTCAAAATTACCGAGATGTTTGCTCAGCATACCGGACTCCGGCATGTCACGGCGCGTACTATCCGTGTCGAAGATCTCGCCAAGGAAAAGTCGTATATCGGTTCGTTTGATATCATTACCGCCCGCGCCGTTGCGTCGATGGGTACGCTCATCGGATGGACGCACAAGCTGCTCAAGCCTAACGGGAAATTTGTCTTTCTCAAAGGCGGTGACCTCACAAAAGAAATAGACGATGCGAAAGAAGCATTTCCAACGTTGACCGTAGAAGAACATCAAATCCGTATGCTCGGGGCTGATTGGTTTGAAAATGAAAAGAAAAAACTATTTGTTTGTCGATTATAAGTCATTTATTATGAAAAAGATAATTCTACTTATAATGATGTGCACAAGCGTTTTTTCGCTGAACGCGCAGCAGCCCAAATCATCGGTCAAGCTCGCCCGGGTGAAATATTCCGGCGGGGGAGACTGGTATAATGACCCGTCAGGCGAGGTGAATTTATTGAAATTCGTTCGCCAGAATACAAATATTAATGTCGATCCTGTCTATGAATTCGTCGATTTGTCGTCGGATAATATCTTTCTTTACCCACTGCTTTTCCTCACCGGGCACGGCAATGTGAATTTTACCGATGCCGAAGTGAGACGCCTGAGAGCTTACCTGCAAAATGGCGGATTCCTCTATATTGATGATGATTACGGACTTGACGGCGCGATCAGGCGCGAAATGAAGAAGGTATTTCCGGAGCAGAATTTTGTGGAAATTCCTTTCTCACACGGCATTTATTCAGCGCATTTTAAATTCCCGAACGGGCTGCCTAAAATACACGAACACGACCTCAAAACGCCGCAGGGATTCGGACTCTTTCATGATGGAAGAATGTGCGTGTTCTATACCTACGAAACCAATCCAAGCGACGGCTGGGCCGATCCTGATGCCCACAGCGACCCGCCGGAAAAGCGCGAACTCTCTCTCAAAATCGGAACCAATATTCTCGTCTGGGCTCTAACGCATTAATGGTGAACTACTTCCACCAATTTGGGGAACATTATGAATAATTACCAACAACTCCACTCAGAACTCATCAACAAGCTCGCCGCGACGCGTCGAAAAGAACTCCTCCAAAATCTGCTCGTCGGCGTGATGAATACCGCGTCAACGTCTTTACTCACGATGCTCCTTCTCGCTGGAATCGAGTCTTTCGCGCATGGAGATACAACCTTTCGTACCATTCTCGCATGTGTCTGGCTGGCAATTACCGCAGGTGCATTTCTCTTCTTTTCCGGTGAATCGTTAGCACAAGTTGTTTCATTGAAGCAAGTTCCGTCGATTGATACTATGGCCTTGCGCGTCGGCAATGTCTATTCCGACCTCCGCGATACTCTTTGTAATGCCTTGCAGTTGGCACCATTGGCAGATGCGAACTCCGCGTATGGTGTATCATCGTCACTTGCTCTCGCTACTTTTGAAACGGTCGCATCCCGCGCTCGAACGAAGGATTTCGATGTGGTTATCAGCCGGAAAGAACTTAAACGGTCGATGGTGTTTTTTCTAAGTTCATTGGCCATTACAGCAGGAATTCTTGGTTTTGTAACTCCTGTTAATTCAGCGCTTAATCGTATTGTTCATTACAACGAATCTTTCCTTCCGCTGGCACCGTTTACCCTTTCCATCGAACCCAAAACATCAGCCAAATTGCGTGGCGAAAAAGTACGGATCAGCGTTCGTGCTACAGGTATTGCCCCCGAAACAGTGACCCTTTTGGTGAAGGAAGAACAGCAGGAAAATTATGATTCTTATACACTGCGTCAGGATTCAATGGGCGTGTATCACTATGAAATTCCTACTATTAAGCGTTCGATTGAGTTTTATGCGGAATCGCCGTGGGTTGGTGGAGCGGTCACGACCGAACACGGCACAGTGACCGTGACCGATAGACCAATTATACGTTCACTCTCCGGTCGCGTGACCTCGCCGGCATATTCGCGCTTAGCAGCGCGTGAACTGAATGAACAGTCTGCTGATGTGACGGCACTGAGAGGTTCGCAAGTAGAACTCCAAGTTCTTGCCAATAAAGATATTACCTCTGCAGAAATCTACATCGTTCAGCAGAAAAATTCATTTGCATCAGCAAGTGATACGACGGTACAACAGGACAAACAAACAGCCGATACGACGAAAATTACTCTCAAAACCGAAGGCCGGAAAGCAGCCGGAAGCTTCAGTGTGCGTGCAAGTGGTGAGTATTATATAGTGATGCAGGATCAGAACAAGCAGCAGAATGCAGAGCCGATTCATTACAAAATTGTCGCGCTGACCGATGGTGCGCCGACGATTGCACTGCTCGAGCCCACGGCTGACGCGCAGGTATCAGAACAGGCGCAACTGCCTATGAAAATTGCAATTACCGATGATTATGGTTTTTCGCATTTGAAATTATACTACAAGCTTTCTGAGTCACGGTATGCGGCTCCGTCGAAAAATTTTACGGCAATCAATATTCCGATTTCTCAAAGTGAAATTGCGCAGGAAATTCCGTATTTGTGGAATTTGAATGCCATTAATATCTCACCCGGCGACCGGTACGAATTCTACTGTGAAATCACCGATAATGATCAGATTACGGGTCCGAAGTCCGCCAAAACCTCGATTCTCACCGTTCGTCTGCCGTCTCTCGATGAAGTGCTCACGCAAGCCGATGAAATGCAGGAAAATATCGCCAAAGATTTAGAGAAAATTGCCAAGCAGGCAGAAGAAGTGCGGAAAGATGCGGAAGAAGTGAATCGCGAACTTCGTAAAAACCAAGAAAAACCAATGGATTGGGAGAATAAGAAGAAGATTGAAGATTTGCTCAAAAAGCAAGCTGAAACGCAGAAAAAGCTCGATCAGGTGCAGCAGAATCTTGAGAAAGTAGCGGATAATTTAAAGGAAAATAATGCAATTTCCCCGGAAACATTGCAGAAGTATCAGGAATTACAGAAGTTGATGAAGGAAGTCAATTCGCCCGAACTCCGCAAGCAGATGGAGCAAATGCAGAAGATGATGCAGCAGATGAATCAAGAGCAGCTGCAGCAGGCGATGAAGAATTTTCAGTTTAATGAAGAGCAATTTAAGAAGTCGATTGAGCGAACGATGAACTTGCTCAAACGTATGAAAGCAGAGCAGATGACCGACGCGCTGACCAAACGTGCCGAAGAGCTTGCAAAAAAACAAGATGAGATTAAAAAGCAGTCGGAGAATACCAATCCGAATGACAAGCAAAAACGCAATGAACTTGCCGAACAGCAAAAGAATGCAAAAGAGGACATGAAGAAGCTGTCGGACGAACTCAAAGACCTCGAGAAATTGATGAAAGACATTGGTAAAGATATGCCAATGAACGAGATGGATAAGGCAAAAGACGAGCTCAGCGAGAAGGAAACATCCGACGAAATGCAGGAAGCGCAGGAGCAAATGGAAAAAGGGGAGATGAGCAAGGCGCAGGACAAACAGAAAAAAGCGTCCGACAAGCTCAAGAAATTCGCGCAGCAAATGAAGAAAATGAAGCAGGAAATGAAGAAAAATCTTGCGAAAGAGACGGTGAAACAAATGCAAAAAGCGGTGTCTGACATGCTTGACCTCTCGCAAAAACAGGAAAAGCAACGTCAGAAATCGCAGTCGATGGATGCTAATTCGACGCAATTCCCGCAGAATGCGCAGGAACAGGAAAAAATGGAAGAGCAGCTCGCAAGTATCGCTAATCGTATGATGCAGTTATCGCAAAAAACGACGCAAGTCACACCCGAAATGGCCAAAAACATGGGCGATGCGATGAAAAACATGGAAATGGCGACCAAGCAACTCTCCGACAGAAATCCACAGCAAGCAGGCATAATGCAGGGACAGGCGATGTCCTCGATGAATAAAGCCGCCATGCAAATGCAGGACGCACTCAACAAAATGCAGGGCGAAGGAGACGGTTCGTGCGAGAATCCGGGCGGCAAAGGCGAAGGTGGCGACGGTGACGCTAAAGGTTCGATGATGCAGAAGTTACAAGAAATGGCCGGCAAACAGCAGGGAATTAACCAAGGCACGCAGCAGCTCGGAACAGGACAGCAATTATCCCCCGAAAAGCAAGCCGAAATGGGACGTCTTGCATCCGAACAAGGTAAAGCGCAGCGTGCAATGGAAGAGCTCGCCAAGAAAAATCAGGGTCGCGACGGCAAGAAAAATGCCCTCGGGAATTTAGACAAAATCGCGCAGGAGATGAAGGAAATCGTTGCCGATATGAACAGCGGCATGATCACACCTGAGACGCTCAAGCGTCAGGAACGTATCCTCTCTCGTCTGCTCGACGCCACACGCTCGATGAATGAACGTGACTACGAAACGAAGCGGGAATCCCGCGCTGGACAAGATGTAACGCGCAATAGTCCCAATGCATTAGATTACTCGACCCAAGAAGGTAAGACCAGAGCACTCCAAGACTTACTACGGTCGATTCAGCAGGGTTACACCAAAGACTACGAGGCCCTCATCCGTAAGTATTTTGAAACCGTGCAAAAAGCGAATTAATTAAAATCCCCTTTGATTGTTGATTCAAAGGGGATTTTTTTTTGTCTTGGCTTTGATTATCGCATATCCAACGGAATAAAATCCGTTGTTACATTTCCGGCACATATCCAACGGAATAAAATCCGTTGTTACATTTCCGGCACATATCCAACGGATTAAAATCCGTTGCTACAATTTTTACCGTTCCTAGCGGAACTTTTTGGTATTTATTTATCAGCATGTTAGTTTCTTTTAAATAATTGCGATGATCAGACCCAACATCACCATCCATCAATTAAAAAACCAAAAAGAGCCGGCGGCTCGACCCAAATTGTAGGGCTGGAATTTATTCCAGTCCAAGAATGACCAAAATTGTAGAGCCGGAATTTATTCCGGTCGAATAATCCAAATTATAGGCTGGAATTTATTCCAAACCTATATTTTAACATACAAAATGCGGCGCGAAATTTGCGTTCATCGAAGATGAAACTTCAAGACTCGATTACTCAAACTACCATGATATCAAAACAATTACAACGCGAACTCTCCCAATTTAAACAGTATATTTCCTTTGAACGGGGGCTGAGCGAGAATTCTGTGGCGGCGTATTCGCAGGACACCGAGCGCTTCGCCGAATTCCTGATGACGAAGGAGATGACGACGTTTTCGCGGGCGCAGTCGGAGGATGTGATGGCGTTTTTGCGCACGCTTGAGGAATGCGGTCTGACGGTCAAGTCACGCACGCGGTATCTCTCATCACTCCGTGGCTTAACGAAGTTTTTGGCGGCGACCGGTATCATGACCGACGATATCTGCGCGCTGATTGACATGCCGAAAATCACGCGGGAATTGCCGGATGCACTCTCGGCGGAAGAGATGCAACTCCTTCTTGAGCAACCGGATACCTCCACGCTAGCGGGAATTCGTAATCGCGCAATCCTTGAAACGCTCTATGCCTGCGGACTGCGGGTGTCGGAACTGTGCGGTCTGCGGCAGCGGGATATATTACGCGAACACGAAATCGTTCGGGTTTTTGGCAAGGGGTCGAAAGAGCGTATTGTGCCGATAGGGATTTCAGCGCTCGTGTGGTTAGCCAAGTATCAGTCTGAAGTGCGTCCGAAATTCGCGCAGCAGAGTGTGCCGAATGATGATATTGTGTTTTTGAATCAGCGCGGCGGCAAGCTCACGCGCATGGCGATCTGGAATTTTGTGACTGACGCAGCGCGAAGTGCAAAGATTGACAAAGAGATACACCCACACACCTTCCGGCATAGTTTTGCTACCCATTTGCTCGAAGGCGGGGCTGATTTACGGGCGGTGCAGGAAATGCTCGGTCATGCTGATATTTCGACGACGCAGATTTATACGCATATTGATCGGGATTATATCAAGGAAGTGCATCGGACGTTTCATCCGCGTGGGTGAGAGTGGTGGTGGAATGATTACATCGTTAGGGTGAACAATAGAAGTTTGAAGGCACCGATAAAAGTCCGTTTTCTGATGAAAACGGACTTTTTTTTATGTGTACCGATAGCGAAGACTTATTAGTTGGATTTCACAAAAATCAACAGATTAGGGCATTAGTTCATACGAAAATCATTAGAATCAATGATTGTGAGGAAGGTGGTATATCCATAACTTTGTACCGTAGAAAGGGTAGTTGTGAATTGTGCCTGAAAAATTGAAGTAATTATTAGTAAATAAACAAGTAAAGCAGTTTTGTAGGTGTAGATTTGAGGTGCTCTCGTGGAGGTCCGTACATTCCATTCTCTAAAGCAAACTTTCTACCTGTTCAATCACTGAATGCACCCAAAATAATGATACTGCATCGAATATGGTATCATGCCTTAAAAACGAGTACAAACATTTTTAATTTTTATCAGAGTGTTATGAAGCTAAAAATAGTTGCAATACTGATTGGGCTCTTCTTTACCTGTGCTGTCACTACACGTGCTCAGGGAATTCCCCGTATTTTTTCGTATCAAGGGATATTGACCGACAAAGTGGGTGATCCCGTTCTTGACGGTAGCTACACTATAACGGTTGATTTTTATGATTCGAGTATCGGTGGTGTACCATTGTATGAAGAAGTCTTACAAGTCTCAACCGTCGGGGGGACGTTTAATGCAATTATTGGTCAGAGTAAACCTATAACTATTAGCTTTGATAAGCAGTATTATATTGGCATTACGCTTCAAGGACAGGCAGAATTTACTCCCCGTACTGCACTTGTGGCGGTGCCGTATTCACTAATGGCGCAACAGGCGGTCATAGCAGGAGGTCTTCAGCCGGGAGCAACCGGTGCGGTGACGAGTCTCAATGGTGGTGCCGGTGACCTTCAGATTTCCGGTGCAGGCGCTACGACGATTACGCGTACGGGAAACACGCTCACGGTGAGTTCTACTGATGATGGAATTAAAACATTAAATCCGGAAGACAACTCTATTCTCGTTACGAATCCGAATGGTCCGCTGACGACATTGAAAGTAGGGAATATTAGTATTACTTCTCTCAGTTCGGGAAGCGCTGTGTCCGGGGATATTTTGAAATTTAACGGTACGAATTGGGGAACTGCAAAAGAAACATCTTATACCGAAGGCAATGGTATCTCCATAAAAAATCAGATAATTGCATTAGCATCGCAAAATGCGGCCACCGGACAAGTATTAAAATGGAATGGAACGGCCTGGGTACCTGCCAATGATGATAACACGACCTATACAGCAGGCAATGGTATTCAGATAACATCCAATCAGATCTCGGTTCTGCCCATGAGCGGTGATGTTACCGGAGATATTGCCACGACGAGTGTGACAGGTCTGCTCGGCAAAAAGATTGCACCCACAACACTCGCAAATGGTCAAGGACTGGTGTACAACAGTACAGCCAATACGTGGCAACCAATGACAATCGATACGGATGCAAGCGATGATATTGTCGCGGGTTCAAAAGCGGGAGGCGATCTGACGGGCAGCTATCCTAACCCCACGATAGGTGATGGTATGGTTACGACAGCGAAGCTCGGTGCTGGCGCAATCACCACCGATAAAATAGCGGATGCGCAGGTAACTGCCAACAAACTCAGCCCATATGGTGGAACAAGCGGACAAGCGTTGATGTTTAATGGATCGAATGTCGTGTGGGGGAGTCCAACGCCAAGCGGAGCGGCAGGTGGAGATTTGACGGGAACGTATCCGAACCCATCTGTAGGTGCAAGTGCCATTACAACATCGAAGATAGCCGATGGAAACATTACCACAGCCAAGCTGGCGGATGGTTCTGTTACCTCCCTCAAGATTACCGATGGAGCTGTAACGACTTCCAAAATAAGTACACTTGGCGCAGTAAATGGTCAGTCACTGACATATGATGGTGTCAATGTACTCTGGAGCAATCCTGCTCCCGGTGGAAATGCCGGCGGCGATTTGACCGGGACCTATCCCAATCCTAGCATTGCTTCGAATGCTGTGACTACTCTCAAGATTAGTGATGGTGCCATTACGACTTCCAAGCTTAATACAGCCGGCGCTGTTTCCGGGCAGGCGATGGTCTTCAATGGTTCATCTGTCGTGTGGAGTAATCCATCTCCAAGCGGTGCAGCAGGCGGAGATTTAAGCGGAACGTATCCGAATCCAACAGTGGCCACCAATGCCATAACGACGGCTAAAATTCTCGATGCAGCTATCACCTCCCCGAAGCTCGGTGACGGAGCAGTGACGACGAGTAAAATTACCGATGGCGCTATCACGACGTCGAAAGTCAATTCTGCCGGAGCGACATCGGGACAGGCGTTGACCTTTGACGGCACGAATGTTATGTGGGGCAGTCCATCGCCGAGTGGTGCAGCAGGCGGTGATTTATCAGGTGTTTACCCGAATCCAACTGTCGCTGCCAATGCGATTACGACAGCTAAAATTCTCGATGCAAATATCACTACGCCGAAGCTTGCCGACGGAGCAGTAACGGCGAGTAAAATTACCGATGGCGCTATCACGACTGCGAAAGTCAATTCTGCCGGAGCGACATCCGGACAGGCATTGACCTTTGACGGCACGAATGTTACGTGGGGCAGTCCATCGCCGAGCGGTGCCGCAGGTGGTGATTTATCAGGTGTTTACCCGAATCCAACTGTCGCTGCCAATGCGATTACAACATCGAAAATACTCGATGGCGCAATCACGACATCGAAAATACTCGATGGCGCAATCACGACATCGAAAATACTCGATGGCGCAATCACGACATCGAAAATACTCGATGGAGCAGTGACAACTCTTAAAATTAATGATGGCGCTGTAACGACAGCAAAAATGAATTCGACCGGTGCGGCTGCAGGGCAGACTCTGATGTACGACGGAGCGAATATCGTGTGGGGAAGTCCTATTCCGAGTGGGGCAGCAGGAGGCGATCTAACCGGTACGTATCCGAATCCAACAGTTGCCTCCAATGCAATTACAACATCGAAAATTCTCGATGCAAATATTACTACGCCGAAGCTTGCTGATGGAGCTGTGACGACCGGTAAAATTACCGATGGCGCTATCACGACTGCGAAAGTCAATTCAACCGGAGCGACATCCGGGCAAGCGTTGACCTTCGACGGCACGAATGTGAAATGGGGTAGCCCCTCTCCGAGTGGTGCCGCAAGTGGAGATTTATCAGGTGTTTATCCGAATCCAACGGTGGCCTCCAACGCGATTACAACACCCAAAATACTCGATGGAGCGATCACCACGCCGAAGCTAAGTGATGGAGCAGTAACGACTCTTAAAATTACCGATGGCGCTATCACGACTGCGAAAGTCAATTCTGCCGGAGCAACATCCGGACAAGCGTTGACCTTTGACGGAGCGAATGTTAGATGGGGCAGTCCATCACCGAGCGGTGCTGCAGGTGGCGATTTATCAGGTGTTTATCCGAATCCAACGGTGGCTTCCAATGCGATTACATCGTCGAAAATACTCGATGCAGCGATTACCACACAGAAGCTAAGTGACGGAGTCGTTACAACTGCTAAAATTGCCGATGGCGCTATCACGACTGCGAAAGTCAATTCAGCCGGAGCAACCTCCGGACAGGCGTTGACCTATGACGGAACGAATGTTACGTGGGGTAGTCCATCGCCGAGTGGTGCCGCAGGTGGCGATTTATCAGGTGTTTATCCGAATCCAACAGTCGCCGCCAATGCCATAACGACCGCTAAAATTCTCGATGCTGCTATCACGACACCCAAAATCGTCGATGGCGCAGTGACGACCATGAAAGTAAATGACGGAGCTATCACGACTTCAAAGATTAATGACGGCGCGATTACCCTTTCCAAGGTGAATGGATCAGGAGCAAGCAGCGGTGAAGCGTTGATGTACAACGGCACTTCAGTTGTCTGGGGCAGCCCTTCTCCAAGCGGAGCAGCAGGAGGCGATTTAACCGGTACATATCCGAATCCAACGGTTGCCTCCAATGCGATTACAACACCAAAAATACTCGATGGAGCTATCACAACGCCGAAGCTAACTGATGAAGCTGTAACGACTAGTAAAATTACCGATGGCGCTATCACGACCTCGAAAGTTAATTCTGCCGGAGCGACCTCCGGACAGGCGTTGACCTTTGACGGAACGAATGTAACGTGGGGCAGTCCATCACCAAGCGGAGCCGCAGGCGGTGATTTATCGGGTGTTTATCCGAATCCGACAGTCGCCTCTAATGCGATTACATCGGCGAAAATACTCGATGCGAATATCACGACGCCAAAGCTTGCTGATGGGGCCGTGACAACCGGTAAAATTACGGATGGAGCCGTGACGACAGCGAAAATGAACACGACCGGTGCAGCTTCGGGGCAGACGCTGATGTACGATGGAACGAAGGTCGTGTGGGGAAGTCCGATTCCGAGCGGAGCAGCGGGAGGCGATCTTACGGGAACATATCCGAATCCAACGATCGCATCGAATTCAATTATTACCACTAAAATTCTCGATGCCGCTATCACGACACCCAAAATCGTTGATGGCGCAGTGACAACCATGAAAGTAAATGACGGTGCTATTACCACCTCAAAGATTATTGACGGAGCGATTACCCTTTCGAAGGTGAATGGATCAGGAGCAAGCAGCGGAGAAGCGTTGATGTTCAACGGGACATCTGTCGTCTGGGGCAGCCCCTCTCCAAGCGGAGCAGCTGGAGGTGATTTGCTAGGTTCTTATCCGAACCCTTCAATCGCCCAGAATGCTATAACGACAGCTAAAATACTTGATGGAAATGTGACGACAACCAAGCTTGCTGATGGCGCAGTAACGACCGGTAAAATTACGGATGGAGCAATTACGAATTCAAAAGTTAATTCAGCAGGAGCTACCTCCGGTCAGGCGTTGATGTTCAATGGTTCTGCTGTCATATGGGGGAGTCCCACACCAAGCGGAGCTGCAGCAGGTGATTTGACCGGCAGCTATCCTGCTCCATTGATTGCCTCAAATGCAATTACAACGTTGAAGTTAGCCGATAGTGCCGTTACCACACTAAAAATCAAAGATGGAGCTATTACAACGTCGAAGATAAATTCGACCGGCGCAAGCTCAGGTCAATCTATGATCTTTAATGGCACTTCCGTGGAATGGGGGAGCCCTTCTCCGAGCGGAACGGCAGGAGGCGATCTCAGCGGAACATATCCTAATCCATCGATTGCGACAAATGCCATTACCACTTCGAAGATTGGTAATGGTGCAATTACGACATCGAAAATAAATACATCGGGGGCAGGAACTGGGCAGGCCATGATGTATGACGGTACGTCGGTAATATGGGGCAGCCCAACTCCAAGTGGTACTGCCGGTGGTGATTTATCGGGTACATATCCCAACCCCGATATACGTTCAAATGCAGTAACTACATCGAAAATAGCGAATAATGCCATAACATCCGGTAAAATTGCCGATGGTGCGGTCACAACGTCGAAAGTGGACGCTACATCTGCAACTACGGGACAGGCACTTATTTTTAACGGAACATCGGTTGCTTGGGGGGCTCCAACCCCGAGCGGTACTGCCGGTGGTGACCTTACCGGATCGTATCCGAATCCTACGATAAAAACCGATGCAATCACCACCCAAAAGTTGCTCGACCTGAACGTAACGACTCAAAAAATTGCGGACGATGCAGTCACGAGCAGTAAAATCAATAATGGAGCAATTACGACATCAAAAGTAAGTACTATCGGTGCCGGTGTGGGGCAGGCACTAACATTTAACGGTACCTCGGTCGTGTGGGGAAGTCCGGCTGTCAGTGGAACGGCCGGAGGTGATTTAACAGGTACCTATCCCAACCCTACAATCGCCACGAATGCAGTGACAACCGGTACTTTGCGTGATGGTAATGTGACGTCACAAAAACTCTCAGAAGCTGCTGTGACTACTTCCAAGATTGAAGATGGTGCAGTCACTCCTGAGAAAGTCAATATATCAGGAGCTACAACAGGTCAATCATTGGTCTATAATGGTAGTATTCTTGCATGGGGGAATCCTTCACCGAGTGGAGCGGCAGGAGGAGATCTCAGCGGAACCTATCCAAATCCCACCATAGGTACCGGCGTAGTATCAACAGACAAGCTTGCTAATTTATCGGTAACGCCTTCTAAAATAAACACTTCCGGAGCAAGTGCCGGTCAGTCGCTAGTGTATGATGGCGTTGGGGTTGTGTGGGGTGCTGTGTCTCCAAGTGGGACCGCCGGAGGCAGTCTTACCGGGACCTATCCAAATCCTACCTTGGCAAACAATGCTGTGACATCGACAAAAATTTCGAATGGAGCAGTAACTCTTCCGAAATTAAGTGTCACCGGGGCATCGGCAGGTCAGGGAATTGTGTATAATGGAACTGCATTGGTCTGGGGGAGTCCTACACCGAGTGGAAGTGCCGGTGGCGATCTAACAGGGAACTATCCTAATCCGTCGATTGCCGCAAATGTAATCAATTCAACACACTTAGTTGCATCGTCTGTTCTCACCGATAAAATAGCCGATGCTGCTGTTACGACACAAAAAATTGCCGACGGAGCTGTATCAGCCGTTAAAATGAATTCAACAGGAGCAGCTGTAGGGCAAGGGCTCATTTTTGACGGAACGAATGTAACGTGGGGTAATCCTTTGCCAAGCGGAACGGCAAGTGGAGATTTAACAGGTACATACCCTGCTCCCGGTATTGCTGCCGGTGCAGTCACTACATCAAAGCTCGCCGAAGGGGCTGTAACGACGCAAAAAGTTACTAATGGAGCAATAACAACCGAGAAAGTAAGTGATGCTGCGATCACGCCTGTAAAGATAAATTCGACAGGAGCTTCTGCCGGTATGGGACTTCTGTATAACGGTTCTTCTATTATCTGGGGAGCACCTTCCCCGGGCGGAACAGCTGGTGGTGATTTAAGCGGCACATACCCGAATCCTTCCATTGCGACAAATGCAGTTACATCCGACAAGCTCGGCAGTGCGAGTGTCGTTAACAGTAAAATTGCCGATGGAGCGATAACGACGTCAAAAGTCGTCGATGGAGCGATAACGAAAGAAAAAATCAATCCTACAGGAGCTACTTCGGGCCAATCACTGCTGTATAACGGTACATCGGTCATATGGGGGAGTCCGACGGCTAGTGGAGATGCCGGCGGTGATTTAACCGGTTTTTACCCGAATCCTACTATCACAACCGGCGCCGTCACATCGACAAAATTAGCTGATAATGCAGTGCTTACAACAAAAATTGCCGATGGTGCTGTCACAACAGACAAGCTCTCTGACGCAGGCGTAACAACAGCAAAAATGAATGATCTTGCTGTCACTACAAGTAAAATCGATAATGGAGCGGTGACACCGGGAAAATTAAGTACTACCGGTGCAATTTCAGGTCAAGGCTTGATCTTTAATGGTACGACTATTGCCTGGGGTAACCCTTCGCCAAGTGGCGCTGCCGGTGGTGATTTGACCGGTACGTATCCTAATCCAAGTGTAGCCACCAATGCGATAACTACAAGCAAAATAATGGATGGAGCGGTAACAAGTCTCAAGCTCGACAATGGGGCGGTCTCATCAGCCAAGCTTGTTGATGGTGCGGTGACATCCGGCAAACTCGGTGATGCATCCGTCATATCGGCAAAGCTTGCCGATGGCGCAGTCACCACCGCAAAAGTGAATACCACGGGAGCATCAGCCGGTCAATCATTGACATTTAACGGTACGACTGTAATCTGGGGCAGTCCATCGCCAAGTGGAACAGCCGGCGGGGATTTGACAGGGGTATATCCGAATCCTTCGATTGCGTCAAATACTATTACGTCGGCTAAACTACAAACATCATCTGTTATCACCTCTAAGCTTGCCGATGGCGCGGTAATATCCACCAAAATTGCCGATGCGTCGGTTACGACACAGAAAATAGCCGATGGCGCAGTGACGACCTTTAAAGTAACCGATGGAGCAATTACGACGGCAAAAGTCAATTCAACCGGTGCAACTTCAGGGCAGGCGCTTACTTTTGATGGAGCGAATGTTGTGTGGGGAAGTCCAGCTCCAAGTGGTACAGCAGGCGGCGACTTAGTAGGTAATTATCCAAATCCAACGGTCGGTGTTGGAGCAATTACCAGTACAAAGATACTTGATGGTACGATTACTAATTCAGACATTGCTCCTGCTGCGGGTATAGTTTATTCTAAGCTCAACCTAACGAACGGAATTGCCAATGCAGATGTGAATGCAACGGCAGGTATAGTCTATTCCAAGCTTAATTTAACCAATAGTATCATTGCGGCAGATATTACGGATAATGCTATTACGACTAGTAAAATTGCGAATAATTCAGTAGATGGAACAAAAATCTCGCTCGGATCAGATGCGACCGGCGATATGCTATTTTATAATAGTACGGGTGACTATCAGCGACTTCCGGCCGGAGGTAATGGTCAGGTGCTGACTGTCGTAGGGGGAGTGCCGACGTGGACCGCGGCTGCGGGGGGCACAATCACAGGTAGCGGTGTTGCTTCGAGAGTAGCCTTTTGGGATGGAACAACTTCATTATCTTCGAATAGTAATTTGTATTGGGATAATACTAATAGTCGATTGGGTATAGGTACAAGTACTCCAAATAATTCCATTAGTACGACAGGTAGTATTGAGCTGACAAACTCCACTTCGCAAAAAATAATTGGAAGCGGAGATAATCTTACTCTTGAACAAACATCAGACGTTTACGGGACAACTCGCTTGAAAATACTCAATAGAGATGAACTAAACGGCATACTGATAGAGCAGGCAGGCACAGCCGGTGATGTTGTTGATCTTGCCTTTAAAGCAACGTTACAACGGAATATACGACTTGAAAACCGATTTGGGTTTATAGCGCCACCTGAATTCCAGATCGGAATAGCGACCAACCCTACATTAGTTATTTCCGATAATGCTTCTGCTTTCAGAAAAGGTACGCTTTCAGTTGGTAAGGCGGTTGTTTCCTCCGGGTTAAGGATTGATGCCCTAGGAAACATAGGGCTGACCAACAATGGAACAGCGAGTGAATTACGATTATTTGAGCCAAGTGGCGACGGAATAAATTACACGGCTTTTAAAGCAGGCACCCAAAGCGCTAACTTAACCTATACATTACCGGCTTCAGCCCCGACGGCAGGTCAGCTACTATCCTCCGATGCTACAGGTGTCATGAGCTGGATATCCGTCTCCGGTGGTGATGTCGTTGGCCCGGCAGCAGCTACTGATAATGCAATTGCACGATACGATGCAGCAACCGGAAAATTAATCCAAAACAGTGCTCTTATTATCGACGATTATACAGCTTCGACTCAGCCCAATGTTTCACTTCGCACAGATGATGGTGTGGCTGCTAATATTGCGCTTGTGCTATCACCCAAGGGCAATGGAGCACTCCTGGCCGATAAGCCGGATGGTGCTGCTACAGGAGGAAATGCTCGTGGTAACTTCGCGGTAGATTTACAAATGGATCGTAATGCGGCGACTCAAGTAGCGAGTGGACCATGGTCTGTCATCGGTGGAGGAGATATGAATACATCAAGTGGTATCAATTCAACAGTATCAGGTGGATCAAGTAATTTAGTCAGTGGCGATCTTTCCACTATAAGTGGAGGTGACGGGAATTCTGTATCGAGTGGATTTTCAACTATTGCAGGCGGAGATGGACTAAGCTTCACAGCCGGTGCAGCCCGATCCTTCGGTTTTAATGGCAATGCCTCCGATGGTTCTGGTTCAAGAGATATGAGTATATCTACTCCTAATACAGCTGTTTTTGGAGATGTGGATATTTGGCTCGCGGGAAATGATAATGCAACTCGGGCAATTCGGTTCTATGACCAATACAACACCGCAGGTGCGTTCCCCAATACTGCCAACTATGTAGGACTCAAAGCGCCGAATAATGTGACGGCAGACTTGACTTACACTCTTCCGGCATCGGCACCTGCTGCTGACGGCTATGTATTATCATCGACGACAGCCGGTGTGATGAGCTGGGAACCACCAACAAGTGGCTCAACAGTTTCTACAAACTCTACAATGCTTGGGGATGGAAGTGGAGGAAATTTACTGAGGATTAACTTAGGAAATTCTAACACATGGACAGCAAATCAAACGTTTGGCGGTACGTTCCTGTTTACTTCAAACTCAAGAATAGCTATGACGAACTCGGATAATAATGCACGTGACATACGTTTTCAAGAGCCATCTGGTACTGGTACTCAGTATGTCGGATTTAGAAGTCCCTCGCTTAGTAGCAACGGAAATTATTCATGGCCGGCGGCAGTAGGTACAGTAGGCCAAGTGATGCAGATTTCATATAGTAATGGGGCCGACTCAGCTTACTTAACCTGGGGATCTTATATCGCATCCGGTCAAGCAGCAGGCGGGGATCTAACTGGAAATTACCCGGATCCGACGATTGCATCGAATGCCGTTACCACTGCGAAAATTGCCGATGCGAATGTGACGACTATAAAAATTGCAGACGCAAATGTAACGACTGCGAAGCTCGCTGATGCCTCCATTACTCCTGCAAAAGTCAATGCGGCAGGAGCGACAACCGGACAATCCCTCACCTACAACGGCACAACTGTCGTATGGGGCAGTCCATCGCTCAGTGGCAGTGCAGGTGGTGATTTGACGGGAAGTTACCCGAATCCGACGATTGCAGATAATGCCATTACCAGTGCTAAAATAGCCAATGGTACAATTACCAATGCAGATATCAATGCATCGGCTGCAATTGCATACTCCAAGCTGAATTTGTCTAATTCCATAGTAGGTAGTGATATAGCGTCCGGTACATTTTCAACTTCCGATGTTCACTTCGCTCTTGGAAATACCGGAACAGCAAGTGAACTACGGCTACTCGAGCCAAGTGGAAGTGGTGCAAATTATACGGCATTCAAGGCGCAGGCACAAAGCGGAAATGTGACATATACTCTTCCGGCTACAGCGCCAACGTCAGATGGTTGGGTACTGACTTCTACGGCTACAGGGACAATGAGCTGGGAGGGAACACATGTATTAGGACCAAGTTCGGGAGGGGCTACCGTTGGTCGTCTTGCCGTTTTTGACAACTCTTCGGGTACACTCCTTAAAAACAGTCAAATTGCATTTGATGTTTCCTTAACTTCTACGCCATATCCCAATGTTCGACTGATAGCTGAAGCAGATGTTGCAACTGACATATATCTTGTGCTTTCACCTAAAGGTAGCGGAGCTCTTGTGGCAAACCAACCCAATTCCGGTGTAACCGGTGGTAATGCTCGAGGCATGTATGCAGTGGACTGGCAAATGTCTCGATCAGCAGCGAATCAGGTTGCCGGTGGAAATTATGCAACCATTAGTGGTGGACAAAAGAACAGAGCAAGTGGAGTTTCGGCTACTGTCACCGGAGGAAGTACTAATTCGGCTACCGGTGACTATTCGTTCATCGGTGGCGGAGTCGGCAATTCCGTAACCGGTGATACCTCGTTTATCGGCGGAGGATATAGTAATTCTATAACTAAAGCTAATGCGACGATTAGCGGGGGGTACAATAATTCTATTACAAACGACCAAGCAACTATCGGCGGCGGTCTCGGTAATGATGTGCAAGCTATATCCGCCACTATTAGCGGTGGAAATAACAATACCATAGAAGTCAATGGACAGCGGTCATCAATTACCGGTGGGGGGGGCAATACAATAACTGGTTCCTATTCGACTATTGCAGGTGGAAGACAGTTAACGCTCAATGGAGATAATTCCTTTGGTTTTCATGCAAATGTGGCCGATGGAACAAAAAGCATGACGATTGCTGCTTCTAAAACCGCAGTCTTCGGAAACGTGGACATTTGGCTTGCATCCAATGATAATACTCCACGTGCGATACGATTTTATGACCAGTACAATACCGCCGGAACATTCCCAAGTACCTCTAACTATGTGGGTCTCAAAGCACCCAATAATGTCACCGCGGACAAAGAATATACACTCCCTGCCGATGCCCCGGTTTCCGGCTGGAAAGGTGTGATGGAATCGACCAATGCCGGTGTGATGTCATGGAGGCAAACAGTCATTACATCTGCTACCGTTAACTTTGTATTAACGACGACAGGAAATTTCTCTGATAAAACGGTGACCGTATCCGGAGCAACATCTGGAGATATAGTAACTTTAGGATTACCGGACGGAATAATGCAATTAGGGAATGTACAAATAGTAGCATGGGTTTCGGCAAATGATACGGTGACACTCAGATTTTATAATAATTCAGGCGGAGATCTTAATCCTGCTGCTTTTGATTTTAATATCCAAATCACAAAACCATAATTCACCAACCCATGAAAATACTACTGGTTATATTGATAATAATATTCGGAAATACCTGTTACGCGCAGGTCAAGCACCCGAGTTCGGTCATGAGCTCGGGTGGTGAGACCATGAGTACTTCTACTCATATTTTGCGGGGATCAGTTTCGCAATTTGTGGTGAATTATCTACCTCATGCGCAGGGAGCCCATGGTGTGGGATTTTGGTATCAACCGTCATTACTCTATAGATTCCAAGGGAATAGTAGTTATATAGTAATTCCGAGTACGGCCGCAAATTCCGGTGACATGCTCTCGGTGCCCATGATTCTTGAATCATCGAATAAGCTGTTTAAAACAGGAGCCAGAACCTTCGAAGCAAAAGTCCGGTTCAACAAATCACTCCTCGAGCCCATTGATGCCTTGCAGGTCGATGAAGTCGGAGACGACTATATTCTCACGGTTCGCGGCGAGGTAAAAGACTCCGTCGGAATACTGGCTGTGATGAAGTTCCGCGCACGGCTCGGTAACGACTCTCTTACTCCCTTGAAGTTCGAATCATTTCGCTGGATTGAGACGAAAAAGCTCAAAGTGGCGACCCAAAACGGCAGCTTCCTTCTCAATGATTTATGCAAGGCCGGTGGCGTGAATCGACTTATTAAAAAGGGAACATCGCTGTCACTTGCGACGATTACTCCCAATCCTGTCGGCAGATCGACTGTGTTGTCATTTTCGCTGTCCGAGCGTACGACGATTCGTATAAGTATCATTGATGTAATGGGAAGAGAATTGTCTATTATCAAAAATGAAGAACTTGCATCCGGAACATATGAGACAGTGCTCCAGACAGAATTTCTGGCAAATGGAAAATATTTTGTGGTCCTGCGCACAACAGAAGATGTGCTTTTTCAACCGATGCAGATAGCCAAGTAATTACGAATCAACCTACTTATGAATCTTATGCACACACGTACACTATCGGGTCTGTTGCTTTCCATCTTGATGATCTGTTGTACGAAGAGCAATGCTCAACAGGTGGAGCAACCATCAGAAATCACGTTTCTCCGAGGAGTCGGCGGAAGTGTAGGATATGGAATGTTTGACCATGTGGCCGGTTTTAAAGCACTGCCGGACGTCCCGAGCTGCTGCCCGGAGTATTCCACCGGAAAGGGAACAGGATTCTCCCTCGGCGGACTCTTTGAAACGCCTCTAACCTCATCGATATCTCTCGAGCTGCGCGGTATGTTTACATCAGGCAGCGGGACATTTACTGCCAATGAAACGAAGGTGATTTTTGACGGTAAAAATTCTGTCGATGGTGTATTTGAACATACAATTACCACTCGGCTTTCGAGTGTTGGATTGCAACCAAGTATTCGCATACCGGTGATTGGAGAGCTCAAGGTCAGTGCCGGTGTTCTGATGTCACTCCTGCTGGGCTCTACCTACACACAACAGGAGCGATTGATATCGCCCGGTGATGTGGTGTTTGAAAATGAAAGCAGAACCAGACTTCGACTTGCGGGAGGAATTACCGACGTGCGGTCAATGCAACTTGGAATCACCGGGGGTATTAGTTATGACATTCCGTTGAATATCAAATCGTCACTCATAGCATCACCTGAGATATCATATACTTACGGTATGACGGATGTTTTGCAGAATGATAAGTGGAAAATCCACTCCCTCCGATTGGGACTAGCAGTGAAGTATGCGTGGTTCAAGTTTCCGGAGCTCGTCGAGCCGACGATTGATAAGCCGGTCTTTGACGAACCGAAATTGCTTTCGTTTGAGCAGTTGCATCAGCCGGTTGTTACCGGTACGATTCGTGGGAAGCTGCTCGATCAATTAGGCAAAGAAGTCCCGGGACAGCTACTTGACATTAAAAATACGACTTCTACCTATGTCAGCGCGCTCGTAAATTATGTGTTTTTTGACGACACAAGTGCAACTCTTCCGGCAAAATACGTGCAACTGACACCATCTCAAACGGAGTATTTTGGTATCAAAGATCTTGAGGGGACCGGCACACTACAGATTTACTACAATATCCTGAATATTGTCGCAAAACGTATGCAACTCAACCCCGATATAGCGATTACGGTCACGGGGTGTCTCTCCGGCGGTGAGTCTGAAAAGGCAATGCCACAGCTCAGCAAGCAACGGGCAGAAGTCATACGTAGTTACTTCGTCGATGTATGGAAAATTGCTCCCAGCAGAATTGAATTGAAGTATCGCGGTGCACCGGAAGTAGCTTCAAATATTAGAAATCAGGAAGGGTTAGCCGAGAACAGACGCGTAGAAATTAGTTCCAAGTCGTGGGAGCTCTTCGACGTGGTATCCTTCAATGATACCGTGCGGCAATTGTCGGTACCAATGATCAGTGTCGAAGCCGAGGTCACATCAGAATCTGCCATTGACAGCTGGAGAATTACGGCGACACAGGAGGGAATTTTGTTGAAAGAGTTCAAGGGTAACGGAAGCGTTCCTAAAGACAAACTCCGGTGGAATTTTTCCGTGGAGCCGCATTCTATTCCGAAGCTGAGCGCGCCGATTTCATTTACGCTTGACATTACGGACAATGAAGGCAGCACGCGGGTGGTAAAAAGCGATGCCATTAAAATCAAGCAACGCTATGATCAGAAAGAACGTATCGAAACATTCAGTCTCATCACCTTCGGCTATAATCAAAGTACGGTGGATGAGTCCAATATGCGGATTATTAATCTCATCAAGACGCATATTCAGAAAAATTCCATCGTGAAGGTTGTGGGCTTCTCCGATAGGACAGGTGATGTCGATTACAACTTCAAGCTATCGGAACGCAGAGCGAAAGAAATCGGACGATTGCTCGGTCTGACCGAGGATAAATCGTCCGGCGTAGGTGGAAGTAATCTTTTGTATGATAATGATTTACCCGAAGGCAGATTCTATTCTCGGACCGTGAGAGTAATTATTGAAACGCCGATTGAGTAATGTGGCGGTGGGGGGGGCAGTTCGTTGGGATGTACTCAAGGGGTGGGGGAGGGTAGTCCACTCCCTGAAAACATCACTCTGGCGGAATACCTCAAGTGGAAAGAAAAGAGATGGCAACAATTGGGAGAAAACTAATTCACCGCAATTCAACTTTAAAACTATAGGTACATGTGCAACTACTATATAATGTATGGTGTTATGCTCGTACTATGAGGAGCATCATACATTGTGTAATTTAGCGCAAAAATTCACACAAACTTATAGTATATGGCACGTATGAATAGCTTTTTTGACATTTTTTCACTTTGGATGGGAGCATTAGAGGAGCGCTTGAAGATTGATGCCACTCGTCCAATACCTCATACAATTCTCAGCCGGAATGCTTCGGTACCATTACCATCTCCTTCAATTCACGCGGAACTGTACTCCACCCTTCCCGGAATGGTCTTTGTCGTGGATGTTTCCAATCTTCATTTTACGTATTGTTCGCCAGCGTTTACGCAATCGTTAGGTATCCAATCCGAGCAGTTTCTTACGCATGGGATGCGGCTTTTTCTCTCGCTCATGCACAGAGAAGATGTGGAATCGTTTGTTATTCAACAGATTCGAGACTTGGAGTCCGAGAAAACGGAGGATAACGTTCATGAAGAACAGTTCCGCCTGCGAACCGCCGATGGTGGCTGGAAATGGGTATTATCGAGGCGCGTAGTTTATGAAAAATTTCCAAGCGGAAAGGTGAAGAGTTTTTTAACCTTACTTGTAAACTTTACCAAAAATAAGCTTGTCGAAGAAAAGAACACGCGCTTGGTGGAGCGGATTCACGAGCAAAAATTGCTGCTTTCAAAGTCGGAAGAGCTCCGTCAATTATTGGAGAAGGAAAACGCACAGAAGCAGCAGCAGATTTATCAATTAAAAGCCGAACAATTAGAGAGTGAAGCAGAGTACAAGCGGAAGGAAATAGTGAGTACGGCTTTAGCTCTTGCCGAGAAAAATGAATTACTTACAGAGTTTGCCGCAGACCTCGAAAAGCTCTCCCGTGCCACACCGGCGGCAAGCAAATCAATGCTGAACGATCTCATCCGCCGGGTACGACAAGCGCACCGTTCGGAATCGGCGTGGGACACGTTCAACGAACAATTCCTCACGCTCCACAAAGATTTCATGAAGGCAATTTCCCTACGATTTCCGGACTTAACACCGATGGAAGTAAAAGTCTGCACCCTCCTCAAGCTGAATCTATCCACCAAAGAAATAGCCCGTATCCTTCAGCTTTCCGATCGTAATATCGACAATCACCGCTACCGACTGCGTAAGAAGCTAGGTCTTCGGTCGGATGATAATTTGACGGTGTTTTTGACGGGAGTGTAAATCACAAATTCCTCATCTTTTGAGTACTTATACTGCATCGCTCACTACACCGAACGTATATCTCTGCAATCACCAATATTCCACTTCGCCTCCTCTTCATACTACCCGAAATCTCATATATCGGCAATGCTTGCTTGAAAAATACAGTGCATTCCTTCGATTAATTTTACATGTTATGATATGTAAATAATTACGTATTATATTTATTTTATTAGCGGTAACGGCTGATGGAGTAATAATAGAGTAGTGAGAAGATTTTGGCAATAGTCTAATTTTGTTTGCAGGAATTATCAAACAATTACAAACTCAACCTGAATCATCAGATAACTCAATAGCATAAAATTGAGTAATAATTGAGTAATGGATGAATAATCTGCGACTGTAATTTCGCAAGAAAATTCCGTGATAATTTTTGATGCTTTGATATTCAATAGAAATATTCAGTCAACATACTTCGGAAGAACAAGTAGAGTTAGAATATCTTGATGCAAATATCCATTGTAATTGTATGTAAATCAATATTATATAATGTTTTTCAATTTATGAGAGGAAATCTATGATACAATTTGTAAAACTGCTTCTGTCGCTTATATTCGTTGTGGCGGCTGGCGTTTCAGTAAGAGCGCAAACGGTAGTTGATTCAATACGCTATTATGTTTTTAGTAATGGTACAACTGAATGGGGAACTATAGGGCAATCGATTACAGGTATTAGCCAAGAAAAAGATAGTGTAGGAATCAGTGCTGGGTTCTGGTTTACTCTTGAAAATAATCCAATTCCTTCCCCTAATGATGGTGAAAGTATTTCTATTAAAGATATTTCGCCAAATCCTGCCTCAGATCAAACAACCATATATATAGTAAATCCAACAACGACTGAACAAGTTGTTACTTTAACTGTATTTGATGCTTCGGGACGTGAGATAGCAGTGGTATTGAACGGTTCTGTAAAACAAGGAGAAACTTCTATACGATTTGAAACAAAATATGCACCAACAGGAACATATTTCTGTCGGTTGGTAATTGGAGATAAAAAACAAATACTTCAATTTGACATTGTAAAATAACAAATAATCATTAATCATTTTATATTTATAGGAATTACAAATGACAAAGTATATACTAACGCTCGCATTTTTAGTGATGACAATAGTTGTTTCGGCGCAAATACCGAAAACAATGTCGTTTCAGGGGCAGCTTATAGGAAGCGACAGCAAACCTGTTCCGGCAGGAAACTATAAAGTTACACTGCAATTGTTTGATTCTCCTACAGTTAACTCGGTGCTATGGGAGCAAACTCTGGACAATGTTGTTGTCAATGCTGCTGGTTTATTTACGATAACAATGACAGGGCTCGATAAACTCTATAATAGTCAAAGTGAATTGCTTTATAATAAACAATTATACTTAGGAATGAAGTATGCTTCTGGGGCTATTATTGCCGAGATACCTAAACGTATTCCACTTACCTCATCTCCGTATGCGTTTATGGCAGAGCATGTTATGAATTTCCCATTCGATACTACAAAGCCAATAAATGGACAAGTTCTTAAATGGAAAGACAATCAATGGGTACCCGGTCAAGACTCAGTCGGTAGTGGAAGCGGTGGCATTGGAATCAAGACAATAACCAGCAATGATTCTTCTCTAAAAGTTACCATCACCAATGACAATGCCGACCTTATTGTGGATAGTATTTCACTCAATCGACTAATGAAAGTCGGTGCTACTAAAGACCAGGTGTTAAAATTTGACGGAACTACTTGGAAACCTGGAACAGAGTTAACGTCAGTTAATTTCACTGCCGAGGATCCGATTACTTTGAATGGTACTGTAATATCCCTTAAAAAAACTGGTGTAAAAGAAGGACAGATTTTAAAATTTACGTCAGGTAAATGGGATGCTGGAACTGATTTAACAACAGGTACTCCAACACCATACACTGGTACTGCTCCAATCAAAATAGATGGAAACAATAAAATATCCATTGATAACACAGGAGCAACAGCAGGACAAGTCTTGAAATATAATGGAACTTCATGGACACCTGCTCCTGATAGTGTAGGCGGAGGGGTTAATAATTTTGGTGTTAGTTCTGTGAATACTCGAACTGGGGATATAGTCCTAAAAGGAGGTACAAATGTAACGATTGCAGAAAGTCCAAACGGAACATTTACGATTGATGCAAAAAGTGGTGGCGGAGGATCAACACCAGACACCTTAAAAGATAAATCCGTAACCACTAAAAAACTCGAAGATGGAAAAACCAAAGGCGATATCATCAATTGGGATGGTGCAAAATGGGAAATCAGAAATTATGTCGATAGTGCATTAAAAGCAGGATGGGCTAAATTGGCAGATAGTGCAAGATGGGCACTTATCTCAGATTCAACAAAAAAGGCTCCTGTACAAGTACCTGTTGGGACGGTAGTTGCATATTATGGAACAGAATTTCAAGTTCCCAGTGATTGGTTGATTTGTGACGGGCGTAAAACGTTAGGTTATCCTGCTTTAATAGCCCATTTAACTACATTAGGAGTGGATGCCACGAAAACACCAGATCTACGAGGACAATTTCTACGTGGTACGAGTTTTACATCTGAAGGACTTTCGGATAAAGATCCTCAATATTCAAACCGCACAGGGACAGGTGCAAAAATTGGAAGTAGTCAAGATGATACTTTTCAAGGGCATTGGCATAAAATGGAAAATAAAAAGCCAGGTGATAACGGGGGAAGTACATCTGATGGATATTCTTCTAACGATCAAAGTGCTATGGTATTAACTCTGGGTCCTGGTAACTATGGACAACCTCAATATTGGAGGGCTTCAACAATTACTTCTGACGCAATAACAGGTGATGGCCCCTCTGGTACTCCTCGCACATCCTCAGAAACTCGCCCTAAAAATGTATATGTAAATTATATCATCAAAGCAAAGTAAGATTTGCTAACTTCATTGTGACCTGATAGTTTAGCTTCAATTTATCAGGTCACTTTGAAATTAATTGAACTATTGTATCAATAATATGAATGTATTTATGAAATTACTCTGTTCTTTGGTCATTGTACTGACTTGCTTTGCTGTAACCAATGCACAAGAATCGCTGACCGCTGTTCCATTTTTACTCATTTCACCGGATACCCGGACGAGTGGAATGGGTGATGCAGGTGTAGCACTCTCAGACAATGCCAATGCTGCGTATTGGAATGCAGGCGCTGCTGCATTTCAATATTCGAAAACTACCAGCAATCGTAAAATAGGACTCACTTATTCTCAATGGCTTCCACAAGCAGACGGCGCATTATATTATACGTCCGCGTACTATACACAGAATAGTTCGTTGTTAGGAGGAAGAATTGCTGCAAATTTTACCTTTCTCAATTTGGGTGAGGGTACAAGACGCGACGCATCACGTGCCAATCTTGGTACGTATCGTTCCTATGATTTTGCACTGGGTGTGGCCTATTCAGCCATGATTTCGGATGATTGGGGAATAGGTGTACAAGGTAGATACATTAGCTCTCATAAGGGTGCTACTTCGCCAACCTCCGATGCGGGATTGAATGGTCAATCGGGCAGTTTTGATATGGGGGTATTGTGGCAACCGCAACATCTCAATCTCTTGGGAATAGATGCTGATAATCGACTTAACTTTGGACTTAGCATTCGAAATATTGGACCCAAGATTACCTATATCAACGTCGCCGATCCATTGCCGTCAGATTTACGGCTTGGCCTCTCTGTACTTGCAATTGATAGAGAATCAACCGGTTTAACGTTTTGTGCAGGAGTAAATAAACTACTGGTTAGTGGTACAACAGCAACAGCAGATCCAATTCCAGTGGCTTTCGTAACTGCTTGGAATAATGGGGGAATTGGAATCAATTCAGGAGCTGAATTCTCTCTCCGTGAAGCTACACGAGAGAAAGAACTTGCAGTTCGAGCGGGATTTATATCAGAACCTAATGTTGAAACTTCACAACAATTTGTGACATTCGGATTGGGAGTAGAATATAGTTTTATCGGACTCGATGCAAGTATTCTTGTGCCGCTAAGTGGTAATCATCCACTTGCCAATACGATGCGATGGACACTAAAATTTGATATGCAGGGTTCGACCGAGTCAGTTGTATCGCAGGAATCCATAGATAAAGCAACTTCTTCCCAATCTCGTGTCGCAAAAAACGAGACCACGTTAAGCGATGAGACACCTTCAAAAGTGCAATCATCAGGAACAACGATTGACAGAACTGCTCCGATATTCAGTGAAACCAGAGAAATTTATCAAGAACAACGACGGAAAATGAACAATGCATTCAGCGAGCCGAGTGTACTTGCATTGCGTTGGGAAATAGGTGTATTTACTTCTGAGGCAGATGCAAATATGTTGGTGTCAGCAATGAAAAAGGGCGGATATGAAGTACTCGTAGAACCTTTTATTAGTTCCACTAAAACACAAAATTATAAAATATTTACTCCTTGGATTGAGCGAAATAGTGCTAGCTCAGAATCAATTCTTGGCAGCTTGGAGTATGCTGTAAAAGAGCTGCATTTGAATCAGCAAGAATTTACTATTCGATTTAAGTGAAATGAAATTCGATAATACTATTTTCCGGAAATTGAAATGAAAATTAGAATTATGCATACTGTACTTATAGGAATAGTGTGTTGGTCTCAGCTATCGCAAGTAGTATCGGCTAACGATGAATCTCGTCGGAAGATATTTTGGCGCACATTTGGGCAGCAAGAGACGCTTAAAAAGGGCGAATTGTATGATGAATACTGGGGGGAATTAGAAAAAGAAAACTGTATCGTTCAGTATTCAGATAAAGGTACTGAATTTAACCTTCAGCTACTTTACCAAAGGTCTACATTGGATACAATTTCAATTCCCTTGCAGGTAAGTATTCCAAGCAATGGGAATGCACCGGTGTATTATACAAAATTTGATCCTCGAAAAAAAGCACGAACTATAGCTTTCGATACCATTGGTCATTCTCATATAGTGTATTTCGGAGAAACAGTTAATTTGAGCTATGGTCAGAGTATTCCATTACGTGATGTCTATGTACGTGCGCGTCCTGCGGAAGGAGGATACCTTCTTGAAACGGCTAGATTAAGCGCACCTACGCTCGTCGAATTAAAGGAACTTTGTGATATTCAAGTAGTACAAAGTCCGGCTGTAACGACAGTATTATACGACAAATGTCTGAGATACGAACAGATAATCTGGACACCTCGCATCGATGGGACATGGGAAGTTAGAATTGGGACAAAACAAGGTCGAGGTTGCAATAGTCCTGCACTTGAGGAATTACAGCTATTACAAAATGGTGTAATGTATAATAAATTACTACCAAGAAAAAGAAAGTGAAAATAGTAAACACTAATTCTATGCACAACACACAAGACATACACGCCATCTACTCTAAAATTCAAGAAACCCTCTCCATGGGCGACCCCGACGAATCCGCCATCACCACCTCCATCCTCGATAATATCATAGGATTACAGAGTCTTGAGGAGGAAGTGAAATTCCAGATCTTTGATGCAACGCACCGCGCTGTACAAATGCTGTCGAGATTCCGGGATTCCGGAGAAACTGGTACGCAAAAGCTGGGGTATCTCTTGCTCCATAAAGCTATTTATGAACATCTCCCGATTGGCAATCGTGCTGCACTTGAAATGCCTATTCTTATGGCGCTGCGCGCATCGTGGAACCACGAAAAATCGACAAACGCTAATCATTTCACGGCCGCCGAACGTATCGTCTCCCATGCTGAAATATTTCATCAATATACATTTATCAGCGAAGTGTGGCTCGAAGCTGCACGGATGAGTTGGACGACGTTTTATTCGCCCGAAGATGCTCTTTCCTATATTCAACGGTCACTTTCTGCACTCGAACAGCTTCGTGACCACAGCGCCGAATATTCTTACGCCGATAGTACTTTTTTACAAGCATCCGCCCTACGCCTGCGCGGTGAAATTCAGCGCCACAGTGGGCAATTCGAAGAAGCAATCAATGATCTCACACAGGCAGTACATCTTTTCGGTGGACTGCATTCGGCTGCCAACCTGATTGATTGCTATTGCCTGGCCGCAAGTGTCTATTTTCTAAACAATGAATTTGGTAAAGCAAGAGAATTTTTGGATATTGCACTCGCACATCCGCAATTGCATCAGCATCCTATCGGGTACGCGTCTGCCTTGAATCTGCTTGGAACTATTGCAAGCAGTCACGCTGACGCTGATGGTGCAAAAGAATATCACTTGAGAAGTTTGCAACTCTTCAAAGAACATGGAGATTATGCCGGACAGGCATCAGCATTGCTCAATCTTGGAACTCTCTCCGAAGAACAGGGTGAAGCTGAACATGCAGAAGCGTATTATTCCCAAAGTTTGGTCGCGAGTGAACATTCCGGTAATCGCACCGAACAAAGTCTCGTGCTCAATAACCTCGGGAAAATATACTTAGACACACACAAATTCGACCTGGCGCTAACCCATTTTGAACGAAGTTATCAAATCAGTAAGGCAATCGGAAATCTTCCGAACCAAGAACTTGCCCTTCTGAATATGAGTCAATTGTATTCGACAACCGGAGAGTATGACAGCGCTCTTCAATCACTCGAATCACTCCGGAAAATTATCGGTGAGACCGGACACCGTATCTTAGAAGCTGCCGCACTTATTAATGTCGGTGAGATTTATTTCCAAACTCAGAACTATCGCGCATCCCGACAATCTTTCCAAAACTCGCTTCAAATCTTAGACGAAATCGGTGAAAATCCACCGTGGAAATCGGAAGCTGTCGATGGATTGAAAAAATTACAACGTGTTACCCCATAACATTTACACTTGCTTATGAATCGTGCTCGTACCATTGTTTTTACATGGTTGTTTCTACTCTTTGCACTGCCTTTGATAGCGCAGCTGCACAAGCCTACCGTTGAATTCTCAGAATTCTCCACCCCCGTTCCTCTCAAACATCATGTACCGTCAATACTGCTCAATGAAGACGACAATTGGGACGCCGGCTTCCGTGAAGGACGCTCAATCGACGGCGGTGATGTCTATTCCATAGCCACAAGCGGTGACGATACCTATATCGCCGGAAGCTTTGGTAAAGTAGGGAATATTACTGCGCAAAACATCGCACGGTGGAATTCCAAAACTCAATCATGGTACACCCTTGGCGCAGGTATTGAAGGCGTGGTAACCGGTATCGCTGTTAAAGCCCGGCAAGTCTTTGTCTGCGGGATAATTACCAAAGCTGGGAACATAAAAGTGGACAATGTCGCGATGTGGGATGAAGATACGAAAGCGTGGTCTGCTCTCGGAACGGGTATTCCTTCCGGTCTTATGAAGGCCGTTTGTGTTGCCGGCGATGATGTATATTTTGGAGGTTTTTTTAGTTCTGCTTTTGGAAATAATATCGCACGCTGGAGCAGCAGTACAAAACAATGGACTCCGCTGAATGGACAAACAGATGGAATCGTTGCGGCATTACTCTACCATAATAATGAACTCTTCATCGGAGGAAAATTCAATACTGCTGCGAAACTCAAAGTCGATCATTGTGTACGGTATAATGTACTCACCTCAGCATGGCAGCCGATGAGTAAAGGAGTCAATAATGCAGTGACGTCGTTTGCAGCGGTAGGGGATAGTATCATCGTTGGCGGACGCTATGCCGCCGTCAATGACGGTTCGGGTTCTGCTAGGTGCGCCATCTGGAATACAGTCCAAGAGCGCTGGGAACCCTTCCAAAATCCAACAGCCGGCGAAGTAGCAGGAATTTCTGTCACGGGCGAAGATATCTATGTTGCCGGTATAGATTATCTTGATTCATACCACCGTACATCGAAAGTCTGGAGCACACTATCCAAAGGAACAACAGGTACAATCCTCTCTATTGCATCAAATGACAGTATTGTCTATTTGGGGGGAAAGTTTGGTGGAATTAATACACAGCCGGTGAGCAGTATTGGATACTATAGTAATACGACGAAGAAATGGGAGCAGCTCGGCGGTGGCGTTTCGCAGGGACTCGTGTACGTACAAGCGCTTGCTCTTAGCGGGGATAGGGTGTTCGTCGGTGGGTCATTTACCAAAGCAGGCGGTAAAATTGTCAATAATATTGCCGAATGGAATACGACAACGAAAGAATGGAATTCGCTTGGCACCGGTATCAACGGCAGTATATTCGCGCTCACGGTCAAGGATGACAATCTCTATGTCGGGGGAGATTTCAGCTACGCCGATACACTCGAAGCAAGTCGTATTGCACGGTGGAATATCAAGGACAAACGCTGGACTCCGCTCAAAAAAGGAATCTACGGGAGCGTGCATGCACTCGCCTTTAATGGTGACAACCTCTATGTGGGAGGAGCATTTACGAGAGTAAATGACTCGGCGGCGGCTAATCTTGCCGTCTTCGATACAAAAGCCGACACCTGGTCAACAGTTGGTAATGGGATTACCGGCGGCTCCTACCCAATCGTTACGGCAATTGTCGCCGATGACAGTAATAATGTCTATATCGGCGGTAAATTCTCAAAAGCAGGCGATACGGTGATGAATAATATTACCAAATGGAATGAACGCTCCCGCACGTGGACACCACTTGGCAATGGAATTACTCCCTTTCAAAACCAACTCCCCGTCGGCACAGTCTCACTCAGTGGTAAAAGTGTCTACGTCGGCGGTACGTTCACAACTGTAGGAAATGCTCTCAAAGCGAATAATGTAGCCGAGTGGAATACCGCAGAATCAGCATGGAAACCGATCGGTGATATTACCGGCGACTCGACATCGCGTGTGTCATCACTGGTAGCAACGAACGGACGACTGTATATCGGAGGATTATTCAATACTGCAAACGGCACCAAAACAAAAAACATTGCTGTATTCGATAGTTCATCGATTGTTTGGTCCGGGTTTGGTTCGGGAGCAGTGTCGTACTACAACACAGCCTCCCTCAACATTCTCGGCATCATCTTCGCGCTGGCAAGCGGAGATTTGACGGCACTCCTGCAATCGGATGTGATTACCAAGACTGATGTTAATGCCATCGCCGTTCAGTCAAATGCAAGCGTAGCCACGGTCTATACCGGCGGATTATTCACCGAAACAGGCGGGAAAGAGTCGAAGCATTTTGGAATTTATGTTGATTCTCTCAAACCATCCGCGCCGCTTGAAGAAAAAGTGTCCATTTACCCGAATCCTACCGAATCGCGTATGACCTTTACTTTTGATATCTTGGCACCAACCTCAGCGAGGATTGTACTCTACGACCTGATGGGCAGAGAAGTGGCTACTCCTTTTGAAGATCAGCTCACACGACGAGGTCGCTATTCCGTCACATGGGAGTCATCCCTGGCGACCGGAATATATCTTGCATGCTTACAGACGGCCGGAGGGACAAGAGTAGAGAAAGTCATCATCGGGCACGTGAGCACGCCCTAAGGATATCCTTTCACGATGTCGAATCTAGGATTTCTGCCGCAAGTGTGCAGTACATAGCGAAGTATGCGAACACGAGGTAAATGAAGGTGGAGTCAAGGCGCAATAGCTTCGGTGAAAAAGACAAACAAAAAAACCCTTTGTAATGATATAGTACAAAGGGTTTACACTGGTGCTTCCTGGGGGACTCGAACCCCCGGCCCATTGATTAAGAGTTATCATGCGCTCGCCCTTGTAAGTGTTTGATATTTATGTAATTGTATTCTGTATAATACCTTACATGTATAGTGTAATGTCCGGAAATAGCCGTTTTTAACCCTGTTTTTCAGAATTTATAGGTGAAGTTTGGGTGAAGTTTGGTGAAGAATTTCCGAATACAATTGACTGCTCAACAATGCCACGTAGCCGTTCAGATTTTTTCGCTTTGTAGTGCTCCAACGTCGTTTTTATATCTCGATGCCTCATCAAATCCTTCACGTCAGCAAGAGAAACATTGCTCTCGATCAGATTGGTTGCAAACGTCCGACGTATGGCGTGGAACCCTCGATCCTGCTTCTCAATTCCAAGTTTCTTCATAGCCGCATTCAATCTCTTGTTCATTCGAGAGTGGGAGGTATGTGACCACCGAAATACTTTGGTTCCGTTTTTTAGCTCCTTCAGCTCTCGGAGAACTTGCTCTGAAGCTGAAGACATCGGAATGTAATCATCTTCAGAAGTATTGATCTTGTTGGCAAACCGGATTTTCAAATTTTTGAAATCAACTTGTGACCATTGGAGCTTGAGAGTCTCTTGGAATCGAGCGCCGGTATTCCAAAGGAACATGAGCAGTAGGGCAAATTCCCGATCCGTCTGCATAAAGTATTGCACTAAGGCCTCGATTTCAGTCCGATCAAAAACAATTACTTGTCGCGGCTTTTCTCCTCTCTTTGAGAGCTTGCGTTCCATACGAAGTTTCTCGGGGAAGCGAGAAATATACTCTTTCCGGAGCAGGAAATTAGCAAAAACGCTGTAATGACGCAAGTAATTTGTGATGGTCGAAACCTTCACCTTGTCTTTGTATGACTCAATAAACTTCGCTATGTCATTATTGATCCGTTCATCGCTGATGTAATAATCAGCCGGTGTAATTGACCTAAAAGAGACATCATACATTTTGATCGTCGCCTGCTCCAGTCCTTTACAGTGCTCTTCAATAAAAAGCTTGAACAGCTCGAAAATTTTCTTGGTGCGAATTACCGGATTCTGATTGTAGTTGATATACTCAAAATGCAACTGCTGCAACATCTCCTGAGCAATCTTGCGGCCTTGTGGTGTGTCATCGAGCCCGGTGGAGATGTGCTTGCCTTGGTACTTGATATAGAGCAACTTTGAACCATTGCGGACAAAGACTGAGCCGGGGACTATTTGCTTACGTTTGCCCATAAGTGAATGTTATTTCAACATCATATTACTATCTTTAATACGGTAACACCATGTTCTGATTATCTATATGAGTACCTAGTAATAAAACGAAAGCAATCATCCAAGAATTGTTCAATTTCAAGCTTCAGCTTTTCATATTCTAGATAAGTGTTTTCGGAATCAGATTTGTTAATTTCGTTAATAGGCACACGGGAAGGCTCCATCTCGTTAGCATAATTTACATTGTTTTTCATTTTTAACTCTAAATCCGCGATTCGCTCGATGTATGAATCACATGACTTACGTAAATATCCTTCCTTAAATTTGGAATCACCCTTTAATGCTGACGAATTAATGAATTCCAAGCCACGTTCAGCTTGGTATAGTTCTTCTTTGATGTTAACAGCTCTTTTGTTAATATTACATGTGATTGCCAACCAATCTTGAAATTGCCTATTGATAACAAAGATGTTAGTATTGAAAAGCTTCTCGACAATTTCCTGCGATGACTCATTTTCGTAGGTAGTGTCAATGAATACACTCCTACGATTTTTGAACAACTTTAATATATTTTTAAGTAAGTGTCTCTCTTGTAAGTATATAGCAAAATGTTTAGCGTAGGCATAGTTTACTGCTACATCACAGACATCAGATCCACTTTCTACTTTGAAATTTTCCCAGTTTGAGTTGAACAGAGAATGCAAAGACTTACTTCTTTTTGTTTTTGAATACTCATTTATTACAAATCCTCTCCAATTATATACATCTCCTTTTAATACATTTCCATGCCATGTACTTGTCTCAAAGAGTGCTGCAACACCTTCATCTAGCCACCCAGGAATATCACCAATATCGGCTCGTACGATTAGATGAAACAACTCGTGATAAAGTGTTCCAATGCTACTGATTTTGGAGGTACCAAGAATACTTAAATCAGCTAAACATGAATATCCAATATTCTCTTTTGGCAGATTGAACCCATGCACACGTCGTGAAACATCTGTTAATGATGTTTGATCTTCTAAAAGGTAAACGGCTATCAACTTGTCCGGACTCCTCATATCTAATGAATCTGTGAAAAAAGAGTAAGATTTTTCAAGGTTCTTGACAACGGATTGAATTCCTGCTTTATTAGTTCCAGTCTTACTTTTTGTTATGAGAATAAAGTGACCTGATATATTTATCGAATAACCATTACCGAGAAGTTTTTTATAATACTCAAGTGCATCATTCACTTTTTCAAAACTGAAAAGTCTTTCTGATAGTTGTTCAATTGGAGTGTTAATTTTTAATCCAAAATCAGTAGCAACATTTGCCTCATCATGATTTCCACAATTAAGGACATACCCAATTTTCCCTGATGATATAGCTTTGGGAACTACGTTCTTGTTATTTACTATCATATTCAGAATAGAACGGATTTCTGTCAATGCATCGTTATCATCTTGAATCATACCACAGTTGGCTTCTTCCTCAATTAGAATACCTTTCACCGTTGGTGTAAGTGGATATTTATGTAATTCGATGAATCCTTTTCGGGCTGTAGAGAGTAACTTACTCTCACACAGGCATTTAGTAATGATATAATCAATGGGGAAGCATTTCCCGTATGGTTGCTTACGTATTTCCATAGCATCCTGATATGCCTTTTGGTAGTTTCTTTCAAGCAGTAGCTTTCTAAAATGAGTATAATCTATTTTGAGTTGAGCACCGGCTGTGCATGAGGATATCAATATTATCACGTAAGATAAGAGCAGGAAGTATAAACTTTTCATGGTGTTTGCACAAAGGTTTTACTTTTCTTGGGAACTATAGATTGAATCTGCGGCTGTCGCATCCAATACCGGGAATGCTGACTTACTGGTATCTTTTATAAAATGCTTACTCGTTGAGATTGACAAAATGTTACTTGTATTTAAATATAAAGGAGAGTCCTGCACAACAATATCATTATGCTGCCAAATAGTAGATAACATCAAAAGGGTGCCTAGGACTCCGAAAATCACCCCAGGTGAAGAAGATAACAGGTTGAATTTTATCTTATCACTTGCAGTTCCTTCGATCTTTGAATAGCTATCCGATAGTTTACCTATTATGAAAACTGCACCTAATATCGTGAGAATCATACCTGTTATAAACCCAAGGTATTTTACGAATATTCTTGACATGAGTAAAAGACCTCCTTGATTGTAGCGGCGATACATACTCTCTTGTTCAAGATGAGCGAGAATATACCATTGCTCATTTTGGACATTGGAAGTAGGGTTAATTGATGTTATATTTTCGGTAGGTGATAGAATTTTATTCAATAAAACTGTATCCGGTTTGATAGAAATCGCTCGATTAAAAGTATCGATTTGGTTTGACGCTACGAATATAAAGATGGCTATTAGTACCGTTGGCATACCTACCAACCACCATACTATACTTTTTTGCCATTTAAGTACAGACTTATCACCAACATTAGGGTGTATTTGAGGTAAAGGAAGTTGGCTCCCTGTGTCTATAGTGGAATCTGTATCATTTCCCATAGCTATTTTTTATAAGGTTTAGATTTGTTAATGTATTACATAGTTTTTGGCAGATTAGTACAGTTTTTCTTGACTTGCATTTACTTCAATGTTTAAACAATTATACAATCAAGGAAGCCGTAAAACAGCTTTAAGCACAGACAGAATTTTAAAGAAACTACTCGTATCTAACACCTCTAAGTTCCTACTAATCCTATCGTATGAGATTGTTCTAAGTTGATGACATAAGACATAACTATCGTTAGTCAGTTTGGCTGTACCTGAAGGAATGAAAACATGTGTATAATGCATGCGGGGTGGTGTTTTTGAAGTTAATGGTACAATTACAGCTAATTGCAAGGAAGGGAAGGTATTGACAATAATACACGGTCGTTCTTTCCCTTGCTCATGTCCTACTACTTCTTTCGGTGGTTTACCGAGATTTGCATATACTATTTCACCAGCGATAAATTTTTTATTCATTTGTCTTCAAATAGTAGTGCGAAATCTTCCATCCCTAATTCAGCTAACTCCTTCTGTTCCCTAATATATTCATCATCGTATTCTATGCCTATATCGGGTAATTCCTGACCTGCATAATATTGTGTTTTTACTATTCCTAATTCCATAGAGATTGCCGCAATATTTTGACCGGCGTCGGCTACTATAGCAGTAAGCTCATCTATAGTGGAGTCAGTAACAACCGATGAGAATTCATCAACTATATCTACCGAGAATAGAACTAAATCTATTACAAGGGAATGATGTAACATTGCAGTTACCTGCTTAGCCATAGCTGCATCGATACCGCCGGCAGATTCTATCAATGTTAGGAAGCGTTGATATGGCTCTTCCGGCTCATCAGAAAAACTATTAACAAATGCTTCTAAATTTTGAGGAGCAGCATCATAAATTTCTTTATTACAGCGTAAGGCAAAATGAAGGTTTTCTACAAGCACTTCAAGCCTTTCATTCTTTGCAAAATCACTAACTTGCTCATAAGTGTCTGCAAATAAAACTGAGTAATCTAAATCTGGACTCTCAAACATCATTTGCACCGCCTTCGTACGGATTGCAAAAGCACTTGCATATAGTTGCTTAAATCCTTGGCGTATATCAGTCCGGGCAGATTGAGCAGAAAGAAGCTGTACAAGGTGAGTCTTAAGAGTTTCGTACTCAACCTGCAATGGGCTTGCCTCTGCATAGTCAACTTTGACCTGACACCCAATCAGGGCTTCTATATTTTTTGCTGTCATAGTTATCATATTGCCTCTATGTTCTAAAATGATACAAAAATAATGATGTCAGGTTTACAAATAGTTTAAATTGTATCACTTAATCCCACTTTGCTCGATCAAAAAAATGATATTAATACCTGTCAAATTTAATCCATACCGACGTTAATGAAGTGCTACAGCATCTCCTGAGCAATTTTGCGGCCTTGTGGAGTATCGTCGAGTCCGGTGGAGATGTGCTTGCCTTGGTACTTGATATAGAGCAACTTTGAACCATTGCGGACAAAGACAGAGCCGGGGACTATTTGCTTGCGTTTGCCCATAACTTTTAGCTATATTGCATTTAGGACTACTGTCAGGAGTGGGTCTTATAAAAGCGTACAAGTGGTAATCTTGAAGGAGTGACACATTGCGCTTTTTTTTTATTTTTTTGCTCTATTGGAGTCGAATCCGTTCATTATTCCACCTAGTCCAATAAATGCAAGGATACTAGTAATAACCACCCAGTAACTATAACCTCCATTATTCGCCAAATAATAAGATAAAACTGAAAATCCAATTATCATTACAACACCTAAAATAAAATCACTTGGACTATGTATTTTAAAGGTACTACCAGCATGCTCGTTATATACCTTATGTATAGATTTTTCGATATTATTCTTTACTAACGAGTAGTTATTGTCAGATTCATCAAGTAATTTCAAAATTTCTAAGTCTGTTTTTATAGATGAGCGAGTTGTGATTTTTAAGTTTTTAAACTGGTAAAACACACCGATAGCTGTAGCAATAGCTACCGCACTTTTTACTATTAAATCTGGTGTATCCATTTTCTTACATATTCGATAATTTACTATTTAAACAATTTAGCTCTAAATATAGGCAACAATATTGATAAGGGTATAAAGGACAAAACAATATACGTCCATGAACTATAAAATTTTATCTTCCATTTGTTCTTACCCAATCCTATAACTGTCTTTGGCTTGATAAATAGAATGCAAATTAGGACAAATGTAAAAATGAAAAAATTAATGAGTGTAGAGACACTGTAGTAGTCTGGATAAAAAGTTTCAGGTATATATCCGATTTCCGTTTTTAATAAGAGTTCAATAGCCTTTGTAACTTCTTTATCAGAGAGTCCATCATTTAACAGAGATAAACTTTGCCTCGCTAATTCGTTGTTATAATCGGTAACCCAACTCAGACTAAGATAAACAAGTAATCCAATAAAAAGAGGGAATACTATCACCCAAAGGTCTTTGGACCATTTATTCAAGATAAAATTAGGCTTATGTTTCTCAATCCATTTTGACAACTCATAATATATGTCGCTTAGAATATCATCTTCTACACCTGTTAATTTAGTACTTAGCGATCCATCATTACTAAATAATCCATTTATCTCAAGAATGAATTCACATGGTCCTTTTACAATTCCGAGTGATAAGCGTGTAGGGCTGAATTCGCTTAACTGAGAATCTTTTATTAGTGAAAGTAAGTCCTTATCTTCAATTTTTTTTCCCTGTTTTGTGCTTAATATTACATACTTATCTGCTCGAACATACTTATAGGAGTTTTTAAGATTATAGGGGTCTTCCGGAAGTTCTTTACTTTTTATATTTTCTTTCACATCTTCAGGATAAGTTTCCAAATTCTTTAAATACCTGGCTTGATCCTCTTTTATGGCGAGATATAACAAATTATTACACCCAACTTCAAGTTTTTTTTCAATTTCTATCAAGACATAATGGAGTTCTTCAAGAACTTGTGAGCTCAAGAACCAAGGAGCGTCATACTTATTATCTGTTGGTATTATTATTCGTCCCATATTGTGTTATAAAGGTATAAGTTCTGCATATGTTTACGTTAAATTGAATTTGTGTAATTTTTGATTCCTCCCTCCCTCTAGAATCAAATTTCTCAAATAAAACGATGAGACATAACCCTTACCTTAATCCTGCGTATCAATATCTCTTAAAAAATCTCATCCATAAGATCTATTTTCAAATCCTCCTCATTGGACAAAGCACTCCCTCGTCCATGCATCGTATTCGTATAATTATCAACTCATCACTGCCGTTTGTCCTGGTTGTCTTACTCTACGGATAGATTGTCTTTTATACTTTCGGTGATTCTTGTCAGTGGTTCTTTGTTAAATGATGTAATCTTCTTTATTATCAAGGAAGAGTGTATCGTAAGTAGATTATTTGTTCTAACTTCACTCAAGAAGTGTAAACTTGTTTTAGTGTCTGCCGGCTTAATAAGAATAGAGAGATTGTCATTTTTAATGACCGACGATATTTTTGCAACAACATAATCCTGGTCATTGATCGAATCTTTTGATATAATAACAACCGGTCTCTTTTTGGAACTAGATAGATCCGTGAAAGGATAGGGTACTAATACTATATCACCTTGATTGTATTTCATATTAATAGTTATCCCAATGGTCATTTACAGGATCGTCCCAATCTGATGATAAAGAGGGAATAGATAGTTCATAAGAACTATGAACATGGGCTATGTCTTCCAAATGAATTTCCATCAAATCAAACGTATGTATGAAATCTAACGCAGAATTCTTAAACTTTTGAAATTCATAATCCGTAATAGTATCTATATGCTCTTTTAACTTATATATAATTGGTTGGAGCTTCGATAGGAGTGCGAGTTCACTTTCTGCTTGGACTGGTGACATGTTTTTAATAGAATGATTGAGAAATATTTTCAATTGTTGTGTCGCATCAATAAGATTCGGCAAAGTAACAGCTTCATATTGTTCCCAAATATCCCCATAAATATTGAAACCGGATAAGTATCCTAGCGATTCAACAAGTAAATTGTCTATTGATGTGCTGTTTTTCATACTAACAACTATACAAATATAATGTTTGATTGTGTATCACCCATCCAAAGGGTCCATTTCAATTCCTCCTTCTTGGGCAAAAACCTATCTATACTGAGAATTATAATCTACTTTACAACAAGAAGCATCTAACGTTTACGGCTTGATGATGTACCTGAATTCATTGCTTGTCCAGCTCGACACCTCAGCCGATTTGAAAAACTGTAGTTGAAGTTATGACCTAAAGTTGAAAATTGAACGTCAAGCCCAATCTATAATGGATAGCTATTTGCAGTCGATTGTTACTACTCCGCCAGCATAGAAGCATACCGAATGTTGGTTTTAGGCTTTATTTCGCCAAACGGTTTAATATTTCTTCCAATTCTAATGTTCGTTCCCTAATTTTATTCATAAAATTTGTCGCAGATACAAATACCCCTTCTCGTCCAACTTTTTGTTGTAAGTCTTCAAAGGAGTATAAGAAGTCCTTTTCTAAGTCTATCTGCTTTGTCCAATTAGTTTGCGTCTCAATCAGTTTTTTTCGTTGTGTATCTTTTAATTTTATTAATAGAGATTGGTAAATATTTTCCAATTCTTTTTCCCATAGCTCAGAATGCTTTTTTATGCACTCTCCCCACTCATAGTTTGTTGTCCACTTACTGTTATTGAATGATTTATCTATCCAATGTTCTTTTTCATCACTATTGCCTGTTGAAATTCTTCCACCTCTATCTTCAAGCTTCTCGTCCAAACTTTCCAAAATTTTGGGTCCATTTTCAATAACCCAATTTGCACTTCTTATGTCATAGTCCATGCCGTGTGCAGCATAATTTAATGTATGTATTATGTCTTTCAAAGATTTACATTCAGCTTTTGTAATAATCTCTTTTTGATTTAAAGCTTCTATAAGATTGGTAATTGAAAATTTGTTACTTTCGATACTGTACTTGTCAGCTAAACCTCTTAATCTTTTTTCAACTTCTATTCTAAAGCCTACCAATGCTAATTCTTGATTTTTTTCTGCAATTTCAATATACGAGTATGTTTCTGAATTAGAAATTTGTGAAATTGCTTTTGGCCTTTCTATGTTGTCGATTTTAATAAGCCCTGCCTTCTTTGCTTCTTCTTCAATTTTTTTCAAGTCTTGAAACTCAACTTTTAATCCACCTGGCAATTCTACTGATTTTAGCAATGGCTCAAGCCAAGGAATAATTGCAACAATGATTAAGGTTATAAAGATTGCATCAATGTTCAAGTTTGGAAAAAATAGATGTGACAGTCCAGCAAGGATTGCTGAAGTTGTAATGAAAATTTGCGTTTTTCTTTTTACTGTCATTTATAGTAAGGTCTATGTCAACTTACAGCCAACATCAAAGTAAACAAAACTTTTTGTATAAATTTCAAAAACTAAAAATCATCTATAGGTAACTTCTATTCACTCATCCGGATAAAATATATATTCCCCACATATAAACTAATTTCACCACCCCACCCTGAACCAATAAAGTTTCAATTCCTCCCCCTCAGACAAAACCCAATCCCAACCATAAATCATATCCGATATGCAATAGACTCTTAATGTCGTATCTTCAGGACTACCAACCTTCACAAACTTACCACATACTCCAACCCGTCCGTTACTCAATTATTACTCAATTTTTGTTAAAATCCCCCTCCAGGAACGAAATTTTCAATTAAGAACAACCGGACAAAACCCTAACCCTGCTGAACATCCTGTTCTGTTTTTAATACATTCTTCGCAGTTTGTCTCGGATGTTTTAGGAGCGCATCTCCACCCTCTTTAACTTCCTTGAGCTCTTTGAGCTCTTGCTCTACTACAAGTAATCGCTTCATGACTTCGAGGAGCAGAAGATCCTTGTTCTGCTCGGTTATAGCCGCTTGGTCGATCGATGGGGGAGAGAGCTGAGGAGTCTGCTCAAGCTCCTGAGGCTTACCTTCATGACCAGTCATTATCCAAACGTACACTTCCTCACCGGCAATGGCACGGATACGTTTACCCATGTTTGTGCCGATTTGAGTCTTACCACTGAAATATCTGTATAATCCAGTATCACCATTCATACCTAATGCTAAGGCAGCGGCATTTTTATTAGGGTAAGTCTTATCTATCCAAAGTTTTAACCTTTGTCCTTGTTCTTTTAACAACGTCATAAATTTATGAACCAGAAATGAACTTAACATTAAATGTCAATCTTTTGACAAAAAATGTCAGAATTAATTTTAGAATATTGACATTTAAGGTTAGTTTTGCACCCCGAAAGCATGTCGCACTTTTACTGCCAGCAAAAGTACGAATACTGACGAACATATACTACAATATTTTACAATTTGGAGGTGTAATTTTTATGCCTGATACATTACTGCAACCTGTCGAAATATCACCAATTGCGACGATATCACAGAAGAAAAAGCGGTTCCGTGGAACCGGCCAACCAATGGGCAGACCCAAGAAGCCATTCTTTAATAAACAGGAGTTCAATGTGACTGTGTTTATGGACATGCAGGAGTACTCCCTTGCGAATGATCTGCTACAGGTGATGAATGCCGGTGATCTACCGGATATGTTTCGCCTCTTGCTCAAAGAGGAAGCGGTCCGGCGGCATGATGACCTGAAGGCATATTGGGCAGAATGTCGTCGCCGACCGGCTGCCAGGAAGGAAGGAGAGCCGGAGGAATGAAGAGTTTGAATAGTTACAGAGCTGCCTCTGTTAGAGCGCAATTAATGTGGGTTATTATACTGTTATTTGAATCACTTATACTGTTTGTGCCGCCGGATTACAGGGGTCTGATTAAGCAGTATATAATACTGCCGGTGTGCATCATTTTTGTAGGCATATTAATATGGGAACTATACATACTCCGCGAACATCCTGCGCAACATCCTGCGCAACATCCTGCGCAAGAAAAAAGGAGCCAAACTGATGTTTAGCCCCTTAGTTATCAGCAAGTTTATCACTTGCTGAATATCGCATCTAATACCGCCAGGGTTATTGCACCTGCGCCGAGTATTAGGACCGCGTCCCAGCCGGTTATTCCCGGTGGTACGCATACTTGACCGTAAGCGTTTTGGACGCAGAGGTCGGTAGATTTGGAATTCATAAATACCTCTTCCAAATAGTTAGTAAATAGTTCATCTATTGTGATGGTTATAAACTTTGAGGGTAGTAAACATCACAGTAGAATCTTAACTAACCACAACGTAAATATGTTACTTATATTTTCCAAGTGGAAGGAAGGGTATTTATGGATCCAAGTGAAAAAATGGAGATAAACCGTGAAGCTTACCTCCTTGAGTTATCAGCAAGTTTATCACTTGCTGAATACTGCATCTAATACCGCCTGGCCGATAGCAGCTGCGCCGAGTATTAGGACAGCGGCCCATCCGGTTATTCCCGGCGGTACGCATACCTGACCGTAAGTGTTTTTGACACAGAGGTCTATCCATAAGATACCCTTTCTAATAGTTAGAAAATTGTACATCATCCAAGATGATTGAAGCATCTTGGATGAATCATAGAGCCGCTCCTTAACTGCTCTTGAATGTAACAATGTTACATGTATTTTTTAAGTAGAGGGGAGGGTATTTGTGGGTATAAGTTCATACTCTCAATGAGTCCATGCAGGATATTACTTCTGAATTTCTTTCCTGGCTTTACAACCATAAGTAGGAGATCAAACCATGAATAACTTATTCATGAAATTAGACATAGAAGATATCGCCGAAGCTTCAATCGCAGCCCGAGAAATGGGCTATTCTGTCAATCCACCTATCGTACAACCTACCCAGGAGAATAACGATGCCAAAGAAGACTGAATCAGAAAAACCTGAAAGAACACCACGTACACCCGAGCGAGCTGAAGTACTGAATGTGGCACAAGTTGCCGAGATCATCAATGCCGATCCAGAAGTTGTCCGGCAACTGATGAAGGACGGAGCTATCCGATCCTTTTGGTTCGGTGATCGCATGAAAGCTTCCAGGAAGGAAGTCATGGCATTCATCGACGAATGTGTCGAAGGCACGATCAAGCATCAGCTGATCAGACCAATCAAGCCATTTATTCCACCAACCCGACACCGGAAATCTACTTAATGGTATGAAGAATAAGTCCAAAAAATCAATCTCGGAGCAGATCCGTGAGGAGCGTGAAAGACTATTTGGCGGCAAAGTAGATCTGCCCTTAGTCGGACTTTCAAAACCGCTTCATCCTGTTTTGTTGATTCATGGTGATAAGATAATATATAGATTTTTAAGAGGGACAAAACTAATTGAACTCACTACTCAATTTCACTTGAGCTATACAACTATGCGAGAATATCTTGTCCAAAAACTTGGTTACGAATGGTATAAAAAAGTGCTAAAACAAGGTACTCAAGCCACAAAGCGAACTGATACTCCATCCATTCCAATTTTATCCACAACTACAGAAGAGGTACAGATGCCTGACGTATCTGAAACAGCGCCGGATTCAATGCCGGAACCCAAGCTCGAAGAGCAAAACAACAAGTTCATAAACGAGCTATTCATTTCTCATGGTGACACGATTTTAGCAGATTTTGTAATTGGGCATGCACCGCTCAGTGTGTTGGTTCGAAAATATGGCTTTGAGGATGGTTCGGTTGGACTTACTACGGTAGATTACAAAGCATATATCATCTCACGCATTGGGCAAGATAAGTACGATGATGTTGTCCGAGCTCGGCAGCGCGAACACGGCGCAAAAATAGGGAAGTCGAAGCTCGGGGGGAGAAGTCGGAGAGTAGAGTCCGCAGTCTCAGCGTTACAATCTGAGGATGAAAAGCCAACTACCGGTAAGTACACCGATGGAAAGCTCGAACTTGTAGGGCTTCCTGCTACAGAAACGTTCACTTCTCCAAAAGAGAATCCTAAAATTTCTGTCGAATTTCCGACCGGGTTACCATTTACGATACCCAACTTTGAGCAGTCCGATGCATCAGCTCAAGAGGATGCATCAGGTACTGATACAGCATCACCGGAAGAACCCGAAGTAGTTGATTCTATGGTAGCTGCAATACGTGACTTCATGTTTAGCACGACCATGCTCGATCTTGCCTATTTCTATCCTGCAATTTGGGAAGTACTTCACAAGCATATTGTTCGGAAGATTGGCAGAGCTGAATACGACACTGCCGTAATTAACAGACTCTATACTGTCACTGATGAACTTTCAAGGGCGCAATAAAGCAAGCACGGCTCGGCTATATTCCCGTGGCTGAAGGCGTGGCGCCGGAGTTTTGCCATAGACTCCCACTATTGGTTTTGACCTCCTTGCCCTCCAAGCTGTAGTGAAGTCACGCCTCCCTTGATTCTAAAATTCTAAGGATTTATATGAAAGTACTTATAAATAAAATTTTGAAAATATATGCACTTGCAGTGCTCTATATTTTATTATTCACAATTATTTCTGAATGCAGTAGGGGATTACTCTGCGACCTTATTGAAGAAATGCAACACGAGGATTTTTTATGAAAAAAGCATTTGATATTCTCTGTAATCTGACGGTTGTTTTTATGGTTTTCCTGCTTATGTACATGTGCTTTAAGCACGATGCTGTTGACTACACAGCTTCTCATAATCCTCAAACATTACCAGAAAGGTTAAGGTAAATAATATGCCAGACCCCAAAGATGATCGTTACTTTTTTGATGTACTGATACAGCTTGAAATAGAGGCAACGTTAGCAGAGAAGTGGACGATTGCCGAGATTCTTAGAATAGCATCAAATACGGTTGAATTAATTAACCCTTCTGTTTTACAAGATGATAAAAGGTAATGCTATGGAAACTCGAATGTTCATTCATTTCTGTTTAACGATGTTGTTTCTCGTTTTGGCTATTGCCTTACTTGTAAACGGCTACTATTTACTAACATCATTATTTGCAATGATGTTTGGTGTATCCGGTAGTGTTTTATATATCTATGTTTCAAATCGGAGTTTACATGAAAATAAAGTTCAAAATCAAAGTGCGCCTACACTCAGATAATGACGAGCTGAAGAAGTCACCTGAAGAGGTGGTGGAGCACCTGGAGGAATGGTTCAAAAGCAAAGTCCTAAACAAGAAGGACGAGATTGAGATCACCTTCGACGAGCAAGATTGATGCAGGGGAGGTTCCCGGTAATGGTTGGTTTTGTGTCGTAGTTCACAAGATCAGAGGTTCGATCCCTCTGCCGGGGCAAGCAGATTTTATATAAAAGTCTTGGTATATAACAACTAATAATTTAACGTATATGAGTACGTGCAAGCTATGCAAAAAAGCTTTACAGACAGCAGCTGAAGAAGTTCGCGGAGACGTGTGCTTCAAGTGTATTCCGAATGGAGTACAGATCATGTGGACGAAGAACATATACGACGAGCAAACCAAGCGATGGCGGTGGATCGTGAGGACGAAGGAGATTGTTCGCCGACGTGTGACGAACTCACTTTTTCAGGGCTATCAGCCACAAGTACAAGATGTTTACCGATACAAGAAGTATGTTTCAAAATAAGTAGTTCAACATGAGTTTAGAAGTTCTTAAGCATGAAATTATCACTCGGAGCGTAGCTTCAACATGGGAAGAAGCAGTAAGAGAATGGAGGTTGAAAGAGATATTCTTTCGCAACAAATCTACGTGTCTATGCGGTAAAAACCCAATCAAAGAGTGCTGTGTTATGCACAACAATCTGAACAACGAAACTGTTATCGTTGGTAACTATTGCGTTACGAAGTTTTTAGGCATAAACACAGATGCCTACTTTTCTGGAATCAAACGAACTAAGGAAGATCTTTGTAAAAGCATCGGCTCGGAGATGCTCCAGTATGCTTTCCGTAGATATTGGATTTCCGACTGGGAATATAATTTCTACAGCGATACCCTACGGAAGCGCGTAATGAGCCCAAAACAGGAGGCAGTACGCAAGAAAATCAATAAGAAAATTCTCGATAAATTTAATTCGAAATAATCTACGAAGGAGCTGTTAAATATGGAAGATAAAGAAAAAAACACACCAATAAATCCAACTCCAATATACGTAAACTCGGATACTGGAATAGATGGTAAATCTACGGAAGCTTTAGTAAGTCCACAATCAAGTACGGCTGTCAACAAGGAGCGATTGATAGAGAGCTTGGCGCCGCTCCTTAACAACATCATGAATGGTGATTTAGATAAAATTCAACCAATGGTGATAGGTGTCAAGGACGGACAAATCATAGCAGAGAACTGTATCGTGGATAAAGATGGACATATCTCTTTACCTGAAATCAGCGTAAATACCAAAGACGACCTTGCGAAAAAGTCCAAATTTATACGTCGAATTTTGACAAATATCACACCGGTACTCCACACAGACATAGAGAATGTGACCTTTATCGCGCTGATGCGGAAGGATACCGCCAAGCTGAAGAAGATGATGGAAGCCCTGCAAAAGGGCGAAACGCCCAAATTGCAGAACAGAGTAGGGTGTATATGGTTGGTCGTGGGTGATTTTGAAGTAATACTATAAGTTGCAGAACGGACATTTTTTTAATCAATTCACAAAAATATGGCTAAGAAATTTTATGACAATTCAGAAAGTAAACGTTTGGCAGATTTGGAGATATTGCCATACAGCCACTTCCTGTACATGACCTTGCGTTTGTCCTTCGACAAGTCACCTGACTGCGGACTATTCAAAGTCACAGTAAAGGAGATGATTTCCATTACAGGCATGGACAGGTCAGTGATCACGGACGTACTGCTACCGGAGCTGACGAGGCACGAGCTGATTACCTATGACAACGGTGTGGTGTTTATTCCTGGTACTGCCGAAGCGGAGGGCTTCGAAAAGAAACTACACAGCAATAATCCGCACCACAAAACCGCATTTATAAATGCACTACGGGAGTGCGAGACAGTAGTGTCCATTGCTTCCGGGTACGGTGGTGTCAACTTGGCGGTGCGTCGTTTCGTAGAGTATTGGTCAAGTTCCATTGATCTGCTTATTTCCGATATGGCAGTACTTGAACACGAGCTCAGCGAATTAGAGCAAGCAGACAAGAGTCAGCCCTCCAGTCCGGAGCGAAACAAGAGAATATACTCTCTGAAGAAGTCAATCGCTGAGTTTTACTCCTGCAGGACAATTCAAGAGCGCAAACGTTCATATTCTCAAGGCAATGCCAACCCATCTACAACCCATGCAGAACCCTTGGCAGAAAAAACGCCAACCCATCTACAACCCATCTACAACCCATCTACAACCCATGCAGAACCCTTGGCAGAAAAAACGCCAACCCATCTACAACCCATCTACAACCCATCTACAACCCATGCAGAACCCATACCTCAAAAACTACCAACCCCTCTTGGGAATGGGAATGGGATTGGGATTGGGATATGGGATAAAAATAAAGAAATTCCTTTTGGTATTCCAGGGGGTGCGGGGGAAAATTTTTTGCCGCCCCAAGGGGATTTTTTCGCCGGTAGCATCGAAGGTGGTCATGTACCCGACAGCCCGGCAGAACACGGTTATTTACGCACAGAAACCAAGCAAGACGACCCGGAGGTAAGCACTATGCTTGAATCCCATGATCTTGATTTTTCAACGTATAACGAAGGAAATAGCTATGGACAATCTTTCTCTGAACACGAGTTACGAGATTATGGATTGGTATCTGACGACCCTTTCGAAGTCGGAGCTGAAGGAGATGATAGCGAATTTTTCGACAGCGATACCGATTAGTGCAGTGCCTGATAACTTGGTAGAGTTTGAAATAGCTCTCAAGTATTGGGAATATTTGAAGTTTAGGTTCAAATCGTATGGCGAAACCCTAACTGCGGAGGTGATTACCGCACAGCTTGCATGGCTCGCCGCAGAACCGGATCCGAAAGCAGTTTTAATTCATACATTAGCTCATGGAAATAAATCACTTAGACCGATAGACAACTATGGACACGAACAATACAAGCTCATACCATCGGGGGAACGCTACGCAGTCCGTGCCTCCCGTGCATCCAGGACAGACAAGACTAAGCCAATCAGCGATACAGTCATGGCTCCGCGCTCTCAATTCAAATTTGGCAAAGGCCGGCCGGCCGCTCATCTCTGACGCTCAGATCGAGAATTTCAAGGAGTTACTATTTCAATCCGGGTATAGCGCTCCCCAAGCTAAGTTGGCACAGGTATTCATTTTATGCGGAAAGTGGACGAACTACCGATCTGATGCCATACAGTTCGAGTACTTCTTTCCGAAGGAAGACGACATGCGCCCATTTTCGGCACAGTTCGTTCCGATCAGCGTTCACGATGCTCAAATCCGGGAGATTCAGCGGCAGTTTGACGTTGAAAAACAGCGTATAAACGACGAGATGGCGAAAAAGGACAAGATGTATGCTGAGGCAGTACAAGAGATACGACGATTGAAGCGAGAGCCAACTACGCCACTTCCGCCGACTGATTCGGACAAGGAAATAATGCGCATGGTGAAGCTTTTCGAGAAGGAAAACCGGGAACGTGTCGAAGCAGAGCAGAAACTACGCACCACACAGAAGGAATATCAGTTGTTGCTTAAGAAGTACAACAAGCTACTCCGGGAAAAAAAGGTTGCATAACCTCGAAAACAGGGAGGACGTCACGGTATCGAAAATTCAAGTGCCTAAATTTTGAAAATTTAGGCACTTTTAGGGGCGATTTTACTGCCCGAAAATCGATTTTTTTGCGAAGTCCACCGAAAATCAGTGAAATGCAGTACGGCATATCACCTAATTTTCACCTGAAGAACACCTGAAGAACACCTGAACAGACTGGAAGAAATGTTCGAAAAAAGGTCTTTTTATTCAATTTTTAGCGGAAATTCATCATGAACGGCAAACAATTACGGTTTTTTTTGAAGAAAGCAGGTATCTCGTATTCCAAATTCGGAGAAGATATCGGTAAAAAGCAGGACACGATTCAACATTGGATATCCAATGACAAAGCGATAGGAGAAATTTACGTGTCAAGGCTCGAAGAGATCATTAAAACGAGGCGATTTAACAAAATTCAAGCGGAGTGGGAGCAAATTCAGCTCGATCAGCTTCCGGTACTCGACGATGGGGAACCACTGAACATGGTTTTCAAAGACAAAAAATGACAATGGCGGTATAATTAACTTAAGTTTTACATTTACAGAGGAGTGTCCTGATGGTCACTTTAGATAGTATCGAAACAGAGCAGCCGGTAGCGAAGAGTGAACCGACAAATTTGCTCGAAGTGGTGAGAGGTTTTCAACGAACCTTGGTGAAGTTGCTTCCATACATTCATTTTGGAGCGCCGGAGGAGCAAGATTTGGATGAGTCATTAAGCTCGGAAGAACTCCAAAAGCTCATCGGACAGCTTAACGCCTACGAGATAGATTTAAAAAAGTTGATTGCCGACGACAAGACAATCGGTAGCATGAGTGACGGCTACCATACCTTCGACGAGCTGTATGAGCATAGGTGTACTTTGTTTATCGCTCTGTGCAAAAGCATGCGGTACTTTGGTGGGGGAAGTACTCCATGTTGGAGGTCGATGCTTCATTCTGACGGAACTTCCTATGATGGGTGGTTCATCTTGGGGTATGGTATGAATCCTGGTGAGCAGATCACATACCATCTGCCGGCAGAAAAATGGGATGAGTGCGATTTTGCTCTTGAGTTCGAGAGAGCCCCGGAGTTCGACGGTCACACATCGAGCGACGTCCTGGAGCGATTAAAGCGGTTATAACTTGTAGGGGAGAGTCTATCAATTATATTTTAATCAACTTACTACTATCAAATAAAGAAAGAGGTAAACATGACAGCACAAGAAGCAATACAAGAGATGCAGGGAAGTATCCTTTCCCACCCATACTTCAACTCACGATCCAACGAAGCATTGGTACTCGAGCAACACATCAATGAATGCGCCGACAACGTATTGGCACAATTTCCGGACCCGGAATTCACAGCAGCAACCAAAGCCAAAACCCCAAAGAAACGACGATAATTCCCAACTCTCCCTCACAAGCAAAAAGCCCTCAAATTGAGGGCTTTTTGCTGCGCGTGACGTTATAGGAAAAAATTGTAGAGTATAGGAAAATGTTATTCAAATTTATATCAAGTCCAGTTATAATTTTGAATGAAAACCCCGTAGTATTCACGTGGAAATTACAGTTAATATAATGTTAAATTTACATATTATTGTGCCAGTACATTGACTGTTATGAAATTTGCTGTATATTTAATATCGATGTAACCTACTGAAAAAAATAAAAAATGAAGAACGATATGAAAAACAATGTAGGTAATAACTCATCTTTGTGCCGAAGTTTACTCGCATATAGTAAAGATGTAAATTGGGTTTGTGATACCAGTGGTAATATATTCTATGCATCAAGCTCAACTGAGAGAATATTGGGATATTCAATTTCTGAATGCGAGGGTAAAAATTTTAAAGACTTTATTCAAGATGAAGACCTAAGTAATTTTTCAGATTGTTTATATAAAATTATTGAACAAGACGAGTCCCAAGCATCTATAAGATTACGATTGTTTCACAAAGATAACAAGATGGTTTGGATAGAAGGAACCCTTACGAATTATATTAATGACCCTACTGTTGAAGGTATAGTAATCAACTTCCGGAATATCACGGAACAAATGCAATCTGAGATTGCACTTTTAGAAAATGAAGAAAAATACAAAATACTCTTTAACAGTAATCCATATCCTATCTGGATTTTCGATGATGTAACTCTAAAGATATTAGAAGTAAATGATGCTGCAGTAAAACATTATGGTTACTCTAAAGAAGAATTTCTTGAATTGACCATGGTCGATATTCGCCCAAAACAAGAAGTTGGGAGACTACTTGAAGTTACAAAACAACTAGAATTGGAATATAAAGAAGAGGTAAATGAGATTTGGCAACATATGAAGAAAAATGGTGAAGTAATCGATGTTCAAACCACAAGTTTTAAATTCATATACAACGGCAGACCTGTTTGGTATAATATAGTTAATGATATCACAGAAATAAGACGTTCAGAGTTCAAATTGAAACAAAGCGAAGAACAGTTGAAATTTGCTCAAAATATAGCACAAATGGGTAGCTGGTCACTAGATTTTCAGACAAAGAGTTTATCATGGTCTGAAGAAACTTATAGAATATTTGAAGTAAACTCTAAAGATTTTAAACCAACGTATGATGGATTTTTACAGTTTGTACATCCTCAGGATCGACCTTTGGTTACTGAAGCATTTAACATTGCGGTAGAAAGTAGGACTAAGTATAATGTAGAGCATAGATTACTTCTAACTGATGGTAAAGTAAAGTATGTACATGAGCAAGGTCAAACTTTCTATAATTTAGATGGAATTCCGATACGCTCCATTGGAACTGTACTTGATATAACTAATCGTAAATCAATAGAACTGAAGCTACAGGAAAGCGAAAAGAATCTTAAAGAAATTATATCCGCTATTCCTATCCCAATGCTTATAACAGGGATTAATAGTGGAAAAGTACTGTACGGAAATCGTGTCGTGGCTGAAATGTTCTCAGTGCCATACGAGTTGTTATTGGAACAGAAAGCTCATGATTATTATGTTAATCACGAAGATAGGATGGCAGTAATTTCATTGTTACAGAAAGAAGGATACGTAAAAAACTACCCCCTTATTTTAAAACGAAAAACTGGAGAGATCATTCAAGTCCTGATGACTGCGAATATATTAGAGTACGAAGGTCAGAAAGCTCTCTATACTACTTTATACGATCTATCTGATGAACAAAGGAATCGAAGCGAGTTGATTAAAAGTCAATCTAGGTTAAGTGGAATTGTAGATTCAGCTATGGATGCAATTATCAGTATAGACGAACAATCTAAAATCATACTCTTTAATAAGGCAGCTGAAAAAATGTTTCTTTGTAGCTCTAATGATGCTATTGGAACACTTATCGACCGGTTTATCCCACCTCTTTCAAGACAAATCCATAAGAAACACCTCGCAAATTTTATATCACAAGCAGATCATACGCGATACATGCGGCATTCACAATCTATAGGTGGACTAAGAACCAATGGCGAAGAGTTTCCAATTGAAGCATCAATTTCAGTAGTGAAGAGTGAGATTGAAACAGTATCAACTGTTATTATCAGAGATGTTACAGAGCAGAAGTCACACTTAAACAAATTGCACGAACAAGCATCTTTGCTTGATATTGTGCCAGATGCTATCATAGTATGTAATCTATCGTTCCAAATTATGTACTGGAGCAAAGGCGCAGAAACTGTCTACGGTTATTCATCTGACGAAGTAATAGGAAAATCGTCAAGTGAAGTAAGTTGTGTATCTGATAGAGTAGAATTTGATAAGGCACGGGATTTAGTAATGAGTAATGGAGATTGGCGAGGTGAATTCTGGAAGGCTACAAAATCTGGTAATAGAATTCTTATACAAAGCAGATGGAAACTTGTTAGAAACGCAGAAGGGAGTCCTACTTCTATACTCGTTACCAATAGTGATATCACAGAAAAAAGAAGTATTCAACAACAGCTTTATAGAGCACAGCGATTAGATAGCATTGGTGCACTTGCGAGTGGTATCGCGCATGATTTAAATAATATTCTCACTCCAGTAATGTTAGGTCTAGAGATAATTAGAATTAAGACTGATGATAACTACATTAAAAATCAAGTAAATATACTAACAAGTACATTAAAACGTGCTTCTAAACTAATAAATCAAGTACTTGCATTTGCAAGAGGTTCCGAAGATGAGTATGAATTAATAAATGTTAAGTATATTATTGACGAAGTTGTTAAATTAGTTCGTGAAACTTTTCCAAGAGAAATTGACATTTTCGTGAACTTACCCACAGAAGATTTACTAGTAGAATGTAATGGAACTCAAATTCACCAAGTTTTAATGAATCTATGCATTAATGCAAGAGATGCTATGCCGGAAAGTGGAGGAATCATACAAATATCTGCAACTTTCACCGAACCTTCAGCAGACATATTGAAACAATATATTGATGCAAAGCTACGAACATATTTGACTATAACTGTAAAAGACAATGGCTGTGGGATTCCAATTGAGTTACAAGAAAAAATATTTGAACCCTTTTTTTCTACTAAAGCTATAGGTAAGGGTACAGGAATAGGCTTAACTACTGTATTCTCAATAGTCCGTAATCATGGTGGCTTCATCAAACTAAGGAGCGAGGAAAACATAGGAACTGAGTTTACATTGTATATACCTTCTGAACACAAGCTACAAGAAGATAAAACAGTCAAAGAAATATTAACATTTCCTCTGTACGGCAACCAAGAAGTAGTTCTATTGATTGATGACGAAGCCCCTATTTTGGAAGTAGCTACTGAATTGTTAAATTCTTCAGGCTTTAAAGTAATTACAGCAAGAAATGGAAAAGAAGGAATAAAACAATACAATCAAAATTCTGACACAATTGTCGCTATCATAACTGACGTTATGATGCCTGATACAAATGGAGTTGATATGATTACTTCGATACGAAAATACTCTAAAGTACCAATAATCGCTACTAGCGGATTACTCTATGGTGATGTTTTTACGAGATTGCAGGCTGCTGGTGCTACTAAAATTATTGCTAAACCGTATTCTAAATCTGAATTACTTGGCGCGCTTAGTGAAGTTATATAGAATATAAGTCTAAAGATGTTATCTAGATGCATGATTGTATGTCAATATGATAATGCATTGTTAAATTAATCAATGATGCAAATGTTTTTTTTAAACTATATAATGGAACACTTATGAAAAATTGGTGGTTACAACTTGGAATCCGAGCAAAAATTATTATTCCAGTAACGTTGATATCGTTGCTAACGAGTTTGTTGCTTTTTGTTTACCTAAGATCGATGGTTAAAGACCAAGAAACGAACGCTTTAGTACAAAAAGCACGTGCAGTAATCTTGTCAGCTGAATCTGCTAGAGAGTTTTCTGCAGACCAGGTCAAACGAGATGTCTTTCGTGCTGATATAAAATCGAAGGAAGACATTTTACGGACTGTACCCATATTTGCAGCAATTAAAGTCGCTGAGAATAAAGCAAACGAATTAGGATTTAAGATTAAAGTACCTAAAAACAACCCTCGTAATCCTGATAACCTTCCGGACAGTTATGAAATCAAGATTCTAGATAAAATAGTTACGGAGAATTTAAAAGAACATTGGGAGATAGATCAAGCAACCAACAGTATTAGATACTTTCGGCCAATAAAATTAACAAGTGAATGTATGAGATGTCACGGAGATCCTAATACATCGCAGCAACTTTGGGGTAACTCCGAAGGGAAAGACGTGACAGGTTCAAAAATGGAGGGATGGAATGTTGGTGAAACTCACGGTGCATTCGAGATTATGATGGATATGACACCAGTCGAAGAGTCATCAAAAGAAAAAGGTATGGTGATAGCTGGTCTTTCGGTACTTTCTGCACTGTTGTTAATAGGCATAGTATCTTTTTTTGTTAGTAGAATAGCCAAACCCATTCTGATCCTCAATGAAGCAGCCAAAAAAGCTGCAGTTGGTGAGGAAACTCAAGTCGTTGTATATTCTAAAGATGAGGTTGGTAGTCTTGCTATTTCATTCAATACTATGACAGGTGTGCTATTACGTGGAATTAGAGAACAGAGGGAATACTTATCTAGGAGTATTGATAAATTGTTAACAGAAATGAATAAATTAGCAAAAGGAGATTTAACAGTTTCAGTGATACCTGAAAAAGATGATAATATTGGTAGCCTGTTCATCGGATTTAATACATCTGTTGCTAATTTACGAAAAGTTGTTGGTGCAGTGGCTTCAAGCACTTCAGAGTCGGCTACTGCTAGCACACAAATTTCTGCAAGTATTGAACAAATGGCGAGTGGAATTCAAGAACAGTCCTATCAAGCATCTGAAGTTGCGAATGCTATCGATGAAATGGTAAAGACAATCATAGAAAACACAAGGAATACAAGTATAGCAGCTGACTCTGCCGCTGAAGCAAATGAAAAAGCACGTAATGGCGGTGTGATTGTCTCTTCTACTATTGAAGGAATGTCAAAAATTGCTGTCAATGTCAATAATTCTGCAGAAATAGTAAGAAATCTAGGTAAGAGCTCAGAGGAAATAGGCGAAATAGTTCAGGTAATAAATGATATAGCTGATCAAACAAATTTACTAGCACTCAATGCTGCAATTGAATCTGCACGAGCTGGTGAACATGGTCGAGGGTTTGCTGTCGTCGCTGATGAAGTCAGGAAATTAGCAGAGCGCACTACATCTGCTACAAAACAGATAGCTGTAATAATAAAGAACATTCAGGTAGGAACAAAGCGTGCAGTGGAAGCAATGTCTGAAGGAACGAAAGATGTTGAACTTGGAATGCAGCTAGCAAATCAAGCAGGTACAGCTTTAGATGAAATTATCAATGGTATCTCATCAGTTGCTGACATTATAGCTCAAGTTGCTACTGCTAGTGAGGAACAATCTTCGACAAGCACACTTATAGCAAAAAATATTGAAGGAATAAGTAGTGTGACTCATGAGACATCTTTGGGTACTCATGAAATCGCAAGAGCTGTTTCAGATTTGGCAAGAATTACAACTGGCATTCAGTCCATGTTGTCCAAATTTGTTATTGAGAAAAGCCTGTTAGATCAAAACATACAAAATGAATTTGTTACGAAGCCTAAAACCAATTTTATGCTAAAGGCAGGAAACGAATAGTAAACATATAACCTCATAATATCATAAAAAGTTAAATCAAGTTAATGGCTTTCTAAAAGAAGATTGCAATTAAATAGCATTTGGTTTCATTTTGTTTTAAGTTATAGGTATATATGGTAGTGAGTTTAGACGTTACTTGACCTGTGTGCTTTATTAGACTTTAACTCCTATCAGAATATATTCTTGCGAACTAGGTATGAGTAAAATTGACTTAAAATTCCTATCCCAGACAACAAAATGAGAAAACTACGACTTGTAGACGAAAGTGGTAATACACAGAAACCTTAGAAAACGGTTAGCTTTGAAAACCTAACTACGGTTAAAAACGTGAAGAAGTTAGAACCTTTTAGGCAGTATCATTGTGCAGATAGGATTATTACCATTTATAGATATGCTACCGGCCAGCCCATCTAAAGATACTTCTATAATCTAACTATAATAAGTACCCTACGCAACATAGTTCCCTTTTTGATTAGATTATTTTGTAATTACGCTAATTTAATAATTGGGGAACTATGCTTTTGATAATGAAGTATACAACAGCTGACAATAGTAAGTAGGTATACTCATTTAGCTACAGCTATGGAAATATTCCAAACTTGCAATTGAAGTTTAAACTATATTTATATTCAATAGGTTAGTATAAATCTGATTTCATAGAAATATATAGTTAGTTGAGCATACTTACTTAATAATAAAGAATCTATGATTACCTCATTTCATATTCTATTTAAGTCCACATGAAGAATACATTCGATTACTTAGAAGAGCTTAAAAAAAAATTGCTGAATACAAAGGATAAACATTTAAAAATTAACATATTAAATGACCTTTCGAGTTACGTTTTAAAATTCGATCCCAAACAATCACTTGATTGTGCTGTCAAAGCCTTAACACTAGCGACTGATGTTTTCTTTGACAAAGGTATTGCTGATAGTTGCTATAATTGTGCAGTGGTGTATTCAGATCAGCTTTACTCTGGTAAAGTTTGTATTAAATATGCTTCCACGGCATTATCAAAATATAGAGAACTCGGAGATGAGTTAGGCATAGCGAACACTCTTCTGATTTTTACGAAGTTGGCTATATTATGGAAAAATCACACCATGGCTAACAACAATATTTTGCAAATATTGGAGATAGCAAATTCACAAAATCACAAACACCTTCTAGTATCATGTAGTATTTATAAAGGAGGCATATCCAAAAATGAACATAAGTATCAAGAAGCAATTGAACATTATAATAATGCTATAACATTACTTAAATCATTTGAGGCTAGTAATTCGATTCTTGAGCAAGAAGTACATACTCAACTAGGAATAGTTTATAGTATTATAGGTAATTATACCTTAGCTATGAGTTGTTTCAACTTATCACTCCATTTATGTACCCAGCTACAATATCAGAATGGTATAGCCTATTCAATGTTGTGTATTGCCAAGCTACTAAGTGATCAAGTTAATTATGAACTTTCCCTAACTTATATAAGAGATAGTTTAACTATATATGAAAAAATTTCAAATCAGATGGGGATCGGAATGGGCTTTGAGATAACAGGTGATATATGTTATAACATGAAAGAATTCAGCAATGCATTACATTATCATACTCTAGCAATAAAAGAATTTGGTGATCTACAATTACCTCACGGAATGTTGGATATTCATAATAAAATTGCACTGGATCATATTGAACTTGGCGAATATAATTTAGGGTTAGATATAGCAAATGACTGTTATACTCAGTGTATAGAGTTAAATTATAATAAAGGAATAGTACTTTCAAGTTTTGCAAAGGCTAGGGCATTTAGAGCACAAAAAAAATTTAAAGAGGCTACTCAAGAGATAAATGAGAGTATTGCAACTGCAAGTTCTGTGCAAAACAATACCGTTTTACCAAAATTGTATACTGAACTAGCATTAATTTGTCATAATGACGGAAATACTAGCGATGCTATAATGTATCTACTAAAAGCTGAATCACTAGCAATTGAACAAAACAACCTTCGGTCTTTATTTTATACTTTGTATTCATTAGCGACAACTTACGAAAAAAATCAAGATACAACAAAAGCCTTACATTACTACAAATCTTTTATGGAGGTTAAGATTAAAATACTTAACAACGTGAATTATGATACCTCTAAATTCAACCTTACCAAGTCAGAATTTCTGAAAATCATGGATGAAAAACAAAAATTAGAAGGATTGTTTCACGAACTAAAAAAGAACGAAGAAACTTGTATTGCTGAACTTCAAATAATTGGCTTACATTTAGTTGAAAAGCAAGAACTATTGAATTATCTCAATGATCAGATCCTAGATAGCATGAATCAATTTGAAAACTGTAGAAATTGCAAGCTAAAAACCATAGTTCCTGCCATTAAAATGAAAGCCGAAAGTAATAAGAATTGGATGTATTTTAAATCAAAGTTTGATAAGGCGCATAATGAGTTCTCAGCCAAATTAAGTTCTAACTTTCCAGATTTAACTCCTACCGAACTTAAAGTTGCAGTTTTAATAAAAATTCAAATGGAAAACAAAGACATAGCACAATTGCTTAACACTTCGGTTAGGACTATAGAATGGCACCGTACCAATTTGAGAAAAAAATTGGGTCTGGGTTTACATGATA
>JAXLVN010000006.1:0-363644 GCA_046328995.1 Kapaibacterium sp. (SeqCode)
CAAACCACGATTTTTTATACCATCGTAGAGACGTTGCATGCAACGTCTCTACAGACCAATCACGTTTTATTATCCCCATCGTAGAGACGTTGCATGCAACGTCTCTACAGGCATTATTTTAATCATAAAATTTATCTTCTTTCCAATTCGCGGGGTTATTGACAATATAATTGGCAATCTTTACAAATGATGCAGGATTACGGATTATATGATCGTAAAAGCGAGTTTGCCATTCCATTTCATATCCTAGGCGGCGAGCATGACGTGTTACGGCAGATTTGTAGGAACGTATGATGGTCGAAATGGTATTGGATTTTGGGGATATCGATGCCATTTTTCGGTTGATTATTGGCGGGTGTTGTAGAGACGTTGCATGCAACGTCTCTACGGGGGTGATACGACCGGGATTATTGATGGTATTTTGTTCATTGGATTTCAACAACACTATGCCGTGAATATGATTCGGCATCACCACAAATTCGCCTACTTCTACATTTCGGGTGTGGTATTTTATTTCATACCACAATATATCAGCAATAATGCCTACCTTCGACAGCACCATTGCACCGTTTTCGATTTCACCAAATAAATGTACTTTGTCTTTGGTGCAAATGGTAATAAAATATGCACCTTCATTGGAATAATCCCAATTTTGCAAACGTGCCGAGGGGATTCGGTATTTGCCATGATATGTGTGGTAGTTCATGACTCTCGGTGAGTTATATTGTGAAAAAATAGCTTTACTGATTGGTGGAATCAATCCGCGGCATCTGCGTGCCATCAGCCCAAGTACGATACCGGGAATTCGGCAAGTATTTGAACACTTCGACGGGGCTCAGTGTGACGGGTGGTGATAGTACCCGACAAAAAATCGACTAAAAAATATCATCTTCATCATAATCAATCAGCGGCATCAGCGTGCCATCTGCTCATGCACGACACCGGATATTCGGCATGTACTTGAACACTTCGACGGGGCTCAGTGCGACGGACGCTCTGGTTTTGCAAGTAATTATTTTAAAATTACTTACCTCTCCTCCACCTGGCACACCGCAAATGCTGCTACGCCTTCGCCGCGTCCTACAAAACCCACTTTTTCGTTCGTCGTGGCTTTGACGGATACCCGGTTGAGCGGTAAACCGCACATAGCTGCGAGTGCTTCTCGCATTGCTGCTCTGTGGGGCTGGATTTTGGGTTTTTCGAGAACAATTGACACGTCAATATTGATGATTTTGAGTCCGTTCTCGGTGAGTAATTTCACGGCGTACTCCACAAATTGCCGGCTGTCGGCGTTTTTGTAGAGCGGATTGGTGTCGGGGAAATGTTCGCCTATATCACCAAGTCCTGCCGCACCTAGCAGTGCATCGGTCAGCGCGTGGAGCGCCGCGTCGCCGTCGCTGTGCGCCACGGTGCCAAAGGTTGAAGGGATCGTCACACCGCATAAAACAAGTGATTCACCATCAGCAAGGCGGTGAATATCATAGCCAAGTCCTACCATAATTGAATTCCGGATAATGAGAAAGTTTGGCGCAAAAATAGTATAATTACCCGTGAATTTGCCGTATTTTTGCCGGTATGAATACTACTACTCCGCTTAGCATTTCCGAACTCACGAATGATATCCGCCTTCTGCTCGAAGAAGGTATCGGAGCCGTGAGCGTCGTCGGTGAAATTTCCAATTATGTCAATCATTCATCCGGACATCGGTATTTTACGCTTAAGGATGACAAAGCGCAGATTTCAGGCGTGCTCTGGCGCGGTAAACCACTCGGATTTCAGCCGCGGAACGGTATGAAAGTGGTCGCAGCCGGCAAAATCGCCGTCTTTCCGCCACAAGGGAAATACCAATTAGACTGTTTTACCCTCACACCGCTCGGAATTGGAGAATTACAACGTCAATTCGAAGAACTCAAGCAAAAGCTGAATGTGCTCGGATGGTTCGACTCCGCGCGCAAGCAAGCACTTCCCCACCTGCCGATGAAAATCGGTGTGATTACCTCCAAAACCGGTGCGGCGATTCAAGATATATGTTCGACGCTAGCCCGGAGATTCCCCGTCTGCGAAGTGATTCTGCGTCCTGCCCTTGTGCAGGGCGAGGGCGCGGCCGAGGATATCGCCGAGGCAATCCGTGAGATGAATCGCAAGCGCGCGTGTGATGTATTAATTGTCGGGCGCGGCGGAGGGTCGATCGAAGATTTATGGGCATTTAACACCGAAATTGTGGCAACGGCTATCTACGAATCCCGCTTGCCGATTATCTCGGCGGTGGGACATGAAATTGACTTCACGATCGCTGATTTTGTCGCCGATGCACGCGCTGCGACACCGACTGCGGCAGCGGAAATGGTGACTCCTGTGCCGTCGGCTCAATTTTCGGAGTATTTTTCGATGACGGAGATACGCTTGCAACGCGTTATCAAGCAAGAACTTCAAGCGCTCCGCCGCAAGGTCAACAATGCCGGCGACAGTTCGGCCTTCCGCCGGGTCGGCGAACGTCTCCGCACCTATACGCAGCAATGCGACACATCAGAAATCCGCATGGCACAGGCGATGCGCCGGGCGATTGTGCAGTCACGAGCGCGGCTTGATGCTCTCGAACTCCATGCAAAATCTGCTCATCCGTTTGCGCCGCTCAAGCGTGGATTTGCGCTCTTAAAGCAAGGCGAACATATTCTCCGCGCCGATGAATCACTCAAAAATATCCGGGAAATTGAGATTGTTCGCGCCGAAGAAACAGCGACGGCGACGATTCAGAATGTGCATAATAAATAATGAGTTATAAAGAAATGAGCTCTACCAACGGAAACACACTTCAACTCCCGAGCCCCGAGCAAGTGCAGATGCTCCGGAAGGTCATCGAACGCTTCATTGAGCCAACTGAGGAAGAATGGGAGGCATTTGCCGGACCGCTGCGTTTGCGGCATATTCCCAAAAATGGATTTTTTCTGAAAGAGGGCGAGGTGTGCTCGCATGTGGGATTTATTCTGCGTGGGCTCGTGCGCTATTATCATGTCAAGGACGGCAACGAATACTGCGGGAATTTCTCCTTTGAAAATAGCTTCGTCACCGAGTATGACTCCTTTCTCAACCGCACACCGTCGCGCTATACGTTTTCCGCGCTTGAGCCCACCGATGTGCTCGTTTTTCATTACGACGACACGCAGAAAGCATATCTTAAATATAAGACATGGGAACGTTTCGGCCGGCTCATCGCCGAGCGTATCTTTGTCGAGGTGCAGCGCCGGAAAAATTCACTTGTTTTTGACACACCCGAACAGCAATATCTCTCCTTAATTGCCGAACGCCCGAAAGTCATCGAACGCGTTCCACAGCACATGATTGCCACCCATCTCGGTATTAGTTCCGTGCATTTGAGTCGGATTCGGCGCAAGCTTTCGGGGAAGTAAGCTTTTTAATTTCTTAACATTTGTTATCGTTCTCACCATCCACCCCGCCGTATTTTTGCGCTGCAATTTCAATTTCTTTCCTCTTCAAGTATCAATTTTAGGAGTGCTTATGGCTCGGTTGTCTAGCCACTTTTTCGGTGCATTGTTCATCGTTTTATCCGCTCTTTCCCTCCACGCGCAGCAGCCCAAAGGCGCAATTGAAGGTACAATTCTCGACCGCGACACCAAGCAGCCCATCTACAAGGCAAAGGTCACCGTTCTCAAAATCAAACGCACCGCCACGAGCGACTCGCTTGGTCGATTCCGCATCGACGGGCTTGAGTCGGGCACGTATTCGCTCGGTGTGATGGCACTAGAATATCGTAATATCGTCAAAACCGATATCCGCGTCGGACCGGCACAGAGCGCGAAAATCACCCTTGAATTACAACAATGGGAAACCAAATCCGGTGATGTAGTAATTTCAGCCAATAAAGATAAATTCTTTGAAAATAGTGAAGATACACGTGTTAGTTCGAATATGCTCTCGCAGGAAGAGGTGCGCCGCGCGCCGGGCGCCGTCGAGGACGTGAGCCGCATGGTGCAGGGTTTGCCGGGAGTGGTCACCGCCTCCGACGCCCGCAACGACATCATCGCCCGCGGCGGGAGTCCATCGGAGAATTTCATCATGATCGACGGTATCGAAGTGCCGAATATTAATCATTATGCCACGCAGGGTGCGTCCGGCGGACCGATTGGTATGATCAATGTGGATTTTCTTCAGGATGTGAATTTCAGTGCCGGCGGATTCGGTGTGAAATACGGTGACCGCCTGTCGTCGATTATGGATATCACTTACCGTGAGGGCGACAAACACGGCATTCACGGCAAGGTAGATGTGGGGCTCGGCGGTGGTGGAATTATTCTCGAAGGTCCACTGCAAACAGACAAAAGTTCATTTTTAATCTCCGCACGCCGCAGCTACCTCGACCTCATCATCAGCGGCACCGGACTGACGGCAGTGCCGAATTACTGGAATTTTAATACCAAAGCGACGTATATTCTCAGCGCAGCACACAAGCTGACGTTCATCGGACTCGGCGGTATTGACGCGATTACCTTTGATGATTTTGGCGCCAAGGACTCTCCGTTTTTGAGCAAACGCACCTACACCGGGTGGCAGGGACTCGCCGGGATTTCGGATAATTGGCTCCTGAGTCCGAGCTGTTTTATCCGTTCGTCGATTTCTGCTAATGCGTATAATGTTGATTTTCAGCGGGATACGGTGGGGCGCAATCAAAACTACAATCGCGCGCTCGAACGTGAATTCCTCTTCCGTTCGGATATTTCCTACCGTTTTTCATCGTCTGATTTATTGGAAATTGGTCTCACGGCAAAGTCGATTCAGGCGAAAAATGAACTCTACGACGAGCCGGCAACGGACGCAGCCGGTGTGAAACGTCCGGGTCTATTGCTCGACATGACGACGAATGCGACGAAGGCGGGCCTCTTCGGACAATTCACGCATTCGTTCTTGGGAGTATTGGACGTGACAGCCGGCGTGCGGCTCGATTACTTCAGTTATCTCAATTCCCCGGTGGCATTTTCGCCGAGAATTTCGGCGAGTTATCAGGCAACGGAGAATATCCGGTTGAATGTTTCGGGTGGATTGTACGCGCAGGCGCCGCCGCTTTTCTGGCTCATCGGTGACAGCCGAAATAAAGATTTAGAATTCATGAAAACGACGCAACTTGTTGCCGGAATTGAGTATTTACCTGTCGAAGACATCCGCATCACGCTCGAAGTATTCTCCAAAGAATACAAAGATTACCCGACAAGTGTGCTCAATCCGCAGTATTCCTATTCGAATGCGGGCACGGATTACAATCTCAACAACGAGTATCTCTTACCGGCGAGCACCGGTTATGCGCGTGGCGTGGAGGTGTTTTTTCATAAAAAATTGACCGACCGCTTGTATTCGATGATTAATTACGGGTATTCGCAGATTCGCTTTACCGCGCTTGATGGTGTTGAGCGTCCGAGCAGCTTCGATTTTCAGCATATTTTTACGCTCATTGGCGGGTATAAACTGATGGATAATTTAGATTTCAGTATGAAATTCCGCTATGGCGGCGGTCGGCCGATTACGCCGTTCAACACGCAGCTTTCCGAACAAGCCCGCACGGGAGTCTTTGATTTTACGAGATTTAACAGCGAACGTTTAGACGACTATTATCGCCTCGACCTGCGTCTTGATTATAGAATGTCGATTGGTGAAGGAATAAACATGCTCGTGTTTTTTGACGCGCAGAATGCCACCAACCGCGCCAATATCGAGAATCCGGTGTGGAATGAAAAGACCAATAAAGCCGATCGTATTCTGCAATGGCAGTTTTTGCCGGTGGGCGGTGTGAAGGTGGAATTTTAAGCTGAAATGACCGTTGTGAAACAAAAAAGCCGCTCTTTTCGGAGCGGCTTTCAGTTCTTTAGCGAACATTACGATAGTTTCAAGATTAAAAAACGGTATCAATTATCCATTAACAACCGTTTTGAGGGTTTTACCGGGAGCGAATCGTGGAACGTTACGGGCGGCGATTTGAACTGCCTCTCCGGTGCGTGGATTTTTCCCTTGACGTGCGCTTCTTTTCGACACATCAAATGTACCAAATCCGATGAGCGAGACTGACTCGCCTTTTCCTAATTGTTCGGTAATAGCGCCTACCATACCGTTGAGTGCTTTTTCACACTGAGCTTTGGTCAATCCTGACTTTTCAGCAATGCTTGCGACTAATTCCTGTTTATTCACAGATGCCCTCCCTTCGAAAAAATTCTACAATAGTTAATTGCGCCACAAAATTAGTTTATTTCATTCCATCTGTCAAGCATTATTTTCATAGAATGCTGATTTCATGCGGTTTTCGGGTATTTTTTGATGAATTAAGTCCTTAAATGCGGTTTTTTGTCCCCTTTCTGTCGAAAAAGACCGCAGGAGGCGGCTTAGAAGTGTGGCGGGCAGGGGTACAAATGGCCGAGACGTGGTGTTCGGCAGGAGCATTACCCGTGGTGATCGCTCTTGATGGTCTCCATAATTGCAGTAAGAAGATCATGCGACTTGATGGTATCGGGGTCGTCCATACCGCCGAGCTGCATGCGGATGGAGAAGGCATTCTGCACCGGAAAAAATGCTGCGCCGTAGTCACCTTTTTCGACTAAAAATTCGGCGAAGGCATGAAAGCTTGCGGCGGTATCGGGGTGTTGATTCCCGAGAGACATTTGGCGAATGGCAATAGCTCGGCGGAAGCAGTGCTCGGCTTCGTCGTATTTCTCGACCCGAGCGAGTAATTCGGCTAATGTCTGCAGGGTAACGGCAGTGGCGGCGTGTTCGTTGCCAAGAGTGCGCTCCCGCATGGCAAGTGCCTGCTTGAGAATATGTTCAGCACCGGCATAATCGCCTTTTTCATAAAGTAATTCACCGAATTCATGCAGTGTAGCCGAATAGTTGGGGTGATGTTCACCGAGGGTCTTGCCCCACATTGCGAGCAGTTGGTGATACATCTGCTCGGCTTGTTCGTAATTTGCCCTCAGGCGGAGAATAAGCGCGACATTCCCCATACTCACCGCCACATCCGGATGCTCCTCGCCATAGAGTGTTTTTTGGATCTCAAGCGCCCGCCCGCAGTGTTCTTCTGCTGCACTGAGGTCGCCCTGACTCCTGAGCAATTGCCCGACATTACTCAAGCTCTGCGCTGTCAGCGGATGGGTGCCGCCGAAATTCATACTGCGGATCATGAGCGCGCGCCGCAGCAGGGGTTCGGCTGCAGCCGTATTCCCCTTGGCAAAATAGAGCATACCCATGTCATTAAGATTATGTGCGACAACGGGATGGAACGTACCATACATCGCTTCCGCAATTGCAAGAGCCGTACGCAGGAAGGTCTCGGCATCGAGATAATTCCCTTTTTCGAGGAGGAGCGAACCGAGCCGATTGAGACTCTCGAGGGTGCCTTGCTCGAGCGTACCGAGATGCTTATCCCGTAACATAAGCGCTCGGCGCAGGTAGGGCTCGGCGCTGTCAAAATCACCGCTGAGCCGGAAGAATTCACCGAGTTCACTCATAGCTTTAGCGAGGGCAAGCGGGTCATTATGGCTCTGCTCATAGCGGAGGATGCTCTCGCGATAGCTATCGACCATCCGCGTGTGATCACCGATAGCGAGCCAGTATTGGAGTAATTCGAATTTCCGGAGATCGGTATGCAGGGTGAGAAATATCGGAATAGTGGCCAGGCACGTCACCAAGCGATCGACCTTGCCGGCCTCCATGAGCTGCCATGGCAATTCTTCGCAGACCCGGGATGTGACATCCAACTGTTGGAAATAATCGGCGAGCCGGGTATGCGCCTGTGCCTGAGCTTGGCGCTCGCCAAGATACCGCTTCTCGACTGCTTGCCGGAGGTAATGATGAAAAAAACTCATCAGTCCTGCACGGCGGAGAATATGATGCTCAAGCGCTACGAGCAATGCCGAGAGGTCCATTCTGCTTGCACCCGTTATCTCAAGCAGTTCTGTCTCGGAAAGGCCACGGCGTGATGCCCACAGCGACTCGACGACACTCCGCACAAGTTCGGTACCGAAGTCCTGCTCCAAGCGCTCAAGCACTTTCTGAAACAGATCCGGCAGATCGGCCGCCGAAAGATAAAAATCGATTTGTTGGTCTAATTGCTCGAAATAGCCGAAGATGCGTAATTCCTCGAGTAATGTTCTGAGAAACAGAGGGTTCGACGTCTTCGCATCTTGCGCAATATGCGTTTTTTGCCGAACGGAGAGCGACTTCCCGTAAGCGGCAAGATACTTACTGATAAGCATTTCACGTTCTTTTTTCGACAGCAGTTTGAGCTTCCATTCGGTCCACTTCCGGGCACGCAGAATTTCCAATTCCTCACTTTCGACTGCCGATACTACGAGGCGCACATTCGGGGGAATATAATCCGGCAGCCAGCGAAGCTGCTCGGGCAGCCCTTGTAATTTATCGAGGGCATCGATGATGATAATCAATCGCTCCCGCTGAGCGCGGGCGAGCCAGAGTGGAAATTTCGCCTCAAGCTGCTCGGCCGTCGAGGGAATTTCTTCGCTGATACCGTAGCGTTCTTTAATCTCCGAACACACCCGCCAGATAAAATCAAGATGGTCATTACCTGTAGCTGTAAGGCCTATATTGTGCAAGATGATAAGTGCTTCCGGGCGAGCTGCCGCATACTCGCTTGCCCAATTTGCCAAAAATGCGCTTTTGCCGCAGCCGGACTCTCCGGTGAGGATAATCGGCGTGTTCAGGCCGAGCTCGCAATAGCGCGAGAGAGCGTTCATCTGTGCCTCATTACGAACATATCCCTGTCGGTGCGCGGCTCCGAATGCTTCATGGGCGAAGCGTTCTTTCTCCAGCTGTCCGGGAATTTTATAGGCAGGAAAATGCTGATTAATGAGCTCCAGGAAGTCCTCACGAACAGCTTGTCCGAGCACCTCGGGCGAGGTGATGTTTTCACGGATTTCATGGTGTGTGGTGCGGATTTTTTGTTTTAACTCGGCTAACTGCAGCCGTGCTTCCGGCGGCTCGCGGTCGATATTGCGCACATAGTCTCCGCCATCGCAGAAGTAAAATACCGCATGGATATCGGGGCTGTCCTCCCTGAGTACGCCATGCATTATCTCGATATCGGTCAAGCTGTGGCGCTCATCGACGGCCTGCATTATCCATGGGTAGAGCTGCAGGAGCTCGGCATCTTTCGATACTTCCTCATGTGTCGGGATCCAGCCGTACCGCTGACCGAGAATTCCGATAAAAAACGGACGGCAGCGGTCAATTTCCTCCAGGCATACCTTGAGCACTTTCCCCTGCTCGGCCTCTTCGGCAGTCACTCCCCAGCGGAGGTCAATCTCGGTAAACTCCACACCACGCTCCCGGCATATCTGCCGCAGTCCGGGAAACACCTTCTTGACCAAATATTCGCGCTCTTCCTGCAAGTCTTGAAATGTCGAGGAAATAAAAACTCGAATTTCAGGCGCACGTTCCTGTAGTACCATCTCGTGTAAATGTTCGCGATAGCCGATAAAAATTCATTAAAAATGTGTCGTCTGCCGTTCTGCGACACTGCTTGCCCCCTCAGGCATATCCGATGTGCAAAATTACACAAGTTCACAGCTCCGACAATACACCGTCAAAACGAAACATTCAATTTCAAGTCAGGTATTCTACAGAAATTTAGCTTTCGTACCTTGATTGTCGAAGCCATGTGTTATTTTGCATATTATTTATCAACGCTTGGTTCATATTTTTGAGGATGTCTCTCATGAAACTTTTTTCCATTCAACGAGTTGCGCTATGTGCCTGTGCAGTAATGGCGCTTTTGTCGTGCAATAAATCCAATAATACGGTGCACGATCAGGCAGTAGGCGGTACGCCCGAAAAAGGCGACTGGATTATCATTCATCAGCTCAGCGACCCCGAGGGTCTTAATCCTATTACCACCTCCGATGCGGGCGCACGGAATGTATTTTCAAAGATTTTCGAACCGCTGCTCGATGTCGATTATGCCACCGGCGAGCTTACACCGAATATTGCCACTGCGATGCCTACCCTTTCGCCCGACCATTTGACCTATACATTTACTCTCAAAAAAAACGTAACCTTCTCCGATGGCAAGCCGCTGAGCGCCAAGGACGTGGTCTTCACGCTCAAAGCAGTCAAGAATCCCCTACTCATCGACGGAGCGGCGCTGCGTAATTATTATGAGTCGCTGGTCGATGTCACCGCGCCCGACGATTATACGGTAGTCATGACGCTGAACAAGCCTTATTTCATTGCTGATGCGGTACTTGGCAATAATGTGCCTGTTTTCCCGAAGCATATCTTTGACCCGAAAAATCTAACCGACGGCTACACCTTCGCCGAGACCAATTCGCTCGACAAAGCGCAGGCAAATGCCTCGATGAAAGAATTTGCCGAATGGTTCGGCGCGGCGGAACGGAAACGCGACGTGAAGACGATGATTGGCAGCGGTCCCTATATTTTAGAAGAATGGCGCACCGGGGAATTTATCCGCCTCAAGCGTAATGACAAGTATTGGAACGGTTCCAACAATCCAAATACCGTCTCCTATCCCGATAAATTGGTCTATAAGACCGTCAACGACCGAAATACAGCCCTTACGACCATGAAAAACGGTGACTTAGACTTTATCGAGTACATGCCGCCGAAGTTGTATGTCGAATCGCTCGACACGACGGCCGTGCCTTTTCTTAAAAAAACGAGCTACATTTATCCTGTTTATTCCTATATCGGCTGGAATGCGGCCCGCCCGATGTTTGCCGATAAGCGCACGCGTCAGGGTCTCTCGCATCTCGTCGATCGCGACCGCCTGATCAAATCGATTGCTCTCGGCTATGCCAAGCCGACAAGCAGTCCGGTCGATTTCCACCGTCCGGAATTTGATAAAGATCTACCGGTTTATGATTATAATCCCGAGAAAGCAAAGAAGTTATTCGCCGAAGCCGGCTGGAATGACAGCGATGGCAATGGTATCTTAGACAAAGTCATTGACGGTAAAAAAGTCGAGTTCAGCTTTACCTTCATGGTCAATCAAGGCAATGAAATGCGTCAGAATATCGCGATTATTCTCCGTGATGAATTCAAAAAAGTAGGAATTGACGTGAAAGTACAGCCGATCGACTGGTCGGTGTTTTTGGAGAATTCCAAGGGTCATCAATTCGATGCATACATTGGGGCCTGGGTTCAGGATCCGCAGCCGCCGGATTTATTCCAACTCTTTCACTCATCGCAAATTGCGAACCGCGGATCGAATTATGTGAGCTTTAATAATAAGCGCGCCGATGAGCTCATCGAGAGCATCCGCCTCGAATTCGACACCCAAAAGCGCACGGCTATGCTCAAGGAATTACAGCGTGTGATCAGCGACGAACAGCCCTATACATTTTTGTGGAATGTTATCAATCCTGCCGTGCATCATAAGAGAATCCAAGGGGTTAAGTTCTATATGCCGCGTCCGGGATACAATCCGAACGAGTGGTGGGTGCCCAAAGGCATGCAAAAGTATAATTCACCGAATTAATTCTGAACGCTTGTTCTTTTTATTCTCCATCAGTTGTCGATATGCTCCAACGTACCGCAATACTTGCCTTTCTGATAATGAGCACCGTCGCCCAAGCGCAGCAGCCGAGCAGTCCGCCGCCGCTTGAATTGCCGGATATTGTCATCAGCGGGAAAGAAAAAATTGATATTCCGGCCGGCACCAAGCAAATGCCCGAGAAGCCGAAGCCGCTGAGTAAGAAAGACCTGGACTCGCTCAATTCACTCGAAAAGCAGCCGGCGCTCCTGCTCTCGCTCGGTAATTTACACGATAATCTGCCGAAGAAAGAGTTCGCCCGCGGCTATGTGCGCGGTGAGTTCGGACAGTATATCTCGCCGATTATCTCCGCGGGATATGGTACGGAATTCGGAGGGTACAAGCTCAATGCCCTTGCCGGCTACGCCTCAAGCGGCGGACATGTCGATAACGCGGAATTCTCGATCATTAATGCTCATCTGAATGCTGATTATATTGCGCCCGATAAGTTTGTTTTTTTTGGCGGCAGCAAGACCGAAACGACGATAGACTTCGCACGGAAGGGGTATAATTTATATGCTGTTTCCTCTGCTCCACCCGAGCGGGTAACCACCGATTTTTCTGCTAAAATCGGCGTCACTGGCGAGTATAATGGGTTCGGCTACTCCGCCGGCGGCGGCTGGGCAGGCCTCGGCTTCTCAAGCGGTGGACGCACTCTTTCCGACAATGCACTCAATGGTCATCTGCGTGTGCAGCAGAAGTGGAACGAAGCAATCGTCGGTGCGCATATGCTGCTCGACCTCCATACCTTTGATGGCCGGGCCGTTAATTTCATGGAAGCAGGCGGCTTCGGGGAGTATATGATTAATAATTGGACGCTCAGCGGGCTCCTCGGCCTGCAGACAGCGACGACATCGGCTGCGATTACGCAGGGCGGCGTGCATGTTGCGGGAAAGGCAGAATACCGGCTCAGTCCGCTGTTTACCCTTCGCGGCGAAATCTCATCCGGGCTGGGAAATAATAGTTTTCGGGAAATGATACTCCGTAATCCGTATTTGTCGGACTCGTCGGAGATTAATTTCACACGAACGCATATCCTGACCCGCGCCGGGGTGGTGTATCACCCGACAGAGGCGCTCGGCGTCACGGTCGGGCTCGAATACAAGATGGTATCGAATACGCCGCTGATGCTTTCATCGGGTGCAACGGGAACATTTATGCCGCTCTACGCTGAGGTATCGCAGATGCAATTGACGTCCGAGCTGGCATGGGCTCTGACTCCCAAAGATAATTTAACATCCACTCTAGCAATTACTTCTGCTACTCTGACTGAGCAGCCGTCGGCGGTGGTACCCTATTTGCCTGCCCTGCTTTTGAGCGGACAATGGCATCGGACATGGTCTGAGCAAATTGGCACACAAATTACGGTACACTACACGGGCGCTCGTCAGGCCGATACGTCAAAAACCCGTGAACTCAGTGGCTTTTTGCTGCTCTCGCTCCGTGGTGAATATAAGCTTTCTGCGCAGGCAAGAGTGTATGTACGACTTGAAAATCTGCTCAACTCCTCCGTTTTTCTGTGGGATGCCTACAAAGAACGGGGAATTTTTTCGGCCGTAGGAATTGAATGGCAATTATAGAAGTAATGTCCGCAGCATGCATTACTATAATTGAATATCGTAGGAGGACTTACAATGACAATTGATGACAATAATCCGTCAAGCGGTGATTTTGACGACGACGACTCGTTTGCTCTCGAGAATTTAGAACACTATCCGGGAGATTTATCCGCATTTATTGAGGTCACTCCTTCAAAAGCAGAGGTTCCGGCTACAGCTCCGGCAGATGACGACCTTTCTGCCTTCCCCATGGACTCCACAGCTACCGTTACTCCGGATGCTGAGGAGAGTTCGTTTCATGCCGATGTACGCGCGCTCGAGACAGAAAGCGAAGCAGCTTTCGGTGCAGATGCTCCCCACGACGCAGCAACAGACGACCTCTCCCCCGAAGAAGAAATTGATACCGATGATTTTGTACGGCAATTACAGGCAGATTTAGAACGCTCCAAAGCCAAGAAAGCAGCACAGACATCGCAGGCCGATATACAGCAGGCAGCCGAACCGGTTAAAAAAATTGAATTTACCTCCGTCGAAGATTTGCCCGGCGCCGAAGAAATTGACCTCTCCAGTATTGAAGCACATCATCCGTCCACCTACCGGCAGATGGAAGAAGCTCCCGAGGAAGAAATCCCGGCGTTTGATTCCCTGCCCGACGAAGCCGATACCGGCTACTCCGGGTATGCACAAATGGCAGCAAGCATGCCGGCCGCAGCACCACAACCCGAGCCGCAGGCAGCCGCACCACCACCGGCGACACCACCGGTCCACAAAGAAAAGAAAAATCGGAAAGGAATGTATCTCCTTATCGCCGCGAGCGTGGCTATTCTCGCTCTCGGCTTCGGTGCATATACATTCTATCCTCAATTGTCTCAGTTACTTGGTTCGCATCCGACAGCAGACTCAACGCATGCCGAAACGCCTAAAAAGTCCGAACCAATGGCGCATCACCCACCGCAAAAGAATACCTATACCTCCGTTGCCGAGCATGTCGAAGCGACCCGGCGCGCCGACTCCCTCAAAGAGCTTGCAGCGCACACTCCCAAGCAGGAAGAGCCGGCTGAAACAGAACCCGTACAAGAACACGTGAAGGCCGAGCCGCCCAAGACACATCCGGTCGTCAAAGAGCCAAAGCCGGAAGTGAAAGAACCAAAGCCGGCGGTCAAAGAACCAAAGCCGGCGGTCAAAGAACCAAAGCCGACGATTGCGCGTAATAACACCCCGCCGTCATCGTCTGCTGAAGTAAAGCCCCAGGTGTTTACGGTGCAGGTCTATTCCTCACCGTCCAAAGATGATGCAGACGAGCGCCTATCACGGCTCAAATCACGAAATGCGACAAATGCTTCTATCAGTGAACAAATGATCCGGGGTCAAAAATGGTACCGCGTCCGTTTTGGAGCATTTACCAGTCGGGATGAAGCCGAAGCCGCGGCAAAGCAATTGGGGTTTACACAGTGTTGGATAGATAGAGTTCGTTAACTACAATAATTAGCAGCAGATTATGCACCCACTTCCCGAACCACCGTCAGGAATAAAGATTATCATTCCATGGGACAAATTTACAGCCCGCGGCTTTGGAATTGCTACGGCCTTGGTGTTGCTCTTACTACTCATTGCGACATTTGTTGACATTCATGTCGAGCCCTATCAAATTCACCGGGAAGAATCCACGCCGATTACCCTGCTGAGATTAGGTAACGGAAACGGCAAAGGATTCAACAAGGGGAATTTAACGAAAGAAGGAACAAGGCGAGGCGGTCCGCAAACCAAAAATATACTCGAAGATGCCTCGACAAGCAAGGGAGTAAAGTCTCCGACACCCACGAAAAGTGATATTACCCAAAGTAATACTATCAAGCCCGTGAAGCTTGCCTCGTCCGAGAATCCATCCAAGCATCCAAGCGATAAGCCCGAAGACAAAAGCATTGGCGCCAAAAACGGCTCCACAACCGGCACCGGACTCGGCGAGACCGGCACCGGTAAAGGCAAGGGCGAGGGACTCGGTGAAATAGATTGGGGCGGCGGTGGTAATCGCACGGCGCTCTATAAACCTTTACCAACGTTCCCCCCGGGAGCGAGTTCTGCACAAATCCGTATCCGCTTTACTGTATTGCCGGACGGGACAGTTGGTAGTATGATCCCACTGCAAAAGGGTGATCCACTCCTTGAGCGAAAAGCAATGGAAGCGCTCCGTCGCTGGAAATTCAACCCCATTTCCGGTGATGTGGTCATGACCGGAATTATCCCCTTCACATTCAAGCTCGACTGATGAATATCGCCGGAATAATTAACTATATAACGTCATTACCGCCATTTGCGCTCGTGATACTTGGCGTCATAATCTTGGGAATTGTCTTTGCCGTCGCCCGGCGTTTGGTGAAATTTGCACTGTCACTCGCCGCGCTCGTCATACTCGGCCTGGTGATATTCAGACTTGTCCAGCAGTAGCACGCTCACGTACCGTGTCACTCATTCTGCACATTTGCCCCACCGCATTTGCATTCCGGCTACAGAACATATTATCCCGATGAATATTCTAATACTTACGCCCGATACACTTCGCAATATCCTCTGCATTACACCCGCACTCCATGCTGTTCGGAAGCAGTATCCCGATGCCCATATCACACTACTGACCTCGGGAATTGGCCGGGAGATATGTCCGGAAGGAACACTTATTGACAAGCATTTGGCGCTTGAACAATTCTCCTCACCAGGGAAAATCCTCCGTTTGCTGTCCGGTATCCGTCGTAAAAAATTCTCTCTAGCCATTAATTTCCATCACGAGTCAAAGAGTGCTGCGCTCCTGACTATTCTCAGCGGAGTAGGTATGACCGCAGGCGTGAATTCAAATTTTTTGGGAAAATTCTACACACATTCTCTCGCTCGATTAGCTACGGAGCAGGCACACCGGCCGTATGCGTTGGGACTGGAACTCATTGAAAAATTAGGAATTCCGCCGGCAGAGGCGCTGCCGGTCATCCACCGCAGTGACCGAGATAAGCGTAATGCACGCGAGTATGGCGAGCGACACGGTCTTTATAAAAAAGCTACCCTCGTGCTGGCTCCCACAGGCAGCTCACCGCTTCACTGTTGGTCACCGGAACATTTCGCGCTCATTGGCCGGAAATTCCTGGCAAAATATGGCGGCAAAGTGCTCATTATCTGGTCGGGCAGTGCAATTGGCACTGCGCAGCAGGTGCAGAAGCTCATCGGTGAACGGGCACTTGTCAGTCCCAAGACATCACCCGGTGAATTAGCCGCCCTGCTTGCCGAGGCAGCAGTCGTCGTCTGCCATACCTCAAGCGCGCTCCATATCGCCTATGCAGTACGCACCCCGACAGTGTGCCTCAATACCCCGACAGACTATGCAGCCGACACCGATCTGCAGATCGGAATACCGAGTCTGCGTCTGCATTATCAGGCGCAGTACCCGGCAGGAGCAATTATGGATGATGATATTGCCGCTCAGCTGGCTACCATCCGACCTGAGCGTGTATGGGAAGCAGTCGAAAAGCTGTGGAATGCCCATTATTATTGATCGATTATCAGCCACACGGCTGCATTTGAAGTCAATCGGCTTTTACTTTTGCAAAAATTCAAATTCATTGGTTGATTTATGGTTATTTTTGCTGTAGTAGAGCATAGCAAATAATTATTTTTATAGTATAATCACCTGATAAAGGGAATCAAATGTCATATTCAATTGGTGTAATCGGAACAGGTTACGTGGGTCTTGTGAGTGGTACATGCTTTGCCGAGAGCGGTAATTCCGTGCTCTGCGTTGATATTGATGCCGAGAAAGTTAAAAAACTACAAAATGGAATTCTCCCGATTTATGAGCCGGATTTAGACCATCTGTTAGAGCGGAATATCAAGAAAAATCGCCTGCATTTTACGACGGACCTAGCCCAAGCGGTGCATCAATGTCCGATTTTGTTCCTTTGCTTGCCTACTCCGCCCGACGAAGACGGTTCGGCAGACTTGCAGTATGTGCTGCAGGCCGCGGCGGATATCGCACGTATTATCGAGCGTGATGCTATAGCAGGACCACGAATACTGGTCAATAAAAGCACCGTTCCCGTCGGGACGACCGAGAAAGTACGCGCAGTCGTGCGTGGCATCACTTCGGTGGATATTGAAGTGGTGAGCAATCCGGAGTTTTTACGCGAAGGCTTTGCTGTAGAAGACTTTATGAAGCCGGACCGTGTGGTCGTCGGCACATCGAGCAAGTATGCCGAGGACACGATGCGCGACCTCTACGAGCCGTTTGTCCGCAGCGGGAATCCTATTTATGTCATGGATGAAAAAAGCGCTGAAATTACGAAGTATGCGGCCAACAGTTTTCTGGCGATGCGGATATCATTTATGAATGATTTGTCGAATTATTGCGAAGCCGTAGGAGCTGATATCGAGAATGTCCGCATCGGCATCGGCTCGGACTCGCGCATCGGCAAACGCTTTCTCTTCTCCGGTATCGGCTATGGCGGCAGCTGCTTCCCGAAAGATGTCAAAGCGCTGATTCATTCGACCGATTTGGCGGAGAAGCCCCTCAAGATCATGAAAGCGGTAGAAGAGGTAAATCATTCTCAAATTGAACGCTTTACCAATCGAATTATCGACCGGTTCGGTTCGGTCGCCGGCAAGCATTTTGCCCTTTGGGGTCTTGCCTTCAAGCCCAACACCGACGACACGCGCGAGGCACCTGCATTTAAAATTATCGAGCGTCTCTTAGATGAGGGAGCTACAATTTCGACGTATGACCCGGAAGCGACCGAGAATACCCGCCGTATATTCGGCGATCGGATAGCATACGCGACGTCAGCACATGAGACTCTTGCCGGTGCCGATGCATTACTTATCGCTACGGAGTGGAATGAATTCCGGAAGCCGGACTTTGCCTCGGTCAAGAATGCGCTCAGCGAGCCGATTATTTTCGATGGACGTAATCTTTACGAACTGCAGACAATGGAAAATGCCGGCTTTGAATATCACAGTATCGGGCGGCGTACCATTCTTCCAAAACGGTGATTATTAGCCACTCTTTTACGAACATCGTGCATATTGGCCATAGTTTATGTTCAATTTGCACTGTAGGCACTTTGGCATATTTTTCGTGGAACGCCATACGCGGAGTTTCACATTCATATTTATTATATCATAAAGGATAGTCAGTATGTCTGATGAGAAGAATCAAAATGAAGGTGCTGCTCCCAAGAAAAAGTCCTCCCTGATGACCGGCATTATAGCCGGAGTATTGGTGGCAGTGGTCTTTGCAGTCGGTATTTTTATTGGAATTAAAGTCTTTGGCGGTGGTTCACATGAAGCAGGTAAAGAAGACCCTAAGAAAGAAAAAACCGAAAAGCATGCCGCCGAAGCTGAAGAAGATGAGGAAAATTCTACCAATAAAGTCGTAAAAATTGTCGTGCCGACCAAGGAAGACCTCGTCTTTAGCCCCAAGGGTTCGCCGAATCGTTTCGTCGTCGTCTCACTCGGCTTCGAGGTAGAGGATGAAAAGGCAAAAGAAATCGTCGATAAAGAGCTCATGCTTCCGATAATCAGCGATGTTCAGCGCAAATTACGCTCGTACACCGTTGAAGAATTGCAGAGTCAAGGTCTGCAGGACTCTTTACCGCTGATCTTAAAGCGTGAAATCAAGCCGTATTTCCATGAAATAAAGCTCCGGAATGTTTACTTGTCGAAGTTCCTTATTCAATAGGCACTTCATGAAATAGCAACCATACAATTTACCCCTATGGCAGACGTACTTTCGCAAAATGAAATCGATAGTCTCCTTTCCGAGATGTCCACCGGTAGGGTCGATGTCGATGATATCCTGCAGGGAAGAGGCATACGCTCCTCGGATGTCGGGACATATGACTTCCGCCGACCGAATCGTATCTCCAAAAATCAGGTCCGTACGCTCCAGAATGTTCACGAAAACTTCGCCGAAATATTCGGCTATTATCTCGTATCCAAGCTTCAGACCGTAGTTTCTATCAGCGTCACCTCCGTTGACCAGCTTTTCTATTCGGAATTTATTCTCTCTATTTCCAATCCGAGCTGTATCTATGTCTTTGATATTGAAGGTACTGACGGTTCGGGTATTCTTGAAATCAGCCCTCAGCTAGCTCTCTCAATCGTCGAGCGCCTCTTAGGAGGTAACACCGAGACAGCCAGGAAGCCCCGCACAATTACTCCTATTGAACAGGCGGTTATGCGCGGTATAATTGAGCATGGGCTCGGTGATTTACGTACAGCATGGCGGTCAATTGCCGATCTTACGTTTCAGTATTCCCGCCTTGAGACAGAGGCAGATTTCGTGCAGATTGCACCGTCATCGGAAATTGTGGTAATTGTATCATTTGACGTAAATGTCGGGATTCATTCCTACTTAATGAATTTATGCTTCCCGACATTCCCTCTTGAAGACGTTCTGACCCGCCTCAATCGCCAGCAAATTGCAACTCTTGGCTCACAATCGAATCATCGGATGCGTGAGAATGTATCGGTCATGAAACAGCAGATCTCACATACGCATTTACCGATTGTAGCCGAGCTGGGTAAATCTGCCATTACGGTGGAAGAATTACTCAAGCTCAAAGTAGGAGATGTCCTGCGTACGACGACCCATATAGATCAGGAAATTGAAGTCACCATCGACGGTAAGCGTAAGCTCGCGGCCCGTCCGGGCACGTCCAACGGTAAAAAAGCGATTCGTATTATACGTCCGCTTACCGAAGATGACTTATACGAACAAGATATTCTCTACAAAAGGAAGTAACAGCTATGACCCAAGAAGAAATTGATGCCCTTCTCAAGGGCGGCGAAATAGGTGAAGCTATGGAAAGCGGAGCGGGGATTGAAATAGATACCCCTGCATTTCCCGACCTCCCGTCGGTGGAAGAGACAGCCGACCAGGCCATTGCCGGTGACTCTAAGCTGTCCCTCCTCTATGACTTACAGCTACCTGTCTCAATTGAGCTCGGCCGAACAAATATGCTTATCCGTGATATTCTCCGTCTCGGTCGCGGCTCAGTCGTCGAATTCGACAAGCTCGTCAGCGAGCCGGTCGATGTGCTCGTCAACGGTAAAAAAGTAGCCGAAGGTGAGGTCGTCGTCGTGGACAAGCACTTCGGTATCCGTATTACGACACTTGTCGATCCGACCGACAGACTCCGGAATTTAAAACGGTAATCTCAATGCACCATCTCACAGGGGCCCTGCTATGATAGATGAAAACCTCCTCCACGCATTTCTGACACTCATGCTCTGCGTACTCGGGCTCGGCGTGGTGCTCTTTCTTGTCAAACGGTATTCGGCTAAAATTTCACCGCAGAAACAAACCGTTGACATGAAGGTACTTGGACGGCTATCATTACAAAAAGCGACCGTCTATACCATACAGGCAGGCGATCGAATACTTGTCGTAGGCACGACCGACCATTCTATCACTACGCTTGCTGATATTACACCCGATGCAGCCGCTTCGAAGCAAATTGATACCCGCTCAGCAGCCCTTGGCGCTTTAGCCGCTCCGATACAAGAAGCGCCCCCTTCCCCGGACCCCACGGCCGACAATCTCTCGTTTGCCGCATTTCTTCAAAGCATCTCCCATCGACGGAAAAACTAAGCGCTTGACGGGTACCAGAGTAATCCTGCGGCTCCTGCTGTAGACACCTGCCGACAGTCGCGCGCCGATGAATCCTCTCCGGTCAATGAAACATACTTCTCCGGGTATATATACCGACGGAATGGCGTATATTTGCCGTCGTACTCCATGATTTGACCGCTCGTTGCATGCTCGATATTCAATGGAGCGCCTCCCCGAATGTATATTCTGGCTGAGGTGCAACAAATGAAAATTGTCTGCGTTATAGCCGCCCGTTAAACAGGGTACATTCCTGCCTTCAGCCGAAATAATCACGAACTTTACAAATAATTTAGGATTAATGATGAACGTCGCTCTCATGCTTTTGTGTGTGGCTCTTAGCTGTTTGCTTCCCTCTTCCCTCCTCCTGGCCCAAACCACCGGTGCAGGTACAATTTCCTACTCGCTCAATGACTGCCTCAAAGTGGCTTCACAGCAAAATTTCGATGTGCAGATTGCGAATGCACAGATTCAATCAGCGGCCGCGGATGTCCAAAGCGGATTCGGTCAGTTCCTGCCATCCGTTAATTTCACCATGGGATATAATCGCCGTCTCAACCTCGATGGCGGTGGCCAGGTCAATGTGCCCGGCGGCTTCTCATCGCCGGCTAATTATTACTCAATGAATCTCGGCGCCCAGTATATTATTTTTAATGGCTTCTCCCGTGAAGCCAACTACAGCCGCGCGCAATCGACCCTCACCTCGCTCGAGCTGAGCACGCAGTCCGTCTCTCAACGCACCAAGCTCACAATATGGCAACAATTTATTGCCATTCTCAAAAACGGACAAATCGTCAAGGCCAGACGCGAAAACCTCGAGCTCGGCATCAATGAACTCAAGCGCGCTAAAGCACGTCAGGAAGCCGGTGTGACTCCCATCGCCACCGTCTATGCGCAAGAAGCCGATAACGGTTCCCGTGAATTAGAACTCGTTCAAGCCGAGAATCAAATGAACCTTGCCAAAGCCAACCTCCTGACAACGATGGGACTTAATCCAGCCGCAAATGCCGATTTTCTCGAGTCAAGCCTTGCAAATGACATTACCGACAAAGACATGGCCGGCTTCCGGCTTGAAGTGGGCAGTATGGATGCAGCCATCAGCCATGCCATCGGCAAGCGCCCGGATTATGCCGCCGGTAAGTCCCGGATACAAGCCGCAGAATCGTCTCTCGAAGCATCCCGCAGCGGACTCTATCCCACTCTCTCGGCTAATGGCGGATGGTCATGGGCTAATAGTCAATTTGATAATTTTAGTCAATTCGGCAGTACATCGGTCGGGCTGAATCTCCGGGTGCCGATTTTTGAAAATTTCCAAACAAATGCTCAGTCGGAGTCTGCTTTATTGCAGGTAAAGCAGCGTCAGTTCGAACAGTTACAGACCGAGCAAACGATAAAATCTCAGATACAGGCGGCATTTTTGACGCTGTCAGCCGCCGAAAAACAGCTTGAAATTACGGCACGCACCATCAAATCAGCCGAACAAAATTTCAGCAGCGCGAAAGAACGTTTTGCCGTCGGTGCAGCGAGCGTCACCGATTATTTAACAGCCAATACGCAGCTTATTACCGCCAAAATCAATCGTATCTCGGCAGTGTATAATTATTTCGAGTCACAATCGCAGATGCGCTATGCGCTTGGTGATTTATAATTCGAGAGTATCCATTACGAAAAATATTTTCTATTTCATTGTTTATAAAAGGGTTAGTCATGGCTAAGAAAAATTCTAAAGCAAAAGTAATCACATGGATATTGCTCGGTGTAGTGGTCATTGGCGGTGCGTCGACGGCCTATGTTGCCTCCAAGCGTGACAAAGGCACGATGGTAACGACCGAGAAAGTCAGCCGTCGGAATATCACACAGATTGTGTCGGCAATTGGTAAAATTCAACCCGAAACTGAAGTCAAAATCTCATCGGAAGCAAGTGGTGAGGTCGTGTTTCTCGGCGCAAAAGACGGCGATACCGTCAAGACCAATCAAGTACTTGTGCGCATCAAGCCGGATCTGATCGAGACACAATTAGAGCAATTCGAGGCCTCGGCTCACTCAGCGCAGGTATCGATTGATGCTGTTAAATCCGAAGTGTCCCGCAGTGAAGCCGATCTGAAGCGAATCTCCGAACTCTACAAAAAAGAATTTGCCTCCCGTGAGGAATTTGACCGGGCGAAGGCAAATTTTGAGCAGGCACAATCCCGCTACCAGTCCTCTATTTCTGACTACAATCGTGCCGTGTCGGCTCTCAAACAAGTCAAAGTACAGGCAACACGCACGACGATTTTCGCGCCAATGAACGGCGTCGTCACCTCCCGCACGGTCGAGCTCGGCGAAAAAGTACTCGGCACCGCCCAAATGCAGGGAACGGAAATGATGCGTATCGCCGATTTATCAGTGATGAACGCGCTCGTCGATGTCGATGAAAATGATATTGTGAATGTCAAAATCGGCGATACTGCCCGCGTGACGGTCGATGCACTACCCGACAAAACAATCAACGGAATTGTCATCGCAATAGCCCACTCCGCCAAAGTCAACAAGCTCGGTACGCAGGACGAAGTCACGAATTTTCAGGTCAAGATCCGAATCGTGGATAATGACGCAAAGCTCCGTCCCGGAATGAGTTGCAATGTTGATATCGAAACAGAAACGCATCCGAATGTTCTCTCTGTTCCGCTACAATCTGTCACCGTCCGCGACACCGCGCTCAATTCATCACCGGATGTGACCCAAAGCCGAGTCAAAGATATCACCGCCGACAAAAACAAACGCTCTGCGAAGCGTCCGCCGGCAGTAGTCTTCGTCAACGATAATTTAAAGGCAAAGATGGTTCGCGTCGAGACAGGCCTCAGCGACCGCGGCTATATCGAGATCAAGAGCGGCTTGAGCGAAAAAGACGTCGTCATCAGCGGCAGTTTCCAGGCCGTGAGCCGTGACCTCAAGGACGGAACGGTCATTACGATCGATACTGCGCAAAAAACGAAGTGGAAGAAAGAGTAGGGAGTTTTTCCAACACATAGCCCACGGTTTTAACCGTGGGGAACGCATTGGAATATGATACATTCGTTCTTCCCATAATTGAAATCATGGGCTATGTATTACAACAGAAAAACGTGACCCCATGATTGAAATCATGAGCTATGTATTACAACGGAAAAACGTGACCCCATGATTGAAATCATGGGCTATGTATTTAAAGAAGAAATATTCTTAATCCCCAACGACTTACGACTTACGACTTACGACTTTTAACTTACGACTAACAGACTTACGACTAAGAGTACAAACTTATGAACACACCGATTATCAACATCGAACACATCGCGCGGGTCTATGAAATGGGTGGCGAAAAAGTGCATGCATTGCGTGATGTGTCGCTCAATATTTACCCGAATGAGTACCTGGCTATTATGGGGCCTTCCGGCTCGGGCAAGTCCACACTCATGAATATTCTCGGATGCCTCGATACTCCTTCGTCAGGAAAGTATAATTTTAAGGGGATGGATGTCAAGGAGATGGACGACAATGAGCTCGCCGAAATCCGGAATCGTGAGATTGGCTTTGTGTTTCAGACATTCAATCTATTACCTCGCGCTACTGCCCTTAAAAACATCGAATTACCGTTAATTTACTCCGGAGTTCCACGTTCTGAACGCCGTGATCGTGCGATTCAGACACTTGAGGAAGTGGGCCTCGCCGACCGCATGCAGCACAAGCCGAATGAGCTTTCCGGCGGGCAACGTCAGCGGGTGGCAATTGCCCGCGCGCTGGTGACGAAGCCGGCGATTATTCTGGCCGACGAGCCGACGGGTAATCTCGACTCCAAAACAGGCGATGAAATTATGCGCCTTTTTCAGGAATTATGGAAACGTGGCAATACGATTATTCTCGTGACCCACGAAGAAGATATCGCCCGGCACGCCCACCGCATCTTACGGGTTCGCGACGGCAAAGTCGAGTCGGATATGGTGAATCCGGAACCGGTGTATTCTTGAGTAGTCGTTAGTCGGTAAGTCGTTTTTTTAGTCGTAAGTCGTAAGTCCGTAAGTCGTAAGTCCGTAAGTCGTAAGTCCGTAAGTCGTAAGTCCGTAAGTCGTTTTTTGGTCGCAAGCCGGTCAGCCGCAAGTCTCAGTTTTCGACTTAACGACTTAACGACTTAACGACTTAACGACTTAACGACCTTCGACTTACAGACTACTATAAGCTGACTATAACCAGCACGACTAGGGCGAATGCAATTCGCCCCTACGAATTCTAACAGACTTACTGGCTTAAAAACTTTCGACTTACAGACTTACAGACTTACAGACTTACAGACTTACAGACTTACGACTCATCGACTTACTTACTTCTTCAATCCTATGAAACTAAGCGAATTTACCGAAACATCACGGATATCCTTTGAGGCATTGAGCTCGAATAAACTCCGCTCCTTCCTGACGACGCTCGGCGTGGTAATCGGCATCATGTTTGTGATATTAATGGGTTGGTTTTTAAATGGCTTAGATACTGCTCTCGACCAAACATTCAACACCATCGGCACCGACATGCTCTATGTCGATAAGTGGAATTGGTCCGGCGGCAGGAATTGGCGCGCGCAGGAAGCGCGGAAGGATATTACCTACGCGCAGGCAGTAGAATTCTGCAAGCGGGTGAAAACAGCCGAGAATGCCATGCCGCAAGGCCGTGCATGGGGACGCCAGGTACTCTATAAAAATCAACAATTGAGCGGAATTTCTATCATGGGGGTACAGTATAAGTACGCCGAGACTCCGGCCGGAAATGTGATCCAAGGACGCTTCTTCTCGCAATTCGAGGAATTACAAAGCGAGAATGTCGCCGTCGTGGGATTCAATGTATCCAAGAATCTCTTTCCCGACAGCGATGCCGTCGGGAAAATCCTCAAAATCGGCGGACGGAATTTCACCATTATCGGGGTAATTGAAAAGCGCGGCACGTTCATTGCCGATTTTATGGATAATCAGATTTATGTCCCGCTCTCGACATTCTTTGGTGTTTTTGGTTCGACCGGACGCTCGATATCTATTGCCGTGAAAGCAGGGTCCGAACAGCGGCTCGACGTCGTCCGATCGGAGACCATCGGGCTCATGCGGGCTATTCGGAATAATAAGCCCGGCGCGGAAGACGATTTTTCTATTAATGAATCGCAGATGTTTAAGGAAGAGTCCAAAACACTGCGCATGTCGGTCTGGGGCATCGGCCTCGGACTCACGGCGCTTTCGTTTATCGTTGGTATGATTGGGATTATGAATATTATGTTTGTCACGGTCACCGAACGAACCAAGGAGATCGGCATCCGAAAAGCGCTGGGCGCGACGCGGGCTTCGATACTGGTGCAGTTCTTAATGGAGGCAGCAGCGCTCTGTTTTGTCGGGGCAATGATTGCCTATGTGCTCTGCTCGGGCATTACCTTTGCTGCCGTGAAGGCATTTCCGAGTGCAGACTTTCTTACGCCGTATGTGCCTCCTGCGCTTGTACTTATCGCGGCTATTGTGTCGATTGTGGTTGGAATTGTCGCCGGGCTCGTACCCTCAATGCGTGCAGCAAGGATGAATCCTGTCGATGCGCTTCGGTATGAATAATATCACATTGAATATTTGTCCATTTAGTCGTATGCTATCATGAATATTACCGAAAGTATTACCATTGCCTTAGATGCTGTCCGCGCTCATAAGCTCAGATCAATTCTTACGCTGCTCTCTATTGCCATTGGAATTTTTGCGATTATTGGTTCGGGTACCGCCGTCGGCTCGCTCAATAGTACCATGAGCGGACAGCTTGCAGCCTTAGGCGAAAACAACTTTTACATCACGCGCACGCCGATGATTCAGACCGGCAACACATGGCGTAAGTATCGTAAACGGAAGCCAATTACGTATTCTCAAGCGAAAGAACTCCAAAAGCAGCTCACGATTACCGAGATTATCAGCATTTTCAATGATACCGGCGGAATGACGATGAAGGCCGGGACGCTTTCGACCGACCCGGATGTCGTGCTCGTCGGCTGCAATGAGCATTATATGATCACCTCCAATCTCAATATCGCCGATGGCCGCCCTTTTAGCACCGAAGATGTCTCGATGAGTCGCTTTCAGGCGATTATTGGTAATGATGTAGCAGTAAAATTATACCCGTCCACCAATCCGATCGGACAAACTATCCGCATTAAAAATCAACAATATACCATCATCGGTACAGTCGTTCCCCGCGGGTCGATGATGGGGCAGAGTCAGGATAATTTCGTGCTGATTCCCCTCGGGAATTTCATGCGCTATTATGCTGATGAATGGGAACAATCGGTGAATATCATCGTGCGCCCGCCCGGAAAAGATGCCCTCAACGCATCAATTGATGAAGCAATCGGTATCCTGCGCAGCGTGAGAAATTGCAAGCCATGGGAGGAAAACAGCTTTGAAATTCAAACGAATGAATCGCTGACCCAACAATTTGCAACCTTTACCGAGTCGCTCAATTTCTTTGGGCTCGGTTCCGGAATTATCGCCTTATTCGCTGCTGGTATTGGAATTATGAATATTATGCTCGTCTCTGTCAAGGAGCGCACGCGTGAAATTGGCATTCGCAAGGCAGTCGGCGCGAAAAAAAGCTGGATACTGCTGCAATTCGTAGTCGAAGCCATCACCCTTTGCCAACTTGGAGGATTGATTGGTATTTTACTCGGCTTCATTGGCGGATGGGCACTGAGCAGTTCGATTGGAATTACCGCCGCCGTGCCGCTCGATTGGATGTTCTTCAGCGTCGGCGCCTGCACTCTTCTCGGCATCTTCTTCGGTGGCTATCCCGCCTGGAAAGCTGCGAATCTTGACCCGATTGAAGCTTTGCGGTATGAGTGATTTTTGTGGAGTGTGATGGCACGCTGATGGCGCTGATTTGTATGATTTGCGCTGATTTGTATGAATCTATTGGTTTGTTTTTTGTCTTATTCCATACAAAGGCGAATGCGATTCACCTCTACGGGCTAGAATCTATGCTCCGCATTAGTTGTCAGAGAACCGAATTTTTGTAGTATTTTTACGACTAATTAATTCGACATGGTATCCACTTTCAGAAGCAGATACTTACCTGATTTTCTACAATTAAACACTTTTTCACATTATAGGGATTACTCGTATGCGTTTTTCATACTTTCTTTTACTTGTTGTTTGGGTACTTTTCAATGCGTGTAATGAATCAACCTCTCCCCAAGATGAAGCTCCCATTTCTACGGATATAAAAGATTATCTGATTGCAGGTAATCCAGGCACCGAACTCGTTTATATCGAGACAATTACAAAAAAATTTCAGGATAGTATTCAAGTAACATATAAAGATACTATTACCTTCACAGTGGTTGCTCGTGATGTGATGCATCCGATAGGTGGAGCTTCAGTACAAATTTTAGAATCAAGGGTTGGAGAATCGAATCTTGCCAAATCTTCGTACACTAGCTATTACTGCTTATATAATAACTCTATTGCATCATTTGGATCATTAACAGATCAATATCCTGACTATTTATTGAAAGATCCTCTTATCAAGGGCAAAGATTGGTATGCCAATTCTGATACTGTTCGGATTGTTTCAGTCGGGAAAGTCATTCAAACTCCCTACAAACAGCTCCCAACCATTGAAACCAACTCTATCATCAACTTAGGTGGGTATGGTTATGTGAACATGACCTATTTTTTTGCTCCTGAAATAATGTTTGTAAAAAGGGATGGTCTTGGGTATTCTCTTTATACCGGGAATAAAGTAGTAGAGACCCATGCTGTGACAGAGCTTGTGCATTACAACCGTAAATAGTTGGAATAGGATACCATTGACTGTGGATTGTATGTGTAAATCTTCGAATTGAGTTGATGGACTCTTCATAAAATACAAGCTTATTCATTAGCTCTCAAGAGCAGTTAGCTTTCATTCCCAAAATTACATACTTGTCAATATCCCAATCCGTTACATACCTCAATTACAGGATGAAGCATTTTTCCCTTTTCTTGATACCGCTCATTATTCTTGCCGGGTGCTCGCATACACGGGAAATTCCTGCAAACTATCAATTAGTCAGTGATACTCTCCGTATCAAAAGGGATATTGATAGTATTATCCATACACCTGAATACCGCAATTATCAAAATCTCAGATCCCTCAATCAGGTCGCCGATTATATACAGCATGAGTTTCAAAGTATTTCCGACTCGGTGACCGAACAGAAATTCACCTACCTCGATAATGAATACCGCAATATTATATGTTCGATGAATACCGACAAGCCGGAACGTATCATTATCGGAGCGCATTATGATGTGTGCGGCGATCAGGATGGCGCAGACGACAATGCAAGCGGCGTGGCAGGACTCTTGGAATTAGCCCGAATTCTCAAATATAAGCATCTAAATTATCGTATTGATTTTGTAGCATTTACGCTCGAAGAACCGCCCGCATTCGGCACTCAATCGATGGGTTCTGCTCATCATGCGCAATACTTATCGGACAATCATATTCCGGTGAAGGGTATGATTTGTTTGGAAATGATCGGGTATTACAGCGACAAGCCGGGTTCGCAAGAATACCCGCTCGGCTTTTTGAGCTGGTATTATGGCGACATAGGAAACTACATCACCGTCGTCCAAAAATACGGGAATGGAGATTTCGGTGACGATCTCACGTCATTGATGAAAGCGAATCAAGTACTTCCTACCGAATCATTTTCCGGTCCCGCATTTCTTACGGGTGTTGATTTTTCGGATCACCGTAATTATTGGAAGCATGGATATAGTGCGGTGATGATTACCAACACCGCATTCTATCGCAATAAAAATTACCACGAAAAGACTGATACCATCGAAACGCTTGATTGTAAACGATTAGCGTTGACAATTGACGAGCTATATCTTGCGCTCAAACAATTACAATAATAGTTCACCACCATCACCGCCGAATAACCGTCTTCGCGCAATACACCTTGGCTCCACGAAGCTGCACCGAATACACGCCTGCCGGAATATCCGCTACATCGAATTTCATCATCAGATGACTGCCTGTTGGTGGAATACTCCACTCACGCACCATCGTACCCTGTAAAGAATACAGCACGACGGTAAGAGGTTCGCTTGCGCTCGGCGTGCCCTCAAGTGTGAGTTCTCCCTCGGAAATCGTCGGGTGGAATTCCCAATCTGACGCGCCACTCTCCTCGGCTACATCGGTGAGATTATGCGCTTCAAAGGGAACGATGCTCGTGTCGGCGATGGACTTGTCGGTAACGTCATATACCCGAACGAGCATTGACTTGGTGTTTACCACCGGTAAATACCATTTATAGAAAACAGTTGCTGCATCTATATCCGAGACAATTTTCTCCCACGACGCGCCTGAATTAATCGAATATTCGAGCGAGACAAACTGTACTTTTGAAGATTTCCACCGAATTTCACATGAACTTGTGTCGAGCGCTTTCGCTCCACGCGGTGAGGTGAGAATCACGGTTGGTTTCTTGGGTTCGGTGATGCAGGACGTGCCCTCAATCTGCGCGCGCATATACGCTGCTATTTGAGGCAAGAAAGTCATATTCACCCGGTAATAGTTAAAGTCCTGATTGTGCGCCGCAAGATTCACATTCGGACAATAGCTCATGATGGAGCCGGGATTGGGACGAACCGTTAAGTCCGCAGGAAAGCATTTATCAGCAATTCCCTCATCAACGACACATGTATCTAGAGCCGGACTCCAAAAGCAGTTATGCGAGTGTTTAGCACCGAAATTATGCCCGAGTTCGTGTGCAACAATATAGACGCCATACGTAAAATCAAGAGTTGGGTATTTATGAAACGTAAACGGTGAGGATGAAGAGAAACCTTCATCTTTGTTACATACAGTCGTGCCGCCACCCCCATTGCCGAGATTATATATCAGCCCGAGTCCTCCACCGCCGCCTGCAGTGAGTACATGCACGACATCACGGTCAACACCTGCATTATTTGCCTTCCAATATGTTTGAGCTTTATAGGTGAGAGCGGTGCCGTCGCCATTAACATTATAGGGGTCAGACGGCGCATCGGTCCAGATTTTGAGCCATGGTACGCTGAGCGTTACGTTGAGGTCATCTTCGAAGGCGATGCTTGCCATGGAGATAAGAGCGAGCGCGTAACCTGCTGATTTTACAGTATCTTTATTCAATTCTGTAAAAAATTTCGTGTCGCATTCGACGGCAACGCGTACTTCGAGAAGTTTGGTGCTTAATGGGCGTTCTGCTTTGGATACTGCACTCATGCCCTCGGGAGCTTGGAGCTTATTTTTCATCATCTGTTGGCCTTCCTCAGTCATACATTGAAGGAGTTCATTCTGCTCATGCATGGACTTATCGGGAACGATGCAGTGAAGCGCGCCACCGGAAGTGTTATCGGGTGCAATCGAGTAGGACGAGCCGTCAGCGCGGCGGATGGAACCGATGAGTTCGTTATTGACAGCGCAGAGTGTGACGTAAGAATTCGGTTCGCCACTGATATTTCCTTTGAATACAACCACTTCCGGCAAACGCATTGTTTTCTCTCCCTGCGCGGTACCGATAAGTACCTTCGTATTGGCGTCAGCAGCAGTGCGCCGGCGGGAAAGCGAAAGCGTACCGGTCTCGGTGGTGGCAGAGATGGGGAATTGGTCAATTGTCAGCACATTCGCTGACCGTGCCACCTGCATAAAATCACTCGAAGAATAGACAAATGCCTGATAATCGTTATGTTGGGGTGATTGAGCACGATGCAGAAATGCCGACCCCGTACTATGGCTGCTCTGATGTGATGGCGTCTGTGCAATGGCAGAGTGTAGGCAGAAGAGAATCAGAAGCACCGGAAGGGAATGAGGAGAGAGTTTCATAGAGCACCTTTTGAAAGAAGAGAAGTTGACCAATACTATCTATTGATTGTAAAATTACATAAAAAAAGTAATTCTCTTCCTTGTGGGAGCAAGAATACTTCCTCCTCATTACTCAAGATGCGAACGCGTCTGCCGTCACGAGTTTTAAATTAGTTCAAAAGCGCTTTTTTGCTTATTTTTACTCATGTTATTTCAATATTCTTGTGGAAAATCTATGAAAATTACTCTGATACTGAGAGCTGTACTTGCGATAGTACTTGCGACTATCCCTGCATTCTCTGCCGGTACCCTGACAATTACCCCTGCCAAGCCAACCGTGATGTCCAAGCTAACGTTTTCCTATACACCCGACAAAAAATTTGCCGGCAGTGCTTCCAAGCTCGTGGCGGCGGTGTATGTATTCAACGAAACAGAAGCTCAGCCAACGGCTTACGAAGTGTCGCTTGAGACTGACAAGACCAAAAAGTCTTATACCGGCACACTATCGGTTCCGAAAAATGCCGTCTTTGCTCTCATAAAAGTCGGCGACGGAAAGCAGTATGATAATAATGATGAAAAATATTGGGAGCAGCTTGTCTATATCAACAGCGGATTCCCGGTCAAGGGAGCAAATGTACGGGCTGCAGTTTCACTCTTCGGCAGCTTGCCGGAGCCCTGTCGCCGCCGTGCCGATCTCATCCGCGCCAAGGAATTTCTCAAGGACGAAGTCACGTATTATCCGGAAAGCATACAGGCACAGATCGGGCTCTTGTCGCTGAAATTTGAAGCAAAAGAAATGAGCAAAGAAGAGTATGATGCAGCGATGCTCAAAATTACGGACGGAATGTATGACATGAACCGAGAAAACGAAGTTCGCTCCATCTCCCGCGCGCTCCGTGTGCTCAACAAGCTCGACAAGTCAGCCGACCTTGAGCGTCAATTCATCGAAGCGAATCCCAAGAGTGAATTTGCCGAAGAGGTTAGCGTCGGCCGGCTTTCATCGGCAAAAGACGAAGATGCCTTCGTTGCTGCCTCGATTGATTTTTTGAAAAAATTTCCCGCTTCCACCTACTACGACCGTGTAGCATCAGCGATTATCAACAGCGCCGTTAAGAAGGGGAAATTCGAACAGTTACAGGAATATTTCGGTGAGAAATCGCGCGCATCGGCAACAGCCCTGACACAAATTGCCGGCGCGCTCGGCGAAATTGACTCGATGCTGCCGGCAGCTCAATCCTGGAGCGCACGCTCTATCGAAGCAGCGGAAAAAACAGGAGATAATCTCAAACCAAAATTCATCACCCCAAGCGAATGGAAGCAGACCGTGAGCATCACCCAAGGTGACGCCTACGCGACAAATGGCTTTATTCTCAAGAGATTAAATAAAAATCAAGAGTCGATTGCCTCGTTTGAAAAAGCCCGGAAATTACTCGGTGACGAAACACCTGCCGACGTCTTCGAAAATATGCTCGAAGTGCTCGATGCATCCGGCAAGCAAACCGAAGCTCTCGCCCTCGCCGATGAAGCAATCCGCACGTCCAAGGCATCAGCAAATCTGCTCGAACAGCACAAAAAGCTCTTTGAATTTGTATGGCATGGCAGCAAAAATTATGATTCGACGCTTAAAATTCTCAATTCTAAAGCCCAAACCGGGCGCAGAACGAAGCTTGTAGCCGAGAAGACTAATCTTCCTGCCATCGGTGGAAAATTCACCTCGCTCGACGGCAAAACGCTCGACCTGGCAGAACAAAAAGGTAAAGTCATCGTGCTCGATTATTGGGCGACGTGGTGCGGTCCGTGCCGTGCTTCCTTCCCGGCACTTCAAAAACTCTATGATAAATATAAAGATAACCCTAAGGTAGTCTTCGCCGTTGTCGATGTCTGGGAACGCGTACCAGACCGCAAAAAAGCCGTCGAAGAGTATTTAGCCAAGAATCCAAGCTACAAATTCCCTGTCTATTTAGACGAGACCGATGCCATCGTCAAGCAATACGGCGTGACCGGTATTCCGTCAAAATTCTACATCGGCAAGAATGGTGCTGTTCAATTCAAAGAAGTCGGCTTCGCCGGCGAAGAACGTTTTCTCGAAGAAGCACAGGATAAGATTTCCCTGCTGCTCGAGGAGTGATACACGTCACGGAATTATATACCAAATTCGTAGGGGCAATCCCTTGCGGTTGCCCCGGTTTTGAATGAATGAATAATTCCTAGCACACGTAGGGGCAATCCCTTGCGATTGCCCCGGTTTTGAATGAATGAATAATCGATAGAATTAACAACACAACCCATATACACAACCGGGGCAACCGTAAAGGATTGCCCCTACCGTGATAAAATTCGGAACCCATATATACAACAACACAACCCATATACACAACCGGGGCAACCGTAAAGGATTGCCCCTACCGTGATAAAATTCGGAACCCATATATCCAACAACATAACCCATATACCCAACCGGGGCAACCGTAAAGGATTGCCCCTACGGTTAATTATCCAATAACATTACCCATGAAAAACTTCAAAGGCACAGCCACTGCAATCGTAACTCCTTTCTTATCCGATGAATCCATCGACTTTCCTGCTCTTGCCCGCTTAATTGAATTTCAAATCGACAATGGCGTCGAGGCGATTGTCGCATGCGGTTCGACCGGAGAAGCAGCCACCCTCTCCCGCGAGGAGAAAGTCTCCGTTATTCGCTTTGCTATCGAGCAGGCAGCCGGCCGTATCAAGGTTATCGCCGGCACCGGGTCGAATGATACCCGCGCGAGTATTTCGCTCACCCGCACGGCAAAGGACTTGGGCGCTGACGGCGTGCTACTTGTCACACCCTATTACAACAAGCCGACGCAAAATGGCTTGTTTGAACACTTTAGAGCAATTGCCGAACAAGTCGATATCCCGCAAATAATTTATAATGTACCCGGACGCACTGCCACCAATATCCTCGCCGAAACGCAAATCCGCATCGCCGAATGCAGCACTAATGTTGTTGCCACGAAAGAGGCATCGGCAAATTTAGAACAGATGTCAGAGATAATTCGGAATGCTCCGGCGCATTTTTCACTCCTCGCCGGTGATGATTCGCTTGCGTTGCCGATTATCGCGTGTGGCGGTACGGGCGCAATTGCGGTGATCTCAAACTACGCGCCGAAGCTTTTCGGCGACCTTGTGCGCTCGGCGCTCAGTGGTGACTTCGCGCATTCCCGCGAACTCCTCTTCCGCCTGCTCCCGATGATGCAGGTCAATTTTGTGGAGTCGAATCCTATCCCCGTCAAGTATATTCTCGCTGAAATGGGCATGATGCAAGCGCAGTACCGCCTGCCACTTACCCCACCAACCGAACAAAGCAAAGCTAAGATACGACTGGTGATGAGTGAGTGTGGGATTGGGTGATTGTGGGGAGAATTCTCCTAAGCGTGTGGCCATCACTCGATACAATTGATAATGATCGTTGCAATGCAAGTTGAATAATGCAAAAAACCATAAAAAAACATACCTCTGACAGATAGAATTGCATCCTAAATGAAACAGAACGAAGCCGTTATTTTAACTCTGGAAAAACTTGGTGGAGTTGCAACACTAGGACAATTAAACCAAGAAGTTTTTAAAATTACTGATTGCGAATGGAAAACAAAAACTCCTTTCGCAAGTATCCGAAGAATTGTACAGTTGCATAAAGACATATATAAAATCAAACCTGGTTTATATGGCTTAATCAAATTCAAGAATCAAAACGAGAGCAAAGGAATTATTCAAGAAACTGATACAAATAAGAATTCAGAAGAACTATTGGAATTTAATCATTCCTATTTTCAAGGTTTATTACTAATAATTGGCAATCTAAAAGGACTGAAAACATTTGTTCCAAATCAAGATAAGAACAGATTGTTTCTACATGAAAAACTTGCAGATATACGAACACTATCTGAAATACCTCCATACACTTACCCTAATGTAGTTCGGAGAAGCTCAACTATTGATGTCATTTGGTTTAATGAAAGAGAAATGCCCCATTCGTTCTTCGAAGTTGAACATTCAACAGATATTCAAAATTCATTGCTAAAATTTAATGATTTGCAAGACTTTTATTCAAGAATGGTAATAGTTGCGGATGCCAAAAGAAAAGAAGAGTTTTTACAAAAAATGAAATATTCTTCTTTTTCCAATCTGTATAAACAAGACAGAGTATCTTTTATGAATTACGAAACATTAAACAAACAGTATGAGACTATTATTGAACAACAGAATCATGAGCTTTTGTTATGAAAACATTTAAAATTGAAGTAATAGAAACACTTTCAAGAACTATTGAAATAGAAGCTAATTCGATGGACGAGGCATACTCTAAAGTTCAAGAAATGTATAGAGATGAAGAAATTGTACTTGATTCAGATGATTATATTGATACCGAATTTATTGAAATAGAGGAATAGTTATGCAAGGGATGCTTTCGAAAACTCAGACGTTATACTATACACTTCTCAAGATGGCGAAGTCTGAGTAGATGTATTCGTAAATGATGACACAGTGTGACTTACACAAAAGGCAATGCAAGAATTGTTTGACAGGTCAAAATCTACTGTAAGCGAGCACATTACTTCAACAATTTTTACCTGCTTTAACGACGTGGGAAAGAGTACTTAAATCGATAGACGAGACCAATGCTAACGCTTAGCGGTCATATTACAGTTCGTCTTCCACTCACCCATCGCCGTCCACCCCACATTCCTCTCCCACCATTGCCCACGGTTTTAACCGTGGGCAAAGAATCTCCCCCGTATTTCAAACTATTTCAATGGGTTACTTGACTGCGAATCATCATTCTTCACCGGAGAATGAGTTCGTCCGCTTGACCGTATCCTTTGCACCCTGATTGAATACCCGACTTTGATGCCTTTTCCGGGTTACTTCCTTTATTTTATGACTAATATCATAGTTTATGCATGATCAGTGGAGTAGTTTTGTACTTGGAAGTACGACGGAGGGCAGTAGGAGTCGGCGACGCGTGATGTGATGGCATTAACAGTCAGATTTCAAAGAACGTTGCATTCATTCCAGACATCAACTTCTCCCCTCCGTTGCGGTTTCTGAGTAGTTTGTGTGTATATACGGAGAGGATAGTGACATGAAACATCTAGTAATTCTTGGAGCAGGAACAGCAGGCACGATGATGGCCAATCATCTTTGCCATGATTTGAAGCATCCCGAATGGCAGATTACCATCTTCGATGAACGGGAGATGCATTACTATCAACCGGGTTTTTTATTCTTACCCTTTGATATGTATGCCCCTGACGATATTGTCAAAACGATAGAAGAGTTTATCCCGAGTGGTGTGTGGTTGCGCAGGCAACGGATTGAACGTATTCTCCCGGATGAGAATACCCTCCTCCTTGCATCCGGTGAAGTCGTGCCGTATGATGTGCTCATCATCGCAACGGGCGCGAAGATTGCCCCGGAAGAAGTCAACGGCATGCTCGGAAGTGAATGGCAGAGTTCGGTGTTTGACTTTTATACCTTCGAAGGCGCTCTGGCACTCCGCGATAAACTCCGGGAATGGGAAGGAGGCAAGCTGCTCGTGCACATTACCGAAATGCCGATTAAATGTCCGGTCGCTCCTCTTGAATTTGCCTTTCTGGCGGATTCTTTTTTCAAGCATAAACACATGCGCGACCGCGTCGATATTACGTACGTCACTCCCCTGAGCGGCGCGTTTACCAAGCCCAAAGCAACGGCTGCTCTCGAACATCTCCTCCACGAAAAAAACATCCGTATTGAAAGCGATTTTGCAATCGAACGGGTCGATAATGAACGCAAGGAAATCGTCGATTACGGCGGTAAAGCTATTCCTTTTGATATACTTGTGACAATTCCAACCAACAAAGGAGACGCCGTCATTGAGCGTTCCGGTATGGGCGATGATCTCAATTTCATACCAACTCATAAGGCCACCCTACAGTCAATTGACCATCAGAATGTCTTCGTGCTCGGTGACGCCACCAATATTCCCGCCTCCAAAGCCGGTTCTGTCGCACACTTCGAGGCGGAAATCCTTACCGAAAATATACTTCGCTATGTGCGAGGAGAAGAACTCAAAGAAGAGTTCGACGGTCATGCGAATTGTTTTATCGAAACAGGCAACGGCAAAGCATTATTAATTGATTTCAACTACACCCATGAGCCGGTCGAAGGCACCTTTCCCTTCGAAGGAATTGGTCCGCTGCGACTGCTCAAAGAGAGTAGAATGAATCACATGGGCAAGCTGGCATTCCGCTGGATTTATTGGAATGTACTGCTGAAAGGTACGCATATTCCGTTTGTGTCGGCAACTATGTCGGAATCCGGCAAGCATTATACAAGTTAACGAGTAGCTAGTGGTAAGTCGTAAGTGGGAAGTCGTAAGTAAGAAGTCGTAAGTGGAAAGTCGTAAACGACAAGCGACAAGCGACAAGCACTATAAATCAATAACAATCATTAATTAACGGTTATCGATAACCTCTTCAAGGTTAAGCATTAACAATTCGCAACTATTCTATATACAGCCATGGAACAAGTAATCGCAGGTAAGTCAATTACCGTCAACGACGAGGGGTATTTGACAGATTTTAGTCAATGGGACCCTCAAATAGGCGAAGCACTCGCAGCTCAGGCAAATATCACGCTTACGCCGAGGCATTGGGAAGTGCTCACGTATTTACAGAATGAACAAAAAAATGGCGTCGCTCTCAGCATCCGGCGCATCGGTAGAAGTGATGTGGTGGATATTAAAGAATTCTACCAACTGTTTCCGGTCGCTCCCTTAAAGACAGCGACGAAAATTGCCGGCATTCCAAAGCCAGCCAGTTGTATTTAAAAACTTATACAGAGAGATTGTTATGAACGAGAATAAAGCACCCATCAAGAAGATGATGATTATCCTGTCCAAGGGAACATTAGAGAATGTATATGCTGCATTTGTACTGGCAAACGGTGCGCGGGCAGAGGGCATTGAAGCCGAAATGTTCTTTACGTTTTTCGGGCTCGAAGCGATTCATAAAAAGAAGCTAGAACATCTGCATACTGCCACCGTGGGTAATCCTGCAATGCATGTACCCACCATGCTTGGCGGCTTGCCGGGTATGGAAGCGCTCGCAACCTCGATGATGAAGAAAGAAATGGAGAAAATTGACATGCCGGATGTCCATGAATTTCTTGATATTCTCTCGGCTTCGGGTGTAAAATTATGGGCATGTCGGCTGGCTATGGATATGTTCCACTACACAAAAGAAGACATGTACGACGGCGTGGAAGCGGTGATAACGGTTGGTGATTTTTATGCAAAAAGTGCCGGCGATGGTGTGCACATGCTGTTTATATAATCATCTGTCTGCATAACTGGTTTACTAAAAAGGAGAATTCAATTCTCCTTTTTTTATGTCTATACCTATTCTCCCATAGTTGAAACTATGGGCTATGGTTTCTTGATACTTGTTCCCGCATCACCGGTTATTTCCCCTCCATCTTTGCTATGTGGGGTTCGTGGCGTAATTTTGAAAAAATGAATGTCAACCTCTCACGAAACGCCTCCGATGTCCGACTACCTCTCCTACACATTCAGCGACAGCGCTGACCTCGTAAGTACTTTTGATGAAATGCCCTTGTGGAGCGCGCCATTTGGCATGTTCTTGCTCCGAAATTTGGAACTCCGTCGCGGTATGACCGTCATCGACCTCGGCTGCGGCACGGGCTTCCCACTCTTTGAGCTCGCCGAACGCCTCGGGAAATCCGCCACACTCTACGGCATCGACCCGTGGGCAAATGCAATGGAACGCGCGCGGCAAAAGATGAAGAACTACGGCATTACGAATGTTACCCTGCTGGAAACTTCTGCCGAACATATCCCGCTCGCGGGTAGTTCGGTCGATCTCGTAATTTCAAATTTGGGAATTAATAATTTTGAGAATTCGCGTGCGGTGTTCAGTGAATGCTACCGCGTGCTCAAGCCATTAGGAAAATTAACGCTTACGACGAATATTACCGGGCATTGGAAGGAATTTTACGAGGTATTTTACGCGACGCTTACCGAGCTCGGCTTGGAGGAATATACTCCTCAGCTCCGGCACGAAGAACACCACCGCGGCACCATCGACTCGCTTTCCGCACAGCTTACTTCCGCAGGTTTTCGGGTGAATCGTATCATCGAGGAGAGTTTCACCATGAATTTTCTCGACGGCAGCGCTTTTCTCAATCATCATTTTGTGAAATTGGGGTGGCTTGCGTCGTGGACTGCGCTCTTCCCACCCGAACAATTACCCCACATTTTTGCGGCTCTTGAAAAGAATTTGAATGCGTATGCTGATGTTCATCATGGAGTTACGCTGACGGTGCCGATGGCGTTTGTCGAAGGGGTGAAAGACTAACATGCCTGCTCCACCAAACTATTTTGCGTATCAGGAAGCTGCCGAACGCTATGCAAAAGGACGTCCTGATTTTCATACACAGGTGATGCACCGCATTCGGGAGTTTTTGGGTATTGAGCACAAGCTGGAAACGGCGCTCGATATCGCCTGCGGCACCGGACTCTCGACGAAGGCACTTCTCGAAATCGCCGAAAACGTGTATGGCACGGATATGTCGCCGTCGATGCTGGAGAATGCCACCCAAAACGAGCATATTTCGTATCATTCAGCTCCTGCCGAGAATCAACCATTCAGCAATCAAAGCATTGATATTATTACAGTTTGTTCGGGTGTGCACTGGTTCGATATTGACGCATTCTTGCGCGAATCTCATCGCCTTTTACGCAGTCGTCGGTGGCTTGTGCTCTATGATAATTTCTTTGATCCCACGCAGAACGGGCACCCTGACTTTGGCCGGTGGTATCGGCAGCAGTATCTCGTCACCTTCCCCGCACCACCGCGGAATGACTCGTATTCTTGGACAAAAGAACATCTGGCGCCAAGGAATTTTGACCTCCTTGGCGATGGTACCTTCACGAATGAAGTAGCATTTACGCAGCAGGAACTCATTCTCTATTTTACGACACAAAGCAATATTATTTCAGCAGTTACGGAGCACGGGCATTCGTATGATGAGATTGAGCGGTGGTTGTTGAACGAACTTTCTCCTTTCTTTCCAAGTGCCCAAGCGCGGCTGACCGTGACTTTTGGGAATCAAATTACCTATCTACAAAAATCAACATGAATCTACCAATCGAAACCGAGCGCCTGATACTGCGCGAACTCCTCCCAACGGATGACGAGGGAATGTTTGCTCTCGACTCCGACCCTTTAGTACACAAGTATTTAGGCACGGCGCCATTTACCACAATTGACCAAAGCAGGGCAATTATTGACATGATCCGCGGACACTACCGAGATTTCGGTATCGGACGTTGGGCAGTACTTGAGAAATCGAGCGGCGATTTCATCGGATGGACGGGATTGAAATTTATGAATACCGAACGCAACGGACACATCAATTTCATCGATGTCGGCTATCGATTCATACCCAAATACTGGGGAAAGGGTTATGCCACGGAAACGGCGCAAGCATCTCTTGAATATGCATTTACGACAATGCAGCAAGACACGGTCTATGCCATGACGGCCCTTGACAATCACGCCTCGCGCCATGTGCTTGAGAAATGTGGACTCCACGTCGTCGAGACATTCGACTACGACGGTGAGACTTTGTACTGGCTCAGTATTTCGAAGGATGAATGGTTGAAACAGCGGATTGGATTGCCGGATTTTGCCATTACTTCACAAGAAAGCATCTCGCAGGCATTCCTTGCTCAGAAAATTTTCACGTTTCATCAGGCGATTGATGTTGTACGGAATCTGCCCTACGGCCGCAATTCCAACAAAGCAGATCTGACTTCACTCTTTCGCGATCAGTGCGGAACATGCAGCACGAAACATGCGATTCTCAAGAAGCTTGCCGGCGAACATCATATTCATAACCTCAAGCTTATCATGGGGATATTCCGTATGAATGCGCGAAATACTCCTGAAATTGCGAATACTTTGCAGGCGAGTCAATTGGAGTATATACCCGAGGCGCACTGCTATCTGCGCTATCAGGATAGTCGATATGACTATACCAAGAAGTCGTCCGCACCTGCGGATTTTGAAGGTGATTTAATAGAGGAAATCGAAATTCAACCGGAACAAATCACGGACTTCAAGGTCGAATATCATAAGAAGGTTATCGCAGATTGGCTTGCAGCACATCCTGCAATCAATTATTCTCCTGAAGAGTTGTGGGCGATTCGCGAGAAGTGTATCGGTGATCTTGCGGCGCAATTGTAATTATCTTATTCTATCATATATTCCACGTCCGGTCGGTTGCTACAACCGACCGTCAACACTTGCCGCTGAAACGTCTGCATGATAGATAACGCTATAGTTTGATATGGTGAAGCTGTCGCATGGTGCGAATATTCTGTCCATTGTAGGTATTATAAAAAACGAACACTTACACAAAGTACGGATAAGCAGAGCGCTTCAAAGGTAAGTATTGACGGTCAGTTGTAGCAACTGACCGAACCGGGCAAAACAAGAAGTAGCAAAGTACTTAGAGTCACCTATTGAAAATTGAGTTGCATTATTACCAGTTTATTGGAAACTAAGACTATTATGAAAAAACATATCGTTACGATCTTCCTACTTTTAAGTATAATGATTGTTCCATCAAAGGCACAACAATCACTTATCTTTGAGGTTCAACAGATTCTCTTCGATTACTATAATACTTACAGCCCATTGGAAAGATTAGATAGCCTCGTCAATATCTATGGTGATGAACGTGTGCTTCATGAATTAGCTCAAATTAAGTATATCCCCAATGACTCGCTTGTACTTCCGCAACCCAAAAATATGGACATTAGTAGTGTATGGTACTATTTAGACTTTGAAGTTGTTTAGGATTATTTTTAGAGCCGATTTTTGGGGTAGAAAACATGCTGACTATGACCGGTATGCTGTATTTCCAAACGAAAAACAGGCGTCTTAGCCGCCCTCAACTATGGAAGTAAAGCAATGTTTCGCTCTCCGTTGAAAATCCTAAACAACTTCTTTATGAAAGAGTTTCAGAATTCTCCTACCCTTAAGTGGACTCCTAAGAATATAAATGGAGAGCCAACAGAAAATTTTTATACTTCAAATAGAATGAAATTAATCTGTTGGGCTTGGCTTATTTATAGCGATAGTATTGGTATAGCAGCTAAACGCCAAAGAAAAGATCATCTGATGTATGTATTAATTGATTCTATCAAACAGGCTCAATATCGCGGTGGTCGCTATGAGTATTTATTCGATTATGTTAATACTACCCCTGATAAATACTATACAGAAGCTCTCTTCCGTAGAGATGATGCTGGTTGGGTCAAAGCAATAGACTCTACGTTTGAAACATGGAAAACTATACTCATGGAAAAAGGTTTGGCGTTTCTGCGCAAAAACAATATTTCTCCTATTATAGCACCCTATAAATTTATAGCTGTTAGAGATGGTTTTATAGATCCAAGTATGTTCAAGGGATGGGGGAAATGAAGTTCATCCCAAAAAACTGGACACGAAAACAAGATGGATATTTGCCGAATAAATGGAGAAAAACACCCCAACCGACCGACAGTACTTGCCGCTGAAACGCCTGCTTGATAGATAAAGCTATCGCTTGATATGGTGAATCTGCCGCATGGTGCGAAGATCCTGTCGATTGTAGGTATTATAAAATACTAAAATTTACACAAAGCACGGATAAACAGAGCGCTTCAAAGGTAGGTGTTGACGGTCAGTTGTAGCAACTGACCGAACGGGGAATTGAAGCCCTTTAGGCTTCTCGAATGCAGGCTCTGTTGTTATCCCGAATTCACGTTAATTCTAATTTATTCCTTATCCCCTTCTCATCGTTTGCCGCAACTACTTTTGATGCGGAAACTATTCTAACACAAACTCTCGTAACTTCATTATGAAAATACTATCTACAATCCTGATTCTCGTTCTCTTGTTTCCCGCTCTCCTCTCAGCAAAGCCCTCCTCGCTCGCTTCCAAAATCGACGCACTGCTTTCGAGCAAGACCCACAAGCCGTTTAATGGCATCGTGCTGGTATCCCAAGGCGGGCGCACGCTGTATTCACAGGTAAAGGGCATCTCTAACTTCAGCACAAAGAAGAAATTACAACCGAATAGTCAATTTATTATCGGTTCGATTAGTAAGCAAATAACGGCGGTGCTTGTTCTGCATGAACTCGATAAGGATCATGTACGATTGGACGTACCGATCCGCGCATATTTGCCGGAATTGCCGGATGCGTGGGCAGATACAGTAACGGTTGATCATTTGCTCACGCACATGCATGGTATTACGCGGCTTGGCTCGCCGACGGCATTTACGCCGGGAACGCAATTCGACTACGGTTTGGCAGATATCGGGTATCGATTGCTGTCGCAGATTGTCGAGCGCACATCGGGGAAATCCTTTGCGGCGTTATCGGCGGAAGCTTTCGAGATATGTGGGATGAAGCATACGTTCCATCCGGATGTAAAGCAATACAAATCATTGGTTAATGGCTATACCGAATCCGAAGACGGGAGCCTCGAATTTGACTCCTTAAGCTTTATCAACAGTCCGGCGGCGGGTGGATTTATTTCGACGGCCGAGGATTTGGTGCGGTGGAATACTGCTCTGCATTCGGGCGAACTCTTACGTCCGAAGTCGTACGACCTGATGATTACTCCTAAAAAAGGTGCCGTTCGGCAGCATCCTCTTTCCGGTCCTACCGATTACGGCTATGGCACGACCGTCAGCACGAAGGAAGATATTTTGCAGCTTGGTCAGACGGGTTTTGCGCCGGGTTTTGCGTCGATGAATTTTTACTTCCCCGCCACCAAAACCAGTGTGATTATTCTCTCGAATGTGGTGCGTAATGGCGACTTACGTGAGAAATTTTATTATCATAGTGAGATATTGAAATTGGTGCGGGAGGAGCTTGGGAAGGGTACGAAAGTTGCGAAGTGAGTAGTTTCGGGAAAAGATATTTTTGCGACGTATCGATGATATTTGAATAGGGTACTATCTGTATTTCTTTTCGTCTATTTTACAACAAGTTTAATTTTAATGTGGTTATGAGAAAAATCTACATATTTATTTTACTTATTCTTGTAACGTCTTGTTCTCATTACTCTCAGCGAAAAGAGAGAGAACGCTTGTCCACCTATCCCGACACCTACACGTTTGAAAAAGCAGATACGTTGCAGAAAAATGGTGAATACGAAAAGGCGCTTTGGTTTTACATCAATTTATTCCCTGACAATAAAACACAAGTCGTTGAAATTGTAAGGGCTTTGGCAACCAAGCTAGACACTGTCGATTTGAGAGGTATCATCACAAAATCTGCCATTCTATATGGTCCACTCGATCCAACAATTACATCATTCAAAAATGGTACGCCGATTATCAATCGTGAGAAACTCCTGCAAAAAGGTGTTTGGGCGAATGAACTCATTCAAAGTATTTTTGACTCTACAAAGATTCCGGTGACCGTAGCTGATTATTTCGCCAGCGGTCGTAACTATATGAAAAAAGGTAATTTCAAAGAAGCAATACTAGACTTTGATCTAGCAATTGACATTGAACCCACCGGGACGATATACTACAACAGGGCATTCGCAAAGAGTAAAGTCATGGATTTTTATGGTGCTATCGAAGATTATGATAAAGTGATAGAATTCAAGTTTAGAATTGCTGATGCATATTTTGAACGAGGATATTGCAAAGATCAGCTTAACAATCTTGAGGGCGCAATTGAAGACTTCACCAAAGTTATTGCGATAGATCCGAAATTTGTATCAGCATACAATAGCCGCGCATTGACAAAAATGAAACAGAAAAAATACACAGAAGCAATTAAAGACTTTGACAAATCAATTGAAATTAAACCCGGTTACGGTAATATATATAATATGCGTGGCTATGCAAAGCTGGAAATAGGCGACAAAACCGGCGCATGTGATGATTGGACTATAGCATCTGTACTAGGAGTAGAGGAAGCAAAGAAATTCATGAATGAATTTTGTAAATGATATATCATGTAGTGGCAGAGAATTTTCTTCCCTAATGGAGACTCTATATTGAATTATGCAAGTAACTACTCTTCAATCCCAGCGGGATTCAACGTTTGTAGCACGATGCGCCCACCACGAATTGTACGACACCAAGAGGGGTCGAAGAAGCGTCAAGCGGGGGGATTTTCTTCTATAAACATGCAATCACGCTGTGATTGAAGAGAGTAAAACCAAACAAATTCTACTCTTTAATCCCAGAGGGATTCAATGTTTGTAGCACGATGCGCCTAAACAAGTTACACGCCCCCTGAGGGGTCGAACATGCGGCTTGTGGGTGAATATTGCTACAAACATGCAATCACTCTGTGATTGAAGAGAGTATGTTTCACGACCATATTGCAGTTATATAGCTAATAATTAAAAGAACTTGGAATTCTCAGCACTTCAATTTATAATAATTACTAAACCAACATCAAAGGCACTGTATGTCGACAAAAATACTCTTCCTTCTTGCTGCGTGGATACTCTGCACCTCTTCTGCATGGTCACAAGAGAGTATCGCGGCATCATTTCTCTATTTCCAGCCCTCTGCCCGGGCAAATGCTATGGGTGGCGCTGCTGTGGCGATGGAACGTTCTTCGTTCGAAGCATTTACGAATTCTGCGGCTCTTGTGAGAGCACCGAAGTTCGTGGTATCGGGTTCGTGGCAGAATCCTCTCCCAATTTTTGACCGCGCTCATGCATATGGAAGTATCAGCTATGCGTTTGATTCTCTACAAGCAGTAAGCTTGAGCGGGAATTATTATTCGGATGGCGGACATATCCGTACCTTTGAAAATGGCTCTCCGGGCGGTTCGTTCCGCGCGAACTCCATGCTTCTTACTGGCACGTATTCACGCGCACTCAATGGTAATGTATCGGTTGGCGCAGGGGTGAGCCTGCTTCAGGTGAATCTAGCTCCGATTAATTCGACTCCAACATCCACGGGTTCTGCATCTGCGCTCCTCTTTAACGCAGGTGTACTGTATCGAAATATTGTACCGGAGGCAACTTATACGGGAGAGAATTCGGACGTCGCGCGTGAATTCGCTCATACCGGCGTTAGTATTGGTATTTCAATAGCTAATATAGGTCCTTCTGTTAAATTTTCGAGTTCTTTCCCCGGCGACGACCTACCTTCTACCCTAACCATCGGCGCGGCATATTCGCCACTTCGCACCTCTTCTGAGGGTGTGCAGCTTGGCTTTGACCTTGAAAAGCGGTTGCAGGAGAGCGGGATAGTAAGTCGAATACACGCAGGATGCGAGGTGAATTTCCTGCGATATATCTGTCTGCGGGCGGGATATAATGCCGGTACAACGAGTGCGGATCCTTCATTTTTGACGCTCGGTGCGGGGCTGCGATTTACATTTTTACAGGTGAATGTAGCACGCTATACGCGGGCTCTTTTACCTACTTGGCAATTTGGTGCATCTTTTATTTTGGAGTAATTATGAGAACATTATTTAAGCTATCGATACTTGTGGTATGCGTTGTATTCATTGGCAGTTGCAGCCCGAAGAACGATACGCTCGTCGCTGTGCGTGACGGAGAGGTACTTACGGAGGGAACTCCTGTACGCTTCCAGTTAAAATCACTATTTCCATCTCCGTTTTCCGGTACGGGTACACTATTCTTTACGGTGTATTCCCCTCAACGCATTCGCATGAGCATATACAATGCAGACTGGCAAGAGGTGCAGGTTCTGTATGACGAAGTCTATCAGTCAGGGAGTCATGAGCTCACCTTCAAGACTGAGAATCTCTCCAACGGTGTCTTTTATCTCGTGGCAAAGGGTGAAAGCGAGACGCAAATACTTTCGTTTGTGCACGTGAAGTAATTTTCCGGGGAAGTACAACGGTGGGTTTTGTGGAATTCAGCTTGTCTTCCCCTCCACTTGGACGGCCATGGGTGTCCGCAGGCGATGGGTTGGAGTATCAGCAACCGAACCCACCATTTCTGCTAATGTCAATAACTTTCCGCCCTCGTTTTGCTCATCTAGCTTGCTTGGCGTAATTTTGTGGAAATAATAGAGTTGGCTTGTGTGTATTGTTTTTGAAATTATCGCATTTATTCCCCTTACAACTATGTCATTTACCAAGAAAAATCTCGTGCCGGCGACGGATAAAAGTCAGGCATTTTTTACGTCGTATGAGAAGGACGGCAAGTTTATTACCTTCTATGGCGACAATCATCCCTATTATGCCGGCAGCGTGGTGAAAGCCATGGCGAGCGCGAAGCATGGGCATCGAAAGGTCGCGGAATTATTTCAGGACGACATCGCTGCCGCCGAACGTGAAGCAATTGAGGGCACGGTGTCCGAGGAAAAACAAGCGAAATTGCAGTCGTTTTTTGCGATGCTGGAGGATAATTTCCGAGCAGAAGTCGTGAGTGTGCAACCTCTTACCGAAACGATTGTCGAGATCATCGTGCGCGCGCCGTATGCTGCCCGTAAATTCCAACCCGGTGAATTCTATCGGCTCCAAAATTATGAAACAGACGCGGTGATAGTCAATGGCATGAAGCTCTCGATGGAAGGGCTCGCCATGACCGGCGCATGGACCGATCCCGAGCGCGGACTGCTGTCAATGATCGTGCTCGAAATGGGCGCCTCATCACGATTAATTCGCTATTTACAGCCCGGTCAACGGGTTGTGGTGATGGGTCCGACCGGCGCACCCACCGAAATTCCGTACAATGAAGACGTTCTCCTCGCCGGTGGCGGCCTTGGAAATGCGGTCTTATTTTCAATATCGAAAGCATTACAAGCCAATGGTTGCCGGGTGATTTATTTCGCCGGCTACAAAAAAGGCGAGGACTTATACAAGCGGGAAGAGATTGAAAATGCGACCGATAAGGTGATTTGGAGTACGGATAGCGGCGCGGAAATCACGCCGCACAGGCCGCAGGATGTGCATTTTCGGGGGAATATTATCGAGGCGATTCTTCATTATCAAAATGGTAGCGCGGGCGAGAAAATCATTCCGCTTGAAGGAGTTAAACGTATTATCGCTATCGGTAGTGACGGTATGATGCGGGCAGTGAAGGACGCGCGGCATGGGATTCTCAAGCCGTACCTTCGCGAGCATATCGCGATTGGTTCGATTAATTCACCTATGCAATGCATGATGAAAGAAATCTGCGCGCAATGTCTGCAAAAGCATGTTGATCCACTTACCGGCGCAGAATCGACGCCGGTGTTTAGTTGTTTTAATCAAGACCAAGAACTCGACAGAGTTGATTTTACGAATCTCCGTTCGCGTCTCAGAGTCAATTCCGTGCTGGAAAAATTAGGTAATTCCTGGCTCACGTATCTTATCGGGTATGAAGGTAACAATGGACAATAAACCAACCGTCTGGATCACCGGCGCAAGCAAAGGCATAGGAGCAGCAATCGCAGAACTTCTTGCAGAAAAAGGATTTGCAGTAGCAGCAAGTGCGCGAACACCGATTACTTCCATTCATGAAAATATCCATCCATTTGTCTGTGATGTGCAGTCACCGGCGGAGATTGCGCAGTGTTTTCAGGATATCTGTGCCCATCTCGGCGGCGTGGACGTGCTGATTACGAATGCCGGAGTCGCCACGTTCGCATCGCTCATTGAGACCACCGACGAAGCCGCTGACGAAATGCTCGGCATCAATCTCCGGGGAATGTTTCTTTCTCTGAAGTCGGTTCTGCCGGCGATGATAGCCCGTAATTCGGGGGTAATTGTCAATATTCTTTCCGTCGCGGCGGTCAAAACATTTACCAATTGTGCCGTGTATTCGGCGACGAAGGCAGGAGCGCTCGCGATGAGCAGAAGCGTGCGCGAGGAAGTGCGCGCGCACAACGTGCGTGTGATTGACATTCTCGCCGGAGCCACAGAAACAGCAATATGGGACGACAGCGCGCGAAACGAATTCCACGAACGCATGATGCAACCCACTGATATAGCGCAAGTTGTATGGCAAGCAATCGAAATGAGTATGAATGGAAGGATGGTGTTGGAGGAGATTGTGGTGAGGCCGAAGGGTGGGGATTTGTGAGGGATGTTCTTTCCTTGCGTAGTTTTTCTCGTTCGGACAATTGCCTGAACGAGAAGCATCCTGAACGCAAAATTATGTTCTTAAATCCCGGCGGGATTCAACGTTTGTAGCAAGATATACCCAACCAGAATAGAACGACCTCAGAGAGGCCGAACGTCTGTAGTTTGATGATAACACAAAGTACGGACGAGCAGTACGTTTCATAGGTACGTGTTGACGGTCGGTTGCAGCAACCGACCGAAGGGGAAATAATAAAATGAAAGAAAAATACGAAAATTCAAAGCTGTTTTGGCAAAGCTTAAAAAAAAATCCATTGGCAGTTTTTGACTGGAATGATAGAATGACCTATCATCAAGTTTCAGGATTTGTTAATGCATACGTAGTTGCAGTGGAATATACAACAGGAATACCCTATTATTCTAAGGTAAAGTATTGGTTTTTAGTAAAATATCGTTGGGAGTTGGATGGAGTGTGGTATGATTTAATATATCGGTTTTTATGTAAGAATGATGATAAGAAATCCATTCGCAAGATACTTCATGAGTTGGCACTCTTTATGAAGGCGGAAAAATCAATGACGTACGAGCTTGCTGATACTGTTTTTGACGTTGAACAATTATGTTCCACTGAGAATTTGCAACTTACCGCTCAAAAACGTTATGGCGATATGATTCTTCATATTACTCGCTTTCAGATTGCTCCATTTGCATTTACAATACATCGTGGTAGTCCTGATGATAAATATATGACAATTTTCGGCTATTTAGTAGGTTTTCTCTATGGCATGAGTCACTTTTCAGATATTGATTATTGTTTAAACTTCAAAAATTGGTTATTTACTAAGTATTCTGTATCGTCAGATTTATCATGGCCACGGTTTTTTCTGGAAATCCAGTGTCCAGAGGATAAATTCAAAGCTGCAAATTTGGCTTCGGAGGAAATATTGTTGTTTTTTAAAGAAGAAATAAAAAGCATTTAATGTCAATTCCTCATACGGTAAGTACTACTCATCTGAAAGCAACTACTTATTCCAGTTCGGGCAGTTGTTTCAACTACCTGTCAGCATTTACCGATGAAACGGCTGCATAATAGTCATAGCTACAGCTTGAAACGGTGGAGCTATCGTATGTAGCGGAGATTTTATAAATGTTTAGTTGTTATAGGAATTAATCACTTATCCGATGTACAGACGAGCCGTACGCGTCATAGGTACGTGTTGACGTTCGGTTGGAACATCAGACCGGACAGGAATGTCCCATAAAATTCTATTCATCAATTTTCAAAAAATGACACGCTATGTCCCCTTTCGACCGACTTCCCGTCATCTGTAGAGTGATGACTCTTGTTTTTGTTTGTCTGCTATTTTCTGCCCCTGCTCATGCACAATGGACACAATGTGGTGCTCCCCTCGGCGGTGCAATTACCGCGTTTGCCACGAGTGGACAGACGCTCTTTGCCGGTACGTATAAAAGTGGTGTTTTTCGTAGTACTGACCTGGGGAATACATGGGTTGCTGCCGGTATTGGACTTTCGACGCAACGGATATTGTGTTTGCATGTCGCCGACTCTACCCTCTACGCGGGAACAGATGCGGGTGTCTATAGGAGTACGAACCAAGGCAATTCATGGACTGAAATGGGACTGGTAAATAAGACCATTTATTCGCTTGATCATTTGGGGACAATGCTCTTTGCCGGTACGGAAAATGGTGTTTTCAGCAGCGTTGACACGACAGGAAATTGGACGGATGCAGGGCTACAGGACACAGAAATTACGACGTTTATGAGTGCCGGAACGCAGCTTTTTGCGGGTACAGCGGGTGAAATATTTCGTAGTACCGACAATGGAACTTCATGGAATTCAATTAGTTCAGGGCAGTTGGTTTGGAATGTGCGTGGTTTGGTTATGACCGCCGGCGGCTCCATCATTGCCGGCACAGAAAATGGGATTTACCGGCGTATGAGCGGCGACACGACGTGGACGTATTCAAGTGCCGGACTGCTCATTGCACTTCAAAAGAATATCACGACTCTCTGCACTGATGGCGGTGCGTTCTATGCCGGTACGTATGCGGGAGTATTTCGCAGCACGGATAGTGCTACTGCGTGGCAGAGTCTCAATTCCGGGCTGCCGAATCAATACGTAAGTACTGTCACCGTAAGTAATACCACGCTTTTTGCGGGAATGTTTAATGGCGAAATTTGGAAAGCAGACCTCGCCACTCTCAGCATTCCGAATGAAGCATATCCATCTTCATCGCCCCTACTTTGCTATCCTAATCCAGCTACAAAATCACTGCATATCGACCGAACACCGCTTTCATTCAGCGCTGCATTGCCGGTGCATTATACCATCACATCAGTACTTGGTGAAAAAATTATCGAGTTGACGGAGACTGCAGCGCAATTTTCCATTCCTCTTCCGACACGAGCCACCGGCGTGTATTACCTGACAGCCGAGCAAGGGGCAGAACGCACGACTTCGATTATTACGATAGTGGAATAAGGGTGAGTGAGAAAATTAACCTATTCCCATTTCCTATATGCTGTTACAACCGTCAGGACAGGGAACTTGTCTGAACTGTGATTTATGTGATTTATGTGATTGGAATGATGTTGGGGTGAAATTGAACCGATTGGTAAAAGTGAATCATAAAAATCATACTCATCACAACAATCATAGTTCAGACAGTATTTCCATGCGGTCAAGTAAGTAAATGTCTGAACTATGATTCATGTGATTCATGTGATTGGAATGATGTAGGGACGAAATTGAACCGCTTATCACATTTGAATCATAGAAATCATACTAATCACAACAATCATAGTTCAGACAGTATTTTCATCCGGTCAAGTAAGTAAATGTCTGAACTGTGATTTATGTGATTCATGTGATTGGAATGATGTAGGGACGAAATAGAACCGATTTGTAAAAGTGAATCATAAAAATCATACTCATCACAACAATCATAGTTCAGATATTGGCAGACAACGAGAAAGCAGTGAATTTGTAAAAATAAGCTCCCAAAAACAGAAATAAAAACTTAAAACGCACATTTATGTCGAAATAAGATAGATTAATCTACTCTATTTTCACTAATTTTGCAGTATTATGTCAAAACAACCTAAACTAAAACCCATAAGCCGTGAACTCATCGTTGATCGTATGAAGTTCGAGAACCCTTGGTGGGTCACCGGCAGCATTGATGAAGATTACAACGAAATGCAACGCAGATTGTATTTCGACTTGTTCTATCCACTCGTCGAAGAAACCGACATTAAGCGTGCCGTTGTGCTGATGGGGCCGCGTAGAGTGGGCAAAACCGTCATGATGCACCACAGCTTAGAAAAGCTCCTCCGTAGTGGAATATCTCAACACAACATCTGTTTTATTGGTATCGACAACCCCATTTATTTGAATATGGGTTTGGAAGAATTATTTTCACTTGCCCGCTCTGCTGCAGGCAACACCAATCCGAAAGGTTGGTATGTGTTTTTTGATGAAATTCAATATTTGCGCGACTGGGAAGTACATCTTAAAGTCTTGGTGGACAGCTATCCTCACACCAAGTTTATTGTATCGGGTTCGGCTGCAGCCGCCTTGAAATTCAAGAGTAACGAAAGTGGTGCCGGTCGGTTCACCGAATTTATGCTCCCACCTCTCACCTTTCACGAGTATATACATCTTAAAAATTACAGCCATCTTATCCGCCCGACTCAGACAGATTGGAACGGCAATGTAGACGAGCTTTATACGACGATTAACATCAAAGAAATCAACCGACATTTTATAGATTACATCAATTTTGGCGGCTATCCTGAAGTGATTTTTTCGGAAAAAATTCAAGCCAATCCGGGTAGATACATCAAAAGTGATATTGTTGACAAGGTGTTATTACGCGACTTACCAAGTTTATACGGTATTCAGGATGTACAGGAGCTCAATTCATTTTTTACGACATTAGCATATTATAGCGGCAATGAAGTGTCATTAGATACTCTTTCAAAAAGCAGCGGCGTGGAAAAGAATCTCTTGAAAAAATATTTGGAATATTTGGAAGCGGCTTTTTTGATTAAGGTCGTTCATCGTATAGATGATACAGCCAAAAAATTTCAACGGGCTAATTTTTACAAAATATTTCTGACGAATCCCAGCTTGCGGAGTGCATTGTTTTCCCCGGTGCAAGTAACCGATGAGGCAATTGGGAATATGGTAGAAACTGTAATTTACTCCCAATGGATGCATAGTGAATGGTTCACTCCATGGTACGCACGGTGGAGTGTGGGGAAGTTTCAAGGCGAAGTAGATATGGTGGGCCTGGATGAGAAAATGCTGAAACCCTTATGGGCATTGGAAATAAAATGGAGTAACCGTTATTTTGAGAAGCCGGAAGAACTCAAAAGTCTTCTCCAATTCTGCGAAAAGAACAGTTTACCTTCTGCAGTAGTCACCAGTATTGACAAAGAAGGTGTACTAGTAAAAAATGGCATAGCACTTCATTTTTATCCATCTGCAATGTATGCGTATGCCGTTGGTGTACACACAATTGAGCAGAAAAAGAGAAAACAGGATTGAGTGAAATTAGTTGTTTCTACTGTCTGCAACTACTTACCTTTTAAACACCTGCACGACAGTTAGATTTTCAAATATACATCACACACATCAGTTTTTTCAGAACGGAGAATTCATAACGAAAGATAGCCATGAAAATACATAAGATTCACGAAATAACCTTTGATATGGAAGAGACAATACTGTCTGCCACTGTGTCGAAGAAGAACGAGATAGTCATGCTGTTAAGTTCCGGATTAGTAGGAAGATATACAATTAATGAGCCAATTGGAGAAAGATTGTTTTCTGTCATTGAAAATATAGGATATACCTACGGAAGATTTAACCTTACTGCGCAAACTTCTCTTTATACACTTGATGAGATTGTCGTTGTCGTTAATGATTATAAAACTGACGGTTACATTCATTATCCCGGCAAGTATCATGCTTTACACTTTAGCAGAAAAGATTACTGCGCTGACATTTCCATGTATCCGTTAGCTCTTTATAAAAACGAAGACGGAGTGCCACATGTAATTTTTGCAGAAGCTTGGAATCACATTCAAATCATGAATCTTGATACCCGGCAAATCCTAACCGCTGCGAAATCACTCATAGAAGAAAATGCAGAAGAAAAACATATTGAATTCTATAAAAAGTACAGTGAAGACAACAAATTGCCATGGCCAAGTCCTTACGATTATTTTTTTGGAAAATTACTCATGTCTCCGGACCGAAAGAAATTTTTAAGTGTAGGTTGGTATTGGGGTTCTTATGATTATTATACCGTATATGATGTCGAGAATTTTATTACAAGTAATAGGATTTCTGACATACCTATTGGCAACTGGGAACACCTCAACAGATCTACATGTTGGATAGATAATGATACCGTTGCTGTATCCTATAATCCACTCATTGAAGATGATGAAGATGCAACCCCTGAGAGTCCATGCGAGATTCATTTCTACAAAATAGATGGGAAAACTGCCGAAATAGTCAAGAAAATACAAGTTGAAGACAAAAACATTCTCAAATCAAAACTGTATTATAATAAAGAACTTGATGCATTTATCGTTGTATCGAACAAGATTGGAATATCTATACTATCATTGGACGGGCAAATTCTATTAAAAGATGAGACCCTAAAGGTCGATGAATACAGCTTAGAGACAGGTTTTTTTATCAATACTGAGAATAAAATGATTACGCTGTATGACATTATTGATTAAATGCCTTCAGACCAATCTGCCGGCTCTAACTATCTTATAATAAAGATCATGCACATCGCAAATACTATAATAAAACACGCATTTACACAATGTACGGACGAGCAGTACGCTTCATAGGTACGTATTGACGGTCGGTTGTAACAACCCGACCGGACGGGCAATGACACACATTTTTAATCAATTTTAGCATTACTACCATGGATGGAATACAGTTAGATTTTGGGAAAGGGTATATTTTCAGTAAATATATACCGAAAAACATACCTCCTTTTGATAGGGTTTTTGATCTTTTTAAGGATTTGCTCACGCATGCTTCGGGCGATGTAGATGAAGCATTTCGATGGCTCAAAATGTTGGATGAGGAATATTCGATCTTTACCGATGACTATTCCATCGATGATTTTGAGGAAGATTTAAAGAAAAAGGGATATATAAAAGAAGAAATTGAGCTGACGGATGATGGAAATTCCGGTAGTGGAACCGGTAAACGATTGCTCACCGCTAAAATGGAAACGGCACTTCGGGAATTTGCACTCGACCAGATTTTCGGCAAACTCCAAAAAAGTGGCGTAGGAAATCATCGTACGACCAAAGTAGGAGTGGGCGACGAGAAGGATGGCGAAACCAGAAGCTATCAATTTGGTGATGATATGGCGTTGATTAATATGACCGAGAGTTTGAAAAATTCTCAAATCAACCATGGAATTAATGATGTACAAATAACGGAAAATGATTTAATTGTTGAGGAATCACGGCATAAAGCGCAGATGAGTACCGTATTGATGATTGATATCAGTCACTCTATGATACTCTACGGAGAAGATAGAATTACTCCCGCTAAAAAAGTAGCCATGGCTTTGGTAGAGCTCATTCATCGAAAGTATCCGAAAGATACGATTGATATCATTGTCTTTGGCAATGAAGCATGGCCTATACAAGTCAAGGACTTGCCGTATTTAAAAGTGGGTCCGTACCATACCAATACCGTTGCCGGCCTGGAACTCGCCATGGATATTTTGCGGAGAAAAAGAAATACCAACAAGCAAATTTTTATGATCACCGACGGTAAACCAAGTTGTGTGCGCTTACCGGATGGAGAGTACTATAAAAATAGTGTAGGATTAGATGAAATGATTGTCAATCTCTGTTTGGATAAAGCAGTGCAGGCAAGAAAACTCAAAATTCCGATCACTACGTTTATGATTGCGCAAGACCCATATTTACAGCAATTCATTGAATTATTTACCGAATACAATAATGGCAAAGCATTTTTAACAGGTCTCAAAGGCCTGGGAGAAATGATTTTTAAAGATTACGAAAAAAATCGAAGTAAAACTATTTAACCAACCTCTATTATCGAATACATGAAGCAAGAAACAACATTTAAAGAGCTTAAAAAATCCGGCTATACTGATCGTACAATCAACGAAGAAATGCGGGCTAATTTAACCCAAAAATTACGAGATAAACAACCTGTTTTTAGGAATTTATGGGGGTACGAAGATACCGTCATACCTCAATTAAAAAAAGCAATTTTAGCCGGTCATCATATTAATTTACTGGGGTTACGCGGTCAAGCCAAAACAAGAATTGCCCGTACAATGATCGAGCTCCTCGATGAATACATGCCCATCGTAAAGGGTTCTGAAATCAACGACAGTCCCTACCATCCCATTTCAAAATATGCGAAAGATATCCTCGCCGAGCAGGGTGAAAATACACCCATAGCATGGGTTCACCGCAGCGATCGCTTCTTTGAAAAATTGGCGACACCGGATGTCAATATTTCGGATTTAATTGGTGATATTGACCCTATCAAAGCGGCGACCTTAAAGCTTCCCTATTCCGATGAACGAGTCCTTCATTATGGTATGATTCCACGAGCAAATCGCTCGATATTTGTCATCAATGAATTGCCGGATTTGCAGGCGAGAATACAGGTTTCATTATTTAATATTTTGGAAGAAGGTGATATCCAGATACGTGGTTTTCAGCTCAGATTGCCGCTCGATATTCAATTTATTTTTACTGCAAATCCGGAAGATTATACGAATAGAGGAAGTATTGTAACTCCTTTAAAAGATAGAATTGGGTCGCAAATTTTTACCCATTATCCAAAATCTATCGCAATAGCAAGAAAAATTACCGAACAAGAAGCGCATATTTCTGACCATGACAAAACCTCGATTGTGATAGCAGATATAGCACGAAATTTATTAGAGCAAGTAGCATTTTCTGCCAGAAACAGCGAATTTGTCGATGCGAAAAGTGGTGTAAGTGCACGCTTAACAATTAGCGCATTCGAAAATTTAATTGCCGCTGCAAAATTGCGACTGATTGAAACGGGTACAGAAAAAACATCGATTCGCCTCGTCGATTTTAGTTCAATTATTCCCGCCATCACCGGTAAAATTGAATTGGTGTATGAAGGTGAACAAGAAGGTGCAGTCGAAGTAGCGCAATTACTTATCGATCAAGCTATTACTAAAGAATTTGAGAAGATATTTCCAAAAATATCGAAGCTCGAAAAAGCAGGTGTAAAAACGCCCTACACCGACATCATTACTTGGTTTAATACTAATGTGTTAGCACTTAATTACACCGACAATGACGAAGACTTTACGGCTGCGTTATATGAAATAACTCCGCTAGTAGATTTCGTCCATAAATACTGTCCGGATTTCTCTCCTCAAGACAAACTATTTTGCATGGAAATGGTGATTTGGAGCTTATCCATCAATAAGAAAGTGGATAAAATGGATAGTCATTCTTCTTTTTCATTGTAATCAACCGTATAGACTACACGCCAAAAGTAACCGAATCAAGTACCGGATTTTCATGTGAAAAAGACGGTGCTTGATACGGAAATACCATCTTCTATATCTGAGATTGCACAAGCCGCAGGTGTGCTATATAACATACACTTACGCAAAGTATGGATGAGCAGTACGTTTCATTGGCAAGTGTTAACGACCGGTTGTAGCAACTGGTCGGACTGGCAATGTTATGACAATTGAAGTAACTTTACCTTTTCTTGGTTGGGAGACAGAAGACATGATTATTTGGGGTGCTGCAGAAACAGCTGGATCGAGAGATCGAAGGAGACATCGCTAATATGGGTAGATGGAAATACAAAATTTATTATTACGATCGGAAGACGACTGATCTTTATTTCCCAATAATTCCAATTGAACTACCTCTGAGTATTTGGGAGGAAATTCCTTTTGAATTAGAGAATTTTACATCAAATCCAAGTAAAGAAGAGTTGGTGACTTTTCTTACGGAATTTGCAGTACAAAAATTAGGAGTCCGGAGAGAAAGGTCATGGTCTGAAAACATTATATTATTTCAAGACGATAATGAAACTAAAATTGAAATATTGGAAGTTTCAGAAATAGGTTCTCCGCATTACTGTGTCATTTTCAAAATTGATGTCAACTTTGCCGAACGTAAACATTATGAATTTATTATTGAACTTGGTAACTTTTTACATGCATATATATTCGATTTTAATCAAATTTTTCCACCCGAATTAAAGCTATTGATAAATCAAATTAAAAAAAGACATGCCTCTAAGTTTATGATAGGGGGATCGAAAGTGTTAGAAAAAATAGAAGAAATAGAAAGAAGCGTTTCATGCTAAATTTTTATCCCATTCGGTTCTTTTCCTAGCAAACCTGTTGCATTAACTAATACTAAACACTTGCATATAAAACATTTACTACATTTTACTTTCTCAGTCCGTTCGGTTGCTACAAACGGACGTCAATACTTGCCGCTGAAACGTAGTGCATGATACCAATAGCCACATCTTGCTACGGGAAGCTATCGTATTTTTATAGATACTGTATGTTGTAGACGGGAAATTTGGCTAAAGCTACGGTTAAACCATTTTCTCCAGCTGAAGCTGGAGTCTAGTCAGGAAGATTGTCACGTTTCGGCGAATAATTACATTCAGGATATTCCCTTCAAGAAGAAAGGTGTTTTTCAGCGTAAAACAAATTCAAAAAATCCCTTTGACTAGACTACAGCTTCAGCTGTAGGAAAATAAGGAAGAACAAATGGCTTTAGCCAAATTGCACATCGCTTATCCGAAGGTACGGATGAGCAGCACGTTTCATTGGTACGTGTTGACGGGCAGACTGGACTGAAGTCCAGCCCTACAATTTTGGTCGAGCCGATGGCTCTCTTTTTTGTTTTTTCTTCGACTTACTGACTTGCGACTTACTAAATTTCGACTTACTAAATTTCGACTTACTGACTTGCGACTTACAGACTTTCGACTTACTAACTTTCGACTTACTGACTTTCGACTTACTGACTTTCGACTTACTGACTTTCGACTTACTGACTTTCGACTTACTGACTTACAACTTACGACTCCTCTCCCCTTTAACCTCACTTAACATATCTTAGCTTTTACACCCGCACGCGAAGTCCTATTTTTGCGGCTGATAATTTCAATTTGTCCACAATTGCTCTACTCCTATGAAAATACTCGCACTTGTTGCCGCCGCAGGAATGCTTGGTTCGCCGCTGTCGTCCTTCCTGCCCATTCTCGAAACACCTGTCGTGCATTGTGCTACGCAGGTACAATCCAAAACCCCGCAGACCAAACTCTCCCGCACGCTTGAGCTCACTCAAGAACAGCAGGAATCTCTCAAAAAGCTCGGTGATGAGCTCCGCAAAACCACAAAAGACCTTCGCAAAACCATCGCCGATAATCGCAAGAAAGTGCGCGATATGATTGCAAGCGGTGCTGCATCAAGCGAAGCAAATGCAATTCTGAAAGAAAACACCGAACTCGAACGCAAAATCGACGCCGCCGCGCTCGATGCACATGATAAAGTACAAGCACTCCTCTCGCCCACCCAACGCGAGAAACTACTTGCCTACAACAAGCCGCAAACTGACAAGCAACTCCTCAAACAAAAAGAACTTGAACAAAAATACAAGCTCCAGAATCCCGATGACGAGGACAATGATAGTCCCGACGATAGCTTCGCCTATAGCTTTTCCTTTAATGGCGACTCGAATATCGGGTTTGGTTTTGACGGCAGCGGCGGAGTCGGCGACATGCTCCCCAAAGGCGAGCGCGAGCTGCTCTTCCCGTCCGGCGCATTTGCCTTCTCCGTTTTCGGTGATGGCTTTGAGAATCAAATGGAGGAATTGAGTAAGCAGAGCGAGCTGATGAATAAAGAACTCGAACTCCGCGATCTGCCACGGTTTTTCCACGCGCCCAAGCCGCCACGTCCGCCGAAAGCACCCAAGCCACCTCGCGCCGATACGAAGCCACAATGGGATTTTGATGCCGATATTGACGAAGCCGACGCACCCGATCCAAAACTCGACGCAAAAATCGAAGAACTCGAAAAAAAGCTCCGCGAACTCGAAAAAAGAATCGAGAAAAAAACGCCGAAGCAGTAATAGAATAGATACTTATCACGAAGAAGCCGGAATACATTCCGGCTTCTTTTTTTTGTATGTCTGCCATCAAAATCACTACAGCGCAAACATCCTCTCCTCAATCATAAACAATCAGCGTCATCAGCGTGCCATTCCCCAAAAGCCGAAAAGCGTTGTAATGAAAACAATACCGTAATTTTGCCAAAAAATCGACAATTACACGCTGATTCATGCTCAAACAACTCGAACTCTCTTTCCGGCGATTCCTCCTCAAGCTCTTGCAGCGGCAAACCTCAGGCGCGCTTGACTCGCTCTCGCACCTACCGGAAAATGCCAAAATCCTGCTGCTACGCCATGACAAAATCGGCGATGTACTCGTGACAGTGCCGATGATTCGCATCCTTCGCCGGCGTTTTCCGAACGCACAGATTGATATACTTCTTGGAGAAAAGAATCAGTCGGCGTTTGGTGCGGTGCAGCAGTACTGCAATCATAAGCTACTTTATTCTAAGAAATTACCGGCAATTCTCTCTCTTATCCGTTCGCTTCGGGCTACTCACTATGACGTCATTATTGATTGCATGGATAATCCTTCGAGCACATCCCGCACGCTGATTGCGCTCTCAGCGCCACGCTATTCAGTCGGGCTCGTTCGCGGTGAGGACACATTTTATACGTATCCTATTCCCACGCCAGATCGGCGGACGACGCATATCGTAGAGCGCACAGCGCAGCTTTTGACTGCATTTGGAATTGAGCCGGCACCGGAGGATTTATCGTTGGAATTTCCGATGACTGAGGCGCAGCAAGCGGCTGCACATACTGCGCTTGGCGAAAAAACAGGGTTACGTTTGGGAATAAATATATCCGCAGGATGGGAGAAATATTGGGGACGCGAGCGGTTAATTGAACTTGTCAATCAATTACAGGGCATTGAAATTATTGGCTTTGCAACGGCAGATTTTCAGGATGAACTTCACGCAATTACCAAGCAGGCAAGTGCCATGCGCGCTGCGCCGCTCGCGGGCTCTCTCACGGAATTCGCCGCGATGCTTCATGAATGTGACGTACTTTTTACGCCGGACACATCGGTCGTGCATGTAGCGGCAGCATGGAAGAAGCCATGCGTCGTACTGTACGCGAATATCACCGACGATTTGATGCTGTGGACGCCGTACAAGTCGCCGCACAGGGCGCTGACGACGCGGGAGAGTGTGTTATCGGCAATTGGTAGCCGTGAAGTCGTTCAGGCGTTGCAGGAGATGATTGCAGGGAATTTTCCGGGTGAGCGGTAGAATATGTCGATGGTTGGTAATTGTGATGTAGTGTAGATTTGGTGGTAGGGGCGCAATAATCCACCCCACAAGATTATCAGAAAACTATTACTTTTTCGCTTGGAAATAATACTGCGCGCCGAGGGGCAAGCCGGCAAGATTTTTCTCAAACTGAAGTAAAAAATTGAGGAATTTCGGGAAAAAGAGGGTAAATCGGCGTTTACGACGGGTGAAACCTGCTTCCTTGAGAATTTTTTCAGTGTAGGCAGGATAGAGAAGAACGGCATCGACATCGAACGGACACCGGTTGATGGTGCGGACGGTCAGCGGATTATGCGGGTTGTGTTCGAATAAAAACAGCGAACCATTATCCGTAATAATTTCAAGTAATTGCTTGAGTATTCCCACATGATGTTCGTGGGGAATATGATGAAATACATTCGCAATAAAAATCACATCATACTTTTGATGTTTGGGAATTTCGCCACCTTCTTCGAACGTATCAAATTCTACATTTGGAAGTCCTGCATTATATTTTCGTGCAAGCTTCACCGACTCGACCGACACATCAATTCCCATAATTTTTGCCTTTGGGAAATAGGACGTCAAAAAAGGTTCGCTTTTCCCAATTCCACAGCCGAAATTCAGAATTTTCAATGGTTTATCCGCATCACCCGAGAGCACGAGCTGACGGTGAATTTCCTTGACTTTATATTCATCAAAATAGGACGGTTCATAGCCGGAGGGCTTGACATTTTCGGCGTGCATGTGCTCATATTCGAGAGCGTAGCGGTCAAATTCGGTCATAGTTGGAGAGCAGGTAATTCGTTAGAATTGTTTACAATTAGGAGTGTGTGCTCATGGCAGTCTGCCGCACGGTAGCTTCATAAATTTGCTCAACGGACAAATATTCCATGCAGTTATATTTGGGATTGACACATGTTGGTCGGAAATAGCATTCGCATTTTTTCGACGGCTCGACAATTTCCCCGCGGCCATAGAGCTCAAATTCATGCGCATTGAAAATATTATTCATCACGACGATGCGTTTGCTGAGGGCGATACCGATATGGAGTCCCATCGTAACGCCGGTGACGACCACATCGCATTCATTCATGAGGCCAATGAACTCCGGAAGACTTCTCGGCGGCGGGCAGAGCGCACCTGTTTTGGCTGCAAGTTCTTGATTTTTCTCATGTTCTTGTTTTCCGCCGAGCAGTACGGGATAGTATCCATTCTCTTGAAGCTGACGTATCAGTTGTTCCCATCGGGATAATTCCCAAAGGCGCGACACCCAGCGTTCGCCACATCCGGTATTGAGTCCTACGACGATCTTTCCTTCGGACTCAATCAGTCGTGAGCCGGCGGGAGGTACATCTAAAATATACTCTTCACCGGCGAAGTCCCAGCCGCATATTTCGAATATTTCCTGAAGGTATGATTTTGTATTTGCTTGACTTAAGTCATCAAAGAGTCCGGTGTAGAATTTATGATCTGTATCGGTATTCACCGGTGCGGGCTTGCCATGTTTGAGGATAAATCCTTTTTTTTCATCGGCGGACACGACGGTCGCGAGGGCGCATGCCTCGGTGTCTTTATCGAGATTAATAAGGATATCAAAATGTGTGGCTTGTAGGGTAATCAATGCTTCGGGAGTGAAGCGGAGGACTTTATCGACGACGGCCGGTACGACTTCCGGGGTAAGGGTGAGCCACCAGATTGCTGAATCGGGATATTCGCTTTTGAGGCGATAGAGAAGCGGTGTGGTACGAATCACATCACCGACAGCACCGAGCTTGATGATGAGGATGATACCGGTTTTGGGGTGATAAAATTCACAATCATCACAGTGAACACCGTGTAATTTATGCGGGTTACAAGGTACATCACCACGAAAATACGTGCAATCGGAATGAATAATCATTATCAGTTTTCAAGAATAAATTCGTAAACGGAGGGTATTCGGGGCGAAGAAGTTAGAATTTATATTGGACCATCATGGTAAAGCTTAAATTCCCTAAAATTCGCTCCACTCTATCAAAGTCTTCCGAGACTGTCGGTGTCAGCAATTGCCCCCGTGAGCCTGAGGTATTCGGGTTAAAGAGGTTAATTGATGAATAGCCCGCACACATATTGATCGTCACCGGCGGCGAGAGCTCTCCCTCGACCCCAAGACGCAGGCCCATGCCAAGGCGACTTACCGATTCTTTGGTTGTAAATTCTTCTTCATCGACTTTAAAAGGCTTAAAGTTAGTATAGACAATGGTTTTATGAAAGGTGCCGGAAACGAACGTATTCCGAATATCGATGCCGGCGTATGCTTTTGCCTTGGCAAGCGGGAGATTGGCGTAGGCATATTCAAATCCGAGGACAGCGGCTGGAACATTTACCGTGTGTTTTGCATAGAAGCTAAACCCTGATGCTTCAATACGTTGCTGTCCTACAAGCACCATATAATCGAATCCGGCTACGACCCGAAATGTACGTTCAGGATCAAGAATGAATGTAGCGCGGAAGGCCAAGCCGGGGTGTGAACCGCTGAATCCGCCACCGATTGACCGTATAGTATCTTTCGGATAAATAAGATCTCTGGCAGGGTTATCTCCGTTCAGATAAAATGTCGTAAGTCCCGCGCCTATTTCTACTTCCGGGAAGATAAATGGTGTTTTGGCTTTTGGTGAAACAATTCTCGTCGTTTGCGCGGTCATTGTAGTGGCTGCGTGGCCGACAAGCAAGAGTACTACTATTGCGAGTAATTTAACCATAATATTCATTACATATTTGTTTTATAACTTATTACAAGCGCTCACGCACACTGTATTCGACATTTTTCTGGAAATTTTTCACAAGGAGCTCACCGATCAGGCCGAAGCAAATCAGCTGCACGCCCACGATAATCAGTGCTACTCCAAAGAGTGCAAGCGGGCGATTACTCAGGGAGGTTTTGCCCATAGCCCATTCAAAGGTAAGATACAAATCGGTACAAAATCCCACCAAAGAGAGTAAAGTACCTGCGGTACCAAATAAGTGGAGCGGGCGCTTAACATAGCGTGTCGTAAACAGCACCGTCAGCAGGTCCAAAAATCCTTTAAAAAATCGGCTAAACCCAAATTTCGACTTTCCGAACCGTCGAGCATGATGTGTCACCGGGATTTCAGTGACCCGAAAGCCGTCCCAATGTGCAAGTGCGGGAAGGTAACGGTGCATTTCTCCATAGACTTGAAGCGTTTTGACGACTTCTTTTCGATATCCTTTCAGGCCGCAGTTAAAATCATGCAGCTTAATACCGCTGGCTTTGGAGGTCACAAAATTAAAGAATCGCGACGGAACAGTTTTGTGAAACGGGTCGTAGCGTTTTTTCTTCCATCCGGAGACCAAGTCATATCCTTCGCGGAGCTTATCGATTAAATGTGGTATTTCTGCCGGATCATCCTGCAGATCTGCGTCCATGGTAATAACGACTTCGCCCTTTGCTTCTGCGAATCCCACGGCAAGTGCAGCAGATTTCCCGTAATTTCGACGGAATCGTATCGCATGAAAGCGGCTATCCTTACGATTAAGCTCGCGGATAACCTGAAATGACCCGTCGGTCGAGCCATCATCAATAAAAATCACTTCGTATTTTTCCTTGGCTGCAACAGCGAGTATTTTTTGTAATTGGGCAGCAAGCTCGGGCAGAGATTCCTCTTCATTGAGCAATGGAATCACCACCGAGACATTCACCTGAGATGGATGATGCCGCCCTGAATTTTGCTGAGGAGCAGGATGATTTTTATCGGATTGGGATGAGGAAGAAGCATGCTTTGGCTGTGGATGACGTGGCACCGAAGGCACAGATGTAGGGCGCTCTTGTGAGCGTTTTGTATCCTCAGATTGAGCTGTCATATCGTGTTGTGAGGAATCTTTTCCCCCGGAAGACGGTGGATTGCTGCTCCGGCGACGGCGGTCAAAACCCCGCTGATTCTGGCGGTGTGGAGGGCGGGTATGTTGTTTATTTTCTTCTTCTGCCACTGCGGGTACTCCCCTTTTCAATGTTTAATATTCAATAAACGGCGGCCTATGACCGCTTTTGACCATACAAAATAGCAGTTCAAATTCTAACAATCAAAGAAAAAACAAAACGGCTGAATTTTTCCAGCCGTTTTGTTCATTGTTATCGACTTACCCTAAATACGAACGAAGTGATTTCGAACGTGATGCATGACGTAATCGTCGGATGGCTTTTTCTTTAATCTGGCGAACACGTTCGCGAGTAAGATTAAATTTTTCACCGATTTCCTCGAGCGTTAAGCATACACCGTCGAGACCAAAATACAGCTTAATTACCTCAGCTTCACGCAGAGAAAGGGTGTTTAATACTTGCTGGACTTCTACACGGAGTGATTCTCGCATTAATTCCGAATCCGGGGGCGGCTGCATATCGTTGGGCAAAATATCGAGCAGGCGATTATCTTCACCTTGTACAAACGGTGCATCGACCGAAAGGTGCCGTCCGGATATTTTTATGGTTTCCGCAATTTCCGATACACTCATATCGAGCTGCTCGGCAAGCTCTGAGGCAGTCGGCTCACGCTCGAATGCCTGCTCCAACTCGCTGAATTTTTTGCCGATTTTATTGAGTGCACCGACGCGATTAAGTGGGAGGCGCACAATTCTCGATTGCTCGGCCAGTGCCTGCAGAATAGATTGGCGAATCCACCACACAGCATAGGAAATAAATTTAAATCCACGCGTTTCATCAAAACGTTTTGCAGCCTTAATAAGCCCAAGATTCCCCTCGTTAATTAAATCTCCGAGTGAAAGGCCTTGATTTTGATACTGCTTGGCAACGCTTACCACAAATCGAAGATTCGCTTTTACCAGCCGCTCGAGTCCACGCTCACCATCCCAACCTCCGCGTTTGATAGCACGCGCCAAATCTATTTCGTCGTTCGGCCCGAGCAGTTCCACACGGCCAATTTCCTGTAAATACTTATCTAATGATTGACTTTCCCGATTTGTATATTGTTTGGTAATTCTCATGCCAAACTGTCCTCCGAGTGATACATTTTTCCCGTTTTTGGGCGGGTATTATAAAATAAAAGAGCTCGCATGACGAGCTCACTGCATTTCTATTGTGCTATTGCCGCTAATCTGCAAATAAAATGGGAGTGGAATGCCTGATTTGTAGCATTGCTCACCCCCAATATCATATTTTTTCAGCTAGTACGACGCATTTATTTACCGCTATTTGCCCAGTCAATGACCATTGAGAACCGCATAGTATTGCCAAGCGGGTGATTAGCTTCAAAGGTATTAATAAAGCTAAAATCGAGATTAAACATATCATAGCGGACGCCTGCACCAAAGGTCATGAACTGGCGATTACCGGAATTCGCAGGTTCGGTAAAATACCCTGCTCTGAGTGCAACAATTTTTTCATACCAATATTCCATACCTGCCGATAAATCGACTCCGCCTTTTTCCCATGCGGTGACGAATGATTTTGGAATAGGGTCCGATGCTTGATTATCACGGCGTACGAGCAGCTTGGACATATCAAATGCAATAGTTAGGTCATTAAATTCATCACGAACTAAGTTGATTGCAGTGCCAAGGCGAAAGGTCGTCGGCAATGGATCTGATTCCTGAGCATAGGTTACTTTTGGACCGACGTTTTGAAGGTTGGTACCCAGCGAGAACTTATCATTTAAATCAATATCGAAGATTTCGAGTTTAGCGGGCTTCCACAAGACTCCCAAGTCAAAGCTACCACTTACACCCGTTCCTGAGCTTCCGGAAACGGTATTAATCGGCGCCAAGTTCGACTGAATATACCGTAATTGAATCCCGGCTCCGATATCGTCGGCAATCATTGTGCCATACGATACTCCTAAGGAGAATTCATTTGAACGGAATTTTCCTCCCGGCTTACCGTCATCAAAGGTACGTTGGAATTCACCTAAATTCATGAGAATAAAATTAACTCCCACCATACCGTCGAGTGCATCGACATACTGGACATATCCACCGTAGCTGTAAAACAAATCTGCATTGAACTGTGGCAACCAACGTGAAAAGTTCAGTGATACTTGCCGCGAATTTTGGAAGCCCAATCCACCCGGATTCCATGCCATCGCATTGACATTGTCGGCAATTGCTGTCCCTACTTCTCCCATTCCTCCCGCACGTGCATCAGCTGAAATAAGCAAGAACGGAACAGCCGATGTACCACCTTGAGCATGAACATCAAAAGTGGTAAGCAACATTGTCATCGCTACCAATAGCGGACTTGCTACAAAAAAATGTTTCATTATATAGCCCTTCTGAAAATTAAAATTACGTTTATTACCTTGCTACTACGATGCTTCCATAGACCTTTTCAGCATCACCGTTGGACGCCCGTACATCTATTGAATATAAGTACGTACCTTGCGCGACTCGTGCACCATCACTGTCCATACCATCCCAGACAATGGCAGCGGTGTGAAGACCTTCAATGTTTTTAGTAATTGACCGGACCAAGCTTCCATCCATTGCAAAAATATGAATTTCTACCGTAAATGGCAGAGATTGATTATGTTGGAATGAAATAGTCGTACCGGCTGATGTTGGATTGGGATAACACATCACATTATCGGTAATAATTGTGTTATCCGTCGTCGCCACACGGAAATTCGTCCGTGTTTCGGAATAATTATTCAAGACATCCCATGCTCTGGCTCGTGCCGTATGCCCACCTGGCGCAAGATCAAATATCTGCTTTTGTGCAGTACCTTTACGAGAATCATCGAGCGAAGTCTCGAAGCTCGGTGTAAGATCTACGGGTGTAGGATTGTCATCAAACCATACTTCGATTTTGTGACCGATACTCGAACCGGTCGTATTAATCCCTGTATCATCAAATAAATCCACCAAAAGCAAAGGCGATTTTCGTACCAAATTTCCGGGCTGAAAACTGCGGTCATCCATATATATTGAAATCTCGGGGCCCGTTTTGTCTGTACCTGTACCGGATACGATCCCGCCTACTTTAAACGCACGAGAGCTGCCTTTTGCAGTGCGGGTATCAGAGAAAGCGTAGGCAAAAAGACGTCCCTGCTCATTGGTAAAGCTTAAATCCTTCGGCATGACGAACGATGCTTCAAATTTCCCCTGCGACACCCGATAAGAGCTGCGATTAAGAGTTCCGCCAAATTCCAGGATATTATGCGTCACAAAATCCGCCGGATCCACGACCGCAGCTTTGACGTCACTATCTGTCATCGTCAGTAATGCTTTGCCATTAAAAGATGTGTCAATTTCTCCTCCGTTACGCGGGAGGATAGAGCCGTTAATCTTGACCGTCGAAAGGGCTTTCAAAAGCGGCATCAAATCGACGCTGTCGGTGACGTTTTGATCGTTGATTGCATCAATGCGGACAATATTCTCCGGCATAACTAACCGCATCGTCGGATCACCGAGCAAGAAGTATTTTTCATCATTTGCACTTGTGTGGAACTGCTTGATATTATACATCATATCACCCAATCGTGGATATCTGCCGTCCGGCTGCCGAGTGAACATTGCCGTATAAAAATCCTGGCTAATTACTTCATTTTCTCCAGGAAATACCGGCCGGGCTGCAGCAAAAATGCCGATCGCGCCTCCAATTTTACTGAAAACCAGTTCCTCTGCAGCACTTTGCTGGTCACCGTTGTCAAAACGTGCGAAATCGCATGTGGCTGCTGTGAGGAAAAACAACTTATTGATGTTAGTCATCAATGGTATTGTCGTCTCACGTTCAAATATCAACTCATGAGCCCAAACCCGCGGACTACCGTGGCCGACCCAGTTCAGCAATAGCGTTCCGCTGTTGACTTCATTGAGAAGCTGTGCCGTCACACCGGGTTTTCTGCGTCCTTTCGGTATATTTTCCGTGGGGAATTCCGCCATGTAAATTTTACTCTGAAAGAAATCCTGTGGTATGAATTCTCTCGATATTTTTTCCGAGCCGCTGGTATGCAATGTCCCATCATCACCGTGCGTTGTCAGGCCGTCATCTGCGACAAGCGTAATCCGCGACTGCCAATCACCGATTTCTTTATTTGCTTCATAGTGTTTGATTTTCTCAACCATCGACAGACCGGCTTCGGGCGATGGTACCGTAAGGCGACCAATAGCCATATCGACTTTATAATCATTACCAACAACCCTCACAAAATAGTCATCACTTGTAAAGGTACTGGTCTCGTCAAATGTCCCTTCACTAAAATCGGACTCATAGGGCGGCACTAAATTCTTCGTTTGTGTTTGATTGTTTTTATAATCATAATGACCATCCCCCCATAAAAGTACATATTTTGGCTTGTTCGTCCAGTGAGTATAGGCATATCCGAGAAAGTCGCGAATCGCCGTAACATCGGGCATCCCCCCGGCGAACTCATTATAGATTTGTTCGGTCGTGACCACACTGACCGTCAGCTCTTTCTGTGATTCTCGGTATTCTTTAAATTGAAGTGCTGATTCCAGTAAGCTTGGATGAGTGACGACTATGACATCAGAATTGGCGTAATTTGTTCGTAAATCTGCGACATCGGCGGTTTCAATTCGTGGCGTATTGACCTGCGAGGAAAGATAAAATCGTTTGGGAGCAGTAGAAGGGAGTTCGCTCCGCAGAACAAACATTCCCCCCGTTGACGAGAAGTTTTTCAGCATTTTGGGCGATGAACGATCCGTCACATCGAATCCAAAAATTTCTCCGGAAAATCCGTTAATAGAATATTCCGTACCACCGGAGAGCCCGTTATCAGTGTAAAATTCAATTGCATTATTCCGCGCTACACATTCCTGCGGATAATGGATTTCAAACCAATTCATCAGCCCTGCAGCACTTGTACTGCCGTTGTCTGCGGCGTATGCAAACTTGAGTACACTCCTGCCGTCACCGGCGATTGCACTGGCCGGCAACGTCCCGTTTCCCGACAGCGCATAAGCATCATAATAATTGATACTACCACCACCTAAGCCGGGTAAGCGGATTTTACCAACCGGTGTTCCATTCTCGGATATGGTAAACGTTCCGTCGGTCGGTGACCGGTGTGCAACCGAGTAACGATAGTATATAGTACCGTTCCGCGATAGGTTAGGCAGCGGAGTCGTAAACACTTGGGGGAGGGCATTATCTACCGAGCGGCCGAACCAAGTACGTCCTGAGCCGGCAGCGAACGCATTGACGACTTCTTCTTCATTAAAGACACGTGCCGTACAGCTTGTCGGACGATTGATAATCGTACTCGGTGCATCGGCTTCCACAGCCCTGGCGCCAGCCGAGCCGCCATATGTCAATAAATAATAGTTATCTTTCGAGTAAGGATTCAATACATGGTCGATTGTTTTGCTCAGGGCATTATATTCAAATCCATTTGCCCCACTGGCATAGAAAAGTACAGCATCTAGCTCACCGGTCGGCTTTGTCCGCACGATAATCGGCTGCTCTCGCATTTGGTTGTTCATTCCAATACTTGCCACTTCTGACAGCGGCAAGCCCCCTTGACCAAAGATTTTAATCGTTGCCACATCAGCTGCTGCTACAGAAATACCATATTTGGCAAGCGTACCGGCATCGATTTTATACACTCCTTCATTGTCAATTGCAATTTTTACCCATTTACCGGTACTGAGTATTTTATCATCGCCCGATAATTTAGCCAATGGCTTCACCGGCTCGATGACCCAGTTTTTAGCTTGTCCTGCATTGAGAACCGGAAGTGTGGCAATGTCATTTGTTGACGATGTATGACCGGCAGTCGGAACACCCGACATGCGCAGAGTCACAATAATTTTAGTGGGAATTTCAATCGCCTGCGCCGTAGCATCATACCGGGCAGCAAGGATAGAAAGATCGGCAATATGGAGATTACGAGCAATCCCGCCATAGTGTATCGATGCCCATTCCTGCAACAGTGAAGAGTGGTACAATGCAGGATTAATTATATGATTGACTTCGTAAAATTCGCCGTCTCGATATGGTGTAGGAATAGGAGCTATTTTTTGATAGATTCTCTTGACACCTAGGGCCTGAATGGAAGAAATGGTACACCCGGTCGGTGAAGGTACTGCAAGCGGAGCAATGAACTCCAGGTACGCCGGAGCCCCAAATTGCCGGCTGCGTACCGAAGCGCCGACGATTCGCGGAAGATATACTCTCTCTCCATCGGTCGTTGTCAATGTATCAAGTGCTTGAAAATGCGGTGTATAGCTGATTACCGTTTCCGTGGGTGTCGCTCTGATAATCTCTACACCGGTAGGACGGACCTGCGCCGATAGCACACTCGGCATACCAAGAGCACTTACAACACTTATAATAATCAGCATTTGAAGCAATGATCGAATATTCATAACTGCAACCCTCTTTAAAGAATGGAAATATGAACTCGTGAAATACTCAGGGCACCGTGTGAGATGGGCCAAAGATTTGATTACACCCGAAATTAACAATAATTTCAGTACCATCTGCGAACCGGGCAGACACTCTACCTTGTAATGCAGGCAAAACAATTGCTTACATCAGAAAAAGAGCTGACATGAATGAAGGTCTGAATTCTGTAACGACGAGGTAACGATTATGCAGTAGGCAGAGGGATTTATTTGGCTAAATGAATTTAAAGTCAGACGAAAATACAATGATAAATAGTCGCAACCAAACACTTTCCGAAAAAACAATAAATTACACCAAAAAAATGCCTCGTCATCGGGGGAATGATGACAAGGCATGCAGCATAAAGAGGAGGTTGACAGCTTGCGCCGTCGAGCGGGAAACGAGACTCGAACTCGCGACATTAACCTTGGCAAGGTTACGCTCTACCAACTGAGCTATTCCCGCTTGCACTTTTTCGGCGGCAAAACTACGAACTTTTCCACACCAAACAAAAAAAATATTAAAATTTTTCAAGAAAAATGCTCGGCGAACACCCGCTTGCAGACCTCCTGAACGCTCGTAATACTAGTATCTGCATTAGCTTCCAAAGAAATTGACGTCACTCCCTTGTCAACAATTCCACACGGAATAATCAGCTCAAACTCACTCATATCATTACACACATTGAGTGCAAAACCATGCGATGTCACCCAGCGTGAGCAATGAATTCCGATTGCGCAGACCTTGCGTTCGCCGCCAATCCACACCCCTGTAGCCTGCTCGACTCTCCCTCCACTGAGCCCAAACTCGGCAATCGTCTCAATAATACAAGACTCAATTTCCCGTAAAAACCAATGGAGATCTTCCCGAAAATCAGTTAATTTAAAAATCGGATAGCCGACAAGCTGACCGATATTGTGGAGCGTCACATCGCCGCCACGATTGATGGGAATGACGGATATGTTTTTTTGAGCTAATTCTTGCGGTGTCGCGACGATATTTGCGTCCGTGCCGTTGCGCCCAATCGTGATTACTGACGGGTGCTGACACAAGACCAGCGTACTCGGTCTTTCGCCCCGCAGAACCTCCGCAGCAAGCACGCGTTGGCGTTCCCATGCTTCCGTAAAGTCAAGTATTCCCCACTCCTGAATTGCAATCATATCTTTGTGACACCCTTCATGTATGCGAATCCGTCTTTTTGTGTTCGATCTTGTTTTTTCGGTCAATCGTCTGCGCTGCTGCCTTGAGAGCCACGAGTGCCTCCTGCATTTCCCGCATTTGAATCTCGACCTGTTCTACCGCATAATCAAGAGTATTATTGTCCAATGCGCACTTGGCAAGTACTTTCTTCTTATCATCTTGCGCTTTAAGCTCTGCAATTTCAGAGGTAATAACTCCTATAAACAAATTGAGAAATATCATCGCGCCAAGGATGATAAAGCTCACAAAATAAAGCGCAATCCCCATCTGCTCATATCCTGATGCAGACTGCATTTCATTCTTCATAATTGATGTCCAGTCATCACCCGTCACGACCTGAAACAGCGAGAGCATCGCCGTCGGTAAGTTTCCGAATTTCTCAGGATTATGCCGGCCGAATATATCTGTCCCGATAATCGCATACGAGTAAAAATGCAGCAAAAGAAGAAGCAGGACATATCCCATCGACGGCAGGCTTTTAAGCAATGCCCCCACAAGAAGCTTAAGGCGCGGGAGCTCGTCGATAAGCAAGAATACGCGTAAGATCCGGGCGGTTCTCAATACCGCAAAAAAAGCCGCATGCACCGGCAGCAGGCAAATAAACACAATCGCAAAATCGAAGCTATGCCACGGATCGAGAAAAAACCGATACCAGATTTTCTTGCCGGTCTCATCTGCTTTCATCGCTTCGGCAACGATTCGTATCAATAATTCAACCACAAAAAATGCCAGTATCGCTCTATCCAAATCATAAAACAACAGATGATGCTCGGCATAAAGCTCAGGGCTGGTTTCTAATCCAATAAGCACGGCAGACGCAAGAATGACAGCAATCACCGCATCATGAAAAAGCCGCGAATCGGCTATGCGCACGATAAGCGGCTTTTGAGTCCTCTGCTGCGTATGGTCATGATGCAGATGAATTTTATCCCTAAAATCCTTTTGATAGAAATTTATAAGTGTTTTGATAAATTTCATACATTCTGCTCTTATATACTAGTTAGTGTCGGCGACTTTTTTTGCAGTCTGCCTGATTGGCGCTTGATCCGCCGAATATTCAAAGACCGGCTCAGCCCCTGACTCGACGGAATTCTTCGTCACTACACATTTGCGCACATTGGCCTTGTCGGGTAATTCATACATCACCGGCAGCATTACTTCTTCCATAATTGCCCGCAATCCCCGCGCGCCCGTTTTCCGCTTTTGTGCCTTTTCGACCACTGCGAGCAGCGCATCGCGCTGAAATAACAATTCCGCGCCTTCCATCTGAAAAAGCTTTTGATATTGCTTGACAAGCGCGTTTTTGGGGTTCGTCAGAATATCAAGCATCGCCTGATCGGTTAGCGGAGCTAGCGGCGCAATAATCGGCAGGCGTCCCGTAAGCTCCGGTATAAATCCATACCGAACAAGATCTTCCGGTTCTAAATGCTTGAGCAGTTCATAGCTTTCTTCGACCGATTTCTGCGCATTGGAGTGGAAGCCAATCGTCTTGGAATTCATCCTCCGAGCCACAATTTTTTCAATTCCGTCGAAGGCGCCGCCACAAATAAACAAAATATTCTTCGTGTTCAAATACACAAGCGACTGCTCCGGATGCTTGCGCCCGCCCTTCGGAGGAATGCTCGCCATCGTGCCTTCTAATATTTTGAGCAGCGCCTGCTGCACGCCTTCGCCCGAAACATCCCGGGTAATACTCGAGGACTCGCTCCGGCGGGAAATTTTGTCAATTTCATCGATGTATATAATTCCGCGCTCGGCACGCTCGACGTCGTAATCAGCATTCTGCAAAAGACTTACAAGCACAGATTCCACATCATCACCCACATAGCCGGCTTCGGTAATCGTCGTGGCATCGGCGATGGCAAACGGCACATCCAGCACACGCGCAAGCGTCTGCGCAAGAAGTGTCTTCCCCGTTCCGGTCGGACCGGCAAGCAGGATATTACTTTTTTCGATGTCCACATCCGCGAGCGAACCGAGTAAATCGCCTGCCTGAATACGCTTATAATGATTATAGACAGCGACGGACAGGACGCGTTTTGCTCTGTCCTGTCCGATGACATATTCATCTAAATGAAGCTTGATTTCGGATGGCTTCGGGAGGGTTTTCGGACCTTTTTTGCTTGTCTTGGAATTCGTCAATGCTCCCTGACGGAGAATATCGGCGGCGTTATAGACACATATATCGCAGATATATACTTCAGGGCCGGACACAAAACTCGTCACTTCACTCGAAGTGCGTCCGCAGAATGAACAACTTGGCTCTTGGAAAGGCGGCTGGCGGTCTTTTTTCATGCAGGAAATATCGTATTATTATCGTTAAGAGAAAAAGAAAGGACAGGTTACTCGCCTGCCCCTTCGATTAAAAACTATAATTCAAAAGCGCTTAGCTTTCTTTTTTCGGTTCTGAATCCGGCTTCCGTTCTAATATCCGATCCACCAAGCCGTACGCTACAGCTTGGGAAGCATCCATATAATTATCGCGGTCGGCGTCTTTCAAAATAGTAGCAACATCCTTGCCAGAATGCTTCGAAATGATCGCATAGAGTGTCTCACGAATACGGAGCATTTCTTTGGTATAAATCTCAATATCGCTTGCCTGACCCTGCGTGCCGCCAAGCGGCTGATGCATCATAATTCTCGAATTCGGGAGCGCAAAGCGTTTTCCGGCTGTACCTGCGCAGAGGAGTACTTGCGCCATTGAAGCAGCCATACCTACGCAAATTGTTGATATATCAGGACGTATAAACTGCATCGTGTCGTAAATTGCGAGCCCCGCGCTCACGCTTCCACCCGGAGAATTGATATAAATATTAATATCTTTCGACGGGTCTTCGCTTTCCAAAAACAGTAATTGAGCGATTGTCAAGCTCGCTACATAATCATCAATCGGGGTACCGATAAAAATAATTCTTTCCTTGAGCAATCGAGAGTAAATGTCGTAGGCGCGCTCTCCGCGGGAGGTCTGCTCTACAACCATCGGAACGAGTTGGTTTCTCATAGTACTTCCTTATAGTTATAAAAGTTAGTGATTGTGTCCTTCATGCGAATGGTCATGCCCTTCATGTGAATGATCATGCCCTTCATGTGAATGGTCATGCCCGCCTAATGATATCGGAATCTGACCGTCCTCCATTGCGCGGCGTGCTTCTTCCTGACGCAAGTATTCCTGTAGCGGAATCTCGGTAATCAGCGACTCGGCGATGACGTGATCATACATTTTCTTCATGAGAATCGGCCCGATAATACGTTGCTCGGAGAGGAAGTACTCGCGTAACTGTTCGCGGGTGAATTTCTCGCCGCTCTTTTCATAGACCTGATAGTATGATTCCAAATCATCATCGGTGATATCGAGTCCGGCATCTTCGATGATTTTATTATAGATAATTTCCCAGCGCGCATTCCGGGTCGCAGGACCGATAAGCATGTCGCTGAAGTCTTGGATTTTGAGATTTTTTACATGCGGACCATCGCCCATTCTCTTCTTCATATCGTCAAACATCACCTGTCCGACGGTCTGTACGAGAGTATTGGGCACTGCGAAGTCGTGTGCATCAACAAGAATATCAAATATTTGATTTTCAATAGCTTGGCGAGCTTTATCTTCATGTGATTTTTGGAGAAACTTCTTCAAATCTGCACGAAGATCTTCGGCTGTTTCCATTCTGCCTTTCGAATACGTCATCGCGAATTCATCGGTAAATTCCTGCGGAATGACTTTTTCGATTTTTACCACCGTACATGCATAGCGTTTCGGCAGCTCCTGCTCGCTCTCGGCCGGAGCGACATAATTAAATGTATCGCCGACGCGGGTATTCATAAGTGAATTTTTCAAATCATCGTCGAGATCTTCGTTTTCGAGAAAGAGCTGATCTTCCCGGGGCTCGGCACCGATAATCGGCATATTCGTCTCGTCATCAAGGAGAGTAAATTTTACCGTTGCTACGTGCATGAAGTCGGTCACTTGCTCTGCAGGAACGATATTGCCGGCCTGAAGGAGCATTTCATCGATTTGATTCTGTACTTCTTCATCGGTAATTTCATGGACCGGCTTGACGAGATTGAGGTTTTTATAATTGGCGAGCTCGAATTGCGGGATCATTTCATAGCGGATGACGAACGTAATTCCTGCCGGCGTTTTGCGGATATCGCGAAGAGCCGGATTACCGAGAATGGTCAGGTTATCACGGCGTGCAAGAGTTGTAAACTCTTCATTCGCAATTGTTTCCAATGCCTCATTTTCGATAGAGCGTCCGAAGCGCTGCTTGATAATCGGCAGTGGAACCTTGCCCTTACGAAAACCGGGAACTTCGATTAATTTTGCAGATTCTGCGTATGCTTTGTTGTAATGCGGCTGAAGTTCGCTATTGGAGAGCGTGATCTCAACTTCTTGCGTACAGTCATCAATTGTAATAAAATTCGTTTCCAAATAAATGTCCTTTAGAAGAAAATTAAAAATTGTATAATTTCAATATTGTATAATTGCGCGTTATTAAAATGCGTGTAACAGTATAATTTCAAATGCGTGTAATCCAAAGCGTCGGGAATTAGGCAAGTTCATTTCAGGAATGATGATTTTGCTGATTTTCTGAAGGGGGAAAGTGCGGATGGGGAGAGTCGAACTCCCATGTGTCTCCACGCTAGATCCTAAGTCTAGTGCGTCTGCCAATTTCGCCACATCCGCTTTCATCGGCTGCAAAAATAATGATGTTTTGCGTGAAAAGGAATAAATTTGTTCAAATTAATTGACTTTTATTGTTTTTTCAATGAGCAAAACGGACACTTTTAGAATACAGTAATGCCCCACGACGAACGGAAATGGATAATTATTGGCGCAGGTGTAGCAGGGATTTCGGCGGCTATCGGCTGCGCGCTCGCCGGAAAGAAAGTACTTCTCATAGAGCAAAGCAGTTACCTCGGCGGCCGCGCGCGGTCATTCACCGACACGACGACCGGTGAAATAATCGACAATGGTCAGCATGTGCTCATGGGATGCTACACTTCGCTGCTCTTTGCTCTTGATACACTCGGGACCTCACACCTCTTGCGACGGCAATCGGCCCTTAACGTGCAATTTATAGATGCTGACGGCCAACGCGATACGCTCGATACGTCCGGTCTTCCCGGAAAAGCCGGCATTGTTCTCGGTATTCTCAATCTGAAAAATGTCTCCTGGCTCTCGAAAATACGCGCCCTCGAGCTAGCCCTCCGTATGCAGCTCGGCGCCGTTAATGCCGCCGGCAAAACAGCCGACGAATTTCTCCTCTCTTACAATCAGACACCCGAGATGATAGAACGGTTTTGGACGCCGATTATCCTCGCGACTCTCAATGCATCACCCAATACTGCCTCGGCTTCGCTTCTGCTGGAAGTCATGCGGCGCGCGTTCTTCGGCGGCCGGCGCGCTTCTCAGATTCTCATTTCGTCGGTCGGGCTCTCCGCGCTGTTTGAGCCGCTCACTGCCTGGCTCGCTGAGCGCGGCGGCGAAATCCTTCTCAATACCCGTATTGAATCGCTGCAGCTTGCCAATGGCTCCGTTGACTCGGTACTAACATCACGCGGTGACGTCTTTGCCGCCGACACGGTCATCGCGGCGATTCCGCCCAAGCACCTGCTGAGAATGCTTCCATCCGAACTCGCGGCTTCCAAAGAATTTGACCGCTTTACTTCCTTCCGCTTTTCGCCGATTGTATCGGTGTATCTCTGGCTCGACCGTCCGTTTTTCCCCAATGACTTTGCTGCAATGCTCGGCACGACAACGCAGTGGATTTTTAACCGACGGCGCCTCGCTCATGCCAGTGAAGCTACGCTCAAGAAGTACCCCGAGCATCTTTCGCTGACCGTCAGCGCAGGCGACGAGCTCGTCGAGCTTTCACCGGAAGCGGTTGTCAATTCTTGCTTTACTGAGTTACGCGCAGCATTCCCGCTCGCCGGGAAAGCCACACTTCTTGCATCAAAAGTGATTAAAGAAAAATCGGCGACCTTTCTTGCGACACCGGCGATCGAACCTCTACGCCCACAACCGGAGACATCAGTTCCTAATTTATTTCTTGCCGGGGATTGGACGGCGACCGGGCTCCCGGCTACACTCGAAGGCGCCTCACAAAGCGGATTTTCGGCAGCTAAATCGGCATTGTCAATAAATATTTCACGCTAATTATTTTTGATTTTTGGCGGTTTTGAAAAAAAGCCGTATTTTCGCGGCTCACAATTTTGAACAAACCTCAATTTTTGGATACAATCATGTTTGCAGTAGTAGAAATCTCGAAAGAACAGTACAATGTTCAGCCAGCACAAACCCTTACCGTAGCACGGCTTGAAGGTGAAGTCGGCTCGACGGTAGAATTTACGACCATCCTCGCCGGTGGTGAAGAATCAAGCCCGGCAATCGGCGCTCCACACCTCAAAGGGTCTGTGACAGCGACGATTCTTGCTCACGGCAAAGGCGATAAAGTGCTCGTATTTCACAAAAAGCGCCGTAAAGGGTATCAAAAAATGAACGGTCACCGTCAGCAATATACCCAAATTAAAATTGACGCTATCCGCCTCTAATACGTGGCGTACTGTAGTAGCATCAATCCTAACTAAGCAACTATTCAATATAATTTTATCGGAGAAGTATCATGGCACATAAAAAAGGTGGCGGGTCTACCAAGAACGGTCGCGACTCTAATGCCCAGAGACGCGGCATCAAAAAATTCGGTGGCGAAGTAGTCAAAGCCGGCAATATCATCGTTCGCCAAGTAGGCACGCATTATCATATCGGTAATGGCACCGGTCTCGGCAAAGATTACACAATTTTTGCTTTAGTGGACGGCGCAGTGAAATTCGAACGTAAAGATAAATATCGTCTTAAAGTTTCTGTCTATCCGGTCGGCGCATAAGCTGCCGGTTCCGTCCGTACTTCAAACGCCCTGCTGAAATAATTTCAGCAGGGCGTTTTTTTGTTCATACTGATATTTACATTACATTTCAACTAGTTACACGCGCTCACCCTGCTTAATTTTTCTCTGCTCACACTGCATGGCATTAGCGCTCTTCCCCGCCGTTATTGACGGTACATTCGCGGTATTGATCAATTTCTATAGATTCCCCGAAGTGTCAAAAAAACCTGACACTTGAATAATTTTCTTGCATGTATTTCGGGGAATTCGTAAGTTGACTCTATAAACTAATTAACCTATGTTTTTCACGTAATTATGGAGGATATTTCCATGAAACGTTTGTACGCTTATTTCGCAGTATTTCTCTTCCTTTCGGCGACTCTTCTGTCGCAGACTCCCCCAAAAGTACTATCTCCTCAAGACCTGACCGGTATGCTCAAAGCGCCGTCGAATGCCGGTACGGAATTTTACTTTTCTTTCCCGCCGTGCTATGAGGAGGAATCTGCAGGGTATGAAAACAGCATTCGCGTCTTTGTTGCCTCAAGCGTTCGGCAAGCGATAACGGTCGAAGTCGAGGGAAAGAAATTTGAGATGATCAAGGAAGTACTACCGAATGATGTCGTTGAATTTATTATTCCGACGAACGTCGCACAGCCATTTCTCAAAAGAGGCAGTGCATTGGCACCTTCGGAGTCTGTCTATAAAGGCGCTGCCGTGCATGTCACTTCTCAGTCACCGGTGATTGTCTATGGCATTACTCGATATAATTACACCAGCGACGGCTTTCTCGCTTTACCGGTGAGCGCTCTTGGTACGGAATATATCGTCGCGGCATGGCCTCAGTATACTGCTATCGGTGCGTATCAATTAGTTGCAGAGACTACTATTTCAGCCGCATACGACAGCACGGTGGTCATCTTTACTATGGGCGGGAATTCCGCATCCACCACCTCCGGCGGGCTCAAGCCGGGGCAGTCCTCTTCCTTTACTATGAACAAAGGCGACGTGCTCTGCTTTGCTAGTAATGGCGATATACAGGATCTTTCCGGTAGTACGATTCGCTCCAATTATCCGGTGGGTGTCGTCTCGGGGAATCAATGCGCCAATGTCCCCGGTGGCGTGCCATGGTGTGATTATATGTCTGAAATGGAATTACCGACCTACACCTGGGGCAAGGAATATCATGTAACGCCATTTTTCGGAAGAAAAAAAATGCCTATCATCCGCATTTTTGCTAAAGAGAAAAATACCAAGGTCTATCGTGACGGACAGCAATGGCTTATCCTTCCCAAAAACACCGGCAAATCAGATGACGGCTACATCGAGCGCCGCGCTGATGACGGTGTTCCACGGGCGATGGTAATTTCAGCAGACAAGCCAATTTACGTCGTTGAATATAATACCGGTCAGGCCGATGATAATGTATCCTCCGACCCCTTTCAAATGGTGCTCACACCGCTCGAACAGTACCAGAAAGAAATCGTCTTTTGTACGCCCGGCTCGAAAGGCGGCACTAATAATTTTAAGAGTCATTATGTGAATTTGGTCTATCAGCTCGCAGCCGACAGCACAATTCCGACTAATCTTGAATTCGCAAGAGTCGTAAATGGCGTCTTTGAATGGAAATTACTCAGAGATGTATTTGGGGTAAACCCGGGTATGATTTTTAAAGTGCCCATAAATGGCAACACCTATGCCTGCAAACAGCTTACCTTACCCGGCGATGGCGTCTATCGTATCCGTGCCGCATCTCCGATTGCCGGCTATGGATATGGATTTTCTAATTATGACTCCTATGGCTTCCCGATTGGCGCTGCTGTCGATGATATCGGCATTCCTGACACGAGTAAGCCGCGTGTGACGTGGGAACAATCCGGTGATGGCTCTGTAAAGAATGGAATCGTAACGGACTACCCGGATGATGCCTCAAAGAGGTCAAACTTAGGTCTCATCGCACTAGCATCAGATACTAACTACAATTATACATTTAAGTTTGGGAAATCCATTCCATACGTAGCAGGAAAGTCTCAGTCAACGGACTGGTCGCTCGATGTGACTGATAGGAAGGAAGACGCCCGAGCCGTTCTACGCTTTGCTGACCGCCGCGGAAATGATACAACCATTATCGTAGAATACAAAGTTATGAGAACGATATTCGAGCTGAGCAATGGCTCAGACTTTGGCATCCTACGACCGAATCAGAAAGCAAGTAAGATTATTACCCTACGGAATAGACTGGCGCAACCTGCTACCATCACAAGACTTGAATTTGAGAATGGTAATCGTGGGTTTACACTTGAATCTGCCGAGCTTCCAATCAATCTCCCTGCCGGTGCTACCAAAGATATTACTGTATCTTTTTCACATCCCAACACAAATATGTATTCGGATAGAATTGGCTATGGTGATACAATCATTTATAACTATACACCAGCCTTTACGGCCGAAGTAGCAGCTCCGACTTTGTCGGCAGACAGTTACAACTTTCTTTCCAATCAAATACATACCCGAACAACAAGTAAAAACATAACGCTTAAAAATACCGGAAAACTCGATATTACTCTCACCGGTGATGACCATGCATCTGCTCTGAAAGACACGCCGTTCGAGACAAAAGACTGGAATATTACCTATCCTTATACCCTCAAGCCCGGCGCGCTTGTCACCTTCCACGTTGATTTTGTACCTACAGTCAAAGGTACATACGCCGCAAAAATCACCTTTTCCAGCGACGCGCTCGGCACGGATAGCGCAATTGAGCTCACGGGTACGGCTGTCGATACATCGACCGTCGGTGTCGAGGAAGATATTCACAGAATCGGCTCGACAGCAGGAGAATTCGCCCTACATATCAGTCCCAATCCAATCGGATTGAATGGCGGCGTCGTAGAGTTTACGATGCAATCCATTGGTATTGCTGAGCTTACACTCGTCTCCTCTATGGGTGAACGTGTCGCAACACTGGCGAAGTCAGCGCTTGACGCAGGAACATATCAGGTGCGTATTCCGGTAGAATCACTCAGCTCGGGCACGTATATCGTGCGCATGGTCTCCGGGAATTTCTCCCAGGAAAAAGCCGTCGTGATTGTGAAGTAATACTTCCATTCCACGATTTATACCATCCCATCATGCCATTCAGAGTGGAGAGAAATACACTCTGAATGGCACATGGTGGTACACTTGCCGACATAGTACCCTTACGCTCACAAGATTACCATACTTATTTGAAATGCATTCCTTTCATTTATTTTGTACATTTTTTATGAAATATCTCCTTCCATTTTTCGCATCAATATTCATCTGCACGGCGATGCTTTCGGCGCAGTCTCCGACGAGAGTACAATCAGTTCAAAACGCAGCTTCCCTCCTGACGTCACCGACCAATGCCGGTACTGACTTTTATTTCTCGTTCCCGCCATGCTATGAGGAGGAATCTGCAGGGTATGAAAATAGCATTCGCGTCTTTGTGATGTCGCCTGTCAAGCAGCTTATCACCGTCGAAGTGCCCGGTAAAAGCTGGAAGATGACCAAAGTAGCGGTCGCCAATGATGCTTGTGAATTTGTAATTCCAACGGGAGTCGCACAGCCATTTCTCAAACGTGGCAGTGCTCCTGCTCCGCCGGATACTGTCTATAAAGGCGCTGCCGTCCATGTTTCCGCAAAAGCACCTATTATTGCCTATGGCGTTACCCGGTATAATTACACGAGCGACGGTTTTCTCGCCCTACCGGTGAGCGCGCTCGGAACGGAATACATCGTTGCCGCTTGGCCGCAATATACTGCTATCGGGGCTTATCAATTAGTTGCTGAGACTGCAATTTCAGCCGCGTATGATGAAACAGTTGTGATGTTTGAAATGGGCGGGAATTCATCTTCAACGACATCCGGCGGACTCAAGCCCGGACAAATCGACACCTTTACGATGAATAAAGGCGATGTGCTCTGCTTTGCAAGCAATGGCGATCTGCAGGATATTTCCGGCAGTAGAATCACTTCTACCAAGCCGGTAAGTGTCGTCTCAGGAAATCAATGCGCAAATGTCCCGGGCGGCGTGCCATGGTGTGATTATATGTCCGAAATGGATTTGCCGACCTATTCCTGGGGGAAAGAATATCATGTAACGCCGTTCTACGGCAGGAGAAAAAATCCGATGATTCGAATATTTGCAAAAGAACCCAACACGCGGGTCTATCGGGATGGCAAAGAGTGGTTCATTCTGCCAAAAACAAATGGTCAGATTGATAATGGCTATGCTCAACTCCGCGCTGACACCTTGAATCCGCGAGCAATTGTTATTACAGCCGATAAGCCAATTAATGTCGTCGAATATAATCCCGGCCAAGCCGATGATAATGTTGCGAGTGACCCGTTTCAAATGGTACTTACACCATTTGAACAGTATCAAAAGGAGATTGTATTTTGCACGCCGGGCGCAAAAACCAGTAACAACAATTTTAAATTTCATTACCTCAATCTCATCTATCAGCTCGCCGATAGCAATCGGGTGCCGGATGATCTGGAATTCGCCGTGGTCGTCAACGGGAAATTTGAGTGGAAGAAAGTAAGCACTCGCTTTGGTGCTACGCCGGGCATGATTTTCTCCGTACCGGTGAACGGATCAACCTACGCCTGCAAGCAGATTACCCTGCCCGGTGACGGCGTCTATAGTATTCGCGCGAATTCTCCGTTTATGGCATATTCCTACGGCTTTTCTAATTATGACTCGTATGGATTCCCGGCAACCGTGAAGCTCTTTAACAGCACTATTCCCGACACACTTGCGCCGGTCGCGACGGGTACGCAGAACTGCGATGGTTCTGTCAGTGATGGCGTGGTCAAAGACTATCCTGATATGGGCAACGCACGTACGAATTTGGGCTTGATATATATGGACTTGAATGCCGATTCAAGCTTTAATTACGATTTTAAGTTTGATAGCAATCGCTCTATCATCTCCGGTGAAACACGCGAGACAGATTGGTCGCTCAAGGTAATTGACTCCAGCAAAGCAGCCCGCGCCGTGCTGTGGTTCATTGATAGGAATGGTAATTATACGACGAATGTATTTACGTACAATCCATCCAAACCTACTCTTACCCCTAATGATTATTTAGACTTCGGCTTGGTCAAGCCGGGGCAGGCCGTATCAAAAAAATTAACCTTGACCAACCAAACGACGAATACAACAACCGTTACGACTTTCGGGTTGCAATCCGGCAAAATAGGATTTTCGATGGAAAATGTCGCACTTCCGTTTACGATAAAGCCGGGCGAGTTGCGGGAAATTACATTTACATTCCTACAATCTAAAGATAGCACGTACTCAGATAAAATCGGCCTCGGAGATACATGCACAATTATCTATCCTCTCCAACTGAAAGCCGAAGTCGCGAGCCCTATCCTCGACGTCAATGACTACGATTTCAGTACTCGAGTTCTCAAATCTCAAAGCAGATGGACCGATCTCGTCCTCAAAAACACCGGCCGCGTTGACCTCGTGGTCACCGGTGATGACCACCTGACGGCTCTCCAAAACACACCCGAATTTCAGCCGGTGAATTGGAATCAGACCTACCCGCTGACGCTTCGTCCGGGACAAAGTCTCCAGTTACAAGTGAATTATCTGCCAACAAAAAAAGGCACGTCCACAGCACGTATCACCTTCAGCAGTGATGCCAAAACGCTCGACAGCGTCTGCGTGCTCACCGGCACTGCTATCGATACTTCCACCGTCGGTGTGGAGGGCGACATCAGCCCCGCGCCGTTTACGCTTGGCGTGAGTCCAAATCCTATTGGTGCAAGCGGCGGAGTAGTAGAATTTGTCATGCAATCACATGGATTTGCAGAACTTACACTCTTCACGCCCACGGGTGAACGTGTCGCAACACTCGTACAATCAGCGTATGATAAGGGTAATTATCAGGTAAGAATTCCGGTAGAATCACTCAGCTCGGGCAGCTATACCGTGCGGATGGTAGTGGGGAATTTTTCGCTCGAAAAAGCGGTGGTGATTGTGAAGTAAGAGTGGTTCGCAGATATTTTTTGTGAAGCACAAGATTTGGTTGTAGGGGCGAATCGCATTCGCCCCGGTCGTGCTCGGCTTTGGGCGAATGCAATTCGCCCCAACGAAGGTTATATGAATGCAAAAGAAAATTTTGCCATAGGTCCATTGAACCATAACATTGCAATTAACTATTTGAATTTTATAAATTTTCATCCTATTACAAAGGCAGCAATTATGAAACATTTTCTAACCGCATGTGCCATTCTTTTGCTCCTTGGCGCGCGTGCCGGCGCGCAATCTCCAATAGCTCTCGACGGCACAAGTACCAAGCCGTCGAATGCCGGTACGGAGTTTTATTTTTCGTTTCCGCCGTGCATAGAGCCGGAGTCAACCGGTATCAATACTCGCTGCTGTGTGTATGTGACTTCGAGCGTTGCTCAGTCAATTACAATTGAAGTACCGGGTTCAAACTGGCAAGCAACAAAGTCAGTTCTCCCGAATGTGACCGTTGAGTTTAACATACCCCCTACTGTAGCTCAGGCATACTTTATGAGAGGTACGGTAGCCGCACCTATCGAAAAGGTCTATCAGAGAGCAGCTGTTCACCTCAAAGCACAATCTCCTGTCGTCGTGAATGCTGCCACTCGATACGGTGCAGACAGCGACGGATTTCTCGTTTTGCCGGTCAGCTCGTTGGGGCTTGAGTATGTTGTTTCTTCATGGCCTCAGATTGTAAGTAGCAATTCCTACAATGCAGTCAGCGAGACTACTATTTCTGCTGTGTATGATGAAACCGTCGTACAATTTGAAATGGGTGGGAATTCTGCTTCGGCAACGTCCGGTGGATTGAAATCGGGACAGATGGCTACTTTTACGATGAACAAAGGCGATGTCCTCTGCTTTGCAAGTAATGGTGAGAATCAGGATATCTCCGGAAGCTACATCAAATCTACAAAACCGGTGGCAGTAGTATCCGGAAATCAATGCGCGAATGTTCCGGTTGGCATACCAAATTGTGATTATATCTCCGAAATGGAACTTCCAATCAGCACTTGGGGCAGGGAATATCATGTGACGCCGATCTATGGTCGAAAGAAGAATTCGATGATCCGTATCTTTGCTAAAGAGAAGAACACCACCGTCTATCGTGACGGACAATCATGGCTCGTTATCCCCCGTTCATCCAGGAAAATTGACAATGGCTATATTGAGCGGAGATTGGATGACGGTGCTTCACGATGTGCGGTAATTTCAGCGGACAAGCCGATTTATGTAGTGCAGTATAATACTAGTCAGTCAGATGATAATGTGTTCAGCGACCCCTTCCAAATGGCGCTCACTCCCATTGAACAGTATCAGAATGAGATTATGTTTTCTACGCCCGGCACATATCCCGGCACGGACAATTTCAAGGTTCATTATATGAATCTGGTCTATCAACTCGGCCCCGGTGGTTCGGTGCCGGATGACTTGGAATTTGCTGTTGTTAATAATGGAAGATTTGAATGGAAAAAGCTGGCTGTTCGCTTTGGTTCTACTCCCGGCTGCGTTCTTCCCGTACCGGTCAATGGTGCAACCTACGCTACCAAACAACTCACGCTCCCCGGTGAAGGTGTATTTCGTATTCGATCGAAATCGCCTTTGGCAGGTTATCTTTACGGCACTGCTGATCATACTGCCTATGGTTTCCCGGCGAGTGTAGCACTCAAGAATCTTGAACAGAAGGATTCCATTCACCCGCGGGTGACATTCACCAAGAATTGTGATGGTTCGGTAAAGGACGGAACTGTGAAAGATTATCCGGACGACAATGCAGTACGCGTGAATTTTGGGCTAATCTATATGGACATAAATCCTGATTCAAGCTATAATTACACCTTCGAATATGATAAATCCCACACGTTAGTTTCCGGCGACAGCCGTGAGACCGACTGGACGCTGAATGTGATCGACGGACGGAAAAAAGCGAGAGCCCGCTTGTGGTTTATCGATAAAAATGGCAATGATACGACGATTCTTGTGGAATATGAGCCAAAAATAAGTGTTACTCCTTCAGACACGCTCGATTTTGGTTATCTCAAGAAAGGACAAACAGTTACCAAAACGTTCACCATTCGTAATCCAACAGGTGAAGCAGTGCCGATCATCCGATTCGAACTCCAATCGGATACGGCGGGTTTTGTAATGAAGCCGACTGCCCTGCCCTTTACAATTCCTGAAAATTCAATATGGGAAATTACCATTACCTTCACGGCAACGAAAAATGGAGTTTTCATTGACCGTATCGGTGTCGGCGATGATTGTCAATTCACCTACCGCCCGGTGCTCAAGGCAGAAGTTGTATCGCCGCAAATCTTGGTTTATGACTTGGATTTCGGCACGAAATTAATCAACGGCACGTATTCAGGAGACGTTATGATTGTCAATACAGGGAAAGTTAACGTCGAAATAATGAGTGATAACCATATCGATATTCTGAACGTTACCCCTGAATTTAAAGCAGTTAATTGGCCTTCCGTCTATCCTATTGTACTGTTTCCCGGAAAAGACCATTCCTTTCGCATCGATTATACTCCAGTCTCACGAGGCACGACCAATGCACGAATTATTTTCTCGAGCGACGCCGAGGGCACCGACAGTATTGCAGTGCTGCACGGATTTGGAGACACGACTTCCGTTGGTATTGACGACAGTCCGGTCATGGCCGCACCCTTCACGCTCGGCGTGAGCCCGAATCCACTCGGAGCAAGCGGCGGAGTAGTAGAATTCACCATGCAATCACATGGCTTCGCAGAACTTACCCTCATCTCCTCCACCGGCGAACGCATTGCAACGCTCGCACAATCAGCGTATGACAAGGGCAATTATCAAGTAAGAATCCCCGTAGAATTGCTCAGCTCGGGCAGCTATACTGTGCGGATGGTGGTGGGGAATTTTTCGCTGGAAAAGGCAGTCGTGATTGTGAAGTGAGAGTGGTTCGCTGATATTTTTTGTGAAGCACAAGATTTGGTTGTAGGGGCGAATCGCATTCGCCCCGGTCGTGCTCGGCTTTGGGCGAATGCAATTCGCCCCTACGAAGGGAAGCATAATTATTACTAAGTTGGCAGGGAATTTTTCGCTCGAAAAAGCGGTAGTGATTGTGAAATAGTAATCGTCAGTGCGGGCGTTTATTTCCTTGGATACACGCCTGCCTGCGCTGAAATATTGAGCAGCATGCCGACCGCGGCAGCTGAAAACAGCACCGACGTTCCGCCATAACTGATAAATGGCATCGGGAGTCCGGTCGTCGGGAGCACGCCGCAATTCACCCCTGCATTCACAAATGCATAGATGGCAAGCGTGACCGTGATACCGATAGCAAGTAACCGCCCGAAATCATCCGGCGCATTTTTCGCAACATTAATACCGCGCCAGAGGATAATTCCAAAAACCAAAAGAATAAAAAAAGCACCGACAAATCCGTATTCCTCGCCCACAACCGAAAATATAAAATCACCGTAACTCTCCGGCAGGAAGAAATCCCGCTGCAGACTTTGTCCCGGTCCTACACCAAAAATACCGCCATTACCAAATGCTATAATCGCCTGCTGTAATTGATAATTAACAACTTCTGCCTCGGTACCTGACCCATACCCCGTAAATGCCAGAATCCGCTTAAGCCGGTAGGGTGCCGATACAGCATAGATGGAGGCCACAATGAGTCCGCCCAATGCAATACCACCCAACTTTTTAAGCGGTGCATTCCCTACAAACATGATCACCGATGCTATAAAAAACACCACCGACGCCGTCGAAAGATTCGGCTGTGCCGCTATCAGGCCGCAGGTAACAAGCGTCCACAGCAGCAGCGGCAGAAGCCCTGAGCGAAAGTCATCAAGATAGTCCTTTGCAGCTACGGTCATCGCTGATATGTGGAGCACAAGCGCATATTTGACAAATTCCGAGGGCTGAAAGTTGATAAATCCTATATGAATCCACCGCGCAGCACCCTTGACACGCGCGCCTGTGAGCAGCACATAGACAAGACACGCAAGTGCAAGAAGCAGGATCGGCTTAGTGAATTTTTCGAAAATATGATAATCAATCCGGGAAAACATCACGATTGCACCAAGCCCAAGTAATACTCTAATAGCATGATTCCAAAAGAGTTTTTCACTCGAACCAAATTTCACCGCCGCAAACGACGAACTCGCGCTATAGACAAATGCCACGCTAAAAAGCATGAGCCCTACGACCGAGAGCAGTATGTACCAATCGATGTGTCCGGATGTTTTTGCCATAGCATTTTCAAGGGGAATGAAGGAGAATTTTTCCGCAAAACTACGTGTTTTTCGGCGAGCAGGAGATAGGTGAGGGTGAATTTTCTTGGCAGGAAGGTAATTTGTTGTTTAAGAAAATATATTTGTGTAATATTGCTATGTATTCATGTTTTCATGCTATTATCCATTATTTATCAATACAATGCGCATTCCGCTCCTACCTTCGACAACCGTTCTGCTTGCTTCACTCTTGTGCCTGATGATGTCAGCACCATTCGTAAGCGTTGGACAGACGCAGAATCTTCCTCTCGGCAATCTGCACTATGAATTACCCAATGATCATTGGGCATTAGGGGATACGTTCAGCAGCAATGGCAGTACACTCTATATTTACAAGCGCGAGCCGATCAAAGACAAGGCCGGCAGGAGCGTTATTCCGAATATTTCGGTGATTATTGAGACCGTGCCTGACTCGACTGACCTCGTGATGTACTCTGTTTCCAAGCGCACGATTATGCCCTTTAAAGTCAAAAAAGTACTCACACGTTCGGATAAAGATGCGGCGTTTACCTTTCCACATGCCGTGGGTTACAAGGGACTCTATACCGACCAAGGTGGCGTGTCACATACCATCTATGCTCTTCATGCGCTGAATCAGACCAAGGGAATACAGGTCGTCTGCGATGTGACGACAGAGCTGTTTGCAACCTGTGATCAGGAATTTCTCACTCTCCTCCGCTCGATCGAACGCTCCACCGATACCGCTGAAACACTTACGTGGCCGGTCTTTCAATTTACAGAACGGAACTACGGCATCTACCGTTCTCAAAACAAACAAACAGCTCCCAATCCTTCCTCGCCAAGCGGCACGGCTTCCATCATTGAAGAGGCAGCGCTGCTTTCCCAAACCGATACCATTCCGTGCAAAATAGGCACAGAATTCGGGGTAGAATATATCCTTCAAAGCAAACGCAACCATCTTATTCACCTTGATATAGAATGGATATTCCCAACTGAAATTTTCGATCCTACGCAGAATAAAGAATTCAAGTCCATCAAGTACCCGATTGATTTGCCAATGAATTTTATCAACAATGCGAACTACTCGCTCGAAAGCGAACACGAATTAGTCAAAGGCATATGGCAACTCAATATTTATCAAGGGAATACCATTCTGTACACCAGACAATATTTGCTGAAGTAAATAATTTCCATGTACTCTCTGACGGCGTATCACAAAAAAAGCCCTGCAAGAAGTTATCCTTGCAGGGCTTTTTGATTCTATTCTCACCGAGAATTAATAGCGATAATACTCCGGTTTGTATGGTCCTTCGACCGTCACGCCGATATACTGCGCTTGTTCTTCGGTGAGTGTTTCGAGCTGCACACCGATTTTCGCAAGGTGCAAGCGCGCTACTTTTTCATCCAAATGTTTTGGCAATACATAGACATCATTACCATATTTTGCTGAATTCTGCCAGAGTTCGAGCTGAGCTAATACTTGATTGGTAAAGGAATTAGACATCACGAATGATGGGTGTCCGGTCGCGCAGCCGAGGTTGACCAAGCGGCCTTCGGCAAGCACGATAATTTCTTTGCCGTCAATTGTATAGACATCAACCTGCGGCTTTATTTCATTCTTGGTATCGCCGTAGTTCGCATTGAGCCATGCCATGTCGATTTCATTGTCAAAGTGCCCGATATTGCAGATAATTGCTTTATCTTTCGCCGCTTTGAAATGTTCACCGCGGATGATATTGCAATTTCCGGTCGCTGTCACGATGATATCGCCTTCTGCAATGGCATTGTCCATCGTTCGCACTGCATACCCATCCATTGCGGCTTGAAGAGCACAGATAGGATCGATTTCCGTTACAATCACGCGTGCGCCGGCGCCGCGAAGCGAAGCAGCCGAACCTTTACCCACATCACCATACCCTGCGACAACGGCTACTTTACCGGCCATCATCACGTCTGTAGCGCGGCGGATAGCATCGACAAGCGATTCTTTACAGCCGTATTTATTATCGAATTTCGACTTGGTCACCGAGTCGTTGACATTAATTGCCGGAAGTGGCAATGTGCCCGCTTTTACACGGTCATACAAGCGATGCACGCCTGTTGTGGTTTCCTCGGAGAGTCCGCGGATACCGGCGACAAGATGCGGATAGCGGTCGAGCACCATATTCGTCAAATCACCACCATCATCCAAGATCATATTAAGCGGTTCGCGATTTTCACCGAAGAATAAGGTCTGCTCGATACACCAGTCGAACTCCTGTTCATTCATTCCTTTCCACGCAAACACCGCACCACCATTTGCTGCAATTGCAGCGGCTGCATGGTCTTGCGTAGAGAAGATATTACAGGATGACCATGTCACGTCTGCGCCAAGCTCTTGAAGAGTCTCGATGAGCACAGCTGTTTGAATTGTCATGTGAAGGCATCCGGCGATGCGCGCGCCTTTGAGCGGCTTGGATGCGCCGAACTCTTCGCGGAGTGCCATCAGGCCTGGCATTTCTGCTTCGGCGAGATGCATTTCTTTGCGTCCCCATGCCGCGAGCGACATATCACGCACCGCATATTTGCCGGGTACATGATTGACATTTTGTGGCATAAAAGCGGCTTTACCATTCGTGTGAGCTACTCCGTTTGTATGGGTCGGAGCGGCTGTTGCAGTTGAATCCATGTTTTTCCTTTGATTTATAAAAAAATTATCCGCGTAATGTTTTGAAAGAATCGACGAGGTTCAATTCTTCCCATGGGAAATGTCCGCGACCGAAGTGTCCGTACGCTGCCGTTTCGCGGTAAATAGGACGGCGAAGATTCAGGCGATGAATAATGCCGGCCGGGGTCATGTCGATGTTTTTGAGGATATAATCGCTGATTACGTTTTCGGCGACATTACCTGTTCCGTGCGTATCTACCCGCAAAGAAACAGGTTGCGCCACGCCGATTGCATACGACACTTGGATCGTACATTCTTTTGCAAGGCCGGCTGCCACGATATTTTTTGCTAAATGACGAGCTGCATACGCTGCCGAACGGTCCACTTTCGTCGGGTCTTTACCCGAGAATGCACCGCCGCCGTGAGGCGCTTTGCCGCCGTACGTATCGACGATAATTTTACGTCCGGTGAGACCGGTATCGCCGTGCGGACCGCCGATTTCGAATTTTCCGGTTGGATTGATGTGATATTTGGTATTGGCATCCAAAAATTCGGCAGGAATGACGGGTTTAATCACATGATTCATCACGTCATCGATGATTTGTTGCTGAGGAACTCCGCCGTCGTGTTGAGTCGATACGACGACTGTGTCCACGCGCACGACATCACCATTACCATCATATTCTACTGTTACTTGCGCTTTTGCGTCCGGACGCAGATACGGCATAAGGGCCGAGTGATTCTTGCGAATATCACTGAGCTTATAGACAAGATTATGGGAATAGACAATCGCTGCCGGCATGAGTTCGGCTGTTTCTGTGCAGGCATAGCCAAACATCATCCCCTGATCGCCCGCGCCGCCGGTATCGACACCCATTGCAATATCGGGTGACTGACGGTTGATGACATTGACCACAGCGCATGAGTCGCAGTCGAAACGATATTCGGCTTTTGTATAGCCGATATCGCGGATAACGCCCCGAACGAGTGTCGGGAGGTCGATATAGGTCGTGGTGGTAATTTCACCACCGACGACGATAAGTCCGGTAGTAGCAAAACATTCGCACGCCACGCGTCCGGTAGGATCTGCCGCGAGAACGGCATCAAGTACTGCGTCGGACACTTGGTCGCATATTTTATCGGGATGCCCCTCGGAAACAGATTCCGATGTAAAGAGATAATTGCTCATTGAGTACGATTGAGATTAGTATAAAAAAATAAAAATGTTGATTGATTTTAATCTATTAGACTTACAGTCAATTTATTGGATGTTGCTATTCTTTGTGGGTCTTTCTTATGTTTAATTCCGTTGGGAATAAGCGAACTCGCCTGAAGAGTAATTTTTTTAGCACGGATATCAGTTTTACTACCCGGACGCTCGATATAGCTCACAATTTTTCCGGCTTTATCGCGAACGATACTATTCGGACTGGTATAGTCATACGTTGTCGTAAGTACATTCGCATCAGCCGTTAAGGTAATATCGTTGGTATAAGTTCTGTCATCATCTTGAATTGCGAGCTTTACCTTTCGCTGCATTTCCGGCAGCGGTAAAGCACGTTCATAATTAATTGTAAACTTAATTTTCCATGTTTCTTTTGTTCCGTCACCATAGATATACGTTTGCTTACCATTCTCGATCGTATCTTTCAGCCATATATCATACACATCTTTCACTTCTTTGACTATTTCGTAGCGAATTTCCGGCTTTATTGCCCAAAAGGAAGTGTCAGGTTCGGCTATGGATTGGAATATCTGAGTTCCTAACATTGTCGATGTTTTCAATCGTCCTTGACCAACAAATTGAAAATTAGAATATTCAGACGTATCAATTCCACTATAAGAAATTACGTACCCCGGCTTAAAGAACCGAAAGCCATACACACCCGGCGGCACATTTTTGAACGTGTACGTGCCATCTTGAGTGGTACTGACTGTTTGAATTACCTTTCCTTCTACGAGTAACTCTGCAGTAATACCTGATTTATCAGCGAGTTGTACCATGTATTCGTTATAGAGTTCGCTTGCCCCGTATATTTCTCCTGTCATCGTCGTAGGTGTAGTAGTATTATCCCCGCAAGCCCCAAGCAGCGCAGCAAGCACGAAAACCGACAGTGTCAAAAAATGTCTCATAGCAAAGCTCCGAAAAGTGAATGATGATTGGAAATTGTATTTCAAATATTGTGATAACTACTATGTTGGGAATGCTTTACCTGTCAATTTTCCAATTCAACCTTTGCGTTTTTTAATCTGTTAGACTTACTTTTAGTTCGTTGGTTTTTGAAATTTTCTGTGGATCATTCCAGTTACGAAGCCCTTTTGGAATAGCGGTTGTTGCTTGTAATACTACCGTCTGCTGATCTATCTTTGAACAGGCAGTTCCATTTCTCGTGCTAGTTATCATCCGTCCGAGTGAATCTTTCACAATTATGTTGGGACTGGTAAATTCATACACAGTCGAAAGTTCATTAGCTGCGACCGTAAGAGTTTTATTATTTATTGTAACCGTTCTTGTCATTGTTGGAAATGGCAATGCACGTTCAAACTCTATCGTACAGCGTATTTTTCGAGTTTCGGATGTACCAATTCCGTAGATGCTAATATAATCGGTGCTGTAGTGTGAAGAATCTGGACTATAATTATACCTAATGGTTGTATCCTTCAGCCACACCTTGTCAACCGGCTGTATATTTTTAATCACTTCATAGCGAATATCTGGTTTAATCAGATAGTACGAGGAGTCTGGAGTCGTAGTAGCAATAAACGAAGATCTCCAATATCTACCTAAATCATACTTTCCACGCCCAACAAATTGAAAATTATATGTTGATGCTGTATCAACTAATTTTCTGAAGTCATTTGTATTCGATGTATATCCCTGCTTAAAGAACCGAAAACCATATACTCCGGCTTGTACATTTTTGAAACTAAATGAACCATCAGCAAGAGTAGTAACGGTCTGCACTACATTCCCATCCTCTATCAACTGCCCCGTAATTCCTGAATTATCAGTCATTGGGACCCAATATTCATTGGCTAGGCCGGAATGCCCAAATATCTCTCCCGTAGTAGTCGTAGGTGTAGTAGTATTATCCCCGCAAGCCCCAAGCAGCGCAGCAAGCACGAAAACCGACAGTGTCAAAAAATGTCTCATAGCAAAGCTCCGAAAAGTGAATGATGATTGGAAATTGTATTTTCAATTTATTTGGTAGCGTACTTTCTTCCTCTGTCATTCTGAACGAAGTGAAGAATCGCCTCATGCTTTACCGTCGTGCTTACAGTTTGATTCTTACAGATATGAATGTAATCATAACGTATTTAATAACAGCACTGTCATTCTGAACCCTTCTTATACCAAAACAGATTAAAAAGTATGTCATTCTGAGGGAGTCGCAGTGGCCGAAGAATCGAAACTTGATGATGGCGTAATACTCTGACTTTACTGCAAGTTTCGATTCTTCACTCTAAGAAGGGTTCAGAATGACAGCATTGTTGTAAATACGTTACTATTAAAATCATATCGGTATTACCCTAAACTCTCTTCAAACCATGATTCACTTAAATCCTGCCAATTTGGATTAACTGACTCAATTAATGTAATTTTTTTTGCCCGAAGCCACCCCTTTAATTGTTTTTCACGTTGTATAGCAGAGCGAATATCCGTTGTTTGCTCAAAATAAACAAGTCTTGTAATATCATATTTTTGCGTAAATCCCTCGACTATTTTCTGCTTGTGCTCATAAATTCTGCGTTTGAGATTATTTGTCACTCCAATATACAGCGTACGATACGGATTTGACAAAATATAAACATAGAATTCAGCCATAAATTTACCTGTATAGTGGCGATTCTTCGTTCGAAGACTCTCTCAGAATGACAGCGGTGAAGCATTCTATTTTTAAAAACTTACGACTTACTGACTTACGACTTACGACTTACCGACTTCCAACTCCTAACTCCTATCAATCTCACTAGAATCCCCCACATTCAACCGTGAAAACTTACCGCGAACGACCGCATTATTACCAATAATCGACTGCTCAAGCAGCGAGGAGGTGACCGTCGCGCCGTCGCTGATAATCGTATCACGCACAACGCTATCGCAGACCGTGGCTCCCTCGGCGACGGTGGCGTATGGACCGATAATCGAATTCTGGACGGTCGCCGTCGGTGCGATAAAGACCGGCGGGATTACGACCGAACAAGGGAATGTGCGGTTCAGCGGGTGCTTGTCGAGTAAGTAGCGATTTGTATCGAGCATCGTCTCCGGCTTGCCGCAGTCGTACCAGCCCTCGACGGGGAACGTTGTGAACTGTTCACCACGGTCGATCATCATTTGGAGTGCGTCGGTGAGCTGATATTCGCCGCGCGTGCGGATGTTATTTGCCATCATTTCGTCGAGGCACGCGGTGAGAAGTGTAGGATTTTGAATAAAATATAGACCGACGAGTGCAAGGTGTGAGGTGGGATGTTCGGGCTTTTCAACAAGCTTGAGGATAAAATTATTTACCGTCTCGACCACACCGAAGCGGCGGGGATCTTCGACCGTTTTCACGCCGAGTGTGCTGCACGTTGAGGTGGTCGCAAGCGAGAGATCAACATCAAAAATCGTATCGCCGAGGATGATGAGAAGCGGCTCGTCCTTCGCAAATGTCTCACGGGCAATCCAGATGGAATGCCCAAGCCCGAGGCGCTCTTCCTGCTCGACAAATTCCACATCCATCGAGTAGTTAGCGCGGACATACTCCTCGACGAGGTCGCCCATATAGCCCACGACAATCGTCGCCTGCTCGATATTCTGACGCTGAAGAGCATCCAAAATATGACCAAGGATCGGCTTACCGGCTACATTCAGAAGCACTTTGGGCAGCGTGTATGTGTGAGGTCTGAGACGAGTGCCGACACCGGCTACGGGAATAATTGCGCGCATAAATTCAGCAAATACAAAAGGATTTCGTGGTTAATTCTTGGCAAAAATACGGATTTTCCTGTAAAGATTGGCAGGCGAAACTGCCGCCTGAAAATTTCCTTACCGTACTGCAAACAAAAACGGATTACTCCTCAGGAATAATCCGTTTGTGCATCTTTATTCACTTAACTCTGCGGCGGTGGCGGAGGTGGCTGCATGACAGTGCCGCACTTGCTGCATGTGCGATGCTCTTCCGAACCGTAATAGCGCTTGAATATCGGGGGTAATTGAGCCACGATGTCGGTGAGCTCGCAGAATTCTTCGTATAATTTCGTTCCGCAATTCTCGCAAAACCACATAAATGCATCGAGTTCGGTCTTTTCACGGCGGCGCTCAATCACGAGTCCCACGGTCCCTGCCCCACGCTGCGGCGAGTGCGGCGTGCGCGGCGGCAAAAGGAAAATATCCCCTTCGCGGATATGAATATCTTTCGGCACGCCATCATCAATAATTTTGACGACCACATCGCCTTCGATTTGATAGAAAAACTCCTCGCCTTCGTTGTAATGATAGTCTTTCCGGGAATTCGGTCCGCCAACAACCATCACGATAAATTCCGTATCCTTATAGATTTGCGCATTACCGACCGGCGGCTTGAGCAGATGACGGTGTTCGTCGATCCACTCTTTGAAATTAAATGGAAGTGCTACTGCCATAGAGTGTGTACCTCGATTTGTGCTTGAGTTGAGTTGTTGTTAATTCTACATCTGAGAGAATCGGGCAATTGTTCTGATTTACTTTTGTTTACTATTTAAACGAATACAATAGAGTCATTACACCAGTTTCGTCGGCGTCAGCGAGGTTAATTTCTCCTGCAATGCATCCTGTGAGGGCAGATGCAGATTGGAAATATAGCTTGTCGCATCTTCGATGAGTCCCATTGTGGTCTCGGAGTGAATATACTCGACGACTTTTTCATAGCTTTTTGTCTGCTCATAGACGCGTAATTGCCGATCGGCGCCGCTGCCCATTTCGAGGATTTGATAGATGTATTCTATTTCGCGGCGCGAGCCGAGCTCATCGACCACATCATCCACAAATTCAAGGAGTTCGCGTACGAGCACTTTTGCCGGGAGCTCTTTTTGCTTGCCGAAATCGATCAATTTTCCTTCGAGTCCGTAGCGCACTGCCCGCCATTTATTCTCCATTATCAGCGCCCTGGAATACCGGCGGAAGCTGAGATTTTTCTTGTATAAGGTATAGAGTTTTTTGGCAAGTGCCTGGCACAGCGCGGCGATTGCGATTGTCTCATCGACTCTCATCGGCAGGTCGCAGATGCGCACTTCAAGCGTCGGAAAGAATGGATGCGGACGGATATCCCACCATACTTTTTTGGCATTGTCGATGCAGCCGGTTTTGATTAAGAAGTTGACGTATCCCTCGTACTCGGCCCAACTGCTGAATTCATCGGGAAGATTTGTGCGTGGGAAGCGTTCGAATACTTTCGAACGGTAGGATTTGAGTCCGGTATTTTGTCCCATCCAAAAGGGAGAATTGGTGGTAATTGCGAGAATATGCGGCAGGAAATACCGCATTTCGTTCATAATCTGCACCTGTAACTCCCGATTTTCTATACCGATATGAATATGCATGCCGAAGATGAGGAGCGAGCGGGCAAGCATTTGCATATCTTCGACGAGGACGCGGTAGCGCTCATCGGGGTAAATTTCCTGATCTTGCCAGCGGGCAAACGGGTGCGTACTTGCGGCGCCGACGAGGAGTCCATTTTGACGGGCGAGCTGCCAGATAATCGAGCGCATTTTGGTTAGTTCAAATTTAGCTTCCCGTGCGTTCTGACAGACACTTGTGCCGATTTCGAGCATGGAGCCATGCATTTCGGGCTTGATGTGCTCGTGGAGAAGCGTGCGACCTTTTGACAGAAGCTCCATATTTATATGAGACTTCAGATCAAACGTCTCTGGGTCGATCATCATATATTCTTCTTCGATACCAAGCGTAAATGCGGGTGGGTTGTCCATGTCATCAATCACCGGCGAGCCAACGGGCGAGGCGTTCAAATCCATATTTTCTCCAGTTTTTACGTAGGAAGAGAAACAATTTTCGAAAACGTCATTTATTCGGCAGCCGATATGAGGGCAAAACAACGGCAAAACCGATTGGCAAAAATACACTTTTTCTTAAATTCCGTTCCGTCAAATTTTCGAGAGCCCGATTCTTCCCTCGCATTCGGTGAAATTACCGTAAATTTGAGGCACGTTTTATCCATAGGAATACTTCATGAATATCTATCTTTTGGCGTTTATCGGCGGCGCGTTGCTCGCTCTTGGCTTTTCACCGGTCAGCTTGTTTATCCTGCCGTATATCGGCTTCGTTCCGCTGTTTTTCGCGCTTGAGCGGACGGCTTCTCGCAAGCAACGCCTCGGGGTGATGTACCTGTTTTTTTTCACCTTTCACGGCATCGGTAATTGGTGGGTGAGCTCCTGGCAGCCGAATGCCGATCCGTTTTTAATGGCATCAGGCATTGCATTGTGGCTCGGGCATCCGTTTTTTTTCATGGTGCCGATTATAGCGTATCGCTTTATCCGTAATCGACTTGGGCTCATGCGCGGACTCTTCGTTTTTCCTTTTGTCTGGACTGCCTTTGAGTGGGCACACAGCTTGTCGGACGCGTCGTATCCATGGCTTTCGCTCGGCTATTCACAGATTGATTTCCTGCCTTTTGTGCAGCTTGCCGACAGTACCGGCGTCTGGGGAATTACCTTTTTAGTCACGCTGATTAATTCTATTATTGCCTATTGGATATTCCGCTCCAAGGGTGCTTTTACGCCGTCCGGCAGCGCACAATCCTGGAAATTCTATGCCCTCCGTGGCGGACTTTCCGTTGCCCCGCTCATTCTTCTCCCGCTTGTCTATGGATTCATTCAATTACCTAAATACTCACCTGCACAGTCGTTACAAACGAATCACAAGATAACGGTCGCTGTGATTCAGCCCAATATCAACCCATGGCAAAAGTGGGAAAGCGACACGTATGAACAAGTACTGCTGCACCTGAAAATCCAGGATTCTCTCGCCGCGAGAAGCAAATTTGACCTTGCGCTCTGGAGCGAAACATCGATCCCGTATCTTGGGATGAGGGTGAGCAGCGAACATCACTTTGGCTTCCTGCAACGAGAACTTATCAAATCAAATTCCGCGCTTCTGACCGGTTTTTCCGAAATCGTGACCTTCCCGCCGTCGGCCGATGCGCCACCGATGGCGAAGCCCTTCCGCGGTGATCCGAATCTGCTCTTTGCGGCGCATAATTCCGCGATTCTCCTCCAGCCCGACACGCTTGAGAGCCGTGAGTATCCGATTCACCGCAAGATGCGGCTCACGCCGTTTGCCGAGTATATTCCGTTTGTCGATGTCTTTCCGGTAATGGTCAAATGGCTTGAATGGGGTGTAGGCATCTCTAACTGGATGAAGGGCAAAGAACAAAAGCCGCTCCCGCTTGCGCTCAAAAGCGGCGACACGGCCCGTATCGGTTGTATTATCTGCATCGAGTCGATTTATCCTGATTTTGTGCGGCACTATGCTGCTAAGGGTGCCAATATGCTCGTCGTCATTACGAATGATGCATGGTATAACCATACCTTTGGTCCGGCGCAGCATTATGAAATTGCCGCTATGCGCGCAATTGAAAGTCGCAGGGCGATTGCCCGATGCGCCAATACCGGTATCTCTGGATTCATTGCGCCGTCGGGTTCGTCGTATTCTACTGCCAAGCAATATCAATCAGTTGGACTCGCGCAGGAGATTCCGCTCTTGGATGGTGAGACATTCTATGTGCAGTATGGCGACTGGCTCCCTGAGCTCGGCCTCGGTCTGACGATTATCGCCCTCCTTCTCTCGGGAATACGCGGGAAGCAGGACTAATGGCAGGTATCGAAGACAGGCATGGGTGATCGATGCGGCTGCATGCCTGCACCTAACTACCTTTCAATCATAGACCTATGAAACATTAGCGTTCGATTGTTCCACCATACTCCGGTCGTGCAAAAATGATATTCTCCCGCCGAAGTATATATTTCCTTGATATACTTGAAATTAAAAATACTGCTTGTGTATATTCCTGATTTTACACAATTTGCAGTTAATTCTACCGATAGTGAATGCTTGCCGGCACCTGATGGTCGGTCTGCGGAAAGAGCAGCTGAGTATTCTACCGGCAACATTTCCCTGTACTGTATTTATTCATTATACGGTTACTTAGATTATCCGAACCGATAAAGGATTGAAGAATGAGAATAATACGTTTACTTCTTTGTCTCGCATTTTTTTCCCTCCCATCGCTTATCGCTCTTGCTCAGCAGCAGCAGCTGGACTCCCGCAAGGTCTATGAAGTAGCAAGCCCCGGGGTCGTTCTCATTAAAAACGGCGACTCGGAGAATGGTTCGGGTTTTTTGGTTAATCCATCCGGGATTATTCTCACGAATTACCATGTGATTGAGGATGCCGATTCGCTCGGTGCTATTATTATTAAATTTAAAGACAATACCATCTTTCCTTGCCGCAGAATTCTCTATAAAGACCCCAAGAAAGACATTGCTATTCTGAAGATTGACGCTACCGGTCGGCGTCCGGTGCTGCCGATAGCGCCTGACGGCATTGTGCAGCAGGGTGAAGATGTGGCGGCGATCGGATGTCCTTTCGGTATTGAATTTACAATCACCAAGGGTATTATTTCCAATCTCATGCCTTCGGTTGCCACACCGTATTTATTACAATTTGACGCCTCGATCAATCCCGGTAACAGCGGCGGTCCGATTCTCAACCGTTTTGCCCAGGTGACGGGTATGGTCGTTTCACGTTTTGAAGGCGGTGGCCGCGCACAGAACATCAATTTTGCCATCAAGACCGAGTCATTGCGCTCGGCCCTTGATGCCAATCACATTCAATATCTCGACTCGGGACTCATCAAAGAGGTGGACTCACTTTCTCTCCGCTTACGCGCTGCGCAGGATAGTCTGCTCAATACGCTTGAACAGAATAAAATCGCCATGCAACGTGCCCAAGACAGTATTAATAGAATCAACGAAGCACAGAAAATTGCTCAGCAACGCTCGCAGGACAGCCTGCGCGATGCCGTCGAAGCGGAGCGGCAGCGTAATCTCGACTTTCAGCTCAGTGTGCAGCGTGAGCAAGAGGCACAACGTCGCCTGAAAGAAATGGAGCGCATCCGCCTCGCCGGCATACGGGACAGTATCGAGCGCCTGTCCATCATCGATCACTGGATACCCAAGCTCAGCTATTATTATGGTTCAGATATAGGGACAATGCAATCAAAGCGCACCGAAGGCGCGAGTTTTGGTCAGGTGCAGGCGATGTTCGGCTATCGGCCGAGTGTGCGAGAGGGGGCATCTCGTGGAACATTTTACGCCGTCTTTGGGACAATCGGTACGGTTTCGGCAGAGGGAATGACTCAATTTCTCCGGCAGGAGCTCCGGCGCGACTCAGGATTCGTCAATCCCCCTGAAAGTAAGATGTTTGCAGAGGCAGAGATTGGTGTGGTCCTCAAAGAATTTTTCCGTCTGAGCTTCGGTCTCGGTTCGCAGGGATTCCCATCGATTGGTCCCGGCTCTCAGGAAAGCTATTCGTACTATACCGTTTCAACAGGGCTAAGCTTTCATATTTCTATTGTAGATCTTGATTTTCTGACGACGACACGTTTCGGCGGGAATTTACCGGAGCTGCAGCTAAGAGCCGGCGTGGGCCTCGGTGTGCGCTGGGATTTCGGGAAATGGTGATTTTTTTTTATAGTTGAAAGTCGATAAGTTGAAAGTCGATAAGTCGTAAGTCGATAAGTCGATAAGTCGTAAGTCGATAAGTCGTAGGTCGATAAGTACATTGTCATCTAAGTTTTGTCAGATGTTCTATTATCAGGATTGACCTTCTGATATTTAGTTGCCATCTTTGTTCTTGCGGTCTTAATCGAGAATTGCCATTCAATTTTTATTGCTTTATCATTTCTGCGTTTGATGATGGCAACTATCTCTTGAGCTAGCTTTTCTTTGTTTGGAATTCTACGATTGAGACACTGTTTCGTTAACGCTGAAAATTCAATTTCTATCATGTTGAGCCACGATGAGGAGTTCGGCGTATAGTAAAATTCAAATCGCTCAGCCAACGCCAATGCTTGCTCTGCAGGCAGATGTTCGTAAAATGAACCCGTGTTGTGCGTGTTAAGATTGTCTTGTACTACTCTTATTTTATGAGCCGTTGGATATGCTTTAGCTATCTCCTGCATGAATAATGTGTACTCTTTCTTTGTTCGCTGATCATAGACCTGAGCACAGCGTTTTCCGCTCAAAGGTTCAATCATCGCAAGCAAACTACAGGAGCCGTTCTTAGAGTAAGAGTAGTGCTCCTTGGCCACTACGCCTGTTTGCATCGCTATGGGTTCAACTCTATCGCCAATAAGAAAGCAGGGACGTTCATCGAAGCATACAACAGGGAAATCAGGATTGTATTCCAGAGCATAAAGCTGAAGAATCTTCTCCATCTTGGCTAAGAAGATGCCGTCAACTTTTGCTATGCACCATGTGCGCTTCAGGTGCGGTTGAAGTTCGTTTTTTTTAATATCTTTGATACATGCTCATGGCTAATATGCTCGCAAATCTCTAATTCGACAATCTTCTCGGAGAGTAAGCGTAACGACCACTTTGCATAGCCTTCGGGTGCCTGACTACACGCCAATGCTGTGATTTGTGCCCGTTGTTGGCCGGAAATAACAACCGGACGACCGGATCTGGGCTTGTCGTAAAGTCCTGTTAAACCAAATGCTTTGTATTTATCTATCAATCGTCGAAGTACCGGTGGCGTTATCGAATATTCCTTCGTAATTGATTGATAGGTTCGTCCGGCATCTAAGGCAAGCAGATATAAAACCCGCTTGTAAATCTTAACCGACAAGGTATTCTGTTTTGATAGTGCTTGTAATTCTGTTCGATCTGTTTTACTCAATCGAAGATGAGATTTTGCCATGGTTCCTCCAAAAAAATGACAATATAGCGCTTTCTGTCAAAACTTAAATGACAATGTAATAAGTCGTAAGTCGATAAGTCGTAAGTTGTAAGCCCACCATTTAATTGACAGTAATATCTTTTGTCCCTTTTGTCCCTTTTGTCCCTTGTGTCCTTTGTATCCTTTGTATCTCTAACTAAGCCTTGGCTCTGAGTCCGGCATCTTATGCAATACAGCAGACAGCTATGAAATTTTTATGGAATAAATCCTGTTTTTTTGCTACGATTTTTGTGTTTTTGCTGATAGCAATCATCTCAAATATCACGCTGAATATACAGTTTTTGGAGCCCTTTGGCAAGGCGCTTTCGGACTTCAAGCTCACGGACATTGTGTATTCGAAATTACGTCCCGAGCAGCCGATTGATACCAATATTGTGCTCATTAATACCGGTGAATTTCCCAAGAAAAAAATTGGTGAAATGATCCTTGCCATAGCGCCCCACAAGCCGAAAGTGATCGGCATAGATCATTTTTTGCTGCTTAATAGTCAGGACCCCGAATCGGACTCCATCGTCGCCAAAGCACTTGCCACTGCGGGTAATGTGACCTTGGTCTCGAAGCTGACCGGTTGGAATGAAGATGCCGGCCGCTGGGATTCGCTCATCCATTCGCCGCAGGTGTTTTCACAATACACGACATCGGGATTTGCCAATGTAATTACCCAAGACTTCCGCACCGTGCGGATTGTTACCCCGATCGAATCGGTGGGCTCAGCACGGGAGGTGAGCTTTCCGGTGCGGGTAGCGCAGGGATATGACTCAGCAGCGGCACAGACCTTCCTCAAAAGAAATAATAAATCGGAAATTATCAATTATCGCGGCAATTGGAATTACTTTTTGGCCGCAGATACCGATATTGGCACTTACTCACCGGAAGAGTTGGAATTTTTGCGGGGAAAAATAGTTCTTTTCGGGTATCTCGGCAGGTATCTCGGCGATACGCTCTCGCTCGAGGATAAGTTTTTTACGCCCATGAATCCCCAGTATGCCGGTCATACCGACCGTGATATGTATGGGCTGGTAATACATGCCAATGTGATATCGATGATATTGAATGGATCATTTATCACGGAATTGCCGCAATGGCTTTCAATATTGATCGCTGTTATTATATGCTATGGCAATATGCTTATTTTCAAGAGGATATATGAAAAATACCCGAACTATTTCGAGCTGATTTCGGCTATCATTCTGTTGATAGAACCAATTCTATTGCTTGTAGCCATGATTAGCGTATTTTTGTATTTTAACATCAGTATCGACCTGACTGTCGCCGTGTTGGCTAGTTTCTTATCGGCGAACTCATTAGAAATATATCTCAATCTGGTGGAGCCGCTTCCGCAAAAGGTGCAGCAGCGGATTTCAAGGTGGAGAAAAAAGAGCAGCACAACATAAACAATACAAGCTATTACTTCATTTTATCAGGAGAAGCATAATGACATCAACGCTAAAAAGCATATATACAGCAGGCATTTGGGCCATTGCCTGTATGTTTGTTTTCGCCCAGAGTACCCTAGCCCAATCCCCGGCATTCAGAGTAATGACAGCCCGGAGCGCAAGCTTTTCGGCCGATGGAGGCTCCGATTGGAAAGCCCTCCGCACAGGTGTGCAGCTGCAAGACAAGGACAAAATCAAAGTCGATGCCGGCGGAATGGCGATCCTCGTGCATACAAGCGGCAAGACCATCGAAGTGAAATCTCCCGGGTCGTTTGCTGTCAGCGATCTCTCCGGTCAGGCTCAAAGCGGCAAAGGTGTAGCCGGAAAATTTGCCGGCTATGTCATGGATGAATTGACCAAAGGCGCCGACAAAAAAGACTCCCGGTATCAGCAAAACATGCAGTTCACCGGTGCGACAAGCAAAATGTCGAACAGTGTCAATAAGCTTTGCCTCGACTCGCCAAACTCGACCAATATCCTCGGTCAGACCGTCACACTCGCCTGGAGAATCTGTGATGATGCTCCTAAATTTGATGCCCCGCACTCAACGGGCGACAAATCAAGCGACAAATCCTCGGCTTCTGCTGCCAACCCTTCGGTCATCCTGACGATCACCGACTCGATCGGCACGAAAATCCGTGAAGAAAATCTCGACGTCAACGCGCTTTCACTCGATGTGAGCTCCCTCGAAAAAGGTAAACTCTACGGCTGGAGCGTTCGCTTGAAAAACAAGCCCGCAGTACAACTCGCCAACAACACCTTCCGCATCCTCACCGATGAGCAGGCAGGTCAAATCGAAGCAGAAGCCAAAACCATCCGCGAAGAGCTCGGCGAAAGCAGTGCTTGGTCGGAAATCGTGACCGCTTCGCTCTATGAGCAAAACAAACTCTACGGTCTGGCTCTCATGAAATACCGCGCCGGTATCGAGCGTGAACCCTCAGTGCATGAATATCAGCAACTCTACGCAAAATGCCTTGAGCGCGCCGGTATCGTCAAATAATCAGTACTTCTGCATAAAAAAGCCGCGTATCAAATTGACACGCGGCTTTTTTTATGACCCAACCGGCGGTATCGGCTTAATAATACAGCGCGTTATCCGACCTGAAAACACCTCATGCTCAACCCGCCGAAGGTCACTTCCTCGTAGAATTGATGGATAGGTTCGCTCGCGCCTGCAAGAGCCGCACTATAGAGCATCGGTACATAATGGTCCACCGTGGGCACCGACAAGTCCGCCGCTTTGCCGAATTTCCGATAATCAATCAAGCTCTTGAAATCACGGTCAATGAGCTTCTTTTTAGTCCATTCGTCAAACTCTACCGCCCAGTCATACGGGTCCGACTCACCACGCTGCAGCTTGCCCATGCTGAGTCGTAAGTTATGAACAATATTACCACTTCCAAGTATCAACACCCCTTTGTCGCGCAAAGACTGCAAGTGCCGCGCCAGGTCAAAATGATACTGCATCGGCTGATGATAATCAATGCTGAGCTGAAACACCGGCACATCGGCAAGCGGAAATAAATGCTTGAGAATTGTCCACGCACCATGGTCAAGCCCCCACTCGGATGTCTTCTGAATTTCTTTGGCAAGTGCCGCCGTCTGCGCAGCAAATTCCGGTGACCCTTTCGCCGGGTACTGCACGGCAAAAAGTTCATCAGGAAAGCCGCCAAAGTCGTGAATTGTTTCAGGATTCGGATGCGTACACACATACGTTCCCTTCGTGAGCCAATGCGCCGATACCACGAGAATTGCGCTCGGCTTATGCGCCTGCTTAATCGCTTTCCCGACAGCCGAGAGTGACTGTGTAAAAGGATTATCCATGAGCGCATTCATGGGATTACCATGACCGATAAAGAGCACGGGCATCTTCTCGGTCACAGCAAAAGTATCGGTCAGCGATGTGAGATGTGAGAGTTCCATAGAAGTAGAAAGTACCGGTAAAACAGACAATGATTGCAGAAATGAGCGACGAAGCATCACGGATTGCAGAATAGTAAAAGAATATAATTATACAAAAATACAAGGATGCTGCAATTTTAAGCTTATGAATTACCTGATGAATTGATTCCTTAAGGAATTAACATTTTCATTGTTACTCAGCTTCAGGAAAAAGTGGTATTTTTGCCGTTAGTATCTCCTTTTGTATTATACTTTTACTTCAACATGAACACGTTACTTCTTCGGCTTGTCTATGCTTTCTGTGCATGTATTACCATCGCATGCAGCATCCAACCTCTTGTCGTACAGGCCACTACTGTGCCCGTCTTTCGTGGAAATTCTCCGCTCTATACGACTGTTACTCCCAAGCATCATGGCGCGCGCGCGCCTGTCAAAGTAAATGATGCCGCCGCCGCCACCGAGCCGGCCGCTCAGCGAACGATGACCGGTATCTTGGATTTATTTTTCCCCGGTGGTCCGGGACTCATTATCATCCAAGGCACGGAAATGCTTGTGGCTACCGACACGAAATTTTATGACCAATCCGGCAGCGAAATTCCCGATTCCCTCTTTCAAATGGGAATGATCGTCAAGGCAGTCTTTAACGAAGGAATTAATGATAATACTTTGATTTCTATGCGTATTGTCGATGCGACGACCCGCGCAAGCTACACCGGATTACTGTCGTCAATATCCTCCTATTCCCTTGGCCTCGACGACTCGGTCTCGGTATCCTACAGCAGCTATTTTTCGACCATAATCGGGATCGACGGCAAAAGAATCGAATTCCCGGATACGAATAGCTTCGAGCTCGGCTATGCCGTTCGCGCTGTCGGCACGCGTACATCCTACGGCGTGAGTGCAAGTGACTACGGTGACAGCATTTATATCATTTCAGACGGCATTGGATATGACGCGACCATTACCGATTATGTCACCGATGTGAAGGGAAATACCCTCACGATTGCCGGTAAAACAGTCACCCTGCCCGATAATCTGCGCGTTACCCTCGGCAAAGAACGTTCGCTCCCGCTCTCGGCTCTCATGCCTGAAGAGTATATCCAAGTCGTTGCTACGAAAGTCAGTAAGGATACCTATACAGCAAAATTCATCCAACTCGGGAGCTTCCTCGGGCTCCTGCCGGTACAGGAAATCACCGACAATACCCTGGTTGCCGACGATTATCCCTTCCCACTGCTGCAGGATACGAAATTCTACTTCTCCGACGGCACACCTGCTACCAAAGCGGATGTGACAAACGGCTCATTCTGCGCGCTGTTTTCGATACAACCGGACTTTACCGACATCAGTAAATTTTATAGGTTAGGTGTGGTGGTTATTGAGCAGGCGGACTTCAAATTCGTGCTCCGCGGGCTCGTCGAGGATAGAGCCGACAGCACGCTCACCGTGCATGGAATTGCTGTCGAGACAAACTCCGCGACGAAGATTTACAAGGGTGTATTACAAAAAGAAGTTACCTTTAAGTCTATTAAAAATGGTAATTACGTAGAAATGCTCGTGCAGCGCATCTTCGCCGATCAGCGCTATATTGCCACCGAAATCTATGTGGAAGATGACATCACCGAAGCGCGCTTCGAATTCGGCGGCGTGGTCGATTCGCTCAATACTTCCACGCGTGTCATTACCATCAGCGGGGTGCCGTTCGAGGCCACCGAGCAGACCATTCTTACCGATATCGACTACAACAACCGTAAATTTGTCGATTATATGGGTGATATCAAGCCGCAATCCTTCGCTTCCGTCACCGGACGCACGACCGACGACGGACGTAATATTGCCGAAGTCATTAAAATTATTGAAGGTTCGTTCCTTGAGTACGATGTGAGCGGTCCGGTCACCGCCAAGACTGCAACGAGTATTTCCATCGGCACACTTACACTCGAAGTCAATGCCGAGACACAATTTGAAAATGTGGCGAATTTAGCCGGCCTGCAGACAGGGAATTTTATTCATGTGCTCTACCATTTCATGCCCGACCGTACGAAAAAAGCGATACGGATTGAAAAAGCCGATGATAATTCAGCGCAGTACGTGCATTTGGTGGGACGCGTCGATACGCTTGATGCGACAGGATTTACGGCGTCAGGACTGCATTTTACGGTCATGGACTCAACTGAATTTACCAATGAAAAAGGCGAACTCGTCACCTTCAGCGACCTCAAGCTCGGCGCTTCCGTCGTCGTCGAAGGCGCCTGGAGCGCAGGCACCGACATCACGGCGTATTATGTGATGATGCGTCAGGTGGTGTTTTTACGCGCCGTCTTCCACTCAAGCACCAAGCAAACAGCCGTCATCGGCAATCAGGAATACGTCATCGACAGCACGACGACCATCTTTGATGCTGATGGTAAGCCAATTAAAATCACTGATATCCCACCCGGAAGTACCGTCGAAGTCACGGCTTCGTCGCAGACCTCGGCCGATGGAAAAGTTACCCGCACTGCCGAGAGAATTCAAATTCAAAAGAAGGCAGTCGTGGGAGTATTTGAACGCAATACTTCCGCACAAACCGGACTCAGCGCCACGCCGAATCCTGCGCAAGGCATTGCGATGATTCGCTTCGAAACGTCAAGCGCCTGCTCTGCCAATCTTAGCATATACTCGCTCACAGGTGTATCTATTTCAACTATTTACAACGGAACTATTGCAGCCGGCACGCATGAATTCCCGTGGAATTCCATCGGGCTTCCGGCAGGCGCGTATTATGTTCGCCTGGTGACTTCAGACGGCATTTCCATTATTCCTGTATCGGTGGTTCGGTAATTATAATTATCCTATGAATTCAAAACAATCTATCGAGTTATCCGAACGGCTCATTGAGTCTGTGCAGGCAGGAATGCCGGTCATTCAGCATAATTTTGACGCGTATCAGAATGCATGTTTTCCGGTGCGGAGTCCGGAATTTTTCTGCCTTGAGCTTTGTGGTGAAGCAGGCGAACTCGCCAACCTCGAAAAAAAGCGCTGGAAAGGTAAGTCTATAGCCGACGAGAGGATAGCTGATGAAGCGGCGGACGTGTTTATTGCGCTCTGTAATTATGCCAACGCGCGGGGCATCAATCTCGCCGAAGCAGTGGGCTTAAAATTAGCGGCAATAGAGAAAAAACGGTCGCGGCTTGAGGGTGAAGGGGAAGTGTATTAAGTTCTCCCGCGAACGATTCCTTCAATAATTTTACGTAATTTCGCCGTTGGAATTGAGCATTCCTACGCTCGATTTTCAGAATAATTTCCAGTAACAGCAATTGATTCAACGAATAGAATATTTATGAGCAGTATCGGCAAAGAAATAGCGTGTTTGGACAAGGGTTTTGTGAGACTTGTCGATGTCATGGGCGACGATCATTCGATCGTACAAGCCGCCCGCGTGTCGTATGGTGAGGGCACCAAGCGCCTGACGGAGGACAGAGGATTGATCCGGTATTTATTACGTCATCAGCACACGACGCCTTTTGAGATGGTGGAATTCAAATTTCACATTAAGTTACCTATATTTATAGCGCGTCAGTGGATCCGCCACCGCACGGCGAATGTCAATGAATACAGCGGACGCTACTCCGAAATGAAGGATGAATTCTACATCCCGTCACTCGAAAATATCCGTCCGCAGAGCACGATGAACAAGCAAGGACGTTCAGACGAGACCTTCCCACTTGACCAGGCCGAGCAAATTGCCGGGAAATTCGAGAGCTCGCAGAATCAAATGTATGCTGAATATCAGGAACTCCTCGACATGGGTGTAGCGCGGGAAATTGCCCGCATTAATCTTCCGGTGTCGAATTATACGGAATGGTACTGGAAAATTGATTTACATAATTTATTCCATTTCTTGAAGTTACGCATGGACTCCCATGCACAGTACGAGATCCGGGTCTATGGCGAGGCAATGGCACAAATCGTTCGCGAAATTGTGCCCGTGGCTTGGGAAGCGTATGAAGATTACACACTTCATTCGGTGCGATTCTCCCGGCTGGAGGCAAATGCGCTGGCATCGATGCTAAGCGAACTCCCGAGTGATGAAACACTTGCGACATTTGGGCTTAAAGGTCGTGAACTCCGTGAATTCAAAGATAAATTTGAGAACATGAACAAATTAAAAAAATGAACCTTCCATAACTTCTTTAATCGCTATGAATACTTCACTTCATAGAATTCTGAATCGACAGATGAAGCATGGACTTTTGTCCTTGCTTCTCTGTTCGCTGTCGGTGACATTTATCGGATGTCCGACGACCGACCCCGGTCCAGCCAACCAAGTTGATTATGTCCTTCCTGCCGGCTTCCCGCAATTTCCGATTCCTGCCGACAATCCTATCAATGCCGAAAAGATCGAGCTTGGTCGTCGTCTTTTCTACGAGGTACGCTTATCCTCTGATAATACAATTGCTTGCGCGAATTGCCACAAGCAGGAATTTGCCTTTACCGATGGCGGAATGCAGGTAAGCCGTGGGGTCAATGGCGAGCTTGGCAATCGGAATTCGCCGACGGTGGTAAATTCTGCGTACGCACCGAGTTTGTTTTTTGACGGCCGGGCTCCCTCGCTTGAGGAGCAGGCCTTTGCTGCGTTTACCAATCCGGCCGAGATGCGGGCTGATGTAGCGGTGATTGACGAACGCCTGAAGAATGATTCTCAGTATGTAGCGCAATTTACGCGCGCATTCGGAACCGGCACAGTGCCCACGAGTCGGCTGGCGATGAAGGCAATTTCAGCATTTATCCGCACGGTGCTATCGGGAAATTCGAGGTATGACCAATTTATTCAAGGGAATACATCGGCACTAACGGCGAGTGAGAAGCGCGGGAAAGACTTGTTTTTTGGCACTCGAACGCAGTGCGCGGCGTGCCATTCAGGGTATAACTTCACGGATAATGACTTCCACAGCACGGGACTCTTTACGCATTATTACGACAAAGGGCGCCATGATTTCACCCGTAATCCGAGTGATGTGGGGAAGTTCAAGACGCCGTCGCTCCGTAATATCGCACTGACGGCGCCGTATATGCACGACGGGCATCTCGCCACGCTTGAGGAATCGCTCGACCATTACAACGAAGGCGGCAAGCAATTTATCAATAAAGATTCCCGCATTGTGCCGCTGAATCTTACGCAGGATGAAAAGAACGACCTCATAGCGTTTTTACAATCGTTGACGGATGAAGAACTGGTACGTAATCCTAAGTTTGGAAAGAAATGACGGCCGGGAGCGCTTCAAGAGGATGGAGTAGTCCGCCCGCAGGTGGATATCTTCAATGAAGCATGACAATAGAACGGATCATGGGAGGACTATATGAATCACGATGAATTTATGCGGCTTCTGAACGAAGGGCAGACTGCATTGGATAAATGGCATTTTGATGAAGCAGATGCTATAGGCGTAGAAATTCTCCGGGCCACCGATACTGCTGACAGTGACGATGGTTATACCGATGCAGAGGTGCTGCAACAACGCCTGCAGGCATTTCAGCTGCGGGGTTCGTCACAAGGCAGCATCGGAAATTATCATCAGGCACTCGAATTTTTTCTGGCGGCTCTTGAACTATCCGACCGCACCGCCAATCTGCCCGGCAAAGCTAATGCACTCAGTTGTATAGGACTTGTTTACTGGAATTTCTCCGATTATTCACGTTCGCTTGATTATCACTACCGCGCCCTTGAAATTGATGAGCGGCTTCAGCGAAAAAAAGACATCGCCAAGCATCTCGGTCATATCGCCCTTGTCTATGCGAACCTTCCCGATTATAAACGTGCACTCGAGTACTACAACCGCGCCCTGGCAATGGATCTTGAAATTGATAATCAGGAAGGCGTGATACGGCATTATTGTAATCTCGGGAATCTGCATCAGACCTTGGGCGAACTTTCCACTGCCTTGGAATATTATTACAAAGCTATTGAAATTGAACAGGTTAAGGGCCACATGTCGATCATTACCGACAGTTGGGCAAATATCGGCTCGATTTATTTCCTTCAGTCGGACTTCATCCGAGCACTCGAATGTTACCGAAAAACGCTCGAAATGTACCGGCAGGTCGGCAATAAAGTCTATGAAGCCACTACCCTCGGTCAGCTCGGGCTCATCTATGCACATCCTGATTTTGAAGGATATAATCTTGACATTGCCGAGAATTACTTTCTGCAAACGCTGACTATGTTTGAAGAATTCGGCACCAAAAAAGAATCCTACGAAATCCATAAAGCACTTGCCGATACATATTCAGCGCGCGAACAGTGGGACAAATATGCGTATCATATCAATAAATATCACCTCCTCGAAAAAGAAGTACACAGCGATGAAGCCCGGCGACTGGCTCATCAATTAGACTTTGAACGCACACTTGCCGAGAAGGAACTGCAGCGGGTAAAAGCTGTCTATGAAGCCGAGCAGGCACTGAGTCAGTCAGAAATTTATCGCCTGAAAAATGAAGAATTAGCCGCCGCACTCGAAGAGGTTCACCGGCTCAACGCTTCGCTCTCATCAGCGATTGCCGAAAAGAATGAGATCCTCGGCATCGTCTCGCATGACTTAAAGAACCCATTGAATTCTATATTGCTTATCGCAAAAATGATGACAGCGGGTTCGCTCTCGGAGGCAGACATCCGCGAATTCAGCGCCGATATTCTCACCTCAGCCGAACGGATGTTCAAGCTCATTACAACGCTGCTTGATATGAATGCAATCGATCAGGGTCATGTAGCTCTCCACCTGCAGCCGGTCGATGCCAATGCAAGCGTCATGGCCGTAGTCGGGCAATATCTGACCATCGCAGCGCAAAAGCACATCTCCTTCCGCTCCACGTTCACGGCTCATACTCCCGTTCTTGCCGATGAAAATATCATCGTGAATGTAGCCGAGAATCTCATTTCAAATGCCGTCAAATACTCGCCGTACCACAAAAATATTTATGTCCATGTCTCCAATACGTCCGAATTCATGGTTCGCTTCTCCGTTCGCGATGAAGGTCCCGGCATCTCCGAGAGTGACATGAAAAAGCTCTTCGGCAAGTTCACCCGGCTCACAGCGCAGCCCACCGGCGGCGAACACTCCACCGGGCTCGGCCTGTCGATTGTTAAAAAACTCGTCGAAGCAATGAACGGGAAAGTATGGTGCGAAAGCGAGCCCGGGTACGGCGCAGAGTTTATTGTGGAATTACCGGCGTATCATGGGTAGTACTCTTCCTGAGAGTATCACTTCCTAGTGATGCTCTCAGTGTTCATGCTTGTTCTTTCCAACGTAGATTTACAAATTGTCTAGCCCCCGACAGGTTCAAGAAAACCTGTCGGGGCTTTTTTTTGCCCCACCGAGAGTATCGCTTCGAAGCGATGCTCTCGGTTTTTGGGTCACTTCGCTCCCCATATAAGAAAACCCACCGCCCATCGCACCAAATTTCCCGTATTTTTGCAAGCAAAATCCTACGCTCCATTCCCCATTTCAATTGCTATGAATTATACGGTACTTCAGGCGCGGATTGGCTGCGCGGATGCTGAGCTTCACAAAAGCAGTTTCGATTGTCCTTTCCTTGAAAATAGATCTATCTCAACGAAAAACAATCCTCATGGTTCAATTTGTAAAGCGGGGTGAGGTGGAAATTAAAGGCAAGGCAGAATGAAAACGTATTTTCTTGAGAAATCAGTATGATAGACTCTACAATTAAAACAAAACTTGAGCAAGCAGAAAAGCTGCTCTTCGACGCACGCCACTACGCAGAAGCAGCCGAAAATGACATGTCGGAAGAATGCGCCCGCGAGGCAGTCACCCTTCTTGAGCAGTATGCCGAGAAAGATGACTTGGGATTGGAAACTGATCCAACATCCCAAAAATACAACGTAATACGACTCCTTGCCCACGCCTACAACCGCCTGAATCTACTCTCCTCTGAAAGTGATTATGCCGTATCGATTCAGCAGGCATCCATCGCCCTCGGCTATGCCGAACGTATCGGGGACACGAACAGAATCAACAGTTTACTCGGCAATATCAGTTTAATTTATACGGAGCTGGGTTCGTACGAGCTCGCACTGGAAAATTTCAAGCGCATCCTCGCTTCATTTGAAACGCTAGGATTGCCCATGGAAATTGCCCAAACCCTCGGTAATATCGGCTTTGTCTATTTTTTACAGAAAAATTATACATTAGCCCTGGAATACAGCTTTCAATCGCTTGCCATATTCAACGAACTCCATGATAACGATGGAATTATCCTGCAATTAGGGAATATTGGTGACGAATACCGCGCACTCGGCGAGTACCCGCAAGCGATGGAATATTATGGGAAAGCACTCGCCCTCACCGAGGAAGTAGGCAATAGAGTTTCGACGGCTGTTTGCCTGCAATCAATCGGAGAATTATACGCAACTCCCGAGTATAACGGCCACGATTCTCAGAAAGCAGAAGAGTATTTATTCAAAGCACTTGCGGTGAATAGTGAGTTCAAGAATAAGCGTCGTCTCTATGAAAATTACAGAGCACTTGCCGAACTCTACGACCGGCAGGAACGGTGGAAAGAATACGCAGTCTATAGCAAAAAATATCATGCACTTAAGGAAGAAGCTCATAACGATGACGCCAAGAAACAAGCCGAATCGTTTGCCTACGAACGCCGGATAGCCGAGCGGGAGCGCCACCTGGCCATAGAGCGAACGCGGGCGCAGGCAACTCATGAAATCCTCGCCAATATCCTCCCGGCATCTATCACCGAGCGGCTATTGGGCGGCGAGAAAAAAATCGCCGACACGCACCATGATGTGAGTGTTTTATTTATTGATATTGTTGGGTTTACCGAATTATCGACGGCGCTTCCTCCGCATGAATTAATCGATGTGCTCGACATAATTTTTTCGCGGTTTGACGCCATTTGTAAAAAACATGGACTCGAGAAGATCAAAACGATAGGTGACGCCTATATGGCAGTTTGCGGGGCGCCGCTTAGGCGGGAGAATCATGCGGAACGCGCAGCGCTCGCGGCACTTGAAATGCTCGAAGATTTTTCGCTCGAACGTTCTTTTTCGGCGGCAGTAGATTTAGATTTTAGAATCGGACTCCATACCGGCAGCGTGGTAGCGGGCATCATCGGTGAGAATAAATATTCCTATGACTTATGGGGCGATGCCGTCAACACGGCAAGCAGAATGGAATCGCATGGCGAAGCCGGGAAAATCCATGTATCCGAAGAATTTACTCGCGCCCTCGTAGAGACAGGTCGCGATCCGTCCCTACCCATCCAATGCATCCCGCGTGGTGAGATGGAGATCAAGGGCAAGGGCTTGATGAAAACGTATTTTTTAGAGAGAATAAACTTCTAGGAAGCGAATTATGACCGACCGCATACCCGCCATACTTTCTGATGCCGAGGAGTCGCTTGCTCGCGCGCAAGTGGCATTTGATGGATTGCAGTATGATGAAGCAGAGCAGCTTGCCCAGGCAGTCGTTACCCGGCTGACGCCTTTGTTCGAGCGAGAGGACATGGGCGAGGAAACCGACTCTACTTCGTTGAAATTCAAGCTCATAGCCATTCTTGCTCATGCCTTCAACCGACTCAATGTGATCGCGCTCGCCCGCAATAATCCGGATGAGGCGATCCGTACTGCTCTTGTTGGGTTGTCGTATTCTGAGCGGATTGGTCATGACATCCGCACGGCGAATCTTCTGGCGAATCTTGGCAAGGCATATCTCGGAACATCGCACTATACTCTAGCTCTTGACACCTATCGGCGAGCACTTGCTCTCAGCGGAAAGCATGCGCTCCAAGCGCTTACCGCGCAGATTGTGGGTCAGATGGGCATTGCCTACAAAGAGCTCACCGACTATACAGCAGCTCTTGAGAATTTTCATAAAGCGCTTATTCTGATGGAAGAATTAGGCGACCAATCGGGCGTTGCGACTAATACCATCAATATAGCTATCGTTCATCAGGCATTCGGTGATCATCAGCGCGCGCTTGAGTCATTTCAGAGTGCACTTGGAATGTTTGACGCGCTCGGCGACAAAAGCGCCGTCGCCTTTACACTCAGCAGTATTGGCGGATTATACTTCCGTATCAATGACTTTCCTCAAGCGCTCGAACTCCTTGGCAGGGCACTTGCCATGCAGGTCGAGCTCGGCGAAAAGCGGGATGCGGCCGTGGCGCGCGGGAATATGGGACATGCCTACAAAAGCATCGGCGACTACGACAAAGCACTCGAATACCTGCAACAGGCATATCAGGAGTCGGTTGAAATCGGCGCTGTTTATCCTCAATTGCATTGGCTCAACGGACTCGGTGATCTCTTCGGTGAACAGGACTTTGCAGGATATTCCCCGGAAATTGCTGCCGACTATCTCCTTCGGGCAATTGACCTTAGCACTGCTCATGGTATCAGGAGCGTGACACTTGCCGCTTATCAGTCGCTCGATGCATTATACCGCAAAACACAAAACTGGGAAATGGCTTATCAAGCGCGGGATCGGTATGAACAAGAAAAAGAACACATCAATATCGAAGGAGCACAGCGTCTGGCTGCCACACGTGAATACGAGCGTAAGGAAGCAGAGCGTGAAAAGCAGCTAGCGATTGAGCGAACCCGCGCGCAGGAAAAAGAATCAATTCTCAATAATATTCTCCCTGAGGAAATTACGACCCGGCTCATTGGTGGCGAGAATCCAATTGCGGACTACTTCGACTCGGTATCGATATTGTTTATGGATATTGTTGATTTTACTCGGCTTTCGGCGAGCATTTCAGCGCAGCAGCTCGTGCATTTTCTCAATGCGATCTTTAAAGTTGCCGATGGAATTATGCGCGAATTCGGATTAGAGAAGATTAAAACTATTGGTGATGCCTACATGGCAGTCGCCGGTGCGCCGGTCTCGCGACAGGATCATGCAGTGCAGGCAGCACAGGCAGCGCTCAGACTTCTTGATGCAATGAATACGCTGGAAGTAAGTTTCCCTAAAGAACTTGGCGACCAATCCATGCTCGCTGCATTACCCGAAATCAACGTTCGTATCGGCCTGCATTGCGGTTCGGCCGCTGCCGGTGTCGTCGGTGAAACTAAATTTCTCTACGACCTCTGGGGCGACGCGGTGAACACGGCAAGCAGAATGGAATCGCACGGCGAACCCGGGAAAATCCATGTATCCGAGGAATTCACCCGGGCACTTACCATTGGGACAGGTCACGACCTGTCCCAACTACCCATCCAATGCATCCCGCGCGGTGAGGTGGAGATTAAGGGGAAAGGCATGATGAAAACGTATTTTTTGGAACGTCTGGACGGCAACGGGTGACCGCGGCTGAGGTATGGAAATAAAGCTGCGGGGACACCAAATTACCTCCCAAAAGCTGCGCTCTTAGTAGTGAAAAATGGGGCCGTTTATGGCGCTAAGAGCCGAAGTTTTTTCGGGTAAATAGCAGATTTACCCCGGTTATTTTCCAAAATTTCACGATTTTTGTATTCTAAGAAATGCACACTCCGCTTTCGGAACCTCTTTTTTGTTTCATTTTTAGAGTATCTAATGAAAACTATCGAAGAAATTACGCTCTCCTTGCAAGACCAAGGCCTTTCTAATCTCGGTGAAATATTTTATAATCTGTCCACGCCTGACCTTTACGAGCATGCTTTAAACTATGGCGAAGCACAATTATCCGAGCATGGCGCTCTCGTGGCGATTACGTCGCCGCATACGGGACGGAGCGCAAATGACAAATTTGTGGTAGAGGAAGCGTCGAGTAAGGACCATGTATGGTGGGGCAAAGTAAACAAGCCATTCCCGCAAGAAAAATTCAACGCACTTAAATCCCGCGTCACAGCATACTTACAGAATCAAGATTTATACGTACTCGATTGTATTGCCGGCGCAGATGACAAATACAGCCTGCCGGTACGAGTGATTACCCAACACGCATGGCATAATTTATTTGCCAAAAACATGTTTATTGAAGCGACCGACGAGCAGCTCGACAGCTTCGTCCCAGGATTCACCATTATCCACGCGCCGGACTTCAAGGCCAACCCCGCGACCGACGGCACTCGCACCGAAACCTTTATTCTTCTTGACTTCTCCCAAAAATTAGTTCTCATCGGCGGTACGCAGTATGCCGGCGAAATTAAAAAATCTATCTTCACTGTTCTCAACTACTTACTCCCACTCCGCAAAGTAATGAGCATGCACTGCTCGGCCAATATCGGCAAGGGTGGCGACACTGCTCTCTTCTTTGGTCTCTCCGGCACCGGCAAGACCACTCTTTCGACCGACCCAGAGCGTTCGCTCATCGGTGATGACGAGCACGGCTGGTCAGACGACGGCACCTTCAACTTCGAAGGCGGCTGCTACGCGAAAGTGATTAATTTATCGGCAGAAGCAGAGCCGATTATTTATCAAACGACCCGTACATTCGGTACCATTCTTGAGAATGTAGTGGTCGATCCTTATACCCGTGAAATCGATTTATTCGACGACAGCATTACCGAAAACACCCGTGCATCGTACTCGCGCAGTGTGCTTGATAATATTGCTGAGTCCAATTCCGGCGGACACCCGACGAATATCTTCTTCCTCACCTGCGACGCTTTCGGCGTGATGCCTCCGATCTCGAAGCTGACACCGGAGCAGGCGATGTTCCACTTCCTCAGCGGCTACACAGCGAAAGTTGCGGGCACGGAAGCAGGCGTGAAAGAGCCGTCGGCGACGTTCAGCACATGTTTCGGCGCGCCATTCATGGTACATCATCCGAAAGTCTATGCGAATTTACTCCGCGACAAAATCAACGCACACGGCGCGCAAGTATGGTTAGTCAATACCGGCTGGAGTGGCGGCGAGTACGGCGTGGGCAAGCGTATGAAGATCGGCTACACACGTGCATTGCTTCGCGCGGCACTTGCAGGCGAACTCAACAATGCAGAATTCACAACCGAATCATTCTTCGGGCTTAGTATCCCAACATCGTGCGAAGGCGTGCCGTCTGAAATTCTCAACCCACGTAATACCTGGGCAGACAAAGACGCCTACGATGCAAAGGCGAATCATTTGGTCGGGTTGTTCAAAGATAATTACAAGCAATTCGAATAATTATTCCTGACTTCAGAAAAAGCCGCTTTCCCCAAAAGCGGCTTTTTTTATGCAGATAATGCAGCATCCTCGTTCTCCACAAATCCACCTCTCTCCTAATCAGGACTCACAAAAATACATTGAGCATCTCTGAGTGATAAATCTAGATAATGGTATTGTTGTTTTATAAAAATATGCTATATTTGGATTGAGTCTAAATAAATAATTATTCAATTTCAATCCATCTACCATTTTATGAGCACTTCTCATTACAAGATCTTCTGCCGATTATCGGTTGGCAACATATTGGTTATTCTGCTTGTATTCGCTTGCACCGCAAGCAGTTCGGAAAGTTATGCAAAAATCAAAGCCCCAAAAGTTCAGTCCCAAAAGCGTGACACGACAAAAGTGTACAATGCCAAAGAAGTCATCATTGACGGGTATTCTTCCTTAGGAGGTGTTGAACGTATGCCGGATGTAAAAAATGGTATTATCTATGCCGGAAAAAAAACGGAGGTGATTCAATTAGATAAAATCCTGGCCGATGTGAGCACCAATAATGCACGTCAGGTATTTGCCAAAGTGCCGGGCATCAGTATTTGGGAAAATGACGGCTCCGGTATTCAGGTAGGTGTAGCAGCCCGCGGACTCAGCCCCAATCGCTCGTGGGAATTCAATGTTCGGCAAAATGGCTACGACATCAGCTCGGAAGCCTTCGGATACCCTGAGGCATATTACAATCCACCTATGGAAGCCCTGGAACGTATCGAAGTGGTCCGGGGTGCGGCCTCGCTTCAATACGGAACGCAATTCGGAGGGCTGCTGAATTATCAAATTAAAAAAGGCACGCCGTTCAAGACAATAAGCTTCGAAACACAGCAGACTGTCGGTACCAATGGACTCTTCAACTCCTATAATGCTCTCGGCGGGACCTACAAAGATCTGTCGTATTACGCCTACTTACATCATCGAAGCGCCGATGGCTGGCGCGACAACAGCAGATACAACGTCCTCACCGGTTACCTTTCGGCGAATTTCAAGCTTACCAATGACCTTACCATCGGAGCCGATTACACGTCGATGGACTATCAAAGCCAGCAGGCAGGCGGCCTGACGGATGTGAAATTCAATGAAAATCCCCGGCAATCCTTCCGGGAACGTAATTGGTTCGGCACACCATGGAATGTAGCCTCCCTCTATCTGAATTACCAGATCTCTCCCACCTCAGTGCTTCGGGTAACTGCATTCGGTACCTTTGCCGAACGTAATAGTGTCGGATTTACTCAGGCAATTACCACCCAAGACACGATTAACCTGACAACCCATGCGTATAATAGCCGTCAGGTCGATCGTGATTCGTACAAAAACTACGGAACCGAAGCACGTATCTCAATGAAATACAAATTCTTAGGCAATGAAAATACCTTCGCCGGCGGCATTCGGGCATACCAAGGGAATACGGAAAGGAAACAACTCGGCGTGGGAACAACCGGTGATGACTTTGACCTCACGCTCTCGACGCCTGCATACGGACGGATGCTGAAATTCAGCACGACGAACTATGCCGTCTTCGCCGAGAATATTTTTGTGATCACCAACGGACTCAAAATCATACCGGGTGTACGCTTGGATCTCGTTCATAATACTATCGAAGGATATATCAATTCCTCTCCCTCCGGCCAGGTGACGCCCGACAGCAGAGACCGAACTATCGTTCTTTATGGCATTGGCGGCGAATATCAACTCACCGAAAAAACATCTCTTTACGGCAATTATTCCCGTTCATACCGCCCGGTGACCTACTCCGAGCTCACGCCATCGGCGACCACCGAAATCATCGACCCCAATCTCACCGATGCGAGCGGATATAATATCGACTTCGGTTACCGCGGTGCAATTGATGATTATCTCAATTTTGATATCGGCGCTTTCTCCCTGCGCTATAATAATCGTATCGGTACCATTACCCAAAATAATGCTCCGTTGAAGACGAATATCGGCACGTCCGAGAGCAAGGGAATTGAATCTTATATCGAAGTAAATCCATTGAAATTTCTCGACATTACATCACTTGGATCGTTCAGCATTTTCGCATCAAATTCTTTCATCAAGGCAGAATATACCGAATGGAATAATCCAGCCATCGCCGGAGACCCGGCAAAATCCATCGCCGGCAAACAAGTCGAGAATTCCCCCGATTATATTCACAGATTCGGCGCTACCTACAGCATCTTCGGATTGTCGGCTACCCTCCAAATCAATAGCGTCGGCGAGGTGTACACCGATGCGGCAAATACAGAGGCCCCCACGGCAACCGCTACAGCAGGCAAGCTGCCGGGATATAGCGTCATGGATTTGACGGTAGCATATGTGCTGAACGAACAATACACCATCAAGGCAGGGGTGAATAATCTCAGTGACACGCAGTACGCCACCCGTCGGTCAGGCGGATATCCGGGGCCGGGAATTCTGCCGGCGAACGGAAGAACAATGTACCTGACCTTTGGAGCCAAGTTATAAAAAAAATCCGGAGAGTAGCTGACGCAGACTGCCGTCACAGGCCGCCATCGGGAGCTACTCTCCGGAATTTCAGGGTGCTTGTGTGCCACTGCACATGCACCGAATATAATCATCTATTTCTTAGGATTTTTCGCAATAAACACCCGCAGCAAATCCTCTACTTCCTTGCCGCCGGACAAGCTTTCACCACCAAAAAATGTGTCCATTTTCTCACCTTGGGTAATATTTTCCGGTAAATCTTCCTGCCGGGAATACATGAGCGTAAGTGCATAAATAATGAGCAATACAAATTCCAATCCCAACGCAAAAAGAATAATTGACGGTTCGGACGGTGGAATGAACTTCAACCCACGGATACCGATAATAATAATCAGCGCAGCAGCACCAATATAGACAAGTCCAAGAATACCATTGCTATACTGCACGGTCACATACTGTCTCATATAGAATTTTATAGCTCCCCGCACCCGAAACGAACGGGTCACACCCGATGCCTGCTGCCACCTGACGGCACGCTGCAACGTCTCGACTTCATTATACTGCACGCCAATCGCCTCTGCGTAATCATGGAGTCCGCGAATATCGGAGGTGAGCAAATGCTGGATAATTCCCTGTAATTCTTCATCAGTATGCTCGCCGTAAATACTACGCGCGATGCGGTCGAGCGAATTGACAATTTCACGTTCAATCTTCTGCCGGAGGAGCCCCAATGACTGCGGCAGCAGTGCCGAACATCCCACGGCAAGTGCCGCTGAAAGAGTCAAAATCATCGGGAGAAGAGAGAGAAAGGGATTGAATAAATACCGCGCTTCCTTGTGTACTTTCTGTTCTACCGATCGATTATCAACAATCGCCCAACGGTAGTAATACGATGTCTCGATAATCTCAGGCCGTGCTTCATCTGAAATGCGGTACTCGACTTTCGAACCATCTTTAATCACTTCTGTATGGAGGAACCCACGAAAAAACATATCCATCGCCGGGATAGCCACATACACCTGCAGGGCAAATGCAATTCCTACAAGCAGCACACCAAGCACCAAAAACTGCACCACCGAGTGCTTCGACAGCTCAAAATATTCTTTACGCGAGGAGGAGATATTTTCCATAAATGATGTAATTAATACAATGCAATCTACTTACCGTGTGTGCGATTCCACAATCATGCCGACTTATCACGCCGCCGCCGTTTTTTTTTACTTTTACTTTCACCCTTCCTACGCATACACCAATCTCCCTTTAGGCATTGGGATTTGCCGGCCTAATTCCTGAGCAGTTTCAATCCATTCATTGATGATTATTTCAGTATTATGCAATGCCTCGGAATAGGTCGTTCCATCTGCCATACATCCGGAGAGCTCGGGCACTTCAGCGACGTAACAGTTGTCTTCATCACTCCAATAGAGAATTATTTCATACTTGTTCATCTGCTGGATTACTTTTTAGGTAGAAAATTTTCCCCTTCTTCTCACGCCGCCTTCTCCCGCCGTCTCCGCAGAATATCCTCCATCGTTCCCTTGGGAATCGCACTGATGAGATTGCGCGTGTATTCTTCTTTCGGATTGGAGTAAATTTCATTCGATGTTGCCAGCTCGACAATTTTCCCGGCATTCATCACCGCAATCCGGTCGCTGATAAATTTCACCACACTAAGGTCATGTGAAATAAAGATATACGTGAGCTTAAATTCTTCGCGCAGACTGACAAGTAAATTCAATACCTGCGCCTGCACCGACACGTCCAGTGCCGACACAGACTCATCACAAATCAAAAATTTCGGCTTGAGAGCCAGTGCGCGCGCAATGCATATCCGCTGCCGCTGACCACCCGAAAATTCATGCGGGTAATTATTAAAATGATGCGGCAGTAAATTCACTTTTTCAAGCAAATAATGCACATACTCCTTACGCTCACGTTCGCCGCCGAGCACATTATGCACATTGAGTACCTCCATAATCGCACTGCCGACCGACAAACGCGGATTGAGCGACGAATAGGGATCCTGAAAAATAATCTGGAAATCACGGCGTAATGACTTCATGTCCGACCCTCCAAGGGCACGAACGTCGCGTCCGTCAAACATCACCGAACCTCCCGTCGGCTCCACTAGGCGCAAGATAGCACGTCCGGTCGTTGTCTTGCCGCATCCCGACTCTCCGACGAGCCCAAGCGTTTCGCCGGCTTTCACGTCAAACGATATACCGTCCACGGCCTTGACATACCCCTTCAAACTGCTGAAGAGTCCCGTTCGTATCGGGAAATACACTTCCAAATCCTTCACCGACAAAAGCGGCGCTTCTCCGGCAAGCCGTGCATTACGTTCATTGGTCTCCTGTTGCGAAATTTCCACTTCATGGATCTTCGCTTCTACACTGATATGCGCGCGCTCGGTAATCGTACCGTCGGGCTGCTCATCCATAAAATCACGCACGGTGGGGAGAATACGGAGTTTTTTGTCGAGCCGCGGACGGCAGGCGAGTAATCCTTTGGTATAAGGATGCTGAGGATTTTCATAGATTTGCTGTACATTTCCATACTCGACGATTTTGCCCTTGTACATCACGGCTACATCGTCGGCAATTTCGGCTACCACGCCTAAGTCGTGGGTAATAAACATCATGCTCATGTTGTGCTTTTTCTGCAAGCCGCGCATGAGATCGAGAATCGTTGCTTGGACCGTCACATCGAGCGCCGTGGTGGGTTCGTCGGCGATCATCAAATCCGGATTACAACTCATCGCCATTGCGATCATCACACGTTGCTTTTGTCCACCCGAGAGCTGATGCGGATATTGGTCGATCATGGTGTCGGGTCGGGGGAGCTGTACTTCTTTGAGTAAATGGAGGGTGCGGGCGCGGGCTTCGTCTTTGCTGACATTTTGATGGAGCATAATTGCCTCCATAATCTGATCGCCGCAGCGGAAGACAGGATTGAGCGATGTCATCGGCTCCTGAAATATCATCGAAATTTTATTGCCGCGATATGACCGCATTTTGTCCTCGGGGAGCTTCAGGAGATCGACGACGCTGCCGTCCTGCTCGTGAAAAAACACTTCACCGCCGGCAATTCTGCCCGGAGGTGACGGGATGAGGCGCATCACCGAAAGAGACGTGACCGACTTTCCCGACCCCGACTCACCGACAATGCCGAGTGTCTTGCCGCGCTCAAGCGTAAAACTCACATCATTGACTGCTTTGGTAATATAATTTTCGGATTGAAATTCTGTGATAAGGTTTTTGACGTCAAGAAGGACAGACATAAGCGTAGTACTACGTAAATTGAATGAACGAATTTGACGGCAATTTATCAATTATGGAGCGAACTACCAACACGATTTTCGACGAAAGGGACTTTAACATGCAAATAGCTGTAATTAACAGGCAATTAACAAACCGAACAGGTATTTTTGCGGCGGTCAATATCAATTCTTTTATCCTTATTTACTGGAGCTTTGCATGAAAGCACATCTCAACGCTGTTTGGATTCCGTTACAAGAATCTTCGTCCGCCGCCTTCCATCCGTTCATCCGCCGCACCGCCTCAACCCTTGCGGCCTCTACATTCGCTCTCGCGCTGCTGTTTGCTCCGCTTGCCTACGCACAAAATGCGCAGTCCCCGGCAACTCCCAAAACCGAAACAAAAGTAAAAATCATCACCGTCAAAGACGGCAAAACCGAGGTCGTCGAAACGCAGGGAAATGAAAATGCGCTCGACAATCCGGAAATTGCTAAGCTTCTGAAAGAACATAACATTAACCTCGAAGACCTCAAATCCAAGGGCGGCAATGTCAACCTACAGGTTCGTAAAGTAATCAACGGTACAAACACCAGCGAAAACATCACCATCAACCGTTCGTGCGACAAAGACAAAATGAAAAATTGCCAAGCTAAATGCATGGTTGTATGCACAAGCGGCGATTCTTCGGCCAAATCACATTGTAAGATTATGATGTCCAACGGCAATACCGATGGCAAGCAAATGATGTTCATTACTACCAATACAAGCACGAGTCCCACAGCGAAGGCAGAAGCACATACAGTGGTGGGCTCAGGCACAGGTGTTGCACTCGGCGCAGTACCGCAAAATGCATCGGTCATTACCATTGAGACCGACGACGAGGACGGCAAGGGTGAAAACAAACAAGTGCAGGTATGGGTGAATAATCCGGACGGCGACCACGACGGTGCAATGCTCAAGCATCTTGACGCCGGCGGCGCCAATACGACGAAATTTATCATTCAGCGCGGCAACGGCTCAAATAATGTGATTGTTATCAGTAATCGTGAAGTAATCTCGACATCACCGGCCGAAAAGAGCACTCCGGCAGAAAGTCCCAAAATCCAGGAAATGCCGGCTATGAACCTGAATGTCAATGGGTTGCAGCTTGCTCCGAATCCTACGACCGGTCAATTCAACCTCTCATTTTCCCTCAGCGAGACCGGTACGACCGATATCAGCATTGTAGATCTTGGCGGGCACGAAATTTACGGTGCCAATCTCCCCAATTTCAGCGGTGATTTCAGTCAAAAAATTGACATCTCCGACAAAGCACGCGGTGAGTATCTTTTGAAAATCACCCAAAACGGGAAGTCAGCCACCGCTTCCATTATCTTAGAATAATCTCCTCTCTCTCTCCTGAACAAAAAAGCCGCTTTCATGTACGAAAGCGGCTTTTTTTATGAATGCCCCATGATTAAAATCATGGGCTATGGTGTATCACCTTGTGTCATTGTTTTTGATAGAAGCGAGCTGCTGCCTCTTAGAAACTTATCATCACGAAACCACTTACTATTCTTACGACCTACGACTTACGACCTACGACCTACGACCTACGACTTACGACCTACGACCTACGACCTACGACCTACGACCTACGACTTACGACTTACAACTAAAAAAAAAATCCTCATATCCTCTCCACCAGCGTATAATAATCATGGGACGTATCAGTATGAATATTGACGACTCCGGCGCGGACGAGGCGCACAAGCAGGCGGGCGGCGCGGCGTTCGGAGATATTGACAAGGGCTGCAAAATCCTTCACCGTGGCGCGTTTTTTCGCTTCCATAAATGCGAATAAGCGGCGTTCGTTGTCGCCTATACTCAGCGAGAGCGGCTTAGCGTCCGGATTACGACTTTGGAGGATGCGTACCATTTCGCGGCTTGCGGTGACGGATTCTTCGCCCTGACGGATGAAGACTTTTTGTTCGTGGAGTTTTTCGTCAGGCGAGGAAATTATCCTGTGCGGCTTGTACTCGCTTTCGTCTATCTGTATGACGATAACGTCTTTATATTCGATCTCAACAATTTCTATATTCGGTTCGACGGGGGGTACGATGTAGAATGAACATGCATGCTCGACCTGCGCGATCTCTTCTTTTTCGCTTTTGACGCCATAGATGCGCTTGTCGTCATCGACGCCGATGAGCAGGTAGCCGCCTTTTGTATTGGCAAATGCGGCAATTTCCTTGGCAATTTTCTCGGGGGAGGTGAATTTTCGCTTGAATTCGAGGGTGGTGGATTCACCTTCGGCTATGAGTTCTTTGAGTTCGCTCCGGCGCATAAAAGTCGGTCTTTCGTGTGTAGAGTAGAGAATAATCGGGCCGGAATAACGGATAAGGGTCGGCGAAAGTTTAGGGGAGAATGATGTGTATTGATTATATGCAATGAAATGCACGGGATTCAGGTCGTGCGAGCCACTCTTCAAGGGATTGGGCGATCGTATCCTTGGCAGAGAGGATTGGATCTTCAATTCCCCAATCAATTCCAAGTGCGGGGTCATTCCAGCGGATACCGGACTCTGCTTGTGGATTGTACACGGCCGTGCATTTGTACTGCACTTCGGCCCAAGGGCTTTGAATTACAAACCCATTAGCGAATCCCGGCGGCACCCATACCATTGTTTTGTTTTCTGCCGACAGCTCGATCGTGCAGTGCTGTCCGAGCGTGGGTGAATTATGCCGGATATCGACTTCCACAAGGAGCACCTTGCCCTGCACCGCGCGGAGTAATTTCCCCATTGGTTTGTCCCATTGGAAGTGGAGGCCTCGGAGTACATTCTGCACCGAACCGGAGTGATTTTCCTGGAGAAATTCTGTTGGCAGGCCAAGTTCGGCAAAATAATCCTGTCGGTAGGACTCCATAAAAAACCCACGTTCATCCGAAAATATACTCGGCTGAATGACCCGTATCCCCTGTAAATATTCGGCTGTAATCGTATATCCCATGTGTATAACCGCACGAATTGATGTTGATGAATAGAAGGCAGACAATACCGTACCTCGGTATAGGAGAGCACTTGGTATTTCCATCGGAGGTATAATACTTCAACAAGCTCAAAAAGACGCTGTGTTTTGGCGCCTGTTTGAGCTTGTTGGAATTAGTGTCCGGCAGGATGCTGTGCACATACGGTATATCTCTCATAAGTCCTCGCGTACACGCTGAACTTCTGTCGTAGCGTCGAAAGGAGGCGTGAGCGAAGAACTGCTAGTCGATATCTTTCGGATGAGTAATCGGCAATTGGAAGGCGAACGTCGAGCCCTTACCGAGAGCGCTGCGTACCCAGACGCGGCCTTCGTGTTCTTCGACAATACGCTTAACAATCCACAGCCCGAGACCTGAGCTCGGCTCGCCGGCCGTCGGGGTAGCCGATAATTTTGCTCCTCGACTAAATGCGCGCTTGATATCATCTTCCGAGAGTCCGAGGCCATTATCGCTTACTTCGATAATGAGGGCATTGGATTCTGTTTTTGCACGCAGGCGCACGGTGCTGCCGCGGTGGGAGAATTTAATCGCATTACTGAGCAGATTGTCCACCACCTCTTCGATACGCTGACCGTCAATTTCGGCTTCCGGCAGCTCGGCAGGCAGGTCGAGGACTACTTCGATCTGCTTGTTTTTTGCCGTCGGATCATTGCGGCGATGAACGCTTCTAAGGATATCACTGACATCCCAGAGCTCATAGACGAGTCGCATTTGGCCGGACTCGAGCGCCATAATCTTACATACTTCCTGCGACAATGATACAATCTTGCGCGATGTCTCGACAAGGTCATTCATCACATCATGCTGTTCATTTGCCGTCAGATCATACGTTCTGAGTAGTTCTACCAGCCCTTTGACCAATCCTGCGGGATTTTTTATATCATGAATCACCATCGCGAAGAGCTCGTCTTTTTGGGTTGCAAGATCTTCTAGTTCTTGCTTTTTAACGGAGATGCGTTCGATCTTCTCTTCCAGCTCACGGATACGCACCCGTAATTCGTCACCTCTGGTCTGCATTGCGTCAATTTGCCCGCGCAGGGCCGCAATTTCAGCCCTTATCTGGCTATTTTCTCCGAGTAATTTATCATAGGCCATCTTACTGACTGTAGCATCTGTGGACATAGCGCTCACCCCTTGATTTGTACGAGTAAATATTTTAGTAAACAACGACGTTATGAAGAGTATAACAAGTCCTATCATTCTCGATAAAAAGGACTTACCACTGTTTTTTGTGCCGGATTTTGTTTTGAACCGCACCATTAGCAGTGCTCCGCCAAGCACCACAACAATTACGCCAACTATCCAAAAAATAACATTTGTGCGTGCTTGCTTCTGAGAAAGTGCGACTGTTGAGTCCGCTTGAGCAGCTTCCTTCTGCGCCTGCAGAACACGCTCGCGTTCACGCTTTCGGCGGTCTGCCTCGGCATTATCTACTCTAAAATCGACAATCACCGCACTTGCATTCCAATTACCGGGCGCGATCGCCTGTACATAAAATGAGTAGTCGTCTTCCGGGAGTCCGCTGTAGGAGCATTTCGGCGAATTCATCGTCTGCTGACGCTCCTGCTGCCGGTTTTTTCCCGTCAGCCGTGTACTGAACAGCAGCGGAGGTCTCTCTCCGCTGCCTATCCGGCAGCCATAGACAAAGAGGATTGTATCTGACCGACTGAGAACGATAGAGGAGTTCTTACCATTCGGATTATACTGCTCGCCGTTGATGACAATTGCCTGCACTTCAGTCGTACGGCTTACATAGCTCGTGTCGGCAGCATGAGCCTGCACGATGCCCGCCATCATCATGATGAGCATGACCGCGACTCGATAACGGACGGGATACTTCATAGCAACGCCAAAAATTACCGACATACAACAACATCAACGACTTACTCTATCTCTACCGATTTTTTTCTCATCAATTCTGCCTGTCTGCGGTGTTTCATCTGCTTGGTACCGACTATTTTTTTGAATATTCGCACCACATCAAAAAACGTATGGAACGTATAATGTGGAATCCGACGTTCATTACAAAAGGCAGCAAGCGAACCTTTAGCAAAAATAATATCGGCATGCGAGGCCGCGCATGTATCCGAGCGCCCGTCGCCGATATAGACATAGATTGCATCCGTCGGGGCAGACGAGAGCATACTGTTACGCTTGCACGAGGCACAAAAACACCTGCAATTCTCACTCGCTGCCGGAAAAATCGGTTCGGCACTATTGATTTGAAAATTCAAATAATTCGCCCGCACATCGGCATCCACAATACCATTTACCCGTAAAATCGGCTGAATATACTCCTGAAAGCCATCACTGAGAATCATGAGAGGAATCCCCTGCTCGCGGCAATACCTATAAAAAACAGGGAAATACGCGTCCATTTCCATCCCTAGGGCAAACTGTTCTACCGCTTCCGGCGTGAAGTCCTCGCCACCTGCGCACGTCGCTGTGCGGTAATACTCTGCCACCGTCATATTCCCGGCTAAGAGCTCGCGATGATACGGCTCAAAAATTCCAAATTGCTGAAACATCGCATCGCCCACATCGCGCCGGGTGATGGTTCCGTCAAAGTCACAAAACACGGCAACAGATTGTTCTGCAAGAAGATGCATGTAACTAGCCAAGAATTAAACCACCCGTTCCTGCGGTGGATACTCAAAGAATCCACGACCGCTGAATTTGCCAATACGACCAGCACGCATCATTTGCTTGAGCAGCACACATGGACGGTAGCGTTCCTGCCCGTACTCACGGTGCAATGCATCAAGTAGCGCGACAATTACTTCAATTCCAATCTCATCGGCCCATTCGAGCAGACCTTTCGGATAATTTACTCCAAGCTTCATGGCGGTGTCGATATCTTCAGCGCTTGCGACTTTTTCCAGCACCGCAAAAGCGGCTTCGTTGATAAGCGTGGCAAGAATGCGCGGCGATACGAGCCCTACTCTGTCCTCAACCATTTCCGTCGTAAAGCCAAGCGCGCCCCAAAAGCGTTTTGCAATCGCTACAGACTGTTCGGTGGCTGTCAGCGCAGGCGCTATTTCCATCATCGTACTCTGCTGCGCGAGTGCTATGCCGTTAAATCCTACGATATTATTCTGCAGCCCGAGCTGCGCGTAGAGTTCGGTCGCTGTACACCCAACCGACGACGACAAAATCACCGCCTCCGGAAATTCATCACTCACCTCAATCAGCATTTCGCTTTTTTCCCGCGCCGGCAGCGACGACGGATCGATAATGATATCCGGAGGACGCTGTACCTCGGACACATCCCCTACAAATTGATGGATATAGGCCTGTAAATACGATGGAACGAGGATCGAGGAAGCCCCGCCGGGGTCGCCAAAACCGAATAATTCATCAAGCATTGGCTCGACGAGAATTGAGAAGGGGAAATCTGCCGCCGTGAGCGTACGTGCCATATCAGCCACCGCCCGCGAATTACCGACAATGAGGGTAGAAAATTTATGAGAATCGAGCGAATAAACTGCCATGACAAAAGCACATTATAGAACGAAATGTTGTTTAATTTTCCAACAAAAATACGGAATTTTAGCTTCCCTTCGGCGCATTCGATGTGTCAAATTCCGTCAATCATCGCTCTAATTAGCGCCAAACAGCCGACAGATAGAGCGTGAAAATTATAATTCTACCGATAGACCTACCGCATCAAGCATGATAACGTCAGCGAGGTTGTGTATTTTTGCAGGAGAGTACATTGATAGCTTATAGTTCATCCTCTTCTCCAGACTTCCAATCTCAACATCACACAGCATGCAAGAAACGCTTATTTCTTTGTTTGACAATATTTGCCGGCAATTACCACATAATTTCGAGCAGGAAGAAGCATTTCTCTTCAATAGCGCAATCTTGCCGACACTCGATGCGATCACTTTTGATACGAACATGATCTGCATTTTGAAAAGGAAGCACACATATAATGACACCTATAGAATAGAACATTTAGATTTCCATACAAATAAGCAATTCTATACGATCCTTGGACTTCTCCTCTTGCAAGCTGTATTCAAGAATACATCGATTACCCTGAATCTCACAAACCAAGAATCATTCATCAAACAGATAAAATTTGGTTATGATTTAAACATATATAAAAAATGGAATGGGCTCGTTGAACAACCAATTCACTGGGAATATTGGGCTTGGAAAATCACTACAAGACATTATTATTACAAAGAGATACGCGAAGAATTTTATCCTTGCTTCTACCTCCAGCCGGACGCTGAGAACCCTTGCATAACGGATGAAGAATGGAAGCGAAAAAATGTACTGGAAATAGCAGGCAACAGCGAGGTACTGGTAGGACTCGCGCAACTCCTATTAAATATTGGCAATAAAGAAAGCACAATAGATGAAATCGTCTTTGAAAGCGCGCCCGGCTATCAGGCAGTCGCAGCAGGAAGCGTGGAAATGACCTTGTGGCTTCCCGGGTCTATCGGGTGGGATTACAAGCTGCAAATAGCTGAGGTGTAGCGCTGCAATAGCCTTAATAAGAATAGCTTCGAGCACGATAACTTCGGGGAGGTTGTGTATTTTTGCAGGAGAGTATTGTCAATTGAAGTAGAGTAGAAGGCAAGAGCCGCATTTCTCACATCTCGACATAGACACAATCATGCAACGTATTAAGTTCACAGAATCTATCATCATCAGCGATTCGCCGGAAACGGTATTCGACTTTACGCAGGACTATTCCAAGCGCCTGCAATGGGATACGTTTCTTATACAGGCAGACTTGCTCGGCGGCGCCACTCACGCCGGCAAAGGAGTACAGGCATACTGCGTCTCCAAAAACCGGCTCGGCATGACCACCGAATACATTACCTTTCAGCGACCGCGTGGCACGGCTATCAAAATGACACAGGGTCCCTTTCTCTTTAAAGAATTTTTGGGGTCGTGGCGATTCAGACAAGTCGCAGACAATTCAACGGAAGTGACTTTTCTCTATAGCTTTACGCTCCGTTTCCCGTTTACGATAGCTACCTATTTTATTAGAAAAAATTTACAACAGAATGTTCGGCAGCGACTCATTGACCTCAGAAACTGCATCGAACACGACCGCTCTCAGCATACTGCCGTACCGGCATAGAAGTACACAATGGAATCTAGCTACAATTAACTTAATATACAATCAATTACCTCCACACAACGCATGAAATTTCTCTCCTTCCTTCTCATCGCCTTTCCATTAATCGTCTCGCTTGCCGGCGCGCAGCAGGAGACTCTTTCCTCCAAAGCAGTCGCCGCCGCATTTGAAAAAAACTATAATGCCGATGATATTGCCGGCGTGTTCGCGCTGTTTTCAGCAGAAATGCAGAATGCCTTGCCACTCGACAAAACGACCGACTTTCTCTCAGGGCTCAAGTCACAGGCAGGAAAAATCACCAAACGGGAGTTTATGCGGTATGAAAATGGGAGCTATGCGTCGTACAAAACCCAATTTGAACGTGCGTTATTTACGCTCAATATTTCGATTGACAACAATTCGAAAATTAACGGACTCTTCGTTAAGCCGTTTACAGACAATAAATTACCCAAACTCGAACGCAACATCTCCAAGCTCATTCTCCCCGTCAAGGGCGAGTGGACAGTAATCTGGGGAGGCGATACCAAGGAGCAGAATTATCATGTTGTGAGCACCGCCCAGAAAAATGCCTTCGATATGGTCGTCACTAACGAGGACGGTAAATCGTATAAAACAGACGGAAAAATCAATGACGACTATTACGCCTTCGGCAAGGATATCGTGGCACCGTGCGAGGGTGAAGTCGTGCTCGTCGTCGATGGGATTAAAGATAACGAACCCGGGGAGATGAACCCTATCTATATGCCCGGCAATACGGTTATTATTCAAACTGCAAACAAGGAATTCTTGTTTTTTGCACACTTTAAACAGCATACCATCAAGGTCAAAGAAGGGCAATCGGTAAAGCTGGGGCAGTTTTTGGGGGAATGCGGGAATTCGGGAAATTCGTCCGAACCTCACCTGCATTTTCATATCCAAAACGTGGAGAATATGAATGTTGCGACCGGCGTGAAGTGTTATTTTGATAAATTAATTGTCAACGGACAAAGCAAGTCGGACTACTCACCCGTGCAGAAGGATATTATTCGGAATAAATAAGGAAGTGCATGATAATTCGACTCATTGTAATCGTCTCCCTTCTTGTCGGCTGCACAGAATATCCCGCATCTACTACATGCGGGCAGACCGGCAGTCTCTACCGTCAGGCATCGTATCCGATAGGCGTGGCGCTCGATATGATGGAGCTGAATTCGAGCGCTGAATATCAGACAATTGCCACCGAACAGTTCAATAGTATCACTCCCGAGAATATCTTTAAGGCCGAGAGCATTCATCCTGAGCGCGGATTTTATAATTGGTTGGAAACCGATAGCTTGATGAGCTATTGCGAGCGTACGCAGAAACGCGTGCATGGTCATACACTCATCTGGCACGTGCAGTTACCGGAATGGATACGAAGTTTTCAAGGAACGAAAGCAGACTGGGAACTCCTCATGAAGGAGCATATTCAGACCATTATGACCCGTTATAAAGGGAGAATTGTCGGTTGGGACGTGGTCAACGAAGCATTCAACGAAGACGGAACGCTCCGAAATAGTATCTGGCGGCAGCATATCGGCGACAGTTATATCGAAAAGGCGTATCGTTTTGCCCGCGAGGCAGACCCGAATGCACTCTTATTCTATAATGATTACAACTTAGAGGTATCTCCTACTAAGCGCGCAGCAGTCATTACCTATTTCAACAATATACGGTTACGAGGAGTCAAAATCGACGGAATCGGTCTGCAAATGCATATCAGTATTGTTCATCCCGGTTCATCGGAAATTGCATCGGCACTGATGGATGTATCGGCCAATGAGTATAAGGTGCATATATCTGAGCTGGATATCTCGGTCAATCCACTCGGCAAAAATATCACTGCTACCACGGAGCTTCTTGGTGAGCAAGCCAATCTTATGGGAGCTATCCTTCTCCACTATCGTCAATTGCCGACAAAGCATCAGTATGGCATTACCTTCTGGGGTGTCAGCGACCGGAATTCCTGGATCAGAAGCACGTACAACCGCATCGATTATCCATTGCTCTATGACGACAATTACCAACCCAAACCCATGTATTGCAAAGCTATAGAATTACTATGAATTGTATTTTGTTCGGCTCTCGACTGCTGCTTATCTCTGTGTTTAGTCTCTTCTCGTTCCACAAAGCTTCATCGCAGATTGCGCTTGGTTATCATCCGTTTCAGTCTGTACTCTCGGTGAGCTCTAATACCGAGAAGTCATTCTGGCTTGATTACAAGCTCGAAACAAATTCTTTTTTAAGCAATCTCAATATGGAGTTTTCGCCGAAGTACAATGTGCGCATGTCCGAGCGGGTGAATTATTATCTCGGCGCGGGGATTAGTATCAATCCTTTGAACAGCGCATCCGATCTGCCGGTGACCAACGGATACTTTTTTGATTGCGGCGCGCGGATCAAGCCGTTGAAAGAGGATAGAAATGTGCAGATAATATTTGAGTTGTCGCCGTATGTCAACCGCGAATTCAGTGGTGGCTCGCTGCGTACACGGCTTGGAATTGGGTATAATTTCGACTGACGCGCCTGAGCATTTGTTGCCGCCATGTGTACATTTCCGGCAGTTCATTCCCACCCTCTAATTCCCTTTCGGTGAATTTCCCTTTGCTGTGTGTGCTCATTTCCCGAATTTTGAAGAAATTATTCCGAAAATTAACCTCTAAAGGCAGAACATAATGAATATTGCGGTACTTCTTGGCGGCATTTCTCCCGAACGAAACGTCTCCATCGCCGGTGGCAAAGCCATCGCTAATGCACTGACAGCACGCGGACATTCCGTGACACTCATCGATCCTTCGCGCGGCGCTCATGCTGTCGTTACAGCCGATATGCTCACCGAACTTGCCTCCGAACAAGTGAGCGACGAGATACTCGCCACCCCCAAACGCGAACTCATCAATTGTGTGAATTTACCCATCTTCGACTCTATCGACGTGGCATTTACCGTGCTTCACGGTACAGGAGGCGAGGACGGCATCATGCAGGCGCTTTTAGAAGCGCGCGGCGTAAAATACACGGGCAGCAAAGTGCTCGCAAGTGCACTCGCAATGGACAAAGCAGCGTCGAAGGTGATGTTCTCGGCAGCCGGCGTGCAGACGCCCCTTTGGGCAGTCCTCCGCGGTGAACAATTCGACGATACCGATCATTTACGGGAAATTCTCGAAGAAATGCGCGGCATGATTGTCGTCAAGCCGAACGACCAGGGTTCGACCGTGGGTATGAGTATAATTGACAACGACTTGGATCATTTTCAGCGTGCAGTGCATCTTGCCGCGAAATACAGCAGTACCGTGCTGGTCGAACAGTTTATCGAAGGGCGTGAATTGACGGTCGCCGTCGTAGGTGATGATGCTTTACCGATTATTGAGATCGTTCCCGAGGGTGGATTCTACGACTACGAACATAAATATACCAAGGGTATGACACGATATATCTGCCCCGCCGAGCTGTCGGAGGATATTGTCGAATTCGTTCAAAATCTCGCCGTCACTGCTCATAGAATACTCGGTTGTACGGCGTATAGCAGAGTCGATTTCCGCCTTGATGAGGATAATGTGCCGTTCTGCCTCGAAGTCAATACCTTACCGGGATTTACCGAAACAAGTCTCGTGCCGATGGCAGCAGCGGCGGCAGGGATTGAATTTGGTGAATTGTGCGAACGGATTATCGAGCTGTCGTGATTGAATGTATAGCTTTACCGGAATTTTATGAAGATGAAACTGACAAATGTGGGGGCAATTAAAAACCTCACGCTCGACCTTTCCAAGCAAATGATTATTCTCTGCGGACCGAATAATACAGGGAAGACGTATGCAGCGTACTCAGTGTATAGCTTGAGGTTGTTTTTTAGTAATTCAAAATTATTGCCGAAGAGTTTTTTACGTTTTTTTAATGCCGGTAATTTTACGGAACACTTTGATATTACGCACTATTACCAAGAACATTTCGAAGAGTACATCATCTGGCTTAATCAGCATTATCCTGAATTTTTCCAAGCTGTTTTTGGTGAAAATAGTTCGAAATTTACTAAAGCAACGGCTGAAATTCTATTACCTAAGGATGATTTTTTAGCTCGAATTGTTGATGAGGAAACAGAATTTTTTTTGAAAATTGATGAAGTGATTCAAAGGATTTCTCATAAAACGCAAGGAGCAAGTGTTGTGGAGTTTACTTCCCCGAATACTCTTGCCGATGAACAGACTCTCTTGCTAATACTATCACATTTACAGGGTATTTTTCTCAGGCGTTTTTTACGGAATTACATCATTTTTCCGACGGAAAGAACGGCGATTACGATTTTCAGCAAGGAGCTGTCTCTCAAGCGTAATTATTTAGTAGATAAGATGTTGGAGTTCCGGGACAGAGGCGGATTAGAGAATCCGTTGGAGTGGCTCGAAAAGCGGGCGACGCGTTATACACTTCCGGTAAGTGATAATCTTGCCATTGCCGAGGATAGCGTGCAGTTACAAAAGACTACGAGCAAGTTTGCCTTCTTGGCCGATGACATCGAGACCATGCTCGGAGGTTCGCTCGATCTGTCCAAAGATGGTGAAATGCAATTCAAACCCAAGCGTTCAAAAGAAAAGCTTGGCCTTCATCTCAGCGGTTCGATGGTGAAATCGTTGTCGAGTTTAGTATTCTATTTTCGCCATCGAGCAGAGGAGAATGACAGCATTATTATTGACGAACCCGAGATGAATCTGCATCCCGACAATCAACGAAAGATTGCACGGATTCTGGCAAAAGCCGCCAATAGCGGTTTGCAGGTAATTGTCAGCACACACAGTGATTACTTCATTCGGGAAATCAATAATTGTATCATGCTTTCTCATCCGGCTTTTGAGGGAAAAGATAGTAAACATGAATATGGATTTGAAGACAATATGGTGTTAAAGCCCGAAACCGTCGGAGCATATTTCTTCTCGTCCAAAGGAGAATCATACTCACTGCCAATGGAAGAAAATGGTTTTGAAGTAGAGACAATTGACAATGAAATCATCGCTTTGAATGAAGAATCAAATGCAATTTACCACACACTTTTAATGGCGGAAAGTGAGCCATGACCTCACAAGAATATGTAGCAGTACTTGAAGAATTATTAAAACCCTGTGTCGTGCGACAAGGGAATTCTATCGAACTGACGGAACACGACAAAATCACAAAATGCCCAACAATCACAATCAGTTCCACCGGCATCAGTGCTGTACTGAGAGTCGAGCAAAAGCATTTCCCCTTTTTTAATGATACCGTCAAGGGGCTCAATTCTTCCTGTGATTATATCGTGCTAAGCGCGCTGCCGGACAACAAACTTGGGGTACTTTTCTGCGAAATGAAATCCGGTAATACGTCATCTGCGCCAAAACAGATGTACGCATCAAAAATATTCTTTGACTTTCTTAATGCTACCGTTATCCGGATAAAGCCGGAAACCCAAGGAATGCAACAGATACTCAAAGGTGTTATTTTTAGCAGCGGCGCTCCAATTATGAAGGGTACAACAAAAGCACGGAAATCATCGCTTGCAAAGAAACAATCATCGGTTTATCGTGGACTTGAAATTTTTGCAATGCCATGTAAAGGCAGTAAAAAGCTTCAAGATTTTTTTATTTGACAGCAGAACTATCATTATTACAACTCTATACTCATGAAAGATTTACAATTATGCGGTCTCGGCAATGCGCTTGTCGATGTGGAATTTCAACTCTCGGACTCAGACTTTGATGCACTGAATTTGCAGCGCGGCACGATGACCCTCGTTGACGCAGCAGCGCAGCGCGCCTATATTGACGGTCTCGCCGCGCACACTCCACACCGTTCGAGCGGTGGCTCGGCGGCAAATACGATTATCGCTTTTGGGCAATTCGGCGGACGCTGCGCCTACAAAGCCGTGCTCGGTCATGATGAAATGGGACTCTTTTATGCCCGTGAATTTACCGACCTCGGCATACATTTAGAAGCGGATTTATTGCCTCATACTCACACCGGTACCTGCCTTGTGCTCATTACGCCCGATGCCGAACGAACGATGCTGACGGCGCTTGGTGTGAATAGTACTTTCAGCGCAGAACATGTCATCGAAGCGACAATTGCCCGCTCGGAATGGCTCTATATCGAAGGATATAAATTCTCCGAACCCTCCGGACAATCAGCAATTACCGAGGCAATCGGCTATGCAAAAAAGCACGGCACCAAGATCGCCGTTTCCTTCTCGGATACGTTTATTATTAATTTTTTCAGAGATGGACTAGAATCTGCGCTTGCGCATGCAGACCTCATATTCTGCAATGAAATGGAGGGCTGCGCCTACACGGGAGCCGAGGATTCGGCCGCTGCTTTTGAAAAGCTACAGGCAAAATTTACGAATGTGTGCTTTACCAAGGGATCGAAAGGTTCGCTCGTGCAGTGGAACGGCGAAGTCCATGAAATTCCATCCTTTCCCGTAACGCCTGTTGACTCAACCGGCGCCGGTGACATGTACGCAGCCGGCTTTTTGTATGGCATTACCCACGGGCACTCGGCGGATAAAGCAGGACGCCTCGCTTCGTACGCCGCTTCAAAAGTCGTGTCGCAATTCGGCGCGCGGCTCAAAGAATCACATATCGCTGTGCGGAATGAAGTTCTCGGCGCTTGAATTTTTCGGAATGGCACGCTGATGACGCTGATTATTATGATATTCGCAGATAATCTCATGCCGTGCTTTGCTTGAAATTGAACGTTCGGTGACTGATTTTTTCGGAATGGCACGCTGATGACGCTGATTATTATGATATTCGCAGATAATCATCTTCAATCATACCAAATCAGCGATATCAGCGTGCCATTAACTGCCATGACGACCATTACTTATACGACTACAACTATGAAATTTCTCACGACAGTATTCCTTGTTTTTTGCTGTGCGGCGCTGCCTCTTTTGGCGCAGTCGGGCATGAGTTTTGCCGATTTTTCCAAGAAATTGGAACCGTATTTTGATAAAGAATTAATCGATGATATTCCCGCGCAATTGCCTCAGGGGTCAGATTATAAGATCTGGAGTTGGGACGTCGGCGACTTCTCCGGCGATGGATTCAATGACGTTGCCTTTGCCGTCAAAATCATGGGCGACAAACGTAAGGTAATGAATGTATATTTACTTACCGACATCGACGGATTCCTGACAACGGTCGCTCAATTCCAATATTATTACGTCGATCTCCCGCTCGAAGTAGGCGTAGTAATCAAAGAAAATGCCTGCTATACCACGCGCAAACGAGAGGAATTCAGTTGGGTCGTGCGGGGCTATCGCTATGATATGGGTTCGGTGATTTTACTCGATGAATTCACCACCGCAAAAGTCGATAAATATACCCGCGAGACGTATAAAAATTACCAAACGCTTCAGACATCCGAACGTTTCCTCAACACAAGTACCGACGAAACTGCGTTTTCCACTAAATACTTAGCCATTCCCTGTTACCCGCGTGGACGCCAAATGTACCGCGGTTATGCCGGCGAAGCGGTGAGCAAATCGGTCGATTATGTACCCAAAGGTGCCTTCTATTGGGGCGGTGAGAATGACTGCTCGTTCTCCGTGCGCTCGGTGTATGATGAGGATTTTCTCTATATGACGATTCTCGTCAAGGACGACGAACTCATCACCGGGCGGTGCGACACATGCACGGCAGATTATGTCGATATATGGTTCGATACCAATCAGCCCGGCGACGACGGCGAACGTTTTGTGTCCAAGACGAAGCGCTCGCACAAGATGTCGATACGCTCGTCGGCAGACTCAGGACTCTACTGCATTACGGCGCGCTTAGGCGACTTCTTGGAACGTAAGCCCTATATAAAATTAAAAACTACCGACGAATTGGAGTTATCGCAGCGCAGCGCTGTCAATCAGGTTAAAGCCGTCGCGGCTCCCCGTAAAAACGGTTATATGGTCAAGCTCCGCATTCCGTTTTTACTCCTCGGCTACGAGCGCGCACCGGTCGATGACAAGGAAATTACCCAACTCGGGTGTACGGTCGTGGTGCATGACTCGGACAATGAATTCCGCCCGGAAGAGGAAGCGCTCGTCTGCACGTCGCCCTTTTCAGAACTCAATCCTGCGACGTATGGTACGATTCTCTTCATACCCCAAGATCAATGGTACGGCGAAACGACGAATCTCTATACAGACGCGCTCCTTAAGTACCTGACAGAATTGGGTTTTTAAGTTTAGTGATGTCGTTACATGACAATTTTTCGGTATTGTCATTCTGAGTGAGTCTTCGAGCGAAGAATCGCCGCATGTTTTTGTTGTCTCAAAATATATCCAGCATGTTTCGATTCTTCACCCTAAGAAGGGTTCAGAATGACAGCGTTCTTATTTAGTTTTAACTGGGTTACTATTATATTCATATACTTTATACGTAACGTACACTCAACAAGAACTTCCCATGAAACGCAATCGCCTTCAGACATTTATTCTGCTTTTGCCGTGGCTCTTGACGTTAGCCGTGTTTTGGCTGTACCCGCTGCTTTATTCGCTCTATTTGAGCTTTACGAAATACTCGACGCTTGCCAATACTGCAGAGTTTGTCGGGCTCAAGAATTATTCCACCATTCTCACCGACCACACGTTTTGGGATGCCTTGCGCAATACGCTGATTTTCACGTTCGGCACGGTGCCGGTGACGACAACATTTGCACTTCTTCTTGCGGTAATTCTCCATACCAATGTCAAACGCTTTGCGGGATTTTTCCGGGCTGCGTATTTCATGCCGTCGGTTACTTCATTAGTCGTAATTGCTTTAATATTCACAAACTTATATGCCAAAGACGGGTATATTAATCTTCTGCTTGGTATGGCGGGAATTCCTCATCCTGCGCGTGGGTGGCTCCTCGAACCCAGCACGGCGCTTCTCTCGGTAATGGCAATGGACGTCTGGATTTCGACCGGCTATTACATGGTGTTATTTTTGGCGGGCTTGCAAACAATTCCGACCGATTTATACGAGGCGGCGCGGCTCTCGGGTGCGACCGCTTGGCAACAGTTTTGGCGGATTACCTTGCCCCTTTTGCGCCCGACGATGCTCTTTGTTGTGGTGATTAATACCATCAAATCCTTCCAGGTCTTTGTCGAAATTTACGTGATGACCAAGGGCGGACCGACCCCGGGCGACACCACTACGCTCGTCTATGAAGTATTCGTCAACGCGTTTGAAAAGTCCGATATGATGGGGTATGCGTCGGCACTCGCCTATATCATCTTCGCCATGCTGCTCATCTTTTCCCTGCTGCAAATGAAAGTGCTCGGCGACCGCAAATAACGAGCAAACTACTTCCTGTTGGTAGAGCCGCGCGGGTGCACACGCGGCTCTACACGGCACCGGCTTACCAGTCTTTTACCTTGAATTTTTTGATACAATTACCGCCTGACTGTGCTTTACCAAAAACGGAAATTGTTTCTGTTGTGCTCACGCCTTCTATCGTTACCGTGATCTGATGGGATGGGGAATTCCATAGTTTACCAACCTGAGTATTGCAGAAATGATTCCGCACTTCATCGCGCAAGCCATTGCGAATAAGTAAGTTGAGCATTGTACCGTCTGATTTTTTGAAGTGAGACTTGTAGAGTGCATAGCCCACGACAGAGTTATAGCACATGATACATTCTTCATCACCCGAGCTCTCGTTTTCCTTGCTCCAGGTCATATCGTATGTATATCTTTCCTGCTCGTCCCTCTTGACCACGCACTCGGAATAGGTGCACGCCGTACCGGTAACCTCATCATATACCACCGTATTGGCGTCAGTGAGTGTCGTAATTTCATTCATATTTTGATACGAACTCGTCGCATCGCCGTTGTGATGCGATACTCCGCAGGCATGGGCAATTTCGTGAGCAACGGTATTGGCGATATAGGCATCCACATCCGTCAAAAAGGGAAGGTATCTCTTGGTATTGGCAAGGGCGAACCAGATATGGTCGAGGTCTTTCGGCGAACGCAGAGCACCATTATCTCCATTTATAGCAACGGCTTTAGCATTACCACCCAGAGCAAATGCTTTCTCGACATGGCCGGGAAAATCCTGAAGCTTCACACCATGCTGCACGCCCCCCGTGAATACTGTTTTGTTGGAATTAATTGCCATCGTCGAGTGAATTTCATCCTCCTGCACCACCAATGGCATAATCCCTTTGTCGCCGCCTGTCAGAAGTTTGAATTTCCCGATATGCTTCGTAGTGACCGTGGCAGATTTATTAAATACGAATAATTTCTTTTGCAGTGGCGTGAGCCGAAGATGCTGACCCTGAATCATCATTCCTCTGTATTCTTCAAAGAGAGTAAGCCCGTCGCCATTATTCTCGTTATCGGTCTGCACTTCGTCGTCCGACATTGCCGGCAGATTCTTGCCAAAAATATTCATGCTATTTTCCCATTCATCGGCGATATGATTCTGATTTTCATCGATGGGAATCATCGCCCCCGGCACGAATTTATCGCGTAAATGTGCATCAATATCAACTACATTGCCCGCATCCATTATCCGTACATGAGCAGTAAGCTTTCCGTAAGCGCCGTAATCATAACATAATACCGTGGCAATACATGCAACACCGGCAGCATCCGGCGATTCGAGTTCGCTCTCGCTGACCACGCGCATATTGTCGGGCAACAGTTCTTTTTTCGTATCAAAGCGCAGATCGGGCCCGGCATCAGAGCTTGCAACAGGATAATTCGTACAATCACCCGGCAATGCCGATACGGAGTCTAATTTCCAATGCACCTGAAACGGTGTGGTCGTCAGGTCCTTTAATGTCCCCTTCTCAACGATTTTAATTTTAAATGCGATTGAATTCCCATACTCATCGCTTGCTGCTTTGAGCTGACTTTTCGTGCGGCCGGCGGGGAGCCAATGCTTATAAAAATCCTCACCGTTTGAACGGCTGTTGGCTGTGTTCACGGGAACAATATACGCATCATATTTTATATCCGAATAAGGAGTTAGAGTAATCGACACCATCATCGACGTGTGCTCCTTCGTGCCTTTTTCTGCATCATCATCATCGCTGGTAGTGGTGCCTGTAATCATAAATTTACCGTCTTTTTCCGTGAAGGTTAATCCCTCGGAGGCATTGGACGAACTGTATAAAAACGAGTCGGCATCGTCATTTACACCTTCATCATTGCCCTTGCACTCGGTATGAGATTGGGAGGGAACATTGATGCTCGTATTCCATGTTTTATCATTGGCATTATACGTAAACGAAAAGTTCACATCGTCGAGTTTCATCGACGAGCTCACTTGTGCTGAGGTAATGCAAGTCCTTGCATCAGAACACCCTTTCCCGGTTGATGTAGCGTTAAGTTTTCCCGATGCCGAGAATGACTTCATATCTGTGCCATTACCGGCTGCGGTGTACAATGAGTAATTTCGATTCATCGTTATAATAAAGTCCGACTGCAACGAATTCGACCCTGTATAGCTTGAATGTACACCGCATGGACTCCCGCAGTTGCTACATTCCTGCGAGCGTGATATTTGGGCAGAATACCGGATAGTTACTTTGTAGAGCTTGTCGTGCATCGTTGCAAGCTGTGCGGCGCTGATATCTTTGGTTTGATATGCTTCCGGCACAAGTATATTCTGTAACTCCTTTGCTAATCGCAATTTCTCGGCGGGCGATTTTGCTGCCTGAATTTTCTTGCGGTATTCTTCCTTGACTTGCTCTGTCGTCTCCTGAGCGTGCATGGTGAGTACACTCAGCACTACGGTCAGAAAAAAAATAATACTTGATTTCATGGAATACTCCTATTGTAATTCATTGCAAATTATTGCTTTACAAATTCTACCCGACGATTGATTGCTCTTCCTTCGGCTGTTTTGTTGTCAGCAATGGGTTTTGTTTTACCATATCCTCTTGCCGTTAGCCGGTCCTGCTGCACGCCAAGCTGCACTAGTTGCCGCCTAACTTCTTCGGCGCGTGCCTGTGAGAGCGTCATATTGGCTGCGTCATCGCCATCGCTATCGGTATAGCCGCCTATTTCATATCGTGTGGCGGGTGCTGCCTGCAATAGATTGGCAATTTCACGGAGTACAATCATACCCGATGCGGTAACTTCCGAACGTCCTACCTCAAAATTAATCGCATGGCTGATATACGTACCGGCAGCCATCGATGCCGCGATTGACGATAGGCCGCCGCCGGATGCAAGGCGGAAATTTTTGAAAAGCATCTTCATTTCTGAGCTTTCATCGCCGCGTACCATCAATGATGTGACTTTATTCTCAATATTCGGCACTGTAAGTACTTTGTATTGATTCTCATACACATTCAGTGTTTTATTTTGATATGAAATTGCTATATGAATCCATTTGTTGTAGAAATTATCCGAGTACAATTCGGGTGGATTCTGAGCGGATTGACGGCCTGATTTCATCTCGGCGAAGAGCTCATATTTATTCGGAATAATCGCCACTACCTCTTCCTTTCCCATTAGTGCGATCGCCACTCCAGGATTACCATCATACCCCGCATCGAGCCAATAGTCGAATTCGAGAGTCCACGAAGCAGGTAAATATGCAGCATTGCTCATCTTCGGAACAAGCTTGGTGTAATACTGACGAATTGCAATACAACGTTGATTATCAAGAGTTTGCACCAATGCTTTTCCGCCCGTGATTTTCCAGCGTGACGGCACGGCACCATCGGTATCAGCGTGGTGGTCATCGACAAAAAGTATGGAATCACCCGGAACGAAATCATAGGGAGCAACGGGAATTTGTTGAGTCTCCTGAGCACAAATTTTACCCATGAAGATAAATGGCAGAGTACTCATCAGCAGAACAATTTTTTTGAACATAATGATAGTTTATAATGTGGATACAAAGAGTTCATTACAAAATTGGTATATTGTATTGCATCAAAAAAGGACAAATTCGACCATTACTTTCCGACGGAGAATGCCAATGATTCAGGAGCTCATTGAGGTGCTTACTGCGGCAGAGCGAACAGTATTACAGCATCGGGTGGATACCAATTCTACACAATTGTATAAATTTATCGGTGCATTGCTGGCAAATCCTGCCGCCACCCAAGCCGAACTCGAGGAAATGTTCTCCATCAGCACCAATACCTACTATAAAAATATCACCCTTGCCAAAGAAGAAATCTATGATGTGATTAAGCATGAGCTGCGTAACCCTTATGACAACATGCTCTTACCCAATATTCTCTACAAGCGCGGACTCGAGGTGCAGGCAAGTAAACTCCGAATCAAGCTTGAGGAAGAATACGAAACCCAAGGGTGGTGGAATATTCTGCAGGAATTTTATAATATGGAAATGATCGTCGCGTATGCAAAATGCGATGTAGAATGGCTGGAACAGCTTAAAAACAAAGCAATTGCAAATATTGACCGTCTCTCAGGATTTGTGAAGGTAGATCGTGAAATTATTTACCTGATGGCAGTAATTGAAAAAGGCGACCTAAAGGAAAGCCAGTTACCTGCCCTGCGCCAAAAGCTGGAAGAGCTCCTTGTGGATGCACGTCGGATTAATCATCCTATACCTGTGTTCAATACCCTCCATTCGCTCTTTGTGATCTACACCAAGTATAGTATCGATGTGGCACAAGCGCTTGAAATAATCACGCAAATTCATGATTGTATAGACCGTTATGCCGAACGTATGATACCATACGCCAAGAATGTGGCATGGCTCAATACCCTTGGCTTTCATGCCGACTTTGTCACGGGCACCGCGCCCGAACAATTTGTAGAACGCATTTTGCCCGGCATTAAAAACCACAGTTTGCTCTTTGATTCTCAGGCAATTTTGAATTTTTGTACGTATCATTTCCTCTACCGGGACAGACAACGCTTTGAAGAACAATTTGCGAAGTTCAGAGCACTTCCCGCCGATAAAAGCTTTGCGTATAAAACGGCGTATCTCTCGTGTTTGCAAGCATATTTAAACAACAACCGCACTGAATTCATGCAGCACAAGCACACATTTTACGCACAAGATGAAAGCCGCGCCTATACTGATTATGAGCTCACAATCCGCTACCTTGACATCCTCCTCTTAGCCACTGCGGGCGAGAAGGTTCTCGCCGCCGACATGCTTGATGCTACCATCAAATTCATTCGCCGGAATTTCACACCGAGCAGGGCGAAAATTGAAAAGCATAACCGGGATATTCTCAATAGCGTCATTCATGCTAAACCGATGAAGAATCAACCACCTCCAATTTTTCGTCTTACCGAATTTTTACGACAGGAAGCCCTAAAGCGCTGAGCGAAGTACGAAGGGAATTCTCATCCTGATGCTGCAACACCCGAAGATGTTCGTTATCGTGGTGATATATCCTTTCAATTCCTTCCGGGAATTCATCAACATGGCGTTCCTGCGCAGGCAGGACCGCTCTATCCTGGCACCACCTTCACACTCCTACACCTCACTAACTGCTTGCACACCAAGTATATTTTGAGTAATATTGTACTATCATGTAGTACTTCTTCCCACTTTTCCAAGGATAGTGTTATGAAACACAGTTTTTTTGCAATGGTGATTGTGGTGGTATGCGCTCTTGCGGCGTGCAAGGATACGACTTCGCCGGCTCCTACTACCCCAACGTATAAGTATTCTTTCACGGGGAAAATCTCGAACCCGAAGAATATTACGATACCCGATGATGCGTATCTCGTGACAGCATGGAGTGTTTCGAGAGGAAGCCCTGATTATGGATATTATTTTGGTGAGGGACATCTTGATAAATCAACTAACTCCTTTACCGTTGGGTTTAATGCTGATTTACCATCCGAAGCAATGAATCTGAATTCGGCCATGGACGGAGGTTTGGGCGTAGGGTATGTACTGCTGGTTACTTCTCCGACAAAGTTAACAGGGAAAGATCTTAAGTTGCTAACGAACGCAACGCTTTGGGGCGCCATGGATTGGTCAGGTATGATTTATATTGGCGGAGAACCTTCAAAAGTTGAGTGGCGTCCGTGGGGTAAAGACTTCAAACAAGGGTATAATTATGCTGTAGGGGTAGATAATCCATCGGGTTTTGACTCATATGCACCGGCTGACAGTAAAAATATGACCTTACTCATCGACACCTCGCTTGCGGCATTCAAATTCCCTAATTGGACAGGCAAAAATCCCGACAAAAATTCGAGTAAATAGTCTGAAGATTATCGAGATACGATTGCTCACTCTTTGCTGTCCGGCTTCGCTTCGGACATCGTACTTTTTACATTTAGCATGAATTGGTTTTATAGTGTAATTATTTCAGTATTATGAAGATACCTTCGATACATTTTGCCCTTGGGCGATGCCGGTGGATATTAGGTCATGGAGCCGGAAAAGTACTTTCGGCGCTTTGTTTGTGTGCGATAGTGATGTGCCCGATGGTGGCGGTGACGTCGCTCAAGGCGCAATCTCCGTATGAAGTGAGCTGGGGGAAAGATGCGTGGATCATGGGCGGGAGTGTGGTGGTGTCCTTTATCGGTGCCGCGCTCGATGATTCTCTCAGCGTGATAACCGATCAGGAATACATGGCATTACGCAAAGAGGATATTAATATTATCGATCGGTGGGCGACGAATTTTTCGTCCAAACCGGTTTCCCGGGTGAGTGATGTTGGCGTTGGACTTTGTCTTGCGTCACCGCTGGGCTTATTGATATTTGATGAATCAATGCGCAAAGATTTCGGGAAAATTTCGACGATGTATCTTGAGACTGCTCTGCTCGCTACGTTCCTGCCATCCTATGGTAAGGGTCTCGTGACACGAATTCGGCCGTATGCGTATAATTCTTCGACGGAGCGGTCGGTCGTGGAGTCCGGGGAGACGAAACGTTCGTTTTTCTCCGGCCACACGACGCTTGCGTTTGCTTCGATGACTTTTTTTGCGACCGTCTATTCTGATTATTACCCGAATTCCCGCTATACTTCGACGGTGTGGATTGCTTCGATGGGTGCTGCCTCGGGAGTGGGTCTGCTCCGGATATTCTCCGGCGCTCATTTCCCGACCGATGTGATGCTCGGCGCGCTGGTCGGTGGGGCAATCGGCTATGGTATTCCCTATCTCCACCGTACATCGCCGGTATCGGTGGGATTTATGCCGACCTTCGATGGCGGGGCGCAGCTTTCGCTTTCGATGCCTTTGCGATAAGAGCAACGAGGAGTGCATGCCCGTATACATTTTATGAAGTTGTTGCTGTGCGCGCATTGTACATTCACAACAATAAAAAAAGCCGTTCCCAAAACGAGAACGGCTTTTTATTTTCAACCATGAGTGCAGCTTACACCGCGATACGGCGCTTGCCGAGCTTGCGGTATCCATCTGCGCCTTCCGGCTCTTCTTCGGGTGTTTCATCAAGAATTGCGTCCGCGCCAAAGATATTTCCCACTTGGCTTGTGACGATCATATCTTGGTATCTGCGCAAGCCCGTACCTGCCGGGATGAGCTGACCGAGAATGATATTTTCTTTAAGTCCCATGAGGTTATCCGTTTTTGCCGATACCGAAGCATCAGCGAGAACGCGGGTCGTTTCCTGGAACGATGCAGCCGAGAGCCAGCTTTCCGTTTGCAACGATGCCTGCGTAATTCCAAGCAAGAGCGGATCGGCGCTTGCCGGCTCTGCAGGGCGGGCTTCTGCCATAATCTTGTCTTTCTTTTTAAGATCGACATTTGCCTCACGGAAGCGTTTTTTGGTAACGAGTTGTCCTACTTTGAAGCGCGAGTCACCCTTTTCGGTAATCACGACATGATTTTTGAGCATTTCGTTTTCATCGTAGAATTTGATCTTATCGATCTGATCATTTTCGAGGAAAGTCGAGTCGCCTGCATCGCTAATTTTAACTTTTTGAAGCATTTGACGCACGATGATTTCGATGTGCTTATCGTTGATTTTCACACCCTGCATACGATACACTTCCTGAATTTCATTGGTCAAATACTCTTGTACGGCATTTGCACCTTTGATTCGGAGAATATCATGCGGGTTAATCGACCCGTCGCTGAGTCGGTCGCCGGCACGTACGAGGTCACCCTCTTGAACGAGCAGGTATTTGCTGGTAGCGACGGCTGATTCAGAACGTGTTTGGCCGTCCAAACTGGTAATAATCACAGCACGTTGACCACGTTTTGCTTTATCGAAGGAAATAATACCGTCGATTTCGGCAACGATTGCAGGATTTTGAGGAGCGCGTGCTTCGAAGAGCTCGGTCACACGCGGCAGACCTCCTGTAATATCGCGCATACGACCGAGGTCACGCGGAATTTTTACGAGCTTGGTACCTACGCCGACTTTTTCCATATTATCGACGATAATCTGAGCGCGGATCGGAATGATGTAGGTCTGAAGGATATTGCCGAGTTCATCGACAATTTCAATCGCCGGCATTTTAGTGCGGTCACGAGACTCCATCACCACGCGGGTAATGTGACCTGTCTGCTCGTCATTTTCCTCACGGAACGTAACGTTGGCAATAAGGTCTTTATAGCGAATAGTACCCGGCTTTTCGGTAATAATAGCCGCATTGTACGGATCCCATTCGTATATGGTCTCGCCCTTGCTGACATGCTGTCCGTCCTGAATCTTGAGAAGCGCGCCATAGACGGCGTCATACTTCGTTAGAATACGGTTACTGTCTGATTCGACAAGGTTTATCACACCGCTACGGCTCACGACGACGTGCATTTTGCCATCACCTTCGTCATCATCATAGCTGACGGTTTTGATATTTTCAAACTGAATAACACCATCAAATTTCGCAACAATGGTCGATTGCGACGCCACAAGCGACGCAGTACCACCGGTGTGGAATGTACGGAGTGTAAGCTGCGTACCCGGCTCACCGATTGACTGCGAAGCAATCGTACCGACGGCTTCACCGACATCGACGACCTGACCGGTGGCCATGTTACGACCATAGCATTTCACACAGATACCACGGCGGGATTCGCACGTAAGCACGGAGCGAATAAGCACGGAATCAATCGATGACTCGGCAATCTTATGTGCAATGTCCTCATTGATAATCCCCCCTGCTTTTACAAGCACCTTATCAGTCAGCGGGTTCACGATATCAACCAAGGCAAAGCGACCTAAAATACGCTCTGCAAGCGGCTCTTTAATGTCTTCGCCTTCTTTAAGAGCGCGCATTTCCATACCGCGGATTGTACCGCAATCCATTTCGGAGATAATCATATCCTGCGCCACATCGTGGAGACGACGGGTCAAATACCCGGCGTCAGCCGTCTTAAGCGCCGTATCGGCAAGACCTTTACGGGCACCGTGCGTTGAAATAAAGTATTCGAGAATTGTCAGACCTTCTTTGAAGTTGGAAATAATTGGATTTTCAATTAATTCCGCACTTCCTCCGGTTTGAGATTTCTGCGGCTTCGCCATCAAGCCCCGCATACCTGCAAGCTGACGGATCTGTTCTTTCGAACCCCGTGCCTGCGAGTCAAGCATCATCCAGAATGGGTTGAATCCTTCATCCGCCTTTTGTAGATCCGAGTATAATCGATCGGCCACGCGGTTCGTCGCCGTGGACCATGTATCGATAATCTTGTTGTAGCGTTCACCGGCGGTAATCACACCATTTTGATAGTAATCTTCAATCGTATCTACCGTTTCCTGCGCTTTTTTGATAATCGTTTCTTTTTCGGCCGGGATCACGACGTCGTGAATACCCACGGAAAGTCCACCTTTGGTCGCAAAAGCAAAACCCATTTCCTTCATCGCATCGAGGAATTCCACCGTCTTAGCCGGTCCGGCTTTGCGGAAACACTGTCCGATAATTTGACGGAGGCGATTCTTAGTCAAGAGTTCATTGAGGTAACCCATTGCTTCGGGAACGACTTGATTGAACAGCAAGCGTCCGGTCGTTGTCTCAATCATCTTGCCTTTAATTCTCACCAAAATCTTTGCATGGAGGTCTAATTTACCTGAGTTATAGGCAATAATTACCTCAGCAGCTGATGAGAATTGCTTGTTTTCACCCGGCGCGCCACGACGAAGCTTCGTCAAGTAATACGCGCCAAGCACCATGTCCTGCGACGGAACGGTGATAGGATCGCCGTGCTGCGTGTGCATCACATTGTGCGGAGCCAGCATCAGAAGCAATGCCTCAAGCTGCGCTTCGTGGCTGAGCGGTACGTGCACCGCCATTTGGTCACCGTCAAAGTCAGCGTTGAACGCGGTACAGACAAGTGGGTGCAATTGAAGCGCTTTACCTTCGATAAGACGTGGCTGGAACGCTTGAATACCCAATCTGTGAAGGGTAGGAGCACGGTTGAGCATGATTGGGTGTCCGTCAATCACTTTCTCCAAGATATCCCACACTTCGTTGGTCTTACGTTCGACTAATTTCTTCGCGCTTTTTACGGTCTTGACATGTCCGCGCTCAATTAACTTACGGATAACAAACGGCTTGAACAATTCAACAGCCATGTCTTTCGGGAGTCCGCATTCGTGAATCTTGAGCTCAGGCCCGACCACAATAACTGAACGTCCCGAATAATCGACCCGCTTACCGAGCAAGTTCTGACGGAAACGTCCCGTCTTCCCCTTGAGCGTATCGGCAAGTGATTTAAGTGCGCGCTGCGACTCACTTCTCACCGAACGGCGGCTATTATCAAATAATGCATCGACCGATTCCTGAAGCATCCGCTTTTCATTACGGAGAATTACTTCCGGTGCTTTGATATCGATAAGGCGACGTAAACGGTTGTTGCGGATAATTACCCGGCGATACAAGTCGTTCAAGTCCGAGGTCGCGAAGCGTCCGCCTTCGAGCGGTACCAGCGGACGTAAATCCGGCGGAATCACCGGCACAACATCAAGTACCATCCATTCGGGATGATTCGGGATGCTGCTTCCATCCGGCGGAAGGAATGATTCCAGAATTCTCAAGCGTTTGAGAAGTTCTGTTTTCTTGGTCTGCGATGTCTCCTCACGCAATTGCTCGCGCATTTTGTAATATGTCGTCTCGGGATCAATCCGCTTGAGAAGTTCTTTAATTGCTTCACCGCCAATTAAACAGATGAACTTACGATGGTCATCATCATCCAAATTACGCTCGGCGTTCGAGAGTGAGCCGAGAACTTCGAGGTACTGTTCTTCCGTGAGCAAGTCCTTGACCTGCAAGCCGGTATTTCCCGGCTGCACAACGACATACGACTCATAGTAGATAATACGCTCGACGTCCTTGGTAGGCATTGCCAGCGAGTGACTGATTTTGCTCGGGAGGGAACGTAAGAACCAAATATGCACCACAGGTACAGCGAGCATAATATGTCCCATACGCTCACGGCGTACAGATTTCTGTGTCACTTCCACACCGCAGCGGTCGCACACAATTCCTTTATAGCGAATACGCTTATACTTACCGCAGGCGCATTCCCAGTCACGGATGGGACCAAATATTTTTTCGCAGAACAGACCGTCTTTTTCAGGACGGAATGAACGATAGTTGATAGTTTCGGGCTTGGTCACTTCGCCATGTGAGCGATTGAGCACTTCATCGGGCGAGGCAATTTTAATCGTAATTCGAGAAAATCCTTTTCTTGGAATAGAATGGGATTGCATGGATTTTTCTCCAATAAAAGTTCGTAAAGTTTAGTTTTAATTTTTATGGTACTCTTCTGCAAGTCAAGACCCGTCGCCTGCGGTCACCCTTGCCGTCCAACCGTTTGACTGATATGCGGTTACTGAATAATTACTTACTCAATCACAATATCAAGGCACAGACCTTGTAATTCGCGCACAAGCACATTAAACGACTCGGGGATATTCGGATTCGGCATGTTTTCGCCTTTGACAATTGTTTCGTACATTTTTGCACGTCCCTGTACATCGTCCGACTTCACGGTAAGCATTTCCTGCAAGGTGTGCGCCGCGCCATAGGCTTCGAGCGCCCACACTTCCATTTCACCCAAACGCTGACCACCGAACTGTGCTTTACCACCAAGCGGTTGCTGCGTAATGAGCGAGTATGGCCCGATCGACCGTGCGTGAATCTTATCTTCCACAAGGTGGGAGAGCTTCAGCATATAAATCACCCCGACGGTGATGACGTGGTCAAACTGATCACCGGTGCGACCATCAAAGAGAATCGTTTTACCGGTACGTGGAAGTCCTGCTTTTTCAAGGTAATCGCCTACTTCATCCCAGGTAGCACCGTCAAAAATCGGCGTCGCAAAATGTACACCTAATTTTTTGGCAGCCCATCCGAGCGCTGTTTCGTACAATTGTCCGAGGTTCATCCGCGACGGCACGCCGAGCGGATTAAGCACGATGTCAACGGGAGTACCATCGGGTAAAAACGGCATATCTTCGATCGCAACGATCTTGGAAACAATACCTTTATTACCGTGGCGACCTGCCATTTTATCGCCGACCTGAAGTTTACGTTTTTTCGCCACATACACTTTTGCCATCTGAAGAATGCCCGGCTGGAGTTCATCTCCTGCAGCAATCTTATTCCGTTCAGACTTTGCGGTCGCTATGATATCATTTTTATGAACAGCATAATTATGAAGGAGTTGGCGAACGAGCGACATTTTATCGTCATCCGAGAACCAGTCGGCTTCGACGTCGAGCAGTTCTAATTTGAGTGAACCATCGTCGTATTTCGCAATGACATCTTTGGCGGTCATTGTCGTACCACCGCGGAAGACGACTTTGTCATTCGTGAGACGAATGCCGAGGGTCGTCATACCGTCGAGTACTTTTGCGAGGCGGCGTGCTGTATCATCTTCATGCTGTTTGAGCGTTTTTTGCTCACGTTTAGAGATTTGTTCCTGGCGTTTTTTCTCTTCCTGACGAATCTGATCATCGCTCGTCATCACACGGCGGCTGAAGAGCTTGGTATTAATTACCACACCTTTGAGTCCGGGTGATGCTTTCATCGACGCATCTTTCACGTCACCTGCTTTATCACCGAAGATTGCACGGAGGAGCTTTTCTTCCGGTGTCGGATCGGTCTCGCCCTTAGGAGTAATTTTACCGATGAGGATATCACCTTCGCGGACTTTTGCGCCCATGCGGATAATTCCAAAATCATCTAAGTCCTTCGTAGCTTCTTCGCTTACGTTAGGAATTTCTTTTGTAAATTCTTCTTCGCCACGCTTGGTATCACGGACTTGGAGCGTCGATTCTTCAATATGAATCGATGTATAAATATCTTCGGCGACCAGACGCTCGGAGATAATAATAGCATCTTCAAAGTTGTATCCACGCCATGGCATGAATGCCACGAGTACATTTTGTCCGAGAGCGAGCTCGCCCAATTCGGTCGCAGCACCGTCAGCCAGCGGCTGACCTTTCTTCACGCGTTGATCGGCGACGACGAGCGGACGCTGATTTATACATGTATCTTGGTTCGTACGGAAGAATTTAAGTAATCGATAGGTTTTCGTATTATCATTATCAAACGACACTAATTTTTGCTCTTCGGTGCGAATATCATCGTAGCGTACGCGGATAAAATCAGCGCAAACGTATTCGACGACACCATCACCTTCGGCAGCCGTAAGTGCGCGTGAATCATGAGCGACACGAGCTTCCATACCGGTGCCGATAAGCGGAGCTTTTGGCTTAAGGAGCGGAACACCTTGACGTTGCATGTTTGAGCCCATGAGTGCACGGTTCGCATCATCATGCTCAAGGAACGGAATCAGCGACGCAGCCGGACTTGTAATCTGATCGGTCGTAATATCCATATATTCAATATCTTTCGGCGATACAACGAGGAAGTCCCCCGACAGGCGTGCTTTCACACGATCGCCGATAATCATACTTTCTTTATCTGTTTCCGTGGAAGCAGGAGCGATAAGCTTGCCTTCTTCCTTTTCGGCTGTCAGATATTCGATGACATTGGTTACCCGGCCATTTTCTACTTTGTGATATGGCGTTTCGATAAAACCAAAATGATTAATTCTCGCGTGAATCGACAGCGAGGAGATAAGACCGATGTTCGGACCTTCCGGCGTTTCAATCGGGCAGAGGCGACCATAGTGTGTATAGTGCACGTCCCGTACCTCAAAGCCGGCGCGCTCACGGGTAAGACCACCGGGTCCGAGAGCGGATGTACGGCGCTTATGTGTCAATTCTGACAGTGGATTGGTCTGATCCATGAACTGTGAGAGCTGATTTGTACCGAAAAACTGATTGACGACACTTGTAATTGTCCGTGCATTTACAAGTTCGGCAGGCGTAGTGGACTCACCATCATGCACACTCAGGCGTTCTTTGATGGTTCTCGCCATTCTCGAAAGACCTAAATTAAATTGTGCCGACAACTGTTCACCAACGGTACGAACGCGACGATTACCCAAGTGATCAATATCATCGACATTGTGTTTTTGTCCATGTAAATCAATCAAATACTTGATAATTTCGATAATATCTTCTATGCGGAGAGTCGTATGGTCGAGCGGCACATCTTGCAGGCCAAGCTTATCATTAATACGGAAGCGGCCGACGACACCTAAGTCATAGCGTTTTGGATTAAAGAACAATTTTTCGAGCAGTGCAGCTGCGGTTTCCACATCGGGAGCATCGGTCGAGCGGAGCTGACGGTAAATTGCCTCAAGTGCATCTTCGCGAGTACGGGTCGTATCTTTTGCGAGTGTTTTTGCGAGTACGGGTTCATCGGCAGCATTTTCATAACTAAATAATTTAACCGTTGTTAAATCAGCAGTCTTGATAATGTCGAGCAATGCTTCATCGATTATCATATCACGGACGGCGATAATTTCACCGGTAGAGAGGTCGATGACATCCGAGCCGATGCGGCGTCCGATATGAGCTTCGGTAATATCCGCAGCCGGCACGGTGACCGACATATCAAACAGATTTAAAATCTGCTCATCGGACGAAAATCCGAGCGCGCGAAGGAGCGTCGTCACCGGGAATTTCTTCTTACGGTCGATATAGGCATACATTACGTCATGAATATCGGTCGTAAATTCCACCCATGATCCTTTGAACGGGATAATTCGTGCGGTAAAAATCCGTGTACCATTCGGATGCACGGCATCAGCAAAGAACACACCCGGCGACCGGTGCAGCTGAGCGACAATCACCCGTTCGGCACCGTTGATAATAAACGTACCGCGGGGAGTCATTGCAGGGATATTTCCGAGATATACTTCTTGTTCAATCGGATCGATATAATCCTCAGACGACGGATCGGCCTTACTCGAAAGGCGTAATTTTGCTTTCAGAGCTTTGGCAAAGGTTAATTCGCGCTCACGACATTCATCTTCGTTATATTTAGGCTTTTCAATGGAATACTCCAAAAATTCGAGCTGGAATACCTCTGAGTTGTCTTCAATAGGAAAATTCGTCACAAATGCCTGCTGAAGACCTGCGACAGCGCGTTGGGACGGCGGCACTTCTTCCTGCAAAAATTCCTGATACGAATCTAATTGTAAATTCAGCAGATCTGGATAGCTTGATTCATCGGCGGGGCGATGGGCAAAATTAATGCGATTACGCAATCGAACAATTGTACCCGGATGCGAGAATGGGTTTGTCTTCACGGAAAGACCTCCTTGTGTAAGATTTCTATTACGAAGTAAAAAGACAGAAAATCCGAGAGCGCAGACGGAGATTCCCGTTCACGACACTCGAATTGCCGCTTTTGACGTATGAAAAAATTAGGATTTCCCGACTATTTCATGCAGAGATGAAAAGCCAAAAAATCCTTCAATATTGTTGTGCAAAACAATGTGCATTTTGCAAGAATTGTTGTTTTTTTTTGCGCTGAGAAATTCTCTCAACCCGCTAAAATCTATCGAAAATAAAATCCGAAAAAGGACGGCTGCGATTAAGGGGCAACCGTCCTTTTTACTTGGTATGCTATTGTGTACGTATTGTACCAATAGTATGCTAATGCTTTTATCAACAGTCAAAAATTACTTCAAGGTAACTTTTGCGCCTACTTCTTCAAGTTTCTTCTTGATTGCGTTGGCTTCATCTTTTGATGCTTGCTCTTTCACGATTTTCGGAGCGCCTTCGACGAGATCTTTCGCTTCTTTCAAGCCAAGACCTGTGATTTCGCGGATAACTTTAATTGCGTTGAGCTTTTGTGCACCGCCGTCTGTTAATTCAACATCGAATTCTGTTTGCTCTTCAGCTGCCGGTGCCGGACCTGCTGCTGCTGGGCCTGCTGCCATCATCATTGGCGCAGCTGCTGTGACACCAAATTTTTCTTCGAGTGCTTTTTTTAATTCAGATGCTTCCAAAAGGGTAAGATTGCTGATTTTTTCGACTAATTCATCTACAATTGCTGACATTGCAGTTCTCCTGATAAGATAAATAAATAATTATGTTTTTGTGTAATTGTTCGAGCACAGAATGTGCTTGAGTCCAAAAGCAGATTACGCTGCTTTTTTCTTTGCGACTTCCTCGACCAGGGATGCAACGTCACGCATAACTGCGTTGATGGAGCCAACGATACCGGAAATTGGGGAGTTCAAGCTGCCCAAGATTGCCGCTACGATGTCTTCTCTTGTCGGAAGCTCTGAAATTTGCTTGAGCTGTGAACCATCGAAGACTTGACCTTCAATGACAGCGGCTTTAAGCTGGAGTTTGTTGTTTTTTTCGCTGAATTCTCTGAGGATTTTCGCAGGAGCGATCGGATCGGCATAGCCCAATGCAAGGCCGGACTGACCGACTACCTTATCATCAGGGATATCGAAGCCGCCGACTTCCTTCATCGCACGGAGGATGAGGGTATTCTTTGCAACTTTGAACTTAATACCCTTTTTGGTAAGCTCAGAGCGGACTGCATTCGAATCCTTGACCGTCATACGTGAATAATCAACGAGATACAAACCCTTCGCGCCGCGCAGTAAGCCCACTAATTCATCAACTAATTCCTGTTTTTTTTCTTTTGTAACCATAGCTGCGAGAATTTCTAAAAAAATGATGCCCGGCAGGATAAATCCGTATATTCTACGGTAGAAGCATTATCCACACCAAGCAAGTGCGTAATAGACATTTTGATAATACAAGCACTTGACATTGACGAGACGCCTTACGATACGTACAATACGACACCGGAAATACAGGTGTTGTATTATTCGTGGACGGTCAATGATTGCTCGGAAACATGAATACCGGGGCCCATGGTAGAGCTAAATGAAATACTTTTGACGTATTTACCTTTAGCTGTCTGTGGCTTTGCCCGCATGATACTGGTGAAGAATGTGTGTAAGTTGTCGGCAAGCTTTGCTTCATCAAAGGAGCATTTACCGATGGAGGCGTGAATATTTCCGGTCTTGTCCACACGATATTCAATCTTACCTGCTTTTACTTCGCCGACTGCTTTACCGACATCGAAGGTCACCGTACCGCTCTTGGGGTTCGGCATCAAGCCGCGGGGACCCAAGACACGACCAAGCTTACCGACTTCACCCATTACATCAGGTGTCGCGATAATCACATCGATTTCAGCCCAGCCGGATTGTAATTTCTCAATGTACTCTTGAAATCCAGCGTGATCGGCACCTGCTGCAAGCGCTTCCTGATCTTTCGGCGACTTTGCAAGAACAAGTACTCGCACCGTCTTACCCGTGCCGTGAGGCAGTGATACCGTACCACGGACTAATTGGTCGGCCTTACGGGGATCGACACCTAAGCGAATGGCGATATCAAATGATTCGTCAAATTTCGCAGTTGCGTTTTTCTTTACCGCAGCAATCGCTTCTTTAAAAGAAAATTCCTTTGACAAATTCAAGGATTTGAGAGCAGTTTTAAATCTTTTACCGTGCTTTTTCATTATTTTTTACTTTCTTGTTCAACAACGGACTTATACAAAGTTGCGGTATTCTTTCTGCCTGAGAAGATATTCCGCTGTCATAAAAATTAATCTTCGATTGTCACACCCATGCTGCGGGCGGTACCGCGCACCATACTCATCGCACTCTCAAGAGTATCGCAATTGAGATCGCCCATTTTTTGCTTGGCAATTGCTTCTACCTGAGATTTGGAAAGCTTTCCTACTTTTGTACGGTTTGGCTCGGCTGAACCCTTCGGTAATCCGGCAGCTTTGATAATAAGCGTCGGTGTCGGCGGGGATTTGAGGATGAACGTAAATGATTTATCCGAGTAGAAGGTCACTACTGCCGGTATAATCGAATCGCCTTCTTTTGCTGTTTTAGCGTTGAATTGCTTGACGAACTCCATACCGCTCAAGCCGCGCTGACCGAATGCCGGACCTACCGGCGGCGCCATCGTTGCCTGACCTGCTTTAAGCTGGAGCTTAAACGAACCCATTACTTTCTTTGCCATTGCTGAATTCTAATAAGTGAACAAAATCTATCTTTTTTATTCGAAGATTGGTTAATGATTTTCCATTTCCACGCCGCTAAAATCTAGCTCGACGGGTGTCTTTCTACCTAAAATCCCAACTTCTACTTTTAATTTTTGCTTTTCGTTGTTTACTTCTTTTACCGTACCGCTAAATCCTTCAAACGGCCCCTCGATCACTTTTACCGGATCACCAATCGTAAAGCTAACTTCAATCGTTGCGACATTTTTTCGCTCTTCCACTCTGCCCAAAATTCGATTCACCTCGTCAAGCTGAAGCGGAGTCGCCTCGTTTTTCGTACCCACAAAACTCACAATTGACGGTGAGGTCACGATAATTTCCTTGAGTTTCTTATCAAGAATTACTTCAACAAGTAAGTAGCCGGGAAGGAAATTTTTAATACGTGTGCGGCGTTTACCGTTACGAACTTCAAAAACTGTCTCCTGAGGTATGATAATACTGCGTATTTTATCCTCTAGGTGCAACCGTTTGAGTTCCTGCTCAATACCGGTCTTGGCTTTTTGCTCATGTCCGGTATAGGTGCGGAGGGCATACCATTTATAATCTCCGGTATCGGGTTGAAGCGGTTGTTCTGTGCTTTCGTCCATTGTATTTTCTTATAGCTGTAATTAGTTGAATAGAAGTCGAGATTTCTTCGATCGGATGATGATATACACCAAAAGTATCACTACATACCGGCTTCAACACTCGCCACTTAGAAAACAACCTTTTTCATTAAAAAGGCCATCGCAACATCGACTATCCACACGAACACTGTAATCGTAGCACAAGTCCCAAGCACAACTAGGGTGGACTCTCGAAGCTGCTGCTTCGTCGGCCAAGAAACTTTTTTCATTTCTTTGCTAATATCACTCGAAATTTCTTTAATTTTTGCTATCATAACAGCGAAAAAAAATGTGGTACGAAATTGAAGATTTAAACCTATTCGGAAATTACTGTCAAGAAAGTATAGTCAGGCATTAAGTATCAAAACGCTGCACCACTATACCTTATCGCACGGGAGGAGGGACTTGAACCCCCAACCTTCGGTTTTGGAGACCGCGACTCTGCCAATTGAGCTACACCCGTAGAACCCACCTTTGAGCTGATGACCGGGATTGAACCGGTGAACCTCTTCCTTACCAAGGAAGTGCTCTACCAACTGAGCTACATCAGCAGACCTTTAAGACTACTTATCCCCTCTCAGAGAGCGGGAAACGGGATTCGAACCCGCGACATTCAGCTTGGGAAGCTGACGCTCTACCAACTGAGCTATTCCCGCAGTTTATTATTCTGCATTAGAATACTGCACCTTCAATAGAACAATGATAGAGCGGGAGACGAGACTCGAACTCGCGACCAACAGCTTGGAAGGCTGTGACTCTACCAACTGAGTTACTCCCGCTTGCTAACTACTTGAAAAATGTGGGCAGAGAAGGATTTGAACCTCCGTAACGCGAAGCGTGACAGATTTACAGTCTGTTGCCATTAACCACTCGGCCATCTGCCCATTTTTTGGTTCTCTAAACGTTAGAGCTTACAAAAATACAAAAATGAACGATTTTAGCAACGATTTTTTTTTACGGTTCGTATTTTTTTTAACTACCGTCCATATTTTATGAGATTTTTTACCTTCTAATCGGACGGTTTTCCCTAATTTTGTGCCGAAAATTATTCAAATTGCCGTCCTCAATCCATACGGCAATGTTCATTTCAGCCTCAGTTCTCTCGTAAGATTATGATAATCGACAGCCAATACAGACTCTTCCAATCAAACGCCATGATGCACATGTGTATGATGCAAATGCACCGTCATGCCCTCGCGTGGAAAGTCAAGTAGCTGCCCCAACATTTACACAAATGAAGCCGCTTTTGCCCACGCAAAAGCGGCTTTTTTATTTCTATGACACAATTTCAAGTTCTATGCTCCAAATTTTAACGATTGCTCAGCCCTTTCCGCTCGATTGCGGCGAAATTCTACCGTCACTCGATATCGCATATCATACGTTCGGTACATATCATCCAGAAAAAAATAATGTGGTGTGGATTTGCCACGCGCTCACGGCGAACGCCGACCCCGCATCCTGGTGGCCAGGACTCGTCGGCGATCACGCGCTCTTTAATCCCAACGACTATTTCATCGTATGTGCCAATATCCTCGGCTCGTGCTACGGCTCTACCGGACCGGGAAGTATCAACCCTTCGACCGGTGCGCCATACGGCTCCTCCTTCCCGCACATTACCGTTCGAGATATGGTCAGGGCTCACCAACTGCTCCGCCTCCATCTCGGCATCGAATCCATTCACCTCGTTATCGGAGGTTCGCTCGGCGGTCAGCAGACGCTCGAATGGGCCTGCCTCGAGCCAAACGTCATTTCCAATCTCGCAGTGCTGGCCACGAACGCCCGCCACTCACCATGGGGAATTGCTTTTAATACCGCACAACGCCTTGCGCTAGAAGCAGATCCTACATTACGAGATTTTCATCCCAATGCCGGAGCAGCCGGCCTCGCCGCCGCACGCGCAATTGCCATGCTCTCCTATCGCAATTATCCCACTTTTGCCGCAACGCAATCCGACTCCACAGACGCACCTGCCGTCTTCCGCGCAGAATCCTATCTACGCTACCAAGGCGAAAAATTAGTCCGCCGCTTCTCGGCTCAGGCATACTGGACCCTCACGAATGCAATGGACAGCCATCATCTCGGCCGCAATCGCGGCACGCTGGAAGAAGTGCTCGGATCTATTGTCGCTCGCAGTCTTGTCATTGGTATCTCTTCGGATATTCTCTTCCCACCGGACGAACAGCGTTTTATAGCCAATCATCTCCCAAACGCAGAGTATCATGAAATAGATTCTCCATTCGGACATGATGGTTTTCTTATAGAATTCAAACAATTACATACTATTTTATCTCAATTTTTAGGAAGGAAATAAATGCGCACAGAACTCACAATCGGACTCTACGGCTTCGGCTGCGTCGGTCAGGGACTCTATAATGTTCTTCACAAAACACGCGGTCTCAAAGAAGCTACCATCAAGAAAATTTGCGTCAAACACCGGGATAAACCCCGACCTCTGCCGGCCGAATTCTTTACTTTTGATCGCGAGGAAATCCTTGATGATGATACTATTAACCTCGTTGTCGAACTCATCGATAATTCCGACGAAGCATTCGCTATCGTCAAAGAAGCTATGCAGCGCGGCAAAGCTGTGGTGTCGGCAAATAAAAAAATGATCGCCGAACACTTTGACGAACTCCTTGCACTGCAACAAGAATGCGGTGTGCCCTTTTTATATGAAGCTTCCTGCTGCGCGAGCATCCCGATTATCCGTAATCTTGAGGAATATTATGATAATGATCTCCTGCATGCGCTCGAAGGGATTATCAATGGAACGACGAATTATATTCTCACCCAAATGTTCACTCAAAATACCTCCTACCGAGATGCTCTCGGATCGGCGCAAGAGCTTGGTTTTGCTGAAAGTAACCCGCATTCGGACGTCGCCGGTTATGATGCGAAGTATAAATTATGCATCCTTACCGCTCATGCGTTCGGTGCGTTTATTACGCCCGAAAATGTCGTTAATTACGGCATCGAAACCGTGTCGCAGCATGACTTCCAATATGCCCGCGAAAAGGGTCTCCGCCTCAAGCTCGTCGCCCAAACCCGCCGCACAGGGGACGCACTCTCGATGTGGGTTTTGCCGCAATTTGTGAACGCAGAGCATAAATTATATCAAGTACTTAATGAATACAACGGTGTCGAAGTAGAAGGCGCCTTTTCCGACAAACAATTCTTCATGGGCAAAGGCGCAGGCAGCTATCCGACAGGTTCGGCCGTGCTGTCGGATATTTCGGCAATTACTTATAACTATCGTTACGAATACAAGAAAATTCAACAAAATAACAAACCCACGTTCACGAATGATGTGCCGGTCAGAATCTACGCACGCTCGACCGATTCGGACGAATTACAAACGCTCCACTTCGAGAGCATCGACGAACAATTCTCCAGCAAAACACATCATTATATAATTGGAACAACAACACTTACAGCGCTCAGAGATTCCCGGATTTTTGAATCGCCAAGCGCATTTATTGCCCTCGCAGCGTAAAACTTTGATAGCAGCCCCACGATTGAAATCGTGGGGTAGGTTTTCTGAATTTGTGACCAGTCTTGTTTATAAATGCGTTTTTTTGTCTCTTCGAAACAATGCGCAATGAATGATACTATTTATTTTAAAAATTTAAGACTTACGACTATCTACTTACGACTAAAATTTGGTACATAATTGAACGCTTCGACAAGCTCAGCGTGACGCTACCTATCTTATTCTTAACAACTTACGACTTATCCACTTACAACTTACGACTTATCCACTTACAACTTACGACTTAAAAACTTACAACTTACGACTTAAAAACTTACGACTAAATCCTTATGAACCAACCCTTTCAATTCGAAACGATCGCCGTGCGCACGCAAACGGAACGCACGCAGTACAACGAACATTCCACGCCGCTTTATCTTACCTCAAGCTTTGTCTTTGATGATGCCGAGCAGATGAGCGGCGCGTTTGCCGGTGAGAACGATGCCACTATATATAGTCGATTCTCCAATCCGAATACGGATGAATTTATTCAGAAAATGTGTCTTTTGGAGGAAGCGGAAGCGGGATTTGCCACAGCGACCGGCATGGCATCTGTTTTTGCGGCGTGTATGGCGCTTTTGCAGAGCGGCGACCATATTCTCTCGGCGAATGCGGTGTTTGGTTCGACGCATACATTATTCACCAAGTACTTTCCTTCCTGGGGAATTACGCATACATATGCTCCGATCGACAAGCCGGAGGTGTGGGAGTCGCTGATTGAGCCGAACACTAAAATTATCTATTGCGAAACGCCATCAAATCCCGGACTGGATATCATTGATTTGGAATTTTTGGGTGAGCTTGCGGCACGGCGCGGGTTAATTTTAGTTGTTGATAATTGCTTTGCTACTCCATACTTACAGCGTCCGATTCAATTTGGCGCGCATCTGGTGATTCATTCTGCGACGAAATATATCGACGGTCAGGGCCGCACGCTTGGTGGGATTGTCGTTGGCAGAAAAGATTTGATTGAAAAAATTTATCTCTTTGCCCGGAATTCAGGACCTTCACTTTCGCCGTTTAATGCGTGGATTTTGTCGAAAAGTCTTGAGACGCTCGCCCTGCGTATGGAACGTCACTCGGAAAATGCGCTGCGTATTGCCCAATACCTCGAAACGCATCCAAACATCGAATGGGTGAAGTATCCTTTTTTGCCGTCGCATCCGCAATTTTCGATCGCCCAAAAACAGATGAAAGCAGGCGGCGGAATCGTCACTTTTTCGCTCAAAGGAGGGATAGAGAGTGGACGAAAATTTTTGAATACCGTCCAACTTTGTTCGCTCACCGCCAATCTCGGCGATACGCGTACTATCGTCACGCATCCTGCCTCGACGACGCACAGCAAGCTCACACCAACTGAACGCTTAGCCGTTGGTATTACTGATGGTTTGGTGCGTATCTCGGTAGGTATCGAGCATAGTGACGATATCGTGCGTGACCTTTCTCAGGCACTCGAAAGCGTGTAAAGAAGTACCAAACAATTTCCTTTCGCGTTTTTTCCGTTGGTCAAACGGCGCGGGTTTCGTAATTTTAGGGTACTTTAATTAATTACGAGCAAAATTATGTGCCGATTTGTAGCTTATATTGGTACGCCCGTTCTGGCGGACGACCTGCTGTACAAGCCGAAATATTCGATTATTACCGCACAAAGCGTCAATGCCGGTGAAATGTCTATCGCCGTCAATGGTGACGGATTCGGCGTGGGCTGGTATGTCCCCGAGATTGACAGCGAGCCGTGCGTATTTCGCAGTATCAAGCCGTCGTGGAGCGATCAAAACCTCCGCAATATTGCCAAGAAAATATACTCACCGCTGATTTTTGCTCATATCCGCGCCGCCTCGCCCGGACTCCCCGTCGAAGAATTCAACTCCCACCCGTTTTCCTGTGGTAAATTGATGTTTATGCACAATGGCATGCTCGGCGGCTTCAAAGAAATCCGTCGGAAATTGCTGAGAGAATTGAATGATACGGCGTATGATGCGATTCTCGGTTCGACAGATTCCGAACATCTCTTCGGCTTATTTCTCAATCACATAGACGACCCGTCGGGCGATGTGACCTGTGATGAAATGGTCTATGCGATGCACAAAGCTTTAGAGGACGTCAGTAACTTACTCATCGAACATAATATCCGGTCGCACTCCTATCTCAATCTCTGTGTGACGAATGGCAATAGCATCGTAGCCGTGCGCTACACGACTAATCCAAGCGTGCAGCCGGCGACGCTGTATTATATGTTTGGCAAGGAATATCAATGCCGCGGCGAGCATTGTCAGATGGAGCCGACGTTCGGGCGGCCGAATGCAATTGTGATTGCGTCCGAACCCTTTACCTACCGGCGCTCCGACTGGATGAAAGCCGAGCGTAATTCGATGATGATTGTCGATGAAACGATGAAAATTAGCTTCCAAAATGTAGAATTGGCGATTGAAAAGGCGATGTTTGAGGAAGTGTGAGCGGGAGACGTGAATAAATAGTACCGCAAGTAAAGAACAATAGTACAGTTACAGCAACTGACCCTAAAAATGAACAGAACTTATCCATATTTAATGTTGTCGGGGAAAAAAGTATGATAGATTTAATTTACCTTGTTCCTTTATTACCGCTTATCGGATTTTTCATTGTAGGGCTTTTTGGTAAAAAGCTCAAGAGTGAGTCGCTTGTCGGCGGGATTGCAAGCGCGGCAGTCGGCGGCGCATTCGTGGTGGCGGTTTCGATATTTGTTTCCATGCTTGGTCATGGCCCCGAAGAGCGTTCGCATATCGTGCGGCTCTTTACCTGGATGCAAGCCGGTAATTTCTCGATTGACATATCCTACCAAGTCGATCAGCTCTCGATTCTCTACACGCTGATTATCACCGGAATCGGCACGCTGATTCACATCTATTCTATCGGCTATATGCATGGCGATAAAGGGTTTCCGAGGTTTTTTGCCTACCTGAACCTCTTTATTTTCATGATGCTTAATCTCGTTCTCGCCAGTAATTTCCTGCTCACCTTCCTCGGTTGGGAAGGCGTGGGTCTGTGCTCGTACCTCTTGATTGGCTTCTGGCACGACCGGAAATTCGAAGGGTCAAATATCGTCTGGACAGGCGACGCAGCGAAAAAAGCATTTATCGTTAATCGTATCGGCGACTTTGGTGTGCTTGTCGCTATGTTCTTGATCTACAGCAACTTCCACACTCTCAATTATGCAGAAGTGAATTCTCAGGCAGCCGCAGGATTCCCTATCGGCTCGGGATTAATCACCGCAATTACCCTTCTCCTCTTCCTCGGTTGTACCGGTAAATCCGCACAAATTCCTCTCGGTATCTGGCTTCCGGATGCTATGGCGGGTCCAACTCCCGTATCAGCACTCATTCACGCAGCAACGATGGTCACGGCAGGTATATTCCTCATCGCGCGGAATGCAACGATGTTTGCGCTTTCGCCGACGACAATGGCTGTGGTCACGGGTATCGGTATTACGACTGCGCTCACGGCAGCGCTGGTGGGTCTTGTACAGAATGATATTAAAAAGGTCCTTGCATATTCTACGGTTAGTCAACTTGGGTTTATGTTTGTCGCGCTTGGTGTCGGTGCGTTTACAGCCGGTGTATTCCACGTGATGACCCATGCGTTCTTCAAAGCATTGCTGTTCTTGGGGTCGGGTTCGGTCATCCACGGTATGCACGAAGAACAAGACATTCAGCGCATGGGCGGCTTGAAAAAGTATATGCCGACGACGTACAAAACGTTCTTGATCGGTACCATTGCCATTGCCGGTATTTTCCCGTTCGCAGGATTTTTCTCAAAAGATGAAATTTTGTGGAATGCCTTCTCGCAGGGTAGTCCGATTTTATGGGGTGTAGGCGTGCTTGCGGCGTTCTGTACTGCATTTTACATGTTCAGATTATTACACTTAACGTTCCATGGTAAAGAGCGATTCGACCATCATCATGTGCATCCGCATGAGTCACCGATTTCGATGACCTTCCCGCTGATGGTACTTGCGGTTTTATCTGTGTTGGGTGGATTTTTGGGAATACCGTACGCATTAAGCTTTGGCGGTTCAATTCCCAATATCTTAGAACACTGGTTAGAACCGATTTTCGCACCTGCAATGGAGATTCTCCATCGTCCGGAAGTGCATGAGGTACATGCAATTGAGTATGTACTCATGGCTGCTTCCCTTGGAATTGCGATTATGGGCATCATGCTTGCCGGTAAATTCTACAAGACAGAGTCCGACAAGCCCCAAGAAATGGCGACCCGTTTTTCGGGAATGTACAAGGTATTATGGAATAAATGGTTCATTGATGAAATTTACCAAGGACTTTTTGTTAATACCATTTACACTCTTTCGAACAGTTTCTTATGGAAAATTTTCGATGTAAAAATTGTCGATGGAATTGTCAATGGTTCGGCGCGTGTTGTGGCTGAAAGCGGCGAATTACTCCGCAAGATTCAGTCCGGTATCGCTCAAAACTATGCGCTGATGATGATGGTAGGAATTGTAGCGATATTAGTATGGCTCGGAATGGGAAGCTAAGAGCCGCCCATTTCTCCATAGAACACCAACTATAGAGGATAGCAATGCGAGCAAAATACGTGAACCCTTTCACAGACTTTGGGTTCAAGAAAATATTCGGTGAAGAAGCCAGCAAACCGATGCTGATGGATTTTCTCAATGCGCTACTGCCGGAAGAGAATCGGATTGTTGAGCTTACGTTCAAGACTCCTGAGCAGCTCGGGCGCCGGGAGTTCGAACGGAAGGCGGTCTTTGATATATACTGTGAGAATGAACGCGGGCAAAAATTTATCGTCGAGCTTCAGAAAGCAAAGCAGAATTATTTTGTCGAGCGCACAATTTATTACTCCACGTTTCCCATCCGCGAACAGGCAGAAAAGGGTAATTGGAATTACAATTTAGAAGCAGTCTATTGCATTGGGATCTTAGACTTTACATTCGGTGATTATACGAGTGAAGCAGAGCGGCATGAAGTAGTTCATACCGTGAAACTCAAAAATCAGCACGGCGAGATTTTCTATGATAAATTGACCTATATTTATCTCGAAATGCCGAATTTCAAGAAAGAAGAACATGAGTTGGTTACGAGACTCGACCAATGGCTGTTTTTTATTAAAAACTTAGAAGACTTTCAGTCGATACCGCATATATTCAGGGACAGTGTGTTTACGCAGGCATTTGAAAAAGCTGAACTTGCCAAACTCGACAATGCTGAAATGGACAGCTATGAATACAGCTTAAAAGTATTTCGGGATAATAAAGCAGTTTGGGATTATGCGTTAGAAACAGCAACAGCGGAAGCAAGAGCAAAAGCTTTGGCAGAAGGAAAAGCAGAAGGAAAAGCAGAAGGAAAAGCAGAAGGAAAAGCAGAAGGTATTGCAGAAGGTATTGCAGAAGGAAAGCTCGAAGTAGCACGAGAATTATTTGCCAAAGGAATTCCACTTGATCTTTTGGTGCAGACGACCGGATTTTCGAGTGAGGAAATACAGGGAACTACTACGTAAGAACTATAGTTATGAATCCAATCGGTCCACAAAAGCAATCTGCCTTAGCCGCCGTGAGTGAAAAATCACTCGCCGTGATTGTCTATTCGCTAACCATTGTGGTGGTTGCACTTGTATCCTTTTTGATTTACTTTCCGCAGACGCTGGCCTTGGGACATCTCGATGTATCAATGCTTCCGGCGCTCAATGCGTTTATCAACGGTACATGCGCGGTGCTGCTTTCAGCCGGCTATGTCTTTATCCGCCGGCGGAATTTCAAGGCGCACAAGACGATGATGCTGTCGGCTTTTTTGCTTTCGTGCCTCTTTCTCCTCTCGTATGCGACGTATCATTCTCAGGCACCGGCCACGAAATTCGGTGGTGAAGGGATGATTCGGATGGTGTATTTTACGATTTTGCTCACGCATATCGTGCTTGCTGCGGTGATTGTGCCTCTAGCTCTTTTTACGATTACACGGTCGTGGCGCGGCGAATTCTCTAAACATAAAAAAATCGCCCGGTGGACTCTCCCTCTGTGGCTCTACGTGACAATAACCGGCGTGGTGGTGTATTTGATGATTTCGCCGTATTATGTACATTAATTATTGATATTTCTTTAGTTAGTTTTTTTGGTAGAACTTAACCTGATATACTTATGGGAATGTTACTTGTTACTCTTTTTCTTCCTTTACTCGGCTTTTTGGCGACCCTTTTTATCGATAAAGAGGAGTTGAAAGGAATTAAATATACAGCGCTTGGCGTTTCATTGATGACGTTCTTTGCGTCACTGTTTTTGTATTTTGGGTTCGACCATACGAATTCCGGCTACCAATTTGTGCTCAACCAAGTATGGATACCGACGTTTGATGCGGGATTCAGAATTGGTGCCGATGGTATGTCTCTTCTGATGATACTGCTTACGACATTCATCACGCCGATTGCGATTCTCACTTCCTTCGGTTCTATCCATAAACGTGAAAAAGAATATTATGCCTGGATGCTGCTGCTCCAATTCGGGATGCTCGGCGTGTTTGTGGCGATGGATACGTTCTTATTCTATGTATTTTGGGAACTTATCCTCATCCCAATGTATTTCCTCATTGGTATTTGGGGCGGGAAAGATCGTATTTATGCAGCGGTGAAATTCTTCCTTTATACGCTTGTGGGTTCGCTCCTGATGCTTGTGGCAATTGTCTGGCTTGGAATTTACGCGCAAGGTATGGCGGGCGGACACTTTACGGCAGATTTGCTCAAGCTCCGTGAAATTGCTCCTACTATTCCCTTCGAAATCCAAAAATGGCTTTTCCTTGCCTTTGCTCTTTCCTTCTGTATTAAAGTTCCGCTCTTTCCTTTCCATACCTGGCTTCCCGATGCGCACGTTCAGGCGCCGACGGCAGGTTCGGTAATTCTCGCCGGTGTGCTCCTTAAAATGGGTACCTACGGGTTGATTCGCTTCAACTTAGAACTCTTTCCTCAGTCGATGTTTGAGTATGCTACGCCCATTGCATGGCTGGCGGTGATAGGTATCATTTACGGCGCGCTTGTGGCGATGGTGCAGACGGATGTGAAAAAATTAGTCGCCTATTCCTCGGTGAGTCACTTGGGTTTTGTGGTGCTCGGAATTTGCTCGATGACACCGGAAGGCATTCAAGGCGCGATTATTCAAATGGTAAATCACGGACTCTCGACGGGCATGCTCTTCCTTTGTGTTGGTGTATTGTACGAACGCCGCCACACGCGGGAAATTGCTGAATTTGGTGGAATTACAAAGGTGATGCCGAAATTCGCCGTTCTCTTCACTCTTGCCATGCTCGCCTCAGTCGGTCTGCCGATGCTTAATGGATTTGTGGGTGAATATTTAACGCTTATCGGCGCATTTATATCGCCATTTTTAAATAATCAATGGCTCAGTATCATCAGCGCAACGGGTGTGATTTTCGCGGCAGTGTATCTGCTGTGGATGTTCCAACGGGTGATGTTTGGCACGAATGACAATCCGAAGAATCATGGACTCAAAGACTTAACGGCTTCGGAATACTGGCAATTAGTACCAATTGCGATATTAATTGTCTGGCTCGGCGTGTATCCAAAAACATTCATGGTCATTTCCGAACAGTCCACACAGGCATTGGTCGGTAAATTAGAAAAAATCAAATTCGGTAAAACGAATTACCCGCTGCTTGAGAAGAAAGAACAAGCGTCGAAGTAAGCGACAAGGGTGAAGTAACACGTTAGTAATCCTGCTATTACAACGAAATTCATTCAGAACAATTCTGCCTTGTACATGAAAAAACAGCTCCCATATTCGCTTGCAGTCGTTCTACTCCTCCTTGGCGCACAATGGAGCTACAGCCAAACGCCGAAGCCCCTGCAACTTGGGGTGAATCTCGATGACAACGGCGCATTTGTCAATATGGTGAATCATACCAATCGCTATAATAAAGCAACGGGTTATGATACAAACGACTGGCCGACAAGCGACTTTGATCTCACGCTCCTCGACGGACGCCCGGCGACAGAATGGACGAATACCATCGACGACCCGGAGAAATATAGAATAGACTACAGCGGCAGATATGCGGGAAGTTTTATTGGTTCAGCGACGCTCCGCGCGACAGGTACAAGCGTTTCGGTCGAGAATCTGATGTATGATTCTCTCAAAAATACAACACAATTCGAGCTGGTCGTGGGTGGCTATCCGAATGCGAATCATGGACTTGTATTTTTAAGCTTTACGAATACCAGGCGCACGGCACAGGATACGCTCCGCTCGGGCATTACGAGTCTGAAAATCATGCGCCCGGGATATCCCCTAGCGACGGAGAAGGTGTTTACAGATGAATATATCGCCCTTTGCAAGGCCGCTAATTTTGCCTGCTACCGCTACTACGGTGTTCAGAATATATGGGATGGCGAGCCGACGTATCCGGCTAAGACTACATGGGATAAGCGCAAAACGCCACAGGATGCATCGCAGCGAACATTGGCCGGAATCAATGGCAAACGCGACGGCTGGTGCTGGGAATATATCATCGAATTAGCGAATATTTTGAATAAAGATATCTGGGTGTGTGTACACATGTCCTGCGATTCTGGATATGTGACGAGCCTAGCGCAGATGCTGAAGGAAAAGCTGAATCCGGGTATCAATATTTATGTCGAAAACAGCAATGAGGTGTGGAGTCCGACGCAGGCGACGTTCGGACCGTACAATCAAGCCGAGGCAACGGCCAACAAAATAACCTTTGATCAGAATTACGCCCGCCGCGCGGTGGAATTGTCGAATTGGTTTTCAGGAGTGTACGGCAAGGCGGAGATGAACGATAAAGTTCGCGTCATTCTCTCCGGACAGCATGCGTATAATGGTAGGAGTGATAACCATTTAAATTACATCAAGAAGACATTTGGCGAACCAAAAGACTTTATTTATGCCACTAGTACGGCACTGTATTTTGGTTCGACGAAGGATACCAATCCCGACCCTCGGGTAATTAATCAGGGGATGCGTGAGGATATCGGCAATCAGATTACGAATTCAAAAAGTGGCTTTTATCGATTGAATCATATCAACAAAGCGCAGACATGGGGACTCAAAGGCGGATGCACGTCGTACGAGGGTGGTCCGGGCGTTCCGTCGGGCGGTGGTACCAAAAATTTAGCAGCTCAGATTCTCGCCCATCGCACGGAAGAGATGGGGAATATCGTTGAGTATAATTATAAGGATGGTTGGCAGGCGCTTGGTGGTGGTCTTGCGATGTATTTTACGCTCACATCGGCATATAACCGCTATGGTTGCTGGGGAATAACCGACGACTATACCAAGCCGGACAGAAATTTCAAAATGAAGGCGCTGCGGAATTTAACGGCTCCGCCGCTTGATGTGGAAGAGCAAGTACAAGAAGAAAGGTCTGTGACGGTACATTATAATTCAAGTACAAGAACTGTGAATATTCAAGCACCACAACCGGTTTTGACGACAACATTGTATTCTGTACTCGGGCAGCGTGTACTACAATCAGACAAATCCACCGTTTCGGTGCAGACCTTGCCGAGTGGACTCTACTTTGTGTCGGTATTGACAGAAAATGGTCAATGCCATATACAGAAAATTATTCTTGATGCTCAATAATACGGATGATGGAGTTACGAACTATCCGTTGAACCAAAAAATCAAATTTGAACATTGAAACGGCATTTACAATTGACATTAACCTTTAGAATTTAAGCGGAGAATTATCATGGGATTTATCAAGAATTTTTTTGCAAAACAGCATGAGTGGGTGTTGAACGGGCACGACAAGACCGATCAATGGAAGTCTGTCAAGGTCGGCGATACCGTGGAATTTGCCATGACGATGACCGAAGGCGTGACCTACTCCGTTGAGTCAATTAATCAGGAAGCAGCAGAGGCTAAAATCCGCCGCCGCACCTCCGACGGGTCAAATGGAGAAGCATACACCGTCGGCCTGGTGATGCTCCGCCCGATTGCCAAAACAAAATAGCAGATACTGACGAAAATTTACGGCTATAACAATTACAAGCTAATTACTAAGAATATCAAAGACTTTTTAACGGAACTCACATGCAACAAGAATTCCTCCTTTCATCTCCATTACTCTTTCTCTCCATCATGGCGACTGCCATGATGGTCATTGATGCTTTGATTAAAAAAAGCTCAAAAGTTACTTTTACCGTTAGCTGGGTATCTCTTTTGATAACGGCAGCCCTCTCGGCGCTGACACTCACGAAGAGCGGTACGGCATTTAATGGTATGATTACTCTCGGAAGTTTTGGGGCATTTTTCGATATTCTCTTCTGCTCTGCCGGTGTGCTGTCACTCCTTGCAGCACGCCCCTATATGCAGCGCGAGGGCTTGGAACAAGATGAATTTCATTCACTTATGATGTTTGCCGTCAGCGGTATGATGCTTATCGCCCATGCAGCGAACCTCTTAACATTATTCATTGGAATTGAAGTGATGTCGGTGTGTTTTTATGTACTCGCCGGCTACACACGCGACTCTGTTCGCTCGATTGAAGCTGCGTTGAAGTATTTCCTGCTTGGTTCGTTCGCCACCGGATTTCTGATTTATGGCATGGCGTTGATTTATGGCGCCACAGGCAGCATGAGTTATAATCTAATCTTCGCAGCCTCAAGTCAACCTCTTCATTTTCCCGCACTTATGATGATTGGCATTGGCTTGCTGATCATTGGTCTTAGTTTTAAAGCGGCTGCATTTCCCTTTCATCAATGGGCGCCGGACGTCTATCAGGGTGCGCCGACTGTCGTGACGGCATTTATGAGTACAGCGGGTAAAGTGGCTGCATTTTCGGCATTGATGCCAATTATTGCGATTGTGTCTCCTGCCGGCGGAATGAAAATCCAAATGGTACTCGCTCTTCTGTCAGCGACGACGATGCTTGTCGGTAATATCAGCGCCCTTGCACAGACCAATATCAAGCGCATGCTTGCATATTCATCGGTCGCCCATGCAGGGTATCTGATGATGGGTTTGGTGGCTGAATCGGTCAATGATGGTCACTCGATGATATCTACAAGAGGAATTAATGGAATTATGTTCTATTTGACTGCCTATTTATTTATGCAGCTTGGCGCTTTTGTGATTGTCTCTGTGCTTGAAAAACACGGCGAGAAGAATCTCGAGCTTTCTGATTATGCCGGCCTCAGCAAGCGTCATCCGGTGCTTGCGGCGCTGATGGCAATGTTCATGCTCTCGCTCGCCGGTATTCCTCCCTTTGCCGGATTCTTCGGGAAGTATTATTTATTTACGGCGGCTATTGAGGCCGGCTATACCTGGCTCACGGTCGTTGCGGTGCTTTCATCGGTTATCTCGGTGTATTTTTATATTGGATTAATTGTCAAAATGTACTTTACCGAACCCAATGAAGAGTCACAAATGGGCGGTGAAACAGGCCTTGCAGGGATTACACTTATCCTGTCATCGGCAGCGGTCGTACTGCTCGGCTTGCTACCTGCCGGCTTGCTCGGTGTGATGAAGCTGCTCTTTGTTCACTAAAAATACCCGGATTCACGCGCACACTCCTCTATCGGTACGGTATCGGCGCTGTCTTGAACGCTTTTTGCGTGAAGGGAGTATCAACAATTATCTGCCATGAAACATGGAATTCTCATCATTTTTCTGCTTGCTTCGGCTGTAACGGCGGCGTTTGCACAGCCGAAGGGTGAGATATATCATTCTAATGAGTTCGGAGTGCGGGCAGATACCATTGACTTTGGAATTGTCTTATTCAAGAATTCCAAGCCGGTGACACGGGTTGTAACGCTGAATAATACCGGTACTGTACCACTTCAGATTGCCGAAAACCTCTACCCACACTTTGCTGTGCAGAGAGTCAACCCTCTGACGACAGAATATAAAGAATTCGACTTTCTCCAAACGCAGTCCTTTCCGTTTAGAGTAGAAAATGGTCGTCTTGATTCATTCTTTATCGCCTATACTGCTAATCCCGATACCGTTCCGTCAGCGCAGCCGCTCGGCAATCGCATCGCCAAACTCACGATGCAGCTCACAGAGTTCGGCGACACCTCACGCATCGCTACTCTCAAGGATTATTTTACACTTACGGTGCTCAAGACCAAGGACTATCTCGCATCGCGCAAGCAAACGTTGAATTTCGATTCGGTTTATGTCGGTGCCGTCGCTCCCGTGCAGCGCGACTGGCTTCTGCAGAATGTATCTGACTCGAATGTACGTGTATCGGCACAGTCGATGACGCCGCTGACCACTCGGTTTAAGCAGGAATTCTTCCCGCCTGTCAATGCGCAGCCGCCATTTACCTTTCTACCCAACGATAAATTTCCGGTGACGATGAAGTTCAGCCCCCAGGATTCGGGACTGAGCATGGCGCGCTACTCACTGACATATTCTCCAAATATTGACAACAAGACCGATTCCACCTCGGTCATACTCCGCGGTATCGGCGTGCAGCAGATTATTGATATCGATAATAAGACCACTGCCACGCCCGGCGCAGCGGTGATAAGTTCGCAGAATGCTATCACCATCAACAGCACCCGCCTCGGTGACTCGATTACCGTCACATTTGTCATCCGGAATAATGGAAATATCCCGTTTGGCCTGCTTGGTCAGCATCTCGAAGGTGACACCGATCAATTCACCATTCTCAAAAAGTTCCGCGAAAGCAGGCATTTACGCCCCAAGGAGTTTCCGGGAATTGAGGGTGAAATTGACACCGCAGTAGTCATTTTCAAGCCCACTCAACCCGGTAATTTTTCGGTTCAATACGTGATGGATAGTGATATACGAACAAGAATTCCCAGCGCACCCGACTCGGTCAAGCGCCGCGTCGTCTCGATTATCGCCCGTGCTGCCAAGCCCGCACTTTCGCTCTTGAATGTATCAAATTTTACTATCGATTTCGGTGAAATACTCCTGCCCTTTGACAAAAGCTGCAATGCGCCCCGGCAGCCATTTACACTCCGTATGCAGAATATCGGCGCCTCCGCCCTCCGCGTTCGCTCGGCGCTGCTCCGACCGGCTACAGGATTCACTGTCGATACACCGGATGCTGAGATTGGTGCTAATCAGGAAAGCGCGCTCACGGTGACCTTTGTGCCGGATACGGCAGGAAATTATTCCGCAGAATTATTACTTCCTACGAATTCTGCTGAAAACACGAGCGAGCCGAGCGATACCGTACGTATTCGCCTTATAGCAAAAGCAATTACACCGCCTCAGATCAGGCTGTCGGTGCCGACCAAGATTTCGGCCCGGGCCGGACGCACGGTGTGCCTGCCGATTATCGCCGGTGATTCAATATTTCTTGCTACGTCTCTGCAAGCTACTCTTATTATTGGAGATACACTTGGACTGCAATTCATGACCGACTCTATTCTCGGCACTGCTTCCGAGGGAGCGAAGGTATCGGCTGTACAAACAGGAAATACGATTCTATTGAATATTGCCACACCGGCCGGACGCCAATTCTACCCCAAAGACACGCTGGTTTGTCTGATGTTCCGCACGTTTTTGAGTCCGGTACCGGTCTCGGCTGTGTCGTTTGGAGCGGTGAACGTCGGTCGCAATCTCTGCTTAAATGCCTTTCCTACGCAGACAGAGAACGGCACCTTTGCCCTGGACTCGCTCTGCGGGCAGGCATACAGACGTATCCTCGAGGCCGGTAAGGCGCTTAGCTTAGAACGTCTTGCGCCGAATCCATCAAATGAATTGGTCATCCTCGAGTACTCGGTTCCGTTTTCGACACAGGTCACGATTGCCCTCTACACCTCCTTTGGCAAAGAAGTAGTAAAAATTGAAGATGGAATACTCGCATCGGGCACGTATCAGTCGGCACTATCGACCGCCGAACTGGCGCCGGGGATGTATTTCTGCGTGATGCAATCGGGTCTATTCCGGCAGGTGCAACCTATTGTTGTGCAACGATGATACGAATCAAACACTATTGTAGATCAGCCGGGAACTTTCTGCCTGCACTCATGGCGCTTATTGCGCTGTGTCTTTCACCTCGCGCATCGGCACAGGGATTCGACTGGCAATATTCATCGCGCCTGCCGAGTACATATCCACGGTTGTTTTTAGGCGGAAATATCAGTGGGATATATGCCTTTCATACGGCTGATATTTATGCTCTTGGTGAAGAATATAGGTGCGGCGATTACAAAAAGGGCACAGAAACCGGTCTTGCCGTCTCCGTTGCCGGTGAATATTGGCAGACAGGTTCGATGGCATTCTGGGGTATGGTTGGTTTTAGAACATCAGCAGTACGCTTCACGGCGCAAACACAGCCCGAACCTTTCAGACTTAATGGCGAGGAATTCGCGCTCCGGCGTGAATTTGCGATGGATGCACATCTTCAGTCAATTGCCGGGGAGCTTGGTGTAAAATATCGACTTGGCAAGACTCATTTTCATACGGGAGCCGGACTCAGAGCTGAGCTTGCTCTCAAAACGACGGCTGAGCAAACAGAGACTATTCTCACGCCGGTGCAGTTTACGCAGTCGATTCTTTATGGTCAGACGACGTTGAACGGAATGCGTTCATTCCTTCTAACACCTTTTATTACAGCAGGTTATGACGCTGAAATCGGCAAGGGCATCTACGCCACGCCGCGTCTGGTGCTCGGCCTGCCGCTCATGAGCCGGGCATCATCTGTCGATTGGAATACGATTGATATATCCGGTGGTGTATCGTTCTTCGTCAGTTTTTAACCAATGGTGCACTATATTTCATCTGCAATTCGTCAACCGCCAAAATTTTATGGCTGATAAGCCAAATTTATATAGTATTTTTGATGGTAATTCTATCTAAAACTCTATCTTTTTTCTACTTTTACTAAATTATTCTCATAGGAGTTAATTCAATGAAACGTTTTTTTGCGACTACTCTCGCCATCTTCGCTGTGATGGCAAGCGCAATGATTGCACAGCCCAAGCTCGAAATTGTAGGTGGTGATACACATGACTGGGGTAAAGTCAGCCCGAAAGAATCCCCGCTCAAAGCCACCATCAAGATCAAAAATGTAGGTACGGAATTACTGAAAATCACAGATGTTCATCCGGGCTGCGGCTGTACAAAGACCGCAGAGCTTGATAAAAAAGAACTCAAGCCGGGTGAAATTGCCACGACCGAACTCTCCCTCAACGTTGGTCAAACAACCGGTGATCTCACCAAAAGCGTGACCATTACCAGTAATGATGCCGCCAATCCTACCAAAATTCTCTATTTAAAGGCCAATGTCGTTCGCCCGCTCCAGCTTTCTACCCAATATTTGGTCTTCAATGACCTGAAAGTAGGCCTCCAAAGCGAAGCAAAGTTAGTGATCAAAAACACCTCACCGAATGACATTACAATTTCTGATTTTGAAGCGACCAATGGCCTGAGCATCAATTTCAAAAAGCCGGTCGTGATCAAGTCAGGATCTGAAGCTGAGCTCATCGCACACGTTACTCCAAAAGAAAAAGGCTACTTCAATGGCATGGTTAAAATGAAAACAACAACTCCGGATATCCCGACTCTTGATATTACCGCCTATGGTAATGTGTCGGAGCAAACATCACCAGTCTATCCGGGTACAAAACAATAATCCAACACGATGCGACAATCAGAAAAGCCCTACAGGACAACTACCTGTAGGGCTTTTTTTCTAATGAGTTATCCTTGCAAATTCACTGCTGAACTCTGAGTACCGCTACCTGGTTACTACCCTATAGTGCAGAAGTGATTCTTCGCGATAGGATACTCCCTTGAGATACGCCATTGCCCAGATATAATGAACGGATGTAAAGGAGCTATCTCTTATGTCATCCGGTAGGGTCTCATTATGAACGTTGAACTGCTCGATAAATGTCTGAATATGCTTCCGAATTTTACCTTCCGAGTCCGCTTCGGCAATCCGATTCATACAGAGAAAGAAGAGTCGGTTGTGCTCGAGCAAGGGATAATGCTGAAGATACCGCACCGAGCACCGAGCAATCGACGATAATATATCCCGATTCCCCAAGGCAAAATGCGCAAGCGAGAGATAAACCCGTACATGACTCTCTGCTTTGAGATATTCCTGTGTCGTTAGATACCTCGTGCAGAGAGCGATACACTCATTGTAGCGCTGCATTTCATAGTATAATTGAATACAAGCAATTAGGATCGACACCTCTTCATGCGAACGCTTGAGTACTCGCCACTTTTCCATGGCCTCCAATGCCTTCGGTATGTACGCCTCCGATAACTCATTCCTGAATAATCCGGTGAGAATACTTCCTTCGAACGCGTAGGACTGCAAGTCAAATCGATTCACCTCAGCCGTACGTGGAAAATGATACTTCTCGAGAGATTGGCGCATAATTGAATTGTACTTCAGTGCCAAGTCTATATCATTCAACCATATTGCTGCAAGTATCACCCACGAACATGCCCGCAGGTATCCTACCCCGTCCATCACGATCCGCTTCGGATGACATTCGTATTCCTGCACAATCAACAGTGCATGCTCCAGCCCGGCTGCAGTATTTCCCCGGAATTGCACCTCGTAGATAAATTGCGTGTAATGAAATATCACAAATTCCGCAAATGAAAGCAACGCCTGCCCGCCGCTAAAAAATTCATGCTGCATCTGTATCTCTGCCCATGAGGCTGCCTCCTGCCAGGAAGAAAAGCGCCGCTCAAAATTCAGATGAGCATCAAAAAGCATCATTTGAATTTTCTGTAATTCTATCACACGCTGCCATTGCTCAAGCACCGAAAGTGATTTACCCGACAACCGCTCAATCATCTCATCCGGCGGCGCATCGAATAAATACTCCCCCGACCGCGCGACAAGCATCTTCCGGTCCAACTCAATACTCTCCATAACTGCCCCGAAATCCTCAGCTTCCGTCGCTCTGTTCTTCAATCGCTGATTAAGCTTAAATGCCTGTTTATACAGATTATTTTCTATCAAAATCCTCACCTGCCGCAGCTGCACGTCAATCGAATCCGACGCCGTCGCCGACTCGCGATAATGAGCAAGCGCACGCAATACGGTCGTATAAATATGATTTTTATACGCCGGGAAATTCGACGCAAAATTCTCGTCCTTAAACGCCTTCAACAACGCCTTTTCATCGTAGATCTTCTGCTTGGCAATTGCATCAAACACCTTGATAGCCAGCGGTTGCTTTGCGCCCGGTGAACGGGAAACATAGATCTTGAAATACCGCTTCTCCATCTTTGTAAGCGAATGAATCAGCTCGTGTAAGTCATTGGAAGGAGTCATTATAGGTCGCCATAGAATAGTCAAATTACTTTCATCGACAGCAAAAATACACTTGTTGGAGATTTGAGAATGCAGTTTTTTTGGTTCGGGAATTTATCCTCTATGGATGTATTTTGCAGTCATAATTCAAGAAGCAAAACATGCCCATTACTATTCCTGCAAGTCGATGTATTCTAACAGCTTTCGTTCTCTTCTAAAAACGCCTGTTTTTTTTCTTGTATCCGCCGCCTGTTGCTTCCTCATCTTCCCCTTTGCTGCTCAGTCCGAAGATTCATGGTTCCGACTGCACGGTTCACTCGGCGCATCCACCGACTATTTCCAAGGAAATTCCACGCTCCCTGCGCTCGACCCCGTACACCGCGCATCATTCACCATTTCGCTCACGTTATTTAATCAAGTCGAACTCCCCTTCACCGCCTATATCACCAATCGCAGTGGCGCCGGCTATTCCCAGCCGTTCAGCCAATTCGGCGTAAGTCCCAAAATTGGTGATTGGTTACAGCTTCACGGCGGATATTTTACAAAAAATTACTCCGAATTCACCCTCGGCGACGTTCGCCTGCTCGGCGGCGGCGCGGATATTACTTCCAAACAATTCCAGGTCTCGGCGCTCTACGGTTACTCGCTCCTTGCCCGCGCGCCGGACAGCTCTCAGAATTTCGGCGGCACGTATGCCCGCCGTATCCTCGGCGGACGCGCAGGATTCACCTCTGACAAGAGTATTTTTGCAGTGACAATTGTTCATGCTCAGGACGAAGGAACGTCTATTATTCCAACGGCTTCCACGCATTTGCCGTATGAAAATTTCCTGACTTCTCTCTCGTACTCCGGGAGCATAATTGACAATGTGCTTGATATTAATGCCGAAGCAGGACTCTCGCTCTTCAATGCGAATACCAATGCCATGCTCGCCGATAGCGCTAATCGCATCACTGAACTCGAAAGCTTGGTCGGCTTCAACAGCAGCTCAAGTATGGACGCGGCCTTTCGCTTCGGCGCCGGTGTTAATTTGTCGGAATCATTCAGCATTCGGGGGAATTTCCGATGGGTAGGACCGGGATTTATTTCCTTAGGATATAATCAGTTACTCAATGATGTGCTCGAAGTGACCGTATCTCCTTCCCTACGCTTATTCGACAATAAGCTCTCGCTCAGTGGCTCCATCGGCTCGCGGAGTAATAATCTGCGCGGACTCAAAGAATCCACGACCTCCCAACTAATTGGTTCGGCGTCGGTCAATGCACAGCTCACGCAACAGATTGCAATTGACGCCAGTTACTCAAATTTCGGCATGCGTTCCACCGCCGTCAATGATACTATTCGCACCTCAAACATCGCACAGTTTTTCTCGCTCTCGCCACGCATCAATTTCCAGCTTTTCGGTGGAACAAATACGGCTTCCGTTAGCGCGCAGTATCAGGCAAGCGAGGACAGAACGCAATTCTCCGGCAATGCTATAAATAGTAGAAATACAACGCTTTCAGCTATGCATTCAATCGCTTTTGAGAGTTCGCTTTCCTTTACCACACTTGCAATGAAAAACAATGGAGAAACCGGTGGCTCGGCGGGTATCAGTACGTCGATTACCACTATCAACGAAACCATTGGCTACAGCATATTCGACAAAACCCTCGCGCTCAGCGCCTCGCTTGGTATGAATTTCATCAAAGCTGTCACGGAAAATTCCCAATTTTTTGTGCGGGGTACTGCCTCCTATTCTGCCGGCGCATGGGGGAATCTCGGGCTCTCACTGATGAGCAATAGCTATTCGTACACGGCCACCGGCGCGTTGTCCTATTCCGAATTTCAGGCGAGTTTGCAGTATGGCGTGTCGTTTTGACGCGCACTACAATTACTACAACACATATATTTTATCCATAGATACAGTTCATCATGAGTACACGGTTACCCCTTTATCGCGGTATTAAACTACTTCTTACAAGCGCATTTCTCCTCGCTTTCGCTTGCCCGGCTCTCCTTGCTCAAACGGTGACCGTGCAAACGATTTTCCTCCGCAATCCCATCCCCGCCGACCTCGGCTCCTGGCGTAATGACCCGAATATCGCGCAGATTATCATTAGTTCCAATCAGGCGCTGCCTGAGGCGTATATCGGGATTGAAATTTTTCGGAATGGAAGCACCACCGCCGTCGCGTATTCCAAAATCAACGACCGCTTGCAGTCGTTTCCTACGCAAGCGAATATCCCGAGAATTATCAATCAATTAGAGATACAGCGGAGCAGTGATTTCAAAATCGATGAATCGCTCGAAACCCAAGCTGCGACTACCAATTTACTCCCCGAAGGCGATTATACATTTTGCGTTACCGTCTATCGGCGCGATCAAAACCGCGCCTTCGTGCCGATTACCAACGCCAATCAACAGCAGCGCTCGTGTACGCCGTTCCGCATTACCATTCCGAATCAGGTGCAATTGATCTTTCCGCTGAATCAGTCGCGGCAGCCGGCACCGAACACGCCAACGACGTTTACGTGGACCTCGGTAAATGTGCCGAGCGGTGTGGCAAAATATCGGCTCGTTGTGGTGGCTATGTTCCAAAATCAAATCGAACAAACCGTGCTCAGCGATGTGTTTTCGCGTGTGTCACCCGTGCGTGAACAGCATGTGATTGTCGATGAAATACTATTTACGACGAGCAGTACACAGATGTTCTATCCGGCTATTTTACAATTACTTAACCGTATTCCATGTGTCGGCAAATTCGCTTGGCAGGTGCAGTTGCTCGACGCGAATAATCGTCCGCTTGCCTCGCGCGGCGCATCCGACGGACGCAGTGAAATCTGGACATTCCGCCTGCAGGAGCAAGGGGATTGTTCATCCGTCGCCTGCACCGGTACGATGCGCTTCGAACCCTACTACCCGCTGCCGAATGATACTATCCCCTGGATTGCGCCGCCGATTGCCGTGCGCTGGGGCGATTTCTGCGCAACGATGATGGGTTGTTCTTATACACTTAAAATCAACGCTCCCTCCGGCATGTTGGGTGAAAATACCCGCGACCTCAACTGGGGCGGAACATCAGGCAGTATCTTTGCAGCACAAGGAATTACGACTGCCGCGAATCGTGAGGAACGTGCTTCGATTCTCATCACGAATTGGCTCAACTCAGCCGGCGCGCCTTCTGTGCTTCTCAATGATCAGTTACGCCGGGGTGAACAGTATTCATGGACAGTGACCGGCACCTTGCGCCGTGGCACGGCAGCGAACAATCAATCCTTCCCCGTGACGACGAGCGGCGCGTTTAACCTCGGTTTACGCCAACCAATTACACCATCTCCGGCGAATGACTCGACGATTGATACAAGTGCGAGTATTCAGCTCAAATTTACCATCCCGGCGCCGGCTAAACTGATGTATGACAATCCCGACATCGTCTCGCTCGACCGAAGCGGTACGGGCGCGCTGCGTTTTGCCTCGGCGCGGGAGAGAATCCGCGTGGTTGTCTCGCGGAATGCTGATTGCTTTGCGCCTATTATTACACAAGTTATCACGCCGAATCCCGGTATAATGGGTTCGAGAAGTGAGATTGAACAGCTCAGCCGCGACCTTTTCGGCGAAAAAACACTACCGATTGCGCAGCGCCTCGCCGAGGGAAAATACTACTGGCGCGTCGAGTATCTCGATGCAGATAATGGTGACCGCGTGTACCGTTCAGGGCAGATTTGGAATTTCACCATACGCGCCGGTGGTGGCTCTACGACGAGCACAATTACCGCAAATGAGTGTATCCGTATTTCGCCGAAATCACCCGAACACTTTGCAACGATTAGTGATAGCAGAATTGACTTTTCCGTGCAGGTGCGACCTGCGATTACTGCATCTGCCGTGCGCGGCGGACGTTTTCGGGTGTGGGAATTACAAACAATGAATCAAAATCCGAATGATGTGATTGGACGCGCTCCTCTCTACGAAGCATCGTTTACCGGTAATAATGAACGCGACTTCCGGATGACGGTCGCTCCAAGCACACCGGCAGCCGCCTCCGTGTGGAGTTTGCCGTTTTTGAATTCTGCGCCGACGCGATTCACCCCACAGAACGGGAAAATTTATGTCTGGCAATTTGCACTTACCATCGACGGCCCAACTATTCGGCAGGATAGAGTTGCCTGCTCCGCCACGCAGATTGTGAGTTCGACCGCGGTTTTCATGTACCGCACACAATGCGAGGATAATTGCATCAAACCGACGCCGACGAATACCACTCCGGCGACGCAGCCGATTGCGGTCGGCGCTGTTCTCACGATTGGGAATTTCACGGCGCGGCTCACGAGCGTGAGCGGCACACCGGGAAATTTAAGCGGCGAAGCAATTGTGAATGTCGATGCATTTCGCGCCGGAATGATGGTGGAATTCCGTGGAATTCAGGTCAATAGCGCCATGGAAGTCTATAGCGGACAAATGACCGGCAAGCTCGCGCCGAGCTCGCCATTGCCTGCTGATCAAGCAAATTTATTACAATCAGCCACACGCCTTACACGCGCGCAAGTCGAAAGTATGCATGGTCTTGCTTCGGATGCAACGCGTCTTGTGAGCGGCTTCGCGGGTTTTGCGCCGATGACTCTTCCGATTGGAATTGACCGCACTATCGAGGGTCAGCGCATCGTACTCGGCGTGATGGGCATGGTCTTCAAGCCCACCGACGCGCGGATGAATGTGGTGCTTTCGTTCCCGATGCCGTATTTCGGACCCGACGAACGCATCGGCTTTGAAGCGCGGAATCTGTGTTTTAGTAATGCCGGTCTCGGACGTGAATTTCAGATCGCCCTCTATGATGATTTGGGATTTAATCTCGGGCAAGGGTCGTGGGCATTTCATTTTCTCGCGTCCCATAATGGCGATCCGGGGACATACGCGCAATTTGGGTGTAATGGATTTGAGCATATCCGTGTCAAAGGGCAATTGAAATTCAGTCGGAATTGTATTCGCCCTGCGCCGGATAATGACTCGACAGCAACGGCAAATCTTGATTTTACCACCCTTATCCGCGGTGACGGGAATTTCACCGCCTTTGCAACGATGAATCGCTGGTCGCCAACCTCCTTACCCGATTTTCAAATGGCGATGGATACGATCGGCATTGACTTCTCGGACAAAGAAAATCTGCCGGGGATGGTCTTTCCTGCCGGCTATACCGGAACGACAGGAGACGGCTGGCGCGGCTTCTCGATGAAACGCCTAACGATGCAACTCCCTAATTCTATACGCACATTCGGCGAGGGACGCCTGCCAAATGTATCGATTACGGGTATGCTCATCGACCGAACAGGACTGAGTATGGTAGCGCGCGCCGGTTCGATTATCCAATATCCGCAAGGGAATTTCAGCGGTTGGGGCGCAAGCATCGATAGCATCACGGTCGATATTCTCTCGAATTCCCTCCGGCGCGGGGAATTACTCGGTCGAATATCGGTACCAATTTTCACCCAACCGCTTGGCTATGCGGCTGTGCTCTCGCGGAATCCGGACGGAACATCGAATTTTGATTTGGGAATTCGTCCGACGTCCGACCTCTCGGCGCCGTTGTGGATTTCTACCTTCACCCTCGAACAAACCTCTTATATTTCATTACGTTATACCACCGGTGGCAGCTCGGTCGTTCGGCGACCCGACGGTACATCCGAGACAGTGAGCGGTGGTTTTTCCGTCGCTGCCCGATTGAATGGTTCACTTACGATTCAGGGAGATACACCCGCTTCCACCACCGGACAACAGGTAAGCGGCATGAGTTTTCGCGGGATACGATTCCAAAATTTTGTGCTTTCGACCAATCGTGACCGCATGATTGAGCCCGGCGTGTGGTCGCTCGCTTCGCCACAACATGGATTCCTAATGAACGAATCACCTGAACCACCACCGGAGGGTTCTGCGCCGCAAAGTCAGAATGGACGTACAAGCGGTTTCCCGGTATCAATTGACAGTATCAAATTTGTAACGAATCCATCTGCAAGTGGCAATCCTCGCATGGGGATACAATTCCGCATAGCAGCCAATCTCATGGGTGAACAGCGAGGCGGAAGTGCAAGTGGTGGGATTAACGCGCTCAGCGGCAGCACGACGCTCTCGATTTATGGCGCATTCCAAGGCGGCGTGAATGAGGCGATGAGGTCGGGTTTTGACGGTGTACAGCTCGACGAACTCGCCATCGATTTCGACGCAGGAGCAGTGCGGGCGAATGGTCGGGTGAGTTTTTATACTAATGATGCACAATACGGCACCGGTTTCCGTGGCGCCGTCTCAGCCACGTTTGTTCGAATGGTCACCGTGAATTGTGTTGTGCAGTTTGGTTCAAAGCCGATTGTCCCCGGCGGCAGCGAAGACTTCCGCTACTGGTATGTCGATGCCAATGCAATGTTCAATCGCGGCTTGCCTCTGCCCGGGGTGCCGGGTGTGGGAATTTACGGTTTTGGCGGCGGCGTATGGTATAATATGCGTCCCGACACGAACACCACAGCTCAGCAACGTCTGCAAAATCAGCAAGTTCCGACAGCAGTTACCGAAGCGCGCAATACTGCCGCAATTCCCGGTGCGCGTCCCGGCAGCACGAATTCCGGACTCGTCTATACGCCGAGTTACTCACAGGCCGGCGCGATTTTTGGATTTTTCGGGCAAATCACCTTCGGCACCTATCCATCGCCGGAAGCATTTAATTGTGACTTAAAACTCAGCTTTTCCTTTGCCAATGGACTCAATGAAATTTCACTCGCCGGGGACGGGTATTTCTTCACCAGACCGACGGACAGGAATCGCAGCAATTCCGTTCGCTTGAATGTAAGTGCATTATTCCGTTATAATTTCCCGCGCACGGAATTTATTGGGAAGTTTAATTTTACCCTCGCTGCGCCGCCGGTCACTGCCGGCGGGGAAATCAATATGCTCTTTAATCCAAGTACGTGGTATATCAAGGCAGGCACTCCCCGCCCCGGCGAACGTATCACGATGAGCATAGCGAATATGCTCAACGCAAGTGCGTATTTTATGTGCGGTATGGGACTCGAAGCGCCGGGAGCGTTGCCGGATGAATTTATCAGCCGATTGAGAAATTTTGGTGTACGTCAAGACTTTCTAACGCGTTGGCAGACCGGGAATCGCATACCTGATACTTCTCTCTTGTCCGGTAATGGATTCGCTCTCGGCGCAATGGCGACGCTTACCCTCGGTAATGCTCAATCGCAGGATATTTTCTATGCTTCGCTCAATGGCATGCTGGGTTTTGATATTTCACTCCTCAACTACGGTTCAGCCGCCCGATGCGGCAGCAGCGGACGCCCGATCGGCTGGAATGGATGGTATGCCCGCGGACAGATTTACGCCTCCATCGAGGCGGCCGTCGGGGTAAATATTAATCTCTTCGGAGCAAGCCAACGCTTTGATATTGGAAGAATTGGCGCGGGTTGCGCGTTAGAAGGCGGGATGCCGAATCCTGAATGGTTCCGCGCGCTCCTCGCCGGAAGAATCGATCTCCTCGGCGGACTCATCAGCGGTCCGTTTGAGTTTCAGGTGACGATTGGCGAGCCGTGCGCGCCGAACAGCAGTTTACTTGCTAATATTGCCTTGGTTAGTGGTGTCGTGCCGGAGAATGGATCACTCGACGTGCCGGTCGATGTACAGCCGCAATGTATTACTAATCTTGCCATTAACAGAGAATTTGAACTCACGGAAAGCTATACGGACGGTTCGCGAAGGACACGAATTTTCCGTCTTGCCTTGCCGCGCTTCGAGGTACGTCTTGCAAATAACAGCCGATCGCTTGACCCGTATAATTTCAGCGACACGCGGGAATATTCGACCTATCCTACGGTAAGCAATGGTTGGACAATTAACCCAAGTGACGCAAATATGGCACTTGCGAGCTTGACCCAATCGCCGCTTGTGAGTCCGGTTCGCGGACGCTATGGAATATTCGTACAAGCACGAATTGAAGAATTAGACCCACGATGTATCACAGCAGGACGCACCTGCGCTTCTTGGCTGCCAACGATGCAGGACGGTCAGCGCGCGCCCTATACTTCCCGTTCGACCGATACGCTTATACTCAGTTATTTCACCGTGGGTGACCCGCCGGATTATATTCCGCCGTCGGCTGTCCACGAGTCATACCCGCGGAATATGCAGCGGTATTACCTGCAAAATGAATGCAAGAACGGCTATGTCCGCGCGCTTGGTGACTATAATTATCTCTTTACGCAAACGCCGCCGACGGGCTCGCGATTCGCCTATAAAGCGCGCTTTATCTCCTTGCCAAATAATCAGATACAAGAAGTTGACATTGCACGAACGACGGAAGAAATTCCTCTTGCCATCGGACAATCCGAAAATTATGGCGGTTTTGGTGCTGCTCTCTTCCGTATCCCACGGAGAAGCGGTACCATTATTCGCTTCACGACTCCGCCGGTAGAAAATAATCGTATCTATGCCGTGCAGATTATCCGCCGGAAAGAACGTGCCGAGGAACTTTCGTCGCCCACCATCGAGATACCGGCAGTGCTTACGTCTGCATTGCGTGAAAAATTACTCTATGCCACGCCGGGCGGAAAAACCGATATTCGGGCGCGTCTTCGTGCTGCATCTGCCAAACCCAATCTCGGTACGGCGGTACAAAGCAATGAAAAGCTGCTCTATGTCTTTTTCTTTAAGACCAGCGTTCATAATACATTAGCGAGTAAAATGTCCGGCATTACTTTAGGACGTGGAGTAGCGAATCCACCATCTGTTCGCTCGGCACAATCCGGCGCGCAGGCATTGATGGAAATCAATGTACCGCTCACCGGTAGTGAATTATTCGACCCCGCCGAGGTTGAGAATATGTCGGTAAGAAATGGCGTGCTCGACTATGCCATTACCCCGCTCGTGATAATCGACGCGCAGACCACAGCCTCAGGATGGCACACAAGCTTCACCAATCCATTAGTATATAATGAGCTTGCATGGTTAAGAAGTAGGTTCTCCTATACAACACAGAATGTACCGGTCTCCTATTTACGCCTGCAGGATAATGGTGTCGCGCTGAATATTCCAAAGCGTGCAACTGTCGATGCTGCCTTTGTGAATCCACTTTCGGCCGGTGAAGTGAGCGCCGTAAGTGCGCAGAATGCGTCCATCAGCCGCTTGCTTACGACTACACCGAGCATAATTTCCAGCATGTCGAGTAGATTAGTGGGCTTTACTCTCAGTCAGTTAGGAGCATCATCAGGAGGATCGTCTTATTACCCGCTTCGTTTTAATCATGGGTTAATTGTACCGCTTGATTTTGATGATCTTAAGCAAGGCGCAACTACGAAATTCCTCCAAAATACCATCCCGACGAATCGCCTGACGGTGACGGAACGTGACCGGCTTTCGGCAATCATGGGACGGATGTATAATCCACCGTCAGGCGGCACGTATCAGGTGGATTTCAAATATCGTCCGCCCACGCCAAGCGGCTGCGGATCGGATGTGGATAATTCGGGTGTGGGTATGATTAATCGAACGTTTGAGTATGGCACAACAGGCGTCGCACCTCGGTGATGAGGGTGGAATTCCGGCACGATATAATTTATGATGAAATTACATACTATGATGAAATTTAAACTACTTATACTGACGTTCTTGACCTGTTCGACGGCAATTCTCCACGCGCAGAAGCCGCCGGCGAACGACATTACCAATGGCAACATAGCGATTGATTCCATCCAAAAGTTACCACAAAAGCTGATTGGTGTAGCCCGTGCTACCGGCGACTCGGTCATCCTGCGCTGGGTGCCGAGTACGGTGGGCATGTGGCTCGCGCTGAGTACGTCCGGCGTGGTGATTGAACGCTTCGAAATGGATGCTACTACCAAGCAATTATCTACAACACAACGTCTTACACCCGAACCGATCCGTGCGTGGGACTCTCTTAAGTGGAAGCCCGCCGTGCAGAAGAGTGATAACCCAATGTTCCTCCTCGCCGCCCAATGCTTACTTGGCGAGTGGAGCGTTCCCCAAACATCGAGCATCGAATCCTTCCGCACCGCCGTGGGGAATCAGGGGAATAAATTCACGTTCGCCATGCTTGCTGCCGACAATAATCCCCTTGCTGCCGAAGGACTTGGACTGCGATTTGTCGATAAATCGGTCAAACGCGGCGCGACGTATATTTACCGCATTTACCCCTCGAATAACGAGAAAATCTATCGTGACACCGCGATTATTCTCTGTGTGAATACGCCGTACACGGGTGGTACTGCGCCCACAAATCTCCGCGCAGACGAACGTGAAGGCAGGGTGCTTCTGCAATGGGACGCACTGCCCGGCGCATCGTTCAGCGGATATTATATCTATCGCCAAGCCAAAGATGGTAAAGAAGGTAAACTCAATTCCCTGCCATTATTCACGCTCGTGCAACCCGGTAAAAAGACATACACCAATTCTTTTGAAGATACTGCTTCAGGTAATTATATTCCCTATACCTATCGCGTGCGGGGTGTCGATATGTTCGGCAGTGAGAGTCCGGCTGCTGAAATTATCGCAATGGGACGTGACCGCACGCCGCCGCCTGCGCCAAGTATCAAAAAACCATTCGGTTACGCCGGTTCATCCATTCTTTTGGAATGGGAAATGCCTGCGCCGCCGGGCGATCTTGCGGGATTTGTGGTGATGAAAAGTGACTCCGCCGCTTCGCGGTATTATCCGCTGCACAAGGATTATTTACACAAAACGGCGACGCAGTTTGTCGATACGGCGGCGAGCGAAGACGAACCGTACTATACCGTTATCGCGGTTGATACGGCGGGAAATTCGAGCGCGTTACAGATGGTGTATGCTGAGATGCGCGATACCATTCCACCGCAAACGCCGCAGGGTGTGCGCGGTACTGTTGATACCAATGGCGTTGTGCGGATTATCTGGAATCTTGGCGAGGAAAAAGACCTCCTCGGCTACCGCGTGCTCTGGGCGAATCAACGCGATCATGAATTTACGCAAAAGAGCAATCTTGTTCTGCTGGACACGGTATTCACCGATACTATTTTAATTCAAACACTTACGCCGAATGTGTATTATAAAGTTGTCGCTGTTGACACGCGGTATCTGCACTCAATTCCATCAGACATTATCGAACTCCGCCGTCCGGATGTCGTTCCACCGGAAACGCCGTTTATCCGCAGCGTTTTCGTCGAACCAAAGTCTGTACATTTGGAATTCGCGCCATCGGGGAGCAAGGATGTGAAAGAGCATCAGCTCGAGCGGAGAATTCCGGGCGAAACAGCGTGGGCATTGTACGCGCAACTTACAGCAACAGCAAGCGCATACACCGATACATTGGTCATTCAAAACACAATGTACGAGTATCGGCTAATCGCCATTGACAGCAGTAATCTTGCTTCACTTCCCTCGCCGTCGGTCGTTGGGCGTCCGTATGATACAGGTGTGCGACCGGTCGTTGATAGTATTCGCTGTGTGTATGACTCGGTGAATAATTCTGTCAAGATTTCCTGGGAATATCCTTCCAAACCGGTTGATAAATATTGGTTCGTGATTTATCGGGCGTATGATGAAAATGACCTGACGCAGCTTTCGGCTGTCGCATCGACTGCTCGTGAATTCACTGATTTCAAGCTTTTCGGGTTCGGGCGGTATCGGTATGCGATTCGTATGGTCAGTGAGCGTGGAGAATCCCCGCTTTCTGAGGAAGTAACCGTAGCGGTCACCCGATAGATAGGTATGCGTCAGCCGTGTATAAATTATCGTTCTATTTCTTCACAACCGGTTAATTTCCCATCCCTCGGCTATGCCTTCTATGCGGCAAAAAATCGTTATATTGCACTTGAGTGACACCCTCAGGCGATATATTCCTGAAGCGTTTCTATCATCCTGCCACATGATGGAGCAATTCACGGCTGAGAGTCGCACTCATCCTCTCTACACTTGCATCGATGCCGAAGTCATTCCTTCGGCATAATAGGGCGCACTGCAAGGAGTTACTACATCATACTTACAATTGTATGCGCGGGTGGTGCCGTTGACCATCTGCCGTATAGGGTCATGGGGTGTTATGAAATTTGTGCTCTCCGTCGTGGCATGCATGTACGTGTGCATGCCATCACATGCGTATTCCCAATATGTACAATGGGCTTCGAAAGTCCTGAAGTATTCCTCGCAATATTCTGATACCAAGAGTGCGGCAAAGCAGGCGCTTGGTAAGCCGAATTGTCTGCCGACAGGTGGTGACAGTCCGATGGCATGGGCTGTCGAACAGCTTGGTGATAATGAGTCATGGCTCGAAGCGATGCTCAAGCTTGGCTATTCTACCCCAATGGAAATCCGTCAGGTTGCGATTGGGGAGAGTTGTGCTCCGGGTGCAATTGTTCGTGTAGTCCTCACCGATACGGAGGGAAATGAGCATGTCATTTACACCGCTGAACCTCAAAAAATCAAAGAGCGTGCGCGTATGCTCAATATCTTTCTGCCGCTGACCGACTACAAGGTAGAGGCTGTAACGCTTATTCTGCAGCCCGGGAAGGTAAGCGGATGGAATGAAATTGATGCGGTGGGAATTTCGGACTCCGAGGACTCTGTCAAGGCATCGATTCATCTTGTTACCTCCTTGAGCTACAAGTCAGTTCCCGAAAATTTAGGTACGGCAATCAATTCCCAATACAGTGATGCTATCGATGCCGTGTCACCGGACGGCAAAACACTCTATATCAGTCGGGTGAATCATCCGAACAATGTCGGCGGAGTCAGTGGGGGGCGCGATGTATGGTATTCGACTCTACGGGCTGACAGTACGTGGACTCCTGCCGTCAATATCGGGGCGCCGATTAACAATGAGGGGAATAATTATGTGAATTCCATATCGCCCGACGGCATGACTCTCCTGCTCGGTAACCTCTATAAGCCGGACGGGTCAAGCGCAGGGCGGGGACTCTCGATGACCCATAAAACGCAGGACGGTTGGAGCAAGCCGGAGAACCTGAAGATACGGAATTTGGTCAGCAAAAGTAATCATGCCGAGTATGCCCTCTCCCCGGACGGCAAAACAATTCTCATGTCTATTGAAGCTGATCAAACGTATGGGTTTAATGATTTGTATGCGACTTTTCTCACCGAAACCGGAGAATGGAGCGAGCCTATCAATCTCGGTGAAACCATCAACTCACCCGGCAATGAAAATGGTCCGTTCCTCGCCGCCGACGGTGTGACGCTTTATTACTCTACAAATGGACTAAGCGGTTATGGAAGCAACGACTTATTCATCACCCGACGGCTCGATGATTCATGGACAAAATGGTCCGAACCCGAGAACCTCGGTCCGGGGATTAACACCCCTAAATTCGATGCCGGCTACTCGCTTGCTGCGTCGGGTTCCTTTGCATATTTCACCTCCACCGCCAATTCCATGGGAGAAGATGATGTCTTTCGGATTGTTCTGTCGAAAGAAGCGAAGCCGCAGCCGGTGATGCTGCTCTCGGGTCATGTGTATAATGCAAAGACCAAGCTTCCGATTGAAGCAACAATCACCTATGTGGCGGTCACGGATAGTTCGCATAGCGCTAGCGCCCGTTCTAATCGGGTGACGGGTGAATACAAGACCATTCTTCCGGCCGGCAGTGAATATATGCTGCGTGTAGAGGCAAAAAATTTTTACGCAATGACCGAACGCTTTAGTACAGCGACCCTTACCGAGTATCAGGAATTCGCAAAGGATATTTATCTCAATCCTGTCGCAGTGGGGCAGACTTTTCGCCTCAATAATATGTTTTTCGAATTTGCCAAGGCCGACCTCAAGCCTGAATCATTCGTCGAGCTTGATAATGTTGTGCAATTTATGTGTGTAAGTCCCACAGTTGAAATACAGATAGCCGGTCATACCGACAATGTAGGCAGCGATGAGGATAATATCACCCTCTCGGAAAATCGAGCCCAAGCAGTGCTCAAGTATATCATTTCTCATGGAATTGACTCCTCGCGTATCACTTCCCGCGGCTTCGGTAAGTCCAAGCCCGAGGCACCGAATGACACCGAAGAAGGCCGCCAACTCAATAGACGCGTGGAGTTTACAATTACCAAAGAGTAATACTCCGGGAGCCTTCTCGTGTATCACTGCTCAGCTTCTATGCAGCATAGCGGCAAAACAGCACATTATCTTTTGGCAAACTCCGCATTACCTGTCCCGAAAATTGTATATTTGGGGAATTGTTCTTTATTTACGGCGTCGCTCCTCCTCCCTGCGGCACATTCTCTCTCTGGTAGTTTATTGAAGATGACACGTCCCCTTCCGCCTCATTCACGTCTGATTATCCGTCGTTTTTTATTTCTATGGCTCCCGGTCTTTACTCTTGGCATTTCCTGCCTTGCTGTTAGTATCTTCGAACTCCGGATATCGGTATCGCTTCAGGTCATTCTCTTTATTCTCGCAGCAGCTTTGCTGAATATCCTCGCCATAAATGCTACTGTCAAGCTCCTTCACCGCATGAGCGAAATGCCCTTTCTGCAGATAGCCGAAGCCGCAAAACTCGTCTCGGGCGGCGTGACGACAGCCCGAGCACCCCATGAAACAATGCCCACCTCCGAGTCCTACCGAGCAGCCGAAGCCGTCAATGCGCTTGCCGATAAAGCAGGGAAAGATATCGCCGAAATGAAAAAGTTAGAACGCGTGCGGTCGGAGTTTTTGGGGAATGTATCGCACGAACTCCGCACGCCGATTTTCTCGATTCAGGGTTACCTTGAGACGCTCCTCGACGGCGCACTCGAAGACAAAGACGTGAGCCGGAAATTCGTCGAGCGGGCGCATCAAAACACCAAGCGTCTCAATGTCTTACTGTCCGATTTAATCGACATTTCCAAGATCGAGTCCGGTGAAATGCGGCTGAGTTTTCGGTATTTCAACCTCTGCGATATTATCCGCGAGACAATTGCCTCGCTTGAATTTCAGGCAGCACAGAGCGAGATCGAGCTCACGTCTAATTGCCAGAATGACCAAGAACTTATGGTCTATGGCGACAAAGAACGCCTCGCGCAGGTCATCGTCAATATCATGCAGAATGCGATTAAATACAATCGCGAAAAGGGCAGTGTGCGGGTAGTGGTCGAGACGCGCGCACAGGATGTGAAGGTGAGGATAATAGACACAGGTATCGGCATCCCGGACGAACAGAAATCGCGGATTTTTGAGAGATTCTACAGGGTCGACGCCGGACGTTCGCGGAGTGTAGGCGGCACTGGCTTAGGTCTCGCAATTGTCAAGCATATCTTAGAAGCGCATCAGGCACCGTTTGGCGTCGAGAGCACGCTGGGTGTGGGGACGGAGATTTGGATGGTGTTGAAGAGGTGAGGTGATTTTGGTAAACAGATAAAATATCGCCGATATATCCTCATTTAATACTAAAAATGTTCCGTAAAATTACCCGTACTACTTGAATAACCTAGCTTGTTATACTGCATGTTTTCATTGCCAACCCTTATATCCTTACCATCGTTAAAGTAGCTAAGAGTATCATATTCTATAGGAATAGCAAGATATTTCCTCTCGTATCTCTCCAATTGCCCCCATCGAAAAGCTCCCTGGAATTTCACTTCTACTTTTTGTGAAAATGCCATTCGAATTCTATTTCCGGCGAGAAGCTGGTATTGCCTTTATAGACATAAAACGTAGCCGGTTCGGTCGTCGAGCGCACAGAAACACCCCGCTTTTCCATTACCTCATTATAGGATTCATTTTCGGTACCATACACACACAAAGTCCAGTCATAGCGTTTCACCCTGTGGAGTGTATCAAACGTAAAGGATATATTTTTCTGATGGAGAATGGTAACTGAGTCTTCCCACAATAGCTTAGGTATTTTCCCAACACACCACAGCCCTTGAAGTTGCTTTGTAATTAGAGCTGAGTTTTGAGGTGATTCATCAGAACAGCTGAAGATACCAAGTAGGATAATACAAGGACATATCCATTTACACAGGTTGTTCATACAAGTCAAACACAGTATTTTATAAAAATGGGAATCTGCTATCCGGCAATAGTAGTACATGATAATTCTACTTTGTCACTGTAGTTTAGCAATAAACGAGCAATATGCGAATGAGCACGAAAACCTTAGTAGCACACGATACCCGCCAGGATGACAACCGTATTTTTAAAAAGCAGGCATCCTCCACACTGGAAATGGATAGAATAAGGTAATAAGGTAAATTCATTACCGGGCATATTTCTACTAAGGTTTATCGTTTTGATCTATAATCTTTACGTGCCAAAGTAGAATTAATTATCTACTAAAACAGTATGTTCGGAGCACTCCTCATCAAAATATCACCTGAAAACCAATACCCGAATAGGCATCATTTTGATCGTAAAACATACCATGCACGCTGCGTCCACGGTAGGCGAAGAGAGTGAGGAAGTATCCTTTATTCTTCGAGGTTTCGAAGAAGAGTCCGGCTTGTGCGGCATGGGTTCCGCGATACGAATCATCAACGCCGATGAGCTTGAAATCGTAGCCGAATTCGAGGGAAAGTGATTTGGAAAACGGGTAGGAGCCATCGAAGCCAAGCTGCGGTATGAATCTATTCGCCCGGCGAGGTTGTGTAGCCCATAGGTAGGTAAGTCCTGTATAGATACGGAGTTGTTTTGAGAATTCCAGCGCTCCGATTACTTCAGCAAATTCGCGGCTATACACAAACGGCTTCTGCCGAACAAAGACGCTATCCGAAGCATAGCCATCGACTAAGTGCGAAGAAATATGGGCAATTCTCAAGCGTACAGACCATTCAGTTGTCGGCGTGCAGTGGCTTTTGACTGCTCCATTAATTCCAAAATAAAAATCAGCCGTTTCGACGGGGAATTTGAGTTTGCCTTCGCTTCTAAGTCGTGTAAGGGTAAAGAAATCGGTGCCAAGCGAGAGATCAAGTGAATCGGTGAGCTTGAGCGTTTGGAGGTCTATGCTGTTGCCAATGTCGAGCCGAAGTGTATTATCCTCAAACTGATACATCGTACCCACCCGTGCCTCAAGAGGATTCGCCGTCAGCGGCTTGAAATATTGATCGCCGAGAGAGTAGGCATGTGTGGTAGAGGCAAGAACAACAAAGCTAATCAGAGTACACAAGCAGCGGAGGGTGAGTCGATGCGGATGCATAGTGTATCGGGGGAAATTTAGTAACCGCCTTTGCCGAAAAGAACGACGCCGATGGTCCGCGCAAGTATATAGATATCCAAGAACATAGACCAATTACGAATATAATAGATATCTGTATGTACGCGTTCTTCAAAGCTCGACTCATTGCGATCGGTTACCTGCCAGAGTCCGGAGATACCGGGATGAATCTTGAGGATCATATCATCGAGTCCGCTCATTTTGTACTTTTCGCGTGGCATGTAGGCGCGTGGACCAATCAAGCTCATATCGCCTTTGAGGACATTCCAGAATTGCGGTAATTCATCCAAGCTGAATTTACGGAGGAAGCGGCCGATGCGGGTAACGCGGGGGTCATTGCGGAGCTTGTGGTAGAATTCATATTCGGCGCGAAGCTCTTCGTCTTGCTGCAGGAGATACTCGAGGCGCTGCTCAGCATCATTGTGCATTGTGCGGAATTTCAATACTTTAAAGCGTTTATCGCCGCGTCCCATACGCTCCTGTCGGAAGAAGACCGAGCCGTGTGACTCTAACGCAATAAGCGAAGCAATTACCAAAATCAGGGGCAGAGCAGCCAGACCAAGAATGACCGTCAGTGTAATATCAAGTATGCGTTTGGTAATATACGACGACTTACGGAGAAGGCGCTGCTGCACTTCCAAGCCAAGAATACCACCCAAATCACGTGTTGAGACCCATAAGCTGGACAAACCGAACAAATCAGGAATAACCGTCAAGTGCGTAAAATGCTGTGCTGAATTTTGGATAATCTGATGAATTCTCTCGCGTTTTACACTTGGCATGGCAATGATTGCATGATCTATCTGCAATTTATCGCCGAGTACCGGTGCGAGCTCAAGCCCGCCGACGACCGGAATTGAATGAATATATCCCCAGCGGTTCGGATCATCATCGAGAGCAAGTATCGGGCGTAAGCCGATTTGAATATGTTTTTGAAGGGCATTGATAATTTCTTCGCCGGCTTTGCCTGCGCCGATAATCATCACCGGAATTCCCCACCATTGCTTGTCTCCGCATAATTTACGTACAAAAGCACGCCCGAGAGGAACGGCAGGAAGCGCCACAAGCCATGAGGTAATAAATAACGGCTGATCGTAGAGAATTGGCTCGTTGACGAGTAAAGTCGCAGCTGCAAGAAGTAGAAAAACAATAGAAGTGCAATACGTCAAGCTGCGTAGCTCTTCGACGACGCCGACACCGAATCCGGGATAGAGTCCGCGAAGAAGATATGCAAAGGGAAAGAGCGTAAGCGCAAAGGGAAGTATCGAGAAATAGCGGGAGAACGAAAGTGTAGCCGAAGGGTCGCCGATGTATTGCAGAAAGCCGATAGCAGCGACAATTGAACAGAAGAGAACGGTCACGTCCGACAGACCAAACAGCAGGGAAGCAGCTACCTTACGGAGAATTATCTTGCTTTTGCTATGGGAAGTAGGAGTCGTGTCTTTAACGAGCGCAGTAATATCTTTCAGGTTGAGAGTGTTTGCTTGCTTTATACTCATTGCTGGAAATATCCCTTTATGTGTAAGATTTGCGCCCGAATTATACCGTGTATTACGACTTTAAGTTCCAAAATTACGCAAAAAATTTTAACTTTTACTTAACGCAGCGCGCCTTTTTTCGATGAACGAATAAAATCTATGATTTCCTGCACTTCATCAATTGGCGTGCCGAGTCGTAAAAACTCTGCGATTCCCTCGGATGTATTGTATTTTCCGAGGAACACCGTATCAAAAAAGCGCTCAATTTCACCGATTGTTTGATTGCTAAATCCACGCCTGCGCAGACCAATTTTATTAATACCTTCAATCTGTGCCGGCTCGCGACCGACGAGTGCGTAATGCGGCACATCTTTCGTGATTTTCACATCAGCGCCGAGCATGACGTGCTTGCCGACGCGGCAGAATTGCACGACTTTTACCATCCCGCCGAGAATTGCCCAATCATCAATAGATACATGTCCTGCAAGCTGCGTGCCATTGGAGAGGATGACATTATCTCCGACGACGCAGTCATGCGCTACATGCGAGTATGCCATTATCAGACAATCACTTCCGACTCTTGCTTCACCGGAATAGGTTGTTCCCCTATTAACCGTCGCGCATTCGCGGACTACTGTTCGCTCGCCGATAATTGCGAGTGTCGGCTCGCCTTTATACTTCAAATCCTGTGGCTCTGCGCCGATGACAGCATTCGGGAATATCACGGCATCTGCGCCGATTCTACTGCCGTTACACAGGACAGCGTGGGTGCGTATATCGGCTCCGTCGGCTATTTCGACATTGTCTTCGACCACGGCGAACGGACCGATTTTAACGGAGTTACCTATTTTAGCTTTACTTGAAACTACTGCAGTAGAATGGATCATACGCTCACAATCATGTACATTTTGGTCAATATTTATTTGTCAACGACAGCAGCCAGAAGTTCGGCTTCGGCGACAAGCTGTCCATCCACATACGCTTTAGCAGCAAGGGTAAACGTGTTGAATCGCTTGCTGACGAGCTTCACATCCATCACGAGTTGATCGCCGGGCACGACGGGCTTGCGGAAGCGTACTTTGTCCATTCCCATAAAAAACACGAGTTTATTTTCGTCGAATGTGCCGTTATTGAGCAGCAGCATTCCGCCGGTTTGTCCCATTGCTTCGAGGATCAGCACGCCGGGCATAATTGGGCGTCCGGGAAAATGCCCGTTAAAGAAATCTTCGTTAATCGTCACATTTTTATAGCCGCGGATACGTGAATTCTCCACATCAAATTCCGTAATTCTATCCACCAAAAGGAATGGATACCGGTGCGGCATAATTTTGAGAATTGCATTCACATCAAAAATTGCATTCTCGCCGCGCTTTACCTGGAATTTTTTCTGAATCTTCTTTTGTTCATAGAGCTTACGAATTTTACGGGCGAATTCGATATTCGCCGCATGTCCCGGGCGGGCTGCAAGAATCTGCGCTTTCATCGGCACACCAACGAGCGCTAAATCACCAAGCATATCGAGCAGCTTGTGGCGTGCCGGCTCATTCTTGAATCGCAAATGATTATTATTGAGAATTCCTGAGTCGCCGAGGACGGCTTTATTCGGATAGCCAATCGAGAGGAGCATCGACGACAGCTCGTCTTGAGAGAGCATTTTATCGACAATGACGACGGCATTATCGAGCGAACCTCCCTTGATAAGCCCTTGCTTGTGGAGCATTTCCACTTCAGTCAGGAAGCAGAAGGTGCGGGCAGGCGCAAATTCCGTCAAAAATTCTTTTTCAAGGTCGAATAATCCCGTATGCTGCGAGCCGAGCGCAGGATTATGATAATCGACCATCACGGTGATACGGAAGTCGTCATTCGGCAAGCCGACAATTTCCACGCCGCGGGCTTCGTTGACATAGCGTACCGTGGAGTCGATGACGAGATAATCTTTCGGGGCTTTTTGTTCTTCAAATCCCACTTCCAGCAGCGGTGTCGTAAACGGCAGCGCCGAGCCATCACCGACCGGCGGCTCATTATTGTCAATTTCAATACGGCAATTATCAATTTCAAGGCCTACGAGAGCGGCAAGGGTGTGCTCAACGGTATGAACAGAGGCATCATTATGGGTGAGGGTCGTTCCGCGCGCTATATCGGTCACATAGTCCACATTCGCGGGAATTTCAGGTGAATTGGCAATGTCGGTGCGGACGAACCTAAATCCGTAATTTTCCGGTGCGGGACAAAATGTAATTGTACTCATATTACCGGTATGGAGTCCGACCCCGGAAACGGACACTCTTTCACGCACAGTGCGCTGATTTACAAGCATATTTTTATCGAAATGAAGGGAGTTTGGAATGTTATAAACGCCAAAATTAGGGAAAAAATCAGGAAAATCAGCGTTTGATTAATCTTTTTCGTGTAGTTTTTTGAGTTCACTCACCTGTCGCACAAGCTCCGGCAGATGCCGGAGAGCGGCGAGGATTTTCAATTCTTCACCATGCGGCTTTGCCGGTGAACCAAAATAGTGTCCGCCTGTCTGAATTGACTTGGCGACACCCGACTGCGCATGAACAATCACATCCGGTGCTGTTTCGAGGTGCCCGACGACACCGACCTGCCCGGCGATACGATTTCTCGCGCCGAGCTTTGCACTGCCGGAAATCCCTGCCTGTGCGGCAATTGCGGTATGCTCACCCACGACCACATTATGGGCAACATGCACAAGATTATCGATTTTTACGCCATTTTCAATAATCGTCGAACCCACGAATGCGCAGTCTATGGTCGAATTTGCGCCGATTTCGCAGTCGTCTCCGATAATCACATTGCCTACTTGCGGTATTTTTTCGAATCTGCCGTCGCCAACTTCATGAAATCCGAATCCATCCGAACCAATCACTGCGCCGGCATGAATAATTGTTCTGCTGCCGATGTGAGTCTCTTGATAGCACACGACATTGGCATGGAGAATTGTATTCTCACCAATGGTCACTGCATCATAGAGCATTACATTACCGACGAGAACAGCAGAGTCAGCGATCATACAGCCTGCTCCGACCACACAACCTGCTCCAATATATGCAGTTGGCGCAACTACAGCCGTCGTGTCTATCACTGCATTCGGATGTATATATCCTTGAGGATACCGCTTTTCGGGCACAAACACGCGAAGCAGCTGTACAAATGCTGCGTATGGATTCTCATGTCGGATAAATGTCCGCGCCGAATATTCCTCGTCAAGTGCAAAATCCTGCGGGATAATGACGCATCCTGCCTGAGATTGAGCCAGAAATTTCTTGTATTTCGGGTTTGAGAGGAAGGTAATTTCTCCCGGCATCGCATATTCGAGCCGGTTCACCCCATAAATCGAAATTGCCGCATCTCCGACGGCAGCGCCATCGACGAGAGCGGCAATTTCTGATACTGTTTTAGAAATATTTTTTTTCACACTACTTGTTGTATTGCAAAGTATTATTGTGATTCGGCTTATTGCCTTGGAATTTCTTTTGTCGGTGTGTCTTTGGCCGGTGCATCTTTGGCCGGCGTGGACTCATCGGTACGCGTTTTTGTTCGGCGAGTACCGGAAGCGGGCTTTTCTTTTTCTTTATTCCGCGGGTCATTTTTGACGGCATCTTCCTGCTGTTTCTCGAGATCTTCGACCTGAATACCGAGCTTTTTCATGACTTTTACGGTCATATCGTATTTCGGATTAATAAATATCAGCGGTTGCGAGGATTTATCCCAGACGATATCATATCCTTCGTCGAGCGACACTTCCTGCACGGCAGCGAATATTTTATCTTCTACACCCTTGAAAACGAGTGTTACGGCGGCGTCGTATTCTCCGTTCGGACCAAACTTCTTGGTAGCAAATTCCTCACGTTCTTTGCGCTTACGCTCCATGAGCACTTCTTTGTCCTGCCGTTCCATATCCGTCCAGACGAGTCTGTTTTTCTTTATCTCGATTTCCAGATCAGTGATTGCTTTTTGCTGTTCATCGAGCTCACGTTTCCAGTCATCGACCATGGATTGCAGGCGCAGCTGTGCCTGCTGTGCATCCGGATATTTTTCACGGATTGTTTGGGATGAGATATATCCGATTCGCTGCGCCGAGCTGATAGTCGGCAGCACTAGTACCGCGCTTACGAGGGTCAGAAACACTACGAGACTTTTTTTCATATTTTCCTCAGTCTATTGATAGTTATGGAAAAATTCAACCAAGAGTAAGCATCGGCAATAGGCAGTTTCCGGAATATTATTTACGTTTAATTTTGTCGATGACTTTAAAGGTAATATCAAATTTTTCTTCAGAATAGAGCAGACTTGGGTTGGTCTTGTCAAACACAAAGCTCATCTTTTCTTCTTTTGCTACTTCTTTGATCGTTGCCAGAATTTTCTCGCGGATAGGTGTCATAAATGTTTCGCGGAGGCGGATGATTTCACCTTGCTGACCGAATTTATCTTCTTGATAGGCAAGGGCTGTCTGCTGTAATGACTTGAGCGCGTCCTCTTCTTTTTTCTTGGCATCGGCGGTCATCATCGCTTCTTGCTTTTTGTAGGACTCGATTTTGGCCTTAAAATCTTCTTCGAATTTCCGAAGAGTATCCTGATATTTCATACCGATTTCTTTTAATTTCTTATCTGCTTCCAATGCGTCCGGCAATTGTTTGAGAATTGTTTCCGTATCGACATAGCCCAATTTAAGGTTTTGTGCTGATGACGTTGACGTTGAGCTAATCATTCCCACCATACAGAGGGCTAGGAGTGCGAGTACTGTTTTCATCTAAATAATCCTTCGATAAGTATATGTAAGTAAAATAACTGTTTAATTCAAAATATCTTAGCGTCCAAACTGGAAGTGGAATCTCCATCCCGACTTCTCACCGACCTGTCCTACAGGGTCAAAACCGTATCCATAGTCAAATCCGAGGAGTCCGATAGGATTCAGGAGTAACCGCATACCAACGCCGGCCGACCGCTTGAGGTCAAACGGATCGGCGTGGTGCAGCCCGTCCCACACATTTCCCGCCTCGGCAAATGCGAGCAGGTAAATCGGCATAGGATTGAGCGAAAGGGCAAAACGCAGCTCTAAATCATGGCGGATCATGAACCTGCCACCGAGGATAGAGCCGCCGGTTGTCACCGGTCCAAGCGCATTATCAGGGTAGCCGCGAAGTGGTGTCACATTGAACCCACCCAAGCCGTTACCACCCATAAAAAAGCGTTGATTCGGCGGAATATTCGAGTCATCCGGCCCAAAATGCGTGACATAGCCCATATCCGAGAGCATGTAGAGCACAAGGCGATTATTACCATCAATCTGCATCAGGGGATTAATAAACTCAAAAGTCAGATTATTCCGCCAGAAATCGGTTGTGCCTACGCCAAACGAACCAAGTGCGACCTGAGTTGACAGAATAAACTTTGAGCCGCTTGTCGGGAAGACAAGATTGTCCAAGCTCACCCGCGAGATTGTACCGCCGACGGTAATTTCACTCGAAATTCCCTCCCGGTAGGTAGCCGCACCGCGATTATTAATACTTTGAATACGCAATGAGCCATCCACCCGGAAATAATCATCCGGCCAGCGTAAACGCCGCCCGAGATTAATCTGTCCGCCGATTTGCTCCAGGTCAAAATTATACTGCTGACGCGTACGATAGAGATTTACCCCAAGAGTCGTCGGCTCGTTGTTGAGCCACGGCTCGGTAAACCCTACGGAAATTTGCTGATAACGGCTGCCCTGGCCAAACTCTGCATTCACATTGAGAATCTGCCCGCCGCCGCCGCGTAATGGCTCGGCGAGAGAGAAATTATTAAATGTCACACCGACCGAACCGGTAAGGCCGAGTGAACCAGCGATACCGACCGAGGCATTGAAGGTATCGGTGGAGCGTTCTTCGACTTTGTAGGCCACGTCAACCCGTGTATTATCAACGGGATTCACCTTTAGATCACGGCCGATTGATTCGGGATTGAAATAATTTAAGACGCCCAAAGCGCGCACACTGCGAATAATTGCCGAGCGATTGAAATAATCTCCGGGACGGGTATAAAGCTCTCGGCGGATGACCTTGTCCTTGGTCTTGGTATTCCCCGTAATCTCTACCCGGCGGATGGTAAAGCGGTCTTTTTCGAAGACGCGGACGATGATATCGACGGAGTCTTCGGCGACTTTCTTCTCTTCTTTCTGCGATTGGAAACTCAAATATCCATTATCCATATAGAGGGACGAGACGTCGGTCTGATCTTCGTTGGCATTGAGATTTTTATCAAACCGTTCGACATCATAGGCTTCGCCCTTGACCACATTGAGCCGTTTGACGAGAAGCTCTTCCGGATAGACGGTATTTCCTTCGAATTTGACATTCCGCAGATAGAATTGCTTTCCTTCACGGACGGCGATTTCGACGCCGACGGTTTCATCCATTTCATTAAAAATGAGGGTATCGCGCAATATTTCGGCATCGATAAATCCTCGGCGGTGGAATTCTTGGATGAGTTTTTTCTTGTCGTCGTCGTATTTATTTTTATCAAATTTTGAGGAACGCCAAAATTTCCACCACGGCTTGGAATGTGTATCTTCGAGTGCATCGGCCAGATCGCCGGAGGAGAGCTTGGAATTGCCGGTAAATTTTACATAACTAACATGAAATTCAACACCTTCTCTGATTTTCAGCACAAGTTTTGAATAGGCCGCCGTATCGGTTGATACTATTTCAGGTGTGATTTGCGCATACATCATGCCTTCTTTATCATAGAGCTTTTTGACGGCACTTTTAGCAAGGTATGCATCATAGGGCGAGAGAATATCGCCGCGCGACTTACCGACGGCTTTACGGATATCGGAGAGTGAGACTTTGTCGTTTCCTTCCACATCAAGCCAGCTAAAGCGGGTAAATTCTTTGACTTTGATTGTAAAGAACACTCCAAGCGCTGTGGATTTATCGACCAGAATATTGACATCCGAGAATTGATTTCTCTGCCAGAGTGATTTGATGGCATCTTGGAGTTCCTTACCCGGGATGTCAATTTCGCTGCCAATGCGGAGGCCGGAGAGTGCGATGATGGTCTGTTCGTCGGCAAATTGATTACCTTCGACGCTCACGCCGGCAATTTTTACTTTCCGGGGCTGCTGAGCGGTCACTGAACCGAGGGCGCAGAGCAGGAGCAGTGCGGCGGCAATGATGTACGACCTTGATTTATCGGGGATTAAGCGCATCCATTACTCTCTGAAAATAATTTTTTGGTGAATTTGTGTCCGGCTGCTCGGTTAGAATTTGTGCAGATGTTTTGCCGAAGCGGCGCTCGCGGCACATATAATTATTGACCGCATGATAGAGGTCTTCCCTGCGGAATGCGGGCCAGTACCGTTCTGTAATATATATTTCAGCATAAGCAGTCTCCCACAGAAGGAAATTGCTGAGTCGCATTTCGCCGCTTGTGCGAATCAGCAGGTCGGGATCGGGTACATTGTGTGTCAGGAGATAGGAAGCAAAGCGTTCTTCCGTAATATCCTCCGGTGACAGCTTACCGCGTCGTACATCGAGAGCGATCATCTGTACTGCTCGTACAATATCCCACCGGCCGCTGTAGCTGAGAGCGAGAGTCAGCGTGAGCCCGGTATTATCTTTAGTACGCTCGATGGAATTGAGAAGAAGCTTTTGAATACTCTTCGGGAGGGCATTAATCTTGCCGATAGCAAGCAGGCGCACATTATTCTGATGCAGCTCTTCAATTTCCTGCTTGAGGTAGAATTCGAGCAATTTCATCAAAATATTTACTTCTGTCCGTGGACGTTTCCAATTTTCCATGGAAAATGCGTAGAGCGTCAGATATTGTACGCCCAGCTGTGAGGATGCTTTGACTATATCCCGCACGCTGTTGATGCCTTCTTCGTGCCCTGCGGTGCGATTTTTCCCGCCTTCAACGGCCCATCTGCCATTGCCGTCCATTATAATCGCGATATGCCGCGGAAGAATACCTGCCTTGCGAATGGAATCCTGCGCCAATTTATCGCTACTTGTTTGATTATCAAGCCAATTACGACTCATTACCGTCCCCTTCAATATTATGAAACATACCTGCAGTAGAGGGGTATAAATTTTCCATCAAATGCTTGATAGTAGAACAATAAAAATAGCCACGGACTCCAATGTACGTTCACTGGAATCAAGAGCTAAAAACCATATATTCTATTTGCTATAAAAAATAGAGCGCAAAATTACGCCGAAACGAGTTAAAATTCAAAAAAAGCAATTTTTTCGCATAAATTTATAGAGTTTAATTTGTTACTTAAATCTGTTTTCGTATTTTTGCAACCCTAAACAGTTATTTATATTCATTTTAATGGAAAACAGTACAATGACAAAAGCAGATATCGTCGAAAAAATTGCCGGACAAACAGGATTGACCAAGGTCGAAACCAAAGCAGTCGTAGAAGGTGTATTTACCTCCATCAAAGATGCACTTGCAGCAGGTGATCGTATCGAACTCCGCGGATTCGGTGTATTCACTGTAAAAAGCCGTAAATCACGTCTCGCACGCAATCCTCGTACAGGCGCACCGGTGAAATTAGACAAGAGATATGTCCCGGTTTTCAAAACTTCGCCTGAATTCCAAGAGCGCGTCGACGCAGATATGAAGAAATCATAACTCATACTAGGTGTGAGATGTTCTGTTCCGTCACCATAGCCCCTAGATTATGAAATCTAAAAACCATCATCATGCCTCCGGAGCTGATGGCTCTGCCGACATGAATCCGACAGCAAGACGGTGGCCAATGAGCGTAGTTGCTACAATTGGGGTTATGGTAGTCGTTGCAAGCATTTCGTTTGGAATTTCTCGGTATGTCATCGAGCAAGCCAAGCCGGATAAAGAAGAGACATACAAGCTGGCAAATACCAGCTACGACAAAGGTGACTTTGTAACGGCTGCCTCTCTTTATCAGCGTTATCTTGAGGAATTTGACCCGGCTAATGTAGCGGTTCGTATTGATTATGGCTTTGCCCTTTTCAGTAGCGGCAAGCAGGCAGAAGGCATCGAAGTGACAAAAAACGTGCTTACAGCACATCCCGAGCAAGCGAGTGCAATGTATAATATTGGCGTAATGTACGCAAGTCAGGGGAATTTCAGCGAAGCAATGCGCTGGTTACAACAATGCGCCTCCTCCACAGCTTTTCCTGATATTGCCGCACGTGCGCAGGATATTATCAATAAAGTCTCTGCAAATCAATGATTTTTTCACTATCTTAATCGAGGTCTAATATGCCTTGCGGAAAAAAACGCAAACGTCATAAAATGGCGACGCACAAAAGAAAGAAACGCCTTCGTAAGAACCGGCATAAAAAGAAAAGTCGGTAGTTAATAAAACGCGCTTTGGAGTATATCCAAAGCGCGTTTTTCATTGTACATCAACCAGCACTCCAAGCAACCATGCAATACAACTGAAGATAATTGCACCAAGAAATGCCGAGCCAAAACTCTTTATTTCAAACCCATCCAAAATTCCTGCACATATCCAAAGCACCAGCCCGTTAATAACAAGCGAAAATAGCCCCAAGGTGAGAAAGATAAACGGGAATGAAAAAAACGACAAAATTGGCTTGAGAACAGCGTTCAGCAGGCCAAGTACGACGGCAGCAACGAGGGCTGTCGAAAAATTCCGGATAGTAATTCCCGGCAAGATTGCAGCTGTACCGACGATTGCAACAGAGTTGATGAGCCAAACAACGAGTAATCGAATCATATACTCTCTCTCTCCTTTCTCTTTTTGAATAATTGAACACTAAATCGCAACACACTCCTCAAACTTACCCATTTTTTCTCTCCCGCACGGCATATCTCTGTGTTAATAAGCGTACAACGCATAAAAAAAGCGGACTGCTTTCATTGATGAAAGCAGTCCGCAAAGAATAGAGGGAGATATGTGTCAGGCTCTCTTAAGTGCATATCATGCGCTCTCGAGGAACTGTTTATTTATTGGATTCTCAGCGTCTGACCGGCACGAATATCTGACTTATTGCCGAGCTTGTTTTTGGTTCGAAGAGTCGTTACCGATACGCCAAATTTTTCGGCAATTTCTGCAAGGGAGTCACCGGCACGAACTTTATAATGCTTGGGCAAATGTGATATCTCACGGGATTGCGCCTCTGCACTGCCTTTAGAGATTTGTCCACCATAGACTTTAAGCTGCTCACCGGCGATGATTCGATCTTTTTTAATAGAAGGATTCCACGAGCGAATTTCATCATCTTTTACACCATAGAGCGCTGCAATTTCACTTAAATTCTCGCCTTTTTTGACTTTATGGTATTTAACTGCTGATGCTGTAAGGCGGGCACTTTGCTTCTCATGAACCGGTGCTGCCGACGACTTAGCAGCAAGGGTAGCAGCTGCGCCGGAAGATGGGATTGTCAGGACTTGACCGGCTACAATGGAAGATGTCCGTTTAATATTATTTGCTTTTTTGAGCGTTTCGACGGTCACATTATAATCATCGGCAATTTGTGCAAGTGTTTCACCTTTGACAATTTTATGCGTCAGGGATTTTGTATGCTGATTTTCACTACTCTTTTCGGGTGTCTTTTGGCTTGCCAAAGATGCACTTGCTTCGCTTTCAGAGGCGATAATGAGCTTGCTGCCAAGCTGAACGACATCGTTGCCAATTGAAATATTATTCCAATTACGGAGGTCAGTCAGGCGCACTCCGTAGCGCTGGGAAATACTATAGAGGGATTCTCCGGCACGAACAGTATGGGTAATTGTCTTAGAGCGGTCAATTGGAGACTCTGCATTGCGGGAGGGCTTTTCAATTTGCTTCTCGGCAGTCGCACGCTCGGCTGTCTGCTTCTCGGCTGCACGCTCGGTCGTTTGCTTCTCGGCAGTCGCCAATGCACCGGCATTGACAGGAGCCGATAGCGGCTCTGCTTGCGGAGTAGCGGTATTTTCCGAGGGGTCTGATTTTTGATCATTCGAAGCGACTAATCCGGGGGCAGGGCTGAGGGTCGATTCCATCGGTACGCGGATAGATGTACCACGCTTAAGCTTTGTTTTATAGCCGCTCATTTGATTGAGAGAGGCAATTTCCTGAGATGAAACACCATATTGGGAGGCAATGGTGGCCAGTGTCTCGCCTTTTTTCACTTCATGCATTGTCCACGGGCGCTTTTCATCATCGGTAAGTGCTGCATAGGTCGAGATAAAATTCTCTTTCTTGCCGGGAGGGAGCTTGAGCTTGTAGGAGCTGCCTACCGGGGGTGTACAAATACTGACCAGCTCGGAATTCAACATCCGAAGCTCCTGCACCGTCAAATCCGCACATTTTGCCAGTGATTTAATACTCACTGCTTCCGTAATTGGTACGGTCTCATACTGGTACTCAGGCTCGAAATTCAGCTCTTCTTTCGTAAATCCGTAATTTTCAGGATTGAGGGTAATAAGTGTGGTCGCAATATAGAGCGGCACGTAATTTCTCGTCTCACGCGGTAAATTCTCACGAATATCCCAAAACGTGGCGTTCTCTGTCTTCGCCTTGGCAAGTGCGCGGCGGATCGAACCGTTCGGTCCGCAATTATAAGCAGCCAGCGCTAAGTGCCAATCACCAAATTCATTATATAAGCTTCGCAAATATCTCATCGCAGCACGGGTGGACTTTTCCGGATCCCGGCGCTCATCGACCCAATAATTGACACTTAAATTATAATCGGTCGCTGCTGCTTGCGTAAACTGCCATAATCCCACAGCTTTAGCACGTGAGACGGCATTCGGATTGAGTGCACTTTCAATCATCGAAAGATACATAATTTCCTCAGGCATTCCTTCTTCCTTGGCAATGCGTCGCATCATCGGGAACCATTTGGTACCGCGCTCAAGCCAGTGCTTGAAGAATTTACGACCACGCTCTTGTGTTAAGAAGGCAACGCTTTTCTCGACCGATTCATTATTTACAAGGGGAATTGTAAGCGATGGGAGGGTGGAGGTCACCGGGAACTTAACGGAGGGATACGTTTTAATGGTCGTCACTTCAGGACGGCTGTCGCGTGAGTAGGCATCGACTTCGGCAAATAATTTTTCGCGGAGTATAAAGGCAGAAGAATTTTCCGAAAGATTGTCAATATTCTGAATATAGCTTTCATAGTCCTCAATTATAGACTGCGCTAAGTCAGTAAAGTCTTCATTCTGCTCCACATTCGGATAGCTCACAAGTCCATGCAAAATATCAATGGCCGCTTCGAATTGCGCCGTCGCTCCGGTCGTGTCCTGCTTTTCAATTAATGCAAGAGCTCGGAGATATTTTTGACGCGCTTTTTCGAGTTTTTGACTGATAGCACTCGTGACACCTGTTTGTGGCTTCTCATCAAAATCTGAATATTCATCCGGGAATGTACGTGCCTTTACGGTCGATTTTGCTTGCTGCGGTTGCGATCGATTTGGTGCTTGCTGCGCGTACGCTTCTTGTCCCCCAAGAACATACGAGCACGCAGAACTGAAGCAGAAAAGAACTACTAAGAAAACAAGGCGCTGCTTTGATATCACCATGTTATCCTCCTCTTTTAATGGTAGAAACTGTCAATTTGGAGCCAAACCCTATTTAAAGGAATAGCAATATAACCCATCTTTGCCTAAAACACAACTTATTTCTTCTTCATAATTAAAAATACCGCGCCCTCAAAGATAGTGCCAAAATGCATTTTCGATTGAATTTGTAGTATTGACATAACTCATTAACTGAAAATGCAGTAGAACATATTCTCCACTCATTTTCTGATCGGGCGAACAGGCACCCTTTGCAGCACAACGGCTTGCGGCTGACGCAGATTTACATCCTGTATCACGCCGCCGCTGCCTCCTCTGCTTGAAGCACTCCCATTCTCCTCTTTATTCTGTCGCTCTGACACAACGCTGACATAACGCTGACATAACGCTGACATAAGCCCTCCGAGCGCCCCGTACTTTTGCGCCAGTTCTTGTAATACTTCTATTACAAGGTATAATTTTTTGTTTCATTTTATAGGGTTAATTGTATGACAGATTCTCTGATTTATCTCGATCGCAACGAGAGCAACTACGGTCCTGCTCCTCGATGCTATGATGTAGTACGCGCAGCCGGTCTCGAGTCGATGAGCTGGTATTCCCGCGAATTTGGCAACGGTTCAAAAAGCATCCTTACCGCGCGCCTTGCCAGTGATTTTCACATTGATGAAAGCAGCATCATCCTCGGCTACGGCGCTGAAGACCTGCTCAAGCAATCAGTGCAATGCTTTCTCACAGAAGATGATACGATTCTTATACCATCCTATTCGTGGTGGTATTACAAGCAATTAGCTGCCGAAGTCGGCTGCAAACAAGCCGAATACCAGCTCGTGTTAGGTGAAAACGGCTACGAATATGATGTCGATTCTTTGCTGGAAATATATTCTACCGTCAAGCCCGCCATGGTCTTTATCAGTTCGCCCAATAATCCCACCGGTAATGCTATTTCCCCCGTAGAACTCCGTGATATCCTCCGTCATTTCAGTGATTCTATCGTCGTTCTCGACGAAGCATATTCCGCTAAAAGTACCAACAGCATGATGAAAGACCTCTTAGAAGAGAATCCCAACCTCATCATCATGCGCACATTTTCTAAATATTACGCCTTAGCAGGAATGCGCATCGGCTACGCAGTCGTCGGTGAGAAAGTCCGTGAATTCACGAAATTTACCAATCGCTACTTAGGATATAATCGACTCTCCGAGCAAATTGCCATCGCCGCTCTCGACTCTCCCGAATATTATGAAGAAATTGCCCGAAAAATGTCGGACGACAAAGAAATGATGTACGAAGAATTTTCCCGCCTGCCCGGCTGTACTGCCTACCGCTCGGTTGCAAATTTTATTCTCGTCAAAATCCCACGTTCTATCTATAGTCCGCTCAATTCCTACCTTAGAAACCAAGGATTTGTCGTGAAATTCATGAATGAAGAACTCCTCAACTCACATCTGAGAATTACACTCGGAACGCAACAGCAGAATCGCACACTCATGAATGCCATCATAGACTTTTTCCGAGAAAATTCCCTCGAACCGGGAATCTCACGCAGCTTTCAACCCGCATTCCATGAATTTCGCAAGGAGATTACCCATGAAACATCTCTTTGAAGAATATAAACGTTCGCTCAAGCTCCTCGAAATCGAGGAGCTTTTGGATGTGGCGTTCTATCGCCCACTCGCATTTGCATTCGTCAAATCAATCTACACGACATCCATCACGCCCAATCAAATCACGTGTATTGCCGTTGTTTGTGGAATCGTTGGCGGTAGCATGCTCTCAGTCGACACCTATCAGGCGGGCATTGTGGCTGCAATACTGTTGCCGCTCTCTATCGTATTTGACTGCGCAGACGGCATGCTGGCACGGCTCAAGAAAAACGGCACTCCGTTCGGACGTGCACTCGACGGCGTGTCGGATTATATCGTTGGAGTGACAATATATATAAGTATTGCCATCGGATATGCCGGACACGAACACGCCACAGCGCTCATGGCATTGACCGTAGCGGCCGCAATCAGTAATTCACTGCACGCGGTACTTGTTGATTATTACCGGCTTCGCTTTGTTGAATATAGTCGCCCGCAGGAGGAGGATGGCACTGCGATGACTGCGCCGGATGCTGCTAAGCGAACTATTCCTTCGGGAATACTCGAACAATTCCTTGCAATCCTTGATGCAAAGTATGCCAAAGCACAACGGATGATTACCAAGCGAAGAACAGATACTCAACTCGTTCGTGGCGAAGAATATTACCGCAAAAACAAAACAATCCTCCGCTATTGGACCTATCTCGGTACTTCTACACAGCTTACATCCCTTGTTGTCTGCGCCTTTATCCATCGAATTGATGTATATCTCTATGGAGTTATCATCGTCGGAAATCTCTACGCAATCGCGCTTAGTATCATTCAATCACGAATTGACGCACAATTACACTTTCATTCACACATTGAGATTGCCCTATGAAAACCGTTCTTTTAGCCGCCGGGATGTCCTCCCGCCTTCGCCCTTATACCGATAATTCTCCCAAATGCCTGCTCACAATCGGGCGCTCCTGTATGCTCGAGCGCACACTCGACAATCTCTGTCATTACGGTCTCACCGATATTATTATCGTTACCGGCTACCGTCATACGATGATTGAGGATTTCGTGCGGAGTACTTACCCTGAGCTGGCAGTGACATTTGTCCACAATCCTCACTTCGAGTCAACCAATAATATCTACTCGCTCTGGCTGACGAAGCAATATATTACAGGGCATGAACTGCTCTTGTTAGATAGCGACATTCTCTTCGATAAGCATATACTTGGTCAATTACTTACCTCATCTCACAACAACTGTCTCGCACTACGCAGCGGCCTGCTCGGCGAGGAAGAAATCAAAGTAAGTATCTATCCATGCACCGGATCAATTCGAGAAATCGGCAAAACCATTCCCCTCACGCAAGCAGTCGGAGAATCAATAGGAATAGAAAAATTCGACACCGAAAGCACGCGTAAGCTCTTTGAAATAATAGATGATATGATCTTTCAGCACGAAATGGTCAATGTGTTTTATGAAGCAGCATTTCAGCGGGCAATTCGGGCAGGTATGCAGGTCTTTCCGGTGAATACCAATCATTATCTCTGCGCGGAAATCGATACACTCGATGACTTCATTACCGCTGAAAATACCATCGTTCCCTTTCTCGACGCTGAACGTCATCGCCTTGTTCTCTCGGAGTAATTGTCGGTAATCATACCTCCTCACCGCTCACCATAAAGCCCTTGGATAACCACCGAGGGCTTTTTTTATTGGAATTGCTTCGATGCGACCACAGACGGACATTGGAATATACCGGAACCCTATTCATTCCATAGCGTATTGAATATTCCCAAGTAGAATAGTTCGTGTATATCGCGGATAATTATTTAGTTTCGCAATCCATTTACTAACGAGATAATGATTATGAAACTCTTGACTACTTCCACGCCATTGATATTACTGTTTTGCCTACTTCTTTTTTTAGGAGGTATTTCGAGTACAAATGCTGCGGACTATCCGGTTCTTCCAAAGGTTTATATATCAACGGCATTCAATCTTCCGACCGGTGGGCAACGCTTCACGGTGAGTACTACCTCAGAATTTAAGTCCGCCTTGAATTCAGCAAATCTTGGCGATATTATCGAGCTTGAAGCTGGGAAAATATTTACCGGACCGTTCGATTTGCCAAACAAACTCTCCGGTAATGGATGGATTTACATCATTTCATCCGCCTATTCACGCCTGCCGAATCCATGCACGAGAGTGCGTCCGACTGACGCTGCCAACATGCCCAAAATAGTAGTCAACGCCGGAAGCGGAGGCACCATTAATACAAATCCAAGCGCGCATCATTACCGTTTTGTGGGAATAGAATTTGCTCCCGTTGACGGTAAATTTGTCTATAATGTCATCCAAATTGGTAATGGAGAAAAAACTGAAAATACGCAGCCAAACAATATCATCATCGACCGATGCTATGTTCATGGCGATCCAATTCCCGGAAGCCGCCGCGGCGTGCTGATGAATGGCGCATCGATTGCCGTTGTTGACTCGTATATCTCTGATTGTAAAGAAGAAGGCGCCGATAGTCAGGCACTTGCGGGGTATAGTGGAACAGGTCCTATAAAAATTGTGAATAATTACCTCGAAGGTGCCGGTGAAAATGTGATGTTCGGTGGCGCTGACCCATCAATTCCCAACGCCGTACCCTCCGATATCGAAATCCGCTGGAATACATTCTTCAAGCCGCTTTCGTGGATGAGCGAGAAATGGTCTATCAAGAATCTCTGCGAATTCAAGAACGCACAACGCGTGCTGCTCGAAGGGAATCATTTCGAAAATAACTGGCCGCAGTCCCAAAATGGATTTGCCCTCCTTCTGACTCCACGCAATCAAAACAATACCGCCCCATGGTCTGTCGTACAAGATATCACTATACGTTTCAATACCTTCCTGAATATTGCCCAAGGATTTAATATCTTGGGAAGAGATGCGCCGAATGTCAGTCAGCGCACTGCACGAATACTGATTCAAAATAACGTCGTGCAGGTGACCAACCTCGGAAAAGGCGGAGATGGCAGATTATATCAGGTTCTCGGTGGCCCGACGGATGTTATTTTTGACCATAATACCGGCTTCTGCACCAATGCATATTTAGTATGCGACGGTTCGCCGAAAATTGACAATTTTGTCTTCCAAAATAATATCGTCAACCATGGGACATACGGCTTTATCGGAACCGGAACTGCGTATGCCAATACAACCCTTGCCATGTTTTTCAATCCGAATTGGACAATCACCTCTAATGCCGATATCGGCGGTTCAGCAACTCAATATCCTACAGGTAATTACTTCCCTGCAACAATTGCCTCCGTCGGATTTAATGATTACGCAGGCGGCGATTATCGCCTGAAGTCCGGCAGCCCGTTTAAAAATAAAGGAACCGACGGGAAAGACCTCGGCGCGGATATCGATTCAATTGCAATTGCAAGCATTTATCAGTGCGAGGGTACGTCGGGTGTCGTTGATGATTACCCACGCCAAGCAGCCGGCAGAGCAATACCGGAACCTGCCGATTCGTATGTAACTCTCTTTATTCCCAGAGCTTCGGCTCAACCCGTATGTTTCACCGTTTATGATCTTTATGGTCACTCGATTATCACCGGCAATTCTGACTCAGAAATTCTGCGAATTACTACCTCGGACCTTGCAAGTGGCATCTATTTTGTACAAATAGTCACCGAGAGCGGAGGCGTATTCGTCCACAAAATCATCGTTCGGCACTAGCCGGTAGCACCGGCGGGAGATAAGCAGGGCATCCGCCGCACCGAACCCAAAAAATCGTATTTTTGAACAAATTATGTACTCATGCAGCAAATTATGAAGATACTCTTTGTTCGAACGGATTTTTATGGACCTCTCAAGACCGGCGGTTCATTTTCCCATATCAGCGGTTTTTTAGACGGATTGCAGGAGCTTGGTCACGAGGTGGCACTCACGGCATCGGCCGAGACCTTCGAACCGAATCGCTATAAATTCCACCATATTCCCTATCCAAAATTATTCAATAATTTCCCGGAAATCCCTTCGATTGCCTATAATCGAACCCTCAAAAACGCCTTGCCGCTGATTATCCAAGCCGAGAAACCAACCTTTATTTATCAACGACATAGCGAATTTATCCACGCCACGACGACGATTGCCCGAACGGCCGGCCTGCGGCTGATCTTAGAAGCCAACAACAGCGAGTGGTGGTGGAAACGCAACTGGGCAAAACTATTTTTTGACAAGCTCTTACGCCGGAGTGAAGAGGTGCAGTTTCAGGCAGCCGACGCCATTATGGTCGTGAGTGATGTGCTCAAGAACGACTTAGTTCGCTTGTTTGAATTAGATCCCGGCAAAATACACGTCAATCCCAATGGTGTCGATATCGAGCGATTTACCAACACCATCGATGCTCCGAAATTCTTCCAAACTCTTCCTGCTGCTCTCCAATCACGCTGGCGCGGCAAAATCCTCTGCGGTTTCGTCGGCACTTTTGGCGAATGGCATGGCGTAGAAGTACTTGCGCGCTCGGTCAGCCACGCAGTTCGTGAGAATCCTGCACTGCATTTTATGCTCATCGGCGATGGGAAATTACGGGGAAGTGTCGAGAAAATACTTGCCGATAACGGAGTTTCGGACTTCGTGACGCTTCTCGGCACCGTACGGCATGACCTTGTGCCGTCGTACCTAGCTCTCTGTGAAATTCTCTTGAGTCCGCACACCGAAAACACCGACGGCACGGTCTTTTTCGGCTCGCCAACGAAATTATTCGAATACATGGGAATGGGCAAAGCGATTGTCGCATCAGGAGTTGGACAAATCAGCGACATCATCCGCGATGGCACCAACGGCGTCATTGTTCGTCAGCGGGACGAGCGCGACCTCGCCGATAAAATCTGCTCTCTCGCCCTCGACTTGCCGAAATGCCACGCTCTCGGCGCCGCCGCACGGCGAGATGCCGAAGACACGTACTCCTGGAAACACAACGCCCGCCGCGCGGTCGAGGTGTATGAGAATTTGCCCAAATAATGAACTTGCATGTACTTAATTGAAATTCTTATCAGTTTCTGTAGTACGGTAAACTATCAATCCGAGAAAACATAATTTAGAATACCTGTATCTTCTTGAATGATATTCATGCAAATCAATATCCTCTACAGTCGTTTTTTCGTGAAGCATTTCCTCTGTGCTTCGCTCTTCCTCTTTGCTTGGCTTCCCAGCGAAGCACAACTGGGAAATATTGACAGTCCGGACAACACCATAAACACTGCAAAAGACGATACGAATAAAGTAAAAGCACTCATCGAACTGAGTAAAAATTATTTTTCGACAGAGCCATCTCTGGCAATGAAATATGCTGTTGATGCAAAAGTACTTGCTGAAAAATTACACTATCCGTGGGGAATGGGATATGCGCTCAAAAATATCGGGCTCATTTATAATACGAAGGGTAATTATGTAGATGCGCTTCAGACATGGCAACAGGCGTTGGACGTTTTTGAAGCCAATTCTATAAAAGTTGGCGTGTCAAACATGCTCAATAATATTGGGTCAATATATTTCAATAAAAGCGATGAAACAAAAGCACTTGATTATTACTTGCGATCACTTACAATTGCAGAAGAGATTAAAGATACATTGAGAATTGCAACCGCTCTTATTAACATCGGTGCACTCTATGGTAACAAAAAAGCAACCTATTCGACGGCAATCGACTACTACCGTCAGGCGCTTCCATTCAGCAAAGCCACCGGCAACCTTGAGTCCGTCGGTATTTGCATGATGAATATTGGTGAGATATTTTTCAAATGGGACAAAAGTGATTCTGCGCTTGCCTATATGCAATTTGCGCTTAAAGCTTCGGAGGGAACAACGAATATCCCGTACTCACTCAACAGTATTGGTAAAGTCTATCAAAAACAACATGAATATCCACTGGCTATCCGCTACCACCGGCTCGCCTATGACTCGGCTCAAAAGCTCGATTCCAAGCTCGATATGGCACAAGCAGTGGTAGAATTAGCAAAGACTTACCAAGCGACTCATGAATATAAACTTGCCCTGGGGTTCTACGAAAAAGCCGAAAAACTACTCCTTGAGCTCGGCGCAGATGCATCGTATGACCTCAAAGATACCTACGATGGTATGACTGCCTCCTATTCTGCACTTGCTGATTATCCAAATGCCTTTAAATATCAAAAGTTACTGCTTGCAATAAAGGATTCTCTTTATAATATAGACGTGGACAAAAAACTTGGTACCAAGCTCTTTGCCTTCGAAATTGACAAAAAACAGGGCGAAATTAATCATCAACAAGAGCTCATTTCTCAGCAAGCATTCGTTCGTAATGCATTACTTGGAGGATTCGTCACTGTCCTCCTTTTTGCAGGAATATTTTTTAAACAGCGTAACCGAATCGGTACGGAGAAAAAACGCAGCGATGCGTTATTACTCAATATTTTACCCGAAGAAATTGCTGAAGAACTCAAAGTAACCGGATCGGCATCTGCGAAGAATTTTGACAATGTAACGGTAATGCTTACTGATTTCAAAGCATTCACTACCGTGAGCGAACTCCTTACACCACAAGAATTAGTCAACGAGTTACATGCATGTTTTTCAGCATTCGATGAAATAATACAGAAGCACCATATTGAGAAAATTAAAACCGTCGGCGATGCATACCTCGCAATTTGCGGACTGCCTGCGCCGAATGAAAAGCACGCAGAACATATCATCAATGCAGCACTCGAAATCAGAGATTTTATGCTCGCTCGCAGACAGAAGTACGGTGAAAAATCCTTCGAAGTCAGAATCGGTATCAATAGCGGAAATGTCGTTGCCGGTATTGTCGGCGTCAAGAAATTCGCCTATGATATTTGGGGAGATACCGTGAATATTGCCGCACGTATGGAGCAAAATAGCGAAGGAGGGAAAATTAACATTTCAGAGACAACCCACCAGCTTGTACAAAACCTCTATCACTTCGACTACCGTGGTGAAATTGACGCCAAAAATAAAGGTCAATTGAAAATGTATTATGTAACTGACAAAGCTGCGTAAACTAATTCTAATAGAGATATAAATTTAGAAGTAACGTATTTATAAATAAATTAAAACGCTGTCATTCTGAACCCTTCCTAGGGTGAAGAATCGAAACTTGCTGAACGGTCATACTCTTACGCCATCATCACGTTTCGATTCTTCAGTCGAAGACTCCTTCAGAATGACATACTTTTTAATCTATTCTCGTATAATCAATAAACTACAGATTAATTGCAATGTCCCTCTTTACTGAAATAACAGCCCTGCCGACCGAACAAAACAACCCGGCAAGCGCGCTTATCGACACCTATTCTACCGTTGAAATCCTTGAGTGTATCAATGATCAAGACACACTTGTCGCGCCCGCTGTTCGATTGGTAATCCCCCAAATCACACAAGCCGTCGATGCGCTCGTCGAACGCTTTCGCCGTGGCGGACGCCTCTTCTATGTCGGTGCCGGCACGAGCGGTCGTCTCGGTATTGTCGATGCCTCGGAATGTCCGCCTACGTTTGGTGTATCGGCGGAAATGGTGCAGGGAATCATTGCAGGCGGCACGCCGGCAATCTTCAAAGCGCAGGAAGGAGCCGAAGACTCCGAAGCAGCCGGCGCCGAAGAAATCCGCAACAGACATCTCACGCCTAATGATACAGTCTGCGGCATCGCCGCCTCGGGTCGAACGCCATTCGTACTCGGCGCATTGCGCGAAGCAAAGAACGCAGGTCTTTATACAATAATGGTTTCCACAAATACACCGGAGAATATTCTCAAGCTTGGAATAGAAGCGGATGTGATGATTTGCCCGAATGTCGGACCGGAAGTGATTGCGGGTTCGACGCGGATGAAGTCCGGCACCGCCCAAAAATTAGTCCTCAATATGCTCACCACCGCCTCGATGATTCGCCTCGGCAAAACCCTCGGCAATGTGATGGTGGACGTGCAGCTCACCAATGCCAAGCTCGGTGAACGAGCCAAAAATATCATCATGACCCTCACCGGTGTGGATTATTCCACCGCAGAAATCACGCTCAATGAAAGCAGCGGCAGCGTCAAAACCGCGCTCGTTATGATCCTTGGCAATACCTCTGCAGATGCAGCCCGATCCGCACTCGTCGAAGCTCAGGGTTTTGTACGACATGCACTTGATATCTTGAAATAATGCAATGGGTTCGGTTGCTTACATTCCACACCGACGAAAAGAATTTTAACGCAACAGGCGCAATCGGCGCGAGAGCACGCAAACAGATTGAAATTGGCAGAACATACAAAGACCCGACTGGTTTTCTTCAACCTGTCGGGTCTTGCTATTTTTGACCTCACCTGCCTCCTCCTCCAGCTGAAGCTGTAGTCTATTCAGTAAGATTCACATTTCTTACCACTTACCACTTACGACTAAAAAACTTACCACTTACGACTACTACTCCTGCCAATTCCGCAGAATCTCAATCTGCACCGTTCGGCTGAGGAACCTGCTTTCGGGTAGGGAGTGTGAACTTATCCCGGGTGGGAAACGCGATGAACCGACTCCTTCATTGCGGGTAATGGTTGCATTGCGCTTGATGGTCTTGATGTACTCAGCCACGGCATTTGCGCGGTTGGTCGCGAGGCGGTTGTTGAGGTCTTGCTCGCCCAGATTATCGGTATAGCCGACGACGCTGATCGTGGCTTCGTCATCCAAGTCCTGCACGAATTTTTTGATAGCTGCCCGCGCGCTGCGGTTGAGCTTGTCTTTCAACACTTCAAAGTGCATAAGTGAAAGGCGTTCAACAGCTTGGCGGATAGTATCGCGAACGACCGGGATATCCGTCGTTTGTTCGTCGGAGAGTCCATTGCCGTCGGTGAGCGAGTACTGCACGTCGAGAGAAGAGAGGTCGCCGTTTTGCATCGCACGGGACTCTTCATCGGTAAAGGTATGCTTCACATTGCGAAGACTCGTTGTGCCGGATTCGCCAAAGAATTTCTTACGGTTGTACTCGCCGCTCATCTTCCAGGCAGTGATATTTTGGCGGGTACTGCCGGCGACATCTGCCTCGATGGTTTGCGGGATAACGTCGGTAATTTCGATATACCGTGTGCGGAGCATCGGCGCGAGTAATTCATCATCATCAGAGTCAATTTCCACGCGACGGTTTTCCTCGTATCCTTCTTCGGAGGCGGAGGTCGTCGGCGATTCAGGTGCACATTTTCGCGATGAATTAGTAATTTTGATACGTTTTTCCTCCACACCCCAAATCGTTACTAGATATTCCTTTACTCTACTTGCGCGCTTTTCGGCGAGTTCGCAGTCGGAATTCTCGGTCGTCGGATCGGACGTACCATGAAGCGTGATTCTCGTTCGCGGGAATTGCCCCATCCGCTCGCCGATAATATTGAGAATATCCTTGTGCTGAATAAGTGGACTCGGCGTTAATTTCTCACCCGAAAATCCATCCGGCGAGGTCACCTGATGATACCGCGCCGGGAGTTCGGCGGAATTCGCGTCAAAAAACACAAACGGCAGCATTGGAAAACCCTCCGTCACGAATTTTCCGCGCACTGTTATATTCTCAAGCGCTGTTTTCTCGCCACTTGTCGCCACGCCGTAGAGCGCAAGCTTGGCCGTCGGCGGCTTCGGCGGTGGAGGTGGCTCGGCTCCAATAATCGACGTATCGGTGCGACGGGACGTCTCGGAGATAATTTTCACATCTTCCGTCTCCCGGGTTTCGATATTAACTGTCGTCTTGCCAATCGAGAAATGATTGCCGACAATCGCGGGATTTTTCACGGTAATGGTATCAATTCTCTCTTCTTTCGTGCGCTCTTCGGGCTTGACAACGCCCATGCCGAACCTCAGCGACACGCCTAACGCAAGGATCGTTTGTTTCCAATCGGAGGTAGTAATAATCGACGAGAGTGGCAGCGAACCCGACAGTTCGGGAGCGAGAATTATTTTTTTTGACAATTGAATATCGTAGCCAATTCCCGCTGTGAGAGCAAGTTGCGTGGATGATGCGCCGGCGATGGATTGTTCGGGAAAGAAGGAGGTATCGCGTCGATTATTCCCAAAGGTCACATTCGACGGAGCGAGAATTTCGGAGGAGGAGTTCCATGTGGGGGACATCATTAGTCCGAGTGAACCTCCTCCAAAGATGCGGAAGTCGCCCAATCGGTAATTGAGTAAGAGGTCGGAGTGGAGCATCGGAAGTGTAGCATCGAGATTATGCGAGCGAACGAGGGGGACAATCGCACCGGTTTCGTCTTTGGTGAGCGCGCGGGAGTCGGTCGTGGTCATGAGCACGGAATTCAGGAAATAATTCGAGCGGATGAGGAGTCCGAATTTCTGTGACATCCGCCAGTCGAGCGACGCGCCGAACATCATGCCGCCGCCATTACCGGAGGTGTATTGCGGGCAAGCCGGGTCATTCAAACATTGAAGTGTGCCATCGGTCGTGTGCAGTCCGAGCCCATAGCCGGCGCCGAAGCCAAGCCACACAGGAATACGTGCCTGCGCAACAGCCTGCATATTCAAGGAAATAAAAAGAACACACGTAAAAAGTAACGAGCGAAAGAGTGCCATAATTGAGGTATTGAATCCCGGAAACCGACCGCAATATGCTGCAAAGATACCGCGGCGACGAATCTATAAGTACAAAAATAGGCATTCCTTTTCTTACTGAGAGTATCGCTCTGGAGTGATGCCCTCAGTTTTTTGGTATTGGAATATATGCTCATTAGCAAACCGAGGCGCTCGCAACGAAGCGAGGGGCTCGGAGGAGAACACACTATGTCATATTTTTCAGTATTTTTGTGCTCTAATTTCATGGATTTATCGATGAAATTCCATCCTTTATCCTACGGTTTCGCATGGCGTAAGAATCTGCCGGGCGGGAATATTTAACAAATCTATACAGGAGCTACCCCTATGAACAATCACATCAAAGACTTACTTTATCGTATGGCTGACGATTCGCTCGTTATTGGTCATCGTAATTCTGAGTGGACCGGCCTCGGACCGCTGCTTGAGGAAGACATCGCTTTCTCGTCGATTGCGCAGGATAAAATTGGACATTCCCTTGCCTTATTCCAAATACTTCATACACTTGGCGAGTCCGAACCGGATACCGCAGCTTTTATGCGCAATGCCGAACAAATGCATTGCTGCCACTTAGTGGAATTACCGATCGGCGGCTATGACTTCAGCTTGATCCGCCATTTCCTCTTCGATACCGCCGAAATGATCCGCTATCAATTACTCGAAAAATCCTCCTTCCTACCGCTATCCTTACTTGCCAAAAAGGTTCGCGGTGAAATTAAGTATCATGTATTCCACGCTAATACATGGGTCACACAGCTCGGCGCGCAAGGCAATGATGAAAGCCACAGCAAGATGCAAGCTGCCCTCGACTTCGCGTTTCCACTCGCGCTTGGGATGTTTGAGCCGTCAAAATTTGAACAGGAATTGATTGATGAAGGTGTGTTTGCGGGTGAACAAGAACTTCAGCGCCTGTGGATGGAGTCGATTACCGCGACGCTTGCTAAAGCGACGCTTTCTATTCCTGAAAACTGCACACCTTCTTACGGTGGACGCTACGGTTCGCATACCGAACACTTACAGCCGCTTCTCGACGAAATGTCAGAAGTATTTGCCACTGATCCGGTTGCAGAATGGTAACGCCCGATGACATCATCACGGCGCTGCACGACGTGCGTGACCCGGAAATTCCCGGCATATCGGTCGTGGACTTAGGCGTCATTACCGACGTAACGGTATCGGACGCAGGAAAAGTAAACGTACAGATGACGCCGACCTTCGTTGGCTGTCCGGCAATTGAAGTGATGAAGTCTGATGTACAAAAGCGACTTGCAGAATTCGGTGATGTGTCGGTGGTGGTGAATTTTGATATTCCGTGGGATTCGAATCGCATTACCGAGCGCGGCTTGCTTGCCCTTAAAAAACACGGACTTGCACCGCCACCGCGGTATGAAGTAGAGTTTGAACTTGATATTCTGGAAAATATCGCCTGTCCATTCTGCGGGAGTACCAATACCACCGTGCAGACGCCATTTGGTCCGACTCTGTGCCGTTCGATCCATTACTGCAACTCATGTTCGCAGGCATTTGAGCAGTTCAAGCCGTTGTAAACTATAGAGATTTTCTTATATGCCGATTATCAGTCCGTCGTATTCCCCGCCGTTTTACCTGCGGAATTCTCATTTGCAGACCATTTTCCCGACATTTTTTCGGAAAACGCCGCTGGTCGATTACCGGCGTGAACGTATCGAGACCTCCGACGGAGATTTTTTTGATGTTGATTGGGCATTTGCGGCTACTCCTGCTTCGCGCGTCGTGGTCATCGCCCATGGCTTGGATTCGAGCGCTGATGCCAAGTATATTCGTGGTCTCGTGCGGGCATTTGTGCGGCGGGGATTTGACGTAGCAGCGATGAATTTCAGGAGTTGCAGCGGTGAGATGAATCGCCTCTATAAGTCCTATCATAGTGGCGCTACGGAGGATATGCATACGCTCGTGACTCGTATTGCGGCTACAAAACGCTATCATGATATCTCCTTAGTCGGCTGTAGCTTAGGCGGGAATGCCATTCTCAAGTATCTCGGTGAACAGGGCAGCGACACGCTTATTAGCAGAGGAGCGGCTCTCAGCGCGCCATGTGATTTAAAGGCATCGGCGCTCGTGATGGCATCCTCGCAAAATGCGCTGTATATGAAGCGATTTGTGGCGTCCTTTCAGAAGAAAATCGCGCTCAAGCAGGTGGTGTTTCCATCCGGCGTAACGCTCGAACATTTCAAGGCAATTCGTACGTTCCAGGATCTTGACGACCGTTATACGGCTCCGGCGCATGGCTACCGCGATGCCGAAGAGTACTGGGCGAAGTGCAGCGCGACAGGATTTATTCCTTCCATTAGAATTCCAACACTCCTTATCAGCGCGAAAGACGATTCTTTCCTCACGCCGAGTTGTTTTGCGCTTGACCTGGCTGCTTCGAGCGAGTATTTCTATGTAGATAACCCTGATCATGGTGGACACTTAGGTTTTATGCAACGCGGACATTCGGGTGAATACTGGCATGAAGTGCGTATTGCGGAGTTTATTTCGACGAAGAGCGGCTTGGACGGCAATGGGTGACCGCAGGACGTCGGTGTGGAGTATGCAGAACCGAACCCAAATTTCAATGTATAATTAAAAAAGCTCCGGCTATGCGAACACTACGTCGCATGCAGGAGCTTTTTTAATTTTATCACAAACCGATCAACTTCATCACTCTTTCTTGTCAAATTCTGCGCGGGTGATGACGGTGATTACCGGGAGTTTTTTGGCGGTTAATTGCGTGTTGAGCGCCTCGAGATCAGACTTGATGAACTGCTGAAATGTTTTTTCGGAATTGGCGAGTTCTTTGCTCACGGCGTCCATTCTTTCGAGCTGCGACTTGGTGGGCTTGCCGCCGTAACCATTAATTGCGCCATAGAGATCGACGACACGTTCGCGGAGCTGTTCTTCGCCGACGAGGATACCGCCTTCTTTCGTCGCCACGAGTGTTTTGTGGAGTGAGTCTAATTTTCCTGCGAAAGTGGTAAGATTCTTTGCAAGTGCATCGGACGATTCTAATTTCCCGGCGCGGGCAGTGGCTGCATCGCGAACGCCGGTGACGGCATCGGCGATATAGGCGAGATTGCCCTGCATATCGTATAAGTCGAGCACTGCTTTTGACTGCAGCGCGCGGTCGGCAGCCGAATGGGTCGAGAGCGGGTCGGCAACGAGGTTGATAGTGCCGGTATAGGTCTTATCACCTTTGAGCAGCTTGACGGTATACGTACCTTCGGGAACAAGAGGACCGACAGCAGCGCCACCGGCGACATTTGCTCCCGGCGCGACTTTCGGCGCTTTGAGGCGAATAGCCCAATCGATACGGTTGATTCCCTTACGTTTTCCGGCGGGAATTGTCGAGATAAGCTTGCCGGCCTTATCGTATATTTCAATCTTCATATCTCCAAAGACATGGCGGTCTTTTTGATAGTAGGTAATTGTCGCTACGTCACTTGGATTGCTGCCGACGAAATTTCCGCCACCTGAAAATTCTTGAAATCCACCACCAATTTTCATTTCATTCGGACGCCCTTCGAGGATCACGAGTTCTTTGTCCAGAACTTCTGCCGTGAGCTTGCGCAAAGGAGTGATATCGTCAATAATCAGTACTCCGCGGCCGTGTGTAGCAAGCATAAGGTCATGCTCACGCGGATGAATTGCAATATCCCGTACGGCTACGTTCGGCAGATTCCCGGTGAATTGCGACCATTCCTTCCCGCCGTCGATGGAGACAAACATACCGAGTTCGGTACCGGCAAAGAGGAGCGATTGATTCACCAGATCTTCCCGCACCACATGTACATAGCCCTTGACGCCGCTTGCAATTTCGGTCCAGGTTTTGCCGAAGTCTGATGTCTTATAAATATAGGACTTCATATCGCCGGTCGTGTGTCCGTCAAAAGTCACATAGCATGTTCCTTTGGCGAAATGCCCGGGTTCGACCGTCGAACACCATGTATTTGCCGGTAATCCGGGGATATTTTTCACGACATTGGTCCATGATTTCCCGCCGTTTTGGGTGACTTGTACATTGCCGTCATCGGTGCCGACCCAGATAATATTTGCGTCCATCGGTGACTCGGCGATGGTATAGATTGTGCAGTGATTTTCGGCACTGGAATTATCCACGCTCAGTCCGCCGGACTCTTCCTGCTGCTGTTTTGCTTTGTCATTCGTGGTCAGATCTGGTGAAATATTCGTCCAGGACTCGCCTTTATCGGTGGATTTATGGAGGAATTGCGACCCCATATAGAGTACGTCCGGCCGTGTCGGGCTTAGTTGAATCGGAGTATTCCAATTAAAGCGATACTTCGCCTCTCCATATTTGGGATAGGGCTTAATATCTTTACTTTCATTGGTTTTGGTATGTATTCTTGATACATTACCACCCTGCGACTCGCTATAGATGATCGTTTTATCGGTCTTATCACGCCATACCCAAAAGCCATCACCGCCACCGGCATTATTCCAGTCACGATTTTCGATACCATTCGGACTCTCCGCCGGCCCGTACCATGAGCCATTATCCTGCAGGCCGCCATAGACATTATAGGGCTTGTCCATATCGTAGCTGATATGGTAGAATTGTGCCAGCGGGAGATTATTAAAAAACCTCCAACTCGATGCTTTATCAAATGATACGTACATACCGCCATCAGTGCCGATGATGACATGATTATTGTTGTGGGGATTGATCCAAATTGCATGCACATCCGAGTGGAAGCCGCCGCGCGAGGAGAATGACTTCCCGCCGTCGGTGGTCACGCCTAAATTAAGGGATGCTTTATAGACGCGGTTGCTGTCCACAGGGTCGGCCACGACTTTGGAGAAATAGAATGGGCGAAGGGAGGATTCGGAACCGCCATTCATCCGTTCCCAGGATTCACCGGCATCGGTCGAACGGTAGAATCCTGTCTTGGCAGCTTCGATATTAGCATAAATAATCTTAGGATTGACGGGTGAAATATCTATCGCGATGCGGCCTACGTCACCTTCAGGCAAACCGTTCGAGAGTTTTTTCCACGTCTTGCCACCGTCAGTGGACTTGTAAAACCCGCTGCCTTTTCCACCGGAGGCGAACGACCAGGCGGTGCGTCTGAACTGCCACATTGCACAATAGACGACATCCGGATTTTTGGGGTCGATTGCCACGTCGGCGCAACCGGTCTTGGCATCGACATACAGGACACGTTCCCACGTCTTGCCGCCATCACCTGTGCGGTAGAGTCCACGTTCTTCATTATCATTCCACAGATGTCCGGTAGCAGCTGCATAGACGATATTGGGGTTGGTAGGATGGATTGCAATCCGCGCAATCCGTTCGGAATTCTCGAGTCCTACGCGCTGCCAATTGTCACCACCGTCGATGGATTTGTAGATCCCGTCACCAATCGATGTGCTGTTCCTCGTCCACGACTCTCCCGTTCCGACCCACACGGTATCGGGGTGATTCTGGTCAATTGTCACGGCGCCAATGGACTGGGAATACTTATCAAAAATCGGCTTGAAGGACGTACCGCCGTCGCGGGATTTCCAGAGTCCGCCTCCGGCAGAACCGACATAAATAAAGCGCGTATCGCGATTCACCACATCGAGAGCCGCGATGCGACCGCCCATGACAGCAGGTCCGATATGCCGCGCTTCGATAGCACCGAAAGTAGAAGACGACACCTTAACCTGCGCTTGCGACGTGTGTAAAAGTGCTGTAACTGCGAGTAAAACAAGTATAGAATAATACCGCATACATACCTTTCCGAAAAAATCTTTGATAAAATTATGACAAATAAATACTATTCAAAAATAAGAGCGGCTGCGCAATTACCAGCAAAATAAAAACCCGAACAGGAGCCGAAACCTGTGCGGGCTTTATGTGTGGTGATACCATCTGAGAAGAGGCTAGAAACTACTCCAATTCGCCCGATGGGTATTCCGAAGAACCTACGGGATACGACTTTGCGGATGAAACGGTATAATCGTATAAAACAGTCCGGGCAGGAGCCGAAACCTGCCCGGACGCTGTGTGGCGAAATTGGAGTGTTAGTTTCTATTCTTCAAGCTACCGCTGCCGGTAATCTCTTTATGGAGTGTTTCCGGATTACCATTATAGCTTACGCTACCGCTGCCGGTAATTTTTACATCTAATTGGTTGTCGGCATTGACCTCGCATTTGCCGGCGCCGGCTACACTCAATTTGGAGTTAATTGCTTTTAAATCATAAGCATGTACTTCACCGCTGCCGACAGATTCTACCGTATGGCTAATCGCATTGCCTCGGAGGGTTATCGTCCCGTTACCAAGAACCTGAGTCGTAATATGCTCGGCATGCACTTCATCAAATTTGATTTCACCGCTGCCGGATACGACAAATTTGATATTCTCTGTCGTAATTGAGCTCGGTGCCAGGATCTTTCCGTTACCGGCAAGGGTCAGCTCATCGACATCATTCATAGATACAAATACCGTGATATTTTTCGAAGGATTTACACATTTCGGCACCGAAATCTTGAGTGTTCCATTGTCGATTTTTGTCTCGATAACATTCTGAAGATTGTCATCAGCCTGCACATGCAGACTTTGTGACTTGTCCTGAGAAAGAATGACCGTTGCTTCGGTTTCAACGATGATTTTATGGAATGAGCGCACTGCATGGTTTTCACCTACAATATTGCCCGATCCGTCGAGACAATCGCCTGCTTTGGATGGTTGTGTCGTTGCAATAAGTCCGATAATTGCCGCAAGGGCGAGAAATGAGAACACGTTGGTTTTCATAGTAAATCCTAATAGATGATAAAAATAAGAGAGATAACTTCGCAATTGAGAGCTGCCGCGGGTGTAGTGGCAGCTGTTGATTATTTTTTCTTGGGCATGACGAAGATGGAATCGTCGATTGGGATATTGGTCTCGACTTTGTTGATGATAACCTGAAATGTAGTAACCCCGCCAGAACGAAATTCTAAGGAATGTGCCATTTGTACTCCGGATACCGACTTGTAATTCCCGAGAACAAGCTCCCCTTCTTCTATATTATTTCCTTGAGCTTTGGTTTTGGTAACTATCTTTATAGGTAAGTAATTATCAGCATCGATAAAATATATTGACACATCCCCTGTTTTTTTTGTCACTTTAAGTTTGAAGACAGCAGATCCTTCCATTTCATCTTTTCCGATATATTCGATTGTGTGACCTTTTGCCTGATAGTCGACAAAATCACCGTCAATATCAGCTTGATCTTTGGTCTGTTTTGCTTGATCTTCGGACATAACTTCTGGTTCTTTTGAACCGGAAGGAGAAAATGGATTAACACTCCATGCTGTAGTACCATCAAATGCTTCAATCCGGGCACTTCCTTGAAATGTTGTCTCTACACGCAATTTCATTGGGCGTTTTGAGGTAATAGTGCTGGGTAATTCCATCCCCATGAATAAAACATTACCCGTCATTTTCATACTGTTAATTGCTTTAATTTTGTCAATACCGCCGGTCGCTTGAATGCTTTTTGCGACGATGTCTTCGGCTGTCTGGGCGCGGAGTCCGATAGCGGATAGCCCCAAGATAAGAGAGAAAAGGAGAACGGCTTTTTTCATACTACACTCTTGTAAATAAGAATAAAATAAATTAAATAAGAGAATATTTCGGCTTGCTGTCATCGTAAGATATAAAGGCAGGTACGCCGGAATCCACCGGAGGTTTCACTTTTTTTTTGGAGGAACTGTAATTAACATTATTTTACATTTTTGGTGATTTTATAATAATGTGTCGGTAAAACGGTAAAACTTTCCGAATTTGCAGTTTAAAAAACATGCATGACCGTCCATTCCGTGTGACCGTCACGGTGACTCTGTGGGTTCAGGGGTAACAGAGATACTATCCAACATCCTTTCATGCGTTCAAGACGCTCATTTTAGGAAAAACATAATGGCCAAGAAAAAGAAAACCGGTGTTACATCTACACCTACCGACCTTCAGACCGAAGAATTACACCAGATAATTATTGCGCTACTCACCCAAAATGCACCTGCGAATCTACGGTTGATTGATATCGCCAAAGTACTTCAGTATCGCTCCGACTCACGAGAATATGAGACATTACGGGAGGCACTCAATCACCTTGCTCAGAAAAAAATTATCTACAAATCCGCCCGCCGGCGCTTCGGCATAATGCCTATTTCCCGGAATCCGAGCGTGTTTACCGGTGTCCTGAAATTCGAACACAATCGTGGTTCGATTATCACTGATTCCACAGAATTTCCAATTATTTATATTCGTCAGCAATATCTGGCGACTGCCCTGGCCGGTGATACTGTACAGGTAAAATTACTGGCGCTTAAGAAAGATCAAAAACCCTATGGCACGGTCAATACCGTCATCAGCAGGGCCGACAATGTCATGGCCGGTACGCTCGACTTTGATGGGGATTTTTACTTTTTTATTCCCGATGAAGAGAAATACTATGTTGATTTTCTGATTCATCCCAAAAAACTCAAAGGTGCCAAAAAAGGCGATAAAGTCCTCGCCAAATTCGTTCGCTGGGACGACGCCCACAAGAGCCCCGAAGCCGAAATCACCGAAGTCCTCGGTGCCTCCGGTAATCCGCTCGTCGAGTTCGCCGGCGTTCTCAAAGAATTCGGCCTGCCGGCCAAATTCAGCGATGAACTCGAAAATGATGCAAAAGCACTCGCCATTCAGCCCACGCCAAAGTCCATTCGTCCGCCGCGTATTGACCTCCGGAAAGAAGAAATTATTACCATCGATCCCGATGACGCACGCGACTTCGATGACGCGCTGTCACTCACGATTCTTGAGAATAAAAACTACCGCTTAGGCGTTCATATCGCTGATGTTACGACGTATTTGGAGGAAAACTCCGCGCTCGACAAAGAGGCCTACAACCGCGCCAACAGCACCTATCTCGTCGATCGCGTCGTACCCATGCTCCCGGAATCACTCTCGAATGATATCTGTTCGCTCGTGCCGAATAAAATCCGCTTTACCTTCTCGGTTTTTATGGAATTTACTCCCAAAGGCGTACTCAAAAATTATGAAATAGCCGAGACGGCCATCAAAAGCATCAAGCGCTTTACCTACAATGACGTCCAGACAATTATCGACACCGGCAAGGGCAAGCATGTGGAGCTTGTGCAGAATTTATTTACTCTCTCCAAAATATTGCGCGCCAAACGCTTTGATAAAGGCGGACTCGACTTTGAATCGACCGAAACAAAATTTCAGCTTGATGAGACCGGCACTCCCGTGCGCGCAATCATGAAGTCCGCCACCGATTCGACCAAGCTTGTCGAGGAATGTATGCTCGCCGCCAATCAAACCGTGGCGCTCCATATCAAGGCGATTTCGAAAAAAGCCAAGCTCCGTCAGCCGCTGCCGTTCTTCTATCGGATACATGATAATCCCGACGCGACCAAACTCAAAGACGTGCTGACATTTGTACGCTCGCTCGGCATAAAAACAAAATTAGAGAATCTATCCTCGAAGGAAATTAACTACTTATTACAACAAGTCGAAGACCTCCCCGAGAAAAAAGTCATTCATCAATTCATGCTTCGTGCGATGGCAAAAGCCGTCTATTCCGAGAAAAATATCGGGCATTACGGACTCGGATTCAGCGATTATGCGCACTTTACGTCGCCAATTCGCCGGTATCCGGATGTGATTGTTCATCGATTGCTCAAAGAATATGCTCTTGAAATTCCGTCTGCCGAGCGTATCACGTCGCTTCTTCGGCGGCTCTCGGCGGCAGCTGAACATTGTTCTGACAGAGAACGCCTCTCCGTCACTGCCGAGCGCTCTTCAACCAAGCTCGCGCAGACTATTCTCGCCGAAAAATACCTCGGCAAGGAATTCAACGCATCGGTCAGCGGTGTAACGAGTTTTGGCGTGTTTGTCCTGCTCGACGATGTCGGTATCGAAGGTCTGCTCCATATCCGCGACCTGACGGATGATTATTATACATTTGACGAAAAGAATTTCCAGCTTGTCGGCCGCCGGCGCAAACAGCAGTATCGCATCGGAACGCGCCTGCGAGTGCAGATTATGCGGGTGAATTTAGATAAACGTGAGGTGGATATGCGGCTTGTGGGAGCGGAAGTGTGATTTGTGGGATTCCTTCTTTCCTGCGAAAGAATAGGTAAAATTCAGTCTCATGGTTTGCATGGAAACTGTCTGTAACAGAATAATTCAGTGTTTTCATGGAGGAACTCTGTACTATACATCTGCTTAAGTACATAGAACCGCAATACATTGGTAGTGCTGCCCTCACAATCGATCTTCCACTGTTCAGATTTACAAGCAATGCGCAAGCATTCTCTTACGCACCTCAACTTCAGCTAAATACGATGACCGCAATTCTCATACTTTCGGATCCATGATGCGATATACCTTTCTGCTCACGGAATAATCAAGAGTAGAAAATTCGTCAGATATCCGCTCGAGATTTATAAACGTCTCCAGCACTGTATCAACCGAACCACATGGAATACTTAAAGTTGCTGAGGTACTTGCCGATACTCGGGCAACGTTAAATATTAGACTACAGCTCATGTCAGAAATTTCAAAAATATCGACAATTCGAGAGGATATTGTTCCCGTCATTCCTGTGCAGGCGGCGGCAGTCATTCACGACGCGCAGACGCAGGGTATGAATACAGCGCAGACACTACTCGCCGCCAAAATGGCAATCAGTCGCCTCGCCGCAATGCCGATTGTCACAGCGACGATGATCTCGCAAGCACTTGAAAATCTTAGCGGTGAATTACCTCAAATCCCACAACTCGCCACTCCCTTACTCGTAATTTTACAGAAAATTCAGGAACATACCACCACCGTTCTCGACCGCTCGCTCATGCTTGCCATTCGTCCGTCATCGCCGGATAACCCATCGTTATTCATAGCCCTCCGTGAATTTATTGCTCAGACTGCGGGACTGCCGCACGCTCAAAGCGCTCATGCCGCCGCGACGGAGATACTGACGCTCATTGAAAGTCAATTAGTCATTAATCTTCATGCACTTACTGCCGGACTCCCAATGCGGGTATTTGTCCCGCTGTATCGGAATGGGAAGTATGAAACGGTGGAATTATCCTATGAACCGCAAGGCGAACATTCCCGACGATTGAACCATTTCCGGCTGAAATTACGCACTACTTCTCTCGGCGAACTCGCCGTCAGCGGTGCCGAACTCGACAAACGTCTGCAGATTGCATTCCATACCGCGACTCCCGAAGCTGCTAAAAAATTACAGGATAATTTCCTTCATCTCCGCGAAAAACTCGAACGTAACGACTACAGCATCATGGGGCTTACAGCGGGTGTCGGAAAACCAGCCGACAAACAAAACCTGCCGACAAGCGGCGCCTCGAGTATCTCGATTTCGACCTGAAGAACGGAAATTTACCGCGAAATTTGCCGCTCATTGCTTATTTTCGTGGCGAATTGTGCAGTATAATTTTCTAAGAAATCTATGACTCCTGCCACCGCCACCACAGTCTATGAAACGCTCCTCTCTGCCTGGGAATCCGACATCACACCGAGAGAGAAATTCCTGGGGCTGAGACCAATCGTTCGTGAGATGCTTCAAGTCCTTACCGAACAAGAACTTCAATTCTTCACCGGCGCTTTCGCCCAATGGAGCTATATTTGTGACAAATACGCCGTTCCACCCGACATCGCATCGGAAATCAATGGGTTCCGACGTTTTGCAGCGCGCCTTGCGAAAGACCGCACAACCGCCTGCACCGACACCGATATTCTCGCCGGTATGAAGGCAATTGCCGGCGCTGTTTTGTTCTTTTCCGAACATCCTATCCCGACCGAACTCAACAGCTTATGGTCAGCACTTCCAAATCTCAGCGTTCAATTCTCCTACTTCCGCACTGCCGATACCGTGCCGCTTGTACGCGCAGTCGTGCTCTCCATCGGCACTCCCGAACTGCATAACGACCGAAGAAGGTTAATACTTACCTGTGAATCTGACGAACTCGGCGCCATTAAAATCGCATTTTATTCTCCGTATATTGAGCTTGAGAATCTGTTATGGCGCGGCGCGATTATTCATGTAACGGATCTCGTGCGCGCAAAAAATTCACCGAACGGACTCTACGCCTCGGCCACAACGCTCGTGATTCTCGAACCTGATATTTTGCTTGATGTGACGGACGTCGCGGAGTGTTTTCAGTCCACCGGCACCAACCCGCTGCTCTATTTTCTCAAAAAATTCTCGCCGGGTACGACCTCAGCCGCCGCGCTCGCCGGTACGCTCGTCAATGCGTGTTTTGATGAATTACTCCATAATCCGGAGTGTAATTTCGACGAAGTTTTTGACGCAGCGCTCAAGGTAAAACCGCTGCAAGTGATTTATGCATTAGGTACTAGCCCTGATGCCCTGCCCGAGCTCCGTGGCATGGTGCGCGAGCAGTTTGAGAATCTCCGCGCGCTCGTACCCACGCTTACGTATGATAAATTCAGCGTCGAGCCAACGTTTTTGTCGCCCGTCTATGGACTGCAGGGACGCCTCGACTTGCTGCTCGAATACACCGACCCACTCCGAAAAACAGTGATTGAGTTAAAGTCCGGCAAAGCGCCGGCGCCAACGTCGACGTTCGCCGTACGCGGGAATCAAACCATCCGAACCGGCATGTGGATCAATCACTTAATTCAAACGACATGTTATAATCTACTCCTCGACTCGGCATTCCCCGGACGTACGGGTGATAGTCAGGTGCTCTACTCACGCGCCACCGAATATCCGCTGCGCAATGCGCCGAATATCCCGCAAAATAAGCGCGACTCGCTTATGCTTCGCAATAGAATTATCAGCAATGAGCATCAGATTATCGAACGTCAATTTTCGCTTTTGCGCATGATAACGCCGACGGATTTTGGGCCAAAGCCGGACTTCAAGCAAAGTGAAATCGTCGAGTTTTCGAACTTTTACGCATCGCTCACGCTCACCGAACGCACGTATTTTCAAGCATTTTTCTCGTTTTTACTCCGCGAACAGTACGCAGCCCGCACCGGCAGCGAAGGCCGCGCCGCACAAAGTGGTTTTGCCGCATTATGGCGCGACTCGTTAGAAGAAAAGCAGGCGAATTTTTCGGTGCTCGCGCATTTGGAATTACTGCCCGAAGAGTCAGACTTCGCGCGCTTCTACCTCACCTTCCGCCGCACCGAAGGCACGGCTCAGGTATCGTCCTTCCGCACGGGTGATATTGCCATTCTCTATGCACTGAACGAAGGAGGCGAGGCGCGTCCGGTCGAGGGACAAATCATCAAAGCATCGGTGCGGAGTATTCTGCCGGATAGAATTTCTATCAGCTTGCGGAATAAACAACTTAACGCTGAATTCTTCTCAGCTGCGAAGTCATGGGTCATCGAACCCGACCAGATCGAAAGCGGCTACAATGCGCTCTACCGTGCTCTCGCCACGGCACTCAAAACGCCGGAGCGTAAGCGGAATGTTCTTTTGGGGTTACGTCCGCCAAGCTTTGGCGTTCAACCGGAAATCACTTTCCCCGGACTCCATCCCGAGCAACGCTCTCTCCTTGCCCGCGCGCTTTCTGCCGAGGATTATTTTCTTCTGCAGGGGCCGCCCGGCACCGGTAAGACCTCCGTCATGCTCCGTTCGCTGGTGGAATTTCTCCATGACTCGACAGAGGAAACCCTGCTCGTGCTTGCGTTTACCAATCGCGCTGTCGATGAAATCTGCAGCGCGCTCAAGCGTATCCGGCCTGACTTCCCCTTCCTCCGCCTTGGGAGCAAGGAAACGAGCGAGCATCCCGACCGACTTCTCTCACTTATCGCGCAAGATATTTCCATTGAAGAACTTGCAGCAAAAATCAAACACACGCGCATCATCGTTTCGACCGTGTCGTCGGTGAATGCCAATCCCGAAATTCTCCGGCTGAAAGAGTTCTCAACGGCAATTATTGATGAAGCATCCCAGCTTTTAGAACCGCAAATCATCGGCATTCTCGCCGTCGTGAACCGCTTCATCCTCATCGGCGACGAAAAGCAGCTTCCGGCAGTCGTCGTACAAAATGAACGTGGCGCCGTTGTCAACAGCCCGCATCTCGCGGAAATTCACCTCACCGATCTTCGGATTTCCCTCTTCGAACGTCTCATCCGCATCTGCACGCAGCAGGGCTGGCTTGAGGGCTTCGGCATGCTCACACGTCAGGCACGCATGCACAGCGCAATTCAGGATTTTGCAAATAATTTCTTCTACAACAAAAAGTTAGAACCCATGAATCCATGGCAAAAAGAAGAAATTCCTATGGAAAGTATGTTCCCCACAGATTACATTCCAAGCCACAGCTTGCGGTCACCCTTGCCGTCCAGGCATTCAGAGGAACTTTTGCATAAACGCTTGATTTATCTTCCATCCGAACGTGAGCATCGTCCGAAAGTACATTACGGCGAGGCAGAGCGCGTGGCGGAACTTATTACATTCCTTGCAGATAGGTTAGGTGAGAATTTTACGAGTCAGACCGTTGGGGTTATCACGCCGTTCCGCGCGCAGATTGCTGAAATTGTGCGGAGGATTCCCCAAGAGCTGCGCTCCAAAGTCACGATTGATACGGTCGAGCGGTTTCAGGGGAGTGAACGGGAGATTATCATACTTTCCTGCGCCGTCAATCACACGACGCAACTCCAGTCAATTCAATCGCTTGTGCTTATTAACGGCGAGCTTGTGGATAGGAAATTAAATGTTGCGCTCACCCGAGCGCGGCGTCAATTTATCCTTCTCGGTTGCGAGGAGATATTGAGTGAATCTGCCCTGTATCGCGCGCTGGTTGAGCATATACGCGGGAGCTCAAGAGCTGAATAATAATCACATAAAAAATATTCTTCTCTGACAATTTTTGTGGTTGAATTGCTACGGACTCATCGTCCTTCTCAATCGCGTTAGCGATGACATATCGGTAGAAAATGAGGGCGAATGAACGAGTAAGTCCCGTAGTGACGGAACCTTATAGAATTGACATGTCGTCCCAACGGGCTACGGATTATACACAAGTTTACAGCTTACCTATGTTGAGATGTAGTATTCATTACAATTGCCCCAGCGGGGCAAAATCTTAATAGAAAACGTATCATTGGTGGAAATAAAGCTCCAGAGGAGCGATATATTTCACCTATTCGGTCTAAAATTTCGCTCCTCTGGAGCTGTGATGTTCTTTTGCAACGGATTTTCTATTACTATTGTTCTCCTCTGGAGAAATTTCCGACCGTCATTTATCTCTATCGAAGAGAAAAACAATCAGAATGGAGCACAAAAATTACCATGTAAACTTGTGTATAAACCGTAGCCCTACAGGACTTTGCAGCATATCAGAATCTCGTTTTCTACCAATTTTTCGTCCCTAACGGGACTTTGGCAACATACGATTTATGGCATTCGTTACCTTCCTATCAGAAAATCTCTCAGATACCAAAAAAATTTGGCAGTCAGATGTCAGTATCGTAAGTTGCAGTAAAAATAGCCGGTAGCGTGTTTATAACCACGCAAAAACGGATAACCAAGAAAGCTTCATTTTATATTTTTAATTTTTCAAGGAGTACACAATGGGTAGTTTTGGCGGATCTTCATCTGCAAATGAGCGCAAGCATTCAGGGAATCCCGTGCTTCGGTCATCAGTCTATGAGAAAGCGATGTCAGCAGCCGGTCTCAGCAGTGGAAGCGAAGTAATGACGCTCGACGGCGCGGTGAATAAAATCGGTATGCTGTTGTTTATCGTCGTGGCAACCTCGCTCTACACCTACACCACAACGATTAATGGTAACGGTGGGCTTGGCCTGACGATGTTAGGCGCTTTTGCTGCATTTATTCTGGCGATTATCACCTCATTTTCGCCACAGCGCGCTCCGATTACAGCGCCGTTGTATGCGGCATTTGAAGGATTATTTTTGGGTGGAATTTCCGCGTATTTCGAGCTGCGGTATCCGGGAATTATCTTTCAGTCGATTGGGCTGACGATGGGAATATTTATTGCCATGCTTGCGATTTATAAATTCCGTATCATTAGCGTCACCAACAACTTCCGTCTCGGTGTCATTGCAGCGACCGCTGGCGTGGCCATCTTCTATTTCGGCATGATGATCTTGCAAATGTTTGGTATTTATCTGCCAAGCTTTGGCGGCGGACTCTTCGGAATTATAATTTCACTCTTCGTGATTGGTATTGCGTCGATGAATCTCGTGCTCGACTTTGATTTTATCGAGCAGGGCGTTGAAGCAGAAGCGCCTAAATTCATGGAATGGTACGGGGCATTCGGACTGATGGTCACGCTCGTGTGGCTGTATGTGGAGGTTTTACGGCTATTTGCGCGGTCGCGGGATTGATATCTTTGCTGAAGCTATAGCATCCTTCTATATCAAGCCGGTTGAGTATATCAGCCGGCTTGATGTGTCTTTGGCGGTCACTGTTTGGGCGCGACCGGGCGAATGCGATTCGCTTCTATAGTGCAATGGGGGCATTTTCACAACTTACTGTCAAATTCCACCAAAACGGCATACAAGTCATCATTTCTATCCAATCCCATCTTTTTTCTAATACTTAACCTATGCACCTCGACCGTGCGCTTGGATATAAAGAGCGCTTCGGAGATGCCTGCCGAGAATAATTTCATCCGCAGAAGCGCGGCTACTTTTAGTTCCATCGCGGTAAGCGTCGGGTAGTGATGTTTCAGACTCTCCATAAAATTCTTATGCACATCCTCAAACTGTTGATTCAATCCTTCGGTTTCCTCGAGGGAGGCGATATTCCTGCGAACGCGTGATGAAATTTGTTCAAAGCGTTCAATTCCAAGGGGTTTTACGAATTCATGTACACTTTCCAGTCCCGCTTTTATTTCCGATAAAAAGGCATTTTTATTGACTAAGGAGCGCATCGAAATTTCGAGCTCGCGTTGCTGAGAAGTAATTTTCTGTTCAAATGCGAGGCGCTCAGCTTCTGCCCGAATGTGCTGAATTTCGAGTTCACGTTCTTTCTCCGCAACGGTAGCATTATAAATATCATCGGCTTGCCGGCGAATGAGTTTATTATCTAAAAATCCCCGCACGGTATGCACATATAATATTTGCGAGAGAGTCCACGAGATTACAATCAAGAGTGCACCATTTTGAACATGAGATTCAATTAAAATGTGATTGGATTGGAACATAAAGATGCCGGTAAAAAAGGTACAATGTCCGAGCAAAATTATTACGAGTCGCTTTTTGGGTTCAAAGATCAGCGCCGTCGATACACTCAGCACACCGAGGAAATAAGCGATGATACTGCCATATTCCAATTGACTTACCGCCGAGCCAACGGCAGTCCACAGAAGAATAAATATCGCATAAAAATAGATAATTGCCGGACTTTTATACTTCCCTGTCGCTTGCGCCTTCGCTCGTTGAACAAGTGAAATCACGAGCACCACATCCGAGACAATATTCATCATGAGATCTAGATAAAACCATGCGCGTGCTGCCACTCCTTCATTGCCGGGGAGCAGCCAATCGCCATGTATCATTGCTCTATAATCCTGAGAAAATATATAGAGGTGAAAGAGGATATTCGGGATAATGAGAATCTGCAGACGCAGCATATTGTCACGCAGGACAAGTGCATTGAATTCCGCCTTGTCATCCTCCGGCACCTGCGCCGAAAAAATTTTCATACCCGCACGCCAAATTTCCGAGAAGAGAGCAAGGAGCTGTTTCATACCATTCGAGGGGTTGTATTGAGAGGAGATATCGTCGAATCTTCTATTTTTACCAACGATTTATTCGAAAATATGCAAAACAAGTATATACTACGTATCCCTCGGTAAATTTCTGCTGTTTTACCTGCCCGTCTGCCAGTTTTACTGCACCTGATTTTTCTCGTAATTAATTTATTTAAAAGATGTTATAGAATTACAAGGCGAGCCGCCGGGTGAATATCTATCTCACTGTATTTATTTCCATCATGCGACACATAAAACACGTAGGGACTAAGTAATCCTGAGAACACGGTGACACGGTAATTTCGCAGTGGAAATAGCGATGGGAGATGCACAGGAAATTCATCATACGTAATGGATGCGAGAATGGCGGCACAGTGTACAGGTGCAGGATTTCAGAACTTCTTCGAGCATGAGGAAATTTCCAAAGGTGAGAACTTCCATAGCGCATACACAGAATAGAAATAGTGAATACGGTAACGATATATTTCTAGAGTAATCAACAACTTCTTATACACAACCGAAAGTACTGCCATGAAATATCTTTGGATCATCTTTATATCGCTCTGCGCTGCGCAGATAGCTAATGCTCAATTTCAACACAATGATCATCTTTTTCTCCTGAAGGGGACAACCTCTGCTACAATCGGAACAGGAATACCATACGTTGGTATCGGTGAAGTAGCGTATGGGGTTACATCAGGATTCACGGTTGGCGCACTCTTTGGCGTTACTCCACTTATCCCGGGCTACGGGCTGCGTCTGCGTGGCCTAATCTATGAAAATCAAGAAGCAGCATTTCGGCTTCATCTGCGGGCGCCGGTGTTTTATTATCCCAAGACAAAAGACCTTGGCGGAGAGCCATGGTGGCTCACCTATCCTGCTGTTGCAGCCGAGTGGAAAACAGAGCCCGGCTGGCGATACAGCGCCGATGTGGGTATCATTGCAGCCGTTTGCGCGCATTCATTATCCAATACTTTGTTTGGCGCTAAAGAGGATATGGATGACGAGATGGGATTCGAAGGTGGAATATGGAACACCGCAGGCGTCGGCATCGCCCTACCAATCTCCGACAACATCACCTGCCAAATGAATGCTGCTCTTGTGCTCAATGGACTACGCATAGCCGATGAGCATTGGGTAGGCGGGCCGCCGACGGTGGTGTCGCTGGCGCTGACGTATCAGTTTCGTTAATACAACATTGTATTATAGAATAAGTTATACAAGATGGACAATGCAGCAGAACTATGGAAATATCCATGTTTCCCATCCTTCATGCTTGCCCGAAGTCCGAATCTGTGTAATTTGCATTCCAATAATATAGGTTTGAGCGTTCATAACGCCGGTAATTACACATCTTCATCCAATGATCGAGTCTATTATCCTCTATTTACAATCACTTCCGCCGGAAGGCGTGCTGCTTGCGGCGTTTGTAATTACCTTCACTGAAAATGTCTTTCCGCCTTCACCGAGCGATGTACTGCTGGTGTTTTGCGGTACGCTTGTCGGAATTGGAACGGTAGGAATTATCCCTCTCATGCTGAGTGCGACGCTTGGCAGCGCGGTAGGATTCGCCGTCATGTATTGGGTGGGAATAAAATTTGGCAAGACCGTCGAGTCCGGTAAGATGAAATTCATGCCCGTGTCTGCAATTCGAAAAGCGGAGGAATGGTTCGCTAAATACGGTTACTGGCTCATCATTGCCAATCGGTTTCTCTCAGGAACGAGGGCGGTCATATCGGTATTTGCGGGAATGTCACGCCTGAATTTCCCCAAAACCCTTGGATTATCAGCTGTTAGCGCGCTGGTGTGGAATGGAATTCTCTGCTATGCCGGGCTGGCTCTCGGGAATAACTGGCGAAGTATTGATCATTATCTTACCACGTATGCCGAGGCAATTACTCCGATTGTGATTGTCGTGGTGTTGGTGCTGATTTTCATTTGGTATCGGAATCGAAATACATCGACGGATACGAAAGAATAGTGCGCAAGGTATTCAGAGTATTAAATTAAACGTATTTATCCTGAACTAAAAACCGCTGTCATTCTGAACCCTTCTTAGGGTGAAGAATCGCAACATGCTGCACGATTATGCTGTGAAACGATCAGCAAGTGTCGATTCTTCAGTCGAAGACTCCCTCAGAATGACATACTTTTCAATCGATTTTCGTTTCACTTCACCGACTCACAACTCGCAAGCTGCACATACTGCGACTGCGGATATTCCTGCTTTAATCTTCCGAATGCCTTGCCTGCCTGGTCCGTCTTGCCGAGTTCGCAGAAGACATGTCCGAGGCGCACGAGAGCGCGTTCCATGACCGTCGGCGGTACATTTTTCTTCGTCGTGAGCATCACGAGGATTTTCTCTGCTTTATCTAATTGCCCGTTGACCGATGCACATTCACTTTGCATAAACTGCACTTCGAAGAGGAGAGGATCATCCTGCTTGATAGTGCCGGCGAGCTGCACGAAACGGTCACATGCCTCAACAAACTGCTGATTATTAAAGAGTTTGACAGCTTTTTCTACTTCTTCGGGGATATTCGCGGGGTCAATCGCCGTCGCGTTTTTCGGGGCATTACCAACTGCTATTGTATCGCCAAAACGCTTTGATGCGCTTGGCTTTGCAGGAGTGTCGGCAGGAGCATCGGTGGCTTGCTTTTGGGGGAAAATGGACGTGCGAACCGGACGCTGTGCGAGGGCCGCGGTTGACCAAATCATCATTGCGAACACGAGAGGAGAGAGTATTTTCATAGCTGTTCTAGAATTCGATGAGAGATTCACTTATTCGCCCACGAAAGGAGATTGCTCTCCCCATCACCACGACACATCCACGGAGTCTTCGCCGCCGTCGATACCGATGACCGAACCGTTAATCCATCCGGCTTCGGGTCTGACAAGTAATTTCACGGCATTGGCAATATCTTCGGGCGTCGTCAGGCGATGGAATGGATTGCGGCTCATTGCATTTTCAATGAGCACATCATTTCCCGGAATCTTACGGAGAGCGGGCGTATCGGTCACACCGGCGCGAATGGCATTGACGGTAATTTCCCACGGAGCGAGCTCGAATGCCATTTGACGGCAATACGACTCCATCGCAGCTTTTGCAGCCGACACAGCGCCGTACATCGGTAATACACGGTGGCTACCCGCGCTCGTGAGCCCAAAAACACGACCACCGCGACCGAATAAATTCTCGGATACTACATCTTGTGTCCAATAGACCAGGCTATTGGCCATCACATCCATTGTCATTTCGATTTGTTTTTGTGAGAGCATCGCAGCCGGCTTGGGTGCAATGACCGGCAGAAGTGAACCAAAGGCAAGGGAATGAAGCAATACTTTAATCGAAGCGTTTTCATGTTTGGCGCATTCATCTTTAATCGCAGTAAGGACTTCCTTACGACGGTCTGCATCGGCGGCATTGACATTGAAAAAATGAGCTTCTACGCCGAGCGCGCGTATTTCAGCTTTCATCTCTTCGACCTGCGCAAGACCGGCCGCACGATCGAGGTGAACGCCAAAAATGTGATATCCTTCAGCCGCTAACGCAAGTGTGCAGGCCTTCCCAAATCCACTCGATGCACCTAAAATAAGGGCGTAATTTCGCTCTGAACTCATGTGATATTTCTCCGATTACTATTGTGGTTACTTCAAATATTCTGCAAAATTAAAAAAGAAAGCACGAAGAACGACCATGAAAACTCCGAAACCTGATTTTATCGTTCAATTACTCGGCTCGGCATCTTTGTGCCTTCGCGTTAAAAATCTACATTTCGGCTACGCTCGGGTGCCTGGTTTTTGGTGTTTTTTTTAACGCAGAGGCGCAGAGGCAGCAAAGTTCATCTCTCTGCACCTTTGCGCCTTAGCGTTAAAAATCAGTTTTTTAATACAAAACATACGACACTATCATGTTGTTTTTGCTAAGGTTAGCAATGCATGTTTTGTGATTGAAAATTCCGAACACTAATCAAACAGCGAATTCATCGAAGGTTCGGCAGGGATCACAATTTCGGGCGGTGCCGAAAATTCATCAAGCAGCGAAGGGTCATCATTCGCTACCGAATTGACGCGGCGAGATGCGTTGGTGACGATCATTTCATCAGGATTATACGGACGCAGCATCGACACATGCTGCCGCAAAAACAAGTCATCGGAGAGCCATTCCATCTCTTGTTCAGGACGCAGAATCACCGGCATACGGTCATGTATCGGCGCGAGTAACGTGTTGGCTTCTGTCGTAATTATCGTAAATGATTTAATCACTTTCCCTTCAGGACTTTTCCACGTTTCCCAGAGTCCGGCAAACGAGAACATTTCCTCCGACTTCAGCGAAATTCTCACCGGTTGCTTGCCTTTGCCCGTCAGACGCCACTCGTAGAATCCATCGGCCGGCACAAGGCACCGACGCGACTTGAGCGCAGTGCGAAAGCTCGGCTTCTCGGACAGCGTCTCACAGCGGGCATTAATCATCCGCGTGCCAATCGCCGGACTCTCCGCCCACGATGGAATGAGCCCCCATTTCATGAGTTCAAGTTTTTTCTGTTCCCGCTCGATGATAATCACCGGTAAGTCCTGCGCAGGTGCGGCATTGTAGCGCTCATGCAGCATGCCTTCCGGCACGTCCACACCGAAATGTTCGGAAAATTTATCTAAATTATTGAATTGGGTAAATCGACCGCACATGTTGGTTATTCCTTGAAAAATACGACAATTAAAGTATGCTGCCAATCGCAGGCAAACTTTTATTTTCGTGTAAGTTAGCATAATTTGGCAATTATACCAAGTTTCTATTTGAGGTTTGCAAGAATTCTCCTATTTTGCAGCATGAAGCACGCACAAGCATATCCGCCCGCAGCAGACAATTCCCCGCTCCACATCCGTCGTGACAGTGACGGCAGCGTGTGGCTGATTCCAACGAAGCCGCTGATTCTTCCGATGGCGGCTGCCTATTCGCAGATGCTCCAATCACTCTCTCTCTCGTCCGATATCCGCACGCTGATCCTTGATTGTTCGGCCGTGCAACAGTATGATTCGTACGTTGTGATTTTCATTACGTCCCTCCGCAAGCTTGTTCATTCATCATCCCTTACGCTCGAAATCCGTGGTATGAATTCCTCGATGGAGCGTTATGTGCGCGTGCTCGAAGCGCCGCTTCTCAAGCCGAAGCAGCGCGCCGAACTCCCCTCATTTCTCAGCGCGTACATCGCCAATGTGGGTACGATTACGATGACAATGCTCCGCGATGCCTACTTTTTTGTAGAATTTTTAGGTGAAATTGTTACCACTATCCTGCGGATATTCTGGAGTCCGCGGTCGATTCGCTGGAAAGATTTCCCGTTTTATTTTCTCCGCGCGGGCGTCAATGCCGTACCGATTGTGGTGCTGGTTGGCTTTCTGATGGGACTCATTATCGGGTATCAGGGAGCGATGCAACTCCATCAATTTGGGGCAGATATCTTCTTAGCCGATCTCGTTGGAATATCAATCACGCGGGAGCTTGCGCCGCTCATGACGGCGATACTCGTCGCCGGCAGGTCGGGTTCGGCCTTTGCCGCCGAAATCGGCACGATGAAAGTATCGGAAGAATTAGACGCGATGAGTTCGATGGGAATCAATGTCTATCGTTTTTTAATCACGCCGCGCATCCTCGCGGTGATGCTCGCGATACCGTTTTTGGTGCTGTTTTCTGACTGCGCCGGTATCTTAGGCGGGATGATTACCGGTATGACAACGCTCGGCATTACGATGACGGGTTATCTCCACGAAACGCAGCAGGCGCTGAGTTTTGCGCATATTTTCAGTGGAATTTTCAAGAGTATTTTCCTTGGGTTTATCATCGCCGTCGTCGGCTGCCTGCGCGGCATGCAGGTCAGCGGAGGCGCAGAAAGTGTAGGACGCTACACGACAGCCGCGGTGGTGACGGGTATTCTGCTGACGATCATTGTCGATGCAATTTTTACGCTGTTGTACCAGGCGTTGGGTGTGTGAGGTGATTAGGATGATACATTAAACAAACATGTCATTCTGAAGGAGTCTTCGACTGAAGAATCGAAACTTGTTGATGGTGTAATTGAATGACAATGCCGCAAGGTTCGATTCTTCACACTGGGAAGGGTGAAGAACGACAACGTTTTAGTTTGTTCTACATACTATTATATTTACATCTGCAGTAACATTACTGTCAATACAATAATTACGCAACTAATTTCAAAATAATAATTTACAAAACAATTGCCAAAGCTCACCTTCATACTGATACTCCTGTTTTCTCTCCTCGGCTGCGCGGAAAAGCAGGTGCGTGATACAGGGGTGTATTATGTTATCAAACATGAGGATACGAACGTGAAGGTGGTGAACTCGGATTATTATTCGGTTGCAGAAAAGCGGAAACTTCAATTGAGAGTAGAGGATATGCCGCCACCACCACCGCCACCGATAATAATGTATTACGGGAATCATAATTTTGTTTTATTTGATAGTTCGAGGATATTTTACTTCTACTTCAAACCCTTTTATATTGACTGTGGTACAGGTCTAGAAATTGATTATTCAAAACCCTTAAAATTATATTTAACACCAGATAGTTTGCGCGAACTTAGAAGGGATGATATGCAGCAATTTTTAGAGGGAACGATTCTTGATTCAATAACGAACCGTCGGAACACAAGTGTTTCCATTTCTTCGCCTTCCGACACAATCCGGAATCGAGCATTCAAGATAATTACGGACTATTTAGCAGCTAAAAAAATATCATCTGAATATGTCTATATCCGCAATTGGACATTCGAAGAGCAAGCGGTAGTGACGGCAAAAACGCAGCATCTAGGATATGACCCGGATACACTGGGGAATCATGGTGATTATTTTGCAGTGAAGCAAATACGGCGCAGGAAATGAGAAGTTTAACCATATACATTACAACTACTTCTATACTCGGAATGTATAGTACAATCTAAAGATGATCAGTTAAAATATACAATACTACCAACAGCAATTATGACGATCGAACATACCATAGCTGAAGTAAAAAACATCCTAGCGCAAGCGAGGCAAAAAGCATATACTGCTGTCAATACTGCGATGGTCGAGGCATAGAGGTTGATTGGGAAACGCATAGTCGAAGAAGAACAGAATGGCGACAAAAGAGCGGCCTACGGCGAAGAAATTCTCACCACTCTTTCGAAAGAGCTTACCCGTGAATTTGGCAAAGGGTTCTCGTATGCTAACCTTCGAAATTTCAGACAGTTCTATTTGACATATCCTGATTCTGAGATTTGCTACGCAGTGCGTAGCAAATTGACGTGGACTCATCATCGCCTAATTATGCGTGTTGAGAATCCAGCAGCAAGGGAATACTATTTGAAAGAGTGTGAGATGCAAAATTGGAGTTCGAGGGTTTTAGAACGCAACATTACAACATTCTATTACCAACGATTGTTAGCTTCACAGAAGGACAGTGTCTCAGTACATCATAGCGGGGAAAGCGAGCAGCATCAGTACGAAGATTTCATTAAAGATCCGTATGTATTTGAATTTCTTAATATTACAGAGCCAATTACAGCGACTGAAAAAGAAATCGAAACGGCACTGATAGAGAACTTACAACATTTTTTGTTAGAATTAGGGAAGGGGTTTTCATTCGTAGGCAGGCAGTATCGCATCAGCACTGAGAACGAACATTTCTATATAGATTTAGTGTTTTACAATTTTTTATTGAAATGCTTTGTATTAATAGACTTAAAGACCACAAAACTCAATCATCAAGATATTGGGCAAATGGATATGTATCGTCGAATGTTTGATGACCTCAAGAAACCTGATGGCGATAATCCAACCATCGGAATAATTCTATGTAGTGAAAAGAGCGAAACCGTAGTCAAATATTCCATTATGAATGATACACCACATCTTTTTGCTACTAAGATATATGGCGTATCTACCGACAGAAGAGGAACTTATCGCTGAAATCGAACGCAAAAAAGTACAGTTGCATCTTCAAAAAAGTGAAAACTTATGAATTCTACTTCCATCATCGAAGCACGCAACCTCACGGTGAGGTTTGGCGAGAGCAGGATATTTAAGAACCTGAATTTCTCGGTTGGGAAGCAGGTCTTGTACCGAAGATAATTAACAGTTAATTTTCACCTCTATTTCAACTCATTTCACCGGCTATGAAGACACAAAAACATATTTCCGGCTTGCAGCAACTACTTGTTTTATCGTATGTTGTACTGTTTTTTGGCTGTAAATCTTTCACACCTGTTGCAGTATCTGACCGTAATCCGATCGCTTCGTCTGATGCGATGCGGGCCGACAGCATAACTGTCACTATGGAAATAATGGGTGAGTATGAACGGGGTTATACATTTGACAATCAATTTCAGCCCGAGCACACTGTTGCCGTAAGCAGGTTGTGCGTTGCCAATAAAAGCAGGGTTCCCGTGACATTCCGGGTAGAGAATGTCCCGAACTATTTATCACCGGAGGATGCGTATGCGCGTTCACGTGCAAATCCGTTCACTTCCGTAGGTGTTGGCTTGGGGTTGGGATTAGTTATGCCTGTTATTATGGCACTGGCCGATACAACGGATAATTCAGGCAGATACTTATCGGAGCGTGGATTTGCAATATCATTTTCGTTGGGTGCGCTGTACGGACTTGGCGGGACTCTTCATCAAGCATCCGAAAATTCACAGAGATGGGCGCATATCTGGTCTCAATCGATTGATAAATATACCATTCCATCGGATGGTGTACTGTGCATGGCGGTGTTTTTTGATACGAGTATTTCTCCGTTGATTCCATATCTAGGAGGAAATGGATATGCGCTGTCTGATTCTGCCGCCATCTCCCTCAAAAAAGGGACGGCGCCGGTGATGTATTTTGAGAATGAAAATACGGGGCAAGGAGTTATTTTTCCATTGATTTTAAGGTAAATGAGAATGTCTGTTGTAACAGCTACAAGCACATCAACTCCCATCATCGAAGCACGCAATCTCACCGTGAGGTTTGGCGAGCGAACGATATTTGAGAACCTGAATTTCTCGGTTGAGCGGGGAGATATTTTGGTAATTCTCGGAGGGAGCGGGTGTGGTAAGTCAACGCTATTACGAACACTTACCGGACTCAACGAACCAACGGAAGGGCAAGTATTCATCGGCGGAGAAGATTTTACGGCGGCTGATGGTGAGGCGCGGGTTGCGCTTTTACGGAAATTCGGGATATTATTTCAATCCGGCGGATTGTTCGCCTCGATGACACTTGCCGAGAATGTGGCTCTGCCATTGCAGACCTATTCGCAGCTTTCGGCCGATGAAATTGACACGATGATTACCCTCAAGCTTGGTTCGGTCGGGCTCGACGGCTTTCAGGAATTCCTCCCGTCTGAAATCAGCGGCGGTATGAAAAAACGCGCCGGACTCGCGCGGGCGATGGCGCTTGACCCGGAGATTCTCTTTTTTGACGAACCCTCCGCCGGCTTGGACCCGATTACGTCGGCGTCGCTTGATAATTTAATTCTCAATCTCAACGCAGCGCTCGGCACGACGATGATCGTCGTAACTCATGAATTAGACAGCATTAATACTATTGCCAGAAAAGCACTTATGCTCGACCGCGAGGCAAAAGGCAAGATCGCCTTCGGCCCGATTGACGAAGTGCGAAACAGCACGGCGCATCCACGGATACAGCATTTTTTTCAAAGAATCGCCGAGGAATAGTTCGGTAGCGGTATTGTGGCGGGCTGGAAAGTACAATTTTACAAATGACATTATTACGTTCTATCTTTACTATTATTCAGGAGAACACATGTTCCGTTTTCGTACGCTTTTTTTTATAGTCGGTGTAGCTACAGCTCATCTCTTTTTCAGTGGTATGTGTTTGATTGCGCGTGAGTTAAAAGGACACACGGGCTATGTATATACAGCCGAGTGGAGCCCTGACGGTTCAAAAGTACTCACGTCAAGTACAGATGAGACTGCTATTATTTGGTCGGCATGGACAGCAGAGAAGTTCTTTACTCTCTCGGGGCATACCCAAATAGTGTATTCTGCTCAATGGAGCGCAGACGGATCAAAAATTGCAACCGCAAGTGGTGACAATACTGTTCGGCTGTGGTTAGCCTCTACGGGTGTGAAGCTGCATACGTTAGCCGGACATATCGATATTGTGACGGATGTGCGATGGAGTCCGGACGGCTCGAAAATCGCCTCGACGAGTAAAGACAAGTCAGCCATCATTTGGTCGGCAACCGGTAAGAATCTCTTCACGTTAAGCGGACATAGCGATGAAGTATCTGTCGTACGATGGAGTCCCGACGGCACCAAAGTAGCCACCGCAAGCTATGATGGTACTGCAAAAATATGGGACGCGGACAAAGGTACATTACTTCTTACTCTCAAAGGACATACAGATCATATCCCGTCGGTACAATGGAGTCCGGACGGTACAAAAATTCTGACCGGCAGTCTTGACAATACAGCCATTATCTGGTCAGCAGCGACCGGTGATAAGCTTTTTACGTTACAAGGGCATGACAACTACGTCAATGCCGCTCGCTGGAGTCCCGACGGATCAAAAATTGCAACCGCAAGTCTCGATAAAACTGCCATTATCTGGTCAGCCGCCACCGGTACCAAGCTCACGACCCTCACCGGTCATACCGATGAACTTGTCGATATCAGTTGGAGTCCGGACGGCAGCAAAGTAGCCACGGCAAGCTTGGACAAAACAGCAATCGTATGGTCGGTAGCAAGCGGCACCAAGCTGGGCACCTTTACCGGACATACCGAAGCCGTCAACACCGTGCGCTGGACTTCAGACGGTTCTCGCATCGTCTCGGCAAGTCAGGACAGCACCGCCAGAATATGGCTTTCAGACAACCCAAGCGTAGTACAAGAAGCAGTAAACCAACCACTTACCCCATTCACCATCACCCCGAATCCGGCTCATGGCAGCTTTACGGCGACCTTCGAGCAAGCATCTACTCTCCCCACCGAACTCCGCATCAGCAATCTGCTCGGGCAGACGGTGGCGACATCGACTATACCAAGCGGAGTGAGCGAATGGCGCGTGATGACGGGTGGCTTGCCGGCGGGGATGTATGTGGTGCGGTGCGGGGCGTGGGTGCAGTCGCTGGTGATATATTAAGCGTTACATAGTAGCTAGACGCTCAAATTACGGTAAATTAGCAGTCAATTTCAGCAGAATTTTTCCGAAAACAATCTCTCTTTCAGTATTTTGTGAGGTTTTATGTCTGTCTCTTCCCGTCGCCGGTCGAGTCCATTTTTAATCGGCGTCTTTGTTCTTGTAGGATTTGCGATTGTCGCCGGTGGAATTTTGTGGCTCGGCGCATCGAAATTTTTCGGAGAATACCGCACATTTGTGACGTATTTTGAAAGTTCCGTTTCGGGAGTAGAACAGGGACAACCGGTGAAATATCAGGGTGTTCCGATCGGCAATGTCCAATCCGTCAAGCTCGCTCCGGACGGTAAATTAATTGAAATTGCGATGCAAATTGACCGGAACATGAAAATTGATGATGACCTTCGCGTTCGGATTGAGATGGCGAGTCTTGCGGGTGGAAAATTCCTGCAACTCTATTATCCGGAAGGCACAAACACCTATTCTACAGTTACCCGCCTCAGCTTTGCGCCACCCTATCCGGTGATTCATTCCACGCCCTCGACGCTTGATGCGATGAAGCTGTCGCTCGATGAATTTATTGCTAATTTACTGGAAATTGATACCAAAAATATCTCGCTCGAAACAGTCCGCTTTCTCAAAAATGCGGCGAATGTCCTCGGCGATCCGCGTCTGAAAGAAATGGTAAAGAATATCGATGAAGCAAGCGCCTCGATCGGGACGCTGGCCCAAAAAGCCAATGAGTCGAATATCATTGAGAATTTCACCGAAGTGAGTGAGAATCTGATCCACACAACCGATAAATTCCAGTCGGCGGCTGAAAGTCTGAATACGCAGATTCAGCAGCTTCAGCTCCAGACCCGCGCCGATAAAGTCTATGCGCGCTATGATACCGTCATGCAGCAGGCGGAATTTGCCATCGGCAGTATTGGGACGAGTTCGCAAAAGACGCTTTTTACGCTGCAGCAGACGATTGAGGAACTCGGTGCGACGAACAAACAACTCAAGAAATTTATCCGTTCGGTCAATGATAATGCATCTCAAACATTGCTCAGTGAGCCACCGCCGAAAGAAAAATAATTATGCCCATAACTATTATGAAAAAGCTCCTTGTGTTTTGCTTCTGCTGCACGCTTGCCTCGTGTATTTCACTTAAAACGGAATATCAAAAAACGAGTTATTACCGGCTCACGCAGCAGCCGACGATGATTAAAAATATTGAGCCGCTTACCGGGACACTGCTCATTCGCCCGGTGAATGTCGATGGTGAATTCGACACTGACAAGCTCATGCAGATGAACGGCGAAAATGAACTACAGCCCTACAATTATCACCGCTGGGCGAGTGATATTTCTGAGCTGGCGACGAATTTTATCGTCAATAGGTTCTCGGATTATCATACCTTTACCGGTGGTGTCGTCAGCACGGCCTCCATAAGCACACCCACGTATATTATGGAGAGCAGGATATCAGAAATCGTCGCGCGCAACAGCGAATCGCTGAGTCGTGATTCGAATACCGTGCACCTGACAATGACCGTATCTCTCCTACGATTCAACATGCAAAAAGCAGACAAGGCGCTCGTGTTTCAGAAGTCATATTCTATTACGAAGACGCGCAGTTCGAATGCCGTGACGACAATTCCGCCGGCAGTGAGTGTAGCGTTTTCGACGCTGTGTGACGAACTCTTAGTCGATATTCAGCATGCTTTACCGCGGTGATTTTTAAGAAAGTACCGCAGGCGGACGATAATTGCGACGATTTTTAAACACCTTTGATGAGATAGATATGAAACGATTATTATACTTCCTAGTATGTCTGGCGCTCCTGAGCTTTTCAGGGAATGCACTGGCACAAATTCCACGAGTGATGAGCTTTCAGGGGATTCTCACCAATCCGGATGGTTCAGTTCTGGCTGATGGATCGTATTCCGTTGGTTTTACACTCTATGCACAGGAGTTCGCCGGTGTGGCTTTATGGTCCGAATCCCAAAATATTGCTATTTCCAAGTCGCTGTTTAATGTTACCCTGGGAAGTACTGTCCCTCTGAACTTACCTTTTGACAAACAATACTGGCTGGGCGTCAAGCTCCTGAGTACAGGAGTAGAAATGTCACCGAGAATCCGCCTGACGACTGCTCCTTATTCTTTTCAGTCGCAGGAAATAGCCGACGGAAGTATCTCCATCTCAAAGATTAAGCCGGATGGTTCGGTGAGTGGTCAGGTACTGACATCCACCGGTAATTCCGTCGAGTGGCGTACGCCGGTCATCAATGGCGGCGGCGGCACCGGCAACAAGGGTGATATCACGGCAGTGCTCGCAGGCGCCGGTCTAGGCGGCGGCGGGACTGATGGTGACGTGAGTGTGTTTATTCGCGCCAAAGGGATTACCAATGATTTAATTGCCGACAATGCAATTACTTCCGATAAAATTCTTGATGGAGCAATCACGCCGTCCAAATTCGCGTCCGGCACGACAATTACTCCGACGAGCACGGCAGGCGGTGAGCTGCTCGGCTCGTATCCGAATCCCCGCATAGCCGGAAATGTCATCAAAGACTCGAATATTCAGAATTACACCATTTCCGGCGGCAAGCTTATTGATGGTGCAATTTCCACCGGAAAATTACAAGACAACGCAGTAACATCTATAAAAATTGCCGACTTAAGCATTCAAAACAACGACATAGGTAATGGCGTAATTTCCCTTTCAAAGCTCAGTACGACCGGTGCTACGAATGGGCAGGTGGTCTATTATTCCGGTGGGACACTCGGCTGGGGCAATCCTATTGCCGGGCGCCTTATACTTCCCTATTCCGATAGCGCTACCACCTCAGTTCCTGTACTATCCCTCAAGAATACGGGTAACGGTACATCCGCAGAATTTCTGACCACAACAGTCGGCAATACAGCTCCCACGCTGAGCTTAATCAACTCTGCAAGCGGTCGAACAGCTCTCTTGCAAATTACCAACCCCGCTAATTACAGCACTGTGCTCGAGGCGCGTACCAATGGCGCTGGCTACGCGCTCTACGGCAGTACAAGCAGTACAGGCGATGCAGTATTCGCCTTCTCTACCGGTACCGGACGTGCGGGACTCTTTCAGATCAATAATGCAGCAAGCTCATCAGAGGTAGTACGCGTCGTCACAACAGGTTCGGGCGAAGGCCTCTCGGTACAGACCGTCAACGGCTATTCTGTCAAGGCGATTTCAACCGGAGGCGTGGGCTCAGGATTTTTTGAAATAATCAATGCGAATTCCCCAACCAACAGTAATGCCCTTGAATCACGCACCAATGGTGCCGGCTGGGCAGCAGCATTCCGTGGAACAGGGGCGCAAAGCATGGGTGTCTATATTACTGCCTCGGCGGTCTATCCCGGCCTTCAGGTCGCCGGCGGCACCAAGAGTGCTGTCGTGAGCACCTCCGACGGCGCGCGCGCACTCTACTGCGAAGAAGCAACCGAAGTATGGTTCACCGACTACGGCTTCGGGAAAATCAACGGCCAATCGGTCATGATTCCCTTTGAATCAAAATTCACCCAAACGGTGAATCTCGACGAACCGTACCATGTATTCCTCCAGACATACGGCGATGCCGAGCTCTATGTATCGAAGCGCACACCGAGCGGATTCGAAGTAAAAGTACGGGGCGGTGAAATCGTATCCACAGAATTTTCCTACCGTATCGTCGCAAAACGCAAGGGTTTTGAGGCCATCCGCCTTGAGCGTGCACCGTGGGCCGACGACGATAAGAATATACAATTAAAGAAGTAATGATATCGGAATTCACCACTTCACCTGCTGAGTCTGCTTTAGGAGTCAAGTACAGCCCGTGAACAACTATTCGCATCGAATTCCGGACAATATTCTCAAGAAATATAATTGTGTGTTACAACATATTCTTTTTCCGTCCGTTACCGCGCCCGAATTGTTTTTGTAGAATTTTATAGAATATTTATTATGTCTCAACAAAAGACTATCGTAGTTTTCGGAGCGACCGGCGCGCAAGGTGGCGGCCTGGTCCGAGCAATTCTCGCCGATCCGACGGGAGGATTTAGAGTACGTGCCGTAACGCGCGATCTTACTTCAGATAAATCAAAAGCACTTGCTGCAATGGGAGCAGAAGTGGTGGCTGCAGATATCGACGATGCGGTGAGTGTCCGCCAAGCGCTTGAAGGTGCATACGGCGCATTCTTCGTGACATTTTTCTGGACGCATTTCTCACCGGAAAAAGAGTCTGCCGAGGTAAAAGTATTTGCCGACGCTGCTAAGGACGCCGGAATTCAGCATGCAATTTGGTCCACTCTTGAGGATACCCGCAAGTGGTATTCTATCGATGATGACAGTATGCCGACCCTACAGGGCAATTACAAAGTACCTCATTTCGACGGTAAGGGTCAGTCTGATCATTTCTTTACGGATGCAGGCGTCCCGACTACCTTTTTATATGCTTCGTTCTATTGGGATAATTTCATTCATTTCGGGCTCGGCCCCAAGCGTGGTGAGGATGGGAAATTAACGCTTACCATGCCAATGGGTGATAAAGAGCTCTCCGGTATCGGCGCCGAGGATATCGGCAGATGCGCGTATGGAATTTTCAAAAAAGGTGCGGAAATGGTCGGACAATCGGTCGGTGTATCCGGTGAAAATATCACACTTGCCAATATGTGCGCGCTGATGTCGAAAGCACTCGGCGAAGAAGTGACCTACAACGCAATTCCTCCGGCAGTTTTCCGCAGCTTCGGCTTCCCGGGCGCTGATGATTTGGGGAATATGTTTCAATTCTATACCGAACAGGCGGAGTACCTTCTCGGCGTTCGTAATCCTGTTCTTTCAAAAGAGCTTAACCCTGCACTTCAAAATTTCGAAGCATGGCTCGCCGATAATGCCAAGCAGATTCCGCTCGGATAGTGATTGGCGTGCGACATAGTATTTATAACAAAAAGCCCTTTCGATTGAAAGGGCTTTTTGTTTGTACTGCGACGGATTATTGACCTTGACAGAGATCTTACTTTACTTTCCAGATTCTCACCGAGACTGAACCCGGATCGACGGTATAGTACTGTTGAATTGCGGAAAGGTATTGGCTATTTGCACTATAGCCGAAGCTGCGATAAATAGCTGACTGGGAAGGAGTAGCAAGGATTTTTATCATTTTGCCGTCCATCATTGAGAACGTTGATGGCGCTACCGGTGCCTGGCCGTTGGCGCTCATACCCTGTGCAGCAAAGGTCTGATCGTTTGCTACGCCCATTGACCCGGCTTCACGTTGGGAGCTGCCACCGGGGAAAGTGAATGGGGATGTATTGACTTTGGCAGCGGTATATGAGTTATAAAAATTGAACTGCGCCATATTGGTCAAATTATTCAGGGCAATCACAGAGTAATCCTGCGAGAATGCGCCGCCGCTGTAATAATAGGTATCCGGAATGGTAATATCGCTGACAACTGCATCTGTGGCTATATCCCAATGGACGATACGAACGCCGGTCTGTGATTTGGATGGGTCAAGCAGGATGACCTGATTGTTGCTACGGATACCGATAAGGAGCCACGAGCCTGACTCATTGAATGATAAGTCTTTGATTTTTGAGCCATCAGCCATCGAATACATTCGTAGCTTCATTGTGAGTGAGCCGCCGCCGTTACCGGAATTTTTCGTACCGATGATTGCCGATCCGTCGGGCAGCATTCGAGCATCATTAATATCGTTAAAGCGTTGGATTACTGCTCCGGTCAGAGGATTGACCACAAGTGCCGAGTCAGATCTCCAGCGAATTAACAATTTCGTACCGTCATCACTGAAATTAATGGCCTGGGCTGTGCTGTCCTGCGTAAGCTCAAACATCGTCGTTCCTGTCTTGGTGTCATACACGCCGGTAAATGTCGTACCGAGAGCTTTGCGATAGCCGTTTATTGCTATCAAGGATCCGTCCGGTGAGAGCACCGTCGAGTACGTATAGCCGACACCGAGGTTGATATCATAGAAATCTCCGGTCGTTCCATTCTCACAGGCAGAGAGATGACCTACGTCTTTTTTATCACCTGAATTCAACACTCCGACGGACTGCATGAGCGCAAGCTTGCCCTCGAATGTCGTGGCTTCGACCGTTAATGCTACTCCGGAGGGCACACGCATTTTAAATTCGCCGGTTGTGGTAAAGTGGAAGGCATAGATGCCGGAATAGGATACCACAATTGTACCGGCAACTGGCGCATCATTACAATCGACGAGCACACCGGTAAGCAGTGCCGGACAGGTTGTTAACTGCACCGTCACTGCGCGTTCTTCACCATCACTAAGAGCAGGTACCGCCACATCCGGAGCTGTGATTCCACCATTCTCGGCCGGATTCACTGATATCACAAAATCAGTATTCATCGGCACCCGGCGGGTAAAATATCCTGCTGAATCTGTGACGACCTTGCGCTGACCGACCGTCACATAGACACCGGGAACTCCTTCATTACTACAGAGTACACGCCCTTTAATCGTGCCCGTTCTGCCCGGATAATCGCAATTCCAATCAGTAAAGTGCGAGACTTCACCGGTATATGCATTCCCCGATTTTGCGACTGTGCCCTCTTCTTTCCACATGCCAATGGCCTCATCGAAGTACCAGAGTGGCATGGAAACGGGAGCATTGCTTTGTAAGGAGGAGGCGATAGGGTAGGTGAGAGTGGCTGTTTTTCCGGAGGCGAGAGCTAGTTTATTGCCGGATCCATCGGTGATTTGTACCCGGAGAACGCCGTAGGAAAGGAGTTCTGTCTGCGAACCGTCAATTCTTCTGGCCGACATGTCGCCCGAGAAGGAATTGTAAAATGTGCGTTGTGATGGATCGAGAAATTTTGCTGCGACTTTCACGGTACCGGTAAATGGTGCCCCGCTTGCAGTGACAAAGGCAGCAGCAGGAAATTTGACCGATGCACTGCCAATGGTAACGGTGCCGCCGGTTGCTGCATTAATCGAGTAGCCGGCTGCATTGCTTTGCAGGGTAAGGCGCATTTCGGTCACGCCACCGACTTTGGGAATTTCAGCACGACTACCGGTGAAATAACCGGATTTTTCACAGAGAATAAAGCAGCGGTCAGAGGGTACACTGGCATTTTTGAGCATGAACGAACCGAATTTATTAGTCGTGACATCGATACCGTGTATTCTCACCTTAGCACCGGCAACCGGCTGCCCTGCTTCATCTTGTACCACGCCGGCTACAGTTGTGGTAATATTTCCGACCGGATCAACAGGACCAGCCGGAGAATCGGTTACCTTACAGGCGGCAAGCAAGACAAGCATTGCCGGCAGAAGGCACAAAAAACGAAAAAATTTCATACAAATACTCCTAAAATGGGGAAAGATATTGAAAGTTGCACCGTAGTAACACAGCAACGCACCCCCTGTCGCACCACCACACCCGGGTCATTTTACCTGGTTATTGTTTGATAAATTGAGCTGATTTTGTTCCGATAGAAATACGATACCAGCCCTTCGGCAGCCATGATACATCGATAGCTATTCGCTCTTGCATCGGATGGCTCGGCTGCCTCCATATCTCCCTGCCGGTGGCGTCATAGAGAGTGATATCATCAAGAAGTGCTGAAGCTGTAGAAAGTAACACAATATCTTTTGCAGGATTGGGAAGGATCATTACTTCTTCGGCAATTTGATTCTCCTCGACAGCCGAAGATTCACTGCCTTCGCCTTCGAGAAATAACGTATCCGATTTGTTTTCACCTGTACTTGTGAGAACAATTACTCCGGTGGTTTTCCCCTTCGTTGTGGGCCGGAATTGTATGGCAAATGCCGTATGATTCCCCGGAGCAATCGTCGTATTGGGTGGCATACTGAGTGAAAAAGCAGGATTATCCGACATGGCCGATGTAGCTATTCCTTCAATATTTCCATAATTATACGCCTCACCATTCTTTTCCAACGAAGAGCCGACCGTCACTTTGCCAAAGTTCAGCACATTGGGGTTCCACATCGCCGTCGAGTACTCGCGTGCCGTGAGCGCATATAATCCATGGGAATTTTGAAAAGCATAGACGGTATCACCATAGGCTACAAAGCCGTTTGATGCGATGCCATTGAGTCCTGCAGAGCGCCATGTGAGGCCATTGTCTTTGGTAAAATACACGCCATTACCGTGAAAATTAAAATTGGCATCAAACGAAGCAAAGGTGGCAAAAAGCGTTCCTTTGGTATCCACTGCCACAAAGAACACCCATGCCGATGCCGGCACTGCTTTTGGGTAGGGAATCGACTGCCACGAGCCACCGACAGACTTTCGGAGAATACCCGCTGCTGAGGCGCCGGCATAAAGATTACCCGCACTATCTCTGACGACACTATACACAATTGCACCGTTAAGTCCGGCGGTATCGGTCTCCCAATTTCCGCTGCCTGTTCGCTTCCAGAGCGTGCCTTTTCCCGACACTGTTTCGGCCATATAGACCGTTCCTTTCCGGTCGGATGCCCAGCAGGATGATTGCTCAAACGCTGCCCCGGATACCGGCGTAAAGCCTGCCATGTCGGCCTGCCAGCTGCCACCGGACTTTTTGGTATAGATTTTTGCAAGGTTCGATCCATTACCAAATTGAAAAATATACTGCGTGCCATTCTCATCCACAAAATAGGTTCCTTGGTTTACCTGCCAGAGTCCGGCGGTATCCGGCTTCCACGTGAGACCATTATCCGTTGAGAGAATATTATCAAAGGCAAATATGCCGAATCCACCCGTTCGTTTTGCGCCGGTCGAGTAAAGTGTGCCTGAATTATCTCGGTATAATGGACGCGCATAATTGAAGGTCGCCCTTGGATTACGTAACAGCCACGTCGTATCGCCCAATTGTCCGAAATAGATACCGGTATTCGTACTTACGAATGCCTTTCCATCGGAGGTTTTGAGAAGGGAAGCAATATTTTCGGCAGGCGCTTGGGTTTTGTTGTAGGTCCAGGTCGTGCCCTGATCTTTACTGAAGAATATCCCATACGTCGATGAAAGGGAAATCACTGTATCACCGCCAATCGCGAAAAAAACACTCGTCGAATAAGCAGGATCGGTTTTATTCACTATATCAGCATCGATTCTCTCCCAGGCGCCCGTCCCGCCTTGTGAACGATAAATTGCTGTCGGCGTTGTACCTTGGGTAATGGCATAGATATTCCCAAAAATATCATCGCCAAATTTTGCAACCGTTTTGAGCCCTGCACCTGCCGTATCAAGTGCCCATGTCATACCACGGTCATCGCTTTTCCGCAAGAGCCCGTAGGTGGAGGTAAACATACGCTGTTTTCGATCGATATACACCGACACCAGATTTTCGGCAGGATGCGCGGCTACTTTTTCCCATGTACTTGACGTAAGCATTTGTTTAAACAATCCCTTATTTGTAGCACAATAGACATTCTGGTCCTCGTCGAGCGTAATATCGGCCGGCACTGCCCCGCCGAGACCATTCGTATCAACCTGCCATGAAATGCCATTATCCCTTGTCACGAGCACGCCTTTGTCGGTCATTACGTAGATATCATCACCAATTACTTTGATAAATCTGGTGCCGCTTTGAACGACATCGCTCGTTTTTAGCAGTTCGCGGGCGGCAATATCGAGCAAGTTATTTATAAATCTCAGTTCATACACCGAGCCATCGTCCAATAGAACGAGAAATGTATTTACTTTACCCCGTTTCTCCTGAAAACTTTCAATAAATCTACCTTCGGGTGCGCACCATAATTTTCTTGAAAAATCAAGACTCAACGGTAAAAACCCAACTTCTTCGCGAGCATACACGCACCGGTTTGTTACCGAAAATCTACGCGAATGATCATATTCTGTTAACCGAGAAGAATATGGTTCTATCGTTATATCGCTAATCACAGCTTCTCCGGGTGGAAGCCCGACTAGTTCATTACCTTCATAACATACCTCTACCTTCACGTATTCAATGCCGCTATCGACACAGTTTGGCTCTGAACAGGCATAATGCACGGCAAAAATCGTTACGCCCGCCGACCGCGTTACTATTGGAATAGATGCCGTCGTTACTTCGCTTCCATAGCTATTTGTCACTCCATTGTACGGTAAATCCGGGTAGGCAACCCGGCGATTCGACGACGTAATTTCAAGCTTGTATTTTTTACCATTACCATCAAAATTTATAAATTCCTTCGCTTTTTTGCCGCAAATACGCTTTGTGATAGTATCCTGCACCACCGGCGATGCTGATGCGCCTAGCACGAGAAGACATCCGCAGAACGTGAGCGCAAGCAGATAGCGCTGAACAGAAAAACAGGTATAGATGTTACGCATGATTTTACCTTGCTAATTGATATACATAGAATTATTAATCATTGAATATGCTACTGTTTTTTTACCCATTTTACTTCCGCCACGCCTTCACTGCTTCAAATACGACAATTCCTGCCGCCACACTCACATTGAGCGAATGCTTCACACCGTACATCGGGATTTCCAACGCGGCATCGGTGGCTTCGAGCACTGACTGTTCAATTCCTACCAGTTCATTTCCAAGCACGAGGACGGCCGGAAAATCTGACTGTGTGAGCGAGTCGTACTGCCTGCTCGCATCCGTAATTTCGACGGCATATACCTTCCAGCCGGCGGCTTGGAGTTCGCGGATTACCGCCACAGCGTCCTTTTCATACCGCCAGGGAACGGTATCGACGGCACCGAGAGCGGTTTTTTCGATTTCAATCCGCGGCGGATGCGGCGTATAGCCGCAGAGGATAATCTGCGCCACGAGGGCAGAATCCGCCGTGCGGAATATCGACCCCACATTATACAAGCTGCGGACATTATCGAGGAGAAGAATAATCGGATGCCTGGTATTATCAAGCGCTGCTTCGGGCGTCAGGCGGAGCGGAAGGATTTCCGCATGGGAGAGTTTTTTCATGGTAAGTATTTGATTACACAACTGTCAATACGGGAAATTACACAATCAATTTCAATTTACCATGAGAAAATTTTAGTTCAAATTCGTGCACAGTTCCGTCAAATTCCTGAATTACATCATGCCTATTACACTTTATGCTTGAATGTTCGTAAAAGATTTCGTAATTCGCAGTTAGAAAACACGAACAATACCATTTCTTGAGGACTATTTCCTATGAATATCACCCGAATTTTAACTGGATTTCTCTTACTTATTGCCATGAGCATATCCGCGCACGCCACGCTCATCCCCGGGCGTATCGTCGTCAAATTCAAGGCGCATTCGCCTATGGCCGAGGAGTGGCTGCGTCGTAATCGTAGCGGTGAATGTGCGGCGTTTATGTCGCTGATTGGTGCGCATACTTCTCGTGGGTTTATTTCGGATGCGACGCTGACGGCTGTCTCGAAGCGCGAACGTGAGCTTGGCTCGACTTTCCGCCGCCGGAGCAGTAGCAGAGAGTCGATTACCGACAATTTATCCCGCATCTGCGTGCTTGAATGCGCGGAAACTGTTGATTGCGCGCTTCTTGCGAGGAAGATCAGTTCCAATCCTGATGTCGAATACGCCGAACCAATGCACCGCCAAACGATTACCACCGACCCGAACGACCCCGAACTCAGCCGTCAGTATAATCTCCAAAAAGTACAGGCAATTGCCGCGTGGGGTGAATTGCCTGCAGGCAGCGAACCGATTCTCATGGCAATTGTCGATACGGGCGTGGATTATAATCATGAAGATTTAGCAGCTAATATGTACATCGATCCCGGCGAAAGCGGCACCGATTCCCAAGGCCGCGACAAACGTACCAATGGCGTCGATGATGATGCCAATGGATTCGTCGATGACTGGCATGGATGGGATTTTGTCGGGAACTCGGGGAGTCAGCAGGATAATGATCCCCATCCGGGTAATGTCCACGGTACTCATGTGGCAGGAATTGCTGCTGCTGTCGTTAATAATGGTGTCGGTATCTCAGGAGTTGCGCGGAATGTACGCATCTTGCCGGTAAAGGTAAGTTCTGACGGAGCCAGCATATCCGTCGACAACGGTTACGAAGCAATTCTCTATGCTGCCGCAATGAAAGCACAGGTAATCAACTGTAGCTGGGGGTCGCCTTCCCCCGGTACCTCCGAGTCCGAAACAATCGCAAGTGCGATAGCACTTGGCGCATTGATTGTAGCCGGCGCCGGCAATGACGGCACGAATGGTCCGTACTACCCGGGCGCTTATCCCGGCGTGATTTCTGTCGGAGCTACCATCAGTGACGACCGCCTTGCTGCTTATTCCAATTATCACCGTTCGGTCGATGTCTGCGCGCCGGGTTCGTCGATTTATTCCACCCTTCCCGGCAATACCTACGGCAATGAATCGGGCACGTCGATGGCATCTCCATGTGCAGCCGGCGTAGCTGCGTTGATTCGCGAACGATTCCCTGAATATACACCACTTCAGGCAGCTGAGCAGCTCAAGGCAACGGCGGATAATATCGACACCGTCAATCCCGGATATGGCGGGCTCATCGGTTATGGACGCGTCAATGCATACCGTGCCGTGACCGACAGAAGCACACGTTCGCTCCAGCTTTCCCGGTATCAGATAAAGGATGAAAATGGTGATGGAATTTATGATATCGGCGAAAAAATCGAGGTGCGGCTGACAATTAAAAATGTTCTTTCCCCGGTGCGTACTCTCACCGTCGTGCCGCAATCACCTGCTGATGTACAGGTAAGCTTTTCACCGGTGCAAATCCTTGCCGGCGACTTTCTCACTCTCGAAGAAAAAGTTTTGACGGTGCCTCTGATGTTTACGATTCCCGCCGGCACACCAGACAATTATGCAATGACCATTGGCTTGAAATTCATGGATTCTACCGGTTATGTTTGCAGTGATAATTTCACCTTTACGGCTAACCCTACATTCCGTACAATGTCTGCCAATGCTATTACCGTCACCTTCAATAGTGTTGGTAACATCGGCTACAATGATTTCCCGTCTAATTCTCAGGGTGTAGGATTCTTGTATAAAGGCATCGGCAGTCTCCTATTCGAAGGTGCGCTGATGGTCGGGACATCACCGGCGAGAATTTCCAATAGTGCACGTTCGGCCTTCAGCGGGAATCAGCAAGACAAGTCCTTTGAACGTGTGCAGTCCTTTACGATTAAAATGCCTGGGATTGTGTCTGTGCAGGACGGCACAACGGAATTTACCGACCTGGTGCAAGCGGCTGATGCCGGAGTGCGTGTAGCACAGAAAGCGTATCAGTTCACGGGAGATAGCACAGACAATATTGTTTTTCTCACCTATGATATTACCAATATATCCGGTGAAGATTTTACGACTCTTCATGCGGGACTGTACTTTGACTGGGATATCAGTCCATCGGGACAGAATAATGTAGCCCGGCTGAATGAGCAAATGGGATTCGGCTATGCGTATTGTATCAAGCCCGACACACTTCCGGCAGTCGCTGCAATGCTTCTTACGCCGCAAACGTTGAATTTTTTTGCAATTGACAATGACGGCACCGGCGGGCCAAACCCGGGAATTTATAATGGCTTTACGCGCAATGTCAAATGGCAGGCACTCTCAAGCGGACTCGGCAGGCGTTCGTCCAATGTGACGGATATTTCGATGGTAATCGGTGCCGGACCTATCAATCTTCCGGCCGGGCAGACTGCGCGGGTTGGCTTTGCTATCGGTGCAGCAGATTCAAAGGAAATGCTGCCCGGAGTGATGAAGAAGGCACAAGAAAAAGCTGCGGAACATCATATAGCCGAAGGATTTGTATTCGTGCCGCCGGCTGATTCGATTCAATGTACACTCTATCCGAATATCCTAGGCCAAGGGATTTCGACGGTCGAATATACCCTTCCCGAGCAGTCGTACACGACCATTGACCTCGTCAATGTGCTTGGCATGATTGAGCAGACAGTGTATGCAAAGACTGATATTGCCGGCTCGTACCGTCGTACATTTTCGGTCGATAATTTGGTACAGGGTATGTATTATGTACGATTCAAATCAGCAGGGCGTGCGGTGCATTTACCGCTGCTCATTATGCGCTGAGTCGAGAGAGATGGGTAGAGGGGGGGTACAATCTACATTCGCTGACGCTTGGCCAAGTAGCTGCGAAGTGCTTTATCAAAGGGCTCGGATGTATCCATGAGCACATAGTCAATCCGTCGCTGGAAGCATTCGCGCTTGAGGCGATCAATGAAGTCATTCATCGCTTTGGCGTAGGTCTTTTGAATCTGATAGGGTTGGGTGAGGAGCTCTTCGCCTGACTCTAAGTCCTTGAAATTTGCATCGAGCCCGAATTTAAAATCACGCTCGCGCGGGTCGAGAATCTGCATAACAACCACTTCATGGTTCTTGTGACGAAAGTGCTTGAGCGCGCTGACGATAGACTCAACATCATCGAAAAAATCACTGAGGATAATGATGAGTCCTCGGCGCGAAATACGTTCAGCGAGGCGATCGAGCGCTGAGGCGGTACCGGTGGTATTTGCCGGTGTGGCGGTAGCAAGTGATTTTAAAATTTCCTGAATATACGATGGCTTGGATCGAGGCGGAAGGAAGGTGCGAATTTCGGTGTCGTAGAGTGCGAGCCCGACTGCATCCTGCTGCTTCATCATAAGATACGAGAGAGCGCCGGCGAGGTAGGACGCGTATTCAAATTTTGAGATATTCCCCTTCGACGCGTACGACATCGACGCGCTGGAATCGACAATAATCATCGAACGTAGGTTCGTTTCTTCCTCAAATTGCTTGACGTAATAGCGGTCGGTGCGGCCGAGGATTTTCCAATCCATGAAGCGGATATCATCACCCGGACGGTATGCGCGGTGCTCGGCAAATTCTACACTAAAGCCACGAAACGGCGAACGGTGAAGCCCGCTGATGAATCCTTCAACGACTAATCGTGCCTTGAGCTCAATGCTTGCAAGCTGTGCGACGACATTGGGTTGGAGATACTGAGAATTATCCATAGACTCTGGGAAAGTAGTTGTAAAAACGCTTATGCGGGCAGCATGACGGACAGCTCAGCTTAGACGTGTACCGAACGTTTTTTTCGTGGTTGTACCGGCTCGGGCTTGAGCATTTCGATAGTGAAAATTTGCGGGGTTCTTTCTGATTTTGCGGCTTGCTCCCGTTCACGCTCGATAAACTCTCGCACCGCCGGCTTGATAGAGACCTCTTCAAGGGGCAAGTCGGCGAGAACGCGGGCTATAATTGACACCCTCGTTTCATACGGAGCAAGGGCATTGACGACGATAATTTTTTGGGTATTGAGCACACAATTTCCACCGCGAAAAAAACCTTTTTCCTTGCGGATGACATATCCGAATTGTGTAGCAAGTGTCGTTAAATCTTCGAAAATAGCATTTATTTTCATAGAGTTTTTTTCTTCAGAGGTTGCCAGATACCATACAGCAGCACCGTGAAATGTGCAAGTATCGATATAAATCCAATCCCACTCAGCTTCGGACTAAAGCGCTCGGCAAAGATCAGCCACATATCGTTTGTCGCCATAAGTGTCCGATAATCAATCCGTTGGGTGAGCTCAATAAGCCGCACGTCATACCACAACTGATAGAGCTCAATCGGCGATGCCAGATAAAACAGCACAAAAGACATAAACAGCCAACCATTTGCTTTGAGCCGACCTCGTAACTGCAGCATGAGAATAATCGAGAACACCCACGTCACCGCATAGCAGACAGCCGTATAGAATCCCGTAATCGCAAAAAAGCGCACCGTAGCATTCACTTCGCCCGGAGTAAGAAACGGCTTGACCGTGAGTGTACCGGGCAAAAACACATCAAAGGCAATGGCATAGCGGACAATAGACCCGCCAAACCACAGCACGGCGCTCATAGCGACCAGTGATGCGATACATTTCGCACCCGTAGAGAAATCCTTCATGGGATAGATTGTAGATGTTTCGAGGAAATATATCGGAATTTCCGTGCTGCAAACGAATTTTCCGGCGTGGAATACTTTCGTGCAAAAATAGATATTTATTACGATTCTCACAACATTGAATATCGGGATATCTGCACCGTAGGTTAACCATGTCCTACCTATCACTCATCTGCATCTGCCGGCTATCGTAGTATCGAGGAGTCAATCGAGAGCGGTAAAATTCCATGGCAGGAATTTCGCTATTCAGGTAAAAATCGGTAATTTGATGGTGTATTTATTCTTCTACTCCCGAATACTATGGCATGGTTCATTCTCATTATTGCCGGCTTACTTGAGGTTGGCTGGGCAATTGGACTCAAATACAGCGAAGGTTTTTCAAAGCCGATCCCGTCGATACTTACGGTTATCGGGATGATTCTTTCGTTCTATTTACTGAGTATTTCACTCAAGACTCTACCTGTCGGCACTGCGTACTCGATCTGGACCGGTATTGGTGCAATAGGAACGGCAATCTTGGGTATGGTGCTTTTTCATGAGCCACGCGATATGGCGCGGTTAGTATGCATGCTACTCATCGTTGCGGGCATTCTGGGTCTCAAACTCACATCTACGTAATTATGTTTACAGGACTTATCGAAGAAATCGGAATTGTTCAATCGGTGCTCACTCAAGGCACTAACCGACGGATTACCGTCAAGGGTGCACTCGTGATGGATGATTTGAAAATTGATGATTCTATATCCATTAACGGTGCTTGTCAGACAGTGGTGAGCCGTACAGCGCACACATTTGACGTTATTTCTATTGCAGAAACTCTGCAAAAGACGACACTTCACACTCTCAGTTCCGGCACAAGAGTCAATCTTGAGCGAGCAATGCAGTTAGGCGGTCGTATGGGTGGGCATATTGTACAAGGGCATGTCGATTGTGTCGGCAGAGTGCTTTCAATCGAGCTTATGAATGGCAGCTGGAATGTGTGGATTGAATTTCCTTCGCAATTTTCGCAGTATGTGGTGCCGATAGGTTCGATTTGTATTGACGGGGTAAGCTTGACAGTAGCACGCACTGAAGCGAATCGACTTATGGTAGCGGTAATTCCGCATACGTTAGAGGTGACCATGCTAGGAGCTATCAAGGCTGGGACGGCCGTGAATTTAGAATTTGACATTCTTGGCAAATATATCGAGAAAATGCTAAAAGGGAAGGGTGAAGCTTCATCAATTCTCCATTCGTGGATTACACAGCCCGATAGCTGATTCTAGGTAGGAATAAGTATAGTAATCGCATAATTATTCTTATTGACCCCGGTAAAGGGATAATTCCCAACGTTGAAATTCCTCCCGAAAACCACTCGTACTCCTACCAAACTTGCACCAAATTCCGGTCGAAACTGCAATGTCGCTGTCTTAAAATCGGTATAATAGAGCATATTTACCCCAAATGACACAAACATATTAATCGAATATGAGAGCTTAGGGGCGACCACAACTCTATCTTGCGACGAAATCTCTGCGCCAATGACCAGTCCGCCATATCCCTTGAGCATGTCGGACGATGGCCAGTTCACCCGCCGGCCAAAGCAATATCCAATATCCAGATAATTATGTTCGAATCCCGAGGCACCAACAACGATACCCTGCACAGGCTTATCGCTCTCTGCTGATTGTGCGCAGGACACTCCGTAGAGAAAGGCAATAAGTACCAGAAAAAATCTCATGATGCATTTCATCAAAAAGTATCAAAAAAAATCCCTCTTTTGGACGAACCAAAAGAGGGATTTATGTTTGTCATCGCAGGTTATTTTGTGATAACCACTTGTGTTGTTTCGGTATAAGGACCGGAAACGATTTTGCAGGTATAAGTACCGGATGTCAATTGCAATGCGTCTGTATCAAAAGCGATTTGATATTGACCTGAGCGTTGGAATTGATCTACAAGTGTAGCCACTTTTTGACCCATTACATTGTAGATTTCGACGCTTGTTTGACCATCCAAGCCGATGGAGTAATCGATTGTTCCGTGTGAAACAACCGGATTCGGTGTACCGGCTTTGAGCGTGTATGTATTGTCGCTGATATGAACGCGGCGAATTTCTTTGCTACAGTTCAAGTCAACAATGACTTTACCCGGACGGTTATTGACAAGGACATATCCTTTTTTCGTTTGGTCAAGAATATCCATGTTGCAGCCAACGATGGAGTTCAATTCTGTACCTAAATATGCATTCATTTTGAAGCGGAAGAGCGAGCCTTCACCACGAAGTGCTGTAGGACCACTCATGGTAACGGAGAGAGTACCGCGGTCACCTTGACGTGAATTGACTGCAGATTCTACTGTCCAGCCGTTAGTAAGAGCTGTTTTTACAATATTATCAACTCCGGCAATCGGCTCAACCAACGAAGCAAGATAGTTCACATTCACTGTGAATTTAGAAATATCTGCTCTGTCTAAGTTTTCGACTTCATCATTCGTAAGGTTCACATCAATATATTCTGTCGTTTCACCGGCGATGATGGAATACTCACTCAACCATGCACCATTATTACCCGGACGACCAACTTTTACGAGCGAAACAATTTGGTCAGGTGTACCGGTCAATGTCGAAGTATAGCTTCCGATGCTTGTTACGTATTCAATAGTAGCGATATCTTTTGCTACTTGACCTTGTGCGTCAAGGGAGACAGTGACTGGGCTATATTGAACATCCAATACGAGTTTATCGCCTTTCGCAAGCGTTCTTGGCATGCTGTAATTGCTCAATGTTTTCCAGTAGAAGCTACCTTGAGGTGCTTTGATTTCATTGATGGTCACATCAACTTCACCCGTATTTTCAATTTCAACTTTCCCGTCTTTTGTAAGAGTAATGTATTGCTTGAGCTCTTCGTCCGTTGTTTTCAGCGCCGGTTTACCTGTTTCGACGACCATTGCAACGAGCTCTGTCGTTGGATTTTCCGGAGCATCTGTTTCGATATGAAGAGTTGCTGTGTATTGATTTGCGCGAGCAGTAGTTGCCGTGAAAATCACCGGAATTGAAATTGTGTTGTTACCAACGATATTCGATACAGGAGTTCCGTATGGATTTTGTGCAAGGAATGCAGGGTCAATGACGAAGTTCGCAGCATCCGGTCCATCGATAGAGAATCCCTTGATCTTATTCATCAAGGAGAGCTTCATGGTACCATTGCTTGTCAGGACTACATTTTCTGATTTTGTGTCGTTTGGCTTGAATGTACCGAAGTCAATTTTAGGAGTAAGGGCTACGTGGGGCTGTACACCGATACCTTTGAGCTCTGCGGTTGCAGTCTTTTCAACGCCATTGAAGGTGCCTTTCATTTCGAGCTGAAGTGTATAAGCACGTTCTGCATCGTGTGTGCCTGGCACATAGGTTGGCTTAAAGCTTACGGCAAGTGTTCTGTTGTCTTCGCCTGCTGAAAGGCGTGAAGGAACAGTAATGACATCGGCCGTAAAGTATGGAGCATCTGCACCAACGACTTTAATCGTCACGTTCTCAAGTGAAGCACTTTTTTCTGAATTACCATAATTGACAGTAAACGGATATTCCGTAACTCCTGCAAAATTATCAAGTACGCGGCGTTCGTTCCAGTCATAACCGGTAATAAACGGACCGGCATTAATACCAGTACCTGTCCAGTCGGAATATACTTTAATTTCGTCGGTATTTGCTGTAAAGATTGCGCGTGTTTTATCTTCAACACCTGTTGTCGATCCCGGATTATAGACTACTTGGAAGGTATGTACACCGTCTGCTTTGAGGGTAATCGGGAAGGTAAGATTTTCTGTACGGAGGAAGTGAACATGGTCGGGCCATGTAACGGAAGTAAGTGTCACATCTACAGTACCGACATTTCTGATTTCAACATCTTTCGTACGCTCTGTATTGACAGGCACTTCGCGGAAAGCTGCATCTTGAATAAAGACTTTGGGCTTTTCGGTACGTACTTTTAATTCACTGATTGGCATTTCGAAGCAGCTGAGAACAGCAATCACGGTATCGATGACCGTTACAGATTTTTGCTCAAGGGCTGTCGCACAGACTTCAACATCTTTGCTGCTGCTTGGCGCGATTGTAATCGGGAAGCCGGCAGGGGTAATGGTAAATTCTTTCTGAGCAAGCTTAATTCTGAGGCTCATCACCGTTGTCGGTGTTGTAGTACTTGGATTTGTCAGGGTAATTGTACGGCAAAGTTTATCACCGACCGGTAATGTACCGAAGTTGATAGAGGTAGGCGCGAAGGTAAGCTCTTCAGGAGTATATTCATATGTTCTTGTCAAGTATCTACCGGAGCGGCTGACAGCTTTAACCACTGCTTTGGCAGGCTTCGTAGGATCGATTACCTGAAGCGTAAAGGTCGTTTGTTTGTCACCAGGTAAGAAAGTCTTTGGTGTAGAGAAGGTATAATTTTTAGACTCGGCTCCGAGCATACGTACATAGAGCAGTCCTGCACAATCACTGTTTTCAGGACCAACTTGTGCGAGACCTTGTACATTACCGCATTGTGGGTCACCTGCCATTTTGAGCTCATCATCACATTGAATGGCGAAGTTAATTCCTACCGGATAGCCATACGCAAAATTGCGGTATTGGAAGGTCTGATCGTCCCAGTTACCATACGCATAGGCAGCAAATTTACCGCCTTCAATGACGTGATCGCCATCACTTACATCCTTCGATGCAAAGCTGTATGGTGTGCCTTCATATTTTTTAATTCTGGATCCAAAGACAGCTTGAAGTGATTTACCGTCAAATTTAATGTTGTTCACATCTTCTGTTTTGAAGGTAATATTTACATAATTTGCATTTTTCTCAGGAGAATGGAATTGTGCATATGATGGCCATGCATTCACCGGAGTGACATTGAAGAACTCACCAGCACCACCGGAAACGTGACCAAGCGGGCTCTCGCCTTTACGCTCACCATAGGTATGCATCATCCAGGCTTTTAAGTATTGACCAACGATGACCGGCTTGTTGGAAGAATAAAATGCTGCATCTTCCATATTCGTAATTTCATAGAATTGACCTGCTTGAAGCGGGGTGCTTTTTTGCATGAGACCGCTACCGTCTTGACGCATTTGCGAAATAATTGTACCGTTTTCAACAGCCACAAAGCGAATCATATCGCCATGGTCATCAGCCCATTTATGAACAGGTCTGTTTGCGACAAGGCGGGGTAAAGTCATAAACTCTGTACCGGCCATTTCCAGTGGGTACATCATTTCAACTTGTGCTGTACGAGCCATATCTGTCCGTAAGCCGTAGTACGTATCTTCATAGCGAGCCATCGCACCTTTTGTGTGACCTGCAATTACTGCGATCGGCTTGTCGGCAGTAATGATAGTACCGGTTAAGTCTGCAAGAAGATTTTGATGATATGCATCTTTTTGGGTGAGCTGGATAAGATATGTTTCACCCTGTTGGAGAGTCACTGAGTAGGTTTCTTTTTCGGTTTTGGCTTTTACGTGGGCAGGCAGCTTCCAGCGAACGGTAGTTTCGTCTTTTGTCGCAACAATAACGATCTGGCCGGGCTTGTTGATATCAGTTTTGTCTTGGAATAAACTGAGAGCTGCATATTTCTTGCCAAGCATTTCAGCAGGGAGTGCTTTGTATGCTGCACCGGAGGATCTCCAGTTCATAGCAACCGTCACTGAAATCGGGTCATTTGCTGTAAGTACAATACCATACGGCATTGCTACTTCGCTTTCGACGGACATCAGATTCTCTGGCAGTGGAATGATGGTGGTCTTATTGGGCTCAACAGCATACGAAATATTGATACCGTTGAATTTGTTCACCATCGTTACCATGGTGGATACTTTTGATGATACCCATGCTTCGTATGGTTTCCGACCGGGGTTCACATCATCGGCTAAATTCCGCCAGCAGTGCGGAATCGCAATGTAAAATTCTTGACCGTCTGTTACCTCGCCTTGACCGGATGCGTCGGAAAAACTATTTCCGGCAATTGACGAGTTAAACGACAACAATACCATAGCCGCGGCGAAAACAGCGAATCGTCCGAGTGCAGTGGTTGCATTAGTAAGGAAATGCCTCATAAGTAAGGTCTCCAAATAAAATGAATAAGGGGGAATAAAATAAAATAACTATATATTTTCAAGTATATTACGAGTAGAAGAATAATTTTGACGACCTTCTTTTTTTTCCTTACATCCACACAGTTCTCACCCTAATCTACTCATTGGGTCGCAATACTACTAAATATATACACAATAATCAAAGAAAATTTTATGATTTTTGCTTTACGTTTGAAAATAGTTGGGAATTTCTTAAAATTCTAAGGATTTGAATCGGTTAACATGCCCTTGATTTTACCTTGCCTTTGCTGCAAATCTGTTTCGTTTTCGTGTTTGGCTGTGCCGGCAACCGAGCCGGCGGGCTCGTACTTCACTATGATTTGAGTAATTTTGCAGCAGCCTCTGCTAATCAAGGAGGTACTTTATGTCGTACACTTCCGCATACTTCTACGTCTTGCTATGCCAGATTCCGATACAGACTCCATCTTTGCTCCCCCTGAATCGACCTCTGTTTATGAGTATATTGATCGACTTAATGATGACGCTGCACTCTATTATCAGACCATGCAAACGGATAAACTATCCGATGTTGCCGGCCAAGCACTTGAGCTTTCTCTCCATCACTCATACCCGAAGGGACAGGCATATGCCCTGATGGCTAAAAGTTGGCTGCTTTCGGGCGACGCGAAATACGATGAGTCTCTGGTATATCTCAATAATTCCCTCGAAATTTTCCTTGATCTGGCAGACGCGGTCGGTATTTCCCGAGCTATGAAAGGAATTGGGAATATCTATTACTATTTAGGAACAATTTCCAAAGCTCTTGATGAGTTTCTCGGCGGCTATATCACACTCCTGCTCGCCGGCGAAGAAGAGCAGGCACTTGCATTACTGAATAATATCTGTAATTGCTATGATATGCTTGCCGACTATCGGTCCGCGCTCGACTATGCCGATAAATACCTCACACTTGCCCGCCGACTTGATGATAAACGTCATATCGCTACCGCTCTGAATATTCATGGGATTCTCTGCTGTAATTTTGATAATTATCCGGCTGCTCTCGAGCATTATCTCGGGGCGCTTTCGATTACGTCCGAACTCAATGATCCGGATATCGAACGGTGGCTCGTCTGCAATATAGGTCTCGTGTATATGCAGTTGGGAAATTATTCCAGCGGACTCCATTACTTCATGCAAGGCCTCGTATTAAGCGAGAAAATTGCCAATCTCCGCCATCAGGGATTCTGCTGCTATAATATCAGTAATGCTTTCCTCGAAATGGGGAATTACTCCCTTGCCCTCAACTATGGGCTGCAGTCCCTTGCCCTCAACGAACAAATCAGCTATACCATCGGACAAGGCAATTCACTCGAAAATCTGGCCCGGATATTCTACAAGCTCCGTGACCTTCCTACCGCCATCGACTATGCCCGCAAGAGCCTCGCACTCCATGAATCGACCGGTTTTAAACGCGGGAAGATCAATATGCTTGCCCTCCTGTCAAAGATTTCAGAAGATCTCGGGGAAATTCCCGAAGCATACCGCCTCTCTCTGCTTGTACTCGAGCTGGCTCAGGATTTAGGTAATACCACATATGCCGAAGCACTTAGTTCACTAGCCCGCATTACCAAGACAATGGGAAACACGACAGAATCAGCCGGATATTTGAAGCAGCATAAAACTCTAATAAAGCTCATACAGCGTGACGAGAAGAACGCTCAAACGGCAAAACGTCTCGCCGAGTCAGAGCTTGAAAAGACCAAAAAACAAGCACAAAAGCTCACCGCCACGGCCGTGACTGCCTCCCCGTCACTGGCAAACGGACTCCTGAGTACACCTGCCGCCCTCGGTAATCAGGGTTTTATTCTTGCCCCCAATACCCATGCCGAACCCATCGCTGCCGCTCCCCATACCATCACTGTCACTACCTTTGGACGTTTCTCGGTAAGCATCGATGGCCGCGAGCTCACGGCCGAAGATTGGCAGCGCAAAAAAGCACGCGATATATTCAAAATCCTGCTCATCAATCACCGCCAGTCTGTAACTATTGATGAACTCATCGACTTTTTATGGCCGGATTCAGCCAGCAAAAATCTCATTCCTACCCTGTGGAATTCCGTGTCGTATATTCGTAAAGCCCTTGAGCCGGATATCAAGCCGCATACGCCGTCGTCCTATATTACAATAATGGATAAAGCATATATGCTTGATCTCGGAACGGATTGTACTATCGATTATCTTGAATTTAAGGCTCTCCTGGCACAATCACATAAGCTCCACCATCAGCCCGCAGGGGTCGAGCTGATGGCACAAGCCATCGCTCTCTATAAAGGCGATTTTCTCAAGGAAGATGCCTACGAAGAATGGGCAAGCTATGAACGTGAATCCTTAAAAGAACAGTATTTAGAAACTCTAATCTCCCTCGGAAATTATTATCTGGATGCACAGAACTTCCCCGAAGCAATTTCCGCAGCACGAAAAGCAATTGAAACTGACCGGGTCTATGAAGAAGGATATGAACTCTTGTTTACCGCTCTTGCCGACAACAATCAATTCTCAGAGCTCGCCAAAGCATGGAAAGCATGCCAGACAGCTTATAAGAAAGAGCTTGGAGCATTGCCGCCGAAATTCCTCGAAAAGCTGGCTCATCTGTCATAACCACTCCACACCACCTCCTGCGGGGTTTTGTGTATTTTTGCGTCATACTTCTCACTGACATCCATTAGCATACATTCCTATGATGACTACCGATACTGCTGTCAATCCGCACGATACTGTCAAAGAACTGAACGAACAAGCCATGACCGCTGTGTCTGATGGCGCCTATGAGCATGCTCTCGAACTCGGATACCGGGCCGCTGAACTGGCGACACTGTATTCCTACCCTCTTGAAAAAGGACGCGCGCTCTGGAATGTCGGCTGGGCCTATAGCAATCTCCTCCGCTATGATGATGCACTCGCAGTCCTCCTTCAAGCAGCCGATATTTTTGAAGAAGCCGGCGATGCATTCGGTATTTCACGGGTGCTGCAGGGAATTGGCAATGTGTATTTTACGACCGGACGTCTCCTCGAATCACTCGAAGAGTATCTCAATGCGTACGCCGTCCTTGAGCTTGCGGGACTCGAACGCAATTCTCTCGCCTTACTCGGAAATATCGCCTATACATACAAGCTCCTCGGTGAATATCACTATGCAATTGAATATGCCGAAAAGCAGCTGAATATGGCTACACACTATATGTTCGACTTTCATATTGCCAAGGCACTCAATAGTTTAGGAAGTTCATACTTTCATCTTGGCGACTATGCTACCTCGCTTACCTATTATTCCGAAGGGCTCCTGCGTGCTACCGAAAAGAATGACACCGATGCCAAAAGCTGGATATTAGGTAACATCGCCTCGGTCTATTTACAACTCGAAAACTATACCGGCGCACTCGACTCCATGATGCAGAGTATTGCCTTATCCGAGCAGAATAAAGACCAACGCCATCTCGCCTACTGCTACAATCAAATCTGCTCTATCTACCGAAAAATGAACAACGATTCTCTCGCGCTTGACTATGCCATGCGTTCGCTCGGTATTTATACCACCCTCTCCGACCGCGTGGGCGAGGCCAATGTTCTGATGAATATTGCCCGTATATTTGACCACAACGGCGATGCCGGTATCGCGCTCGATTATGCGCAAAAGAGTCATCGCCTGCACTGTGAATCGGCGACAAAAGAAGGAGAAGCCGAGTCTCTGCTGCTGATAGCATCGGCGCATGAAAAGACTGACCACCCCATACTCGCCCTCGAAGCAGCCGAGCAGGCTCTGGCTATCGCCCAAAGTATTAATTCGCACGCACTTCTGCAGTCAGCTCTTCGACACCTACATCGCCTGGCGCTTCTGATACATGACCACGAACGCACCGAAGACTACGCCAAGCAGCTCGAAGCGGCATCGACGATAATTGACAAAGAACATCAGCGCATGACGGCACAAAAACTCATGCTTGAATCACAACTCCAAAAAACACGCTCACAAGCCGAGAAATTACTCACTACATTAAAACACCCGCTGTCCGATGATTTTTTACATAAAACATCGACCATCACACAGCAGGGATTCGTTCTTGCCCACGGCACTCTTACCGAGCCGCCTAAAGAACGCCGGCATAAACGCCCCATCACCGTTCATACTTTCGGCCATTTTGCCGTCACAATCAATGGACACGAGCTCGGCAGCGAAGACTGGCAACGTAAGAAAGCCCGGGACATCTTCAAAATTCTCCTTATTAACCACCGGCAATCCGTCTCCGCCGACGAGCTTATCGATACATTGTGGAGCGAAACTGCCGGCAGGAATCTCATCCCAACACTATGGAATTGTGTGACCTACATACGCAAAGCACTCGAGCCGAAGCTCAAGCCGCGTGAGCCGTCGGCCTATATCAAAATCGCCGGTAAAAATTATCTGCTCGACCTCGGTTCCGATGCAGATATAGATTTTCTGACCTTCAAAGACCTCATCGCCCGGGGCAGAAAACAGGCCAAGCTATCCGAGACAATTCAGCTTTATGAGCAGGCCGTCGCCCTCTACCACGGCGACTTTCTCAAAGAAGATGCCTTCGAAGAATGGGCGAGCTATGAGCGCGAATCCATGAAAGAAAATTTCTTGCACGCCACGATCGAAATTGGTAATTTTCATGCAGATAATGGCAATGTTCTCGATGCAGTGATGTGCGCCCGCCGGGCAATTGAAGTCGATAGAGTCTATGAAGATGCCTATGAACTGCTCTTCACGGTGCTGGCAGACAACAATCAAACATCCGAGCTTTCAAAGGCCTGGAGATCGTGTCAATTATCTTATAAAAAAGAACTTGGCTCCACGCCTCCATTTTTTTTGGCAGAGCTTGCAGCCCGGTAATTCATGATATTCGAAACAATTCATCCGTCAATTTATGCTACCATGACGACTATTCAAGCGCCATCGGCATCCATTCAATCCGAAATAGACCTCCTTACTGCGTCTGCCGCAGCGGCATTTAAAGAAGGGAAAATTGACGACGCAAGGGCGATGTGCGAGGAGGCACTTACCAGATCAATTGCCTGCCGTTATTCTGTCGGCAAGGGTGATGCACTGATCGTTAAAGGGAAGATATTCTATAGGACTCTGCTGCTCGACGAAGCATTTGCAATTTTTCAGGAAGTCCTTGATATTTTTCAGGATGTGGGAGATGCCCGCAAAATTGCGATTGCCCTCCAGGGGTTGGGATCTTTCTATTATTCCCGCGGTAGATTACTCGAAGCGTTAGAAGAATTTCTCAATGCCTACTCTATCCTTGATCTGGCTGACCTCGCTCATGAAACCTTGCCTGTGCTCGGCAATATTGTCATTATCTACCATACCATGGGAGAATATGCTCAAGCCATCTTTTATGCCGAGCGGCAGCTTGCCTTTGCCAAAAAATTTTCGCTTGAGGATCAGACAGCCAAGGCCCTGAGCAGCTTGGGTGAATTGTATTTTCGGATGTCCGACTTTACGACCTCGCTTCAGTATTCAACCGAAGGACTCGCTATCGCCGAGCACTGCGGCGATCGAATGGCTGCAAGCAGCATTCTGGGAAATATCAGTTCGGTCTATTTTCATCTCGGGAATTACACCGGCGCTCTCGACTATACCATGCGGAGTATTGCCCAAGCTGAGTTGATTGGTATGAAACGACTTCTGCCCTCGCTTTTTAATTATGCATGCTGTATTTACGGCAAAATGAACAACGATTCCCTCGCCCTCAGCTATGCCATGCGCGCGCTCGAGATCTCGGCCTCCTATTCAGACCCCGTCGGTGAGGCTTCTACGCTCCATAATATTGCCTGTATCTTTGAGCAAAACTCTGATTTTGAGACAGCGCTCGAATATGCTCACAAAAGCTATCATCTCTTTTCATCCTCATCTGTAAAAGACGGCTCAGCCGAAACGCTTCTGCTGATGTCCCGATGCAATGAAAAGCTCGGCGATTCCTCCCAAGCACTGACCTATGCCCATAAAGCAATGGGGCTGGCTGAAGAAATCGACTCCTACTCGCTGATACAGTCCTCCCTCCGACAGCTGCAATCGTGCGCAACCCACAATGGCGACACACAATCGGCGGCTCAGTATGCCCGACGACTGCAGGACACATCGAAGATAATTGCAAAAGTCGAGCAGCGGAAAAATGCCGAAAAAATCCTTCTTGATGCGCAAATTCAAAAGACACGTCAACAGGCCGAACAGCTTCTCAATTCAGCAAAAACCTCGCTCACGGGCGATTTTCTCACAAAAACACATTCTCTCAAGCAGCAGGGATTTGTCCTGACGACCGTTACCCCGCCCGAAGTAATCAAAAAACAGAAAGCCGCGCCCGGCATTCGCATTCAGACATTTGGTCATTTCTCGGTAATGATTGGAGATCGCGAACTTACAAGCGACGACTGGCAGCGCAAAAAAGCCCGCGATATCTTCAAAATCCTCCTCCTGAATCACCGTAAATCCGTCTCGGCCGACGAGCTCATCGATATCCTGTGGCTCGATGCCGCCGGCAAGAATCTCATCCCCACACTCTGGAATTGCGTCTCGTATATCCGCAAGGCACTCGAGCCTTCCATCAAGCCGCGACAGCCCTCGGCATATATTAAAATTGTCGGTAAAAATTACATGCTCGACCTCGGCGCAGGTGCGGAAATTGACTTTCTGACCTTCCGCAACCTCGTCAGTAAAGCTCCGAAGCAATCGACTCTCGAAGCACAAATTCGCATGTATGAGCAGGCAATTACCCTCTATACAGGCGAATTTCTGAAGGAAGACTCTTTCGAAGACTGGTCGAGTTTTGAACGCGAATCACTGAAAGAATTGTATATAAATACCGTTACTACCGTCGGTAACTATTATTTATCCCAAGGTAATACCACTCAAGCTACACTGCATGCACGCAAAATCCTCGACATCGATCGCGTGCAGGATGACGGCTATGAATTACTCTTTACATCGCTCGCCGCCGCAGGGAATATTTCCGAATTAGCCAAGTCTTGGGCTCTCTGCCAAGCTGCTTACAGGCGGGAATTCCTCTCCCATCCGCCAAAACATTTAGCCGCACTTGCCGGAGATATTTGAGTCAATTCTTTGTGAATTACTGCATTATGTAGTGAATTAATGCATTCACGTATAAAAAAACCTCTTTCCGAATTTCTTCAGGAAGAGGTTTTTTTTGTGTGTATCTCTATCGCCGATTACTTTTGGATAATGAGCGACTTGGTATCGGTAAACTGACCCGACTCAAGACGATACGAATATGCACCGGATGGCAGGCCAAGCGTATGGACATCAAAGCTTACTTCGTAAGTGCCCGGCTGCTGCAACTCATTGACGAGTGTCGCCACACGTTCGCCGGTTGCAGTATATATCGAGAGTACCGTATGCGCCGATAAGCCGATAGAATATTTAATCGTTGCTGTACTACTTGTAGGATTAGGATTCATGGTGCTGAGCGTGTAGGTCGAGCCCGTCCCGACGACAGCACGAATCTGTGAAGCACAGCTTGGATCGATGGTCAGCAATCCCGGACGATTATCAACCATGACATACGGCCGCTGAATCGGCTGCATTTCGCACGGAATCGGCATTGATTTATCTACACTCAGATACGTAAAGAAATTAAACGAGAAGAGTGTGCCGGCGCCGCGTAATCCCGGCTTGGTGGCATCTTCCTGCACCATATCAACAAAAAATTCACCCTTATTGTTCGTTGGCTCGGCGGCGAGTACCTTCCAGCCATCGGTCAGTGTGCCCTTGGTAATGATATTATCGACCCCGAGTTTCGGAGCGACCATGAGTGGATTATAGCGTACAAATGCTTTAAATTCACGCACATCCGCAGCATCCATATTCGCATCTTTGAGTTCGAAATTCACGGTAATATTCTCAGCCGGCAAAGCATGATATTCGCCAATCTGCACGAGAGAATGAATCACCTCACCAACACCGATGAGCTTGGAAACAGCCATCGAATTCGGAGTTTGCGGGGCTGCCCACTTGACGGTATAATCAATCCGCGCGTCAAACGGACGCTCTTGGGTAGGACCAAAGCGCACATCGACGAGTACGGTTTCTCCCGGCTGCAAGTCAAACGGCACTTGAGGAGAGAGTATCTGGAAATTATTGGCATCGTTGCCGGCGAGTTGCATATCGACGACAGTACCGACGACGGTCGCACTTGTATTCTTAATCGAGACCTGACCATCTTTGGTAAGGGTAATAAATTGCTTGCCAAAATCATGATCGGTCGCTTCGACACTTACCGGGAAGCTCGTCTGGAAGCCCTCACCGAGAAGGATTGTCTTTGGCTGCTCAGGAGCATCGCTTTCGACCAGTAATTCGGCCATAAAGTCGGTACGGGGTTGATTCGGCGTGAAGGTAATCGGCACATAAACCGAGCTGCCGGTCGGCACCACGATAGGATTCGGATTCTGCGTAAAGAATGCCGGGTCGATCACAAAAGCAGCGGCATCTTTCCCGGCTACGCGAATACCGGTAATCGTGCCGGTGAGAGATAATTTCATCGAACCGGTGCTCTTGGCCCAACTGTTGTCTGACTTCGAGGAATTCACAGCCAAGCTTCCAAAGCGAAGCGTATCAAGGACTTCGATATGCGGCTGAACGCCCACACCATTTAATTTCGCCGTAGCTGACTTGCCACTACCGCTGAGTGTCAGCGTCACTTCATACGGACGCTCACCTGCGCGGCTGCCAATTACCCATTCCGGCTTGAAGAAGACCTTCATCTGACGCATGGGCTCGCCCTTGGAGAGTGAACCGGGTACTTCATTGACAGGCACGGTAAAGTATTGTCCGTCAGCGCCGGATACGGTCAGTTGGACATTGGTCAATTGTGTATTACCCGTATTACCGTATTCGATAGTAGCTTCGTAACCATCTGTCTTTGTGATATTATCCACAAAATTATCAAGCACACGGCGCTCTTTCCAGTCGAATCCCGTAATGACCGGACCGGCTTCAATACCGGTACCTGTCCAATCGGAGTAAATTTTGATAATATCAGTATTTACGGTAAACGTAGCGCGGGTCGAGTGCTGAATATTGATTTCCGAAAGCGGATTATAAACCACTTGGAACGTATAGGTCTCTCCGGCCTTGAGGGTAATCGGGAAACTCAAATTCTCCGTACGGAGGAAGTGCTGCTTGTCGGACCAGTTGTCAATACCGGTCAGGACGACATCGACCTTATCGGATACATTCTTGATATCGCAATTGAGCTTGCGCTCGGTATTGACCGGTACTTCACCAAAATTCACATCCGTGATAAAGACTTTCGGCTTTTCGCTCCGCACACGCAGCTCGGCAATTGGCTGATCGTAGCAGGAAAGCTCAGCAAGAACAGAGTCGATAATCGTCGCTTCTTTTTGCTCGAAGGCAGATGCGCAGACATCTACCGTAGCCGTTGATTTCGGGTCGATGGTAATCGGGAAGCTGCCCGGCTTGATAAAGAATTCTTTCTGTGCGAGCTTGATCCGGAGTGACTTGACTGTCACGGGGACGGAGCCGGGATTCGTCAGGGTAATGGAACGGCAGAGCGTGTCGCCGGGAGCAAGGGTGCCGAAATTAATAAGTGTCGGCGATGCTGTAAGCTGCTCGGGGATATAGTTATACGTTCTGGTAATCGACCGCCCCGAGCGGGAAAGCACCTTCACTACAGCTATCGCCGGCTGACGCGGGTCAATGACCGTGAGCGTAAAGGGAGCAAGCTTCGCGCCGGATACGAACGTATCGTCAAGGCGGAATGTATAGTTTTTAGACTGCTCATCTATCATCCGAACGCTGAAGATTTGCGCGCAATCGGAGGTGTCGGGCAGGGCTGTTGCAAGGCCGGTCACAGTACCGCACTTCATATTATCAACCACGGCAAGCGAATCGGGACAGCGGATCGAGAAATTCATACCCGTTGGGTAACCATAAGCAAAGCCGTCTTTGGAATAATCATAATTTCCATAGGCATAGCACGCGAATTTCGCACCGCTTGCCCCCTCGACCGTATGATCGCCGGATGGTATCTGCTTGATGGCATAGCTGTAATTAGTGCCGGCAATCTGTTTAATTCCCGAGCCAAAGTACGAACGGAAACTCTTACCGTCAAATTTGAGATTCGACTCATCGGTCGTCGCAAATGTCACATAGCAGAAATTGTCCATATTATCCGCAGACCGGAAGGTCGTATAGCTTGTCCAATGGTCAATCGGTGCGAGCACAAGCATCATGCCGCAGCCGTTACGTGATGGATTCAGCGGGCTTTCGACTTTTGTGCCGTTGACCTGATGATCGCGCCATGCTTTGCCGTATTGGCCGACCAATACCGGCTTATTACTACGGTAATGTGCTGCTACTTCTTGATTTACAATATCAAAATAATCTCCCTTGTCAAGCACTTTTCCAATCGGATATGCGCCCGTACCATCCTGACGCATTTGATAGAGCTGGGTGTTCTTCTCCGTAGCGACAAAGCGAATTAAATCACCATAATCATCTGGATCGACCCCACGGGTACGATTGATGTATTTAATCGGCGCCGAAATGTATTCCGTACCCAAAAGCTCAATCGGCCACATCATATCGATAATCATATTACGCATGAAGTTCGCCGGACGCCCAAGCATCGTCGCATTGTACCGTGGGAATGCTCCTTTGGTATGCCCGGAAATCACGCCAATTGGTTCACTTGCTTCAATATACGTCCCCGACAAATCTCCCCCGACAAATGTCCAATCGCTGTTCTGCTGCGCCTGAATCAAATACGTCTCGCCTTTTTGGAGCGTTACTTCGGCTGTTTTTCCGGCTGGTGTGCCACGTTCGGTAGGAACTGTCGGTGTGTATTTTACCTTTGTTTCATCTTTGGTAGCGACGATGAGGATTTGTGAAGGGCGGATAACGTCTGTTTTATCCTGATAGAGATTGAGTGTGTAATATTTTTTACCAAGCCAATCGACAGGAATCACACGGTATGCTTCACCCGACCAACGGTAGCTGATAAAGACCGTTACGGCGACAGGAGCGCCGGCTGAGAGGTGAATACCGAATGGCTTCGACACTTCACTCTGAAGATTCATCAAGGCATCCGTCAGTGGAATCACCTTGACCTGACCGCCGGTGATTGAATATGTCTGATTAATACCAAGTGCTTTGTTCGTAATCGTCGCCTTCGTATCGACTTTTGACGATACCCATAATTGCACCGGCGAAATACCGCGCATCGCCTCTCCTGTCTCTTTCCAGCAATGCGGGATACCAAAGTCATATTCCAGACCTTCGGTAATTTCACCCTGATCAAGATCCTGAGCGCGTAGCCCAATCGCTCCGGCAAAGCTGCCGAGCAGAATAGCAAAAAGCAGCCATACGAACCGGCTGCGAACGTGTGTAGAGAGCATGTTCATGTTCTACCCCTTCGAGATTTGATAAATAGAAAAATAATTTACGTGTTTACTTATTGCAATATTATACATTTAATTCATTCAAACCAAAAAAATATTACTCCATATTTCTTCAATTCCCTGCATACTATTTTTTTCCTTCAGAATAATCGTGATTTTTTTAGGAATCAGCTCTAACTGATTACTACAATTATAGTAGCAATTACTCACATATAAGCAGCATACGCCGCTGTGTCATGCCGTCGGAAATCTCACAGGAATAGACACCACTCGGGCAATTCGCCACCGGAAATGTGCGCTCCCCATGCGATACTCCTTCGAGAATTCTCTCGCCTATCAGCGACGTCAGCCGCACCCGCAGGTCTGCTTTCCCTGCACATTCTTCAGGGTAGGTAATCGTGAGCAGTGTATGCGTCAGACGCGCATTCCAATCGGCAGACTGAGAATGTAATTCCTTGTCATCAAGTCCGCTTGGGGCATCCATCACAAAAAATCCCGCCTCGCTCGCCATGTATAATTTCTCTGTCTCCGGTGTATTCCCTACAAATTTCATCATCCATGCATTCTGATGAATGGTATCAATCCAGTCGATGTGATGATCGATTCTCAGCCAACTGCTTCCACTATTTTGCGAACGCCGCACAATTCCCTGACCTGGTACGCGCTGAGGTGCGCCGAAGTCATCGGTATAACCACCAACAAATACTTCATCTTCCGCTCCAATCGACCGCACTGCGAGCGACCATAAACTCGTGTCGGCAAAGGCAATCAGCTTCCAAGTGTTGCCGCCGTCCTCGGTTTTAAAAAGTCCTCCGCTCGGACGGAGCACATAGTAGAAATACGACGCAACAGCATATCCTACTAAAGGGTTACGCTTGCTAAATACTATACGCGGTACTTCTGCATCATCTCCTGCATTATTGATGAGCTTCGCCACCTGCTGCCATGTTTTGCCCGCATCGGTCGATTTGTGAATCGTCCCTCCCGTGCATCCGGCAAACATTGTCGTGCTGTTCGGCAGCATCGTCATCGTACACAGTGCCGGTGCATCGACCGTGGAAATCGAATCCCAGGTCGCACCGCGATTCGCACTGCGATAGACCGTCGTTGAGCGTAAATCTCCGGCATAAATGACATCTGCGTTATTGACGTCGGCGATAATCGTCTCACCGGGCAAGCTAAGCGGACTCAGCTGCTCAAGCACGATATCCCAAGTGGCGCCTGCATCGGTGCTCCGGCGAATTGTACCGAAGCCTAACCCACCGATAATAAGAATAGTTGTATCAATCGGATGAATAAAAATATTCGTAAAGCGCGTCGTACCGGTCTTGAATTCCACGACGAGCGTATCCCACGAATTCCCGCCATCATACGAACGGAATATCTGCCGTCCGATACCGCCGACATAGAGTGTTTTGGGATTCTGAGGGTTCGCCGCGAACCCAAATGTCGGCTCGGCAATCAGCCGTCTCCACTGCGCAGTCGTGGTACCGAAGGATGCCATACCAAGCAGGAGCAGTAGTATAAGAAATGTACGCATAGTATTATTCTTGTAAGAAATACCGTAACCGGATGATTCACTTATTTGTTCCGTAATGCAGAGTCAGAAATTCACTTTTATTTAGAAATGAAACTGTTCTCATTCATTCACCACGACCACACTCTTTTTTATGTCTCCGCTTGAAATTTGGCAGCAATAGGCACCTTTTGCGATAGCCGGAAGGGTGAATTCCCGAACAGAATAGTAGGCACTCGTCTCAAATACCTTTCTCCCGCTCAGGTCATACACTTCTACCTCATACTGTGGCGTGCGGATATAGTCCGGAGGGATACGCATCCGTAATACCCCATGCGCAATGCTTGCCGAAATATCGGCCCCGGGCATTTCCGAAGGGTTTTCGGTGACATCGCTTGGTGCATCAAGAACAAAAAAGCCCATTTCAGTCGCCATATATAATTTTTCGGTCGCGGGGGTCGTGCCGATAAATTTCATCATCCAGATATTTTTATTGGTTTCTATCGGCAGCCAGTCGATGGCTTTATCAACACCAACCCATGAATTACCACCATTTTGCGAACGTCTTACGAGTCCCGGTCCGGCAATCATCGTCTTCGGATCCTGCGACAGTTCATCGGTAAATCCTCCGACAAACACCTCGTCATCAGCGCCAAAAGTACGTGTAGCGACGGTCCAGAAACTTGTGTCCTGCAGGCCGGTAGCGAACCAATTTTCACCGCCGTCGGTGGTTTTATAGACGCCGCCGCTTGGTCTGTTTTTATAATTAAAATACGCGATAATGAGATAAGCGATGCGAGGGTCATGCCGGCTAAACACAATACGCGGCACTTCAACATCTTGAAAATTCCGTAGTTGAGCGGTTTGGCGCCATGTTTTGCCGGAGTCAACAGACTTGACAATAATCCCGGTAGAAGCGCCGGCAAGGAGAATATTCCCACTGTCGGGGCGCACGGCAATTGTGCAGAGTGTCGGCACATCGAGCTTTGCGACGGTATCCCATGTCAATCCTGCGTCACGGGTTTTAAAGATTCTATTGGAATTATTATCACCTGCATAGACGATATCCGGATTATGCGGATCGGCGACAAGGGTTTCTCCGGGTGTAGCGAAGACGGGCTTGTTATTTTGTCCGAAGGAATCATGCCAATTGAGTCCACCGTCATCACTGCGCATGATGTATTGAAATGCCCCGCCGGCGAGGACGATATTTGTATCGCGGGCATGAATATATATATTGGTCAGCTTGGTATTCCCGCTCGACTGAAATTCGATGTAATGAGTGGCCCATGTTTTCCCTCCATCCTCGGTGCGATAGATAGTACGACCAAGCCCGCCGACGATAATCGTATTCGGATTCTGCGGATTGGCAGCGAGCCCATAGGTTGGGGCATCAATTAAGCGCCGCCATGTCTGCGCAGAGGCGCCGGATGTTACAAGAACGAAAAGCAGGGTATAGAACGCAGAGAGTCGCATAAGCAAACCTTTGAAAATAAACAGGTAAAATAAAAAAGGCGTTCGCGCTGTCAAGCGGGAACGCCCCAAAAAGAAAGACACAGTACCAGGGAATTCTTACTTTACGACGACCATCGAGCGTGTAAGAGATTGTGTACCGGCAACGAGTGTGTAGTAATACATTCCTGTCGGAAGGTCATTGGCATCAAAATCAGCCGAATAGGTACCGGTATTCATCGCGCCGCTTGCAAGCTCTTTCACGACCTGACCGAGTGAGTTGGTCACGCGGAGAGAGACCTGTGACGGCTGCTGGAGCGAGAATTGAATCTTGGTAGCCCCCATGACAGGATTCGGACTTACCGGCTCTAATGCGAATGCGCGTGCATCGTCGGAGAGGGTCTCGACGGAAGAGGATGTCTCTAAATTACCGACAGCCACACAGAAGAAGTTCGACTTAATAGCACGGTTGACCATGGATGGGAATTGTTGTTGGAAGGTAGGACTTGCGTTATAATAGCCGAAATACGACTCCTTCGTAAGATATTCATTACCGGTCGTTGACTCACGACGGACAAAGTATCCGAGAGTCTTGGTGCTGTCCTTTTCAGTTTGGTCGGTCATATATGTACCGTACATTTCCAGTGAGTCTTCGTCATTTTGCATGTAGAATACAAAGCCAAATGTCTCATCTGCCTCGACTGTCCAATTAGGCACCGGTACTACTGTATTAAGGATATTTTCGAGTCTGTTATCTGTATTAATGACGGTACGGGAATTAATCACTTCAGCAGGAATTTCCACCTCGCTTGAGCCCAACTGACGGAGCAGGGGATCATTGAGCGAGAAATTCCAGCCATTGGGGCTTTGAAGATTTGCTTTAACCGCATAGCCGAACAGAAGCACTGATTGCTTGACCGGTGGCTTTACGACTCCGCCATTTGGGAACTGAAATGGGCGCATAGCAACCGTATCAATTGTCAATCTTCCTGCTCTGTTGACCGCATCAGGAGGAAAAAACTGAGCAAAACCAATGACACTGTTTTCGACTGTCGCACCTTGAGCGTTCCGTAAATTTACTTTTGAAGGTACTTGGCAAATACCGGCACCCCAAAGGAATCCTTGTCCCGGTACTGCATTCGGAATAATCCATCCTGAGTCATCTTGAGGAGCTGCATACCCGGCGCGTATTATCTCGGCAGGTGATAAAAACGACGACATAACCGGACCATTACCACCACGATGCGGAGTGCCAACAAGCGGTAAATTCGTCGAAAGATGGGCCGCAGGAGCAATATTTGACGCTGCATTCGGGACAGCTGAAAGACTTACTCTCTTCTGCACTTGCGCCGAGCCGATCGACAGCGATGCACAAAGAAGAACAAGTAGAATTGTAATTTTTTTCATTAGAAGACTCCAAAAGATTTGGTAAAATAGAAACACTATAGTTAAACGGACGGCAAAACTACGATAAGAGTATCTTTTATCAAAAGGTTTTTTGCCTCCTGTGAGGTGTTTGCCTGAAAAGTAGTCAAGTTTTGGTAATTTTGTAGAAGATTTAGATATTTTTTAACAATTCACACCTTAAAAATTCATGACTGAAGACGAACAACTCTTGCGCCTGCACAGTGCTGTAGGCGAAGTTTCCGACCCGGATTTTGGAAAAACGCTCTCTGAACTCGGCGCCATTCACTCGATAGAAATCAAAGGAAACACCGCCGAAATTTACCTGCAGCTCACGCCGCCGATACAGTGGATAGCTGCCGCCATCGATCAGGCATGCTGCGAGGCAGCCCGTGGTGCTGTGCAGGGAATTGCGCCGGTTGTGTTTGTCCGTGAAAAGGATGTGCACCGCACCGGCTCGATGAGCGTCCTGCCCAATGTACGGAATTTAATCGCTGTCGCTTCCGGCAAAGGTGGCGTAGGCAAATCAACAATAGCTGCCAATATTGCCGCAGCGCTTGCCATGAAAGGTGCGAGCGTAGGTCTATTAGATGCTGATATTTATGGACCAAGCGCCCCGACGATGTTTGACATGGTCGGGCATCAGCTTGAGGCAGAAAAATTACCTGACGGACGCATTATCGGTCAGCCGAACGAACGCTATGGTGTGAAGGTCGCCTCGATTGGCTTTGTGATGCAGCGCGATCAAGCAGCGATTCTCCGCGGGCCAATGCTCGCCGGATACTTTAATACCCTGGTCGAGCAGATTAATTGGGGAGAATTAGACTTTTTGGTATTCGATCTCCCGCCGGGCACGGGTGATGTGCAGCTTACGCTTACTCAACGTGTACCGCTGACAGGCGCGGTGATTGTGACCACGCCGCAGGAAATTTCACTTAGTGATGTGCGACGCAGTATTTCGATGTTCAAGCGGGTAAATGTCGAAGTTCTTGGTATTATTGAAAATATGAGCTACTTCACCCCACCGGAATTACCCGACAACAAGTATTACATCTTCGGTCAGGGCGGCGGAAAAACAGTCGCCGACGAGAATGGTGTTCCGCTTTTGGGTGAAGTCCCCATCACGCTCGGCACGCGTGCCGGCGGTGACGAAGGTCTGCCGGTAGTGCTCAATCCCGAAGAATTCGCGCAGGGTGAGATATTGCGCAATATTACCGCAGAGCTTGTCCGTCAGGTGCGCCGGGCGAATCTTCAGGCCTCTGCGCAGCCGCTGGTGCAGATTACATTGTAGCACGAGGTATGGGATGCTTTCCCAGCGTAGTGCGAATACTTTCCGCTTATGACATTGTACGTAATAATAACATATGGAACATACACCATCTCAAGAATATTCCTACTCAATTGAAGAGCGCATTATCGGCGCCTTGCAGGAGATGCGCCCGTATCTGCAGGAGGACGGCGGCGATGTGGAATTTGTGCGCTATGAAGTCGAGACACGCGTTGCTGAAATACGCATGCTCGGAGCATGCAAGACCTGCCCGATGTATATGATGACCCTCCGGGGAGGCATCGAACGTTTTTTGATAGCAGCCGTAAAAGAAATTCGTCGCGTAGAGCCGGTATCGTGAGGACGAGTGAAAATATTTTTTCGGCAAAACCCAAAAAGCGCTTGGCTACATCGGAAAAGAATTGTATTTTTGCGCTCCCTTTGAGGAAAAGGGCGGTTAGCTCAGTTGGTTCAGAGCGCCTGCCTTACAAGCAGGATGTCGGGGGTTCAAGTCCCTCACCGCCCACAGAATACGTACACTATTTATTGATATATAGTTTTATTTTTCAATAAATTCTCACAGAAAAAGCAGAAATTTCAATATGAAGTTTCTGCTTTTTTTGTGTTGCATTGTCTCCCGAACCGCCACCTGTCGCACCGCCTATCATTCGCTGGTCGAGGACAATCCAGCTTTTGGCAACCATTATCGGTAGCTGTTCACGATGATCCCCCAAAAAATTTACGGTAGAGCTCACGATATCACGAGTCTTGTAGATAGTACCTACCGAAATATCATTAAATTCGCGGAATAAGTTATCTTTTACCCGCAGCAACATCTCAATCCATCGATGAAAAATATACCGATACTCCGTCTCATTATGCTCATATTTCCGGCTTGTATCGCCATCCAATCGACGTATGCACAATCTGCACAAGCGTACATCGACTCAGGAATTGTGCGGTCAAGCCGTCAAGATCATCAAGGAGCGATTGAGGCCTATACGAAGGCGATAGAGCTGGACTCAAGTGAAGCTTATGCGTATTTTAATCGCGGAATTGTACATTCAACCATGGGTAATAACACGGGTGCAATAGATGACTTTACGGCCGTCATCACGCTCGTTCCTGAAATGCATTATGCTTATTACAATAGAGGTTATGTACGAAACAATCAGAAAGATTACAGAGGTGCCATTCAGGATTTCACGAAAACGATTGAGCTAAAATCCGACTATCCGGAAGCACACTATCGACGGGGATTCGCCAAAGCAATGCTGCAGGACTTTACCGGTGCCATTCAGGATTTTACCATGCAAATAGCACTCGACTCTATGTATTCAAGAGCGTACATAGCCCGTGGAGATGCTAAAATTGAACTCAAAGATTACCGTGGAGCGATTGAAGATTATACTCTATCTGTAAGATTCAGCCCTGAGGATGTGACAGCATACGCCAACCGAGCATATACATACGATGAGCTTCACAAGTATTCAGAAGCAATTCAGGACTATTCCAAAGTAATTGCACTAAGTCACGATAATTGGCAGACATACTTTAATCGCGGGAATGCAAAAGCTAAAGTTCTGGATTTACGCGGCGCGCTGGCTGATTTTAGCAAAGTCATCGAAATAAATTTTAGCAACTCCCCGGCATACCTCAATCGAGGGCATATCAAAGCTCAGCTTGAGGATTATACCGGCGCAATTGATGATTACTCAAAAGCTATTGAATTCAACCGTCAGGACGGCCAGGCATTTTTTAGTAGAGGATTGGCAAAATATCATCGGAAAGACTACCTATCCGCACTTGATGATTACACAAAAGCGGTAGAGCTTTTGCCTAGTGTTTCGACAATTTATCTAAACCGGGGAAACACCAAGCTAAGCCTGCAAGATTTCCGTGGAGCTATTGAAGATTACTCACAAGCGATACGTATTTCTCCTCAAGATGCCGAGGCCTATGCCGTGAGAGCAAGCGCCAAATCAAGCATTAATGACATTCAAGGTGCACTTAACGACTATACAAAGGTTCTCGAAATAACACCAACAGATTCGTCCGTGTACGAAAGTAGAGGTCTCTTACACTTTCAACAGAATAATTTTCAGGGAGCTATTGACGATTACACCAAGGCGATTGCTCATGGGAATACTTCCTCTCGGGTCTATCACAATCGCGGATATGCAAAAGCTGAACTTGAGGATTATAAAGCAGCGATTGAAGATTATTCTAAAGCCATCGAACGTAACCCTACTTTCTCCCGTGCTTACCACAACCGAGGATATGCCAAAGGAGAATTAAAAGACTATGCTGGTGCAATACAGGATTACACCCAAGCAATCGCAAATGATCCGAAGCATGCATTAGCGTATAACAACCGAGGAAATGTCAAATTGCAATTACAGGATCGTCAAGGCGCACTTGATGATTATACAAAAGCAGTTGAAATTTCGCCGGATTATTCCCTTGCCTATTGCAACAGAGCCAAAATAAAGAAGGAGCAGGGAGATTATACGGGCGCACTTGAGGATTATTCCAAGGCAATCGAAGTAAATCCATTGTATGCTGACGGTTACACTGCGAGAGGAACTGCAAAAGCAGAAAAGAAAGATTACCATGGTGCAATTGCAGATTTTTCCAAAACAATAGAACTTCAGCCCAACAACTATCTCGGCTACTTCAATCGTGGGGTAGCAAAACTAATTCTTGCGGACTATAGTTCTGCAATCGCTGACTACACTAAAGTAATTGAATTAGCTCCTAATTTTTCATCTGCTTACCACAACAGAGGATACGCTAAAACCCTTATGAAGGATTTTGCCGGTGCAATTCAGGATTTTACCCGAGCGATTGAAATTCGTCCGGATTATTCACTCGCCTATATCGAAAGAGGAGCTGCAAAGCTCAGCATTAAAGATAAAGAGGGTGCCTGCATAGATTGGAACAAAGCACATCAATTAGGTCGCGCCGAGGCAGCTAAGCTCATTCTCGAAAATTGCAAGTAATATTTACAATCCCAATACGTAAAATCCCATGAAACACATCCTCATTCTAATTACAGTACTCCTTACCCATCAATCCGTTACGCTCGCACAGACGGCAAAGGATTATTTCAATACCGGCTTCGCGAAATATAATGCCAAGGACTACCGCGGCGCACTCGAAGATTATACTAAATCCCTGAAACTCGACCCCAAATCGGCCGTCGTCTATTATAATCGCGGCGTGGTCAAAGCACGCCTCGAAGACTATAAAGGTGCCATCGAAGACTATACAATGGCACTTAAATACGACCCCAAAGATGTGGCATCCTACAACAACCGCGGCGTGAGTAAAGCCGTCTTAGGAAACTTCAAAAGCGCCATCGAGGACTACAATAAAGCCATCGCACTCAATCCCAAAAGTGTCGAAGCATACTACAGCCGCGGCTATGCGCGCGACCAACTCAAAGACGAACGCGGCGCGATTGAGGACTACACCAAAGTGCTCCAACTCGAACCCAAATACGCCGAAGCATACAATGGCCGAGGTATAGCAAAATTCAAAAGCGGAGATAAAAAAGGTGCCTGCGCAGACTGGTCCAAAGCCGGTGAACTCGGCTTCACAGGTGCATTCCAGAATATCAAGGCGAGGTGTAAGTGATTTAGTCGTAAGTCGGTGAGTCGTAATTTGATAAGTCGTAAGTCGGTGAGTCGTAAGTCGGTGAGTCGTAAGTCGGCCATTATGTTCTTTATTCTCTTTCAGTCCCTCCAGTCTCCTCAGTCCTTTCAGTCCCCTCAGTCCTCTCAGTCCCCGCAGTCCCTCCAGTCCCCTCAGTCCCTCCAATCCCCAGAGCGCTAAGCGCATAGCACTCTCTCTACTTCCTGACTATCTTTCCGGTTTTGAAGAACGCCGCCCATTTTTTCTTGAGGGCCGATGGGATACTTGACTTTTTGAGGGCGCGGAAATTTGTATAGACAGCATCTTTTCCCTGCACGATATACCATAGCTGTGACTCCGGTGGCGTATTATTGAAAAATTTGGACGCTTCGATCGTGAACATTATCCATGGATACTCTGCTTTTTCATTCTTTTCGATAAAGGTGAGCTTGGCGTCAAGGGCTTTTTTTTGGGCTTGTGCGTACATCATTTTCATGACTGTGTCCATTTTGGTGCCTTTTGCTCCTTTAATGATCGTCATGTTTGCTATTTCTTTCCAGCCGGAGCCGCTTACTTCTTCCCGTGCTAAGTCGCGCACTTGAAGCTGCCCTTTATTCTGCCACTCGCCTATTTTCCAGTGTTCGTTGGCCGGCCAATTGAGCTCGAGAAATTCACCTTTTTCCGGCTGCGGACCCGAACAGTACTGAGCAATATATTTATCGGCTAATTTATCGCCATTGGATTTAGCCGTTGCAAAATCCTGACATGCACCCTTTTTATTACCGTTCATTGCCCGTAATTGACCGCGGAGTGTGAGGCAATTCGGGGTGGTCGGATCGAGCTCGACCACTTTTTCGGCGTCAATAAGCGCTTCTCCGTGACGGGCTAAGCTCGCATAGCTCACCGCGCGACTGAAATACGCCTTGGCATTCTTTGGGCTCAGCTGAATGGTCTTCGAAAAATCAGCGATCGCCTTACTATAATTCCCTGTCTGATACTCACAATTTCCACGGTTCAAATACGCATCTGCATCGTTCTTTTTGAGTTCAATTGCCTTGGAATAATCTTCGATGGCGCCCTTGTAATCCTTCATCGTCTGCTTCATACTCGCCGATTGGATATACTGTTCGGCAGACTTTTGAGCATAAGCCACGGAATACACACCGAATATTACGATTAAAAGTATATTTTTCATAATGTTAGACACAATAGGTTTTAGTTCTGCAATCTACCTCATAAGCACCGCAGATGCTGTGCTTTATTTATTGACTATCTTCCCGGTTTTAAAAAATTTCGTCCATTTTTCTTTCAGTTCAACGGGAAGAGAAGGTTTTTTCAGCGCGCGGAAATTCGTATACAGCGCCTGCTTTCCCTGTATAATATACCATAACTGCGACTCCGGACGCGGGTCATTGTTGAATTTTGGTGCTTCGATCGTGAAGATAATCCACGGAAATTCTGCTTTTTCATCTTTCTCGATGAAGGTTAATTTTGCCTCCGGTGCATTTTTAATGGTTTGGTCAAACATCAGCTTCATTGCCGTATCCATTGCAATACCAATCACTCCTCTAACTGCCGTCATATTCCCGAGTTCGGTCCAGTTATCAATCGTTTCATCGGCGTGAATTAAATCCATGACCTGCACTTGCCCTTGGTCCTGATTGTCGCCGATTTTCCAGTTTTCCGCATCCGGCCAATCTAACATCAGCGACTCGCCGAATCCCTGCTGATTCCCGCAATGCTGCGTCAGAAATTGTTCGGCATTGGTATCACCGTTGGCCTTCGCACGCGCAAAATCCTCACATGCACCATGTTTATTGCCGGTCGTCGCCCGTAATTGACCGCGGAGCACGAAACAATTCGGCGTGGTTGTGTCGAGTTCGATGACTTTGTCAGCATCTCGCAATGCTTCCGTAAATTTTTTCTGCGTGGCATAGCTCACGGCGCGACTGTAATATGCCTTGACATTATTAGCATTTAGCTCAATTGTTTTGGTAAAATCAGCCAATGCAGCATCATAGTCTTCAATCTGAAATTCACAATTCCCGCGATGAAGATACGCCTCGCTATCACCCGGATTGAGAAAAATTGCCTTGGAATAATCACTAATCGCCCCCTTGTAATCACGCGTCGCATGCTTAGCAATTGCTGATTGTAAATACTCTTTGGCGGTCTGACCAAATGCCGTGGAACTGACAATTAAAAGCAATAGAATTATTATGTTTTTCATAAAATTAGCACAATACAAGCAGATAATTCACCGGTAATTTCTTCTCAAACAATGGATGAGTTTTTGAGGACTTGTTGATATAAATCCATAATCCTAACCCCTTTCCACTTTCCACTTTCCACTTTCCACTTTCCACTTTCCACTTTCCACTTTCCACTTTCCACTTAACAACTTACGACTTATCGACTTACCACTTCCCACTTACTTTCTCACCCCATCAGCGCGCAAATCGCCGTGACATTCACAATATCATCGACGCTGCACCCGCGGGAAAGATCACAGTATGGCTTGCGTAGCCCCTGTACAATCGGACCCAATGCCATTGCTCCCGCAAGACGTTCGGTGAGCTTGTAGCCGATATTACCTGCATTTAAGTCAGGGAATACGAGTATGTTAGCCATGCCTTTCAAGGGTGAATCCGGCGCTTTTCTCAACGCGACGGACGGCACGAGAGCTGCATCTGCCTGTACTTCACCATCGGAAATACAGTTCGGCGCTTTTATGCGGAAGAGTTCAGCTGCCAAGCGAACCTTGTCCACGGCAGCATGACGAGCACTGCCGAGTGTTGAAAACGACAAAAAAGCCACTTTCGGCTCGTCGCCCGTGACTTTTTGATAATTCACTGCCGCACTGTAGGCGATATCAGCGAGCTGTTCGCTGGTCGGCTCCGGCACGACTCCGCAATCAGTATAGCACAGCGTTTTATCGGGAAGTACCATCAGGAAATAGCTACTGACTACCGACACATCCGGTTGAATTCCAACGGTTTGTATCCCCGCACGCAGCACATCGCCGGTTGTCGAAAGTGACCCGGCTACAGCGCCGTCGGCATGAGCATGACGCACGAGCATACCTGCAAAATAGAGTGGATTCAGGAGAATTTCCCGTGCCTGAGCGGCGGTCATTCCTTTACCTGCACGTTCGCGGGTGAATTCGACGATAAAATCCTCGATGAGCGGAGAAGCGGCGGGGTCAAGACAGGTCAGAGAGTCAATCGATAGGCGGGCTTGATCGGCAGCAGCGGCAATAGCCGGTCGATGACCAATCAGCAGCGGACGAACAATACCGACCTCCTGCAATCGCAGGGCGGCACGGAGTGTACGTTCATCGGTTGCATCAGGAAAGGCAATGGTCGCCGAGCGTGCCGCCGCCTGGGTGTGTAATTGGGTAATAAACGCAGACATTCTAGAGTCCAATCATGGTCGTTGCTTCGCTTGGAATGGCAAAGGTCGTCTTTTGCTCGCCGCTAATTTCATCAATAATACTGCCTTTGGTACCTTTGAGCAAGAGTATTTCATTGCGGCGGAAATTATAATATGACTGCGTATATTCCTCTTCACTTACGAGCTTATAATCTATTCTCCCCTTGGTATCCAAGCGGATGACACCTTTCTGCACGGTAACAAACGCCCATTCTTTCGGCGAGACCGATAAGCTTGTCGGCAGGGCATTGGCCCCGTCAAACTGCGGGTCGTCGATAGGGGTGACGACTACCACAAAGCGTCCGGAATCGATATAGGTCATCACCGGCGCGGTCTTGACGGCAGCACCATCAAGCTTGCCGGCGCCGAGGGAAAGCACCATCACTTCATGTCCGTTCGCATTCGGCCGGATAAATGTCGGTGCGGGAGCGACCTGATGCGTGGCTACAACGGTATTGGTCCGGGTGTCGATCTGAGATACCGTATTGTCAAATTGATTAGCGACAAAGACCTGATTGCCCACAGCAGCAATTGATACCGGATGCATTCCTACTTTGATTACGCGCCCGATCGAGAAATTGGTAATATCAATGACCGTCACCGACGTATCATTTTCATGCGCTACATAGCCGGTGGTAGCATTACCGAATGCCACATCGGTCGGTATGCGTTGCGTACCCGAGAAGTCGAGCACAGCTTTTTGCTTAAAGGTCTGTTTATCAATGACGACCACCTGAAATGCACTTGGGATCATCAGGTATAAATATTCACGGAATTCGACAATTTTCTGCACCTGACCGGGAAGTGGAGTGCCATTGGCAGAACTGAAAATATCGGCCGAAGTGACAGCGCCATCCGGCTGACTCACGAGCGCAAGTGCCGAGGGTGAGGCAGTCGAGGCGGCGAGAATTTTCCATTCATCCTTGTAATTGACATAGGTCGGCTCATCTTTGGAGCAGCCCGAAATACCAAGGATAAAAGCCAGTGCGGCAAGAGTAAGAAGTGTTTTCATAATAAATCTCATAAGCGGTGTAAGAGTTAACCTGTTATAATTTTCCAACTACATCGACCAGCAATTTCGTGAGTAACGGCTCGGCTTTACCGGCAATTTCGACAATTTCCGCCACCGATACGGGTACAAGGGCTTCCGGGAAACATTCATCGGTAACAATTGACAGACCAAGAACTTCCATTCCTGCATGCCGGGCGACTATTGTCTCGGGAATCGTGCTCATCCCCACGACATCGGCGCCTATTGTTCGTAAAAAACGATACTCAGCGCGCGTTTCGAGATTCGGCCCGGACACGGCCACATACACACCTTTCTGCAGTTTAATTTGATTCTCAAGCGCGACGCGCTCGGTAAGTGCGATTAAGCGCTGCGAATACGGCTCACTCATATCAGGGAAGCGTGGACCGAGAGTGTCGTCGTTTTCACCAATAAGCGGATTATCACCCAAGAGATTAATGTGATCATCAATAATCATAATATCCGCTTTCCGGTAGAGCGGATTGAGCCCGCCGCAGGCATTGGATACCAGAAGAATTTCCACGCCGAGTGCTTTCATCACGCGCACGGGAAAGGTAATTTCCTGCATCGTGTAGCCCTCGTAATAATGAAACCGACCCTGCATGGCTACCACCGGCTTGCCGGCAAGCGTACCAATAATCAATTTGCCGTGATGCGACTCAACCGTTGAAAGAGGGAAATGAGGGATATCATCATACGGTACAACGACTTCCGGGATAATTTCATCGGCCATTTTGCCGAGTCCCGTGCCGAGAATAATCCCGATTGCAGGGGTTATTTCGGTCTTTTGCCGAAGGAGATCTACCGCTTCGGCTACCCGTCGGCGGAGTTCGTTGGTCGATAATCTCATGGAGCGCGTTATCCCAAAATCATTGGAGAAGAGTATTTAGCCGCAAATTACGGGATTTCACCGAAAGAGCGAAATTCGAGAGGAAGAAGTGACCTTTTTTACGCTCGACATGAAGCGAAATACGACAGTCGATATAATTTGAGTTCGAGCTTTTTGGGAATCAAGGGATTTATCGGATTTATGGGATTTATGGGATTTATGGGATTTATGGGATTTATGGGATTTATGGGATTTATGGGATTTATGGGATTTAAACGACTATTGTATAAAGTAACATCGACTTACTGACTTACTGACTTACTGACTTACTGACTTACTGACTTACTAACTTACTGACTTACGACTTACGACTTACGACTTACTGACTTACTGACTTACTAACTTACGACTTACTAACTTACTAACTTACAGACTTACTAACTCCATCTCACCAATACCAAACGACGCCGAGCTGCTCCGACAATCCGAGTACATCATGATAATGTCCGGTAGCCACGACGGTGATTGCATTCAGCGGTCGAAGTGCGACCGACAGCTCGGCCATGCGCGGCGCAGTCGATACGGCGAGGCGGCAGCGCACTGCCTCCAATGCGTCATATCGCGCTGCAAGGGTCACGCCCGAATATTCGCTCAGCGCGATGCTCGCATCAGCATCGACCAGGAGCGTTGGCAGCAGTTCCACCCCGAGCCCGAGACGAATAGTCTGGCGGATCAGGCGGCTCTCCGGATCATAGCTCCCGCGGAGAATATTAGAGACCGAGACGCCCGCCTTGAGAACCGGCGATATGGTTAGTAATGCTCCGGTATTGATCTGCAGCATCGATACCGACGAGAAATTCGTGAATGTGCTGCGAGAATATTCTGCTGATATGCCCACGACGAAATCCGTGCCGAGGCGCATGCTGCCGCCGAGTATGCCGGAAAATTCGGTATAAAGTTCGTTACTAAGACCGCCTGCGCCGCCAATGACACCGATATTGTCGGTAATTCGGGAGCCCATCAGAAGGCTGCCAAGCTGTAATTCCTGCATGCCGAAGCGTGACGGTACAGCAAGCGCCCCGATAAACGAGGAGTCAGGCATCAGACTCAGAGCAGGATTAGCAGTACACGAAAGCTCGGTAAGAGCCGTGCGACCTGTCGCGGTGTGAAGAGAGGGTATCGGAGCAGTCAGGAGCTGAGCGGTGAGGTCTGTGGTCAACAAAATAACGCAGGCCAGGAGCCAAGCACATGTTTTTATTTGGGTGTGTGGATTCTTCATCGTAATTTTCCCGATGTGTGAGTGAATGTAAGTGAAAATCCTCAGCATTTGGTATGCATGAGATGAGGTATCGTATGAAAAAAGGATAATCTTATGACAAAAATACAATTTTTCATTCTTCAGGCAATTCTATTTTTTTGCGGCAGCGTGATGCAGAGTGCCGCACAGGAGCTTCAGGCAAATGTCGTTGTTAATTTTGACATGCTCCCCGTCGAGCAGCGCGTCGATATACAGTCGATGCGCGACGATGTGACGAACTATCTCAATAGCCAACGCTATACGGGCAAGGACTGGACCGGACCTAAGATCCCGGTGGATGTGTCTATTACGCTTACCGGCCGAACAGGTAACCGCTATTCGGCGATTCTGACGGTGATGTCACGGAGGTTTATTGATGGTCCCGAGCGTGGTAAATCCCTGCTTATGCGGTCCCTGGATAAGCTCTGGCAATTCTCCTATGCCCCCAATGCCTCGCTCACCTTTCAGACGCTCCGCTTCGATGAATTCTCGACCTTACTCGACTTTTATATGGTACTTGCAATCGGCATGGACATGGATACCTACGGTGAATTGGACGGCAGCCCGATGTTTGCTCTCGCTAAAGATCTCGTTCGCCTCGGCGCCGCAGCAGGTGCTGCTGGATATCAGAATGTAGCTGAGCCGGGTGAACCCTCGAGAATTGCCGTCGCGACCGAATTAACGGATCTTCGGTATGAAGAATTCCGTAGGATGGTATTTTCCTATCATGTTGACGGAATGGACTCACTCTCGGTCGATCGCACCAAAGGGCTGCGTCAGCTTGAAAATGTGATCAGTCAGATGGCTGAATTCAAGCGTAAAAAAGTGGCCGGCCGCAGTATTATTATGCAGGCATTTTTCGATACCAAGTATCAGGAGCTTGCCGATCTCTTCCGTGGCTATGACCGTGAGGAAGTATTTCGGAATCTGATGTTTTTAGACCCGAGCAATACCTCGGTCTATGAGCAGGCAAAATACGGAAAATAGCAGGAAGATACCGGCAGGATACAATACTACGACTCGTTCGGGCAGAAATACCGGCTGCTTCCGGTCGCGAATTACACGATGATGACTTTATTACAGTACTTTTTTTGTGGTAATTATGGTTCGATGTTCAACACGCTCCGCTTCGGCACTCGTCATTCTCTCTCTACTCCTTCTTTTCTGCTCATCGATAGTCTACAGTCAGACGACTATTACCAATAAATCCACCAAAGGACATCACCTCGTACGCGGCACCAAAATCAGATTAATTCCCCCCAAAGGATTCACGAATGCACCGAATTTCTTGGGGTTCGAACACAATCCGAGCAATTCTACTATCATGGTGCTCGATATTCCCGGTTCATTCGCCACGACCTCCAAAGGTATTACCAAAGAAAAGCTCCTCGCCAATGGTGTAGATGCCACACTTATCGAAAAGCTCACGTTTAATGGTATGCCGGCACTGTTTGTCACCGGCGAACAACAGTCGGGCGGTGTGCGCTTTACCAAGTATGTCCTCACCTTCGGCACCGACAAAGAGACCTATATGATCAATGGTGTCGTTCCCAAAAACAACCCCGGCCTTGCCAAAGAAGTAAAAAAATCGCTTCAATCGGCTGTCTATGACCAATCCGTCACGATTAATCCTTTTGAATCAATTGATTACACTATTGACCCTGCAAAAGGTAATCTCAAATATGCCAATCGTATCGCGACCTCCCTTGTCTTTACCGCCGATGGTGAATTCCCGACTAAATCACCCGAAAAGTCCTCGTTTCTTGCCGCTAAAACCTTCACCAAAATCGCCGCCGAAGATCGAACAACCTTCTTCATGAATCGTCTGAAGCAGTCTCCGGTGACCATCGAAAAAACAGAAGCTCCCACCCCACTGACCATCAATGGCCTCGAAGGCTTCGAAATCATCGTTGATGCCAAAGAAAAAGCTACCGGTCGCCCGAAAAAAGTATATCAGGTAGTCCTTTTTGGCAATACCTTCGCCTATATTTTCTATGCTTCGACCACCGACAAAACAGATAAAACTCTCACGAATTTCAAAAATGTCGTCAAGACCTTCCGGAGAAAGACGTAACATTCGAAGAGAGGTGTGCGTTTAAGTCGTTCGTCGTATGGCTTAAATTTATAAACCGGATATACAAATTCCGAGCTTGTTTCCTGTTCCCCTTTTCTAGGTTCTCGGTTTTCCACAGAGTATTCAATTTTCTGCTATTTTTCTGCTTTCTTGCCGGTATCGTAAGCAATGGAGCTTGGGTTGCTTAGCCCCCCCCGGTCGGGTTCTCAGAGTCCGGACAAAGCTGCTCCTGAACACATCTGGCTGCATTCCTTGATTAATCCTCTCCCAATACTATAATCCTCTCTGTAAGAGGAGAGTCTTTTGAGCCCCATCGATTTCAAGTCGAAGGATATAGAGATTATTGCCCGGTACTGTTGGCAGTGGAATCTGATGATGACCCTTCATATACAACGTCACCGGCAGCGACGCCATGAGCCGACCGAGAATGGTATAGACTCGTACAGATACCTCTGCTTGCTTGGTAAGTGCAATATGTACCATGCTATTATCATTGAATGGATGCGGCACGACCTGTACGTCTTGTTCTATTGACTCCTGCTGCTCCGTCACGTCGGACGCGCCGGTACGATGGTAGAAAAGCAACCCTGTTTGCGGAGAATTGGTCATATCTCGTGCTGCGACAACAGCTACGGTATTATCGGCTGAAAGGAACGACCATTGGGACTGTTCACCCGGATTTTTCGCCAGAGTCGTATTGGAATGCGTCTGATACGGATTTTCGGTAATCCCTTGTACAGCAAAGGCCTGCAGTTCGGCCGGCATACGATAGATGAATTTACTGTCGGCTGTAAAATGTCCGATGGCAATACTATTACTCCTACCAATCAATTCACCTGAAGCCGCATCGAAATGTTTTCCGGAAAAGGTAGCCACGGTACTATTATCCGGTGAGATATACGCTTCGTCAAAATTACCGGTATCATGCGTCCACAGCAGCGCTCCGTCCTCAGCTCTTACAAGACAAGCCTGTGCCGATTTAGTACCCACCGACAGATATTTGCCATCCTTTGAGATATGCAATCCATTGACAAACGGCCAGCCTCCTATAAGTGTCCGCCATACTATTGCACCATCCGAAACTCTGATTTTCCGGAGATAGTTATCCCCGCTTCCCGCATAGAGATACTCTCCTGACGGGTCAAAGCGTATCCGCCTGACCTGACCGAAGCCCTGCCCGGCTTCACGCTCATTCGGCAGAGGTGCCGACCAGATGATATCACCCGTCGAACGGTACATCAGCGACACCTGACCGCTTCCGGTGGTGCCGACAGCCAGATAGTCCGCATTTGGCGAGAAGGCCACCTCGTAGGACTCATAGAGCGGTGAGCCGGACTTTTCCCATATCTTCTCACCTGTCAACCCATTGAGCATCACCACGGTCGCCGGAGGACGGAATGCATTCGCAAATCCTCCGGTATATAAGGCATACGCTACATAGCGCCCATCAGCCGACATATCCCCGCCCCAGGTTTCCCAGCCGGGATTGTAGCTCCATTTCTTGGTACCGTCGAAACCGTATTTATAGATTGCACACCCGGCCCGCAGCACACTATCCTGCTGTTTATTCCAATTTTCCTGCCCCGGAAACACACACACCGTCTGCTCGGCATCGGACCCGACTCCACGCCAGAATCCGGTCGTCGTCTCGACCGAAGCACGGAGTTCAAAGCTCCCGAGAGGACGTTCCTGCGCCCCGGGCTCAACCTCAATCCGCATATTTTGGGCATTTGCACGGTCAATTTTTACAATGCGTGACTTCACATTATCGCCGGCAATTTCCAGATACCAATCATCACGGTCGCCGATAGTTGTTGAAAAGGAGTAGCCCGAGTCACCGGGGACAAGAGGAATCGTACTCGAGCTATGCCAATTAAGCGTCGCAGGCGTGACCCGCAACGCAGGCAACGGTTTCACCGGCAGGATAATGCGCCCCGCGACGGCAAATGATCCGAACGTAACCGGATTCCGCCCGGCATAATGAATGACAATTTTTCGGGTCATGACCGTAGAATCACCGGCAGGCGCATCACGTTTGTCGCGGATAAAGCTGAATTTAATATCAAAATTACGGTATTCTCCCTCCGTAAATGGCGTTGCAGGTCGCTGGTAAATCTCTTGTAACCAACACGATACAATCGTCGAGTCACCCGGCCGAAGCACCATAATTTTGCCTCCATTCGGAAAGGTATTGAGCAAATTCCCCTGCACACCGGACGTTGTTACAATCATCGCAATGTTTTTGGGGGATACTGTCGATGCCGCATTGACAATCAGTACCTTACACAGAGGATTGGTACCGTGATAGGGGTAATCCACCGTATCTTTACCGTAGGCGTAAAAACGCAGACCATTCCACTCACCGAGTATTTGTGCCTCAGCGCTCAGGAAGCAAAGGAGGAAGCCGAGAAGGCAGGCAATAGTTTTCATGGCATGTAACTCCATATATGTATAAATGTTGAATTATTCAGGCAGTAAAATATAGATGGGCAGTGAATTTTGTTACACGCATGAGGAAGGAGAAAGCAACGGCTGTGCAGCGTGCACAGGCAGGAACTCAGCAGGTCAATCTAAAGGCAACGCCATGCTCACGAGCCAATGAAAAGCTCATGCAGCCACTCGGAAAGAGGACAAGCACCGGGAAATACGAACGATGCCCGCCAAGAAAACTCCACCAACATAAGCATACAAGTCACAGGACCCTTAAACAATTTTTTACCGGTATCTCGGTATTGGATTGAGGTAAAAAATGTCTGTGATTAGTCCACTCTACGAGTGCGCTTTATGCGCCAATCACTTCATATTTTTCATGTATTTATAGATGCCGGCGCACTTCTCAGGATGGAGCTTTACCAACTCACGGTATAAATCTAAATATGCTGCCGCAAATTTCTTGACATTCTCCGGTGTGGTGAGTTCGGTTGTAATCGACAGCGTTTGTATATGCTCGGGATAGGTGGTTCTATACTCCATGATATAGGCATTAAATGTACTTTGAGCGGATTCTTTGTCGTAGCCGGTCGGGTGCTCCATCGAATTTTTAATGATTGTCTCCATGCTGCGAAACAAGCCAAAATTCTCCATATCCGCTATCATATCCGTATTGGGCGTACCATAGACTCCAGGATTCTCCAGCTTGCAGAGTATGAGCGGCTTTTCTGCATATTTTTTAGTGAGATATTCGGTGTACTTTTTCACATAGTGATAGAGGTCGTCCGCAGGAGCATTGGTGTAATACTTGAGAGTAGCAGCTTGTCCAAGTTTCATAGAAGTAGCAATTACTTCCTGATGGGTAATATTCTTGGATTTGATCATTGTCGTAAGTTCATCGATGAGCTTGTTGTAGGTGACAATATCATACTTTTTCATCGCCGAAAATACCTGCCGCACCCCCGTCTCCATAATCATATTTTCAACATCACTACGATCATCACTCAGTATTACCATTGGTTTTATAATATATCCCCACAGCAAAGAAGTAACAACGACGGTGCCGATAGTAATCACCTGCCGGATGCTTTTTGCATTTTTCTTCTCCGAAGGTATAATCTTGCTACTAATGTATGCACCTAGAGCACCACCAATACCGCCCACAAGAGCAGAACCTGCTATCGACAACCAATCCATGCGCCCATCTCCTTTCTCTCGAAAAAATAACTATTTGCACAGTATGAAATACACCATGCGAGAATATCTACTTAATTTACAACTACTCATATTATTAAAGAGTTACACTTAAAAAAATCCAGTGTACGGCAATAAGAATTCGCCATGAAACTGATCAGACAGAGGCAAGTTCAGTGTGGCGGAATCGACTTACCAAGTAAAGACTTACGACTTAATTACCTCCAACATGATGATCGTCAGCACGACCGGGGCGAATGCAATTCGCCCCTACAGATTCTTTCAGACTTACCAACTTACGACTTACCGACTAAAGTCCCATACAAATCAAACTCACTAGCATCCTCAATCTCCACCATCACGAAATCTCCCGGCATGAGCTCTGTATCCGGCGAACGTACAAATACTTCATTATCCACTTCCGGTGCGTCGGCTTCGCTGCGCGCCTGATATTCGCCGTTCACATTTTCCTCGATGAGCACTTTGATGGTCGAACCGATTTTCGCCTGATTTTTCTCGAGCGATATCCCTTTTTGAATCTCCATCAGCGTTTTTTTACGTTCTTCCTTCACGTCCGAAGGGATTGAATCGCCCAAAATATAGGCATACGTGTCATCCTCCTGCGAGTAGAGGAATGCGCCGACACGATCGAGCTTTACCTCGCTGACGAAGTCGCATAATTCATCAAAATCCGCCTGTGTTTCGCTCGGATAGCCAACGATAAAGGTCGAGCGTAGCGTGATATCCGGCACCACCGAGCGTATCTCGCCAATAAGCTCCTCGGTAGCACGGCGCGTAATTCCACGGCGCATCGACTTGAGCACATTCGTCGAAATATGCTGGAGCGGCATGTCTAAGTATTTGCAAATATTATCACGTTCGGCGATGACGGGGAGAATGTCTTTGGGGAATTTAGCAGGATAGGCATACATCAGACGTATCCACTCAGCGCCCTGCACGTCGCTCATTTTTTTCAGCAAATCCGCAAGCGCACGATTGCCGTACATGTCTAATCCATAATACGTTAGGTCTTGTGCGACGACCACAAATTCCTTCACTCCCTGCCGCACGAGCGAATTCATCTCCGCGATGATTTGTTCTTTCGGCTTCGAACGGTGCTTCCCGCGCATGATTGGTATTGCGCAGAACGAACACGGATTATCGCAGCCCTCGGAAATTTTGAGATACGCAAAATGGCTTGGCGTCGAGAGCACACGTTCGCCGAGAAGATTATATTTCAGGTCGGGGGAGAGCACTTTGAGGATATTCGAGTACGCCTCGGTGCCGAAAAAATGATCCACTTCCGGCATCTCGGCGCGGAGGTCATCGGCGTAGCGTTCGGAGAGGCAGCCGGCGACGATAAGGGTTTGTAATTTCCCGGCTTTTTTGAGCGCAGCAGCTTCCAAAATAGTATTAATACTTTCTTCTTTTGCCATGTCGATAAAGCCGCAGGTGTTGATAATTAACGAATTAGCTTGACCCGCAGATTCAGCAAAGGTGAGATTGGCGGCTTTGAGATGTCCGGCAAGGATTTCGGAATCGACCGTGTTTTTCGAACATCCAAGGGTAACAATTGCGACGGAATTATCATGCGAAGGAACAGTTTTTTTCATGCTTTTGAAGGAGGATTTTTATGAGAATGAGCGTGTAGAGTTTTCCAAAGATACCATACAATGAACGAATTAACAATTATAATCACAACTTTTATCCACGACGGCTTGTGCGCGAAGTGATAGATTTCGAGTGGGATCAGCGACGCGGTACCAATCACCATCAGCCATTCGGCCCAGCGCTTATCGAGATAGACGCCTACGCCTTCGACCATGAGCAGCGCAGAATACACGAGCGCAAGAATACCGGTCGTCCGGAAATGTGTTTCGCTAAGCGCTGTTTGAAATTTAGAGAGCAGCCAGAAGTAAATTTTGCTGTGCGGGAGCATGAATTCATCATTAGCCCAATCGATGAGCGCGTTGAGCATCTCGTGCCGCCGATCCAAAAACACAAGCGAAATGCCAATTGCCAGCAGAAGAATTCCTTTCCCGATTTTCCACAATGCGATGGCTTTGAGGTAGTTTTTAGGTTTTGTGTCAGACATGGGTAATTGTTTGAAAATGTTGTGGGTTGAGAGTTTGTTGATTTATTAATACTACGCAGCATACCGGATTGTATTCCCACCGTAGGGGCGAATTGCATTCAATGCTGGCAACTTAAAAAAATAGGTATATAATTGAACACTTCGACAGGCTCAGTGTGACGGTAAGTCCTTCGTCATGCTGAGCTTGTCGAAGCATTAAGCAAATGCCAAATTCTTACGTTGCCAACATTGGAAGCAATTTTGCAGCTGCGATTTCATAATTTCTTTACTCACCATCCTCTTTCTCCTCCGGATAATACCGCTCAAACGCATCGTTTATCCCATCAGTGAGCAACTCGACAAGTTCTTCATCCATAAATTCATAGTCATCGGGAATTGAGAGCACCTCGATTGGCGGCAAGTCGTTCTGACCAAAAGTATCCTTGATTTTCGCGCGGTGATTTGATTCCATGACGAGTACCACATCAGCCCAAAGCAGGTCATTTTCTGAGATTGTACGGTTACTCTGCGGGCTCAATCCGACCGAACGTATCGCGAAGCGGACATCATGCTTGAAGATATGCTCAGCCGTGCGGCTGCGTTTTTTGTTGCGTCCGCAGACGACGAGGATGTTTGGGCGTTGATGCATGAGTATCTGTATGGTTTAATTGGAGATAATGTACATCGAAAACATCAATTCTCTCGCACGACTTTCAAGACTTTACTCTCAAATATCGCCGCAGGAGATATCACTGTTTCCTGCGTTGGAATTTTCTTACCATAGCGTTCGCTGATAATACGTGCGACGAGATCACCGGTAAGGTCAAAATCGCCGAGCTTTTGGAGCGAACCTACTTCTATTCCGGCTGCGCGTTTGTATAGTTTCCAGATCAGTTCCGAACAGTACATTTTCTCATCACTCCACTCGAAGGTGAGGTCATATTTCTTTCCGACATACCCGTCACCGAGCCGTTTTATCGTCGCAAGCACTTCCGGTGTAAGTATGTTTTGTGAATTAACAAGTCGCTTTACCACGAATTTCCCATTCTCTCCCCTTGCTATCCACGATGCGAGAGGTGTGCGTTGTACCGGCTGAATTGCCTCCAGTACGACAAGATTATTCCCTTCTTTCAGAATCATCCCGCAGTGAGAATACGTTGATTTGGTAGCATGTTGAATAGCTTTGCTTTGACGCGAGCGTGATGTCTGAAAGATGATGTCGCCTGTCTGTAATTCATGCTCACCTGTAAGCTTCTCCACCTCCGCCACCGCCTTTCCTCTCGCCTGCACTGGGTCGTACCACTTCCGCTTGGCGTAGAGTCCGCCGAGAAGGAGTATTCCCGTGAGAGTGAACAGGAGGAGATTTTTTTTCATGGGAATTGGAAAAATGGAGCGGCTTATTAACTAATCAAAAATGGTTCTCTGGCAATTTTTGTGTTTTGGTCTTCTTTTACCATTGTAGGGGCGAATTGCATTCGCCCAAACCTAGCACGACCTGGGCGAATGCAATTCGCCCCTACGGTCAAAACATAATTTATCCAAGAAAGAAAAATGTATTTAACTAATTAAAAAACAAAACGGTAAAATTATCTGTACTTCCTCACAACGCCTTCGTCCTCCCGCCATCGACGGTCAAATTAATCCCGGTCACATACGCTGCCTTCGATGAGGCGAGAAAGAGTGCTGCATGGGCGATTTCGCGCGGCTCGGCAAAACGCTTGGCGGGGATTTCGGCGGTCATTTCATGTTCGATTTCGGCAGTGGACTTACCGGACTCCGCCGCTTTCCGCGCGATAATTGCTTTCAGGCGTCCCGTTTTCGTCGCGCCGGGGAGAACATTATTCACCGTAATGCCGTGCGGGGCGAGTTCGGTCGCAAGTGTTTTGGACCAACTCCCCATCGCACCGCGAATCGTATTCGACACGCCAAGCCCGTCAAGCGGCTGACGCACCGACGTCGAAATGATATTAATAAATCTTCCGTAACCGTTTGATTTCATGCCACCTACCACAAGCTGCATAATCGTCTGACTGCACAATAGATGCACTGTAAGCGCATGCACGAATTCCTCGGGTCTCGCTGCTGCCACAGCTCCCGGAGCCGGTCCGCCGGAATTATTGACCACGATATTGATCTGATGTCCTTCGTTCAAATACCCTGCTAGAGCTCGGCGTACAGACTCCGGCTCGGTAAAGTCGGCGACGAGGTAGGCATGTTCGCCCGCTGTCGGTGCAGCGAGTGCGGCGAGTGTTTCAGCGAGTGCGTCTTCGTTGCGAGCGATGAGCACGACGCGCGCACCGGCCAAGGCAAATTCCTCGGCAATTGCCCGTCCGATGCCCTGTGTACTGCCGCAGACGAGTGCTGTTTTTCCGTCTAAACGTAATTCCATGATGTTCCTTTAGATTGTAATGTGTTCGTGTAATAATGCATCCGGTATCGGCTTACGCCCCATAAATCCGTCTTCAACTCCATGATAATACTGCAATTTTGCTTCATCACTCCGCCAGCAGAGCATCACGGTCTCGCCATCGATAATTGATGGGAAATCGACGAGTCCGATCGAAAAATCCCAATCTTTATATGAGCAGCCGAGTTCTTCGAGTTCGGCAAAATACCCGTTAATTTCCCGTACTCTTTTCTCAAATTCAGGGGTATTGGCGATGGCGGCACTGCCGACGGTGCGCACAAGAGTGCGCAAATCTCTGCCGGAGGAGAGAATATCCTCGACAATACGCCGGACAAGCGGCAATGTGAGGGTAGCTTCATGAGGAGTAAAGTATTTCATGGGGTAGAGTGTTTGGGACAATTGTTGTGTTGCTTGCAGCGCAAAAATAACAAAAACAGACGGATAGGGGATTTTTCACCGCGCACGCATCTATGAATCGGCTGCACGTTGAGAAGATTCTTTTTTGGGGTTCCCGGCTGTTCAATCTCCGGCCCCTCGCCTGCGGTCACCCCTGGCCGTCCGGGCATTTTTTTTGAAGAATTCCTCAATGATACATGTTGTGAAGGAGAAGCCGCGCGAGCTATTATGGCGGTATTCTTTCCCTTGTGTCATTGCGGTGCAGTGAAAAATTGTAATTTTGCAGGTAGTTAATGCAGTGAGATTTCCGGGTGCAGGATGTTTGCCGCCCGCAGCCGTTCTGGACATTTGCAATCAATCTACAGCAGCCCATACACACTAATAGTATCGACATTACAATTTACTTTTACCTCAATTGTACCCCAAACCGGGAGATTTTTATGAAATCGTTTCTACTCCTCTTCTCTCTCTTATGCCTGTCACTGACCACAGGCATTCATGCAGAAGTTACTGATTACTCAATACATACGACCTCATCCGGTTCACAGCAGAATGCTGCGGCTCCGCTGAGTACCATCTCCACCTCGGCGATAATTCCGTTCTTTTACTGCCAAAGCAGTACCGTCTCCGTGCCGTTTACGGTGACGGGTACCTTCAATCCGGGTAATGTCTTTACGGCCGAGCTGTCGGACGCGTCGGGCAGCTTTACTGCGCCAACGGCGATTGGCACACTTTCCAGTACTACAGCCGGCACGATAACAGCTACCATGCCTTTGCAAACGCCGCAAGGCAATCGCTACAGAATTCGTGTTGTGGCCAATAATCCTACGACCGTCGGCACAGACAACGGCACCAATCTCGCGATTAATCCTTTGCCTGCACTCTATACTATGACCGGCGAACGCTCGTACTGTGAGGGCGGGCCGGGTGTCATCATAGGGCTCAACAATACCGAGCTTGGAGCAAATTATCAGCTCCGGCGTGATGGCGCAAATGTCGGCACACCTCAGGCAGGCAATTTCTTCCCGATGTCGTTTGGTTTTCAGACAATAGCCGGTACCTATACCGTTATCTCGACCTACACAGCTACCGGATGCTCACAGCAAATGAATGACAGTATTGTGCTTACCATCAATCCATTGCCGCAGAAATTTGCAATAACCGGCGGCGGAGTCTATTGTAATGGTGGCCCGGGTGTGGCGGTAGGACTCAGCGGTTCTCAGGAAGGTGTCGGCTACCAACTCTTGCTCGATGGCGTAGCGACCGGTGCCCCGGTCAATGGTACCGGCAATGCGATATCCTTTGGCAATCAAACCGCGGCCGGCGGCTATACCGCGACCGCAAAATATGCTGTGACCAATTGCATACAAAGCATGACCGGCGAAGTGAAGGTAAAAATCAATCCCTTGCCGACTAAATATGATGTTCTCGGGGGCGGCACATTTTGCGAAGGCGACAAAGGAGTGCCCGTTATTCTCTATTTATCAGATACCAATATCGCCTATCAGCTCAAAGTCGACGGCGCGAATGTAGGTACACCAAGAAACGGTACCGGAGTGGCGATTGAATTCGGCTTGCAGACGACTCCCGGAAATTATACCGTCGAGGCCACTAATGTCCTCACCGGCTGTAAATCCACGATGAACGGTTCGAAAAATGTCATCCGCACGCCGCTACCGCCGAAGCCGACCATTACAAAAACCGGCAACACGCTCATCTCGAGTTCTGACGTCGGTAATCAATGGTATCTCAATACTCAGCAAATTCTTGGAGCGACCGACAAAACATTCTCGCCACTCGTGAGCGGTTCGTATACTCTCGTCGTCACTCTCAAAAGCTGCCCGTCACCGGTATCCGTGCCGGTCGATGTGACGGTCGGAGCAGGCACATTGGTCGCAGGATTTTCGAGCGACAAGACCTCAGGCGATGCGCCGCTAGCGGTAAAATTTACCGATGCATCGGCAGGTAGTCCGACAAGCTGGAATTGGAGCTTCGGGGATACTCAATCAAGCACCGAGCAAAGCCCGAGCCATACCTATACACAGGCAGGCAGTTACACCGTGAGATTGATTGTTTCCAACGGCATCAAGAGCGATACCGTAACCAAAAACGCCTATATTACCGTTCAGGAAGCGACGAATGTAACGGCTGATTTTCAGGGGAATGCCACCAAAGGGCGCGCGCCGCTCACGGTGAAATTCTCGGATTTATCGACCGGCGGCCCCGCTGCATGGTCATGGAATTTCGGCGACGGCAGTGCGCCTGCGACGGTGAATAATCCCGAGCATACCTATACCGTGCCGGGCGTCTATTCGGTAACTCTCACGGTTACAAAGAATAGCAAAGATTTTACGATTACGAAAAAAGACTATATCACCGTCGATACCGGTAGTATTTCGGTGAATGAGAATCCTACATCATCCGGCAGCAGTATGTCGATTATCCCGAATCCAACGAGCGGAAGCAGCATTCTCAGGTATTATTCCACACGCGCTCAACGCGTCACCCTCACGATGAGTACGCTTCTTGGGCAGCAGATTTGTAGCCGGGAAATTGAGGTGCAGCAGGGTGAGAATAGTATTCAATTTGATAGTTACATCGGTGGTACTGCTTCAAGTATTCTTCCCATCGGTAGCTATTACATCGTCGTCAAGGATACAGAGCAAGCGCACTCGACACTCCTGCACGTTATTCGATAAGCACCGGAATTGGAAGAACTAAAAAAGGCATTGTTCGCAAGCGAACAATGCCTTTTTAGTTATGATCTGCGTTTTGTTTAGTCTGCTTTCGGCGGCTGCCAGGAGCCGCGTTTCCATTTGACGAGTTCGATAGTTGCATTTCCCACATAAAGCTTCATTTTGGCTTTAATCGGCACGCGGGCGTCATCGGTGCTGAACCATCCCTCGAATTTCCCGGTAATTCCATAAATACCCGTCCAATTTGCTTCACCGTTGAAGTACGTCGTCTTGATCGGATAATCGACTGCATCGATAGAAATATCTTCATTGCGTCCGCTGAAGGCGATCGTGGTAAAGACGGTATCTTCCTGCACGACGGTCGGAATCTTGATGCTTTTCTTGGCAAAGAGCAATTGCCGGGCGGTAAAGAAGAGCGAGCATCCGTCGTTCCATTTTTTAGGTGTGGTAATGCTCTTTTTAGACTTGAGCTTTTTGTCCTCGAATTTTTCCATTTGAATGACGGTATGGTCGTAGTCAAACACATACTTATCGTACATCCAGCTGTTCTCGCTTTGCTTGGTATTAGCAGCAAACTGATGAGAAAAGGTCGCAGAATTATCCATCCATGTCTCATACACCGAGTGGAGATCGACGAATGGAATACCGGGCCGCGAATCGATATACGCTTTCATTTTATAGACTGTTTTGCCATTGAGCGTTTGAGTCGCCTCGGTGACCATTTTGATCGTACCGAGCTTGATACCGAGGAATGACACTTCATATTCAAGTTCTTCACCCGGATATGCCATCTGCGCGTGCGTGGTGGTCTGACCTGCCAGAATTCCGAGCACCACAAAGCAAAAAAACACACTGACCACTTTTATGCGGTACATCATACAATTGACCTTACTATGAAACAAATAATGAGTTATATTGAGAATGAACTATTCTGACGCTATGTATCGGCGTGAGAGCTACCAGAAGAGGAGCGTATTGCTGTAATAAAAATCGGCTTCGTTGTCCTATGGGCGGATAACGAAGCCGAACGAAGTTTAAGGACGGTTTTTATTTCAACTTTGCGATTTTTGCTGCCTCGGGGAAGAGGGTAATCGCTTTTTTGAGCTGCTTATCATCTTCGAAGGAAATCGGGAAGAAATAGGGACTTCCAAAAATCGACCGTGCGAGCAGGGCCTTGATACGATTCCGCAGAAATCCCTCATCGGTTTTGTAATTCGCATCATTCCACGCGACACCTTTTTGCTCGGCTATCTGACGGAAAGATTTCATCATGTCGTCGGTGATTTTGAAATTTTTGTAGAATGCGGGGAAGTTGTCTTTGTAGCTGTTCCGCACGGCTATACCTTCACCTTTGAGGAAGTTGTCGGTAAATTCAAAGAAGATATTTTTCCGGAAGAGGTCGCGGTAAAGCTGGGTAATTGTATCGGGCTTGACGATATAGTCCGGTGTAATTCCGCCACCGCCATAAATAGTGCGTCCGCTAGCGGTCTTGAATACCGGATGTGTCGAGTCGGCCTTGTCGGAGGTATGATTAATATTATCACCTTCTTCACCATCTTCTCTTCCTTCGCCACGGTAGTATTTGTCTTTGTCCTTATAGGGGCGTTGAATCAGGCGTCCGGAAGGGGTATAATAGCGTGCAATAGTAAGGCGATACGACGATCCATCACCAAGCGGATATTGTTGCTGTACCAGCCCTTTGCCAAACGATGTCTCGCCGACGATGAGCCCGCGATCGAGATCCTGCACAGCGCCGGAGACGATTTCACTCGCTGATGCCGAGCCGCCATTGACCATGACAATCAACGGAATTTTCTCGAATTCACCGCCATCAGTAGCATAGAATGTCTCATCAAGCTCAGGGCGGCGCGCCTTTGTATAGACGATTTTAGAACCGGACGGAAGGAATTCATCGGCAAGCTTAAATGCCTGATCGAGATAGCCGCCGGGATTGCCGCGGAGATCGAGCACGAGCTTTTTCATGCCTTGTGATTTGAGCTTGCGGGCTGCTTCGACGAACTCAGAGTGCGTCGTAGCGGCAAAACGATTCGATGAAATCACGCCAATGTCCGTGCCATCAATAATATAGGCAGCATCGACAGTATAGATTGGAATTTTATCGCGGACGATATCAAAGTCCAACAGCTTCGGCTCCCCCGAGCGGCGGATTGAAATTTTCACATGAGTTCCTTTTTGCCCGCGGAGCTTTTTAGGTACGTCTTCACGGGTGAGTCCGATGGCATTGACATCATCAATTTTGACAATTTTATCACCGGATTGAATACCAAGTGCTTCGCTCGGCCCGCCGATGATCGGAGTGACGATGGTAATGGTGTCTTTGACGACGTCGAATTCTACACCAATTCCCTCAAAGCTCCCCTGAAAATCCTCGGTCACTTTCTTCATCTGTTCGGCAGGAATATACACTGAATGCGGATCTAACTCATTGAGCATACCTTTGATAGCAGCTTCGGTGAGTTTTTGGGTGTCCACATTTTCCACATAATTTTTAGAGGCAGTATTGAGCACGTCGGTAAATTTACGAACCTGCTCATAGACATTATCGCCGGAGATGACCGGCGCGGCAAAAATTCCGATGAGAACACCGGCAATAATTGCGGCAGAAATCACGAGAGTTTTATGTTTCATAACATTGTGCAATGAGTTAAAAGATACTATTAATTTTTATGTATAGAGGAGATGCTTGTCTCTGATGCTTGAAAATGAGCTTCCCAGTCAATGCCGGGCGCCAGACCGGTACTCTCAAGATGCGTACAGCCGGATGGAATCGGAGTCCATAGATACCATTTTTTCCCAAAAATAATCGCGCCTGCAGTGTAGAGCCACGCTTTACCATAGAGCTTGAGTAGGGATATGTCTTGTATAGATTTTATAATTTTAAGGGGATTACGTAGGTTTCGTTTTGTCAGTGCGAACCAAATGCTCGCATCGTAGTTTTTCTTTGAATACGTCAGGAAGACTTTTTTTGTTGCTCTCAGGGTGGCCTTGGTCGTCAGAAATGTCAGGCAGGTCGAGCCTGCAGTCCGCCAATGCTTTCCGGCTGCTACCGTAATACGTTCAGGATAGTCATGGATATCCATTTCATAGGTGTCGATATGATCATAAAGTGAAATGAATCCCTGGCCAAGAATCTTCATAAACTCCACTGCGGCGGCAAACTGATCCGGCAGATAAAAATAATCATCTTCGGCAAAGTATATATACTCGCTGTAGGGTTGCTCCAATAATATATCTATCTGCCGCTTAAAGGTACGGGCATTCCCCTCGCCGGACAAATACACAAACTCTACATCTTCGGCAGCAAAATACCGGAGAAATACTGCTTCAAATTCCGGCGGACAATTATCAAGAAGAACAATTATCTTCGCCCGAAGAGCACCTAAGGACTCATAAAACGATCGCACACAGAGCTCTGCAAGACCAAGCTTATTATGCGCATACGCGGCAGGATTTTTAGAAATTCCCGGATAAATTCTATATGCGACGGCCAGATCATATGTGGAGATGTCGTTCATACCACAAGGAGATTTTAGATTTGAGAGTTAAAATTTAGGATACCACTGCACCCCTAATCGCACAAGCGAGTAAAAGCGGCCTACATCAGCCGGCAATCCACCGCACTTGACATCATTATACTGATTAGATTGCAGCGGAAAGTCAAATTTCAACTCTGCCGTCGGCACTATAATCCCATAATTACTCGGTATATTACCATAAAGACCGATACCAAAATTAAAGGCATTCTGCGTCGAGTGAGCATCAAAGATACGGTTTAAAATTATGGAGCTTCCACCGGTTGCAAAAAAGCAGATCGGCTTGCGGGGATTAGCGACAAAGCGTGCAGTAAGCGTTATAAACTGGTGTAAATTTGGCGAATAGCCGAGCCCCGGATTCTCTTCAACGACTTTATGATTAATCGAATATACATACGAGCCTTCGAACTGAATATGATCCGTCAGGCAGTATTCTGCCGCTATTCCATAGAGGAGAATACCTTCGTAGCTCCGACTCTCACGCTTGCCGGTGGCCAGGCATTCAATCGATTCAACGATAGTATTGGTCCCCATCATGAGCCCAATGCCGAGGGTTCTCGAGTATGGATTAGCCGGCTCTACTTCTTCAACCTCTGCCTCGTCAGTCCTGTCATCGGTCGTTCGGCTACTCGAGCGTGACTGTGCCCATATTGAGTACGGCGTTACTGTCGATAGAAGAAATCCAAGCATGAGTATTCCAAGCCCAAGCCGAAAAAACGAACGTGCTGTCTGTGAAGTCATAGAATATACCTTTTCAAGAGATAGAGTGTGAATTTCTGCGATTTTCTGAGCGACCAGCCCGACGAACGATGGCTCGTTGCGCTTACCGCGATGCGGGACCGGTGCCATGTACGGCGCGTCGGTCTCGATCATGATTTTATCCGGGGGCGTCTGCAGAATGACATCCGCAAGCGTTGATTTTTTATAGGTAATATTACCCGTAAACGAAACATGAGCGCCAAGGTCCAATGCCCGGTGGAGTACATCGACCGAACTCGAAAAGCAGTGCAAGACAAATTGCAGCGTGCCATCCTGCTCTTCACGCAGAATCGAGAGTATATCCTCGTCCGATTCGCGATTATGAATAATGACCGGCAAGTTCCGGCGCTTTGCAATGTGTAGCTGTGCCCTGAATGCAGCTTTCTGCACGTCTTTCGGCGCAAAATCATAATAATAATCGAGCCCGATTTCGCCGATTGCGACGACACGGGTGTTCGTCGATTCACGCTCGACCCGCTCAAGATTATCCCTCGTCGCATCATTCGCATTATGAGGATGAATGCCGATTCCCCGGTAAATCCTCGGGTCAGAATCGACGATTGCCTGCACGTTGCCGAAGCCCTCCGGACCGATAGACGGTATGATAATCGCCTCCACACCGGCGGCAAATGCCCGCTCAATCATCTCCGGTCGGTCGGTGTCGAACTGTTCAGAATCTATATGCGCGTGTGTATCAATCATGTATTTCAACAAGTTTCACCGTTCGCTCAGGATGGCTGAAGCGAATCATACGCTCATTATCACCCTCGCCGGCAAAGGAAATTGTCACCGTCCAATGCACCTTCGGGAGCATGTCACCCGCCTTTTCGGACCATTCGACTACTTTAATGGCATTATGGGAAAACATACAATCGTCAAAGCCAATTTCTTCGAGCTCTTTAGTTGAGTTAATTCTATACAAATCAACGTGATATATTGTAATTTCATCCCCGTCGGGTTCGGTGCCGAAATACTGATTCATGATCGTAAACGTCGGGCTCGAGACGATATCCTCGACACCAAAATAATCGCAGACACCCTTGACAAATTCTGTCTTTCCGGCACCTAAATCGCCATATAACGCCACGACATCACCTTTGGAGAGCAACTCGGCAAATTGCTTCCCGGCATCATGTGTTTCGACTTCGCTGCGAGAATGGTAACAATCAGATTCCATTCAATAATCCTGAATGTGGAACATATTTTAAATCACGTGCATCCAATGCGCCGAGCGGACATTCCGTGTCACCGTCACTTCGCTTCTAGCGTAATGACCGGCAAAATCATCTCTTCCATCGAGATACCGCCATGCTGAAAACTATCACGGTAGCGCTGCACATAATGATGATAATCCGTCGGATACACAAAATAAAAGTCTTCTTTGGCTATGATATAATTGGTCGAGACTCCCGAGAGAGGGAGCTTGTAGTCCAAAGGATTTTTGATAAACATCGCGTTTTTTGCTTCTGTCTTGACATTCTTGCCAAATTTAAACCGCAGACACGACGACGTCTCTCTGTCGCCAAGGGCACGCACGGCATGCAGGCATCGTACCGACCCGTGATCGGTCGTAATGACGATGTTGACATCTTTAATCGTCGAGAGTGTCTTGAGCATTCCGAAGAAGCTCGAATGTAAAAACCAGCTCTTCGTCAGACTTCTATACGCGCTCTCATCCGGTGCAATTTCCTTGAGAATAGGATAATCCGACCGCGAGTGAGCTATCATATCGACGGCATTGACCACAATCGCCGTCAGATGATTCTTCGCATAGCGCAAAATATCATTCTCAATCTTCTTGCCAAAATCCGTATCAATTATTTTAATATACCCAACATCATTCTTCAGAGTGATTTTTTTACGTTTTAAGAGTGCTGTCAGGAGCTCTTTTTCATGCGCATTCTGACTATGCTCGTTTTCGTTGTCATTCGGCGCAAATTGCGGATAATGCTTTTTAATTTCCGATGGATACAATCCCGCAAAAATTGCATTCCGCGCATAGGGCGTAGCTGTCGGCAGAATCGACGAGTAATACTCTTTCTGCACCGTAAAATACGGCTTGATGAGCTCCTCCATCACGAGCCACTGATCGAGCCGCATACAGTCGATGACAAAGAAAAACGTCGGCTTGCCATTCGAAAGCTTCGGCAGGAGATGCTTATCGACAATCTGCGGTGACGTCAGCGGCATATCGTCCGAGGAGCCGTCTATCCAGTCCAAGTAGTTGTCCTCAACGAATTTACCGAAGGCAGAATTACATTCCCGCCATTGATTGGCGAGCGTCTCGCCGAAGCCGAGCTCGGGATGCTGGTCTAATTCCATACTCCAGCCCACGAGCTTCTGATAAATTTCCAACCATTCGTTCCAGTCCATATACCCGAACAAACGGCGCGTAATATCATTAAACCCTTGGGTATAATCTTTCGTAAATTTCCCCTGAGCAATTTTCTTGGATTCCAAAAATTTCTTGCAGGCCGCAAGAATTTGAGCGGGATTGACCGGCTTGGTGAGATAATCGTCGATCTTGCGACCGATGGCATCCTCCATCACACTCTCGGCTTCGTTCTTGGTCACCATCACGACCGGCACCGATGAGTCGATGTCTTTCAGACGCGACAATGTCTCGAGTCCGCTCATGCCGAGCATGGATTCGTCCAGAAAAAACAGGTCATAATTTGATTGTTGTGCCAAGGCTAGAGCATCATCGCCGTTTGATGCCGTTTCTACGGTGTAGCCACGCTGTCCGAGGAGGATAATGTGGGGCTTGAGAAGTTCAATTTCATCGTCAATCCAGAGAATTCTCCCTTTGGAATGTTCCATTGATACGCGTTCTAAGTGTGGGTAATACAAAAAAATAGGCGGGCAAAGACGGACGATTATAAAAATCGTGCACGCTTTGCCGATTCATTTTCCCAAAAATAAGGGTTTTTTCTGTTAATTGGATGTTAAAGTGCTCCGAAGGCAGTATTCCGGCAGGCAGATGTCAGAAGACGACGCTGCAATTGCAGCAAGCTTCCCTGCCATGATTGCCGGAGCAGGCAGGCACTTTTCCAAGACGACGACGGACGTTTTCTACGGTTAGAAAACGTCCGTCGTCTTGTAGCTCCACCTGCGCAAGGCGCTCTATATTATCATAGATTCGGCGGGAATATACTCAGCTCTGTCTGCTTACCATTTTTTGTCTTGACGAGCACACCCACCAAGCCGAATTTATGATTGGCAATATAGGTGATCTTTTCAATGAGCGGATCTTCTTTTGTCTCCTCGACTTGAATTACCTTTACCTTGAAAAATCCAAGTACATAATCATCAGTCGTCGATTTCGAGGCTACCGTCCGCTTGACCTTGATGCCGTCGGAATTCGTGAATTCATAGACATTCCCCACCGACCAGTCATACTTGACAAGAGTATGTGCTTCCGACGCATTACTGAAATATTCCTGAATCCCTTCAGAGGTAATTCGTGCTTTAAACTCTGCCCGGATCGACATTTTTGCTTTGTTTGTCGTGTCGAGCGTAGCACCAAATTTTTTAAGATAGGACGACATCACCGTCAGCTTGAGTGAGCTTGGAATTACTTGCAAGCCGAGCGCAGTATCAAGTGCACGGGCAAAGACCGAGTCAAACGTCGAATAATGAAAAAACGTCACCATTCCATTGTCGTTCTTGGTAATTATAGTGCTATCCTGGAATTTTTCCAACGCCGGTGTATAAGGTTCAGTCCCAATATAAATCGGAAATTTACCGCCTACTTCCGTCAGCTCAAGCTTCGTCTCTCCGCCGATATCATTGGGTCCGGTCGCCGTTTCACACGCCACAAGATAGACCAGCAGATACAGCACGGATGCAAAAGAAAGATAATAACGCTTCATACAACACCTCCAAACAAGTACATAAAAACTATGCCGATAAGAATTTTCAGCGATGCTCAGCATGCCGCCGGTTGCTGAGGAGTGGTGTAATTTACTCTGCTTGTGCCGTTGTTGTACTGCCAGAGCATAAATTTTACCGGCAAAAATATATGTGTTGTCAGATAATTCCAAGGTTTATTTTCGTAATTTCCTTCAGAAGCAATTTTTTGTATTATCCTTATCTAGTTGACTGTTATAATTCAAGCTCCCCCTCCCCGTATCGTACAATGGTGTACGTGAGATTCCTTCAAATGCTGTGTGCAAGATGAATCTACCGGTACTGTACTAGAACCGACCTAAATTCCTCCACACCTTCTTTGCCCATAATGCGCTCGAGAATTGCCGGCGGAGCTTGCCTGAGATCGACGAGCAAGAGGCCATCGACGACATGGCCGAACTCCTCATCGACGGAGAATCCGAGCACTTTCCCGCCTAATTTCAGGTAATGCTTCACTAATGTCGGCACGCCTTTAGCATCGGGCTCGATCTCGGCAATCAACTGTGAGAGCTGTTCGACGGATGGACAGGAACTGCCCATTTTTGCCGGCAGAGAGCCACCGGGAGCACTATCCATACTATTCCTTGGCTTGATGAATTTGGCATGCTTGGGCGAGAATGCATGCGTCTCTAAATATGCCATCAACATCTGCCGTGATTCTGTCTGATAGTCATTACTGATACTGACAGCGCCAAAAAGAGTCGTGTATTGCGGATGACGCACGATAAACTGTCCGATCCCGCGCCAGAGCAGCAGTAATGCGCTGCTTTTCTGATACTCCGCCCGGATAAACGACCGCCCGAGCTCAAGCGCCGGGGAAATTTTGCGCAAAAATTTCTTGCGAATTTTAAAAAGTGTATGGATATAGAGACCCTTACGGCCAAATTTTTCCAGAATTTCGTCTGTTTTTCCAAGGCGGTATGCGCCCATAATCTCCTGCCTAGCTGCATTCCACAGGAAGAGATGGGTGTAATACGCATCAAATTCATCGAGGTCGCTGTGCTTGCCCGTGCCCTCGCCGGCCGCACGGAATGTGAGCTCGCGCAGGCGTCCTATTTCACGGATAATCGTCGGCGTTTGCTCGGCGGAGGTATAGAAGACGAATGTATCACCCGAGGCGCACAGGAGCTGCTCGCGGGGTATTTGCTCGACTTCGGCTGCTAAATACTCGGGCTGCTCCGCCGGAGAAATCGCGCTCTGCAACCCGTCCAATCTCTCGGCCGGTGCCTGACCATGCTGTCGCCGATGCCGGAGAATATAGACTCTGTTCCGTAGGAAGCTCATCATCGCAGCATCATGATACTCCTGCAGCTTCTGGTATGCTACCACGCTGCCGATTGCAAGTTCGAGGGTCGAATTTCTACAGTGGGCGAATTCGCGTGGCAGCATCGCCGTGCGGAGCCGCGGATGAAGAAATCCTGCCACGTGAAAACGCATTCGGTTGTGCCCGGCAATATAGACCGGTACGACCGCGCACTCGGCATGCCGGATAATCCGGGCGATACTCGTGCTCCACTCGGAATCGGTAATTGCCCGCTCCGCCGGCGAATAGCTCGATACCTCACCGGCCGGAAAGACCACAACAATTCCACCGGCCGCCAAATGCCGGAGCGTTTGCTTGATTCCCTGCAGATTATGCCGCGCCGACGAGGCACCGCCGAACGGATCGACGGGTATAAAACTGCCGGCAAGCTCGGGTATTGATTGCAGCAGATAATTAGCCATAATTTTCACATCCGGCCGTATCGCATGAATGAGTGCGCCGAGGGCAATACCCTCAATGCCGCCGAAAGGATGATTGGCGACCACAACCGCTGCACCGGTGGCAGGTATCTGCGCCAGATCGTCCGGTCGCACATCTAGCCGAACATTCATGCTTGTGAGTATATCCTGAAAAAAATGATGTCCCGAGCGAACGGCGCTTGCATGATCATAAATACCGCGTACGGCAGGTAAGCCGCACACTGCCTCTATTGCCTGTATGGGCAAGGTAAGGAAAGGTCGCTTGTTCTCCGGAAGAGGGAGACGGAATAGCCCCGGGGATTGACTCATAGTTAACCTGTTGGAATAGTTGTACTTCACGTAATTCAACCGTAAAATTACCATCCCATGATTACCTGTGTATTGCGTGCATACGGCGGTGAATTATCAATCAGAAATATTGTCAAAACACAATATCAGGCATAAGAATCACCGGCCAATGGATAATTTTTACCATTAACATCTGTGTAACACTTTTTAACCGCAGTCGATTGCCGGGAAAAAGTTAGATTGCAGTTGTAAATTCAAGTAAACTTCATTTTCTCTCATTTCTCATTATTTCAAAAGGTGTATTTATGAACTCTGTTCGTTCTGCTCTTGTAGCGTTTGTTGCCTGCTCGGGGCTGCTCTCCTCCCCGCTTTTTGCCCAAACTACCCCTGCTGCCGCTACCGGCAAAAAGCTCCCACAGGTCATGACGCTCACCCGAGCTACAGCCGATGATGCTGATGTCTCCGTACAACTACGTCAGGTAAAAGATGAATTAACCAACCTTCGCTCTTCGCTCAAATCCCGCAATTATCAAGTCAGCCAGGCGGTAGCACGTCCTATGCTCGGTATCGTTCCCGGCGAGCGCGCCGCTTCCGGCGGTGTGACCATTAGTGAAATTGTACCCAATTCCGGTGCTGAAAAGGCCGGTCTCGAAGCGGGTGATATTATCACATCGCTCGATGGTACGCCGGTGAATAATCATTCGGATATCACCGGTATTATCGGTGCTAAAAAAATCAACGATCCGCTAACAGTGACAATTCTTCGCGACGGCGCAGAGCAGACAATTACCGCTACGCTTGGTTCGCAAAAAAACCGTGTGACCGTTCGCAGCTTCGCTATCCCGAACGGAGAAAGCAAAACAGTAGAGCTTAATCTCATGGGGGATGCGCTCAACAAGCTCGCAGAGCTCAAAAATCTTCCCGTTGAATTCAATAATGTGACCGTATGGACCAGCGAGGAAGACACACAAAATCCTTGTGAAAAAATTCGTGAAATGCGCGGTACTTCGCTCTTGGGTGTATATGTCAACACCTCGCGCAGCAGCGGCGTTCTCGTCGAGAGCACCATCGACAATACCGGCGCAGTGGCAGCAGGCCTCCAAAGTGGTGATAAAATTGTCACCATCAACGGCGTCGATGTCCGCTCATACAACGATCTCCGCAAAGAAGTCACCGCTCACAAGCCCGGTGATATCGTCACCGTGACGTACCTCCGTGGCGGTGAAAAACAAATCGTCAACGCCACGCTCAGCAGTCTCGCCGACACCCGCCGCGAACTCGTGACCAAGCTCGAGGCAGAATGCAACGCCGCATCCGCACCGGCTGCATTGCCGGGAAAAGCATTACCGGGCAAGCCGGTACAGGGTATTCAGACCGGCGAACTTCCCGCACAAATGCCGCAGCTGACCGTATCGCCGAATCCAACGACCGGTATTGTCAATGTTCACTTTGACGGTGATACCAAGCAGGCCGCCTCGGTCACGGTATCGGATTTGAATGGCGGCGAAGTGCTGCGTCAGGATTTAACTGCCGGTATGGTCGATGTATCGCTTGACTTGACGGCCTTCCCGAAAGGTATGTATATGATTACCATTCGTCAAAACGGACGTGAGTTTTCGGAAAAAGTGGTATTGAATTAATCAGGTGCTCGGTGCGACCGCAGCATGCATCTATACACAAAAGCCCTTGCAGTATCTGCAAGGGCTTTTGTTTTTTTTCGGTATCAGCCGCTTTACAGGCCAATTGCCGTAAGCCAGTCTTTTTTCGCAATTTCCTGAAAATTATTATCGCGGGCAAAAATTACAAGTTCTTTAAAATCAGTGAGATTTTCTACCAGCACCGTTCGATAGCCGCGCGTCCCGGGCAGGAAGGCAATCAGGGGCATACAATCGGCAAGAGACCCTTTGGCGAGAGCAAAATTTCCCGCTTCATCATTGTGATGAATAGCATTGCCTCCCTGATAGCCGCCGACAGCCTGCAGCGCCGTATTGAGCAGTACTTTTGTATTCAGAATCCGTGCACTCACATCGCCGAAACGATGGTGTTCGCGGTGACCGCCTTGCTGCAATCGGGTATCGACATGCCCCATCCGTGACACGCCTCCGGAGAGTGTCGATGCTCCATTGCCGCTCCGATGAAGAATTGCATTCGACAGATTATGCTGGAAAGACATCCGATCGTCCCTGCCCTTGCCGGGCCAAACGGAAAAAAGGTCGTAGTCCGCTGTCACGCAGGCCTTGAATCCCCGCTCGCGCGTACCGGGATTAATAAGCCCGAGGATCGTCTCATGCCCGCGAAATAAGATCGGGTCAACACCGGAAGGGTACAGCTGCGTGAAGGCGCTCGCAGCTCTATTATTGATACAAATCACATAATAATCACGCTGCACCGTGCCACGATCGCGGAGCCACCAATTCGAGGCATTCCCCGCCGGGACTAAACGCCACGGCAGCGTCACGGCATCTTTCGTCGATTCTCCCACAAAATCATTGCCGTCGGTGCGTGGATTGATAATTTTTTTCTCTATCAGTTCATTGATGCGAGTCCTCGAAATGGCAATCGGCATCACATCGGCTACCCACTCGCTGTCGTGCACTTCACCGAAAAATTTCTCGACTATGTGTCCCGTGAGCGCCTCACTGGTCCATTTTTTATTCCGTTCGGTATAATCCATACTCTTGGTGAGACGCGGATCGGCGCAAACAAAACCGCTCATTGGTCCCCAATTGCATGACTTGGTATCGATACGAAAGCCCTTCATACAGTAATTATCCGCAATCAGCCCCTGCGCCATCGTACCGGGCTCGCGGAATAAAATGATGCAATTCACCCGCTCAGCCACCGACTGACATGCCTCAGCATGCGCCGGCACGAACCCGGTTACTTGACAGGCAAGCATTAAATTGTTTTTCATGGATAGAATATCCTGACTTTATGATTGAAATATGAGTTGTTGACGTTCTTGTAGAGGCAAGTCAACACACCAGCCACGCAAGCCAAGCCGCAGCACGATTGAAGAATGCCACCGTATCCCCCACAGCCCCTCTCCTTCCGGACTGCATGCCGGATAATCCCCAAAATTCACGCCAATTTTTCGCCACCCACCTCATGCCCCCAATAATATGACCTCCGGCGATGGCTTCTTGCGGTTCATACACCATAACCCTGCACCAAACGACAGATTTCACTATTTTACGGTAGAAATTGCATGTCTGCAGGCGAATCCCTATTTTTGAAGGTAAATCCCTGCTTTGACGATACGTCACAATGTATTAGGAAAATTCAGCAATGAGCGAACCGACTTCACAACTTGAATCATCCCCCGAAGAGCTCGCCACAGCAAGCGAAGCCCTAGATCATAGTTCATTCAATCGGCGTGAGAGCGCAGGTCAGAGCGAACCCATCGAGCATTGCGAATATTACCCCGATGGCAGCATCAAGGAAAAGGTCTATTTCCTGGACGGCAAGCTCCATGGCGACACCCTCTCCTATAACGAAAAAGGCGTGCTCCTGAAAAAAGCACGCTATGAAGACGGCGAATTGAACGGGGAATCAATCCTCTACAATCCCAACGGACAAAAAATCCAGCAAGCGCACTTTCTGAATGGAAAAATGGAAGGTGAGACGCTCATGTATGACGAAAACGGGAAAATCTGCCAGCGCGTGCCCTATAAAAATGGAGAAATTAACGGCGAAATGACGATTTATACTAATGGTCTGCTCCAGACGAAAATCACCTATCGCCTTAACAAGCAAAACGGACAGTTCATCGGCTACAACGAACGCGGGAAAATCAGCGTCGAAATGTGGTATATCAACGGACAGCTCAACGGCATCGGAAAATGGTACAATATTCATGGTGAAATCGTCCGCAAGTGCTTGTATGTCAACGACCAGCTCGAAGGTGAAAATATCACCTATTATGCCGACGGCACTCCGCTTGAAAAGTCGTTTTATCATGCTAATATACTCGAAGGCGAGCGCACGCTCTATCATCCGAACGGAAAGCCGCGTGAAAAACAGCTCTACCGGGAAGGCAAGCCGGTTGGTGACGCGCGCGAGTATGATACGGACGGTAATTTAGTCGAGCGCAACGAAAAAGGCAAGCAAAAGCGCAAGCCGTTCGCCGGGCTCGTGGACCTCATCACAGGAGGAATGTAATATGGGAATTCATGTCTGCATGGGCGCGATGATGATGTGCAGTTTCGGCGCGGCACCAAGTTCGCTCGTCGTCCTCCCCGCCAATCTCGTCATGACCAGCAAAATGCCCGCCGCTAACATCATGGACAACAAGCCGATGGTAAACGTTCTGCCATTCGGCGTATGCATGTCACCTGCCAATCCGATGGTCGCCGCCGCTACAGCCGCCGCACTCGGCGTGCTGACTCCTATGCCGTGTATCCCGGTGACAGCCGCACCGTGGATTGTCGGCGCGCCGACCGTACTCCTTGCCAAAATGCCGGCGCTTAATAATTCCTCGACGCTCATGTGTAATTGGGGAGGGGTGATTCAAATCAGTGTGCCGGGGCAGTTTACGGAGATGATACCGTGATTAGCGGTAAGTCGATAAGTGGTAAGTGATAAGTCGGCAAGTTGGTCCCGTCACGCTGAGCTTGTCGAAGTGTTCAATTACTTGCCAAATTCTTCTTACGCTGTCAGCATTCGTTTGCGATTACCAATTGCCGCCCAATTCAACTGTCGAATGCATCTAACAATTAACCTTTTGAATAGGTTAACAGGTGAAAATATGAAAGATATAGACAAACAACATGTAAAGAAAATACTCCAACGATATACCACTCGCCACCGATTCGAATTATCTGTCATTGTTTGCGTTATAGGCGGTCTTTGGTGGCTTTTTTCCTATTCAATGTATCACCTAGAGGTAGATGTTTTATGGATTCGGTATTCAATAAGTATGCTGATTTCTTATCCTATCATGGCATATCTTCTTCTTGTCTGGCTACAAATTATTTCATCGAGAATAACCGCGCAACTTCAAGTAGATTCGACCTCTATTCCTGAAGCGAAAGAAGGTCGGGGCTGGAATTGGGATTTTTCTAATTTTGATATTTTTGGCGAAGCAGAGGGCGTTTTTCTTTTTTTACTCATAATAGTGTCTGTTATTATTCTGGCAATTATTGTCTGTGTGGCACTCTCCCCAATTCTGTTAGGGGAGTTGTTTACAAGCGAACTCGTGCTTGTATTAATGTATAAGCAATTGAAAAAAATAGAACTTGAGCTCTCAATGGTAGAAGTAATGAGGCATACTGCGTTATACTATTTCATTGTCGTTGCAGCAGTCACAGCTTGCGCATATTCTATCGGATATTATTATCCGGAAGTTAGGACTATAGTTGAGTTTTTACGAGTCGTAAGGTGATAGGAGATGGATTGGTAGAGAAAATGAACGCCTATGAGCATAAATCCCACAACTAACAGAACGTGTTTTATAATCAAGTACTTGCGGTGCCAGTAGCTCTCGTTTCTTCATTCGAAGACTCATTACCAATGACAGTTTAATAACTTGTTCTTTTTATATGACTTGCATTTGCTGTATAAGAAAGAGTTTCCCACAGAGTTTCACAGAGTTTTTCACAGAGTTCACAGCGGAATACTGCTGTGTGTGACTCTGTGAGCATACCCTGTGTAACCCTGTGGGAGGAATTCTTCCGGCTACATATAGCCGAGTTCTCTTTTGCAAGTACTTGCTGTGTCATTACTTGCTTTTTAAAAAATCTTTAATTAGGCCTTCAGAATGACCTGTTTCTTGCCTTTTACATAGAACCTACTCCACCAATCTCTTACTCAGCGTTTTACTCCGGTAATTCACCTCATTCCACTGCACATACTCGACAAATCTATAGCCGCGGTTTTCGTAATAGCGAAGCAGGTGATGGGCGTGTTCTGACGTGTCGAGAGCTATTTCGCTTGCTCCCATTATCCTCGCAAGTGCTTCTGATGCCGTGAGTAAGAGCGTACCGAGTCCGTATTTTTGATATTCCGGCAGCACGGCGAATTGTCCGAAATGTGCTACTTCAGGACGTTCGTAAAAAGCCGAACCCCTCGTCCATCCCGGATAATTCACCGTTATCGTCCCGATCAACTGCTCACCGCTCACTGCCACGAGACACAGACCATGCGTCATCGCTCGCTCCTCGGTCACGGTTTCGTTCTGATGCGTGGCTACAAAGCGTAACCCCATATCAGCAAGCGGCTTGTAGCTACGGTGGAGAAGCGTGGTCATTTCGGCGAATGAATCGCTCGGCAGTATCAGGCGAATGGTTATTTCCTCGCCGTCGGCTGTGGTATGAGTAATTGGCAGGCGGAATCCTTCGGCATTCATAAATATCTTGTATGCTTGATAGTTATTGAATTAATTTTGATGTAGTATTTTTTTGATATGTGTATTTTCTACCGCTGTAGGGGCGAATTGCATTCGCCCTAACCCTAGCACGACCAGGGCGAATGCGATTCGCCCCTACGATTATTCATTACCTCACAAAAAAACTGTTACCGCGCGTCATTAATCCTTATGCTTGGCATTGTCAAGATCAAGAATCTCAAAGAGTTGCTTGATGTCTTTGAGTTCGTAATCAGCGTCTGCCTCCTGCGTTCCGAAGACATCACCATAGCGGGCAAATGCAGTAATCATTCCCACATTTTTCGCGCCCACCATATCGCGTTCTGCCCAATCGCCGATCATAATCGCCTCGTGCGGCGCGACATTGAGTTTGGCAAGAGCCGTTAAGAACGGTTTGGGGCTTGGCTTACGCTCGCCCGTGTCGTCGAAGGTCACCACCACGTCAAAGATGTGATGGAAATTCATATAACACAAGCGTAGCCATGCCTCGCGAGCAGGCGCATCGGAGACGACCGCGAGCTTCACGCCTGACTTCACGAGTTTCATAAGGGTAGCAGTGACATGCGGATACGGCTTAAGAGCGGCTTCCCGGGCGCGGCGATAGGCGATAATTCCCGCCGATAAAATGCGGAAATCGAGATAACCGAGGGTTTCAGTGAGGAATTGGTCGAATACCTTTTGATATTCAATTCCCTGTTCATTATAAATTTTATCAATGTGCGACTTAATCTGTTCATGCGTGAGATTCATACCGGCATCCGTCATCGCGCCGATTGCCGCATCGACTGCCTGACGCTTCATCGCCATAAAATCGACGAGTGTATTATCGAGGTCAAATATAACTGCACGTATCATGTTGGAATTCCTATAAAAGTAAATTAGACGAACAAAAATAACGAGAAAACCGGCACCTGCTTACGGCTTTTTATACACCCGTTTACATTCAAGCGGCTGTGCGCCGAAATTGAGAATCAGGCCATCGGCAATATTGAATGCCTTGCAATTCTGAATCGCCTGCACGCGGTGGCGTTCGTCGATTCTCTCGACAGTTTTGAGCTCCACGAGCACGACGCCCTCCACCACAAAATCGACACGCACGGAACCAAGCGGGTGATTTTTGTAATACACGACGAGTTCTTCATCTTGCGTACAATCAATATCTTGCAGTATAAATTCCTGCGCAAGTGCTGCGCGGTACATTTCAATCGGGAAGCCGTTGCCGAGGGTTTTGTGGACTTCTACCGCCGCGCCGATAATCGCGTGCGTTAAGTCGTCGATGTCGCTTTTATTCATGATGGTTATGATGGATTGTAGAATGTTATTCAGCGTCCCGGCTATCGGCTGTATGCCGTAGCTGACTGATAATCTGCCGATAGCGAGCGAGCAATGCACGCATTTCTTTGACATTATAGGATGATACGGCGGCCAGAAGTGCCTTGGAATATCCGGTCAGCTCGGGCAGGTCGATCATATCGGCCTCTTGGGCCAGTTCGAGAGCAAATTCTTTTATCTTCCCGACAAGCTGCGTATGCATGATCGAGGCATGGTGCTCGGCAAGGGAGGTCTCCATCCGATGAATTACCTCACGAATGGTAGTGCGGCGCTCATCGGTAAGTATCTGCAAGACAGGAGGTATATCGACGGGGGGCGTGCCGTGATCGGAAGTAACGAACACCGTATGCGGTAGAATTTTCGAGAGAATAGTAAGTAATTCTTTTTGGTACAATGGCTTCGGAATGAAGTAATCACAAATTTCGGCAATCATCTGCCGCTCGGATTCCATTGCAGAAGCGGTAATGGCAATCACCGGGATATGACCGGTAGAGGCGTTGTTTTTTATCTGCTGCGTCGCTTCATACCCGTTCATCACCGGCATACGCATATCCATGAGGATGGCATCAGGGGTATATTCCAGTGCCATGTCGATTGCCTGCCGGCCGTTTTCTGCTTCAAGGCAGGTAACCTCATGCTGTAGAAGCATTTCTTTGATTAATTCCCGATTGGTCTCCAGGTCATCAACGATGAGGATAGTAGCCGGGTGGAAGACGAGACGCCTGTACTCCGGCGCTTGAAGCAGCGAGCCGGATTGCTCGACGAGCGGAATGGAGGGCAGAAAAATAGTAAAGCACGCTCCCTTGCCGAGTTCGCTTTTTACGGCAATATCGCCGCCCATCATCTTCACAAGACGCATCGTAATGGCAAGCCCGAGCCCGGTACCGCCGTATTTACTGGCACTTTGACCATCCTGCTGATGAAATGCCCTGAAGATTTTTTCCTGCTCATGCTCGGCGATGCCCACGCCCGTATCGTCGACACATATAGTCAGGTCATGCGAGGATAGATGCTCCGAGGGAACGGATTGTATGGTAATCGTGACGTTGCCCCTATCGGTGAATTTCACGGCATTACCGATAATGTTAAAGAGGATTTGACGCAGGCGAACGCCGTCGATCATCATCAGGGGCGGGAGGTCAGTTTCTATGACAGACCCAAGCCCGATGTTCTTTTCCCGTGCCTTGGGTTCAAAAAGGAGGAATACATCATTAATGAGCTCGTGCAGGTTCGTCGGCTCGGGATGAATGTCGAATTTACCGGCTTCAATTTTGGATAAATCCAGTATATCATTAATCAGTGAGAGCAATGCCTGCCCGCTGCTGGTGATAGTAGCGAGGAAATAGCGGTGTTTTTCATCGGCAATCTGATGATGCAGGAGCTCAGCAAAACCAAGAATCGCATTCATCGGCGTGCGGATTTCGTGGCTCATATTTGCTAAGAACATGCTCTTAGCGCGATTAGCCGACTCTGCTGCATTCTTGGCGGCTTCGAGCTCACGCGTGCGGACAGCGACGAGCTCTTCGAGGTGATCGTGGTGTAATTTGAGTTCATTTTCGGCCTTTTTACGTTCGGTAATATCCTGAAGAATACCGATAGTACGCAGCAGTTTTCCGGTGTCGTCATATGTTCGGGTACAATACTCGGCCACATATTTGATGCTGCCATCGCTAAAAAGCAGGCGGTGCTCTGAGCGATAGCCCGTTTTTTGATCATGCGATTCATCAAATAATCGATTAACTTCCTCACGATCATCGGGATGAATCAGTTCTACGTATGCCTCGTCGGAGGGAATACGATCGTGTGAACTCCAGTTGAGAATCCGGTACATTTCGTTCGACCAGAACGATTGACCGGTAATGGCATTAATTTCCCAGCCGCCAATTTTACCGATCCGTTGTGCTTCTTCGAGGGAATTTTGCTTGCTCTGCAGCTCTCCTTCGAAGGCTTTACGTTCTGAAATATCAGTATGCGTTCCTATCATACGCAGCGGTTGCCGATCGTCGGACCATTCGATTACCTTGCCGCGTGCGAGCACCCATTTGTATGTCGAGTCCTTGCACTTCATGCGGAATTCATGGCTATAGACTCCTGTCTCGCCGCGAAGATGCCGGTTGATCGTTGATTTGGCAGATTCTATATCGTCGGGATGTACTCTGATTTCCCATTCGAGAAAGGTATTGCCGATCTCGTCATCGGTGTAGCCGAGCATGGATTTCCAGATACTCGAAAACATCACCTCACCGCGTTCGACATTCCAATCCCATACCCCGTCTCCGGCTCCTTCGATGGCAAATTGCCACTTGGCTTCACTTTCGGAGAGTGCGGTGAAGGCGTGCTGCAGTTCGGTATCCCTGCTACTGACCTCAGCAAGCATGGCATTAAATCCCGCATATAACTGGCTGATTTCATCCGTACCCGAATTCTCCAGGCGAATGGTATAGTCTTTATCCCGGGCTACCGTGTCCATTTTGTCGGTAAGCTCGATAATCGGCTTGGAAATATACCCTTGAAGTATATAGGCAAGCAGGAAAATAACGAGCAGTGTCGAGAGAATAATCGATGCTGATATAACAATTCTGCCGGTGATAATCCCCGTCCAGTTGACGAAAGACCGTATATACAGATATCCGTAGAGCTTGTCATGGTGAATAATCGGCTGACGTATATGGAGAAAGTCCTCCTCAATATACGAAGTCGTGTCGTGTGCCGTGATAGTAAACGGTGCACGAAGCGACTGCCCGCCTACCTTGTGATATGCGGCAAAAATCTTCTCGCCGCCGCCCTCAGCAGTAATAATAATTGCATCTTGAATATCGGGGATAGTATATAATTTATCAAGCACTTCCTGAGCATTTTTGGGGTAGTTGAATTCCATGGGGAACCAACAGTTTTCGCTCACAAGCTTGGCCTGCAGGATAGTATTGGAGATGAGCTGCGCCTTGGCTTTATTAACCTCATACACGAAATTAACCGCATTTCCAGCGATCGTCGAAAGCGCACCGATAAGAAAGATAATGATGATTATCTTATTCTTTATCGTATAATTACTGAGGAGCTTCATACAGAGGCCTTCGTATATATCAGTGTGCTGAAAAGCGGGAGATTCCTCCTCCCCCCCTCTTTCCGCCGTTACTCACCGGCGGAGGATATGCCGGCTATTTTTCCTGAACAATCTTACCATAGCTGAGCAGCTGCATCTCGACCGTCAGATTCGAGCGCTTGAGAGCGGCAGGATTGACTTCATACTTCACGGTTTCCGACTCGTCGATATAAAAATTCAGGTGTACTCCCTTTTTGCAGAATCCCGGCGTATCGGCTATGGCCAGTATATTCTGGTGTTCGATGAATTTCATAATTGCGGAGATTCTATTTTTTTCGGAGGCAGAGATAAACAGCAATTGACAATTTTTAATATCCTGATAATTATCGATATAATTGATTTTTACGGTTCTGTTTTTAATCTTTATCTTCTTCGCAATTGTCTCTAGCTCGCCATTAAACGGACTCTCACCGAGCACGTCGATAACAAAATAATCATCGCTGGGCAGGGCACTCCAATCGGTAAAACGGGCAAATTTCTCAATAAACGAGGCCTTGACCGAATACTCTATAGACTGCGCATAGACTATCAACGGCAGTAGTACTGCGACCAAACCGAGGAAGAAGCGCCTGGTGACGCCGTGTATATGCTTCCTGCTGCTCCGTAGTATGTCAGTAAATGCCATTCGCTAGCCGATTAAGTAAAACGTACTAAAAACACCGTGAATATTCACCATCCTGAATCTGCGTGCCGGGCTTATCGCCCGACGATAGTCTGTCCCTGGCGGCACATGAACTGCCAGCCATAGTTAGAGCTTACATTTCATGCCTCCAGCGAGCCCAAACGGCTGCTGCGGCGTACCGTACATGTAGGTAGAGTTCGACGACACCCCGCCGCTGGTATGGGCATATTTACTGTTGAGCGCATTGCGGGCCGTGCAGAAGACGGTGAAATTATCCGACAGACGGTAATCTGCACTCACCGTGAGCAGGGCATAGCCATCGATGGAAATTCGTGCGTCCGGAGCCAAGGGATTCTCAAAATTCTCACCCGCCTGCCGCCCGATGAGCGTGAGTCGGGGCGAGAGACTCAGGTCACCGACCACGAAATCGGCGCCGATATGAGCCGAGAGCGGCGTCGTACGGATCGCCTGCGCGTACGTCTCCTGCCGAATAAGATTTGCATCGGTGTATGCTGTCTGGACTTCTGCACGGACATAGCTCAGGGCTGCATATGCCCGCATCGAGAGCGATTGGCCGGAATAGCTGTAATCGAGAGAGGCAGTAATACCGTAATTCCTTTGCTTGCCTTGATTAATGATGACTTCAATATAGCCGACATCCCACCCTTTGTATTTCCCGTTGTAGTAATTGGTATTACCGGAGTCCGACACATAATTGTAGAGATTATTTACCCAGATATAATACCCGGAGAATGACATGCTGAGGTTCTTGCCGATAAACTGCTGCAGGTTTATTTCGATCGTTTTCATGTACTGCGGCTCAAGATGCGGATTCGGCAAAAACCAATACGAGGACGAATATGTCCTGCCGCTGTCGGACGAGGTAAAAGAACCAAAATGCTCGTAGGCAGAGTTGGGCGAAGGAGCAAGGAAGGATGAACCGTACAGTAACTTCAGGGTGGATTTTGACGTCGGCGTCAGTATGACCCCAAGTCGGGGATTGAACGTAGGACCATAGCGGGAATTATAATCATACCGTGCTCCGGCGGTCACCGAGAGCATATCGAGCGGCTCCCATTGTGCCTGTGCATAAGTACCGAAATTTGAATATTTAATAAGATATAAATCATCGGCAATACCTCCCGGATTATTCGGCAGGCGCGTGCCCTGAATAATTCCCTGAATCGGCGCATTGACATCGACCTTGGTATCAAGGTCTGCTGTCTTGGGCAATACTTCAAAGAGGGTATAGTTGATTCCGCCGATAATGGTCAGATGATTATCTGCCTGCCAGATGAGCTGCTGCTCGGTGCCGCGCATGGTACCAAAGCCGTATTTATACCCCGGCTCAAAATTGACAAATGCATTACGGTAATTACTTTCGGGAGAAATTTCATAGGCATTGCTTGAGAGCTTGCTTGAGATGGTGATGTCGTCTATTTGCTTAGTATATGATGCAGATACGGTGGTTAGCAGGTTCCTGAAAAAAACGTTTTTATTGTAAATCGCATTATTCCCCGTCGATGGGAAAGACGATGGCGTCTGATTCATATTCGCAAAAGCACTCACGGTAAAGTCTTTAAATTTAAGCGCCACAAAAGCATTATATGCACTGACGGGATATTCCATTGCCTGTGAAAAGGGAGTCTTTGGTACGACGGTACCAAAGCGTGATGGGAATACACCTTTTTGCTGTGCTTCAAAGTCAAATCGGTCTTTGTCGAGCACAATATCACTCAGCGGGGCGAGGTCCTCGGCATACAACTGCCCGGAAAAAATCAGCTTTGCTTCCTCGCTGAGAGTGACCCCACCGAACAGTGTTCCGTTTTTCATGCCGTACATACCGATCGACGGAGAGAACTCTATTCTTGGCGCCTTATCCGGACCTATTTTCTTAGTGATGATATTAATGACGCCTGCTACGGCATCGGCTCCGTATAATGCAGACCCGGGACCATAGACGACCTCTATCTGCTGCGCTACATGAACAGGGTAATTTTCCATAATCGGCGTGACTTCTCCGGTCGCAATCGAGACCTGTACCCCATCGAGCAGGATGATGAATTTTGACTGATTGTCAAAGCCCCGCATTGAGATGCAATTTCTATAGTCGGTATGGACAAAATCATTGATGACGAATCCCGGAAGGTCTTGGATCACATCTAGCAGTGAACGGTAATGACGCGCCTCGATTTGCTCGGCCGTTACGACGAGTACCGTCGCCGGTGCTTTGGTAATGGGCTGTTGGTTTTTTGTAGCAGTAATGACCCGCACCTTCATCAATTCCTCAAGCGACAAATCAATAAATTTGTCATCTTCTTCTCCACTTCTGGTAAGTACTGATACCACCGTTTGGGCGGATCGCATAGGGGTCGTGAAGCACACTGTCACGAGCAGTAGAAAGCGTACGAATTGTTTCATCGGTTTCTCTGGCTATAAAGTTGTGTATAAAGGGCCACCCTTCCGTCGTCCATCAATTATACTCCATCATCCTCTTCCGGCAACCCTACAAGGAGTATCCGTCAGTGCTTGCCTTACTCACCGGGGGGGCCGGGGCCGAAAGCCGCAGGCACAGTGGCCAATGCCAATATGAGCTGCTGAGAATGTACGTATATTAATTGTATCAAAGTTACAATGTTTTTTACTGAGAAAAAAGAAAAAACCGCATGTACTATTTTCATGAACACCTACTGCCGGTGAGGGGCTGAGGTGCGAAAGTGCGGCACAGGGAGCGTCACAGGGGCGCCAGAAATGACGATAGATTGGTCTGGGTCGAGAGCCCGAATTTCTTGCGGATGCGGTAGCGGTGCATCTCGATATTATGGGTCGAAACGCTGAGCATGGTGGCGATTTCTTTATTGGATAAATTGATTTTAAGGAGCGCGCAAATCTTTAATTCTGTGGGTGTAAGGGAATTATACATCTTCGAGAGCCGGCGCATGAATTCCGGGTGCAGCTGCGTAAATTTCTGCTGAAACATCGTCCACTGCGACTCAATATGCACATTCGAGCGCATCTCGGCGGCGAATTTATTGATTTGGTCCTTGGTGTCGGAGGAGGCATCGGCATTCATGCCGGCGGTGTTCATTTTCTGGTGCATTTTATCAATGAACTCATTTTTTTGGGCCACGTGGAGCGCAAGCACGGTGAGTTCGCGGTCTTTTTTATTCACATCAAGCTCTAACTGCTCGGCCTTGAGGCGGTAGAGTTCGCGCTCTTTCTCGGCTTTTTCGACTTCATAGCGCACCTGCATTTCGGCCACAAGCTTTTGCTTTTCCACGCCGTGAAAGTCGTCTTTTATCCGCGTAAATTCTTTGTGATGATAATACGCTTTCCTGATATTCCCCAATTCTTCCCAAATCGAAGCGCTTAGTAAATGTCCCTTGTACATTGCCTGCTTGTCCTCCCGCTCCTCGGCACGCTCAAGTGCCCGCCGGGTAAATTCCAAAGCCCGGTGGAAATGCGACGTCTGATAATATGCCTGTGCAATATTGAGCAGCACGGTCTGCATGATGTTCGTCTTGCTCACCGATTCTGTAAGAGCAAGCGAATCACGCAGATAGCGAAGTGCCACTTCGTATTCTTTATTCTCAAGGTATGTCGCGCCGATGGTCGAATACGTCTGCACAATCATCGGTAGATTATCGACCCGTTCGAAGATCTCAAGTGCTGCGAATAAATGCTCAAGCGCCTGACTGAATTCATAGCTTTTCGTGAGCACGACGGCAATATTCGAGCGTGTCTCGGCCTCACCGAAAATATCATCAAGGTCGATGCGAATCGCGAGACTCCGACGGTAGCACTCGAGCGCCTCGGGGTAATTTTCAAGAAATAAATGCACATTCCCGATATGATTGAGCCCGATGGCAATCGAGTATTCATCTTCCAGATATTCACTTACTTCGAGCCCCTTGCGGTGGTATTCGAGGGCTTTCGGGTAATTGCCCAATTGCTCAAACGAATTCCCGAAGGCATGATACAGCGATCGTACATCGCTGAAATTCCCGTATTTCATCTGCACATCGAGGGCGAGGTTGAGCTTCTGCAGCGCCATTTTATGATTGGCAATCAGTGTGTAATTGACGCCTAACTGATAATTTGCGCGCGCTCCCTGCTGCTCATTCTGCGTTTGCTCGGCTACCTTGAGCGCATCATAGCTCGCTTTCAATCCCTCGGAATATTCTCCGCTGTGCCGGCATGCGTCGGCGATCGCCAGATGACACTCACCGACAGTATCCCTGCTGCCCAGCTTCTCGGCATAAAAAAGTCCGGCCGCCGCCGCCGCTTTTGCCTTGCGGGGTGCCGACCGGACGACTGTCGCCGAATAATGAAGCAAGAATCGAATCTTATCTTCCACAATAGGAATATGTTCGACCTGCACCGCGATGTCTTGCAGAAACGTCCGCAACTGCGGAGGATGCTGTTTCGCTGATTGTTTTGCCGGAGTATAAACGGACATTGTATGTATTCTTCGATGATCCATCATGATAAATACCACGCAGCTGCCGCTCTATTGACTTTACGAGAGACCGCAGCGCTCAAAGATATAATCGACGCTCTTGAAAATTCCCTTGCCGGACTCAAAAATTGCCCGTAATTCCTCTGCCGAGATGAGCTTCATCACACCGTCATTTTCCTGCAAAGTGTCGAAAAGCGGTCTGCGCTCAGCCCAGGTACGCATCGCTGCCTGCTGTACAAGCGCATAGCTCTCCTCGCGGGAAATTCCACGGCGCACGAGCTCGAGCAAAACCGTCTGCGAGAATACTAACCCATGGGTAATATTGATATTACGCTGCATATTCTCAGGATATACAAGCAATCTGTCAACTAAATTAATCGCCAGATGCAGCATATAATTGAGGGTAATTGTCGAGTCCGGACAAATCACGCGCTCGACACTGCTGTGCGAAATATCACGTTCGTGCCAGAGAGCATTATTCTCCATTGCCGCCATAGAATTTGCTCGCAGTAATCGTGCCAAGCCGCAAATACGTTCGCTCACAATCGGATTCCGCTTGTGCGGCATTGCCGAACTTCCCTTCTGACCCTTCGAGAAAAACTCTTCTGCTTCAAGCACTTCCGTACGCTGCAAGTGTCGGATTTCGGTGGCAATCTTCTCAAGTGACGAACCAATAATCGCGAGCGTCGCCATAAATTCCGAATGCCGATCGCGCTGAATCACCTGCGTCGAAACGGGCGCCGGCGTGAGTCCTAATTTCTCGCAGACATATTCCTCGACCTTTGGCGAGAGATGTTCGAACGTCCCCACCGCACCGCTAATCATCCCGGTCGCAATCACCCGAATACCTTCTTCCAAGCGCTTGATATTCCTCTTACATTCTTCATACCAGAGCGCCAGCTTGAGTCCAAAGGTCGTCGGCTCGGCATGGATACCGTGTGAGCGGCCGACGCAGAGAGTGTATTTGAATTCTCCGGCACGACGCGCGAGCACATCCTTGAGGCGGTGCATGTCGGCAAGGAGGAGTTCGCCCGCTTGCTTAAGCTGCACGGCAAGACACGTATCAAGCACATCGCTCGAGGTCATACCCAAGTGGATAAAACGGGAATTCTCACCCACATACTCGGCGACATTGGTCAAAAATGCAATCACATCATGCTTGGTGGTCTCTTCGATCTCGAGAATCCGCGCTACGTCAAATTGCGCTTTAGCGCGGATTTCGCGAACAGCCTCCGGAGGAATAATACCGAGATTAGACTGCGCTTCGCAGGCAAGTATTTCAATTTCAAGCCAGATAGCGTATTTGTTCTGGTCGCTCCAGATGTTCCCCATCTCGGGGCGTGTGTAACGTTCGATCATAAATATAGTAGTCACATAGAAGGATAAAACAACGATTATTCAACCGCAAAAATAACGGAATTTCAGGACATTAGTCGTACGTCGGTAAGTCGGTAAGTCGTAAGTCGGTAAGAAACTGTAGGGGCGAATTGCATTCGCCCAAGTCGAGATGATGGTCGGTACGTCGTACGTCGTAAGACTGTAGGGGCGAATTGCATTCGCTCAAGTCGAGATGATGGTCGGTACGTCGTAAGTCGGTAAGTCGGTAAGAAACTGTAGGGGCGAATTGCATTCGCCCAAGTCGAGATGATGGTCGGTACGTCGTACGTCGATGATACGTTATTCCATAGTCCATTGAGTCGTTAGAGTTCCTAAAGTCGATAGTCATCTACCTCTAGCACTACTAACACCAACAGCCCATGATGGAAATCATGGGCTGTTGGTTGAGAATACACATTTTATCGAACAATCACCACCGGCTTGGAAATAATTCCCGCCGGAGTCCGCACCTGCACAAAATACATACCCGCCGGCAAGCCCGACACATCCACCTCCTGCGAACCGCTTACGACTATCGGCTTACCACTTACGACTACCGGCTTACGACTAACCTCCATCCCCAAGGTGTTGAGAATTTTCACCGACAAGATATTATCTATCCCGCTGATTGAGAATGTCGTGCTTGTAGGATTGGGGGAGATGGTGATTTCGCTTGTAGGAACATCAATTATCTCATCCACTCCTGTCGGTTCTTTACCATACTTCCACCTGTAGAGCATACTATTATCACCGAACATAAAGAAAGTCGTCGAGTCGGCGCGATAGAATGCGCGATATGAATTGGATGTAAGTGGACCATTATTGTATGTCATTTCTTTCCATGACGTTCCGCCATCGGTGGTGCGGATTACTTTGTTGTTGAATTCATAGCTCAGATAGAGCATATAATTCATGGAGTCAATTCCCATAACATCCATAAATTGAAGCGAGTATGTTTCCGGCTTCGAAGGTAAAAAGGGCTGCATGTCAATGACGGTGCGCTTCCATGTTTCACCGCCATCGTTGGTAGAAAATAATATAGGAATACGACCTGTTTGACTCCTAGTACTGTCATGTTCAAATGCAGCAATCCATCCGTGAAGTGGGTCTGTGAAGTGCATATTTTGATTCCAAAATTTATCCCTACTACCAATTACAGAATAAGGAGTTTTATCTATCCAAGTACTCCCCCCATCGGATGAATAATGAAGCCGACCTTGCTTCATTTTGACTTGCCTTGCCAGTGAGTCGGTCGTAAATGGTTGCTCTAAGAGCCATCCATGCTTATCATCGGTAAAATAAGGCACTGAAACACGGCTAATGGTATCGATATTCGTTGCAACTTTTTTCCACGTAGTGCCTGCATCGTCAGTACGAATAATGACATTCGAATACCCATAATACTCTGTACAAAAAGCAGTTGTAGAATTCAGAATAGAGATGTCCATTATTTCCGGTCTTCTCAGGTTTTTAGAAATTCCTCTGTCAATGATGGAGAGTTTCCAGCTTTTCCCACCATCCTGCGTTGAATAAATTCTGCCGGAATCTGCCCCTATAATGCCAAATTTATCCTTAAACTTCATATCATAGAAAAAGCCACCCTTTGATGTCTGCGACTTTTTCCACGATGTTCCGGCATCTGCTGTTTCAAATATCTCTCCCTTGTTTGAGCTCGCTATCCAATGCAAAGGTGAGGTAGAATATACATTCGTAAAATAATTAAAAGTAGTAGTACAATAGCCAAGTAATTCTGTCTTTTCAGCGTTCAATCGAGCTTCAAATAGCGGACTATTGGGTCCTCCGGCAATAATTACTGACGAACCAGCAATATGCTTTCCGGTTGAATCATATTGATTAAATCCTACAACAATAATACTATCAGGATTGAGTAATACCATGCGCCGCCAGTACCCCTTGCCGGCATTATTATAACGACCGTCATAATTTTTGAAAATAGGATCGTATCCGGAACCGATTAACCGCTGCCAAGTCTTACCTGCATCTAGGGTATAGTGAATTCTTGCATAATCTACAAACGTTGAAAATGACCCCGTCGTCCCTAATCTTCCGCACATATACCCCACACTGTCATTGGCAAACTGAATATCAAAGATTTCAGCCGATGTCGATAGATCAGGCATAATAAATATGTTTTGGTCAAATTGCCATGATGCACCAGCATCGGTTGAGCGATAGATGGCACTGCTATCACCACCGACAAGGAGTATCGAATTCGTGATCCAGCTCACCGTATAAAGATCGACGACAATGCCGCTCGGAATGGTTTTCCATGATTCTCCACTATCGGTGCTACGCAAAATAATACCATTCTTACCCGATGCAATACAAGTACTTCCTTTGCAACTTACGCTCAGCAAGCTCGCCAAAGTACCACTTGGAATACTTGACCAATTGAGTCCTTTATCAATAGTTTTAAGAATGGTGCCATTACTTCCCACGAGGATGGCAGAGGTTGGAGAGAGAGAGGAGAATTTATAGAGAGAATCGGATGTGCCGCTGATAATCGCCAACCACGAATTTCCGCCGTCGGTCGAACGGAGAATCGTGCCGCCATTGCCTGCAACGACAGCCGTCGTAGCATCAAAAAAATGAAGGGCATAGAAATCTTTGGAAGTGCCGCAGGCGATGCGTTTCCATGTATGAAAGCCGTCGTCGGTCATGAGAATCGTGCCGAGCTTGCCGACTGCTACGCCGTGTTCACCGCTGATGATGTGGACATCGTGCAGGTCGGTGCCTTGTTCGGGGATGAAGACAGATTCCCACTGGGCGGAGGCGCACAACGTACACAAGAAAAAGAGAATTAAGTTGATAACTTTCATAACATTCTGAATTTAAGTTAGTTAATATGCCGTACGATTTGAAATCGTACGGCATTGCTATTGAGATATTTCTACGTTACCAATATTTTGATTTGCTAATCCGGATTTGTGATACATGTTGTAATATAACATTGCTCATCAATTTCTGGGCATGTTTGACTAGCTGGATAAAAATTAATGAATGTTTCAACGATTTCATCATTGTCATCGTAACAATAGCTAAATTTTTTAATACAACAGTAGTCATTACAAGGCAAATAGCGTGCTGTAACATTTGCTGAGGATGGAAGGACTCCTTGACTCAATAAATAAGAAGTCACTTGATTTTGGTAGTAATTCGTGTAATTGCCAAGTGAATCATAGCGATTTGTTTTTGCTATATCTATAACATGTGTATGTTGTACTGGTGGTCCACCTGCGGGATTAGATGTAAACCATGTTATAGTCCACTCTTCTCTAAAACATGAAGCATAGCTCGAACTATACGATACGGCGTTATATGGGCATCTAACGTCACCTTTTTTATCTTTATAATCAGCATCAAAAAGTGAAGTTAGTAGGCCATTTATAGCTCTATTTACTATAGCTGCATCAGCAATATTAAATACAGCCGCATCTGCTGCAGCATCGTAGCACGGAGGAGGATCGCCGTCCGGGTCAAAACCCGCAACCTCAATAATTCTAATTTCATTACATCGTCGCTGATAGGTTACCCATAAATCTGCATATATTGGTATGCCATTACATGGCGCGGCACTTTTGCCTGGTAGGAAAATACCAAATACATGCCCAAACGTATTGGCAGACCAAGGGTCTGTACAACCTGAATTTGGTAGTTCGCATCCATATTGCGCTGAAACTTTAACTGTTCCAAAAGAAAAGAGCATAAAAAAGAAAATAACAAAATGTTTCATAGTATAACTTTTCTTAAAAATTTGAAAAATGAGAAGGGAATAAATAGAAAATACCGAGAAGGTGAAGGTTAGAGGCGGGGGGCGAGCGGTCGCGGAGAAAATGAAACAATCGAGAATAAATACCGAGCAGCAAGCATGGATATACCTTGACTTGGCGGGGAAAGCCCGAAGCCCGAAGCCATGCAAGGAGTACTGTAATTTCTTATATATCGAAAGTTACGCATAGAAAACATGAAAATGCGTAGTAGTAAGTGAATTATAGCGCAACTTACTTATTTCTTTTTCTTTCACCAAGTAATTTTTCCCGTTTCATGGTAGTCGATGCAAAATAAAATACTTTGAGCAATTTTTGTGATATTTTGAAGATTGAATGGTGTTGTATTGGCTATCAGTAAAGTCAAACTTCCAAGGTGTGGACGGCAAGGGTGACCGCAGGCGAACGTTTGGAATATGCAGAAGGGGAACCCAAAATATCAGCATTCTTCAAGAAGACGACGCACCAATCTCTTCATATTCTGCTCCGCCATTGCCGCCGTCGTGAGCACTTCTTCATGCGACACATGGCGGGGAGCATCCGGACGGCATTCGTTGGTAACAAGCGAGAGACCAAGCACTTCCATGCGAAGTGAACGTGCTGCGAGCGTCTCGGGAACGCTGCTCATGCCGACGACATCGGCACCAATTGTGCGCATGAAGCGGAGTTCGGCTCGGGTTTCGTAGTTGGGGCCTGTCACCGCCAGATACGTTCCTTTGCGCAGCGTCAGCGCCTCGCGGAGAGCGTAATCTTCGGCAAGTGCTGCGAGCCGCCGCGAATACGGCGCGCTCATATCCGGGAAACGGTGGCGCTCATCACGGCTGATGAGCGGATTCTCCCATTGCAGGTTGATATGATCATCGATGAGCATGATATCACCGGCACGAAAAAGAGGATTGAGCCCACCACAGGCATTGGTCAACAGGAGAATCGACGCGCCAAGCTGCTGCACGACTCTGAGCGGAAATACAACCTCCGCCGCCGAATAACCCTCATAATAATGAAAGCGACCCTGCATCACTGCAACTGCTGTACCGCTAAGATTACCAAGGACTAACGCGCCCCGATGAGAATCGACCGTCGAAACCGGAAAGTGCGGGATTGTGCGATATTCAAGCGTGGCGAGAATATCCATTCCGTCGGTAATTGCGCCGAGTCCGCTGCCGAGGATAATCGCTACTTTTGGACGAAAGTGTGGCGGAAGTACGGAGGCTATGTAGCTTGCAGATTCGGTAAGATGATTATTCATAAAAATGATACATGGGTTTGAAGTACAACAAAAGGCAAAATACTATCCTGTCATTCTGCGTTCCCAAGTGGCAGCCGACCCTATCAAGAGCAATGACATAAGGCAAAAAATAGCCCATGATTGTAATCATGGGATGAAGTCGTGACAAGAATTCGCAAACCGTTTTAACGGTTTACGGATCGTTGTCCCGGCTCTTGACCCCATGATGAAAATCATGGGCTATGTTTTCCTTGTCTTGTGTCATTGTTTTTGATAGGAGCGGGCTTGTGCTCCTTAAGAACTGTTAATGACACATAAGAAGCAAACAACATAATTAGCATATACATCATATTGTTATTCCATCGCCTTAAATCCCCTTCGTTTGCTGCGCAAACATTTTCCCCTTTATCAAGGGGACGTTCTTGGTCTTTGACCCCTTGATAAAGGGGTCGCCGTCTTCGGCGGGGGATTTCTTTAGGCAAGCATGTGTCATTGCATCCTGTTACGGGTGTTTATACGCCCGTTGGGGACTCAGCATATCGAACGATTTACAGACACAATAAACTCTCAAGAGTGTTCGATTTTTTACTTATTTCTTCTTACGTTTACCGAGCCGGATACTGACGTTCGCCAAAAATAGCAGTCCCAATCCGCACAAATGTCGCACCTTCCTCAATCGCTAGCGGATAGTCGCCGCTCATACCCATCGAGAGATGCCGAATATTTTGCTCGGGATACTGCTTTTGAAGGGTATCGCGCATACCGCGCAGGAGTTTGAATTCCCGGCGCAATTCTTCATCGGTCGCCGTGAACGATGGAATTGTCATCAGTCCGCAGACTCTTATTCCGGTGAGCGGGAGAATTTCATGGATTATCGCATCGAGTTCGGCGGGTTCACAACCGGACTTCGACTCCTCACCCGACGTATTCACCTGCACGCAAATATCAATTACTCTTGAATTTTTAATGGCTTGCGTCGATATTTCCCGGGCGAGTTTTATGGAATCGACCGAGTGAATCATCGTCACAAACGGTGCGAGGAGCTTGACTTTATTCGTCTGAAGATGTCCGATAAAATGCCATTCCGGGGTGAGTCCGAGGGCGGAGAGAGCGAGGAATTTTTCGTGGAGTTCGAGCACGTAATTCTCACCGAAGGTCGTGATACCGGCGTGAAATGCTTCGATGAGTACACTCGCGGGCTGTGTCTTGGAAACGGCGATGATGCGCACTGCGTCATCGGGACGTCCGGCTGCGTGAGCGCATTCTTGTACATGCTTCGAAATTTGCAAATAGCGTTCTGCGAGTGTGTCGGCCATGGAAATTGAATGAATCGTAGGAGGAATTTTCCGGCAAAAATACAGACTTTGCCGCGTCTTGAAATACATGCCGGCCTGAGCGGTTGAGAATTATTTGATATATTTACAATACGAAAGAAGTGCGGCACATGATTGCAGGATAAGATTAGACAAAGTAAGAGTTTTATTTACAGAGCGTTATGCACAATCTTGTTTTCGTATTTCCGAATATTATATGACAATTACCCACATTTTGGAGAAGTGAACATGAATCGTCGATTTATTATTCTCAGCATGCTGATTGCCTTGTCGGGCTGCGGCTCGATGTTTGATTTGTTTGGCGGGGAAGACAAGGTCAAGAACGCGCAACCGGTACCGAAATTTACGGTTGAGACATTCAAGGGGATGCCCCAAACCCGCTTTTTAATTCTCGGCGATTGGGGTGCAGGCGGGAAATTCCAACGTCAGGTGGCGGACGCGATGCTGGAAAAAGCGAAGGCCGATAAGCCGGAATTTATCATTTCGGTGGGCGATAATTTTTATCCGGGCGGCGTCAATTCGACGGATGACAAACAGTGGAAGACGAAGTTTGAGGATATGTACACCGGCGACGCGCTTGCGATTCCATGGTATGTAGCCCTCGGCAATCATGACTATCTGCTCAATGTCGATGCGCAGGTTGAGTATCATGCCATCAACCCACGGTGGAATATGCCGGCACGGTATTATACATTTGAGAAAAATTTTGGCGGGGTGACGGTCGAATTCTTCGTGCTCGATACCGATGCGCTGAAAAATGGAGACCCGACCGAACAAGTCGCATGGTTCAAAAAAGCACTTGCTGCTTCGAAAGCCCATTGGAAAATAGTCATCGGGCACCATCCGATTCGGAGCTACGGTTCGCATGGGGAAGAACGTGTAATGGTCAAATCCATCAAGCCCTTGCTTGATCAATACGGTGTGCAGGTTTTTTTATGCGGACACGAGCACGATTTACAATGCATTAAAAATCCTGCCGATAAATTTACGTGTGTTGTTTCCGGAGGCGGGGGAGGTTCGCGGAGTACAAGCTACGGCGAGCATACACTTTTTGCAGCGACGAACGGTGGCTTCTGCGCGGCGATTATCACGAAGGATAAGTTTCATATTCAATGGCTCAATCGCAAGGCGGAGGTGATGTTTGCGCATACGGTAGCGCATTTTTAGGGATAGAATTTCCAGGTAGGGGCAATCCTTTACGGTTGCCCCATATACGGTTAAATACACCTAACATTTTGCAACCGCAAGGGATTGCCCCTACGATTTTTCCATTTCTCTGTTGGCAATTTTTAAAAATACACCTATCGACGGGCAACCACAAGAGATTGCCCCTACGGTCGTTAATGTTTTCATTCTTTGATTACCCAACCGATTACAATTCCTTCTGATAAATGCGATAGGTTTTATACACTTTCCCGTTCATGGTGGTGGTGAGCCCGCGGTTCATCATCGTATTATCTTCTAAAATCCACGATGCCTCGCCGTGGGTGATACCTTTGTCCACGCCGCGCTTGCCGAGTTCGTAATACATGACCGCATCAGCGCCGGTGCGGCGGTATTCAGGCAGCACACCGAGTACGATAATCCGCAGGAGCGAAATTTTGCTTTTCTTCGTCAGCAAATGCCACACTCCACCGAGCAACCCGCCATTTTTATTATGGATAAAACATTGATTAATATCGGGTAAGGCGAGAGCGAAGCCGACGGGCTGACCTTTAATATCGATAATGAGCGCATATCGTGGGTCGGCAATTTGCTTGAGGTCGGCGGCGAGAAAGTCGAATTCTTCGCTCGTCATTTTAACAAAACCCCAATTTTTTTCCCAGGCAGCATTGTAGATATCCTTGAGGGTTTTGACATCCTTCTCAAACTGCGCTTTATTCTTGAAATTCACTTCCCGCACGGTGATATGATTACGCTCACGAATGATATCGACCATACGATTCATCTTATCGGTGACATACGATTTATTTTCAAGGATATAGGCGAGCAAGTCTTTTTCCTTTGCGAATCCTGCGCCTTCGATGAGGCGGGCGTAATACTCGGGATTGTACGTCATCAGGATCACCGGCGGTGAGGTAAAGCCATCGACTAAGAGGCCGCATTCATCGTTCATAGAGGGATTGACCGGACCTCGCACATGAGTCATGCCGCGTTTTTTGAGCCATTCGCCGGCAGTCGCAAAGAGCAGATTCGCCGTTTGCTGGTTATTTTCACATTCAAAAAAACCGAAAAAACCGATGAGGTCTTCGTGGGTGGTGTTGTGATTATGATTAATAATTGCGCCTATTCGGCCAACTATGGCGCCGTCACGTTCGGCGAGAAAGAGCTGCATTTCCGAGTGCTTGTAGAAGGGATTTTTCGTGGTATCGAGGAGTTTTTTTCGGTCCATAATCATCGGCGGAACGAAATTTTTATCCCCTTTGTAAAAATTCCACTGACATTTAATAAACTTCATTTCGTCGGACTTCGAAGTCACTGCTTTGATTTCGGTTGCACTCATGGCTCATCTATGGAATGTAGCTAAAATTTGTTTTTCAAAAATACGATTTTTTGGGGAAGCGGGAGAGAAGAGAGTCGTGCGGTAGTCGTAAGTAGTAAGTAGTAAGCAGTAAGTCAAGAGAGTTCTTAGAGTCGTGGAGTCGTTATTGTCTTTATTGTCCTTCGTGTCCCTAGAAGCTCTACTACTTCCGGATAATCCACCGCCTTCTCTTCCGCCACAATTCCGTATTTTTGCAGCATTACAACACACAACTATTCTGAATTACACGACTTTATTCTTTGATTTATGCTATCTCTTCCCGTACTTGATATAATGTCCGCTGTACAGGACCAAGAGCCGGCGTCCGGCTCGCCAATTCCACCGAACCGAAAGCTATATGTCGAGACCTACGGCTGTCAGATGAATGTCAATGACTCTGAAATTGTCATGGGCGTCATGCACCAAAGCGGGTATCAGATGACCGACAAGCCCGATGATGCCGACGTGATACTCCTCAATACCTGCGCCGTGCGGGACAATGCCGAGAAGAAAATCCACGAACGCCTTGACCATCTCAAATTCTACAAAAAGCGTAACCGCGATCTCGTCGTCGGCGTGCTCGGATGCATGGCAGAGCGGCTTCGGGGCGATTTATTAGAAAAAAAATTAGTCGATCTCGTCGTCGGTCCGGACGAATACCGCAGCGTGCCCGAGCTCGTGGGACGCGCCTACACGGGCGAAAAAGGAATTGCCGTAAAATTAAGCCGTGTCGAAACTTATGACGACATTCTCCCCTTACGAACCGATGGAATTTCCGCCTGGGTGTCGATTATGCGCGGCTGCGATAAATTCTGTACGTTCTGCGTCGTGCCCTTCACGCGCGGCCGTGAACGTTCGCGGGCAATGGGGTCGGTGGTGGATGAATTAAAAATCTTGTGGGATAGCGGTTTCAAGGAAGTAACGCTCCTTGGGCAGAATGTGAACAGTTACCGTGACGAGCAGTCGAGCAAGGACTTTGCCGACCTGCTCGCTGCCTCAGCCCTTGCCGTGCCGAAAATGCGCATTCGTTACACGACCTCTCACCCGCAGGATATGAGCGACAAGCTTATCGAAACACAAGCGGAATTCGACAATATCTGCAAGTATATCCACCTGCCGGTGCAGTCGGGTTCGGATCGAATCCTCAAGCTCATGAACCGCACCTACACTGTCGAGCATTATCTCGAACGCATCCGTAAAATCAAGGAATTAATGCCGAATTGCGCACTTTCGACCGATATTATCGTTGGCTTCCCGACCGAAACCGATGAGGATAATGCCGCCACGATGGAGCTTATGCGCCAGGTGCGCTACGATGGGGCGTATATGTTTAATTATTCCCCACGCGAAAAAACGAAGGCCTGGAAAATGGGCGATGATGTGCCGGATGCGGTGAAGACCGAGCGGCTCTCGGGTATTATCGAACAGCAACGCGTCATCTCCGGCGAACTCAATCAGTTATGTGTCAATACTATTGAGCATGTACTCGTCGAGGGTCCAAGCAAGAAAAATCCCGCAGAATGGCAGGGGCGTACCGATACGAACAAAATCGTCATCTTCCCGCATACCGAACGCGGCGGATATATTGTCGGTGATTGCATACCGGTGAAGATTCACCGCGCGAATTCTGCGACACTTTTTGGTGACGTGGTGTAGGTAATTTTTGTGGAGAATATACTATGAAAAACATGATTTCAGAATTGACCATCAAGAATTTTAAGTCTATAAAAGACATCACCTTGTCGTGCAAACAGGTAAATATCTTCGTGGGCAAGCCGAATACCGGCAAGTCGAATATTCTTGAGGCGATATCGCTGCTTTCGGGTGGTGGATTAGTGCCGGGCAAAAGGTTTTTTGACGGGGCAATTCATTATGAAAGCTTGGATAATCTTTTTTATGACCAAGATAATTCACAGGTGATTTCTGTGGAGAGCAGTATTGGTTCTGCACAATTATCGTTTTTTCACGAAGATGAAAAATTTGGGTATTTTGGGGATAGTAATAAAAATCAAGCATTGAGAAATGTTCTTAATTATAGTTCCAATATTGATGCCTATCAGAATTTGCTCCGCGAGAAAGAATTTGCAGAATCAATAACCGAAAAAATAAATCCGGCTACTTATTTAGGTTCGCTCATTTATGATGATGGAAAAGTTGAGCGCATGACTAGCCCCGCTTGGCTTACTCCTGTTCGTAATTATCTATTCAAACGTCAGGTCAATATCGGGAGTTCGGAAAGTAACTATCTCCTTCCACCGCATGGAGAAAATTTATGGAGCGTAATGCAAAGAACTCCGAAATTACGAGAAATAGCCGGTGAGTTTTTTAAGCAATTCGGGCTTGACCTTGTACTTGTTCACGATGAGAAAATAAAGAAAATTAAGATACAGAAGGAATCCGACGGAATATTCATCCATTTCCCCTATTCTTTAGTTGCCGATACACTGCAACGGATGATTTTCCACTTGGCGGCTATCTATTCTAACCGAGATGCTGTGATACTCTTTGAAGAGCCGGAAGCGCATACCTACGCTCCCTATCAAAGCTATTTAGCAGGTGAAATTATAGAAGATGAGCAGAATCAATACTTTATCACAACTCATAGCGAACAAATTTTCGACTCAATTTTGCGCCCTAATCCTGAAAAAGTAGCCGTCTTTTTTGTGGACTATCAAGACTATCAGACCATCGTACGATCACTTTCGGAGGAGGAAATCAGCGACCTTCTCAACAGTTATACCAGTATTTTTCAGAACCTTGATGGATATGCAGTTCCATGAGACCTATACTTATTGCCGAGTGCTTTTTTGACACGCTGATTATTGAAATTCTTACCGGAGAATTTCGCTGGAAATTAGACAGAGAATTTTGGCATGAAGCAGGAACAAAAGTTTTGGTGACTATGGAGAAAAGAGCAAATAACGATAAAGGACTTACGGTAGGATTTTTCGATAAAAATAAAAAAATCCAAGAACACAAGCATGTTCGGAATTTTAAAGTCGATCAAGAAATTGAAGGAATTCAATGGTTAAAAGCTTCTGCATTCCCCGACCAACATATTCTCTACCTTAAAGATGGAGCAGAAGAATGGTTCTTAGAAACTGCAAAATCGGCTTTTGTATCACCGTTAACATATTCAATTCCTGAAAAACTTAAAGATTTCAAAGAAAGAACTAAAATCTTATCAATTCGAGGAGATATTGATATGTATAGGTTTATAAAAGCAGTCATCAAAGAAAATCCACCACAGATACAAACATTACGTGAGTATATTTCAGCCATTTTCGGCGAGCAAATACATTCACTTGCGACAGAATAAAACGCCTTACGTATTTATTTTCCAATTACATATTTTCCACTATTTTCAGGATACAGGTATGTCTGACCAACCAAATCAGCGTGAAAAAGGCACTGTTGCCGAAGACGCCGCCGTCGAATTTTTGAAGAACAAGGGCTTCGCAATCGTGAAGCGGAATTTCCATTTCGGGCGCGATGGAGAGATTGATATCATCGCCCGCGACAGAGATGTACTCGTCTTTGTCGAAGTCAAGGCGCGGGCGAGTGACCTCTACGGTTCGCCCGAGTCGTCGATTACCCCAAGTAAAATCAAGACCATACGCCGGACCGCCGAGGGGTATTTATATATTAATAAAATTACAAATGTTGAATGCAGATTCGACGTTATCGCTCTTGACTACGCCCGTAAACCACCGGAAATACGGCATTTAGTTGGTGCATTTTAAATTCCGGTCTCGAGACTATTTCTCTCAATTCGTACGTACATGATGACCCTTCTCCGCTATCTGACTGATATTAACGCCCTCAAGAAAATGCTGCGCATAGAGCCGGAGCTGCCGCCCAAAGACTACTGTAATAACTACAGCAGAGATATTCAGACGGCAAATCTGACACGGATCCGGCTCTTCTCCCTTGTGCTCTTTCTGCTCAATGGAGTGCTGCTCGTGCGGGATATTCTCAGTACGAAAGCTGACGGACTCTGGGAACAAAACATAGGATATAAGTATCTGTTTTACCTGCACCTTGCCCTCGGATGTACGACGCTGCTATTCTATTTTCTTGCCCGCTTCGGCCTGCAAAATACCTACGATAAATTCAAGCGAAACGGGTTTATTACCCTCGCCTTCGGTGTGCTGATCCTGCTCTGGAGCGCCGTACTCTCGGGCTGGGTGGGGTCATATTTCTATGGGTCAATTAATGAATATGTGATTGCTATGTTCGGCATTGCAGCGACACTCTACTTCCGCCCACTCGTGAGTATTATCTTTTTTGTCGGTGTACAGGCAGGATTTATCGCGATTATGAATGCCAACTATGCCGACCCGAATTCCAGCGGACAAATCACCAACAGCATTATTCTCTCTATACTTGCGTGGTTTCTCTCCCGTATTACCTATACCGCTCGCCTGCGGGAATTCCTCAATCGATTCATTATAGCCGGACAAAAAGCCGACATCGAACGGGTGAATAAAGAATTGCAGCAGCAAAACACCTATCTCGCCGAGCTCAACATCGAGAAAAATGAATTCATGGGAATCGCCGCACATGACCTCAAGAATCCGCTCGCTGCGATCATGCTCAAAGCCGATATCATGCGCCGGTATTGGAAGCAATTGACTCACAAAGAACTGCTGGCAAATGTCGATGGAATGTACTCAAGTGCTCAACGTATGAAGGATATTATTACTAATCTCCTCGACACCCACGCCATCGAGTCGGGAGCCGTGAAAATCAGCCCCGTGGAATGTTCGCTGACGACCCTTGTCGCCGCCGAAGTCGAGCAATTCCGTGAGCGTGCCGAGGTGAAAAATATTACCCTGCATTTGCAGTCCGACCCATCGGAGATCACCATTGTCGCCGATACGCAAATACTACGCGAGGTACTGGATAATCTTATTTCCAATGCGGTTAAGTATTCCCCACACGGAAAAAATGTTTATATTGCCGTCAGTAAGCACGATAAATACTGCACCATCAAAATTCAGGACGAGGGGCCGGGGATCTCGGAAGAAGACAAGCGGAAGCTGTTTGGGAAATTTCAACGACTGACGGCGAAGCCGACGGGGGGTGAACATTCCACCGGGCTCGGACTCTCGATTGTCAAGAAATTCGTCGAAATGATTGGTGGACGCGTCTGGTGCGAGAGTGCGCTCGGAGCCGGAGCGGCATTTATTGTGGAATTACCGGTAGAGTACCATTCGGCACAGCCGGAATAACGCTTTAATTTATACAACTATGACTGTGTAAACGTAGCGTCGGTATAATAACGCTGTCATTCTGAGCCCTTCCGAGGGTCAAGAACCGTAACATGCCGTACGGTCATCCTGTTACGACATTGTCACGTTTCGATTCTTCAGTCGAAGACTCCTTCAGAATGACATACTTTTCATTGATTTTGGTGTAACAACAAGATATCATTAATCATACTTCGAAATTAACAAACTCAATTCTTCATCCATGCTTTAGGATTACCTTATGAATTACCTGACCCTTCTCCTCTGTGCCGTGCTCTGTACATCTGTCGCTCAGGCGGCCGAGCCGACTAAAATCAACTGGATTACTTTTGAAGAAGCGGTGAAATTATGCGAGAAAGAGCCACGGAAAATCATCATTGATGTCTATACCGATTGGTGCGGCTGGTGCAAAAAAATGGATGCTTCTACCTTTACTAATCCTGCAATCGTGAAGTATATCAATGAAAAATATTATGCCGTCAAATACAATGCAGAGTCGAAAGACACGCTTCGATTCAATGGCAATACATTCACGTATGTACCTGATTATAAAGCAAATGAATTCGCCGTATCGCTGCTGAACGGAAAAATGTCGTACCCGACGACCGTCTATCTTAATGAAAAATTCGAACTCCTGTCGCCGGTGGCAGGTTATTTAAAACCCACAATGCTCGAAGTAATTCTCAAGTATTACGGCGAAAACAACCACGAAAAAGTTAAGTGGGAAGAGTTTAAAAATTCCTTCGTCGGCGAAGCCAAAGACTAGCAAGCAATACCATCATGCACCGCCTGCAGGGCTGCGACAGCACTTGCAGGCGGAAGCACTGCCAGCAGGCACCCGTCCGAACTCCCCGATACGACAGCCCACGGCTCAAATTTCCCCACCGCAGCCGTAAATTCCGCGACCGTCGCGCCGTCAATTCTCGCACCTACCGCACACAGCAGCGTACAGGACTCCACATCAATTTTCCACCCCGAACAATGCGCAAGCAGCAATTCTCTCCCAAGCTTTGGTGCCGAAAATATCACTGTACATACACTCTCACCCGACAATGTCGCATAGACTTCACCCGTGATTTCGGCGAGCAAATGGTACAGCCCTGCAAGCTGATGAGCACTATTAACACCTTGTACTCTCAGCATATTACAGTCTTTTTTAAGTGTTACTGCCGATAGTCCGGCACGCTCAGCATCCCGCCGGCCGACAATCAAGGTACCCGCATCACCCGGCGCAAAGGTATTGAGCACACGCACCGGAATTCCCCGCTCCACCGCCGGTAGAATCGTCTCGGGATGCAGCACTTTCGCACCATAAAACGACAATTCCCGTGCCTCCGTAAAGCTCATCACCGGTATCGGGCGCGCGCTCGGTATCATCCGAGGATCGGCACTCGCCACACCACTGACATCCGTATAAATTAATATCTCACTTGCGCCGATTGCCGCACCCATTAATGCCGCCGACAGGTCCGAACCTCCCCGTCCGAGTGTGGTGGTGACGCCACGTTCGTCAGCACCGATAAACCCTTGGGTAATAATAAGTTCACCGCGCTCCAGCAGCGGCAGAAGTTTTTCCTTCGCCAGCGCTTGGAGAGTTGGGAAATGAATGCTTGCTTCCATGAAGACGCTATCGGTGCGCATAATTTCCCGCGCGTCAAACAAACGCGCGTTCAGCCCTACCGACTGACAGTACAAACTGAAAATCAATGTCGAAAGCCGCTCGCCATACGAGGCGGCGGCATCGTACGATCGTGGAGTACACTCGCCAAGAAGCGCCACGCCTTCGCAGAAAACGCGTAATTCCATGCAGAGAATTTTCACTTTCGACACCGCATCCCGCTGCAGGTCACCCGCGGTAAATAGTTCACCGCAGAGCTGCACGTGGCGTTCCTCTACCTCCCGCACTATCATTACCGCCGCCTCGGACTGCCCCGTTCCCGCCACACGCACTGCCTCCAAAAGCCGATTGGTAACGCCACCGCAGGCAGAGAGCACGACCACGGCTCCCGATTCACGTTCGATAATAGACCGCACCTGCTGCATCGCCGCCGCAGTCGCTACTGATGTTCCGCCGAATTTTAATACGTTCATGATGTTGAGAATAAAATAAATACCGCACTTCGATTGAACTGCAAAAATAACACTCCGGCGGCATAAGCAGGGTTTGGGGAGGATGAATTTCAGGGTAATTGCTTGTATTGCACGCTCCATGGCACGCTGATACCGCTGATTGTTTATGATTTGTTATGATCTTATCTGCGAGAATCATAAAAAATCATAAAAAATCAGCGTGCCATTCCTCAGCAATGTCAGATTGCAACACAAGCTACACAAGAGAATGAGGTGTATCAATAGTGAACTTTGTGGAGTATCTTTGAGAACTTTGTGCTTAAAAAAGTCACAAGCTGAATTCCTGATAATTTATCAGCGAAAATCATAAGAAATCATAAAAAATCAGCGTGCCATTCCTCAGCAATGTCAATTTTAAACACAAAGAACACGAAGGTAACCACAAAGAACACAACAAGATAGGTGTATTTATAGTGAACTTTGTGGAGTATCTTTGAGAACTTTGTGCTTAAAAAAGTCACAAGCTGAATTCCTGATAATTTATCAGCGAGAATCATAAGAAAT
>JAXLVN010000007.1:0-291823 GCA_046328995.1 Kapaibacterium sp. (SeqCode)
AAGAACGACACTCTTCATAAAAAACCTCATGGGATAGGATAAATAAATGGATGGACTATTTGGGGTATGAATTTGTTCCCTTATAGGCACAAAAAAAGGGCGATGCTACAATGCACATCCCACATGAGGTACTTGGCATACCCAGAAATGAACGTACAAAGAACACGCCCCCGTTCGGGGCGCATTTTGTACTAAATTCATTTCTTTAAACTGCCAAGTTTTCATGTGGAATTTAGTTAAAAATTGCGCTGACTATGTATTGTTGTATTTAGACTTTTCTGTTGTTCGATTTGTTCCTTTGGGTTTCACATCTCTTTTTCTGCAAACTACGATTTCACTCTTGTACCGCCAAATATTTTTTATCATTTTTCAATATTTCTACAATAAAAAAAATACCCTCTTCGTTCCCATCCCCGCACTGCTGCGAAATGTGCTGTTCAATCCTCCAACTGTCTTTCACACAACACTTCCGCAGTACAAAAACTACTAGTCAACCATACTACAACGTTTACCTAAATCCTTATAGACCTCTTACTACCGTTCTTTGTATTTCTTGGGTCGTACTTTGTCATTTTTAGTATTCCGGCACGCTGCTGCGGTGAATAATTAATCCGTAAACGGCTAAAAAGGATATTCCACAAGCTTCCTAAAATATGCTTCGGACTAACCAAAAAGCTCTTCGGACTAACCAAAAAGTGCTTCAGACTAGCCAAAAAGCTCTTCGGACTGACCAAAAAGTGCTTCGGACTGACCAAAAAGTGCTTCGGACTGGCCAAAAAGCTCTTCGGACTGACCAAAAAGTGCTTCGGACTGGCCAAAAAGCTCTTCGGACTGACCAAAAAGTGCTTCGGACTGACCAAAAAGTGCTTCGGACTAACCAAAAAGTGCTTCGGTCTTCTCAGGAAATCAAACGTACTGCATCACGTAACCAACTATCAACAATGAACTTGTCGGTCTTTAAATTACTTGTCGGTCTTTTATTTTTACAAACTATTTGGAGGTCTCTATGACTACAAATGAAAACTCCAGAGATTATTCATTCTCTGATGGCGACTTAACGCAACGTGCCGATACCCTCGTTGTATCCCTTACAACTGACCTACTCGACTTCGCCGATCGTGGGGTCACTGCAAATACCCTTACGTCCTTTGGTGCTCTGATTGCCGACTTTCAGAATACCGGTATGGATGTCTATTATGCCGGAAAAGTAAGCGAAGCAGTAGAAGTACGCGTGCTGGCTCGGGAAGCGTTGAAAACAAAACTCCGCACCCTTTCTATCATGGTATCGAATACCTACGGCAAGGATGCAGCACACTACAAAACCTATGGATTCGGCGACCTCACCACCTTCACCGACGGTGATTTTGTGAAAATTGCTCAAAATGCTGCCCGTGTAGCCGCAGAAGATGCAGCAGCATTAGCAAAGGAAGGATACAGCATGCAATTCGAGACCGACCTCACGAACCTTATCGCAAATTTTGATGCTAAGATTGACCTCGTACGACAAGCAGAAGGAGCGCGCCTCGACGCAACTCGACAACGGATTATCAAAGGCAATCTCCTCTATAGTGAGCTTACACGCCTCTGCACTATCGGCAAGGATATCTACTCGGGAAGCAATCTTGTAAAGTACAACAGTTACCTCGTCTATGACAGCGCAATCGTTTCCGGCGTCCACGGCACCCCGGCAAACATCCGCTTCAACGGTTCGACCACCTTAGAATGGGATGCTATCGACAACGCCACCAGTTACGGCGTGTCCGTCTCGACCAACCAAGGCACATCATGGCAGACCGACATCAATACTCCCACCAATTCCACGCCCGTTCCTGTCCTCGTCACGGGTAAGCTTCTCTACAAAGTACGCGGCAGAAATGCAACGGGCTTAGGTGAGTATTCAGCACCATTCGAGCGATTGTTCGGTTTGGAAAGTGTGAAGGGCTTCACAAATAATAGCGGGACCTTCACATGGAACGCCGTAGAATTCGCCTCCGGCTATGAGATAGAACGCGCAGCAGCCGGAACAAGTAATTATACACTCCTCTACAACTCCAGCGGTACAAGCTTCTCAGACACACCGGCTCAAGGAAACTGGACATACCGCATACGTCCGAGTTTAGGTGGTATGAAAGGTGAGTGGGCAGAGTTAAATGTATTTCAGTCGTAAGTCGTTGTAAGTCGTAAGTCGGTAAGTCGTAAGTTGGTAAGGGAAGAAAAATCTTCTTGACTAGCCCCAAGAAATCCGGCTTTAGCCAAACGGCGAATGCTGATATATTTCTTTCAAAAACAAAAGCCCAACAGTTACCATGCTGTTGGGCTTTCTTTTTCTCACCTGTACCTACCTATCACCTCTCAGGCAAGTAAGAGGCATTTCAAATATAAGGGTTTAGGTTGGATTGGCAAATTAAATTAACAAGTTGCTATTCCAAGTAGTTTCAGAGTGAAGTATAGTCTAAGTAATTTACTTAATCTCAGAAGAACGTTGTTGCAAAACGTACTCCAATAATTTATTAGATTCAAATTCAACCTCTAATTTATGGTAGTCTTTTGCAAACGTCCATATTTTATTATACTCAACAGGTTCAAATCTAATATTGACAAATTCTTCAGATGTATGATCATTGAAAAATTGTACTGCATTTTCGTAAGATTCCTTATTTACCTGACAAACAGGGAATACAATCATCAAGTTTCCTATTTTGAAGGTTTGACCAAATAATTGAAAATCTCCGTCAGGATAATGATTAAAGAAAGCATAAGCAGCAGGAGCGGGGTGAAGTTGCTCGATGAAATCTTTGTTGACATCTATCGTGAAACCCTTACATACCTGAACGGCATACCCGTCTGTGAATGCAGCATAGTAATATAATATATCATCAATCTGTTGTGGTGGCAAGTATTCATCAGGAAGAGAAAATCGGGTTCGGTACTTTCTCTCAAAAAAATGTAGTGCCTCATAAGTTTTTTGGAGGTTTTCCATAAATAATGGTGTCTGTCCAATATTCGTGTTTTCAAGCAGAAACAATTGATGATCATCGTAAAAATCTCTAATGTTTATAGATTGACATTTTTTTAGAGTATTGAAGAATTTACACCCAAGAGCGAGTTCTTTTGCACCGAATCCTTTAGTATGTAAACTAAACTGAAAAGAATTATTACTCAAATCGGAATTGCTTATAATCGCTAATTTAATAGGGGTATTTTGTTCAGCATTAGAATGTTCTATTTCTTTAGTTCCTGCCCTTGTCACTTTTAGTATAATCTTTTCTGTTGAGAATAATACGTTTCCATCTTTATCTTCCAAAACAACTTTGATTTCTTTATCTGTTTGGAATAGACTGGGTAAAGGAATCAATATCATAGATTGAGTTGTACCTTGTCTGAAAAATTCGGGAACGAATTCAGGGTATTCAAAACCTTCTATTATAGCATTCTCAATTTTGCAAGGACCGTTTCCTTTTTCGAGTAAGTCTTGAAATTGTTGTTGTTCTTTTTGACCTTCAGGAGTCTCATGAAAAGAAATAGTGCCATTTAATTCAATAGGTTGAACTTTATGTGCATCAGGATGTTTTGCAGAAAATAAGTAATTTGCCCCCCACGGGGAAATTCTCCAATTGCGACTAAAGGTTTCATTCTCAAGGTTGAACTTTTGCACACTTTTAAAATGCTCTAAACTATTGTCAAACTCTTGCATTAAGTGATAACAAATCTTTTCAATATCTGTTTTATCGTCTAATAAACAAATAACTCGGTATAATCCCATTAAATCATATATATCATTAGCTTGATCGAACTTAAATGTATTTTGGTTGATATTGATATTTTTTGGATAATTACGTCTTTCCATTAGGAAAATAATAATAAGTCTATCTATTTTATCATAAGTACTGTGCCGAGGTGATGTACATATATCAATGGTATCTTTTACTTTCTTTAATGATGTGTTTGCTGTGATTTGAAAACCGATTCTTTTTTCGTGGCTTATTAAATCGAGCCCGGGGAAATTGGGTGATTGTTTATTTGTGTTTTCTAATTTGCATTCAAACAAGATTTCCAAGACTCGTTTTAAATTCTGTTCAGCTCGTACTTTGCTTGAATGGTCATTAACAGTACTACCAAATTGGACGTTATATGTCAACTTTATTAGATACTCCTTAATATGCTGAAGTAATGATTCCTTTGTCATATAGTTTACCTCCTTTTGTGTATATGTTATTTTGTATTAAATAGATTAACGAGATTTTTGGTTTATACTATTATTACTTGAGTCCTTCTGTTTGGCCTCATTTGTACTTGTACTCAGATAAGATTCTTTAATCTTATCGTAGATATATGAAGAGAAAATTCCTATTACAATTGCAGTTAAAAAAGAAATGAAGAGTGAGTAAATTGGATACTTCTTGGTTATGTCAATCATTTGATAATAAAGTCCTTTATTGATTTTTTTTAGTTCTTTTTGGACTGAATCAATTAAGTTTCTTTCAATACGATTAGATGCAATTGGATTGTTGGTGTGTTTATGAATACAAACTTCACAAACTTGTGGTTTATGTGTCGAGTAAATAATATCAGTCTTAAATCCATTCATATCAAAAAGGCAACCTCTAGTTTCGTCATGGGATAAATTTGATACTTTTGACATTGTAGGTATTGAATTCCCATAATATTTGTAAACTAAGGCAAATGAATATAGAATTCTTAAAACCAGATTTTCTTTTGGAATATTGTGATACTCCAAAATTTGTGCAATTTCATGATATGAAATACAAACTCTATTATTACTAAATCGTCTCGCATAATAATTGTTTTGAATAGGGACATTGGTAATAGCAACGAGAATATCTTCCTCTCCTCTTTGGGGTATCTGTTTGTCCATATTATCATCTGAATATTCCCAATACATTCCATCAGAATCACTTATAATGCTGATTGCGCTAATATCTGTAATCTTAAAAAGAGAAGACTTCCATTTTTTGATTTTCTTTATGGCTGTTGAATGTGGAAAGTGTCCAAGTATAACTATCTTAATATTTATCATTATTCTGTGCTGTCTTAATATTTATAAATTAAATGGTTAAGTATTGATGATAATTGTTCCCTCTCCTCACTTCCTCTCTACCCCACCATTCACCTTCAACTTTATAAGCTCGATATTATCCAAACCATCATTATCCACGACCTTCACCGCAATAATATGCTGACCCGCTTTAAACTTGTGCTGCTGCTTGCCTTGCTTGTCGATGATGATTTCGGGCTTGAAACCGTCCTTTTCATTATAGTCAAAGTCCCAACTAAAAAACTCTATACCCGCCGCACTGCTTCCCGTGGCGGTGAATTCTATCTCGGTAAGCTGACCTTTTGCTGATTTGCCTTTTTCTGCCTTTTCACCTGATTCAGCACTTTCCACCGAACCGCTCGCTTTGTGCGAGGAGCTTTGGGGTAGGACATTCACTTCTACGCTTATGGTTGGCTTCTTGGCAATCGGCACAATCTCATCGACGCGGATGAGCTTGATGGTCACGTCTTCTTGATTCTTCAGGCGGGCTACTTCTTGGATGGCGCCCTTGCCGAAGGAGAAGGCGATAATATATCCTACCGGCTTGCTCTCGGCTTTGTTTTTCTCGTAGAGTGGCTTGTCGTCGCGCTGAATGGCTGAGAGGAAATTGTCAATCACATTGCGCCCAATATCATCGGAACGCTTGACTTGTATCGGTGAGTTGTCACGGGTTTTGCCGTCGATGCCTTTGTCGCCGCCCTTTTTATTCTGCGGCTGCCCTCCGTATTGTGTGATAATCCAACTCTCAAATTCAAACGCGTCTTTAAAGCGGAGAGTGTCGTAGTCGTACTTGTGAAGCTGCACGATAAATGGCTGACTGAAAAGGTTCTGCTGACTGTTCAATCTAAACTCCGTGACCTTCACCGCCTGCACAGATTGGTCAATTCCTATCCATTTACGATTGGTTTTCTCGGCTACCGCTATCGTCGTACCGCCGCCGACGAAAGGGTCGAGAATCGTGTCACCTTCATTGCTTCCCATCTTGAGAATACGATCAAGTAGTGCTTCGGGTTTTTGGGTTGGGTAGCCGATGCGTTCTTTGGATTGTGATTGAACATTTAGAATATCAGTCCATATATTTCCTAATAAATTACCTTTGGAAGTATCAAGGTATCGTTTGAAACTTGGCGTTCCATTCTTTGAAAATGCTATAAAATTATGTTCGTTCAGTAAGTTTAGCTTTTCAATGACTCCCAGCCTCTTTGCTTTATCTTCGCCGACAATATTTTCAACTGTTTGACCGGGGATAGCCCAATGTCTTGCTCTATCTGACGGATTATAATTCAGCCAAACATTCCCCGATTCGCCTGTTCTAATACCTTCCCCAGTTAAATCGCTTAACCTATAAACACCACGCTCGTCACTATAACGGTAGAATGTATCTTTATATGAATCCGCCAATGTCGAGTATAGAAAATTAAACGTATAATCTTCTGACTTAGAGTAATACCAAATCGTATCGGTGAGCGGAGGTAGTTTTTTTGTTACTTTGTTATGTGCATTAGTACGTTGCCAAATTATCTCCCCACGAAAGTTATTCATCCCAAATATCTTATCCAATATCTCTACACGAATATAGGCGTTAGCGTGCCAGTCGCAATGGAGGAAGATCGAGCCGGTGGATTTGAGGATACGGTGCATTTCTCCGACGCGTTCTTTGAGCCATGCGATGTAGTGATCCATTCCGCCGCTCCAGCGGTCTTGGAAGGAGCGCACTTCTCCGGCATCTCCCCAGATTACTTCATAGTTGCGATTAGAGAAAAACGGCGGGTCAAGATAGACGAGGTCAACGGATTCGGAGTCGAGTTGCTTGAGGATTTCGAGATTGTCACCGAGAATGAGTTTGTTAACGGTTTGCATAGGCATCGTGCTAAGTGAAGATGAATAATAGTAGTGCGGCGAAACTACGGATAATCATTCATATAGTAAAAGGGAAAGTTCTTTCGTACATCGCCTGGACGGCAACGGGTGCCCGCAGGCGACGGTTGGAAGATGCAGAAGGGAACCAAAAATTCCCCCGAAAACCGTTAAATGCAAACAACCTACCGCATAATTTGCCCAAAAGCCGTATTAATTTGCCCAAAAGCCGTATTTTTGAACGTTGAACCAATGTTTTACTCACAAATAGACAAGCATAATGATAAAAAGCATGACAGGATTTAGCAAAGCCGAGATATCTGAAAATGGTGTGACGGTAAGCGTAGAAATCAAAAGCGTGAACGGACGCTATCTCGAAACGACCGTGAAATTACCCAAAACTCTCAATCATAAAGAATTTGAAGTGCGCGAAATCGCCCGGAAAGCACTCACCCGCGGAAGCGTATTTGTGAATATCAATATTCAGCAGGAGACGGCAGCACAGGCGATGCAATTCAATGAAGAATCAGCAGTTGCATATTTTTCTGCAATTGAGAAACTCAAAAAACGCCTCAAAATCAAAGAAGCAATCACCCTCGACCACCTCCTCGCCTTCAGTGACGCAATGATCGAAAGCAAGCAAGATGACTCGTCCGAACAGGTCTGGAAGCTGACGAATAAAGCCCTGAGCGAAGCCCTCAAAGAGCTCGAAGTGATGCGCAAAAAAGAAGGTAATGAAATCGACAAAGACCTCAAAAAACGCGTCAAAAGCATCGAAGAAGGTCTCGCTAAGATCGAAGATAAAGCGGCGAGCCGCATTCCCGAAGAACGCGAGCGCCTCCGTCAGCGCATTGCCCAACTCTTTGAAAGTGATGAAATTGACGAGCAACGCCTCCAAATGGAAATCGTCATACTCGCCGACAAGCTCGATATTTCCGAAGAGTGTGTGCGCCTCCGTAGCCATATTAAATTCTTCCATGAGACCATGAAATTGACCGAAGCAGTCGGCCGCAAGCTGAATTTCCTCTTGCAGGAAATGCACCGCGAAGTCAATACGATTGGTTCGAAAGCCAATGATGCGTGGATCGCGCAAATCGTCGTCGGCATGAAGGAAGAATTAGAGCGTATCCGTGAACAAGCCCAAAATATCGAATAAGACTTCACCGATGCCAAAACAATTATTTGTGCTGTCCGCGCCAAGCGGCGGCGGGAAAACAACCGTAGCGCGGCATTTGCTGGCGACGTTTCCGGATATGAAATTCTCCGTATCCGCCACGACGCGCGCGCAGCGTCCGGGTGAGGAACATGGCAGAGATTATTTCTTCCTCACGAAAGACGAATTCGCCGAGCGCATCAATCAGGGCGATTTGCTGGAATATGAAGTAATTTTCGGGAATTACTACGGCACATTGCGTTCGGAAGTGAAGAGAATTCTCGACTCCGGCGGGATCATGATCTTTGACGTCGATGTCAAGGGCGCCCTCTCGCTGCGCACGGCATTCCCCGAGGAAACGCTCCTGATGTTTATTGCGCCGCCGAGCATGGACGCGCTTGAGAAGCGCCTCCGCTCACGACAGACGGAATCTGCCGAGCAAATCGCTCTTCGCCTTGAGCGTGCGGCAATGGAGATGCAAAGCGTGGAGTTTTTTGATGAAGTGATTATCAATGATATTCTGCCGGTGACGCTCGAGCGTGCCGAACTCGTCGTGCGCGAGCATATCGGGGCATAATGCTATTCCTACATCTGCAAGCCAAAACATACCGTTAAAAGAGATGCTTTTATAAGCATCTCTTTTTTTGCATAGAGATGGTGCAGGAGAGTTCTCTGATGATTTTTGTGGTTGGGTCTTCATATTCCATTGTAGGGATGAACCGCATTGACCTGAGAGTCCCTAGCACGACCAGAGCGAATACGATTCGCCCTTATAGTCTAAATTCTATGCTCCACAAAAATGGTCAGCGAACGAGAATATTCTGTACTCTTCTAGAATTTCTTTTGGGTAGGAATTGTGAAGTTCCTAAGTTTGGAAAGAATTTATATCAACATTTACCATAGAACGTGCCTACATTTACAAAACGCCTGAAGAACCTAATCATAGGTGAAGGCAAAAGTGTCCATGACACTTCGGTATTTCACAAGCTCACGCTTGTGGCTTTTTTTGCTTGGGTGGGGCTGGGAGCCGACGGACTTTCTTCGTCGTGTTACGGTCCGGAAGAGGCCTTCCGCGCACTTGCACAGTACCCGTATCTATCTATATTTATTGCACTTGGCACTGCAATTACGATTTTTATTATTAGTGCCAGTTATTCTCAGATTATCGAGCTTTTCCCGACCGGTGGTGGTGGATATCTGGTAGCAAGCAAGCTCTTGTCGCCGAATATCGGGATGGTGGCGGGGTGTTCGTTATTAATTGACTATGTACTGACGATTACCATATCGATCGCGAGCGGTGTGGATGCTATTTACAGTTTTTTACCCGTTGACTGGGGCGGGACGAAGCTCATAGTAGGGCTCTTCGGTGTGGCGCTGCTGATTGTGCTGAATTTGCGGGGTGTGAAGGAGTCGGTGACGGTATTACTACCGATATTTATGATATTTGTCGTGACCCACGTAGCAGCTATCATCTATATTTTTATAGTACATCTGGGTGAAGTACCGGCAGTGGCCGCAAAAACAATGACTGATTTTGGTAACGCACAGTCGAATTTGGGTTTATGGGGTACAGTCGTCTTAATGCTCCGCGCCTACAGTATGGGCGCAGGGACCTATACCGGTATCGAAGCCGTCAGTAATGCAATGCCGATTCTCCGCGAGCCGCGGGTGGAAACGGCGAAAAGTACAATGCGCTATATGGCGGTCTCCCTTGCATTTGTAGCGGTAGGACTGATGATTGCGTACGCATTATTCAATGTACAGCATGTACCGGGCAAAACATTAAACGCCGTTTTATTTGAAAAATTAACCGAGAATTGGGGTTCGACCATCGGGTATTCGACGGTGCTGGTAGTATTAATCTCGGAAGCTGTGTTACTCTTTGTAGCCGCTCAAACGGGATTTTTAGGTGGACCGCAGATTTTATCCAACATGGCGCTTGACCGGTGGTTCCCGACGCGGTTTGCGACCTTCAGCGACCGATTAGTCACACAAAATGGTGTGCTGCTTGTGGGTATTGCGGCGGGTGTGATGATGCTCGTCACAGGCGGCTCGGTGCACGCGCTCGTGGTCATGTACTCGATTAATGTGTTTATCACCTTTACCTTATCGCAGCTCGGAATGGTAAAGCATTGGTTGCAGGTACGCAAGCAATTCAAGGCGTGGAAGAAGAAAATTACTGTCAATGGTATCGGGCTTGTGCTCACGACATTTATCCTCATTTCCGTTGTCATTATTAAATTTACCGAAGGCGGGTGGATTACCCTTCTTCTTACGACCGGCCTGGCGATATTAGTACTGTCGTTTAAGCGGCATTACAACAACACCTCCAAGCTCTTGCGTCGGCTCGACGATATCGTGCTGACGGCAGTGGATGACAACTCAATAAAACCTATCAAAAACGAAGACTTAGCGGAGAATTTACGCACTCCGGACAGGCGCGCTAAGACGGCAGTGTTTTTGGTGAACGGTTTTAGCGGTCTCGGACTCCATACACTCTTTACGGTAATGCGGGCATTTGATGGAGTGTTTAAGAATTTCGTGTTTGTGCAGGCAGGCGTCATCGATGCCGGTAATTTTAAAGGTACGGAAGAGGTGGATGCGCTCAAAGAGCACATTGCCGAAGATGCGCAAAAGTATGTCCATTTCATGCAGCATAGCGGGTTTTATGCCGAAAGTGTCTGCGGCGTCGGTACGGATGTGGTGAATGTCGTCGGCGATGTCGCTCCGTCAATTGTCAAAAAATTTCCGAATGCTATTTTCTTTGGCGGTCAGGTAGTCTTCCCGAAAGAGTCAATTCTCTCGAAATGGCTGCATAATTATACCGTTTTTGCCGTGCAACGGAAATTATATTTTGAGGGTATTCCGGTGGTGATACTGCCGGTGAAGGTGTAATTTTATCTCTTTACTAACACACTATATAGCTTATTTCCTCTAGAAAATAATACTCCATCATTCATCCATCATTTTTTGAGACTATCTCATGAATAAATCGTTTTTTTTCGTGCTCCTGATAGCCTTCTGCATGTTGGCGCAGGCTCAAGGGCAGCAGCAGCAGCAGACGTCCGAACCGAATTTCTTTGAAATTCAAAAGCGGGCGTATGAATATTTTAAGCAACATAATCTTAGCACGGAGTCGGAAGACGGTGAAGAGCTCCCCGAAGCCGGTGGAATGGCTCAATTCAAGCGCTGGGAATGGTTCTGGCAGCAACGTATTGGTCCGGACGGCAAATTTCCTGATCCGATGGTCATTTATAATGCTACAGCCAAGCATAAAGAAGATCAATTACGCAGACTCAAAAAACGTGGCGATGCGGTGCTTTCGCCGACCGATGCGAACTGGAAGCAAATCGGACCACTCGGCGCACCTACCGGTAGTGGAGCCGGGAGAGTGAACCGTATTCATCTGAATCCTGACTTCCCCGATGTGATTTGGGCAGGTGCCGCCGCCGGTGGTGCTTGGAAGAGTTCGGATAAAGGAACAACCTGGACTCCCATGACCGATGGCATTCCTTCCATCGGTGTGACCGATATTGCGACGACAATTACCAATCCGAACCTCGTATATATCGCCACCGGCGATGGTGACGGACCGGGTGGTAATATTCAAGCCCCGCTTTCTTACAGTGTAGGTGTCATGGCCTCAAGCGATGGTGGCACGACTTGGACAACAACCGGTCTCAACTGGAAAACAAGTAATGGCAATTCTATTAGCCGCCTGCTTATTTCACCGGCCAATCCGCTTATACTCCTTGCAGCAACGAATGTAGGAATTTACCGCACGATCGATGGAGGTGTATTCTGGACAATGGTCCAATCCGGTGATTTTGATGATATGGAATTCAAGCCGACCGACCCTACCACTATTTATGCATGCGCGGGTAGAACGGTATATCGATCAATCAATGAAGGTGCCTCATGGCAGGCATTAACGACCGGTATCCCGACAAATGTCGGCAGAATTGCTCTCGCCGTGACAATTGCTAATCCAGAAATGGTCTATGCACTCTGCGCCAGAAGTATTAATAATGGCTCAGGATTCGGTGGATTTTACACTTCTACCAACTCCGGCACAACCTGGATCGCAACCTTCCCCAAAATAACGCCCAATATCCTCGGCAGAGAACTCGATGGTTCGGATGACAATGACGGAATTCAACAAGGCTGGTACGACTTGGCTCTTGCCGTCTCCTCCTCCGACCCGAAAATTATTTATGCAGGAGGCGTCAATATTTGGAAGTCTGTCAATGGCGGTACGTCTTGGACTATCAATGCCCATTGGACAGGAGACGGAGGCAAGCCGTATGTGCACGCTGACGTGCACGATATCGTCGCTTCGGAGGATAAAGCAACAGAATTTATTGCCGGATGTGACGGTGGGGTGTTCCGAACGTCAAACAACGGAAGCTCGTGGGTCGATTTGAGTAAAGGCATGGGAATCATGCAGTTCTACCGCATCAGTTCCCCGCCGAGCGACCCCAATATCGTCATCGGCGGTGCACAGGATAATGGCACCAATCGCTGGAAAAACGGACAATGGCTGCAGGTAGCCGGCGGTGACGGGATGAAATGCCTTTTTGACCCCGGTAATCCGAATATCGTCTATGCATCGACACCACAGGGAGCATTCCAAAAGTCCACTAATGGTGGAAATTCCTTTATCGGTCTCATTTCCCGAGCGACAACCCTGGAAAATGGTGCATGGGTCACGCCGTTTGCCGTCGATCCTTCCAAGACGTCCGTTCTCTATGCCGGATATACCAACGTCTGGAAATTCGAACCCTCAACGAATAAATGGTCCAAGACCTCTACCTTCAGCGGACTTGGTTCGCTGACCTACCTAACGATATCTACCGATGGAAAGACCATCTTTGCCGGTAATCCGAATGGTATGTACCGTTCGAAAACAGGTGCCACGACTTGGGAAAGACTCACATTAACAGGGGTACAGGCAGGGAATATTTCGGCGGTAGCCATTCACCCGACCAATCCGAATCGCGTATGGATGACTATTTCGGGCTATAGCACCAAAAAAGTCTATGCTTCGGATGATGCCGGCACATCTTGGGTCGATATTTCCGATGGACTTCCGGCTATTCCGGTCAATTGTATTGTCTATCAGAATAATTCGCCTGACCGGCTCTATGTCGGTACCGAAGCCGGTGTGTATTACATGGACAACGGTACCGGACAATGGGTGCCCTACAACGACGGCCTGCCGAATGTCATTGTCAATGACATAGAAATTCATTACGCTGCCGGAAAATTACGCGCCGGTACCTTTGGACGTGGTCTGTGGGAAGGGAATTTGGTGAATTGTAATTCAAAGCCGCTTTCTGTCACCGCTCTCAATTCAAAGCTCACGTTCTGCGAAGGTGATAGCACCGTGCTGACGGCAACAGCAGGATTCGCATCGTATAAATGGTCCACCGGAGCGACCACAGCATCAATTACCGTAAAAACAGCCGGTGAATACAGCGTCGTTGCTACGGATGCTTCCGGATGTCCGAGCGCTTCGCCGACGATGACTGTGACCGTCGGAACATCGAAGATCGCCGTTATCAAAGGTACGCGGAATGGCTTCAACGACTCTCTGACCTGTGAAGGCGCTCCTCTGCAGCTCGATGCAGGATTCGCTTCCGGCTATTCTTACAAGTGGAGCACCGGTGACACTTCTCGGCGCATTACGGTGCTTACGCCCGGTAAATATACCGTATCGCTTATCAGCGCAGCCGGATGTATCGGAGTATCGCTTCCCTTTACCGTTAAAGCAGATGCCGTGCCTGCCAAGCCAACTATTATCTCGACGACGTCTATTTATGACTCCCTTGTCGCCAGTGCTGCTGCAAAATATCAGTGGTATCTCGACGGTGCGGCAATTACCGGCGCTACGTCACAGAAATATGTACCGCCACAAACAGCCAACGGCAAAAAAGTCACCGTTGCAGCAATTAACACCGGCGGATGCTATACGATGTCGGATCCGGTGGTAGTAGGAGCAAACGGCGTTGATGACGAGCAAGCAGTCGCCTCCGCAATCCGCGCCTTCCCGAATCCAACACCCGCGCTGACGACACTCGAGCTCCGGCTCCCGACGCTTGCACCGGTGACGGTCGAGATTTCTGCATCTAACGGCGCACAAGCTGCGACCCTTGAATTCATGCCCGATGCACTGGATTTCCGTCAGCAAATTTCGCTCAAAGACTTTACTGCCGGCGCCTATATGCTCACCGTGAAATGCGGCTCCCATACCTGGATGCAAAAAGTAGTCAAAGAATAACGCGATCAACGCACCGTGCTCCTCAAAAGCACGCCGAAATTTGAATATCAATCAATAATTTGAAGCTATGGGTGGGAATACAATCGACCTGCCCATAGCTTCTTTTATGTAGAGTACAGCCGATGAACTGCCTGCAATACAGGTACTATACAGTAATTTCTACAACAGCTCACACCTCTTTCGGAGAACATTCATGAAGGTATCTTTGTTTCTACTTTTATTTACCCTCGGCGCTGCAGCGATGCCCCTACAGGCGCAACAGCAAGAGCCACCGGCATCATCAACGAACTTCTTCGCAATACAGAAGCGCATGAATGACTATTTCCGGCAACATTCTCGGCACCAAGATTCTCACGAAAATGAAGAAGAAGCCGAGGCAGGCGGTATGGCCCAATACCGACGCTGGGAATGGTTCTGGCAGCAACGCGTCACTCCCGATGGTCAATTCCCCGATCCAATGGTTGTTTACAACGAAACTGCCCGCTACAAAGCAGATCAATTACGCAGACTCAAGCAGTATGGTGAGTCTGCCCTTTCGCCGATGAATGCGCAGTGGAAACAGCTCGGCCCGATCGGACCGGCCGCCGGAACCGGTGCCGGTAGAGTTAATAGAGTACATGTCAATCCCGATCGGCCATCGGTCATTTGGATCGGCACCGCCGCCGGTGGTGCATGGCTCAGCAAGGATAATGGCGATACATGGACACCAAAAACCGATGGCATTCCCTCAATCGGCATATCGGATATCGCGACCTCCTTCACCGACCCCAATCTCGTCTATATCGCCACCGGTGATGCCGACGGAGTGCTCGGTGTAGCTGCCCACTCCTACAGCGTGGGTGTGATGCGCTCCAATGACGGCGGCACGACCTGGACCACAACCGGGCTTAACTGGCAGACAAGCAATGCACGGGTTATCAGCCGGCTGCTCCTCTCGCCCGTGAAGCCGGAAGTACTGCTTGCAGCGACAAATACAGGAATCTATCGAACAGAAGATGCCGGCAATAAATGGACCCTCGTGCAATCCGGTAATTTCAATGACATGGAATTCAAGCCCGGCACACCGACGACGCTGTATGCCAGCGCCGGAGGGAGAATTTACCGCTCACAAGACGAAGGCAAAACCTGGCAGGCACTCTCGGCAAATATTCAGGGTTCAATTTATCGCATCGCCCTGGCCGTTACTCCCGCTAACCCTGAAATGGTCTATGCACTCTGTACCTTTGGTTCGGACGGAACCGGCGGATTTGGCGGGTTTTACAGTTCGTCCAACTCCGGCACCACCTGGACCCTGAAAGCTAGCGGCTACCCCAATATCCTCGGCTCAAGCGCCGATGGGCAGGACAACACCCAGCAAGGATGGTACGACCTCTGCATAGCCGCCTCACCGACCAATGCGCAGGAAGTGTATGTCGGCGGCGTCAGTATCTGGAAAACGACTAATGGAGGGAGCTCGTGGAGTATCAATGCCTCAGGATACGGCGCTCCGGGTAAGCCGTATATACATCCCGATATCCATGATCTGGTCATATCGGAGGAAAACAGTTCGGTCATTTATGCCGGCTGCGACGGCGGATTCTACACCTCCATCGATAATGGTAAGTCCTGGGATGATATGAGCGCAGGACTCGGTATCATGCAGTTCTACGGTATTACTTCCCCTCCCGATGACCCGAATACCGTGATCGGAGGTTCGCAGGATAATGGCACCAACCGCTGGAAAAACGGCGGCTGGTCACTCGTCCTCGGCGGTGACGGCATGCGGTGCTTAATTGACCCGTCGAATCCGAATACTGCCTATGCTTCACAGTACAATGGCTCCTTTTATCGCTCAACTGATGGCGGTAACAGCTTTCGGTTTTTCGTCAGCCCCCGCACCGTCGGCCTCCCGAATGACGCACGCGGGAATGCCGCAGCTGCATGGGTCGCTCCTATTGCCCTCGATCCGGTCGTAAGCACGACGGTCTATGTGGGATTCGCCGATGTGTGGAAATACACGGCAAGCACCAAAAATTGGACGAAAATCTCTAGCTTCGGCGGCGGTGCGGCGGATTACCTCTCCTATATCACCGTCTCCCATGATGGGAAATACATCTATGCCGGCAGCCAAAACGGCGCATACGTTTCCAAAGATGCCGGCGCTACCTGGGAAACTCTCATGAATATTCCCGGCAAAGGCAATATCAGCGACTTCATTGTCCATCCCTCCGACCCGAAACGCGTCTGGATAAGTATATCGGGTTACTCGAGTTCTAAAGTCTTTACCTCCAACGACGCCGGTACAAGCTGGGTCAGTATCTCCGATGGCCTCCCCGCTATCCCTGTCAATTGCCTCGTCTATCAGACAAATTCTCCCGACCGGCTCTATGCCGGCACGGAAGCTGGTGTCTATTACCGTGATAACGGCACCGTACAATGGATACCCTACAACGACGGCCTGCCAAATGTCATTATCGGTGATCTCGAAATTAACGAAGCCTCCGGAAAACTCCGCGCCGCTACGTTCGGCCGCGGACTCTGGGAAGGCGCACTCGTGACATGCGTCTCCAAATCGGTGTCCGTCGCCGTTAAGGGAACAGTCTCCTTCTGCGAAGGTGACAGCACTATCCTCACCGCCAGTCCCGGATTTGTGGCCTACAAATGGTCCAACGGCGCCACGACTCCGTCAATTACCGTTAAAAATTCAGGCAATTACAGCGTACTCGTCACCGATGAGAATGGATGTCCAAGCGCCTCGCCAACAACGACAGTAACGGTGAATATTCCTAAAATTGCCGTGATAAAGGGTTCGCGTAACGGCCTCCCCGACTCACTCGCCTGCCCCGGCGTGCCGCTGACTCTCGACGGAGGATTTATCGCAGCCGGCTATTCGATACGCTGGAGTACGGGCGATACGACCAAGAAAATAACCGTCTCGACGCCCGGACAATACACCCTCACGCTCATAAGCACTGCCGGATGCATCGGCGTGTCACAGCCCTTTACCGTGCTCCCGGATAGCATACCGGCCAAGCCGAAAATCACCTCCGACGGCGTACTTTTCGACACCCTCATCGCTCCCACAGCCCCGAAATATCAATGGTATCTCGACGGCGTGGAAGTAGCAGGAGCTACAACGCAAAAGTATATTCCACCTCAAACTGCGAATGGTAAAAAAGCGACAGTCGCGGTGTTTAATGCCGGTGGATGCTTTACTGTATCCGACCCGGTAGTCATTGGTACAAATGGAGTTGAGGAGGAAATTGCCACTCAAAACGTGCGCCTCTTCCCGAATCCGACCGGCAATTGGTCCACACTCGAGCTCACACTTCCACGCATCGCACCCGTCACGGTCGATATTACGGCTTCGAATGGCACGAATGTTCAAACTCTCGAATTCATGCCCGGCACGCTGACCATGCAGGAGAAAATTTCGTTCAAGGAATTTCCGGCCGGTGCCTATATTCTGACAATCAAATGCGGCACGAAAACATGGATGCGGAAAATTGTGAAAGAATAAACCGGACTAGTTATTTGGCATAATCGAAATGCATGAATACTACACTTGAAGTATCCCTATGATTATACAGTACATCGGGTAGATTCCATGAAAATATTATTGTTTTTGATGCCGGTCCTGCTCCTTTGCAGCGCGCCCTGCCTTCAAGCGCAAGAGCCGGAAAAGCCCGCCAATTTTTTTGAAATTCAACAGCAGGCGCGCGAGTATTTCCGGCAGCATCCAGCAAGCCGCGAATCGGAGGACGACGAACGCGAAGCAGGAGGCACAGCGCAGTACAAACGCTGGGAATGGTTCTGGCAGCAACGCGTTAGCCCCAACGGCGAATTCCCCGACCCGATGGCACTCTATAACGCAACGGCTAAGAATGCATCGGACCAATTACGCCGGCTGAAGAAAAGCCCGGGAGCCACGACGCTCACGCCTGCACTGCCGCAGTGGAGACAAATTGGTCCGCAAGGCGCGCCGCAAAATACCGGTGCCGGTCGCGTCAATCGCGTGCATATTAACCCCGACTTCCCGAATACAATCTGGATCGGTACCGCCGCCGGCGGCGCATGGCTCAGCACCGACAAAGGCGCAACCTGGACACCGAAAACCGACGGAATTCCCTCAATCGGCGTGACCGATATCGTGACCACTGCCTCGAACCCCAATCTCATCTATATCGCTACCGGCGATGGCAATGCGTTCAATACCATCCAATCGCCCATCTCCTACAGCGTCGGCGTGATGGTGTCGAATGACGGTGGCACGACCTGGACTCCGACCGGCCTGAACTGGCAGACAAGCAACGCACGGGTAATCAGCCGCTTACTGATGTCTCCGGCCAAGCCCGCACTGCTCCTGGCCGCCACAAGCAACGGTATTTACCGCACAACCAATACCGGACAAACCTGGACCATGGTCCAATCGGGGAATTTCCGGGATATGGAATTCAAGCCCGATGACCCAAGCACGCTCTATGCCTCAGCCGGAAATAGTATTTACAAATCAACCAACGGAGGCGCATCCTGGCAGGCACTGATGACCGGTATCCCAAGCTCGATCTTTCGCATCGCCCTCGCTGTCACTCCGGCGAATCCAGAAATGGTCTATGCCCTATGCTCCTTTGCTTCCAATGGCACGGGCGGACTCGGAGGCTTCTATACCTCGTCCAATTCCGGTGCGACCTGGACCCTGAAAGCAAGCGGCTACCCGAATATCATCGGTTCAAGCGCCGACGGTAATGACGACACGCAGCAGGGCTGGTACGACCTCGCCCTCGCTGTCTCACCATCCAATTCTCAGGAAATTTATGCCGGCGGCGTCAGCATCTGGAAGTCGCTCAATGGCGGCTCTTCGTGGTCGCTGAACGCTCATGGCTACGGCGCCTCGGGTATTCCCTATGTCCATCCCGACATTCATGATCTCGTCGCGTCAGAGGACAACGCATCCGAAGTCTATGCCGGCTGCGACGGCGGAATTGTGCGCACAAGCAACAAAGGCACCACCTGGTCCGATCTCAGTAATGGTTTGGGAATTATGCAGTTCTACCGCATCAACACTCCCGCGGGCGACTCCTCAATCATCATCGGCGGGTCGCAGGATAATGGCACCAATCGCCTCAAAAACGGACAATGGACACATGTCCGCGGAGGCGATGGCATGGAATGTTTTTTTGATCCCAAGAATCCCTCCGTCGTCTATGCATCAAGTCAGTACGGCAGCTTCGGACGCTCCACCGACGGCGGGAATCTCTTCCCGACACTCGTCTATCCCGAAAAACTCGGGCTCGCTCAGGATGCCGCCGCATGGCTTGCACCGCTTGCCGTGGACCCCACCAATACCGCCACGCTCTATGTGGGATACGCCGATGTATGGAAATATACTCCCACGACCGCGGCCTGGACTAAAATCTCGTCGTTTAATGCCGGAACCGGCTATCTGACCTATATCACTATCGCGGGTAATGGGAAATACATCTTCGCAGGCAATCAATATACGATGTTCCGCTCCACCAATGCCGGCACTACATGGGAAGTACTCAACTCTCTACCCGGTAAAGGAAATATCAGCGCCGTGACGGTTCATCCCACCGATAGTAATCGCCTGTGGGTCACTATTTCCGGCTATTCCTCTGCCAAGGTCTTTGCCTCCGATGATGCCGGCGACACATGGTCGAATATTTCGGCCGGTCTCCCCGCTATCCCGATTAATTGTATCGTGTATCAAAAAGATTCCCCCGACCGGCTCTATGTCGGCACCGAAGCAGGCGTGTATTACCGCGATAACGGCACCGGAGAATGGCTGCTCTACAGCGATGGCCTGCCGAATGTCATCGTCAATGATATCGAGATTCATGATGCATCCGGCAAGCTCCGCGCAGGTACATACGGCCGGGGCGTGTGGGAAACAGACCTCATCCATTGTACCTCCCTCCCGATGTCAGTCAGCACGCAGAACGGAAGAACCACCCTCTGCACAGGCGATAGTATTACCCTCACGGCCACAGGAGGATTTGCGTCGTACAAATGGTCCACCGGTGAAACAGCAGCATCGATAACCGTAAAAACATCAGGTAAATACAGCGTCGTAGGTATCGATACCGGCGGCTGCCCGAGTGCAGTGGCATCACTACGTATCAACGAGAGTACAGCCAAAATTGCCACGATTACCGGTTCGCGGAATGGCCGACGAGACTCGCTGACCTGCGAGGGGATGCCACTCACCCTCGATGCCGGCTTCGCATCCTCCGACTACTCGTACACATGGAATACCGGCGACACGACACGAAAAATCACCGTTACCACCCCCGGACTCTATACCGTGACCCTGACAAGCTCAAGCGGCTGCACGGGCATATCCCAACCGTTTTCGGTGCTGTCGGATATTCTCCCACCCAAACCGTTTATCACGACTAATGGACAATATTTTGATACACTTATCGCGCCTCAAGCAGTGAGATATCAGTGGTATATCGATGGAACTGCCGTTCAGGACGCCACTTCACAAACCTACATCCCGCCCCCATCTGCCAAAGGAAAAAAAATTACCGTTGCCGTCTTCTCCGGCGGTGGATGTTCGGCGACCTCCGACCCGGTCACCGCCGGAGCAAATGGTGTGAACGAGGGTAATGCCAACCCCACAATTAGCATTTTCCCGAATCCAACGGGTAGTGTTGCAACCCTTACGCTCTCGCTCCCAAGCATAGCGCCCGTCACGGTCGATATTGCCGCTTCGAATGGCGCACATGTCCAACTCCTTGAATTCATGCCGGATGCGCTGAATTTTCAGGAGAAAATTTCATTCAAGGAATTTCCGGCAGGAGCGTATATTCTGACCGTTACCTGCGGGTCGAATACGTGGATGCAAAAAGTTGTAAAGGAATAATCGGGTTGGACGGCAATGGGTGTCCGCAGGCGAGGATTGGAATATGCAGAAGGGAAACAAAAACAGCTGTAGCATAGTACATCTGCATTTTTATTGACTATCAATCCGGGAAAGACAAGCATGAAGAAAATATTTACTCTCGATGTTGCGCTGACAACTATCAGTGTTTTTATTGGCTTAGGACTGCTTTCGCTCGTCGCGCTCCGGCTCGATTTTTTGAATCCGATCGTGCAGAATCTGCAGGATTTTGACCTGACGGATGTGATTTTTTCGCGACTTGCGCCCACCGACATTGCCGATACGAATATCGTGCTCGTCAATATCGGGGATTGTTCGCGCGCTGATATTGCCCGGGAAATTGAGCGAATCAACGCTCAGAATCCGAAAGCTATCGGCGTCGATGCGTTTTTTCTCAAGGAAAAATCTCCCGAACTCGATGAACCTCTTGCTCTTGCGATAGCGAATGCACGGAATAAACTCGTGCTCGTCAGCAAGCTGCGCTACAACGACTCGACGGACAAATTCGACACTCTTCTCCGTTCGCATCCGAAGTTTTCGTCCGCGACGGGTTTTGCTAATTTCATCACCGATGCCGAAAAAGGACACAAAACGGTGCGTACCATCACGCCGCAGGAGCGCGTTGATACTACGCGCGAAAAGTCCTTTGCCGTGCGTCTTACCGAAATGTATAATCCAACGGCAGCAGCAAATTTTCTGGCGCGGGGGAATACGTTAGAAGACATTAATTTTCGCGGTAATTACCAGCATTTTTATACATTTGACGCGCCGGCAGTGCTTGACTCATCAACCGATCTCAGCATCATGCGCGGCAAGATTATTCTTCTCGGCTACATGGGCGAAACGCTTGAAAAGCCCTCGCTTGAGGATGTGTTTTTCACGCCGCTTAATCCGCGTCCGAGCGGACGGTCGCTGCCGGATATGTATGGCATTGTGGTGCATGCGAATGTGATTTCGATGATTCTCACCGGTGATTGCATCAATTCCCTGCCCGATTGGCTCGAGCTTGCGCTTAATATTCTGCTTGCGTATTGTTGCGTGGCGGCGTTTTCGTATTTATATCTTCATCGTGAGAATTGGTACGACTCGATTACCGTTGTACTGTCGCTCGTGGTACCACTTCTGATATTATTTTTACAATTCTATATCTTTGACCAATATAGATTTAAATTTAACATGACCCTCGGTATCTGCGCCATTGCCATCACCGGAAATGTACTCGAAATTTATCATGAAATCCTCAAAAATTGGTTCGCAAAAAGTAAAACTATCCTCAAAAAAGAAACAAAAAAGGAGAAACAAGCATGAAAATAAGCATACTACTCGTACTTGGTATAATGGTCACAGGAATTCCGTTCAAAGCCCGCGCTGAGGCGCACGAACTCTTCAGCGTACTCGTATCGAAAGGGAATGTTGAAATTAAAGGTGTCGGTGACTGGAAGCCACTGCCGTCCGGAGCGAAAGTATTTGCAGGGGAAGTGATTAAAGTCGGTGACAATGCGCTCGTGAGTTTGGTGAATTCAGCAGGTAAGTCCCTTGAAATCAAGAAGTCCGGCACGTATCAGGCAAATGATTTGCCCAAGCTTGCCACCGGTGGCGGCACACTCACCAAACGTTTTGCTGGCTACGTAGCCGCCGAACTCACCCGTTCGGACGACGCAGCGAATGCAAAAGACACCTACAAAAAAAACATGACCACCACCGGCGGCGTCGAGCGGGCAAATGACGGAGTGATTCAGCCGGTGGACCGAACATTAGAACTAGCTAAAATCAAGCAATATCAAGCAGATGAGGCGTCTGCCGCTGCGCCCGAAACCTTCGAGAATCTTGTAGCTCTCATGCCGCGGCCGACCGATATTCTCGATGACGACATTCATTTTTCATGGCAGCCGAAGCAAGGAGTAGATAGTTTTTTGCTCACCGTTCGTGACGAAAAGCATAATGTGCTTCTCTCCAAGACTACCGCACGTTCCCACGCGCTTGTCAGCGCCAAAGCCCTCGGACTCGAACCGTCGAAATGCTACTTCTGGAGCGTTGCCTGTATGCCCGATGAGTCCCCTAAGACTGATGAATACTCACTCTGCATAATCACTAACTCACGAAAAACAAGCATCTTAGACACCGTTCGTATGATTGAAGCAGAGGCAGGCAAGAGTTCAGTGCTCGGTAAATTAATGATAGCGCGGTATTTCGAAGAGGAGTCACTCTTTTCGAGCGCGTTTGATGTCTATCGCGAAGCGCTCGCCCTCGAACCCGAGTCGGATGATGTGTTTGTCGCTTTTCGGCGCTTTCGCGCGCGGCTTGGATTGCCGGAGTAGGTGGGGATTACTTGGGCAAAAGCCCCAATGTCGTAAGTCGTTTCTTGAATGTAGAAAGATTTTCGTGCTGAATACGAGGGAATTTATTATTGGTAAGTACATTAAAATGCTTATCTTCTGTTACAATAACATCTGCTCCGCTATTAAGTGCGCAATCAACAAATTTATTGTCGTCAGGGTCCACTGATATTAAATTCCATCTGAAATTTATCGTAGATTTCTCAACATTTGGAAGGTTGGTAATTACTTTGAGTGCGAAGTCTGCTATTTCAGGCGTGTAAAATTCTGCTACTATTTCTTCATATTCTTCTAATATTGAAGTAGTTACAACAACAACAAACTTACCCTGTTTCATTCCTTGATACAACCAATGCGCTGAAGATTTAGGTGGTAACGCTTGTATCAAACAGTTTGTATCTATAACGACCTTGAGCATACATTAAACATAAGGAGTGCGTCTGTGAATAGCAGCACTTTTCTTCAGCTCGCTATCACTCATATTTCGTTCGTCCCAAAGATTATTGAGTGATTGTTCGAGCTTAGTATGGTAAAATTCCACGAGGATTTTTTTTAATTCATCCACTTCACTTTCGCTCATGGGAAAATTAAATAATTCGAGCACGACCAACTGTGCAGGCGTTAGTTTTGACAGTTGATATCGTTTATTTTGTGGTTTTGGCTTCATTGATGCTCCTTGTTTTTCGCAAATATACTTCTTTTTCCTTCTGTAACTACCATTATTCTCTTAGTCACCGCCAGCGAAAGCGCCAGCCCCACCGTATCAGCCACCCAATCATAAAAGTCACAACTCCGCCCCTCAACAAAATACTGATGCACTTCATCGGAGGCGGCAAAAATACAGCCGACAGCAAAAAACAGCAGAATATGCGCCTTGCGGGAGTGAATTTCGAGCGCGCCGACAAGGAAAATCCGGAGGAAAATACCGTACATAAAGAATGCACCTGCGTGGATGACTTTGTCCTGCCAGTCGAATCCCAGATTCGGTACCGGCAGATGCGACTGACTCGACAGATAAAAAATCAAGAGTGAATACAGAACGAGAGGAAGGGTTGCAATTATTTTACGAAGCATGGAGGTAGTGGGTTTAATTTGAAATATATAAATCTGAGCTCGTTTTTTTGAATCACTGTCATTCTGAACCTGTCTTCAGGTGAAGAATCGAAACATGCTTTAAAATCATAATGTTACGTTTCTGTCAGCGGCGATTCTTCAGTCGAAGACTCCTTCAGAATGACATGTTTTTTTACCGAATTAATGAGGAATCACATCCTGCAAACATTCAATTATTTTTGACGCCGTCAACGTTTCACATGAATACTTTTCAGCGTAGTAATCTCCTGCTGCAGCATGGAGATACGAGCCGAGCGCTCCTGCTTCAAGCGGCGCTACTGATTGTGCGAGCAGACCTGCGATAATCCCTGATAGTACATCACCACTTCCGGCGGTCGCCATCCCCGGGTTCCCGCCACAATTCCAATACGAGAATTTCCCGTCGGTAATAATCGTCGGCACGCCTTTTAAAAGCAATGTACAACCGGTTTTTTGGGCAAACTCCACCGCATATTCGACTGATTTCTTACTAATTTCTTCGCGGTCAATTCCCGTAAGATGATGAAATTCACCACCATGCGGCGTGAGCAGGATATTCGAACGGAGCATAGATTTTGGGGAAATTATCCGCAAGCCGTCAGCATCAATAAGCACCGGAATCTCCACCGGAATCTCGACAAGCAAACGCGTAAGCATCATAATTGTATCGGCATTGTCGCCAATTCCCGGACCAATCACCACACTTTGCGCCTTCCTGCACGCCGCAAGAAGCGCGTCGTACGCTTCCGGCGCAAGCGTACCGTTCTCGGTTTTGGGTTGAGGTTTTTGGATAATTTCCGGCAGCAGCATCGGATGAAACGCCGGAGCGTAGAGTTCGACGAGACCCGCGCCTGCCGTGATTGCTGCATTTGCGCAGAGTGCGGCAGCGCCGGGCATATTAGCCGAACCCGCAATCAGCACCACCCGACCATAGTCAAACTTCGAGGTTTCGCGTTTTCTCGCGGGCTGCAAACGTCGAATATCTTGCGCTTCAAGTCGAGCATTGGTAGCGACTTTGGGGAGAATACTCATCGGAGCACCTATCGAGGCAACGGTAATTTCGCCGCAGACAGCAGGTCCTGCATTCCGCCGAAGACCGATTTTCTCGGCGTACATCGTGATCGTGAGATCGGCTTGAAAACACACTTCATGCGCCTCGCCGGTTGTGGTGTCGAGTCCGGTCGGACAGTCGATGGCTATGCTGTACAGCGGAGATTTCCACTTGCCGGAATGGTTGTACTCATGCAGTTTTTGAAGCAACGGCACGACCATACCGCGTAATTCCGCGCCACCGCCGATACCAATCAAACAATCCACCACGCAGTCGAACTGACCAAAATCGAGATGCCGGAAATCCTCCTGATTCACGAGAATAAACTGCGGAATTTTCAGCGAGTTGATGATTTCAAAATTGATATGCGTTTCTTTGGACATCGACTTCGTCGGCTCCATCCACGCCACTGCCACGCATAATTTTTCATGCAAATGCCGGGCAATTGCATAGCCGTCGCCGCCGTTATTTCCCGAACCGCAGAGAACAACAACTCTCAATGAATCAAGAGGTTTGGCAGGATAGACCTTCGCAAGACGTGCAAGAATAATCTCAGCCGCCGAGCGCGCCGCATTTTCCATCAGCACGAGCGAAGGAATATCAAAATCCGAACTCGCGCGGCGGTCAGCTTCGTAGGATTCGGCTGTTGTAAGGAGGTAGTGCATAGTATGTTTCTTCGATAACTGATTAAAAAAAGTATGTCATTCTGAAGGAGTCTTCGACTGAAGAATCGAAACTTGATGATGACGTAATAGCATGACCGTACTGCAAGTTTCGATTCTTCACCCTCCGTTGGGCACAGAATGACCACGTTTTTAGTTTATACTATCTACGATACAATGAAATTCATAACTTTATTATGCCGGTACGACATTCATCTAAAATACTACTTTTACACGAGAAGCAGGGTAAACAGAGGTGGGAGATTGTTGGGGAGGAATACTTTCCATCCTCTCAGCAATTGCACAACTGATATAAAATACGTAATATTGCGAAGGTTTTTCGCGTTCGGGCTTTCATGAACTCTTGACTTATCCCATGCAATCTATTCGCATACTTCTTCTCCTCTTCATTCTCTGCTTGGGCTGCGGCAAGCAAGTGGAGAATACTACGCGCACCTCGCTGCGTTCTACTAATCACACTCCGCTCTTTCAAATTACCGAGAATGACAAAATTGGCTTTATCGACTCCACGGGACGCGTCGTGATTCCACCACAATTCCGTTCTGCCGGGGACTTCTCTGAGGGGCTTGCAAGTGTTCGTTTGTCAGGTACTTATGGGTATATCGACGCCACCGGAACATTCATCATTCCCCCGCAATTTGACTATGCTACTCCATTTAGCGGTGGGCTTGCGGTGGTCTATCGCAATGGCATGCCATCCTATATTCACCCAAACGGCGAGCAGGCATTTGAATGCACGTTCCCGGCGGTGGGAGCATTCGAAAATGGACGCGCTCTTGTTCGCACAGCATCCAAAAAATACGGCATGATTGATACGCATGGGAAATTATTCATCGATACCGTGTATTCTGAAATTCGTCCCTTTACCGACGGGCGCTCCGTGGTAAAAAGCGCTAGTGAAAGGAATGAAGTTGGTGTCATTGATACGCTTGGGAGGATTATCATTCCGTATGGTAAGTATTCTGAAATTAATGACCTTAGTGATGGATACTTTAAAGCTGAAGTGCAGGATACTACCATGGGGAATACAATTGCAACGGTTGTAATCGATAAAATGGGGAAAGTCATCTCGTATCTGAAAGACAATAACCAATATTACATTGCAGGAGACTTTCATTGTGGTCTCGCGCGGATAAATATGCTTTCTCCTTCAAAGGATGGTTATAATTCAGATTATGAAGGGTTTATTGATATCCATGGTCGTATTATCACCGGTGGCGCACGATATGCATCGGTTGAGGATTTCTCCGATAACAGAGCATTTGTTCGTGATACACGTGATAATTATTTTATCATTGATACCCGAGGGAAAATAGTAACTACCAAAAAATTCAGCTCGATTGCTGGAAGTAATTACATAAAGCAGGGATTCAAAAATGGTGTGGCACTTGTATTGGACGGGCTCTGGGGGCTGATTGATACGAATGGAAACTATATTCTCAAGCCCCAATATCGAGATCTTGATGATATTGCAATAGACGGCGACTACATCTATTTTTCGGAAAACTATTCAGATTCAAACGGTATTTATCATAATACTATAGGAATTGTCAAAACAGACGGGCGCATAATTTTACAACCCCAAACAGAAGGTTATGTGCGCGAAGGTTTTAGGGATGGGGTTCTTAACTGTTATATAAATAATAAATCTACCTACATTAACACATCAGGAAAAATCATCTGGCAAGGAAAAGAACTCAAGGATGAAAGCATGACTCAGACACCTACAACGGTTAGCATTGATTTTATGAGACGTGGGCATTTTTACGCATATTCAACTCCTCAATCTGGCTACAGCAGCGGCGGCTGGGCAGAGTCATCAAATTATCCAAAGCAAATTCCCTCTAGTTCTAGTTTTGAGTCTTCTGCACTAAGTGTGAAAGTAGTAACAGAATTCATGAATTACTACTCAACAACAAGGCAGAAAGGGTGTGAATTTTACATCGCAAACACGACGAAGGATACAATTAGCTTTAACGCTCAGGACAGTAGATTATACATGAAAATTCAAGCGTTGAATCCTCAAGGGAAATGGATGGACATAGAGTATTTACCGGGCAGTGGGTGTGGTAACAGTTACCATACTATTCAGTTAGAACCGAATTACTATTGGAAGTTTGTTGCGCCGCATTATGAGGGTGATTTTAAAACAAAACTTAGGGTAGAATTAAAATACATAGACCCATCTGACAAAAGTAATGATCGATACGGATATAATAAAGTAATCACCATCTACAGCAACGAATACCCCGGAAGCGTCAATCCTGCGCAATTCTGGCGGAAGGAGCGTTATTATCCGACGAACATTATGGATCCGTATAGTGAGTAGCCGGCCGAACTGGGCGGGTATTCAACGAGTTATCTGAGTAGCCCCATAAAAAACAGGATGTTGAAAATAATAGTCGGAAACTATACTTTCCATACTCTCAGCAATTGCACAACTGATATAAAATACGTAATATTGCGAAGGTTTTCCGCGTTCGGGCTTTCATGACTTCTGACTCATCCCATGCAATCTATTCGCATTCTTCTTCTCCTCTTCATTCTCTGCTTGGGCTGCGGCAAGCAAGTGGAGAATACTACGCGCACCTCGCTGCGTTCTACTAATCACACTCCGCTCTTTCAAATTACCGAGAATGACAAAATTGGCTTTATCGACTCCACGGGACGCGTCGTGATTCCACCACAATTCCGTTCTGCCGGGGACTTCTCTGAGGGGCTTGCAAGTGTTCGTTTGTCAGGTACTTATGGGTATATCGACGCCACCGGAACATTCATCATTCCCCCGCAATTTGACTATGCTACTCCATTTAGCGGTGGGCTTGCGGTGGTCTATCGCAATGGCATGCCATCCTATATTCACCCAAACGGCGAGCAGGCATTTGAATGCACGTTCCCGGCGGTGGGATCATTCGAAAATGGACGCGCACTTGTTCGCACAGCATCCAAAAAATACGGCATGATTGACACGCATGGGAAATTATTCATCGATACCGTGTATTCTGAAATTCGTCCCTTTAGCGAAGGGCGCGCCGTGGTGGTGGGAATAAACAAACAGGACGAAGTAGGCGTCATCGACACGCTCGGACGGATTCTTATTCCGTATGGTAAGTATAAAACAATAGAACCATTTACGAATGGATTTACTGTAGTGGAAGGAGTAAAACATAGTGAGTATTCTGATCCCAAAAATGGAATTGTAAAAAAATTAGAAATCGGCGTAATTGACACACTTGATAATGTCGTAGTACCGTATGGTACTTATTTTAGAATTGAGGACCTAAAAGGTGGATATTTTAGAGCAATTAATCGGTACCAAGATTCTCTCAATCGCCTACGAGCTGAAGTCATTTTTCTCACCACCACCGGACGTCCGAAAGCTCCCGATACTACTCCTAATACATGCAAAATCATCCTAACAAAATCTGTATCGCATGTTCAAAATAGCATTGCGTCCATCGAGAACCCGCCTATCGATGGAGTATTAAAAAAAGACGGCACCATTACCTTTACGAATGCACCACGTAATTTTACCGCCGAATTTCTTAACAATCCATCCGGTACCACACACAGTTCGTGGCAGATATCCGCTGTGGATACTCTTGGGAATGTAGTACCACTACGAAGTGTAGGATTTGCCAATCAACTGTTCTCCAAAGGCGCGGCTGTCGTCACAGTAGATTACAGAGACGGTCTCATTGATACAAATGGGAAGTTTATATTTACCCCTCAATTCTCTTCTATAGATCGTAGTGGCATGAGAGGGGATAATTTCTTTTTTAGCGTGCGGAATAGAGAGAAGAAAAGCGAGTATGATTTTGACTATCTGAAGGGAATTGCATCTCTTGACGGTAGAATTATTCTCAAGCCATGTATTCAGGAATACTACAGACCCGATACCACAAAACCATTACTAACGTGCTTTATTAATTTCAACATAGCGTATATCAATCATCAAGGCAAAATCATCTGGCAGGATGGTGTTTCCAATTCCGTTCAATCGCCGGGTCCCTCTGCCTTGAATATTGATTATCAACGGAGCGGGTATTTTCGCGCTTTATCGGCAAATGATGAGCGCGGACACGTTGGTCCGGGGTTTGAGTCGTACCGTGAGGCGCAATCAATTACCGAAGCCGCTGCTTTTGCACCAAATACCCTAAGTATAAATGTCCATCCCGAAATGCCCGACACGTTTACTGCTACTACAAAGGGCGTCACGGTTTTTGTAGCGAATACTACAGACACCACGATCAGATTCGAAGCTCAGGACAACCGATTACCAATGATAGTACAGGCATTATCACCAACCGGAGAGTGGAGAGATATTGAGAATTTACCGAGCAGTTGGTGTGGCAACAGTTATCATACAATCAGCTTATTACCTAAGATGTTCTGGAAATTTATTTCGCCTGAATATGAAGGTAATTTTAAAACCAAACTCCGAATTAAACTCACGTATATCGACCCGAACGATACCACCAAAACATTTCTAGAAGAGTTGCGATCTAAGGATATGGATTCTGCTATTACATCCTTTATTTATTCAAAAGATACAATCACTGTAATCAGTGCTCCACGCACTACGTCTGAAACTCCCCTTCGAAAAGAAATCACCATCTACAGCAATGAATACCCCGGAAGCGTCAATCCTGCGCAATTCTGGCGGAAGGAGCGTTATTATCCGACGAACATTATGGATCCGTATAGCGAGTAAATTGTATAAATACAACGGCAGCCGCAACATTTTCCGGCGCATTTTTCCATCTTATGAGCGTGCGAAGCAAGTGCTCGGAATCAAAAAGATTACCCTTCGCCTCACCCTCTCAAATACTCACCCTACTCTATCCGTCACCCCGCGCCGAACATTTTTTTTAAGACCCTTATTTATAGTGCCTAATGAGTAATAGCGACCGACGTTCCCGAAGAGTTTCCGATATTCCTGCCCCGAAATTATCCCGCGACGAATCCAAAAAACAGCTTTTTTTCCTGCTTTCCTTTTACAAGCCGTATCAGTATAAGGCATTGATTGCGCTTGTGATTATGATTGTCACGGCCTCTGTCGGGCTCCTCTTTCCTCGCCTCGTGGGTATGATCCTCGATGCAGTGCTGCACCCCGACATTTCAAAATTTACTCCCGGTATGCTCGCCGGCGCGCTGTTGGGTGTGATTGTGATTCAATTCGGGATACGCTATATATTTTCGATGCAGCTTGCGACGATTACTGAGAATGTGATAGCGACGCTGCGAACGCGGGTATTCGAACATTTAATCCGCCTGCCGATGACATTTTTTGGCGAACGCCGCGTTGGTGAATTATCCTCCCGCCTCTCGTCTGACCTCACGCAAATCCAGGAAACCTTCTCCTTTGCAATACTTGAATTACTCCGGCAAACGATCTTTCTCGTTGGTGGCGTGGCATTTATCGTGAGCAAAAGCATGAATCTCGCCGCGCCGATTTTGCTTGCGATGCCGATTTTGGTGGCAATTGCCGTGTTATTTGGTAAGAAAATCCGAGTCTATAGCACTAAAACGCAGGACGCACTCGCACAGTCGGCAACGATTGTTGAGGAAACGCTCCAGGGAATCGCCAGCGTAAAGTCTTATGCGAATGAACGTTACGAAGCAGACCGTTATCGCAGCGCTTTGCAGAGTACGATCACCCTCGCCATCAAAACCGCGAAAATGCGGTCGGCGTTTATCTCGTTTATCCTCTTTGCGTTTTTTGGTGGAATTGCCGGCGTGATATGGTATGGCGGCACGCTTGTGCAGCAGGGCGAGATTACCATCGGCGACTTTGCGACCTTCCTTATGTATGCGATGTTTGTCGGTGGTGCGATGGGAAGTTTTGCCGAATTATTCTCGCAAGTCCAGAAAGCATTAGGGGCTGCGGTGAGAATTCAGGAGATTTTAGGTGAGACGATTGAACCAATTACGAGCGATTCGAACATCACCGTACGTTCAATTCAGGTCGAAGATCTCTCGTTTAACTATCCATCACGACCCGAAATTCCGGCTGTGAAAAACATCTCGATGACGATCGGCGCCGGCAAGCGCGTGGCATTTGTTGGTGAAAGCGGCGCGGGGAAAAGCACGATGGCAGGGCTGATTCAGCGGTTTTACGAGCCGACGTCCGGACGTATTCTCTTTGATAATCAACCATCGGACAGCTTTAATTTAACCGATATTCGCCGGAATATCGCCGTCGTTCCGCAGGATATTGTGCTTTTTGGCGGCACCATTCTCGAAAATATCCGGTATGGGAATTTAGAAGCCACAGAAGAGCAAGTACTTCACGCAGCAGCACTTGCTAATGCAACGGAATTCATTGACAAATTCCCTGAAAAGCTGCATACACTTGTCGGCGAACGTGGTATCAAGCTCTCCGGCGGACAGCGTCAGCGGATTGCCATCGCCCGCGCGATTTTGCGGAATCCACCGATTCTCATTCTCGATGAAGCGACGAGTTCGCTCGACTCCGAAAGCGAATATCTGATTCAGGAAGCGCTCGAACGCCTGATGGCGAGCCGCACGACGATTATTATCGCCCACCGTTTATCGACGATTCGCACTTGCGATACGATTTTTGTGTTTTCGAAAGGACAGATTATCGAGTCCGGCACGCACGACGAGCTCATCGCACACGACAGTAAATACGCGCGGCTTTCAGCACTGCAATTTGAGAGGTTTGCGAGTTCGACCGGAGAATGATTGTTTTTTGTTCAGGAATTTTGGCCACCGTAGGGGCGAATTGCATTCGCCCCGGTCGTGCTAGGTTTTGGGCGAATGCGATTCGCCCCTACGACGCAATTGTTATATTCCAAAAAAACTTACAAAGAATCAATTTCTTCCATACAAGGATTATCCCATGAAAATACTCCTCCAAACTATCCTCATACTTTTCGCCGTGACGACGGCAGTCAGTCAGCAGGCATTAGAAATTACCCACTTGACGGGCGATGTGTATGTCTATACAACGTACCGTGATTTCAACAAAAGACCATATCCCTCGAATGGAATGTATGTCGTTACAAGTAAAGGCGTTGTGATGATCGACACGCCGTGGGATACGACGCAGTTTCAGCCATTACTCGATAGCATTTACGCTCGTCATCAGCAGCGCGTGGTGCTTTGTATTGCAACGCATTTTCATGATGACCGCACTGCGGGGCTCGACTATTACAAACAAAAGGGCGTGCGTACTTTTACCTCGAAGCAAACCTACGATCTCTGTGTGGCGGAGGGAAATGCCCGTGCTGAGTTTACTTTTACCCGTGACACAACCTTCACGATCGGCAAGCATACCTTTCGCGCTTATTACCCGGGCGAGGGTCACACGAAGGATAATATCGTCGTCTGGATGAATAACGAAAGAATTCTTTACGGCGGTTGCCTCGTTAAAAGCGTTGATAATGATGGACTTGGTAATATTGCTGATGCTAATTTAAAAGCATGGGCGCCGACGATTAAGAATGTCATCCGCACCTTCCCGAACCCCAAATTTATCATTCCCGGACATTTTTCATGGGCGGATACCGGCGCGCTTGAGCATACGCTCATGCTCCTTCAAAAGCACGGGAAAATGAATAAAAAAAGCCGTAAATAGGCGTTTAACTATTTACGGCTTCAGATAATTATCTACTTCATCATTCCAACTTCACGGTATTCGATAAATTCCCTAATAAATCTATCGAACATTCCACCACATCACCATCAACGAGCCAGAGCGGCGGTGTGAAGACTTTGCTGCCGTTGAGCTCGAGGAAACATCCCGTACCGCAGGTACCGCTACCGATTACATCGCCCGGATAGAGCGTCACACCATAGCTTGCGCGCTCGATAATTTGGGCAAATGTCCAGCTCATGTCTTTTACATTTCCGAGGGATATATCACGTCCGTTGATGACGGTCTTCATCGTAAGATCATATTTATCACCATGTTCGGTGGGGATTCTCCGTTCTTCGAGTTCGTCCTTGGTCACGAGCCATGGTCCGAGTGACGTTGCGAAGTCTTTCCCTTTTGCCGGTCCGAGATTGAGCTTCATTTCCTGCATTTGCAGCGCGCGGGCGCTCCAGTCGTTCATGACCATGTAGCCGGCGATATAGTCATCGGCGTCTTTAGCGGCGATGTTTTTCCCTTGCTTACCGATGACGATGGCGCATTCGAGTTCGAAGTCTAACTGATTGAGATGTAATTCCTGTACAGGAATTTCTCCCGGTCCGAACACTGCCTGATGATTCGTAAAATAAAAGATCGGAATATCATCAAATTCGGGGATCATTTCGAGTCCGCGATTACGGCGGGCTGCCTCGACGTGTTGGCGGAATGCATAGCCGTCGCGCATGGACGTAGGGCGTGGCACGGGCGAGCAAAGCGTGACCGATTCGGCGAAGTACCAGATTTCGGCGAGGTCTTCTTTGGATGAATGCTTGCCGAACCATGTTTCTACGGCCCGGGCATCTTCCATAGCGACATCTCCAAGGCGGAGAAAATCGATAATGTTCGACGGTGCATACCCTGCGCGCAGCGGGGCTTGTCCGATAGCTGCGCGGTGAGCATATTCGAGGTCCACAATTCTATTGTCAATCATAAAGCCGAGGCGTTCAATGCCTGATACCGGCGAGTAGGTTACGAGTTTCATACGTTGTTATTCTTCTGAAATAATTAAGACTTAGAGTTAATGTTATCTACTTATTCTTTCCTTCATCTTCTCCTATCCCGACCGTACATAGCGGTGGGGCGGGTCGCGCGTGGAGCTCTTCTCCGCGAGGTAGCATTCCGGCTGTTACTCCGTAATGACCATTACTTTGCTCAAGGCTGTCGCGCCGGAGTGCAGGCGATAGACATACATACCCGCCGGTAATCCGAGTCCGCTCACTTCGACCTGATAGGCACCGGCTGTAAAGTTTCCATCGACGATTACTGCGCGGCGATTGCCGATCATATCGTAAATTTCGAGGGTTGTCGCCGCGGACTCACCGATACCGAAGAAAATACTCGTCTCGCCGTGAACCGATGCGGGATTCGGCGTGTTTTGCTGTAGGAATGCCACCGCCGGTACGCCGGCAGCGGTTAGCTTCACCGGCACTTTGCACCGTGTATCGCCTTGCGGCAGGATTAGCCCCTCTTTTGCTGTTCCTTCGAGAGCAGCTTTGAGTGTCAGGCAACCGAATCTGAACTCCAAAGTATCCGTATCCGGTGTATCCTGAACGACTTTCGGATTGTAGCAGACGGTAAGCTTTCGGCGCTCTTTCGGCTGCAGGACGAACGGCAGCTGTGACTGAGGCAGCGAGAAGAGGATATTCTGTGCCAGATAAATATCACTGAATGTGAGTGGGAATTTACCGTAATTATAGAGATCGAGGCCTTCGCACCGCAGGTCACCGGCGATAGTGTTGGCATAATTATACGGTAGTGTATCCGATACCGACTCTACGTTGAGCGTAAAGCCGGGGATAGATTGAGTGCGAACGGATGAATTTCCGGCTGAATCGGTAGCACGGATGGAATAGGAAGCATCCTGAAAATGGTCAATCACGGCTACGGAATACCCGACTACGCGGGAAGAATTGGCTGAATCAGCCGTGACAATACAATTGACGGTCGAGTCCTGCAGGACTTCCGTTGTTTGAATTCCCAAATCAGTCGCAAGCGTATCGGTAATTGACACTCTGAAATTAAAATTACACGGGTCACCGCTGAGCGTTACATCCGGCTTGACCCGGTCAAAGAGTGCCGTCATTTGGAGCTCGACTAATTGGCGCTCACCACATGCCTGCCCGACGAGCAGGGTATCGGTGAACTCACCCTCGCCCACTGAATTGAAGCAAATCTCAATGGTCTTATGTTCCTGCGGCTTAAGCGTGAGCGGTGCAGCGGTATTAATCGAAAACTCCGGCAATTTCTTGCGGAAGCCAAGCGAGGAAATTTGCTGCGGAAATGTACCGTAATTATATAATTCAATCAAAAAACAGTACTGCTTATTCACCGGGCCGACCCGCTTGGCATGGAGCAGGGAGTCTGCCCCGCGCGGCTGTGTGAGTCCAACGGTAAATCCAGGAATTTGAATGGTTTTCTCCGTAATATAATCCACCGAATCTTTGGCAAAGATGGTGAATGAACCGTCATTATAAATATCTTTGAGGCGCGCCGAAAAGGTCACCGACGGCGCAACAGGCGAGAAGGCAGCAATCGTGGCGGTGGTGTTTTTCATCGAGTCAGCCGGCACGGTCACTTCCTTGATATGCGTGTCGCCGGTGAGGGTGTCGAATACCGTCCCTTTGATCCCGAAACACTCATCGGCGGCGATGATATTCGGTGGATTAAAGTCAAATACTCTATAGCCGGTACCACCGACATAGCCATACGAATTTGCCTCTCCATAGCCGTAGATATAAATCCCAATCGGTTCATCAGCGGAAATCGTATGCGCGCCGTCGGTCACACCATCGGCGCCATTAGCTCCGCCGAGCCATGCGTAGGAATATTCATTACTTGGCGGAATTGGTACGAACTTCCCCACATTCACCGGTTTACCGTCGAGCTTTACAGTTGATAATGCGGTCGTCGGAGCCACGACGGTGATATATTGCTCTACATATACTCCACCCGGATTTCTGTTGTCGTAGGCCTGAACATTATAGCATCGGTAGGATTTAAGGAACTGTTCCTTAGGGGGAATAATCAGCATAAACGGGTCACTCAGCTGTGAAGCGCCGCCGGGATTTGCATTATCGCTCGCTGTTTTTTTATAATGAGCGACCAGTATCGGCTTATTGGCGGTAACGGTCTGTCCTTTTAATAATTCTCCCGAATACACGCCGCCTGCGTTGAGATACGAGCCGATAAAATTACCATCAATAAAGACTTGCGTACTATCGTATGCGGCAAGAATCCGATACATATCCTGACCGATTTTCACCGCCCCGGCGGGTAATGGATAGGGTGTCAGGAAGGCATTTTTCCCCCAGGTACCGACGGGTGGCACTTGCTCAATCAGGCAGTCACGCGAGAGTAAATTATCGGCGAGCTCGACCGGCACCGTGGCGCGCTGCTGACCGGCAAATACGGCCACCGGCTTCGTCGAGGTCACATGGCTTCCGGTAAGGTCTGAGCGTGGGTTTTGAGCTGTAATCTTCGCCTGAACGAGATACGACTCCCCCTGATTCAGCGTCACGGTCTGCGGCGCGAGGCCATTGATGTATGTTGCTGTTTTGGGAGTAACGGTGATCGTAGTATTGTCTTCCGTCGCCAGCACGGCGAATTCTGACGGCGTACTGGAATTTGAACTCACGGTATTTCCATTGACCTTGCCATCGCTGTTGTAGGCCATTACATAATAATCAGTACCAAGGACGCGGGTGGGCAGTACTAAAAATGCATCGCTCGTTGTCTGCGCCTGACTGAGCGCGTACACGCCGATATCCTGATCGGCGACGACATGAAAATACTGGCCTGCGATATCTTCTTCCTGACTCAGATTCTCAAATACCCCACGACCCTGCTGGTATCCTTCTAATTCAAAATTCCTGTAATGTATTGGGAAAATAAACACTTTGGTGGGATCGGTAATTTGAAATGTTTGCTGGCGTACCACCCCTGCTTTATCACGATATGATATTCTCCCTCCGGTGGGTACTTCGGCCACAATATAGACGAAGAGGGAGTCCGACAGCGGCGAATTCACATGGAGATTCGGAATAAATGTCAGCCAGAAATCCTTGCCTTTACTGCTTTTTTCGAGCGGCTGCGCTATGACCCTGCCGACCGGCAGAAGGGCGATCAGCAGCAGTGCAAGCAGCACGCAACGAGCGTAGATATTTTTCATAAGAGACTCTTTTATTGTTTCGGTGGAAACGTGATGTTGATTTGCTAACTGCGAAATTACGCCAAGAAATTAAATTTATGGGGAAAAATAAAAAAAAGCTGCCGCTCATTGCAAGAATGCAGGAGCACCCCATGTTCAGATGTATTACTGTATCACTATAATTGGCTTGGAAATCACACCCATAGAAGTGCGAAAGAGCACGAAATAGACACCACTTGCCACACCGGTCATATCTACGTCGTGCGACCTATCCATTCGCTGTCCTGACGGTATAATTTGACCGAAAATTTCTTCCCCGAGACTATTGACCACTTTATACGACAATACCATACTATTGCAGGTAATTGAAACACTTGAAGCGGTTGGATTGGGAGAAATCGTAATCTCGTCGGCATCCACAGCCTGCTCATCAACCGCACTCACCAAGCCGGTGAGGTCCATACCTCCGGCATAGCCATACGAATTTGCCTCACCATACCCATAAATATATATTCCGATTGGCAGATCGGCAGTAATGGTATGTGCCCCATCGGTCATACCATCAGCTCCATTCTTGCCGCCAAGCCATGCGAACGAATATTCATTACTCGGGGGAATCGGCACAAATTTTACCACATTCACCGGCTTGCCGTCGAGCTTAATGGTTGATAATGTTGAAGTAGGAGCGACTACTGTGATGTACTGTTCCACATACACACCGGCGGGGTTTCTGTTGTCGTATGCCTGCACATTATAAAAACGGTACGACTTGAGAAACTGTTCTTTTGGGGGAATAATGAGCATAAACGGGTCGCTCAATGGATTTGGGTTACTCGGGTTTGAATTATCAGTTGCCGTTTTTTTAAAGTGGGCGACAAGTATCGGCTTATTGGCAGTAACGGTTTGACCCTTTTTTAATTCCCCGGAATACACTCTGCCAGCATTGAGGTATGAACCAATAAACACTTCATCAATAAAAACTTGTGTGCTATCATAGGCAGCTAGTACCCTATACATATCCTGCCCGATTGATGTCGCTCCTTGAGGCAATGGATATGGGGTAAGAAATGCATTTTTCCCCCAAGTACCCACAGGAGGTACCTGCTCAATTAAACAATCGCGAGAAAGTAAATTATTGGTGAGTTCCACCGGCACCGTGGCACGCTGCTGACCTGCAAATACCGCCACCGGCTTGGTAGAAGTGACGTGGCTTCCGGTGAGATCTGAACGTGGATCTTGCGCAGTAATTCTTGCTTGTACAAGGTAGGATTCACCCTGATTGAGAGTAATTGTCTGCGGAGTAAGACCATAATTATATGTTGCTGTGCGAGGGGTTACCGTGATTGTTGTATTGTCTTCCGTCGCCAGCACGGCAAATTGGGATGGCGTACTGGAAGTTACATTTACCGTACTCCCGCTTACTTTGCCATCACTGTTATACGCCATTACATAATAGTCATTACCGAGCACGTGCGTGGGCAAGACTAAAAATGCATCACTCGTGGTCTGCGCCTGACTCAGCGCATAGACACTTATATTCTGATCGGCTACTACATGAAAATACTGACGTGCGATATCCTCTACCTGACTATTACTCTCAAACATGCTACGTCCCTGCTGGTAACCTTCTAATTCAATACTTCTGTAGTAAACTGAAAAAATAAATACTTTGGTGGGATCGGCGATCTGAAATGTTTGCTCGCGTATGACTCCCGATTTATCACGGTAGGAAATTTTCCCGCCGGTGGGCTGCTCAGCCACAATATAGACAAAGTGGGAGTCTGATGGCGGAGAATTCACGTGGAAATTCGGAAGAAATGTCAGCCAAAAGTCCTTGCCTTTTGTGGTAGTTGCCGTGGGTTGAGCGGTGGCAGATTCACTCGGTAGGATAATGCCGGCAAGTGTTATCACCCAAAAACAGCGTATCATAGTTATTATCATACTACTTCCCATGAATAAATTGAAGCCTGTGAATGTGTACTTGAGTGCTGGAATGATGCGCACCCGTTGCAGGATGAAACATTACCATTGACCTGTAACGGGAAGCGGTTAGAACAGCAGCACCCTTCAAAAGCCGCCTACTGTTTATTTTCTCGATGCACGTGCCCATGTGTAAAATTGTTCGATATTGGCATGAAGCGTCTCCAGCTCGACTTCGAGGATTTTTTCTTTCCCGCGAATGCGCTCGATATCACGGAATATTTTCCGCACGCTCGGCAGGTCAATTCCAGATTTTTCAGATACTTTTTGGTAGAATTCTTCGGTAAATTCATTGGTGCGGACATAATAATTCGTGCGAACAAAATCGAGAAAATAATGGATTTTTTTCTCGGCTAGATTCGCATGATCTCCTTGCTGGTAATAGACTTGCCCGACAGTATCGACAAATTCGAGCGTTGAATTGCTCAGCGGTGGGATCACCGGAATACTCCGCTGCTCGCGTTTAATGCGAAACACCACAAACAGCAGCCCGCCCAAGAGCACACAATAGTATGCCCAGCGCAATGACTCCACCGAGAGGATATACCGCAGCGGACTACGGATTTCATTGCGGCCGACTTTGTAATACTCATCCCAGCGCACGGACGTAGCCGTTACCGGCGAGAAGGCGGCCGAGATGAATTCACGATTGTCCCCCGAGAGGAGGTAATAATTCGTAAAACATATCGGCGTCGAAGAGATATAAAACGTACCGTCGCCGTAGTGCTGCTCTATCAATACCGGCTGCGAATCACGATTAATTGCCGTTACCGTTACATGAGCAGTGTCCATCGACTCAAAATATCCTGCCGCAAGACCTCCCCTGTATATCCATTCTTTACCCTTCGGTGAGAGGAGCGGTGACGTAAAACGCAGATAGATTGAGTCGGTAAATTTCATCCCGTAATTCGTGCCCAGCTTGAAGTGCAGCGAGTCGGCCAGCGGTCCGGAAATCCTATCAGCCGAGAGAAAAGCTGTGCCTCCTTGTCCGACAAATTCCAGAAGCGCTTTCGTATCATACTCGTCGGGTGCAAATGTCTTTGATATCGAGAGATAGAGCGTTCCTACAGCATCATCCGGGTCAAGATTGGCGGTAAAAATCGGTTCGCGGACGGTCTCAATATCCGCAGCCGCCTCGGGAAATATCTGCGGCAAGAGGCGATGAAGGATCACATTACCGAAGGGAATCTTGTCATACTGCGAATACGATTGGCGCCAGTCAATCGGCTTGGGCCGCATGAGCTCGAGGACAACCATTGCGGCGAATACAACAGCGAGTATAATAATAAACTTACGATTGGACTTCATGGCGCTCGGATGATTGGTGAACACTCAAAAACAGTTCTTTCGTCCGGCGATAGCTCTCATCATCAATCGTTGTATCGCCATACCAGACATATTCAAAGATCGTACTCAGCCGCCGGAAGTCACGCCGGAGGGCTGCATCCCGAATTTCATGCGCATAATCTCGATTCGTTTTATTGATTTTCCAGGTAATACTCTCAGTGTCGGTAAGGCGTTTGAGGAGCCAAAGATACTGCAATCGCACGGCGCGGCGGTAGTCGGCGCTCTGCTCGGCAGCAGCAATGAGAGCCGGAAAATTCAGCTCGTGAATATTCTCGTCTAATTCGTCGAAGGTAATCCCGGCGCGGGATTTTGTCTTGATGAAGAGGCCCCGTAAGTTGCTTCTAAACAAAATAATATTGACGAGTGCAATTGCAGCGGCGATGAGAATATACGTCAATACATCCCAGGCTTTGCTCCCATAGCCGCGCCCAAAGATGCGTTCCATCATCTCATGAAACCACTCCTTTATCATCTCCCACAGTGACGGCTGCCCCGTGGCTTCCCGATCGTACGCGAAGTCTTTGTCGATGTAATATTCTTGGAGGGCCTCACGGGAAATTGTTCGCTTGCCGGCTATGCCCGTAGTATCGTAGCGAACATGTTGTGCAGGTGCCTGGACAGATGAATCTCTGTTCCTGCCGGTCGAATCGGTCGCAGCATCCAGGCGGAGAGTCGCAACGAAAATTATACTACCGGCAAGTAAGGTGAAGCGAAGGGACATACGCATATCTTTCATGAAATAAACGCGCACAGAATGGTGGCATCGGCCGTGGGAATAATTTCATACTCTCCCACGCCTGCGGGAATGAGTGCCGATGTGCCGAGAGGAAGAGTCACCGGGTCGAAGCCCGCACCATGAATCTCGACACTACCGGATGCCACCGTCAGCAAATGCGGCGTGTCTTGTTCGGTCGTGAGCCGAAGCGGTATCGACAGCATCAATACATCAAGTCCGAAATACTGCCCGCGGACGAGCGTAGCGACAGAAATTCCGGGGGTATAGGTGTCGGTGGTGTACTTTACCTGTGCCGTCGGTCGCACATCAAGATGCGCACACCGCACGCTTTTTTCGATATGCAATGGTCGCGGCTTACCGTCGAGGCCGGCTCGGTCCCAATCATAGAGTCGGTAGGTCGTATCGCTTGTCTGCTGTAATTCATAGAGGAGAATTCCGGGGCCGATGGCATGCACGGTACCGGCAGGAACATAGATAAAATCACCTGCTTGGACGCGTACGTACTGCAAGACGTCACGAGCAGTACCGCCCGTGAGAGCAGTTCTAAATTCTTCGGTCGTCAGCTCGCGGCTGCAACCATAAATAATCTCAGCGTTTGCATCAGCCGAGAGAATATACCAGCATTCCGTCTTGCCACGGGGCTCGCCTTCGAGCTCTAGTGCGAGAGCATCGTCAGGATGCACCTGCACTGAGAGCCAGTCCTGTGCATCGAGGAATTTGACGAGAAGCGGGAAGTCGTCCTGCCGGTGCCTGCCGAGTATTTCAGCAGGAAATTGCGTGAGCAGTTCCCGGAGAGTTATTCCTGCACATTCACCGTTTGCAATCGTATTACCGGAATAAATCTCCCATGACTCGCCGACCGGCTCATCCGATGCGGTATGCTTGCCAAGGCGGGTTTGCATGGCGTTTCCGCCCCATACTTTTACGTGAAGAGAGGGCTCAAAGAGAAGAGGATAAGGATTCATGCAGGTAATGAAATGAGAGCTAAGAGTTTGTTTTCGGCGATATTTACCACTGCAAATTACAACATGGGCGATATTCACGCAAGAAAGTCACCCAAGATAATTTTTCTTCCCATGTTCAAAGATTGTCAATTTTGTACCATTACCTGCGTCAAATTGTTTCTGAAAATAATCAACATCCTATTTTTATCCCAGTAGCATCCGAGGCACAGCAGCGGATATTCAACAATCAAGAGGATATCATACTATGCCCCAATCTGTTAAGACACAAGAAGTTATCGCTTTATTTGAAGTTCTTTTTCAGACCCATCGCAAAGATTTACCTCCATCATTACCCCATATTATCGCCGAAGCTGCCGTGCAGAATTCCGGTGATGCCGAGTGGAAAGACTCCGAGAAGCTCCTGCGCATCGGTCAGGCAGCCGGGCTTCCGCTGCGCTTGCGGCGCTTACCGGTTTCACTCCTGCTCTCCAGACATGAGGAGCATCTTTTTCCGTCGATCGGTTGTATTCCGATAGAGGGCGTGTGGCAGGTCGTCATCTTTACGCGGCAGTCACCGTCGGGCGGGCTATTTTACCGTCGTCCGCTTGAGGACGAGGAGCGCGCGCTCTCTTCCGGTGAGCTCGAGCGTATCGTAGCCTTACATGCCGATACAGCCCGTGCGAATGCATTGGCTTCTGCGCGGGCGACACTTGAAGGGTATGGTATATCGAGCGCCGCACTCATTGAATTTACCAGGCACCATGATCAGATGCTGCTTCCGGATATTACCCGTGCCTGTATAGTCTATGCCGGACAGACCGAGCGGCAGCTAATTTTGGCCCGGCACTTTCTTGACGATCCTGAATTACTCACTCTGTGGCTTCAGTCCCAGCCGAATCACTATCCCGGACAGGAAGAGAGCTATCTCTCCGAAAGCGGTCTTCCGATTATGCTGCCCGAGGGACATGTGCCTTATATCTCCGATCTCCGTCATGCCTCCGCTATTGACACTGCCGAAGGCGATGACCGGCATCATCATCCCTCACCGGTGGAGCGGGCTATGCATTTGATCAAGATGGAACGCCGTGATATTACCGTCGTGGCAATTTACGGTGTGGTCATCGGGCTGATATCGCTTGTGACTCCTCTGACGGTCAATACCCTTGTCTCGACGATATCAACAGGGATTTTTACCTTCCCGCTCGTCGTACTCTCGCTGGTCATCTTTTTTGGTCTGTTGATAGCAGGCGCGATTTCGATTGTGCAGCAGTATGTCGTCGAAGTACTGCAGCAAAGAATTTTTGTCAATACGGCCTTTGAAGTAGCACATAAGATTCCGGCCGGACATTTTCGCTTTTTTCAGAAAGAGTACGCGCCCGAACTGCTCAACCGTTTTTTTGATGTCATCACCGTACAAAAAGGCGTAGCGAAATTACTCATTGACGGCCTGAGCGCGGTTATTGTCGGTGCAGCCGGCCTTGTACTGCTGGTTTTTATCAGTCCTTCTCTGCTTGCTATCGGGCTCCTGTTTATCCTCTTATCTATCGGGCTCGTCGCGCTTCTTGGGCGGAAAGGGCTCACCACAAGTATCAATGAATCCAAGAAAAAATATGATGTCGTGGCATTTCTGGAGGATGTCGGACGCTGCATGACAAGCTTCAAGCTCACGGGTTCACCGACACTCGTTTATCAAAAAATTGACGAATTACTCGGCTATTACCTCCATCACCGCCGCGCTCATTTCCGGATTCTGGTACGGCAATTCTCCGGGTTTTCCGTTATCCGGGCAATTGTCAATACCGGCGTACTAGCCATCGGCGGTCTCCTCGTCATCGAACGTCAGATTACGCTCGGGCAGCTGATTGCGACAGAAATCATCATCGTCACGCTCATTACTTCTCTCGATAAACTCTTCCGTCAATTGGAATTAACCTATGACCTGCTGACCGCAATGGACAAAGTCGGTCACATCACCGATATTGAATTGGAGCGCGTCGGCGGACACACGATGCCCGAGCGAGTGGAAGGCATGTCGATTCGGTGTAAAAACGTCGGTTTTTCCTACGAGGAGCGTCCCGTCCTGCAGGGGCTGGACTTTTATGTCAATGCCGGCAGCCGTGTGAGTCTTGTCGGTAAAAGCGGTGCCGGGAAGTCCACACTGGCCCATCTGCTGCTCGGGATGTACGACCCGACGGTCGGAACGATACTGATGGATGAATTCGACTCACGGATGCTGGATCTGGGAAGCCTGCGGAGAAACGTAGGACTCGTTCTGCCGAATGACGAGATATTCGAAGGCACAATTTGGGATAATATCGTCATGGGCCGCAGCGGAATTACTCCGCAAGATGTGATGGAGGCTGTTGCAATTACACGACTTGACGATGTATTTTTTCGGCAGTCACAAGGATTACAAACGATCGTGCTCAGTCATGGCAAGAATCTCTCAACGGGACAAATCCGTCGCCTGATGATAGCCCGCGCGATAGTCCACAAGCCCCGCTTACTGATCCTCGATGAGGCCTTTACCGGACTCGAAGAAAATATCAAAATTGAAATTCTGACCGAGCTTTACGATCGCCGTCATCCATGGACAATTGTCGGTATCACGCACGATCCTGAGGTCGTCGCCGCAGCAGACACGGTCTTTGTGCTCAGCAACGGACACATCGTTGAAATCGGCGCACCACGGAAGCTTGCCGGTCAGAACGACTCCGTCTTCTCGGCACTGTTTCCGGACTTGTCCCATGTCTTACGGTCATTTCCATTCACGCAGTCTATGGAGCAAAAGTAATGCATACTCAGAATCAATCTACCTCACACTTCAGCAAACATTCGTACTCACAATTACTTGTAAAATCAACACATTCGGTGCGGCTTCTGGCTATGATTTTCCTTGGGCTGCTTGCCGTGCTTGTCCTCATGCTCACCGTCGTACCGTGGATGCAGACCGTGACCGGCAAAGGGAAAGTGACAGCACTCACCCCGGCACAGCGTCCGCAATACCTCGAAGCGCAGATCTCCGGACGCCTCGTTCGATGGGTAGTACAGGAGGGTGCTACGGTCAAGGCAGGCGATACGATTGCGATACTAGAGGATATCGATGCGAAGTTTTTGGACAGGGAATTACTCGAAAATCAGGAAAAGCAGCTCACGGCTTTATATACCCGCAGAGAGAGTATTTTAGAGCAAATTTCTTCACTCCGCAAGCAGGTCACGGCCGAGGAAAAAGCCCGGGAATCGGGAGTACGCGGCGCACGGGAAAAATTAGAACAAGCCATTCAGCGCCGGGTAGCTGCCGAGGAACGCCTCAAGCAAGCCAAGCTTGACTGGGAAATTGCGCGCCAACGATTCAAAGATCGTTCGGAATTACACGACAAGGGACTTCTGTCGCAGCGTCAGTTTGAGAATGCCCGGCTTGAGCTTCAGCGCGGCGAAGTGGCGTATAATTCTATCGCAGCCGACGTTGAATCAGCCCGTCGAGGTGAAAATGAAGCGATGGCTATGATTTCCAATAAAGAGTCCGAAGGCACCTCCAAAGTACTCAAAGTCATGGCAGACGAGTCCAAAGCCCTCGAAACAATTTCGAGTATTGACAACTCTCTCTATAAATCCCGCTCCGAGCTGAACTCTGCCGCCATGCGACGCGATGCCGCCATCGTGCGTGCGCCGGTGGACGGCAATGTCGTACGCCTGCTCACACTCGGTGCCGGTGAGACGGTCAAGCAAGGTGATAAACTCGCCGTCATCGCGCCCAAAGCAACCTCTCCCGCCGTCGAATTACTCATTAATGGCACCGATGCGCCGCTTGTGCACACCGGTCAGAAGGTGCGTTTAGAATTCGACGGCTTCCCTGCTGTCCAGGTAGCAGGATGGCCGTCAGTCGCCGTCGGTACCTTCGGTGGGGAAATTACCGTCATTGATGCACTCGAAAGTGATGATGGGAAAGGTCAATTCCGGGTGGTGATAAAGCCCGACCCGGCAAGTGAGCCGTGGCCGAAACCGGACAATTTGCGTCTTGGCACAAAATGCGCCGGCTGGATGCAGCTCAATACGGTCTCGCTTGGCTATGAACTCTGGCGGCAAATCAACAGCTTCCCGCTCTCGGTCGATAAGCCGGCAAATACCGACAAATCGAAGCCATCGAAGGACGATACCTCGGAGGACAAATGACACGATACTACCTGCTCTTGTGCTTCGCTTTCCTAGCGGTACACTCCGGATACGGACAAGACACCTTTCCCTTCCTCCGCGACAGCGCTCTCACACGCATCCCGAGTGCGACCCTCACACTTGATGAGGTCTTCGCTGTCGTCAATGCCAATCACCCGAAGCTTCAGGCAGCCCGACTTGGTATTCAGAATGCCGATGCATCCCTTCAGCGCGCATGGGGTTCTCTCGACCCGCAGCTCAGCACATCACTCACTGCCAAGCGTGAATTTGATAAATTTAAACAGCAGTCGGCTGATGTCTCGGCGACAATTCCACTCTATTGGGGACAAAAAATCATCCTCGGCTGGAAGCGTACTCTCGGATTATTCGATCAGGATGCCAATACCCCGCTGAGCGGTGAGGCAATGCTCGGGGTGAGCATACCATTGTGGCGAAACATTCTCATCGATAAAAATCGCGCATCCATTCTCAAAGCAGAAAATTCCCCCGAAGCAGCAAGCGCGGAAGTCATTCTCATGAGAAATGAACTCTTTCTCAAATCAGCCGAAAAGTATTGGGAATGGAGCTCTGCTTATCGTAAATATCAGATTGCCAATGAATTGCTGGATATAGCACAATTTCGGGCTCGCGCAATCCGCGAAGAAGTCAAAAACGGTGAGCGGGCACCTATCGACTCGGTGGAAATTTATCAGGAAATTCAGCGTCGCCTTGGACTTACAATCAAAGCACGACGTGATTACGAAAAATCGTCCATTGCTCTCTCGGTTTTTCTCTGGAAGCCGGACGGAAGTTCACCGGCCGAGCTGCAGCCCGATATCGTGCCGCCACCGCTGCCGTCTGCATCGGCATTGACACCGAAGCAGTACAATGATGACCTGCGCACCGGCCTCGGTGCACGACCGGAACTACGACTGAACTCTGTCGAACAGCGGATGGCAGATGTCGATAGAGACATGGCCAACGAACAGTGGAAACCCGATATTTCCCTTAAATTTGCGCCATTTAGTTCACAATTAACCACCGATCTCCCCGGCAGACTGGACTACAAACTGGGTGTTGATTTCTCAATGCCTATTCTTCAGCGAGATGCTCGTGGACAGATGACCCAAGCTGAAATCAAGCAACGCACCATTGGACTTAAACGGCTTCTCCTCGAGCGCGATATCCGAGCCGACATCGAAGACGCGGCCTCCGAAGTCCTTGCAGCATATCAGCAGTACATTGCAGCACGTGCTGAGCGTGAGTCTGCTGATGCGCTCGAAAAAGCAGAACGCCAGCTTTTCGAACGTGGGGAAAGCTCTCTGCTCACGGTTAATTTCCGTGAACGTTTCAGTGCGGAAGCTGCGGGACGGGAAGTCGATGCCATCGCCGGATTTCACCGGGCAATTGCACGGTACAAATGGGCTACTGCTCAGTTTTAACTATGACGTAGCAAAGCAGTAGGTGTCTCGCCTCTGCATCACAGCCTACCGTATTGAGCGTGTTTTGGGGCACGTACCCGATGTGTGCTCTCATGACACAGCACTAGTAATGAAACAGCTATCCGCCGCACCATCATATCGATTAGTATATCTTAAAACATCGGTGGCACCCATGGTCTTACCGCATATCTACGGTTTTTACGCCTTTGGGTGAGGTGAATTGGAAGGTTGAGTCCGGCAGTTTGACATCAATTTTCATCGATGACACCTCCCAGCGTTGGGTAGAATTTGCATCCGTGATGGTAATACGGATCACATCGAGGGTTTTAGGGGAGAGCCCCAGCTCAATCGATTTGACACCATTAATCATTCCCTCTGTCGTAGGGGGGACGAGGCGGAGGGTGGTCATTTTTTGTCCCTTTGATGTCTGCTCGGCGAGAACTGCGCTTGCTTTGTAGGATTTAAGGAAGGTAAAAAATACTTTTTCTATAGATATCTGGCCTTTGTCTTCGAAATTACTAATCACGACGGAATTGGGTCCTTTAGCATAATTCCACACTGCGACTCCATTCGACATCAGGACTCTATCTCCCATATCAAGAACATATTTATTACCTCTTTTGGCTTTTACTGTGCCGGATATGGCTGGCTGCACACCTGTCATCGAACTAAAATTCAAGCGAAGAGAGGTCATCGCGCCATATTTTTTGACAACGGCTGCATAGAGGGCTTCGGCAGTCTGCTGCGATATAGCCACGCTTTGCGCTACACAGAAGAGTGCAGCGCAAAACAGGGCTAGTCTTTGTATGGAATGTCTGAGGGTTAGTTTCATCATTTCGATGGTGCCGGTTTTTTATCGTTCGTTTTGGGCACATTACTGATGAGCAGGGTTCGTAAATTTCCAAGCTTTGCCAGCTCCGGCACCGGCAAATCTACGAGTGGATTACCACTGAGATCAAGGGACCGCAACCCTGTAATATTACCTACAGATGCAGGAATTTTAGCAAGTTGATTATCCTTGAGTTCGAGTCGGTCTAATTTAGTAAGGGTTCCGATTTCATTGGGTAATATTTTCAGCTGATTGCCGCCGGCCTGTAGAATTTTAAGATTTTTAAGTCCTGTAATATCAGCAGGTAATGTTGCGAATTGATTGTTGGATATATCGAGCTGTGCGAGGCCTTCCATTTTGAGCACATCACCGGGTAGGCTTGTAAGCTTATTATTGCTCAGGGTAAGCATGCTGAGCTTTTCCATTTTACCGATGTCGGCAGGTAGTACCGTGAGTTGATTGTCATTGAGACTCAGGCGCTCGAGTGAAGTGAGCTTTCCGATTTCAGAAGGAAGCTTCGTGAGTTTATTGGTCGAGCAATCAAGTACATGCAGATTGGTCAGACTCCCTATTGATGCCGGCAGGTCGGTAAGCTCATTATAGCGTAAGTTGAGCTCCCGTAAGTTTTTCAAGAGTGATATTGACATTGGGATTTGCTTGATTTTATTATTATCAAGCGAGAGTACTTCGAGATTAGGGAAATTGAGAATTTCCTGCGGGAATTCCGTCAGGGATTTCCGGCTGATATCGAGACGGAACACGCTGTCAGGGTTTGCAATTTTTGTTTCCTCGAGCGAGCGGTAAGTTTTATTCCGTGGATTAATCGGTCTCAGCGGTAGTTTTTTGCGTGTCGAGTCTATAGTCGGCTGCTGTGCGAGAGCTGCTGAGCTCATCACGGCCACACCGAGGAGTATCAGGAGAAGTTTCATTGCTGTCTTTCCGGGAATAGTGGATGATTACGTCGGTACGTTGTGTACCTGTACGAGCTACGTGTCAGTGTAGTCGGACTACAAAAATATCGTATTTTTCAGCGATAAAAAAGCCCTGCAAAATTTCTTTTGCAGGGCTTGTTTTTTCGTCCTCCGAAGGGAGGAGTATCTTATTTAATCACATGAACTTGTACAGTTTTTACGCTGTAATCGTATTCCATGCGAACTGTGTATGTACCGGATGGCAAGTTGTTGACATCAAATTCGGTGTTATACACACCAACATTGAGCGAACCTTCTTTGAGGTCTGTTACTTTACGTCCAAGCGCATCGTAGAGAGCAATGCGAACCATTGCATCAACCGGCACGTTGAATTGTACAGTAACTGTTCCACCATTTGATGGGTTCGGGAAAGCAGTTAAGCCATCCACACCAAGACCTGTAACAGGTTCAGTTGGCTTGGTAAAGGCAGTACCATTACCGGCAACGAATACACCTGTACGACGTGAGTTAGCACCGGTTGGAGATTTTGTATCATCATCTGCATCGTTAAGACCTGCTTTGATGATAGTTGGCTTGTCTGTATTGCTGTTGTTACCGGTTGTTTCGACTCCTGTACCACTTACTAAAGCTTGTGAGCCAAAAGTAGTTGTGTGGTATGCGAATTGAACGAATCCGGCATCTGTACCGATTGCTGTACGTTGGAGATATACATCACCTTTGTTTGCTGCACCGGCATCGACACTACCATACAGCCCATTTCCAATTGCATGCATTACGATACCACCACGGATGTATTTGTTTTCTACACCGTTTGCTGTTATAGCTGTACCTGTACCCGGACCAGTTGAAGAAATGATATGCGCTGAAGTATTATTCAATGCATTTGCTGGCTTTGGACCTAAGAGCATGAAGTTTTGAATTCCAGTTGTCGAAGGCAAGCTTAGGTTTTCTGCGTAATATTGATTAGCAGTACCGCCACCGCTTACAGGTACCCATGCTGCATTTTCACGGAATTCGATTACGTTTGTGAATGTTGTCGAACCTGCTGCAAATGTTTGAGGACCGATAGCTGACATTGGTGTAGCAATTCTACGGTAAATCCGTGTTGATGGCTCACCAGTAACCGTTGTACCTACTGCATTATTACGAGATAATACAGGTTGTGTACGTGTCATTGCTGTTGTGAAGTCGTATGGCTTCGTTGCATCATTCGTTAAGATTGCAGCATGGCTGAATGTATTGAGTGTTACTGCATTAAAGAATGTACGAAGACCCGCACCGCGCGACCCCGCTGAATCTAATACTGTCACATCGCTTCCATCAATCAATTGACCAATTGAACGAATTGTGTCCGAACCACTGGCTGGATCGAAAGTATATCCTGCATTTGCACCAAGAATAATATCAACTTTGTTATCGCCCGCAAGCAAGCGTGAACCAACTCCAGCAACGGTGGTATCACCAATACGGTTATTGCTTACACGAACTGTACCTGCTGACGGGTTAATAAATAATCCGCCTAATGCATTTGAAGCTGTACCACCGCGACTATCGCGCATACCTTGAATAGTATTGTATTGGATAGTAGTAAATGCGCCCGCATCACCGCTATTTGCAGCAGCAATATTAGAAGCTCCACCACCACCGATTTGGATACCTACACGTTCGCAATTTCTAATTGTATTACGTCCGCCGATTCCATTTGCACCAGCTGTACCTAACGCAGCAGTTAAGTATGCAGAAGGAGCTAATGCACCAATTGTATTCGGACCGATTGCTGATGGAGTATTTGTTACGTCAACAGCATGAATAGCTACACCACCAACACCACTTACAATTGACCCAAGATCACGAGCATCACCAAATGTGTTGCTAACGACGCTTGCTGAAGTAGCACGGTCTAGATAGATACCAAATGTACCGAAAGTACTTGTTGTAGCCCCGGCCGTTCCATTACCACCATTAAAGTTATTAGCTTCAATTACAGCATTAGTAACGTTAGATACTCTGATACCTACACCAGATGTTGCTGTCGGAGCAGTGGAACTAAATCCTTGAATATTGAAGTTACGGATTGTTGTAGTATTTTGAGTAACTGTGAAGCCAACTGCACTTTGACCGTTAATCGGTACTGTATTAGGAGTAATAGCTGCACCGAATGAAGATGGGATAGGTGCTACAAGGTTATCTGTTCCTGCAAGATATACCGCAGCCGACTTTACTTTATTACTGTCACAGCTCCAAGAGCTTACGGTTACACCACGAATTTCTACGCCTGTAACACCTGGACTTGGAACTGCTTCTGAGAAGTATGCACCCCAAGGTCCGGAAGCCGCATTTGGACCCGGAGCAGGTGTCCAAGATGGCAAACCTTGAATAACAAATATTTTGTCATTTGCAGTCGCAGCAGCCGTACCTAACGAAATTGTTGCATAACTTGCTTGCCATGCTCCAGCACTATTTGTACGTACAACACGACCCAAAACATTTGCAGGTGCTGCCGGTTCTTGCCAACCGTTTTGTGTAGCATTAGCATCGGTACCGTCTGTCCACCATGGAACGAAGCTAACACGTGTAACCGAGTCGGGGCATGTTAATGCAGCATTTTGCTGAACTGCATCGCCGTACGCTGTAGCTGTACATGGTGTAAGATTAAGCGGATTGTACAAACTTGTTGGACCGGAAGCATTATTCCACCAATTGCCACGTGCATTGATACCACAATTTGCGTTCGGACCTGAAGTTGAAAGACCATTGTATTCAATACCTCTAGTACTGTTTCCAGTAATACTGTTGTTATTTATAAGGAATGTATTGATACTTGGAATTGTAGTAGCAGCTACTGGCGCAAAAGTTAAACCGGCATAACTATTATTATTTATGAAGTTATTAGCAATTGTCCATGTTCCTGTAAATACATTAGCATTTTCGATTGCAATACCACCACTATTTGATAAGACTGCGGTATTGTTACCTCTGAAACGATTACGAAGAATTGTATTTGTTCCACCAGGCGTATTCTTTGAAACATTACCTGAATTATCTCTATGAATATACAGACCATTACGACGTGATCCTTCCACAACATTATCAGTAAATGCAAGATTACTTATCCCGCCGAGAACAAACATTTCAGCTCCTGATGTAGCTGCAGTGTATGCTGTATTGTTGTTTGAAATTGTAAGTCCATTGATATCATTCATTCTGTAAGCGAATGTCGGAGTAGCAGCCGCTCCACTTGTTACTCTATTACAATCAACAAGCCAATTAGTACGTGCCGTAGTAAGCGAGTCCACATGAACAAAACGCTCGGTAGTAGTACCGCTTACAACATTACCTTTGATAGTAATGGTATTATTACCTTTTCTTGAGTAAATAATACCGTTTGCTGCACCATCTGTAATATTCGTAAAGTCAAAACCCTGAATTGTAACCGTATTTACAGCAGAGTCAAGTTGGAAGATTGGATTCGCAGCTGTAAATGTTGAGAACGTAGTTGTAAATGCACTACGGCTACCATTAGCAGTCCATGCTGTTGCTGCATCAATATAGAAGCCACCGCCATTTGTTGTATTTGCACAAGTATTTGTTGTATTTGTACCTTGCACTGTCAAAGATTTTGTAATTGTGTTGTCTTTATTGTATAAATCTGTACCACCACCCCATGTAGTAGCTGCACCAGTGGTACCCACATTCAAAGTACCTGTTGCACAAGCAAGAAGGATTCCTGTCTGAATATCAGGAATTTGTGTAAATCCTGAGCCTGCTACTTGCGTTGCATTGACAGTTGTATTACAGAAATTGGATGAAGTGTCTATCATTATTCCCCGTGCACCAAGACGCATGGTCAATGAACCTGAGTTGGTGTTCGGCGTTACGTTTCCAGAGAAGCGTACATCTTTGTCAACAGTAAGAGCTTGAGCTACACTTGTTGCACCACCGTAGGTGAATGCAATTGTACCTTGACGATTACCGCCGGATACTGCATTACCAACACCTTCATCATCTTGATTACCTGCAGTATTACCTAGTGCAGTTTGGATACAGTCCACATTGCTTGCTATAAATACTGTATCAACGAGAATGTCAACGATATCGGATGCTGTACCACCGCAAGCACCTGAGCCATTAAGAGTAATAGCATCGAGTGTTCTCTTGGTAGTCGCGATTGATGTATTGAGTGTTACGTTGTTTTTGTTGATTGTAGCACGGTTTTCAGTGAATGTACCTGCTGCATCAATTGTTACTGTACCATTTGGAGCAACGAGTAAGATACCCATATCAACTGTTGCTCTGTCGGTTGCTGCAGCAATGTCTGTTTGATCTGCATTTACATACACGGTCGGTGCTTGGAAACGAGTTGTGCCACCATTGAGAGTAGAGTTAACTACCGTCTGACAGTCAGTAGCTGATGTATTTGCTGCTGCATTATTGAGGGTAATTGATTGACCAGCGTTGAGTACCGGGCTACCATTACTTGCATTGAAGGTTAACGTCTTCTCAACGATTACATCCTGTACGTATGTTCCGCCTTCGATATGAATAATACCGCTTGTCGCAGGTACTTGTGTAGCGGCAGCGCCGATGTTCAATTCACAGTTGTTGTAGATCAAATCAACCGCATCTTGAATACAGCCACCATCACCCATACCGTAAATTACGCGTAATTGAGTAGGACGGCGCATTCCTTTGAAGCCACCTGTAAAGAACTGACCGGTCGCAAGTGCAGCACCGTCATTGGTTGTATAAACTGTAGGCGCAGCCGTAGTAATTGTACTTGGATTCCAGAAATACACTGTATCAGTGTTTGCTGAACCAGTTGCAAAGGTAGTACCGCAAGCAGAGCCCGCGGCGCCATTCGAGAAGGTCATAGGACGATTAATTCCCTGAATGACAGGGGGATATTTCGGTAGAGGTAGACCATCAAAAATAGTTCTAAAGGTAATTGCTTTGTCAACAACTACATCTTCAGTATAGACACAATTACCTTCGATGTAAATCGTACCACCACCACTTACCGCGGCGATAGCTGTATTAATGCTTTCACCGCAGTGCACAATGATTAAATTGTTGAAGAGGATACGAGCGTCTTGCATAGCCACTGCGAACCCATCAGCTTCATCCCATACTTTGAACGTAGGAAGGGCAGCTGCACCATTGTAATTGAAGTTGTTATTTGCTTGAGCATCAATATCTGAGTTTTGATTATCACCTACGACACCACTAATATCCCATGAATGCTCAGCGCCACCCCATGGTATATTTGATGTTGCTATTGAAGCTGCATCCGGTGCATACGATGTACCGAAGGAACCTCCACCATTGCCATCTCCTTCTAATGTTTGTGCTCCGTATCCTTCCCAGCAATTGTTACGCAATTTCGTACCGATTGGAGGATAGTTTGTAGCCATGTTAGTACCATCTACACCTATTACCAACAAACCGGCTCTTTGAGCACCTGCTTGTAAGAAGTGGAAACCATTGACAACGACTTCATCGACCGATGGTCCGCCGACTGGTGACTGGATTGTCACTGCATAGCCGCTTGAAGGATTGATGGTCGGACGATTTGCACAAGTAGCTACTGAATCGCCAACGAGCTGGAGAGTTTTTTTGATGACGACATTTTCTTGGAAGTTAGTAGCACAGTCAGATACAACGACGGCATTTGTAAAGCCGGTCGCTACTGAATTGACACCACGTTGGATCGTGTTTACTTTTGAATAGCCCCATTCTACGCCTGTGTTGTATAGAGTATATGTACAGTTTACATCTACTTTAGTAGGTGCAAGTACTGATGTGTAGGTAATAAAGTCATTACCCCCGGCATCGGCAATAAATGCATCCGTAGCTGCAGTACCGAGCGTGTAATTTGCAGCTCCACCCGAGTTAGCTTCTGAGTTCCCAAAGGCATTATTACTCATATTCAGTGACGAGCTTGCAGCTGTTCCTGTGTTTACATAGCGTACATCCTGACGTTTATCATCGCCAACATTACCGTTATACACAAAGTTATTTCTTTGGATAGTCAAGCTTGTCACAGGAATTGCACCGTTGGTAACATTGACCATGAGACCGTATTCGTTGTTTGCACTGACGTTACCGTCTGTTTTTGTTGATGTCGATCCGATAGTAATTGTCCGAACGTCGATGAGGTAGATACCGGCACCAACACCTAATACATTAGTAGCTGCATTTGTACCGTTCGAATTGTAGTGATCACTGAGAATATTTCTGCGGATAGTACCACGACCACCGTAGGAAACAAGGATACCAGTGTACCAGCCATCATTTGCACGAGCGACTGCACCTGGATTCGCATCCGAACCGCGGATGCTGTTGTCGAAGATATTCGGGATTGGGTTTTGTGTGGCTGCACCAGCTGTTGTGTTTTTACCAATGACGGCAATACCGGCAGATTGATAGGTCGTGATTGTACAATATTTGATTGTACAGTTGGAGTTACCAATGACCATGATACCATAACCGTTACGGTCATCATTGAGCCATGGAGTAGCACCATTGGTTTGGCAGTTTTTAATAATACATGCTTCGTTGGCACCATTTCCACCGATTGTACCTGCAGTGTATTTTACGAGAATACCAACCAACGATTTCTCTGCACCTGCTGCCGGTGCTATTTGCGCCTGATTATCACCATCGATAGTGAAACCATAGACATTGTTGGTGTATCCGGTGTTCGGACAGTCTAAAAAGAGAACAGGCATCACCACATCCGACGGAAGTGCTTTGCCTGCGCCTTGAATTGCATCATTCCAAGCTAAGTTACCGGCCTCGGTATAGCTCGTAAGCGACAAATATGTCGGCGCTTTAATAGTCGTAACTGATGCACCGTTTTCTGACCTCAGGGTGATACCCTTATTCAATATACGCACTTGCTCCACATACGTACCATTACCCACTATAACTATATCGCCATTGACAACGCTCGCCGACCCAACCATTGCTTGAATCGTCTGCTTAGCAAGAGCCGGTGTCGTTCCGTTATCCGCATCATTTCCCGTTGCTTGATCTACATACCATGTAGAAGCAAACGCATAATTACTCATAATTGCGAATACCGCAAGAGCAATTATCATTGAAAAGTATCGTTTTGACCTCATTGAAGTCCTCACTGATAATAATGAAACAAAAATAAATAAATATGTACTATTCTGTATACTATTCAACTTATTGGCGAAAATCGGCCTGTATAGACCTTTTCCACCTTCTTAAACACGGCAAAAATATCACTTCATAGCTATCTAACCAAATAAAATTCAACTTTTACTGCTTCATTTTTTAATGATATAGCTAATATATAGCATTTACCTGTTCTTAACTTAATTTTTATTCAGTTTTTACGGCACTTTCCACTCAGCTTTGCCTGATGTATCTGCTATTACACTGTAGCCTTCACCACTTGGCTTCATACCTACAAAATTTCTATTTTTTCCGTATTTGTCAAAGAATGCCAATCCCGTCAGTCCCTTCTGCGACATAAGTATTCCCATGCGTTTCATTCCTGATTCTTCGTAGAAATCCATGTATGGCTCCATCGTCCCCACCTCATCACTTACTCCAAATGCCGCCCTCGGTTTTCCTGATTTAGGGTTCGCAAGCACTATTGTACTACCAATAATCGTATTGACATACCCATTACTCAATATGGATGCACTCACATCTCCCCGAGGGTTGGCCATACTCAGTGTGACGACGGTATCGCGTTCATTGGTCAATATCAGCTTACGAATTCCTTTGCTGTCATACAGCATCAGCCCACCAAGCTTCTGATTGTTGCTCACACCGAGCGCAACGATATTCTTAGTCGTGTCTCGATTGTAGAATCTCAGCAACGCTGCATCATTATCCTCAGTCACATCAAGCCGTACACGCGCCCTGCCTGCTTTGTCGCGTATTACAAGCTCCTCTGTTTCGATTTTATCGACCCTCAATATCCTATCACCTAAAATAAATCCGCCGATTCCTGCCCCGCCAATCAACATACACAATGACAGTAACGCATTGCGTAGCCGTCTGTTAGAACGTTCGAGACATTCGATCCGCTGCGCAATCGTGGTGCCGGTATCGTTTTCGCTTATCATCTTTTCTTGGATCATAATTGTCGTGTTTCTATGTATCGAGAATTAACCGCAAAACTAGTGAAGGTATCGCTATATTCGCAAAGAATGTGCTTCGCAGACATTTGTTGAATCATCATTACCATACTTGTCTATCTGCATCAAGTTGTGCTATCCTGTTGACAGATCAATCGGAAGAAAATATTAATAGTTATCGACGATTTATCGAAACGATGCACCGTAGGAGCTTCATATATATATACGTTGATTCCACACCGCTTCTCTCGCTCATAATAGCGTCTATGAGTTTAGGACGTAAATTTTATACTACTTCACCTAAATTCAGCTAAAGAAATTGATACGTACCTTCGAATTTTACTTCGGAGCCGCTCTGCTAACCATCTTATCTCATAAGCAGCATTTTACCGCTTTCTGTCTTGCCGTTTGCTTTAATTGTATAGAGATACGCACCTTCTGCAACTGCTTGATTACTATTATTGGTACCATTCCACTCGATGGAAGCTATACCATTTTCAGCTACTACGCCAAGTGTTTTGACGAGCTCACCTGCCATCGTAAATATCATCACTGATACAGTGCCACTCTGTGCCTGACGCCAGGTTATTTGTGTATTTGGACCACCTACCACCCTTCCGGTATTCCCCGGCTTAGCTGTACTCTCTTCCTGCTCATCACCAATACCTAATGTCCTGATTTTTCCTTTTGTGCCATAGACAAAAATTGAGTCTGTTCTTCCAATAATTATATCATAGAATAAATCACCATCAGCATCCATGACCGACAGATAATCTTGATCCGGTTGAAATTGTGCTGTAAAAATATTCGTCCTCGTAGAAACATCGACTATCTTCATATACCATCCCGCACCACTGCTAAGCCCAGTGATTATAAGATCTTTCACACCATTACCATTGAAATCCTGCAATAGATTCGTGTTTTTTAATCGCCCGGTGTTTAAGTCATCAATAATCAGTGATTCCTGCCCCACACTGTCCAAGGTCATCGTGTATTTCAAGATCTTCGTCTTGCCGTCATAGATATCGACAATGTTTCCGGTAGTCGTCACAATCTCAGCAAAACCATCCATATCCATATCGACCATGGTGTTAATTAATTGATCCGTTTTTAATGCTTTCGTACTTTTTAGCACTATATCCTGAGCCTTGCTCTGGCTCATTATCGCCAGAAGTAATGTAATTGTCAGAAGTATTTTCATTCGTTTCCCCTCAATATCACAATGAATTACACACTTTTTAGGAAGCTGCATCCCTAAAAAACACATTTATTCTTATCACTCAAGAATTGTACCATTTTTTGTACTTTTAGGTGAATTCTTCGAAAATTTGCCCATCGCACCATAATATCGTAGCATTGATGCTTCTCGAACAAGCTCTCCCAGAGCTTCCGGCTCTCCTTAATAGTACTGTAACGGATGTAATGTGTGTTCGGGCTCACAACTTTGCCTTCAAGAAATCCATTGGCTTCTCAAATGCAGGCACAGCTGTTATCCCGATCACACGGTATTTTAGCTCAACACCTTATTGTACGTATAATGGACGTGTACTACTACATGACTGAACATACAATCGTTTCATTGGCAAGTAATTACAGGCAGTTGTTAGCTCTGACCGGACCTCAATAACAACGTTGTCATTCTGTACCCTTCTTAGTATGAAGTATCAAAGCTTGCTGAACTGTCATGCTGTTACGTCATCGTCAAGTTTCGATTCTTCAACCCCTACGACTCCTCCAGATTGATATGCTTTTTAATCCATTTTGTATCACAACTACCCGGACGCGTACACACACCACCACCCACATAAAAAAAGCGCGATGAGATCGAAATCTCACCGCGCTTTTTATTGTCATCCTCTCCGGTAAAGGAAAGGTAAGTGGATTAGTTTTGGCTTCTTACTAAGTGCCATCCACCTGCGAAGTATACTAAACTTGCTACTCTACCGAATGCGTTGCTACCTGTAAATACTGCACCGTCAGCATCGGTAATCGTTTCTGCATTTTGAACACGAATCCAGAGGATTTGACCATCTTGTACATTGAGTGGCAACCAGTTTACCGGTATATTCACACCACCAGTCCAGTCAATTACGGACGCTGTCGCATTTTGTAAGTCTGCCTGAGCTGCAACATTTGCATATGCGAGTTGTGTTGCACCATTCACGATACGGAGAGCAGCGGCACCATTTTGAACTGATTGGTTCTCGATAGTTACTGTCGTCGCTGTGTTATTAGCACCTGTGCTCGTAAATGTAGCTGCACCGTGGATTGTACCATCGTTTTCATTATTCACTTGGAGACCTTCTCTGTTCGCAATTTCTTGACGAATCGAGACGACAGGGTTGGTACTTGTCGAAGCAGGTACACCACCACCACCGGCACTGTGAATAAATTCTGCTGCTTTAGAGTTCGCTCCACCACCGGCTACCGATACCGAAAGTGCGGCAAGGTTGTCAGGGTTGTTTGCGAAGTCTGTTCTGTAGTTGATTGTCACAGGTGCATCTGTCGTGATTTGACCGTTAGCACCGGCGATTTCAATGTTTGCTGCTGAAGCACCGAACACACCAACGGTAAGATTACCATCAACAGCATTCACTGCGAATACACCCGAACCACCTGCGGTCGGACCGACGACAATACCATTAAATCCACCGACTGCCGGTGAGTTTGCATGGTGGTCAGCATGTGCTACCGAACCTTCACCAATGACGATTGCTCTGTCACCTGTTTCCAAGTTGGAGTTGATTTGGATGTTACCGTTTGTGCGGATAGCATAGCGGGTAGCAGGGTCTGCGTTAATGTTTGTCACTACGAGAGTTGCTTCTGCATTTGCACCTGTTCCTGAAGTATTGCTCTTGAGGAAGAGTGCGCGACCGCCTACGGTATTATCATTTGTTGTGATATCATCATCAACATCATTCACAGTGATAGTAGCGGCTGTTGCAAGGGCTGCTGTGGTCGTTGTTCTTGCTCTCAATACTTGACCATCGGTGGTCGTTGCAGTGATTGCGTGAGCTGTAAGACCTGCACCGGTGTTTGTGACACTCATTGTACCGCGTTGTGCACCAGGAGTTGAGTTTGTATTCGCAGAAGTTGCGGCAATTGCTTGACCGGTTGTTGCTGTTGACATAAATGCTGTACCGAGTGCTCCGGTATTTGCAGTTGTCATTGTCGCTTGTCCGGCAGTTACATTTGCTGAAGTTGCTACTACGGCTTGTCCTGAAGTTGCTACAGAATTCACACCGACACCAGTAGTAACATTTGCTGCTACTGCATTTCCTGCTGCTGTGTTTGTCGCTGTAATTGAACCTTGAGCTGCTGTTACGTTAGCAGAGGTTGCAGTGATTGCTTGACCGGTTGTAGCCGATGCAGCGATACCAACACCTGTTGTAGCGCTCGTGTTTACGCCATTGCCTGTTGTAGCAGTTGCGAGAACACCGTTACCTGAGGTAATTCCGGTTGCTGAGAAAGCATTTCCTGTTGTTACAGTGTTTGCATTCACACCTGTACCGGTTGTCACACCTGTGATTTGAACACCTGTGCCAGCGCCAACTGTGTTGTTGACGAGGACAGTTGAACCACCTGCAGATTGTGTTGACAATGCTGTTGTTGCTGCTGAACTATTGAATGTTCCGGCGATACCTGCATTGTTTGCAGTAACGCTTTGACCATTGAATGTAGAAGCAGCGTTATTGATTGTTGTAGCAGCAGTTGTAAAGGTAGCTGCACCGGTGACTGCGAGAGTACCACCGAGTGTAGTTGCGCCTGTACCTACTGTTAATGGAGTGTTACCGTTGATATTTACTACTTGACCTGTTGGCACAGTGATACCGCCGTTTGCATTCAACATTCCTGTTAAGGTTGCAGTGGTTGTAGTCAATCCTCCATTATGTGTTGTAGCACCTGTGAAGGTTGAAGCGCCGGTTACTGCAAGTGTGCTTCCGAGTGTTGTAGCACCTGTTACACCGAGAGTAGTTCCAACTGTAGCTGCGCCTGTGATAGTCGCTGATGCTGAAGTCAATCCACCATTATGTGTTGTAGCACCGGTGAATACCGAAGTACCTGTTGTGGTTGTATTTCCATTATGGTTTGTTGTACCATTAATGTTGTTGATACCACCTACATCACCGATAGTGTTTGTAGCATTTGCGAATGTACCGAAGCTGTTAGCTGCTCCACCTGTGAGGGTAACAGTGCCGCCTGTTTGGCTCAATGCGCCGTTAGCGATTGTAGCTGAACCGGTTGTGATAGCGAAGTTACCGGTATTAACGGTCAATCCGCCATTGACACCACCTGTGAGGGTTGATGCGCCTGTTACGCCTAGTGTACCACCGACTGTAGTGTTGCTTGTTACGCCGAGTGTACCGGTAATGTTTGAGTTACCTGTTACTTGAACACCACCACTTGTTACAGTGTGTGCACCCGAGCTAAGAGTTCCTGTTACATTGCCTGTGCCGGTTACAGTAAGATCGTCTGTGATATTTACTGGCCCGTTGTTGTCACTCACATCGCCGTTTGTTGCTACATTCAATCCGCTAGAGGTCAAGGAGAATGCATCCGTAGTAGCATTACCTAAGGTAGTATTGCCTTGTACTGTCAAATCTCCGGTTGTATTAATGCTTGATGGCGAGAATACACCCGAAGAGAGTGTACCAGTTACCGCCAAGTTACCGGCCATTGTTACATTTCCGGCAAATGATGAAGTACCTAATACATCTAAGCTTGGTTGACCTGCTTGACCTAATGTGCTCAAGCCGGTTACATTGCTTGTACCACCTGTTATAGTGTTACCGACGAAGTTTGAGTTACCGGTTACCGCAAAGTCAGCATTAGCAAATGTAAAGCCATCTACTTGTAATGCATTTACGACTCTTGCGCCACCAGGACCGCTCATTGTAACTGTACCACCAATATTAGTTGTACCACCGATATTCACAGCACCTGTACCGGTTGTGAGAGTCGCTGTACCTGATAATGTTACCGCTTGACCTGTAGCGACAGTCAATCCACCATTTGCAGTTGTTAAGCCGGTTGCTGTTAATGTACCACCAACTGATGTATTACCTGTTAATGTTGAAGAACCTGTTACAGCAAGATTACCACCTACAGTTGCATTTCCTGTTGAGGCAAGTGTTGTACCGTTAATTGCACCGGTTGTTCCGTTAAGAGTTACCGGTCCTGCAGTCACATTACCTGATGTTGTAGAAATGTTACCTGTACCTGTTGTGTGGCTTCCTGAAGTTGTAGCATAGCTACCGGTAGTAGAAGTTGCACCGCCAGTTAAGGTTGAGAGTCCGGTTACACTAAGTGTGCCGCCGAGGGTAGTTGCGCCTGTACCTACAGTAAATGTACTTGCACCGGTTACCGATGTATTTCCATTCATGGTAGTTGTACCATTGTTGGTTGTCGCACCTGCAGTCGTTAAGCTACCACCAAGTGTTGTAGCGCCGGTACCTACAGTCAAGGTATTTGCACCAGTAATCGATGTATTGCCATTGAGGGTAGTTGTACCATTGTTGATTGCTGCACCGTTGTTGGTCGCTGTTCCTGCTGTTGTCAAGCTTCCACCAAGTGTGGTAGCTCCGGTACCTACTGTGAATGTATTAGCACCGGTTACCGATGTATTTCCACCGAGAGTAGTTGTACCTGCAGTTACAGCGAAGTTACCCGTATTGACAGTCAATCCGCTGTTGACACCGCCAGTGAGGGTTGAAGCACCGGTCACGCCGAGTGTTCCGCCTACGGTAGTGTTACCAGTTAAGGTTGAAGCACCGGTTACACCAAGCGTTCCGCCAACTGTTGTATTACCTGTGAGGGTAGAAGTACCTGTAACTGCTGCATTACCGCTTACGCTCAAGTTTCCGCCACCACCGATGGTCACGTTACCTGAAGTCGTATTGATTGCATTACCACCATTTGATGCGGCGCGAAGCCCGTCATTTGCTGATGTGTTGGTTGCTGATACGGCTGGAGTTGCATTTGCGCTTGTAGCTGCAATTACACCGGTAAATGTACCGTTGATGTTTGTCGCTGTCAAGTTACCTGTTGTTGTGATATTACCTGCGCCAACATTGATGTTACCACTTGTTACATTGATTGCATTTTGTCCTGCAAGTGCATTTACACTGATACCTGTTCCTGTTGCACCTGTTGCAGATACTAAGAGGCCGGTTCCGGTTGCATTTGTGTTGGTCAAGGATGCTGTTTGTGCGTTTGATGCACTTGACGATGTAATTGTGTTTGTTGACCCGTTGAGAGTAATACCGCCTGCAGTTACGTTACCGCTTGTTGTAGCAACGTTACCTGTACCGGTTGAAAGATTACCGCTAGTGGTGCTGATATTACCAGAACCATTTGCTGTGATACTTCCATTTGCGGTTGTTGCGTAGGATGCTGCAGTTGAAGCACCGGTTGTTGTGTGGGTACCACCAACTGTTGAGTTGCCTGTTACATTTGATGTTGTTGCTGTCAAGCCACCATTGTGGGTTGTTGCACCAGTGAAGGTTGAAGCACCAGTTACACCAAGGGTTCCACCAACTGTTGAGTTGCCGGTTACTGTTGATGATGCTGCTGTCAAGCCACCGTTGTGGGTTGTTGCACCAGTGAAGGTTGAAGCACCCGTTACACCAAGTGTTCCGCCAACTGTTGTGTTGCCGGTCAAGTTGCTTGTACCGTTAACAGTAGTTGTGCCACCTGCATTACCGATGGTATTTGCTGCATTTGCAAATGTTCCGAAGGTATTGGTTGTATTACCAGTGATCGTTGCATTGCCACCTGATTGGGTCATTGCACCGGTCAAGGTTGTTGCACCATTAACTGCGGTTGCGCCATTAACAGTAGCGGAAGATGCAGTCAAGCCACCATTGTGCGTTGTAGCACCGGTAAAGGTTGAAGCGCCGGTTACACCAAGTGTTCCGCCAACTGTTGAGTTACCTGTTACAGTTGAAGAAGCTGCTGTCAAGCCACCATTGTGCGTTGTAGCACCGGTGAAGGTTGAAGCACCTGTTACACCAAGTGTTCCACCAACTGTAGTGTTACCACCAACAGTCAAAGCACCTGTTCCTGCGATATTAATATTACCACCGGTTACAGTGATTGCGTTAGTACCTACATTGGATGTAGCTGTAATTGCAGCACCTGTTGTAGCTGTAGCAACTATAGCGCGACCAGTGCCTGCTTGATTGATAGTTACCAGATCTAATGCATTGTTTTGGCTAACATTGATTTGGCTTGGAGCAAATACACCTGAAGAAAGTGTTCCGGATACTGCGAGATTACCTGTAACATTTGTGTTACCATTTAACAATGACAACCCATTTACACGTAGGCCTGGACCACCGGCTGCGTTATTTGTAAATTCTGCAGTTGGACTGGTAATGTTGTTGTTATCACCTTGGATAGCACGTCCGTTACCGAAATTGGTAAAGTTACCTGTTTCGCTTCCTGATGAGCTTGATACAGACATTCTGTCAAAGAATTGTGATGTACCACCTACAGTTGATGTACCTGCAACCTGTGAATCTCCGAAGGTTGTAGAATTACCACCTACAGTCAGGTTAGATGCACCGGTCAATACTGTATTACCATTAATCAGTGTTCCACCATTGATGTTGTTAGTTGTACCGGTAATTGTATTGACTGCAGTTGCGTTACCAATTGTTGTATTGGAGTTCGGAGCTGAAGCCAATGTTGTGTTACCTGTTGAGCTCAATGTACCTGTTACTGCAGTTGCACCATTTACATTCGTTGCGCCGGTAATGTTATTAGTTGTACTGTTAACATTTAAAGTAGTGCTTGTAAGTGTGGTTGTTGTACCTGTTACATTCACTGCTCCGCCTGCTGCGTTTCCGATTGTGGTAGTTGCACCGGCACCTGATGCCAATGTTGTGTTACCTGTTGTGCTGAAAGTACCTGTTACTGTTGTGTTACCGACATGTGCAGTTGTACCGTTAATAGTAGTAGCACCATTTAAAGTATTGGATGTACCAGTAATCACGTTCAACGAACCACCATTTCCGGCTGTTAATGATCCTGTTGTGCTTGCAAGAGTTGTTGCTCCTGTTGAGCTCAATGTACCTGCAACTGCAGTGTTTCCATTAACATTTGTTGTACCGTTGATTGTGTTTGTTGAACCGTTGATTGTGTTCGTACCGGCTACTGAACCGATTGTGTTAGCTGCATTCAAGCCAGTACCGAAGCTATTGACTGCATTTGCAACGCCGGATGCGAAACTATTCGTTGTTCCACCGCCAATAGAAGCATTTCCACCAGATTGTGTGAATGCACCATTGACTGTAGCAGAGCTAGCCGTCAAGCCACCATTATGAGTAGTTGCACCGGTAAATGTGGATGCTCCTGTTACTGCTAATGTGCTACCTAAAGTAGTTGCACCAGTTACACCGAGTGTACCACCAACTGTTGAATTTCCAGTAACTGTTGAAGCAGAAGCTGTAATTCCACCATTATGAGTAGTTGCACCGGTAAATGTGGATGCACCGGTTACAGCAAGTGTTCCACCAATAGTCGTGTTACCTGCTACACCAAGTGTGCTACCTACATTTGTTGCTCCGGTTGATCCAACTACAGTAAATGCTGTAGGAGCAGCACCAACTTGAAGACCGAAACCTGGGGTGTTGTTTACAAACACACCGTTGAGGAAGGTTGACGAACCGTTTGTAATACCTGTACCGACTTGGACATTGTTGTCACCGGTCGTCAAGATACTGTTCATTTCGATGTTACCAAATGTTCTGAGAGCAGTACGAGGGCTAGCTGCATTATTGGTAAGTATCATCGTCGGGTTGGTTGTACTAGTATTAGTTGCAAGAATAGCACTTCGCCCAACACCTGCGAGTGCTTGATTAATAACGACACCAGGTGCATCAGCATTATTTGTAATGTTAAGAGCATTACCAGTACCGCTGTTTACGATTGTTTCAGCATTACCTGCACCGGCTGTTTTGGTAATCGAAGATCCAGAACCGTTGTTGTTGCTTGTTACAGAAATACCACTACCGTTTGTAGTAATGTTATTCATCGTGATCGCAAGACCGTTTCCTCCGCCACCAGCACCGTTCTGATTGATAACAGCACCATTACCGGTACCGTTATTGTCAACTTGAATACCGGCACCGCTACCACCACGGGTAACTGAGATTCCGGCTGCTGCTTGGTTGAGACCGGTAACATTAATACCTGCACCGCTACCATTTTGAGCGACGTTCAAGCCAGTGCCTGTACCGTTATGTGTGATAGTTTCACCAGCTGCTGCGTTTGTAGCAGGAAGCGTCACTGCGATACCTGTACCTGTCGCTGAAGCAACATTTACACCTGTACCAGCACCTGTATTAACATTTACACCTGTACCGGTTGTCGTTGTAACATTTGCACCTGTACCGGCTGCTGTCGTTACATTCACACCGTTACCGTTGGTACCTGTTACGTTTACACCAGTTGCCGTTGTTCCGGCTGTCACATCTACACCATTTGATGTATTTGCTGCAGGCATGTTTACGACTACACCACGACCGGTGGTTGAAGTAACAGCAACACCGCTACCGGAGTTAGATGATACATTCACGCCAATACCGGTACCTGTTGAAGTAGCATTAACTGAATTACCATTAATACTTGTCAGCGATGCACCAGCACCAGTACCAGTTTGCGTTACACGAATACCGTTTGCAGTATTTCCTGAACCCATGGTAATATCAGCACCGATACCGTTTTGAGCGATATTATTAATAGATAGACCTACTGTTGTCGCACCTTGCTGATTATTTGTAATAGCTACACCAACACCTACACCAGCATTACCTTGCTGCTGTACAGATACAGCGGTGCCGGTAAAAATGGATTGTGTTGTTGCAACAACAGCTGGACCGTTTGTTAACACATTAACACCAGTACCAGTTCCTGTGCTTTGAACATTAAGACCTGTGCCAGTTCCTGCATTATTTACACGAATAGCGTCTGCTGCCTGCGCCGAACCAGCAAGATTTACTTCTAAACCTCTTGCCGAACCTGCTGTGTTGGTATTTTGAAGAACCATTGTCGGAGCATCGCCACGGTTCGTAAGGCGAACCATCGCAGGAGCTAACGACAAGTTAATTGTTGTATCGCCATCGATTGGGAAGAAGAGTTTATTGTTCGGAGCCCATTCGATGACATCTGTAGCTGTATTATAGCGGAGAACATAGCCGTTATTTGAAGGCAAGTTCACCGGTGAATTCAACCAGCCCATTGTACCAGCTGCTGTTGGGTCGATACCGACGAGGAGTCTGTTTCTGTTAACAGCAGTTTGTGTATTTGAAGCTGCACTCGCACTGAGTGTGTTCAAGGTAAGAGGAGTAATTCTTCTCCAGTTCAAATTCACACCATCCCAGTGTAATACTGTTTCAACTGTTGACGGCTCATTCAACCATACCATGCTATCTGCAGCGGTTGGTCCCCAGCCCATCAAGAGACGATTTTGGAGTACTTGGGAAGGACTGGTAGCGAAGCGGGAAGGACGGATAGTATTTGATGCGATATTTGAATTAATGACTGTATTATTCGCAATATCGATATTTGTTATCGTACCGTCGGCAATTTTCGCACCGGTTACCGCGCCATCGCGAAGCTTTTGGGTAGTAACAGCACTATCGTAGATACGATTAGTCTTTACTGCACCTTCAGCAATTTGCGGATTTGGATAGTCACCGGTCAAATCACCACCGGCAGGTCCGCTTGGAGGCAAGCTGACGCCGGGAGCTAATTTATTTTGTGTAATAGAGAAGTCAAGAATTTTCGCCGCATTGATCGCGCCGTCACGGATTGTTGGGTTTGGATATGTACCAGCAAGATCTCCGGCTGCCGGTCCTGTCGGACGAGCTGCATCAGCAACTGCTGCACTGGCAGCGCGGCCTGCATTTACTGCATAGCTAGCTGTGTCAACGTACATTGCTCTGAATGCATACGGAGAAGTTGTAAGACGAACTCTTGGGATAAGCTCAGGATTGTTATCGATGGAGATACCCAACCAATATTGCTTGTCAAAAGGTAAATTAAGCGGGTTGGAAATACCAAGCACCACATTAATCAATCCGCCTGCATTTGGGGTCACTGCTTGAGTTTCTGTCCAAATTACATTACCACCAGCTTCAATTTCATAAATTTTGAAACTAAGCTGCTTTGGGGTACTGTTAACAGGGTTACCACTACCATCCGTTAGAACAGCTTGATAGGTCATTAGCTTGGGTACCTGTGCTTCTACTCTACCGGCTGGCAGAATATATGCGCAAGCAGCTAATAAGCCAATAAGAAAACTTTTCTTCATGCTATACTCCTAATTAAGTAAAACTAAAAAATACTAATAATTATTAAAATTTAAATTCTCTCTTGTCAAATCCTCTCGGCAAAAACCATACCAAAGGATATTTCCGACCTGTATAAAACAAGCTCCGACTTATTCTAGCCGAAGTCATTTTAATTTTCCCGCAGAACACTTCACAGGCATGAAGACTTATTATTTAAGCAACATTAACTGCTGACGATGACGCATATTTCCTGTGCTGCCAAGCATTACGAGCTCGTATGTGTACGCACCGGCACTTAATTCATTACCTGCATCATCACGACCATTCCATCCTACATTTTGGGTACCCGCATCTTGATATTCATCAACGAGTACGCGCACTAAACGACCGACCATATCATAAACTTTCACTGTCACATTACCTGCTGAAGGTAATGTATAGCGAATCGTTGTATTACCGACGAATGGGTTCGGTGAGTTGGAAAGTACATCCTGGGAGATACCGTTATCTGTCGGCTCGTCAACTCCAGTAGTCTTTACTATTTTAGGAGCCCAAAAGCCAAAGTAGCTTGTATAGTTTCCTCCCGATGCCACACCAATTGCTGTCTGACCAACAGTTGCAGACATATATACATTATTGCTGATAGGCGCATTTACTATGCCACCGGAAGCTATGACCGACCACGCCACTCTTGTGGCATCGGTTGGCTTTTGCGCCGATGAAGTTACACTCGTCAACGCGGTCAGCACTAAGGCTAGCATCACTATTGCGAGATTTTTGTTGGCAAAACGTTTCATTACTATCTCCTCATTGAATAAGAGTTGAAAAACTGTTATGATTACTATTATCTATTTTATTAATACCGAAACTCAACTGCATTACATAAAATCTAAACTATTGTCGTTCTGCAATAATTATTCCAATTTTGATATATCGCACTAAATTCTCTAAAAAAATCAAAAGATTTTTTTTGCTTAGTACTTTATCAATTGTAGATTTTATTCTAACTATACGTATAAACAGCAAGTTATGCACATGCTGATATAATATTTGACCGATGCTCTTTCAACCGGTATGGCTCGAAAAAGCACTTTTCTCGTTTTCAGCAACGTGAACTTACTGAAATTATCTCTAATATCAAAACATCTTTTCTCAAATCTTATTTTTTTTCAATTCTTACTCACGTTACTTCAGAGACGGTGTGGCTCTGTGCGTTCCTGCGAATCGCCGACTGAATTTGAGTGCTTTTTTCAACTAGTGCGAAGTATAGTGCCCAAGGAATCGGCCTCCCATTTTTTGAATCTTCTGAATCTGCCCTCAGCCCCATTCCGGTATGCCTGTCTAATGTATTGACTATCAGCTATGATAAATGGCAGCTTATAGATTCTACGCTTTGCTTTCGGCATCTACCATTTACGGGAAGCAATCCACTTATGCATAACGGATGGCTTGCTTTCATTCTCCCCTTATATATAGTTCAGCACATATATATAGCTCAGTACACAGAATACCCCTCTTTCAAGACACTGTGATTCAGTACGACACCTCTTCACGGTACTTTCCCTATGTTTTTTGACAGCTTTTTCTTTCATTTACATGCATGAGACCGCGCCTAACTCTCATACATCAGATCTTATTTTTAACTTTCCGCCCTACATTTACTCCGTTTTCCGGGGCAGAACAGCACTCCTTTGCTCCCGAGTGCTCTCATCCTGATTGCAGACGGAAGCTTCAACCCTCGTTTCTTCATGCAGGCCACACTCTCAACGTGTCGATGAGACAATACCGAGGCCTTGACTTTCCTGTCAGGATAATAAACAGCTGTGTAATTTTTTTCACACATTCGTACATGTGCATACCTATCCAACCTGACAATTTTGTCGGATCACGATCCTTCAACCGGCGCCTTATTTTTCTTTTTCTTTTTTTCCGGCTTTGGTGGTAGTAATTGCATCAATTCCTGTACCGTTTCGCTTTTGCGACATTCCTCCAGTGTTTTTTTCCAAAGCTTATTTTCTCGTAACCCCAGCTCACGGTATATATTACTCCGCAGAGTGCGTGGCTGTGACCGTATTATTTCAGCTAGTGTCATTTCTGTTTTACTATCACTTGTGTCGATAGTACTCTCGACAGTGGGAAAGAGTACCGTGAGCTCACGCCGCACTTTTTCGGGAATAGAATCGCGAAACAGTGTACCTAGAACTTCAAGGGTGTATTTTTTCTGGCGTTTAAGACTCTGAATTGCACTATTGCGCACAATCTGCGCATCATCGGTAAATGCCGGTATCATCAGTTCAGCTATATTATCAGGCAGTAACTGGCCTAGCGCGAATGCTGCTCTGGCCCTGACAGACGGGTGATTATCCCTCAGCAGCAGCGCAAGCTCCCCGGCGGCATCTTTCCGGCCTAATTCTCCTATCTGCTGAGCCGCAAGCGAGCGAATACGCCATTCTTTATCATGAAGCATATCGAGAAATTTTATCATTGCACTATCAACTTTTTTCCGGGCAAGAATCGACGCACACATGGCCATGGTCTCATATACCGGCGAGTCTAATGAGTCCAGAAGCAGCTTTTCGACGGCTGCGGTATCCCTGTCATAGAGCCGGGGAAGAATCCCGTCCAATGCAAGACGCTCCCGAGGAGACTCCGTCGCAAGCTTATCGGCAAGGAATGGAAGAGCAGATGCCCCCATTCCGACAATCATTGCTCTCGCCGGCTCTACATTATATTGGTATTTCTGCGGGGCTGCCGATGCCTGAATAAACAGACTGTCGATTGTACTCCGGAGCGGCTCCTTTAACGAATCAGGCGGCGTCAACGCCGGCTCGGTACTCGGGGTAATTTTCGGGGTGTTGAGTTCCATATCGGCAAAGAGACCGAATGTCGATTTTTTCTCTGTCGAATTATTCCGCTTGGCCTCACCATAGACATCATTCCCTCCTCCGTCGGCGAAGATGCCGATCATACCGTAGTTTCTTCGGAAGTCGGAGAACCCCATGGTGTTCGATGTATTTCGTGCGACATACGAATCATTACCGCTGTTATCCACAAATAACGATACCGCATTTGCATTCCCGCCGCCGAGTGATAAGCTTTCAGCTGTATATGAATCATCACCGCTTTCATCGAGCAGACATCCGAATGCTATGTCATGGCCGCAACCCTGCGACACTCCGTGAGAGTAATAAACATCATCTCCTTTTTTATCCCACAGAATGCCATGCGCCAGATGGACCCCGGCGCCTTGTGAATACTGATAGGACTGATAGCGGTCATCCCCGTCTGCATCATACAAAGCACCTAAGCAGAACCAGTAGGCCGTTCCCTGACCGTATATATCCGACAAATATGAGTCATTTCCTTTATAATCAAGTAATAGTCCGATCCCCCCCGAAGCAATTGGTCTGAATCCCAGCCCGGCTCCTTGAGCAAATGATTCAAAATGGGACTCATATCTCAGAAAATCCTGAAACGGACTCGAGGCCACATACACATCATTTCCCATTTTATCGGCAATTGCGCCGAATCCGCGGGTAGAGCCAAAGCCCTGACAATGCGCCTGCGCCGTGTAGCTGTCGTTGCCGCTATCATCGATTAAGAGTCCTACACCAAAGAATCCGGCTCCCTGCGTACACGTCTTGCTCGTATAATGGTCATTCCCGGACAGGTCATGTACAATGCCAAGCCCGAATATACCGCATCCCAATGAAAAATCTCCAGCTGAATACAAATCATCCCCATCGGCGTCGATGAGAATATTCGTACCGAAAATTGCTCCTCCGAGTGAGTAATTTCCACCGAGATACACATCATCTCCTCCCAAGTCTATACATACCTGCACCGGATGATTCTTGGCCGTTGTTTTTGTGCGCTCGGAGAGCAGATATTTATCATTGCCGCCGACATCAATAATCAGCAAATACTCTCCCTGATAGATGTCGTTACCGCGTCCGCCGAGAGCAATGCGACCTAATTTAGTATTCAGAACCACCGACCGAACACTATCTCGGGCGAGCTGAGCGGCTGAGTTCATGCTTTTCATAAAATGCAGATAGGTCCTGTACAGCGAAAATCCGCTCGAATACACCTGATCAATCTGTACTTTCGCCGCTTCATCAAAGAATTTTCGGGTCAGGATTGTCCCTCTCTCTTCTTCGGCTTTCAATTCATATACGCTTGCATTCTGACTATCAGACGACAGCATAAGCAGGGAGTCCGCATTGTCATACAAGAGATGATTTGATACGATATTTTTCAGGGAATTTCGGGTGGCAATTTCTGCCTGAACGAGTGGTATCAGGTATTTCCGTACGACGCTTGCGCCAATAAATCCGGCGAGCGAATCTAGGTCAATTCCGAGCATTGCATCGAGCTGCTTGGCCGTAATGCCGGTCTCCAAATAAGCGGCCGAATACTCACCAAGCCCCATTTGCTGCATCAGTTCTGCTGCATATTCATCGACTGTCGAATCGGCAAGTGCTTGTAATCTATCGGCATGTTGCTGAGTCATATCGAAGCTTTTCAGTGGGTCGGCAAAGAGCGAGGTGATGAATTTCAGGCGGTGAACATCCATTTTCACAGCGTCATACGGCATGGCGCAGTCGCTGCGTTTCATGTCAAGTAGCGTAAGAGAAGAGTCGATTACTTTCAGTGTGGCTGGCGTGAGAGATTTCTGCCCGTGAGCAGGAGAAATTGCGGTCAGCGCCGTAACAATCATGACAAACAGTACGGTAGCAGTATATTTCATAGATAAATCAATGTCCTCTCAATAATAGGCGGTCCCCTTTTAGAATGCCGAACTGTCAAAATCTCTTCCGCCAAATTGTGGCGGCTCATCGAAATGCAGAGATAGATTTTCAAAGCGGGCATAGCTCTTTAAATACGCTAGACGTACACTGCCGACGGGACCATTACGCTGCTTGCCGATAATAATTTCTGCGGTACCTTCGGTGGGCGAACCGTCTTCGTAGGTCGTAATGCCGTATTGTTCTAAGCGATTCACAAACATCACCACATCGGCATCCTGTTCGAGCGAGCCGGACTCCCGCAGGTCCGACAACATCGGCGTTTTATCGGCACGTGCCTCGACCGAGCGGTTCAATTGGGCAAGTGCAATGACTGGAATATTGAGCTCTTTTGCGATCTGTTTCAGCGATCGTGAAATGATCGAGATTTCCCGTTCGCGACTTTCGGCTTTGGGTGATTGAATGAGCTGCAGATAGTCAATAACGACCATTTTTATGTCGTGTTCGGCCTTCATCCGGCGGCATTTTGCACGAATTTCCATAATTGTCAATGCCGGACTATCGTCGATAAACACCGGAGCTTCGGCAAGGCGGCCAATCGTCTCGACCAATTTGGGCATCATTGCATGACTGATTCTATTGCTGCGGATATCATGAGCATTGATGCGGGATTCAGCGCTCAGGAGCCGCATCATCAGCTGTGTAGCGGCCATTTCTATAGAGAATATGCCAACGGCCTGCTGATATTCGACGGCGACATTTCGTGCAATCGAAAGTGCCATTGCGGTCTTTCCCATTGAGGGGCGGGCAGCGATGATAACAAGGTCAGATTTTTGGAATCCGCCGAGCATTTCATCGAGCCGCACGAACCCCGACGGCACTCCGCTGATGCCATTTTGCTCATCGCCTTCCATCATCGTCGTTATCATAGCGAATGTTTCCCGGGCGAGCTCACTCATACCGACATAGCTGCGGCGGAGGCGCTTTTCAGCAATTTCAAATATTTTCGACTCGGCATAATCAATCTCGTCGAGCGCATCGGTCGTCTCGTCGTAGCAGCGGGTAAGAATTCTCCCGGATGTGGAGATGAGGCACCGTTTCAGATAGCGCTCCTGCACAATGCGGGCATGGTGCTCGATATTGGCGGCTGTCGGGGTCGTATTATTAATTTCTACCAAATAAAACGTACCGCCCACTTCCTCGATCTGTCCTCGACGGCGTAATTCCTCACCCAGAGTGAGGATATCGACTCCGACTCCACGCTCAAAGAGCCCGAGAATCGCGTCGTAAATTTTCTTGTTCTTTTCGTGATAGAAGCTGTCGGATTCTAAAATTTCAATTGCTTTGGATATCGCCGCACGGTCGATAATCATCGACCCGAGTACATTCATTTCAGCTTCTGTCGAATGCGGCGGTACTTTGCTCCCCATCGTTTCGGGAGAAACGACCTCGATCTCGTTTTTTTTACGGGATTTACCCATAAATTTAGTCACTGCTTTTTCGGTTGCGGAGTCATCGATTGAGAACATATACGTGAGGTTTGGAATTGTACCCGAAATCTGTAATGCGGAATGTATTGTGCTGTAGCGATGAATACTGCCGCCGTACCACCACCTCTACTGCTACACCGCAGGGGCGGCAAAATTACAGAATAAATCCACATACCAATACACTCTTTTCCACAGGTATAAAAAGTCCGGCACCAGGACCGATGTATGATACCTTGAAATACCAAAACCCCGGTGGATATCGCATGAGTTTTCCACATTTTTTCCACATTTTGTGTGGAAAACTCAGTTTTTTTATGTGTCACAACAAAATGTGTTGCAACACATAAAAATTTTTCGTAATTTTGCTGTATGGGAAAAGCATTACTTCATCGTATCAAGCAAAAGAGCTTTCAATCGCCCCAGCATGAGGCGATGCTCAATGTCATTGTCGCCGGAGACTATTTACGGCAGCAGGTGGAGAGAGCTTGTGCGGAGTTTGATATTACCCCTATTCAGTTCAATGTGCTCCGTATTCTCATGGGTGCACGTCCGGAGGGGCATCCCCGCTGTGAGATTATCAGCAGGCTTATTGAGCGTGGCACGGATGTCACGCGGCTGATTGATCGTCTTGAAAAGCGCGGGCTCGTTGAGCGAGCTCGTGACGGGCAGGACCGCCGCCATTCCCATACCAGAATTACACAAGCAGGAGTAGAGCTTTTGGAGAAAATTAATCCAATCCTGGATATTCAGCATTTTGAGCAAATGCAGCGCCTGTCGGATGAAGAATGTCTGGAGCTTTCCCGCCTCTGTGAAAAAATTTATGCCCTAGAATAAGTATCGTTTTTTTTATTTAAATGTGTGTTACAACAAATAATGTTCGCACACAAATCTATCTATTTTTTATAGGAGTTAGTGTCCATGAAAGTCGTTCTTTCAATCCTCGCCGCGCTTGCCCTCGTAGCAGGCAGTGTGTCAGCCCAATCCACAAAGTGGAAAGAAGATGCATCGCATACCAATATTGGCTTCAGCGTCAAGCATCTTGTGATTACTACTGTTACAGGTAAATTTACCGACTATTCCATATCGGTATTATCCGACAAGCCCGACTTCTCGGATGCAAAAGTCGAAGTTAAAATCAAAGCAAAAAGTATTAACACCGAGAATTCCAAGCGGGATGACCATCTCCGCAGTGCAGACTTTTTTGATACCGACAAATTTGGTGAAATTACCTTTGTCAGCAAAAAGCTTGTCAAAACGGGAAACAACACCTTCAAAGTCACCGGCGATCTGACGATCAAAGGCGTGACAAAATCCGTTACGTTAGATGCAGAATTCGGTGGAATTGCAACAGCCTGGGGCACAACCAAGGCAGGTCTCTCCCTCAGTGGTGTAATCAACCGTTTTGACTACGGCCTAAGCTGGAACAAAGTCGTCGAAGCAGGCGGAATGGTCGTCAGCGACAATGTCAAGCTTGTGATTGATGTTGAATTAGATAAAGTAAAATAATTTCCGGTCGTGAAGCGTTTGGTCACCGCACGCACGCTGTGAGCAGACATCGGCCGATAAATTGGCATGATTGCTGTATAGCAGTAAACGTATGATGAGCGCGCATTCCCTGAGAGGAGGCAGAATGCAGTCGATGGGACTCTTATACCATATACCGCATTCCACTCATTGATACAGCGCAGTCGCAGATGTGTAGCCATTCTCCGGAAATAACACCTGCTGCGCACTGTATAGGATATCAAACAGCATAACAGAAAATTGTTTTCCATTATCAATACGTGACGTATGGTACAATACATGGCGGACATTACGCTCCCCGACAATCCCCCGACGGAATTTTTTGCTTTGATTCCGCTTCAACGCCTACAGGTCGGAATATTATTCAAAAGCGGCCGGCTGTCAAGCTACGCCCTCTCGCTTGACCGCAAGAAACTGTGGGCCGTTTTTAATGGCAACAGCAAAGAAGAAGTTCAGAATATCATCGACATTTTCCCGCTCAGGGGATTTATGCAAGTGACTATTCAGGAGCTCGCCTTCGTCGAAGAGCCGCTCTTTCAGTTCCCGACCAGTTCGCTGAATTGAGTCAGTCAGCCGCATGACCGTGCACAGATCAGGCGAAGGAGCACTCCGTACCTATCGAACGTCGATTCACAGAGATGACAGGCCTATCAATGCCGTCCGAAAGAACTCCTTCTTCGGGCGGCATTTTTTATCGGCTTGCGGGTTTTTGGGGAGAAATTTGTGCGCCGGCCTGTATCCGACTCCTTCTTTATATAGGCCGCCGGTTTTATTTTTTTTTGATGTAACTGTATGCTGATAAAAAATTTTCTTATCTTTGCGCCTCCGCAAAGCAAAGTTGTCCCGCGTTGGGATTTTTATCGGTGTTTTGCACAAATATTCTCGTTAATTATAATTGTTCCTTTTTAGTATTTGCTGACGAATTTATGACCGAAAATCAATCACTTGACAACGCCGCAGAAGAAACATCTGTAGCTGACATTGCCGTAACTGTTTCCGAAGAAATTACGCTTGTAGAAGTTCCTGACCAAGCAGCCCCCGCAGTCGAAGAGCCCGCTCCGTCACAAGAGCCCGCCGCCGAGCAGGCATCAGCACCGGAAGTCGCTGAATCTGCTCCGGTTAGCGATGCAGTTCCTGTGGCTGAAGTTGCTGAAGAAGCTCCAGTGGCTGAGGCCGCTGCAGAAGCACCGGCACCCGAGGCAGCACCTGCGATCGAGGTACCGGCTGCACCGGAAGCACCTGCAGCACCGGCTATGCTTACTCCGGAGCAGCTTGCTGCCGCTGAAGCACATGCCGAAGCAGAGCGCAAGCGGAACGAAGAGCGTGCCGAAGCAGAGCGCAAGCGTGCCGAAGAGCGTGCCGAAGTAGAGCGCAAACGCGCCGAAGAGCGTGCCGCACTTCAAAAAGCTCTCGATGATGTTTTCGAGGAATTGACTCCTATCAAAGAAGCAGGCGGAACGATTGAGGTCGAAATTGCAGAACGTATCAAGGGCGGCCTGAGAGCTATGTACAAAAATGTACGCCTTTTCCTCCCTGCCTCACACTATTCCGTCAAACGCTCAGCAAGTGAACAGGATCTCAATGAAGCTGTTGGTAAGACAATTACCGTGCATGTTCAAGAGCTGCAGCAAGATGATCAAGGTCGTAAAACAATCGTCGTCAGTCACAAGAAAATTGCCCGGGAAGAATTCTTCAATTCTCTCCAAGAAGGCGCCGTCGTTGATGGACGCGTTGCCTCGGTAACCGCCTTTGGTGTATTTGTCGATTTGAATGGTATTGAAGGACTTATTCATATTTCTCGCCTCTCGCACAGCCATATTGCAGACGCAAATACCCTCTTCAAACGCGGGGACGCCATTCAAGCAAAAGTGCTTGCCGTCGATCGCGCGAAAGAAAAAATTACCCTCAGCCGTCGCGAATTAGAAAAATCTCCATGGGAAACAGTCGATACCGACTACCCCGAAGGTAGCCGTCATCAAGCTGTCGTTCGCAGATTTGCTGAATTCGGCGCGTATGTGATGCTCAAATCCGGTGTCGAAGGGCTGCTCCGTAATTTTGACCTCTCCTGGGGCAGAAGAATTCATCATGCATCCGAGATATTAACCGAAGGTCAGACAATCGACGTACAAGTGCTGTCTGTCTCTGGTGAAAAACGCCGTATCGGTCTCGGCTACAAACAAACGCAACCCAATCCGTGGGATACAATTACCGAAACATTACCCGTCGGCACCGTCGTCCAGGCGACCGTCCGCCAAAATGTACAGCAAGGTATCGTCGTTCGCGTCTCCGATGAATTCGACGGTTTCGTTCCCCGCAGCCGCGTTCGCAATGCCGACAGTATCAAGCCCGGTGACGTGATTGAAGTAGCGGTAATTGACGCAGTTCCTGCGACCGCATCTCTCATTTTAGCTCCGCAATACGGAGACGATGGCGGCGGATACGACGAGCAGCCACGCCGCGACAATCGCGAGTATCGCCGTGAAGATCGTCCACGCCGCGAAGGTGGTGGTGGCAATGACCGCCGCGATGACCGCCCACGCCGCGATGACAATCGTCGTGACAGCCGCCCGGCAGGACAGCAAGAAGAACAGTCACAAGATTTTGCGTTCTTTGACTTACTCTCTGACGAACAAAAACAAAACCTCGGATTGAAGTAATTCCACAGACACTCACTTCTCTCCTCAAGCATTATCCAAAGCCGACAAAATAACATTTGTCGGCTTTTTTCTTTGATAGCACGCTATCCTCCCTTATATTTGGAAAAATCTTGTTGTATAATACATCTGCCCGACCCATTCTCACCCCCATAAACTATGTATAATCGTTCCACTTGTCAAGGTATATTCTTCGCTCTCATCGCTCTGCTTATAGGCCTGCACAGCACTGCACTCCTTGCACAGCAATCTGCCAAAGACACGAGTAGAACTATCCTCCTCAAGCCAAAGCTCACCCCGATTCAAACAATTACCGGCGATTCGCTTTCTGGCGATACACTCAATAACAACAAGCTTATTTCTTTGCCGGGCGGCAACGACTATCCCTTTACACCAGAACAAGATAGCGCATATTACAGAGCGCTCCGGCTCCATATTCCGGCCGGCACACTCGCCCAGCAACATGCCCGGATGTTCTCAAGCGCATGGGCAGCAATTCAAGAGCAAGCCAAGCGCTCACCGTGGGAAATAGCCCGGCAAAACCTCGAAATTCCACCCGAATACTTCAAGCCAAGCAGTCAGGATATTGCAGCGTATAATTATAATATCGCACGCTCGCAGGACATTCCCGGTACACTGCCCAAGACAGCCGGCGCCGGACTTCAAGTACCATTGTCGTCAATATGGGCGTTCTTCGGACTTACCGAAGATGTCTCGCCCGTCATTCGCTATGATGTCGAATATCCGATGAATGTTGAAGTGGTTATTTATAGCCCGCAGGCACGCGTAATCGCCGTGCTCCTGAAAATGTACCAACCGACCGGGAAATATCAAATTACATGGAATGGACGTGATGAAAAAGGACGCCGAATGCCCACCGGTGACTACGTAGCCGAAGTGCGTTTGGGCGAGGAACGCTTCGTGAGAAAACGGATTCAGATTCCGTAATTGGCTTCCCCTTCATTAAATTCCAACCAAACAGCCTGCGGTCACCCTTGCCGTCCAGTGATTTGAAAGAGTTTAACGCAAAGGCGCAAAGGTCGCAAAGAATTGATTAACAATGGAATACGATTAGCATACACTGTAGCAAATTACATAAAAAACAAATCTCTCTTATTATCGATATCAGCATGAAAATCAAACACATATCTCTCGTTTTTGCTTTGCTTCTCGGCACGCAGACTTCTCTCCGCGCGGGAACCGACGACATTACCCGCGCTATGCGGGACGAACTCCAGCGTTCACTCTCTCAGCTCGCATTGCCGACGCTCCAACGTCCTTATTATATTGAATATACCCTCACAATGCGGGATGCGCAGAATATGAAGGCCTCCCTCGGTGGCGTGGTACACGAGCGCCATAGCCCGACTGCTACCCTTTCCGTCGGTATCAGAGTCGGGAAGCAGGAATTTGACAATACAAATTATTTTGATGTAAGTCTTGGATTTTTCGGAAGTTCGGACGATGAAGAAGGATTCAAGAATCGCCGCGTTCCGCTCGAACTCGACTACGCAGCCCTCCGCCGTGAAATCTGGCTCGCCAGTGATGCAGCGTATAAGCAGGCAGCCGAACTCTACGCCAAGAAAGAAGCATCCATCAAGAATCGTCTGCGCACCGATACCACGCCGGACTTCAAACTTCTCCCCCAGCAAACGCTCGCCGATACCGGCGCAATTCCAGGATTTGATGCCAATTACTTCCGTCAGCTTTGTAAGGATTTATCGTCTGTTTTTAAGGAATATAGTTCGATTGCCGCCTCGAGTGTCGGCGTAGAATTCACCCCGGAACGCGTCTATTATGTTAATAGCGAAGGTCGTGAATACCAAAAAACAGAATATTATGCCGGACTCGAAGTCGTGGCATCGACTCAAGCTAGTGATGGAATGCCCCTTGCCAATGTCTATTCATGTTACACCCAAAATCCTGCTAATTTCCCAAGTAAAGACTCGCTCATGAAAGCCGTCCAAGCAACGGCTGCAACGCTCAATCGTATGACCTTCGCCCCAACACTTGCCGATGGCTATTCGGGTCCTGTGTTATTCGAAGACCAAGCAGCAGCTGAAGTTATGGCGCAGGTATTTACGCCGAATCTCGTCGCTCAGCGTGCGCCGCTGACCGAACGTGGTATGCAGGAGTCAGACCGCTACAGCGCATTCCAGAATAAAATCGGCGGACGCGTGCTGCCGGAATTTTTGTCGATTGTCGCTACTCCCGATAAGCCGATGTTCAATACCACTTCCCTTATCGGCAGCTATGCTATCGACGACGACGGTATCCCGGCGCAACAAGTCAATCTCGTCGAAAACGGTTATTTAAAAACCCTGCTCACCTCACGAATTCCCACCAAAAAACTCAAACAATCCAACGGACATCAACGCGGCGGCGCTGCAATGCTTAGCACACTTGAGCTCCGTGCCAAGCCGGAGAAAAAAGCCGACAAACAGTTAGATGCTAATGCCTTACGCCAAAAAATGATGAAAATCTGCAAGGATCGTGACCTCCCATTCGGCTTGATCGTTCGAAAAGTGCTCAATCAGAATATCCTCTTCACCGCACTCTATGAGCAAACCGCCGGCGAATATCCATTCGCGCAAGGCGATACCAAGCTTTCGCTTCTCGAAGTCTATAAAGTCTATCCCAATGGCAAAGAAGAACTCATCCGCGGCAGTGAAGGCGCCGGCTTTACGGTGCAGGCATTTAAGGATATTATCGCTGTTGGCAAGAAGCAATCGGCATATAACTACCTCGCTCCGGCAATCGCTTCGCCGTTCGTGACCGGTGGCGCTCAGTATATCGGTTCGTCGATTATCGTGCCCGATATTTTATTCGAAGATGTAGAAATTCGCCCACTCGAAGGCGATTTTCCGAAGCCGCCGTTTCTTGCGTCTCCGCTTGGGAAAAAGTAGGAAGCCATGACCTCCCATATCCCTCACATCAACCTTGCGGAATTTGTCTATCATCTTCCGAATGAACGAATTGCATTCGAACCGCTCGCCGAGCGTTCGGCGAGTAAACTCCTCGTTGCCGATGCCGCAACGGGCGCAATTACCCATTCAACCTTTGAGCATATCCCCGCATTTCTGCCGGAGAATTCTCTGCTCGTCGTCAATTCTACCCGCGTGATAGCAGCTCGTATTCCCATGCACAAGTCCTCCGGCGGCGCGGTCGAGGTCTTTGTGCTTTCTCCGGCTGATGCCACGCCTCCGCCCGTCGCGCTCAACGCCACGTCACCCGTTCAGTGGAAATGCCTGCTGCGCGGGAAAAACCTCCGCGAAGGCACGATTCTCACAGCCGAACATGACAATATACAGCTCTCAGCGACCATTATCCTGCGTTCGGATGACACAACAATTGTGGAATTTACCTGGCACACCGGCTCCGAATTTGCCCATATTCTCGACCACTTCGGGCATATTCCCCTACCGCCGTATATCAAGCGCGATGACACTCCCGCCGATGCCGTTCGCTATCAGACCGTCTATGCCGACACGAGCGGTTCGGTCGCGGCGCCCACTGCCGGACTCCACTTTACCCCCGAAGTATTTTCAGCATTATCCGCTAAAAACATCCGTAGAGTATCAGTCAATCTCACCGTCGGACTCGGCACCTTCAAGCCGATTGACACTGAAAGCATTGATAATTTTAGGATGCACGGCGAACAAATTGCCGTCCAACGTTCTGAAATTCAAGCAGTTATCTCATGGTTGGAGCAAGAGTCGCGAGGACGATTTATCTGCGTCGGCACGACGTCGGTACGCACGATGGAGTCGCTCTATTGGTTCGGCGTGCGGCTGATATGTAAAGATAATTCAGCCCGCGAGCACCCTCAATTCGCGCTCGGACAATGGGATGCCTATCGTCTATCTGAGACAGCAAGCACCATTTCAGCAGCAGAATCATTGCGGGCAATTCTTGAATGGATGGATATTCACACCATCACCGAACTCGTTGGTACGACTGAAATTATCATCGTTCCCGGCTACCAATTCCGTCTCTGCACGGCTCTCATTACCAATTTCCATCAGCCGCACAGCACCCTGATTTTGCTCGTCGCAGCATTTGCGGGAACACGTTTTCAGCGCGCGATTTACGATTCAGCCCTTGCAAACGATTACCGTTTCCTTAGTTATGGCGACAGCTCGCTCCTACTCGGGGCTCATTAATATTTTGGGTTCCCCTTCTGCACATTCCACACCTCGCCTGCGGGCACCCTTGCCGTCCAGGCGTTTTTAAGAATTTAACGCAAGAGGCGCAAAGGGCGCAATAGGGCGCTATTGAATATTTGCATGTTTCAGGACCACCGCTTTCCACGGTCGCATTTTTTCTGTAAGTTTGCCGGATAATTCCTTATTTCCTGACATTTTTGGGTACCTCAGCGTGGAATCCATCGGACTCTTTCCTCTCGGCGTGGTGCTTTTCCCGTCTGCGTCGCTGCCGCTTCATATTTTCGAGCCGCGCTACCGCAATCTGCTCAATACCGCTATCGAGAAGCAAACAAGCTTCGGTATTAATCTTGTCGAATCGTCTAAGTTGTTTGAAATCGGGTGTTCAGCACGGGTACGAGAAGTCGTACAGCGCTATCCTGACGGTAGATTCGACGTGATTGTCACCGGTGAAAAACGCTATCATCTCCAGAATTTCACCGAAGGGAATGCGAATTACTTTGTAGGTTCGGTCGAGTATTTTGAGGATGTGGATGAAGTGATGGACAGCGAGGCATTATGGAGTTGCATCGAGAAGTATAATCGGGTTGTCGAAATTGTCTTTCCCGACCGCAGCAATACCTTCGCAGGGGCGCAGGCGATGACGATGAAACAGCCGTCTTTCTACGTCGCCCAAAAGTCAGGACTCTCCCTCCGCCAAAAGCAAGACCTCCTCGAAATGCGTTCGGAAAACGCCAGACTCCTCTTTCTTAACAATCACTTAGATGATATTCTTCCCAAAATGGAACAGCAGGAAAAGATCCGTTCTGTGATTTCCGGTGATGGGTATATGCCGCCGAAGCCGGGGAAGTGGTAGGGAGCGAGTGCAGTAAATCAACACGAGTCCATTGGAGTAAAAAACCCGACCTTATTTTACATAAATTATCTATGAAATACGTAGGGGCGAATTGCATTCGCCCCTGTCCTGCACGACTAGGGCGAATGCGATTCGCCCCTACAATTCGCCAATATTTCCGCGACACATTTCATCACCTCACCCAATTTCCTTCATACGCTCAATTCGTGTAAGAATAGTTTCTCCAAAATCTTGCGCCTGTTTTCGGGTTGCGGTGAGAGTGCGCGTCCATTCTTCTTCGCTCGCTGCCGGATGCGCGAGACGCGAGAAGAGCAGGCGGGCTGTGAAATGCTCCTGCTGCGGAAATAATTGCGCAGCAAAGTAGATATAACACTCGAGTTGCAGGCGATAATGCTCAAAAAGAACATCGATGCCCTTTTCGGGTGTGATTTTATTCGTCTTCCAATCCCAGATTTCCCAATCTCCGCTTGTGTTCTGCACGAGCACGTCGAGCACGCCGGTGAGGAAGTCCACGCCAATCGGCAGTAACAGCTCATATTCCTGCTTGGAATTGATCAGATTCCCGGCGAATTTCTTCACGAGTTCGGTCGAGGCGATATTTGTGCACTGCATACGCACGGCGCGCGTAATTTCTTCATTTGTATGGCGTTCGGCTGTGGCGAGAATTTCTGCGATGACGTCGTCAAGCGCCGATTCCACCACTTCCCCATCCGCTGTGAGCCATGCGCCAAGCCGGCTGAGCACTTCATGGACGTAGGTGCCGAGAAGCGTGCCGGTGATGCTGTCATTCCGCGAACCGTCAGCGGGCGGAACGAGCGTCGGCGTTTTTTCGCTCGCAAGTCCGAGGCGGTAGAGCAGCGTGAAATCCTTGGGATTATCCTCAAATACCATCATCTGCGACGCCGAAAAATACTCGTCTTCGATTGTAGTGCGCAGCGGCTGTACAAGGAGCGTGGGCGTACGTTTGGGCGGCTCAGCGCGCTCGGCAAGCGTTGCCTGCTCGACACTTACGAGCGTTTGGATGTGGAGTTCGCAATCTTGCTCGCTCTGCACTTTCACGCCCGTTTCATCCGCTCGAAGCACCGGCAACCGCACAGTGATACGCTCGGAGGAATTAAACGGAATTTCCGTGAGTTCGCGGTCAATTCCTTTAAAAATCAACTCCAGTAACCCCGTAATTTTACTAATACCAAGGTCTTTTTTCTGCTTCACGGTGCCGCTGATGACAATATGATCTTTCGCGCGGGTAAGTGCCACATACAGCAGGCGCTTAAGTTCTGCCGTCTCGGCGGTTCTTCTCTGATGTCGCGCCATAGAATGCAAGGGCGATGCAGCGCCTGCCGTATCGTGCTCATCCTCCGGGATTGGGAACGTAATGCCATACGGCGACACGAGCATAGGGTCGATTCTGCTGTTGCTGCTGTTGGTCTGATAGAGCGCGACAATCGGGAATTCGAGTCCTTTCGAACCGTGAATCGTCATCAGATTGACGGCGTCGGTGCCCGTCTCGACGACCGCTTCGCCTTCGTCCGAATCACTTTTGGCGAGTTCGGTGAGCTCCTCGACAAAATCATAGAGATTCCGAAAACCTTTTTGCTCGTAAGCACGTGCATAATCAATGAGTTTTTCGATATTCGCCTCCATCTGTGCGGCGCGCTCATAGTCGAGAATCATCCCCCGCCACCCGCTCCGCTCAAGCAGCAGGCGCAGGAGCATGGGAATCGGCATGCGCGGCGCGAGCGGGAGTAATTCATCGAGTACATCATGGGACCGGCGCAGGGCAAAGGATAGCGGATTCTCGGGTGTGGAATTAGTATATAATTTCTTCATTTTATCCCACAGCGTCGCTCCCTGCGTGGTGCTCATTGCGTATAAGTCACTGTCGTTACAGGCGAAAAATGGTGAACGTAGGACGGCTGCGAGGGCAAGATCATTCTCCGTATTATGCAGAAAACTCAGGTACGAACGCATGTCGCTCACTTCCTGGGTTGAGAAAAATCCACGTCCTCCATGCAGTACAAACGGTATTCCAAGCCGGCGCAGGGCAGTGCCAAGCGCGTCGAATTTACTCCGCGAGCGAGCGAGCACTGCTATATCTCCAAAACGAGCAGGACGCGCCTCGGGCTGCTGATTGTTCGACTCATAGACCATGAGCGGATTATCGGGCGAGGTCATCGCCGCAATATGCCGCGCAAGGAGTTCTGCCTCGCCTTGCTCATCTTCTTCGAATTCAGCGGGCTCGTCTTCTGCGTCCTCAATCGCTGTATCTGCATATCGTTTCAGGGCTAAGAGCATCGTCACCGAACCGGCCGCGGGGACAAGTTCATCGGCTTGGCGGGCGCACACCATGGGTTCGTACTGCACATCAAAGCCATCGGTCTCTGTAGGCATTATCCGTCCGCAGACGAGATTCACAAAACCCGCAACGGCAGGCAGCAGGCGAAACGTAGCCGAAAGCCGGATATCGCCGACCGTTTCATGAGAATTGGCGGTAATGTTTCCGTTCGGCGTGGCAATTTCACCGGAAATTTTCCCGGCGTCAGCGTCACGCCAATTGGCAGATTGGATATCAAGTTGCGCTTGCTCAAAGACGCGAACATCTGCCCCGCGAAAACCGTAAATACTTTGTTTTGCGTCACCTACGATAAATAAATTCGTCGACTCCCCGCTGCCGCCGGGCTGCTGCTCACTCACCGCAGAAACAAGCGCCTTAGCGATATCATACTGCAACTGATTCGTATCCTGAAATTCATCAATCATCAGATAGCGAATCTTCCGGCGGAGCTTTTCGCGCACCGATTCGTTCGTAAGCAACACGCGCGCTTTGAGCTGTAAATCGTCAAAATCCATCGCACCGAGGTCATTTTTTTCACGGTCAATTTCCTCCATCGCTTCCCGGGCTATCGCATAGAGCATGCGGGCGAGCCGGAGCATGTGTTCGTCCAGACTAAACCTCAGTAGCGAATCAATTCCTTTTTTATCAATCAGTTCCGCAGACGACTCGAATTCCCGAATACATTCCTCCACACTTCCGGGATCGATAATTTTCCGTATTTCGCTGCGTAATTGTCCGGTCGTTGTGAAGAAAATTGTTTTCATCTCACTCACTGCTTGCACAAGTAGCCCCATCTCTTCCACGGGCAGCATCCTCGCGGTCTGCCGTCCAAGTTCGCCGAGTTGCACAAATGCCGCCTCGACCTCATCGGCTTTCTTAGGCTTGAGCGCTGAGCGGTCGATCGAACGTATAAGCTGATTCAGCGCGCTGATAGCAGATTGCACCGCTGGCATATAGAGCGCGCGGGTTGCCTCGTCCCTAAAGGCAAGTATTGCGGTATCATCTTGAGAATACAGGGCTTCGAGCGCCATCATATTCTCGGAATTGCGAAGCAAAAGCTGCAGATATTCGAGTACATTCTTGCGTCCAATCGTCCGAAAAAGGGTGCGCGTTTCTTCGCTTCTCGGATGCTCGGGCGCGAGCCAATCCTCCAACACGCTCGTCGCGGCACGGGTTCGCAGGCGAATGCCTTCGCTCGTCGTGAGCTCGGTAAAGTTCGGCGCCACACCGGCTTCAATCGGGAAATCCCGCAGCAATTGACTGCAAAAACTATGAATCGTCGATATTTTGGCGCTAGTCAGGCGTTCGCGGATGGTGCGGAGTTTGCTCATTTCCTTGGGTTCCGTGGCGCGGGCGAGGCGGTTTTCAATTTCTTTTGCCACGCGGGCGGTCATTTCGGCGGCAGCTTTGCGGGTGAAGGTAATTGCCACAATTTTTCGGCTATCGACACCGCTGAGCAGTAAGTGAGCGTAGCGTTGCACGAGAACGGAAGTCTTGCCGGATCCGGCACTTGCCGTTACAGCGAGGTGGCGGTCAAAGCTTTGCGCCAGCAATTGTTCGCGGGTGAATTGAGCCATGGAAGTATCATACAATCAAACAACAGAGGATTATGTTTCAAAGATAAAGAAAATTTGGTTCTTGGGTGGTGTGAACTCTGGGGTGGTTTTTTTTAACGCAAGAGGCGCAAAGGGTGGTAGGTTAGGAACCAATATGATTGTAAATACTATCATTGTACAAAGATACTATCATTGCAATCGATTGTTGACCGAATTTCAATTTAACCAAGTTCATCCTAATTTTTCAAACGAATAATGGCTATTATTCAACAATTTAGCAAACGATAATTAATTTGATAGAGAATTCCGATGCTGTGTTATAATTTTGCAAGAAATTTCACAGTAGTAATGTAGTTCTTGTTACGTAACCGCTTAACAATTAAAACCATTCTATATTCTCTAGTGTCACAATTCACAACATTAGGAAAATAGAATTAGGCGTCAATCATAAGCATACCTATACCATGTGATGAGAGCTAAAGAATAGTAGCACCCTTTACCACCTATAATTAAACCATGAAGAATCATTTCAATGAAGCAATTCGGGAAAAACTCAATCAGCAATTACGAGAAATTGAAGTTCATTTTGATGCTGATTTAATTTTCTTTTACGGCGAAATTCACCCCATTTTTGTCAAGTGGTTTCGTGATTTTATAGAAGACATCAAGAATCATGATGAGTTTGACAGAAATCGACTCGTTATCATGCTAAATACACCGGGTGGCAGTGTTGAGACCGTCGAGAAGATGGTGGAAATCATTCGCTTTCACTATGAAGAAGTATTTTTTATTGTTCCTGATTACGCAATGTCTGCAGGAACAATATTTTGTATGTCCGGAGACAAAATATATATGGATTACTCTTCATCCCTTGGACCTATTGATCCCCAAGTATTTAACGGTAAAAACTGGGTGCCAGCACTTGGATATTTAGATAAAGTTGAAGAACTGATACAAAAATCATCAGATAACAACTTAACTGACATAGAATTAATTATGTTGCAAAAATTAGACCTTGCAGAATTACGACAATACGAAATGGCTCGAAATTTGACGGTCGAACTCCTCAAAGTGTGGTTAGTAAAGTATAAATTTAAAGATTGGCATACCCACTCTTCTACAAAGAAGAAGGTTACAGAGCAAGAAAAAAAGAAGCGAGCTGAAGAAACCGCACGACTCCTCAGTAACAACAAACTTTGGCATTCGCATGGGCGGTACATTGGAATTAATACAGTACGCGATGTTCTAAAAATTCGGATAGAAGATTATTCCAACGATAAACCCAAACAGACACTGATTAGAGAATATAATGATTTGATTTGTCAATACATCCGCGAAAAAAACATACCATTTCTCATTCATTCACGCATATATTTTTAGGAGAATATCCTGTGAAGAAATCAATTGTAACCGCACTTCAGGAAACGATTCAACAAGAGCAAACACGTACTTCCAGAACGAATGATAGAATTGAGACTTTGACAAAAAGACTCGAAAGACTTGGGTATAATCATAAACCCGAGTATTCATTACCTCTGATAGATACTGTAGGCCGTAGCATATCTGATGAATTACAATATTGCTATACTATAGATACTTAGTGCTGCATATCCTGGTTAACTTGTCTAATGGTATCAGAGTTATCTTTCTCATCCATATATGCTCTGCAATAGCCCATCTTACCATGGGCTATTTTTTTGCTCTTTTCCAGAATATGTGTAGTTTCGCTGTGGAATTGACGACAAATCTTCTCCTTACAGTACAAGCAGATACATTTGCATGGAGGCAACCATCCTTCCCTTATGCATGCAACACATCAATCGCAGGGTGAAGTGATGAGCCGGAAAGCAGAGAATTCAACGGATAACCGAATGCACAGAAATGTAAGCCCATGATTAACAACAAAATAACGCCCCTTGCGCCTGATCTGACCAATGAAGCGTCGCTCAAGACCTTGGTCGAGAATCGAACGATTTACAATCTTGAGAACTGTGAACTCAATGTCTTTGAGACCTATCGGCAGTCGGAATTGGTGTCGCTGCAGTTTAATGATCTGGTCGTCACCAGCATGCTCAAGGGCAAGAAAATCATGCACTTGTATGATCTGCCGGAATTTGAATATGTGCCCGGCGAGTCGGTGATTATTCCCGCTAATGTGGAGATGAGAATCGATTTTCCCGATGCCACGCTTCACACGCCTACCCAATGCCTTGCCCTCGCGATTGACAATCAAAAAATCGAGGATACGCTCGCCTTTCTCAATGAAAAATACCCTAAAGAAGGTCGCGATAATTTCTGGAAACTCGACGAACGGAATTTCTTTTTTTATAATAATGCCGAGCTTGCGCATACGATTAACAAGCTGATTTCGATCTGTCAGAGTACGTCGGTGACCAAGGATATTTTTGCTGATCTTGCCCTGCAGGAACTCCTCATACGAATCTCGCAATGCCAGACGATGAAAGATGTTAGCGAAGACGATATCCGGCAGCGGAGCTCGCAGTTGTCGCTCGTTGTTTCCTTCATCCGTCAGAACCTGACCAATCGTCTGTCGCTCAAATCGATCGCGAATGTGGCGAGCTTAAGCACTGCATCGCTCTATCGTCTCTTCAAACGCGAACTCGGTATCAGTCCGGTGGAATTTATTATAATTGAACGAATTAAATACGCCAAGCGCCTGCTCAAAGACCAGAATATCTACATCAAAAATGTGTCGTTCGAGGCGGGTTTTGATGATTGTAATTACTTCATCCGCGCCTTTAAGCACCACGAAGGCATCACTCCAAAACAGTATCAGCAGCTCAATGGCAGGGAATAATCACCTGCTCCTACTCTGCATACGTCACGGGCGCAAGATCCACCATTTCCTCATCGGTAAATAATCGCGACTGCGTGATAAAGCGAATACCCATCGGGATTTCGAGCGAAAAGCTTGAGCCCCTGCCGGGTGTGGCGTGGATGCGTAACTGCGTGCATTTCCAGTATTCAAACTGATCGATGCTCATCCAGAATTCACAACCGTCGATAGTGCCGAGACATACGTCACTGCTGCCTACTTTAAAATCTCCCTTTTCAAAACACATCGGCTGCGAACCGTCGCAGCATCCGCCGCTTTGGTGGAACATCAATTCCCCAAATCTCTGCCGTAATTTCGCTATCACTTCGCTTGCTTCAGGACTGATCGTCACTCTCGGTGTCATAGTCTCTCCTTGTATAAAAAATACCGGTATGGTTACGAGAGCCATACCGGTATTTCTGCACAGAATATTATTTCTTAAAAGAATCCTAATTTCTTTTTATCATAAGAAATTAGCATGTTCTTGGTTTGACGGTAATAGCCGAGCATCATCTTGTGATTCTCGCGGCCAAAGCCCGACTTTTTGTACCCGCCGAACGGAGCATGTGCCGGATATGCATGATAGCAATTGACCCACACGCGTCCTGCCTGAATTGCGCGCGGCACTTGGTAGAGTTCGTGCGCGTCACGCGTCCACACGCCGGCGCCCAGGCCATAGAGCGTATCATTAGCGATAGCGATGGCTTCTTCGGTGGTTTTGAAGGTAGTTACGCACACGACAGGACCGAAGATTTCTTCCTGAAAGACGCGCATTTTGTTGTGTCCTTTGACCAAGGTCGGCTGAATATAATATCCGCCGGCAAGGTCACCGCCTAATTGCTGCACATCGCCGCCGCAGAGCACTTCGGCGCCTTCTTCGCGGGCGAGCTTGAGATAGGATTGAATTTTCTCGTATTGGTCGTTCGATGCCTGCGCGCCCATCATGGTTGTTGGGTCGAGAGGATTGCCCATTTTGATTGCGTTGGTGCGTTCAATTACTTTATTCATAAAGACTTCGTAAATGCTTTCATGCACCAGAATTCTCGACGGACATGTACATACTTCGCCTTGATTCACCGCAAACAGCACGGCGCCTTCGACTGCTTTATCAAAGAAATCATCATCGGCATCGGCGACGGACGGGAAGAAAATATTCGGCGATTTGCCGCCTAATTCCATCGTTACGGGAATTAAATTCTCGGATGCATATTGCATAATCAAACGTCCGGTCGTGGTTTCGCCGGTAAAGGAAACCTTTGAGATTCTTGATGATTGCGCAAGTGGCTTGCCTGCTTCCGGACCAAATCCCGTGACGATATTAATCACGCCTGCGGGCACGATATTCTGAATTAATTCCATCAAACACATGATCGACGTCGGCGTTTGCTCGGCCGGCTTTACTACGGTGGTGCATCCTGCGGCGAGTGCGGGAGCGATTTTCCAGGTAGCCATTAAAAGCGGGAAATTCCAGGGAATAATTTGTCCGACGACGCCTAAAGGCTCGTGCATACAGATACTAACGGTGTGTTCGTCATGTTCGGAAATGCTGCCTTCTTCCGCGCGGATCACGCCGGCAAAATACCGAAAATGGTCGATACACAGCGGCAAATCCACATGCACCGATTCACGGATCGGCTTGCCATTATCAATCGTTTCAATGGTCGCTAAGTACTGCAAATTCGCTTCCATACAGTCGGCGATTTTGTTGAGTATTCCCGCGCGATATGCTGCTGATGTCTTGCTCCATGACGGGAAAGCCGCATGGGCAGCATCTAATGCTAGTTCAATATCTTCCTTGCCCGAGCGCGCTGCCTGCGTGAAAGCTTTGCCGTCAATCGGGCTGATGTTGTCGAAATATTCGCCGTGCACGGGAGGCACGAATTGCCCGCCAATAAAATTCTCATACCGGGGCTTGAATTGTGGTCGTTGTTCTGACATAATTTACCTCAACATATTGATTAGAAAGGAGTATAAAATAACTACACAGCAAAAATAGCAAACGGAAAACGCAACCGATAGCACGATTCCATCAAATGATAGCATTGGATTTTCACATGAAAAATAATCCCTGAAAATCGCAGAAAATGTGTCATTTTCCGGTAGAATTAATGCTCGTAAAACGTGATTTTGTGTTGCGCTTGTGGAGGATTATGTGTAGTTTCGCTGTGGGAACAATCGGTAATTGCATCAGCATCACATTCGCCTAACTCATAATGAAGCAAACCATCATCAAAGCAATGACGCTCCTGTCATTTACAGGACTCCTGACAGCATTCGTCCTCTATCGCGCCGGCGTGCTTGAGAATGTATTCCAATCCAGCCCGAATGGAGGGAAAATGCCCGGAATAGCCGCGCTCTCACCACAAAGCGATTCTGCAAAAGCGATGCAAATCATGCCGTCTTCTAAGAGTTTTGGGGTTTTTCAAAATACCACAGCCAGAGGTAATTCTTCCCAAAGCGATTCCGCGAAAAGAGTCAACGACTCTCTTGCAAGGAAAATCAAGGATTCACTTGATAGTTATCATGAACGTGAACGGCTATTACTTTCTAGTTCGAAAAGTGGTGCCATAGTTAATAGTATAAAAATTGAATCGATTGGTAGTGAAAATATACAGGACTTAATTGAATTTCTCGATTCCATAAAAAATACTGACTCTTTTAAACATTTGCAAGATTCGTTACATAAGCAAAAATTACAAATAATGTCCAGCTCGAAAAGTGCTCGTACTATAGATATTCAATACATAAATTTGATACTTAGTAAAATTGACAGCATAATGAAAACCGACAGTTCGAAAATCAAGTCCCAAAAAACTCCCGCCACCAAAACCCCGAAGAAATAATGGAATTCCTTAGTATTCTTGCAGCTACCGGCGTGAGCATGATATTTTTACTGGTGGTCTTTGTACCAATGGAAAAGGTATTTCCTGCGCGGCGCGCGCAAAAAATCTTTCGCCCGAATTGGCTGCTTGATGTGTGCTTTTTTGTGGGGCAATATCTGCTTTGGAGTGGTGTGGTCTTGTCGGTGCTCAGTTATTTCAATACCTTTCTTTCGGGGATTATTCCTCAGAGTTTTAGAATATCCGTTCAGTCATTACCCTTTTTACTGCAAGCGTTTATCGTTTTATTTTTCAGTGATTTTCTTATTTATTGGGGGCATCGATTGCAGCATAGGGTGGGATTTTTGTGGCGGTTTCACAAAGTGCATCATAGTGCCGAACATTTAGACTGGCTCGCTGCGCATCGTGAACATCCCATCGACTCAATTTACACAATCGGGCTCATCAATCTTCCGGCTTTTCTGCTCGGCTTCCCTCTCGAAACTCTTGCCGGTGTGATTGCATTTCGAGGAATTTGGGCTATTTACATTCATTCTAATGTTCGCCTGCCGCTTGGTCCGCTCCGCATTCTTATCGGTTCGCCCGAACTCCATCACTGGCATCATGACCTCGACAAAGATGCCGGAAATTACGCGAATATCTCGCCGATTATGGATGTACTTTTTGGTACGTATCGCTGCCCCGACCACGAACCTGAAGCGTTCGGCATACGGGAAGAATTTCCAAAAAATTATCTTGGTCAGCTTCTGTATCCGATGCTGCCGACTGTAGTCACAAAACGCATCGATGAGAAAATGCGGAGAATAATGCAGCAATCCGCTGAAGAACGACAATCAATCCCTCCACACGAAAACAACGTATAATTATGCACGATCTCTTCCCCCATCTCACGCCCATACTTCCCGAAACCATCTTCACGTCGCGTCATGACGCGGAGGATATCCGTATCGGTGACCTGCTAGCGCCATTTCCGAAATCGCTCGCCGATCTATCCTCGGCTATTGTACTCGTCGGCGCACCGCAGGACATTGGCGTTGCGCGCAATGGCGGTCGCACCGGTGCGAAAGATGCGCCGGTTGCTATCCGTAAAGCGCTCTACAAGCTTACGCCGTATCTGTATGATAATGGTCGTGTTGTGTCGCTTTCATCGCGTCGCTTATTCGACGCGGGCGACATTCTCACGGACGGTTCGCTTGAGGAAATACATCAGCGATTGCGTTCGGTGGTGCGGGCAATTCTCGATGCGGGCGGTTTCCCGATTGTGCTCGGCGGCGGACATGATATCGCCTATCCCGATGGCGCAGCGCTTGGCGATGTGGTGCAGGAAATTGGGGTGGTGAATCTTGACGCGCATACCGATGTGCGTCCGCTGATTAACGGACTCGCGCATTCGGGGAGTGGATTTCGCCAACTACTCGAAGATAAATCATTTAATATGAATCAATTTATTGAATTTGGCATTCAATCGTTTTCGGCTTCGGTGCAGCATTGTGAGTACGTGCAGGCGGCCGGTGGGAAGGTTGTATTTTATGATGAAATCCGCAAATCGGGTTTCGAGGCAGCGTTTGCGGCTGCGCTTGAGAAGGCAGCGACGGACACCAAAGGCATGTATATTTCCTTTGATATTGATGCCATTGCCTCAGCGTATGCGCCGGGCGTGAGCGCGCCGGCAGCGATGGGTTTTACGGCGTATGAATATTGCAGAGCAGCGCTCATGGCGGGACAGCATCCGCTTACGCGCGTGATTGACATTGTCGAGGTCAATCCGATGTATGACATTGACGGACGCACCGCCAAGCTCGCGGCACTGATAGCAGCGCATGCGATGGGCGGAATTGCAATGCGGTGAATTCGTTTCTCTGGCAATTGTGGTGGTTTGGCTGATTAAATTCTTCATGTAAGATTCTATTGTCTGTCATCCTGAACTTGTTTCAGGATCTCCGTGGCTGTACCGTCTTGCTTTACCAAATACAAACGGAGATGCTGAAATAAATCACCAATGACAGTTTTATAACCTGTTCTTTTTACATGACTTGTATTTGCGTAAGAGAAAGAGTTTCCCACAGAGTTTCACAGAGTTTTTCACAGAGTTCACAGCGGAATACTGCTGTGTGTGACTCTGTGAGCATACCCTGTGTAACCCTGTGGGAGGAATTCTTCCGGCTACGTATAGCGGGACTCCTCTTTAGCAAGTGCTTGCTGTGTCATTACTTGCTTTTTTAAAGTTTTTAATTAGGCCTTCAGCATGACAGCGACCACCTCTACATTCCACTATTTGGCGCACCACAAATATTGTCATAGAACCAATATTCCTGTAAAATCTCCTATTTTTGCGGGTAATAATTGCATGTGGCATTCATTATTTAAATATAAATGATTCGACTTCTCCTTCTTCTCTTCATCTTCTCTGCTTCTCTTGCTACCGCGCAGGTTTTTCCTGAGTTCGGTGGTGAGCGAACGGGAATATCGATTGCTGCGGCACTGAAAATTGGTGTCGGGGCGCGCTCTGCGGGGATGGGCGAAACATTTGTAGCGATCGCTGATGATGCTTCGGCGCTGTATTGGAATCCTGCCGGAATTACTCAATTCAAGACAAATCAAGCACTTTTTGGTTATACTCGTTGGCTGAGCGGTCTCACGCATCAGTCGGCGCAGGGCGTCTATCACTTGGACGAAACGAATTCCTTGGGCGTAAGCATGAGTATCCTCGGGATTGGTTCGATACCGGTGACGACGGAGTTTCAGCCACGTGGTACGGGTGAGACCTTCCGCATGCAGGATGTGAATGTCGGACTGACGTATGCCCGGCAATTCACCGAACAGTTCAGCGCAGGCGTTACGCTCCACTATGTGCACGAAGTCCTTGGAAAAGCAACCGTTGGCGGTGTTCTCTTTGATGCCGGCACGTATTACCGGACCGGTCTCGGCACGTCCCGTTTTGCCGTTGCGGTGTCGAATTTTGGCGGTAAAATGACGCCGTCGGGTTCGGTGCCGACTGTCGGCGCTCTCCCGGATTTTAATGGCGGCACGCAGTCAGCATTTCAGTCGTTCGACCCGCCGATTAACTTTCGCATTGGCTTTGCTATGGAACCGATTAATGAGGAATCGTATCATCTGACGACGTCCCTGCAGCTCAATCATCCGAATGACAATGCAGAGAATTACTGTTTTGGCGTCGAATATTGGACGAAATTTCTCGGCAGTTTTCCGGCGGAAGTATCAGCTCGTGGCGGCTGGAAAATCAACGCCGGAGAGGAGAATCTCTCGTTTGGTGCAGGCGCTTTTTTGCCGATTGCCGAGCCACTAGGTCTTTCGATTGACTACAGTTATTCTAATTTCAAGACTCTCGGCGGAGTGCATCGCATGAGCGCCGGACTTCGCTTCTAAGGGTGAGAAGCGCTCTCCACTGCCGGCTATTACCGTTTCGTGATACGCTCAATTCAAAAAAAACACGTATCTTGCGTTTGAATTTCATCAGAAGCCGCATACAGCCGATACTTTAGCGGCTCGAAATTACATCAAGAAAGGAAAAAAAATGGACCCGATTCTTCGTCTCTTACTTATCATTACCCTCAGTTATCTTGCCGGCTCGATTCCTACGGCCGTGATTATCAGCAAGTTATTTTTTGGCTTCGACATTCGTGAGCACGGCAGCGGTAACATGGGTAGTACCAATGCCTTCCGCGTTTTAGGTGTAAAATGGGGAATTTTCGTACAAGTCGTCGATATCCTCAAAGGGGTGCTCGCCGTCGCGGTAATTAGCCATCTCTTTACCGGCGAAATGCCATTTGTCAATCGTACGCCGTTTGAAGATATTACGGTGTTACGGTTAATTGCCGGCGTCTCTGCCGTGCTTGGTCATATATTCTCGGCATTTGTGCAATTCCGTGGTGGGAAAGGAATTAACACTGCTACCGGCATGTTGATTGCAATTGCCCCGGTCGATGTCGGTATCGCGTTTGCGTGTTTTTTGGTGGTGGTAATTTTATCGGGATATATCTCGCTTGGTTCAATTGTAGCAGCAATTACCATCCCTACTGCCATGTGTATTCGGTATAATTTGCTTCATGTTGATATAGCAGGCTACCATACGATGATTTTCTTCTGTATTGGCATTGCGTTACTCGTGATATTCACACATCGTGCGAATATCAAACGCCTGATTGACGGCAAGGAAAATCGATTCGCGAAGCTGCAATTATTCAAGCAGAAGCCACGCGGATAAGCAGTACAAACGTTGAAATTTGTAATTTTGCAGGGCGGAAAGAACCACTTTCCGCCCTTTTTAATTGTCCTTCAGGGGAAAACCTAATTGTCCAATCAAGGGAAATCACACACGCAGAGAGGAGAAGTATGTTAAAAACCGGTATAATAGGTGCAGGCGGCTGGGGTACAGCGCTGGCAATGGTCTTAGCGGCGAATCATCATCAGGCCATGCTTTGGACTCGCTCCGAGGACGTCGCGCATGAGATTAATTCGCGCCACAGCAACCATGTATTTCTGCCGGATGTGACGATTCCACCATCTATTCGCGCCACCAACGACCCTGCTGATGTAGCCGATGCCGATCTGATCGTCATCGCCGTTCCTACGCAGTATATACGTTCCATTCTTACAAGTTATAATTTTTCTTTAGACGGGAAAATCATCGTCAGCGGCGCCAAAGGTATTGAACGTTCATCGCTCTTGCGGGTGTCGGAAATTTTGGCTGATGTTGCCGGTATTACTCCCGAAAAATTCGCTGTTCTTACCGGCCCAAGCCACGCGGAAGAAGTAGCGCGGAAGATGCCGACAACGGTCGTCTCTGCATCGACTTCCACTACGGTAGCTCATGCCGTGCAGAAAGCGTTCACGACCAATGTGTTCAGAGTGTATTCCTCCGATGATGTGATTGGCGCCGAACTCGGCGGCGCGCTCAAGAATGTGATCGCGATTGCCGCCGGTATCATCGACGGTGTGAATATGGGTGACAATACCAAAGCCGCGCTTATTACCCGCGGACTCGCCGAAATGACGCGGTTTGGCACTGCGCTTGGCGCGAATCCACATACATTTTCCGGACTTTCCGGTCTCGGAGATTTATTTGTGACCTGTAATAGTCGTCATAGTCGTAACAGAAGAGTGGGCGAGCAAATCGGTGCAGGAAAATCACTTGCAGAGATTCTTACCGAAACGCAAACGGTGGCTGAAGGTGTGAGTACGTCCGAGTCGGCCTATCAATTAAGCAAAAAACACGGCGTTGAGATGCCGATTGTTGAGCAAGTCTATCGTATCATTTTCGACGGAAAACCACCGCGGAAAGCCATTAGCGAACTGATGACGCGCCGCGCAAAACCGGAACAATGGTAAAAAAACATAGCCCATGATTTCAATCATGGGCTATGTTTTTATACCTACGTGTCATTGCCTTTATAAGGTGTCTTCCCGGAATCGGGAACGCTACACGAAGAACGCTTAACACTATCCTGATATTGAAGTTACCGCATCGGCACTTCCATCAGCAGCACAGAACTTTCCGTGCCTGCGGTAATTTTTACATCTGAAATTTCACTAATTCCGATACCGTCGCGACGTTCGAGTGTCTCACCGGCGACTTCGATTGTTCCTTCAATCACAAAGATATACACACCGCTGCCTTCATTGCGGAGTTTCCAGTCGACACTTGTGCCTGCATCCACGCTACCAACAGCAAAGTACGCATCCTGATTAATCCATAATGCATCATCGGTGTCCTCGGGCGAGACGACCACGCGGAGCCGGTTTTTACGTTCATCCGCCGAAAATGCACGTTGATCATAGCGCGGGGCGATATTCCGAAGCTTCGGGAACATCCAGATTTGGAGTAAATTCACCGCTTCCGTCTCCGATGCATTGAATTCCGAATGACGAATACCGGTACCGGCAGACATTATCTGCACTTCGCCGGAAGTGATTTCGCCATTGCCGCCGGTGCTGTCACGATGAGCAAGCGCGCCGGTGATTGGAATCGTTACAATTTCCATATTGTCATGCGGATGCGTCGGGAATCCGCCACCACCGGCAATTATGTCATCATTGAGCACACGCAATACCCCAAAATGCACGCGTGAAGGGTCCATATATCCGGCAAAACTAAAGGTATGGCGGGCTTTGAGCCAGCCGTGGTCTGCGCCACCTCGCGTGGCAGCACGATGAAGGATGATTTGCATAACCTCTCCAATGATAATAGATTAGAATATTTATTCGAACCTGATTGTATAAATCTGTCGTGGGTAGAGACGCAAAATTTTGCGTCTCTACGGTTTCTGCACATTGTAATCATCACGTGTAGAGACGCAAAATTTTGCGTCTCTACGGTTTCTGCACAATTATACCGGATTGGTACACCACGTATTTAAACAATTTCGGTTCTGTATCACCCACGAATTTCAGCCACCGACCAGCCGTCATCCGGCTGTAAGTATTCCTCTGAAAGGCGCAGAATATCATCGGCCGTGACCTGCTCCACACGCTCTATAGTAGCGTAAATACTTTCGTGGAACCCTTCTTCAAGTTCGCTCTTGCCGAGTGCCTGCATTCGTGAGGACATACTCTCTAAGGACATAATTATGCCAGATTTTGACTGTTCCTGTGCACGGCGGAGTTCTTTGGGAGTAATACGAGTAGTACAGAGCTTAGCTAATTCCTCTCGAACCATCATCTCCGTTTTGCCTAATTTTCTTTCATCGGTCGCCGCATAAATCATCAGCGCGCCGATATCGGTCATCATCTGCACTGACGAATAGACCGAATAGGCGAGTCCTGCCCGCTCTCGCACGCGTTGGTAGAGCCGGGAGCTCATACCATCACCCAAGAGCGTATTGAGCACTGAGAAGCCGTAGCGGTCGGCGGAAAGCACACCGGGGATTATTTTCCCAAGCAGTAAATGCCCTTGCTGGAATGATTTATTAATACTTATACGGTCGGCAGGCATCACGATAGGCGATGTTCGCACACGCGACAAGCTTACACCTTGCACGTCTCCAAAATACCGCGCCGAGAGCTTTACCGCCTCGTCATGCGTGATATTCCCGCTTACGGCGATGACGATGGTTCCGGCATGATAGCCGGCTTGGTGGAAAGCGCGGATATCGTCGGGCGAGATCGCACTTACCGACTCGACCGAACCTGCAATAGGATTCCCAAGAGGATGATTTCCAAAGAGTTGCTGTTCGCCGGCGTCAAAGATTAATTCCTCCGGTTCATCATCATAGGATTTGATTTCCTCGATAATCACGGTACGTTCTTTCTCGATATCAGCAGGATGAAAGGCAGGTGTGAGGGTAATTTCAGCGAGCAATGCGAGTGTTTTACGGAAATGTGGCCTCAGCGCGCGCACATAAAAACAGGTTTGTTCTTTGGCGGTAAACGCATTAGTATAAGCGCCGAGCGATTCAAATTCAGCAGCAATCTGCCGTGAACTATGCCGCGCGGTGCGACGAAATGCCAGATGTTCGATAAAATGCGCGATACCGATTGTGGAGTCGGACTCATCCCGCGAACCGGTATCGACCCACACGCCGAGGGCGAAGGATTCGACGGTGGGTACGAATTCCGAGAGAACGCGGACGCCATTGGGAAGAGTCGTTTTTTCAACGGTAAAGCTATGAGACGATGGGAGATGTTGCGGCATGAAAAACTGAACTGATGGAACAAATAAAGCGCAAAATTACACAATCTGCCGACGATACTCTGCCACATAACGAATATAATTCGCGGCTGATTCCTCGAGATGCGCGCGTTCATCGGGTGTGAGGTCGCGCACAATCTTCGCCGGCACGCCTGCTACGAGCGTTCCCTCCGGCACGGTGAACCCTTCACGCACAACAGCCCCGGCAGCCACGAGAGAATAATCACCAACCACGCTGCGGTCTAATATTTTAGCGCCCATGCCAATGAGCACGCAATTCCCAATCGTCGCGCCATGGAGGATCGCCGAATGCCCAACGGTCACATTCTCGCCGATAATCAGCGGACAATTTTTGTAATTCACATGGAGCATCGACAGGTCCTGAATATTCGTGCGGCGGCCGATTCGGATATAATTCACATCACCACGGATGACGGTATTATACCACACCGAGCAGTCCTCGCCAATCTCCACATCACCAAGAATGCGCACACCCTCCGTCATAAATACCGAAGGATGAATATTCGGCGTAATGCCATTATACGTAATAATCGACGCGTTTTTTCCTGTTTCTAATTTCATGATTTATAATTAGTTAATTGATAATTAAGTTGTGATTATTTTTATTCCTACCACCCTACATTTTCCCGGCGATTATCACCGTATGTGTCTCACTCACGGTCTCGCTCCTCGGATATTCGACTCGAAAGACGCGGTGCAGTTCATAGCCCGCGGCGGTGAGCTGATGTTCAAGCTGTGGCAGAGTATGATAATAGAAGAACATTCTCTCGCCCCGGCTGCTCGTTTGGAACCCGGAGTTTTCGGGCATTCCCTCGACAAAACTGATATACATTAACCCATTAGTATTCAAAAGCTTCGCGCTGTTATGAATGAGCATGGCGCACTCTTCGCCGGATAAATACGGCACGCAGAAGCCGGCAATAATTGCATCATACGTGCCGGTGAGTGTACCAATCTGCCGGATATCGAGCACTTCAAACTCCGCACCCGGATTATTCGCCCGTGCCAGCTCGATCATTGCAGGCGCTATGTCTATACCGGTAAGGGAGATATCCGAACGTTTGCCAAGCATATACCGCGCGATATTCCCCGGACCGCAGCCGAGCTCAAGCAGGCGCGGATGCTCCATTGTAAGTGCATCTAGAATATAATCATAGGTTTGATTATATATATCTAGCGCCATGAATTTGTCCTGATATGCTTGCGCGACTGCATTCCAGGATTGATGCGTTTCGTGGTAGGTATCCATAGGTTGATGGGTAGTATTTTTTGAATCATACGCGTATTCCTCCCTCACGCCACCGTAATCACGACATTCCCAACTTTCTGTCCTGTCTCGACATAGCGCGTGGCATCGACGAGCTCTTCGAGCCGGTAGGTGCGGTCGATGACGGGTTTGTATGCGCCGATTTCGACAAGTTCCCTCAAAAAAATTACGTCTTCCCTCGTGCTCGTCGGGATGGGAAAGAGTACTTTCCGACCGCCTAACAATGGAGTGATGAGCGCAAGCCAAACATTCGAACCGTTTGTACCGAGTTCGGTGGACATGTAAATGCCACGTTTGGTGAGAATTTTCTTGCACGCCGTGAATGAACTCTTCCCCACTGCATCAAACACAACATCAAATTTTTCATTTAGTTGCGTAAAGTCCTCACGTGTATAATCAATCACCACATCCGCGCCTAATGACCTGACGAGTTCGAGATGCGGAGTAGCGCACACGGCCGTCACCCATGCTCCGAAATGCTTGAGTAATTGCACAGCCGCCGACCCAATCGCGCCCGTCCCACCATTGACGAGCACGCGCTGTCCACGGGTAATTTTCGCAGCGCGGATATCGCAGAGTGCGTAATGCGCACCTTCACAGATGGGGGCAGCTTCTTCAAACGTGAAATTCCGGGGCAGTAGTGCAATGCATGCATTCTCCGGGAGCACGCAATACTCGGCGTATGCTCCGAACGTGGCATCATTATACCCAAACACAGCATCGCCAACCTTGGTGGACGTTATGCCTCTTCCAATCTCCTCGATTGTCCCGGCGAATTCACTCCCCAAAATCTGATTTTTAGGTTTAAGTAACCCACTGAATAATCGGGAGATAACATACTCAGCACTCCGAAAACCGCAGTCGGTGCGATTGACGGTTGTGGCATGAATCCGTATCAGGAGTTCATTGTCCTTCGGCGTGGGCTTCGGCACCTCGGCAAGGTGAAGCACATCGGGAGGTCCGTATCGTGTATGAAGTATTGCTTTCATGGGGTTAGCGATGTTAGGATAAATACGTAAGCAGTAGTGGAGAATTGACAATCCATTCCCCAAAAATACAATCAGATTTCATGACTTCACTGCCACGAGATGCACCATTCTTTTCACCACGTGATGCACCCGTACTGTCATTCCCTGCTCCTCGATGGAGGCGATAACACGCTCCGTGCGAAGCCGTACTTTGTGGTACGAACTCACTTTTTGCGTCCATCCGGCGGCGGATTTTTCGTGGAGAAGGTCTGTAACGCGAACTGTATCATCACCATAGTCGAGAATGCAGGTTAGGATACGCGCGTCATCACTTTTCACGGGAATAAACCGTTCATCCCCCGTAAGTGCATGAGAATAATCACGAAAAGAGAGCAGCAGCAACCCGCCCTGCGCCAGCGTTTGCGCGCAGTCCGAGACAAATTGCCGCACGTCGTCCATACTGTCAAGATGCGAAAGGGTATCACCGCAGCAGGCAATCAGCTCGGGTTCGCGCTCGGCGAACGCTCTCACCTGTCGCATATCGCCATCAATAATTTCCACCGCATATCCACGAGAATTTTCCTCTATCTCTTGTAATAACTGAGCATTACAATCGACAGCCACGACGCTGAATCCCGCGCGCGCAAGAGCCACACTTTGAATCCCATGCCCCGCACCAAGATCAATCGCAAGCGCCCCCGGCACACCGGGCACAATGCCATGCAGCCGTAAAAACTCCCCGAATTCATCCACTCGGGCCTCAAAGTCGCCCATCATCCACGAGTAGATGTGTGCGAGATGGGTATTGTAGTGGTCTTGTGTGGGCATAACTATATAAATTACTTATTACTTATACTTTCTACTTACTACCTGCAAAATATCCAATCACAGCCACCACCAAAAGAATCCCATTCACTATCGAACCATACTTCGCATCCCGCCACGAGCTAAAAATCAGCACTTGTGAGACGGTAGCCACCAGCAAAGCAAGCGCCCACCAATACGGGAGGCCAAGCGCGATCGCCACAGCCAGAGCCACCGAAAGAAGAAATGCAATAAGCCAGAGTATTCCCAACATCTTCGGTATAGGCACCGTGAGCTGTTTCACCTCCGCCAAGCCAAATGCCTTGACAAATCCAAGAATATGAATCAGCCCGTGAAGGAGGACGAGGAGGATAAATGCGATGTTCATGTTTTTTTGGGAGGCGAGATTGTTGGGGTAGATTTCGCTACACTGTTTGAATTTTAATGGAATGTGCCTGTAGTTTACCTTGAAGGGTAAATATTGCCTCACTTCTGTTGTAAGATTTCCCAATCATTAACTGTTACCACAATTGATATTTATCTAACTTGAAACTCTGATATAATTTCTCGGCGCTTTCTCTTCTCTCGCTACTTTGTTTTTTGTCTGCACCTGCTTTGAATAACTCATTGAAAACGCTACGTAGTTGTGTGATTAAGATGTTGTCGGTAAAGTCAGAGCTCGGATTGACAAGCATTTGATTTGCATCCAAAATTGCTCTATGCAGACAAGTATTACCATATGAGTCTATTGATGTAGGGTCTGCCTTTCTAGTTAACATTAACTCTAAGAGTGAGAAAGCGTTGTCGAATATTTTCGTGTCTTTTTGGAGCGTGTACGAGTTGAAAATAACGGCTCTTATACAGTCGTGTAAAACAGGAGCTGTCCATTCGTTGATTTCAGAAATTTCCATAAAATTAACATCAGAACCTTTTATTATAAGGAGGTTCGCAACTTCAAAATTCCCTGTCTTGAATGCTAGTTGCAGACCGGATTGTCCATCATGCTTTTTAGGTGGTGCAGTGTTGCAAACAGTTATGAATTCCGGTGTTTTGTCCAAGAGTTCAGAAACCGTACCAAGATCTCCATTTGAAATCGCTTTAAAGTAAAATTGTATGGCTTTTTTTGTCATTCGATAATCCTACCGCTAAAATCAAACGTATATTTCCTGTTCGTAAAGTCGGTTGCTACTATAGAATTATCTGTAAGTACACAACCATCCGCACCGTCAATATTCACAAAAATATCGGCACCACCTTGCTGCCAAAGTATTTCTCCGTCCTTGCTAAGTCTTGAAATACAACATTCTCCATGAATAATATAGCTGTCTTGATACGAGAAAATTTGAAAACAAGTGATATCGTCGGCTTGTGTCCGCCATTCGAGTGAAAGCTCCGGAATCGACAAGCAAAATACTGAGTCTGAGCAGCAGACTACCAGTCTGTCATTGTCAATGATTGTTGATGTCTTGTGAATTGAGGTAGCACCGCCATCTGAACCTATACAAACACTCTTCAGCAGAACGCCATCGTGATAGATGGAAATACCAAAAATTGACGGGATTCGATAGTCGGATGCACGAATGTACGTAACGTCATACGGGTGTACAATATCCGTCGAATTTTCTGTAAAAGTCGCATCCTCATACATCACAATTCTATATTTTTCAGTATGATACTCTGTTAGCATACAATTCGGTAGTACAGTATTTCAAATGAATATAAGATCTTTATCGAAGCTAACTTCCCATCTAAAGCTTTTAATGTAAGATAAATTCAGTACGCAATTGTACCCATTGGCAAACGGTTGCTAACGCATTCAACCAAAGGTTGAATGATGTACCCAGACAATCGAATTATTCTCCCCTCCAAACACATGCACGACTTGGGCGAATGCAATTCGTCCCTACCGACATTCCGCTCTTCTCCCCTCCAAACACATGCACGACTTGGGCGTATGCAATTCGCCCCTACCGACTTACGACTTCCAGACTTACAGACTTACGACTTACCGACTAAATCCCCCAACGCCCCCTCAAGCTTCGGAAAATGAAACGTATATCCATTATTTTTAGCTACTTCCGGCAAAACATGCTGTCCGCTAATCGCAATCCATGCCTGCTCACCGAGGATGAGTTTCAGTACAAACGCCGGCACCGGGAACATACTCGGACGCCGGAGAATTTTGCCGAGCGCCTTGGCGAAATCCGCCATTCGCACCGCCTCCGGCGCTACGATATTCATCGCGCCACGCACGGCCGGCTGCTCAAGTGACCAGAGAATCATACCCACGACATCGTCAGGGTGCACCCATGAAAACCACTGGCGACCACTGCCTAAATGTCCACCAATAAATAACTTAAACGGTAGCAACATCTTCGCGAGCGCGCCTTCGTGTTTGTCGAGAACCACCCCGATACGACCACGCACAACCCGCGTTTTCGTCTCGGCGGGCTTTGTCGCTGCCTCCCACTCGGTACAAACCATGGCGAGAAAATCCTTTGCCGGTGGCGTGGTTTCGCGGCAGTAGTCGTCGCCGGAATTGCCGTAATATCCAACCGCCGACGCACAAAAAAACACCTTCGGCGGATGCTCTGCCTGAACGATAGCCGTTGATACAGCTTGAGTTCCGCGCGTGCGGCTATTGAGAATGAGCGCCTTGTACTTCTCCGTCCACCGCCCTCCTGCTACCGATGCGCCTGCCAGATGGATGACTGCATGCGCGCCATTCACCGCTGTATGAAGTTCCGGCGATTCTCCACCCTGCCACGCGCGGTATTCATGCTGCGCGCCGAGCGTTTTTCGGGCGCTGTCCGGACTGCGGGAGAAGATGACAAGCGCGTAACCCTTTGCTGAAAGCGCAGCGACTAAGCGCTTGCCCAGAAAACCGGTTGCGCCGGTGATGACGATTTTTTTGGGAGTATTCATTATGCACTAATTGCCTCGGTTAAGTATTGTAATAAGGGCGCAATGGCGATCGATTTTGCCTCAATGATATCGATGATTTGTTCGGTAAAGATTGCTTCAGGACGCAGCGGACACTCCACTAAATACTGCTTGAGCCGCAGATATTGCTCACCCGGATGGTCTTTCTCATACCCACGGGGAATATTTTTGAGCATTTCGCCATGAAGTCCGCTTGGGAATTCCGCCATAAACATCGGCTGACGGAGGATAGATTCGAGAATCTGCCATTCATCGGCAATGCGCTCGCGGATTGCTTTAAGTTGTTCGGGCATAGGCATATAGAGTCCGCCGGCAACGAAGAGTTCCTGCGGCGCGATATGCAGATAGAGTCCGGGAGAATTCACGGCAGTCCCATCCTGCCGGCGCGCATGATACGGAAAAGAAATCCCGCAATTGGTCTTATACGGACTCTTATCCTTGCTAAAGCGCGTATCGCGGTGAATCCGAAAGAGGGATGCTTTGGGCGTGGAAACGAAAGCAAGCCCGAGGTCTTCGAAGCGTTCATTCATCACATCCACGAGCCCGAGCGAGGGGTTTTTGAGGAGGTGTTCGTAGTCCGGCTTGTGTTCGGCGAACCATTCACGGGTATTATTTTTTGCTAAGTCTTCCAGGAATTGCAGGGCAGCGGGAGTAAATCCCGAAAAGTATAAGCTCATGATGCATTTGATTCAAAGTGAAACCACAGTATTTTGAATGCAAATTACCACACGGGCGAGCAATTACACAACGATTTTTTTGGGTTCGGTTGGCTGTGTTCCGGGCGTTGTCTGCGGGCACCCGTTGCCGTCCAGGCGTTTGGGCTTGAACACTGAGAGCATCACGAAGAAGTGATACTCTCAGAAGAATCTCCTCCTCCGAGCCCCTCGCTTCTTCGCTAGGGCGGCTCGGTTTCGGCTACTCGGTATGAACCCTCTTCCCCAAAAACCGAGGGCATCGCGAGGACGCGATACTCTCGGCAGGACGGGTTTACAGTCGTGGATCGACTTGTTCGCTTTCGAGGGCGAGTACTCCGAAAATGCTTTCATGGATTCTTCGGAGAGGTTCTTTCCGGACGAATCGCTCAAGGCCTTCGATTCCCAAGGCAAATTCACGCATTGCGAGTGACTGTTTTTTGGAGAGACCTCTGTTTTTGAGCCGCGCGAGGTGTTCCGGCATGTCGTATTCCGGTCCGTAGATTATGCGTAAGTATTCGCTTCCTCTGCATTTTATGGCAGGTTGAATGAGTCCGTCCGAACCCTTGGAGATAAAGTCGTACGGCTTGACGACCATACCTTCACCGCCCGAACCGGTGAGCTCCATCCACCAATTGACGGCATTGTCATAGCTTTCCTGATCGCTTAGATTCACGACATGATAGGGTGTTTGTGTAAAAAGCGTGGGGTCTCCGGCGCAGATTGCGGCGATATTTTCCATGTGCCACTCATGTGTTTTATCGCAGTGCACCTGTCCCTCGGTCGCCAGAATATGGAATGGTGCCAGAGAATAATCGTCGAGCGAGTGAACAGGCCAGCAGTACTTCCGGTATGCTTGCACATAGCTGACAATTGCTTTATTTTTTGACGTAAATTTTTCGAGGGAAGGCAGCGCTTCGGTAATCCCCCGGTCGAATGCCTGTTGAAGTGCTTTTTCGACGTCCGGCAGAGCTCCCGATGCTGCTGCTCCGACGGCTGCGTACTGTTCTTTAATTAATGTTTGTGCCTTTGCAGACCAAGGCATTAGCTCGGCATCAAGACACACCCAGTCGGTCTCGAATGTCTCCCAGAAGTTGGTCGTTGTCAGGCACTGCTGCACCCTGCTTATGAATTCATTTGCCAGAAGAGGATCATTGAAAAAATTCCGACCTGTGCGGGTATAGCAGATACCGCTCCCTTCGTTTTCAATGCCAAAACGCCGAAGGGCTGCTTCTTCATTTTTACACACCACAATCACGGCACGTGAACCCATGTGTTTTTCCTGACAAACGACCTTTTCGACACCGCGTTTTTTGAAATAATTCAATGCTTCGTGAGGATGCTCCAAGTACTCAGGCAGATTGCTTGTCGCGCACGGTGACATTGTAGGCGGCAGATATATCAGCCACTTAGGATTAACAGCAAACCGGCTCATTATCTCCAATGCCGCAATAGAATTTTCTTCCTGAATCGTAATATTATTCCTGAGTCGTGTCTGTATAATTCTTTTGCCAAGCACTTCTTCGATATTCAAAACATCGTCATACTCTTGCTGTGAGGTGAGCTTATTCTCAGCGCCGCTGAAGTCAATTGGTCTTGACGGTACACTATAGACCATCTTTGCTTTCACAGACACCAATTCATTCTCCGGATAGCGGAGGGCGGAGAGCTTGCCGCCGAAAACGCAGCCGGTGTCGATGTCGATTGTTTTGTTGAGCCATTCGGCTTCCGGCACCGGTGTATGCCCATAGACTACCAATGCGTTACCGCGATATTCCTTTGCCCAGTTGTACCTGACCGGCAAGCCAAATTCATCGATTTCGCCGGTCGTCTCGCCGTAGAGGCAGAATTCGCGCACCGCTGCCGAACCCCGTCCTTGCATTTCTTCTTTGAGTCCGGCATGAGCAACGACTAATTTCCCATTATCAAACACATAATGACTAATTAAACTATAGAGAAACGACGCGACCTTGCTTTTGAATTCGCTTGATTCGGCTTCGAGCTGCTTGGCAGTAATTTCTAAGCCGTGCTTGACTTGTACTTTCTTTCCCATCAAGTATTTATGGAGCTTCATATCATGATTCCCGGGCACGCAATATGCAATACCCGCGCTGACCATGCTCATCACAAGGCGCAATACCCGCGGCGAATCGGGTCCTCTATCGACAAGGTCGCCGACAAAAACTGCCTTTCGATTGTCGGGTGCTGTGACCGAGAAGCCAAACGTATTCTCGGCGTCCGTCTGCTTGATCGTGTATCCGAGGGTATGCAGCAATTCTTCTACTTCTTCATAGCATCCGTGGACGTCTCCGATGATATCAAATGGTCCGCTGTCTGCTTTCATATTATTATAGAGTTTTTCTCTCGTAATATGCGTCACTGCATCGACTTCCTCGACTGATTTCAGCACATATATCTGCCGAAAACCCTCTTCTTTGAGCTTGCGAAATGATTTTTTCAGCGCAAGCCGTTGCTGACGAATCACATGATGACCGAAATTCCTGTCGGGGCGGTTGTCATTTCGTGTTTCACAGACTTCTTCCGGGAGGTCGAGTACTATTGCGACGGGCAGGCAGTGGTGCGCTCTTGCTATTTCAACGAGACCTTTGCGTGATTCTTTCTGTACATTGGTCGCGTCGATGACTGTTAAAAGTCCTCTTTTCAAACGTTTTGCGGCGATATAATAGAGTACATCGAACGCATCAGCGGTGGCAGTCAAGCTATTTTCATCATCCGACACCAAGGCGCGGCATTCGTCCGACGACAATACTTCCGTTCGCAGGAAGTGCTTGCGCGCGAAGCTACTTTTGCCGGCACCCGAGGCACCGATTAAGACGACGAGTGATAATTCAGGTATGGTAATTTCCATGGGTTGTGTTAAGTTTAATATCGTGATCTCCCGCCCAGCCGGCGATGTCTTGTTTGCTTATCGCCGCGGCAATCATATCGGGAAATAAATCGGGTGTACAGGCAAATACGGGGATGCCTATTGAGGCAAAATATTCGGCATTCTGCTTGTCGAATGACGGAGCGCCATCATCATTAAGCGCAAGTAGTACAATCACTTGTACTCCTGACTCTTGAATTTGGGCGGCTCTGTTTCGCATTTCTTTCACATTTCCGCCCTCGTATAAGTCAGTTATCAGTATCAATATCGTATCCGAAGGACGGGAGATGATTTGGCGGCAATAGGTCAGCGCTTTTTCAATATCCGTTCCACCGCCAAGCTGCACACCAAAGAGCAGGTCAATCGGGTCTTGTAATTCATCCGTTAGATCCACGACCGCTGTATCAAAGACTACCATTTGGGTTCTCACGGCAGGGATAGAAGCCATGACCGAACCGAATATTCCCGAATAAATTACCGATGTGCCCATCGAGCCGCTTTGGTCTATGCACAGTACGATATCTTTGAGGGATTTTCTTTTTCTGCCATAGCCGATTCGTGTCTCGGGAATAATGGTTTTATACTCCGGCTGATAATGCTTTAAATTCCGCTTAATCGTATCATTCCAATTAATTTCATTGAACCGTGGATTCCTGCTTCTCGTTGCCCTATTTATACTTCCTTTAATTGCCTGTTCGGTGGGAGCTGCTAATTTTCGGAGTAATTCATCGACGACTTTTTGCACCACCTGCCGCGCGGTGGCTTTTGTTTTCTCGGGAATTAATCTGCCGAGTGACATAAGATTTGCCACCAGATGAACATCCGGCACGACACTTTCGAGCATTTCGGGTTCCATGAGCATTGCAGTCAGATGGAGTCGCTTGAGGGCATCCTGCTGCATTACTTTCACCACTGAATTCGGAAAATACTCGCGTATATCGCCCAGCCATCGGGCTACATTCGGCGAGGACGGACCGAGACCACCCTTGGGATTGGGATTATACAGCGCTTCCAGTGTTCGGTCGATACCCGTCTCCACCACCGAAAAGGTAGAATTAAAATCTTCCTGTGTCTGGCCGCCGAGTACTAATCTCCAGCGTTTTAATGAACTTGCATCCATAATATCATAGATAATCTACTGCGATGTATGTTGCCGAAGCAGTAGTGTTTCAAAAATAGGCAGCACTTTCTGCGCTCGTTCTGTATCAAAGGAAGCGCTCGGGCTTGAAGACACTGCATGAGGTTCGCCGCCGGACAGAATTTTTTGAGCGAGTTTTCTTTTTTCTGCCGCGGTGGCTGAGGAAAATGTTCTCCTGAGTAACGGGAGGATATGCAAGAAATCTTCATCATGCAATCCCATAAGCCAAGCGTCGAGGATCGTTAGCAACTCATCATCAAAGAGAAGAAGCGATGTGCCTTCAGCAAGGAATCCCTCGAGCCACGATGCAGCATACCGGGTATTTCCTATCACCGAGACCGCCCGGCTAAAAAGCAGTGCAATATCTGTAGATGATTGAATTTTTTGGTCATAGAGTATCTTGCAGCAGCATCCATGAATAATCGCTTCTGTCTGCTGCTTGCCAATAATCATCGAAACGGTCGCCAGCCACTGTTCTTTGTATTCTACTATATCGAGAAGAAGAATACTATCATGTACTTGCCTGATTTTATGGGCTATATCGACGGCGGATTCTTCATTGATATTCGACGTGCAAAACGGCAAACCAGAAATAATCCGGTAGAAAACCGATTGCACGATAATCCCGATGGTTTCACGGTCGGTATTGCGTACGGTGCCGTATCTGTACATCTGTGCAAGTGGAATAAATGCATCGACTAACGCAATAGCATCGGTAGTCGATGCGGCGAGCTCATCCAGTCGCCGCATGACGGCCTTGATACCATTGTGAAGTTCGGTAGGCAATGCCTTCTGCGCCAGCGTCGTAATCTCAAGCAAACTTCCGGCCGACTGCGCGCTATGCTCCAAAAAATGCCCGGCCGCCGACTCAATCGTATTGCCCCAGGATGCTTTTTCGAGTAAGAGTATAATGAGCTCGGGATGCCAGAAAAGCGTCCATTCTTCTTTAAACGTTCCCTTGCCGCGCACATGCAACTGCTTACCCCAATAGACATTAAGGATCTGTAATCGATGGAGAAAGATGCTTTTTTGCACGTCAAACGGTTCCCGCAGATCAAGCGAAATTATTTTCTCTTCGTTCACTGCTTTCAATCGCAGGGATTTCACCCGTTTTTCGAAATCATTATAGAGTGGTGGCCGGGGTGCTCCATCCGGTATTTGACCAAGTTCAGCGCCAATAATTAGGTCTTTTTTGAGAATATTAAGGAGAATACTATCGCCCATACACATCACGGCTTGCGTTGCTTCCGTCAGCTCTTTCAGTCCGGGAACCGATACATTCCGTAACCGCGACAATGCCTGCGCCAGCTTCACGGCTTCAATAATATGCGCCGATGATATATCCACCTTGTGACTGCGGAAGACCTGCGCCGTTCGACTCAGCCATCGCGCGCCATCATCATCATGATAATCCCAGACATGCTGATACCATCCGGGTGAGGTCACGCCCGCCCCATAGCCACTTTCGGCGAGCAATCGGTCGTTCGTCCACGGTATCCATGTCGTGTCCACTTTTATTTTCGGTAGATTCTTCAGCAGCTCGTCATCTGCCTTTTTGGTCGGCATTTTCAGGAGTGCCGGTACATGCCATGCTCCACATACAACGGCAATTGTTTCGAAATTTTCACTCTGCGCAATACGAATACATTTCCGCATAAATGCTTCTCTGCGAAGCTCTTGCACATCTTCTACCGGAAATGCATCCCGCAGCGATTCCACAGCATAACTAATTGCCTGAAACGATTCATCCGAATTCTGATGCAATTCAAAATGATGTTCCCACCACTCATCTTCGTCATCAAATCCCGCTATTTCCGCCAAATACTCAAAATAGTTCGTTCGCTTCCGACTCTGCATTTCCTCCCTCTCCGAATCCACCGTTTCTTCGGCTTCCTCGCCCGTTTCTGCCAGTGTATGACTCAGCGGCAAGTCGATAAATCGCACGGGAATAGTATTTCTGTAGGCATACTGCAGCGCATTCCACTCCGGTGAATATCCGGCAAACGGATAAATAACCGCTTTTTGAGGATTATCCGGTACAAATCCCAGAAGCGCAACAGGCGGCTTCATGCCGTGCTCCGTCACCCATTGGAGCATTGCCTCACCCTCGGGCGGACCTTCTATCAGCACAATATCCGGCCGGAGCGCCGAGAGAGAGCGCAGGAGATTCTGAGACGAACCAGGTCCGTGATGCCGAACGCCAAACACATGAATTGCCATAGAGTTATACTAGATAATATCTCTGCATGAACGGTAAATATCTTTCCATCCGTCGCGTTGCTTGAGCACTGTTTCCATATACTCCTGCATCACAATTTTATCTTGAATGGGGTCTTTGACAATTGCACCAATGATCCCACTCGCAATATCATCCGCTTTTACCTGACCATCACTAAAATGATAGGCGAGCGCGAGTCCGCTGTTCATCACCGAGATTGCCTCAGCTGTGCTTAATGTCCCGGACGGTGATTTCAGTTTTGTTTTCCCGTCTTGCGACACACCATTCCGTAATTCCCTGAAAATCGTCACGATACGTGTAATTTCACCCATAATTGACCGTGGCATCGGCAGTCCGATCGACGCACTAAAGCTCTGCACGCGTTGGTTGACAATACTGACTTCCTCCTCAATTGTCGAAGGCACCGGCAGAATCACCGTATTAAATCGACGCTTCAACGCACTCGACAAATCATTGACACCCTTATCTCTGTTATTTGCCGTTGCTATGATATTAAAACCCTGCACAGCATGCACTTGTGTGTTGAGTTCGGGTATAGGGAGCATTTTCTCGGACAGCACCGTGATCAGTGAATCCTGCACATCGGAACTAATTCTCGTCAGCTCTTCAACCCGCACTATTTTTCCCTCTTTCATAGCGCGCATGACCGGCGTTTCGACAATTGCCCGAAGCGAAGGACCATCGGAGAGGAGGAGAGCATAGTTCCAGCCGTAGCGAACAGATTCCTCGCTTGTACCGGCAGTGCCCTGCACCACTAGCGCAGAATCTCCGGTGATGGCGGCCGTTAAGTGTTCGGATACCCACGACTTCGCCGTCCCCGGCAGTCCATAGAGGAGCAGCGCCCGATCGGTGGTCAGCGTCGCAATGGCGATTTCCATTAAGCGTTTATTACCAATATACTTAGGCGATACTGTAAAGCCATTTGAGAGTCTTCCGCCCATGAGATAGGTCAAGACTGCATGAGGCGACATTTGCCAATGAACGGGGCGGGTATGGGTATCCTGCTTTTTCAGCTCGTCAATTTCTTCAGCAAATTGCCGTTCGGCCGAATTACGAAGTAGATTTGTCGAAGTCATATAATTTATTTATAGAAGTTGTTTAGGATTTTCAACGGAGAGCGAAACATTGCTTTACTTCCATAGTTGAGGGCGGCTATGACGCCTGCTTTTCGCTTGGGAATACAGCATTCCGGTCATAGTCAGCATGTTTCTACCCCAAAAATCGCCTATAAAAATAATCCTAAACAACTTCATAGTTAAGGAATAGAAGTCAATATATCTTTTTTTATCTGCATGATACGCAGCATTTCAAAGCAATGCTTTTGGAAGTACAAATATTGGGTTGAATTATTATCATTACGCACATATTTTTCAAGCAGATGCGCTGCATCAAAACGTAGGCAAAGCGCCAGAAGCTGATACTGTGTCGGATTGATTTGATAAGGATTCGCCGATAGCCCCGTGAGAATTTGCACCACAATATCATTCTCCATTTCCTGATAGGATTCATCGATAAGGAATGACAAAAGGTGGTTGAAATTTTCACGGATGAATTTCATGATGAACTCTTTTCGCCTGCGCGCAGGTACGAGGCGCAGCAGCGCGGGCTCGAGCACATTGGTGGATTCGAGGAGAAGCGCCGCCCATTCCTGATTGTGAAAATGAATGGCAGATTGAACTAAATACGGGAACATCAGCGCCTTGTGCTTGTGCGCGAGTAAGAGTGTAAGGAGTTCTTTTTCCGTACACTTACAATTCGCAGCAAGTTCACTCGGGTCCACATACGCCATCACTTGTGCCACCCAATATGAATAATCATCCACACCTTTTTGGCTGCTGATTTTCTCAACTCCCGACCGAAAAATACTCTCATCAGGAGTAATGGTGTCGTTCCAGTGCATGACCTGTTTTTTGGCAATAAGCATCACTCTTTCGGTGCCGACGGATATCACTTGGGAGGCAAAATGCAGATATTGTCTGTTAAGAGCAGAACCCTTGAGTTTTTTGAGTAATTCATAGGCGGTTTTTTTAACTTTAGTGCTTATATCTCTGACAGTTAGAGTAAGAAATTCCTCGTCTTCCAAGGATAATTCGGGTGCCAGCAATTCAATAAATTCGCTGCGGGCTTGTGCATTTTCCTGCTGTATCACTCGTGCGAGCTGTTCGCGTGCAGTCGAAGGATTCTCTGCGCGCATCGCAGCAAAACGTTCTTTTCGCTGAGCTAGATTGCCGGTTTCCCATACCGTTAGTTCGTCCGAACTCTTAATCAGCTCATGCCATAACGGATGAAGCGAGCACAGCCACCTGCCAGTGCTCCCGCAAATAGTGAGCAGGCGGCGTGCATCTGCTTTATTAGTATATGCTTTTTGGATAATCGACGGCAGTAATTGAGGTGCAGCACGCACACCGGCGCGAAGGAATTGAGTCACGATATAGCGGAAGAGAATTTCTTCATTGGATTGAAGCGCAGCAGTAAGATGCTTTGTGCATATATCACTTGCCTCTGCGGTCGTTTCATCGTCCGGCTCCGGCATCGTGCCGGTGAGCTCCATTCCGTCGGAACCTGCATCGTCGTACGTAAATGCAATCGCCGACATGAGGAGAAACATCTCTTCACGGTCTGTCGCCTGCGTTTCAATTTTATGGGCAATATCCTGGAGATGCTGATAATCTTTCAGGGAATATTTATCGGTTCCCACTATTGCATTCTTGGTAATTTCTTCCGGTAGATTCATGAAAAATCGTACAAAGTGGTGGCACATACAAACGATAGAATAGTGAGCGCGGTATTGTCATACAAGGCGCATCCGGAGAAGTATTTCCCCTTGGTAATTGCTAATATTTCCCAGCACCGCTCATTTGAATTTGACAGCGGCAATGCCATAGAAGATGCATCCACGATGAACCACCGATTGGAGCGCAATACCAATTTAAACTCTTTAAAAATCAACGGAATTTTACCACCAAACGGTAGAATCGAAACCATCTCCGCCACATGATTTTTCAGGTCTTTCACGGTCGTAAATCCACCGGTCAGCTCGATTCCCTGCTGCTGCGATGACTGGCGCTTTATCAACGCCCGCATGGGAATGCGCCCCGGATAAAAACAAAGTTCTGCCTCTATCTTGCGACCGACCGAGAGGATATCCGACGGTAATTGATTGCGGGTATAGTAGTCCATCAGCACTGCGAATCTATTGGTATTCTTACCATAAAGCCATGTACTGCTTACGGTTAATTGATCATCATTTTCAATTTGCCGTGCCAGTACCTGCCATTGGTCGGTGACACCGTCGGCTGTGAGTACATCTTCTTTGGGAATTGTCCAGCCGATTATACTTTCAAGCGCATCAGCCAGATCCGGCTCGTAGGCGGCTCTGTTTGTATAACTCACCGTAATGATATAAATTTTTGACAACAAACGAATTACATGCTGCTGCCACCCATCTTCCGTAAAATTAACTGCATTTATTTTTTTTAGTAAAAAAGCCAGTCCCGGCGCTTGTGCATCATTCATCCGCGCTATGATACTTCTAGTCGCTTCATAATGATTCTGCGATAGATTCATTATTCCGATTCTCACCGTATCTTTTATCCATGTCTGGAGTTCGTCAATGCCGGCACGCACTTTTTTTTCACGCGCTTGCACACGCTTTAGCGCCGCGCCTTCATCAATCGGCTTGGATACGGTCGTCTCTGCCTTGCGTTCTTTCTGTTCTTGCTGCTGTGATCTTTTTTGCAGCCAGTCGCGCAGTTCATCGGGCAGCTCGGACTCTGTGCTAAATGTCTGCCCTTGTCTGGCAAAAAGCAGCATCAGCCCGAGACCATGTTTACAAGGAAATTTCCGACTCGGACAGGTACATTTAAAAGCCAGATTCGTGAGGTCAATCGAGGTACGGTATGGGTTTTTACCACTCCCCTGACAATCACCCCACAATGCTTGCGGATGCACGCATCGCTTCACCCATTTTGCTGAATGGGCTAATTGCATCGCGGCTTTTGCCGAACTCTCATCGGGGGCTAAGTCGAGTATCTGCTGTTCAGAGAAGGACATAACACGTTCGTTTATTGAAAAATAGAATACTTGCTGCGTCAGTATTTTTTACCGCAGCAGCGCACGAGGAGACCACTCGCAGCTCTCTGCTGTGTTCGCCATCTTAATTCACTTTATTAGTAAATACCGCCATTTGCGATGGAGCGCCGACCGACTCCGCCTCCTCGCCAATCGGCACAATTTCAACGGAATATGAATATGCTTCGGCAATCGAATGCGCCCAGTCTGCAAATTCCTTGCGCGTCCATTCGAAGCGGTGGTCGGTGTGCCTCATTGTACCGGCATCGAGCTTTTCCCACATGATATTATATTCCTGATTGGGAGTCGTGAGAAGCACCGTCTTGGGCTTCGCAAATTCAAAAACGACCCGCTCAAATGCCCGAAGCCGGTTCGTATCCAAATGCTCGATTACCTCAACAATAGCCGCAGCGTCAAATCCTTCTAAGCGCTTGTCTCTATAGGTAAGTGAACCTTGAAACAGGGTAATTCTCTCCCTCTGCTTCACAGGCATTTCATCATATCGCAAGCGCTCCTTGGCTTTGATGAGTTCATTATAGGACACATCCATTCCTACAATTTCTGTAACTTGTTTTATTTTAAGTAATTGTCGGAGTAATTTCCCTTCACCGCACCCCAGATCCAGCACCCTTGTCGCGCCCGATGCGGCAATTGTTTCGGCAACCAATTTTATTCGCTTTTCATGGAGTGATTCTTTGCGCTTTTGAGGTTCTGTTTTTTCGATCGCCTCATCGTCCGCGTCGCTTACTTCTTCACCATCACTAATCCGCTCAAGTGCTTGACGGGAAAGGAATTGAAGATTAACTAAGTACCGTCGGATGATTTGTTCTCTTTCGGGATGTTCCTTGAGCCAGCCCTCGCCTTTTTGCAGAAGCTTGTCGATTTCATCCTTGCTGACAAAATAATGCTTATCATTATCTAAGGTAGGAATCAGAACATAGAGATGAGAAAGAAGTTCTTTGGTAGTAATAACATGCTTCAATTTCAACGTGAAATACGCGCTCTCGCCCCACTCAGGAAAAGCAGTATCGAGCCGGTGGCGGATGAGCTCAACGGAGTAGCCGAGAGGTTCGAAAAATTTTCGGATTAATAGTTCACCACCTTTGGGTGCCGGCAGAACGGCGATGCTCACTTCAAAAGGCAGCTTGCAGTCCACCAACTCCGGGCGGTCTTTGCACCTTCCGTTCATCGCCGATGAGAATGCCTTCGACAAAGCGACACTCATAAATGATGACGCTACATACGGTCTGTCGTTGACATAATGCCCTAGAGCGAAGCCATCTCCGCCCAGATTGCGCGCTCCCCGCACCATGTCGATAGGGTCGATGTCTAATAAGAGACACACAGTCGTTTTTTCCTCACTTTTCTCAGGGTAAAATACATGCGCTTTCCCAACCGAGAGCTCAAATGTCTGAAATGTATCGGGATGCTTATGGAGTAAATATCCTAAATCGGTGGCAGGGCGGTGCGTGGTAGTAATAGATAGTATCATCAGGTATTGGCTATGAGGTTCATGGAGTTGTGAAGGATTGTTCTATTTGAGAATCACCGAACCTACTATCACACCCCGGCTGATACGCCGTACGGTAGAGCATGATATATCTTTCAGCATTTCAAGCAGCTTGCGAATACATCGGCAAACCGGCGCAAATAAAGAATTTCGGCGGCGAAACTACGGATAAACGGTAATTCCTCCAAATGGAAAATTCGGAAGTATTCTTCTTCCCCCCAAGAGCCCCTCGTTCTTGGCGAGCGGCTCGGTTTGCCTGCTGGTATGAACCCTCTTCCCCAAAAACCGAGGGCATCGCGAGGACGCGATACTCTCGGGGGGAGAAGAGGTTGGTCAGCATAGCATAAAGTGGTAATTTTGAACAAGTAGTATCCACAACTAATCGTAGGCAAGACGTATGATCATCGGTATCGGCACAGACATCGCAGACGTGGCACGGATCGAAGAATCGATCGAGAAATTCGGTGAACGGTTTTTGAAAAAGATATTTACCGAGACGGAACGGGAATATTGCGAGAAATTTAAGCTCCACAAAGGGCAGCATTACGCGGCTCGATTCGCCGCTAAAGAGGCATTCAGCAAGGCAATCGGCACCGGTATGCGCGATGGATTCGCGTTTCATCTCGTTGGTGTGCGCAATGAACCAAGCGGCAAGCCGGTCATCGAACTCTCCGGACTCATGGCCGAGCGGTGGGGCGAGTGCCGCATTCACCTCTCCCTCTCCCACTCCGCTACTCTCGCAGTCGCAATGGTCGCACTCGAAAAAGAATAAGCGGACTGCCCTCTTGCGAATGCAGTCCGCCTCTCCTCCTTGTATTATATATCACTTACGCAGCATTCAGCCGTGCTGCGAATTCCTTCTGCCGGCACTCCTCGACATACCTTTGCGCTGATTTCATGGTGTCCGCCAGGAGCGTATAGGTCACCGTCCACGCTTCGCGCACATCGTGGGTGAATTTATCGCCCAAGCCCTTGTCGAGCGTCCAGAGCAGCGCCTCTCCGACGGTCTCGTAATGATGATCCTCTACTCCGTAATTACTATGACGCTTGCCGAGCTCATAGACCGTAGGCACAAGCGCGTCTAAATTATCCAACCCCTTGACGGATAAGGTAATCATGCTCATCAGCATTCTCCCCTGCTCCTTCATGTCGCCCTTGAAAAGTGGACGTAAATTCCCGTCAAGTTCAAAAAGTCGTCCGTAAAAAAGTTCGGCTGCCGTATCGGCAATCGGAGCAATCTTGGCAAATGAAGACTGCACTAATCGTCGCTGGTTGTCTGTCACGTTTCTCTTCCTTTGAATAATATACATTAAAAATTGATAGGCTATGATTGTGTTTTTCGTGGCTGAGCGGACGCTTCGCCCGTATCTAAATATTCTGCTAATTCCTCGGTAGAGCTGAATTTAACGGCTTCCTCTGATTTTATATTCCGTAGCGTCAGGGAAATTCTCTTCTCTTCCGGATCATCAAACTTTACGAGTTTGAGGATAAATGTTTCGCGTAAGGAGGACATACTACATACATGTTTGTGAATTGAGTTGTGATTTCAAATACAAAATTACCGGTGCTCACTCACCGAACCCTCACCGTTTTGAGGCAAAAAAATACAATGAACAGCATAAAAAAAGCTGCTTCTTGCCAAAAGAAGCAGCTTTTTACCCGCTCATTATAAGGACTACCGCGCGATAACAACTCTCCGCACTGCATGATAGTGGCTGCCCTTGGTAATTACTGCCTGATAAACTCCGTCAGGAAGAGCAGCACTATCTATTGTATGCGAGAATACACCGGCGGCGCCGGTAGAATTGAATACCTGCTCACCAAGCAATGTGTAGATTCTTACCTGCAACGTGCTGTTGGACGGGAGTTGAGCACATTCTACTCTCAGTTCATTCTGTGATTTATCCTGATAGAGGACAATGTCTTCCCCTGCCGGGTGTTCATCAACCGATGTGCCTCCGCCGGGCGCTGTATAGAACCAGATTTTTCCGTCATGCGTTGCCATATACACTGTATAACCGTCCACGGCGAGTGAACCTTGTGATTGTCCGTCGTTTTGGCCGGTGATTCCGGTATTGAATTCTGACCATTGTATGCCATTGATTGAGGTATACATTCCGATGCCGACCGAGGTAGAGCCACCACCGGAATGCAGGAATATCTGACCGTTTGCGGCAGTCACAATCTTGCTGACTTGTTGCCCCTGCAGGATGAGATAATCCGGAATACCCGCTATGGGCTGTGTAGTATTATTCTTCATATCAGCGAATCCGAGTGAATTTTTCCAGTTGAGCGACCATAATTTTGCTCCTGTCCAGATCACATTATTATCGGCCGTAAAGCCTATCCCGGCGCAGTTGCCTCCCATCGTGAGCGAAAGCATGGGACTTGTGGTGTCCTTCTGCGTTCGGTCCGGCTCCCGACAGGCAAATTTATCTGCCGGATGCCATGATACACCTTCATCATCCGAATACACCATCCCTGCACTCTCCGTGCCGGCATAGACTCTCCCATTGCCATCGACATTAATACCATAAATAGCACCATTAAACTCATACCCGAATAATGATGGATAATAGCAAGGATAGGCGGACTTCACAATTGCCGACTCATCGATACGGGTGAATGTATGTCCATTATCCGTCGATTTATAGACATACGACCACTTGGCCCCGACCCAGATCGTTCCGTTCGGTGCACGCGCTATACTATAGGCCCCCAAGGATGGTGGAGCATCAATCACCGCGGCCTGCCATTGCTGAGTGTGTGTATCAAAGCGAAAAAGCCATGGCTCGCCTACATCATTGCGAAAAATACCGACGATTGGTTCACTTACCTGATTCGTGGTAATACATTGAATATTATTGACATGTGAGGCAGGCAAAGGAATCGGTGGCAGCGCCGTGAATGTAGGTGAAGTCTGCGTCGTATTTGCCTTGTACAGTGTGCCGAGCGCGCTCCCGGTGCCGACAAGCGAATAGAAAATATCATGATTGGGTGCCACCGCCATTTTAGGGAATGTACCTGATGGCAGTCCGCTTGCCCATGCTTTCCACTGCTGCGTCTGAGCATGAAGCGAGAGTATTCCACGCTGAAAAATTAGTATCGTTATGAATACTACAAGGGTACTAGAGTATAATTTACGCATTATGCCTTGCCTGTAATTATTGAATAAATATCTCAAAAATAAAGCGGTCGTAAGAATATTCATTCGTACAAAAAGATACACATGCGCCTTCCCAAAAAAATTATAAAAAAAAATTCCGGTGAGTCCGCACGGTGAGGATTCGGTTAGTGAGCACCTCTAATTTTGCGTTCAAGAAAACACGACACATTTTATTTTTATACTTTTTTAAAGGAAAACGCCATGAAGGCAACTCGCACATTAAGCTCACTCGGAGCTCTCGCATTCGCACTTTCAATGATAGCTACCGGTTGTAGCAGCGACAATTCTTCGATGAGTGAGGCACACGACACATTCAGCAACGATTCATACGAACGTCCCTGCACAGACCATGCAACACACGCCAAAGGTGCATCTATCTTAGCCGATACCTACGCAAATTATGCTGCACTCGACGCCGGCGAAGCTGATGATGCATATTCACGAGACAGCCGCTCGACGAACTCGACAACCTTGATATTCACCCCACATGGCGGTGGTATCGAAGCCGGAACGACCGAAATCGCCGATGCCGTCGCATCCACCAATTATGACTACTACAGCTTCACAGGTCTGAAATCTCCCAATTCCGCTAATTCTGTATTACATATTACTGCTAACAATTTTGACGAACCGACAGCAGTGTCGATGGTGCAGGCAGCAACGAGAACCGTCGCGATGCACGGATGCGCCGAAACTACGGAAATAGTCTATTGCGGTGGCCGGGATATTACCCTGAGAAACGCTATCTACACTCAACTCAGAGCAGCGGGCTTTACCGCCGATACCCTTTGCCCAAGCGGACTCGACGGTACAGGACCCAACAATATCACCAATCGCAATTCAAACAGCGCAGGTGTTCAATTGGAAATCTCGAAAGGATTGCGCCAGGCACTCTTTTCTAATCTATTCAATGGCCCAACGAATCGCGCTAATTCAAAGACTTCACGCTTCACACAATTTGTAAATGCTGTTCGTGCAGCACTGTAAGTATTTACTAAATAATCAATTATCCATATCCTAAAAATAATCCTCATGAAAACACTAGCTAAAATCAACACTCTCATACTCGCCATCTGGATCGTCATCTCCGGATGCAGCAATGACGCATCGACCATTCTCGGCAATGACACCGACGCAACAAGCCGGTCAAGCAAGAATACCATTTCGGCTGTTCAGACAACCTACAAAGGACGCTTCAAAATCGACACCTACAGCACAGGAGAAGTAGAAGTGTATGACAAGAACGTCAACAACAAATGGCTAGCTTCTTATAAAACAAACTGTTATACCGTTTCGCTCGACGGTGCATCTCGTACATTTACCGAAGGGAATGTATCGGTGACTCATTCGGTATGGGTACGAACCTTGCCTTCAAAATTCTCAGGTACTGTCGATACCACGTGGCTCCATAATGCACTTGCCTCTAATAGTGCGAATTCCTCGAGTTTGGATATTCTCGCTATTGCCATGGAATATATCGCCGGCGGCAGTAAAAATGCTCTCTATGGTCCTGACTCAGCAGGTACGTATAAAGAGGGTTCAGACTTTAACGATTACCTTCAAATTAACTGGAGTTATGTTCATTACTGGAGCTCTTCTCAGAACAAATATCTCGTCAACCCATACACACGCACGTATGATACATCGCGCGCTACCTGCTTGGATTGCTCGGGATTCATGAGAATGATATGGGGATATCGCCATAGTTTAAGCGGATTTAACTATGCGGATAATGTTCCGATGTGCTATAATGTGGGTCCTGATGATATCGGCATAAAGATGCCACGACGTTCGTATGATATCGCCGCATCCGCTCCTGGTGTCGTCGTCTTCAGCGGGCATACAATTAGCAATACAACTGATTTAACGAAATTAAAAATTGGGGACTTGGTCTTCTTTGACGCCGACGCAGGCGACGGAACACAAATCGACCACGTAGGAATGTACATCGGCAAGCAAGCCAATGGTAATTATCGCTTTATCTCCAGCAGAAAATCGACGAATATCGGCCCCACCTTCAATAATGACGGCAATGGAAAATCCATTCTCAATAATGATGGCACCGGACAATACCTCGGCTATGCGAATTCACTCCGCTCGGCACGTCGGATGTAAGGTATTGGCAGGCAATTTATAGTAAAACAGCCCTTTGAGAATTTCTCCCAAAGGGCTGTTTTTTTGTGTAATTATATTATGTATCAATCAATTAATACGACACGAGCAACTTCTTGGTATATGATTTACCATCGGCAGTAATGCGGGCGTAATAAGCGCCTTGGCTGAGATGTGACGTGTGAAGGGTGAGCTGATCGCCGGCAGATACTACTTCCCGCGACACTTCCACACCGAGAATATCAACCAGCGAGATGCTGACCTGCGTGTGAGGTTCGCTTGGCAGGCGGAAGGTGACACTCTCCCTGCTTTGACCAACGACAGCGAGCGAGCTTGCAAGTGGAGTATTTTCATCGACATCTGAGATTTCAAAATCTGTTCTGGAAACACCATAGCTAGAATTAATATAGAGATAATTCTGAAAATATTTTGCAGATAACGTACTAGAACCCAATCGTTTTGAACCAAGCATATCGTCCCCGCAGAGATTGAGAAAATCATTGTACATAGACATAAGGTGTCCGCCTGACCTCGATTGTACTTTCACCAGTACTCTTGTGCTACCATACAGTTTGATACTTTCAAACCCCGTTACCAATAGTAGAGAATCACTTGCTTGAATACGCTCCTCGATACTCATACGGGACCTCGTAAAATCCATAAAATCTTTCCAAACCGTATCTGACTGTACCGCGATAAGTGTATGATGCGCCGTATCGGCTGCATCTGTACGAGAGGATCCAGCATATAAATACTCAAAGATTTTAGAGGAATTACCTATTATTTTTTGAGAATATAAAGCAGTTATCGGTCTATTAAATGGTGAAATTACCGACTTCCAGCTTGTGCCATTCCATTCACTGAGATACAAATGTTCCGTTGTGCCATTTTTTGTAAATTCACCACCAACCACGACTTTTCCAAGATAAACAGTAATTGCATTGATAGGGGCATTGAAGTCTGCACTATTGGTATTCCAGGTTTTGGCTTGAAGATCATATTCAGCAAAATACTTTGCCGGTTTGCCTGCTATGGACGTAAACTTTCCGCCTACATAAAGCTTTGTATTATCTACCGTTAAACATCTAATTTCATCGTTTGCGGTAAACTCTTGCCATGAATTTCCATCATAGCTAACCAATCCGATTAGTTCGCCATTCCCCTTGGAGAAATCCCCGGCAATGTATAACGTTCCGTTCGCGGCGGTCATACAGGAAGCACTCCCTTTGATATTGTTTGGTATAGTAGTCCACGTAACTCCATTAAAAACTGCAAGCTTATTTACTGTGGCATCTGTAATAGATACTCCGAACGCATACATCATCCCACGCAGAGTGTCAGTAGCAAGAATCTTCGTGGCAAAATCAGGTGAAGGTAAGCTACTTATTTTTAAATACTCTCCGTAACATGGCTGTATCAACGCCAGTTCATCAAGCGTAAGCCCGCTTTCGGCGTGAAATTTTGTAAATACATCGCTCTTGATCTGCCGGATATAGATATTATTTACGTTCGTGCGGGTCTCGCCTACAAAGTCGGTATAACCGGATTGGAGCATTAAATATCCAACGGCGCACGGCACATTGCGGTCATCGACAAACACCGGAATACGACCTCTGTGGGTAATATTTCGCGGGAATGATCCTGCTTCTGCGTAACCGGCAAGGAGAGCAATATTATTTGCACGCGCTTGTAGTTGATTGGCAGATAAGCCGGTTATGCTTCTTGTTTTTAGAAGGCGAATGACCGATTGGAGGTGTAATTGCACAAGTCGGCGCTCGGAAAGCGCGTCATCACAGCGCTCATTACGAAACGCATCGACCGAAAAAACAGGATTATTCCATTCAGAATTCACCCGTGAAACATGGTCAAAAACGCTGGTTGCTTTGACAGGAAGAAGGGTGGCACAGAGTGCGAGGAGAAAGACAGTACAGAGTTTCATAAAACCCTCGTGTGTATGGTTGTAAAAAATATTTCCTCAGAAAGTACGGGAAAGCCCGATTGCTTTCGGGAGGTGAATACAACTTACGAAAAAATTACGAACTTACCACCATTCTGTAGGGGCGAATTGCTTTCGCCCAAGTCGTGCTAGGCCAAGGGCGAATGCAATTCGCCCCTACGGCGGTTAAAAAAGACCATAAACACATCTGTAGGGGCGAATTGCTTTCGCCCAAGTCGTGCTAAGCCAAGGGCGAATGCAATTCGCCCCTACGGCGGTTAAAAAAGACCAAACGATAATTATTAAACAAAAAAATCCCGACTGCCATTATGATGAGCAGTCGGGATTAATTATAAAACTCAAGCGATTGATTACGCTGCCACGGTCGAGCCGAGGGCTTCGGTCACTTTATTGGCGGCATCCTGAAGGTTCGTCGCCACCAAGAAAGCCATGCCGGAATTCTGGAGAATTTCCTGTGCTTCTTTGGCATTAGTGCCTTCGAGGCGAACGATGACCGGGATATTGACTTCGACTAATTTCAATGCCTGGAGGATACCATTTGCCACGCGGTCGCAGCGAACAATTCCGCCGAAGATATTGACGAGAACGGCTTTTACATTCGGGTCACTCATCATGATGCGGAAGGCATTGGCGATACGCTCAACATTTGCTCCACCGCCTACGTCCAGGAAGTTCGCCGGGGAACCGCCTGCAAGCTGAATAATATCCATCGTTGCCATAGCGAGTCCTGCGCCATTGACCATACAGCCGACATTACCGTCGAGCTTGATATAGTTGAGATTGTATTTTGATGCTTCGACTTCGAGAGGTGCTTCTTCGGCGAGGTCGCGGAGCTCATTGAATTCTGCATGACGGTAGAGAGCATTATCGTCGAAATTTACTTTCGCATCGAGGGCGATAATTTTGCCGTCATCGGTGAGCACGAGCGGGTTCACTTCGAGCATAGAGCAGTCCATATCGTCATACGCTTTGACAAGCTTGGTAATGAACGAGAGGAAGCTTTTGAAGCCGTCGCCGCTGAGTCCAAGACCGAATGCTAAGCGACGTGCCTGGAATTGTTGGAAGCCGGTCACCGGATCGATGACTTCGCGGAGGATTCTCTCCGGCGTCTCTTCGGCTACTTTTTCGATTTCCACGCCGCCTTCGGTCGATGCCATGATGATATTTTTACCGGTTTGGCGGTCGAGCACGATGCTGATGTACATTTCGGTTGCGATGGCGCATCCTTCTTCGATAAACATACGATTGACGATTTTGCCTTCTTCACCGGTTTGGATGGTGATGAGCTTATTGCCAAAGGTAGCTTTTGCATACTGATATGCTTTATCGGCGATATTTCCCTCACGGATGACCGTCACGCCGCGTACTTGCTTGCCGAATACTTCGACCGGCTGATTGGTCGTAGCATGGACGACGGTACCTTTACCGCGTCCTCCGGCGTGAATCTGTGATTTGAGCACGATTGTCGAAATACCGCGGAGTACAAAATCGCGGTAAGCAGCAGTGCCTGCTTCTTCGGCCGTCGTCACTGCTTTACCAAAGAGTACGGGCACACCGTAGCGGCGCAATAATTCCTTGGCTTGATATTCATGAATATTCATTCAATTCTCTAAAAATGATAAAAAATAGGATAGTAATTATCTGTAAAATGATCTAATACAATGTGTTATCTCTTATGAAGCATGATGTTCACCGGTTTTCTTGGGATCCATCATTTCCATAAGTTTCAGGCCGAGAAGACCGTCAATTGCCGAACCGTTCCCGCCGCTGCCGCCACCAATCAAAATATCGGGAATAAGCTTGATATTTCCTTTGGCGAGCTCTTCTGTAATTTTATACCGAGTGAAATTCTCACCGCCCAATGCTTTTACAGCCAGCTCATACGCTTCGGCGGTAGATTTACCGATTGCGAGGATTTTTCCGGCCTCGGCATTTCCCGTGAGGGCAATTTGTTCGGCTTGCGCGCCTGCTTTTAACTTAATAGCTTCCGCATCTGCCTGAGCGCGTGCTTTCGTGGCTTCTGCCTCGGCGAAGGCGCGTAACTTAGTTGCTTCTGCCTCTGCACCGACGGCTAGTTTCACACCGGCTGCATCCCCTTCCGACTTTTTGACGGTCGCGCTCGCTGTTCGCTCGGCAATTTCCACGCTTTGCTGCGCTTTGACGATATCTTTTTGCATATCGGCGATGGCAGTTTCTTTTTCCATCCCTTGGCGTGTTTCCTGCGCCTTCTTTTGGGTTTCGTAAGTTACTTTTTGTTCTTCGGCAATCTTCCGGTCCGTCAGCGTTTTCATCAGCGACTCCGGCGGCACGATATCGCCGATCAGGGTATCGACGGCATTGACATTATACTCATCGAGCACTTTTTTGATATGTGCTTTTGCGGAGTCCTGACGTTCTTTCCGGGTACTTAAGAAAGCAATAACATCGCTGTCTTGGGCTGAATTCCGGAAATAATTCCCGATAGTCGGCTCGAGCACCTGCGACACAAGATTCACCATATTTCCAAAGCGGGCAATGACTTTCGGTGCTTCGGTCGTCGGTACATGGATAATTTGCGCTACATCGAGATTAAACGGGAACCCGTCTTTCGAGCGCACGGTAATCGTCGAGAGATTTTTATCGAGATTATGAGCTTCGCTGCGCGCCGATGCCCAATTGAGCACCAAATTTGTCGTCGGCACTTGCTCGACTTTCATAATATATTTATTCACCGGATACTTACCCGGGCCGAGCGGCTCAAGCCATACACCTTTATATCCTTTTTCGACGATATTGCCGTGTTTGAAATCAGCGCCGGTGAGGTCATGCCCTTCCTGCCCGATATACGAAATCACCACGCCGACATATCCGATAGGAATCTCCGTCATTGGGATTTCTTCTACTTGTACGGCCCAGGGATTGAGATTGTACGAACCCGCCAATATCACTTGCGGTTGCAATCCCCGATTACCGCCATTTTTAATAAACTTATCAAAATCCTGAAAATTATTATGCCCTTCGATCAGCTTTCCGGCAATTTGCCCGGCTTCGATCGGCATACCGTCGAGCGTGGTCACAATTCCCACCATACTTTCCTGAATTCGCACCATTGTCGTCAGTGAGACCTGGAAAAGCATTGTATTAATCCGGTACGAACCTGCCGTAATATAGGTGGTCTGACGACCGCGCTACCCACCTCCGGCTAAAAACTTAGTAGCATCCTGGAAATTATCGCATTCGACATATTGCCCGAGAATATTTCCGGTCGGAATTTCGGCACCGTCTTTGGAGAGAACGAGCCCGATTTGCCCCTCGGGAATGATAGTAAACTCTCCCATCGTCACTTCATATTGCCATGCCCATTTACCGAAATAGAGTCCGGGAGCAAGTGTTTTCGCCTGAAAGCCGGCCTCACCGTCGGTGGCGATAATCCTGCCGTCGGGCAGCTCTTTTTTATCGCCGAAAAGTACGAACTTTTTGGTCACGAGCCCGATGCGGTCTTCCGGAACAATTACCATTCCAAATAGCAATCGTAATATATACTTATAGAGTATCAGACCGAGTCCGAGGGCAAGAAATATCCCCCAATAATGCTGTATAAATAGTTCCATGGCAAATTGATGATAGTAATGACTTCTGTGAATGTACTATTTCGCCGATTTTGGCAGAGACCAGCTTCACTATTCGGGCAGATATCTGATAGGTACCAAAATGAAACGAAATCAATTTTTTACTTGATGGTTCGGCAGGATTACCGTAAATTCGGAGTAAATCATTGATTTCAACTGCAAAATTACCGAAACTTGGCCTGACTGCCAAAGATAAGGACAAATCTACTATGAAGTTTGCTAAATTTTACCTCCCTCTCTTACTGCTGATTTTGACCTATTTATCCCTCCGACCGACCTTCGAAAGCACGACGCTGGGCACGAAAGGGAATCCTATCCGCCTGCTCCTCGTTCCCTCGGTGGACGCTCAGAAAATCTCGAATAGCGCCGACTCGCTCGTCGCGTATTTGCAGCGGGAAACGGGATATACGTTCGCCGCATCGCTCCCGACAAGCTTTATTGCCGTCGTCGAGGCATTCGGCAGCGGCAAGGCAGATGTGGCAGCGATGAACACGTTCAGCTATGTGCTCGCGCATAAAAAATACGGCGTGGAAGCAGCCCTGAAAGTGATACGCCGCGATGGTGAAAAGACGTATAAAGGACAGTTTATCACCCGCACCGATAGTGGAATTGACTCGCTCTATGAGCTCAGCGGCCGGAAAATCGCCTACGTCGATGCCGCCTCGACCTCCGGCTATATTCTCCCCAAAGCACTGCTCGACAAACGCCATATCAAGCCCGCCGAAGAAGTATTTGCGATGAAGCATGATAATGTCGTCACGATGGTGTATCAAAAGCAGGTCGATGCCGGCGCGACGTATTACTCCCCGCCGGATAAAAAAACCGGTGAATTCCTCGATGCCCGCGCCCGGGTACAAAAACAATATCCCGATATCTTCGAAAAAGTGAAAATTATTGATTTTACAGAAGATATACCGAATGATCCATTCGTCTTCCGCAAGGATATCCCTACGGAAGTCAAGGAAAAAATCATCAAAGCTTTGCTCGCATTTCAAGCGACGCCCGTCGGACGCAAGGCGCTCTTTGAGACCTACAGCGTCGAAGGACTCGCCCCGGCGCAAGACAGCGATTATGATGGACTCCGAAAGATGATTACCCAATTTGGCGGGAATGTCGAGGATGCGTTGAAGAAGCAGGTGAAGAAGAAGTAGGTGAATGGTATTCGCTCTAACTGTTTGAGAGATAAGGTATAAGCGAAAGGAAGATTTCGATATAATTAACCGAAGTAAGAACGTTCAGTCCGGCAAAAATCCGCCCGTCAGACTGAGCTTGTCGAAGTCTCAAGCATAATACCGAATTGAAGCATAGGTAGGTGTTGACAGGCAATTATCATCACTGCCCGGAAGGGAAATATAGGAGGTTAAAATGAAAATAATTCTCGTTCTGTTTTTAGGGCTTATAAGTACTTGTTTAGCCCAAAATCCTCATAAAATCAAAACTATAAAGCAATATACTTTTCTCAGCGACATCGCTGGAGATAAATTAGACCAAAAAAGTTTGGCATCAATTTATTACTATGATTCTATAGGGAGAATCACTAAAGTAGAAGAATATTTATTTGAAAAGGATCCAGAAAAGGTGTCTAATTACAAATACGATAATGATACAAGCCATAAATGTATTGCTAAAATTGGCATCAGTAAAGGTGGAGATACGGTAAGTTACATAACTGGTATAGTTAATAAAAATGGTAAAACGGGAAATATCAAGACAGTTTATTCATGGGATTTTTGTTCATATCCCTGCGTAGAATGTTTACGCAATATTGAAGGGTATGTAATAGAATCGAAGCAATATTCTGAATACTATACATATCTTTTATTATCATATTATACTTATGAGTATGAATATTGGTGATTTTTGTCCAAGTAATTGTTTTCCACCTATCCGTAACCACTTACCACCAAAACAATTACACGACAGCCCATAGAACAATAGCTCTCATATTCAGTGATACAGAGATACACAGCACCAATCCCAGCGGGATTGAATGTCTGTAGCATATAGCATGCTTCAAACAGTTACGATCCTATCGGGGTCGAACGTTTGGTTGGTGATACTTACACAAGGTACAGACGAGCAGGGCGTTTCAGCGGTAAGTGTTGACGGTTAGTTGTAGCAACTGACCGAACGGGGAATATTCGTACTTCTAACACCGACGGAGAGTAAATAGATGAGTAAAACATACATATACTGTCATATTACTTTCGCACTTTCATTTCTATTGTTTCTATCGGGATGTTCTCCGAATCTTTCGCATAGAATAGCTGATAACGTCTTTGTTATTGACTCAAGCGATTTATGTAAAATCCATGAGCGATCGATGATTATAGCAGTTGAAGCTCACACAAGTCGTGAAAATACGTTTTCGACATGGTATAATGGGACGGACACTTTTTGGATTAACTATGCAGTTGAAGTTGATTCCACATGTTGGAATTTAAAAAAATCCTATAGTAATGGACTTTACTCTTATGTCGGAAAGGCAGGATCAATGGGTGTTGGTAAGATTGCAGCAGCGTTAGACCAAAAAAATTGTGATGCGGCAATTGCGCTCCAAAAACATACTAGGTTACAGTACTATAGAATATATGATTTTTTTCATAATGTTGATACATCAAATATAACTATACTCCAAGATCCTAATTTTGAGAAATTGTATATTAACTACGATATTCCCTCTCAACCTGAATTTATTGGCCATCAATATAGAATTTGCAAAGCGAATATCAAATATATATTCAAGGGCATTCAAGCGGCATCCGTTCTTAATTTCTTTCCTGACGGTTCCGATTCAGAAATACAGATAGTAATTCATGTACCATATTATCAAATACTCGAAATCTCCGATGTCGTTCCTATCGAAGTAAATACAAAGGATTGCATGAAATAGTGCGCTTCCCTCCATTATCTGGAGAGAAATCAATCACTTATCCGAAGTACGGATGAGCAGGATGTTTTTCACAGGTGAAAGTTGACGGGCAGGTAGAAGTGGTGGGTGGGGAACGCTCAGATTTAACTTCCGCCTTGGTGATTAGAATATTAGTATGAATGAGCAGGGCGTTTCATAGGTAAGACGGTCAGTTGTAGCAACTGACCGAACTGGGAAATTGAAGAGAAAAGCTATTTAGACATTAATTTTAGATCACTGTATTAACTACTATTATTATGGACAACCTACGATATTTTTGCGACAGCACCACTATTGAAAAAAATGCAAACGAGCAGATAATTAACTATTCTAAAAATAAGTACATAGATAAAGTTTGTGCATTTACCGATATTCATTTCTGCGATGAGAAGGCGATTCCTGTAGGCGTTGCATTTTCGTCTCAGGATTACTTGTATCCATTAATAACCGGTAAGGATATTGGTTGTGGAGTAATGTACTTGAAAATATCTAAAGCTGACTGGTTAAGGCCTTTTGACAAAGTCGAACACTATAGAGCATTTAGCTTGGCTCATACCAAAATGACCGATGATGGTTTGGGTGGAGGAAACCATTTCTTATCGTTAGAAGAAGATGCAAATAATGTGTACATCATTTGTCACACGGGTACAAGAAACAGGGGAATTGCACTCTATCAACATTGCTATGGATTGGTTCAAGATTTTTCGCTAGAGTATGGCTCTAAGGTTGATTTTATACACCAATCGTTCGTTGATGAAAAGTTTTACACGTACTATAATGAAACGTTAGAGTTCGGACATGACCGAAGAAAAAACTTTTGTATAAAGACTCTTATTTTTCTTCAAAACTCGAACTACATACAATGTGACAAGACCAAGATACCCAAAGACTACCTCGGCATTGACTTCTCATCTCTCGACGATCAAGGAAAAATAAATGGCACGCCGTACGAAATACAGGATTCAATACACAACCATATACGTTTCCAAGCAGATAATACATTTATTCATCGTAAAGGAAGCACGGAATTGATAGAAAATAAGGTGGTCGTGATTCCGCTTTCAATGACCCGTGGAAGTTTATTGGTAAAGGTAAATTCCTATTCAGAATTAGCCTCAGAAGCATTGTATTCCTGTGCACACGGCGCTGGAAGAAAACTATCGAGATTTGATACTATGAAGTATTGGAAAAACTCATTAAAAGAAAAAGAAAGAAAGGCGTTTAAAGAGAAATTTTCGGAAATGCTTGACCGATCGGGTAACTTCTCAAGTGGTTACATCCAAGAATTCGACTTTGCCTATAAAGACCATTCAGAAATATTTCGCTATCAATCGTATCTGAAAAAAATAACAGAAACAAAACCGATTGTAACGCTAAAATTTACTGAAATATAGGCGCTACAACTATTTCCCGTCCAATCAATTATTTCAAACTAATCTTGACTTGGCAACGGAATTGCATGCGCACTACCCAGCACGACCAGGGCGAATGCAATTCGCCCCTACGGTCAACGGTATATTGTACAACATTCCAAATTCAACCATCAATTACAACTAATTATGTATCAATTATTTACAAGGTACTATCATGCGCGTACTTCTACTTTTTTGTCTTTGTAGTGTAATTCTTGCGTCCGCTCCTGCGTTTGCGCAGACCACGCCTAATGACGGTGATTGGAAGTCCAACTCCGCCACGCTCAAGAACACCGAGGAAGGCGATGTGATGATCCGCGTCGGCGATATTGATAATCTTGGATTTGGCTTTCCGCAGGGTTTTAATCCCTTCACCGGTCGGGCGACCGACATCCATCCGTATCCGTGGCAGGCGAAGAAAGAAGATGTGCCCGGACTCGACTGTATCACCGTCGGAAGTATGTACGGCAAGAAAGCAACACGTTGTAATTATGATGGTTATTCGATGGCGAGTCCTGCCCGACCTATTCCAATTAATCTCCCGCTTGCTGCTGTCAAAGGTGTGAAAGTCACCGGGGCGATGCTTACGATGTTTGTCGATGATTTTCAGGCACCGAATCTTTGCTCGAAGTATATGGCGTATATCAATGGCAAACGCTTTGGCAATCTCGAAAATGTGCTTAATTCGCTCAATCAGGGCGGTCCGATTGGTAAGTTCATCTCCGTGCGTATCCCGCCCGAACTCCTCGAAGTGCTTAATTCCTCCACCCTTTCCGTGAAAATTGACGACACCACCGGCGCTGCCGATGGCTTCGCGATTGACTTTATCAAGCTGCTCATTAATCCTAAACCGATACTGTACCAAAATTCCATCTCGGGCTATGTACATGACCGAGAAACAGGCGAATCCATCGTAGGCGCCACGGTCATGGTGCGGGGTTTTGGCGAGACGACGAGCGATGCTGACGGGAAATTCACCCTCAGCGGACTCCCCATCGGCCTCAATGTAGCGGAGGCAAATTTTACAGGATATCAGAGCGGAAGTGAAGTGTTTGATGTGATTCAGGATGAGCATGCGGATGAGCGTACCATTTACCTCACGAAGGCAAAAGCAGTCACGTTTCAGGATAAACAAGTGCAGGTTGGCGAGGCAATTACCCTTAAAAATATTCAATTCAACGTGTCAAGCGCAGAACTCCTCAGCGAAGGCAAGACAGAATTAAATAAATTAGTTACCTTCATGACCGAGAATCCGCGCATCGAAATCGAACTCTCGGGACATACCTCGAGTGAGGGTTCGCCCGAAAGCAATACCCGTCTCTCGCAGGCGCGGGTACAAAGTTGTAAAAATTACCTGCTTACCAAAGGAATTGACGAAGGCAGAATTTCGGCTATCGGCTATGGCCCGAGCAAACCGATTGCCGATAATTCCACCGAAGAAGGGCGAGTGAAGAATAGGCGCGTTGAACTCAGGATTGTGAAGATGTGAACATTCACGCGTATAAAATCAGAACCGCTTCCCCGGCCGAACCGAGGAAGCGGCTTTATTTTTCAATAACTTGCAAGCATCATTACTTTCGCACGACGAAGGACCGTGTCGCCTCACCCGAACCTGTCATAAACCTGCAGAAATACGTTCCGCTCGCCACATTCTTCGTGTCGATAAAGAGTGAATACGTTCCTGCTTCCTGAAAAGTATTCAATGCTGTCATCATTTCATTGCCGTGGATATCGAAGATTTTCACGGTGACAGGAAGCGCTGATGTGAGAGCATACCCTATAGTAACAATAGTATTAGCGGGATTCGGATAGACGCCGAGAACGAGCAGTGGATGTGCGTCGTAGGTGAGTTCTTTCAACTCAAAGACCGACGTACTGCCTTGCGGCGGGTCATTGGGAGCAAAGTCGGGCGCATTGGGCTTGGCAGGTGCGGGAGTCGATGTAGCCGTAATGCGCGGGTCATTACTTGGCGCAGAGAATCCTTTCCAGAAGGTTTCTGTTTTGACCGGCACGGTAATCGAATCACTAAAGAAATAATCGGCTTGCGTTTTTGAAGGAGTCACATCGAGCACGCAATATCCGTGGCTTGTGAGCTCTACATCGCTGAGATGAGGATTGAGCTGTTTTATAAGACCTTCTGCTTGCTGTATAAATGGAGTGCGGCCTTTCACTTTCAGCAATTCATCGATATTAGCCGATGATATGCTTGGTGTGACGAATTCCACGGCGAGCGAACCTTCGCCCGTGAGGCGGGAGTATTTCGTGGAGTCGAATGGATTGAATGTCAGATTTCCGGCCCATGAACAGTGAATATCGCCGGTGAGGACGACCAGGTTCTTAATTCCTTTCGATTGCAGGAAGGTATATATTTTTTCACGTTCGGCAGGATAGCCGTCCCATGCATCCAAATTAGTTGGAAGACCTAATACCTGCGCCTCAACCTGCATCATCATGACTTGATTGGCGAGTATTTTCCAGGTTGCTTTTGATTGTTGTAATTGTTCGAGCAGCCATTGTTGCTGCTGCGAACCGAGAAGGGTACGATTGGGGCTCTTCCACAAGGCAGTATCAATGGCTCCTTTTCCGGCGGTATCCTTCCCGCCGAGCTGCTTTTCGCGTCCCTCAAGACGAGTGTCGAGAAGGATTAAATCCATGAGATTACCGTACGATATCGAACGGTATATCTGGTTATTATCAAAAGCCTTACGCCTAATCGGCATCCACTCGAAATACGCTTTTTCGGCTGCCAGCTTGCGTTCCTGCCAGCTCCCTTCGGTGGTACTATCATGATTTTCTGCGCCATCTTTATACGAATCGTTCGCCGTTTCGTGGTCATCCCAAATTGCGATAAACGGATGCTGCTGATGAGCGCGGCGGAGGTCGGGGTCAAGCTTGTAGAATGCATGGCGGATTCGATAATCGGACAGTGAGATTACCTCGGTTTTGGGTTCATGCCCGCGTCCTACTTCTTTGGTATAGCCATACCCGCCGTCGGCATATTCATAAATATAATCACCGAGATGTATAACGGCATCGATGTCTTTACGTTCGGCGATGCGAGCGTAGGCATTGAAGAATCCTTGTTGATAATTCGAGCACGACACGACGGCAAAGCGTAATTGCTGTACGCCATCTATGGGAGCAGTGCGTGTACGTCCGGTGAGCGATTTTCTGCCAAGTGCTTCAAATCCATAATAGTACGTCGTATTCGGCTGCAGACCGACGGCGTCGATTTTTACGGTGTAGTCGAGTGCTTGATTGGTGGCTATCGTACCGGATTGGACGACTGTAGCGAGAGCGGTATCGGTGGCAATTTTCCATTGGACGGTGATTTCTCCGTCGGTATCGGGAGTAACGCGGGTCCAGAGAATCACTCGATCATGGAGCGGGTCACCGGAGGCGACTCCATGATAAAACGGCTTGAGTTTGCCGTCAAAATTCATCGTCTGGTGATTGGCAGCGGCGAAAGGACGCGTGTACTTGACCACATTTCGTTCATCTGCCTTTGGAAGTTCTACTTCGATTTCATGGGTCAGCGGGAGGGGTATTTGCCCCAGCACCGGAAGATTAGTTCCTAACACACCTACTGCAAATGCTACCACGAGAGTATTCCATCGTCTCATTGACCTGCTCCGGATATTATACACAAATAATTACGTCCGCAAATTTACGGCAACAATTTTACGTGGATAATACCGGAACATGACCAAGGTGTGCGAATGTATTATCAATTGACTACAATGCCGGAATCTATCTGTATATTATACAAGATATTACACAGCATACAGGCGTTGCTTTCGGTGAATTATTCCACCAGCAAGGAGCGTACGATACTATTCTCACCCGATGCAAGGCGAATAAAATAGACGCCTTTTGCGAGATTGGGAAGAGCAAGTTGCAGCGTGCCCGGGGCGCCGCCTGTCGGGATTGAGCTTCGGAACTGATGGGAGAAATCGGCAATCTGCCTGCCCATCATCGAATACACGATAAGTGTCGCCGTGGGGTCAATTTCCCCGCCGAAGGAGATGGTGACGGGCAATGAAGCCGCCGGGTTGGGTTCGATTGACAAAGACATCATTCCTTCCTGCGGATTGATTAATCGTATGCCATGCGTGGGGTCTGTCCATACATCGGTCAGGTGAAAGACGGCTGATTTGGCGGAGTTTTTGGAGTCGATGGTATCCCCTGCTGCGTCGAACCACGTAAAGGCGAGAATATCAATCGGAGTTGATTCGGCGTCACCGAGACCTGCGGTAAGATTAATCGTTGTAAGGGTATCGCCTGCGCGTTGATTTGCATATTTCCCGGAGATAGTAGCCGTCTGAAAGCCATTTTCGATTGGTCCGCGTTGTGCTTCTTCGGTCGGCGTCAGCAAAGTGGCATTGAATCGAATGGTAGCTGTATAATGATCAATTCCAACGGATTGGATACGTGGCTTGGCTTGCAGAGAATCGAGAATAAGCGGCAGAAACACCGTATCGCCGGACGCAGCCGAGATATCGAGCGGCTTGATAGCCGAGCTTACGAATTTCGTATTGATCATATTCATCCCGCCGATATAGCCGTACGAGTCGGCATTCCCGTAGCCAAAGACATAGATACCGATTCCGCTGTCGGCTGAAATTGTGTGGACGCCATCGCTGCTTGTGATTGTCGCATACGAGTAGTTGGATTGTGGGATTGGTATAAACTTTTCAACAGGCGCCTTGTTGTCAACCAAGATAGATTTGATGGCACTATCGGGAGCCACCACGATAACAAATTGCTGATCATAGACTTTCGTTACCGTAACATTCCCAAAAAAATCCCTTGTTGTCGATGATGCCTGTGAATTAATCCAGCGATAGGATTTCATAAACTGTTCAGCCGGCGGGACAAGCATCATAAATGGGTCACTGTCATAACCACCACTTCCGAGACCACCATTCGGTGTGGTTGATTTTTTAAATAGTGCGACTAAAATCGGGGCTGTCGAGGATATGGTCGCCGCAGCCGTTAAATTCCCCTGATAGAATTGGCCGGCGTTGAGGGTTGCGATTTTGATGCCATTCTGAGAAACGACGGTACCATTTTCTGATGCAAGTATTCTAAATATATCGGTATAACCGTTTCCTGTTTTACTAGCCGGCTCGGGGAACGGTACCAGATATGCATCATATCCCCATTTCGTCACCGCAGGCATTTCCTCGATAATAAAATCGCGCGCTGCCTGATTATTTGTGTAGGGAATTGCTGCGCGTTGCTGCGCGCCACTGACGGCAATCGGCTTGCTCGAAGTGATGTGAGTACCGGTCAAATCATCATCGGAGTATGGATTGGCCTGGACTAAATAGGACTCACCTTTTTGGAGGGTAATTGTCCGGACCTTGCCACCTAGCTGACGGGAATTTAATATCTTAGGCGGGAGAGTAATTGTTACGGATGTCGAATCTTCTGTTGCAATGACGATAAATTGGGAGGGCGTTTCTGTTTGCGAGGCGTTATTATCAGAGTTGTAGGACATTACATAGTAATTATTCCCCAGCACATCAGTCGGCAGCGCGAGAAATGCATCGCTTGTTTTTGCCGCTTTACTGAGCCCATAGACGGTAACTTCATTATTCGCCGTAATATGGAAGGCGCGGGACGACGGCTTTTCAGAATTTCCGGCATCTAACAGTTCATAGTCACGATAGGGCACTTTATGGGTGAAAAGTGGTTGGGTTGCGGTAATAGAAAATGCTACGTCCGGCTTGCCTCGAAAAGAAATCGTGCCTTTTGTCGGCATGTCGGCACTGATGTAAATATACAGAAAGTCATCATCATCCTGCGTACTGCTACCATGAAAATTCGGCGGGAAAGCGAGCCAAAAATCTTTGCCCTTGGTATCAAAATCTGAAGTTTGAGCATACGTTGAATTGGCGCTCAAGAGGAGGAAAGCTATAAGAAAGAAGAATACTTTTTGCATAATCGTGCTATGGATTGAGGTGTTTGATACTACTACATTGGAGAATATTCTACAAATATTCGAACATTACGTTCTCCCCAACGGCAGTAATGGGCAAATAACGGGAGATGTTACTCGAAATACCTCCAATTCTGCATTTTTCCCCTTTTGGCACATTGATTGCCATAGAAAGTGATATATATCCGATTATGTCTATGCGAAAAGAATTTATACAGTATATTCTCTTGGCCTGCGCCGCTGTTGTGGTGGGATGTTCTACGTCCAAAACGGCACAAACGCGCCATCCGTTGCCTCCTCTTTCATCGATGATTGCTCCGCCTCCCGTCGCCACACAAGCAGCACCTGCCACTGCTGATACTCCTACAGATACTGCGGCTGCTGTCCCCAAAAAACGTCTTCTTACCCTCCGTGAGCAAATGCAGCGCCTCGAAGACCGGCAGTCGGTCGGCGAGGAAAAAATCGACTCTGCGCTACGGGAAATTTCCAATGTGCGCAAAGATGTCGAGCTGCTGAAAAACTCCGTCGCCGAGACCTTTCAGCCAAAGTCCACCGCCAAAGCAGGTAAGCCTGCTGCTTCTGCCAAACCTCCTCTTGCCGTAAAGCAGGACGACGACGAAATACTACCGGATGAACCTGTGGAGAACATGCTCCCCGGCAAAAAAGCACCACAAATAGCACCGGTTGCAAAAGCTAAAACAGAAAAAAAATCCAAACCGCTCAAGAAGATCATTCTCAAAAAAGATCCCCCTACTGCGACTATAGCCGATGAAATAAAGCCCGACGAAAAGCCCAAAAAACAAGCAGAAGCCAAGCCGGAAGCAAAAGCAAAGGAAGAGACCAAGGCAGAAGCAAAGCCCGACAGTACAAAGGGTAAGCCCGGTTCGCTCTATCATTCGGCACTCAATCTTATCTCCAAGAAGCAATATGATGAGGCGATTCCGCTGCTGCTGGAGACCATAAAAACGGAAAAAAGCCCTGAAGTGCTTTCCAATTCATACTATTGGCTTGGTGAGTCGTATTTTGGTGTGAGTAAATATGATCAGGCAATCTTCAATTTTCAGAAGGTCATAAGCTACAAAAATTCATCAAAATTAGATGATGCTCAGCTTATGGTAGCCGAGTCGTACCAACGCCTCGGCAGGAATGACGAAGCAAAGAAAGCATTCCAAAAACTTATCGATTTTTTTCCGACCAGTGAGTTCGTCCCACGCGCTAAGAAAATGCTCCAAAAGCTATAGAAATACCGAAGAATATCTCAACAAAAGAGCCCTGCTTTCAATAGGATGAAAGCAGGGCTCTTTATCGTTGCGAATATGAATTCTTATTTCTGTTCGTACCGTGTGCGATACTTCTTTGCCAGCTTTGTTTGCTTGCTTGACAGCGACACACTGCGTCCCTGTACAAAGGCGAAATCCAATGAGTTAGTCATCCCGTCGAGTGCATTTCCTTTCGACACGAAGAGAGTAGCGTCTTTGCCGACCTCAAGAGAACCTACCTTACCGGCGACACCGAGGATTTCAGCAGGAGTGAGAGTCAGGGCGCGAAGTGCGTCATTTTCATTGAGGCCAAATGCGATTGCCGTACCTGCTTCAAACGGTAAATTACGCTGCTGCCAGGATCCGCCGTCGGAGAGCGCGAATTTCACACCTGCTGCTGCTAACTGTGCCGGCAGGGTATAGGGCGCATCATATCCGTCTTCGTCACGACGTGGCACGGAATGGACTTTTTGCAGGATGACCGGAATATTGGCTTCACGGAGCAAGTCACTGCATTGTAAAGCATCATTGCCGCCTACGATGACAGCTTTGAGGTTGAATTTCTGAGCAAATTGCACGACAGCACGGATTTGCTTTTCTTCACCTGCATCAAACAAAACCGGTAGATTCTCTTCAAATACCGCACGCATTGCTTCAAAGCGAATGTCTTTTTGATTCTCTGTCAGACCATTCTTTGCTGCTTCCGAGTACATTCTCGCCTGCTCAAAATAGTCTGTAAGCTCTTGAAGGCGTTTTGCATTTTCTTTACGCTGCTCATCTGCACTTTGGCGGATATACGGTGCCGTAAATACAGAAAATCGCGGGAATTGTACCGATAGACCCGTCACCCGTTTGAGGGCTATGTCTTCGCGTGTCCAGCCGTCAAGCATCATCAGGGAAGAGCGGCCGGATATTATCCCACCGTCTGGAATCACATTAGCCAGCAATACACCGTTCGAACGGATGGTCGGAATAATTTCACTATCAGGGTTGTACGCAACTTCAGCTTTGGCATTCGGGTTATATATTCCCGACTCTGATACATCCCGTGTGGAGCGTACCGCTTCAATTTCTACCAAACCAATCGTACTCGCCGGAGCAATAAATCCCGGATACACGAATTTTCCATCACAATTAATAATTTGAGCGTCAGCAGGAATCTGTACATTTTGCCCGACAGCAGTGATTTTTCCTTTATCAAATACAATTGTACCATTTTGGATCACTCCTTGGGTAATGGTATATATCTTTGCATTGGTCAAAGCGATGGGTTTTTGTTGCGGAGCGCCGGGAGTTTCATCATTGGCAAAAAGGGAGTAATACGAACAAACAAGGGCAAACAGAAGCGCAAAAATTCTATTGTATTTATTCATAATATGTATATTTAGTAGGGAATTACCACGAGGAGAGCTTGAAAGGCGAGAAGGGGAGCAAAAACCTACAGTTACCCCCAGACAGTGAGATGCCCCTTGACGTCACCACTCGTCAAGGGGCACTCCCCTTCTCACCTTTTCACCACCACAACGAAAGGAGTCCATTAGGAGGTCGAGGGCAAAAATAAGGGTTTGTCAATTACTACGCAAACATTTTTTTATTTTTTTGAAAAATTTTTTTTCTCGTCACTCTTGAACGGGATATTTGTCCACTAATTTATTCTTGGGAGAAAAATAAATTAGTGTATAATCGGCTAAAAGTTTGTCTATCTCAGAAAAAAGGTGCATTTTTGCGCTCCCTAAAAGTGCGGGGTGTAGCGTAGTCCGGTTAGCGCGCCTGTTTTGGGAACAGGAGGTCGAGAGTTCGAATCCCTCCACCCCGACACAACAATCCCTCGTTAGTTCATACTAGCGAGGGATTTTTTTTTCTCTTCTGCATTTTCCGACCGTACAGCTTGCCGTCTGGGCCGATCAAAGAATTACCGGATAATTGTCCCGAGCCGTGACCAACGGATAGTACCTAATTTTTTGAAAAAATCACCTAAACCAAGCCCCGTATCCCATGACCAATACACCATCATCGGAGTGCCGACAACATTCTCGATCGGTACGAATCCCCAATAGCGGCTATCGAGGCTATTATTACGGTTATCACCCATTCCGAAGCAATAGTCACGCTCAACTGTATAGCTGGTTGCCGGCTTGCCGTCGATTAATATTTGCGTACCATTACTTCCGAACGAATGCCCTTCGCGGCGGATAAAAGTATCCCATTCCGATCGGTTGCTGGTGTTGAGCTGTATGACATCGCCTTTTTTGGGTATTCGGATTGGACCGTAGTTGTCACGGGTAAATCCCTTTCCTACCGGAAAAGTCTGATACTGATCACCCACATTCATCGGAGTATTTTCAAATTTCCCGTGCTGCGGGAGGGCAAATTCTGCCCCATTGACAATTACTTTCGTATCCCTAATAACGAGCGTGTCACCCGCTGTGGCCACACACCGCTTCAGATAATATTCAAAATTATCCGGCTCTGCCTGATCGCGCATTCCGGGGAAGATAAAAACGATGACATCGCCCTGATGCGGCGTACGCCAGCCCGGAAGACGAAGAAATGGAAGCGGTGCATTGAGAAATGGAAAAACCTGCGGAGTCGATGGCGCAAATATCAGGCGATTTACAAATACAAAATCACCGGTTGCGACGGTATCCTCCATGGAGCCGGTCGGCACGACAAACGATGCGACAAGCAAGCCATTGATTATCATAACCATAACTACTGCACCTACAATGGTTTTGATCCAAGAGATTGCATGCTCGGCCGGTGTCTCGGGCTGCTTTTTAGGTTTTTTACTTTTGAGTTTATCAAGTACTGACATACAAGTTTAGAATTAAGTGGGATGATTATATTAATTATCAATACTCAGCACAGCCAGAAACGCTTCCTGCGGTATTTCTACCCTGCCGACCTGCTTCATACGCTTCTTGCCTTCTTTTTGTTTCTCCAGGAGCTTACGTTTACGGGAAATATCTCCGCCGTAGCATTTGGCGAGCACGTTTTTGCGCATAGCGCCGATGGTATCCCGGGAAACAATCTTTGCGCCAATGGCTGCCTGAATAATTACTTCAAACATTTGTCTCGGGATGAGTTCTTTGAGCTTGGCGCATAATTTTTTGCCCCATTCATGTGCTTTCGCGCGGTGAATAATCGAGCTCAGTGCATCGACCGGTTCGCCATTAAGCAGGATATCCAATTTGACCAGATCGCCGGCCCTATACTCGGAGTAGTCGTAATCGAGGGAGGCATAGCCGCGTGTAGCAGACTTGAGTTTGTCATAAAAATCAAAAATCACCTCTCCGAGTGGCAGCTCAAAACTGATATCGACCCGTGTCGGTGACAAATAGACTGTATTCAGGAGTGTGCCACGTCGGTCGAGGCAGAGCTTCATGATAGCGCCGATATAGTCTGTCGGGGTAATAATCTGTGCTTTGATAAAGGGTTCTTTGATCTCGGCAATATTCCCCGGCGGTGGCATTTGCGCAGGATTTTCCACCCATAACTCTTCGCCGTCGGTGCGGATAATATTATATCGTACGTTCGGCACGGTGGTCACAATGACTTGATTGAATTCCCGCTCTAATCGTTCTTGTACAATTTCCATGTGTAATAACCCCAGAAATCCGCATCGGAATCCGAATCCAAGGGCTGCTGACGACTCAGGTTCGAATGATATCGCAGCGTCATTAAGGGTTAGCTTACCGAGAGCTTCGCGTAAATTCTCAAAATCATCGCTGTCAGCCGGATAGATACCACTAAAAACCATCGGTTTTACTTCCCGGAAGCCGGCAATAGCCTCAGCACAGCGCCGGTTGTTATGGGTTACTGTATCACCCGCTTTCGTATCCTGTAATCGCCGAATATTAGCAGTAATGTATCCTACATTACCTGCAGTCAGCACGCCGGTGCGCTGTCGTTTCATATAGAGAACGCCTGCCTCTTCCACTTCATAGACTTCATTGGCCATCATAAAGAGTACTTTGTCTTTTTCTCTGAGTGTGCCGTCAATGATGCGCAGATAGACAATCACTCCACGATATGCATCAAAGATTGAATCATAAATAAGAGCACGGAGTGGTGCCTCCGGGTCACCTTTAGGAGGAGGGATACGCTCGACAATTGCTTCGAGGATATCCTCGATACCAATCCCTGCCTTCGCCGACGCCATAATCATATCTTCTTCTTTACATCCTATAAGGTCCATTACCTGTTGCTTTACGCCCTCTATCGTTGTCGCTGCGCTCGGCAGGTCAATTTTATTGAGCACAGGTATAATTTCTAGTCCGGCTTCTATCGCCAAGTACAGATTGCTTATCGTCTGCGCTTCCACCCCTTGCGTAGCATCGACGACCAATAATGCACCTTCACACGCAGCAAGCGACCGCGATACTTCATACGAGAAGTCCACGTGTCCGGGAGTATCGATGAGGTTCAATGTATATTCGTTACCGCTTTTGGCAGCATAACTCATTTGTATGGCATGAAGCTTGATTGTGATGCCGCGTTCTTGCTCGAGAGGGTTATCATCCAATATTTGGTTCATGGTCATTTCGCGGCTCGTAACACGTCCTGTTTTTTCAAGGAGTCGATCGGCAAGAGTGGATTTCCCGTGGTCAATGTGGGCAATAATACAAAAATTTCTAAGATTCTCCATTAGTTCCTTTTTTTAATGATAATTGCAATGCTGAGCGCGTATAGAACACTACTCCATCGTATATCTGACTACACTACCGTTGTGTACATGCAATGTATTACAAACACAGAATTTTACTCAAAATTACGAAAAAAGAAAACCTCACGAAGCGTAAATGTCCGTGAGGTTTTCGGAGATGAGTCTCCTCCGGGAAATATTATCAGCTATTTTCCTTTGGAACTTCTATAAATATAAGACGTGTACCGTCTTTTGTCTTTAATTGCAGGCGAATCACATCGCCCCGCTTGGCATCAAATGCTTTTTTGAGCTGACCCGGTGTTTGGATATTCTGCTTGTCTGCTTTGAGAATTACAGCATTAGGAAAGAGTCCGCGCTCTGCTGCCTCACTAAACTGCTCAACTTTGGTGATAACCACCCCGGTTTCCACATCATTATCTTTTTTTGCTTTTTCGGTAAGCATACCGACCGTGAAGCCGAGTTGCTTAAAGGATACCGGCTTGCCGCTATCGGTGTCCATTTCATCGTCGGACATCCCTTTTTTTGCATCTGCTGAAGCAAGCTTGTCTTTATCACGCGGCTGGAGGGTAACTGATTTGGAAATTAATTTGCCGTCCCGCCAGATCTTGAGCTTAATACTTTCACCGGCGCGGTGCATAACGACTCTACTTTGTAACTCATTGGAAGTATTGACTGCTACCCCGTCAAGCTCTAATATTACGTCACCACTTTCGATTCCTGCTTTCGATGCTGCACCATCAGGCAGTACATTATCGACGAGCACACCTGCTACTTTGTCAAGCTTCATAGATTTAGCAATCACTTCATCAACCGAACGAATTTGCACGCCAATATAGCCACGATCTACTTTACCATCTTCCATAATATCGAGGATGACAGCTTTTGCCAGATTAATCGGTATTGCAAAACCATAGCCTGAAAAATATCCTGTACGCGAAGCTATTGCAGTATTTATACCAATCAGACTACCCTGTAAATTAAATAACCCACCACCACTATTTCCGGGATTAATTGCTGCATCAACCTGAATAAAATTCTCGATAGCATAATTATCTTTATTAAGTCCTAATGCACCGCGTCCTAATGCACTTACAATACCTGAAGTAACTGTAGAATGTAGCCCGAGAGGATTTCCGACAGCTATTACCATTTCCCCAACTTGGACATTATCGCTGTTACCAATATGTACTGCATTCAAGCCGGTAGCTTCAATTTTTAATACCGCCACATCTGTCAACGGGTCACGACCGATGAGCTTAGCCTTATACTCTTTTTTATCGCTGAAAATTACTTTAATACCGTCTGCTTTGGCATCTTCGACAACGTGGTTGTTGGTCACAATATAGCCATCTTCAGTAATGACCACGCCCGAACCGGCTCCTTCAGATTTTTGAGTCTGATCTTTGCCGCCGTCATTATCCTCACCATCTCCTTGTCCTTGACCACTGCCGTCATCCGGCATACCAAAGAATTTAAAGAGATCCGGTATTCTATTTTTAGAAATTTTGGTTTCCGTGATTACATTAATACTAACTACGGCTGGATTTACCGACTTTGCGACCGAGATGTGAGCATCATTAATAGCCCGAACTACCTCATTCATCGCTACCGGTGGATTTTTGGCACCTATGTCTTTAATTCCCCCTGCAAATAGGGATGTCAACCCACTATTTCCAAAATTAGATACGAGTACAACGCCAAAAATAATCCCAACACCAATGAGCATTATTGCGGCGACCAAAGAACGTTTATTCATACATTACTCCTGAAAAATTTATTGTTGAATTGTTAAAATTGCGCAGTGCGGTAACGAAAAAAAACTCGGATTGTTGTATCACGTATGTTAATATACGTTAAACAAAATCCCCCTAAATAAAAAGAGCGGAAAGGATTACCTCCTTTCCGCTCTCGATTAGTTATCGCCGTATTGATTACTTGGCGATGATGATTTGCTGTTCGCTGGTAAATTGACCCGATGTCATACGTAAGATGTACGAACCCGAGCTGAGACCATCGACCGGTAAATTCACATTGTATGCTCCGGGCTCAAGGACGCCCACTGCAACGATTGCAACTTGCGATCCGGTTGAGGTAAAGAGCGAAAGCTCAGTCATTGCTTTTAAACCAACAGAGAAGCTGATATCTGCGCCTTTATTACCGACAGGATTCGGACTAACGGCATTGAGATAGTAAGCTTTTCCGGTACCATCGACTTTGCGGATATTAAATGCACATGTTTCGTTGATTGTCACTGTACCAGGGGAGGAAGTGACGACAGCACATGCACTACCGATTACTTGTACGTCGAGAGTAACCGCTGTTGATGGATCACCATTTGGTAAGTACGCTGCAAATACCATATCAGCAAGCTTTCCGGCTGCGGTAATTGAACCACTTGGATTAGTGATTTCAAAACGTACCGTTCCGAGAGCATCCGTTGGCTGTGTTAAATCTGTAGCATTGCTGATTTTAAGCGTTCCACCCGGAGTAAACAAGTTCGGTAATGCAACAAGAAGTCTCTTGTTGTATGTTGCTGTTACAATCAATTTTGATACACCAGCATTAGGATCAATTGCATCTTTTAATGTGACAGGCACAGTGACTCTATCACCGATATTGACTTTGAATTGATTGTCTTGTACTCCTGTAACCCCAATTACTGCACTGCTTGCAAATTTGAGTCCGGTACCGGTAACGTCTGTTACAGCATCTGTTGACTTAACTTCGTTATTTGCATACGTGTTTGTGCCATAGACATGCAGCTTGACTGTAGAAGGTCCAGTAGCAGCAGCCGATGGTGTATAGGTAATTACAATCGGTACAGCAGGCGAACCTTGTGCGACTGTAAAGCTTGTCGTCGGATTAGATGGAGTTTTAATTTTAAACTCATTGAGTGCATCTCCAACAATAGCGATACTGTCAACTGTGAATGGGAAATTACCATTGCTTACAATACCACCGCATACGATATCTGTAGGAGTACCGACACATACTGTACCGGATCCACCCGTTACGGTAATTTGTGGGTTAGGAATAAAGCTAATATTGCCATTTCCTGTCCACTTAGAAGTAACTTGTGTTTCTGCATCACTTACGGTAGTAATCGATGCTGTCGCTACACCTGCACGCTGTGCCAAGAACTCTGCAGAATCAAGGAAGATTAAAGCTTGTTTCGGCTGTAGTGTGTATGGGAATGTGATTTCCGATTTATTATACCGGAAACCATCTGCACCAAATACTTGACCATTGATAGCTTCGACAATTACGCCGCCTGCCTGTACAGCCAAGTCAGTAATTGTGACAGAGTCTTCAAATTGCCAGTTTTCACACTCAATTTTGAATTGTCTGCGGTTGTACACCTGAGTGCCGACTTCCGTTGTGCCAAAATCAATATCCGATGTTTTGAGACGACCGATGATACCGGTACCGTCTAACTGCGACGAAGCAGTTACACCAGGAGTTGTCGTATTAAAGCGAATAGTTGCTGTCTTTTGACCTGTAGTCGCAGGATTGAAATTGACATCGAATGTCTTTGTTTCACCAGCACCAATGGTAAGATTTGCAAAAACAGTTAAGTCACCTACAACACTAAACGAACCGTCTGCACCGGGTTCCCAAGTTGCAGATTGAACTGTTACGGGCGCTGTACCTGAGTTCTCAAGGGTAATAGTTGCCGGATAATCTTTAGCAATACGTTTTCTCTTCCAATCGTATGGTGTAGCAATTAATCCCGGCTCCACTGCTTTGGCTTGAATGACAGATATACTGTCTTTGACTTTTGCATCACTGGAGAAGGTAATATTTGCACTTGAAGGACCTACTTGTGTCGGAGCATAATCAACCTGTAATTGGAGATTTTGTCCCGGCTTGAGTGTCATAGGATAGCTGTGTGACCAACCAACAATTTTGAACTCCGGAGTCGCAGCAAGTGCCGTTGTGTGATCATCACCATAGAGCTCTAAATCCACACGACCAGTGTTTTTAACTAACAGCTGATTCCATGATGTCACGGAATTTTTAGCACGTGTACCATAGTTATAGTCATCAACTTCAATAATCGGGCTTGCAACTTCTGCCTTCAGCTCGGTTCTATACACGAACTGACACTCATCACCGATACCAATCTGATCAAGATAGATTCCATCATCGGGCTTCATGAATGTAAAGGTAATATCTCGTTTTTCGCCCGGCTTCATGGTAAATGGCAATGTTACTTTTTCCATCGTAAAGCCCTGACTGCCGGATTTAAGCTCAAAACGCTTAATCGTCACGTCATTCGGCGATTCATTGGTAAGGGTTACAGTTTTTGTAAGTGTCTGATTAGGCTTGAGCAGGCCGAAATCTAAGAAGTCACTTGGGTTGAGGGTAAGGGTCGATGGGTTGTATTCGATGACAATCGAGGTATCATTCCCGTTTCTATCGACGAACCAAAGAACTGCACGTGCTTTTTGTGCCGGATCAATAACCGTGAGTGTCCAATCTGTTTCGCGGGTTTCTCCGGCTACCAAGGTATGGTTTTTATCATATTGGAAATCATAGTTATAACTTGAATCCGGATCTAAATCCATATAAATCAAGCCGAAATTAACACGTACATCGTTGTCATCCGGGAAATCTTTTACTAATCCGTCTTTTACAGATCCGTCACAATTCACCGTATAAGTAGGTCTCGGACAGATAGTATCTTTTTGATCTAAGTTTCCAAGTGCGACACTTGTCGGGAATCCATAAGAGTCATAATTCGAGAATCCGTATGCATAGCATGCGAAAGGAGCTTTTGCGCGGACACGATATACACCGTCACCTGGAAGTGTAATTTGCTTACAAGCATACGTCGATCCATTTACAGGCGTGCTAAATACCATACCGGGTGTACTTCCGAAGCGAACACTTACCTTTTTCCACTCAAATTTACCGTTGTTGACAACTGCAAATTCTAAGTCATCGGGAACACTACCGCCTGGGCCTAATTGATAGACAAGGTTGATATAGTGCAACTTAAAGTTATTGTTACTTGTTTTCGCACCGGGAGTACAGAACACAATTTCTTTTTGATATTGCTCAAGGGGAGTAAGCACCATTTGGAATGGATCGCTTGACACGTTATCGTCAGCCTGACCGGTATTATATTCTACAATATAAATCGGCTTGTCGGCAGATACCACCATCGCTCTTGGCGAGCCGTCATCCGCACGGCGCTCAATATATCCGTCGTCTTGCTTACCTGTATTTTTAGGGATAATGAGCCATTGCTGACCATCACGGAACACCTTGGTATTCTTTTCTTTTGCAAAAATGCGGATAATCGGCATTTTCTTTCTGCCATAAAATGGCGTCACATGATATTCTTTACCCCATGTATAAGTTGGGAGCTCCATTTCAGAAGTATAATCGCACCACGGCACTCCACCAGGCACATTCGCGCATTGATTACCGGAAACCACGCCGACCGGCTTGGTAGCTTTGATACGGCTACCGGAAACGTCTTGGATATCTCCATCGCTTGCAAAGCATAATACGTCGCCTTTGTCCATGGTAAAAGTTGTTGACTGACCCGGCTTTAAGCCTCCGGAAGTCTGTGATGCTGAATTACCACCCATGGTAAAAATAACAACCGTCTCATCATACGCAGCAGAAATAGTCGTTTCACCTACTAACTGATATGCACCAATCGCAGTATATTGTGGCCACGCAGCGACGATATACTCAGTACCCATAGAAGATACCGGTACGGCCAAGAAGCCATCGCTCGTGTAGTTATAACGTGTCACACCGTAGCAAATAATCGGCGCCTTTGCTGCTACGTGAATTGCGGCTCCCTTGTAGACTTGCTCTGCCGGCGCTTTTGCACTGCCTCTTTTGAGGAAGGGCTGAGCAACACCGGTAGGAATAACAAATTCAATAGCATCATTTGCTTGGGCGACTTTGGTCAATTTCCAGCTCTTTCCAGGTACTTCAACCGTGATAAGCTGCTTTACACCCGAACAAACAAACACCCGACAGCTGTTCTCATATCCGGCCGATTCTTCCTCATAACAAGGCGGGAATGAAAAGTAAAATTCATTTCCGGCGTTTGTCGGCGAAGTGAGAAGCTTTGGTAGCTTTTTGACGTCTATTTCGCCGGCAGTGGCAGACGAAAATATCATCGCAAACACAAGCAAAAATGCTGTGAGCAACGAGTAACTCTTCTTCATAATAAAACTCCAATTATAAATAAAAAAAAAGTATAGAAATAGATTTTATATTCTATGTCGAAAAAATGCCTGAAAACTTAGCAATTATTTTCTTACTGTGCAAGTAGTTTTTATATTTTTCTTTTAAGAATCAAAAAATATATTTACAATTCTTAGCATCCATTCTGCTGGTGCCCAAAAACCATTGATTCATTAGTAAGTTACTCCATGTGCATATTTTTTTGTTTCTCGTGAAAAACAGGTCAGTATGTGTGGTGTTATTTACCAACCTAAGCCCCCTTTTTAAACGAATAAAGCCCTCTTGCGGAGGGCTTTATTGATTATTTTTTACGGTTAATCGGCTTCTGAGGTTTTGTTGGTGTGCCGTTTTTCGGCTTGCTCGTCGGCTGACCGGGTATCGATTTCCCCTGAGCAGCAGCAAGTTCTTGAGCTTCACGCATTTTTTTCTGCAGCCATCCCTCCTTGCGTGGCATATTTCGTAAATCTTCGAGGGTTAGTTTGTTTTTGGAAAATTTAGAAACATAAACCTGTTGCACAATTCCGAGAAGGTTGAATGTAAAGTAATAAAGATTGAGTCCTGCCGGGAAACTCGAAAACATAAGAGTAAACATGACTGGCATCATGTACACCATTGCTTTTTGGCGAGGGTCGGTCACGGACATTTTTTGCTGAATAAACAGCGTGGCTCCCATCAGTAAGGCCAGTCCCGAGAATTTATCAATCTGAAAAAGCGGAATTCTAAATCCTAAATCAAGAATAACATCCGGCACCGAAAGGTCATGAATCCAACCGAAGAAATTAGCCTGACGAAGCTGAATCGAATTACTCAGTACTGACCAAAGTGCGTAGAGAATCGGCATTTGCAACAGCATCGGCAGGCACCCTCCCGCGGGGTTAATCCCATACTCCGAGTACAATCTCATCGTCTCCTGCTGCTGCGTTACTTGATCGTCTTTGTACTTTTCCCTAATTTTCGCAATTTCGGGTGCCAGTAATTGCATCTTCTGCGTCGATCGGACCTGCGAGATGGACAGCGGGTACAGCAATAATTTCATCAGCGCAGAAAAAATTAATATTGCTATCCCGTAATTCCCTATAAAATGATGTATGAACGAGAATATCGGCAGCATGAAATATTCACCAATCGGAGCGACAATCCACCGCCATCCAAAATTGATAGTCGAGCCAAGCCCGTATGATTTGAGAATATCATAATCCTGAGGACCAATATACACAGTAAAACCCGTCGTCTGCTCAGCTCCCTTGTAGGGTAGTCTGTACGACATTGTATATTTCTCTGTCATACCGCCATGCTCGGCTCCTATGCGCAAACCTGTCAAGGTGACCATAGCTTCGGGATTCGGCTGTTTTTGTATCAAAGCCGCCGAGAAATACTTCGTGCGTGTGGAGACAAATTCTACTACTCCCGATTGCTCAAGTTTACCCGGATTGATATAATCGGTAGCATCAAGCTCATGCGTCGTTCCGTTCATTGAAGCAATAGCCACTGCCGTATTTGACTCGTCAACGCTGTTGTGCTCTTGGAACTGTACTCCGCCATTCCATCCGACATCAAAGCGTTTCTGTGAGAGATAGCTCTCCATGTTTGAGAAAGTCACATCTGCATCAAAGCTGTATGTATCTCCGTGAAAGGTCATTTTCTTTGCGATAAACGACCCGTTTGCCACCTGTAGCTTGGCTGTCAGTGTCAGAGATTGATTCCCGCTGAGTGTAAATGATTCGCCGGCCGGAAGTATCGTGAAATCCAAATCACGAGAGTCTATTTTTTGCCCGTCATTACTGTAAAAACCCAGAGAAAATTCCCGACTACGCGGGGTGATGAGCTGAGCCGGCTTCCCATACCATGAATTATATTTCTTCAGCTCCCACCAGGCAATAGTACCGCCCTTTGTGCTGATCTTTGCTCGGTATAAATCGGTTTCTATCGTAATAAACTGCTCCGGCTTACCGGAAAATTTTGAGTAGGTCGATCCTAAAGAATTCGATGTGCTTCCTGCCGAACCGGTCGATGCTTGTGCTTTTGGGGTAGATTTTGACTCTGCAGCAGCAGGCTTTTGTGAGGAGGGCTCAACCGGACGAGTATTAGTAGAAGTATATACAATCCAAGCAATTATTATAATTGCAATAAGAGTAAATCCTATAATAGAGCGCTTATCCATTTGTTCCATGTGTTTTCCGAGATTGTCGTAAGTAAGTTAAAAAAGAGTCGTTGACGGCTACAAGGCAGAAGTAGGGTAGAACTGTTTACGGAGAATTAGGGTACATAATCTATCCCACCTTTGTGAAACGGATGACAGCGGGCTATTCTCTTGAGAGCAAGCCACGACCCTTTGAATGCACCGTATTTCTCAAGAGCTTCAATTGCATAGACCGAACAGGTTGGATAAAAACGACAGGAAGGCGTAAGCATAGGGGAAATCAACCGTTTATATCCGTGAATAAGAACGATGAGTATTGTTTTCATTGAGCCAATGAATATTTTTGAGAGTAATCGTATGCCGCCTGCAATACTGCCCGCACATCCCCGAGAATATTCTCTAAATGCAGAAGTGAAGCGACCGGAGGAGCTGAATTACTGAAGACGATTATCTTGTCAAACGGGCATCCTTCTGCAAAGATACCGGCGTCTGAAAACTCACGCATCACCATTCTCACACTCTGACGCAGCAAACGCTTGGCTCGATTCCGCACTGTTGATTTTTTCGCCGTTTTTTTGCGGATGCTTACCCCGAGAATAATGGTACTTCCCGCATCTCCGGCGGCGGGAATACCCCTGTGCTCAGAACTCATACGAAAAGTGACAATTGCGGTAATTGTATGACTGGTGAATCTCTTCCCTGTGCGCATTGTACTTGCAAACGCTGTCTTTCCCTTGAGCGGTGCAATTTTCATGATACATTCCCACTGTAAAATGCACTCCAAGCGAATGCGACTACATCTCTAAGACGAAAAGAAGGGCGAAAAATACTTCTCGCCCTTACTTTACAATCAAATGGCATTACTGCCGCTCCGACTTTCTTCCACCACACTCTTAATGTCGACGCTCATCACTGACTGTCAGCTTGTAACGCCCTTTGGCGCGACGACGTGCGAGCACTTTACGACCGTTCTTGGAAGCCATGCGTGTACGGAATCCGTGAGCATTTTTGCGCTTACGGCGGCTAGGTTGATATGTTCTTTTCATTTTTTTTCCTGTGAATACAAAATTTGAGCCGCAAAAATAGGTATTTTCAACCGAATAATGAAAGTAATTTTTTTAGCAGCCAAAGGTTTATTCGTGTTTTTATTCTCCGGCGATCGGCTCAATCGGCAATCCGACCGTAATTACCGTGCCCTTACCTTCTTCGCTCTCGACATGAAAATCACCTTCGTGCAGCTCTACAATTCGCTTGGCAATTGCAAGCCCAAGCCCCACACCTTGCTGCTCGTGGAGCAGACGGTCAAACTGCTGATACGCTCCTATGTTTGAAATTTGCTCGGCGCTCATGCCACGCCCTTCGTCGGCAATCCGAACTTCATATAAGCTATTATGAATTCGGGAACTAATATATACTTTCTTGCCTTCGGATGAAAATCTCAGGGCATTATCAACCAACTCATCAATGACTTTATGATAATTTTCGGTCGAAATTTTTATCGTAATCCCCTCTGCTACATCACCATAGCTCACATCATCCATTCTATTGAGCTTCATTGCTTTCGCCGCAACCAAGTCAAAAAGCGAAGCGCTCGGCTCGTCGGTCTTGAGCAGCAGTACTTTTTCTCTCATCACTGAATCGGCGACCAGAGATTCAATCTGCACATACCACAGAAAATTCTCGGTAATCCGCCGTAAACGATTCGCAGACTCTAAAATATCCTGCGTCATTTCGACTATATTCTCGGCTGTCGCACCATAGGCAATACTCTTGAGATACGAAGCAGAACCCATGACCTGATTGAGCACAATTCGAAACTCATGCGGCAAAGCATAGGTCACATTTCGGGTCACCTCTTCAATTTTTTGACTGAATCTACGCTCAAGCTTCGAATGCTTCTCCCACTGTGAATTAACGGCTGCCATCAATTCGTCCCGGGTGTAGGGCTTGACAAGAAAATCATCGGCCCCCTTTGCCATACCGGCACGCATGTCTGCCTTTTCGGTACGGGCTGTCAGGAAGATAAACGGTGTCGAACCGAATTCGTGCGTTGCTCGTAATTCCTTTAAGACTCCGAACCCATCGAGCACCGGCATTGAAATATCACATAAAATCATGTCCGGCAAGTGCTTGAGTGCCATTTCAACACCGATACGACCATTCGATGCCGTGATCGTTTCATATCCTTCAAAGCGCAAAAGCAGCGCCGTGCTGTCGAGGATATAATCATGGTCGTCAATTATCAGTACTTTTTTCATAGCATACGTTCAGCGGAATCAGTATTCAAAATGATTGAGTATTGCAAAGTTAATCAAAAGAGCATAATAATGGCACATTATTGCTCCCCGCTCCATACAATTTACACCGTCTGTCAATTCCACCGTTGATAAATTCCGCTTCTAAACGTTATTTTTCCAAAATAGTAAATTCCACACGCCTGTTCTTTTTCCGTCCTTCTTCCGTGTCATTCGACACGACAGGGACCGACTTGCCCTTCCCTTGCGTGAGTATCTGGCTGCGAGGTACTCCCTCCTGCTCGATAAAGGTCGCGACCTCTTCTGCCCGCTTCCGTGAGAGCTTCATGTTGTAGCTGTCGCTACCGGTATTATCGGTATGGCCGGTAATGAGGATTTTCATAGACGGCGAGCGAAGTAATTCCTCTGCCAGCCTTGTCAGCTCTGATATCGATTCACGCTCTATTTCCCATCTGTTGTAGGCAAAAAACAGATTATTAAGCAGCACCGTCTGCCCTACTTCATCGGGTACAAGCGATAAGTCGTACCGCAATACTCTGAATTCACCAAGCTTTCTCAGGTCAATATGCTCCGACACGGGAAGTGTTCCTTTTCCTTCAGCACGAAAGCCATACATACTGCCTGCGGGAAGTACTATTTTATATTCTCCCGTTTGCGGATTGGTCTGTGCTATTCCTACTTCTTTTCCGGTGTAGAGATTCTCATAATAAATCTTCGCCAGAACGGGTGTATGCAACTTGGAATTATAGACCTTGCCTTCTACCAGCACCACCGGCACCACCTGCAGGGACGGCGGTAATTCAATCCGATAAATATCGCTATTGCCATTTTCCTGACTCGACACACAATATGCGTTTTTTCCCGAGGCATCGACAGAGTAATAGGCGTTACCTCCCTTGGAATTGACCTTATCTCCTAAGTTCATGGGTTCACTCCAGTTTTTCCAAGTCTCATCAAGGCGTGTACTTACAAAAATATCATTGCCGCCATAGCCATTGTGTCCGCTCGAGGAGAAAAACATCGTGCGCGTGTCCGGTGCAAGAAATACGGTGGATTCATCGCCGGCAGTATTAATCGTGCGGCCGATGTTCATCGGAATGCTCCAGGTAGAGTCCTGCTGCAGGAAACTCACATAAATATCCTGATTACCTTCCCCTTCGTCTCGCTTGAGGCAGAGAAGCAGCGACTTGCGATCACTCGAGAGACAGTAATGTCCGTACGTATTGCGATTATAATACTTCTGAATAGTCTGCGCCTGCGGGAATCCCCAAGAGCCGTCGGCATTACGATGCGAGATCGACGTCCCCCCACGCGGAGCACCATGCTCTACATATTCATTCCCCAAAAGCATGGTCGTGCCGTCAGGTGTGATTGAGCATATAAAATTCGGATATATATCGTTGAGCGGACTGCCAATATTTTTCGCCGTCGTGAAGGTCTTCCCGTCGGGCTGCAAATCTGCATACCACACGTCGCTTGCCTCCGATGCATTCGACCCTGACCGACCCGTACGACTGAAATACAACGTCGTACCATCCGGCGAAATCACAGGCGCTATTTCATTATCCGAAGAATTAATCTCCGACCCCAAGCGCTCTACTTTGATTTCCGAAGAATACGGCGCAAGGTTAATTTCTGCCTTGATACTATCGGTTCCGCTGCTTATTGCAATTGCGTCAATTAAGTTCCAGTCCGGTATTTCACCCGTATGCAACCACAATCCCAGCTCCGAAATCTTAAACGGCGGCGGCTCAAAGAAGATATTGAGCACCCTGCCCTCAGTACCGGCAGGCGCAGGTACATTGGTATAGAGCACTTTCGACTCTCCGTTTTCGCCATACCCGACGACCTTGGCGACCGTTCCGGGGTTGAATGCCTCTACAATCGCCACCTGTGACGCAAATATCGGCTGCTCAAAGCCGACACGCATAGTCTCGACCCGGTTGGCATATTCACGCGTATTTTCTTTCTCTTCATATTTTCCTGCCCAGGCACAAGGATTGAGCCCGCCATTGTAGGACCGAAGATTCGGCTTGCCGAGCAATTGCCATGCAGAATAGGCCCCTTTGTCCCGATACGAAGAGCTTACGGACACAACGCGCGAGACCCACTCGGTGATGACCGGCTCGTTCTCACGGACGGTCTCACTCTGCGGCTGTGCCAGCGGAGTCGGTGTCTTCCGTGGTTTTGATGATTTGGGCTTTTGTGCGAATAGATGTAACCCCATAATCCCCCAGGAAATTACAACAAGCAGAACCACAAAATACTTCCTTCTGCCACCGGTGCTGTTCTGCCACGGAGAATCTTGGAAACGTTGTACATTTTTCGCCATAAAATACTATCTTGTGGAAGTCCTCTTTGAATTCTAAGCCTGCAAAATAATCTCAACAGTTTACCGTTACCGCCGCACACGCACGTCAATTATCAAGCGGCCTCACTTGTTTTAAGAATGTAAATATATGAAGATTTCTGTTATGTTTAATAGACTTTTTACTCTCTGCCGATACCGTCTGGTGATGGTTTTGCTCTGTGTGGCCGCTGTTCCGCTGTCAGCACAAAAGCTCCTTATACCAATGGATTTATCGCAGACCGACCATCTCAAGGCGTATGGAATTGCCTATTGGGGGCTCACAAAAAACGTTGAGATCGACTGGCTGCTGAACTACCGGGCAGGTTCCTTTATCATGGACTATGCCGACTACATCGCCGCCGAATGCAGAATACGAGGCGTGTATTTTGAGCAAATTGACGGTGCAACGGCCGCACAGATTTACTCCGAAGTCCAAGGCGAAAACACCAACATGGACGCCGTCCGCCTCGAAAAGCCCCCTAAGATTGCCGTTTATACCCCTCCCGGCTCCCGCCCCTGGGACGACGCCGTCACCCTCGCCCTTGAATATGCCGAAGTAAAGTACGACAAAATATGGGACGAAGAAGTCATCGCCGACAAGCTCAAAGAATATGACTGGCTACACTTGCATCACGAGGATTTTACCGGACAATACGGAAAATTTTTCTCCAGCTTCGCCGCCACTCCTTGGTATATTCAGCAAGTCGCACTCCTAGAAAGCACGGCTAAAAAGCTGGGCTTCAAAAAAGTATCGGAATTAAAAAGCGCCGTCGCCGAAAAAGTACGTGACTTCGTTACCGGCGGCGGATTTATGTTTGCTATGTGCAGCGCTACCGACAGCTACGATATCGCCCTGGCTGCCAAAGATATTGATATCTGCGCCGAAATGTTTGACGGGGATGGAGCAGACCCCGGAGCGAACTCCAAGCTCGACTTTACCCGTACCTTCGCTTTTGAAAATTTTCAGCTCTATATGGACCCCTATAAATACGAATATTCTACCATAGATGTCGATGCCAATACCCGCGCAAACATCAATGATAATGACTACTTCACGCTCTTTGACTTCTCGGCAAAGTACGACCCCGTGCCTACCATGCTCACCCAATGCCATGCCAATGTCGTTCATAATTTCCTCGGGCAAACCACCGCATTCCACAAGTCAATTATCAAAAAATCCGTCACCCTTCTTGCCGAAAAAGACGGCACCGACGAAGTAAAATATATCCACGGTAATGTTGGACGCGGCACCTTTACCTGGTATGCCGGACACGACCCCGAAGACTATCAGCACGCCGTCGGTGACCCGCCGACTGACCTGGCCCTACACAAGAATTCACCGGCGTATCGGTTGATTCTAAACAATATCCTCTTCCCGGCCGCCAAAAAGAAAAAGCAAAAAACTTAACAAAAAAAAGAGACCCGTTTGAGGTCTCTTTTTTTTTGTAGAAATTTGCTGATTTATTTCACAATAAGTACCTTCTCCCGGGTGGTTTTACCCATCGAAGTCACTGCCAGAAAATACATTCCCGCCGGCATATCATCCGTTGGAATTGTGTGAGTCGTCAACGATTGCGTAACAAACTCTCTGGACGTATAGTGCGTAACACCCATGCAGTCGGTAAGCATCACGCGTACATCCTGCGTTTCCGTCGAGGTAAGCTCAAGGGTAATCGCCGAGCGGACGGGCATCGGCGGCAGCAGGCGGGCAGTCAGCACCGGTTGTAAATGCAATCCACCGAAAGGATTACATCCTACATCCACGGCCAGAAATCCATTCACTTTCTCGACCTTCGTCGGTCGCCGCGATACCACGTCAAATCTCCGTATATTCAGTGTCGTCGTGTCCGGCAGCGATACGAGGGCAAGTGCATTGATGACATACATATCGCCCGCATTGCCAAGCCCCGGATCAAGGATAGATGTCTGAGCGACACGCACGAATCCATCCCCCTCGGTAAAGGGGATCTTCACACCGCCTTTTTCGACACTTAATATCGCCAGCAGGTAATTATCAAATGAAATTTCTGAGGTAATTGCATCGATACCGGCTGAGTCAAGACTTTTCTCCAGATGCAGTGCCATACTAATCGTATCGCCATATTTAGCCGAATAATTACCAATAACAACCTTTGATGTAAATAGTTGATCGATAATTGTCATATCAAGATCTAGTATCGTCGTATCCGTACATGCCGACTGCTCGATGATCACCAAGCGTCCTGTGTAATTACCTGCTTTTTCCCCCGTACAATGCACCATCAGCGTTCGCTTCCCGCCAGGCTGCACCGTCTCCGGCATTGGCAGCACATCGATGAAAAAATTCGGCGACGGATTCTCTACCGATACAGAAACGAGCGTCTTCGGCAGCGAGCCGGGATTCGAGATGATGACCGGCACACTCATCGTGTCTCTTTTGAGTATCTGTCCGAAACGTATCGCCGTTGGGTCGATGACAAGCTTCGGACGCACAATGGTACAGGTAGAATTCACTACAAACGTATCACCGCATATCCCACGGAACATATACTGCTGCGTAAATGTACCCTCACCGCCGAATGCAGACGGAATGGTACGCATGACAACGGTTGCCATGCCACCCGCCGGAACAATCACCGTGCTCGACGGAGTAATTTCAAATCCCGATTGTCCCGGGGTAAAGGAAATGCTGAGTGTATCCGGCAGCGTACCGGCATTGCGCATGGTGATTGTATCACTCACCGGTGCCTCGCACCGCTCACGTATGCGGGGCTGTACTTGTGCGGTCATCGTCGTCTTGGTACGCTTGAACGAGCCGCGCATCGGAATGGTAAACCGCACCGTATCGGCTTTTACCGACCAAAGGGATAACTCGCCAAGTGTCTGACCTTCAGACGGTTGATTATACTCTACTTCCACCCGTCCGGAATCTCCGCCGGCGAGTTCGAGTACCCCACTGATTGGCGAAATAATCGAATACACCGGTGCGCCGCGCCGCAGCACGACCATAATACTGTCGGCGCCGGTACCGTCATTCTTAACCATAAAGCTTCTCCGCTTCACGGGTGCTGTGCAGCGTGCATCTCCAAAGTCAATATCGCTTATCGAGAAGCCAAGTCGCGAGGCAATACTCTGTACTTTTATCGGAATACATGTTTCGCTCGGACAGTCTTGCGTGGTCGTAAAGCATATTTTTCCATCAAAAAGCGTATCATTCACTGCAAAAAATTCTACACCTATCGTGAGAGTCTGTCCTGAATCAAGCGTTACGGGGAGAGGAGGCAGATTCACGAGTCGCCAGTCGGTGCGCTGAGGACTAAGGGTAATCGACGATATCACGGCTTTCGCACTGCCCACCGATTGCACGGTGCAGGTACGACTCGTCGGCACGGTGCCGCCCTTGACCTGCTCTTGTATGGAATTCGGTGTGGCTGTGAGTGTGGTTTTGATACCCTTACACCGCAAAGGAACGGAAAATTTATCTCCGCACGGCGAGAATTCAAGATCGAGCGTATCGGGAATATTCCCCTCACGTTCCGGCACAAAAAAGACCGTTACTATCAGTGAATCTTCCTGACGCACCTGCGTTCCGATCCGCGCCGAGAAATTAACTCCGCGCTCACGATTACCTAGCTTGGTAATAGCAGCGGGAATGGTACCGATATTACGAACGGTAAATGTCATCGTCTTTTGCGACCCGACACAAATATCACCGGCATCTATCAGCGTGTCATTTATACTGAGAATAGTACCGGCAAGCACGCCGATGAGCTTTATTTCTGTTGGATTTTTCGCACCCCGCACGCTCGTCGAGTCATTATTCTCAAGGACAAGTGTCGCTAATTTTTGCTGACCCGCCGATACCGGACCAAATCGTATGATGATGCCGTCCGACTTTCCGACTCCAATCACCCGCGGCAAGCCGCCACCACCGGTATAGCCGACAATTTTGAAGTCCACAGAGTCCTGCCCATGCACGGTAACCGACGGAATGATCAGCGGCGCATTACCCGTATTGCTGATGATAACCGTATCATACATATACCGGTTACAACTCAGCGACATAGTCCTCGTCGTCGGCGCGGTAATAATCGGGGACGTCGCATACGCCCGCACATTCACCACTTTGCTGCACACGCCGAGCCAGACGACATGTGTCGTATGTATCCAGCCGGTATCAGTCGGAATTACTTTAAATTGCAGAGAATTAGTTGTTCCCGGGAGCATCACTACCGGAATTTTTGATGCTAATTGTAAAGGATTGACTTCGGTAATCCTATCTACCCGCACGATCGATTCGGTATCGGGTCCCGGATTGGAAAAGCGAAGGGAATCGATGCTGATTTTGCCGCAGGGAGCCGACTTGAACACGAGGAGCGTATCGGTCGCAAAGGACACGATTTGCTTGGTCTTACCGGTAAGTGAAATTTCAAATTGGACGGCAGGATCAGTGAGCTGAATGAAGAGTCCGGCTGCTTTCTCGCCGGGAGAGGTGGGTCTGAACTGAACAATAATCCGCATCGAATCACAGGCCGGAGCAATAAAGCTGCCGCCGGTCGGCGCGAGAATCTTGAATTCGCCGGGATGTGACCCGGCCAGATTAATCGTACCATATGCTTGCTGAAACGATCGGACATTCACCCACAACGTGTCATTGACCACACCGGGATAGCAGGCATCGCCGAAATTAATCGCGCTCTTGGATACCGACCGAAAAGCAGGAGCAAGCCGGTAAATTGCACCGCGCCCGACAACCCAACCGGTAGAATCATTAATAAAATACGTGTCATCAAGGTCTGTACTAATCCCGCAATTGCGTAATTGCCAGGTCTGCCCGTAATTTGACGTATAATACATCTGCGAGCGCAAGCCACACGCCCAGCCGGACGAATCGGACAGCAGGAATGTGCCGTACATGTGATCGGCTACCGTCGTTGTCGTCCAGTCTTGTCCGTCATTGCTGGAGAATCGCATACCGCCGCCGCTGCCTGCGCCCGAACACGACTGACCCGCCACCGGAAGCAGAAATGACTGCCCGACCCGGGTAATTTCCTCATGCCAGAATTTCTCTCCGGTGGACATAAATTGCGTCCACGATACGCCTCCATTGAGCGTGCGCCAGAGCCAGCCGCTGCTCACTGCATAGCCAAGCCCGTCGCCGGAATAGAGAATTGCATCGGTAAGCCCGCTGTTGGAGACATTCATCATCGTATCGGTCCAGGTGAGTCCGCCATTGGTCGTGCGGTAGAAATTCTGTGTGCTTCCGCAGCCACCGCCAAGGACTACCCCCGTATCGGCACTCCAGAAATAGCACCCCCAGATATTCATTGCATCCGGCGGAGTGACTTCGGTCCACGTGGCACCACCATTGGTGGACTTAAACACCCACTTGCTGCCGGAGGTATAGCCCACATTCTGCGTCGGGAAATGAATACTTTCGAGTTGAATTTCGGGTAAACTGTTGACTTTGGTGCCTTGCCAGGTGTTGCCCCCATCGACGGTGCGGATGACCATTCCCTGATAACCGCAGACCCAGCCGAGATTGGGATTCGTCGGGAGGAAAAATACATCCAGCCAGTAATTACTATTGTAGGGTTCGCCAATCGTGACCTTGTCCCACCGCTGCGCAAATGACGGTGCAAGAGCGATGAAAAACACGACAAGAACTGCAAAAAAACGGGGTAAAAATTTGGGCATAACCACCTCTCTGTATATGGGTTGAGAGCAGGGCTGACAAGCGCTTCGACCTATACGTCAGCCATGCACCCGCAAATTACTGAAATACCGACAATTTTCAGGAGGAAAACTGTCAGCAAGGTGCTTTTTTTCTGTCGCTTGATTATAATTCCACCACTCCACTCTTCCGAGAGTATCGCTTCGGAACGATGCCCTCGGTTTATATGTGTGACAAGGTCTAAAAATAATAGCCCATGAGTAAAAAACCTCATGGGCTATTTTCTTGGAGCGGCACCCGGCGCCTCTTGTTTAAAAAAAATAATCTTCTTGGCTAAAGAGTGACTGCAGTGCGCCACCGATAAGGGCATCTCATGCAGCAAAAAAAAATGCCCGCAATGTTCATTACGGGCATTAAAAGACTACGTTGTGGATTGCGGAGTGAGCTTACCGAAGCACGAGTATCGGCTTGGTGATTATCCCCGATGCTGTACGGATTTCTATACGGTAGATGCCACTAGCGACATCTGACATATCAATGTGTACCGGTGTATTACTCGCCGGAATTTGCTTCACTTCCATTCCTATGCTATTGAGCAGTCGTATAGTTACGACACCTTCTATGCCTGCTAGCGTTACTGAGCCGCTCGCCGGATTCGGTGAAATGACAATACCATCTGCTGAAACCACGCTTTCTTCGACACCCGACGGAACTAATTCGGCGAGTGGTCGCTTCCATACACCGGAGTTGGTACCGGCATACAGATACTCCCCGAGAATGGTCAATGAAGTAACAACTATCGTTTCAGGGAAACCCGTATTAACCTTACTCCACCTCGCTCCCTGATTCACCGAGAGGTAGATTCCACTGCTCGACCCGGCAAATAGTTTCTCACCGCTTTTTGCAAAGCAATACGAGCCGCTGCCTATATTATACTTGGGTGTTACCTGCTTGACACTACCGGTACTTGTTAGGACATACACCCTACTCTCTGTGTAGATTATCGAGTCACTCATGAACAGTGCATTGTTGGCCATATAATAGGTCGGGAACGAATCAGTCCCCAGCAATTCCCAGGAATCACCTTTATTAGCTGACAAGTACATTTTAAGCACATTTGAACCGCCGACACCTGCTAAGGTAATTATAGTTGAGCCGCTTGCTGCAATAGACTGAATATACGTCCCCTCGATTCCATCATTACGCTTGAGCCAGGTTTTGCCATTGTCTGTTGACCGGTATATGCCATATCTATTCGTACATGCAAAAATGCTGCCGTCGTCGGTCTTTATCAAGGACGTAATTCCCAAACTCGGGAAGTAGTTTTCGGTCCATGTTGTATCGCTATCGGTTGCTACATAGAGACTTCCTTCTTCCTTTGAACCCGCGATAATGGTATTGCCGGACTTAAGTAAGCTCGTTACCTGCCGTAGTGGCAAGCCGGACCCAAAAGAAGTCCATGTCTGCCCGTTATCTGATGAATGATAGACACTACCGCCGGCAGATTGATTATCCGTTCCGGCATAAAGCCCGGTATTATCAGCAGTAAGCGCTGCGATACGATGTCCGTAGATTCCGGATGTTGATTTTTTCCATGTCAGTCCGTTGTCGGTGGAGTGATAGACTCCTAGGTTTGTCCCGACAATTATATCACCCGAAATTGATGGATGGATTGCAATAGATCTGATCCCGTTTGTGTCCGGCAATGTGCGGCCGATATCCGTCCAGCTTGCTCCCAGATTATCTGAACGTAGAAGCGATGCACTGCTGCCACCGACTAGAATTGTCGAGTCTTTGAGCGCTAGTACGGAAGGAGGAAAGGTCAATATTGAAGTTGATATTTTGGTGCAGCTTACCCCTCGGTCGGTGGAAAGAAATACGCCGGATTGCGTACCAACAATGATAGCATTGCCACTTGCAGCACAAGAATAGAAATTTTTGTCAGTCAGTCCGTTCATCGCCGGTGCCCAGCTCTTTCCGCTATTGGATGAAACAAACGCCCCGGTGTTGGAATTAAAGGCAAAGAGCGACGTGTCGCTTACCGTCAATTGCGTGGAATAAAGATTGGTGAGTCCGCTACCTGCCCAGTCCCATGTCATTCCCTTGTCTTTTGAGAGGAGAATCTGATCAGATGTGGCAGCAAATACATTGGCTCCCTGCACAACGATTGAAAATACCCTCTTTAATTGTGATAACTTAATGGGAGCTTTCCACGTCTTGCCATTATCGGGGGAAACTACTATCCGTCCACCGTCGCCGCCATTCTGACCGTTGGTACCTACATAAATCGTTGAGTCGCTTATTGCTATTGCATTGATTGCTCCGACTGCCAGACCAGTGTTGGTGTTTCTCCACGTAACTCCATTATTTGAAGAGATATAGACGCCGCTATCGGACGTGCCCGCATAGACATTCGAACCGTTGTGAACGAGACATGTTACAATCGCGCCATACGGTCCGTTGGTTTGTTTCCACTGTGCTTGTGCTGTGTTTGCGGTTAGGATGATGCCGGCAAGTGCAATAAGAAGTGGGAAGAAAATTTTCATGAAAACTCCTTGTGAATAGTATAATGAAAGGTTAGAATGTAGCCCGACTATGTCTGATTGTACCTCGCTAACATCAAAGCATTCAGACAAGTCGAAGCCTATGAATTATATTGACGTTTGTAAAACACTCCTGTAAACTACGAAATATTCACGGTCACCTACAACACCTCTTGCATTTAAAACTCCGACGGCTCTTCCTTCGGCACAAACGCCATTCGCACAGCGCGCGTAAATTCTTCAATCACTTCACTCACCGGCTTGGACTCTACATAAATAAATGTGCCGCTGTCCCGATGCCGATACATCCACGACGTGATAATCTGTATCTCGTTAATCTCCTCGCGGGAATACTCAAGCGGCGCGTCCGTCTGCGCGTAATAGGTGGCGTGAATCTGCTTTTCGAGTTTCGTGAGCGCTGCTTTGCGTCCGATAGTCTGCTGAAAATGCAGGCGGCCGCGGCGGATAAAAAACACTTCGAGCGTTTTGTCACGTTCCGACGCCGGTATCACGAGAATCACATTATTCGAATTCACGGAGGTGGATACTTCCTTGCCACGATCGAATAATCTACGGAGTTCGGCGATACGATTCCGGAGGAAAATCGCCGTTTCGAAGTCGAGATTCTCGGCTGCTTCCATCATTTCCACCTCAAGATGCGGGATAATTCCATCGGAATACCCGCTGAGGAATCGCCGCACTTTGGCTACTTCATCGTGATATTCGCCATGGGTTTGGAGCATCGCACACGGTGCGGCACACCGCTTAATCTGATGATAAAAGCATGGTCGGAAGTTCTCATTCGGCACGAGCGGCTCCCTGCAAAGGCGTAATTGAAAATTCTTCTGAATCGTTTCGGCGATTTCCCGTGCCATGCCGCCACTGCGAAACGGACCAAAATACTCGGCGCCGTCGGGTTCGATAGCATTGCACCACTCTAACCGCGGAAAGGTATCCTGCACATCCAAACGCAGAAAAGGATAACGCCGTGACTTCTTGCTCGCTGTATTAAACGGCGGCTTGTAGAGCTTGATTTCCTTCGACTCGAGCGTGAGCGCCGAGAGTTCGGAACCGGTCTCCACCCACGTAATCGAATACACGAAGCGCACCATTTTGCCGATTTTCGGGGGTAATTGCGCGCCGGCTTGAAAGTAACTCCGCACACGGTCGCGCAGGGATTTCGCCTTGCCGATATAGAGCAAGTCGCCATCGGCGCCAAGCATTTTATACACACCGGGTTCGTCGGGCAATGCGTCAAGAAACGGCTGCACCCGATTCTGCACGGTGGCGGTGACCTTGGTGGCGGCGATGCGCGAATTTTGGAACTGCAGCACTTCTTCCATGGTCTCGATTTCGTATTCTTTCTCGATTTGCTCGAGGAATTCCATGAGAAATTGCGCTGTTGCCTCGGCATCACCCAAGGCGCGGTGGCGGTTTTTGATTTCGATATTGAAGTATTGCGCGACCGAGCCAACGTTTTTCTTGGTGTTTTTGGGGAGTAATCGCCTAGCAAGCTTGCAGGAACAGAGTTCGGGATTGGTCAGCTGCGGCAGTCCGCACCGCTTGAGCGTTTCTTGTACGAATTTCCAGTCGAATTGAGAATTATGCGCGACGAACACTGCGCCGGTCGTAGCGAAGAGTTCGCGGACTTTCGGGAATACTTCTTCCGGTTCGGGCGCATTGAACACCATAGCATTGGAGATACCGGTCATTTCGGCGATAAACGGCGGAATGAATTGATGTGGATTGACAAGCGAGGAGAATTTCTCGATAATTTCGCCGCCCCGGAGCACCACGCAGGCGATTTCGGTGACGCGGTTATGAACGGGGTCATGCCCTGTCGTCTCCACATCGACGACGATCATCGGTACATCCCAAAACGTGCTCATTGCTTATATTCCTGTAGTATAGAGAGTTACATCGAAGGAGAGTTCGGTGGAGAGGTAATTTCGGAAATTCACCACATCACATTTCTCTCGGTGGGTGCAAAATAACTGTTTTTTTTGTTGTGTGAATCCCCGCTTGTATCTCAATTGCGAAAATACCCGACGGATGCTGCATAGTTGGTCGGCGGTGACTCTTCACCGGCGGCGCACCCTATGCATCTGTGGGGTATTGATTGCAGCCCTGCCTGGAGACTATCGTCTGAAATTGTATTTCTGCCATACGATTCATTTCACTTGGTCAGAAGGTGAAAAATATTTATTTTGCAAATAGTTACGGTATGTTCAAGCAATTTGAATTTATTTCGGCAAGCCATGATTTATGGCTTGTAATTTGTGGTACTCTACCATCATATCCGTGCCGGTGGTGAATTGCAGTTGATGTCTTGGAAAAAACCTAGCAATAATCATTATTTTATTATTCTAACGTAGAGGTTTATATGGCCTATGTTGCCGTTGAAAAAATCACAGAATGCTTAGTTGATGCTAACAAGCGTAAATGTGTCGCCACGTATGCGGCGTTGGTGTTATGTTCGGAAGTGCTCTTTTACTTCGGTGTAGAAGCCTACCGCAAGGCCCCTACGAAGAAAAAAGCAATCATGCTTTTTGAGACATTTTGTAAAAGCGACAGTGAATTTTTCATCAATGCCGGTCGATTAGTAAATCCGGGAAGTGCTCTTTATGCAGCAATGGCCACTATAATAGCTGACCGGCAGGCGGCCACACGGATGGGATTTTTTGCCCGCGTTACTTCATCTGCCAGTAGAGTCCCGCCGACGACAATATTTGATGAGGTACAGAAGGCAATTAATCATAACAGTATGATAGATTTTGATTTTTTACGGTCGCAATATACGACGTCACGTGCGGTTCCCGGGAGCTCCTTTAGCTCCACCGGACCGGCAGCCAAGCGAAAACTTTCGCAACTCTTTCAGACGGCAGGGTTTTCGTTGGGAGATATTGGGCTCAATCCGTAAGATTATACGAAAAAACATACTTTGATTCTGTTTACATTATTTCTCTGTAGAACTATTAGAAGGTCCACTTACAATGTCAGATAAAATCAGCGTAAACGGTCAGGAGTACAGTCCTCTCGACTTCCTCCTCGGCGATGCCGACAAATATGCTTATGAAGCCAAAGACTTACCTGCAAAGGCAGCGGCGGCCACGCCTGCTCGTGCCCAGAGCCTGCATACCCATTCCACTTCTACGAGCACGGCGCACACGTCATTATCAAGGAGTACGGTCGGGCGGCAATTAAGCAGGAGTAAGCGCAAGGTCATGTACACATTATCGGGACCGATGATTGGCGTGGCAGCCACGGTCGCGGTTGTCGCCATTGCCGGCGGACCGGTGACATGGGTATTGGTCGGCGGAGCGGCGGCGGCGGCGGCGGCGGGTGTAGCGGCATCGTATGCACTTAAAAAAATCATCCGTAATACGCGCGCTTATTATTATACCAAAATGTATATCACCATGAAGGATGGGAAGCAATCATTTACCCATTCGCATGATGCGCTCAACGGCGTTCGGTATGTGCTCAAAAAACGTAGTATTTCGGTCATTGCCGATGATGTCAAGGAGCTCTGGAAAGCTATCGGTCAGTATAATATCCGTAAAGCCCAGGCCATTAATTCCTGTCGAAGTGCTCTTGAGCTTGTCTATTGGTACAACAGGGTATGGTATCTCCATGAGCGGCTTGCCGATGAGATGGACTTGTTTATTCAATACTATAATTACATACACGATGAGCTTAAAAACGCGTTCGTCACCGATGGCAGTGCTCTCAACAAAACGAATGCGTCCAATGCTATCACCAAAATCAACGCTTGGGTAAATAAAAAATACGACCCCGACCACAAAACAGTCTGCGGCAGAGCGACGATTCACGATACATGCTATGCTCATGTCGGCGGGAAGTCGAAAAAGCCTAAAATTTCCACGGCCTGGACACTCTCCGAAAAAGCCCGTAAAGCAAGTAATCGTATATGGATGGATGCTATTCATATGAGTATTCACGGTGAAAGCTCCATTGCCAGCTATGAACCAGAAAAGCTCTATGCCGAGAAGATTAAAATCTTTCAGAAAATTACCGACCGTCCGGATGCGCCGCTGTTTGACCAAAGCGAACTTAGCAACTTAGGACCGACCTCTGTCTTCGCAGGCGAAAGCCAAAGCACCAGTGCCGGTGGTGATGAGCTCATGGATACCAGCTCCCGGGTAACGGGCGCTCTCATCAGCCGCACCGTAGCGACAGGTCTTGGTACTTCGGGGGCGGTGGTCAGTCAGTTGCAGCACATTGTGCCGGTAGCTACTCAATCTCTGGCAACGGCAGCGACGACCTCAGCCGGCAGCGGAGGATTGTCTGCCGTGGTGATGGTGCCGGTACAGGTCGTCGGAGAAATTAAGAACTTACGCGATGAATTACAGTCACTGGAGCATGAATTACGCCAGCCGATTGGTCAAATGGACGTCGAAAAAATGATGACGGCACTCCGCACATTACTCAAAGATGGTAATATCTTCGAAAAATGTGTCGATGAAATCATCAAAATTTTAAAATATCATGAGGAATTTAAAGCAGCCAATGAAGCTGCGACCATGAGCTGCAATGTAGCCTTTGAGCTTGCGTATCGTATCGTCAAGACGGTCAAGCACTTTGATACTCTCAAGAAATATATGCCCATCTTCGAGCTGTTTGCCCGGATTGCCCTCAATATGAATACGATGGTCAATACAATTCAGACGGAAAAGCCCTATGAACGCCTGACAGCCGATGTGGCTGCATGGTTCAACACCGCCGCAAATCATTCCAATTGCACTAGCTCGGGTGTCTGCTATCACGGGACGGAAATTGAGGGGTAATTTTATACTATCTTCCTAATAAAAAAGGGCTTATCTTTTTCAAGATAAGCCCTTTGTCTTAATATTCCGGAAAGCACGCCCTCCCCCCCATCGGAACTACCGGGTGACCATAATTTTGCCAAAGAGAGTATCGGTGTAATTATCCGCCTGAGCATTAATGCGGTACACGAATACTCCCGGCGGTACATGATCTCCGAATTGATCATACCCATCCCATTCGAACGAGTTGGCGCCGATACGGGCGGTCGTCGTGAGTGTGCGTACATATTGCCCGGCCATTGTGAATATATCGAGCGTCGCCGGTACATCCTGCACAAGTCCCACATATTGAAAGCGGATCGACGCGTTTCCGGCCGTGGGGTTCGGCACGACGAGGTCTGCGCTGATTGCCGCGTATTGTGCCACATTGAGATACAGCCGGAGCGTATCTTTATTTGCAGAGGCGTCTTCGGTAACGATCTGCACGAAATTCTCACCTTCTTCCAAGCGATGCGTGATAAATGTAAAATTTACCCTCAGATCGTCATTCCCTTTGATCTGACGGAACGCCGCCTCACGGGTCGTCGTGTCCGGCTGCACAAAGCGGTTAATCCGCACACGAATTTTACCCGAATCGATGACCAAAAGTGAATTATCCCGGACGAGTATTTCAAATCTTGGAGCAGGAGCGACATAATCACCGTCATGCACGGCAATTCCATCGACCAAGAGCCGGACCCGCGGCTTGATGGTGTCTTCGTGAACATGATAGAGCGCCGCACCGGAATTATTAAATCTATAGAGTTCATTGAGTACTGACGCTTCGTCGATGATTGTGCGGAGTCGTGAGACCGATGCTACTTCGTTACTTGCAAGTGTATCGGTAATTTGGCGGGTGTCGCCGGTAAGAATCGGCGGCAATGCATACTGACGCAGCAACGTATTCCCTGCTCCCTGCTCAGGCAGATTGATGACCGACAGGAGAGATGTATCGGCCAACCCTCGCTTGGCAATATTGATTACTGAGGCAGTATAGGTCGATGTGTCGCCGCGGAGTACTGCATCGGGAGATACCTGCACACTACCCGGCAGCACGGCGTATTCGACCGTCGGCGTATAGCTGCAGTATATGCCCGATATTATAGGATCGGCTGAATATCGGGTACGCTCAAGACGGGTTTTTAGTCGTATATACGGATACTCTTTCGCCGAAATACCGGTCAGTGCAATACCGGTAGAGTCCGATACTTTGAGTAATTGCTCGGGTTCGGACTGCTTTGATTTTCCATACACTTCCGTGCGCACGGAAGCAAATGGCGGCACTTCGGAGACGACGGACAGAGAGTCCCATGCATAGGCAGGGCCGATGACCGGAGTCGTCATACTACCGCTGAAGGCGTAGAATTTCAGTGTATCACGCACGGTGACTGTGTCAAAGCGGCTATTAAACGCTTCCTTCGGTAGGAAGGTAGAGTCCCCTTTTCGGGTAATAATAGCCCATGACGCCAGATATCTCCAGTACGGGTCAAATTCTCTGCCGCTTGGGTAGCTTGTACCATAAAACACCGAGTCAATCAGCGTTGAGTTGTATTTCTCCTTGAGCACCCGGATCAAATTCGACTTATGCCCAATGCTATCGGGAGGATTGAAGGCAAATCCGTCAAAGCAGGCATCGGCAGCTGTTATAATCACAATTTCTCCATCGGCAATAGAGTCACGGAGATAGCGTACGACGGTGTTACAATTGAGGTTACCACTGCCAAATGTGTAAAAATTACGATACGTGCCGATGGTATCATTGGGTGGCAGGTGGGTAATCGAAAAGCTGGTCTGATCGACTGTTGCAGTGTATTCATGTTCACCGACGACCGTCCTGCCATAGCGGCTGCCGCCGCCGTTTCCGCATGAATAGGCCACTATCGGCAGCCTGAAATCATACAAATGAATCTCGGCGGAGTCACCAATTTGCACGGCAGATACATTATTCATTGTGTTACCAAGCAACTCCGGCGCACTCTTCTGTCGCCAACGAGCAGTATTCTTCTCTACCGTCGATACGGCGTACAATGGCACGTTCAGCCAGTCGCTTATGCGTCCGGTTGCGGTATTTTTAAGACGGGCAAGGAGCCGATAGGACTCGCCGACCTGCAATTGCACACGAGGCATCCATTCTATAAATACATTTGTGATGGTTAATTCATCAGATGGCGCCGAGGCAATGAGTTCTGCCACCGGTGCACTTCCACCCGAGGTTTCGATGCGGAATTCAAATTCCGGCTGTGCTATCGGCTGCGGCATGACGAAGCGAAACGCGGGCTTCGAGGCATCGACATCCCAGTACGGACGTGGATCAAGTGATGAGAGTCCGGCGCTAAATACTTCAAAATTTATAGTGATACTATTATTTGCTATTCTCGATTCATTGAGGGTAGTATCCGGATCTATGATGAAAGTAAGCGTATGCGTTCCCGGTTGATTGACGATAGGCACACCGGTCAGGAGGTCAAGCCGGCTGCATATTTCTCCGTATTTCTGACGTATCGTGTCCACTCCGCCGTCGTACCGATGTATAATTTTGAGTGGAATATCATGGCTTTCATTCACACCTGCGTTGCGCAGGATAAAGGTCACAAGGGCAGTGGAATCTGTCTCGCTGAGGGTTGGATTACCGAGCGTTGACGTCACTTTTACCTCTTGCGGCATCATATAGAGGTCGCTTTTGTTGTCAAGCGCCAGGCGGGTGAGCGGGTCACCGAGCATCAAGTGCTGCATCATCATATTTTGACCGTTGGCATCCCATTCATAACCAAATTTTGCGGCCTTGAGGATATCACCCAATCGACGAATTGTATCATAGACGACTGTTTTGTACATATTATAAAAGACCGTTGCATCGACATCAGTGACCCCGAGTCCTGTATTGCCGAATGCGGCAATCGACCCCTTACGTGCGGCCGTCACATACGATTCATTGCGGCAGACACCGTCTGACTTGGCATAGTCCCCACTGGTACAGGAATAGGTCGTCAGGATATTATATCGTGAAATGTTATTCAAATCCTCCACCCGCCATCCGTCCAATTCAAAAAAGTCAGCCGAACTGTGTCCGTTGAAGGCAAGCCAGAGGGCACCATTATTGATTGCTGTACGGATCTTTGTGGTTTTGGTATAATCGACTGCTGCACCGCCGTTACTGCCAATATGAAGGGTATCACCGCAAAGCGGCTGGATTCGTATCATATCTTCGACCGATTCAAATGCATTATCGAATCCCTGAGCCGACAAAAACATAAAGAGTTTTTTCCATGGAGCAGCAGGTAAGCTGTCGTATTCAATTAACTTATCGACGACATTTGTAGCTTCTTCGATGGTATTGACCGGAAGCCGGCCAACGACCATTTCCGGCAAAAAGTCATTGCCGTCGAGCAATGTGTACCAAAAGTCACTCGTCGGAAAGCCATAGGTAGGCACGTAGTTTTCATTAACTGAACCACGAAGATTTTTCCTCGGATCCCAGGTCGCATCACCCATTATCGTCAGATAGGCAGGCGCGGGCTTGGGCCAGTATTGATTCGCAAATTTCAGGAATTTCCGAATTGCATGCGGAGATTGCTCACCGTCAAAGAATTCCTTATATATATCGAGCACACTGACAACGGCTACCTTCCATCCTTGCGTACTTCTATGCTTTGCAAGTCGGTTAGCCTGCTCTGTGAACTTCGGATGAGTGATGATTATAGCATCATAATGCCCATTGGATGTATCGAGCAGATTACTCATGGGTTCCCGCCGAACAGCAGCTACCTCAGCCGAAACGGTATCGGCCGCCCACAGCGCATACTGCATTCCCGGAGCGAGTGTTATATCGGTCTGATAGGACAGGCCTCCCGAATGCGGCACAAATTCAGCCACCGAGGCCACTGTTCCCCGTTTCTCAGCTACAAGCCCTGTTCCCATTCGGAAGCATGCCGCCCACGATGTACGCGGCGAAAGATTTAGAATCTCGGCGCTTCCCAACTCTTTCAAATAGGACGACGTGGACGATGAGAGAGCTACCGAGTCATTCATGACACAGACGACCGTACTCCCTTGCGGCGCAGACTCAATAAAAGCCCGCACATCACCTGATGCCCCTGCGAACCGCCTGCTTCGTACCTTATCATAGCCGGGTGCATCACAGATTGCAACAAACAATCCCGCCGTATCGGCATTGACAGCCGTAGTTGAATTAATACTAATTGATGCTCTGAGCGGTGTACCTGTAGCAGCCACTGCTCGGACAGCCGTACCTGTAGTAGCTTGTTTTATTGATAGATACGAATGATTCGTATCTATGACAATCACTTTTTCCGAGCTCATTTCCCTTATTGGCAGCCGCGAGCTTTCGGTAAGATTATCAACAACCCAATCTGCCTTACCCTTTTCGGCAAAGGGCTTTACACGGCCGCGAAGTTCTATATAATCGACGAGAACACCGGATATACGAACCTGACTGTCGGCTGAGTTCGGTACCGGCCGGGATTCAAAGACAATACTGCTCAGCCCGGCTGCCGCTGTCGAAGGAAACAGTGTAAATCGAAATACATCGGTGACAATGCCACTCACACTGCGTGTCTGATGGTCTAGGCCATTGAGTGAACAGAACAATGAGTAATTAGGATCAAGCACCGGATTTTGAAATCTATCTTCGTTGAGAGTAATCGTATGATAGCCAAGGAGTACTTCGAGCGAGTCATTACCACGATCGGAAGGCGTCATGGAGAATTGATGGGTAAAAGGAGCAGCTCCTATATTATTGGCAAGGATTGACCAGTAAAATCCTTCATTGTAGAGGATATCTGACCTGAATACCGAGATGCCCGGTGAGAGCCCGTAGTCACCGCTATGATAGACATGATCCTGCTCAATATGGCGGGTAATCGAGACGGATGAGATTTCAGTCTTGGGGTCTGTTGTATTCGGAAATGGTGCGAACCTCTTACCTGTACTAGAATTGTCATAATAAAGATAAAACACGGCATCGTCCGAAAGGCAGCTCAGCCAGGTCGAGTCCCCTTTGGCGCGCTGGCCGGCAAAATACATCTCGTCGCCCGGCCCGAGAGTGCCGTCATCATCCTGCGCAAAGCCAAGCGGTACTTCTATACCTTTGCGCAACAGGTGGAGTCCGCTGCTTGCTTTTCCGTTCCATTCGGGTGCTGCGGCAAGAATATCACCGGCACGGAGCCGGGCCACGCCGTCGGTCGTCGTCGCAATGCGGAGATAGGTCGTGGCAGGATTGTACCACGAAGACGGTGCGGGGTCCTGCTGCTTACGCGCAGCATTCTGCATACGCCGCAGAGCTATATTTTGTGCAAGCAACGCCGGTACCTGCTGCTGATTAGCAAGATGGGTAAGACTTGTCTGATCGAGAAATGACAGCGGTGCGGCACCGACCGGCAGCGTGGTCATAAAGTGAATATCAATACTCGCCGAGTCAATGACCGACAAATCACCGTCCGCTGTGTAGGTAAACGGGTCAATATCCAGCTCGGCGACAGCGACGCCACGCTCGATGCCCATTCGGCGGAGCGTGGCCGCCGGCTGAACTGTTTTGTAGGTAGAAAGTAGGACGGTAGGCGACGGCGAAGGGGCAGCAGCATAGATATCTTTAACAGACGCAAGCTTTTTATTTCCTAGTAGTTGTGTTCGATACACCTGCATTCTCACCGGCAGGTCGCCGGCAGGAGGAACAGCAAGGAAGAGGCGGATTTTCTGGAGAGCGGGGCTCTCTTTGGGGATGGGAAATGAAGCATATTTATTGTCTATCCATGCACCATATGTAGTAGGAGTAAGGGCTTTGAGAGTAACTTGCGGCTTGAGAATGACGACTCGCACACCGTCTTGCGATGATACCACCTGCACTGATTGCTGCGCCGACACACGATGAAAAAACAGTACAAGTACAGAGACGAGTATCGTTTTTGCAAGGGGTTGGATAATCATATTGCTTGTTCTTTCCCGAAATGTGAAGAAAAAGGGCTAGCTATGGATTGAATTGCGTATGCGTGGGCATATTTAACTCCGTGAACTGGTTAAAATGTTCCATCTGCACAAAAGAAAAGTCGTATTTCCCGGGAGAAATACGACTTTCATGTCTAGTGAACGTGTGCAGCGTGTGAGCAGTAATTACTTCGACATACCGCTTGTAATTCCCTTGCTGAGCGCGTTCATCACAATTTTACCGAGCTCATCGGCAAGCTCACCACGGAGGTTGTTAGGATTCGACAAGTATTCAGTAACAGCTTGATTTACTTTAGTTTTAATCAAATCAGAATTACCTTCAACCAACGCGACCGACATTTTGTGCATATCTTTCGACACATCTTCGAGGGTATCTAATTGATTGCGGCTGGCGTCTTCCATTTTCTTGAGCATTCTGTCCATACGCTCTTCTTCTTCGGTATAGACGAGTGTAAATGCAAGCAGACCAAGCATCGAGCCTTCAAGGAAGATAGCACCCAAAATCATCGAAGGACGTGTCGGCGGGATAAATTTCAAACCACGAACACCGATGATAATAATCAGAATAGCAGCACCGAAGTATGCAAGTCCGGTGACGTTATTTGCATATTTTTCGGTAAAGTGATGTGACATGTAGAGGCGTAATCCACGGAGGAATTTGAGGCGGTTACGGCTGTATGACTGTGCTTCTTTGGTATCGATGATTTCTTTCATCACGAAATCAGAGAAGAATTCTTTAATTCTCAGGTAGAGTACTTCATTGCGGAATTCAACAATATCGACATTTTCATCGAAGACAGCGCTGAATTTCACACCTTGCTTACCGGTGACGTCTTCTTCCGGCTCGGTACGGTCCCATACATAGCGGAATACTTTCGCAATATGGTCTCTGTCGTCGGCCTCCAATTCACTTTCCGACATCGTAAGCACGTTCACAATATCATCATTAAATCCTGTCTGAAGACGGATTTTTGCTTTTGTATGACCAATTTCACGATCTACTTTGAATGCCATATAGCCCATTGCTGACGGCATAATCATTGTAAAGACAAAGGAGAGACCGGCACCAAACACGAAAGCGAGAATAGAAAATCCGAGAGCAGGCTGCAAGACAATGGCCTCTTCGCCCAATTTCGGAGCTTTTACAATCCATTCATTCGAAAGCTTGGTATAGCCGTCTTTTCCTTCTGTACGCTCATGAGTCGTGAAGTCAAAAATAAACTCGGTATTAATCATACCTTTGAGAGGACCGCCTTTTACATAACGGGCAGACTCCTGCGAGCCAATTGCACGTACACCGTCAAAGTTCCCAAGCTGCTTATCTCCTTCGGGCTTAAAGAGGGACACAACAGCACCTTCCACCGCATTCGGAATAATAAAGCTATAGAAAACATAGGAAATGGAAAACATCAATCCAAGCAAGATGACATATTGCATGAGATTGTGTTTGTAAATGTGTTTTTTTGCGTCTTTCGGGGACATTGAACTATTCTCCGTTATTATAAATGGAAATGAATTGTTGTAGAATACTGCAAGTTATCTAATCGTGGGAAATTGAACAAATTTTTTCTTTGATTCATCCAATATTTTCACATTTTTAGGTTACTTAGGATAAATAAAATCCCGGTATGCGTTCGCATACTTTATGTCAATTTTTGTATTTTTGCGGTGTTATGAGAAATAGAACACTCTTTGCATCGCTTTCCCTTTCCTCGCATGGCACAATCCGTGGCGGCTCTTTTTTGAGCGGACTCGCTCTGAGAGACGCCCTGCTTGCCTGCCTGCACCGCTCGTCTGCCGTTCCTGTTTATTTCGTCTGAGTTCTTCCGTTGCCCCATGTACTCAGTGAGAACAAGACAGTATTTTCTGTGTTGACCTTACTTCATCCCATTATTTTTACTCTTTTGTCCATTCATTCCCCAAGGAATTAGTTATGAATTCTACCTATACGCCCCGCTACGCCGTTCGTCCGGACGATGTACTTACCGAGCTCAAGCAACACATGCTTGTTGACGGCTTTGAATATGTCCTCGACCTCTACAACAGTCATGGAGCCAATCTCCTCGACGCACGGAATGGTCATCGCTATCTCGACTTTTTTACCTGCTTTGCCTCCACGCCCGTCGGCATGAATCATCCGGCGATGATACAGCCGGACTTTTTGAGTTATCTGGCTCAAATTGCTGTCAACAAACCCTCGAACTCCGACATATATTCCGAGGCCATGGCGACCTTTGTCAAGACTTTTTTCACCGTTGCCGTGCCGCCGGAATTCCGGTATGCGTTTTTTGTCGAAGGGGGAGCTCTTGCTATCGAGAATGCGCTCAAAGTGGCCTTCGACTGGAAGGTGCGTAAAAATTTCGCGAAAGGATATGTCCACGAACGCGGGCATCAGATTCTCCATTTCCGCCGTGCATTCCACGGACGAAGCGGCTATACGATGTCGCTGACCAATACCGACCCGACCAAAACAAATCTTTATCCGAAATTCAACTGGCCGCGGGTACATAATCCTGCGATTCATTTCCCGTTAAACGAACAGAATCTGGCACAAGTCATTGCCGAAGAGCAGCTTTCCATCGCTCAGATTAAGCAGAGCTTTCTCTCTCATCCGGATGATATTGCCGCAATTATCATTGAGCCGATTCAGGGCGAGGGCGGAGACAATCACTTCCGTCCGGAATTTCTGGCATCTCTTCGAGAATTGGCTGATGAAAACGAGGCCCTGCTTATATTCGACGAAGTCCAGACAGGTGTAGGTCTTACGGGATCGATGTGGGCACATCAGCAATTAGGTGTCACCCCCGATATCATGGCATTCGGCAAGAAAATGCAGGTGTGCGGTATTGTCGTGACTCCGCGGGTCGATGATGTACCAGACAATGTCTTCCACTCCTCAAGCCGCATTAACTCCACCTGGGGCGGCAATCTCGTGGATATGGCACGTGCTACCAAATACCTCGAAATCATCGAGCAGGAGAAGCTTGTCGGACATGTGCAGTCTATGGGCAGTCTGCTCCATGAGCATCTGACGAACCTCGCGACGGAATTCCCTACTCTCCTTGCCAATCCCCGCGGACGAGGCCTCTTCCGGGCATTCGATGTGGCCACTCCTGCTCTTCGCAAGCAGCTGTTGCAGGAATGCTTCCATCAGGGCCTGATTATTCTCGGCTGCGGCGACCACTCGGTACGCTTCCGGCCGGCCTTGAATCTCACCCGGGATAATCTCCTGGAAGGCATAGGAATTATACGCTCCGCCATCGAAAAGCTCCATCGGTAACCTCATCGGCCGGGATGAAGGTATCTCCTTACGAACAAAGCCGCTTTCCCCGAAAGCGGCTTTGTATTTTTCGGGCATCTGCCCCTAGTAAACAATCCATCCTCCTTACGACGACTGCCCTGTCTGCGTCGCTCGATGCTTCACACGCCTCGAATGCTGCGAATGATGGGTGTAATTTCCGGAGAGAATACTGATATTTCCATCTGCCTCAAGCACCGCTAAGTTCACATCCTGAATCCTCTCTACTCCATGCTCACGGCAGGCTGCTTCGAGCTCGTCGGCAGGCAATCGCGCACGACGCAAATTGCCTTCATTCACCTTGCCATGATAAATCAGTATCAGCGGCTCGCCCTGCAGGAGCTCACGCAGACGCTTGGAGCGAAATATCCCAATTTTCAGCACAGCATTGAGGACAAACAGTACAGCCGCAGCCGTCAGGCCGCCGAGTAAGGAGCTGTCAGAACCCACCATCGCATTTTGTACGGAATTACTGATGAGTAAAATCAGTACCAGATCAATGACCGACAGCTGCGCAAGCTCAGTCTTGCCACTCAAGCGAATCGCCCCTATCATAAAGACATAGACAATCACGCACCGCCCGATGATTTCAATATAAGGGGACATACGAGGATATTTCTCTTATCTGTAACTTCCGGAATGTAACCGTAAAATTACCATATTTCTCCCGGTAAGCCGCATGTGAATGGGAAGATTATTGCTCCGAAAGTAAAACTTGGCAAGGAGTTTGTATGCGCATGGACACAAGTTTGTTTGCTTGTGGCGGAAAGAAGGGCTAATTTTGCCGTAAAAGTCCGGGCAGTAGAGTTTCTTGATTCCGCATTGTTCTGTTTTTCTTTCATTTAGACCAAGTATTTATGTTTGATTGTTTCAATTATTCCATCGGCCGCTTCCGCGGTTTTTTTATCGTTCTGACGGCACTCGGCGGCTTCTTCGCAGGTGGTAGTGCTTTCCATGGTACAGCTCTTGCACAGCAGCAGGATTACAAGCCCTTCAGCAAGGAACAGACGCGCGCGCTCATTCCTTCAACGACTCGCTTTGTCAGCAGCTTACAGGGCAAATGGGAGCGAAGTTCGGACGGCGGTAATTCCTGGGATGTCATAGACCTTCCATTCTCCGAGCCGGAGTCTCGCAAAGTCACCTATCGCCGCTCAATCCGGATTGAAAAGGATTTCCTTCAAAAATTCAGCTGGCAGCTCTATTGTGCCGGTGTGAGCGACGAAGTAGAAATTTATATCAATCGGCAGTATGTCAATCGCTACTTTGGCGGCATGACCCCGTTTTATATCAACTTACCGGATCGTATGCTTGCTGCGGGGACCAACACTCTCGAGCTCGTCGTATCGCCGATGCCTGCTTTTACACAAAAGCATATCTACTCACAGCGGAATTATACCGGAATTCTCCGGGAATTACTTCTCGTCGGCGTGCCTCATATCTATGTCGGCGATGTCCGTATCAAAAACAGCTTCAGCGGTTCGACCTGTGAAGTAAAGACCTCTCTCTCGGTCTCCTCCGGAGCAATTGAACGTATTCCCCTCCCCACCGCAGACAGCGGTAAGACATTATCTCTCAAGAAATTCCCCGTTAATATCGAAGTAGCCCTCCGGAAAATGGGTAAAAATGACGTCGTCGCGCAGTCCGACCCCCGCAGTGTGGATATTGAGCGCTACCGAACAATACCAATCGATGTGGCTCTCCGGGTTGCTTCGCCGGAATTGTGGTCACCGACCGAACCCAATCTCTATGAAATGACGGTAAAAATCACAAAGAACACAACCGTCATCGACGAATATACGATACCGGTCGGTCTGCGTGATATCCGTATTGCCAATGACGGCGAGAAAAATTCTATTATTCTCAACAATTCACCGCTGGTGGTCAAGGGTGTCGAATACACCGAGACCTTCGGTAACCTTGGGCAGACCGTCTCAGCCGAACAGCTCGAGAAGGATGTGGTGCTCATGAAAACGCTCGGTACTAATGTCGTGCGCGTTCGCTACTCGCCGCCGCATCCGTACTTTGTGGAATTATGTAACCGCAATGGTTTACTCGTACTTGTAGATATTCCTGCCTATGACATTCCCTCGACCGTTGCCGGCTCGGACGAATTTTTTGTTCGCATGAAAAACATCGCCGAGCGCAGTATAAGCGCCTTTGACCGCAACCCCTGTATTCTGGGCTGGGGAATTGGCGACGGCTTTGTAGAAAATTCTCCGGAAGTCAAGAAATATCAAGCTAATATCTGTGCAGCTCTCAAGCAGTTATCGACCAAAGTCATCTACAAGACCATCCGCTTCGGTGCCAAGTCAATTGAGTCGGACGGTGTCGATCTGCTGTGTTTCCGCGCGGATAAGACCTGGCTCCCGGGTGATGAATTCCGTGAAGAAATTGAGCGTATGCGTGGTCTAGCGCCGAACAAACCGGTGATGATTGACTATGGTAAGCTTGTGCAGCCCAACAACTTAAACGGCTATGCCGACCCACTGTCGGTAGAATCACAAGCGCAGTATATCCGCGACTGCTACCGCACGGTGCAGTCCACGGGAGCTGTCGGGAGTGTGATATGGTCGTTTAATGATTACACGACCGGGAGGCAGATTTTATCGACCAATTCTACCGATCAGTTCACGTGTACGTCCGGGCTCATGGATGCTTTTCGGCAGCCGCGCCTCTCATATTTCATGCTCAAGGCGCTTCTTAATGATGAAAAAGAGCCGCTTCTACGTGCCGGAAATTTCAAAGAAGACACGCCAATTATTTATATTGCAACGGGTTTGGTCTTTGGCATATTAATATTTTTGCTCATGAGTCGCTTCCGTCGCTTCCGGGAGTATATCACACGCGCATTATTCAGGCCCTATAATTTTTATGCTGATATTCGCGATCAGCGCATCCTCTCGACGGTACAGACGCTGGCTCTCGGGCTTGCGATAGCGGGCACGGCAGGCATCATCCTCTCGTCGGTATTTTACTATTACCGGGCAAGCACAGGCACGGAATTTTTATTTATGCTCCTGATTCCAAGTGGTATTCGCGGCATCCTCGACAATGCATTATGGTCACCGGTCTATTCGCTGATTGTCTTTACAATGCTGGTATTTATCAAGATTCTGCTCATTGCCGTAGTGATCCGTATGGCGGCATTTTTTGTGCGGAGCCGCATCTACTATACCGATGCGCTGACGATTACAATTTGGTCCATTCTCCCGATTTTGATTACCTTGCCGATTGCGCTTGGCCTGTTCAAGATCCTGACGGTATCGCCCACACATTCGATTCTGCTCTTTATTATGGCAGGGGTGATTTTATGGTGCGTTCTGCGTATCCTCGAAGCGACCGCCGTGGTATTTGACCTCCCGAAAATGCGGGTCTATCTCTTGGGTGTGCTCTTCCTTGTCATCGTCGTCGGAGGCGTCGGATTCTTCCTGAATTATCGCTCCGGGTTATTTAATTATTTGCAATACTATTTCGCCGTTTTACGGTAAGTCCGGCCTATGGTTCACTTCTTACGCCTACGCGTGGCTCAATGCCTCGGCCTTGCGGTATTTCTTATCTCGCTGCTGACCGGCGGAGCCAGCTCCACGGCGAAGCAAGAAGATGAGGATTCGTCCAGAATCAGCTCTTCGATGATGCTCTCGCCGCAGTTCTTTGTCGCAAGCGGCGACCCGGCTACGGACTCGCTCGTCGTGCAATCGACGACAGTCACATCAAATATCGCCGGTATTATCGCCGATATCCGTATTCTGCAACGCTATACCTATACCGGTACCAAGCCGCTCGAAGCAGCCTATGTAGTGCCGCTGGCACAAAATGCCACGATAATCGGACTGACCGTCCGCTCCGGCGCAGGGAACATCATCTCGACCTCGCCCTACGACCGCGAAGATGCCAATGATTTATATGACCGGTTAAAGAAAAAGAGTGAACCCTTTTTCGTGGACTGGCGGCGGGAAAAATTATTCCAGGTGCACGTATCGAGTATCCCGAGCGGGAGTGTATTCGAGGTAGAAGTCCATTATACAGAATTACTTACCCCGACCAATGGTGTCTATCAATTCCGCTATCCGAAAGTAGCGCGGCCGAGCTATATTTCCACTAAAAATGAGATCCCGATTTCCCGGAGCGCATGGCCGCTTGCGAGCTTTTCCGAAGCTGCCGCCTACCCGACCGGCTCGCTCGATGTATCCGTCACAGTGAGTGGCGCGAATATATCCGTGCCGCTTATGCTCACGTCTCCCTCGCACGATATCACCAGCAAAGTCATGGGAATAGCTGCGACGGCAACGCTAACTGCGCCAGAGTCAAACAAAGATGTTCTTATCACATATCAGCTTGCCGGACCAAAGCCACAGACAAATCTTCTGCTCTTTCAAGGGGCAAAGGAAAATTACTTCCTGCTGTCGCTCCATCCGCCTCTCGATACAGCAGGACGCACGACTCCGCCGCCACATGAATATATTCTCCTTCTCGACTCCACCGCCACCGACGCACCGGTGATTCTCAAATCGTTCTTCAGTGCATTCTCACAATCGCTGCGCCCGAAGGACAAAATCAACATCCTCAAATTCGGTTCCCGCTCGGATCTCCTTGCTACTAAGTCACTTCCTGCTACCGCCGACAATATCCGCGCGGCACAGGAATTTCTGACCAATGAGTCCGCTCCATCAGCAGGCTCCAAGCTCCTCGACGGACTCCAAAAATGCACGTCCCTCCCGGCAACCAATGGTTACGGACGCTCTGTTATTATTCTTACCAATGGATTCGTATCCGTTAATCAAGAAACATTCGACTTCATCGCCGGTAAGCTTAATCTCGCCAATATCTTCGCCGTCGGCATCGGTGAAACCACCAACCCGATTTTTTTCAATGTAATTGGACACCTGACGATGAGCGAACCCACCATGATCGCCACCGATAAGGAAGTCGTTGAAAAAGCTGCCCAATTCACGGCAAATGTCCGCTCATCGGCACTCTCGAAGGTCAAGGTGGACTTCAAAGGACTCGAACCCTACGACATCGAGCCGGCAAGCTATCCGGATGTATTCGCCAATCGCCCGGTCTTTATATTCGGTAAATGGCGCGGTAAGCTTTCCGGAAAAATTACCGTGCGCGGCAATGCCGCCGATGCGCCCTTCGTATCGACCATCGACCTTGCAACCATCAAGCCGAATGAAAAAAATGCCGGCCTCCAATACCTCTGGGCCGAATACCGCACCTCGCGCCTGACTGACTATAATGTCTATAGCCGCGATGCCAAGCGCGTTCAGGAAATATCAACCCTCGGAATGGGATACTCGCTGCAGACAGTCTATACCTCCTTCGCCGTGCCCGGCATGGATACGGCCGCACCGGGAACAATCTATGCTGTGGTGCAGCCGCCGGTGGTGATCGAGCAAAATACAACCTCATCGAGCACTTCGCCCGGTCTCTCCTCGACAAGTGTGGTCGAAGTGGCCGTCTCGGCATGTTCGGTCGGCGACGCCGAGTCAATGGACGAAGAAGGATTTATCTCTATCGGCGAAGTAACCGTCGAGGATGGACTCAATAAAGACGCCGTCAAAGCTCAAATTGACCAACAAAATTATGATATACAGCTCTGCTATGCCACGGCATTACATCATTTTCGGCATTTGCAGGGCAAGGCAAAATTACGCGTCGTCGTTGATGCCGCCGGCGCGGTATCTGAGCTGTCATTACTCGACTCCGAACTCAACATCGACGACCTCAATCAGTGCATTGTCGATGCAATTCGTAAGTTCAAATTCACGGCTCCGACCAACGGCACTACGCCGGCCATGACTTTCTGGTTGATTTTTGAAGTCATTTAATTCGGTCGGTGCTTCAATTCTATAGAAATCTAACTCTCTTATTTTATTATTATAAGGAAATAAATTATGCGTCGTGAAATACGAAAATGGTGGTCGCCCCGCCTCAACAAAGAAATGGAAATCGTCGCCTACGGTACGTATGGCTTCGCGCTCCTGATGTTCCCCACAGCAGCTGCCGATTATCTCGAATACGAGCGCTTTTATCTCATCGATGCCATCCGTCCGGCGATTGATGCCGGCAAGTGTAAGGTGTATTCCATTAACAGCATTAACTCCGAAAGCTGGCTCAATTCCCGCATGAAGCCGCGCGATAAAGCTATCCGTCATCAGCAGTACAATGGCTATATCACCGAAGAAGTGGTGCCGTTTATCTATAATGACTGCTGTGGCCCGGTACCGATTATCACGACCGGTGCATCGCTTGGCGCATTCCATGCCGTCAATACCGTTCTCCGCAGACCCGATATTTTTGACGGATTTATCGGCATGAGCGGCACGTATGACCTGAAAATGTACGCCGGAAAGTACTATGATGAGAACTGCTATTTCAATTCTCCCGTGGACTATATGCCGAATCTCTACGACGAAACCTGGCTCGGTAAGCTCCGTCAGAAAAAACATCTCCATTTCGTTACAGGACAAGGCAATTACGAAGCACCGGAATGTTCGAAAGAAATGGGACGCATCCTCAGCGCCAAAGGCATCCCGAATGAAGTCGATGTCTGGGGACACGACATGCCCCACGACTGGCCGACATGGCGCAAGATGTTGCCGTATTATTTGAATTATAAGTTCTAAGTAATTGTTTTCCCTTGCCTTCCAGACGCTAAAGAGTTTTTAACGCAAGAGGCGCAAAGGGCGCTATAATAGAATAGCCCATGAATTTTTTTCATGGGCTATTTTGTTTAGGGACATCATCGAGTAGAACGATACCGACCTAGAGGTTCCGGCGGTTGTGGTTCTCCTTGCGGTGTGATGCGTTCCAGTTGAAAGGATTCTTTGACAGTGCTATCTTTCTGAAGGTCAATATTTCGATAGAGTTCCTGTAATTTACGAAAGAGAAAATGCAGATTAGTAGGCATTGAATACGAAAAACCAACTCCGCGATAGGTCTTGCCGCCTGCTTGTATCACAATACCAAATATTTGGTAATCCGTCACTACTGCATCAAACACAACTTTCAATTCTTCAAGATTAATTGATTTAACCTTGTTATTTATAATTGAGATATCGTTGACTGATACTTTGCCTCTATACAGTCCTCTTTTATCAGTATTGTATTTGCCATTGAACAGAAAATTGCCGGCGCTGTCGAGCTCGAGGTATAGTTCCGGCTGTCTTCCTAAACCTGTTGAGCAGTAGAACCCGATTCTCTCGAATGACAAATTGTGCTTGAGCGGCAGCTTATGCAATTTCAATGTATCCGATTCCGACAGCAATACTATCAATTGATTATTCAGTACGCTCAGGATTCTGAATTTCCAAAAAACACTACCGTCTCGTACCCACTGTTCGCCCGATGCCCATTGACTATCGTATAGATCATCCAGATTATTTTGCTTCCTTTCAATCACCTTTTCACTGATAAAAACCGTATCCTCGTAAATCGTAAAATTAGAGTAAGGCCTGTAGCGGTCAAAGATTGTGCATACAGAATCTTCGAAGGATAACATAGCCGTCCAGCTTCTGTCTTTGCTCTCATCACTTATCCAATCTCCCTTCAATGCCGCTCGCATTTCTTCATCACTCGAACGATGACAGCCGATACAGAGGAGCGTCAAGGTGATGAGAATACTGATGTATTTCATGGTAATTAATTGAAAAATAAGACTATAGAACGCTGAGGCAGCTGATTATTATGATATTCGTGGATTTAGCGACTATTACGTTCGCGGCAGCTTGAAGGTAATCGTCGTGCCTTTGCCTGCGGTCGAGTCGATGAGTAATTCACCGCGGTGGAGTTCGACGACGCGCTGCATGATCATCGTGCCGATACCCGAACCTCCATTGTCCTTTGCGGTAGTAAAAAACGGCTTGAGCATATTGCTTTTGACGTAGTCGTCCATGCCGATACCATTGTCGGCGATGGTAAAATACACATGCCGTTCATCGGCGCGGGTCGAGAGTTCGACGGTACCAATCGAGGACTGCAACGCGCGGATTGCATTCTCGACTGCATTGCGTAAAGCACGGGAAATTTTGGTCTTATCGCAGTCAAACTCTATCGGCCTCGCGTGAATTTCAAATTTGATATTCGGGTGCGATGACTCGTCGAACTCATGAAAAACCATCGCGCAGAGTTCGCCCGTGTTCACGCGGGAGAGATCAAGCTGATCGCTGCGCCCGACGGTCACGATATCCCGCACTTTTTGCATCAGCAGCTTGCTTTGATGGAGAATTTTCCGGCGGCGCTCGTCGTCCTGCGGGTTGTCCGAAGTAAGCTGCTCGGCATTCAGGCGGATAACCGAGAGATTGGTCTGCATATCGTGCGCGAGCTGCGCCCAATTGACGAGCCGCTTCCGCTCGAGCTCTTCGGTAATATCAAGTCCGGTGATAATCAGCCCGTTGAAGCGCCCGAGAAACGCAAACAGCGGAATAGCCGACCACATAAATTCTTGGGATTGCTGTTCGGTGATGATAGTAATTTTCTGTTTTTGCCCGATACGCTCGGCGAGCGAACGTTCGATAAACCCTTGTAATTGTTCGTGGATATGTACATCTCCATAAAACTTAAACGGACGCCGGAGCGGCACACTATTCGAAATTCCGAGGAGCGTTCTGCCTGCTTCATTCACCCGGAAGAGGCGACCGGTAGCATCAATCACAAACACCACACCCGTTTCCGGCAGCTCAAGCGCAGCATTGAGCACGCGGCGCTGACGGCGGTATTTGCGCCACAGATAGAACACCAGCATCGTCACACCGAGCCACAGAAAAATCTCACCGCTCTTCTTGAGAAATGCATTGAAGATCCAGAAAGGGTGTTCGTCCCGGAGCAACAGCACTGATGTCGTCGCACTGCGCAGCACAATATGCGAGGCGGAGAGATCAATACTTGGAATTTCTGTAAATACTTCACCCAGCGGGAAATAGTCTGCCGACATCACCGCGCCGTCCGGCGAAACCGTCACGAGTCCATTACGAAACAAGACAATTATTTCACTGCCGCATTCGCGCACTGACAGTGGCTCAATGAAGCCGTCAGGGATGACGGCTACCTTGCCTTCATTGCCGGACTGCGCCTTCAGTGGTTCAAAACTCAGTGCATATTGATTGCCCGACTGCCGGAGAAAGAGGGAGTAAATCTGTGCTTCCTGCGCGATGACCGACGAGAGTTCCATCCGTGCCGGCAATATCGCCGAGCTTATAAGTCCTCGTCCATTCTGCAAGATATCGAGAAAGCACGACTCACTTCCACCCGAGGAAAACACAGCCACGAGCGCTCCAACCGAAATCATCCGATACTGTTCATGCAGCTGAAGCAAGGTAAATCCACGTTCACGAAGATTCGTATCCAAATAATGCAGTGACGCCGCACTACCGAATCGCGAAATATACGCCGCACCGCTTTCGGTGACTGTCGCAGCGAGCACATTATCAGCAATTTGCTGCACCAGGAGACGGGAATTCCCGAAACGTTCAATCGCAAAAAGAGTAGAATTTACCGTTAGCATATAGCGCTCCGTGCCCACGGCACCATTCCACTCGGCTCGATTTGCTGTGAGCGGAACCGCCGACTCAGCAAGGACTTGTGCCAGTGAGTCCACGAGTATCACCGACGAAGCACCATTCCTTGACACGAGGGCAAGCAGGAGATCGCCGGAAGGCATAGCTTTGAGAATCGACGCTCCGGACAAGGTCGAGCTGTGCGATTCTCCCCGCTCGTATCCCTTCCAGGTCGTCAGCACCGTGGATTCATCGGCCCAGACGGGCTTCGGCGTGAGCAAAAACGCACAGGGCGGCGCTGTCGGAGAATAAAGGACTTCGCCACGGGAAAACTGAGTAACTGTATGATAAGAATAGGGAAAGGTATTACCGGCGCGCGTAGCAGGCGATGCCGTGAGGAGGATGCCAAGGAAGAGAAACAGCCGTACCAACCCAACACGCGATGAGATAAAATCGCTCAAAACAGAAGGAAAAAGTACCATGGGCTCAATACAAGCAGTTGTTTTTTCGCCAAAATAATGATTTCTCCGTGAATGGAGTTCACTTACAGTGGAATTTCCCTCTCCTCCTCGGGGCATAGCCGACCCTACCGGTTGGCGTAGCTGGTAAATTTCACTATTTTTGTTAATATTTCGAATGCATACTTCAATCGTACACGAGCAAATCGTGTCCACTCTCTAACCCAATACTTCTACTATGATAGCTCAACTTCGTGGAACTTTACTTGAAAAAACCCATTCCGAGGCCGTTGTTGACTGCGGTGGTGTCGGCTATGCGGTATCGATTTCTCTTGCTACGTATGAGCAATTACCCGAGCCGGGAGGCAGCAAGATTCAGCTGTTTACCCATCTGATTCCCCGGGAAGATGCCTTGAATCTCTATGGTTTTTCGACAACAGCCGAGCGGGAAGCATTCCTGATGCTCACGTCGATATCAGGCATTGGGCCCAAGAGCGCGCTGGCGATTTTATCGTCATTAACTCTTTTTGAATTACGAGATTACATTCTTCGTAACAACCTGCTCGCCCTCCAAAAAATGCCCGGTATCGGCAAAAAAACAGCCGAACGTCTGATCATCGAGCTGCGGGATAAGGTCGGCAAGCTCTCCCTCTCGGAAAGCGTGGATGTGTCGTTTATCGGCGCACAAAAGCTCGTTCAGCAAGACGCACTCGCAGCGCTTATTTCGCTGGGATACAACAAGCAGATAGCCGAAAAATCCGTCAAAGCTGCCGCTTCGGAGCCGGGGGCGGAGCAGATTACTACCGATCAACTTATCAAAAAAGCACTTCGCTTCGCCGCGCAGTAATATCTGATATCCACATTATTATCCGTACGCACATGAATTCTAGATACATACTGCGGCTCCTTTCCTTACTTCTGCTTCTCTTCTCTGCCGGGTCACCTGCGTATTCGCAGCAATCCGATGTCGGCAATTGGCTGATTTATTTTGGTAATCAGGCAATTGATAAATCGTGGAATTGGCATAATGAACTCCAGATCCGGAACTACAATTTTCTTGGCGATATACAGCAAGTACTTGTACGAACAGGAATTGGGTATAATCTTACAGAGAACAACAATAATGTCTTGCTTGGGTATGGATACATCTATTCCGAGCGCTATCTGCCCAATTCCGACGAAAAGGCGAGCTCGAACGAGCATCGTATATTCCAACAGTTTATTACCAAGCAGAGTCCCGGCGGACTGTTTATCCTCCACCGCTATCGGATTGAAGAGCGCTTTCTGCCTGATGATTTTCAGATGCGATTCCGGTATTTTTTGGCATTCAATCTACCGTTGAACACCTCGACAATGACTCCCAATACCATCTATCTGTCTGCCTACAATGAAATTTTCCTCAATGCAGAGCCACCGGTCTTTGATCGCAACCGGCTCTATGGAGCAATCGGGTATGTACTTGGTACTTCAACACGATGCGAACTCGGCTACATGAGCCAAATGCTCGAAAAATCATCGCGCGGACAATTTCAGGTGGTGTTTTATAATAATTTACCGTTGTAAGTCGGGAAGTCGTAAGTCTATAAGTCGTAAGGCGGTAAGGCGTAAGGCGGTAAGGCGTAAGTCGATGAGTCGTAAGTCTATAAGTCGTAAGGCGTAAGTCGATGAGTCGTAAGGCGTAAGTCGATGAGTCGTAAGGCGTAAGTCGATGAGTCGCAAGGCGTAAGTCGGAAGTTTGTAAATCCTTACTGAGTGATGGTTTAATTGCGACCGATTGCGAGTTTTGCGAGTTTTGCGTTAAAAATTTATCGTCCGGTGAGTGCCGGTAGTATGCGTCGGATGCCGACAAATCCGGAGGAAAGGTAGTCATCGCTCAGCGGCTGGCGAATTACCCCTTTCGATGTAGAGGCATGGATGATATTCCCGCCGCCGATATAAATTCCCACATGTGAAATTCCGCCGCTAAAATCGAAAAAGACAAGGTCGCCGATACTCCACTCCTCGGACTCGACTTCCTTACCGACCGCGTACTGTTCGGCAGCGGTGCGTGGCACTCCTACCCCACTTCCGGCAAAGACTTGCTGTACAAAACCTGAACAGTCCGTGCATTTGGTACTCGTCCCGCCATAGCAATAGGGCACACCGAGAAAGCTTTCGGCTGAGGTGATGATTCTCCGTTGAAGCGCGGTGAGCGACTGCTCGGAAGAGCTATTGGACGGAGGAATGGAATTCGTTGATTTACCGTGGGTTGACGAAGAAAACCGCACAGAACTCTGGCATCCGACAAGTGTGAGGATGAGAATAACGATAAGGATGTTTTGGCAGAGTAGAATGTACCTGTGCATAGTATTTCAATTTGGAACGCGATTATCAATCGGCGCTAAGCAGCAAGATGTATGCCATGCATACGTCATATATTTTTCGGTAGCGCAAAATGGCTAATTTTACAAATTATTTATCATTATAACGAGAAACTAATGGACGATTTGAAACGAAAATATCAGCACCGTGACCGTGTCATTCGTGCAATTACCAAGAACGGAAAATTCCGCGTGGCGGCGGTAAAATCTACCGACACATCACGCATTGCCATGGAAAATCACAAGCTTAATTCACTATCCGGTTTTTTACTCAGCCGTGCACTTTCAGGTGTCGCGCTGCTGTCGTCATTTTTGAAAGGCGAGGAGCGCATTTCCATTCAATTTGACGGTAATGGCCCCGTGCGAACGGTCTATGCCGAAGCATTGCAGGTGGGTGAAATTCGCGGCTATGCCCGGGCGGCGAGTGATATTCCGGCAATCGACTCACTTTCCGAGGGAATTGGGATCGGATTTCTGAAAGTGTCGAAGTATTTATATAATAAATTTGAACCGGTAACGGGCATTGTCGATCTGCAACGCAGCGACATAACCACTGATATTGCCTATTATTTAGCGCAGTCAGAACAGATTCCTTCGGGTATTACTCTCGATGTATTGGTCTCCGACACCGGCGAAATTGACGAAGCAGGCGGCGTACTTGTACAGGCAATGCCGGGTGCGACCGAACAGGAAATCGAGCAAATCGAGGAAGCGCTCCGGAATCTTCCGCCGATAGGAAATTTACTCGCAGACGGTGTGTCGCTTGAGGATATACTTGCGCGTGCGGTGCCGTTTGAATTCGACATTGTGAATAATTCACCGATTGATTTTTTCTGTCGCTGCTCGATGGATAGATTCAAGGAAATACTTCTCACGCTTGGTGTTAGTGAAATTCGCGACATGGAATCATCCGGTCAGAATGAGCTTGTGTGCCAGTACTGTTCGAAAAAATATCATTTGGAACCTACCGACTTCGAGGAAATCATCACCACGCTCAAGGCGCGGGAGAATTAACTATCGCATCCTGCGCACGACGCCAATGACATTCCCGAGAATCGCGACCGATTCGTCGCCCGCAGTAAACATAACCTTTTGAAATCCCTTGCTTGCCGGATGCAGTTCGCCTGCTCCGGCAAGCCGGCGGACGAGCGTACTTTCCTGATAAATTGCCACCACGAGCGAACCTACTTTCGGCTTGTCTTTTTTGACACATATCACCAGATCACCAGCCAGAATATGCTCGGCGCTCATGCCGTCGTCACTCACTTCAGCGGCGAATAATTGCCCCTCTCCTGCGAAATACTGCGTATCGACCGCAAGCTGACCACGCGGATTTAAGAACGCCGTAAGAGGTTCACTTGCCGTGCCTTCACCGATTATGACTACATTTTTAACTGCCGCTTGTGCCTGTAGCACCGGTTGCTGACCGAGGAGTTGGATACCGCGGGAGGCGCCTTTGGTGCGGGGCTTGATATATCCTTTTTTCTCGAGTGCTTGGAGCATTTGGCTCACGCCATTGGTGGATTTGACATTCAATTCCGCGCAGATTTCGTGCATGGTCGGGGGGAATCCATCAGCTTGGATTTTCCGCCGGAGGAACTGTAATAATTGATTTTGACGTTCTGTAAGTGGGATTCGGACACTTGCCATGTTTTTGAATTGAATTCTTGAAAAATTTATGCAATTTGCACTAATGAGTACTCTGAGTTACGTTTCAAAATTACCAACTTTTTGAATGGATTTTCTATGATTATTTCAAAATCTGTGTTTTTATCGGCGTGTATTCTGTTGCTTGCCGGACTATTTACAGGCTGCCCGAAACAGGAGCAATCGACGCTCCGGGCGGCGAAGGACGGCAAATTCTATGGCGGCACCTATCGTATCAATATGGTGCGTGGTAATCCGAATGGTCTCGACCCGGTGATTATCAATAGTAAGCTCGCCGATGATCTGGCATTGCAGGTGTATGACCGCTTGATATCCTTCGATTCCTCATTGAATACAATTCCTGAATTAGCAACACATTGGGAAATTTCTCCTGATGGAAAATTATACAGATTCCACCTCCGCACCGACGTCTATTTTCACGACAATCCATGTTTTCCGAATGGCACGGGGCGCAAGATGGTAGCGCGTGATGTAGAGTATTCGCTCACGAGATGCTGCGATCCGGGCACACGTTCGGTGCATTTTTGGGCTTTTAAAGACCGAGTCGTCGGTGCGACGGAGTATTACACAGCTCAGCTTGAGAAGCGTGCAAGTGGTATGGCTGTCAGTGGGATTCGTGCGGTGAACGATTCGACGCTTGAGATTGAGCTTGTGCGGCCGAGTGCGCCATTTTTGCTGACGCTAGCCAATTCGCTTGGATGCGTGGTGCCGCGGGAAGCGGTCGAGAAGTACGGGGCAGATTTCTTTCAAAATCCGGTGGGAACGGGTCCGTTTATTTTTGAAAAATGGGATCATGACCGGCAGATGACGATGCGGCGTAACCCTAAGTATTGGCAGCATGATAAAGCGGGCAATCAGCTACCGTTTTTTGATAATGTGTTTGTGAGTTTTATTAAGGACGACAAGATTCAATTGCAGGAATTCTCGAAGGGAAATTTGGATGAATGTTTTACGATACCGACCGAGTTTTTGGATAATGTAATGGATGCCGGGCGTCATCCGAAGCCGCCGTACGACAAGTTTATTTTTCAGAAGCAGCCGGCGATGTGTTCGTGGTTTTTGGACTTTTTATGCACTAAGCCACCATTTAATAATGTCGATGTTCGCCGTGCCTTTTCACTGGCAATTGACCGTGAGAAGATCGTGCGTTATGTACTCCGAAATGCGCCGTATGCGCCGGCAATTCATGGTATTACGCCGCCGGTGATGCAGAATTATTCGATTGATTCTATTCCGGGATTTGGCTTAGATCTCCCCAAAGCGCGGGAGTATATGGCAAAGGCGGGTTTTCCGAATGGCAAGGGTTTTCCGGTGGTGCAGCTTCATATTTACCCGGAGCCGCGGCTTGTGCAGGTAGCCGAGGCGGTGCAGAAGATGCTTGACGAGGCATTGAATGTGAAGGTGGAGATTAAGACCTTGCAGTTTGCTGAGTTACTTGCGCTTGCCGAGCAGGGCAAGTTAAATTTTTGGGGCACGAGGTGGTATGGAGATTATCCGGATGCCGAGAATTTCATCAATTTGCTGGACGGGGCGTTGGTACCGAAGAGTGACAACGAGCCAAGTTATCCCAACAGTACCCGGTATTCGAATCCGGCTGCGAGTGAAGCATTAGCAAAAGCCGTTGCCACGACGGATGTTACGGAACGGATGCAAAATTATCGCACAGCCGAAAGCTTAGCCATGAAAGACGCTCCGGCGATAATGCTATTCTACGAGATGCACTACCGAATGCTGCAGCCGAACGTGCGAAATTACCCGCTGGATGCGATGGCGCGGGTAGTACTCAAGCACTCGTGGTTTACGGCTAAGTAAGGGAGATATTCTGTGCAGCATAACAAGTGAGAACCATCAGAACAGCAGCATATTCCACCTCAGAGAAAACACTCCTTACTCCTTTAAATACTTACACTAAGCTCTCTCAACAGGGCTTCACGTTCTATTTCCAGCTGACGAATTTTTCGTTCGATGGAGTCGAGTTCTTCGGGCATGGAGTCGTGAATATTCTGGTTAGAATTATCAATTTGGTATGAAATACTAATATGGTTAGTTTTGTACTTGATATTGCCAACGTCTTTTTATTCATATACTTCCTCTACACTCGCGAAACCAATCAAATATTACTATGAAAAATATAATATCTGTTTTTCTACTATTTTTTTCAACAGCTATTCTTGCAAACGCACAATTGTCGAAATTTCATTGGGCAAATAGCATGGGGGGCACATTAATGGATGAAGGAAACGCCATTGCTCTCGATTCAAATGGTAATGTATATCTCACAGGATGGTTTCAAGGTAATGCTCAGTTCGGTGTTGGTGTTAAGACTATAAATTTATATGCTCTTGGAGAGTCTGATGTTTTTGTGGCTAAATTAGATTCCTACGGTAATTTATTATGGGTAAAGCAAATGGGAGGAAGTTTGAATGAAGGAGGGTATTCAATTATGACAGACCCTTTTTGTAATATCTATATAGCTGGATATTTTAAAGGAACAGTTGATTTCGATCCTGGCTTGGGGGAGTACAACCTTACGTCAGCCGGAAATTATGATATATTTATTACTAAACTTGACTCCTTAGGTGACTTTATTTGGGCAAAACAAATGGGAGGGAGTTCAGCCGATCAGATAAGTTCATTGTCACTAGACAAATCTGGCAATATTTATGCCGGTGGATATTTTAGCGGAACTTCTGACTTTGATCCAAGTAGCAGTATATATAATTTAACTTCTTCAGGCAATGACTCTACTTTTGATGCTTTTATTACTAAACTCGACCCATCGGGTAATTTTGTCTGGGCAAAACAGATGGGAGGAGATTCGCAAGATTTATTACATTCTCTAACCCTTGATTATTTAGGCAACATATATGCTATAGGCTCATTCAAAGGTACATCTGATTTCAATCCCGGTCTTGATACATTTAACCTTATATCTTTAGATAATAGAGATGTATTTGTGGTGAAATTAGACTCCTTTGGGAATTTTGAATGGGCTAAGCAGATGGGGGGAACAGGACGTGATATTGGTTATTCAATAGCAGCTGATTTATTAGGAAATATATATACAACAGGTTCATTTGTGGGGTCAGCTGATTTTGACCCAGGACCGAAGAATTTTAACCTATCCGACGATGGCCTTGAAGGAATTTTTATTTGTAAAATGAACTCTCAAGGAAATTTCATGTGGGCGAAGCATATGGGTGGTACGGACTCAGATGCAGGGCTTTCTCTGGTTTTAGATTCAGATGCAAATATTTATACAATAGGCTGGTTCAAGGGTGATGTCGATTTTGATCCAGGAGAACAATCATATGTCTTATCTTCCGCTGGTCGTGAAGATGTTTTTATTTCCAAATTAGATTCATCTGGATTATTCCTCTGGGCTGAAAGAATGGGAGGAAAATATGAGGATATCGCATTCAATATAGCAGTAGATGGTAGCGGCAATATTTATTCTGTCGGATATTATGAAGGTGATGGAGATTTTTCGCTGGATAAACAGAGCTCATACAATTTAACATCAGCTGGATCACACGATATATTTATAAAAAAATATAATCCTTATGTGATTATTCCATCTAGTAGCGTCTTTTACACCTACCCTAACCCATGCAGTAACTTTATCAACCTTTCATTTACAAAAACATTTAACCACTGTACGCTTTGTGTTTATAATATGTTAGGGCAGCAGGCAATAAAAGAGGAAGACTTTACTGGTAATTACTGTACAATTAACACCCATTTTTTACCAACAGGGATTTATTTTGTAGATGTTAGCGATATAATGGGACTCTCTTACAGATCGATTTTTATAAAAATCCAATAAGAGATGTTTTTGTATCCTTATCCTTTTTATTATAAGTACCTTTCAAGGAATTTACCTTATCCTGTTACCCAGAATAATCTTACATAAATTAAAGAAACCATCCATTAACTTGCACTAAGCTCTCTCAACAGGGCTTCACGTTCTATTTCCAGCTGACGAATTTTTCGTTCGATGGAGTCGAGTTCTTCGGGCATGGAGTCTATTTCAATTCGTAGTTTGCTTGCAGCTTCGTCGACCAAATCAATAGCTTTATCTGGTAGGAATCTATCGGTAATGTATCGTGAAGAAAGTTGAGCAGCAGCGACAATGGCCGCGTCTGTAATACGAACACCATGATGTACTTCATAGCGCTCTTTGAGACCACGAAGAATGGATATTGTATCATCAATTGTCGGCTCATCGACGACGACTTTTTGGAATCGGCGTTCTAGCGCGGGATCTTTTTCGATATGTTTTTGGTATTCATCGAGAGTCGTTGCACCAATGCAATGGAGATCGCCACGTGCCAGTGCCGGTTTGAGGATATTAGCAGCATCCATACTTCCGGAAGTAGCACCGGCGCCAATGAGAGTATGGAGCTCATCGATAAAAAGTATAAATTCACCATCAGAGTCTGTTACTTCTTTAATAACGGCTTTGAGGCGTTCTTCAAATTGCCCACGAAAACTTGTACCTGCGACAAGAGAGCCCATATCAAGAGCGACGATGGTCTTGGTTTTTAGTGATTCAGGAACATCGCCTGAGACTATTCGCTGAGCAATTCCCTCTACGATTGCAGTCTTACCGACGCCCGGCTCACCAATAAGAACGGGATTGTTTTTTGTCCGGCGAGATAATACCTGTAGCACTCGGCGCACTTCATCTTCTCTGCCAATGACAGGATCAATTTTACCCTTACGAGCTTCGTCGTTCAGAATTCTCCCATACCGTTGCAATGACTGGTATTTATCTTCAGGATTTTGATCAGTAACCCGACGATCTCCTCTAAATTCCGTAAGCACCTTGAGTATTGATTCTTTATTTACTCCTTGGTCACGGAGAAGTTGGGAGGCATTCGATTTTTGTTCAGTTAGAGCAATCAGCACATGTTCGGTACTTACATATTCATCTTTGAGAGTAGTTGCTTCTCTGAGGGCGGCTTCCAAGACAGCCGATACGCCGGAAGACAGGTAATGATTGATATTCGTACCGGATGATTTGGGTAGTGATTCAATATGCTCGTTTATTTTGATTTTGAGGTAGTTCATGTTCGCCCCGAGCTTGAGTAGTAATGGCGGAATAATACCGGCTGAGTCCTGAACGAGTGCGGCAAGCAAGTGAATTGGTTCAATGGCTTGATTATTATAACTTGCTGCAATCTCTTGTGCTGTTTGCAATGATTCTTGGGCTTTTAGGGTTAATTTTTGGAGGTTCATGGTAATTTCTTTCATCGTTGTACATTCTTTTTATGGTAAAGACGATTTGGTAGGTGTGAAAATTTCAATGTCCAATATAGTATTTATCAGTATATTTACAATTATTGACAGCTCAAATTAATTAATATAAAGTAGGTTTATTTATATGTTTCTATTAGATAAAACCATACGTGAGATTAGTAACCGAATTAGTTTTAAATTACATTATAAGTCGTATATGAGAAGTCAATACTTTAGTAAAGACGAGCTAAAGAATATTCAAATAGAGAAACTAAAGTATATAATACAAGAGGCTATCTTAAACGTTCCATTCTATCAAAGCCTTAAATCTAAAATAAATTTTGATTCTTTTTCACTAGAAGAGCTTACTAAATTTCCTATTGTTAACAAAGATATTATTAGGAACAATCTTGATTTATTCATTAGTAAAAAAGTTAATAAAAAGACCGCTCAATGGTCGCATACCTCGGGTTCATCGGGCAAGCCTTTCCATTTTATTGTTCCTAATAACAGCGATTCCATTGAGAATATTGTGGCAGCCCGAGCATGGAGTATGGGAAACTCTTATGAATATCATCCAGGCGATCCTGTAATATCATTACGTAGTTATGCCCCGAAGGACGGTCAATCTTTATTACGGCGAAAAGGAAATTACTGGTACTTATCGGCTTTTGATATGAATAATAAGAACTTAAATTATTATCTAAATACAATTGAAGCGTCTGGTGCAAAAATTATACGTGGCTATGCAAGTTCACTGTACATATTTACCCTACTCCTTAAAGAGAACAACATCAAAATAAACCAAGTTAAAACCTTAGTTACCTCATCAGAATCATGCTTGCCACAATATCGCAAAGTCATCGAGGATCACTGGGGAATAAAAGTACTCGATTGGTATGGGCAAAACGAGCGAACTGTAACCGTTCAACAATGTTCATATGGTAATTATCACAATAACGATGAATACGGTATTATTGAACTTGATGAAAATAATCAAATAATTGCTACTTCATTAATCAACGCTGCAATGCCATTTATTCGGTACGGAACAAGTGATATTGCAGTTAGACTTGATACGAACATCGGGCAATGTCCATGTAAAAGGAACTTAAGTATTCCTTTCAAAGAAATCGATGGTAGGTCAGATGATATATTGATTAAACTTGATAATACTAAAATACCAACTGCAAACATATATACTGCAATGCAAGTTTTTGAGAAAATCAAACAATTCCAAATAACACAGCAAGTAGATAAGTCATTAGTTATTAAGTTAGTAGGGTATTCAACTATTTCTGATACAGATATTCAACAAATTAAACAATCCCTTGCATTGAGAGTTGGCGAGCTCCACATGGCCTTTGAAACGGTTGACGTAATAGAGCGTAGTAGGTTAACAGGAAAAATAAAAGCTATAGAAACACTTATTAAGTAAAAGCATATGATAAAATTAACTGAAGCAGAGGCAATGGTTGCCGCGAAGATCAAAAAATTAAAAGACGAGGCTGGTACGCATTCACCAAGCATCTTTACAATTGCAGAAAAGCTTCCCGAGCTTAATATTCAAGTAGATGCTTGCTTTCTATCTAATCCATATGCAACTGAGCTTTTTTTTACGTATTTAAAACGAGACCTAGTGGAATCAAGAAAGATGCGCGATGTCTTAGAGTTTTACCCTTCTCAGAACAGTGTTATTGCTGAAATATTATCTAGTTGCCTCCACATACCCCCACATAATATTTTTATCGGGAATGGCGCTATTGAAGTAATTCAAGCTGTACTACATAATTTTACCCAACGTAAAATCATGGTTAATATTCCAACATTTTCGTCTTATTATGAATTTGTAAAAGAGGATATTGAGGTTATCTTTAATCCGCTTTTGAAAGCTGACAATTACAAACTTAATATAGAAAGTTATATACAGCGTATACACGATGTAAAACCAGATACAATTGTCATAATTAACCCCAATAATCCAGATGGGGGGTATGTAAAATACTCAGATATCAAATATCTATTAGCAAACGTTACCTCTGTTCAAACTGTAATCATTGATGAGAGTTTCATTCACTTTGCCTACGAAGATGAAACTTATGAAATGAAAAGTGCAACAGAACTTATCAAAGACTACCCTAATTTGGTAGTGATCAAAAGTATGTCAAAAGATTTTGGAATTGCTGGGGTACGAGCTGGTTACGCAGTTATGGATGAGGGTAGGGTCTCATATTTGCTCAAAAACGGTTACTTATGGAATTCAGGAGGATTAGCAGAATATTTTTTTCGGCTATATGTTCATCCTACCTTCCTACAAGAGTATGAAAAAGTACGAATACAATATATACAAGAAACTCAGCAGTTTTTCAATCAACTTAGTTCTATCCCTCAAATGAAGCTCTACCCAGGTATGGCAAATTTTGGTTTAGTAGAGATCTTAGATGGTTCTACGTCAACAGATTTTGTTTCTAAGCTGTTGATAAGTTACGGTATTTACACCCGCAACTGCGCTGATAAAATAGGGCTTGATGGTCAATTTGTTAGAATCGCATCTAGAACCAAGCAAGAGAACTTATCCATAATTGATTCTATCCGGAGGTGTTTTGGTTAATGGAAAAACCAATTTTAGCTCTTTTTGATTTTTGTGATACTTTGATTGATGGCCAATCTATTAATTTTTTTTTAGATTTTTTATATCAAAACGAGTCCAATTGGTTGAAAAAAATCAATCTAAAGATGAGAAAATTACTAGCTATTGTTTCAGAAAGCGACAGTCAGAATTTTAAAAATTATCTATTTGCTCCTTTTCGCGGTATAAGTAAGGAAAGAATGGAGCGATTATCTTATGAATTTACACAACAGGTATTACTTAATAAAGAACACCCTAAGGTAACTCAACGCCTTCAATGGCATAACGATAACGGTCATACAATTGTTTTACTATCTGGTGGTTTTGAAGCATACCTTAAATATTATGCTTCAATTTACAACATTAAATATGTGATTGGGACCCCCTTTTTATATGATAGCCAAGATTATTTTCAAGGAATTGGACAGGAATGTTTAGGAGTTTTAAAGGTAGAAAAACTTGCGCAGTGTGTTAGTCTTAATGATTTTGATTTACAAAATTCCTATGCCTATTCAGATGCTGAAAGCGACATCCCAATGTTTAAGTTAGTTGGTAATTGTTATGTTATAAAAAACAAGCAGGATGTTAGTTGGAAAGAAACTAGTTGGAATCTAATTGATATATCCATACCACTATAGAACTCTAATCTATCAATTATCTTGATAAGATTAGTTTTTCAACAGTACTTTTTAGAAAGAAGTTATCATTTCTTTCTAAAAGGTGGTGTAAATGATAATGGGAACCAACTTACCCCTTTATCACTCATTTTACCCGTGTTAGCTTGGTTAATCTCATCCAATACTTGTGTCCCCTCTACATGTTCGAACGAAAAATATGCAGTAAGCCCTACTTCACTTGATAAATGCTCTCTCATTTTAGATCGAATTTGCTCTTGCGTAAGGGCAATGTTCCAAAAACTAGCTTCATCAATTACTCCCTTAAAGCTTTGAGAATCTGTAAAGTAACATTCACCTATGCCCCCTGTCTCTACACCACCAATAAAGATATTACATCCTGAGTTTTGTTTCATGTTTTGAGGTACTTTGACTGAACTTACTAAAACTCCATCGCGATATAGGTTCATAATAGTCTCATTAACTCCTTGAATTACTGTACCTGCGTAGTGAACCCATCGATTAAGCGGCAACGTTATTGGGTCTTCTACACCATTCCAACCACTAGGGAATAAGTTGGTAAAAGCAACTTTCCCGTTGGTTTTAATTACCAAACTCTCCCTTGCTCCGAGCCCCATAATCCACGATTGAAGATTAGGCAAAGATGATACATAAATCCATACCATCCGAGTCGAGTTACCTCCTGTGACTATTGAAATATTTGGTACAACAATACGCCCGTTGTCTCCTGAAAAATTCATAGCATACTTTGATTTAAACTTAGCAGTGTCTTTGATTATTGTAACAGTATCGTTTATAACCAGTGTGTCTCTTTTTATTAGGGTATCTTTTTCAGTTAGGGTATCTCTGATAGTCAGTGTGTCAACAACTACTCGAATTCCGCCATCAGAACAACCACTATCTCCAATAGTTATCAGTCCTAAGCTAATAATTAATATCACTAAATATTCATACCAATGGTTTATATTATGATTATTTTCGCGCTGATTCACAATCCCCTCCTATTAATTTTCTGAATTAATTTACCGTGACGGTTTAACTTAGTATTTATAAGTCAACTTGATTTTAACTCTAATCTTATAGCATTAATAATTACACTTGTTGCTCATATTCTGCGTAATTTTACGCTTTAGTTAAAAATTCCTGTTTTTTGTGCTAGCATATTACATTCCACTGCCCGAATATGTAAGATCATACCGTTGTTCTTTCTCGGTACTTGTATTGATATCTTAAAATCTTCAGAAAGGAGTTGTTTTTGTAAATAAGTATCTGTTTTTCAAGTCAATAGATGCTCTGCCCTGCAAGTTAAGCAATCACATCAAGATACCACTAATCTTCTGATGCCCAAATATTATAACGGTTGTCTTTGATCATTCTCAGTATGCGATAGAATCGCTACTTGAGATACAACCTATCTATCCATTTCATCAGAGCCAGATTGAATGCGCTTGTCGTAAATGCTTAGTAATAACAGCTTGATCTCGGCACCCCTATCGTACGACAGTGTTGCGTTATACTCATACTGTCATCTTAGCCACGCGCCACCATACGGCGTCTACTCGATACACTCAGCGGCTCAATGTTTTTTAACCAGGCATTCTCTACTTGCAGACGACCTATCTGCTCATATAGAGCTAGTACTATGAGTATTTGATTCCGAGGGCTTCTTGCCCTTGGAAAATATCTCTCATGCTCATTCATGAAGCTCTTTCTTCCATTCGCTTATCTCGTTCGGATGCAGCTCAAACTGCGAAGCAAGCTCATGTATTGACCGTTGACCCTTGAGCGCTTCCATTGCTACTTTTGCCTTGAATTCCGATGTGTATCGACGGCGTTGCTTTGCCATAAAGCTCTCCTTTTTTTTGACAAATATACACCTTATTTTACTCTCCTGCTTTTTTGGGGAACCGCAAACTTAGAACGTTAAAATAGAAAATCCAAATAGTCTTTAAGAAACCATTTGGATTTTTTATATGCTTTATTGCTAATACTTCAAACTTTACGCTAACACAATAGGAATATCCTAATTATTTACTTGTAAATTAAGTGTTAAGGTCGTTTAACCCAAGAAGCTCCATATATTAGGTATGCATGGTTTGAATATTTACTTTTGTCTATTGATATAGTACCTTTACCCTCATCAAATGGCCAATATCCTATCAATCCCACATCATTACAATCCAGTTTTTTCTGCTTGACATTCAAAAGTTCCGCCTGACTCAATGCACGATTCCACATACTAACCTCATCAATCTGCCCTATAAACCGTTGAGGACTTGTAAAATAACATTCGTCGCTCGTACGACCTGTATGGACACCACCAATAAAACCATCACAACCGGGATTACCGTTTACCGCATAGTCGAATGTTTGTTGATTAACTAACTCGCCATTACGATATAGCTTAAGTGTTGTTTGTTGACCATCTGTCTCAATAACACCAGCGTAATGAACCCAGTTATTTAATTGTATTATTTCAGGATCTTCAACAACACACCAATACCCAGGGTCAAGATTATTATCGGATCGTCCTTTTGCAAGATAGTTTGTTATTGCAACTCTCCCATTTGCCCTAACTACCAGATTTTGTCGGGCACCCATGCCCACAATCCACTGTTGGTAGTTTCCTACCTCAGTCTTATAAACCCATGCAGTAGTCGTACTATTAACTCCAATAGATTTGGGTATATTTTCAATAACGATATGATCAGTAGTACCATTAAAAGATAAAGCAAACTGATCTTCATTCTTCTTTGGGTTTTTATCGCCTTCGACTGGTAACTTTTCTTTACAAGAGACAATACATAAAACTAGTATACCAATACAAACAATATTTTTTATTTTGAAACAATTCTCCATATACTCCCCTTATTCTTATAAATGATAACAAAAACTAGCACTAGTGTATTACTCTCACAAAATTTACTTAATCTACACATCAACTCTGGTTTAATGCAATTTAACCCACGATGCACCGTACTGTAATGATGCATGGTTAGAATATTTACTTTTATCCTTAGACAATATACCGCCCCCTTCCTCAAATGGCCAATACCCAATTAGTCCATCTTCATCAACATCTAGCTTCCGTTGCATTATATTTGATATTTCAATTTGTGTTAGTGCTCGACTCCATAAACTTATTTCATCAATTTGCCCTATAAAACTTTGCGGATATGTAAAATAGCATTCAGAGGTTTTATAACCTATTTGAACTCCACCGATAAATCCATCACATCCAGGGTTACCATTAACAGTATAATCAAAAGACTGCTGATTCACCAATTTACCATTGCGATATAATTTTAATATTGTTTTCTTTGAATCTGTTTCTACAACCCCAGCATAGTGAACCCAAGTATTTAACTGTATTTTTTCTGGATCCGATACCGAACACCAATAGCCCGTATCAAGGTTATCGCCAATTCTACCTTTAGCAAGATAGTTAGTCATCGCAACTCGACCATCTTTTTGTACAACTAGACTTTGCCTTGCCCCCATGCCGACAATCCATTGCTGGTTAACAGCCTCAGTTATTTTATATACCCAAGCTGTTGTTGTACTGTTTACCCCTATTGATTTGGGCACATTTTCAATCACAATATGATCATTTACACCGTTAAATTCTAAAGCATATTTTGAATCACTAACCATTATATTTTTAGTGCCTAATGTTGGGGGAATCTCTGCCCCCATATTCACTAAGTTAGACAACGCAGAATTCCCACGGATAAAAGAATAGTCTATAGCTGGGATTGGTAAACGGCTACCTATATTTTCAGGTATTTTTTTATTTATATAGGGTGTTACAACATCTAGTCCGTATATATTAGAAGATATGGATTTATTTGCTTGAATTTCAGTATGCTCATAAAATTTGAACTCTTTATGTCGTGGCAATGTTGTTTTATCAAAGTCTTTCTCAGAAGAAAGGCCAACCGATAGCTCTGCCCCATTATTTTCGGGCATTATGGTAACGCTATCGGTTGGACCTTTGCTTTGCTTCTGATTGTGGTGATAAGTAGGTGTGTGAAAAGGTGAGAGGGTATAATCAGTTTCTGTATTTAGTTGTTTGCTATAATAATAGCTACCGTCCGCCGACGGCTGAATATTCATTGAATATAACTTTGGTAAAGCTAGTGGCTGATAACCAGCAGACTCGGCTGAGGTAATTCTGTTGATTCCCAATGCCGCAGCAATGCCTATACCCAAGAATACGAAAGCGGTAGTAGCAAGAGTTGACCATTTAAAACCAGACCTAATGAGAACGGTAGGAGTCATATCTCCTGGCATCTCTACACCGGCTCGTTGAAATAGTGCTTGCGTAAATTCAATTGTCGGAACGCCTGCTAGAACATCATTTGTCAACGCGCGCCGTATAGCGACTGCCTGTCTGAATTCTTCTTGTAATGCAGTGTCGCGCGCAAGCAATTCAAACAGTGAAGTTGTTTGATTACTGTCGAGTTCACAATCTAATGCTAGATCGATCAATTCCGACGGCGTGTAATTAGAGTTATCCATATATTTAGTAATTAATTGAGGCCTTCTGCGTGAGCCTACTATTTTGACTCATTTTGGAAAAATGGAAGTAGAATTGCACGTATATGCCTTTTTGCTCTAAGGATATGGCTTTTAACTGTATTGATCGGTACCTGTCTAATTGAAGATATATCTTTATAGCTCATACCGCTATACACTTGTAAGGCCAACGTTTCACGCTGATCTTCGGGAAGTAAATCTAACGCTTTGACAACAAGCTGATTAAGCTCCTTCTGTTCGTAATGGTGATTTTCTGCACTATATAGTTCTTCTTTAAATTCATCCAAAGCCACTTTCGTTTCATCTCGTTTAAACCGACGTGTTTTATTTTGTGCAATTCGAAAAAGATATGCTCCAACATTTCCTACCGAAGTTTGCTTCCTACCATGATCCAAAAATGAGAGAAATATATCTTGGCAAACATCCTCTGCTCTATCTTCCCCTACCATACGTCTGCAATAGCCAAAAATGCGGTACGAATACCGTCGATACAGCTCACCGAACCCAGCGTCTGCCTCGGTTTTGGTACCACCCAGCATGGTAAAAAGTTCGTCATCAGAATATGTTTTCCAGGGATTGTTCGCTTTCATGTAAGCAGAGTGGCAAAAAACAGTCAAAAGGTTGCAGTGTTAAGAAAAAAAATGTGGTTTTTGTTGATATAGAGGCTTTAGATTGAATATCTGGCTTAAAATTACTTTAATCTGAAATGGCATTTATTGATTTATATATCTTCTATACCATAAAGTTAAATTGAGAAGAGCAAAAATTGGACGGTCAAATTTACCTTTACCTGCAAGGTGATATCTCAACATAAATCGAATAAAATCACTATTGAATATTCCTTTTTTCACAAGCTGAGAGTCTAAAATCGTAGATTTAGAATATTCGAACCATTGATTTCTCAGCCACTCTTTTATTGGGGCATCAAACCCTTGCTTTCTCCTATATATAATATCATGCGGGAGCAGTGGCTCTACACCTTTTTTTAACAAGTGTTTAGTAGTTGAACCGGGAGGGCGTTTTATATTTGCCGGTATCGTCATGGTAAATTCTACTAATCGATGGTCGAGAAAAGGAACCCTCGCTTCGAGTGAATGCGCCATAGTCATCTTATCTACACGCATCAACAGCAACTCAGGCAGACGATGTGACAGCTCGACAAATGCCATCTGTTGTATAAAATCTTCCTGACTCTGTTTACAGGTCGCTGCTCGATTTAATCGATTCGCCATTGCGACCGGTGAACGTGAATATTTCTGATATTTTGGTCCAAGTAACTTCTCTAAATATGATGGTGTTAAATCAACTGCTCCTCCCCAATACAACGCATTCCCCTCGACTGCACGACGAATATAATCCAGTGCAAGATACTGCCCGCGTGCCTGAAATATCGGCTTTGCCGCTTCATAAACACCTCGTTGGAGAAATTTGGGTAAGCTGCTGAATGTCTTCCAGTAGCTATTATAAAATTTCAGCTCCCTTACCATCCACGGATAGCCGACAAACTGTTCGTCACTTCCCTCTCCAACCTGTATAACTGTCGTACCCGACTCCCGGGTAAGCTTACTGAGAAAATACAATGGTATGCAGACAGGGTCACCATTCGGCTCATCTTCATGCCAGGCAAGCTCCTCTAATACCGGCAATGCATCACGATCATCAATGAGTATTTCATGATGATTGGTTTTGAAAATACCGGCTACTTTCCGTGCATATTCCATTTCATTGTATTTTTCTAACTCTTTGAATCCAACAGAGTATGTGTCTATTGGCCTGTCCATTAACTCGGCCATGAGTGCTACGTTGGTGCTCGAGTCGACTCCACCGCTTAAAAATACTCCGAACGGTACATCACTCATCATTCTGTCCTTCACTGCCTGCCGTAAAAGGCGCATAATTTCATCTATTGTCTCAGCTTCCGACAGTGTAGAATATTGAGTACCTGCCTTGAGAGGGGTCCAATAGCGCTCTGTCAATATCGTACCATCCGACGAAAGGCGTAAAAAATGCCCGGCCGGCAGCTTGTCTATCCCTTGAAATAATGTCGAATGTTCACTTGTCATCGAAAATGACAGGTAATTTGTCATCTCCTCGATATTCATTTCTCTGGAAATTGATGGATGCTGTAAAATTGATTTAATTTCACTGCCAAAAATGAATCTTCCTCCCTGATAGCTATAGTATAATGGTTTAATTCCTATTCTATCACGAGCGCAGAAGAGCTCGTTTCGGTCATTATCCCAGATTGCAAGTCCCCACATACCTATCATTTTGGATAGAAATGCCTGTCCGTACTCCCTGTACCCGTAAAGTATTGTCTCCGTATCTGTTTTGGAATGATAGACATAGCCTCGTTCTTCTAAATCTTTACGTAAAACTGCATGGTTGTAAATTTCACCATTAAACACAATAGTGAACCGTCCGTCCGCAGTCGTCATCGGCTGATGTCCCGCCGGCGAAAGGTCTATGATTGCCAAGCGACGAAATGCAAACCCACACTTATGATTTGGCGATACCCATTGTCCCTCATCGTCCGGACCTCGGTGCTTTATGACATCACTCATTGCCCGGAGTATCTTTTCATTAATATTTGGATTGGAAGATAATTCCACTATTCCGGCTATTCCACACATACAGCTTTCCTTCGTTTAGAATGGATTATTGTCGTTACAGGTTGAGACTGAAACGGTTGTTAATGAATAATGGTAAAGTATACTCATGTCCGATACTCGATATATATATAAATACAGTATTTGTTGAAGATCTACCATTACACTGGGTGTCGCTCATTCACTCAAGCCATCTTACCCATGAACTTCTTCTTCTTTTGATATAATTTCAAATGATGTAAAATATTTACCTGATAATTGTAACGAGTTGGGGTGCTCTTTTTCGTAAAGTGTATTCGGCGATGTTCCGGCTGCGACAAATACGCTCCGGGCAGGCAAGGTAATTATTACTTTCTCCTGATTTCGTACACATTCGAATGTCAGCTCGCTAACAGCGCCAAATTCATCGACATGTGCCTCCACAGGGGACATATTTTCAACAAACTCAATCCCTTCGGCAAGAGCTTCGTGTACTTCTTCATGGTTGAGACGATAGGCAGGTGAATCTTGTAAGGATTTTCGATAGATGAGCTTTACTCCTCCCCACTCTTTGAGCATGGGTAAGAAATGTGGTGTTTCTCCGGCATCAAGTGCTCGCTTACGCTCTTTAATGATCTTTGCTCCATGCTCCCGGTATCGTTTCGCAATGATTTTTTCTTCTGCGTCAAAGAGATTCCAGTAGTTTTCTTCACCTATTTGGCGAATAATCGCATCGGAATGATGTACAAATTTCTCGACCTGAACCGGATAATACGCCAATGCTTCGGTAGCAGTATCAATTGCAGTGAGCCCTCCACCAATGACAATCGCCGGCAATTGAATCTGAAGATTAGCCATTGATGATACCTGCGCAGCTCCCGTCAGCTGTAATGTCATTAGAAAATCAGATGCTTTTCGGATACCTCTGCAAAGATTATTTTTCATCTCTATAATCGTCGGTTTGCCGGCACCGGTTGCCAGTGCAATGTGATCAAATCCCAGATCCCAGGCGTCTTCAATCGTTAATGTACCGCCAAATCGAACACCATCAAGCACTTTAAACGTCATTCGCCGCTCTAGAAGCAGATGCAGCACGGTTAGAAAGTTCTTATCCCATCGCACAGTAATACCGTATTCGCTTACACCGCCGAATCCTTCCAAGGTTCTGATATCAAGCTCTTTTTCAATCTCTGCTTTATAGTCGAAGATTGGTTGTGGGGGATGTGATTTTGTTCCGGTCAATTCTTGTGAAAATGACTCAATTTTTAACCCATCGACTCCAACGACAGCGAACCCTTCATTCAACAGATAGTGAGACAGCGTATAGCCGGCAGGGCCTAAACCCACGACAAGCACATTTTTGCCATTATAGGGCAATGCATACGGCCGATGGACATTCAATGGATTCCAGCGCGTCAGAAGGCCGTAAATTTCGAATCCCCAGGGCAAGTTGAGTACATCTGTCAGGACAGATGTTTCCACCTGCGGGATATTAACCGGAGTCTGTTTTTGGAAGATGCATCCTTTCATACAGTCATTACAAATGCGATGTCCTGTGCCTGCACACATTGGATTATCGAGCATGACCATGGCAAGAGCACCGAGAGCATACCCATTTCCTTTTAGGGCATGCATTTCCGATATTTTTTCATCAAGAGGGCATCCTTTTATCTCAATCCCCAACGGATTTTTTTTATATTCTCCCGTTTTTTCTTTCATTCCTGTTGAGCATGAATCTTTGCCTCGTTCGTGGCAGATCATACAATACTCGATTTCACCGGTAATTGACCGTGTTCCAGCCCTCGAATCGGTCAGCCTGAATCCATCTCTGCGGCGTGTATGATCGGAGGTAATTATTTCATGAATTTCAATGTCGGGTCGCACTATATCGACTAAATTTTCAAAATCGAGTTTATCGGGTACCCTGCTTGTAATCCAGGAAGCGAGTGTTTCCGGATAGAGGAATTTTCGTAAAAAATAATATTCTTCGAGGAGTGAGAGCTTTACCCGTGACTCTTCTTGTTTATCAATAATATCGTTGGTACTAAGTGCATCTACTAATCGTGCAAAATCTAACTCTTCGTCCCATGACTCGTACCCAAATGAAGCCTTAAGCGATAAATAACTTGTAGTCAATTCTTCAAATCGTTCCTGACTTTGATCAACAGGAATATCTTTTTTACGAATTTGACCCTTTTTTATAAATGTACTTTTGAGTCGCATGATAGCTTCTTCATCTGCATATTTCGACTGCAGTTGCTTCATTTCAGTTTCTATTGAAAACAAAGCCGCAATAAACTGTTCGAGTACTTTAGCGGCATCCATCAGCACTTCGGATACTTGAAGTGCTGAATATTGTGCTGAATTGTCTTTTCTATAGTTATCAAAAACCGCAAAACCTTCCGGAGAGAAGGTTTTGTAGTATTCGTCAAATTCCGTGTTCAACTCTTGTAATCGTTTTGGATTATAGAGATCTGTATATGTATAACCTTGTATACCTAATTTGTCGAGCGTCATGTTACCGTGCTATTATAATTTTCTTAGACTGAATTGTACCATCGTTTTGCATACACACCATAAAATATACTCCGTTTGCAAGTGCAGATGTATCTATGATATCTTCTGTCATCAGATTGGTATTGCTCTTGACCAATTGAGACATCGCATCAAAGACACTCGTTCTTACCGGGATGGTTGAATGTAGGTGGATGCTTTCATTAGAATATCGAACCCTAGTATTTTCTTCCCGGTTTTCTGACTCTTCCTCCACATTTACCGGTAGGAGTGAATACCATATCACTAGATTATAGTTTCTCAGACCTTCATTGGTAATCATGATACTTTTTCTGGTATCATCGAGAGCAAACGAATAAATCGTCCCTCCGAGCCTATCCATAATTTTTGCTGAGTCCACATATTTTGGAAACGGGTATTCCCATTTAAAAAAGAAAGGGCTTTTACGTTCGGAATAGTCATTTACATTGATTGTATACTCCAATGAAAACTTATTAGTGTTCGGTATCCTTCTGAAATTCTTATAGCTTAACAAATTTTCGACAAGCAGTGCAGCATGTATTGGGCTTGGTGCAGGCGGATGACCAGGCAAGAATTGCTCACCTAACTTCAAGTCTAATGAGTCAGTTGCTCGATCATCGACACCGGCAGTCATCGTAACTTCTGCGCCACTTTCATCTGCTGCTATTATTCTAAACTCCACCCTTCGCTGTGCTGTACTTGGCAACACATTGATAACAATGGACATCGCAGCTACTATCCAAAGTGTCAGTTTTCGATTCATTTTCACAGTAAACCTCCATTATGAGAATAAAAAAGGGCAACCGAGTGAACTCTGTTGCCCTTTAATTTCAATACTATATTTCCTTGTTCTTATCGAACTACCGAAAGAACAGAATTTACAGTAAACTCGCCAGCTACAACGCGTACGGTATATTGACCGCTCGGTAATGATGAGGTCGTAAATGGAACATCATAACCTCCGGCAATTTTATATTCTTGTACTAGTGTAGCTACTTCAACTCCAAGCATATTATATATTTTCAGAGTGACGAAGCTATTTTGTGGAACTGTGTATCGTACATTTGTTGCACCCGTTGCAGGATTTGGTACAGCTTCAACAGAGAAACCGGTAACTGCTATATCTGATTTCAAGATTTTAACGGACTGAATTTCAGAATTTGTGATTGTTACTGTTGTATTTTGGCTGTTGATCACACCAAGTGTTTTACCTGTTATTGGGTCAATTACTGTATAGTTTGCAGTTGGATTCTGAATCGATACTGCAACCGGATACTGTACGCCTTGGAATTTTACGGTTGTAGCATTTGAATTTTCAGCTTTCGAATTATTACCAAAACGCACATCGAACATTTCTGTTGGAGGGGTTGGAGGTAATTCAAATTGTGATACATTCGAATTGCTAGGTGTGAAATACAGCTCCGACTGATGTTGACCATTATCAACAAAACTGAGCTTATCACTTGAATTTACAATGTTTTGTTTCTCAACATTAACTTCATTTTGATTGAACTTAATACCAGCTGCTTTAAGCTTTAAATAGCCTTTATCATCTACCTTAATCCAGTAGCCCAGCCCTGGTTGAATTTCTGATGATTCTACATAACCACGATCTGTTTTATATCCCCAAACGCTTGATGGCTTTGTAGTAGGGATTTGAGTGCCAGATGGATCGAAATTGATATCACTTACATTAACTACCGTACTTAAGCTACCAATTGTGTTCCAACCTTGTGTCAGAAGAACAGGGTTGATTGATGCATTAATGTTTGAGATTCTTGTACCAGCAATTTTGGTATCGATTACTTTACCGTAGCGAACGAAGTATCCGTAACCAACTTCTAAGAACTCTTGGTTTTGATAGGAGTTAGCATAGAATCTAAATGGTTGTCCACCTTCCGAATTTGGATAGACTACTGTATAACTCGAGTTTGACGGTTTTACAGGAAGTGAAAGCAAGTTCCAACCTGTATTAATCACTGGGAATGATACAACTTTGGGAAGTGTATATTCGATAATAAATGAAGTAATACGAGCATCACGAATTGTGTAGTATTGGCTAGTAGGTGTACCACCACCGGTTGCATTTCTCATATCAACACTAAATTTTGGTCCAGCAGTACCATTGATAGTATCTCTCATAAACAGTTGAGCACCAACTGGGAAATCCTGAGTATCCCAGCTTACGACAATTGGATAGTTAGAAGCACCATCAGCGTTAAATCTACAGAGGAATGAAATGGTCGTATCTGTTGAGTTATCTCTGATATCTCGTGATACTGATCTTGTGCCTACTACACCTTCTGATTCAATTGGAATTTCGCTATATCCATAAGGTGCAATTTCATTTCCAAATGCATCTTTAACGTTTGTATTAAACCAACGTGCATAGAATCCAACCGGTGCATTTCTATAGTAATCTTCTCCAAACAAGCTATCCGGTCCATCTGTTGCTCTGTGACCTGTACCAAATACCAAATCATTGCTCTCGCCGGAAACTCCCTTAGAGTTCTTCACATTAATTCTAATACCCCAATCTCTACCTTGTGAAGGACTTGCATACGGTTCAAGAGGATTGCGGAAGAAGATAAATACTACTTTTAATCTAACAGGTGATATTACTGCAGAATAAGAAGTAAATGTAATATATCCTGTATAAATACCTGCATATTCACCGTTCCTTCTTAAACTATCAGTGTTACAGGTAATTCTCAATCCAAGTGGCGCTTGTGCATCTTTAATATTATTTCTAGAGTCTTTAAGGTTGGGTGGAACCGGACCATTAATACCGTTATCGATGTAATCTACGGTACCTTCTCTCGTTTTAACACGCAATCCAGGAGGATTATAACCATTTGGTAAACTTCTGAATAGCAACCATGGTACATTTGATTGAACCAAAATGTTGGTTAATCTACTTCTTGATGTCAGATTGATTACTTGTATATCGCGTGTTCCCTCTTTACCCGTATTCGAAGCGGAGTCAACGACAATTGGACGAACTACTTCCCACAACGACCCATCTGGAGTATTATCATCCTGTTTTACTTCGTTGTTTGTACCACCGATAACATCTCTAAACCCAATTGCTGGATTTTCACCCATATTAACCCAGATAATACCTGGGCGACTTGGATAATCTGGAAACGCATCTGACGTGACTGTCACACCTGCTAAGCCTATAGTTGGGTTGTTTTCAAGTCTATATAATTTATTTCCATACGGATTCGTTGCATCCCCTTGTGATACTTTAGGGAATGGATCGTCTATACCAACACGAAAATCTCTATCAGCATCTCCATAACGAAGTGAATCATTTGAGATATACAGTGGTGTTTTGTCTGAACCACTGTAGGTTGTTGACTGATTTACAAGCTGTGATTTTGTAAGTGTTACTCTAAATTTCAAATACAATAAAGGAGAATATGTACCTGATTGATCTGTCAAAGGTAACCTTCTGGTCGATGTTGCTGAAATCATCATTCTACGACCATATTTTGTTTCAGCATCAGCGGCACCCGTGAGATATACGCGGAACCTTTTATCGTCTGCCACATCATCCCATTCGAAATTAAACCCTTTTGCTAGCGCATTAGTGTCACCTTTTTGCGGTCCTAATACTTGAACACCAGACGCTTGCATAACTCTACCATCATACATTACTATGAAGGAGAAGTTGTAGATCGGAAAGCCTCCGTATCTTTTGTCCGTAACCAGTTCTGTCTCCGCCCATAAATTTTGGATATAAACTGGGACAATTATTTCTCTTTCCTTGATATCGGAATATCCAAGCCAAATTCTACCATCAGAATATAAATTATCGAGATAACCGTTATTAGTACCGGTTAACGATAACTTTGGTAGGTCAGCTTTTTGTAACTGTCCAAACATTTGACTGGTAGGCGATAATGCTATCGTCACCGCGAACAATATTGCTAACAATATGTTCTTCCGTTGTAAAAACCACTCTTGCATAATGCTCTCCTCTGAATAGTAAGAAGATTATTTAATATATTTGATTAACTTTTTTGTTACTTTTTCTTGATTTTCTATAGATATTTCTAATAGGTTGATACCATAGCTAAACTCTTCTTCTGAAAGCTCAACAGTTTCACCTTTCGTCGTTAATTTCCAAACTTTACGTCCTAATAAATCTGAATTCATTATTTGGAAAATCATACCTTTATTACATCTAATTATACAGTTGTGACCTGTTTTATTAATTGTAACTTCGGGCTCAACGTTACTCGGTAATCCAGATTCATCTTTTTCCAACCCAACTTTTTTTCCAATAACTTCAATTTTTATGCTATCATTTCTCACTTGATTAATACAATTGCAGTCAGTAATTTTCTTAACTTTCAGTGTAATTACCGAAGAATCATGATCAACAGTAGTTCTTTGAACTTTCAAATTATAAACAGGTAGAGACAAATTTAAGGTGTTTTTCCAACTTGCTCTTACGTGCAATGTATCACTATCTAGATAACTTGTATCAATTTTACATTCATTTTGCAATGATTCGATAGATTGCACATGTAAACATTGTTTATTTTCGCTATATACAACCAAATCCATGGTATTCGTTCTAATAATATCATCATTTAGAATGAATACACGTATATTTCTTGTACTATCGTTTTCACCGATAGTAATCCTGTCTTCTTTAACATCTGCTTTAAATTCTCTTGTACCATTAACCGGTACCTCTGCTCGCAATGTTAAATCTTTAGTTAATACTTGCGGTGGTAATTTAGAAAAATCGTAATATGCTGGTATATATTCTAACAATGTCACCATTGTCGTATCAGAGCAGTCTTTTATATATCTACCTGTAAGTGCAATTAATGGTTGCTTACCTTTAAGAAATTTATTGTTTGAAAAGAAAGCTCCAGACAACCATACTTCACCTATTACTGTTTTATTTATCGTTAAAACTGCTTCACTTCCTGCATTTTGGAGTTGTGAGGATATCGTACCTGCCGTCAACATTTGGTCTATTTGTATCTTTTCACTATTGTAGCCAAGATACAAATCAAATCCTACAATACTATCGGCTGCGTAAATTTCATCTGTTTGTATAAATAGTTGAAATGTCTTATTACCACAAATATCAATGTTATTAAGAACTTTTATTTCAACATTTATTGAGCTTTGAGCAAAAACCTTCTGACTGTTACTGCTGAGCAATACAAATATACCCAGCAGTAACAGTTTAAGGATTTTCATTTTTAACACAAATACTTATCGAATAATTTGGAATTTTGAAACGGCTGACATATTCTCGCCAACCAATTTCACACTATAAATTCCAACAGGTAATAATGTATTGTTTTCGTCTGTAGCATTAAATTCAATGCTATTAGTTCCTTTTGCGAACTGATTTCTTATGAACGACTTTACAGTTCTACCTAACATATCTATTACATGTACTGAGTATTCACCAGGCATATCAATATTGAATACAAGTCTCGTTGTATTTACAAACGGATTTGGTACAGTATTGATAATTGACGATGCATTATCATTATTTTCTAATACGATATTTTTAGCTGACTTGAATTTCTCATTGAACTCAATTTTTGATGTACTAATACTCTTAGCTTCAGATTTTACGACCACATAAGCTATCGGACTCATCATATCAAACTTACCAGTTGCAGCTAAAACTACTTTGTTTTCATTATGATTAGAGATAATTTGATTATCCTCATTTTGAACTGGTTCTACATCTACAATGGTACCATTAACATCAAAATCTACACTTAAAGGCCCATGTACTGTACCATTCACAAAAACTGGAATTCTGTATGTATTTTCCGATATTTTAGTTGCAGCAGCAAATTCAATATTATCAGCTATTTTTTGTTCAATGGTCGCTTTACCTTTTACTGTAAGCGTATCAATTATCCAGGGTAAGGATGATACACCACCTGCGATATAACGTAATATCCAAGCAGCATCTTGTCCATTAGCTTCGTAATATATCAACCGTAACGGTCCTGCATCTGGAGGAAGACCAGCCAAACTTTCTGCTGAATCTCTACGAACTCTTACTCCAAACGTATCCACATCGATTGTTCTTTTATATTGAATTGTGTCTTTTAGATTATCATATGTTCTTGCTGAATAGTAATATCTTCCGTTATGGTTAACGTCAGCATGATAATTATTACCCAAACGTAATGTATCTTTTCTAAGACTATCTGGAAGTGTAGCATCCTTTACTAACCATCTTAGGACTAATCTAGCATCATTTACAGTGACAAATCTGTTCTGAATCATACCGGCATGCTTACGTGTTCTAATTTGAGACAAATCAGCGTCACCATCACCCCAGTTAGGAGTTAAGAATCTTGGTATTGATCTGAAAAATATTCTCCGTCCCTCACCACTATTGGTTCCACCAGATGGTCTCCAACCTTGGGTTAGCTGCTCACTTGTGAATGCAATCGCGATATTATCATACGTCAATCCATTCACAAAATCACTTTTAGTATTAGATAACCCATTTGCTGAACCTTTAAGGCCTACTGAAGCATTTTTGTATGATACTGTCGTTAATGTTGTACCTGGGTTGTTTCCAACATCACCATATGCGAATTCAATTCCACCAGCAAAATTGTCAGGATATCTATCATCTACACCCTCATAAAATATTACTTGGAAATTACCAGTGCTTGAAGGTAATGTTTCATCCATAATATTTAAGTTCTTCCATTGCACTACTAATCTTCTTGTCGGGTATGAACCTAAAACAATATAGGATATTTCCGATGCTAAATATGTGCCATTAGCTGCAGGTGAAGCTTGCTCTCCTGGGTTTCTAAGATAATGATCACCCCAAAATGGAGCTACTACATTATTAGGATATGAGGAACTATATGTAAAAAGGCCGCTTGCTTGATCATTCGCAATTGATGATTGATCAGGACTTTGGAACGAAACAAAACCATTGACGCAAATCCATAAACTTGGCTGACGTAAACCTTGGAAATTAAAATTAAAATTCAATGCACTCAGGTCTACTCTGTAATATCCGTCATCTCTATCAGTACGTAATGGAGGAACTCCAACAAACGGAACTAATTTTGATTCAAAATAACGAGGGTCAATAGCTAAACTTCTTTGATAAGTTTCAAATCTAATTTTAGATGATGCGGAACCAGATGGTGACCAAAATGATGTTTGTGTCGTAGAAGTCTTTGACAATGCAGGATTATTATATGATAAACCGTTTAAATACACGCCATTTGAACCTTTTAAACCGACACTTGCGCCATTATAGTACGTTGGATCTACTGATCCATTGCCACCAAAATTGCCATAAGCAAAGTCAATATCATTTTGAGTATTTACAGACCCTGGCAAAGCATTGAATGCAGTTGGAACCTGGCGTTCCCATAATATCAATTGAAAACTAGCAAGGCTAGTCAAATCATTTGCATTTCCTTTTACATTCACACTCAAGTTTTTCCATTGAATTACTATTCTTCTTTTGGGAGCAGCGTCTAAAAATTGATACGATATTTCAGACTCTTTACCCACTACGCTTGTCTGATACATGTGGTTCCCCCAATACGGCGCAATAATATTTGCAGGTAAGGATGTATTGGCAGAAAACATATCCGAAGAATTATTACCATCATAGGATGGATATGGATTTGTCACAGCTCCTACTTGAACAAACCCATTTACGGAAATCCACAAATTTGAATTAGCTGGGTATGTAGTTCCATTATATTGAATGGTAAACGGCAGAGACAATTGAAACATACCAGCATCATAATCTGCAGCAGTTACCGGAATAATCGTTCTAGCAGCATTTGTGTTCTCAACATAAGGCGAATTATTTACAAGCATTGGACCTGTATATCTATCTGCAAATGCTACTGGTGTAGCACTGTAGTCCGTATACAGCTTTCCAGTATTAATTACCGGCGCATCGAATTCATCATAAACTCTTTGCGCTTTTGATTCTGGCGTCGAAAGCATAAGCATGGTAGTTAATGCTATCAACGCAGAAAATTTATGTCTAAAGTTCATAGAAACTCCTGATATTTTTTTGTTCTTAAATTTTTTTCTCGTTGGTTCAAAATACGGCCGGTTATTCTCACAACCGGCCGTTTTCTTATTATTTTACAAGCATTAATCTTTGTGTAGTACTAAATGCTCCAGACGTCATCTTAACAAAGTAAACTCCACTTGCTAAATCTGAACCTTGTTCTGATTTTGCATCCCAGGTCAACTCATATCTACCAGCGTTGTAGAAATTATCTGCCAATGTTGCCACTTTTGCCCCCATCGCATCATAGACTTCAACGCGTACTTTTGATGAGGTTGGTACTCCAACAACGATACTTGTAGTATTGCTGAATGGATTTGGCGAGGCATCGCTTAATTCATATGCAACCGGCATACCAGCAACTGGTTGTTCTTCAACACCACTAGTAAAGTCATATGTGATGATGAAACCATCGATATCATCTTTATTTACTCGAACTGTTGATTTCGATCCTGTTGCAGAATAATCCACGATAGTAGCTGAATTACGACCAATTCCAGTGTTCATATTATACTTAAAGAATTGACCGTTCGAGATATTATCAGCAATCCACCATGAAGCACCACTTGGATTCTTGGTTACATCAGTACGTGAAGGTACATCTGACCTATCCCAAGTAATTGTTACTGGATATGCTGAATTCCCATTACCTCCTAAGAATCCGGCTTGGAATCTTGCTTTATAAATAGCTTGATTATTGTCTTTAGGTACTGCTTGTGGGAATATATTGCGAATAATACCATTCGTTAACGCGATTGTCCATCTTGCATCAAACACATCACGTGGTGGAACCGGAGGTAACTCATATTCACAATAATTAGAATCTAGTTTACCAATTTCTCCTGTTTTTTCACCAGTTGTTGCGTTCTTTGCTGTACCGAAGTATAATACTTGGAATGCACCACGCACATCGTTATTAGCAACTGTCACCGGCACAATAAAGTCAGTGGCTTCGGATACATTAAGTTTATATTCAAGTATCTTTGTGATTTCATCGTCCGTAATCTGAACTTTGATAGTCACTTTACCATCTTTGATGTCAGCAGCATTAATTGTTAATGGACCGTTTGATTTAATAACTACTTTTTGTAGAGTGTCTGTTTTAGTACCTGTAATTGTTGCAGGCTCGATCACGAGATTTGTGCCCGCAGGCGAAATTACAGACAACTTAATTGTTTCCAAGATAGGATCAAATTTGCTAGAATTATCCCATACAGGTTTTTCACGGAATAAATCCAAATCTTGAGCTAACAGTGTATCCAAATATGTATCACCTTGACCTATACATCTTACTACAGGAGCTGCCAAAAGTTTAGGAGCATGGTTAGTAGAATCTGTATTCAGAATCAACACTTTAACATCTGTCAAACCACCAGCATCAGTTAAGACAACAGTCACTGTATCTGGATTTCCTAAAGCTGACGTATGTGGAGCATCTTTAACACCTGGTGTTCCATATAACAAACCACTTACAGGATTAATTTTTAACCATTTTGGAGTCTTTTTAATATTTCTAACATCCCATTCTCCAGCCTCTTTAAAGCACGGATCTTTAGCAATTGTTGTATCAGGATCTGTCGAGTATAACAGTCTGAAATTCTGAGCTTGACCAAAATTAGGATCCGAATAAGTAATCTTTCGTGGTCTGTTCAATAAATCGATGTTATAATCTTGATCTTCTTTAGCATTTTCTAAAGTAGTCGTCGTAATCGAAGGAGAAACATTGACAAACACTCTTCTGGTTAAATAACTTAAACCAGTATGACCATCATTTGCAACCATCGTAATCATTGTGTCAGTATTCAAACCACCATTCGCTTGATCAGCAACCGAACCTGGTTTCAACAAGTTCAACGCTTGGGCTCTTGGGATACGAATATTGACAACACCTCTTGAAGTAAAGTCATTTGCAAATACATCCTTCGTCGTATCTGAACCTTCTACATACATATATTGATCAGCCATCCAATTAGGTCTTAATTGATACAATTCTTCTACAGCTGTATCACCTGGTACATTTCGTATGGATTTCGATAAAAATCCGTATGATGTTTTCCCATATCTAAAGTCCCAACCTTCATTATTTGCTGCAATTGAGTCTTCTTTTTCATCATCTGTATTAAAATCTACATAGAAACGCAATTTATCGGTAACATTAGCAACCAACAATGACTGCGTACCCAATTGGCAATTTGCACTTGGTCTTTCAATTCTAGAGAATACTGGGAAACTATCGGTCACTATAATCATAAATCTATATACTGACGAGTCTGTTGAACCAAAATTCAAGGTATCTTGATTTAAGAATCTCGCATTTCTTGGAGCGCTTAATAATGTATCATCATATCTTTGAGCATGGAAATAAGATGGATACAAATAGATGAATTTTGATAATGTATCAGCTATAAATGCGCTATCGGCTGCTTTTAAAGCAATACCTTTTAATGCATCTACTGTTCTTACTGTCGGAGCATAGTTTTTAGCAACTACTTCCATCCACTCACCACCCGGTACAACATATGGATTCGAAGGTTGACCTTTAAGTTCAATTACTCCTCTATCACCGTAGTAAGGTGTATTTAATGCTCTTGTCGGTGGCACTCCTCTAGTCGGCCAGAGAGTATCTGCTTTAACCCATCTACGTAATGCCGTTAATTTGTTTGCACTCACATCACGGATAGTATCTCCAAACTGACCTACATATAACGGATACCAAGACAGCTCTAACTGGTTATAACGTTTAAAGATAGTATCTTGGCGTATATTACCCGCTGCATCAATATCCATTGCCCAACGTGGATCATACATTAAATTAGAATCAATAGCAGAGATTACGAATATTGAATCTCTTGTACGCACATTCGGGTTTGGAGCTTTATTATACTTTTCATCTTCAGATAAATAAATCTTATTCTTGTACGAAGAGAAATATTGAGGACTAACTTTAGGATTCTCTAACGCAATTTTATTACCTGTAAAGACTGGCGGCGGTGTAGAAGTACCAATTCTAAATCCTAAACCTTTATCAATTGCAGTATCAACACCATCTCTCCAGAGAACTGTACGTGAAATGACTCGTACGTAATCTCCAGGTCTAACTGGTAATGCATTCCATCTTTCTCCAGCAAAGTATGAAACTACATTATCATTTCCACTTACAACTGAAGCCGGCATATTTACTCTGTTCGAATACACGACTGCTTGACCATTTCCATATAATACACCTCTTTTATTCAACGCTGGCGACATAGTCAATTCGTATCTACGACCACCGAATGCAGATATGTCTTCGTTGAAAGCTGAATCTGCTAATCTTGGCAAGAGGGTTTCAGTTCCACCAAAGTTATACAAACCTTCATATGTTCTTCTAACTCTAGCGCTTGTACCTGTTCTTTCAACAGAATCTAATACAAAATCTACACGACCTCTCAGAATTTCTTTTGGATAGACTCCATCATTATTCAGAGTCTGGACATCTGTAAACTGACTCATATTAATTCTGATATAATCACCAGTAGAGTCGTTAATCACGAAGAATGTAGATGTATTTGGTGTAGTCGGATCATCATTATTCTGATAAATATCTTCACCTTGATACTTAGCTCTGGCTTCTAAAAACAGTGGGTATCCGATTGGATGTGATAGTTCACCTGTTCTATAATCAGGAGCAAATTCTGTTTGCAATCTTCTTAATTGTCTCCAAAGTACGTTTTCTTGTCCTGTTGCATAGTTCAAAGAATCTGTGCTAAATGGATCTCTAGTTAATCTTCTCACATACTTATTGTTTGACGCTTTTGTAGCATTTGTATAACGTTGTAATTTCGGAGGAATTCCGACTGCAAAATCCTCAATTGGTGACATTCTTCTGAACGAGTAGTCAGCTGTTTTCATATCCGTTCCTTTATCAAAGAAATCGTATATTCTACCAGCCATTAACAGTGTATCCGGAATTTTACCAATCTGAATTGCTGTATATACATAACCAGGGAAGCCATTTTGTTCAAATGGACCTTGCTGTGTATCATCAGTTCTACCTGATCTCAAGAACTGCATGTGTGTTTTACCATTACCTTGAATGAAGAAGGTTTCTTGTACTCCACCATTTACAGATGAACCTGGTTGACTTGTCTTGATTACTGTTGTTACATTACCTTCTGTACGACCCCAGTAATTTCCTCTTAATGTATCTACACCACCAAAACCGATACCTGTTCCACCCGATAAAACGCTTTTCGAGTTAGGCGCATCTGGTAATCTGATAATAAACCTTGCATCATTATCATATATTGAGTTCGCAGCAATATTAAACGATGTCCATGGAATAGGTCCGATAACTTCGCCATAGAATGTTGCTCCTGCTAAATCGCTTGAAGCTGGATTATCAGGGGTGACAAACGGACCACCAATTACATCTTGCGTTCTACCAACTGGCGATGTTGACTTATTTGATGTTACCAAACATCTCGTCAGCACTATCTTCAAATCATAATTATCAGAATAGACAGCTGACCCTGTATATGCTGTGTTGTTTTGAATTCTTACTCTATTTAAGAAAATCGAATCTGCTCTAAATCTTCTTTGGGGTGTAACACTGTCCAAAATATAAATAGCCCCGCCTAAACCAGCACCGTTTTCTCTCAATCCATTACCCAATACATCTCTCAAGAACCCTGGGTGAAATCTCTTTATATCAATACTGTTTGCAGACATTTGTGTTGTACCGCTACCTTGCAATCTTGCATCAGGATTAGGATCTGCAACGTTATTATAAAATCTCGTTAAGCTTCTAACATCTGCAGCAACAACTGTTTTACGTCTGTTATCGTATAAACTATCGTTTGAAGTATAATTGATTGCTGTACCATTTGGCAACAACGTCAACGCATCTGCATCACTTATAAAGAATCTTCTTGATGAAGTACGTGGGTGTACCATCGCAATAGCACCACCGTTACTATTAAACGCTTTATTGTTATTAAATTCGACACCTTTAACAACATTTAAATCACCATTTTTCGAATATACAGCTCCACCACCAGCAACTTGCTTAATTATTTCCAAGCTTGATGATGCTGGAAGTTGACCTACTGTATTATCTCTAAACTCTGCTCTTACTAAACGAATATAACGTTGTTCAATCGGAACTGGAGGCTCAATACTAGGAAGATGAACTGCAATTGCTCCACCTGAATATCCTGCAGTATTATTTGCAAAACGGACACTAAATCCGGTACCATACGCTTGAGCTAATGGTAAGTCATTTATAAAACCACCTGCCCCGTAGACAGTGAGGTTTCTTTTTGTATAGATTGCACCACCATGAGCAATTGCTGTGTTATTTTCAAAACTCATTCTACGACCATAGTCACGAATTCTAGGATTCGTTACATCCGAACCACCTATAATTGGAGACGGACGAGGATCTGAATTTCCATCACAATACACTGCACCACCAGAACCAGCTCTATTATTCAAAAACTCAGTGGCCAAGCTTGGATTTCCACGCAACTGTAATCTTCCTAACGTGTTTTCATGAAAAACAGCTCCACCCAACGAATACTGCTCACTATTACTATTCACTTGATATGGCGTTTCAGTATAGTTATTTCTGAACGAGCCATTAATAATTAACGACGTGTATTTACCAATATACAGAGCACCACCTTTTGCACCTCTTGAATTTGGCGATGACTGACGGTTAACTGCATAGTTATTAGTAAACGTCACAAAGTCTTTGCTACCAAAACTAACAAATCCAAACGGCCCAGCGGCAGTTCTAATACTGTCATTAACACCTAAACCGACTTCTATTTTTCTGTTTTCATCAAGTTCTCTACCAGCAATAAGCATAGCACCGCCAAATGCTTCATTATTCCACGCGCTATTACGAAGTACTGCTACTCTATTGGTATCCGTAACGACTCGATTACCATTTATTCTCAACGTATCAACATCTGACAACAACGCTCTGTTATTATCAAAAGTTAGCTGACGAACACGTCCAAGATAAACTGCCAACCGAGCATCATCTACCAACTGACGACGTGAATCTGAGTTAGAAATAGCTGGCTCTGCAACACTTCTATCTAATTCACTTAAGGAAATTACATTCTGTGCAATTGTGCTTCCATCACTCTCAGTCAATGCTGGGTTTTTATCCTGAAACGCTTGTCTCGTGATATTTAATCCGGTCGTATCTGGATATACCCCTGCTCCCCGTGGCGCTTGCAATAACTGAAGCGCACCTGCTCTGTATCTTGCTATATTATTTGTAAACGTACAATTCAACAACCACGTTCTTTCTGAGAAACTCGTCAAGGCTCCACCTGCACCATTCGTCAATTTATTCATTTCATCATTCAACTGAAGAACTGACGACTGAGCTGCCAAAGCCACCCCTGCTGTATCATATAAAAACTTCTTATCTACTGTTGTATCTTTTCTGAAGTCTTTGAAATCAACATCTCTGAAAAACGCTGCTCTGGCACCTGGCATAACAATTATATGACCCCATTCTCTAGAGTAATCATTAATTGGCTGCCCTCTAAACACTATTCTTCTCGTTGCACTGTTGACTGGTATATTCGGAGTCACGCCAAACAACCTTCTCCACGGCTGGAAACGAATAATATCATCTGTCGACCATAAACGAGCAGAAGAGAACATAATCGCTCTCATCGGCGATATCACTATCTTTCCAGATGAAGGGACAGGCAAACTTGCACCACTCGCCAAGTTTTCCAATCTCTTCGTTACAGTATCGAGCACAACGTTGAAAATATAGTTATACTTTCCGTAATTACTCGGACTACTAAAATTACCCGGGTAGCTTAATGTACCCTGTATTGTCGCTTCGTTATAATTTGTCTCTTGTACTACCGACGAGCTGAGAAAATATCTCATATCGTTGTATTCCAACAAACCAATTGACGTGGGCGATGTACCATTATATGCTGCACTTAAACGACTATCAGCAATAATGCGACCTCCTACTGAATCAATCAATCGACCATTATCGAAGAAAACAACTTCCGTCCCTGGCTCAATGATCAATGTCCCAGCTACAGTATAAGTACCGCTTATTTGGTACACACTATCCTGTAAAAATATCCGCACCTCATTAGGGGCTATTCGTCCTGCAACCTGCACACGAGGTTTTTGCGCAAACCCCGTACTGATACTCAGGGCGAACGCAATGATTAGAGTGCTTAAACGAAACCAACGTTGCATAATACCTCCGTTTGGATGAATAAAATTGTAATAATTTAACTTTATATTTTTTAACTTTTATATCAATGTAAGGACTAAACGGAGGACACTACTCAACAATCATGCCAAGTCTAGTAAGGCCACTTTTTGATTCTCCGATGTATTCCATAGATTCTCCGTGTAATATTTCCCTGTATAATTTCTCCGCTTTTTCTTTATTCCCTGCTTTTTCAAAACTCAACGCAGCATATAACTTATACTTATCTTTCAATGTCGGCTGTAGTGTCAATTGAGCCGCTTTTCCGTAGTATTCCCCTGCATTATCATATTCCTTCTGCTCTTCTTTACATACTGCAATGCCAATCGTCGCCCCTACTGAAACCTCCATAGAAGAGCTTCCCAGAGCTTTTTCATAATATCCTAACGCCTCAGCATGTTTTTTCAACGATATCAGTGAATTACCCGCATACAAGGCTGCAACTTTACCGTTTTCAGTGCTACCAAACTGCTCCACAATCTCTTGCAAACCCATTAAAGGTGTCTCTCGAATCAACTTTGCCGGATCTCCACTTAGTGCTTGTTTATAATCGCCACCTTCGTATAAAGTGCGTACCCTGGCTAAGGCTGCAGAAGCCTCTTGCTCTTTTTCGGCCTTCGACTTATTATAAAAAACGACTGCGAGCACCCCAATAATCAGAACACCTAAAATCCCCACAGCCATTCTAATTTTATTTTTAAGGTTCGAGGCAGACTCGCCAGCAGCTCCTACCTGTATTTCTTGAAAAGTACCGACTATTTCGTCGCCGGAATTCAATCCTTCATCTTGGTTGACCATTTTTAATCTCGTTGATTTTATTATTCTGTTTTATTAACTTCTTTATATACAAAGCACTAGACGTACGCCTGAAGGGAGTCGAACCCCCAACCTTTGGAACCGGAATCCAACGCTCTATCCGGTTGAGCTACAGGCGCATTTTGCCGACACATTCCGCATATTCACGCAAATATAGTATTCCTACGCCAAAATACCAATGAAAACTTTTATTCATTGATATTTCCGCCTATTAATTTACCGGCAACGGCCTTATAGGTCGTGCCACGTTTTGCACACTGTCAGATTATTTTCACACTCTTGTTTTCCACACCATTATGGTTTAATATTTCATTACTTTTTTAACACTCTCTATGACATCATTCTGGTTCAGCAATATTGCACTTTCCAACGTCTTAGCAAACCCAACAGGAGTATCCTTCGAGCAAACTCGTCCAACAGGTGCATCCAAGTAGGAAAACATCTCCTCGCTTATAGTAGCCGCAATTTCCCCCCCCAAGCCACCGGTTCTGTAGTGTTCGTGCGCGATAACAACTCTGCCTGTTTTCTTAACTGATTCAAATACGGTTTTTCTATCCCAAGGTGCCAAAGATCTCAGATCAATTACTTCACACGATACACCTTCTTTTTCCAGAATTTCGGCCGCTCGTAACGATATATGTACTGCATTTCCGTAGCTTATCAGCGTCACATCTTTGCCTGTCCTTCTGATTTTTGCCTTCCCGAACGGTATAATAAAATCTTCACCTGGTTCGGATGCAGAAGTAGGGCGATAGTTGTAGAGGAACTTCGGCTCTAAATACATTGTCACACCTTTAGATCTGATTGCATTTCGCATCAAGCCGATTGCATCATCAGCAAATGCCGGACATACGACCCTTACCCCGGGGATATGCGCCAGTACTGCATCTAAATTTTGTGAATGGTATAATCCGCCCTGAATATATCCCCCGCTAGCTAATCGTATCACAATATTTGGTGAAAACTGTCCTTTCGTACGCCAGTAATCATGTGAGCACTCGATAAACTGTTCCATTGCAGGCCAAAAGTAATCAGCAAATTCTGCTCCCTCTACCACCACCCTGATATCGTCTCGATACCTCGAGAAGCCATTTGCCGTTCCCACAATATAATCTTCGGCTATCGGGGCATTAAAAATTCTATCATTCCCGAATTCATCAAGTAACCCTTTAGGCACATTAAATATCCCTTGTTTTTTTACCGAAGCCACATCCTGACCCCATAAAAACGTATTTGGGTTGCGTTTGAATTCTTGTACCATTGCTAAGTTAATGCCCTCTCTAAATGTCAGTTGCGGAGCATTCGGATCATTGACATAGCGTTTCTCAGAGTCATCATCATACCCAACTACTGCTTCTGGCAACAAGAACGAGCTATACGACTCCGGCGCAGGATCAGGCGATGGCTCAACTTTATCAGCAGCTTCAAATATACTACGTTGGTTTTGCGCTTCCAACTCTTGAATTTGCTCCTCTTTCAGTAGTTTTTTTTCAAGTAATACTTCTCTAAACCTGACCAGCGGATCCCTTGCTTTCATTTCTTCAATCACTTCTTTGGGGCGATATAATTCGTGATTATCTGAGTTTGAGTGTGACCCTATACGATCACAATCCGCGTGTACCATTGCTGCACCCTCACCACTGAGCACGTACTCTCTTGCTTCTGCCAACGCACGATACGAATCAAAGGGATCTCTTCCGTCGCAATTGATGATTTTAAGGTTTTTAAACCCAGTAAAATTATCTGAAATCCTCGTATTTGCCGTCTGCTCCTCAACGGGTACCGATATACCGTATTTGTTGTTCTGTATTACAAATATTACCGGCAATTTCTCACGGGATGCACCATTGACCGCTTCATAAAAATACCCTTCCGAGCAGGCTGATTCTCCACCAGAGTAGATTGCAATTTCATCCCCTTTATATTTTTTAATTGCTCGTGCCGTACCCGCCGCATGCTGGCTGTGATTACCGGTACATGAAGAACCGTTTTGAATGCGAACAGAAGGCTTTGCAAAGTGATTACTCATATGGCGCCCTCCGCCGGCTACATCGGCATCTTTGCTAAGCCCATTGAGTATTATCTCTTCTACGGTAAGTCCTGCAGAAAGACAAGTCATTAAATCCCTGTAATATGGAAACAGAAAATCTTTCCCTGAGCGAAATATCTGTCCAATAGCCAATTGAATACCGTCATGTCCCGCAAACGGTGCGTGATACGACCATCCCTTGGCCATTTTGAGATACAATGCAGCTTTTTCATCTAGGCGACGACCTAAATGCATGAGTTTATACCATGCAATGATTTTATCTTTGTCAAATCCAGTCGTGTCGAATTTGCTGAAAGGAGCTGTTTTTTTGCTTTCAACAGTTGTTTTACGTTTGGGCATCGACTTCTTTACTGCGGTCTCCGAGGCTTGTTTTTGTATCTTAGCAGGCATACTTTCTACTCTATGTTTTATATTTTGAATTGGTTACTTATTTGGTTACTTATTAATCTTCTTCTTCTTCGGCTTCTCTTCTTCTATAAAAGTCAGCCAGCCATGTGGATCTACGGCATTCTCAACTACATCAAAAAACACCCGTTGAACTTGCCGTGTAATTTCACCAACTTTACCGTCTCGTACTTTTATGGTATCAACCGAACGTACCGGTGTCACTTCCACTGCCGTACCACTGAAAAATATTTCATCTGCTGTGTAGAGCATGGAGCGCGGGATGGTCGTTTCAATGATATCAATTCCTATATCCTTTGCAATCTGAACAACCGATGCACGGGTAATTCCCTGTAGAATTGAAGAGCTTAGAGGCGGAGTATAGATTTTGCCGTCTTGTACAAAAAATATATTCTCCCCACTCCCCTCACTTACATTGCCATGTGCATCCAACCCTATACCCTCTGCGTAGCCGTGTTGTAATGCTTCCATTCGGACCAGCTGTGAGTTGAGATAATTTCCTCCGGCTTTAGAAGAAGCAGGCATAGAGTTATTCGACAATCTGCTCCACGAGGACACACACACATCCACTCCTTGATCTAACGCCTCTTTCCCTAAGTATTTACCCCATTGCCATGTACCTATTGCAGCTTCAAGAGGACATGTTAGCGGATAGACGCCGAGCTCTCCGTACCCTCTATAGACTACCGGTCGGATATAGCAAGATTGCAGATTGTTTTTTCGTACAAGGTCAATCGTGGCTTTACACATTTCCTCTTCCGAAAACGGCATTTCTCCACGATAGATTTTTACTGACAAGGCAAGGCGGTGGATGTGTTCCGGCAAGCGGAATATTGCGGTTCCCTTTTTGGTGTTGTATGCTCGCAAACCTTCGAACCAACTTGACCCATAATGAACGACATGCGATAGGACATGAATTTTTGCATCGTCCCATTTCACAAATTTTCCGTTCATCCATATATATTCTGTCTTTGGCAATGGCATTGTGTACTCCTGCTAATAAAATAATACCTACGCATTATTTTAGGCGCTTCCTGCTTCCCCCGTGCCGATCCGCCAAAAATTCTATGCAATGTTATGTCAAATTCTTTCGAATTACTTCCAAAATACCACTAAACTTCGAACAAGAAAAGCTAAAATTAATTACTCCGACTTTTCCAGCTCCCGTCTTAGAATATCGGTCACAATCTTTGGGTTGGCCTTTCCTGCTGTTTTCTTGAGTACTTGACTAACAAAAAAGCCAAACAGATTGTTTTTTCCTGAACGGTATTTATCTACATTTTCAGGGTGTTCGAGCAGCACCGATTGCACCGTCAGCTCAATGAGCCCTACATCCGATACCTGAGCGAGTCCTTTTTCTTCCACGATCTCTTTCGGTGATTTCTTGCCTACCATCATTTCAGCATAGACATCTTTGGCAATTTTACTGCTTATCGTTTCAGATCCAACCAAATCGACAATTTCTGCTATATACACGGGCGGTACATCAAAATCCAGCGCCGAGATTTTCTTTTCGGACAGAATTCTCATTACTTCAGTCATAATCCAATTACTTACCAGCTTGTAGTGTTCTTGGGTCTTATTAGTGATGAGTGATGTTACCTTTTCAAAATAATCACCAAGACTTTTGTCTTCGATAAGGATGCCGGCATCATATTTGGGCAATCCATATTCATTCATAAATCGCTCTTTCCGTGCCTGCGGCAATTCGGGTAATGCGCGGTGAACCTCCTGAAGCCAGTCGTCGGTTATTACTAATCCCACCAAGTCCGGCTCGGGAAAGTACCGATAATCATGTGCTCTTTCTTTCGTACGCATGACTTTGGTCTGATGCACTGATGCATCCCAAAGCATTGTCTGCTGAACGACTTCTCCACCTGATTCAATAAGTGCTATCTGGCGTTCAATTTCATATTCAATCGCTCTTTCGACATTGCGGAAACTGTTCAGGTTTTTCACTTCTGTTCTTGTTCCAAATCGCTCTGCACCGCGTTTACGTACAGATATATTTGCATCACAGCGAAGTGACCCTTCCTCTAAATTTCCATCACAAATACCAAGATACATTACTATTTGTCGGATTTGCATCAAGTATTGATATGCCTCCTGCGCCGATCGAATATCCGGCTCGCTGACAATTTCCAACAGGGGTACACCACTTCGGTTGAGATCGACAAGTGTATCGATATCGACATCATGAATTGATTTGCCGGCATCCTCTTCTATATGAATTCTCGTAATACCTATCCGTTTTTTATTCTCGTTACGTTCTATATCTATCCACCCATTATAACAGATAGGATCTTCATATTGTGATATTTGGTAACCTTTTGGTAAATCAGGATAAAAGTAGTTTTTACGGGAAAACGTCGAATACGGCCGTATGGTGCATGCTGTCGCTTTTCCAATACGCAGGGCATAGTCCACGACATTTTTGTTGAGCACGGGGAGTGCTCCTGGGTGCCCCAAGCATACCGGACAGGTATTAATCGTCGGTGAGGAGCCAAATTCTGTTGAGCAACCGCAGAACGCTTTTGTGTTGGTTTTGAGTTGCACATGTACTTCCAATCCGATAACTGCTTCGAAATCGCTTTTCATGTAAGAGTCTGTTTCTTTTATTTTCACGCGTGATTTATTTGCAAATTTAACAAAATCCCTGCACCTAATTTTCGCCCCGACCGGCTTGCGTCCATTTCCTTCTTTATTTTTTTATCTATTTATCCATTTTTCAATTTGCTTAATGCACCATTACAATGTATTTTTGCGCAAAATTCTTACACCAGACCGATGTTTTCCGGCCATTCCTACTTTAATATTTGCCGTTTGGTCGGTCTTTACGTAATCGAAAGTGTTTTTTTATTTTTTTTATGAGGTTTAACTATGTTTTGGACACCTGAATTAGCGTATGCGCTTGAGGATGCACCTTGGCCGGCTACCAAAGAAGAACTCATCGACTATGCGAATCGCACAGGAGCTCATCAGCAGGTGATTGATAATCTGGCTGAGCTCGAAGACAATGACGAACTGTATGAAGGTATGGAGGATTTGTGGCCTGAATATGAAAACGCTACCGACGACCTCTATTTCAACGATGACGAAGAAGAAGAAAATATGTATTAATCATCCCCTTGTGTATAACTACACCCTACTTTACGCCCAAGTACTACGCACGTAGCTTGGGCTGTTTTTTTCAAAGGTTAATCATGCGGTTTTTCTTTTATGTATTTTTTTTCTGCGGAGTAATCTCCTTTGGTCATGCACAGACAGATACAGTGCATACATCGAAATCATCTCCGTTAGCTCCCAAACCGGGTCCTTCAAGAGCAGAAAGTACATTACCGCAAGAAGGTGAGCTCAACGCCGTTCAATTCATCGGTAATTCGTATTTTTCAAATTCTGCTCTTCAGGATGTCATTTCTTCTCTACCATCAGACCTCAGCTTTGCTCACAGGATTTTTCGATTCTACTACCGCCAATTATCCATTAACCCTTATACACCACAACCACTTGAAGATGCACTTGGTGTCGCTCTGAAAAATTATCAGGATGAGTACCGTTTTTTCGATCAAACAGGTGCCGAAAACGATGTTCTAACACTTGTTGATGTCTATAATCAGTACGGCTTTCATAATGCAACCGTTTCCTATAGCTTCGATTATGATTCCACAAATAATATCAATCTCCTATCTTTTTCAATTTCCGAACATCATCAATATACCATTGATACGATTGTTTATACAGGTCTTGATTTGCTCCCGCCCGAACTTTACACTCAGCTCATGGCAAAGATGCCGATAGTCAAAGGTACATTTTTTAATGAACCTTCCATAAAAAATACGACTGAGGCAGTGGTGACTTTTCTTCAAAACAACGGGTATTATTTTTCCCGCTACGAACAGCCAACCGTCCACAGCTCGTCGCTAGACTATACCGACAGCGTTGTTATTCCGATCGTCGTCGGTAAGAGGTGTATTGTGGGTGCGATAGACATAAAATCCGATTACCGTGACCAAAACCCTATATCCGGCTATTTAGTCCGTAAAATGTTGGATATCCAGCAAGGTGATTGGTATAATCGCTCCAAAGTAAACAACACTCAACTCAATCTCTATAATTTGACTGTTTTTGATCTGGTTTCAATCGACACCTCTTCAATTAGCCCCGGTATTGATGCCGATACTATTAACCTTCAGATCTTTCTTCAATATCTAAAACAAAAAGAAATCCTTTTAGCCCCGTTTATCAACCACACCACGTATGACAACTATACTAATTTTGGCGTCGAAGCATCACTGCATCATCGTAATTTATTTGGGGCAGCTCAAAACGTAAGTATATACGGAAGATACGTCTTACAGGATTTCAGTCTGTTAACTTATCCACATTCAATTGCCCAAGAATACCAAATCGGAGGAATATTTAGTCAGCCGGTATTGTTTGAGGTCGGTAGCGCCAAAGTAGATTTATCTTTTCAGTCATCCTATTCCTACCGTTATATCAATAGCGGGCTACCCTCCCAGACTATTCCTCTCATTATGACTTTCTTTCCTCTACGACTGACATTCACGATGTCATTTCCTTCTCATACATTTTTTAATTCACTTGTATTTGAAGGGTTTACCGAACTTCAACAACTTCACAACTACATTGAAGTCAGCACCGACATGCTCACCAATGCCACCACGCCTAAGGCTCAGGAAGATGCGGTTTTTTTTCTTGTTCCTTTCGCTCCTATATATTCATATGCAGCTGACAAACTTGTTCATCCCGGACAGATATACTCTATAACTCTGAATTCTGATACTCGCAACAATCCTTTTTCGCCTACAGCCGGTCATTTTATCTCAACTTCCACTGAGGCAGCTATTGGTAACTTCTATAATTTCAGGAGGTTCCAATTTACTTATTATCAATTTTTCCCCTCCGGTTCTTTAAGCACGTTTGCTACTAAAATTCGACTTGGTAACATATGGATTAATCTTGACAACAGTTACTTTATCCCTTTTGAGCGACGTTTTTTTGCCGGAGGAGCCAATAGTATCCGTTCTTTTTCATCGCGCTCACTGTCGGATGTTCATTCAAGTATTGGATTGGTCGATAATGTTAATATTCTAACCGGTAATGGTACTTTGATAGAAGGAAGCTTCGAATATCGCTTCCGGTGGGGTAGGCCTCGCGGCATTAGCTCTATGCTTGCTGACCAGATACAACAAATGGGTGTGACCACTTTTATTGATATCGGTAATGTTTTTAATCAACTTTCATCAGAAAAATATGGTACAGCTCGTTTACAAGATTTTTTGACCAGTTTAGCTATTGGATTTGGTGTTGGGTTTCGCTACGAAACGCCTGTCGGTCCTTTTCGTATCGATTTTGCGACCAGTTTCTACGACCCAACCACAGATTTATCCAAAATACGGATTCCTTATATTAACAATTTACAAGTTCACATCGGCCTCGGGCACGCTTTCTGACTTTCCACTCAATTCATATCGTATTGTATCTCCATTGGTTATTGTGATTTTCTCGTGCTCGTTACTTGCTATCAGCATACCATAATCATCAAAACCCTGTACGACCCATTCCCCCGGATGTCCTATTTTTGTAATCGTTTTGCCTTTCATGTTTACCATGGCTTTCCATTGTGTGATGACTTGATTCGCGTTTTGCATCATGAGTTTTTGGATTTCTCCAAACAATACATTTTTCACAACTTCTGTCGGAATATTTACTCCTTCCTTTTTCAAGGAGGTGGCCACGACATTTTCGCCAAAATCTATTTGCGAGCAATTAACCCCAATTCCGAGCACTGAAGATTTCAATCCTATTCCCACAAATTCATTTTCTACTAAGACACCAGCTATTTTCTTCCAGTCTGATTTTTGGCGTATATAGACATCATTCGGATATTTAAGCGTCACTGTTAGTTCCGGGGCAAGTTTTTCCAGCATTTCTTTCACAGCCAGACAGCCTATCGACTGACATCGCAACATCTCTTCGCCAACATTCACCTTTTTATCTTTATAATCTATTCCAATGGATACGTATACATTGCTTCCATAATCTCCAACCCATACTTTATGATTTCTGCCTCTTCCATTGGTTTGGTATTTAGCATGCACCATCACGTCATTTCTCCCATCGAGCAGTATTTTTGCATAATCATTTGTCGATGATATTGACGAAAAATAAAACACATCCATCTTAACTCTCCTATAAATATTTACAAATCAAATAATTACTATGATACCATCAGACACAATCTGCGCCCTCGCCACTCCACCCGGAGTATCCGGCTTAGCCGTCGTTCGTCTATCCGGGAAAGATGCTTTCTTGATAGCCGATACGTGTTTTAAAGGGAAATCGCCCCTTACGACTGCTCTTTCTCACACTATTCACTACGGCAAATTTCACGATAACAACATTGTTTTAGATACGGTTACATCATCTGTATTTCGATCCCCACATTCCTACACAGGCGAAGACACTGTTGAATTTGGCTGCCATGGAGGTCTTGTCGTTTCTTCTGAACTTATCGGCACTCTCCTTCGAAATGGTGCCCGATATGCTGAGCCCGGTGAGTTCACCAGAAGAGCTTTTCTTAATGGGAAGCTCGATCTGACACAAGTAGAAGCTGTTGCAGATTTAATTCACGCCTCCTCGTCCAAAGGGTCACATGTCGCCGCACGTCAACTTATTGGTGGGTTTACTGCTATTATCAGCAAACTGCGTTCTGAACTACTATCTGTATGTGCTTTGCTTGAGCTTGAGCTCGATTTTTCCGGTGAGGATGTGGAGTTTGTTGACAAGAATCATCTACTCCACCTTATCGATCACACACTTTCTACGTGTAATCAATTAACCGATACCACAGCATCTTCAATACTTCGAGATGGATTTCATGTAGGGTTGGCTGGTTTTCCAAATGCAGGTAAATCTACATTTTTCAACAGCTTACTCAACAAAAAACGTTCCATCGTTAGCCCCGTCGCCGGTACCACACGCGATTATATCCAAGATTCAATTACCCTCAACGGTATTACAATCACTGTCTATGATACAGCCGGATTGCGTAATGATTCAACCGATAGTATTGAAATCGAGGGAATCGCACTCACTCACAGCCTCCTTGCTTCAAGTAATCTCATTTTTGTTATCAATGACCTTACCCTTGGTGAAACACATTCTGATACTTTATATCAGAGCCTACGGTCAACCTATCCATCCATACCAATATGTTTAATCCACAATAAACTCGACCAAGTCTCACAGCACCCCATATCTACAAATATAGCTGATGTATTTGCAATTTCAGCGCTCGATGGCCAAGGAATCTTCGAGGTCAAGGCTTACATTGATAGACTAGCCTCTCAAAGCACGGAACGCGTCACCGATATCCTTCTTAACCATCGCCACAGCGCTTTGTTGACAAGAATCATTTCTCACTTGAATATCGCAAGAACCTCCCTCCAGCAAGGTATGTCCAACGAGTTTATCTCTCTCGATATCCGCCATGCTATCTCAACACTTGGCGAAATCACCGGCGAAGTACTCAACGAGGAAATCCTTAACACTATTTTTTCACAGTTTTGTATAGGAAAGTAACTCCTTTTCCACGTTTGGTATTTTATTTGCGGCTTTCCGTTTACTACAGCTATGTAGAAAATCCCTTTATTAATGTTTCACGTGAAACATACCATATCAGAAAGCAGTGTTACGAAATGAATAATTTTGATGTAATCGTTGTTGGAGGTGGACATGCAGGTATAGAAGCATGTTTGGCAGCTGCAAAAATGGGATGCAACACTGCATTGGTATCAATGGACACGAAATCAATTGGGAGATTATCATGCAACCCTTCAATAGGCGGAAGTGCTAAAGGACATTTAGCTAAAGAGATTGATGCCTTAGGCGGTGCAATGGGTGTGCTTGCCGACAAAAGTGGTTTACAGTTTAAATTACTAAACACCTCAAAAGGTCCGGCTGTATGGTCAAGTAGAACACAAAACGACAAAGATTTATATCCAATGTTTGCCCAGCAAACATTATTGAGAGCACAAAATCTAACTATAATAAATAGTAGTATCAACGATATCATCATCAAGAACGGCACTATCGGTGGTGTCATAACCGATTCCGGTCAAACTCTTCGCGCTACATGTGTAATATTATGCTCCGGAACTTTTTTAAACGGTATGATGTACACAGGTATGAATGGCATTCCGGGTGGAAGAGTTGGCGAAAAAGCATCAACAACTATTTCCCAGAATCTACGCAATGAAGGATTTATAACCGGGCGATTAAAAACAGGTACTCCACCGCGTATAAACAGATACTCCATAGACTACACCAAACTAAGTGTATTTGGTGGTGACGAACACCCTCAGCCTTTCTCATTTCGAACGCTCCGAGTCAAAAATGTTCAGACCTGCCATTCAACACATACAACAGAACACACGCACGATATACTTCGAACGGGTTTTTCACAATCCCCTATGTTCACAGGCACCATTTCGGGCAAAGGACCACGGTATTGCCCATCCATCGAAGACAAAATCGACCGGTTTAGCGACAAACTATCTCACCAAATAGTACTTGAACGCGAAGGACTATACACAGACTCTGTCTATGTGAATGGTTTTTCAACGAGCCTACCAAAAGAAACACAGGAACAAGGCCTACACTCTATCCCCGGTCTCGAGCATGCAGAAATATTAAAATATGGATATGCTGTCGAATACGACTATTTTCTTCCGAATCAATTAAAACCAACCCTTGAAACAAAGAATGTAAAGGGCTTGTTCTTTGCAGGACAAATTAATGGCACATCTGGCTATGAAGAAGCCGGGTCACAAGGAATCATAGCAGGAATAAACGCAGCATTATACAGTAAAAACGAAGAACCGTTTACCCTCGATCGCTCGCAGGCTTACATAGGAGTGCTAATTGACGATTTGATTAACAAAGAATCAGAAGAACCTTATAGAATATTTACATCATTGGCGGAATACAGACTACTTTTACGTCAAGACAACGCATATGAACGCCTAAGTGGGTTTGGATATCAATTCGGGTTACTCTCACAACATGAATATCAAACACTCTCTCACAAAGAAGAATTGACAAAAAAAACCATCGAATACGCAAAAAATACGATCGTAAAACCCAAAGAGATTAACCCGTATTTAGCAAGCATCAACGAAAGTGAAGTGCAATCTTCGATATCACTCGATATTTTAGCAAAAAGAAGCAATATTTCATTAGAACAATTACTCTATAGAGTAGAACCTCACCCAAATTTTCTAATCACTGCTGCAATACTGGATAAAGCTGAAATATATATTAAATACGAAGGGTATATAGAACGGCAAAAAACAGAGGTAGCAATGTTCAAGCAAAATGAAGAGAAGAAAATCCCGGACGCCATTGACTACTTCTCCATTAAATCTCTTTCGGCTGAATCTCGAGAAAAACTACACAAAATTCGTCCTCTTTCTCTTGGTCAAGCGTCAAGAATAGCAGGAGTATCATCGACAGATTTAGCAGTCTTAACACTCTATTTGCGGTAATTATCAGTTTCACGTGAAACGAGAAACAAATCAAAAACCGAGTGTTTTTTTGATGGTTTTGTCATGTTTGCGGCATTAGACTGGGCGTGACTTTTTGACAGGAGTCTTTGTGCGTGTGTTTTTACAAAACTGTCATACAGATACGAAACAACAATAACACTAATTATTACTATAAGTTATGAATAAAGATGATGTAACATTGATAGCGATTGATGGTGGGGGTTCGAAAACCCGAGCTATAATCAAACAAGGTAATGAAATACTCTGTACAATCGTAGCAGGTACCACGCGGATTGGTGCAGTAGGTGTTGGTGAGTCCTGTGAGCGCCTTTTGAATATGATTCGGGATTTATGCCAACGTACAGAAATCGATTCGAGCGAAATAGATGCTATTGTCATCGGTCTAGCCGGTGTGTGGCTTGAAGAAGAAAAGTTACGGTCTAATCAGCTTATCAAAACGCTTGCTCGTAACAGTAAAATTACAATCAACGACCTGTTGGTCATCAGTGATGCTGAGATAGCACTCGAAGGTGTACTTGGTGGTAATAATGGAATCGCGCTTATCGCCGGTACCGGAACAATTACCCTGGGAAAAATTAAAGATGGTGAAATTGTACGTAGTGGCGGGTGGGGCATTGAGCTTGACGATGAGGGCAGTGGGGCATGGATTGGTCGTGAAGGATTGAATGCTATTGTACGGGGAATTGACGGCAGAAGTAATCAAACAGCTTTGTATGATATGCTCATAGAGCAATATCCGATGCTAAAAAAAGACAAACCAAGAACAATAGTATCAGCCTATGCGGAGCGGATTTTTGAATACCACACTCTTACACCTATGGTGATGAAATGCGCAGAAAATGGTGATGCGATATGTTACGACATTATTGACAGGTCAGCAAAGCACTTGGTGGACAACATCGTTTCAGTACGACGAAAATACGGTAACTCGCAAGATATCATAGAAGTAGCGTGTATGGGAGGTATGCTGGAAAATGATACTCTCCTTCTACGACTACTCAACACCTATTTGAAAGAAATTAAAACAATTACCGTAGTTCGTCCTGTAGGAACAGCTCTCGAAGGAGCATTAAGCTTAGGACAAAAACTACTTCAAGAATACGAGGATTAATATGAAAAAAATATTCATATGGATGTCAATATGCAGCATTACCTGCATGGTTTCCGTACTTAACGCACAAGTAGAAGCACCACATGCCAATGCTCTGTCGGTAGAGATGGCTCGTAGAGTGTCGAAAGAGCTCCTTGGACCAAACAGTGGACCATTTATGAAGCCGCTTGTGACAACATCCAATGCTGCTGCAAATTCACGCTTCTTCAGAACGGCATTCGTCCCTATAAAAGTGAATAAGCCGTATTTTAGATTCGGGTTGCATTCGATGTTCGGCTTCGTACGTGAAGATCAGAAAACCTATACCCCTATCGCACCGAGGATGACACTTGAAGAAGTACTAGCGGATAAAAATGCAGCAGAATACACGATAAACGTGCTCGATCCGGCAAGCTCAACAGTTAAAATAAAAGATACGGCCGGAATGGTTGTAAATATACTAAAATACCTTTTTGATAAAGGGCTTAAAGATACTGCAGCAAGCCATATGTCGTTCCCGGACAAAACAGCTACGATATTTGGCAACAGTAACGGCGGCCTGCGTTTAAACCCGGCTTTTTTTAAAGATCAACTCACGAAAGATGATCCTTTATTGAGTATGCTGTTTAATAGTAAAGCACTTAGCCAAAGTGTAAAAGATTCGCTTCTCAATGCTATTTCTAAATTTCCGGAGTACTTTTCCTTGCCTACCGGGGGTAATATCAATACTGTCTTTGCAGCAATTCCTCAATTGGAGATTGGATCGTTGTACGGAACAGAACTGTTACTACGGTTTGTGCCGCCCATCAAAATAGATAAAAACGTAGGTAATTTTGCTTTCTGGGGAATTGGATTAAAACATAGTCTGTCACAATACTTCGATAAGGCGGGATTTGATGCTGCGGTTCAAATGGTGTATCAAGGTACTCATTTGGAAAATACGATTGGTGTGACGAACGCCGAACTTGTATCAAATGCAACAATACTAGACATGAATATACAAGTTAGTAAAAGCTATAAAGATATAATAGATGTATTTGGAGGACTCTCGTACGAAACAATTTCTATTGCATCTTCATATACATATGTGTTACCGGTAGAGACTCAAATGCAACTTGGCCTGCTGCGCCCGCAGCCGGCAGGTACACTCCCCTTTCCCGAACCATCGGAATGGCCCGGTGATACGGCGCCACAAACGGCAACCTATGATTTATCCGACTCGAATATAAAAGTAGTTTTAGGGGTGGCTAAGCAGGTAGGACCGGTCTCGATATTCGTAGATTACAGTGTTAGTAAGTTCAACATTTTATCACTTGGAATGGATGTAACTTTCTAAGTCTAGAAGTAGTTGTCACTTTACAATTGTGGTGTCTTTCGCGATGAGATGAAGAAAAACACGATATTGCACCGTAGAGTCGGGTGTGTTTGTTTTGATTGAATAATCGATTCGTTGTATTGAGTCCGATAAGTTCTTGGTATTGACGGAGAGTCGTACAATCCCTTTACTAAACGGCACGATAAATGGATGAATCACCGCAGCATTAGCACAATAGCACGATCCTCGCATGCCGTAGATTTCGAGCGGCTGACCTCCTCTGTTCAGGATGGTAATGTCCTTAATTACAAAGTCACCTTGCTTGAAATTCACGTGAAGTTCAGGCGGAAGAATAGAAATTTCCGGAGGATAGACGGTGTCGGCAATGATAGGAGAATCAGAAGCTTCATAATACGTGCTGCGGGCGGGAACGCATACCGAGATGATAGCCAGTACCGTAAGAACACCTATAGAGATTATCGATTTTTTCATAAGTTCTGTAATGATGAACGATGGAGTATAATATCGTCGAAACACTCGGTAAAATCAAATACCCCCTGCTTCTTCCAAACCCACTCTGCAGCGACCAAAGCACCGGCAGCAAATCCACTTCTGTTCTTGGCCCGATGCGTGAGCTCAATAGTATCGGCACCCGAGTCGATAAGAATCGTGTGTGTCCCGGTGACTTCTCCACCACGGACCGATGAAATATGAAACGTGTCTGGTGAGATTCTTCCGTGAGATGTTTCAGTATAAGCTTTTGATTTTCTAGATACTTCCTCCACAACAATATCACTCAGCGAAAGCGCTGTACCACTTGGACTGTCAATCTTGCGTGAATGATGTATTTCCTGCATAAAAATATCATATTGATCTGCAGAATTTACAAGGCGTGCCGCCTGACGCACAATTCGAAAATACATTTGCATGCCGATGGAGAAATTCGAACCATACACCACGCCAATTGAATTATTTCCAACAAGTTGCTTCACTTCCGGCAACTGCTGAAGCCACCCGGTCGTGCCGATAACGACGTTTTTCCCAAGAGCATGCGCTGATGTAATCGTTGATACTACCGCAGATGGTACCGAAAAATCGATTGCCACATCGAAATCCGTCGGTGAAGCAGCATTCAAGGGAGAATTCTCATCAAAAATCCGGGTAATTCGAATCCCCTGCTCGCCGGCAAGACGGGTAATTTCTTTTCCCATCGAACCGTTTCCGATGAGAGCAATTCTTGGAACAGCTTTATGTATCATAAGGTACTGAATAATTATGGAATCGTCTTCGATGCAAAGGAGATAGATTTTTTAATTTTTCCGTTTTGCAGCTCGAGACGTGCAGCTTTAGGAAAACACGCTATTAACTCGTTGCTATGAGTAGAGATAATTACTGTCGTTCCCTTCTCGGCCTGCTTTTGCAAGGCTGCAGCCACAATACTCGTGGACTCAGCATCTAAATTACCGGTCGGCTCGTCAGCAATTATAAACTCCGGCTTGTGGACAATCGCTCGAGCTAGCGCAGCCAAATGCTTTTCCCCCCCGGACAGCTGATGAGAGAATTTATCGCGCAAGTGACTAATTCCAATATCAGCAAGTACTTCGAGACATCGTGCATCGAGTTCTTTTTTTGCGTATTCTGTTACCACAAGCGGCATCATCACATTCTCATACACCGTCATTCCGGCTAAGAGCTTGCAATCCTGAAATATAATGCCTATCTTGCGACGCAATGCATGCTTTTGACTGCGCTTCATAATCGATGTGTTTTGACCATTTAAAAATACTGACCCTTGTGCAGGTAACAAATCAGCATACAGTAGCCGCAAAAAGGTCGTCTTCCCTGCTCCGGTGACCCCAATCATGAGCGTTGTTTGCCCCTCGGGTAGAATACAGTTAATGTTTGAGAGCGCCGGTAGGACATCAAAGTTAACGGAGACTCCGCGTAATTCAATATGCATATTCTTCAAATAGTTATAATACAATGAACAGTATAAATCCCAACTGGTTTTCAGCTCCGCGACTTCTCTGCGGATTGATGTCGGGCACGTCGCTCGATGGCATTGATGTCGCGATAGCAAAATTCGCAACAGATCCTCAAGGCATTCAATTTAAAGTACTTACTCACAAAACTATCCCGTATTCGGAGGAAGTTCGCTCAGAAATAGCACGCTGTATTGAGAAAAAAGTCGCTGTCTCAGATATCAGCTTTCTGAGCGTCGCTCTCGCAGAATTTCATGCTCGTGCCGTGAGTACTGCCTGTGCTTCCTGCTCAATTACCCCTCAACAGCTCGATGGTGTGGGCTTTCATGGTCAGACCGTTTGGCATGCGCCCAAAGCATCGAAGAAGCTGGGCACCGAACTCGGTAACACACTCCAACTATCATCAGGACAAACACTTGCGGCACTGTTAGGTACCACCGTTGTGAGCGATTTCCGTTCGGCTGACGTCGCCCTTGGCGGTCAAGGTGCACCCTTAGTCCCGATTTTTGATGCCACATTTCTCAGCGATCCACTGCGCAATGTCATCGCCCTGAATATCGGTGGAATTGCAAATATAACACTCTTATCCCCCTCAAAAAGCGAGCCCATCCGTGCCTTCGATACCGGCCCGGGCAATGTCTTAATCGATGCGGCGACGAAAATGTTCTTTGGAAAAAATTATGATGCTAACGGAGCTATTGCCGATGCTGGCCGTACCATCAGGCCGATGCTGGCACAATTAAAAGAACATAAATTCATCACTCAAAAACCACCGAAGTCCACGGGAAGAGAAGTATTTAACGCTACTTGGCTCAATAAGCGAATCCGTACGACGTTCCAACCGTCCCTCCCCTCAGAAGATGTCGTGCGGACAATTACCGAATTCACCGCTTGGTCCATCGCCGAAAATATCCGCCTCTTTGCAGATCCATCCTCCAAACTCATTGCCTCGGGCGGTGGAATTCACAATAAGACTCTCATGCAACTACTTCAAAATGAACTTCCTACGGCAGAAATCTGTACAACAGATGACATCGGTATAGACTCCGACGCCAAAGAAGCGCTGTGCTTTGCCTTTCTTGCCTATCGCACCCTTGGCGGTCTCCCCGGAAATATTCCGTCCGTCACGGGAGCAAGCCGCGAAGCAATATTAGGAGCCATATCACGGGTGTGAGAATAATACTCTTTAAATTTTAAATATATTTACGTCAGAAAGTAGTGTTTTCCACAGCGTTATCCACTTCTCCCCATTTTTCGCGTGGAAATCGACATTTTCCCGGTGAATATCATGGCTGAATCGTGTATAAAACTTTCCTTATCCACATACCGGTTGAAAACTGCCTGCTTTTCAACAAAGATATCCACAGGCCTGACGAGGCATTTTCAAGTGCTAAATTACTACAAAATATTCGCTTATTTCCACTTATCCACGGAGTTTTCCACATTTCCACACCCTAATTCAACTCTTACATAAAGAAAATTTAAACTTTTATAAGATAATGAAGATTTGGAGGGCAATATGTCAGGGATTGGTGATGATTTCGAAAAGGGGTTTCATGGGTAATCGAGCATCACAAATAAACAAAAGAGCCCCTTCGTGAATATCAATCTGAATATCTCCGGCTATCGCCCGATTCCGGGCTCCTTCCCGAATGCCGAGATGCAACCATTGATTCGTAAGTGGCCATTGAAGACCTTGCGTTGTGAGGCGCACTGCCGGCTGTGGAATGAGAGATATTATTTCCTGAAGAGATGCCTGAAATGTTACCGGCTGATGGAGAGATAGTATATATCTCATTGATTCATAAATACATAGATTCAATATTGACGAAAAACGGATAAAAACACTCCAGTTGTTGAGAGAATGCTCGAGTAAGCCGCCGTGAAAACCACACACCAGTACTGAATGAAAACCCGCTTTTTGGCAATACACTAGACATTTCTCAAAATCATTGGTTTCCTGGTCCGGCTCATAGAGAATCGAGGATGTCGGATAATCAGCGTCCCTGGCAAGAGCGTGAAAACTATCAAGATCTCCAATAATCATGGTGGGGGTAATCCCGGCATGGCGGAGCTGCACGGCAGCACCGTCGGCTGCTATGATTGGAAGTGATAAAAAATGTGTGTAGAATTCCGGAGTGGAAGGTAGCACGCCATCAAGGCAAAGCAAGGCATCAAATCCTGCTGCAGAGAAAGTAAGTCGGGAAAATGGAGCCATACGCGCTCAATCGTTCGTAGAAAGGTAGCACTCCCGCTGCTTGTAGGTATTTATCCTATGAATTTCCGGGAATTTGAAGAATTTTCGGGTTGAAGGCGCTCGGAAAAGCAACTTCGCTTTCCAAAGAACCTAAACTTTTGCTAATTTTGCAGTTCCACAAAATTACTGAAATAAATTAACCTGTTATTTTTCAATTTTATAATTACAACAATGACGAGTGAATCTTTGAAATTTTCTGACCTCCCGTACGAGCGTCCGAATTTAGAAAAACTAAAAAGTGCACATCTGGATTTAATTGAACGGTTTAACGCGGCAACAACGGGAAAAGAGCAAAATGCAATTATCGCTGAGTGGAACGAAATACGCACTACCCTAGCGACCAATTCGAGTATAGCTCATGTACGGTTTACATTAAATGTTAAGGATAATTGGGCTTTAGAAGAACGAAAGTTTTTGGATGAAAACGGGCCGACCATCGCCGAATGGAGTCAGAACTTCGTAAAAACAGTACTCGCATCACCATTTTTGAAAGAAATTGAGGCTGAATGGGGGGGGCTCTTTATCCAGAACCTGGAGCAGACTGTCAAAACCTTTAAAAACGAAATCAAGCCCATGCTGGTCAAGCAGGCAGAGCTTACCAAGCAATACGACGGCATTCTCGCCAGCGCTGAAATCGAGCTCGATGGTGAGACTTTCAATTTATCCCGTCTTGAGCGAAAGCTCCTCGATACCAACCGTGATACCCGCAAGAAAGCCCAACAGGCAAAATTCAACTTTTTGGAAGATAACAAGCAAGACCTCGACCAGATTTATGATGATATGGTTAAGCTACGCCACCAAATGGCACAAGAGCTCGGTTTTAAAAATTTCGTAGAATTCCGCTATCTCGAAATGGGACGCTACGAATATTCGCCCGAAGAAGTAGCACGCTTCCGTAACTATGTACACGAAAAGATTGTGCCGCTCATCAGCAAGCAGCGGAAAATCCAGGCAGACCGCCTCGGAGTCGATGAATTGCGCTTCCATGATGAAATTCTCCACTTCCCGGAAGGGAATCCTACTGCGCAGGGGAACCCCGAATGGATCGTAGAGCAGGCAAAGCAAATGTACTCGGAGCTCTCGCCGCAAACGGAAGAATTCTTTAATATGATGATAGATCGTGAGTTGATGGACCTCGTCACCCGTCCGAATAAAGCCGTCGGCGGCTATTGTACGAATTTCCCGACCTATGGTGTGCCGTTTATTTTCTCGAATTTTAACGGAACGACACACGATGTCGAAGTGCTCACCCACGAGGCAGGGCACGCATTTCAGGCCTACAAGAGCCGTAATAACAAAGTAATTGACTACATTTTCCCTACGTACGAAGCATGTGAAATCCACTCGATGGGCATGGAATACCTGACCTGGAATTGGATGGATAAATTCTTCGGCTCGCAAACCTCAAAATTCCAGTTCTATCACCTGCTCCGCTCGCTGATGTTTCTCCCCTACTGCTGCGCAGTCGATGAATTCCAGCATTGGGTCTATGAAAATCCCAATGTCACGCCGGCTGACCGCAAAAACAAATGGCATGAAATGGAACAAAAATATCTGCCATGGAGAAAATACGAAGACTTACCATACGCCGAGGAAGGCGCGCTCTGGCAGTTCCAAAAACACATCTATGCCTCGCCGTTTTATTATATCGACTACGCCTTAGCTCAGATCTGCGCATTGCAAATCTGGAGTAAGTCACGTAAAAATATGGATGAAGCGCTTAAAGATTATATCAGAATCTGCGAAATCGGCGGCAGTAAAACATTCCTCGAAATCGTGAAAGCCGGGAATATGCACTCACCATTTGAGCCGGAATGCTTGGATGAAGTAGTCGAAGAAGCCGAGCAATGGCTCGAAGCGTGGAAGAATTAAAAAGTTAAGAAGAACATTACTCAACAAAACAATTTAAAGAGAACACAATGAACATAGAATTTAGCGATATAAGTTTTGAAAATAGACGGCGCACTCCGCAAGAGCTCGCGGAAATTGCGAATGAAATCCGTCGTGATATTATGAAAATGCTCGTCTTGGCCAAGTCCGGTCACAGCGGAGGTCCACTCGGTTCGGCTGATATTTTTGCAGCACTGTACATGGGTGGAGTGATGCGTCATCAGGCGGACAATCCACACTGGGAAGGCCGCGACCGATTCGTGCTGAGCGCGGGTCACATGTGTCCGGTGCAGTATGCAGCGATGGCAAACGCGGGGTTCTTCCCCAAAAGCGAGCTCGCCACGCTTCGGAAATACAATACGCGGCTCCAGGGTCACCCGGGACGCGATATGGGGCTCCCCGGCATCGAGACATCGTCGGGTTCGCTCGGACAAGGTATATCAATCGCTGTCGGAATGGCGATGAGTGATAAATTATTAGACAAATCCGACCGCCGGATTTTTACGCTGACCGGTGATGGCGAATTGCAGGAAGGTTCAGTTTGGGAAGCAGCTATGTCTGCGTATCACTTTGGGTTAGACAATTTCTGCTGGATAATCGACAACAACGATTGCCAGATTGACGGCCGTATCAAAGAAGTGATGGATGTCTATCCGATTGTCGATAAATGCGAGGCATTCGGCTTTGACACTATTGTGATTGATGGACACAATTTCGATGAAATTATGGCAGCATTCGATAAATTCATTGCTAATAGTACAAATGGTACCGGCAGGCCGACTGCTATTATCGCAAAGACATTTATGGGGCGCGGTGTGTCATTTATGGAGGATAATTATAAGTGGCATGGCAATCCGCCGAATGAACAGCAGGCAGAACAAGCCCTCGGGGAATTAGTCCTGTGAAAACGTCGCTATCCTTAGGAATACTAAGCGCTTTCGCAGCCGTAAGCGCACTTGTCTCAGGATGCGAGGACCAGCAGAAACAGCAGCCGGCTCCACTGTCGGAGGGACGAAAGGTGCAGCAGGACTCCCTGTCGAAATCCATTATTGCGCCGGAAGTAAAAACTAAAGAATTACTTGAGCTCACTCTGAAGAAGATTGAACCCTTACCCGGAAAAGAGCTGGTGGCATTCTTGCCGTTTGACCTCGGTACCTCGCTGTCGTCATCGACGGCACGGGTGAACAAGCAAGGGTACAACTGGTCAAAAGCCCTTGGTGAATATGTACTTCCCGGTGGTACATCCGTAACGGTCGGTATCACCGATTATGGTGGAAGTGCAATTCTCGCTGCCCGTACCTATGAAATTCCGAGTACCGAAGTAGGTGTGTCTGTCGAAAAAGTACTCCTGCCGAATGGAATTGGCTATAAAGTCTATAATGATGCTACGAAAAACGGTATTCTCGCTGTGCTTGTCGCCAAACGCTTCGGTATAGAAATAGAAGGAAAGAATATGACGGACAGAAATGGTGATTTGTCCCGAGTGCTCGATAAAGTGAATATAGAAGGTCTGATAAAAAAAGCAAAATAATCAATCATAAATTTAAGTAAGTACAATGCAAGAATATACATTACTGGGTTCAAAACCCACACGACACGGATTCGGAGAAGCGCTGGTAATCCTTGGTGAACGCAATGAAAATGTCGTCGTCCTCGGCGGTGATATCACCGGATCGGTGATGACGTCAATGTTCAAAGATAAATTCCCCGATCGCTTCTTCTCCATCGGAATTGCCGAGCAAAATGCGACCACAATCGCAACCGGTCTCGCTCTCTCCGGCAAAGTACCCTTCTTTGCAAGCTACGGCGCATTCTGCGCTCTCCGTAATGCAGATCAACTCCGTATTTCCGTCTGCTACAACGAAGCAAATGTGAAAATCGGCGGCGGTCATGCCGGTATCAGCGTTGGTCCTGACGGCGCTACACATCAGGTTTTAGAAGAAGTTGCGTTTTTACGCACTCTCCCCCACATGACCATGCTCGTACCTTGCGACTTCCTCGAAGCACGCAAGGCCACCGTCGCAATGGGCGAAATGGTGGGTCCTGCGTATATCCGCTTCGGTCGCTCACCGGTGCCGCTCTTTACGACAGAAGATACACCGTTTGAAATCGGCAAGGCGCATGTCCTCCGCGAAGGTAATGATGTAGCATTAATTGCTTGTGGAGCACTGGTTTGGGAAGCATTGCTTGCTGCTCAGGAGCTCGCAAAACGTGGCATTCAGGCACGAGTGATCAACAATCCGTCCATCAAGCCGTTCGATGTAGAAACGACCGTAACGGCGGCCCGCGAATGCGGTGCGATTGTCACCGCTGAAGAACATCAGGTGCACGGCGGCCTCGGCGGCGCAGTAGCCGAAGTCACCGCGAAAAACTCACCTGTTCCAATCGAATTTGTCGGTGTCAAAGATAGCTTCGGCGGCAGCGGCGAGCCGGAAGAATTGATGATAAAATTCGGTCTCACGTGGAAAGAAATCTACGCCTCCGCTCTCAAAGCCATCGAACGCCGTGATAAGGGTTCGGTCGGCTTCCGCAAAGTACGCGATGTAGAGCAATATGCAGGATAAAGTTAGAGGTTGCAAACCTTCCTTTTAGCATCATAACGATACAGACGACTAAAAAAAAACAGCCACCTTCACGTGCACGTGAAGGTGGCTGTTGTCATTTTGTGATCTGCCGAACACAAGCAAAGTCTTATTTCAAGGTGTAATCAATCAGATTCTCTACTTGCCCCTGAAGCTTATCACCGCTCGATGATACATAAGGGAGCTGTTCAATTTTCACGACATACCCCAAAGAAGGAGCTATGTATATAAATCCGTTCTGCGTATTTGTGGTAGATACTCCACCGGCTGTGGAAGTCGTCACGATGTCCTGCTTGAATTTTAAGACCGACAAGGATGACCCCTTGACGGTCATAGTTGTTTCGTTGCTGTAAGTAATTGTAGCTACTGATTTTACCGTAGTCATTATACCGAATATATCAAATGTACCCTCAAACGCAGTGAAGGAAAGTGGAGTCTTGGAGCTGTAAGGGAAAGTAATCCACTTGCCGCTGGCAGTGTCCGGTACGAACGTGCTAACGTCGTTATTTGATTCGTAGTTGAGATAAGTCGTATCCATAAAAAAGGTTGATACCTTGGTAATTTTCGATACATTCGTTTTCCCCATAAACGACAGTGCGGTTTGCAAAAACGTATGGCGTGCCGTATCTCGCGATGATGCGATAGGAAGATTGGATGTTGTGTCCGTATTGTATGTTTCGAACACAAAAATACTACCGGCTTTGGGCTGTACATACGTAACAGTATTAGTACCGGTTGGAGTAGAATCTTTACTGCACGATGCAAGAAGCATGACAGAAACAAGAACAAAGGCAAGTTGTTTGAACATAGAGTATAAAAAAAATGAAACAAAAAATCCCCCCTTACAAGGGAAAAAACAAAAAAAACACGGAAATATCACCTATAAAAATGGCATATCTCAACTGAAATATATATTATTTTATTGTTTTGGTAAATTCTAACTTGTTGATTTTTAATAAGATATGTTGTTTGTGTTGTTAAAATCAGCGCAAAACTACAAATAAATCAACATTCTGTCAAATAAGCGAGGTAGCATCATAAGGGCGGTAGATTTCTAGTGAAAGATGCCTCATCATCAATCGAAAAAAGGGCAAGAGATAGCGCAGGAGTTGAAATACAGGGATTGTTGTATAAGACAAGGAAAAAGCAGCCCACGATGAATATCGTGAGCTGCTTTATTGTTAGTTGAATTTAAGTATAATTGTGAATTATATCTATCTGATTTCTCAAGCGAATATCTGCAATAAAGTGTGTGTCAAATCACAAAATAATTCTGCTTCACTCGGTGAAATTGCTTTTCTGGAGCTTCTGTAAAGGCAAGTGTTTCCGTGAAGTTCGAGCTCTAAGTCGGGGAAATTAACTAGTTCATCAAGGTCTTTGAATTGTAGAAGACTCAACAACTGATCTTTGTTCTCGGTCTGGACATGGAATTTTCTTGAAAACTTCTTGCTTTGTCTAAAATCAACATCCTTTTTCAAGAAAAAATCGGCTATTTTAAATGCAACTGTTTCTCGTCGGATGTACGTAGCGGGAAATGTGTGGCGCATCTTGAAGATACCAATACAATACTGGTCAGATTCTGAATCTGTAATATGGGAAGTGGGGAATGAAGAAAAATGAGAGGCAATCGTAATATGTAAATCTATATCCGGATTCAAAGAGCGTAGCATGTGGGTAACATCTAATTGATAGAGATGGTTAGACATGGAAAATGAACTGAGGTTTCGCGAGGATACCTCCCGAAGAGTAAGATTTTCACAAAGTATAGAAAGAGATGCTAGGATGATATTGTTACGTTTTTGGTCTTCGGTTCTGGACTTTTGAATATCTCTGTCACCGTCGAAGTCGTCAGAGGTGATGTTATCAGCTGGAGGAATAGGCATAGCGCCGGATTGCCGGGCTTCATCGGGTGATTCTTCTTCGATTCCCCCATCGGTATCTTCATATAATTGATCGTCTTCTTCCGAAAAATCATCGACTTCGTATAATTTTTCAGCAGTGCGCGAGGTAGGATACCGATGTGAAGGATCACTAAATTCGAACTGTTTGACGGTAAATGCCGTGCAGTTAGTACCTGTAAGACTAAACCCAAAATTATGAGCAAGTCCTAAAATATCATCAGTAAGGGTATATTCGTTAATAGCGAGCCCATTCTCTTCCTGCAAATGTGAATGCCTATCTGTTGTTACTTCTCCATCAACTACCAGAAACTGTCGCTTGAGTGAGTAATTAAATTGAGAAAAGCCATAAGTACTTGAAGCCGATTGAATAATGAATGTGAGTATTTCTGTGTCGAGCTTTCGGGAAAGAACAGATATCGATTCTTCATCAGTACAATCTACCATTTCAGGGTCATGGATAATCAACCAGTCATTGTCGAGCGACACCCCGCGCAACACTATTTCGCGGTCAGCATAATCTGAATAATTCATAGCTAAGAACTCGCTAAAGGTTTCCGGGTCAGTGAATTCGATATCCGATTCATTATCATAGTACCCGAATGTCTCGAAAATCTCAGCGAGACGACTAGAAAAATCCCCTCGGATTGCAATAGCTGAAATGGTCATAATTATATTATTTATAAATCAGTTGTAAAAATTAAAGATAGCCCTGTCGTTCGGTAAAAACAGTACTAACCAACTTCTCCACTCCAATAATCACGCCTTCGGATGTGCCGACTTATACGCGCTCTTCAGCCGCTCGATCGACACATGTGTGTAAATCTGCGTCGAACTCAGCGAACTGTGCCCAAGCATCTCGCTCACCGCCGAAATATCAGCGCCATTATCAAGTAAGTGCGTAGCAAATGAATGACGGAGAATGTGCGGACTCTTCTGCGTCGCTTCCGTAACGCTGCTCATCGCATTGTGAATGATGGTGTACGCCACGGCGGCATTCATTCTATTCCCTTTCTTTCCCAAAAACACGTAATTCTCCGATGCCGGCGTTACAAATGTATGGCGTAGCTTGAGATACGCTGCTAAGGCCGTCATCGCCACCTCGCCCACCGGCACAATGCGCTGTTTGCGTCCCTTGCCCATGACTTTAACCGTAAATCCATGCGTATCAATATCAGGAATACGCAGATTCAGACATTCACTGATCCGTACGCCGCAGGAATAAAGGAGTTCGGCAAGGGCAGAGTCACGCGCACCCTCCGGCGTGGACGTGTCGAACTGCGAAAAAAACGCCATAATTTCCTCGTGCTGAAGAAACGACGGCAGCTTTTGTTCGCTTTTGGGAATTGCAATCAGGAGAGCGGGATTTTTGAAAATAATCTTCTTTTTGGCTAAAAACAGGAAAAATGACTTCACGGCAGCGATTTTGACTTTCAATGATTTCTTGACTAACCCATTGTCATGCAACCACCCTAAAAATGGACGGATATCCTCGGTGCGGATCGATTCCACCTCGGGAAGCTCGTCGAATCCTTCCCGGAGAAAATCAACAAAGTCGGCAAGCGCGATTCGATACGTCTCGGTCGTGAGCCCGGAAAAGCTCCGCTCAGAGTCGCAATAGTCGAGAAATTGCCGGATAGCGTCGGGGAAGGTCATGGGTTAATTCCTATAACTGCATACTATAAATAAAGTTGTGAGTGTTTTTCGTTATTGTTCTGAGTTCCTCATGGGCTACAGCCCGTCAAGATCAAAATCAAAGACACAAGATAAAAACATAGCCCATGATTTTAATCATGGGGTCAAGAGTCCCAACAACAACTCGTACTCCGTTTTAACGGTTTTCAACACTGAGAATGGTTGTAATCATTTCCACTTCGCACGATACAACTTATCGAACGGTATCAACCGTTTAGATACGGAATGTGGAATGAAATGGCGTTAAATCAAATATTATCAATGTGTTGGATGGAGAGTTGTTCCGTAAATGTCAAATGTATCAATAACAGAATCGAAGAATCGCCGCATGCTTTACCGGCGTGCTTTTCTGTACTACAAACGTCGATTCTTCGCTCGAAGACTCACTCAGAATGACAGATTCGGGTAACAGACGAGTAAATCATTATCCAGTAACTCACACCTTATCAAGAGCTTGCTCTATATCAGCAAGCAAGTCTTCCACTTCTTCAATTCCGCAGGAAAGCCGCACGAGACCATCGGTCACACCAAGTTGGTCGCGCTTTTCTTTGGGAATGCTGCCATGCGTCATCGACACCGGATGGCAGACAAGCGACTCCACACCGCCAAGCGACTCGGCAAGCGTGAAAATGCGAATTGCTTTGGCGAAATTTTTCGCGTTTTCGAGCGAACCAAGCTCGATGGAAATCATCCCGCCAAAACCCTTCATCTGACGTTTTGCAAGCTCGTGCTGCGGATGTGACGCTAAGCCCGGATAGAATATCTTCTTGACTTTTGGATGATTCTCACAGTAGCGCGCGACTGCAAGTGCATTCTGTTCATGCTGTTTCATACGCACGGCGAGGGTCTTGGACGAACGTAGCAGCAGCCAGCATTCGAATGGACCGGGCACGGCGCCTGCAGCATTTTGGATGAATTTTAATTGATCGGCGATATCCTGACGATTCGTGGTAACGATACCACTGACAAGATCGGAGTGTCCGCCGAGATATTTGGTAGCTGAATGAATCACAATATCGGCGCCAAGAGAAAGAGGCTGCTGGAAATACGGACTTGCGAAGGTATTATCCACGACCATCATGGCACCGTGAGCGTGGGCTATTTCCGCGACAGCCGCTAAGTCGGTGAGCATCATCATCGGATTCGTCGGTGACTCGGTATAGACCATTTTTGTATTCGATTGCATGGCAGATTTCACTGCATTCAGGTCGGTCATATTCACATACGAAAACGTTATTCCAAAACGAGTTAGAATTTTATCGAAGAGCCGGAACGTGCCGCCGTACATGTCTTCAGCGCACAGCACATGGTCGCCGGATGAGAGCAATTTCATGAGAGAATCTTCGGCTGCAAGACCGCTTCCGAAGGCAAAAGCAGCGATGCCACCCTCAAGCGCGGCGAGATTTTTCTCCCACGCGAAACGTGTCGGATTGTGCGTGCGGGCGTATTCAAAACCCTTGTGTTTGCCGATTTCTTCCTGCGCGTAGGTCGAGGTCTGAAAGAGGGGTACGGTCACCGCGCCGGTCGTTTCCTCGGGTTCTTGGCCAATATGTATTGCTTTCGTTGCGAATCCTGTGTAGAGGTTTGGGTCGTTCATAGATGTATGTATAGTATAGAGTTAATTGCACGCAGATGGCGCTGATTGTTATGATTTTCGCAGATTTATTATACGATAGATAAGAAATTGGCAAGTAGTTGAATACTCACGAGAAAGGTCAGCGTGCCGTAATGTTATGGAATTCAAGCAGATTCATTACTACAATCCCCAAATCGGCGAGAATCGTAAAAAATCAGTGTCATCAGCGTGCCATCGCTGCCTTACTTCACAGCCAAATCTTTAATTTCTTTAAGTTTATACACGCCTGATGTGTTGAGTTCGAACGTAAATTGCTTCTTCACTTTATTCGAATATGTCCAGATTTCCTGCGCTTGTCCGCTGGAGGCGGGAATGTTTTTTTCGATGCTTGTCGGCGCGCCGTGAAGGATGTAAATCTTTCCACGTTCAGACTTTGCGCCGTCCGGCTCGGCTATTCCCTGGAAATTAAACAATGCATAATCGACTCTTCGGTAAAATTCGGCCATTGTCGTATTATACACTGCTTCTCCGGACGGATATTTTTTCTGCCAATACTCGATGACATGCCGGCGTTTTTCGCTTTCCGAGCCGGAGTTCACGGCATCGAATTCATCATCGGTGAGGATAGTGTACATACTTTCGACGAGGTAGCGGGGATTGCGAAAAGAGATCGGCATATCTTCCCAGAAAATTTCAAAGAGATGGATTGTCGTATCCTTGGAGCCGACTTTGACGATACGGAGCTTGTATTTTCCGGGTGCTACCGAACTGGGAGGGAAGGTGATGTCGAGGAGTCCGAAGGAACTAAACGCGGACTTCATGTCTGCTTTTTCAATTGTAAACATTGGCTTCTGAAGCGGTGAATTTTTCGAAAAATTGGGCATAAGGTATTCCCTCAATTCGGGCTTGGCGATTCCGCTTATCGGGGGAACGGTGCCCCATTCATAATTGGATGCTCCGTTGCCATCCGGGAGCTGTGTCGGAACACAGGAATAGGCGTATGTGTCTCCGGCTTTGGCGCCCGATATCGGAACAATTGCACGCACTGTCTGCTGAGCGAAGCGGGCATTACCACCGGCAACGATGGGCACAACGACAGTAGAAGGGGTATCGGAAAACTCAACAAACATTGGCTTGTAAATTCTGGTTGTATCGCTACGAAGGCTCGGGGTTGCCATAAGGTCCACCCTCTTAATGAGCTGATTATCCTGATCGCCGAGAGTAAGCGATACCGAGTAATTCCCGAGGGGAAGAGCTGATTCGAGTGAACCATAGACGAAGTCGGTACGGGAGTTGGATTGTGCATAGGTCGTGGCGTAAATACTGTCGGTCCATTGCTTCCGATAGCGGATAATACCGATATCATCACGCATTTCGACGAGAACGAAAGGTATGGCAAGATAGGATCCGCGGATGTTTTTTGCGTTCATCGGGACTTGGTGAAAGTCGAGTCGGTCATACATAATTTTAAAGAGAACGACCATGTTTGTCGAGTCTTTGTCGGCACGTGCGACGGAGTGTGCCTCACAAAAGAATTTCTCACCAAAATTAAAATATGCGCTTTGATCGGGTCGCTGCTGCTGAGCCGTAAGCTGCGGGGCAGGCAGCAGGCAGCAGGCAGAGAGTAGCGTGAGGAACAATGTTCTCATAGGGTGTTGATTCTGTAAGGGTTAATAAATTTCTCGCTCGAAGTCCTGCAAAAAATCCCGTAATATCACTGCCGCTGCGATCTTGTCTTTTGTCCCTTTTTGCTGCCGTTGTTTTTTCTTCATGCCACCGGCGATCATGGTTTGAAACGCCGCTTGTGTCGAAAATGACTCGTCGTATTCGATGACAGGTATCTCAATCTGTCCGCGCAATTCCTCAATAAATTTCTCAATTTTCTTGACAATTGCCGACTTGGTGCCATCTTCCCGCACAGGCACACCGACGACGAGAGCGCCCAAGCGGTCAAAAGCTACCAAACGCCGCACGACATCCCACAAATCCGGTGCATCGGCAGCGATAATTTCCCGCGGCGAGATCGTAATATGGAGCTCGTCGGTCACCGCCACTCCGATGCGTTTGGTTCCGTAGTCAAGTGCGGCTATTCGTTTGCCTTTCAAAGGCGGAAGCGTAGTTTTCATGGCGGCAAAAATACGGAATTTTGGGTTCGGTTGTGCGCACTCCAAGCCTCGTCTGCGGGCACCCGTTGCCGTCCAAATGGACTTGGGTATCACAAAAACATATGGATTAATCCTATTTTGGAGATAAGAGGAAAGTAGAGTAAACACTCCATGATCGACTATTATCCGAAGAATTCAACATAAAAGGGGTTAACTGATGGGAATAACCCCCATTTCTGGCCATGAGGGAGTGTAGTTGTTATTGTGTAAAAAGAGATTTAGTAAGTGGTCGAAGTGATAATCGTATTATGTTACAGAGATGTTCAACGAGTTTATAAAGCTTTTAAATTCAATGAGTTCTATTTCTGAAAACATGCTTTTGGGAATAAATGTTGCTATCCGGCCTTGGTAGAACAGGAAAAACTTCTTTGTCTCTGTAACTTTTGTAAAATGAGTCCACTGTATGGTAGAATCAAATGTTTCACCATGAATGTGGAGGGTTGTATTCTCTAAACTGTAGTGCATGGTATGTTGGAGATAGGCTGTATCGCGGTATTGTTTTTTTATGGAACGGAGTGTGAATCCCATGATGAGGAAGATAAAGACTATTATCCCAATTGGAATCAATAGTTTGACTTCTGATGAGAGGTAATTATAAAATCCCGTTGCATATATTGTACCGAACGCGATAAAAATTGCCCAATTTTTCAGATTGAAAGAAATACTTAAAATCAAATTACGATAGTCAGAATAGTCAATTCGACCGGAGAGTTGAAGATTCAATTGCCGTGAGTAAGGAGTAATTTCCGGCTGCTTGACTTTCTTAATCAGACGAAGACCTTTTTTGAGACTAAGAAAACATATCGTACAAAAAATACCAATCCCAACAATAGTAGCAACTTGCATCGATGGTTCCAATTCAAGTAATGGAACGTTGGTGATATAGCCAACAATTGCAAAGAGAAAAGTCATTCCAAACATCAAAAGTCCAAAAGAACCATAGAGAATTAAAATCCAACCGATGAGTTTTTTCATCATAAGAGTTCAGGTAATAATGGAGATGGTATGATATATAAAAGCCAATGCAAAAAATATACAGTGGGTCAAGTAGACAGATAGGTGAAAGGGGCACGTCGAGGAGTTTGGGCTTACTAAAAACGTGACGGATAAATTCATGCAGTAACAAGGTTAAGTGAATATTCCAGCATGTTTTTATCGTCTGTAATTTCTTCTCCTCGCTCGATAAGTTCCTCACGATACAACTCAACAGCATCTTTTGCCATAACCATTGCTTCGTCAATATTTCCACCGTAGGTAATACATCCGGGTAAGGATGGTACAAAAACCGTAATCCCACCTTCAGGTTCTTTGCGGAGCATGATTTTATATGTGTACGGGTTCATGCAATTAGAATAAATTAACAAAGTTGAATTTCGTACGAAAATACTACTCTTTCCCCAATTATTCAATCTCCCGCCATTTTCAGCGTAAAAAACCCTAAATTTGTACTTTATGTACATAATAATTCAGGATATTCTATGCGTTTTCCTCTCTTCTCGTTCCGGTTGTGCGCGGCTTCGCTCTGCGCTATGGTTGCTTTTGTTACGGTCTCCAAGTCGGCTGATTCCGTGCTCGTGGCAAAGCTTCAAACTCATATAAAATACTTGGCTTCCGACGAACTCGAAGGGCGCAGCTCGGGCAGCAAAGGCAATCGCAAAGCAGCGGAATATATCGCATCGTTCTTCAAGCAAAACTCCATTCCGCCGCTTGGTACATCGTATTTCCAGGAGTTTACCGTTCCTACATCAATCGCACTTGCCGATGGCAATAAATTCGCTCTTGAAATCACAATCGAGCAGCCCGGCGTTCCAAAAGATCAACTTAAGCCGGTCAAAGTAGGTTGGAAAGCCGGCGGCGACTACACTCCCCTATCCTTTAGCGAAAATGGCACCGCAAGTGGCAAGCTCATTTTCGTCGGCTACGGAATATCCTCGCCGGACTCGCAATACGATGATTATGCAGGAATTGACGTCAAGGGCAATATCGTGATCGTCCTGAGAGGTTCGCCTGATGGCAATGACAACCACGGTAAATTCGGCAATTACATCTCCCTCCGCTCCAAAATGCTCACCGCCCGCGAAAAAGGTGCCGCAGGAATTCTCTTTATCAGTACAGCAGGCGACGGCGCGGACTCGCTGATGGCACTCGAACTCGGCACCTCAGACAAAAATTCGGGAATTATCGCCATGCATGCCAAGCGCACTCCGGTCAGCAAGCTCTTTCCACGGGATAAACAGTTGTCAATTATTGAGGCGCAGATAATTAAGTCGAAAAAACCCAACAGCTTCGAAATACCCAATACCAAGCTCACGGTGAACGTACAGCTTATGAAAATCGAAAAAACCACGTCTAATGTGATCGCGGTAGTCCGGGGAACGAATCCCGCACTGGCAAATGAATATATCGTAGCAGGCGCTCATTACGACCATCTCGGTCTGGGCGATGAGGGCACTTTATATGCAGGCAAAGACAAAAAAATCCATTATGGCGCCGATGATAACGCATCCGGCACGGCTGGAATTCTCGAACTCGCGGCGATGTTCGCCAAGAAGCCGGCAGAACGCCCAATCATATTTATGCTCTTCACTGGTGAGGAACGCGGACTGCTTGGGTCGGCACATTATGTTAAGAACCCGCTCGTTCCGCTTGAAAACACTATCTGCATGATAAATATGGACATGATCGGTCGCCTCAAAGATGCGAAGCTCAACGTGCAGGGCGTGGGGAGTTCGTCGAGATGGCAAAACCTCGTCGACTCACTTGGCAAGGCGCATTCATTCACCGTCTCTATTGGTGCCGATGGTTTTGGTCCGAGCGACCACTCGTCATTTTACAGCAAAGAGCGTCCGGTGCTCTTCCTCTTTACGGGGCTACACAGCGATTACCACCGTCCGACCGATACCTGGGACAAGATTAATTATGCCGGCGAGGCGAATGTGTTGAATTTTGCCGAAGGAGCAATAAGAGAAATCTCACGAACGGTAGAAAAGCCTGATTTTATTAAAGTTAAGTCAACCTCTACCCAAACAACCGGCGGCTTCAAAGTAACCATCGGTATCGTGCCCGACTATGCCGATCATCCAAAAGGACTCAAAATCACCGACGTTCGCGAGGGAAGTCCTGCCCAAAAAGGTGGCATGCAAGCCGATGACATCATCATCAAATTTGGCGAAACGACCATCAAAAACATCTACGATTACACAGCTGTTCTCGGTCAATCAAAAGCCGGCGAAAAGCTCAAGGTCGTCGTTCTGCGAGGTCCGAAGGAGGATAAGGAAGTAACGCTCGAGGTGGTGCCCGAGGCGAGGAAGTAATAAAGGCAAACTATGATAACCGAACTAAAAATAACAAACTTCCGCAGTCTGCGGGAAGTTTGGCTCGATAATCTTCAACCCGTGAATCTACTCATCGGACCGAATAATAGCGGGAAGTCGAATATTCTCAAAGCGTTGAAGTTTTTTAGTGAGTTTTTGGGTGGGAATATGCCGGGGAAGGAAGAATTGCAGTCACTATTTTTTCGAGTGGTTCAAGAAAGAGATCAAATTGAGAGTGCACCAATTTCGCTGCAATTTCTTTCTAATTTACATGATGAAGATACTCCCATTGGATATGGTGCAGTATTACTATCTCATCATAAAAACAACGCACAATATCCTGATTTTGCAGTAGTTTATGGAAAGTCTAAAGAAAAGCCGGGAAGGCAGCCTATTACCGATGTTGAATCTCTTGATAGAGAATTTGAACATTTTGCCGCATACTATTTCGATGAACCCGAGACGATAGTTCTTCCAAACACTGTTTTTGAAAAAGTAGTAAGTGAAGGGAATTATACTGCTCAAGTTTATGAAAAATATTTTGGAACGAGAAACCTTAAAAGTGGAATGCCGGATCCGAAAACTGGTTTTTATAGAACCCCAGCTCAAAAACAAATATTCGCTCCTCTTGAGAATCTCAAAATCTACCGTCCGGAGCCAAGCAAATTACTCGATTTATATCCAATTCAGAACGAGCAGTCGGTGAATGAAGATGCCGGAAATTTGGTGGCATTTCTTCAGGTGATGAGAAATCGGTATCAGTATATTTTTGATAGAATCACCAATGATCTTCGGCGGTTTGTGCCGGAATTTACGTCCATAAGTTTTGATTTAGTCGATGAACCACCGAAAGATCTACGAGAAAAATACAACAATAAGTCGTTAGCAAAAATCGGTTTAACAGATAAGTTCGGCAGAATATTCTGGGCTGATTCTCTCTCAGAAGGTACTCTCTACTTCCTGTCGTTACTCTGCATAATACATCAGCCCGAGCCGCCGAAATTGCTCCTTCTAGAAGAACCCGAAAAAGGGATTCACCCGCGAAGGATACGGGAAACTATGGATTTGATATTCGAGCTTGCGGCAGAGAAAAATATACAGGTAATCCTTACCACGCACTCAACTGCGGTCGTGGATACATTCGCCGATATACCGGAAGCCGTGTATATCGTAGAGCGTGTAGCCCAACAGACAATCGTTAAAAATTTGCAACGCGATGTAATTGAACCACATAACGAACAATTCAAAGCCGCAGGAGAAGAACCAATACGCTTCACCGACGCGCTCGGTGAACATTGGGCGATGGGTTTTCTTGGGGGAGTGCCGGAATGAGAGAGATGAAGTATGGTCTTCTCTGCGAAGATGATGCACATCGTGAGTTCTTAAGAATGGCTCTATCATTTTTAGCGGCTGATAGTACAAATTTTGAAGAAGTTAAGACACATATACAAGCTAAAAATAAGAGAGAAGTTGATAGGAATTTTGCCAAAGCTTGCTCGGTAGCGTTTGTTACGTATAATGTAGATGTGTTTTTTGTTGTTCGAGATGTGGATTCAGCTAATGACGTGAATTTTTCTGAACTTTATACAATGTTTCATGGCGGTTTAACAGAGCCCCATCGTCACCGAAGCGTAATAGTTCTCCCTGTTCAATGTATTGAGCACTGGCTATGGTATTTAAAACACTACAATGAGAATCCTACGATGATGAAAAATATACCATTAGAGACTAGGACGAGAAATGATGCCAAAAAGGAAGTGTACGGACATATCAAAACATCAGTTGCAAAACAAAAGCCGATTATTCAGGAACTCATGAGAACTGCTGATTTGAAAAAATTAAGTCATCATTCAGCAAGTTTTAGAAAATTCCACGGTGATTTTATGTCGGTTTTACAATCATTATTGCAAGCCTAAGTAATAGACCATTGCAATTGCCAATAGATAATACAACATACAGTAAATACAATCCAATCCCATGACCCAAACTCTCATTACAGCAGCGCTTCCCTACGTTAATAGTTTTCTCCATCTCGGACACCTTGCCGGTGCGTATCTGCCTGCCGATATGTATGCCCGCTTTCTGCGCCTCTCCGGACGCAATGTGCTCTTTGTGTGCGGTTCGGACGAGCATGGAGTGGCAATTACCATCAGCGCTGAAAAAGAACACACCACGCCGGATAAAATCATCGATAAGTATCATTTTGCAAATAAACTTGCGTTTGAGAAGTTTGGTATGAGTTTCGATATTTTCTCGCGCACTTCCCTGCCCGAACACTACGACACGGCTCAGGAATTTTTCCTCGATTGGCTCGATAAAGGACTGCTCGTCGAAAAAGAAGAAAATCAATTCTATGATGAAACGGCTGAGATGTTCCTCCCCGACCGCTACGTCGAAGGCACCTGCCCGAATTGCGGCAATGAACGTGCCCGCGGTGACCAATGCGATAATTGCAGCGCTAATTATAACCAAACCGATCTCATCAATCCCAAAAGTGTCGTCTCGGGTAAAACGCCGGTCGTGCGCTCGACAAAACATTGGTATTTCAAAATGGGTGACTTTCAGCAGCGGCTGGAGGAATACATCGAAAGCAAAGCAAACCAATGGAAAGATAATGTCTTACAACAAAGTCGTTCATGGCTTAAGCAAGGTCTCGCTGACCGCGCTGCCACCCGTGATATGACCTGGGGAATCCCCGTTCCGGTCGAAGGCGCGAAGGGCAAAGTGATTTATGTATGGTTCGAAGCCGTTCTCGGCTACATCTCGGCAACGAAAGAATGGGCGAAACTCCGCCACACGCCGGAAGCATGGAAATCATGGTGGCAGAATCCTGACACGGAATACATTGCTTTTTTGGGGAAGGATAATATCGTTTTTCATACGCTGATTTTTCCGATGCTGCTTATGGCGAAGGATAAGTATATTCTCCCAACGAATGTGCCGGCGAATGAATTTATGAATTTTGAGGGGAAGAAATTCTCGAAATCCATGAATTGGGGCATCTTCCTCCATGATTTTCAGCGGGATTTCCCAAGTCCGGGGCAGACCGATTCGCTGCGCTATACAATTGCGATGAATTTACCGGAAACGAAAGACTCCGACTTTACCTGGCAGGACTTCCAAGCGCGGAATAATAATGAACTTGCCGCGATTTTTGGGAATTTTGTCAATCGAGTTGTGCAGTTCTTGCAGAAGAATTTTGACGGCAAAGTACCCACACTCCCCGAACGATTCGCAAAAGTCAATGATGCATGGAAATTACTCCTCGAAGACTTCAGTCGCGAAGAAACCCGCGAGCAAGCCATCGAAAAATATGAAGATAAGCATCTCCGCTATTTCTCTCCAAATGACGTGGCGCTGATTGCAGCGCTGCATTTTGGCGCCAAGAAAGTAGCCGAACACTACACACGCTTCCGCTTCCGCGATGCCGTGACCGAGACGATGAATATTGCCCGCGCCGCTAATAAGTATTTTAATGATACCGCGCCGTGGAAATCGGTCAAAGCTGACCCCGACGAGTGCGCCAAAACGCTCTATCTGTGTTCGCAGACGATTAGCGCGCTGTCGCTGCTCTTTGCTCCGATTCTTCCGAATACTTGTGCTACGATTTCGGGGATGATTGGCGTTCAGTCCGTCACCGGCGAACCGAACGCGCCGCAGATTGACCGCTGGAGTACGGTTGCCTTGCCCACTTTAACTGAAGGAACGCCGATAGCCGCGCCGGAAGTATTATTTACCAAAATTGAAGATTCAACTATTACAGAACAGGTGGCTAAAATGGGCGGAACGACCGCGGTGGCGGAGGTGAAGACTCCTGCCGAACCAAGTGATATCATAACAATCGATGATTTTAAGAAAATCAAGCTGCGCACGGCAATTGTTATTAGTGCAGAACGTGTACCGAAGTCCGAGAAATTACTCAAGTTACAAGTAAATCTCGGCACCGAAACACGTCAGATTCTCGCCGGAATTGCCAAATTCTACACCCCCGAAGAAATGGTCGGCAAGACAGTCGTCGTCGTCGCCAATCTCGCGCCCGCCAAGCTCATGGGCATGGAGTCGCAGGGAATGCTGCTCGCCGCCAATACACCCGAAGGCACGCTCGCACTCGTAACGCCGGAAAGTGTTGTGGGAGCAGGCGCGGAAGTGCGGTAAGATATTTTAAACTAATACAGTACATCATGACAACCATACAAGCGTACAGTCAGACCTGGGCAGAAGCGCGAACACGATTTTCAGGTTTACTCGGCGGTTTGCAGGCGGAAGATTTGCGCAAAACACTCGTGCATACGAAGGATAGTGCCGGTTTCCTCCTGCGCCATATCGCCGATGTCGAGCTCCTCTTTGCGAAAAATGTCTTTGGCGCAGCGGATGTGAAAGTATTTGCTCGTACGGTCAGCACGAAGCATGATACCGGAGAATGGACGAATCTTGAAGAATTGCTCGAATACGAACGCTATGCATTCGAAAGTCTGGGCGCTATTATCGCCAAACAAACAGAAGAGCAATGGATGCAAACAGTTACGACCAATGAATTCGGCACAAAAACTAAGGCCTAAGCTCTTGGCAGAATCATCTCGCACACGGCTTATCATGCAGGGCAGCTTTCGCTCACTCTTAAATATGGCATATAAATATGACCTCACAGCCGAGCAACCGCAAAAAACTGGGATTCCTCGATAAATATCTTACTGTGTGGATATTTCTGGCGATGGCAATCGGCGTGAGTGTCGGGTATTTCATCCCGTCGTCATCAGGAATTATTAACTCATTCTCAAGTGGCACGACGAATATTCCGCTAGCCATTGGACTGATTCTGATGATGTATCCCCCGCTTGCAAAAGTGCGGTACGAGAAGATTCCGGAGATATTCAAGAATGTACAATTAGTGGCTATGTCGATTGGTATCACATGGATAGTCGCGCCGTTCTTTATGTTTTTGCTCTCGTATATCTTCCTTCGGGACTATCCCGACTACATGACGGGATTGATTCTCATTGGTATTGCGCCGTGTATTGCTATGGTGATTGTGTGGAATGAACTTGCTGGCGGCAATCGTGAGTATATCGCCGGGCTCGTCGGACTCAATAGTGTGTTGCAAGTGCTTTTGTATTCAGCATATTCGTACTTTTATCTGACGGTGGTGCCTGAGATTTTTGGCATGAAAAGCTTTCATGTCGCGATCACGATTGGTCAAATTGCCGAAAGTGTGTTTATTTATCTCGGGATTCCGTTCGTTGCAGGAATTGTGAGCCGTTATATGCTCATAAAGCTGAATGGTGAGGAATGGTACCGGGAGAAATTCATTCCCCGCATTTCTCCTATCACGCTTTTTGCACTGCTGTTTACGATTATTATAATGTTCAGCTTAAAAGGTGAAATGATCGTTCAGATTCCCCTCGATGTGCTGCGTATTGCAATACCGCTGGTGATTTACTTTGCGGTGATGTTTGTCATTACCTTTTTAATTGCCAAGAAGTTAGGCGCCGATTATTCGACCAATGCCGCGCTCTCGTTTACAGCGACCGGCAATAATTTCGAACTGGCAATTGCCGTCGCGATTGGTGTCTTTGGTATTAATTCCGGTCAGGCATTTGCGGGGGTCATCGGACCGCTGGTCGAGGTTCCGGCGCTCATCGGGCTGGTCAATGTCGCGTTTTGGTTCCGTAAGAAATATTATCTGCCGCCGAGCAAAGTTCCGTCTGCACTATGAAATTGTATCACTACTTGTATTATCCATGAAAGAAGGTATCATGAAAGTTTGTTTTACGTTGTTGTTTTTCTTTGCTGTGGCATCTCTCCACGCACAAGTTTCCGGTGAACTGTTAAAATCTGCCTCCGGTGCGATGCAAAGTCAGGATTATCAGGGGGCGATTACGTTGTATCGGAAAGTACTCGATACCGATCCCAAAAACATGGAAGCCCTTTATAATTCGGGGCAATGTTACCTGGGCTTGAAAAATTTAGACAGTGCTAAACTCATGTTTGAAAATGCTGTACGTGTAGCACCGGACTATGCGAACACCTATCTGAACTTAGGAACGATTTATTCGCAGCAGGAGAATTATCAAAAAGGAATTGAAAATTACACTGAATTTATCCGACGGGATTCGACTAATCTTGAGGTGTATTTTAATAGATGTGTGGGATATTTATACTCAAAGAGATTAGGTGAAGCATACAAAGATGCCATGCGCGTGAAAACTATGGGCGGCAGCAACGAGAGAGTAGCGGGGCAAATCGATGCAATTTTGAAAATTTTAGGCGATAGAAATCCATCCGCAAAGTGTAAAGAATTCAACGATAACAAGAATATAATCACATGCACATTACCGGAAACATGGCATGGAAGAACAGAGGGCGATGATAAAACACTACAACTGTTTATCTCTGCTGAGAAAGTTGACAAGCCTACCGACCTCTTTACCATAGGTGCGAGTTGTACGCTCATACAAAGAATGTCCAAAACGTTTTCCGAATTAGAAGGCAAAGACCCGGAGTTTGTAGCCGGCTTTTGGGATGCTTTATGCGAAAAAGGCGGTGTTTTCGGAATGTTCGGGTATGAAAATTATTTTTTCAAAAAGGAAATCAGCAGAGCTAATTTCACGATTGGTAATTTTAAGGGCATGAAAATAATCCGCGAACTGCAAAGGTTTGATAATTCCTACCGACTCAAATCTATGGAACTCATTACATCATACGATGATAAGGTTTTTTCTGTGGTGTTTGAAGCACCCGCTGATGAGTTCGATACATACGTACCGGTTTTCGAGAAATCAGCTTCAACACTGAAGGTTTCCATAAAGTAACGGATTCAATACATTATGTAAATTCCCGGCCAATTCTCATACATCTTCCATCTACAACTACATCAAGCAACTCATTCAATAGTATGACATTAGAAATAGACGAGCCGATACTGCACACACTTGGAAAACTCGCCGATGAACATGGCGTCGAACTCTACGCAGTCGGCGGCTGGGTGCGCGATGCGTATATGGGACGCATGGTGCAGGGTCAATACAACCCGAGGGGTACTTGCGACTTGTAACGCTTGAAAATGTTTAATGCTGGCTCGGAAGCGTGGCATGGGAAATTATATTTAGAAAGGATTGCAAAATGGAAGAAACCCAGACAACTGAGAAGAAATCATTGAAAGTAGTCGTTGGAGAAACCTGTAATTGGAACGAATTAGCAAAAGACTGTGTTTGTTTTGCTAATGCAAGAGGTGGAGTTATTTACATTGGAATTGAAAATGATGCTCATTTGCCACCAATTGGGCAAAAAATAAACAATGACTTACCAGATAAAATCCGTGTAAAAATATCGGAACATACTGTAAATGTAGGCGTTACAGCGAAAATATTAACAGCAACGAATGGCGGCCAATTTATAGAGCTTACGGTGTTGCAGAGTCTCTCCACAATAGCAAGCACCTCAAAAGGTAAATATTATTGCCGTGTTTCAGATGAATGCAAACCTCTGTTACCGGATGATTTAACACGACTTCTTACTGATAAACCTGCCTTTAACTGGGAGACGAAAGTAGTCCGAAACGTAAGGAAGTCAGATGTTGATCCCCAAAAAATGCAACAGTTTCTACACGATATTCGTGCCTCAGAGAGGGTAACGCAATTTATTAAAGATAAAACTCCCGATGAATTGCTAGAATATTACTTGATGTCAGATGGCGACAATCTTACAAACTTAGGGGTGTTATGGCTTGGTAAACGCACAGATAGGGCAAAATTATCATATGCGCCTATTGTTCAGTTCTTAAAGTTTGACGAGCGAGCAAATCGAGTAAATAAAATTGTATGGGATGATTATGATTTAAATCCCAAAGAACTGATAGAAGCTATATGGACACAGATTCCGGATTGGAAAGAAGGAATTGAGGTTGCTGATGGTATTTTTAGAAAATTCATACCAAACTATGAAGAAGAGATTATTCGCGAAATCATTGCCAATGCCTTAGTTCATAGACCATACACAATGCGTGGAGATGTTTTTATAAACCTCTTCCCTGACAGATTAGAAATACATAATCCGGGTTTATTACCTCTAGGAATCACTCCACAAAATATTCTTCACAAAACGATACGTCGAAATGATCATTTGGCAAAGGTATTTTACGATTTGAAACTAATGGAAAGAGAAGGAAGTGGTTATGATAAAATATACCAAATACTTCTATCGGCCGGTAAACAAGTTCCTACAATCGAAGATGGTGATGATAGGGTAATAGTAACTATACGAAAACAAATCTCAAAAATAGAAGTTATTTCACTTGTAAGTCGAGCAATTACAATGTTTCAGCTTAACCAAAAGGAGATAATAAGCTTGGGATTAATCGCACAATTTACTACCTTGACAGCTATAGAATTTTCAAAAGTATTAGATCTCAAGCAGGCAAACAGTATTCGAGATTGGTTAGGTAAATTGATTGATTTGGGGATTGTGAAGTCTAAAGGCAAAACAAAAGGTGTTGAATATTATATAAGTACTGAATTTCTAAGGACTACCAGTTTTAAAGGCGTGACAAATTTAAAAAAAATCGAGGATTACCGACTCAGTGAGCTGATTTTCCAAGACTTAAAAACATATCCTAATAGTACGTTTCATGAAATTCACAATCGAATTGGCAAGGAAATTAAAACCGAAAAAATAAGGAAGCAATTGAATAAATTAATTTTAAACAACAAGATAGAAACCGCAGGTGGAAAGAAATTCAGGACATATTCCCTTATTTGAAAAACATGTGAAATAAATGTACATAAACATGGGAAACTATAAAAAATAAAACAAATAAAAATGCTTTTGTCTTGTTTTTTCAAGTAGTTACTTTTTTTTCTTTTTTATTAAACAATTTAAAAACTATATAAAATAGTGATAAATAAAACCCCAAAACAGTTTAATTTCCCAACAAATATCTGTATCTTTCAACTCCTACATCAAGCAACCCAATCAACGATATGACATTAGAAATAGACGAGCCGATACTGCACACACTAGGAAAACTCGCCGATGAACACGGCGTCGAACTCTACGCAGTCGGCGGCTGGGTGCGCGATGCGTACATGGGACGCATGGTGCAGGATATAGACTGCACCGTCGTCGGTGATGCGCTCGCTTTTGCGAAAATCGTCGCGCGGTACTTTTCCTCCAAAGCTGTTATTTATGAACGCTTTCGCACGGCTCTCGTACCCGTCGGCGGCTACAAGCTCGAATTCGTCGGTACCCGCAAGGAGGAGTACGAGTCGGACAGCCGCAAGCCGATTGTCACCGAAGGCACATTATTCGATGACCTGCGCCGCCGTGATTTTACGATTAATGCAATGGCTGTGTCGCTCAATGCGCGCACGCTGGGCCAGCTCATTGATGTCTTCGACGGGCGGCAGGACTTAGAACGCAAAATCCTCCGAACTCCATTAGAACCAAAGACTACCTTCAGCGATGACCCTTTGCGCATGATGCGTGCGGCACGATTCGCGGCGCGGTTTGGCTTTGCAATCGAACCCGAAGCGCTGGAAGCGATGACGCAAATGTCAGATCGAATCAGAATAATATCCCAAGAGCGCATCACCGATGAATTTATGAAAATGCTTGGCGCGCCGAAGCCGAGTATTGGGCTCAATATTCTCCATGATACCGGAATTCTCAAGTATATTTTTCCGGAAGTTGAACGCTTGGCGGGGATTGATCTCGTGCAGATCGGCGAACAGGAATACGCACATAAGGATGTGTTTTATCATACACTTCAGGTGCTCGACAATCTCTCGGCCGTGAGTGACAACATCTGGCTGCGCTTTGCGACGCTCATGCATGATATTGCCAAGCCGAAGACGAAGCGGTTTATTCCGGGTGTCGGCTGGTCGTTTCATGGGCATGAAGAGATTGGCGCGCGCTGGCAGGCGTCGATTTTCCGTCGGATGAAGCTCTCGCTCGATCATTTGCCATACGTAGAGAAGCTCGTGCGCCTGCATCAGCGTCCGATGGTGCTGCTCGATGATATCGTCACCGACTCGGCGGTGCGGCGTCTGGCAGTCGCAGCCGGCGACGCGCTCGAAGATCTCTTCACACTCTGTCGGGCGGATATTACCACCAAGAATCCCAAACGCGCCGAGAAATACCTGCGGAATTATGATGCAGTGTTCCATAAAATAATGGATGTACAGGAACGCGATCAGCTCCGGGCATTCCAGTCTCCGGTGCGTGGCGAGGAAATCATGGAACTCTGCGCGCTCACACCGTCCCGCGCGGTAGGATTCATCAAAACAGCGATCGAAGAGGCGATTTTAGAAGGAATTATCCCCAATGAATATGAGCCGGCCCGCGAGTATTTACTGGCACATAAAGACGAGTGGCTCGCGCAGGCAGAAGCAGAGATGAAGCAGAGAAAGTGAGGAATGGTGGGTTCGCTTCTGCATCTTCCAACCGTCGCCTGCGGTCACCCATTGCCGTCCAGGCGGTGGGGGAATTTAACGCAAAAGGCGCAAGGGGTGCAAAAGTGCGCAATTGATGGTGCTGGTTTGCTTGATTGTGTGGGCAGGTTTTGTAACCACTTGCGCAAATATTTCTGTAATGAGTTAATTCTCATTTGAGAATGTTTAAGTCTTTCAAGATGGATTCTGTAATTTCAATTCTGCAATTCCCGAAATTCGTGCTATTATACTTTCTGTCCTGTAAAAGTCGTGTAGCAAAAAAGTATGCCCCGTTTTTATTCTCTACATATCCAACCCACCAACCTGTATTAATCCCGTTTTCTCTTGTCCAGCCCGTTTTTGAACGAATAGTATAGTCAACATTTTGTTCCGTAATCATTACCTTTTTTACGATTGCAATATTTCGTTTTGAAAAGGGTAGCTTCTCCTCATACAGTTTTTTAATAAATTCTACTTGATTCATCGGAGTAATTCCGAAGGCACCGAAATTCCAGAAGTCATCATCTTTTTGAGTCAGGTTATGGTTCCCGTATTTGCAAGTAGTTAAATATTTCATATAGTTATCTCTGCCGATTTTCTTTGACAATTCTACAAACACCCAACCGGCGGAAACCTTAAATGCTTCTTTGACTGTCATATCGTGGTATATATCGGGACGATAACCATATTTAAGAGTATCAATTTTTCCTACCCATTTAACAACATCATTCTCGTCAGATATTGTCTTAGTTTCTAAAGCAATAAGGAGGTTAATAATTTTGAATGTTGAGGCAGGCAACGTCTCGACCGCAACGCCGACCGTGTCGGATACAATCCATTTTTGTTTTGCATTGTCATAAATTGCAACCGAACCCTTGGATTTACAGTTGTCAAAATATTTTTGAAAATCCTGCCGAACCAATACGGAATCCCAATTTGATGCGCTTGTTGTGGTAATCGTTTTGTGCTCTGTGGAACAAGCACCCAAAAGTTCAATAAGTATAAGTACTAACAATGTATTGCATAATTTCATTCTGATGTTCCTATTATTGTAATAAAAAACTATAGTGCTTATAAAGATAATGCAGAGAAGTCTTCGAGATAGTTGTTTTGGTTCGCTTCTGCATCTTCCAACCGTCGCCTGCGGTCACCCATTAACGTCCAGGCGGAGGAGGGGGAATTTAACGCAAGAGACGCAAGGGGTGCAAAAGTGCGCAATTGATGATTCATAATATCAGAGTAGGCTGCTTGATATGTTGCCTTAAATAACAAAGAGTAACACGTATCACGCCTTCTCGCACGTAATCATATAATACCCAAAAACGCTGAGATGTAAGCCCGAAAGTAAGGCATAAAATGAACCTTTCAGATTGTTGACACTCTGCGGTTTTATGGGTTCGTTTTTGAGTTTTTTCTTGATCATAAATCCGGAAATAGCAAATGGAACATGGACGACCGACGGCGCGACTTTATAGGAAATATTCTCAATTCGAATGTTGGTAAATCCAATTTTTTGAAGCATTTGCTCGAAATTTTTTATGTCGGCTAATCCTGCCAAACTCCACCCCTGACAGAGCTTAGAATAGCAATACTTGCCGCTTAATATCAGCTTTTCCTCGGGCTGCTTTAAAAATGCGTCTGCGATGACGAGCCGTGATCGTGGCTTCAAAATTCGGTGTGCTTCGCGCAGCGTTTGATAGCTGTGACCGGAGTGACAAAAGCTTTCCAAAGCAACAGCGCCATCAAAAAAATCAGAGGCAAAGGACGTGTTGTTGTAATTTTCGATGATGATTTTACCATTCAAGCCAGCCAACAGCTTATTCCCTTCTGCCTCCTGAAACGTAGAGAGTGTGAGGCCGATACTCGATAAATTGGGGTGCTTTTGCAGGCCGTATTTCATGGTGGCTCCCATGCCGCAGCCCAAGTCCGCCACGACACTTGGATGATCTTTAAGTCCTAATCTTTTATACACTTGGCGATTCATTTCATTGAGCATCGTGTCACGCTTGAAAGGATTGGTACGAAGCGGCAGATAATACCCGAAGTGCATATTATAATCCTTGCTCCAGAAATGATAATCTTCGGTAGCTTCGTTGTAAAACTCGATGACGCCGGGTTGGGTGGGTGGAGGTGTGTTGGTAGGCATAATTGGGTATCAGTTAATTATTATTTCTGAGAATGTATTTGAAAAGCATAATCTTGACAATTGTTTGGGCAATCGTTATGATACCCTTCGATTCACGTAAACGATATGAATAGTCATAATGGCTTGTACTTTTTAATCTCATCAATAAACCAAGCATAAATATCCGTGAATATCTTGAATTCATTATTGTTTACAAGTAAATGTAACGGAATATTCGGGCGAGCAGATATTTTGTCTTCAGGGATGTTAACCCCTTTTATTTGATTGAGCTTGTGTAATAATTCCATGCGCTTGTCTTCGCGGTCAAATGGCGGCTTGTATTTATGCCACTGAAAGTATGTTTCAACTGAACCTGTCGTCCATACGGCAAATAGATAGTGCTCAATACCAGCATGAGAAATGCTCGGAATCATCGAACCCGTTCGTTTACCGGAGCCGTACCAAATTTTTGTACCATTTTGTGTGAGCCACATCATTAATTTTCGTACAACTTCTGCTTCTTCGGAGCCTCGCCGTTCTGTCAAATCTAGAAAAAAAGATTCTTCAGTCCAATTGACGGCAGTGCCTTTATTGACGCCTTTTGTAGTATCTGCAGAAGTAGTTTGCCCAATGACTCTTGGTACGAGAGTTTTGATGTTGTCTTGCCCGACGAACTGTTTAATCTCCAGTCCTAAAATTTCAGCCGGGGTCATTTGTTCATTCAGAAATTCAATGATTCGCTGAAGTTCTTTGGGAATACTGTCGGCTATGATCAACATTCTGATCTTTCCGGCTTTTAAATTTGTCTTCGTCAATTCCCAGAAGTTTTCGGTATCATTCTCACCTTGTAGAAAATCTTGTAACGTTAGTATTGGATCAGCATTTACAGATTTACATTGTTCAGTAAAACGATGGCTAATTTCTTCGATTGTCCAATACGTAACGGCATTGGCGGCATAGTCAAGAATTTGACCAATGACTTCCCTGCGAATTCGTGTATCGGTGCTGCGTTTTACTTCGACGAGCGTCGGTATGCCGTCTTGGTCAATGAATAAATGGTCTAAACTCCAGCGCCCGCTCGCGTCTTTTTCGTCGGGCACTCTGAACTCGCGAGAAATAAGCAGCCAACGCCTGGGGCGTAGTTTGTTGATCTGTGAACCTGAAATAAGATTCGGATAATCAGCTAAAAGCTGTTGGAGCAAGTCTTCGGAAATATAACTAGCTTCGTTTAATTCGGTTAGTTTACCGTTGTTGTCTAAGTGGAATATAGTTTCGTTCATCGGGGTAAGTAAAAATTAAGGGGGTAGAAAAGATAGCGTATCACCAATAATATCAATCTTACCATGAATTATTGCCTCCACCTAAACCGCAAAATACACCGATAATGTAAGCTATCCAAATCATTGTGATGAATCGGAGTTCGTGTAGAATCATAGTGCTCTTTGAACAGCTTGAGGCGCACCTGCGCCGCCATTTACCCCACTCAACACCATAACCCAAAAAATCTTTGTAATTTTGCCGGAATTTTGGTGGATGATCCATTACTTTTTTGATAGTTATGCACTCATTTTCGCTGACGGGAAATATCGTGGATGTGTTGAATCGTCGGATTTTTCCGGCGACTGTCACCGTCACGGATGGCGTGATTACGGCCATTACTCCCGAAGAGAAATCTTGCGAAACCTATATATTACCTGGGTTTATCGATGCGCATGTGCATGTTGAGAGTGGAATGCTTGTGCCAAGTGAATTCGCCCGGCTCGCTGTCGTGCATGGCACTGTCGCTACCGTCTCCGACCCGCATGAGATCGCAAATGTGCTCGGCGTGCGTGGCGTAGAATATATGCTCGAAAATGCGGCGAACGTGCCGCTGAAGTTTAATTTCGGAGCGCCAAGTTGTGTGCCTGCGACAAAGTTTGAAACAGCAGGTGCTGAGGTAACAGCGAGCGATATCAAACAGTTGTTTACCCGTCCCGAAGTGCGCTATTTAAGTGAAATGATGAATTTTCCGGGTGTACTTTTTAATGACCCCGAGGTCATGGAGAAGATACGCATCGCCAAAGAATGCGGACGCCCTATCGACGGACACGCGCCCGGGCTGCGCGGCAAAGACGCCGAACGCTATGCAAACGCAGGAATTACGACCGATCATGAGTGCTTTACGCTCGACGAAGCGACCGAGAAAATCGGCTATGGCATGAAAATTCTCATACGGGAAGGTTCGGCGGCGAAAAATTATGATGCCCTGCATCCTCTGCTTGGCACGAACGCTGATGTGTGCATGTTTTGCAGCGATGATAAGCATCCTGATTCACTCGTGCAGGGACACATTAATGAATTGGTAGTACGTTCGGTTGCAATGGGTTATGATGTGTTTGACGTGCTCCGCGTGGCGTGTGTGAATCCTGTTTTGCATTACAACCTCGACGTTGGACTCCTCCGCGTCGGCGACCCGGCAGACTTCATTGTGGCCGAAGACCTGCAAAATTTCCGCGTACTTCAAACGTTTATCGGCGGCGCTTTGGTCGCAGCCGGCGGGAAAACGCTTATCGAACGCGTGGAAGTCGATACAATTAATAACTTTACAGCGGTCGAGAAACGAATTGAAGACTTCCAAATGCCGGCAGATAATGGAGCGATGATACGCGTCATCGAAGCTCTTGATGGTCAGCTGATTACAGGAGAAGTAATTTGCACGGCAAACGTGGAAGATGATAATGCCGTCAGCGACACCGAACGTGATATTTTGAAAATCTGTGTTGTCAATCGGTACGCGGATGCGCCTGTCGCTGTTGGATTTATCAAGAATTTTGGCCTCACGCGAGGGGCAATTGCCTCGTGTGTGGCGCATGACTCGCATAATATCATAGCCGTTGGCGCAAGTGACGATGAACTCTGTCGGGCGGTGAATGCAATCATCAAGGCAAAAGGTGGAATTGCAGTTGTTGACGGTGAACAGGCTGACGTCTTACCCCTTGATGTAGCAGGAATTATGAGCCCGAATGACGGCTACCAAGTCGCCGAAGACTATGCCCGATTAGATGCAGCCGCGAAGGCGCTTGGCTCAACGCTGTCGGCGCCGTTTATGTCGCTCTCGTTTATGGCATTACTCGTGATACCGGCTCTCAAATTAAGCGATAAAGGTCTCTTTGACGGTCAGAATTTTCGATTCACGAATGTATGGGCGTGAGGAGAGGTTGAAGGAAAAGCATACATCATATTAATTTTATTACAACAATATTTACTTATGAGTCAACATATTACAGCAATTTCTGCAGCTGAGCTCCGCGAACGCATGGCAGCCAATCCCGATATGATTCTCCTCGATGTACGTCAGCCGGAGGAGCACGCAGAAAAGAATATTCCCAATTCCATTTTGATACCGCTTGGTGAGATTCCTACCCGTATTTCCGAACTCGAACCCTATAAAAATCAAGAAATTATTGTCTATTGCCGCAGCGGTAATCGCAGTGGTCAGGCATGTGGGTATCTGATGGAGCACGGATATACTGTGGTGAATTTATCGGGCGGAATGCTTAAGTGGTAATTGTTTCTCGATCAATACATTACATCGAAATATAAACGTATTTTTTAATTATAATTAGGGTTGGTTTTATGAAATTTTTAATGGTGATTCTTATGGTGTTTGGAATTGTGGCTACGTCCGCAGAAGCACAGGAAAAAAGTGGCGCTAAACCACAATATGTGATTACAATTACACAGGGCGGTAAAGTGCTCGGTGATATAGTGTTGGAGTTGTTTCCGGATATCGCTCCGAAACATTGTGCAAATTTTGACAGCTTGGTAGCGATTAAGTTCTATGATGGTACCGCTTTCCATCGCGTGATACCGGGATTTATGATTCAAGGCGGTGATCCGAACACAAAAAATGACGCGTTGATGTCCAAATGGGGACAAGGCGACCGTTCGCAAACACGTGTTCCTGCTGAGTTTAACAAAACAAAACATGTTCGTGGTATTCTCTCGGCAGCCCGCTCGAGTGACCCGAATAGCGCGACCTCTCAATTCTTCATCTGTGTCGATGATGCGACGTTTTTGGATGGACAATACACTGCGTACGGGCAAGTCCTGAGTGGAATGGAAGTAGCTGACCTTGTGGTAAATACTCCGCGGAACGGAAATGATCGTCCCGATGTAAAAGTCACGATGACCATTCGCAAAAAATAATTTTATTCACTAATTTATCAATATGTTATGAAAATAGCACTGTGTGCCCTGATGGTGATAGCCGCCTCGATGAGCATGTTTGCACAGATGAGTCCGGCTCCCAAATCTATCGTTTCTCCCGTGCCGACACCGGTCATAACGGAAAAAGTAATTCTCGAGACATCTAAAGGTACAATCGTCATTGGTCTCTACGGCAAAGACGCTCCCAAAACGGCGGCAAATTTTAGTGGCCTTGCCGCAAAGAATTTCTATAAAGATATTCTTTTTCATCGCATTGTACCCGGATTTGTAATTCAGGCCGGCGATCCGAATACCAAAGACGCTTCGCTGAAAGCTCAGTGGGGATCGGGTGGCGAGAGTATTTATGGTGGGCAGTTTGCTGATGAACTTAATCCCGAAACGCCAAGTTATAAAGTAGGTTACGCACGCGGTGTCGTCGCAATGGCGAATGCGGGACCGAACACAAATACAAGTCAGTTTTTCGTCTGCTTAGCCGACCTCGGCAGTCTTCCTAAAGCATATACGATGTTTGGTAAGGTATTAAAGGGAATGGAAGTCGTTGATGCAATTGCTGCAGCGCCAAACACCGGTAGTGTGCCGAATGAACCGATTAAAATTCTCTCCTGCAAAGTCGAAAAAGTAAAGAAATAATCGCCCGTAAACCGGAGAAACCCTACAGCAAACCCTTGTGCCGCATCGGTGCGAAGGGTTTGTTTTTTTTAGAAATCGTCAGATGAGATAAACGAGAGCACTACTCGAGAGTGCATTTGTACAACAATCATATAGGAGTCGCAGATGATGAAGGCATATATCGTTGGGATCATGCTTGTGCCGATGATGAGCATTGTTGCTCTGGCACAGAATCCACTCGCGGTGGGGAGTTCGCAATTAAATGTCGGTGTTGGACTCTCTGAATGGGGAATTCCAATCTATGGAGGCCTCGATTTTTGTGTGGACAAGGACATTACACTCGGCGCCGAATTATCGTTTCGCAGTTATAATGAAGGGAACGATCACTGGAAGAATAAATACTACCGCAGTTCTATCATCGGTATTTCCGGTAATTTCAACTATCATTTTAACTCCGCGCTCAAAATATCTCGAAAGTATGATTTGTATGCCGGGCTGAATCTGGGGTTTTATACCTGGTCATCGCCGGTCGGCTATGAGGGTAATCATACGAGTGGCATTGGTCTCGGTGTGCAGGTCGGTGCCCGATATTACTTCTCCAATAAAGTGGGATTAAATTTAGAATTAGGCACAGGTAATGCCTTCTCGGGCGGGAAGTTTGGTTTATCAATTAAGCTCTAAACCAAATGACTGTAGTGTCACGGTAGGAATTAAACGATTGATTTTTCGAGACCTTTTGCTGTTCAAAGCAAGAGGTCTTTTTTTTGAGTAGTACTTTGACGAGCAATTCACATCATCTTCTATCATAAAAAATCAGTGCTATCAGCATGCTATTTCCCTATCCCATGCTTCAAAAATTCCCATCACCGCGCTCGCCCCGTCAGTAAGCGCAGCAGGTCCCGGTTGCAAGATAATCGAGGAGTGAATCTCGTGCATCTGCTTGTGTTGTATGGCTGGTATGTCTGTCCACCCGGCACGTGAAAGTACTTTTTCCGGCTTGAACATCTTGCCGCACCATGAGGCGAGGATGATATCCGGCGCTCGGCGGATAATTTCTGTGTGGTCGGCGATGATTCTGCGTTTTGCATCCGGGAAGGCGCGGTTTTCGGCATATATATCCTCCCCACCACAGAGCTCGATGAGTTCACTCACCCAGCAAATACCGGTGATAATCGGGTCGTACCATTCCTCAAAATAGACGCGCGGTCGATGAGAAAGCTTGGCTGCGCGCTGTGCAAGTGCCGAAAGTACTTGCTGCAAGTGCCGAATATACTTTTCGGCTTCCCGCGTTTTACCGACCATCGCGCCGAGGCGGAGAATCATCGAGAGAATTCCGTCAATTGAGCGATGATTGAAGCAGACGACCTCTATGCCGGCGCGGATGAGGTCTGCGCAAATGTTGGCTTGCAGGTCCGACCAAGCGAAAACCACGTCAGGACGTAAGTCAAGAATTTGTTGGATATTAGCGTCTAGATAAGTGGAAATTTTCGGCTTGGTTTTTCGGGCGATTTTCGGCCTCACCGTAAAGCCGGATATACCGACAATGAGGTCATCTGCCCCGAGCGCGTAGAGCGTTTCGGTGGTTTCTTCGGTTAGGCAAATCACGCGTTTGGGAAAAGAAGCTGTCGGCATCGGGCACCGGAGAGATTGTAAAGAAATTAAAACAGCACAATGGTGCTGACTCGCCACTCTATCGTTGGTAAATTTACGAAATTTCGGTAATTTGCATTCGGAAAAACATAACAATCCAGCAAATACTATAAATTAGGAGAATACATGAGAATCGAAGTGGTCATGCCGAAAATGGGTGAATCCATCCAAGAAGGCAAAATTCTAAAATGGCTCAAAAAACCGGGCGATACAATCGAGCGTGATGAAATTCTCCTCGAAATCTCGACCGATAAAGTAGATACGGAAGTTCCCGCACCCAATGCCGGAGTCATTACCGAGCTCCTTGCACAAGAAAATGACACCGTAGAAGTAGGTAAAATTATCGCCGTTATCGAGACGGAAGTTGGCGCTGCCGTTGTCGCGGCTCCAGCACCTGCTCCTGTTGCTGCGGCTCCAGCACCTGCTCCTGTTGCGGCTCCAGCACCTGCTCCTGTTGCGGCTCCCGCTCCTGTTGCAGCACCTGCTCCGGTCGTAGCTGCAGCTCCTGCACCTGTCGCAGCTCCTGCACCGGTAACCGGTGGAGCATCGATTGATGTAGTGATGCCGAAAATGGGTGAATCCATCCAAGAAGGTAAAATTTTAAAATGGCTCAAAAAGCCGGGCGATAAAATCGAGCGCGATGAAATTCTCCTCGAAATCTCGACCGATAAAGTAGATACAGAAGTACCATCGCCGAATGCCGGCATCGTTGCTGAATTATTTGCAGCCGAAAATGATGTGGTTGAGGTTGGTAAAATCATCGCACGTATTGCGACCGGTGCATCGGCTGCTGCGGCTCCAGCACCTGCACCAACGCCTGTTGCAGCTCCTGCTCCTCCCGCACCTGTTGCTCCTCCTCCGGCCGCTCCTGCGTATTCTAATGGTGCTGCCGCTTCTGCGCCTGCACCTGCTCCGGTCATCGTTGGCGGAACAGCAGAAATTCCACGTTCAAACGGAAAGAGATTCTACTCTCCGCTTGTACGCTCGATTGCAGAAGCGGAAAAAGTGATGCTCGAAGAACTCGAAGCCATCACCGGTACCGGACTCGAAGGACGCGTTACGAAGAATGATCTTCTTGGCTATATCGAGCTCCGTAAATCCGGCAAAGCGCCTGCACCGGTGGCTGCTCCTGTCCCGGCAGCAATTCCTGCACCTGCTCCTGTTAGTGCTCCCGCGCCTGTCAGTGCTCCTGCACCGACAGCAGCACCTGCACCGGTTGTGGTATCCTCACCGGCTGTGTATGGAGATAATGATGAAGTTATTCCGATGGATAGAATGCGTCAGCTTATCAGCGAACACATGGTACGTTCGAAGCTTACGTCGCCGCATGTCACAAGTGTCGCGGAGGCAGATGTGACCGGTATCGTGAAATTACGCGATAAAGTCAAAGCAGCGTTTGAAAAACGCGAGGGCTTCAAGCTTACCTTCACACCATTCTTTGCGAAAGCTGCGCTCGATGGAATTAAAGCATTCCCGATGGTGAATGTGAGCGTCGATGGTAAGAATATCATCCGTCATAAACGCCTTAATCTGAGCTTTGCAACGGCTCTTGACGATGGTAATCTGATCGTGCCGGTGATTAAAAATGCTGATGCTCTCAACGTAACCGGACTCGGCCGCGCGGTATTTGACCTCTCAACCCGCGCCCGCACGAAAAAGCTCGCTCCGGATGATGTCCAAGGCGGAACATTTACGATTACGAATGTTGGTTCATTCGGTAGTTTATTCGGTACTCCGGTGATTAATCAACCGCAAACGGCGATTATGGGTATCGGCGCTATTCAAAAGCGTCCTGTAGTCCGTGAAGTTGACGGTCAGGACGTGATTGTCATCCGCCAAATGGTGTATCTCTCGCTAACGTATGATCACCGCGTGATTGACGGCGCGCTTGCTACTCAATGCTTGGCAGCAATCTGTAAGTCACTCGAGAAAATGAACGAACAAACGGTAGATTTGTAATTGAACCGTTGAATATAAACAAAGCCCTGACCGATGGAAATCGGTCAGGGCTTTTTTAATTGGGTAATTTCAATACTGCGACTATATTGTTTTGTGTACTTAACGTGAGTTCGGGATAACAACAGTTTCTACATTCGAGAAGCCCAACGGGCTTCAATTTCAATAGCCCCGCATGAAATGCGGGTGGCATAAACACGTAATCCCTAAACCCCAAAGGGGTTTAATCACGTCCATACCGTCATTAAACCCCGTTGGGGTTTGGTGGGGAACGCTACATTACTCCACCGATTTCATCGGTGGCTATTGAAGTTCATCCCTTTCAGGGATGGAGAACGTATATTGTATTCTTAATTCTACCTATCTTGCTTATATTCTTGAATAATAGGCGAGATGATTATACCGAACTCACGTTACTTAGTGGTTGTGCTTTACAATTCTTACGGTGTGGACGGCAAGGGTGACCGTAAATTACGGCTTGGAATATGCAGAACGGGAACAAAAAAAAGCCGCTTTCGAATCCGAAAGCGGCTTTTAAAGTCTATTGATATCAGTACTTACGCGCTGATTACCCATACTTTGACGGTTGCAGTCACTTCAGGATGAAGCTTTACTTTTACGTCAAAAACACCGAGTGATTTGATTGGCTCATCGATGGTAATCGTGCGGCGATCAACTTGGTGCCCGAGGATAGCGAGCTCGTCAGCGATCATTTGCGCTGTGACGGTACCGAAGAGTCTGCCTTCTTCGCCGACCTTCATACCGACGCTTACTTGCGTTTCGGCAAGCTTTGCGGCGAGAAGCTCAGCAATTTCTTTCATTTTACCCATTTGGGCTAAATAGCGTTTTTTCTCGGATTCAAAACCACGGATAGCTCCGGGTGTAGCATAATAAGCGTAGTTGCGCGGGATGAGATAGTTGCGCGCATAGCCGTCTTTAACGGTCAGGATTTCGCCCATTTTGCCGAGATGCTCTACATCTTGTCGAAGAATAATTTTCATTGGAATCTCTAAATGTGTAATGTTCGCAAAGATTTGATAAATATGGGGTTATTCTGCCTCAATTTCGTCGGCTGCGTCTATTTCAATGTCATCAGAATCTGCCGGAGCGGCGTCGGCTTCTTTGATGGTGTCTTTTGGACCTTCCTGCATCGAAGCGTGAACCGTACGAGCTGCACGATAATCACGTAATTTTTGTGGCAAGAGCACCGTTAAATGTCTGAGAATGTTCTCTTCAAGGATGAAGAAACGCTCAATAATCGGCAGCATATTGGTCGGAATCTCGAAAGCGAGATACACATAATAGCCGTTAAATTTCTTTTTGATCGGGTAGTTAAGGCGTTTTCTGCCCCAACGTCCAATCTCTACAATGCTGGCACCGTGATTTTCTAAATATTCAGTTACACGGCGGACTACCGTCTCCACATCACTATCTTCCAATGCGGCATTAACGATAATCGTCGTCTCGTACAAGCGTTTGACGCTCATGTCTGCTCCTATGGTTGTTCATAAAACAGCCCCGAAATTCACATGATTTGGGGCAGGAAATTCTAAAAGGACTGCAAAAATAGGGTTTTTCTACTACATACGCCAACTTTATTTTGCCTACCCCCTATTTTTCTTCGAATCTAACCTGCTGAATTGCAAGAAAAATCGGTAAATTGCCCTCCGAAATTGTACTATTTTACTCTCATAGGTGTGCGTGAAAACGATACTTCGTGTCTTTAAATTTATTCGTGGCTTTGAGCTGATATTCGTGCTTTCAATGGTGACCAATATCCTCTATTCAGTGCTCACCGCCGCCTCGATTGCGATTATTCAACCGATATTAAAAGTGATTTTCAGTCAGGAAGCGCCCTCGCCGGTGACAGCGGTACCAACAGGATTTTTAAGTGAATTGAAAGAATGGTTCTATGGCACAATCACCTCGATTGTCATCACCGACGACAAAACCACGATGCTGCTACGGCTAAGCATGCTCATCATTGCCACCTTCCTCGCCAAAAATATCGCCAAATACCTCGGCGGTAATTTCAATACACGCCTCGCCGAAGGTATGGTGAAGTCCATGCGCGACAAGCTCTTTACGCGAATGATCAATCTCTCGATGGATTTCTTTAATAAGAATAAATCGGGTGATTTAATCTCGCTCGTGACGAACGATATCGGCACAATGCACGGGAGTATCTCGCCGCTCATTATGGTCGTCTTCCGCGAACCGATTCAAATCATCGTGATGCTGAGTTTGCTCATTTCCTTCTCGCCCACGCTCACCCTGCTCGCATTCAGTACGAGTATCTTTAGCTTGGTCATCGTACGCTTCTCTACCAAATATTTACGCCGGTACGCCTCGCGCATGCAGGCAACGGTCGCAAGCTTTACTTCTGTGCTACAGGAGACGACCTCCGGGATACGCGCTATCAAGTCGGCCGATGCCGAACGTCATGCTGTGAAACGGTTTACGGATGAAACGTATCGCTATGTTCGCGCTGCGATTAAAAGTCAGAAAGTCGGCGACCTCGTGCCGGCGGTTAATGATATGCTCGCTATTGTAGCCCTCTCGACGGTACTCTATGTAGGCGGTATGCAGGTCTTTGCGGGGAAATTACAGGGTTCGGAACTCATGGCCTTCCTCTTCTTACTCTTCGGAATTATGTCGCCGATTGCCTCCGTGACCGGACTCCCGGCGCAAATCCAACGCGGACTCGTCGCCGCTGAGCGTGTTTTTGCCGTGATGGACAGCATGCCGAGTGTGCCCTCGGGCGAGAAGACGGTAGCGGGACTCCGCTCGCAATTCGAAGTAAAGAATATGTCGTTTAAGTATAATGATACTCCTGTCTTACAAGATATTTCCTTCACGCTGCAAAAGGGTAAAAAGCTCGCCCTTGTTGGTCCGAGCGGCGGCGGGAAATCCACGATGGTCGATATCATTGCCCGATTTTATGACCCGTATCAGGGCGAAGTGCTGCTCGACGGCGAGAATATCCGCAACTTTACTTTAGACAGTTACCGTCCGCTGTTCGGCATCGTCTCGCAGGAAGCGGTGCTCTTCAACGACACGATTGCAAATAATATCGCGCTCGGTTTTCCGAATGCCACGCCCGAGGACATCGAGCGCGCAGCAAAGATTGCCAACGCACATGAGTTCATCACCAAGCTGCCGGAAGGGTATAATTCCTTTGTCGGTGACCGCGGCGTCCTCCTCTCAGGCGGACAAAAACAGCGCATCTCCATCGCCCGCGCAATCGTCCGGCAGCCCGAAATTCTCATCTTTGACGAGGCGACATCGGCGCTCGACTCCGAGTCCGAACAAGCAGTACAGGAAGCAATCAGCCGCGTGCTTGAGAATCGCACGGCCATCATCATCGCCCACCGCCTCTCGACCATCATTTCGGCCGATGAAATCCTCGTTCTCGACGGCGGCCGCATCACCGAGCGGGGCAATCACGCCACACTCCTCGCCCAAGGCGGCACGTATAAACGCTTGTATGATATACAGTTTAAGAATGGGTGAGGAATTTTGGATTCGGTTCGCTTGTATTCCAAACGTTTGCTGCGGGCACCCATTGCCGTCCAAGCGGAGGGAGGAGAGAGTTAATGAGTATAGGATCGAATTGCCCAGAGATTAGAATACTATTAAATCGATATAACCATAGCTTTTACACGTAAATCGCAAAGAATATTAACTGTTAACTATGAATTTTTTAAACAAAATACAAAATCAGCTTCGCACCCTATTCTCCGAAGAAAAACCAACGTACACAAGTCAAAATACATCGACTACGAAAACCACCGTGTACCCATTAGGGAGACAATATCGGGTTAAATATGCAAAGCCACTGGAAAAGTATACGTTAGTACTTTTTGAGCGGACAGATGAACAGAATTACGAGATGTGTTATGCGAGAGGATTATTCAATGACCGATCAGAAATTAAAGGTGTGGTTGATCTTTGGGTAAAAAAACAAATAGACATAATTGAAATCAAACGTAGTTATGAGGAACTTGAGATATATCAAGATTTTGAGTACCGGAACCCGAATCCTGACATTGATAAAGCGTGGACGAAGGTGAAAAATATGTTCTTTAATGACGAGGATTTTTGGGAACATGCAGAATGGAAAAGGTGTTACATTGAACTCCTCAAAGAACTAAAAGACAATAAAGCGTTCGAAAAATATTACCCCTTTACGACACATTATTGGTTAAGGTTTAGTATTGATAAAAATATTAAAGAGACTTGGGAGCTAGATACCTACATATTTCCAACGGTGTATTGTGATGAAGTTCCTAGAACTTTAGACAAATTCTATGTTTCATTTGGTGAGAACCTGCAAGATAGGCAATATTTTGCTGAACTTAAAGAAGCTGTGAACTTCTATGCTAATTATCTGAATACCACCCCACCAACGAAGTGGTAATAGTGCTAAGTAAATGTATAAGTGGCGAAGTATCATAAAATTACAACGCAGATTGTATCAAATAACCATCTCGCTTCCCCCATGCTCTTCAACCAACACGAATACACCATACGCTCAGAATGGGGACTCCGCGGCACGCAAGAACTTGCCCCCATATCCGATGTGATGATTATTGTCGATATCCTTTCGTTTTCGACCTCGGTGGATGTTGCTACCGCGCGCGGCGCACTTGTCTATCCCTATCAATGGAAAGATGATACGGCGGTGGCGTATGCCGAGTCGCTTGGCACCGAACTCGCTCATTCGCACCGCGCTGCACCCGTCGGCTATACGCTGTCGCCTGCTTCCCTGCTTGGTATTATTCCCAACACAAAACTCGTCCTGCCCTCGCCGAACGGCTCTACGCTCTCGCTTGCAACCGGAAGCACGCCAACGATTTGCGGTTGTATTCGCAATGCCAAAGCAGTCGCTGAGTATGCCATGAGTATCGGCACGACGATAGCCGTCATTCCCGCCGGTGAACGCTGGCCGGATGGCACCTTAAGAGTCGCAATTGAGGATATGATTGGGGCAGGAGCGATCATTGCACACCTGCAAGGCGAGCGCTCGCCGGAAAGCAAAGCAGCGGAAAGAGTATTTGAGTCGGTGCGGAAGAATATCCTAACTGAACTACAATCATGCAGTTCAGGCAAAGAACTCCTCGCCCGCGGCTGCGGACATGACATCGAAATTGCCTGCGACTTGAACGCAAGTGTGAATGTGCCGGTGTTGAGGGATGGGTGCTATCAAAAACAATGACATACGGTAAAAAACATAGTCCATGATTGTAATCATGGGGTCAAAAGCCAAGACGAGGTTGCAAACCGTTTCAACGGTTTTGAAAGCCGAGAATGGTTGTAACAATTT
>JAXLVN010000008.1:0-105802 GCA_046328995.1 Kapaibacterium sp. (SeqCode)
TTATCGGTGGCTATTGAAGTTCATCCCTTTCAGGGATGGAGAACGTGTACGGTGTATCATACTACCATCTAACATGCTTATATCCTAAGATAATATGAAGAGCGGTTATCCCGAACTCATGTTATTCCATCATACCCATCAGCGTCATCAGCGCGCCATGCACCGATTGCCAAAAACACCACTCCCAAAAAACACCCGATATGGGAATCATGTAAGTAATACCAAACGTTACGTAACATACTCCGACCGCCGCTGCCGTAATTTTGTACCATAGAAAAACAGCACAAACGAAGGGACCGAAGGATGGAAGAGCCACGGTCACCGGCAACAACCAACGCTCCCTTCATACACAAGTGTACCTCTTCATTTATAAAGAGATAGCGCACATTCTCAATCTAATGGTTCGCACCATATCCTCCGCTCTCAACAACTGACCTTTCATCAAGAAGCAGTTTGACTTCAATCATACTAACAGGTAATTCCAATGAAAATTTTTAATGTACTCACTGCGAGTATATACTATCGGTACATCCGCTTGTTGGGTGTGCTTACGATGGCTGCCTTACTTGCGACGACGCCGGTGCTTGCGGGGATTCAACCTCTCAACCTCCTCTCGCTCGACAATTTTGTAATCCTCGCCGGTTCGACAATTACGGGGATTCCACCCGTATCGATTACCGGCAACATCGGGCTCAGTCCTGCTGCAGGCAGCTATGTTACGGGCTTCGACGGCTCGAATGTCGTGGGGAATCTCTATGTCGTCGATGCGTCCGGTCCGTCGGGTTCGACAATAGACGCCGCGCTTCTGACCACTGCAAAAAACGACTTAACAACCGCGTACAACGATGCAGCGAATCGTACTCCCGTGCCCACCGGTACATTCCTTAATCCCGGTGCCGGCAATATGGGCGGTATGAATCTTGCCGCCGGACTCTACAAATTCACCGGTGCAGCCGACATCACGGGCGCTGACCTCACGCTCACCGGCAATGCAACCGATGTGTGGATATTCCAAATCGGCACATCGCTCAACCTTGGCAGTGGTATTAAAATTATCCTCGCCGGCGGCGCGCAGGCAGCCAATATCTTTTGGCAGGTCGGTACATCGGCAACTCTAGGCACCTACTCGGTCTTCAAAGGCAGTATTCTTGCCGATCAATCAATTTCACTGGCAACGGGTGCGACAATGGACGGTCGGGCACTTGCATTTTCGGCGGCCGTGACGATGGGTTCGGGCGTGACGTCCAACCGCGCGTTCTTATTCCCTGTATTTTCAGCCGATTCATTACAGTCAACCTTTGGCAATGTGGGTAATTTCACCAGTAAAATTGACACGATCCGCGTGAAAAACACCGGTGGCGCCGACCTTGTGATAACGAATGTCACAAGCTCAAATTCTCAGTTTACTACGTCGTGGAACTCCGCAACGATCATGCCGGACTCAGTGAAGCAAATCTATATTACCTATACACCTACGGGTAATGGCAATCAAAACGCCAATATCATTTTTACGCATAATGCTTCCAAGCCGAAAGACACCGTGGTCGCAACCGGCACCGGCGTGTCACCGATATTTTCAGCCAATACCTACACGCTCAATTATGGGAATATTCGGAATAATCAAACAAGGATGGACTCGATTACGGTGACCAATACCGGCACGGCGAATCTTATGATTACCAGTGTGACAAGTACCAATGCACGGTTTACCGTCACGCCGACGACCGATACCATTGTGCCCAACGGCACCCGCAAATTTTACATCACCTTCGCTCCGCTTGTCGATGGCGCGCAGGCAGGTAAAATCATCTTTACCCATAACGCAGCCAAGCCGAAAGACACAATCAATGTAACAGGTACAGGAGTTTCTCCGCTCTTCTCAGCGACACCTATGTCGTTAAATTTCGGGAATGTACGCAATGATCTTACCAAAAGGGACTCCGTAACGGTGACCAATACCGGCACCGATAATTTAATTATCACGAGCGTCGTGAGCTCGAATGTGCTCTTTACCGTCACACCGACCACCGGTACGATTACGCCCGGCGCATCGCTGAAATATTACTTTACCTTCTCGCCGCTTGTCGATGGCGTGCAATCGGCACTGATGATATTCAATCATAATGCCGCCAAGCCGAAAGATACGATTACGATGACCGGCACCGGCGTTTCGCCGTTCTTTTCTGTAGCTCCTGCGACCATTAATTTTGGGAATGTACGCAACCTGACCACTAAGCGCGACTCAATCACCGTGACCAATACCGGTACGGCTGATCTCGTGATTACGAGCGTCGTTGGCTCAAGTACACTCTTTACAATTACACCGACATCCGGAACGATTACGCCCGGCGCAACGCAGAAATATTACATCACATTTGCTCCCGTGGCGGATGGATTCCAAACAGGTACCTTTACCTTTAATCACAATGCGAAAATCCCTTCAACTGTTTATACAGTAACGGGTATGGGTGTGTCGCCAATCTTCTCGGCAGGTCTTACGGGACTCAATTTCGGGAATGTACGCAATGGTACCACCAAGCTCGACTCAGTAACAATTACTAATATCGGCACGTCCGATCTTGTCATCGGCAGTGTGACTACGTCGAATGCACGCTATACCGTAACTCCAACAACGGGAACAATTATCCCCGGTGGCTCGCAGAAGTATTATGTGACTTTTGCGCCGCTTACCGATGGCTCACAGACGGGATTTCTGTATTTCAATCATAATGCGCTCAATCAAAAAGACTCGATTACTCTCAGCGGGTCAGGCGTGTCGCCGAAATTCGCTGTTAATGTACAGAGTTTGAATTTTGGAAATGTTCGCAATGGTACGACTAAACGTGACTCGGTCACGGTATCAAATACCGGTACATCGGATTTGGTGATTGGCACGATTGTGAGTTCGAATGGTGTATTTACGGTAACTCCTTCAAGCGGAACAATTACCCAAGGATCATCACAGAAATTCTATGTAACGTTTGCCCCAATTGTCGATGGCACAAAAACGGGCTTTATTACCTTTAATCACAATGCGCTTGTTCCGAAAGATTCGATTAGCGTGAGCGGTACGGGAGTATCTCCTGTCCTTGCCAAAAGCGTTCAGTCGGTGAATTTTGGGAATGTCCGCAACGGCACAACTAAGCAGGATTCGGTGATAATTACCAATACAGGTACATCACCTTTAACTATTAGTTCTGTAACGAGTTCGAATGTGAAATTTACTGTTACGCCGACGACAAGCACGCTTGCTCCCGGCGCAACGCAGAAATTCTATCTGAGCTTCTCACCGACGGCCGATGGCGCGCAGTCGGGCTTAATTATCTTCACTGATGATGCCGACAAGCCAAAGGATACGATTACCGTATCAGGTACGGGCGTGTCGCCGTTATTTGCCGTGAATCCGCAGGTATTGAACTTCGGCAACGTCAGAAATGGCACCCAAAAAATGGACTCCGTCACGGTGACGAATACCGGTACGACGAATCTTGTTATCAGCAGTGTCACGAGTACGAATCCGTTATTCACGGTCACTCCATCCGCCGTAAGTACAATCGCTCCGGGCGGTTCGCAGAAATTCTATGTGAGTTTCTCGCCAATTGCCAATGGCTTGCAAAATAGTTTCCTCGTGTTTACTCACGACGCTTCGAAGCCCAAAGACACCGTCACGCTCAGCGGTACGGGTGTATCGCCAATGTTGTCGGCTAATACCTTTACAATCAATTTTGGGAATGTCCGCACCGGAACCGGCAAAATGGACTCGGTGACGATTACCAATACCGGCACCACATCGCTCAATATCAGTGGTGTCACGAGTTCGAATGCTGTGTTTACCGCGACTCCTCTCCTTGGCGCAATCGCTCCGGGCGCATCGCAGAAATTCTACATCACGTTTTCGCCGATTGTCGATGGCTTGCAGGCAGGACTGATTATCTTTACCGATGATGCAGCAAAGCCACGCGATACGATTTTCGTGACAGGCACGGGAATTTCTCCACAATTCAGTTCCAGCGTTCAATCGCTTGACTTTGGGAATGTGAGAATTGGTACATCGAGAGTAATGTCGGTGACCGTGACGAATACCGGCACAGACAATCTGATTATCACCGGCGCAACGAGCACGAATGGATTATTTGGTGTGACTCCGCTTACGGGCACAATTGCTCCCGGCGCTACTCAACTATTCTTTATCTCCTTCTCGCCACTGTCGAATGGCACGCAGTCGGGAACGATTACCTTCCAGCATAATGCTGCGAACGCTACCGATATGATCGCCGTAACCGGCACGGGTGTGTCGCCAATGTTTGTGGCAAATGTGCAACGTCTTGATTTTGGGAATGTTAGCGTAGGCGCAAGCAAGTCGCTCACCGTCGTGGTAACGAATGTCGGTACTTCCGACCTCGCGATCATCGGTGTGTCGAGTTCGAACCCGTACTTTACGATTAGTCCATCGACCGGCAATCTTCCACCGAGTTCTTCGCAGACCTTTACGGTGACCTTTGCGCCGCTTGTGACCGGATTCCAAACCGGCAGTATCACCTTTAATCACAATGCATTAAATGCAAGTGATGCAATTGCGGTGACCGGCACGGGAGTCCTCTCGTCGATAGCAATCAGTTCGCAGAATCTCGATTTTGGAAATGTACGCACCGGCACGACAAAAACATTACCCGTGACGGTGACCAATACAGGTTCGGGTGACTTAACTATTAGTAATATCACAAGTTCGAATGCTGTATTTACCTTCACCCCGAACGGAATAATCCTCACGCCGGGAATGAGTCAGGTCTATAACGTGACATTCGCTCCACTTGTCGATGGCCTGCAAACGGGTAATTTAGCAATTACACACAATGCAAGTCCAACTCCTTCTATCATAACGCTCCGTGGCGTCGGTGTGACACCGAAATTATCCTTCGGGCAGCAGAATCTCGACTTCGGGAATGTTGTCATCGCGACCACCAAGCAACTCAGCGTGATGATTACCAACGCAGGCACCGGCGACCTGAATATCACGAGTATTGTGCCGAATGATACGCATTATACGGTTACTCCGACGACGGGAACGATTCTTCAGGGCGCTTCGCAGGAATTCTTTGTGACCTTTGCCCCGACGGTGATCGGCCGCGTCACGTCGACAATTACCTTCAATTCCACTGCAGGTGTAAGTACTCTCAATGTCACCGGTAACGGTATCGACTCGATGCGGGTAATTACCATCAAAGCAGCACGTGAATTACCTATCGGCACGAGCTTTATCACTGAAGGTGTGGTCACGCGGACATTAGGCAGCTATACGCGTATTCAGGACTCAACCGGTGGACTCACGCTCTTCCATGAAACAGGTGAATTTACGATTGCAGCGCTTTCTTCGGAAGTAAGCATGGGCGATAAGATTCGTGTAACAGGGAAAATTACCGAGAAAGATAATCTGAAAATAATTACAAGCAGTAATTTAGTAAGTCATTCGATTATCTCAAGATCCAATCCATTACCAACGCCGTTCAAAGTCACACTTTCTGAAATCGCCCTTCGTGGCGAACAGTACGAAAGCTGCCTGATTAAAGTAGAGAATCTAATCATGACCTCCGATGGTGATCTCACCTTCCGTGAGTCGAAGATTTATCAGGTGACGGATATTACCGACAAAGCCAATACCGTGGTTATCCGCATCGGTCTGCCGGCTGATACGTACATGGACGGCATAGCGATTTTTGAAACTCCGGTTACCTTTGAAGGTGTGCTCAGCCAGTCAAGTAGCTGCACTACCTGCGGTTACCAACTCACACCTGTGCTTCCGACCGACTTGCGCTTTGCGCCGGTGGGAATATTCAATCAATCAACGGGCAATGACTATTTCCTCTCGAATAATTATCCGAATCCATTCAATGCTTCGACGACGATTCAGTACAGCATTGGTACGCCGGATGTCGTTTCACTCAAAGTATTTACGCTCATCGGCAAAGAAGTCGCGACCTTAGTGAGCGGCTTCAAGGATGCCGGCGTGCATACCGTGACCTTTACCGCCGACGGCACAAGTATGCTCCTTGGCAGTGAAGTGTATTACTACCGTTTGGAAGTAGGGAAATTCTCCTCAACCAAACAAATGGTACTCGTGAAATAATAACAACATAAGAAGCTTACGGAATGGCCGATGTAGCAGGTACTATGAAAATTTCGGCGTTTTCACAGACAGATTACATTCCGTTCCGTGAGCTCTTTTTTATCAGCATACAATTAACCGCAACGTTGGCAAAGAATATTCACGCCCTCCTCTTTGCGAACCTTGCGGTTAAAAAAATGAAAAAAGCAGACGCTTCACACTGTACTTTCAGAAAGAAAGCAGTTCGGCAATTAGCAAATAATACAGGTACATACAATGAAAATTTATAATTACATACACACTATGTATAACAACTACATCCGGACGCTGGGAGCGATTCTCCTTGCCGCGATGATGGCGACGGCGCCGATGATAGCAGGTATAGCGCCCCTGAATCTGAACTCGCTCGGTAATTTCGTGATTCTTGCCGGCTCGACCGTTACCGGAATAGCGCCGGTGACCATCACCGGCAATGTAGGGCTCAGTCCCGCCGCGGGAAGCAATATTACGGGTTTTAACGGCTCGAATGTGGTGGGGTCATTATATGTCGTCGATGCATCCGGTCCGGCCGGTTCGGTGATAAATCCAACCCTTCTTACGACAGCAAAGAGCGATTTAACAACCGCTTACACCGAAGCAGCCAATCGTACACCGGTACCAACGGGTACGTTTTTAAATCCGGGTGGGAGTAATCTTGGTGGACTCAATATCGCGGCCGGACTCTACAAATTCACCGGCGCAGCCAATATCACCGGAGCCGATGTAACGCTCACCGGCAGCGCGACGGATGTATGGATTTTTCAAATTGGGAGTTCGCTCAACCTCGGCAGCGGCATTAAAATTATCCTCGCCGGTGGCGCGCAGGCATCGAATATTTTCTGGCAGGTCGGTACATCGGCAACGCTTGGTACGTATTCGGTATTCAAGGGAACGATTCTTGCCGACCAGTCGATTACCTTCGGTACGGGAGCTACGATGGACGGACGTGCGCTTGCCTTCTCGGCGGCTGTAACGATGGCATCGGGCGTAACGACAACCAGAGCAGGATCAACGACTTCTTCTCCTGTGTTTTCGGCGAATCATCTGCAGGTATCATTCGGATATGTGGCTAATTTTACGAGTAAAATTGATACCGTGACGGTGACCAATACAGGCGGCGCAGACCTAGTCATCTCTAATGTAACGAGTTCAAATTCTGCATTTACGGTGAGTTCTACCAGCGGCACGATTACCCCGGGCGGCACAAAACAATTCATGATTACCTATTCTCCAACGAATAATGGGAACATATCGGCAAATATCATCTTTTCGCACAATGCAGCCAAGCCACGTGATACTATTGCAGTCAATGGGAATGGAAGTTCGCCGATTGCAACGGTCACTCCGGTAACGATTAATTTCGGCAGCGTGGTCAAGGGATTAAATAAAAAAGACTCGGTCACAGTTTCCAATTCAGGTGCGGCTAATTTAGTGGTGACGAGCATCACAATCAGTAATGCATACTTTACGGTAACTCCTTCTGCAGGAACAATTACGCCGGGTTCTTCGATGAAATTTTACATCCTTTATGCTCCGCTTGCCGACGGCGCGCAAACCGGCATCCTGATCTTCAATCACAATGCGATTAAATCGAAAGATACGGTTACGGTCAGTGGCAATGGGCTTGGTCCAAAATTTTTGGCAAATGTCAGCGCGATTAGCTTTGGGAATGTTCGTAAAGGACTCCAAAAAACCGACTCCGCCATCGTGACCAATACCGGCACATCGAATTTACTGATTACAAGTGTCATCAGCACGAATGCAGTCTTTACCGTCACACCGACGGAGGCGACGATTACGCCCGGTGGTACGCTGAAGTATTACTTTACGTACGAACCGATGAGCGACGGCGGATCATCAGGATTGATTATCTTTACCCACAACGCTGCTAATTTGAGAGATACCATCGTGTTAAACGGTACCGGCACGTCATCGAAATTTGCTGTGACGCCAACCGATATTGATTTTGGCAATGTGATCAACGGAACAACCAAAAAAGACAGTATGACGATCACCAATACCGGCACGGCAGGATTGATTATTTCGAGCTTTGTATCGACGAATCCGAGCTTTACGGTGACGGCGGTGAACGCAACGATGGCGGTAGGAGCATCCCGGAAATTTGAAATTACCTTTACACCGCTTGCACCCGGATTCCATGAAGGCTATATCCGTTTTACGATTAATTCCACTAATATCAAGGACTCTGTTCACGTAAGCGGTACAGGCGTCGGCAATCCGGTCTTTGCGTCGTTTTCCATCAAGCCGTCGAGTCTGGTATTTGGTACTGTTATCAGTGGGACGAGCAAGAAAGACAGTGTGGTCGTGACCAATGTCGGGACGGCGAATCTGATCATCTTCAGTGCTACATCGAGTAACAGATACTACAGTGTCGAGCTTGGCACCGGTGTCGTCGAGGCGGGGACAGCACGGAAATTTTATGTGACCTTCTCACCGCTTGCAACGGGTACGCAGAATGGATTTATCGCATTTCATCATAATGCAGTCAATCCGCGGGACACAATGTATATATCGGGGAATAGCTCGGGCAGCGATCTTGTGCCGAAGTTCACGGCCAATACGCTCAGTCTCGATTTTGGGAATGTACGGGTGAAAACATCCCGTCAAAAAAGCGTCTATGTGACCAATACCGGCGCGACGGATTTGATTATTTCGGATATTAATGTGAGCTCGCCGCGCTATTCCATCACGCCCATCATCGGCACTATTGCACCGAATGCGTCACAGGAATTTTTAATCACCTTTGCGCCGCTCGTGCAGGGGAAGATATCTGCCGACATTGAATTCTCCCATAATGCAGGCAGCAGCCATATCGCTGTGACGGGAACGGGGATAGACACAATCGGCGTTAATACCATCAGAGCAGCCCGAGACTTGCCGATTGGTACACTTATCATCATCGAGGGGATTGTCACACGGACGCTTGGCAATTATACCCGCATTCAGGATGCAACCGGCGGACTCACGCTCTTCCAAGAGTCGGGTGTGTATTATACTAATGTACAAAGTGGTGAAATCGCGATGGGTGATAGAGTACGGGTCGAAGGTCGGATTTCCGAACAGGACTACCTTAAAGTAATTACAACACGAGATTTAGTAGGATTTATACGTCTTGCCAGAGCGAATCCTCTTCCCGCCTCAGCCACGCTGACGCTCGAGCAGATAGCACTCACGGGCGAACAGTACGAAAGCTGTATGATCAGGGTCAATAACCTAACCGTAAATGCTGACAGTGATCTTGTATTTAGTGCTTCCAAGATTTATCAGAATACCGACACCACCGACAAGACCAATACGGTCGTCATTCGCATTGGTAAGAGTGGTGATACGCGGATGATTGGGATGCCGATTTACGGCAAGCTCGCGACATTTGAAGGTGTACTCAGTCAGGCAACGGCAAATTTTGTCTGCGGCTATCAGCTTACTCCTATCCTTTCGACCGATTTACGCTTTGGTCCGCTTGGGGTGATGAGTCCGATTGCCGGTAATCAATCCTCGCTTTCGGATAATTATCCGAATCCATTCAGTACTTCGACGACGATTGACTATTCAATTGAAAAATCGGATATGATTATCCTCAAAGTATTTACAATGCTCGGCAAAGAAGTGGCGACCCTCGTGAGCGGCGTGCAGGATGCAGGCGCACATTCGGCGACATTTACGATTGATACTGCCTCATTTCTCGGTAGTGAAATGTATATCTATCGCTTAGAAGTAGGTACGCTCGTCACGGCAAAACAAATGATACTCGTGAAATAATACCAAAATTGTTTAAAAAGTATGTCATTCTGAGGGAGTCGTAGAGGCCGAAGAATCGAAACGTGATGAGGTCGTACCGGCAAGATGTTACTGCAAATTTCGATTCTTCACCCTAAGAAGGGTTCAGAATGACAGTGGTGGTATGTATTCGTTACTATTAAATCCGTTTCGTTATAAGTATCAATTCTCTCACACGTTATCATCAATTACAATGAACAATCTCCTCTATACCGTCGCGGTACTGCTCATTCTTTTATGGGCGATCGGTTACTTCGCCTACAGCGTCGGCGGGATGATCCATATCCTTCTGGTTATTGCAGTTATCTCCATTATCTTTCGGGTGATTCAGGGAAATAAAGTGCTCCCGTAAGGCAGGAGGAGCTTCGACAATTCACACAACGGCTGCTGTTTCGCGTAGAAACGAATAATTACCGGCAGCCGCACCTCAAAAAGACCTTTTGCGATTGAATGCAAGAGGTCTTTTTTTTGTTCTGCGTTGAAGTACTTCGGTTGGACGGCCAAGGGTGACCGCAGCAAACGCCCGGAATATGCACAACCGAACCCAAAAAAAAACGTATTTTCGCAGTCAATAACCCATTCATTTACGTTCATGTAGTACAACGTATGCCACACAATTCGCCGATAAAAATCCTTGGAATTTCGGGCAGTTTACGTGTAGGCTCGACCAATGCGGTGATATTGCAGTCGGTCGCTTCCCTTGCGCCGGAGGGTGTGGAATTTACAATCTATGAGCATCTTGGCGACTTACCGCATTTCTCGCCTGAGCGGGATACGGAGAAGGTAGCCGAGGCGGTGACGCATCTGCGGGCGCTGCTTGCCGCTACAGACGGAGTAGTCATCTGCACACCGGAGTATGCATTCGGGGTGCCGGGTGTGCTCAAAAATAGCTTGGACTGGATGGTCTCTTCTGCGCAATACAACGAAAAGCCGGTGGCTGCCATCAGTGCCTCTCCGCTGCCATCGGGTGGCGATAAGGCAATGGCATCATTGCTGCTTACGTTGCAGGCGCTCGGCACGCGTGTGCCGCCGGGTGGTGTGCTGAGTATTCCGGCAGTGTATCAGAAATTGTCGAATGGCATGGTGAGCGACCCACACACAGTCGCGGCGCTTACGGGTGTCTTGGATGCGCTGCTTGGGATGATTCGTGCCGGCAGTGTGGCGCGGTAGGGCACGCAACTATTTATCAAAAAAGATTATTAGAGTGATTGGATAAATATGAATCGAATACTGACGATGTTGCGCTCAGTCGAAGCGTTAACGCCGAAGCGATATATTCTGACGATATTCTGTGCTGCGCTTTTCATGCGGCTGGCAGTAGTTTTTACGGTTGGTCAGCTGTATGGTCTTGATATGTATGAGCCATACATTATTAGTCAAAATATCATCAATGGTCATGGCTTTGCGATGCATTGGCCGTATGAGTCTTTTGATGCTGCGCGGTATCAGTTCATGCAGACGCAGCCACCGCCGTATGTTACGACATTTATGCCGCCGTTAGTGCCTTATTTTTACAGTGGTTACTTTATGCTCTTTGGAGTGGGCACGGGCGCTTTGCAAGCATTACTTATGATACAGGCAGTCATTGGCTCACTTCTGCCGCTGCTCCTTTTTGGTGCTACGCGGAGTGCATTTGGGGAGAGTGCGGGGCGGTGGGCAGGAATTATCTGTGTGCTCTATTTACCTGTTGCGATGACTGCCGTTACATTGAGTGGCGCTGCCTTGTATGCTCCGATGTTTGTGGGTGTGGTCTGGAGCGCGGTGAGAGTCTATAAACGCTTCGATACGCTTGGATTTATTTTGCTTGGTGTCACCTCCGGGCTGCTGTCGCTGCTTCGGAGTGAATTCTATTATATATTCTTTGTCCTCGTCGCAGCCATCATACTGGCATGGGGCAGAAAATACCCCGCTGCTGCAAGAATTCGTGCAATCGCTTTCTGTTGTATGGCATTCGCCCTTGCGACCGGCTGGTGGACGGTGCGGAATTACCGGGAATTCGGGCGATTTATACCGGTGACCGGACATCCCTGGCGTGAGATATGGCGTGGGTACAATCCCTATTCAAGCGGCTCCGGAACAGGCGCTAATCATTTTAAAATATGGGAGAATAAAGTAGAATTTGCACATATTACCCGTGCGCTCGACAGTATAGACTACGACGCACACTTCGAAGGACATGCCGACAAGATTTATAAACGTGAAGTCATCGGGTACGTACAGGCGCAGCCGGGCAGCGCCCTCTGGCTGGCATTCAAAAAAGTAGTCATGCTGTGGACAATCGATGTGTATTACGAGAAAGCACGGCATCCGCTGTATGTGATACCGTCGCTGGCTGTTTTTGCGCTGTGCAGTGCCGGATTGTACTATCTCCTCCGTCGCAAGGAGTACCGCGCTCTGTGGCCGCTGTGGGGTGCGCTCTTTGTCTGCTATACAGGAGTATTTGTACTGACATACGTCCTCCCGCGCTATCAGTCGTTTATCTATCCGGCTTTTTTCCCGTTAGCCGGGTATGCATGCGCAGTATGGCTGAGCAGCAATGGAAAGCATCCTGCGAATACAGCGGAGAGTACTATTTCGACAGATGACGCATGAATTTGACTACCGGAACCATTTCCGGTACCGACGATGAGATTTACCAATCAATGAGATATAAGTACGTACATTTATACATCAATCTTCAATAATAATAATCGATTATGACAGCTCCCTTACAACCCTACAAGCCCCGGAATACCGTTCGTATCGTAACCGCTGCCTCGCTTTTTGACGGGCATGATGCTGCTATCAATGTCATGCGCCGGATCATCCAATCGACCGGCGTGGAAGTAATTCATCTCGGGCACAACCGCTCGGCGCAGGATGTGGTGGACTGCGCAATTGAGGAAGACGCGCAGGCGATAGCGCTCACGAGTTATCAGGGCGGGCATGTCGAATATTTTAAGTATATGTACGACTTGCTCAAGGCAAAGGGCGCCGGGCATATCAAGCTTTTCGGCGGCGGGGGCGGCACGATACTTCCGCAGGAAATGGAAGAATTACATGCCTATGGAATTTCAAGGATTTACTCGCCCGATGACGGACGTTCGCTCGGACTGCAGGGCATGATCAATGACCTCGTGATGCAAGCCGACTTCGAAACGCCGATGACGTTTGCCTCAGACGCACTTTTGGGCGAAGTGACCAAGAAGAATCCCGTTGCCATTGCGCAGGCAATTTCGATGCTCGAGCGCAAGCAGCTTACGCCGCCGAAGGTGGAATCGCCGATTCCCGTGCTGGGAATTACCGGTACAGGCGGCGCGGGTAAGTCTTCGCTTACGGACGAACTTATCCTGCGTTTTCTCGAAGATTTCAAAGACAAAACTATTGGTGTCATTTCCGTTGACCCGTCGAAGCGCAAGACCGGCGGGGCGCTGTTGGGCGATAGAATCCGTATGAATTCCGTGAGCAGTGACCGCGTCTATATGCGTTCATTTGCAACGCGCGAGGCGAATATCGCGCTCAATAAAAACGTGCATCTGGCGATTGATTTACTTAAAATGGCAAGTTATGACCTGATCATCGTCGAGACCGCCGGTATCGGTCAAAGCGACTCTGAAATCACGCACATCGCCGACGTGTCGCTCTATGTGATGACGCCCGAATACGGTGCTGCGAGCCAACTTGAGAAGATTGATATGGTTGATTATGCTGATATTATTGCGCTCAATAAATTCGACAAGCGCGGCGCGCTCGATGCGCTTCGGGATGTGAAAAAACAGTATCAGCGCAGTCATGGCTTCTGGAATCGTAAGCCCGAGGACATGCCGGTCTATGGCACGATTGCCGCACAATTCAACGACCCCGGCACGAACGCGCTGTACCTGGCCATCATCGAAGCGCTCAATGAAAAAATGAATCTCGGCTGGCAGTCATCGCTGGAAATTCCAACGGAATCGAGTCAGAAAATCTACATTATCCCACCCGAGAGAACGCGCTATCTGGCTGAAATAGCAGAGGAATCCCGCCGAAATGATAAATTCATCCACGAGCAAAAGACGATCGCACGCAAGCTGTATCAGTTGCATGGTGCGGTGGAGATTTTGGAGGGGAATGGTGAGTAGGGGCAACCCTTGCGGTTGCCCAAGACGTTATGGGTACACAAATAGAAAATGGTAATAACCGTAGGGGCAACCCTTGCGGTTGCCCAAGACGGTATGGGAGAAACAGCATACGCGCGGGGCAACCGCAAGGGATTGCCCCTACGATAGCCTAACCCTTTATGGGAGAAACAGCATACGCGGGGCAACCGCAAGGGATTGCCCCTACGATTGCCCAAGACGGTATGGGTGAAACAGCATACGCGGGGCAACCGCAAGGGATTGCCCCTACGATTGCCCAAGACGGTATGGGTGAAACAGCAGACACGGGGCAACCGCAAGGGATTGCCCCTACGGTTGCCCAAATCGGGTTGCGAGATATGGAAAATGGTATCGATTTGTTTATACCAAATGGCGAAAAAATATAATACTATATAATGAACACCAATCATTACAATCCAAAAATTCATCACCGCAGATCTATTCGGCTGTCGGGGTACGATTATTCACAGGAAGGTGCATATTTCATAACCATTTGCTGTCAAGATAAAGTGTGTAGATTTGGCACAGTTGAAAACGATAAAATGATGTTGAATGAATGTGGGTTGATTGCCGCAAATGAATGGATAGCATTGCCTAACCGTTTTATAAATATTGAGGTAGATGTTTTTCAAATCATGCCTAATCATATACATGGGATAATTATCGTAAAAGACGTAGGGGCAACCCTTGCGGTTGCCCAATCCTTTATGGGAGAAACAGCATACGCGGGGCAACCGCAAGGGATTGCCCCTACGGTTGCCCAAGACGGTATGGGTGAAACAGCAGACACGGGGCAACCGCAAGGGATTGCCCCTACGGTTGCCCAATCCTTTATGGGAGAAACAGCATACGCGGGGCAACCGCAAGGGATTGCCCCTACGGTTGCCCAATCCTTTATGGGAGAAACAGCATACGCGGGGCAACCGCAAGGGATTGCCCCTACGCAGGTAGTACACGGTACTATCCCAGCTATCATCGGTGCATATAAATCACTTGTATCTAACGGTTGTTTGAAAATATACAAATCAAAGAATAAACCAATGGGGAAATTGTGGCAACGTAATTATTATGAACACATTATTCGCAATGAACAGTCGTATCGTACTATTTCCCAATATGTTACTGATAATCCCGCAAAATGGGCTTTTGATAAACTCTTTACGGTATAGTGGTCATTAGATAGGTAGTTCGTTGCCCTTGGATTGATTCATAATATCCAATTTCTCTAGAAGGTCTCATTTTTATACAATCTTCAGGCAAGAAAGAAAATGTACTTGCCTTGCGACATCCTTCCCATCCCCCATGCAATCCAAAGACTTACTCACACTTCCCAAAGAACTCGGCGAAAATCTCCGCCTGCTGCGCAGAGTGTGCGAAAAAACGCTCGATGACGTCGCCGCCGGCTCGGGACTATCGAAGAGCTTCGTTGGATTCGTCGAGAGCGGGCAACGGCGCATTAAGTCGCAGGATTTGAGGAAGTTGCTCGCGGTGTATAATTATTCGCTCGAATGGTTTTTGAGCAAAACGCAGGATACGGTTGAGGGATTTGCCTTCGATCCGGAAGCGATGGTACAGACGCGGAATCAGTCGATTCTCCTCGACGGTAGCCGGAAAGACGGGGAATTTTCTCTTCTGCTGCTCCGGCCGCTGCGGCATGAAAAGGATACGGAGTTCCTCGAACTCTACCTCCCGCCCGAAACCGTGATGACGAAAGACTTTACCCGCGCTTCAGGCATCATCCGCGGGTATGTGTGTGATGGCACACTTCTGATTGAAATGCGGGACAAAGAGCATATCGCCCGCGAGCGGGAAGAGTTTTGTTTTGACGGTCGTAAAGACCATATTTTCAGGAATTTTACGCACATTCCAACGAGAGTATTATTTACAGTTTCTCCTATTTAATTGATTTTTATGTCCCTACGCTACATCGGCACAATTCTCCGCACACATGGCACCGACGGTTCGGTGTTTGTCTCTGAGGCGCCTCCAACGCTTAATTTACCTCCCAATTCAACGATTCATATCGGTTTTTCGGGTCAATTCGCCAAGCCCTACAAGCTTGCTTCGCTCCGTCCGGCGCAGCGCGGCGTGCTGATGTCATTTGCCGGTATTACCTCGCCCGAGTCTGCGGCTGCGCTTCGTGAGGAAGGCGTGTTTGTCGAGGATGCACTCTTGCGTTCGGGTAATGCAGATGAATTCACCATCGGCGAAATTCTCGACTGCGCGGTTATCGAACAGTCCACCGGCAAGCATCTCGGCACGATTACCGATGTGTGGATCATGCCGGCGAATGACGTGTGGGTACTGACCACAACGCAGGGCGATATTCCGCTGCCGGTGATTGATGACGTGGTCAAGCTCGTTGATATTCCTCATAAGCGCATTGAAGTTGAACTCATTGCGGGATTACGTGAACTTGCTACTGGAGGTGATGATGTCCCTGATGAGAATTGATATTGTGAGTGGTGTACCGGCTCTCGTCGAGCCATTACTCTCGGAAAGTATCATTGGCCGCGCCCGTGCTAAAGGCGTGGTGGAGATATATGTGCATAATCTGCATGACTATGCAGAAGACCGATTCAAGCATATCGACGACACACCTTTCGGTGGTGGCGCGGGAATGATTATCAAATGCGCGCCGGTCTTTGCATGTATCGAAAAGCTCCTTGCCGAGCGTGACTACGACCATGTGATTTATGCCTCGCCCGATGGTGAAATGCTCGATCAGACAATGGCAAACGGACTCTCACTTGCGAAGAATATCATTATCCTCGCAGGACATTACAAGGGAATTGATCAGCGGATACGCGATATTTTGGTGACGAAGGAAATTTCCATTGGCGATTATGTGCTTAGTGGCGGCGAGCTGCCTGCGCTCGTGATGGTGGACTCGATCGTACGCCTGCTCCCGGGAGCAATTGGCGATGCCGAGTCGGCACTTGAGGATGCGTTTCAGCAAGGGCTGTTGGATGCGCCGCATTATACACGTCCGGCGGATTTTCGGGGAACGCGGGTGCCGGATGTGCTCTTAAGCGGGAATCATGCCGAGATACGGAAGTGGAGGGAAAAGCAGGCACTTGAGAAGACGCGTGCTCGGCGTCCGGACTTGCTGGGGGAGTGATAATGGCACGCTGATGGCGCTGATTTTTTATGATTTTCGCTGATATTTGAGTTTGTTATCGTGATCTTAACACCACACCTTTCCCTATCATCTTCCATCATACAAAATCAGCGGTATCTGCGTGCCATTCTTCCGAACGCTTGGACGGCAATGGGTGACCGCAGGCGCGCGTTTGGAATGAGCAGAAGGGGTACAAAAAATTCTTCAGGCGGGGCGTTACATTCCCGTAAAACTGTATTTTTGTGACACTTTAAACTATAAATATTCATTATTTCCTGATATATCTATGAATTACGGGCTTCACGATGCTTCCGTCATCCGCTTGATACAGATAGCGCTTCATGAGGACATTGGCACAGGTGACATTACAAGCGAAAGTATTTTTTCGGAAGATTCTCTTGCCGGTGCGAGTGTACTTGCCAAGCAAGATGGTGTGATATGCGGATTGAGGATAGCTGAACTCGTCTTTCAGGACTTGTCGCCGGATATTAATTGGCAGCCGTTCGTGGCTGAGGGAACGCATGTCAAGGCGGGGACGGTAATTGCGCGGGTGGACGGTTCGAGTCGGGCGATACTTTCGGGTGAGCGTACTGCGCTTAATTTTCTACAGCGGATGAGCGGTGTGGCCACGATGGCGAGTAAGTTCGTGCGGGCAGTCGAGGGCACCGGCGCGCGGATACTCGACACGCGTAAGACGATACCTGCATGGAGGATACTCGATAAATACGCTGCCAAGGTCGGCGGTGCGGAGAATCATCGGGTAGGGCTTTTTGACATGGTGATGATCAAGGACAATCATATTGCCGCTGCCGGTGGGATCCGCAAGGCGATCCGCAAATGTCGGGAGGAAATGCCGAATGACCGTATCAAAATCGAAGTCGAAACGCAGACATTTGAGGATGTCTGGGAGGCGGTCGAGTGCGGTGGAATTCATAGGATAATGTTTGATAATTTCACGCCGGAACGTATGAAAAAAGCCGTGGAATTTGTCGATAAACGCTATGAAACCGAGGCATCGGGCGGAATTAATCTTGCGAATGTACGCGAGTATGCCGAGACGGGTGTTGACTTTATCTCGATTGGTGCGATTACGCATTCAGCGCCGGCGCTCGATATTTCGATGGATATTGTGGTGACCAAACCGGTAGGGTTTGCAAAAAGTTAGGGAATTTCTATTCTACGAAAAATTATGAGTAATCTTACATCACGGATATTGGTCGCGCTCGTCGGGATTCCGGCTTTGGTCGGTATTATTCTTTATGGCGGCGTTGCCTTTTTGGGGCTGATTGTGCTTGCGTCCTCAATCGGGCTTTGGGAATTCTACCGAATGGCCGAGCAAAAAGGGATGTTTCCGAATGCGGTGTTGGGAATTGTCTCCGGCGCATTGATGCAGATTCTGTTTTTTAAATTCTCATCCGAGATGTTTGTCGGCGTACTTTCCTCGAATACAATTGCCGCCGGCGCGCTGACGCTGCTGTCGGTCACGGCGCTTCTCATCGAACTCTTCCGAGGTAAGCCTAATGCGATGCTTAATATTGCCTCGACGGTGGGTGGCGTGGCGTATGTGGCGCTGTTTTTTCAATGTTTGCTCGGTATCCGCATGATGCCCGGGATACTTGGTATGTCCGGCGACATGGGCGGGTATTTTATTCTCACGGTGTTTATTGCGATATGGCTTTGCGACACGGCGGCGTATTTTGCGGGACGGGCTTTTGGCAGGCATAAACTCTTCGAACGTGTAAGTCCTAATAAAACCTGGGAAGGAGCGATTGCCGGGGCGATTGCGGCGGTTGGCGGGTGTGTGGCGGTTGCGGCCTGGCTTTTGCCGTCATTGCCGGTGATGCACGCAGTGGCGATGGGCGCGATTGCCGGGACGATTGGTCAGGCAGGAGACCTCGCCGAATCACTGCTCAAGCGCGATGCGGGCGTGAAGGACAGTTCGCAGATTCTGGCCGGACATGGCGGCGTTTTAGACCGTTTTGACAGTATTCTGATGGTATCACCGGTTATTTACTGGTACATTTTGGCCTTCCGCTGAGAGAAAACCCTCCCTACATATTAAATCACTTGCACTGTACTGTATTTTTGTTTAATTTCACACATTAAAATCCCGTAACGAGGAATTTTAATTGCCGTAGAACGATAGTCTGCGCTTGTAACGCAGGTGTATCCCCAGAACTATCGGCAGAGTTTGCAGTACTATTCTTTCTCGCCCCCCATACGATCGCCTCACCTTGATTTTGTAGTGTCAGACTACTGCAAATACTGCCGGACAACAGAGCCGAAAAAAGAAACAACCCACAAGTGTAGTTGTAGTATTTTGTTGTATTAAACAATGGAGGATGTATGGAAGATGTGTACTCATTCATGCTAAGTGTCGTCAAAGCTCCCCCCTGACAAAAGGATATATTCCTACTGTAAAAAAGCCGTCGAGAACGTATTCATAAAAAAGCCGAATCTTCTTACGAATACCGACTCGGGAATCCCGCCTTATAATCATAATTAATTACGAGTACTAGAGTTGTGGCATTGTTTCAATGCTGTACCTGTATTCGTGCGCAGTTGTAAATTTCAAATTAATTTCTCTCACAATTTATTAGATGATATGAAAACATTTTGTACTTCTTTTTGTGTATTGATGATACTTGCTCTTGTGGGCAATGTATCGGCTCAGGACAACCGGCAGATAACCGGAAAAGTGACGAGCAAGCAGGGTACACCACTTTCCGGTGCTACCGTGCTGGTCAAAGGTACCGCCGTTGGTACGTATGCCAAGGCAGACGGGAAATATAAACTCATGGTGCCAAAAGATGCCAAGACATTGGTTTTTAAAATGATAGGTATGAAAACAAAAGAAGCAGCCATCGGCCAAAGCGATGAAATAAATGCTGTACTCGAAGAAGATGCGATGAAATTAAACGAAGTCGTCGTGACGGCGGTGGGTCTGGAAAAGGAAAAAAAGGCGGTGGGATATGCGGTGCAGGAAGTGGGCGGTCGTGAGCTTACGCAGTCGCGAGAAGTGAACTTAGTACAATCATTATCGGCGAAAGCAGCCGGTGTACAGATTAACAGTTCGGCAGGTGTGGCAGGCGCATCGTCGAATATCATCATCCGTGGTGCATCGTCGATTACGGGAGACAATTCGCCGCTGTTTGTCATCGACGGTATTCCGATTGACAACTCTCAGACGGCGAGTGGTAACCCGGATAACGGTGTCAATAACCTTCTCTCGGGCGTTGCTTTCTCCAATAGAGCCATCGATATCAATCCTGAAGATGTGGCGTCGATGACTGTCTTAAAAGGACCCTCCGCTACAGCTCTTTATGGCTTACGTGCGTCGGGTGGAGCGATTGTCATTACGACCAAGCGCGGCTCATCGGGCTTAGGCGACAAGATTGACATTACGTATAATACTTCTGTGGGGTTTGATCAGGTAAGTCAGCTGCCGGGAATGCAGAAACTATATTCACAAGGTACCGGAGGACAGTACCGTGCACCGAATACAGGACAGGCATTATCGTGGGGTGCAAGAATTGATACTCTGAAATGGGACCAAGGCACTTATCGGTTTGATAAAAATGGTAACATCGTAGGAGCGAGTAATCCGGCCGGAAAAATACCGGTATCAGCCTATGATAACCTCGACAACTTCTTTACCACCGGGACGACCTACAACAACTCGCTCAGCATGTCCGGCGGCAGCGATGCAGGTACTTATTATGTTTCGTTCTCTAATCTTAAGCAATATGGCGTCATTCCGAATAATGAGTTTACGAGAACGACGGTTAAGATTTCCGGTGACGCTAAAATTGCCTCCAACCTCAAAGCGACGGGTTCGCTCAGCTACATGAATTCCGGTGGCTCCAGAATCCAACAAGGCTCCAACACATCCGGTATTATGCTTGGTCTGCTCCGTACGCCGCCTACATTTGACAATTCGAACGGTAATGGCAAAGGTCAGGAAGCAGCAGATATTGAAAGTACATATCAATTTGCTGATACACGCGGACAGCGTAACTACCGCGGCGGCGGCGGATATGACAATCCATTCTGGACAGCAAATAAAAATCCGTTTACCGATGATGTCGATAGAATTATCGGTAATGTGCAGTTGAATTTAGTTCTCTCCGAATGGGCTGATGTGATGTATCGTATCGGCGGAGACTTCTACAGTGACCGTCGCGACGGTTCATTTGCAATCGGCTCCCGTACGCTTCCACAGGGACAGGTGTCCTATGATGAGCATTACAACCGTGATATTACGTCTGATCTTATTCTGACAATCAATCGAAAAATTACGGATGATTTGACGGGTACGCTGTTGATTGGTAACAACGTATTTGCCACGTCAAACAGCCAGTTGTATGTACAGGGTGATGGACTCGTTGTTCCCGATTTTTATCATATTTCCAACACACAAGGTCAAATATCCCGTGAATCGTTCAATTCAAAGCGGACGGCTGCATTCTACGGCGACCTGACGATGAAGTATAAAGATTTTCTTTTCTTCAACGGTACGCTTCGCAATGAATGGTCCACTTCCCTTCCTGACCCGCTCAATAATTCATTTATGTACGGTTCGGTCAACGGTAACTTTGTCTTTACCGAGCTGATGGATCAAAGTGATATATTTTCCTACGGTAAGCTCAGAGTATCCTATGCTGTAGTGGGTAAAGATGCTCCGATTTATTCGACGGTCACGACCTACAATCAGGGATTTTACAGTGATGGCTGGACAAGTGGTATATCATTCCCCTACGGAGGACTCGTAGGATATATGGAGGGTAATACGCTCGGCAGCAGCAATTTGACACCCGAAAAAACCAAGGCCATTGAGTTCGGACTCGACCTCAAATTCTTTGAAAATCGTCTCGGTCTTGACATTAGCTATTACAAGCAAAATAGTGTGGACCAAATCTTCTCGGTACCGGTTGCAGCGACATCGGGATTTAATGCAGTGCTGAAAAATGCCGGTGAAATTGAAAACAAGGGTATTGAAGTCATGCTCACGGCTAATCCGATTGATATGAGCGGCTTCCGTTGGGATGCACAGGTTAATTTTGCAAAAAATACCAATACGGTCGTTGCCTTGACCGATGGTGTGGAGAACATCTTCTTGGGTGGATTTGAAGGAGCATCGGTGCGTGCTGTGGCAGGACTGCCGTATGCGACAATCTTTGGTAAAGGCTTCCTCCGTGATGCGAACGGTAATTTAGTCATTAGTAATGACACCAATGATGCCAACAACGGCTTCCCAATGATCGACCCTCAGGAAAAAGCGTTCGGAAGTGCGACACCCGACTGGACGATGGGCTTCCGTAATACCTTTTCTTATGAAGGTATAACATTGTCGGTATTGTTGGATATCAAAAAAGGCGGTGTGCTCTGGAATGGAACCCGCTCGGCAATGTACTACTTTGGTACCTCCGACGGTACAGCAGATCGCGGTGCCAAGAAAGTCTATACAGGTGTGACAGGTCATTTAGATGCCGATGGTAATCCCGTCATCGACGGTAAGCCCAATACGATGGAAGTGACACTTGATCAAGACTGGTACTCAGGTTTACCTACCGGAGGAGGAGGTCGTGGAAATGGGTTTACAGGTGATAATACCGAAGACTTTATCGAAGATGCCGGCTGGACTCGCGTACGCGAAGTAACGCTCAGCTATCGCTTGCCAAAGTCAATTATTGAGAGTTTGCCGTTTTCAAATGTTGAAATTTCCTTGTCGGGTAGAAATTTATGGCTGAGCACCAACTACAAAGGTGTGGATCCTGAGACAAGCTTGCTTGGTGCAAACAACGCACAAGGAATTGACTACTTCAATATGCCGGGTACCAAGACATATACTATGGCATTACGTGTTAATTTCTAATCGTGCTTTTAATCAATAATTACCCAAAAAATATACTACTATTATGAAAACAAAACTAATTTCAGGATTGCTTTGCCTCGCATTAACCGCTATGCTTGGCTCGTGTGATAAATGGATAGATTCGAGTATTAATACCGACCCCAACAACCTTACAACAGCCTCGCTCAAGGTAATTCTGCCGACAGCAGAAGCCGGCTTGGCATATCAAATGGGTGGCGATATCGGTCGTTATACGGGTCTGTTTACTCAGCATTATACGGGAATTGGCCGTCAACACGCAGGATATTACGGCTATGCTTTTACAGAATCAGATGTCAACAACATCTGGGAATTTAACATGTATGCCGGATGTATGAAGGATATGAATGATATCATATCAATAGCCCGTACATCAGGTGCGCCTCACTATCAAGCGGTAGGTGAAGTACTTATGGCATATTCGCTCGGTACAATGACAGACCTTTTTGGCGATATTCCGTATGCAGACTGCTTCAAAGGTAATGGCAACCTAATGCCGGCGTATCAGTCTCAGCAGGAAATCTATGCAGCAATTCAGGGGCTTTTGGACTCTGCTTTGGTTCATAGTGCCGCTGCAGTCAGCAATTTTAAACCTGCTGCCGATGACCTGATTTTCGGTGGCTCTATGGCTAAGTGGAGCCAAACGGCAAGTGTGCTCAAAGCACGATATGCTCTGCATACTGCAAAAGTGGACCCGGGTGCCTATACCAAGGCGCTGGCTGCTCTCAGCACCAAAAATTTTGCCGATAATGCCGATGATGCACAGTTCACATTTGGCGCACTCGAGACCGAGGCTAACCCTCTCTATCAATTTATGGATCAACGCGGCGATATATCGATGGGACCCGTGATTATGTCGCTCCTCGATGCTGCTGATCCCCGCTTGACTGCCTATGCTGCAGAGGATGCCAATAAAAAGTACACAACCGAATCCGCACCCGGCGAATTCTATGCATCGATCAATTCCGCTGTGCCGCTGGTCACCTACGCAGAAGCAAAATTTATCGAAGCAGAATGTGCATTTCAAACAGGCGACAAAGCCAAAGCACATGCAGCCTATTTGGCAGGTATTGCCGCTTCATGCGCCAAAGTGGGTGCCGATTCTGCTACTATCGCTGCATATCTTGCAATTCCCAAAATCAATCCGGGTGAAGCAGGGCTGACACTCAAAGCAATTATGGAGCAAAAGTACATTGCACTGTTTACACAAGCCGAAAGCTGGGTTGACTGGCGCCGTACAGAATTCCCGACACTTACTCCGATCACAGGTTCACAGGTACCCCGCCGCTTCCCGTATCCGCTCAGCGAGCGCACACGGAATCGTGTTCAACTCGAGAAAGTCAATGCCGGAGTTTCTCTCTTCAGTCGCGTATGGTGGGATAAATAACCCCTCCTCCGTCAGTGGATAATTCCCCGCGGCTCGGCCGGTAGTCATACCCGCCGAGCCGTTTTTTTATTCTCCCCGAAAGCATTTCTTGGTTATATTTTATTTTCGTGGTATTATAGTAGCAATTCTGCTGCAAAATGCCGCGTTCTCTCTTCCTATCGTGAGTGCTATCCCTTTGAATTATAATCGATTATCGGAGTGTGTACATGTTCGAACTTGAAATTGAACAGCTCAAAAAATTTCTTATTGCTAAGCTCCCGCAGGCACAGCCATATGTATTCCTTCGTGATATTATAAGTAATGAAGCCATCAATGAAAGCTACAAACGCTTCTTTACCGGTGAAGTGGATTGGTGGCTCTACGAGGAGCAAAACCAATGGCTTGACCATCATCGCTTCGATACCTCAGCGCCCGAATTTGCCCCGATTTTTAAGCAATTGGATGATGCACTCCGCCATAATGCTCACTTTGACCACGACGTATTACTCTCGACTATCGATGCAGCCGCAAAAGTACGGCTGAACTTCCTCTGCCGCCCCCGCACGACCCTCAAATGGTTCGTTTACCGCGGCGGCCCCACCAAAACGATCTACGAAATCCTCTTACGTCTCGAATATTTAGCCGATTATTCCTATCTTACCAAGGGTTTCTACGCCTGGGCACGCAAGACCTATTCCCACTATCCGGCAATGGACCTGCTCTCGGTCGTCGAATTTCAGAAAATTATCGAAACAATCGACAACGAATATATCCTCGACCTCTCTCCCCACCAATTCGTCGATTTACTCGAGCCGCTGTTCGAATTTTTTAACCCTCATATCGAAGATTCCACAGCCTGGACCGTGCCCACCGAAGCGCTCATCGTCTTCCTCGATGACAAAAAAGTCGATCTTATCGCCAAAGAATTAGAGCGAATGCTCTATGAAGAAAATGTAGAACAGGTATCGCAAGAACAGTTTTTAGAAGTCGTGATTACCATTCTTACCCTCGTCGAAAGCGGTGAACTTGTTCCCGAATTTGAGGTTATCGACTTTAATGACGATGACGACGAAGCACTGCCACCATCAGAAACAGACACTTCAATCGCCGAGCAGGAATTGTGGGAAATTACTTTGCCCGGAGAAGCTGCCGAGGAAGAAGCAGAAAATATTCCGGAAAGTGAAATTCCCGATGACGTTGTGGAAGAAAGTGCCGAACCCGAATCTTGGGAAACCATTCCACCGGTTGACGTTGCGGGGGAAATTACCGAGGAAATTCCCCCAAGTGAAATCTCTCACGAGGCAGCGCCGGAAATAGCTGAACCTGAATTTTGGGAAGTAGTTCCACCGGTTGACGTTGCCGAGGAAATTACCGAGGAAATTCCAACAGTTGACATTCCCCACGAAACTGAGCCTGAAATTCCTGAACCCGAATTTTGGGAAGTAGTTCCGCCGGTTGAAGTTGTGGAGGAAATTGCTGAGGAAATTCCAACAGTTGACATTCCCCACGAAACTGAGCCTGAAATTCCTGAACCCGAATTTTGGGAAGTAGTTCCGCCGGTTGAAGTTGTGGAGGAAATTGCCGAGGAAATTCCAACAGTTGACATTCCCCACGAAACAGCGCCGGAAATTCCTGAACCTGAATTTTGGGAAGTAGTTCCGCCGGTTGACGTTGTGGAGGAAATTACCGAGGAAATTCCCCCAAGTGAAATCTCCCACGAGGCAGCGCCGGAAATACCCGAACCCGAATTTTGGGAAGTAGCTCCGCCAGTTGATGTTGCCGAGGAAATAGCCGAGGAAATTACCGAGGAAATTCCCCCAAGTGAAATCTCCCACGAGGCAGCGCCGGAAATATCCGAACCTGAATTTTGGGAAGTAGTTCCACCGGTTGACGTTGCCGAGGAAATTACCGGGGAAATTCCACCAAGTGAAATCTCCCACGAGGCAGCGCCGGAAATACCCGAACCTGAATTTTGGGAAGTAGTTCCGCCGGTTGACGTTGCGGGGGAAATAGCCGAGGAAATTCCGGAGGTTGAAATTCCTAATGAAGCAGCGTCGGAAATTGCTGAACCTGAATTTCGGGAAGTGACTCCACCGGTTGACGTTGCCGAGGAAATAGCCGAGGAAATTCCACTAAGTGAAATCTCTCACGAGGCAGCGCCGGAAATTGCTGAACCTGAATTTCGGGAAGTTATTCCACCAATTGACGTTGCGGAGAAAATACCACATCAGGAAATAGCTGAAATAATTGACCATGACGAGCAGCCGGCTCTGCCGAGATGGGAGACAATTATCGACAGCAAGCTCAAGGAGAAATTCGTGAAAAAGCTCTTTGACGGCAATGAAGGTGCGTATCACAAGCTTTTGGGAGAGCTTGATGATTGCTCGACATGGGCCAAGGCCGATGCCGCGATTGTGCGGTATTTTATCCGCGCTAAGAAAAAACATACAGATTCGATTGCCGTAGAATTCGGCAGAACCATTCAAAAACGATTTTTAGAGAACCAATGAATTTTATAGATACAGCTACGGTGGAGATACGCTCGGGTAAGGGCGGCAAGGGACATATCAGTTTCCGCCGCGAAAAATTTGTCGCTCATGGCGGTCCTGACGGCGGAAATGGCGGCAAGGGCGGCGATTTGATTGTCATAGCCGACCCGCAACTGACGACATTATTGGACTTACGCTACCGGCGTCATTATCATGCCGAGGATGGAAATCCGGGTGAAAAGTATAATTGTACCGGCAAGAGCGGGAAAGATTTGATTGTGAAATTACCCGTTGGCACGGTGATTAAAAACATAGAAACCGATGAAATCATCGCCGACCTCGACACGCCGGGCAAGCAAATTGTCATCGCCAAAGGCGGCCGCGGCGGTCGTGGTAATGCCGAGTTCATGACGAATGTCAATCAGGCGCCGCGCATCGCAGAGCCGGGCGAACCTGCGATCGAAATGACAGTCGAGCTCGAACTTAAAATCCTGGCAGATGTAGGGATTGTGGGATTCCCCAATGCCGGGAAATCGACCCTCATTTCCGTAATTTCAGCAGCGAAGCCAAAGATTGCCGATTATCCGTTTACCACACTCGTGCCCAATCTCGGGATGGTACGCATCGGGGATGAGAAGTCCTACACGGTCGCCGATATTCCCGGACTCATCGAGGGCGCACATGAAGGGCGCGGGCTCGGCGTGCAATTCCTCCGCCATATCGAACGAACACGCGTGCTGGTATTTCTCATCGATGCCGCTAGTGAAAACCCCAAAAAAGACTACAAAATCCTCTGCAATGAGCTCAAAAGCTACAGTCCGGAAATGCTCAAAAAGCCCCAAATCGTCTGCCTGAGCAAGACCGATACCGTCATGCCCGAGGGGCGTAAATCATGGTCGAAATTACGATTCGGCGGCGCGCCGGCTCTGCCAATCTCCTCTGCCGTCGGCGATAATATCGAAGCGTTGAAATGGAAGATTTGGGATGTGGTGGAGGGTAGTCGTACGTCTGTTTAGTTGTAAGTCTGTAAGTCAGTAAGTCAGTAAAAGTTGAGTAGGGACAAGTCGAAACCTTGTCCCTTGAGTCCCCTCAGTCCCCTCAGTCCCTTCAGTCCCTTGGTATAATAGCGTGCATCGCACTGCAAAACGCCTGCCGGGAAGTATAAATTTCACCAATCTCATCAACCGCTGATACAGCTTCCCGCCTATTTATGCACAACCTGATTACGTATTATCCAAATCACGATAAATGAGCCACTTCGGTAGTGGTGAGAATGATTATTTTCAGTAATTTAGTGTAACGGTTTTTAGTACTACCAATCTGAACTCTATGCGCACTTTTTTACTGTCTTCACTTTTTGCGTTGATTGCCTTCTTTACTGCTGATCCGGCACATGCCCAGCAATCGCCTGCCTACGGTTTTTTTAGCGATTATAATTTCAATCTGTATCAGGCGGATTTCCGCAGTTTTCCGGGTGTACCGTCGTGCTGTCCGCAGTATGAAGACGGCACCGGCGGCGGTCTTTCCATCGGACTTTTCTACGAACTTCCCCTTGCCGGACAGGTGCGGCTTGCGCTTCGCGGCGGATACATGACTCGCAGCGGCGCGATGAAACATACTGAAAATACAGTGGTTACGGGGAATATGCCGGCGGTATTCGAACATCAGGTCGAGGCATCACTTGCGGATGTGGGACTCGAACCGCTGGTAGGAGTGAACCTCTTCTCATCGCTTTGGCTCTCTGTCGGTGGCCGGCTTGCTGCGATAACAAGCAAGCAATTTTCCCAACGGGAGATGATCGTCAGTCCGAAGGTCGGCGTGTTTCCCAATGGCTCGAGCAAGCGCAATGAAATCAACGATCAACCGATTCCCGGTGCGGCGTCTGTTTATGGCGCAATTATTGGCGGCTTGGGCTACGATGTACCGCTCAATTCCACACGCACCCTCATCCTCTCTCCCGAAATCCTCTTTACCCTCGGCATCACGCCCGTCGTCTCCGACCTTTCCTGGCATTCGAATGCGGTGCGGTGTGGAATTACCCTGAAATATGTACCCGGTATTCGTCAATAATCCTTCTTAATTTTCAAGTATATAGAATGGAATATCCCATGAACAATCCATACAAGTACAGCATCACAAGCCCGGCGATGAGGAGAATACCGCATTGGTGGAAAATTCTCCTTCACTGTGTGCTATTGGTATCAGCCGCTACCCTGCACACCCTGCACGCGCAGACGGCGAATCCGCTGTTTACAGACCTTCCGAATAGCTATGTCTATGCTGTAGCGACGGATGAAAATTATGTCTATATAGGTGGAGCATTTACGCAATGTGGTACTACTGCGCGGAATCGTCTTGCCCGCTATAATCGATGTACCGGAGTACTTGACGCCGCATGGGATCCAAATGTCAATAATACTGTTGTTAGCATCACTATATCCGGAAATGACATATATGTGGGAGGATCTTTTACGAAAGTTGGAGGAGTTACTCGTAATAGAATTGCGAAGCTCAATTACACCACCGGCGCGCCTGATGGAACGTGGAATCCCAATGCTAACGGAACAGTAGGACCAATAGTTGTATCTGGCAGTGAGATATATGTAGGAGGTGCTTTTTCCATCATTGGTGGGCAAAATCGAAGCCGCTTGGCAAAACTGAATGACACCGATGGTGCTGCTATTTGGCAATGGAATCCTAACCCAACGAGTACGGATCAAAATGCTGGCTTGTCTGTAAGTATTATTGCTATCGCCGGTAACGATGTTTTCGTTGGGGGAAAATTTACGTCTATTGGTGGAGTGCCACGTATTAATCTTGCCAAGATTGAAAATGTCTATGGCGTTGTAAATAATGCGTGGAATACATATTTTGAATCTAGTGTTGGGACTACAGTATCTGATGTGGCTGTTTCAGGCGAAGATATCTATGTTGGTGGAAGTTTTGCGACAATCTGCGGGCAGTCACGCCCTAATCTAGCAAAACTAAGTGTAAGAGATGCAGGTGTTGATTTTAACTGGAATGCTAATTTAGCCCCATATTCAAATAGTGTAAGCGCACTAAGTGTATCCGGATCAGATGTTTACGTTGCAGGTAATTTTTCTGCCATAGGCGGGCAAACAAGACTAAATTTTGCTAAACTCAACAATACCAATGCTAATGCCGCAGCCGACTGGTCGGTAACATTTGGACAGGTATCGAATATTTTATCACTGGCGAGCAACAATGGTCAAGTATTCGCAGTAGGTAATCTTACAACGCCTTTCCAACATTTTCTTCCTATCGGAGACAGCACGGTTCAGGTAGAAGTAGTGAGAGGTGCGCCTGCATCCTACTGTCCCGGTGCGGCTGTGCCCGTGCCGTTTACGACGATATGCTCGATAGCGCCGAGTAATACGTTCACAGCGCAGCTTTCAGATTCTACCGGCAGCTTTGCAAATCCTGTGACAATCGGCACAATGACCGGCTCGCACTCGGGCGTAATGACGTGCACAATTCCCTATACCACACCACCCGGCAGCGGCTATCGGATACGGGTGAATTCATCGAATCCTGCTACCATCGGACCCGATAACTGTTCTGATATAACCATAGTACGCGGTCCGATGCCTGTCATAAGCGGTGCAAGCGCTATCTCCTGCGCCGATCAATATGTGAAATACAGCGTAAGCCGGGTATCGGGACGAACCTACCAATGGGATGTATCCTCGCATGGTACGATTATCGGCACCCCTACCTCCGATTCGGTCACTATCCGCTGGGCTTATACCGGCGCGCCTACCACTGATACCCTCCGCATCCGTGAGACCATGACCGCTACCGGATGCTTCAAAGATACGCTCTTTACCACAACAATTTACCCTTCTCCGGTGCTCAATGCCGGGGCTGATGTTGGATTATGCGAGGGTTCGCCATTTGTCACGATCGGCGCTCCTGCCACCGGCGGAACCGGTTCGCTCAGCTATTCATGGTCACCGGCAAACGGTATCATTGGCGCTTCCACGTCGCCGCGCATTAATGTTCGACCGAGCGAAACGACCAATTATATGGTCACCGTTACTGATAGTAAGGGGTGTCAGCGTAAAGATACCGTCACCGTCACCATCAATCAAAAGCCGGTCGTCGATCCGGGCAAAGATACCGTGGTGTGTTTTGGCGAGGGTGTTGTGATTGGGAATCCTGTTACAGGGTCGAACCGATATACGTATCAGTGGACGCCGGCTGTCGGACTGAGTTCGACGTCGGTACCGCAACCGCTTGCTTCACCGACGGTTACGACCAATTATCAGGTAATTGTCTCCGATACCAACGGTTGCATGGACACAGGTTCTGTCGTGGTAAAAGTACGGAAAATTACCACCACCACATCGGCACCTCGCTTAGACTTCGGCACGCTCGACGTGTGCACAGCGAGTAAGATTCTGACACTAGATGTAAGCAATACCGGCACGGATGATATTCAATTTACGAAGCAAGCTTCTACGGTGGCAGGATGTATAATTACCGATAGTCTGCCCTTTACGCTAGCCAAGGGCGCTAAAAAAACGGTAACCGTGCGCTACACTCCGCCGGGAAAAGGGGTATCAAATGGCACGCTTTCACTTCTCGGCACTCCGTGCGGACACGAAGTAAAAATTGAAGTAAAAGGCGAGAAATTACAACTTGCTTTTACGACCGACAAGCCGTCGATTCCATTCGGCGTAACGGCAGGGTGTACTGCAGTGCAGAGAGACTCGGGGCTGACGATTACGAATCAGGGAGTCGATAAAATGACGATATCCTCTGCGCAGATTAATGCGCCGTTTTCAATCGTTTCGCCGACGTTCCCGCAGGATATTCCGTCCGGTGAATCGCTTCCGGTGGTGATTCGCTATGCGCCGCAGAGTGCGGGTGATTTTAGTAATGAAATGCGCTTGTCGTTTACGGCGGGTGTATGTAAGGATAGTATTCGTATTCCACTGAGCGGCAAGCATGTTCTTCCTAGTCTCAGCGTGCGGTCGCCTGAGGTGGCGTTTCCCAATCTTGTCGGTTGCGATGCTGCAAGCGACACCATACTTGTCGTACAGAATGCCAATACAATTGATATGGAAGTGACGAAGATAGCCGTAAGCGACCCGCAGTTTAGGCTAATGACATCCCTTCCGGTGAGAGTGCCGGCAGGGCAAAGCAGGGAACTCAAGCTGCGATTCGAACCGACCGGAAGTGGAGTAATGACGGCGACGCTGCGTATGACGACGAATCCATGCGCGGGCGAACAATCGGTGCTGCTCAAGGGTTCGAAGCAAGGCGTGAGCTTTTCTGTGCCGGATACGATTGACCTCGGCGAACTCGTCGGATGCGCGCAAGCTACGATTACCAAGACATTTACTCTCAAAAATACCAGCGGTGGCGGCTTGGCTGGGAATATTAGTGCAATTACAGTATCTTCTTTATTTACAACGACAATCCTTCGCGGTGACAGCTTGCCGAATGGAGTAGGACGTTCGTATTCGGTGACATTTCAGCCAGACGCCACGATGCCCGATGGCGTGCAGTACGGGAGAATTGATTTGAAATTAATGCCATGTTCGGTGAGCAAGTCGATTATACTCAAAGTTACGAAAGCTACCCCTCGCTTGCAGGCAGATGCGGGGGTCGATTACGGACAAGTGCCGGTCGGTACAGTGCGGAGCAGGCAGGTGAAAATTTACAATTCGGGAACGTCGGATGTGACGGTGTCTGCGCTGTCGGGTCTCGTGCCACCACTAAGCCAAGGTGTTGTGAATCCTCCGCTTCCGGCGATTCTGCGTCCAAGTGATACGTTGAAGGTGGAGGTGCTTTTTACGGCACAGAATGGGAAATTCACTGATACGCTCACTGCTGATGCGACGCAGCCGTGTTTGCTGACGGCGAGCACGATTATTACGGCCGAGGGAACAGATAAGAATATTTCGCAACTTACCGGTTTTCCGAAAGATATCGGGAATGTACAAATTACCCGCACCAAGCAGGATAATGTCAAAGTAACCAATGAAGGTACGACGGATATAACGATAACGGATGCGGCATTTATGGTGGGGAGTAATCCGGCATTTGCGGTGCCGGCAGGTCAATTCCCCATGAAACTATCTGCAGGGCAATCGCTCGATATTAGGATTACCTTTACGCCTGTAAGTAGTGGTCCGGCGGAGGGAATTCTGCTGGTAACCGGTGATAAAGATACAGCGACAGCGGTGGTGCACGGAATGGGAATTGATTCAACGCAGGCAACGACACGCTTGGTAGCGACGGCGCAATTGAAGTTTGATACCGTGTGCATAGGTCAAATCCACGCCAAAGAAGTAACGCTCAAAAACACCGGCAAATCAAGCATGCAACTCCTTCGTGCAGAATGGGTAACGAATGCCGGGAATGCTTTTGGCAGTGATTTTGCGCCGTATCTGCTCCTGCCGGACTCAAGTGTGACGGTACATGTGAATTGCACGCCGGCTTCCGGCGGCAATTTGATAGGGCAAGTGCGCTGGGTAGCCGCTCAAGATACAGCATATTCGGCAGTTACAGCGATTGGGAAAATGTGTTCGGGCGCGCAGGATACGGCAAGAGTGACTATCGCTATTCAGGACATCATTGCGCGGGCAGGAGAAAAGGTGAATATTGTGCTCAAAGTACAAAAGCAATCGGGTATGCAGCTTGTCGGCGCTCCGACAGAGTGGTCTGCGCGTGTGCGGTACAACAAGTCTATACTCTACAACGAGCAGACAATGAATGCATGTGCAGGAATGGATGATAGTTGCGTGATGGAACTGACGGGTAAATTTACCACTCAAAGCGATGAATTAATCTCAATTCCCTGTGTCGTAACGCTTGGCACGACGGATATTTCGACGATATCGATAGAGGAATTTCGGTGGACAAGCAGCGGGATTGTGACCGAAGTAGAAACGCAGAATGGAACAATTACCGTATCGGGAATATGTGATGAAGGCGGTGTGCGGCTCTATATTCTGGGTGAGCATGCCATGTCGCTTGCCACGCGTCCGAATCCTGCCAAGAACAGCATGGAAATTGAGTACAGTTTGCGTGAGCCGCTGACGGTTACCCTAGAATTACTCAATACAACCGGACAAGTGGTGCTGACATTTATCAATAAAAAGCACCATACAGAGGGACGCTACAGCATCACCAATGATATGAGTGCAATTAGTAATGGAATGTATATCTTGCGCCTGGTAACCGATATCGAAACACTGACAACGAGAGTGAATGTAGAGAAATAGAGTAGTAACTGAAGGTAGTATATATAATCTATCAATACTATGCGTATATTTGCATGATATAGTACGCAATAAAGCCAAATAATAGTAATTATGTCTGATATATCATTCAAAAATTGGATTTCGATGAGTGATCAAGCTCTGGCTGCTCATATCGGGAATTTCGTCAAGCATCACCGACTCGAACAAAACAGAACCCAAGATGCGCTGTCGCATGATGCCGGTATCAGCCGCTCTACTCTCAGCTTGCTCGAAAGGGGCGAAACTGTGACGCTCTCTACACTGATACAAGTACTGCGGGTGTTGGGGCAACTGAATATAATGCAAGCGTTTACAGTGCAGCAAAACATCAGTCCGCTCGCGCTCGCCAAAGCAGAAATGAACAAACGGAAAAGAGCAAGAAATACCCAAACGATCGACCCCAAACCCACCGATTGGTAAACCATGAATTCAGCTTATGTAAAAATATGGGGTACCCTTGTCGGTGCGGTCGCATGGGATGACGCTACGGGCATTGCGACTTTTGAGTATGACCCTGCCTTCAAACGCAAAGGATGGGATTTAGCACCTCTGCAAATTCCTGTTCAATCAAGTAATGGCGGCATCAGTTTCCCGGCGATGCGCAAAAAGCCGGATCCGGCATTGGATACGTTCAAAGGTTTGCCCGGCTTATTAGCGGATATGCTTCCGGATCGCTATGGGAGTGAACTCATTAATCTGTGGCTGGCGCAGCAAGGGCGTCCTCAGAATAGCATGAATCCTGTTGAAATGCTATGTTTTATTGGCACCAGAGGCATGGGAGCATTGGAATTTGAACCCGTCACCTTGAAGGAGAGCAAAAGAGCATTCTCGGTAGAGATAGACACGCTGGTGGATATTGCCCAAAGGATGCTGTCGAAGAAGGAGGGATTTGTAACCAATCTGCAGGCAGATGAAGAAAATGCCATCATGGAAATTTTGCGGATAGGCACGTCCGCCGGTGGTGCCAGACCCAAAGCGGTCATTGCCTATAATGAAAAAACTGGCGAAGTAAAGTCTGGACAAACCAATGCTCCCAAGGGCTTCGAGCATTGGCTCATGAAGCTCGACGGAGTAAGTGATGTGCAAATGGGAGAAAGTAAAGGATATGGCAGAGTCGAAATGGCGTATTATACTATGGCAATAGCTTGTGGTATTGAAATGATGCCATCGAGATTGTTAGAAGAGAATGGACGTGCGCATTTTATGACCAAGCGATTCGATCGGGAGGGTGGTACTACCAAACACCATATTCAGACCTTTTGCGCTATGAAGCACTTTGATTATAATTTAGTTACGAGTTTTAGTTATGAACAGTTGTTTCAAACCATGAGGGAGCTTCAATTGCCCTATCCCGATGCTGAACAAATGTTTCGGAGGATGGTGTTTAATGTCGTTGCTCGTAATTGCGACGATCATACCAAAAACGTTGCGTTTCGATTAAAACAGGGCGGTAAATGGGAGCTCGCCCCGGCGTATGATGTTTGCCATGCCTATCAGCCCAACCATCAATGGGTGAGCCAACATGCATTAAGCGTCAATGGCAAGCGCGCAGCAATCACGAGAGAAGACCTGTTAGTGATTGGGAAGTCAATAAAGAATAAGAAAGCAGCAGAAATAATTGATGAAATAAGTGATACGGTGAGCAAATGGAAAACCTTTGCCGATACTGTCAACGTATCCCCAAAGCTGCGTGATGAAATAGCATCTACACTAATTCAATTATAAATAATGAAACTACAGGAATAAAAATTGAAATGCAATCGTGAAAACCGGCTCCATTTGCCATTTAATGTAGGTTCGTAAATAGAGAGCACTACACAACGAAAAAAGCCCGCTTCAATGAAGCGGGCTTTTGTATGCGGGACCGACGAGGCTCGAACTCGCGACCTCCTGCGTGACAGGCAGGCGCTCTAACCAAACTGAGCTACGATCCCACAATTATACTGACTCTATATTTTCTGTGGACTTGAGGGGAATCGAACCCCTGACCTCGTGAATGCCATTCAAGCGCTCTCCCAACTGAGCTACAAGCCCAAGAGGTTCGACTTTGGGAGCGCAAAAATACAAGAATCTCGCTTTACGGCAAAAAAATATTTAGAAAATCGTGAAAAAAACCGGAAATATCCGGCAATCAAGGGCTGTAAATTGTAATTGAACTTGCCCACAACGGCGAAATGCTGTATTTTCGCACTCCTTCGCGGACGAAACTATGCTGCCGTGAATTCTTCTACAACTTCTTTTTCTACTTCCTAAGGAGTCTTTGGTATGACAACTCAAGAATTTTTAGAGCGTTTGGATGCTATTGTGAACGAACGCCACATGCTTCAACATCCGTTTTATATTATGTGGAATGAAGGCAAGCTCTCGATCGATATGTTACGCGAATATGCTCATGAATACTACCTTCAAGTGCACAACTTCCCGACGTATGTCAGTGCTACCCATGCTAATTGTGATGATTTTGAAGTACGCCAGATGCTCCTCGAAAATTTAATTGAAGAAGAGCACGGTCCGAATAATCACCCCGAATTGTGGAGAAGATTCTGCGATTCGCTCGGCGTAGAGCGCACAGCTATCGTCGATCGTAAATATTTGCCCCACACTAAAGAATCCGTCAGAATTTTGAAAGAGCTCTCCGCCCGCGCGAATCCTGCCGAAGGAATTGCCGCTCTCTATGCGTATGAGTCACAAATTCCGGAAGTAAGCACGACGAAAATCGAAGGATTAAAAAAACATTACAACCTCGATACGAAAGATGCTCTCGAATTTTTTGAAGTACACGAGCACGCCGATGAAATTCACCGCACGGTGACCCGCGAAGCACTCGCTAAAATGTGCCAGACCGACAGCCAAAAAGAAGCTGCTCTCGATGCTGCCCGTGAAGCTGCCGATGCGCTCAATCTTCTGCTTGATGGTGTGTATGAAAATTACTGTTCACGCCATTTAGCAACAGCTTAAAAAGTAAAACATAGGTAAATATAAAAGCCGCTTGAGAGTTTCTCAAGCGGCTTTTTGCTTTAATGGGGCATTCATACAATAGTGTATGTATTAGCTCATTAATCGGTCTTTATTCTCAAGCACCGAAAGGTCGGCATAAAACACATCCCACACGAAGATTTCCGTGCTTCCGATTTCATTCATCGGGCTACCGGCCGAGAGCTCTTTTGCCTGCTCGACCGATTCGGCAAGGACGAGTGTGAGCCCGCCGGGCTTGTCTTCGAATCCTCCACCTCCACAACCGACTAAATTGCCGCCTGCTTGTAATGCGCGCAGCCATTCCATCAGACGTGGGATGCGTGCTTGAAATTCTTCGGGCTTGAATGTTTCATCCGGCTCGTGCGAGCGCCAGATGAGGGCATAAATTTCTTTCATAGTTTTGTAGTAATTGAACAATAACACGTATGTAAAATTACAACTTCATCGCATTTTATACAAATCAAATAGTAGATGGTATGTCGAGAATGAGGGTGCTCTGAGGTGTGGTATATTGCTAGGCTATGCGGATTCTAATCTTCGCGGCGAATTGTCTGTAATTCTTCTGCGACGTATGTAAAAAATGTGTGTTATTGCCGGCAGAATTATTGCAATATTCCGTCATAATTTATTATAATTTATTGTATTTATTACTAGTTTTCGGGAGAAATATGAAAACAATTACCAAGCAATTGTGGCTTGCTGTGCTGCTTGCAATAGCCGGCTTGCAGTTTAGTATAGCACAGACCCTCGATCCGCAGCCACCCCGCAACCTTTCCGCACAAGTTACTACCAGTCCCAACGGCGGCACAATACTCCTCAAATGGCAGTCTGCCGGCATCAAGCCGGACGGATTTAATGTGTACTCTGCTTTTAATGATGTACAAGGTACACCTATGTATAGAATTACTGGTAGTATATTGTCTCAAAACAATGATTCATTAGGGTGGTATTTCTATTCCATTCCTGTGTACACCACCGGTATCTATTCTATGTATGTGACGGCGTTCGGCAATATGAAAGAAAGCGGTCCGAGCAATGTGGTGAATGTGAGCTACAAGGCTGATAATACACCATCGGCAGCATTTCAATTTCAATCTGCAGGGTCATGGCTTGCGGCAAAAAATGTACCCTATAGCTATGATGCGAATGTGCAGATGCGGACAAGTACCACATCGCTAATCAATGTGCCCGAAGATGGTCAAAGCGTCAAATACTCGTTAGAAAAAGCACCCGCAGGCATGACCATTGACGCTCAGACCGGTCAGCTTACATGGACGCCGACAGCGACAGGCGAATATTTTGTGTATGTTGTAGCGACAGTACAATTCCAGGGTGCGCAAGCCAGATTATCACAATCGCTTCAAATCAGTGTGCGTAATTGCGCTCAGGTGACCACGCTTGCAGGATTTGTCAATGACGAAAACGGTGTGGCAATCGAAAAAGGGTATGTGATGATTATGAGTTCGAAATCATCCGACTCGCTCAATCGTAATCAGGTGTACACCGCCGAAATCCGCGGAGGTTCTTATGGAATTACCGTTGATGAAGGCACGTTCTACCTACAGGCAGGCGGCGGTGACTTTGATGCCGAATGGTATCAGGACTCCCCGATACGAGAAAAAGCAATGCCGGTCACCCTTGTCTGCGGAGATACCGTCATGGCAAATTTTGTCGTCAGTCGTCATCCTGCGCCGAAGCTGTACACTGTTCGTGGTATGGTCACCGATAAAGTCACCGGTGAGCCGATATCGTCTGCGATGATTGAATTTTCTAATCCCAAAGGCACCCGCATCAATACTACACAAATCACCGCAACTACCGATGCCAAAGGGGCATATACCGTTCAGCTGCCCGGCGATCAGCTCTTTGTAGCCCGCTGCACGGCCGGTGTATTCGACCCGACTACCGGAATTATGTCCTATACCTATTTCCCTCAATACTATCGGGAAGTCTCGCTCCTGACCGAAGCCACACTCATTAATCCTGTAAGCTCAAGTGCCGCTATGATCAGCTTCCGCTTGATACGCAAAACAGACGAGCAATTCAAAGGACAAATCCGCGGCACCCTCGTCGCAAGTGACGGCCATATTCTCGCCGGGAAAGTCATGGCATTCCCGGTAAAAGACACGAGAAGCGAAGTGCTTACAACCGATGTGCTTATCGACGGAACCTATAATTTTACCAACGTAGCTACCGGCAACTACGTGTTGTTTGCCCTTGCTACACAGGAATCATATGTTCCCGGATTCTATCGCGCAGGTCGTTCAGCGACCCTCTCTTGGGGTGAAGCGACAGTCATCAGCGTCGGACTCCAATCTACCTCTCCAACCTACACCATCACCCTCGACCCACTAAGTGCCATCAAGGGCAAGGGTCGCATCCGTGGCACTATCGGCAAGGGTAAAGGAATTGCCAAAGGTGATTCTCCGCTCGCAGCTGACCCACTCTCCGGTGCTATGGTCTATGCAATTGATGCAAATGGCAGAGTCTCCGCTTATTCCTGGAGCGACGGCAATGGAGCCTTTGAAACGAGTGAATTACCCAAAGGTAAATACACGCTCGTGGCTTCAAAAATCGGCTATAAAGAATATACAGCCGAGGTTGAAATTGTCGATGAAGATATCACGACGGAGACAAACGTAGAACTCAGCACCGCGGACCCGAGCGGAGTAGCTGAGGATACGTTTGTGAATTCAGCCGTCGTTTTCCCGAATCCTGCAACTGAAACTATCAGTGTAGAATTTACCGGCGAGGGAGCTACTTCTTTGCAGGTCATGAACATGCTTGGCGGTGAAGTTCACTCGGCAACACTGGTCGCCCGTGGACACACCCGCTATACATTCTCCGGTACGAGTCTGCCTACAGGACGGTATTTTGTGAAAATCACAACAGGCAGTACCGTGACGATTCTGCCGGTATCGCTGATGAAGTAACGCGAATTTCGGAATCACCTTTTCCCTTACCAAAAGCGCCTGAGAGAGCAATCTTTCGGGCGCTTTTATTTGTATGGGATTTGAAAAATTTGAGTTATTTTGCAGAAAAAAAATAGCGAAGTGCGTTTGTCCTCAATCGGAGAAAAGATATGGAATCGAAATTCACTATAATTACCGGTAGTCTTGTCGGAAGCTTTCTGCTCCTGTGCCTGATAAGTGCATTGTGGTCACGCTACAAGGTAGGTCGCTCACTCCGCCGTCTGCGCGCCCGTGAATTCGGTAAATCAGGCGGTAAAGTGTACCATGCAGCTTCGACTGCCTCTCTTCCGCCGATTGTACAAAAATATTTCTCCACGGTATTGCGTGAAGGACAGCGGTACATTGACTTTGTAAAGCTACGGCAGGAAGCTGACTTCCGTACGGCGGTTGATGGTGATTGGTCCCATCTGACGGCGAGTGCATGGTATGGTACCTACGAGCCCGGCATGGTCTGGAAAGCACGCTTCGGTTCTTCCCTTTTGCCCTACAAAACGGCATCTCTCGAATTTATTCATGGGAAAGGTCATGGTCGGGTACGATTGTTAGGCACTATTACGCTGCTGGAGCCAAGCGGCTTTGAAGCTGATATTACGCTCCTTTCCCGGTATTTGATGGAAGCGGTATGGTTCCCGACGGCCCTCTTACCGAGTAAGCATGTCGAGTGGTCATCTATCAGTGAATTTGAAGCCAAAGCGACGATTCATTATCAGGGCTTAAGAGCATCGGCGAATTTTTCGTTCTCACCCGACGGCAAGATCGATCATATCGTCACCCATGATAAATTCCGGGACTTTAAAGGATCATTTGAGAAAGAGCAGTTTACACTGTATTGCCGAAATTACCAGGAATACCAGGGAATTACAATCCCGTCTGAAGTTGAGTTTGTGTGGAATTTACCGAGCAAGGATTTCTCCTACGGTAAATTCCGCGTCGTGAGTCCACGCTATGAATTTTGATATTATCCATGTTTGATATGCCGCTGTTATCATACCGTTTGTCTTCTGTCTTTGCTTGCTCTGCGTTGCTTGTGTCTTCATTTTTCTACGAGGCCTGCCGAACGGCACCCGATCCGCCACCACCGCCACCTGTCGCGGAAAACACCTCAATTGTGCGGGAAATTACCGAAAATTACGGCAGCAAACCGTCTAAATACCTCCATGTGGAATTCGCTTCTGTCGCCGATACGCTTATAGCGCGCGGGATTGATACCGCATTTCTCATGAAAATGCTCAATGAACCGCGGCTGAAATTTGAGGAAAATCTCGTCAAGATTAATGTCACCGGCCCGATTAAAAAAGCTGATTATTCTTCTCATTACAATAAGCAGTCGGTGAAGAAGTGCAAGGAATTTATTGCCAAGAATCTTCCGATACTTGAAGCAGCCGAACAGAAATTCCTCGTGCCGAAAGAAGCAATTGTTGCCATCATGTGGGTCGAGACAAAATTCGGGACGGTGCTCGGCAAGAATTATGTGCCCTCGACCTTCTTCAGTGTGGCTCTTGCAGGGACGCCGGAGAACATCGAGAAAAATATCGAAGCGATGCGCGCTGCCCGTCAGCCGGGTGATACCGCCGATGTTCGGGCGCTTGAGAAAAAAATTGAAGAACGTGCACGCAAGAAATCAAACTGGGCATTCGGCGAACTCCTGGCTCTCGATACCCTGCAGAAAAGATCACCGATTTCAGCACTCGAATTATACGGCTCATCCGCCGGCGCATTCGGTATGTCTCAATTCCTCCCCTCGAGCTATGTACGCTGGGCTGCCGACGGTGACGGCGATGGTAAGGTTAATCTCTTCGATGTGCCGGACGCTGTCTTTAGTATTGGGAATTATCTTAAGGTCAACGGCTGGGGTGTCGAGCGCGCAGAACAGGAAAAAGCAGTCTTCCACTACAACAACAGCAAAGATTATGTGGCAGCAATTTTAAAGTTGGCAGAGAAATTGCAGCAGTAAAACGTACCATTCTGTAGTGGAAAGTAAATCCGTACAGTTGCTCTTAAAATCCTCAAAATGAAAAATATTTTCAGTATGCAGTTAGTGCCCTGAAAATATTTTCATATACTGCCTTTCTGCCTGATGTGCGATATTCCCGTGGCGCATCATTTTTGTGTAGATGTGAAATAATTACAATAGAAAAAATTAAAGTGCCTGAAATTTGAAATTTTAGGCACTTTTTCGTTTTATGGTTATTTAACCAAACATTTATGAACTAATATTTGCCTGTTATTCGGCTTTTTGGTTGTTTCGCACTGTGATTTGTGGGAGAAAGTGGGGGAAAACGCGATTTTCCCATAAATCGTGGGTGAAAGTGGGGAACGTAATTGCAGCAGAGGAAGAAAACAATTACTCCAACGCAAGTGTACAAACACGATGTCATTTTTCAAAGGTCAGGAAGTATTTTCGATTGATAATAAAGGTCGGGTGAATATCCCGGCAAAGATGCGTAAAGCACTTTCGCCGGAAGCCAACGATACCTTTATTATTACCCGTGGTGCTGATAAGTGCGTCGTCGCTTATCCGCTCAACGAGTGGAAGAAATACGAAGAGCAGTACGCGAAGCTTGATCAGTTTGATGAAAAAAACAGATTCTTCTTACGGGTGATTTTGGCGTGGAGCGAGGAGACGGAGATAGACGCACAGCAGAGAATCTCGCTCTCGAAAAAATATCTCGACTTTGCAGGAATCGAAGGGAAAGTGACTATCGTGGGTATGATTGATCATATAGAGTTTTGGAATCCTGAAGAATTCGACCGCTATATTTCGACCTATTCTGAGTCGTATGAAGATGTCGCAGCACAGGTCATGAAAAAGTAAAATCGCACCTCATTCTTAGCAGATGAAAAAACGACGTCCCGATCAACAAGCCGCACCCGAATATGATTATCATATCCCGGTGATGCTCCGCGAAACATGCGATTATCTGATAACGGGCACTAGCGGACTCTATATTGACGGTACACTTGGCGGTGGAGGACATTCGGCAGAGATTCTCTCTCGGCTATCGGACGGCGGAAAATTATACGCTTTTGATGCTGATGAACAGGCAATCGAACACTGCACACAAAAATTTCAGGACGAGCTGTCGAAAGCTGAGCAATCCAAGCTCGTACTGATAAACGACAATTTCATTCGGGCATGCAGCATAGGGGAACTTCGGGGGAAGGTACTCGGTCTTCTGCTTGATTTGGGCGTTTCTTCGAGACAGCTTGATACTGGCTCGCGGGGAATTAGCCATCGCTTGAACTCCCGCCTAACGATGAGTTTCGGTTCAAGCGGCAACTCAGCAGAAGACCTCCTGAATAGATCGGACGAAAGGACCATCGAATCCATTCTGAAAATGTATGGTGAAGAGCCTTTCGCAGGAGGCATAGCGCGACGGATCATAACACGCCGTCGCGCTGCTCCTCTCCGGACTACCTTTGACCTCCGCTCCGTCATCGAAGAAGTCGTGCCGCCACACATGCTCTCCAAGTCTATTTCCCGCACCTTTCAGGCACTCCGCATCGCTGTCAATGATGAAATTAATGTCTTAGAACAAACCCTCCGTGGAATTATCCCCGTACTCGCTCCACACGGAAGAATCGTCGTCCTCTCCTATCACTCACTCGAAGATCGGGTCGTCAAAAATGTCTTTCGCGAGCTCTCGCATGACACCGAAACTACACCCAAGCAGCTCCACATCCTCACACCCAAGCCCTTGCCACCATCCGACGATGAGATCCGGTACAATCCGAGAGCACGCAGCGCGAAGCTCCGAGTAGCCGAGAAATTACCATAGAAAAAATAATGCAATCCTCCACTAGCGCCTCTTGCGTTAAATCTTCTCCCCATCGGTGTGGACGGCAACGGGTGACCGCAAGCCGCACGCTTGGAAATTGCAGAACGGGAACAAAAATTATTCATCCCATCAGGATTTCGTAAAAAATCAGTAGATTGCTGTTCGGTTTTATATATATTGCGGTGAAATTCCATGACAATCCCTGAGTTACGCGAGTATTGCCGCGCCAAAAAAGGCGTGAGCGAAGAATTACCCTTCAGCGATGATGTACCGGTATATAAAGTGATGGGGAAAATGTATGCGCTCGTCCCGCTGATGGTGGACGTTCCTCGCATTAATCTCAAGTGTTTACCCGAGGAGTCACTGGAGCGGAGAGCACGGTACGAGGCCGTGCAGCTGGCGTATCATATGAACAAGCAGCATTGGATTACCGCGCTCTGCGACGGCACAATCCCACGCGAGGAGCTCTGTCAGTGGATCGACCGTTCGTATGAGTTGGTGGTACAAAAACTGACGAAGGCCATGCAGAAAGAGCTCTCGGAAATCAACGAATAACAGCATATACTTACACTCTAAAGGTTATTGATATGGCAGGACTTACGTTTATCGGTAAAAATTATGCCTTCACGCATCGTATTACCAAAAGTACACTCGAAGGCGTGTCGCAGGAGGAGTCGCTCCGGGCACCGGAGGGTGGAGGAAATTGTATTAACTGGATCCTGGGACACATGCTCCTCACGCGGGACTCGATGCTCGAATCGATGGGCAAAGCGCGCTTGTGGACCGATGCCGAAGCCCGGAAAATCTACGAGCGGGGTTCGGCGCCACTGACTGAGAGCGGTAATGCGACCGATATAGCAACACTGCTCGACATATTCGACCAAACGCAAGCATTCTTAATGGAAGGAATTGCCTACTTGGAGCAGCATCCGACGGAAGATGGCAAGCTGGAGGGGACGATCGGATTTCTGAATTTTCATGAGTCATATCATTGTGGTCAATTAGCGATTCTACGGCGAATGCTCGGTAAAGAAAGTATAATTAAATAAAAAGACTTACGGTAGTAGATAATGGCACTTTCATACTTATTTGGCAAGGCGCATAAGCTCGTGGTGCGGAGGTTTTCCTCCGCAATGCGGATCGCGCTGTCGGCCGGACTTCTCACGCTTGGAGCAGCAGCAAGCGCAGCCGGATATTATGGGGTAACCGCAGAAATTGCACAGCTTTCGGGGAATTTGGTGCTGTCGGTATTTGCTGCTCCCGGGACGGATAGCTCAGAGACGGCGTCGATTGTACGTCAGGTGCGCTCACTACCGGAGGTAGCATCGGCGGAGCTTATTACACCGGAACAGGCGAAGCGGGAATTTGCGCTGAATGTGGGTGAAAAATTAGATAATCTGTTACCGAATAATCCATTCCCGGCGGTGGTCAAGGTGCATGTGCAGCCCGCTGCCTGCACGCAGGAATCACTCGATATGGTCGTGCAATCCTTCAAGCGCATTAGTTCCGTCGAGGATGTGCTCTATAATGTAGGATATGCACAGGCACTGTTTTCACGGTCGCGTCAGACCTCTCTGCTGATATTTGGCGGTGCAATTGGGATAAGCGTGGTGTTTTTGCTGTTTCTGTATTTTTCATTACGCGCTGAAACTGCCGCCGGTAGTGAAGAATTATACGTAATGACGCTCCTTGGTGCCTCCCGCGGATTCATTGCTCTGCCGCATATAGTATTTGCGCTCTATGCCTGCATGACCGGAATCCTGCTCGGAGCGGGTGCGGCTATCGGAGGATATTATCTGGCTCAGCCGATGGTGCCGTGGCTGGTAACAGTGCCGACGCAGTATCTTGAAATCAGCGGTTCTGCAGTCGTCGTCCTGGTGCTGATACTGTCGGTGTGGACTGCATTTTCCGTCAAACGGAAGCCGTAGATAGTATATTAAAGGGTCACTTATTCTCCAGAGACGACGCACGATGGCTTCTCCCAAAACAACCATAAAAGAAAAAAAACGCTCCATGAAGCGCCGGCGGCTGATTATCGGAGGGGCGCTTTCAGCGACATTACTCGGATTTGTACTCTTTACGAATCATGGAGTGGTCAAGAGAATTGAACTGGAAATGCGCCAAAAAACGATTGAGCGTGAAATCGTCCGGCAGCGTATAGTCACCGATTCACTGCTGCGGCATATCCGTATTCTTGAGACTGATACTCTGGAAATTGAGCGCCTCGCCCGGCAAAATTATGGTATGATCAAGCCCGGTGAAGTGGTGTATTTTATTGAAGGAAAAAAATAGAAATTGCAGGTAGGTATTGAAATTTTACACATTCTGTCTATCATTGCGTACCGAATAATTACCATGTCATTGTAATGAGTCCGCCGAATTCAAATGATTGAAATTGCTTGTCTTGTGTCGGAATATTGGCGCTGATAATGAGTTGAATTTCACCGTTTTTGCCGTTGTTAGTGCGGCTGCTCTTTCCAAAAAATACCTTGAGAATCCCTACATGCTCAATGAACCCGTTAGGCGAAATCGTACTCACACGCGAGCCGGTCGATTTGTCCGGTGAATTGAGCAGCACTTGCGTGCCGGCCGCAGGGATCGAATCCAAGCGTACATGCATCGAGACCACATATTCAGGGCGGATAATTTTGGCGGTGCTTCTGCTCAACGAGTCATCGATGAGCTGCAGGTCGAGTGAGATCGACATTGGTGACGTAGAGGTGTCAATTTTGGCAGTCACGGCTGCCGTACGAAATGCCCACACGGTATTGAAATTCTGCACAACTACGGTAGTATCCTTCAGACGCACAATGCGGCCGGAGTCCTGAATCGTCGTGTCACGAAGTAAGGTCAGCAAGCTTGTACCCTTCTCATAAAAGGTGGCTACCGGCGTGACAATGACCGGCGTCGGCTTCACCGGCGACTGCTCAAGCGAATCGAGAAGAGTAATATGGCGGTCCGTGTCAATATCCGTCGAGAGCTTGCAGCTGCTCATAAGTATAATGACCCCAATAAAAAGCCAGCGCCACCCGGCTAGTCGGAGGATATTAAAAATGTAAGGAAATTCCATAACTCAGTCCAAATTTTATCAAGGTATAATTAATATTCTGGTGGCTGTACCGCAGGGCACTACCCTCAAGATTCAACATAAAGCTCACATTTTTTTCCGGTGAATATCGCATTCCAAGCAGACCCCGGCCAATCGGGCCAATTGTCGTCCCACCTACCCCAAGCTGAAGAATCGGCTGAAATTTCTGCCACTCGAAAGGCATATACCGTGCTACGACACTGAGCGACGACAAGCTCGGATTTTGCTCGTACAAATAACGGTTGCCACGCGTATCAACAGATGTAAAAGATTGAAAATACTGTTCTTGTGCGAATTCAACCCCCGTCGAAAATCGTGAATTCCAGGATAAGAGTCCGGTGAGCGCAAGATTATTATAGGTCGGAGCCGTTGCCATGACGGTGGGCTCGTCGGTAGAGCGTGTATCGAGGCGTCGGAGCTCAAGAGACCAGAGTGGCGTCGATTGCTCGGGCGGGAGTAGGTCGCTCGACTGAGGAATATCTACTATCGCCGGACGGAGTGTGGACTGCGTGGTGAACCGAGTAGCCGGCGCCGAAGAGGTATGGAATTCAACGGTAGATACCGGCAAGAACGCCGGAGCGGTTGCCTCGGGTGACGGGTACATGTCGCTCGTACTGACAGATTGACTATTCATATTATTCATATCTGAAAGGGCGATACTACCATTGGGCACGGTGCTTTTCTCACGAATATAAACATATTTGATAATTCTCTCCGGTGGGGTAATGATGCTATGGTCTTGTCCTGCCGGCGGCTGCGAAGTATGATTTCCCGGGGCAGTACGTGATGCCGATGAAGCGCTGCTTTCCACGGCCACTACAGTGGAAGTGCCTGTGACCTGTGCCTGATGCTGCGCGCCTGTATCCTGCATCCAAAAATACATGCACAGAGCTGTAATTCCAGACATAACCACACCTGTTGTGATTGCCTTGGAAGAATTTCCCAAAAATTCCAGCATGCGAGCGCCAATGCCCACTTCAACGGGCACAAGTGCTGCCGGAGCCGAAAAGCCAAGCGATGAAAACAGCGCCAACGTCGAGCTAGCCGGCGGAATAAATGCCTTGGTATCATTCTGCACGGCAGTACGCATGGCGAGCAGCTGCTTGAGATCAGAACGTAATTCTTCGTTTTCAGCCAGCACGCTAAAGAGTGCCTGCTCTTGGGACGGGGTGGTCGCTCCATCCACAAAATCGTATAATAATTCGTTGTATTCCATAAGCTTATAGATACTGGGTTCTACAATTCACCCGCATAAATCCTTGAGATACGGCTGTAAAATTGCTTTTATTTTTTGCTTCGCCCGGAAGGCGCGTGACTTTGCATTGGTAACGGAAGTGCCGACAATCGCCGCTACCTCTTCATAGCTTAATCCGTCATATTCACGGAGGACAAACGCCTCGCGATGATCGTAGTCCAAGAGCTCTAGCGAACGTGCAATCAGGTCGAGGAGCTCTTTTTGTTCGTAGTTTTTCGACTCCGACGTCGGAAAATGAAAATCGTCAATCGCGACGGTAACTTTACGGTTCCGCTTGTGATTGAGACATAAATTCCGCGCGATGGTAATTAAAAATCCGGGAACATTGCTCATCGGTCTTCCTGCCTTGGCATTTTGAAAAAACCGGATAAATGTTTCCTGAAAAATATCTTCGGCATGAGCGCTATCCTCGACAATGCGATAGCAGTAGGCATGAATGCGGGAGGAGTAACGGTCGTAGAGAAGCGTGAAGGCGCGCTCAGCATCCTTGCCCGTAAGCAATGCTGTAAGCTGTTCATCTGTAAAGGAAGTATCAATTTTCGCCATCACAAGTCCAATTGAGGTTAATTTACCGGCACGATAATAACACATTTCTCGGAAATTCGCTGCACATGATGGGTAAATTTTTAGGAGGATGGTCGTGTCAATGGTCAGAATGGTAAGCAAGCATCGATCATTGTCGTGGATTTAGCCGACAGCATATGAATAGAGATAATAAAGATAAAGACATACTGAAGAAGAATACAAATTTTAGGGAGTGAGCAGAGTACTTTATTTCCTACAGTCGTAGTGTCAGCTATGGAGAATATAGGAGGATGCCAAGTAGGATATATCAACTATAGATAAATCAAGAGATTTTTTTATCGTCAACTCAATTCTCAACAGATAATTATACTCGAATAACCCTGCGTCGCTAAACAAACTCGCAATCACACCACCCTTCGACTTGGATTAGAGGTCAGGAGAATAGACCCAATGCCACGCCTACTCTCCGCAGCCACGGGAAAACACGCGATTTATCGATTAAATCCGTAATTTTGCAGCATGAAATCAATCCGCCATAGATTCACTTTCGTTCTGCCGCTCGCTGCCTGCCTGCTCGCCTGCCTCCTTGGTTCGTGTGCGAATTCACAGCCGCCGTCGGGTGGTCCGCCGGATAAGGAACCTCCTGAAATTACAGAAGTTACACCCGCTAGCGGTACACTAAATTTTCGTGGAGACTACGCCACTCTCCATTTCAGCGAATATGTCAACAAAAGCAAAGTCGCCGAGAATGTCTATCTGTCCCCGCCAAAACGCCTCGAATATTCGTGGAGCGGCCGCGAAGTCGAGATTACCTTCGCCGAGCCGCTCGACTCGAATACAACGTATGCCCTCACGCTCGGCACCGAATACGAAGACCTGTCAAATAACAAGCCAACCCAAGCATTTACGCTTATTTTTTCCACCGGTAATCATCTCGATAGCGGCATTATCCGCGGCAGGCTCACCTCCGACGCGCCGTCGGGGGTGTTTATATTTTTATATCCGCTTGCCGGAATCAATCCTGATACGCTCAATCCTGCCACGACCAAACCTAAATACCGCACCCAAGTTGGCACAAGCGGTATATTTGAATTTCGCGCGCTTCCTGCCGGAAATTACCGCTTATTCGCCATTAAAGATGAGTACAAAGACCAGCTCTATAGCGTTGGAATTGATGGATTTGGCGCGCCGCTCTCGGATATTACGCTGCGTCAGGACAGTATTCCGACCGTCAATTTACGCATCGGCGCAGCTGCCGATATTTCCCGTCCTCAGCTCTATGATGTGCAGGCGATGAACCCCACAACCATCGAGGCAACCTTCAGCGAAGATATTGATACAGCGTCCCTTACGCCGGGGAATTATATGGTCCGCGACTCAGCCGGACAGCTCGGCGTAAGCACCAAAGCCGTGTGGATGAATTCAAAAAACGGTAAATCGGTCTTTCTCTCCGTCGCTCCTGCGCTTGATACAGCCGTGAAGTGGAAGCTCTCCATCCGCCTCGGCGATACAACGGTTCGCGATCTTGCCGGTAATCCCATCTCGGATACCGTGGCAAGCAAGCTCTTCCGCGCCGAAGCTGACCGCGGCGATACAGCGGCGATCCCGACGCTCCGCCTGCCCTTTCCCGATAGTTCAAAATCGGTCGGTATTTCGACGGCATTTGATATACTTTTTGACCGCGCGGTGATTCACGATGATGTCGATCGCCGGCTCGTGTTTACCAATGTGAGTACGAATAAAACCGTGCTCACGAATGATGAATGGCGCGGAGATAATCTCCTCCGCCTCACACCGCAGAAGCCGCTCGAAAGCGATAATTGGTACGAATTTAAGCTCTCAACCGGCGGCATTCGTGCCTTTGGCAGTCCGGCTGTGATGAAAGATTCCGTGCGGTATATGCGCTTCAAAACGGTCGATGTACGTACGTTCGGCGGAGTGAAAGGAATGCTTATCGACTCGGCGGCGACGGGCAACGGGCAGTATGTCGTCTCCCTCGTCGGGAAAGAGAAAAAAAATCGTATCAGCTTAACAGTAAAGAAGGTAGGAGCGTTTGAATTTACAGACGTTCCTCCCGGAATCTATACCCTCGAAGCATTCGTCGATAGCGAAAAAAACGGGAAATATTACTATGGCTCCCCTTATCCGTTCAGACCGGCTGCGCGCTTTGGCGCAAGCCCGGTCGAGCTGACGGTACGTTCGCGCTGGACTGTCGAAGGCACCAAAGTGGAAATTCCGAAATAGCAGAGAAGTGGCATTACCTCTTTTCTCAGCGCATTTTTCCGTAAATTTGGATAATTATTTAAGGATATTGCATGGCAAAAACAATTCTCATAACCGGCGGAGCGGGATTTATCGGCAGTAATTTTATCCGGAACGTGCTCGCAGAGTCGGACGTTTCGCTCGTGAATCTCGACGCACTCACCTACGCCGGCAACCTTGAAAACCTTGCCGATGTCGAGCATAACCCGCGCTATCATTTCGTGCACGGGAGAATTGAAAATACCGAACTCGTGCGCTATGTCTGCAAACAATATGGGGTTACGGGGATAATTAATTTTGCCGCAGAATCACATGTGGACCGTTCGATTGAAAATGCACAACCCTTTGTCGATACAAATATTTCCGGAACGCTTGCGCTGATGACCGTCGCGCGCGAACTCGGCCTCGAACGCTTCGTGCAGGTGTCGACCGATGAGGTGTACGGTTCGCTCGGGCCTCAAGGTGAATTCACCGAAGAGAGTCCGCTTGCACCAAATTCTCCCTATTCAGCGGCGAAGGCGGCGGCTGATTGTCTTGTGCGGTCATTTGTGCATACATATAATTTTCCGGCGGTGATTACGCGGTGTTCGAATAACTACGGCGCGTATCAATTCCCCGAAAAGCTCATACCGCTGATGATTCTTAATGCATTGGAAAATAAAAACTTACCGGTCTATGGAGACGGGCTTAACGTGCGGGATTGGATCTCCGCCCGCGACCATGCAGCGGCGGTATGGCTGGCCTATACGCACGGCAAAATCGGCGAAGTCTATAATGTCGGCGCCGACTCCGAACGGAAAAATATCGAGGTTGTGAAAGCGATTCTGGCGCTCACGGGCAAAGGCGAGGAGTTAATTACCTACGTGAAAGACCGTCTGGGGCATGATAGACGGTATGCAATTGACTCAACCAAAATCCGCACCGAACTCGGCTGGAAACCCACCGTGACATTCGAGCATGGGTTAGAGCAAACGGTAAAGTGGTATCACGATAATGCAGAGTGGTGCGCGCATGTACGCTCGGGAGAGTATATGCGGTATTATCAGAAGCAGTATGGGGGATTAGTGGTAAGTCTGTAAGTGGTAAGTAGTAAGTCGGTAAGTAGTAAGTCGGTAAGTAGTAAGTCGGTGGTCTCGGGCTACAAAAGAGGCGTTGATTCATGACCGATTTGATGAGCTTGTCCGTTTGTCACAAGCACGTAATAAATTAGGGTAATTAATTTTAAAAGCGTAGTATTTAGACACTCCAACGGAACTAAGTGTGAAGGACGAGAAGTATATCCCTCGAAGATGAGCAATTTTAAAAGGTATCGTATTAGACACTTCGACAAGCTCTGTGTGACAGAGAAGAAGTTCATTACCCCCAAGAAAAAGCATGAAACACAGCATCGCTACGGTATAGATACCGCAGTAAATTAATCAAACAATCAAACAAACTATTCATTTCATACAATCAACGAACTCGTATGACTCCAACATCTTCGACCAATCCAATGGTCAGTCAATTACTAGCTTCCATTGAAAGCCATTCGTTCACCGTCGGCGTTGTGGGCTTGGGCTATGTCGGTCTGCCTCTTGCCGTGGAATTTGCCATGAAAGGCGTCAAAACACTCGGAATTGACATCGACAACCGCAAAATCTCCTCGCTCGTGCGCGGTGAAAATTATATTCAGGATATATCTAACGACAATGTACGCATGGTGATAGAGAACGGCACGCTCGGCGCAACGACCGATTTCTCCCGCTGCGGTGAGTGCGATGCAATTTTTATTTGCGTGCCGACGCCATTTACCCCGAACAAAGATCCCGACATTTCCCACATCGTTCACTCTACCGAAGAAGTCGCCAAATCGCTCCGCGCCGGACAGATTATTATTCTTAAAAGCACGACCTTTCCGGGCACGACGACCAAGTATGTGCAGCCGATTTTGGAGCGCGGCGGCATGAAGGCCGGACGTGATTATTACCTCGCCTTCTCGCCCGAACGCATCGATCCCGGCAATAAACATTGGCACACCGGCAACACACCGATTGTCGTCGGCGGTGTGACGGCTGATTGCACGACGCTCGCCTGCGCAGTCAATCAAGTGATTATCGAAAAAATCATCCCCGCAAGCTCGCCTGACGTCGCCGAAATGGAAAAACTCCTCGAAAATATCTTCCGCAGTGTCAATATCGCCCTCGTCAATGAACTCGCCCAATTATGTGACCGTATCGGCGTAAATATCTGGGAAGTAGTCGATGCAGCAGCGACTAAGCCATTCGGATTTATGCCGTTTTACCCCGGACCGGGTATCGGTGGACACTGTATTTTAATTGACCCCTATTATTTATCATGGATGGGCCGTGAATTCGACTTTGAGACGAATTTCATCACTCTCGCCGCTGAAGTGAACGAATCGATGCCCTTCTATGTGCGCTCTATGATCGTCCGCGAAATCGCCCGTCAGCCGATTACGATGGATAATGCGAAAGTGCTCCTCCTCGGCATGGCATTCAAACGCGATGTCGATGATTTACGCCACTCGCCTGCTCTCAAAGTGGCTGAATTGCTCTTCCAAGACGGCATCAAAAATGTGTCGTATTATGATGGCTATATTCCCTCGACTAATATCCTGGGCACCGTCGTTAATTCCGAAGCAGCGCTTACACCGGAATTACTCCAACAGCATGATATCATTGTGATTACAACCGACCACACAGACTTCGACTACGACATGATCGTTCGCAACAGCCGCGTCGTCATCGACACCCGCAATGCCTGCAAAAATGTCGGCGGCGATAAGTCGCATGTCGTGCTTTTAGGCGACGGAAAGTAAGAGATTGGTAGCGCCCGGACACACACGTACACCCCGGATACGGACAATGAAGACTAAGGAATAAAAATTCGGCACGGAAGTATTTTCATGAGGTAATTCAGCCGGTGGTTCGACCTTGACAAAGGCACGAATCAGCTTCATTGGCAGTATAATTATCGAGTATATTTTTCCACTCTGTTTGATAATTCTTGAAGGTGTAGTATATGCGTATCTTCTTCATCACATGGGTGTTGTGTGCGAGTTTTGTCTGCACGGACGCCATAGCTCAGGTTTCTAATCCTGTACGATTGAACAATCGTAAAACCACAGAACTCGAGTGTGTGCAGACACCCAAGGGAGTATTTGTGGCTGCATTAATGAGTACGAGTCTGACAGGAGGACCCGTCGATGCGACGACCACAATCTACAGAAGTACCGACAATGGCGCATCATGGGACTCTACGTATCATATCAGTATCGACAGTATCTTTGACCGAACGCCCGACCCTGTGCTGGCTGTCGATAGCACAGGTGTGGTGTATCTGACCGTCATGAAGGTCGCGAATGCCGTATCGGATCTGGCGCATTTATGGGTGTATCGTTCGTTTGATGATGGTAAAACCTGGAAACTCATTGCGAAGCCGTACACGAATAATGGCTTGGCCGATTATCCCAATTTGATCGCTCGCGGTAATGGGGAAGTGCTGATGAGTTATACGAATTATCATGCGAATTTTACTCCCATCGTGGAGTTTATACGCTCAACAGACTCCGGTAAAACCTGGTCTAAGCCCGTTGAAATTAAAATGAACGGTAACCCGGGAATGGCTGTAGGATCGGATCTCAATTGGTTGAAAAATGACCAGTGTATGGTAGCCTACGGTGATTATAATAGTCCGGTATTACAGGTATCGACAACAAAAGACTCCGGTAAGACATGGTCACCGGTGAGGGAGGTGACCAAGATTAGCAACTTCTCTGTCAACAAAGTCGTTGCATCGGATAAGTTTGATTATTTTGGTGTTGTCTCACATCAGCCGCATGCTCCGGGAACTCCGGTCTATTATTCGTATTCTGTCGATGGCACTTCATGGAATGTACAGACATTGGAGGCAAGCGGCGCTTATGGAGAGGGACTCATTGATGCAGGGGGCACTATCCATGTAATCTATAGTCAGTATATTGGTAACAGCTTTAAACTGATGTACCGGTATTCGACGGATAAAGGTGTTCATTTTTCAAGTCCCCTCAGCTTATCGTCCGGATCCAAAAAAACGGATATTTCATTTGGCGAATATCAATCGCTCATCTATGACAAGGACAGGTTCTTACGGGTTACGTTTGTCGATGGCGGTGATAATTTTACCACCAAGCAGATAATCTTTCGCCCAATGCTGAGCGGCGTGGATGATCGGGATACTGATAGTCCTATTCCTCAGGTATATCCCAATCCGGTATCGACGATGCTCCATATACGGTCGCCCTTTGGAGGGAATACCTGTCAGTATGAGCTCTACGATCTCAAGGGAACATTGGCGCTCTCCGGCAATATAGAGAGTGCGACACAGCAAATAGACTGTTCGCAGCTCGCCGGAGGAATCTATATCGTACATGTCAAGCATCTCCAACAAATATTCATTTCTACAATTATCAAGCAATAAAAAAGACTGTTTGGGACATTTGCCATTACTCTTCCTGGAGAGGAATACCCAAGTGTCAGCTTCTTACAAAGTGTTCACATAGGAATCTAATGAAAAAAATACTATCCGTCGTCGGCGCCCGCCCTAATTTTATGAAAGTCGCTCCCATTCACCGTGCTTTTTCGGCATATCCTGAGGTTGAGCATGTAATTCTCCACACAGGTCAGCATTATGATTCTGCGATGAGCGATGCGTTTTTTCAGGATCTTGATATGCCGCAACCGTCTTATTTTATGGGTGTTGGCTCAGGAAGTCATGCCGAGCAGACCGCAAAGGTGATGGTCGAATTCGAGAAAGCAATGCATGAGCTGAAGCCCGACTTTGTGATCGTCGTCGGTGATGTTAATTCCACGATTGCCTGCACGCTGACGGCCGTTAAAATGGGGATTCCGACTGCGCATGTCGAGGCGGGACTCCGTAGCGGTGACCGCGCTATGCCGGAGGAAATTAACCGTATTGCGACTGATTCTATTTGTGATTATTGGTTCGTTACCGAGCAGAGTGGCTTGGACAATCTCAAGCATGACGGGCACCCGGATGACCGGGTATTCTTTGTGGGTAACACCATGATCGACTCACTCCACTACGCGCTCCCGAATGCCGAGAAGTCTGATATTTTAGAACGTGTTGGTCTCACTTCTAAGCAATATGTACTCGTGACGATGCACCGCCCGAGCAATGTCGATGAACCCAAGCAATTGGGCGAATTGCTCGAAATTCTTGCCGAACTCTCCCACGACCGCACGGTGGTATTTCCTGTACACCCACGCACACGTAAAAATATTGTTTCTCATGGGTTAAGTGAAATTATTGAGAATAATCCCAATCTGATTTTAATTGACCCTCAGGGGTATATCGCGTTCCTTGCGCTTATGAAAAACAGTGATTTTGTGCTCACCGATTCGGGTGGAATTCAGGAAGAAACGACTGCGCTTGGCGTGCCGTGCCTGACGATTCGCACCACGACCGAGCGTCCGATTACCTGTGAAATCGGCACCAATACGCTTGTTGAGCCCACGACCGAAGGTATCCGTGCCGCGCTCCGTTCAACGCTCAATGCACCTGCCAAGGCGGGGCAAATTCCACCGCTTTGGGACGGAAAAGCTGCTGAACGTATAGCGCATATTATTGTCACACAATGTTTAGGGGTGGTATGAGAATATTCTTCAATGCCCTGATAATTATAATAATTGCAGGAAGTACGGTTGGGTATGCCGTCGCGCAGCAAACTGGCGCATCGCCGACTACCGGCGCGGCAGATATTGAAAAAATGATGCAGTCGGCGGTCACGGCAGGCAATGCCGACTTGCTTAAAAGCGATGGTATGGCCGTAGATAATGTCATCAACCCCAAAGAGTATCACATCGGTCCGGGAGATATCCTTGCTCTGCAGCTGCTCTCGGGTACGGCTATCGAACAGCTTCTGGCTGTCACGCCGGAGAATTCTGTGCTTCTGCCGCGACTTGGCGAAGTATCGCTTACCGGCAAAACGCTTGCACAAGCCAAGGATACGATACTACAGATTATTCAAAAGCGGAATCCTAATGCTACGGCATCGGTCACGCTGCGCAAGCCGCGGATATGCTATGTGACCATTAAAGGTAATGTGGCAATGCCGGGCACGTATTCTCTGCCGGCTACGATGAAAGTATCGACAGCAATAAAGCTCGCAAGTCAAAAAACAGCATCGGCTTCTGCCTCTCCGGCAGCCCAATCCGCACCGAAAAATCCTTCCTCCGAATCCGACCGTCTGCTCTCCAAATCGACCGGAATGTCCTCCTTCGTAGCGCGGAATATCGTCGTGCGTCATAATGACGGCACCTCGGAAACAGCCGATATTGAGAAAGCAATTGCGACCGGTACGACTGCTCTTGATCCGCTCCTTCGTGAGAGTGATGAGATTTTCGTGCCGTATGAGTCCGGTGCTTCACCGACGATTACGATATCGGGAGCGGTGCAGTCACCGCGGGTATTGGCGTATAAAAAAGGAGACAAGGCATCGTTTTTGCTTAAATCCGGCTACGGCCTCACCGACAATGCTCGTCCGAATGGCGTGTATCTGATACAAAATGGTGTCAAAAGACCACTGAAAACGAATGAGAAATTACAACTTACCGAGCCCGATTTTGAGCTGCAGCCCGGAAGCGTTATTATTGCCGAACAAGATGCGCCGCTCACAGGACTCAAACAAGGCGTCGTCGAAGTGACCGGTAATGTCAAGTCGCCCGGAGCGTATAGTATCGAGCAGAATTCGACCCGATTACGGGAGGTAATTGAGCAGGCGGGAGGATTTACCGAAGAAGCGTATCTTCCGCTGGCCTATATTCTGCGCCGCGAGCGTCCGGTAGCACCGGGTGAAGAGAATACAATCGCCCAACGTGGGCTGCAATATACAGACTTAGTACCCGAGGATACTGCCCGGTTCATCAATCATACCAAAGATCGCCGACCGCTTGTCTCATGTGATATCGCGGCCGCCTTCACGCGCTCCTCCAATGCCGATAATGTGCAGCTGCAGGATGGGGATGTCATCGTCGTACCGAGTAATCCGCAACGGGTCTTTGTCTATGGTCAGGTGAATAAGCCGGGATATTTGGCTTTTACACCCGGAAAAACAATGGAATGGTACATCGAGCAGGCAGGAGGCTTCGCCGCCGGAGCCGAAAAATCACTGGCCCGTATTATCAAGGGACGCACCAAAGTCTGGAGTCTGGGTGGTGAAAATGTATTTGTCGAGTCCGGTGACGAAATCTATGCACCACCGCCGACCATCAAGCCGATTGGCTATGAAATTCAAAATTATACCCTTCTCGTGACGGCAATCGGCGCACTCGTCGGTGTGGCCGGTTTTATTTATAACGTGTATCTCAACAGTAAAAAATGATACGATCACTTCTCTCGGCCGCAGTTCTTGCGGCCTTTCTTTTATTGGGCGCATACCGGGCTGAAGCACAGGTCGAGAATGTACAGGTGGTACATCCGGTGTATCAGTTTTTACTCCATGCCGAGACCCGTGGCCTGCTGGAGCATTTTACCCTCTCCTCGCTGCCGCTCCAACGCTCTGAAATTATGAATGCCTTACGGCAAATTCGTTCGCATGAGAAAGAATTGCTATCCTCCGAACTCTCCACGCTTGCCCTGTATGAGCGGGAGTTTGAGCTCCAAAAGCGGGGCACTGCGGTGATGATATACAGCAAGACCGACAGTACGCAGCTCTTCTCCGAACGCCTGGTGTCCAATGATGAGAAAATGCTCTATCGTTATGCAGATACAGCACATAGCGTGAGAGCATATTTGATAGGCGGCGGTGATATGCTCTTCCAAAAGCAGGGTGACAGCACCATGAAAAATGTCGCCAAAGCGCAGGGAGGATTCCGGGTCTTCGGTACGCTCAGTAATTGCTTTGGTTATTATATCCAAGTCACCAACGGAACAGTACTCAGCGGCGAGCGTGCCCTCGCACTCGAAGATCCACGCATCCGGCAGAATATTAAATTTACAACACTCGACAGCGATTTTGACTTTACGGAGTCGCATGTTCAGTTCCAGCAGGACTGGTTCCTCGCCTCGGTAGGCCGCGAAGTACGGCTTCACGGAGCAGGATTTTTCCAGCGCTCACTGCTTTCGAATACCTCGCCGCCGATTGATGCCTTCAGCGTCGCGGCGAAATTTCAGAATGTCGAGTACAAGTTTATTCACGGTAGTCTGCTCGGCGTGCAATTAGACAGCAGCGGCAGGCCGGTACCGACATTCGGACACTGGGCTGAAGTGGGAGCTTTCTTGCAATTACCGCCTAAATATGTAGCAATTCATCAGCTTACATTCAAGCCGACATGGGGTGAATTCGGACTTTGGGAGAGCTTGATATACAGTAATCGCGGAATAGATGTCGCGTATCTCAACCCACTGAGTTTTCTCAAGTCAGTCGAGCATTCCCTCCGTGACCGCGATAATTCGGCGATTGGTGCCTGGGCATCGGTGCGACCATTCAAAAATCTCCAGATTAAAGGCAGCTATTTTCTTGATGATTTAGTTTTTAGCTTGATTGGTACGGATTATTGGAGTAATAAAGCCGCCTTTAATATCGGCGCACAGTACTCAACGCCGCTCGGTATCGATGCCGCACTCGAATATGCCAAGGTCTTTCCCTATACGTTTTCTCACTTTAATGTGCAGAACGCTACGACCAACGACGGCCTGCAAATGCTGGGTTATCTTGCTCCCAATAGCGATGAGGTGTCGCTCCATCTGAACTGGTGGCGGGGCAATCGCTATCCCTTTTCTCTGATAATTGCCAGCCGGCGTCATGGCGACAATATCATGGGCAAGGCCGCCGACGGCAGTGATTCGACATTGGTCAATGTGGGAGGCAGCGTACTGTTGGCCAATCGCTATGGTATTGATTCAGCGAATGCACCCTTTCTTGCCGGCCAGCGCAACGATGTATTCGTCGTGCAGTTTTCCGGCGGAATTGAAGTGATCCGCGGATTTAATATTCAGCTCAATTATCGCCTTGAACAAATGAACTCCACAACTAAGCATACGGCGGCGTTTACCTTCCGCTTTGATGATTTTTGATGGAATTCTCATGATAGCTGAACCGAATTTCTTGTAAATTTGCACAACATTAGCACACAAATCTTCGCACAGTCCTTATACGGTAGATGATCGCATTGCTACAAAAAATCAGTATTTCCATCCTCCTTACGCTCTTGGTGATATATTCATCAAGCATCAGCGTGGTATGGATGCTGTATTTCTATGAAAAGCACGATGTGATTCTCTACTACTGTCCGCATGACGCTGAGACCGGCGGCGACGGAACAAGCTACGTGCATCGGTTGCTTGACGGTACCACGCAATCGCATGCCCGCACCATTATCTCTCCGGCAGATAATTTACCACAACTTCTTGAAAAAATTGAGGTTGTTTTTACTACAAATATCTCGGTGCAGATGTACCGGGAGACCACCCCTTCCCCACTACCGGGCTTTATAGCCACCCTCTTCCGCCCTCCGACGACGGCATACAACAGACATAGTCTCTGATCTCTTACTGCCCGCTCTCCCTTGTAGCTACACACGGGTGAGGGGTATTCTGCGCGCGCGCCCTATTCTACCCGGTGGAATGAGTAGTGTGTCCGTTTGCATTTGTGTCCCGTAACGACTACACAGCATCGTGTGGAAGTCGTTGTATTGTATTGTCGTACTGTCTATCAATTAACGAAAGAAATTCCTTATGAAACTCACTTATAGTGTCGTCCTGATCCTTCTTTTGGGATGCAGTGGTGCTATTGCACAACATTCAATCGGTTCAATCCACGGGCAAATCCGCTGGCGCAGAGGTGCTTCGCGAGAGGATGTAAGTGTGCAGCTGATAGAAATATCAACCCGCTCGCTGATCCAATCAGTCAAGCCCGAAGAGTCGGGCGCGTTTGTCTTCCGGAATGTGACCTTTGCCGGATATCGGATTGACGTTCGTAAAGGCACAATGGTCATCGGCCGGAAAACAGTTCAGGTGGCATCTTCGATTCCCGTGCAGGCCGTGCTTGACTCGTTGCAGGAATACGAAGTGTCGGAAGTCGAAGTCATTGCCAATGCCGAAAAGCCCTTCGCCGGCAGCTCGCATACGTTTTTCTCGGCGGCAACGATTGCTGCCCTGCCACGGCTCAGTCAGGCAAAAACAATTGAAACAATGCTCCTGAATTCCGGCTCGGTCGTGCCTGATGAAGACGGCCGAATGCATGTCAGAGGCGAGGATGCGCAATTTCAATATGTCATTGACGGTATTCCGATTACCGGGAATATGACACGTATTTATTCGTCGCTCCTTGATGCCGGAATTATCAAATCAGCCGACTTACAAACAGGAGGATTTGCTGCCGAATATGGCGTGGCGACAGCCGGCGTGCTCTCGGTGACGACCAAGTCGGGCTTCGACTCCCCATTTCAAATCGGCGGCTCGGCCGGCTACGGTTCGTTCAATACCAAAGAAGCAGCCCTGCAGGCAGGCGGCACGATTGGCGGGAATACCGCGCTTTTTGTAGCCGGGAGCATCTCCATGACAGATAGATACTTAGATCCGATTTCGGGATTCGATGCCATTCATACTGACGGCAACAACAATCATATTTTCGGGAAATGTAATACTATTCTCAGTCCATCGATTGACCTCGCTATTCTCGGTTCGGTGAATGCAAGCACGTTCTCTATTCCCAATTTTACCGATACCAGCAAGCAAGATCAGCAGCAGAAGCAAAATGACAATCTTCTCGGACTGCGGATCGATATCGCAACGGCAGATGATGCACTCCTCAGTGTCGTCGGTTACCGGCGCTATGCAGAAGCCACACTCACAAGCGGCGGACTCAGCCGTATCGCAAGTGAGAGCGACCGCGTAAAAGCTGCGACGGAAAATGAAGAACTCTTCTTGGGTGCGACGCGGAAAAATACCGTCATCGGCGGTCTTGCCGAGTATTCATTCAAGCCGGCATGGTTCGGTGTGGAGAATTCGGCAAAGGTCGGCTTTGGCTATGAATCACTCCCGCTTGACGAGTTCTTTACCTTCGCGCATGTCGATTCGCTCCAGGCAAATAAAGCACCCTTTGCTCTCGCGCAAACCAATACTGCTACTCGGCTTTCAGGGTATTTCCAGGATCAAATCCGTTTTGGAAAATGGACGCTCAGTGCCGGTGTGCGCTATGACCGGTATTCGCTTTTTGAGGATGAACAGCAGTTCTCCCCGCGCATTGGCGTCGGCTATACCCTTTCCGATGACCTAACGCTCCGCTTCTCGTACAATCGTATGTTTATGCAAGCACCCGTCGAGAATATCCTCGTGTCGAGTTCTCAGGAAGCACGCGTGCTCTCAGCCGACCAAGGCACGCTCTCCAATCGTGTCAAGAGTCAGAAATCGCATGTGGTTGAAATCGGAGCCGGTTGGCGGGCGAATGAATTCCTCGATGTCGATCTCGTCGGCTACGGGAAATTGATGGATGATTTCTTAGTCAAAGCCGAGCTCGGCGTCTCGGGAATAATTTTTCCGGTGAATCTGACGCAAGGATTTGTCGGTGGCGGCGAACTCAATGTGCGGCTGCATAATTGGAATAAATTCACCGCCCGGCTGTCGGTCGGTGTGTGCGCGTCGCTCGGATTAATTCCCGAAGACGGCTCTTCGACGGTGTCCGGCGGACTGCTTATCGGCGAAGAAGGACATAATTATTCGCATCCCTTCAAAGGCGAGGAATTCTTCCCGACGGAGCATAATCAGCTTGTAACGTCAGCATTGAATATCAATTACGCACTGACCGACAATTTCGGACTCACGCTAGCCTCGCATTTTGACCTCGGACTGCCGTTTGATCTCACGGATTCAGCAGGCGTCGGGCTCACGGAAGAGGCATCGCGTGCCGAACTCAAGCGCCGCGGGTATAGCGATAAGGTGATCGATTTACTCGACCTTTCGGTGGAAATGGAAGGTTCGCCCGACAAAGCCACCGCGCCGCGAATGACCCTCGACCTTGGCGCCTATTTCGACTGGAAATCACTCCGCATCAGCGCGGCGGTGACCAATATACTCGACACTCCCTATCTCTATAAGTTTGAATCAGCTCTCGGCGGCACGCACTTCGGGCTACCCCGTGCTTTTGCCGTGAGGGTGGAATATCAGTAATTTATGAATTATCAAATAATTACTTTATTTTCTTTTGGTATGAATACTCAGCCAAACTAACTATTCTTATTTAAAAAAATGAAAAAAACACTCCTTATACTTCTTTGTCTCTTCGCTGTCACAATGAGCGAAACAATTGCCCAAAACAAAAAAAAGTCGGCCAAAGACTCGGTCTATGCCGCACAACCGGTGACAATTACTGCCTCACGCCAACTCCAAAAAGTGCTCGATGTACCGCTCGCCGTGACCGTCGTGCCGCAGATTGACCTTCAGAATAGACGCGGCTATGGTCTCGACGAGGTGATGTCGATCGTTCCCGGTGCGCTTGTACAGGCGCGCACCGGCAATCATGACGTGCGCATTACCATCCGCGGTTATGGCGCGCGTGGTGCGGGTGAACGCTCGAATGCGGGCACATCGCGCGGGATACGCGTACTCGTCGATGGCATTCCCCACACCGAACCCGACGGACGTACTGCCTTTGATTTAATAGATATTACCGGTGCATCAAGTATCGAAGTGCTGCGGTCGAGCGCATCGGCTCTGTGGGGAAATGCCTCGGGCGGTGTGGTTAATATCAGCAGTGTGCCTACGACGAATAGTCCGTTTTTGTCGGCACAGGCACAATTCGGGAGTTATGGTTTTATGAAAAATTCCCTGCAGGCCGGCACGACGACAGATCTTGGTAAGATGTATGTATCATTCAATAATACGACGTTTGACGGGTGGCGCGTGCATTCGAATAGTGCGATTACGCAATTCAATGTCGGACTGATGTCAGAGGTCAATCTGCGCACCAAGCTTGGCGTGTTCATGTCGGCGGCGTCGAACATTTTCCGGATTGCAGGTCCGCTTACGCAGGCGCAGTTCGACTCAAGCGCGCAGCAGGCGCAGGCCTCGATGATCACGCGGGATGAACGGAGATTCAACCGTCTCGGCAGCTTGGGTATGACGCTCGAGCATGCAATTGACGACCATAACTCGATTACTTCCATGGCGTTCCTGCAATCCAAGTTTTTACAGCGCTCCGAACGTAATACCTTCCGCGACTTCACGCGCTATCATGTCGGCGGTAATCTGATCTATAAAAATGCCGGGAAATTCACCGACGATATCGCATCGCATTTTCTCGTGGGAATGGACGAGCAGTATCAGGACGGAGCGATTTTATTCTACGGGCTCAATAAATCCGGCGGACGCGATACGGTTCTTCAGCAGGATAAACGCGAAGGCGCCAACAACTTCGGCATTTTTGGTCAGGAAGAAGTGGTCTTCAACGATAAATTTAGTGTGATGCTCGGCGCGCGCTACGACAAGATTGCCTATTACAATGAAATTTACTTCGATGGCGGGAATAAAAATGATATTGCTGAGAAGATATACGACAATCTTACCCCGAAATTCGGACTGAATTATCGTCTCGCGTCCGATATGAGCGTGTATGCCAATGTCGGTGGTGGAATTGAAGTGCCGGCCGGTAATGAAGTTGATCCGCCGGGACCTCTTGCTGCGTCGGTTGTTAATCCGCTGCTCGAACCGATGATCTCCACAACGTATGAACTCGGTTGGAAAGCTATGCCACAAGTTGATGATTTTATTGGTCTTGGCGCTGCCGGTGTGTCGCTTGATGTAGCGGCGTACATGATCGGCGTGAAGAATGATATTATCCCGTATGATGCAGGTCGATTTTATATTTCAGCCGGAAAAACGCAGCGTATCGGTGCCGAACTCGGTGCGGCCGTCAGGCTTGAAAATGGCGTTACGGTCTCGGCTGCATTTACGTACTGCAACAGTAAATATGTCGAATATGACTTGTCGGCAATATACAGCAGACCGCGTGATTCGGTAGAAGGGCAGGCAGCATTCAAGAATTATACGGATAACAAAATCGCCGGTATGCCGGATATGTACTCGACCGTTCGCGTCAAATGGCTGCCCAAATTCCTCGATCGATTATCGATTGATGCCGAGATGCGCACCGTCGGCAGTTATTTCGCCGATAATGCGAATATGCTTTCGGTTGCCTCGTATATGACGATTGATGCAGGAGTTAGCTACGAACAGCCAATCGTCGGCGGACTCTCGGCGCGGGGATTTGTTCGTGCGATGAACCTCACCGATCAGAAGTATGCTGCTTCGGTATGGATCAATCCCGAGCGTATCAAAAATGCGTCTCCGGCGTTCCTTGAGTCGGGCTTGCCACGGAATTTCAGTGCCGGAATTAACCTCACCTGGCGCCGTGATTAACAGGCAATTTCTCGTACATAAGCCGAACTTTTCGTGATGAAGAGTTCGGCTTTTTAATTTTATACCAAGCGGAATAATTCTGTAGTTCTATCTGTCCAACAATCCTTAATTTTGCCGATTATTATTTGATAACACAGCTATTTATTTCATTTACTACACAATTAATCCAAAGGAAACTATGCGTTTTGGAACTCTTTTTTCGCGTTTGCTGCTGCCGCTGGTCGTAGCATGTGCGTTATTTTCTCCGGCAAGTGCTCAGCAGATTGAGATGCCGGACGGTGAGGCAATTGTCGCCGTTAATACATTTTCAGAGACGAGCGCGTATCGTCTAACAGCTACACGGTCAACGATTTACAGTTCGAAATTTACCGCCGGTGCCTGGAGCAAGGGCAAGCAGGTCTATCAGACTATTCCGGCGAGGCGTATTGTCGATGCGGCATTTAAATCAGGTGAAATTGGTGATACGCGTACGTATGCGGTGCTTTTAGAAAATGGCGAGACAATGGTGTTTAGTTATAATGGCGTTACAGAGACATTTGCAGCTCCTGTTGCCTATCCGTCGCCGTTTGTGCCGCAGGGGAATGCTGCTTATCGTAAAATTCTTATCGCTGATGATATTGCCGTGCAATTCGGCTCGACATGCTACCGCAATCAGCGCGATGGCAGTCCGTGGAAACTAGACACAGCGGGCATCAGCCGACTCACGATTGCCGATATCACTCTTGATGACCGTGATGCCTTGCTTGCCGCAACAAGCAAAGGCGTCTGGAAATTTAATCCTACGGCCGGAAATTGGACACGACTTGGTGCTACTGCCGATACGTTGAGTATTGCATCGGTATTTGGTACGCGCAACGGACGAATTTTCGCCGGTACTGCTAATCGTAGTACTTGGGTGTCAGCCGATCATGGTGCGACCTGGACCCGCGACTCGGCCGGTATCGGAGTAGCTGCAATTGCCCGTTTCGGCGATGATGCCGGGAATACGGTCTATGCAGCGACGAGTGGTGCAGGCGGTGGCGGTGGCGGTGGTGGTGGCGGTACATCACAACTCTACCGCAGAACGCTGACCGGCGCATCGTGGGAGCGAATTGACTCCAGCTTGCGCGCGTATGCAATGTCGAGCATTCAGAATATCCGTATTACGGATTTGAGTGGTGAGGCGGGAGTAGAAGTGGCGACATTATTCGGATGCTATACCGGCGCAACTAATGGCGATTCATGGACATACTCCACATCAGGAATCATGGCCGAAGATATTTACGGCGTTCAAATGCTTGGCACTTCGACGGTCGTCAGTACCGGTCTTGGTGTGTATCACAAGCAAGGTACCGGTGGATGGACAAAAGTATTTCCCGTGGTTGGCTATGCAGGCACGCGACCGCTGATACGTTCGGATAAAGCCGGAGTATCGTATTTTCAATTAGGCGCGACCGGCGGCGGTCAGGGCGGACAGCAAATCGGACAAATCTATAAAAGTACCGATAATGGCGCTAGCTGGACTATTGATACCGCCGGGATAAGTGCTGTGCCGGCATCGACAAGCAATATCTTGGCTCCTGTGTTTTATGCTGATCGTAGTGGACGCAGGTCAATTATCAATTCAAGCGGAACAGGTGTGCCGCTGCGTTTATACTCTGCTAATCCAACGTGGGCAATTGATACTGCCGGTATGGGACTTGTGTCCTCCAATCAGCAAACTCAAGCCGCGACAGCTATGCATACCGACTTTACGATGACCAATCAGTATATTTCGGGAGCAATATTCAATCAAATATTTGCTGTCCAAGATGCGATATTATTCAAGCGTGCGTACGCAGGTGGCGCCTGGACTGTCGATACTGCCGGTCTGAATAAAGCCCCGATTGTGTCAATTACGTCTGATAAATCAAATACATACTGCGGTTCGACTGCAGTCAACGGCATCTCCTCGATCTTCCGTAAGAATGCAGGCGTTTGGGAAAAAATCGTATCGCCTCCTTCAGCAGTATCCGATGCGCGCGCGCTGACCATGGACTCAAACGGTGTCCTTTATGTGGCTTATAGTGCTAGTCCAATTACCCAAAATGCGCCAAACCGCGGGGTCTATGCCACGAGTGATAACGGTGCAACTTGGCAATATGCAGGGCTCGACAGTGTGCTCGTGCGTGGACTCGTTGCTACGAGTGATGCAGTCTATGCGTTCACGAGTCGTGGCACGTACAAGCTTGGGCTACAAGTGCTCAAGGCTGCGTCGATTCAATTCAGCAAACATGAAATCGCCTTCCCGAAACTGCCGATTAATACCTTCAAAGACTCGACGATTACCATTACCAATTCCGGTAATGATACCTTGCGTGTGTCGAGCTTCCGTGCTGCGAATCAACAGGTTACAGCATTTTCGGTGAATCCTCCGCAATTCAACCTTGCTCCCGGCAAATCGCTCGACGTCACGGTGCGCTTTGCGCCGACTGCTGCCGGAGTATTCACGACCACACTCCGGTCGGTAGCGAATACTCTGCCGGATACGATTCTCGTCTCAGGCGAAGGTCTCAAGCCGAATGCGGAAATGCAGCTCGTAAGTAAACAAATATTATTTGATGCCGTTACCGTTGGCGCGACAGCCGACTCGGTTATCGAAATTTCCAATCCCGGCACCGACTCGCTGATCGTAACGAGTGCTGTTTCGAATGATCCTGTCTTTACCTGCAAGCCGACGTCATTTAGAGTACCTCCCGGCGGCAAGACGACAATTACCCTCTCATTTACCCCAAGCTCGGCAACGAATTTCAATGGACGTATCCGCTTTACGACGAATATCGGCATTGATTCGATTACGGTGTTCGGTACCGGAAATGCATCCTCCGTTCGCGAAGATGAAGCAGCCCGCGTGCTTGGTATGAGTGTCACGCCCAATCCGAGTGCCGAGGCAGCAGCCGTGCGCTTTACGCTGCCGGCAGAGAGTACGGTACGGCTCGAACTCGTCAATGCAATCGGTGAAAAGGTGAGCACGGTGTTTGCCGGTGATATGAGTGCGGGTGAACATTCTATCCCGCTGACATTCGCGGCAAGCGGCACGTATTTTGTGCGGCTAGTTACGCCGCAGAGCGTTGGTACGGTGCAAGTTGCGGTGATTCGATAATTCGAAAATATTGCCTTGATTTCGATGGCGCACTTGCTGAACTGCGGGTGCGCCATTGTTCGCTTTGGCGTGTGTGATTTGGTAGGAAAGCATCAAATAATACCATAATTGATTAAAAAGCATGTCATTCTGAAGGAGTCGTAGGGGCTGAAGAATCGAAACGGGATGATGTCGTAAAAGCATGACCGTACAGCAAGTTTCGATTCTTCGCCCTCCGAAGGGCTCAGAATGACAGCGTAGTTTTAAATACGATACTATCCAATTCATATCTGTATAAATAGTAATTCCCTGAACTATTCCCTTTTGTAGCATGAATATACGTCTCGGCCAAATTTCAATATCCTTTGCGCTGCTGATTATGTTGTCGCTGCCGGTGCGGTCACAGTCAACGGTTGGCGTGCTTCATCGTGAATCCGGTCATCAGGATGGCTATGTGCTGTTTGCGCCGGGAATCACCTCTACCACCTATCTCATTGATAAATGTGGCCGCCAGGTGCATTCGTGGCCGAGTGCGTATAAGCCCGGTCAATCGGTGTATTTGCTGCAGGACGGCGCGATACTTCGAGCCGGAAGTCTGGGAATGCCGAACTTTCTCTCGCCGGGTTCGGGAGGAATTATCGAAAAAATCGCCTGGGACGGCCGCGTCCTGTGGCGGTACCGGATAGCTGACTCCATGCAGTGTCAGCATCATGACATCTATCCGATGCCGAATGGCAATGTGCTTGCTGTTGTGTGGGATGCGCGATCGCAGGCAGAGGCAATAGCGGCGGGGCGTGACCCCAGGCGAACGCCGCAGAGAGGTGTCTGGAGTGAGAAAATTATTGAGATCAAGCCCATAGGCACCGATTCCGGAACGATTGTCTGGGAGTGGAAGCTGTGGGATCATCTGATTCAGGATGCAGACCCCGCAAAGCCGAACTATGGCGCCGTTGCCGCGCATCCCGAACGGATGAATATCAATTATATCAATGCCTCAAGCGGCGATACCGTGGACTGGATTCACACAAATTCCGTGGCATTTCATCCCGAACTTAATCAGATTATGATCAGTTCGCAGACCCTGAGCGAATTCTGGATCATCGATCACTCGACGACGACGAAGCAAGCTGCCTCGCATTCCGGCGGGAAATCCGGCAAGGGTGGTGATATTCTCTACCGGTGGGGTAATCCTGCGACGTATAATTCCGGCACGAAAGCTGACCAGCGTCTATTCGGTCAGCATTCGGCACATTGGATTGAAAAAGGACTCCCCGATGCCGGCAAGATTATCGTGTTTAATAATGGTCTGCAGCATCCGGATAATCTGTGCAGCGTGGATATACTCACGCCGCCAATTACCCCAAAAGGACTCTACACCCGCACGAAAAACAAACCGTATGGTCCACTTGCTGCCGCCTGGAGCTATACCGATACGGTAGGATTATTCATTTCTCCCACTTTTTCCGGCGCTCAACGCCTGCCGAACGGAAACACCCTCATTTGCCTCGGCGCCTTTGGGATATTTACGGAAATAACGCCTCAAAAAAACATTGTCTGGCAGTATAAATCTCCTGTCAGTATGCAGGGGCCGGTAGCCCAAGGGTCGGATGTGGGCACGAATAATGTTTTTCGATGTACACTCTATCCGCTTGATTATCCGGCATTTAAGGGGAAAAATATCACCGCCGGCGAACCGGTTGAACTCAATCCCAATCCCGTCGAGTGTCCGTAGGACGTGGTGATGTTTACCGACAGCCGGCTCACGAACAACAAATAATCGACTCTATGACGAAAGTCATTGAATGAGAGCGGTCTGTGGGGTAGTTTTGCATCGTGGGAGATGTATCGACATCATACACTCCCGCACAAAGTGTATGGTGGAGACCGGATACCACATAAAAAACGGGGCGTATTCGAAAAGCCAAATGAGTAGAACCGACAGAGGGGGGTAGGTATGAGACTACGTATGACATTGTTGGGACTTTGGGGGCTAATCAGCATGCTCGCTGCATGTGGTCCGGACCATAAAGAACCCGCAAAACCAAAAGCTGCAGAAAAAAGCGTCTCCACGGACGCACATCGTATGGCAGCGACGCATCCTGTGATTAATTCACCTGACGATGCACTCCGCGAACTCAAAGCCGGGAATCAGCGTTTCCGGAATAATGAGTTTGTCAACAACGACTACGCCATGGAAATTGAAGAAACGAAGGCAGGGCAAAAACCGCACTCACTCATTCTCTCGTGCATGGACTCAAGGGTGCCGCCCGAGATAATTTTCGATCAGGGAATCGGACATATTTTCGTAACCCGTGTCGCCGGTAATATCGATGATGATGATATCTCCGGCAGCATGGAATATGCTGTCGAGCATGCCGGAGCAAAGCTCATCGTCGTCATGGGCCACACCCAATGCGGCGCTGTCAAAGGTGCAATTGCCAATGCAAAGCTCGGGAATCTTACGCAGCTGATTGCTAAAATCAGACCCGCCATCCCGGCTGACTCTCATGACCCGAATATTGTCTTTGAGACGGTTAAAAATAATGTCAAGCTCACCATCGCCGATATCCTCCATCGCAGCGATGTGATCCGCGAATTCGTAGAAGCTAAAAAGGTCGCCATCGTCGGCGCCTATTACGATATCGAGACCGGCACTGTGACGTTTATGGAATAAATGCACGCCCTGCCGAGGGTGCCGCGTCTTCGCGAAGCCTCGTTTTTGGGTGAGAATTCACATCTATAATCCCGTAGTAGAGACGCGATGCATCGCGTCTCTACGGGGTTGGCATGATTCACGTCCTGACAGGTATTCCCAAACCTGTCAGGACTTTATTCCTCCCCACCTTCAAAATGCTCCTTCACCGCTTTCGCTGCTTTTGCGCCGATTATTTTGGCAAGTTCGGCTTCGCCTAGGGCTCGGATATTCTCGACCGAACCGCACTCGATGAGGAGTTTTTGGGCGGTTTTTTCGCCAATTCCTGCAATTTCGGTGAGTTCGGTTTGGAAGGTACGCTTGTCGCGCAGGAGACGGTGGTAGGTGATCGCAAAGCGGTGCGCTTCATCGCGAACGGACTGCAAGAGCCGCAGACTCGTCGAGGTGCGCGGCAGCAAAATCGCATCCGACTGCCCCGGAACAAATATCTCTTCCAAGCGCTTAGCGAGTCCGATGACGGGAATTTTGCCGTATAAACCCAAGTCATCAAGCACGGCGACGGCTGCCGAAAGCTGACCCTTGCCGCCGTCAATCATAATGAGATCAGGGAGTTCGGTCTTTTCTTCCAGCGCGCGCACATACCGCCGGCGCACTACTTCCTGCATCGCGGCGAAGTCGTCATTGCCGTCCACATGGATCTTGTATTTCCGGTAGTCTGACTTTTTCGGACGGCCGTCGGAGAAGACCACCATCGACGAAACATATTCAGTGCCCTGAAAGTGGGAATTATCAAAACATTCGATTCTCCGCGGTGGCTTTTCTAAGCGTAAGTCCCTTTGTAATGAAGCTACTCCGCGTGGCAGTGCATTCTCGCGGGCTGCCTGCTGCAGATGTAATTCCCGAATTAAAAAGTCGGCATTGGTAATTGCCATGGCGATGAGTTTTTTCTTGTCACCGATTTTGGGAACGGTGATTTCGATCGCCGATCCGCGTTTATTTCTCAGCCAACGGTCGAGAAAGTCGAGCTGCTCGGGTTCGTGCGAGACGACAATTTCATCCGGAATAAAATCCGTCTCTAAATACCATTTTTCGACCACGGTTTGAATGATATTCTCATCGGTCTGAGCGATAGAATTACCAATATAAAAATGCCGCTTACCGATCATTTTCCCGTCGCGGATTGAGAATATCACCGCGCAGGCAGTATCATCATCCCGGGAGAGCGCAAAGACATCACGGTCGATGAGATCGGTAGTCATAATTTTCTGCTTCGATGCGTAATCTTTTATATAATGCAATCGGTTACGCACGGCAGCAGCTTCTTCGAATTCTAAATTTTCGGCTAAACGTTCCATCTCCGACTCCAGCATTTCGGCGAGTTCGCGCGTGCGGCCATTCAAAATCTGCACCGTTTGCTTGATGTATTCGCCATATTTTTCACGCGTGATATGCGCCTCGCATGGCCCTTCGCACCGCTTTATCTGAAAATCTAAACACACTTTGTATTTTCCGGCGGCAATGGTCTCGTTGGTCAGCGGTAAGTCACAGCTCCGCAAGGGAAATATCGTCTTGAGAGTCTTCATGAGGTAGAATAAATACCGCCCGTCGGTATAAGGACCAAAATATTTACTCCCATCCCGAATAACGGTGCGTGTATAAAACACCCGGGGGAATTCCTCGTTCGTAACCCGTATATACGGATAACTCTTATCATCACGCAGCAAAATATTATACCGCGGCTTGAGCTCCTTGATCAGATTATTTTCCAGCAGCAGCGCCTCTGCCTCGGAGTCGGTCACGATGACCTCCACATCGGCGATTTTCGCGACTAATGCCTTCGTCTTTGCATCCATCGGCCGCACCTGAAAATAGGAACGCACGCGATTCCGCAGGACTTTCGCCTTGCCCACGTAAATTATTGTTCCCTGATCATTCTTGAACTGGTAAATACCTGATTTCGTAGGAAGATTCGCCAGTTTTGAAGCCAGTGTCGTATTCGGCACGGTAAATTGCGGTTGCTGTTCGTCGGTCATGAGTTTTTTTTAGTCGTAAGTAGTAAGTCGTAAGTCTGTAAGTCATTCCAATATAAAACCTTCGTAGGGGCGAATTGCATTCGCCCAGGTCGTGCTGAATATCGTGTGTAGGGGCGAATTGCATTCGCCCGGGTCGTGCTGAATGTCGTGTGTAGGGGCGAATTGCATTCGCCCGGGTCGTGCTGAATGTCGTGTGTAGGGGCGAATTGCATTCGCCCAGGTCGTGCTGAATGTCGTGTGTAGGGGCGAATTGCATTCGCCCTAGGTCGTACTGTTAGGTAGAATGCACCTTGCCATTCTATTGCACCCAACATCCGCCACCTGCCGAATCCAATCTCAATTACAAATATTCACAAAAAAACTCAGACAACAACTTCCCACTCCTCAATCATCAATAATCATAACAAATCAGCGGCATCAGCGTGCCATCTGCCCCTCAACGATACTCGCACAAAAAATACCTATTTTTGCAGGAAATTCCTACGCATCAACACGAGTACTGAAATTATGCATAACATCTCCCAACCTCAGCTTGCCGCGACCATTGACCATACAATTCTCAAGCCGAATGCTACCGCCGCAATGATCGAAACGCTGTGCGCGGAAGCGATGAAGTATTCATTTGCTTCGGTGTGTGTACATCCTTGTTATGTCGCTCTTTCGGCGCGTTTGCTGCGTGGTTCTACCGTGAAGGTATGCACCGTAATTGGTTTTCCTCTCGGTGCTTCGACCACCGAAAGCAAGGTGTTTGAAGCTGAGAATGCGCTTCGGCTTGGCGCGACCGAACTCGACATGGTGCTCGCTATCGGACATCTTATCAGCGGTGATGATGATGCTGTGCGGGAGGATATTGCGTCCGTTGTTCGCGTGGCGCATGCACAGAATGCAATCGTCAAAGTGATTATCGAGACCTGCCTTTTGACTGATGAACAAAAAATCCGTGCCTGCGCGCTTGTCACGGAGGCGGGAGCGGATTTTATCAAAACCTCGACCGGATTTTCGACCGGCGGAGCGAGTGTGGCGGATATTGAATTACTGCGAAAGTATGTTGGACCGAATGTCCGTGTCAAGGCTTCGGGTGGCGTGCGAGATGTGGAATTTGCACTTGCGCTCCTAGCGGCAGGCGCTGATAGAATCGGCACAAGCAGCGGGGTGAGTATGATGATGGAGCCGGATACGTTCGTCCCGAGTACCGGAATTGAGTATTGACATGACTGCCAAATAGGTCATGCGAATATTTGTCTGATAGCATGCAGCCCCCCCACGGGCATTTTTCATTTCTTGCCTGTCATGTAATCGACCGTGATAGCCACGCCATTGATAGTTCTTCAATCCTGATAAAAGTCATTGGATTATCCCCGGCAATACTGCATTTTTGCAGTGTAATTACTCTATTTCTCTACTTCTTCCGGAGCTGTTATGTTTACGATTGAATCAATCCTTATCCCGACGGACTTCTCCCTGCACGCCGACGACGCCCTTGGCTACGCGAAAGCACTCGCCACTCCACTCAATGCTACCTTACATTTGGTTCACGTCATCGAGCCGGTTGTCTATCCGGTGGATTGGGGATATTCGGGAGTGGGCTTTATCGATGTTGAGAATGAATACGTGACGGCCGCCGAAAAGGAAATTGCCGCGGCTGTGAAAAAGCTGACAGATGAAGGATTTACCGTCAAAACAGCGATACTCCACGGCAGAGCATCCGAGCAGATACTCAATTATGCCGAAGAAAATCACATCTCACTGATTTGTATTGCTACGCATGGACGTGGTGGGTTCGAACATTTCCTCTTTGGAAGTACCACCGAAAAAGTACTCCGGAAGTCGAATTGCCCGGTCTTCGTAGTGCGTCAGCGCAAGGAGTAAGTACTTTACGGAGTAGAAGTTGTGGCAGGAGTTGGACGCTGTAACGTGGCGCTCACCGATTGCTTGAGCAGGCGCATTTGCTGCGACAGCGGGAGTGCGCTCATGAGTTTTGCACGTACCACGGCCGGTGTCTCACCAAGCTGCACGGAGTGGACCCCGGCTGTGATGACTTGGAGAAGCTGCATTTCTTCCGAGTGAAGGGTTCGTAATTTATCACCAATCGGAAGCCAGATGATATTCGCCGTAAAAATCCCCCACATCGTTGCGATAAAAGCAGTTGCGATGTGATGGATGAGCACCGTAGGTTCGCTCCCGGCCGCTGCGAGCGATGAAATAAGTCCCATCACCGTGCCGATAATACCCATTGTCGGCGAGTACCCGCCCATTTTGGTAAAGAGCGAGATATTCGCCAAATGCCGTTCGGTGATAAAGTCCATGTCTGTTTCCGCCGTCGCAAGCAGGGCAGCAGGATCGGCGCCGTCAATTGATACTTCGAGTAATTTCCGTAAAAACGGATGCTTAATCTCATCTTTCCGCCGCTCAAGCCCCAGGATTCCCTCCCGACGCGCAATTGCCGAAAAATTGACGATTTGATTGATAATGACCTGAATTTCAAATTTGGGCGGGAAAAATGCGATGGCAATCAGGCGGGGGATGCGTTTGAACTGTTCGAAAGAACTCCCGGCAAGCGTCGCAGCAAGCGTACCGCCGAAGACAATCACCATTGCCGGCAGCACCCACAACGAGTCGAATGTACCGCCCTCGAGCAGGAATGCGCCAAAGATGGCGAGCGAACCAAGTGTAATCCCTATGAGTGTGCTTGCTTTCATAAGCTCAAATTACCGTTATAGTTTCATTTGTCCAAACGAATTTTATTTTCCTGCTCCGAGTTTCCTGCTCCGGTCGAATTAATCGCCTCATGCGCTCGCACAATGTCTTTGTCGCTCTCCACCGCGATGCCGCACCTACTCTATGAATTTCACGGAGTAATAAGCGTCCCGCTGAGGCGAAGGAGTTCTGTTTCGAGAATTTTAGCTTCATAAAGCGCTCGTATCGTCCGCGTTTCGGCATCGGTCATCGACTTCTGCGCCTGGCGGATTTCGAGTTCGTTCATCGCGCCAAGTGCATAGCGTTCCAGAGAGATGCTGATGTTTTGCTTTGTCAGGACTCTATTCTGCGTCTCCAGCTCTACCAATTCCACTGCCGCACGATATCCGCGGTATGCACGGGCAATATCGGACTCTACCTGCGTTTTCGTGAGGGAAATTGTTTCTTCTGCTATAGAAATACCTATTTTGGCATTCTCGATACGCCGCTGTAAGTTCCATCCTTCAAAGAGATTAATAGATGCCGTGATACCATAATTTATCCCGAGGGACGTACCCGAAAGGACGAGCCCGGTCTGCGACGTCGTACGCTGGAAATTTACTCCTGAGGTGACCGAAATCTGCGGATACCACTGAGCATTGAGCACGCTCAGATCGAGCTCTGCCAGGGACTTATTCTTTAGCGCAAGCGTGAGCGATGTATTGGAGGTAAGTGCCGTGTTCCGAATCGATTCCTGAAGTAATTGCGGGCGCAGCATGAGCGAGTCGGCGGCGGTGAAGTCCGGATTGGTAGTACGCGCAAGGAGCTGATTGAGAGTAATTGTACTCCGCTCAAGCACTGCTTTTTGTCGTAAAAAAGCCGCGCGGTCTTCGTTGTAATCAATCGTCGCCTGCAGTACTTTTTGTTCGGACCCCGCACCAAGCTCCAGTCTGCTCCGCGTAATATCGAGCCGCTTTTTCGACACTTCGACGGCCTCCTGAAGCGAAGCAAGCGTCTCGCGTTGACTGATAATATCATAATACTGCGTGATAATCTGAGCCACCGTATTTTCGACCGTCCGGCGGTATTGTACCTCTCCGATCGCCTGCATTTCCTTGAGCCGGTCGTAATTCGTAAACATCGCAAAGCCGTCAAATATCGTCCAGTTCAGCGCAATCCCCGCTGTCAGTGCCGACGACACGGCACCCTTGATATCGTTGGTAGCACCGGTAATAAGATCCTGATGTACATTCGTTGTAGCACCGGCATCCGATACCGTTGCATTGACCTGCGGGAGCATGCCGGCATTTCCCGGGCGAACATTATTTGCGGTGATTCGGGTGTCATTTTTGGCAATACGTATCGCATAATTATTTTCCAATCCAATACGAATCGCTTCCGAAAGTGTGAGCCGCTCTTGTGCGGAAGAGGTGGATATCAGAACGCCAAACACCAAAAGAATGATACTTTTATTCATTCGTACCGTCCTTTGCTGTATGGTTCTTAGAGAAATAACTGTATAAAGCCGGGATCGCATACAAAGTAAGAATAAGCGAGAGCATCAGCCCGCCGATGACGACAATTCCCATTGAAATTCTACTCTTCGACCCCGCGCCCAGAGCCAGCGCTATCGGCAAGGCGCCGAGCACGGTCGCAAGTGTGGTCATGATAATCGGACGGAAGCGCGACACCGCTGCATCCATCACCGCATCCATCACCGAGAGCCCCTGCTCTTTCCGCTGATTGGCAAATTCCACAATCAAAATCGCATTCTTGGTCACGAGCCCGATGAGCATAATAATACCGATCTCACTGAAAATATTCAAGGTTTGCGCGAAGTACCAGAGCGAAAACAATGCCCCGGCAAGCGCAAGCGGCACTGTGAGAAGAATGATAAACGGATCGACAAAACTCTCAAACTGCGCCGCAAGTACCAAATAAATAAGCACCAAAGCCAGCACAAAAGCAAAAAGCAAGCTCGACGAACTCTCCGCAAAATCTTTTGATGCGCCGGTAAGTGATGTGGTAAATGATTCATCAAGCACGCGCGAGGAGATGTCTTTCATGGCGTCAATTCCATCGCCAATTGTTTTCCCCTTGGCAAGTCCTGCCGAAACGGTAGCCGATACATAGCGGTTGTAGTGGAAGAGTTGCGGAGGCGTACTTTTTTCGGTAAGTCGGACTACATTATCAAGTTGTACGAGCTGTCCGGACGATGTACGCACATAGAGTGATTGTAAATCAAGCGGGTCATTACGTCCGGCGCGCTCTGCCTGACCGATGACCTGATACTGTTTACCATCCAAAATTACATACCCGAATCGCTGCCCGCTGAATGCCGCCTGAAGCGTTTGCGCGATATCCAAGACCGTCACATTCAGCGCGCGGGCTTTATCGCGGTCAATTTCAAGTAATAGTTCGGGTTTGGTGAATTTTAAATTCACATCCACCACACTGAAGGCAGGATTTTTTCCGGCTTCTTCCAGGAATCTCGGCAATACACTTTTTAATTTATCAAGCGTGGACGTTTGCAGTACGAACTGCACCGGCAATCCCGCACCACCACCGCCACCGGCGGCAATGGTCTGCTCCTGAATTACAATTCCTTTCGCCTCCGGCAATCGCTTCAAGAGACGCGTAAGCTGTTCAGCTATATCCTGTTGTGACCTTCGGCGTTCCTTCGCATCGACGAGCATCAGGCGCAAAAAACCCTGATTCACCGACGCCCCACCATTATTCGGCGACGTTACCGTAAGCGAGGAGCGCTGCTCGGGCACCGAATCATTCACGAGTCGGTTGAGCTTGCTGATATAGTTATCCATAAATTCAAACGACGCGCCTTCGGGGCCGGTAGCGGTGATACGCATCCGGCTTTTGTCCTGAATCGGTGCGAGCTCGGAGCCGAGCGTCCCGCCAAAGCCGTAAATTGCCACGCCTGAAATGAGGATAATAAGAAAGGCGCTCCACCGATGCCGCATAAAGCTTTCGAGTGAACGGCGATAGCCGCTCACGAGTCCGTTCAGCAGGCGCTCGGACCACTCATAGAATCTGCCATGCGCGCTGTGCGGGCGGATAAAGCGCGAACTCATCATCGGCGTAAGAGTGAGCGATACAAAGGCCGAAATCAGCACCGAACCGGCGACCACCACGCCGAACTCTCTGAATAATCGACCGGTAAGACCTTGTAAAAATACAATCGGCAGGAAGACGGCGGCGAGGGTGACGGTCGTCGAGAGCACGGCGAAGACGATTTCTTTCGAACCTCGATGAGCGGCCTCAAGGGGCGACATTCCATCCTCGACTTTGGTGTAAATGTTTTCTAATACGACAATTGCATCATCGACGACGAGCCCGGTCGCGAGCACAATTCCGAGTAAAGTCAGCACATTGATTGAGAAGTCCATCACATACATCAGGAAAAATGTACCGATGAGTGAGATGGGAATTGCGAGCACGGGGATAAGCGTTGTGCGCCAATTCCGCAGGAAAATAAAAATAATCAGCGCCACAAGTCCGAAGGAAATGATGAGTGTTTCGACCACTTCGGAGATAGAATCCTGAATTCCTTTCGTGGTATCGAGTAATATTCCAAGCTCGATATCCTGCGGCAAATCGGCTTTAATTTCAGCCACCCGTTTGTAAAAATCCTTCGCAATAGCGACGTGATTAGCGCCCGGCTGAGGGGTAATTGCCACGCCAAACATAGGCACACCATTGGTCTTGAGAATCGTTTTGAGGTTTTCGGCGCCAATCTCGGCGCGACCTATATCCTGAAACCGCACGATGTTATTTCCATCCTGCTTGATAATTAAATTATTAAAATCATCTGCCGTGACGAGCCGCCCCATCGTGCGCACCGTGAGCTCGGTATTGGTGCCCTCGACGCTGCCGGAGGGTAATTCCACATTCTCGCGGTCAAGGGCGGATTTTATATCTAATGCTGTTAGTCGATAGGCGGTTAACTTCATCGGGTCGAGCCAGAGCCGCATCGCGTATTTTTTCTCGCCCCATATCCGTATCTCGCTCACACCGGCGATGGTCTGCAGGCGCTCTTTGATCACATTGGTCGCAATATCACACACTTCGAGCAGATCGCGCTGCTTGCTTTGCACCGTGACAACCAAGATAGCATCCGAATTTGCATCGGCCTTGGTCACGACCGGCGGGTCGGCGTCCGGCGGCAGCAGGCGCAGCGTCCGCGAGACGCGGTCGCGGACGTCATTGGCGGCAGCTTCGAGACCGATACCGAGTTCGAATTCTACGGTAATCGTCGAAGCGCCTTCCTTGCTAATCGACGTCAGCGAGCGCACGCCGGCGATTCCATTTAATGATTCTTCAAGGGGTTCGGTGATTTTCGACTCAATCACATCGGCATTGGCGCCGACATAATTTGCGCTCACGGTAATAGTCGGCGGGTCAACAGCCGGGAATTCCCGTACGCCTAAGTACGTAAAGCCGATTGCACCAAAGAGGACAATGACAATCGATGCAACGAGTGTGAGAACCGGACGTTCAATACTTATGGATGAGATACTCATGTTTTGCGGATTAGGGATACCAAAATTGATTAAAAAGTATGTCATTCTGAAGGAGTCGCATAGGCCGAAGAATCGAAATGTGATGATGTCGTACAAGCATGACGGTACAGCACGTTTCGATTCTTCGCCCTCCGAAGGGCTCAGAATGAGAGCGCTGCTATAAATACGGTACTTTTACATTCATAGTTGTATTAGAGTATTGCGGGAAGTTAAAATTGATGGTCGTAAGCGCCTCTCTCCCACTATCGAATCACGACCGGAGAATTCGGCTTGAGGAGCAAAATTCCGGTGGTAATCACCGTATCGCCGGCGCTAATTCCCTGCACTACTTCGAGTTCATTCTCGGTGCGCACGCCGGTAACGACCGGCCGAGGCTCGGCTTTGCCATTTTTCACGACAAATACTTTCTGACCCTTGATATCCGGGATAATCGCCTCGGTGGGTATCATAAGTCCTTGGTGGCTATCGCCGATAGGGAGGTCAATTTCAACAAAACTCCCCGAGGTGAGCTCGCCATTGCCATTGGCTACGTCTGCGCGAACGGCGATAGTGCGGGTTGAGAAGTCGATGCGTGGATCGACGGCATAGATAGTCGCTTTGTAGCGTTTGCTTGAGCCGCGGGTGAGGAAAGTGAGCGTATTGCCTTTTTTGAGGAAGGAGGCGTATTTTTCGGGAACACTGCACTCGAGCTTCATCGGATCGGGCTGAATGATAGATACGATGCGGGTGGCTGGCGTGACATACACACCGAGCGTGATGTATTTGAGTCCGATGATCCCGTCAAACGGCGCCCGGACTTCTGTTTTTGCGATATTGGCGAGGATGAGTTCTTTGTCGGCTTTCAAGAGATTGAGCGTATTGAGGGCAGCTTCGTATTCTTCACGGCTTGACCCGCCGCGGGAGAGGAGTGCTTTTTGCCGTGCTTCGATTTCCTCGGCGTGGCGGATTTGTTCGGTGTTTTTGAGTAATTGCGCCTGCAGGTCTGCATCATTAATCTTGACAAGCAGTGTGCCTTGCTTCACCGGCTGACCCTCGGGCAGGGTAAAGCTCACGACTTTGCCGCTTGCCTCGGTGTGCAGTTCCGCCTCACGATAGGCAAGAAGCGTACCGCTGATGATAATTTTTCGGTCAATTGCTTTTGCAGTCGCAACGGTAACACCGACACTGACAGGAGGTTGCTTTTTGCCCGGCGGGGCGCTGATTTTGGGTGATTCCGATGATTTAAAATAGACAAGCGTGGCGATGAGTCCGGCAGAAAGAAGAATGACCAAAATACGTGTAATCAACTTCATGGAGTATCTGATAAGGTTGTGGAAGAGAAGGATGAGAGCTGTCGTGCTATTGACAATTTTTTCTACTGCAAACTTACCGCATTCTCTGAGTAACGCCAAAGGTTATGTTTTCGGTGAGGAAGTTGAAAAGTCTGTAAGTCTGTAAGTCGTAAGTCTGTAAGTCGTAAGTCGTAAGTCGTAAGTCTGTAAGTCGGTAAGTCGGTAAGTCTGTAAGTCTGTAAGTCGGTAAGTCGGTAAGTCGGTAAGTCGGTAAGTCGGTAAGCCGGTAAGTCGGTAAGTCGGTAAGCCGGTAAGCCGGTAAGTCGGTAAGTCGGTAAGTTGGTAAGTTGTCTCCTTTTGCGCCCTTTTGCGCCTTTTGCGTTAAAAAAAGCAGCCCGCGTTTTCAAGTCACGGGCTGCTTATCTATTAATCATTACAATCAGTTCAACTATACATTCATCAGGAATTTCCCGAGGTTTTCACGTTCACCGACGCCGAGCTTTTTCCGCAGGTTGAAGCGATGATTCTCGATTGTGCGGGCTGAGAGGGTGAGGATTTGGGAAATTTCGTCCGAGTGCAGACCTGCGCGGATGAGGATACATATTTTAATTTCCATGGCTGTGAGCTCGGGATACTTGGTGCGAAGAGAGTGCTCGTAGTCAGGGTGTACTTTGGTAAAAGTCTCGAGATACGACTCCCAAGTGCCTTGCATCAGGGGCGACTCTTTGAGTTTGAGCTTGACTTTCCGCACGATATTCTCTGCTTTATCCAATTGCTTGGTAATGTTGAGAATTTCTTTGCGGAAAGAATTGAGCTCATTCATCTGCGTCAGGATTAGATTATTATTCATGATAAGTTGGGCTTGGAGATGATTCCGTTCGAGCGCGAGCGCGAGATTTTGTGCCTGTAACAGCTCGTTTTTCTTCTGCTTGAGGGCAATATCATAGCGTACTTCGAGATCGCGTAAGCTTTGTACTGATTGTTCATTGATAATTTTCTTTTCGAGCGTCGTCGATTGCTGCAAGAGAGCGTAGGCCTCTTGATACTGTCCGAACGCAGCATACGACTCTGCCCGGCTACCGAGCACGGCTGCCTGAAAGTGCGGCATAGAAAGCTCGATGGCGATGTGCTCTGCCTGCTGAAAGTGATACTGTGCCGTATCAGAATTACGCTGAGAGAATCCTTCATGGGAGTACAGCATTCCATATCGCTGCTGAAGAGTACCCAGATTTTTTCGGTCTTTTGCATCTGTCAACGGGGCAAGTGCTGCTTCAAAAGCGGCAAGGCAGTGACTGAAATTACCTTGATTCATATAGGCAGTGCCGAGTGCAATACGTTGAACAGCAATTGGATACTGTAGATTGTTTTCCGTCAGCACGCCAATCGACTCCTCCAGTGCGGCTATTTGCTTATCTGTATGTCCTTGACGCGCATAGACATTCGAGAGCCGGAGGAGAGCATTGCAATAGGTATGAATTTCCTTGGCTTCGCGTGCTTCCTGTAGTGAGATCGAAATATAATCAAGTGCTTTATCAAGATGACCGAGCCGCATATAGACATCGGCGAGATTGGCCATAATTACCGATGCCATCCGCTTGTTAATCGGGTGCTTCTGGTATTCGATCTCTGCACGGAGCAAGAACTGCATACTCGCTTCGTAGTTGTTTCTGCACTGCTCAATCGTTGATAAATCGAGAAGTGCCGATTGCAGAAACTCATAATTTCCTTCTGCCTCGAGTACGATTACCGCCTCCGTCAATCGTTGCCGGGCGGACTCCCACTGCGAATGAAGGGTTTCGATTTTTGCCAAAATACATTCACCGAGTGCGGCATATTCGCGATTACCGTATGATTTTGAAAGAGTTATTAGTTCTTCTGCCGCTGCTGTCGCTCCCGCTCCATCGCCGGTCACATGATAGGCATGACACAGCAAATGCCGTGCGTGCAGCTCAAGCACTGCCTGAGAGTCGCTGCCTGTGGCTCTCTTGTGAGCGCTGATATCCTGAAGAAGTCCTCGGATGTGTGCCACCGCACGTGCCGGAGACTCACGAATTACTGCCCGAGCATCGTGTAATTTCACGAGCATATCGGCTACAAAGGTGTCGGGTGTCTTGGGCATAGCTTATTCGGGATCGAGGGGAAAGCTATCCTGTAACTGCACATCCCACACATATGCATTGGCTTCAGAGCCAAGCTCAACGGCACCGTCCTCGCCGATGACCATCCACGAATCAGTGCCGAATGCTTTGATTTTATAGGGAATTTTCCCGAGAACGGGCATTTGCGGCACGAGGACCCATTGGGTCGCCGAGGTACTGTCTGCCGAAAACACGGTCGAGCCGCTTGCCTGAAGATAGACATCTGCTTTGTTTCGCAGGTAGTAGGTCGTCGTCGAACCAAGCACGGCGGCAAATTGCCATGATTGCTGATTATATCCCGGATACTCCTGACTCACCCGTGCGACAATCTGTGCCTGATACGAATCAAAGCACGACATCACCGTCACGCTTGACTGAGCAATGCGATAGAATGAACCCATTATCTCTCCTTATGTAACTATTTTTAATTGATAATAATTAACGCCTGCTATCCCTTCTTGCCGCGAGCCGGAAATTCCTCCGGGGTATAGCGCGCAGGCACAAGCGTGATACCATTGTCGGTGAGCACTCTTTTTGTGCCAAATTTCCGGCACTGCACATATCCATCCAATTGCCGGCGCGGAGAATTGGTGAACGCCTGCCCATACGGTTACGCATGGTCAGCCTCCGCGCCGGATAATCGGATAATAAATGCTGCCCCTTTGCCGAGCTCGGATTCACAGCGCAGCGTGCCGCTCATCAGCTCGACGAGACGCTTACAGATCGACAGCCCGAGTCCGGTGGAATGTTCGTCGCCCGTCGGCTTTGCCGAGAGCCGTTTGAACTTGCCGAATAATTCTTTTTTATCTTCCTCCGAGATGCCCGGCCCTTGATCACGGATACAAATTTCGGTGCCCGGGTTCTTCTCGTCTGACGTGCGTCGAATGGTGGCTTCTATCATAGAATTTCTTGGTGAATATTTCACGGCATTGGAGAGCAGATTATCAATTGCCTGCCGGAGAAATTGCATATCTGCCTCGACATAGTAGTGTTCATCAAGCACGCAGGTAATAGCGATGTCTTTTTTTGCAGCCGTAAATTGATGATTTTCCACGAGATGCTTCAGCAGGTGCGAGGCGTCGATAGCTGTTAGCGGTGGAGCTACCCCGCAGCTTTCGTATTTATTACTGTCGAGGAGGTTCGAGATGAGTTCAAACATCACCTGGGTCGATGAGCGCAGCATGTCGCCGAATTCATGTATTTCATCAGAATCACACTCATCGGCGATCATTGCATTGGCGATGTAGAGGATCCCGGTCAGCGGATTCTTGAGGTCATGCGCAGCCGTGATCAGGCAGCGGTCTTTCTCCTCACTGAGCGTCAGCATACGTTGATTTTCAGCCTTCAGTGCTTCGTTTTCCTGCCGCACGGCCCGCAGCTCTTGCAGCAGTGACTCCGGTGACTGCTGCTCTTCAGGTCGTGCACCGGGCTCCGTCATTTCTTCCGGCGCCGGAGCATAGTGGTCGGTATAATGATAGACAATGCCAACGTCTTCACTGCCCTCTGTATGCGTATAAATACCGGGCTCTACGTGTGAATTGGATACAATAAATGTAGCCGACGGATGATGAAAACTACCCGAGACCTGTTCGATGTGAGCTAAGATCATACCTACATTTGAATAATGGAACAATCAGAATGCGTAGAGCAGCAAACGAGCGGTGCGGCTTCCGATCCTACGGCGTCTTTGCCGGCTGACCGGGGCGACCATTTTGGTGCGGCTTCTCTTTCTGAGTGCTAAATTACCACCCGATTCTTCTCGTCCGTTACTCAATTATTACTCAATTTTTGTTAAAATTGAAAAAATAGTGATGGAATATTCCCTCCCCGAATTGCTGAAATTTCTTAAATTTCCGTGCACCTAAATTCCGGAAAAACGTACCTATTATTCTTATATTACAAGAGATATCTGTGCCGGCGAGCAGACTTGATTGTCACATAAAGGTTGGGTATGCTTGATTATTTGTGCAGTCACGCGGCGGCGGTGTATTTCCCCCTGTTTTCGGCACACCGAGAGGGAGGAATGCGTATGAAGGAGAGGAGGCGATCAGATATTCATCAGGAATTTCGCCAGGTTTTCACGTTCGCCCACGCGGAGCTTTTTCCGCAGGTTGAAGCGGTGATTTTCAATGGTGCGCGCCGAGAGCGAGAGAATTTGGGAGATTTCCTCGGTGTGCAGACCGGCGCGGATGAGAATACACACTTTCATTTCCATGGCTGTGAGGTCGGGGTAGGCGGCAAGGAGCGTCGCCTGAAAGTCGGGGTGAACTTTGGTAAACGTCTCGAGGTACGAACCCCATGAATCCTGCATCACGGGCGACTCCCGAAGCTTGGTTTTTACTTTCCGTACGATATTCTCAGCCCTATCCAATTGCTTGGTAATGCTTAATACTTCTTTGCGGAAGGTGTTGAGTTCGTTCATTTGGATGAGGATGGATTGGTTGTTAGCGGCTAATAGTGTCTCAAGATGAATAATTTGTGCGCGGGCAAGTTCTTCGTTTTTTCGATGAATTTCTGTTTCGTGGAGTACCTGCATACTTGCGACATGCCGGGCAGATTGAGTATTAATAATCTGTTCCTGAATGCCGTGAAATTGTTCAAAAAGCTCCAATGAGATACGATAGTCACCTTTCTTCTTGTGAAGACCTGCCAGCATGTGGAGTATGCTTGCTTCTTGCGAGAGTAATTTCTGTTCACGAGCTATTCCTATTGCCATTTCACACGATTCAATAGCAGCTTCCAAACTGCCTTTGCCTGAATAGAGTTCGGAATAGTGTTTCAAAAATTCAATTTCAAATTCCTTCGCCGAGATATTCTTACTCACAGTAAGTCCATGATTGATAAGATGTTCCGCCGCATCAAATGAATTATCCTGAATTGCCAATACTGCCTTCTGCTGGAGCACGAAGAGTGAGTCATAGGGAATATCGAGTCCTTGAAACAGCTCTTCGGCTTTTTCAAGTGCAAGCCGTGCATCGGCTGAACGTCCGGCGGTACGATATATTCTCCCTAAATTATACCACACCATTCCCTCGGAATGTTTATGTCCGAGTGTTTTAAATAATGGATGTGCTTGATGGAAATACCATTCTGCTTTGGAATAATCATTTCGTTCAATTAATAGCCTGCCCAGCTGATTATAAGCGACTGCCTCGCCATATTTATCGCCGATAGACTGCTTGATGTTGAGTGCTTTATTGAGCGCTTCGACAGCTTCGGTATGCTTACCGATTGCGCTCAATGCAGGACCAAGATTGAGATACGCATCGGCGAGTGTACTATCATTCGGCTTGCGGAGAAGGGTATAGCCGGTATAGGTATAAATGAGCACGCCGACGACTTCGATGCCGGACTCAAGCTTGGCTTTGTACTGTTCCTTGAGGTCAATTGCCTGCTGTAAATATCCGATTGCCCCTTCATTTTCATCGAGATACAGATAAATTGCAGCAATATTAATACAATCCGACCCCGCACCATCGAGATCATTAAGGTGGATTTTGAGGTCAAATGCTATTTTAAGATTCTCGATGGCAGCTTCAAATTCAGACATGTCACCAAGGATGGAACCTAAGAGCGAGGTTGACTCAGCTTCACCATGCTTGTCATCAATTTCTCGGAACGCTTCGAGTGCTTTTGTGCAATAGTCGATGGCTATTGTGTGATGTTCAGCTTGGGAATGAAGATACGCTAAGTCGTATAATTTAAATGCGATAGCTAAATCATCATCAGTAAATCCATAAAAGCTTAAGGCAAGTTCCATCTGCACTATAGCTTTCTCCCACTCTTGCTTCCGAGAATATACTTTTGATAGCAGAGTATGACATCCGCCAATCCCACGATGATAATTATGCTTGGTGCATTGTTCTAATGCTTCAGTGCATATTGTAATGGCAGACTCACCTTGCTTATCTGCATAAGCAGTATATGCAATAAGTATTTTGTCGTCTAGGTCTTTTTTAGACATTGGGGGTAAGCTGTAAATGAAATAGACACATAACTAATAGAAATTTTGAGTACAAGAATTATTGAAGAAATATAAGCGACAACTCTTAAAAAAAACTTGTTGTCGCTTAATCAAAACGAGGGAACAATCCAATACTCATACGTTCGATGAAACTTATGGGACTAAAAAAGTATGATAACCATCATCGTTAACATCCTTAATGTAACCATCTTGAGTCTTACCACATACGCTCACTGAATATTTGCCTGTATTAGTACCAACATTGAACGTTGTAACACCATTATTATAGGTACTAGTCGGCGGTACTCCACCAATGAAATTCCAATAGAAGGTAACTGGTTCTGATGACCTGCTACCATCACTTGCGTTTTTTACAAAAACAATAATAAATCCAGGACCAATATTGCGACGTTTACCATCTTTCTCGACTTGTGCACCACTACTCATAGCTTTACTCCTAAAAAAATAAATAAAATTAAAAATATACCAACAACTTCAAATTGGTTCTATATGAAATTACTTGAGAAATTGTAGTCAGCGAAAGCAAACCTGATCATTTTTTTAAAATTCTCTGTGTATCTGTATCCTCGAGCTATACGTTTGATGGTCTGGATTTTAGAGTTTATCCCTTCCATAATACCATTGGTAATTGAGGAAGTACAGTAATTGACAATTCCTTCGAAATGTCTTCTGATTGATGTACTAAAAGAGTTTTTTCCCAAGCATTCATCAGCGAAATCGGCAATGAAGCATAATTGTAATTCAGCTTCTTCTACAGTATCAGAAGTATAGAAGTCTGTTACTTCGTCAATGAGTACACCGATACGTTCTGTAAAAGAGATTGCTTTGCTGCGTAAATCTTTTAAATGTTTATGCATAAGTTTAATCACGTGCCATTTGTCAAACGTGATTTTGGCGTGCTGAAAATAGGTCGTGACACCCGAAATGAAGGCAGGAGACATATCCATTGAAATATTTTTAACCGCCTCAGGATTGGGATGATCGTGAAAGAATTGTTCGACACATGCCGATGATTTACCATCGTAAATGCCGATTATCTCTTGCTTGTCAAGATCGTAAAATGTCGTAACATAGTCGTGTCCTTTGCGCACAGATGTTTCATCGCAGGCTATGTTTATTGGCGTCGTATCTATGACATCGGTTTCTAAATGTCTGGTATAGTAATGATAGATACTTTCTACTCTTTGAACGTTGATTTGCAGCTGTTTAGCAACTGTTGTCATGCAATAATGAAGTTCGAGCAGACGCAACACTTCCTTCTCGAACAGCAACGTGAATCGCGAATAATCGCGGGAAAATGTTATCTCAGGCTTATGCAGAAGACCAGTGTCTTTGTTCCTATAAATGGGAATACGACAATGGATAAACGTTCTGTATTGAAAAAGACGTAAATGCTCCCACGTGCGCTCGTAATAGCTCTGTATCCTGTGCCCGGGGGAAGGCTCTCTTCCCGCACTTTCAAATATATATGTGCCTCGGTATCAAAGGCATCTTTTTCAATACGCTCTATCTCAAAGGCTGAGTCTAATGGTAAAAATTCCGATAGTTGATCGATTATATCCATACATTCTCCTAATATCATAGTTATTGTATGGCAAAATTAACACTTGCAAGTAAATTCATAAAGAACCTTCAAATTCATCAATCAATCAATTAAATAATAAATACCGACAAAAATTTACCACTTCCACCCGCCTCCATCAATGATTCTCATAATGCAAAAACAAATTGATATTCAGCGGTTCTGCATCGACATAACACTTTTGGGGGACAAGACCTGCTTGCTCGGCGAGTGCGAGGAGCTCTTCCGGTGAGCGGTGTATCAGGTGCCAATCGCCAAATTCCTCCATGTAGGAACGCGTGGGGTTCGCCGTGTTGAAATTACCGACAATAATACTGCCTTTCGGCGAAAGCCATTCTTTGAATCTACTCATCACAAATATAAATGTTTTGTCGTCGAAATAATCAAAAAGTCCGGCCGACCAGATCACATCGTATTTTGCCGAGGGCTTGAAACGAATGATGTTACGATTGACAAACTCTATCTGCTTCGCGAATTTCTTGGTCACTATGCGCGCATAATCAATCGCGCGGCTGTCGATATCGACGCAGGTCGAGACGAGCATTTCCGGGTTGATGAGTTCGTAAAGCTCGGCAAGGTCACGCGCCGGACCCGATGCCACATCGAGCAGGTGAACAGGGTACGGTTCGCGGTCTTTTACATGCCGCAGCAGTGCATCTTTAAAGTATTCTTTGCGATTCCGCACGGCTTCGGCGGCGTGGAGCCCGATAGAGAAATTATCCCATTTTTTATAGCGGGCATGATACGAGGTAGCAAGCTGATAAATCCGCTCGATGAGCAGAAAATCACCTGAATAACCCATCGGCTTGAGGCGGCTGTGCCCCATGATGGTTTCCTGCGTGTGCAGAAAATCACACTCGGAGAGCAATTGATGCCGCAAGAGCTCCGTATCACTCTTGGCCTGCGCGAGATAGGTAATACACTTATTGAGCATATTGTACTGATAGGGCTCGGGACCATGGTTGGCTATGACAGAGCGAATATAGTCTGTCGCATCTTGAATGGATAGTTGCATAATTAGAAAATAACTGGTTAATAAATATAAAGATAGATTGTATCGTAATTGTACTTGTCGCACATTCATCACATCAGCTTGCTGTGCCTAAATTCTACTGCAAAATTACCCGCCGGCTCGCCGCAGCCATTACTCAATTATTACTCAATTTGCACGATGTGAAGAAAATATTTTCGGCGAACTACAGATAGATTACACATACTTATCACAACTAAATTACATGTCATCGTAGTATTTTTCACTACTCTATTATTACTCTACTCTACGCAAGTGGCTTTAAATAAAGTTGACTACATAATTCCCACCTGCTAATCTCCTCCAAACGCGTAGTTTTGCGAAAGAAAGTACGATTACTCATACTCATGCAACCTCATGTTCCGCTACGCACGACTCTGGATATCCTTCTTCAAAAACTGCCTCGCCCGCGAGATTGAATTCCGCGCGCATTTTATCCTCTATTTTTTAGTTGATGTGGCATGGTACGGCGTGCAGATTGCGCTCTTTGAAGTGCTATTTTTATATACACCTTCCATCGGCGGACTCAGCAAAAGCGACATGACCATCTTTCTCGGCACGCTCTTCATTGTCGATGGAATTAATATGATGATGATCTCGACCAATTTCTGGCGGTTTCCGCATTATGTGGCGTCGGGCGAACTCGACTTTTATGTCATCAAGCCCGTGTCTCCGTTCTTTATGGTGTTTTTTCGGTACGCAAATATCGGGTCGTGTTTGAATCTCCTCACGGCAATTACTTTCTTAATCTATGGGTTACAAGGGAGTAGCATTACGCTCTCGGTAGGAATGGTGGCTCTGTATCTCTTGATGATTGTCAGCGGAACGGTGATCCTGCTCGCGATGCAGGCATGTATGGCGGCAATTTCGATTTTTCTGGTGAATGCCGAAGGGGTGCAGCATGTGTTTCATGCGCTCTATCAATTTGCAATGAAGCCGGAGAGTATTTATGGTAAATCTGCTCGGCGGATGTTTCTCACTGCGTTTCCAATGGCGCTCATCGCATCTGTGCCTGCGAGAGTACTCTATGATGAATCTCTTTCACCATTATTAATTATATGGCAGCTCAGCGCAGCAGTACTATTTATCGTGATTTCAGTTCGAATTTTTACATGGTCGCTGAAGTATTATACCGGCGCAAGTAGTTGATTGATATTTAGTTGTAATTCAATTATTTCCGCAGCGCCTCTATCCTCTGCAATGCCGTCGGATGCGAATACTCCAAAAACACCGCCAGCGGATGCGGCGTGAGATTCGATAAATTATCCGCCGACAGCTTCTTGAGCGTGGCAATCATCGCCTCCGGATTGCCGGTGGTCGTAGCCGCATAGTTATCCGCTTCGTACTCATTCTTCCGCGAGAATAGATTCATACCGATACCAATGAGCGTGCTGACCGGTGAATACAACATCATGAAAAATATCAAACTTGTATGCACCGATGGAGTAGTAACGGAAAATGCGGCGCTGAGCTCGGGATTGTGTAAAAACAGCGACAGCATATAAAACATCACCCCCGTTTGCAGAAAACCAAGCACCATACTCTGAAAAATATGCCTGCGTTTGTAATGTCCTACCTCATGCGCGAGCACCGCCGTAAGTTCTTCGATTGTATGATTTTGAATAAGCGTGTCAAAGAGAGCGATACGTTTATTCTTCCCAAAACCTGTGAAAAATGCATTCGATCTCGATGAACGTTTCGAACCGTCGATGACGTAAATTCCGGTTAAAGGAAAGTCCACTTTCGCCGCATAGCCCAGCAATGCACTGCGTAATTCTCCCTCCTCAAGTGGCGTGAATTTGTTAAATATCGGCATAATCCATGTCGGCGCAATCCATTGCAGTATAAGCGTAAAGAGCGTGACCGCGCCCCAACAGTAGAGCCAGCCGGCGTCACCCGTGGACTCAAAAAACCAAAGGATTCCAGCCATGACCGGTACACCGATCACAATTCCGAGCGCTAATCCTTTCAGCTTGTCGGTGATAAAAGTGCCCACGGAAGTTTTATTAAACCCAAAACGTTCCTCAATCACAAAGGTCGAATATATCCCAAATGGCATGGAAATGAGGGAACTAAGCGCGATGAGAATTCCCATATACGCTAATCCCGATGCCACCGGACCCAGCGACCATGAGCGCACGAACGTATCAAGGATTCCAAAGCCGCCCATGAACCAAAACGCGAGCATGACGATAAGGTCAAACGTGCCGGTCACGATTCCAAATCGCGAACGTACGCGCGTATATTCTTGTGATTTAGCGTATTTATCGGCGTCGTACACTCCGGCGAACTCTGTGGGGAGTTCGGGCCGGAGCGCGCGAAGATTGAGGATTGTCGTCAGGATATCCAGCAGATATGCCAGAAGCATTGTTGTGAGAATAAATACGGCGTAATGGTTCATGGGTTGACCTTGTAAAGAAATTTTTAGATTAAAAACCTACTCGGATGGATGGGCTTCCTGTATCACCAGCCGACAATTGCATACCAGAAAAATAGAGCGATGGAAACACCAAAATTGGTGGGAATATCATACCAATAAAAGCCCTTGCTTCGTACCGGAACAAACTTTGCAAAAAGTAATTTCACGATGACAAGGGTAGCAATCGGCAGCATGATTCCAAGAAGCATTGCCGGCATGTCGTTGCTGTACTGCGGCATAGACAGAATCGCATCGGTCGGGCTGCCGATAGTATGCCCGCGCGCTGCAAGATACAAGCCATAGCTTTCCAAACACAACCACCAGTAAAAAAGATACTTTACTGCGCAATACGGCAAGAGCCACACGAGCACTTTTTGGTAACTGTCCATCCTGACAATTGCCAACAATTCAAAAAATAACGGGAGGATGAGAAGCAGCATCGCAACAAGCGACACTATAGCAATACGGAGAATATCCATAACCGTGGATCCTGTGCCGGTACTCCTGTTTTAAGCAAGAGTACCGACTGCTAAGATTATGATTTTTCAATCGAATACGCATCTTTCGTGTCCAGAATTACAAACCCGCGTTCACTAATCTTCGCGCGGAGTGCATCGGCAGCCGCAAAATCTCGGTTCTTCTTGGCCTGCCAGCGCTGTTCGGCAAGTTCGCGCACGTCATCGGGGATTTCAATCGTGACCACCGGACGTTCGCCAATTTCCCACACATCAAAAATGCCGTTTAATTCCGTAAAAAACGAGAGTAATTGCGTGCGTGTCTGCTGGTCGAGCGAGGCTGCCGGATGCGCATTCATATACGCAAACACCCGTTCTAACGCCTTGGGAGTATGGAGGTTATTGAGTAAGTCGGCGAAGACTTCGGTGCGTAATTCTACCACGTACGAACTCTTCAGTTCTGCCGTTTCGGATGGCGTTTCATGGAGATCATAGATATAATCCTGTATCCTAAAGCGTGCTTTCCGCGCCGATTCAAGCCCGAAAAAGGTGAAATTGAAGACATAATTATACTGCACTGACATCATTGCGAACCTGAAATCGAGCGGGTCAATTCCCTTATCAAGCAAGTCGCGGAGGGTAAAGAAATTCCCTTTGGACTTGCTCATTTTCGTGCCCTCGACTTCCAGAAATTCATTATGGCACCAGAATGCGGATGTTTCAACTCCGTATCCTGCCTTACTTTGTGCGATTTCATCCTCATGATGCGGAAACCTGAGATCGACGCCGCCGGTATGAATATCAAACGGCAGTCCGAGCGTCGCGTGTCCCATCGCCGAGCACTCAATATGCCAGCCCGGGCGACCGCGGAGATTCTTGCCATTCAATTCAAAATCCCACGACGGCTCGCCTTCTTTATGCGCCTTCCACAGCACGAAGTCGCTCACCTGATCGCGTTCATACTCATCGGCATCGATGCGCACACCGGCACGGAAATTCTCGGCATCAATCGTAAATAACTGCCCGTATGTTCCGGCTTTACGCCATTCGTTGAGATTAAAATACACGCTGCCTTCAGACTCATAGCCATAGCCGTTTTCGACGATTTTCCGCACAAGATCGGTGATGGCGTCGATATAATCGGTAGCCCGTGGAATTCTATAGAAGTCCCCGGTTTTTATACCAATTGTCGAAATATCATTCAAAAATTCCCGCTCATAATGGAGCGCTAATTTCGCCGCATTGGTGTTCGGATCGTCGGTTTGCTCGCCCATTGCGGGTAACCATTCAGAACTTCCAATTGCGCTGTCGCGGATGATTTTATCCTCGATATCGGTAATATTCATCACCCATTTTACGGGAAAGCCGCACACAACGCGGAGGACGCGCTGCAATAAATCGGGAAAAAGAAAGGCGCGCATATTGCCGATGTGCGCGTAATTATAGACCGTAGGACCGCACGAGTAGATACGAACTGCCTCGCCGTTAAGAGGCGCAAAGGGTTCGTTTTTGCGGGTAAGTGTGTTATATAAATGTAGTTGCATGGTTGTTATTCTCGATAAATTAAAGTTTTGTTTTTATTGGGGAATTGAACGCTGATTGTGTTATCATAGTAGCCGACCTGCTTTGTTGAACAAGATAATGGGTCGTAGGGGCGAATCGCATTCGCCCCGGTCGTGCAAGGGTCGGGCGAATGCAATTCGCCCCTACGATGAAATAACAAAACCAAACCACAGTACTTGGTAGGGAATCTCATATTCAGCAATCAGCGTGCATCAATCATCAGCGCAATCAGCGCCTTATGCACTCACCTGCGCGCGCATCAGGCGCATATTCTCCGTCAAATCACCGGCAAAAAGTCCGGAACCGCTCACGAGGATACTGGCTCCTGCCCGGTAAATCTCGGCTGCATTGTCGATTTTTACACCTCCGTCCACCTCGATTTCCACATGCGCAAGTCCATGTGAATCAAGGTACTGACGGAGGGACCTACATCGTGGAATAAACGACGGAATAAACGATTGTCCGCCAAAACCGGGATTGACACTCATGAGAAGGATAAAATCACAATGTTCGGCCGCGGAATAGGCAAATTCAAGCGGCGTTGCAGGATTGAGCACGATGCCTGCCCTCTTCCCAAGCGAACGTATAAGTCCAAGCGTACGATGGAGATGTGGGCAAGTTTCGACATGCACCGATATCCAATCAGCGCCTGCCTCGGCGAATGCGGGGATGTATTTATCGGGATTTTCGATCATCAGGTGGCAATCGATGATCATGGATGTTTTCGGGCGCAGCGCCTGCACGACGAGCGGACCGATGGTGATATTCGGCACGAAATGTCCGTCCATCACATCGACATGGAGCACATCGGCACCGGCCGACTCGCAGAGGCGAACGTCACGTTCGAGATTAGCAAAATCAGCCGATAGGAGCGATGGAGCGAGCTGGAGAGAGTGTGTCATAATATAGTTGTTTTATTAAAAGTTAATTTTATTTGCAGTGCTGCTTGAGCATATAGCCGGCTTCGGTTGAACCGAGTTCTTGTGCTTTTATCCAGTCGGCGCAGGCGTCATTGCTTCGTTCAATTGTATGATATACTGTTCCACGTCGAAAAAAAGCGAGACCATTAGCGGGGTCTAAAGCAATAACTGATGTTAAATCTTCTATTGCTCCATTGTAATCTTGGAGCAAGAACCGCGCTAACCCTCTTCCAATATAAATATCTGTACTTACTTTGCCAACGCTTTTTTCTATAGCTTTATCATAATCTTCAATTGCTCCTACCAAATCATTTAACCCTGATTTTAAATTTCCTCTGAACGTAAAGGCTGGTTCATACAAAGGATTTATTTCTATAACAGTGGTAAAATCTTCCATTGCGCCACTATAATCATGTAATTTAACTTTAAGAACTCCTCTATTATAAAATGAAGCTTCAAACATCGGATTAAGCTCGATTGCTTTTGTATAATCTTCGATAGCATTCTCATAGTTATATAGGTTTTCTTCGGCTATTCCTCTGGCATTATAGGCAATATGGTCATTGGGGAACATCTTCAATATTTTATTATAGTCCTGTGTTACCTCATGGAATCTCTTGAGATTGTAATAAACAGCAGCCCTATTATAATATGCTTTTGGATTATCTGGGTTGATATGAATTGCTTTATCCAAATCAGCTAAAGCTCCCGAATAATCTTTGAGTTTGAATTTTGCATACCCTCGATTATTATAACCCCATTCATCATTCGAATCAAGTTTGATTACCTTGGAATAATCTTCAATTGCACCTGGAATATCATTGAGACTGTATCGCGTTAACCCTCTATTTAAATAAGCATTTGAATAAGTCGAGTCTAATTCAATGGCTTTATTTATATCAACAACTGCACCCTCAAAATCTTTACGTTGGTATTTTGCATACCCTCTGTTATTATAAGTCCATTTATCACTCGAATCGAGCTCAATTACTTTGGTGTAATCTTTAATTGCGCCTACATTGTCATTGAGACTGTGTTTCGCTAACCCTCTATTTAAATATGCCGTTAAATACGCTGTATCTATTTCAATTGCTTTATTCAAATCAACAATTGCTCCTTGATAATCATTAAGCTTATATTTAACGTACCCTCTATTATTATAAGCCCATTTATCATTGGAATCAAGCTCGATTACTTTGGTGTAATCTTCAATAGCGCTTGCATTATCATTGAGAGCTTCTTTTGCTAACCCTCTATTTAAATAAGCATTTGAATATTCTGCGTAGAGCTCGATTGCTTTATTGAAGTCAACAATTGCACTCTTGTAATTTTTCAGTTTGTTTTTTGCATATCCTCTGTTATTATAAGCCCACTCATCATTGGAATCTTTTTCTATAGCTTTGTTAAAGTCTAGAATGGCCTCATTGAAATTATTCAGTTCGCCTTTTGCCTTCCCTCTATATACGTATACCTGCGAAAAGGTAGAATCAAGCTCGATAGCTTTATTCAAATCATCAATTGCTCCTTGAAAATCTTTAAGAGTATTCAATTTGAGGTAGCCTCTGTTATTATATGCAATTGCATAGTTTGTATCAAATTCTATTGCTTTTGAGTAATCTTTGACAGCCCCCACGACATCCCCAATGTCTTTTTTTATTGATGCTCTATTATAATATGACATACTGAATCGAGGGTTAATTTCTATTGCTTTGTTGAAATCTCTTAATGCGCCATCGGTGTCCTTCATTTCGTTCTTGATTTTCCCTCTTTCATTATAAGCCCACTCAGAATTTGTATCAATAGTAATAGCTTTCGTAACATCTTGAAGCGCACTTGAATATTCTTTGAGGATACGTTTGGTGCGCCCTCTTTCGATGTAAGTCCTCGTATAATTTGGATCAATTTGAATTGCTTTGTCGTCATCCTGCAAAGAACCCTGGAAATCTTGAAGCATAAATTTCGCATTCCCTCTATTTCCGTACGCCCAAGCATAATTAGTATCTAACTCGATCGCTTTGTCAAAATCTTTGATTGCACCTATGTAATCACTAAGCTCATACTTCGTATTTCCTCTGTTACCATAAGCCCACGAATAGCTTGGACTAATTTCAATCGCTTTACTATAGTCCAGTAAAGCACTGAGATAATCTTTCAGACTAAATTTTGCGCTTCCTCTACAATTATACGCCCATGCGTAACTTGAATCAAGTTCAATAGCTTTTGTATAATCCTTTATTGCTCCGGAAAAATTCTTGAGTTCACATTTCGCAAGTCCTCTCCGTACATACGCTTCCGGACTGTTGCTCATCGCAATTACCTGGCTGTAATCCTTGATTGCTCCTTCAAAATCTTTTAGATGATCTCTTGACAATGCTCTATTAAAATAGGATGCCTCATCTTCAGGATTGAGTTCGATAGCTTTCGATAAATCTTTTATTGCTCCAATGTAATCCTTTAACTGATTTTTTAGTACTCCTCTATAATAATGTGCTAAAGCGTTGTTGGAATCTATACTCATCGCCCTATTGAAGTCTCGCACTGCTTCCTGACCTTCATTCTGGATTACTTTCATCGTACCCCTCATGTAGTAGGCCAGCACATGGGCAGGATCGATGTCAATTGCTTTATTAAAATCTCGCAGAGCACCCTTCGTATCATCAACCATTAGCTTTACGAATCCTCTTGTGCAATACGCATCAGCATATTTAGGATTACAATGAATTGCTTTCCCATAGTCAAAAATTGCTCCATCATAATCACCGGCCAATACTTCAAGATTCGCTTTATTAAAATATGCATCTGCAAGCTTAGGATCTTTCTCTATTGCTTTATTAAAATCCTCAAGTGCACCCCGAAAATCCTCACGCTCCTGTTTGCTCACTCCACGCTTGACATACTCCTCGGCACTTTGCCCAAAACTACAAGCAAGGCAAGAAAACATCAGCACTAAGAACAGCACTATTTTTTTCATATTACCACCGCGAAAATTCAGTATGAATAAAGGAGAAAATTGACGAACTTCTATAAATTATTCCTCTTACCACCTGCAAAATACTACAACTTGCGGAAAAACTCCACTGCTTTTACTGTTAGGACGGCAATGGGTGACCGCAGACGACGCCCGGAGTATGCACAAGTGAACCCAACTACTTACACTCTATCGTACACGATTTTTCCTTGCCGGGTGCCCAGGTTTGACGCTGCACGGAGCCGCTGCCGATGACTTTGACTTTCGTGCCGGCGGCGTGGAGCACTGCGAGCGCGCGGCGAACGGTCATGCCGCGTACGTCGGGACGGAGTGCGGCGATGCGCGCTTTTTCGGTGGAGTCGGTATTCACGACTTGCGGTGTGGGCACGCGGGACTCGGCGAGAATTTCGCTGCCGCGCACGACGCGAATCGCTGGAAGAGGCGACTGCTGCGCGATGATTCCTTGTCCGCGGTTCTTGAGGCGCAGCCCGAGTTGGTGGAGAACGACTTCCGCATTTTCGACGCTGATACCGCGCACGTCGGGAACGGTGACAGAGTCGGATTGTTCGGTAAGTATTTCATCTTTAATGCCTTCGATGTGCGTGGCTGATATCCAGCGCTGCGCAATTCTCCGGAAAATCGGGGCTGCGGTCTTACCGCCGTAGATGTCGGTTTGGGGCTTATCGAGCATGATCATCATCGCGATTTTGGGTTTGTCTGCCGGGAAAAACCCCACAAACGATGCCGTGTATGCTTTTTTGGAATACGTGCCATCGACGAGCTGCTGCGCGGTGCCGGTTTTGCCGGCGATGCGCATTCCTTGCACGCGGGCTTCGACGCCGGTGCCGCGTTCGACCACGCCGCAGAAGAGTTCTGTGAGCTCTTTCGCGGTTTCGGGTGAGATCACCCGGCGGATTTTTTGCGGTGAATACGACTCGATTTCATTGCCATTTTCATCGAGAATTTTCTTGATTAAATACGGCTTCATCATCACGCCGCCGTTGGCGACTGCCGAGTAGGCATTGACGATTTGGAGAGCGGTGGCGGCGAGCTCGTAACCGTACGCCATGAAGTATTTGGTGGCGCCGTCGAACTCACGGGGCTTTTTCATTCGGCCCGAAACTTCACCCGGAACGTCGATGCCGAGGGTGATACCGAACCCAAAGTCGCGGGCGTATTTATAGAATTTATCGTCCGGAATTTTCTGTGATTGAAGGGCGAAAACCACGTTGCTGGACTGTTCGATAGCTTCGGCGAAGGTGATGCGTCCGAGCGGGTGGGAGTCTTTGATTTCGTACCCGTCGGAGAGCTTCCACACGCCGTGGTGTGCGTCCACGGTATCGGTGCCACGGATAGTTTTTTCTTCAATAGCCGCAGCGGCAGTAATGAGCTTGAAGGTCGAGCCCGGCTCATACATATCGGTAATTGCTCGAATTCTCATCGATTCCTGTGATGCTGTCGCGGGGCGATTAGGATTGAAGCTTGGCGATGATGCCACGGCGAGCACTTCGCCGGTCGCCGGGTCGAGGGCGATAATCGTGCCTGACATTGCCTGCGCGTCGGCGATGCCGCGCTGGAGTTCGTACTCTGCAATTCGTTGTAATTCAATATCAAGCGTAAGCTGCACGGAATGTCCGTTGGAGGCCGGATTCGTCGGTAAATCGACGGACGGGCGCAAGTTACCGCGACCATCGCGCTGCATGATCATGAATCCCCCTTCGCCGCGGAGGAGGGAGTCGAGGGCGAGTTCGACGCCACTGAGACCTTGATTATCGACACTTGTGCAGCCGACAATTTGCGATGCGGCATTGCCAAAGAGGTAATTTCTGCGGGGTTCGGTGACTTTAATAAGCCCTTTATCCTGAAGGGTATCGAGCAATGAGAGGCGATCAATATTCCCGCGGGCGAGCCAGAGAAAGGACTTTTGCGAGGTGCGGATTTTTTGTTCCCACACGGCGGCCGAGTCACCGGTAAGCATTTCGAGGGCGAGGGCGATGGTGCGCGGATGTTCTACAAGGTGCGGATCAACGGCAAAGGAAGCGCTTTTGATGGTAGAAGCGATGACATGTCCATTGCGGTCGTAAATTCTTCCACGTTCAGGTTTTAACTCAATGCGCGACTCATACTGCTTGCGTGCAAGTGCGCGGTACTCGCCGGATTTGACGATTTGAATAATAAAGAGCCGCACGAGAATACCGGAAAAAGCGAGGAGGAAAATCACGAGCAGAACGCCGATTTTCCAGCTTTTATTGGTTTCTTCGGCGGGTTCGGAAGGAGCTTGTTTGGACATGGAGGCGTTTCATCGTCATCAATAGGAATATTTTCCTGCAAAAATACGGGTGTGAAATTGATTCTCGGGGATATTTTCGTTTTTGGGGATGTTTTTGGGGATGGGTGGTGGTATGTAGATACCGCTGATTGCTATGATGGGTGGAGATTTATCAACGAAAAGGGTCGGGAATTAGCATGCTTATTCTTCCTGATTCAAAAAAATCACCTACTTTTCCTTGCACTTACGAAGTCCTTTTTGTAATTTGCGGTATGCGTAGTTCAATTTCCTGCAATGAGTTATAATTACCGAACTTTTCCCATGCTTTGTATTCTCTGAAAGGGTATTCCATGAAAACACTGTTTCTTCTTGCTTCCCTCATTTTCTTCGCTTCCGTAACAGTTCTTCTTGCACAGCATGAAGCGGATACGTGGTATTTTGGGACACGTGCTGGTATAAAATTCCAAAATGGTGTAGTGACAGCTTTAAACGACGGATCGCTTAACTCCCTTGAAGCATGTGCTGCAATTTCTGATAAAACAACAGGGCAATTGTTGTTTTACACTGATGGAGAAACGGTATGGAATCGTAATCATCAGGTCATGAATAATGGCACGGGACTATTGGGCGGATCGTCCGGCACCCAGAGTGCACTCATTGTGCCGGATCCGGGTAATAGCGATCAATATTATATATTTACAACACCTGATTTAACCTTGAGCCCGACTCCCAGAACCACAAAATTCCATTATTCCCTTGTCAGCTTACAGAACCCCAACGGTACTGTAATTCAAAAAAATGTTGTTCTCTACGACAATGTCGCTGAAAAATTAACAGCAACAATTGACTGTGCCGGTAATGGTATGTGGGTTGTAGTACATCATCGGCAGAATAATGAATTTTACTCGTTTCATGTCACAGCCTCTGGCGTCAATACCACTCCTGTCATATCGAGTTATTCGGAAAGTGCTATCGATCATACGGCAGGATATATTAGGATTTCGCCGGATAAAAGCAAGATTGCGATTGTTTCTCATAATGCAAATTCATTTCTTGGTCTTTTCGACTTTAATCCTACAACCGGCGCTATTACGAATTACCAAAAAGTAGGTACTCCTTCCGGCACAGATAAACTATACGGACTATCATTTTCTCCTGATAACTCGAAACTCTATGTTATCGGCAAGACTGTCATAGGATCAACAACCTATCAATCGGCAATTTTCCAATTTGAAGCAAATTTGGGAACAGCTACTGCTATCAGGAATTCCGCTGTTATATTTCCTGTTCGAACACCAGTATCGTTTGTATCTGCCGCCCAGTTAGGTCCTGATGGGAGAATATACATCGCTTCAACGTATAGACCATATCTAGATGTTATTGATTACCCCAATTTAAAAGGTAATTCTTGTGGATACCGTGCAGATGCTATCACTCTAACAAGTAATAGCAACCTTGGGTTGCCGAATATGATAAACTATAGCAATTCCATTACAACTACCGATACAACATACCTATGCACATCGTCAAATCCTGTTAGTATAGGACCTAGCCCGATTGCAGGCTATACCTATAGCTGGGACCCTCCTACCGGGCTGAGTAATCCTGCTATTTCTAATCCCTTAGTTATAGGTCCCGTCAATACAAACGAATACAAGCTAAAAGTAACGAGTCCAAATGGATGTGAAACCTACCAATTTTATCGGGTTAAAAAATTACTTTCAATTTACACCGCCCCGGTAAATCCGGTATGTATCGGAGCCAGTGTTCAGCTCAGTGCCTCTGGGGGAGACACCTATTTATGGTCACCGGCTGCTGATTTAGATGACCCAACCAAGCCCAATCCCATAGCAAAGCCTAAAGTAAATACCAGATATAAAGTGATTGTAACTCGAGGTGTCTGTACTGACTCGGCATTTGTTAATGTTAGTGTCTATCCTGCCTTCTCGAGTGCCGGCAAAGATACCACTGTCTGCTACGGACAAACGCTTCAGCTCGGCTCTTTTTCCGATGTCGGTACGAAGTATTCCTGGGAACCGGCTACGGAGTTATCACTTCCAAATGTTGCGAATCCTATTTGCACTCCTACTCAGACTAGGCAGTATATTCTAACTGCAACGAATGCCGCAGGATGTGTAAGCGTGGATACTGTTGTGGTTTCCGTCAATAAAATAGAAGTCGCAATTGTACCGGTTAAACCGATTTGCTACGGTACCGGTGTACAATTGTCAGCGAGTGGAGGTGAAAAATATCTATGGAGTCCAAGTGAGGGATTAGATTCACCCACCAAATCGAATCCTATCGCCGCACCACTGAAAAGCACGAAATATAAAGTCCTTGTTTTTAAAGGTTTCTGCACCGACTCCGCCTTCGTCACCGTCGATGTCATCCGCCCTGTCGCGACCGCCGGACAGGACAAAATAATATGCCTCGGCGCGGGTACGCAGATAGGGGCTGCGCCTGTCACAGGTGATACCTACTCGTGGGAACCCACCACAGGACTCAATGACCCGTTTATCGCTAATCCTATCGCATCACCTGATGCGACCACCCGCTATATTCTCGCATCGACCCGAAACGGATGCATTGCCTACGATACCGTCATGGTCAGCATCGGAACCATCAAAGCTACCGTACAACCCGCCACCGTCTCCATCTGTAATGGCGCAAAAACGCAGCTTACGGCATCCGGTGGAAGTGAATATCGGTGGGAACCCTCCACAGGACTCAGTGATCCGACAATTCCAAATCCTATCGCATCCCCTACAACGACAACGAATTACAAAGTAATTGTCTCGAGCGGAAAATGCATCGACACAGGCTTTGTAACCGTAACGGTATTTGCAGGCGCAAAAGCAAATGCCGGTAACGATAAAACAATCTGTCCGGGCTCATCCGCACCTATCGGCATGCCACCCGAAGCAGGTGTGACCTACTCCTGGCTCCCGACGACCGACCTCGACGACCCGACATCGTCCAATCCCAATGCCTCTCCCAAAACAACTACCGACTATATCCTCACCGTAACCGGACAAAGCGGCTGCTTCTCGCGGGATACGGTGCGTATTTCCGTCGGGAATATCGTAGCAAAAGTATCCAATGATACCGCCATCTGCTCGGGAATTTCCGTGCAATTACAGGCAAGCGGCGGCGCGCAATACGAATGGTCACCTGCCGCCGGACTCAGTAATACGACCATTGAAAATCCCATCGCAAGCCCAAGCGCGACAACGACCTACAAAGTGCGCGTGTCGAGCGGTACATGCGTTGACTCCGCCTTCGTGACCATTACCGTGAGCCCATCGCCGCGAGCATTTGCCGGCGCCGACCAAACGCTCTGTACCGGCACAAGCGTGCAACTCGGCGAAGCAGCCCAAGCCGGCAATACATATTCATGGCAACCGGCATTTGGCTTAGATGATGCAACCAAAGCCAATCCCACTGCTTCCCCGACAAGTACGACGCAATACATCCTCACCGTCACCGGGCAGGGCGGATGCGTAGCGAGTGATACAGTAGTCGTAACCGTCGGGAAAATTAAAGCAATTGTTTCGAATGATACAAGCATCTGCAACGGCGCAAGCGCGCAATTGCAGGCAAGCGGCGGAACGCAGTACGATTGGTCGCCAAATCTGGGATTAAGTAATCCTGCAATTGCCAATCCTGTCGCAACTCCAAACATTACAACCAAATACAGAGTGATTGTATCCACCGGCGCCTGCATCGATACCGCTTTCGTAACTGTCACAATTACCCCTGCACCTAATGCAGATGCAGGCAATGACCAAACAATCTGCCTCGGCGCAAGCACGCAAATTGGCGCACCAGCCGAACCCGGAAACACGTACGCATGGAGTCCGACAACCGGTCTCACAAGCCCCACATCAAGCCGGACAATAGCAAGCCCAGCGACGACGACTACCTACACGCTCACTGTTAGCAATTCCTCAGGATGTGTCAAAAAAGATGACGTCACCGTCACGGTGAATCCATGGAATGAACGTTCATTCACTCTCTGGCCGGATACGGTCATTATCACGCCAAGCGTGCCGTTTACCTCGTCATTGTTGATTCCAAGCGAAGTATCAGACTGGGGTGTTCGGCTGAAGTATGACCCTTTGATTGCAAAATTCAATTCCATCTCCGGTGGCGTGCAAGCTATTCCCGATAATCGTACCGGCGAGCTTACTATTCGCGGCGCAGGCGGCGGCGGCGCTGTGACGCTACGGTTTGACGCCTTCCTCCCCTACAATAACGATACCGTGTTTGCTGTTCGGCTCACCCTCGACACAGCCCGATTCGCGCTCTGCGATACTGCAACAACTGCCGGAAACACTCTCATGCTCTCCGATTACTGCGCCAAAAATATACGTTCAGCAAGTGGCACGGGCAAGAGCTATTACCTGGCAGTCAAAGGGAATACCGTTGATTTCGGTGTAGGGCTCGCGGGCAATGTTCGCCTCGAAGTATTTGATTATATAGGTAATTCCGTGTATGTCATCTCGGATGGCGCGCTCGGAGCAGGCGAGTATTCCGCTGCGCTTGACTTGCCGGTGGGTGTGTATTATTGCCGGATGCGGGCGGGGATGTATGAGAGCGTGGGGAAGGTGTTGATCGCGAGGTAAGATTTTTAACGCAGAGACGCAGAGGCGCGGAGAATTCTTTGCGGGCTTTGCGGCTCTGCGTTAAAAAAGTCACACGCTGAATTCCTGATAATTTATCAGCAAGA
>JAXLVN010000009.1:0-78455 GCA_046328995.1 Kapaibacterium sp. (SeqCode)
CAAAAAAGAAGACGAAAAGTCCGAAGAAGGCAAAAAAGAAGACGAAAAATCCGAGGATAAAAAAGAAGACGAAAAGTCCGAAGAAGACAAAAAAGAAGACGAAAAATCCGAGGATAAAAAAGAAGACGAAAAGTCTGAAGAAGACAAAAAAGAAGACGAAAAATCCGAGGATAAAAAGGAAGAGGAAAAGTCCGAAGAAGACAAAAAAGAGGACGAAAAATCCGAGGATAAAAAGGAAGAGGAAAAGTCCGAAGAAGACAAAAAAGAGGACGAAAAAACCGAGGATAAAAAAGAGGACGAAAAGTCCGAAGAAGACAAAAAAGAAGAGGAAAAATCCGAGGATAAAAAGGACGAGGAAAAGTCCGAAGAAGACAAAAAAGAAGAGGAAAAATCCGAGGATAAAAAGGACGAGGAAAAGTCCGAAGAAGACAAAAAAGAAAAGGAAAAATCTGAGGATAAAAAGGAAGACGAAAAGTCTGAAGAAGAGAAAAAAGAAGAGAAAAAAACTGAGGATAAAAAGGAAGACGAAAAGGCTGAAGAAGAGAAAAAAGAAGACGAAAAATCTGATGAAAATAAGGACGAAGAAGAGAAAAAAGAAGACGAAAAATCTGAGGATAAAAAGGAAGACGAAAAGGCTGAAGAAGAGAAAAAAGAAGACGAAAAAACAGACGACAAAAAGGACGAGGAAAAGTCCGCAGAAGAGAAAAAAGAAGAGAAAAAAACTGAGGATAAAAAGGAAGACGAAAAGGCTGAAGAAGAGAAAAAGGAAGACGAAAAAGATGGTGAATCATCGCCTGAGGCTGCGCAAGAGGCAGGTGAGAAAAAGTCGGATAACACAGAAACTGCTGCTGCATCGACGGATGCAGCTTCTGCCGATGCAAATCAAGAACCTGCGGGAAGTTCAGAGAGTAACGATGCGCCGGAAGCACTGCCTGCAAGTGAAGCTTCGCCTGATGCAGCGCAAGATTCTTCCGCTGAAAATTCGGATGCAGCTTCTGCCGATGCAAATCAAGAACCTGCGGGAAGTTCAGAGAGTAATGATGCGCCGGAAGCACCGCCTGCAAGCGGGACTTCGCCCGATGCAGCGCAAGATTCTTTCGCTGAAAATTCGGATGCAGCTTCTGCCGATGCAAATCAAGAACCTGCGGGAAGTTCAGAGAGTAATGATGCGCCGGAAGCACCGCCTGCAAGCGGGTCTTCACCGGATGTAGCGCAAGATTCTTCCGCTGAAAATTCGGATGCAGCTTCTGCCGATGTAAATCAAGAACCTGCGGGAAGTTCAGAGAGTAACGATGCGCCGGAAGCACCGCCTGCAAGTGAAGCGTCGCCTGATGCAGCGCAAGATTCTCCCGAGGGATACTCGGATAGTTCAGCCGTGGCAGGGCTATCACCTGCTCAGGAAAGCGACGTACCTACGCCGGAAGATGAAACTTCGGATAGTACTGCTATTCCGGGACTTCCGCCGGATGCCGACGAGAGTGAATCGACACCCGATGTACCTGAAATTCCTGAAGAGGAGAAATCGGATAGCACTGCTATTCCGGGACTTCCAACGGATGCCGACGAGAGTGAATCGACGCCCGATGTACCCGAAATTCCTGAAGAGGAGAAATCGGATAGCACTGCAATTCCGGGACTTCCAACGGTCATTGAAGAAAGTGATTCTACGCCGGATGTACCCGAAATTCCCGAAGAGGAAAAATCGGATGGTACTGCTATTCCAGGACTTCCAACGATCGTTGAAGAAAGTGATTCTACACCAGATATACCCGAAATTCCTGAAGAGGAAAAATCGGATAGTACTGCTATTCCGGGACTTCCAACCGCAGACGAGGAAAGCCAGGCTGCACCCGAAATTCCTACCGAGGAGAGTTCGGATAGTACTGCCGTTCCCGGGTTGCCACCGACAGCCGAGGAGAGTCAATCAACTCCTGAAATCCCGGTAGAGGATGCAGTTACACCGGAGATTCCCACAGAAGCATCGGAAATTCCAACGGAAACACCGGAAATTCCCACAGAAGCACCGGAAATTCCAACGGGAGCGCCGGAAATTCCAACGGAAGCGCCGGAGATTCCAACGGAAGCGCCGGAGATTCCAACAGAAGCACCTGAAATTCCAACGGAAGCACCGGAGATTCCCACAGAAGCACCGGAAATTCCAACGGAAGCGCCGGAGATTCCAACGGAAGCGCCGGAGATTCCAACGGAAATTCCTGATGTTCCAACGGAAATCCCAAGTATTCCTGATATTCCAACGGAAATCCCAAGTATTCCTGATGTTCCAACGGAAATCCCAAGTATTCCTGATGTTCCCGTAGATGTGCCGGGCGCGCCGGATGTTCCTGCGCCGGATGCTCCGTCTGCCGATGCAGCCGAACCTGCACCGGATGCCGCAGGAGATGCGCCTGCTGATGCCGCAGGAGATGCGCCTGCTGATGCGCCGCCTGCAGCCGAACCTGACGCTGCTGCCGAACCGACTGCCGATGCAGCCGCCGATGCAGATAGTGCTACCGATAGCGCCGCCGCCGATGCAGAACCCGCGACGGACGCAGAACAAGGTCAAGAACCAAGCGCTGAAGAGCCAAGCGGCGAAGCCGCCGCCGAGGGGGAAACGCCGACGTCAGCGCCGCCACCGGGGGAAGAACCGCCTGCTGAGCCCACACCTGAACAGCAGCAAGCCCACGAGCAGGCAGCCGAAGAAATGAAAGCCGATACCGATGCCGCCGCCGCCGAAGCACAAGCATCGGAAGAAGCGCTCGGTACGGCAATTGCCGAAAAAGAAGCCGAGGAAGAGGCCATTCAAGCGACGGCGGACGAACTCAAGGCGAGTGAAGAACCCGAGTCATCAGCCGAAACACAAGCCAAAGTCGATGCTGCCGAAGCCGAAATCGAAGCGACGCCCGAGGAAAAAGAACAGCCCAATCCGCAAGGTGCATTCGCTGAGGCGATGGCAATTATGAATACGATCCCCGAAATTGAGGCGATGCTTGAGGTGGCGAAGAAAGAGTGTCCGGAAGCATTTACTCTCGCTAATCAGGCGCAAAAAGCCGTGACCGTGATGCAGGCGCAGGCAGTGGACGTGGAAAATAGTATCAAACAATTGCTGAATGTTTTCAGAGGGCTCTTCGAACCCGTTCTCACAAAAGCTGAATGGTTCCGTTCAAAAGTCCATCAAATTCATACTATTATCAAGAAATTCCAGGCGACGGTCAATTCGACGATTGCCTACCTGCAGACGAAAATTGATAATTTGCTCATTCAGATTGAAGAAATCGAAGTGATGATTGAGGGAATTGTCGAGCGCTTCAAACTCACAATTTCCAATACAATCGCCTACCTGCAGACCAAGATTGACAATCTCAGCATTCGCATTCAAAAACTCGAGGAATTTGCTGAGTCACTTGTCGCACGATTTGAAAAATTGGTCAATGATCTCAAGCTCCAATTACAGGGAATTGTCGATGATATCATGAAAAAAGTCGAGGACTTGGACACGTATATCACCGAAACAATTGCCCGTTTTCAGGGAATTATCGCCGGCGTGAATGTGTCGATTCAAACACGTTCCGACGGATTTATTACCATGATCGAGACAAAGGTCAAGAAAGTAAATACGTCGATACAAACCCGCGCCGATAGTACACTTGCGATGTTTGAACAGAAATTCGACACCGCGCATTCTTCTATCGAAACCCGCGGCGACTCGCTCTTTGTCAATTCCGACGGACGCCTTCAGCGCGCCGATACCGATGTGCAAGGGAAAATCGACCGCATGAGCGCGCTCGCCAAGCAGGGGCAAGGCGTGATGGACAAGCTCACGCAGATTCGCGAGCAGGCAATTTCGCCGCTCAAAACTGCACTCTCGGATGCCAAAGGGAAATTTACGGAGTTCATGGGTACGATTACGCAAGCAAAAACTGACGCGCTCAATCCCGTTCGCTCGGCGCTTGAGGATGCAAAATCTATTATGAATCAAGCGGTTGGAACGGTTGGCGATGTGAAGGAACAAGTCCTCTCGCCCGTGCGCAGCTACCTCAATGAAGCGCAGATGCAGATTGACAGTTTTGCTTCGACAATTCTCCAAACCAAGGACAGCGCGATCACTCCTGTCAAGAATGCGCTTGCTGATGCCAAGCAGATTCTCGATACGATAGCCGCTAAAATCATCGAACAGAAAGACGTGATTTTGAATCCCGTGCGCACGGCCAATGATGAGATTCAGTCACGCTTGCCGCAGATGAAGGCGATGCTGACGGAGTTTGAGCAGAATGTGCTTGGCGCGATTCCTCCGCTCGACCCATTCAAGCAGGCGGTGGGTGAATTCAAGGGGAAAATCGTGGAGGTGAAGGGATTTATCGATAAGATTCAGGAGGAATTTAATACGGTCTTTCCGCCGATCGAACAAATCGTCGATGTCATTGACGGCAAGATTACGATTTTCAAAGACCTAATTACGCAGTTTCAGGATATTATCAATCAGCAGATTGACATTATTTTACAGGCAATTGAAGTGGTGAAGACGATCCTGACGACCGTCGCCGGACTGCTGATTAGTTTCAATGAAAAATATGCGGAATTACCGGGTAAAATTATCGCGGCTCTCGAAAAATTGACGTCCGCCAAGAAGCTCATGGAAGCGGCCAAAGCATCGATTGCCGCCATGCAGTCAACGGGGAATAACAATTCCAACGGCATGGTCGATCCGGCGGCGAAGGCACTCGCTGTGAGCGCAGCCGGAGCAAAAGCTGCGGTAACAGCCGCGCAGGCGCCAATTCCGGTTGCCAAGACCTTCCTCGAATCGACGAATAAAGTAGTGCTCACCATCGAAGAAAAAGGCACGCTCGTGGTGCAGAAAATCAATGAATTAAAAGCACTTATCGAGAGTAAGATTCAGGAATTCCTGGCGAAATTAAAGCCAATCGAGGATGCTATCGATCAGGGCATTGCCAAAGCTGAACAGGCCGTCGATATGCTGACGGCGAAAATCAAGGAAATTGAAGTAAAAATCGACGCACTCGAACGCCAAGTCTATGCGAAAATCGACGAAGTACAGGCAAAAATTGCCGAAGCAGAGGCGAAAGCAATGAATTTTGTCAATCAGGTAAAAGCGAAAATCGACGAAGCCGAGGCAAAACTCGACAAGATGATCTCCGACGCGGAAGCGAAGGTGAATCAAGTATTTACGCAAGCCGAAACGAAGATCAAAACGACGATTGCCGATGCATCGAACAAAGTGCTGAACGCCTATTCACAGGCAGAGGCGAAGGTCAAATCGGGCGTCGCGCAGGGCGAGGCAAAAGTGACGGCGACGATTGCCAAAGTCGAACAAAAAGTCGATGCGACCATCGCGCAAATCAGCACCAAGACGGATGATGCGATCGCCAAAGCAGAACAGAAATTCGACACGGCAATTAATCAGGTAAGCACGAAAGCCGATGCAGCGATGAAGCAAGTCGAGACGAAAGTCGATACGGCAGTCAAGCAAGTCGAGCAGAAATTCGACGCCGGACTCGCGCAGCTTAATTCCAAAATCGACTCGGCGATTTCGCAGGCGGAGAGCGCGGTGAGATAAGCGTAATCTATTAGAAAATAAAATTAGTACATAAAATAGTATTCATCCATCATGGCAGACACTCCGGCACAAGCAGGCGAGGCACAAGACCCCGAAGAACAAATCAACGGAACGCAATCCGGCGTTCAGGATTTGATCGCGCAGGTCAGTGGCATCACCGACACGCTCAATGAGGCGTCGAAAAAGCTCGACACCGTTGCGGCTGCAATTGATGATGCTGATGAGGCGCTTGCGACCATCCCGGGGATTATGCTCGAAGTAACGGGATTGGAAGCTGAGGTGCCTGCTGCTCCCGCTCCGCCTGCCGCACCGGCTGCTGCTCCGGAAGCACCTGCTGCCACGCCGGTTGCCGATGCCGTGGCTGCCAATAGTCCTGCCGCGACGAGTGGTGATACCCACATCAACGCAGAGGATATCATCAATGAATGTACGTTTGAGCAGCAGGTAGTGGTTGGGAAATTCGCGGTCGATGACTATAATTTCGAAACTTCGACCACCGATTTGCTTGCATCCGTCGATGGCGCCTCGGGCACAACAATGCGGATGTATGAATATCCTGCAGGTGTGAAAGATGCCGACGGCGGCACGGCACGGTCGAATCTGCGCATTGCCGAGCAGGAAGCATTTCAGAAAAAACTTTTTGGTAAGAGTCAGGTGAAGGCGTTTGTAGCGGGTGGGAAATTTGAGCTATCCGAACACGAACGCGCGGCGGTCAATGGCAAGTACATTCTCCATTCTCTCAAAATTGATGCTACTCCTGAGCGCTATCGCAATGAATTTACTGCACTTCCCGATGCCACGGTGTTTCGTCCGCCGCGCAATACCAAGAAACCCGTCATCCCCGGCACGCAGACCGCTATCGTCGTCGGCAAGGATGGCGAGGAAATTTGGACCGATAAATACGGCCGCGTGAAGGTGAAATTCCACTGGGATCAGGCAGCCGACAGCGACGTAACCGACGGCGCGCGCACGTGTTGGATACGCGTCGCGCATGGCTGGGCGGGGAATGCGTGGGGTATGATTTTTATTCCGAGAATTGGAATGGAAGTGGTGGTGAGCTTCATCGACGGCGATCCCGACCGACCACTTATTACCGGCATGGTGTATAATGCGCAGCAGACGGTGCCCTACACGCTGCCCGATGAGCAGACGAAGAGTACAATCAAAACCAAATCATCGAAGGAAAGCGAAGCAGGATTTAACGAGTTGAGATTTGAGGATTTAAAAGATTCTGAAGAAATCTATCTTCATGGTCAGAAAGACATGAACACCCGCATCGAGAATGACCTCGTGGAAATTGTCAAGCATGACCGTGTGGAACTCATTACCAATTCCCATCAGGTGTTTGTTAAGAAGCCGGACTCGGCGAGTGAGGATCCGATTGCGACCGCCGAAGCACCTGAACTCGACACCGAGGCAATTGATGTGATTTATGTCGAGGGCGGCAATCGCAAGGTATCGGTCATGGGCGCCGACAAGTCGGAAATTGTGCTCAATGAAGGCACATACGAGCACACCGTTGGTAAGACGTTTACGCTTACAGTGAAAGGAGATACGATTACCATCGAGGCAACCGGCGCGGATGGCAGCGGGGATATAATTATCAAGGGAAAAACCATTTCGTTGGAATCGACGAGCGGCGATGTGAAAGTCAAATCAGCGGGGAATCTAACCATGGAAGCAGCAAAAGAAGTGAGCATCAAGGCAGGCACGAGCTTGAAGATGGAGTCCGGCACGGATATGGGTATCAAGGCCGGCACCGATCTCAAGGCGGAGGCGGGGATGAATTACTCCACCAAAGCAGGCATGAACATGAAAAACGAAGCCGGCATGAACCTCGACAACAAAGCCACGATGGCAATGACCAACGACGGCGGTATTCAGCTCACCAACAAAGCAAGCGCCATGCAAACAGTCGATGGCGGCGGCATGCTGACGGTGAAGGGCGGTATGGTGATGATTAATTAATGGGAATTGCGCGTGGTAGAGACGCGATGCATCGCGTCTCTACCACGCACAGGCTGAGGATTATAATGGAAATTGACTATAACTATACATTCCATGCACTTCCCTGTTCAAATAGGTGTCGGAAATTTTTCCATCAGCGCTCATTTGCTTTGTGAAACGCTTGCGATGGTCGTGGGGTTCCGGTATTTTCTTTACCTGCGGAAACGACAGCCGGATGCCATTAGCGATTCCAATCGCGTGTGGATCCTCATTGGTGCTGCCTTTGGTGCGTTTTTTTTCTCCCGCCTGCTTGGCTCGCTTGAGCATCCTGAATTATTCATCGCTTCACCAAATAAACTCCTGTATTTCTATGCAAATAAAACAATTATCGGCGGGCTCCTCGGCGGACTCCTGACGGTTGAACTCGTCAAAAAACGCTTACAGGTAACGCATTCATCGGGTGATTTATTTACCTTTCCACTGATTGTAGCGATGATTATCGGGCGTATCGGATGCTTCACGACAGGAGTGTATGAAGAGACCTATGGCGAACCCACCACAAGCATTTTCGGCATGGACTTAGGCGATGGAATTCTTCGCCATCCGGTGACACTGTATGAGATTGTATTTCTCCTTCTGCTTGGCGGCTTCTTGAAGTATCTCGAGCGCACACATACACTTCGGGACGGGTACCGTTTTCAGCTCTTCATGGCGCTCTATCTTCTCTTCCGCCTGCTGCTCGATTTCATAAAGCCCGGCTTTACCGTATTTTGGGAAATCGGCACGATTCAGGTAAGTTGCATACTTGGACTACTCTATTACCGCCACATTCTGTGGAAATTACTCATTCATCCAACGGTACTCTATGAACGACACTAAACGCGACTATATCTACTACGACCACACCATCAGCTTGTGCAATGAATGCCACCGGCAAATCAGCGCGAAAATTATCTTTGAAAATGGCAACGTGTATCTCACCAAACGCTGCAAAGAACATGGGTTTCAAAAAGTACTCATTGCAACGGATATCGAGTATTACAAGCAGCAGAGGAATTTCAATAAAGCGTCCGAATATCCGCGCACGCCGCATACCGATACGGTGTATGGATGTCCGTTTGATTGTGGAATTTGTCCTGACCACGAACAGCATTCCTGCCTGACACTCATCGAGGTGACTGACCGCTGCAACCTCACGTGCCCTACCTGCTATGCGAGTTCGTCGCCGACCCATGGCAATCACCGCACACTTGAGCAGATTAACATGATGCTCGACGCAATTGTGCTCAGCGAGGGCGAACCGGACGTGGTGCAAATCAGCGGCGGAGAGCCGACGATTCACCCGGAGTTTTTTCAGATTCTTGACCTTGCGAAGTCAAAGCCAATTAAACACTTAATGCTCAATACCAATGGAATTAAAATCGCCAATGATCTTGAATTTACGAAACGTCTTGCGACCTATATGCCGGCTTTTGAAGTGTATCTGCAATTTGACTCCTTCAAGCCGGCCGCGCTGCGCAAGCTTCGTGGCGGCGATCTGACCAATATCCGAAAAAAGGCGTTGGAGAATCTTAATAAATATAATATTTCGACGACGCTTGTTGTGACGCTCGAAAAAGGACTCAACGATGATGAAATCGGCGCGATTATCGACTTTGCCTTAACCCAGCCATGCGTTCGCGGCGTTACCTTTCAGCCCACGCAAGTCAGCGGGCGATTGGAGAATTTCGACCCTGCTGTTAACCGCTTGACGAATACGGAAGTTCGGCAGAAAATTCTCGACCAAACGACGATTTTCCAGCCCAACGACCTGATCCCTGTACCGTGTAATCCTGATGCGCTGGTGATGGCGTACGCGCTTAAGTATCAGAATAAAGTAGTGCCATTGACGCACCTTATCGACCCGGATATACTGCTCAATTCCTCTAAAAATACTATCGTCTATGAACAGGACGAAGCTCTCCAACAGCATGTCATGACGATGTTTAGCACCGGGATTTCGACTGATATGGTCAGCAAAACCATCAGCACGCTCCTTTGCTGCCTGCCGAATATTATCGCGCCGAATCTTTCCTATCAAAATCTCTTCCGTATTATCATCATGAACTTCATGGACGCCTACGACTTTGACGTGCGGGCAATTAAAAAATCATGCGTTCATATCGTGAATACCGATGGCAAAATCATACCATTCGAAACGATGAATCTCTTTTACAGACAAGAATTTAAAGATAAATTACATATCGTAAGGAGCGAACTGAGCCATGAATAAATTTGGGAAAATAGTTGGAGGGAATTTGCTGATATTGCTGATATATTCTCTCTGTATTCAAATATTCTGTACAAGTTATGATCTCTTTATTTTACCGGCGATGATGATACTTTTTCAGGTTGTTTTGAATCTTGTTTTGAGTGTAGCCCAATTTGGCAAAGGTGATAAAGAACTCGGCAAAGCGTTTCTATTAAGCTCCGGGCTGGCTCTTCTCATCGGATTTTCAATCTGTAGTGTACCGTTGTTAAAATAGACGTTGTGTTTCACACTTAATAAAAAAAGAATATATGTCACAACTCAAAAAAACACTCGGAATTAACCTGCTGATATTGCTTGGCTATACGCTCTTGATACATGCCACAGCATCGAAGGGAGGCGAGGGGCTTGATGTAGTATTAGAATCGATGCTTGCTGTTGGCTTGCAGGTAGCTATAAATTTTATCGTTAGTATGATACACTTTTCGACAAAGAACGACTCGCTCGGTAAAGCATTCCTCCTGAGTACGGCAGTCGTGCTCGTGATTGGGTTCTCGACTTGCTGGGGCAGTGCATTTTTGTGATGGATGGGTATCATAGGATACTTGCGGGCATCGCCCCTCATGCAAAAGTTCCTCCCATTAAACCCAAACTGTTAATTTCCCCTCACAGCGGGGGCGTTCCAAAAATATAATACCGCCAAAACCGTGATGGTGTGCCGATTTATTCTTAACTACTGTCTTCAGATTCTATACTTTTGCTCCTCCATGCTCAAACACATACTCCTCGCATTTGTTCTTCTCCTTAGCTACTCTACACTTACCTTCGCCCAACACACCGCAGTCATTACCGGTACTTTTACTGATTCCAAGGCAGGCACGCCGTTAGCCGCTACTACTGCCGCTGTTCATCTGGCCACTACCGGCAAGGTAGTTACCGGTGCTGTCGCTAATCGGTTGGGCCATTTTGCTGTACCCAATATCGGCAACGGAACGTACTATCTCGTTGGCAGACTCGTCGGCTTCGACTCTGTTCGGGTGAATTTCAAAGTCAATGGCGAGGATACCGTCCGCCTCGGTACCTTAAAAATGGTACAGTCAAGCGTCCGCACCAAGGACGTCGTCGTCGAGGAAGTCGCCGCCCGGATGGAAGTCAAGGGCGATACGGTGGAGTTTAATGCCAGTCAGTACAAGACCGACAAAAATGCATCGGCCGATGACATGGTCAAGAAAATGGCCGGCATCGAAGTGCAGAACGGACAAGTCAAGGCGCAAGGCGAAAATGTCAAGCGCGTTCTCGTCGATGGCAAGCCGTTTTTTGGCGATGACCCGACCACTACGCTCAAGAATATTCCTTCGGATATCATCGACCGCGTACAGGTATTTGATCAAATGAGCGATCAGTCGCAATTCACGAAATTCGACGATGGTGAGCGGAACAAAACGCTGAACATCGTAACAAAGGCAGACCGACGAAACGGACAATTTGGCAAATTATATGCAGGTTACGGTACCGACGACCGCTATACTGCCGGTGGAAACGTGAATTTTTTCGGTGGTGAACGCCGCATTTCGGTGCTTGCACTCTCGAATAATATTAATCAGCAGAACTTCTCGATTCAGGATATTTTGGGTGCCACCAGCGGTGGCGGCGGCATGATGGGGCGTATGATGAGCAATGTGTCGCGGATGTTTGGCAGTGGCGGCGGGCGTGGCGGACGGATGTATGGCGGCGGCGGTGGGGGTGGGGGTGTCAGTGATTTTCTTGTCTCGCAAAGTGACGGTATTACCGCTTCCAACGGCTTGGGAATTAATTATTCCGATTCTTGGGGCAAGTCAGTGTCGCTGACCGGAAGTTATTTCTTTAATTACACCGATAATGACGCTGCACAAGCGAGCAACAAACAGTACTTTCTATCCGATATCCCATCGCAGTTTGTCGTACAAAAATCGGCGAATACCACTCAAAATATCAACCATCGGGCCAATCTCCGGGCAGATTACACGATCGATACGATGAGTTCGATCCTCTTCTCGCCGAAGTTCACCTGGCAAGGTAATGATAAATCAGCCCTTACCTTTGCGACGACTACCGCCGAAGATACCGTACTCAATACTTCCAATACCAATTCAATCAGCGATAATACGGCCTATAATATCAGTGCAGACCTCCTCTATCGTCTCCGCTTTGCCACCGAAGGCCGCACGTTTTCGGCGAACCTGACGACCAATGCCCGTAAAAACTCCGGCAATCTCAATACCGATGCGCAGAATTCTTTTCAGATCGGCACTACGCCTATTACGGATACATTGCTGCAGCACACGCCGAACTCGGGCACGACGCTCAGCTATGGCGGGAATGTGAGCTATACGGAGCCCCTGGCGAAAAATCATCAGTTGCAATTGACGTATAATTACAACAATTCCCACTCCGAGTCTGACCGCAGAACCTATACCAAGGACACTTCCACCGGTAATGTCAATATTCTAAGTCAGCGATTATCAAATACTTCGTCAAGTGATTATGCGACTCACCGTCCGGGATTCAATTATCGGTTTACGCTAGCTCCGGCCGTTGACACCGCAGCCAAGCCCACGGCAGGCATGATGACGATGATGTTCGGCAGCGGCGGCGGACGACCTCCCGGTGGTATGGGCGGTATGGGCGGCATGATGGGCAATGTCGGTGCATGGGTATTTAACCTGGGCATTGACTATCAGATTGCAACTCTTTCGGTTGATCAGACATTCCCGTCGAGCTTCGGTGACACGCGCAGATTCTACAATCTGCTGCCCTCACTGTCGATTAACACCCGTCCGTCGATGTTCAGCAACCTTCGCTTCAGCTACCGCACTTCGACCAATCAGCCAACGATTCAGCAGTTGCAGAATGTCATTGACAACAGCAATCCGCTCCAGATTTCGACCGGGAATCCGGGGCTTGGACAGGAATTCTCTCATAATTTCAATGCTAATTACGGTACGTTTAATATGGCTACCGCAGCAGCATTTTTCTCGATGATTAATCTGAGTATCACCGAAAACAAAATCATCACTTCGACGACCGTCGTGACCGGTGACGGCGACTCGCTCACCCTCGACGGGCGACGGGTATGGCTTCCGGGCGGCGCTCAATTCTCACGTCCGATTAACCTCAATGGCGCAATGAATGCGAGTACATTTATTGTCTATAGTTTCCCGTGGGAACCCATCTCAGGCCTCAAGCTGAATGTCAATACGAATGCCAATGTGATGTTCAACCGTGACATCAGTCAGATCAACGGTGTCGATAATATCGCCAACTCCTGGATAGCCACTCCGTCGCTTGGGTTCGTCAGCAACATCAGCGAGAATACCGACTTCTCACTCTCGGCAAGCTCGGCACTCAATACGATCCATAATTCCGTCCAAAGCGAGCTCAATCAGACATACTATACCCATACCATCCGTGCCGGCACGACGATGATTCTCAAAGACAGCTCCGACTTCTGGAATGGCTGGCTGCTGACCGGAGATTTCAGCTATATCATGACCTCGGGCTTCGCAAGCGGCTATAATCAATCCGTGCCTCTGCTCAATTTTGGTCTCGGGAAGCGAATCTTGGACGGACAGGGAGAAATCAAGCTTTCGGTGTTTGACGCGCTCAACCAAAACAACAGCATCACCCGTAATACCGGCAGCGGTTATATCGAGGATTTGCAGACCAATGTGCTGCAACGGTATTTTTTGCTTAATTTTACCTACAATCTGCGGAATTGGAGCGGCGGGAAGTAAGCGGTGTACTGCCTTGAATACGACGTGGCTGATGCTGTAGCAATGCTGCCTGTAGGAGAGATCGGTACTGCGTAGGAGACTTTGGTAACCTCAGTATGACAAAGGGCGTGTAGTCACCCTGAGTTTGCCGAAGGAGTCAGGTGCATACCGGTATCTTGCTTACCCGAGGAGCAAAAGCCACCCTCTGGTGTCCGGCAGATGATGAATAGATTCCCACATTCTAAATCTCCGGCGGCTGCATGAAATCTCTCTACCTCACAAATAGATTTTTTTACGCACTTGGTTCGCTTGTGCTGCTCTTCACTCTCTGCTATGCACTCGAGGTGCTGCTCCCGATTGCCAAGACGGCGGCGGCGGTGATGTGTCTTCTCGTCGGGGCCGAGCTATTCGCTTTATACCGCACCAAGCAAGGAATTCATGCTGCTCGTCGCACACCCGATAAGCTTTCCAATGGCGATGACAATCCCATAATCATCGCGATTGACAATCACTACGGTTTTCCGGCATATCTTACGATTATTGATGAACTTCCCTTTCAGTTTCAGGTACGTGACTCATTGTATGAGGTACGTCTTGCCGCCGGTGAACATCGGGCGTGGCAGTATTTGCTGCGTCCTACCAAGCGGGGAGAGTATAATTTTGGGGCGGTCAATGTGTATGCTTCGTCGGTGGTAGGATTGTTACGGCGTCGCTATCGTTTTGATAATAATGCAGTTGCCGTAGTCTATCCGTCGTATGTTCAATTACGCAAATACGAGTTACTCGCCATCAGTAATCGCCTGACCGATGCCGGTATCAAGCAGATCCGTCGGGTGGGGCAATCGATGGAATTCGAGCATATCCGGCAGTATGTCCGGGGCGATGATTATCGTTTAGTCAACTGGAAAGCATCGGCACGCAGGGGCGATCTGATGGTCAATAATTACACGGATGAAAAAGCGCAGCAAGTCTATTCGGTAATCGACAAGGGACGTGTGATGAAAATGCCGTTTGAGGGGATGAGTCTGCTTGATTATGCGATTAATTCTTCGCTGATTATCTCGAATGTAGCGCTATTAAAACAGGATAAAGCAGGAATTATTACCTTTTCGCATAAGATTGGTTCGGTGCTCCCGGCTGAACGTACAACAGCGCAGATGCATACGATATTGGAGCTGCTCTATGCTGAGAAGACCGGCTATACCGAGTCGAATTACGAACTCCTTCATGCCACGCTCCGGCAGCGGGTGCCGCAGCGGAGTCTGATCTTGCTTTATACAAATTTTGAAACTCTTTCCTCGCTGATGCGGCAGCTTCCGTACCTCAGAAGTATTGCACGGCGGCATTTACTGGTCGTGATTTTCTTTGAAAATACAGAATTGCGTCATCGGCTCGAAGCCCCAGCCACGACGACAGAAGAAATATACCTCAAGACAATTGCCGAGAAATTCGCCTATGAGAAGAGACTCATTGTCAAGGAGTTAGAACGCTTCGGCATACAGTCTATTCTCACTCCTCCCGAGAATCTCACGGTAAATACCATCAACAAATACCTTGAGCTCAAGGCCCGGCGAATGATTTAACGCACTTTTAGCATTGCCAATTCACATTCGACGATTGCCATCATTCCAATACTTCCCGGATAGAATCGAGTAATTTATCGACGGTAAATGGCTTCAGCAAAATTGATTGTGCACCTGCTGCATAGATGTTTTTTGCTGAGTCGCTGTGCATTACGCCGCTTGCAGCGATGATACGAATTTCAGGATTTATAGCCCGCAGGCATCCCATGAGCTCGATTCCCCCCATCACCGGCATCATTATATCGGTAATAACAGCGGCAATAGCGCTCTGATGTTCGGTATAGAGCCGCAATGCCTCCACCCCATTTTGTGCTGTAATTACTTTATATCCATATGCTTGAAGGATATCTTCGGCAATATTCCGGATTAAATCTTCATCATCGGCAAGCAAAATTGTGGCTCCGAGGGCAGGCAGCTGACTCACATTGTACGAGAAAGTACTCTCCTCATCCGTACGATGCTCGGCCGGTAAATAGATTGTAAACGTCGTTCCCACGCCGACTTGGCTCTGGAGTTCAATAAATCCCGCATGATTTCTGACTATCGCGAAGACGGTCGTGAGTCCGATACCGGTGCCTTTTCCGACTTCTTTGGTGGTATAAAACGGTTCGAATATCTTATCCTGCAACTCGGGTGAAATTCCTACTCCCGTGTCGCGGACCATGATACGGACATACTCGCCGGGCTTGGCATCGAGCACGCGGCTCAGCAGAGACTCGGTCGCGGTACTGTAGTCGGCTTCTATTGTCAGTGTGCCGCCTTTGGCGCTCATTGCATCGCGGGCATTGATACAGAGATTCATCAGAACTTGATGAATTTGCGTGGCATTACCGTTGGCAATCAATTCATCCGAGGGGAGATTGAGTGCTACATCTATTTCCCTGGGGAAGGTCTCGCGGGCAATTTTCACGACTTCATCGATGATATAATGAATATTAATTGCCTCGCGTTCATCCTGCGATCCTCTGGCAAAGGACAGCACCTGACCTATGAGTCCGGAGCCGCGCTGCACGGTCGAGATGATGGTATCGATACGCTTGCGCGTGGGCTCATCGGCTGTCGTGAGCTTAATGAGCTCCATACCGAGTACGACCGGCGTGAGGATATTATTGAGGTCATGGGCAATTCCGCTTGCAAGGGTACCGATACTTTCGAGGCGTTGGGCGCGAAAGAGCTGCTTTTCGAGACTTTTTTTCTCGGTGATATCGGTGTTGGTCACCAGTACGGATATAGGTTCATTTGCAGTATTCCGTACGAGTTTCCATCTGCTTTGGACGAGAATTATTTTGCCGGCTTTGGTCTTTTGGAGAAATTCTCCGGTCCAATTTCCATCGGCAAAGAGCACTTTGCGGGCGGCATAGAAGTCGTCGATATCCCCGGTACCAATGAGTTCGGGTGCAAATGTACCGACTGCTTCCCGGGCAGTGAATCCGTACATCTGTTCGGCTCCCTTGCTCCAGGATATGATCGTATCTTCGAGGTTGCGAACGATAATGGCATCGGGCACAATATCGAGGAGGTCGGCTTGCTCCTGAAGCTTGGTTTCGGTGGTTTTTTGATTGGTAATATCATACATTGTCGCCACGAGCGCCTGCTTGCCTTGAAACATAATCGGCCGTGCCGAAAGCAGTACCCAGACGAGCTCACCGGAGGAACGCCGCATTTGCACCAGACTGTTGGAGACGATACCTTCTGTTGCCAGAATCGTCATCAGTCGTGCCCGGTCGTCGGGATTGGGGTAATAATCCATGGATTTTTGGCCGAGTGCTTGGTCGAGCGGCACGCCGAACAGGTCGGCTGTCTGCTGATTGGCATAGACCACTTGGCCCGTCTCGGTATCGGTGACGACGGTCGGAATTGTAATGGCATCGATAATGGCATGGAGGTTCTTTTCGTTCTGCCGGAGTTTTTCCGTCGCAATTACCCGCTCGGTCACATCAAAAAAACTAACCACAATTTCGGTAATGTCGCCCTGTGAGTCAAGTGTAGCGAATCCATTAACCATGACCCAGATTACGGAATCGTTGCCCGGCTGTCTGATACCGAATATACGGCCCTTCATCGGCTGCTTATTGGCTGCAATTTGATTGACGGGATACTTTTCGAGCGGGAGAGGCACACCGCCCTCGTCCACAAAATGCCATGCAGGATCGATGGCCAGCTTTCCGCGCATTTGGTCATCACTGAGTCCTAAGAGCTCAGCAGCTTTAGGGTTACTCATCACTACCGAGGTATCCGGAGCGTGCACGACAATACCTGTCTCAAGATTATAAAGCAGGTCACGGTAGCGCTCTTCGCTTTGCCGGAGCTGTACCTCTGCCTGACGCTGTTCGGTGATATCGATATTTGTTCCGATGACGGTGGTTGCCGAGCCGCTGCTGTCTTTGGCGGCGATGACGCTACTGTCGATGATACGGGTTGAGCCGTCGGGTAAATTCACCTTGAATTCCACACCGACGACATCATGCGAGGTCAGGGCGGCGGTGGTCGAGTCGGTAATTTTTGCTTTATCTTCATCGGCGACCATTGCATACCAGTCTTCAAAGCGGAAGGAGTCCTTGTCGGAGATCCGGTACATGTCGTACATAGTATCGTCCCAGATGCTTGTATTGGTACGCATATCGCGCTCCCAAATGCCTATTTTCGCGGCACTTGTCGCCAGGCGGAGGCGGGTGTTTGTGTTAAGGAGCTCGGTCTCTTTCTGCTTCCGGTCGGTAATATCCTGTACGGTGCCGACGAGATAGAGCGGAGTGCCGTCGGTATCGAATTCCATCTCACCGAGTCCGTGTATCCAGCGTTCGGCACCGTCGCACGGTCGGAGTATTTTATATTCAAAATTAAACGGCTTTTGCTGATGAATGATATCCCAGAAGTAGTCGTCGGTTTTTTGCTGAAAATCGGGATGCATGAGGCTGAGCCAACCATCGATGGTATGGGGATAGTGCTCATCAATTCCAAAGATAATATCTGTCTCGTGTGTGCATTCCCAGACGGAAGTGCGCAGGTCATGGCGATACACACCTATGCCGCCAGCCTCCTGAGCTTTGAGCAAAAAGAGCTTGCTGTCGAATACTTCTTTTTCAATTTTTTTGCGGTCGGTAATATCCTGAAAAATTCCTGTGAGCTTGGTAGGCTTGCCATCGTCGGTGCGGGTGACGTCGCAGGTCATGCGCACGTCAACTTTACGACCCTGTGCCGTATAGAGCTCCAGGTGCAGATCGTAGCCGATACCGTGCTTGGCAGCCAGATCGAGTGCAGCCACAAGCTGCTTTTTCGACTCCGGTGTCAGAAAGCTCAGTGCGGTATCCATAGTGAGGGCGAGCTCTTCGGGCGAGGTATCGTGGATGCGGTAGGTCTCGGCTGTCCAGAAAAGGTTGCCGGTACGGAGGTCTATTTCCCAGCCGCCAAGATTGGCGATAGACTGTGATTCTTCCAAAAGCTGGGTGTTACGTTCAAAGATTTCGCCGACGCGTTTTTGTTCGGTAATATCGACAAAGCTCACCACCACGCCATTGGGCCGTGAAGCACCGTCAAAATAGAGTGGGGTGGAATTCACCGACAGCCAGAGCAGGGTGCCGCCATCGGCCTTCCGCACGCCGACCACTATTCCCGAGAGTGATGTGCCGTTCTGCAGACTCACACTCGGAGGGTAATTATCGTCGGTAAAGGGGCTCCTGTCTTCGTGAATCAGACTCCATCGCAGGTCCAGAAGGGAGCGTCCGTGCAGCTCGGCATACGAGAGTCCTAAAATCGTCGTGGCCAGTGTATTGACATCGACAATTTTGAGCTCGTGATTGAGAATCAGAATACCTTCCTGCAGCGAATCGAGCACGGTACGTAACCGATGGCTGCCGCGGTGCCCTTCTTCTACAGCATGTTTGCGGGCTGTAATATCGCGGATATTGGAGACAACGGCCCGGATATCGGGGTCATCGAGAAGATTGGTGACCGTGCCATCGACCCAGAGCCAGCAGCCGTCTTTGCGGCGGATTCGTTGCTGCACCTGTATTGGAATAAAAGGGTGGCTCATGACGGCGGCTACAATACGCTGAGCATCGGCAACATCATCGGGATGCAGGAGTTCGAGCAGAGGTTGGCTTCGTAATTCCTCGGCAGTGTAGCCGGTGATACGTTCGGCTGAAGGAGAAGTATAGAGCACTCTCCCGGCAGCATCGACCATGTGTATCATGTCCTGATTATTCTCAATCAGCGCCCGGAAGCGCCGCTCATTGGCTGCGATTTCGGCTTCGGCTTTATACTTTTGGGTACTGTCGCGGAAGGTAAGCACCACACCGGTAATCGTGCCGTTATGATCGCGAATCGGGGCAGCTGCATCATCAATGACATATTCGCGGCCATCTTTCGACAGAAGAATGGTATGATTGGCCAGACTGACGATGCGCTTTTCCCGGAGAACGATATCGACGGGATTTTCGACAATTGCTCTGCTCGACTCATTGATGATTCTGAATACAGCAGGCAGGGGCTGTCCCACGGCTTGTCGGTGCTGCCATCCGGTGAGCTCTTCGGCGATAGGATTCATAAACTTCACGAGACCGTTGTCATCGGTGGCTATGACGGCGTCACCGATACTTTGCAGGGTAGTCGTGAGCCACGCCCTGCTCTCATGTAGCTCACGGTCGGCTTGCTGTCTTGAGAGAGCCATTTCAATTGCAGACTGAATATCGCGGTCCACAAACGGCTTGAGAATGTATCCGTACGGGCGGGCAATTTTCGAACGTTGCAGCGTTGCCATATCCGAGTTGGCTGTGATAAACACCACCGGAATATCATGGATTTCATGCAATCTCCGTGCGGCTTCAATGCCGTCGATTGTCCCGCGCAGACTGATATCGATGAGAATAATATCCGGCGCATGTTCTTCAACCATCGCAGAGAGATTCTCACCGTACGCGCTGATACCAACGACCTGATACTGCATGCGTACAAGGAGCAGCTGCAGGTTTTTGGCGACCAAATTTTCATCCTCTACGATGAGGATTTTTGTAGCAATGCTTGCCATACCAATTATCTGGGCGTAAATGTGACAATAAAGTGTGAACCAACAGGAGTATCGGCCCGGCGGAATGCGCCGCCAAGCTGCTCGCTGAGGGTCTGTACAATCTGCAAGCCAAGAGTCTTGGACTTGGAAATATCAATTGAATCGGGTATTCCAATACCGTCGTCATAGACACCAAGCTCGTATTCCGTATCGGAGACGGCATGGATCGATATGATGATTTTACCTTCTGTTCGGTCAACAAATGCATATTTAAGAGCATTGGTCACCAGTTCGTTGACAATAAGTCCGAGTGGAATTGCCGTATCGAGATTGACATAGACCGGCTGCTCGTCATTTTGAAATTCAAAACTCACCCCCTGCTGAATCGTGCCGATAGAGCCGACAAGCCGCGAACTCAACCGCCGCATATATTCGGCAATATTGACCTGATAAAAGGCGTCGGCCTGATAAAGCTGCTCATGAACCAGGGCCATGGATTTTACACGGTTCTGGCTCTCAATAAGCGCGTCGGAGAGTACTTTATCGGGCACAAACTGTGCCTGTAAATGCAGCAGACTCGAGATAATCTGCATGTTGTTTTTCACCCGATGATGTATTTCTCTCAGTAAGGCTTCTTTTTCCTTGAGTGCATTGCGGATCTGCTCTTCGGCGAGTGTCCGCTCCGTAATATCGGATACAAATACCGTCAGCCCGATAATGGTATTATTCTCGGATACAATTGGTGAATATCTGTTCTCCCAAAACAGTCGTGCGCGGGACTCATCACCGTAGTCTTCGACAAACAGCAGCTGCTCGCCTTGGAGTGCGCGGTCGAAATTACGCTTGGCTTTTGCCCGATCTTCTTCATTGGTAATGACATCGAGCATATTCATACCAATTTTTATTTCTTTTCCCCAGATGTTCATCATGGTGGCTTTGTGGGACTTGGTATAGGCGAGATAATTATACTCGGTATCGAGGGAGAAGATAATCATCCCTTTCGGACTCTCGAGAATGGACTTGAGGAGTTCGTAATTTTTCAGGAAATTGGCCTCGCTTTTCTGAAGGGCGAGCTTGGACTGCTTCTGCCCGATCGCATAGGCCACATGCCGGGCAATTGTGAGGGCGAGATGCACTTCGTCATCGCTAAATTCATGTATAGTATTGAAATACACCATAAACTTACCGATAAGCCGCCCCTGATAGACCAGTGGAATGAATCCCAATGCACGGATACCTTCCTGCTGAATTGTCGGCAGCAGCTCATGGAGCGAGGGGTCATTTTCCACATCCGGCACTAATATAGGATAGGCGTTTGTTTCTGTCTGCGACCATGGTGAATGCCCGGCGGCACGGCGTTGGTAGTCCTGCGAGAGCCCGACAGAATTCACAAACTGCATCACGCCCTGCTGGTCAAAAAGCAGGATGGAGGACTTGTCGGCCTTGATGGTTTTCATGAGTGCATGGAGGGCGACGTCATAAATTTCCTCAAGATTTTTAACAGAATTGACCGCTTCGCTCAAATGTGCGATAATCTGTATCTGCTCGAGCCGGTGATGCTGCTCTTCCTCAAAGGTCTTGCGCGGCGTAATATCGCGGATAATACTCAACAGATAGGGATTGTCTTTGTCTTGGTTCTCGACATACGAGTTTGAGAAGTCGAGCCACAGCTCACGCCCATCCCACAGGCGAATTTTCTTTTCGTAATACGTGACAATCGACCGGGAAGTGAAGCGCTGCCGGAATCGTGTATAGAGCTCGGGCTGTACCTGCTCGCCGTAGAGATTGGTATAGACATTCCCGACGATTTCCTCCTCGGACTTACCCATCATTTCACAGTAGGCCTTATTGGCGCGGAGGATGATGCCGTCGGCATTGACAAGGCGCATACCATCACGGGAATTCTCCCAGACCTGTCGGAAAAGATCTTCGGAATTCCGGAGAATTTCACGATTCCGCTTCTCCTCGGTAATATCCCGAAAGACGACCTGCATCGATAGCTTGCCTTCGTATGCAACAATTGAACCGGAGACTTCAGCAAAAAACTCCGAACCATCCAGGCGCAAGAGTTTTTCTTCGGTAATCGGCGAATTCTGCCGATGCTCGAGACTGGTACTGATCCGCTCACGGACAATATGATGACAGTCGGGATGAATGAATTTAAGCACCGGCTGGCCAATCAGATCATGCTCCGATGATGCACCAAGTGCAGCAATGGCAGCACGATTAACAAGAAGGATGATGCCGTCGGTATAAATCGCAATTGCATTGGGCGACAGCTCTATCAGACTCCGGTAGCGCTCTTCACTTTCGTTGGGGTTCGGCGGCGTATGCGGGCGAGGAGTATCCATATTCATAGAAATATCGAGAGAGAATACTGTAAGGTAATGGGGATTGATTGCATGTTTTGGAGTGCTAAAATACCATTAAATATCCGAAAAAATGATTTTTACCCCGGGTATTTCTCGTGTACCGAACGGGTGAAAACACTGCCTTCCGGAGGCACGAGCTCCACCCTCAGTACTGCCGGAGAAATTGACTCCATCGGGAAAATATCACTCGGTGCTTTCGTGTTCGGTCTAAAATCGCTATTTTTGCATAATTATGGCGTAATTCATGGACTTCTGCACCCAAAAGGCACAATGGCAAAACCGCTAAGTATTCTCTTCGTTTCGAGTGAAATCTATCCCTTTGCAAAAACCGGCGGGTTAGCCGATGTCTCGTATTCATTACCACTTGCGCTCCGCGAGCTGGGCCACGACATTCGGGTAATGATGCCGAAATACGGCAGCATCAGTGAGCGGAAAAACCGTATTCACGAGATTAACCGTTTGCGGGATTTCCCGATTCCTGTCGGCGACACCGAGTCGCTGGCGACAGTAAAATCCTCTTCGGTCAATAATCCCCGCTCAAAAGTACAGGCCTACATTACCACCAACCACAATTATTTTGAAGCAAAAAAAGGATTCTACAGCGATCCACTTACGGGTATTGATTATCCGGATAATGACGAGCGGTTTATATTTTTCAACCGTACGGTATTAGAGACCTGTATCCTCCTCGGCTGGTTCCCGGATATTATCCATTGTAATGACTGGCAGACGGGGCTTGTGCCGGCATTTGCCCGCACGGAATATGCTCAGGAATTTAAAAAAGCAAAAATCATCTATACAATTCATAACTTTGGCAATCAGGGCAGTTTCCCGGCAAGCAGCATCGCCAAGACACGCATGGCACCGAGTACGCTTCCGTCAATTACCCACAATGATCGCCTGAATTTTATGAAAGCCGGTATTGCGTACTCCGATAGAATTACGACCGTGAGTCCGACATACTGCGCTGAAATTTTAAAAAATAAGCAGTCGAGCAATGGATTAATTACCGTGCTGAAAGAGCGCTCGGACAAGATGTTCGGTATCTTAGACGGCGTTGATATGCTCACGTGGAACCCAAAAATCGACCCGTTTATTGCCAAAAACTACGACAAAACGACGGTCAGCGATAAGATTTACAGCAAAGAAGCCCTCCTGCATCGATTTCGCTTGCCGATGCGCTCGAATACACCGCTTATCGGTATGATATCCCGTCTCAATGAGCAGAAGGGTATCAAGTTGATTTTGGAGGTGGCCGATCAGATATTCGCCGAGAATTTACAATTTGTGCTCCTCGGTGAGGGAGATCCCGCACTCGAGGAAGGCCTCAAAGAAGTAGCAGCCCGCTATCCGGATAAGGCTTCGGTCAAGATCGGCTTTGATGACGAGCTCGCCCATCTTATCGAGGCAGGTGCCGATATGTTTATGATGCCGTCGCTCTATGAGCCCTGCGGCTTAAATCAGCAGTATTCGCTCGTCTATGGCACGGTGCCGATTGTTCGCTCGACAGGCGGACTCGCCGATACGGTCCGGGAATTCTCGCCGGCTACGGCCACGGGTAACGGGTTCGTATTCCAGAAGTTTGACTCCGGCGAAATGCTCGAAGCCATTCGTCGCGCGGTAGGAATGTATGCCCGTCCGGAGGTGTGGGATATCGTCGTGCAAAACGGCATGAGCGAGGATTTATCCTGGGGGCGCTCGGCTCGGCAGTATAGCGAGCTGTATCGCAGTTTAATTAAATAACAGGTATTTCAATTAAACGGTCTATTATTAAACAATCCTAATCCTTCTCCTCTCCGGGACTTGTTGCTCTTCTTCCGGTGTTTTGCAGTACTTTTTGGATTGGTGGTCTCGTTCACCGCACTACGACACATTCCTCAAATTTCTTATGACGTTTCCTGCATTTCTTACTCTCGAACGTAATCGCATCGTTTCCTTCCTCGGTAGTGCTGTGTTCACTACTGTCCTCCTGCTTGGTCTCACAAGCTGCAATGAGAAGCTAAGCGTCGTCGGCAATAGCTTTCCGCCGGATACACTTCAGCTTACGTCGATTATGACTACCGACACGCAGCCCTTGGTCACGACCTCGGTGCCCGTACTCAAAAGCCGCTCTCTCTCGGGATTTGGCGTGGTGTATATCGGCAAGACTCCGACGATGGAGGCAATTACCCTTTCCCGGCTCTCGACGCCGGACTCGATGCCGGCGCTGACACCTACCGATATTATCAGTGCAAAGCTCTTTATTACGCCCACCAATCCACTCTACGCATTTGGCGATACCGTGACTAATCAACTCTCATTTACGGTCGTAAAAGTCAAAAAACTCTGGAGTCCGCAGGCGACACTCGACTCCATCAGCCCGGCGTCTGAGTATTTTGATACCAAGACGCTTGCTACCTATTCCGATAAAATTGAACTCAAGGACTCTACTGCAAATATTATCCTCGACTTTGATCAAAGCCAGATAATTGAATGGATTACGAATAAAAATAAATACGGCACCGACTCCCTGAACTACGGTATTGCCTTTCTTCCTGCTGCCGGCTCGACGGTGATCCGCCGCTTTGCTGCAGGCGCTATCGGCAATTCAAGCGCGGCACAGTTTGCGACCCTGCAGGTAACCTACCGAAAGCCCACCGGAGATACAGCAATTGTACGATTCCTCTCCGGCTATGACGGCACGTATATCTCGACTACTGCGCCCGGTACTTCCGACAAATCAATTACGATTCAAGCCGCTGCCGAGACTAAGTCCACGCTGAGCTTTGATGTGCGGGCTGTTCCGAAAGGTGTGGCTATCCATCTCGCAGGACTGACCCTTACGCTCGACCCGTCGCGGTCGGCATACGGTACGAGCGGTATGGATTCGGTGATTTATGCCGACTTTATCGACTCGAGTGCCAATAATCTCTTACGCAGTTATTATGGCTCACGACTCAAAGATGCCTCCGGAAAATTCACCAATGAATTTTTCTTCCCTACGATGAATTCCGCGATTGAAGGTATGGTGCGGCGCTCCGGTACCGGTACCATTACCGTGCAGACCCGTCCCGATCAGCATTATCTGCGGGTCGATAAAATCGTATTTTTTGGTCCTGAAGAGCCCGACAAGTCCAAGCGTCCGCGGCTGACGATTGTCTATTCCACCCGTCCTAAATTCTAAGAGATACCTGCTATGAAACGATACCTGCTCCTTGCTGTTACGCTTGTACTTGCCGTAGTATCACCGCAATGGCTGCACGCTCAGGGCGGCTCGACATATTCGATTTTTGGTGTTGGTGACCTCCGTACTACCTTGGGTGCCAGCTATGACGGCCTCGCCGGTACGCAGATCGCCGTATGGTCGGACTATGCCGTTAATCTCGCCAATCCTGCCGCATGGGGCGCGGTAAAGTCCACCCGCATTCAGGGAGGATTTCGATTTAATCAGCAATCGGTATCAAATGGACAGACAACGGCTGCGCAAAACAACGGAAAATTGGAAGGAATGGCGGCAATATTTTCAATTGATACTGCCCTCGGTATTGGTGCAAGTCTCGGTTTTTATCCGTTTAGCTCCATCAATTATGCCCTGACGACTCCGACGACAATTACCACCGGCGACGGCCGCACAATCGGTGGCGAAATCGATGCCACCGGCAAGGGCGGAATCACTGCCGGCTACTTCGGTGCTTCGGTACGCATTACCGATAATTTTTCCTTTGGCCTCAGCGGTGTGGCACTCTTCGGTACGGTAAGCTCAGTGGTACAAACACTCCTCTATTCCTCAGAAGCATACAGTTCGGTCAATCAATCCAACGACGATTTCCGCGGCTACGGTCTCAAAGCCGGATGGATGTATTCGCCGTTTCAGAATTTTACGCTCGGTGCCGCAGGAAGTGTATATTCGAATTTAAATGGTACGAACGAACTCCGCTACAGTACCATCGGTACGACAGAACTGTCGAGTGATACGACCTTCGAGTCCGACTTTTCCACCCCGATGCCAAGTTCATTTGGTATCGGAGCGTCGTATAAATCGGGGAAGTTTATGTTTGCCGCCGATGCCGAACTCCAGGATTTCTCGTCATTTACCTACCGTAGTGGCCGTGAGACCTTCCGCTCAACGATGCGGACAAGTTTTGGCATTACCCGCCTTGCAAGCTTTGCGCCCGGTACATCGTTCAGCGACCGAGTCGCCTTTTCGGTTGGCGGTGGCTATCAGCAATTATATTATTCCGTCAACGGCATTCCCATCAATGAATACTTCGGCTCCTTCGGTATGCAAATTCCCCTCGGTAATGGAGCTATGCTCGACGGCGCCGCCACGGTCGGTACCCGCGGCACCACAACTAACGGACTCATTCAGGAGCTCTTTGGTCGCTTCAGTGTGACCATCGGCATCGGTGAGATCTGGTTCAAGCCATTCCCGCGCGACTAATTACCCTCATTCCACTCTCCTTCGTATCGTGAGAGTACAAGTGTCCGGTATTCCTCTCTTGAGACAGCTGCTTTGGCCCTCATCGGCGCGCGCAATCCCTTGTCGAGCCGTCCCGCAATTCGCTTCCCGCGTTTATTTCCTGAATGGTAATCACCTGTACATTCAACATATTAACCTGTTATTGGTTGTAAGACGTACGCTCACCCGAGAGAAAATTGTCCATCAACTTGCGTGTATTGTCCATTTTACAGGAAGTCGCCTCGCCGTAATTTTGTGCTGTCAATTCTGACATACATTTATTCATTTTTAGAGAGAATACAGCACAATGAAATCATTCACAGTTCCCACTCGCGAAAGCGTCGCTCCCGCTAATCAAGTCCTTTTTGATACCCTGCACAACGCAGTCGGCTTCGTACCCAATCTCTACGCGACAATCGCTCTTTCCGAGCATGGTTTAGCTAGATTTTTAGCATACCAAAATGCCAAAACATCGCTCACCGGCAGAGAAAAAGAAGCCGTTAATCTTATCGTAAGCCAAGTAAATGGATGTATTTATTGTCAGAGCGCGCACACGGCAATCGGCAAGATGATCGGATTCACCGATGAACAGCTCATCGCAATCCGCCACGGGAAAAGTGCTCAACCGAAGCTGAATGCTCTCGTGCGACTCGCTGCCGATATCACCGCTCAACGCGGAAACGCCTCGCCCGAACTCGTCGATGAGTTCTACGCGCAGGGCTATACTGATGAACATTTAGTCGATCTCGTGCTCCAAATCAGCGATAAAACAGCGATGAATTACCTGCATAATCTCACAAAAATTCCGGTAGATTTTCCACTTGCACCTGCGCTGTAAGTGTTTGTTAATTTAATAAATTTAGGACTTTCGCTTGTGTCTTTCCCACAGGGTATCACAGAGTTTTTCACAGAGTATCACACTCGTTCAATACTCTGTGTATCCCTGTGGAAAACTCTGTGTAACCCTGTGGGAGGATACAACAAATTCCACAGAGAAACATATCAACATTTAAAACATCAACTTGATAATTTGCAATTACTATTATACAAGCGAAAGTCCTAAAAATTAATTGAATATTGAAAGTAATATCTCATGAACTACGCATCGCTCGCCTTTACCGACTCTATCAAAGCTCTCCAGGAAGAGTACGGCAGCCGAAAAAGCTATGACCGGATGGAGAAATTCAATGTCATCGACGGTCTCAGCGAGAATGAAATCGACTTCATCGAGCAGCGCGACAGCATGTATATTGCGACGATTGGTGAGAATGGATATCCGTATATTCAGCACAGAGGAGGTCCGCCCGGATTCGTAAAAGTCCTTGATAATACAACGCTTGGCATGGTTGATTTTGCAGGAAACAAACAGTATATTTCCCTTGGGAATATGCAGGATTGCAGCCGGGTGTCGATTATCATGGTGTCGTATCCGCAAAAAGCGCGGCTGAAATTGTATGCAGATGTGCGGATTATTCAGCCAAGCGATGACCCTGAATTATTCCGCCGTCTGGACCCACGTGACTACAAGCACCGCGCCGAGAGAATGATGGTATTTGATATCAAAGCGTTTGATTGGAATTGTCCGCAACACATCACTCCGCGCTATACGATTGAAGAAATTGAGCATGCATTTGCCCCGCAACGGGATTATAGTCGTAAATTAGAAGAAGAATTGCATCAAGTAAAACTACAACTACAAGAATTGACACCATGATACAAGAACTGCACAGAGTGGTCGTGACCGGCATCGGCGCAATCACACCGCTCGGGAATTCGGTCGGAACGTTTTGGGAGAATATTGTCGCCGGCAAGAGTGGCGTGGGGCTAATTACCCGCTTCGACACCACCCATTTCAAAACCACGTTCGCCGGTGAAGTCAAGGATTTTCATCCGGCCGAGTATTTTGAAAAAAATGAAGCGCGTAAGTATGACCTCTTTACGCAGTATGCCGTCGCCGCGTCGGACGAAGCAATTGCCAATGCAGGACTTGACTTTGACACGCTCAATCGGAATAAAATTGGCGTGATTTGGGGTTCGGGTAATGGCGGCATCCAAACCTTCCAAGACCAGGTCGAAGAATTCATCAACGGCGAGAAAAAGCCGCGGTTTAATCCCTATTTTATACCCAAAATTATCGCTGATATTCCGTCGGGGGTAATTTCTATCCGTCATGGTTTACGCGGACTTAACTTCTCGACCGTGTCGGCGTGCGCCTCGTCTAATCATGCAATTATCGATGCCTGCACCTACATCCGTTTAGGCAAAGCCGACATTATCATTACGGGAGGTTCGGAAGCGCCGATTAATGAAAGCGGGCTCGGCGGCTTCAACGCCTCGAAAGCATTATCAACGAATAATACGAATCCTCAAGGAGCATCGCGCCCGTTTGATACAAAACGTGACGGATTTGTCATGGGTGAAGGTGCCGGCGCGTTGGTGCTCGAAAGTTTGAAATCGGCCCAGAGGCGAGGCGCGACTATTCTCGCCGAAGTCGTTGGCATCGGTATGGCCGCCGACGCGTATCATTTGACCGGCACGCACCCGGAAGGTGAAGGCGCGTATCTTGGTATGCTCGATGCGCTCGATGATGCAGGAATCACGCCCGACGATATCGACTATATCAATGCCCACGCGACATCTACTTCGATCGGTGACGACGGCGAACTCAAAGCAATCGGAAGGGTCTTCGGCACAAGGGATACACTGCACATAAGCGGTACGAAGTCCATGACCGGACACCTCCTCGGAGCAGCAGGAGCAGTGGAAGCGATTATCTGTATCAAGGCAATACAAGAGAGTATTGTGCCGCCGACAATTAATACCGATGATATCGAGGAAGCATATACGCCGTATAATCTTACGCTCGGTTCGGCAGTAGCCAAGGATATTACCTATGCCATGAGTAATACGTTTGGCTTCGGCGGACATATCGCGGTGACAATTTTTAAGAAATTTATTTTGTAAGTGGAATGATGAGTGGACATAAAGTAGATATCATGGCATTCGGCGCGCATCCTGATGATGTGGAATGCGCCGTTGGAGGCACGATTCTCAAGCATACGGCAATGGGAAAAACAGTCGCAATAGTCGATCTGACGGCTGGTGAATTAGGTAGCTATGGCACGCCGCAGACCCGCAAAGTTGAAGCTCAAGCCGCCGCCACTCTTCTCGGAGTATCCTTCCGCGAGCAGCTCGGCTTGCCTGATGGAGGCGTGGTTAATTCAGAAGCACAACGCATGATAGTCATCGCCGCTATTCGAAAATATCAACCCGATATTGTACTTGCGAATGCTGTTCATGACCGTCATCCTGATCATGCAGCATCGGCACAATTGGTCGCCGATGCTTGTTTTTTATCAGGGTTACAGAAGATTCATACCATGGGTGACAACTCTCGTGCGCAGCAGGCGTGGCGTCCTAAAGCGGTGTATCATTATATCCAGGATTATCTCATTGAGCCGGATTTTGTCATCGATATTACAGCCGAAATGGATGCTAAGATGCAGGCAATTTTAGCATTTACATCTCAATTTGTAGAACCAAATGACAAGCAGCCGGGTTCGATTCTTGGATTGCTGAATCAGATAAAAAGCACGAACAGTATCTTCGGCAGACCCATCAATGTGGCGTATGCAGAAGGATTTACCGCCACCAGATATATCGGTGTGCAGAATTTGTACGACCTTCAATAAATGACCAGTTAACTATCGAATAACCGGAAATGCTTCATTCTTCGCCGCTTACCCTCGTTCATCCGCATAATGGGAATCTTGCTTTTCAGCTGTTTTCGTTTGACGATAGCAGCCATTTCGATTATCTCCAACGCAACAACTATTATTCATTGATTTGGGTAATGGAGGGCGGCGGGAAAATCACGGCCGATTTTTCGGAATATACGTTTGGAAGTGATGTGCTGTTTGCCTTTTCGCCGTATCAGCCGTTTATGATACAAGCTGATGTTTTGAAGGGAGTTGCGCTGTGCTTTCACCCGGATTTTTTCTGCATTCACAAGCATCAGGCAGAGGTGGCGTGCAATGGGGTATTGTTTAATAATGTGTATCAGCCGCCGTTTGTGACGATTGATGAAACGTCGGGAAATACCTTGAAAATGGTGATCGAACAGATGAAAATGGAGATGCAGAATCCTGCACTCGCGCAGTATGAGCTGTTAGTATCGTATCTCAAAATTGCGCTTATTACGCTGTCGCGGCTTAAAGCAGAGCAGCAGCAGCATCCGGCGCTTGAGGTGAGTGGCAGCAAAGAACCTTTTATTCTACAGAACTTAAAGAATTTCATCGAAGCACATTTCAAGACCAAGCATTCGCCAAGTGAGTATGCCGAGCTCTTGCATATCAGTCCGAAAGCGCTTGCCAAAATCACCAAAACTCATTGTAATAAAACGCTGAGCGACCTGATTACCGAGCGAATTATCATCGAAGCCAAGCGCGAACTTTACCTCACCAACAAAGCAGTCAAGGAAATTGCCTACGAGCTTGGCTACTCCGACGAATACTACTTCAGCCGCTTTTTCAAAACCAATGCCAATGTTTCACCGCAACTCTACCGTGAAACAGTAGGTTACGGACGAGCAGAAGTGTAAAATTACGTGCCCACATATCGCATCCGCGCCATGAAAAACCCATCAGTCCCATGATGAAACGGGTCGAGCGTGCAGTAATAATCATCAGCCCCAAGCCCCGCGACCGTAATGCCGAATTGCTCGAAGACGGGCGTGAGAGGTTCCGGCTCAAACTGCGGATTCTGCGCTAAAAAATCCTCGACAACCCGTTCATTTTCCTGCGGCAGGAGCGAACACGTCGCATAGATGAGCACGCCGCCTTTGCGCACAAATTTGGACTTTTCGGTGAGAATTTCACGTTGTTTTTTGGCTAATTTATCGACTAATTGCGGTGTTAGCCGCCACTTCACCATCGGCATACGTCGCGCGGTGCCCAGCCCCGAGCAGGGCGCATCGACGAGCACGGCATCGCATTTGCCGTGAAGCTTCTCGAGTTGCTTTGCATTTTTAGGTAAGAGGAGTAATGTTCGCACCGACCGCAAGCCCGCTCTCTGCGCTCGGAAGTCTAGTTCTTTCAACCGATTAAATTCCACATCCGTACCGATAATTTCCCCTAAATCATTCTGCAGTGCCGCAAGATGGAGCGACTTTCCGCCCGCACCTGCGCACGCATCGAGCACCGTCCAATGTTCCTCCGGCGCCACCGCATACCCAATCAGCTGACTCCCGATATCCTGCACTTCGATTGCGCCGGACTTGTACAATTCCACCTGCGAGAGCTGCACGCGTTGCTCGAGGAGAATTCCATCCGGCACAAGTGTGCTTGGCGAGGCAGCGATGCCGATTTTGGCTAACTCCGCAAGCGCACGTTCGCGGGAAATTGCCCGTGAATTTACCCTGAGTCCGACCGATGCACTTGGGAGCAATGCCTTGGAAATTGCCGGAGCATCCGGCGCGAGAGAATCAGCGATCCACTCGGGTAAGCAGTTGAATTTCCAGTTATTTTCGCTTTTAATTTGTTCGTATAATGTCTCGGCCTCCTGCATCCATACGGTCGCTTCCGGCATCGTCATTTCGCACCTTAGCCGGAGCGTTTCGGCGCATACTTCAGCGACCGGCGGCAGCGGACCATCGCCTTGCACGAAGCTTGGATGCAGGAGCTTTTGCGGCGAAAATACTCCCATCTTCTCACCCAACATGCAGGTGGCAAGTACCAATTTTATCTCGGCTTCGAGCGGTACTGTCGGTGCATCGCAGTGGGCGCAAAATTCGGCGCAGGACTTCATCCTCAGCGCGGCAAAGACCGTTTCGCTGACGAATTTTCGTTCTTTACTCCCGATATACTTATGCGAACGGAAATACTCCCCGGCGACCGAGTCAGCAGGTTGGGGCGATTTGCAGATAATTCTCAATAATTCAGCGGAATGACCAATAAGCGAAGGAAAGAGCATAGAGTAGGGGAGTAAGTCTGTGAGTTTGGAAGTCGTAAGTCTGTAAGTTGTAAGTCTGTAAGTTGTAAGTCTGTAAGAATCGTAGGGGCGAATCGCATTCGCCCGGGTCGTGCTGATTACATTCATGCTGAAGGTAGTCTGTGAGTCGTAAGTCTGTAAGAATCGTAGGGGCGAATCGTATTCGCCCGGGTCGTGCTGATTACATTCATGCTGAAGGTAGTCTGTGAGTCGTAAGTCTGTAAGAATCGTAGGGGCGAATCGCATTCGCCCGGGTCGTGCTGATTACCTTCATGCTGAAGGTAGTCTGTGAGTCGTAAGTCTGTAAGAATCGTAGGGGCGAATCGCATTCGCCCGGGTCGTGCTGATTACATTCATGCTGAAGGTAGTCTATTTTTCTCTAATCGAATAGAATATTCTACATATTTTTCGCCAGCTTGAGTAGTAATTTTTTTGCCAGCATTGCCGCGCCGATGACTCCTGCTGTATGCGAGAAGTGGGCGAGGCGGATTTCTGCTTCTTCGGCGATAGTCGGCAGCGCGCGCAGGCGGATGGTATCGAGTGTTGAGGCGAGAAGGAGCGGATGCGCCTGCGATATGCCGCCGCCCACAATTACAATGCGCATGTCTACGAGATTCATGGCACTTGTGAGGGCTGTGCCGAGTAATTGGCCTGTTCGGTGGAAGCATGCAATCGCTGCTTCATCGCCATTTTCGACGGCTTCCGAAATATGATGCACGTCTATTTCTTCGATAGAATGGAGCATCGAATGCGGAAATTCTCGTGCATACTCTTTCGCGAGCTCGATGATACCGAGGCGTCCGACAAATTCTTCTAATGCTCCTGCGCGGTAGGAGGGTTTTCCGGCGGGTGCGTGGGCTGTTTCGTGGATAATGACATGTCCGATTTCACCGGCGCCGCCGCGTTCACCGCGGAAGATTGTCCCTCCGGAGATGATGCATCCGCCGACGCCGGTACCAAGCGTAATAAAAAGAAAATCAGAGACATGCGCTCCGGCGCCAACTTCAGCTTCGGCGAGAGCGGCGACATTGGCATCATTATCAAGGGCGATGGGAAGCGGGCAATGCTGTTGTAAATAATCGCGAACGGGGATATCTTTCCAATCGGGGAAATTTGGGGCTACGCGCACGACACCGCTGTCGGTGACCACGCCCGGAACGCCGATACCGACGGCGGTGACGTCCGGAAATTCGGCAGTCAGCGACGTGATAATCCGTTTCAGGGATGTGAGGATAGCTTCATACCCTTGCTCGACATACGTCGGCTCGGAGCGATGATGGAGAATTTCACCATCATGCGACACGATGGCAGATTTTATATGCGAACCGCCGAGATCGATACCAAGAATCATAGATAGTCACAATAAATGTTCGCACGGCCAAGGGTGACCGTCAGCGAACGTTGGGAAGGGGGATCAGAGGAACCTGTCCGCACCAAGTATTTTTTGTCAATTATGGCGTAACAACATATATTGTAAGGATTTTTACATCACTAATCCAACGGTCGGTGCGTGCATCGATGGGAAAAATCACGGAAAACGGGTTCAGGGTCTGTCCTCCTTTTGCGGCTGACGACAACTGAAGTCCTACACGGCGGCGGGTCATATCGCCGGAGATGGCATCTAATTTTGAGAGGTCCACCCGACCGTTATTGATGGCTGAGTCCTGAATGGAGGCGACTTTGCCATTTTGCACTGCGGCAGAGGTGAGTAAGAGCATGGCCGGAAGCTTTGAGGTCTCGGGGAGTATATCTGCGGCGGAGAAGGTGCTTGTTGCGCCGGTTGAGGATTCTGCGACGATAATCGTATTGCGGAGTTCGGCCGGAGAGAGTGTTTTTAGTTGAGGTTTAAGAATTTCATACACATCGAGCGCATGAAATTTACCGACTGTTTTTTTGTTGGGCAGCACGAATTCTGTAGGCATAGTTTGGCTACGGGAGAGTAATTCTTTCGAATCAATCGTCACAGAGCCGACCAGCTTGAGCGAATGAGCGGAGGACACGGAGGACGAGAGCACCACGATGAGTGCCATCAAAGAGGCAATAAAGCGCATGATAATGACCGAGTATAAGTACTTAAAAAATCAATAAATAAAATATTATTCACCTATAAAGAAGCAGCAGTGGCATATTTTGCGTAGCAGCATGGGGTAGTAGTACCCACTGCAGTGCGTTAGGGTTTTACGAGTACGCGTACCGGGATGCCCCCTGTTGCCGTATAGAGTGTCGCCACATACACACCGGACAGGAGGGTGCTCACATCGAGCATCCATGCACCGGTATCGGTCATGGTCCCTTCGCCGACATGATGTCCGAGCATATCGAAGAGGGAGCACCGCTTCGCAGCCGGGCTACCGTTTGGCGGCAGCAGGGTCACCATATCACGTGCCGGCTGAGGGTAGACGTGTGGAGCGGATGCTTCTTCGTCGGGAGCCGAGCTTACCGACAGAATTGTATTATCGCCGGGAATTTCGATATTCGTCCGCTGTACGCCGGTGCAGCCGTCGCTTTGTCCGTATTCTTCAAAATTTCTGCTGGTGCCTGCGTATCCGCCGGTATTGACGATTGTCGCGCCGGTGGGTGTCGCGGGGAGGGAGAAGCAGACGACGCCTCCGCCGCCTCCGCCGCCGGGTCCGTCACGGTGTATAGCTACTTTTCCGCCATTTCCGCCTTGGGCTTCGATTGTCAGCTGACCGAGAATGGCGGACGTTTTCAGCAATACCGTGCCGCCTGCACCTCCACCTCCTGCGCCATCGTAGGGTGCATTACCGGCAGTGATACCATTGGCAAAGATGGTACCGCCTTCTGCAGCGATATATCTGGCATCAATGATCACAATACCGCCGCCATTGCCGCCACTTGTGCCGGTTCGTTCATTAGAATGTCCGGCACCGCCACCGCCGCCCATGAATAGTTTATTAGTGGTATTATCGGCGGCATATCCGCCTAACCCTTGAGCCAGTAGATTATTACCTGCTTTCATTTCATCCCAGCCATAGCCGCCTTTGCCGCCGCAACCGCCGTTAGCGCCGCCTCCGCCGCCGGCGTTATGATTATTGCCACCGCCGCCGGCGATAGCGAGTGCGCCTCGTCCGGCACGGTGTTCGGCTGAAAGGAAGCTTGCAATTCCCTGTCCTTTCAGGGCATACCGCGAGGAGTCTTCAGCGCCGAAATAGACATCGAGATGGGTACTGTCGGTAGATTTTGCATTGACGACGAGGCCGCCCGGGAAGCCCGAACCATTAGCAATAATGGGGGCGACGAGGTGTAAGGTATCGACCACGGCGAGGGCGACGACGCCATAGACGGTATCATTCCATTGGGGGCAATAGAGGGTATCGGCGAGGGTATAATTGCGAAATTCGGGCACGCGAACGACCTGTACTTTCCCGGCGGGATTGTACGTGCGTGAAAGTGGCTTGCTGAGGGTGAGGACATTACCGTTGACACTACTGATGCGGCAGAATTCATAATTCCCTGCATCATTGTATGAGGTAACACTGCCGTAGGAGCTACCCGGTACGGATTGTACGTCAGCACCGCGCATTTGGATGATGAGGAGCTTGTTGTCGGGGCAGAAGGTAATATCTTTTGGGATAGTCACTTGAAGTCTGTCATTTGATACCGATAGTACAGGAGCGTACTTATTCGGTAATTTGTGAGTCATTTCATAGCTTTCATCGCAGGGCTTAACGGTATCCGGTGGCCGGCTTGGCATCTCGAGAATTTCGACAACAGGTGTGTATTGATTAAACTTAGTATAACCGGAAATAACGACAATTTTAGCGGCGACCGGTATTCCATTCTGATAAATAGGTATTGTATTCCACGTAGAAATAGCATGAGCAACATTCATTTCCGGACCGGGAGTTACGCTGAGAGTCTGTATATCAAACCATTCTGTACTGCTCAATGATTGGTTGCCTACAGACAAGCCGCTCTTGCCGCCGCCGGTTAATATTTTATTTTGATCCCATTGAGCCAGAAAGTGTGTGTGTCGCCCAACTTTCATTGCTCCTACTTTTATAAAAGAATTATTCGATTCTAACGCTATATCATTTAACCAGTTGGTTGGTTGAAGGCTCTCATTATTTCCTCCTGTATAGGCAAGTCTTCCATCCCACATTTTAATTGTAGGGGCATACTCGGTCGGGGTTGGTATCGTTCCTGTTATTATCCATTTCTTTTGTACTTCATCGTAATGATACACACTACCGGATTGGCTACTGCCGGTTCCTCCTGCGCGCCCGCCAAATACCAGCGGAATATCTTGAGAAGAAATGCCGGAAGAAGGGTTATTGGCTAATACCGGCAGATTTGTAATTCGTCGTGAAGTTCTAGTTTTTATATTGAATATTTCTGCCGAATTTATCGTAACTGTTCCATTTTCTCTCCCACCGGCGACTAAGAATTCATCAGTTGATATCTTCACCACAGTAAATTGCCGTCGTGGTACCACGAGATTCCCAAAATCTACCCACAATCCGGTTTTGAAATCATACGCTTCAATCGATGTGGTGACATTCTCAGATATATTGGTAACTCCACCGATAGCTAAGATTAAACTGTCGGGTGTCATTAACGAAGCAAATTCAGCGCGAGGAGTTCGCATAGAAGCTGTGGGAGTAATCGTGTTGTTGACGAAGTCTATTATTTCACAACTAGTTGTAATACCTTGTGCTGTATGCCCACCGAATACAAGGATTCTGTTATTACCGATATACACAGATTCATGCCGCACTCGTGCTGACGATAAATTACCGACAACCCGCCAAGACGGTGTGTTTTGTGAAAAAGCTGCTTGGGTAAGCAGAAAGAGAGAGAAGAGTAGCAGAGTCTTCATTCATCCTCCATTGTGAAGAAAAACAGTTGAGATGCTAATTACTTAAATGACTTCATTTGTGAGAAAAAGAACGGATATATGACTTTGGGGAAGTACTGTATTTTTAAACATGGGCTATGTTTTTTTACAAACAAAATACCACCCTGATGAAAGAAAGTGTGGCAGCTTATTAGAAAAAGTAGCATTCCAGTGGAGGAAGCTGCTGCTGTTTTTAAACAAGATATTGGTAACAGGTCCCGAAAGGAAGGTAGAGTGATAGGACTTTTCCACAGCAAACCGATTCTCTATAGCTTTTTTAATCCTGTTATATCGAAAGAAATTAACATGCCCGCAATCCATATTTTCCGTTGAATTTGCGTATTCGTTGGCTGGTCGCTTTTGCAGCTTGTTTCTAAGGAGGCGAGGAATTGTAAGTAATCCGGAACGCTCAAATACAAAGCGTTCAATTTCGAATGGTCCCCATCCGTTGGGGACGGTAATAAAAATGGTAGCGCCTTTTTTGGCTACTCTATGCAGCTCAGAGATAAACTCATTGTACTCGGTAATATGCTCGAGTACTTCAGAGCAAATCACAAAATCGAAAGAATTAGCAGGAAGTGCTTCTAATGTACAAACGCGAAATTCTGCATTTGGAGAGGAATTGAGTTGATTCGCAATATCAATAGAATCCGGGTCTAAATCTATACCAAGAATTTTGTAACCTGCTTCAGCTATTGGTAGCGTCACCAAAGCCCCGTTCCCACAGCCTACATCAAGGATGGTAAAGCTCTCCTTTGGCGCACTCCTCTGCTTAATTTCGGTCAACATCGTATCAATTCTTTTCTTATACCCCCATACATTTTCATGGAAGGCATAATGCTGCATATTTTCTTTAATCATAATGATATAGTAACGAAGAGTACTGTTTGTAACTATGAGACATGAGTCGCGGTAGTATGTAAATATCCATTGCCAGCACTCCCATGCAATTTTGAATTAGTATTTTTGAAATAATTACATTGGCTTTTGACCAATTATTGCAATTATGAACACAACAAAAATACGCCCTCTTACGGCAATTACCAAGAAACTAACGATTACCAATCTGAGAAAACTCCTCAGTACTCCGGAATCAAAAAAAGCGATTGTCCTGTATTTTGCACAGCTGCTCGGTATTGTGTTTTCATTTGCAACCCAAAAGCTCAATACCAATTACCTCTCGGGCCCGCAGGAATATGGTGTCGTGACTGCCGCACTGGCAATTTTTACGTTTATTTATATGTTCTTTGAATTCGGGATATTTACCTCCGGAGCACGGCTGCTGACGCAATGCAAGACCGAGCAGGAGACCCGCAAAATGTATGGCACCCTTCTCGTGTTCGTCTTTTTTATTTCGGTGTTTTTTTCGATCATGATGTCAATCTGCAGCGCGTTTGTGCCGTTTATCTATTCATCTGAGCACCTGCGGCAGGTGATGACTCTCGCCGGACTTTTGGCTTGGGTCTATCCGCTACAGTTCTTCATACAAGAGACGGCCTCGGGATCGGGGAAAATCTATGAACTATCCATCTACACCGTCCTCTCTAAATTCTTCTATACTGCAAGCTTAGGCCTCGCCATACTACTCGGGAACGTCAATTCCATGCTCTCACTACTGCTGAATCTTGGCGCAATGGGGCTGAGCGGACTCTGGGTACTCTACCTGCACAAGCCGATTTTTGCCGGGTGGAAAGGAAATATTCCTGCTATCAAAACTGAAGTACGAGAGTATGGCTGGCATATTTATATCGCGCGGGCAATTTCTTCGCCGGCATTCAATCTGGCAAGTGTGCTAATCCCATACTTCAATCCGATGGCATCCTCGGCTTATTTCTCCGTCGGGAGTAGTCTCTATGCGCCAATGTCGATGGCGTCGCAGTCGATTTCATCGACGCTGTACAAGAATTTCAGCAAGCAGAATAAGCTCAAAAAACGCCTGATCGTCATCAATGCGGGTATTCTGGTACTGATGGGAATTACTATTTACTTTGGGGCTCCGGTTCTCATTCATCTTGTAGCCAACGAACGCTATATCCCCGTGCTTCCGCTGATGCTTCCGCTGGTGCTGGCAGGTTTTTTCCAAGGGCTCTATCAGCCGTTTAATTATTTTGTACTCTCCCAGGGTAAAGGCGTCTGGACACGACAGATATCAATCGCCGGCACAATCTTTGACATCGTCTCGACCGTAACACTGGTATCGCTCTATGGCTTGCTCGGCGCATGCTGGCAAGCGGTGGCAAGCCGGGTGTTCTGGGCGGCAATGATGTATTATAACTACCGCCGCACCGTGCGGTCACTTGCATAGATTTCGGCGATAAGCAGTGCCAAAGCGGGAGAATTCCACGCCTCAAAATTGAAAATCTTACAAAAAAACTTGCTCAAAAAGCAAAAGACAGTTATATTTGTAACTCCTCAAAGGGAAAAAGATAAAAATACTGGGGCGTAGCCAAGTGGTAAGGCAGCGGTTTTTGGTTCCGCCATTCCGTAGGTTCGATCCCTGCCGCCCCAGCAAAAAGCAACGAGAGCAATACCGCAACGCACATTATGTCCGAGTTCAAAATAGTATCGGGACGCTCAAATCGTCCGCTCGCTGAAAAAGTAGCCACTGCCTTAGGACAGTCGCTCAGTGGTGTGAAAATCCAGAATTTCAGCGATGGTGAGATTTGGGTTAAGTACGAGGAAAATGTACGCGGTGTTGATTTATTCATCGTTCAATCTACTCATGCTCCATCAGATAACCTGATGGAGCTATTGATTTTAATAGATGCAGCCCGACGTGCTTCGGCTAAGCGCATCACAGCGGTGATTCCTTATTTTTCGTATGCACGGCAGGATAGGAAAGATCAGCCACGGGTATCGATTACCGCGAAATTAGTGGCGAATCTCCTCACGGAGGCAGGCGCTGACCGCGTGATTGCAATGGACTTGCACACGCCGCAGATTCAAGGTTTTTTCGATATTCCGCTTGATCACCTGTATGCATCAACTGCACTTGTCAAGCGCTTGCATCAGGAAAATCTTGACCGTCTCGCGATTGCGTCGCCGGATGTCGGTGGTGTCAAGACGGCCCGTGCGTATGCTACACGCCTCGATGCAGATTTGGTCGTCGTCGATAAGCGTCGCCCCGCACACAATGTGGCGGAAGTAATGCATATCATCGGTGATGTACAGAATAAAAATGTGATCATTGTCGATGACTTGATTGATACCGGCTCGACATTCGTAAAATGCGCCGAAGCTCTTAAAAATAAAGGAGCTGACCGCATTATCGGCGTTTGTACGCATGCTGTATTCTCCGGTGCGGCAATTGAAAAAATTAACCAAAGCGACGCTGTATCCAAGGTCTTTGTGACCGATACCATTCCGCCGCATTGGGATTCTCCAAAAATTGAAATAATCTCTATTGCCGAGCTCTTAGCTGAAGCGATTGTACGGACTCACGAGAATGCCTCGATTAGTTCACTCTTTGAAATCATCCGCTAAGCCCGGTAATTATTCTTAAACTTAAACAAGCATTTTCCCCGAAAATACTCCGAAGGAGCAATACATATGAGTGAAGTAGTATTAAAAGCAGAACGCCGCGATACCGGCAAAAAAGCCGCTAAAGCCGTTCGTAACAGAGGACTCGTCAATGGCGTGTACTATTCCAGCGGCACAGCTGCTATTCCGATTGCCGTACCGCCCCTTGCAATGCGCCCGATTGTCTATACCTCGGATGCTAAAATCGTTCGCCTTATGCTCGATGATACTGCATACGACTGCGTACTCAAAGCAATTTCCTTCGATCCGGTGACCGATAAAATCGTTCACTTCGACCTCTTCGGCGTCGATGCAAATGCGCCAATCGAAGTAGAAGTACCGGTAATTCTCCACGGACTCGCTATCGGCGTACGTGACGGTGGTATTTTGGAACATACTACCCACAAAATCCGCGTCTCTTGCCTCCCAAAAGATTTACCCGAGCATATCGAAGTCGATGTGACCAACCTGACTATGGCTCACTCTATCCACTTCAGCGATATCAACATTCCTAATGTTACCATCCTTGGCAAAGCAGAAGCAGTAATCGCAACCGTCGTTCCTCCACGTGTGGATGAATCTGCCGCTACCGGCGCTGATGCTCCTGCATTAGTCGGTCAAAAAGGTAAAAAACCTGCATAATTTTGCAGCACATAGTTTATAAAAAAAGAGTTGTAGTGATACAACTCTTTTTTTTGTTTCGTACTGTGGCTTGGACGGCAAAGGGTGACCGCAGGCAGTGGGTTGGGATATAATCCGAGGGAACCCACACAATCACTCGTGAATCGAGTCGCGTCCGAAGATCTTGACCGCCGGAAGTGCCGGAATTAACTGATGATAGAATAATGCATCGAGTGTGTGGTCGAGCCAGTCCTCCGTCTCATCCGTCCATTTGTAATGAATCCTGCCCGAGCGGTAATCGGCAAATTCATCATGATGAGACTCCGGCGACTCGCATTCATGGTCATGGACAATCCGGTAATCCGGTAAGTCGTGAGCAGCAAATGAACGGATAATGTCCGTGATGTTTTCCGGTAAATCATCCGGACGACACACCCAAAATGCAATCGGCATCGGTGTCTCAAACGCATCGAGCCACTCTTCGGAAATATCAAGCGAAGCGGGCGGAAGATCAGGCGAATGCCAGACTAACGCCGAATCGGCTTGGGCGAGGAGTTCGTCAAGCGAACCCCGCGCAGCGATAAACTTAGGATGAATATCAAATTTTTCGGCGAGCACAATCTTACCTGCCTGAATGATAAAATCGCCGCCATTCGGACTCGCAATTGAATCAATTGTTTGTAATGACGGACTAAAATAGACAGAACCGATATTAGTAAAACCTTCGGAACAGATTGCTGTAGCAGGAATTATACGATAATCCACCTGCGCTACCGCTTCCCCGTAGCCGAGCGGCGACATGAGCGCAATCTCCGCGCGATTGGTGAGCAAAAGCTCCGCACAGCGCTCCTCACTCGCGGTAATGATAGTAAAATTGTACTGCTGCGCAATGAGCGCGCGATTCTGCACCAGTGGCAGAAAAAATGGATTGTCCGGGATGGCTATTGTAATAGGAGGCATAAATTTTTAAGGATAAATGACGAATTCTATTCTGAGGATACTTGTTCAAAGGCAAAGTTACGAACCCACACGACGACAAACATTATGGATTTGTTTTTTATTTTGGTCGGCTCAGAAAGAATCAGTAAGTTTTGGGCGAATTAATTTTTAAATGTTGTTTTTGAGTGAGAATCTATCGAACTATGAGTACTTCTTCTACGACGTCGGCCACCGTAAGCACTCCGCGTAATGAATCCTACGGCGCATTTGTCAAACGCCAGTTCCGCAAAAAAAAGCTCGGCGTTCTGTCGGTGTATTTTATTGGTTTTCTTGTATTTATAGCTGTATTTTCTGATTTTTTAGCTAATGAAAAGCCCATCATCGCCTCACGCAACGGCTCCGTAATTTTTCCCGTGATGAAGCAATATGCCGTCTCGCTCGGCTGGGCGTCGTGGGATAAAGAAACCGCGATGGCCGACTGGAAAACCCTTCAATACGACTGGGCAATCTTCCCACCTGTAGCGTATTCTCCCGAAACGACCGACAAAAATATTTTTATGTTGCAGGATCGCAAGCCGTCCGGACATCACTTCTTCGGCACCGATGACATCGGGCGGGATGTAATGGCAGGAATTATCCACGGCTCCCGCTACGCCCTCGCTATCGGACTCGTCGCGATGAGTATCGCCCTCACAATAGGCATCATTCTTGGGCTTTTAGCCGGATTCTACGGCGGGAAAATTGACATTGCCATCTCACGCCTTATTGAAATCGTCATCACTTTCCCGACATTCTTCCTCATCATCACCATCGTCGCGATGGTGCAGCAAGGAAGTATATGGCTTATCATGGGGTTAATTGGCTTTACGAATTGGACGAGCATCGCTCGTTTCGTACGTGGTGAGGTGCTCCGCGTACGCGGACTCGACTTCATTACTGCCGCCACAGCGCTCGGCTATTCGCAGCCACGCGTCATCTTCCGGCATGTGCTGCCGAATGCCATTGCGCCCGTCCTCGTCTCGGCTGCGTTCGGTATCGCCGGCGCGATTCTCACCGAATCTGCTCTCAGTTTTCTTGGTTTTGGCGTGCCTCCTACGGTCGTTACCTGGGGTTCGGTGCTCTTCCGCGCTCGCTCAAGCACCGCTTCCTGGTGGCTTGCCGTCTATCCGGGAATGATGATTTTCCTCACCGTTTCGGCGTATAATCTCATCGGTGATGCGCTCCGGGATGCGACCGATCCACGATTGCGGAATTGATTTTTAACGCAAAGACGCGGAAAACGCAGAGATTTTTTGAACAACAATTGAAGCCAACAGAATACAGTATTATGCAATTACAACTCGATGACATCCAAGTTATTTACTTCGACCTTGACAATACATTAGTGGATCATTCCGGCGCCGAAAAACGCGCTTTGCAGGATGTACTCCGCGAATATCCGGATGAATTTCCGAAAACAACATTTAAGGAATTTGCCGGGAAATACAAGCTTATCAACGACCGCATGTGGCGCGAACTTGCCGCCGGTGAAATGACCGCTGAAGAATTAAAAACCCATCGCTTCATCGAGCTCATGGGACTCTCCCCCAAAACCGACGCGCCGGATAGCGCCTTCGAAATCGGCGAATGGTACCTCGAGCGCTACGCCAAACATTGGCGACTCTTCGACGGCGCCGAAGACGCACTCGCCGCTGCTGCAGGTATCACCCCCACCGGACTCATGTCCAATGGCTTCCGCCTGCAAGTACTTGGTAAAATTAAACGTTTTTCGTGGGAATCGACCTTTGATTATGTGGTAATCTCCGAAGAAGTCGGCATCATGAAGCCGCATCGCGGGATATTTGACCATGCCCGGCAGCTCGCCGGCGTTGCCAAACCACGCCATATTCTCTATGTCGGCGACCACTACGAGTCCGATATCCTCGGCGCAAGTAAAGCGGGCTGGAAAACAGTCTGGCTCAATCATTACGGCGTCTATAAGCCCGACAGCGCAGCCGATGTGGAGGTGGGTTCGATGACCGAGCTTGCGGAATTGTTTGAGTCGTATCAGCGGGAGTAACACATTTTTAATTAAGATACTTGGTCATGCAATTGTTGTAGAATAATGATAGTGTAAAAGCATGAAAACGACAATTGAAAAGCCGAAAAAAAACTTTGATTCAATCAAAGTTATGCGAGAAATTCGAGATGAGATACGTCGTGAGATTATGAATATGAATTACGAACAAGAACGCGAATATGTAGATAACCTCCTTTCTAAAAAGCATACTCTACCAGAAAAGATATGAAAAAAATCCTCATCGCCGGCAATTGGAAAATGCACACAACGCCGCAGGAAGCGCGGGAATTAGCGCAAAAAATTGCCGCCGGCAATCCACAGAATGCTGTGCTGTGTCCGCCGACGACCAGCATCGCTGCCGTTGCTGAAATTACCAATGGCACCGCTATCGGACTCGGCGCGCAGAACTGCCACTATGAAGCCAAAGGCGCTTTTACGGGGGAAGTATCTCCTGCAATGCTACTAGCTTGCGGTTGTACGCATGTAATTATCGGTCACTCCGAACGCCGCACACTCTTCGGCGAAACCGATGAATTGATTGCCAAAAAAGTATGGTCAGCCCTCGGCGCCGGACTCACGCCCCTCTTCTGCGTCGGTGAGACGCTCTATGAACGCCAAAGCGACCGCTGGAAGGAAGTAATCGAACGTCAGCTTAAAGCAGTATTTACGGATACTAATCCGGATGCAGCCGGTAAGATTGTCGTTGCCTACGAACCCGTTTGGGCAATCGGTACAGGACTCGCTGCTACGCCGGAACAGGCGGAAGAAGTGCATGTATTTATTAGAACTTGCCTTCATGAATTCATCGGTGATCCGGCAAGAGACATGCTTATTCTTTATGGTGGAAGCGTGAATGAGGGCAACGCCCGAACTCTGCTGTCACAGCCCAATATTAATGGCGCGCTCGTCGGAGGTGCCTCGCTTAAGCCCGAGTCGTTTCTGGCAATATGCGCGGCCGGACTATGATCAAGACGATTATTTTCGACCTTGGCGGCGTGCTGTACCGCATTAATCATGAGCGAACGCGGGAGGCGCTCGCGGCGCTTGCTGTTACTCCGGAAGCTGTATTGCTCAAGCTCGAAGAACAGGCCGATGTTTTTAGCAATTACGAGTCCGGCAAGCTGACCTCAGCCGAATTTCGCGATTCTCTCCGCACAAGCTATGGCATGACGGCGAGCGATGAACAGATTGACCATGCGTGGAATGCCATGCTCGGCGGCATTTTTCCCTACAGTATCGACCTGATACAGTCGCTCAACAATCGCTACAAGCTCTATATTCTCAGTAATATTAACGACATACATTTTAAGGCAATTGAACAGGAATGCGCTGCACTCTTCGGTTGCTTCGACGAATGTTTTTTTTCGTACAAAATCGGCATGCGCAAGCCCAATACCGATATCTATAGGCATGTACTCCAAGCCACGAATTCAACACCGGAAACTACTCTTTTTATCGACGATGCACCGCAAAATATCCTCGCTCCACAATTGCTCGGTATTGCGACCTATCATGTGACTCCCGAACATCCCCTCACGACTGAACGCCTGCATGCAGTACTTGGCTGACATGTTTGAAAGAAATACAACAAGTTGATGTGCCGAGACGTAAGGCACGAGCTAAGTAATTGTCTCAGAAGTAATGTCTGCCCGATTTAATTGATTGAATAATCAACTATCGAGTGATTCTGAAGTGGCGTTTTTCAACTATCATGGAGCTACGTATAATTATGGAGCAGGCAACATCATATTTCATGCAAATCATCGCATGGGGCGGAGAATTCGGTCCTAAATTGATTGGGGCAATTGTCGTATTCATCATCGGAGTGTATGTCACGAATTTTTTAGGGAAATTTGTGGCGAAGACCTTGAAAAGTAAAGAAATAGATGCATCATTACAGTCATTTTTGGGAAGCTTGGTAAGCGGCACCCTTAAAGTACTGTTGATTATTTCTGTAGCAGGAATTCTCGGGATTCAGACCACTTCATTTGTCGCAGTAATCGGCGCGTTGGGCTTGGCTATTGGCCTGGCACTGCAAGGCTCACTTGCTAATTTTGCCGGCGGCGTGTTGCTCTTGGTTTTTAAACCGTTTAAAATTGGTGATCTGGTTGAATGTGGCGGACAAACCGGCTATGTCCAGGTAATTAAGATGTTTAATACAATCCTCCTCACTCCGGATAACAAAACCGTCATTCTCGCCAATGCAGGCGTTTCGAATGGAGTGGTCGTTAATTTCAGCAAACATGGTAATCTCAGAGTGGATATTACCATGACCTTAGCACCGGATTGTGATATATCAAACGCCCGTAAACTGGCCGTCGATACCATGCTCGCCAATCAATTCGTGCTCAAAGATCCTGCGCCTACCTTCAATGTGCTCAAAGTCAGCAATGACATGATAACGTTTGCCGTTCGACCCTTTGCTACGCCTGCCAATTATTGGAATGCATTTTTTACTGTTCAGGAAGAATTACGCAATGAATTTATTACAATCAATGTTCCGCCTGCGCCTGTAGTTGCGAATACCTAAAGTAGTGGCGTAACGTGAGAACCTACGCACCAGCGCGGCTTGTAGAATGTACTCTCCGTGCGATAAAAACTGCACTCCACGGTACAAAACATTGCAGAATTGAAAAATATCGCTAAATTGTCTGCATGTTCAACTATCTACTTATAATTCTATGGGTTACTTTACAACAATCAGCACCGCCAAGGCAAAGCCCGGCAAAGAGAAAGAATTAGAAGAACTTTTTCTCAAAGTCGATGCGCGTGCAGCACAGCTTCCCGGACTGCTCAATGCACAGACGTTTCGGCAGCAGGACAGTCCGAATACCTATTGGTTCGTATCAACATGGGAAAGTGAAGAAGCAAATATGCTCGCAATTCTTGAGAACGAAGATCTGCGTACTCTCGTCAAGCAGACGATACCGCTTTTTGAAACGCGTCCGGAGGTGGGAATAAAGATGGATGTGCTGAGTTCACACGGAGTTGCATTCTAACGTCATTGCACACTTTTCGTACACAAAAGCCCGCGACAAGAGAGCCGCGGGCTTTTGTTTTTTAGTTTCTTCAGGACGGGTTGGACGGCAAGGGTGGCCGCAGCTGAGGTGTGGAAGATGAGCCGTGGGGAACCCAATTTATCCTATGAACAGCAATCGCCCGAACAGCATGATTTTTCAGCAGTTGGCTTCTCGCCATAGACGGTGACGCTGGTAATTTGGTTGCCTGATTGCTTGAAAGCTTCAATCTCATCTGCGGAGAGATAATTACTGAGAATATCATCGGGAATGGTGATGGCGCGGTCTTTCGGAACGGAGACATTGGCAAAGCCTGCCGCGCGAATACCGTCGAGATAGTCCTCAAGCTGAATCGCGCCTGCTACGCAACCGGCGTACATTTCAGCGGCGGTGCGGAGTCCGTCGGGGAGCTCGCCTTTGAGCACGATGTCGGATACGCTGAAGTGTCCGCCGGGCTTGAGTACGCGGAACATCTCGGCAAATGCTTGATTTTTATTGGGTACGAGATTGAGCACGCAGTTGCTGACGATCACATCGACCATGTTACTTCCGATGGGGAGGTGTTCGATCTCCCCCAAGCGGAACTCGACATTATTAAAGCCGAGGGTGTCGTTGTTTTTGCGGGCTTTGTCGATCATCGATGCGGTCATATCCACGCCGATGACTTTGCCGGAGGTGCCGACGAGCGCGCGGGCTACGAAGGCGTCGTTGCCGGCGCCGGAGCCGAGGTCGAGCACGACATCGCCTTTTTTGATTTGCGCAAATTCTGTCGGAATTCCGCAGCCGAGACCGAGATCGGCGTCGGGCACATAGCCGTCGGTAGCGGAGTAGTCTTCGCTCATGATGGTATAATCGACCGTGGAGCAACCTCCTGCGCCGCAACATGATGCAGCGTTTTCTTCTCTCGATTGTTCAGCGATTTGTCCGTATTTTTCACGAACGAGCGTTTTGATTTCTTCTGCTGTATTCATACTACTTTCCTTTCAATAAATTAATATATGTGGAGATGTATTCTCCGGTAAATGTGTGTTTTGTTGTATCCTAACAGCATTTCTGCCGTGAGGTTTCGACGCCGGTAAAGAAGCCGTTGAGATGCGCTTGTAATTCTCCTAACACTCTGTAATTAATGCAGTAGCACGAGCGAGGACCGTCAATTTCGCCGCAGAGCAGGCCGACTTCTTTGAGTGCTTTGAGATGTTGGGAGACGGTCGCTTGTGCAAGCGGAAGCGCCTCGACGATTTCGCCGCAGATGCAGGTGTTGCGTTCGGCTATTTTTTGGAGTATCGCCAGTCGTGCCGGATGCGAGAGTGCTTTGGCGAGCTCGGCAAGGCGCGTAGTGTGAGCGTCGAATTGTTCTGTTTTGGACGATGCCATAGTAGTTTCCTGAATAATGAGAATCCCTTTATCGTAAAAATACGATTTACTTATCGTAAAATTACGATAAAGGTTTCATTTTTGCAAAAAATATTTTTTTGGGGTTGGGGGAAAATGAGAGTGAAAATTTCCACGGCATTGGTATAAATAGAAACAGCCCATGATGGGAATCATGGGCTGTGAGGTGTAGAAGTATTTATGTATTCAACAGGTTATGTATTAGTGCAATCGAAAACACATTAGTTGACATAATACAAAACTGATGTTAGCAGATGTACTATTCCTATCTATTTGTATTGTTACCCCATATCATTATGTTCGATAAATTTTCAGTTTTATATTTGCTTGATAAAGAGTTGAGTTTCTCTGAAAAGTTTGTCAGTTCGCTTATTAGCCTTATAAGTGCTTCTTTCGTTTCGTCGTAGTCAAGTCTAATTTCTGATTTTATGGTCATAGGGGAAAATGTCTCATGGTCGTCTTTACAGTGAATAATAATTTCTCTTCCCCTTTTTGTTATTAATGGAGAAGGATGTCCTTCCGTTAGATAAAAATCATCAAAGTCTTCATTAAGTATGTTTTTCCAAAGTTGAATTTCCTCTAAAAGTCCACAACATTGTGGGAAGAGTACAAGAGTTCCATCTTTGGAAATTGCAAATCCCCCAAAAAGTGAAATAGATTCATTTATATCTATATCGCCAATATGAAGGTTTATAACTCTTTCCATATCTTCAAGGTCAATATCAAAAAGCCTATACTGATAAATTCCCTTTGAAATTGGTTCGGGAAAGTTCATATAGTTCTTTCTTAATTCTCTTTTTTGGTATATATCCCATTCAATTGCATTATTGAAAAAAGTTCCACTTGGAGTAATCTCACTTTCCTTGTCTTTTTTTGTTGCTGGTTCAATTAATGGAATAAATTCTATTCGGTTCATTTTTACGGTTTGTTATTATATTTTCATCCTATTTACCAATAAACGCAACCTTTGCGCTTATTGCCTAAAACTCCGTGCCTCTACCACTCTCTGCATTCTGTCAGCCGAACTAGGCAAGTCAATTACGCAGTCTTCGAATTTAAATAAGGTTGCGTGAAGTTTGGCTAGCTGAATGGTATGTAATCGCAAGGTAATTTAGGTCTTTGCAACTTGTAGAGACCCCTACGGTCCTGCTGTATTCTGTCTGCTTTTTTGGTGGAAATTTATGGTACGTTCCCTGATTCTCAACGCCCGATTTTGGTAGCAAGATAGTCCGTATCATTTTTTATCAGCGCATGTAAGCATTCGACTACATCATTTTTGGACTGACCGGTTTTCTCTGTCGTGTAATTGTCGTCAACCTTCTCTTTAAAGCCAAAGAATGATGTTACTTTTTTCGGCCGCTTGTAAAAAATATAAAATTCATACTGAATAGGGGAGCCGACTGCAGAAATTGCAAGTCCATGTTTTGTATTAGCATTTTCGATTTCAAGTGAGGGTGAAAAATAAATTTCACTTTCTTGAACTGTCTCCATTTTGAGCAAATAGTCTGCCCAATTGATACGTTCGAATTGCTCAATGATGCTGTCTTTATGAATGCTACCAAGATCAACAATATTGGGGTTGAGCGGGTCGCAGAATGATGCTCTGAAATTCATAGATTTTGTTTGTTTGTATAAAGATTGTGTCAGTGAGCGAAGGCTACAAAACTAGGTCTTACCGCGTGACAAGGGAAACGACATCCGACATACTTAGCTGCTTGTATATAGCGGACTTGACTTGAAGTGCAAAGCTTGTAGGAAGTACGAAATCCTTTTTTCTGCCAACGCTTGAAATGTCATTGCATTTATTTATCTTTCTTGTCGCGAACAGTCATTAAAATTCTTGTCAGCGCAAAATATTCATGTAATGCTTCATCGGAAAGTCCAGGTGTAGATTTACGCCTTGCTTCTCTTATCCTTTCTACATCCTGCGTTTTGAGTTGCTTACATGCAGAACTAATTAAATTGTTATTGCCGGCAAATCCATAAAATTCCTTTTCAAAATTATAAGGCACATCATTGAGTGCTTCGAGTACTTTGGCACGGCTTGCAGATCCCTCCGGTTTGATGATAAATGCCTTTCTGTCTCTGAGAATAAATTGTACGGTTGAATCTCCGAGCTGTTTTTTTTCAATTAAGGAATTGAGAAGACTATCACCATTGTCGGTTGCAAGTAAATTCAGAACGACCGCTGCATTATGTTTTGCTGTTGGAGTGCCATCAAGTATCGCTGAAATCAAAACAGATTCGGCAGTTGTGGTCGGCATACTATTAAAAAGAAAAATACTGGCATCGATTGCATTTAAGGTCAAGAAGTGGTTGGAGAGAAAAATTTTTGCATTGGGAATACTGATAAGATTCGTAGTTAATTTTCCGATATCTTGACCTCTTTGACCGAGATAAAAGCAAATCTTCAAGTAGGAAGATAATTGTAAATCCTCAAGGTTACATTTAGTAAGTCCTGCAATAACTGTCGGTAAATATTTAGATGATGTATCGAGTCGTACAAGAAGTGAAGATGCGTCAAAGCAGAAATATGAGTCCTTTGTTTCGTTTTCAATTAATCCTTGTAAGCAATTTGAAGCTTCTGTTGGATTATTTCTTGCTGTCTTCCAGAAAATGTCAAGTTCTCCTGATTTCAAATTTCTTAATGAGTCAGAAAGATCAGAAGGTTTAAAACCATAAACATTTTTCTTCAAGATATTTAAGCTGTCGCAAGTTCTTTGCGCAAAAGAAATATAACTTGTCAGTATAAAAACAATTATCGCTATAAGTTGTGTCATATTGGCCTGTATATAATTGAGTATATTGGATTGCAGCCATCTGAGGGATGAGATGTACTGCATATAATTAATAGAGTTGTTGCGACGACCTAAAAGCATTAATTTTACATCAAATATAGCATTATTTACAACAATAGAGTTTAGCATTGAAAATAGGAGTATTGGACTTAACAACAGATCGTAAATGGCGTTCATGCATTGGTTTGGATGCGATACGATTTTACAAATTATTGCCATTGTTCAGCTTATCGTACGAAGAATTATTTGAAGAAAGTATCACATCGAAGCAATCAGAAAACCCTGCTGGAAATTCAAAGATTAAGACCTACGAAGATTTGCTATTTTTCACACTTTTCAGCTTGAAATCCGGGCTTACGTATGACGTATTGGGTCTGGTAACCGGACTCGACGGTTCGAATGCCAAGCGCAATCAAGAGCGAGGCTTGCAAGTGCTCAAGCATGCCCTTGGTAAAGCTGGCGTTCTGCCGAAACGAGAGTTTAAAACAGTAGAAGAATTCAACATTTATTTTGCAGGAAAAAAGGAATTACTGTTAGACGGTCTCGAACAGCGAATTCAAAGACCATCAGACTATGATGTGCAAAAGGGCTTTTACAGTGGTAAAAAAAATGTCACACCCTCAAAGCAATAGCAATTAGCACTAAAGACAGATACATACACTACTTAAGCAATTGTTGGACAGGTAAATCACATGATTATACGATACTAAAAGAAGAGTTTCCTCCTGAAGAGGATTGGTTCGTCGACAAGCATGTACGGATAGACTTAGGATTCTTAGGAATAGAGAAAGACTACCGTTGTAAACAAGTAACAATCCCGCATAAAAAGCCGAAGAAAGGCACGTTGACGACGAAACAAAAAGAAGACAATAAAGAGCATGCACAAGAGCGAATATTTGTCGAGCACAGCATCGGAGGACTAAAACGATATAGGATATTATCAGACCGATTGAGAGTCCATGATATCGGTTTTTATAACGATGCATTAGAGGTCTGTGCCGGGCTTTGGAATTTTTATATAAACAACTGATTTATAATGTCACAACAACTCTAATGAAAAAACTAATATTGTGACGAACCCTGAGACTGCCTTTGAAGCATGACGCTCCGCATTGTGGGTAAATTCTGTTACGGATCTTTTTTTCGTTGTTCATTATTCCATATAAATTATCACGTCGTCTCTCCCTCTAATTTTCGAATTTGTATGTCAAGTGTAGAAATGAAAACTGATTGGCTGACTATCAGGTATTTTTCTGAGTCGGCTTTAAAGTCGGTTATTTGCTTGTAATAATCTTCCGGATTCAATGGGTTTACAGTGTATCCTTAATTGAAGAAGTCTCGATACCGCTTTTTTGATGTCACCTATAGTTTCTACCGGCTCAACAGCTAAGTAAAAATAATAGGTGTCGAATTTTTTGTCGTCAATGAGGTCAGGGATACAAAACAGTAAATCTCTATGTCCGCCTTGACCGTTATCGATTACGTCTAATGTGAGAAGGTCTGCCATGTTCAACTGTCTTGTTTAAATTAAAGCTATACTACAAAATCTGTGCGATGTTTGAACTCTGTCTTTAACTAGTAATTATCTGCATGTAAGTACATTATTTATTTAATCGTTGTCGTAATATTCAGGGTGAAGCCACCACCAAGTCCGCAAGCAAACATATATGGTATATATGTTCCGTCAAGCAGTCCTGTCAGGTCAAGAGTTGGATTGCCTTGACCTGTGAATTTTTGGTCATGACGTAATGCTTTAGGTACGTCTCGTGGTTTTCCATCCATCCATTTCTTAAAATCATTCTCTGTATAAAGATAAATGTCTGTCTGTGTTCCGCCAATCGGGAAAATTACAATTACGCTGTCATTTATTGATTGCCTGGAAAGAGTTATTGGCACACAATCACCCTTGCCGGTTTCACAGCCCTGCATATAGTCCAATGTCACCGTGTAAACAATTTTATGATGATTGGCTGCCGACGCATTATCAATGCTATCGAGCTGATGTTGAAACTTTGTCCACCAGCCGACACCGAACTTATTTTCTAAATGATCAACCATTGCCTTGTTGAAATATTTGGTTCCGTTAATGATACCAGTAGAAACATTACAGCCGAAATAGTAAAAATCAAACCCATAGCTATTTGCTAGCCATTGTTTTTGTTCATAGTTGAGTGGGAGTACGCCAATTTCAACTAATTGAATTTTACCATTTTTAATGTCTTGTTGAGCAGTCCAAACGTTGAAAGGCGTAAATAGTCCGAACGCAACATGAGCTCCAAAACAAAGTCCACTTAACAGTAGAATTGCCAAAAGTCCGTATGTGATTTTTCTTTTCAAAATTCTGCTCCTGTTGCTAGTATATATCCAATGTCCGTGACCTTCCTAAATCACGCACCCTATGCGTCTATCCCCTAACACCTCGGCCGCTCCACCGACCCTTCTTCGGTCCCCACTCACCCACGATGCTTATCATGGGCGATGAGATACTGCGTGTTGAACAGATCATTTTTTAAGCCTACGATCTAAATAATTCAAGCATGGGCTTACATCAAAGTAAAATCCATCGATCTCCTGAGCATTTTTGGATACTTTCAGGAAATCGTAATGTTCGATTAAGCTCTGCTGTCCTCCAAAATCAAACCCCATTATATTGAGTAAACTATACTCGTGTGATGTATAAATCACATAGTACGCTGTTTTTTTTGTTAACCCGTCGCCGGAGCTGAACATAGCATCCACAATAATTCTCATTTGGTGTAATTTCCTCGTAAATTCAGACTTCTTTTGGAGCTTGTCATACGCGTATAACTGATAATTCATTGCCTGTAAATCGAATGGGTTTGTCGCTAAAATTGAATCGGTAAATCGAACAATTACCATGAGTTCGGCGCTGCTGTGCGATTCTTTATTCAACACTTTCTTTAAGCTATCAAAGAACGTAGAATGTCCATACGGGGAATAGTCTTTTTGGAAGGTAAATCCATAATAGACATACCGTTTCTCCTGCAACGTCATGGTGGTGTCGTATCCTTGAAATCGTTGAAGGAGCTTCGGGTAATAGAAATTCGATTGCGGGTCGGCAATGTCTTTCTCGATTTGGCTGTAATTGGGTTTTTCGGTTTGCATTTTTTGTGCAAAGCCAATCACCGGAAGCAGGACAACAGCCAGCAGCAGCAGTATTGTTTTTTTCATAATTGTATAGTTGTATAATGAAACATAATTTTCTAACTCATGCAAGCTAAGTGCTTTACAATCCGATGGCTACCGACCTCTCCTCTTTTCGCCACTCTCTCGTACTGCAAAAATTATAATGTATCGGTAAACATCATTGTCACCAATCTGGAGAATGTCATCACCTCAATTGTCAACCATTCCCTCACAAGTCCTTTATTGAATTATTGTCCAATCTGTACGGCCAGTGAATTTCTTCATACGTTTTTGAAGAAAAATGCCATAGTGCAGTACGAAATGGCTTGATAACTTCTTTCTTGTTTTGGGTAATTATTATTAGCTGTTTGTTTTCATCGACCTTACGGTGAAGGTCCTCCGTTTCGAGAATTGTCAAGGTGATACTTTGTCCTTGCTTTTCAAAATCAAAAAATATTCCTCCCGGCTCTAAGTACCACGTTACTCGCCTGATATCATTATCGCACAATTTGGTAACTGCATTATACAGCTCCTCAATAGGGTCATTGATAACGTCTGATGCATCAAAGGCCAAATGAAAGTCATTATAATGAAGGTCAACCGGCAGCCAGCCGTGTTCTGGTTCCCCGAATACTATTGAGAGTGAATTGTTCATTTTCTATGTCTTTGTTATGAGCGGACGGCACCTTCGCCACGCGCTAAGAACCGAGAAACCGGGGCAAGACTCGATCGACCCTTTCTCGCCCCTACTTACACAACCCAAATCAAGGGCGATGAGAAAAACCTGAAGTAAACACCACGGTTATCTTTACTGTCAGCTGAGTCGGGGTAGTATCAATTTATTGTGCTGTATATTTTGAAGGCAGAGTGATTTTAACAACGTTTGAACTTACAAAACCTGTTGTTAGCAGTCGCTCTGTGTAAAGGTCAACAAATGAATGAATGACTCCAACACTTGGAATCTTCCATTTGACGTACGTTTTTATATACACTTCCTTGCCTGCACGTTCTATATGCCACCTTGTAAAATCTGTAGATAAATACACGCGCCCTGCAGAAGAGGAATTAAGTACTCGTTCAGGATTTGACAATGGCTGTTCATGCCTCCCGGCATAATCATCTTTTCCATAACTATCTTTACCGCTATAGTTATCTATACTGATATCCGGAGTGTCACCTATGACCGTATAGACTGCTACCTGCTTTCCATATCCTGCGGGAAGTATCCTACCGTGAGGGAATATATAAATCAAAGTGTCTCGCGTTCCATCTTGAGCAGTTTCAATTACAAATGAATGATGGACATCTTTTTCTTTACTGAAGTTGTAGTCAAAATTATATAGAGCCGAATCAATTTGTGCACTCAGATTGGCTGGCTTTGTTAAGCCAATGGTACTGTATAAATAAAATGAAAGCTGTTTTTTCCCTTGCAAGGAATTGGAATCAGGAAAGGATACTTTTGGTACCCGCAGGTTAGAGAAACCCGCTTTGCTCACGGTAAGTTCAAAGTCCCCCTTCGGATATTTCTCAAAATAAAAGATACCCGACTTTTCACTTGTCGCCGTGAGTGATGTCCCGTTAATCGTCACACTCACTCCGCTGTGGTCGGAGAGAGAATCTCCATTTTCATCATAGAGCCGCACATAGCCAAATACCCTGCGGTCAACGTTTTTCGGGTCAGGCGGGTCGATGATGGTATCTGCCTGATTCAGGTAAACAGTTGATAATTTTAAGGTTCCATTGCCGACGAATTGAATATTATCCATACTCCGCGAGATATACCCGGCTTTCGAATATGTGATGGAATAAATCCCCTGATTCACATTCGACAGAACAAAAGCGCCGGAATCGACCGAGGTAGTCGTGTAGGTTTGATTGCCGGTGAGAGCCACCGTAATATCGTGCTTTGCCTGATCAATCTGTCCAGCACGTGGCTGCAGATACACACGGCCGGAAATATTCCCCTGCGCTTGCGGGGCAGTCGGCGTGCCACAGGATAATGAAAGGACGGCAAGAAGGAGGGCGAGAAGAGAGAAACGGTTGACCATAAAAACCTCAAGCAAGTATTGAAAAATAAACGGGATGCTCTGCGCAATCCCGAGGAGAATAAGCGTAGCCAAGAAAAAACGAATGAAAACGTGAATTTCACTGCAAGATAGCTGTATAGTGTGACTTAGCAAAAGAAAAAGAGTCGATGAGCCAGGTGAAATGTGAAATTTGATTTTTTTGGGTTCGCTTCTGCATATTCTAGGCGTGCGGCTTGCGGGCACCCGTGGCCGTCCAAGCGGTGGGGAGGTATTGATAGTTCATGGGAATGTATTTTTTTTATTTCTATGACAGTTTTACCTCCGGTGCTTGGTCATGTGTGTTGAAGTATGATATGCGGTCCGTGGAATTTTCTCTACTAGGGCGTTCTCTCGAACCAAGCAGCACTGCTTGCCATCACCACCGGAAACATGTTTTAACCGATGTGAAGAGACGAGAACCATCACAATTTTCGGATTTACACGATAGATGTAACGATATGAGGTACTTACCTCTCTATAGCAGTATCTGAAAACGCGGTACAATCTTTCCATTACATATTTGTTCCACAGCACTTGCTTGCCTGGCGTTTAATCACATTCCCGGTAGCAAGTCATATTCATACAACGCTATGAAACACATCATGCTCGTCCTCGCCCTCGTGCTTAGCACGCCTTGCCTCTCCCAAGAAACTGAGTTCGGTGCCAGCCATAATGGGCTAATCTACGCCGACACAACAGTACATCGCCTGAAGTTCATCGTCGATTCGCTGAACTTAAAATTCAAAGTCTGTGAGCTCAATCGAGTCTATCTCTCCAAGCCACAGGCAATAGCAAACTTTATATTCATGGACTCCGGAAATATAAAGTCTGCTGTCAATGATCTCAAAGAAAATATGCCGTACGAAGACTTTATTCTAAAATACGACAAGTCAAAAGCAACCAAAGATTTACTTGTTGTAAAATTTAAATACAAGGACTATGGTGACAAGGATGTCGTTGAGTTTAGAAGTATTGGGCTTGATGAAAAATTAGAGCATTCATGTACCTCTGACAAAGCTATCACGACCTACGACAAGCCCTTGAAAGGGAGATGGGTTTATATGTATTTCGAGAAGTCACAGTATTCAAAAGAATCGCTTCGAGCATTTTATTTCAAGGAAGAATTTGCCTCGCAGCCAATACCTGAAAAATATGCACGGATGATTCAATACTCAGACTGCATGGTGGATACAACGACGCAAGTCTTTTATGATAAAGCTACAAGAAGCCGCCGGGGTATAAAAGATGAAGAATCTTCGCGTATCAATTCGTTCATTGAATATATTCACAAAGCAACCAATAAGCCCGAATTCACCACTGAATACAATGCGAAAGACTATAAGAAAGATTATGAGAAATATATAGCCAAATACGAGCTATGGGATTCTCTGCGACCGAAGCGGGTCGATAGTCTGCGGAAAGTGGATGCAAAATTTACGACGCTCTACAACCAAGCACTCGAAGAAGCGAAGTCTAATGGTGGCTCGAGTGATGAGTTTGAGGAATATGTCGGCGTTTATTCCTCCAAAAAAACAGAGCTTGAGCTCAAAAGGAATCGGCGAGTAGTGGGAGGATGCAGCATGGACAATAGTCCGAGAATTCACGCCTTAAACATTGCTAAACTATCAGCAGAAACAACAAACTGGGAAATATTTCTCCGTTCGCATCTCGACATCATGAATGATCGATTTGAACGTGTAAGCGATGGCAGCTACGCTTGGGGGCGCCGCAAGACGTATATTCGAGAATTAGAAGTATTGGACATCAATGTTCATGATCTGTTACTCGGTATTACACTTCGTATCGACAACCCAAGTATGAATCATTATTTCGGCAGTATTCCACGGATTGGAAGAGCATTATCAGAAACAATCAAAAGCGATGAAGCAGAATTAAAAATGCTGCAACTGATTTCAGATCAGAGTGTTGACACCTACAACCGCGTGCTGGTCTATTATTTATTCCTCAATTACAATCATACTATAGAAGACAAAACAAAGCAAGCGCTCAATGAAGAAAAACTAAAAAAAGCTGTCGAGACATTTCCTGCAAATGTAGTGCTAAAAGCAAAAGCACAAAAATGATGTTCTTCCCCGTCCGGTCGGCGTTGGCAGCCGACCGGACGCTGTTATCAGCGTACTTCAGCATGGTGAAAAAGCAGCACCTCATACTTCGATGACTACAAAAGTATCTTCTTTTCTATGGTATCAATAGCAAATACGGATGAAAGGGACGTTTCAACTGTACATAGTTATAGGTATTTAACAAATCAATCCGTGCAGTATAAATTATTACAAAATTGAAATTTAAACACATCTTATCATCAGCACTCATGGCAGAATTTTGGGAGACAAGTTTTAGAGACAAACAGGAAATGTGGGGATGGGAGCCGGCTGATTCGGCGATTGGAACGGTAGAATTATTTCGAAAATTCGAATTGAAGAATATCCTCATTCCCGGATTCGGGTATGGTAGAAATGCTCAGGTTTTTGTTGATAATGGATGCACGGTAACGGGGATTGAGATAGCTGAAACTGCCATTGATTTAGCAAAAAAACACTTCGGAGACAGCATCAAGGTGTATCACGGTTCAGTCGGTGCAATGCCATATAACCAAGAATTATACGATGGAATTTTCTGCTATGCTCTGATCCATTTATTAAGCGCTGACGAACGAAAAAAACTGATTGATGATTGTTATAAGCAGCTTAATCAACATGGATGTATGGTGTTTGTATCAATTTCTAAATCTGATTTTAGATATGGACAAGGAAAAGAAATCAGCAAAGACAGGTTTGAAACGTGGCCGGGTGTCACACTCTACTTTTACGATTCAGATTCAATTTCCGCAGAATTCGGGCAGTACGGCTTGACCAATGCCCAAGAAATCAATGAACCACTCCATACTTCGGGTGATAAACCCGCACAACGATTTTGGTATATTGTCTGTAGGAAGAATCATGAAGCGCCGTGACGGTGGGCACGAAATTCCGGTTCTGTCGGTTGCGCCAACTGATCGAATGGGAAATATGTTACGTTTCTTCCGGTACAATCGCCCAGACGTTACCGCCGTAGAGACGTAGCATGCTACGTCTCTACAAATGCAATATTATTATACATTTATGTGCAGAATGTGGTGTATTTTCTGGTACAATCGTATAATCGTCCAGCCGTAGAGACGTAGCATGCTACGTCTCTACAAATGCCATATCGTTCCGATAAACATTCGTGTATAAAATGGTGTGTTTTTCCGGTAAATCGTCCAACCGTAGAGACGTAGCATGCTACGTCTCTACAAATGCAATGTCGTTCCGTTTCTGCACCATCCCTGCGAAATATGATTGTCGAAACAGATGAATAGGTTCGGCATTCCCCCAAAAAATCCCACAAAAAAAACAATACCGTCTTTAATTTCCCTCCGCTCTCCGTATTTTTGCCACTTCTTACTTACTATACTCCTATGAAAAAATTTACTGTTATCGCCGGACCATGCGTGGTCGAGTCAAATGAAATGCTCCATGAAGTGTGCGCGCATGTGGCGCCTATCTGCGCCGAACTCGGCTTCGACTATGTATTTAAGTCCTCGTATCGCAAGGCAAATAGAACAAGTGGCAGCAGCTTTACGGGTATCGGTGATGAGCTCGCGCTCAGCTATTTAGCCGGTATCCGAACTGAATTTGGTGTGCCCGTGCTCACCGATGTCCATACCGCCGAAGAGGCAATCGCCGCCGCCGCGTATGTCGATGTGCTCCAAATTCCCGCGTTCCTCTGCCGCCAAACGGATATTCTCCAAGCAGCAGGCAGCACCGGAAAAATTGTGAATATCAAAAAAGGTCAGTTCCTCGCGCCCGGCGACATGAAAAAAGCCGCCGAAAAAGTGCGCGCGACAGGCAATCCGAATATATGGCTCACGGAGCGTGGTACGACATTCGGTTATCACGACTTAGTCGTTGATTATCGTGGACTTGTGATCATGCGCGAAAGCGGCTATCCGGTGATTTACGACGCCACTCACTCCGTGCAGCAGCCGGGCGGAGGCGAGCAATCTGGAGGTCAGCCACGGTTTATTCGCGCGCTTGCCCGCGCTGCCGTTGCCGTCGGGATAGACGGACTCTTCATCGAGACCCATCCCAATCCTAAAGCAGCCAAAAGCGATGCCGCAACCCAGCTTCCCTTACACGAAATCGGGAATTTCCTCGAAGAAATAGCACGCCTGCACGCGGTGATTCCACAATACTAAGTTGTTTGTTTATAGAAATTAGCAAGTCGTTCTGAGTTCTCGAAAATCTTAGAACCACCAGTAACAAATTATAAAGCCTGTTCTCTCTATGTGCCAATCCCCTGCTTATGAAGGCGACCCCTTTATCAAGCGGTAAACAAAAAAAAGTCCCATTGTTCAAGGGGAAAATGTTCGCGCCAGCGAACGAAGGGAATTTACAGCGGTAACATAACACTATGATTGTAATAATGATTACGGCACTAATTCTAAGAGAAGTATGAGCAAAACCATGACAGCGCAGTAAGTTTCAACTCTTCACGGAGTTTATCCTGATCAGAGACGAAGGACTCAGAATGACAACGCTTTAGTTTGTGATAAACTTGAATCCATTTTTGCATTCGTTTTCTAAGTAGAATTTACATGGATTACTATGTCTATAACAGTTGAACAAGCCGTAGATTCTGCAATAAATAATCTTGCTCTGACAGAAGACTTTTATTGCAAAAAATGCAGTGTAGAGGAAGCTGAGCAAGTAATTATCACAGCAAAAAGTCTCTATGTTAATGGTAATCCAAGGGTTTGGTGGTTATGTTTGAATAAAGAAAATGTAACGTATAAAGTATATGTAGAGTCGGTCGATTATGAGGTTTTCGGTCTTGAAGTACTTCATCAATATGGTGTCGTAAACAATGAAATTGTATGGTTCATACCTGAAACCGATGAGCCGGATTTTCCTAGTTTACCAGTATATGAAACAACTCTTGATAGTATTCTAAAAATACTTGGTGAATGTAATTTTTTTGAATCTTACATACTTGCTAAGAATTTTAGTTGGATCTGTATCGAAAATGATCATAATGAAACAATAATTGGTCAATTAAAGCAAATTTCTACTGTATAGATTTGTATATGTATTGGTCTGCTTAGTAGAAAAATTTTAGACAGCGAATCAATAAGTTATTTCTTAATTACTATCGGTGTTACTTTCCCAATCTTCATGCTCAATTTTTTACGCAATTTTACCGGTGTTATCGTTTCGTTACTCGTTATAGGCGGCAGCTTTGTAGCGTTTTCGCTGTATGTGGCTACGCGCTCGGATCTAGAACAGGGAACAGTAACGCATGCTGAGAATGTGCGTGACTCGATCGAAATTTATCGCAATCAATTCAGCGTGCCGCATATCGTTGCCAAAAGCGAGGCCGATGCGTTTTTTGCGCTCGGCTATGTCCACGCGCAGGACCGCTTGTGGCAGATGGATGTCGCCCGCCGCGCAGGCGAAGGACGGCTCTCGGAGATATTCGGGAAGGAAGCATTGGAGACGGATAAGTTCTTGCGAACATTAGACTTGAACGTTATTTCCAAAAAACTCTGGAAGGCGTCGAGCAAGCAGTCGCGGTTCATTTTGGAACAGTATTCCAAGGGTATTAATGCCTATATTGACGAACATAAAACCGGCCTGCCGTTTGAGTTCGGCGCGCTCGGCTATATTCCCGAGCCGTGGGAACCTCATGATTGTCTGCTCATCGGGCGCATGATGGCATTTGAAATGAGCATGAGTTTTTGGTCCGATATCGCCTTCGGTGAAATTGCCGACAAGCTTGGCGCTGACCGCGCGTCGGATTTAATTCCATCCTACCCGAGCGGCGCGCCGGTGGTGGTGCCGCAACCGGAGAAAAAAACAGCAACTATTTCCTCGTCAACTCCTACTGTTATAAGTCAATTACACTCACGGCGTTCAGCAAAAGGTATTCACGAATTTGGTAAAATTCTCGCAGGTGTGCGCCGCTACTTGGGTATGGAAGGTTCGGGCGTGGGCAGTAATTCCTGGGTCATGCGCACCTACAGTCCAAGCGGAAATTCCGCAATTCTCGCCAATGATCCTCATCTCACACTTGCTCTGCCGGCGCGGTGGTATCAGGCGCATGTGACCGCGCCATCGCTTAATATTACCGGACTTACCATCCCCGGCATACCGCTCTTCATCGTTGGTCGCAACGACAAAATCTCCTGGGGAATCACCAATATGATGGCCGATGATTGTGACTTTTATGTCGAGAAAATTGACCCGTCCAATCCTAATTATTACACCGCCGATGATGGCAAACGCACGAAATTCCGCTATCGGCGCGATACGATTACTGTTCGCGCGGACGAACCGTTTATCTATGATTTACGCTTTACGAAGCGTTCGGCGATAATTTCTGACGCTCATGCATTTAATTATCCCGATAAATTACTTGGACTTCCGGGCAAAGAACAAAATCATTTTCTCCATAAATACGGGCTGAGTTTTAGCTGGACAGCGCAGCAAACAAGCGATGAAATTCTGGCGATGTACCGTATCAACAAAGCAAATTCCTGGCAGGAATTTTTGAATGGCGCTAATCTCTGGGGAGCGCCGGCGCTGAATTTCAGCTATGCCGATGTACGCGGAAATATCGGAATCGCACCCTCGGGAATTATCCCAATCCGCACGAAATGCACGCCGAATATCCCGAATCCGGGCTGGCTGCCGGACTATGCGTGGCAGGGATTCCATACCGCGTCCGAACTTCCGAATGTGTATAACCCGTCGAAACGGTATGTGTATAGCGCGAATAATAAAACAACCGAGAATCCACCGTTTTTTATCTCCAATCTTTGGGAACCTCCCTCACGTTCGGAGCGAATTGAGGAAACGCTGAAGGAGTTTGACGAGTATGCGGTGCGCGATGCACAATTTATGCAAATGGATGTAACGTCGCCACTTGCGCGGTTATTCCTTCTGAAGACTCTCCCGGTAATTGCAAGTAAACTAAAATACTTATCTCCCACCGAAACCGAGGCCTACAAGCTCCTGAAAAACTGGGACGGCATCATGACGGCGCGTGAGGCGCAGCCTGCGATATTCTCGACATTTATTAATACGATGCTCGAGCAGACGTTTGCCGACGAGCTTGGTGACCGATTGTACCGGCAGTATTCGTTTATTTCAAATATACCAACCCGGAAAATCATGGACTTGCTGCAGGACAGCACGTCGGTGTGGTTCGATGATGTGCGCTCGAAAGACTTCGAATCGAAGGACGAAATCGTCTTCCGGAGTTTCGTTCTCGCGGTACGTTCGCTTGAGGCGCGGTACGGTTCTACGCCGATTGCATCGTGGAAATACGGTGATATTCATCAACTTACGCTCAAGCATCTGTTTAGTAAAAATCCTTATATGAAGGAAATTGTCACGCAGGGTCCGTTCCCGACCGGCGGGAATAATTCCACGCTTAATTGCGGGGAATATCATTATTTTGCGCCGCAGGAACAGATCATCGGCGCCTCAATGCGGATGATTGCCGACATGCGGGACACGGTGATTTACACCGTTCTCGCCGGTGGAAATTCGGGTGAACCGCTCAGCGCGCATTATACCAATCAATTGCAATTATGGCTCAATGGCGGCTATATCCGTATTCCCGTCAAGCGCGCGCCGGATGTGAGTTTTACGAAATTTACGACGATTCTTCCCCAAAAGGCGAAGGAATAACTGACGCGGTATCAATTAATTACAACAATTTTTTTCTGGCATTTTTTGTGGAACGTAGAAAATAGTTCGTAGGGGCGAATCGCATTCGCCCCAGTCGTGCTTGGGTTTGGGCGAATGCAATTCGCCCCTACGATGGGAAGATTAAGACCAGACCATAAAGATTGTTAAGAACCTACTATGTATCATGCTCCATACCCTACACAGAATTCAACGCGCGCCGATCAGCATCGAGAAAGCATGGGACTTTCTCTCCTCGCCGCATAATCTGAAGGTAATTACGCCGGATTATATGGGCTTCCATATTACATCCGAATTCCTGCCGGAGAAAATGTATGCCGGATTGATTATTTCCTATATCGTGCGTCCCGTGATGAAGCTGCCTATTCAATGGGTTACGGAGATTACGCATGTCCACGAACCTCATTATTTTGTCGATGAACAGCGCTTTGGTCCGTACGCGTTTTGGCATCACAAGCATTTTTTACGGGAAATTGACGGCGGTGTGGAAATGGAAGATCTCGTGCATTACAAGCTCCCGTTCGGTGTCCTCGGCCGCACCGTAAACGCCGTGATGGTCAAGCGGCAATTAAAAGAAATATTTGATTATAGGTATAAAAAAATTGAGTCGCTGTTTGGGGTAATGGGGTGAATTGACAAAATTATATATCTGTAGGGACATGCGACATGGTGAAGGGATAGGTCATGACCCAAATGCAGTAAATGTAAGGAAGAAATAGGTACGTAATTGAACCCTTCGACAAGCACAGGGTGACGTAACTTATTTATCAAAATCAAGTTAAACGTCCGTCATGCTGAGCTTGTCGAAGCATCAAGCAAATGCCAAATTCTTACGTTGACAGCATTAGGTCGCGACCCTTTCTCTACGATTGTGAATCCGAATATATACAGTGCAACCGTCCATTTTTAACATTCCACATATCATGAAATATCTCCTCTGCTTTCTGCTATGTACATCCGTGGCCTTGTCGCAGGCGCCGGGCGTTACTTTCCCGTATTCCTATCCGTACAAGGATGGTATGCCGATGTCCCGCTACAAAGAGCGGCGCGCGGATGTGCTCAAGTCGCTCACGAATACATCGGCGATGCTCGCTTTTTCGGCCGATGTGCGCAATCGTCAGAATGATGTGGACTATGAGTACCGTCAGAATAGTAACTTGTGGTATTTGACGGGGATGCCGGATGCGAACTGCGCGCTCCTGCTCGTGCCGAATGGTGTAATGATTGACGGAAAATCGTATCGTGAGGTGATGTTCGTACAGCCGCGCGACGTCAGCAAAGAAGCATGGACGGGAGTGCGCATGGGTACGGTCGAAGTCGAGTCTATCCTTGGCATCGAAAAAGCAGTCGATATTGCCCTGCTTGATACCGTGCTCGCGAGCGCGCTTAAAGGGCGCGACACGCTCTATGTACCAACCTTCCCCACACCGAACGTGAAGAATCCTATCAGCCGTAAGAACGTGTATATTGATGCAGATGCGCGGAAATCTCTGCAGGATAAATATCCTGATCTGTATATCAAATCGCCGTATTCACTTCTGAATAAAATGCGGGAAATCAAGGACCCCGACGAACTCCGTATGATGCAGAAAGCGATTGACATCAGCATCGAAGGTCACCTTGCAAGCATGAAAGCCGCCAAGCCCGGCATGACCGAATACGAAATCGAAGCCGTGATGGAATATACCTTCAAGCGCCTCGGCGCCGAAGATGTGGGATACCCGTCGATAGTGGGTTCGGAGTATAATGCGTGTATTCTCCACTATGTGTCTAATCGTAAAACCACTGAAAATAAAGACTTAGTACTCGCCGACTGCGGCGCGGAATATCAAAATTACACCGCCGATATCACGCGCACTTTTCCGGTCAGTGGCAAATACACCGATGAACAGCGGAAAATTTATAATATCGTGCTTGAGGCGCAGGATTCGGGGATTGTTGCCTGTCGGGCGGGGAATGGATTCAGAGAACCCCACAATCGCGCTATGGCGGTGGTACAGAAGCGACTTATGGAACTTGAAATCATCAAAAAGCCGGAGGAAGCGAAGTGGTATTTCAATCATGGCACGAGTCATTATTTAGGGCTTGACGTGCATGATGCGGGTTCTGGCGGCAATCTGAAGGTGAACTCTGTAATTACCGTCGAACCGGGCATTTACATTCCTGCGGGCAGTCCGTGCGCGAAAAAATGGTGGAATACGGGCGTGCGGATTGAGGATGATATATTAATTACCGACGCTGATCCCGTGAATCTCTCAGGCAAGCTCCCGCGGAAAGCGGAGGAAATCGAACAACTTATGCAAACTACAACTACTCCATAATCTTACAAACGTATGACAGAATACATCATCAACAAAGAACAGCTCCATCAGCTCCTGAAAATGCTCAATGTTTTGCAGCCGGACGAGGAACTGATGCTCGTTAATAATATCGATCTCCGTGACTTTCGCAAGCCGAATGTCAGTATTTTGGTCGATACGATCAAGAATAAAACGGTATTTGCCTCGCCGCCGGAAGATCTGACCGAAAAAGAACTCGACATGCAACTCGTTCAATTAATGGCGTTTGAGCAATTCTTAGTGAGAGAATTCACACAAATTCGCACGCAAATCAAGAGCGTTTATTCAGAATTACAATCCCGCAAAGAAGCCACCGACCTCACGCCGGACGGTATTCCAAAAGACGTCGAAGAGCATTTATCAGAAGAATTGAAAAAGCTGCTGAGCGGGGATCAGCCGGATGGTAAGGTGGAGTAATACTACTGCGAATATCACTCATGTCATGATTAAAACTACCAAAGCCCTTCTCTTGCAGTCAAGGGCTTTGTTTTTAGTTCTTCGGCAATTTTTGTGGAACATATTTTATAGCCGTAGGGGCGAATTGCATTCGCCCTGGTCGTGCGAGGGTCGGGCGAATGCAATTCCCCCTACGATGGAAGAGACCAAACTATAATATATGTCAGTAAACCTTGATTTTTGGGTGGGATATTCTCAATTTTACCGGTCATTATGTATGAATACTGTATTGATATAAATTATGGAACTCAATCAAAACATTAAGGTTGCGGTCGATGCTATCGTCTTTGGCTATACTGCCGGCAAGCTGCATGTGCTCCTCATCAAGCAAAAGTATGGCCTTCTGAAAAACAAGTGGGCATTAGTCGGTGGATTCGTCAAGGATGACGAATCGCTTGTGGATGCTGTTCACCGGGAACTCTATGAAGAAGCAGGAATTAGAGTCAATTACCTCGAACAGCTCTACACCTTTGGTGACGCGCTTGACCGTGACCCGCGGGGAAGGGTGATATCGGTCGCGTATTTTGCATTGGTGAATTCTACTACCCTTGAATTAAAAGCAGATACCGATGCAGAAGATGCCGCATGGTTTCCAATCGATGCCGTGCCCGATGAGCTCGCTTTCGACCACGCGCATATCCTTCGCACTGCGCATCGGCGCCTGCAAAGCAAACTCACCTATCAGCCGGTGGGATTCGATTTACTGCCGGAGCGGTTCTTGTTTTCCGAACTCGAACACCTCTACACTACGATTTTAGGGAAAGAAATTGACCGGCGAAACTTCCGCAAGAAGATGCTGAGTTTTGGTATTGTCGAAGAAACAAATGAATTCGGCGATAAAAAAAGCGGACGTCCTGCAAAATTATTTACCTTCAACAAATTGAAATACAATGAATTAGTTGAAAATGGATTTCTTTTTGAAATTAATTTTGCGTAATAATTACACAAAATATTTGGAGCGCATTTCTAAATGTCGTAGATTTGCGTAAAAATTACACAAATAGAGATCAATATGATACTTCATTTAGACCCTTCCTTCAAGCCGATTGCCGGCAACGAAATTACTTTTGAGACGTTTGTTTTCTCCGGCGGCGAACCTCACATCAAGATTAACCCTACGACCGATGTGTCAGAAAGTGTGACGATTACGCATCGGCTCAATTCATTTCAGGATATTGGGTTGCTGTGCCTGGCGGTTGATGCGCTGCGTAGGTTGGGCGCGGAGATTTCTACTTTATGCATTCCCTACTTTCCGGCGGCGCGGCAGGATCGTGCGATGGTGCCCGGTGAACCGCTCTCGGTGAAGGTCTATGCTGATATTATCAATATGTTGGGCTTTCGGAAAGTGATTATTTTTGACCCGCATTCGGATGTTACTCCTGCTGTGTTGAATAATTGCGAAGTCATTCCTAATCATAGGTTTATAGAATTAATTACCAAGAAAATCACCTCTCCTGTTCTGCTCGTTTCTCCCGATGCCGGTGCGCTGAAGAAAATCTACAAAGTATCAGAATTCTTGGGCGGAGTTGAAGTCGTCGAATGCGGCAAGCGTCGGGATGTGCGCACGGGCAATCTCGCCGGATTTACCGTGCATGCTGATGATCTCGGCGGTAAGGACTGCCTGATTGTCGATGATATCTGTGATGGTGGCGGCACGTTTATTGGTCTTGCGAATGTGCTCAAAAGTAAGAGTGCGGGCAAGCTGTATCTCGCGGTCAGTCACGGGATTTTCAGTCGGGGTTTTGATGAAGTAGAAGCACATTTCGAGACAATTTTCACAACAGATTCTATTCGCAATCAAGCTAGCAATCGATTGATTCAAATACCCTTACGTGATATTTTACAAACGAATTAATATCACACTCCAGCCATGAACATACAAGCCATACAAGCCGATATTACTGAATTTCCATCCGAAGCCATCGTGAATGCGGCTAATACTTCGTTGCTCGGCGGCGGTGGTGTCGATGGTGCAATTCACCGCAAAGGCGGAGCGCGTATTCTCGAAGAATGTGAGGCAATTCGCAATCGGCAGGGCGGCTGCAAGGTGGGTGAAGCTGTCATTACCTCAGCCGGGAATCTTCCGGCAACATATATCATTCATACCGTGGGACCGGTGTGGAATGACGAACACAACGATACCTCGGCAGTAGAACGCCTCCTCGCTTCCTGTTATACAAGCTGTTTGCAACTTGCTACAAGTAAAGGAATTACCAGCATTGCATTCCCATCAATCTGTACTGGGATTTATCGCTTTCCCAAGGACAAAGCTGCGCGGATAGCGATCGCTTCGGTGAGGAATTTTCCGGAACTATCGCGGCTTGAGACGGTCACATTTGTTTGTTTTGACGATGAAAATCATGCCTTGTATCATTCACTTTTAACTACATAACCCTATGAATCCTCTCCTCTTAACAGATGGCTACAAAGTAGATCATCGCCGGCAATACCCGACAGGAACCACGCTCGTTTATTCTAATTGGACACCACGGAAAAGCAGATATAGTGATATCGATGAAGTGGTGCTCTTTGGACTACAGTATTTTATCAAGAAGTACATTCTTGAGGATTTCGAGACATACTTTTTCAAGCAACCGAAAGAAAAGGTCGTTGCTGAGTACAGCCGTAGAATTAACAATTACTTAGGCGAGAATCAGGTTGGTACGAAGCATATTGCAGACCTCCATGATTTAGGGTATATTCCGATGGTTATTAAGTCACTTCCCGAGGGCGCTTCCGTGCCGCTGCGGGTGCCGATGTTTACGATGTATAATACCAAGCCGGAATTTTTCTGGCTGACCAATTACTTCGAAACGCTTTTGTCGGCAATTATTTGGATGCCATGCACTTCGGCTACGATAGCCAAGCAATATCGCACGGTATTAGACCGCTATGCCCAAGAAACATCGTCTGTTCCGGAATTTGTTCAATGGCAGGGACATGATTTCTCGATGCGGGGAATGTCCGGTATCGAAGCCGGACTCACCTCGGCATGTGGTCACCTGCTTAGCTTCACGGGTACGGATACTATTCCGGCGATTAATTTACTTGAGAATTACTATAATGCTGATTCTGATAAGGAACTTATCGGAGGTTCGGTAGCAGCGACCGAACATTCTGTCATGTGCATGGGCACGACTGAGGGCGAGCTTGAGACATTCAGACGGCTGGTGTGTGACATTTACCCCAAAGGAATCGTGTCCATTGTTTCGGATACTTGGGACTTATGGAAAGTACTCACCGAGTATTTACCGGCGCTTAAAAACGAAATTCTCGCACGGGATGGGAAAGTCGTGATTCGTCCGGACAGCGGCGACCCGGTGGATATAATTTGCGGCGACCCTCACGGCAAAAGCGACGTGGAACGGAAGGGAGTGATAGAACTGCTATGGGAAACCTTCGGCGGGCATACGAATGCGAAAGGATATAAAGAATTAGCGCCGCAGATTGGGGCAATCTATGGTGACAGCATCACGGTAGAACGCGCCGTTCAGATCTGCGAACGTCTTAAAGAGAAAGGGTTTAGTTCGACGAATATAGTTTTTGGAATCGGCTCCTATACCTATCAATTCAACACCCGCGACACCTTCGGTTTCGCCATGAAAGCTACCTACGGCGAGGTGCACGGGGAAGGTCGGGAGATATTCAAAGATCCCGTGACCGACGACGGCACCAAGAAATCAGCCAAAGGGTTGATAAAGATTGAACGGGAAAATGACACCTATATTCTCCATGATCAGGTGTCATGGGAAGAAGAACGTCAGGGCGAACTCAAAGAAGTCTTCCGCGACGGTAAACTGTTGATTGATTATACGTTAGCTGAAATCAGACGTCGTTTGCAGAACCCGCTCGGAGGGAATGAATAATTCCCCCTCACTTCATCATCAGCCTACCCTTCGTATCCACAACACCACCGAGCTTTACTTCGTAGGTGTATGAGCCGGGCGGAACACGTTGCTTGTTTGCATCTTTGCCGTCCCAATCAACGGTGTGGCGGCCGGCGCCGAACTCGCCGAGGGAAACTGCGCGTACGATACCTTTGTCATTTGAAACGGTGATATCTACCGTTGCTGTCCGAGTTTGTTGCCAACTGATGAAATTTACCTCGCCCAAGATATTCGGCACCTTGGCAGCATAAATATCAAGACTACCCATAGCTCCGGGAATATCCGTTCGCGTGGAGGAGAAATAGAGCGTTGTACCGGCGACATTTGCCGTGATAAATAATTCCGACTCTTTTGTATTCAATGATTTACCGAGATTGACAGGCGGCGTCCAGTGGTTGTGCTCATCCAGACGGCTGTAGTAAAAATCCGTTCCCCCATAGTTCGGCGAGTGCCCATCCGAAGCAAAGAAGAGGGTTTTGTTGTCGGCTGCGATAAACGGCGTATTCTCTTTTTTGCTTGTATTTATCACATCCGGAAGTGGCACAGCCGGCTGCCATTGACTCGTCTCCGGGTTAAAATCCGAGTACCATATATTCATATCATACACCGGCTCCGGCTGCCGACTATCAAGCTGTTGTCTCGGATTAAGCGGTCGGGCGGAAGCGAAGTACAGACGGGTGTTATCCGGTGAAATCGACGGTTGAGAATCCCAATATTCAGAATTAATGGTTCTGCTGAGCTGAAAGACTTTTTCAATGCCAATGGTATCACCCTTGTAGGTAAGAAGCGCCATATACAGGTCACAGTCGCCCATACCGCCGGGACGCTGACAGCCTGTAAAATAAAGGACTTTCTTGTCGAGAGAGATACAGGCGGCACCTTCATTCAGGGGAGAGTTTAGATTGTATCTTGGAGTATTTCCGGCAGGTTCGGGATTCGTTGCCGGAAAAAACGCCGTATCCTGATTGAATTTTTGCAGAGCCATCCAGATATCATGAGAACTTTTTTTATCCGGCATGAGCTGACTGCCCGGGCGATTCGATACAAAAAACATCGTACCGTCAGTACTGACACAGGGCGCATAGTCCATGTCTTTGGTATTAATCTCGCTCCCGAGATGTATAATCCGCGCATTGTTATACGGGCTCTCGGCTTGAGAAAACGCAGCAGCAGGCAGGGACAAGAAGGCAAGCAGAACGTAGATAATTTTCATAGAGTTATAGTTATGTGAAACATCCCGTGGAAATGATAATTTCAACGACAAAACGCAACTTACAAAAAAAGCCGATGTCAAGCACTACAAGGCGCTTGGGGTGATAAATATTAATGTAGAGTGTGGGGCGGGGATTGGGGTAATTGAGTATTTTTGCTGGTGGGTGAGGGTGAATCTACACTTTTATTAACAAGTTGGTGGTAAGCTAAGACAGACACCACATTTAACTAACTATAAAAAAAAAATAGAATATGGCTTCACTAAAAGATGACATAACAGCACAATCCGAATGGATAGTCAAGGCATTTGCTGCTGATGGTTTTAGGCTTGACTATACAATTGACAGTATTGTTGAAGTGGACAGGTTTTTTATAGCTAATATGAAAAACGGACAACCCAAAAAGGGCGGACGACTTTATGGGAAAGGAGTTGGGCCTATACTTTTTTCAGTAGGTTCTTATGTTGGAGAGACAATAATCAAAAATGTTGAAGGTGCTGACTGGATAACTGATGACAATGACCCACAAGGAGAACTAAATGTATTGCTGAAACTACCTAATGCTTGTGAGATTTGGCCTATTCAAAAAGTAATAAAACGATTTCAAAATGGAAGCGAAGACGCAATTTATCCATATGTTCATATGGTGACAAAGGAATTTACAAACTTCTCATTTAAAGAAGAATATTGGACTTTGACAGCAGAAACAGAAGAGCCAGAACAAACTAAACCTTGGTGGAAAATATGGTAGAAAACACTCCAAGTACTAGAAAGCCACCCACCAATAAGAATTTAGCGCAATAGTAGGAAAAGGTTACGTCAGGTTCGGTACTTCTATTGGGCACTGATAGTTTAATGTTTCTAAGTCTGCGTCAAGCGATCAAACGTTATAAGGAACGATACAATGGCACAATCATACTCGGAAATAATACTTACCGAGCAGCCGGACATCTCTTTGTTTATAAGACTAGCTGATAGAATTGTTTCCGAATATAAAGCGTCAATCATTGAAAAACTAAACGGTCTTGACTCTGTATATTGGGACTTTTTGGTCGAATCTGAAATCATTACTCTCCACCAGCAAACGTTTATAGGTATTACTATTTTTCCTAGAGACCTTGAAAAATCTACCGCAGAAGCAAATAGACTTGCTGAAAAAATAGCAGCTATGCTCAAAAAATCAGGATTACTTTAATTCTACTTTGATAGATTAGCATATCTGTCAGGATGTAAAACCTTAGTAGAAAAAGACAGTTAAAGACTATAACCTTATTACCTTTATCACGTTGACGATTTACATTTAACAACAGCGACTACCACATGTAAGGTAATAGGGTTGGTGCGTATTGGTGGGGCTGTTCTTCTACTAAGGTTTTCTTATGGATTACGTTGCCAATTGCCAATAGTATAGACACATATAAAAAAACGCAACTTCTAATTTTACTTAAAAGTTGCGTTTTTTGTTGTTGCGGGGCTAGGACTTGAACCTAGAACCTTCGGGTTATGAGCCCGACGAGCTACCAATTGCTCCACCCCGCGATATATGTAGTGCAAAACTACGGATATTTCCTGACGCGGCAATAGGAAATCTTTACTTGCTCTTCTTTACTTGCTCTTTTGGATGAGTGCTGAATACTCGGATGCATACCGCTTGATTGCCTTGGCAATGCCCTCGGCGATTTTTTCCTGACCCTTGTCGGAGGTGATGAATTTCTCGTCGTCGGTGTTGGAGAGAAAGGCAGTTTCGAAGAGGACATTGGGCATTGACGAGCCGACGAGAACGTAGAATCCTGCCTGATTGACGCCCCGATTGTGAAGCGTGGTCGTTTTACCGACTTCTTCCTGAATGTTCGAGGCGAAGAGTTCGCTGAATTTCACAAACGCACTCTGTGCCATCGTGGCAACAATCAATTTTTCCTCGCTCAATTCCTGATATTTGTCCTTGCGCTTTTCGAGCTTGATAACGCCGTTTTCACGGTCGGCAACGCGTACGGCGTCGTCGTTCCTGCCCGGACGTAAGATATAGGATTCAAAACCATTTGCAGGATTTGGCTTCGACGGCATCGAATTACAGTGGATACTCAAAAACAGCTTCCCGCCTGCCTGATTGGCGATCTGACTCCGCCTATAAAGCTCGATAAACGTGTCGTCCTGACGCGTCATCACGACTTTCGTCTTAGGGAGGAGTTCTTTGAGTAATTTCTTGATCTTCTTCGCAATTGCGAGTGTCACGTCTTTTTCTTTGAATCCATTAATACTCACCGCGCCCGCATCCTCACCGCCATGACCGGCATCGAGCACAATCACATCTAAGTCCCAGCGCTTCTTCGTGGTTTCGGTCGTCGCCTTGTCGCCCATCTCGGACGGCGGATACTCGATCGACAGCGCGATTCCACGCTCACCGACACGCCGCGCTTCACAACTTTTGGGTTCGATCTTGAGCGCAAGATGCAGATTCAGCACGCCCTTCACCGTCTCGGCGCGCACCTCGCTGAGCGGAAATATACGCTCAATTTCATCAAACGAACTCACCGAATTGGCGACCTGCGGGAAGCGTATTGTGATCTCTTTTCCGTGAATTTCCGGCTTTTGGAAGGTGGGAATCGGCACGTTCGAACGGAATAAAATCTCCGTCTTTTCGGAGGACTTTCGTGAAGCAGCGACGGAGGTAACTCTAATATCAGCAGCAGTTGATTCCATTTCCAGCACTTCGGCGCTCTCCAGAGATGATGAGGCATCGGACGTCGTTTCCGGTACCTCCGTGGAGGGCTTGCCGGGTGAAGGCGCGGGAACATTTACCGGTGCTGCCTCGGCGAGAATCGCCCGTGGCTTTTCTTCAGCTTTATGATTGTCTGATGGATGGTTAGTTGCGTTTGTCGATGGCTTTTCTGCTTCAACGGTCGTATTCTCAGGTGTGTGAGAGACTGTATTTTCAGGGTGTTGCGCGGCGGGGGCTTCTGCGTGACGCTCTTGCTTCGGCGCGCTTGGCTTCGGTTTTTGTACTACTTTGGGAGATGCTTTGGGTTCTGTTGCACCATTAATTTTCTGCGTTTCACTCGATTTGGGGAGCGTGATTTTTGCTGCCTGAGGTTCGGCCGAACGTACCAAATCCGGCGGCAAAGTATAGCGTCCGGGCACAATCACCGGCGGCTCGGCTGAGAGATGTTCGTCGCCCGGCGTATCGATGCCCGAGGATGGCGCTGCGGAGGATTTTTCAGAAAGAATCGGCTTGGCTTTGGGCTTGGGAATGGACGAATCAATCGGCGGCGCGAGGAGCTCGGCGCTTGGCGGTGCTTGACCGAACATCCGCAGAACGACGCGTCCGGGAGCCATAGTAACTTTATACAAGCCAAGTGTTTCGAGCGTCGGAAAGAATTGAACTGCCGGTACGTAGAGTTCGCCGTCCAAGGTAATCGCTGGCACATTCATCTGCGCCACGCGGCTGCCGGTGGAATTCTCGCGGAGCACCATAAATGACGACGGCGCAAAGCGCAGGCGCTCGGTTTTGAAGCTGATTTCATTGCGGGATGGAGCACAAACGCTGCCCGGGAATGCGGCTCGGGAGAGCTGCGCAAGCGATGCGTAACCACGATTATTCACGGTTCGGAGGGAGATTTGCGCGGATTTTTCGGACGGAAGAACAACGGTAATTGCGCTTACATTTTGCCCGAAAATCGGAAAATAGACAGCCATAATCAATGGCAATAGCAGCCGGAAACAAGCCGGAAGCGGCGGGAATATAATCGATTGGCTGCTGTTCATATCATCCGGAGGGTTGTTTTCTGCTACACACACGGCAAATTTACGTTTTTCCGAGTGTTTTTAACCGTATTTTTGCTGAAAATTTGAAATTAACAGGAAAATAAATGTCTCGTAAACAACGCCCAAGAGAGATTGTAGAACTCGAAATTGAGTCGATAGGATTCGAAGGAGTAGCCATAGCCCGCCGCGACAATATCGTTCACTTTGTGAAAAATGCCGTTCCCGGTGACGTCATCACCGCCGAAATTACCAAGAAAAAATCCCGTTATGCTGAAGCAAAAATTAAGGAAGTTCTTCATTATTCTTCACGTAGAGAAACTCCCGTATGCAGCCATTTCGGCGTCTGTGGCGGGTGTTCGTGGCAGAATTTACAAATTACCGAGCAGCGCACGTGGAAACGTCAGCATGTCGCCGACAGCTTCGAGCGTTTGGGTAAAATTCCCTACGGCGAGCTTACCGAAACGCTTGCCTCGCCGCGCAGCTTTCATTATCGGAATAAAATGGAATTCTCCTTCGGTGCCTCACGCTGGCTGACGGATGAAGAAATCGGCGTTGAGTCGGATGATCTTTTGCATAAGGATTTTGCGCTCGGACTCCATATTCCCGGACGCTTTGATAAAATTCTCGATGTCGATATCTGCCATATCGCGCCCGAAATTGCGGGTCGCCTGCTCAAGGTAACGCGCGAGGCGGCGCTCGAATTCGGCGCGAAAGCATATAATTCCCGCGAACATCAGGGTTTCCTCCGCAATATCGTTCTCCGCACGGCGAAGGCGTCCGGCGAGATTATGGTGGTGTTTGTGACGAGTACGATTCTTACGCCCGAGGATGAGCGTATGACGGCATGGTTTGGCGGAGAATTTATAGCGCAATTCCCTGAAATTTCGACGGTTATTCATGCTGTGAATCACACGACATCGCCTGTTGCGACCGGCGAGCCAACGATTCTCAAGGGCAGCGGCACCATCACCGAGACGGTCTTAGGTGTGAATTTTCGAATATCTCCGTTTTCATTTTTTCAGACGAATTCCTGGCAATTGGAGCCATTTTTGAGTGCGATTATTGCGGCAGCCGAACTCAAACCGAACGACATTCTCTGGGATTTATACTGCGGTACGGGTTCTATTACACTGCCATCAGCGCGGCAAGTGGAGCGTGTATTTGGGCTTGAGCTCTCGCAGGGGTCGATCGCGGATGCCAAGGCAAATGCCGAATTCAATGGTATCACGAATGTTGAATTTTTCGCCGAAGACCTGCACAAGCCGGCGGCGATTGAGCTGCTCAAGCGGCTGCCTGCGCCGGATGTGATTATTGTCGATCCGCCGAGAGCGGGGATACATCAGACGCTGCTCGAACACTTGTTAACTGTTGCTCCAAAACGACTTGTGTATGTCAGTTGTAATCCTGCCACGCAGGCGAGGGACTGTGCGATACTTGCCGAGCGGTATGATGTGACGCACACGCAGCCGGTGGATATGTTCCCGCATACCTATCATGTGGAGTCGATTGCGAGATTGGATTTGCGGGAGACCGGTGTAGTCAGAGATGCTGTATCTCCGTAGCCGGCCACCGGTAGTATCACCACGCTAAGACTTTCTTCCAATATTACTTACAAGAATTATATAATCAATACATTGATGGTATTGCATATAATTGTATGTTTGCAACTGTAAAAGCGATATGCGAATATAGTGTAACTCCCCGACCATGTTCTTTATTGACTGATTA